>CAXXPQ010000001.1:0-1042657 GCA_963668655.2 Myxococcota bacterium
GAAATGTACGGTATCGACCTGGTCATCACCAACGACAAGGTGGACCCGACCTTCTCCTTCATGACCGTGGACAAGGACGGCAAAATCCGCATGGACTGCTCCTCGCCCTACGCCATGGCCTCGCTCATCCACCACAAGGACAACTACGACATCGCCTTCGGCAACGACCCGGACTACGACCGGCACGGCATCGTCACCCGCAGCTCCGGCCTGCTCAATCCGAACCACTACCTGGCCGCAGCCGTGGACTACCTCTACCGCAACCGCCCCGCCTGGGCCGCCAGCGCCGCCGTGGGCAAGACCATCGTCACCAGCTCCATGATCGACCGCGTGACCGCCGGGCTGGGACGCCGACTCTACGAAGTGCCCGTGGGCTTCAAGTGGTACGTGGACTGCCTGCTCTCCGGCACCTGCGCCTTCGGCGGCGAGGAATCCGCCGGGGCCAGCTTCGTCCGCTTCGACGGCTCGCCCTGGACCACGGACAAGGACGGCATCATCCTCGACCTGCTGGCCGCCGAAATTACCGCCCGCACCGGGCGCGATCCCGGCGAATACTACCAGGACCTCGCCGACCGATACGGCGCGCCCGTCTACGAACGGACCGACGCCCCGGTCTCGCCCGAACAAAAAGCCGCCTTCGCCTCGCTCACCCCGGAAATGGTCAGCGCCGATACCCTGGCGGGCGAACCTATCACCGCCCGACTGACCCGCGCGCCCGGCAACGACGCCCCCTTCGGCGGCCTCAAGGTCACCACCGAAAACGGCTGGTTCGCCTCCCGACCCTCGGGCACCGAAAACATCTATAAAATCTACGCCGAGTCCTTCAAAGGAACCGACCACCTCCGCGCCATCCAAAACGAAGCCAAAACCATCGTCTCAGCCGTGTTCGAGAAAGCCGGAGTGTAAGATGCCTTGATTCGCCCCGTCCTGGGGCTCACCCCTTCGGGGCGCTGGCAAAGCCAGCGTCCAAATCCGCTGTCCTGCGGATTTGTCGGCGGCTGGGGGAAGGGAAGAGGGGAAACTTTTGTAAAAGTTTCCCCTCTTCCCTTCCCCCAGGCCCCCATCCCATCTCCCTTTCCAAACTTTTTGGCTCCGCTTCGCGGGGTGAGGTAAGGGAGTTGGACGGATAGAATCGAAACACAAACGGACCAGTTGACGCGAAAAGACAAAAACAGGTTCAGTCCAAACCCCTCCCGCCAATGTTCCAGACGCCGTAATGGCATGATTTTCAAGTCTATACCAAGCGGTTCACACGGCGTGGGCACTGTCCGGAAAGATTCGGGCCGGGGCGAAGCGGAAGGTGACGACTTCGTAGGATTGTTTCGGAATCTCGAAGGGACCGGAATTCTGGATGTCGAACTGCGTGGAGGCTCCGGGATCGAAGACGAGCTGTTCCACCTGCAACGGATAATTGCCGGGGTTGGAGATGCGCAGACCGATGGATTTTTCGTGGTTGGCGCGCAGCACGCCGAAGGCCACCGCGCCGCTGAACGAACTTCCGTCGGTGAACTGCAAGGCCAGCTCCGGCCGGGCGCCCTCGCCCGTAACGGTGATGGACGGACTGGACAGCGATCCGGAAATCTGGAAATTGAAGACCTCCGCGTCCGCGCCCAGAGCGGAAGGTTGATAGGCGATATCGAAACTCAGTTCCTCCTCCGCTTCCAGCGTGGCGGGAAACGGGTCCACGGGCAGGCGGAAATCGTTGTTGTATTCCTCCCGCAACGCGTCGTAGATCTCGATGACGTCCTCTCCCACGTTGCGCAACGTGACCGTGACGTTTTCCTGGCTGTTCAGCAGTACTTCTCCGAAGTCGTGCACGGCGGGATCTACCTCGATCTGACTCAGCACGCCCTGACCGCTTACGGGCACCTCCTGGATGGGATACTCGCGGTCGTTGGACGTGATGGTCAGCGTTGCGCTTTCCTCCTCCGAGTCCGTGGGAATGAACTCCACCACCAGTTCCTCCGTCCATCCGGCCGGGATCTCCGTTCCGGGGGCCGGGGGATGGTAGAGGCCGATTTCGTCGGAAGTGTTGTCAGAAAGCTCGATTTCCTCCAGCACCACGGGAACGGACCCGGCATTGCGAAGCTGGACCGTGGCGGTGGCGCGGGTGTTGTAGGTGACGCGCCCGAAAGCGATTTCGTCGGGGCTGATCTCCAGCACGGCCAGACCGCCGGTGCAGAGCAGGCTGATGGTGGCCGGGTTCGGGACGTTTGTGTCGTTGTGCGTGATCTTGATCTGGGCCGTGGCCTCCACGGTGGCGTCCGGGGTGCAGAGCACGCCGATGTCCCGGGACTGGCCGGGAGGAAGCGTCAGGGGAGAGAACGTCTCCGTGAGGGAAAAGAAAACGCTTTCGGGGGGTTCGATCCGGATATCGGATATCACAAGAGAGGCGGTGACGCCCGATCCGCTGGTTTGGTTGGAGATGCTGAGGGGGGCTTCCTCGCTTTCGTCCACGCCCACCAGGCCGAAATTCATCTGGGGCGGCGTGGCGCGCAGGGACGGCGCGCCCACCTCGGCGGCCGAAACGGGAATGTCCAGCCGGTCCCCCGCCGAATCGTTGGACAGAATGCGCAGGGTTTCCGCGGCCGGTTCGGTGGAGGCGGCCGTGTAACTGACCAGAAAATCAAGACTTTCTCCGGAGGGAAGCTCGGCCGTGAACGCGGGCAGGTTTTCCAGAACGAAGCCCGGCGTGGACTGGACGAGCGCGATGTCCGTGATGGCCAGCGTCGCGCCGCCCACGTTGCGCAGAGTCACCCGAATACTGTGGGTGACGCCGAATTCCGCCGGAATCTCCACGCTTTCCGGCGCGGAGAGTTTCGGATCCCCCGTGAATTCCTCCTCCCGTTCCACCTCCTCGCCATCGCCGTCCGGAAGGTCGCCGTCCTTCTCCCCGTCGAATTCGTTTACGTCGCCGTCCGCATCATCCGCATCGCCGTCCGGGGCGTCCATGTCGCCGTCTTCGGCCTGAAGCACGCAGCGTCCGCTGGCGGTGTCGCAGACATACCCTTCGCCCTTGTCGGCGCAGTCGGCGTCGGACGTGCAGCCGTCCCCGTCGTCCCCGCTTCCGGAGGAGGAACAGCCGACGAGCAGCAGAAGCAACAGGGCGGTCCACGCGACCGCAGGCATCCGTCGGGAGAGGTCGGAAAGGGACATGGCGCTTTTCCTCTTGGTTCTGAAAGAAACGTCGCTACGAAAAAAGGGGGGCCGAAGCCCCCGTTTTCACTTCGATTCTCATCTTAGGGTGTCGGCGCGTTCCATTCGCCGCCCACTTTGTTGATGGTCCACTCGAAAAATTCACCTACGCCGCCCAGGGTGGCGGTTTTGGTCCAGGACGGCTCGGTGTCCTGGTTCAGGATGATTTTCACCGTGGCGGTGCTGCTGTCGTGGCTCCAGCAGATCCCAAGCACCGGGTCGCGGAAGGAACAGTCTTCCGTCATGCGGACCTGGATCTTGTAGCTGCCGTCCGTGGCGGATTCGTGCGTGATGGTCTCCCGGTTGCCCTCCGCGTATCGGGTGGTGTGATTCGAGACCCGGGACACCCCGAAGGCGCCCATATCGCAACTCCGGTGGGAATTCATGTCGTTGTCGGAACAGGGAATCCCGTTCGGCGCGAGCCAGATCAGGTCCACGTTCATCTCGTCGTCTCCGGAGAATTGCATGTCGATGGTAATCATCTCGTTGGCGCCGAAACGCACCTGGACCGTTTTCGCCTGGCTCTGGGCGCCTTCCGTATCCTCCACCACGAGTTCCACGGTGTACACCGAACCGGGCCAGTCCACCACGAAGGTGGCGATGCCCGCGCCGTTGGTGTCCAGGCCGGCGTTGCTCTCCCCGGGCTTGAAAAGCTGCCAGTAATACGTGAGGGGATAGTTCCCGTCGGGATCGTTGGAGATATCGCCGTAGAGCGTGACGCGGGTGTTGTCTCCGGGGGCGACGTCGATGGGCAGAATGATGTCCGGGCCGTTGTCGTAGCGGGCCACTTTCGCCACGGGCGGCAGGTTGGGCTCCCGGCCCTGGCCGGTGATATTGACCTGAACGGTGTTCGCCGCGCCCTGCTGATCGGTCTGGATAGTGAAGACGCAGCCGGTGTCCAGACCCGTGTTGGTGGGTTCGTAGCCGATGCCGATCTGGTTGATGGTTTCGTCCTTCAGCAACGTGAACGGCGTTGCGTAGTCGCCCAGGTACAGGGTGAATTCCTCGCAGTGCTGGCCGCCGAGCTGGACGTTCTCCACCACCAGATCCCGGGGGGTGCGGTTCTGGATGGTGAGCTGAATGGCCCGCTGGGTGTCGATGTCCACCGCGCCGAAATCGATGGGGTTGGGATAGATGTACAGACTGTCCGAATCCGCCGACCCGGCCATGTAGATTTCGGTCTTGTCGTTTTCGGTGGTGTCGGCGTCGTTGACGATGACGAGGTAATTTTCGTGAATGGCCGGCCAGATGGTCTCCGTCGTGGGCTCGTAGGTGGCCTCCACGGTGATGCATTCCTCCGGGTTGATGAAAATGGGATTCTGGGAGCTGGGTTCATCGTCCATATCCAAATCGAAGTGGGCCACCGTATCGGAATATTTCAGATAGATTCCGGATACTTTCACGGCCTTGTTGCCGTCGGCCTTGAGCAGACCGTTGCAGATGTTCAGCCCGAGTGTCACGCCCGGATCTCCGACGAAGACGTTGCCGAACTCCAGGGCGTCCAGGCTGGTTTCCAGGCTGGTGACGCCCTTGTAGTCGGATTGCAGAAGCACGGTGGCCAGCCGGGCGTTGTCGGCGCTGCTGGCGATCTGCATGGGGACGTTGGCGGCGTATCCCGACGTGGGAACGAAGACCACCTTGAGGGTGAGGGAATAGCCCGGCTCGATGACATAGGGCCAGGTGGGAGGATTCTCCAGGCTGAAATCGTCGTGGGGATCGATGAACTGCACGTCGCCGATTTCCAGGTTGCAGCTTCCGGTGTTGACCAGAATGACCTCCTTGGAGGTGGATTCCCCGATGGGCACGGAGCCGAAGTCCATGATATCGGGGAATTGCAGGAAAGCGCAGTCGTCGCCGTCCGGGGTTTCGGAGTCGTCTCCGTCCTCGTCCGCCGGCGTCCCGTCGCCGTCGGTGGGATCCTGGATGGGCTGGCAGGTGTTGTCCAGGGCGCAGAATTCGTTCGAAAGACAGTCCTCGTCCAGGACGCATTTGCGGCTTTCGGATTCGTCCCCGTCGGTATCGGCCGCATCGCCTCCTCCGGAGCAGGAAACCGCCAGCAGAACCATCAGCGGCATCAGGCTCATCCATAGCTTCATGGCACGATCGGACACGGCTACCTCCTTGGCATGGTCGTTCATCGATCCGCATGGGATCCTATCGAATTTCGGTCTCGAACCCGTGGCGAGGGTTGGATTCTACAGCGCCTTGAGCTTATCATATGTTGGTCGGCATTTCCACCGAATTCAATCCGTGGAAAAAAATAATAGGTAACCGCTAAAAGCGACGATTTGTTACGAGAGCGAAATCCCATGTTCATTCGCGATTTTTTCGGTTCGTCTGACGGAATTTACGGGGATCGATTCGGTAAAATGAACCTCGTCCGCTTTTTCTTCTTTCGTCATCAGAAATTTCTTGACATCGGCGGGCAAAGTCCATAGCATGATGCGCCTTTGGATCTGACTGGTTGAATAGAGGTAAGAACATGTACGCGGTCGTTAAAACAGGTGGAAAGCAGTATCGGGTCGCCGAGGGCGAAGTCCTTCGCGTGGAGAAACTGGCCGGCGAAAGCGGCGAGGAAATCACGCTGGATCGGGTTCTGCTGGTGAAAAACGACGCCGGCGTGACCGTCGGCAGACCTTTCTTGGATGGAGCGAGCGTAAAGGCTCAAATTCTCCGCCAGGACCGGGCGCGGAAGATCGTGGTCTTCCACAAAAAACGCCGCCAGGGTTACAAGAAGAAAGTCGGTCATCGCCAGCCCTTCACCGAGTTGAAGATCACCGCGATTCAGGCTTAAAGGAGAGCGATCATGGCGCATAAAAAATCCGGTGGAAGTGCGAAGAACGGCCGGGACTCCAAGGGACAGCGGCGCGGAATCAAACGCTACGACGGCGAGTTCGTCACGGGCGGAAACATCCTGGTGCGCCAACTCGGCACGCGGATCCATCCCGGCCGGAACGTGGGCTTGGGCAAGGACTACACCCTGTTCGCCAAAGTGGACGGCTACGTGAAATACGAGAAGTTCGGCAAACAGAAAAAGCGGGTGGCCGTTTATCCGGAGCGTCCCGCGGCCGACTGATTTCCGTATTCTTTCGAATTTACAACGGCTCCCGCCACAAACGGGGGCCGTTTTCGTTCGTGGGATCGTTTTCAACCGGGTCCACGCCTTTCATTTCTCTTTCACCGATAACGGAGGCAGGCATGGCTTCTGGCAAGGGTTTCGGATGCGCCGGGCCGATCATTCGTCGATTTTCCTTGTTGTGGATGGGACTTCTGCTTTGCGTTTCCTTTTCTTCCGGGTGCGCCCATGGAAACGGATCGAAGCCTCTTTGCGATTCGACGGCCGCAGCCCTTGCGGCGGGACTTCCGCCCGTGCCGGAGGCGAAACGCGACGCCGTGAAGGAAAACCTGCACGGCTACGAAATCCGCGATCCCTACCGCTGGATGGAGTCGGAAGAGAAGGCGCTTCCCTGGGCCGAGGCCCAGAACGCGCGCACGCGCAACTATCTGGATTCGTTCCAATATCCGGGATTGAAAGAGCAGGTGGAATCCTTCTTTTCGGTGGGTTTCATCTCGGATCCGGCCCTGGGCGGATCCCGCCTGTTCTACATGAAGCGCGACGGCGAGAATCTGGAACAGCCTCAGCTTTTCGTCCGGGAAGGAAACGAGGAACGGATTCTGGTGGATCTGAACCGCATCGATCCGGAATTCAAGACGGCGGTGGACTGGTTCGTTCCCAGCCGAGACGGCAGGTACCTGGCCTATGGATTATCCAAAGACGGTAGTGAAAACAGCACCTTGCACGTTTTGAACGTGGATAACGGAACCCTGCTCGCCGACCGCATCCCCGAGACACGGCACTCGGACGTCTGCTGGCTGCCGGACAACTCCGGCTTCTACTACACGCGCTATCCGGCGGGGGACCAGTACAACCGGCGGGCCTATTTCCACAAGCTGGGCGACGATCCGAAAAACGACCCCCTGGTCTTCGGCGAGAAGCGCGACAAAGCGCATTTTACGGGTTTGGGACTTTCCGACGACGCCCGCCACCTGATCGTGGCCGAGCATCACGGCTGGACCGAGACGGATCTGTACCTTCTGGAGCGTGAAAGCGGCAAGCTGCGGCCCCTGGTTCTGGACCCCGGAGCGAGCATTCACGCCTATCACATGGCGAAGGGAAAGATCTATATCCTCACCAACAAAGACGCCCCCAACTTTCGCATCGCGGCCATCGATCCGAAAAACCCGGCCCCGGAGAACTGGCAGACCGTGGTGGCGGAGGGCGACCGTCCCATGGAGGATTTTCGCATCCACGGAAACGCCCTGGTGATCCAGACCCTGGCGAACGTGGCCAACCGGTTGGAAATATTCGATTTATCCGGAAAACAAACCGGCATGCTGACCATGCCCGCCGTGGGCATGTTGACGGGCGTCGCGGGGAACTGGGGCACGTCGCGCATCGCCTTCGTGTTCAACTCCTTCTTCTATCCGCCCACGCTCTTCACCGCCGACCTGGAGAAAATCGGCCAAGGCCCCGAGAAGACGGTGGAAATTCTAGCGCCCATTCAACCGGAGGATTTCCAGGTCCGCCAGGTCTTGTATCCCTCCTACGATGGAACCAAGGTCAACCTGTTCATCGTCCATAAGAAGGGACTGGCGCTGGACGGCGAAACCCCGACGCTTCTCTACGGTTACGGCGGGTTCCAGGTGAACATGGCCCCGTATTTCTCCCGCCGGGTGGCCACCTGGATCGAGCGCGGCGGCGTCTATGCCGTGGCCAACATCCGGGGCGGCGGCGAGTTCGGCGAGCGCTGGCACAAGGCGGGCATGCGGGAGAAAAAGTTCCAGGTTTTCGAGGACTTCGAGTACGCCGCGCGTTACCTGATCCGGGAGGGCTACACGAAACCCGCCCGGCTGGTGGTGGAAGGCGGCAGCAACGGCGGCCTGCTCGTGGGGGCCATGATGACGCGCTCCTCGGAGCTTTTCGCCGCGGCGGTGGGCTCGGTTGGGCTGTACGACATGGTGCGCTACCAGCGCTTCCCCCCGGCGGAACTGTGGATTCCGGAATACGGATCGGCGGACCGGCCGGAGGACACCGGCTACATGCTGGGGTATTCGCCCTATCACCAGGTGTTGCCGGGCGTGCGTTACCCGGCCTTTTTCGGCCACACGGCGGACACGGACACCCGGGTTCACTGGCTGCACACGGCCAAGTTCGTGGCGGAGTTACAGGCCGACACGGCCGGGAAGGCTCCCATCCTGATGTGGCTGGACCGCCGGGCAGGCCACGGCGCGGGCAAGGGCAAGACCGACATCATCCAGGAATACTACGACAAATTCCGCTTCATGTTCTCCGTGGTGGGCGACCCGGCCGCCGTGCGAAAAGCGGCCGGGAAATAGCGCGACGGTCGGGAGAACGAACGGGAGTCGCGTCCGCCTTACCGCCCGGGCTTCTTCTTTTCGACGCCTCTGCCCGGGGAAGAAGACAGCACGTCGCCCAGTTCGATGACTTCCACCGCGCCGCTTCCCTCCGGGATCCGCAGAGTGCAGACATTCCAGTGATGGTTCGATGCATAGCTGTCGTGGGTGAAGGTCCGGGACAGTTCCCCCCGGAGATACACCCGAACCGTAATGGTATTCCCTGAACTGGAACCGGAGTAGTTCTCGACACTTACCGTATAGTCTCCCGGCATTCCGCCGTTCATCACCAGAATTTCGGGCCCGGTGCCCTGGATATCGTCCTCGAGGATCATGGGATCGTCCCGGCGTTCGTCCGGCTGATTCCAATCCGGGGCGTTTTGCGGGCCGGGACAGCCACGCGGCGGACAGATCATATCCGTGCCGTTTTTCGTGTCGCAGTTGGACCAGCAGCAGTCCGTCGGATTGCTGCCGCATTCCCGGGAAAACGAACCCTCGGGTTGAATCAGATGAAGATCGTGATCGTTGCCGGGCTGGGACCAGGTGAGAACCAACCGAATGTCGTCGTCCACTTCCACGGACAGAAAATCCTGGTTGACGGCCGTGCAGTCTTCGTCCTCGTCCTCCACGGTGAGGCGCAGGGCGTAACTGCCCGGAACCAGCGGGACGAATTTCGCCAGGGGATCCTGCACCCACTGGCCGGTGATGTCCGTTCCCGAGGAATTGAGAACGGCGGCGGCGCTTCCCTGGGGACGGATTTCCCATTCCCAGCGATACGCCTGGATGGTTCCGTTGATGTCGTAGGAGGCCGATCCGTCCAGATGGACGGTTTGGCCCGTGTGGGCTTCCTGGTCCGGTCCTGCGTCCACGATCGCGCAGGAACTGACGCCGCCGCCCGTGATCCGCACGGTTTTGCTCCGATTCTGTTCCAAGGAGAACCACTGGATTTTCAGATCGTCCGTTTCCACTCCCGTATTCACGGCGATGAGATAAGTGATGTCCACGATGATCCGCTCGTCGGGCGCCAGGGACCAGGGGCCTTCCACCGGATCGCCTTCGGGCGATGTGCGAACGGCATCCACCGTAAAGGGCGAACGATTGCCGGCCTGCATTTCCATCGAAAACACGCTTAGGGGAACGTTGCCTCCATTACGCAGTTCCAGGGTTCGCCGCAGGGTCGTTCCCGCCTCGCCTCCCGGAAAAGCCATGGGATCCGGAACGGCGTTCAGCACGCTTACTTTGGGAATGGTAGGCAGGATGGGAATGGACAATTCGTCGTTTTCGGGATCGTTGGAGCCGACGATCACCGCGCCCTCGTCCACTTCCTCGTCGGTGGGGCGGTATTCCACGTACATCCGCGCAGCGGTTCCCGGAGCCACCGTGATGGGGGTGTCTGCGTGCATCTTGTTGATTTCACGACTGGTTTCCCGGGTGAATTCCAGAGAGGAAATCTGCAGTCCGGTGCCGCCCGCATTACAGAGAAGAACTTCGATGCGGGCGTGGTCGCCCATGGGAACGGATCCGAAATCGATCTCTGCCGGGTCGGGAACCAGGCGGGGATGGTCCAGATTGTCATCATGGTCGCAGGGAACGGGATCGAGGCTCCAATCCTCGTCGCCGTCCGGAGCGTCATCACCGTCCGGGATTTTATCGCCGTCGGGGGTCTCATCGCCATCGGGCGAATCGTCACCATCCGGAGAGCCGTCGCCGTCGGGGGTCTCATCGCCATCGGGGGGTTCGTCGCCGTCGGGCGAATCGTCGTCGCCGTCGGGGGTGTTGTCGTCGCCGTCGGGGGTTTCATCGCCGTCGGAGATTTCCCCGTCCTCATCTCCCGGCTGGTTCGAGTCTCCGTCCGGGAAGAAATTCGTCGTCGCTCCTTCGCAGGAAATCAAAAGCAGACCGCCGATGGCAAGGCATAGTAAAACGATGGGAAATCGCTTCATTATTCATGTCCTTTGTTATATAATTTCATGACAGCGAGTTCGTATTTCAGATCGATTACCGGAGTATAGTTCATTCGTCGCAAACAGGAAAGAGGTGAACGAAAAAAAACAGAGCAAGACGCTTCTTCCTATTTTGAGAAGAAACCGAACGGCGCTCCTTTCCGGTTGTTGTAGGAAAAAAACGGGTGAACCCGGCAAGACCCCGCCTTTCGATACCCGCCCGCTTTTACTTGACTTTTTGTTTCGTTCGGGTTAGCATTATTTTCTGTCTGGTGAACATTTCCACGAATCGGTAGGAACAATCGATAGATTGACGTGTCTTTGAGAAACGAAGAAGCCTTTTATTTGGCAAGATTGCTTATTCATTTAACGAAGGAGAAGGAACGATGAAGAAATGGACCTTGCTGGCTCTGATCCTGCTTGTCACCAGCATGATGCTCATGGTGGCTTGC
Source organism: Myxococcota bacterium (assembly GCA_963668655.2). Classification (GTDB taxonomy): domain Bacteria; phylum Myxococcota_A; class SURF-8; order SURF-8; family SURF-8. The sequence goes on from CAXXPQ010000001.1 coordinate 11,006, forward strand.
AGCAGCGACGACGATGACGATACCACGGACGGCGACAACACCGAGGATGGCGACGATTCGCCCGATGGCGACGACAACACCCCCGACGGCGACGATTCGCCCGACGGCGACGAGACCCCCGATGGCGACGACGAGACCCCCGACGGCGACGATACCGGTGCCAACCCCGTGGGCGGCGCCTGTGAGGACGATGACGGCTGCGAGGAAGGGCTGGACTGCCTGACCTCCGAATACGCCAACACCGCCTTCAGTCGGGATGACCTGGTGGTGGAAAACGGTTACTGCAGTCTGCCGCTCTGCACGGCCTACACGGTGGCCGACGGTCATAAAGATCTGGTGTGCGACGCGGATTCCGGTGGTCTCTGCATCAGCCTGTTCCCCTTCATGGGCGAGAGCTATGCCGCGATGGGCATCTGCCTGAAGCTCTGCGACAGCGACGCCGACTGCCGCACCGAAGACGACAACAGCTGCCTCGATCCGGCCGACTGGGTCACCGACGGCCTGCTGGATCAGGCGGTTTACGACACCTACTTCACCGGCGTCAAGGCCTGCGCTCCGGCCAGCCTGATTACCGCCGCCGAAGAAGGCATGGCCGGCGAATAATCGCCTGCGCGCACGATTCGCGATGACGGGGAAGCCTTCGGGCTTCCCCGTTTTCTTTGGTTCGACGTTCGCCTGCCCCCGAAAACGATTCCATTCCCCGACGCCCTTTTCCTTCCATCGGCAAGAAAAGAAGTGAAATCTCGGAACGTTTGCGTTACCATTTCCGGGATTCGATCCTTCGCTTTCGATGTGCGCCAAACCCAGGCGGATCGGTTCGAATCGAAAAACGACCCATACATTCGACAACGCTTTCTAGCCATGCGAGTCGCGCCATGAAAAAAAACGACAGACCGCACGTTCTTCCCAAACGCCCGTTCTTTTTCTGGATTCTTCTGCTTCTTCCTGTTTTGGCTTCCTGCGGCGACGGAAGCGACGAGGATCCGGACGATCCCTGCCGCCGGGTGGACTGCGGGAAAGGCTCCTGTCACGCGGAGGGGGGACAGGCCGCCTGCTTCTGCAACGGGGGCTATGTCGCCTACGGGCTGAGCTGCGTCCCGGATCCCTGCACGCCGGATCCCTGCGCCTACGGCGTCTGCCAGGTGGACGGCCAGCGGGCGGTCTGCCGTTGCGAGGCCGGATATGCGGGGGAATTCTGCAATCAATGCGCCGCCGGCTATCGACCCGTGGAAAACGCCTGTGTTCCGGGCGATCCCTGTGAAAGCGATCCCTGCGTTTTCGGCGTCTGCTTCCTTTCCGACGGTCGGACAAGCTGCACTTGCCACAGCGGCTACACGGGCGAACTCTGCGACCGCTGCGTGGAAGGATACCACGCGGAAGACCTCGCCTGCCTGCCGGACACGCCCTGTTTGCCCAATCCGTGCATCCACGGCCAATGCCGCGTGGAAGGCGGATCCTCCGTCTGCGACTGCGCCGAGGGCTACCGGGGAGACCGCTGCGACGCCTGCGCGGAAGGCTACGAACTTCAGGGACTTTCCTGCGTTCCCGCGGGCACGGGCGATCCCTGCGACCCCAATCCCTGCCTGGATGCGGAATTCAACCCGTACGAGAACCGCTCGGTCTGCCTGGACATGGGCGGCGAGGCGGCCTGCGGCTGCGATTCCGGTTACGTCTGGAAAACGGACGCCTGCGTGGAAAACGGCGGGGCGGATCCCTGCGATCCCAACCCCTGCAACGAAACCAGCCGCACGGTCTGCAAGGCGGAGGACGACAGGGCGCGTTGTCTCTGCGACGAAGGCTTCGTGGAAAACCCGGACGGCCAGTGCGTGGAGGATCTGACCAGCATCCCCACCCGGATCTGTGGCGCCTGGGTGCGTTATCGTTCGAACAGCGTCGGACCCGTCTATATCCGTGGCGAGTTCAACGCCTGGGGCCTCTCCCATCCCCTGGAGAAGACCGACGGCGTCTGGGAGATCCTGATGGACGACCTTCCCCCGGGCGACTACGCCTACAAACTTTACGACGACGCCGATGGCTCCTGGTTTTTGGATCCCAACAACCGCTACACGAAATACACGGAAGGAACCGCCAACAGCCGTCTGCGGGTGCCCGACTGCGACGAGCCGCTCTTGACGCTGGACGCCGCGCCGGAATCGGATTCGGGACGGATTTCCTTTACGGTTTCGGCGGCCTACGGGCAGGGCCGCTTCCCGCTTCTGGCCGAAAACGCCCGCGTCAGCCGCAACGGCGAGCCGCTGGCCGACAGCGGATTCGATCCCCAGACCGGTGTGTTCACCATCGACCAGAACGGCCTTGCCGAAGGAAAGTACAGCTATCTCTTCGAGTTGGAAGACAGCGAGGGCAACGCCGCCCGGCCGCTCTTCGTCCCGGTCTGGGTGGAGGATTCCCCCTTCGACTGGCGGGACGCCACCCTGTATTTCGTCATGACGGACCGCTTTCTGGATGGCGACGGATCCAACAACGCCCCCGTAAGCGACTCCCAACTGGATGGAAAGGCCAACTGGCAGGGAGGCGACTTCGAAGGCATCCGGCAAAAAATCGCGGACGGTTATTTCCGGGATCTGGGCGTGAACGCCATCTGGATCTCCTCGCCCGTCATGAACACCCAGGGAGCCTTCTGGGGCAGCGACGGCCACAAGTACTCCGGCTATCATTCCTACTGGCCGATTTCCACCGGCTGGACGGACGAAAACGAACTTCCCGGCGTCCAGCCCGTGGATCCGCACTTCGGCACGCTGGAGGAATTCAAAGACCTGGTGCAACTGGCCCACGAAAACGGCATCCGCGTGGTGGTGGACTTCGTGGCCAATCACGTCCACCGGGACAGTCCCGTGTACGACGCCCGCTGGCAAGAGGCGGATCCCTGGTTCCACTGGGACAACGGCAACATGGGATCGGGCTACGTCTGCGGATGGGAGCAGCCCATCGCCTGCTGGTTCGCCGAGTACCTGCCGGACTTCGAATACAAAAACCCGGCGGTGATGAAGATGGTCATGGATCACGCCATCTGGCTGATCCGCGAGACCAACATCGACGGCTTCCGCCTGGACGCGGTGAAGCACATGATTCTGGACTTCAGCACCACCGTTCGCGCCCGCATCGACGAGGAGATCGACACCCACGACGGCATCCGCTTCTATATGGTCGGCGAGACCTTCACCGGAGACAACGGCCAGGACGAGATCCGCCCCTTCGTGGGCCGGGAGCTTCTGGACGGCCAGTTCGATTTCCCCATGTTCTGGGCGGCTTTAAAGGCCCTGGTGCGCCACGAGATGGGCCTCGGCGACCTGAAGAATTTCATGGACGGCAACGACGGAACCTACGGATCCGACGCGATCATGAGCACCTTCCTGGGCAACCACGACGTTCCCCGGGCCCTGTCCCACGCGGACGGAAGCATCGGAGATGTCTGGGGAAACGGCTCCAAGGAACAGGGATGGACGAACCCGCCGGGCGATCCCGGCTACGACTCGCCCTACCAGCGCCTGCGCATGGCCTGGACCTTCCTCTTCACCCAGGCGGGCGTGCCGATGATCTATTACGGCGACGAAATCGGCCTGCCCGGCGCGGGGGATCCCGACAACCGGCGCATGATGCGCTTCGGCTCGGACCTCCTGTCCCGCCAGCAAGCCACGCTCACGCATGTGGAGAAACTGGGTACGGCCCGCGCGGCCCATCCCGCCCTGCGCACGGGAACCCGCAGCACGAAGAAGGCGGAGAGCGATTACTGGGCCTACACCATGAAGAAAAGCGCGGACGCCGCTCTGGTAATTCTGAATCGCGGCGGTTCGCGTACGGACAGCCTGAACGTCTCCGGCGTGTTCGAAAACGGACGGAAATTGAAAGACGCGCTTGGAGGAACCGAGGTCACCGTTTCCGGCGGCGCGGTGAGCGTCTCCATGGCGGCCTTGTCGTCGGCGGTATACGTCCCAGCGAACTGAGCCGCACGCGGAAGGAAAGGGAAGATGATGTCCACGTTTCCGAAAATGACATTGTTTCTGGCCGGTCTGTTCGCACTTTCGCTTGCCGGTTGCGCGGCTTCCGACGACGGACCGGAAACGGACGTGTGCGAGGGCGTCACCTGCTCCGGTTTCGGAGCGTGCGTGGCGGAAGACGGCCATGCCGCCTGTCTGTGCGAAAACGGCTATCATCCCGCGGACCTGGAATGCAAGGCGGATCTCTGCCTGCCGTCCACCTGCATCAACGGCTTCTGCACCGATGCGGCGTATTCCCCGGACTGCACCTGCGAGAAAGGCTACACGGGCGATCGCTGCGGGGAGTGTACGGAAGGCTATCACGTGGTGGATCTGAAATGCGTGCCCGTCGGATCGTCCACCTGCTCGGAGGCCACCTGCATTCACGGAGAATGCGTCGCCACGGGCGACGGCGGCGCGGAATGCCGATGCTTCGACGGATGGACGGGAGAAAACTGCACGGAATGCGCGGAGAATCACCACGACGAAAACGGCGACTGCGTGCCGGACAGTCCCTGCAACCCGGACCCCTGCGTGCATGGAACCTGCGCGGAAGATCAGGGCCGGGCCGTCTGCGCCTGCCTGGAAGGCTACGAAGGCCAATACTGCAACGTCTGCGCCCGGGGCTACATTCCCGACGGCCTGGAATGCGTGCCGGAAAACCCGGACGATCCCTGCACGCCCAGCCCCTGTCTGAACGCGGACAACGTGGCCGCCCATCGCACGCGCTGCGTGAACGATGACGGCGATGCCGTCTGCCGTTGCGACGCCGGCTGGCACGAGGACGGCGACGCCTGCGCGGAGGACACGGTCTGCGATCCGCTGACCACATGCAGCGGAAACGGCGTCTGCACCGGAAACGGCCTGGAGTGCGAATGCGACGCGGCTTACGACGGAGCACACTGCGACGCCTGCGCGAACGCCTACGTGTGGGAGGGCGGCATCTGCGTACCGGACGCGACGAATCCCTGTTTCGGCGTGACCTGCGGCGAGCCCAACCGCTCGGTCTGCACGCCGGACGGCGAGAGCTACGCCTGCGCATGCGACGAAGGACACCGGGACGTGGCCGGGGTCTGCGTGGCGGATTGCGACGTGGATGCGACGAGCTGCGCCTTCGCCAATCCTTCCTTCGGGCGGCTGGTCTCGGCCAACGGCCACGGAGCGGTGGTGCTGGACCTGGACGGCCGGAAGGCCGACGGCCTGTTTGAACACCCGTACAAGACCTGGGGCGTCAACGGAGCATCCAAGACCGCGCACACCCGCAACCTGCTGTTCGACGCCTACTTCGGCCTGCGCACCGACGGCGACGGCGTCTGGCTTTCTGGTGAGGATCTGGACTACGCCGGCTACTACAACCAGGACGGCATCCCGCTTCTCGTGCAGCAGATAGGCAACATTCGCGTGGAGAGTTACATCTACGCGCCCTACGGTATCGAGCGTCCCGCCCTGGTGATGCTGGCGCACGCCACGAACCTGGGAAGCGTCTCCCGGGAAGTCTCGATCTACAGCCTCCACAACTACCATGTGGGACGCACCACGGACACGGACACCGAAACCGGCGTGAGTCCGGACGACGCGGACGAGCGCATCCGACGCGACGGCGATACCGGGGCTTATGTGGAAAGCGGCCCGGGCGGGGTGCTGGTCCATCGGCCCTTGGGCGGCGTCTCGCACGTCGGAGCGGGTTCTTCCGGCGCGGCGAATCCTTACAATCGCCTGCTTGCGGGCGAGGATCTGGGAGGGGAAAACGATACGGGCGTGGGCGACGACCGGGTCTGCGGTTTCCAGAAGGATCTTACCCTTGCGCCCGGAGAAAGCGGTTGGCTGGGCGTGGCCACGGCTTTCGATCGCGGCGGGGACGCCGAGGCCGTCCAAACGGAATTCGAGAATCATTTCGGTGAAACGGAGCCGGAGGCGGTTCTGGCCGCCGCCGTGGCCGAATGGGACGGCTGGCGCGCGCCTTTGCCCACGGGACTTTCCCACGCCGAAACCTGGGTCTACCGCACCAGTGAGGCCGTGCTGCGCATGGGCCAGGTGCTGGAAACGACGGATCATTCCCACGGGCAGATCCTGGCCAGCCTCCCGCCGGGGATCTGGGCGATCTCCTGGGTGCGGGACATGTCGTATTCCATCCGCGCGCTCATCCGCTCGGGGCACAACGAAGAGGCGCGGGCGGCGCTTTCCTTCATGCTGGAAGCGGATACCGGCGATTACACGGAGGAAGTGGGGCTGGACTACCAGATCAGCGTCTGCCGCTTCTTCGGAAACGGAATGGAAGAAAGCGATCACGACCGCTACGGCCCCAACGTGGAGTTCGACGGTTTCGGGCTTTTCCTCTGGGTGCTGGGCGAGTACGTGCGCGCCACGGGCGACACGTCGCTACTGGACGCGCACTGGGCGGCCATCCGGGACCGCATCGCCGGAGCGCTGGTGAACCTCACGGCGGAAAACGGCATGATCCTCCCCGACAGTTCCATCTGGGAGACGCACTGGGAGGGCCAGAACGACCAGGGGCAGTTCGTCGTCACCCGGCGGCAGTTTACCTATACCAGCCTGGCGGCCGTGCGCGGCCTGTGCGAGGCGGCGGACCTGGCGGAGGGCCGGTCCGATCCTACGAACGCAGACGCCTATCGCCAGGCGGCGGAAGACATTCTGCAAGGCATTCGGGACAACGCCATGAGCGGTTCGTTTCTGGTGCAGAGCGTGGAGGAATTCCAGAGCGGCTCCGGCTACCTGGACGCGGCGGTGGCGGACGCCTTTAACTGGCTGCTCTTCGATCCGGAAGGCAGCGAGGCGGTGGCCACCGTGGCGGAGTTCGACGCCGGGCTCAAAGCCGCCCACGGCCGGGGTTATTTCCGCAACGACGACGGAGGCGAGTACGACAGCAAGGAGTGGGTCTTCGTGGACATGCGCATCGCCTCGGCCCTCAGGCGCGGCGGCGCGCACGACCGGGCCGACGCTCTGGTGGATTGGATCACCGCGCAGGCCATGGCCAACATGGGTCTCATCGCGGAGTTGCATCATCCGTCCACCGCCGCCTACGACGGCGCGATTCCCATGGTGGGTTTCGGTGCGGGCGCCTACATGCTGAATCTCTGGCAGCGGGAGGAACCTCAGGCAGAGAGCCTGCCCTGCGGCTGGGACACATGGTCGCGCTAGCGGAAGACGGAGAGCGACATTGAAGACGCTCACCCGGAAAGCCTCGGGCCTACTTATCGCCGTGGCCGTCTTATGTGCGGGTTGCGGCGAAGACGGTCCGGCCACGCCCGAGCGGAGTTGCGAGAGCGTCTTCTCGTATGCGGGCGATGGAACGGAAACCGAGGTGGCGCTTGTCGGCGACTTCAACGACTGGGCGCCTGCCGGTTACGAACTGGAACGGACGTCTGAAGACGTCTATGAGCGCTCTTTCACGCTTTCGCCCGGCCGCCATGCCTATCGATTTTTGGTAGACGGAGAAGAAACACTGGACGTGAACAACCCGCTGACCCTTTTCGACGACGCCGACCGGGAGCACAGCGCCCGTGTCGTGGGGGACTGCGCGATTCCCGCCCTCGCGGTGAAGGCAACGAGCGCGAACGCCTCCTCGTATCGGGCGGCGATCCGTTTCGAGCGCGCCTACGGAGGCGCGGAATTGGATCCGGAGCGGCTGGTTGTCACCTTGGACGGCGAGAAGTCGAATTCAGAAGAGAGCGCGGAGCGGGGCATTATAAGCATCACGCTCTCCCCGCCGACCGGAAAACACGTCCTGCGCGTTTCCGCCGCCGACCGGGATGGCCTGGAGGCGGAGGCCGTGGAACTGCCGTTCTGGATCGAGGAGGAAGCTTTCACCTGGAAAGATGCCGTCATTTACCAGATCGTGGTGGACCGCTTCCGCAAGGGCGACGGCGAACTGGACGCGGACGCGGGCATCACCCGGCGCATGGGCGGCGACTACGCCGGGATCGTCGAGGCGCTGGACGAAGGCTATTTCGAGAAGCTGGGCGCGAACACGATCTGGATCGGCCCGGCCGACACGAACGTGGACGGACTATGGAAGGGCTTCGACGGCCGCGAGTACGAATCCTATCACGGCTACTGGCCGGTGGAATTCAGGCGCGTGGACCCTCGCTGGGGTGGCGAGGATGCGCTTTCCGAGCTGGTGGCCTCTGCCCACGGAGCCGGAATGCGCGTGATCCTGGACGTGGTGCCTAATCACGTCCACATCCATCACCCCTATTTTACGGAGCATCGGGGTGAGTGGTTCAACCATCCGGCGGGCGATTGCGTCTGCGGGCGCGAGTGTTCGTGGAACACGGACATCGAGTTCTGCTGGTTCACGGACTATCTGCCGGACCTCGACTGGACCTCCGGGGCCGTGCTGGACGCCGTGATCCCGGATCTGACGTGGTGGCTCGAACGCTTCAATCTGGACGGCCTGCGGATCGACGCCGTGGCCATGATGCCGCGCCTCGTCACCCGTTACCTTCGATATGCCTCGAACCGGACGGCCGGTCAGGGCGGACGGCACGTCTATCTCATCGGGGAAACCTTTACGGGATCGGAAGGTCGTGCACAGATCCGGCAATACCTTGGCCCTCAGGGACTTTCCGGCCAGTTCGATTTTCCGCTGATGTGGGCGCTACGCTCGGTGCTGGCGCAAGGCGGGGGCCGCATGGCGGATCTTCTGGACGCCTACGACGAGAGCGTCGCCGCCTGGGAGGGCTCGGGCGCGGTGATGGGGCACATCCTGGGTAACCACGATGTACCGCGCTTTCTGTCGCTGGCCAATGGAGATCCGGTGGACGACAGTTTGAACCCGCCTTCCGTTCCCACGAACGAACGGCCCTACCGCCTGCTGGCCCTTGGATTCGCGTTTCTGCTTACGCTTCCCGGCGCGCCCGTGATCTACTACGGCGACGAATTCGGCCAGCCCGGCGCGGGCGATCCCGACAATCGGCGTCCCATGCGTTTCGATGCGGACAGAAACGAGAATGAAGCCGCCTTGGCCGAGACCGTTTCGCGCCTCGGTCGGTTGCGGCGAGCTCTTCCCGCCTTTCGTTACGGCGAGCGCACGGATCTTTTGCGGGAACCGGATCGACTGGCCTACGCCCTCGCCGCTGGCGAAAGCGGAGTCGTCGTGGTATTGTCCCGAAGCGGGGAAGCCGGTCTTCTGGACCTGGAATGCCCCGATTTCCTTTCGAAAACAAACAGCCGTTCCATGGACTGCATGGGCGGCGACCTTCGGCTGGAGGCGAACCGGCTGCGCATGACCCTGCCGCCCTTCGCCATCGCCGTTATTGCGGATGAGGAGGTCTGCCATGCCTCGGATTGAACGTTCGCTCCTGTTGCTGGTGCTTCTGGTTCTTGTATGTGCCGCGCCTGCGTTTTCGGGCTGCGGCTCGGACGGCGGAGAGGAAACGGACGGCGACGATCCCACGGACGGGGACGGCGGAGACGAGGACGGGGAAATCTGGATTCCGGGCGATTACGACGCCGGAGAGGATTGCTCGGGATACGGCTATGGCGACGGTTGTCAGGTCGACGGCGACGAACTGGACTGCGCCGCCGATCCCTGCGTTTTCGGAGAATGCTTGGACGCGGACGGCGGGGCGTTCTGCCGTTGCTGGACCGGCTACGCCGGAACTCGCTGCGAACGATGTGCCGAGGGTTACGAAATCCGGGGACTGCGCTGCGTACGCACGGATGCCTGCGGAACCTATCCCTGCGTGTACGGCACCTGCTTCCTCGTCAATGACGAGCCGGTCTGCAACTGCGAGGAAGGCTACGCCGGAACGCTGTGCGACCGCTGCGCGGAAGGATACACGGCGGAAAACCTGGCCTGCGTGCCCGAAGGCTGATGCCGATCGCGGTCCTCTGGGGATCGTAAACAAGAATCTGGGAGTTGCGATGAAAATTCTTCTTACACTCTGGATTTCCGTGTTCTGCGGGTTTTGGGGCGTATTCGCCTTTGCGTCCGAGGAAAGTGCGGGAACCACGGACGAGCGTACGGCGGCGGCGACACGGTTTGCGGACGCGCCCACGGATGCGGAAGTCGCCAATGCTTCGGAACCGGAGGCCGATGCACGGAAGGCGGAAAAAAAGACGGAGGACACGGGCGCGAAACCGGCCGTCGAATCCGGACGCGCCGAAAAGCATCCAGAGGACGGCTTCCGCTTCGGCACCTACGGCCGCGTGCAGGCCAGCGGAAACTTCGAGGGCGAGCCCGGAAAGTCGGCCAATATCGTCGCCCATGGCGCGCGCCTGATGGAGGGGCCCTACGTGGAACTGGACTTCGGTTACGGCATTCACACGGACGACGGCTTCGGCGTGAAGGTGCTGGCCACCGTGGCCTTCATGGAGGAGCTTTTCCACTTCACCGGCGAAACGCGTGGCGATGCGATGCAGGCCATCGCCCTGCGCAACCTCTACGCCATGGCGGAAAACTTCATCCCGGACGTGGACCTGAAACTCTGGATCGGATCGCGCATGTATCGCGGCGACGACATCTATCTGCTGGACTTCTGGCCCCTGGACAACCTGAACACCCTGGGCGGCGGTCTGGAATGGAACGGCTACGACGTTCGTCTACAAGCTCATGTGGGCGTCAACCGCCTCAGACGCGACTACCAGTTCCGCAGCCTGTCCGTCCCGGCCACCTTCGGAGCGGACGACATCACGCTGATGGAGCGCATGCGCGTGATTTCCTCGTTCAAGGCCGCCTATCACCTGATGAACCTGAAGGACGACTTCTCCATGAAGTTCGCGCTCTACGGCGAATTCCATCACCTGCCCAAAGGCACGTTCCGCTATTCGGAGGAAAACGCCGCCTATCTGGAGACTTTCGGGCTGGATGAGGAACCCGGCTGGAATTCGGAACTTCCCGCCGACCGCGGCGGCGTGGCGGGCGTGCAGATCGGCATGTGGGGCTTCGGCGAAAACGCCTGGCTGAATCTGTTTCTGCGCTACGCCTGGGATCTGGCGGCCTACGGCGAGTGGGGCGTGCCCGTGGGCGTGGCGCTCGACCGCACGGCAAAAGGCGCGAAGGAGATCGTCGGTGCGCTCTCGTTCAACTGGGACAGCCGATGGGTCGGCGTGAACGCCGGGGCCTACGGCCGCTACTTCGAAGACGCCGACCGCAACCGCTACGACATGGACGATTACTGGGAAGGCATCCTGGCCGTTCGCCCGGCGATTTTCGTCACCCGGCATTTTCACCAGATGTTCGAAGTCTCGCACCAGTGGAAACGTCCCAACGGCCGAGACGAACAAACCGATCGCCGCCTGACCCCCCAGGTCTGGCAGGCCTCCGTCATCCCGACGCTATCGCTCCAGAAGGGCTGGGACCGGCGGGTGCAGTTCCGCCTGGTCTATACCGCCAGCCATCTGGACGGCGACGCCCGGGCGCTTTACCCGGCTTTCGACGTGCGCAAGGACGAAGCCTGGCAGCACTATTTCGGCGCGCAGGTGGAATGGTGGCTGGATTCCAGCAGCTACTGAGGAAAGGAAGGGAACCGATGAACAATCGAACCGCGACGCAGGCTTTCGAAAAGGCCGCCCGGCGCTTGCTTGCGCCGCTGCTGCTCTTCGCTCTCTTCGTTTCCGGTTGTGTGAATCCGGATGACGCGGGAAAGAAACCCCTCACGAACCACGTCATCGACTGGCGGGACGAGATCATTTACCAGCTCATGGTTGACCGTTTCGAAAACGGCGATCCGAACAACGATTACAACGTGGACGTTTCCGCCCCGGCGGGTTACCACGGCGGCGATTACCAGGGCGTCATCGACCGGCTGGACTACCTGGAGGAACTGGGCGTCACGGCGCTGTGGATTTCTCCGGTGGTCAAGAACGTGGAGGAAGACGCCGGCGTGGGCGGTTATCACGGTTACTGGACACAGAATTTTCTTCAGGTGAATCCCCATTTCGGGGATCTGGCCAAGTTGCGGCAACTGGTGGACCGCTGCCACGAGCGCGGCATCAAGGTCATCCTGGACATCGTCACCAACCACATCGGCCAATTGTTCTATTACGATATCAACAAGAACGGCCAGCCGAACGAACAGGTGCTGGGAAGCGGCACGGAATCGCCGCTGACGCGCACCACGGAATGGGATCCGGATTTCGACAGTCGGGGCATCCAGGCCGTCACCGGACTCGGCGCTTCCGGGCGGGCGCCCATCGAATGGGTCTGGCAGCCGGAGATTAACCGCGTGCCTCCCTGGCCGCCGGAGTTCGCCAATCCCGACTGGTACAACCGGATGGGACGCGTCACCGTCTGGGGCCGAGAGACGGAAAGCTGCTGCGCCAAAGGGCTGATGGACCGGACGGATTGCTGTTGCGCCGGTCATCTTTCCGGAACGGACTGCGCCGGAATCGATTGCGAGCAGGCGGAAGCGCTGCCCTACTGGCGAGACGCCGCCGACTGCGAGGATTACATTCGCTTGCAGGAAGTAACGGGTGACTTTCCGGGCGGATTGAAGGACGTACGCACCGAACTGGCCGAAGTGCGTGAGAAGATGGTGGAGGTCTACTCTTATTGGATCGAAGCGGCGGATTTCGACGGTTTTCGCATCGATACTCTGAAACACGTGGAACACGGTTTCTGGCGGCACTTCTGTCCCGGCGTCCGGGAAAACGCCAAGCTTTACGGCAAGAAGAATTTCTTCATGTTCGGGGAAGCTTTCGACGGCGACGATCCCCTTTTGGGTTCCTATACGCAGAACGAGGAAGTGGATTCCGTTTTCTACTTCTCACAGAAATTCCAGGTTTTCGATGGTGTTGTCAAGAGCGGCGCGCCGACGAAAAACATCGAGGCCCTGTGGAATAACCGCTACCCGGACGCGGAGAACCCCGAGGATAAACAGTATTACGGAACCGAGGCGCATGTAAACGGCCCGGTGGACGAAGACGGGCGTGGCATAGAGCCCTATCGGCTTCTCGTCAACTTCCTGGACAATCACGACCTGCCGCGCTTTCTCTGGCGGGACGACGGCGGCCCCGGCTACGGCTGTATCCCGGAGGAAGACTGTTCCGCGACCCTCTGCGACAACGGCGACTGGGCCGAAAGCGGCCTCTGCGGACGCGAGGGCGATACCTATTCATGCTCCTGCGACCGCAAAACCCTGCGGCTGGCGCTTTCGCTGCTTTTCACCATGGACGGCATTCCGTGCCTCTACTACGGCACCGAACAGGATTTCAACGGCGGAAACGATCCCTCCAACCGAGAGGATCTCTGGCGAAGCGGCTTCCGCACGGAAGGCGGAACTTTCCAATGGGTGAAGAAGCTTGCCGCGCTGCGCAAGGAACTCGCGCCCCTGCGCCGGGGCCATCTGAAGGTGGTCTGGTCCACGGAACACACGGGCGACGAGCCGGACGCGGGCATCTTCGCTTTCGAGCGCACCTACAAGAACGAACGTGTGCTGGTGGTGCTGAACACGCATAAAACCCGGGAGAGCCGCACGACGTCCGGCGATGCGGCGGAAGAGAACATGCCGACCTCGTTTGCGCCCGGAACAACGCTCACAGACCGGCTGTCGGGCGGCGGCGGCGTGACCGTAGACGCCCAGGGGCGGCTAGACGTGCGCGTCCCGGCACAAGGCATCCGGGTCTTCACACCCTAAGGAGCGACCGAATGGCGACACTGCAACTGAAGGGACTGAGCAAGATCTACGGCAAGGATGTCCATATCCTGAAGGGCATCGACCTGGAGGTGGCGGACGGGGAGTTCCTGGTTCTCGTGGGGCCGTCCGGCTGCGGCAAGTCCACTCTGCTGCGCTGCTTCGCCGGGTTGGAGGACATCAGCGGCGGCGACCTGTACATCGACGGACGCCGGGTGAACCACGTTTTGCCGAAGGAGCGCGACGTGGCCATGGTCTTCCAATCCTACGCGCTCTATCCGCACATGACGGTGCGGGACAACATGGGATTCTCCCTGGCCATTCGCCGGCGTCCGAAAGCCGAGATCTCCGCCAAAGTCGAGGAGGCCGCGCGGATGCTGGGCCTGGGCGACCTGCTTGAACGATTTCCGAAAGAGCTTTCCGGCGGGCAGCGCCAGCGGGTGGCCATCGGGCGGGCCATCGTACGCAAACCACGCGTGTTTCTGTTCGACGAGCCGCTGTCCAACCTGGACGCCAACCTGCGCGCTCAGATGCGCCTGGAACTGAAGAAACTCCATGCCCAACTGGGCGTGACCATGATCTACGTGACCCACGACCAGATCGAGGCCATGACGCTGGCCGACCGCATCTGCGTGCTGGAGGGCGGTTACGCCCGCCAGGTGGACACGCCGCGAAACCTTTACGAGCGACCGAACGGGAAGTTCGTGGCCGAGTTCATCGGCTCGCCGCCCATGAATTTCCTGCCGGTGACATTGAAAAACGGGGCGCTCGTTTCCGAAAACATCCACGTTCCCCTGCCGGAGTTCTTCCGCGAACAAACCCTTCCGGAGCGGCTGGATCTCGGCATCCGCCCCCACGAACTCCGTCCGGACGGCGATGGTCACGGGCGCATACGCATGGCGGTGGACGTGGTGGAAACCGTGGGGTGGGATCTGCACATTCACGGAAACGTGGACGACCGGGCCGTCATCGCCCAGGTGGAGGTGGCTCGCGCGGGACAGCCGACGCCCGGAGACGTTATGGAATTCACCGTGGACCCGGAACGACTGAAGCTTTTCGATCCGGAGACGGGCGCGGCCATACGCGGGGAGAAAGACGCATGAGGCGGAGGCGACCGGAAAGCGCGTGGATTTCGTCCCGCATCCGTCTTCTCGTGGCGAAAATGGCCGCCCTGCTTTTGGGGCTGCTCTTTTCCGGCCAGCTTTTCGCCGAACCCGACGAACTGTTGCTCTGGCACAGCCTACGGGGCGACGAACGCCGGGCCATCGACCGGTTGGCCGAGGATTGGAACCGGGAACATCCGGAGGAAACCGTTCGACCGCTGGCCGTCCCCTACGACGCCTACGCCAACAAGTTGACGAACGCCATTCCCAGAAACAACGGGCCGGATCTCTTCATCGCGGCCCACGAGCGCATCGGAGACTGGTCGCGCTCGGGTCTGCTCTCTCCTCTGGACGAAAAGGATTTCGCTCCGCTGCGGAAACGGGATTTTCTTCCGGCGACGCTCGCGGCCTTTACTTATGAGGACAGGCTGTACGGGCTGCCCCTGGCGTTCAAGAGCACGGCGCTGTTCGTGAATCCGAAGCTCCTGAACGGCGGCTCCGTTCCGGAAACCACGGATCAGCTGGAGGCCGTGTGCCGAAAGCTAAAAGAAGACCGCCCGGAAGTTTTCTGCCTGGCCTACGAGGCCGCCGGCTTCTACCATCACGCCGCGTGGCTCTACGGCTTCGGCGGCGGCATTTTCGACGCGAACGGCAGGGTAAGACTGAACCGGCCGGAAAACGCGCGCAGCCTGGCCTTCGTCTTCGAATGGCTTCAAAAGGGCTATATCCCGGAAGACGCCACCGCCGCGCTGGTGGCTCAGCTTTTCAATGAAAATCGCGCGGCTTTCGTCATCAACGGCCCCTGGTTTCTCGGAGAAATCGACGGCGGCGGAAGATACGAGGTCGCGCGGCTGCCCGTGATCTCCGAGACCGGACGCCGCATGCAGCCCTTCCTTACGGTGGACGGCGTGTTGATTTCGGCCAACACTCCCCGGCGGGATCGCGCCCTGGAGTTCGCGCGCTACCTCGCGGGGCCCGTGGGCGCCGGACTCCGCGCGGAGATCGGCAGACAGACGGTCGCGCTTGCGGACGATGCGGAGCGGTCGCGCATCGATTCGCATCTCGCGGCCTTTCGCGAGCAGGCCCAGGACGCCCGCCCCATGCCGAACGTCCCGCTCATGCGCTCGGTCTGGGAACCCGCCGCCCAGGCGCTGCGAAAGGTATTGCGCGGCGCGGCCACGCCGGAGGAGGCGCTGAAGACCGCCGACCGACGTATCGCCATCGTCACCCGACCGCCGCCGGAAGCGGCCGATCCCTTTCTGGCCCTGGGCGCGGCCTTCCTGCTGCTTGTCGGCGGAGCGCTTTACGGCCTCTACCGCATGAAGCGTTCCGACACCTTTGCCGATATGCGGAAGTGCGGCGCGGCCTACGCCTATCTGGCCCCGGCGGCCCTGGCGATGTTCGTGCTGGTGTTCACGCCCTTCGTGGTGGGCACGGCCGTCTCGCTGTTTTCTCACCGGGCGGGAGAATACACCTTCGTGGGGCTGGCCAATTTCTGGAGCATCCTGTCCTCGGCGGATTACGCCGTCACCGATCCGCTCTCGTTCTATTTCACCCTGGCGGTCACCGTGTTGTGGACCGTGGCCAACGTTTTCCTGCACGTGACCCTCGGGCTGGGGCTGGCGCTGCTTCTGCGCGATCCCTGGCTGAAGCTCCAGGGCGTCTACCGCGTGCTGCTCATCGTGCCCTGGGCGGTGCCGAACTACATTACGGCCTTGATCTGGAAGGGCATGTTCCACAAGCAGTTCGGCGCGATCAACGGCCTCCTGGTCTTTCTGGGGCTGGAGCCCGTCAGTTGGTTCAGCCATTTCTGGACCGCCTTCGCCGCCAACCTGGCCACCAACACGTGGCTGGGCTTTCCGTTCATGATGGTGGTGACGCTGGGCGCGCTGAAGGCCATTCCCACCGACCTGGAGGAAGCCGCCGAGGTGGACGGTGCGGGGCGCGTGCGGCGCTTCTTCGCGGTGACCCTGCCTCTGGTGAAGCCTGCGCTTCTACCCGCCGTGATCCTGGGCAGCGTGTGGACCTTCAACATGTTCAACATCATCTACCTCGTCAGCGGCGGCGAGCCTGACGGCGCGACGGAGATTCTGATCTCGGAGGCCTATCGCTGGGCCTTCAGCCGCCAGGAACAGTACGGCTACGCGGCCGCCTACGGCACGCTGATCTTTTTGGTGTTGCTGTTTTACAACTGGGGTACGAAGCGCGTGGTGCGGGAGGCTTGAGATGAACCGCAACGTTTCTTTGACGAAAGTCATTCTGGGCAATCTGCTCATGACGGTCCTCTGCGTGGCCGTGCTCTATCCGGTGCTCTGGGTGGTGAAGATGGCGCTGACGCCCAGCCAGGCTTTTTCGCTCTCGGCCAATCCGTTTCCGGAAACCGTAAGCTTTCAAAACTTCGCGGACATCCTCACGGCCTCGGATCTCGCCGGGCGCTGGCTCTTCGGCCACTGGCTTTTCAACTCGCTGGTCATCAGCGCCGCCACCACCGTGCTGGGCATCGCCCTGGCCACCACGGCGGCCTACGCCTTTTCCCGTTTCGCCTTTCCGGGCAAGAGGACAGGCATGACCCTGTTTCTGGTCACCCAGATGTTTCCCGGCGTGGTGATGGCCGTCCCGCTGTACATCCTCTTGGATCGCCTGGGCCTCCTGAACTCCATGCTGGGCCTGGTGCTGGTCTACAGCACCACCGCCGTGCCCTTCTGCGTGTGGATGATGAAGGGCTACTTCGACACGATCCCCAAGGACTTGGAGGACGCCGCCGTGATGGACGGCGCGAGCCGCTGGACGATCTTCACGCGCATCGTTCTGCCGCTCGCCCGCCCGGCCATCGTGGTGACCGCCTTGTTCTCCTTCATGACCGCCTGGAACGAGTTCATCCTGGCGGCCACCTTCCTGGGCGACGAGACCGCCTTCACCCTGCCGGTGGCGCTGCAACGTTATATCGGCAGCTATTCCACGGAATGGGGACGCTTCGCCGCCGGGGCGATTCTGGTGAGCGCGCCCGTGATGGCGCTGTTCTTCGCGCTTCAACGGCACCTGATCGGCGGGTTGACCGCCGGGGGTGTGAAGGGCTGAGGGAAGCGGAGGCCGCCGCGTCAAGCCGTGGGCGGAAATTCGGCGAGAGGGCCGGAATTCAGGATCTTCTTCACCACCACGCCCGTGCTGCGCTCCCGGGCGCGGATCTCGGCCAGGCGGATAAGAAACAGGGCCAGACCCAGACCGATGAAACACCCCACCACGCCGCCGCCCACATGGGGCGTGCCGTCCGCCGCCGCGAAGAGACTCGATCCGCTCCAGTAACCCGCGCCGCCCAGAAGAAGCGGCAGCCAGAAGACCAGGATGACGGTCAGGATCATGCGCCAGGGCTTGAACCACAGTTCCACCCGCATACCCCGGCGAACGCCCAGGGGATCCTCGGCCCAGAGCAGCAGGCTCGGATCGGCGGTGCAGCTTCCGCCGTCCGTCTCGCAGACGCAGCCCTCGCAACTGCTGCGCGCCTCCACGCGAACCCGGGCTTTCCCCGGTTCCGCCTGCACCACAAGTCCGGTCTGGATCATGATCGCCGGTTTCCTCCGCCTTGCCGTATCGTCAATTGCTTGCGCCGCGCCATGAACGGCAGGGCCAGACAGAGAAGAAACAGAAGGCCGGAGGCATTCGCGGCCTGTCCGCAGCCATGGGTGGACGGATCCCATTCCGGAACGTTCTTTCCCGCCGCAAGTTCCCGGCGGATTTCGATGGCTCGCGCCCGTTTGGGGCGATAGGCATCCGGACCGGGACTGAAAGAGAGGTATTTGTCCAGGGCTTCCAGGGAACGGGCGCGGTCCTTGCGGTGCCACAATACGGCCTGACAGTAATACAGGTCGGGATCCCGCTCCGGCCCGAGAGCCGCCAGGTCGTCCAGCCACGTCCGCGCACCCTCCCAGTCGCCCAGGGCATAGCGGCTCATGGCCCCGTAAATATACACGCGGTCATCTTGCGGCAATTCCTCGCGCAGAGCGTCCATCATGCGTTTCGTTTCCTCGAAGCGCCCCCGGTAGTATCCCATCACGGCCACGGCATGCCGCAACAAAAGATCCTTCGGATCCGCTTCCTGCCGCTTTCGGCAGTCCCGATAGCGATGGTCCGTGCCGTGCATGCTGGCGACGGTGGAAAACAGGCCGATGTAGCGAGGATTCTTGGAAATCCGATAGGCTTTCTCGAAGGTGTCCAGGGCGTCTTCGTAGCGTTCGGCCCGCCGCAGGGCCGCCGCGTAAACGGCCAGAAAACGCTCCGAATCCGGCCGGCTCTTCACGCCTTCCTCCGCCAGTTTAAGGGCTTTTTCCGTTTCGTTTCGCGAAAGCAGGGCTTCGGAAAGCGTTGCCCGAACGGAAGCGCAGTTCGGAAAGCGTTCCAGGGCCGGGGAAAGAAACTCGATCTTTTTCTCCAGACCGTGCGCTTTTCCAAGCCGATCCGCCTGCCGATCCAGGAAAAGGCAACGCATTCCGCCGATGTCCGGCGCGCCGTCCGGATCCTGGGCGGACTCTTCCAACGTCGAAAGCCGCGAGAGACCGTCATCGAAACGTCCTTCCAGGATATCCAGACGCGCCGTTTCGAAAACCCGGCGCCGGGCGAAGGCCCGCAGGTCGCCGTCGGAAGCGTCGGGGAGATTCTCCAACATCCGCTGCGCCTCGTCGAAACGACCTTCCAGGGCCGTCAGACGAAGCTTCAGCCAGAAATGCTCGGCGCGGAACATGGGAGAAGCCTCCGGCATCTTGCCCACCGCGTCCAGGATCCTCCGGGCAGAGGCGATTTCTCCCCGGTCCAGCAGCGCCTCGGCCAGTTCAAGGCTTTCGCTCCGCCAGGATTCCGGCGGCGTGGGCGTCCCGGCATGCGACCAGATGCGCCCGGCGTCGAGCGCCTTCAGTCGTGCGTGAACGTCTTTCAGCGTTCGGGCGGGCAGGCAGGGCTTTTCGTCCGGAAAGGAAACGGAAAAAGGCCCTGCGACTTCGGACGTCGCGGCGTTCGGTTTCGAATCCTCGCCCGAAAAGGAAGGATGTCGTAGATCCAGGATGCAGCGGCGCTTGCCCTTCCGGAAACGGAGCGTGGCCCGATCCTCTTGAATCTCCAGGGATTCCAGCGACCATCCTCCCGGAATCGCGGCCGTTTTCCGATTTCCGAAGACGTCGTTCAGTCGGGAGGAGGTCTCCGGTGTGAGCACCGGATGAAGATCCTCGGAAACCGCGTCTGCGGAAAGAAACAGCGGAAGCATCATCAGCCAGAAGATTGCGTTCATGGCGTGTCCTTGCTTGAAAGAAAGGCGCTTGTCATACGCTAGCACGCCCCCGGAAGCCTTGTCAATCGCGGGAATCGGAAAGGATGCGTTCGTTGCCGCTTTCGGGATGTCTCGTACTTCCGAACGTGCCGCTATTGTCGCCGCGCGCGGTCCGTGCTATAAAGTTGCAGGATGGCTTGAACCGGTGAGGAAGGCGGCATGGACGATCTGATGGCGATGGCGGACAGCGGAAAGGTTCGGAAGGTCGAACGGGCGCTTCTGGAGCTTTTGAAGCCCTTGCGTCCGGGTCTGCGTCTGGCCGGATATACGCTTGCGTCCGTTTCCATCGATCAAAGCGCTCCCGCCGGGGAACTGCTGTTCGTCGAGGAAACGGGCGCGTTTCTGGCCTGTCTCCTGCCGCGCCTGGAGGAAGCCCGCTGGGAAATCCGTTCGGAACGGCTGCACCTGCATCGCAAGGCGCTTCTCGGCCGTCCGTTGCCGGAAAATTCGCTTGCGGCGCTGCGAAAACTGGACGGACTGCTTCGAAAAGCGGATCCCGACGCGCTGGATGCCTTTTTCCGGGCTCTGGAGGAAGCGGCCAACGAGCCCTTCCGGCGCACGAGGCCGCGCCTGACCGTGAGCAACCGCGTCTATCTGCGTTTGAACGAAGCCTGCCAGTTCCGTTGCATTTTCTGCAACGCCACCGAGGGACTGGACAATCGTTTCATGAGCGAAAACGAGGTCTTGGAGGCCCTGGAACAGGTGCAGGCGGACCGTCGTGACCAGGTGGTTTTCACCGGCGGAGAACCCACGCTGGTGGATGCGCTTCCGGACTACGTGCGAAAGACCCTGGATTTGGGAGCGCGGCTGGTGGTGATCCAGACCAACGGCCTGCGCCTGGCGGAGCCGAAGTACCTGGACGCTTTCCGGGGCATGGAGGAGCGGGTGGGCTTCGGCCTGTCCATCCACGCCGCCACGGAGGCCGTGAGTCGAGAGGTCACGGGCGTTCCGAATCGGCTGGAGACCCAGTGGCGGGGTTTGGAGAACGCGCTTCGGCGGGGCTTCGGTTGTCTCATCACCTTCGTGGCCACCAGGCCTTCGCTTCCCGAACTGTCCGATTTCTTTCGGGAAACCGCCCTCCGGACGGTGGCTTATCCTCGCTTTCGGGGCGTTCACACGGCCTATCCCGTTCCCAACGGCGACGCCTTCGCCAAACGGGATCGCATGCCTTCGTTCAGGGAGATGATGGCGGCGCTTTCCCCCGCGCTGGACGTGGCGAAGGAAATCGGGCTCACGGTGGAGATGTGCGAAAGCTCCGCCCTGCCGCGCTGTATCTTCCACCGATACGGCAAACCGGAGCATCTGTCCATTCTGCTGAAACGGGACGACCTGCCGTCCATTACCCCCACCGAGCGCACCAAACCGGAATCCTGCCGGGGCTGCCGTTACGACCGGGTCTGTGCGGGCGTATGGCGTCGTTATCTGAATACCTTCGGATCGGAGGAAATCCGGGCCGTTTTTCCGGAGACGAACGATGCCGATGGGTCGTGATCGCGTATCGCCTCGGGGAACCGGCGAAAGGCAGAGCCGGCGGAGATTGAAGAAACTTAGCGTTATGGCAATCTTTTGTGTTTTTCCGCTCTTGTGGGCCTGCTCGGACGATAACGGCAAATCTCCGGACGGCGACAAGTTCGGCGGGGACGGGGAATTCGTCTGGATTCCGGACGGCGACCTGGACGGAGATTCGGACGCGGATCCCGTGGAGACGGACGGGGACGAGGACGCTTCCGAAGGGGCGGAAGCGGAAGACGCGTCTGCGAACCGCCTGGAAATCGAGATTTCCGGGGATCTCCACAAGGGGGTCTACCCCGTGCGTTCACAAAGAATCTCTTGTTATGTCGAGGAGTTGTTTCCCGGCGCTCAGTTGGATGTGGCGCTATTGACCGACGAAAGCGACGTGCCGGTGGTGTTTTTCGCAAAGAACATTCTCGATATGGACTTTTCCGCCGGTCCCGTGGAAAGCCCGCTTTCTCCCCTGGACCTGGCCGTCAGTTTTTCCATGACCGATCCGGACGACTATTACGAATGCGTGCCGTCTCCGGACTGCACGGTGCTTCTGGACGTGAACCTGGACGAGGCGCATATGGAGGGCTCGCTCGCCTGCCCGGCGCTCGTGTATTCGCTGGACGAACGGCAATGCATCGAGGATCTGCGGGCCTCCTTCGGCTGCCGATTGGCTCTGCCGGTGGAGACGTTGGAGATTTTTTCGAAACGTTGAGTCTTTCCGGCCGCTTGCCGGGCGTCTCCGCCGGATCCGGCTTCGCGGGGAGCGAACGCTTTTGCTTGTCACCCGGTCCGGCCCGTGGTATGCAACGAATATGGATCCATTCGGAAACGCGGGATCTCCCGCCAGGGCGAGGGCGCGCACATGCAGATCATCGAACCCCGGGTTCGCATCGAAACCCCGGACAGCCACATCGCGGATTTTCCGGTCCTACTGGAGCGCTTCGGGCGCGCCTGCCACCGCACGGAGAACCGCATGCGGGAGGGCGGCGCGGACGACTTCATCCGCAAGTATTTCATCGAGCTGGGGCACGAATCCGTGCTGGAGCACTGCGCAGTGACGGTGCGCTTCACCTGCGACCGCACGGCCTCGCACCAGCTGGTGCGCCACCGCATCGGCTCGTACAGCCAGGAGAGCCAGCGGGCGGTGGATTATTCGGACACGGGCATCCAGGTCATCTGCCCGCCGAGCATCCGCGAGAACGCCGACCTGCTGAAAGACTGGACGGCCTGCATGGAGCGTCTGGAGGCGGAGTACCGGCGGCTGGTGGAAAGCGGCGTGCCGCCGGAGGACGCGCGAAGCGTCCTGCCCAACTGCACGAAAACGGAGGTGGTGGCCACCTTCAACCTGCGCCAGTGGCGACACATCTTCATTCAGCGAGCCCTGAATCCCAAGGCCCAATGGCAGATCCGGCGGCTGATGGCGGACCTTCTGAAGATGCTGACCGAGCGCTTGCCCGCCGTCTTCGAGGATTTGCAGCGGGAGATTCTGTACAAGCTGGTCTTCGAAAGCCCCGAGCGCTGGGAAGACTAGCCGGAATCCTTCACGAAAACGCCTGTCGCCCTTTCCGTCATTCCGGCGTGATGAAATACTGAATCTCGGCCGTGTTCACGTCGATCCGGGTGGTTCGGGTTCCGCTGGCCGCCTCCTGGCAGGGCAGGGTGAGCGTGATGGCGCCCGTGCCCACCGGATCGTCGGCGTTGGAAAAAATGCCGTCGTCGTTTTCCCAGCAGTCGAATTCGAACGAGGCCGTGTACGTCGTTTCGGTCGGACACCAGAGATCGACGTGAGTCCATCCCAGATCGCTGATGTAGGTCCGGTGGCCCGATAAGGTGTCGAACCTCAAATTACGCGTATAAGAGACGGTTTCGAGGGCGTTGTAATGCGTCAGCGTGCTTGTGATTTCGCATTCCATCTCATCCGGCCGGGTAAGCCAGGAATCGTAATTTTTCTGATGATCCCAGAAGAAGAAGACCGATACACTCCAGAACCGCAGGTTTTCCGGCGGAGCGGAAACGTATTCCGGATCCATCGTAACGGTGACTTCCAGGGGTTCGCTTTCCCGGCCTTCGTCGTCCACGGCCTTGATTTCGAAGGTGTTTTCACCTTCCGAAAGCTGAACTTCGGTTTCCCACTGAAACAGCTCCTCCGAAATCTCGTCCCCCAGTTCCACGGTTTCGCCGTTTACCCGGACTTCGCCGGCGCGGTAGGCCACTCCCGAAAGAAGATACGAATCTTCCGCGGTGGTAAGGGTTTCTTCCAATTGCGTCGCCAGGCTGACGACCGGAAGTTCCAGCATTTCCCTCGGGCCGCTGTCGAAGGCGTCGGGATTGTCCAGGGGATTTTCGCCGTCGTCCTCCTCGTCTCCGCAGCCGAAGGACGCGAAAAACGCAAACAACGTAACGATCAAGAGAAAACGGAAGGATTGTCGAGTGTGCATGCTATTCTCCGTATTGCAGGCGGGTGGAATACTGGACCTCCAGCGCGTTGCCGTCGATGTCCACGCTGTCGGTTCCGTCCGTGGCCGAACAGCAGGGCATCTCGATGGTGAAGACGCCCGGACTCATGGCTTCGCCCTGACCGGCCTTGGCGTTATCGCCCGCCTTCCAGAAATCGAATTCGTATTGCATGTCGTACGTTCCGGAGCAGGAGCAGTAATAGCTCCAGGCATCGCTCGCGAAGAACAGGGTTTCTCCCGGGATGGAACTGAACGTCGCGGAGAGCGTACCGGAGGCGTCGGCTCCGGGAAGAAACTCCGAAAACGTCGAATCGGCGGAGGCGGCCACGGAAAAGGCCCGGGCTTCCGAGGATTTGGGCTGGGTCCAGAAGAAATACGAGTCGAAGCGCAAAAGGATTCCGTTCTCGGGCGGATCGGGCACGTAGTCCGGATCCCGGATCACCGTGACCTGCACGATCTCGCTTTCCTTGTCGTTGTTGTCCACGGCCTTGATCGAGAAAAGGTTTTCGCCTTCGGAAAGCTCCGCCTCGTATTCCCAGCGGTACAGGCTGTCTCCTATCTTCTCGGTTTCCTCCGCGCTCCAACCGTTGACCGAGACCACTGCCGCCCGGAAGGAGACGCCCGTCAGGACGTAGCTGCTTTCGGCGGTGGTGATGCTTTCGCCTTCCCGGACGTCCACGGTGACGCGCGGAAGAAGCTCCAGGCCGCCGGATTCGTCGGAAGCGTCGTCGTCGCCGCAGCCCGAGAGGGAAACCGGCAGGAAAAACAGGGCCAAAAGAAGAAAGCGGGTTTTCACGGTCGGTTTCATGGGATTCTCCTCCACTTTTTGAAAAAAACCAAGCCGGGGGCGGTGTTCATTTGTTCACGTTGTATCGGATTTTCACCGTGTTGCCGTCGACGGTGGTGCTGGCGTTGCCTCCCACGGCGGAACCGCAGGGCAGATCGACGGTCACGCTTCCGGTTCCCACGTTGTCGTCTCCGCCGGTGAAGAAACCGTCGTCCTCTTCCAAGCAGTCGAAGTCGAATTGGACCTGATAGTTTCCGGAGCAGTCGACGGTGTAATCCGTACAATAATAGTAGCCCATGTACACTTCAGTGTCTCCCGAGGAGGATGCCCAACGTGAGGAAAATGAATAAGCATGGGTCTCTCCCGGCCAGTAGTTTCGAAACGTTGTCTTGATATCGCACTTCAATTCATCCGGACGGGCGCCGGCGGGGTCGTAGTTCTTGGTCTGCGTCCAATGGAAATAAGCATATAAATCCCATAGCATGTCATTCTCCGGTGGATCGGGATCGTATTCCGGGTCCATTGTCACGGCGGCACTCAGGGGTTCGCATTGTTTGCCTTCGGCGTTCACGGCCTTGATTTCAAAGACATTTTCGCCTTCCTGAAGCTCCGCCTCGTATGCCCAGCGGTAGAGATCCTCCTGGACTTCCTCGCCCAGTTCCGCGTTTTTTCCGTCCACGAGCACCTCGGTCGCCCGGTAGACCACGCCGGTCAGGACGTAGGTATCTTCCGCCGTGGTGATCGTCTCATCCTCTCGGATGTCCACACCGAGGACGGGCAGATCCTCCACCTCCCGGTCGCGGCTGTCGAAGGTCTCGGGGTAATCTTCGGTGTCGTCGTCGCCGCAGCTCGAAAGCGAAAACGGCAGGAGGAAGAGGATCAGGAAAACAAAGCTGATCTTACCGGCTGATTTCATGAGGTTCTCCTTTCGTGTCATTTCTCGAAAGTTGTCTCCAAAATTGATGAGCCCCGGGTGCGCGGGGTTCACTTTCCGAATTCGTTGGCCGGACCCCTGGCGGGCGGAGCGTCTTTGGGAACGGGCGGGGATTTGGGCTCGTCTCCGGCGGCTTCCCCCTCGGGGCGCTTCAGGCGGATCTCGAAGGGAATCGGGACGGAGCCTTTTATCGGCGCCTTGTAGCGTTCCCGGCGAACGTCCAGCCGCCCCAGTTTCTCCAGCCCTTGAAGGAAGGGACGGTAT
This sequence comes from Myxococcota bacterium, assembly GCA_963668655.2. Taxonomy (GTDB): domain Bacteria; phylum Myxococcota_A; class SURF-8; order SURF-8; family SURF-8. The sequence continues at coordinate 36,961 of CAXXPQ010000001.1, forward strand.
TGCTTGCGGGGAACCTCGACGTGGCTGGGTTTGTCCGCATCCACGGCCTGCTCGGCGCCGAAGCTCTTCAAAAGCGCCTGGATGGAACGCGCGGAGCGGGCGGGTTCGTCGGAGATCACGGTGACGATGTAGCGCATTTCCTCCCGATCCGGCGGGCCTTTTTTCCGAACGTCCATGCCCTTGCGGGAAAGCGCGCCGGGCGGCTCCACGCGCTTCAGGCCCTCCATGCGCCGTTTCGGACGGCCGTCCTTCGGCGAAGCCATGCGCTCCGTCGCCGGGGGGCGGGGAAAGGCGGGCCGGTCCTTCAGCGCCGCATCGGTTTCTCCGGCGTCCTCGTGAACCGCCCGATTTTCATTTTTTCCCGCCAGCGCGAACCACAGGCCCGCAAGAAGGAGCAGCCCCGCCGCGATCGCGATTTTTGTTTTCATCGATATCCCCTCGTTCCCAATAAAGGTTGCTTCTGTTTATTGGAAGCTGTTTTTGTACCATATTTCAAAGCAATTTCCAAGCCGCTTCCGCCGGGCAGGCCCGGGCGACCCGGAGCCAGTCGGCCCGCAGGCTTCGCCAGTCGGCGCGCATGGCGTCGAGGTTTCGCCCCTCCGTCAGCAGGCGCACGCTTTCCTTCTCGATGTTCGCCGCCGTGCATGCCTTCTGAATCAGCTCCGGCGCGGCGCTTCGGTTCAGAAGGATGTTCGGCATGCCGATCCACGGGCTGCGGACGAGCCGTTTCGCGATCCAATAGCTCAAAGGCCGTACCCGGTGGGTGACCAGCAGGGGGATTCCGGCCAGCGCCAGTTCCGTGGTCACGGTTCCGGCCGCGCACCAGGCCAGGGAAAGCGCCTCGCCCGTTTCTCCGAAGACCGGCGAGAGGTTTTCCCGCCTGCACAGGGTTCGGATCCTTTCTTCTCTCCCCGGAGCCGGGAAGACACGGAACTCGCAGGGAATATCCAGCCGTTTCGCCAGACGGCGCGCGGCCCGGAGCTGCACGGGAAGAACGGCCGCCACTTCGTGGGAGCGGCTGCCGGGAAACAGGCCCAGCCGAACGGGCCCGTCTCGCGGATCCGAAAAGGCGAAGCGCGGCGCTCGATCCAGAAGCGGATGGCCGATGTAGTCGGTCGGGACGCCGCGCGCGGCGAACCACTGTGCCTCGAAGGGAAACAGCACGCCCAGGCGATCCAGGCTTTCGGAAAGGCTATGCAAACGGTTTCCCCGCCAGGCCCAGAGCTGGGGCGCTGCGATGTAATACACGGGAATCCCGGACGTTTTCGCTTCCTTCGCCAGGCGTAGATGGATATCCGGCAGATCGATGAACACCGCCAGGTCGGGAGGATCCGCGCAGAGCCTTTCCAAAACGCGCCGGTATTCCATCCAGAGCGGTCCCAATCGCGGCAGCAGTTCCACCAGTCCGGCGGCCTGGATGCGGGCCATGTCCGAAAGCGCCCCCCGGGCCGCCCTTCCCATTTCCCGGCCTCCCATGCCGCGCCAGGACACCCGACGGCCGTTTCGGCGCGCGAGCGCTTCGAAGCGACGCATGAAATCCGCTCCCAGGCGATCGCCGGAGGCTTCCCCGGCGGAAATGAAGACGGTGAGGCGCGCGGTCATGGGATTCGGCGAAAGGCGGCCGGTTATTGGAAGCGTCGCCAGTATCCCACGCCGTCCGCCTTTGCATGGGAAATCCAGCCCCGGAGGGTGAACCAGTCGCCCGTTCCCTCGCCCTTTTTCGGCTTCACCAGATACAGATGCCCGGCGGGAGTGGATCCCCGGGCCATGAGGAAGATGCGCTGCCCTTCCGGATTCTCGGCGGCGTCCACGATCACGGCGACTTCTCCCCGGCGGAAATCCCGCAAGTCAGCTTGAACGTAGACATCCCCGGGCCGGAGATCGGACTCCTGCAACGGCGAAAGAAAACGGACCAGGGCGGCGGGTCCGACGTAGTTGAAGACGGTTCGCAGAAAGTCACGGAAAGCGACCTTTTCCTTGTAGGCCGGCCCCACCTTGCGCCCGTCCCGGTTGACGGCGAGTCGTGTGCCCATGTCCTCGGGCAGGTAACGGGTGCCCGTCCGGAAGGAATCCCAGTTGATGAACTGTCCGTAGTTCGTGCGCAGGCGCAGACCGTTGGGCTCCTTGGTGTACAGCTTGTAATAGCTCCAGAGCGTCACGGCCATCTGGGCGCTCCGATGGGTGGGCCCCAGAACCGGGACCGCCACGATGCCCAGCACGTCGGACGAATCCTTCACCACCTCTCCGCTGAAGAACTTGCGCGGCTCGCCGTCCGGCATCAGCGGCAGTTCCCGCACCCAGAGCGGCCAGCCGGGATCCAGGGAAAGGCGCGTGAATCCGTCCGGAAGGGCGCGGTCCGAAATGCGGCGGCCGAAGGGAATCAGCTTGTTTTCGAAGCGATAGGCCGTGCGGAAAAAGTGATAGGCCCGGGGGCGGCCGCCCTCGGGTTCGCGAACGGCTTTTTCTCCGCGCCATTTTTTCTCCGGCTTCGCGTCTTCCGGGTTTCCCGGAACTTCCGGATAGACTTTCGGAGGCGCGTCCGTCTTGCCCGTACGTTCGGGTTTCGGATCGGCGACGGCCCCGGAGGAGGCCGTTTCGTTCGGCTGTTCGCAGGAAAAGAGCGAAAGAATCGCAAAACAGACAAGGATTCTCCACAAGATAACCGGCATGGCCTTCCTCGTTCCAATTGGATCTTCGATATCAGACGAGCCTTCGGGACGCTCGCGTGTCATTATACACGTTTCGGGCGTTTGAACAGCCTTTCCCCGCCACTTTTTCGGGAAAGCGAAATACGGCCTTGGCGGAACGGCCCGTCCGGGTTATACCGGTGGGGACGTTGGACGGATCCCTGCAAGGGGCGAAAGCCGGGAGGAACGGGCATGCATCGGGTGCGCATCGGCGATTTCGAGATCGGAGGCGGCAGGCTGGCGCTCATCGCGGGGCCCTGCGTGATCGAAAGCCGCCGCCACGCCCTGTCCATGGCCCGGCGGCTGAAGGAAATCGCCGACGCGCTGGAGACGCCTTTCGTTTTCAAGGCGTCTTACGACAAGGCCAACCGGACCGCCTTCGATGCCTTCCGGGGGCCGGGCCCGGAAGAGGGGCTGGACATTCTGCGGGACGTGCGCGAAAGCGTGGACGTTCCGGTGCTTTCGGACATCCATCGGCCGGAGCAGGCGCAAGTCGCCGCCGAAGCGCTGGATATTCTTCAGATTCCCGCCTTTCTCTGCCGCCAGACGGATCTTCTTTATGCGGCGGCGGAGACGGGGCGGGCGGTCAACGTGAAAAAGGGGCCGTTTCTGGCCCCTTGGGACATGGTTGCCGTGGCGGATAAATTGACCCGCGCCGGGGCGAAAGACATTCTATTGACGGAGCGCGGCACGTCGTTCGGCTACAATCGGCTGGTGACGGATATCCGTTCGCTGCCCGTTTTGCGTTCGCTGGACCGGCCCGTGGTCTTCGACGCCACCCACAGCGTCCAGGAGCCGGGAGGATTGGGAAGCGCCTCGGGCGGGCGGCGCGAGTTCGTTCCCGTCCTGGCCCGGGCGGCCGTGGCGGCGGGCATCGACGCCCTTTTTCTCGAAGTTCACGACGATCCGGAGCGGGCGTCGTGCGACGGCCCGAACATGCTGCGGCTTTCCGATCTTCCCGCCCTGCTCGAAACGCTCCTGTCCATCCACGCCGTGGTAAGGCAGGCGCATCCGGACACGCCATAACGGGATCCCCCTGTTCCTTCTTGCTTTTTCCTCGACAGGACGCCGGGCCGGTGGCATAGTGGGGGCGCTTTGCCGGAAACCTCGCGGGACGGATTCCGGAAAATCACCCGAAAAGCACCTCCACCGAAACCACGAGGAAAGGACTCGATCATGCAGAAATCAGGCTCCGTTTCGCGCCGGCCGATGACCGTATTGCTGGCGCTGCTCACGGCTTTTCTCCTTGCCGGCTGCCCGAGCGATCCGGGCGCGAAGGACGCCCAGTCGGACCCCGCCGCTTCCGGCCAGGCGGAACAAAAGGTGGACGAAGCGGCCGCCGCCAAAACCGAAGAGAAAGCGCCCGATCCCCTGCAAACGGATCTGCTGGCCGGATCGCACATCCTGATTCCCTATAAGGGAGCCATGCGCGCCGACGCCGCCATCACCCGCACCAAGGAGGAGGCCAAGAAACTGGCCGAGGATCTGCTGGCCAAGTTGAAGAAAAACCCCGGAGATTTCGAGACCCTGGCCAAGGAAAACTCCAGTTGTCCGTCGGCGCAGAACGGTGGAGATCTGGGCAACTGGCAGAAGGGACGCATGGTGCCCGAATTCGATCAGGCCATCGGCAAGCTGAAGGTGGGCGAGATCTCGCCCGAGGTGGTGGAAACCTCCTTCGGTTTTCACGTCATGCGCCGCAACAAGGCCGTCCCTCCCCAGGAGCTTTCCGCCCAGCACATCCTCATCGCTTACAAGGGCGCGGTGCATGCCAAGCCGGAAGTGACGCGCACCAAGGAAGAAGCCAAGGCGCTGGCCGAAAAAGCCGCCACGGAAGCCAAGGCCGACACGGCCAAGTTCACGGAAATCGCGGAGAAGTACACGGACGACAAGCGTTTCATCAAGATGCCCAACTGGATCACGGGCCGGGAAATGCCCAAGGCTTTCGACGAGGCCGTGACGGGCGTGAAGATCGGCGAGGTGGCGGGCCCCGTGGAGACGGAATTCGGCTATCACGTCTTCCTGCGCACCGAAGTGGTGAAACCGCCCGTGTTTTCCGGCGCGCACATCCTGATCGCCTACAAGGGCGCGCTGCGCGCCGCTTCGGACGTGACGCGCACCAAGGAAGAGGCCCTGGAACTGGCCAAGGTGGTGTTGGGCAAGGCCCAGGCGGATCCCTCGAAATTCAAGGATCTGGCCACCATGTACAGCAACGACCCCACGGTGAAGATGAACGGCGGCGACCTGGGCCAGTGGCCCAAGGGCCGCATGGTCCCGGCCTTCGATCAGGCCATCGAGAACATGGAAATCGGCAAGGTGGGCGGCCCCATCGAAACGGACTACGGCTATCACGTGCTGCTGCGCAAGCCCCTGGACGATGGAAATCCTCCCCCCGCTCCGTAATTTCCTTCTGATTTCGGTATCTTCCGGCCCGGATTCCCCTGGGGATCCGGGTTTTTCATTGGAAAACCTTTCTTCGGGGCTTGCATCGCGGGAAATCGTGTCTAAACTCTTGGTTGGGAAAGCGATGAACGAAACCCATCCCCAAAAGCGGCGCGAAAGCGGCGAAACGCGGGGCAAGGCAGGACAACCCGGCGCGAAAGGAGTGTCGAAATGACGGAAACCAGGCATGTGAACGTCGCCATCATCGGTTCGGGACCGGCGGGATACACCGCCGCCATCTACACCGCGCGCGCCGAACTCCGGCCCGTCCTCTTCCAGGGACTTCAGCCGGGCGGACAGTTGACCATCACCAACGAAGTGGAGAACTTCCCCGGCTTCGAACACGGCATCATGGGGCCCGAACTGATGGAGGTCATGAAACGCCAGGCCCTGCGCTTCGGCACGGAAATCGTGCCGCGCATGGTGGAGAAAGCGGACCTTTCCGCGCGTCCCTTCCGGCTTTTCGCCGAAGGCGCCGAGTTCACCGCCGACAGCCTCATCATCAGCACCGGCGCCAGCGCCCGCTACCTGGGCCTGGAATCGGAACAGCGCTTCCAGGGCATGGGCGTCAGCGCCTGCGCCACCTGCGACGGCCCCTTCTACCGCGACCGCACCGTGGTGGTGGTCGGCGGCGGCGATTCGGCCATGGAGGAGGCGGACCACCTGACCAAGTTCGCCAAAAAGGTCTATATCGCCCACCGCCGGGACGAGTTCCGCGCCAGCAAGATCATGCAGAAACGCGTGCTGGACAATCCCAAGGTGGAGGTCTTGTGGAACACGGTTCCGGTGGAGGTGCTGGGCGACGCCACGGGCGTGACGGGCGTGCGGCTGAAAGACACGAAGACCGGCGAGACCCGGGACGTCGCCACGGACGGATTCTTTCTGGCCATCGGGCACACCCCCAACACCTCCGTTTTCGAAAACCAGGTGGAGCTGGACGCCAAGGGCTACATCGTCACGAAGCCCGACAGCACCCGCACCAGCGTGGACGGCGTGTTCGCCTGCGGCGACGTGCAGGACACCCGCTACCGGCAGGCCATCACCGCCGCCGGAACGGGCTGCATGGCGGCGTTGGAGGCGGAACGCTGGCTGGCCGAACGGGAAGACTGAAACCGGCCGGAACGGGCCATCGGGAGCATTCATGGATTACGTCGGTAACATTTTCCGGCCGCCCTCGGAGGCGGATTCCCTGCTGATCCAGGTCACCGTGGGTTGCAGCCACAACAAGTGCAGCTACTGCGTCATGTACCGGGACAAGCGTTTCATGCCCAAAAAATGGGAGACCGTCCAGGCCGACCTGGAGGAGGGCCTTTCCATCCCGGGCTTCCGGCGCGCGTTCCTCTGCGACGGCGACGCCTTTATCCTGTCCACGGACAAACTTTTGCGCATCCTGAACTTCATTCGGGAAAAGGGGCCGCACATCGAGCGGGTGGGCGTCTACGGCGACGCGCGCAGCGTGCTGCACAAGTCCCACGAGGAACTGGTGGCCCTGCGTAAAGCCGGGCTGGGGATTCTGTACCACGGCGTGGAGTCCGGCGACGACGAGGTTCTGCGGCGCATTCAGAAAGGCGCGGACGCCGCCATGCAACTGGAGGCGGCCCGAAAACTGAAGGCCGCCGGCATCACCTATTCCGCCATCATCCTGCTCGGCGCGGGCGGCGTAAAACGCAGCGAGGAACACGCCCACGCCACGGCGCGCTGGCTGACCCGGGCCGATCCCGATTACGTGGGGCTATTGATGCTCACCGTGGTGCCCGGCTCGCCCATCTACGAAGAACAGCAACGTGGAGAATTTGAACTGCCCGACAAATGGGGCCTTTTGCGCGAACTGCGCACCATCACGGCGGAGTCCGATTTCAGCGCCTGCCGCTATTCGGCCAACCACGCCAGCAACTACCTGCCCATCCGGGGCGACATGCCGAGAGACAAGGCCCGCGTGCTGCAACTCATCGACGGCGTTCTGGCCACGGGCGACGAAAGCGTTCTGAAGCCCGAGTGGATGCGCGGGCTCTGAGAACCGGTCGGCGCGACACGTTTCAGGGCGTCGGCGCGGGGGCCGGGTTCGGGGACGCCGGCGGCTTGATGTTCGGACGATCCGGCCCGGCGATGTCCATGCGGATTCCCGCCTCGACATACATCCTGTCGATATCCGGGGGAATGTCCTTCGGCGCGAGATGTCCGAAGATGTCGTCCACGTACTTCCATTCGGCGGCGGCGGTCAGGTTGTCCTTCATGTCCAGAAGGATGTTGATCTTCATGATTTTCGCCACGGCCACCGCCGGATGAATCTTCCCGTAAAGACGCTCGGACAGTTTCTCCAGCCGCTCCGCGGCCTTCAGCCCGATCTGGTGCTTTCCGCCCAAGCGGGCGATGCGCACGGTTTTTTCAAGAATGCGCTGAATCTCGGGACCGTCCGGATCGACGTTCTTTTCCGCGATTTCCAGGGCTTCGGTCATGGCCTCCAGGGCGGCTTCCGGGTTTTCCTGAAGGTCCAGCACGCCTCCCCGGATGTACTGGAAATAGGATTGCATGGCCGGATCGAAGGCTTCCGCCACCTGGAGGCGTTTGTAAAGCGGCGCCAGCTTGGCGAAATACAGCCCGGCCTCGGTGGAATTCCGGCGGTCCAGGGCGTCGATGGTCAGGTAAAGATAAGCCTCGAAGGCGTTTTTGTCCGACAGGGCGACCTCGGCGGTCTCCTCCACCAGACGCAGGAAACAGCCCCGGGTTCCGGCATGCCCGGCCTGGTCGAGCAGGCGGCAGCGCCGGGCGAAAATCTTCCAGGTTTCCGGAGACTTCGGATCCTCGGCGAAGGCCGTCTGAAATTCGTTCAATGCCCGATCCGCCTTCGCGGTCAGTTCCTTGGGAGACAACGGACGCCCGACGGCCATTCCGGGTTCCGGAACCTCGGCGGTCGTCGTCTCCTTTTTTTCCATTCCCGCTCCGTCCTTGCCTTTCGAGCACCCGGCCATGCTTGCGAGAAAAACGCAAGCAAGCAGCAGAAACGGAAGCGCCGGAAGTCGCCGGTTCGTCATTTCCCGATTTCGGTTCGCCATGTCAATCTCGCCTTGTCTCCGGTGTGAAGCGCCCGGATCATCGCCGATGGTTTTCCGCCTGAAAAATTCAGTTTACCACAGATTTCCCCGGCGGGAAACGTCTTCCGGAATCTCCCGGGCATCCGGAGGCGTCTTTCGCCTGAATCCGGAAAATCGCGTTCTTTCCACCTTTCCGGACCGCGCGATTTTCCGCCCCCTTTTCGCACTTTTTACGGGCTTCGTCCGGGTGACACGCTTTCCACGTGTATCCATTCGATATAACTCGTAAATCTCGCGTTTTTGCGTTCACCCGGGCCGCACGCGAAATTCGGCCGTTTTCTCCGTCGTCCGCTTTCCAAGGTCCGCGTGGCGTGCGTTCGGAAATCTCCTGCAATATCAATGACGTATGGCAAGATCCCGGGACGCCTGCCCGGAAGCCTATGTCCCTGAAGACAGGTACTATGACCCGGCCGGGGTTTTTCGTCCGTTCGAAGGCCCGGAAACTCTGTCCGCGTCTCTGGCCGTCACGCGCGCGTCTTCCATCCGGCGTTATGCGCTTCCGCATGGAAGGCTTCCGTCATCGGCACGTTTTTGATTGCCGATCCCGCGAATCCGCGCATATAATGCCGGAAAATCCTTTGTCACGACAGACGACCCAAAGAGCCGACAGGAGGAGAGCATGGACGTGGAGAAACGCTACGGCGTCGTGCAGATGACGTTGAAACATTACGAACAGGATTTCGCGGACCGGCACATGCTGGACGAGGTGCTGGCCAAGTGGGCCTCCGAAAAGCCCGACGAAATCGCCATCATCAACGCCGACACCGGCGTGGAAGTCACCTGGAAGCGCTTCGAACAGGTCACCACCGCCCTAGCGGTGAAGCTCATGACCATGGGATTCCAAAAGGGCGATTTCTTCGCCACCAGCCTGCCGTTTCTGACCGAACACGTTTTCCTGCACTATGCCTGCATGAAGATCGGCGTGATTCTGGTGCCTCTGGATCTGCGCCTGAAGGCCGCCGAGGTCATCCGCTCGCTCTGTCTGGTCAAGCCCAAGGGCTACGCCTTTCTGGGAAAGACCGAGCACGCCGATTTCCGGGAACTGGCCAAGGCCGTGCGCGCCGAATGTCCCTTCATCGAGTATTTCGTGCAGTTTTCCGCCCCGGACGAAACGCTTCCGGACGCCCTGAACGCCTTCGTGCTGGCCGCCGAGGCCGAGGCCCTGGCCAAGGCCGAGGACGCCAAGCCGGGCGGCTCCGAACTCCTGGACGAATTCACCATGCGCGGCATGGACCTGGACGAGCACGACGGGGCGCTGGTGATCTTCACCACCGGCTCCACCGGCTATCCCAAGCCCGCCCTGCTGAGCCACCGCGCCATCACCTGCCAGAACATGTGCCTGGGCGCGGCCTTCGATTTCGAAAAAACCCGGCGCATGCTGGTGAACCTGCCGCCCTCCCACGTGGGCGGCCAGACCGAACAGCTCATGACCGCCGTTTTCTGGGGACGCACCGCCGTGCTGCTGCACGTCTTCGATCCGGCCAAGTCGTTGGCGGCCATCCAGAAATACGAGATCGACGCCTTCGGACAGATTCCCGCGCTCTTCAACCTGGAATGGAGGCTGCCCGACTACGATTCCTACGACCTGTCCAGCCTGAAGTTCGCGCTCTACGGCGGCCAGGCCGTCACCCGGGTCTTTCTGGAAAAACTCTCCACCATGGCGGAGGGCTTCGGCACCGGCCTGGGACTGACCGAAACCGCCGGTTTCTGCACCTATTCCCCGCTGGACGGCACGGTGGACGATATCCTGGCCGGAGTGGGCGTGGACATGCCGGTCTATCCCATCTCCGTCCGCAAACCCATGAAGGGCGACGGAAGCGCCGGAGAGAAACTGCCGGACGGCGAGACCGGCCACATCTGCTTTTCCGGTCCGCAGACCTTCCTGGGCTACGTGGGCGATCCGCAGGCCACGGCGAAAACCCTGTCCTCCGACGGCGTGCTGTACACGGGCGACCTGGGATTCGTGGACGAAAAGGGGCTGCACTTCGCCGGACGCGCCAAGCACGTCATCAAGCCCAAGGGCTACCAGATCTTCCCCGTCCAGGTGGAGGACCACTTCCAGGGCCTGAAGGACAAGGTCGGCATGGTGGGCGTGGTCGGCGTGGAACACGACGTGTTTTCCGAGGGCATCGTCTGCTTCGTGGAGAAGAAGCCGGGTGTGGAACTCTCCGTGGAGGAACTGCACGAACACTCGAAGGAACTGGCCTCCTACATGCGCCCCCAGCATTTCATTCTTCTGGAGCCGGGACAGTTTCCTCTGAATCGCGTGGCCAAGACGGATTACGTCCACCTGAAACAACGCGCGGAGGAGGAAGTGAAGGCCCTCAGGGAAAAAGGAGGCTGGGATCGCTGATTCCGGACGATGCGATTTCTCCCGGCCGCGGCCCGGCCCTCTTCCGGAAACGGCGAAGGATTGGTAGGTTGAGATCCGTTTTCCCATCCGAATCACCGGCATGCGGGGAGCCTGCGGCATGACGAATCCCGGCATCCGCATGATCTTGTGGATCAGCCTCGTCATCGGGGCGCTCCTGGCGTTTCTCTCGCTTTTGGTGCAAAACGGCGAGCACGCGGGGGGTGTCGTGGCCGGGGCGTTGATCGGGTCGCTGAATTTCTATTTCCTGGCCCTGATGATCCAGAAGATCGTGGACGATTCCCCCAATAAAACCGGCCTGCTGCTGCGGTTTCTCTTCAAGTACGGCCTGGTGGGCGTCCTGGTCGCCGCGACGATCTTCATTTTCCGCGTCTCGCCTCTGGGCTTCGCGGTGGGCATCTCCAACGTGGTCCTGGCGCTGGTGATCGGCGGCGTGGCCGGCGTGTTCACCCGGGAAACGGATTGAAAGCTCGCCGAGCGCCCGAAGGAACTCGATGGAATCTTTTGAAAATTCAAGATAAATCCATGCACCTCTCCCGGCCCGAGGGGTTCGAAAACCGAATCGCGGATTAATCCCTTGCCAATTCTCCGGGCGCTGGGGTAGCGTACGAAACGAAAAAGGAAAACCCAAGGGAAGGAGGCGATGGTGAGCGATTTCGAAGCCGTCCAGAAGGAGTTGCAGAAGCTCGAAAAGGAAGTCATCGAGACCCGCAACATGAATATCAAGACCGACAACAACATGCGCAGCCTGTTCGCGGAGTTGAAAAAGGTCTCGAAAAATCAGACGGTTGCCGAGCGCAAGGCGCGTATCGGACACATCGGGCTATACGTCCTGTTCGTCACGGCCATCGCGGTGCTGGCCATCGTGCTGTCCAATTCCCGCGCGGACACCCTGGAGCAGAAAATCGTCGAACTGAACCAGCGTCTCGAAAAAACGCAAAAGCAGGCGGAAACCTACCAGCGGGAAATCGACAGCCGCGACACCGCCGAAAAGCGGGCCTTCCTGATCCTGAAGCTCATCCGCGACGAGAAAAAAGTGAAGACCGTGGAGGAATTCCGCAAGATCGACCACAGCCGCCTTTCCAACGTGCTGGTGTCGCTGCTCCAGGAAAAAGTGGACGCCTTCAGCCGGGATCTGGCCCGCAAGCACTTCGAGCAGGGTGCCAGCCAGTGGCGCATCGGCGGATATAAAAGCGCGGTGCAGGAGTTCGAAAAGTCCCAGTGGTACCTGAAAGACACCGAATACACCGGGGAATTGAAGAACTACTACGGGCTCAGCCTGATCCAGATCAAGAAGACGGACGACGGCATCCGGAACCTGAAGGAAGCCATCGGCCTGGACCTGCCCCGTCACGTGGCCGACGCCGCCCGGTTGAAAATCGCCGATACGCTCATCGGCGGCAAGCGCTACGACGAGGCCCTGCACTATCTGAAGGGCGTTCCCCAGGACCAGCTCGGCTTCTACACTCGCCAGGCGGTCAACCAGAAAATCCGTTTCGTGGAACAGAAAGTGGCGGCGGAAAAGAAAGCGACGCCGGAAGGCCAATAAAACGCGGCGGCCGGGCGTTGAGGAGAAGATGTTTTCTGCCGGATGCGGATCGAGGGACGTTCAGTTCAGCAGGTCGCAGGTGTTTTCGTCCCAGTTCTCCAGGGTGGCGTTGCAGAGGATCTCGTCGTCCCCGGTGATGTCCAGGCACTTGTAGCCCTTTTCCTTCAGCGTGTTTTCCTCCAGGCAGAGACAGGCCGCCTGCCAGTGATCGGCCACCTTGGGGCAGTCGGTGCAGATGCGCATGGCCAACACCTTGCACGGCCGGTAGTCGCCGCAGGAAAAAACCGTCAGGAAAGCCAGTAGAATCAGAAGGCGGCTCACGGCGGGAATAATTCGGATGCGCAAATCGATCAAGATATCCACTCCTTCCACGTAGGCAAGGGGTATATCCCAGGACGGGGCGAAAGGCAAGACAAAAACCATGGTGGACCTGCATACGCACCTGCTTCCGGGCATCGACGACGGCTCCGAAAACATGGAAATCAGCCGGGAAATGGGCCGGGCCTATCTGAAACACGGGGTCGATCGCGTGGCCGTGACGCCCCACATCCGGCAGGACATGTTCCCCAACACGGAAGAGCGCATCCGCGAGGTTTTCGCAGAAACCGTGCAGGATTTTCGCACGGAGGGCATCGATCTGGACCTGCGGCTGGGAGCGGAATACTATTACGACGAATCCTTCCTGTCCAAGATGGACGATCCGAAGCGCCTCATGACCTTCGACGACCGAGGACGCTATCTCCTGGTGGAATTCAATCCCATGGTGCGCCCGCCGGGACTGCGGGACGTGGTTTTCCAACTTCGCATGGCGGGCGTCCGTCCGGTTATGGCCCATCCCGAGCGGTATTCCTTCGTTCTGGAGAACCTGGACTGGGCGGAGGATCTGGCGGCCGCCGGGATGCTTTTTCAGGGCACCCTGGGGCCGCTCGCGGGTTTCTGGGGTAAGGGCAGTCGGAAAAACCTGAAACGCCTTCTGAACGCCGGCCTGATCCACCTGATCTCCTCCGACCTGCACCATCCGAAAATGGCGGGGAAGTTTTTCGGAGAGGGCGTCCGGCGTCTCCGAGAATGGGTGGGCGAGGCCCGGACGGAAGAACTGCTCGTTCACGCGCCGGGCCGGATTCTTCAAGGCGAGCCGTTGTAGGACGGCGAAAGACGTTCCCGCCGATCTCTTGTTTCTTTCGATACACGGTTATTTGCTTTTATTACCCCGGCAATTATAGCATAAGCACTCAGGCCGCATATCTGATTTTCCTGTGATCGACATATTTCCGTACCCGACCGGAACTCTTTTGCAACATACGCATGTGCGAGACGATTTTCTTTTTCAAGTGAGATTCGTTACGAGCCGGCTCCCTCGAATGCACGCCCGCCTTCAGGTCGCAATTGAGAAGTTCGTCCGGATTCAGTTCCGGCGAATAGGACGGCAGGTAGAAGACCTCGATCTCGCTCCGATGCGTCGTCAGCCACTCTTTCACAATCTTTGCGTGATGTACCCGCAGGTTGTCCAGGATCACGAAGATCTTCCGCCCGGCGTCCCGGATCAATCGCCTAAAGAACTTGATAAGACGTTGGGCATTCATCGCTTTGTCGTAAATCATGAAACGCACCTTGCCCTGGTTCGTCACGGTGGAGATCATGTTCGCCGAAACGCGCTTCGCGTTGATCCGCTGCTCCGGCGTCTTGCCTTTCGGCGCGTAGCCGCGCCCGTACTGGCTGTCCGAGCGAAGCCCCGTTTCGTCCGCCCAATGAATCTCGGCCCCTTCCTGCTTCGCACGTTCGTGAATGGCCGGATACTCTTCATCCAGCCAGCGCTGCACCGCCTTCGGATTCTGTTCGTAAGCCCGCTTCAAGGGCTTCTGCGGCGTGAAACCCCAGCGCTTCAGATAGTCACCAACCGTACGGATCGGCATCTTGAGGCCAAAGAGCTTGTGGATCAACTCCACCACGGTTCGGCGCGTCCATAGAGCGAAGGTCATTTTCAACTGATCGGGTGTTTTCTCGGCGATAAGGACACGCAATTCGCTTTCCTGTTCGGCCGAAAGACGACGTTTCTGTCCCTGTTTGCGCCCACGCTTGGAGGGATGAAGCGCTTCGAATCCTCCTTTTCGATACAGCGCCCACCACTTGTCAACGGTGGATTTCCCCACGCCGAAAGCGCTTGCCACAGCCTTGACCGTATGACCTGTTCTCCTCATTCGGATCGCCCGTTTGCGCAGACCGTACAACTCTTTTCCGGTTAAACGTAGGTTCTCGTTTTTCATGCATTCAGTATATCACAAGCACCCGATGAAACCTACGTTATAATTGCCGGGTTAAGAGTAATCTCTCTACCATCGTTTTCAGTGAGGGTTCGATTCCGGGCCATCCAGGACGCGCACCATCTGCTTTTCCCAGTATTCCAGATCGTCGCGATAGGCGAACACGCGCGCGCGCCAGCGCCGGATCAGCCGCCGGAAACCCGGATCCTCCCGGCTCCAGCGCCGGACGGTGGATTCGTGGACGCCGTAAAACGACGCGATGCCCCACCAGCTCCATATTTTCTCACGCTCGGTGCCGTTCATGGTTCCCCCTTTCCTCCTCTTCGCTTCGCACCAGCCCCAGTTTCTCGAAAACGGGCGCAAGTTCCCGCCGGATGGCGTACCGCCGCCGATGGAAGGCGTTGCGGTTTTCCATTCCGGCCTCCTGGAAGTCGTCGGCCAACAGAACGCGGCGCCTGTTTTCCGGAAGATCCCGCACGATGTCGTCGATGCGTTTCCACAGCACCGCAGGTTCCCCGAGGATCCGATCCAGGTCGTTGCGCCTCGTACCGCGGACGCGTTCCCTGGGACGGGCGGCGGAAAGCGGCGGGCGAAACCCGATACGGGCCGTCAGACGATACCACTTCAGGGCCTGAAGGACGCTTTCGAAGGGCGCGCTCATGGCGTCACTCCTTTCGCAGCCGCCCCACGCGTGGGAAGGCCGCCGTCTCCGTTTTCGGATCTCCGCCTCCCTGCGGCCTCGCCCCCGGCCTCCAGAGCCTCGGGATGCTGGCACTCCCGGAGGCTCCCCCCGCAACCCGTCGCCGCGAGGCCGCCCGTCCGGTCCATTTCCGCCATGCACCAGGCCACGGACAGATAGAGCGGACAGTCCGCGTCCTCCGGAAGTTCCGTGCGTTCCTCCAGGCAGGAGCGACACAGCACCGGGTTCCGGGTCTCCGCCCCGCAATGCAGGCAGGGCCGGGTTTCCGGTTCGTCCTCCCCATTCATCGGCGGACGCACGAAGCCGTCGATGGGCGTCCGGCGGGGTTCTCCGAAAAGCGGAACCGGTGTGCGGGCCGTTTCCACCGCCAGACGCTCGGCCAGCCAGTCGGAAAAAACGTCGAAGGCCTCGGAAGCCGGATCCGTCGAACCGCCGGGACGGAAGGAAAGGGCGTCTGGAAAACCGTAGGATCGTGTCATGACAGCCTCCTGTTGATCGAGGGAAAGCAAAGATCGGTGCTCCAAAACTATACTTAATAATAAGTGTGGCCTGTGCCGTAATACGTCTCAAGCAAAAGCGATTTTTCGTGAGATTTTTCTAGTAACAGGAATACAAGTCGTGATATTAGCTAGTTACGTAATATTCTCTCCCGTGCGTTTTTTTCTTGGCCTGGACACGAGCATACTATATTACTATCCTATAGTCACGGAGGATCCATGAAGTTAGGCGAATCCATCCGCAATGCTCGACGAAAGACGGGCGTCACCCAGGCCGAACTGGCCCGACAAATCGGCTGCACCGAAGGCTACGTCGCCCACATCGAGCACGGCCGCTCCTTGCCGTCCGAACTGAAGCTTTTGCACATCTGCGACGTGCTGGGACTGGACAAGCGCCGGGCCATCCGGCTGCGCCAGCAGGAAAAGGCCCATGACCAGGCCCGTCCCTATTACGAGGAAAACCGCGAGGAAACCTTCTTCTTCCGCGACGGACACCGACTGACCCGGCAGCAGATGGATTACGCCATCAAGGTCATCCGCGCCGTGGAAAACGACGAACGCGTGCGAAACGCCATCGACCTGCTCATCGGAGAGGATTGACATGCCCGAAAACAAACTGGCCCGCTTTCTCGCCATCGTTCGCCTGGCCGACCGCCTCCTGCGTGACGCGGGAATCCGTGAGCCGCCCGTCACCACCGATCTGATCCACCGCGTCCATCCGGAGCTTTCCGTGCGCCCGGCCGCGCTCGGTTCCGTGGGCTCCTCGTTGAAGATCGAGGGCGGGGCGGACGGCCGTTCCATCCCCGCCATCTACGTCAACGAGCGGCACTCCATTCCCCGCCAGCGCTTCGGCATCGCCCACGAATACGGGCACTATCTGCTGCACCACCGCCGCGTGCTCGAAGGCGAACCGCCCGCGGGCCGGGCGGCCGAACAGGAGGCCGACCTCTTCGCCGGAAGCCTTCTGGCCCCGGCCTGGATGCTGGATCTCCTGGCCCCGGCCATCGACTATCGCCCCGAGGCCAAGGCGGACCTGGACCGCCTCACGTTGAAGCTGGCCTCGAAATTCAACGTCAGCCGCACCTGCATGGCCCGGGCGCTCTTTCAGTTGCACCACCTGCGCAAGGCCCTGGTCCAGGCCCCGTGATTTCCGGGCGGCTTTCGGAGCGCCGCGTTTCCGGCTTGGCGATGGGAGGATTTAGACGGGTTCTTAAATCACTGCTGTCCCAAACGAATCTGAATCCACATAGCGTCCCTTGAAATCAGGGTGGATTTTGGACGGGAAACGCCGTTTCCCGAAGTTCTATCACATCGGACTGCGTGGCAAGATCTCCCGCAATACATTGGCTAGAGCCAACGAGCGCCGCGACTGGCGCATCTACGCCGATCTCGCTCAGCCCCTGATACGGCGCGCTCGTGCGCTATACGCCGATGAAAAGCTCGCCGTCGATCTGGACGCCACAGCTTATGCGCTGGACACCACGGCGATTGACTTGAGTCTGTCACTCTTTCCCTGGGCCAAATTCACACGACGGGACGGATCGCTTCGACTCCACACACAGATGGATCTGTGCGGGCGGATTCCCACGTTCATCTCCATTACCGACGGCAAGAGCCAGGACAAACGCTTGCTGGATATTCTGCCTTTGGAGGCGGGCGCGTTTTACATCATGGATCGCGGCTATGTTGACTACGGGCGTATGCATCGCATCCATCGAGCCGGAGCTTTCTTTTTTCTCCGAGCCGGCAAGAATACCAGCACCAGGCGACTCTATTCACACCCTATCGACAAAAGCCTTGGTCTACGCGCCGATCAGACGGTGTCTTTCGTCGATTACTATTCGAAGAAGCGTTATCATGATCATTTGAGGCAAATCAACTGCACAGGTCCGGAATCGAAAACCCATTTTGTCTGGCTGACCAACAACTTCGATCTTCCGGCAAAAATGATCCCGGACTTGTATCGGCTGCGCTGGAGCATCGAGGTGTTTTTCAAGTGGATCAAACAGAATCTGCGCATCACGGCGTTTTATGGCCGTAGCGCCAATGCGGTGAAAACGCAGGTTTGGATTTCGATCACGGTTTATAGCCACTATTAATAGAAATGCGCTACGGGGGGTATTAATTCCATTCAAAATAAGGTATGCTTGTGGGCATGCCTAACCTGAAGCGACCAGACACGACGAAAGGCGGGCTTGAGGAAGTCGAAGCGCAGTACCGCAAGGAGCGCGACGGGAAGTTGAAGGAGCGCCTCAACGCCATCCGCCTGTTGATGAAGGGACGCACACGCAAGGATGTGGCAGAAATCATCGGGGTTTCCGAGTCGGCCATCACGCGCTGGCGCCGGCGCTGGGATGAATTTGGAAGGGAGGGATTGAAAAGCCGACACCGTGGTCGCGCCTCGAAAGTGACGCCCGAGATGCGGGCGGAAATCGAAGACATCTTCGACATCCGCGAAACCATCAACGGGCGTAAGATCACGGCCATCGCCATTCGCGGCCACCTTAAAAAAAACACCGATTAGAGATCAGCTACTCGCACGTGTGCTACGTGCTGCGGCAGATGGGCTATCGCTACCTGCGCCCGCGTCCGTGGCCGGACAAACAAGACCAGGCGATGCGCGCGCGTTTCCAGGAGCTTTTGTCCGCGCTCGAATCCGATCCGGAGATCGAGATCTGGTATCAGGACGAAAGCGGGGTGATGGGCGATCCCAAGCCGCGGCGCATTCTGGCCAAACGCGGCTCCAAGCCGACAATGCCGTACACGGGCAAGCACATCAAGGACAACATCGTGGGGGCTGTTTGTCCTGAAAACGGGGCTTTCTTTAGCCTGATTCTGCCGGTTGTGAACACGGAGAGTTTTCAGATTTTCTTGGATCACATGCAGAAGGAGATCGGCTCGGGGCGGGTGGTGATGATTATGGACAACGCAAGCTGGCATAAGACGAAAGCCTTGCACTGGGGCCGGATCGAGCCACTGTATCTGCCTCCGTACTCGCCGGACTTCAATCCTATCGAGCGTATCTGGCTGGTGATGAAAAACCGGTTCTTCAGTCAGTTCATTGCAAGGAATCATGCCGAATTGACGGATCACCTGATGGAAGCGCTGCGCTCCTTCATGCAAAACCCGGCGCTTTGCCGCTCCATCTGCGGTGGCGCAAAATGAGTAATACTGACTCTATCTGCTGGTGGCGATTCTGAAAAAGGAACTGAATCTCGATCCCAGCCTGATGACGATTCTACAGATTTTGAGCGTCACGCTTTTCGAAAAAAGCCCCATTTTGCAGGTGCTGAACGTAAACGCTTCCCTGCCAAGCAATGCCCCTTTCGGTAAGCAGTTGGAATTATTCGACAGTTAACGGGACAGATGTGGTCTC
This sequence comes from Myxococcota bacterium, assembly GCA_963668655.2. Lineage (GTDB taxonomy): Bacteria > Myxococcota_A > SURF-8 > SURF-8 > SURF-8. The sequence continues at coordinate 55,933 of CAXXPQ010000001.1, forward strand.
CGAGCTGGTCCACGTATTTTTGCAGAAATTTGTGGAGCATGTCTCCCGACATGCTCCAACATTGGAAGCCCTCGGGCGGAAAGCGGCCCGACGCCGCACAAAAAAGCCACCCGGTTTCGCCGGGCGGCTTGAAGGATTTTTTGGAAGGAAGCCGGTCGCGCCGTCGCGCGGGGGTCAGTCGTGCTTGGATTCCATCATGCCCAGATTCACCAGGACGCGTTCGAAACGCCGGATGATGCGCGAGGTCTGTTCCACCGTGCCCACGTTCAGCCGGAAACAGCCCTCCAGTTGCGGGAAACTGCTGCGGTCGCGCACGTATACGCCGGCTTCGGCCAGCGCCTCCACCACGTCCTTGACCCGTTCCACCCGGATCATGACGAAATTGGCGGGAGTGTTGCGAAAGTCCAGGCCGTTGTGCTCGCACCAGCGCGCCAGAAGCTCCTTGGATTCGCCCACCTCGTCGATATAGCGCCGATAGTAATCCATGTCTTCCAGCACGGCGCCCGCCGCCACCTGGGCGAGCTGGTTGACGCTCTTGGGGTTGTACAGCCGCCCCAACTGCCGGGAGGTGTAGGGCTGGGTGACCAGGTAGCCCACGCGCAGGCCCGCCAGGCCGTAAGCCTTGGAGAAACTGCGGGTGACGATGATGTTCTCGTATCCGCCCACCAGGTCCACCGCCGACACGCCGGCGAACTCCGCATAGGCCTCGTCCACCAGAATCACCGCGTGGGGCGCGGATTGGGCCAGCTTCTCGATCTCTTCGTTGGTGAAAAGCTGCCCGGTGGGATTGTTGGGATTGACCACGTAAACGATCTTGGTCTGGTCCGTGACCTGCGCGATCAGTTCTTCCATGTCGGCGGCGAAGGGATCGTTGAAATGCAGTTTATCGATCACCGCGCCCCGGCTTTTGGCGAAAAGCAGAAAATGGGTATAGGTCGGATACGGGCTCAACACCCGGTCGCCGGGGTTGAGGTAGGTCTTGCAGATCAGGTCCAGGGCGTCGTCGCTGCCGTTGGTGACCAGGATGTGGTCGGCCGGATAGCCCACGTGGGTCTGGAGCTTCAGGCGCAGGTCCGTGGAGAAAAGCTGGGGATAGATGTTCAGTCCCACCGGGCCGTCCAGATAGGCCAGCACCGCCTTGCGCACGTGGGGCGAGGGCGGAATGGTGGACTCGTTCCAGTCCAGCTTGAAGTGCTCCATCTCCGGCCGCTCCGTCATGCGGGGAAGCGAGGAGACGGGTTCGTAGGGCTGGATATCCCGCGTGGTTTCCGCGACTTCCGGACGGAAACGATCGATCAGGCGCACGCCCTTTCTGGTTTCCTGGATCTTCTTTGCCGGTCTGGCGCTCATGGTTTCACCCGTAAGCATACGGGGTTCTTTCCCCGGAGAGGCGGGATCGAACCACATGGAGAGTCTTTGTTTTTTCGAAAAAGCCGACGATCCGACCTTTCCCGAACACGCACTTCACGGGCGCATTGTAGCCAAAGAGCGGGAAGATGTCAATCAAAACCGAATGTTTCTCCAATGACCCCCGAACGGAAACGCCGATCTAAGTTCCTGAATACAAAGTCGATTTCTCTGGCTTCCGTACGCTCGGGCCTTGGCGGATTCCGGACGGCCCGCCGCTGTCGTAACCGGGGATACAGAAAAAACGTATCGGCGGCGAAGGAGAAAAAGCTCGCGAAACAGGGAAAAATCGAAGGAAAATATGGGATTTTCTTGTTGATCCCTTGTCCGGCTTATGCTAAACAGAATGGCCGTTTTTCCCCACCCGGAGGAAAGCGGCAAGGGTAAAAGGGTTTGTGATTCCGCAAACCTGACGGGAAGAGAACGGACAAAGGGAGAAAGAAGGAGGAAGATTGAAATGAGACGAAACGATTTCATGGCGCTCGTCGCCATACTCGTTTCCGTTCTTCTGCTGTCGGCCTGTTCGAAGGCGGACGACGACGAAGACACGGACGGCGACGCCACGCAGTGCCCCACCGGGCTGGACTTCGTGGATGGAACCTGTACATGCGCGGCCACGGGCTGCTGCCTGGAAAATTCCGATTGCAGTATCGGATACATCTGCAACCTGGACATTCACCGCTGCGAACAGAGTCCCCCCGACGGCGACGACACGCCCGACGGAGACAACACCCCGGATGGCGACGACACCCCGGACGGCGACGACACCCCGGACGGCGACGACACCCCCGACGGCGACAGCACGCCCGACGGAGACGACACCCCCGACGGCGACAGCACGCCCGACGGAGACGACACCCCGGATGGCGACGACACGCCGGATGGTGATGACACCCCGGACGGTGACGACACCCCGGACGGCGACGACACCCCCGACGGCGACGACACCCCGGACGGCGACGATACCCCCGACGGCGATGACACCCCGGATGGCGACGACACCCCCGACGGCGACGACACCCCCGACGGCGACGACACCCCGGACGGAGACGACACCCCCGATGGTGACGACACCCCGGATGGCGACGACACCCCGGACGGAGACGACACCCCGGACGGAGACGACACCCCGGACGGCGACAGCACCCCGGACGGCGACGACACCCCGGACGGCGACGATACCCCGGATGGCGACGACACCCCGGATGGCGACGACACCCCCGACGGTGACGATGAACTGGATGCGGAGGCCGAAGCGGAAACCGAGCCCGTGGAAAAAGTCATCGTCAACGAATTCCGGTACGACGACGGTGGTACGGACGGCGAGGATATTTTCGTGGAACTCTACGGTCCCGCCGACCTCAACCTGGACGGCTACGCCTTGCAGAAACTCTCCCGCAGCGATGGCAGCGTCGCGGCCGCCATCGACCTGTCCGGATACATGATCCCCGCGGATGGCTATTTCGTCATCGGATATCTGGATCCCGCCGGAACCTATACGTACACCGGTCCCAACGCCGACATGATGAGTTCGGACGCCGACAACGCCAACTCCGGCGGTTCCTGGCGGGTGGTGTTCGAGGCCGTGGGAGAAACCGTGATTCTGGACACCGTGGGCTACGGATCCGGCGACGGCCTGGTCTATGAAGACGATCCCTGCCCGGACGTGAGCGGCGAATTCAGCCTGGCCCGCAACCCGGACCACAGCGATACCGACATCAACAACGACGATTTCTCGGCATGCGGGCGGCCCTCTCCGGGATATCCCAACGATGCCTGTTTCGTGGACGGCGGCCAATGTGCATCCTGCGACGAAGTTGCCTGCGCGGACGGCTACGTCTGCATCGGATACGGCGGCGAGCCTCCCATGTGGTGCGTGAAAGACTGCTCGGCGGACGGCCTCTGCCCGTCCGGACCGGCCTCCACCTGTACGGACATGGGCGGCGGCGCCTCCTGGTGCCTGCCGGACGATGAAAGCTTCGCCTGCGAGGGCAACGATTTGCACACCACCAACACCTGCGGCTTCGGAACCTCGGAAGCCTGCGTCACCGGCATGCAGACCTGCGACGCCGTGGCCGGCGAATGCGCCTCGGACGCCCAGCACGAGAGCGACTGCGGCAATTCCGCCGATGACGACGCCGACACCCTGGAAGACTGTCAGGATCCGGATTGCGCCTACACGGCCGCCTGCGGCTGGACCGGCGAGCAGTGCTCCCCCTGTCATCCCGCCCTTCCGGATACCTGCGCGGAAGGCTACGACTGCTACATCTATACCTCCGTTCCGGACGAGGGCTGGTGCGCCAAGGCCTGCACGGAGCAGACCGACTGCGACGCCGGAAGCACTTGCGGCGTGGACGCGGGCCTGGACAACTGCCTGCCCAACGCCGTCTCCGCGGAATGCCTGGACAACGATGTCTACCTGACGGATTCCTGCGGGACGACCTTCTTCGGCCAGGAATGCGAGGACGCCACCGAAACCTGCAACGCCGCCACGGGATCCTGCGACGCCATCGCGGACGGCGACGAGGACGGGGATATCGACGGCGACGAGGACGTCCCGGCCTGCGAGGGCGCCTGCACTCCGGACGTGACACCGAACTACTGTATGGACGGAGAGGACATCTGCTTCTGTTCCAGCAACGACAACCAGATGCACAGCGATTCCTGCCCGGACTTCTGTGACGCGGTGGGCGGTAACAACGGGATCTGCTCGGAAGACAACTGCGATTGCCAGTGGGACTGCGGAGACAGCACGGCGGTGGCCCTCTCCTGCGAGAACCTGCTGTACACGCCCTGCACCTGCTCGGCCTCCGATCCCTGCTCCTGGCAGGATGACAACTACTGCGACGATTACTGCGAGGCGGCCTTCCCGGGCGACTACTTCGACGACAGCAACGATTGCAGCTCGCGTTCGGGCGATGCGTCCAACCCCAAAATCCCGGCGACGTTCTGATTTCGACACGCCGGATTCGCGGATCCTTCCGGCCGGGAGCCTTCGGGCTCCCGGCTTTTTTTTGTGTTCAACTCCCAATACCGGGGAGCCATCGGGAAATCCTTTTCGGCCAAGGCCCACCATCGGGGAAGGGAACGAGAAGACGCCCCTTTTCTTTCATCAAGCAAAAATCTCCCCGGTTTTGGGAATCGAACCTGTTTTTCGCCGTTTTTTCCGATGGGAAATCGACGGAAGAGCAACAGAATAGCAACAATCTCACCCGAAATACAGCAACACTATTGCGAATAATTTGCGCGCTCCTACATCGATTTGGGATCGGTATCGCTTTCGGAAGAAGGAATTCCAATAGGAATTCCGCAGACTTGATTGGAATTAATTCAAATTGGCATGCTTTTCGCTTCCGTTCGCGGGCGTAGTAACTCGGCTGAAGGAAAAGCCATGGAAAAGACAAACGCACGGACGCGGTTCTGGAGGGCCTCCCTGTTCGCCTTCCTCTTTCTGGCCCTCTTTTTATCCGGATACAGCCTGGCGGCCTATCGGCTGGATTCCCGCCTGGAAACCGAACTGGGGTTTCTGGATCGGGTGCTGGAGGTCCGGCGGCCGGACGCCGCCCGCCTGGCGGAACATTTCGTTCGGCTGCGCACGCTGAGCGAAAGCTATCTGATGGAACGCGATCCGGGCAAACTCACAGATATCGAGAGCCGTTTCGATCACAGCCTGGCGAGTATCGATCGCCTGCTCTACCGCTTTTCCCGTGTAAACGACGAAGAACTGCGCCAACTGGCGGGACGCCTGACGCGCTTGCGGGTCGGTCTGGCCACCGACGCCCGGGCGGCGTTCCGGGTCCACCGGAAAACGCTCGTCACGAAAAAAACGAAAGCGGCGCGATTGTAAGCCCTTTCTCCCGCGGAAAATCCGGCTTCATCTTTCCACGATCCGCAAACCGCTTTTCCCGCCGTTTAAAGAAGAACGGACCGCCACGCGGAAACTCGCCCGGTCAGTCGGTTCCGTAGTGCTCGCCGATGGCTTCCGCGAACAGATCGATCACGTCCTCCCGATCGGAGCCCGAGAGCGTCAACCGGCAAATCAGTTCTTCCAGCTCGGACAGATGGCGGGAGTGGCTGTTCTCTCCGTCCTCCTGGATGCGGGCGTCCCGGATACGCGCTCCCAGTCCGTGACGGATCTCCACCAGACCTTCCCGTTCCAGAATGCGATACGCCTTGGCCACCGTATTGAAATTAATGTCCAGTTCCCGACCCAGTTCCCGGACGGACGGCAGATAGTTGCCTACTTCCAGTTCGCCCCGCGCCACCTGCCGGCGGATTATGCGGGCCACCTGATGCACCATGGGAATGGACGATTCGGATTCGATGGTTCGCGCCATGCTCCTCCTCCGTTTCTCTGTGTGGTTATTAGATACACTGAGTGGATTATATTGATCGTCAGAACGGAGTCAAGCGAAAAATCGCGTGTTCATCGCGTTTTATTTGGATCATTTCGCAAGGATGCGGAATCCGGCGTGATTCCGGTATCCCGGAGAGCTTTCAGCAGCGTTTCACCCGCCTGCCGGGCGTTTTCCGGCCGGTCCGCGGGATCTGCGGCCAGCATGGCGGACAGCCAGTTCTCAAGCGGTTCCGGAAGTCCGGAAATGATGGGAATTTCGGCCCGTTGCACGGCTTCCAGCGTGGCTTTGCGACCGTTACGGTAAAACAGGCGACGCCCGGAAAACAGTTCGAAGGCCACCACGCCCACGGAAAACAGGTCCGAACGCACGCCGCCCGGATCCTCCCCCCGCGCCCGTTCCGGACCGAGATAGGCGAAGCGTCCCTTCAACACCCCCGGAGCGGTGGCGTATCGGTTCCAGGCCGAGCGCGCCATGCCGAAGTCCGACAGCTTCACTTTCCCTAAACGGGAAAGCAGGATGTTGGACGGATTCACGTCCCGATGAACGATGTTCAGCGGCCGCCCGTTCTCGTCCGTAGCCCCATGAAGCGCCTCCAGTCCGCACAACAGCCCAAGCAGGATGTGGGCCGATCCGGACAGCGGCAAGCGCTCGTTCTTCTTGGACAATTCCGCCATCAGGCGCTTCAGGTCGCCCCCGTCCACGTATTCCAGAAGCATCCAGGGCGGCCGGGCGGCGAGGTCGAATTCCAGCACCCGGCAGAGGTTCTCGTGCCGAACAAACACGCCCAGCCGCGCTTCCAGTTCGAATATGGCCAGAAGATCGTCGCTGTCCGAAAGATGCGTGTGCAGACGTTTCCACACGGCGTCCGCCGGACCCGCCTCCGGATCCGCGCGCCGGACCAGCCAGACTTCCGCCATGCCGCCCGATCCGAGTTTCCGAACCGGTTTCCACGGCTCCGGAGGCGGATCGTAGAGCGTTTCGGCCAAGAGGGAAACCTCGTTCTCGCTTATTTTTTCTTCTCCGGAGCCGGAGCGACAGGCGCGTCTTCCTCGAACGTATCGTTGGAAATCTTTCCTCCGGGATCGTCCGAAAGCGTGTTGAGCTTGCGTTTCATCTTCGCCAGAAGCTCGTCGAAACCGCTTTTTCGGATGATTTTGTTGAACTGGGAGCGGTAGTTCTCCAGCAGGCTGACATCGTCGATGAGCATGTCATAGACCACGTTCTTGCCGTTTTTCTTGATGACCCTGAGGCCGATCTGGGCCTTGTATTTGCCGGACTTGATCCAGAACCCGGCCAGCGTGTGGCCCTCCTTCGCCAGTTCGGGCAGCCATTTGATATCGTAGGTGCTTTTCGAGGTGATCTTCAGCAGGTAGTTCTTCTCGATCAACGATTGAAGGGTGGCCAGGAACTCCTTCTGCTGCGGCGGGGTGATGTCGTCCCAGTGCAGAACCAGCGCCCGCTGGCCCAGCTCCTCGAAATCGAACAGCTCGTTGATGGTCACCCGCAGGGCGTCTTCCTTCTTCTGGTGGGCCGGCGTGCCCTTTTTCGACGGCGAGGCCAGAAGTTTGCGGATATTTTTCTCTTTCTGCTTGCAGAGATTCAGAACCTCCCCGGCCTGGACCGGAACCGTCTGGGTCAGAAGAAACAGACTGAAAACCACGGAAACGAGAACTCGAAAAACATTGCGCATGATGGCTCCTTGTCGATTCGATTTTACCGGCCCGGGTCAGTTCCCGGACGGATTTCCGCCCGGTATGCCTTCCGCTTCTTCCGGGGCGGAATCCGACGTGCTGGTCAGATATTCCAACTTGATTCTCGAAAGCGTCACGGCATGCACCGAAACCCAATAATTCAGCAACGTCTTGAAATAGGCGCTGATTCCGCCGATGACATCCTGGGTGTCGGCCAGGCCTAGTTCGTAGTTCATCACCTCGGAAATCATCCACTTCTTGCCCGCCGTAAGCCCTTTTTCGTTCAACTGCATCTTGGCCAGGTTTTCCCGGAAGCTCTCGAATTCCTTCTTGGCTTCCAACTCCAGCTTTTGCATCCCCGCCGTCCGGGTGTGGCGCGCCTGGTTTTCCTTTGCCTTGGCCTGGCGGTGCCGGGCCAGTTGCAGCGGCAGATCGAAGGTGTAGCGCAGTCCCAGAAAGGCCGTGAAGGTGTTTACGTTGTACGGGTCGTTCAGGAAGGGATTGCGAATGTCCTCGATCTCCGGGCTCAAAACGTATTTGTACCGCAGGTCCACAAACAGATCCGGGAAATAATACGCCCACTGGCGATCGGATTCCTTGCGCTTCAGGTTCAGGTCCACATCCAACAGCTTGATTTCCGGACGCTTTTCCCCCATTTCCTTCTTGAGGTCCGCGAAGATCGGGTCCGTTTCGCTTTCTTCCGGTTCCTTCAGAAGCCGCCGGGCGAGAAAGACCGGTGTCTCGGGCGGAAGATCCATCAGCAGCCGCAGGGCGCTCTGCATCACCTCCCGGTTGTGTTCCGATTCCGCCACGCGGGCTTCCAGGTCGGCCCGCACCACTTCGAATTTGTAGCGGTCGATTTCCGTCACCGTGGCGGAACCGTCCGCCAGCAGACGCTCCAGTTTCTCTTCCGCGTCCTTCAGGTAGCCCATGCCCTCGTCCAGCTTTTCCCGCAGAACGTTCAAAAACTGAATGGTGTAGTATACCCGCTTGGCCTCGTAGATCATGCGATCCTTCACCGCCCGGCGCTTCAGTCGCCCGGCGTCCACCGCCAAAGGCCCCATGTCCCGCAAATTCGAAATCTTCCCGAAGGTGTACAGGGGTATCTGCACCTTGATTTCATTGCCCCAGGTGACGCCGTCGAAGCGGTTGTCCCGTTGTTCCCAGTCCAGAAATCCGTCCGCGTCCCGGGGCGGCTTGCCGTAATCCGGACTCGTGCTGACCACCGTGGTCAACGTGATCTTCGGAAACCAGGCCCACCAGGCCTCGTCTGCCTGGGCGTTGTAGTAGGCCATTTCCCAGTTGGATGCCTGAATGGCCCGGTTTCGCCTTAGCGCCAGATCGATCACGCGGTCCAGATCGTAAATCTGCTCCGGCGGAGCGTCCACCGGTTCTTCCTCGTCCTTCCAGGGATCCTCGCCCCAGGCGCTCGCGGTCTCCGCTTCATCTTCCGAAACCGCCGAATTCGCCTCGGCCGCCTTGACGCTTTCCTCCGCTTCTCCCGCGAAAGCCGCGTTTCCCGAATCCGAAAGACCCGCCAGCAGCCCCAGCACACACAAACTCCCCATGAGCCGGCCCATGCGCCGCACCCACCAAGGCCGCTCGCGCTCCGCGCCGAGCGCCGGTCCGCCCCGTCCGTGCCGTTGAATCGCTGCGTTCATCGAATCCCCGTTTCGCCCCGTTTCGCCGGGATCGGTCCGCCGATCCCCTGCTCCCTGGTTCGCCATCTTAATCCGCCCCGCCCGCCGGAGTCAAACAAAAGGTCACTGAATTCACGGCGATGCCGTTTCCGGTTTCCTTCCGTATTTCGAGCCGAACAAGCGCCCGATCCACGCAATCCTCTCCCGGCCCCGCCTGGCATGGTTTTGTGCACCGGCACGCTTTTTGCTGCGGCACGGCATTTGCAGACCGCCGATGAGGTTGAAAATTCGAATGCAAATGCCGTGCCGGTTGATAAAAAGCGCGCCGGTCCGTCCGGCTCCGGGAAGCTTTGCTCGCTTCCCGGAGCTGGACATCGCAAAAACCATGCCAGGCGGGGCCCGTGCTTGAAGCAAAAAGCGGAAGGAAACCGGAGGTTTGGAAACGAGTGCTCTGGAGAGAAAGGGGCTCGGGGGCGCCGGGAGGCGGCCGGGGAGGATTTGCGGACAAGGAGACGTGAATCAGTGCTAGAAGCCATACATGGAAGTAGAAAGCCCTTGCCAAAACGGCTTGGGATGATTATGGTATGCCGAATTCGGCCACCCCTGCGCCGTCGGGAGAAAGAGCATATGTTCAAAGCGATCGGTCACAAATTGTTCGGCACCCCCCACGAGCGCGAGATGAAGCGCCTGCAACCGTACGTGGAGCAGATCAACGCCCTGGAACCGAAATTCGAGCCTTTAAGCGACGACGGCATCCGGGCGGAGATTCTGCGGCTGAAGGAAACGGTGCACAATGCGGTGAAAGACGCCAAGGATCACGAGGACTTGCGCAAGCGCGAGGAACTGGTCCTGGCGGAGATCCTGCCGGAAACCTTCGCCCTGGTGCGGGAGGCGGGCAAGCGCACGCTGGGCATGCGTCACTACGACGTACAGCTCATCGGCGGCATGGTCCTGCACGGCGGCCGCATCGCGGAGATGAAAACGGGCGAGGGAAAAACGCTCATGGCCACCCTGCCCATGGTGCTCAACGCCCTGACGGGCCGGGGCGGGCATCTGGTGACGGTGAACGATTATCTGGCCGGACGCGACGTGGAATGGATGGGGCGGATCTACCGTTTTCTGGGATTGACCACCGGGCTGGTGGTGCATGGCCAGTCCACCACGGAAAAGCGCAAAAATTACGCGGCGGACATCGTTTACGGAACCAACAACGAGTTCGGGTTCGATTACCTCAGGGACAACATGAAGTTCCGGCTGGCGGATTACGTGCAGCGGGATCTGCACTATGCCATCGTGGACGAGGTGGACTCGATCCTCATCGACGAGGCGCGCACGCCGCTGATTATCTCCGGCCAGGCGGAGCAGAGCACGGACAAGTACTATTCGGTCAACAACGAGATCAAGGATCTGGTGAAGCTGGCGCTGACGGAAGGCAAGAAGAAGGCCGACGCCGGCAAGAAATCCATCCAGGAGATGGTGGAGGAGGAAGGCGGCATGCGGGCCATCGCCTCGTCCATCAAGGGCAGAAAAAAGAAGGAACTGGCGGGGGATTATTACTTTTTCAACATCGACGAGAAGGGGCGCAACGTGATCCTGTCGGACGAGGGCATCGCCTGGCTGGAAAAGCGCTTCGCGGTCAACAACCTGTACGAACCCCAGAACATCGAGCTTCTGCATCACATCAACCAGGCCTTGCGGGCGCACATGCTGTACCGCCGGGAGGACGAATACATCGTCAAGGACGGCAAGGTGGTCATCATCGACGAGTTCACGGGCCGCCAGATGCCGGGGCGGCGCTGGTCGGACGGCCTGCACCAGGCCATCGAGGCCAAGGAAGGCGTGAAGATCGAGAACGAGAACCAGACCCTGGCGTCCATCACCTTCCAGAACTATTTCCGGCTGTACGACAAGCTTTCCGGCATGACCGGAACGGCGGAGACGGAGGAAGGTGAGTTCAAGCAGATCTACGGCTTGGGCGTGGTGGTGGTCCCCACCCACCGTCCCATGGTCCGCAAGGACCATCCGGATCAGGTGTACCGCACGCGCAAGGAAAAGGACCAGGCGGTGGCGGACGAAATCGCGGACTGCAACCGCCGCGGCCAGCCGGTGCTGGTGGGTACGATCACCATCGAATCCTCGGAGAAGCTCAGCAAAACACTGAAGCGGCGCGGCGTCCGCCACAACGTGCTGAACGCCAAGTACCACATGCAGGAGGCCGAAATCATCGCCCAGGCGGGCCGCAAGGGAGCGGTGACCATCGCCACCAACATGGCCGGTCGCGGAACGGACATCGTTTTAGGCGGCAACCCGGAGTTTCTGGCTTGGGAGAAGGTGGGCACGGACGCTCCGCTGGAGGAATTCAACCTGGCGCTGGAGGAGTATACGAAGAAGTGCCGGGCGGAAAAGGAATACGTGCTGGAGGCGGGCGGCCTGCACATTCTGGGCACGGAACGTCACGAATCCCGACGCATCGACAACCAGCTTCGCGGCCGTTCGGGGCGTCAGGGCGACCCGGGAAGCAGCCGTTTTTATCTTTCTCTGGAAGACGACCTGATGCGCATCTTCGGCGGCGACCGGATCAAGTTCGTGATGGACAAGATCGGCGTGGAAGAAGGGCAGGTCATTGAGCACGGCATGATCAGCCGGGCCATCGAGAAATCCCAGATGCGGGTGGAGGGTCATAACTTCGACATCCGCAAGAGTCTTCTGGAATACGACACGGTGATGAACGAGCAGCGCCGCACCATCTACGCCATGCGCCGGGACATCCTGGAAGGCAAGGAGCAGGAGGAACGGGCGCTGAACGATATCGAGGACACGGTGCTTTCCCTGGTGGGGCAGTACTGTCAGGGCGGGCCGTCGGACTGGGATCTGGACGCGCTTTCGGACAACCTGCGGCGGGTGTTCGGGCTGGAGATGGATCTGGAGGTGGACGCGAAGGGCAAGCAGGCCCTGGAGGATTTGCAGGAGAAGATCTACTACACCGCCGAAAAGACCTACAAGGCCAAACTGGCGGATGTGTCGGAGCAGTTGGGGGAAGGCGGCGAGGAAAGTTTCCGCCGTTTCGAACGGGAACTGTATCTTCAGATTCTGGACAAGCTCTGGCGGGAGCATCTCCTGGCCATGGACCACTTGAAGGAAGGCGTCAGCCTGCGCGGCTTCGGGCAGAAGGATCCCAAGCTGGAGTACAAGAAAGAGGGCTTCGCGCTGTTCGAGGATCTGCTGGCGCGCATTTCGGAGACGTTTCTGACCAACATCTTCCGCATCCAGGTCCAGACCCGGGACGAAATCGAGGAGATGCGCGAGAAACAGGAAAAAGAGCAGGAGAAGCGCCAGATGCAGTACGGTCGGGGCCAGGCGCGCAAAAAGGCCGAAACCGTCCAGCGCAAGGTGGAAAAGGTGGGCCGCAACGATCCCTGTCCCTGCGGCAGCGGCAAGAAATTCAAGAAATGCCACTGGGGCAAGCCGGGCTACGAACAGTTCATGTAGACGCTCCGTGGATGGGCGGCTACGATATTCCGACGGGTTTCCCGCACGAAACATCTTGAAAAAACACGGAAAGGCTTTCGCATGTCGGAGACGCATCCCATGGATCATGTGAATCTCGCCCATTTTTACCGTTTTCTCTGGAAGGAAAGCGATCTGATCGTTGTCATCGGAAACGGAACGGAAATCGCCAAGGGGCGGGCGGCCTATAACACCCATTACGGTATCGAACGGGAGGAGGACGTCCGCGAGAAATCCCTGCTGCGCCTTCTGACCGCCACCGGACTGGCCGCCGTTTCCCTGCCCGATCGCCAGAGCTGGGGCTGGACCTTGAGCCTGCCGGGCGATGCCGTGGGCTTTTTCTGCGGGATCGAGCCCGAGGGATCGGTCTGCGGGCGGGCCCAGGACGCGGATCCCGAACGCAACCTGGTCGTCGTCCAGCGGCAGAAGCCGGAAGAACCCATCGTCCAGAGCATGTTCACTCCCATGGATCCGGGGACGGTGCGCGTCGTGGAGAGTTATTTCGAGGAATCCGAGCAGATTCTGACGCGGCTGGCCGTTCTGCCCGATCTTTCCGGCGTGTGTTTCAAGTCCCTGCCGGGCGGCCAGTTCGACCGGGTGACCGATCTTTCCGACGAGGAACTGGTCCGCCTGGCCGCCGATCTGGAGAAAGACGGGCGGCTGGAGCCGATGGACGAGTATCTGTTGTTTTACGAATGTCGCTGCAATCCCGACATGATTCTGGATTTGGTGCGGAATCTCCCGGAGGATCAGCGCGAGGAACTCTGGGCCGGCCAGACCGCCCTGGACATCGAATGCCCCCGTTGCGGCCGTCCCTACCGTCTGGAAAAGAATACATGAGAAAAAGCGAGTCCTGCCGCTGGTTTCCGGTCTGTCCCATGCGGGCCTACACCGAATCCGGACGCCTGGATCCCGTCTGGACGCGTGATTACTGCCACGGAGACTTTGGTCGCTGCGTGCGGTTTCGGATGGAAGAGGAAGGCCGCCCGCACCCGGACTGGATGCTTCCGGACGGCTCCCTGGACGAGCGTCTGAAGAGTGAATAATGGACTCCATGCCGTCGCTGAAGACGATCGAGGACCGGTGACATCCGAACCAAGGGAGGGAATCATGTCCATCGTCAAGACGCTGTTTCCGGCCGCACTGTTCTTTCTGCTTTGCTTCGGCCTGTTTTCCTGCGGCCCCCGACGGGTGGGCGACAAGATCGCCGTAAGCTGTCCGGATCGCACCGTCCTGATTCCGGCGGACTGCAACCGGGCCTTCGAGGTCTTCGCCCGGGATTACGTGGAACAAACCCGAGTTCGAATCGGAGACCTGGAGCAACTGGCCATCGAGGTCGATCACAAGGTATGGGAAGAAGTTAAAAACACCCGGCAGACCCTGGATCAGAGCGCCGTCCGCTACCGCACGTCCCTGACGGCCTTCTGCCACCAGCTATCCTACGATCCCTGCAATCGGAGACTGTATGCCGAATTGAGCGGCATGATGAACCGCGTGGTCCAGAGCCACGAAAAGATGGAACGATCCCTCGATCAGGCCATCGGGAACGTAAAGGCGGCCATGGCGGAGGCGAAGCCGGAGAAACACGCCTTGAAACCCGTGGTGATAAAGAAAGTCGCCCGCCGGAAGAGCATCCAATCCATTCGGGAGGTCCGGGAGAATTTTCGGGAAACGTTTCGGATTCCGGATAAAAAGCCCGAACAACTTTCGAATAAAAAGAAAAACACCCAAAACGCGAAGAAGACACTGGACCGCACCTCTTCCGGCTACAAGCCATCCTACCGTTCGCCGTCGGTGGACAAGGGCAACCGGGGGACGAACCTTGCCGGCGCCCAGAAAAAGGCCGCCGAAGCAGTGAAAAACGCGAAATAAAACGGGCCGGCCTCTTCTCCCGCTCCCGGACTGAAAAATCATGGAAACCGAACCCGCTTTGTGCTAGGCTTTCCGGCGGCGAAGACCTTTTAAAGGGAAAAGGAGCAAACCCATGAACTTCGCACTGGAAACCGTCCGCCTTCCCATCCAGCGGGCCTTCTTCGGCCCCGGCCACTGGGAACTCATCATCATCCTGATTATCGTCCTGGTGGTCTTCGGTGCGGGAAAACTTCCCACCGTGGGCAGCGCGTTGGGAAAGGGCATCCGCAACTTCCGCGGCTCGCTGAAGGGCGAGGACGTGGACGGCGTGGCGGAGGAAAAGGAAAAAACCGCCATCGAAGCGCCGAAAAAGGAACTGGAAGCCGACAAGAAGCCGACGGACGAATCCTGATCGTCCCCTTCCCCACCCCGAACCGGGAAAACCGCCATGACCGATTTTACCCTGCAACCCCATCCCGATTTTTCGGGAACGGGGCCGATTTTGCTCGTCATTCTGGACGGCGTGGGCCTCTATCGCGGCCGGGCCGAGGGCTATCCGGGCAACGCCTTTGACCGGGCACGGACGCCCGAACTGGACGCCCTGTTCGCCGAGTCGCCCATTTTCTTGAAGATCAAGGCCCACGGCAAGGCGGTGGGACTGCCCTCCGACGGCGACATGGGAAATTCCGAGGTGGGCCACAACGCCATCGGCGCGGGGCGGGTCTTCGCCCAGGGGGCCAAACTGGTCAACGAGGCCATCGGGACGGGCCGCCTGTTCGAGGGCGCGGTCTGGAAAAAGGCCGTGGCCACGGCGCGGGAAAACGGCTCCGCGCTGCACTTTCTGGGCCTGCTGTCGGACGGCAACGTCCACAGCCACGTGGATCAGCTTTTCGGTCTGCTGCGGCGGCTGCCCGGGGAAGGCGTAAAAACCGTGCGCGTCCACGCCCTGGCCGACGGCCGGGACGTGGATCCGGTGACCTTCCACCTGTACCTGGAACAACTGGAAGCCGTGCTGTCCGAGTTGCGGGAAAAGGGGCTGGACGCGGCCGTGGCCGGCGGCGGCGGCCGCATGTCTATCACCATGGACCGCTACAACGCGGACTGGGAGATGGTCAAACGCGGCTGGGACACCCACGTACTCGGAAAGGGTCGTTCGTTCGCCTCGGCCAAGGAAGCCGTGAAAACGCTGCGAAAGGAAAATCCCGGCGTCATCGACCAGGATCTGCCGCCCTTCGTCGTCGCGGGCGAAGACGGGCCCGTGGGGCCGGTGAACGACGGCGACGCCCTGATTTTCTTCAATTTCCGGGGCGACCGCGCCATCGAGATCAGTCGCGCCTTTACGGAAAAGGACTTTAAGGAATTCGAGCGCGAACGCGTTCCGGACGTGTTTTACGCCGGAATGATGCAATACGACGGAGATCTTCACATCCCCCCGAATTTCCTTGTGAATCCGCCCGCCATCCGCCGTACGGTGTCCGAATACCTGGCGCACAATGGCCGCACCCAGGCGGCCATCAGCGAAACCCAGAAGTTCGGGCATGTCACTTATTTCTGGAACGGGAACAATTCCGAGAAGTTCGACGAGAAAACCGAAACCTGGATCGAGATCCCGTCGGACCGCATCTCCTTCGACAAGAAACCCGAAATGAAGGCCCGGGAGATCACCGACGCGCTGCTTGAAAAGATCGAAAGCGGCGGTTTCGACTTTTTGCGCATCAACCTGGCCAACGGCGACATGGTGGGCCACACCGGCGACCTGGACGCCGCCGTCAAGGCCATGGAAACGGTGGACGAATGCGTGGGCCGGATCCGCAGGGCGGTGGACGAACACGGGCTGACGCTGATTCTCACCGCCGACCACGGCAACTGCGACATGATGCTGGAAGTGGACAAAAAAACCGGTGAAATCAAGCGCGACGCGGACGGCGAACCCGTGAAAAAGACCAGCCACACGCTTTCCCCCGTGCCCTGGCTGCTTTACGGAAAGGAAGCCGCCCGTTTCCGCAAAAACGAAAGCGTCACGGATCCCGGCCTGGGAAACATCGCCGCGACGATTCTCCTGCTTCTGGGCTACCGGCCTCCCGAGGACTACCTGCCCGCCCTGGTGGAGCCGAGACCGCTTCCATAGGGAGGCGGCATTTACCCGGATTCCGGGAACCCGAATCGGATTTTCCCGGTCATTGCGGGAAGTTATTGAAAGAATCCAGGTGTTTCTGCTATAATGCGATCATCGATAACCGGCCGGACCCCAAAAGTCCGGCAATCACCGTCAGGAGCCGTTCATGCCCGGATTAACTCAGCTTTACCAGCGTTTACGGACCAATACGAACGACGACATCGAATTCCGCAAGACCGCCCAGGGGCTTCTGGACATGTTGCACACCATCGAAAGCCTCTATCACGACGCCATGAAGGTGAAACTGGAGGATCCCGAAAAGATTGAGGAAACCCGGCGGTTGATCGAGGAATGGGACAAGGAAATCAACCTGGCGGAAAAGGATCTGCGCCGGGGCATCCTGGTGGCCGTCACCGGCCTGGAATCCGGCATGGGTAACATCGCCCGCTACATGAACCTCATGCGCATCGTCAACGACGCCGAGCGCATCGGGGACTATACCAAAAACATCTTCCGCATTCTGAGCCGCAAGCCGGACCTGCTCTCCGGCGACGATCTGGCCCTGTTCGAGCGGCATAAAGAGTGGCTGTTGCAGGTGTTTCCGCGTATTTACACCGCCTGGAAATACGACGACCACGCCTCGGCCGAGCGGATGTACCACGAGGCCAGCCGCCAGGCCAAGGAATGCGACGCCATTCTCTTCGGCCTGATGGACGACCCGTCCCGGCACCCGAGTCCGGCCGCGCTGGCGCTGTTGTTCCGGCATCAGAAACGCCTTCTGCGCCACATCGCCAACATCGCCACATTCATTTACATGCCCTATCGGGAGGACAATCCCTTCGAGGCGCACTGATCGCTTTCCGATCACCGGTCGGGTTTTCGGCTCGCGCGGAACGGAGCCGGGATCGGATCGCAAAGCCCGGCCGTCGAGGGCGAAACGATCATGAATTCGAACATGCCATCGGATTCGGAGGGGCGAAACATCGGCGGACCGGTCGAGGCCGACGCCCATGCGGTGCGTCTGAAGGATGTCCGGAAACGTTTCCCCGTCGGAAAAAGCTGGTCGGAAGCCCTTCGATTCCGGAAAACGCCTTTTCTGGACGTCCTGAAAGGGTTGGATCTGCGGCTTCGCAAGGGCGAAATCTACGGGCTGGTGGGAATCAACGGGGCGGGTAAAAGTACGATTCTGCGCCTGATTTCGGGTCTGCTGATTCCCGATGCCGGTTCGGTGCGCACCCTGGGCTGCTCGCCCGCGGACGACGACGACGTACGGGGGAGGATCGGCGTCATCCTGCCCAACGAGCGCAGCTTTTTCTACCGCCTGGGCCTGCGGCGCAACCTGGAGTTCTTCGCCGTGATGAACGGACTTTCCAAATCGGAGGCGGCCCGGCGCGCGCTTTCCGCCATGCGGCGCGTGGAACTGGAACACAAGCGGGAAACGCCGTTTCGGGAACTGTCCGACGGCATGAAACAGCGCGCCGCCGTGGCCCGAAGCCTTTTATGGCCCACGGATCTGCTTCTGGCCGACGAGGCCACCCGCAGCCTGGATCCGAAAAGCGCCGAACTGGTGCGGGATCTTTTCCGAGAGAAGGCGCGAGGCGGCGGCTCGGTGCTGACCATCAGCCACAGTCTGGAGGAAATCGGGGGACTTTGCGACCGCATGGGGCTTCTGTCCGGCGGCCGGATCGTTTTGGAAGGACGCCCGGCGGACGCGGCCGAAGAGATCCGGCGGCGGTTGTTCGCATCGGAGACGGACGCATGAAAGCATCTCCGCCGCCCGCCGAATCGGGTCTTTTCGCCAAGGCCCTGGCCTTCATCGCCAAGGATTTCCGGGAGGAAATCTCCTACCGTATGCATGTCTTTTTCACGCTGTTCGGCATCGTTTTCGCCGTGCTGGTCTTCTTTTTCCTATCCCGGGTGATTCCGGATAAGGCCAGTCCGGTGCTGCAACGCTACGGCGGCTCCTATTTTTCCTTCGCCTTGATCGGCTTCGCGCTGACCAGCTATCTGAACGTGGCCATTTTAGGCATGGGGCACAAGATCCGGGAAGCCCAGCTCATGGGAACCCTGGAAGCGCTGCTGATGACCCGCACCCCGGCCTGGCAGGTGTTGTTTCTGTCCGTGCTGTATCCGCTGATCTTCCGGGCGGGCGTGGTGGTTTTCTACCTGTTTCTGGGGGCCGTGTTCTTCGGCCTGGATCTGAGCGGGGCGGCCTGGGGCTCGGCGCTGTTTTTCTTCGTGCTGACGGTCTTTTCCCTGGGCGCCTTGGGCGTTCTGAGCGCCTCGGCCATCCTGGCGGTAAAAAAGGGCGACCCGGTGGCCTTCGCCATGACCTCGTTTTCCTATCTGGTCAGCGGGGTATTCTATCCGGTGGAGGTGCTGCCCGGCTGGCTTCAGGGCGTCGCCCAGGCTTTCCCTCTCACCCACGCGCTGGAAGGGCTGCGCATGGCGCTGCTGAAGGGCGTCTCCTTCTGGGAACTGCCGAAGGCCACGGGCGTTCTGCTGCTCTTCTGCATTTTCGGGCTGCCGGTTTCCCTGTGGATTTTCGCGAAGGCGCTGAAATACGCGCGCAAGTCCGGCGGCCTGCATCATTATTGACGGAAGGACCGATGCTCAGCGCGCGTCCTCGGGTTCCTCGATCATCTTGAAGAAACGTCCCGCCCAGTAGGCCAGAAGGAAGTTCAGGCCGTCGTCCTCCACGTATCCGCCGATTTTGTCGGCTTCCTCTCCTTCCCATCCGCAGGCGTAGGGGTTGCCACCCAAAAACAGCAGGCGACGCTCGTCCGGGGGCAGAACCGTGGTGATTTCCAGGGCTTCCCCGGCGGCGGTGGCGGCCTGTTCCACGTCCATCCGCCAGCAGGTGTCCACCCGCCAGTCCGTCACGTCCGGACGCATCAGGCGCAGGGCTTCCACGGCGTCGGAAAGTCCGAAGTCGTTGTGAACGAAGGCGCCGTACAGAACGGTATACAGTGGATTCTTCTGGGATTTCACGGCGTTGAACTGTCCCTTCAGGGAGTCCACGTAGACTTGGCGGAACCGGGTGTAGTCCTCGTAGCGCAAAAGCGGCAAAAAGGCCGTGAAGGCCAGCAGGTTGTAGAAATGGTTCCGCTTGCGATCGTCGGAAAGGGAGTGCTGGGCTTTCGTGCGGTTGGCGTAATTCTTGGTGTCCGCGCGGTCGAGATAGGCCCGGAGGAAGGCGTCGTCCCCGGTCACGGCGTACGCGCCACGCAGAAGCGCCAGAAGCTCCAGCGCCGCCAGACCGCCGTTGCCTTCGCCAAGGGCCGTTCCGAAGACGGCCTCCATGTCCCAGCGCGCGCGCTCGGTGGGCTGGTTGTCCAGATCGTACATGCGGTAATCGTAATCCACGATATGCTTGGCGATTTTGTGGAAAACATCCTCGATCTCCGCCTTGCGGTCGGCGTCGGCCAGGATCTCGTGGTAGAGCGGATAGGCCAGAACGTGGCCGAAAAGCGCCTCGAAACCGGGATCGCCCTTCCAGTCGTAATCGTCGCTGCGATTCCACTCCCCTTGCGACGGATCGCTCACCGGTCCTTCTCCGCGCGGCAGCACCGAAATCGCCGTCAGGCCCGGAACCTGCGTGCCCCGCTCCAGTTCCAGAAGGCGTTCCACCGAGCGCCAGGCCATGGAGCGGGCTTCCTCCTTCTCCGCCGCGTCCTTCGCCGCGACGCCCCGGAAGGTCTCCATGAGCGCGTGCAGGCCGGTGCGCAGCGCCTCCTCGTCGTCCATGCGCGGAACGCAATCGCTTTCGGGACGCCCGGGGTTCGAATAATCGCAGACCGTCGCGTAGCCGCCCATGCGGAAGTGGCGGGAGGACGCGTCCGCGTTCTCGCCGTAAAGCTTGTCGTGGTAGAAATCCGCCTTGTCCTTCAAGGTCCAGTTCTTGCGGTACAGCCGGGTCACGCCGTTCGCGTGGCCCAGCCAGACATCGCCCTCGCGGTCGAACCCGATGCGGATCACGTCGTCGTTTTCCATCCAGCGATGGCTGTGGAACAACTGCCAGCGGCCGCTTTCGGCGGCGGGATCGTAACGCAGCACTCCTTTTTCCGTGGCCGCCCAGACGTTTCCGTCCGGAGCCACGGCGATGTCCTGCACGTCTTCCCAGGGCAGGGGCGGCGGCTCCTCGAACTCCAGCCGGAAGTTCAGTTTCTGCACGCCGGCCTCGAAGCCCAGCCAGATGTCCCCGGAGCCGTCGGCGGCCAGATCCGCCGCGCGCAGGCGGCTGGACAGGAGCCCCTCTTCCGGCGTGAAGGCCAGCCACTGGCCTCGCAATATATGCAGGGTATCCGTTTCCGAGCCGCGCGTCAGGAGCGTGACGTTATCGTCCTCCCCGGCCAGAAGGTCCACGATGTAGCCCACCGGCCAGTCGTTTTCCTGGGAACAGCTCGTGCCGCTGTAGTAATAGATGCCGCCGCTGGTGCCGATGTACAGCTGGCGACTGCTCCCCTTCGCGGCCAGAACCTTGGGCGTGACGAACAGTTCGCAAAGCGGCTCGGGGCGCACGTAGTCCTCGGCGCGCATGGAGAACAGGCTGATGTCGTCCGGATTGGGGTTGGGCATGCTGATGATGAACATGCGGTTGTCGTAGCCCAGCACGAGATCGTAGACGGGGAAGTCGTCGAAGCCGTCCGGGTTGTCCACATGGTAGAGTTTCCCGTCCTCGCCCTGCGTGGGATCCCAGCGCCACAGGCCGTTTTCCGCGCCGATGTACGCCCCGCCGTTGACCCAGGGGAGAATGGCGTTGACCTGTACGGGAACCTCGTCCGAATCTTCCGTCCCGATGTAACTCCGGGCGTACCACTGGCCGAAGGGCTCATCCCGGACGGAGTCGTTGGTATAAGGCGGTTCCTCGAAGCGCTCGTATCCTTCGATTTCCTCGTCCCCGTCCGTTTCGGTTTCGATCTCCCGTTCCCATTCGGAATAGGGTTCCAGGTCCATGTCGCCGTCCGGAGAGCCGCCGGAGCCGCCGCATCCCGGCGGCAGCCAGATCAACAGCAGAAACATCGCGAAAACGAGCGAGCGTCGTGGCATGGATTTCTCTCCCGGTTGGACAAATAGGCCGCGTTCCGACGACGAACCGGAACGATTTCTCTTTTCGAATACATGTATCATATTCACGCGCTTCTGTCCATGGCGGGCGAGTCCGCCATATAGGGGACGCCCGAAAACGGACGCGGCCGGCCGGCCGCGTCTCAGGCGGAGCGGGAACGCAGGGCTTGTACGGGATCCGTTTTCGCGGCCATTAGCGCCGGGAAGAAAGCGCCCAGAAGCGTGGCGGAAAGAACAAGGCCGAAGGTCAGCGCGAAAATCCAGGGCGGGAAGGCAAACAGGGCCTCGGGGGAAAAGCTTTCGCCGATCGCGAAAGACGACAGCAGGCGTTCGAGCCCCAGGCCGCCCAGCACGCCCAGGATGGAACCCAGAACGCCGCCCGCCGCGCCCACGATCCCCGCTTCCAGAAGCACCAGGACGGCCATTTCGCCCCGGGTGGCTCCCATGGCCCGCCACAGGCCGATTTCCGGAGCGCGCCGATGGACCATCAGGGCCAGCAGAAAGGCCAGGTTCAGAGCGGAAAGCCCCAGAATCAGGACGGAAATCGCCAGGAACAGTCCGGTGAGAGCGTTGACGGCCTCGCTGGCCTGCCGGGCCGCGCCGTCCTTGGCGGTCTGAACGTGATACCCTTTGGCTTCCAGCCAGGATCGCAGGGCCGAAACCTGTTCCGGAACCTGCAAATCGGCGTACAACGCGCTGTAGCTTTCCGATTCCTCCGCGAATTCCCGGTTCCAGGCGCGCACCGTCTCCAGGGGCAGCGTGACGCCCACCGCCACGGCCTTGTCGGAAAAACCCACCAGTTCGCATTGCACCCGGCGCACCCGCCCCCGTTCGGCTCGTCCGCCCAGATAGCTTTTTCCCAATACCAGATCGAAGCGGAAGCCCAATAGAGAGCCTTCCTTCATTTTGGGAAAGCCGTTCATGGGGGCGAAAGCCCCGTTGTAGAGATCCAGCAGACGGCGGCTGACCACCGCCGGCAGCGGGCCGCCCTCCTTCACCTGGAAACGATCCGGCTTTTGCAGATCCTCCGCCAGGATTTCCGGCGCCAGGCCGGTGGCCACCAGGTCGCTCGCGGCGCTCCGGCCGAAGAGCGAGCCCGTGATCCGGATGGGAAAACGCACCGTATCCTCGGCGTATACACGCAAAACGCCGGGGCGTTCGCGTATGGCGTTCCGAAGGTCGTCATCCAGGACGGAGCCTTTCAGAAAGCCCGGCCGCACCAGGCCGAACAGGCCGAAATCCAGATCGGCGGCGGAGACTTTCAGGCGGGTTTCTGGCAGGTCGCGAAAGAAGCGCTTGACGACGTTTTCCTGTACGCCCACATGCAGCGAAAGGAAAAAGAGAAGCACCGCCGCTCCCGCCGTCGCTCCCAGGAAGGCCGCCAGGAAAAACAGACGGTTTTGGCGTACATTGTCCGCCGCCAGGGCGGAAACGGCGCGGATTCTCATAGCGCCTCCCCGATGCGGCCGTCTTGCAGCACGAGCCGCCTCCGGCAGGCCCGGGCCACGCGTTCGTCGTGGGTGGCCACCAGGAGCGTTCCGCCCGCCTCGTGAAATCGGGAGAGCAGCCGCACCAGGTTTTCCGCCGTTTCGAGATCCAGATTGCCCGTGGGCTCGTCCAGCAAGAGGAGCTTCGGTTCCGAGGCCATGGCCCGGGCCAGCGCCAGGCGCTGCAACTGTCCTCCGGAAAGCTCGTCGGGAAAACGATGCGCGAAGTCCTTCAGACCGACGTCTTCCAACAGCGTCCGCGCCCGGGTTTCGTCGGCGGGACGCGACCCGAAGCGGGAGGCTCGGACGATGTTTTGCAGAGCGTCCAGATAGGACAGGAAAAACGGAGATTGGAGAACGAAACCCACCGTGTGGCCGCGCAGCCCGGAAAGCTCCCGGTCGCCCGCTCCGGAAAGTTCCAGGCCGTCCACCGTCACCCGGCCTTGGAAATCGCCGTCCAGACCGCCCAGAATGTGCAGCAGCGTGGATTTCCCGGAGCCCGATGCGCCGAAAAGCGCCGTGAATTCATTGGACTCCATGGAAAACGAGAGTTCGTTCAGCACTGTTTGGCCAAGCCCTGCGCTTCGGTTCGTCCTGCCGTCCGCTCCGGACGGTTCCCCTCGCCGGGGATAGGATTTGACGAGGTTTTCCACCTGGATGAACGGCATGGGCGCCGGATCAGGGAACTTGGACGTTCACGGTGGGCAGGCTTTCGCAGGCGACTTCCTCCGGGCAGGGATGCACGTTCACCGTATACGTTTCCGGCAGAAGAAAGCGGATGTCCATTTCGATATCCCGGGGGCATTCCTCTCCGCAGGAGGGCGTGGGAGGGTAGATTTCGTAGAGATTCAAGGCGGTTCGATCCTGGAGGAGATAGGGCTGGACGCTTCCGCAGCGATCGAGGACCGCATTGACATGGGTGACCTGCACGAAACTTCCTTCCGCGTTCCACACGGCCGCGGCCGAGGGCGGATGGCTGTCGGGGGTGAAGGTTCCCGGGTCGGCCTTGCAGTCGGTCAGGCGATAGCCGTCCAGAAAACCGCCGTTCACCCACGTATCCACATCCGCGTCCGGGTCGGCGTCGCCGTCGGGAAGGGAATCGTCCGGTTCCGTGTCCGCGTCCGAATCGCCGTCCGGGATTTCCTCGCCGTCTCCGTCCCCATCGATGTCTCCGTCCGAATCGCCGTCCGCCTGGCCTTCGATATGAAAGGAGAATTCGTCTCCGGCGAAGAGATTGCCCGCCGCGTCTTGCAGGGTGTCCGGGGCCAGGGTGACCGTACAGGTGGAGCCTTTCGGGAGCGTGGTCAGCAACTCCAGTCGCATCTGCTTGAATTCACTGCGGAAAACTCCGGAAAAGAGAATGTTCGTTCCGCCCGCCTGGATGCTTACGTCCCGCCCGAAGACGAATCCGTTGCTTTCCACCGGTTCATCGAAGCTGATAAGCACAAGGTCCAGGGTCGTCGGCAGGTCGGTCTCGCCATCGGACGGAACCGTGTCCACGATACGCGGAGGCTGGCGGTCGCCGCCGTCGTCCTCGGCTTCCTCTTCAACGTCCGTTTCTTTTTCGTCATCGGCGTCTTCATCGCCGCCGACCGGTTCCTTACAATGGCCGTCCACGCAGACGCGACCCGTTTCCGAGCAATCGGCGGCCGTCCGCCAGACGCCCTCCAGGCAGACGAGCGCCACCGCTCCCTGGCAATCCACCGCATTTTCCAGGCAACCCTCGGTATCTGCTTCCATCTCCGCATCGCCGTCCGGAGCGTCCCCCCCGTCGGAAGAACAGCCCGACGCCGGACCCATCGACAGCGCCATCAGGATGAAAAGCAGCGAAATCATCCCGGAAATCGTACGGTCAGGGTCTTGGAATCGGCCCGCTGGCATAGTTTTCTCCTTCCATGAGACGTGCGGGCCATGGTACCAGACGCCCCGGGGATCCGTCAACGCTTTCCCCGCCGCCTTGCATCGGGCGGGCTTTGCTTGCCCTTCGCCGGTTTTATGTCATAATGGCGAACCGGAAAGCGGCGTCGGAGCCGAAGGGGAAGCGTTCCACCGGAAAAGATGGGAAGTCAGGCATGTCATCACGAAGCCGAAACCTTTTGAAGTGGTTTATCTTATCGTTATTCCTGCTGTTATGGTCTTCTTGCACCGGAGCTCCGGAGAAACGGCCCGCCTTGCCGTACCTGGTGAAAGAGGCCGGCGGCATCCATCTGAACACCTTTTCTTTGGCCCAGGGGGACTTTCCTCTGAAAGGCGAGGTGGAACGGCTGCCCGACGCTCCGGATTTCGTACGCCTGCCGGAAAACGAGGCCAAAAGGACGATCGAAGCGCGTTTCCGGACGCACCGCTACGATTTAAAGCCCGATTATCCCTTTCATTTCGGGAAGATCCACGTGAAACTGGATGGATTCGACCGCAACGAAAAGGTGGGGTATCTGTTTCTCTCCAAGGAAGATTATGAAAAGCCGCGCCCCACGCCGGACGGCCGCGAGTCCTCCATGGGATGGTTTTTCACGGAGAAATCCCCGGATCATGTCAGCGTGCCGGAACTGCTGATGCTGGAACAGTTGAACGGCCAGGAACGCGTCTACCTGGCGCTCATCAACGCCCACCAGTTCGGCTGGAAGGCCGGGGAGGACGAGACGGAAGCGAGAAAAGCCATGCTGGAGCGCCTGGACGCCCGGGTGGATCTCTATCTGATGTGGGTGGATGCGCGTCTGAAACGCCGGACGCTTCCGGACGACGGGAAAAAGGAGGATGGCGACGGACGGCCGAAGGAGGCGAGGCCGTTCGCCCTGCCCCCGAAAGCGAGCGAACCGGCGAAGGACGGAAACGCGCTCGAAACGGATATCCCCGCGTCCTTCCCGGAAGAACCCCAGCCGGAGGATCGGCCATGACATCGCGGGACGTGTTGCGAAAGAAACTGTATCGTGCGCTTCGGGAACGCTTTCGGGGCGCTTTGCATTTCGATCCGGTGGGACGGAATCTCTACGCCACGGACGGTTCCATCTTTTCCATCGAACCCCTGGGCGCGGCGGTCTGCCGGGACGCCAGGGACGCCGCCTATGCCGTGCGGGTCTGTCGGGAACTGGGTATCGGCGTACATCCCCGCGGAGGCGCCACCGGTCTGGCCGGAGAGAGCCTGGGTCCGGGGCTGGTGCTGGACTGCCAGCCCGGTTTTCGGAAAATTCCGGAGATCGACCCGGACGGACGCACCGCAAGGCTTCAGCCCGGGGTGACGCTTCTGGAACTGAATCGCGCCGCCGCCGCCTACGGCCTGAAGTTCGGTCCGGACCCCAGTTCCGGCACCCGGGCGGCTTTCGGCGGCATGGTGGGCACCAACGCCACCGGGGCTCATTCCCTGGACTACGGCTACACCGGCGACCACCTGCTGGAAGCGGAGATCATCACCGCTGAGGGCGAGCGGGCGCGGATCCGGAAAGGACGGCCGGACGACCTTCCGCCCTCGTGGCGGGCGGGGGTCCGCATCCGCAAAAAATACGCCGCCGCCATCCGGGCGGAGATGCCGCCACGCCATCGCAATCGCTCGGGCTACAACCTGCGGGATTTCCAAGTGGGAGACCGGGTGGATCCGCTGAAGTTGCTGGCCGGATCGGAAGGCACGCTGGGCCTTTTGACGGAACTCACGGTGAAGCTCGTACCCGCGCCGAAGCACACCGGAATCGCGCTCTTCCGTTTCGGCTCCCTGACGGACGCCGCCCGGGCGGTGCCGGAACTGCTGCTTCACGGTCCTTATAGCCTGGAACTGATCGACGCGCACATCGTGGCCATGGGTCGCCGTCACGACCGCCGCATCCGGCGTCTTCTGCCGGAGGACGCCCGGGTGGTGCTGCTGGGCGAGTGGAAGGGCGAGACCATGGAGGAGGTGGCCGAGAAGATGGACGCCGCCGTCCACGCCATGAAAACGGCGGGCTCCGGCCTGAAGGGGGCCGACCGTGCGCTGGACGCGGACAGCAAGGCGGCGCTCTGGCTGATTCGGCTGGAGGCGGAAGCCCTGGTGATGAACGAACCCGGGCCGAAAAGGGCGGTGAGTTTCGTGGAGGATACCGCCGTGGGCGCGGATCGGCTGGCCGACTATCTGGAGGAGAAGACCCGTATTCTGGCCCGCCACGGCTTCGACTGGGCCACCTTCGGCCACGCCGGAGCGGGGGAGATGCATACGAAGGTGTTCATCGATCCCTTCGACAGAAACGAATACGTCCGCCTGGAGCGCATGGCGGAGGAACTGTACCGCG
The DNA here is from genome assembly GCA_963668655.2 of Myxococcota bacterium. Lineage (GTDB taxonomy): Bacteria > Myxococcota_A > SURF-8 > SURF-8 > SURF-8. The sequence goes on from CAXXPQ010000001.1 coordinate 83,310, forward strand.
CGGCCATCGGATTCGGCGGCACCTTGAGCGGCGAGCACGGCGACGGCCTTCTGCGCTCGGCCTTCATTCCCCTGCAATATCCGAAGCTTTCCAAAGCCTTCGACGAACTGAAGGCGGCCATCGATCCGGACAACATCCTCAACCCGGGACGCAAGGCCGGACCGCTTCTGGGCCGCCCGGGCGAGCTTCCCACGCGGCTCGGCGGAAAACGCTCCCGGCGGTCCGCCGCCTCCGAGGAGGAAAAAACCTGGAGCGACCTGGCCTCGGCCTGCCACGGCTGCGCCGCCTGCCGCGCGGACGGCGAGACGCTGCGCATGTGCCCCGCGTTTCGCAAGGAGGCCCGGGAATGGGCCTCGCCCCGCGCTCGGGGCAACCTCGCCCGCCTTCTGGCCTTCGGAGACGTGCCGCTGACCGAGGCGGACGGACCCACGGCCCGGCGCATCGTGGATTCCTGCCTGCACTGCCGCATGTGCGTGGTGGAGTGCCCTACGCACGTGGACATTCCGCGCCTGATGCGGACGTTGAAAAGCGAATCCGTTCGGGAAAGCGGCCTGGACCGGGGGCATCGGCTGGCGGCGGAACCCGCCGGCTCGGACTGGCTTTCGCGCACCGCGCCGGAACTGGCCAACCGAGCCCTCGCCTCCAGACCCCTGCGGGCGGCCGCCGAGGCGGCTTTCGGTCTGGACCGGGACGCGCCGCTGCCCCGCTTCGAATCCGGGGATTTCTACCGGAAATTCAAGGCGCTGCGCCAGCCGGAGAACGGGCCGGAGATCGTTTTATACGACGAAACCGCCGTGCGGCTGTACGATCACCGGCTGGGGCTGGATTTCGTGCGGCTGGCCAACCGGGCGGGATATCGGGTGATTCCGGTGCTGGAAAACGTTTCCGCCCTGCCCGCACTGGCTTTCGGCGATCGGGAGCGGGCGCGGCGGATGGCGGCGAAACGCGTCGCGCTGCTGACGCCCTACGCCGCCGCCGGGCTGCCCATCGTCTGCACCGAGCCGTCCACCGCGCTGATGATCCGCGACGAATGGCCGCGTCTGTTGCCCGGTCCGGAGTCGGATCGCGTGGCGAAGGCGGTGCGGGAGGTCTCGGCCTTTCTTGTGGAAATCCTTGAAGATAAACGGGAAAACTTCGCCTGGGACGCGGAAGCGGTGGCCTATCACGAACCCTGCCACCGCAAGGCCCTGGAGGAAACGTCCGGCGTTCCGGAACTTTTTGCCGGCCTGTTCGGAGGCCGTGCCGCCGTCCGGGTGGAAAAAGGCTGTTGCGGCATGGCCGGGACGGCGGGACTGTTCGCCGGTGACCGCCGCCGATCGCTGGAAATCGGAAAGAAGCTTTTGGAAACCCTGAAGAGCGGAGATCACGCGGCCATCCTGACCGAGTGTCTGGCCTGCCGGCTTCAGATCCGGAGCGCCGTTTCCGATCGGGAAGTGCTGCATCCGGTGGTCTGGCTGGCCCGGCGGCTGGCCTGACGCCCCGCGCCCGCTTCGTCTTTTCAGCGGAGACGGGGAAGGCCGTATGGAGGACATGGAAAAGGGACCGTGAGAATAACGATGAAAGCGGTTTGATGGCGACGGAAAATCCCTACAATCCCGACCGGAGCCGGGGGGCGTATCTGTTGGTCCGCAAACGGCCGACGAAAGACGAGCGCTTCGAGGAACTGAGCGTCCGGCTTCGGGAGCGATTTCAGATCGACGCCTATCGTTCGGCCCACGCGCTTTTCGGAGACGGCCTGGCGCTGCTCCACAAGGGGGATCCCGGTCTTCTGGAGGAAATCGGCGGGGGGCTGAGTTCGTACGGCTATCGCTGGTGCGTGGTGGCCGGGGAGCGTTTCCGCCAGGCTCCCGTTCTGGTGCGCGGCCTGGAAATGGACAAGCACGGCATGCATTTTCTGGACCGGACGGGAACCCGCCATTCCCTTACGAACCATCGGCGGGTCGTCGCCGTGCTGGCCGACATGAAGGCCCGGCTGGTGCAGAAACTGATGCGCATGGCCGCTATCCAGGGCGACCGGCGCGCCGCTTTGAAGGAAAGCGAGAAGTACGAAACCATCCTCACGTCCAAGCCCTTGCTGGATCTCATGATTCTGGACGACGGCCCCGTTGCGGGGCCGGACCAGGCGGTGCTCGCCCATCTCCGTTTCGCGCCCGCCAGGTTCGATGTCTCCGGGCTGGGCGAATACGCCGACGTCAGTTCCAGCCGAAACATCGACCGGATCGTGCGGCTGTCCAGAAAATTCGCCGGTTCCTTTCATCTCGACCTGAATTTCGGGCTGGGCCAGCTTCCGTATTGCAGCGTGGGTTCGGGCGACGATCCCGCCGTCTATCAGGACAATCTACGCGCCTTGAATCAGTACGATTTCTACGTCCTGCAATTTCTTCTGCAAAGCGAAGGCCGCAAAGGCGATCCGCGTTATGCCGTTTCCGCTCCTTCTCGGGCCACGGCCGCTCCGGAAGCCGCATCGGTCACCGCGGCGACGGCGCCTGCAGCGACGCTCGGCGCGGGGTCTGCGAGTTTACCGGAGGGAGGTTCCTCCCCCACCCTGGCGGCCTTCGGCGAGGCCGTGCGCAAGGCGGCGGGAGAGCCGTCCTTTCCGGATTCGGTCGCCGGAACGTCCGTGGATCCTTTCGGTTCCTCTATGCTTCCTCCTCCGCCGGTTTCTCCCACGGAATCTCTCGGCGTCCGGGCGAACTGGAAATGGTTTCTCGCCCTGGCGACCATGCTGGCCTTCGCCCTGCTGGCTCCGGCGGCGGCCTCCGAGGGCTGGAAGCGGCTGCTTCTGGTTTTCGGCGTACGCTACGGCGTCTTCTTCTGGCTGGCCAGCCTGGGGCTTTACTACGGCAGTTATCGCTATTTCCGGCTGAAGCGCTGGATCGACGACACGCCCACCAGCAAGGCCAGAAGCGTGGCCATGGGCATGGTGGAGATGACCGGCACGGCTGAGCGCGCCTACCACCTCGTGTCCCCCTATACCCACGTCAACGCCATCTGGTACCGGGTGACGAAATACCGCCGCCGGGGCGACGACTGGGACATCACCAGCCGTTACGAGAGCGGGCGCGTTCCCTTCTACCTGCGGGACGAAACCGGGCAGGTGCGGGTGGATCCGGCGGGCGCGGAGATTCGGCCCATGCGCAAGGAGACCATTCACGACCCGGGCGTTCTGGGTTCCACGGGAATTCTCGCCTCGGTCACGGCCACGGGTTTCGACCGCGACGAAAAAGTGGTGGAGGAATTGATTCCGGACCTGGCCCGCATCTACGTCATCGGCTTCGCCGCGCCGTCCGACGCCGGTCGAGCTCCCCTGTCCCGCCGCGTGGCCGAGAAGCTGCGCCTGCTGAAGCAGGACCGCAATGCCCTGATGAAAACCTACGACGCGAATGGAGACGGCCGCATCGACGAGAGCGAGTGGGCGAAAGCCGTGGCCGATACGGAGGAACGGGCGCTGCGGGAACGCCTGCAACGGACGGAAACGCCCGCCGGGCCGGAAACGGACGTTCTGATCCGCAGGCCGGACGCCGGGGGACTGCCGTTCTTCATCGCGGAGGCTTCCGAACGCGGCTTGTCGACCAACTTCAAAATCTACGGCATCGCTTTCTTCCTGGGCGGCCTGATCGTCATGGGCGTCGGCATCGCTGTGGTGAACGGGGCGTTCTGACGCAAGAAGCGCCTTCCGCCCTGGAAAACCGGAGCTTGACAGGGCGCGGGCAAGCATGGATGATGGAGGCATTCGGATGCCTTCCGCCATGGAGGAAACCACCAAGCCGCCCGCCATGAGCGGCGCAACCCACGGGAGACGAAGAACATGACGGCGTTCCTGATTTTCCTGGCCGTAGTCGGCGTTTTGGTTCTGGCGGTGATCGTCTACGCCGTCGGCATCTACAACGGCCTGGTCTTTCTGAAAAACAACGTGAACAAAAGCTGGAGCAACATCGACGTGTTGCTGAAGCAGCGCTACGACGAGCTTCCCAAACTGGTGAAGGTCTGCGAGGGCTACATGGCCCACGAGCGCCGGACGCTGGAAAAGGTCGTTCAGGCCCGCAGCCGACTGAACTCGGCCGCTTCCGAGGGCGAGATGCTGAACGCCCAGAACGCCATCACGTCCGCCCTGCGGTCCCTGTTCGCCGTGGTGGAAAACTATCCCGAACTGAAAGCCGACGCCGGTTTCCGCCAGTTGCAGAACCGCATCACGGAAATCGAAAACCAGATCGCGGACCGGCGCGAGTTCTACAACGAGTCCGTGAACCTGAACAACATCCGCATCGAGCAGTTCCCGGACGTGCTGGTGGCGCGGGCCTTCCATTTCGGACCCCGGGAACTTTGGAAGATCGACCCCGCCCACCGCGCCGACGTGGACGTGAACTTCGATTTCAACAAGTAAATTCGGTCCCATGGAGTTGCCGAAGACGAAACGGGAAAGGCGGACGCCGCTTTGGATCTGCGGCGGGCTGGCGCTGTTCTGGATCGTCTTCACGCTTTCCACCGCCAAACGGCCCGACGTGGCTTTCGGCGGCTGGGGTTCGGATCATTATTCCCACATATCCGCCACGCGGCTTTTCCTGGAATACGGTCCGCGCATCTATACCCAACCGATCCTGAAGCTCTGCCGGCCGGTGACTGCGGAGCGGCTTCCGGCGGCGCGGACGTTCGCGAAGCGGCTCGGCGTTCCCCTGGAAAACGTGTGCCTGCCGAAAATAAACGGCCGTCCGCCCCTGGCCATCAACTGGCAATGGCATCCCCGACCCTATCCTCCGGGACAACTGCTGTTTTTTCTGCCCGTCACGCTGCTGGTGGAAAAGGCCGGGATTTCCTTCCGGACGGCCAACAGCCTGATTCTGGCGCAGTTTCTGCTGATGGTTCATCTGTGCTTGCTGGTTCTCTGGCGGATTCTGGGGCCGGTGCGCCCCCGGATTCTGTCCTGGAGCGTTCTGGGGGTGGCCTACTGGCATCTGCTACTCTGGACGTTGCAGGGATTTTACGATCCGGCGGGAATTTTGTGCGTGTTTCTGGCCTTCGACGATATGCGAAAGAAGAACGGAAGCCGGGCCTTTTTCTGGCTCTCTCTGTCCGTCTTCCTGCATTTCCGCGCCCTGTGGCATCTGCCCGCCCTGCTGTACGCTTTTCACATGACGCGGGACAAGCCGCGGGAGCGGGGCCGCCCTTGGTTCTGGATACCGCCGTCCGTGGGGATGCTCCTGGCTTCGGGAATCGTGTTTCTGCTGCTGTTGCCCTGGCTGGGACGTTTCGAAGCCACCAGCCCGGTTCACGTCAGGGTCTGGGGCGAACACCTTCCCGCTCTGGCCCTGTTTTCCGCCGGGCTCGGCGGCCTGGCGGTTCTATATGGAATTCGCGGGTTGAGTCTGGGCGCGGCCACCGCCGCCTGGTGTGCGTTCATGATCGTTATGACGCCCCAGATCATGCACTGGCACGGCCTGTGGCTTCTGCCGCTTCTGCTGGTTCCCGTCAACGAGAAATCTCCCACGTGGCGGGGGATTCTGTTCGCCGCCGGGCTGGCGTCCTATGCGCTGCTTTCCCACGTGGTTTTCGAATCGGTGGCCTGGCGGGGACTGCTTTCCATGATGCGCGATCGGCTGGCCGGCTAGCCTGGAGACTTATGGCGCCTGTTCCAGGATTTGGCCGTCCTGCACCCAGAATTCGGAAAGCGCGGTCTGGAAGTTGCAGTCTCCGCAACCCTCGGGGTGATGCCAGCCGTCCGCTCCGTCGGTGAACAGAAACACCAGATCGTAAGTCGCTTCGATATCCACCTGCAAGCCCCACCGGGAATCGCCCTCGGCGTTCATGGCCGTTCCGGGCGGCGTGGTCCAGAGGGACGGATTGCCCGTGTTTCCGTCGAAACTGTAGTGCATATAACTTTGCGTCCAGCCGGATAGAAAATGAACGGTATAGGTCTTGTACGCCGGTTCGGAGGTATAGAGAAATCCGTTGCGGACCCATACGGTCGAGGCGGCGGTCTGGAAATGGCAAGCTTCCCCCGTACAGCCGAAGGGTTTGTGCCAGTCGTCCGCGCCGTCGTTGAAGAGGAAAACGAGGTCGTAGGGAGCCGGAACGGCGACGGCGGCCCGCCACCACCCGGCGCGGACGGGCGTCATGGCCTGGCCCGGGAGGCTCGTCCATTGGGAGGGGCTGCCCGTGTTTCCGTCCAGGCTGTAATGGATATAGGGCTGACTCCAACCGGACCAGAAATTCACGGTGTACGACAAGGAAGGCGTATCCTCATCGATTTCAACGTCGCCGTCCGCGTCGGTTTCCGCATCGCCGTCGGGCGCGTCAACGTCTCCGTCCGCGTCGGTTTCCGCATCGCCGTCTGGAGCGTCGCTGTCTCCGTCGATCGGATCCTCCGGTTTCTGGGCATAGACCCGACCGTCCAGCACCCAGACTTCATCTTCGCTGGTGGCGAAATAACAGGTCGCGCAGTCCTCCTGTCCGTAGGGTCGGATCCAGTTGGCGGCGTTTTCTTCCGGCGCGCCGTTGTTGAACAGGAACGTCAGTTGTCCGGTGGGGCCCCGGTCCACTTCATAGGTCACCCACCAGCCGTCGTATTCCGTTACCATCCGCTCGCCGGGATAGGTGGCGAAATGCTCGCCCAGATCCTGGCTGGCGTAAAGGTACGGCGTCCAGTCGCTGTAGACGTGGATGGTGCTCAGATGCATGATCGGCCCCTCGTATCCGTCGCCGTCCGAAGGCGTATCGCCGTCCGGGCTATCGCCGTCCGCGTCTTCGTCGGACGACCCGCTGCAGGACGCGACCAGGATCAGCAAGGCGATCAGAAATGTCCGTTTCAACCGATCCGAGACCCCATTCGTTTTCCGCATGGCTCACACTCCCTGTTTTTTTCCGATTTCTCCGGCGCGTATCGTCTTCCGCCGGAACCGTCTTTCCGAACGGCGGAGGTTTCGTAAAACCGTCCCGATGCCGGTATTGTGTCGCAACTGTCCGGGATCCGTCAAGAAATTCGATGCTTCGAGCCGAATCTCCGTTTGGCTTCGCGCGGCTTTCAGGCTCTTTTTTCGAATGTGCGCCGGGGCTTGTGTCTTTTGGACATTTCAGGTTATACTTCGTTTCATGAAACGGAGATGGAAGGTATGGAAATCCGGGCGTGGGGCGGAAGTTTCTTTTGCGTCGGCAGGGACGATTCCCGGTGGTCTGTTGTTTGTTTCCGTGCTGCTGTTTTGGATCGCGCCCGGCGTTTCCGGGTGTGTGGACAGCGGGGATCTGACGAATCTGCTGGATTCGGCTCTCGATCGATCCTCCTCCGAAAGCCCGGCAACCGCCCCGGAGCCGGGCGGAACACCCGACGCTCCGTCATCTCCCGGCGCGTCCCGAAAGCTCGGGGAAGCTCCAGCCGAACCGGACCGCGAATATATCTACCAATGGACGGATCGTGACGGAAATATCCATTTCACGACCGAGTTCTCGCGGGTGCCCACCGCCTATCGCGAGAATATGAAGCGGATTCCGAAAAGTCCGTCGGCCGGATCGCCCGCGGCGGTTCCCCCCGTTTTTCCGAATCAGCCGCCGTCGGATATTCCCACGAACGAAGAACTGGAACGGATTCGCCGAGAGCGCAACGTCGAGGAGATCCGCCGAGCGCGCCGACTGAATCGGGAAAACATGGACCGCGCCCGCGAGAAAATCCGAAAGGATGAAATACGGGAGAGAGAGGAACGGAAAAGAGAGAAAAAGGAACGGGAAAGATGGGAACGGGAACGGCGGGATTCGGAAACATGGCGGTGGAGAAGGATCAAGTGGAGATTGCAGACGAAAGGGAAGAAGAGACGATCGTATCCCTGACGGCATATGCAAGCTGACGATTCGCCATCCGTTCCTATCCCCGATTGATCGACTCGAATTATTTCCCCGAAAACATTTTTCTTTTACGTGGTCACGGGGTCCGGCCGGGTGATTCTCCACGTTCGCGTCGTTTTCTCAGCAGACGTCGGAAAACGGGAAATGCCGCCGCCAGAGCCAGCAGGATAAGGCCCCAGCGGAAAACCCTGAGCCAACGGCCCTCCCGGCGGATCTTATCCGCGGTCCCGGCATCGCCCTCGATGTTCACGAACCACCAGGCGGCCCGGTCGTAGATCTCCGGATTCCAACTGATTTCATATGCCAACGTGGCGAAATGGCGAGCTTTGTCGTGCAGCGCTTCCAGCCCGTGTTCACTGTTCCGGAAACGTTCGTCCCTCTCTTTCAAAAAAGCTTCCATGGAATCGGACAGAAGGGTCAGGTGGTTGCTGCGGGGCTGAATGTCCTGCACGGTCCAGCCTTTGGCTTCGATGCGTTGCAGTTCGATTCGGGCCTCGCCGACGTTTTCGGAAGCCTCAACGCCTTTGAAGGGATAGGCGTTCAGGCGGCGGCGCAGGCAGGCGGCGGCGGCGGACATGCCGGAAGGAAAATCGTGCAGGGTGATCCGCCGGGCCAGGCCGTCCTCATCCGTTTCCAGTTCCACGCCGAACGTTCGGCGTTCTTCCTTCAGGGTTTCCCAGGCGAAGCAGTCTTCCAGCATCCAGCGGGCGTCCCGGATCTGTTCCCCGATGGCGGCGGTCCAGTTTTCCTCTCCTCGAACGGATGGTTCCACTCGCAGAAGCAGCCGACGCGGGGACAGGGTGCCGGGATGTTTGTCCAACTGTTCCTTGCGGGCGTTCAGCCGGGCGATCACCTGCCGGATCCGGCGACGCCGGTCTTCGTGTTTTTTTCGTTCCGATTCCAGCCGGGTTTCCAGGCGGGCCAGCCGGGCGATTTTTCGGAAGGCGATTTCCAGATAGGCGGAACCTTTCCGTGAATCGGGCAGCGTGCTTCGATAATTCTCCAGAAGAACGGTGTCCCGAGGCTGAGGCTCGATCTCCATCCGTTCGGCCAGCGCCCGCAGAATCTCGGCGAGTTCCGCGTGGGAAAGGGGGCGCGCCGGACCGGCGTTCGGCGGGTTTCGCTTCGTTTCTCCTTCGGACGGTGGAGCGTCGGTCGTCCGGTGCGTGTTTGTCTCTGCGGAGATGTCCTTGATTTCGGGCGGGGATTCGCTTTCGGAAAGAATCGCGTCCCTTGCTACGTCGAACGCGTCCCGGCCTGGAAACATCGCCAGCGCGGCGGCGATGTGCGCCCGGTCCTCCCGGCGGGAAAGCCCGAGCGAAAGAAGCCGGTCCAGGAAATACAGGGCGGCGTCTTCCGTGTCGCGGTTCGCCTCGGCCAGGGCCAGGGGAAGTTCCCGGTCCGCAGGAGGATCCGGGGCCGAGGCGTTTTCCATGCTCGCCAGAATGCGGAAGATCTCCGGCCAGCGGCCGTCCGCGCCCATCGCTTCCGCGTGTCTTCTCAAATCCTGGATCGGAAAGTGAGTGAACATGTCCAGGGAGACACGCGCCTTCTTGCGGACGAAGGTCAGCGATTCCCGGTAGGCGAGGTAGGGATCCAGCAGGGCCTCGGCGCGAAGGAGAGGAAGGCGTCCCTCCTCGGTCTCCGCCATGCCGTGGCGAAAGCCCTGGGCCATTTCATGCCGGTCGGAGTGGAACGCCAGCACCATGGCCTTCAGGATATTCTCGAACGCGCGGGGCGTCAGGCTTTCCAGAACTTTCCGGGCCTGGGGCCGTCCGTACAGATCCCGAAGAAGATAGCCGTATTCGATCCTCTGGGAAATATCGGTCTCCGTTTTCGCCGCCCGTTCCAGAATCGTCACGGCCTCGCCGTGTTTTCCCAGCCGATCCAGGACGCGCACGGCCTGCATGGCCGCCAGAGGCGTTTCCGAGACGGCCGGATCCTGCGCCAGACGGCCGACGGCGGAAACCAGGGTCGGGTCGTTCCCCAGAAGGCCGTCCTCCTTGAATTCGGCCGCCGCCTCCCATAGCGCCGCCCGGTTCCGCTTCCCTTTGCGGTTCAGGGCGAAATCCGCCTGGGTGACGGCCTCCCGTTTCCGTCCGGAAAGCAGCCGGACACGCCAGGAAAGGATGCGCGAAAGAAGGCTTTTCGGGTTGTCCAGCGTCTTCAGCCCGAAAAGCACGGCCGCTTCCTGGGCCTTGGACTCGGGCGTCTCGGCAAGCAGCAGCATCCGCGCCAGCAGGAGGGGAGATGGATTCAGGTTCGGCAGGGCCGTCCAGATCGCGTCCCGCTCCTTTCTCCAGCGGGCCGTCTGTTTGCGCGTTTCCGGGTCCGATTCCAGAGCCCGGAAGGTCAACAGGGCTTCAAAGGCGTCCTCGGCGTTCGCCGGAGCGCCGGACGATTTCTTCGCGAGGATCAGGGCGGCCGATGTGTCGCCCATGGCGAGAAGCAGTCGGATCTTCCGCAGGCGCATGGCCTCGTCCTTTACTTCCGCTTTTTGCACGATATCCGCGTCCGGTCTTCCCATGTCCCCCGCCGAAAGCGCCAGCAGTTCCAGGTTGGCCAGGGAGCCGTCCAGGGCCGCCGCGCGCCTCAGCACGCGGTCCGTAAGGCGACGGTCTCCCAAGTCCGCGAAGGCGCGCACGATCCGTCGCAGGGTTTCCGCATCCGAGGATTTTCGCCAGGCTTCCAGCAGCAGCGCCCGGGTTTCCACATCCAGCCGCAGCCGGAAGGCCACGTCCGCCGCCGCCATACAGCTTTCCGCATCCCGACCTTCGTCACACATTCGGCGGGCCTGTTCCATGGCATGGGCCGCGCCCTTTTCCCGCACGAGCCACATGAGTTCCTCGGATCGGAGGTAGGGCCAGGAAGGAAAGCGCGTGCTCCAGGAGCGCGCGAGATGCCGCCCCGTTTCCAGAAAATCCTCGTCCCGCAGCCAGGCGCACACGTCCGCCAGCCGACGATCCCATACGGCCCGATGGGACGGTTTGAGAGCGGCGATCAGGGGGTCGAGCTTCCTCGCCTCCGCAACGGCTTCCGAAACCCACCGCAGGTCCGCGTCCAGGAGGAAACGAAGCCAGGCCAAGCGTAAGGCTACCAGGCCGTCCGTCCCCTCGTCCGGAGCGGCTTCCAGTCCCTCCAGAACGAAGGCCGCGAATCCCGGACGTCCGCCGGTCAAAAGGATTTCAGCCGCCTGCAAACGGGTTTCCATGTCCAGGCCGTCCGGATCGGCGGCCAGCAGCGGCCCCAGTGCATCGGGCATCTCCACCCGCGGATCGAGCGAAACGGCGGCGTCGGCCGGGAAGGGAAACGCGAAAGGACATCCGCCGAGAAACGACAGGAGAAGAAAAAGCGTCTTTCCGATGAGTCCAACATTTAGGCGGACGCGGCGTGGGGATGGCATGTTTACGCCTTACGCCTTCAGGAGACCCGCGCCCGGACTGCGCTTGCGCAACGCTTTCAGGAAGCGGGCGGAAAGTTCGGTTTCCAGTTCCTCGAACGTCATTCCCTCCGAAGGCAGGTCCACGCGGCCTCCGGCCATCATTTCGTGGCCGCCGCCGTTTCCCAGCCCGTCCACCAGACCCTGCATGATCTCGCCCGCGTCCACGTCCCGGCGCAGAGCGCGGATGGAAAGAAAAAGCTGGTTGTTGTAACGCCCCATCACCAGGGTCCAGGCGATGCCTTTGAGCCGCAGCAGCATGTCGGCCACTTCCGCCACGTGATCGGGAAGATCCACGGCGCCGGGGCTGGAGATCAGGACGTCGTTGTGCAGCTTGGCGTTTTCCAAAGCTCGATTCAGAACCCGGAAATAGTCTTTCGTCACCTCGGCGTGAACGATGTCGAACAGCAGCGAGAAATCGGCCTTGGGAAACAGGTGGAAATAAGCCCGGCGGTCGGCGGGGCCGGATTCCCGTCCCAGATCCTGGGTTTCGCTTTTCAGTGCGTATAGAAGCGCCGTCGCCTCCGTCCGGGTGGGCTCCAGATCGTGGGCCAGAAGATATTCCAGCGCCAGGGTGGCCGAGGCTCCGTATTTAGTACGGATGTCCACCCAGGGGATGTTCCGGGTGGCGGGTTTTCGGGGGTGGTGATCCAGCACGATATCCACGGGCAATTCCGGAGGAAGCGACAGATTTCCGCTGCCGGGCTGACAATCCACCGTGGCCCGGTAGTCGAAGACCTTCGGGTCGAGGCGCGCCATGCGCTCCAGAGGAATGCCGCAAAGCCGCACCATTTCGCGATTTTCCGCCCGCCCCACGATACCGCCGTAGCCGATGACCGCTTCCACTCCGTACGACGACTCGAAGATGCGCTTCAGGCACAGCGCCGCCGCAAGGGTGTCCGGGTCCGGATTGTCGTGAACGGCGATGAGCGCCCGGCCGCCGCGCCCGGCGAACCGCGCTTTCAGGAAATCCACGAACCGCATGCTCTTTTTCGGAATCTTCATGATGCCTCGCCCGTTTTCCGGCCATTTTTCCGGATCGCGCCGAAGAAAGACGGAAAAAACTGTTTGGGCCGGCGGGGGAATGCCCCGGTCCGGCCGCTCGAGATCGCTGGTTGACGTTGTCCTCGTTTCCCTATCTACCATAAATCTGGAACGACTTCAAAGATATCGACGGGAACGTATCCGTTTCGGGATTCGACGCGCCTTTCGCCGATCGGACGTGGAAAGCAAAGCGCCCTCGTTCGGGTCGCTTTGCTTTTGTCGAATTGCCTCGAATCTGTTAGTATTCCACGGAAAAAGCGGCCTTCGGGCCGGATCATCCATCAATGGGACCAGGAGGGCGATGTGAACGGGGCCAGACGAAGGAGAACGGGATACACGATTTTGGCGATCTGCCTGTTTTCGCTTTTACCGGGCCCGTCCATGGCGGCGGACGCGGACACGGCGTCCTCTCCGTCCGTCACGACGGAGCCCGCGCCCGACGGCGAGACTCCGCCTTCGGCCAAGGAACCCGCTAAGTCTCCCCGGACCGAACCGGGCACGCCTGAATTCGATTCGGATATTCCCCGGGCCGACGCGGAAGACTCGTCCCCCGACGGCATTCCGAAGCGGTTCCTGCCTTCCACGCCCCTGCCGGAGACGGAGAAGGGGGTGGAGAAAGCGGGGAATCCGAGTCTTTCCGATGCGGGCGAGAACCTGTTTTTCTGGGGACTTGCGGTGCAGACGAAACTGGAGCCCGGCCACGCCGAGATGATCGAGGGCATGACCGCCGGGTTCCTGGATTGCCATTCCGGGCGGCGCATCTATCTGCGGCGGGAACTGGCCGAACTCATGAGCGAGCAGGGGGAGGGCGACTTCTGCCCGACCTTCGGGACGGACTGTCTGTCCCTGATCGGGCGGGCGGACCTGGCCAAGGAAGCCGTGGCGGGAGAGATCGGCAAGCTGGGCCGGATCTGGGTGGTCAACCTGCGGCGTGTGTCCGTGCCCGATATGACCGTCATCCGACGCGCCAGCCGCCAGGTGGAAGGGTCCGTGGCGGACCTGGCCAAGGTTCTGGACCGCGCGGCGGCGGAACTGTTCGACAGCGCCCGTCCGTCCGGTCCGGTCGTGCTTCTGGGCGAAAGCGGCCAGGCGATTCCCCCCACGTCAACGGAAACTCCCCGGTTTGAAGAAGACGAGGATGACGGGAACGCGGCGAATCTCCCGAAAGGCAAGACCGCGAAGTCCGGAAAGAAAGCCAAGAAACGGCGTTCGGGAAAAGCGCCCAATCGCATGCACTTCACCCTCTTCGGCGGCCTGGATGCTCCCATGGAAGGCGCCAAGGCCAGCGGAGCCATGGGCGGCAACATCGGGTTCGATCTGTGGGACAAAATCGGCTTCGAACTTTTGCTGTCCCAGACCTGGGGCGACGTGAAAGCCGACGGCCGTTACGTGGGAACCAAGATTCTGGGCATCCGCCCCGGCGTGCGCTATCGCTTCTGGGGCGAGGAGATTCGACTGTATACGGCGGGGCATCTGGGCCTGTCCCAGAGCATGTTCAATCCCTCCAACAAAACCCTGGCCGATCCGGTGGACAAGGACGACGTTTTCAAGTCGGGCTTCACCTTCGACGGCGGCCTGGGCGTGGAGTTTCGCATCGCCAATATTCTGCTGATCGATCTGGGCGGCCTGTTCACGGCGCATTTCAAGAACATGCCCCGCAACGCGGCGGACCCCGCAGTCAGTGAATCCATCCGCACCGATGGAAACTATTACGGTTTTCTGGTCACCCTGGGCGTGGGCGTTTCCAGCAAGATCTGAGCGAGCCGCCATTCCATTTCCGCTTTTGCCGGATTCACTCGGTGAAAACCGTCCCGGCGGATCGCGGCGCGGATTCGGGAATCTCGAAGATATCGAAACCGTTCGGATCGCAGGCGGGAGAGACGAGTTCCACATGGAATTCCCGCTTTTCCTCCGGGATCGGAATGTCCAGCCAGGCCAGTTCGTCCCGATGATGGCCGTCCGGCGGTGGCGGCCTCAGCGACCGTCCATCCATGTCCATGGAATCGAAGCAGGATCTCCGGGCCTGGATCCGAAGCAGGCGACCGGAGCCCGGTTGGAAGGAAAACGAGAATCGGAGTCGCCCCGTATTCGGAGCTTCCCGCAATGCGTGGAAGGGCTTCGAGGGGATTTCCTTTCGCCCCGTGAGCAGGCGGAGATCCCTGGGAATTCGCGGCCAAGCCGAAAAACGATGAGGAAGACGGCAAAAGAAATCGGGCTGAAACACCTTCGTATCCACAAGGCATTCCACGTTTTCCTCACCGATCGTGGATGGGGTAGCAATGACGAACAGCGTTTTCCCCCGTCCCTCGATGCGGTCGAGCAATCGCTCGGGAGGCAAGGCCGGGGGACGTTCGTCGGTGATCCAGACCGCTCCGTTCCTATGGCGTGCAAACCCCGGAGGCGCGGGCTCCAGTTCGAACAAGAGGGAGAGCGCCGCGTGATCCCGGTCGATCCGATCGGTATGGACGTACCGATTGAAATCCTCCGGCGTTCCGATGCCGTGGCGTTTCAGGGAGCGTACCAGCGCCTGTTGATCGTAAAGGTCCAGGCGCTCCGCGCGCCAGCCGTTGACCGGAACGAACCGGGCCAGGACGGGCAGAAAAACCACGAAAATCAAAAGAAACACCGCTTCCCGGAAATGGGATCCGTATTTTTCATCGGCCGGGGGACCAAAGGCGGCCAGGCGCGCGGCCAAGAATCCGACACATAGCGGCAGAACGGGAAACAGCAGCGTGAAAGCGTCCGGTATTCTTGTGGAAAGCGGCACCCAGGCGACTCCTCCCGTCCACGCGAATAGAAGGAGCGCCCGGCCCCTTTCGCGTTCCCGCGATGTCCGGCCCGCCCGAACGAAAACGAGCGTGGTCGCGAGGAGGATTCCCATTACGACGGGAAACGACGGGTCGAGAAGCGTGCGTTCGATTTCCGTCGGGAAATTTCCATGCGACGCCCTGAACCAGGATTCGAAAGGCTGCGTCCAGATTCTATCGGCGATGGCGAAGGTCAGGGTGAAGAACTGGCAGAGCAGGAAGGCGTTCAGGGCCCGCAGCCAGCGGCGGGGCCGGATCGATGATTTCCGGATCCGCGACACGGCCAGAAACAGAAAAGCCGGAGCGTAGGCGAAAAAGAGGGCGTAGAACTGCACCGCGATTCCGAAAGCCAGGGCCGCCGCCGTGAGTCCGGCGTCTCTTTTCCGGCCGGGCAGCGTCAAAGCTCCCAGGGCCAGGATCAGAAATCCGTGGGACAGGTAATTGTGGGACAGCCTGTCCATGTTGCGCAGTTCGAGAAGTTGGCCGGACAGGAGAAAAAGAAGCGTGAAGGACATGGCGAAGCCGCAGCCCGCCCACCGGCCGAAGCCGCGCTGCATGTAACGCCCGCCCACCCAAAGCGTGAACAGCGCGAAGGGCAGCGGAAGGTAGAAGGAAAACACCGGGTGGCGATCGATGCCGCTCCAGGCGGCGACCGCCAGGTTGTACAGCGGGCCGGCGGTAAAAACGCCGTCGTTGATGACGGGGCCGCGCAGAACGAAATCCTTGCCGGAGAGGATCAGCAGGGCCTTCAGCAGATCCCGCTCCGCATCGTCGTCGAAAATCGCGGCGTTTCCCCAGAAGGAAAGCCGCAGGACCACCAGCAGCGCCATGCATACGAAAAGCGCCGGGATTCCTCTGTTTTCCGGAGAGGTATCGGAGGACGCGTCTTGTCCGCGAAGCCGTTCGATCAGAAGCCAGACCGGAGGAAGCAGGGCCACGGGCAGCAGAAAAAAGGTTTCTCGGATGGGGGGAAGGGGATAACGCGTATCCGTGCTACCGAGCAGAACCGCTCCGGCGACCAGCAGGCCGACGAACAGGATTTCCCGAATCGTCCCCGAATGGGGGAACGGTTTTCGGCGGGCGCCGAGGAAAATCCACAAAACGGCCAGAAGAACGAAGACCGGCGCCGGTTGTCGGATGATTCGCAGCCCGGCCCCGGGATCGGAAATCGGGCGGCCGGGTGCGACGGGGCGGTCTTTCGGAATCGTTCGGGTCAGGGCGGGACGGCGGGAAAGACCTTCCCAGCGCGCGAGCCGCGCCAAAACGTCTCGGACAAGCGCCTCCGGGAGCGGTTCGCTTACTCCGGGGAGCGGTTGAATCCGATAGGTCCGGGCGGCGGTCCGGGGATTCCGTTCCTTTTCCGCATCGGGAACGATTTCCAGGCCGAGCGAGCGATGCCGCTTCTCGACGAACAGGCGGATGAATTCGGGATGTCGGAGAATTCGGACCGCCTGCCAGCCGTCGGCCAATCGGGTTCCGGGACGCATCCAGTCCTCGGACGAAGAGGATGTTTCCGCAGCCATGGCCGGAACGGAGGCAAACAGAAGGAGGGCCCAGAAAGCGGCGACGGAAAACGCCATCGCCCGGAGACGGAAAAAGGGCGTGCGGAAAATTCTCCCCGAAACGAAATCGATGGGAAAGGCGGTGAACGGTGCAGGCTGTACGCTTCTGGATTCCATGTCTGTCTGATCTGTCGGCATAACGGGGAACGTGAACAAGGCGCAACTTCAACGGCATCCATAACGGCGCTCTTTGATGCAGGAGGGAGTATATCCGAAGACGAAAGGAAATGAAACACATTATGTAAGAGTTTATTGCCGGCGGAAAAGGGAACGGGGGATGCCCGTTCGGGAGGTTCCATCGGACCGGCGAGAGGGCGGCGGGAGAGTCCCTATTCCCGATCGGGGGTGTGTTGCAGGGCCGCGCGGATCTCCCCGGGCCGGTAGCCCAGAATCACCCGGCCTTCGACCAGAAGCGCGGGGACCACCGGCTTTCCGCCGGAAAAATTGAGCAGAGCCTGCATGCTGCGTACGTCCTTTTCCACGTCCAGATAAGCGTAACCCACTTTCATTTCGTCCAACAGGCGTCGGGTGCGCTGGGTGTTGGGGCACCAGGAGGCTCCGTACAGGGTGATGCGCTTCGAGCGCTCCACGAAATTTTTCGTGGGTTTCACGAAATCCTTCTGCCCGCTTTTGACCAGATTCCGGGCGGATTCGGCGTCCAGGACGGTCATGTTGTCCAGCTCGACATCCTTGGCGTTGGGACGGTATTTTTCGGGAATGCCGTCCTCGTCGTCCGTGAAATGAACGGTGCCGTTTTCGTCGGTCCACTTGAAGATCGGGGGTTTCTTCTTCACGTCGCTTTTCACGCCCGTCTTCACGGTCACGCTTTTTTCCGGCGTGTTCGTCCAGTCGTAGGCGATCCAGCCCACGATGGCGAGGATGGCGAGGATCAGGGCGGCCTTGGTGGTGTTCATGCCATTTTTCCCATTGCAGAAAACACGGAAAACACGTTACCAGAAGCCGCCCGCCGTCGCAAGCGGCAATTCCATGGCGCGGCGGCGGTCAGTCGAAGAAGTCCACCAGTCCGGTCTTTTTGTACTTCGGGCGATACAGCACCATGCAGATGGGCGTCAGCACAAGGTCGAAAACCATGGCCAGAAGCACCACGATGCCGGACAGCAGTCCGAAAACGAAGACCGGCAGGAACTCGGAGGTGGTCAGCACCAGAAAACCGGCGGCCAGGGGAATGCTGGTGCCGATCATGGCCCGGCCGATGAGCCGCACCGTCTCCGCCTGGGCGCGCATATAGTCGCCGCTGGCCAGGTATTCCCTGCGGAAACGCACCATGAAATGGATGGTGGAATCCACCGCCATGCCCAGCGCCACCGGAGCCACCATGGCCGTGGTGGAATCCAGCGCGTAGCCCATGAAGCCCATGATGCCCATGGTGATGGCGATGGGCATCAGGTTGGGCAACAGGGAAACCAGTCCCAGGCCGATCTCTCCGGCCACCAGGATCATCATGATGGAGATCAGCAAGAGGGAAAGCCCGAAGGATTCGAGCTGCCCCCAGACCAGTTGTCCGTTCATGTTGGCGTACAGCACCGCCGTTCCCGTGACGTGGGCGTCCACCTTTCGGGACTTCAACGGGCCGAACACACTTTCCGTCTTTTCCTTGACGCGCTTCACCAGATCCTGCAATTCCGAGGAGGAAATGGTGCGCAGCCGTACGGTGATTCGCCCGTGACGATAGTCCGGGCTGACGAAATCGAACAGATCGCTTTCAGGGCCGCTCATGGTGTAGAGCATCAGAAACTGGGCCGCCTCCTGCCGCGTCTGCGGAATCTTCCGCCACTGGGGATCGTCGCCGTGCAGGGCGGCGTTGATGCGCTTGTAGAAATTCTCCAGGCTCATGACGCTGGTCAGATCCTTTTCCGCCCGAAGAAAATCGGCCAGTTCCTCCAGTTTCGCCAGCACCTCGGGATCCTTCATGCCGCCCCTGTCGCCGGTGTCGATCATGATTTCCATGGAGGAAATGCCGGAGAGGTTGTTCTCGATGAAGTCGTAGGAACTGCGGATGGGGGATTCCGGCTTGAAGTATTCCAGAAGCTTGGTTTCCACCCGGATCTCGCTCATGCCCCAGGCGGCGAAACCCATCAGAATCAGACAGATCGCGATGACCTCCCTGCGCCGGGTCTCCACCAGCCGGATGATGCCTTCCAGCACTTTCACCCGCAGGCCGGAGACGTTGACCTTGTGGGTGGCCATTCCGGGAATGGGGAAAAACGACAGCGCCGAGGGAATCATCAGGAAACTCAGGATCAGGCTCATAATGATGCCGCCCGAGGCGAACATGGCGAATTCCCGGATGGGCTTGATGGCGCTGACCAGATTGGAACCGAAGCCGATGGCGGTGGTGGTGCTGTTGAACATGCAGGGGATCATGGTGGCCGCCACGGCCAGGACCAGGGCTTCCTTCTTGGCCAGCCCTTCTCCGGCCCGCAAGGCGTAGTGCGTCTGGATATGAACGGAACTGCTGACACCGTAGATCATCATCAGCGGGGTGAGAATCGTGCTGACCATGGTGAGGGGAATGCCGGAGAAGTAATGGGCGGCCATGAGCACGAAAATGCTTCCCTGGACGGTGGCCAGGGTCACGGCCATGCCGCCGAAGGTGCGGAAGATCATGTAGAGCGAGGCGGACAGGAGCAGGAAGATGATAACCTCGAATTTCAGACTTTCCTTTTTCTGGGTGGTGGCGAGATCGTTTTTGAGGATGGGGACGCCGGCCACGGCCCAGTTGTATTTCTTGTACGGATCCCGGGCGGTCAGGCCGCGGATGGCGGTGGTGAGCGCCCGCCGGGTGGAGGTGGAATTGGTGTCCTTGTCCAGGGAGTCCAGGCGGGCCAGAATGGAAAAGGTTCTGGCATCCGGCGAATAGAAATTGTTGATATAGTCCGTTTCCGAAAGGGCGCGTTTGCGGAAGGCGGCGGCTTCCTCGGGCGTTTCCGGAATACGAGGCGCCAGTTTCTCCACCAGGATGCTGTCCTCGGTGCCCTTGACCGTGCGCACGCTGGTATAGCTGATGGCCTCCTTGATGAAATCGACCTTTTCTAGTTCCAGGCGCAGGTTCTCGGCGTCCTTCATGACGACCGGGTCGAAAATGTCCTTCACCCTGGCGGCTAGAAGAACGAATTCGTCGTTTCCGAAAATATCCCGGAAACGGTTCAAGGCCACCAGATCGGGATCATCCTCCAGAACCATGGCCTCCACGGAGGGATCGCGTGGGATTTTGTTGAAATAATAGGCGCAATAGGCGGCCACGGCGACACAGGCGATAAGAATGGGAACACGGCGGCGAATGAGCCATGCGGCGATACTCTGGATGGCGGCCTGGCCGCGCCTCGGGCTTTCCATATGCGCCCCCAAATCCTGCGGAAGGCGGCCTGCGCCCGTCCGGCTGGTGTGAAATCCAAAATCCGGATGCTTGCTCAAAAAGGAACTCTTACTCTACGATTTCGTGCCTTCGCCGTCAAGAAAATGCTTTGGCGGAGGGTCGATGCAAAGAGCGAAACGGCGAAAAGAGAGGCGGAGCATTGCCGCAAAAAGCGAAACGGCCGGAAAATCTAACGGGCGGAATTCTCCGTTTCACGCGAAACCGTACGCTGTTCGCGGGCGTGGCGGGCGCGGCCCGCAAGCGAGCCGCTTCACCCGACCGAACCGGCCCGCCGTCAGGCCGAAAGGGACGTCCCTTTCCGGTGAAGGCGTCTCAATTTCCCGTTGCGTAGGCGGACCAGTCCGACTCGAACTGTCCGAAGTCGGTGTCCAGTTTCTCGATCAGATCGCCTTTCAGCGCCTCGTCGGCGAAGGCGGTTTCCAGGGAATTGTAGGCCATTCGCTTGATTTCCGCGTGCGTGATGTCCGTGTGGGTGACGGCCACGATGCATTCCTTGGCGATATCGGTGATGAACATGCCCTCGTCGTCCGTGGACAGGCTGACCGGCAGGCCCAGGCGCAGATAGCTCAGGAAGGGATGCTTGGAGAAATCCTCCTCCACCCGCAGCCGGTAATTGCTGTACAGATTGATCTCGATGGGCAGTTGCCGTTCCCGCCGCGCGTATTCCAGGCTGACGGGATCCTGCCACAGCAAAACGCCGTGCCCCACCCGCTCGGCGCCCATAATCATGGCGTCGCGCACGTTGCGGATGTCGCCCAGTTCCCCCGCGTGCATGGTGCGGTGAATCGAGAACTCGCCTTGGGTCACGGCGTCGAGAATCGGGATGTAGATATTCTGGCCGGTCTCCAGCGCGGGCGTGTTCGTTTCGTTCGCGAGAAGATCGATGCCGACGAGTTCGGGATAGCTGTGATCCTTCAGAATGCCGATGAAGGTTTCGGTCCAGTTCGTGTTCGTGTCGTAGTCCAATGTGCGCACGAAGGCCGAATTCCAGCGCACGGTCACGCCGGTTTCCGTGTACCAGTCTTCCGCCCAGTCGTGCAGTCGCTCGAAGGTATCCGCGTTCGGCCACATGACGGACGTGAATTCCACGTAGCTGACGTGGTACCGGGCGGCGCGTTCCAGAAAATCGAGGTAGGTCTTTTGCTCCACCCAGTCGAGCTTGGTCTGGTCCTGTTCCAGTAGCATGTCCCCGATGGAGAACATCGCCTCGAAGCGCATGAAATCGTGGGTGGGCGGATCGGTGGGGAGAAAGAACAGATCCTGGACGGCCGCCTTCTGCGCCGCGTCGTATTCCAGGTATTTCCTGACCGGCAGGTCGGTGAGAAAAGCCACTTCCGCGTCGTACATCATGGTCAGCACGCCGTCGTTGGCCTTGACGAGAATCGCCGGGCCGTCCACGGTGGGGTTCAGTTCCTCCAGAAGCGCCACGATCGTATCCCGGTCGCGCGTGCCCGTGGGATGAATGTGCAACATGCCGCCTTTGGGAATGTCGGAGCAGTAGCGTTCGACCTCCGAGGTATCCTGTCGGAACAGGTCGAGATCGAGAGTGGAGGCGGCCACGGCTTCCGTGCGGCTCTGATCGATGATCTCTTGGTGGCGTTGGCGAAGTTCCGCCAGATCGTCCTCGTCCACGGTGTCCTTGGCCTCCGGGGCGAGCCAGCCTTCCCATTGTTCGCGGGTGACCACGCCGTTTTCCTCCACCACGCGGGCGACGATCTTCGCGCGCACCTCGTCGTACAAATCGAACTGCGCGTCGAGTTTTCCGTCCAGGGCGCTTTCGCCGGACGAATCCCCGTCGCCGTCGATGTTCTCCGAATCGCCGTCCGATTCCTCCCTGTCCTGATCCTGATCTCCGTCGCCGAGATCGGAATCATCGCCGGAGTCGCCGCATGCGGACAGCCCGATCAGGGCCGACAGGAGCAACAGGAAGAAAAAGATGGATTTCACATTGTCACGTCGCGCCATGTCATTTTCCTTTCCATGGTTTCAGAAGGCGTAAATACTACCATTATTCGCCGCGATGGGCAAAGACGGAATTCTGCCGGAATCGGCGATTTTGCAAACCGACGATCTGCCATTGAGAATCGAACGCTCCTTGTTCCCGGGATTGAGAAATCCTTGTGTTGAATTGACCGATTCTCTTGTCTTTTGGTTGGATTCACGTTAGGATTTCCGCCGATGGAATTTGTTTTCGACAGTCACGACGGGACGTTGACTTGCCGATTCCGATGACGGACGCCAAGGAGCGATCGAGGCGCTCCGTTCGGCGCGCGTCCGCTCCGTTTTTCCCGGGGGCGTTTCCCATGATTCGTTCCGTTTTCAACATGGCGGTGCTGGTCGGTTCCGTGGTTTACTGGGGAACGGCGCTGCTTCTGGTCTGGCTGTTCACCCGCAGCACCGAGAAATGCTACGGCGTCGTCACCGCCTGGGGCCGGAACCTCACCCATCTGACCGGCGTGGTCGTGCGATCCGTGAATCGGGATCGGGTGGACTTCACCCGGGCCTATCTCGTCATGTCGAATCACCGCTCCCACGCTGACATCCCCGTGCTGCTCACGGCCATTCCCGCCCCCGTCTCCTTCGTGGCCAAGAAGGAACTGAAACACATTCCCTTCATGGGCTGGGCCATGCAGATCGTCGGCATGATTTTCATCGATCGCCGGAACCCGACCGCCGCCATCGAATCCATGAAAGACGCCGGGCGGCTGATCGAGCAGGGAACGAACATCCTGATCTTTCCGGAAGGCACGCGATCGGAGGACGGAAAGAGCATGCGCCCGCTGAAGAAGGGCGGCTTTCACATGGCGCTGGAATCCGGCGCTCCCATCCTGCCGGTGGCGGTTTCCGGAACGGAAAAGGTCATGTCCAAGTACGACTTCGCCATTCATCCCGGCTGCGCGGAGGTGCGTTTCGGCGAACCGATCTTCCTGCGTCCGGACGACGACGTGGAAAGCCTGCGTAAACGCGTGGAAACGGAAATGAGGCGCTTGGCTTCCGACTGAAATTCCGGATTCCGCTTTTCCCGATGCCGTGAACGCCATCGAACGTGAATGCCCGCCGTCGGACGCCCGCGACCGCCTCCCGCCGCCGTTGAGCGCCGTCGCCCGTTGATTTCAGGGCGAGTTTGTGTTTGAATCGTACCCAAGCGGAAAACCGCGAACCCGGGCCGAAGCCACGCGCTTCGGCCTTTTTTTCGTTTCCACGATCTTT
This sequence comes from Myxococcota bacterium, assembly GCA_963668655.2. Classification (GTDB taxonomy): domain Bacteria; phylum Myxococcota_A; class SURF-8; order SURF-8; family SURF-8. Next base: position 106,599 of record CAXXPQ010000001.1, read on the forward strand.
CGAACCGGCGAACGTCATCGAACGCCGATGCCCGCCGTCAAGCGCCCGCGACCGCTTCTCGCCGCCGTTGAGCGCCGTCGCCCGTTGATTTCGGGGCGAGTTTGTGTTTGAATCGTACCCAAGCGGAAAACCGCGAACCCGGGCCGAAGCCATGCGCTTCGGCCTTTTTCTTTGGAGCGAAAGGCATGAGCAGGAAAAAGAAAAGAAAAGCCGGAAACGCGAAAACCCCCGCCGAACCGCCCTCCTGGGCCAGTCAGTCGGAGTTGGACCGCCTGGAGCGCCTGTGGACGGACAGTTCGTGCGAAACCATGAAGGCGTTCGCCGAGGAACAGAACCGGGATTACCGAGAAATGCTGCGGGTCACGAAAGGCTGGGTGCGCCGTCGGGAATGGTTGCGCATGGCCGAGGGTTCCGCCGTGCCGAAATCCGAGGAGGCGCGCCTGAAATACCTGGGTCTCTGGTGGGACATCGTGCTACGGCTGGGAGACCTGTCGCTCGACGAGGATGGCGCGGAGCCCGATCTGAAGCGCCTGTCCGCGGCCGCGTCGGTGCTGAAAACCGCCCAGTCCGCCACCGGACAGCTTCTCTGCCTGGAGGAACGCCCTCAACTTTCCACCCTGGTGATCGAGGATCTGAATGTGGACCAACTTTAAACCGCTGCCGGCCCAGCGCCGACTGATCGAAGTGCCTCACGAGATGGACACGGACATCGCTCTTTATCAAGGGGGCGTGGGGAGCGGCAAGACCACGGCGGGCGTGATCCTGGGCTATCTGCTCAGCCGGATCTACCCCGGAAGCCGGGGCCTTGTGGGCGCGGCGACTCATGCGCTTCTACGGGACACCACCCGCTGCCGCTGGCGGGACATCGTTCCGCCGGGAGATATCGCCGCCTGGAACCGCAACCCCGACAACCTGGTGCTGAGAAACGGATCCGAGATCTGGTTCCGTCATCTATCCGATCCGGATCGCCTGAGTTCCATGGAGTTCAATTGGATTCACGTGGAGGAAGGCGCTCAGATCCGGCAGCGGGTGTTCCACGCCCTGTTGGCGCGCCTGCGGCATACGGATTTCGGCTGCGTGCGCCCGCATCTGCGTGCGCGCTTTCGTCTCTTCATCACCTCCAACCCGGAGGAGGAATACGGCTGGCTCTACGAGCGCTTCGTGGAGCCCAAGGAACCCCGGCCCAACGTGCGCTTCATCCGAGCGCCCACGGTGGAAAACGTCCACCTGATGAAGAAGAAGCCGGATTACATCGACACCATACGGGACGTGGTGGACACGGATTATGCGCGCATCTATCTGGACGGCTACACGGGAGGACTCCGCAAGGGACGGGTGTATCGCAATTTCGACCGCGCCAAGGACGTAAGCGATACCGTGGCCTACGATCCCGCGCGCCCGCTGCACGCCAGCTTCGACTTCAACGTGGACTTTATGGTGGTGCTGCTGATTCAGGAACACCCGGAAGGCCGCACGGAAATCGTGGACGAGATCGTGCTGCGAAACGGAACGGACACCGCCACTCTCTGCCGGGCCATCAAGGAGAAATACGGCGAACACGCGGCGGGGTTCGGCGTTCACGGAGACGCCACGGGTTACGCCCGGCACCACCGCACCAGCCTGAACGACTACGCCATCATCCGTCGGGAACTGGGCGGGCTGCGCGGATTGCGATTTTACGTGCGGCGCGGATCGGCCAACCCGTCCGTACGCGACCGCACCAACGCGGTCAACTTCCGCCTCCAGAACGCCAACGAGGAACGGCGCATGCGCCTGTCGAGCCGTTGCCGCTACCTGATCCGCAGCCTGGAGCGCACGCGGTATCTGCCCGGCACGTTCGAGAAAGAAAAGATCCGGGATCCGGACGACGCGCGTTTCGTCATCGATCACGCGGGCGACGCCCTGGATTATTACATCGCGGACACCTATCCCTTCCATCCGGAACGGCTGCACGTCGTTCCCTATCTGTAAAAAGGAGACCTCATGGGACTGAACTTCGTTTCCTTCTCCGGCGCTTCGGCTCGAAAACCGAATCCCGCGATGCGTTTCACGGATCCCGCGAAGGACGGCGCACGGGACGGCCTGCTTCATCGTTACTTCGACGACGAAATCGCCGGGCGGGAGTTCGCGGAAAACCTGCGGAACCTGTATCCGAACAACGCGGAAGCCATGCTGGGAAACCGGTTGACGGTGAATCTGCTTCGTAAGGTGGTGGACACCAAGGCCAAACTGTACCGCCGCCCGCCGAAGCGGAAACTCCTGGACGCGAACGGCCGGGAACCGGACCCCGGACACCCCGCGCATCGGGTCTTTCAGGCATTGATTCGGGATACTCGGGTGAATCATCACATGAAATGGCTGCTGCGCTATTACGAACTGCTGAACGGAGCGGCGCTGTGGGTGCAGTTCGACTGGCGAACGAACACGCCATGTCTGAGCCTGCTTCCTCCCCAGCGCCTGTGGGTGGAGCCGTCCGAGAACGATCCCGGAAATCCCATGGAGGCCAAGGCGATTCTCGTTCCCATCGGAACGAAGGCAAGCGGCGGGTATCTGCGATTCGCGCGCGTGCGCCTGTCCGACGGAGTCTTACGTATCCACGCGTCGAAGCTGGACGCGGATCTCGATCCCGTCCCCGAACAGCCGCCTGAGCTTTCCGCCTACGCCGCCCTGGACCGCTATCCCTTCGTATTCCTGCGGAAGTATACGCCGCTGTCCGGAGTGGTCTGGCCGGATCCGCCCTACGGCTTGCTGCACGCCTCGCGCTGGCTGGATCACGAATTGACACGGGGAGCGCTCAACAGTCGCCTGACGGACTTTCCCGCCTACGTGTTCAACGGAGAGGCCGACGAACTGGGGGCGGTGAATCCCGCCACCGGAGCGGGCGCCATCATCTGCCTGGGCGACGGAGACAAGAAACTGACGCCGTTGCCCGCCGATCCTCGCGAGGAGGAACGAAACGCCAATATAAGCTTTTTCCTGAAAGTGTTCGCTCAGGCCAACGACATGACGCCATCGGCCTTCACGTTCGACAACGACCTGCAAAGCGGCACGGCCAAGTTTCACGACAAGCAGCCGGAAATCGAGTATCGCGAGGATCTGATGGACATGGTGCGTCCCGTGGAGGAAAGCGATCTGTGGCCGCTGTGTTTCCGTATGGCAGGCATCGTGGGCTTTGCGGAAGCGGAGGCGTTGGACGGTTTTCGCGTGGTGCTGGACTTCCCGGACCAGGTGATTCCGCTGTCCAAGGAAGAGGAGCTTCGCAACCTGGAGACCGAAATGCGTCTGGGACTGCGTTCCGCCGCCGACGTGCTGGCCGAGCGCCAGGGCCTTTCTCCGGAATCCGCCCGGAAAAAGGCGCGGGAAAACGAAGCGGAGTTGAAGACTGGAAAGGAGATTACGGAATGAAACGGAGACTCGGAAAACCGGCCGCCGGGACGGCGCTGCCGTTTCCAAGACGCCGGGGACTTTCGGGATTACGACGGGAGCCTCCCGTTTGCGTCGGGCTCTGTCTTCATGGACCGGGCCGCACCGGAGTCCGCATTCGGCCAGCGGGATTCAGGAGCGCCTTGCGTCTCGCCTCCGCACTGCCGTCGGGGCCGCCATGCTGGTCGGTGCATCTGCGAACGTCCGATCCGGCGCGGTTATACGCCCCCTTGCGAACACGGTAAGGACATCAACCGGCGCTTTCGGAGGAAAGGCCGGAACCCGTATGGAGAACCGGCGCGGCGGAGACCGCGGCTCGGTTCATCAACCCAGGATCTTGGAGGAGACCCATGGAACAGGAAGCGGCGATGGAACGCATCGCGGAACTGGAAAAGGAAGTGGAACGCCTTCGCACGCGCGGGCTTTCGGGCAACGACCGGCGCTATGTGGAAAAATTGAAGGCCGATATGCGGAAAGCCGCCGCCGCCCGGGAGGAAAGCGAGGCTGCCGCAAGGGAACTGGTCCTGCGCATGGAACACAAGGACCGGCGCAACGGCCGGACCGTGGCCGCCATGCGAGCGGGATGCGTGGACATCGACACGCTGCTGCTTATTCTGGATTCCGGAAAATCCGAGGATCCAAGCGCCGCGTCGGTCGATCCCGAAATCGAGATCGAAGCGGCCAGGGAACGACTTCCCTATCTATTCCGCCGAACGCCGCATTTCCCGGACGCCGTTCCGTATTTCAGCGTCGAGCCGGAAATGCGACCCGAAAGCCCGGAAAAACAGGCCGCGAAAGCCTACCGCGTAAGCTGATCCGTCGTCACGAAAAAAACCTTCGAAAGGAGAAAACATCATGGCCTTGACTTTGCTCGAAGCCGCGAAACTGGAAACCGATTTCATCAAAAAGAATGTCGTGGAAGTATTCCCGACCGTATCCCCCGTGTTGGAGGCCCTGCCGTTCATCAACGTGTCGGGCGGCGTCTTCAAATACAACATGGAAGACGTGTTGCCGGGAATCGCCTTCCGGGGTATCAATGAAAGCTACGCCGAATCCACGGGCGTGCTGCAACAGAACGTGGAAGCCACCAAGATCCTTGGCGGAAAGTCCCAGGTGGATCGCGCGCTCGTCGCCGAACGCGGCGAATGCGCGGGGGAACTGCGCGCCGTTCACGACCGGTTGAAAGCCAAGGCGGCGGCGCTTTTCTTTACGAAAATGTTTTTCGACGGCGACAGCGCCGTGAACCCCCGACAGTTCGACGGACTGAATAAACGCCTGGTGGGAGATCAGGCGTTGACGGCCGGGACGAACGGGGCGGAGCTGACCACCGATATGCTGGACGACCTGGTGGACTCGGTGGTGGGCGCTCCGGATATGCTGCTGATGTCCAAGGCGATGCGCCGGGAACTGACGCGCCTGCTTCGGCAGGACGGACGATTGTCCTATGCGGAAGATGCCTTCGGACGCCAGGTGAGCGCCTACGGCGGGGTTCCCATCCGCATCGTGGAAGAAGATCACGAAGGCCAGGCCATTCTCGGATTCGACGAGACCTGTGGATCCTCGGACTTCACCGGATCCATCTATGCCGTGCGCTTCGGCGCGGACGAATTCGTCACCGGCATTCAGACACAGCCGATGGAGGTCATCGACATGGGACTGCAAAGCGATCTCCAGTACCTGACGGTGATCGAATGGCAGGCTTCTTTCGTCATCCTGCATCCCAAATCCACGGCGCGTCTGAAAGGCGTGCTGGCGTATTCCGAGTAAGGAGGCTAGCATGACCGAACCCCGTAAGCGCGATCGTTTCGACGCGCAACTGCTGCTGAAGCCGGACGGCGCGGAAAGTGCAAGCATGACGGGCGACGCCGTACACGCGGTTCCCGCTCCGGAGGTCGCGGCCGTCGTGGTGGCTATTTCCGACGTGTCGGGCACGGATCCGACCCTGGACCTGACGCTTCAGGGATCGCACGACGGGAACGACTGGTACGACCTGGTAAAGGCGCCGACACTCGCCGCCGCCGGAAAATATCAAGCCGCCGTCGGTCCCCAATCCTGTTCGTATTACCGCTATGTTTCCGAAATCGGCGGTACGAACGGGCCCGCTTTCACCTATCTGGTAATGCTCACGTCCTGAAACCGGCCGGAGCCTCCCGCAATCGTGGAGGCTCCGGCACCCGCCTGGAACATGTGCGGGCAAACCCGTGAAAGGAATTGAAATGCCCTATCACACCACGACGCTGCTCAGCGTCACGGAGGATACGGAAGGCGCGGCTTTTTCCGTTTCCCGATACGCCAGTCTGCTGATCGTTGTCACCATCGGCGGCCAGGCCACCTGCCGCGTCGAGGGCCGCCAGCAGGGCGGCGAATGGAAGGAACTGGAGTCCTTCAGTCAAAGCGGCGAACTGAACCTTGAAAACTACGGTTGGCACCAGATTCGCGCCGTCGCGGAAGACATGGCGAGCGGATCGGCTATCGTGGAGATGAGTTGGAGGATGGCATGACGCAATCGACCTATCCCGACATGGATATGAAATGCACGCCCGACGGAGGAGAATGCACCATCCAAACGGGCCAAAAGGCGGTCTCGACCGCCGGAACCGCCGTACCTCTTTCCGATGTTCCCGTGATCGTCTGGAGGATCGATCTGATCGCCGACGGCACGAACAGTGGAGCCGTTTTCGTCGGCGCCGATGGCGTGAACAAGGATACGCTGCAAGCCGCGCCGCTTCGGCCGGGAGAATGCTACTCCATCCAATGCCCGTCCGGCGCGGTTATGGACCTGCGGCTTATTTATTTGGACGCCGAACAGGACGGCGACGGCGTGACCTTCAACTATTTCCAGATCGCATAGGAGGTCCGCATGATTAGCGCGTTTGAACGAATCGGCATGCGGCCCATCCATACGAAAGACGCGGACCCAACACCCCTGGACGATGGAATCGGAAGCGGGGGAAACGGCGTCTTTCAACCGGACGAATTGTGGCGCAATCAAAGCAGCCGGGCCGTGTTTCTCTGTATCGAGAACACGACGGAAAACGCCGTCTGGAAAACCCTGTCGCCGGGGCTTTCCGTACAGACGGAACTGGTGGACGGCGGAACGATTTCCGTGGGAGCCGACCATCACCACGAGATCAAGGTGAGCGGTGCTGCGGGTCCGGCCGTGAATGTCTTTCTTGAAGACGGAAAATTCGAAGGACAGGAAATCCGGATTCAAGGCATCGATGACGCTTCGGCCGTCCGGTTTTCAAGTGAAGCGGCGGTGTTTCGGAACGGACTGGCGCTGCGGCTCTGCGAGGGAGATTGGAGTCGTATGCTCTGGGACGCGGGCGAAGGGATCTGGAACGAGATCGAGCGAAACGTGAAACGTCGCGTCAATCTGATGGTCCGGCACGGCGGAGGAAAAGTGTACCATTCCTCCTGGCAAAGGGCGGCCTTCAATCAGAAAATCTGGGACGGCGGCGGCCATTGGAGCACGGAGGACTTTCAATTGACGGCCACCCATGCCTGTCGCCTGGCCATCGAGTTTTACGTCTACATCAGCAAGACGGAAAAGATCGCCCTTCCGGCTGCGGCGATCACGCCGATCAATGCCGGGGGAGCCGATGCGGACTCCTTCGAGATCGAGGACGAAGGAAACGTCCAGCACCTGTTCAAGGACGGACAGAGCTTCACCCAGGACGGCAGCACCTATACGTGCCGCGGGGATGCGACGTTTTCGGATCCGGTCACGCACGTGCCGGTTCACGAGGATCTGACCGGGATGGAGAGCGGGGACATCCAGATGGACCAGACCTCCGGCTATGGTGGGTTTCTGTTGTTGAAAAACGGCAGCGACATCGTGGGCGAGGTGAAAAACTATTATTCCGCCACAAACAATTACCTTCCACTGGCCGGATCCATCGCCGTGGAACTCGCTCCCGGAGATACGCTGACCTTCCAGCAGCGCCAGTCCTACGATCGCGGAACCTGTCTGGGATTGAGAGGCGGCGTGTACGATCATTCCATCCTTCACATTCATCAGCTCTGCGACTGAACGCGGCCGGAAAAAGGAGACGAATCCATGATCCACTACACGGATGAAATCCGGGCGGGATCGCCAGCGGAAACCGTCGGCTACCGCCCCTCCAGCGGGTATCGCCTGCTGGAGGAGGATCCCCAGGCCACGCTCTCCATCTATCCGCCTGGAGGAGCGGGCGCGATCGTCAGCGGACAGCCGATGGTATGGGATCCGGACGAACACGGACTGAAAACCACCCTGGACACCTCCGATGCGAGGCTTTGGCCCAAGGGAAACAATTACATGGCCGAGGTGCGTTTCACGACGGACGAGATGTCGCGTGTGCGCGTCTTCTATTTCGACGTGCTGGCGGACCCCTGGCGACCCAATCTGACCACCGCGGATATTATGAAACTTTCCGGGACGGCCGCGCTGGGAGACGACGCGGAAAGCCCGGATTACTCGGAGCCCATCGCGGAAGCAGAGGAACGGCTGCGCATTCGTCTGCGCGCCCGTGGACTTTCTCCGGGACAGATCCGCAACAAGGCCGCCCTGGATCGCTGCCATCGGATGCTCGGGCTGAGTTACCTCTACCTTCATGCGTCCACGGGTGAGGAATCCGCCTTTTGGAACAAGCATCGAACCTTCCAAAAGCTCTACGAACGCTCCTTTTCCGAACTGTTGTCCGCCGTGGAACTCGACGTGGATCAGGACAATCGTCCGGATCGGCCCAGCCAGAAAGCCCAGGCGAGGTTGCAGCCATGAGTACGCTATCCCAGCAGATGGACGCCTTGCGGGTGGTTCTTCAGAATGCGTCACCGTACCGTCACATCGAACGCCGCCCATGGAATCTTCCCTACCGATACGTTTCCTTTTCCAAAGGGAAGCGGATTTCACGGGAAACGGGGCTGCGCATGTTTTCCATCGAGTGCGAGGACGAGCGTCCTTTCGGAATGGGGACGGACGGCAATCTGCGATTCGAGGTGGAGATTCTCCTTTGCGTCTACTATCCCTTCCGGCACGACATCGCGCGCGCGGAGGAATACTTTTCGGAAGAGACGCGCCTGGTCCGCCGGCTTTTCGAATCCCCGGATTCGTATGTGAGCGGGACACGGATGATCGCTCATGACCATTCCTACATGGAGTCCGTGGGAGAGGAAGGCATGCTCTTCAATCACCGATACGGCCTGTTGGTCGATGAAACGCTGAACTGAAAGGAAAACGGAGAATGACTGCATTTATCGCGGATCGATACGATCTGTTCATTGCCGAGGAAACCGCGTTCGGCGTGTTCATGACGGACCCGGCGGCCTTTCGGCAGATCCGTCCCGAATCGGAGAAATTCGAACACCAGGCCAAAACCGAAGTTCTGGAATGCAACCTGCTTCGAGCGGGCTTCGGCCACTCTAAGGCCGTTCCCGGAGCGTCTTCCTGCACCGTGAAAATGCGCCTGCCCGCCCGCGGAGGAGGCACGGTCGCTTCCGACGGGGAAACCGCCGGGGAATGTTCCGAACTGCAAATCTTGACGAACATCTGCGGTGTTTACAAAATTTCGGATACGGGAACCGCCCTGTCGGGAGGAAACGAAGGAGCGGTAACGGTCGTGCATGAAACGCCGTCCACGATTCTCACGCGGGGTGGATTGGCGTTCATCGATCCCGACGGATCCGGACCGATTCAGGGGCGCTGGATCGGGGGTATCGACGACGCTACCGGCGCAGTCGATTTCGCTTCCTGCTGGAAAGGAAACGCGCATTGGCATCTTTCCTCCTCACCCGACGAAAACGGCTGCCTGTATGCCTCGACGCAAATGCGTGAGGCTCCGGGAGAGGAAAGGACGAGCGCCTGTATGGAGATCAGCGGCATGGCCATCGCCTCCGTTCGTCCCGTATGGAAGTACACCGGCTTGTGCGGGAACCTGAAAATCAGCGATGCTGCCGCGCAAAAGCGCGTCATGATCGATCTCGAACTCAAGGGAAACACCGGGTCGGCCGTTCGGGGGGATCGATCCGTGGACCTGGATTCCGGTGCCTCTCCCTGGCCGGAATGTCCCGCCGACCTGCGAAGCCTGTCCGCCGATTTCCGCATCAATGGGGAACGCATGGCCTATCGAAGCTTCTCCTTGGATCTGGGATGCGAGTGGAACGAAGTTCTGGATGCCGGTGCGGAATCGGGGCGCGCCGGTTATGTCTTGACGCAATGTGCGCCGAAGGGAAGTTTCTCCGCGTATTGGGATCCCGAGCACCAGGGCCGCCTCGCTTCGGGAGAGACATTCGATCTTTCCTGGATCGTGGGTTCGGCGGACAACGGGATCGGCTTCCACGCTCCGGCGGCGCAGGTCCGATCCGTGAAGGAAAGCACGGTCAACGGGCTATTGGCCATGGACGTCGAATTCGCGGTGCTGGATTCCGGGCTTCCGGAAATTCCCCCCTGGATGCTGGCTTTTGCCGGCAAGGGCGAATGAAATGGAGGAATCGAAACATGTCGTTTTCCGTACGCAAACCCATTGACGAATACCGACTGATTTCCGCGAAGGATCCGGCCATCGATCCGGAACGGAGCGACCTGGATTCCTTCCAGGACGGCTATGTCTACGACGAAAGGCATCTGGCGTTCCGAGACGGAGAATGCCCCACGGTTTTTCATTGCCGAACCTTGAGCCATCGGTTGATGGCCCGTCTTCTCGACCGCATGCTGAAGGGAAGCGAAGGCGGAGAAGTGGAACTGTCCATCCACGAAGCCGGCTTGCAGGCGTTCAGGTACGGTGTCTACGATATGGAAGGGTTTCCGAATTGGCGAGGCGATCGCTGCATTCAGCGGGGAAATCCTTCGGCCATCAAGGAAACCTGGCTGAACGAGAGCGGCCTGCCCATTGACGTGATCGTGGAGATCGGCAGTGTCATCCTGTCCAAATCCCGCCTGTCGGAGGATGACAGAAAAAACTGATTATCGCCTACCGACTGGACGACGTGGATCGGGAGGAGGATCGCCTGCTCTGTCACACGTGTCCTTTGGGTAGGCGATGCGATCGTCCCCTGCCGTCGGAGGCCCGTTTTTCGGGCCTGGTAGAAGGGGAGACCTTCGCGGTAAACCATTGTCCAAGGCGATACGTAATCGATCACGATCTCCCCTTGGGCGATCCCTTTCTGTGGGCCAACCGGATGGAGAATGGCATTTTACCGCGAACCGGGGGATGGTTGGAACAGCCGAACGTCTACGTGGAATGCATGCAGATCGTCTTTGCTTTGATGGCGGATACCAAAAGGCGATGGCGAATGAGAACCGAATCGGAAAGCACGAAGAACCCGTCGCGGCCGACGGGATGATAAGGCAATGGAGGAGCGATGTTCAACAATTCCGAAAATACCAACCGAAGGCCGCCTGCCGACGAAATCGATAGAACTCCCAAGCGTGACGGGCGATTGGCCGTGGAGACCGCTTTCCATCGGCAGGTGAGAAAGCTTTACAAGGATACGACGGCCAATGTTCTTCGACAGCATAAGATTCAGTCGGACAGCCAGCGGCGAGCCGTTGCGGATATGACCCGAGCCCTTCAGATGCTCGTGACACAGACGACGGAAATGGTCGGCTTCATGATCGGGACGCTTCTGGCGGGAGCGGATGTTTCCGGAAAAAACATGTTCGCCAACTTTCTGGACATGCTGGGACAGTTCGCGGTGATGCTGGGCAGCGTGGCCATCGCCGCATCGAAAGTGTTGTCCGCACTGTTTACGGGAAATCCGGTGGCGTTGCTTGCCAGCGGCATCGCGCTGGTGGCGATTGGCGGCGTCGTCAAGGCGTTTGCCGCCCAACTTAAAAGCCAGGGTGCCGGTCTCGGATCCGGTTCCTCCATGCCCGGAAGCATTCCTTTGGGCGACGGCAGCGCCACCGGTTCCGCCAGCCTGACGCCGCTTGATCGTTCGCGGAAGACCGGCGAGGGGGAACAAAACGTCTACTATTATCATTTCGAAGGCGGTATGTACGACGAACGCGGACTGGCGCGGATTGCGGCCAAAGCCATCAACGATCATGCGGGAAGAACGGCTCCCCTGATCGCCGCGCGTGCGATCGGAGAGCGATGATGCGGAGTCTTCATAGCCGACAGGCGTTCGTAAACCGGTGGCCGTACAGCGAAACCACTCTTTGCTTCGAGCAATCCTTCCAGACCCATGAGATATCCATACCGGACGGCGTCTACGAGGATATGTATTCCGTCGTGCAAGCCGTGTCCGATGCCATGGAGAATACGTTCGGCGGGCGGGCGGATCTGACGGAGGACGGGTACGTGGAAATGTCCTGCCCTTTGCCCTTCGAGATCAAAACGGGACAGGGCGTCGCCGATAGGGCTCAGTTCTGCCCGCTGCTGGCCCGACTGGGATTCGATACGCAAGCCGATTTTCCGATCGCCATCCGGCATCGATCCGAACGACACCCGTACGGAACATTCTGGATCACGAACTCCCTTTACGACAAGGCGGAATCCTTTTCCCTGCGGATGCAAAATGCGGTTTCCGCGACCGGGGGACGAGCTTCTCTGGGGTTCGGCGTCCGTCGTGAATTCGCCCTTTCGTTGGATTTCATGACCGGAACGGAAAAGGAACGGTTGTTGCAATGGACCCGGTTGGCATCGGACGGACGAAAAGTGAAGGTTTTCACCCGATCCGGTGATTCCATTTCCGCCACGTTTCTGCCGAGCACGTTGAAGGGGTCTGCTTCGTGGTTGAAGAGAAAATCCACCTGTGGCGAATTCTGGTCCGCCCGACTGGAATTCCGAAAGGAGGACGTATGACGCTGGCTTTTTTCCGTCGGATCGGGATCGTGGAAGGGGAGAATGTACTCGCGTTGCGCCTCCAGGGAGCCGGCTCCTGGTCGATTGTGCCCATCGAATGTGGAACATATGAAAATCTGGAAGAGTTGTTTGCAGCGATACAGTCGGAATTGTCTTTGGAAGGCTACCAATTGGATCTGGAGAAGGGATCCGGACCATCCGGTGCTCGAAGCGTCTTCCGCAACGATACGCCGTTCGAGCTTTCGATCGTTTCCTTTTCGCTGGCCGGAATATTGGGTTTTCCCCAGGGACTGCATTCCCCGCCATCGACGGAATGGATCGGGGAGGATTTCGGAGGGCACATTTTTATCGCCGAGGCTTTGAAATCGGATACGGGCTGGATCGATCAGGTAAATGCTCCCCTGGCGATCTCGTTGGAGCAGAGCAGTGATCCGATGCGACTCAGTTTCTGTCCGATCCGGAGAATCGGTTTAAGTGCGTTGTTGCCGGACGCCTGCCATCATCTGGGCGAATTCTGGCGGATCTGTTCGATGACGCAGGAGTCCTTCCGAATGGAGATGAACTGGCATCCGGTCATCTCAGAGAAAGCCGCCGGTAGAATGCCGTCCGTGATATTCGATACCGAATCCCAACCGGAATTCCGGCCAAAAAGAACCTGGTCCGCGCCCCAGCCGGAACGATATGACATCGATCTTCATTTTGCGAGGCACCCATGAATATCCAGTTTCAGACGGCGGGGCATTCCATCGGCCCCATGCAAATCGGCGCTTTTCACAAGCCGGCCATTGGTTCATGTCTCTCTCTGTATGATCCCGAGCAATGGAAACTGGAAGTATACGATTCTTTTGCGGGATGGGTGAATCCCAGAAACAACGAGAGAATTCTGGAGATCCGTTTTGTGATGCAGGATCCGGAATTCCCTTGTCTCGCTTTCCGCTTCAATTATCTCGGAGGAACCTATCGACTGACCGCACTGTCCGATGAGGCGGATCCATCGTTCAACACGATTTGCTTCAACCAAGAAGCGAACGGGCGCGATCCGTTCTATCTGTCCGTTCCGGGCCTTGATCTGAAAGGGCGCCATCACATCCCGATGTATTACATCGACCGCTCGAACCCGATCGGAACCCTGTCCCGGGGAATCGATCTAAAGGAAGGGATCGCCCAATGCGGAGGGCTGGAAATCCGACTTGTGGATGTGGACGGGCATCTGACCGAAGCCTTTTCCCCAAGAGGCGCGAATACGCTTTTTGCGGAACTGTCGGAAACTCTGTCCGCCGAAGAGACGGACATTCAGGTCGATTCCAACGACGGATTTCCTGAAAGCGGTTTCCTGTACATCGAATCCGAGGCCATTCATTACGGGCAGAAAATCGGGAACAATCGCTTCGGTGACTGTCAACGGGGGAGATTGGGAACCAGCGCATCGAGTCATCTGTCCATCCACCGCGTCTATCCGGTGAATCCTTTCTGGAAAGGTCGCATGGTTCGAGTGCTGCGGCCGGAAGGGGCATCGTTCTCGGACCAGGATCCGATCCTGTATTGCGGCGTGATAGAGTCCTTGTCGCCTTCGAGCGACAATCTGGCGTCGTACACGCTGGAACTGATCGATCCCACGGTGCTTTTGGATACGAAGATCGGACGCAGAATGGGCAGGGGAAACCTGCTCGATCGTTTGATCGTTCAGGCGGAAGAATCGAATACGGGCCGCTTGGGGAACGATAGCCTGTACTTCAGAACCTGCCGTCATCCCGTGGAGGGGTGGCGCTATTACAAGGCGACGATTCCCCATGGTCCGTATCTGTCGGACGCCGATTCGATCGAACACCCGGAAAATATCGCATCCGCGCTTCGAAAGGCCATCGAAGAAGAACTGGAGGGAGCGACAGGCCCGTTCAGCATCGACGCCAACGGGCATCTTCATTTGAACTTTCGAGTAGAATTTGCGTTTCAGTTGCTTGCGGCGGAGGACGTGGGAAGCGATCGGGATTCCATTCTGGAAAGCCTTGGGCTGGAAGAACAGACCGGAGTCCGCCTGGAAAATCCTTCCGGACTGTTTTCTCGAATGGGCGAAAACGCGGAATACATGGAAATCCGATGCAGTCGGCCTATCCAGATCGGCTGCGGCAGAAATAACACGACGGTCTATCTGGCGGATCCCGGTCTCGGTCAGGGGGGCGTGCGGTCCTTTGCGCGGGGGAATCTCGCCCGTATCGAGGATGAAATCATCTACTACGATCATGTGGATTTCGCGCCGGATCTGGTAGCGCCGTCCACTGCGCTATCCGAGAGCGTCGGTGTGGAGGATGTCAGCCTGGCATCCATGGGACCGGAGGGGTTCTCGGAATACGGCGGCGTATTCCGAATCGACGAGGAACTGATCGTATACGGCCGAATCATGGAGGGTGTCGTATTTGCAAACTGCGTTCGCGGCACCTGGGGGACGCAGGCGGTATCTCACGCAGCGGGCACTCCGATTACGGGAGTTCTCCTGCCCAGCCTTCAAGGATGCATCCGTGGGGTCTATGGGACAATGCCGGGCGCTCATGAAGGCGGAACGAAGATTCAGGAAATCTGGTCTTCGGATCGGATCGTCCGGAACGAATCCGGCGGATTGGAAATCGAACCGGCGTCCCCGGAAGCGTTTCTTCTGGATCTTCTGGACTATCACCGGGAGAGTTCCAGATATGGAATCAAACTACCGGAAGATATTCTGAACGAGGCGAGCATTCACGATACGCTGATAGAGAATTCACTGAACCACGATGGTTCCTTTCGCCGTCTGATCTACGCGGATGAAACCTATCGAAGCGTTCTGGAGGATTTCTGCCGCTCCCTGAATGTCCATTTTTTCACAGACGAAACGGGCCGCTTCAGCCTTCGCCGGTTTGAACCGAAACTGCGCCATCAGGAGCCTTCCGCCGTCATCTCGCATGCCAACCTGTTGGATCCTCCATCGATGGAATGGAGAGAAGACCTGTGCATCAATCGCGTGGAAGTTCAGCTGGATTACGATACGGTACGGGAGACTTACCGGACGACGTTGGTTGTCGATGACGATAGTCTCGAGACACGGTTCGGCGGCGAACGGGAAGATCGGACCTTATCGGTCGAATCTCAGTGCGTTCATACGGGCCGCCTTCCGCTGCTTTCAGGAAATGGAGAAGGCTGGTACTTCGATCTCGCCTGGTCGATCATTCGGCGTTACAATCGATTTCTGACCCGGATAGATGCAAACGTACTTCCTTCCAGTGTTCGAGATATTGGGCTTTTCCATTCCGTTACGGTGGCTTCGAACGCCTTGCCGGATGGAGGCGGATCCAGGGGAATGTCCGATGTGACGTACGATGTCGTCGAGTTGGAAGCCGACCCATCGGCGAACCGAATACGCCTGGGACTTCTGGAAAGGGACGAAGGTCGTTACGCGGGTATTTCGCCTTCCGCGCGAGTCGTCGGATGGTCCGGGCAAAACAATCAGGCCGTCATAACGAGGGATCATTATTGGCCCGAGCGTCTTTCTCCTTCCAAGGTGTATACGCCGGGCGATCGGCTTCGAGTCATTCACAAGAATGCCTTGGATTCCGGACTGTTCGAAATGTCCGAAATCCTCGTGCTGGCGGCGGAGGGCGTGGACGACTCGACATGGGCCGATTCGGGAGAGGCATTGCTTCGTTTCGAGTCCCCGCCGACCGTTTCTCCATCCTATGGGGATATCCTGATATCCGTGTCCTATGGCGGTCAGTACGGGGAGCTTTCGAAGCTCGATCGCTTCGCGTTCCTCGCCGACGAGGAGGAGACGCTGGGAGCCGCCGAGGATCCGGCCCTGGTTTACAGCTATTGAGGAGGAATGATGACAAATCCAATCCCCAGTCATGGCCTGACCGAACAGCGCGGACTGCACGAGGAGGAATTCACGGACGATTTCCCGCTGACATCGAATGCGCTGACGGAAATGATGGAAGCGGAAAGCGCCTTGTTCGAGTACCTCTCCGATCTGTCCGTTTGCGGCAACGACACGGCCTGGACAGCGGGCCATGCTCACGGAAGAGATCCGCTGGACGGTGAATATATCGTCCGTCATGGAACGTTTTACGTGGGGCATCTCCCCATTCAGTGGACGGAAAGCACGTCTTTCGGAACGATCTACTGGGAAATCGTCAATACGGGAGGGCCGGACAGCACGGGTTTCGAAGCGCCCGGCCAGCGGATTCCGCAACAATCGCCCTCCATCTACGTCAGCAAGGAATACAAATATCTACTGTTGGGGGTGTTGATGAAAGCCGAATCCGCAACAACGGCCGAGGCGCGTCTTTCCCTTGAAAACGAAGGCGGAACGCTTGTTTCGGATACGCAATCCTCCATGGCCGCGAACTGGGAGCCGGTCTGGTTCCAACTTCCCATTGAGAACAGTGCTTCCTTCGACGGCTGGCTGCGCCTGAAACTGGAATTACGATCCGTTTCCGGAAGCGGAAATGCCTATCTCTGTTCGGACGATATCGCCTTCAAACCCTCGGGAGGTCAGATCCTCAACGGAACGGGAATTCTGTATGGAGACGCATCATGACGATATACGACGCTTCTTTCGAAGCCATCGAGGCGACTCGACTCCAGGTCGATCGTCCGATTCTGTCCGCTGATTTCCAGCAGATTGCGGGAAACGTCAATCATCTTTATCGGTTGGCCACGGGGGAAAATCTTCCGGGAGGAGCAAATCCTATTCCCGGGCACGATCACGGATCCCGGGGAGGAGCTCCGGTTCCCCTGTGGACCTGCCAGTACATCGGAGAGCCTTCGCGCAATTTCTGCAACGGCAACGAAGAGTATATCCCGTTCTGCCGCATGCTCAGCAGCTACGATACGGGAACCTACTTGAAAAAGGCGGCTCCGGCGATGACGGTTCACCCGTCGGCGAACAACAACCGTTATCGAATCTGGGTCGGAGGAAACGTCAGTGCAGCGTTGCAGGGCTATCAGTATCTGACGTTGGGGGGAAGCGGCAACTCCGGCAGATACGTTTTCAAGGATGCAATTTACAACAGCGAAGCCGGTGCGACGTTGATTCCCCTGTACGGAGCTTTCGAGGAGACGCCATCGGGAGGAACCGCCGTCAACGCCTACGCGCTCAGGGGATCTCCGGAAATATTGCTGTACGTCCCCGGATGGGCTCAGAAGTTGACGATTCTCGTCCCGGCCACCTGCACGTTGTCGGCATCCCTGTACGATGGAGAGAAGTATTTCAACCCGGGAAACGGGGGAGTGGCGAACTGGTTGTTCCGCATGCGAATCGTTTGCGGCGAATTCTCCGGCCCCTGGGAAAACGTGGCCATCCGTAATTTCGTGGCTCCGACCTGGAGAGCGCTGACATTCGATTGTTCGGCCATCGAGGAAGAGGGCATTCAGGAATTCCGGATTCAACTCGAATTCAACGAGGATCTGTTTTTCCTTCTTCCGACGACATTGGGACCGGAGGATGGCGCCTTGTGGTTCCGTGGGGAGAATGACGCCCCGCGAGCCTCCATCCCGGCCGTCTTTTCCAGAAACGTATAGGTGAATCATGACTCGAATGCGAATCCCCCGAACCTTTCGAACGTTGAACCGGGAGGCGTTGTGCAACGCCAAAGCGGTAAGCGCGGACAAGGCCCTTCTGTTGGCGGGAAACACCGGCTGGCTGTACGAAGGATTTCTGGACAGGGCGATCCCCTCCCATGAATTCCGCTCCAACACCACCGCTTTCAATCACACCGGTGCCGGGAAAGGAAAACCGCTTCCCGTCGTCATGAACGTGTTCCGCGGGTTGTTCCGAGGCGGCGCGGGACTGGACCAGCCGGTGGAGATCGTCGGACAGAACCGGGAAGTATTGATTCCCGTGGTTCGTGGCGATTTTCATGTGGGAAACGAACCCCCGGCGGATTCCGGCTGGAACTGGAGACGTTTTACAACGACTCCGTTTCTTCCGCATATTTACGCAACGGTTCTGCGTACACGGATCGAGGCCCGTCGCCTGTCGGGCAGCGGGGAAGCGAAACTCTATCCCATCGTCTGCCTGGATTCGGACGGCATGCAGCGCCTGGCCGCCGGACCGTCGCTGGCGATCACGAACTCGGATTTCCTGATCCGCGAAGCGGTGATCGATCTAAGCGAGCTTGCCGAGAGTCGGAGTCAACATCCCGTTCTGCACTGGCACTGGGCGCTGGCGGCCTGGGTTCCTTCCGGTACGGTCATCGAGATCCGTGACGGAGTTTCCACCGGTCCCTGCCTGGCCGTATGCAGTGTTTGAAAATCGCACCGAGGAAAGAAGAATGAACATGAAGGAAATCGAGACATGGAAAGGCTGGGCCAAGGTGGCTTTGATCCTTTTGACGACGAACGTGGCGACGGGCGTCGAGCTTTACGCCGATTCCGAGCGCTACACAGATTCCCGGGTCGGGGAAATGCGCGAGTATGTCTGTGCCGAGTTCAAGGAAATTCACGAGGATCTGCGCACCATCCGGGAGGATATCAAGCAAATCCTCCGGGTCGTGGGATCGGGAGCGGTCAAGGAATGATGATATCGAACCGGCCGTCCTCATCGGTGGATCCCGAACCGATCAGCTCCGAGCTGTCGGACGCCGAGCGGATCCGGTAAATCTCCATGGAGACCCAGGGCACGGGAACCCGATTTTCTCCGTCATTCGCATCCTCCGCGATCGTGACGATCTTTCCCGAGAGATTCCGGCCGACGAATAAAACCTGGTCCACCGTGCCGTCCGTGGATGTCTGAAAATCCCGCACCGTGGCGCGTCCCAGACCCGTGGAAAGCGAAGGCAGAAAAACCAGGTCGAAGGTGCCCGGATCCACGGCCAGCTGATACAAACCGTTGGAGCCGGTATAGGCGGACTTGACATATACGTTGCGGTCGGCATCGGAGGATTTGCGGTGCGCCTGCACTTCTACGCCCGCCACGGCGGATTGGTTGGCGTCCGAAACGATTCCGGAAAGGATCAGCCGGCGGTTCAGAACGATATCGGCCGCCGTTTCCTCAGAGGAAGGACAGGTCAGGCCGTTGAGTTCCGTGTAGGCATTTCCCCCTTCGATGGGCGGTGTTACGGTGACCCGATATCCTCCGGATTCGTTTGTTTCGTTGTCGGAATCCAGGCGCAACAGGTCGATGGAATATCTGCCGTTTTCATCCGTCTGGACCGACGCCTCGAACACCCCTCCTCCCACTTCCGCTTCGAAGCTCAGAGTGGCTTCGGAAACCGGATCGAGGCTCTCGGAATCGCTTTTACGGTTCGAGAACCCGAGAATCCGCCCGGTGAGCGTGCAGATCCGCGGATCGAAAGCTTCATAGTTTAAAAGAAGTTCGTCCTCTTCGTGGTTCTGTAAAATCGACGCCCGGCCCGAGGCGTCCACTTGAAGCACCTGTTCCAGGGTTCGCTCCGGTATCCGGATATCCGCCTGGGCCGAAAGCTGGATGTCGTAGATGGCGGGTTCCAGGGACAATTGCAGACTTACGGCGCCGTATTCGTCGCTGACCGAAAGATTGGAGCGCCGCCAGGGATTTTCCTGTACGGCCATGACCTGGACGCCTTCCAGGGGATCGCCGTCGGCGTCCAGGACGGTTCCGTTCACGCGGATGCCTTTCTCGAAACGAAGGATGTCCAGGGTATCCTCCGCGATCTCCAACCCCTCGTGCAAGGCGATGGGAGGAACAAGCGATCCGTCTTTCGGGAAAACGTATACGGTATACACGCCTTCCGGAACCAGCGCCGAAAAGCCGGCCTTGCTGGTTCGATCCAGGCTGGTCGTAGTCAGGGTGATGTTGGGCAGGGGAACGCCGGGAATCTTCGCCATGCTGTCGGATGGAATCAAGGAGAGCGTGGCCTCGGAGGGATTGCGGTTGGGATCCTGAACCTCCCCGGAATACCGGTATCCCGTTTCCAGAACGATTTCCCCGGAGAAGTCGTCCATGTCGATCATCGTCTGCTGCCGGGGAAGCCCGGATTCCACCGGGGGAGTGAGCCGGATGCCGATCATACCGCTAATGGCCTCGTCGGAAAGCTCGTCTCCGTCCGCTACAGGCACGCCGTTGCGATCGCCATCCGCGGCGGCCTCATTCGCCCCGTCCACCGCGTCCGCCTGACAGCCGACGAACAGCGCCAACCACGCGGCCCAGAGCAGAATCGTCCGAATCGTGACGATCGTTTTTTTCGATTTGTTTCCTTTCATTTCCTTCCGTTTCATGGCTGACATCGCAAATCCGGGTTGTCCCAGGGCAGTTCCTCGTCGATGAGAATCATCCAGGAACGTTCGTTGTACCCCGCGCCTTCCACCGGCGTCCGGCTTTTTCTTCCCACATCCGCCGGTTCGAATCCCAGGTCCGAAATGACGACTTCCAGCAAATGCGCCTCGTCCGGGGCGTCCGGATCGTAATAATACCCGGGATTGATTTCGCATTTGATGCCTCGCTCCCAGCCGCCGACACAGATGATGTTCGGTGCGTCGTCGTTGTAATCCATGAACCAGCGGATCTGCATCTGGGCATAGCGCGGGTCGGCCGGATCCGGGATATCTTCCAGGACGATCTCGAAAAGGGCCTTGGTGCATCCGGCGGGGAGAACCACCCGTCCGGCGGGAGGCACCGTGCTCTGGATGGCCGGCCAGTATTCGTAGCTTTCCTCCATTTCCTCCACGTCCATATCCGCCATGGGGCGCGTTTCGATATCCGAGGGAACCACGCAGGCCGTCGCCGCCATCCCGAGCAGCAACGCGAGAATCGTTCGTTCAAAGAACCGAACGATTAAATCTGCAAAAATCGAGCCAATATAGCGATTCTCGCAAATCATTGAAAAGTCTGCGTTAATTCCTGTTTTCATTCCTTCCGGGTCCGTCAATTCTTCCGTAAATCGCGACATTGATGCCGGGGTTTCGTCAATCGGTCATTTTTTCCAGATAGCGGAAAATCGTCCGGGGATCCACGTCCAGGGCCTGGGCGGTCTTGGTCCGGTTGCCGTTGTGACGCCGCAGAGCCTCCTGGATGTAGCGCGTCTGGAAGTCCTCGCGCGCCTGGGCCAGCGGAACGATGGGCTCCAGTTCATCGGCGTTCAGGTCGAGATCCTCCGGTTCCACCAGGTTTTTATCCGCCATGATGACGGCCTTCTTGATGCGGTTTTCCAGTTCCCGGACGTTTCCCGGCCATTGGTGTCGGACGATCATGTCCAGGGCCTTCTGCGAGAATCCCCTGATTTTCCGCCCGTATTCGTTGGCGTAGCGATTCAGGAAATACTTGGCGATGAGCGTCACATCCCCCTCCCGCTCCCTCAGGGGCGGCAGGGTGACGGTGATGACGTTCAGGCGATAGTAAAGATCCTCCCGAAACTCGTTGTCCTTGATGGCCTTGACCAGCGGCTTGTTGCTGGCGGCGATGATGCGGATATCCACGACTTCGGGCCGGGTGTCGCCTACGGGAACGATTTTTCCGTCTTCCAGGGCGCGCAGCAGCTTGACCTGCAATTCCATCGGCATGTCCCCGATTTCGTCCAGGAAAAGCGTTCCGCCGTCGGCCATCTTGAATTTTCCGGGCGTCGTGGCCACCGCGCCGGTGAATGCGCCCTTCACGTGTCCGAACAGCTCGCTTTCCAGGAGGTCCCGGGGGATGGCGCCGCAATTGATGACGACGAAGGGGCCGTTTCTGCGGTCGGACTTGTTGTGCACCTCCTGGGCCACCAGTTCCTTACCCGTACCCGTCTCTCCCTGAATCAGCACGGGAACGTTGACGGACGCTACCTTCTCGATTTTCTTGAAAACTTCCCGCATGCCGGCCGATGTGCCCACCATGGAGCCGAAGCGAAGCTGCTCGATGCGCTCCTGCAATTCGCGCCGGTCGAGCTTCAGTTCGTTGACCAGCAGGGCGTTCTGGATCAGAAGCGCCGCCTGTCCGGCAAAGATTTCCAAGAGCTGCAGTTTGTCGGGAGTGAACAGGTTGATGACGTTGTTGTTTCCGACATACAGGATGCCCAGGAAACTGCCCCGGGCCAGAATGGGCGCACACATGACGGAAGCCAGTTCCAGCTTCATCACGGACTGGGCGTTTTTGAAAGTCTCGTCGTTCAGCGCGTCGGACACGATCACCGGCCGTTTGGACTGCACCACCCGTCCCACGATGGAATCCGACACCTGGGTCAGCGCGTTCGCGATGCTTTCCCGGTTCACGTTGCGGGCCACGGCGAACTCCAGCCCCTGGTCGTCTTTTTTCAGGATCAGGAATCCCTTGTCGGCCCCGGTGATTTCGATCACGGCGTCGATGAGCTGATTCAGCAGTTCCTCGATGTTGTAGTTGCTGATGAGTTTTTCCGTAAACTGGTAGAGTTTGCGATAGGTGCGGATTTCCGTCTGGATCTGTTCTTCCTCCGAATTGGCGATCTCATCGAAGAGGTCGAAGGAGAAGTTCACGTCGCCCAGGGTCACTACGTCCTCGTGGGTCAGGCGATAGTTCTTTTCACGCTTTCCGTTGATGAGGATGACGTTTTTCTTGCCGACGCCGGAGATGGTGTAATGCTTGCCGTCGAAGGCGATGTAGGCGTGGTTGTCGTCCACGGACGGCTCCGGGATGGGCACGTCGTTGGTGTTTTCCCGCCCGATGGTCGTGATGCGTTTGAACAGCCGCACGCGCCGCAGGTTGTTGGGCAGGCTGTTGATGAATTGCATGCTCGGCATGAAGGTCTCCTTGTCTTTCCATCGGTTCCAGGTACAAATACGGCTTCCGGCGCAAACGTTTCAGAAGCGCAGGCGCAACGCCGTCCATTCCAGTTCAGGGCCTTTGCGAGCCGTTTCGGCCGCTTCCTTTTCCTCTTCTTCGCCTTTCGGTTTCGGTTTCATTTCGATCTTTTCGAATTCCCGGTGATCCAGCAGCGCGTCCACGATACCCCCGATGACGAGCGCTCCCAGAACGCCCAGGGACGCGTATTGAACGATGCGCCAGTTCTTCGCCGTGCGCGCGTCCGCCTTGGAATAGTAGCCATCCTCGCCCTCCAGATTCTCCGCGATCCAGTATCCCGTGATGTTCAGACTCAGCGCGATGGCCTGGCCGGTGAGAAACAGCGTGCCCTTCACCGCTTTCCCGTTCTGGAACTGGCCCGCCCCGAAGGGGATGAAATTGACGAAATACGGGTTCTTCTTCAGAACGATCTTCTCCGCCGCCTGCTCGCGCCGCCGCTCTTCCTCTTTGCGTTGCTGAATACGGATGGCGTCCAGCATTTCCTTGTGTTCTTCCCGGATGCCTTCGTAAAAGTCGATGATGATGGGCGGCACGTAGAGAGGATCTAGCTGATGATCCGGATCCTTGGTCAGCAGGCGCAGGAAGTGTTCCCGGCTTTTGTTTCTGTTTTGCAGGATGAAATGGCCGATGCCCAGCAGGCGGTGGACGCTGGTCAACTGGCCGTTTTCGAAGATTTTGCGGTTCAATCCGCCGGAAAGAAGTTTCACCATTCCGGCGTAATCGCCGTATTCGTACAGATTTTGGGCGCGTTCCAGGATTTCCTCTCCGTTGTCGGGAGGCCTGGCGGAGCGGTCGTCCTGTAGGGCGGAGTCGTCTTCCGTCGCGCGAACCTGCCCGAACGCCGGGCCGGCGGCCAGCGCGAAAAGAAGCAGCAGGATCGTTGCGGCGAAGAGACGCACGTTCATCCGTCCGTTTCCGCCCCTAGGGGGCCGTTTCCGTATGTCCGTTCTTTTTCGGGCTCAGGTCCAGTTCCAGCATGCGGGTCTTCCCGGCCACCAGGCGCAGCTGGTGGGTGTAGGGTTCGTACCCCTCCTTCGTCAGGCTGACGAGCACGTCTTTTATGGATTCCGCGGTCTTCCAGCGAATCTCGATGGGACGTTTCAGGGGCGTACGGCCCCGGAAGTCCCCATCCACGAAAACCATGGCGCCCTGCCCGTTTTTCAGTTCCAGATAGGCCGGAAGCACCTGGAGGCGTTTGCGGACCATCAGTTGCTGATCCGGCTTTTCCACGACGATTTCCTCGGTGTGCGTGACGCATCCCGGGTTGACCAGCCGCACGGTGTGTCGCCCCGCCGGGACGGGAAAGCGTTTCAGCGCGTCCACCAGGCTGTTGCCGACCTTTTCTCCGTCGATGTAGATATCCGCCCAGGGAGAAGTGACGACCTTCAGGAACCCCTGGAAATCTCCCGGTGGCGGCTCCCGGGTCTTATCGTTTTCGGAAAGTTTCATCTTTTCAAGTTCGGCCAGCGTGTGAACGGGAACCCGGGCCTCCACTTTTTTCGTCCGGGGCTCGTGTTTTTCTTCTTTTTTCGGTTCAGGGAGTTTCGGATTTTCCTCGTTTTCCTTTTCCGGATAAGAGGCCAGCGGTTCGGACGAAACGACCGTTTCGGTCCGGACGGGCTTGTTTAGCGGTTCCGGCGGATGTCCGATCGTCCAGACCCATGCGAACAAGGCCAGTCCGGCCAGAAATGCCGCCGCCGAAGCTCCCACGGCCAGGGTCTTGCGGTTGCGGCTCCGGCGCAGGAGCCGGGCGATGCGCTCCTCCGCTTCCGGATGATTCGGAGCCAGGGCGGAGAGGCGCGTGTATAACTGCATGGAAAGGGCGGGCTTTTTCTTCCAGGCCTCGCGGGCTTTCTCCTCCACCCGGGCGGCCATGCGGGCGCGGAACCTGCCGGGAAAATCGTCCGGATCCCGGAACAGACCGCGAACCTCCTCGGCGGGCTGTTCGATTGCCATACCGAGCAACAGGGCTTCCAGATCCTTTTGCACCTCTTCCGCCGTCTGGTAGCGCCGATCCAGATCCGTTTCCATCAGTCGTTCGACCACGCGGGCGAATTCGTTGGAGATCGCCGGGTTGACCTGCTGGATGGGCGGGCAGTCGCGCTCGACCACTTTTTTCAGAATGACATGGGTGTTGGGGCCGTCGAAGGGAAACTCTCCCGTGGCCATGAGGTACAGCATGCTGCCCAGGGAAAAGAGATCCGAGCGATGGTCCACGTCCTGGCCCAGGATATGTTCCGGGCTCATGAAGGCCGGGGATCCCAGGATAGTGCCCGTCATGGTCAGCGTGGCGCCCTCCAGAACCCGCGCGATGCCGAAATCCATCAGCTTCATCCGGCCGCTTCTGTCGATCATCAGGTTTTCCGGTTTCAGATCGCGGTGGACGATGCCCTGCCGGTGGGCGTGGTCCAGGGCGGAAAGCAGCTCCAGGGCGATGCAGGCCACGAGCTCGCAGGGGATTTCCTCGTAGCGGTCCAGGAAATCCGCCAAGTCCAGTCCGTTGACCAGTTCGGTCACGATGTAGTGCGTGGCGCTGTCCTCGCCGGAGTAGTCGTAGATCTCGATGATGTTGGGATGGCGCAGCTTGGCCACGGTGTGGGCTTCCCGCTGAAAGCGCTCCACCGCCTCTTTCTGCCGGGTAAGATGACCATGCAGAATCTTGACGGCCACCTTCCGCTTCAGTTTGGAGTCATACGCCCGGTAGACGGTCGCCATGCCGCCTTGGCCGATCTCCTCCTGGATCTCGTATGTCCCGAGCGTGTGTCCGATCATCTCACTTCAATCATACTGGCGTTTGTGTCCGAATCCGGATTTTAATAGTAAACAGAAAGGGTTGGAAAGGCAAGAGAAACCATCTGCCGAACGAAAGCCTGACAGACCTGTCATAGCTTGGTGGATTGTCCGGAGTTCGCCGCCGTTTGGAACGATTTTCCCGGAAGGATACGTTTTTCCCTTTGAAACCGGTCTCCGGCATTCCGTTGCCCCGGGATTTCATTCTTTTTGTTTCCCTTTTTGTCTTGAATCCGGTATAAAGCTTGGAGATTTCTTGCAAATCGGGAGTGAAAAGTTCTTGACCCGGCCACAAGAATGAGTATAATTAAACTAAATTTTTATTAATTTAACAAAAGTCCACCATGGCTCTTTGTCTTAATAATAAATGGTTCCTTCCGTCGATCTTTCTTGCGGTCGGCCTGTCCGTGGCGACGGCGGGATGCGGGCCGGACAAGGTTTTGACGGCCAAACTGGAAGATCTTCGCGGCCAGGTGGCGGAACTGAACCGGGACGTGACGGATGCTCACGTGCGCATCGAGGAACTGGGCAATCGCGTGTACATCCTCCAGGATCTCGTAGAACGGGCAAAGGTCGGCCAGAACGTCGGAGCCCCGCCCGGCGACCTGAAAACCGTGAAACTGGTGCCCAAAAGCGGGACACGAAACGACGCGGCGGACCGAAAGACGCCTCTTGTCGCGGAAGCGCCGGCGGAGGAGCCGCCGAAGGTCTTTTCGAACTGGGATGGACGGTCGCCTCTGGATATCCGGGTGGACGTGGCTCCGATGAAGAACCGAAGTCGGATCGTCCGGGATTACGAGGAAGCCTATGCTTTCGTCAAGGCCAAGCGTTATGAAAAGGCCATTTCGGCCTTCGACGTGTTTCTCAAACGCTACCGGGAAACGTCCTACCGGGACAACGCCGTGTTCTGGACGGGGGTCAGCCGGTACGAACTTGGCCGAATAAACGAAGCCGCAACGGATTTCCGGGCGGTGATGGAAATGAAAAATAGTAACAAAAAGGCCGATTCGATGTATTATCTAGGCCTGTGCGATCTGAAAACAGGAAACGAAGCGGGCGCGACCCGGGTTTGGGAACGGCTCATCAAGGACCATCCATCCTCGGAAGCGGCCCGGAAAGCGACGAATCGTTTGAGGAAATGATCTGTTAACCGTAGCCAGCCAAGGAGGCAGCGGTATGAAAACGGCCCAATGGATTTTGTGGATCACGGCGGCGTGCCTCGTGCTCTGGACTTCCCTTGCCTCCGCCCAGGAGCGGATCGACGAGGGCCCCGGCTCGAACCAGACCTACAACCCCGGTGGAATGCAGGCTCCACCTCCCTCGGCGCCTCCCGGCGGAGGGTATGGAGGGTACAACGCGCCCCCAGCCCAGCCCAATTCCTACGACGGATATTCCGGCGGATACGACGGCGGGAGCATGGAACCGACGGGCGGCGAAGGGGACGTTCCCTATCCCAGCGTGGAGGGCGACGCCATCACGCGCTACGAGGTCCGTTCCGGCGATACCCTGTGGGACATCTGCGCCAGGCTTCTGGGAAGTCCCTGGTATTGGCAGAAAGTCTGGGCCATGAACCCCCAGATCGCCAATCCGCACTGGATTTATCCGGGCAACATCATCTATTTTCATCAGGCCGGGACCATGGGAACCATGGTGGGCATGGAGGATCAGACCGCCGAGCAGGAGATGGAGGATATTCCCGAGATCATGGACGCCGAGGCCTGGGGCAAGGTTTCCGAGGGCGGAAAGTACGAGCTTCAGCAATACATGACCAAGCTGAACAGTTCCTCTTTCAATTTCTACAATTTTCGCCGGGACGGCTTCATCGCCAGAAACGAGCTGAAGTATTCCGGCCGCATCGCGGGCAGCCCGGAAGAGGCCATCTATCTCTCCGAGCATGATATCATCTACATCAAGCCCCAGAAGAAAGCGGCCCTGAACCTCTTTTCCATCGGCCAGTCCTATCAGATCTTCCGCCAAATGGGGAAGGTGGAGCATCCGGTCACCGGCGACAAGATCGGGTACAAGATCAAGGTGCTCGGCAAGTGCGTCATCAAACGCATCAACGACAACGTCGTCACCGCCCAGATCATCGGCAGTTACGATCCCATCGAATTCGGCGACCTGGTGCGCCCCTGGAAGAGCCCGGTCAAGGACATTCGTCCCCAACGGAACAAAGTCACCATGGGCGGGTACATCGTGGACACGCTGGAGGACAACCTGGTCCTGGCCGAACATCAGATCGTGTTCCTGGACAAAGGCATCAGCCACGGCGTAGAGGAGGGCAACCGCCTGTTCGTCATCCGCAAATTCATGACGGACATGTACGACGCCCTGGACAAGGATGAACTACCCTACGAAAAAATCGGCGAGTTGATCGTTCTGTCCGCCGGAAGCAAGACCAGCGTGGCCCTGGTCAGCCGCAGTCTGGTGGAACTGAAGGCCGGCGACAAGGTCACCATGGAGAAGAATTACTAGAAGCCGTCGGCGGATCCGCACCGAACGGGGTCTGATCGATCGTCTTCCGTTCATTTCCGGATCAATTCGGATTCGCGGGAGGGAAGCCCATGGAGCGCACCATCCATCACGTGTCCAACGGCGACGGCTGGCGGCTGGCGCTGAAACGCATCGTCGATCCGGAACGGCGCGATCCGGCCCTCCGTCCTCTCGTGATCGTTCCCGGCTACGGTATGAACGCCTTCATCTTCGGCTACCATCCCCAGGGCGACTCCATGGAGGACTACCTGGCCAAGGCCGGTTTCGAGGTCTGGTCGATCAATCTGCGCAATCAGGGCCCCACGATTCGGGAAGGGGGGAAGAAGGAATACGGTTTCCGCGAAGTGGTGCTGACGGATCTGCCCGCCGCGCTGGATTACATCCTGGACACTGCCCGGCCCGAGGAGGATCGGGTGGATCTGATCGGGTGCAGCCTGGGCGGAACCTACGTCTATGCCTATGCCGCGCTTTGCGGAACCGGTCGGGTGGGATCCATCGTCGGGATGGGCGCGCCGCTACGCTGGGTGGAGATCCATCCGGTGCTGGGCTTCGCCTTTGGGAGTCCGTTCGTGGCCGGAATGCTGAAAATCAACCACACGCGCAGTCTGGCGCGTCTGGGACTGCCGCTGTTGACCCGGATTCCCTCGCTTTTGTCCATCTACCTGCATCCGGAGATTGTGGACCTTTCCCGTACGGACCAGCTCGTGCGCACGGTGGAGGATCCCAACCGCACCCTGAACCGGGAAATCTCCGTGTGGATGAAGAACCGGGATCTGGTGATCGACGATCGCAACGTCTCCAAACTTTTCGGAAACGTGACCAATCCGCTGCTTTGTCTTCTGTCCAACGCGGACGGCATCGTGCCGATCCCCACGGCCATGTCGGCCTGCGAACTGTCCGGATCGGACGTGACAGATTCCTTCGTTTCCGGAAACGAGCGCGTGAAGATGGCGCACGCGGACATGTACATCTCCCACTACGCCCAGTCCATGGTGTTCAAACCCCTGGCCGAATGGCTGAAGGCCCATTCAGGCTGAGGGATCGTCCGTCCTTGTTCGATTGAATTCCGAAGAAGAAATCAGAGGGGAGGCAGGCCGGTCGAAGCGGGAGTGTCCGGTTTTTCGAAGATCGCCCGGACCGACGGCCGCATGAGATACCAGATGATGCCGCCGTGCATCAGCGCGAACAGCAGGCAGATCGCAGACCAGGCGGCCTTCATGTGATTCTGCATCACCTCGGGGTCGATGCGGCCTCCCAGCGGCGCCATCTCCGCCATCCGCCCGGCGAAGGCCGCTAGTGGGGGAATGGCCTTGAAGCCCATGTAGGCCGTCACCAGCGTGGCCAGAAACAGAAAAACGATCTCCGTCTGCCGCCCCCAGTCGGCGCGGTTCAGCATGGCCGCCCCGCCGGCCAGGGCCATGAGCGAAAGCAGTAGGTTCACCAGCAAAAAAAGCGTCCGGTCGGGAACCAGGGTTTCGTACAACTGGAAAAGTTCGGAGACCATTTCGGTGGTCATACGGACGTTTTCCTTGAAGATCGGGTCGGCCATCATGCGCCGAAACTGGCGGATTTCCTCTTGATCCGGGCCGAACCAGCGCAGATAAACGTTGTCGTTCAGCGCATCGTCCTTGCCTTCCAGCAGATCGTTCCAATTTTTCATGAATTCCGAATGGGACATTTCGTGCATGCCGCTGGTGTATCCGCTTATTGCGGCCCAGACGCCGCAGCCGCCGAAGGCGATGCTGAAAACGGCCAGAACGATCAGGCTGGCGGTGAGAGTAGGCGGCTTGTTCATGAAAACACGCTTTCCTTTTCATTCGCGATGTGCCGGATTTCCGAAAACCGTATCCAATCATATCCGAATCGAAAAAAAGGGCAAGGCCCTGCCTTGCCCTTCTGAAATTTCTTTCGTTCGGTGAAATCAGATCACGCCCAGTTTCTTGCCCACCTGGACAAAGGCGTCCACCGCGCGGTCCAGATGTTCCACCTCGTGGGCGGCGCTGATCTGGGTGCGGATACGGGCCTTGCCCTTGGGCACCACCGGATAGCTGAACCCGATGACGTAGATGCCCAGTTTCAGCATCTCGGCGGCGAAGTCCTGGGCCAGCTTGGCGTCGCCCAGCATCACGGGGGTGATGGGGTGGACGCCGGGCAGCACGTTGAAACCGGTGCTGGCCATTTTTTCGCGGAAATAGCGCGTGTTGGATTCCAGCTTGTCGCGCAGGTTCGTGGATTCGGACAGGAGTTCCACGCATTTCATCGTAGCGGCGGTAATCATGGGAGCCAGGGCGTTGCTGAAGAGATACGGCCGGCTGCGCTGGCGCAGTTTGGCCACGATTTCCTTGCTCGCGGCGGTGAATCCGCCCGACGCGCCGCCCATGGCCTTGCCGAATGTGCTGGTGATGATGTCCACGCGACCCATGACGCCGTTGTGTTCGTGGCTGCCTCGGCCGGTTTTACCCGTAAATCCGGTGGCATGGCTGTCGTCCACCATGACCATGGCGTTGTATTTCTCGGCCAGGTCGCAGACCTGGTCCAGCTTGGCGATGTAGCCGTCCATGCTGAACACGCCGTCGGTGGCGATCATCTTGAAGCGCGCCCCGGCCTTGTCGGCCTCCTGGAGCTGCTTTTCCAGATCGTCCATGTCGGAGTTGTTGTAGCGGTAGCGCATGGCCTTGCAGAGCCTCACGCCGTCGATGATGGAGGCGTGGTTCAGCGCGTCGGAGATGATGGCGTCTTCCTTGGTCAACAGCGTCTCGAACAGCCCGCCGTTGGCGTCGAAGCAGGAGGAATACAGGATGGCGTCTTCCATGCCCAGGAACTTGGCGATGGCTTCCTCCAGTTCCTTGTGCAGGTCCAGGGTGCCGCAGATGAAGCGCACGGAGCTCATGCCGAATCCGCGATCGTCCATGGCCTTCTTGGCCGCCTCGATCAGGGCCGGATGGTCGGAAAGCCCCAGGTAGTTGTTGGCGCACATGTTGATGACCTCGCCCTGCTCCACCTGGATGGCGGCGTTCTGGGGCGAGCGGATGACACGCTCTCCCTTCCACAGTCCCGCCTCGCGAATTTCTTCCAGCTCGTTGGCCACGAATTCCTTGAACTGACCTAACATATCGATCTCCTTCGTGTTATTTGGAAAAGGGAGCGGCGGCGGAGCCCTTTGCCGCGCTTTCCCGCCGTCCGTTCAAACCGTTTGAGCGAAGCCTTTATTCCAGGCTCAGCACCACCTTGCCGCACTGGCCGGACTGCATGAGTTTGAAGCCTTTCTCGTATTCGTCGAAGGGAAACTCGTGGGTGATGACCGGAGAAACGTCCAGGGAGCCGGACACCAGAAGGCCGCGCATGACGAACCACGAATCCCAGATGCGGCGGCCGGTGACGCCGTGAATGGAGACGGAACGGAACACCACGTCGGAGGCGATGTCCAGGGGCACCTCGGCGTTGGGAATGCCCAGAAGCACCACGTTTCCGGCCATCTTCACGCACTTGACCGCCGCCTGGATGGCCTGAGGCGTCCCGGCGATCTCCATGGCCACGTCCACGCCGTGGCCGTCCGTGTGCTGCTTGATGTATTCCACCGGGTCGGTGTTCTTGGTGGCCACCACGTGATGCGCGCCCAGTTGTTTCGCCAGGTCCAGGCGATACTGGTTGCTGCGCCCGAAGGCGAAGATCTCCGCCGCGCCGATGGCTTTGAGCACCGCCACGGCCAGAAGCCCCACCGGGCCCAAACCGTAGACCGCCACCTTCTTGCCCACGCAGTCGGCGCGGAAGACGGTGTGGATCGCGTTTCCCAAGGGATCCTGGATGGAGGCTTCCGCCGGGCTGGTCTTCGGATCGTTCTTCCAGATGTTGCGCTCCGGCATGCAGAAATACTCGCGGAACGCGCCGTCGATATCGTAGCCCAGGCCCTTCCAGTCGTAACAGACGTGGCCGTCGCCCGTGCGGCAGTTGTCGCAGAATCCACAGACCAGGTGGCCCTCGCCGGAGACGTAATCGCCCGGCTGGACGTTGGTGACGCCCTGGCCCACTTTCACCACGTCGGCGGCGAATTCGTGCCCGATGATGGTGGGGATTTTCACTCGGTTCTGGCTCCAGGCGTCCCAGTTGTAGATGTGCAGGTCCGTGCCGCAGATGGCCACGGCGCGGTTTTTCAGAAGCACTTCGCCGAATCCCGGCTCGGGAACGGGAACATCCTTGAATTCCAGGCCGCCCGGCTCGGGCCGCGCCTTCACGATCGCCTTCATCATGCTCATGGTCTATTACCTTTCCTAAGGGGAGTCGATCGCCCGGGAGGCCGACCTCCGCGCCGCCTCCGACGTATTTTCGCGCATTGTACCTTTTGATGGAGGGGAGTCAATGGAATTGTGACTTGGAAAATGCGGAGAAAAGGAATAAGATTCCCGCATTGGGATCCGGGGAGAAAAAACCATGGAGAATGAAATTCGGATCGAATCCTTCGATAAATACATTGAAAAAGTGCGGGAAGATTATGATCCCAGGCATCCCATTCTTTTCCGGGGGCAGGCAGACAGGGATTGGGCGCTCGTTCCGAGAGCAGGCAGGGAAAAGTTCAAGGCAACCAACGATAAAGCTCTGTTCTACGAATGGAAACGGCGGGCGGTGGAATGCCTGGAAAAGACGCCGGATCCGAAGGACGACGTTAGCTGGTTGGTCATTGCGCAGCATCACGGCCTGGCGACGCGGCTCTTGGACTGGACTACGAATCCCCTGGTCGCCCTGTTTTTCGCTGCTGTCGAGTATCCGGAAAAGGACGCGGCGGTCTTCTGCTATTATCGCGAAGATCTGCGTTCTTATGAAAACATCGAGGAGGAGCTTTTCGGGCTCTGTACCGAGGAATATCCCCAGATCATCCGACCGCCTTCCATCGTCCCGCGCATCGCCCGGCAGGCGGGTGTCTTCACCGTTCATTTTTCGTTCGAGAAAGCTTTCGGTTGTCCCGAATCTCTGATGGAAGGGGATGCGTTGGAAAAAATAGTCATTCCCGCGTCGTTGAAGAAACACGCTTTGAATATGCTGGATTTCTTTGGAATCAACGACTCCACGCTGTTTCCGGACATCGATGGATTATCGCGCTATTACAACTGGAAGGCGGAGAACAAAAATTTCATTCGCGATCCTTCTCTGGACGATGAGGACACGCTCTCCTATGGGGTGATTTGATAATCGGCTATTCCAACTTCCCGAAGCGTTTTCGGAAAAACTCGGCCGGGGCCAGGGAACGGCGGCTGTAGATCTCCGCCGCCCGGCGGGGACCGAAGACCGCCGCCACCAGGTAATACTTGAAATTGCCGGAAAAATCGTCGCCCCCGGCCAGAAGCGCCGCCACGGCCGCAAGCGCGAGCAGGGGCAGCACAAGATAGGACGGGACCAGCAACACCACAGGCACGAGCGTCTTCCAGGTTGCCGGACGCCTGGCGATGCGGCACATGCCCAGCCACCATAAAAGGATGAACAGATGGGTGCAGGTGAGCACCAGAAGACCCCACCAGCCGATGGATGCGAACAAACTGCCGGTTCCGTCCATGCGGGACTCCCTGAAAAACGAAAGAGATCCGCTCCTTATAATACAGTTCGGCGCTTGTGGCAAATTCATGACCTCGGAATGCCTTTCCGGACGGCCGGGGTGAAAGGAAAGGAAAGTCGGCGGGAAAATGTTCCCGAAACTTGCGAGACGGGCAAAACTGTGACAAATTGGATGAAATCCAGGGATCGGGACGGCGGGACGAGAAGCGGCGATTCGTCGAAAAACGGCAAAGGTGGGTTACGGGCGTGCCATCGGCATCGGACAGACAGCTAGAAGCCATCTCAAAGATACGTTCGGCCGGATTTCGGATGCTTTCCGGCCGTCTTCGCCGCCGGACGCTTCTCGAAAGATTTCCGATATTCCTCGTCGCGTCGCCGACGAATCCAACCGAAAATCCTCTCGAAATCCGGCCGAACGTATCCTTGAGACGGCTTCCGGCCATCGGGCGATTCGGTTTTATCTTATTGATATCCCTAACTTCTTTTTCCATGGCGACCGGCTGTCTGCACCTTGGCCCGGAAGATTTTCTGTTCCCGGAGGAAATCGCGGAGATCCAGTCGTTACGCGCCCGGATTTCCGGTATGCGCCAGACGTCGGGAGTGGAGCATTTCGAGTCCGGCCGCCGGGCCTTCGGCCGCGGAGAACTGGGACTCGCCTACGGCCACTGGACCCGGTCCGCCGCCCTGATTCCGGACTGGCACATGCCGTACATCGAACTGGCCAATCTGCATCCCCTGTACGACCGGGATTCCGGGGCCGCCCTGGCGGCCATCCGCAGGGCGGTGGACCTGTTTCCCGAAAGTCCCCGGAATCGCTTTCTTCTGGGCGTCGCGCTGACCCACGAAGGCCGGACCGAAGAGGCGGAAAAGGCGTTTCTCAAGGCCATCGAACTGCGCCCCGATTACGTGGAACCCCACCACCGCCTGGCGAACTTCTACCGTTCCGGAGGCCGGGAAGTGGACGCCATTCGGGAGTATGAATGGATTCTGAAGCAACAATCGGCCAATGCGTCGCTATTGGCCATTCTGGCCGCGCTTTACGAGAAGACGGGACGGATGAACGACGCGGAAGCCGCCCTGAAACGGCTTTTGTCGATGAGTCGCGACGCGGCCTACGCCTTTTACAAACTGGGATTGTTTTACCAGCGGACGAACCGGCCGGCGGACGCGGAAAAGGCGTTTCTCCGGGCCGAAAGCCTCAAACCCGCGGGACAAAAGCGGAAAATGCGGCCTCTTCCTCCATCCAAGCGCTGAAAGCGGAGTCATCATGGTCACCCGGAACGACAATTCGCCTCCTCCCTCGCCCGATAAACTACCTAGGCATTTCCAGCCGGAGCGCCGCGACTCCTCCGGCTTGCAGATCGTGGCTCTGGGGGGGCTGGGCGAAATCGGCATGAACATGACCTGCTACCGCTACGCGGATGAGATCGTGGTGGTGGACTGCGGCGGCCAGTTCCCGGATTTCACATGGTTCGGCATCGATCTGGTCATCCCGGACATGGAATACCTGCTGGAACGGCGGGAGATGCTGAAGGCGCTGGTCGTCACTCACGGCCACGAGGACCACATCGGGGCGATTCCCTACTTCGTGCGTGAATTCAAGGTTCCCATCTACGCCACGCGCTTCACGGTGGAGTTGATAAAATCCAAGCTGGAGGAACACGGCCTCCTTGGCGCCGTGCCCGTCCATCTGGTGGAACCGGGAGACGTGGCGGCTTTCGAGCATTTCCGCTTCGAGTTTCTGCGCGTCAGTCATTCCACCTGCGACGCGGTGGGGCTGGCCATCGAAACACCCTTGGGACTTCTGGTCCATACCGGAGATTTCCGTATCGACACCGCGCCGGGGGACGGATATTCCTTCGATTACGGTGGGTTCGCGGAGCTGGGTCGGCGGGGCGTCCTGGCGCTTTTTTCGGACAGCACCAACGTCGAACGGGAGGGGTTCACCAAGAGCGAGCAGGAGATCGGCCGGGAACTGGACAACATTTTCCATCGGACGAAAGGCCGGATTCTCATTACGCTTTTCGCTTCCTCCATCCCGCGCATCCAGGAGATCATGACCTTGGCGGAACGGGACGGTCGGCGGGTTCATTTCTCCGGACGCAGCCTCTGCAACACCACCACCATCGCCCGGCGGCTGGGGTTGTTGCGCTTTCCGGACTCGTTGCTGATCGATGAAGAGGAACTTTCCCATCATTCCCCGGAAAGCATTCTGATTCTGATGACCGGAAGCCAGGGCGAACCGCGCTCGGTGCTTTCCCGGGTGGCCATGAACGATCACAAGCGCATCCGCATTCAGCCGGGCGACACGGTGATTTTCTCGTCGCGCATCATCCCCGGCCACGAGCGCAGCGTCTCCAACATCATGAACCACCTGGCCATGCGCGGCGCGGAGATCTACAACGAGCGCACGCATACGGTGCATACCTCCGGCCACGGCCATGCCGGGGAGCTGGCCACCATGCTGAACCTGACCCAGCCGAAGTATTTCATTCCCATTCACGGAGAGTACCGCCATCTGGTGCTGCACGCACGGCTGGCCGAACGCTCCGGCGTGTCTCCGGACCATATTATCGTCGCCAGAAACGGGGATCTGATCCAGTTCGATCCGCAGGGAGGAGCCCTGGTGGGCCGGGAGAACACGGGGCAGGTCTACATCGACGGAAAAGGCGTGGGCGACGTGGGAGACGCGGAGATTCGCGAACGGCGCAAGGTGGGCATGACCGGCATGGTGGTGCTGGCGCTGGTTCTGGCCAAGACGGACGGCTCGCTGGTGTTCGGCCCTCAGTTCATCTCCCACGGATTCACCTTCGAGGAGGGCGAGGCGCCCCTGTTCGACGACGCCCGCAAGCTGGTCATCAAGGTGCTCGACGGGATGAATCTGGAAACCAAGACCGACATGGACGAGGTGAAAGAGGAAATCCGGCTTTCGCTGCGCCGCTTCTTCAACCGCAAGCTGGAACGCAAGCCCGTGGTCCTTCCCATCGTCATTTATATGTAGGCCATATAGAGGCGGGCCCGGAATCGGGAGAGGTCACGCGGGGCGGCTTTCGCCCAGAACTTCCCGGATTTTCCTGGCGAAAGCCTGAGGGGTGTAGGGTTTGCCGATAAAGTGCATGTCCTTGTTCAGGTTTCCCAGCGTGGCGACAAGTTCCTTCGGATAGCCGGACGTATACAGCACCTTGAGGAACGGATGCCCTTTGCGCAGAAGCTCGGCCAGTTCCCATCCGCTCATGTGGGGCATGAAGATATCCGTCAAGAGCAGTTCCACGGGCGTACTGTTCGCCTTCATGAGGCCCAGCGCCTCCGGGCCGTTTCCGGCGGAAAGCACGCGATACCCCAGGCGTTTCAGGATTTTCTCGTTCATGTGGCGCACCACGGGCTCGTCTTCCACCAGGAGAATGCGCTCGTGACCGCTGGGTAGTCCCTTGACCCGCCGGTCCAGGGGGTCGTCGGTCCGGGTCTTGTGGCGGGGCAGATAGACCTCCGCCAGCGTGCCTTCGCCTTCCTTGGAGCTGATGTGAATCGCTCCTCGGTGTTCCTTGACGATTCCGTAGGCGATGGACAGGCCCAGGCCGCTCCCCTTTCCCTTGGGCTTGGTGGAGAAATACGGCTCGAAGATGCTGGAGCGCGTGCGGCGGTCGATTCCCGCGCCGTCGTCCCGGACGCGGACGCGCACGTAGTCGCCCGGCGAAAGATCCACGTGAAGGCGGGAAAACACGTCGTCGATGGTGATGTTTTCCGTCTCGATTTCCAGCCGTCCGTTTTCCGTGATGGCGTCCCGGGCGTTGGTCGCCAGGTTGGCGAAGACCTGTTCCATCTGGGCCGGATCCGCCCGGACGGCCCACAGGTCGTTCGTCGGATGAAGGCGAACCCGGATGCGGTCGGGCAGGGAGCGTTCCAGAACGGCGATGGTCCGCCGCAAAAGCTCGTTCAGGTCCAGGGTCTTCGGGTCGGGCTTCTGTTTGCGGCTGAAGGCCAGCAGCTGGCGGGTGAGGCTGGCGGCCTGGTCGGAAGCCCGCTGAATGTCCGAAAGCAGTTCCCGGATATAGGGATCCGGCCCCTCCTCCATCATGGCCAGGGAGACGTTGCCGGAGATGCCGGTCAGCAGGTTGTTGAAATCGTGGGCGATGCCGCCGGCCAGCCGTCCCACGGCCTCCAGTTTCCGCGCCTGGAGCAATTCGGCGTGAAGCTGTTTCTTTTCCGCCTCGACTCGTTTTCGATCGTCGATATTGCGGCTGATGCCCATGACGCAGAACGGCCGGCCCCGTTCGTCCCGGACCAGATTGGCCCGGATCTCCAGCCAGATCGTGCCGCCGTCTTTCGTGTAACGCTCGATCTCAAGGGTCTGCGTACGGGGGGGCGATTCATGTGCGTGGGCTTTCTCCCATTGCAGTTCCTCCCGAATCATCTCTACCGCCCGTTGGGCCGATTCCGGCGTCACCTGGTCGATGATGGGTTGGCGGACGGCTTCCTCCATCGTCAGGCCGGTTTGTCGTGTGATCGCGGGGCTTACGAAGGTGGTGTTGAAGTCCAGATCCAAGACCCAGGTCACGTCCTCCACGTTCTCGGCCACCAGTTTGTAGCGCTCCACCGCTTCCCGGTACGCCCGTTCCACCTCTCGGTGCCGGGTGATGTCGCGGATGGCGAGCATTTCGGCCGGAATGCCTCCGTATTCGATGACACTTCCGTTCAGCTCCACCAGGACGGGTTCGCCGTCGCTGCGAATCAACTGGGCCTCGACGATACCGAGATCCCGTTCCCCCTTCATGTGCTGCCGATACAGGTTTTGAAGGGATTGCCGGAAATCCGGGTGAATGTGATCGGAAAAATAAGTATTCAGCAACTCGACCTGGGGAATTTTCAACATCCGGCTCAGGATCGGGTTGACGAAAACGAGACGCCCTTCCCGGATGATGCAAACGCCGTCGGCGGACAGCTCCACCAGATTGCGGTATTTTTCCTCGCTTTCGCGGATGGCGGCCTGGGTCCGGCGGAATTCCGTGATATCCCGGAATACGCCGAAGGCGCCCGTGTAACGGCCGTCCGTGTCGAACTGGGGGGTGGAGGTCACCATCAGGTCGCGATACCGGCCGTTCGGCCTGCGCATGGAGACCTCGTACGTGTTTCGCTCTCCCGCTTTCCGCCGAACGGTCTCGTCCTGGATGATGGAAAACTGGTCCATGTCGAAGAAATCGGACAGGCTTCGGCCGGGAAGGGTTTCCAGAACCACGCCGAAAATCTCCGCCGCCGCCCGGTTGGCGAAGATGACGCGTTCGTCGGCGTCCACGGTGCAGATGCCTTCCCCGATGTTTTCCACCACGGTCCGATAACGCGTCTCGCTTTCGCGCAGGGCTTCCTCGGCCAGAATGCGTTCGTGGATGTCGGAGGCGATGACCAGGGCCTTGACGATCTCGCCCTCGGCGTTGCGCAACGGCTGGATGCAGGTGCGGTACCAGCGTGGCTCGCCGTTGATCACGGACAGGTTCTCCACCACGCGCCCCCGGCCGTTGCGGATGCAGTGGCGGATGCTGCTTACCTGCCGGTCGGCGATGGCGGGGGGGAAGAAATCCCACATGGTTTTCCCGCGATAACCTCCCGGGTCCAGGTCCAGGTTCATGGTCGCGATGCCGTTCATAAAAAGGAAGCGCCCGTCGTCGTCCACGATGCTGATGGAATCTCCGGCGCTTTCCATGAGGACGTTATAGCCTTCCTCGGTCTCCTTCAGCGCCTCGTCCTTTTCCCGCACCAGGCTTTCCAGGTGTTCGCGGCTTCGCTGGATATCCTCCCAGAGCCGGGCGTTTTCGTCGTTCTGGGCCTTGATCCGCGCCGCCTGGGCGACGATCCGGCAGATCTCCGTTCCCGAGACGGGTTTGGCGATGTAATCGAAAGCCCCGGAGCGCACCGCCTGAATGGCGGTTTCCACGGTAGGTTCGCCGGTGATGATGATGACCTGGACGCCGGGCTGGACGCGCTGGACTTCCTTCAAAAGCGTCAATCCGCTGACCCGGGGCAGAACGATGTCCGTGACGACCACATCCAGATTCCGGGCGTGGAAAAGCTTTTCGGCCTCGGCAAAATCCTCCGCCACCAGAACCTCGTGCCCGTTCGTTTTCAGGAATTCCCTGAACGTGAGCCGGATTCCTTTTTCATCATCGACAACGAGAACGCGAGCCATCGTGATTCCTGCGTCAGAGGGTTCCGAAAAACATGCCCGTCGGAAGAAGCGTCCGCTTCCTTTTCTTTCCGGCATTATCGTTTCTTCGCAAAAACAAATCAATTCCTTTTCGTCCTGGGTGTGAAGGGCGAAAAAGCGGGCGGCCATAAACGCGAAAGAGGCTCCGGAGCGCCGGAGCCTCTTTCACTTGTTCTGGATACGCGGCTTACAGCATGTCTTTCAGCTTCGGCGTGGGCTTGAAGCCGACCGTCTTGCTGGCCTTGATTTTGATCTTTTCGCCGGTCTGGGGATTGCGTCCCGTGCGGGCTTTGCGTTTTTTCACGTTGAAGGTGCCGAATCCCGGAACCGTGAAGCGCTGGTTCTTCTTGATGGAGAGCGCCAGGAGGTTGAACAGATTGTCCACGATCTCGTTGGTGGCCTTGGCGGACAGTTCGGCCGGAACGCTTTCCTTCAACGAAGCGATGAGATCGGCCTTGGTGCTGACGGGTTTGGGCTTCCAGGCGACCGGGGCCTTCTTCGGCGCGGCGGCTTTTTTGGCCGGGGCCTTCTTCGGCGCGGCGGCTTTCTTGGCCGGGGCCTTCTTCGGCGCGGCGGCCTTCTTGGCCGGAGCCTTCTTCGGCGCGGCGGCTTTCTTGGCCGGGGCCTTCTTCGCAACTTTCTTTGTAGCCATGTTTCCTCTCCTTCTGGGATAATAGAACAAATGTGCCGAGTATGAAATTAGGTATATTTATAAGGTGATTCCGCCAAGTTGTCAAGAAAAAAACTCGGTTACAGGCAGGAAATATGCGGGTTTGCGTGAAGTCGGCCCGCAGACCCCCGGGAATAAAGGCGGAATTCGATGCCAAAACGAAAAAACCGCAATAATTCCAGTATACTGAAGAGATTCTGGCCGCCCGGTTCTTTTCTTTGACACGGAGCCGCCATCGCCGTAGAATCACGCCCCAGGCAATTCGAAACGTTTCCACAGGAGGCTTCGCCATGACATTTCGATCCGCGTTTTTCCGTCTGGTCCTTGGAATGGCCGCCGTTATGGCCCTGTCGGCCTGTAGTCCGAAGTTCAGCATGTTCCCGGACAACCGGGCCGCGCTGAAGCAGATCCGGCTGTCCGGCGAGGGCGGCGAGAAGGTTTTATTGATCCCCGTGACCGGCCTGATCGACAGCCGCACCCGGCGGGGATTCTTCGGCAGCCGCCCCTCCGTGGTGGAGGAAGTCAGCGTCGCGCTGGAGAAAGCCAGACAGGACAAGGACATCAAGGCCGTGGTACTGGTGATCGAGACGCCCGGCGGAACGGCCACCGGCAGCGCCCTCCTGCACCGGGAGATCCTGCGTTTCAAGGAGGAAACCGGCGTGAAGGTGGTGGCCGCGATGATGAACGTGGCCGCCTCCGGCGGATACTACGCGGCCATGGCGGCCGACCATATCGTGGCCCATCCCACCACGGTCACCGGATCCATCGGAACCATTTTCCTGACGTTCAACATCGAGGGGCTCTTCGACAAGATCGGCGTGGCCACCGAGCCCTTCAAGACCGGCAAGTACAAGGACATGGGCTCGCCCTTCCGGGAGTTCGCCGACGACGAGCGCGTCCTTTTCCAGACCATGATCGACGAAATGAACCTGCAATTTCTGGACGCGGTGAAAAAGGGTCGTCCCATGCTCACCGAACAGGAACTGGCGGCCGTGGCCGACGGGCGCGTCTTCACCGGCAAACAGGCGCTGGCCAGAAAACTGGTGGACGGCCTGGGAGACATTCACGACGCCGTGGCGGAGGCTCGCCGGCTCGCCGGGCTTCCGGAAGACGCCAGCGTGGTGGTGTTCCGCCGCAAGGAATTCGAATCCGACAGCCCGTACAACACGGCCAGCAACGGATTTCTCTTGAAGGCGCTCGTGGGCGAGGCGGGCTTCGAAGGGCTGAACCTGATTCCCCGAAGCGGCTTCTACCACGTCTGGGAGCCCGGGCTGTCTCGCTAGGATCCGCCGGAACCGAGGGAATCTCCATGCGCATCGTCCTCGTCGAACCCGAAATTCCGCCGAACACCGGTTCCATCGCCCGGATGTGCGCCGGAATGAAGACGCCCCTGCACC
The DNA here is from genome assembly GCA_963668655.2 of Myxococcota bacterium. Classification (GTDB taxonomy): domain Bacteria; phylum Myxococcota_A; class SURF-8; order SURF-8; family SURF-8. Next base: position 148,654 of record CAXXPQ010000001.1, read on the forward strand.
TGATCCGTCCCCTGGGTTTCAGCCTGGAGGACCGCTATCTGAAGCGCGCCGGGCTGGACTACTGGCCGCACGTGGATCTGCACGTCCACGAAAACTGGGAGGACTTCCTCGGGGCCCACGGCGCCTCGGGGCGCTTGTGGATGGTCAGCCGCAAGGCGGAACGCCCTTATACCGCCGTCCGCTACCGGCCGGACGACATCCTGGTGTTCGGCCGGGAGACGAAGGGACTGGGCGACGCCTTTCTGGCCCGCTACGCGGACCGCACGGTGGGCGTTCCCATCACGGGAAACATCCGCAGCTACAACCTGTCCAACGCCGTTTCGGTGGTGTTTTTCGAGGCCCTGCGCCAGACGGAACCGGGCCTGTTTCCTCCCCCGGCGGCGGAATAGATACCGGGGATTCACGCGTCGCGACCGACACGGCGGCGCGAAACCGAAGGAGAACCGATGAGAAAGAGACTGTTTTCGGGCATGCAGCCCACGGGAGCGCTTCATCTGGGAAACTACATGGGCGCCCTGCGCAACTGGACCACGCTCCTGGACGACTACGACTGCATCTTCTGCATCGTGGACTACCACGCCATCACCATTCCCTACGACACCGAGGCCATGGCGGGCCGCGTACTGGCGGCGGCCATGGATTACATCGCCGGGGGGCTCGATCCCCGGAGCTGCAAGATCTTCGTGCAGTCCCACGTGCCGGAGCACACCGAACTGGCCTGGATCTTCGACGCCGTAACGCCGCTGGGGCAGCTCATGCGCATGACGCAGTTCAAGACCAAGACCGCCCAGTTCGCGGGCGGCGACGACGAGGACACGCCCGACGAAACGGATGACGGTGAGGATTCCGGCGAGGATCGCGCCAGTTTCCTGGACCTGGCGGGGAAGGTCAACGCGGGCCTGTTCACCTATCCCGTGCTCCAGGCCGCCGACATCCTGCTGTACAAGGGCGAGGTCGTGCCGGTGGGCGAGGACCAGGTGCAGCACGTGGAACTCACCCGGGACATCGCCCGGCGCTTCAACCACCGCTTCCGGACGGTTTTTCCGGAGTGCCGTCCGCTGCTTTCTCCGGCCGCACGGCTGATGGGGCTGGACGCGGAAAACAAGATGTCGAAGAGCCTGGGAAACCACATCCCGCTGGAGTCCACCACGGAGGAGATCCTGCACAAGGTCACCCGGGAGGCCGTCAGCGATTCCCGGCGCATGCGCCGCAAGGATCCGGGCGTTCCCGAGGAATGCAATATCCACGCCTGGCACCGCGTCTTCTCCACGGACGAGGAACAGGCCTGGGCGGCCGAGGGTTGCCGCACGGCGGGCATCGGCTGTTTCGAGTGCAAAAAGAAGGTGGCGGAGAACATCGATACTTTATTGGCTCCCGTGCGGGAGCGGCGGGCGGAACTGGAGAAACATCCGGACGACGTGCGCGACATTCTGCAAGACGGCGCGAAAGCCTGCCGGATCATGGCCCGAACCACCATGGAGGAGGTTCGCGAGGCCCTGGGACTGACCCGGCCGGAATAGAGATGGTGGCGTGAGTTCCGACCGAACGGATCGGCGGAACCGCCGCCGGTCATCGCTCGGCGGCAGGCCGGACAACGGCTTGACAAACCGGGACGTTCCGGCATAGGCTTTCTCTCGAAGCGGTCCGGGAAAACGAAATGATGGTCGGTGGACCGTCGGAACGAAACGACCGAACTCCAACCTGTCGAGATCACGGAGGAAACCATGGCCGACGAACGTGACGTACGGGAAGAAGCGGAGCCCTGTGGCTGCGCCGACGGAGCTCCCGATCCCGAAAAGGCGTCTTCTGCCGACCGGGAAAACATGAAGCAATGCGCCGACAGCCAGGAAAGCCGCCTGCCTCCCATCGATTTCTCCACCTTCATCGTGTCCTTGAGCACCCAGGCCCTGCATCATCTGGGCGAGGTGCGCATTCCGGGGCAGGAGGCCCTGCCGGAGGATCTGAACGCCGCCCGGCAGACCATCAACATCCTGGAAATGCTGGAGGAAAAAACCAGGGGCAACCTCTCCGAGCGCGAGGCGCGGCTGCTTTCCAACTTCCTCTACGACCTGCGCATGCGCTACGTCCGCAAGGCCAGGGAACGAAAGTCGGACGGCAAATGAGACCTTCCGGAACGTCCGGAAATCCTTGCGTAAAGCCGTGGATGCGTCTCCCGGTGGCGGCCTGGGTTCTGTTTGCCCTGGTTTGCGCGGGCTGCCAGGTGCGCGAGGATCCTCTGGATCCCCTGGCCGAGTACGCTCCCGCCCGGGTGAACGCCAAGACGGAAGCGCCGGCCGAGTCCGATCCGGCGGCGAGGATCGAGCGGACCATTCGGACCTTCCGGCCGCTGAGCGCGCGCCTGACGTCGAACGAGGGAACAACGGAAATCGCGGGGATCTGGCTCGACGAACTGGTGGTCGCGCCCGTCGATGAACGCCCGTGGACGTTCACGAACGAGCGGGAACGTTCGGCGGCCATGCGCTACGCGGGCCCGCTGGGAGAAAGCGGCCTGGGCGTCTGGGTAGCCGCCGCCCCGCCACGGGACGCCCGTCCGCCGCTGGCGGAGACGGACGCCGAACTGGACGAGTCCCTGACATTGCTGGCTTTTCTGCGTGGACGACCCGTGCGGCTGGCGGTTCGATCCGCCGCGCTTCCCACCACGGAAAACGTCCGGGACGCCACCGGCCTGTTGCTGCTCGGCCATCCTTTCGTCAGGGATTTCGCCGGTGCGGCGCTTTTGGACGAGGGCGGCCGCCTGGCGGGCGTGATTTCTCCCCTGTCCGTGCACGGCCTTCTGGCGGCGCTTCCCGCTTTCGAACTCCGCCGTTTGCGGTCGGTCGAAGAGCGGCAGCGCTGGCGGGATCGCGCCCGGGATTTCGTCATCCCGGCCGAACCGGCCTCCAAAGGCAATGACCTTCCGGTCGAAGCCGCACGGGCGGCGGTCGATTCTCCGTCCGTGAAAACCGAAACGCCGGATCCGGTGGACTTACGGGCCGAAGCCGATCCGGGGGTTCGCGTTCTGCGGCCCGAGATTCCCGTCCGGTTGGGGCTTCGCCTGCGGGATCTCACGCCGGAACTGGCCGAAGCTTTCGGGCCGGAGCCTCCCCCGGCGGGGGCGCTGGTCCAGGCGGTGCTTCCCGAAGGCCCCGCCGCCGAGGCCGGTTTTCTGCCCGGCGACCTGATCGTCTCCTTGGCGGGACAACCCGTGCATTCATTGGAAGATCTGCCCCCCGTGGCGCGCACGCTCAAGGCCGGCTGGCGCACGGCCTGCGTGGTCCGGCGCAAAACGGAGACGCTGACGCTCCCCCTGACCCCCGGCCCGAAGGATCGCTGATTCCAGGGAGGAGGCGAGGCCGCCGTCGTCCCGCTGCTCACGAAAACACGTTCACTTTTCCGCTTCCACGTAAAGGCTGTAGGGGCGATGGTGCGGCACGTCGATGGGCGGCGAGACGAAATCCGCGTGGTCCGATTGTCCGTATTCCATCCGACGCACGTTTCGGAATCCCCGCGCCGCGAGCAGTTCCATCAGTTCGGAAGGGCGGAAGACGTGGATGTGGGCATAGGTGCGGTCCGGTTCGAGTCTGGACACGCAGAAGTCGCGGAAGGCTTCGAGGTCCATGTTCGCCAGGCGTTCATCGACCGTTTCCTTTTCCAGTAAAGGGCCTCCCCCGGTGTCAAGGCGTCCGGAATAGGAGGCGATCCAGCCGACGAAAAGGTTCTGGATCAGCAGGGACTCCGGCCGCAGGTCTCCCAGGTGGATTCGGCTCAGAATGTAGCGCCCGCCGACGTCAAGGAAGAACTTCCAGTCGTTCGCCCGGTATCGGTCCGCCAGCAGGTCCAGATCGGGCGTGGCCAGCCGGATACGGCCTCCCGGCTTCAGGCAACGATGGATCTCGCTCAGCAGACCGGCGGTCTGTTCGACGGAAAGGTGTTCGACGACGTGGGAGGCGTGGATCGATTCGAAGGAGCCGTCCGCGAAGGGCAAAGGATCCGAGCGAAAATCGCAAAGGAAATCCGCGTCCACGAGATCGGCCGTCACCCAGCCTTTCCGCCGGAAGCGCGTGTTGGTGTCTCCCACGTTCAGACAGCGGGTCCGCCCGTTCTCGACGCCCGCCACGTCTTTCTTTCGTTGGCGGCTTCCGGAGAATTCCTCCAAGTCCCTGGTCACGGCGAGGCGCATATCCAGGATATTCCAGATCAATCGGCGGGCGACGGGGGTCTTGTTGATGGCGTCCACCAGTTTCGATTTCATGTTTTTCACCGGATGATTTCGCGTTTCGGGCATTCGTTTTCCTTGACGTTCGTGTCTTTCGTGTCCGCCGCGCCAGGACGGCGATGGAGCGCATCGTCCGGAAAGCGGCTAGAACCCGTTCTTCCACTGGGTGAGCACCCGCCCCGCGCCCACGTCCACTTCCATGGGCGGTCCGGCCAGATAGGCCCGGTAGCCGCTTTCGCCTTTCAGGTGGACGTTGTAGAAGGCGGTCATGTATTTTCTGGCCAGGTGCAGCGTGACGGAAGGCGTGTCGGTTCCCGCCGGGCAGGCCAGGCAGGCCACGCCGCAGTTGGGATCGTCCAGAAAGGACATGTGGTTGGCGCCCACGGCCTCGATCTCGATGGCCGGGCCGACGGCGTGCTGATAATACTGCTGGAAGTTGTCCTCCAGAGGCGCGCAGGCCGGAACGCCGAAGGATCCCGCCCCGTTGACCGTCTCTCCGAAAAATCCCAGGGGAATGGCGATGGACGACATCCGCTCCGGCGTGACCGAGGGATAATCCGTGGGGTTGGCGAAGGGAATGCCCGCCGCGTCCACCGGATCCAGGGTGAAGCTCGCTGTGGCGCGGCTGTCCTCCGAGGCCGTCAGCAGAGAGATCTTGCCTCCCATGGAGTGCCCGGACAGCCCGATTTTCGTCAGGTCGGCTTTGCGTTGCAGGGCGCTTGCGGGATCCGCGTTGTCCGTCTCCATCCAGTCCAGGATGGCGACGAGAAATTCCTTCAGTTCCCGATGGTTGTTGGGCAAGGGGCCCGGCATCTGAGGCATGACCACGATGTATCCCCAGCTTCCGAGGTGCAGTCCGTAACTGGTGTAGTTTCCCGGCCCCAACTGGAATCCGTGAGTGAAGAGCACCACGGGGAAGGGGCCGTCTCCGTCCGGAAGGAAGATCGTCAGCGGGATCGTATAGCCGGTCAGGCCGCCGGGAACATGGAGATTGTAGAGAGGAGCCGTACTGACCGTGTGCGGTCCCATCTCGCCCGGATCGGGCGGGAAGAGGCTTTCCGGATCCGTGTCGCCGTCTCCCTCCATGGACTCCGCTTCGCGTTCGCTTTCCGTCTCGGCGTCGCCGTCCGTGGAATCCGGATCCCCGTCCAGGGTATCGTCGTCCGCCTCGCTTTCGGACTCGGCGGGATCCCCGTCGCCGTCGGAAGCGATTTCTTCGTCCGTTTCGAAGGCCGCATCGGCGTCGCCGTCGCTCGGGGCGTCCAGGTCTCCGTCGAGGGAAAACTCGACGTCGCCATCGGCCGCGTCGTCTCCGTCCACGTTCCCGATCATCGTCATGCCGCTTTCGCAAGCGGTCGGCAGGGCGAAGAGTAGAAAACAGAACAGAAAAAAGAGCCATGGACGTCCCGGATTCTTTTTCAGAGTTTCTCGCATGGTTCCGCCTTTGGCATGGATTCGGGAAAATCGCTACCGGTTCCCCATTGTACGGAGGAAGGACGGGGGCTGTCAATGCTTCCGACGTCGTTTCGTCGTCGGAGAGGTCCGGTGAACGTCCATTTTGCTTGCCGCTGTTGCCTGCATCTGTTATGATGATGCCCCGGTGGAATCCGTCGATGGAGAAAAAGAAAACGCCAGCCGCGAGGTTATGGAATGACAGGGAGCCGTTCGTTCCGGAGGAAAACAGTCAGTCTGATGGCCATCATCCTGTTTTCCTGTCTGTTTCTCATGGGGGATTTCTGCGAGGACGTACTCAGCATCCCGTTGAAGGTGGATTATACCGGCGATCCGGTGGAAATGAGCGTCAATTTCGCGGAAAAAGCCGCCCCCGATGGGGATACGGACATGGATATTCCCGAGGGAGACGTGGAGATTCCCGACGGAGACACGGAATACGACGGAGAAATCGCCGAGATCGATTTCGAGGACGGTTTCGACATCGGCATCAATCACCGCACGGTGAACTTCGAGGACAGCGTCGCGGGCATCAGCAAATACAAGAAGAACCTGGTGGGCATCTTCATCCGCAACGTAACGTACAAGATCATCAGCAATAACATTCCCGCCGACCTGCCGCCCCTCGAAATATACCTGTCCAAGAAAATCCAGTCCGTCGCCGGAGTCGCCGATGGCGACGAAGACGCCGATTCCGAACTGTCGTCCGGCGGCCGCACCTTCGATTTCGAGGGCGCCATCGCGAGCGGAGAAGTGGCGGAATGGGAGTTGAACGAAACCGGCGTCAACGATATCGAGGTTCCCCGGGGGGCGGTGGATCTGGTGAAACTGGGCGAGACCGATCCGTACTACTGGAAGCTGGCCCATGAATCCGGATTCAATTTCGGCGGCTATTACCCCTCGGACGAGATCGTCCTGGAACGGACCGTGGCCAACGTGGACGACATTTCCGATGTCATCACCGAAAACTTCGCCTTCGAGGTCGTTATCCGCCCCAAGGAACGCATCTACGTCATGGAAGCCGACAAGCCCTACATTCCCGGTAATTACATCGGGCAGTTGAAGCTGGAACTGCGCTTCGTGGTGGTGGTCATCGCCAAGGCCTGATTTTCCCCCCGAAAAACGCACTCCACCGGTTTCGCCCGCCCCAGACGGAGGCCCCATGCGTTTTCTGATTTTCGTGGCCGTTCCGGCCCTCCTGCTGCTGTTCGTTTCCGGCTGTTCGGGAAAATCCGGGAAGACGGATAAGGACGCTTCCGCTTCCTCGACGGATCTCGATGCGAAAATTCTGGCGAAAATGAAAATCAACGAGGACACGCCGGATATCCTCTATACCTACGCCAAGGAGGACGGCGCGTACGTCACGGTGGACGCCGCCGACAAGGTTCCCGATCCTTTCCGGAACGACGTGATCGTCATCAACTTGAACCTGCCTCCGGAAGAACGCGGCTCCGACACCAGGGTGGTGGTGGCGGACCTGAACGCCTTCGACGGCGAGTATTTTTCCGTACATATCGAGGAACGCGGGGCCTTCGAGGCCGCTCAGCGCCTGCGTCGGCAATGGAAGCTGACGCAGATCGACGCCCTGGGGAGTCCGGGCGCTCCCGGAGTTCCGCCCGGAAGTCCGGGTCCGGTGCCGCAGGCGTCGGGGAGCGCGGACGGCGTGACGCTCTACGGAACGAGCTGGTGCGGATACTGCCGCAAGGTGCGGGAATTCCTTAGGAAGAACAAGGTTCCCTTCGTGGAGAAGGATATCGAGAAAGATCCGGCGGCGGCGGCCGAATTGCAGGCCTTTTGCCGATCGGCGGGTACGGCCTGTTCCGGGGTGCCGGTGGTGAATTGGAAGGGCGCTCTGATTCAGGGCTACGACGTCCCGCGCATGCAGCGGCTCATGCAGACGCCGCCCCGACCGCCGAACGCTCCGCCGCCTTCGCCGCCGGGACCGTAATCGGACGTTTTGTCGGTGCTGAATGCAGGATACGGCGGACGTAGCGACGGTTATCGATGTCGAGCGATTTCTGAATTCCAAACATTTTCATTTCGCATCACCCGATTCCGGATGCAGAGCCGTTACCGCACGCATATCGTAGGCGGACATCTTCGGTTTTTCTTGCTCGATCCGTTGCTGATGGCGTTTGCGAATGGCCGGGCCGTGATGGACAGCGACCCGAGCGCCATGGCGGGCGGACGGAGACGAAAAAAAGCCTGCATTTCTTCTTTGTTTTTCGGCGCGGGAGGACTAGCATTGCCTATCTCCCCCGGGAAAACCGCCCGGCCGGAGGCGCGAAACGAAAAGAACCGAGTATCCGCCGGGTGGCCGCCATGGCGTATTCGAACCGTGAAGCGGCGATCCCGCCGACCCTACCGATGAGGAGAACGAATCATGTGGGTAGCTCTTAAAAAGTATTTCTCGGAGTTCAAGGTTCTGAAACAGACCCCGAGGGAGTTCTGGACCCTCAATCTCGTCATCAACTTCTTTGAGATGCTGGCCTACTTCTCCTTCATGACGGTTTTGACCCTGTTTCTCACCGACAACGTCGGTTTCAACGATCAATGGGCAGGCAACGTGGTGGGCCTTTTCACCCTGCTGATTACGATCACGATTTTCTTCGCCGGTTTCATCATTGATTCCATCGGAGTCAAGCGCGCCCTCATCATCAGCATGGCGCTGCTTATACCGTGCCGCCTGCTGATCGGCCTGACCGGTCCCATCGAGAACAACTACCTCGAAAAAAATCTCGACGTGACCGCCGCGCGCTCCATGATCGAAGCCGAGCATCTGGACCGGAGCGCCTTTACGATGGACAATACCCGCTTGGCAAAAGCGCAGGCCGACCTGATTATCGCGGCCGGAAAGAACACGGCGGACGAAAAGGAGCTTTCCATCGACGAGTTGGCGGGAAACGCCCAGAAGTTGCGCGAGGGCCTGCTGGCCATCGCCAAGGAATCGCCCGCCATCCGGCAGACCTATGGGAGTGACCTGGAAGAGAAGCTGAAGGACCAGAACGAGTTCAAGAAAATGGTCGTAACGCTGGTCGGCGAAGTCCCCGAGCTCGGCAGGAAATACTTCGTCGATTTTTCCAAGTTCGACGACGACCCCGTCGCCCTGAAAGCGGCCGTCATCGGCGTCGTCAAATCCTACCCCGATCTGCGCGCCAAGTTCAGCATCCAGGACTTGCTCAAGATTTTCGTGGTGATCATCCTGTTCTTCACCGCCTTCGGCGAGGCCTTGATGGTCCCTGCGATTTACGCCGCCCTTCGCCGCTATACCAGCAAGCGCACGTCCGGCACGGCCTTCAACTTCCAGTATCTGACCATGAACATCGGCGCCGTGTTGTCGTTCGTCATGTTCGACTGGCTGCGCGGCCAGTTCGGCAACGAGGCGGGCAACGAGGCAATCTTCTGGGCCGGTACGATCTTCGCCATCATCTGCATCGTCGCATCCGTAACGTTGCGCGCCAATATCCAGGTCCAGGACGACGGCCAGATCGCGGATGTTCCCGAAAAGAAGGGCGAGGCCCGTGAGATGCCCTGGACCATCGCGAAAAGCGTGATCAGCGAGTCGGCCTTCTGGCGTTTCATGCTGTTCATCGTGCTGCTGATCGGCGTCCGGCTCACGTTCACCCACCAGTTTCTGGTCATGCCGAAATACTACACGCGCGTCCTGGGCGATGCCGCCCCGGTCGGTCTGCTGAACACCATCAACCCGACCATCATCACGATCGGCCTGATCCTATTCATTCCGATCATCATGCGCTTCACCGTCTTTCGCCTGATCGTGGTGGGTACGGTCATTTCCTCCCTGTCGGTATTCATCCTGGCGATCCCGGGCAACTATTTCACCTCCCTGGGCTGGACCATCGAGGATGGATACTGGTTCATCATTCTTGCGCAGGTGGTGGTTTTCGCCTTCGGCGAGCTGATCTGGTCGCCGCGCCTGTCGGAATACACGGTCACCATCGCGCCGCGCGGGCGGGAAGGAACGTACATGAGCATGGCCACCTTGCCCATGTTCATCGCCAAGCCGCTCAACGGCTGGCTCTCCGGTCTGTTGCTTACGGAATACTGCCCGGACGGCGTCATGAATGATATCGTTTCCGGGGCGCGAAGCTGGTACAACGGCCCCGAGATGATGTGGATCATCTTCGGGGTAATCGCCATTTCCAGCCCGATCCTGATCGTGCTCTTGCGCAAGGTGATCCGTTCGGAGGAGCAGGAGGAGGAGGACGTTCCCCCGGCCGAGCAGCCCGAGGCCCAGGAAGCCTGAGCGCGCCACGCCAAGGGTTCATTTCGGCCGGGCAAGCGCCCTGCGATGGTCGTGGCCCTCGCGCGGCCTCCCGGTTCCGGACAAACAGAGAGCGGGTTCGATACTGAAAAACGGGTGGAGCGGGGAAAATCATCCCAATTCACCTGCCGCTATATTCGCCGGATCTCAATCCCATCGAACGACTTTGGTTGCACATCAAGGAAAATTATTTCACGACCTTGCCAAAATTCACGACGAACTGACCGACGACCTGGAAATGGCGCTACATGAATATTAGGTTCTTTTCAGAATTCCGGGGAAAACTCAATCCTGGGCCTTGTTCGGAAGCGGCTTTCCGATTTCTTCCCGGTTTGGGGCGTTGAACCAAAGAAAAGCCCCCCTGCCGTTTTTCGGAAGTTTCCGGGATAATCGCGGGATGTTCAGCCGTCCGAAGGCGGCCGGACAAGTCCGATCAGATAGACCGGAAGCGCCAGAATCAGAGTGAAAAGCAGCGCCAGGAGCAACAGCCCGTCCAGCGTCTTCACCACGTTTTCAAGCTGCATGGCCCATTCCCAGCCGCGCAGGCCGGTCATCCCGAACATCATGTATGCGCCCGAAAGGACGATCAGGACAATCAGAACCGGCCCCCAGATGATTTCGTAATCCCGCCGTGCGGGCTTGAGATGCAGCGCAACGGAAGCGGACAGGGCGGCGAACAGCCAGAAGGAAAGATCTCCCAGCGTATCCGCGGCGAACAGATGGTTCCAAAACTGTTTGAAATAGAACGGCCAGTATTCCGTGATGGCGCCGTTTTCCAGGGAATCCAACTCGATATGGAACAGTTCCCCGGCGAATTTCAACAGGTTGGTGTCGAGGAGCGCGGCTAGGGCGTAAAGGAGGGCGATCCCGCCCGAAAGGGGAAGCAGGGCCGTCAGGGCGTTGCCCACATCGCGCGGATAAGCGCTTTTCGAGTTGAAGGCGTGGCGGACGAAACCGAAACTTCCCGTGCGGGGATCGGGTTCCGTAAGCGCCGGATCCAGAATGCGATGCTGTCCCAGCAGACAGGCCGCCGCGTGGAATAACTTATGCGAAGCCGTGCCCGCGAACGACGGAATCAGTCCGCCGAGAGGACCGAAAGCGCCGACCAGGCGACGCAGGCAAAAGCGTCCGATCCAGACGGTCGCGGCGATCATCAGCACCAGCGGCAGGATTTTGGTGGCGAAAAAAACCAGTGTTTTCATCCCGTTCTGGTGGACGATCTCCGAAAAGCTGTTGGAGACGTAGACCTTTTCGGCGGAATAGACGCCAACGCCGATCACGGCGGCCGCCGTCACGGCGGCGACCGTCAGAATCCGGCGGGCGCCGTAGGGCGGGTGGATGGATTCGTGGCCGTCGCTTCCCACCTCGACCTCGCCCCGCTGGAGCATGTACGGACTGCTGCTGGTGCGCACCCGCTGATGGTATCCCACCGCCTCCGGGCGTTCGGAGATGTGGCGGTCGTTCCGAATTCCGGCCCGCTCCCGGCCGCTCATTCCCTTCGACCCGGGTCCGGCGGCCTGGGGCGTACCCAAATCCACGTCCAGCGCGTTCATGGCGGAATGATCCGGAGTCTCGAAGGTCACCTCGCCCGGCTTGAACCCGGAAGGAGAAGGCGGCTCCGGCGTCTCGTCCAGGGTGGCGTCCACCACCACCGGAAGATCCTGAAGATGATTGACCAGATCCGAGACCGCCCCCGCCTGTTTGACTTCTTGCGACGGAGCCAGTTCCTCGGTGGCGGCCTTCAGCGTCAGTTCCAGGGCGGCTTTCATTTCCAGGGCGGTCTGGAAGCGATCCTTGGGATTTTTCTCCATGGCTTTAAGCAGAACCTGTTCCAACTGCTTGGAGATTCCGCGCTCGGGCACCACCTGGGACGGCGATCGGGGAACGTCCCGGATGTGCATGCCCAAAATGGCCTGGTAGTTGTTGGCCCAGAAAGGCACCTCGCCGGTGAGCATTTCATAGAGAATGCATCCGGCGGAATAGATATCCGTGCGGGCATCCAGATCCTTGCCCAAAGCTTGTTCCGGGGACATGTATTCCGGCGTACCGCAGACGATGCCTTCCATGGTCAGGGCCGCCATGTCGGGCGTGCGTTCGGTGAGTTTGGCGATGCCGAAGTCCAGCACCTTGACGAAATCCTCTTCCTCCGCCACGTTGATGAGCATGATGTTCTCGGGCTTCAGATCCCGGTGAACGATCTTGTTCTGATGGGCGGTATGGAGGACGGAAAGCACCTGCCCCATGATCTTGACCACCCGGGGCTTGCGCAACGGATAGTGTTTCTCGATGACCTCGGAAAGCTCCTGCCCCTCCAGGTATTCCATGGCGATGTAATGATAATTACCGGCCGTGCAGCCGAAATCGATGATGGCGATGGAATGGGGATGGTTGAGCCGGGAGGCGGACCAGGCCTCGCGCTGAAACCGTTTGACCTGGGTGTCGTTTCCCAGCAGCTCCTGGTTCAGGATCTTGACCGCGACGATCTTGTTCAGGCTGAGCTGCTCGGCCTTGTAAACCTTTCCCATGCCGCCGTCGCCGATGTGGTCCAGGATCAGAAACTTGTCGTCCAGGGTCGTCCCGATGAAGGGATCGGCGTTCTGTTCCGGCTGGGAAGAAGCGGCCAGGTTCATGCCGCAGTTGACGCAATACTTCGCCTGATCCTTGTTCTGCATGCTGCAACGGGGGCATTCGATCAACGTTCGTCTCCGACGGTGGGAACCGTTCCCGATTCGGTGTTGTCACAATCCGTACATTTTACTCCCGAAAGCGGGAATCGTAAAGACAAAACCGACGACGGCAATTGTCGTGTGGACGCTCGGGAGGGATCGCGAATTCCAGGGCAATTCAGTTCTTGATTTTATGCAGGTTTTGGTTTAAGACACTAGATGTAGTAAGTGTATTATACTGGAAATACTACAAATGTGAAGACGATCATGGAGCAGGACGTGTCAAGCTTTTATCTGGAATTGAAAGAACAACTGGAAGAAATTCCCGATCCCCGTCGGATCAAGGGGCGCCGGTACAAGCTCGTGCCCCTGCTGCTGCTTCTTATCCTGGGCTTTCTGCGGGGGCGTAAAAACGTGAAAGACGTTCTCGAATCCTACGCCGAGGACCGGGACATGCTGGATTTTCTCGGGCTCAAGCGCGTTCCCGCTCCCGGCGTCTACACCAATCTGTTTCACAAACTCGACCTGGAATCGGTCAATCGGGCGCTGGCAAACGCCGGGCTGTCGCTGCTGTGGCGTCCCCGCCATATCGCCGTGGACGGCAAAACGACCAAAGGAAGCCTCCGCGACGGCCTGTATCTTCACGTGGTCAATGCCGCCACGGCCCAGGGAATCCCGCTTTCACAAGTGGTTTCCGAGCCGGCCGGAGGCGAGATCGCGGCGGCGCGGCGGGCGCTTGAGGGCCTGCCGCTTTCGGGCGCGGTGGTCACGGGAGACGCCATGTTCGCCCAACGGGATCTCTGCCGGGGGATCTCGGAAAAAGGGGGGCCTGGCTCTTCAAGCTGAAGGAGAACCAGGTCACCCAATACGAGGAGGTGCGACGCTTGATCGAGGCCCGGTCCGCGCCGCCGGACTTCGCGGACAACGATCTGGTGGGCGACCGGATCGAAACGAGGAGAATATATCTCTTCCCCGAGATGGAAGGCTGGTTCGACTGGCCCTACTTGTCTCAAGGGCTGGCGGTCGAGAAAATCACGGAGCGCAAGCGCACGGGGAACCCCACGCGCGAGGTGTTTTTCGCCCTGACCAGCCTTCCGAAGACAACGCCGCCGAAAGAACTACTCGCCTGTTTCCGGAATCACTGGAGCATCGAAAACAAGGTTCATCACGTTCTTGATTGTTCGATGGGGGAAGATGCCTGCCGGATGCGGGCGGGTTGCGGCGCGGCGGCGACCGGGGCATTTCGGCGAATCGCCCTGGGTCTGCTTCAGACCATCAAAGGAAATCGCAGCATCCCGTCCATCATGCGCCATCTCGATTCAGGAGGCAGGATTTTACGACTTTGCCAGGGAATACCTTAGAACTGAATTGCCCTGACGCGAATTCGCATTTCGTTGTGTAATCCGACGGGTTGTGGTATGGGAAGGGTTTAGGAGAATTGGATGTACCTGCTGATTATCATCGACGAGGACGGCGGCTCGGTGGAGGTTCCGTTCATACGGAACGAAATCACCATCGGCCGAAAGGTGGGGAATACGATCCGCCTGGCGGAGCGCAACATCTCCCGCCGACACGCCCGCCTGTATCGAGAGAAGGACGCCATCTGGGTCGAGGATCTGGAAAGCTACAACGGCGTCTATCTGAACGGGGAGCGGATCAAGGACAAAACCTCCATCCGCCTGCGCGATCTTCTGGAAATCGGCGACTATCAGATCCAGCTCGACGAATTCGAGGACAGCCGGGACCGGATCGAACTGAACGATATGGAACTGGAGCGCACCCGGGAACTGCTGCTTTCCGGAGAGGCCATCGAAGCTCCCGAATTTCCTGCGGAATTACGCTCCTCTCCCCCGCCTTCTCCTCTGGAGTTGAACCCGGAGGACCGCCACGAGCCCCCATCGGAAGAAGAGGCCGAGGAGGCCCACCCCTGGGTTCCCGTTCGGGGAGAACAGCGTTATCAGAAACGCTTTTCCGTCGGGGAGCTGTGGGAGATCGCCAACCGCGTCGCCGAACGCAAGCGCATCAAACAGGCCCTGTTGGAGGAGATGGAGCCGTCCGACGCGCCGGACGCGGATTCGGAACCCCTTCCGGACGAAACGCCGGACCGGGATACGTTCGAAGGATCGGAGCCGGAACCGTTTGAGGAACGGGCCGTGACCGAGCCGGAACTTCCCGTCCAGCCCGGGCCGGGGGAATCGGAAACGGCGGAAGATCGGCGGGAAATCGAGGAAGATGCAACGCCGGAGCCCGTTCCGGAGGACCGCCCGGAAACGCCTTCCGCAACCGAGCCGGAAGAGGATCCGGAACGGAGCGTTACGCAGCCCCAGTTCCCCGCGATACGCGAACCGGTTCCACCGGAACCGGACCCCGCCGCCGAGCCGCCGGAATCCGATGCGACGGAAACGGAAGCGCCCGCTCCGGCGGACGACGTTCCGGCCGCCTCTCCGAAGGAAAGCAGCCTGCTGGGCGATGTCCTGCACCCGGATTACCGACCCGAGGAACTGGAAAGCTACGAGGAAGCGCTTTTCGAGCCCGAAAAGAACGAACCGGCCCCGGAAATCGTCCGCCCCCGAATTTCCTCCGGAGAGGATTACTCCGAGTTCGAGGAAGATGAGAACCTGTTCCCCAAACCGGCCCGCAATCGCGGATTCACGTTCTTTCTGCTGCTGATTCTTTTCGGCGTGGTGCTGCTGTATTCCCTGAACGAAATGGGTTACGTCTCGCTGTCCGGCGATCCTCTTCCCGCCGGAAAGACCACCAAAGGACCGATCCCGCCAAAAGAAATGGAGAAAACCGCGACACCGGAAACGGCCGTCGCCCCGAAGACCGGAACCGAGGCCGCCGCCGTGGAGGAGATCGAGCCGCCGCCCGCCGAGGAACCCGAGCGCCCGCTGACGGAAGAGGAACGCAAGGCGCTCGACCAGTTCGTCAAGACCTCCATCCGTTCGGCCGGTCGCTTCTTCAAGCACCAGCGCTGGGCGGACGCCGGAAAAGTGCTGGACAACGCGCTTCACGAGGCTCCGAATCATCCGGAACTGGTGAAGATGAAAGCCCGGGCTCAGATGGAAAAAGAGGCTATGCAGGCCTACCAGAACGGCCTCAAGGCCCTGTCGGAAAACAACTATTTCCTCGTTCTGACGCTTTTCGAGGAAGTGGGACCGGAAAGCCACTATTACAAAAAAGCCCGCAAATATCTGAGCGCCGCCAAGAAAAAGGCTCCGGCGTATTATACCGATGTGGCCAGGAAACTGGACGAAAACGGGAAACATCGGGAAGCGCTGTATCACGCCGAGCGCGCCCTGGATATCGACGAAAAATACACCCCCGCCTTGAAATTGAAAGCCCGGATCCTGGAACGCGTCCGCGAGGAATGACCGACCGCCCTTGCATTGTGACCACGCCTCTGCCAGAATGGAACGAACGATGGGAAAAGCCGACCCGTCGGCGTGTCGATCCCTGAAGGAAGGCCCATGAAAATCGGAAATTTCCTCCTTGCGGTTTGTCCGGCCGCTTTCCTGGCCGTCGTCCTGTCGGCCGGTCTCGGCTGTTCCGATTCGTCCCCGGATTCGGACAAGAGCGCCCGGTCTCCGACCGTTGTGGAAGCGACGATCCCCGAGAAGGCCCCCCCCCGGGACGCGCTTCCTGCCGCCCGTACCGAAACGTACGAACACACGGACGGCGACCGTGTGACGCGCGTTCCCGTGCGCACCTATCCGGCGCGAAACGACGGCGATTCCTCCCCGAAGGATCTCGATTATCCGCCCGATTCCCGGCCGTTCCGCACCGTACTGGAAACGGAAAACCTGATCGTGGCGCGCTTTCCCGAATATACCCAATGGTCCCGATTCTCCGCCAACGGATACGCCGTTTTAGACAAGCCCTCGGGCGAAACCGTGCTGATCGATCCCGGCATCGGTTCCGTACGCATGATGCGCTTCTGGGTCAAGCGGCAGAAGGCGAAGGTGGCGGCCATCGTCGCCACGCACGGGCACATCGACCACACGGGGGGCGTGCGGGCGTTGAAACAAGCCTATCCGAAGGCCGTCTTCGCCGTTCCCGAAGCCGACGCCGACTGGATGCGAACGCCCGACCCCGAGCATTTCGCGGGCATCCGCGCCCCCCTGCCTCCGCCGCCCGACCGCACGCTGCGGGACGGAGACGCGCTGGCGTTCGGAAATCTCGCCCTGGATGTCGTCGCCACGCCCGGCCATACCGTGGGGTCGGTCTGCCTGTCTCTTCCGGAGGAACACCTATTGTTTTCCGGCGATACGCTGCTGTACCGCTCCATCGGGCGCACGGACCTGCCCCACGCCCTCTCCCAGGCGGAACTGCTCGTCAGCATCAAGCGGAATCTGGGCGCTTTCGACGACGAAACCCGGGTTCTCCCCGGCCACGGCCGGAAAACCACCCTGGGCGACGAACGGCGTCAAAACCGCTATCTGCTGTCGAATCTGGAGAAAAAGCGGCCGCCGAAAACGGAGAAGCGGACGCCTTAGACGGGTTATTCCTTGCTTTTCGTGATGCTCCAACCGCTCATGGCGAGTGATTTGCAAAGCAAATCGTATCGAGCCACGACAAGCCACGGGCGGCGGATCCCTCGAACCACCGCCCTTTTGGCGGCACTCGGGATGTGCGCCTTTTCGTCGCTGAAATCAAATCATAACCCGAATAGGCCGGCTATCCCTTGGTGGGGTCGGAGACGTTCCAGCGCTCCATACGCCGGTACAGCGTGGTGCGGTTGATGCCCAGAATCTGGGCGGCCTTGCTGCGGTTTCCGCCGGAACGCACCAGGGCGGCGATGAGGCGCTCCCGTTCGTTGCCGGGAAGCGGCGCGGGGCCCGCGGGCTGGGCGTCTTCGGCCGGGTGGATGATCTTGGGCAGGTCGCGGGCGTCGATCAGCGGGCTTTTGCACATGATGAAGGCGTGCTCCACCGCGTTTTCCAGTTCCCGCACGTTTCCGGGCCAGTCGTACATCAAAAGCCATTGCAGGGCGGCGTCGGTGAAGCCCTCGATGGGCTTCTTGTAGCGGCGGATGAGCTTCTGGCGGAAGTGCTCGGCCAATAGCGGAATGTCTTCCTTTTTGTCCCGCAGGGAAGGCATGACGATGCGCACGACGTTGAGGCGGTAGTACAGATCCTCGCGAAACTGGCCGGTGCGGATCATGCCGTCCAGATCGCGGTTGGTGGCGGCGATGACGCGCACGTTGACCTTCTGAGCCCGGGCCTCGCCCACGCGCTCGATGGTGCGTTCCTGGAGGACGCGCAGCAGTTTCGTCTGGAGTTTCACGGACATGTCGCCGATCTCGTCCAGGAAGATGGTGCCGTCCTCGGCGGCTTCGAAACGGCCGACCTTGTTGGCGATGGCCCCGGTGAAGGCTCCTTTGACGTGGCCGAAAAGTTCGGATTCCAAAAGCTGCTCGTTCAGCGCGGTGCAGTTGACGGGAACGAAGGGGCCGGTCACTCGCGGTCCCTGATAATGCAAGGCGGCGGCGGCCAGTTCCTTTCCCGTGCCGCTTTCTCCCTGAATCAGGACCGTGGTGTCCGTTTCGCGCAGATTTTCCACCAACTGGTAGATCTCCTGCATGGGCTTGCTGCCGCCGATCAGGTTGAACTGGCCGGTCTTCTCCAGGACGTGGGCCTCCAGGTTTTTCAGCCGGGTGATGTCCCTGAGCACGACCACGGCTCCCGTACGCTCCTTTTCGGCCGTGAACGACGGCGACACCTTGGCGTGCGCCACGTCCCGGGTTCCACGGCCGAAGGGATCGTCGATGGTGGCCTGGTCGCTGTGCGGCTCTCCCAGAAGAATGCGTTCCAGGCTGTCCCGCAGATGCGCGACCACGTTGGGCAGAAACTCGGACAGCGGCTTGCCCAGGGTTTCCTCGTGCGTTTTTTCCAGCATTTCCAGCGCCGCGCGGTTGATTTCCCGGACGCGCATGCGCCGATCGACCAGCACCAGTCCCTCGCCCACGCCGTCGAAAACGGCCTGAAGCTGGCTTCGGGCGCGTTCCCGTTCCTCGGAAAGTCTGCGCCGTTCCTCCAACAGGTTGCGATGACGCAGGGCGCGAAAAACCACCTCCAGCAGGCGGTGGCGCTTGACGGGCTTGGCCAGGTAATCGAAGGCTCCCAGGCGCAGGGAATCCGTGGCGGTGGACAGGTCCGGATCGCCGGTAATCATCACCACGGGAACCTCGAAGCCCTGATTCCGGATTTCCCGCAGCAGATCCACGCCGCTGTTGGCTCCCAGAATGATATCCGTAACGATTACGTCGGGTTCCCGGCGGCGGATTGTTTCCAGGCCTTCCTGGAAAGTGCCAGCCGTGGCGACCTCGTAGCCCTCTTCCTGGAGCATGTATTTGAAGGTTTTTCGTATCGACGTTTCGTCGTCGATCACGATGACATAAACTCGTTCCATGGGTTTCCGCGCCCGATCTTTTCGGTTTTTGTCGCCGATTTCAGGCGATAGTACCGGGAGGGACCGGAAAATGCAACTCCTTTGAAAGACCGGCGGGTTTTTTGGCGAAGGGTCCGCCGGTCGGGCGGATTCGCGGCATTCGCTCGGAGGGGCGGCAAGCGTCAGTACAGCCCGGATTCCGTGTCGGTGAAATCGTCGTCCAGGGACCATCCTTCCGCCAGATCCCGCTTCCATTCGTTGCGGCTTCTGACGCTTCCGGCGAGCACCTGGTTCATCCCGGCGAAAAGTTGGCGTCGTTCGTCGTCGTCCAGATCGTCCAGGGCCTCGTCCAATTCCAGGAGGGCGGATTCAACAGCGTTTCCGGAGGCTTGCACGTTTTTCGCCACGGTCTCCGGCGAAACGGGTCCGGATGGAGTCGGAGCGGACGGCAGAAAAAGGAAAATCCCGACCAGCACCAGCGCCAAACCCGCGAATCCCAGAACGGCGGGCTTCCAGCGCCTCCGGAAAGGAAGATTTCCCACGCGGCTTCGCCGGTCCCGCTGAACCTGCATGCGACGCCAGAGAGCGTCTTCTTCCGCATCCAACCGGGCGGAATCGACCTCCGGAGAGACCCGGCGAAAGGCTTCGGACAATCGAGCGTCCAGGCTTTCCTTTTTTTCGGAAATAGGGTTCATGATTCCATTTCCTCCAGCCATTTCGACAGCTTGGCCTTGCTTCGATTCACCGCGACCCGAACGGTTCCGGCGCGTTTGCCGAGAATTCGGCCGATGCCGTCGTAGTCCAGCTCCTCCTCGAAACGCAGGCGCAGGATTTCCCGTTCCAAAGGCTTCAGGCGTTCTACCAGCCCCAGAAGGCGGGCCGAGTCCTCGTCTCCGATCAGACTGTCCAGAACGGGCCTGCTCCCGGAAGGAAGTTCTTCGGGATCCCCCCCCGTCGCGCGGACCCGAGTCCGCCTCAACCGGTCCAGCGCCGCATTGCGGGCAACGCGGAAAAGGAAGTTCCGCATGGAGCCCCGACCCGCGTATCGCTCGGGTTTCTCCAGTATTTTCAAGAAACTTTCCTGCACGACGTCCCAGCTTTCCTCTTCGTTGCGCAACACGGAAAAGGCGCTGCGGAACATGCCCGGAGCATGCTCCCGAAACAACGTTCCGAAGACCGCCCGGTCCTCGGCCGCCCGGATCCATTTCCGGCGGTCCTTTTCCGACTGTTCGCGCTCCACCATGGGGCCGTTTCCTTTCTTCCAGGAAAAAAGACGGACGAGCGGGGGAATTGTTACATGAATTCACGCGCCTGGGAAGTCCCATATGAAGAATCCGGAAAATCTCATATCGAACCTTGTCTTTTCTCCGTTCCGACGATAAAATGAAGCGTTCGTGAGGATAGAAGTGACAATCGCGGGATTTGGGAAACGCCGGAAAACGGATTTGAAACGATATCGTCCGAATTTCGGGGCGTGCGTCTTCGGGTGTGAAGGGAGATTCTCCGGTGGTGCGAACACGGGTGTATCGGCAGACCATACTCCTTCCGATCTTTTCGGCTTTGCTGATCGGTCTGATTTGCCTGGCCTGCGCGCCCGCGTCCGACGCGCCCGACGGAGACACGGACGGAAACGAGCTGGACTTCTGGGATCGCTTTCCGGACGGGGACGCGGACGCCGAGGAAGAAATCGATGGCGTGGTGGTCGGCTGCACGGACCTGACGGGACGATACGACGGCGTCCATGTGAATGCGGCCGAAGAGAAGGAGAACCTGAAAACCTGGGTGGTGGTGGAGCGCCCGGCCTGCGACATCTCTTTTCTGAATTCCGAGGGCGGCTACCGGGGAACCATCGCGGGCGGCGACATCCGGACCGATTCCGGCCTGATCTGCGAGGGGGGCGTGAAAAAGGACGGCCGCATCCTGCTGGCCTGCGGGGGCGGCCTGCGCATCACGCTGACGCCCGCCACGGGCGACGGCGACAAGTTCCTTGCGCTGCGGCCCACCACGCTGGAGTTCGGGAATATCCGCCTGACCGAAGAGAAAACCCTGGAAGCCCGGGTGCAGAATTTCGGAAGCGCTCCCGTCACGTTCTACGGAGCGGAGTTTTCTCCATCGACCTCGGAAGATTTCCGTCTGGCCGATCCGGGGGAGTGGGAGCAGCCGTTCCTGTTGGATCCGGGAGACGAGCATCCTATCCGGGTGACGTACCTGGCGGCGGAATACGTCAGCCGGGACGGCGTGCTCTGGATCCGTTCCGACGCGGACAACGGCGCCATCTCGTATCTGAATCTCAGCGTGCGGGTCAAGGACGAGTCGGACATCGTGGTGGAGATGGACTCGCTGGACTTCGGGGCCGCCGAAGCGGGAACGCAAAGTCGCAAATCGCTGATCGTCCGGAACGCGGGCGGCGCGCCGGGCCAGGTGGAAATCATTAAGGTGGTCGAAAACGAGGACGGGGTCTTCCGTATGGAGAACCCGCCGGAGATGCCCTTCGAGATCGCGGGCAACTCCCAGCAACCCGTGGAGTTTTCCTTCAATCCCCGCGAGGGGACGCACCAGGACGGCCAACGGCTTGAGGGCCGTGTCAAGGTGACCTACCTGGACGCTCACGAGGCACTTCGGGATATCTACGTGGATATGGCCGGCCGGGTGGGAAATCTGCCGCCCAGCTGCATCGAAATCACCCCCCTCCAGGGCATCACGGAAATCGAATCCCAGACCTTTCCCGGGCCGGGCATGGATTTCGGCATGGCCCAGGTCTCCGAAGAAACTCGGAAATCCATCATCATTCGCAATTGCGGCTATCTGCCCCTGGACATCCATTCCATGGAATGGCAACCCGACATCATGAACTTTCCCTACGAGGACAACGCCTTTTCCGAGGCTCCGGGGCAATTTCAGGATGATACGCTGGAGCCCCTGGAGGAACAGTCCATCGATATCGTCTTCACGCCGGAGTATTACGGGCAACTGTACGCCTCATCGTTTTCTCTGTATTCCAGCGCGAAGACCTGGGCCTGGCTTCCCGAGGACATGGAAATCCGGAATCCGGCCGAACAGCCGATTCAGGTCTTCCTTCTCGGCCGGGGAGCGCGCTCCCACCTGAAAATCCGGCCGACCAAACTGGACTTCAGCCGGATTCCGATGGAATGCTGTTCCAGACCGCTGCCGGTGGTCATCTCCAGCTTGGGAGAACTCCCCGTAACCATTGAGGATATTCAAATAACGGCGAGCGCGGACGACGCCTTCCGGATCGTGGAGGTGTCGAACCATCCGCCCGTGGATCTGGGCCGTCCGAATCCAAGCTCCTCCATGTCCTTCAAAGTGCAGTTTTGTCCCCAAAAAGAGGATATGGCCTATGGAACGGCGGAAATCGAAAGCACGGCCCTGGTCAATCCGGAAGTCGCCGTTCCGCTTCAGGGAGGCGGAACCACGATCTCGTCCATCGTGGACGAATTCGACCAGTTGCCCGATCGGGCAGCGGACATCCTCTGGGTGGTGGACTGCTCCGCGTCCATGGAGGACGAGCAGCAGCGCCTGACGCAGAACCTGCGTTCCTTCATCGAACAGGCCGTCACCTGGGATGCCCTCCTGAACTTCGCGGTCGTCTCCACCGACATCCACAATCCGAACCACAGCGGCCGATTTCAGGGGGAACCGCCGGTGCTGGTCAATCACGGAACCGATGCGCTGACTCCCGAGGAAATGATAACGGCCTTCTCCGACCACATCCTGCTCGGGACGAACTGCGACAGCGGCCAGGAAGCCGGGCTCCTGGCGGCCCGTCTGGCCCTGTCCGAGCCCCTGATCTCCGGCGAAAACAAAGGCTTTCTGCGCGAACAGGCCAAGTTGGCCATCGTGTTCATTTCCGACGAGCCGGAGCAGTCCTATGAAACGGTGGAATCCTACATCGATTTCTTCCAGTCCATCAAGGGGGAACGGAACCGGGATCTGCTGGAGATCTATGCCCTGGTGGGCGATTATCCCGACGGCTGCGTCAATCCCCTGGATTTCAGCGGCGCCATGCCCGGACCGCGCTACATCGACGTGGCGCGGGAGTGCAATCCCTACGAGGACCAGCACTTCGTCTCCATCTGCGCCAACAGCTACCAGCCCCTTTACGACGCATTGGGGGCCAATCTCTTCCGGCTGCGCCACCAGTTCTTTCTCTCTCATCTGGTGGATCCGGACACCCTCGTCGTCGTCGAGAACGGAACGGAGGTTCACGACTGGGCGTACGACGAAGCCGGCAACAGCATCGTATTTCCCGAGGACGATCCCCCGCCGCCGGGGGCGCATCTTGTCGTGAGTTACGATGTCGTCTGTATTCGCTGAACGGACGAACAATGGAGGACGTTCCATGAAAACGAAGATCTCCCGGGGATGGATCGGGGCGATGATGTTCGCCCTGCTGCTGCTTTCCTGCACCGGAAGCGACATTGATACGACCGACAACGGCGATGACGAGGATGGCGACCGAACGACCGACGGGGACACGTCCCCCGATGGAGACACGGAACCTTCCGACGGGGACCGAGACCCGGACGGGGACGGCGATTCGGAGAACCATCCGGACGGAGACGCGGAGAATAGTCGGGGGGAAGTCCACGCCAGCCCCTCGGTGCTGGATTTCGGCACGGTGCTTCTGGGAGATTACACCACCAGGGATCTGGTGCTCTCCAATACGGGATCGGGGCCGCTAACCGTTAAGGATATCGCCTTTTCCCGGGAAACCAGCCGGGAATTCAGCTTTGAAAATCGCGAGGATTGGAGTTCCCCCGCAGTGATACCGGCGGGGGAATCCGCCATCGTCCGCATCCGCATGGAACCTGTGGACGAATCGGAGGAATCCGGCCTGTTGATCGTGACCTCCGATGCCGTCAACGAACCGGAACTGGAGGTGCCTCTCATCAAATCCGGCTGTATCCAGCCCTTCCTGGAACTGGACCCCTCCGCCGCCGATTTCGGCGACGTGCCCATCGGAAACGCCGTTCTCCATTCCATCGTGCTGAAAAACACCGGCCTGGGAGCGTTGACCGTAACCTCCCTGGGGTTCGACAACGACGCCACGGGCGCCTATTCCCAACATGCGCCGATCACCCTGCCGTTGACCATCGAATCCGGCCAGGGCGTCCCCGTGACGCTTTCCTGCCTGCCCGTCGTCGGCGTCCACGATCCCGGCGACCTGCTCGTCGGCGTTTTCGCCGTGGAGTGGGTGGACGGCGATTTTCAGAACCGGAAAAGCATCGCGGACCTGCTGGCCCGAGCGACGGACGTCCGCCCGCCCTGCCTGGATATCGAGCCGGCCGGCGACTACCGGGACGACCCGGCCGGGGTTCCCATGCCCGTGACGAGCGTTTCCCGCCCGGGTCTCGGCACGTTGCTGATAAAGAACTGCGGGGATGAAACGCTTGAAATCTCGAACCTTTTCTGGGACGAAAGCGCGGGAACCAGCCCCCGGGCCTTTTCCGAGTCCAACGGGGCTTTCCGGGATTATTCCCTGGCCCGCGGACAAAGCGTTTATCTGAGCATCGATTATACGCCCGGAGGAACCCCCAACCAGGACGTGGCCGTGCTGCAATTCGATCACAATGCCCAGCGGTTCGGCTGGCTGGCTTCCGACTGGACGCCGCCGGACGGGGTGAGCGCCCTGTCGGACCTTCCCGCAAGGGTGCGGCTGGAAGGATCCCCGCCGCCCATCGGGCTGGAAATCCTGCCGAGTTCCGTGGCTTTCGGCCTCATCATGCAGGATTGTTGCAGTCGGCCGGAAACCATCGATTTCTACGCCGTGGACGGCGAAACGCTGACCATCCAGGGCATGGAACTCGGTCCCCATACGCCGGACACGTTCTTTCTTACGCCGCCGGAAAATCTGCCCGTCACCATCGGCGGGGCGAACCACCCGCAATCCGTTTCCGCGAGCGTGCGCTTCTGCCCGTCGGAACCGGGGGATGCCTACGGAACGATCCGAGTCCGAACCGACGCCGCCTCCTGGGATCTCGTCCTTCCCTTGCAGGGCACGGCCCTCGACCGGGCGCACCAGGTGGACGATTTTCAGCAGATCGCTCTGCCGAAACTGGACATTCTCTTCGTGGTGGACTGCTCCGGCTCCATGCTGGACGACCATTCCACAATGGCCGCCGATCTGGGCGCTTTCATCAATTCCTCCAATCCGGATTCCGACCTGCAACTGGGACTGATCTCCATGGACATGGAATCCAACCTCCATTCCGGCCGTCTCCTGGGCGATCCCCCCATCCTGGCTAATCGCGGAGACGATGCGTTGACGCCCGAACAGATCGTCACGGCGTTTTCCGGCCGCATCACCACCTGGGACGACTGTGGCTCGTCCGAGGAAATGGGGCTGGAAGCCGTGCGTGTGGCCCTTTCCGAACCTCGGTTGTCCAACGAAAACGCGGGGTTCCTGCGCGACGACGCCAAATTGGTGGTGGTCTTCTTCAGCGACGAGGAAGACCAGTCCCCTTCCACCGTGGAGTACTACATCGACTTTTTCACCTCCATCAAGGGACCGCGCAACATCTCGATGCTGGAGATCTACGCCGTGGTGGGAGACGCTCCGGACGGTTGCACGGGCGCTTCCGGAGAAGCCGAGGCCGGGCTGCGCTACATCGAGGTGGCCGACGCCTGCAATGTCCACGAGGATCAGCATTTCCACTCGATCTGCTCCACGGACTACGAGCCGATCTTCGATTTCATGGTGCCCCACCTCTTCTCCCTGCGGAATCAGTTTTTCCTCTCCCGCCTGGCCGATCCGGACACGATTTCCGTGACGGTGAACGATGAAACCGTAACGCAGTGGATTTACGACGAATGGACCAACACCATCCTTTTCGTGGACGGCTACATTCCCCCGCCGTCGTCCCACATCCGGGTGGAATACGATACGATCTGCCTGCACTGACGCGGACCGAGCCGAAGCAAAGAAAGAGAAGCCCCGCCCTTCGCCTTTCCTTTGTAAAACCCGGCGGTTTGTGTTAGATAAGGACCGAAGCGGAAGGCGAAGGGCGGGAACATCGGCCGCCGGCCCGCCTTTCCGGATCGAGAAAAAAAGTAAGGATAACCGATCGTTGAAGAGGGGATATCATGGTTCGCACATTCGCCTTTCACTTGTCGCTCGCCCTCGTGGCCGGACTCTGGCTCTCCGGACTCTCGGG
This sequence comes from Myxococcota bacterium, assembly GCA_963668655.2. Classification (GTDB taxonomy): domain Bacteria; phylum Myxococcota_A; class SURF-8; order SURF-8; family SURF-8. The sequence continues at coordinate 174,838 of CAXXPQ010000001.1, forward strand.
CTGTTCGGGGGTGGAGATCCGCAAGCCCGTTCCGGCCGAGGCGCCGCCGTGGTGTTCCTTCCAGTCGGGCGCGGAGAACAACCGGGAGCGCGGTCGCCTGGTGCGGGGCGTGGGCTTCATCGCGGGAGTCAAAAGCCATGAACTGGCGCTGTACCAGTCGCACAGCCAGGCCAGAAAGCAGATCACCGAGCTGTTCGACCGCTACGCCGAGGCGCTTCTGGCGAAGTTCCGCGAGGAACGCGCGGCCGCCGGAGAACCGATAAGCGCGGAAGGGTTCACCGAACTGGCGCGGCTGGTGGCCAAGGCGGGCTATCGGGGCGCGCCCATCGAGGATCATTACGTGGATCCCAAATCGGGGACGTATTACGCCCTGGCCGTGATTCCCTACGAGAAATTCGTGAAGCAGGTCACGGGTAACCTGGACCTGCCGGAACCGTTCCGCGCGTTCGCCGAAAAAACATCGGACGACCTCTTCACCGCTTTGCCCGCCTTCCAGGTCGCCGCCGAAAAATAACGGGGCCCCGGAATGGGTTCGAAAAGCGCCGACAATTTTCACTGGCCGCTGCTTCTGGTCACCATGGCGATTCTGGGCATCGGGCTGGTCAATCTCTACTCCGCCTCCTTCGCCACCAGCCCCCAGTATTTCACGGCCCAACTGGTCTGGCTGGGGATCGCCCTGGCGGTGGCCCTGCCCATCTACCTGGTGGACTATCGCATTTACGAACGCATGGCCTATGTCGTTTTCGGGATCACGGCGCTGCTTTTGGTCCTGGTGTTCTTCAATCGCAGCATCGGCGGCAGCCAGCGCTGGATCGACCTGGGCGTGTTCCGGCTGCAACCTTCGGAACTGATGAAAATCACGCTGGTTCTGGCGTTGGCTAAGCATTTTCACGACCGGGAGACGCCGCTGAAGGGCTTTTCCCTGAAGCAGCTCGGCCCGGCCTGGGCGCTGCTGTTCATACCGGTGGTGCTGGTGCTTCTGGAACCGGATCTCGGAACCTCGCTTCTGCTGGCGGCCATCGGCTTCACCATGATGCTCTTCGCGCGCATCCAGACGAAAACCCTGCTGATTCTGTTCCTCGTGTTTCTGCTCTCGGTCCCCGTGGCCTGGAGTTACGTGCTCAAACCCTATCAGCAGAAGCGCATTCTGACGCTCCTGAATCCGGAGAGCGATCCCCAGGGAAGCGGCTATCACCGGCGGCAGTCCATCATCGCGGTGGGGTCGGGCCGACTGACCGGCAAGGGCTTCAAGAAGGGCACCCAGACCCAGCTTCGCTTCCTGCCGGAACAGCATACGGATTTCATTTTCAGCGTCTGGGCGGAGGAACAGGGCTTTCTGGGGACGATCTCGCTTCTGATCCTGTACCTGGCGCTGTTGCTTTCGGGCCTGCACATCTCCGGATCGGCGCGGGAAAAGTTCGGGGCCCTGGCCGCCCTGGGAGCCACGACGCTGATTTTCTGGCAGGTGGTCATCAACATCGGGATGGTGCTGGGGCTTCTGCCGGTGGTGGGCGTGACCCTTCCCCTGATGAGCTACGGCGGCACCTCCTTGGTGGTGACGCTTTCGGCGGTGGCCCTGCTGCTGAACATCTACGCCCGCAGGCGACTGTTCTGAACCGCCGCCCTCCCGTTCCATTCGCTTTCATGCTTCGGCGTGGCGTTTCCCGTGGAATGTGATATAATCGCAGACGGATTCGTTTACGCGTGGCGACCGGGAGGAAGACGAAGATGACGATGCGGAAAATGGCGGGCGGGCTGCTGGTTTCGTTCCTGTTTCTCGTTATAATGGGCGCGCTTTCTGGCTGCGGCGAGGATTCGAAGGAAGAACCCTACCGCGAATGCGTCAAGGACGAGGATTGCGGCGCCGGATTCAAGTGCGAATACCAGGAGTGCAAACGGATCATCGTGGACGACGGCGACGACGCCCCGCCGGCGGACGGCGACGCGGAACCGGACGCGGACCCCGATCCGGATCCGGACCTTCCGGACGGCGACGGAGAAGCGGACGGCGACGGCGATGCGGAGCCGGACACGGAGACGGACGCCGAAAACGGCGATACGGAAGAGGCGGATATCGATCGCGTGTACGATTGCGTCAACGGCGAATACGACCCCCGCTGCTCCACGCTGTTCCAAAACACCTGCCGCGACAACACCGTGGACCATTCGGTGGACATCTGCAAGGGCAGCCAGCTTTACGAATGCCTGCTCAGCCTGGACTGCGCCTATCCCACCTGCGGCTATTTCATCGAGGAACGCTATCGCCGTACCTGCGCGGAAGGCTGCGTGGCCAATCCCGATCCGCAACAGGACGATTATTGCGAAGAAATGCCTCCGGCGGATGGAGACGAGGAAGCGGAATTCGAGATCGACACCGACCTGGACGGAGAAGGCGCCGACCGGGAACCGGATCAGATCAACCTCACCGACGGCAGTCCCTGCGTGAACGACAACGGCTGTCTGCCGGGCCATCGCTGCCTTCTGGACTTCGACGACGAGGGCCGCTACTGCGCTCCGGATATTCAGCATTGCGTCTACCACGTGGGCATCGCCGACGGCGAACCCGCCGTCCTGTACGACCACGGCGACAAGATCTGCAATACGGAAGGCACGGGCTTCCGCCGTTGCAGTTCCGGCGGCTGGTACTGGCAGGAGGACTTCGACTGCCCGCCGGACCAGTGCGTCTCGGGTTATCTGGCCTGGCCCGGCCAGACCTGCGAGAATTACACGGGTTGCGTGCCCATGCCCCGGCCCGCCGCCAGCGCCTGCCCGGGGAATTTCTCCTGTTTCGACGAATTCAACTGCCGGGGCGACTGCACGCTGGCGTCCCACTGCCGCCCCGGCTACATCTGCGTGGACAGCCTGTGCATTCTGAACGAACGGCGATGATCCGCCGCCGTTTCCGTTTCGTCGAGGGGGTTTTCTGGGCTTTTATGGCCGGATGGCTCCTGCTTTCCGGCTGCGCGCCGGAGCCCCTGGGCCGGGACCGGGAGACGGACGCGGACGTGGTGGTGATCGGCGGGGGCCTGGGCGGGCTCTCGGCGGCGGTCCATCTGGCCTCCGGCGGGCTGAAGGTCGTGCTGCTGGAACAGCACCACAAAGTCGGCGGCTCTGCGGTGAACTTCACCCGGGGAGACTTCACCTTCGATACGTCGCTGCATGAAATGGCGGGCGGCGGCGGGCGCGGCGGCGGGTTATGCGCCTTGCTCGAAAAGGCGGGCGTGGCCGAGCGGGTGAAAATGATCCCCATAAAAGACCTCTACCGCTCCGTCTTTCCGGATCTCGATTTCACCCTTCCGGCGGATTTCACGGCGGCCAAGTGGGCTTTGCAGGAAAACTGGCCGGAGGAAAAAGACCCCATCGACGCCTACTTCGAGCGCATGCGAGAGGTGGCCGAGGACGTGCTGGCCCTGCGGGAACTGTATCGCCAAGGCCCCGTGTCGGCGGCTTTCGTGCGGGCGCTCGTTCCCCTGCGGCAACGGGCGTTTTACGCCGTCCGAAACCGCACCCTGCAATCGGTCCTGGACGAACACTTCACGGACGAGCGCCTGAAGGCCGTTCTGGGACAGCTCTGGGTGTACTTCGGCCCGCCGCCGTCGAAACTCTGGGCGCCCCTGTACCTCACCGCCATGTACCTGTATCTCACCGAGGGCGCGTGGCAGGTGGAAGGCACGAGCCAGGCCCTGTCCGACGCCTACGCCGCGCGCATCGGGGAACTGGGCGGGCGCGTCCTTTTGGGCGAGCGGGCCGTGGGCATCGATGTGGAGGACGGCGCGGTCCGCGCGGTGCGCACCGAGCGTGGCAAGGTCTTCCGCACCCGCTACGTGGTCAGCAACGCGGATCCCTACCAGACCTTCTTCAAGCTGCTGGACAAAGCGCACGTCCCGGAGGACTATGCCCGCCGGATTCGCGGCCTGAAGCCCTCCAACTCCCTGGTGGGTCTGTACCTGGGGCTGGACCGGCCGCCGGAGTCCTGGAACGACAAGGATTACGAGTTTTTCCATAATCCCGGCTACGACGCGGACAAGCTTTACAAAGGTATGATGAAGGCTCGCTATCGCCAGGGCGCGGTAAGTTTCACCCTGTACGGCAACCTGGGCGATCCGATCTACGCGCCGCCCGGAAAATCCGTCCTGGTCATGCACAGTTACGCGGACGCGGATCTCTGGCCCAAGGATCCGGTGCGCTACCGGGCGCTGAAGGAACAGGTGGCCGACCAGCTTTTAAGTGTGGCCGAAACCTATTTCCCCGGGATTCGCGGGCACGTGGAGGTGAAAGAGATGATTACTCCTCCCGCCATCACGGCCTTCACGCTCAACGAAACGGGCTCGCCCTACGGATTCGACCTCACCCCCGATCAATGGGAAAAGCTTTCGAACCGTTCTCCGGTGGAGGGGTTGTATCTGGCAGGGGCCTTCGTCCAGCCGGGCCACGGGATGAGCGCCGTGCAGATTTCCGGCTATCGGGCCGCGCGGCTGATCCTGGACCGGGAGGGCCGCCCATGAGCCTCGACGAAAGAAAAGCCGGACGATTCCTGAAGATTGCCTTTCCCGCCATTCTGATGCTGGCGTTCGCGTCGCTTTGCGGGCCGCTCTCCCTTCCGACGAAAGGTTCACTGGCTCACGCCGACCCGCCGAACACGTCCGCCTCGGAAAAGGCGCCCGCCGAGAGCGGAGAAAACGGAACGGAGGCGAAAACGCCCGCGCGGAGCTCCAACGCCGCGCTTCGGCCCGTGCCCATCCTGGACGCCACCACGGAGGCCACGAAACGCTACGTTCCCGTGAAGTTCCGCACCCACGACGAACACGTCACGTACGCCGCGCGCCGCTGCGAACGCTGTCACCACGACCTGAAAGACGGCAAAAAGACCGAACCGGAAGGCTGCACCACCTGCCACAACCGCGAGGCGGCGACCATCAAGCTTCCCGAGGCCATGCACCGCGCCTGCCGGGGCTGCCACATCGAGAAATGGAAGGAAGGCCACGCCGGACGACCGCTGTACTGCCTGGACTGTCATCGGGAAAGGCCCTGAAATCACAAGCGATTCTTCGGGCGTGAGACAGCCCGGACGAACGCGGAAAGCGACCTTTCGGAAAGGACCGAAGATATGCGAAACGTCAAAATCGTCGCCACCCTGGGCCCCGCCACCGCCGGGGTGGAGCGTCTTCAGCAAATGATCGAAGCCGGCATGGACGCGGCCCGCTTCAATTTCAGTCACGGCGACGCGGACAGCCACCGGCGCATGTTCGCCGACCTGTGCGAGGCCCGCGCCCGCAGCGGCCGTTTCGTGGCCGCCATCGGGGATCTCTGCGGCCCCAAGATCCGCCTGTCCACGGTGAAAAGCGGCGAGGCGGAGCTGAAGGAGGACGCGCTCGTGACGCTTCTGGGCGGCGACGGTCCGGGCGACGAAACCTGCCTGTATCACTCGTACGCGCCGTTGGCCCGTGACGTGCGCCCCGGCGATCCCATTCTGATCGATGACGGCCGCCTGCGCCTCTCGGTGCTGGACATCGACGGTGACGCCGTGCGCTGCCGGGTGGAGGTGGGCGGAACGGTGCGCGACAGAAAGGGGCTCAACCTGCCCGGAAGTCGGCTTTCCACCCCGGCGCTGACCGAAAAAGACAAACAGGATCTGCAACTGGCGCGGGAACTGGGCATGGATTACGTGGCTTTAAGCTTCGTGCGCGGTCCCGAGGATCTGCTGGCCGTGCGGCGGCTGGCTCCGGAACTTCCCGTTCTGGCGAAAATCGAAAAACCCGAGGCGGTGGCCGACCTTCCGGCCGTGCTGGAGGCGGCGGACGGCTGCATGATCGCCCGGGGCGACCTGGGCGTGGAACTGGGGCACGAGAAAGTCCCCGTGGTGCAGAAGCGCACCATCGCCGAGATCCGCGCCCTGGCGAAGCCGGTCATCACCGCCACCCAGATGCTGGACTCCATGGCCGTCAATCCCATTCCCACCCGGGCGGAGGTCTCCGACGTGGCCAACGCCGTTCTCGACGGCACCGACGCCGTGATGCTCTCGGCCGAAACCTCCGTGGGCCGCTACCCGGTGCGCACCGTGCGCACCATGGCGGCGATCATCGAGGAAATCGAGGCCACCGGGGACATGTACCGCCAGCCCATCCACCCCGTCATGCGCGACCGCTCTTTCAGCGGAGCCATCGCGGAAGCGGTCACCCGGGCGGCGGCCGAGTTCGACCTGCGGGCCGTGGCGGTGTACACGGAAAGCGGGCGCTCGGGGGCTCTGGTCAGCGCCCACCGGCCCCGGGCCAGCCTGATCGCCTTTTCCCGGCACGACCGCGTGCTGAACCGGCTGGCGCTCTACTGGGGCGTGAAGCCCCTGCGGGGAAGTTGGACCGAAGGCGTGCGGGGCGTGGTGGACCAGGCCGAACGGGAGATGCTGGCCTACGATCTCGTGCGCCCGGGCGACGATATCGCGGTGACCTTCGGCCTGAAACTGGGCGACGAGCCTTTCCAGACGAACATGATGAAGCTCTGGAAGGTGCGCGAGGCATCCGCCGAGAGCCTGGAGAGGGAAGAGTAGGTAGGAGTAAATTCCAACCCGACAAAGAATATCTGTCCGAACCACGGTATCCGGCCTGCCTGGCCTGAAATAGAGAAATCCCCCGAGGCCCAAACCCCGGGGGATCGAGAATCCTTTTATTTTCCGATTCGTTACATCGGAAGATAGTACAGTACGCCGAACATCACGCCGCCCATGAAGATCTTGTTGAATTTTCCGATCATGGGAACGCGCAGGTCCACGCGGCCGTCGATGGCCAGGTTCTTGACCACTTCGTACTGCACGCCGCCGCCGAAATCGATGGCGAAGCCCGCGTCGCCGGTGTCGGCGATGGTGGTTCCCAGGTGGAAGGCCGGATAAAGTTTCAGCTTTTTCTTCAGGCTTTTATTCTTGATGGGCAAGGTAAAGTAGTACTGAGCGCCCACCAGGATGGGAATCATATGAAAAGCGCCGCCCTTGGGAGCCACGTTCCATCCCAGACGTCCGCCCACGCCCAGGTTATCGATGGGAAAATACATCACGTTGGGTTCCAGACCCATTATGAAACCCAGGTTCTGGTTGGCGCCGCCCAGAAGCAGGCTTCCTCCCACGGCCAGATCCTTTTTCATGGTGGTGTCGGCCTGGGCCGGAACGGCAAACAGGAGAAGCAGCGACATGAAGGCGAAGATTGTAAGCACCTGTTTTTTCATTGTATTCAACTCCTTAAAAAACTTAAAAGACGTTCGGCGGAAACGGAATTTCACGCCGGTGAACAACCGGTTCGCGAGTATACGGATTCGAAAGGAAAATGCAATGCAATCTTTCCATTTCCGATTTCAAGGACTTCGCGCCCAACCGATGACCGCCGGGCGCCTTTTCGAGGTTGGACCGTCCGAAGGGAGTTTTTATTTCATTTGAAAGACGATTTTTCGCCTTCCGGCCGTCGAAGCGGAATTTCCGTCCGAAAGCGAGCGTATTATATACTGAATAGCCGAAATTGTCCACCCCGGATCCGACTCCCCTCCGGAATTCGGCTCCGCGCGCGACTTGACAAAATCCTGCCCGCGCTTACATTAATCACGACGAAATCGCAATCTCGGCCGCCCGCGCGGCCGCAAAGGAGGATCGACTTCATGAATATTCTCAAGACCGCGCTGCTGATGTTCGGACTCACCGCCCTGCTGATGTTCGTGGGAGCCCAGTTCGGGCCCACGGGGCTGTATTTCGCCCTCGGCATGGCCGTGGTCACCAACTTCGTGGCCTACTGGTTTTCCGACAAAATGGTCCTGGCGGCCTACCGCGCCCGGGAGGTGACGGCCCACGACGCGCCGCGCCTGCACGGCATCGTGGAGCGGCTGTCCCGACACGCGAAGATCCCTATGCCGAAGGTCTACATCATCCCGTCCGCCACGCCCAACGCCTTCGCCACGGGCCGCAATCCCGAACACGCCGCCGTGGCGGTGACGGAAGGGCTTTTCCGCATGCTGGACGAGCGCGAACTGGAAGGCGTCTTGGCCCACGAACTGGCCCATGTCCTGCATCGGGACATCCTCATCGGAACGGTGGTGGGCGCCTTGGCTGGGGCGATCAGTTCCCTGGCCTGGATGGCGAAATGGGGAGCGATTCTGGGAGGTTTCGGCGGTCGAAGCAGCAACGACGACAACGGCGGCGTGGTGGGGCTTCTGGTCATGGCCATCGTGGCGCCGCTCGTGGCCATGCTGATCCAGTTCGCCATCAGTCGCAGCCGCGAGTTTCACGCCGACAAGGCCGCCGGGGAACTCACCGGCGATCCCCTGGCCCTGGCCTCGGCGTTGAAGAAAATCCACATGGGCATAGAGGCCCGGCCCATGCGCGAGGCCGGTCCGGCCACGGCGCACCTGTTCATCGCCAGTCCCTTTTCGGGCCGCGCGTTGATGAACCTTCTGTCCACCCATCCTTCCATGGAAAAACGTGTGGCGCGTCTGGAGGAACAGGCGGCAAGGCGCTGAAGGCTTCTGACATCAAATCCTTACGGGACGATCTTCCGCAACCAGCGGTTTTTCCTCATCAGCCAGACCAACCCGAAAGAGAGGACGAAGGTCACCACGGCAGTGACAGGAATGCTCAGCCATGGATGGCTGGTATCACAACTGAGCGTGAACCCGAAATCACCTCGCATGAAATGAGCCAATAGGGCGGCATGCAGCAAATAAATGCCCATGCTGGTTTCTCCGAACATCCGGGCGATTCGAATCGTTGCGGGATGATGAAAAACGGGAAAATGCAAAAAGGCGTATTTGCACAGGATGAAAACGCTTACCGCCAGGGCGACCACGTTGGGACTGGTATACTGACAATAATACATGTCATATTCGCCGGCCCGCAGGGAAAGGTCGTAGATGCCTGCGGCGGTAACGGCGACGCAGAGGATGGCGGCAATCAAAGAAAATTTGGCCGTATTTCGGCTTACATGGAAGTTTCCCAACAACAGGCCGACCATCAGATAGCCCGTATACCCGGAGATCATTTTCAGATCGATGGCGCTTTTGATGTGGAGATGGTTTCCGAACATTGGAATGATGGCGGCGGCCAAAAACCAAAGCAGGATGTAATAATATCGAATGTGTACGCTCGTGTTGAAAACGATGATGCGCAGAATGGGCACGAACAGGTAAATACCTAACAATGCATACAGAAACCACAGGTGGGCCACCGCCGGAGTGAAAACGGCGGTAATGAACGAACGGAGAGTTGTCGGCTGTTCCGTAGTAAAGAGATCCTTCCAGGCCATGTAAAAGACGGTCCAGACGATCAAGGGAAGAATGATTTTATTCACGCGCTTTTGGAAAAACAGAACCAATGTTTCGTCTCTGGTCAACAGCAGAAAACCGGAAATCATGAAGAGCAATGGCACGCTCATCAGCACGCCGGAATTGTAGAGATTGCCCGTCCACCAGATCGAACGGGGCAAGACCGCCATTCCATGCAAAAGCGGCGTGGCGGTATGAAGAAGAACCACGGCGAAAATGGCGAAGACCCGCAGGTAGGTCACCCACAGAATTTGCTTGTTGTCCGTTTCCGAATGATTTTCGGCGTCCTCCCTTTGTTCCAGGGCCGAACAGATGGTTGGATAATGAAGCAGAAAAAAATAGAATATCAGGCAAACGGATGCAATCTCAAGGTTTTCCAATAAAAGAATCAGTGGGGGGAAATCGGTGGCGGCTCGCATGGAAACAATCGACAACCAGAGAAACAACAGCCCGATGACCCGCGCTCCGGAAAAGCGGTTGAGCAATCCGGAATAGAATCCGGACAGCACCGTGGTGGACACGATCCCCAGGACGAGAACGGCCGATGAAAGCAGAAAGAGGAGTTCCTGGAAGTTCTTCGACTTTGAGGAGGACGAAAACGTTTCGAGAGCATCGATGATCGGAGTGTGGCATGAAAGAAGCGGCAGCAACAGCAAAAGGATGATCGTCAACTGCCGGGTGCTTTCGGCGGACAGAAATCGTTGCAGGTTCCTTTCCATACTCAACCTTTATTTTCTTCGCGGACGAACAGCGCCCACCACTGGTTGGCGCTTTTCGGATGCACGGGATGGGACTCCAGGCAACGGAATCCGGCCGCCTCCACCAGGGGAACCGCGTCCTCGGCCCCGTGGTTGTTGAAGTGCTCGAAGCGTTCCGGTCCACCGTCGGTGCGCGTGGCCTCGAAGGTTTCCCGCCGCCGCACGAGCCCGAAGGCCGAGTTGTCCACCACCAAAAGCCGCCCTTGGGGGTTCAGCCGGCGGGCCATGTTCGCGTAGGCCAGGGGGATGTCGTGCAGGTGGTTGTGGCTGCGTAATACCAGGATCCAGTCGAACGGCGGCCCCTCCCAAACAAAATCCTCCACGCAGCCGCGAAACAGCCGACGCTCCAGCCCGTAGCGCCGGAGAAAGTCGAGAAGCGCTTCGGCGGGCGTGGGCTCCACCACGAAGTAATCCATGCGCCCGGCCTCGATCCGGCGGCCGAACTCCCGGGCGTAGCGCACCGGGCCGCCGCCCACGTCCAGCACCCGGCCACGGAAACCTTCGATCAACGTCAGAAGCTCTTCTTCCGCCGCGCCGAAGGGATCGCCCGGCGACTGGGCGTAGACTCCCGGGCATTGGGGGAAACGCTCGCATTTCGTACAGATTTCGACGGGTTCCAGCTTGCCCAGGTCCGCCCGGAAATCCTCGTGATAGCGTTTGCCGGAAAGGTCCAGGTAGATCTGTCCCCGGTTTCGCTTGACACGGCGAAGGGCCTCGTCCGTGAAGTCCCGCGTTTCGGTGCGGACGATCTCCACGCCGGATTCCCGCAATAGAAGCAGGGTCCGGTCCGGGTGGGGAGCCTCCATGCGGTCGCCGAGGATGGGGCAGTCGGCCGGATCGAAATCCGGAAGCGTCTTTTCGGGCAGATAGCAGAAGCCGTTGGCCACGGGCGAGCGGAAAGGATGCAACTCGTCCGTTTTCCGCCGGGAAAGATACGACTCGTAAACCCCTTCGCAGTCCTCGATATAGCCGCAGGTTTCGCAGACTTCCGGCTTGACGCGCCCCAGAAATTCCGGCCGCCGGAAGGCCCGGTCCGTGGTTTCGGAGATTTCGGCGCGGTCCGTCGCGTCCAGATCCCCGTTCCAGTCGTTCTGGCGCGGCAGGGCGCAGAGCGGAAAGCCGGTGAAGACGATGCGGAAGTCTTTCGGCCGTTCGGGGTGGTTTTCCACGTGGAGAATCGTCCGGCGCACCGCCAGGGCGGCCTCCGCGATCGTGGGGACATAGGTTTCGAATTCCGTTTCCGAAAGCCTTTCGGGATTTAAAAAGGAGAGTTCGTGAACCAGGGGCGAAAAGGCGAACAGTCTTTCCGCCAAGACCTCGATTTCATGCAGGTTTTTCCGGGTAAGCACGGTGTTCACCCGCAGGCCGACGCCCGCCTTCGCGAGATTTTCCAGCGCATTCATCGCCCGGCCGAAAGCTCCCCGCCCCATGATGGCGTCGTGCGTGTTTTCAGAAGCGCCGTGCAGGGAAAGCTGCACGAAGTTCAGGCCCGCCCGCCGGAGCGTCTCCACGCGCGCGGGGTCGTCCAGGCCGGTACCGCTGGTTATCAGGCCGCTTGTCACGCCCAGGCGTTTCGCCAGGGCCATCAGCACGGGCAGGTGGGGGCAGAGCAGCGGCTCGCCGCCGGAAAAGAGCGCCTGTTTTCTTCCAAGCCGGGCGGCCAGTTGGACCTTTTCCGCCAAAGCTCTTTTGGAGGGAGCCGGAAGCTCGCGGCGCTTTTTACATTCGCAGAAGGCGCAGTCGTACGGGCAAGCGTAGCCCAGCTTGATTTTCGCCCGGGTGTATACGTCGTCCCGTTTTTCGCTGCGCCCGGCCATGATCGCGTTTCGCCTATTCCCAGACGGCCGCGCTTCCCCAATCGGAGGGATTCGGCCCCATTTCGAAGTGCAGGACGCCGCCCTGGGCGATGTCGGCGTGGTCGAACCAGGGTTCGTTCAAGGCTTCGCCGTTCAGGGTGACGGACTGGACGTACCGATTTTCGTCGGAGGTTCCGGGCGCTTCCACGATCAGCGCGTGTTCGCCCATGGTCATTTCCACCCGCTCGAACAGGGGGCTGCCTACAAGATAGGTGGTGGTTCCGCTGATGGGATAGAAGCCCGTGGCGGAGAAGACGTACCAGGCCGAGAGGGTGCCGCAGTCGTCGTTTCCGGGGATACCGTCCGGGTTTTCCGTGTAGACGCGCTCCATGATCCAGCGGACGTAGTACTGGGTCAGGTCCGGACGGCCCAGCAGGTTGAAGAAATAGGCCGCGTGCAGATCGGGTTCGTTGCCGTGCCAGTAGTAGTGCGGCGGGACGATGCCGTAGTTGGGGCCCTGGCTCTCGGCTTCGGATTGTTCGAAGAATTCCGTAAGCTTCGCCAGCATGGCGGCCTCTGATCCGAAGAGATCCACCAGTCCTTTCGGATCGTGGGGAGTCAGCCACAGATATTGCCAGGCGTTGCCCTCGGTGAAGACGTCCGTCCAGGGCAGGGGATCGAAGCCCTCCGCCCAGGTGCCGTCTCCGTTCTTGCCCCAAAAAAAGGCGATGTCTTCTTTCCAGAGATGCTTGTAGTTGCCCGCGCGTTCCTTGTACAGAGCGGCGTTTTCCGCATCGTCCAGGGCGGCGGCGAGATTGGCCACCGCGTCGTCGGCCAGGGCGTATTCCATGGTTTTGGACACCGAACCGCCGTGCAGATCGGCATGAACGTAACCGCTTTCCACGTATTCCTTGCTTTCGCCTTCCTCCACCGGTGTCTGGGCGTGGGCCAGCATGCCTTCGTAGGCCGTGGCCGCGTCGAAGGCCCGCACGCCCTTCAGATAGGCGTCCGCCAGAATTACGTCCGCCGGGCGGCCCACCATGCAGCCCGTGTAGCCGGACCCCATGGGCCATTTCGGCAGCTTGCCGCCCTGTTCGTACATGCGCACGAGCGACTGCATCATGTCCGCGCTTTCGTTTCGGGCCACGAGGTTCAGCAGGGGATGCTGGGTGCGGTAGGTGTCCCACATGGAAAAGTCCGTGTAATACGTGAAGTTTTCCGCCGTGTGCGCCATGCCGTCGAAGCCCGTGTAGCCGCCGTCCGCGTCCGAAAAGATGTCCGGCATGAAGAAGGAATGGTAGACGGCCGTGGCCATGATGGTGCGCTGGCGCTCGCTGCCGCCGAAAAAGCGCACCCGGTCGATGGTTTCCTCCCAGCGATCCTCCAACGTCTGCCGGGCCGCTTCGAAATCCCAGTCCGGAAGCTCGGCCTCCAGGTTGGCCCGGGCGTTTTCCACGCCGACGAAAGACAGCGCGATCCGCACTTCCAGGGGCGCGCCGTCCGAGATGTCGAAGGTGAAGTAGGCCCCGAAGTCCGCGCCGCCCGCCGTGGCGGAATCCTCCGTGATTTCACCGTTTTCCCAGGTTCCGGAGGTCTGAAACGCCTTGTTGAAGCGCGCGCTGAAGTACACCCACACGCCGTCGTAGCGTCCCGAGAATCCGTCGTAAACGCGCAGGCCGCCTTCCACCCGGCTTTCGGCGGGAACGATCGTCACCGTACCGTCCTCCACGCGGCCGTCGTTGCAGGTATGCGCCAGGTCGAGCAGCACGCTGGCCGTCGTCACGCTCTCCGGGTAGGTATAACGGTGGTGGGCGGCGCGCTCGGTGGCGGTGAGTTCCACCCGCGCCCCACTGTCGTCCAGGGTGACGGCGTAGTAGCCCGGCATGGCCTCTTCGGTGGCCTTGTCGAAGGTGGACATGTAATTGTCCTCCTTGATCGCCTCTTCATCCACCGCTCCCGCGATGGGCGTCAGTTGAATATTTCCGTACGCGGCGATGCCCACGCCGTACATGTGCGTGTGGGCGAAACCGGTCAGGATCACGTCTTCCGTGTAATAGCCGCCGTTGTGGTAAATGGGCGTGGTGCCGTAGGTTCCCCGGCTTTCCGGGCCGGGGGCGATCAGGCCGAAGGGCGCTTTCGGACCGGGAAAACCGCTGCCGATGCCGAAGCCCGTTCCCCCGGTGGCGATGAAGGGATTGACCTCCTCCACCGCGCGGTAGTCCGGCCAGGACTCTTCGATGTCTCCCTCGCCCGCGTCGTCGTCCCCGTCCACGGGCGGTTCGCCGTCGCCGTCGGGGGCCGTTTCGCCGTCGCCGTCCGTCGCGTCGTCTCCGTCCGTGGAATCGTCGCCGTCCGGAAGCCCCGAATCCGAGCTTTCCGAGCAGGCCGCAAGCAGAAGAACGAACAGCATCCCCAACAACAACAGGCCGGATTTCTTCATGATTTTCCCTTTATTGCGGAGTTACACATCCGGAAGAAGCCCGTACGGGCGGGTCGTATGAAGCGGGGGGACGGAAAAGCCGTCCGCCTCTCGAAGCCGGTTCCGGCCGTCAATGTCCGGGCAGATCCTTCAGTACCGACAGCTTGTCCCGGTAGAGCGAACGGATCTCCACGAAATCCTTCGGAAGCAGTCGCAGGGCCTTGGCGATGGTCTGCACCGCCGCGTTTTCCTCCGGACTGATTTCGTCGTCGGCGGCCGCCACGGCGAAGAGGCAGCTCAGCACCACCTTCTTTTGGTCCGCGTCGCAGAGTTCGTTCATCTCGCGGGTGTAGAGATGGTCCTCCAGCCCCACCAAGGTTTCGGCGCGTTCCGCGATGAGCCGGGTCACCAGGTCGGCCTCGTCTTCCGGCAGGCCGGACATGTGCCGCAGAATCGCCCGAATGCGCCCGGTTTCCTCGGCCGAGATTTCGCCGTCCGAAAACGCCACCCGCCCCAGCAAACCGCCGAAGGCCGCCAGGTAGCGCAGACGCTCGGGAGGCAGGTCCGACAGGCGTTCCGCCAGATCGCGGCCCAGGCTGGTTTCGCCCTCCGGCCGTTCGGTCTTCTTCCCCAATCCCAATCGTTCGATCCATGCGTGTTTCATGGCCGGGATCATACCTCCAAAGCTCCGCCGCAACAAGGGTTTTTGCCGGGAAAGGGGCATTTCGTCCCGGATCCCCGCGCCGACGTCCCTTTTGGACGAACGGCCCGCATCTTGTTCGAAAGGCGCTGCCGTGGTAAAAGGAAATCGGGAACACGGAGATTTCGGCATGGGTGGAAAACGATGACGAAGACGGGAAAAACGAGGAAGCGCCCGGTATCCCTCGCCGGCGCTCTTTTCGCCATGATGCTCCTGTTCGCGCCGGCCTTCGCGGCTTCGGCCTGCATGGAACAGCCGAAGGAAAACGGCGCTTGGGCTCCGGAGATCTCCCGCGACGAAACGGCTCCGAAGCCTTCGCTCCGATCCGATTCGCCTGAATCGGCGGAAGACGATCTTCCCTGCCGGTTTCCGGAAAGCGCCGGATCATCGGCGTTCCGGCCGCTGAAGGATACTCGCGGCGTGGCGGAAACCCTGGCCTGGCTGGAGGATCGGCATGCGGACGCGGATCCCGTCTGCCGGAAATTCCGCACGCGGTTTCACGCCGAGGGCTCCGGCGGCGGCGAGAGGGGCGGAAAACGGATGTTCGTTCCGAACGCCCTGCGATGGGGATTGGACGACGCCGGGCGGGGACGCCTGATGCGCTGCGTCCTGGCCGCCGTATTGGAGGGCGTCAAGGCCCTGGCCGGGCCGGGTTCGCCCGGATCGCTGCGCTTTTCGGAAGGCATGGTGCGCACGCGGGAAACCGACCGGCGGCAGTTCCACACGCTGTCGGTGGATTCCGGCCCCGGTTCCGCCCAGAACGGATCCCTGCGGGTGCGGCTGGCGACGAATCCCCTTTTGCCCGACGCGAGCCTGGGCGTCGCCATCGAGGCCGGAGCGCCGGACGCGGGCCTGTACATGGACGCGGGCTTCCGGGGAGGCGGCTCTTCGGCCCGGGAATACCGAAAGGGACTGGAAAACCTGTCGTCGCGGGTGGAAGGCGCCGCCGAAGGATTCTTTTATCTGCCCGCCTTTACGGATGGAATCTCCGTCTGCGCCCGAGACGAGGCCCGGACGGCGCTTTCGTCGTCCGTTCCTCTGTTTCGCGACCGGCCGGATTTGTTCGCCTGCGACGCCGACTGCGCGGAGGCCCTGGAGCGCCTGCGGCCGTGGCTGGCGGAGCGCTTTTGCCTGGCGGCCGTTCGCGGGGAAAACGGCGGGCGGGCGCGGCCTGCCGGAACGAACGCCCTTTCCGAAACGATTCCGGACGATCGCGTGGCGGATCTGGCCGCCGCCCGGCCCGGCCTGACCTGTCTGGCCGTGCTTCAATCCGTTCCGGACCGGGAACTTCCGCGGCCTCCCGTCCGGCCGGACCAGTGTCCCGGCCTGGAACCCCTGCTGTCGCTGCTTCGGGCGGCGCTTTCGCCGGAGGACTACGGGCGGACGATTCTGGATCTGCTGCACGGCACCGCCCGCCCGGATTTTTTCCGCTCGGCGCTTTTGACGGTGGACGGAAGGGTGTTGCGGCGCTTCGTGGAGCCGGGACTTGACGGAAAGATCGGAGCGGACGTTCTGGAATGGCTTCCGTTCTGGGCGCGAAACGACATGCCGTATTCGGCGGGAAGGCTGGTGGATCTCTGGCCCGCCGTGCGCCGGGACGCCAAAAAGCGAGCGGCGGTGCTGGACGCCCTGGCGGCGGTGGCCGGAGAGGATCGGCTGGATTTCCTCCTCGCGCGGGTGCGGGACCGCACCGCCACGAAAGCCGTGGTGAAGCGCATGTTCCTCAGCGCCGAAGGCGAGCGCCGGCTGTCGGATTTCGCCGTGGAATCGCTGGACACGGCCAACGAGGACACGGCCGAGGCCGTGCTGAAACACCGGTTTCCCGGAATGGAATCCCCGCTTTCCTCCGAATGGCGTCCCGCCGTAACGCGCCTGTATCGCAAGACCCGGCGGTTTTCCACGCTCCACCGCCTGCACGAGCTTCTTTCGCGGGACGAGCGGGAGGATTGGATCTGGCCGGTGCTTCCGGACGCGCTGATCGACTACATACACAACGCTTACGATCCGGAAGAGGACGCCCGGAGACGGCGGCGGGCCGCGGCGTCGCTTTCTCAAGCGGGAGACACCGAGCTTCTTGCCGCCCTGGCGCACGCGCACGCCGTTTCCCCCGAAGCGGCGAAACGCCTGGCCGCGCCGCTTTCGGATCTGGCGAAAACGAACGCCGGGGCGCGGAAGTTTCTCCTGCGGATTTCGCGCATGGAGGAAGACCGGGCCGTGAGCGTGGCCCGTCTCGCGCTGGAAAAAGAGTGACGCCATGGCCCCCGCGCCTCCGGTTTGCTTTTCCGCCCCGCCGATGGTAGAAACGACGGCGTCCGCCATCGACGGGCGGAATTCTCCGATCGCGAACACGGAGGCGGCATGCGGCTTTTGGTTCTGAACTGCGGAAGCTCCACGGTTAAATACGGGTTTTACGACATCGAAAATCCGGATCCGGATTTCGTCGCGGGCGGGCTGGTGGAGGTTTCTCACGGGCACGAGGCGGCCATCGCGGAGGTTCTGAAGCGCCTGCCGGGCGATCCGGACGCCGTGATTCACCGCGTGGTCCACGGCGGCGAGCGCCACTACCGGCCCGTGCGGCTCACCCGCGACGTGGAGGAGACGCTCCAGGAACTGGCGGACCTCGCGCCCCTGCACAATCCCCCCGCCCTGGCGGGAGTCGAGGCCATGAAGGCCCGCGCCATCCCCCAGATGCTGGCCTTCGACACCGCCTTTCACCGCGACATGCCGCCGCACGCCGCCGTCTACGCGCTGCCCGTGGAACTGGCGAAACGCCTGGGCATCCGTCGCTACGGCTTCCACGGCCTGTCCTACCAGTCCATTCTGCACGCGTATACGCGCATGACGGGCGTTCGCGATCCCAGCCTGGTGATTCTGCACCTGGGCAACGGCGCGTCCGCCGCCGCCGTGCGCCACGGGCGCTGCATCGACACCAGCATGGGCATGACGCCCCTGGAAGGTCTGCCCATGGGCACGCGGCCGGGGGACATGGATCCGGCCATCGTGCCGCATCTGCTGAAAAGCGGCCTGTCGTTGGAAGAGACGGAACGCCTGTTGTGGCGGGAGTCGGGACTTCTCGGACTGGCGGGAAACTCGGACATGCGCGAGCTTCTGGCCCGCGACGACGAACCCGCGCGGCTGGCGGTGGAGCTTTTCTGCTACCGGGTCCGCAAGACGCTGGGTGCTTACCTGGCGGCCGTGGGCGACGCGGAAGCCGTCGTGTTTACGGGCGGAATCGGGCAGAACGCCGCGCCGGTGCGCGCCCGCGTGCTGGCGGGACTGGAAAGACTGGGGATTCATTTCGACGCCCTCCGCAACCGCTCCGGCGGTCCGCGACTCACGTTTCCGGAAAGCCCCGTGCAGGCCTTCGTTCTGCCCGCCGAGGAGGAACGCATGATGGCCCTTCTGGCCCGCGATCTGCTTCTGGAAATTCCGTCCCCCGAAAAATGACGAAGGATTGACGAAGAACCGAGGGCGGATTTCCGCCTCCGAAACGGCGCTCCGAAACCCGCGTTCGTTCTCCCGAAAAAGCCTCGTTTTCGGCGCTCCGCCCGGACGATCGCTTTTTATGCCTTAACCGTATGAATTCACTATGGAATCCGCTTTATTTTTCCGCATCCGGATGGAACCTGGAAAACGACGCTTTTTCCCGGTTTCCCACCGGCGGGCCTTGGCGATGCAAAATGGATATATCTCCAGTGATATCAAGAAGTTACGTCGTTATTTCAAGAAATTCGGCCCCGGACAAAAGCGGCCGATTTTCAAGCGTTCACCCGGACGAAACGCCGAAATCGGCCTTTCGAACGGAAAATCATGCGCGATATCGGCAGGTTCCCACGCCCTTCCCGATGCGGAATCCGCCCCTTTCCTCCCTTTCCCATGGGAAACGCGCAAAAAGCATTGTTTCCATTGCGGAATTCGACTATAATCCAAACAGCATCAGGAAATCGAAAATAACGGGACGACGCTTCGAATCCGAACGGCAAAGGAGGTCCGGCATGCAGCGGTGGCGAACGATCTTTTTATGTATCCTTCCGGCGGCGTTCATCCTGGGCCTGGCCCTGGGATGCAGTGACGACGGGGGCGAAAACGAAGACGGCGACACGTCCAACCCGGACGGCGACTTCATTCTGGACGGCGACACCTCCGACCCCGACGGAGACGAAACGCCCGACGGCGACGTGAGTCTGGACGAGATTCTGGACACGCCGGTGGACGAGGCGCTGCTTCTGGACGGCCTGGACGACAACGTGGCCGTGGCCTGGGATACATGGGGAATTCCGCACATTTACGCCAAAAACCAGCACGACGCCATGATGGCGCTCGGCTACATCCAGGCCGGCGAACGCTTCATGGAAATGGAGTTCATCCGCAAGGTCAGCACCGGCCGCCTGACCGACCTGCTGGGCACGACGCTGCCAGGCATCATCGAAAACGACATCTTCATGCGGCAGATCTTCTCTTTGAAAGACGGCGGGAATCTGCTCCAGGCCATGTGGGACGCGCTCAGCCAGAACTCCAAAGACGCCATCACGGACTTCACCGCGGGCGTCAACGCCCGGCTGGCCGCCTATCGCGCCGACGACGGCGACTGGCCCGAGCCGTTCGGCCATCCTTTCGTGAAGCAGTCGCCCGAGCAGACGGACGACTGGGACGTGCTCGACACGGTGGCCATCGCCCGCTACCAGACCTGGTCGCTCAGCGGAACCTACGGCGAGGAACTGAACGAAACCCTGCTTCACGCCGCGCTGCCGGAGGAATTCTTCACGGAAACCATCTTCACGGAACCGTCCACGCACACCGCCATCCTGCCGGGCGCCTCGGAAAATTCGCACCCCGGCTCCGGCCGTAAAAGCTCCGCGCCCGCGCGCCGGGTGAAATACATGGAGACGCTGAAACGAATGCTCGACCGCTTCAACGCCGTTCTGGATTTCGACATTCTGTCCGGGCGCACGGGAGACGTGGGCAGCAACAACTGGTCCGTGGCCCCCGACGAAAACGGCGTGGCCTATCTCTGCAACGATCCCCATCTCTCGCTCCAGAACCCGCCCGTCTGGATTCCCGTGACCCTGGACACCCTGGCCATGGAAGGCGAGGACGGCCTGCACGCCGGCGGCGTGGCCTTCCCCGGAACCCCGGCGGTGGCCATCGGGCGCAACGCCGACGTGGCCTGGGGCGAAACCGTGGCCAACTTCGACGTGCTGGACATTTATGAGGAGACCGTCACGCGCGACAACGACGACAACATCGTGAGCGTGCTCTTCGACGGCCAGCAGGTGCCGGTGGAGAAAGTCACGATGCAGTTCCGCAAGGGCCACGACGGAGAACCCGTGTACGAACAGCGCGACGTGCTCTTCGTGCCGCACCACGGCCCCATCCTGGAGGACGACGGGGAAACCGTGTTGAGCATGCGCTGGACGGGCATGGAGGTCACCGCCGAGATCGACACCTTCATGCACCTGCATTACGCCGAAAACCTGGACGACGCCTTTGCCGCCACCGAGTATTTCGCCGTGGGCGCGCAAAATTTCAACTACGCCACCGTGGACGGCGAAATCGGCTGGTATCCCCACGCCTGGGTGCCCATCCGAAAGGGCGACCTGGAGGCCCACCCTCCCTGGCGCGTGCTGCCCGGAACGGGCGAATACGAATGGGACGGCTACGTGGACAAGGCCCTTCTTCCCCAGAGCAAGAATCCCACGGAAGGCATGATCGTCACCGCCAACAACGACACCAACGGCAGCCTGTTCGACAACGATCCGTTGAACGAGGACGGCGCTCCGGACACCTACCTGCACTTCGGCGTGGCGGACGGCTGGCGGGGATATTCCTGCTTCGAAGGCGTGAAATCCATCGTGGCGGCGGGCGATTACGGCTGGGAGGACTTCGCGGACCTGCAATTCAACCAGACGAGCGGATTCGCCACCGAAGTGGCTCCCATGATCGTCGGACTGGCGGAACGCTACGGACTCGGCGCGGAGTTGAGCGCCGACGCGGCCACCGGCCTGGACCTGATAAAGGCCGAGAACTGGTCCTACCGTCTGGCCTCCGGCCTGCAGGATCACACCGATCCCGCGTCAAGCGCGATCAACGAGGACGAAAAGGCCGATTCCGCCGCCGCCACCTTCTTCCAGTTCCTCATCGTGCGCCTGGCCCACGAACTGTTCTACGACGAGGTTTCCGCCGCCGGGCTGTCCGGTATGGGCGGGCACGAACGCAAGGCGCTTTTGAAGATCCTGCGCAAGCTCTACAACGACGGCGTGACGGACGGAGACGTCAGCCCGGCCTGGGACGACGTGAACACCTCCGACGCCGTGGAAACCCCCGCCGACATCCTGAAAGCGGCCCTGGAAGCCACCGTGCAGGATATCCTGGGACGGGAGGAATACACCGGGCTGACCCTGGGCGAGGCCATGTGGGGCCGCGTGCATACCATCACCTTCACCCATCTCATGGCCAGCCTGCCCTCGGGCTCCAACTACAACTACGGTCCCTTCGGCATGGGCGGCAGTTCCTACACGGTCAACCCGGGCAGCTTCGGCCTGGACCTGGCCGATCCCGCGGCGGAGACCTATACCTATCGTTCCGGTGCCAGCATGCGCATGACCCACCAGGTGGACGCGAACGGCATCACCACCCACTTCGTGCTCCCCGGCGGCGTCAGCGAGCGCCAGGACGCGGCGCATTATTTCGACATCTCCCACCTGTGGGCCACCGGCGAAACCCTGGTGCTGGACATCGAGTGGGAAAAGGTCAAGGCGGCGGGCATCGAAAAAATGACCGCCCTGGTGGCCGCTCCCTGATCCGAGAAGACGTTCCCAACCGCTTGCGGGCGGGCCTGCGGGTCCGCCCGTTTTCCATTCCGAGCCTTTTCGTCCCGCGAATCCGCCTCAAATCCTTGCGGGCGCATTTCAAATCGGGTAGGCTGGGCCGCCGAAGTCGATGTCTTTCCGAACGTGGAGAATGCGCATGATCTATTTCGACAACGCCGCGACGACCTACCCCAAGCCGCCCGAGGTGGTGGAGGCCATGACCGCCTGCATGCGCGACCTGGGCGCGAATCCGGGCCGGGCCACCCACCACATGGCCGTGGCCGCCGAGCGCCAGATCACCGAAACGCGCGAACTCGTCGCCGAGATGTTCGGCTTCGCCTGGCCCGAGCGGGTGGTCTTCACCCACAACTGCACGGATGCGCTGAATTTCGCCATCAAGGGCGTCTTGTCCGAGGGCGACCACGTGGTCACCACCGAGGCCGCGCACAATTCCGTCAGCCGTCCCCTGGAATCCCTGGCCGACCGGGACGTGGTGCGCATCACCCGCGTGCCCGTGGACGAACGCGGCCTGGCGGATCCCGGGGCCGTCCTGGCGGCGGTGCGGCCGGAAACGCGCCTGGTGGAGATCACCCACGGATCCAACGTCACGGGCTCCGTGCAGCCCATGGAAGAGATCGGGCGCGGGCTCGCCGGGCACGAACGCGCCCTGTATCTTCTGGACGCGGCCCAGACCGGCGGCGTGCTGCCCATCGACATGCGGGCGGCCAACATCGATCTTCTGGCCCTGCCGGGACACAAGGGACTGTTCGGCCCTCCGGGAACGGGCGTTTTGCTGGCGGGTCCGCGTGCGGCCATCCGGCCCTGGCGCGAGGGCGGCACGGGCGGCGACAGCGCCAGCCGCCTCCAGCCCACCGAACTGCCCTTTCACTGGGAATCGGGAACGCCCAACACCGTGGGCGTGGCCGGACTGGCCGCCGGGGTGCGTTTCGTGCTGGATCGCGGCCTGGACGCCATCCTCTCGCACGAACGCCGCCTGATGGGGCTTCTCCTGGACGCCTTTCGAGACGATCCCCGCTTCCGCCTGTTCGGCCCCGGCGATCCGGACCGGCAGGTGGGCGTGTTTTCCTTTCTGATCGAAGGCATGACCCCTCACGAGACGGGCGCGGTGCTGGACGCCTCCTACGACATCGCGGTGCGCACGGGCCTGCACTGCGCGCCGTACATCCACCGGGCGGTGGGTTCGTTCGAACGGGGCGGGACGGTGCGCATCAGCCTTTCGCTGATGAACACCGAGGAGGAAGTGAACACCGCCATCGCCGCGCTCCGCGAGGTGGCCGCAAGCGTCTGAATCCCGGACGAAAGCGGTTTTACCCCGCCTTTCCGGCTCTTTTCCGGCTTCGCGGCTCGACCGTTGTATCAATGCGGAGACGAAACAAGGAATTCCATAAGAATATCAATACCTTCCTTCGCGATACCGATTTTCTTGACTCCCTTCCGGCTTTCTGCTAGAAGTCTGAATCGTGCATGCGGGAGTAACTCAGTTGGTAGAGTGGAAGCTTCCCAAGCTTCAAGTCGCGGGTTCGAGTCCCGTCTCCCGCTCCAAAATTCATCCGAAACTCCGCCGGTTCGGCGGTTTTTTTATGGCCGGAAGCGCGGAAACGCTCCCGGCCGTCCGGCGGTCCTTCGGCGGCGTTTCATTGACGCGGCCGACGGGAATAAGGTACAATCCCATCCGGACGGCGGGGGTTTTTTGGGAATGAAACCGCCGGACGGCGTGTCTTTTTACAGGAAGGGCCGCCCGCGCCCGAAAAGACGCGGCGGTCGGCCGGTCACCGATGAGGGAAAGGAAAATCCATGGCACTGGTTCCCATCGTAGTCGAGCAGTCCCATCGCGGGGAGCGCACGTACGACATCTATTCCCGGCTTTTGAAGGAACGCATCATCTTCATCGGCCAGGCCATCGACGATTCGCTGGCCTCCCTCATCGTGGCCCAGCTTCTATTTCTGGAAAGCGAGGATCCGGACCGCGACATCCACTTGTACATCAACAGTCCCGGAGGCGTGGTCACCGCCGGCATGGCCATCTATGACACGTTGCAGTATGTCAAGCCGCAGATCTGCACCTATTGCATGGGTCAGGCGGCCAGCATGGGCGCCGTCCTCCTGACCAGCGGCGCGGCGGGAAAACGCTTCATTCTGCCCCACGCCCGGGTCATGATCCACCAGCCCTGGGGCGGATTCCAGGGCCAGGTGACGGATATCGAGATTCACGCGAAAGAAATGCTCAACATGAAGCGCCAACTGACCGAAATCATGGCCGGACACACCGGCGTGGACGTGAAAAAACTCACCCGGGACATGGAACGGGATTTCTTCATGGGCGCCGAGGAAGCCGTGAAATACGGCCTGGTGGACAAGGTGCTGGAGCACCGGCCGGAAGAGGCCAAGAATAACAAATAGTTAACGCACCGACCGGAAACGTCCGGCGGGAACGGAAGTAGAGATATGAAAGACTTACGTTGTTCGTTTTGCGGGAAAAGCCAGCGTCAGGTGAAGAAACTCATCGCCGGGCCCTCGGCCTATATCTGCGACGAGTGCATCGCGCTCTGCAACGAGATCATCATCGAGGAAATGGGTCCGGACGAGAACGAGGCCAAGGCCGAATTCAAGATCCCGAAGCCGAAGGAAATCCACGAACGCCTGAACGAGTACGTCATCGGACAGGACCGGGCCAAGAAAATCCTCTCCGTGGCGGTCTACAACCACTACAAACGCATCCACCGCAACCCCAAACCGGGCGAGGTGGAGCTGATGAAGAGCAACATCCTGCTCGTCGGCCCCACGGGCACGGGCAAGACGCTTCTGGCCCAGACGCTGGCGCGCATTCTGGACGTTCCCTTCGGCCTGGCCGACGCCACCAACCTGACCGAGGCCGGATACGTGGGCGAGGACGTGGAAAACATCCTGGTCAACCTGCTGCACGTGGCCGACCAGGACATGGAGAGCGCCTGCCGGGGCATCGTCTACATCGACGAGATCGACAAGATCGCCAAGAAAAGCGAGAACCCCTCCATCACCCGGGACGTGTCCGGCGAGGGCGTCCAGCAGGCCCTTCTGAAGATCCTGGAAGGTACGGTGGCCAACCTGCCGCCCAAGGGCGGGCGCAAGCATCCCCAGCAGGAATTCGTGCAGATGGACACCACCAATATCCTCTTCATCTGCGGCGGCGCCTTCGACGGCCTGGAAAAGATCATCGAGCAGCGCGTGGGCGTCAAGGAAATGGGCTTCGGCGCGGAGGTCAAGGCCCGGGAAGAACGCACCGTGGGCGAATACTTCGATATGATCCAACCCCAGGATATGGTGAAATACGGCCTGATTCCGGAGTTCGTGGGACGGCTGCCGATCATCGGGCCGCTTCGGGAACTGTCCAAGGACGCGCTGGTGGAGATCCTGGTCAAGCCGCGCAACGCGCTGACCAAGCAATACAAAAAGCTGTTCGAGATCGACAACGTGAAGCTGAAATTCACGGACGACGCCCTGGAGGCCGTGGCGGAAAACGCCCTGCAGCAGAACTCCGGCGCGCGGGCCCTGCGCTCGATCCTGGAGGAATCCATGCTGGATATCATGTACGATATCCCCTCCACCCCCAATATCCGGGAAGTCGTCCTGAATCAGGACGTTATCCGGAAGGAAAAGGCCCCGTTGATTATCTACACCGGGAAAGGCAAATCCGGGAACAAGGCCGAGACCGCCTGATTCGCGGGCGAAAACGGTTTGACCCTGTAAACAGATAGGAATTCGCATGTTTTTCAATCAGAACGACGATGAAAACAAGTCCGGCGAGGGAAACCTGATCTTTCCCATGCTTCCCCTGCGGGACGTGGTGATCTTCCCCCACATGATGGTCCCGCTCTTCGTGGGACGCAGCAAGTCCATTCAGGCCCTGGAAGAGGCCATGAAGCGCAACAAGGACATCTTCCTGGTGGCGCAGAAACAGGCCAAGGTCAACGAGCCCCGGGCGGAGGACGTCTTCGACGTGGGAACCGTGGGTTCCATCGTCCAGATCCTGAAACTTCCGGACGGCACCATCCGCGTGCTGGTGGAGGGCAAATACCGGGGTCGGGTGCTGAACGTCCTCAGCGACGAGCCGTTTTTCGAGGTGGACGTGGAGATCCTGGAGGATCCCGCCTCCGACGCGGTGGAGCTGAACGCCCTGAAACGCTCGGTGCATTCGGCCTTCGAGACCTATCTGGACTATGCCAAGAAGATCCCGAAGGACATTCTGAAATCCATCTCGGCCATCGAGAACGCTTCGCAACTGGCCGATACCATCGTGCTTTCGCTGAATCTGAAGCTGCGGGAACGCCAGGAACTGCTGGAACTCGTGGATCCGCGCGCAAGGCTGGAAAAACTGTACGAGGTCATCCAACGGGAAATCGAGATTCTCCAGGTGGAGCGCCGCATCAAGAGCCGCATCAAAAAGCAGATGGAGCGCAACCAGAAGGATTATTTCTTAAACGAGCAGGGCGGGGCGCCCATGGGAGGAAAAGACTCCGAGCAGGACGAATTCAAGAACGAACTCAAGGAGTTGGAAGAAGCCATCGCCACGAAGGGCCTGTCCGAGGAAGCGCGCACGAAGGCCGAGAAGGAACTGAAGAAACTGCGCATGATGTCGCCCATGTCGGCCGAGGCCACGGTGGTGCGCAACTACATCGACTGGATGGTGGGCATTCCCTGGACCGAGACCAGCGAGGAGGTCAACGACATCGAGGTGGCGCACCAGGTGTTGGAAGAGGACCACTACGGCCTGAAAAAACCCAAGGAACGCATCCTGGAATACCTGGCCGTCAAGACCCTGGTGGGCGAGTTGAAGGGCCCGATCCTCTGCTTCGTCGGTCCTCC
The DNA here is from genome assembly GCA_963668655.2 of Myxococcota bacterium. Taxonomy (GTDB): domain Bacteria; phylum Myxococcota_A; class SURF-8; order SURF-8; family SURF-8. The sequence goes on from CAXXPQ010000001.1 coordinate 201,474, forward strand.
GGGCGTGGGAAAAACCAGCCTGGCGAAATCCATCGCCCGAGCCACCGGCCGCGAACTGGTGCGGCTCTCCCTGGGCGGCGTGCGCGACGAGGCCGAGATTCGCGGGCATCGCCGCACGTACATCGGCGCGCTTCCGGGCAAGCTGATCCAGTCCATGAAAAAAGCCGGGACCATCAACCCCGTCTTCCTGCTCGACGAGATCGACAAGCTCTCCTCCGACTACCGCGGGGATCCGTCCTCGGCGCTTCTGGAGGCCCTGGACCCGGAGCAGAACCACACCTTCAACGACCATTACCTGGACGTGGACTACAACCTGTCCAAGGTGCTGTTTCTCACTACGGCCAACTACCTGAACAACATCCCCCACGCCCTGCGCGACCGCATGGAGATCATCAACCTGGCCGGGTACACGGAAGACGAAAAACTGAACATCGCCAAGGGTTTCCTCTTCCCGAAACAGAAGGAGACCAACGGCCTGAAGGACATCGAGGTCACCCTCTCCGACGGCGCCATCCTGAAGATCATCCGCAACTACACCCGCGAGGCCGGCGTGCGCAACCTGGAGCGGGAAATCGCCACGGTGCTGCGCAAGGTGGCCGTGCGGGTGCTGAAGGAAAAGACCACCAACACGCCCATCCGCATCGCCTCCGGTTCCCTGCAAAAACTCCTGGGCGTGCCGAAATTCCGCCGGGAGGAAGCCGACAAGCGCGACCAGGTGGGCATTTCCAACGGCCTGGCCTGGACGGAGACGGGCGGTGAGATCCTCCAGATCGAGGTGTCCATCGTCACCGGCAAGGGCAAGCTGACGCTCACCGGGAAACTGGGCGAGGTCATGCGTGAATCCGCCCAGGCGGCCTTGAGCTGGGTGCGCGCCCACGCGGATATTCTGGGGCTCGAAAGCGATTTCTTCCAGAACTTCGACATCCACGTACACGTCCCGGAAGGCGCCACGCCGAAGGACGGCCCCTCGGCGGGCACGGCCATCACCACGGCCATCGTCTCGGCCATCACGGAAAACCCCGCCCTGCACGACTTCGCCATGACCGGGGAAATCACGCTGCACGGCCGGGTGTTGCAGATCGGCGGGTTGAAGGAAAAGCTCCTGGCCGCCCACCGGGAAGGCATCCGCAACGTGCTGGTTCCCAAGACCAACGAGCTGGATCTTTCCGAAATCCCGAAGGAAATCATGAAGGATCTGAAGGTGGAGCTGATGGAAAACGTGGAAAACGTGCTGGACCGGGCCTTGAAAAACCAGTGGCGCAGGCCGAAGGCGGATTACGCCGCCGACCACGCCCGGCCGCCCCTGAGCTGACCGCCATCGATCGAACCGTATTCAAAGGGCCGTCGCCGAGCGTGACGGCCCTTTTTCCTTGAACGCTTCGCCTTTCTTCCGCGAGGGCGGCTCTATCCGCCCACCCGGCGCTGCTGGTCCAGCAGCTTGACGATCTTCTTGGCCGTGGGGTTGTCGATGAAGTAGAACACGGAGGTGGCCCGGCGCTCGGACTCCAGAACGCCGCGGCTGCGAAGCATGGACAGATGCTGGCTGACCGTGGCCTGGGGAAGTTCCAGGCGCGTCCAGAGATCCTTGACGCACAGCGGGCCCTCGGAAAGCGCCTCCAGGATGCGCAGGCGAACCGGATGGGCCAGCACCTTGAGAAAGGCGGCCTCCAGATCGAAGTCCAGCTTGCGGGCGATGGCGGACGATGCTTGGCGTTTTTGGGCGGTCATGGGCGCTCTTATCCGTCCAGGGTCGGGTCGAATTCGTCCATCAGCGTGCGCAGGTACGGCGGCAGATGCTGCCGGACGGAGGAAATCAGGTTGCGTTCCAAAACCGGCTTGGACAGAAAATCGTTCGCGCCGGCCTCCATGGATTTCTGGCGGTGTTTTTCGCCTCCCCGGCTGGTGAGCACCACCATGGGCATCTCTCCGAATTCCGCGCTCTCCCTCACCCGGGTCATGAGTTCCAGGCCGTTCAGGTTCGGCATTTCCAGGTCCACCAGCATCAGGTCCGGCTTGAGGCCGTGCAGTTTCTGCCAGGCCAGAAGGCCGTCCTTTGCCGTGTTGACTTTCATGCCGTGTTTCTGGAGCATCATCTTGAGGGTCTGGCGCACGGACAGGCTGTCGTCCGCCACGAGCACGCGGACTTCCTGGCGGTTTTCCCGACCGTCGGGAACCAGGGCCGGAAGATTTCCCGTCAGTTCGAACAGATACGGCACGCTGAGCACCAGCAGCACGTCTCCCTTGGGGCTGATGGTGCTTCCGGCCAGGTGGCCGCAGGTGTCGAACAGGGCCGACTTCGGGCGGACGATGACCTCTTCCCGGTTGGTTACGGCGTCCACCACCAGGGCCAGCCGCCGGTTTCCGTTTTGCAGGATCACCACCGGGCAGCCGCTCAAATCCTGATAGGTGTTGATGCGCAGAAAGTTCGACAGCCAGCGGAGCGGCGTATGCTCGCCGTGGAAAAGAATGGAATCCCGGTCCGGCCAGACGGGCATCACCTTGTCGGGTTCCAGAATCAATTCCACGTAATTCATGGGGATGTTGAAGCGCTGGCTGCCGCAATCCACCGTCAGCACCGGCTGAAGCGCCAGCGTCAACGGCAGGTTGATGGTGAAGCGCGTTCCCTCTCCGATCCGGCTTTCCACCTTGACGGAACCGTACATGGAACCGATGGCGTGCCGGACGATATCCATCCCCACGCCCCGACCACTGACGGCCCCGGCCTTTTCCCGCGTGCTGATCTGGGGATAGAAGATCAGGTTCAGGATCTCCTCGTCGCTGCGTTCCTCCAGGTTTTCCCGGGTGAAGCGTCCGGTGCGCAGCGCCGCTTCCTCGATCTCGCGGGGATCGATGCCCCGACCGTCGTCGGCCACCGTGAGGACGACGTTCCTTTCCTCCTGCCCCGCGAACAGGCGGATCGAACCCCGCGGCGGCTTGCCCAGGCGCTCGCGTTCTTCGGCGCTCTCGATGCCGTGGTCCAGGCAGTTCCGGACGATGTGCATCAGCGGTTCTCCGATGCCGGTGAGGATGGCCTTGTCCAGCTCGGTATGGCCGCCCTCGAACTCCATCTGCACCCGTTTTCCCAGGGAGCGCGCCAGGTTCAGCGCCTTGAACTTCACCCCCCGGAACAGGTCGTCCACGCGGGTCATGCGCATGCCGATCATTTCGTCCTGGATGGAGGAGGTCAGCGTGGAAAACGAGTGGCTTTCCTCCGAGAAGTTCAGCATCAGCGCTTCCATGCGTTGCAGAACCAGGCTGATCTTGAATTCCACCTCCTCCAGGTTCCGGGCGAAGATGGCCAGTTCGCTGTAGCTGTCGAATTCCAGCTCGGAGAATTCCTCCATTCCCGCGCCGCCCGATCCCACCTGGGGAAGCTCCCACATGTATTTCCGCTGAAAGGCGCCCACGATCTTGGTCAGGTTCTTGCGCTCCCAGCGCAGTTTCTTGGACATCTCGGAAAACTGGGCGGCCAGTTCGTCTTGTTTCAGGCGATAGCTGTTCAACTCGGAGATGGCGTTCATCAGCCCGTCCAACTGCCCCAGTTCCACGCGCAGCACGGGGGCGTCCGCGGGCGCATCCGCCGCCGTCTCCGTGGGAACCTCGATCATCTGGGAGGAACGGGCGATGTCCGTCTCGGATCCGGCGGCCGATTCGCCGTCGTTTTCCGAATCCGGCGTTTTCTCCTGCTGAAACTCCGCGATGCGCTGTTTCAGCCGCTCCACCATCTCCGGATCCTTGTCGGGATGGTCCAGCAGGTTTCGCAGACCGCGCTCGACATCGTACAGCAGAATCAGCAAGGCGTCGCTGATGGGCAGGCTGCGGCTGCGCCACTCGTCCAGCACGTCCTCCAGCAAATGGGCGCAATCCGCCAGATCCTGGAATCCCACCGTGGCCGCCGCGCCCTTCAGGGTGTGCACCACCCGGAACAGGGCGTGCACTTGCTCGTCTCCGCGCTCTCCGCCTTCCACCTCCAAAAGCAGATTGCCCAGTTCCGCCAGATGTTCCGCGCCTTCCAGCCGGAAGGTGTTGCGCAGAATGTTCCGGAAATCCCGGTTGTCCATGCCGAAGTCCAGGAGTCCCGAGAAATCGGCCTCGCCGTCGCCTTCGGCGTCCCCTTCCGTTTGGGCCGCTTCCGTTCGGGGAGCGGCGGAAGTCTCCGGAAGAGAGAAATCCGGGGCCAGCATCTGGAAACGATCTTCGAAGCGTTCCCGATAAGCCGAGAGATCCGGGGCTCCCTTTTCGAAATCGGCGAACATGCGTTCCAGCGTGTCCAGCCCGGCCTCGAACAGGCGTTGCAGATCCGGCGAGAAGCGGCGGTCCTGAGACTCCAGGCGTTCCAGCACGCCGGTCAGCCGTCCGAGCACCTCCGGAATTTCCGGCCGGTCGATGAGTCCGGCCGAGCCTTTGATGTTGATGAGGTGGCGGTACAGGTTGTTGCGCTCGGACACATTCTCCGGATCCCGGGCCAGCGCGCCCAGCGCCTCCTGGAGCGAGGCGAGAAAATCGTTCGCCTCGGAAAGAAACAGATCCCGCAGCTGGACCGACAGGTCCGCGTGGCTCTCCGCCTGCGCTTCGTCCGGCAGGCTGACCCGCTTTCGTAGCCGTTCCCAGATTTCCTCGCAGCCCGCAAGGCTTCCGTCCTTCACCCGAGCCCGCATCTCGTCCAGCGCCTCCAGAAACGGCTCCGCCTCGACGCGGAAATCCCGGATGGTCAGATCCTTGCGGATTTTTCCCCGACCGATGGCGTTCAGAAACAGCTCGGCCGCCTGGGCGATGGACGACGCGTCGACCATCCCGGCCACGCCCTTCAGGTTGTGGACGATGCTCCAGATCTCGCTTTCGCCGTTTTCGTAAACGGTTTTTCCTCCGCCGTCGTCCAGAAGGCTCCGAAGTTTTCGCAGATTGCCTTCGAATTCTTCCGCGAAGGTTTTCAGGAGTTCGGGGTTGATATCGTGCATGAAACGGAACTTCGCCTTGTTATTCCGGTTTCTTCCCGGAATCGTCCTCTTCGCCCACGCCGAGGGGAAGCGCTTCCGGTCCGACGCTGTCCTCGTATCCCGCCACCAGTTGCGGCGACGGCCGCGATTCCGGCTCCGGCCTTGTTTTCAACGCCGGTCCGGGTTCGTCGTCGGCCGCGGAGACGGGCGCTTCCTCCAAGGAATCGGAGAGAAGCGGAACGGCGCTCGCGGCCCGGACGGCCGTCTCCTTTTCCTCGTCCTCCTTCTCCCGCAGGCGGAAGGTGTTCAAAAGGCGCGTCATTTTTTCCAGGGGCAGAAGCAGTTTCTTGGTTTCATTCGAGGCGCGATAGATGCCGTCCGTGGTCTCCCGCGTGACCTGGTAGATGGATTTGAACTCGCTGACCACCACGTCCATCTGGTTGACCATGTCCGCCGAAACCCGCGAGATATCCTTGATTTTCTCGGCCGCTCCGGCGATGACGGACTGGATGTCCTTCAAGGCCGTGCCCGCCTGGTCGGACTGCCGCCAGCCCTGCTCCACCTCCCGGGTGACTTCCTCCATGGCCAGCACGGCGTCGTTGGTCTCGATCTGGATGTCCTCGATGAACGTGCTGATCTCCTTGGTGGCGTTGGTGGTGCGCTCGGCCAGCTTGCGGATTTCGTCCGCCACCACGGCGAACCCCTTTCCCTGCTCGCCCGCCCGGGAAGCCTCGATGGCGGCGTTCAGCGAGAGAATGTTGGTGCGGGAACTGATGTCGTTGATGAGTTCCACGATGGCGTTGATCTCCAGGGAGCGGTCGCCCAGGTTCTTGATGGTCTTGGCCGTGGCCTGGACGTTGCTGCGCATCTTCTGCATGCTCTGGATGGTTTCGTTCACCCGCATCGCGCCGTCCTTGGCGGCCACGGTGGCCCGCTGTGCCTCCTCGTTGGCCATGTCCGCGGAAATGCTGACGCGCTGCATGGAACGGCTGGAAAGCTGCACCTTTCCGGTGACAGTGTGGATCTCGCGGCCCTGGCGCTTGGCGTCCACGGCGATTTTCCGGCTGGTTTCCAGAATGGAAAGCGCGCCCTGGCTGATCTGCCGCCCGGTCTGCTTGACCCGCGTGATGAGGCTGCTCATGCCGTCGAGCATGAGATTGAAGGCGTCCGCCACGGAGCCGAGCACGTCCTGGCTGATCCGGCCCCGGCCGGAAAGATCCCCCTCCGAGGCGCGGCTGACCAGGTTCAGCAGCTCGATGATGTTCTGCTGGAGTTCCTTTTTCTGCTCCTCGCTCTGGATCAGTTCCGTGGTGGTGTCCAGCATGCGGTTGATGGCCACGCCCAGTTCGCGGTAATCGTCCGTGGTGATGGTCAGGTTCACCCGGCGTTCGTACTGTCCCCGGCGGATGAGTTCGGCGGTCTGTTTCAGTTCGGACACCGGGTCCAGGATGCGGCGCTTGGTGATGCGCACGATGAGAAAGCCGATGATGACGCCGAACAGCGCACCCAGCCCCAGAAAAAGGAAACTGTAGAACTTGATGTTCTGGCTCTGTTTGTCAATGTCCAGCAGGTTGGTGTTGATGCCGCCCAGACTGTTTTCCAGTTCGGCGAAGGCCGAGCGGGTCAATCCGCCGATGGTGGTGACCACGGAAAGGGCGTAGGGCGTTCCCTTGATGGGAGTGACCACCACGAAGCGCGCCTTCCCGCCGTCCTCCGGTTCCTGGGCCGGCTTCTTTTCGCTCTCTTCCTTCCGCCGCCCCTCGACCTCCAGGAAGTCCGAAACGGTCCCGCGATTTCCCAGCAGCGTGGGTTTTCCCCGAAGCTGGTCCTGGATCCGGAGATAGCGCTTGTCGTGCAGCAGGCCGCCGACCAGGGGCAGTTTCTCTCCGAGGCGCGATCCGGAAGTGAAATACTTGTCCAGAACGATGATTCCCGCCGCCGGATCGATGATGCTGATCTGGCTGTCCTCGCCGATACGCTCGGTCTGAAGCAGGGTGGCCAGGGCCTTGCTTTCCCGCACGCTTTCGCCGCTCAGGTTCTTCAGCGAGATAATCAGGGAGATTTCGTCCGCGATGGTTTCGCTTTTGCGGATGGCGGAAAGGCGAAACAGTCGGCTGGTGGCTTCCAGGGCCTCCCGCAGCGTGGTGTTGGTCTGGAGATAGCTTTCCGTGGCTTTCTGTTTGACGTACTCCATCTTCTGATCCACCATCAGCGTCAGAAGCGTCATGCACAGATAGGGAACGAAAAAGGCCGCCCCGATGACGATGACCAGGCGCTTGCGAAGTCCGATGCGCCGGACGGATTTCGGGTCTTCCATCGTCGAATCCTCGCTTTCCTAGTTCGGGCCCGGACCGTCCGCGTGCAGCGCCGATCCGGCCCTGGCGGCTTCCTTGCGGTTCGAGACGCGAATCACCTGAACCAGCTTGTGCAAATCCAGTTCCACCACCGTTTCCCGATTCCGTGGAAAGGAATGGGTGGCGATATCCCGGGGATCCTCCCGCATGCGATCGTCGGGAACGTAGGAAATATCGCCGATCCGATCGGCCAGCAAAGCGATGGCCATTTCGTCGAAACGGACCAGGACGCCGTATTTCTCCCGGATGCGCCAGATGATGGTGGGTTCGCCCCGAAAGAAGGACAGATCCACCACCGGAACGGCCACCCCGTGGGTATTGCAGATCCCGGCGATACCGGGCGATGTCAGCGGCACGGGCGTGAGGTTGTCCAGGGTGAAAATGCGGTCCACGAGGGACGCGGGCACCGCCCAATCCCGGTTTCCCACGGAAAAAAGCAGATAATCCCTTCCCTCGTTCATGTTCGTCGTATCGGAAATGGCGTCCACCGATATTCAGCAACACGGAAAAAAAAACGGACGCATCCGGCCTTCCGCTTGGAAAAGGCGGGGTTACGCCCCGATTTTTCCGTCCTCGCTCCGGGATGATGGTTCCGGAAGCGGCCGCGTTTCATGAAGCCGCTTCCGATCAACGGACCTCTCCGGGCGGAACGGGAAACGAAAAGGGCCGCCCGGGTTACGTGAGATGTTCGGTGACTTTCTTTATCAGGATCTTCACGTCGAAGGGTTTGCCAAGGTATTCGTCGGCGCCCTGACGGAGGCCCCAGTACCGATCGCTCTCCTGGTTTCTGGCCGAAACCATGATGATCGGCACGCTGTCGTATTCTCCCCGGGTCCGAATGCTCCGGCAAACCTGGTAGCCGTTCTTCTTCGGCATGACCACGTCCAGAATCACCAGATCCGGATGGGATTCGAAGAAAAGCTTCTCCGCCTCCTCGCCGTCTTCCGCTTCCACCAACTCGTGACCGAGCTCCAGCAGAGCCTTGGCGAAGATCATCCGTTCGGTCGGGGAATCATCTACAATCATGATACGTGCCACGGTGCGCCTCCGGCAAAAATACTGCTATGCCATCCGATACCCTTTCCTGTGAATATTTATACCATGTTCCGTGTTCTCTGTCCACCGGAAAACTCCGAATCCATTAATAATCCTTGCATTCCGCTAGGTTAGGATGCTAAGGTGGCGGCGTTTCGTCCATTGAATGTTTCAGCGTCACGAACGGGAAGGATCCATGTTCGACTGGTTTTTCGGTCTATTCAGCAACGATCTCGCCATCGATCTCGGAACGGCCAACACCCTGATTTACGTACGGGGGCAGGGGATCGTCCTGTCCGAACCCTCCGTGGTGGCCGTCCAGAAGTCGGGAAACACCAAACGGGTTCTGGCGGTGGGCAAGGAAGCCAAGGAAATGCTGGGCCGTACGCCCGGTTCCATCGTCGCCATCCGTCCCATGAAAGACGGCGTGATCGCGGATTTCGAGGTCACCGAGGCCATGCTGCGGCACTTCATCCAGAAGGTGCACAACCGCAAGGCCCTGGTGCGCCCGCGCATCATGATCTGCGTGCCCTACGGCATCACGGAAGTGGAAAAGCGCGCCGTGCGCGAATCGGCGGAAAGCGCCGGGGCCCGGGAAATCTACCTGATCGAGGAGCCCATGGCGGCGGCCATCGGGGCCGGGCTGCCCATTACGGAACCGTCCGGCAACATGATCGTGGACATCGGCGGCGGCACCACCGAGGTGGCCGTCATCAGCCTGGCGGGCATCGTCTATTCCCAATCCGTGCGTGTGGCGGGCGACAAAATGGACGAGGCCATCATCCAGTATCTCAAACGCAAGCACAACCTGCTCATCGGCGAGCGCACCGCCGAGCGCATCAAGGTCACCGTGGGCAACGCCTATCCCTCCGACGAGATGGAGATCATGGAGGTCAAGGGCCGGGATCAGCTCGCCGGGGTGCCCAAGACCCTGGAAGTGAACTCGGACGAGATCCGCGAGGCCATCGTGGAGCCGGTCAATCAGATCGTGGAGGGCGTGCGGGTGGCCCTGGAGCGTACGCCGCCCGAACTGGCGGCCGACATCGTGGACCGGGGCATCGTGCTCACCGGCGGCGGGGCGCTTCTGCGCGGACTGGACACGCTTTTACGCGAGGAAACCGGCCTGCCGGTGCTGGTGGCCGAGGATCCGCTCTCCTGCGTGGTGCTGGGCAGCGGCAAGGCCCTGGAAGAAATCGACACCCTGCGGGTGGTCACCATCCAGAGCTGATTCCGAATCGCGAGAATCGCCGTCTTTTCAAACCCTTGCGGCATGGCTCGTCATGACACGCCGCAACATCTCCAGGATGCCGGTCACCAGCATGTAGACGGCCTCCGCGCCCAGGTTTTCCTCGGCCGTGCGGTCGAAAAAGAGCGTCAGTTTCGCCTCGAACTCCCCTTCCGCCTCCCAGTAAGCGATGAGCAGCGGCACCTTGGGCAAAGGCCGCAACACTACGGCGTAATCCGCCCCGCCGAACGCCTCGCCCGCCTTCGCCTCGGCGGGTTTGGCGGCGAACATATCCAGGGCGTCGAAGAACAGGCCGGGATCGCGGTCCACGATCTCCCGCAGGCCCCGTTCGCAGCGGTGGGAGAAGAACTGCGCCCAGTCCCGGGCGTTCTTCAGTTCGGAGAAGATCACCCACTCTCCCTTTTCGTCCCGGCCCCGGCCCCGGGCCGCGTAGTTCAGCACCGGCAGATGCACCCAGCCGTTGACGTGGCAGTCGGCGTGCAGGTCGCCGTTCCGGTCCAGTTCGAAGATCTTGCCCAGGCAGCGCACGCCCAGGCGATCGTTCCTGAATTCCGCGTCCAGGCGGGCGGCCGCCTCGGCGAAGTCGATCCGGCGGAGTTCATCCTTCAGCGCGCCCATGATTTCGTCGCGGCGTTCCACGAGCGCGCCGGGTCTGGTGGACTCTTTCTTTTCGACGTTTCCGATTCTTTCCGCCGCTTCCGAATCCACGTGCGGGCAGCGGGAAAGCGCGTTTCTTCCCTGGAGAACGGTAACGGCGAAGGCCATGCAGGACACCTGGCCGCAGTCGCGGCAGTTGGTTTTCGGAAGCAGCTTCAGCAATTCGGGGAGGGTCGGCCGGGGCATGAGCGTTTCCTTTCGGAAAAGAAGGTTCACGGGGACATGGCGAAGACGCGGGCATCCGATTCCGGACCTGTATCTCGACGCGAGACACTCCGGCCTGCCGGGGCGGCGGAACGATTCCGGTCGGTTTCCTCAGGCGTTCCGCAAAGCCTCCAGCGCCGCGCGGGCTTCGGGCATGTGATCGATGACGAAGGCGACGTGTTCGCAAGGAAAATCATCGCATTCCGCGCAGGTGTCGAAGCCCTTGTCGATGGCCGAGGCGCGGATGGCGCACTGCGAACAGTGGGCGATTTTCACGCCGTCGCCCTTGCAGCCCTCGCAGTTGATCGCCTCCGCCGGAATCTCCACCTGGAACATGGCGGACCATTCGGCGGCGGTTTTTTGCCGCAGGGCGTCGTCGTCGTTTTTCGTGGCGAGAAAGGCCGAACACTGCATGCAGTCCAGGCCGCAATACGCCCGCATCGTCGTTTCCATGTTTTTTTCTCCTATTGCAGGGTTTCTCGATTCTCTTCCTGCAGGATTTCCCGCAGGATCCGCACGGCCCCATCCACCACTTCCGGACAGACCCGCATGAAAATGCCATTGTCGGCCACGTGGGAAAACACCTCCGGGTCGGCGATGTCGTGGCCCAGCAGATCCCGGCAGCGTGTGGATCCGAAGCGTTTCTCGAAACGTTCGTGAAAGGTCCGCACCCGGCGAATCAACGCGTCCTTGCGTTCTTCGTCCGTGCCGTCCGAACTGCCGAATTTCAGCCCCAGCGCCATGCAGGATCCGTTGACCGCGCCGCAGGTCAGGCCCATGCGTCCCAGCCCTCCGCCGAAAGCGGCGGCGATGCGTTTGGCCAGGTCGTCGGAAACGCCCAGTTCCGGGGCGAACAGCGAAAGCACTACCTGGGCGCAGTTGATTCCCCGTTCGAACTCGTCTTTCGTATGCCGGATGATGTCGGGCATGGGATTGTCTACCTTCCGCTTCGGGGAACGATCCGGGTTCCGCGGTTTCAGCAAGAGAACCTTTCCCATCTTTTTCCTACCACGTCGCGGCCTTCGTTGCAATCCGGATCGGTTTTACGAAATCGTTTCCCCGGGTCCGGAAGACACGGATGGGGGTCCGAAGATCCGGTATCCGGCCAGATAGATCTTGCAGAGAAACGTGAAAATCAGCGCGCCGAAGGCGTAAAGCCCCACGGTCAGAAGAATTTCGGGCGCGGTCGGCGTGTATTCCACGATTTCCTCCATGGGCGTGGGAACGAAACCCACCGCCACGATGTTCAACCCCTTGTCGATCCAGAGGCCCAGGATGGTCATGACGGCGGCGCTTTGCAGCCAGGGAGAGCTTTTCCGCAGTTTAGGAATCAGCAGGATCGTCGCAGCGAACACCGTCAGCAGGATGGACGCCCAGGCATAGGGAACGGCGGCGGTCTTTCCCTCCAGCCCGAACAGCAGATACTCGAAGGGATGCATGTGATGGGGCATCCGGCTGTAGAAAACCGTAAAGAATTCCAGCAGCAGAAAAAAGATGCTTAAAATCAGCGCATAGGTCACGATCTGGGAGAGCTTGTCGATCACCGCCCGTTCCGCGCGGAACGAACTCACCCGCTCCAGGACGAAGAGAATGAGAATCAGGAGCGACGGCCCGCAGGCGAAGGCCGAGGCCAGAAAGCGCGGCGCCATAATGGCGGACAGCCAGAAGGGGCGGGCGGCCAGGCCGGAATACAGAAACGCGGTGACGGTGTGGATGCTCACCGCCCAGGGAATGGACAGAAGAATCAGAAATTTCAACCATCCCGGGGGCTTCAGGCCGTTGATTTTCAGATAAAGCGTTTTGAAACCGATGACGAGATTCAGCAGCAGGTATCCGGAAACGGACAGAAAATCCCAGAACATGGGAGAATTGGGGGAGGGATGCAGCAGGATGTTCGCCAGGCGGTCCGGGCGGCCCATGTCCACGCCCACGAAGAGCATGGCCACGATGACCGCCGGGATGGCCAGAAATTCCCCCAGCACCGTGATGTTTCCGAACGCCTTGTAGTCGTGGAGATAATAAGGAAGCACCACCATCACCGCGCTGGCGGCCACGCCCACCAGAAAGGTCAGTTGGGCGATGTACAGCCCCCATGGAATGTCGCGGCTCATCCCGGTGACGTACAGGCCGCCGATCCACTGATTGACGAACAGCGCGAAGGCCAGAAGGCTCCAGAGGCCCAGAAATCCCACCCACAGCCAATACGTCTTCGATCCGCTCAGCGCTTTTTCGATCATGGCACGTTCCTCGCTTCGGTTAGGTTGAATGACCAACCAGTTTCGCAAAAAAAGAATACCTTGTGCTTTTCTCGTCTTCCGGCGAAATTTTCGAAATCCGGGCGATCCGTTCTCGCATTCAGTCCGTTGCGGTTTTTCCAAGAATGCAGGACAGATTGAATTCGATGGCCTGCCACAGGGAGTCGGATTCCAGAAGCTTCAGGCTCGGTTCTCCCACCACTTGAATCCCGATGCCGTGCACGGCGGAGACGAGCAGCGAAACGATATCCCGGGATGCCAGGGGGGAACGCACCGCGCCGGTTTTCTTCAGATTCCGGATGGCGGCTTCCGAAGTCTCCCGGTACTGCCGCCAGATCGCTTCCATTCGCTCACGCACGGTCTCGCTCTGGCGGATGATGTTCAGCGTTCCGTAGATCAGCTGGAAAAACTCCGGGGCGTTCCGCAGCGCGTCGCGCAGCACGAAGGCCAAGAGCCGGGCCATTTCCTCGGGCGTGCGCGCGCCGAGCTGATCCAGGACGGACGGCCCGAGGCTGTTTTCATAGATGGAGATCATGGCCTGGATCAGCAGATCTTCTTTGTTCTTGAAATGATAGTGCAAAAGTCCTCCGGCCACCCCGGCCTCGGCGGCGATTTCCTTGATGGTGGCCGGATGATAGCCCTTGCGGGCGAAGACCCGGCGGGCGGCGATGAGGATTTTCTCTTTCTTTTCGTCCATGCCTGTCGATTCCAAGAGATGGTTGGTCGTCCAACCAGTATTCATGACGGAGAGCCTTTGTCAAGAAAAACGGGCTTTGTCGGACCGGGGGGCGGGGCGGAATTTGGAACGTACGAGAATTCCTTCAGGAATTCCGCATGCTTTTCAGGGTCTCGCGAATGCTGCGCCGGGGGGTGAAGCCCAGAATCTCCCGGGCCCGGGCGGTGTCCACGGTGCAGATGAAACGGGCGTAATCCACCTGGGGGGCGCGGAAATCGGTGAGTTTCAGATCCCAGAGAAGGGAGAGGATCATCTTGGCCATGGACTGGGGCACCGGCACGGTGGGACGACCCACGCCCCGGATCACCTCCGAAAACGGCACCACGCTGGGCCCGGCCAGGTTGAAGATGCCCCGCACGCCGGGACGCATGGCCATGATGATGGCGTCCACCAGGTCTTCCTCGTGGATCACCTGGATCATGGGATCGAAGCCCATGACTTTGGGAATGATCTTCAGCCGCAGATAGCGCGCCAGTCCCTGCCGCACGTGGGAGCCCAGAATGTGAGTGGGCCGCAGAATGACCGTCTCCGTCTCGGCGTGTTTCCAGAAAAACGATTGCGCCAGCATGTCCAGTTCGATCAGATCCCGGATGTCCGGGAACTTCTCCCCGGCCAATAGCGGGGCATCCTCGGTGAGGAAGAACGGGTTCGTGTGGCTGGGGCCGTAGATGTTGGCGGTGGACAGGAGCACCACCTTGGGGACGTTGTACTTGTTGCAGTATTCCAGGATCTTCATGGTGCCGCGCAGGTTGAAGCTGTGGTGCTCCTCCGCGCTACGGCGGGGATCGTGGATCACGCCCAGGTGAAAGACCGCTTGGTAGCCGGTCAGGCGGAACAGATCCTCGCAGCGTTTCTTGCGCAGGTCGATGTGGTGCATCACGATGTCCTTGGGACAGCCCTCGAAGGGCCGCCGGTCCACTCCGTGGACCTCGGCGATGCGATGCAGTTTTTTGGCCAGAAGCCTTCCCAGGCGGCCGGCAATGCCGGTCACCAGCACTTTGGGCAGGTTTCGGGAACGCGGAGACGACAGGGGGCCGGAAGCGCTTTTCCAAGCCTTCGGCGCGGGCGTTGTTTTAGGCGCGGGTTTGGGCTTCGCTTTCGATTTTGCCTTGGGCGCGGGGCCGGCCTTGGCCTTGGACGCGCCCCGGGCCGTTTTCCGCAGCAAAGCTTCCTTCGCGGTCTGTCTTTCGTGCTTCTTATCCGCCATGACGAATGCCTCGTTTTACCAGAATACGTGCCGCCGGTTTTTCAGTCCGTAGGTAATCATCTCTTGGATGCGCTGCCGGACTTCGTTCACCTTGGCCTCGATGGCGATGTCCTCGTCGTTCTCATCGCCCTCGAAATACATGGGTTCGCCGAAGTAGATGCGGTATTTCACCGGCAGCGGCAGCCAGCCGGCCACCGGAACCAGAAGCTGCGGCAGAAGGGGAACGGCGGGCATGCCCAAAAGCTTCGCCAGGGTCTTCAGATTGCCCACGGACGGCGCCTGCTCCTCCGCGCCGATGACGGAAATGGGAACGATGGGGGTCTTGGTTTCCAGCGCCAGGCGCATGAACCCCAGGCCGAAATCCACCAGTTTGTAGCGGTCCCAGAACAACTTGTTGATGCCCCGGGTGCCCTCCGGGAAGACCAGCAGGGCTTCTTCCCGCTCCAGAAGCGCCCGGGCGTTCTCCGGCGTTCCGAGAATCTGCCCCACCCGCGTGAAGAACGTGCTGACGAACGGCAGCGAACTGGCCCAGCGTTCCACCATGCTGCGCACCACCCGGGGCGGATCGCCTTCCAGAAAGACGCCCGCGCCGATCATCATGCCGTCGATGGGAATCTGTCCGCTGTGGTTGGAGATCAGAAGCACCCGGCCTTCCGGAATATTGTCGATGCCGTAGCACTCCGCCCGGAAATAGTGCTTGTACAGCGTGACGATGGGCAGAAGCGCGTACTTGATCCAGTCCGGCGAGAAACCGAACTCGTCGTAGCCGAACTCGTTGAGCCGGGTGGGCAGCGCTTTCAGTTCGTTTTTGAATTTCTCGTCCAGCGGGATCTCCAGAAACTCCCGCAGGGTCTTTTGAAGGGCTTTGAGGCTCGACACGAATATCCTCCCGACCAAAATCGACTCCGTTCGTTTACCGGGTTTCCGCTCGCTCTCGGCCCGTAAGGTCTTGAGCCATTTCCCGAAGTGGCCGCACTTCGCGGGTTTCGCGGATGTGGCGGAAAACGTGGCGGAACAGGGCCTCCTTGCGCTCCCATGAAACGGCGACATCCGGCTGCTTCAACAGTTCCTTCGGCAGGCCGTCGGCCACGCCGTCCATGAAGTCCATGCCGTGGAACTCCAGAACCAGCGAGCCGGAGCCCAGGCGGAGCAGTCGAAACAGCCGCGAAAACCAGGATTCGCCCATCAGTATAATGAAATGGCCCAGGAAGGGAAAGCGGAAAATGGGATCCACGGAAATGGGCAATTCCACAAGCGATGTCTCGCCCGGCCGCCAGTAGCGATTCGCCTTGGGACGATAGGGCTGGATGGGGGCCGCCAGCACGCCCGGGCCGCCCAGGATGGAACGGCTTTTTCGTCCCCGGAGCCGCAGCCAGGCCAGCGCGCCCGCTTTGGCTCCGTAGTAGGGCCAGCAGGGAAAGACCGAGCTGTCGTAGAGGTGGCCGCTTCCGGCGATCACGTCCAGGAGCGTTTCGTTGACGTTGTAGCCCGGCGCGCGAAATCCCGCCACCTCCCGGCCCACGGCGTCCTGCAAACGCTCTTTTGCCTCCGACACCTCCCGTGTCATTTCGGCGCGATCCATGCGGCTCAAGCGATAATCGTGGTTCAGGCTGTGGTTGGCGATCTCGTGGCCGCTTTCCGAAAGTCTCCGCAGGGTCGCGGCGTTGTCGCCCATGTCCAGGTCGCGGCCCACGGCGAAAAGCGTGCCTTTGAAACCGAATTCGTCCATCAGATCGATGAAACGGGCCAGTCCGGTTTCATAGATGCGATTGTCCGCTTCGTCGGTGGGCAGACCGTAGATACGCTGGTAGCAGTAAAGGCTGTCGAGATCGATGCTGATGCCGAGTTCGCCCACGGGATCAGCCCTTGATGCGGATCAGGACCACCAGGCGCGCCAGATCCTTCAGCGCCTTGGGCACGCGGCGGTACAGGTTGATGGACGGCGCGCGCATCTCCCGCACCTGGAGCGGGATTTCGGTGACGGTATAGCCCATGCGCTCGGTGCGGATGACGAATTCCGAGGCGAACAGATCCTTGGTCAGCCGACAGCGCTCCACCACGCTTTGCAGGCGCAGACGGTTGAAGGCTTTCAGGCCGTGGGTGTCGGTGCCCCGGAAACCCACGCCGTAGCGCAGCATGCCGTTCAGTGTCTTCGTGGCCACCCGGCGCATGAAGGGCCGGTCGTCCTGACTCTGGGCCAGGGCCTTGCTGCCCACCACCATGTCGGCCCGTCCCTCGAACAGAATCGGGATGGCGGCCTCGTAGAAACGCGCGTCGCAGAGATCGATCTCGTCGCAGATGACGTAATCGCCTTTGGCCACCTGGATGCCGTGCTTCAGCGCCGCGCCGTAATCCGGTTCTGGATGGTGCAGCACGGTGACGAAGGGATGTTTCTTGGCCAGTTGGTGAGCGATGGCCACGGTCTGGTCCGTGGATCCGTTTTCCGTGAGGATGATTTCATAGCCGAAATCGAAGCGCTTCATGTTATTGACAAGCTGCTCGACGCTGCCGAAGAGGATCAGTTCCTCATTATACACGGGGATGACGATGGTCAGCTTGACGGGCTTGGGTTCGGGCATGGGAACTCCTTCGTTAGCGTTCCGCGCGGATTTTTTTCGCGGCCTCGCGGCCGTCGATCAGGGCGGTTTCCATGGAATTGTAGGTCCAGCGCCCGTAGCGGCCGATGGACTGGATACCGTTTTTTTCCAGCCAGGCGAAAATGGCGCGGGTGCTTTTTTCGTAATTGTGATCGAAGACCACGTAGGCGTATTCGATGTTGCGCGCCTCGTGGAAGCGCACGTCGGCGTTTCTCTCTATGATCCCGCAGGCTTTCAGCCCGGAAAGCGTCTGCTTCCAGAGCGCGGCGGCCTTCGGCAGCGTCCCCCGGTGGCTGATTTCCACGTAGAGACAGCTCTTGTCTTTCGGGGCCATGGAGGCCACGGCGTTGGAATAGCTTCCCGCCCGGTAGAAGACGAAAGGCTTTTCCGGATAGTACACCCAATGGGCCGGAGTTCCGGCCGGTTTCTCCAGGGCGATGTTGTAGTAATACACCTGGTTGTGAACCAGTTTCGAGGCGGCCCGCCGCACCGTCGCGGGCGCGTCCGCGGCCAGCTTCACCAGTTCCGGAAGCGGAAGGCTGCTGACCAGGTTCCGGTAGCCGATCTCTTGACCGTCCGAAAGCGTCATCGCCCGCTTTTTCACGTGGATGGACGTGGGATGCAGGTTGTAATGGACCCGCCCGGCGGGAAGCTTCGCCGCTAAAGCCTTGGAGAGCGTGCCGATGCCGCCGGTTTTCGGATAGATGAAACTGGCGTTGTACCCGATGTTCTCTTCCGGTTTTCGCAACGCGCCGTCCAGGATCTGCTCCAGGTCGGGCTTGGGAACGTAGATCTGGCACCAGAGCGGCGTCATCTCCCGGGGATGGGTACACCAGAGCTTTTCGTTGTAGGGAATCATGAAATGCCGGGCGATGCCTTCGCCCATTTCCTGCAAGACCCATTCCTCGAAGGTGCGGGCGGGTGTTTTCGGTTTCGAAGCGCAGGCGGCCTTGACGTATTCCGTGATGATTTCCTTCACCACGTCCAGGGGCAGGCCGTAGGTGTTCGTCTGGAAGGGATACAGCGTATACACGTTCTTGCTGAAAATGCGGGAATCGCGCGTCACCCGCACCATGCCGCCGGGCAGAAGCCGTTCCACCATGCGCTGGATGCCCCTGTCCCGCAGGTGCAGCCAGTGGCCGGTTACGTCGAAATGATAGCCCTCCCGCTCGTGGGTGACCATCAGCCCGCCGGGAGCCTCCGCACGCTCGAACAGCTCGTATTTTCCCTTAAGGTGGTATGCGGCGGACATGCCCGCCGGACCGGCTCCCAGGACGACCGTTTCCCGCATGGTGGAAATCTTCCGTATTTGTTTGTAATAACCGAACGTTACCGGATTTCGCGCCCGTCGCGCAAACCGCATTCTATGTAGCATGGGAACCATGAAAAATCCAGCAAAAACGGCCACGAGGCCCGCCGGATTTTTCGGCAAGAAAGGTTAAGGATCCCGGCCAACAGGCCGATACTAATGTTGGTGGGAGTATGGGTTTTACATTAACTTGCTGTAAACGTCATGGAAAAACGGACAAAAGCACATCGGATCGGGTTCATCGGATCGAACGGCCGGAAACACGCTTTCCTGGAAACGGAACTGTTCGAAATCCGCTTTTTCGACTACGCCGAAGTGGGTGAGGCAGATTTCTCGCGTTTTCAGGCCCTGGTTCTGGCCTGGACGTCGAAACAGCCGATCCTGCCGCTTTTGCGCATTCTGCGGATGGGGGCGGGGGACGTTCCCATCGTGGTGACGGGCGTCCCCCGGGACAGCCAGGTGGCCACGTCGCTTTTCCGCACCGGCGTCAACGACGTGTTCTGTGACGCCGACGATCTGGAGGATCTGGAGGACAATCTGGTTTTCCACATCGAAAACGAAGCCCTGCACGAGCGCGGGCGCGATCTGGACCAGATGCTGAGCATGGAGGTGGGCGTCAAGACCCGCGACCTGGAAGCCGCGCTGAGCCGGGTTCAGCGGGCCTACGAAGACACGCTGGAGTCCCTGGTTCTGGCCCTGGACGCCCGGGAGCACGCCACCGGCGCGCACTCCAAGCGCGTGGCGCTCTACTGCCTCTACCTGGTGACCCGTTCGGACATTCCCCGGGAACGCTGGGAGGCCATCTATCGGGGCGCCCTTTTGCACGACATCGGAAAGATCGGCATCCCGGATCACATTCTCCTGAAACCGGGAAAACTGACGGAAGAGGAATTCGAAACCATCAAGAGCCATACGCTCATCGCCCGTTCCTTTCTGGAAAACGTGGATTTCCTCCGGGATTCCATAGGGATTCCCCTCAGGCATCACGAAAAATGGGACGGGGCCGGCTACCCCGACGGCATGAAAGGCGAAGACATCCCCATCGAGGCGCGCTTTTTCGCCGTGATCGACGTCTACGACGCGCTCCGAGCCAAGCGGTCCTATAAGGAACCTTTCACCCATGAAAAGGCTCTGTCCATCATCGGGGAAGGTGTGGGAACGCATTTCGATCCCGACGTGGCGGCTCTTTTCCTGCGCCAGCCCCAAGTGGTCTGGGAACAGCTTTGGGAAAAAGGCAAAGAGATCAAGCCCTTCGACGCCATCGTGGAAATCTGCCTGGCGGTGGGAGCCTTTCTTTCGGAACGAACGGATTCAACCCCCAATCCTAACGGGAGTACGATATGAACAATCCACACGAGAAACAACACAACAAAGGATCCTCGGCGGTTGGACTGTCCCGTCCGGACGTATCCCTGCGCATCGTCAACATGGTCACCCAGGAATCCGTGAATTTCAACCAGTTGAAAAGCGCCATCAAGGACGACATCGGGCTGGTGATGCGCACGTTGCGCACCGCGAATTCCGCCGCCTACGGCCTGCCTCGCCGGGTGGAAAGCATCGACCGGGCCGTGGTGCTTCTGGGCGCGCGAACCATCGGCAACATCGCCTTGGCCGCCTCCATGGAATCCACCTTCAATATGTTTCCGGCCAAGGTGCGAGTGCTGGACGGAAAAACGCTCCACGCCCACAGCATCGCCGTGGCCACGGCCGCCGAAACCATCTGCCGCTACGCCAACCTGAGCAAAATCGCCGGGGAGGTCTTCGTGGCCGGCCTGCTCCACGACGTGGGCATCATCAACCTGGCCTGGAAAAACCCCGAAGCCTTCGAGAAGGGCATTCACGTTCTGATGGAACAGGGAAGCTACGACCCGGAGATGGAGAAAAAACTGATGGGCGTGGACCACGCCACGGAAGGCATGCACATCGCCGTGGACTGGGGTCTTCCGCCCTCCATCTGCACGGCCATCGCCTATCACCACAACCCGCTGGAAGCCAAGGAAAACTCCCTGCTGGTCAGCGTCATCCGCCTGGCGGAAATGATTACCGGCATGGCCGTTCCCTTCGAGAAAATGAACGACCTGCACCAGAAGGAGCAGAAAAAGCTTTTGGCCCGGCTGCGGATTTCCACGGATGAATGGGAAAGCCTGGCCGACGCCATCCGCAAGCGCATTTCCAAAAGCGATGAAGACGAAGAGGAATACGCCGCCGTCTGAACTTCCAGAAGCCATCTCAAAAATACCGACCGAACCTATTGTTGAGATGGCTTCTATGCCTTTTCGCTCTTCTTCGCCTTTTCCAGGCGTTTCCGCCATTCCTCCGGCAGCGGAACCTTTTCCAGCCGGTCGTAATCGTAACTGACCACCACGCTTTCCCCTTCCGCCGCGATACGCCCCAGTTTCTCGGAGGCCACGGCGTGACGGATGACGAAGCGGTCCTGTCCGATCCTTTCGATGCGGATGCCCACGTGGGCCGTGTCGGGATAGGTCATGGGCGCCTTGAAGCGGCAGCCCGTGCTGGCCAGAATGGGACGGATCTGCAAGGCCTTGGCGCGGCCCTCGTCCACGAAGCCCAGCTTCTCGAAATAGGCGATGCGTCCGCTTTGCTGATAACGGAAATACGAGACGTTGTTCACGTGCCGATAGGCGTCCATGTCGCCCCAGGCCACCGGAATGGAAAGGGCGTGCTCGTAACCCTCCAATAAATCCCGCGCCCGATCCCCGCTTCGCTCTTCCGTCATGATTCGCCTCGCCGATCGTCGCCTTTGTTTTTGCCGCCATGATTCGATCCGAACCGGATCGCCGGTATTGTAACCGAAACCGGCGATCTGTCGAGAGCTTTTTGTCTCTTCCCGGCGCGAAACGGGTGCTCAGACCGAAACATTTCGTCTCCGTAGAAAACCCTGGAATGGAATTGACATTGTTTCTTCCATCCGGTACATCTTGCCATGGCCAAGTAAAAACGTGAAAGCGAGGTGTCCCATGCGTCGATGTGTCCTGGCGTTTTTCCTGTCTTCCGTCCTTTTCTGCGTCGGCTGCGGAGACGACGACGTGAGGATGGAGTGTTATCCGGAAACGTACATGTGCGGAGGCGAAGGCGGCAACCTGCTGATGTATTGCGATTCCGGTTCGGAGCGCTGGGAGCTTTTGCGCGACTGCGAGGAACGCGACCAGATCTGCGTAAACGGCAAGTGCGTTACGCCCGAAGCGGACGGCGACGGCGAAACGGACGGCGACGACACGGCCGACGGAGACGGAGACGACGAGCCGGACGGTGACGAAACTCCCACGGCCTGCGATTCCGACGCCGACTGCGGAGAGGAATTCATCTGCGCGGCGGGCTTCTGCGAGGACGGACGCGGGGTGCGCTACGATATCGCCGTGGACGGCTCCCGGCTGATCTACCGCAACGACACCGGCCGCCTGGACATCTTCGACGAAGGCGGAGCCTGGCTTCTGCGAAACGGTGTCACGGCGGCCTGGCTGGACGGCACGGGTGAGGACGGCGTGCGCCTGGCTTCCGACAAAAACCGCACGCGCACCGTCCAGACGCTTCAGGAAGGCGATAACCTGGGCACGGCCGACCGCATCCGCGTCACCGTGGAAGGCGGGGAAGGCGAGCCGGACCTGATCTGGCAGATCAGCGGCTATCCGGACGAGGGCTTCTATACCTTCCGCGTCACCGTTTCCAATCTTCTGGAAACGGATCTCCGCCTGGCCAAAACGGCTCCCATCGTCGCCGACGGCGAATCCGGGGGTGGCGTCTACATCGGCGCGGATCCCGCCCGGCACCGCATCCTGGAAAACGGATCCTTTACGCTGTTCGACCATTACGTGGAAGTCCGGCCCGGAGACGTGGAGCCTTCCGGCGGCATGCTGGCGCTTCTGGCCGTGGCGGGCGGCGATCACAAGGGCCATTCCGTCTCCAACTGGAACCACGCCGTCACGGACCTGGACGGCGGCGGAAGCTGGATCGCGGGCGGGCTGACCTTCGAGACCTCCACCCCGGTCTGCAACCTCTCCTACGATCCTGCCTACGCCGTGGACGCCCCGGACGGACGCGCCGGATTCAGTTACTTCGCGGCGGAATCCGCCTACCGTCCCGCCCCGAAGCTCGTCCCGGCCGGAACGCCGTTTTCCTCCGAACTGTTCTACGTTCATCCGAAACAGGCGAATCCCTTCGACGGCCTGGAGGAATACGCCCTGGCGGTGAAGCGGCATCTGGACATCACCCTGTGGCAGGACAAGGCCGAGGGAAACCGCGTGCCCAACGGCTGGAACTCCTGGTCGGGTTCGGGCAGTACGGGCGGCTACGGCACCAACATCGACGAGGATCTGATGCTGGCCAACCTGGACGTGATGGCGGACGAGTTCCGCGACTGGGGCATCGACTGGTTCCAGATCGACGACGGCTACGAACCGGCCTACGGCGACTGGTGGTGGAACGAGGAGCGTTTCCCCCACGGCCCGCGCTGGCTGTCCGACAAAATCCGGGAAAAGGGGCTGCGGCCGGGGCTGTGGATGGCCGTTTTCGGCATCGACGCCGACAGTCAGACGGCGACAGAGCATCCCGACTGGGTGGCGGACAAGTCCACCATCGGCAGCGTGGTGGCGGGAGACGACGATTTCCTGGACCTGACGAACCCGGAGGTGCAGGCGCACATCCGCGAACTTTTCCGCACTTTCCGCGAGGACTGGAACTTCGACTGGCTGAAGATGGACTTCGCCTACCACGCGTTGTTCGGCGACAATCTGTACGACCCCACCCTGACCCGGGAGGAGGCCTACCGCAACGTGGCCAAGATGATCCGCGAAGAGATCGGGGAGGAAACCTTTTTCCTCACCGTCTCCGTTATGGGCATCCATTACGGCCTCGTGGATTCCGACCGGGTGACCCTGGACAACATGCCGGTCTGGGACCGGGAGCCGGACCAGGGAGAGGAGGCGCGCCTGGAGCAGCAGGGTTTCAAGCCCACCATCCGCACCGTGGCCCGGCGCTACTACCTGCACAACCGCATCTGGGTCAACCACCCGGATCTGATTCTCTTCCGCTCCAACACCCTGGACGACACCTGGCCGCGGGTGACCTTCAACGAGTCGCTGGCCTTCTGTTCCTACGTGGGGCTTTCCGGCGGACTGGTTAAGATGGGCGACCGTCTCCTGGACATGCAGGCCGACGAGATCAACGCCGTGCGCAAGCTCGTGCCCGTCTACGGCAAGGGCGCGCGGCCCCTGGATCTCTTCACGCGGGAATTCCCGGAGCGCTGGCACCTGCGCGTGGACGGCGGCACGGACGGCTATGATGAAGTTTACGACCTGGTGGGGCTGTTCAACTGGGGCCTGAACTTCGACATGACCGTCAGCCCCTACGCGCGCGTGGCGGACGACGGGGAGGATCTTTCCTTCGATCTAGACCTGCGCACCATCGGGCTGGCCTACGACAAGACCTATCTGGCCTATGAATTCTGGACCGGCGCGTTTCTGGGCGAGGTGGAACAGCGGCTCGTCCACGACGTGCCCGCCCATTCCGGCCGGGTGATCGCCCTGCGGTTGAAGACCGGCGTACCCCAGTTTCTGGGCTGGAACCGACACCTGACCATGGGCGCGGTGGTGCTGAAGGAAGCGTCCTGGGACGACGGAACGAAGACCCTGACCGTGCGAACGGACGTGGCGAAACCCACGGAAAAGGCGCCGTTCACCTTCCGGATGGCGTTTTACGTGCCGGAGGGCTATACCTTCACGGAGGCCGCCTATTCCGGCGCAGCCCTGGCGGAGCACTCGGAAGGCCAGGACGAGCGGCTCTTGTCGGTTTCCTTCGTTCCCGGCGAAACCGGCGAACTCGAATTCACGCTCACGTTCGAGTAGATGGCTTCTATAAACAATAGCAGGATAAGTCTGGAGCAACCGGAGGAAAAACTTGAATCGAAACAACATCAAGAAAATAGTCAACCAAGCTCTTGACTTGGTTGGAGTGCAGCTTGTGACCAAGGAAGCCTTGCGTAAGGCAGATTTCTCAAGGTCAAGTTATCAAGAAGTCTGGGATGACTATGTTGAAGATTACCGAAAATCAGGGGATAAAGATAAGCTTCCTGGAGACGAATGGGGCACTCCGGAATCCTGGACCAGATTGTTTAATAATCTCTTTATTCCCAATATTGAACGGAGTTCTACCCGTTTTGTCGAAATTGGAGCCGGGGCAGGCAAATACACAAAATTAGTATTGGATCATTTCCGGGATTCTTCAGTGCATACCTTTGATGTATCTCCAAAATACACGGACATTCTCATCGACCGCTTTCAGAATGAAATCAGCCAAAACAGAGTATTCACTTCCTTAATTGATGAAAATCCCAAAACCATAAGGAATGTGCTGACTGAAAATGCCTGGACAGGAAAGGTTGACTGTTTTTATTCGATTGATGCAATGGTTCATGTGGATCTTCAATATCTGATTGTTTACCTGCTTACGGCAGCGGATGTCCTGAACCCCAATGGGACGATTATATTAACACTTGCTGACGCCACAAGCGACCGAGGTTTCAAAAAACTCGTTGGCGACATCGATAGTTTCTTTAAGCAGCAGGGCGGTTTTTCCTATAAATTTGAATGGCAGTCACCGGATCTGATAGCCAACATACTGGGAAGACTGGGATTCACGGCGCCGGTCTTCTTTGATCACAACGGCAGAGATATCGCCGTAGCCGCAAGGCTGAAAAGCAGACAATCCATTACCTGGTAATACGGCTTCTCAAACGGCAGGCGGCCGGGAGTCAGGTTGTCCCCTTCCCGTCCGAAATTTCCCTTCCGGTTGCGCTCGGCGTGACTTTCGGTTATACCGTCGGAAACGGCGGACGATCGAATGGTTCCCGCCGTCGCGACACGAGGAAAGGTTTTCGGCATGACGGAGAAGAAACGAGCGGTGGTGCTGCTTTCCGGCGGGCTGGATTCCGCTACCTGTCTGGCCATCGCCGCCGAGATGGGATTTCGGACCCATGCGCTCACCTTCGATTACGGCCAGCGCCACCGGGTGGAGCTTTCGGCCGCCGCGCGCGTGGCCGAAGCCCTGTCGGCGGAGGAAACCGCCACGGTGTCCTTCGACCTGCGGCGCTTCGGCGGATCGGCGCTCACGGCGGACATTCCCGTGCCCAAGGACCGCGAGCCGGACCCGGCGGGCGGCATTCCCGTCACCTACGTCCCGGCGCGCAACACCATCTTCCTGTCCTTCGCCCTGGCCTACGCGGAGACGCTGCGCGCCCGGGACATCTTCATCGGCGTCAACGCCCTGGACTATTCCGGCTACCCGGACTGCCGGGAGGCATTCATCCGATCCTTCGAACGCACCGCCAACCTGGCCACGAAAGACGGCGTGGAGGGCGGACGCTTCACCATCCACACGCCGCTGATCCACTGGACCAAAGCCCAAATCATCCGCCGGGGAACGGAACTGGGCGTGGACTACGGCCTGACCCATTCCTGCTACGACCCGGATGCGGAGGGCCGCGCCTGCGGAGCCTGCGAAAGCTGCCGATTGCGCAGAAAGGGATTTCTGGAGGCCGGCGTTCCGGACCCCACGCCTTACGGAAAACGGGCATGAGCTACCGCGTCAAGGAAGTTTTCTACTCCATTCAGGGCGAGGGCGCGCGGGCCGGACGCCCGGCGGTCTTCTGCCGCTTTTCCGGCTGCAACCTCTGGAGCGGGCGGGAGTCGGACCGCGCGGAGGCCCGCTGCCGGTTCTGCGACACCGATTTTCTGGGGACGGACGGCACGGGCGGCGGCGTCTTCGAAAGCGCCTCGGCCCTGGCGGAGCACCTGGCCGGGTTCCGGCCGAAGGCGGACGTGCGGCCTTACCTGGTGTTCACCGGCGGGGAACCGGCCCTGCAACTGGACGGCGATCTTCTGGAAGCCGCACGAGAATCGGGCTTCGAAACCGCCGTGGAGACCAACGGGACGTTGCCGCTCATGGCTTTGCCCGACTGGATCACCGTCAGTCCCAAGGCCGGGACGGAGCTGGTCGTAACCCGGGGCGACGAACTGAAGCTGGTCCATCCCTCCGCCATCGACCCGGAATCGCTTTCGGCGCTCGAATTCCGGCACTTTTTCCTGCAACCCCTGGACGACGGCGGCGCGTCCCACGTTCCCGCCGCGCTGGCTTATTGTCTGGAGCATCCCCGCTGGCGGCTGTCCGTGCAGCTTCACAAGATTCTCGGTGTGCGCTGAGGCGGCGGCTTTTCCTCCTTTTCACATTCCCGGTTGGCAGAACCCGACGATTCGGATAGGATGGATACGGCTTCACGAAGGAGAATCGACCGAAGCGGGGAGGCGTGCCATGAGATTTCCGCACCTTCTTTTTCTGCTGCTGTTTCTTTCCACGTCGGCCGTGGATCTCTTCGCCGCCGCCGTGGAGGGAGACGTGATCTGCGTCGAGGGGCCTTCTCCCCCGGCCAGCGTGGTGATCGCCGTCTCCATGGAAACGGGACAGCTGGCGGCCAACGTGCTTTCCGACGCCCAGGGACATTACCGCATCGAGGGACTGTCCGCGGGCGATTACCAGATGATGGCGATTCCCTTCGCCGGGGGAACGGAAGAGGGCTACACCCGCCATCAATACACGTTGCAGCCGAAATTTTTACGGCTTTTCGCCGTGGACGCCGTTCTGGATTTCGAGACCCGGGCCGCCTACCAGGTGATTCTGGAGGGCGAAATCGGCGGGTCGGTGGCCGATCAGAGCGAATACCGTCATCTGTTCGTGAGCGACGAAAACGACAACGCCCTGCCGTTGACGGTCATCGGCGCGGACAACGCCGGGTTGGGCGTTTCGGCTCCCAGCTTCAATCTCCCGCTGGGAACCCGCGCTCGCTTCCATTTTCTGTGGGAGCTTCCCCGGGCCGGGAAAATCATGGTGATGCTGGACGATCAGGGGCGGGGATACGCGGCGGAAAGCCAGGGGACGTCGATCCTGCGGGTCGATTCGGCGCTGGCGCACGCCGTGGAACACCGCCTGGAAGCCGCCATTGCCGCCGCCGATGCCGATGTGGACGTGGAGGAGGCCCTGGCCCGGCTGGCCGAGATGCGTGCCCACATCGACCAGACCGCCTACGACGAAGCCGCCGGGCTCGGCGTCACGGCCCTGGAGGAACTGGCGCTTTCGGAGGCCCGGGCGGGTATCGAGCGTTTTCGCAAGGGCGATCTTTCGGTCGTGGTGCTGGATGCCCGGGGGAATCCGGTGCCGGAGGCCCGGGTCACCGCCTTGCAGGAGCGTCGCGATTTCAAGTTCGGTTTTTTCGGAAATTACGCCGATCTGGGCGAGGCCGCCTTCCGGCAGGCCCTGGCGGACGGATTCGACTTCTTCACGGCGGGCGTCTACTGGAGCCTTTCCGAACCCCAGGACGACGATTTCCGATGGACCCTCCTGGACGAGACGGTGGGAATGGCCCATCTTCCCGGGCTGGGCTATGCGATGAAGGGACATCCGCTGCTCTATTTCATGGACATGGTGATGCCCGACTATACGAAGAGCCTGGGCGAGGAAGCGCTGCTGACGGAGATCGACGAACACGTCCGGGAACTGGCGCAGCACTACGCCGGACAGGTGGATTACTGGGACGTCATCAACGAGGCGCACGGCTACGCCGCCAGTTGGGGCATGAGCCGGGAGCGTATCACGCAGATCACTCGAAACGCCGTGGATCGCGTGCACGCCACGGACCCCGCCGCCCGCACGCTGGTCAACAGCGCCTTCGACTGGTACGGGCAGAGCCTCTCCACGGAACTGGCGCTGCCGGACCACGACACGCTCTTTTCCCTGTCCATCCCGGCCTACATCGCCGATCTGCGGGCGGAGGCGGTCGATTTCGACATCATCGGCCAGCAGTTGTACAACGGCGGCTGCATCACCCTGTTTTCGGAACTGGGCCAGCCGCCCGGCGACGTTCCCACGTTCGACCTGGCCACGATCTCGGACATGCTGGATACGCTTTCCGGCTTCGATCGGCCCGTCCACGTCACCGAACAGGCCGTGCCGTCGGCCATGGCCGTCGAATGTCCCGGCATGTCGTACTGGCGCGAACCCTGGTCGCCCTCGGTTCAGGCTGATTATCTGGAGGCCGTGTATACGCTGGCCTTCGGGAAGGAATCCGTCGAAGCCGTTTCGTGGTGGGATCTTTCCGACGAGGGAAGTTTCATCCGGGACGGCGGACTGCTGACCGCGCAGCTCGTTCCGAAACCGGCCTACGAACGTTTCGCCGCCCTGTCTGCCCAATGGACTTCCGACGAGGCGACCGACACCGGAAACGACGGGCGTGCAACGTTCCGGGTCTTCGGCGGGGACTATCGGATACGCGCGCGCTTGGGAGAGCACGAAGCCGAGACGGCGACGCCCGTTTCCGAGCGGGAAAGCCGGACCGTGGAACTGGTGCTGGTAGACTATCGTCCTCCCGTCGATGGCGATGAAGAAACCGGCGCGGAGGTGGATCCGGACGCAGACATGGATGATGAAGCCTTTGCCGAAGCGGATCCGGACGCGGACATGGATAATGAAGCCTTTGCCGAAGCGGATCCGGACGCGGACATGGACGACGAAGCCTTCGTCGAAGCGGACCCGGACGCAGACATGGACGGCGAAGCCTTCGCCGAAGCGGACCCGGATGCGGACATGGACGGCGAAGCCTTCGTCGAGGCGGATCCGGACGCGGACATGGATGATGAAGCCTTTGCCGAAGCGGACCCGGACGCGGACATGGACGGCGAAGCCTTCGCCGAAGCGGACCCGGACGCAGACATGGATGATGAAGCCTTTACCGAGGCGGAAGACGGGGATCCGGATGGCGACACGCATGAGAGCGGCGGCGATTCGAACGGGGAGGCCGACGGCGACTCCGAGGAAACATCGGCTTCCCGATCCGGTGACGCGGGCGGCTCCGGCTGCTCGTCGGGTGCGGGCCGGGGAGAGGCGGGCGTCTGGCTGTCGATGCTCGCCCTGCTTTTTTTGCGCAGAAAGAGAATGTCGGCCGGATAGAGGAATTCGTAAATGCTTTTAGCGATGACTCATCCGCTAACGAATGCTTCGGGGCTTATCGGCTTCTGGCGAAAGATCAACCGCTTTACCCGCCCGCCGCCATACGCAATCCCAGCCCGACCAGCACGACACCTCCGAAAATCTCCGCACCGCGCCCGAAACGTTTCGTGATGAAGCGGGAAAGCCGCATGGCGAAGAAGGTGACCAGTCCGGAAACCACGCCGATCAAGACCACACTGAACAGAACGGGAGCCTTTCCGGTGGCCAGCCCGATGCCCGCGCCGAAGGCGTCGATACTCACCGCCGTGGAAAGCCCCACCAGGGAAAAACCTCTGGTGGGATCGCGTTTTTCCGGTTTCGACTCCCCATGCGTCATCGCTTCCCGGATCATCCGCGCCCCGATGACGATCAGGATTCCGCCGGCGAGCGCCCCGCTCCAACGCCCCGCCACATCCGCCAGCCAGACGCCGAAACCCATGCCCAGCAAGGGCATCAGCGCCTGAAACAGGCCGAAATGGAACGAAAGGCGGAAGATCTGCCGGGGGCGCGTGCTGGTGGCGCCCACCGCCGCGCCCACGGAAAACGCGTCCGCCGCCAGAGCCAGGGCGAGAACCAGGATCTCGAAAACGCTCATGCCGCCGGTTTCCGCTGCGTAAGCCGCACCACGATCAATTGACCTGCAAGGTGATGCTCCCGGTCAACATGTCGCTCATCAGACTTTCGGGATCCCGGCAGCGCGCCTTGGGGCGGTAGCTCCCCGAGGAGGGATAGGTGTGCGTGAACGTAGTCTCGAAACGCTGTCCGGCCAGGGGCGTGCCCTCGCGCCACTGGTCGATTCCGCCGTCTCCGTCGTAATCCACGCCGCATTGCAGGCTCTGACTGTCGGTGTCCCGGCCTTCCACGGTGAACGTGAACACCGTGGAGGTGGCGCCGCTGTATGGAGAATAGGTGAACGAAAGAATCTCGGGGGCCTGCTCCGCCGCGATCACGATCAGCGACGCGCCCGTGGCCAGGCTTTCCAGACTGGCCGGGTCGGTGCAGCGGGCCTTCGGGCGGAAGGATCCGGACGCCGGATACGTGTGGTGGAACTGGGCGCGGAAACTGTGCGTGGCGATCAATAACGCCTGGTCGCTGTCGTCCCAGGATCCGTTCCCGTCGAAATCCACCTGACAGGTCAACGTGGAGCTGTCGGTGTCCGAAACCACCACTTCGAAATTCACCTGGGTTCCGATGGGCCCTTCCAGCGGAGAATAGGTAAACGACGTGATGGAAGGAGCCTGGGGACCGGTGATGACGATGGCCGAGGCCCCCGCCTGCTCGGCGGAGCGGCTTCCCTCGTCCGTGAAGCGGATCTTCGGGGTGTAGCTGCCCCCGGCGTTGTAGGTGTGCTGGAAGACGACGATGAAAATGCCGAAATTCCCCACGGGAGAGGCGGCCTTCTGCTCGTCGTACGAACCGTTGCCGTCGAAGTCGATGAACGCGGTCAGGCCGTCGCTGTCCGTATCCTCGGCGGAAGCGTTGAAGGTGACGCCGGTTCCGGGACCGCCCGACAGCGGTTCGTATTCGAAGCTCTGGACGGAGGGGGACTGCGCCGGAGGCTGCTCGGGTTCGGCGTCGGGCTCGACATCCGGTTCCGGATCCGCATCGCCGTCCGGGTCGGGGTCCGCGTCGCCGTCGGGCTCCGCATCGGCATCGCCGTCCGGATTCGGGTCCGCGTCGCCGTCGGGCTCCGCCTCCGCGTCATCGCCTCCGTCGGGTTCGAGATCGCCATCCGAATCGGCATCTCCGTCGATTTCGAAATCGCCATCCGGTTCCGAATCGATGTCTCCGCCATGGTCGGAATCGTTTTCCGTATCCGTGTCCATCTCCTTTTCGTCGTCGCCGTCCGCCGGCGGAAACTCTTCATCGCCATCGGTGGAAACGTCTCCGTCCGCTTCCATGATGCCCTCGCCCGTGGCGCAGGCCGAAAGGCCGAGCAAGATCCATAAAATCACGCAGAAAAACGCGTATCCCGTCGTTCGTGGCATGGCCGATCCTCTTTGGTTTTCGTCCGCGTTCATGTTCTCGTTCTCCGGAAAACGTCCGCTGCCGAAGCATGATCGTGGCGTATCGCGAAGTCCGCCGGTCCGGCATGGGTTTTTGCAAGCGGCACGCCTTTTGCTTCGGCACGGGGATTGCGTTCCGGTTGTTTCAGCAATATCATCGGTTTGCAATCCTCATGCCGATTGCAAAAGGCGTGCCGCGCCGGTTTCCGGCCTTCGCGTTTTTCGGCAAACCGTCGCAAAAACCATGCCGGACCGGCGGGCGCAGGGCTACTTCGCTCGGGTGCTTTCTCTCTCTCTTCTTCGGAGCCCGGCCAGGAACAGAAGCCCCAACCAGGCGAACCAGGCGGAAAAAGCCGATCCCGTTCCGGTGCGGCATCCGCCTCCGCCGCCCCCGCCGTCGCCGTCCGTATTCTCACAGTTCGTGGTGAGGTTCGGGTTCGTGTCGTCGCAGTCGGCGGGCTGGCAGTCCGCCCCGCCCGTGTAGTATCCGTCGTTATCGCTGTCCCGGCAGGTGTTCCCCGTGTCGCCGTCCGTGTTTTCGTCTCCGTCCGCGTTGCAGTTTTTCACCAGAACGGGCGCGCGCGCGGGCTCGGATTCGCCGCCGGGCAGGCCGTCGGACACCACCAGTTCGAAGACCACCTCCCCAGCGTCGTAGGCGTAGAACGTGGGGCGGCGGTCCGTGTCGGACGGGCTCAGATCCTGGGGAAGAATGGACAGCGAGGACAGTTCCTTCACCACGGTCCACCGGTAGCTCAGTTCGTGCCCGTCGGGGTCGGAGGACAGCGAGCCGTCCAACTGCACGGTGCTTCCCACGCAGGCTTCGCCCTCCACCCGGGCCTTGGCCTGGGGCTGGCTGTTGCCCGAAACGGTGACGTTCACCCGGGCCTCGGGCTGGCAGTATTCCTTGCCGTCGAAGGCCGAAAGCAGGAAGGCGTAATCTCCGGCCGTGTCGGGAACGAACCGCGCGATCTTCGGTTCGTTTTCGTCGGGTGTCAGTTCCACCGAGTCCACCACGGAATCCTCCGGGATGAGACGCCATTGGATCTGCAACGGATTTTCCGGCGTGTCGTCGCCCTCGTCCTCGTCCGTGGTGGGCGTGCCGTCCAGAACCACCGTGTCTCCCACCGTGACCGTGATGTAATCCTTCGCCGCTTTGCATTCGGGGGCCTGGTTGAACTCTGCCAGCACGTTCACGGTCAGGTCCACGGGAAGCGAGGGATTGCCGTATTCGTCCCAGACGGTCAGGCGGAAACCGTAGGCCACGCCGGTGACGTCGGGTCGGAACTCCACCAGATCGTCGGCCCAGTCGGAGAGAACCACCGGCGGCCCGAAGCGCTGATACCACTCGAAAAAGAGTTCGTCGTCCTCTCCGAAATTGTTGCTTCCGGTGGCGTCCAGGGTGACGGATTCCCCCGGCTGGGCGGAGAGCACGCCCTGGGCGCTCATGCCGCCGATCACGGCGCTGGGGGAGTCGTTGCCCTTGATGGAGATGCTCACGGCCACGCGGTCGGGAAGCGATTCGAGCACGCCGTCGGAAACCGTCAGTTCGAAGACGCTCAGGCCGGGTTCGAAGGCGTAAAAGTAGGGCCGGGCCGTGTCGTCGTCGTGAAGCGCCACGGGAACGCCCTCGACCTGCCGCCACCGGTAGGACAGATCCATGCCGCCGCCGGGAGGCGGATCCTCGCTGTTGGTTCCGTTCAGTTCCACCCGCACGTAATCGGTGACGGGCGAGTCGCACTGGGTGAAGATGCTTTCCAGGATATCGTCTCCGGCGTCCGCCACGGGCTTGACGTTGTCCTGGGCGTCCACGTAAACCGCCCGGATGAACTCCCGGCTCTGGCGCACGGCCTCGCCGTCGTCGGCGGAGACGACCAGGCCGAAACGATAGATGCCCGGCCGGTCCGGGGTGAAACGGGCGCGGAACGGCGATTCCCCCGTGGTGGTCAACACCACGTCCGCCGGCCGATCCTCGTCCATGATCTGCCGCCAGGTGTAGGAAAGGTCCAGGTTCGGCTTACGGGCGCTGGACTTGGAACCGTCCAGAATCACCTCCGAATATTCCGTGGCCGAGGGCACTTCCGCGATGTGGGCCCAGGGCAGCGTATCCGGCTGGGCGGGGTTGGTGGTGTCCAGAAAGCCGATGGTGACGGAGGCGGGATCGGATTGCAGCTCGCCGTCCGAGACCATCAGCTGAAAATCGTGAAATCCGGCCTCGAACAGCGGGTTGATTTCCGGCTTGGCCACCGTGAGATCCGCCGCCGCGATGGCTCCGTCGGGCCCGGCCCAGGAAAAGGTAAGGAAATCCCCGGCGTTGTAGTCGCCCGAGCGGCTGCCGTCCAGGCGCACGCCGGTGGTGCCGGTGAGGTAGTTGCGGGAGGGTCCGACCACGGCTCCGGGCGCCAGGTTGACGACGTGAAGCTCTCCGTAGCAGGACTCTCCGCGGTAGTATTCGTTTTCCAGTTGAAGGGAGAGTTCGTAGTCTCCCACGGCGGTGGCGGCGAAGCAGATGGCCGGATCGTCCGGGCTTTCCGTGGCCGTGTCCGGGTCCAGGCAGACGGCTTCGGGGCCGCTTTCGAACGTCCAGTGATAGGTCAGACCGTCGTTTCCCGTGTTGCCCGGATTTTCCGTCACCGCCGCCGTCTGGCAGACGAGCCCCGGCAAGGCGTCCACGTCATCCTGTTCGCAGACGGGCGACTGATCGGGGTTCTGCACCTGCACGGAATGATCCCGGCAGACCTTGCAGCCGGCGCTGTCGGTGACGCAGACCTTGAAATTGTAGGGGTCCGGGGAAATCTGCGCCTCCGTGGGCGTCCAACTGATCTCGCCGAAGGTGTTGATGCTCATTCCGGCGGGCTTGTTTTCCAGGCTGTAGTCCCAGCTGTCGCCGCAGCGTTCGTCGGGATCGTCCTTGGTGACGCTGTTGGACCAGGCCTCTCCGGCGCGGACCGTGGTAGGGCCGGAAATGCCGGTGATCTGCGGGCAGTCGTTTTCGTTGGTGACCAGGATGGTCCAGTCCCACGGCGCGCTGACCCCGCCGTCGTCGTCCTCCACCCAGACGCTGACGCTGTGGGGCGGCGGCCAGTCGCCGCAGTTCACGTCGTCCTGACCGGGTTCCCAATAGAGGATACAGGTCTTTTCCGCCGTGTTGGTGACGCAGCTCATTCCCGGCGGGATGACGGCGTCGTCGCAGTGGCAGGCGATGACGTCGTCCCGGGCGTCGATGACCGGCGCCTGGTAGCTGTAGGGATCGCCCTCCGTCACCACGTCCTGGCGTTCGGAGGGAAAGCCGGTCTTGTCGAAATAGGGCGCCGCGTTTTCCGCCTCGATGTACAGCACGTAAATCCAGGAACTGTCCGGGTCCGTGGTGCTGTCGCAGAGGCCGGGGTGATCGTTGTCCTCCACGCAGACGGCCACCTGGCTGCTTCCGTCGTCCGGGGCGAAGTAGGGCAGTTCGCCCACGCCCCCGGCGCAGTCTCCGGCGACGCCGCAGCTCATCCATTCGATGCGCGAACAGCTTCCCGCCGCGCAGGTGCTGGAGAGATCCCAGTCCGAGTCCGCGTGGAACTCACCGTCTTCCATCACCTCGTCCCAGCGCAGCCGCACGATGCGGTCCGAGGGCCCCACCTGCGACTGCCCGGCGTCCAGCCGGATGGCGACGTTTTCGCTGGTGAAGAGCGTGGGCTTGCCGCCGACCATCTGCACGTCCATGGGGGATTCGCCGTTGTAGGGCGTGATCTTGGCGATGGGCGGGCTGTCGATGATTTCCACGTCCAGCGTGGCCATGGACGGGGAGCCGTCGTCGTCCGTGATGCGCGCGGCGATGGTGAAGCTGTCGATTTCGTCCCAGCTATATTGGAGCGTCCACATCAGGCTGCCGGTAGTGGTCAGCACGTCGGCCTGGAAGCCGTCGGCCTCCGCGTAACTCAGATCCCATTCGATCATCACCACGGGATCGGTGTTGCCGCCCACGTCGGCCACGGTGAATTCCCCCTGCTGGCCCTCTCCCAGCACGGCGTTTCCGCTGATTTCGGCCACGGGCGGCACGTCGGCCACCGTAACCTCCACCATGCAGACGGCGTCCGAGGGATGGTCCTGTTCGGAGTCGTCGTCGATGGCGCGCACCCGCACGCGATAGGTTCCCGGCGGAACCTTGTGGGCCGAGTCCTCGTTCCAGGAGTGGTCGTACGCGCCGCCGTAATCCATGCCCCAGTTGGGGATTCCCGTGTAGTTCCAGTCCCACTGATAGCCCGTGATGTACCCCGGTTCCGCGCGGGAGGCCGTGGCGTCGAAGCGCAGGGGCACGCCCTCGTCGGTGACGTAGGGCGGAGAAAGCAAGGCCAGGGTGTTCGGATCCCGCACCGCCAGGTCGCAGGTCGGCAGGACGTTTTGCGGCTCCACGATGACGCTGGTGACGTTGGTGCGGTCGATGGCGTCCGTGACTTTCAGCCCCACGCGATACGGACGGGCGTCGTCGAAGGCGTGGACGCCGTGGCGGGTGGGATCGTTGGGAGAGACGTGGTTTTCATAGACGTAATCGATGTCGGCGGGTTCGTCGAAGCTTTCGGGATCGCCGTCGTAGTCGAAGATCCATTCCCACTTCACCAGCGGCTGGTTGGAGGAAAGGCTCTCATCCTCCAGGGTGATCGTCTGGCCCTCGTTGAAGGGAACGGACGGAACGCCGATACGCGCCCAGGGTCCGAGAGGGATGACGTGGACGGTGAGCGCGGCATAGGCCGTGCTGGGACGGGCGGCGGTTTCCGGATAGCCGTCGTCGTCCGTAACCCGCAGGCCCACGGTGTAGTCGCCCACCGCGCTCCAGGTGGCGAAGTTGTAGGTGGCGTTGTTGTTGTCGGCCGAAAAGTGGGCGGGATCGCCGTCCCAGTCCCAGTCCCAGGCCCATTGGGTGATGCCGCTGGTCGTTCCCACCGCGCTGCTGGCGTCGTGGCTTTCCTCTCCGCCGAAGGTGTACATCTGGTTGATGAAGACCGTCACTTCCGAATACTGCTTGGCTCCCAGGATGTCGAAGCCGTAGGCCACCGGCGTGGGCGTGACATTGTAGATCTTCACCAGGCGGAAATCCTGGTCGGTGGCGTCGTAATTGTCGGTGACGGTGAGCGTCACCGTGTAGCCGGCGTTGTTCGGATTGGCGCTGTAGGGCATGGCGCGCTTGAAGGTATGCTCCACGTTGGGGGAAATGAAATACGGCGAGCCGTCCCCCATGTCCCACAGGTAGCTCAGCGGCGCGGGCGTGCTGCTGTCGCCGTGAAAGGAGAGCGTCACGCCTTCGTCACCCTCGCAGGGGGCGTCGCATTCGATGACGGCCGTGGGGGCCGCCGCGGCCCAGGCGGCCGAGAACAGGAAAAAAAACAGGAAGATGCTTGAAACGACACCCGCCCGGGCTGGGGCGGCGGACCTCGCGAAATTTTTCATGAA
This sequence comes from Myxococcota bacterium, assembly GCA_963668655.2. Classification (GTDB taxonomy): domain Bacteria; phylum Myxococcota_A; class SURF-8; order SURF-8; family SURF-8. The sequence continues at coordinate 238,499 of CAXXPQ010000001.1, forward strand.
TTCGACTCCTGTATGGTTCCGGCCGGCGGCGGCACGGCATGGATCGCCGGCGATTCCGGGGTTTCCCGTGGGCGCACCGAGTCCTTCTCTCTTGGACTTCATATAATAGCTTTTTGTTCACGGGAAGTCAAAACGGAAGCGAATTCGAAGCTCCTTTACCGGCGGAAGCGGACAGGACGGGAAAGGCTTGCGCAAACGGCCCGCATTCGCTAGGTTGGTCCATCGAAACGGGATAATCGGCACGTCCCCATGGAGAACCTCCGGCATGAACGAACGCGAAATCCTGGAATCCCTTTTGTCCGAATCCCGCCTGGCCCGCCTGGAGCGGGTTCTGGCCCGGCGCACCCGGGAACTCACCGTGGTGCTGGACAGCTTCAACAAACCGCACAATTACATGGCGGTGCTGCGCACGGTGGAATCCTTCGGCCTCCAGGACGTTCACATCGTTCCTCTGCCGGGCGACGACACCGAAAGTATCTCGAAATCCGTCACCCAGGGAGCCCACAAGTGGCTGGACCTGCACGTTCATACGGACTGGCGGGCGGGGTATCGGCGGCTGAAGGAGCGGGGCTACCGGCTTCTGGGCGCGTATCTTTCGAAAGACGCCAAGCCAATGGAATCACACGACCTTTCCGGGAAGACGGCCCTGGTGATGGGCAACGAACTGGAGGGTCTGTCCGAAGAGAAAGCCGCCTTCTGCGACGGACTTTACACGCTTCCCATGGCCGGATTCAGCCAGAGCTTCAACGTCTCCGTGGCGGCGGCCCTGTCGATCCAGCGCTTTTTTCTGGAGCGCGAACGGCGAAAGAAGCCCTGCACGGGGCTTTCGACGGAAGAACGCGAGCTTTTACGGGCCGACTGGCTGCGGAAATCGACGCCCCACGCCCGGCGGATTCTGGAGGAGATGCGGCGGCGGGAAGAGGCGGAGGACTAGAATTCTTGCCGGATACATTGTATCCGGCCCCTCCTGAAAGCCTACCTTCTCCGGCCGTCGGCGGCCTTGCGTCTTCGCCGGAAAACGAGCAGAGCGAGCAGCGCCGAGAGCAAAAGCGGGGCAGATTCTCCGCCGTGGCGACAGCCGCCGCCGCCGGAACCGCCGGTTTCGGGGCTTTTGCCATCGTCTCCGTCCGGGACGGTTCCGTCGCCGTCGGGCTCCGGAAGCAGGTCGCCGTCCGCCGCCTCGTCGCCGTCGGGCGGATCCTCTTCGCCTTCGGCGTCCGCGTCTCCGTCGGGCGCTTCCGTGCAGTCCGCGGGGCAGTTGCAGATGTTCTCTCCCGGGCCGCAGAGACCGTTTCCGCATCTGGCGCAGACGAAGGAGCCCTCGCAGCCTTGCGGGCAGACGCCGTCCTCGTCCGGCCGGTCGCAGCCGACGGGCGAAAGCCCCGCGCAGCAGGCGGGGGCGTCCGGAAACACGCCCGCCGATCCGCCTTCCTCCACGCAATCCGGCTCCTCCGCGTCCCCGTCCGGCGCGTCGTCGCCGTCGGAGGGTTCCTCTTCGCTTTCGGCGTCCTCGTCTCCGTCCGTTTCTCCGTCGCCGTCGGGTCCGAAGTCCGTAACGATCTCGCCTTCATCCAAAGGTTCCCCCGGGTCTTCCGCGCCGATCTCGCAGGCGATATCCGCCGCCCGGAAGAACTGGCTCCGATGGCGAACCTCCGAGCCCGTGACCTCCACCTCCAGGACGTGGTGTCCCTCGGAAAGCGTGCGGGCGTCGAAAACACCGCGCCATTGCTCCGGGATTTGGGCCATTCGGGACAGGGCGATCCATCCGCCGCCGTTGACGCGCATGCGCACGGCGTCGATTCCCGAAGGATCGAAGGCCAGCACGCGCACCGGAGCGGCGTCGCAGTTCGTGGAGACGGGCGGCGCGTACGGATGCTCCGCGATCTCCCGGGTGCCGCGCATGGGGTCGTCGGATTCGTAGCGCGAGGCTCCCGGAGCGGTGATGACGAAGGCCGGCCAGGGATCCTCGTAGCTCGTGACGCCCAGGCTCAAGGTGTCGTTGTCCACCGCGTAAATACCGATGTTGTCCGTGGTTTTCTGTCCCAGGCTGCTGATGCGGAACTGGAACGTGCCGGTGGCCTCGAAGACTTTGGCCACCAGGTCGTGCTTGTGGCCGCAGGCATAATGGAGGCATCCGGCCCGATCCATCAGGTCCGAAAACAGATCGTCCGCGTTTTCCACCTCCTCCAGCGGATGGTGGCCAAAGGCCATGGCGAAGCGCGTCTCGCCCAGGTCGTCGAGGTGCTGCATGACCTCTTCGGCTTCCCAGTCCGTGATCTTCGAGCCGTCTCCCGGCCAGGGCGGGCCGTTGTTGTCGGGCGTGGCCACGCCGATGAAGCCGAACGATCCGTAGGGCATGTCCAGCCGCCAGAAGGGCTGGGTGGTCCGGTAGGCATGCCCCGAGATGCTGTTGGCCAGGTAATAGGCGAGCGCGCCGTCCTGGTAGGCGTCGTGGTTGCCGGGCAGATCGAAGTAGAACTCCGGCGTCATGCCGTTCGATTCGAGATAGCCGCGATACTCCAGCCACTCGGAAAGCTGGGGGCCCTGGGTGTAATCGAAACCGGCGGTGCTGTCGGTCAGATCGCCGGTGACCACCACGAAACGCGGGTCGATGGTTTCCACCGCGTCGGTCACGGCCCAGACCAGGCGCGCACCGTATTGAGTGTTGAACCAGGTGGAGACGTGGGTGTCGGTCAGTTGCAGAAACCAGAACGTGCGGGAGCCGTCGGCGAGGTATTCGCCGCCCTCGGCCCCGGCGACGGTCATCTGAGCGAGCAGAAGCACGCCGGCCGCAAAAGCGGCGATCCATCGGATTTTATTTTTCATTTCAGCGCCTTATCGAAGTGGAACGGGGGAATGCCTTCATTTTTCCAGGTTCGGCGGCGCTTGTCAAGCCCTGCCGGGAAGCATCATGGCGATGGCAATCCTGGCAATCGTCGAAGGCGGTCCGCTCATGGCGAGTGATTTGCAAAGCGAAATCGGTTCGAGCCACGCCGTTTCCTTCGGTTTCGCCCCTCGAACCGATTTTTCCTTTGGATAGATCACTCGGGGTGAGCGGGGGTGAGCGGGGAAAGAGAAGTTCTGACGGAAGAATGTGGAGAAAACATGGTATAGTATGATAAGTTGGTTTTCCGTTTTCCTTCGTGAGACAAAGAGGTTCAAGAATGTCCGGGAAATTTCGGTACGCGGTTGGCGTCGTGATCGTTGTCGTTCTGATAACGGGGACTCAATCGCTTTTATGGGGAAAGCTGTTCCCTTATTCTCCGATCATTCTTGGATTTTCCATGAAGACCTATCCGAATATCGTCATTTATCGGGAGGATGGATTGGAGGATCGGGATTTCGCCTGGCTGGATCGGTCGATTCCCTCCATCGAGATGTTCCATGATTTGAAATTCACGGACAAGCCGAGAATCTTTCTGTTTAAATCACGCGAAACCTACGCCGCCCGTTCGGTATCCAAAGCGCGGTTCTGCGCTTTTTTCAACGGAGATATCGTGGTTTCACCGTGGGCGATCGAGGAAGATCGGGATGGAAAGATCTCGCTTCGCGTTTATCTGACCCACGAACTCTCCCACTCTCTTCTTTATCAAAACATGGACTGGTTGTCCGTTCCGAGCTATCCGGGCTGGCTTCTGGAAGGCATTGCGACCTATAGCGCGAATCAGAGGGGGACATCGTTCTATCCAAGCAAAGCCGAGACCCTGAAGCTCATCCGAAGCGGAAATTGGATGCCTCCATTCGCTTTCGACACGGATGAGGAAGACCAGGTCGAACTGAACATGCCGTATCCTCAAGCCTTTACGTACTCCCAGTTCGCCTGCGTTGTCGAGGATCTGATCGTCCGATTCGGGAAAGACCGATTTATCGGTTACATGAAAGCGCTGCTTTCCAGCACCGATCACGATGCCGTATTCATGGACGCTTTCGGCGTGACGTTCGCGGACTACATCGCCGCCTTCAGGAAGGAAGCGGAGCGGAGCAAGGAAGAACCGGATCGGGCGGGCGAAAATTGAGATTGTGTGAAACGAATTACTTATATCCTTATTGACATGGCGCAAATACATGAGTCCGATCGCCGTCGATCGATTCGACGGCCGATCCCATCCGGCCGTGCGTGAGGAAATCGCGGAAGTTTCGTCCGATTCTTCCCGGTGGGCGCGTGTTTCGATGTCCATCGTTCGGAGCAAGATTCCGTTTCGTTTTCCCCCGTTTTCGGCCTTTCGTCCGGGCGCTCCGCTAATCGCATCTATCTTGTTGATATAGCTCAACATTTCCGGTTTTTTGCGTTCACCCGGACGGAGGGGGCTTTTCGGCGCATTGACGTTTTTTTTATTCATTCCGACCGAGAGGTCGGGCGTCGTGAATTGTCCATAGATATCAACTGGTTATGGGTGTTTTTCCGAGCGCCTGCCCGGAGGGCTATGTCCCAAGCAATAGTCCCTGTGTTCCGGCCGGGGTTTTGCGCCGATGATGGCTCGCTTTCGACCCGAAACGAGGAAACCGTTTCGCGGATGAAACGCTCGGCCGCGCCCCCCGTTGTCGGCGGCCGAATCGGTCGGATGAAATTTTATCCGGCAAGAATCCTCCCTCCGAAAAAGAAAACCCTCACGGAATGAGCTGGAGATAGCGGGCCACGATCTTCTTCAAGGGCTGCGAGGGAAACATGACCGTCACCTTGGCGTCCGCGCCCGAGCCCGCCACCGCCACGGCCTTGCCCACGCCGTAGGTGGGATGGTAGACCTTGGAGCCCGGCTGGATGCCGGAGACGGGCTCGCCCGTATCGACGTCGAAGGCGGGTTCGTACTCCGGCTCCTCCGGCGGGGTCTCGTCGGTGTAATCCCGGTCGAAATCGAAGTCCGGTTCGGCCGCTCGTCTCGGCGTTTCGGCGGCGAACGTCCGCCCCGAAAACGCGGGCTTCGCGGAGCGGGCGAAGAAGCCCCGGTCGTCGATGCGCGCGGGGTCGATGTCGTTTAAAAAGCGGCTGGGCAGGTTGGCGCGCGTGGAGCCGAAAAGCATGCGCGTGCGCGCCAGCGTCATGTACAGCTTCCGTCGGGCGCGGGTGATGCCCACGTAGGCCAGCCGCCGTTCCTCCTCCATGTCGATGTCCTGGTCGTAGGACAGCGAGTGCGGAAAAAGCTGCTCCTCCATGCCCACCATGAAAACCACGGGAAATTCCAGCCCCTTGGCGCTGTGAACGGTCATGAGCGCCACGCGGTCCTTCTCCTCGTCGAAGCCGTCGATGTCGCTGACCAGCGCCGTGCGCTCCAGAAAGGTTTCCAGGGAGGCGTCCTCGCCCATCATGCGCACGAACTCCGCCGCCTCGTTGACGAGTTCCGCCAGGTTGGCCAGACGCTCTTCGGCGGCCTCCAGGCCCTCGCTCTCCAGCCACTGGCGATAGCCGGTCTTCTCGATCACCTCGAAAAGCAGTTCGTTCAGCGGCAGGCGTTCGGACAACCCGCGCAACTCCTTCAGCAGGCGGCTGAACGCCTTGATCTTTTCCAGCGGTCCCTTCGACAGCCGTTTTTCCATGATGGCCGTCTCCATGCCTTCCTGGAGGCAGGCGTTTCTTTCGGCGGCGACCTGGCGCAGCTTGGCCACCGTGGCTGCGCCGATCCCCCGGGGCGGCGTGTTGACGATGCGCAGAAGGTTTACCTCGTCCCGGCGGTTGGCCAGCACGCGCAGGTAGGCCAGGGCGTCCTTGACCTCCTTGCGTTCGTAGAAACGCAGGCCGCCGATGATGGTATAGGGAATGCCCATGGCCACGAGCTGTTTCTCCAGCACGCGGGACTGGGCGTTGGTGCGGTAGAAGACGGCGAAGTCCTTGTAGGTCAGTTCCCGCCGCTCGGCTTCCGCGTCGATCTCGTCCACCACGAACTGCGCCTCCCGGGTCTCCGTCTCGGCGGCGTACACCGTGATGCGCTCGCCCCGGCCCAGGTCGGTCCAGAGTTTCTTTTCCTTGCGGTCGGCGTTTTTCCTGATGACGTCGTGGGCCGCGTCCAGGATGCGGCCGGTGGAGCGGTAGTTCTGCTCCAGGCGCACCACGCGGGCCTTGGGATAATCCTTCTCGAACGAGCGGATGTTGGAGATGTCCGCGCCCCGCCAGCGATAAATCGACTGATCGTCGTCGCCCACCACGCAGATGTTGTGGTGCTCCCGGGTCAGAAGCCTGAGAAGCGTATACTGGGCCTTGTTCGTGTCCTGATATTCGTCCACCAGGATGTGTCGCCACATGCGATTCTGAATCCGGCGGATCTCCTCGTCCTTCTGCAACAGGCGCACGCTCAGGTTCAGCAGATCGTCGAAATCCAGGGCGCTGGCGATCTTCAGCCGCCGCTGGTATTCCTCGTAGACGCGCACGGCCACGCTCTCGAAGACGTTGAAACCGGCCGGAGGCACCTCGCGGGGTTCCAGCATGTCCAGCTTGTAGCGCCCGATGGCGTGCAGAAGCGCCGAGGGCTTGAAGCGGTCGGTGGCGATGTTCAGATCCTTGACCACGGCCTTGACGAGTGCGAGCTGATCGGCGGAATCGTAGATGGAAAAGGACGTGGAATAGCCGATGCGGTCGATGAAACGCCGCAGAAAACGGGCGCAGATGGAATGAAACGTGCCGAGCTGCACGTGGGAACCGGACGGATCCAGAAGGGTTTCCACGCGCTCGCGCATCTCCTGGGCGGCCTTGTTGGTGAAGGTCACCGCCAGAATGGCCTGGGGCGGCACGTGGCGGCGGTCGATGAGATGGGCGATACGGTGGGTGATGACCCGGGTTTTCCCGCTGCCCGCGCCGGCCAGGATGAGCAGCGGACCCTCGCCGTGCTCCACGGCCTCGCGCTGGGGGGGATTGAGATGATCGAGAAGCGAATCGGACATGCGGACCTCCTCCGGGATGAAAATCGCCCTTCTTTTATCGGATTTGCGGAGAAAGATCAAGGGCGGGAGCCCAAGCGCGGAACTTTCGTTCGGCGGCCGGTCGTTTTCGTGCTCGCCCTGGACTTTTCCGTCCGTTGCCCCTAGAATACACCGGAAACGGTACGAAACGGCATTCAAGGAGAAGAGCCCATGAACGTACGGTCGTTGAAACTCGCCTGTTTTTCCCCAACCGGAACATCGAAAACGATCGTTCAAGGCATCGCGCGGGGAATCGATCCCGACACCGTGGAGGAGCTGGACATCACGATGCCCGAAGCGAGGAAACGGCCGCTGAAGGCGTCGGAATCCGATCTGCTCGTCGTCGCGGTCCCCGTCTACATGGGGAGAGTTCCCGCGCTTCTGGGCGAATGGCTGCATGCCGTGGAAGCCCGGAACACCCCGACCGTGTGCGTCGTCGTGTACGGAAACCGGGCTTACGAAAACGCGCTATTGGAACTGAAGGATATCCTGAAGGAACGCGGATGCCTTCCGATCGCCGGCGCGGCGTTCATCGGCGAACATTCCTTTTCCTGTCCCGAGCTGCCGACCGCCGAGGGCCGTCCCGATGCCGATGACCTGGATCGCGCCGAATCGTTCGGGCGTGCGATAGGCGAAAAGCTTCGCTCCGTTCCCTCCGTGGCGCACATTCCGGAGATCTCCGTTCCCGGCGAACGTCCTTACGGGGGAATCACGGAACTGTGGAGCGTCGATTTCATCGCCGTCGGCGATGCCTGCACGCAATGCGGCGTTTGCGCGGACGGTTGCCCGGTCGGCGCGATCGATCCGGAAAACAGCCGCCGGATCGACAAGGAAGCGTGCATCACCTGCTGCGCCTGCATCAAGAACTGCCCGCAGGGCGCGCGGACGATGAAACCCGGCCCCGTCGAAGACGCCCGGATCCGCGCGAATCGGCTCTTCGGGGGAGAGATGCGAAAGGCGCCGGAGCTTTTCGTCTAAAGCCCGCCCGAACGATGCCCGAACGCTCCTAAGCCGCGATTTTCCTTGACTATTCCATCCCGCTCTGCTAGCGTTTCGATTGTTATTTATGTCATTTCACGGTTTTGGGAAATGGAGGTCGGTTTTTGCGTGGCCACCTGATTCTCGCGCTGTTCACCTTGCTGGCGTTGTTTTCCGCCTCCTGCGGGCCGGGAAAAACCACCATGCTCTACCTGGATGTGGAAAAAACGCTGAAACAGGCCAGGGACAATCACGCCGATCGCAAGGTGGATTCGGTGTATTACTATTACGCCGCCGGGGAATACCTGCGCAAATGCAAGCAGGAACACGGCTATTCCCGCTTTCTGGCTTCCGAGCGATACGGGTTGAAGGCCAAGAGTTTGGCGCGCAAGGCCGTGGAAACCTCGGAGAAGGAGAGCGCGGAATACGTCGAACCCGACCTCAAATCCTTTAAAAAGACCAAGAAGAACAAGCAGAAAGACCAATAGCGACAAACCCCGGGGAGATCTCGCGGAAGGTTCGACCGCCGCCCAGACGCCCCGGACACGGGCCAAACCAGGAAAGGGACTCCGGTCGGCATGCAAAAAAACGCCATCTTCCAAGCCACCTCGGGAGCCGTTTTGCTCGCGTTGTTTCTTGCCCTCGCCCTGGCCGTCGCCGGTTGCGCCGCCAAGGAGAAAATGATCCGCGAGGCCAACGCGCTCAAAGTGAAAACCGAGGAAATCCGCGCCAAGCAGAAGGCCGTGGCGGAGATGGGAGGGCCGATCTGCGGGCTGAAGGAACTGGCCATCGCCGAATCCAACCGCGACTTCATCCTGATGGAAATCGAAAAGGGCGACAACGCCCGCATGCGCGAGCACCTGCAGAAAGCCAAGGTCAATATCAATCTGGCCATGGCCAAGGCCGAGGCCTGCGAACCGCCCGACCGCGACCGGGACGGCATTCTGGACAGCAAGGACCAGTGCCCGGACGATCCGGAGGACAAGGACGATTTCGAGGACGAGGACGGCTGTCCCGATCCCGACAACGACCAGGACGGTCTTCCGGACGTGGAGGACAAATGCCCGGACGATCCGGAGGACAAGGACGACTTCCAGGACGAGGACGGCTGTCCCGATCCCGACAACGACGAGGACAGCATCCTGGACGAGGACGACAAGTGCCCGCTGGATCCGGAAGATCTGGACGATTTCGAGGACAAGAACGGCTGTCCCGATCCAGACAACGACCAGGACGGCATCTTCGACGTGAACGACAAGTGCCCGAACAAGCCCGAAACCTTCAACGGCATCGACGACGAGGACGGCTGCCCGGACGAAAGCAAGTACAACCTCATCAACGTCACGGATTCCTATATCGAACTGAAACAGAAGATCTTCTTCGCCACCGGAAAGGCCCGCATCCTGTCCAAGTCCTTCCCGCTGCTGAACGAAGTGGGCATGGCGCTTCGGGACAATCCGAAGTTCCGCATCGAGATCAGCGGGCACACCGATTCCGTGGGCGGCGAAGCCTATAACCAGAAACTCTCCGAGGCCCGCGCCAAGAGCGTCCGCGAATACCTCGTCAAGAAGGGCGGCATCCAGGAATCGCGCCTGGAAGCGGTGGGATACGGAGAAAGCAAGCCCATCGATACCAACCGGACCAAGGCGGGCAAGGCCAGAAACCGCCGGGTGGAATTCAAGATCATCGGAAAGTAATCCGTCAGCTCCTCCCTTTTCCGATCGACCGGTCGCCGTTCCGATACGAAGAAGCTTTTTGTGAATTCGACGCCATGACCGCCCCTCCGAGGGGCGGCTTGTCGCCAAGCCCGAGGACCGTTATTATCTCTTTCCAAACCCGGTTTTTGTGGTAGACTCGGCGGGCCCGGTCGGACAACCCGCATTTTACGCGGCTATCGGAGTGGAAACCGAGACGATATGCGGAAACGAAGCCTTAACATGTCCACGTACCTAAGCACCGCCGCCGTGTTGGCGATGGTGTTGCGGACGACGCTCCTGACGCTGCACTTCGTTTCCCTGCCCCACGCCCTCGATCCGCATACCGGCCATTTCGTTCATCTGCATGAACACGCCGACGAGGAATCCGGCCGGCACGAACCTCCCGAGGCGCGGCCCGAGCCGGGCATATGGACGGCTTCGCATTCCTGCCTCGACAGCGGCGTCCATGACTGTCCGTACAACCATTTTCTGCATCAGCCTTCCAGCCAGAGTCTTTGCCAGACCGGCGCGCTCGGAATTCTGCCGCCCTTCTTGGAACCCGGCCTTCCGGATGGGTTCCCTCCTTTCATTCGTGAGGATCTTCACCTGCTGGCCCCGATGAATTCGCCTCCCGCGTAACGCCTTGATCCATCAACGATCCGGCGGTTTTTGAAGCGGTTCCCGCTCGCTTTCAGCGATGGCAAAGGCGCATGGTCCGAGCGCCGCCCGGAGGGCGGTTTATCGAGGGACGCCTCGCCCGTGGTTCGAGCCGATCTTGCTTCGCGCAATCATTCGTCGCGATGGGCCGACCCTTCGCTGAAACCATTGAACCCACCCGGCGGACCGTTGAAGGAAACGACAGCGGATCGATGAAGCGGCCTGCGCTTCCATCGAGTGCTTCCGTCCGTCCGGGGACAGACGCGTCCGATCGGGCGGCGACGGATATCGAACACCCACACAACGGAGAAACCCATGAATTCATACAAAGTCGGCTTGCTGTTTTTCATATCGATTCTTTTCGCCCTTTCGTTATGGGCCTGCGACGGCGGCGACGGCGACGCGGATCCGGACGGGGACAGCGACGGCGATACGGAGGAAGGAACCTGGGACGGCGTCTGCACGGATGAACGCGACGGCTGGGAAAAGTGCGAAAACAACCGCATTCAATGGTGCCACGTTCTGGAAGGCATGGACCCGCATTTCCACGAAGGCTCTAACTGCGAAGCACTGGGCCTGACCTGCGTGGAGCATGCTCGCGAGCATGACGATCACACTCATTACGAAGCGTTCTGCGTGGACGAATCCATGATCTGCGAGGCGGGAACGTTCGCCTGCGTGGACAATACCGCCCAAAACTGCATCGACGGCGTTATGGCGCTGGAACCCTGCGGAACGAAGCACTGTCACGAGGAAGCCGCCGAAGCGGTCTGCGAACAGGAAGGCGAAGAGGTTTGCGGCGGGCATGGCCACATGGACGGCGACACATGCCATTGCGACGAGAACTACGAACTCGATCCCGACGATCCGGCGAACTGCATCGCCGTGCTCTCCTTCCCGGAGATGGCCTGCCGGACCTTCGCGGATGAAAAGGACGACATCCCGACGGACCATCGTCTCGACGCCACGGATACGAAACCGGGTCCGCATGCGCATCTGGATGAGGTGATGGAGGCGCATCTTCTGGCCGCCAACGCCTCGAATTACGTGCATTTCCCGGTTCTGGAAACCGGCGAGTACGTGATGTTCCTGGACACGGCGGGCGTGGTCGTGACGTTTTACGACAAGGACGGCGAGGAAGTTCCCTTCACCAACCCCGGGCCCAACGGGATGTGTTCGGACGCCCTCACGGATCATTTCCACATCTCCGCCACCTACACCGGCGACGGGGAAAATCCCGTGCCGACCATCGTGGAATTTCATGTGGAGGCGGATGCCGCGGTGAAGTTCCTCGTCATGTTCCATGAAGAAGACGCGCACGATCACGAGTAGACGCCGCGCCCCGGCATCCGCATGTTCTCGTTTTCGGGGCGTGCGGATGCCGCGGGGCGTACGGCTTTTGCCAATCAGGGAGAAAAAGATGTCCGCGCGACAACGATACGGATGGAAAACGGCGTTCCTTCTGCTGATGGCTCTGGCGGCCTTCCGCTGCGGTGACGAAACCCTCGGGGAGGCGCTGACTTTCGATACGGCGGCGCAAGGCGTAACGGAATCCGGTTCGCCGGGCGGAGCCTTCATCAACGGCAAGGGCTGGCGCATCACGCTGGAGTCGGCCGTGCTGGCCGTCGGTCCCGTTTACTACTACAGTTCCGAAGCGCAGGCGAGCCTGCTCGACCGGCTGTTCACGCTGAAAAGCGCCTGCGCCTGTCCGGCCCACGCCCAGTTCGACAAGGGCACGGTTCTGGGAGAGATCCGGCGGCAGGTCGTGGTGGATCTGCTGGCCGAAACCCCGACGACGACCGGCGAGAGCCGGGGCGAAAAAGGCCACTGCCGGATGTTCGAATTGCATTTCCACCCGCCCGGAGAGATTCCGACCGACGCGGACGACGCGGCCTTCAAGCCGCTGGAGGGGCATTCCTTCGCCGTTTCCGGCGTGGCCGAAAAGGATGGCGTAGAGATCGCCTTTTCCGGTTGGTTGACGATCCCCGACGAGGGAACCATGCGCATCGTGGAGAGCGTCCCCGCCGACGTGGCGCTGGACGGCCGGGCCGGAAGGGCGGTTCTGCGTATTCATGTCGACCGGCAACTCGCCAACCTGGATTTCGCCTCCATCGTCGATGCCTCCGGCGCGTGCCTGGAGGATGCGGGGGAAGGCGTCTGCCGGATCGGGGAAGACAGCCAGGCCCATCTGGGGTGGCTGTCCGGCGTGCGCTCGCGCCGGTCGTACAGCCTGGAATGGCTGGAATAGGAAGGAGACGATCATGCAACAATACGAAGTCAGGCATGGGATGACGCTCATCGCGGCGATTCTTCTGCTTTCGCTCGCCGTCGGCTGCACCAGCGAGGACGCCGCCGGAGAAGGCAGCCTGCGTTTGCAGGCCGGGGGCGGCAAGGCGCTCGAAACCGGGTTTCCCTATACGGAAGGCGGCGTGGAATACGCCTTCGTGGACGGCTGGTCGTTGCAGTTCACGCGCTACGTCGTGGTGATCGGCGGCGTCAAGCTGACCGATCCCGACGGCGGCTCGGTCGTCGGATCCTGGGACGGACCGGCCATCATCGACCTGAAGAAAAACAGCGGCGAAAACCAGGATATCGTGACGCTGGAGGGGTTGCCCGCCAGGCGTTTGGATCTACAGTTCCGATTTTTCGAGGCCACGGATCAGGCCGAGAACCGCAACGCCGACGCCTCTATCGCCGAGGAGATGATCGCCGACGGCTATTCCTGCTGGATCGAAGGTGACGCAAGCCAAGACGGCGAGACGGTGCATTTTCTCCTGCGGCTGAAAACGCCCACCCTTTACACCGACTGCATCAACGGCAAGGACGGAACCAAGGGCATCGCCATCGAAGCGAACAAGACCATCGGGGCCTTCATTTACGCCCATGCGCTGCATCTCTTCTGGGACACGCTCGCCGCCGGGGACGAATCCCTGCGCTTCGACGCCTTCGCCGCCGTTGCGGACGCCGAGGGCGAGCCGGAAACCGTGACGGAAAGCGAACTCGCCGATCAGGATCTCACCGATCTGCGCGACGCGAAAGGCGATCCCTTGCGCGATACGGACGGTTCGCGCGTCTTTTACAACGACGGCGGCGTGCTCCCGCCGGACAGCCTGACGCTCTTGACCTTCGTGGAATACGCCGCACGCTACGGAGTGCATTTCAACGGCGTGGGACTCTGCCTGTCGGAGATTGAATGATGGATCGATGTGAGAGAAAAAAAACAGGCAGGGTAAAGGGGGGCCGTCGTTTCGATACGAAAGCTATGCTTCTTCTACTGGCGGCGTCATGCGTATTCCTTTCCTTTCCCGTACGGGCGCAGGGCCAGGAAGCCGTTGATCCCGAATCCTTCGGGAAGGATGCGGAGGCCGCCGCGGCGGTGGATGAGCCGCAACCTGAAGATGCCCGGGCGAACGACAAAACTTCACCGGAAGCGAATGCAGAGGGTGAAACAGGAGCGCCATTGCCCATCGAGGAACAGGACGCCACACCGATCGAAGCGGAGACTCTTCCGCAAGCCGATGCGCCTGCGGTTGGAGAAGAAATTCCTTCCGCTGAAGAAGGCGAGCCGGGGATCATCATCGAAATGGACCCGGAGCCGGAAACCCGGGAAGAGGATTCGGCATCTCCGGACGATGGCGCATTCACGCTGGGGGAAGTCACCGTATTCGGACGGCAGCGGGACACGACCGTCTCGGCGTCCAAATACGAAGTCGAGATCGGCAAGCTGCACATCGTGCCTCGAAAAAATGCCGCCGAGCATCTGATGCTCGCCCCCGGCGTGCTCACCGCCAATCACGGCGGCGAAGGGCATGCCCACGAAACGTACATGCGCGGCTTCGCCGCCAAGGAAGGCCAGGACATCGAGTACACGCTGGGCGGCGCGCCGTTGAACGAGGTCAGCAATCCCCACGGCCACGGCTACGCGGACCTGCTGTTCATTCCGCCCGAACTGGTGATGACCGTGCGTATCCTGGAAGGCCCCTTCGATCCCGAACAGGGTGACTTCGCCTTCGCCGGTTCCGCCGACTATCAGTTAGGCGTACCGGAGCGCGGCTCGTACGTGAAATACGGCTATGGCCGCTGGAACGCCCAGCGCACGCTGTTTCTGATCGCCCCGGAGGAGTTGGAAACCGAGAGTTTCGCGGCCTTCGAGTATTACCAGACGGACGGCTTCGGCCCCAACCGCGCGGCCAAACGCGCCGGCGCCCTGGGGCAGTATTCCCGGGACGTGGAACGGTTGAAGTTCAAGTACACCTTCGGCGTCTACGGATATATGGCCCGCTACGACCAGGCCGGAGTGGTTCGGGAAGACGATTACGACGCCGGGAATATGGGGTTTTTCGATACCTACGATTCCAATCAGGGAGGGGAGAGCAACCGGCTGCTGTTCACCTTTCGGACGCGGATCGGGCCAAAGAAATCCCGCTTTCAACAGGTGGCGTTTCTGGGCTGGCGCACCCTGCGGCTTCGCACCAACTTCACCGGCTGGCTGCTCGACGATCTCACCGACGGGGAGGGCAACTACGTCGCCGCCGAGCCGCGCGGGGACGGCACGGAGATGCGCTATAACGTACTGACCGCCGGGTCGCGCGGGGACTATACGTACAAGCCTTATCTGCTCGGCCACGGGCAGGCGTTGAGCTTCGGTTACGCCCTGCGCTTCGATCAGGGCGAGACGAGCCAGCGGCGCGTGCGCTCGGTGACGGCCATACCGTACAAGCGCGTCTTCGACGCCTCGTTCACGATCCTCAACATCGCCGGGTGGACGCGCCTGCATTTTCGCCCCTGCCGCTGGTTCGCGCTCAAGGGCGGCGTGCGGCTGGACGCCTTCTCCTTCGGCGTCACCGATCGCAACCAGCCGGAAGCCGACCGCGAGGGAACGCGCGACCCCAGCCAGACGAGCCAGTCGCTGGGTTACGCCGTCAATCCGCGCGTCACGCTGGATTTCCGCCTGTACAAGGGGCTGCACCTGCTGGGAAGTTACGGCCAGGGGACGCGTTCCACCGAGGCGATGGCGTTATCCGACAACGAGACGACGCCCTTCGCCAAGGCGCATTCCGCCGAAGGAGGATTCAGCTATCGCCACGGCAAACCGGGCGATGCCTTTTCCGTGAGCGCCCAGGCCGGGTACGTCTACACGCACATCACCCAGGATATGCTCTTTTCCGAAACCGCCGGGCGCAACCTTCCCATCGGCGCGTCCGACCGCCACGCCGGGCTTTTGGGCTTGCGCTTCATGGCCGGAAACTGGCTCGACAGCCTGCTGAACGTCGGCTACGCACATGCCACCCTGGCGGATACCGGCGAGTTGATTCCCTACGTGCCGGAATGGATCGTGCGCCTGGATGTCGCGGCGCACGGGCGGATCAGCGATTGGGAACTGGCCGGGGTACCGGTCACGGGACGCGTCGGGCTGGGCTTCACCTACGTTCCCGGACGCCCGCTGCCCTTGAAACAAACCGGCGATCCCATGGTGCTTCTGAACCTAGGCGGCGAGATCCGGCTGTACCACTTCTCGCTGGGCGTCGAAATGCGCAACTTGCTGGATTTGCGTTATCGCCAGTCGGAATACCACTACGCCAGCAATTTCGAATCGCCCGACGCCGTCCCTTCGCAGGTCGCCGAACGCCATTTCGTGGCCGGGGAACCCTTCTTCGCCATGGGGACGATCACCTGGCATATCGAGGACATGATTCGAGGTTTCGTACCGAAATCCACCCGTGAAGGCGACTGACCTTTCCCGCAAGCGCGGTCGTCCGTCAATCGGGACCGGCACGCTTTCGAGGGGAAACTCACTCGTCCAGCAGTTTGAGGAGGATGCGGCCTTCCACGCCGCCCGCCAGAATCTCGCCCGTGGGCAGCGCTTGCAGCACCACCATGCCCAGCCGGAATTCATCGATTTCCGGGAAGTACCATTCCGGCCCTACGGCGTTCAGGTCTTCCGAAAGGCTCAGGATCTCCTCGAATTCGCCGGTCGATGGGTCGTAAACAGCCAATCCGTTGCAACTTAGAAACTGCCAGCGCCCGTCCGAAAGCCGCAGGGAATCGTGGAAGCCGTACGGTCTCACCTCGGTGTTTGGCACCACCTGCACCGTCGCACCGTCTTCCGTATCCAGCAGAAATACTCCGTCCGTGGTGTTCACCGTCACCTCGCCGTCGTGATTCGAGAGCGTGCTTTGGTAGGGGAAACTTGCGAGAAATTCCATCCGGTCTCCCGTGATCCGGAAAACGTCCCGGGTCAGCGTATATCTGGAATACAGTTTGCGTTCCACCAGCATCAGGATGTCGCCCCGGGGATTCCGGATGATCCGCCTAGGGATCCACTCGCGATATTCCGGCTCCGTGAAGTCCAGCAGTCGCCAGCCACTGCTATCCGTCCAGTTGTCGCCGGTGTGGAGGTAGAGAAAGCGTTTGGCGGTCACGTTCGGTATGCCCACCTCGCCCAGGACGTACAGACGCCCGTCCGGAAGTTCGATCACCTCCCGCGCCCGCTCCCAGCCGCCGCCAGGAATTTCCCGCCAGTCGTCTCCCGCGCCCCGCATCAGGTTCGGATGCTCCCCCACGACCCAGATGTGTTCGCCGGTATCGTCCAGGGCCATGGCCCATTCCGAGTCCGGGAAGGCTTCTTCCCATTCCAGGCAGGCCGTGCGCCGCATCACCGGCAGGCCGTAGCCCGTGGCGTGCACGCGGAAGCGGCCGTCCCGCTCGCCCACGACGATGGAGCGTACGATGGCGTTTTCCATGATGTTGGGCTTTTTCAGCAGTGGATGACGATAGGCGATTTCGAAACCGTCTTTGCGGGGGTTGTAGCGATAGGGCACGTCCGCTGCGGCAACGAAAAGGTCATCGAGCGTGCGGCCGGAAAAGTGCCGGGGACCCCAACTGTAATAATACCCCAGTTTATCTTCGGTCTGTCGGAGGAGCATGTCGATGATGCCGTCATCAGGCATGGATTCGAAGCGGGTTTCGCCGGAACGCATCCGGGCGAAGAAGGTGCGTCCGGCATTGGTGCCAAATGCCGGGGTTCCATAAAGAGTGTCGCTTTCCCAATCTTTCCAGATCATATTGGGAAGAATTTGGGAAGAAGTAGAAAGGACGCGCGTCTTGTAGGGTTCCTTCAAATTCCCTTCCACGAGCAGGCGATAGCCGGCCGCCACGAAATCGCAGGTTTCGGGATTCACCGAAGCCGAATCAAAGGAATCATTGATGCCTCTATCGGATTTCCACCAGACATCCAGGGATCTTTCGTCCGAGGTCAGTTCGAAAATGACTCCAATGGTGCTGGGATCCGGGTAGCGTATGGAACCAAAGAAAAAGATCCGCCCCCGGCATTCAAAAGCTTCGGGAACAAGGCTCACTCGATCAAAACCGGGTATGTTCATCAATCCTATGTTCCATAGATTCTCACCATCCCAGCGAACAAGC
Source organism: Myxococcota bacterium (assembly GCA_963668655.2). GTDB lineage: Bacteria > Myxococcota_A > SURF-8 > SURF-8 > SURF-8. Next base: position 256,144 of record CAXXPQ010000001.1, read on the forward strand.
AGCGGATGATACTGTCCGCCATGTGTATGGGAAAACCAGAAAATGCCTCGGCTGTCCATAAAGAATGCCTCGGCATTCAATTCCTCGAAGTGTTTTTCCTTGTTCCAGCCCCATTCCTCGGCCGATTCATCCAGACGCCACAAATCATATCCATATGAGAAACGAATGGCGGAGTACCAGACTCCGGGTCGGATTTCGATTCGCATCGGGTATCTTGTGCTTTTGCTTGTGAAGAAGGTCGTCGGTTTGCCGTGAGCCGGGTACAGGGTGAAATGGCCGGATCCTGACAGAATCGTAAGACCGTCCTGACTGTGATGAACCTGCGCCGTCTGTCTGCCCGTGGGCACGCGGGGAAAGTCTCCCACCCAGCGGCCAAGTTTGCGAGGGAAGGGCGGACAGGCGCTCGTTTCGGGAAACAGGGTTTCCAGGCTCTGCTCGATATCGGGTTCGATTTCCGGTCCGTCGTTCTCCGAATCGCCGCTCTCCGTTTCCTCTCCATCCCGATCCGAGTCGATATCTTTTTCCTGGTCGGTATCGTTTTCAATTTCATCGATCTCGGAGGCTTCAGCGTCCGGATCATCGTCTTCCTCCGGCCGGTCCGCCTCATCCGCGTCCGGCCATTCGCCGTCCGGAAGATCCCCATCGCCGTCGACGTCTTCCGTCCGTTCCACCTCCGCAAGATCCCGGTCCCCGCCGTCCGCCCGCGATCCATCGCCGCAGGCGGACAGAAGGGCCAGCAATCCCAGGATTCCAAACGCAATGAAGCGGTTCATCTTTTTCTCCCGGCGGAGGATTCCATTTCGCGGCTTTCCAAAGAAATTCGACGCCCGCTTTCCATCGGAAGAAGAGCCGGGCAGGCGAAACACCGTATGGATGTGCATTATCATTGTGTACAAGAACCACATATTGTCCAAGTATAATTGTATTTATCTGCGTGTCAATCGTATTTTCGATGCGGCCTCTGGAGAGGCGGATCCTGAATCGTCAACGGCCGCGCCGAATTCGAACGAAGCCATACGGCGGTTATCGGGATTCAGGCGAAGGACGTCCGGCTGAAACGGGCTTTGAATTCGGAGCTTTTTCCTTTCCATTTTATGGATGATCTGTTTATAATTTTCAGTTCGTTCAATGTGCCTGTATCATGAATGAAAAAAGTTTAGGAAAAAAGTGTGACCAACAGCGACGAAAAGAAGCCGATGATCGACGTCCCGGACGACGATGGAGAGAGTCCCGGCGTGGAAAACGAGGAACCGAAAGGCGACGACATTCCAACGGAAGCTTCCGGGCGGGAAAATCCTCGGGATGAATCGGAACAGGAAAAACCGCTTCCGGCCGTGGAACGGCAGGCGGAGGAAAACGAGGTTCCGGACGATGCGGACCCTGGAAAAGACTCCGCTGAATCCTCCGGGGAAGCCTTGGAAGAAGATCCGGAATCCTCAACGATATCCGATGAATACGTTGGTGTTCGTTTCCGGCAGGCGGGGAATATGGAATATTTCCGAACGGGCGGGCTGGCCTTGTCCATCGGCTCCAAGGTCGTTGTCGAGGCCGAACGGGGACTGGCGCTCGGAACGGTGGTGACCTGCGCTCCGCCGAAAAAACGGCCCCGAACGGGAAAGAACGGAGGACCGCCGCTTCCCCGCGTGGTTCGCATCGCGGACAAGCGGGACGAACTGATCCGACAGGAAAACGAGGAAAAAAACCGCACGGCTTTCAAGATCTGCCAGGAACGCATCCGCGAACTGGGCCTGGATATGAGTTTGAAGGAAGTCGAATATCAGCACTCCGGCAACAAGTCCGTGTTTTATTTTTCAGCGGAAGGGCGCATCGACTTCCGGGAACTGGTGCGCATGCTGGCCAAGGAGCTTCGGATCCGGGTGGAAATGCGTCAGATCGGCATCCGCGATGAAGCCAAGCTCCTGGGGGGGCTCGGCCCCTGCGGCCGCCCGGTCTGCTGCGCAACCTTCCTGGACGGTTTTACGCCGGTTTCCATCCGCATGGCCAAGGAACAGAACCTGACGCTGAATCCGGAAAAAGTCTCCGGATTGTGCAGCCGTCTCATGTGCTGCCTGGGATACGAGGCGGAAACCTACAAGGCCGTCCAGAAAGGATTGCCGAAAATCGGGAAAAAGGTGGACACCTGGCGCGGACGCGGGCGCGTTCTGGAAATCAATATCTTCACCGGGACCATGCGTCTGGAACTGGAAGGGCGTGAATACATCGCCATCACGCTGGACGATTTTCGGGCCTACAAGGAGGATCCGGAGGGATTCACGAAAATCATCCAGGAACGCGAGGAAAAGGAACGCCAGGACAAGCGCCGCGCCGTACTGAACGGAGACCTGGACATCGGCGGATCTTCCAAAAGGCGGGATCGTTCGACTTCCAGGAAAAACGGAACGGCGGCGGGCGGAAACGGAAAAGGCCGGAAAGAGCCGGAGGCTTCCGCTCGCAAGGAAGAAAACGCATCGGACGCGCCGTCCGGCAACGAAGGAGAACCTCCGAAAACGGGCCGTCGCTCCTCCCGTCGAGGCCGAAGACGCTCTCCGGAAAAATCCGGCGAACGGGCGGGACAGGAAAACGCCGGAAACGGCGGTCGGGAATCCAAGCCTTCCGAGAGAAGACGTCCTCCGCGCCCGCGCCGGTCCGGAGCCGCCAAGGACGGCGCAAGTCCCGACGCGGCCCGGGAAAAGAGCCGATCGGAATCGGGAGAAGGCAAGCCGGACGGCGGCGAAGAGAAAAAGAAATCCCGTTCCAGACGCTCCCGGGGTCGTCGTCGTCGTTCGGGAGCTCGCAAGCCGAACGACGGCGCGAATTCTTCCGGAACCGGCAAGCCCGGGGGAGGCTCTCCCGGCGGCGGCGGATCCTCCGGCGGAAACAAGGAATAAGACCGAAACGGGGGACCGGGGGTTCGAGTGGAGAACGCCCCGGGATGGAGACTTCCGGATAGACAGGTAAAATCATGGAAAACAAAGCCTTTTACGTTTCGACACCGATTTATTACTGCAACGACGTTCCCCATATCGGGCATGCCTATACCACCATCGCGGCCGATGTCATGGCGCGCTACCACCGCATGATGGGCCATCCCACGTTCTTTCTGACCGGCACCGACGAACACGGCCAGAAGGTGGAGGAAGCCGCGAAGAAACTCGGAAAGCAACCCAAGGAATTCGCGGACGGCGTGGTGGAGCATTTTCGCAAGTTGTGGGAAAAGTTGAATATTTCCAACGATCGCTTCATCCGCACCACCGATGGGGATCATGAAAGGGTGGTCACCGAACTGTGGAAGATGATGGCGGCGGCCGGGGACATCTATCTGGGAGATTACGAGGACTGGTACTGCGTCCACGACGAGACGTTCTGGACGGAAAGCCAGCTTCTCGAAGGCAAGCTCTGCCCTAATCCCTGGTGCAAACGTCCCGTGGAGAAACGCAAGGAGCAGAGCTACTTCTTCCGTCTGTCCAAGTATACGGAACCTTTGCTGAAATACTACGAGGAACACCCCGATTTCGTCATGCCGGATTACCGCATGAACGAGGTGAAAAGCTTCGTCTCCCAGGGACTGAACGACCTGTCCATCAGCCGCACCACCTTCAACTGGGGCGTTCCGGTTCCCGACGATCCCGCCCACATCATGTACGTCTGGGTGGACGCTCTGACGAACTATCTCACCGGGGCGGGTTTCCATTTCGATGAGGACAAATACCGTACGTTCTGGCCGGCCACCGTGCATCTGATCGGAAAGGACATCCTGCGTTTCCACGCCATTTTCTGGCCCGCGTTTCTCATGTCGGCCGGTCTGCCGCTGCCGGAGCACGTCTTCGCCCACGGTTTCTGGACCATCGAGGGCCAGAAGATGTCCAAGAGTCTGGGAAACTGGATCGATCCCAACGAGATGGTGGACGAATACGGCCTGGATCCCTTCCGCTATTTCCTGATGCGGGAAATCCAGCTCGGCGCGGACGGAGACTTCTCCAAAAAGAACCTGGTCGGGCGCATCAACGCCGACCTGGCCAACGATCTGGGCAACCTGCTTTCGCGCTCCCTGGCCATGACGGACAAGTACCTGAAAGGAATCGTTCCGGAGCCTTCCGACGGCCGCTCCCCCCTGGCCGTGGCCTGCATGGAAGGCGAATCGCGCTACCACCGGGCTTTCGACGACCAGCGCCCCAACCTGGCCTTGATCGCGCTTTGGGAGGTGATCTCGCGCGCCAATAAATACATCGACGAAAAGGCCCCCTGGGCGCTGGCGAAGGACGAAACCAAGGCCGCCGAACTGTCCGAAATGATGTACGATCTGGCCGAGACTCTGCGTCGCGTGGCCGTGATGCTTTTGCCGTTCATGCCGGAAAGCGCCCACCGGATGCTGGAGCAGATCGGTCGGGAGCCGCAGGCGGAAAACGTCTGGACTCTGGGCCGATGGGGAGGACTTCCGGCCGGGACCGTGGTGAAGCGCGGTCCGTCGCTTTTCCCGCGCGTGGAATGGAAGGAAGACGCGCCAGCCGACCCGCCGAAGGAGGAAAAACCGGAAAAGAAGAAGAAAAAAGACGCGAAACCCCAGGTTCCCGAAGGCGTGGTCTTCGCCGAATACGAGGATTTCGCCAAGTTGCGGTTCAAGATCGGACGCATCGAGTCCGCCGCCCCCGTTCCCGATACGGACAAACTGATGCATCTGTCCGTAAATACCGGGGAAACGCGCAGCATCGTGGCGGGAATAGCCAAGCATTACACGGCCGAGGAACTGGTGGGCAAGCACGTGGTGGTGCTCTGCAACCTCAAACCCCGCAAGCTGCGCGGGATCGAGAGCCAGGGCATGCTGCTGGTGGCCACCGATCCGGAAGGCAAGATGCGCCTGTTGACCACCGACGGATCGCCCGCCCCCGCCGGGTCGAAGATCAGTTAGGACGTGCGTGCGATGCTGATCGATTCCCACGCCCATCTGGCGTCGAGACAATACGCGGACGACCGCGACGAAGTGCTGGCGCGCTGTCGAGAGAACGGCGTGGAACGCATCGTGGAAATCGGCGCGTTCCGGGGATTCGAGGGCAACGAGGATTCCCTGGCCCTGGCCGAGTCCGAGGACATGGTGTACCTGGTCACGGGGCTGCACCCCCACGACGCCCGCCTGATGAACGATCCCGACTGGGAGCGTATCCGTCAGATCGCCGCCCATCCCAAGACGGTAGGCATCGGGGAGACCGGCTTCGATTTCTATTACGACCACAGCAGTCCGGAGGAACAGGAACGGGCCTTCGTCCGGCATATCGGCCTGGCGCGGGAAACGGGGCTGCCGCTGGTCATCCACGACCGGGACGCCCACCGGGAGACCCTGGCCGTGCTGGATCGGGAGAAAGCCTTCGACGGCCCGGGCGTGTTTCACTGTTTTTCCGGAGACTGGACGTTCGCCCGGGAGGTGATCGCGCGGGGCTGGTATCTTGCACTGGGCGGCGTGGTGACCTTCAAAAACGCGCAGGAAATCCACGACGTGGCGCGGCATGTCCCGCTGGCGAAGCTGCTTCTGGAAACCGATGCGCCTTATCTGGCCCCCGTGCCGAAGCGCGGCAAGCGGAACGAACCCTGGTTCGCCCGCTTTTCGGCGGAGCGGATCGCCGAACTGAGGGATGCGGATCCGGCGGAAATTTTGGAGGCCACGGCCCGAAACGCCGTGAAGCTGTTCGGCTTGGGGCTGAATCCCGAGGAAATACGGACGGAAAACGGAACGGCGGAAGATCCGTAGACGGGGAAAAGGCTTGACAAAACGGGCCCGGGACGGGTATGTAGATCTGCGGTGCGTTTTTGTCACAGAATTAATACTAGATTTTCAGGGAGATAGAGCAACATCCATGGCTCGTGATGACTTGATTCAATTAGAGGGAACCGTGGTCGAGGTTTTGACCGACGGAAATTTCCGCATATCGACGGAAACGGGACAGAACCTGCTGGCGCGTCTGGCCGGAAAATTGCGGAAATTCAGAATCCGGGTGATTCTGGGAGACCGGGTGACCGTCGGGGTTTCCCCATACGATCCGACCCATGGATTGATTATGCACCGCCACCGCGACGATAACGGCGGCGGGCCGAGACGCCAGGGCGGCGGAAATTTCCGCAAAAAACGGCGTTAGAGATCCGACCGACGCCTCTACGTCCACCCTTCTTTGTATAAGCAATAGCGTATATGGCGCCGTATCCCTCCGAGCTCTGTTCGTGAGACGATGGCATGTAGCCAAGTAGGCCGGATACAGTGGTTCCGACATTCGTTTTTGTCGGATTAAAATTAATCCGATCTACGCCTTGCCATGGGTGGATGAACCACCGAAAACACCAAGCGAGAATCCGTCTTAAAATTCGAACTGATAACCCGTCGTGAGCGAGAGACCGCCCTGGTCCACATTTTCCAGGGTCGGCGGGGAGCTGAAAACGTGTTCGTGATCCGCGTTGGCGTCCATGAATCGCAGCTTGAGAAACGGCCCGCCCCGCCAGACGTTGAACTGCACGCCCGCCCAGACGGCCAGGGCCATCGTGGTGCTGGTGGTGAAGAAGGTCGCCTGGGGATACCGGAAGGCCGGATCCTTGGGCGTCTGGCGCATGCGCGCGAAAAGCGGCCCGATGGCCACGCCCACGAAGGGACGCACGAGACCTTTCGTCAGGAGAAAGGCGTTGAACTCGAACAGGAGCGGCACGCTTTCCAGGATGATCTCCACCTCCCGTTTTTCCTCCACGCCCTCGGCGGTCAGGTAGGTGTGCCGTTTGCGGCCGGTGTGTCGCTGCCAGTCCAGCGCCCCTCCGATGCGGAAACGTCGGTCCAGCCAGAAGGGAATGTAGGCCGCCGCCAGTCCCACGGTGGGCATGGGAAAGCCCGGCCGCCCCACCAGGTCGCTGCGTCCCGGCATGCGCAGAAAGAGATTCATGCCGAAGCGGGGCTCGATCATCACGGAACGTGAGTCCGGCTCCGGAGGGCTTTCCGTTTCCTCCTCCTCCTCCTCTTCCCGCTCCTCCGTCTCGCCGTCTTCCTCCCCGAAGCCGTCGGCCACGTCCGGGGAAATCACCCGCGCGCGCACGGGGCCGCCCGTGCCGACGCCCACGCCGACGGTCGCCTGCTGCGGCCGGACCGGAAGCGCGAAAGCGGCAGAAGACGCGAGAGTCGCGAAAAGCAGAAAAAGCAGGAAGAGAAAAAAACGAACGTTCACGAACGGGGACGGACGGCGATGGACGGGCATGGGTGCTTCCTCCCGTTCGGATCAGGTCCGACCGCGGCGATTGATGAGCCCCGCGGCCACGCCCGCTCCGAAGCCGTTGTCGATGTTCACCACCGTCACGCCCGGCGCGCAGGACGTCAGCATGCCCAGAAGGGCCGCCACGCCGCCGAAGCTCGCGCCGTAGCCCACGCTGGTGGGCAGCGCCACCACCGGGCAGCCCGCGAATCCGCCGATGATCGACGCCAGGGCGCCTTCCATCCCGGCGGCCACCACGATGGCGCGGGCTTTCTGGAAGAGCGGCACCTTGTCCAGAAGGCGGTGCAATCCGGCCACGCCCACGTCGTAGACGGGTTCCACGCGCTCGCCCATCAGTTCCAGGGTCACGGCGGCCTCCCGGGCCATGGGGATGTCGCTGGTGCCCGCCGTGACCACCACCACCAGTCCCCGGGGGCGATGCCGTCCGGGCGCGGGCAGGCGCACCGTGCGGCTGATCGGATCGTGGACGGCCCCGGGCAGAGCCTCCGCCGTTCGTCGCCCCTTCTCCTCGTCCACGCGCGTGACCAGAAGCGGGATCCCGCGCGCCGCGATCAGCCGGGAAATGTCGATGATCTGCCCGGCCGTCTTGCTTTCGCCGTAGACCACTTCGGGCAGGCCCACGCGCAGCATGCGGTGGTGGTCCACCATGGCGTGTTCCAACTCCTCGTACGGAAGCGAGCGCAGAACGTCCAGGGCCTCGTTCACGCCGGTTTTGCCCGTGCGGACTTTTTCCAAAAGCGCCTTCAGGCGCTTTCTGTCCATGCTATCCGGCCTTCGCGGAGCCCGCCGCCCCGCCCGGTTGGGGAACGATGGTGCGGTCCAGCACGTCGTCGATGTTCTTGACGAACAGCGGCTCGAACTGCCGTCGGATGTGGGGTGGAAGCTCCGCCAGATCCTTGCGGTTTCTCTCCGGAATGACGATGCGCCGGATGCCCGCGCGCAGGGCGGCCAGGATCTTCAGCTTCAACCCGCCGATGGGCAGCACCTTTCCGGTCAGCGTGATCTCGCCGGTCATGGCTACGTCGTGGCGCACCTTCCGGTTGGTCAGCACGCTGAACAGCGCCGTGGCCATGGTCACCCCCGCCGAGGGTCCGTCCTTCGGAATCGCGCCCGCCGGAACGTGGACGTGCACCTGCACCTCGTCGAAACGCTCCGGAGCGATGCCGTATTTCGACGCCTGGCTCTTCAGGTAGCTCCAGGCCGCCTGGGCGGATTCCTTCATCACGTCGCCCAACTGGCCGGTGAGAATGAACTGGCCCTTGCCCGGCATGAGCCGGCTTTCCACATACAGAATGTCGCCGCCCACGGGCGTCCAGGCCAGCCCCGGAGCCACACCCACCTGGTCCTCGTCGCGTTCCTCGGTGGAGTCGTGGATCGGCGGCCCGAGCATCTTTTCCACCAGCTTCGGCGTCACCTGGCGGTTTCGGCGCTTTCCCTCCGCGATCTCCAGGGCCACCTTGCGGCAGATGGAGCCGATCTGGCGTTCCAGATTCCGCAGCCCGGCTTCCCGCGTGTAGTGGTGGATGACGCTTTCCAGGCTGGCCTGGGAAATGCGGATATGCTCCTCCGTCAGCCCGTTTTCCTCGATCTGCTTCGGAATCAGGAACTTGCGGGCGATGTGCAGCTTTTCATCGGCCGAGTAGCCGGAGAGTTGGATGACCTCCATGCGGTCCCGCAGGGCAGGCGGGATGGTGTCCAGCACGTTGGCGGTGGCGATGAACATCACGTCGGTCAGGTCGAACGGCAGGTTCAGGTAGTGATCCACGAAGGCGTGGTTCTGCTCCGGGTCCAGCACCTCCAGAAGCGCCGAGGAGGGATCGCCCCGGAAGTCGGAGCCCAGCTTGTCGATCTCGTCCATCATGAAGACGGGGTTCTTCATCCCGGCCTGCTTGATGCCCTGGATGATCTTGCCCGGCATGGCGCCCACGTAGGTGCGCCGGTGCCCCCGGATTTCGGCCTCGTCGCGCACGCCGCCCAGCGAGATGCGCACGAACTTGCGGTTCATGGCCCGGGCGATGGACTTGCCCAGACTGGTCTTGCCCACGCCCGGAGGGCCCACGAAGCACAGAATGGGGCCCTTGTGGTCGGACTTGAGCTTGCGTACGCCCAGAAACTCCAGGATGCGTTCCTTGATCTTCTCCAGGTCGTAATGGTCCTCGTCCAGTACCTTGCGACCGTTGGGGATGTCGATGTTGTCCTCGGTTTTTTTCGCCCAGGGCAGTTCCACCAGCCAGTCCAGATAGGTGCGGATCACCGCCGCCTCGGCCGATTCCGAGTTCATCATCTCCAGCCGGGTGACCTGTTTCTCGGCTTCCTTGTGGGCGTCTTCCGGCATGCCCACGTCCTCGATGCGCTCGCGCAGATCGTCGATTTCCTGCTGGTGGCCGTCCGTGTCTCCCAGTTCCGCCTTGATGGCGCGAAGCTGTTCTCGCAGGTAGTAGTCCCGCTGGGACTTGCTCATCTCCTCCCGGGCCTGGCTCTGGATCTTGGCCTGCATGGTCAAGACCTTGACTTCCTTGTCGAGCTGCTCGTTGATGCGGTGCAGCCGCTCGATGGGATCCACGATCTCCAGGATTTTCTGGGCCTCGGCCACCTCCGAGACGAGGTTGGAGGCCACCAGGTCCGCCAGGCGTCCCGGTTCCTGGATGGAGCCGATCACCAGGAGAATGTCCGGGCTGATGGAGTGACCCAGGTTGATGACCTTCTCCATGTTTTCCTTGACCGTGCGCATGATCGCCTCGATGCGTACGGACTGCTCCTCCATCTTCGGATCCTCGATGCGTTCCACGCGCATGGAGATGAAGGGGCGTTCTTCGTGAACCCGGACCACGCGGGCCTTCTGCAATCCCTGGACCAGGATCTTGATGCGTCCGTCGATGAGCTTGCGCATGCGCATAATCATGCCTACGCAGCCGACCTCGTACAGATCCTCCGAGTTGGGATCCTCGTTCTGGGCGTCCTTCTGGGCCACCAGGAAAACCATGCGGTCGTTGGCCAGCGCGTGATCCACGGCCAGCTTCGTCATCTCCCGGTTCACGAAGAGCGGGACGATCATGTAGGGAAAGACCACCAGATCCTTGATGGGAAGGACCGGAAGCTGGTCCGGAATCTCCACGGATTCCTGTTCCACGGGTTGTTCCATACGTTCCTCCGGTTGGTTTACTTGTCGGTCGATGCGGTTTCCCGGACGGGAATCCGTTTGCGCTTGCCGCGCCGGTCGGAGATCTTGGGCAGCGCCACGCACAGCACGCCGTTTTCCAGTGTCGCCCGGATGTTCGGAACGTCCACCGGTTTGGACAGGCCCACGTCCCGCTTGAATTTTCCGAATTCCCGCTCCAGGTTCAGGAATTTCGGATTGTCCGCCGGATAGGTCGGCTTCTTGCCGCCCTCGATGCTCAGGAGATCGCGGCTGATGAACAGTTCCACGTCCTCGGCGGTCATTCCGGGCATTTCCGCCCGGACGTGGATGGCTTCTTCGGTTTCGTAGATGTCCACGGGTACGTCCAGGCTGCGCGAACCCGGGGAGTAGCGTTCCTGGTGGGGCCGGAGAAATTCGGCCATAATCTGGTCCAGTTCGTCCTGGAGCATCACCAGCCGGTTCTGGGAGTCGTGCTTGATGTTCGCCAAGAGACACCTCCTACTCCGACATTTTCGCGTTCGGAGCGCCCGGGAAGGCGACCTGTATCCCGCGAGACGACACCCGTGAAACCGATCCCCTTCCGCCCGGCGCGGCGTTGCAGGGGAGTATAGCCCGCTTCGCCGTTCTTGGCAACTATTCCGCCACGTTCGTACGATTTCGCCTTTTTCGGACGGATTCCGGCAGGTTCTCCGCAATCCGGACCCCCGTGCGATGTCCGCTTGCTCGAAACGACGGGCTGTGCTATAGCAGTCCATGCGGGTGTCTTCGGGAGCCTGCGGGAATTCCTTCGGATCGAAGCGGAAAAGGGCAAGCATGAAAACCGTCGCCGTTATCTGCAAAAAGGCCAATCCCCTGGCGCTGGACGTGCTGAAACACCTGGCCCGTTTTCTTCGGGAGCGCGGGCGGTCGGTGCGCGTGGTCGAATCCGGCGACTGGGAGGGAGATCCCAGTGTCCGGACGGTCCCGGAAAACGAACTGGTCGCCGGGGCCGACCTGCTGGTGGTTCTGGGCGGCGACGGCACCCTGATTCACGCCGCGCATCTGCTCGACGGCGAGAATCCGCCCGTTCTGGGCATCAACCTGGGCACTCTGGGGTTTCTGACCGAGGTGGTCCTGGACGAAATGGACGAGGTGCTGGAGCGGGTGCTGGCGGGCGATTTCACGATCAGCGAGCGCAAGCTGCTCCAGGCCGCGCTGGTGCGGGACGGCCGGGAACGGCTTCGCCGCCAGGTGTTGAACGACGTGGTCATCAACAAGACCGCGCTGGCCCGCATTCTGCGTCTGGAGGCCCACATCGGGACGGAATTCATGACCACCTACCGCTCGGACGGTCTGATCGTATCCTCGCCCACGGGCAGTACGGCCTACAACATGTCGGCGGGCGGGCCGGTGCTGTACCCCACCCTGGGGGCCTACATTCTCACGCCCATCTGTCCGCACACCTTCGCGGACCGGCCCGTGGTGCTGCCCGACGAACTGGAGGTGGATATCGTCCTGACCGAGGCCAACGGCGAGGTCTATCTGACCTTCGACGGCCAGGAGGGGCTGTCCATCCGGGAAGGCGATCACGTCCGCATCTCGGCGGCCCGGCGTTCCCTGCGCCTGATCCGCTCGCCGAAACACAATTTCTTCCAGATTCTTCATCGAAAACTGGGTTGGGGCCAGGGATAGACCGGCGGGGAGGATTCGGACATGCTTCGGCGGCTGAGCATCCGCAATTTCGCCATCATCGAGCATCTGGAACAGGAGTTTCACGGGGGGCTTTCCGTGCTGACCGGAGAGACGGGCGCGGGAAAATCCATCATTATCGGGGCGTTGAATCTTCTCATGGGCGGGCGCGCCTCCGCTGAACTGGTGCGTTCGGGCTTCGAGTCCGCCACGGTGGCGGCTTGGTTCGACCGCCCCGAGGATGCGGAACTGGAAAGGCGTCTGGAGGAACTGGGGCTCGGCGCGGAAGCGGAACTGGTTTTTCGTCGCGAGATCCGGGCGGAAGGCCGCAGCCGGGCCTGGCTGAACGACCGGCCCGTTTCCGTGGGAGTCCTGGGAGAGATCGCGGCGCGTTTCGTGGATATTTCCGGCCAGCACCAGCACCAGAGCCTGCTCCGAACGGAAAACCACCTGTTTTTACTGGACCGTTTCGCCCGTCTGGACGCCCTGCGGGAAACGGTTTCGGGGCTGTACGCCGAACTTCTTCTCCGCGTCCGTGAACGCGAGCGTCTGCTTCAGGCTTCGAAAAACCGGCGGGAGCGCGAGGATTATCTTGCCTTCCAGGTGTCGGAACTGGAAAAGGCGGATCCGAAGGCGGGCGAGGAAGCGGCCCTGGAGGCGGAACGCGGCCTTTTACGCAACGCGGAGAAAATCCGGGAGAATTTGCAGGCGGCGCTTTCCTGCTTCGAGTCCGATCCCGGACTTTCGGGGCTCTGCCTGCGGGCCGAACGTCACCTGGAGCGCGGAGCGGAGCACGCCCCGGAGATCGGAACGCTGGCCTCGCGGCTGGGGTCGGCGCGGCTGGAACTGGAGGACGTGGAAGAGGCGCTGGCGCGCTTTCTGGGATCGCTGGACGCGGATCCCGGTCGTCTGGACGAGGTGGAGGAACGCCTGGCGCGGCTTTCGAGGCTCGGCCGCAAACACGGATGCACGGCGGACGAACTTCCGGAAAAGCTGGCGGCCATGCGCCGGGAGCTTTCCGAGGTCCGGGACGTGGACGACATTCTGGAAGAGATGGACGCGCGCATCCGCGCCGCATCGGAAGCGGCTCTGGCGGAGGCGCTGAAGCTCTCCGAAAAGAGGTGGAAGGCGGCGAAAACGCTGTCGGGAGAAATCGAGGGACGGCTTTCCGGCCTCGGCATGGCCCGGGCGCGTTTCCGGATCAACGTTTCCCCGCGAGCGGAAGGTGCGGAGGACGGCGTTTCGACCCGGAACCGGAATCTGTGCGCCACGGGGCTCGACGAGGTGGAGTTTCTCTTCGGCCCGAACGTCGGGGAGGCGTTGAAATCGCTGGCGAAAATCGCTTCGGGCGGCGAGCTGAGCCGGGTGATGCTGGCGATCAAAAGCGTGCTTTTGGATCTGGACCCGGTGGAACTGTCCGTCTTCGACGAAGCCGACGCCGGGATCAGCGGAGCGGTGGCCCAGGAGGTGGGCGCGCGCATCCGCGAACTTTCGGAACGCCGTCAGGTGGTCTGCATCACCCACTTGCCCCAGGTGGCGGCCTGGGCCTCGCGGCATTACCGCGTGGAGAAAACGGAGGAGGACGGCCGGACCTTTACGCGCATCGTGGATTTGCGGGAGAATCCGGACCGCGTGGCCGAACTGGCGCGCCTGATGAGCGGAAGCGCCGCCGGAAACGCGGCGCGAAAGGCGGCCGAGGAGTTGCTTCGTCGATCCTCCCTTCCGTCCGCCGACGGATCCGGCGTTTCCAAAAAGTGATTGCGAATCACGGGAATCCCTGGTAGATTCTTTCCGTTGTGGGTCGGCTCTTGGATCTGCTTACCAGCTAACGCGGACCGAAGTCGCTGCGAAATGAGACTCAGCCTGGAAGATTCGACGGATGCACATTGAATCCTGGTCCAAGACCGATGTCGGTCAGAAACGAGAAATAAACGAAGACAGCCACCTTTGCAGCGACGCATTGCAGTTGTACATCGTCGCCGACGGCATGGGCGGGCACCAAGCCGGCGATCTGGCCAGCCGGACGGCCGTGGAGGTGATCGAGGCGGACGTGCGTCGCCACCTTCCCGATCTGAAAGACCGAAACGGCGGGCACGAAGGCGGAACCCAGGTGATGGCCGTGACCGAGCATCCCGTGGCGAGCATGCTGGCCGGGGCGGTGCAGGCCGCCAGCGCGGCGATTCTGACCAAGGTGGAGGAAAATTACCGTTTAAACGGCATGGGCACCACCACCAGCCTGCTGTTTTTCTACGAGGATCGCCTTTTTCTGGCGCACGTCGGGGACAGCCGCATCTATCGTTTCCGGGACGGACGTATCGCCCAGCTCACCAAGGACCATTCCCTGGTCCAGGAACAGGTGGAGGCCGGTCTGCTCACCCGCCGGGAAGCCGACACCAGTCAGCTGAAGAACATCATCACCCGCTCGGTGGGTTTCGATCCCAAGGTTCCGGTGGACACCATGCCCGTGGACGCCAAGCCGGCCGACATCTTCCTTCTGTGCTCGGACGGACTCTCCAACCTGGTGAGCAGCCGGGAATTCGTGCAGATTCTGGACCAGAAGGATCCTCCCACTGCCTTGAACTTCTTCGTCAACCTCGCCAACAGCCGCGGCGGAGACGACAACATCACCGCCATCCTGCTGCGTCTTTCCGAATAAAAACGGCCACGCTTTTTACGAGTCGGTTCATCCGGGCATCGTACGAAGAGCGAAAGTTCGAGAAATCCGTAAGGCAATCGCGCGTTTCGAACCGGTTGATCTTCGATCAACCTTTTGGCAACCTCTAAAAAAGAAGATACGTCGAGGATTGGGAAAAACGATCCGGACCTGAAAATCGATCATTCTCGCGACGTTGTTTGGCTTCGTTTTCGGAAAGGGAAAACGCGTGTTCGCCGCCGGATTCTCCTTTTTGCGCACAAAAAAACCCGCCCGAAACCGGGCGGGTTCTTGACGCGGTGTCAGGCCGGTTTACTCGACGTAGACGAGATCGCCGACATTGGACAGCGTGATGGTCGGATGCAGAACTTTGCTGATGTCGCCAGCGATGGCGGTGCCGACGTTGCCGCTGTTGGTGTAATAACGGAAACGGGCCGGCTGGGCGCCGATGGTGCCGCCGGTCTGGAGGGTCCATCTCAGGTGGGTGAGGTTGGCGGCGTAACCACCATTACCCTGGGCGATGTCCTCTTTGTAGGAATACTGCATGGTGCGGATGTCACCGACGGCGTTGACGGCTTCCGCCTCGCGGCTCTTCTTGACGTACTCACTGTAGGCCGGCAGGGCGACGGCGGCCAGGATACCGATGATGGCGACAACGATCATCAACTCGATCAGCGTGAAACCTTTTTTGTTCATCTCTTCCTCCTTAAAAATGAAAACTGAAATTGCGTTCGATTGCCGAACAACGTGCCAGCAGATAAAGCAAGTCCCGTGCCAACCTGGAAATGAAATCGCAAGTGTCTGTAAACAGATGGAAATGTGAGTCCTTGTTGGAGAATGGTCAGAGAAGAAAGAATTTCAGTGGCAATTTACGTCAGCGTAATTCCACCTGCTTTCCGAGAAACTGACAAAAAACGTCACCTCGGTTCTGTCCGCTCGGTGGATACACTATCCTTTCGGATAGTTCGTTCTTTTTCCGGTAAAATCCATGGAAAAACGCCATCCGGATTATCTTTTCGACCGGTCGGGCTGCTCCGGTGTTAAATCATGATTAAGATAGGATGTCTGCTTCCAATGGGATGGCCTGCCTGCGAAAGCCCGGATCGATCGGGTGACCATTTTTGTCAGCTCGTAAAAGTCTTTGCGGGACCGATGTTTTTCCCCGTTCCGGGGGGCGCGGGACGTTCTTCGGCGTTCGGATTCTCGGCTCGATCCGTGCACGCGGCCTTTCACGGCCTTCGCCGGAGCAGCCGGAAAGACTCGAATTTATCTTGTCTCCAACCCGAGCCTGTGCCATACTTTGTCGCGATCGATCAACCCGAACCCGCATTTTAAAAAGGCCAGACATGAACGGATCGAAGCGCATTTTCGAGGAAGTGTTGCATCATTACGGAAACCGGACCACCGATTTCGTCTTCGGCATTCTGAACAACGAAAAGTTCGTCAAGAGCTTCGAGCGCGTGCTGGTGGCTTCCTTCGAATTCCGGGAACTGGTTCAGAAATCCGTGCAGGCGGGGCTGGAACAGCTCAACATCCCCACCCGGGAGGACGTGGACCGCCTGCTGGCCTTCCAGCAGGATCTGGAGGACCGTCTGCTGGCCCTGGAGGAAGGGCAGGAGCGCATCGAGGCCAAGCTGGACGCCCTGAAAAAGCCGGCGCGCAAACCGGCCGCAAAAGACAAGGGGGAGAAGAAACCGTGAAGGTCGTTTCGTTCATCAACGAAAAGGGCGGAACCTGCAAGACCACGTTCACCGTCAATTTCGCCAGTTTTTTCGCCCTCAAAAAGAAAAAAATCCTGATTCTGGACCTGGACAGCCAGTCCCACGCCGGGAAATCCCTGGGCGTTCCGGTGGCCGAACTGGATCGCACCATCCTGGATCTGCTCCTGCATCCGGAGATGGATCCGAAAGACGCCATCGTCGAAACCCGCATCGAGGGCCTGCACATCGTCTGTTCCCAAAAGAACCTGTCCGAGTTCTCCCAGCGGGCCGCCAACAAAAAAGACAAGGAACTCCGGCTGTTGCAGGTGGTCCAGCGCATCGGGAAGCTGGGGTACGACTACGTTTTCATCGACTCGCCGCCCTCGGCGGGACTGGTCACCACCAATATATTGGTGGCTTCCACGGACGTTGTGGTGCCGGTGGCCTTGACCTACCTGGCCCTGGACGGCTGCGCCGAAGTGGTGCGTTCCATTCGCGGCATCCGCGAGACCTTTCCGGAGGCCCGGCCCAAACTGGGCATGGTGATTCCCGCCCTGTACCGGCAGACCCGGCTGGCCAACGAAATCGTCGCCAAACTGGCCGAGCATTTCCCCACGGAAATCAGCAAGACCATTGCCGGATTCAACGTGCGCATCGACGAGGCCCAGAGCTTCGGACAGACCATCTGGGAGTACGATCCGGACGGCAAGGGCGCTCTGATTTTACGCGCCCTGGCCTCGGAGCTGTACAACAAAATTCTCAAGTAACGGATCTTACACGAAAAAAAAACAGGAGACGAACCATGACGAACTGGCTGGTATTCGCGGTGTTGGCGATTCTTTTGCTCCCCTGCTATTTCGGCTGCTCGGCGGAATCCGACGACACCGTTCCTCCCGCCCGGCTTTCCGGCACCGTGGGCGGCTGCCAGATTCTGAAGGCCAACGACAAGATCCGCATCGCCGCCATGGCCCAGACCACCGGGGGGGAATGGCTGGAATTCGCCGGCGCTCCGGTAAAGCTTCCCGATCCCGGAGCCGGTTCCGATACCATGGCCACCTTCGCCATCACGCTGAACGGCGAGCCGCCCGAGTCGTTGAAATGGGTCACCGAGGGCAACGGCGTCACCCGGCGGGTGGAACTTCAGATCATGAGCTACGAGGACGTGGACGGAAACGGCGCGTTCTCCGACGGCGATTCCTTCACCGGCGCGGCCGGGGACGTGGTGCATTATTTCACCACCGATTATCCCGACAGCGGGGCGGCCCTGGGCTTCAACCTGCTGCCCGACCTCGAAAGCAGCTATACCCAGGATTTCGACGCCTTCAACGTCTTCGTGCCCGCCGGCCAGTGCGACGGTCCCAGCGAGGACGGCGACCAGGCCATCGAGGACGGCGACGAGGCCGAGGCCGCCACGGACGGGGATGAAGACGCCGCCTCCGACGGCGACGAGGAAGCGGGGGAGGTCTGAGATGCCTCTGCTTCAGGATTTCAACGATCGCATGAAGGCGGCCATGAAGGCCAAGGCCCAGCGCGAGCTGGACGTGCTGCGCATGGTCAAGTCGCGCTTCCAGATGAAAATGGCGGAAACCGGCGCGAAGGAACTGACCGACGAGCTCGCCCTGGAGATCATCGGCACCTACTGCAAGCAGCTTTCCAAGTCCCTGCCCGATTTCGAGAAGGCCGGGGAGCGCGCGAAGGACAAGGTGGAACAGATTCATTTCGAACTGGAATACCTGAAGGCTTTTCTGCCCGAAGTCATGGACGAGGCGGAAACCGCCGCCTTGGTGGAGGCGAAGATCTCCGAACTGGGACTGTCGGATCCTTCCGGCGTCGGGCGGCTGATGGGTACGATCATGAAGGATTACAAGGGCCGGGTGGACGCGGGGTTGGTCAAGCGCCTGGCCGCCGAAAAACTCGCGGGTTGACGAACGAACGGCCGTGCGATCGGCGCGGCGACGGATTTTACGGAGTGAAACCATGGCACGCTGGATGACGGGTTGGATGATTCTCCTGCTTCTGCTGACACTGGCCGCCTGTTCGGACGACGGCGATAACGCGGATCCGGACGGCGACACGGACGGCGACGCGGCGTTTCCGGACGGGGACGAAGACGAAGACGGCGATGCGGACGGGGATTCGGATCCGGACGGCGATTCGGACGGCGACGTCGAGGCGGACGGGGACGACGACGCTCCCGCCTGTGTCCTGCCCGAGGGCGTGCTGGTGGACGAACCCGACCTTCAGCAGAAGAAATTCGCCCTGTCCATGTTCCATTACAACATCCAGTACGTGGCCGGGGGGCTGGTCACCACGGTGGACGGCGAGTTGAACGGCTTCTACAACGAGGCCAGCCTGGAATGGACGGACGAAAAGCTACAGGACTGGATCATCACGGAAAGCTTCGAGCCCGTGCTGGATCTCTATATGGCCCATCCCGCCTGGCGGGCGACCTTCGAGATGCAGGCCATGATGCTGGAGGCCATCGCCGAGCGTTTTCCGGCGATCTACGAGAAATTCCGCCAGGCCACCCATTCCGGACAGATCGAGGTGGTCAGCTTCCATTATTCCGCCCAGCTCTTTCTGGCCTTTCCGGCCTTCGACCTGACCCGCAGCGTGGAATACACGAAGGAGATCTTCGAGAAATACTGCATTCCCCTGTCCACCGTGGTGTTCAACCAGGAGGGGCAGGCCGGAGAGGGCAAGCACGGCTTCATGGCGGACAACGGCTATGAAATCAGCGTGTTTCCCAAAAACCTGTTCAAGTACGTCCGCGAGGGCGATCTCTTCCAGCCGTACTACAAAAACCGGGGCGTGGACGTGATCGTCGGCCCCGGAAGCCTGGACCCGGCCGGCGGCATCGAGGTCAACTGGACCTTCTTCGACGACGGCGAGCTGCTTTCCACCCCGGCGGATCCGTACTTCGCGCCGTTTACCGAGGCCGACTTCGAGAAGGTGGCCGAATACGAGCAGAAGCTCACCGACCTGGAGAACCAGGGGTACAAGGTCACGAGCATCACCGATTACGTTTCCCACCTGAAGGCCCAGTC
This sequence comes from Myxococcota bacterium, assembly GCA_963668655.2. Classification (GTDB taxonomy): domain Bacteria; phylum Myxococcota_A; class SURF-8; order SURF-8; family SURF-8. Next base: position 275,586 of record CAXXPQ010000001.1, read on the forward strand.
GGTTCCCCAGCCGGACTTGCCCCCGGTGCTCGACGGCACCTGGCAGCCCACCAGCACCAGCAGCATTCTGCGCTGGATGGGCGGACGCAGCGCGGCGCCCAACAACTATCACGAGCGCGACAGCTACATCCGCAGCCAGAACTACAAGGCCCGCACGCGCCTGCACGCCGCCGAGATTCTTTATCGGGCCGCCGCGGACGCGGGCGTGTCCGCCGAGGGCGCGGACGAGGAAACCTTCGGCCATCTCTGGCGCATTCTGTTCGAGGCCGAGGTCACCGACGCTACCGGCATCACGCCCTGGATCGGAGAGTACAACTACGCCGACGGACGGAACGAGGAGATCCTGGAAGCCACGGACGCCATGTTCCCGGCGTTGCTCACGGCGCTCGGCTGGTCCTACGCAAGCGTGAACCTGGAAAGCGGCGAGGCCGCGCGTCTGGAGGGCGTGCCGAGCTACGAGGCCCCCGACGAGGTGGATCCGCCGCTCACGGTGACCGTGCAGGCGCCCACGCGCCAGGTGGCGACCCGCTGGACCACCTACGACAGCAAAACCTACGATTACCTCCTGACCTTCGGTCCCTGCGGGGAGCCGGACGGCACCGACGCCGCGAAGGCCCGCGTGGCCGTGCGTTTCCCGCGCGCCTGGGACAAGGTGGTCTATTCCCCCGGCCTCTTGGACGGCGAAACGGTGGAATACGATTACGCCGACTTTTCCTTCCAGAAGGGGGAAGTCTATCTGCCGCTGGCCAACGGCCTGATCGGCCTGGGGGACGATTGGTGGGTGGTCAAGGACTGCGAGTCCGTCCATCTGGCCGCCCGGGTTCCGGTGACGGACGCCGAGCCGGTGATCGAGTTCGTGGACGAGACGGCCGAGCCCGCCCACGAAACCACCTACCGTTTCCGGATCTTCCACGGAAGCCGGGAGGACGCCCTGGCGCTGGCCCGCCGCACGAACACCCACCCGATGCTGTACGTCACGCCCGAAGGAGTTTATCGGACGGAGTGAGGGATGAATTGATCGAGGCTGAATGCACTTGGCTGGCAAAGGAGCAGGCAATGCAGATCGAGCATATTGAAATCAAGAATTTCCGATGCCTCAAAGACGTTTCCGTGGATTTCGGCAGGCTGAACGTAATGATCGGTCCGAACGGGGCCGGTAAAACGTCATTGCTTGAAGTGTTCGATATCATTTCGAAAGGGGCGAGACAAGAAATCGGAAAGGCGCTCAGCGATCGCGGCGGCGTGTCTGATATTCTATCGATGAACGGCGCCTCTGCGGATTTCTTCCGTGTATGTTTCAAGGCGAAGGTGCCCGAATATGAAGATCCGCTTACGTACGATATCGAGATTTCTACAAGGGGAACGGGATATTTGATACGAAAAGAGTACCTTTCTCCGTTTCACAGACCGGGACACGACGAACCTTTCAAATGGATCGATAACAGACCCGGGCACCCAAAATACTATGAACCCGAATTAAAACAATTTGTGGATCCAAATTGGGAGTACGACGAAAAAGAGCCCATGCTCGGGCAGGTGCCCAAGACGCATGCAAACCTGGAACGTTTCCGAAAACTTCTCAGTGACACCCGCTTTTTCACGTATCTCGACGTAGGCAAGCAATCCGTGGTCCGGCTGCCCCAAAGTCTTGAACCGGACATCCATCTGCCCGGCCCGAACGGAGAAAATCTGATTTCCGCACTGTACAATCTCCGCACGCAGGATGACGGCACCTACCATCGAATCATCGAGTCGGTCAAAGCGGCTTTCCCGGATTTTCAGGATCTCGATTTCCCGCTTTCGGCGGCGGGCAAGGCCACCATGGTCTGGAAAGAAGATGGCCGCAGGTTTTATCCCCACCAGATGTCGGAAGGGACGCTCCGATTTTTATGGCTTGCGACGTTGTTGCTTTCTACCAAGCTGCCGCCGATCACGCTGATCGACGAACCGGAGGTCTCCCTTCATCCGGAGGTGCTCCAAATCCTGGCGGGACTGCTTCAGGAGGCTTCTCGGAAATCCATGATTTTCGTGGCCACCCATTCGGACCGGCTCATTCGCTGGCTGGGGCTGGATGAAGTGCTGATAATCAACAAGGAGGGGGGCTTTTCCACCATCCAACGGGCGGACGATCCGGATCTGAATCTCAAGGAGTGGCTGGACGAATACTCTCTCGACCAGCTCTGGCTGATGGGCGAGATGGGAGGTCGGCCTTGAGCGGCGGCGGAAACGAAATCGTCCTTTTGGTCGAAGGGAGGACGGAAACGGCCATCAAGCCGATTCTGAAAGCCTTTCTGGATCGGCGATGCGAGTCGGAAGGCAAGCCCAAGGTGCGCCTGACGACCAAACCGCTCGATTCTAGCTTGCTGAAGGAAAAGACCGTCCGCAATCGGGTCGTCAGAAACCTGAAGCGTCCCGGCGTTCTGGGTGTGGTGGCGTTGATCGATGTGGTCGCCTCGGGTCGGCCCATGCGATTTGCGAATGCCGCGGCGGCGATAAAGTTCCTGGCGGAATGTGCGCCCAATGAATCCCGCTACCGCGCCCATGCGGCGCAACATGATTTCGAGGCCTGGCTCCTGCCGTATTGGGATGCCATTTGCACCCGGGTGAAAGTTACAAAGAATGCCCCCGGCGCGAATCCGGAGGCGGTGAATCACGACCATCCGCCGAGCCGGCACTTGAAGGAATTGTACCGAAGTGCGAAACCGACGAAGGATTACGACAAACCCCGTGACGCCCTGGCCATCCTGCGCGGCAAGGATCTGCTCGTCAGCGCCGAGAAGTGTCCGCAATTCAAAGCCTTTTTAAACAGTCTTCTCGATCTGGCGGGCTGCACGCCGATTCTGTGAATGCACGATTTCGAACTGACTCTCCCCCATCCGCCGTCTCCCCTCGACATTCCCTCAATACACCCTTCTGAGGCGCGTGTTCGGGTAATAGAATTCCAGGATCTCGCGGTAGCCGCGACCCTTTTTCGCCATGGCGGCGGCACCCCATTGGCTCATTCCTACGCCGTGGCCCGAGCCCCGGCCGGTGAACGTCACCAGGCCCCGGCGGATGGAGAAACTGAAAAGCGTGCTTTTCAACTCGGTGTAGCCGATTTTCTTGCGCATTTCCTCACCGCTCAGAAATTCCTCGTGGTCGCCGTAGCGCAGCCGAACCTTTTTCACCCGGCCCGAAACGTCGCGCTGGACGATATCGAAGGTGAAGCTCTCCCGCTTTCCGGCGGGAACGTCCAGAAGGCGGCCAAGTTCCCGTTTTTTCAGGGAATGCGTCCACGAATACGACGGCGTGTCCACGCTGTAGGGATCCTTTACGGAAGGCAGATACGGCTGGTTTTCGCCCCAGACATCCGCCGCCCGGGCCGTGCGGCCCCCGCTGTTGGCGTGGTAGTAGGTCTTGGCCACCCGGCTTTTATACGTCAGAACTTCTCCGCGCGTGGCGTCCACCGCCCGCCGGGCTTCCTTGTCCTCCGCGTCGTACCCGCCGTACATCTGGTCCAGCACCGTACTGTCCAGATCGCATAAGTCCTTGGGATGATCGATCTTTTTGTGCAGCGCGTAGGTCCGCGCCGCCACGGCCTGCGCCATTTTTTCCTCCAGCGGCCAGCGGGAAAGGCTCTCCTTATTAATCAGGCCGTAGAGATAGCTTTCGAGCAGCACCTCGTTGACCAGCGCCAGTCGGTCCGGTCGATCCGGCAAACGCAGCACGATCAGATCCTCGCGATAGACGCGTTTGCCCGTTTTCAGCCAGTTCAGCGGCGACTTCAGGCGCAGTCGCTGCGTCTCGTACGTCCGGCCGTCCACCTCGATTCCGTTCGCGGACGCGCGCACCCGATGCCGGTTTTCCCCCTCCGCCTGGCCCAGAAGCTCACCCATCTCATCGTCGAAGAAATGCACGGAAATACCCGTAATCACGAACGAACTTCCGTCCTTTTCGATGCAGATACTCATGCGGTCCAGCCGCCGCCCCTCCTGCCCGAAAGCCGGATGCGTCCAAACCACAAACAGGCAGAGGCACAGCCCCCCGATCCTCCCGATTCCCCAAAATTTCCGCTTTCCCTTCATTTGCCGATTAATCCTATTTGTATCCGTATGTATTATCTGTTATATAGCACCGGAAAAAGGTATTTTCCAGCCTACCGATCCCGCGCCGCTTGTCAAGTCGATTCCGGCGGCTATAAAATGAGAGAAAGTCCGGACCGTGGAAAAACGCCCGGCCGTCTGGCTTAACCGTACGAAATCACGTAGGAATTCCGAAAATGCACCCCGACCCGGTCATAGCGCCTGTGTCCCGAAAGACACCCGTCCGCCGTCGTTGCAATAAAGAACTCCGTAACCCATTGAGGACACGATAGAAACGAAGATATTGCTTTCGTTTGCGTTCATGGTCGGAAACGGTCGCCATGCGCCCGAAATCGCCTTCGGGCCGGGTGAATGCTTTTTTGGTGAAAACTCAAATGATTACGAATGGTTGGATGCGAAAACGTTTCCACCCGGACGAACGCGCGAAATTCGGAAAAAAACGCGCCGGAAAACACGCGGGAAGTGGCGGCGGAAACATCCGTCTCCGGGTCGGATCTTCCGCCGGAGGACGCCCGAAATCTTCCCGCCGACCCGAAACGGCTCATGTCGAAACAAAGGCGGCCGATTCATGGAGAAGAGCCGCGCACTCCAATTCACCGGGAACCGATCTCCCCTTCCGTTTTCCCAGCCGAATGACCGCCGGATCGCCAAAAAATCGTGGAATGATGGCCCGATGACCGCCAAACATCCGACACCCGGACCGGAAAAAACTACCGCTCCATTCAGTGGAATCCGGGAGCGCTGAACGGAACCTTCCCGTAATTTCAGAGTCTTACAAATCTTACCGAAAAACTTTCCGGAGCAATTTCTGCCCGCTTCGTTTTGGCAAGAGAATTGCTATTCCCTATCCGCAGCGGGAAGGGTTCCCGACGGACAAAAGCAAACGGCAACGGAACAAGCGGGCGACCATGCTGGAAAAAATCAAACAGCTCGGCAAACAAAGCGATGTCATGATGGCCGTGGTGGTGGTGGGCATCCTGATGATGATGATCCTGCCCGTCCCGCCGGTGCTTATGGATCTGTTTCTGGCGGTGAGCATCACGCTTTCGCTGGTGGTGCTGCTGACCACCCTGTACATCACGAAACCTCTGGAATTCTCCGTATTTCCGTCCATTCTGCTCGTGCTGACCCTCTACCGGCTTTCGCTGAACATCGCCACCACGCGGCTGATTCTCATCAACGGACACGAGGGCGGACAGGCGGCGGGCAACGTCATCATGTCCTTCGGGCAGTTCGTCGTGGGCGGAAACTACGTCGTCGGTGTGATCGTCTTCCTGATCCTGGTCATCATCAACTTCATCGTCATCACCAAGGGCGCCGGGCGCATCGCGGAAGTGGCGGCGCGCTTCGTGCTGGATTCCATGCCGGGCAAGCAGATGGCCATCGACGCCGATCTGAACGCCGGGATCATCAGCGACTCGGACGCCCGCAATCGCCGCAAGGAAATCCAGGAGGAAGCGGACTTCTACGGAGCGATGGACGGCGCGTCGAAATTCGTGCGCGGAGACGCCATCGCGGGATTGCTGATTACGGCCATCAACATCATCGCGGGCTTCATCATCGGCGTGGCGCAGAAGGGCCTTCCGGTGGGACAGGCCGCCACGACCTACACGCTTCTCACGGTGGGCGACGGCCTGGTCAGCCAGATTCCGGCGCTCATCAGTTCCACGGCGGCGGGCATCCTGGTCACGCGCAGCGCGGCGAACGTCAACCTGGGCCAGCATCTTTTCAAGCAGCTTTTCAGTTACTGGCGCGTGCTGGGCGTCGTGGGCCTGTTTTTGCTGGGCTTCGCCATGATCCCCGGCATGCCGTCCATCACCTTCATCCTGCTGTCGTTCTCGTTGCTCTCCGTGGCGTATTTCGCGAAAAAGAAGGAGATTCCGGTCTTGAAAAAAACCCAGGCGGAACCCAAGGAGCCCGTGGCCCCGGAAGTCACGGAAGCGGAGAAACTGGAATCCATGCTTCCGGTGGATCTTCTGGAACTGGAAGTGGGCTACGGCCTCATCAACCTGGTGGACAGCCGCCAGGGCGGCGAACTGCTGAACCGCATCACGGGCATCCGGCGGCAGTTCGTCACGAGGCTGGGCATCATCATTCCGCCCATCCACATCCGCGACAACCTCCAGTTGGGCGCCAATCGTTATTCCATCCGCCTGAAAGGCGCGGAGATCGCCGGCGGCGACGTGCTTCCGGATCATCGCATGGCCATGAATCCCGGCGACGTGGTGGAGGAGATCGAGGGCGTGGACACGGTGGAGCCGGCCTTCGGGCTTCCGGCTCGCTGGATCCCGAAGGATCTCTCGCAGAAGGCGGAGGTGTTGGGATACACAGTGGTGGACGTATCCACGGTCATCGCCACGCATCTTTCCGAAGTGCTGCGCCAGAACGCCGCGGAACTGGTGGGCCGCCAGGAACTCCAGAATCTTCTGGACGTGTTCTCCAAGTCCAGCCCCAAGCTGGTGGAGGAACTGATCCCGGCCATGCTGAGCCTGGGCGAGGTGCTGAAGGTGGTCAAGAACCTCCTGCGCGAGGAAATCTCGGTCCGCGATCTGCGCACCATTCTGGAATCGCTGGCGGATCTGGCGGCCCAGACGAAGAACACCGAGGTGCTGTCCGAACTGGTGCGCCAGCGCCTGGCGCGCTCCATCACGAATTCGTACAAATCGCCGGAAGGTTACATCCACGCCATCATGTTCGAAAAGGACGTGGAGGACATGTTCCGGAGCTCCCAGCAGATGATCGACGACGAAATCCAGGTGGTCATCAACCCGGAACAGGCCAAAAACATTCTGAAACAGATCGAGGAACGCATTCAGGAAGCCGCCGCCGCCGCCATCCAGCCGGTGCTGCTGGTTCCGCCGGAAATCCGCATGGCCATTTTCAATTTCGTCCGGCGTTTTCTTCCCGATATGTCCGTTCTTTCCCACCGGGAGATCGACGGGTCCGCGCGGATCCAGCTGGTGGGAACCGTGGGAATCTAGGCTCCGCGAGCCTGAGGAGAGTGCATCATGGAGACATACCGATTCACGGCATCCAGCGTGGCCGAGGGCCTGATGACGGTCAAGATGGAACTGGGAGACGACGCGGTGATTCTGTCGGTGAACGAAGACGGAAAGCGGATGAGCGGCGCGCCCGGCCAGGTGGAGATCGTGGCGGCCCGCAAGGACGGACGGAAGACGCCGGGCGGGCGGCCGGCCGGAAACGCCGGAACGCCGAATCCCGCCGCGCGTTCCGTGGACGGCGTGACCAAGGCCCGGCAGGTGCTGAATCTCATCGACCGGAAATCGGAAGAAAAGACCAAATACCTGGAACGGGCCAAGATCCTGATGGACGCCCTGGAAAAGAACAAGACCGAACCGAAAACGCCGCCGCGCCGGAAAGCGAAAACGCGCACGGCCGCCCCGGCCGCGACGCAACCGGAACCCGCCTCCGAGTCCGAGCCCGAATCCTCGCCCGAATCCGAACGGCGTCCCCACCTGTCCCGGCGGCCGCCGGTCTTTCGTTCGGCCATCGCGTCCGCGCCCGAGGCGGTTCCGGCGGAAATCACCTCCCTGTATTTCTACCTGGTGGACACGGGCATCAGCCCCGACATCGCGGAAGAAATGGTGGTGCGCCTTTCCGAAAGCGTAGACGTGGGCGGGGGAATCGACAAGCACAGGGTCCGCCGCTTTCTGGGTTCGCTGGTGGAACACCAGGTGCGCGTGGGCGGCGTGGTGAAGCCCTCGAAAAAGCGTTCGATCGTCGCCCTGTTCGGCCCCACGGGCGTGGGCAAGACCACCACCATCGCCAAGCTGGCCACGGGCTTCGCCCGGAAGGGCGTCAGCGTGGGCCTGGTCACGGTGGACCATTACCGGGTGGGCGCGGTGGATCAGCTTCGCAAATACTCCGAGGCGCTGAACGTTCCGCTTCTGGCGGCCAACAACCGGCAGGATTTCGTAAAAGCGGTGCGCGCCTTCCAGACCCGCCAGGTGGTGCTGGTGGACACGGCGGGGCAGAATCCCCGGGACTACGAACAGCTCGACCGCCTGCGCCAGACGCTGGGCATGGTGGAGGACATCAAGCGCTACCTGGTGCTCTCCGCGCCCACCAAGGAACGGGATCTCCTGGGTTTCGTGGAGCTGTACCGGCAGGTGGGATTCGATTACCTGCTGTTTTCGAAACTGGACGAGACCGCCACCTACGGCGGGCTTTTGAACACGTATTTCTCGGCGGACCGGCCGCTCTCCTACTTCACCTCCGGACAGCGGGTTCCGGAGGACATCGAGGCGGCCAGCACGGGACGTCTGAGCGAACTGCTTTTTCACTGATCCGGCGTCATCGAACGGGAAAGGAACACGGACGGCATGGCTGTGACGCAAACCAAGCGACGAACCCGGAATCCCCTGGTGATATCGATCACGTCCGGAAAGGGCGGCGTGGGCAAGACGACGCTTTCGGTGAACATGGGCGTGCAACTGGTGGAACGCGGCCGCCGGGTGCTGCTCATCGACGGCGACCTGGGCCTGGCGAACGTGGACATCATGTTCGGCATCCGGCCCATGTTCACGTTCCAGCATCTGCTTTCCGGCGAACGGAGCATCGAGGAGATCATCGTCAAGGGCCCGGGGGGCATCCGCATTCTTCCGGCCAGTTCCGGCATCACGGAAGTGGCCGACCTGAATCCGGACGTGCAGATGCACATCCTGAACCAGCTGGAAACCCTGGAAAGCAACTTCGATGTCATCCTGATTGACACCGCCGCCGGCATCGGCAGCAACGTGCTGCACTTCGCCGCCGCCGCCCAGTACGTGACCGTGGTGGTCACGCCGGAGCCCACCAGCCTGGCCGACAGCTACGCCGTCATCAAGGTGTTGCGGGAACGCTACAACGTCCAGCGCTTCCAGCTCGTGGTCACCAACGCCGAAAACGAACGCTCCGCCCTGCGCGTCTACCAGACGCTGACGGACGTGGCGGACAATTTCATAGATGTCGTCATCGATTACCTGGGCGCGATCCCCCGCGACATGAACATCACGAGCGCCATCAAGGCCCAACGGCCCGTTATCGAAATGTTCCCTTCCTCCCCCGCCTCCGTGGCCGTCCGGAAACTGGCCGAGACGATGCTGACCAAGCGCGGACGCGGCCTGCCGGGAGAAAGCGAACCCCTGTTCTGGTCCCGTATCATCGAATAACGAGGTGCACGGATGCAAAAGGCGGAAGCCCTGAAAATGGAAGCCATCGATCACAAGAACGCGCGGATTCCCGTCTGCCGGGAGGATCTGGCGAAACGGAACGAACTGGTGATCGAGTACGCCCCGCTGGTCAAGCGGGTGGCCTATCGCATCATCGCGAGGCTGCCGGAGACCATTCAGATCGAGGATCTGATCTCCATCGGCACCCTGGGACTGATGGACGCCATCCAGAAATACGACCCGGACAAGGGCAAGGGATTCCGCGCCTACGCGGAACTGCGCATCAACGGGGCGATCCTGGACGAGCTGCGGGGATACGACAACCTCTCGCGGGTCAACCGCCGCCGGGCCAACAAGATGAACAAGGCCGTCCGGGAACTGGAAAACCGCCTGGGCCGCGCTCCCCGGGACGAGGAGGTGGCCGAGGAAATGGGGCTGGACCTGGACGAGTATTACAGCGTCCGGGCGGCCACGCGCTCTTTGGTCTTTCTGGACATCGACGACAGCTCCAACGGGAATTCCAACGAGCCGGCCAAGCCCATGGAGGGCGGCGATCCGGAAACGCACTTCGAGCCGTTCCAGTCTCTGGCCGACAAGTCCATGAAAGAATGCCTGACCCAGGCCCTGGAAAAGCTGCCGGAAAAGCTGAAGCTGGTGCTCTCCCTCTATTACTTCTCGGAACTGAACTACAAGGAAATCGGAGAGGTTCTGGATCTGTCGGAGTCGCGCATTTCCCAGCTTCACAGCAAGGCCATCGAGAAGCTGCGCCGCACGTTCCAGAGCCAGGAGGCGCTGTAGCCGCGGGGACGGGCGGAAAACGCCGCTTTGCGCCCCGTTTCGCGAACGCCTTTCCCTTCGGCGGCTACAGCCGCTTGACCCAGATGTTCATGTCCTCGAACTGGCCGAAGATGTCGCAGTTGTTGACCAGCCGGCCCGAGAACTCGTAGCCCAGCTTGAAGAACGAGCGGTTCATGCCCACGCTCATGCCGCGCGCCAGGGTATAGGCCGTCATGATCCTTTCCTGCCGCAGGTCGTTTTCCAGGTGGGTCAGCAGATGCTGCATCAGGCCCTTGCCCTGGGCCTCGGGGGCCGTGGCGCAGTCCGTCATTTCCGCGTTTTTGTGCTTGCGGTCCATGTCCGCGCTGGCCGCCGCCAGGGCCGTCTCGCCCCGCATGGCCAGCCGATAGATCAGGTTGCGGTCCATGGTGGACTTGATGTAGTCCGGGTTGGTCAGGGGGGACGGATAGGTTTCGAAAACGCTGCGGTAGATGGCCGCCAGAAGCGGAATGTGCTCGTTCGTGGCGCGGATGATCTCGATGTTCGGATCCAGCGGGCGGATGTGGCCCGGTTCCGAGTGGTAGATCAGGTTTTCGATCAACCGGGCTTCCTGCAATAGATCGGAACTGCTCACGCGCTCGTCCGAGGAAAAGCGCGAAAGCACGTAGGCGTCCTCTCCCTCGAAGTAATAGCGCAGGACGCCTTCCATCATATAGCCGTGGGAGAGGAATTTCTGAAAATCCTCTTTGCGGGCCTTCACGAAGATCTTGTCGAAGTGATTCGCCTCCGCCAGCCAGGCCAGCCGTTGGATCATCTGCGAGTAGTCGTCGGCGTCGAAATCCACGATCTTCAGCCGCTTGTTGTAATAGTCGAAGAAGACCTTGACCTTGTATCCTTCGCCCTCGATTTCGAAATCCAAGCCGTATACGGTTCCGACCACGGTGGTTTTCACTCCTTTGTCCAAGGTGAACTGGACCAGTCCCATTTCCTTGTCGGTGGGCTCCAGGCCGCTCCATTCGTCCGAGACCGGCTCGCCGTCCTCGAGCCCCGCGACGGGCACGGCCGCCGGGGAACCGGCGGAACCCGGCAGGGAAACGAGCTTCCCGTCCGATCCGCCGACATTTTTTTTCTTCGTTTCCGTCTTTTTCGCTTTCGTCATGCGTCGATCTCCATGCTAGAGGCCGCGGGTTTCGCGGGCCAAAGGAACGTCGCCGCGATCAGCACCGTCGCGGAAAGGGGCAGTGCGACCAGAATCGGCTCGTCCAGGGGGTTCAGGGAAGGAAACACGTTCAGCAGCAGGGCGGCGCCCCCGCCGATAACCATGCTGGAAAACGCCGCCGTGGAAGACACCCGCTTCCAGAGCAGCCCGCCGAGCGTCGGCACGAACAGGCCGGACACCATGAAGGAATAGGCCAGAAGAATGCTGTCCAGCACCTTGGGAACCGCCAGGGCGATGCCCACCGCCAGAACGCCGATGACGATGGTCGCGACACGGCTGACCCGCAGCACGGCGGCGTCCGGGGCGTCCGGGCGGATGTATTTCTGGTAGATGTCGTTGACCGCGTTGCCCACCGAGGCCAGCAGGCAGCTATCCGCCGTGGACATGATGGCCGAGAAATAGGCCGCGCTCACCAGGCCGACGAGCCCCACGGGAAGCACGTCCCGGATGAGCATGGGCAAGGCCATCTCGGATTCCGCATCGGGAAACATCACCCGGCCGAACATGCCCAGAAGCACGCCCAGAAAAGCCATCAGCGGCCATTCGAGCAGTCCCGCCAGATACCAGGCCCGCCGGGCGGTCTTTACGTCCCGGGCGGCGTAGATGCGCTGATAGAGCGTCATGCCCACGAACCAGATGGGAATGATGGTGAACATCCAGGTCAAAAACGTTCCGATGCCGATGTTGAACAGGTCGAAATGGGAGGCGGGCAGACCCGCGCGAATGGCCTCCCACCCGCCGATCTCGACATAGGAAAAGGGCAGCGCGAAAAACAGCAGCCCGCCCAGCAGAACCGCCCATTGGATGGAATCCGTATAGATGACGGCCTGGATGCCCCCGAAGGACGTATACAGGATCGCCACGCCGGCCATGACGAGCACGGCGGTGGGAATGCCGACGCCGAAGACCGCGCTTCCCAGCTTCGCCCCGGCCAGCACCTGCGCCCCCACGAAACCGGCGTAGCCGATCCCGGAAACGACGGCGGCCACGAGCCGGGTTTTCCCGTCGAAACGTTTTTCCAGGAAATCGGGATAGGTCAGCAGCCCGTATCGGTCGCCCAGGCGTTTGACCCGGGGAATCAGGATCACCGCCGCCAGCCAGGCGCCCAAAAGGCCGGTGAACAGCAGCCACGAGCCCGAAAGCCCCATGGCGAAGCCCAGGCCGCCCAGGCCGATGGAGAACCCCCCGCCGACATCGGTGGCCACCACGGAAAAGCCGATGTGTCCGGCCCCCATGTTGCGGTCGCCCACGAAATATTCGTCCACGCTCTGTTGGCGACGCAGAAAAAAGAATCCCACGCCCAGCATGGCGGCCATGTAGACGGCGATGATGGAGATGTCCAGCCAGTGCATGAAATCGATGCTATCCTTCCTCCGAATCGTCGATTCGGGTGGCCTCCAGTTCCTCCAGAACGGGGGAGTTCTTGTTCGGAGACCGCAGCAGGGGATCGTCTTCCTCCTTGGGTTCCTTTTCCTCGAAGGCGGCTTTTTCCGGGCGCGTCAGCTTGCGGATGGAATCCTCCACCGACAGGATCAGGTTTCTGCGCTCCTCCCGGCCAAAGCGGCGCATCAGTCCCAGAATGAACTTCACCCCGGCCAGATTGACCTTCTCCACGGAGACCAGATAGTGGATAAACGTCAGCAATTCCACGTCTCTTTGAGAGTAGAGCCGCCGGTTGCCGTCCGAGCGGGCGGGGATGATAACGCCCTTGGATTCGTAAATCCGAAGCTGATTCTTGGACGTTCCGATCATGTCGGCCACGACGCCGATGGGGAACATCCCCTTGTTGGGGTCCGCGATTCTCATTGTTCTTCTCATCCAATCATCGGTCCGTTATATTCTGACCCTTGACGATATACATTTATTGAAGTAAAATGACATATGAAAGCTACCACGAAACAGTTAGGTTCGTCAATGCTTTCCTTTGAAATATACGGAATATACGATGGAAGAACGCATCAAGGTTTTTCCATTGGGGCTTTGGCGGTCATCTTTATAGAAACCGAAGGACGTGCGGATGGAAATGGGATTCATTATATCGGATTTGGACGGAATCGTTATGTTGAAATAACGAGGAAATTCATGGAAAGGAGCGGAGAGAAACGGTGAGGGAACGGGCGAGAACGATTTGGATTATGGGAATGATCTGGCCGCTTTTCCTTCTTTTCGGAGGGACGCTTCGGGCGGAGGAAAGCGTGGAGGCGGCGGCGAAGGCCGTATCGGAAGCCACGGCCGAATGTCCCGCCGGCGATTCCCGCAAGGAAAAACGGCGGAAGGTGAAAAACGAGGACCAGTGCGTCGCCCTGTTCGGATCGGAGCGCCTGGAGGAACGGAACGAAAACCGCCGGGAGCGGCTTCTGGTTCGCGTGCGGGAATCCAACGGGGTCATCACCGTCATGCACCACGCGGACAAGTGGGACGATCCCATTCGCGCTCAGTGCGAGGGTCTGGACCTGGAGTTCATCGAAAAAAGTGAAAATGACGGATACCACGCTTTTTTCGAGGTGACGGACGAACTGGCCGGCCGCTATGGATGCGAAGGCGGAATCTACGAGGTCTCGCAGGACGCCGCGCTTTTCTCCAGCGCCAGCGTGCTGTGGATCGATCCGGACCTGGTGCTGCTCGAATATGACCATGATCTGGCCTATCTGACCCCCGACCCCGGCGCTTCCCACGCCTTTCGGCTGGTCTGGCAGTCGGAATGGACCCTGGACCGGGAGGAGGCGGCTTCCAAGCCCAAGGCGAAAAAGCGGTCCAAAAGGCGCAGGAAAAAGAAAAAAAGACGGTCGAAGCGACGCAGGAGGCGGTAAGACCGACACTTTTGTTCGCCGGGCCGGAAAACGCCCCCTACGAACGGCCGGAAGGATCTTTCCGTGCGCCGGTCCGAAAAAGGACGAAAACTCCTGGAAATCCTTATTGATATTCAGTATAATTCAGCGGTGTTGTCGGATCATAACGCCTTTTCACGAAACAGAACGATGATCTCGAAACGACTTTTTCCGCTTTTTCTGTTTTTCCTGTTCTCCTCCGGAACGGCGTGGGCTCACCCGCACGTCTTTGTCGATGCCCGCGTGATGCTGCTTTTCGACGGAGACGGCCTGGCGGGATTCCGGGAGGAATGGACCTTCGACGAGATGTTCGGAGAATTCATTCTGGGAGACTACGACGCGAACGGGAACAAGCGCTTCGAACCCGCCGAGATAGCGAAAATCAAAGCCGAAGCCTTCGACAATCTCAAGGACCACGCCTACTTCCACATCGTCAAACTGAACGGAAAGCCCTTCGACGTGAAATGGGTGACGGATTTCACGGTGCGTCTGAAAGAGGGCCGGGTGGTATACGGTTTTACGATTCCCTGCCACGTCAAAGTGGAGATGCCGTCGCTGGAGGTTTCCCTGTCGCTTTCCGATCCGACGATCTACACCGACATCGTTTTCACGAAAGACAGTCCGCAAACCGATGGAAATTCCAAACCTTACAAGATAGCGCATCGACTTGACGACGGCGTGCAGCCCGGCGGACAGGTGCTGGCCCAGACCCTGCGGATTACGGTGGCGCGCCGATGAGGGTCGGCCTGGCGTTTTTCCTGGTCGGCCTGTTTTTCCTCGTGGCCGAAAACGCCGTCCTGGCCGGGAACCCCTTTCTCTCCAAGGGCAAGGCCGAAAAGACGGAAGCGGCCGAGCCGCGAGCGGATGCACTCGCTTCTCCTCCGCCCGTCCAAGGGCTGCCCGCCTTTCTCGCTCCGGTCCTGCGCGTCACGAACGCCTGGCAGAAGGAACTGAAGAGCGAACTGACCGCGTTCGCCCGGGACATGAAAACCGAACCCTTCGGCGTGTCGTTTTTCCTTTTTCTGCTGCTGTCTTTCGTTTACGGCGTCGTCCACGCCATCGGGCCGGGCCACGGCAAGTCCGTGGTGATGAGTTATTTTCTCAATCGCCCGGGCGGTCTCTGGCGGGGCTTCGCCATGGGACATCTCATCACCGCGGTGCACGTCGCTTCCGGCGCGGCGATCATCCTGGTGATGGCGTTGATTCTGGACAGCACCCGGGTGGCGGATTTCGAAGCGATGAGCCCCAAAATGGAGGCCGTGAGCTACACTCTCGTCATTCTGATTGGAGCCTATCTCGCGGTCCATGCGGCCTTGGATCTGCGCCGGAAACGCTGGACGCAAAAGGAGGAACCGTCGCCCGGCGACTGGCGCGGCCTGCTTCTGACCTCCGTCGTCACGGGGTTGGTGCCTTGCCCCGGCGCGGCGCTGATTCTGCTTTTTTCCGTGATTCTGGACGTGCTTTTTCAGGGACTTCTGGCCATGTTCTTTCTGGCGATGGGTATGGGTCTGACCACGAGCGGTTTCGCGCTTCTGGCCATCGGTTCGCGTCGGACCGTGCTGCGGGCCGCGCGGCGGAACGAAAAAGCCTTCGTGGCCGTCTACGCCGTTCTGTCCTTCGGCGGCGCATTCGCCATCGTCCTGCTAGGATCGCTGATGCTGTACGGAACCGGCTGGCCCGAGTGATTTCGCGAAGTTTTGCAGGTTGGATACCGTGGTTCCGCAGGTGTGTTGTGTCGGATTCCGATTTTTTTTAGCTGCTCTTATTCGAAATGCGCTACGTGTCTTGTGTCATCAAAGCACCCCCGAGCGGGTCGAGAGGAGGCTGGATGGGGGATCTCCGGGGGATTGCATGGAGATGCCGGATCTTGTCCGGTGTGACAGGATTTTTCCTGGTGGAGCATTTTGAACAACAGTGGTTCTAATGTCAGGCAGAGATTAAAAATAGTAATTTGATACTATTCTCGAAACATTGTAGGACATCTTCGTTGTTGTGTGATGCAGTTCATTCGAAGAAGGTACGTACGCTCATGTTGAAGCTGCCAGCCGATATTTCCATGCGACTTTCCCGAATCCATATCCGGGGGACGCCCTAGACTTCGCCTTCACACCTTAAACGAAAGCGAGGCAGAGGCGAAGAATGGAACCGCAATGAGTGAGTGCTCACTCATTGACTGGCGAAGAGTACCGGAAACCCGTGGATCGATGGAGGGTGCCATATGGAACAAGCGATACCGTTCTCGCTTCTTCGTGGTCGCTTCCCTGCCGAAAAAGAAAAAACCGAAGCCCGGGTGTTGCACCGGGCTCCGGCTTATCGTTTCAGAGAGATCGTTCCGTGCATCAATCGATGGTTTTTCGACCATCGATCAGGTTGTCCACGACGCCCGGATCGGCCAGGGTGGAGGTGTCTCCCAGGTTCTCGAACTCGTTCGCGGCGATCTTGCGCAGGATGCGGCGCATGATCTTTCCGGAGCGGGTTTTCGGTAGGCCCGGCGTGAAGTGAATGCGGTCGGGCGTGGCGATCGGCCCGATCTCTTTGCGGACGTGCATCACCAGGGATTTCTGGAGTTCCTCGGAAGGCTCGAAGCCGCTGATCAGCGTGACGTAGGCATAAATGCCCTGGCCCTTGATGTCGTGCGGGAAGCCCACCACGGCCGCTTCGGCCACGGCCTCGTGAGCCACCAGCGCCGATTCCACTTCGGCCGTGCCCATGCGGTGCCCGGAGACGTTGATGACGTCGTCCACGCGGCCGGTGATCCAGTAATAGCCGTCCTCGTCGCGCTTGCAGCCGTCGCCCGAGAAGTAGTAGCCCGGGAACATCTGGAAGTAGGTCTCCTCGAAGCGTTTGTGGTCGCCGTAGACGGTGCGCATCTGGCCGGGCCAGGGCTGCGTCAGCACCAGCATGCCTTCGGTCGCGCCTTCCAGCAACTCGCCCTGCTCGTTCAGAACGGCCGGAACGACGCCGAAGAACGGCAGAGTGGCGCTGCCCGGCTTCTGATCGATGGCGTAGGGCAGGGCCGAAATCAGGATACCGCCGGTTTCCGTCTGCCACCAGGTATCGACGATGGGCGTCGATTCCTTGCCGATGTTGCGCCAGTACCACATCCAGGCTTCGGGGTTGATCGGTTCGCCGACGCTGCCGAGCACGCGCAGGCTGCCGAGATCGTGCTTCTTCACCCAATCCTCGCCCTCTTTCATCAGAGCGCGAATGGCGGTCGGGGCGGTGTAGAACTGCGTAACCTTCCACTTGTCCACCACTTCCCAGAAACGGCCCGGATCCGGATAGGTCGGCACTCCCTCGAACATGATGGAGGTGGCGCCCTGCGATAGGGGACCGTATACGATGTAGCTGTGGCCGGTGACCCAGCCGATGTCGGCCGTGCACCACCAGATGTCGTTCTCACGGTAATCGAAGATGTACTTGAACGTGGTGCCGGTGTAAACCATGTAGCCGCCGACGTTGTGCTGTACGCCCTTGGGCTTTCCGGTGGAACCGGACGTGTACAGGATGAACAGCGGATCCTCCGCATCCATGCGCTCCGGCTCGCAAACCGCCTCGGCCTTTTCCATTTCTTCGTGCCACCAGATGTCGCGGCCGTCGGTCATGGGAATATCCTGGCCGGTACGTTTGACGACGAAGCAGCGGTCCACTTTATGATTATGCGTGTCCCGGCAGATATCCATGGCGCGGTCGGCGTTGTTCTTGAGCGGTACGGCCTTCTTTCCGCGGTACACGCCGTCGGTCGTGATCAGGATCTTGCAGGAGGAATCCACGATACGGTCGGCGAGCGCCTCGGCGGAGAAGCCGCCGAAGACGATGCTGTGGATCGCGCCGATGCGCGCGCAGGAGAGCATCGCGATGGCCAGTTCGGGCACCATCGGCATATAGATGGATACGCGGTCGCCTTTCTTGACTCCGCTCTCTTTCAGGACATTGGCGAAACGGCAGACGTCGGCGTGCAGTTCTTTATAGGAAATCCGCCGATCCTCGCCGGGTTCGTTGCCTTCCCAGATGATGGCGGTCTGATCGCCGCGGGTTTCCAGATGGCGATCCAGGCAGTTGTAGGTGATGTTGGTCTTGGCGTTCTTGAACCATTCGATTTTTACGGGGCCCTTGCGGATATCGTAGTTGTAATCCCTTACCCTGTCCCACTTCTCGTACCAGAAGAACTGATCGGCGATCTCGCTCCAGAATCCATCCGGGTCTTCGATGGAGCGCTTGTACATGTCCCGATAGGCATCCATGGTTTTGATCCAGGCGGTTTCGCGATGGGCATCCGAAGCATGATAAATGAACTCGCTCATGTTACCTCTCCTTCTCGATTCATCGTTTACAACATTGGGGAACCGTTGCAGCATTCACAGACAACATGTTCCTGCCCGAAGAACGTTCACTTCAAGTATCCAAAGGATTTTCAGGTCTTTCCGGCCTATGCCTTGCTCGGTTGTACGGCCGTATCGGTTTCCTCCGCGGCGCGGCTCTTGTCGGCGATGGCGCGGCTGACGAAGGTCAGGATCGCGCCCAGCACCATCAGCACCGAGGCGATATAAAAGGCCAGATCTTCCTTGCCGGTCACATCCTTGATCATGCCCGCGATACGCGGCAGGATCAGACCTCCCACACCCCAGGCGGTGAACATCACGCCGTAGTTCAGGCCGAAACTCTTCAGCCCGAAATAGTCTTTCGTCGCCGAGGGGAACAGGGAGAGATTCGCGCCGTAGCAGGCGCCGATGAACAGAACCGATACCAGCAGAACGGGCGCGGAATCGCGCACGAAGATGGGCACCAGGACCATGCCGGCCTGCATGCAGAACGCGAGAAGCAAGGTCCATTGACGGCCGATCCGATCGGACAGGATGCCGGCCAGAATACGGCCGCCGGCGTTTCCGACCGCCAGCACGGCGACCGCCCAGAAGGCTGCATCGCCCAGGGCCTTGGAAGCCATGCCCGAAGCCGAACCGATCACCATGAGGCCGGCCGCGCTGCCGAAGACGTACATTACCCACAACACCCAGAAATTGGGAGTGGCGATCATGTCTTTCCAGTTCATGTCCGTACTGGGCGCGGCGGCCTTCGAGGAATCGCCCGTCCCTTCCGGCTTGAATCCGGCCGGTGGGTTTTGCAGGAACTGGGCGAGACCGACGACCACGACCAGGAAGGCGATACCGAAGATGATCATGGTGTTGCTGACGCCGAAACTGGCGAGCAACGCCTTGGCGGTCGGCGCGATGTAAACGGAGGCCAGGCCGAAGCCGGCCACGACCACGCCCGCCACCATGCCGGTCTTGGACGGCGGAAACCACTTGACCGCCGGGGGGGTGGCGGAGGCATACCCGAAGCCGATGCCCGCGCCCGTCAAAACACCGAAACCGATAACGAAACCCACGTAGTTCGAGCCGGCCAGGCCCGCGATCACGCAGCCCAGAGCCACCGCCACGCCTCCGATGGTCGCGACCCAGCGCGGTCCGATCCTGTCTTGGAGGCGTCCGGCGACGATCATCATGATCGCGAACACGAAGCAGGCCACCGCGTAGGGGTCCGACTTCTGCGCGGCCGTCCAGCCCCATTCATCCGGAATCGCGGCCTTGATGACGCTCCACGTGTACAGAACGCCAAGCGCCAGGTTGATCCCGGTCCCGGCCATGGCCACGCGCCAACCGATATTCTTCACCTGATTCATCCTTCCTCCTTCACAACATGTGGTTAACAGCGAAACTTCCAACATGGAGATCCATTCGAACTTCTGCGCCAATTTGTTTGCTCGCCGAGGCGGATAGCATTTCTATATTTCGTATGGACTGGTTTCAAACTAGCAGTCGTATGCCGCACTGCGTTGTAGATTGGATCCTGTTTTTCACGCCCACGAGAGAAACGTTACAGGTGTCTTTCATCGATGAAGTTCATTTTCGTGCAGGAGTTCGTTTCGGGCAGGTGGATTCTACGACCCTTCCTTTGTGAATGTAAAGAAAAAACAAACGGTTCACGGAACAAAAAATAACACGAAAAAATTTATCGTAATACATACTGAATATTACTGCGATTTTTAAGTTAAGGTTTTTTAAAATCAATTTCATTTCTTCTTGCGCTGCGTCATGTCCTGGATAATTCAACCTCGCTCGCCAAGCAATAATGGTTGAAATCGATAGGATTCATCCGACATGTTTCATGCTCTCAGTGGGAAATCAGGGATGGATTCAGAATGATCGCCATTTTCAGATGAAAGAAGACCACATACAATTTCTGGTCATTGCAAGGGTTATCGCGCGTTGCATTCAGAAACGGAACCCCGATACCCGCACCCAATGTTCCACCGAGCCTCAGTGAATTCTTTGCATGTTTTTCTTTGCAAGCCTCCCTGCTTTCTTGTAATCTTCTTGATTGTCCAGAGCGTACAAGATCGATGCGGCGGCGGGATTCACTCTGACCAAACTCCAGATTCGATGGAAGGAATGTTGATGGACACGGCGGCCTTTGTGTATTCCGATTTCCTGGCCCGATTCGATTACGGCGACGATCATCCCTTCAAACCCATCCGCGCGAAAAACACGATGGAGCTGTGCAACCGTCACGGTCTTCTGTATTCGCGCGGGGTCAGTCGCCCGGAGCCGCAGCCCGCGGCCTCTGAAGACCTGACCCTGTACCATACGTCCGAATACCTGGGGATTCTCAGGCGAGCGAGCGCCGGCGAACACGACATCGAGATTTTAACGGCCGGCATCGGCACGCCGGACTGCCCGGCGCTGGCCGGCGTCTACGAGTTCTCGCGATACGTGGCCGGAGCTACGCTGGCGGCCGTGGATCTGGTGGACAGCGGCGAAGCGGCGCGCGCCTTCAACCCGGTCGGCGGTTTGCATCACGGATTTCCGAACCACGCCGAAGGCTTCTGCTACATCAACGATGTCGGCATCGCACTCTGCAGACTGCTTGGGCGCGGACGCAGGGTGGCGTTCGTCGATATCGATGCCCACCACTGCAACGGCGTCCAGCATGGATTCTTCGATACCGATCAGGCGCTGATCATCTCGCTGCACGAATTCGAGGAAGGCTTTTATCCGGAAACCGGGCGCGTGGATGAAATCGGTGTCGGAAACGGCAAGGGGTTCACGGTCAACGTGCCGCTCCTGAAGAAATCGGACGATGAGGTCTACGTCGAAATATTCGAGCGCATCGTGCCGCCCTTGCTGGAAGCCTATCGCCCGGATATCGTGGTCGCCGAGATCGGCGCGGACACCATGATTTCCGATCCGCTGACCGGCCTGCGCCTGACGAGCAACGGATACGAAGCGGTCGTCAAAAGGCTCTGCGAATGCGCGCCTCGCCTGGCGGCGCTGGGCGGCGGCGGCTACGACATCCACCGAACCGCCAACTGCTGGACGCTGGCCTTCGGTGCGATGGCGGGCATCGAACCCGAAGACGAGTTCGCCGGGCTGGTCGGAGGCATGATGTACGGCGGCGAGCTGGGAGGCTTGCACGACATGAAAATCCTGACCAAAGGCCCGGAAAAGGAGGCGGCGCTCCAATACGCCCGGCAAAACGCCGAAACCATAGAGAAAACGGTTTTCCCCATGCTCGGAGCCAAAACGGCGTGAAGCGTTTCGTCGATCTGAAGATTCAAACCCGCCTACTCGTGATGTTCGTCACGGTGCTTTTGCCGCTTCTGGCGGGCGAGGTGCTCACGATACTTCATTTCGAAAGCAGTCTGCGCGAGACGGCGGAACTCGAACTGACCAACGTCGTCCGCCATCTCTATCGTTCCTGCGAGATTCGACAAAAGGAATTCGAGCCACGCAAGTCCTTGCCGACCGGGGAGGACGTCGCTTTTCTGGAAGGCATCCTCCTCAGTTTCCGGGTGGGGAAGACCGGCTATCCCTACGTAATCGACACCGAGGGCAATCTGATTATCCATCCGGCCAAGCAGGGCCAGAACATCTACGATAGCCGGGACTCGAAGGGCTTCGCGTTTATTCAGGAGATCTGCCGATCCGCCGAATCGCTCGCGCCGGGAGAAACGGGAACCCTGCGCTACCCCTGGAAGAACGTCGAGGAAGGCGAGACCCGTGAGCGCATGAAGATCGTGAAGTATCGCTATTTCAAAGACTGGGGCTGGATCATCGCCGCCGGCGCCTACGAGGAGGAAATCTATCAGGCGATCGCGCCGGTGGAAGGCTATGCGACCGCCCTGGTGTTGTTGAGTGTTTTCCTGGTGATCGCGTTCACCTGGATGATGAACCGTCTGGTCACCCGGCCGGTGGTGCTCATTTCGGAGGCTTCCTCCAAACTGGCGGAAGGCGACCTCAGCCAGACCGTCGCCGGCGCCTCGCGACGGGACGAAGTCGGCGTGTTGGCCCGCTCCTTCAACACGATGGCCGCCCAGATCCGGGAGGAGACGGCCCTGCTGGAGCGTTTGGTCGAGGAGCGCACCCAGGCTCTCGTGGAGTCCCGCGAGAAATACAGAAGCCTGGTGGAAAACACGGTGGATGGAATCGTCACCTCCGACTTGAGCGGCGAAATCACCTTTGCCAACAGCGGCATGGAGAAGATGATCGGTCGCCCCCGGGAAGAGATCATCGGGGCGAAGATCTGGAGTTTCTACAAAGGCGGAATCGAGCAGGCGCGTCACATCATGCGCCGTCTGCGCGAAGAGAACAACATCACCAACTATGAAATGGAATTGATCGCCCTGGAGGGCCCCTTGCCGATCATGACCTCGGCCTCCCTGTTGAGGGATGCGGACGGTAAGGAAACCGGCACGCTGGGCATTTTCTCCGATATCACCAAGTTGAAACGACTGGAGGAGGATCTGCGGAAGGCTCAGGTCAACCTGGCGCAGACGATGAAACTGCGGGCCCTGGGCGATCTGGTGGCGGGCGTGGCCCACGAAGTCAACAATCCTCTGATGGCCTCGATGACCATGCTGCACGTTATCATGCAGAGCGTTCCCGAGGATGAAACCAAACTTCATTCCAGGCTCGACGTCCTGAAGCGTTGCAATTCGCGCATCATGAACATCGTGAACCATCTTCGCGACTTCGCCCGCCAGTCGAACATCGAGCGCAAGCGGATCGACATCAACGAACCGTTGTCGAACGCGCTTTTGATCTGCTCCCAGCAACTCATGAACATGCACATCTCCGTCGAAAAAGACCTGGCGGAGGATCTGCCTGCCATCAATGGAGACGCCAACCACCTGGAGCAGGTCTTTCTGGATGTGATCGCGAATGCGCGCGATGCGCTGGAGCCGGTCGAGGGCGAAAAGTCGCTTTCGCTGCGCTCCTATACCGACGGTCTCGACGGAAATCCGGCCGTGGTGGTGGAAATTCGTGATACCGGCCCCGGCATTTCTCCCGAAGTGATCGACAAGATCTTCGAACCGTTTTTCACCACGAAGCCTGTCGGCAAGGGAACGGGGCTCGGGCTGCCGATCTGTTACGGGATCATCGAAGAGCATTGCGGGAGGATCGACGTGGAGAGTGAAGCGGGCCAGGGAACGACCTTTACGATACGAATTCCGGCCATCGTGCTGGACATTGAACCAACCCAGGAATGCGAGGAGAGGCAAGATGGCGCCGAAAATTCTGATCACGGATGACGACGAACTCATGTTGATTTCGGTCGAGGGGCTCCTGGAATCGAAAGGGTACGCGGTCGATACCGCCTCCTCCGGCAAGGAAGCGCTCGAAAAAGCGGCCAGCGAATCATACGACCTTTTCGTCCTCGATATCGTCATGCCCGTCATGTCGGGTTTCGCGGTGCTGGAATCCCTGCGGAAAATGGAGGCTTACGATACGACGCCGATCGTGATGCTGTCGGCGAAAAGCGGCGAGGCCGATCGGGAGAAAGGCAAGCATCTGGGCGCTACGCGGTTTCTGCCCAAACCGATCGAACCGGAAAAACTCATCGAGGCCCTGGAAGAACTGCTGCCGTAGCGACGTTCCTTCCGGACGGCCACTCAGGATCGGACATGCAACCGGCCGGGTATCGCGAAATCTGCGACTCCGAGCGCTTCAGGCGCGTCGTCGAAACGAAGTTCGGAGACCGGGTCGCCGTTCGGCCGGCCGGCCCGCATGATTTCGCCCTTTTGCTCGCCATGTTCGACGATTTCGAGCCGAAACAGGCCGCCCAGTCACTGCCTCCGGCCGACGAGGAGAAGCGACGCACATGGGTGCAGGACATCACGGTGAACACCCTCGGCATCATCGCCCTGGACAACCTCGGCCGGGCGGTCGGCCATGCCTGCCTGATTGACATCGAGCCGGGCCGTCGGGCGGAACTTGAAATCATGGTTCACCAGGAACTTCGCAACCGCGGCCTGGGATCCTGCATGATACCTCTTCTATTGGAACTGGCGCGGCACTTCGGCTATCGCCGTATCTGGCTTGCCGTTGACGCGCGCAATGCGCGTGCCGTCCATCTTTACCGGAAGAGCGGTTTCCGATTGATCGGACCCATGGATATCGAACTGGAAATGGAACTTGAGTTGTAGAACGAAAGAATCGGTTCCCCGACCGCTTGCTTTCTGCCAGCCACTCTTTCACTGGCTTGCGATGATGTACCCGCAGGTTGTCCAGGGCCACGAAAATCTTTCGACCGATATCCTCTATCAAGCGCTTGAAAAGGCGGATCGGAAGATGAGCGTTCATCGCCTTATCGGAAATCATGAAACGAATCTTACCCTGATTGGTCACGCTCGATATCAGACTCGCCGATTGCCGTCGGGCGTTCAGCCGAATCACCGGTGCCTGGTCGGGATTTAGGAGCTGTGAATTCCCCGAATGGTGGTAGAATAGAATCAACATGAGTACGTTTCGCAATTACAAAGCGGGAGGGGTGGATCTCCTCCCGCTCTTTCTGTTTCTCTTCGTCGTCTGGGTCTGGGTTCCGGGCTGCGGAGGCGACACCCTTCATACGGATTCGCCGGACGGCGATGCCGATGGCGTCGATGGTGATATGGACGGGGAGGCCGAGACGCTTCCGGACGGCGATGAAGACGACGATCTCGACACCGAGCCGGAAGAAGAAAAAGATCCGGACGGAGAGGCGTTCGAGGAAGAGTTCGAGGAGGCCGCGGGATATTTCCCCAACGCTTCCGCCTGTATCCCTCCCAAACGCCGCCTGTCCGCCTGGATGCTGGACTTTCCCCGCATGAATGCAAACGGTTTTTACCGAACAGCCAACCACTCGCCCGACGGAACCGCCGTCCTGCAACTGCAGAACGGCATGATCACCGTGTTGATCCCTCCCGAGAAGGAACCCAACGCCTTCCTGGTCGAGGAGCGCCTTGTGGGCGACCTGTCCTTTTCCCCCAGCATCATGAACGAACTCTCCATGGGAGAATGGTACTATGGCTATTTCCACGGTCTCTGGCGCTTCAGCGAGACGGATCACCTTTGGCATCTCGATACGCACAGTTTCGTTCTGGATCATTTCATCTGGATGGATTCCGCCGGCGGCTTGTGGTCCGCCATCCAGTTGAATGGCAGTGGAACCGGATATTATTTCGACGCAGAGCAAGCGTTGACTGTCTACGTCACGGGAGAGGCGCTCGACGGGCAACGTTCCGAAGCTGCTTTCTTCAGAGCCCATGTAGGCCCCATTCACGAATGCGACGGCCGGGTCTACATCATGGCGGATTTCGAGTCCGGCACGGGCACCGGCGTGCTGCGCAGCCGTAAGGAGGCCGTCAACGAACTGGAAATCGTGCACTACAGTCCGGAAGCCATTCCCGACCGGCCGAGCACCTTTTTCTTTTCCAGTTTCGATCCCGAGACCTGCCGCTTCGTGGCCACGGGCTACTGGAACCTTCTGGAAGGCCGGGTGGGCGAACCCCTGGAGATCACCAACGAACAGCAGACCGTGGAGGCGGACGTCCCGGATTATTGCCCCGTCTTCCCGGAAGGCATTGCACCGCCTTATATTTCCTGGATGGACTTCGAGACCGATACCCTTTACGGGGCGCAGGATATGAGCAATTACTATCCCAATGACTGCCCCAAGTTCTTCCGCCGCCGTGCGGGTGAAAGCCGTTTCGAGACCGTGCTTCCCACCGGCACGCCCAATGGCGTGGAGCATCGCTGGTATCCGCGCGGCATGCACGGAAGCGGCGCGGACAGCCTCTTTCTGGCCGGCGATCCTTTCAGCTACCGCTGGAGCCCGGACCTGGACCGCTGGGAGCCCGTCTGGGAGCAGCCCGGCTATCTCTTCGAGGATCTGCCCCAGCGCGCCTTCGCAACCGTGCGCTCGCTCACCCTGGCCGAGCGCCCGGACGGATCCTTCCGCGTGCACGTCGCCGGGCCGCGCCTGCCCGTCATGCGCCGCACCGCCTGCCAGGGGTGGGAGGAAGTCTTCCCCGATTCTCTGGGAACCCTGGAGGTCTTCGACGACGGCCGCAGGCTCTACGCCGTGGGCGGCTACGACCACGTCAAGGTGCTCCTGGACGAGGATCAACTGGAAATCATCCCGGGCCCGGCCGCGAAATGGAAGCAGGCCTCCGCCATCCACGTCACCCAAAGCGGCGCGCTCTACGTGGTGGCCGCTTCCGCAAAGGATCCCGACCAACGGCAGCTCTGGTACCTTCCGGAACGGGGGGCGGACGCCTCCGCCTGGACCGAGATCACGGGCTTCCAGCCGTACGTCTACGGGACGACCACGTATTCCATGCAGCCGTATTTCGTCGTCGGCGCAAAGGAAGGCGTCTTCGTCCAGGCGTTTCCGTACAGCGAGTTCGGCACGCGGCGGAAGAGTTATCATCGCATCTACAAAGTGGAACGCACCCGGATGGAAATGATTCTGGAGGCGGACACGAACGGTTATCTGCGCCGGCACGACGGGGAGGTCTTCTATCTCGCCAAGGAGCGCATCGACCGCCTCGATCCGGAAAGCGGCGAGATGACGCGTATTTTCGACCGCCCGACGAGCCTGCCCGCCGGGATCAGCACGTTCTACCCCAGCGACTTCATTCGGCGGGCGGACGGCACCTGGGTGTTTTACTTCGGCGGACAGCTTGCGGAATACGATCCCGTAAGCGATACGTACGCCATCTACGGCCTTCCGGGCAACACGCGGAACCTGGTCCGTCCGGAGGATTTCGATGCCGACGCGCCGGAATACGAGCAATCGACCATGTTTCTGAAGGAGCTTCCCACGGGCGAGATCCTGGCGGCGGGTTTCCAGGGCCAGGTGGCGGTGCGCATGACGGACGCGGTGTTTTTCTCGGAATGAACCAGGACGGTCGGGAAAAACCTGTTTTCATATCTTCCCTGGGGATGCGATTGGCGAGCGTTTGGCACCGTTGTTGACAATTGCATTATAAATCATGTATTCTGAAGACCTGATGGATGCCTTTTCAGGGAGGCGAAGATGACGTTCCGGATAACGCTTTTTCTGCTTTTGACGACTTTCGTTCTCGGCGGCTGTTTCGAGGAAACGGAATATCATTACGAGGATCTTGGAGACGGAGATCCGGCGGACGCGGATTCTTTCGAGGAGAATCCGCCGGGCGACGAAGACGGCATGGAATCCGACCGCTTCGCCGATGCCGATTTCGATGCCGACGGAGACCTGGACCTGGCGGACGGATCGTCCGATTCCGACTTTCCCGAGACGCCCGATGGCGACGGCGAGATGGGCGAATCGGATGGGGACGCCGGAGAGATCGACCCGGAGATCGATCCGGAGCCCGAGGATCCCTGCGATGGCGCGCCTTCTCCGGTGGTGGAGGCCATCGATCCCGACGTGGGAACGACGCCCGCCTGGCGGGCCACGGCGATTCTCGACCAGGCCGCCATCGTCTGCGAGGACGGCCGTACACTGAACCACGGGGAGTATTATGCCGCCGACTGGGGCAACGCCGTGGCGGGGATCTCGGAGACGGAGGCGATCTTCGGCGCGCACAACGGTCTATGGCGCTATACCGCCACGCCGACGCCCGAGATCCGTTGCATCGCCGGTCTGGAAGAATCGGTCTATTCCATCGCCGTCCGGGAGCGGGAAGGCGAGGAAGAGATCGTCGTCGGGTTGAGAGATCGAGTCGGGATCTTGAGCGCCGATTCGTGGCGTTTCGTGCCGGTTGCCGAGGTCTGGTCGCCGGAGACGCGGGGAGGCTTGATGGGAGAAGGTTCCCCGGCGGTCTGGGACATTCATTTTCATGGAGACAGCATCCTGATCCAGACCATCCAGGGCGTCGCCATGCAGGACGAAAACGGCGTCTTCGTTCCGCTCGACGGCTGCTGCGGATACGAACCCACGCTTCCGTATCATGAAGACAGCCCATTTCCGGTAACAGGATTTCGATATATAGCACCAAAGACCTGGACCGGAATGGCATTTCAAGATTCCAGGGCCTACGTGGGTGCTCCCGGGGCTTTGCTTGAGATCGACCTGGAAAGCCGGTCCTGCCGTCCCCTCTGCCGGGCGGAGGATGCGGAAACCCGCTACATCGTCCAGGGGATGACGCCCGAAGGCGTTCGGGCCGTCAGCTCAAAGCCGGGATATACAATGTTTGTGTTCGATCCCAAGATGCCATATACCCTGGATGCGGAGGTTGGAGAGTGTACGTTCCAAGGAATCTGGAAGGTCCATTACCGCCCGGGGGAATTCTTTCCATTTCCTACATTCGTGAAAGGCCGCGTGGGAGCCGACGGGCAATGGGTAGGAGCCTTTGCATCATTTAACCCTAATTCTAGCATATATTTTTGCGAAATGTTTCATTATATGTACAGTCTACCAGGGCAACAAGGTGGAATCGAAAGAATTATTGCAGGACAAGGGACGGCTATGGATTGGGGACTTCCCTGTTACCTGACAACTTCCACCAGTTCCTTGACGGCGGATGTTTTCATGGATTCGGTCGGAGGCTGGTACTCTCCCGGCTTCTGGCGCATCGATTACGCGAACGAAACGGAAGAGTGAAGCGATCAAAACCCCATTTTCTCGGATGCCGTCACTCCTCTCGCCGGCGCGAAGAAAGACGGCGTTTCGCGGAAGCTTAAATTCCTGAAAAACGAGCGCTTACTGGATCTGGGTTTCGAGTTTCCGGAGGTCCGGATCGAGCCGCTTTTCGGCGAGAGAAACCTTGGAAAGCTGACTTTCTTGAAGGCCAGAAGCATGGTGTTGCCTTGGAGGTCAAGGACAAGCGAAAGAATGGATTTCCGCTCGATCCTACGCGTAAAGGAGCTTTCCCCGTCCGGATCCACCCGATTTTCAGCATCGGACCCGCAATCTCCCGGGTCGTGAATTCTTCCGGCTAATCCTTCCTGAAGGGAATGTCCGTTTTGGGAAGCAGCACAGAAAACGTTGTCCCGCTCCCTACTTCGCTCTCGACACGAAGATACCCCCCGTGTTTGCGAATGATGCCTTGCGACACGGAAAGCCCCAACCCCGTGCCTTTGCTTTTGGTCGTGAAGAACGGTTCGAAAATGCGTTGGCGCGTGTGTTCCGGAATGCCGGGGCCATTGTCCGAAACATTCACTTTGATGAATCCCTTTTCTTTCTGCGTATCGGCGCTGACGAGGATTTTTCCCTTTTGGGGAAGCGCATCCAATGCGTTCAGCAGCAGATTGACGAACACCTGGCAAAGCAGTTGTCCGTCGCCGTGAATGGGCGGAAGAAGTTCCGGAATATCCATCTGCAGGCAAACCTTGGAGATCTTCATCTGATTGGCGACGAGTCGCCCCGAGCGATGAAGGACGTCGGACAGATCCAAGGGCTCCAGCCCGACTTCGCCTTCCCGAGCGAAATCCAGGAGATTGCGAACGATCCTCTGGGCGCGTTCGGCTTCGCCGATGGTTTCCTCCAGCATCTCCATTTTTTCTTCTTCGTCGAAATCCGCAAAATCCTCCATCAGCGTCGATGCCGTAAGCATTACGTTGTTCAAGGGGTTGTTCAGTTCATGGGCGACGCCCGCCACGAGGCTGCCGATGGCTCGTATCTTGTGGCTTTCCACCAGGATCTGATGGCGCGATTCCAACTCGTCGATCATGTGGTTGAACGCATGGGCCAGCTGCGTGAACTCGTCGCGATACTTGCGCTGGGGAATGATATGCGTGAAATCCCCCTTGCCGATCCGATCCGTATAGATCATGAAACGGGAAAGCGCATTCAGAAGCGGGCGGGTCAGAAGAAACCCGATGGAAATCATCATGACGGATAGAATACCGATAAAAATATAGGGAATGCGGCGGATCAACGAGAAGGTGCGGTCCACCGATTCCTTTTCCTGCCTGGCGAAACTGCCCGCGAAAGAACTCATTTCGGATCCGTGTTCGCGCAGGCGGTTTTCGATGACGCCGCGACTTTTCTCGTCCGGACCTTCGCCGATCCGCCGCAACAATCCATCGTATTCCGACGTCCGGGTGACGATGGTCTTGAAATTGTCTCTGGAAACGATCTTGCTGACCATGGGTTCGTTGATTTCAAGCAGATGCTGGGCCTTGTGGACGTGTTCGATGGCGTCGCCGAGGTTCGTTCCATAGAGCAGATAATTTTTCTCGAAGCGGCGGGCCTGCTGGATTTCGTTCATGTAACTGTCCGCCACTTCCAGGAAATGCGTTTTTTCCTGAAGAACGGAGAGAGTATAGATCATCCAGATATTGATGGTCGCGGCGAAACCGAAGATCAGCAGGAAGGAAAGAATCAGGCGGGTCCGGATGCCGAATTTGGGTCGTTCGAACAGGTCTTCGGCAGGCTGCCGATCGACGGATTTCGGGTCGTCCGCTTTCTGGTTGGTATTCATCGGTGCGTTGGTTTTTAAAATCCTTGAAGATATTCCGTAATCATCGTCCGACATATTGGCCTTTCCGATCCTAGCGGAAGGCGTTGAAGCGGCCTTCCATGAAATGATCCGTGTACACTTTCACCGCATCATCGCTGGTCAGAACGGTGTCGAGTTCGCGCGCGCAGGCCATCAGGCTTCCCAGCGTCTCCAGTGCCGTTTCCGTCTCCTTTTGCTCGTAATACCGCAACCAGGCCGTGACCAGATCTCCGAAACGCTCGACGCCGAACCCGGACAGGCGCAGGACCGCTTCAAGGAACCTGGCGCGTCGTTCCCGGTTCGGAGCGGATGCGCCGCCGCCCTGAAAGCGGAACGTCGCGTAATTCTTCTCCTTCCAGGGACCGGCCACGGCGTCGATCATGGCGTAATGATAGGCGAAACGAGCATTGAAATTCACGTAGTCGCCGGCGACGATGAAGTAATTCGTATCCTTGGGTCGCCGAGGCCCCTGGGCGCCGCCCATCACCTGCTCCACGAAATCGCCGGGAAGCGCGTCGAGAGCCGGATTCGAACGACGTTGCCAACCGGCGTTCGCCGAAGCGATGCCCCGCCACAGCGCCTGAAACGGATGGCTGAAGACCTTTAACGGCGACAGCTTTTTCGTGTTCGTCACGACCGAACCATCCAGATCGATCAATTTTATCCTGATCGGGATGGGTGTTTCAAGCGGAATCGCTCCCCGTTTCCACGGCCGGTTGTGTCGATCTCCGAAAGCGAACATCGAGCGCACCGACATTTCATGGATGTAGCGGATCACGTCGTGAACGGACCGGCAGTTCTTCGGTTTGAAATCGGAGCGGTGGGGATCGGTGAGGTTCAGAACCAGAACGGCGTCGTGCAGCGGACCGGATGCCTTTTTCAACCCGCGCGATCGGATGCGGGCCAGGACGCGGTCGCGCAGGCCCGGCCAGTGAGAGCCTCGATAGACGCGCCGCCGGGTGGCGTCCATGCTGACGATGGTTCCCGGACCGAGTTTCCAGACGAGTTTGCCCGTATTGAACATGCAAGGCACGGAAAACTCGCGAGCCAGTGTCGCCAGGTGACTCGCCGGATTGCCGCCCTCCACGAGCAGACCGGCGATATGCGGCAGGATGGACGCCAGTTTCGGCGTCGCCTGAGCCGCCACGACGATGGCGCCCTTTTTCCGCACGGCCACTTCCCCGTTTTCGGAAACGTATTCCACCGGCCCCTCGGCGCGTCCAGGAAAAACGGTGAGCCCCTGCTCGATGATCGGAGAACTGGCGTGTCCTTTGTGGGCGTCCGTTTCCTCGGATTCGCCCAGATGGAGTCGGCGTCCCTGCAAAAGCCGCAGATTTCCTTCCCGGTCCAAGGCCCATTCGATATCCATTTCGTAGCCGAACGCATCCGCAAGGGAGAAAGCCATCCGGCCGAGCGCTTTCAGGCTGTCCTCGGGCACATGTTCCGAATAGAGCGGTTTATTGGACGTAGGATCCGAAGCGATTTCTTGCTTCAGGATTTCCGGAGCCTCGGACTTGGAGAGCAGGTACGTGTCCGCGGCGCTTTCGCCTCGCACCATGGCGTCCGCAAGGCCCGGGACCGCATTGACCATCATCGCCCGCGAGTCGCCCGCTCCATGGGCGCTCGTGTAGAGCACCCCCGCGAAACGCGGCCGGACGAGCGGCATGAACAGCACGGCCATGGGCGTGTCGATTTCCTTGAAGCCGTGATCGAGCCGATAGCGCATGGCCCGATCCGAGAATCGGCTGGCCAGCACCTGCAAATAGGCCGTCTCCAGATCTTCGCCGTGAACTCCGATCCGGCTGTCGAATTGCCCCGCGAACGAGTAGCGATCGTCCTCCTGGACGGAACTGGAACGAACGGCCCAGCCATCCTTTTCCCCGGCCGGGATGCGCGGAATCCGCCGGGCCATCTCCTCACGGATCGGATCGGGCAGCGTCGCCGATAAATAAAGCTGGCGGGCGGCTTCCAGACGCGACCGAAACTGGTCCGGATCGTGAATGTGCGGCAGGTCGTGGATCAGCCCCCGGATGCGTTCGTTGAGATCGTTTTCATCCATGAAGAGCCGGTAGGCGGCGGTGGTCAGAACGAATCCGTCCGGGACCGATTCGCCGGCGATTTTGCGCAGGGCGGCAAGCCCGGCGGCTTTCCCGCCGATCAACTCCGTATCCTCGGCTCCGTCTTCGAGGGAAACCGACAGTTCCCGATCCGCCCGATGCTCCGACTCGTCCAGAATCGACCGCAACCGTTCGTCGATTTTCCGGATGGACGGGTACAGCGCCTTGTGGCGATTGCCGTCC
The DNA here is from genome assembly GCA_963668655.2 of Myxococcota bacterium. Classification (GTDB taxonomy): domain Bacteria; phylum Myxococcota_A; class SURF-8; order SURF-8; family SURF-8. The sequence continues at coordinate 308,710 of CAXXPQ010000001.1, forward strand.
AGCAGGTTCAGTTCCTGCGCCATCAGCAGCGTTTCACTCACGATCCGCTGCACGGGACGCCGAATCCTGGTATGGGTATAGTCCATGAAATTGAGATCGGCCTCCAGATCGGCCATCAATTGCAAGGCCTGACCGTTCTTTTTCAGCAGCGAACGGAAGTTCCTGTAGCGATGCTGCAATTCCCTGTTCTGCGACGCCGATTCCGCATGGGGAAGGGTATCGGGAAAGGTATGAATCATGAGGCTTCTCCGGTTTTTTGCTCGGATCTGGCCTTGTTCGCCTTTTCGATCACGGCCCGCAGATCGCTGGGCTTGAACGGCTTGGCGATGAAATCGAAGGCACCTTTCACCAGGGCTTCCCGGGCGATCTCCACCGTGGCGTATCCGGTGATGATGATGACCTTGGTCTGCGGCGATTTGGCCTGGACGTGCTCGAGCACCTGGATGCCGTCGATGTCATCCATCCGAACATCCGTGACGACGATATCGAAGACCTCCTTTTGGATCCGCTCGATCGCCGCCCGGCCGTCTCCGTATACCTCGACGTCGAAGCCGATTTTCTCCAAGGATGGTTTCAGACGTTTGCCGACGATGGCTTCATCATCCACAAGCATGATTTTCGTTTTGCGGTCCATCGATAACTCCTCTGACGTTTAAGTGGATGCTGGCTTGGTCTCGGAGGATTTCCCCCCGGCTAGGGTGGAGACCACCCGCCGTTTGTGCCGGTAAGCGCGCAGCACGTAAAAAAGAATGATGCCGCTGCCCGAAAGTCCCGCAGCGAAGAGAAGCACCTTGCTGGCCTGGTTGAAATAGATGTCCCAGTCCGGATTCATGTCGATCAGCCCGAGCTGGCGCAGATACATGGGAATGGCGATGCCTCGGCTGATGACGCACAAAATGATGATGACGCCGGTCACAATGCGAATGACGATTTCCTTGACGACCTTCGTGCCGTAGGTGCCGATGTAAATGCCGATGAGAGAGCCGCAATACAAAAGGAGAACCAAGCGCAGGTCTACATAGCCCTGATAGACGTAGTTCAAGGCCCCGAAGGCTCCCATGAACATGGCCATGAACAGTTCCGTCCCGGCGGCGACGGCGGTGGGAATGCCGAAGACGTAGATCATGGCGGGAACCCCGATGAATCCCCCTACGCCGATCGTGCCCGCCAGATAGCCGGTGGCCAGGCCGACCGCCAGCAAGACCCACAGGGACACCTTGACGTCCGCCACGGGGAAGGAGATGATCGGATACAGCTTCAGCCGATGCAGAAAATCGACGATGCGCCGGGACGGCCCCCCGTTTCCATCCTGTTTGCTCAGCGCGTCTTTCAGCATGGAAATGGCGACCAGGGAGAGAATGAAGACGAAGATCAGCGAAATGTAGAGATCCGCCGCCGCGCCCTGCGCTTTCTCTCCGTGGCCGTCGGCTCCGCTTTCGAACAGCGCCGTATTGATCATCACCGCCAGACGAATGCCCAGAAAAGCCGTCACCAGCAGAAAGATGCCGAGCTTCTTGTCCACGTTGCCGAGTTCGCCATGCTGCTTGGAGCCCATCATGGCCTTTCCGAACTTGTGCGTGATGTTGCTTCCCACCGCCACCACGCCGGGAACGCCCAGGTTCATCATGCCCGGCGTCATGAAAAACGCACCCCCGCTGCCGATGAATCCGGAAAGAATACCGCCAATGAAGCCGAGAATGGCGACCTGTATTCCGTTGGCGACGGTCAAATGGATGAAAAGATCGCTTAGTTCCTGGGGAATCATTTTACAACCTCTCGAAATAGGTTTGATAACCACGCCTTCGAACGAACCGCTCCCGGTTATTCGATCCGAACCAGTTTCAGCAATGTCTTGGCGACATTTCCGTAAAGGAAGGCGAATAGCGGGACGACAACGACCACAAAAGCCGCCGCCTGGATCTTGCCGGACGTTGTGCCGGAATGAATGAACTGCTGAATGATCCCCTGATTCCTGAACACCGAAAGAAAAATGGACGCAGCCAAGACGAGATAGACCGCGAAGCGAACCGCTTGCTTGAACGTGAACATGTACGTCTGCTTCAGTTCCTCGGTCTCGACGACAGGTATGCGCAACTTCTCGCTCAGCGACGAAATCAGTTCGCGCCGCATGCGCGTCCGGGCGGCCTGCTCCTTGGACGCGAAAACGTTGCCGATGGCCACGAGGTTGAATTTCACGTGGCTTTCCAGGGTGTCGAGCAGTCGCGGAATCTCGCCGCCGCAGGAGAGGTGCCCGCCCGAGACGCCGTCCTTGACCAGCCGGGTGTGGGTCTGTTCCAATCCGCCGTCGTCTTCCGTTTTCCGCTCCGATTCAGGCGTATCGTCCTCGATGCCGCCGTTGTATTCGTCCGGGGAAGCCTTGGAGGCGTTTCGAGGCGTTTCATTCGGGACGAGCTTGGCCTGATCCTCATCGAGCTCGGAGGAATACCGGATCAGTTCGACGGCCGCGTTCCAGCGATTGGCCAGATCCACGATCTGGCCGTAGGTTTCCTCCGAATGGGAGAAATCCTCCTGAATCCAGAGAATATGCGCCGCCGCCATCGTGGTGTTGACGCCCTTGATCCCGTCCACCTTGCCGAGTATCTCCGGAATTCGTTCCGCCACCGGCGTATCCACGGGTCGGTAGGTGACCGTGGCGACTCCGTCCACGCATTCGACGCGGAAGGAGGCGTTCTCCGTATCCTTGTTCCTTGCCAGCGCCAGCCGGGCGCGCGAGGCGAGCAGCAGGTTTTCAATCGTTCGCACGGAAGCCGGCGTCCCCTGGAATTCCGGCATGCCCGCCACCGAGCAGAGCGCCATGGCGGCGTTTCTCGCCGTCAGGTTCTCGAATCCCAGGGTCATGTCGTATTGCGAGTATTCGTTCCAATCGACGCCGTAAAGGGTCTTCACCCAGCGATGAAGATCCTCGTCCACATCCTGGATATAGCGGCTGGCCTTCTCCCAGGGCAGGTTCATGCGCTCCGCGACCAGGCGAATGCGCTGGTCCACCTTTTCGATCACCTTGACGCGCAATACGTGCCTGACGCCCGGAAAGAGAAGGTGTCCCGCCCGGCCGTGGTAGACGAGATTTCTTTCCAGTGCTCGTTCACAGAGATAGGCGGTTGCAAACGCCTGGTAGTGTTCCTTTATCAGCAAAAGGCGTTCGCTGAAATGCCTCGGCTTTAAAATGGCGACTTCCATTTTTCCGACGGGAATGCCGTCCTTCGCCGCCGCTTCGATCAGTTCCTTGCGGCCGACGCACAGATGGCCCAGGTTTTCCGCCAACGCCACGGCAAGCTCTTTTCCCTTGTCGTAACTTCCTCTTGAAATCGTTGTGATCTGCATGCGTTTTCCACCAATTCTCAGGTAATATTCGCAACTTCCAAACTAGCGGCCGTCCATGTCACTCGTTTTTCGCTTCGGAATGACCAGCGGACATTCCAGTTCCTGTTCCACCTGCGCCAGCCAATGCCCGGTCCGCAGGCCGGTGCGCGTTCTCAAAACGTGTTCGTTCCCCCCCCACACGGCCGTATCGAACGAGGGATGTTCCGTCATGAACTTATAGAATTCGGAGAGCGGATCGCCGACGCGTACGACGATCGAGAGGGGAACGTCGTTTTTGATGATGCTCTCGATATGGTGGCCGAGCACTTGCTGGTAGTTTTTCCGAAGGCGTTCGGAATCGTTTCGGTTCGGGGAATCGTTTTGAAGCAAAAGCAGAAAAAGGAGTTCCGTTCCGGTTCGCTCCGCCAGTCCCACCGCGAAATGGATGGCTTCCTGCCGGACTTCGAGATCCTCGAAAAGAACAACGATTTGCCGATAACGATTCATATTCGTATTTCCCGAATGCGATTGGCTCGAACCGTCGATATGAGCAAAATTCATACCGAAAATGATCGGAAGCCGGGAAGAGTCATCCGGGGATGGAATTTCCGGGGTTTTCAGGTGAGGTTGATTCGCTTCGAGCGAGGAGCGGTCGATGTCACCCCTGCGAAAACGGATATCGATGTGCTTGATTTCACAAGGAATTCCAGTTTTCGTGGAGGTGACGCGGGGGAACCATTTTTAATAATCGTGGTTCGAATCGTTTTTTTCCCAAGGATTCTTAACCCGGATCCGGCGATCATTGGGAAATTTACGGCCCAGTTGTGGTGCAAAATGCGACGCTTCTGAAGGTATTACAGAAATTTATAAGTGATTCAGACGGTTTGCCGACGAGTCCGGTTTTTACGCGACACTGTCGCAATATGCAACATTCGGTGGGGCTTCTTAGTCCTTGAATTGGGTTTTTTTCAGCTTTCGATAGAGGGAAGCCCGATTGATGCCCAAAAGTTCCGCCGCTCGGCTCTTGTTCTGGCCCGTCCGCTCCAGAACCCACGAGATATATTCCTGTTCCAGCTCATCGATGGATTTGATGTTGGAGGAGGTTCGCTTGATGTGGAAGATCTCGATTTCACGCAGATCCTCCGGCAGATCCTCCTCTTCGATATGCTCCGATCGGGCCAGCGCCGCGGAACGTTCCACGATGTTTTCCAATTCCCGAACGTTGCCGGGAAAATTGTAATTCGTCAAGACGGTCATCGCCTTCGGCGTGAAACCGAAGACTTTCTTCTGGGATCGCTGGTTGAACCGTTCGAGAAAGTGGGCGACGAGCAGGGGAATGTCTTCCTTTCGTTCGGCCAGGGTCGGCAGGCGCACCGGCACCACGTTCAAGCGGTAATAGAGATCTTTCCGGAAAGCTCCCAACTCCATGGCCTTCTTCAGGTTTTTGTTCGTCGCGGAAATGATGCGCAGATCGACGCCGATCGCCCGGGTGCCCCCCACGCGCAGCAGTTCCCGTTCCTGGATGACGCGCAGCAGTTTCGACTGCATTCCCGGGGACATATCTCCGGCTTCGTCGAAAAAAATCGTTCCTCCGTCGGCGCTTTCCAAAAGACCGGGGCGTGAAACCGTAGCGCCCGTGTACGAGCCCTTTTCATGTCCGAACAGTTCGTTGGAAAGCAGCTCGTCCGTGAACGAGGCGCAGTTGATCGGCAGAAATCGTTTGTCGGCGCGACTGCTGAGGTAGTGAATGGCGGAAGCCACCAGTTCTTTGCCCGTGCCCGAATCCCCCGTAATCAACACATTGGAGTCGGTTGCGGCGATCTGTTGCACCAATCGCTTGATTTTCAGGATCCGGGGGCTATGGCCGATGATGCGATCCAGTCCCGATTCCATCCGTCGTTTAAGGTTGTTGACCTGAAGGCGCAATTGCCGCTTTTCCAAAGCCTGTTCGGCGATGTACCGAACCTCCCCGGCATGGAGAGGTTTCATAACATAATGAAACGCTTGGCCTTTTATGGCTTCGATGGCCGATTCCACCGATCCGTAGCCGGTGAAGATAACGACTTCGGTAAAAGGATCGAGCCGCCGGGCGGCCCGCAAGACTTCCAATCCGTCGCCATCATCCATCCGCAGATCGGTCAGAACCAAACTGAACGATTCCCGTTCGAGACATTCGATCGCCTCTCTTCCCGATTTCGCCGTCCGGGTTTCGATCGAATCGTCCCGGAAGATGCGTTTGAGCGCCCGCCGCGTGGCGGGGTCATCGTCTACGATCAGAATGCGGTCGGGTTCGTTGAACATGGGTCACCTTTCGGTGTTTGGGCGGTCAGACAAAGATGTATCACGGTATGTCGCAAAATGCAACACACAAAATGGCAGAATATTTGCAAGGTTTCTGAATACGAATCGAGATATCGACAAGGTTCATTGGGAGCCCATTTTCTGAAGGAGATGTGGACATGGCGGGAAAAAAGACCGAGCGCACGTCCCTGTGGCTGGCCTGCGTGCGACTGCGAAAACTGCTTGAGAACGCGCGCGCCCTGATGGAGCAGATCGACGATGGAAAGGAAAAAATCAAGGGCGAGTTCATTTTCGACATGCGCTACAACCTGTCCCTGATCGAGCGGATCATCGAAACAAGCGGCGACATGGTATTCGATGCCGGCGTCCTGGCTCCGGAAGGAAGCGAAGCCCTGTTTTCCATCCATGACCGTTGCCGGAAACATGCGGAAAAGGCTTTTCGCGCGGATCGCAACCTGGGAACGCCGTTGCCGGGGGAGGATGACGATTCGCTCGAAAACATCCCTGAATTCAGAATGCTGGCGGATTTTCTCGAATGGGTCGAAAATCCGGAAGCCAACATTTCCATCATGAAACTGTTGAAAATGACTTTCGATCATGTGTTCGAGGCGCTGGCGGGGAAATCGCTTCCGGATGCCGGCGCTCCGCAACTCTCCCTTGGCGAGGGGCGGATCGACCTGGTGGATCTTGGCGGGGGAATCTCGGGACCAGGCGGGCCGGGAGCGATCGGCCTCGATGGCGTCCGCTGCAAGCCGCTGCATCTCCTGACCGCCGATATCGATTCCGCCGAGCGTCAAACGGCCCTGAAAAATGCATTCGCGGCCGTTACCGACGTTCATCTGCATTTTCAGGGCTCCCAAGCCGATTCCCCGTTTTTCGTGGAGGCGACCTACATGAATCACGTGGATTCGGATTTCGCATTTCTTTATATGCCGGATTCCGGCAGGAAACCCGATTTGTCTCCGGGATTCCGCATGGAGAAAACGCCGAATGGGTGGATGGCCTGGACCTATGGAAAGAATCCGGAGAATACGGCGGATGAAATCGGCCGACTGGGTGACTTTCTTTTCGCCCCGTAACACGGGCATTGCGGATTTCGGAGAATGTGACGATGAAACAAAAGTCGCCATTGCCTCTATGTTGGAGATCTCCGATCTGGTCCACGTTTTTTTGCATGAATTCGAAGAACAGGTCGGGAGACCTGCTCCAACAGGACCGCGCCTGAAAACGCCCGCAAGTTACCGATATCACGGAGCAATCCGCGAAAAAACACACCGTCCGGATGGATGCCCCCAAACCGGCCAAACGCAGCCGAGCCGAAATTCGGGCCGGAATCGTCGGAACTAGTTGATATCATGGAGGAAATAGCTTGTTCCAGCCCTTCCCCGGTGGATGGCCCGAAACGGCCTGAAAGCGCCCCCAGGGGTGTGCGACCCGGGCGCACGCAAAAACGGCGGATTTTGTTGGAAGATCATGGGGTTACACGCCAAAAAGCGTTCACCCGGACGGAACGCGAAAACGGACCGAAAACGGAAGTGTAAAAATCGATCTCCGGACTTGTCCTATACGCATCAAATGGAGTATAATTCTGGGTAGATCGGATACAATGATTCCGTCAAGGATTCGAGTGTCGGACTCTTTGTTGGTTCGAGTTTTATGTTGGAGCAGGCTTCTTACCTGGTCTTCTCATATGAATTCGAAGAGCCGGTCGGATACCTGCTCCATCAGCCGACATTTTTACCCGCCGGAGCAAGAGAAAGAAAAACCCCCGGAAATTCCGGGGGGTTCGTGTTTCATGGAGAGGCTTCCGCCTAGCCTTTGGCCTTGGCCAGGTTTTCGGAGACGTAATCCCAGTTGACCAGATGGCCCAGGAAGGTATCGATGTATTTCGGTCGCGCGTTGCGATAATCGATGTAATAGGCGTGCTCCCAGACGTCGATGGTCAGAAGCGCCTTCTGGCCATGCTTCATGGGTAGATCCGCGTTGGCGGTCTTGGCGATGGCGAGTTTGCCGTTTTCCCAGACCAGCCAGGCCCAGCCGCTGCCGAACTGCGTGGCGGCCGCCTGGGCGAATTCTTCCTTGAACTTGGCGATGGAACCGAAGTCCTTGGTGATGGCCTCCGCCAGGTCGCCCGTGGGATCGCCGCCGCCTTCCGGACGGATACTGTTCCAGTAGAAGGTGTGGTTCCAGACCTGGGCGGCGTTGTTGAAGACCGGGCCGGGATCCTTGGCCAGGATGATCTCCTCCAGGCTCATCTGTTCCTCGGGCTTGCCCTGGACCAGGCCGTTCAGGTTCGTCACGTAGGCTTGATGATGTTTTCCGTAATGATAATCGATGGTTTCCGCGCTGATGTGCGGGGCCAGCTTTTCCTTTTCCCAGGGCAGTTGCGGCAATGTAAAGGCCATGGTTCGCTCCTTTCGGGGGATGTTGTAACGAAATCGTTCCCGTATTGTACCGGAATTCGTGCGGTTTGCAATCCTTCGGCGATGTTTCTCGGCTGGGTTTCGGTTTCCGGATTTTCAAAGCATTCCGTACATACAGACGAAAGGGGAACCGGGATTATTCCGCTTGGTTGGAAATCGAGACGTTTTATTTGAGGGCGGGGCGAAACGGCGGTTTCGGCGGGAATTCCGTGAACATGAAGGACAAAGGGTCGAGGCCGCCTGTCCGCGAACGCAGCTTGTCGGAGCCGCGACAGCCAGGCGGGTCGGGCCATGGTTCCGGCCTTCCAACTCATTCGTTGGGTCGCCTTGTTATGCCTGTAAATCCAACAACTTACCAACGCAAGCGTCGCGAATTCACCCATGCCGCCGCCTGATTCGCAATCGCCGTCAAATAGAACCATTCCGGAAATTATCTTAAAGGCCCATTTGCTCATGTCGATTTATAAGGCCTGATGACATCCGTCGCCGGGACGGCGCTTGTTCCGGTGGATTCGATATCCGGATGGCAAGGCGCATAGAGGCGCGTGAGCGCCGCTTTGACGCGCTGGCCGTCGAACAACAAGGAGGAGTTACGGAAAATGAAATGGACGATTCACTACAAAATGATGCTGGGTCTTATTCCGGTCGTGGTGCTGGCGATTGCGGGGATGACCTGGATGTCGTATTCCATCTCCTCCGAAACCCTGCTCGAAACGGAGGAAAACCGGGTGGGCGTGCTTCTCGACAAGGCCATCAACGATTCGAATCTGTGGCTGGCCGAACGTCGCGAGCAAGTGGAAATCTTCGCCGTCCAGGACCAGTTCGCCGAAGCGCTGGAAACCGCCCAATTCGATCATGCGAGTAAAAGCCTGGAGAAATTCCACCGGCATATCCCGGCGCTCGAAAACATGTTTCTGGCCAGTCCGAAGGGCGTGATCCTGGCGGATTCCGTCAAGGGCGCCTCCGTCGGAGTGGACATCAGCTCGTTTCCGCAATACGCCGAAAACGTCCGGCAGGCCCAAAACGGCAAAAGCCACCTGGGCGACGTTCAGCAATCCCCGGTCACCGGCCGTCCGGTCATGCTGCTCACGGCTCCCGTCGTCGGGGACGGAAAACTGCTCGGCATCGTCGGCACGCCCATCGAGGTGTCCGTCATGTCCGCCCAGATGATCGACAACGTGACCATCGGCGAAACGGGCTATATTTACATCGTGGACGCGGACGGCATCTTCATCGCCCATCCGGACAAGTCGAACATCTTCAAGACCAAGATGAACGACCTCGATTTCGGACCGGAACTGATGAAGAGGAAGAACGGCTCGCTGGCCTACCGTTTCGCGGGCGTGGACCGGATAGCCCATTTCAAGACCAACTCGGAAACCGGCTGGATTTTCGCCACCAGCATGCCCGAGGCGGAACTGCTCGGTCCCATTCATTCGCTTGCCTGGAAGTCGGTGCTGATCGGCATCCTGGCGATGGCTTTCATCGTGGGCGTGCTCGTTTTCGCGGGCCGCAAGCTGATCGCGAATCCCCTGGGCCGGGCCGTGGAGGCGCTGAACGACATGGCGCTCGGCAACCTGAACGTGGACTTCCAGGCCGACACCGGAGACGAGATCGAGGATCTCAGCCGGGCCTTCGGAAAGGTCGCCGACGCCCAGCGCCAGGTGGTTTCCGCCGCCCGGCAGGTGGCGGCGGGCAATCTGGGCGTGCGGATCGAAGTCCGTTCCGAAGCGGACGAACTGGCGCAGTCCCTGGCGGCGGTGGTCGGATCGCTTCACAAGCTGAAGGACGAGATGCTGTCGGTCATCGACCAGCAGAAGGCGGGCGACATCGAGGTCCGCGCCGACGGAGAGAAATTCGAGGGTGTATACGGCGATCTCGCCCGGGGCCTGAACGGCGCGCTGGAGGCCGTCATCAGCCCGGTGGTCGAGGCCATCGGCATCATGCAGCAATACGCCCAAGGCGACCTTTCGCGCGAGATGCGCGAATTGCCCGGAAAACAGATCATCCTGACGGAGGGCCTGAACCTGATTCGCGGCAACCTGTTGAACCTGATCGGGGAATTGCGGACGCTGATCACGGCCGCCCAGGAAGGACGGCTTTCCGAGCGTGGCGAAGAGGCGGCTTTCAAGGGCGCGTACGCGGAGATCGTGGCGGGCACGAACGAGCTGATGAACGCGGTCCGCACGCCCATCGACGAAGCCTCGAAGGTTCTCGAACGGCTTTCCGAGCGCGACATGACCGCCCGCATGCAGGGCGAGTACAGGGGCGAATTCGCCAAGATCAAGCGTTCCCTGAATGCGACCGCCGAAAACCTGGACGAGGCGCTGGGGCACGTCGCCACCGCCTCCGAGCAGGTGGCCAGCGCCTCCAACCAGATCGCTTCCGGTTCGCAGTCGGTGGCGGAAGGCGCATCCGAGCAGGCCAGCAGCCTGGAGGAGACGTCCAGCAGCCTGGAGGAAATGGCCTCCATGACGTCCCGCAACGCCGACAACGCGCGCGAAGCCAACGCCATGGCCAAGGAGGCCCGCCATACGGGCGACGAGGGCGGCGAGGCGATGAAGAATATGGTCGATGCCATGGAGCGGATCAAGCAGGCCGCCGGGGGCACGGCCGCCATCATCAAGGACATCAACGAGATCGCCTTCCAGACCAATCTGCTGGCTCTGAACGCCGCCGTCGAAGCCGCCCGGGCGGGCGAGGCGGGCCGTGGGTTCGCCGTGGTGGCGGAGGAAGTTCGGGCTCTCGCGCTGCGTTCCAAGGATGCGGCGAAGCACACGGAGGATCTGATCGGCGAATCCATGAAACTGAGCGAAAACGGCACCGCCATTTCCGCCGAGGTCAGCGGCAAACTGGAAGTCATCGTGGAGACGGTCGGCAAGGTCGCGGACATCGTGGAGGAAATTTCCGTCGCCAGCCAGGAGCAGTCGCGCGGGCTGGAGCAGATCAACCGTGCGGTGGCGGACATGGACAAGGTGACCCAGCAGAACGCCGCCAACGCCGAGGAGAGTTCGAGTTCGAGCCAGGAACTGTCCAGCCAGGCGCAGGAACTGGCCGCCATGGTGGGCCGCTTCCATCTCTCCAAGGCGAAACGGGCGGGCGTCAAGATACCCGGCCGGGCGGCCGGCGTTCCCAAGCCGATCTCGTCGCCGAAAGGCAATGGACCGACCGGGAACAACGCCATCGCCTTCAGTCCGGAGGATATCATTCCGCTGGATGACGATCCCCAGTTCAAGGAATTCTAAACGCCGCTCGTCATGAAACGAAACAGCCCCTTCCCGCCCATGGGAAGGGGCTGCGTCTTTTCGGATCCGGCTTCCGCGGGACTTCCGCCGCCTGAATCCCGGCGGACGCGGCCCGGCCTGTTCGCTTCTCCGCGCCCTGCCGCCGGGAAGGTTTTCGCCCGGACCGTCTCTCGAACGTCAGGCTCGCGCCATCCCGCCGAAGATCCTCAATTCCGCACGCAGATGGAATTGTTCGGATATCCCTGGTTGTCCCGGTCCACGCCGCCGTAGTTGAAATTCACGTGCCAGGCGCTGTCGCTCAGGCTTCCGGTGGCCACGGAGGCCGACCAGACGATCACGCAGCCGCCGTTCATTTCGTCCGGCCAGTAGCAGCCGTTCGGATCCGGCCCGCCGTCGTTCGCGCAGCCTACGCAGGTGTCGTCCTTGCAGGACCGATCCAGGCATTCCTCGGCGCCCACGCCCACGTTGCAGGTGCCGCCGGTTTCCGTGGCGGGACAGCCCCGCAAAAGCGTGCGCAGTTCGGTGATATCGGGCAGCCGCCAGTCGTCGTATCCGTCCAGGTTCAGGGTGTCGCAATAATCGATGGCCGCCTGCCAGGTGATGATGTTGCTGTGCGGTTTTTCCCAGACAAAACCGGTGGTCGTGTCGGTCCAGGTCGCGCCCGTGGATTCCTCGTCGCCGTCCACGGCATTGTCCGTATCGCCGTCCACGGCATTGTCCGTGTCGCCGTCCACGGCATTGTCCGCGTCGCCGTCCGCGTCGCCGTCCGCCACGCCCGAACCAACGGTGAAACTCCAACTCCGATACAGGCCCGCGCCGGATTCGTTCGTCAAGGCGAACAGGAAGGTCAGCCGCTCGCCTTCCGAAGCGTCGGCCAGTTCTCCTCCCACCATCACGTGACCTTCCGACAGCGTGGCCGGGAGTTCCTTGTAGGCCGCATTTCCGGGCGTGGTGAGCAGCACCGCCGACACCTTACCGGTGTACGCCGTTTCCAGAGACAGCATGAACGTTTCGCCCGCCGCCAGGGTCGCGGGACCGGAAAGGGAAAGAATTTGGGGGACATCCGCTCCGGCGCGGCCTTCCGGACGGCCCGATTCGTGGGATGTCTCGCCGACGCTGGTCAGCAGGATGATTTCCTCACCCATGGTCAATTCCTGGGCGTCCTCGTCCGCCACCGAGACTTCCAGGCTCCTGTATTCGCCGGTGTGCCCGTCTGCGGTCTGGAGCGCGAATTCCAGGGTGAAGGCCTTGCCCCGCAGATCCGTTTCGGCCTGCAAGCGTCCGAAAAGCTCCGCCGTTCCGGCCGCCAGTCCCGCGTCCACTTCGATGTATTTCGCGGATCCCTTGACGAAGACCACGGCCTTGGTCACGTTTTCGGCTTCCGCGAAATCCGAGGCCAGGGAAAAGGCGAAGGGCGCGCCCAGCCGCAGGGTGTCGCCCTGAACGGCGCTTAACTGCGGGGCGTCCGCGCCGGACTGCCCTTCCGGCGGCGTTCCGTCTTTGACCGTGCCGCCCTCGAAGTTCAGGGCATCGGTGAACAGATCCTCCAGTTCGGCGGTGATTTCCTCGTCATCGCTGTCGGAACTGCACGCGAAAACGAGAATCGGCAGAAGGGCGAGCGAAAGGAACAGGCGAAGCGATGAACGTTTCATAGTATCTCCTTGGGTTTTTCGGGTTTCTGGCTCCATGGAGTATATCCTTTTCGAAAGAGGATTCAAGAAGAAACTTGGAAGAACAGGGGTCCGGAACGCGCGGCGACGCAAATGGGCAACGGGATCCTCCGCCGATTCCGGGCCGGCCACGGGGGAAACTTGACGCCCGGGCGTCGTCGGCGTAGGATTCCGGATACGGCAGGCTCTGCGCACGAAAAGCGGCGGGAGCGGAAACGGCGAAAAATGAGACGGAAAAACAACAAGTTCGGCCGGTTGTGGGGCCGGAATCGGAACGGGAAGGAAGCGAGCCTTGCGGCCCGAGCGCTTATTTTATTCGGGCTGTTTCTGGCGGCGCTTATATCGGTCGTCGCCTGCGAGCGGGTGACGGTGGATCCGAAGGAGATCGATCTGGCCACGCCCTACATTCCGGATCTGGGCGGAAAGCGGGGGACGGAGGCGCTGGAGGCGGTTTCCGACCAGAAACCGGACGTTCTGCTTCGCATCGAGGCCGATGTCATGGGCCGCCGTTACCATCGCGCCCTGGCCGGTCTGCGGGTGTATCTGGCGAACAAGGCCAACCGCATGGACGAACGCGCCCGCTTTCTGAAGGTGCGCTGCCTGGCCGAAGTGGGCAAGAAAGGCCCGGCGTTGAAAGCGGCGGCGCACTTCCAGAAGGATTTTCCGAAAGGCGAGTTCGTCGGGGAGGTGCGCGAGTTGGCGCGTTCGCTCGGATTCGCGTCCGACGATGAAAAAACGGATTGAAGGAGAGGGCCCGTGCTATTTCAGATCAGGGTGAGCAGGGACGGAGAAGAGATCTACGCCACGGACGTGGCCGACCGGGAGGCCGCGCGGCGCACGGCGGAATATCTGTCCGTGAAATACGACGACCGCGCCGACCGGATCGAGGTTTTCGGCAAGGACGGCCTGGAATTTCGCCTGGTTTTCGACCGCGAGGCGGAAGACTGGGTGGAGCGGTTTGGAGACGAGACATCACCGTAAACCTTTCGTTTTTCTTTCTGCCTTCATGAAATTTGACACGCAAATTCTCCACGTTTTCGGCCTTCCAAACAGGCGATTTTCATTTGATTTCCCCCGGTCCATGGGGTAGGTTAGCCGGAATTCGCGGTTGCGCGCAGGCGTGTAGGAGTGATTGCATGGAACGGTTTTTTCGCAAAATTCTGGAACATCGGACCGCGGTCCTTGCGGCTTATCTTCTGCTTCTGATTCCGGCCGTTTATCTCGCCGTGCAGGTGGAAACCGACAATTCCCTGGACCGGCTCATCGTCCCCAGCGATCCTGGCAAGAAGGATTTCGAGCATTTCCTGGAGATCTTCGGATCGGATGAATTCGTGCTGATCGCCCTGGAGGGCAAGGACATCTACGGCAAGCGCTTTCTGTCCGAAACGGACGAGATCGAACGGCGCATGCAGTCCGTGCCCCATCTGGCCAGCACCCGCAGCCTGATTTCCGTCTTCCGGGAAGTCAACCCGGTGTTCAATCCCGCGGACGAAAACAGCCGGAAAGCCTTCCGCGCGTTCGCGCTGTCTACGCCGTTTTTCCACAACCAGGGGCTCATCGCGCCGGACCGCATCCTGACCATCGTGCTGCAACTGAAGATCGGCAATCCCGCCGAACGACGGGAGGTGGTTCGGGCTGTGAACGACGCGCTTCAGCCCTTCCGGGACAAGGCCGATTCCCCCTACCGCTCCATCCGCATCGTGGGCCAGCCCCACCTGAACTACGAACTGGATTACAGCAGCACCGAGATCGGGATGAAATTCTTCCCCATCTACCTGCTGTTCGCCATGGGACTGGTCTGGTTCCTGTACCGCTCCCTGCGGGGCGTTCTGGCCGTGCTGGTAAGTTTGGCCGTCTGTCTGGCCTTCGCCGTATCCTTCGTGCAGGCCTTCGGGTCCGTGCTCACCATGATTTCCTCCGTCATGCCCATGATGGTGATGATCGTCACCATCGAGACCATGATCCACATCTATTCCGGATACGTGCGCCAACCGGAAGGCGTTTCGCGCCGGGAACATCTGATTCACGTCCTGGTGCAGAAACGCAAGGCCTGCTGGTACTCGGTATTGACCACCGCCATCGGTTTCGGCAGTTTCGCGGTCTCGCCGGTGCTTCCTGTCAAGGAACTGGGGCTCTTCGTGGCCTTGTCCATCGTGGTGGCTTACGTGGTCTGCTTCACGCTCTTTCCCGTGTTGCTGGATCTGCTGAACCCCGCGACGGGGCGGGACGTGCAGACCGCCGGGTTGCAGGTCTTCGATCCCCTGTTGTCCGGCATTCCCACCTATACCTACTGGTGGCGAAAGTCCATCGTCCCGGTGATGACCCTGGTGGCGGCCGTCGGCATCCACGGTTTTTTCGGCATGAAGGTGGAAACCAACACCCTGGAATACCTGGACGAGGACAACGAGCTGCGCAAGAACACGGTGTTCATCGAGAACAACCTGATGGGCCTGATGAGCCTGGAGGTGGTGCTGGAGGGCAAGGAGGGCCAGTTCAGCAGCCCCGAGAGCCTGCGGCTGTTGCAGGAACTGGAAAAGGAGATCGACGCCGATTCCCACGTCCAAAACCTTCTGTCCTCTTCTTCCCTTCTGCGGCTGGCCAATTTCCTGGAAAACGGCGAGGATCGCTTTCCGGACTCCAATTTCACGGTGTCGAAATACATCGTGGCCTTGAGCCAGCAGGACATGTGGAGCAAGTTCATCTCGGACAAGTTCGACAAGCTGCGCATTTCCGTTATCATCAGCAGCCAGGATCGGGACGATATCCTGGAGATGCTGAAGGCGTCCATTCGCCGCAGTTTCGCCGGTTTTCAGGAAAAACATCCGGAATTCAAGGATGTCACGCTGATGCTGACCGGCTACGCCCCCCTGGCCTCCACCATCGGGGACTATCTGCTTCAGACCTTGATGAGCAGTTTCATCCTCACCCTGGCGGTGATTTTCTTCATCTTCTGGCTCAACATCCGGCGTTTCACCTATGCCGTTCTGGCCATGCTGCCGTCGATCTTCGCCATTATCCTGATGTACGCCTGCATGACGCTGGCCGGGGTGAAACTCAGCATTACCAGCATCATCATCGCCGCCTGCGTGTTGGGCATCTCCGTGGACAGCACCATCCATTTCTTCCAGCACTACATGGAAAAATTGAAGAGCGGATCCACCCTGGAAGAGGCCCTGCAATACTCGCTGGTGGTGACCGGACGGGCCATTATCGTCAGCAACATCGTGATGTTCGCGGGTTTCATGACCTTTGCGTTCAGTTCGTTTCCTTCCATCAAACACTTCGGCCTGCTCACCAGCATCGCCATGGTTTTCTCGCTTTTCGGCACGCTGATCTACCTGCCGGCCTGTCTCTGGCTGATGTCGCCCAAGGCCCGGCCCGCCCACCTGGAAAACCACAACGGCGATCGCTTCCGCATTCTGCCTCCGCCTCCGCCTCCCGCCGGAAACATCGAGTAGGATTGATCCGGCCATGGCGGACGCCTCCGGCGAAGACCGGCCCGAATCCTCCGAGGACTGGTTCGTCTACATCCTGGAATGCGGCGACCAAAGCCTGTACACCGGCTGCACCACCGACCCGGAACGCCGTCTGGCCGAGCACCAAAGCGGCCGAGGCGCGAAGTACACCGCCGCGCGCCGTCCCTTGCGCCTGGTTTACGTGGAAAATCAGCCCGACCGCTCCGCCGCGCTCCGCCGGGAGTGGGCCATCAAGCGCCTGAGCCGCAAGGAAAAGCTGGCCCTGATCCGAAAAGGGGCGTTGCGTGGCTCTAAATGAGGACGGCTCCGATCCGAGCCCGTCGAATATCGCCGTTCTTCAATGATTTCAGCGATGCTTCATCTGCTCATGGCGAGTGATTTCGCGAAGCGGAATCGTATCGAGCCACGAGCGGCGCGTCCCTCGATACACCGCCCTCCGGGCGGTACTCGGGATGAGCGCCTTTTCGTCGATGAAATCATTGAAGAACCCATCTAAAAAACCCCCGGCGGATTTCTCCACCGGGGGCCGGCTCATGCGTGACCTCGAAAACGAAGTCGTTGCGGATTATTTCTTTTTCGGGCTTTTCTTGGCGACCTTCTTGGCGGTTTTCTTCACCACTTTCTTGGCGGCCTTTTTCACGACCTTCTTGGCCTTGGTCACCGGCGTTTCCTTCAACGCCGCGTGGGCCGCCGCCAGACGGGCGATGGGCACCCGGTAAGGAGAGCAGCTCACGTAGTTCATACCCGCCTCGTGGCAGAATTCCACCGAGGCCGGATCGCCGCCGTGCTCGCCGCAGATGCCGATCTTGATGCCGTCGCGCGCGCCGCGTCCCAGGTCGATGCCCATGCGGACCAGTTTGCCCACGCCGCCCACGTCGATGCTCTGGAAGGGATCGGCCGGCAGGATTTTTCTGTCCACGTAATACGGCAGGAACTTGCCCGCGTCGTCACGGGACAGGCCGAAGGTGGTCTGGGTCAGGTCGTTGGTGCCGAAGCTGAAGAACTCCGCCACTTCCGCGATTTCGTCGGCGGTGAGCGCCGCGCGGGGCAGTTCGATCATGGTGCCGACCAGGTAGGGAAGCTTCTTGCCCTTCAGTTCCTCGGCCGCCACCTTGCGCACCAGTTCTTCCTGGAGCTTCAGTTCGTTGACCGTGCCCACCAGCGGAATCATGATTTCCGGGAGCACCTTGACCTTCTTGGCCTGGACGTTCTTGGCCGCGCGGAAGATGGCCCGGGCCTGCATCTCCGTGATTTCCGGCCAGACGATGCCCAGACGGCAGCCGCGATGGCCCAGCATGGGATTGAACTCGTGCAGGCTGTCCACCTTGTCCTGCAACACTTTCGGCTTCACGCCCAGTTTCTTGGCCAGGTCGGCGATCTCCGCCTTGGTATGCGGCAGAAACTCGTGCAGCGGGGGATCCAGGGTACGGATGGTGACGGGCAGGCCGTTCATAGCCTTGAAGATGCCCTCGAAATCCTTCTGTTGCATGGGCAGCAGCTTGCCCAGCGCCTTGCGCCGTCCGGCCTCGTCGGCGGCCAGAATCATCTCGCGCACGGCGTCGATGCGGTCGCCCTCGAAGAACATGTGCTCCGTGCGGCAGAGGCCGATGCCTTCCGCGCCGAAGCCCCTGGCCACGGCGGAATCCTTGGGCGTGTCCGCGTTGGTGCGTACGTTCAGCTTGCGGAAGCCGTCCGCCCAGACCATCAGTTCGCCGAACGTGCCCGAAAGCGAGGGCGTCACCGTGGGCACCTGGCCCTCGATCACTTCGCCCTTGGAACCGTCCAGGCTGATCCAGTCGCCCTCTTTATACGTCTTGCCCTTGGCCACGAACAGCTTTTTCCTGTCGTCGATGGCCAGTTCGCCGCAGCCCGCCACGCAGCATTTGCCCATGCCGCGCGCCACCACGGCCGCGTGACTGGTCATGCCGCCGCGTCCGGTGAGGATGCCCTGGGCCACGTCCATGCCGTGGATGTCTTCCGGGCTGGTTTCCAGGCGCACCAGAATGACCTTCTCGCCCTTTTCCTTCCAGACCACGGCGTCGTCCGCCGAGAAGACCACCCGTCCGCTGGCCGCGCCGGGACTGGCGGGCAGGCCCTTGGCGATGACGGCGTACTTGGCCTTCGGGTCGAACATGGGGTGCAGAAGCTGGTCCAGGCTGGCCGGCTCCACGCGCAGCACGGCCTCTTCCTTGGAGATCAGTTTCTCCTTCACCATGTCCACGGCGATCTTCACGGCGGCGGCGGCGGTGCGCTTGCCCGTACGGGTCTGGAGCATCCACAGCTTGCTCTGCTGGATGGTGAATTCGATGTCCTGCATCTCGCGGTAGTGTTTTTCCAGCTTCTGGTAGATGCCTTCCAGTTCCTTGTAGGCCGCCGGCATGGATTCTTCCAGCGACGGATATTTCTTTTTCCGCTCGGCTTCCTTCACGCCGTTTTCCCTGGCCCACTTTTTCGAGCCGGAGAGGGTCACCTGCTGGGGCGTGCGAATGCCCGCCACGACATCCTCGCCCTGGGCGTTGATGAGGTATTCCCCGAAGAAGACGCGCTCGCCCGTGGCCGGATCGCGGGTGAAGGCCACGCCCGTGGCGCTGTCGTCGCCCATGTTGCCGAAGACCATGCTCTGCACGTTGACCGCCGTGCCCCAGGATTCCGGGATGCCGTTCAGGCGGCGATAGGTGATGGCGCGCGGCACGTTCCAACTGGCGAAAACGGCCTCGATGGCGCCCCAGAGCTGGTCATAGGGTTTTTCCGGGAAGGTCTTCTTGGTGTATTTCTTGATTTCCTTCTTGAAGATGACCACCAGCTTTTTCCAGTCGTCGGCCGAAAGTTCCGTGTCCTGATGCACGCCTTTCTTGGCCTTGGCCTTCTCCAGATGTTCCTCCAGAATGCGGCTGTCCATTCCCATGACCACGTTGGAGTACATCTGCACGAACCGGCGGTAGCTGTCGTAGGCGAAGCGTTCGTCGCCGACCTGGGCGATGACGCCCTGGATGGTCTCGTCGTTCAGTCCGATGTTCAGCACCGTGTCCATCATGCCGGGCATGGACACCCGGGCGCCGGAGCGAGCGGAGAAAAGCAGCGGCTTTTTCGTATCGCCGAACTTGCCGCCCATGGTTTTTTCCACCGCCTTCAGCGCCTTCTCGACTTCCTTTTCCAGGCCCTTGGGATAGGAGCCGCCGGACTGTTGGTAGTGCGTGCACACCTCGGTGGTGATGGTGAAGCCGGGAGGCACCGGAATGCCCAAGCCTGCCATTTCCGCCAGGTTGGCGCCCTTGCCGCCCAGCAGGTTTTTCATCGCGGCGGAACCTTCCGCCTTGCCACCGCCAAAAGAATACACCATTTTCGCCATTAGTTTTGCCTCCACATTGTCTTGTCTTTAGGTTATCGGAAACCGGAAATCGTTGATCGTTGAATGGTAACGGTTTGAATGCGAGGTGTCGGAATCGAAGACCCTTCCTCCTTTTTCGAAAGTAAAAGGTAGCTCATCTTAACAAAGAACCTCGGGCTGTCAATTCTTTTCCGACTTTCTTCGGGGTATTTCCAAAATCGGTAACTTGCCGGAATTCTTGACAGGAATCGTCACAAACACTGAATCGTGATTCAGTCCGGACGTCTCCTCGCCGGGAGGTTCGTCGAAACGGCGTCCGGGAGATCCTTTCCGGAAAATCCCATCGTCCGGGTTCCGTTCCGGGTTCCATTGACTCCATGGTCGGGGCTATGCTAGGATGCGCCCGCGCCATAACGGACACGCCATGAACATTTGGGAAAGACGAGGAGGTACGGGTCGTGAATGGCCGATTCAACCGGTTTATCGAACGCTATGCCGCGCCGGGATTGTTTCTGATCGCGGTGCTGATTCTGTTCATCCGCCTGGGAGACTATCCGCTTCAGATGCAGTGGGAGCCCAATTACGGGCAGGTGGTGCGCGAAATGATCCTGGGCGAGGGCGACGCCATCACCCCCGTCTGCAAGGTGGGGTCCGACGAGGGCGCCGCGCCGGGAACCTTCTGGTCCAAGCCCATCCTGATCTTCTGGGCGGCCTATCCCTTCGCCAAGATTTTCGGCGTTTCGGAGTGGACGCTGCGCGCGCCCATCGCGCTCACCGGCCTTCTGGTGGTGTTTCTCACGTTCTGGATCTTCCGCAGGCTTTACAATCGCCGGGTGGGACTGCTCACGGCGGGGATCCTGGCCACGATTCCGGCCTACTACCTCATCAGCCGCGCCTACATGGTGGACCAGCTCTTCGTGGGCTTCATGTGGGTGGGCGTGGGCTTTCTCTTACTGGGAGAGAAAGAACGCCGGGATCTCTGGTATTATCTCTTTTACATCTTCTTAGGGATTTCCTCCCTGGCCAAGGGGCTCACGCCCCTGGTGCTCACCGGCGGAACGATCTTTTTCTACTGTCTGGTCACCATGGACTGGGGCATCCTGAAGCGCATGCGGCTGTTTCGCGGGGCGCTGATCTTCCTGGTGGTGGCCGCTCCCTGGTATTCCTATATGACCGCCAAGTACGGCATGCCCTACCTGAAGAAATTCTTCTGGGATCACCACGTCGAGCGCAGTTTGGGTAAACTGGACAAGCCCAACGACACCTTCGAGATGTTCGTGCTGTATTTTTCCATCGGCCTGCTGCCCTGGCTGGTCTTTCTGCCCCAGGCCATCGTCACCCTGATTCCGTGGAGGGAGCGGCTTTCCAAAAAGGTGCGCTTCGAGGTCTTTCTTTTGACGGGCTTTCTGTTCGGATTCGCGTTTTTCTCCATCATTTCAACGAAATTCGTGCACTACATCTTCCCCACGGTGCCCTACGCGGCGGCCATTCTGGCGCTGTACCTGGACCGCCTGTTCACCGCCGACCGCGAGGGCGGACTGAATCGCATGGCCTTCTTCATCGCCCTTCTGACCCTGGGCATCGTCGCCCCGGATCTGCTGGATATGAAGAATTATCGCACCATCTTCTATTTCATCACCACCGAGCGTCTCCAGGACTGGCACCCGGCGGTGGCCGATCCCACCCGGTTCTTTACGGTGATCTACATCCTGTTCGGGCTGGCGCTGTTCGTTTCCATGCTTTTCCGCCGCTTCAACCGCTGGATCTTCGGCGTGCTGCTTCTGCTTTCGGTGGCCTACGCCCTTTACATTAATATGCACATGATTCCCACGCTGACGGAGATGTTCTCGGCCCGGGGGCTGGTGCGGACCTACCTGGAAACGCGCGCCAATCCGGACGAACCCCTGGGCGAGTTCACCCAGACCTGGAAATCGCGCAGCATCAAATACCACATGCCCTTCAACGAACTGAAGGACACGTACCACTACCGGCAGTATCGGATCTACAACAATATCCAGTCCGTCAAGCGTTTCTACGAACGCTACAAAGGCCGCCGGGTCTTCATCATCATCGAGCAGAAGCAGAAACATTTCAAACACTTGAATGCGATGTGGCAGGAGGTGGCCAACGGCGAACAATTGATGAAGATCGCGGACGATCGGGTACCGGGCGAGCCTTACCGGCCGGAATTCTGGCTGGTTTCCAATCGCGACACCAAGGGGCAGATCAAAATCCTGAGCCCGGAGGATATTGCGGGCAAAACCAAGGAGTACGTCCGCACGGAGCCCTTCCATCCGGAAAAACCGCTTTCCGTGATGTTCGACAAGGATATCCGGCTGGTGGGCCACAGCGTCATCCCGGAGAGTCATCCGGCCGGAAAGGAACTGCCGCTCACGCTGTATTTCCAGTGCGTGAACAAACCCACCCGGGATTTCAAGGTTTTCGTCCACGTGGAAAAGGAGAAGATTTTCCGTCTGCGGGGCGATCATACGCCGGTGGACGGCCTGTACCCCGTTTCCAAGTGGAAGCCGGGCGAATACATCAAGGATACCTACAAGATCGACGTGCCGCCCGACACCCGGGGCGGGCATCTGGACATCTTCGTCGGTCTGTACCAGGGCAACTACCGGGCGCGGGTGCCGGACATTCCCCAGCGGGACAACGAGGGGCGTCTGAAACTGGGAACGGTGGAAATCGTCAACTGACTTCCGAAGGTCGCCGAAGGTTCCGACAAAGGCGACCGAGGTTCGAGCAACATCCGTCCCACGGGACGGCCACGGATAGAGAGTACGCATGCCGAACGTGGACACGAAGAACGCCGAGACGCGCAGCATCGGCCGGGGGGTGGTCTGGATCACTCTGGCCAAGGGATATTTCGTCTTTTCCGGTCTGCTGCTGATTACCCTGCTTCCGCGACTGATCGGTCGCACCGAGGAGGAGCAGGCGCTCTTGTACGGCTCCTACAACGTGGTGATTTCCGTTCTGAATCCCATCACCATGATGATGATTACCGGGACCATCCAGGCGGTGAGCAAGTTCATCAGCGAGGATCCGGCCCGTTTCGGGCGGGTGAAACAACAGGCGTTGCGGCTTCAGAGCGTTTTCGGTGGTTTGGTGGCGCTGCTCTTTTTCGCCCTGTCCGGGGTCATCGCCGACCTGCTGAACGACGCCTCGCTCACGCCTTACCTGCGGGTCAGCTCGATCATCATTTTCTGTTACGCCAATTACGCCGCGCTCATCGGCACCTTCAACGGCCGCAAGATGTTTTTTCACCAGGCGGCCATGGACACGCTCTTCGCCACGCTGAAAGTGGGTCTGATTCTTGGGCTCGCCTACCTGGGATTCGGCGTCATGGGCACGGTGGCGGGTTTCGCCGCCACGGCGACGATCATGCTGGTTCTGGCGCTTGTTCTGTCCGGGCGGGGGAAGGCGGAAGGCGAGATTTCCTGGCGGGATCTTCTGCGTTTCGAGGTCTGGATCATGATCTTCGCGCTTTGTTCCAATCTGCTGATGAACGCGGATCTGTTACTGCTGAAAGCCCTGGGGCCCGGCGGCGAGGCGGTGGGAGTCTACGCCGCCGCTCTTCAGATGTCCCGGCTGCCGTACATCGCCGTGATTTCGGTGACCTTCGTCATCTTTCCCCTGGTCAGCCGTTCCACGTACGAGGCGGACCGGGAGACCACCCAGTCTTACATCCACATCACCACCCGCTATACGCTGATTCTGGTCAGCCTGCTTGCCGTGAGCCTGTCGGCCTGTGCGCCGGAACTGCTGCGGCTGATCTTTCCGCCGATTTTCGAAAAAGGCTGGCCCGCGCTGGCGATTCTGCCTTTGGCCTACGTGGCGTACTCCTTCCTGATGATCTTCTCCGCCATCATCACGGGTGCGGGCGCGCCGAAGGTGAGCGTGGGCGTGACGCTCTTCAGCCTGGCGCTTTTGCTTCCGCTGTCGGCGGCGGCCAGTAAGTACCTGGTGCCGGACTACGGACCGGGTGCCCTGGCGGCGGCGGTGCTCGTTTCCATGGGTGCGGGGGTGGTGGCGGCCTCGGCCTATCTTCAGCGGCGTTTCGGGGCGCGTTTTCCCTTCGGCCTTCTGGCAAAACTTACGGCCATCTCCGCCGCGATCTACGGACTGAGCGCCCTGTGGAGTCCTGTCGGGGCGATTTTCATCCTGTTGAAGGGCGTGCTGGTCTTCGGCCTGTTCTGCGCGCTGCTGGTGCTGCTGCGGGTGGTGGGATCGGCCGAACTGGCGAAAATCAAGGCCATCGCCGGTCGCGGATAGGGCGAATCGGGCGTTCTCCGGCGGCTGGAACTATAGCGGAAACTTATTTCTTTTATTTATATTTATGGAGGAACGAAATCTTGACTCTTCTTGAACGGTATGATAGGTATATTGCCGCCGAAAGGCCTGGCCGCCGTTCGGGTATTCCATGAAGAGGAAAACGGAACGCGCCAGGGTGCCGCGATGGATGGCCTTCACGTCTTTGGGCGTGGAGATCTCCGGTGCGGTGGGAGGCAGCGCGCTGGCCGGATACGCTCTGGACGGCTGGCTGGAAACCTCCCCGCTTTTCGTTCTTGTCCTGACGGTACTGGGAACGGCGGGCGCGTTTTGGCGAATGCTCCGGATTCTGCGATGGTTGGAACGGAGCGGAGACGAGGAAGAAAGCGGCGACTGACGAAGGTCGGTTTTGCCATGAAGAAATAGAAAAATCGATCGAAAACCGCAACCAGAAGCACGAAATGGTAGAAATCGATGGAACACTTTTCCTGGTATGATCTCGTTCCCGGCTTTGAAAATCTGACTCACTGGCTCCAGCATCACGGCGTGCTCGGACCCGGACACGGCGCGGGCCACATGGTTTCGGCCACCCTGGTCTTTCTGTTCCTGTTCGTGGTCGCCATGATGGTCAAGGCCCGTTACGCCAACGCGGAAGCCAATATCGTGCCTTCCCGGCGCTTCGGTCTGATCGTTTTGTTCGAAATCATCGTGGAGAGCCTGGAGAACCTGGTCCGCGACGTGATCGGGCACGGCTACGAGCGGCATGTTCCGCTTCTGACCAGCGTCTTCATTTTCATCTTTTTCTCCAATCTCATCGGCTCCATTCCCGGCTTTCCGCCGCCGACATCCACGGTGGCCACGAACGCCGCGGTGGCCATTTTCATTTTCCTGTATTACAACTACCAGGGACTGCGCGAGCACGGCGTGGCCTACCTGAAGCACTTCGCCGGCCCCATCATCTGGCTGGCCTGGCTGATGATCCCCATCGAACTCATCGGTCATCTGGTGCGTCCGGTCAGCCTCTCGCTTCGTCTCGCCGGAAACATCACGGGCGACCACATGGTTCTGGGCATCTTCACCGACCTGACCTACGTGGTGGTTCCCATGATCTTCGTCGGACTGGGCATTTTCGTCGCATTTATCCAGGCCTTCGTGTTCACGCTGCTGAGCACCATCTACATCGGCCTGTCGGTTTCCCACGACCACTGAGGGAAGCGCAATACGGTTTCACGGTCGCCAAGGCGACTGAACGGATTTCGGTTCATTTACGGTTTCACAGGCATACGTTATTTTGGTTGAAGAAAGGAGACTTCCATGCTGCGCAAATTCAGTTCCATGATGTTGGGCATTCTGGCCTTTACGTACTCGGCCGCCGCATTCGCCGCCGGTGAGGGTGGAGACGCCGCCGGCGTGGCCGGTTACATCGCCCTGGCCGCCGGCCTCGGCATCGGCATCGCCGCGTTCGGTGGCGCCCTGGGCCAGGGCCGCGCCGCCGCCACGGCTCTGGAAGGCATCGCCCGCAATCCGGGAGCCGCCGGAAAGATCATGACCCCCATGATTATCGGTCTGGCCCTGATCGAATCCCTGGTCATCTACGCCTTCGTCATCACCATTCTGCTTACCTTCAAGGTGGCTGTCTAAGACGAAGAGCCCGAAGCCTCGCTTCTGAAAAGCCCTCCTTCACGGAGGGCTTTTTTCGTTTCCGCTTCCCATCGATTCGGGAAGGAAACTCGGCTTCACCTCCGATAAAATCGAGATTTCCGCCCTTCGAAAGAACACGAAACCTATCATGTTTCGATGGTCGCGTATTATCTTGTGATGCACTCGAACATGAAAATTAATCACTTTTTGCTTGTAATCCGATTCGGATTCGTGTAGCCTCGTTCACAGTCCATGGCGAAGACGGCGAAATTTCCGGCTATGTCCTCATCGTTCCCCCCTTTGACGACATTCACCGTATTTCAATATTTTTGCCTGTCGGGAATGGTCCCGGGACGAACGTACTCAATTTCTGAAAGGTTCATTCAATGCAGAATAAGCTCTATGTTGGCGGCCTGTCCTGGAATACGGATAACGCCGGGTTGGAAAATGCCTTTTCTTCCTTCGGAGAAATCGAGGAAGCGAAAGTCATCACGGATCGTGACACCGGCCGTAGCCGCGGCTTCGGTTTCGTAACTTTTGCCAATCAGGAAGACGCCGAGAAGGCGCTGTCCCTGGATGGTTCCGAACTGGATGGCCGTACGCTCAAAGTCAACGTCGCCAAGGAAAGACAGCCGCGCGGCGGTGGCGGCGGCGGACGCTGGTAAGGCCGGAGCGCCGCTGGCATCCAGGAAAGGCGAACTTCGACCATCGTGACCGTCTCGGGGGAAGAGATGGGCGCGGAAGTCGCCGATCCAAGTCAGCCATGAAAGCACGGACCGGGCGAAAGCTCGGCCCGTGTTTTCATTTTATGCGGTCGAAGACAGAATACCCCGGGTTTACCCGGGAATGAATGAGCTATCCCTGTCGCCGCAATTGAGCAGCGGTAAGGTCGGTTCCAACGGAACCGTAAAGGTAAGAACTCCGAGCTTGCCCGGGGGAATCTATCATTGACACAAAATATTTGATATGACCGGAACGCTCTTTATGGTTGTTCGGCGAGGGGCGGCTATGTTATAATAAATAGAATTTAGCGCGGGCATACGTCCGTCCGAGAGAAACAGGCTAACCGAAGGATAATCTTGAGGAAAATTCGTCCCCCTCAGACCGCGCCGTCCAACCGAAGGCGGAAAGAGAAGCGAAATACGCCCCCCTGGATCTGGGCGCTCGGAGGTTTCGCCCTGGCCACGGCGCTATGGGGGCTGATGTCGGTATTCGCCGGGGAGGAGGATGCATCCGGCGGCGCGGACACGAAACCGCAGGCAACGGCTCCCGCCGAAGCGCGCGCCGAGACGATGGCCGAGGAGGAAACTCCGTACAAGCCGGACGAAGGCCACCTGATCCTGCCGGAGGATGTGCAGAGTCAGGCGCCTCCAAGCTTCGCGGAGCTGGATGAACCATCCGAAAAGCCCCCGGCCGTGTCGATTCCGGAGAATCTCACCGGACTGAAGCGCACGGTCAAGGGAGAAATCCGGCCCGGCGACACGCTTTCCACCAGCTTCGCCCGTTACGACATCGGCATCGACGCCGCCGGGCAGGTGGTGGAGGCGTTGAAGGGCGTGTTCGACTTCCGGCGGGCCAGGGCGGGCAACTGTTGGGAAATCGCCTTCGACGTGCGCGGCGAGATCGAATCCTTCACCTATCACTATTCCACCCTGGTGAAATACTACGCGCGGATGGAGGGAGAGGCGCTGCACGGCTACGAAATCACGGGCGAAACGCAAATGTACGTGGTCCCCGTGGCCGGAACCATCGAGGAAAATCTCTCCACGGCTTTGTGGAAACTGGGCGAATCCGACGTGCTGACCATGAAAATCGCCGACATCTACGCCTGGGACATCGACTTCTTTTCCGACATCCAGCCCGGCGATACTTTCCGGGTGCTGGTGGAAAAGCATTACTACAACGGCAAATTCGTACGCTACGGAGACGTGCTGGCGGCGCTTTTCGAGGGAACGAGCATGGATCGGCGCTACGCCTTCTATTTCCAGATGGAGGACGAGGACCGCACGGAATATTTCGACGCCGACGGAAACTCGTTGCAGAAAAGCTTTCTGCGCGCGCCGCTCAACACCGTGCGGGTGACCTCGAAATTCGGTTTCCGCATGCATCCCACCCTGAAAAAATACAAGCAGCACAACGGGGTGGACTACGGTGCGCCTCGGGGAACGCCCGTCTGGGCCATCGCCTCGGGAAAAGTGCTTTCCGCCGGATGGATGGGCCCCTGCGGCAAGGGCGTGAAGCTGAAACACGCCAACCATTACGTGTCCATTTATTGCCACCTCAGCAGCATCAACGTCCGGGCGGGCGAGCGCGTAGCCCAGAAGAAAATGGTGGGCCGGGTGGGAAATACGGGCCGCAGCACCGGGCCGCACCTGCATTTCGGTATGATGAAAAACGGCCGTTACATCAATCCCATGAAATTGAAATACGAACCCGGAAAACCGGTGCCCGGAAAGCACAAGGATCGCTGGCAAGCCGTACGGACCATGCTGAAGGAAAAGTTGGAAGCCGTGGAAATTCCGGCGTTTTATGGCCCGGAGCTTCCGCCGGGTTACGAGGATCCCACGAGACCGCCGGAAAAACGCGCGGAGAAACGCCCCAAAAAGGCCAAGCGCGGAAAAAAGTCGAAAAAGAAGGGGTTTCGGCCCCGTCCGGAAGGGATCAAGCGCGCCCCGGGCTGATCGGGAAAGAAAAACAGCCAACCGATGACGACAAGGAAAACGGTTAAAAAAAAGACCGATGCGGCGGTGGTCGCGCGTTCCCGCGCGGCCGGTCGCAAGCGGGACGACGCCGGGGGAGGAAACGGAGCGTCCTCCGGTAGGAAGGGCGGGACCGGTAAAACCGCCCAAACTGATTCGGCGGGGGATCCGGAGCGCTTTCGGCAGGAAATCTGGAGCGTGATCTTTCTGGCGCTGGCGACGGTGATGTTTCTGGCGCTTCTGACCTATCGCCCCGCCGATCCGGGGCTGGCCGGAAGCGGGAAACCGGCGGCCAACTGGATCGGACGAAGCGGCGCCTGGCTGGCCCTGGTGCTGCTCCAGGGCTTCGGCTACAGCGCCTACCTGGTCAACCTGGCCGTGGCCGCCCTGGGCGTTCTTCTGGGCATGCGGCGCAGCGTGGCCATCAAGATCCGGGGTGCGCTGGGATTCTTCCTGGTGGCGGTGAGCTGCTCGCTGCTGTTCGACCTGCTCATCTCCGCCGAGGGCATGGCCTACAATCCGGGCGGCCTGACGGGAAGCCTGCTTGGGCGTCTGCTCGTTCCCTACGTGGGCAAGGTGGGCCTGGGCATCCTGGGGTTCATCGTACTGTTTTTGGCGTTGGTGCTCGCTACGCGCCTGCCGCCTCTGGCCACCGGCATGGCGGTGGGCAAGCAATCCGGCCGAGGGCTTTTCTGGATTCTCGCCCGGCTTTTTACCGGAATCCGCGTCGTTTTCCGATCGCTGGGGTCGGGCCTGAAGCGCCTGTGGCTCTGGCGCGCGAACCGCGGGCGCATCCGCCGGGAACGCCGGGAGGCGGAAGCCCTGGAGGCCCGCCTCGTCGAGGAAGCCCGGCAGGAAACCGAACGAAGCCAGGCTCCGCCGGTGATCGCCGCCGCCAAAGGGACGGACGCCGAAGCGCCGGAAAACGTGGAAAATTCCCCGCCCGAGTCCGGAGTTTCCCCCGAGACCGCCGAGGAAAAACCTTCGTTTCTGGATCGCGGACAGAAGGAAATCACCATTCACGTTCGCCGGTCCGAGGATATGGAGGGCGCGGAGCCGGAATCGGAAACGGCGGATGCCGTGAATCCGGATTCTGAGTTCATGGAAACGCCCGCCGATGAACGTCCCGAAACGGAAACGAGCGCCGTCGCCCGCGAAGAAGCGCCCGAAAGCGCCTTTTCCGAAACGACCGAGGAGTGCAGCGAGCCGCAGATCGTGGACCGCCGCCCCCGTCCCGGAACGGAAGATCTGGTCGAGAGCGTGGAAGTGGAGGAGCCCCAGAGGGAATACCGGCTGCCGCCCATCTCGCTTCTGGACAACGCCAGCGACGATGTCGCCGAAGTGGATCGGGAACAGCTCTACGCCAACGCCCGGCTTCTGGAACAGACCCTGCTGGACTACAAAATCGAGGGAAAAGTCACCGAGATCCACCCCGGTCCGGTGGTCACCATGTACGAATTCGCTCCCGCGCGCGGCACGAAAATCAGCCGTATCGCCAATCTGGAAGACGATCTGGCCATGGCGCTGGCGGCTCTGAAGGTGCGCATCGTCGCGCCGATCCCGGGCAAATCCGTGGTAGGCATCGAGGTGCCAAGCGCCGAGCGGGAGACGGTTTACTTCAAGGAAATCGTGGGCCATAAAAAGTTCGCCCAGGCGAAAGGCAAGCTCACTTTCGCCATCGGCAAGGACATCTTCGGCCATGCCGTGGTCACCGACCTTCAGAAAATGCCTCACCTGCTCATCGCCGGAGCCACCGGGGCCGGAAAGAGCGTGGGGGTCAACACCATGATTCTCTCCCTGCTTTTCCGCTGCACGCCCGACGAGGTGCGTTTCATCCTCATCGATCCCAAGCGGCTGGAGTTCAATTTCTACGACGGCATCCCCCATCTGCTTCTGCCCGTGGTCACCGATCCTCAGCAGGCTTCCCTGGCGCTGGCCTGGGTGGTGCGGGAAATGGACAATCGTTACAAGCTGCTTTCCGAATGGGGCGTGAAGAACATCGACAGTTACAACAAACTCGTTCGACGCCTGGAGGAGGCCAGCGTCCGCCGGGGCGGGGATCTGGAAAAGGTGATTGAGGAGTTCAGCGCCGCCGAAGGCGGGGACACGCGCCACATCGCCACGAAACTGAAGGGTGGTCCGGTGCCGGGCCGCATGCCGTTCATCGTGGTGGTTATCGACGAACTGGCCGACCTGATGATGGTGGCGGGCAAGGACGTGGAGATTTCCATCGCGCGTCTGGCGCAACTGGCCCGGGCGTCCGGCATTCATCTGATCGTGGCCACCCAGCGGCCTTCCACCGACGTGCTGACGGGGCTGATTAAAAACAACTTCCCCGCCCGCATGAGCTTCCGCGTCAGCCAGAAGGTGGACAGCCGCACCATCCTGGACCGCAACGGGGCCGAGGCGCTTTTGGGACGTGGGGACATGCTGTACCGCTCCGGCGGCGGCGACCTGCGACGCACCCACGGGGCTTTCGTGACGGAGGAGGAAACCGCCCGCATCGTGACGTTCATCAAGAAACAGCGCCGGGCCGTTTTTCGCGAGGACATTCTGGCCCGCATCGAAGAAGAGCAGCAGGCGGAGGCGGCCAGGGCCGAAAACGAGGAATACGACAGCGAATACGACAAGGCCGTGGCCGTCGTCTGCGATTCCGGCAAGGCCAGCATCTCCATGCTGCAACGCAAGCTGCGCGTGGGCTACAACCGGGCGGCGCGCATGATCGAGAAAATGGAGGAGGACGGCCTGGTGGGGCCTTCGGACGGCGTGAAAGGCCGTCCCGTCTACGGCCGCCCCATCCCGAAATAGTTCGTTGAGTCCGAAATTTGAAAGGATTTTCATGCCGCGCGTTTTCCGCTTGACCGTTTGGATTTTCTTTCTGGGGTTGCTCTGCGTCCGCCCGCTTCCGGCCGCCGAGAAACGGGAAAACCCGGAAAAGACCGCTCCGGCGCCCGCCGAAGCAACGCTTCCGCCCCTGTCTCCGGACATCGCCGCCGTTTTAGAGAACGTGCGGGCCTATTACCGGGAGGCCGGGGATTTTCAACTGGCTTTCCAACAGGACTATCATTCCCGGATCACCCGCCGCGCGAAGAAAAGCGAGGGTCAAGTGCGCTTCGCCAAGCCGGGAAAGATGCGCTGGGATTACGAGAAGCCCGAGAAAAAGAGCTTCATCAGCGACGGCCGGGAACTCTGGATGGTCACCTGGGACGACAAGCGCGCCAAGGTGAAAAAGGATCTCAAGGCCAGCAGCCTGGAAAGCAGCCTGGGATTTCTTTGGGGCGGCGGCGATCTGCACGGGGACTACGAAATCCGGCGACTGAAGCTCGCCAAGTTGGAGAATCAGGTGGAGGTGGGCAAACGTATCGCGCTGGAACTGGTGCCCAGAAAGCCGGCCCAGTTCGATACCCTGTATCTGCTGCTCGACCCGCAAAGCGGCCGCATCGAGGAAGCGCTGTTGGTGGATAAACTGGAAAATCTGAATCATCTCACGTTCACCGATCCCAAGACCCGGCAGAACTTCGATAAAAACGTATTCACCTTTCGGGCTCCGGACAAAACCTGGAATCTGGAAACGATGGAGTTCTAGCCCATGTTTCTGAAACTGCTGCTTCTTCTCACCATCGTCCCTGCGGTGGAACTCTACCTGCTTATCGCGGCGGGCTCTCGCATCGGCGTGCTTCCCACCGTGGGCGTGATTCTCCTGACCGGCATTGTGGGGGCGTCGCTCGCGCGCCGCGAGGGGCTGCGTACCCTGGCGGAGGCCCAGAAACTAATGGAAAAGGGGCAGGTTCCCGCCGACGCCATGCTGGAGGGCCTCTTGATCCTGGCGGCGGGCGTCGTGTTGCTGACGCCCGGATTTCTTACGGATTTCATGGGCTTCCTGCTTCTTTTGCCGCCGGTTCGCGCCCGTGTGAGGGAAACATTGAAGGGCTATTTCAAGACGCGGGTGCGGGTGGTTCGGCCCTCGGATCCTTTCGGTTTTCCCGGCGGTCCCGGATCCCGTTCCGATCCTCGAAGCTCCGAATCTTCACCGTCACCCGATCCCTTCGCGCCTCCTCCTCCCGACATCAAACCCCGTCCGGCCCGCCCGGACGTTATCGAGGTGCCCGGAGAGCGGGAAGAGGAAGAAGAAGTACGATAGCCGGTCCCCACAACCGTCCGACACAAGCCCGACCCGGGAATCCGACGGTTGAAATCATGGGGGATTCCGAATGCGTTTGGCCGTTTTCAGAACGAAGTCCCCAGGCGATCTGAATCGCGCGGGTTTCGCCGCCGCCATCGGCGTTCTTCTGCTGCATGTCGCGTTGACGCCGGTCGATTTCGTCGATGACGCCTTCATCGTCTTCCGCTACGCCTGGAATCTCGCACACGGACACGGGCCGGTCTTCAATCCCGGGGAATACGTGGAGGGATACTCCAGCCAGCCGTGGATGCTTCTCGCCCGCTTGGTTGTCGGTTCCTCCATTCCATTGGCGCCTTTCATGCGTATCGCGGCGCTGATCGGCATGATCCTTGTCGTATTTCTCGTAAACGTGTTTCTTGAAGGCGAACGGAACCTGGTTCGGGTCGGTGCGATGATGCTTGTCGCCCTGTCCGGCCCATGGATGAGAAGCGGGTTCAGCGGGTTGGAAACGCCGCTTTTCTCGTTGATGCTCGTCATGACGGCTTTGGCCTTTGATCGGTTCGAGGCGCGTCTTTCCATGGGGAGCGCCGTGTTTCTGGGAGGAGCGGGCGGAGTTCTTGCCTGGACGCGGCCCGAAGGCGCAGGCGTGTTTCTTGTCGCGTGGATGGTCATGATCCTGTGCGCAAAGCCAGTTGCAAGGCCGCTTCTGTATCACGCTCTCGGGATCTTTCTTGGAATCGTCGCGGTGTTGGTTCTCTGGCGTCAGGCCGTCTACAGTGCATGGATGCCGAATTCCGTCATCGCGAAGGCCGGCCCCGGCAGCGGCAAACTGGACCGACTTCTATCGGCGGAGAGCGGCGCGGGGGTTCTATACATCGGCGCTTTCGTCTTATGGTGCGCCTATGCCTTTCTGCCCCTGTTGGCTGTTTTACGCGAGCGAGCAAGACGAAACGACTCGGCCCCGATTCGGGCCGCCGTTGCCGCCGTCGTTGCCATGGGAATTGCAGGAATCTTCGTGGCCTTCGCGAATCTTGGAGATTGGATGCCCGACTACCGCCTTCTGAGCCCGTACGTTCCCGTCTGGGTCATGGCGGGCATGAAGCTTCGTCCGCCGAAACCGGCCATCGTCGGCGCGCTTGTGATGGCGATGGCGATGGGACCGGCCCATGGACGGCTTCGGATCAACGAGCGATTCTTCGAAACCCGAACGAACGGAGTCTACGAATGCGTGGCGGAGGTCTTCAATTCACCGGAGCGGACTTCCGGTCCATTCCGTCCTCGAATCGCGGCGGTCAACGTTGGAAAGCTTTCATTCTACGCCCCGCGAACGGACGTGCTGGATCTGTGCGGACTTACGCATTCGGATTTCGGACGCTCGGAACCGGGCACAAGCGTTTACGGCCGTCTGGCGAAGCCGGAATCCGTCCGCCCGTACGATCCGCTGGCGGTCGTTCTGAATTCAGAGCATCTGAGCCGCGTGTATGAGGAAAACGGTTGGTTTCGGGAGAATTACCGGGGGATTCACGATTCCCGCCTCCCAAAATACGACCTTTACATCTACTTACGGAAAAACGCCCCCTGGCTGGCCGAACATTTCCACGCCTGTGGAAGACTTCGCCGGCTTCAGAAGCCATCTCGGCCAGTATTTCCGAGATGACTCCCGCGCCCCGATCCGTTTCAGGGGCCGGAGACGCAACGCACCTGTAAATAGGGATTTTCGGACATGGCCGCGATCGGTCCGGCGAAACTGGCGATGATCGGATATGACAGGTGGTCTTTCGATTCCGACCAGTACCAGTTACAGTACCCCTCCAATTCATTCGGCCAATAGCAGCCGCTGGCGGGACCGCTCTCGTCCGAACAGCCCGTGCAGTCTGTATAATCGCAATAATCGAGGATGCATTCGTCATTTATGGTACAGAGGCCGTCCGCCTGAGTGGAAGTGCATCCTCGGACGAGCGAGCGCAATTCATCGATGATTGGAAGCCGCCATCCAGTACCCAGTTGGGAACAGTATGTTCTCGCGTTCGCCAGTCTCATTCCTTCGGCGGCGGGCGGATTCTGCCACGTCAAGCCTGTCGTGGAATCCAGCCAGGTTCCGACCTCGATCGTATCGCCGTCTGTGGAATCCCCATCGATGGAGTCCCCGTCTGGTTCATCGCCATCCGGATAGCCGCCATCGACATCCTTGGCGCAACGAAAGCCGAAAGACGGACTTTC
The DNA here is from genome assembly GCA_963668655.2 of Myxococcota bacterium. Classification (GTDB taxonomy): domain Bacteria; phylum Myxococcota_A; class SURF-8; order SURF-8; family SURF-8. Next base: position 343,435 of record CAXXPQ010000001.1, read on the forward strand.
ACTCAAATCTCCGACCAGGAACGGTAAATGCCACTGTCGAAGAGAAACTTTTATCAATGTATTTCGGAGCGTGAAGTGTCCGCCGCGCACGGCGCGAATCGTTGCTTCGCCTCCCTCCCATGTCCGTCCATCCGCCGGAGCGTCAAGGTATTGATAATGGGCGTTGTCATTCACCCATTCTCTCAGGTTTCCCAGCATATCGTACAGTCCATAAGCGTTGGGATCTTTTTGCCCAACGGGCTGTGTGGTGATGGTGTTGTCCGCGTGCCAGGCGATCTGGTCCAGACAGGCCATATCGGTCCCGCAGGGATATTTCGTGATGGTGCCGCCCTTCGCCGCGTATTCCCATTCCGCTTCGCTGGGCAAACGGCCCTGCGCCCATTCGCAGTAGACTTTGGCGCCGTACCATGTAACCAGGTTCACCGGACGGTCTTTATCCGCGTCGCTTACCGAAAACTGATCGCCGCTTCGCTTCAATTGCCCTTTGCCTAAAAGCGCATAATCCAGACAATCCTGTTCATCACATTTGATTCCGTTGGAGTTCAGGAAGGAAACGTACTGGGCGTTGGTTACCTCGGTCGTCGTGATACGGAATCTTTTCATTTCCACCGCCCGGACGGGGGTGAGTTCATTCGTACAATCCCCATCGTCCGGCGTGCAGCCCATGATGAAGGATCCTGCCGGGATCAGCGCCCAGGTCAGGCCGTGGCGATCCGTGACGAACGGTTCCTCGTCGCCGTCGGGCGTGTTGTCTCCGTCGGAAATATCGTCGCCATCGGGAGCGTTGTCGCCGTCGGTTCCGTCATCCCCGTCGGGCCAGATGAAATCTCCATCCGGCGCGGAAGAATCCCCGCCGAAGTCGCCGTCCATTCGATCGGAATAATCGATGGGATCCAGGGAGTCGCAACCGAACGCCAGAAATCCGGCGGCGAGAATCGGCAGCATCAACGAGATCAGCATCTTCGTCGGGGCGGAAATCGGCATGTTCAAGCTCCTGCGATTGAAAAGCATCCGGCTCGTACGATCATTCCTGGACCACCTCGAGGAAATCCGGCCGGCTCTTTTTCATAACGAACCCATGTTAACCCATGGGTGGAAATAGTCAAGACTTCCCGCCCGGGATCCGGGACGGAACGTCGGTCTTCGGCGGTTTCTTTTCCATTGGAAATCGAAGAAATTCCCGGGAAACGTCAGCCTTCGATTTCGTACGGATCCAGCCGTTCCCGGAAGGGGTCCACCTTCCGAAGATAGACCTTGTCCAGCGCCCAGGTAAACCCCCGCACCCTGCCCATGTCGTTTTCCTGGGTCCGGTGGGGGCGGGTGAATTCCGCCATCATCTGGCGGCATTCGGTTTCCATCTTGCAGAGCGTGGTGGCCTTCCAGGCCTCGGTGGGAAACTCCGGATCCGCCCGGCCCATCAGGATGAAGGGCCAGTATTTATTCAACCCGTAATAGGCGTGTTTCACGCGATGCGGATGCAATCCATCGAGATCTTTGGATTTATTCGCCGCCAGACGTGCGCCCGCCATGGCGAAGCGGCTGGTGAGCTGGTGCTCGGGATGGCCGGTGAAACCCCAGCGCGGACCGAAGGTGAAGATCACGTCCGGACGGAACCGGCGGATGGCCTGTGCACACAGACGCTCGGGGTCGGCCTGTTCTTTCCATTTCGCAGCGATTTCATGGCGTCTGGGAAAACTTTCCACCGGCAAGGAGGCGTTGAACAGCCGTTCGTGCTGGAGTTCCGCCCGGTAGAGCCGGGCCACCTGGCGCATTTCCTCGGCCCGTACGCTTCCCAGGTCCGGCAGGCAGCCCTCCGAACGGCAGCATTCGCCGCCTTCTCCATGGGTAAGTACCAAGAAATACATGGGATTTTTGTACACCAGGCTGGAGCGGGCCAGGATGGAGCCGCATAAGCTTTCGTCGTCCGGATGGGCGGCGATCCACATCACCCGAGCGCCCTCGGCAAGAATGGCCTCCACGCTCGGTCCCCGTTTCGGGCGGGGAGGAACCGAGACGCAGGCGCTCGTTCCGATCAGTGGCAAGCTTCCGGCGGCGATGCCGGCCCATTTCAGAAAGCGGCGGCGATCGAAATCGGTCATGGAGAGGCTCCCTTGCTGTTTTCCGGAGTTGAATGTGCGGGTTTTCCTTGTGATTCCTGCGTTTCTTCTTCCTTGCCCGCCTTTCGGACGCGCTCTTCCAGGGCGCGCAGTTCCGAATTGTCCGGGTAATCGCGTTCGAGGATTCGCAGCTTTTCCAGCGCGGCGGCGTAAAGCCCCAACTCGGCCCGCGTCACGATTTCAACCACACGATAAGGAAAACTTGTTCGAACGGCGTCTTTCAGGGGCTCCCGACGCGATCCGGCCACGAAACGATAGCGGAAATCCGCCAGAACTCGAAGAATTTCCGCCTGTTTCGGGTGGCCGGGAAAGTGTTTCAGCCAGGCGCGGGCGACTTCTTTCCAATCCTCTCGATCCAGAAACGCGGCGCAAAGCGTCCATCCGGCCGCGCTTCCGAAATCCTTCGGATCCAGGGAAGCCAAGCGTTTGTAAAGAATCAGGGCTTCCTCGGCCCGATCCGGCGTCCATTGGGCGGCGAAATGCCGCATGAGTTCCCCCTGTTCTTGCCGGAATTTTTCGATGAACGCGGGCTTGGTCATGGCGGGAAGGCGGTCCCAGGCGTCCAGCGCGGCCCCGGGTTCTCCGGCGGCCAGAAGCGCCTTGCCGAGCCATTGCAGAATATCCGGTTCCAGATGGCCGATATCGAAAGCTCGGCTCAGCACGACGGCGGATTCGAGGTAGCGACCCTGGGCGTACAGAAACTTGCCGTATCCGTGCAGGGCGTTGGCCGCCCGGGGCGAGTTTTCCGCCAGGTGGAAAAAGAGCGTCGGATTGTCCTTATAGCGGGGCGCGATCCTCGCCTGATAGACGAAGGATATCGCCAGGATGGGCAGCAGAAGCCCTGGGAGCAGACGCCTGTCTTTTCCTAATCGTTCCAGGATCATGCGAGCCGTCGCTACGATAGCCAGGGAGAGCCCCGCCCCTGGCAGAAACAGGCAGCGGTCCGCGAAAATCACCGTGACCGTGACGAAGGCCTGGGTCACCGGCAAAAGCCAGACCACGAACCAGGCCAGACCGAAGGCCGCCGTTCGTCGTCGGCGGAGAGCCCACAAGGCGGGAACCGCCACCGCCAGAAGCGCCAGCCAGACGAGCGCTAGAAAGACTTCGTGCCCAGGACCGAAAACGGGAAGTTGGTCGTAGGTCCATTCCATGGGTTGGGGAAACGGAACGAGAAAGCGGTGAAAATAGGCCAGGAGCAGCCAGCCGGTATTCAGATGCCGGTATATTGCCGGGAAATTCACCGTGGGATTGAAGAGATAAGGCACCTCGCGGGAAAAGCCTCCCAGCGCGTTCCAGCGCAGCAGGGTATACAGCCCGAAGGCCAGGAAACACAAGAGAAGAAGCCGGCCAAGTTTCGTGAATACCTGCCGAATATCCATTTCCACGCCCGGAGCGAAGCGCCAGGCCAATACCAGGACCACCGGCGCGGCCAGGGCGTCTTCCTTGGACAGAAGCGCCAGAAAAAACAGCAGGCCGCCCCCAAGGATCCGCCGCGGCGAAAGCCTTTCTCCGGGGGCGAGCAAACAGAGAAAACCCAGGGAAAACACGCCCGAAAGCAGGGCCGAGCGCTGGACGATATTGAAGGTCACTTCCGCGTTGACGGGGTGCAGCACGAAGAGCAGCGCCGCCAGAAAGGGGACTGGAAAGGGCTCGAAACGCCGGAAAAAGATGAAAGCCAGCCAGCCGGCCAATACCAGTAAAAGGCCGTTGGTCAGATGGAAAAACCAGGCCGCGTTCGGAAGTATCCGCCATTGCAGAAGAAAACTGAGCGTCATCAGTGGGCGATAAGTGCCGCTGTTGGGAATTCCGTGATTTCCCCAGATATCCGTACCGAAAACCTCCGAAACGCGGCCTTCCGTAACCACCGGGTTTTCGTGCAGTACGAAGTCGTCGTCGTACACGAAGCCGTTGCCGATTCCCGCCGCCTGAACGACGAGCACGGCCAGGGCGATCCAGAAATAGGCTCGATATCCGCCGAAAAGGCGGCTTTGCTGTGTTTGTATCGATTCCATCGGTTTCCGTTCGTCCAGACTCATCCGGTCGGCAGTATACCACCAACGAGCCCGAATCGCGAAATTCGCTCGTCTCGTAAAGACGTTCGGGTTTCCGTTCGTTCGGAACGAAAGGCATGGAATTCTCCTTTGGAAACGGGAGGAACCATCGGGTTCGATGAGCCGCAAGTCATAGAAATTAATTGACTAATTCACTCGTGATGCTATACTGTGCGCCCTTGGCTCGGCTGAAATCGAAAGCGGCGGCCTGGCAGCAAGCGCCGAAGTAATTTCAGATATTTATCCGTAGATCGGCATCCCCGGGGCGTCTTCGGGGGGCGGTTGAGCCCGGCTCGGTCGTTCGAAGGGTGGCCGTCGGGCAAGGGCGGATCACGATTCGGACGCGGGTCCGGGCGGCGCATGCCAGACGCGAAAACGGAAGCGGGAATCCACAAATCCAAGGCGTAGGATATTAGCCAGACTCATGATCTTCAGTTGCCCACATTGCATGGCCGATTGCCCGATACCGGACGAAAAGCTGGCCAACCGCATTCTCAAGGTCCGCTGCCGGGAATGCAAGCACATCTTCTACGTCAAGGATCCCGACCTCGACGAACAGGCCGCCGAGCCCCTTCAGGCCCCCGCGCCGGTGGAAGAGGAAATCTGGTTCTACGGTCTTGACCAGGAAACCTACGGCCCGGTGACGCCTTCCGTTTTGTACGCCATGATTCAAAACCGCCAGTTGGACGGAAATTCCCTGGTCTGGCACGACGGCATGGAGGAATGGGCGGAGTTGGGGCGGATTCCCGAACTGGCCCAGGTGCTTGCCGCCGTATCCGCGCCCGGATCGGACCTGGTTGCTCCCGGCCTGGATGAACTGCCCCCGGAAGAGGCGCCTCCGCCCCAGTCCGATCCCATGGCCTTGCTGGAGAATGATGGCGGCGAGGAAGAGGGACTCCAGGTGGATCTGGAGCAGGAGGAAGAGGAAGACATCATCCGCGCACTGATGGAGGAAGAGGAACAACTCCAGAAGGAGCGCGAGGAAAAGCTCGAACGGATACGCCGAAAAAAAGAAGAAGAACGCAAGGCCAGGGAAGAGGAAGAGCGCAAGGCCAAGGAAGAAGAAGAACGGAAGGCCAAGGAAGAAGAAGAGCGCAAGGCCAGGGAAGAGGAAGAACACAAGGCCAGGGAAGAAGAAAAGCGCAAGGCCAAGGAAGAAGAAGAACGGAAGGCCAAGGAAGAAGAAGAGCGCAAGGCCAAGGAAGAAGAAGAGCGCAAGGCCAGGGAAGAGAAAGAACGTAAGGCCAAGGAAGAAGAAGAACGCAAGGCCAGGGAAGAGGAAGAGCGCAAGGCCAAGGAAGAAGAAGAACGGAAGGCCAAGGAAGAAGAAGAGCGCAAGGCCAGGGAAGAGGAAGAACACAAGGCCAGGGAAGAAGAAAAGCGCAAGGCCAAGGAAGAAGAAGAACGGAAGGCCAAGGAAGAAGAAGAGCGCAAGGCCAAGGAAGAAGAAGAGCGCAAGGCCAGGGAAGAGAAAGAACGTAAGGCCAAGGAAGAAGAAGAACGCAAGGCCAGGGAAGAGGAAGAGCGCAAGGCCAAGGAAGAAGAAGAACGGAAGGCCAAGGAAGAAGAAGAGCGCAAGGCCAGGGAAGAGGAAGAACACAAGGCCAGGGAAGAAGAAAAGCGCAAGGCCAAGGAAGAAGAAGAACGGAAGGCCAAGGAAGAAGAAGAGCGCAAGGCCAAGGAAGAAGAAGAGCGCAAGGCCAGGGAAGAGGAAGAACGTAAGGCCAGGGAAGAAGAAGAACGTAAGGCCAAAGAAGAGGAAGAACGCAAAGCCAAGGAAGAGGAAGAACGCAAGGCCAAGGAAGAAGAAGAGCGCAAGGCCAGGGAAGAAGAAGAACGTAAGGCCAAAGAAGAGGAAGAACGCAAAGCCAAGGAAGAAGAAGAACGGAAGCTCAAGGAAGAAGAAGAGCGCAAGGCCAAGGAAGAAGAGGCCGAACTTCAGAAAGCGCTTGAAGAAGAGCGCCTGCGTGAGGAAGAAGCGGAAATCCAGGCCGCGCTTGAAAAAGAACGTACCGCCGAGGTCGAAAAGAAAACTCCGGCCAAGGTTGAAAAAGATAAAGACAAGAAAAAGAAGAAAGAGGAAAAGAAACCGGCCGCACGGCGAAAGATGACGGCCGAGCAGATCCGGGCGCATGCCAAGGAGCAGGCCCAGATCAAGACCACTCGCATGATGGAAGCCCAGGCCGCCAAGGAAGCCGCCGCCCCGGCTCCTGCGCCCCGGCCCGTGGCGGCTCCGCCCAAGAAAAGTCAGGCGGGCCTGTTTATCGGAGCGGGACTTGGACTGGTGGGTATCCTGATCGGCGTCATCATCGCGCTTTCAGGCGGCAAGGATGCTCCGGTGGAAAAGGTCGAACTGGAGGCGGACAAGAACCTTTTCGCCATACAGAAAACCGAATCCGAAACGCCCCCCGAGGAAAAACCCGCCCCGAAGGAGCCCGACGCGAAGGAAGAAGTCGCCCAAAACGTGGAAGAGGCGGTTAAGGAAAAGGCCAAGACTCCCGAAAAAAACGCAAAGGCGGCGAGCAGCGAAGTGGAGGCCATGCGAAAGGCGCTGGAGGAGGGCAATCCCAAGAAAGAAAAACCCAAGACCGTTGCATCCGGAAACGGACAGAAAAAAGACTCCGGCACGCGGCTGTCCACCAGCGGCATGGAAATGCCCACCATTCCCACTCTGGGATCTTCGTCCGGCGGCAATGACGATCCCTTCCTGCCCAAAACCCTGACCCAGGCGCAGATCAAAAGCGTGGTCAATCGCAACCAGGCTCGGGTCAAGTTCTGTTACGACAAGCAGCTTCGCGTCAATCCGAACATGTCCGGAAAGCTCATCGTAAGCTGGACCATCGAAGGATCCGGGGCGGTGAGTTCGGTGGAGATCGCCTCGCGGCGTTTTCGCAATTCCATGCTGGGCTCCTGCCTGTCGGACGCCATTCTCAAGTGGCGTTTTCCGCGCTTTTCCGGAGAGCCCATTACGGTGGATTATCCGTTTATCCTGATATCTCACTGATTCTGAAGCGGTTTTCAAAAAAAGGAGGGCCCCATGCCCGCGCGTCTGACCGATTCGACCCTTGCGAGCATCGAACGGATGAAGGAAGAGTTTGCCCGGTCCCTGGGGCCGGATGCGAAATTCCCGGACGATCGCTCTGGTGAAAAGTCCCCCTATTTTCAGGAGCTTGCGCCGGAGATCCTGGAAGCCATCGCCGCCGGAAACGGACGGGAACACCTGGCGAAAACCATCGACCACACCATTCTGAAACCGGAGGCGCGACCCGGACAGATCGAGACGCTCTGTCGGGAAGCGGCGGAAAACGGCTTCGCGGCGGTCTGTGTCAACGGCGGATACATCTCTCTGGCGAAAACGGTCTTATCCGACGCGGCGGTGGACCTGGCGGCCGTCGTCGGATTTCCCCTGGGACAAATGGCCACGAAGGCCAAGGTGTTCGAGACGAAGCTGGCCGTAGAGGACGGCGCCACGGAAATCGATATGGTGCTGAACGTCGGTTGGCTGAAGGATAAAAAATATAAAGAGGTCTTCGAGGATATCCGCCTCGTGGTGGAAGCCGCCGGAGTTCCCGTGAAGGTGATCCTGGAGACCTGCCTTTTGACCGAGGAAGAGAAGATCGCGACCTGTCTGCTTTCCGCGTTCGCAAAGGCGGCCTTCGTGAAGACGTCCACCGGATTTTCCTCCGGAGGAGCCACGGAAGCGGATGTGGCGCTCATGCGCGCCGTGGTGGGTTCCTCTCTGGGGGTGAAGGCATCGGGCGGCGTCAAGGATTTCGCCGGGGCCGTGGCCATGCTGGAGGCCGGAGCCAACCGCATCGGCACCAGTTCCGGTCTGGCCATCGTGGGATGATCCCATGAACGTACGCAAAACGGGAAAATCCGGACTTCGCCGTGTTCTGGAGGCCGTCTCCATCGCGGCGATTCTTTTTTGGGTCTTGCTGCTCGCCACCGGCATTCTGTCGGCACAGGGAGACGGCGACCGTCCGGACGGATCCGAAGCCGTCGTCGCTTCCGCCGCCGCAGCCGAGACGGAAACGGATGCACCGTCCGTTGCTCCTTCGCCTTCGGAAAGGCCGAATCCTCCGCCCGCTCTGAACCTGAAAGAGATGAAGAAAAAAGGGAGCGACGGCGATTTCCTCTCGCGCCTGGTCAGTTTGCTGGGGTTGGCGGTCATGCTCGGCTTGGCGCTGGCGCTCTCCGAGAAGCGGGGCGGAGTCGCCTGGAAGACGGTGGCCTGGGGCGTGGGACTGCAACTTGTCTTCGCCCTGATGATTCTGAAGACCGCGCCCGGACAGTGGGTCTTTCAGCAATTGACCGACGTGGTGAACGTCATTCTGGGCTTCACGGAGGAAGGCAGCCGCTTCATTTTCGGCAATCTGGTGAAGAACAACGTTCCCGTGGGGACGCCGCTGGGCGATCCCGCCATGGGGCCCATTCCGGAAAGCGGCATCACGGCCTATGCCGGAACGGGAGCCTTTTTCGCCTTCAACGTCCTGCCCGTCATCATTTTCTTCAGTTCGCTGATGTCCGTGCTGTATCACCTGCGTGTGATGCAGCTTCTGGTGGGCGGCGCGGCCTGGGTGATGCAGCGCACCTTGAAGACCAGCGGGGCCGAATCGCTTTCCGCCGCCGCCAATATTTTCGTGGGCATGACGGAAGCTCCCCTGGTGATCCGGCCCTACGTGGACCGCATGACCCGTTCGGAACTGATGGCCGTCATGACGGGCGGCTTCGCCACCATCGCGGGAAGCGTGCTGGCCGCTTACGTGGGCATGTTGCGCGGATCCTTCCCGGACATCGCCGGACATCTCATCGCCGCCAGCGTCATGAGCGCCCCGGCGGCCCTGGTGATCGCCAAGATCCTTCTGCCCGAGACGGAAACGAGCCTGACGGCCGGGTCGGTGAAGATGAAAGTGGAGCGCACGGCCGCCAACGTCATCGACGCCGCCGCCCAGGGCGCGGGAGACGGACTGAAGCTGGCGCTGAACATCGCCGCCATGCTGCTGGCCTTCATCTCGCTGATTGCCATGATCAATTACGGGATCGGCTGGCTGGGCGGACTCGTGGGTTTGGAGGGACTGACCTTCCAGCAGATCCTCGGCTATCTTTTCTGGCCCCTGGCCTGGGTGATGGGCATCCCGGCCGCCGATTGTCTGGTGGCGGGCCAACTGTTGGCGGAGAAAACCGTGGTGAACGAATTCGTCGCCTATCTCCACCTGGCGCAGATCGTCCAGAGCGGTCAGGCGGAGTTGTCGCACCGGAGTCTGGTGATTCTCACCTACGCCCTGTGCGGCTTCGCCAATTTCGGTTCCATCGCCATTCAACTGGGCGGCATCGGCGGCATTGCGCCTTCCCGGCGCGCCGATCTGGCGCGGCTGGGCCTGCGGGCCATGTTCGGAGGACTGCTGGCCGCCTTCATGACCGCCTGTATCGCGGGGATGATTCTATGAAAGAAATCGAACGCATCGACCGTTGCGCCTCCGAATTGAAATCCCGCTTCGGGAATCTTCCGGATCAGGCCATCATTCTGGGGTCTGGCTTGGGAGATTTCGCCGATCGGCTGGCCGACGCCCAGGCGCTGCCCTACGCCGAGATCGAAGGTTTTCCCCGCCCCACGGTGGAGGGCCATCGGGGCGAGCTCATCCGGGGAACGCTTTCCGGAAAACCGGTCCTGGTCATGGCGGGGCGTTTCCATTATTACGAGGGCCATCCGCTGTCCACGGTGGTCTTTCCAGCCCGGGTGCTGGCCCGCGCGGGGGTGAAAAAGCTGTTCATCACCAACGCCGCCGGGGGTGTCAATACCGGATTTTCTCCGGGCGACCTGATGCTGATCTCCGACCACCTGAATATCGCCGGGACGAATCCGCTCATGGGCGACAACTTGGACGAACTGGGTCCGCGCTTCCCCGATATGTCGGAAGTGTACGACCGGGATCTTCGGGAACTGGCGAAAGACATCGCGAAACGCCTGGGGATCGAGTTGAAAGAAGGCGTCTACGCCTGGGGAACGGGGCCGTCCTATGAAACTCCGGCGGAGGTGCGCATGGCGCGCGCGCTGGGCGCGGACGCCGTGGGCATGTCCACCGTGCCCGAGGCCATCGCCGCCAACCACGCCGGGCTGAAAATTCTGGGGATCTCCCTGATAACGAACATGGCCGCCGGTATTCTGGACCAGCCGCTGCATCATCGGGAAGTGGTGGAAACCGCTGCGAAAGCCGCCCGGCGCTTCGGCGCTCTGGTGGAAGGCATTTTGGCGGAAATGCCCTGAGAAAAACCGCTTCCTTCCGTCTTTTACCGCTTTTCGGTGCGGTTGACGGCGGTCACTTGCGCTCGTTTGCGTTTTCCGGCGCGGTGTTTTTCTTCCCGGAAGATTCCAAAGCGCGGAAGAGATCCGGCGGCGGCGGGTACATCGTCGGATCGAAGCGTTTTTTGCGCTCTCGGAAGACACGATTCGCCTCTTCCTTCTTTCCCGCGTTCAAAAGGAAACGCGCCAGGCCATCATAATCCACTGCCCGGCGCGTTCCTTTCTCGAACCCCTGGCGATAGACCGCCACGGCCTGCTCGATTTCTCCGGCCTTCAGCAGAATCAGCCCCAGGTTCAGGCGAACCTGGGTGTGTTCCGGATGCCTTCCGGCGGCGCGAATGAGGAGTTCCACCGCTTCCAACCCCTGTTTCATCTCATACAGAATCACGCCGCGTTGGGCGAGGATGCCGTCGTCCGCCGGGTGAAGCTTGTAGGCGATGTCGTTGAAGTACTTCGCTTTTTCCAGATCACCCCGCGTGATGTACAGTTTGGCCAGAGTTTGGGCGGCCAGGTGGTGCCGGGGATACCCCTCCAGCGTATGGCGAAAGAGCGTCTCGCTGTTTTCCCAATGACGCGCCTGTTTTCCGGAAACCGCGGCCAGAACCAAAAGAACGGTCAGCCCCAAAAGAATCGTGCTCTTCCGGATGGAAGTCGAGCCCTGCCGATGCAGGGCGTTCAGGAGCATCGCCAGCCCGAGAAGCGGTCCGAGAGCGGCCAGAAAAAGATAGCGATCCGCCCAGTAAATGGACGTGGGAACCAGTCCCGAAGCCGGGATCAGACAGCCGAAAAAGAACAGTCCCGGATAGCTCCAGCGGCGCAGATCCCGCCGGAAGGCCAGCGCCAGAGACGCAACAAGAAACGTCGTAACCGCCAGGATATCGAACCAGAGTCCGTTTTCCCAGAAGGTGTGCTTCAATTTATAGAGATATTGGACGGTAAGCGGATCCGGCCAGAACAACAGCCCCAGGTATCGCGCGTGAATCTGGGCCATCAGGTAGAAGCGGTTGGGAATGTACCCGGAAAAGGTTTCGTTTCCGATGGCGGAGGCGATTCCGTTTTGATCCAGGGAAACCCACAGCGCCGTGCGGATGTACCAGAGGTTGAGCAGCGCGAAGGGCAGATAGACTCCGACCCGAGCGAGCCAGCGCCGCCGTTCGGACGGAGGCAGGAGCATCAGATCCGTCAATGCCATGGCCACCGGGTAGACGATGGCGAAGGGTTTGGACAGAAGCGCCAGGCCGAAGCAGAGAAACGAGCCCGCCCATCCGGCCAGGGCCTCGCCTCGCTTTTCGGAATGGGTCAGCAGATGCAGCCGCAGTCCGCCGAAGAAAAACACCCCCATCAGCACTTCCTTGCGCGCCGACAGCCAGACCACGGATTCCACGTGAACGGGATGGACGGTGAACAGAAGGGCGGCGAAAAGGGCCGCACTCCAGCGCCGTTCGGAACGCCACTCCGGAAACAGGGAGGCGAGAAAGGCGCGTAAAAAGAGAAAGAGAAGGAAAACGGTCAGGAAGTACAACCCGATGTTGTGGCCTCGGATAACCGCGGGACTTCCGTTTCCGATCTCCCAGTCCAGACCGTAGCTGATCCAGCGTAGCGGCGTGAAGGCCCCCGTCCGGCCCGGGGTGAAGAACATTTGCAGGCGTTCCGCGTCCAGGCGGCGGACCAGGGGATTTTCCATCACCAGGTCGGCGTCGTCGTAGAGAATGGGCTCGTAAAACAACGTGGGAAGATACAGGACGGCCACCGCCAGAAAAAGAATCAATGCCGCCCAGGCGGTCGGGTGGGAGCGGACTCGATCGAGCGGCGTGACCGGGGAGGTCTTTCGGGCGAAAATCCGCTTCATGTCCATGCCATGCGCCCCAGGGCTTCCAGGATCTTCCGCGCCGCCCGTTCCGAGGCTTCGGGAAGCCTTGCGCCGGTTCGGAAGGTTCTAGCGTGGTCCGCCGGTATTTTCTCGGATTGCGGCGGATCCGGCCACGTTCCCGTGACGCGGATCGATCCCGTCATTCCGGCTTCCGAAAGCGCGTTCCTTTCCCTTCGCGTTTCGCAAAACAGAATGTCGGCCAGACGGTCCACCGCAAGGAGGCGTCCGCTTTCATCCGGTTTCGCGTTGGCTCGGGCGGTGAGAATTCCCTCTTTTCGGGCGGCCAGGGCGGCCGTTAGAGCCAGATTTCCGCCGCCGAAAAGCAGCACGGCCCGGCATCGATGCCGGCGGAAGACCGTTTCCAGTTCCAGAAGTCGTGCGCCGGAAAGGTCGTCGTCCGGTGTACCCGCGATTTCCAGAAGGCTTTCCCGAGGCCATCCCGGAAGTCCGAGACGTTTGACGCGTCCCGGCGCATCGGCCGTTTCCCCGCGAAAACAAAGGAAAGATCGGATCGAGAGATCGGGAAAGAGCGTACCCGTCTTTGCGACCTGAAAGACCGCCGAAGCGGCGGAAAGATCGAATCGATTCTCCGCGATCAGAGCCAGACCGTAATCCCGTTTGCCCATGCCGTTTCCCGTCAGACCGTTGCGGAATCGGTTTCCGCGATCCCCAAACCCTTCCTGTCGAGTAATCGATGGTCGCCCGATCGTATCGAGACACGAACGGAGCTTCCTTACGGGAGATATCCTATCTTGTCCGGCGCGAATTCGCAAACGGAAGGAACGTGGAACGGGAGAAGGTCGGATCCTGCGGGTGCGTTTCGGAAGCGGCCGATCCCGGCGGGTTCAGCCGTCGAGCACGCTGCGAAGGGCCTCGGCCAGTCCCTGGGTGGAATACGGCTTTTCGATGAACGGCGCGTTTCGTTCCAGAATTCCCCGATCCTGAATCGCCTCACGGGAATATCCGGACGTAAGCAGCACCTTCACGGCCGGATGATCGGTGCGGATTTTCTTGGCGATCTCGATGCCGTTGATGTCCGGAAGGAAGATATCGCTGAACAACAGATCGATCTGGCCCGATTTCGATTCGTAAAGCCGCAACGCCTCCCGTCCGCCCTTGGCCAGAACCACATTGTAGCCCAGGCGTCGGAACACGGCCAGGGTCAGATCCCGCACCAGCAGTTCATCTTCCACGTACAGAATGGTTTCCGTCCCATAGCGCAGCCGGATCGGCGCGTCGCTTCGCTCGGCGGCTTCCTCGGTCAGGTGCCGGGGGAAATGGATCTTGAAGGCGGTGCCGTACCCCGGTTCGCTGTACACGTCGATGGCGCCCTTGTGCTGCCGGACGATTCCCCACGCCAGGCTGAGTCCCGGACCGACGGATTCTCCGCCGGAGCCGGTGTTCAGAAACGGTTCGAAGAGGCGATCCGACTCCTCCTTGGTCAATCCTCGGCCGTTGTCGCTGATGGAAAGCTGGATGTAATCGCCCGGCGCGAGTTGGGGATGTAGGCGGGCGTAAGCCTCGTCCAGCGTGATCTCGGACAATTCCAGAAGGATCCGTCCGCCGTCTTCCGGCAGGGTCTGGCGCAGATGATCCACGAGTTTCAATACGACGCCGCGAATCTGCCCCGCGTCGCCCAGAATGGGCATGCTCCGTTCCGAAAGTTTCAATTCCAGGCGGTCCGTCTTGCGCAGGCCGCGGCCGAGTTCCTCCCGGATGTTTTCGATCTCTTTCGAAAGATCCATGGACTTCATGTCGAATTCCCGGCGGCTGCCGATGCTCATCCACTGGCGCACCAGTTCCTTGGCCTTGCGCGTAGTCTGATCCACGTCCCGCCAGACCTCGTAAAGCGGATCGCTACGTCCAACGTTGCCCATGGCCAGCGACACGCGGCTGGAAATGCGGGCCAGAAGATCCTGGAAATCCTGGGCCATGCCCTCGGCCAGACGACCGATGGCCTCCATCTTGACGGCTTGCTGAAGTTTTTCCTCCAGTTTCCGCTTTTCACGCTCCATCTGCTGTTTTTCGGTGATGTCCATGGCGGAGGCCATCAGGTGCAGGGGTTCGCCCCGTTCGTCGCGGATCATCTGGGAACTGAGCAGCCATTCGACCTTTCGCCCGTCCTTGCCCAGAGCCGTCAGTTCTCCCAGCCAGTTTCCCTGCTCCTGCAAGGCCTTTTCGATCTGGCGCCCCAGCCCCTTTTCCTCCCAGAGACTGCCCGCGTACCGCCCGAGCAGTTCCTCGGCCCGATCGTGTCCCAGCATGCGGCAGAACGCGCGGTTGACATAGGTCAATCGGCCATTCAGGTCGGCGATGGCCAGGCCGGTCATGGAGGATTCCAGGGCGGCGTCGCGGATCTTGGCGGCCTCGGCCATGCGCCGGCGCTCGGAAACGTCCCGGGTGATGCCGTCCAAAGTCAGGATGTTGCCCAGGGCGTCCCGGTTGGCGGTGACGTACACCTCCGCATCCATCAAGCTTCCATCCTTGCGGATATACTGGATTTCCACCTGGTAATGCCGTTTGCCGGGGGGATCGTCCCGCGCCTCGGCCAGTCGCCGCATGACGTGGGCGTAGGACGGCGGCGTCAGGTATTCCTCCATCCCCATGGCCAGGATTTCCTTTTCCGTGTAGCCCAGAAGGCGTTCCACGGCCGGATTGACGTAAATCCCGTTTCCCTGGCCGTCCATGTGCCAGATCATGTCCTGGAGGTTTTCCGTGAGCCGTTTATAGCGCTTTTCGCTTTCGTCCAGCGCCTGGGTGCGTTCCTGAACCAGTTCTTCCAGCGCTTCCCGCTTCCGGTCGTTTCGCGCCTCCTCCCGATCCTCTTCGTCGAACAGCTGTTTGCGTCTTGCGGCGTTCTGGACGATGGACATGAGCTGGTCGATGTCCACCGGTTTGGCCAGATAGTCGAAGGCGCCGGCGCGAATGGCTTCGATGGCCGATTCCACATGGGGCTCGCCGGTGACGATGACCACCTGAATGCGGGGCCAGCGCTTGCGGACCTGCATCAGCAGAGTCATGCCGCTCTCTTTCGGCAGAATCTGGTCGCTTATCAGCACGTCGATGGACTCTTCCTCCAGGATGCGCAAAGCCTCGGAAACGTCCTGGGCCACATGGACCTCGTGTCCTTCCCGTAGCGCGAACTCGCGCATGGTGACGCGGAGTCCCCGTTCGTCATCGACGATCAATACGTTTGCCATCACGGAAATCCTCTCGTATCCGAGCCGCAAATCCCCCTCCGGCCAAACGGAAGCGTTTCGCGGCGGTTCCCCCCGGCTGTCCGTCCATCTCAATACGGACGAGCCGGAGCATTCGATTTTATCAGTCTCGTTACCCACATAAAAGGCTACCCCATCCCCGAAATAGAATCAAGCCCTCTGGTGTGGTTTCGGTCGTTTTTCTTTCAACCGGACCGAAACGTCGAGAAAAAACGGGCGGGCTCTCGATTTCCCATTCGGAGTAGACGGAGAAACATGGTATACTTACAAATTACCCCGGCGGACTCTTTTTCGGGGATCGGGAAGAAACAGCGGCAAAAAGGAGACGACATGGGCCATCGGGTAAATCCGGAGAAGAACTATCGCCTTTTGCAGAAACAACTGGACCGCAATGTAACCGGGGCGCCGGAATCTCCCACATTTATGAAAATACTGAAGATTCTCTTCAAGCCGGAAGAGGCGTTCTGGGCCAGTCGCATTCCCCACGCCCCCACGCCGCTGAAAAAAGTGGCCCGTACGCTGGGCATGCCGGAGGAAGAACTTTCCGCGTGGGTCGCGGACATGGCCCGGCGCGGGTTGCTTCTGGACCTTGAACTGAAGGGACGGCGTTACGTGATGCTGGCTCCGGTGGTGATCGGATTTTTCGAATACACGTTCATGCGCGCCCGGGACGACGCCCCCATGGAGGAACTGGCAAGGCTGTTCGAGGTCTACATGTTCGAGGAAGACGACCTGGCCCATTCCGTCTTTCAGGGAAACACCCAGATCGGGCGCAGCCTGGTGCGCGAGGAGGCGCTGCCGGAGGGCGATTACACCGAGGTTCTGGATTGGGAGCGTTCCACGAAAATCATCGAGCAGGCCAGCGCCATCAGTGTATCCCTGTGCGCCTGCCGCCACCACCACACCCACTTGGGCAACGCCTGCGACCGTCCCCTGCGAACCTGTATGACATTGAACATGGGGGCGGAAACCATGGTTCGGGCGGGAATCGGGGAGCGTATCGGTGTGAAGGAGGCGCTTTCCATTCTTGAGGAAGCCAAGGCGGCCGGTCTGGCCCAGACCGGGGACAACGTGAAACAAAACATGTCGTACATCTGCAATTGCTGCGGCTGCTGCTGCGGCATGATGAACGGCATCAAGAAATACGGCATCACCAACGCTATCGTCACTTCCAATTGGATCGCGGAAATCGACCTGGACGCCTGCAAGGGTTGCGGACAGTGCGCGGCGGCCTGTCCGCCGGAAGCCATCGATATTCTGGAAATGGCCGTGGGGGAAGGAAAGAAGAAGAAACGCTGGGCCGTGCGCAACGAGGATCTCTGTCTGGGTTGCGGCGTCTGTTACGGGGCCTGCAAATTCGGCGCGATCCGGATGAAACCTAGGCAAAAGCGGGTATACACGCCCGAAAACGTCTTCGATCAGACTCTGGCTATGGCCATCGAGCGCGGCAAACTGGCGCAGACCGTTTTCTCGGATCCTTCGAAACTCAGCCATCGGGCGCTGGCCCGGGTCATCGGCGCGCTGGAGAATTCGCCCCCCGCCAAAGCCGCCCTGGCCGTGAAACCGCTGAAAAGCGCTTTCCTGAACGCTCTGGTTCAGGGCGTTCGCAAAAGTTCGGGATTTTGAGAAATCACCAACGATTTCCCGGCGCTTTTTCGTGGAAATAACAGTGGAAAAGCCGGGGAGAGGGCCGATTAATGAAAAAGCGGCATTCGGGGGTCGGCTGGAGCAAAGACCGGCGCGGATCCGGAGCACGCGGAAGTTTCGACATTTTCTGTGACGAATCCAGCAGAGGAAAGGCCGTTCATGAGCGAAAACATCGACCTCATCAAAGTGATCGTCAAGCCTTTCATCCAGGTGACGGCGGACTTCTTCGATTCCATGATCGGATGTTCGATTCAGGTCAAAAGCATCACCTACGCCGGACATCGGTTCCGGGAAAACGGAGTGTACGCCAACATCGGTTTCGGCGGGGACATGATGGGCATGGTGGCGGTGATCTTTCATGAAAACGTGGCCAAGCGGATCATCGGCCGTTTTCTGGGCGAGGAAGAGGCCGTGGACGCCATCGACGAGGACGCCATCGACGCCGTGGGCGAAATCATCAACATCATCGCGGGCGGAAAGAGCTATATCGACGGCTACAACCTGAAAATGTCCCTGCCTTCCGTTCTTTTCGGCAATCCGATGATGATCGCGCTTCCCCGGGACGTGCCCGTGATCGAAACGGTTTTCACGGCGCAGGAAGTCGGGGAATTCCGTCTGCTGATTTGCCTCCAGCTTTCGTAAACTTTTGCTTTTTCTCGTTTTTTCTCGATCCGCTGCGGAAAAAGCTTGCATATTGACGAACAGCACTTAGAATAGACAACCTTGGGTGGGGGGACAGGAAACTTCTTATTCGAAGGAGGAACGAGGTATGGCGCGTGTAACCGTCGAGGATTGCCTCGAAAACGTGGAAAATCGATTCACCCTGGTCCACATGGCCTCCAAGCGGGCCCGCCAGCTTCTGGCCGGCGATGTCAGGCTGGTGGATCATCCCAAAAACAAGGAACCCACCCTGGCGTTGCGGGAGATCGCGGCCGGGAAAGTGGAAATGATCGAACAGGCTTCCTCCCGCCGCTCGGCGCGTAGCCTGAGCCGCCGCAGAAGGAGACGCTCATGACGATTATCGAACGGATCATCGCCAGACAGATTTTCGACTCCCGGGGAAATCCCACCGTGGAGGCGGACGTGTACACCAACGGCGGGTTCATCGGCCGCGCGGCGGTGCCTTCCGGTGCTTCCACCGGCGAGCATGAGGCCGTGGAACTGCGGGACGGCGGCGACACCTTCATGGGCAAGGGCGTGCTCACGGCCGTGGGCAACGTAAACGACATCATCGGCCCGGCCCTGGAAGATATGGATTGCGCCAACCAGATCGCCATCGATCAGCGTCTTCTGGAACTGGACGGCACGCCCAACAAAAGCAAACTGGGCGCCAACGCCATCCTGGCCGTCAGCATGGCCTGCGCCCGGGCGGCGGCCACGGCTTTCGACCTGCCTCTGTATCGCTACCTGGGCGGCGTGGCGGCCTGCATTCTGCCGGCTCCCATGATGAACATCCTGAACGGCGGCAGCCACGCGGACAACAACGTGGACTTGCAGGAATTCATGATTCTGCCCCTGGGCGCGGACAGTTTCTCGGAAGCCATGCGCATGGGCACCGAGATCTTCCACAACCTGAAAAAAGTCCTGAAATCCAAGGGATACAACACCGCCGTCGGCGACGAAGGCGGCTTCGCACCCAACCTGAAGAGCAACGAGGAGGCCATCGAGGTCATCCTGGAGGCCGTGAAAAAAGCCGGATACGAACCCGGCAAGGACGTTTTCCTGGCCCTGGACGCCGCCGCCAGCGAGTTCTACGAGGACGGAAAGTACGTCTTCAAGTGGTCCTCCGGCGAGGCCAAGACCGCCGCGGAAATGGCCGATTTCTACGCGGACTGGGTGAGTCGCTATCCCATCATCAGCATCGAGGACGGCCTGGCCGAAGACGACTGGGACGGCTGGAAGATCCTGACCGAAAAACTGGGCGACAAGGTTCAGCTTGTGGGCGACGACCTGTTCGTCACCAATACCAAGCGTTTCCAGCGGGGCATTGATCTGGGCGTGGCGAACTCCATCCTCATCAAGCTCAACCAGATCGGCACGCTGACCGAGACCCTGGCCGCCATCGAGATGGCCAAGACCAACGGTCTGACGGCGGTGGTCAGCCACCGTTCGGGCGAAACCGAGGACACCTTTATCGCGGATCTGGTGGTGGCCACCAACGCCCGCCAGATCAAGACCGGCTCCGCTTCCCGCACCGACCGCATCGCCAAGTACAACCGCCTCCTGCGCATCGAGGAGGAACTGGGCGAGCAGGCGCGTTACATGGGAATGGAATCGATCTACCACCTGAAACGCTGACGATGAATCCGTCCGGCCCGACAGCGTCGGCGAAGCGCCTGGTTTCCTGCGCCCCGTCCATCACGGACCTGCTGTTGATGCTGGGACTGGAAGCGGCCATCGTCGGCGCGGACGAGCGCAGCCATCAATTCTGTCCCCTCCATCCCCGGGTCGAGGATATCGGCCCGGTGGATAATTTAAACGTCCCGAAAATCAAGGAGTTGCAACCGGACCGGGTGCTGGCGCTGGATTCCGTGGCCGGATCGGAAGCGGTGATCGGCTGGCTGCGGGAAGAAGATCTTCCGCTGACGGTGCTGCACTCGGAGCGTTTCGACGACCTGTTGGTGGACGCCTACATGATCGGCGCGGAATGCGGCGTGGAGGAGCGGGCCCGCAAATTGGTGACGGACCTGGAGGCTCGTATCCGTCGTATCGGCGCGGCGGCAGGGCGCGGCGGGGATCCGCCCCGGGTCTATTTCGAATTGTACCCGGATCCCTTCGTCAGTCCCGGCGCACGAAACTGGATCACGGACATGCTGAAACGCGCCGGCGCGCAGAACATCTTCCACGATTTTCCCCTGCCCACCTTCCTGCCGGAGGAAGAGGAAATCCTGAAACGGGATCCGGAGATGATCTTCATCGGCTGGGTCGGCCAGGGAGACGAACTGGACGACCTGGACCCGGACGACATTCTGAAGCGGGCGGGCTGGCAGGGGCTGTCGGCCGTCAAAACCAAACAGGTGCATTTCCTGCCGGAAAGCCTGTTCGCCTTTCCCGGTC
Organism: Myxococcota bacterium; assembly: GCA_963668655.2. Taxonomy (GTDB): domain Bacteria; phylum Myxococcota_A; class SURF-8; order SURF-8; family SURF-8. The sequence continues at coordinate 363,699 of CAXXPQ010000001.1, forward strand.
CGCGCATGCTGGAAGGCCTGGAACTGTTGATTTCCTATCTGGGCGGCATGGACTGACGTTCGGGCCATTTCGGAAACGAAACGAACGGAGGAAAACGCCTTGTCCCACGAAACGCAAAGCTTCGAACCGCACGTCTGTCCCCCGGGGATCGTTCATCGTTTCGACAACTTCCTGCGTCCCTTCATCCACAACCCGAAAAAACTCTTCGGGCCGTACCTGAAGCCCGGACAGACGGCGCTGGACGTGGGCTGCGGGCGCGGATTCGCCTCCATCGGGATGGCCCGGCTAGTCGGCTCCGTGGGCCGGGTGGTTTCGGCGGACCTGCAACCCGAGATGCTCGACATGCTGCGCGAGCGCGCCCGAAGCGCCGGGGTGCTGGATCGCATCACGTTTCATCGCTGCGAATCGGACCGCATCGGCTGGAACGGCAAGGCGGACTTCGCCTTGGCGTTCTGGATGCTGCACGAGACGCCCGATCCCGCGCAGTTTTTCTCCGAACTTTCCGGGATCGTTAAGGAAAACGGCGCGCTTCTTATCGTGGAGCCGAAGGGGCACGTCCGCAAGAAGGCCTTCGAGGAGAGCATTCGCCTGGGCGAGGCGAACGGTTTCGTCCTGGCAGAGCGGCCGAAAGTACGCCTTTCCCTGGCGGCGCTGTTCCGACTTCCGTCGTGACGTATCTTTCCCGCAAGTGAGGCCGGGCCGGTTCCCGATTCCCGTCCGGACGTCTTTGCTGGCCTATTGACCATTTACCGCACTTTCAAAGTAAAAATTCATACAGAGAAGCGAAGGGTTTTCCCAACGGGGAATTCCATTTGGCGGTGTTCCATCTCCCCGTTCTTTTTGCGTATTTTCTTCTTTGCCGATCCTTTTAAAGCCTTGGGGATTTTCTGAGAGGTTTCCCGACACTTTCGTAGGATTTCTTTTGTAAAGATTTCATATTCGTGTCGATTTCCGAAAAGGACAGGCAAGCGTAGGGTGCGGTCCCCCGGCGGTTTCCATTTTCGGGAACGGAACGGGGAGCATGGATAGCGCAAGATCGGTCATGGGAAGAAACCTGGAATCGAAAGGAGAATGGAAATGCCGGATTGTGGAAAACTGGGCGGATGTGAATTCTTTAAAAAGGCGTCCGGAACGTTGGCCGAAACGATGAAATGTCAGTATTGCAAGGGGGATTTCACGAAATGCGCCCGCTATCAGGTCGCCGTGACCGTGGGCCGCGAGAAAGTTCCGCCGACACTGTTTCCGAACATGCAGAGCAAGGCCCGGGAGATCATCGGAGCCTAAATCCGTTTTTTTTCTTCCATTCGGAAATTCGATCCTCGGATTCCGAAGCGTTATCCTTCGAAATTCTCGACGAACGCCGATCCGGCGTTCGCCGGTTTCAATGCTTCCATCCGCCCGCCGGAGCGTCTATGCTCCGCCGTTTTCTTCTTCCTTTTCGCCGTTTTTCCTTGCGCCGACTTCCCGAGCGGAAAAGGTTTCGCCGTTGTGCCGCAGAAGGACTTCCTTTTCTCCGAGGACGGTGGCCAGATTCACCGGACGGCCCCAGACCGCCGCCAGATTCCGTAACACGTCCTGGGCGTAGTCCATTTTCAGATCCACCCCTTCGTGTTGATGGCCGAGCAACAGTTCCCCTCGATTGTCGTGGTTGCCGTTTTCCACCCGAATGAAGGGCTGGCCGCCGTTGGTGAGATTTTGCAGCAGTTTTTGCTTGATGTCCTCGAAGCGTTTGGAAAAGATCTCCCAGCGTTCCCGCTGCGGATTGTAGCCGAAGGTGTACATCTTGTGCTTGCGGACGAATTCCGGCGTGAGGAAGGTGTCGATGAAGGTGACGTCGTTGTGGAGTTTGCGGACCTCGAAGATTTTCTCGCGCCCCAGGCCCAGTTTCCGGTCCCAGGTGAGTTTTTCCTTCATGTCGTCGCAGTCCTCGTATTCTCTGCCGAAGCGGCCCTTGTTCCAGCGTTCCTCGATGTCGCGCAGGAGTTCCACGCCGAGTTTGTACGGATTGAGCTGCCCCGGACGTGTGGCCACCACCCCGGCATAGTGGTCGGCGTAGCCGATCAGTTCGGAATCGTCCATGGCCTTCTCGGTCATGATGCGGGAATGCCAGTAGGTGGCCCAGCCCTCGTTCATGATCTTGGTCATGCCCTGGGGCGCGAAATAGTAGGCTTCCTCCCGCACGATGGAAAGGATGTCCTGCTGCCATTCCTTCAGCGGTGCGTGGGCGATCAGGAAGGCCAGCACGTCGCGCACCGGCTCCGGCGGGAAATGTTCGTCCCGACGGTCTTCCTCTTCCTGCATCTTGCGTTTCTGTTCCTCCACGTACTCCTTGGGATTGATATAGCGTTCCATGTATTTCTTCGCCTTGATGCGTGGCACCTGGCGGCGTTCGATCTTTTCCTCCTCGGTCAGTTCCCGGGCGGTTCGTTCGATGAACATGGAATGCGGGTCGATGAGGTTGTCCAGGGAGAGCGCACGATCCAGGAACGCTTCCACCGTGTCCAGGCTGTATTTGTCGATATAGCGCCGGATGCGGGCGGCGTGATTCGCCATCTCGTCCATCATCTTGCGGTTGGTCTTGGAGAACCACAGGTTGTTCTTGAAAAAGTCGCAGTGGGCGTAGACGTGGCCGATGACGGTTTTCTGGTCGTAGACGGGATTGGAGGCCATGAGATAGGCGTAACAGGGATCGTTGTTGATGACCATCTCGTAGATGCGCTGCATGCCGTAGCTGTGTCCCTTGTCCAGCCCGTCGAATTCCATGCCGAAGCGCCAGTGGGGATAGCGGGTGGGAAATCCGCCATAGGCGGCCACCTCGGAGATCTTGCGGATATCCAGAATCTCGAAAAAGGTCTGGAAGAAATCCAGGCCGTATTCGCGGGCGTGGTGTTCGATTCTCGCCCGGTGGGCCTCGAGTTCGGGCGTCAGCATGGCATTCTCCCGTGGGTTTCGTTCAGGCGGCGGCTGCGGTAGACGGGCCGGCCGCCGAAGTAATGAAATTCGCGTCCCGGGGGCGTGGGGGCCGTCTCGAAAGACAGGCCGCAAGAACGACACAAGTCCTCGAAATCGTTACCGATGTCCTGATAGACCAGTACGCCCCGGCGGGTGTCGGGATCGTGATGGAAAACGTCCGGCAGGCAGGCGACACGCGCGCCATCCCGGATTTCCGAACGCCGCACGGTGGCGGTGTCTTTCCGATAGGGCATGGTGAACAGATGCATACCGCCGGGGCGGAGCGCCCGCCCGATTTCTCGAATGGCGGCTTCCAGGTCGGGAACGTGCTCCAGGACATCCTCGCTGACGACGACATCCAGGGAGGCGTCTTCAAAGGGAAGCCGCTGAAGGTCCGCGAGACGGCAGCCTTCGGGCGGCGCGCCCTCGCCGTACCAACCCCGAATCCAGCCTTCCACGCCCGCCATGGCGCGGCTCATGGGGCCCGTGCCGGAGCTGTCCAGGATCCTGAAACCGGAAAGATCCTCCCGCGCGTGACGGATGGAAGGATGGCGGGAAAGCTCCAGTTCGGCAAGCAGCGTGCGGGCCACCTTGCGGTGGCGGCTGACCGATCGGCAATGCAGGCACAGAAGTTCCTCGTCCGGGTGGACGTCGGCGAAGGCGTAGAACAGGCCCCGCCGCCCGCAGCAGGAGCAATAACCGAAGCGGTGCAGGCCGCGGTTTTTCGCGAAGGTTTTCGCGTGCCGTCCGATCTTCATGACCCCGGCCGGGATGTCCGCAAAGGCCGCCACTATTTCCCCTTTCCCAGAAAATCCTTGATGGACTGGTAAATGGCCTCCTTGTCCGGAATCTCGGAGAGCACCACGTTTTCCTGGTCGGCGACGCTGCGCCGGAGATCGTTGATGTACTGGCCGGAGCCGAAGAACGAGCGCACCTGGCCGTAGCCGAACAGGTTGGCTTTCGGCAGGATCTGTCCCCGCAGAAGGTCGATACAGAGCGCCGTGTCGTCGTTGGACCAGTTGTCGCCGTCGGAAAACTGGAAGAGATAGATGTTCCAGTCCTCCACGGGATAATCGTTCTGGATGATGTCCAGGGCGACCTTATACGCCGTACTGATGACGGTTCCACCGGATTCCTTCGTGCGGAAAAAGGTCTCGCGGTCCACCTCGCGCGACTGGGCGTCGTGGATGATGTAACGGCTTTCGAGTCCCTTGTACTGGCTTTGCAGCCAGGTGTCGATCCAGAAGGATTCGATGCGCACCATCTCCTTCTGCTCGTCGCCCATGGAGCCGGACACGTCCATGATGTAGAGAATCACCGCGTTGTACTGCGGCTCCGGGATGGTCTTCCACGAGCGGTAACGCATGTCCTCCCGCACGGGGATCACCATCGGGTTTCCCGCGTCGTAGCTTCCCAGGGAGATCTGACGTTTCAGCGCCTCGCGATAGGTGCGTTTGAAGTGGCGCAGGCTGTCCGGACCCACCCGGCGGATTCCCCGGTACTTATCCACGGTGTAGCGCAGCTTGTCCGTGCCTTTCGGCAGGATGCGGGGCAGGTGCAGTTCCTCCCCCAGGATCTCCGCCAGTTCGGAAAGCGTGAATTCCACCTCCAGTTCGTGCTCGCCGGGCTGGTCGCCGGCCTCGCCCTGTCCGGGTTGGGGCTCGCCGTCCTGTCCCAGGGCGTCGCCGGGCTCGCCTTCTCCCTGGCCCACGCCGCCCTGTTCCTTTCCGCCGAAGCGGAAATGAGGGATCTCGATCTGGGGCATGGGAATGCGGATGGTGTCCTTTCCGCGCTTTCCGATCATCTCGCCCTTGGTGATGTACTTCTTCAGATCCTGCTTGATGCGACCCCGGACGATCTGCTTGAAGCGATTGTGATCCTTTTCTATCGTCAGTACGCCGGCCATGTCCTTGGTCCTCCTGGGGCTTGTTTCAACTGGGAACGTTCCCCGTCAGGAAGGATTCTTGGAGTCCCCCCGGGCGAAGATGGAGGCCACGTAGTTCAGCACGTCGGTGGCGGATTGTTCGTTGTAGCCGTGGTTCTTGATGAGCCGGGCTTTCACCACGTCGATCTTTTCCTGGGCCTCCTTGTCCACCACGTTGGAGACCAGGCTGGTCAGCTTGATGGCGTCCTTCTGGTCCTCGAAGAGCTTCATTTCGAGCGCTCGGTCCAGGCGTTCGTTGGAACGATAGTCGAACTGCTTGCCCTCCAGGGCCAGGGCGCCGATGTAGTTCATGATCTCCCGGCGGAAGTCGTCCTTGCGGCTGTCGGGGATGCTGATCTTTTCCTCGATGCTGCGCATCAGGCGCTCGTCCGGCTCCTCGTACTGGCCGGTGTAGGGATTTTTCATCTTCTCTTTCAGGGTGTAGGCCTTCACGTTGTCCACGTAGTTGGCGCAGAGCTTGCGGATGGCGTCCTCATCGGCGCTGATGGCCCGCTGGACCTCGTTCTTGATGATATCTTCGTATTCCTGCTTGACCACCGAAAGCATTTCGGCGAAGTGCTCGCGATCCTTTTCGGAACTGATGAGCGAGTGGTGCTTCAGCCCCGCCTCCAGTTCGTTCATGGTCATGAAAGGATTGATGTGCCCCTCGTCGGCGTAGCGCACCAGGGCGTTGCTGATCTTGTCCTGAATGTAGCGCGGGCTGATGCCGATCATCCCCTCGCGGGCGGCGGACTTGCGCAGTTCCACCACGGTGTCCTCGTTGAAGTCGGGCAGGGAGCGGCCGTCGTAGAGTTTCATTTTCTGGCTGACGGAGATGTTGCCCTGCATGGGCGGTTCCAGCCGGGTGAGCACGGCCCACATGGCGGCCACCTCGAAGGTGTGCGGGGCGATGTGCATGGGGATGCGCTTCTGATCGAAATCCTTTTCGTAGATACGGCGCTCCAGGCTGGCGCGGGTGATGTAGGGGATGTCGATCTTCACGGTGCGGTCGCGCAGGGCCTCCATGTATTCGTTGTTCTGAAGCTTCTTGTATTCCGGCTCGTTGGTGTGGCCGATGATGACTTCGTCGATGTCGGTCTGGGCGAACTTTTTCGGTTTGATCTTGTGTTCCTGGCTGGCGCCGAGCAGGTCGTAAAGGAAGGCCACGTCCAGTTTCAGCACCTCGATGAATTCGATGATGCCGCGGTTGGCCACGTTGAACTCGCCGTCGAAGTTGAAGGCCCGGGGATCGGAATCCGTGCCGAACTCCGCGATCTTGCGATAGTTCACGTCGCCGGTCAGTTCGGTGGAATCCTGGTTTTTCTCGTCCTTGGGCTGGAAGGTGCCGATGCCCACACGGTCCTGTTCGGACATGGTGATGCGCTTGACCCGGATGTGGTTGGTGATGATCTTCTCCCAGTCGCCCTCGTAGCGGCGCATGAGGTCGTGCATGTAATAGCGGCAGACGGGGCACAGCCCCCCGTCCACGTGGTAATGGTAGGGCTTGTTGCTTTTTTTCGGCAGCAGTTCCTCCAGAAACTCTCCACGCATCTCCTCCGGAATCAGGTGCAGGGGTTCCTCGTGCATGGGGCAGGGGATGATCTCGTCCGGGCCTCCCTCGCTGGGAATGGACCAGGCGTAGGTGTACAACGCGCCCTCGTCGGTGCGGCTGTATTCCTCCAGACCCTTCTTCAGCATGCGCACGATGGTGCTTTTGGCCGATCCCACCGGACCGTGCAGCAGGATCACGCGCTTTTCCGTGCCGTAGTTCTGGGCGGCGGAACGGAACAGGTTGACCAGTTTCATCAGCGGGATGTCGATGCCGAACACGGCGTCGCGGCCGTTTCCGATGGGATCGTCGAAGAACGTATAGTGCGTGATCTTCTTCTTGGCGTCCACGTAGTCCTTGTGGCCGTAGCTCATCACCATGTCGTAGGCGCGCTGGAAAGCGGTGCGGATCGCGTCCGGGTTCTTGCGGACCAGTTCCAGGTATTCGGAAAAGCTTCCTTCCCAGTGCAGATTCAGGAACCGCTTCTTGTCGAAGCGGCCGGAAATCCGGCTCAACAGATTCTTTCCATCCGACATGACGCCTCCTCGCTTTCGGTTTGTGGGTCCGGCGGCCGCTTCCGCTTCTCCGCCCGATCTTGTTTTTCCGTTCGAAACCCGTGCGTCCCGGTTCATGGACCGGCTGTTATCCGCCTACCAGTGTAACACAGGGATTTCCGAAAAAAAGGGAAAATGCCGGTGACGGGCGGCGGCTTCCGCTTTCCTGAATTCGGAAGTTTGGGGCGATTCTTTAGCCGAAGCCGGGATTCGGAGCGGATGGGGAAGGGGATTCTCGCCGACGGAAAAAGGAACAAAATAATCTTGGAAACTCGTTTCGATGTTCACGATGAAATCGAGAAGTGGCTGTAATGACAATAGAATCTCGTCTTTTATCTCAACGATACGTACACGTATTGTGTACAATAAACCGGCATTTTTCTCGTTTTCGGACTTGATTTTCCCTTTGGATTGCCCGATACTTGGAATCATGAAACGGACGAAGCTCAACATCTTCGAATTCACGGACTTCAGGGACTTCCTGCGCGAACGGCTAAAGGAACTGAAGGCCGAAAACGCCAAGTATTCCCGGCGTTATTTCGCCGACCGGCTCGGCCTGGCCAGTCCCAGCTATCTGAAGATGATTACCGACGGTAAGCGGAACCTGTCGGATTCCCTTTTTCGGCGGCTGGTGGACGTGCTCTGCTTCACCTCGGAAGAGGCGGGCTTTTTCCACGATCTGGTGCGTTACGGTCAGGCGCGCAGCACCGAGGCCAAGGCGGACGCCCTGGAGAGCCTGCGCCGGAACCGGAAATTCCTGAACGTCCATCATCTGGAACTGGACCAGTTCGATTACTTCGCCGATCCGCTCACCCTGACGCTGCGGGACATGGTGGCCCTGAAGGATTTTCGCGAGGATCCGAAGTGGATTTCGGAGCGTCTGCCCAAGAAAGCCTCCGCGACCCGCATCCGCGAGGCCCTCTCCCGGCTGGAGCGCCTGGGACAGCTCGAACGGGACGAAGACGGAACGCTTTGCGTGACCCATAACCACCAGAGCACGGGCGACCGCCTGGGCTCGGTGCCGCTTAGAACCTATCACCTGAAGATGCTCGACCTGGCGAAGGACGCCATGGAGCTTCCGGTGAGCGAGCGCCATTTCCGCGGGCTGACCATGTCCATTCCCGCGGAAGCCTACGAGGAAGTCACGAAGCAGATGGTGGCCTGTATCGACAACGTTCGGGCCATCGTCGATTCCCATTGCGAGACGGAACAGGTGTACCATCTGGAAATGGCCTTCTTCCCCCTGACCCGGCGGGAGACGGCGGAAGGGAAGGCATAGGAGACGGCCATGTCGAACGCGCGAATGCACATTCTGACCGCTCTTCTGGCGCTGCTTCCGCTTCTCATCGGTCTTTCCTGCGCGAACGACGGCGCGAGCCTCTCCGGCGACGCGGACCGGACCGATTTCTCCGAGGCGGACGGCGGCGCGGACGGCGACGGAGACGTGGGAGCCTACGTGCTGAAGGGAACCAGCAACGAGGGCGGCAACGCCATCACCGTTTTCATGACGCTGGTGGCCTACAATCCCGCCCCGCTGATCCAATGGACCACGCTGACCCTGGGCATCCGGGACGGCTTCCTGCCCGACCATCCGGCCTGTATGGCCGACGCGGGCGAGCGGCTTGTGAGCCAGTCCGGGGATCTGTCGCTGTCGCTGCTTTCGGTGGAAAGTCCCCGTTTGAAGCTGGTCATGCCGGCCGGACGCTCGTTCTGTTCCCTGGATTTCCTGCTGCCGCCGAATCCCGTGCCCCTGTACATGGACGGCGTGGATTCCAAGGACCGGCACATTTCCGTGGCGCTGGATTTTTCCGGTCGGTTGCGCCTCATTCCGGAACTGGGGACGTTCCTGTTCCAGGCAGGCCGGACGGCGAACTGGCTTCTGGCCCTGGACATCGGCGCGCTGCTCCCGGAAGACGTGCTCGATAGCCTGGAGCCGGACGACAAGGATGTCCTGCGCGTGGACGCGGCCCACAATCCCCATGTTTTCGACGATTTCACGCGCCGGACGGCCCGGAGTTTCGTCATTTACGAGGATTCCGACGGCAACGGCCGTCTGGACCCGGGCGAGGCCGTGCCCGAGGCCGTCATCGCCCGGGGAACCGTGCTGGACGAACCGGAGCCCGAAACGGAGGGAGACGGCGACCTGGACGGCGATCTGGACGGAGAGGCGGATGCAGACGGGGACGAGGAAGCGGATCCCGACGCCGATGAGGATCCGGACGTGGAAGCGCCGCCGGATCGGGACCGCGACGGCCGCCCGGACGCCGAGGACAACTGTCCCGACCATCCCAATCCGTTGCAGGAGAACAACGACGCCGACGGCTTCGGAGACGCCTGCGACAACTGTCCCTATGCCGACAACCCCCTTCAGGAAGACGACGACGATGACAGGCTGGGAAACGCCTGCGATCCCACGCCGGACCGGGGCGACTTCTGCCAGATGATTCCCTGCGCGGAGAACATGAATCTCTGCTTCGCCTTCGGCCTGTCCTGCACGGAGATCGACGCCAATCCCTTCTTCGACCGTGCCTGCTCGAAACCCTGTCAGTCCGACGCCCAGTGCCCCGCGCCCTGGGCCTGCATCGACGATTTCTGCCGCTGCCGGCAGAGTGAAACCTATCTGGACTGCCCGCTGCTGGAATGCACGCTGCCCGGCGACTGCTCCGAAGGCGCGAACGCCTGCGTGCTTCCCCTGGGCTACTGCACCACCGCGTGCGGCGGCGACGAACAATGCAAACAGCAATACGGCGTGAACTGGTCATGCAAAAACTATGTCATGGCGGGCGATGTCTGCCAGTGCGATCCGTCTTCCCCGACGCCCTAAGCGCCGGAGAGAACTTATGCGTTTCGGATAAACGAAAAGGAGAAGGAAGATGAAAACGAACACCATACGAACGATCCCGCGCCTGGCGGTGTTGATGGGCGTGCTGCTGGCCGCGTTTCTGGCCGTCCAGTGCTCGGAGTCGGACCTGTTCGATGACGCCCAGGCCTGTGCCGTCCACGAGGACTGCGAACTGGGTTACGTTTGCGACGCCGCCAACGGAGTCTGCGTAGAGGACGCCCGTCGGGTGGCCTGTGGCAGCGATTTCGATTGCGTGGATCCGGAAAACCCGAACGTGGAATATATCTGCTACATCCCGCCCGACACGGTGGACGGCATGGGAAGCTGCATCCCCCTGGAGTCCACCGACGGCGACGAGGCCGGCTGTACGCTGCATTCCGATTGCCCCCTGGGACAGTTCTGCAACGACCAGGGGCATTGCGAGGCCACCAGGGGCTGCACCGTGGACGCCGACTGCGAATCCGGCTTCGAATGCCAGGTGGACATCAACGGCGACGGCCAGTGCATGCCCATCGCCGACGGCGATGCCGATCTCAGCCCCTGCGTCACCCACGACGACTGCTCGGCCTCCGAGATCTGCGTCAGCGGAAGCTGCGAACCGAAATTCCCGGCCTGCCAGAACAACAACGACTGCTGGCCCGGCCAGACCTGCAACCTGACTACGGGCTATTGCGAGGACGCGTCGGCGGACGGTGACACGGACATGGACGAAGGCGTGGACGGCGATGACGAAACGCCCGACGGCGACACCGCCGCGTGCGTCACGGAATGCAACCGCACCAGCGACTGTCCCGGCACGGAAGTCTGCGGCCCCGGCGGCTGCTGCGTGCCGCCCTGCACGGCGGGAAGCTGCGAAGAGGGCGAGTGCAACCCGAACAACGGCCTGTGCGAATTCTGCAGCCTGTTCGATCCGCCCTGCGCCAGCGACAAATGCTGCAACTACAACGTGGACTTCTGGTACTGCGGCACCTGCTGTGTGCCGCCCTGCGCCGATGGCTACGTCTGCCAGGTGGGCACCTGCGTGCCGCTGCAATGCCCGGAATGCCCGCCCAACTTCTGCTGCTCGGCGGAAACGGCTTACCTCTGCGTGGCCTGCGGCGGCGATCCGGACACGGAAGTTTCCGAGCGCGGACGCCAGGCCTGCCTGCCGGCCAACGCCCCCTGCATGGAGGGCGTGGACCTGTGCTGCTCCGGAACCTGCCTGATGGGTACCTGCCTGTAAGGGACCGACCCGCGGTCCCGGACGAACATCCGTTTTTTCCCGCCTTCCCTTCCCTCCGGCCCCCTCCCTTTGGCGGGGGCCGATTTTCTTTTGCGGGTCGGAGCGGAATTTCCGGGAAGCGGCGGATGAGAATGGAAACGCGCCTTTTGATCGTTCGAGGATCATTCGTCGTAAACTTGACGCATGAATCCTTCCGACGTATAATTCGACCCCCCGGGTCGTGAAAGCCGATATCCGAAACACTCGCTGGGAGCCCTCATGACGAAACGTCGTCTCGCCGACATTCTGGAACGCCCGACCGTGGCCTGGACGCTGGTGGTTCTGGCGGCGCTTCTTCCCTATCTGCCGTTTCTGCGCGCCTGGTTCTTCATGGACGACTTCGTTCACCTGGACGCCCTGCTGCGGGGGGATTACGTTTTTTCCGTCTGGCGGGCCGGGCGCGAGGATCTGGATTCGCTCTGGTACATGGAACGCGAGGTCATGACGAACATGGCCTGGGTGGAGCAGGTTCAATATTATTTCCGCCCGGTCTACCTGATGGGCGTCTGGCTGGATCTGAAACTGTTCGGATTCGAGGCCGCGGGGTACCACCTGCACAGCCTCCTGTGGCACGTCGCCAACGCGGCGCTGCTTTTCGCCGTTCTGCTTCGCATGGAACTCTCGCGGCCCACGGCGCTTCTGGCCGCGCTGCTTTTCGCCGTTCACCCGGCGGCTTCCGAACCCATCGGCTGGATTTCCTCGCGATGCGACCTCCAGGCCACCGGCCTGTGTCTGCTGTCGTTATGGTTCTGGCTTTCGTGGAAGGAAAGCGGCCGGTTTCGCGTTCTTTTCGCGTGTTTCGCCTCCTATTTTCTGGCTCTGGGCGCGAAAGAACACGCCCTGGCCTTTCCCTTCATCCTGGCCTTTTTCGATCTGGCGCGGCGTCTCTTTCCGGGGAAGGAACGCTACGGGAAGCCGGATTTTTCCTGGGTTCCGCTCGTGGTCGCGGCCCTGGCCTTTTTCACCTGGCGCATCCTGGACGACGGCGGGCCCGGCACCTGGTCCATGGTCAAGGCCAATTATCACGCCTTCAAAGCCTACGGTCCCCTGGCGGCTACCGGTTACAATCTGATCCAATACGTCAAGCTCGCGATCACCGGGATGCCCATGGTCCCCTTCTTCATCGAAAACGGGCTTCCGCCTCTGGTCTACGCGCTGGCGCTGGTTCCGATGATGCTGGCAATTTTCGCGGGGTTGTGGTTCCTGCGCGGATCCAGGGGGCTGTTTTTCGCCCTGTGGGCGCTGGGCTTTCTGTTCTCCATGATCTGGCTGGCGGTCTGCGGACGCTACCTCTATTTCGCCCTGCCGGGGCTGGCGGCGCTGGTCGCCATCGGACTGAAGCGCGGCATGGATTTCGAATCAATTCGCCGTGCGCGGCTGGCGAAAATCCTCACGGCCGTGCTGCTTCTGATCGGTTTCTCCATGAGCGCCATGCACAGTGTCACGGCCACGGAGTTCCAGCGACGCATTCACGCGGCGGTGGACGAAATCGGTCGGGCCGTACGCGAGCGGCCGGAGGTGAAGGACTTGTATCTGCTGCACGTCTGGCCGCCCATGATCGCCATCCACGGGCTTCTGGCGGAGATGTTCGAACGGCCGGATCTGGACGTCCAGGTGTTGACGTTTTCCAGTTCCTTCTATCATTCCAAACTTCCGGCCTGGACGCGCAACCTGGCGTCTTTACTGCTTCCCGCCGAGGAAAACTGGCGGCTGAAACTGAATACGAGCACGCGGAAACTGGACGAAAACGCCATCGCGGTGGAAAGCGAGCCCCTGGGATTCTTCTACGGTCCCGGGCTTTTCGGCTGGGACAGCAGCATGTTGCCGCAGATGTCCGGAAAGACCCTGCATTTGAAAAAAATGACGGTCCGCCCGGGTCTGTATCTGGAAAACCAGGGCATTCGCCGGATGATGTTCCGTTTCCCGAAACCCGTCTCCCGTCCGGACGCCCTGTGGATGGAGTTTCGGGACGGCGAAATGCGGGTCTGGAATCCGGATTCGGCGGCGAGTCCATAAAAATTCGTTTATAGACGCCTATGCAATCAATGGCTATTGTAAGGAACAATTGTATCCTCGATTCCGGCTTACTCTGGTGTCAGAAAAGGGCTTCCACCCGGGCCGGTGGTACTACCACCAGCCGATTTTCCACCCCGGCGAGTCGATTTAAAAACCCGAAAGCAAGAGATCCTATAGGAAGACATGGTTTTTCGTGGATGTTCTTCGACGACGCCCCGAAGCCTCTCGCTCGGAAAGCGCCCACACGAGACGTTCTCCGATTTCGATGATTTCCGCTTGACCCGAATCCACGGCTTTCGTACCCTTTGACGGAAAAACCCGTTTGAAGCGATCCCGAACCCGGAGGAAACGATCATGAGCGAGGAGAACGTAAGCTGCGAGATGCCGGATGGAAATCCGCTGGACGACGACGTGAAGCGCCTTCTGGAAAACAGCCGCACCGTGGCCGTGGTGGGGTTGAGCGACAAGCCCGAGCGCGACAGCCACCGGGTGGCGAAATACCTTCAGGAACACGGCTATCGCGTGATCCCGGTCAACCCCGCGAAGGAAGAGATCCTGGGGGAGAAGAGCTACAAGAGCCTGGCGGAGATTCCCGAACCCGTGGATATCGTGGACATTTTCAGAAAGATCGACGCCGTTCCCGGCGTGGTGGACGAAGCCATCTCCGCCAAAGCCAAGGCCGTCTGGATGCAGCTGGGTCTGGCCCATCACGTCTCGGCGGAAAAGGCCCGGGCGGCCGGTCTGGAAGTCGTACAGGCCAAGTGCATCAAGATCGAGCACAAAAAGCTCTTTGCAGGGGGCTGAGGCCATCTTTTTCGGGAAGGGCGGGACTCGCCGTCGGCGATGGGAACGAGACGCCGCGCCGTTTTTCCAAGGGGAACGGGGTTTCCGGATACGAATAGGCAAGCGGAAAAGCGAAGAAATACCGGAGGATGAACCATGTCCGCAACGAACCGGCCCGTGGTGCTTTTGAGCGATTTCGGAGACGCCATGGGCTACGCGGGCCAGATGCGGGGCGTGCTGCTGAAAGGCAACCCGCAGGTTCGCATGGTGGATCTCTGCCACTCCGCGCCCGCCCGGGACGTGCGTGCGGCCGCCTTCCTCCTTCGAAGCGCTCTGGAACATTTCCCGCCGGAGGCTGTGTTTCTCTGCGTGGTGGATCCCGGCGTGGGCACGGAGCGTCGTCCCCTGGCGCTGAAAGCCGCCGGGCGATTTTTCGTGGGTCCGGACAACGGCCTGTTCGGCTTTCTCCAGGCGGAAAAACGGCTGGAAGCGGCCCATGTCATCGAAATTCCGGAGGAAACGGCCTTTCCGTCCGATACCTTTCACGGTCGGGACGTTTTCGCTCCGGCGGCGGCCCGGATTTCCCTGGGCCGAAAACTCGCCTCTTTGGGTCCGCCCGCCGGGCGCATTCTGGAGCCGGATCCGGCGCGTTTTTCCGAAAGCGGGGACGAAATCCGGGGGGAAATCCTGCTCTTCGACGGTTTCGGCAACGCCCTGACTTCCATTTCCAACGAAGCCGCGACGCGCTTCGCCTTCCTGCACGATTCCGGCTCGTTTCGCGTGCGCTGCGGAAAGAACGGGATGGCCTTCCGGCGAACCTTCGCGGATGTGGCGCCCGGCCGACCCCTGGCCTATCCCGGGTCGTCGGGAACCCTGGAGATCGGGGTCAACTTCGGCTCGGCCCGGGACGTTCTGGGACTGGAAGAAGGCATGGACGTGATTCTGTCGATCGCCTGATACGGCGTTTCTCGCAGGATTCCGGGCGATTACGGAAACTGCACCTGCACCGCCCCCGTGTACCAGGGATCCAGGCGCTCGCGAAACTCGGATTCCAGGGGAATGGCGGCCTCGAAACGGAAAACGAACCATTTGTACTGTGCCCGGGGGCCCACCGAAAGGGCGTGCAGCGTGCGCGGGGCCCGCACGGGAACCCCCAGGATTTCCGCAAGGTTTTTCGCCTCGCCGTCCGCGTCCAGAAGCCCGGTTACACTGGCGTTCAACTCCACGTACCCCAGCACGTCATAACCCAGGCCCGCGCCCCACTGAAAGAGCAGCACGTGCTTCTCGCGCACGGCGTCCGTCCGCTCGCGGATCTCCGGCGCCCAGGTGAAAGCGCCTTCCAACTGCGCGAAAAAACCGGCCTTTTCGAAGCGCACCATCATTTCCGGACTGACGGGAAAGCGGTCGGAAAGGGCGTATTGGAAACGGTAGTGCCAGTGGCTCATCAGCGCCCGCAACGGATCCCGATCCAATCCCAGAAACGTGGGGGCGGCGCGTTCGTAGGTGGGCAGATACAGCCGCAGGCCGAAACCGAGGCACACCCAGTCCGTGATGGAAAGTCGGTAACCCGCGCCCAGAAGCAGGTTTCCCCGGATCATGTTGTCCGTCCCCGCCACGCCTTCATAGCCGGAAAACGGGATGCCCAGCCAGAGATGGGTGTTGGCGTGGACATTGGCGTCCACGGTCAGGAGATAATGCATGAAGGTCGCCGGAAGCGGGTTCTTCATCTTTCCGCCGGCGATCTCCAGTTCCACCCGGCTCTGCTCGGAATAATCCGTCAATCGCAGGGGATGGGCGGCCTCGGCGAAAGTCGCCGTGGCCAGCAGAATCAACAGGACCAGGGAAAATCCGCGCCATCCGGAACGCGCGGAAGAAACGTTTGCGGACGCGCGGTGATCTCCGGCCGTTACGACCCTTTCGTCCGAAGTCTTCCTGGATGCGTTTGGGCGATTCATGTCGGTTCGGTCCGCGCCTCGTCGTTTGAATGACAGATGAACGGATTGTACCGGTTTCCAGTCCGGACCGCAAGCGGGGAACGAGAAAAGACCGGAGCCGCCGCCGGATTTGCGTTCCGTTCCGATTCTCGCTATAATTTGTCCATGACACAAACAAACGCCACCAGCCCCATTCTGCGGACGATGAACGAGATCGACCTGATGATCCGCGCCCGCTATCCCGTGCTCTACCTGCTGACCCACGAGGAGGCCCGGCTGGAGCATCTGCTGCTCGAACTGGCCGGCCGCCAGGGCAAGCAGCTGTTTTCCTGGACGGCCACCCGGGGGCTGGAGCCCGTGCGGGAACTGCGCGAGCCCCGCCGGATGGGAGGAGGCGAGGCCACCGATCCGGTGGACGCACTGAACCACATTCTGGAAAAAGACGTCAGCGCCTTGTTCCTGTTGCGGGATTTCCATCCCTTCCTGGAGGATCCCCATGTGGCGCGCCTGCTCCGGGACGTGGCCCACGAACTGAAAAACACCTACAAGAACATTTTGCTCGTCTCTCCGCGCCTGGTGATGCCGCCCGAATTGGAAAAGGATATCACCCTGCTGGACATTCCCCTGCCGGACGCCGCCGAACTCACCGACCTGTTCAAGTCCGTCTGCCGGGCTCTGTACAAAAAAGATAAGAATTCCGTGGCGTTGAGCAATCGCGACGCCAACGCCATCGTACGTGCCGCCCAGGGGCTGACGCTCACCGAGGCGGAAAACGCCTTCGCCAAGGCAGCCGTGACCGGCGGCAGGCTGGACCACGAGGACGTGGACCTGGTATTGAACGAGAAAAAGCAGATCATCCGCAAATCCGGCATTCTGGAGTTCTACGAGCCGGACGCCACCCTGGGCGACGTGGGCGGCCTTTCCGAGCTGAAACGCTGGCTCGGCGTGCGGGGAAAGGCTTTCTCGCCCCAGGCGGCCTGCTTCGGCCTGCCCGCGCCCAAGGGCGTACTGCTTCTGGGAGCTCCGGGCTGCGGCAAGAGCCTGACCGCCAAGTCCGTGGCCCAGTTCTGGGAACTGCCGCTCTTGCGCCTGGACCTGGGGCGCATCTTCTCCGGACTGGTGGGCAGTTCGGAACAGAACATGCGCCAGGCGCTGAAGGTGGCCGAGGGCGTGGCCCCGGCGGTGCTTTGGATCGACGAAATCGAAAAAGGACTGGCCGGAAACGCCAGCGGGTCGTCCGACGGCGGCACGGCCTCGCGGGTCTTCGGAACGCTTCTGACCTGGATGCAGGAGAAAACCGCCAACGTCTTCGTGGTGGCCACCGCCAACCGCATCGACATCCTGCCGCCCGAACTGCTGCGCCGGGGGCGTTTCGACGAGATCTTCTTCGTGGATCTCCCCCGCACCGAAAGCCGGGAAGAGATTTTCCGCATCCATCTCGAAAAGCGGGGTCGGCAAGCGGAAACCTTCGACCTCCCGGCCGCCGTGCAGGCCACGGACGGCTTTTCCGGCGCGGAGATCGAACACGTGGTGCTGGAGGGACTGTTCGCGGCCTTCGACGCCGACCGGGAACTGGCCACCGGGGATCTTCTGGACGCGGCCGCCAAGACCGTGCCGCTTTCGGTCACCTCCGCCGAGGATCTGCGCCGCAGCCGCGAATGGGCGGCCCGCCGCGCCCGCATGGCCGAATCCTCCACGGAGACGAGGGGTGTTTCGGGACGCGCGGCCCGCATCGAAACCGACCGGGCGGAATAGGCGGAACCTTCCTCCATGGCGAAAAGCAACCTGCGCATCGGACTTCTGGAACGGGACGAGGACGGTCGGGTCGAACGCCGGGAGCGCCCGGGCGGAGCCTCCACCGAAGCCGCCGCCCGGGTGGAGCAGGTGGAGCGCCCCTCGGAAACGCCCCTGGATGGTTTCACGGTTTCCGGCGAGCCTTTTCGGCGGGCCTTGGAAACGGAGACGGGAGAGACGGATTCCGGTTCCGCGCCGGTCCGATGGGATTTCCGGCGACGCATCGAAGCCGACGACGAACTGCGCATCGACGAGTCCCGGCGTGACGTTCCCTATCACGTCTGCCGCCACTGCGGCGCGGACAATCCCCTGGACCTGGCCGAGTGCCTCAACTGCCGGTCGCCCCTGGGCGGCCCCGGACAACGGGAGCACGATCTCGCCACGGCGCGCCGGAGACAAGCGCAACAGGCGGAAAACGACCGTCTGAACGAGGAAAAACGACGGGAAAGCGAGGAAAACGAACGCGCCCGGGATCTGGCCGTGGCCCGGGCGGATGTCCGATCATCCCGCCAAAACATCGGCGATGCGAAAATCCGCCTGATCTACATCCTGTTCGGAGCGGTTCCCGCCACGGCGCTTTACCTGTACGGCGAATTCGGATCGCTGTTCGGATATCTGGAGGATGTCGATTCCCTCGTGTTCCGCTTCTGGGGTCTGGTTCTGGGTGTGGCGAGTCTGTTGATTTTTCTGGTGGTTTACGTCGTCCTGCGCGTTCTGCGGGATTTCGACTGGGACGAGTACCGCAAGCTGAAATAACAAGGAGATCTCCATGTCCGCAACGATCACCGTGCTGCCCTTTCTGATCGTTCCCGAACTGGTGGCGAGAGCCGTCTCGGAACTGCAACTGATCCGGCGCGAAAAGGAAAACCTGGCCCGGGCGGAAAATTGTCTGGCCCAGGCGGACTGGGTTTTCGAGACGCCCCGGGGACGGCTCGTGGGCGTGAAATCCAGGGCCGGACAACCGGCGGAATTTCTCGCCGTTGACACGACATCCGGAGACATTCCCGAAACCCTGAACCGTGTGAAACAGGCCTATGCCCGCCTGAAGGTGCTGGACGAGGCGAAACGCAACGGCTACCGCCAGGTGAAGGAAGAACGCCTGGCGGACGGCTCCATCCGACTGGTGGTGCAGAAATGGCAGTGAAAAAGGAACTGGAGATCGTCATCTCCCCGGACGGCGAGACCACCCTGACCACCTCCGGGTTCAAGGGGGCGGACTGCGAGCGGGAGGTGAAGCCCTTCGAGAAGGCTCTGGGAAAGACCCTGCAAAGAAAGCGCACGCGGGAATACTATGAAAAAGCCGCCGCCCGATCCCGAGTTTCCACCCAAGCGAAGTGACATCCTGATCCGGCCCGACGGCGAGCTGCGCATCAGTTTCCTCTGGGACGACCTGCGGGGCTTGCTTTCTCCGGAGGATTGGCCTCCGAAGGCCCCCGCCCCCCCGCCATCGTCCGCGGACTCCCGCAAGGATCCGCCTGCGGCCCGCCGCCTCGCCGACCGCCGGAAACCGCCCGAGGAAATTCCGGAAGAAGACGAATACGCCGCGTGCCGCCTGTGTCCGAAGCAATGCGGGTTCGACCGGCGGGCGGCGGCGCATCCGCTCTGCGGAGGCGCGGCGCTTCGCGCGGCGGCGGCGGGCCGCGTCTTCGGTGACGAACCGGAAATCGCCGGAACCCGGGGGTCGGGGGCGCTGATGCTGGCGGGCTGTCCCCTGCGCTGCCCGTCCTGCCACAATCCGGAAATGGCCCGGGAGGGACGGCCGCTGTCGGTGGAAGCATTCTGCCGTCTCGCCCGGCGGCTGGCCGACGAAGGCGCGCACAACCTGCATATTCTCAGCCCGACGGTCCACGCTCCCGCGCTTCTTCGCGCGCTCCGCGAACTCAAGCGCTCCGATTTTGCATTGCCGGTGATCCTCAACAGCTCCGGGTACGAACGCGTTTCCGTGCTGAAGCGCTTCCGGGGCCTGGTGGACGTATACCTGCCGGACCTGAAGTACGGTCCTGGTTCGGACTGGGCGAAGGCCGCCGGCGCGCCGGACTACTTCGAGCGCGCCGGGGAAGCCATCGCCGAGATGATCGCCCAGGCGGGGCCGTTGATGCTGGACGATGACGGGTTGGTCGAGCGCGGCGTGCTGGTGCGTCACGTGGAGGCGCCGCTTTCGCCCCGCGAGCGCCGGGAGATCGACCGCTATCTGGAAAGCCTGCCGTCGGGTGTGAGGGTGAGCCGCTTTTCCGTTTTCGACCGCATGGGCGATCCGCTGCCGGAAGGAGGCTGAAACTTCATTCAGGGTGTAGGCGGAACCACCGGGGATGCGGGTTCGGGAGGCGATCCGTCGCCCGGATCGGCGGGATCGGATTCCTGTTCCGGAGTCGAAAGGACGGGAGAATCCACGCGGAAGGCGTCCAGGCTGGGCAGTTCCGGCTTGGGCGGCCACCAGGTCCAGGGCGGACGCTTGGCTTTTTCGCCCGTATGCTTTTCGTACCAGGCCGCCACCACTTCCCGGATCACCGGGGCCACCCAGCTTCCGTGCTCACCGTGCTCCACCACGGCGGCCACCACGATCTTCGGCGCTTTGGACGGTGCGTAACCCACGAACCAGCCGTGATCCTTCAATAAATAATCATCGTGCTCCCGCTGGTTCTCCGGCAGGCGCACCACCTGGGCCGTACCGGTCTTTCCGGAGAAATGGGGCGTCTCCAGCCGCGAGCCGCGTCCCGTCCCCCCGGGCTCGTTGACCACCGCTTCCAGCCCTTGCCGCACGGCCTCCAGGTATTCCGGACGGACGGAGAGCGTCCGCCGCACCCTGGGCTTGAATTCCTCCACGATCGTTCCGTCCCGATGCTGGATTTGGAGGACCACCTGGGGGGTCATCACCCGTCCGCCGTTGGCGATGGCCGCGTAAAGTACGGCCATCTGCAACGGACTGACCTTCAGATCGCCCTGGCCGATGGAATGGGAGAGCGTATCGCCCGGCCACCAGGGACGCTTGTGGATCTTTTCGTGCCACTCGACGGTGGGCAGGCGGCCCTCGGTTTCCGAGTTGAAGCCGATGCCGGGACGTTGGCCCAGGCCGAGGGCGTGGGCCATGTCGTAGATGGCCTCGTAGCCGGCCAGTTCCCCCACGGTGTAGAAATAGACGTCGCAGGATTCCCGCAGGGCCCGGTGCAGATTCACGTTGCCGTGCCCCCCGCGGTTCCAGCAGTGAAACATGTGATTGGAGACGCGTTTGCCGCCCGTGCAGAAAGCGCTGGTCTGGACGGTGGCCGCGCCCTTGTCCAGGGCGGCCAGGGCGGGCACGACCTTGTAAGTGGATCCGGGGTAGTAGGACGCCTGGACGACCTTGTCCATGAGCGGGTCCAGGATGGAGCTTCGGTAGCGTTCCCAGTCGCTTTTCGAGATCCCCCCGGCGAAGAGGTTGGGATCGAAGCCGGGCTTGGACAGCCAGACCAGGAGAAAGCCCGTCTCCACGTCCATGGCGACCACGCCGCCGGAGAATCCCGTAAAGGTTTCCTCGGCCACCCGCTGAAGATCCAGATCCAGAGAAAGCCGCACGTCCAGGCCGTTTACCGGATCCTCCCGGTTTTCCCCCTTCAGCAGCACCTCGGCCTTGCGTCCGCCCTTCATCCGCCCGTGGGCGTCCACCACCACGCTTTCCCTGCCGGTGCGTCCGCGCAGGCTTTCCTCGAACGCGCGTTCCACGCCCTTTTTCCCCAGGTGATCGTTGCGATGGTAGCCCGGATGTTTTTTCAGTTCCCGATCGCTGATGCGGCCCACGTAGCCGATGACGTGGCTGGTCAGCTTGCCTTCCGGGTATTCCCGCCGCGTTCCGGTGCGGATGGCCACGCCGGGCAGTTCCAGCTTGTGGCTTTCCAGCACGGCGAGCTGCTCGCGGGGAATGTCGTTTTTCACCAGGATTTCCCGAAAGCGCGAAAGCCCCCGGGCTTGTTCCGCCGGGTGGCGCACGCGAAGCTGTTCTTCTTCCGACAGGTTCAGATAACCTTCCAGCCGCAGAAGCGTGGCGTCCAGTCCCTTCACGAACGCCGGGGTGAGATATACGTCGTAGGCGGGACGGTTGCCCGCCAGGCGGCGACCCTCCGCGTCCAGGATGCGGCCCCGCAGCGGATGCAGCAGCCGTTCCTGGATGAAGTTGTCCTCGCTCTGATCCAGGTGCCGCTCTCCCTTCAGAATCTGGAGATCCACCAGCCGCCAGGCCAGGACGGAGAAGAACAGCAGCAACGCGAGCACCAGGAAGGGAAAACGGCCTCGATATTCCTTTACGATGTTGAGATTGGATTCCAGCCGTATGGACATGGCGCTCCGGAAAAAGAAGCGGGGCTCCCGTGGAAGGAGCCCCGCGCTACGGGTTGACGTTCGAAAAGCGGGCGGGCGTTACTTCGCGCCCTTGTTCAGTTCCGCGTCCAGGCGCGCCTTGTCCAGATCCTTCTTCAGGGCCTTCAGGCGGCTCTTGATTTTCGCCTCCTCGGCGAAGAAAAAGATGGGCGATTCCTCGGTTTTCGGCTTGCGGTACTTCCCTTTTTTCAGATGATCCACGGTCAGTTTGGCCCGGCTCTTGACCTCGTAACCGATGTTCTCCATGGCGGCGATGGCCTCGTAGGCTTCCAGCGCCTTTTTGTAACGCTCCGTGTCGTACATGAACTTGGCGTAGCGGTCGAACCAGCGGGCGTTCTTCATGTCCTTGTCCACCAGCCAGGCGAACATCTTCAGGGCGGTTTCGTGGTGGGCCAGGGGGATTTCCTGCTGGATGACTTCCTTCGCCTCCTTGCCGTTCTCGTCCGTGACCGTGATTTCCTCTTCCTTGATGAGCACCCGGGGATCGTCCGGCGAGCAGCCGACGAATTCGCAGTATTTCGCCACGGCCTGGGGATACATGTCCCATTCGGACAGGTAGGCGATGACGTTGTAGTAGCCGCGATCGATGTACGGCTTGGTGTTGAGCTTGCGGCAGGCGAAGCGCTTCAGATCCTCCATCACCTTTTCCCAGGTGTCGATCGTCTTGCTTTCCTTCAGCATTTTGACGAAATTCTCTCCCTGGTCCAGGCATTCCTTCTCGGCTTTTTCCTCCAGCTTACCCTGGATTTCCTTCAGCATTTCCTGGCTTTTCGAGAAGTTGGAATCGCTTTTATCCACCTTTTCAAGCCGCATTTGGGCCAGTTCGAGACGCCCCTCATCGAAGAGTTTCTTGCCGTCCTCGAAGCTGGACTCGCCGCAGCCGATGAAAAGACTCGCGAAAAGGAGCAGCCCTGCCGAAATCGCCGGAATCCAAGCGTTTTTCATGCCTCACCTCGTGTAATTTCGTTTCCGATCCCAAAAAGGTGAAGCGAACCTACCATATTCGACGCGGAATGTCAATCCCGCCGGACGGCATTTTCCGCCAATATTCCGATAAGTTACGAGAGTGCGTCCGGATGCGTCGGAAGCCGCTCCGCCTCGGTTTTTTTACGATGCGCCGGGGCGGCGTCGAAACCGGCGGACGGCGAACGGGCTTGCGGGATGCGTCGGTTTGGGGCATAATCGGGCCGAAAAACGACGATGCGAACGCCGAATCCACCCCAACGGGAGACTTTGCCATGAGCGACTGCCTGTTTTGCCGGATCGTAGAGGGAGCCATCCCGGCCGAGCGCGTGTACGAGGACGAAAAAGTCATCGCCTTCAAGGACATCAACCCCGTGGCCCCGGTTCACATTCTGGTCATTCCGAGGGAACACGTCGCCACTTTGAACGAGGCCGACGAGGAAAACGAAGCCCTATTGGGCCACCTGTTCGTGGCGGCGGCCCGCATCGCGAAGCGGGAAGGCTTCGAGGAAGACGGCTACCGCTGCGTGGTCAACTGCAACCGGGACGCCTTGCAGACGGTTTTCCATGTCCACCTGCACCTCCTTGCGGGACGCCGCATGGGCTGGACGCCGGCCTGATGATTCCGGCGGGATCCCGGGCGGACCGGAGAGATCGTCGGCGGACGAGCGTTCATCCGCGGGCGTCGGCGTTTCTTTGCGTCTTTCTTCCGATGTTTCTTTTCGTCTTCGGGCCGTTCACGGTTCGGGCCGCTTCCGACCGGGCAGGCGTTCCGCCGGAAGAGAAGACCCTTTCCACCGCGAAATCCGGCGATTTTTCGGAAGGCTCTACGCTTTCTGAACTTCCCGGGTTGGGAGAGACGCTGTATTTCGGGCTGTATTTCCAGGGCCGCAAGGTGGGCTGGATGAGCCAGGCGTTGACGAAGGTTCCGGAAGGTTTCGTGCAGACGTCCGTCACCGATTTCTCCCTTGTCGTGGCGGGGATGACCACGCGCATGACCACCACCGACAGCCGGGTCTACGATGCCGAAAGCGGCGATCTGACCCGTTTCCGCTTCGCCATGGACGGCGCCACGGGTTCCCTGAAGGTGCGGGGCCGGGTGGAGGGTGCGGACATGCTCTTGCACACCGAGTCCGGCGGGCGGGAGTTTGACGAGCGGGCGCCCTTTCCGGGCGAGAATCTTTTGGAGAATCTCTCGGTGGAGCGGCGCATCGTATCCGGAAAGGTCGAGGTGGGCGACGAGTTCAAAACGGCGACCTGGGATCCCTCGCTGAAAAAGGCCCTGGAAGTCCGAAGCCGGGTGGCGGCGGTGGAGAATCGCTCCGTTTACGGCGTGGAGACGCGGCTGGTGCGGGTGGACGGGCGCATGGAAAGCCTGGGGCTTCCCATCGTCAGCTGGTACGACGGCCGTGGGCGGCTGATGGAAACCCTGGTGGCGGGCATGCTGAAGGCGCGCCTGGAGGACGAGGAGACCGCGCGCTCCGGGCGCAGCGTGGCGGATTTTCTGGAAAGCAGCCGGGTGCCCGTCCCCCGGCCGCTGACGGACCCGCAGAAAGCGGCGGTGATGGTGGCGGAACTGGAGGGCGTTCCCGAGAATCTGGCGATCGACGACGAACGCCAGCGCTGGACGACGCTTCCCTCCGGCTCGCGGCGGGTGACGGTGACCCTTCCTCCGGTGGACCCGGCCCGCACGCCCGCGTCGGGAACCATCGATCCGCGTCCCTTCGTGGAGGAACTGGACGACACGCCCCGGGTTCAGAAAAACGATCCGGCCGTCCGAAAAGTGGCTTTCGATCTGCGGAAATCCGCCGGGCGGACCACCGGAGAACTGGCCCGGGCCTTGAACGACTGGGTGTTTCGCAACCTGAAAAAGACCTATACGCCCACCTTTTCCAATGCCTCGGAAGCCATGAAGACCCGGGAGGGCGATTGCGGCGAGCACGCCGTTCTCTTGGCGGCGCTCTGCCGGGCGGTGGATATTCCGGCCCGGGAGGTGGCGGGGCTGATCTACGCGCCGAAACAGAAGGCGTTCTATTACCATGCCTGGACGGAAGTCTGGATCGGATCCTGGGTGGCGGCGGATCCGTCCTGGGGCCAGTTTCCGGCCGACGTGACGCACGTCGCCTTCGCCAAGGGCGGCGTCTCGGAGCAGGTGCGGGTGGTGACGCTGGTGGCGAATCTGAAAATTCTTTCCGCCCGGACGATGTCCTCGGAACCCCGGTGAGGAACCGGTCGTTTTGCGTTGACAATCCGTCCGTCCTGGGCTTGAATGAAGGCATCGAGAAAGAGGCGACGGACAACTTGCGGGAGCCAGAAACCATGAAGCAATACCGGATTCTTTTCGCCATCGCCGAGGACCAGCCGGGCATCGTCCACGAGGTGTCCGCCTATCTGAAAAACCGGGGAGCCAATATCGAGGACAGCCGCATGGCCGCCATGGGCGGGCGTTTCACGGCCACGGTATTGTTTTCCGGACCTGCGGACAGCATCGCTCTCGTCCTCGACGAACGGGGCGACCTGGAAGCCACCGGGAAGGCCGTCTCCTTTCACGAGGCCGACGACCCCGCCAACGTCAAGCCGGTGGGCCGCATTCCTCTGCGGATCCGGGTGCAGGCGCTGGATAACGCGGGCATCGTCAATTCCGTGGTGGACGTGCTTTACCGCCACCAGGTGAACGTGGAGTCCATGGACACCCACGTCAGTCCCGCGCCCTTTTACGGCGGGCCGATTTTTCACCTGGATCTTCTGGCCGGCGTCCCGGCGGAGCGTTCCATCATGGAAATCAAGGAGGAACTGGAACGCCTGGCGCGGCGGGAAAATCTGGACATGAGCTTTCCCATCAAGGATTAGCGCGTTCGGAATCGAAGGGGGGATGCATCAGTGCAGGCGGCGTTTTCTTCTGCCGTCCATGTCCATGCCGTCTTCCGAGATCTCGTCCTCTTCCGTTGGATCGACCAGCCAGCCGTAAAGATCGGCTTCCTTGCAGCGCTTCGAGCAGAAGGGCCGGTGAGGATTTTCCGGCGTGTATTCCAGAGCCTTGCCGCAACGGGGACAGATCGTTTTCATGGACGCTCTCCCAGCGCAGGCGCTTCGATTTCGAACCGGAACCGACCGCCCGCTTCCGGTTCGATGCGGACGGTCTGGCCGCGCTGAAATTCCCCCTTCAGAATGAGGGAAGCCAGCGGTCCCTCGATACGGCTCTGGATGGCGCGCCGCATGGGCCGCGCGCCGTAGCGGGGATCGTAACCGCCGGCGTCGGCCAGGGCGTCGAATACATCGTCTGCGAAGGAGAGCCGGATGTCCTTTTCCCGATAGAGCCGTCCCGCGCTGGCCTCCAGAAGCAGCCGCGCCACCCGGCGCACTTCGTCCCGGGTGAGTCGGGAAAACACGATCTTCTCGTCGATACGGTTGAAGAATTCCGGCGCGAAGGCGGCCTTTACGGCCTCGATCACCTTATCCGTCCGCCAGTCCGCTTTTTCGTCGCCGTCCCCGAATCCGAAACTCCGGCGTTCCTTATCGAAAACCCGGCTGCCCAGGTTGCTGGTCATGATGACGATGGCGTGGGTGAAATCCGCCGGACGGCCCAGGTTGTCCGTCAGCCGTCCTTCGTCCAGAAGCTGGAGCAGAAGCTGATGCACGTCGGCGTGGGCCTTTTCGATCTCGTCGAAAAGCACGATCTGGAAGGGTTTGCGGCGAATGGCGTCCGTGAGCGCCCCGCCTTCCTGGTAGCCCACGTAGCCGGGGGGCGCGCCGATCAGCTTGGCCACGCTGTGGGATTCCGAGAATTCGCTCATGTCGAAGCGGATCAGGGAGTCCCGGTTGCCGAACAGCTCGTCCGCCAGCGCCCGGGCGATTTCCGTCTTGCCCACGCCGGTGGGGCCCACGAACAGAAACGTCCCCGTGGGTCGCTCTCCGGAAAAGCCCGCCACGTTGCGGCGCAGGCTTTCGGCGATGCGGGCGAGCACCTCGCCGTGGCCCACGATGCGCTTCGACAGGCGCGCCTCCAGGTTCAGATAGCGTTCCGCCTCGTCGGTGACGAGCTGATCCACCGGAACGGCGGTGATCTGGGAGACCACCTCGGCCACCAGGCGCTCGTCCACCGTGTCTTGTCCGGCCCGGCGCGCCCGGGAACCGGCCAGATCCAGTACGGTCAGAGCCTTGTCCGGCTGGTGACGCTCGCGCATGTAGCGATCCGTCAGCCGCACGGCGGTCTTCAGCGCTTCGTCGGTGAACGCCGCCCCGTGGTGGGATTCGTAGCGTTCCTTCACCTTGTCCAGGATGCGCAGGCTGTCCCGCTCGCCGGGTTCCTCGATTTCGATGACGTGGAAGCGGCGCGAAAAGGCCGGATCCTTCTGGATGGTCTTGCGGTATTCCTCCGTGGTGGTCGCGCCGATGCAGGGGAAATCCCCGGCGGCCAGGGCCTGCTTCAACTCCTGGGCGATTTCCTGGGAGCCGTCCGCCGACCCCTGGAAAAGCTGGTGAATCTCGTCCAGGAAGACCACCGCCGCGCCTTCCGCGTTGGCGACTTCCGTCCGCAGCGCCTCGATGCGCTCCGAGAACGAGCCGCGCATGTGGGTGTCCTTCAGCATGCGGGCCGGTTCCAGCTTGAAAATGCGGCGACCCTCCATGCCCGGCGCGGATTCCGGCCGGTGGGCCATCAGCCAGGCCAGGCCCTCCACCAGGGCCGTCTTGCCCACGCCCGGCGGTCCGATGACGAGCGGATTGTTGGCCTTGCGCTTGTTGAGCACGTCCACCAGTTCCAGAAGCTCCCGCTCGCGGCCCTCGATGGCCTCCAATTCGCCGTTTCGCGCCCGGGCCATCAGATCCGTGGCCACCCGGGGAAGGACGTTGTATTGCGGGTCCGGAGATGCGCCAAGCGACGCCCGGGGCGACGCCGGAGCCGGAGCGGCGAATCCGGACGGATCGTGGGTCACCGTCTGTCGGCGCGGGGCGGGCTTCCAGGCATCGGGTTGCGGCTGGCCGGACGGCTGGCTGTTTTCGATCTCCCGGGCGCGGCGGGAGTGCTTGTCGAACAGGTCGGTATAACGCCGGGGCATGGCGTCCACCAGTAAAGACACCGCCCGGTTGCGCAGGGCGGCCGTGGGGACTCCGGCGCGTTCCATCAGGCGGAACGCCAATGTCTTCCGATGTCGGCACAGGGCAACCACGAGATGCAGACAGTTGACTTCCGGGCTGCGGTACTTGCCCGCCACGTCCTCGGCCACTTCCATCAGGTCGTCGGTGACGCTCTCCGGCTCCCGCTCGGCGCGGTTCAGATAGGGAATCAGAGATTGTTCGTTCCAGCCTTCCTCCGCAAGGAGCATGCCGCCGGAATTGTCCAGCATGAACAGGGCGAAGAGCAGGTGAAGGCTGTTGAACTCCTCTTCCAACTGCTCGCCGGAGTCCAGGGCCTCTTCGATCACGTATTTCAGTTCCAGGCTGTACGGGCGCGACATGGGATTCCTGATTTTGTGGATGCCGAAGGATTCGGGATCTTTACATTCATTGTAATTATAGCAGCCGGACGCCCGCGGGTCAAGAACGTCGTTTCGCGTGTGAAAAAGATGGGATGGAGAGGCGAATCCGGGATACGGGGGTTCTCCCGGCGCCGGGGACGGCGCTGCCTCGTTCCTCCGATCTCAGCGACCGGCGGGAAGCGCCACGCGCGCCAGCACGAAATGATGGTCGCTTTCTCCCCGGGAGTCCAGCACCCTCGTTTCCAGCACCCGTGCTCCGTTCCCGGCGAAAATCTGATCGATGGCCGCCCTCGGACGCGCCGCCGGATAGGTGGGGACGCGGTTGAGCGAATCGGGCGAAAATCCCGGGATCGGACTCCAGAACGAAGGGGCGTCCCCTTCGGCGGGTCGCCAGTCGTGCAGTTTCGACAGCCGGGCCGTTTCCTCCGGATCGCCCGCCGTCGGCCAGACGGCCGGGTGGTTGAAATCTCCGCCCAGGATGAACGGTCCCCGCAATTCCCCGGCGATAGCGGCCAGTTGCCGCCTCCGCGCCTCCGCGCTCTGAAAGTCCAGGTGCGTTCCGACGAAAAGCAGCGAACCCGAACCTCCGCGAGGCGACTCCGCCAGAATCATCGCGCGATCCTCGCGCCAGGCCGCCTGCGAAGCGTTCGCGGCGGGCAGCATCTTCACTTGGGTCAAACGCGGCTTGAGGCGGCAGAGCAGGGCGAGGCCGTAGCGGCAATCCTTCAGAACGTCCGGAAGTTTTCCGGTGTGACCCGTGGTATCGAACGTCACCGCCGGAACCGGATGCATGGAAAGTTTTTCGGCCAGATACGCGCCCTGGTCGATGTAGCCGCTGCGCCGGGAGGCGAAATCCACTTCCTGCAAAAAGATCAGGTCCGGATCGTGCTCGCGCAAGAGGACCGCGATGCGGTCCAGCGAAGCGCGGATGCGCGCGGCGGGAAGCCCCTCCGCAGGCATGGGAGGGACGCCCGCCGCCACGTGAATGTTGGCCGTAATGACCGTCAGCACGACGGGAGGCGAGGGCATTTCATTCGGATTCGCGGAATTTTCAGCCCCATTGGCGGGGTTTGTTTCGCTTTTGCCCTCGCCGGTCCCGCCCGTCGATGAAAGGCCGAAGAAAAACGCCAAAAGGCCCGCAACGATCACGATCGTTCTCACGGCGTCCGGTCTTCCGTTTTCGCTCCGCTATCCGCAGGGGGCGCGTCTCCCAGTTTCCACGGAACGTCCGGCCGACGAATCTCGCTCCAGTAGTCGTCGTCGGGGCCGCGATGCTGATAGCCTCGCACCGTCCAGAGTTCGTCCTTCACTTTGCGATGGGCGATGAACGCCCGGTGGGCGTTGGGAACCCAGACGATCTTCACCTCGTGATTCTTCAGTTCGAAGAACTTCACCAGGCGGTAGGAGGAAAAGGCGTCCGCCCGTTCCAGCACCGCCAGCGATCCGCCCTGCAACCGAACAATGACTTCCTCCTCACCGTCTTTGGAAAGTTGCGTTCGCCAGAGCAGGCGCACCTGTTTCGGCCGGGCGGCCTTTTCCTTGTTGATCTCCCGCGCCACGTCGAAGTACGGGTGGGCGCGTTCGTGGCGCTTTTTCAGCGGCAGCCAGCCGTTGCCCCAGGAGCCGAAGATCAGCGGGCGTTCGGGATCGGCCAGGGAAACCTCCAGGGCGGGGCGGTTCGCTTCCAACGTCAGCCGCAGGATATCGCCCTCCCGTTCCCAGCGTCCGGCGCCGATGGGGTTCTCTTTTTTTGGGGAAAACAGCTCCGCCGCTCCGCTTTCGTAGAAACAGGCCATGCGTCCGTCCCGGTTTTCGTAGCAGACGGTGCGTTTCGGATCCGCCGGAGGCAGGGCCGGAATCTCCCGCACCAGCCGCCGCAGTTCGTTGGGATCCGGCGTGACCAGCCCGATGCGATCCGGGGGAATGGGCGCAACGGTGGGGTCCAGTTCCGGCGTGAGAATCGTCAGTTCCAGTTCCAGAAGGTCGCCCGCCCGGGCGTTCGGGCGTTCGGGAACCTGGAAGGGAAACAGGTTGGAGGGGCGTTCGGCGTCCAGGCGGAACTCCCGCTCGAAGACGAGTTTCGGACCGGCGGTCTCGGTTTCGGGTTCCGGAGAGGTCGGGACGTTCTCGTGTTCCGGAGACTTCGGCGGCGGGGCGGTTGCTCCGGGATTATCCTCTTTCGGAGGTTCCGTCCCGGGGGGTTCGGCTCCGGGATTTTCGCCCGAATCCGCCGTCCGAAGCCGTTTCCAGTCCGCGCCGAAAGCCTCCGGGACGCCGACGCGCAGCGCCGCCCGCACCCGGCGGATGGTCCGGCCGACCCGGCCTTCGATTTTCGCCGGAGCGTCCTGCTTTCCGATCCACAGGCCGTTGATCTCCGTCAGGTCGTCGGCCAATCGCACGGCGTATCGCACCCGCCGGATGGAGCGGTCCCCGGGGCGTTCGCCCACGGAGCCTTTGGGGTCGGGCAGCACGCCGGGGGTCGGCTCCCGTTCCACTTGCATGGCCGGAAAGGTCAGGATTCGACGGTTTTCCCCGATCTTTTCCGGCGATGGATGCAGTACGGCCGCTCCCGTTCCGACGGTCGGTTTTTCGGCGGAAGGTTGCGTTCCCATCCCGTCCCGACCCGTTTCGGATGCTTTCTCCGGTTTGTCCTTCTGGCAGGACAGGGGTGAAGCCGCCGCCCAGAGGATCAGCAGTCCCAGGCAAAGGCCCGAAAACAATCGTTTCTTCCAGATCATGACGCATCTCCATGCATGAGGTGTCTCGCAATCCTTCCGTTCGGTTCCCGGCTTTTCGTGTCTTTCTGTTTACCACAACCTCGCCCGGATGGCAACGCTTGCGCTTGGGCGTTCGAGGGACGTTCCCTTGCGTCCGCCTTGCGGGGAAACAGGAAAAACAGTTGCGAAAACGGTCCGCCGGTCGTAGAATCTTTTCGGATCGATACGGGAATGGAGGCGTACCTGGTGGGCGCCGCGGACTTCAAATCCGTTGTGGGGCGTGAATAGCGTCCCGGGTGGGTTCAATTCCCACACATTCCCGCCACGTCACTTCCGGCGCGGGGCGACCCGCGCCGTTTTTTCGAATTTCCGGAACGACGAACGCGGAGGCCCATGAAAGAGCGGCTACGGCAGATTCCGAAACTGGATCGCCTGCTTCAACGGGAGGACGTGGCCGCGCTGGCGGAACGTTGGGGGGCGGCCTACGCGGCGACGGCCTGCCGGACGGCGCTGGACGCCGCACGACGGCGCGTCCTCGCGGACGATGCATCGGCGGTTTCGACCCTGGTGGACGAAGAACTCGCCGCCGCGCTTTCCGACGCCCGGCTGCGTCCGTTGCAGCGCGTGGTCAACGCCACCGGCGTATTGCATCACACCAACCTGGGCCGCGTTCCCTTCGGGCGGGATCTTCTGCAAGAGGTTTTGAGCGAACTGTCCGGGGCCTGTTGCCTGGAGATCGACCTGGCGAGCGGCAAGCGCGGCGTGCGCGGCGATTTCGTGCGGGAGACGGCGGCGCGGCTTTGCGGGGCGGAAGACGCCCTGGTAGTCAACAACAACGCGGCGGCGGTGCTGCTGGTTCTGTCCGCGCTGGCCGACGGACGCGAGGTGCTCGTCAGCCGGGGCGAACTGATTCAGATCGGGGGCGGTTTCCGCATTCCGGACGTGATTCGCCAGGGCGGGGCCAGGCTGCGCGAGGTGGGCACCACCAACGTCACCGATCTGGAGGATTTCCGGCGGGCTCTCGACGAGGATGTCGGGGCGATTCTGAAAGTTCACCTGTCCAATTTTCACGTGGGCGGATTCAGCGGGCGGCCCGGAACGAAGGAACTGGCCGAACTGAAATCCGAAAACGTGGTCTTGATCGAGGATCTGGGCTCGGGCTGCCTCGTGGAGCGCCTGGGCGAATGGCAGAGCCCGGATCCCACGCCCCGTCAGGCTCTCCGCAACGGCGCGGACCTGGTATGTTTTTCCGGCGACAAGCTTCTGGGCGGCTGTCAGGCGGGCATCGTGGCCGGGCGCAAGGATCTGGTGGCGCGCCTGGCCGTGCATCCGCTTTTACGGGCCATCCGTCCGGACAAGTTCACCTACGCCATGCTGCAAGCGGTCCTGCGGCGTTACGAACTGGGGCTTTCGCACACGTTGTCCCCCTGGCGGCAGGCCATGAAAGGGCGCAAGGCCGTCGCCGCCCGGGCGCGGGCGTTTCGTCGCCGCCTGGGTCTGGACGCCGATCGCCATCCCGTTCGGAACACCGTGGGGCGCTTCGGCGCGGGCAGTCTGCCTGCGGAAACCATCGAAAGCGCCGCCTTGCGGATCGCGGACCGGAACGCCGACCGGGCGGCCGAGTTTTTCCGCCGAGCGGATCCGCCCTGCATGGGCTACGTCTCGGACGGCGGTTTCTGGCTCGATTTCCTGACCGTGGAAAAGGAGGACGAGCCGCTTCTGGAACGGGCGGCGCGATCTTTCCTCCGGGAGGAGGAACCGTCATGAACGCACCGGCGGCCCAACCGACCATCGTCCCGGTGATTTTCGGCACCGCCGGGCACATCGATCACGGAAAATCCAGCCTGGTCCGGGCCCTGACCGGCACCGATCCCGACCGGCTGAAGGAGGAGCGGAAGCGGGGCATCACCATCGAACTGGGCTTCGCCTTCCTGAACGAGCGCGTGGCCTTCATCGACGTTCCCGGCCACGAGAAATTCGTAAAGCACATGGTGGCGGGCGCAGCCACGGTGGATTACGCCGTTCTGGTCATCGCCGCGGACGACGGCGTCATGCCCCAGACCCGGGAGCACCTGGACATCCTGAATCTTCTGGGCGTACAGGGCGGGCTGGTGGCGCTGACCAAGGCCGACCTGGTGGACGAGGAGTGGCTGGAGTTCGTGAAGGAGGAGGTTTCCGCCTTTATCGAGAAAAGCGTGTTGTCCGGCGCGCCGGTCATTCCCTGCGACAGCCTGTCCGGACGGGGACTTCCGGAAATCCGGGAGGCCATTCTCCTGACGGCGGCCCGAAAGCGCATTCAGGGCGGCCGCGACTTTTTCCGTATGCCCGTGGACCGCGTGTTCACCATGAAAGGCTTCGGCACCGTGGTCACCGGTTCGGCGCTTTCAGGTTCGGTGTCCAAGGGCGATCTTCTGGAGATTCGGCCCTCGGGTCTCTCGGTGCGGGTCAAGGGGTTGCAGTCGGCCGGAAAGCCGGTGGAACGCGTGGCCGCCGGGCAGCGGGGCGCCGTCAATCTTTCCGGCGTGTCGGTCTCCGACATCGAGCGCGGGCGCACGCTGGCCTCGCCGGGACTCCTGAAGGAGAGCCGACTCTTCGACGCCCGGCTATCCCTTCTGGCTTCCTCTCCCACGCCGCTGAAACACCGCCAGCGGGTCCACTTCCACACCGGAACCGCCGATCTTCTGGCCCGGGTGGTGCTCCTGGACCGGGCGGAACTTTCCCCCGGGGAAGACGCCTTCGTGCAGTTGCGCCTGGAATCGCCCGGGGTGGCCATGCGCCTGGACCGTTTCGTCATTCGCCGCTACAGCCCCCAGATCACCATCGGCGGGGGTGTCATCCTGGATGCCAACCCGGTTCCCCACAAGCGCAACCGCCCGGCGGTCACGGAGAGCCTGGCCCGGCTGGAATCGGGCGGCGCGGCCGGCGTGCTGCTGGCGGGCGTGGAGAAGGCTCCGTTTTCCGACCGTTCGGAACTGGCCAAGGCGCTCTCTCTTCCGGAAGAGGATGCGGCGGCCATGGCGGAAACGCTTCTGCACGCGGGCTCGCTGCTTTCGTTTACGGCCAAGGGGCGCGAGGTCTTTGCCGCCTCCGCGCTCTTCGAGGCGTTCTTGCGGGATCTGGCGGCGGAAATCTCCGCCTATCATCAAAAGGCTCCGCTTCGGGCGGGGCTGCGCCAGGGCGACGCCGTCTCGAAAATCCGCAAGAGATACCCGAAGGCGGCTCCGCCGCTCTTCATCGAACACGCGCTCCGGATGAGCCTGCTTCATCGCCCGGGCGGGGATCTTCTGGCCCTGCCGGATTTCCGCGTGGAACTTTCCAAGGCGCAACGGGGGCTTTGCGACCGGATCGGGGACGCGCTGCGGGACGGCGCCTTCCAGCCGCCTTCTCCGGCGGAGATCGCCGGGAAGCTGGGCGCGGAAAAAGCCGAAGTCGGCGTGCTGCTCCAGTATCTGGTGGACACGGATCGGGCGCTGTGCCTGGAGGGCAACCTGTTTTTCGACGGAAGCGCCATTTCCGGAGCGCGGGAAACGCTGGCGGAGCTTTTCGCGAAGACCCCCCGATGGAGCGTTTCCGAGCTGCGTGAGCGTCTCGGCACTTCGCGGAAATTCGCCATTCCGCTCCTGAACCACTTCGACGCCATCGGCTGGACCGTGCGCGAGGACGATCTTCGTACGGCCGGGCGGAAGCTTTCACGAACCGCGGACGCGGACGGAGACACGGAATCGGGCGGAGAGTAGACCGGCTTTCCGAAACGAACGGGACGACAAACGGATGGGAGGACAGGATATGTGGGAGGAATTCCGGATCGTTTTCATCACCACGCCCGACGAGGAAACCAGCCTGAAGATCGCCCGGGCGCTGGTGGAGGAGCGCCTGGCGGCCTGCGCCAATATCCTGCCGGGGGTGCGCTCCATCTATCGATGGAAAGGCGAGATCTGCGATAGCGCCGAGCAGCTTCTGATCGTCAAGACCTCGGCCTTCCTGGTGCCCCCGCTGGTCGAGCGCGTGAAGGAACTGCACGGGTACGAGGTTCCCGAGACCGTGGCGCTGCCGCTGGTGGCGGGAAACGGGGACTACCTGGCCTGGATGAACGAGCAGGTTCGCAAGCGCAAATGAGAAACGGGGCGCCGGATCTCTCCGACGCCCCGCGAATGGCCCGCGATCGAAAAATCTCTATTGGTTCTCGCCCCCGTACTTTTTCATCAGTTCCTCGTGCTCTTTCATGATGGTGTCCATCTGTTTTTTGGCCGCCTGGAGCGTTTTCACGTGGGCGGGCATTTCCTTCTTGAAACGATCCAGATCCTTCTCGAACAGCTCGTGCTCCTTTTCGATCTGGTCCAGGGGCACGTTTCCGTGCAGGGCTTCCATGCGCTCGTGTTCGGCGTTGCGCTGATTGAACTGATCCAGAATCTTCTGAGCCTCGGCGATGACTTTCTTGTGTTCGCTGTCCCACTGACGATGCTTGTCCTGTTTGGCCTTGTCCTCTTCCGCCATGGGCTTGCCCGCGATCTTGGCGTCCAGGCTGGCGTGGCGTTCGTCCGCCTTGTCGTGTCCGGCCAGAAGCTGGCGCAACAACGCGGACAGGCGGTCGGCCTCCTTTTGGATTTCGGCCGTTTCCTTCTCGAATTCCGCGTCCAGCTTGTCCCGCAGCTTGGCGCGCGCCGCCGCTTCCTCGGCGGCCTTGTCGGTGCAGCCCGAAACGAAGGCCAGTGCGAGCAGGCACGAAAGAAGAACCGCGATCATTCCCGTTCGTTTCATGAATTTTTCCTCCAACGTCAGGTTAAGGATTCCGGGAAACCGTATCGGCGCGTCTTTAAAACGCGCCGCTTCCGTTAAATGTCGTCCGCCGTGCCCCACTCCGGAAAGCGCCGTTCGCAATCCGCCACGAGCCGCAGGAAGGCCGCCCGCCCCTTTTCGGATACGAGACGCCGCCGGGATCCGTGGTGGGTGTAAGGATTCAGCACGCGTCCGTGACCGTGCTGGATCTGGTAATGCAGGTGGGCGGAGTAGGACCGTCCCGTGTTGCCCACGGCGGCGATGGGCGTTCCGGCCTTCAGATGCTCTCCGACCCGAATTCCGGGTTCGATGGCGTCCAGGTGCAGGAACAAGGCCTCTAGACCGCTTTTGTCGTATCGGACCTTCAGCCAGCGTCCGTTACGCCGCTGGATTTTTCGCTGGACGTGCAACACCCGGGCGTCGTAGGGCAGCGTGACGGGCGTGCCCACCGGGGCTTTGAAATCGATTCCCAGGTGGCGGGGACGGCGGTCCTTCAAGAGCGAGGTCACCTGTTCGTAATCCTTCAAAGGACTGTTTTTCAGATCCTTCTGGACCGAGCGGCCGGAGGCGTCGTAGTGGCGGGCGAAGACCTCGGCCGGATCGTGGTAATAGTAGGCGCTGTAAAGCTTTTTGTGTTTTCGGCTTTCGTAACGCGCGGCCAGGATGCGGATGCCGTCCGTGCTTTCGTCGGTGCGGGTCCAGGTGAAGGCGTAGCGGTCGTCCGGCCGCAGATCCCGCTTGAAGTCGATATCGAAGAAGAACAGCCGCTTGAAATGGGCGGCGAGCTGTTCGGCGGCCAGGCGTTCGTCCGGGTCTTTGGAGTCGAAATGCTGCTGGAAACTGCCGTAGAGCGATCCGCGCACCCGGCCCACCACGGTGCGGGGGAATTCCGCAGGGCGCGTCGGACCCGCGAACTCCGGGGGCGTTCCGGGAATTGCGGCGCGGTCGTCCGGGCGATCGGCCCGGGCAAGCCGCGCGGGCTCGCCTTTTGCGGACTCCGTTTCCGGCGCGTCGGCCTTCGTTTCCCCGGCGGTGTTTTCGGTTTTCTCCAGGCCGCGCGCCTCCGGCGCTTCCGCGTCTCCCGTTCGGTCTTCCGGCGCGCTCTCGTTCGCCTTCGGTGCATGCGCGGCGTCGTTTTCCGGGCCGTCCGTTTCGCCGGAATCGGTGGAAGCGCCGGCCGCCGATCCGTCCTCCTCCGCGCCGCCGGCGGGCGTCAGCAGAAGAATCGCCAGCGCCAGCATCAACAGCGCCGCCGGAACGAGCCAGATGCCCCACAGGCCGCCCTCCGGCCTTTTTCTCCGATTCGGACGCGCAGTATTTCCGGTGGAGTATGTCATCGGCAGGCTGTTCCTCCGTGATGCGGCTTGCGCTGGGGCTTCGTCATCCCTCGCCTCCGTCTTCGGAGAATTCCTTCCAAAGCGGCTGGAAGAAACGATCCCGCTCGCGCCCGGCCTTCGTGACGTGCTCAATGAAACGCAGGAAACGATCCGCCGTGCGACCGCCCATGGCGTGTTCCATCTTGCAGGCGTCCTCCAGGGCGAGATCCTCCGGAAGTTTCAGCATCTCGCGGAGAAAAAGTTCCAGGGCCTCCTCGCGCCGCAGAATTTCGGCGGCGATCTTCCGGCCCCGTTCGGTCAGGCGCACGTAGCCGTAGCGTTCGTGCTCCACCAAGTCCATGGCCTCGATTTTTTTTAAGATCCCCGAGGTGCTGGGGTAGGTGACGCCCAGGGTCCGGCTGATTTCCTTCACGCGCACCACGCCCTTCTCACGCTCGATCCGGTGAATGGCTTCCAGGTAGTCCTCGATGTTCGACGTGATTTTCTTTTCGTTCATGGCCCGACCGGATTCGAGGGAATCGCAACGCCGGGAGCGACGAGAAAGGAGACGAAAGCAATCCTGGCCCGGCGGATTTCGTTGCACTTTATGTACACGATTTGGCCTTGGCCGTCAAGGGCGGAAACGGGAAGATCGGCCCGAAATCCCTGAATAATCCGTATATTAAGAAAATTTAATGCCGCCGATTCCGAAATCGGCAGAAAAACGGGCGCGGGAAAAACAGGTGCGCCGTGGGAAAAAGACGCGGGCGAAAAGCGAAAGAAAACCGGTTCGCGGGATCATTTTTTCAGGGCCTTTTCGATGGCCTCGCGGCGATGTTCATCCGATTCCTTCAGCACCTTTTCCACGTTTTGCGCCTTGTCCATGGCTTTGCGATAGGGGTGCTTTCCCTCGGAATTCGCGGATTCCCGCTTGCAGGCCGCGAAGGGTGACAACAGGCCGAGAATCAGAATCGCGAGAAGCAGGAAGCGCGCGGCTCCGGCGACGGATCGCGATTCGGGTTTCGATTCGGCATCGTATCTCATCCTCACCTCCCGGCCATCGGTTTGCGGCCTTTTCCAAACGACGACACTCATTCTGGGCCTTCCAACGGGGAGTGTCAAGCCCGGTCCTTTTCGCCCATTTTCGGCGCTCCGTCCGGGTGACGCATTTATGGCGTGTATCCTTTTGATATCGTTGAATATTCTCTCGTTTTTGTGTTCACCCGGACGGGACACGAAAAAGGCGCCGTTTTCGACTTTTTCGCCGTGCTCGCGGCCATCCGGTCAGATCGGGAATAAGGTCGGTGATATCAACGTCCTACAGTTTCGATTGGCTCGAATTTCGTGATTTTCCATGTCCCGGGACAATGGGCCTATGACCCGGTCGGGGTGCGGGGATCATTCGAAGGCGAAAAGTCCCGTGCGCTTTCCGAATTCGCGCCCTGCATTTTTTCGGAAGAGCCTTTTCCCTGAAATTCGAAGCGGGGGATTCCGGACCGCTCCACGTCCCGGCTTCCTTATCATGCGTCTGCGGCTTCACAGGAACTTGACAAGCCGGGCCGGGCTTTGTAAGGTCGGTCGGAAACTATCGAATTGACCGGATTTTTCCGGATAACGCGGCGGCAGAAGGCAACATCGTGAAAATCATTCGTGAATTCATCGCAAAGACGCTTTCGGAAGAGGTCGGGTTTCCTTCCGAACGCCTCCTGGGCATGTTGAAGGTTCCGGATTCCTCGGAACGGGGAGATCTGGCCGTGCCCTGCTTTCCCTTCGCCAAGGCGCTGAAGGACAAGCCCGAGAACATCGCCCGGAAACTGGAGGGTCTTTTCTCCGGAAGCGAATTCTTTTCCTCCGTCCGTCCCGAAGGGCCTTTCCTCAACTTCACGTACGCGGGGCCGGTTCTGGCGGCGCGGGTTCTGCCCGAAATCCTGGACAACGCGGAAACCTACGGAAGCGGGACGGAAGGCGCGGGAAAAACCGTGGTGCTGGACTTTTCCTCGCCGAACATCGCCAAGCCCATCGCCTTCCACCACGTGCGCAGCACCGTCATCGGCGCGGCCCTGGCCAATCTGCACGAGGCGCGGGGATACCGTACGGAGCGCATCAACTACCTGGGCGACTGGGGCACCCAGTTTGGCAAGCTCAGCGTGGCCTTCCAACGCTGGGGCGACCGGGATCTTCTGGAAAAGGAGAAAATCCGTCACCTGCTGGCCATCTACGTCCGCTTTCACAAAGAAGTCGAGACGGATCCCGGCCTGGAGGAGGAGGCCCGCGCCTGGTTCGCGCGTATGGAAAAGGGAGACGCGGAGGCGCTCGCCTTCTGGCGGCTGTTCTACGACATCAGCCTGGCCGAGTTCCGGCGCATCTACGCCCGCCTGGGGATCCGTTTCGATCATTTCGAAGGGGAAAGCCGCTACAAGGACGACCTGGAACGCACGGTGGAAAAGGTCACCGAGACCGCCGGAACGGTGGAGAGCCGCGGCGCGCTGGTGGTGGATCTGGAAAGCGAAAAGATGCCGCCCTGTCTGCTGAAGAAGGCCGACGGTGCGACGCTTTACGCCACCCGGGACATCGCGGCGGCCATGGATCGCTGGGAGCGCTTCGGCTTCGACCGCTCGCTTTACGTGGTGGCCAGCCAGCAGACGCTCTATTTCCGCCAGCTTTTCAAGGTCTTGGAAAAGATGGGATTCGCATGGGCCGCGCGCTGCCATCACGTGGCCTTCGGCATGCTGCAACTGGCCGACAAGACCATGAGCACCCGCAAGGG
Organism: Myxococcota bacterium; assembly: GCA_963668655.2. Lineage (GTDB taxonomy): Bacteria > Myxococcota_A > SURF-8 > SURF-8 > SURF-8. The sequence goes on from CAXXPQ010000001.1 coordinate 403,674, forward strand.
CGAGGTGATCTTCCTGGACGACGTGCTGGACAAGGCCGAGAACCTGAGCCTTCGGGCCATCGAGGAGAAAAACCCCGAACTGGCCGATAAAACCGCGGTGGCCCGCCAGGTGGGCGTGGGAGCCATCATCTTCGGGGATCTGGTCAACCGGCGCACCAACGACGTGACCTTCGAGTGGGAACGCATTCTGAATTTCCAGGGCGAAACGGGCGTGTACGTTCAGTATACCCACGCCCGCTGCTGCGCCATGCAGCGCAAGGCGGGCGGGATTCGGAAAGAGCTTTTCGACGCGAAGCTTCTGGACCGTCCGGAGGAAAAGGACGTGCTGAAAAGCCTGGGGCGCTTTCCCGACCGCGTGGAGAAAGCCGCCGCCGACCTGGACCCGTCCATCGTGGCGAAAGACCTGATCGAACTCTGTCGCGCCTTCAATCGGGTCTACAACATAGAAGGATACCGTTTCCTGGCCGACGAACCCGCCCTCTGCGCCACCCGGCTGCTTCTGGCCCGTTCGGTGGCGCTCGTGCTTCGTCGCGGGCTCTCCCTGCTGGGAATCGAGGCTCCGGAGGAAATGTGACCTGTAAACCGTCGCAGTCGAAGCGCTTTTTCAAAGCGGAATCCGCCGTATCATTCCTGCTTCTCCTGTTCACGATCATGGTCGTCCCGTGGGTGGGCCATTCCCCGGCCCGCGCGTCCGCCGCCATCGACGCCCCGGCCGACGAAAACGGCGGGCCCGCGCTCTCTTCCCCTTCCGGCAAGGCGTCGCCGGAAAAGGCGGCGGGAGACGCCGACGCCTGCGATGCGGAATCGGAACCGGACGCTGAAGGTATCGACGACCCGGCCTGCCTCTCCCGTCCCGAACCCTGTTTCCGGATTCCGGCCTTCGAGGGCGACGTGGACGAGGAAACCCCGCTGTTCGAGGGTCGGGCGCGCCTGGACGCGGAAAATCTGTCCCGGAAGCTCTCCCTGGCGCTTTCCCGACCGGAAATGAAGGACGTTCGGGTGGGATTGCACGTGCTGGACCTGGAAAGCGGCGGGGTTTTCATCGAACACAACGCCAAACAACGTTTCAATCCCGCCAGCAACCAGAAACTGCTCACCACCGCCGCCGCCCTGGCGAAGCTGGGACCGGATTTCCGTTTCGAGACGAAGTTCTACGGCATGCAGGCCATCGACACCGAAGGCACGCTCAAGGGCGGGCTCTGGATCGTGGGCGGCGGGGATCCCTGGCTGGTGGTCCAGCAGGTCTACAAGCTCGCCCTGGGCCTTTACGCGGCGGGCCTGCGGCGCATCGAGGGAAACATCTATGTGGACGACGGCTTTTTCGATTCCGTGCGCGAGGGCCCCGGCTGGGAGCAGGACGACACGGACAACGCCTACCAGGCGCCCATGGGCGCGCTCTCGGCCAACTTCAACGCGGTGAGCGTCTACATCCTTCCGTCCGAGCCGGGCAAGCCCGCGCGGGTGACCACGATCCCGGAGACCCGCTATCTGAAGTTGGAAAACACGGCCGTCACCAGCGAAGGCCGCCGTACGCGCATCATCACGCACACGCCGCCGGAAAAGGACTTCAACAAAGTCACCGTGGAAGGCCGTATCCATCCGAAAGCCCAGCGGCGGGTCTATCACCACAAAATCGACAACCCGCCCCTTTACGCGGGCTGGCTGATCCACGACATCATGAAGCAGGTGGGCATCCGCACCACGGGCTTCGTGAAAATGGGCGAACACCCCGAGACCTCGGAGGAGATCTACACCTTCCGCTCGCCGCCGCTGACCCGGCTGATCGGCTATATCAACAAGTATTCCAACAACCACATGGCCGAGCAGACCGTCAAGACCCTGGGCGCGGTGCTGAAGGACGAGGGATCCTGGGAAGCGGGGCTGTCCGTGATCCGGGAGTTCATCGAGACGGAGATCGGCGTTCCGGCCGCGAGCTACGAAATCAAAAACGGTTCCGGCCTGGGCGACGTAAACGCCATTTCGCCGGAACTGCTCACCCGGGTTTTGCGGGCCATGCACCTGCGTCCGGACATCGCGGTGGATTACATCGCCAGCCTGTCCGTGGCCGGCCGCGACGGCACCTTGCGCACCAGTTTCGAATCGGACAACGTGACCGGGCTCTTCCGCGCCAAGACGGGCACGCTGGAGGAGGTCATGAGCCTGTCCGGCTATCTGGTCACCGGTGCGGGCCGCCGCCTGGCCGTCTCGCTGATCTTCAACCAATGCAAGGGTCACGACCGCCGCCGCCTGAAAGACATCCAGCACGAAATCATCCGTTTGCTGGCCGCCTACGATCCGGATTCGAACGGCGTCGAAACCCTGCCCGTGAATCTTCCGGATTCTCCGGAAGTTTCGACGGAAGCCCCGGCGGAAGCGGCGAGCGCGGAGAGCAAGGAAACGCCGGGTCCGGCCTCGCCGACATCGCCGGAGAATGCCTCGCCGCCGAAGGAAAACGCCCCCGAAACCGCGCCGCCCGCACGAGAAAACACCCGGCCCGCCGAACCGCCGAAGGAGAAAAGTCCATGAAACGCCTGCCGCTTTACGGAGGATGGATCGTCCTGCTTGCCGGGTTGCTTCTGGCGGGCTGCGGAGACGGCTGCGGCGGGATCGAACAGCCGAAATCCGCCTCCGCTCCGGGCGTCCAGCGGAAGAAGGCCGACCGCGAAACCGCGCGCAGGGAAAAGCGGAAAAAAGAGATTCCCTCCCTGTCCCGCAAGGCCGAACGCAATCCGAAACTGAAGACGGCCCGGGACGGTCTGGGCGACGAGCGGGGCCTGACGCCGCTTTCTCACAAGAAACTGGCCCGCTTCCTGCCCGCCGCGCCGCAGGGCTGGGAGGCCTCCGCCACGAAAGGATACACCGCGAAAGACGCGGAGGATCGGGGCCTGTCCTTCGCCTCCAGGGATTACACGAAGGAAAACGGCCGGATCGCCGTCACGCTCATGGATGTCCTGAACGATCCCTCCCGCACGGGCGCGGCCCGAAGCATGGTGGAACGCATGCGTAAGACCGAGGGCGTGCAGTCCGCAAAGATTCGTGAAGAGGATCTGACCGGGGTGGAGTATCTGGACAAGGCGAACGGGAAAGCCTATCAGGTGCTGTTGCTCCAGGGCCGGGTGATGATCGAGATCAAGGCCGAGGGCGGCGCCGGGATCGGCGCGCTGAAGGATCTTCGGCGGCGGATCAACCTGGACGAGATGCGCCGCTGGCTGAACAAGGCGCGCGCCCGCCGCTAGAGCGGCCGAGTCCTTTCCGTCACAAATCCGTTCGCGAATCCCGGGCGTTCCGCCTTCGCAAAAGAAGGAACAGCCATCCGGCCAGCAGCCAGCCCGCCGCGCCCGGTCCCGTGGAATGGCAGCCGCCCCCGCCTCCACCGGAAGCGTCGCCGTCGGGAGTGTCGTCGCCGTCTGCGGGCCCGGTCCAGTCCCCGTCGATCCTGTCATCGCCGTCGGGCGTGACGTCTCCGTCGGGAGTTTCCACATCCTCATCGGAAGAATCCGTGTCGCCGTCGGGAGTTTCCGCGTCCTCATCGGGAGAGTCCGTGTCCTCATCGGGAGAGTCCGCGTCGCCGTCCGACGCGCCGCCGATCCGGAAATGGCGGGGATCCGAGGCGAGACTCCGGTTTCCGGCGGCGTCCCGAGCTACGGCTTCCACCGTCCACTCGCCCGGGGAAAGATCGGAATCCGGGCGGCAGGAAAACGCCCCGCCCGCATCGCTCTGTCCGCCGCAGATCTCCGCGAGCGTCCCCGTTTCCCGAATCGTCACCCGGCTTTCCGCCTCCGCGCGTCCCTCGAACAGCGGCCGGTAATCCGAAAGAAGCGCGCCTTCCCCCGGCGTGTCGATCTCCGGCGGCGGGGGCGCCGTGCGATCCAGATTCACATGGACGACTTCGGAAGAATCCACGTGGCCGCCCAGGTCTTCCACCGTGAGCGACAGCCCGTAACGCCCCTCGGGAAGCGTCCCGCCGCCGCTTCCGTTTCCATCCCAGGTCCGGGACAGGTAAAGCCGGGCCGCGTAATGGTTGCGCTCCAGCGTCCACGCCGTCTCCCCGTCCTCGTCCTTCGCTTCCAGTACGAAACGCCGGATGCCGCTTGCGTCCTCGGCTTCGCCTTGAAGGGTCACGGTGGACAGGGCCGGGTTGAAGACCCGGGGAACGGCGTCGAAGGAAAGCACGGCGGGCGGGCTGGCATCCCGAAGAAGAATGCCGTCGGAGCGGGCTTCCTCTCCCATTTCTCCCTCGGCGTCGTGCGCCTTGACGCGGACGTGATAGGTTCGGTCGATCAGAAGCGTGGCGTGAAGCAGCCCCTGGGTTCCACTTCCCAGATCCTGCCAGTCGGTGATGGGATTGCCGTTTTCATCCTGAATCATGCCGTAATATCCGTCGGCGTCCGGCACCGCGTCCCAGGCCGCCCCGATGGCGTCCAGTCGCTCCCCCTCGTCCACGTCCGTTTCCGGATTCAGGATGGCGAGATCCGCCGACAGCGCCGTCTCCCGCACGTCCGCCGGGGCCGCCAGCCCCGCCTGGTCGATGAGATGCAGCATGCCGTTGTCCGTAAACGCCAGGATTTCCAAAAGGCCGTCCCCATCCAGGTCCGCCGCCAGGGGCGTCGATACCGGATAATCCAGGGAAAAGGACCAGAGCGTCTCCGGGCCGTTCGCTCCCAATCGAACCGCCATCAGCAGGCCGTCCGAGGTTCCGAACAGCAGATCCTCGTTGCCGTCGTTGTCGATATCCGCCACGGTCACGCCGCTGACATCGTGAAATCCCTCGGGTTTTTCCGTTTGCAGCGATCCGGCGGAAGGATAGACGGGCGCATCCCAGACCGGCAAGCCGTTCGGGCCGTAAGCTTCCAGAGAGCCCGAGGACGTGGCCTTCACGAACCCCAGGCCGTTTGCCGTCCCGAACAATCCGACATGGCGGCGGCCCACTTCTCCCTGATAGGCGTGGGGCAGCGTCCAGACGGGATCCACCGCGTCCAGTTCGAACAGCTTGATGCCGAAGGTTTCGCCGTCGTTGACCGTCAGGAGTTCGGGAACGTCATCCTCGTCGAAATCGGCCAGCAGGGCCTGGGGCGGAAAGTGCAGTCCGGAAGCCGCGAAAAGCAGCGCGCCGTCCGCGCCGTCGTAGCGCTCCCAACCCAGGCGATCCACCGTCAGAATGTCGTCCGTGTCGTCTCCCTCGCCGTTCAGAACGAAGAGCGCGATGTCGAGCCTGTCGAGCGTCTGGCTCAGTTCCATGGGTACGTTCCATAGTTCGCTTCCGTCCCGGCCGTCCAGGGCCGCGAGGCGCAGGTTTCCCCCGCCGTCCTCCACCCGGCGATCCTCGATGACCACCGCCAGATCCAGCACGAGGTCGCCGTTGAAGTCGCCGAAGGCCGCCTGCTGGGGACTGGCCTCGTAACCGGAGAAGACGGCCGTCCACAGAACGCCCCCCGAGGCATCCAAAAGGTGGATTTTGGGATTCGCGGGATCCGTCAGATCCCGCACCGGCGTTTCCCGCGCGCCGTCTCCATCCCGGTCGGCGCTGATGTGAAACGGGGCGGCGTCGCCCTTGTACGACCAGGAAACTCCCGGGGGACGCCCCACGGTGGCGTCGGAAAGATCCAGTTTTCTCAGCGAGTTGTCGGAGCCCTGCAAAAGGATGTCCATTCGGCCGTCGTTTTCCGCGTCGAACGCCAGGGCCTCGCCCACGTATCGCCCGGCCCGCAGGCGGCCGTAGGGCTCGAAATGGCGGGTGCGTACCTGGATGACGCCGTCCGAGGTATGGAACAGAATCAACCCCTCCGCCCCCAGGTTCGCGTTCAGCGCCACGAGCTGCGGGTCCGCGCCTTCGGGAACGACCCACTCGGCCCGGGTCAGAGGCTCCGATCCGGAAGCGTCGTAACGTTTCAGAAGGTCGGGCCGGCCGTCCCGATCCGCATCGAGAAACAGAAGCAATTCCGGCGGACGGCCTTCCTCGAAAACGGATACCGGCGCGGAGGTGAGGCTGTTGCGCGTGTTTTTCGCGGCGGATTCATAGGTGAAATAGGCGGGAACCGCCGCGTCGTCCAGGCTCCAGCGGGGCTCCAGTCGTCCCTCGTGAAAGGCCAGCGCGCGCAAGCGGCCGAAAGGCGGGATGGCGCGCCCGTCTTCTTCGGTGTCCTGCACGACGACCTCGCAACGTCCGTCCCCGTCCAGGTCGGCCGAAAGACGCAGATAGGCGTGATCTTCCGTATCCAGCACGTTTCCGGTGGCGGCGTCGAAAACCAGCAAAGTCCACTGGTCCGGACGGTTCACGCCGTCGTGATCCGCCGGATCGGTTCCGTAGACGGTGATTTCGTCGTCCGTGTCGTTGTAAACGCTGACCAGGATCTCCGGCCGCCCGTCGCCGGTCAGGTCGCACAGGCTGCCGTTGGTGGCGGCCAGTCCCTTGTCCGCCGCGGGAACCCACTGGAACTGCCAGAGCACATCCGCCGTCTCCACGTCGTATACACTGACGGCGTAATTTCGGTAATTGGTTCCGATGGAGACGATCTCCAGGGCCGGATCTCCGTCCACCTCGGCCAGTTCCAGATGCCCGAACAGGTACGTATCGAAAATGTCGTCGGAAACGTGCTTGTGCGCTCCGGTCGCGCCGTCGAGCACCGTGACCTGCCGGTATTCCAGCAGCACCACCTCCACCCCCTGGGAGCCGTCCACGTCGCCCACGAGCAGAGGAGTGGAGTTGTAATAGCGCGTCAGTTCGGCCTTCCAGAGTTCGTTTTCCAGGGGATCAGCCTGAAAACCCTCGGCGAAACCGAAGGCGTGGACGTGAGGGTAAAAGATGGACGGCTTGGCGACGATATCCGGCAGGCCGTCTCCGTCCAGGTCCGCCACTTTCACCGCCGTCTGGTCCAGGGAACCCGCCTTGGGATCGAACCCGGCGAATTTCCATAGGGTTTGGCCGCCTTTTCCGTTCAATATCACCAGAGCCGCCGGGGGCGAGGCTCGGGTGGCCAGCACCTCCGGAACGCCGTCGCCGTTGAAATCCCAGCTTCCGATCACGTTTTCCAGACCGTGGTTTTCGGTGATCCACAAGGTTTCGTCGAAGGCGTTCTTGGCCACCGCCCGACCCGCCACCACCACGACGGCTTCATTCGCCCCGTTTCCGGAGGCGTCGCCGATCCAGGCCACCCCGGGAGAAAAGCGGCTGCCCGCGAAATAGCTCCACTTCACCGCCGGTTGGAGAATCTCCCCCACGCCTTGGGCGCGGCCCGAACGGCCCGCGTCGTAGCGGAAGGTGCGCCAGTCCAGCGGACCTGGAAGGGGCGCATCGGCGAAAAGAATCGAACCGGACAGAAGCCACAGCGCCGCGAACGCGAAAATCAACCGTCGTTTCATGGCGAACCTCCCGATTTTGGATCGAACCGGCAGCGGAAACTTATATCGTTCATGATGCGTCTGCCCGCCGAACTATTCCTCCGGATATTCCACGATTTATCGACCCCATGATAGCGCATTTTTACCGAAAGGACCAGAGCGATTGATTCCGGGCAGGGGACTCGGACCGTCGGGAGACGCGATCCGGCGTAACGGTCGGTAAAACCGGAAGCGGTGCATGGAAGGCGAAGATGTGCTGAGAAAATCGCTACTTGGAAGATTCCTCGACCCCGGGACGCTTCTGCTCCATCAGGGTGCCCAGAACGTCGTAATACGTCCCGATGATGTCGCCTCGGCTGATGATGCCCAGAATCCGGGTTTCGTCCTTCGGATCCACCACGATGGCTTCCTCGAAATGGTAGTCCGCCAGGGTCTGGATGGCCGACAAGAGCGAATCCTCCGGGCGGACGACGGCGGGCTTCTGGGCCAGGTCGGAGGCCACCACGATGGATTCCAGTTCGGGATGGGTGACGCTGATGCGCAGATGCCGGCCGTCCACCACGCCGATCAGGGCGTCCTTATCGTCCACGATGGGCAGGCAGGTCTTTTCGGAACGGGAAAAAGCCTCGATCAACTGCGGAAATTTCGTCCCGGCGGAGACGCGGAAGATGGAGGATTTTCCGGAGAGGTCGGCGGCTTCCCGCACGGTGAGCTTCTTCAGGGTGGCTTCCATCATATCGCCCAGATGACCCCGGCTCTGGAGGCGGCTGGGAATCTGATTTTCGAAGATCGTCCAGCGTTCGGCCAGCACGTAGGCCACGAAACAGACCAGCATGGACGGCACCAGGAGGTGATAGTTTCCCGTCATTTCGCTGACCATGATGATGGTGGAGACGGGCGTATTGGCCGCGGCGGCGAAGAATCCCGCCATGCCCACCAGGATGAAAGCCCCCGGCTCCACACCGAGTCCCGGGAAGGTCTGGCTAAGAAACAGCCCCACTGCGCCCCCGATGGCTCCGCCGATGACCACCGCCGGACCGAAAACGCCTCCGCTGCCGCCCGAGCCGATGGAAAAAGAGGTGGTGGCGATCTTGCCCAGCGCCACCAGAAGGAACACGCCCACGCTGATATCCCCCAGGAATCCTTCCTGAATCAGTCCGTAGCCGGAGCCCATGGCCTTGGGAATGAAATAGCCGATCACGCCCACCGCCGCGCCGCCCAGGGCGGGCTTGAAGTGATTCGGAATGCGGATTTTCTTGAAAAGATCCCTGACGCCGTAGAAACATTTCACGTACAGCCCGCTCCCGGCCGCCACGCTGAGCGCCAGAAGGCCGTACCCGATCAGTTCCATGGGGTTGGTGAACCGGTAATCCGGCGTGAAGAACAGGCTTTCCCATCCGAAACCGGTGGTGAAGACGCTGTAGGCCACGATGGAGGCGATCACCGTGGGCAGAATCAGTTCGTATTCGAAATCCAGCTTGCGATACAGCACCTCGGCCGCGAAAAGCGAACCGGCCAGGGGGGCGTGGAAGATGGCCCCCACGCCCGCGCCCATGCCCGCCGCCATGAGAATCCGGCGTTCGTGGGGGGTGACTTTCAACCATTTTCCCAGCATGGAACCGAATCCGGCCCCGATCTGGGCGATGGGCCCCTCCCGTCCCGCGGAGCCTCCCGAACCGATGGTCAAGGCCGAGGCCACCGCCTTTATCAGCGGAACCCGGGCGCGGATATGGCCATTTTTATGCAGGTACGCGTCGATGGCGGCGTCTGTTCCGTGCCCTTCCGCCTCCGGAGCCAGCCAGAAAACCAGCGCGCCGCTCAAAAGGCCGCCCAGGATCGGGACGAACAGAAGCGCCCAGCGCCGGAAAGGAATGCCGCTCGTGTGGAAGATTTCGTGCTCGCCGCCCGGTCCGCCGGGAGAATATCCGGCCAGGTTCTCCATGAAGAGAAAACGCGCCAAAGAAAGCAGGTAATAGAAGGCCATGGCGCCGAATCCGGCCACCAACCCCACCAAGGCGCAGAGAATCATGATTCTCCAGACGCCGCCGCCGAAATATCGGGAGATGAACTGTCGCATGTCCGTTAGACTCATGGCCGCCTGACCGATTCGGAACGAAGGAAAAAGATCACGATCCAGGGTCCGTCTTCCCTGTCGGAAGCCGAACCGGGTGATGGGTATCATAAATAGGAACGAATGTAAAGAAACAAGACGATCCCGAAATTCGCGCGACCCGGATGCGGAATCTCCCTCCATGACGCATGAAAAACCATTTTTACTATTTTGTTTCCTTATGCTATGGTTCCCCCCGTAGGATCGCCGTCTTGCTTCCGTCCAATGTTTCACCGGGTTCATACCGTGGGGGGAGCATCCCCGGCTGTTTCCCGTTACGCAGGAAGAACATCCATCGATGCTGTTCAATTCGATCGAATATCTTGTATTCCTTCCCTTGGTGGCGGCGCTTTACTACCTTCTGCCCTTCAAGATGCGGAACCTGTTTCTGCTGGCGGCCAGTTACTATTTCTACATGTCCTGGAAGACGGAATACGCCGCCTTGATCGGCCTGTCCACCGTCTCGATCTACTACGGCGCGTTCCGGATCGACCGGAGCCGGGAACAAACGACGCGAAAAATCTGGCTGGCGGCCTGTCTGATTCTCAACCTGGGAATTCTGCTGCTGTTCAAATACATGGTTTTCTTCAGCGAATCGCTGAAGGCCGTCCTGAATCCCCTGGGAATCCCCTTCGATGGCGCCACCTGGGATTACCTTCTGCCGGTGGGCATTTCCTTCTATACCTTCCAGTCGCTCAGCTATGCCATCGACGTGTATCGGGGAAAGATACAGCCGGAACGCAGCTTCGTACGCTTCGCCCTCTACGTTTCGTTCTTTCCTCAGCTGGTGGCCGGACCCATCGAGCGCTCCACCCGGCTTCTGCCGCAATTTCTCGTCCGGCACGGCTTCGACGCCGCGCGCATGACGGACGGCCTGCGCCTGATTCTATGGGGATTCTTCAAGAAAGTTCTCATCGCCGACCGGCTTGCTCCCCTGGTCGATTCGATCTATTCGAGTCCGCAATCCTTCGACGGCGGAACGCTGCTGGTTTCCACCTACGCCTTCACGTTTCAGATCTTCTGCGATTTCAGCGCCTATTCGGATATCGCGGTGGGCTCCGCGCTGCTTCTGGGCTTCCGGTTGATGAACAACTTCGAGCGGCCCTACTTCGCCGTTTCCGTTCCGGATTTCTGGAAACGCTGGCATATCTCTCTGACCAGCTGGTTTCGCGACTATCTTTACATTCCCCTCGGGGGCAACCGCGTAAGCCGGACTCGCCTGTACGTCAACATCCTGATTGTCTTTCTGATTTCGGGCCTGTGGCACGGCGCCGCCTGGACCTTCGTGGCCTGGGGCGGCGTCCACGGCGTTCTCATGATTCTGTCCCGCGTCACGACGCCCTTGCGGGAGCGGATCGCCGGGCGGCTGGGATTGTCCCGAATCCCTAGAATTCACAAGCTCTTCCGGATCTTCGTCACGTTTCATCTGGTCGTCCTGGCCTGGGTGTTCTTCCGGGCGCAGGATATCTCCCAGGCGATTCTGATTCTGGGCAAGATCGCGCGTTCCGCCGTGGATCTGGTCACGTTTTCCATTCCCTGGGAAACCCTCGCTTCGTTTTCCTGGCTTTCCAAAAAGCTCAACGCGGCGGATCTGCGGCTCGTGCTGGTGTTCGTCGTCGCCATGGAACTGGTTCACCTGTTCCAGCGGCAGAAACCCATGGAAAAGTTTTTCGGAGACAAGCCGCTGCCGGTTCGCTGGGGCCTTTATTGCCTGATGATCTGGAGCATGATTTTCTTCGGGATCTACGGAGACAACCCGACCGAATTCGTTTATTTCCAGTTTTGACGGATTTGACGGACCGGATGATGAAGAAACGTTTCCTCCTGAAATTGCTGTTGATTTTCTGGCTGGCCTACCTGGTTCCGGCGTTGTACATCCAGTTCGGCGGCATGAATTTCTTCCGTTGGGGATACCCGATATGGATGCACAAGAAAAAACAGGTGGAAGAGAAAAGTCCCGTCGATCGCGATATCCTGATTTTCGGCGACTCCCGCACCCTGTCGGGCGTGCTCCCGAAGACGCTTTCGCCGAACGCGTTCTCGCTGGCCATGGATGGAAGTACGAGCGTCGAGGCGTATTACCTTTTGAAACACTATCTCCGGCGGAACAAGCCCCCCGAGCAGATCCTGTTTTCACTTTCTCCCCAGCATTTCATAGGGGAACCGTATTTTTGGGTTCGAAACGTCAAGTTCAAGTTCCTTTCTCCGTCCGACACCCTGGACGTTCTGAACCGCATCGCGGAGGAAACGTCGGCCCCCGGTGCGTTCAATTGCGAAAAGGGCGATTTCCTCCGCATCGGGCTCTATTGGAAATATTGGAGCCACAAACTCAACCTGCCCCATCTGTACCGGGCCGAAATCGCCGAGGCCCGGCTGTGGAATCGACGTGACGAGAACCTGGCGACCTTAAAGCGCCTGGAGGAAAACAACGGGCACTGTTTCCTTGGCGAAAAGGAAGCGGACGACGGCCTGATTAAGGAAGTGCAGCAGAAAAACTTCGGCGCCAACGGACTTCTCGTTCAGTACACCCGGGATTTCCTTCGGCTGGCGCGTCGGCACGGCATCCAGGTGATCGTCGTCAACGTGCCCGTCAACGATCCGTCCTATGAAAAGCTGAAACCGAAATTCCTGGACGGATACGCCGCGTTTCTTGAAAAACTGCAGAAACAGTTTCCGGAAACGATCGTCGATTCCGGCTATCCGCACTATCCCGCAAACCATTTCGGAGACGCCAGCCACATGAACGAACGCGGCGCAAAACGCTTCAGCCGATACCTGAAAGAACGCTATTTCATGGTCGGCCCTCCGGCCCCTTCGGTCTTGAAGGAGCAGGCCGGGTGGCAAGCGGCGAAACCCGCCCCCGAAAAAGGATCGCCATCGAGAAGGAGGGGGCCAGGAGCCGGCCAGGTGGCAAGCGACGAAACCCAACCCCTCAAAGGATCACCTTCGGGAAGGAGGGGGCGATGAGTCGGAAAAGAGGAGAGGGGCGTGAGCGCATGCATTGCGCCGGCCCGGAGGATATCGAAAAGTTGAAGAAAAATTCCGTGAGGCGGGTCCGCGGCTCGACCCGGTGTTCGTGATGGCCATGGAACGGATTCTCTTCGAAATCTACGGGGACGCCCCGGCCGAATTTGCATATTTCCCGTTTTAACGGACCGGATGATGAAGAAACGTTTCTTTCTGAAATTATTGCTTTTTCTCTGGCTGGCCTACGCGGTCCCGGCCTTGTTCATCCAGTTCGGCGGCATGAATTTCTTCAATCGCGAATATCCCATGTGGATGCACAAGAAAAAACAGATGGAGCAGAAAAGCCCCGTCGATCGCGATATTCTGATTTTCGGAGACTCCCGCACCCTGGCGGGCGTGCTTCCGAAGACGCTTTCGCCCGACGCGCTGTCGCTGGCCATCGGCGGCAGTTCGAGCATCGAGGCGTATTACCTGCTGAAGCATTACCTCCGCCTGAACAAACCCCCCAAGCAGATCCTGTTTTCCATGACTCCCCTGCACTTTCTGAAGGAAAGCTGTTTCTGGAACCGCAACGTGATGTTCAAGTTTCTTTCGGTGGAGGACAGCCTGGAAGTCCTGAACCGCTCCCGCAAAAAAAAAATGAAACCCTGTCCGTTTTATTGCGGCAAGGGCCGCTTCGGAAAAGCCGAGATCTACTGGAAATATTGGAGCCACAAACTCAACCTGCCTTACCTGTACCGGGCCGAAATCGTCAAGGCTCGGTTGTTCGACCGTCGCGAGTCCAACCTGACGCGCTGGAATTACCTGGAAGAAACGAACGGCCACAGTTTTTTCGGCCGAAAGAAGAAGGCCAGCGGCATGATCCAGGAGACGAAGCATAAAACCTTCCAGACCAGAAAGCTGTTGGTTCAATACGCCAAGGATTTCCTGATGCTGGCGCGTCGGAACGGCATCCAGGTGATTGTCGTCAACGTGCCCGTCAACGATCCGTCCTACAAGAAGCTGAAACCGAAATTCCTGGACGGATATACCGCGTTTCTTGAAAAACTGCAGAAACAGTTTCCGGAAATGATCGTCGATTCCGGCTATCCGCACTATCCCGTCAATCATTTCGGAGATACCAGCCATCTGAACGAACGCGGCGCAAAACGCTTCAGCCGATACCTGAAAGAACGCTATTTCATGGTCGGCCCTCCGGCCCCTTCGGTCTTGAAAGAGCAGGCCAAGTGGAAGGTCGTGCGAAAACCGGAAAAGAAAGACCTTCGACTGAAAAAGAAAACGTCATCCCCGAAGAAAGAAGCCGATACGCCCGATCGCTGATTCCGATCCCGACGCCGCCTGCCGTCTTCGGCTTTCCGGTGACGACGAATTCACCACTCAATCCGTCCCTCCCAGTCCTGTCCGGAGAGAGTGGCGGCGATGGCAAGCAGGGCGGTGCGGGATTCCAAACGGGCCAGGCGCAGCTTTTTTACGGCTTCCGGGCCATGGAGCCGTCCGACCAGTTCGTCCTCTTCCGCGAAATAGGCTTTTATCTGTTCATATAAAACGGCATAGTCCACAAAATCCGCGCGCATGCTCTTGCGAACCCGTTCGATCCGCCGTGTCCTCAATTCGGCATATCGTTCTTCGAAATCCGCCCGGTCGGCATCGTCAAGATTCAACAGGGTCGCGATTTCATTCACGTCTCGCAGAAGATCGGCTTCGAGTTTTTCCCTATCGTTCAGATCGCGCAGAAGGGTTCGGTCGATGTTGGCCTTTTCCGCAAGCCAATGGCGTCGCAGGTGTTCCCTGGCGATCAGATCGAGCATGCTCGCTTGCAAGGAGGCATTCACTTCGGGCAGCGCTTCAAAACCTCCTTCTCCCGTTTCCGGGACCGGATGAGGCGCAGGCATCCGATCGAAGGGAGCGGACAAGTCGAAACCGACCCGTTCGGAACGTGTACGGGAATGCGGGTATGCGTCCGGGATGGCGCGCTCGGATTCCGGTTGAGCGTAGGGGATGGACGTCCGTGCGTCCATCCGTTCGGATGAATCCACGCCGACCGGCCGATCCCGAAGCAATATCCAAACGTTGACGGATAAGGAACTCAGCAAAAGCACGATCAAAATGTGGGACGCACCCGATTTCCGTTTCATAGACTCCCCTATCCCGTTTGGTAAAAAACCGGAACGAACAAGTCACGAAATCATACCCCATCATGCAAGTCCGGAACAGTCTTTTGGTCTTCCTCATCCCCGACCCATTCTCCCATCTTCCATTTATTTTGCATTCGGACGCGAAAACGGTTTATAATGCCACGTTCAATGAAACCGTTACGGAAACAGGAGAGGAAACGTCGATATGGCTCGTATGGGATGGACAATCGCGATAGCGGCGGTTTTTTTTGCCGTCTGGGGTTGCACGCGAGGCGACGTGGCGAAAAGCGGCGACCGGCCGAACTCCTACTCGATCATGCAGGCGGTGCCGGAACCCGATCTTTTCTACATCGATTTCCCCTTTCCGGTGTCCGGGGACGTGAACGCCCTGGGACTGCCCTGGAACCTTACTTGGAGCACCATCCGGGACGTGAACCGCACCGTCTACAACGCCATGAAGAACATCGATCTGGTGTTCGACCATCCGCCCACGCTTTCCGGGAAGAACACCAGCGGAAACGACCAGTGGGAATGGACATTCAACCAGCCGCTGGTCAGCGGCAGCGACCAGGTGCCGAAGCTCAAGATCGAAAAGAGCGGCGCGCGGATTTACACCTACTACTACTACGAAAAAGCCTATAAAACCGCCGGTGTGGAATCGCTGGTCTGGACCGGTTCCATGGAAATGCATCCCGAAACGGCGCGTTACGGAGATGGTAGCCTGACGGTGAACTTCGAAACCGCCGAGGGCGTTCAGAACAGCGTCACGGTTTCCTTCACCACCACGGAGGAAAACGTGAATCGGGAGTTGCGCTTCAAGTACCGGGACGGCCCGCCCAAGGGCGACTGTCTGGAGGATTCGGACTCGGACTACGATTTCCGTTTTCAGGAGAAGAAAGGCGGCCTGAACGTCTTCGAATACGGAGCCTGCTTCAACTGGCGGCAGGACACCGCGACGCCGGAACAATTCGATATCATTACGTATTGGGGCCCCACCTTCGGCCAGTCCATGGGGAAGGTCACCGGCCTGGACATCGACAGTATCGGCCGTTGCCACGTCCTCTTCGAAGAGTGCTGGTCGGGAACGCCGAACCCGGAAAACGCCGATCAGATCCTCTCCATGACCCAGACCTGGTACACCCAGATCGAAGCTTTTTCCACGGCGGACGGCTGCGTGAACAAAAGCTGGCCGCCCAAGGGCGACGCCGACAATTGTCCCTACCCGGATCTCCTGGAGGATGACGTGGAGATCATCCAGCCGGACGGCGACCAGGACGCCGAGGCGGAAACGGACTCCGAAACCGACGGCGACGCGGAGGAAGACGCGGACGCCGAGCCGGAAACGGAAGCCGAAATCGAAGCCGCCTGAAACCGAAACCATCGAGCCACGTTCCCGGCGGCCGTTTCCGGATCCGTCCGGGATTTCTTTCACCCGCCCGGTCCGGATAAAAGGTCCATGGACGCCATACGAGTTTCCCATCTGACCAAGGAATACCGCGTCTCCCGGCGGAGAGAAGGCTTCCTGGGCGGCGTTCGCGATCTCTTTCTCCGCCGCCGGGAAACCGTACGGGCCGTGGACGACATCGCCTTCGCCATTCGTTCGGGCGAAACCGTGGGGCTGATCGGTCCCAACGGCGCGGGAAAATCCACCACCATCAAAATGCTGACCGGCATCCTCAGGCCCACGGCGGGCGAGGTGAACGTCCTGGGGTTGACGCCTTACAAGGACCGGCGGCGGCATGCCCGGCAGATTGGCGTGGTCTTCGGCCAGCGCACCCAGCTCTGGTGGGATCTGGCGGTGATCGAGGCCCTGCGGCTGCTCGCACGCATCTACCGGGTTTCGGCGGAGGATTTCAAGCGCCGCCTGGAGCTTTTCGACGAAACGCTGGCCCTGTCCGACTTCCTGGACCGGCAGGTCCGGAAACTGTCCCTGGGCCAGCGCATGCGCTGCGATCTGGCCGCCTCGCTTCTGCACAACCCGCCGCTCCTTTTTCTGGACGAACCCACCATCGGCATGGACGTGGCGGTAAAGGCCCGCATGCGGGATTTCATCCGCAGCACCCGGAAGGAATTCGGCACCACCATCATCCTCACCACCCACGACACCTCGGATATCGAGGAACTCTGCGAACGGCTTTTGCTCATCGACCGCGGGCTTCTGCTCTTCGACGGCGGCCTGGAGTCGTTCAAGAACAGCTATGGGCGCAAACGCACGCTGACCATCGATTTCGAACGCCCGCCGATAACGGAGGCGCTTTCCGAGTTTCTGGCCGACCCGGAAATCCGGCTGGACGAACCGTTTCCCGGGCGCGTGACCCTGACCTTCGACCCGTCCGTCTACACCGCCCACCGCCTGATCGACAAGTTGGACGCCCGCTTTCCCGTGCGGGATTTCTCCACCGCCGAGACGGACATCGAATCCATCGTGCGGGAGATCTACGAGGGATTCTACGCATGAGGAACCTCGGCGTCTATTTCCATTACGCCCTGATCGGCTTTCTGGAACTTCTGGCCTATCGGGTCACGGTGGTCATGCTGGCCTTTTCCATTCCGGTGATTCTCTTCGCCCGCTACTTCGTCTTCGCCGCGCTCTACAAGACGGACGGGCAGACGGTGGAAGGCTACAGCCTGCAAGGCATCCTGACCTACCTGGCCGTGGCCTGGATCCTGCGCTCGTTTTTCAGAAGCGGGACTGATCGCCGCATCGGGCGCAGCGTACGCGAGGGCGACATCGTGTTCGACCTGCTCCGTCCGGTGGACTATCACGCGCTCACCTTTTTCCGCTCCTTCGGAAAGAGCCTGAACCGCTTTCTTCTGGTGTCGTTGCCCATGATTCTGATTCTGGCGGGAACGGACCTGCTCGCGCCGCCCGCCGGTTTCGGAGCGCTCGTCGCCTTTCTTTTCGCCGTGGCCATCGCCTACGTCCTGGCCTTCGAGACCCAGTTCTTCATCGGCATTCTGGCGTTTTTCACGGGGTACAACATCAACATCATCTGGACGTTCGACATGATCGTGCAGATCCTGGCCGGGCTGCTGCTGCCCATTCATTTCTTCCCGGAAGCCGCCCGCCGGGTGATCGAGTGGATGCCCTTCCGGCACATCTACTACACGCCGGTGCAGCTCTACATGGGGCAGATCGACGCGGCCCACGCGCCGGAACTGCTGGCCGAGGCCTGCCTGTGGACGCTGGCGTTCGGCGGGCTCAACTGGATCGTCTATCGCGCCGGGCGGAACCGCCTGGCCATCGCGGGCGGCTGAGGTCCATGGCCTGGCTGCTGCTCTCCCTGGCCTGCGGACTGTTCACGGCCTTGCAGGGCGCGTCCGTCAAGAAGGCGCTCACGGGAAACGACCACCTCCTGGCCGCCTGGTCGTCGGCCCTGTTCAGCGTGCCTTGGTTCGCTCTTTTTCTCTTCGCCAAAGGCGAGCCGATCCCCCGTCCGCCGCCGGATTTCTATCCGTACCTGGGGCTGAACCTGCTGATGCTGGCGCTCTCTTTGACCTTGTATTTCAAGTCCATCCAGGTGGGGGAATTCGGCCGGGACGTGCCGCTTCTGTCCTTGACGCCCATCTTCATGATCTTCACCAGCCGCGCGATTCTGGGCCAGGCGCTGGGGTCATTGGGCGTGGCGGCGATTCTGGTGGTGGTGGCCGGTTGCCTCGTCATCCAGAAACAGCCCGGGCGAAGCCTGGGCGGGATGTTCGCCGCGCCGTTTCGCGAACGCGGCTCGCGGCTGATGCTCATGGTGGCGCTCATTTGGAGCGTTTCCGGAAACGTGGACAAGCTGTGCGTGGATCGCGTGGGGCCGTGGGCCTACGCGCTGATCTTCAACGGAGCCTTCGCCGTGGTCTACATTCCCGTGCTGCTGGCCGGCCGGGTGCCCGTCGCGGCGGGACTCCGGCGGATGCGCCGACCCATGTTTCTGGTGGGGCTTTTTACGGCCCTGCTCTTTCTCTCCCAGATGTCCGCCCTGGCCGTCGCGCCCCACGTCGCCTATGTCATCACGCTGAAGCGCGGCGGGCTGTTGCTGTTCAGCGTGCTGGGCGGTGCGTTGTGGTTCGGCGAGCGCCATACCGGCTGGCGGCTCGTGGGTTCGGCGGCCATCTTCGCGGGGCTTCTGCTGCTGGCGCTCGAAGCCTGACGTCCCCCGATTCTTCCGGCAAGCGACGCTGGGCTCGCCTCAGTTGGCGGCGAGTTCCCGGGCGGCGGGGAGCGGTCCCCGGGGCCAGAGCGAACGGGCGGCCTTACGCATGGCGGAAAGGATGGGTGCGGGATCGTGATCGAAGGCGAAGTACACGGGCCGCCGGTTCTCGATCCGCGCCGCTTCCAGGGCTTCGAGATAGGGGCGGTTGAGTTTGCGCCACTGGGTCACCAGGCGATGGCAGAAAAGCAGCACCACGCCGTCGATGAAGCGGCGCTTCACGAGTCGTCCCACCGCCCGGCGTCTGGAATAGTAGCGGTCGTAGGCTTCCAGGTGCAGGCGCTGGAGATCCCAGGGATCGATCTTCATCGGATCGATGACCGCATGCAGGGCGTCGTACTGGCTCCAGTCGTAGGTGGTGATGCGGCCTTCGCTCTTGACCTTCTCGAACAACGGCGTGCCGGGAAAAGGCGTCAGAACCATGAACTGGGAGGTGAAGGTGCCGCTTTCGCAGGCGAAGTCGGTGGTGGCCTTCAGGCTTTCGGCGGTGTCGCTGTCGAAACCCATGATGAACATGCCGTGCACGTCCAGGCCGTATTCGTTGATCTTGCGCACGGTGTGCTGCATGTCCTCCACGGTTTGGCGCTTGTTCATCTCTTTGAGCGCCTCGGGGTTGGCGGACTCGAACCCGATGTACAGGTTCTTGCAGCCCGTGCGACGGAACAGATCCAGCATTTCGTCGTCCTTGGCGATATCCGTACGCACCTGGCTGGCCCAGCTTCCGAACAGGCGCATATCGAGCCCCGCGCGTTCGAGCAGTTCCCTGGCGTTCTTGCGATTGGCGGTGAAGTTGTCGTCGTAGAAGAAGACGTGAATGTCCCGGTCGCGGTATTGCTCCAGTTCGCCGATGATGTTGTCCACCGAGCGATAGCGCATCTTGCGACCGAACATCTGGATGACGGAACAGAAGTTGCAGCCGAAGGGGCAGCCCCGGGAGAAGATCATGGGCAGGATGGGCTTGAAATGGAAATTCTTGGTCATTTCGAAGCCCTGGATCAGCGAGAAATCCGCGTACGGCAGGCTGTCCAGATCCTCGATGGTGCTCGACCATTCGTTTTGGAGCATGCGGCCGTCCTCGCCCCGCCAGCAGAGATTGGGGACGTGCTCCAGCCGTCCCTTTCCGAACAGAGCATCCAGAAGCTTCGGCAGCGCTTCCTCTCCCTCGCCGCGAACCACGTAGTCCGAATGCTCCAGGGCCTCGGCGGGCAGAAAGGAAACGTGGGGGCCGCCCATAATCACCGGAACGCCGTAGTCCCGTAAAGCGTCCGCCAGCTGGTAGGCCCGGACCGCCGTTCCGGAAAGCGTTGAGATTCCAACCACATCCGCCTTCAGCATTTCCTTGAAATCGATGGGAGCGATGTCCTCCACGTAGACCTTCACCTCCCAGCCCAGGTTTCGCATGATGGTGCCCAGCAGCACGGTTCCCATGCGGGGAAGCTTCATGTCCGAGAAAACATGGCGGCCGGGAACGGACGGTTCCAGCAGCACCAGGCGCATTTTTCTCTCGTCCTCCCGCTTCCAGGGGCGGGAATACAGGGCTCTGCGTCGGGGGATAACGCGGTTTTCGTCGAAGAGTGCAACGGCGGCATCGGGATGACAGGACATGGTCGGATCTCCTTTTCGTCAGGGACGCGCGAATCGAAAATCGGGGGCGTCGGATCCGTTTTCCTGAAGGGGCTCAAGCCGCGGGATGAAACGGCGGAATTTTCAGAACCGAATTTACCGCGCCGTATCGTTCATCCATTCCTGCGAGGCGAAATCGGTCGGGAAACCGAAACCCCTTCCTCCGAACGCCGGATGACGTTTACAGTAGCGCCGTTTCCGGATCGATTTCAAGAGAAAACCGTGGATTTACAGTACTTTTACATTTCTCCCACGATGGTGGGATGCGCCGCGCCCCTGAAAGATGAACCGTTTCCTTTTCCAAATTCCTTCAACATTTCGTTGGTGCCCGGCGAAGGCATCTGCTATAATGTTTTCTCAAAACGTTCCGGAATCGGGTGAAAAACCGCCGTTTCCGAAACCCGCACACAGGGAACCCATAGCCGTCTTTCAAGGAGGAACCGAGAATGGAGCGCAACCTTCCATTCGTCGCGAATCGAACCATCCGCTTCCTTTTCGCCCTTGGCCTGCTGCCCCTCCTGATGGGCTGCGGCGGAGAGGACAACGTCCCCGACTTCGGGGTGGAGACTCTCTGCGACCGGCTGGTGGACTGCTGCAACAGCGTGGACGCCGAATTCTGCGAGCCGGTGGGCGATTCGCCGCAACTGAAAAAACTCTGCGCCATCAGCCTGCAAGCCGACGTGGACGACATGGTCAACGCCGTTCCGGGAGTCTGCGACGAATGGTACGGCCATCAGGCCGCCTTCACCCGCTGTCTGGGTTCGGAGGAATATCTCTGCGACGAACTCATGGGCGAGGACTACGAATCGGACTACGCCGACATCTGCGCCGATGAATGCAAGCAACTGGTGGAATACAAAGAGGATTACCTGGTGGACGAGTGCGGCGAGATCGTCGCCGTGGACGTGAACTCCGAAATCTGCAACCTGATCCTTTAACCGAAGCGCCACCGGGAACAAAAGGAGGTCTTTCCATGACCACCCGTCGAATCGTTTCAGCCGTTCTGCTGTTTTTGCCCGCGTTCTTTCTGTTTTCCTGCGCCGAGGACGACGCCATCATCGGCAGTTGCCAGCGGCAGCTCGAATGCGGCTTTCTGGAAGACGTGGAAGACGCCAAGGACTGCTCCATCGAGGTGAACCGGATCCTGGATCATCTGGAACTGGTCAGCGGCAACAACGCCGCCTGCACGGATCTTCTGGAACAGTACAAGCAGTCCAACGACTGCGTGAGAAAACTGGACTGCGCCGAGATGGCCGAGACGGACAACAACGGCGTTACGGAATTGCAGAAATGCTACAGCCGCTTCGCGGAAAAGGTGGATGCCCTGCAATCCGAGGATCCGGACAAATACGAAGATTGCAACCCCGGCTGCTCGGGTGCCTTCTGTCCCATGGACGAGGGCATTCTCTGGGAGTGATCCTCCCTGTCTTCCGTTTCCCCGTCCCGTTCGAGAATCTCAGGGCAGAAATTCCATGGGATCCACCGGCTTCTTGCCATAGCGGATCTCGAAGTGCAGGTGGTAGCCCGTGGCCCGGCCCGTGTCGCCCACCCGGGCGATGACCTGGCCCCGCCGCACCCGTTCGCCCACGTCCACCAGGTTTTCCCGGTTGTGGGCGTAGACGCTGAAGAAACGGTGCTCGTGTTCCAGAATCACCAGGTTGCCGTAGCCCCGCTGGCGGTCGTCGGAATAGATCACCCGGCCCGCCGCCGCCGCCACGATGGGCGTTCCCTTCGGAGCGCTGATGTCCACGCCGTTGTGGGTTTTTCCGTTGCGCAGCCCGAAGCCGCTCGTCACCACGCCTTCCACCGGCCAGCGGAACTTGACCAGCCCCTTGGGCACGCCGGAAAGGCTCCGCTGCTTGATGTCCTTGTTTTGTTTGGAAAGCCAGCCCGAGCCCGAACCCGCGGACGACGATTTCTTCTTCGGCGGGCTCTTGGCGGCCACCAGGACGCTTTTCTCGAACTCCGCCCCCGGCACGAAGATCTGGTCTCCCGGATGGATGACGTCCTCGTCCAGCAGGTAGTTCACTTCCTTCAACGTGGCCACGGAGACGTTGTAGGTGTTGGAGATACGGGCCAGGGTCTCGCCTTTTCTGACGGTGTGATAGATGCCGAAAGGGGTGTAGCAGGCCGTCGCCAGAAAGGCGATCCAGACGATCAGTACGGCGATGGGTAGCGAACGGAAGGCGTTTCGCAAAATGGCCTGCCTAGTCCATGGTTAACTCCATTCATTAGAACATGTATTTTATCACAACGAAGCCCAAGATCAAGAGCGCGGCGAAAGAAATCGCCAATATTTCAAAATACTTGTCGATCCATTCCTTGATCGGATCCCCGAAAAAGTAGATCAGTACGCCTTCCAGGCCGAAGCGGAATCCCCGTCCCAGGGCGGAGGCGACCAGGAAGGTGACGATATCCGATTTGCACACGCCGGCCGTGATGGTGAAGACCTTGTAGGGAATCGGCGTGATGGCCGCCACCACCACCGCGATGAAACTGTGCTCGTTGAAGACTGTGGAAAGCCGCTCGTAGACCTCCCATCCGTGGTAGAAATCGATGATGGCACGGCCCACCGTTTCGAACAGCGCGAAGCCGATGTAGTATCCCAGCACGCCGCCCACCACCGACGCGGAGGTGCAGTAGAAGGCGAAGCGCAGGGCCTTGCTGCGGTTTCCAAGGGCCAGGGCCATCAGCAGCGGATCCGGGGGAATGGGGAAAAACGAGGACTCCGCGAAGGAGAGAATCACCAGCGCCGGCGAGCCGTACTTGGTTTCCGCCCAGTGCAGCACCCAGTCGTACAGCGCCCGCACAAACCCCATGATCTTCCGGTACAGCCCCATGAAATCTCTCCTTGTCCGTCGTTCCTCTTCGGGTGTCGTCGTTTTGGGCCTTCAGAATGCATCCTCGCCGTTCAGTTCGGATTCCAGACGGCTCTTTTTCTCCAGGATATCGTAGGCGGTCATGTCCAGGGTCAGCGGCGTCACACTGACGAATCCCCGCTCCACCGCGTCGATGTCGCCGTTTTCCATGGGTTCGCTGCCGTCGGGGTTCCCGCCGATCCAGTAGAAGCGCTTGCCCCGGGGATTGCGGAATTCCTCCACGCTCTGGCGGTAGCGCCGTTTTCCCAGGCGGGTCAGGCGAAACTCCAGCCGCTTTGCAACGGCGTCCTGCGGGACGTTGACGTTGAGCAGCTTCCCGTCCGCCCATTCGCCGCGTTCCGGCCCGCCCCGTTCCAGCCGGGCGGC
The DNA here is from genome assembly GCA_963668655.2 of Myxococcota bacterium. Classification (GTDB taxonomy): domain Bacteria; phylum Myxococcota_A; class SURF-8; order SURF-8; family SURF-8. Next base: position 427,291 of record CAXXPQ010000001.1, read on the forward strand.
GATGCGGCGGGCCGCCTCGGCGGCCGCGTCGAAACGGAAATCCCGGAAGGCCGCGAGCGACAGCGCCACCGAGGGAATTCCGGCCAGCGCGCCTTCCATGGCCGCCGCCACCGTCCCCGAATACAGCACGTCCTCGCCCATGTTCGGCCCGTGGTTGACGCCGGAAAACACCAGGTCGGGCCGCTCGGGCAACAGGTGATAGAGCGCCAGGTACATGGCGTCCGTGGGCGTGCCCTCCACGGCGAAACGTCGCGGGCCCCGCTCGAAGACGCGCAGCGGCGCGGAGAGCGTGAGCTTGTGGCTGGCGCCGCTCTGCTCCCGTTCCGGGGCCACGGTCCAGACCTCGTGCGTTTCCGAAAACACCCGTTCCAGCGCCAGAAGGCCCTCGGCCCGGATGCCGTCGTCGTTGGTGAGAAGTATTCGCAAACCGTCCTCCGGTGGTGTCGGCGCGTCCGTTTTCGCGATCCGGTTCCTCCTTTGCGGAGTTTTTCTCCGGATCGGGCGAATGGCGGCCGGGGTTCGGCTTCCCATCGCCGGGTCTTTTGTATACCGGAAGGATGCCCGGGCTTCAAGAGAAAAGCACGGAAAAGGGAAAGCGGGGGGCGGCGGGAAACGGCCGGAGGCCCCCTTTCCGAAACCATGGAAATTGACAGGCGACGCGCGGGCGTGCAACAATGCGGAAAATTTACGGAATTCGGCGGGTGGACATGGATGCCGGGCCCAAGACAGCTTTGATTCTTCTTCTCGTTCTGGCGGGAATGCTGGTCGGCGGCGAATTGCGGGCCGCGTCCGGCCGGGAACGGCTGGTGATTTCCGGCAACGAACTGATCGCCACGGAGGACATTCTGCGGGCCGTCTGGCTGCCGGAGGGCGAGGAGTCGGACGAAACGGTCACGGAGCTTCTGCGGCGAAACATCGCCAATTACTACAAGGCCCGGGGCTACAGTCTCGCGCGGGTCTGGACCAAGATCCACGAGAACCGTATCTACATCACCATCGACGAGGGCAAACTGGAGAAAGTCATCATCCTGGGCCGGGGAACCATGATGACCCTGATGATGAAGCTCATCGTACATTTTCCCGGAAACGTCTTCAACGAGCAGCGCATGAAGGAGGAAATCGCCAAGATCCGCCGCCGCCTGGGCATCCGGAACGTCACCTATCGCGTGGTGGAAAGTCCCAAGGTGCTGCATATCGAGACGCCCCTGGACAAGTTGGACATTCCGTTTTTCGACCGCAAGCCCGCCCTGCACGAACTGCACATCATCGTGCAGAAAGGCCGGGGCGTGGGGCCGAACATCGGCGGATACACGCATCCCAGCTACGGCTTCGTGCCGTTCTTTTCCTATACGGAAAAGCAGGCGTTCTTCAAGGAAAAGGAGGATCGGCTGTACCTCCAGATGGCCACCGGCTACAACGTCCGCAAGCGCATCGAGCCGCCGCGCAACTGGAAGCTTCTGTTCACTCACGCCCAGGGCATGGGGCGTTACGACTTCCCCGCCCTGTGGGGCTTTCTGCGCTTTTACACGGAACTTTCTGCGGAGGCGTCCAATTTCCAACGTCCGGATCTGCCCCTGGAGGAATACTGGCATTTCCTGCTGCACGGCTCGTTGAACATGGGTTTCGACGTTCGCCGGGGACTGGAGATTCACGCCGGGGGCGGCCTGGAGCGGAAATCGGTGTTTTCCGTCAAGCCCGTTCCGGGCGGCGGTTTTTCCCTGGATCCCTTCGAATCCCTGCGCGGTTTCGTGGGCATGGGATTTTCCTGGAACTTCAACCCCCGGGAATTGCGCCTGGACCGGCACAACCTGCTTCAGGCCGATTACCGCACCTACCTGCACGACGTCGTCAGCTACCACCGCGTCTATTCCAGATACGATCACCTCTTTCCCATCGGCTATCACGATATCTATCTGCGCACGGCCATGCTGTTGACCTTCGGAAAGACGCCCTTTTACGAGGAACAGCCCCTGGGCGGGCTGCTCATGCGCACCTTTTTTCAGGGACGCTATTACATCGACAAGGGCGGCTGGCTTTCGGCGGAATTCCGGGTTTCGCTGTTGAAGGATATCGTCAAATTCAGTATATTCAACGATATCGCCGTTTTCGGGGATCTGGAACGCACGAACGCCTCGGCCGTGTCCGGCCGGGGAAAGAAGGAGAAACCGGCGCTGGCGGACGCCTTCGGACCCGGGCTTCACATCCTGATCCTGGACACTTTTCAGTTCGACATCTATTACAGCCTGGGTTTCGTCAGTCCCTACGATTACGGCAGCAACATCTATTTCACGTTGTTCAAGGCTTTCGAGTAGCGGGAAGCGGTCTTTAAAAAACGGGCCGAACGTATTTTTAAGATGGCTTCCCAAAACGGCGGATGACGATCGGCGCGAGCCGGAGGAGCAAGCGGCCATGCTTTCAACGCCCACGACCCATGGAACGGATCTGCTGATTCTGGCGGTTCTGACGATTTCCTCCCTGGCGGCCATCGTGGGCGTCGTGTGGTTTCTGCGAGGCAAATTCATGGCCCGCGTTCAATCGACGCTCGCCCGTTATCCGAAGGAAAGCTGGCTGGCGGCCAGCCAGCGCGCCACGTTCTTCGGCCAGCGCTCCAAGGGCGGCAAACAGGTGAAGGGCAACGGCCTGATGATTCTCACCCGAAAGGAACTGCATTTTCACCTGCTGTTGCCCGACCGGGAATGGACCCTCCCCATCGCGTCCATCCAAAAGGTGGAGAATCCGCGCAGCTTCATGGGAAAGTCCATTCTGCGTCCGCTTCTGAAACTGACCTACTTCGACGAGGCGGGCTGGACGGACGAAATCGCCTTCGCCGTGCCGGACGTGGCCGCCTGGACGAAAAGCCTGAACGCCCTGCTCGCCGAGCGGGAAGGGCGCGGGGGAGAGCGGGCGGAGGCGACCCCAAAGGGGGATGCCGGATCATAAAAACCCCGGCCGGGTCACAGGCACCCGTACTCGGGACATAGCTGTCCTTGGAATCGCCGAGAGAGAACGTTGATATGTCATTGATATCATTGTGGAATTCTTTCAGATGGTCGCGGATTTTCCTGTTGAATTAAAATGGTTCCATTGCCCCGAAAAGCGCCCCCGGCCCGGGTGAACGCTTTTTGTGGCTTTTTCCCATGGATTCCAATAGGTTGCGAACGAAAAAGCGTTCACCCGGACGAACACCCCCGAACGGCGCGATAAACAAGATGTAAAACGGGAAAACCTCCCCTTCGCGAATCTTTCCCGAAGACGCATCCGAAAGATTTGATCGCCCGTTCGAAATGCCGTAAAATGAAAAATCGGATATCGGATTTTCACGCGAAAAGGAAAACCGATCATGCGCACCGCGTTTCCGCTTTCCATGGTTCTGAGATGGACCGCGATTTTCCTGCTTTTTTTGCCCGGCGAAGGGTTCGCCGAAGACGCTCCCGCCGAAAAGGAACCGATAACAAGCGGGGAAAAGCCTTCCAAAGCCCTCTCGTCGAAGGCGTTTTCGCCTGAATTTTCAAGTGCTTCCCCGCTTTCCAAACGTCTGCGCCTGACGGAAATTTCCTTCGAGCCGCAATGGGGAAAAAGCCTGATTCTGGATCCCCAGGCGGCGCTTCCCCCGACGTTGCAGTCGCCGGAAATCGGCCGAACCTACGTGTACAGCCTGGGCGGAAGACAGGGCGATCACTCGCTGTTATTTACGGCGGCCACCTCGGAGTCCTCCCGGAATTCGCCCAACGGCGCGAGATTGCCGGTGAATTTCGGTTTTGCCGGCCTGGAGTACCGCTATCACGGCCTGTTCGGCGGGATCGTCCGGCCCGTTTTGCGGCTTTCCGGCGGCGCGCAATCCATGTATCTGCCTTCGGGCCCGAGCGTTTTTCAGCCGGGTTTCGGGCGCTACGCCGCCGCCGAGGCGGGCCTGGAGATCGTCTACAAGGGCGTGGGCGTGGGCTTTACCACCGGCTATCAATGGACCGACGAGCAAGAAGAGCGCACCTTCCACCTGCCCGTTCCCGCCAAAGGACGGCGCAACAAGGGCGCGGACTGGTCCAAACTCCTGGACCACGCCATCAAACGCATCTATCTGATTCTTGAGTGATTCCGGAGATTTCCGGACGATTCGTCAGCCGTTCTCCCGCTCCCGCGAGCGGATCCACGGGTCGGCCTCGCCCACCAGGAAGATGCTGCCCGCCACCAGCACCAGGTCGTAATCCGCTTCCAGATCGCGGGCCAGTTTCAATGCGGCGCGCACCGATTTCCGCCGGATTTTCCGGCCTTCCGCAGGACAGGCCGCGCCCAGGTTTTCCGGCTTTTCGGCCCGGTCGATAACGGGTTGCGTGAAGATCCAGTCCCGAATCCGCGGAGAAAGCGTGCGGAACATCTGTGGATAATCTTTATCGCGCATGGCGGCTACTACCGCCAGGATCCGCCGGTTTCCGTAGTGTTTTTCCAGATACGCGGACAGCGCCTCCACGGCCGCCGGGTTGTGGGCGCAGTCCACCAGCCAAGGCGTGGCGAACTCGAAACGTTCCAGTCGCCCCGGCCAGCGGGTGGCGGCGAGACCCTTGCGGATGTGCCGATCGTCGATGGAGAAGCCCATACGCCCCAGATATTTCGCCGCGCGCACGGCCAGGGCCAGGTTGCGGGCCTGGTAGTCGCCCTGAAGCCGGGTGGAAAGCCGCCGCATCCGGCCGTCTTCGTCCGTGTAATCAAAGCTTTTCGCCGTGCGCCTCGCCATGAAGTCCCGGCCGAAGATCTCCAGCGGAGCGCCGAGCTTTTCCGCCCTTTTCCGAATCACCTCCAGCGCCCCGGGCTGATCCGCCGCCGTGAGCACGGGCCGTTTTGCCTTGACGATGCCCGCCTTCTCCCGGGCGATGGCTTCGAGCGTGTGCCCCAGATACTCGGTGTGCTCGATGCCGATGCTGGTGATGACGGAGAGAAGCGGCTTGAGCACGTTGGACGAATCCAGCCGCCCGCCCAGGCCCGTCTCCACCACCATCAGGTCCGCCTTCCGTTCTCGAAACCAGATCCAGGCCATCACCAGCGTGGTTTCGAAAAACGTGGGACGCATTTCCTTTTTATACTTGCGATTGTAGGCGTCCACCGTGTCCTTGAAGCGGTTGACGAGATCGAGCAGTTCCGCCTGCGTGATCTCCTCTTCTCCCAGCCGGAAACGCTCCGTGACGTTCACCAGATGGGGCGAGGTGGTCAGTCCGCACGTGAGCCCGGCCTCTCCCGCGATGGCGGTGATGTAGGCGGCGGTGGAGCCCTTTCCGTTGGTTCCGGCCACATGCACGGCGGGCACGGCGTTTTGCGGATTGCCGAACAGACGGCAGAGCGTGCGGGTGTTTTGCAGCCCGAACTTCATGCCGTATTTCTGAAGGCCGTACAGCCAGCGCACGGCTTCGTCGTAGGTTTTCATCATGATGGGCTTCGCTTTTCCTGGATGGCGGGAGGAGAACCTCTACTTGGTTGTCATGACGTACACGCCGTCCCAGTCGGCGGGAGGCGGCGATTCGATGTATTGCTTGCAGCGGGAAATGAAGACCTTCGCGGGGCCGTCGTCCGGATAATCCAGAAGCAGATCGTGGAAGACGCCGCTGGCTTCCTCCCATTTCTGGGCGCGATAGGCGGCCAGTCCCTTATGGAAACGCTCCACCCGCTCCAGAATCTCGGGTTCGCCTTCGCCTTCCCCCACCAGTTCGTAGATGGTGACGGGCTCCAGTTTGCCCTTCACGCGAATGCTGTCCAGTTCCCGGCAGACGAACAAATGCTTGACGTGCTCGTAGGTGAACTCGGAAATCATCACGCTGGTGCCGTATTGCTTGTTGGTGCCCTCCAGGCGACTGCCCAGGTTTACCGCGTCGCCGATGACGGTGTAGTCGAAGCGCACCTGGCTGCCCATGTTGCCCACCCACATGGGGCCGGTGTTCACGCCCACGCGGATTTCCAGGTGGGGAATGCCGCGCGCCTTCCAGACGTCGTTCAGTTCGCGCAGCTTCTTGATCATGTGCAGACCCGTGCGGCAGGCCCGTGCGGCGTGGTCCTCCTGGGGATTGGGCGCGCCCCAGAAGGCCATCACGGCGTCGCCGATGTACTTGTCCAGCACGCCCTGGTGCTCGAAAACGATGTCCGTCATGGGGTTGAGGTATTCGGCCAGGAGGTGGCCCAGTTCATCCGGAGAGAGCTTTTCCGACATGGAGGTGAAGTCCTTGATGTCCGAGAAAAGCACCGTGATCTCGCGCTTCTCGCCGCCCAGCTTCAGCTTGTCGTAATCGTTCATCAGCGCATCGACCACCTGGGCGTTCAGATACTGGGTAAAGGCCGCGCGGGTGCGTTTCTTGTCCCGTTCCTCCGTGACGTAACGGTAGATGTAGACCACGAAGAAGATCAGGAAGGCCTGGCTCATGGGCAGGACGGTATAGATCCAGTATCCGTTGGCGAAGAAATAATGCCGGTCCACGAGATAGTAGCCGCTCAGCACCACGACGACGAAGAGCGCGCCGTACAGGGCGGGAACCCGGCCCAGAACGATGCCGAAGAAGATGCCGAAAAACAGAATGGTGAACAGTTCCAGGAAAAACGCCCAGTCCGGACGGGAAAGGTAGTTGCCGGAAAGGATGTTATCGATGACGTTGGCGTGGATCTCCACCCCGGGAAAGTCCTCCTGAAACGGCGTCACGCGCAGGTCGTAGACGCCGATGGCCGTGGCTCCCACCAGGATGATGCGGTCCTTCACGTGGGCCGGATTCACGTTTCCGTCGATGATGTCGGCGATGGAAAGCGTGGGAAAAGTGCGCTCCGGTCCCAGGTAATTGATGAGCAGGCGCCCCAGGTAATTGACCGGAATGACGGGAGAGCCCTGGTTCAATCCCAGGGTGATGCGGTCCACGCCCTTGGGATAGGTGTGCACCACGATTTCCGTGTCCAGGTGCACGGCGGCGGCCTTCAGGGAAAGCGAGGGATAGATCAGGCGGATGTCGGGGTCGTCGCTCTGCACTTCCTGGAGCAGATCTCCCCAGCGCAACGCGCCGTCGTCGTCCTGATGGAAACTGAAATGTCCGAAATAGTCCGTGGCTTCCGCGAGAATGGGCAGGGGCGCACGCACGGCCAGGCCTTTGCGGAGGGTCAGCTTGTAAAACTTCTCCTCTTCCGGATCCCAGGGTTTGAGCAGCCCGATCTTGGACGGCGTAATCAGTTCCAGACCCTCGTCCAGGCGTTTCCGGTCGAGGTTGGCCACTTCTTCCGGATTGGTGAAGATGAAGAAACCCAAAACGACGTTTCCGGCCTTCTCGATCACTTCGGCCAGAATTTTGTCCGGGTTAGCGGTGGCGATTTCCTCGCGCAGGAAATCCAGCACGGCGTCGCGCATGTCCTCGCAGCCCGAATCGCATTTCTCCAGTTCAATCTCGTCCACCTGCTCGGCCACCGTGGCCAGGATGCGCGGTATCTGGCTGCGGTCCTCGTCCGAGAACACCACGTCGAAGGCCACCACCGAAGCGCCCATCTCCGCCAGTTTGGCGATCATACGGGCGATGACGATGCGGTTCCAGGGCCAGCGGCCGTAGCGCTCGATGGATTTTTCGTCCACGGCGGCGATGGAGACGTGGCCGTGCTCCGGCTTCGCCCCCCGGGCCAGGAACTTGAGATCCAGGGCCTTCAGTTCCATCATGTCGAACAGGCCGAAGTTCCAGCCCTGCTCTTCCTTCAGAAGAAACAGCGAGAAAATCAGGAGGGAAATCAGCATGCTGAGATGGAAGGTGCCGAATCGCAGGACGAATTTTCGAAGGCGGGCCAGCATGGATTTTCGTCGCCCTTTCTCTTGTCCGGTTCGTGTTTCTCGTCGTGTTTTGTTCGGGTTCGCGTTTCAGAATCATAGCAGAGCGGACCGGGAAGTCAAGGCCGCCGTTTTTTCCATGGCCGGACCGCGAGACCCCGGTCTTTCCCGACGACGGACGTTCAGGTTTTTCTGGAAACGCCCGTCACGGTAAAGGTTCCCGATCCCGTGGCCACCAGCCGCCCGTCTCCGTCGCGAACCTCCATCTCGGCCACGGTCAGGCGTTTTCCCGAGCGGACGATGCGGCCCAGGGAGACGAGATTCCGCTTTTCCACGGGTTCCAGAAGACGCACCTGAAATTCCACCGTGGCGATCCAGGTATCGTACCGCGCGGCGGCGGTGAACCAGCCGGCGTTGTCGATCAGGGTGGCGATGAGCCCACCGTGGACGCCGTCGAGGGCATGATCGAAATTCGGATTGTAGGGCATGTCGAAGCGGGCGCGGCCGTCTTCGGTATAGGACAGCCGCATGCCGGTGATGCGGTGAATGCGCGAGCCGTGGAAAAGTTCCACCAGTTCCTCTTGACGTCGCGTCGTTTCCGGATTCGAGGACATGGTCGCGCCTTCCGCCTTCGGGCGCTCAGTCGCCCCGAGCCCGACGAACGGCGCTACGCACGTCGTCCCGCTGGCGGAGCAGTTCCCGGCTATCGGCCACCGTCACGGTATCCCGGATGCCGCATTTTTTGCAGGTGATGTTGACGTGGGTGCCGATGCGATCCGGGGGAAAGCCGGTGATCTCGAAGTGGTGTTCGCATCTGGAGCCGTTCAAGACGGCCTTTTTCCTGCGTTTTTCGGTCTTGACACGCTTGGACTTTCCGTTTTGGGCCTTCAACTCGCGGCTCTGGATATCCAACTCGGCCAGGTCGTCCGGATCCGGAACGAAATCGTCCGCCTCTTCCGGAGCGTCGAAACGGTCCACCGGGTTGCGGAACAGGCGCACCAGGAGAACGACGCCCAATACGGCCGCCAGCCCCGCCACGATCAGTATGATGTTCTGGTCCATGCTCTTCGTCTTACGGAGCCAGCCGCTCCATCATTCGGGGGAAGGGAATGCATTCGCGGACGTGCTTCGTTCCGCAGATCCATCCCACGGTGCGTTCCAGTCCCAGGCCGAATCCCGCGTGGGGAAACGATCCGTAGCGCCGAACGTCCAGATACCACTGGAAATCCTTCATGTCCAGGCCGTGTTCCTCGATGCGCGCAAGCAGTTTATCCATGTCGTCCTCGCGCACGCTGCCGCCGATGATCTCGCCGTAGCCCTCGGGCGCCAGCATGTCGTAGCCCAGCACCTTGCTTTCATCCTCCGGGTCGCGCTTCATATAGAACGCCTTGATCGCCGCGGGGAAGCGATGGACCAGCAGCGGCCGGTCGAACTGCTGCGTCAGCACGGTCTCGTCCTCTCCCCCGAAATCGTCGCCCCGTTCAAAGGTCGCTCCGGTTTCAAGCAGCTTGTCCACGGCCTCGTCGTAACTCAACCGATAGAAGGGCTTGCGGATGGCCTCCAGCTTGGAAATGTCCCGCTCCAGCACCTCCAGTTCCCGGCGGCGGGTCTCCAGCACCCGTTCCACCAGATAAGCCACCAGATCCTCGCCAAGCTGCATGTCCCCGTCCAGGTCCATGAAAGCCACCTCGGGTTCCAGCATCCAGAACTCGGTCAGGTGGCGGCGGGTCTTGCTCTTTTCCGCCCGGAAGGTGGGACCGAAGCAATACACTTTTCCGAAAGCCGCCGCTCCGGCTTCCATGTAAAGCTGCCCGGACTGGCTGAGAAACGCCTTGGTCTTGAAATACTCCGTCTCGAAGAGCGTGCTGGTGCCCTCGCAGGACGACGGCGTGAAGATGGGCGCGTCCAGGTTCACGAAGCCCCGGGTGTTGAAGAAGTCGCGGATGGCGTGGACGATCTCGTGCCGGATACGCAGAATGGCGTTCTGCTTGCGGCTGCGAAGCCACAGATGCCGGTGATCCAGCAGAAAACCCACGCCGTGTTCCTTGGGCGAGATGGGGTATTCCTCGGACGGCCGGGAAATCACCTCCACGTTCGTCACGGACAGTTCGAAGCCGATGGGACTGCGCGTGTCCTCCTTGACCTCGCCTTCCACGGCCAGGCAGGTTTCCTGCGCTAGGCCGTCGGCCAGTTCGAACATCTCCGGCCCGGCCTCGGGCTTGAACACCACCGCCTGGATGAACCCGGTTCCGTCCCGCAATTGCAGAAAGACCAGCTTTTTGGAACTGCGTTTATTGGCGAGCCATCCCTTCAGAACGACTTTCTGTCCGACGTATTTCGCGATGTCTTCGATGTACGCGTGCTGCATGACTCCCTCCGCCGTCGTCTCATCATTCGCCTTCCGCGTATCGGAAAGCGCCGCTCAGTCTATTGGATTTCGTCCCGGAATGTCAAAGGGTTTTCCGTTTCCCGAAAAAACGGAAACGCTCCCGAAGAAAATCGTCCGAAGCGCTCAGGCTCCGTCCGGATCCGGCTTGGAATCTCGGGGCTTTCGCGTCCTTCGCCGCTTACGCCAGCGCAGCACGCCCCAGAGCAGAAGCCCCCAGGGAAACAGCGCCACCAGCACCGTGAGCAGTGCCCCCAGCGATCCGGCGATCACGAAGCCCAGATCCCGCAGATCCTGCCACAACGGCCCCCACCAGGTACGCGCCTCCATGTCCCGGGAGGAGGAGACGAACAGGTGAACGGTGAACGTGGCGTAATCCACCTTGCGGGCCAGTCCCCGGCGGCGACCTTCCATTTCCTCGATCTCCATGCGGATCCGCGCCAGTTCCCGTTCCGCCTCGATGATATCCGCCAGTCCGCCCGTTTTCTCCTCCAGAAGCCGCAGCACGCGCGTTTCCAGCGTGCGCGCCGCCTTCAGCCGGGCGTCCAGATCCGCCACCTGGCGGGTGAGATCCTCGGCCTGCTCGGAACGCTCGTAGACTTTCCCCAGCTTGTCGATAAACGAAAGCGCCTCCCCGTACCGCTCGGTGGGGATCATCAGGACCAGCGTGCCCGAGGTGGAATTCTCCGATTCCCGCTTCTGTTCGTTCCGGGCGACGTAGCCCTTCCGTTCCTCCACGAAAGCCGAAAGAGCGTCCCGGGCCGCATGGAAATCCTCCACCTTGACGCTGAAGCGCGCCGTGCGCATGATCCGGCGTTCCGTATTTTCTCCGGGGTCCATGGCGTAGGCGGCCGTGTCGTCGATCGAATCGGCGTTCGAGCCCGGCGATCCTCCCCGCATCTCCGAAACGTCCCTTGCCGGAGCCATCGCCGACGGCAGCGCGCGCTCCGGATCCTCGCATCCGCCGGCAAGCGCCCAAAGCGCCAGCAGGCAGGCCGCCGGCAAAAACATGCGAAACCGGGAATCCTTGAATCCGACCATGGACATCCTCCGTTCTTTTTCCGTTTCCGGCCCTTTCGCGGCCGACGGTGCGAATATACCACAAAGTCTTCGGGAACGCATGTTCATGCGCGGGCGTCCCGTTTTGTTTTCACGCCGCTTGCCCCGGTATGGTATACTTGATCCAACCGAATGCGTTATCAGATAAAGGAGATTCCGCCATGAAGGCCATCTGGGCGTTGCTCGTGATCGGGCTTTGGCTTCTCGGCCCGCTTCCCTCCCTTGCCGCCGAATCGCCGGATTCTCCGCCTCCGGCGAAGGTCGGCGAAGAGGCAGAAGCCCCGAAAGATCCCGCGAAAGGAGAAGCCCCGGATTGCTCGGCGGGAGACGCCTGCCTTCGTACGTCCCGGGAATTGCTTGGGAAAGGCGAAATGGCCATGGCTATCCGCATGGCGGAACGCCACCTGGAAAGCCACCAGGACGATCCCGAGGCCATGCGTTTTCTTCTGGGACTCTACCGCCGGAGCCTGCATCGCAACCGCCTGCGCGACGTTCTGGAAACCGCCGAGGGCGTGATGGAGGAAAATTCGTTGTTGAAGGAAGGGCTGGAGAACATGGAAACCCAGCTCCTGGACAAGACCATCCTGGAAAACATGGACCGACTGAAGACGGGCGACCTTTCCTCGCTGTTGAGCGTGGACAACCTGAAACGCTTCTCGGATCCGCTGGCCATGGTGGCGATGTACGAAAAAATGGGCGATATCGACGGCATGATGGGCGGGCTGGAACGCGTTCTGGCCGTGAATCCGGAAAACGGCGACGTCCTGCTGAAACTGGCGATGTTGCACGCCCGCAAGGGCGACGAGGCCCGGGCGGAGGAACATTTCCGAAAACATCTGGAAAGCGGGGCCGGGGGGCTGTCGCTGCTTTCCCTCTACGGCCGGGCCTATGGGCGAAAGCATCTTTTCGGATGGACGGCGCTTTCGGTGGTTTTCGCCGGTTCGGCGGCGCTTCTGCTGTTTCTTCTGGGCGGCGGCAAGGCCCGGGAGACCCGCGCGCGCTGGCTGTTTCTGATTCCGGCGCTCCTGGTGGCGGGGATTCTTTCGGGCGCGGGCTTCGGCTGGTTTCAGTCGCGCAGCCTGGCCTCTTTCCTCACGCTGGGCGGATGCGCACTGGCCTTCGTTCTCGCCGGGCTGGCGCTCGTTTTCCTGGTGGCGGGCGGGCCGCTGATCCGGGGCGCGGAGCGGCTTCTGGGACGGCTGTGGGACGGCGCCATGCACCTGTTTTCCGGAAAGCTTTCCGGGCGGCTGGCGCACTATCCCACGGGTTTCCAGGTGGTGATGCTCATCCTGATTCCCGTGCTGGCCCTGGCGATCCTGTCCGTCTGCCGACGAAACGACATCCGCATCGGCGTGGTGACGCTGGCGGGGATCTCGTTTTTCACGGTCATCGGGGCCTTGGCGCTGCGCTTTCTGAAAAACAATCCCAGCCTGGGTCGGACCATCAAATTCCTTAGTCTCTTCAACACCTTGCCCTTCCTGTTCGTCTTTCTGTACCTGGCCGGGGGCATCATGGACAAATTCCTGCAACTGTCCTTTTCCAGCCTGGATCCCTGGGAGGTGCGCATGCTCACCGCCAGCATGATCCTCTACGGCTTCGGGCTGGCCTTCGCCATGTACCTGGCTGCCATCCAGACCCAGGCCATTCTGAAACCGGTGACGGATCTGACCCGGGGCGTGCGCCGGGTACAATCCGGCGAACTGGACATCAGCCTTCCCGTTTCCAGCTCGGACGAACTGGGCGTGCTGGAGCGCGGCTTCAACCAAATGGTGGAGGGCCTGCGCCAGCGGGAGTTCATCCGCAGCACCTTCGGAAAGTTCGTGGATCCGCGCGTGGTGGAAAGCGTTTTGGAAAAAGGCAGCATCGATCTGGGCGGCCACGCCTCCGAAGTCGTGGTGCTGTTTACGGACATCCGCGGATTCACTTCGCTTTCCGAAAAGGTCACCCCCCAGGATCTGGTGGAGACGCTGAACGATTACTTCACGCGCATGGTGAAAATCGTGGAGGACCAGGGCGGCATCGTGAACAAGTTCATCGGCGACGCCATGATGGTGGTCTGGGGCGGCATCGTGGACGACGAACCCGACGCGGCCCGGGCCATTCGCGCCGGGCTGGCCATGCAGGCCGAACTTCTGCGTTTCAACCGGGAAATGGAGGCCAAGGGCCACTGGGCCATCGGCATGGGCGTGGGCGTCAACCGGGGCGAAGTCATCGCCGGGCACCTGGGCAGCCGCGATCGGCTGGAATGGACCGTCATGGGCGACAACGTGAACCTGGCCCAGCGGGCCGAATCCAACGCCAAGCGCGGACAGGTGCTGGTGTCGCCGGACACCTTCGAACCCGTGGCCCACCTGTTTCATGCCGAACGGCTGGAGCCCATCACCGTAAAAGGCAAGGAAAAGCCCATCGCCTTTTACAATGTCACCGGGGAGAAGGCCGAAAAGCCGGAATCCTTGGATAAAACTTCCGAGAAAAAGCCGTAGCGGAGGAAGTGTAGGCGTACTATGATTTCCCTGCTGGAACAGGTCTCCGAGCTGGTCCACGTATTTTTGCATGAATTTATGGAGCAGGGGCCTTTTCACTGTAAAAAACAAAAAAGAACCACGATAGACCATGAAAGACCATGAAAGACCATGAAAGACCATGAAAGACGGAAAAATGAAGTGTAACCTTTTGAAATTAATGGTTTTCTACGTCCTCTTCACGTTCTTGGCCCTGGGCGTCTTTGCCTGCGGGAACGACGAGGGCGAGCCCGGCGATTACGACGGAACCTGCTACGATTGCGATTTGGTCTGCGCGGGGTCCGAGGGAGCGGTTCTGGCGGATTGCACGGACAAGTGCTTGGAATGCCAGGGATATTCCGACTGCTTCGGCTGGATGGACGGCCGCTACGAAGGCGCGGATACGCCCATGGCGGAATGGTCGTCGATTTCCTGCGATGAAATCGCCGCGACCGACTGAGCGGAACCTCCGTCAGATATCGATGGCGATCAGGATCGGGTGGGTCAGCGACGTGCCCGGAATGCGTAGAATGATCTGATATTCGTAATGCAGGTAAACCCGGTTGCCTCCGCGGCGGATCTCCACGTCCCGGGGATCGTGGTTCGTGATCTTCATGTTTTTATAGGCGCGCTTGACGATGGCCCGGACTTCCTCGTCGGTCTGTTGCACGCTGACTTCGTCCAATACGTTGTTCAGCGCCTGTTTCAGTTCGTATCGGTCGTAATACGCCGGAACGATCTGGAACAGCATGGTGACGATGAAAGCGAGGATGGCCAGAAATACGATCAGCTGGAGCTGTCCTCCTCCTTTCCGATCGGTCCATTTTTCCGCCCTTCCCCACATGGCCGTATCCTCCGAAATCGAGATCGAATCCAAATGCCCGATCCCGATTTTCCCACAACCCGCCCGGCTTGTCAATGAAAGGAAAATCGGAAAAAACCGAAGAAGCGCGGGAACTTCTCTTCCATAAATGCGCATTCGGCCATTTCATGTTTTCCTGTCCTTGCCCTTTCGGCCGCTTGTGGTACACTCCCTCTTCGCCATGAAACGGCAAGGAGAACCGAGGACAGGCATGCCGAAACGGATTTCGAGACGGGACTTTCTGCGATTGAGCCTGGGAGGCGGGGCCGTGCTGGCCGCGTCCTGGCCCGCCGGCGCGTGGGCCTTCGGCAAGGCGTCCCTGTTCGAAATGCCCTCGCTCGTCTATGAAGGCGCGTGGGATCGCCGCAAAAACGCCTCGTCCCGTCTGGCCTGGGAATTGATGAAACGCACCAGCGTGGAAGCCAAACTGGAACACGGCGCGGTGCGGCTGTCCGACCCCGACCTTTTCCGGACGCCGTTTCTGTACATGACGGGCGACCGCGACTTTCCCCCCTGGTCCGAGCCGGACCGGGCGCGCCTGGCCCGCTTCCTCGTCTACGGCGGATTTCTTTTCATCGACGGCAATCTGGAGGGCGGCGACGGTTTCGATCGAAGCGTCCGGCGGGAAATGGACTCGCTCTTTCCCGGAGAGCGCCTGGAGACCCTGGACGCCGACCATACGCTGTTCAAATCCTTCTATTTACTGGACGGGCGCTGGGGTCGGGTGCAACGGAAAAGCTACGTGGAAGGCATCGTCCGGGACGACCGCACCCCGGTGGTCTACAGTCAGAACGACGTGGGCGGAGCCTGGATGCGGGACGGTTTCGGCAACTGGCTTCTGCCGGCGGTTCCCGGCGGAGAAAGCCAGCGGGAGATGGCTTTCCGCTTCGGCATCAATCTGGTGATGTACTCCCTCTGCACGAATTACAAGAGCGACCAGGTGCACATTCCCTTCATTCTGAAGCGCAGGCGACGATGATTTCATGGTTCACCACGGCGTCGGAAGCGGGGGAGTTCAACCACTGGGTCTTCACCTGGATGCATCGCCCGGCCCTGTGGGAATGGGCGCTGATGGCGCTGCTCGCGGTCGTTCTGCCGGTGTTCTTCGTCAAGAATCTGCAACGCCTTTCCTCCGTTCGTTGGCGGGCCATCCTGCTGGCGCTTCGCCTGCTGTTTCTTCTGGGGCTGATTCTGCTCTGGCTGCGGCCCGCCGTCCAGCTTCAAAAGGTGCTGTACAAGAAAAGCGATCTGCCGGTGTTGGTGGACGGTTCCCGCTCCATGTCCATGGGAGAGCCGGGCGGGCGCACCCGCGCGGAACAGGCGGCGGATTTCTTCCGGGAAAACGATTCCGCCTTCAAACGGCTGTCCAAGCATTATAACCTGCACGCCTTTTTCTTCGATGCCGATGCTCGGGGCGCGGCCCTGGACGACCTGAAAGCGCCCGGCCGCGCCGACGGCGAATTCACCGCCCTGGGGCACGCCCTTTCGGAATCCGTGCGCCCCTTCCGGGAGGGCGACGTGTCCGGCGTGATCCTGGTTTCCGACGGGGTGGAAAACCCGCCGGACGCGCCCCTGGCCGGGTTCGAGGAGACCGTCCAGCATTTCAAGAAGCGGGGTATTCCCGTTTTCGCCTTCGGAGCCGGTTCGGAAAGCGGCGTACGGGATCTGTCCGTCCAGGACGTGCGTTACGACGGCTTCGCCTTCGTCCACAACAAGACCACGGTGGAAGCCCGGGTGGCCTCCCGGGGCTATCCGGAACGCAAGGTCCAGGTGAACCTGGAGCGGGACGGCCGCATCGTGGCGGCGAAGGACATCGTCATCGGGGCGAACGGCGAGGCCACCGCCTCGTTCTCGTTCACGCCCGACAAAGTGGGGCGCTACGTCTACACCGTCTCCGTGCCACCCTCTCCGGACGACGCCATCGAGGCCAACAACCAGAAGCCCTTCATCGTGGACGTGATCCGGGACAAGATCCGCGTGCTGCACGTCTGCGGACACCCGGACTACGACGAACAGTTTCTGCGCCGCCACCTGAAGAACAATCCCAACGTGGACCTGATTTCCTTCTTCATCCTGCGCACCGTCACGGACCTTCAGCTCGTCCGGGAAAACGAACTCTCCCTGATTCCCTTCCCCACGGACGAGCTGTTCGACAAACAGTTGCACACCTTCGACCTGGTGATCTTCCAGAACTTCACCTATCGCGGCTACCAGATGAGCCAGTACCTGCCCAACATCCGGCGCTACGTCCTGGAGGGCGGGGCCTTCCTGGTGGTGGGCGGCGACAACTCCTTCCAGCTGGGCGGCTACGACAACACGCCCATCGAGGACATCCTGCCTTTCCGGCTTGCGGCCGCCGATCCCGCGGCGGACGCCGCCCCGTTCCGCATGCGGGTCACCGAAGAGGGGCTGCGCCATCCGGTGCTGCGCGTGCGCCCGGGGCCGGAGGCCAACCGCGCGGCCTGGGAGACCGCGCCGGAACTGTTCGGGCTGAACCTCGGCCTCACGCCCCATCCCGAAGCCCTGGTGCTGGCGGAGCATCCCAACCTGCGGATCGGCGGCCTGCCCGCCCCCGTTCTGGCCGTGCGCAACGTCGGGAAGGGACGGGTCTTCGCGTCGGCGGCAGACTCCACCTGGATCTGGCATATGCGGGACGTGGAGCAGGGCGGCGACGGCGAGCGCTATCGGGTGTTCTGGAACAACGTCATCCGCTGGCTGATCCGGGATCCCGAACTGAAGCACCTCGTGGTGCGCGCCGACCGGGACGAGGTGAGGCCCGGCGGGGAAATGAAACTGGATATCCGCGTGACCGACGAGGATTTCCAGCCCCGGGCCGGAGCGGAACTGGCCGTGCGACTTTATAAGGAAGGGCAGCCCGCTCCGCTTCTGGAACGTCGGACCACGGCGGACGCCGACGGCGGGGCGCTCGTCAGTCTGCCGGTTCCGGACATGGAAGGCATGCTGCGCGTGGACGTGGAGGAAACGGGCGGCGGCGCGGAACCCCTTCGGGATACGCTGCGATTGTTCGCGGCGTCCGGAACAGGCGAACTGGCCGAGGTCCGCACGGATTTCGACCGTCTGCGGCATCTGGCGAAGGAGACGGGCGGGGAGTTTTTCACGCTTCCCCACACGCTGGAAAGCCTGCCCCTGCCCGAGCGGCCCATGGCCCGGGTGGGGCGCAAACGGGACGTTCCCATCTGGGATAGCTGGCCCATGATGGCTTTTCTTGTGCTTCCCATCGTTCTCGAATGGTGGTTCCGGAAGCGGAAACGTTTGAATTGAGGGTCGGTCAGGATCGACGACGAAGGAGGATTCGCCATGGGACGGGATTCGGTTCCCACGTCGATGAAAATGATTTCCCTGCTGATCCGGCTGGCGGTGATCGGCTTCGCCATCTGGCTGATGTACTACATGCAGTTCGGCCTGCGGGTTCCGGACGGCGACGAGACGCCCGAAGGCGAAAGGCTGTCGGACGCGGAGAAGATCCGCCGGGAACTGGCGAACGACCCGGACATGCCGGATTATTTCCAGGATTCGCCCGGAGCGGGCGGCCTGCGAACCGTGGAGGGAGCGGACGGCGTGATTCTCATCACCAACGAACCGGAACCCGGGCGGACGTCCGGAAACGGCGGACGGACGGAATAGACGGAGCACATGGGCTGCGGGCGAGGCAACGGAGAAATGCGTGAAAAAGCGATTTCTGGCGTTTTTCCTTGACAAGTTCCCGGAATTAATCTAAAAACTTCCGTCCTTGGCTCTGCCTTTGGAAAATGGAGTGTAATTATGAGGACCTACAGTGCGAAACAGAGTGAAGTGAAACGGGATTGGCGCGTGGTGGACCTGGAGGGCAAGACCCTGGGCCGGGCCGCCACCGAGATCGCGAGAGTTCTTCGCGGCAAGGACAAGCCCATTTTCACCCCCCACGTGGACACCGGCGATTTCGTCATCGTCGTCAATGCCGGAAAGGTTCGTGTCACGGGCAACAACAAAATGTTGCAGAAGAAGTACTACCATCACAGCGGTTATCCCGGCGGCATCAAGGAAATCTCCTTGGAAAAGCAGCTGGAGAAACACCCGGAGCGGGTCATCACCGCAGCGGTGAAAGGAATGCTTCCGAAGAACCGGCTTGGACGCAAGTTGATGAAGAAACTGAAGGTTTACGCTTCTCCGGAACATCCGCACGAGGCGCAGAACCCCAAACCCCTGGAAATCTGAAAAGCGAGGAATGACCATGGCGACCATGGCTTGGAATTGGCATGCGGTAGGCAAACGGAAAAGCGCCGTGGCGCGTGTCTGGATGAAGCCCGGCGAGGGCCGGATTATCGTGAACGGCCGCAAGGTGGATGAATACCTGGCTCGCCCGGTGTTGAACATGGTGGTGCATCAGCCGCTGGAGTTGACGGAAACCACCGGCCAATACGACATTTTCTGCAACTGCCAGGGCGGCGGACTTTCCGGACAGGCCGACGCCATCAAACACGGCATCAGCCGCGCGCTGCTTCTGGTGGATTCGGACAAGTACCGTCCCATCCTGAAAAAGGCCGGTTTCCTGACCCGGGATTCCCGCATCAAAGAGCGGAAAAAATACGGTCTGCGCGGTGCGCGCCGTCGCTTCCAGTTCTCCAAGCGGTAAGATTTTTTCGCGAAAACCGAAACGAACACCAACCTCCCCGACCACGGGGAGGTTTTTTATTGACCGGATGTCAAAAAGAGTTGCGTTTCCGGCCAATCGTGTTAGGTTCGGAAAATGTTCGGAAATTTCCGCCCTTTCGCTCCGGAGGGGCGGGGATTCCGGTGGCCGTTCTCGAACGACAAGGTCAGGTGAGCCGATGAAGGATCTCACGTTGCGCATCGGAGGCGAAGGCGGCGAGGGCGTCATTAGTTGCGGCGAGATTTTGACCCGATCCGCCGCCCGCGCCGGTTTCCACATCTTTACCTTCCGCACCTATCCCGCCGAGATTCGCGGCGGGCTGGCCATGTTTCAGCTCCGGGTCAACGCCAAACCCGTCCTGGCGGCGGGCCACAGGCAAGATCTTCTCGTGGCCTTCAATCAGGAGGCCCTGAACGCCTATATGCAGGACGTGCGCCAGGGCGGCAAGATCCTCTACGATCCCGACCAGTGCGACGAAAATCCGGAATTCCGGAAAAGCCTGAAGACTTTTCCGGTCCCCCTGACCCGAATCTGCAAGAAAGCCACCGATTCCGTACGGGGAAAGAACGTGACCGCCGTGGGCGTCATGGCCAATCTCCTGGGGATTCCCCTGGAAGTCGTGATCGGTACGCTGAAGGAGCAGTTTCAGAAAAAGGGGGAGAAGATCGTCGGGATGAACATCCTGGCGCTGGTGGCGGGCTTCCAGTTCGCCACGGAGGAATTGTCCCTCAAACGGCTCAACAGCGCGCCGGTCCACGCCGATCGCGAGCGGC
Source organism: Myxococcota bacterium (assembly GCA_963668655.2). Lineage (GTDB taxonomy): Bacteria > Myxococcota_A > SURF-8 > SURF-8 > SURF-8. The sequence goes on from CAXXPQ010000001.1 coordinate 447,291, forward strand.
GGGAGGACCGGCTGATCCTCTCCGGAAACCAGGCCGTGGCCCTGGGCGCCCTGGCCGCCGGGGTGCGTTTCTGTGCGGGTTATCCCATCACGCCGGCCACCCCCATCTTCGAGTTTCTCGCCCGGCAGCTCCCCCGCTTCGGGGGACACATCATCCAGGTGGAAGACGAAATCGCCGCCATCGGGGCCTGCATCGGCGCGAGTTACGCCGGAGTCAAGTCGCTCACGCCCACCAGCGGCCCCGGCATGGCGCTCATGGGCGAGTTCATCGGTCTGGTCAGCATGGCGGAACTGCCGCTGGTCATCGTGGACGTGCAGCGCTCCGGTCCCAGCACCGGCATGCCCACCAAGTCGGAGCAGGGCGATCTGAGCTACGCCGCCCTGGGAACGCCTGGCGAGGCCCCCCGGGTGGTGCTGGCGCCTTCCGGCGTGGAGGAATGCTTCACGCTGACCGTTCTGGCCACCAACCTGGCCGAGCGCTATCAGATTCCCGTCATTCTGCTTTCGGACGCGTCCCTGGCCTATCGCACGGAGAGCGTGCAGAAATTCAAGCTCAAGGGCCTGGATGTCTGGCGGCGCGAGGAATGGCACGAGAAGAACCGCCACGAATCCGACGAGGAAGAAGGCTATCAGCGCTATGCCCTGACGAAGACCGGCATTTCCCCGGTGGCCATTCCCGGAACCGAACACGGCTATTACCAGGCCACGGGACTGGAGCACGACGAGTTCGGCCATCCGAACTACAGCCCGTCCTACCACCTGGCCATGTACCACAAGCGCTTCGACAAGTTGGAGCGCATCGAGAACGAACTGGGGAAATCCGCCTACGATACCTATTGTCCCGAAGGCTCCCGCATCGGCATCATCAGCTGGGGATCGACCAAGGGTACGGTGCGCGAGGCGGTCCTTCTGGCCGAGGAACGGGATCTGAAGATCGCCCACTTCCATCCGATCCTTCTGAACCCCCTGCCGAAGGTGGCTTTGAAGGAATTCGCGGATCGCATGGACCGCCTGATCGTGGTGGAGGAGAACTTCACCGGCCAGCTCGCCCACCTGATCCGCTCCCAGCTGGACGTGGAGCCGATGGTGCTGAACAAGGCCCAGGGCATCCCATTCACCAGCCGGGAGATTCTTTCGTTCATCAAAAAGGTGGCGAAACCATGAGCACGAAACGAATCCGGGAAAACCAGTACGAGGCCCTTCCTTCCGACAAGCCGGAGCGCCTGAAACGGAAACGAAACGAGAAGACCGCCACCACCCCCCAAAAAACGGGGGAAACGCTCCGCGCCAAGACACGTTCCGGAAAGAAGGATGCCGATGCCAAGGCGGCGGAAGCCGCGACGCCGGGGCTGTTGCCCAAGGATTACAAGAGCGGTGTCAAGCCCGTCTGGTGCCCCGGCTGCGGACACTACGGCAGCCTGTCGGCGTTTTTCAAGGGCCTGAGCGAAAACGGCATCGACCCGAAGGATCTGGTCATCATCTCCGGGATCGGCTGCTCGGGACGTTTTTCCCATTTCGTGAAGGGCTACGGCTTTCACGTTCTGCACGGCCGGGTGCTGCCCGTCGCCCAGGGCATCTGCGCTTCGACCCGAGGCCTGCTGGTCTGCGGCGTTTCCGGAGACGGCGACGCGCTGGCCATCGGCGGAGGCCATCTGCCCCACGCCGCCCGGCGCAATCCGAACATGGTCTACATGATCCTGGACAATTCCATCTACGGCCTGACCAAGGGCCAGTTCTCGCCCACCACGCGCCAGGATACGGTCACCACCACCTCGCCGTTCGGGGTGACCGAAAAGCGGCTGGACCCGCTTTCGCTGCTTCTGGGATACGACGCCTCCTTCGTCGCAAGGGGATTTTCGGCCAACAACAATCAACTCGCCACCATCATGACGGAAGCCATCCGGCACCCGGGTTTTGCGGTGGTTCATGTCCTGTCCCCCTGCGTGACGTTCAACCGGCAGGTCACCTATGATTTCCTGCACGCCAACTGCAAGGAACTGCCGCCGGATTACGATCCGTCCAACAAAGTGAACGCCTTCACCTACGCCCAGGATCCGGACAAGATCTATACGGGGATTTTCTACCGGGAAAACCGCCCCACGTTGCAGAACTATCACGACAACGCCATCCAGTGCGCCCGCAAAACGGCCCACGCGGGAGACCTGGAACACCTGCTCTCCACCTTCAAGTGATGCGGGCATGAGCGCGGAGAGCGTCGGCCCGCCCGAAAAGGCTTCCGAATGCTGAACGTTCTGCGTACACTCGTTCTCGGAGGGCTGGTGGCCGGGCTTCTGGGATGCCTGGCGGTTTTTCTTCTCTTCGTCCATTACGGAAAAAACCTTCCGGAAATCGGCGGTCTGGCCGATTACGATCCGCCCCAGGTCACGCGCCTTCTGGACGTGAACGGAAAGACCATCGGGGAGTTCGGCGACGAGCGGCGCAGCCTCGCGGCGCTGGAAGACCTGCCGCCGATGCTTCTGAACGCCTTCGTCGCCGCGGAGGATGCTTCCTTCTACCAGCACCGGGGCGTGGATCTGTTCGGGATCATGCGCGCCGTGACGAGAAACCTGCTGTCGATGGGCGTCCGGCAGGGGGCCTCCACCATCACCCAACAGGTGGTGAAGAATCTGCTGCTGAGTCACGAACGCACCGGCAAACGGAAGATCAAGGAAGCAATTCTCGCCTACCGTCTGGAAAACCGGCTGTCCAAGCGCGAGATCCTGTACCTGTACGCCAACGCCATCTACTTCGGGGCGGGCAACTACGGCGTGGCCGAGGCCGCCCGTTTCTATTTCGACCGGAAACCCTCCGAACTCTCGCCGGGGCAGATGGCCTATCTGGCGGGCATTCCGAAGAACCCGGCCGGGTATCGCCTGGACCGCCACCCGAAGCGGGCGAAGGACCGTCAGCGATACGTTCTGCGCCGCCTGCTGGAACTGAATTACATCGACAAAAAGGAATTCGACCGCTGGTCGCAGGCGGAACTCGCGTTCACTCCGCCGGAAGGAGACACGGAGGCGGCGCTTTACGCCGTGGAGGAAATCCGCGAACGCATGAGCACCATCCTGGGAGCCCTGCGCGTGGAACGGGGAGGATTGCGGGTCCGGACCTCGTTGGATCCTTCCATGCAGGCCGCATTGGAAACCGCGTTGCGACGCAATCTTCTGGATTACACCGCTCGCCACGGGTACCGGGAACTCGAAATCGTTCCGGAGTCGGAACGAAAGCGCTGGCGGGAGGACGTGGAGAAGGTCCACCGGCGGCGCGGTTCGAAACCGGAGGATCTGTTCGCCTTTTCCGCACTGCATCCGCCGAGGAAAGTCGAAGCGAATCGAAAAGCCTCTCCGTGGCGAACCCTGGTGCGCCGCTTGACTCCCGACGGGCTGGCCTTCGCCTTCGTGGTTTCGGAGGCCAACGCCGACACGGTGACGGTTTCGCTGGGCGATCGCCTGGGCGTTCTCGCTTCGGAGGATGTCCGCCGGGTGCGCCGGAGGAAGTCGGACAAGACGAGTAAGCCGCTGTTTGCACCCGGTCGGCTGTTGGCGGTTCGGTTGGCGGATGACCCGGACGCCGTTCCGGCCGACACGGCGTTACCGGTGCGTTTGCGGCTGGAACAGGTTCCGGAGGCGCAGACCGCCGGAGTGGCCATCGATCCGCAAACCCGCGCCGTGCGTGCTCTGGTGGGCGGCTTCTCCTTTTACACGGATCCGTTCAACCGGGCCACGAAGGCGAAACGGCAGCCGGGGAGTAGCTTCAAGCCGGTGGTGTACCTTACGGCGCTTCGGCAGAAGCTCGTCACGCCCGCCAGCATTCTGGTGGACGAACCGCTCACCTTCCGCATTCCCGGATCGAAACCCTGGACGCCGAAAAATTTCGATGGCAAGCATCGCGGTCCCCTGCGTCTCCGCCAGGCCCTGGCCTTTTCCGTCAACACCATCGCGGCACGATTGATCGATCTTACGGGACCGCAGGCCGTGATCCGCACCGCGAAGGATCTGGGAATAACGTCGGAATTACGGCCGCATCTGAGCCTGGCCCTTGGAAGTTCCGAGGTGACCGTGCTGGAGATGGCCAATCTCTACGCCGCCTTCGCCGACGAGGGACGAACGGCGACCCCGTGGCTGATCGAAAGCATCGCCGATGCTTCGGGGCGCGTGCTCTACCGGCGAAAACCCGATTCCCGCCTTGGGATTTCGCGGGAGGAGGCCGCGCTGGCGGTGTCGCTTCTCCGCTCGGTCGTGTTCGAAGGAACCGCCCGCCGTGCGTGGGCGTTGAAGCTCCCCGTGGCGGGCAAAACCGGCACCACCAACGATCAACGGGACGCCTGGTTCGTGGGTTTCTCTCCACGGCTTGCATGCGCCGTCTGGCTGGGGTACGATGTGAATCGCCTGCTCGGCTCCGGCGAAACCGGAGGCCGCGCGGCCCTGCCCGGATGGATCGCCTTCATGCGGCGTGCCCTGGAGGGAAAGCCCAAGGAGACGTTTCCCGTGGCCCCGGGTCTGGTGCATGCATGGATCGATCCGGAGACGGGTTTTCGCTCGAACGGAGAGGCGACGGCCGCGATGGACGAGGTGTTTCTGCCGGGAACGGGGCCGTTGGATCCGCCCGAAGAGCGTCCGAACGACGGAAATGAGAACCACGGAGAATAGAACGTGTGGCGTCGCCGTTTTCATGAATTCATGCTTGGGGTGCTGATACTGGGAGCGCTGATGGGATGCGCCTACGCGGAAGACGGCGAAGACCCCCCGGGATCGCCCGGCAAGGCTGCGGCGCGTCTTTTGGAGCGCATCGAGGGAAACGCCCCCTCCTTTCTGGAGACCGAGGGATTCTTCCTGGTCCGCGCCGACGTGAACGGCAACGCGGAAGCCCCGCTGGCGGCGCTTCTCGAACGCGCCTTGCTGGAAGCTCTGCGGACCCGGGGACGTTTTCGAATGGTCGGAACGCCTTCGGAGATCGGGTTGATCGCGCCGCGATTGGACGACGCGACGCTGGATCGCTTCGATCGCGCGGGGGCCGATCGGCTTTTGGACGTTTCCGTCACGGTAAAGGGAGATCGCCTTCTGGTGCGGGCGCGCGCGCTTTGGCTGGAAGGCCGTAGCTGGGCGGGTCTCCTGCGGCAGCCGCTTCCCTTCAGGGAGGAGCGTTTCCGTGTGTGGATCGGGGAATCGGCCTGGTGGCGGCTGCTGGCCCGGGCCGATTTCAAGATGGGGGCGGAGTCGCCCCGGCTGCCCTGGCGCACGGAAAAGGTGCTGGAAAGCGCCGGACGGGTGCTGGCCCTGGCCCTGGGCGATCTTGACGGAGATCGTCGGGACGACCTCGCCCTTCTGTTCGCGGATCGAGTGGAGTTCTGGATGGCGGAGGACGGCGGGTATCGTTTTCGTAAAATGAAATCGCTGGACGCATTCTCCGTGCGTCCCGTCCGATGGTCCGCCGGTTTCGTGCGGATCTGCGAGCGGGACGACGATCGCCCTTCCCGGCTTCTTTTCGGGACCAACGCCATGGCGGACGGAGGCGTTCTGGTATGGAACGGCGAAACCCTGGCGGAAGTCGGACGCCTTGACGGCATACCGCTTTCCTGCGAAGACGGCGCGCCTGTCGCGTCCTTCCGGCCGGGATCCGCGTCTCTCGAACGGAAACAAGCATTGGAAACCGCCGCCGACCGCTTAAAACCGCCGTTGCCCGCCGGCGATCTCCTTTGGGCCTTTCCTTCCGAAAGGGGATGGATTACCCTGGATACGGATGGACGGGTCCGCATTGCGGGAGCGCCGGAACTCTCCGGCGTTTCCTGCGGCTCGAATCCGTTCGTCGTTGCGGACGGCGACCGATACCGCATGGCCTGTAGCTTGCCCCTGGCCGTTCCGGACATGGATGGGTTGCAGGTCTTCACGTTGGATTCGGATGGGCGCGTCCTCGAGTCCGTCCGGCACGACCGCAAGCCGGGTGCGATCTATGCCGTGACCGGTAGCCTCCGGCAGGGAGAGGAAACCTGGTTCGCGGCCCGTTACGACGAGCGCCTCGGGCGAACGATCATCGATCGCTATCGGCGATAGGAACGGACATGAAACTCGTACGGAATCTCGTTTCGAAATCCATTCTCGTTCTGCTTCTTCCGGGGCTGGCCGTGCTGCTTTGGGGCGCGCTTCCGCCGACAACCGGCGGGACGCTGGCCATACGGATGCCGGGACCGTTGGATCTTCTGGATCCGGCTCATGCGGAAAGCCCGGCCGAGCGCCAGGTGGCGGCATTGGTGGCGGAGCCCCTGTTTTCACCTGGCGCGAACGAAACGGCCGGGGATCTTCTGTCCATGCGTCACGAAATGAACGAGGGCCGTATGCGCCTGCGCGTCTGGCTGAAACCGGGATTGCGCTTTCACGACGGCTCCCTGTTGCGCTCCGAGGATGTGAAGGCCAGCTACGAAAGGCTTTTGCGCCTGTCCGCGTATGCGGAAGCTGCGGAAATTCTTGAAATCGTTTCGGGCGCGGCGTCATGTCGAGAGGGGAGGTCGGGGCTTACCGGTTTCGAGGTCTTGTCGCCCGTGGAGTTCGTGATTCGTCTCGAACGGCCGGAACCGTCCTTTGCCTTCGCGCTATCGCGTCCGGATATGGCCGTGATTCCCGCGCGGCAGGCGAGGCAGTCGCATGCCGTCGCTTCTCCCATCGGAACCGGCCCCTTTCGTATCGGAGACCGGAGTCCGCGCTTTGTAGAATTGCGACGTTTCGAGGATTATCACGGGGGCCCGGCCTATCTGAGCGCGCTGCGCATCCAACGGACCGATTCCATCGACGACGAAACGGAATCCCTCCGCCTCGGGAAGGCGCACCTCGTTGCCTATGGCCGCCGGGAGGCCGGGCGAAGCGCCCGAAGCGCCGTGGGCGTCTTCACCGGCTTGCGGATCTCGATCCCGTCGGGCGGCGACGGCAATCTCGCTCGCGCCTTCTGGAGCCGCTTGGTGGATTGTCGGGACGCCGTGAAGTTGTTCGAGCCCAGGCAGCGCGCTCCCTTCGTGGACGAATCCAAACCACAAGCCGTTTTCGGAACCGTGAAGGCGGCGGACGAGAAAACCAGGGCATGGCTTACACTGCTGGCCGATGGCGCGGGATCCAGTTGCGCATCCTTTCGCCCCGATGCCGAAGAGGCGTTGCGGATCGCATCGCGGCTTGAAGCCTTGAAGCGTCCGGTGCTGCGTGTTCGAGAAGACGAACGGGAATTGCGGCGCATCGCGGAACGTATCGCCGTCCGTGCCCGTGAAGCGAAGCTCGCTATGGATGTGCGCGTTCTCTCCTCCGTGGAATGGGCTCACAGATCTCCGGACGGTTGGAGCGCCGAACTCGGCCACTATCTGCCGAACCCGTCTCCCGATGTTCTTCCAAAGAATAACGTGCTTCCGCTCGCCCGCCTGTATCCTTCGCTTGCCGGTTCCACCGAACGCGTGGTCGGCCTCCGGGCCGGTCCCTACGGTCTCTTTTCCTTCGACGATGCCTGGGAGCGACGGCCATGACGTTAAGATGGCGGCTGAAACTCTGCGCACTGGCCGGTTTTCTGGGAATGATCGGTCTGGCGATTCTTTTCCTGCAAACGCTCCCGGACCAGGCGGATGAATTTCTGCGACGAGACGCGGAGAAACGCATGAACCGCGCCGCCACGGACGTTGTGGAAGATCTCCGACAGGTCTCTGTGCCCCTGCGGGAAATTCTGAATCGCGTGGCGGAAGACCCCGACGTGAAGCGACTCTCCGACGAGGATCTCGCTTCGGACCCGTCGGCGGCCGTGGATCTGGCCTCGAATCTTGTGAAAAAATACGGTCTTTCCAATCTGGTGCTGATCGGTGGCGATGGAACGCTGCGCTCCTTGCATCCGGAGGCGGCGCGGATCGGCTTTCCCGATCCCGCTTTGCTGGCGGCGGCGAAGCGGGCGGAGACCGAAACCCGCTTTCGTTTTCTCTCCGGATCCGGGTCGGGAAAAGACGGAAAATCCGAGGGACGGGTATCGCTGCTGCTTTCGGCGAAGGCCGGAGAGAAGGTATACGCCGTAACCGAACGTCCTCTGGAACGAGCGGATGCCGAGAGTGCGGCCCGGCGTCAGGGAACCGAGCTGGTCGGATGGTCGCCCGGCCCGGCGGCAAGGACGGATGCGACGGAAGAATCCGAGGATCGCGCCGTAGCCTTACCGGATGCGGAGGGAGCGACCGCCGCCGTGCTGGTGATTCGGCCGGCGGGACAGGATCGCGAACTATTGCGGCATCTGCTGATTCGCGCCGCCCTGACCCTTGCGATTCCGTGGACGATGTTTTTCACCCTGCTGATCCTCTGGGCGGCCTGGCCCAAGGCGGCGAAGGAAGAGAATACCAAGGAGGAACCGAAACCGTGACGAAGCATTTCTGGAACGGCATCAGCCTGGGAGGCACACTTGGCGCGGGAATTCTGGCGGTCGGTCTGGCCTTCTTTCTGGACGCGCGATTCGGTTGGCTGGTGCTGATCGATCTGGCGCTGATTACGGCCGTTTCCAACACCTACAAAGTGTACCGCTTCAAACCGCGCCCCGACAATCCCAGGGGAATCCGCCCGGAAAGGCCCTTTCATCCGAAAGAATTCTGGCGTTTTCTTTCTCCGAAAAACGTCATGGATTATTTCCATTACGTGGACGCCGGATCCTTCCCCTCCATTCACTCCGCGCGGAGTTTCAATCAGGCGGCGCTTTTCGCCTGGTACGTCGATCGGGCCGACGTTGCGGCGGCGCTTTTCTTTCTGGCCGTGCTGATCGCCTGGTCTCGGGTGGTCAAAAGACGCCACTTCAAGACCGACATCACCGCCGGAGCCGTTCTGGGTTTGGCCGTGGCCGCCATCAGTCTCTGGTTTTTCCCATAAACTTCGACGGTTTCAACCTTCGCGTCGAGAGCGTAGAAAAAAGGCCAACAGAACCGGCAGGGAAATTCCGGCGGCCAGACCCGCCGTAAGCCAAAGTCCCTGAAGAGGAATCAGAAATACGCCCCCAAACAAGGCGGCCAGACTTCCCGACGTATGGTCCAGGCCCCGGATCCATCCGGCAAGCCGTGCATGACGGTGATTGCCGGTCGTTTCCGCGTTCATGGCCGCCGTTTGAAAGACCGCGCCGGACGCCGCGGCCAAGGCGGCAAGCAGGACGAAAGCCAGAACTCCGGATAAAAACGTCCCCAGGGATCCCACGTCCCCGCTCAGAATCGGCAGACAGGGAAGGGATAAGATCTGCAATCCGGCGGCGATGGACAAGGCCCGCATGACCCGTTTGCGAAGTGATCCGTGAAGCATGGTGCGCCTGTGGGCCACATGTGCGCCGAGTCCGAAACCCGCCAGATAAGCGCCGACCAGCACGCCCAGCCAGGCGTAGAGTTCGCCATGGCCGATCTGAAACGCGGAAAGAACGGAGAGTTCCACAAGCACGCCGCCAGCGCCCGTTGCGGTGACGGCGAGTCCGGAAGTCAGGCGGACCCCGCCGGACCTGGCGGCCCACAGGGACAGGGAAACGAATCCGACCAGAAGTAAAATCGTGAAAATACGTACAACGCCGAAAAACGTGCCGGAGGCGTTCAACCATCGCGGATGAAAACGGCCCAGAGCAAGCAACAGGCCGTGAAAAGGCGCACGGGGAGCCAACCTGGCATTGACGCCCGCACCCCGCGCACGCGCACCCGCCAGCGCATCCCGAAGCATTTCCCGGCGGCTTTCGGACAATCCGTCCCGCAACCAACTCTCTCCGGCGAATTCGGAACGGATCCCAACGGAACTCGCTCTGGCGAACAGGTTTTCCGGATTGAGATCGATCTCTCCGTCCGTGCAGACGAGTCCGTATCTTTCCAGCGAAAACGTTTGGCAAAGAGCAAAATGCGGATGAGCGGCCTCCAGAGCGGATAGGAGAAGATCGGCCTCGGGTCGGGAGATGGCGTTCGAAGCCTCGCCAAAACGCGCCAGAAGAAGCCCTCCCGGCAACAAAACGGCCTTGGTTTTTTCGAATAGCCGGCCGGACAACCAGCGACCGGAAACGATGCTGTCCGGTAACGGCGCGGAAACGAGCACGAGGCCGAAAGCCGGAACCGGGCGGAAGGCAAGAAAACGGACGGGATCCGCGACGACGCCGACGAAGCCTTGCGGCGCTGCGGAACCGGGCTCCATGGCGTCTTCCAATCGCTCCAGATCCGGATTCGGCTGGACATGGGTCACCGATCGATGGAGACGCGCGGCCAGCATTTTTGCGTACCGGACCGAGCCGCCGAGCACCAGAACCGGGTCCGAGGACGGGTGCAGACCCGCCAGCAGAACGGCCAGACGTTCGGATTCCTCCAGACGGGTTTCGTCCGGAAAGGAAACGGGCGAGCGGCCATGATACACCGCCTGATCCGTGGCCGTGAACGTTCCCAGCCGGTTCTCCAGACGCAGGCGAATCGAACCGGGAGGATCCGTGGGAGTCGCCAGCGGAAAAAGCAACAACGGGCAAAACGCGGGGATCGCCCAGAAAAATACGGCCGGTTTTCCGGAGGAGGCGTCACCTCCGGAAAACGCCGTCCACATGGCGGCGAAGGCCGACGCCGAAAGCACGGCCAGAACGCCGGTTTCGCCCCAGACGTGGACCAGGAGCGAGCCGAACGCCAACCCGCCGAACGCCGAACCCAGGGCCTCGTAAAGCGCAGCGCGGCGCAATGCTTCGCCGAAGGAACTTTTCAGGAACTGGACAAAAAGCGAAAACAGGCCGCCCAGGCAAACGGAAGCGGGTAAAACCCCGAGAAAGGCGGCGATCAGCCAGACTTCCGGGGGGGAGGCCGCCCCCGGGGGAACGTGGAAAAATACCGATAGATGGCGGATAACGAACAGACCGGCCAGCACGGCCGGGGGTGTCAGGGAAAACAGCGGCCCAACGAGACGCGAAGCCGGATGCTCGGAAAAGAAACCGAAGATCGCGGAGAAGAGCCCTCCCAGCGCCAGCCAGAAAAAGACTCCCATTCCGACCAGCAGTTCGTTGCCGCCGAACTCGGATAACAGTGCTCGCAGCAGTAGAATCTGCGCCAGGGCGGCGACGACGCCGAACGCAAAGAGCGAGACGTTCTGAGCATGGGATCGGAAACGCTCCATCGGCACGGACTTCCGCAGGGAACGCCGCTCAAGGCGTCCCGGGCACGGCGGGATCCTCGTCACCGAAAACCAGCCCCTGGAAACTGTAGACCGTGACCGAACCGTCCCGCCAGGCGTCCGGCGAAAGTCCGGCCTTCATGGCCGTGTGGCTGAGAAACTCCTCGCGGTTCCAGTTCCATTCCACCGGCACCTGAGGCAGAAGCAACCCGCGATTGTATCCCCGCTCCATCATCAGACCGTCCCGGCCCACCACGATACTTTCCAGATCCTCCACCTTTTGCAGCGGCGTCAACACCGTGACTTCATAGGAAAGGGCGGGAAGCTCTTCTTCGCGAACGGCCGGAAAGCGTGGATCCTGGCTGCATGCGGCCATGGCCATTTCTCGTACACAGCGCCAGAGCGGCACGTGCGCCTCGGTATGTCCGATGCAACCCCGCAGATCGCCGTCCTTTTTCAGGGTCACGAAGGTTGCGCCCTTTTCCAGAAGCAGCGGATCGGTGATTTCGAAGTCGGGAACTTCCCGCCTGGTGACGTAGGAGCGCACGGTCTTTCTCGCGATCTCGAGCAGTTGGTTTTTCTGCGTTTCGTTCAATGTGTAATCCATGATTATTCCTTCCATTACGGGATTGGAGTTCGCGGTTTTTTTCCTTGGAAGCGGCGGACGCGGAAACGCCACGGCGGCATATCCCACCACCCGCTTTTTATCTCCGAACGTGTCGCCGGAATTGCGGCTGTCCAGAACCACGGGCGCGGCCCCGCCGGAGAGCTTTTGTGCGTGCAGCAGCGCCAGCACCGGCAGAAGCCCGCAGCATTCTGTCCGGCGCTTCATCGTCTCCGAAAGCAGGGCATCCCCGTTCAACTCGCGGATGAGTTTCAGGCTATGGGCGTCCATCTCCACGGCCTGTTCGTAGGCGAAATAGTGAGAGAAATCGGTGGAGATCACCACCACGGTATCGGGACGCCCGGCATAGCGTTCCTCGATGATCTTCCCCAATGTCTCGGCCAGCCCCGCATCTCGTTGCAGCCCGAAGAAGATCGGCACCAGCCGGGCCTGGGGCATGGCCACCTGAATGAAGGGAAGCTGCACCTCCAGGGAGTGTTCTCCCACGGCCAGTTCGGGCGCGTTGCCGATTTCCGGATGGGCGGCGAGCAGGGCGCGAACTTCCTTCTCATCCACCGGAAGATCCCCCAATGGCGTGCGAAAGCCCTTCGCCAGAACGGTCGCCAGGCCCGGGTGTTTGAAGGAGCCGTCCGAGCGGTAGGGATCGTGGGCGAAGGCCACCACCACCACGCGCCGCACGGAACGTTTCGTGAACGGAGCGAAGGCCGATCCGGCCACCGGTCCGGAAAAACGATATCCGGCATGGGGCGCGATGACGGCCCAGGGATCCTTCAGGCGTTTTCCCCTGGCTTTCCGCAGATAGCCTTGAACCTCCCGGCGCAGATCCTCGGCCGTACCCGGATAGAAACTCCCGGCCACGTTCGGCAAAACCGTCGGGGACAACGCCGGAAGGGGAGAGGCGGGTGGTTTCCTTTTCGGAAGAGTCTTAACGGACGCCGATTCCTTCGGAGTCGCCCCGTCCGGCCCCGCCGCGTCGGAACGCGGCTGCTCGCAGCCGAAGACCAGAAGAAAGCATAAAAGCGGCGCGAGCAGATCGGCAAAGCCCGACGTACGATTCGTTTCAGCCCGCAAGGTCTTTTCCTTTCACGAAATGCCGCGCCGGGTGGTCGGACGTTTTATTCGGTCTCTCCCGTTCCACCGGGTTCGCATTCGCCTCCCGGCCGCTTGCGTTTCCCAGAGCGATCCACCCGCCGATGGAAAGCAGCCCGCGCCGCAGAAACGAGCGGCGCGAAACATCATTTTTCCAAGGTTCCCTTTTCATTCCTTCCTCCAGACTCCGCGAAGCGCCCGCCCGCAGTGGGCGCAGGCGCCGTTTTTCATGTTCCGTTCCAGGATCCGAAATCCCGCCCGCCGGATCACCGCCTTTCCGCAGGCCGGACAATAGGTATGCTCGAAGCGCCGGTCGCGCAGGTTGCCCACGTAGACGTGCTTCAAGCCTGCACCGAGCGCCGTTTCCGCCGCGAGGATCAGCGTTTCCTTCGACGTGGGAGGCAGGTTGGCCAGGCGGTGCCGGGGATGGAAGCGGGAAAAATGCAGCGGCGTCTCCGCACCCAGCGTATCCCGGATCCAGACGCACATCTCGGCGATCATCCCCGGATCGTCGTTCAATGTGGGCACGACCAGATTGGTGATCTCCACCAGCACGCCCGCTTCGTGCATGATCTCCAGACTGCGCAAGACCGGTTTCAGGCGACCGTTGCAGATCTCCCGGTAATAGTTGTCGTCGAAGGATTTCAGGTCTACGTTGGCTCCGTCGGTCACTTCGCAGAGTTCCCGCAACGGTTCCTCCTCGATGTAGGCGGCGGTGACCAGAACGTTCTTCATTCCGGCCTTTCTCGCCAGTCGGGCGGTGTCCAGGGCGTACTCGAAGTAGATCACGGGATCGGTGTAGGTATAGGCGATGCTTTCGCATCCGGAGCGGCGTGCCGCCTCGATCACCCGTTCCGGCGGATAGTCGTGATTTTCCAGATCCTCCGGATCCGACTGGGAAATGCTCCAGTTCTGGCAGAACAGACAGGAAAGGTTACAGCCCGCCGTGGCGATGGAGAAGATGGGAGAGCCGGGAAGAAAGTGGAACATGGGTTTTTTCTCCACCGGGTCCACGTGCAGCGAGCAGGGCTTGCCATACACCAGCGTGCGCAACTTGCCGCCGCGATTCACGCGCACCCGGCATTCGCCGCGCTCCATGTCCGCAAGCTTGCAACGCTTGGGACAGAGGCGGCATTCCACCCAGTTATCCGATTTCGTACGGCTCAACGGACCGTCCTCATCTTCCCGAAAAATCCGGAATCCGGAAGTGTCGCGCCGGAACGTCGCTCAGATTTCCGGAACGCACCTGCTCGTCGACTTGTTTCACGTCGATTCGACGGTGAGTCCGGAGCGCGGCGGAAGGCTCCCGGCCATTATACCAGACCACGCCGAAGATCGACAGCAGCACCAGCGCCGCCAGAAACCCCAGGATCGTATCCTGCGCCCGTTTCGTCATGGCCGTTCTTCCTCGCCCTCGTCTCGGGCGGTTCCGTCGCCTTTTCCGCCGAAACCGATCGGTCGCCGGGCGCAGAGTTCCAGGCAGGCCCCGGTGGGACAGAACAGGCGGCACCAGAACCGGCGACTGAAAGCCGAAACGGCAAGAACCAGCAAAGCGAAAAGCAGAAGCACGAAAGGCGTATTCGCGGAAAAGAGCCACCCGAACGGTTCGAAATTCGCCGCCGGTTCGTAGGCCAGGACACCCGCTCCCAAAACGGCGGCGGCAAGAATTCCCCAGCGCAGACCGCGAAAGATGCGGCGCAGGCCGGGAGAAGGCGAAAGCCTCCCCGGTATCGCCCGGAAAAGAAGTTCCTGCATGGCCCCGAAGGGGCAGACCTGGGCGCAATAAACCGGCTTGCGAAAGAGGGCGAAGGCCGGCGCGAGAAAAAGCAGCAGGATCGGCTCCAATTGCACTCCCCCCGGATTTTCCAGCCGCAACAGGGCGGCGATCTGGGAGAAACTGACGGATACGTTCAGGAAAATGCCGAACACCACGATGGAGACGAGCCAGGAGGCCACGCGAAACCCGATGGTTTTCCTTCGAAAAGCCACGATAGCGAAAGCGAAAGCCGACAGGAATAGGCTCAGCGATACGATATCCGCCTGGAAGGAAGCATCGATTTCAGACGACGGAACCGCGCGGCCGTAGCGGCCATTCGCCACATGCCGAGCGGTCCGGAGCGCGCCTTTCCGGATGGCCTCGGAGGTGATCGTCGCGCCGGTCACGGCTTCGATATCCGAAAAATCGTCCCCGACATCGCGCCCTTGAAAGCGCTCCAGAAAGCCGCTTTCCAGCACGGCGCGCAAATAGGCCGGGGATTCCCGATGATCCCACACGCGTACGGCCGACAGGCGGCCATCGGGCGAGACTCCCGCCAGAAGCGATAATTCTCCGCCGTAACCCTTCACCACGGGAGCCGTCCGATTGCTCGATGCCGCCGCGCCGATCTCCCGGTCCCCGGAGAAAACGGCCGTAATTCCCGCTTCTTCGCGGAACGCCGGATCCGAGACGTCGGAAAAGAGCACCTGGAAATCCTTTGGATCGGGCCGCGATTGCGCCTCGTCGAAACGGCGTATGCCGTTGGAAACGACCAGCAAAAGCAGCATGGCCGGAAGCCAGATCTTCCCCGACAGCGAAAATTTTCTTATCGACGCGGACATGCAAGCCATTGTACCGGGGTCGATGCGGCTGTCAAGGCGTCACTGAGCGGGTCGAGGATGATCCGGTGCGGATCTCCGTGAAAGAAAAGCGCAACCCCTCCGTGGAATCGTTTTCCGTTATTTGTACTGCGTGCAAACTCTTATACAGGCGTCCGGGGAGACTCGGCAGACCGTGACGTAATAATCCGTGATCGGCGCGCGGGAACGCCAGCATTCTTCGTTCGAGTGGGATTCGAAGAGATAGGGAATGCGATACCCCTCACCGGCCCATATCTCGGTGAGCGTAAGCCCGTCGGGATCTACGATTAGATCGCGGGAAAACGGAGGAAAGACCGTCGGCAGGCCGCATTCGATGGTCAACGTACAGCCCTGTTGCGTCCCCGTGGCGTCGTACAGCGTGAAGCTGCCTCCCAGCGTGGACTGATTCACCGTAAAGCAGCCGCTCAGATCCGGGCAGGCGTAGCCCTCCATGGATTCCCAGTTTTCCCATTCCAGGTCACCGTACTCCACGGCGTCCGCGTATTCAACGTCTTCATCCAGGTCGGCGAAGGCGTCCAGTTCCGGATCCGCGTCGCCGTCGGCGGGAGCCACGCATTCGCACCAGTCGTACATCTGGCCGCTGATGTCGATCAGGGTGCATCCGTTGGATTCGGTCAGGCCGCTGACGGTGTTGGCGGCGCATACCATGCCGCAATCGTATTCGGTCCAGGAGCCGCTATCGCAATAGCAGACCTTGGCGGCGTCCACGCAGAAAGAGGTGTCCGAGGTCCAATCGCAGAGGCCGGAACGGGTGAAAGGCTCGTCGGCGTCCGCATCGGATGCGTGTTCCGAATCCGCGTCCCCATCGATCTCCGGATGGTTATCCGTATCGCCGTCGCCCGGTTCCAGACGGGCTTCGCCTTCCGTATCCTCATCCCCGTCCGGGGCGCGGTTGAAATGAATGCTCCTATCGGAGCAGGAGCAGACGGACAGGCCAAGGAAAACAACGATCCCAAGGACAAGGAGCGAGAATTTCATGGAAATCTCCTGGCAGGACGGCGTTTCCGTGGCGGGAATCGAACCCAGGATAGCCCAAGCGGAGGAAAAAATCAAATAGATGAGTCCCAAACGCAGGGCAATTCAGTTCTTGATTTTATGCAGGTTTTGGTTTAAGACACTAGATGTAGTAAGTGTATTATACTGGAAATACTACAAATGTGGAGACGATCATGGAGCAGGACGTGTCAAGCTTTTATCTGGAATTGAAAGAACAACTGGAAGAAATTCCCGATCCCCGTCGGATCAAGGGGCGCCGGTACAAGCTCGTGCCCCTGCTGCTGCTTCTTATCCTGGGCTTTCTGCGGGGGCGTAAAAACGTGAAAGACGTTCTCGAATCCTACGCCGAGGACCGGGACATGCTGGATTTTCTCGGGCTCAAGCGCGTTCCCGCTCCCGGCGTCTACACCAATCTGTTTCACAAACTCGACCTGGAATCGGTCAATCGGGCGCTGGCAAACGCCGGGCTGTCGCTGCTGTGGCGTCCCCGCCATATCGCCGTGGACGGCAAAACGACCAAAGGAAGCCTCCGCGACGGCCTGTATCTTCACGTGGTCAATGCCGCCACGGCCCAGGGAATCCCGCTTTCACAAGTGGTTTCCGAGCCGGCCGGAGGCGAGATCGCGGCGGCGCGGCGGGCGCTTGAGGGCCTGCCGCTTTCGGGCGCGGTGGTCACGGGAGACGCCATGTTCGCCCAACGGGATCTCTGCCGGGGGATCTCGGAAAAAGGGGGGCCTGGCTCTTCAAGCTGAAGGAGAACCAGGTCACCCAATACGAGGAGGTGCGACGCTTGATCGAGGCCCGGTCCGCGCCGCCGGACTTCGCGGACAACGATCTGGTGGGCGACCGGATCGAAACGAGGAGAATATATCTCTTCCCCGAGATGGAAGGCTGGTTCGACTGGCCCTACTTGTCTCAAGGGCTGGCGGTCGAGAAAATCACGGAGCGCAAGCGCACGGGGAACCCCACGCGCGAGGTGTTTTTCGCCCTGACCAGCCTTCCGAAGACAACGCCGCCGAAAGAACTACTCGCCTGTTTCCGGAATCACTGGAGCATCGAAAACAAGGTTCATCACGTTCTTGATTGTTCGATGGGGGAAGATGCCTGCCGGATGCGGGCGGGTTGCGGCGCGGCGGCGACCGGGGCATTTCGGCGAATCGCCCTGGGTCTGCTTCAGACCATCAAAGGAAATCGCAGCATCCCGTCCATCATGCGCCATCTCGATTCAGGAGGCAGGATTTTACGACTTTGCCAGGGAATACCTTAGAACTGAATTGCCCTGGTCCCAAACGGGTTTTATCGACATATCCACCGCTCGTGACAAGTGATTTCGCGAAGCGAAACGGATTCGGGCCACGGCCGACGATCCCGCCGCATCACGCCGAAATCCCTGGACTTTCGGCCGTAGCCTTCGGTAGAATGCCGGCGGTATGGAACCTTCCTGTACGAATCAAGCGAAAGGAACGGAACGTGGCGGTTTATCTTGTAACGGGAGCATCCTCCGGCATCGGCTGGGAACTGGCCTCGCAGGCGGTGGCGCGTGGCCATCGCGTTTTCGGTCTGGCTCGCCGGGAGGAAAAACTTGCGGAACTTGCAAAGGAACTGGGCGAGGCGTTCACGCCCGTGGTCTGCGATGTCACCGATCGTGAATCCGTGGCCCGGGCGGTGAAATCGTTACCGGAACTTCCGGACGTCGCGTTTCTGAACGCGGGCATCGGGGAATTGGACGATCGCAAAGCGTTCCGCGCGGATGTCCACGAGCGCACCTTCAAGGTCAATTATTTCGGTGTGTTATACATGGTGGAGGCGCTTTTCGAACCCATGGCCGCGCGCGGCCACGGCGTGTTCGCGGTGACCAGCAGCCTGGCCGGTTACCGGGGACTTCCCAACGGCTGCGCCTATTCCGCCAGCAAGGCGGCCATTTCCACGGCCTTCGAGGGTTTCCGGCTGACCTACCGCAAGCAGGGCCTGCGCTTCGTGAACATCCACCCGGGGTTCATCACCACGCCCATGACGGAGGACGCCAAGCATCCCATGCCCTTCCTCATGACGGCGGAAAAAGCGGCCCGGCGCATCCTGAGCGGCGTCGAGAGCGGCAAGTGGAACGTGAACTTTCCTTGGCCCATGCACGTGGCCGTGGGCATGGCCAGACTTTTGCCCTCGTCCGTGTACCGCTATTTCGTGAAATAGAAAAGACGTGTTATTCCGATGACTTCCGTCGGCGTTTCCAGACGAATGGGAAAGCCATGGCGAAAAGAAACAGCAGCAGAGCCGCCAGGCCGCCGGGCGTGGCCAGGGCCGATGGATCGCGATTCTTCCAGACGTTCAGCACGGCGTCTCCCAGCCAGGCCAAAAGAAACGTGGCCGGAAAGGTGCCCACCAGCGTTCCCAGAAGATAGTCCCGCTTGCGCACGGAACTGACGCCCGCCCAGAGACAGACTACGGAAAACGGCACGAAAATCAGGCGCAGAGCCACCACCGCCAGAAGTCCGTGCTCTTCCAGTCCGTGATCCAGCGCGGACAACCGGCGTTCCAGCCATTCCCTGGTGCCCTCGCGCCCCAATTTTCTTGCGGTGAGAAAAAGAAGCAGCCCGCCGCCGTTGACGCACGCCACGGCCAGCAGCAGCCCCGCCACGGGACCAAATAGAAAGCCCGCCAGCAGGGCAAAGGCGGTGGGCGGCATGAAAAGGTAGATCGCGCAGAGAAACGCGCCCGCGAAGACCAGCGGGCCGAAGAGACCGGCTCGGCTCACCCAATTCCGCAGGCGCTCCGGATCCAGCAGGGCCTCGGTGGTTCCGCTCGTCCAGAGGAGGAAGACCACCGCCGTAAACAGCAGGAGCGCCGCAAGTCGAAATCGGTTACCCGACATGACGCGTCCTTCCGGTCCGGGCCGGAGAAAGGAAGGCCAAAAAGCGAAAAGCGGGCCGAACCCGGCCCGCCGATTCCTCGAACCGCTTTCGGTGCGGTCGGATCAACCGCCCCGGCTGGCGCGCTTGGAGGCCTTCAGGGGGTTGACCTTCTGCTCGCCCACGCTGACGATGGCGCGCTGGATGTGCGTGGCCATGAGACAGTCGTCTTCCTTCCACATGAAAGCCGGGTTGACGTAGACCTTGCAGGTGTTTCCGTCCACGACGTTATTGCAGCCTTCGCATTTCTCGATGATGGGTTTCTTGTCCGCCGACATGATTCGTTCTCCTGTGCTTCTTCCCAAATGACCGCTCCGGAACGTCGGGCGTTTTCAAGCCGCTTCCGAAACGATCGCCTATTTATCGTGTCCTTTTTCGGACAGTTGTTCGCCCTTCTTCGGGGCTTTTTTCCGAAAGATCACCAGCCGCGTCGTCTGGAACAGATCCTCGCTTTCGCGGGCGACCACGGTGATGTGATTGCTTCCTTCCTCCAGCTCGAACGCGGTCGAGAACGCCATTTCCAGGCCGCCGCTCTCGTTGCGGGCGTAGAAGACCTTCTTTCCGTTGCACAGCATATAGATGTCCAGAAGGCGGTTGTCGTCCTTCGCCGTTCCGGCGATCCGTGCCGTGGTGTCCTCGGTATACAGGGAAACGGAGGATTCGTCAATGGAGATTTGCGGAAGTTTGAAGGCGATTCCCACCGGGAGCGCGTCCGCCGCCTTCGTTTTTTCCTCCGGAACGCCGGCGGCCTCCATGGAAACCCATCCCCAGCGTTGATCCGACAGCGCCACCCGGACCCACTTTCCCGCCGAAACGGTGGCGTCCAGCCGGGTCGCAACGGCGGGCTCGGCCACCACCGGCCATTCCGTTCCGGGCGAGGCATACACCTTCGTTCCGGCCGGTAAGGTCACCTGTTTTCCTGAAAAGGCGGTCAACGCCAGGGGCGGCTCGACGTGAAAGACGAGCGACATGGTCTGGTATTCCCGCATCTCCACGTCCATGATGGCCAGATCCATGGGGAATTCCGATCCTTCCAGGCTGTCCTTGATATCGAACAGGAAGCGCACCCGGGCGCTTTTACCGGGTACGATGGGGTCGAATTTCACACGTCCCATGCTGAGATCGATGTCCTTGAGGCTATCGGCGTTGCGAAGCGTGGCCAGACCTTCCACCACCGCCCCCCGACCATCGTTCACGATGTCCAGAATCAGCGCGACGGACTCGCCTTTCTGCAACAGGCCGTCTCCGTTTCCGGCGCTGTCGTCCACCTGGTAGGTGAAAGCGAAGGATGGGCGGGGCAAGCCCTTGATCTCCAGGCGTTCCGTGAGGGGATCCGGGCCGTGGTCGTGTTCCTCGTGGAAACGGAAGAGCACGTCGTCCGTGCGGTTCAGGACATCCTTTGGGATTTTGACTTTCGTGTCCCAGCTTTGGCTCTTGCCGGGTTCCACGCGACCCAGAAAGAACTCCACCCCGTCGAAGAAAGGATTGTCGCTGTCGGTGATGGCCCGGAGGCGGCTCATGGGAACGTTTCCGGTGTTTTTCACCGTGAGCGTCAGCGTGGCTTCCGTTCCGGCGGGCAGGGAGCCCTTGGGGTCGGTGGTCAGGGAGATTTCCGCCTGTCCCGCCGCCTCGGCCACGGGATAGCTCTTCCAGTCCACCTTGCGTTTCCGGAAGCGTTTGACGATCTTGTCTTCCTCTTCCTTCCGAATGGATTTCAGCAATCCCACCGATCGTTGCAGGATGATTTCCCGGCGGCTGATGTTGCCCACGTTCCGCAGAAGTTTCAACGCGAACTGGCTGTGGAAGTCCTTGGTGTTGATGGCCTCGGGCGGGGCGTCCAGGTCGATTTCATCGCGTTTCTCGTCGTAGAGATAACGCAGCGTATCGAAGGGATGATCCTCGATGGTGGCCTTGTGCTCCAGATGCTGGTCCAGATCCTTCTCCCGGCGCAACTTGTCCGAGGAGTAGAAATCCACCATATCGTCCTCGATGTAGACGGGCAGGATACGGATGTCCGGCACGATGCCCACGGACTGAATGGAAACGTTCCCGGGGGTGAGGTACTGGGCCACGGTGAGTTTCAGGCAGCTTCCGTCGTCCATGCGGTTGATGACCTGCACCGAGCCTTTTCCGAAGGTGCGGTCGCCCACCAGCACGGCGCGGTTGTTGTTTTTCAGCGCTCCGGCCACGATTTCGGAGGCCGAGGCGGAGCTGGAGCCCACCAGGACCACGATGGGATATTTGGGTTCCGTACCCATGAAACCGGCCTCGTTGATCTCCAGGGGCTGGTTTCTCGCGCCCACGGTGGTGACCACGGTTCCGGAGTCCAAAAACTGGTCGGCCACCTGGACCGCCGCTTCCAGCAGTCCGCCCGGGTTGCCGCGCAGATCCAGAATCAGGCCCTTCAGCGCGCCCTGCCGGGACAGCTCCTTCAGTTCCGATTTCAGATCCTGAACGGTTTTGCCGTGGAAGGTCCGGATCTTGATGTATCCGATGCGCCCGGTGAGCAGGGTGCCGTCCACGGAATTGACCTTGATGATGTCGCGGACGATATTGAAGGTGAGCGGATCGTTGTAGCCCTTGCGCAAAACGGTGAGCTTGCAGCTCGTTCCCTTATCGCCGCGCATCATGCCCACGGCTTCGTCCAGCGACATGTTCACGGTGGACTGGTCGTTGATGCGGCTGATGTGATCCTTGGCCTTCAGTCCGGCCTTCCAGGCGGGGGTGCCCTGAATGGGGGCGATGATGGTCAGGTTTCCGTCCCGGATACCGATGGTGATGCCCAGCCCGCCGAACTTCCCGGCGGTGGACAGCTCCATTTCCTTGCAGTTCTTGGGGGTCATGTGAATGCTGTGGGGGTCCAGGGTGTCCAGCATGCCGTTGATGGCCGCGTATTCCACGTCCTTGGGATCAACGCTCTTTTCCAGGTTGGGCTGGATGAAGCGGAAAACGTCGGAAATGCGGTATTGGATCATCCAGACGGAATCGATGTCGCCGTAGGGAAAGCGTTGCTCCCTGGTGTCAACGTGCACCGTTACGTTCTTGGCGTCCTCGTCGAAACGCACCATGACGGAAGGGATGCTGCGGGCCACCTCTTCCAGGGCGCTCTTGAACATCCTGGCCGAATCGATGCGGCCGGTGTCGTAATAATAGTTTTTCAGATAGGCGATGACCCGGGTGAGCACCACGATGGAGGAGAGGTTGTAGGATTTATCCTTGTCCGAACGCGCGTGGGCCTGCGGGCTGGAGAACGCGCCGCCCTCCGGACCGTGAAACCGTTCCGAAACCGCGCCGCCCGCGCATAGAAGCGCCAAAAGCAGCATTCCCCCTACGATCCCTCGAATCGGCCTGCTGAATCCTGTCATGCCGCCCCGCCTTGAAAAGGGTTAACTCCTGGAACCGCTTGGCTTTTTCCGCGATTCCATCGCTGACCCTTCTATTTACCATGTTTACGGATGGGAGAACAAGGAAATTCGCCGGTCGGACGATCCTCAAAGAGAGGAAAAACGGGACGGCGCAAGGGGGGCGATCGTCGAGAATTTCCGGAGGGACGTCAACGCAAACGGCGTTCCCGAAGCTCCTGGAGACGGAACAGAACCATCTCGATCCAGGTTCCCTTGGGGAAGTCCTCGGCGTAGCGGCGGTAGTGCTCCACCGCCTGGGGATACTCCTGAAGGTTGTAGTGGCTCTCGGCCGCCAGGAAGCGGGCCTTCTCGCCCTCTGCGCCGGGATGCTGTTCCAGGAAGTTTTCCAGGTTCGCCAGGGCGCGCAGGGTGTAGCCCGAGCCCATTTGCTTTTCTACTAGAGCGTAGAATTTCACGATGGCGTCCCGTTGGAGATCGGGCAGGTTTTGCATGGTCCACTGCCAGCTTGTCCGCTCCCGGTGATAACTGACGATCCCGGGATCGGGCTCCGTTTCCGGTTCTTGCAGACTTTCCGTAACGATCTCAGGCTCTTCCGCCGGTTCCATGGGCGGATCCTCGGTTTTCTGCGGCGCTTTCGGCAAAGGCGGCGGCGTCTCCCGAATCGGGGGTGGAAGCGTCTTGAAAAGCCGCTCGATTCGCTGAAACGCGCGTTCGGCTCCGTGGGGGGGCTCCGCCTCCGCGTCGGCTTTGAACGATTTCCAGACCGCTCCGTTTCCGGCTTTTACGGACAATTCCTGCTTGGCCGGGCGTTCCACCAGGACCGAGCCCTCGGTGACTTCCACCCGGCCCGCGCCCGTTTCCTCCACCCGGACCAGAAAGCGGGTGCCGGTGTCCTTCACCCGCAGCCGGGCGGCGGCGATAACCAGCGGGCGGGTTTCGTCGTGGGAAACGTCGCAGGCGATGGAACCGCGCAACAAATAGGGAATCACTCGGTTTTCGTATTCATGGAAGCGCAACGCCGTGTTTTCCAGCAACGTGATTTCGGCGCGGTCGTCGAAGCGGATCCGCAATATGCCGTCCTCCAGGGTGGCCAGTTCGTCCTCGCCCTGGACCCGGCCCCGTTTGAGGCTGCGAACGCCGATGTAGTTGCCTCCCTGCTCGTTCAGAATTTCCAGCCGGGCGCTGAGACCGGTCTTGCTGGGACGGCCCACGTCGAAGGCCCAGTCCGGGGAGACGGTCACGGCGAACGATCCCTTGCCCTTCGGCGAATGGACCGGCGAGGTTAGGGAAGGATCCGACGAAGAAGAACGAAGCAGAAAAACGGCAATGAAAACGATGACAAAGGCCGCGACTCCTACGGCCGCGAGCTTGGGCCACCATCGGTCGGAGGCGAAGGAACGCATGTTTTCCGACGGCCTATCCGCCTCGGTTCGCCAGGCGCGCAAAAGATTCCGTTCCATGCGCAGCCAGTCCGCCTCGTCGGGTTCGGCCGCCCGGAACGCGTCCGGCAGGGCCTTCAGCAGCCGCGACTCGGCTTGCAGCGCGTCCGAAGCCTCCAGGGCCTTCCGCACGGACGCCTCCCGTTCTCCGGAGAGTTCGCCTCTCAGGAAACGATGGAGTTCTTTACTGGTTACGGTCTGTTTCGTCATCATCTTCACCGGATACGTTCCGGCTTTCCTCCAACAGGCTTCGTTGCCTGATTTTTCGGAAAAACTCCTTTCGCGCGTAAAACAGGCGCGACTTCACGGTGAATTTGGAGGCGCCCGTAATTCGGGCGATCTCCTCGGGGTTGAAACCTTCTATTTCATGCAAATAGAAGGCGATACGCTTCTTGGGGGCAAGTTCCGCAAGAATTTCGCGGACCTGCATGATCTGTTCTTTTTCCGTGGCATGCCGTTCCGGACCTTCGTCCGAACTCACCAATTCCGTGTTCAAATCTCCCAGATCCACGGGAATCGGTCTGCGCCGGTTCTTTCGCAGGTACTGAAAGGCCACGTTCACCACCAGACGGTACATCCAGGTGGAAAAACGGGACTCGCCCTTGAAACGGCCCAGGGAGCGAAAAATTTCCAGGGAGGCGGTCTGAATCAGATCCTCGATCTCTGAATCCGGCCCCAGGGTGGCGATCAGAATGCGATGGATGTCCGACCGGATCGCGCGGAAAAGTTCCGAATAGGCGGTCTGCTCGCCCTTCTGACAGCGGAGCACGATGGAATCGAGGTCTGTTTCTGAATCCGGCACGCGTTTTCTCCCGATGATTTCGACCGGATGCTAGCACAGGCCGGTGGGAAACTCAAGCCCGGTCATCCCGGCCGGGCGGCCCTTCCGCTCATCTTCGAAAACGCCTGAAACCCCTTTTTCGCCTGCCACGATTTCCAAAGAACAACTTCCCTATCTAAAATATAGGTGACCAATCAATCGGAATCGAATCAGAAAAATCCTACGAAAATGAAAAATATCGTGTGTTTTTTGCCGAAAGTACACATTTTCCAGCCCGAACGCTGCTGGCGGGCGGAAAATCGTGCCGGAAGGTTCGGAAGCAAAACACCTTTGTTGGAGCAGGTCTCCCGACCTGGTCCACGTTTTCTGGCATGAATTCATGGAGCAGGTCGGGAGACCTGCTCCAACAGCAACCCAAGATTTACAGAAAGTCACGGAAGGGAAGGACTCGGAATTCGGGAGGCGGTTTCAGCCCCGGCTTTCCATCCACCAGACCAGAAGCGCGGCGAACGTCAGGGCGGCCAGGATGGCGGGGAGCAGCCAGGCGGGCGGCGGCTCGCGCCGAGTTGAACGACGTTTTTTCTTGCCGGAAGTGTCCGGTATTCCAATGGAATCTGCGGAAGCTCCTTCTTTCTCGTTTCGGCTTTTTTTCGACGGGCGGCTTTCTTCTTCGGTCTGGGAAGAGGAGGCGGCTTCCCGTTCGTTTTCGCTTTCGGCTCCGAACGCCCAGTCCAGGACGAGTTCCCCCGCTCCGTCGCCGTCCGAAAAGGCCAGTCGATCGGGAGAGACGACGTTTCCGATCCGGAAGTCCTTGCCGGAAGGCGTCATCAGGTTCACCGCCCGGGGGATGGCCGGATCCAGGATCAACGCCCGGCCGGAGCGGTCGCACAAAAAGGCGAAGCGGCCGTCCGATGTCCAGGCCGAACGGGGATTTTGCAGGCCGACGGCAGCAAGTCCCACGGGTTTTCGGCGGTCCCAGAACACCCAGGCCTCCGGCCGCGATCCTTCCTCGGCCACGCGCATGCCCGCATACGCCACCGACCAGGGGTTCGCCGGATCGTCGGAACGCGCCAGCAGGCCGAAGGCCGTCTCGTCCGTTCCCGCCAAAAGCAGAAAGCGCCCGTTCGGACCGGCGGAAAGCGTTTCCGGCATGAAGGGCGGTTCCGGAACGGGGACGGCTCCGTCCGTGTTGCGGATCTCCAGTCCTCGCGGGCCGAGAATCGCAACGGCATCCCCCAGTCCCGCCAGGGCAAAGGCGTCCCCCGGAGCCGCTCCGATAAATTTGGCGGGTTCGTCATTTTCCGAAAGGCGCACCAGGACGTTTTCGGCCCGGGGATCCGCTTCGTCCGCCAGAAGCAGCCAGACCGCCTCGTTTCCGTCGGCGGCGAGCAGCCGGATACGGAAGCCGTCGCTCAATCCAGCCTGTTTGCGGATATCGGCAAGCGCCACCCGCCGCGCTTCCGTCAAGCTGACCGGATAGAGCCGCACCGGATCTCCCGTGCGGGGGCAGACGGCGTATACCCGATTTTCCTCCAGGATGGGTTCCACGTCCAGCCGGGGGGAGTTTTCGTTCATGGAAGCGGGCGGCCAGGCCGCCAGAAGCGCACCGGCCTCGCCTTCGTGCAGGGCTAGAGTCTGTTCCCAGCGCACCAGGAAGCCGCGCGGCGTCCAGGCCACGGCTCCCGGATCGGTCGTCTGCCCCGGCGGAGGGACGGGGCGCACCGGATTTTGCAGGCGCGCCCGAACGGTTTTTTCGGGCAGTTCCGGATCGGAAGGAATGTTCCTAAATTCCTCCGTCATTTCACGTCCTTGCCTTTCAATAGATCGTCAATCAGGCGGCGATGATCCTTGGGGAAGGCGGAACCGGAATAGACGATCCGGCCGTTCGGATCCAGGAGCAGGTTGAGCGGAAAAGCCATGGCGCCCAGGCGCTCGACCAGCGTTTCATCCGGATCCATGATGACGGAATAATCGATGCCTTTTTCCTTCAGGAAGGCGGGCACCCGTCCGGCGTCGTCCAGGACGTTCACCGACAGAAGCGCCACCCGTTCGTTGTCCCTGTGGGCCGCCTGAAATTCCTTGATGAGCGGGATTTCCGCCAGGCACTCCTTGCACCAGATGCCCCAGAAAGGCAGATAGACCACCTTGCCGCGAAAATCCGAAAGCTTCTTCTCCAAAGGCGGTTCCGCGTCGATGTTTTCCGCGCCTTCCTTCTTTTCCGGAACCGCGTGAAAACGGAAATCCGGAAGGATCTCCCCCTTGGCGAAGGCTTTCACCGGCGGCGGACCGGCTTTATCCACGCCGGAAATCACGTAAAGCCCCCGAGCTCCGCTCGCCTCGTCGAAGAGTCCGGAAAACGTCGCCGCCTGGTAGAGGTAGTAGGCCGTCATGACGAGCATCAGCAGGGCGAAGCCGCGCTTGACCCATTCCGCCAGGTTGCCTTTTCCCTTCAGGCGCATGGCCAGAGTGGCCGACATACCCGCCACCACCATGAGCGTGGCAAGCCCGAGGGCGTAGACGAACATCAGCCCCACGCCGTAGGCCACCGCCCCCGCCCGGGCGACGTAGGTCAGCACCAGCATGATGACGGGGGCCGTGCAGGGACCGGCCAGGATGCCGCTGACGAAGCCGAAGGCGAAGGTCGTGGCCGCTCCGCCGCCCTGGGTGCCCATGTACCAACGCATGGCCTTGCGAAACGGTCCGGGCGTCTCGCCGCCCCGATAGGCCCAGTTTTGCAGCCAGGCCCCGGGGTCCAGGCGGTCGCCCTTCCAGAGCCAGACGCCCAGAGCCAGCATGAGCGCGGCCAGAATCAGGTACGCCGCGGGCGAACTGGCCAGCGCGCCGAAGATCGCCTTGCCCGAAAGCGCCGCCAAAAGTCCCAATAACGAGAACATGGAGGCCAGCCCCAGGGCATAGGCCAGGCCCATCAGAAGCGCGCGGCCCCGGTGGGTGACCGTATCCACCACTTTGCCGTCCACGAACTCCCGGGTGCGCGCCGTGGAGGTGATGGTCCCCACCGCCACGGGAAACAGGGGCAGCACGCAGGGCGTGAAGCTCGTCAGCACACCCGCCGCGTAGACCAGCAGAAAGGCCAGAAGCGGCGAGCCCGACAGGGCGTTTTCGAAACTCTGGGTGAGGGCTTCCATGGATTCTCCCGCCGAAAAAGGTTCAATCCGAGGGCAGTTCCGGCGCGGCGTCCTCCGGCCAGATCATGACTTCCCGGAAAAGTTCCACGCCTTCCCGCTCCAGGGCCAGCCGCCGCATGCGCGCGGCCAGTTCCACCACGTCCGAGAAACTCGCTCGCCCGTCGCTGACGATGATGTTGGCGTGTTTCGGGTAGACGAAAGCCCCGCCCTCGCGCAGTTTTTTCGCCCCGGCCCGATCCAGCACCGCCCCGGCGGCCTGCCGCCGCCCCGCCGCCGAGGTGGGCGCGAGGTTCTTGAAAAACGAGCCCGCACAGGGTTCCCGCCGCCAGTCCGGGTGGCGTTCCCGGCGAAAAGCGCGGATTTCCTCCATGCGGTCGAGCAGGGCCCGGCGGTCGCCCGTTTGCAGCCGAAAGCGCGCCTGAAGGACGATCCAGCCGGTCTCCTTCAACCGACTATACCGATAGGAAAACCCGAGTTCGCTCGCCGAAAGCGTATCCTCCCGGCCCGTGCGGTCGCAGATGCGGGCCGATTCGAGCACCCCGCCCACGTCCTCGCCGAACGCGCCCGCGTTTCCGTAGCACGCGCCGCCCACCGTTCCCGGAATACCCGTGGCGAAAACCAGCCCGGAAAGTCCCGCCCGGGCCGCGACCTCCGCCGCCCGGTCCAGTTCCGCTCCGCCCGAGCAGGAGAGCGTTTCGCCCTCCACCCGGATGAACTCCTCGCCCGAGCGGAAAACCACCACCGCCTCGTTCAGGCCCGCGTCGGAGACCAGCACGTTGGAGCCGCCACCCAATAGCCGCCAGGCGATCCCGTTTTCCGCCGCCGCCCGGGCGAAGGCCGCCACGTCCTCCGGCCGCTCCAGATCCACCCGCAGGACCGTCTTGCCGCCGATGCGGAAGGTGGTCGCTTCGGCCAAAGGTGCATCCGGGCGGGCGAAGCGTCGCAACTCCGGGGGCAACCAGTCCAGATCCATGATATTCCTTTGTTTTCTTGTATTCGCCATGGAAACTCTCCGGAAGCCGGGTCCGCGTCTCCAAACCGGAATCCAGTCTAATCAAAGCCGCTTGTAAGCGCAAGGACTTGCTTGCCGAAACACATCCGCTTTCGGCGTGATGGCATCCCGATTTTGCAATATCGGACGCTCCGGCGGGCATGCGCCCTTCGTCCTGTTCGACGAAAAAAAACCGAACCCATTTTCCGATCCGCCGCCTCGGATACAATCGCCATAAATGGTTCCGGAATAGTTGACAACCACCGGGGGCAGACCATACAATGCCCTGTTTTTTATCGTACCCCTTTGACCGATTCGATTCGGTTTTTCGTGGAGGTTGAAATGATGGAGAAAGTTGAAGGAACCCTGAGAGTCAAGACCGGTCATGCCGAGATGCTGAAGGGCGGCGTGATTATGGATGTCACCAACGCCGAGCAGGCGCGCATCGCGGAAGAAGCGGGCGCCGTGGCCGTCATGGCGCTGGAGCGCGTCCCGGCCGATATCCGGGCCCAGGGCGGCGTGGCGCGCATGTCCGACCCCACCGTGATCGAGGAGATCATCCAGGCGGTGAGCATTCCCGTCATGGCCAAGGCGCGCATCGGACACTTCGTGGAAGCCCAGATCATCGAGGCCCTGGGCGTGGATTTCATCGACGAATCCGAGGTGCTTACCCCGGCCGATGAAAACTTCCACATCGACAAATGGAAATTCACGGTGCCCTTCGTCTGCGGATGCCGGGAACTGGGCGAGGCGCTGCGCCGTATCGGCGAGGGCGCGGCCATGATCCGCACCAAGGGCGAGGCCGGAACCGGAAACGTGGTGGAGGCCGTGCGCCACGCCCGCAGCGTGCTCGGCGGTATCAAGCGCCTTCAGGCCATGCCCGAAGAGGAACTGATGGGAGAGGCCAAGAACCTGGGCGCTCCCTTCGAACTGGTGCGCTGGGTTCACGAAAACGGCACGTTGCCGGTGGTGAACTTCGCGGCCGGGGGCGTGGCGACGCCCGCCGACGCCGCCATGATGATGCAGCTCGGGCTCGACGGCGTGTTCGTGGGATCCGGCATCTTCAAGTCCGGCAATCCGGCCGCCCGGGCCAAGGCCATCGTCCAGTCGGTGACCCACTTCAACGACGCCAAGATCCTGGCGGAAGTCTCCAAGAACCTGGGCGAACCCATGGTGGGCATCAACATCGATACGCTGCCGGAAGCGGAGCAGCTGGCGCGGCGCGGCTGGTAACCCGGCGCGCGGATTTCGGCGAACGCGGCGGAAAGAGGCATCGGGATGAGCGGGAACGGCGGCGTGGTCGGCGTGTTGGCGCTTCAGGGAGCGTTCCGGGAGCACCGGCGGGTGCTCGACCGGTTGGGCGTGGAAAGCCGGGAGGTGCGCCTTCCGGAGCAGCTGGTAGGCCTGGGCGGACTGATTCTGCCCGGCGGGGAATCCGTGGCCATCGGCAAGCTGATGGTGGAATGGAAACTCCTGGACGCGGTGCGGGACTTCGCCCTTTCGGGACAGCCCGTCTGGGGCACCTGCGCCGGGGCGATTCTTCTGGCCGACCGGGTGGAGGAGCGCGGCCGTGAGATCGAGCAGCCGCTTCTGGACGTGCTCGCCATGACCGCCCGGCGCAACGCCTTCGGACGGCAGCGGGAGAGCTTCGAGGCGGACCTGCCCATCCTGGGGCAGGAAACGCCGTTTCGGGCGGTGTTCATTCGTGCGCCCCAACTTTTGCCCAGGACCGATGACATCGAGGTGCTGGCGACGGTGGACGCAGAACCCGTCTTTTTGCGCAAGAACAAGATTCTGGCGGCCAGCTTCCACCCGGAACTGACCGGCGATACGCGGCTGCACGAATTGTTCGTGCGGCTCGTGAACGAGAAACCCTAGATCCATTACGGCGCTCCGCGAGACGGCGGGGCGGAAAACGAGGAAGAATGACCCCCGACGAGACGAACGACACGAACGCCGCCGAAACCCCCGTCCAAGACGCCCCGTCCGAAGAGACGGCCACCTGGGAAAGTCTGGAACTCACCCCCGCCAGTCTGGAGGCCGTGGGCCGCATGGGCTTCGACGCGCCCTCGGAAGTGCAGGCCAAGTCCATTCCCCGGGTGCATCGGGGCATCGACCTGGTGGTGCAGGCCAAGACCGGTTCGGGCAAGACGCTGGCCTTCGGCCTGCCCATCCTGGAACGGCTGGACCCGGAAAAGAAAGCCGTGCAGTCCCTGGTCCTCTGCCCCACGCGGGAACTGGCGGTGCAGGTTTCCGAGGAAATCACGCGGGCCGGAGCCCTGGGCAACCGCACTGTGGTGCCCGTCTTCGGCGGCGCATCCATGAACGCCCAGATCGAGCGCATCCGGAACGGCGCCCAGGTCGTGGTGGGAACGCCGGGGCGCATCCTGGATCACCTCCGGCGCGGCACGCTTACGCTGGACCGGGCCTGGATGGTGGTGCTGGACGAGGCGGACGAGATGCTGGACCGGGGCTTTCTGCCCGATGTCATGCGCATCCTGGAGCACACCCCCGCCGACAAGCAGACCATGTTCTTCTCGGCCACCATTCCGGCTCAGATTCAAAGCATGGCGGAACGCTATATGAAGGATCCGGAGAAGGTCATCATCGGCAAGGCCGGGCTGTCGATCAACTACGACATCCATCACAGCTTTTACAAGACGGGCCGCTTCTACAAGTTCGTCACGCTGGTGAACATTCTTCACGCCCTGCCGCGCACGAAGACGTTGGTGTTCTGCAACCAGAAATCGGAAACCGAATCCGTGGCCGAGTCGCTTTACAACGAAGGTTTCGCCGCCGGATACATCAGCGGCGACCTGAGCCAGCACGTGCGCACGCGCATGCTGGACATGTTCAAGGACGGCAGCATCGACATCCTGGTGGCCACGGACGTGGCGGCGCGGGGCATCGACGTTTTCGGCATCAGCCACGTCATCAACTACGACATCCCCGAGAACAAGGAGATGTACGTTCATCGCACGGGTCGCACGGGCCGCGCCGGACGGCGGGGCGAGGCCCTCTCCATCATCGGTCCGGCCGAGCTTCTGGGCATCGGATCCATTCAGAAAAGCATGGGATTCCAGTTCGAGGAGCGTTCGGTTCCGGACGAGGCGGAGGTGAATTCCGCCTTGCGCAACACGTTTTTCGACCGGTTGAAACTGATGGAGGAGGACGGACATCCGGACGACCTGTCGCTTCTGGCCGACGAAATCCTTGAGCGTGTGGAGCCTTACACCGCCGTGGCGGGTCTTCTGACCTTCCTGCGCCAGCGCGGATGGGCGCTCATGAGCGGGTACGATCCGGAAAGTCCGGAACACAAGGTGGATCATTACAGCCTGGCGCGACTGTACGAGGAACGCAAGACCGTCAAGAACGCCTTCCGGAGGGACGTCCGTCCGCCTCGGGGCGGCTCGCGATCCGGTGGGCGGGACGACCGGCGGAGGGACGGCAAGCCGTCGGAACGAAAAACCGGCGAGCGGACGAAAAGAGAATCCGAAGGCGCGAGGAAGGAGCGTCCCCGGCGAACCTGGCTTTCCCTGAGCCTGGGCCGGGAAGGCGGCCTGGACGGACCGAAGGCATTGCTTTCCCTGGTCTGCCGGACCGGTGACGTAAAGAAAGGCGCCATCGGCAAGGTGATTATCGAGGACAAGGCCAGCCGTTTCCTGATCGACGAGGATCAGGCCGAACGCGTTATCGAGGCTTTCCGCGCCGGCAAGAGCGATCCCCCGGCGGAAGCGGCGCATCTGGAGAAACCCGCGTCCAAAGAGAAGTCCGCGTCCAAACCCAAGGCCGGAGATCCGGAAAAGACGGAACCGGCGGGATCCTAAGCGATTTCGGCGATGAAAAGGCGACCGTTCCCGAGGGCCGTCCGCCGCGCGGCGGTTCGAGGGACGCGCCGGCTGTGGCCCGAACCGGTTTCCCTTCGCCAAATCTCCCGCATGGGCGCGTGGCGGATCGCTGATCGCAAATCAAAACCGTTCCAACCGAACAAAGTGCTTGCCTTTTCCCGTTCGGACTGCTCTACTACCGAGTCCCCGAACGGCGGGGGAGTTATTGGCTTTTCAGGATGGGAATCATGGCCGAAGACAGCATACGATACCACGCGACGTGTCCGAGAGGGTGCGAACGCTTTCTGGCCGAGGAACTGCGGGAACTGGGATTCGCGAACGTTGCCGCCGACCGCAGCGGCGCGTTTTTCTCCGGAGACCGTCTGGCCGGTCCCAGGGCCTGCCTGTGGTCCCGCATCGCCAGCCGCGTCTTGCAGCCCGTGGCGGAATTCGAGGCCGCCGACGCCGACCAGCTCTACCGGAAATGCCTGGAGCTTCCCTGGGAGGACCATCTCAGTTCGCTGAACACCTTCGCCCTGCACGGCATCGGTTCGAACGTCCGTATCCGGCATTCGGGTTTTCTGGCACTGAAGGTCAAGGACGCGCTGGTGGATCGCATGCGGCGAAAAGTGGGGCGGCGGCCCTCGGTGGACCGGCAGAACCCGGACGTGCGTTTCGTGGTGCGGCTTTCGGAAGACACGGTGAACATCTCCCTGGATCTGTGCGGCGAGAGCTTGCACCGGCGGGGCTGGCGCATGAAGGACGGCGAGGCTCCGTTGAAGGAGACGCTGGCGGCGGCGCTTTTGCGCGCTGCGGGATACACGGGGCGGGAGATTCTGTTCGACCCCATGTGCGGATCGGCCACGATTCTCATCGAGGCGGCGGAGACGGCTCTGGGACTGGCTCCGGGACGGCGGCTGGAATTCGGTTTCGAGCGCTGGCCTACCTTCCCGAAGGTGCTGCGCCGGGAATTTTCCAGCATGCGCGCGGAAAGCGGGCGGCCCCGGATCGACAGCCCGCCTCCCATCGTCGGGGCGGATCTCACCCGGCAGGCGGTGTCCCTGGGAACCGAGCATCTGCGCGCGGCCCGGCTGACGGAATACGTGCGCCTGGAGCGCAAAGACGCCCGCAAGGCGATTTTCCCAGGGGAACGGGGACTCTTGCTGACCAACCCGCCCTACGGCGAGCGCATCGATATTGACGACGACGTGCTTCTGGACCTGTACGCGGATCTCGGCAAACGCTGGCGGCTCTGGCCGGACGTGCGCCTGGCGGTGTTCTGCGCCAATCCCGGTTTTCAGAAGGCCTTCGGCGGAAAGGTCTTCCGCAAGCACGATCTGTTCAACGGCCCGCTGAAGACCTCCCTGTTCGTCTACGCCCCGCGCGCGGAAAAGAGGTAGATCGCCGCAACGAGTCGTTCGCGCGCGGAAACGGGTTCCGTTTCCATCCTTGGAAAAACCGAAAAAGGCCGACGGGATGCGCTCCCGCCGGCCTTCGTTCATGGGAATTTTAGAAGAACCCGCCCCGGTCAGAAATCCTTGAAATCCGGATCGCCTTCCATCGGAATGATATCCTCCGGGCGGAGCATGATGCTCTGTCCGTTTTTCGGACTCGGCTTGCCCTTCGTGACCGAGATGATGCGCGGTTTGGATTCCGCCGTGTCCTGCGGCTGGAGCGGAGCGCTTCGTTTCATCGCCGTAGAGCGATTTTTGCGCGTGTTCTCCAGGCGGAAGCGATTCACCATGGCCATGAGTTCCTGGGCCTGGCTGGCCAGTTCCTCCGACGCGCTCGACGATTCCTCCGAGTTCGCCGCGTTCTGCTGCGTCACCTTGTCCATCTCCGCCACCGCCTTGTTCACCTGCTCGATCCCGCGCGCCTGCTCCTGGCTCGCCGAGGCGATCTCCCCGATGATGCCGCCCACCTTCTCGATGGAAAGCGTCACCTTCGACAGCTTCTCGTTCATGTCCACGCTGATCTTCTCGCCGCCTTCCGAAAGCGCGACGGACTCGTTGATGAGATCCTCCGTCTTCTTGGCCGCGTCCTTGGAGCGTAACGCCAGGTTGCGCACCTCCTCGGCCACCACGGCGAAGCCGCGTCCCGCCTCGCCCGCGCGGGCCGCCTCCACCGCCGCGTTGAGCGCCAAAAGGTTGGTCTGGAAGGCGATCTCGTTGATGTCGCGGATGATAGCCGAGGTGCCCACCGCCGCCTGGCGGATCTGCTTCATGGCCTCGGACATCTGCCCCATGGCCTGGCCGCCCTGCTCGGCCACGTCGCCGGCCTCGCGGCTCATGGCGTCGGCCTGCTGGGCGTTGTCCGCGTTCTGGCGGGTCATGCTGGCCATCTCCTCCAAACTGCTGCTGGTTTCCTCCAGGCTGCTGGCCTGCTCGGACGCGCCCTCGGCCACGGCCTGGCTGCTCGAGGCGATCTGGTTGCCCGCCGCCGCCACCTGGTCCACCGCCAGCGCCACCTGCTGCATGGCGTCGTGCAGCGCCTCGGCCGTCATGTTGCAGGAATTCTTGATCTTGGCGTGGTCGCCGCGATAGTCGCCCATCACCCGGGCGGTGAGATCCCGTTCGGCCAGGCGTTCGAGCACCTCGGCCGCTTCCATGATGGGTTTCAGAATCGCTTCCAGCGTCTCGTTCACGCCGCCTACGATGCGGGCGTAGTCGCCGCCGTGGCGGGAGGCGTCGGCCCGGCGGTCCAGTTTTCCAGCCACCGCGGCCTCGGCCAGTTGCAGGGTGTCGTCGGCCAGCCGCCGGATGGCGCCCACCGTCTGCTCCACACCGTTGTTCAGGCGGACGAAGTTGTCGCGGAAGCTCTGGGTGTCCGCGTCCGCCTCGGCCACCGCAAGGTTCACGTCCAGGTCGCCCCGGGCCACCTTTTCCAGGTTGTGGATCAGCTTGTCCACCTCGCCCGCCTGGTAGGCCGCCTGCTTGCGCACCACGCGGTCCGCGTCCTTCAGCGACGTGACCATTTCCTTCAGCGCCATGCCCATGGTGTCTTTTCCGGAACGCGGTTCCACACGCACCTCCAGATCTCCCTGGCCCACGGCTTCGGCCGCAATGGCCAGGGTTTTCTCGGCCTGAATCAAGGAGGAGAACGCCCCGGCCAGTTCGCCGATCTCGTCTTCGCTGTCGGCCTCCACGCGGAGGCTCGTGTCGCCCTGGGCCAGGCCGTTGGCGGCCGTCACCATCTCCGAGAGTGGATCCACGATCATCTTGGCCACCTTGCGCGCCATGAGAAGCCCGAAGACGATGGCCAGAAGACTCACGACCATGGCCAGCACCGTGGCGTTGCGGTTGTCCACCATCAATTGCGGCCCCAGCGTGTCCTGTTCCGCCTTGTATTCCAGCTTGATTTTCTCCATCGTGTCGGCGATCTCCGGACCGACGACGTCCATGGTCCCTTTCACGACTTTGTTTCGCTCCGTGATGGCGGCGACGATATCTTCAAAGGCGTCCGTGTAGGCTTTCCGCATGGGAACCACCTGGGCCAGGAGCGCGCGTCGTTCGCGGTTCTGCAGGCCGCGATCCAGGGTGTCCAGATGCCCGCCCATGTCCTCGAATTCGCTTTTCACGCGCGCGGCGTCGGCATCCGCGTTGCTCTCCAGATATTTCATGACGTACAGGCGTCCCAGGAGCAGACTGCGCGTGGCCTGAGAAGCGGAATAGGCGGCGTTCATGTCGCCGTCCCTTCGGGCGGTAGTGAGAATCTCCGTCAGGGCCTTTTCCATCTTCGGCCCGTAGACGTTGGCGGCGTTTTTCACCCGATCGTCGCGAATTCCCTGTTTCTCGACGACTTTTCCGAAGGCCGCGTGGTATTTCTCGAGCATATCCTCGGAATCCTTCAAGAGCGCCACCCGTTCCGGGTTTTTAATCTGCGCAAGGCCCTCCGTCAGCAGCGCGCCGGTTTTATCGCAGCATTCCTGAAAGGTATCCACAATCTTCGGATCGCTGGTGATGAGGAAATTCTTCACGTTCATGCGCACCATGAGCAGATTCGACTGCACCTGCCCCAGAATGTTGGTGTTGCGCGCGATGGCCCGGTAACGCGCCACGCCGTCGGAGGAATTCGACAGCGCGAAATAGGCCACCCCCGCCACGAGAATCAGCAGGCCCAGCACCACGGCGAAGCCCGTCCGGATTTTCTTTCCGACCTTCATGTTCTTGAAATCAAACATCATTTAGCTCCTTGTCATATGAGAATGGGATCCATGGTTCATCGTCCGGCGACGTTCGCCGGCGGTTCAGTTGTTTTCCGCGGCGGCGCGGAGTTTCTCCATCTCCCGGCCGGTGAGCACCTTATTGATGTCGAGCAGGAAGACCACGCGGCGGGCGGCCTTTCCGACGCCGAGAATGAAGTCGCTTTCCACGCGCTCCTGTCCGAAGGCGGGCGGCGGCTCGATCTGGTCGGCGGGCACGTCCAGGACTTCCAGCACCTCGTCCACGATGACGCCCATGGTCATCTCGCCCTGTCCGGCGGCCACCTGGACGACGATGATGACGGTCTGGTCGGTGGGCTCTGTTTCGGGCATTTCGAACTTGAGGCGCAGATCGATGACGGGGATGACGCGCCCGCGCAGATTGATGACGCCTTTCATGAAAGGCTGGGTTCTCGGCACGCGGGTTACGCCCATGAGTCCAATGATTTCGCGGACATACAGGATCTGCAGCCCGTATTCCTCCTTGGCCAGCTTAAACGTCATGTACTTCCCCGCCAGAACGTCCAGCGCCGTTTTTCCGGCCGATTCCGGATTCTTGGCAATACTTTCCATCATGGATCCTTCCATCTTTTTTCCCTTCCCTTCGATTTTATGGGTCGCCCTTTTTTCGTCTCTATCGCGAGATCAACCGCTCAAACCCGTCGAAAATCTTTCTTTCTCAAACCAAGCCGGCTAGGATGCGGATCTGTTCGATTGCTGATTTGCCGAATTGCCATACTGCTTAATTAATCGGCCTTTCTCCGGAAAAATTACCGGATTCGGGAAATGGGTGAATATGCGAAAACCTATGAATCGAATAGGAATATTCAGCATATTTGGATGACTTCACTATCTGCCTGTTATCACGAAGAAATACTATTATTCATTTTAAATCATAAATTGGAAAGAATTCCATGTTGTAGTAGCTTCAGAATACACGCATATGGCCAAACGGTCAGAAGGCCAAGAGGAATGGAAATCCAGCCATAAACGAGCATGATTTTACGCCAGCGTAAAAAAGTCGACTGAAAGAAGGCGGTTTTCCAAGTTCGCCGCCATCCGTGATCCGCTTGGAAAAATCCGCCCAAAACGGCGGAACGGTCCCGCCGAAGTCGAAGGCGCATGGGGTCGTTTTCGGACGATTTTCCGCGTTCCGTCCGGGTGACACGTTTATGCATTGTAACTATATGAAGACACTTGGAAATACCGTGAAATAGCGTTCACCCGGGCGAAGACCGTTTTTGGGCCCTTTGACACCATGGACGAAAATTTCCACGTACCGAAGTCGCAAGGAGAAATAACTAATTAAAACAGTTAGATACAATGATTGTCTCCGACGTTTGTCCGCGCGGCTATGTCCCGAGCGATAGGTGCTTTGTTCCGGTCGGGGTGCATTTTAGGAAATCCCTAAGGATATCGGGTGGATAACCCGCTATCTGCAAGCTGGAACGTCCGCCGCGCCACGGACTTCGCTGGAACGGTCGATTTTAATGAAATAACAGTGAAGCACAAGGAGCAAGAATAAGAATACGGACTCGGAAGGAAAACTCTTTCATATATATTCGCTGCGAATTAGAAAGGTCCGTAATGTTCCAAGCGCATACCGCACCCGAACCTTTCCGGAAAATCGAAAAGCCGTTGATTTTTTCGCCCCGCGGTGACATCATGGAGCCCGGCGGGAAAAGGCCCCGCCGATGCAAAAGAATCTTCTACGGAAAAAACCGTCCATTCCGAACTGGGAAGGCTTGACCATGGCATCATTATCCTTGGGGATCGTGGACTGGCTGGTGATCGCCCTGTATTTCGCGGCCATCATCGGGATCGGGTTCTATCTGAAAAAATTCGCCTCCACCAGCGAGGACTTCTTCATCGCCGGACGGCGCAACAGTTCCTGGGTGGCGGGACTGGCCTTCGTTTCCGCCAACCTGGGCGCCCTGGAGATCCTGGGCTGGACGGGCGGCACCGTCAAATACGGCATGTTCGTCTCTCATTTCTACTGGATCGGGGCCGTTCCCGCCATGCTTTTCCTGGGCCTCTACATGATGCCCTTCTATTACAGCAGCCGCATCCATTCCATTCCCGGCTACCTGCTTCTGCGCTTCGACGAGAAAACCCGCGTCCTGAACGGTTTCTCCTTCGCCATCATGACCGTGCTGATGAGCGGCATCAACCTCTACCTCATGGCCGTGGTCTTCCATATCGTTCTGGGATGGAACATGCACGTTTCCATCTGGGTTTCCGCCGCCGCCGTGGGGATGTACATCACTTTGGGCGGACTTTTATCCGCCATCCTGACGGAGATCGTCCAGTTCTTCCTGATCTGGTTCGGCCTGTTTCTGGTGGCCATTCTGGGCCTGGTGGAGGTGGGCGGCGTGGACGCGCTTCTGTCTTCGCTGCCCGAACGCATGAGCAGCCTGTGGGCCACGGCGGGCGATCCCGCCGCCAACGGCATGGGCGTCACCTGGCTGGGCATCGCCATGGGCCTGGGTTTCGTGCTCTCCTTCGGCTACTGGACCACCGATTTTCTCATCGTCCAGCGCGCCTTCACGGCCAAGGATCTTCAGTCCGCCCGCAACACGCCCATCATCGCCAGTTTTTTCAAGATGGCTCTGCCGTTCATCGTGGTCATCGCCGGACTGGTGGCCTGGAAACTGAACGCGGACGGGCAACTGGTCTTTTTGGAGAAAAACGGCAAGATCTGGTACGACAGCGCCCTGCCGCTGCTCATCGCGCGCTACTATCCCAGCGGCCTGGTGGGCCTGGGCATTACGGCGCTTCTGGCCGGGTTCATGGCCGGGCAGGCGGGCAACGTTTCGGCGCTCAACACCGTCTGGACCTACGACATCTACCGGGCGCTCTTCAAGAAGGACGCCACGGACGAGCACCTGGTTTGGATGGGCCGGGTCACCACCATCGTGGGGATCTTTCTGTCCATCGGCACGGCCTATTGGGCCATGGCCTTCGAATCCATCATGGATTACATCCAGGCCATTTTCTCCTGGGTGAACGCGCCGCTGTTCGCCACCATGCTGCTGGGCATGTTCTGGAAACGCACCACCAGCGCCGGGGCCTTCTGGGGACTGGTGGCGGGCATGGGAACCTCGTTCTTCCTGTTTCTGGCGTTGCGCTTCCACTGGATCCCGGCCTATGTCGTCACGATGTCCGAACATCCCTCGGACATGGCCGAGAATCTCTGGCGCGCCTGGTGGGCCTGGCTTTTGACCTTCGTGTTGACCCTGCTCATCAGTCTCGTGACCCGCCCCAAGCCGGAAGAGGAACTGGTGGGGCTGGTGAAGGGACTGACCGCCGAGGCAAACCTGACCGAGGTGGTCTGGTTCCGCCGCCCGGCGTTCTGGGCCGGGGTTTCGCTTCTCACGGTGATTCTGCTGAACGTCTATTTCTGGTGACGGGAGGTTTTCATGACGGAACGGAAGGAAATGCTTTCCATCTGGGTCTGGGTGGGCCTGGTGTTGGGCGTCTACGGATTTCTGGTCACCGGAATGGGGATCTATTACGTCTTTCGCCCGGAAACGCTCACGGCCACGCACGACCTGAACCCCAGCCTGTGGTGGGGCGCCGTCATGACGGTGACGGGCATCGTCTTTTTCCTGCTCGGCCTGCACGGCTCGGCCGAGTCCTGAGCCGCTTTTTCACGCCGGAAATGTCTGCGCCATGAGAGATACGCACCGTATGGACGCCCGCCGGATCCGAAGAGGCTTTCCCTTTATGGGAATACGGCCGGCCGGGCTGATTCTTCTTTTGCTGCTTTTATGCACGCCGCTATACGCGGGGATGGATGAAAATCACTATACGCTGGAGGACGGCGACACCCTGCATAAAGGCCGCGGGGCGCTGCTGCTTCTGGGTGGCTATCCGCGTTCCGGCCTGGCGTTTTCGGCCGCGCCCTGGAAGTACGTCAACGTCGGATTCCGCATGGAAATGGAGTACGATCCTTCCTTCGACCTGGCCGTGCCCTTCAAGTTCCAGATGCTGGAGTCCGACAACGAGCGGCTGAACCTGGCGCTGACGCTCGCGCCGTCCTTCTACGCGCTTTTCCTGGAGGACGACTACGACGTTTCCTTCCGGCTGAAACCGGGCGTGGCCGCCGGATGGCGCTTCTATCGGGGCCTGACCTATTTCCTTTCCGCCGAATACATGGCGGTGTTTCCCGTCAGCGCCAAGGCCGAATGGGCGCATTATCCCCTGCTCGGAACGGGCTTCGAGATTCCCCTGCCGCGGCACGTCAACCTGATCTTCAAGGGACTTGCGGAGTTTCGGGATTACGCCCCGGACGCCTTCGTTTACGGCGGTTATTTCGGCATCGCCGTGGGGTTGTGGAAATGAGGACGCCGTTCCTTTTTCGCGTGCGCGTGAATGCGCCCGTTGCGGCGCGGTTCGTTTTTCCGCTGCTGGCGGCGCTTTTTCTTTCGCTCCCTCTCTTCGCCGCGCCGAAAGCCGGGGCCGGACGAGCGCCGGAGGGTTTTCGGAATTTCAGCGAAATGGGACGCGGGGAGATCGACGCGCTGCTCTTCCGGGCCGCCCGCCTGCCTTTGGACGAGCGCATCCCCTTTCTCTCCGGCTTCTTCCTGAACACGCCTTATGCCTTCGACCCCCTGGGCGAGGGAGACGGCGCGAGCATCGATCCCGATCCCGTTTTCCGCCTGGACCGGATCGACTGCCTGACGTTTCTGGAGGAACTCTGGGGCATGCTGGGCGCGAAGAACCTGCGCCAGGCCGAGGAACGCACCCAGTGGATCCGCTACGACGGCGGAACCGTCGGCTACCGCCGTCGTCATCATTTCACCTGGGCCCAGTGGCTGGAACGAAACGAGGCGGCGGGGTACGTTCGCGACGTCACCCGGGAGGCGGCCGGAGACGCCGCCGTTCGCCAGACCAAGACCTTGAAAAGCGCGAAGCACTGCGGGGGGCGCTGGGAATCCTTCTGCGAACGCCTGGGCGACCGCTTTCCTGCCGGAAGTTATTCCCGCGACATTCTGCCCCTGGAGCGGGCCATCCGTCACCCGGAAAGGATTCCCGCGAACGTCTTCCTCTTCGTGGTTCTGGAGGATCGGCCTTCGCTGCCCTATCGCGTCAAACACGCGGGACTGGTGCTGGACGGCCGAAAAGGACGCAAAATCCTTCGGCACGCCAGCAAGAACCACCAGCGCATCGTGGACGTGAATCTGCTTTCGTATCTGAAGATGCTGCAAAAGAAGAACGTGAACTGGCCCGCCAGCGGGTTGATCCTGGTCCGCCCCGTGCCGGATACGGAACGACCGGCGGGCGATACCGTTTCCCCGCCCGCCGCCGGGTCAGCGCTCGAAGGAAAACAGCCGCCAGCGGTTCCGGAAGCGGATCAGCTGCCCCAGTAACATTTCCTTTTCCTCGCCGCCCTTCCGATACCGGACGCGCGAATCCACCAGGCGATCCAGGCCGCGCAAACTGTCCTCCCGCCCCTCCGGCACGGGAGCGTAGCGACCCGCCGTAAACGAGACGAACTCCGCGCCTTCGTACGCGCCGCTTTCCGCCATCTCCGCGAACAGGGACAACAGTACGGCCTCGCGTCGGGCATGGGTGTCCTCCGGGCTGCCCGCGTAGCTCTCCGCCCGGAAGGCCCAGCGGTAATCCTCCTCCAGGGGAAGCGCCACCACGAAACGGCGAGGCTCGGATTCCGCCAGGGACTCCAGCACCCGCCGGGCCAGCGCCTCTGCGGGTTCCAGGCGTTCCGCCTCCTCCGGATAGAGGCAGATGCGATCCCGGCAGACGCGCCCGTCGCGGCAGTCGGCGTCGGAAACGCAGCCGGACCCGGGGAATTCTCCCGGGGTGAGCTTGTCGCAGCCAGCCGCCGGAAAAAGGAAAAGCAAGATCAGAAAAAGGCCCGCCCCAAGTCTCGGATTCGAGGCGCGGGCACGCGCGTGGCGGGGCTTCGCGGGGCTTCGCGAAAGCGAAGCCCGACGGAAAGCGGATCCGCTTTCCGGGCCGCCGGTCCCGGACCGTCGGCGCGAAGCCCGTTTGCCGACAGCCGGAGCCATCAGGCTTCCTTCCCGGCGCGCTTCGAAAGCTCCTCTTCCTTCAGCATGCGCCGCAGCACCTTGCCCACCATGGATTTGGGCAGTTCGCCGCGAACCTCCACCTCCTTGGGAACCATGTAGGGCGTCAGGCGCTCCTTGCAGAAGGCGATCACGTCTTCCGCTGAAAGGCTCTCGCCCTCCTTGGCGACCACGTAAGCCTTGATGTACTCGCCCTTCTTGGGATGGGGCAGCCCCACGGCCACGGCGTCCACCACCTTGGGATGCTGGTAGAGCACCTCGTCGATCTCCCGGGGGAAGACGTTGAAGCCGCTGACGATGACGAGATCCTTTTTCCGGTCCACCACGCTGATGTAGCCGTCCGGATCCATGGTGCAGATGTCGCCGGTGTACAGCCAGCCGTCCCGCAAGGTTTTCTCCGTCTCCCTGGGGAGTCCGTAATATCCCAGCATGAGATCCGGACCGGACAGGAGCAGCTCGCCCTCCCGACCGGGCTCCACCTCCGTCACGCCGTCTTCCAGGTCCACGAGTCGCACGTCGATGTCCGGGAAGGGAATCCCCACGGTGCCGTTCTTTCGTTCGCCGTGCAGCGGATTGCAACAGATGGCGGTGACGATCTCGGTCAGGCCGTAGCCCTCGATGATGGGCGCGCCGGAAATCTCCTCGAATTCTTTCTGCACCTCGGCGGCCAGGGGCGCCGCGCCGCAGAACATGCCGCGCAGGCTGCGGATGTCGTATTTCCGGAAATCCGGATGCTCCTTCAGGGCCACGTACATGGTGGGAACCCCGGCGAAGAACGTGGGGCGATGCTTCTGGATGGCCTTCAGCATCATCAAAGGATCGAAGCGCGGCAGAAGCACCACCCGTCCGCCCAACGAAAGCGGCGTGTGCAAACCCACCGACAACCCGAAGCCGTGGAAGGCGGGCAGAACCAGAAGAAAGGCGTCGTCCTCCCGCAGGTCGCCCCAACTGGCCACCTGCACGCTGTTGGCCACGAGCGCGTAGTGCGACAGCATGATGCCTTTCGATACGCCCGTGGTGCCGCCGGAATAGATCAGCACGGCCAGGTCGTCGGGCTTGACGCCCAGGTCCGCGTAAGGCGGCGGATCCCGAAAGGTTTTCAGCAGATCCTTGAAAAGATGCGTCCGTCCGTCCTTTTCGATCTCGATCCTGGGGGCCTTCTGTTGGCGCAGCTTCAGCGGGAACAGCCAATTCAGGGGAAAGGGCATTTCGTCGGGTAGCCGGGCGTAGATGATGCGCTTCAGGTTGACCTGATTCTTGATCTTGTTGACGCGAAACGAGAGCAGGTCCAGGGCGATCAGCGTCTCGGCCCCGCAGTCGTTGAACTTGTAGATCAGCTCGCGCTCCACGTTCAGGGGATTGGCCATCACGGCCACCGCGCCGATGCGGTGAATGGCGTAATAGGCCACAACGAACTGCGGGCAGTTGGGCAGAAGAAGAATGACCTTATCGCCCTTGCGCACGCCCAGATCCCACAAGGCCCCGGCGAAGCGGTCCGCCTTGACCATAAGTTCCTCGTACGTGGTCTGTCTCCCGAAGAACTCCAGCGCCACCTTGTCCATGGCCCCGACCGCGCCTTTCGAAAGGAACTCGTACATCGTCGTGCGCGGATACTCCAGCGTCTCGGGGACATAGGCATCGTAGTTTTTCT
Source organism: Myxococcota bacterium (assembly GCA_963668655.2). Taxonomy (GTDB): domain Bacteria; phylum Myxococcota_A; class SURF-8; order SURF-8; family SURF-8. The sequence goes on from CAXXPQ010000001.1 coordinate 492,090, forward strand.
GCCAGAATCGTTCGCCCGGCGTCATGTTCGCCTCCTGGGTGCGAGAAAGTGATGGCCCTCAGTTTACCCGACGGCGCGGGATTTCGAAAGTCGATTTCTTTCGACATTCGTGTGACCCGCCCGGGGCGTGGATCGTCCACGAAAAACAAACGACCCGCCGCGATTCGATGAATCGGACGGGTCGCCGGACATGCGAATCCGGTCTCTTTCCCGGCGGTTACCAGAACTTCATCAGCAACTGAATCCCGGCGGTGACCACGTCCGCCGCGCGGGTGTTCTTGCCGGGGATCAGGCTCAACGTGCGCCCGCCGACGTAAAGCTGCAACGGCGCGCCCAGGCGCAGGAAACTGAAGGTGACCTGTCCGGCGAGCTGGTTTCGATATCCCGGTTTCCACAATTTTTCCTGCTTGTAGTCCCACGCGGCGTTGTTCGAGGACCACTGGGATTGTTGCAGGTGGATGAAGGTGTAGCGCAGGTAAAAGGAAATGATGGGCGGGAAGTTTTTCGCCTTGGAGGCGTCTCCCTTGGTGATCCAGGTGCCCCAGGCCGGGCCGTAATAGGGCACCACGTCCGTCTGGAAGGAGAAGCCGGAGAAATCCCCGGGATTCACGTCGTAATGCTTTCCCACGTAGGGTTCGTAGTTCAGCAGCAGCGGATGCTTCTCGCCCGTCGAGGTGGTGTAGGCGCGGGAGAAGAACGTTTCGTAAAACAGGTCCAGGCCCAGGCGCAGCCGCCCGTCGAGCTGTTCCTTGAAGGTCTTGTCGAAACTGACGTGGACGGCCAGATCGCCCATGGTCTGCAAGTCCCACATGGTGGTTCCGGTGGAAACGATCTCTTCCGGATCGGGATGCTTGCCGGTGGGAATGGCGCCCATGACGGACAGCGCGCCGGCCACCTCGGCGGTCTTGAAGGCTTCGATCCAGTCCGTCCAGCGCAGCCGCACGCCGGGCACCAGATCGGAGATCTGCCCCCGGTTGCCGGTCCAGGTTTTGGGTTTCGTCTGGCCCATGCTTTCGGCCCAGGCCCAGAAGTCGTCTCCGCTGTAGGGCCGCCCGAGCTGCTGCATGTAGTCGCCGGATTCCCATTTCAGGTTCGGATCGACCTTGCTGTACAGCACCACGGGAACGCCAAGCCCCAGGGAAAGGTTGTCCAGAATGCCGTACTGCAACTGGCTGATAAGCAGGATGAACTGGGCCTTGGGTTTGGGCGTGAGCACGCCCTGCTTACCTCCGCCGGGTTCGTAGCGTTCCAGTTCGTCGATGAGCGGCGCGGAATCGCCGCTGTTGTTCCAGCGCTTGCTGACCCAGGAATGGACGTAGGCTTCGTCCAGAAGAAAGGTTCCCTGGGGCAGCGTCTCGGTAAATCCGGCCGAAGCCGGAAGCGACCAGAGGACCGACAGCAGACCGAGGGCCAGGACGAAGGCGGATAGGAAACGGCGGCAAAGGACGTGCGCTTCGGCTTTTCTCATTGGGCGTCCTCCTTTTCCAGTCCGCCCCGTTTTACGGCGGCCTTCAGATCGAGAGGAACGAAGGGCTGATCCGTGGCCGGAATGCCCCCCATGGCCCAGTGCAGGATTCCCCGGGCCGGTTCGAAGACCACCGCCAGCATGGAATCCCGCGTGTCCACCAGGTCGGGCGTGCGCAGGATCTCGATGGCCGTGTCCACGTCGATGGATCCCTGCCGCTTCTCGATTTCCTCGCCCAGAAGGTAGTAGGAACGCAGGGAACGGAAGTAAAACCCGGACCATTCCCGCTGGGTTCCGGGCGACAGGTTCTGCATGATGGAGTTATCGCCGATGTCCTTCAGGTTTTTCTGGTTGTGGCTGGCCATGAACAGATCGTCCGGCCCCACGCTGGCGTACATCCGCCCGAAGGCGTCCCGGTTCAGGGGATCGTCGGGGTCCGGGGTATAGGAATAGAAGCCGTCCCGGTCCTCGGCCGGCAGGGCGACCTCTTCGGTGCTCTGGACTGCGCCGTCCACCTCCAGTCCCATCAGTCCGCCGTCCGCGTCCGCCAGAAGAATGTTCCAGCCGTAGCTCTGGGGGAGTTCGTAGATGTAATCCCGGCCTTCCTCCACTTTGGAGAATCGGCGCAGGGCCTCCCGCATCATGATGCCCACCGGCATGCCGGTGACCTGAAGCCGGACTTCCGCCAGCACCTCCGCCAGCCCGATGAGGTTCGGATTGAGCAGCAGTTTCCGTAGGTTGTCCGGATTCAGGATTTCCAGAAGCGCGTGGCCCACCAGGGGGTTGTCCAGGGTGTCCGAGTTGTTGATGGCGTAGGACAGGCCCGTGTCGTTCATGCCGGCGAAGCCCCAGACCACGCCCGCCCAGGTCAGGATGGCGAAGGGATGCCCGTCTTCCGGTTCCTCCACCACGATCAGGCTGTGTTCGTGCACCATGTCGGAATCCAGCAAAGCGTAATGATGGGCCAGGATGGGGTTGCCGTCCGGCGTGGCGGTGTTGCGCGCGCCGAAGGCTATGGAAGGCGGCTGGGCGCGATTGTTGCGCTCGCCCTTGTTGGGCACCTCGTACAGTTTGTTCCCCGTCCCGTGCTTCTTGGCGAAACCCGCCGTGGTGAAGACCAGCCGCTCGTCCCGCATGTAGCGATTGTGGTAAGGCTCCGGGCTGTAAATGGGTGACTGGTCGCCCACCTGGATCAGGAGCGCCACGGTCTCCGCCTTGGGGAAGCCTCCGGGCGGGGTGAAGCGCACCGACAGATGCGTGCGTTTTTCCCCCTCGAATTCCTCCATCTGAAAGATGCAGCCGCCGTCGTCCGCCTTCAGCAGGCAGCCGTCCGCGGGCAGGTTTTCCGGATCGCAGCCCTCGGGCACTTCGAACTGGGTGGTGTTCATCTGGATACGGATGGAACAGGGATTGACCAGCCCCGGATCGAGCGACTGCACGCATTCGTCCACCAGGCATTCCCGCGCCACCCGGGGAACCAGGCATTCCAGGGCGACGTCGTTCATGCTCTCGCGGTAGATGGAGCGGTCGTTCTTGTTCGCGTCGAGCACGCAGTCCATGTTCACGCAGGCGGGATCCATGCCTTTGTCCGCGAAGGGCTCCACGTTGCGCGGATCGATGCAGGAGGCGCCGGCCAGTTCGGGATCGGCCAGGACGATCTCGAAGGTGCTGTCGGCGGGGATCTCCAGGAAGGTGGCGTTGGGGGAGGATTCGTAGGCGTCGGTCCAGCCCTCGCCTTCCTCGTCCGTCTCCCCGTCGTCGTCGTTGTCTGCGCCGTCCGACTCGGCCGCTCCCTTGAAGCCCAGTCCGACCACGTAGGGCGTCTGGATGCCCTGGATGAAGTTGACGATGGCCCGGAAACCCATCATGGTGTCGAAGAAGGTGTTCAGAACCAGCACGTCGTCGTACGGCAGTCCGGATCCGTCCGCGATGCCGTGCATTTCCTCGATGACGGACTCCGGCAGAAACTCTTCCTCCAGTTTCTGCCCGCTTTCCAGGAGCATTTGATAGGAAAACTTTCCGTCCATGAATTCGGGCCGCAGATAGACGGTCAGCACCGGCGCGATGCTCATCTGCTCCCGGTTCAGATAGGGGACGATGCTGGTGGTCAGAAGCCGCGTGAAAAGCGATTTGATGGTGCTTTCGTGCCGTTCGCCGATCTGGAACCCCCGTTCGTAGGGCGTTCCCTTGACGTAAATGAGCTTGGTGTAATCCGGCTCCTTGACGGCTTCGCAGGACAGGCCGAGCAGCGCGGCAAGGAGCAGGGCGGCTGCGATCGACCGGCGGATCAGGCGGTGGTTGATTTTCACGTCGGCACCCTCCGGAAAAAGGACGACTTACAATTACTTTTCAAAGCCAGCGGTTCTACGGGCATCGGACGACTGCCCCGGGGAAGCGTCCATTCTGTGATTTTCGGAAAAAATGTTGAATTTTAGGGTCTGGCACCGGGATGAATGTACTGCATCCGTGCGAAAATGTCAATTTTCGTTCAAACGGAAGGCGGACGGAGAAACGGGCGGGAGCGTTTCGCTGCCGATTGGGTCGCTATTCCACGGGTTACCGGTTGCTTTTCGCGATGGCTCAACCGCTCATGGCGAGTGGTTTCGCGAAGCGAAATGGGTTCGATCCACGGGCGGCCTGTCCCCCGATAAACCGCCCTGCGGGCGGCACTCGGGATGAGCGCCTTTTCATCGCGGACTTCAAATAAGAACCCGGCTTACTCCTCTTTCTTCGAGGATTTGGAGGCGTATTTTCCCCAGTGGGTGAAGCTGCTCGCCGGGGGACAGACCTTCACGGGGACGTTGTAGAAGGTGCGCCCGTCCACGGAAATGGTCTTGCGCTCGATGCGGTAGGGGTCCGCCCGCTTGATGGGCTTTTCGAACAGGAAGGTCTTCTGGCGGCCCCTGCGGCCCCGGATCCAGAAACCGGCCACGCGCCCGCAACCGTCCTCCACCACGCCGCGCTCCTTGAGGATCAGATCCTCGTTTTCGTTCTCTTTTTTCATGGCCTGTCCTCCAGCCAATGCAGAATGGCCTTCATGAAAGCGGGAAGATCGTCCGGGTGGCGGCTGCTGATGAGGTTTCCGTCCGTCACCACGGACTCGTCCACCCAGGCGGCCCCGGCGTTCTCCAGATCGTCACGGATGGCGTAAAACCCCGTCATTTTACGGCCTTGAAGGATTCTGGCGCTGGCGAGAACCCAACCTCCGTGGCAGATCACCGCCACCAGTTTTCCTTGCCTGTCGGTCTCGGCCACAAGTTTCGCGGCGTAGGGCTCCCGGCGCATGAAATCCGGCGCCCAACCGCCCGGAACGAGCACGCCGTCGAAGTCCTCGGCGCTCGCCTCGCGGATGTCGGCGGTGCAGCGGATGGGATAGCCGTATTTCCCGGTCAGTTCCTCCCGGGGACCGGCCAGGACGGCCTCGTGCCCGGCTTCCAGCAGTCTATAGTAAGGATACAGAACCTCCAGATCCTGGAAATCCTGGTCGCAGAGTATACAGATCCTTCGCCCCATGGCGCCACCCCTCCCGCTCGGTATCGTTTCGGCGTCCGACTCAGCTTCAGTTTACCTGGCCGCGTTGGTGATTGTCAAGGTGTACGATCCCCATTCGTCGCTGTCCACGCCGTCCACCACCACGTACCATACCGAGGGAGGCGAATCGGTGAAATTGAAGGTGACGGACTCGTCGGTGGAATAATAGCTGTCGTCGCCCAGGCAGAGCGAGGGCGAATTGCTGCATGGCCCGCGCACGGTGATGACGGCGTCGAAATTGCTGTCCACGGTGAAGGTCAGCGGAGTGCTGTTTCCCGCACGGAATTCGAAGACCTGCTCGGGACCGCTCGCCGTGCTCAAGGATCCGCCGTCCACCGCCGAACAGCCGGTCAGACCCAGGAGATTGTCCATGGGGCCGGTGTTGCCGTTGTAGGTGAAGGGGATCGAGGGCACCGGGATGGGCGCCTGGCAGGTTCCGGCCGTCTGCCCGCAGTCCGCCGCGTCCCATCCGCAGGTTCCGTCGCAGTTGCAGGCGCTGTTTCCGGACTGGTTGCAGCTGTTGGCCGGGGTACAGCAGGTGTCCGTTCCCGTATAACCCGAACAGAAGGTGTTTTCCCCGGAACAGTAGCAGACGTCGTGACCGGCGCTCGAACTGGCGGCGCATTGGGTGGTTTCCAGGTATCCGGCGTCCCGGCAGACCGCCAGGCAGGATTCCACGTGCTTCTGGCCGTTTTCACAGACGCACAGGTCCGAGCCCACGCAGGTCAGGTCGTAGGTGGATTCGTCGCAGGCGCCGCTGCATTCGGAGGGCGCGTCGCCGTCGGTGGCTTCGTCTCCGTCCGTTTCATCGCCGTCGGTTTCATCGCCGTCGGTGCTCTCGTCGCCGTCCGTGATTCCGCAGTCTACGTTGTCCCAGGCGCAGGCCATGGCGCAGTCGCAGGCGCCGTTGCCGTCCCATCCGCAGGGGTTGGACGGCTTGCAGCAGGAACTGTATCCGGTGTATCCCTCACAGAGTTCCTCGTTGCAGTCCGAATCCTCCCAGGCGCAGCCCTCGCAGGTGCAGACGCCGTTGTTGCCCCAGTCGCAGGGGTCGCCCATCTCGCAGCAATGCTCGCCCTCGTGGCCGGGGCAGTAGTTCGGCCCGGCGCAGTCGGCCGTGTCCCAGGAGCAGCCGTCGCAGTCGCAGACGCTGTTGTCCTGCTTGCCGCAGGGATTGCTTTCCTGGCAGCAGTAGACGCCTTCATTGCCCGTGCAGTATTCCGGCGTGGCGCAGTCGGCCGTATCCCAGTCGCAGCCCGCGCACTCGCAGGTGCTGTTGTCGGCCTGGTTGCAGGGATCGCCTGGCATGCAGCAGGTCTCGCCGTCGTGGCCGGGGCAGTATTCCGGTCCCGTATCGCCGTCCTCCTCGAAACAGCTGCCGCTCGTGGGGACGCAATAGCCCATCAACATGTCGTCGCACTCGAAACCAATGGGACAGGACGTGAACATGTCACAGGACGTGGCGCAGCCGCCGCCGATGCAATCCACGGACAATCCGGTGCCGCAATCATAGTAGATTGTACAGGGCGAACACAGGATATAAACGCATCGATTGCTCAAGAAATCGCAGATATGACCCGACGGGCAGTCGGAATCCCAGGTGCAGGTGGTTCCGCCGGAGCAATCCACGCTGTCCCAGGAGCAGACGCCGTCGCAGTCGCAGACGCCGTTGTTGCTCTTGTTGCAGGGGTTGTCGGTGGCGCAGCAGGCGTCGCTTCCGGTGTAGCCGTAGCAGAAGTTCGTGGAGGAGTCGCCGTCGGGCGTTTCGTCGCCGTCGGCCATGCCGCCGTCGCAGATGTTGCTGATGGGGAAACACTGTTTGACTTCCGGCGTGATGCGCTTGCAGTAGGTTCCGGTTACGGCGCAGCTCTGGTCGTGGGCGCAGTCGGTGCCGCAGAAGGTGTTTCCGGAGCCGTCGGGAATGCACTTGTCGAAGGTGCCGCCGCATTCCGCGTCGGTGGAGCAGGCTTCACAGAGCCCCTTGCCCCCGGCCACGTCGCCGTCCGGTTCCACGCAATAGCCGGAATCCGGCAGGCATTGGGTGGTGATGACGGTCCCGGTGCCGCTGTAGATGTCCCGGCAACGGAAGCCCTCGGGGCAGGGCGCGTTCTCGTCGCAGAAGCGGGCGCAGTAGGTTTCTCCCGTCAGATCCTCCATGCACCAGTCCTGCATGTTGGCGTTGCAGTCCGTGTCGTTGCCGCAGGGCTCGCAAAGATTTCCCATGGGAATTTCCACATCCCCGTCCGTGTCGCCGTCGGGTGCATTGTCCGTTTCGGTGGTGTCGCCGTCGGGTGTATCGTCCGTTTCGGTGGTGTCGCCGTCCGGATTCCAGGGTTTGCAGGTGGAGGTGGAGAAATCGCAATAGGAGCCGTCGGGGCAGTCGGTCGTGCTGGTGCAGTGGATGCTTTCGTCTCCGTCGGTTTCCGGAAGATCCTGGTCGCCGGGAATGTTGTTGACGCATTGCCCCGTTACGGTATTGCAGATCTGGCCGATTTCGCAATCCATGCTGGTCCGGCAGCCGTTCGGATTGGACGAGGGATAGCAATATCCGTTCAGGCAGTCGAATCCCGGCGCGCAGTCATCGACGGTGGCGCAGGTGCTCGTGGGGGAACAGTAGCCGTTGCGGCAGTACATCCCGATTTCGCATTCGCTGTCCAGCGTGCAACTCTGGGCCGTCCGGCAGGTTCCGTCCAGGCAAATTTCCCCCGTATCGCATTCCACGGAGGAGGTGCAGGGGGTGGAGCCGGTATCTTCCGCCGCGCAGGCCGCAAGCAGAAAAACCAGGGCAAGCATCACGATTCGACCGGTTAAAGCAAGTCTCTGCATTTCGATACCTCTTTATCGATGGTTCTGAAGCCGGAAGGCGAATCCGGGCGTTTCCTTTGCGATTGAACACGCGTTACACCACATAATATGCTAGCAATTCAGACGCAGTGTGTCAAATTAATGTCCGACAATGAATTTAAATCTTTCTCCTTTCGGCGAAACCCCGGGTTTGGCGCTCAGGAGAGAAAGACGGGTTCGAAGGGGGATTCGTAGGCGATGCGGCCTTTTTTCAGCACTTTCCAGGTGTGATTTCGGCCGAAGTGGTAGACGAAATATTCCGGGCGCGGAATGTCCAGAAGCAGGATATCCGCTTGATATCCTTGACGAAGTTGCCCCAGGCGGTCGCCAAGCAGCAGCGATTCGGCCGCGTGGCGCGTGACGGCCAGAAGCGCTTCCGCGAAGGTCATTTTCATCTGGGTGCAGGCGGTGTTGACGGTCAGCGGCAGGTTGCAGCCCACACTGCTGCCCGGATTGAAGTCGCTGGCCAGGGCCACGCGCACGCCCTTTTCCAGAAACGCCCGGGCCGGGGCGTAGTGGCCGTGGCCCAGGTAGTACGAGGTGCTTGGAAGCAGGCAGGCGATCACGTCGGACTGCTCCATGGCCGCGATGGCGTTTTTCCCCACGGCGGTCAGATGATCCGCCGCCACCGCGCCGATCTCGCAGGCCAGAAGCGCCCCGCCGGACTCCACGAATTCGTCCGCGTGGAAGCGCGGCGTAAGTCCCCGGTCCATGGCGGCGTTCAGGATGCGGCTGGTCTGACCGATGGTGAAGACTCCCTGTTCGCAGAAAACGTCGCAGAAGCGGGCGATGCCCTGCGCCTCCACCGCCGGGAGCATCTCCTCGATCACTAGGTTCACGTAGGCCTCGCGCCGCTCGCGGTATTCCGGGGGAAACTCGTGCGCGCCCAGGAAGGTGGGCACGACATCCATAGCGTGCTCCCGGTCCAGCCGCCCGATGACGGAGAGCATCTTCAACTCGGTTTGCGTGTCCAGGCCGTAGCCGCTCTTGGCCTCCACCGTGGTGACGCCCTGCCGCAGCATTTCGTCCAGCCAGCGGCGGGAGCGTCCGAAAAGCTCGTCTTCCGTGGCCAGGCGGGTGTCCCGCACGGTGCGGTTGATGCCGCCGCCCTCGGCGGCGATCCGCATGTACGGGACACCGGAAAGCCTCCGGGCGTATTCATCCTCCCGGCTGCCGCCGAAAACGGGGTGGGTGTGACCGTCGATCAGCCCGGGAAAGGCCACGGCGTTTCGTGCGGAAAACGTTTCCGCGGCCTGCGCGTCCCGGGGCAGGTCGGAGGCGGGACCGACGTACGCCAGCCGCCCGTCTTTCACGCCGATCACGCCGTTTTCCACCCGGCCCAGGGGATTTTCCGAAGAACTCCGTTCCGGATCCGCCGTGACGATGACGGAAAGGTCCGTGACGAGGATGTCGTAGTCGGCCATGGCTGCGCCTCCGCTTGGCTCGCGCCCGTTCTTACCAGGTCTTGCCCGGAATTTTGACGCCGCGCTCCTTTGCCACGACTTCGGCCTTTTCGTAGCCTGCGTCGGCGTGGCGGATGACGCCCGTGGCGGGGTCGCTGGTGAGTACGCGTTGCAGCCTACGGGCGGCTTCTTCCGTGCCGTCGGCCACGATGACCACGCCCGCGTGCAGGGCGTAACCGATGCCCACGCCGCCGCCGTGATGGTAGCTCACCCAGGTGGCGCCGTTGACGGCGTTGGCTAAGCAGTTGAGGATCGGCCAATCGGCCACGGCGTCGGAGCCGTCCTTCATCGCTTCCGTCTCGCGGTTGGGCGAGGCCACGGAACCGGAATCCAGATGGTCGCGGCCGATGACGATGGGAGCTTTCACCCGGCCGGAAGCCACCAGATCGTTGAAGAGCTTTCCGGCTTTGGCGCGCTCTCCGTAGCCCAGCCAGCAGATGCGGCTTGGAAGTCCCTGGAAATGCACCTTTTTCCCCGCCATGGTCAGCCAGCGGGCCAAAGATTCGTTCTCCGGAAAGAGCTTCATCAACTCCCGATCCGTGGTGAAGATGTCCTCCGGGTCGCCGGAAAGCGCCACCCAGCGGAAGGGCCCCTTGCCCTCGCAGAACAGCGGGCGGATGTAGGCCGGGACGAAACCCGGGAAATCGAAGGCGTTTTCCAGACCTTCCTCCAGGGCCACCTGGCGGATGTTGTTGCCGTAATCGAAGGTGGGCACGCCCGCCTTTTGCAGATCCAGCATGGCCTGGACGTGGCGCACGATGGACGCCTTCGCCCGGCGGACGTACGCGTCCGGGTCCGATTTTCGCAGGGACAGGGCGGCTTCGTAGTCCAGACCGCCGGGAATGTAGCCGTTCAGGGGATCGTGGGCGCTGGTCTGGTCGGTGAGCAGGTCCGGCATCCAGCCCCGCCGGGCGATTTCCGGAAAGATTTCGCTGGCGTTGCCCAATAGCCCGATGGAAAACGGCTCGCCGGCGGCTTTTTTTTCGTCCGCGACCTTAATGGCGTGGTCCAGGTCGTCGGTCCAGTCGTCCAGGTAGCGGTGCTCGATGCGCCGCAGGATGCGTTCCTTTTCAACTTCCACGCAGAGCGCCACGCCCTCGGCCATGGTGACCGAAAGCGGTTGCGCGCCGCCCATGCCGCCGAGCCCGGCGGTGAGCACCGTGCGACCCCTCAGACTGTCGGTTCCGAAGTGCTTGCGCGCCGCCTCCACGAAGGTCTCGTAGGTGCCCTGAAGGATGCCCTGAGTGCCGATGTAGATCCAGCTTCCGGCCGTCATCTGGCCGAACATCATCAGGCCCTTTCTGTCCAGTTCGTGGAAATGCTCCCAGGTGGCCCAGTGGGGCACCAGGTTGGCGTTGGCGATGAGCACCCGGGGGGCGTCCGGGTGGGTGTCGATGACGCCCACGGGCTTTCCGGACTGGATCAAAAGCGTCTGGTCGTTCTCCAGTTTTTGCAGGCTTTCCAGGATCCGTTCCAGCGCTTCCGGGTTTCGGGCGGCCTTGCCGTATCCGCCGTAGACGATGAGTTCCTCCGGCTTTTCGGCCACTTCCTTGTCCAGGTTGTTCTGGAGCATGCGGAAGGCCGCTTCCTGCAACCAGCCCTTGCAGTGCAGCTCGGCCCCCCGGGGGGCGCGGATCGCGCGAAGGTCCATGGGATCCTCCTTATGGTTCAGGTTCTATAGAATCTGATTGATGATGAAGTCGGTCTTGAGGTCGATGACATAGATGCTTTCCGCCGAGGAATCGACGACGTACAGCCGAGGGAAGTCTTCATACAGGTTCAGTATCGCCGCGTCTTCCAGAACGTTTCCCACCCGGCGGTCGTAGACCTCGGTATCGTCCGCGGTTTCGTAGGACTCCTGGATCTCGTTGATGCCGCTGAAGGTTCGGAAGGAATAGATGAAGGATCCCTCACGCTTGGCCCGGATATCCGTGTTCTGCTCGTCCTGGCAGATGGCGAAGGAGACGTAATCGTTCTCGAAGCTGATCTGGTAGGGATCCGCGTCGTTCCATTTGTTGCGGCAGCGGATCCCCTTGACGGGTTCCTCGTCTTCGGAAAGCAGAAGATCCTTGGTGAAACGGTATTCGTTCGTTTCGTTGCCCTCCTCGTCCGTGCGTTCGATCAGGCAGACGTAATCCTCCCAGTCGTCCTCGGAAAACTTCAACTGCTCGAACTGCTCCGCGCCGCTGACCACGTCCCCCTGGCGGAAGTCCACGTTCACGGCCCGGCCCTGGTAGACGGGCGAGCCCAGCCGGTTTCCGAAGGTGTCCAGCCGGGTCATGTTGACCAGATAGTTTCCGTTGGCGCGGATCTGGTATTCCACGGCGGAATTGTAGCAGTTCTCCAGGAGGTATCCCGCCCGGTCGAATTCCAGGTAATCCGGAGTGACTTTGGTGATTTCCAGCCGCACGACATCGGGTTTGACCAGCGTCGTGTTTCCCTCGTCGTCGGTCACCTCCCGAACGCAGCCCAGGGAATCCGGGGGCGGCGCCATGGTGCCGGTGCGGATTTCCAGCCAGTCGCCGGAAAGCGGATAGGGGTTGTCCGGGTCGCTGGAGAGCGGGCGGGGCAGGATTTCCGGCAGGCTGGCGAAATCCAGGTTATCGTCGTAGAAGCGGTTCCGATCGAAATCGAAACGGCCGGAATAGGTCACGTCACTGCCTGGCACGACCCCGGCGTAGGACAGTTCCCACAGTCCGTTGGGCGTGCGTCCCTTGTCCACCCGGGCGTCGATGTCCGCGATGCACATGCCGTTGTCGGTTTCCAGCTCGTTCTCGGACAGAAGGCGCAGTTCGGCGGAGGTGTCCGGGTAGGTGTCGTACAATTCGTGCATGTCGCGATGTACGTCGATGACCTGGATGATGCCGTCCTGGCCGATGGAATAGGCGTAAAGCTCCTTCGGCTCGAAGGTTTCGGCGTTGTCCGATTCGGACTCGGATTCCGTCTCCATTCCATCCGCGTCGCCGTCGGCTTCCTGGAACAATACGGGCAAGCCGGAGGATCGGGAGGAGGTATCGGATTCTTCCATATTTCCGGCATCTTCCGCGTCTTCCGAGGACTCGGCATCGTTATCCGCGTCGCCATCCGGGATGAGGTCTCCGTCGGCGGCCGTTTCGGCGTCGGTTTCATCCGTGTCGCCGTCCGGTTCCTCGATCTCGAAGGTCTTGACCACATCCGCGAAGAGCACGGTCTGGGGCACGCTTTCCAGGGAGATGTCGTAATCGAACTGGGCCGAGGGCGGGGGAGAATTGCGATGGCTGGGCAGTTCCTCGTTGGTGTCCACGTAACGGTCGTATTGCAGGTCGTAGACGGCTATGCGCGAACGATCCAGTTTCGTCAGGTACAGAAAGCGTCCGTCCGGCGAGACGGAACAGGAACGCTGGGGGCCGTTCACGAAGCGCGTCCGGGCCGGGTACTCCGGGTGTTCCAGGTCCACGATATGGAAATGATCGGCGTTCATGTCCGCCACGTACAGGGTTTTTCCGTTCGGGGCCGCGGCCATGCCCGCAGGCACGGGGTCCGGCGTGATGTCCGTCTTCAGCTGGGCGAAACCGACCTCCATCCAGCGTTCCCGTTCGTCGCTCACCCGTTTGACCACCCGGGCGAGCGCCCCCAGGTAAGGCAGCGTCACGTAGACATCTCCCTCGGGCGTGTCTTCGGAGGGAACCACGGCCAGGTGAGTGGGACGGCTGGAGAGGATCACTTTGTCCTGCAAGGTGCGGGCCGTCTCGGTGACGATCACCGATAGGGAGTTTTCTCCGCCGTTGGCCACGAAAATCCGGGAGTTGCCGTGATCCAGGGAGGCCGCCACGTCCACGGGAAAGCTTCCCACGGAAATGTGGCTGACCACGAAGGGGTTTCCCTTGATGTGGGAATTGACCACTTCTCCGGTGCAGAGGTCGATACGCGCCACGCTGTCGCCGCCGCTGTTGGCCACGAAGGCGAAAGCCCGCTGTTCCAGTCCCAGGCACTGTTCCCAGAGATCGGGCACTTCGGCGGCCAGTTCCCGATAGGCGGGCGTGGGCGTCCAGTCCACCACGGCGATGGCGATGGCCACGGGGCGATTCAGGGTGGAGACGTAGGGATCCTCCACGCCGCCGGTTCCGCAGCCGCCGATCCAGAAAAGCAGGAGCAGGGCGGAAAAAAGCCCCGCCGCCCGGCTAGTAGCGGTCTTCTTCGTACAGCTTGGCACGGTTTTCGATCTTTCGGTCCACGCGGTTGATGGGATTGCCGAGCGCGTCGAACAATTGCAGCACGGCCACTTCATGGGCCTCGAAATGGGTCACCAGGGCCCATGCGCCGGCGGAATTCTCGAAAATGGCGACCTCGTAGGGGCGGGCGTGATGGCGGAAAATGCCCGGCTGGCGGATGAACGCCTCCGGGGCCAGATCCACCACGTCCATCACCTGCCGGCTGCGGGTGTCGATGACGTACATTTCGTCGGTATCGTATAGAGGAACGTACAGAAATTCCTTGTAGAACGCGATGTTGGCCGGTTCGGCATCCACTTCGATGAAGTCCACCAGCTTGTTTTTCTCGCAGCTCGTGCCGTTGCCGACGTAGGCGTCCCGGGAGCAGCCGTCGTAGGTCAACCGGGTATCGATCACCAGCACGCCGGGGCGGGTGCCTTCTTCTACAATGATGTTCCGCCCGGCGATAAAGAGTTTGTTGCCCTCCGGATTGAAGGCGATGCCGCGCAGGTCGATGCCTTCGTCGAAAACCGTCTGCTGGACGCGGGCGCGAAAGCCTAGGCCGTCCACGCGATAGGGACGCAGGATGCCCACGGCGTTGGCGTCGCGGTGGGTGACGTAGACCGATCCCGTCAGGGGCGAAATGGCCACCTGATTGCCGCCCCGGCTGAATTTGCGCTCGGTGACGGCTTGCAGCAGCCCGATTTCCTCGCAGGCGTAGCCCGTGGGACAGCCCACCCGGGTGACCAGGCCGTCCTCGTCGGTTTCCGTCACGTCCACTTCGCAGAAATCGGCGCAGAAACGGCGCCCCGGACGGCGGATGTCCTCCAGGCAGGTGCTGGGCCAACTCATTGGAATTCCGCCCATTTCGCCTTCCAGAACTTCCTCTCTGGGCCGACAGGATGCGTTGTCTTCGCAGGAGCCGCAGCGGTCGCCTTCCGGAGTATTTCCGGGACAGTACAGATTTGTTGGGATGCAGCGCCGGATGCTTTCGCCGCGCTCCATCGCCTCCCGGTCCGCTTCGTTCGTAAAGCGCCCCAGATCGTCCTGGATCACGGTCATTTCCCCGTTGGACACGTGGCTGATGTAAAGGTAGCGATCCCGGAAATCCATGGACATTCCAAAGGGATCCGGGGCCACGCGGATGGCGTTGCGGCTTTCGGGAACGATCAGCGGCCGGTCGCCCGGCGGATTGACGGCGGCTTCCGCGTCGATGTCGAAGGCGATCACCACGTCCTCGGGTTCGTCGGGAATGCCGTCCTGTTCCAGAAACGGCCCGCGGACGCTGACGAACAGCCGCGTTCCGGCGTGATTGAAGAGCGCCTCGCCGGCGAAGGTTCCCACGGGGATGGTCCATTCCGGCACGATACGCAGGGCTGCCAGATCGATGACCACCACCGAGCCGTTCTTGTAAGCCTGGTTGAAGTTGGCGTTGACCACCACGGCATAACGTCCCGCCGGATGCACGGCCACGCCGATGGGAAAGTGAATGATGTCGTCCGGAGCCTTCACGCCGGGGCGTTCGCTGATGCAGCCCGGAGCGAGCAGGCAGAACATCGCCAGCGTTAAAACGGCGATGAGGATGCGAATCGGGGAACGGTTCAAGCGGGGCCTCGCGGGTTGAAGTCCTCGAAATTCCAGATAGTTCGCTAACCTATCCCAGCCCCGCCTCTCTGTCAATGCTTTTCGGCGGCGAATTTCAGTCGCGTGGGAACGTCCGGTTTTCGGGCGAAAAGAGAATATTCAAGTGAAAACATATAGATGGGTCGTCTTTGGTGTCGAATTCCGCCTTCCGCCGCCGGGTTTGTTCCCCGATGCATCGCGAGCCTCGCCCCTTTACGACCGCCATCCCGGCGCATTCGGTGGGAGCGATGAATCCCGGGTCGGACGGAAACGAACGGAAAAGTTGAAAAAAACCTTGCCAAGCCCCCCATGTTCGTGATACACACTCACGCCTTGAATCGCGAAGGCGAGAAAACCGGAGGTAGTCATGTCGAAACGATGCTCGATCTGCAATAAAGGCCCGATCACGGGAAACAACGTCAGCCACGCCCACAACAAGACGCGGCGGCGCTTCAATCCGAACCTTCAGAAGATTCGCGTGCTGGACGAAAACGGCCGTGTGACGCGGGAATACGTCTGCACGCGCTGTATCCGCAGCGGCAAGGTCAACAAGGTTCCGGTGCGCCAGATCCCTCCCACCGTCTGAGCCTTTTTCCCGTCTTTTTCCGCATCCGACACACCCTTCTCGGAGGGTGTTTTTTGCGTTTATGCCAAGTCTGATCGCCCGCCACCTTCCTTTTCTTCCATGATTCTTCTTCAAACAAATCCGGCCGGAAAACCTTGCATCCGTTTCAGAGATGTGGCAGGTTTGGGCGTATAAACAACTTTTACATCGAGGTGGATCATGAAACCGATCCGGTGGGGAATCCGCACATTCGCGTTTTCAACGATGTTGTTCTGTCTGATTTCGGCGACGGCGCTGGCCGAAGATGGAAACGAATCCGTTTCCATCGGCATCACCTCCAACGTCAGCGGGGCCGAGGTGACGATCGACGGACGACTCGCGGGCAAAACCCCTCTGTACGGCGTGAAACTTGCTCCCGGAAGCCATAAGGTGGAGCTGAAAAAGGACGGTTACGCCCCCGTAGGCCGGGATCTGCTCATCGACGCCACGGGCGGCAGCTACGACATCAGCATGCAGCCGCTGGACACGGAGGAAGGCGAAGACGCCGTGGTTCCGGCGGGCGCGGGCAAGACCTGGAACACCGGATCCCGGACCCGGAAAAAACGGAAAAAGCACGACCTGGAAAGTTTTCCGGAAACGATCGAAGCACCCCGGGTGCTGGCCTACAGTTCGGCCTATCTTCAGTTTTCCTACCTTCCGGCCAGCGTCAAGGCTCCCGCCAAGTCGGGCCTGCCGGACATCGAGCATCATTTCATGAACCTTAAAGTGGGCGGTTCCGGCGCTTTCGCAAAGGATCGCGCCAGTATTTTCGTGCAGGCCTTTCTGGGGTTCGCGAAGGTGGACGAAAAGGCCGGATATACGACAAGAATCGAGACGTTCCGCTTCCGTTCGGGGCTCATCGGATTCAACGTTACGGCCCTGAACCGTCCCTTCGGGCTGGTGACGCCGGGACTCACGCTCGAATTCATGAATACGGATGTCGAGGCCATCGGAGCGCTGAACGTGATCTACATCGTTCCCCAGGTGGCCACCGGCTGGCAACTGGTGGAACGCCGCCTGTTCCTGAATCCGTTTCTGCGTCTTCCCATCGGGGCGGCCGTGGAAAAGGCGGATGATTTCTTTGCGATAGACGTGGGGGTGCCGCTGGCCGTGCGGATGTTCGATCAGGTCTACGCCAGCGCCTCTTTCGATTTCCGCTTCGCCGTGGAACCGGTGACGGAAGAGACCATCACGTTCGTGCCCTCGCTGTTCTATCAGCGGAAAAACGTTTCCTTCAAGGTGGCCTTCCCGGTGCGCGCTTATCCGGACGACAACTTCTGGTACCGCTGGGCCATGATGACGTACTTCGCCGGGCAGTTTTAGGGGGCTGATGATGCCATCGAGAAGAAAGCGGAAACGAATTCACAAGAGTTTGTGCAAGCAGAAATAAGACACTGTCGTTGAAACTCCAACGATCCAAAGCGCAACAGCGTTTCTTGTGTTGCGCCAACGTGGCAAAGCAATTGTTATGACGCCACCAAGGACGGTCAGGACTGACGAGGAAATGACAAGAAGGCCAAAACCGCCATCAATTAAATCGCCGAGTCCGTACGGTTCGTCCGGTGCTACTGATATCTTCCAATATAAGATTTTACGATAAAGTAAACCCGAAAGTTCAAAGAAAAGGGTGATTCCCAAAAGATATTTCTGCCAATATACCATTACGATTGTTGCATTGTCCTTTCCCCCTCAATCCTTCAGTCGTTCGAAGACCTCGCGGATCTCGTGCAGGCCGCGGAAGAAGCGTTCCACGCAGGTGGGGTCGAAGTGCGTGCCGGCGTCCTTGCGCAATATGGCCAGCACGTCATCGATGGGCACGGCGTCTTTATAGACGCGCTTACTGGCGATGGCGTCGAAGACGTCCGCCAAGGCCACGATGCGGCCCTCGATGGGAATCTCCTCTCCTTTAAGGCCGTTGGGGTAGCCCGACCCGTCCCATTTTTCGTGGTGGGTCATGGCCACCGAGCGGCACATGGCGATGAGGTCGGAGTTGGATCCTTCCATGATCTGCCCGCCCAACTCGCAGTGCTGTTCCATGATCTTGCGTTCCTCCGGAGTGAAACGCCCGGGTTTTTTCAGGATGGCGTCCGGAATGCCCAACTTGCCGATGTCGTGCATGGGGCTGGCGATGCGGATCCGGTCCACCGTGTCGTGATCCAGGCCCATGTAGTCGGCGATGATGGCCGAGTATTCGCTGACGCGCTTGACGTGGTTGGCGGTTTCGTTGTCGCGGAACTCCGCCGCCGTGGAAAGTCTGAGGATGGTGTCGTAATGCACCTCGCGCAGCTCGTCCCGAAGCTGGGAGTTGCGCAAGGTCACGCCCGCCTGGCTGGCCAGGGCCTGGGCCACCGGAATCATGTGCGCGGGGTAGGGTGCCACGGCGCCGTCGTCCTCCGTGTGATTGATGAGTTGCAGCACCCCGATAACGTTGCCGTCGATGTCCAGCATGGGCACGGTCAGAATGGACCGGGTGTGATAGTCGTTCTCCCGGTCGGCCTTCTTGCTGTGCCGGTAGGGCTTGTCGTCCGGAATGGCGTAGGCGTCGTCGATGACCTGGGGCGTCTTCGTCATGGCCACGTACCCGGCGATGCTCTCTTTCGAGATGGGAATGGTGAATTCCTTGAACATCTGCCGGGTCATGGTGCCCCGGGAATTGCCGTCCAGCGTGGTGGACTGGCTGACCACGAAACGCAGATTGTCGCCCTCCCGGATATACAGGCTCCCGCCGTCGCTGTTCGTCAGGCTTCGCGCCTCGGTGGTGATGCGCTTCAACAGTTCCTTGGTGTTGCGGGTGGCGGAAAGGGCGATGCCCACTTCGATGAGCTTCGAGAGCAACGTCTCCTGGTACGATGCGGTGGCCGAATCCATTGGGTACTCCCTGACTTCGGGTTGTTGGTTGTCCGGCCACCACTATGAATCCGATCGCCCGTTTCCGCAACCGAAAAATATGGAGGGCAGGCTAGCACGCGCCTGTGGGGCCGGGATTGAGAATCCGTTCGGATTCGGTTTGATCCGATGGACGAAAAAAAACTCTTTTTCCGGACGGACGATCCGTCAGGTTTTCAGATCCTCCAGGTTTTTGAAGCCGTCCAGGACTTCCGGGTTGGCGAGCGCCGAGCCGTGACGGATTTCCTCGCCGTGGATGATCTGGTGCACGGCCAGTTCCACCTTTTTCCCCGTTTTCGTGTACGGAATGCCCGGAACCTCCACGATCTTGGCCGGGACGTGGCGCGGCGTGGCGTTTTTCCGGATGGTGTCGCGGATGCGCTTTTCCAACCCGGCGTCCAGCTTCATTCCTTCGACCAGCTTGACGAAAAGCACGATGCGGCTGTCGTTGTCCCAGCGCTGGCTGACCACCAGACTGTCCCGGATTTCCCCGATGCGCTCCACTTGGTTGTAAATCTCCGCCGTGCCGATGCGCACGCCGCCGGGGTTCAGCGTGGCGTCCGAGCGGCCCAGCATGACGATCCCCCGACGCGGCGTGACGATCATGAAGTCCCCGTGCCGCCAGCGTCCGGGATACACGTCGAAATAAGCCTTGTGATATTTCTCCATGCCGGGGTCGTTCCAGAAGAAGACCGGCATGGAAGGCGCGGGAGCGCTGCATACCAGTTCTCCCTGCTTTCCGATCACGGGAGTTCCGGAGTCGTCCAGGGCCTCCACCTTCATGCCCAGGCCGAAACACTGAATCTCCCCGGGATACACCGGCAGGGTGGGACAGCCCAGCATGAAGCAGGAAATGATGTCCGTGCCGCCGGAAATGCTGGAAAGCTGCACGTTGCGCTTGATGTTTCCGTAGACGAAACGGAAGCCTTCCTCCGGCAGGGGCGAGCCCGTGGAAAGCAGCGTCCGCAGTTCGGAGAGATCGAAGGCTCCGCGCATTTCCAGACCGCTCGCCTGGAGCGCCGCCAGGTAGCGCGCGCTGGTTCCGAAGACGGTCAGGCGTTCCTCTTCCGCCATGCGCCAGAGCACTTCCGGCCCGGGATGGAAGGGCGAGCCGTCGTAGAGCACCACCCGCGCGCCGGTCATCAGGGCGCTTACCATCCAGTTCCACATCATCCAGCCGCAGGTGGTGAAATAAAACAGGCTGCTTTCACGGCTCACGTCCGTGTGCAGCGCCAGTTCCTTCCAGTGTTGCACCAGCGTCCCCGCCGCGCCGTGGGTGATGCACTTCGGCGGGCCGGTGGTGCCGGAGGAATACAGGATGTAGACCGGATGATCCGGCTCGGTGGGAACGAACGCGATTTCCGTGGCCGTTTCCCCGTCGAGCAGGTTCGGAAGATTCACCGCCCCGGGAATGCCGGACAGGTCGGGGTTTTCGTTCAGGAAGGGCAACACGACCACCGCCTTCAGCGTGGGCAGGCGGCGGGCCAGTTCGCTCACGATCTCCCGGCGGTCGAAGGTTTTTCCGCCGTAAAAATAGCCGTCCACGGCGAAAAGCACCGTGGGTTCCACCTGGCCGAAGCGGTTGTACGCGCCTTCCAGGCCGAAATCCGGGCTGCAACTGGTCCAGACGGCTCCCAGGCTGGTGGCGGCCAGCATGGCGGCCGCCGTTTCGGGCAGATTGGCCACGTATCCGGCCACGCGGTCGCCCTTTTTCACGCCCAGACGCTTCAGCCGGACGGCGAGTTTCGCCACTAAAGCGTACAGTTCCCGGTAGGTCATGACGCGGCGGGTTCCGTTTTCACCACGAAAGACCAGGGCTTCCTTATCATCCCGGAATCGCAGCAGATTTTCCGCGAAGTTCAGCCTTGCGCCCGGAAACCAGCGCGTTCCGGGCATGACGGACGGATCCTCCACCACACTGTCGTACGGGGTTTCGGCGCGAATTTCCGCCGCTTCCCAGACGGCTTCCCAGAAGCGCTCGATGTGGGCGACGGACCAGTCGTAGAGATCGAAATAGTCTTTGAATTCAAGACCTTCCCGCTTGGCGACCCAGCGCATGAAGGTCTGCATGCGGCTCTCTTCCATCCGTTTTTCGGACGGCTCCCACAGCGACCGCGCTCCATCGTCGAGCGAATCCATCCCCGTCATGGGCTTCTCCTCGTCCTGGTGTTTTCTTCTCGTCTTCCTCTGTTTCCTGCGTCCCTTTTATGCTACCGCCCTCGGGGCGGGCTGTCAAGGACCGCCAAGCGGCTTGATGGGAATTGTCGGAAAAGCAAGGGAACGGGATCGCCGTACGCGGGGACTCGAAGTTTCTCGACGCCCGGAACTTTCCGGTAACAGACGGGATTTTGCCGTTTCCAGATCGAAAGGAAACACCCCGAAGGCGATCCGCGACGGTCCGGTGTCATTTTCCCGAACTTTCTTCATTTACAAGCGCTGGGCTTCGGGTATAATTCCCCGACCAGGATCATGGAGAGGTCGCCGTGAAGAAGAAAGAAACACGATACATCGCCGTGGAAGGCCCCATCGGAGTGGGCAAGACCACCCTGGCGGAGATTCTGGCGGCCAAACTGGAAGCCCGGCCCATCCTGGAGCACGCCGACGAGAATCCCTTTTTGCAGGACTATTACCAGAACATCAAGAAAAACGCCTTTCAAACCCAGGTATTCTTCCTGCTTTCACGCTGGAAACAGCAGCAGACGCTTTTCCAGACCGACCTCTTCGATCAGAACCTGGTCAGCGACTACCTGTTCGCCAAGGATCGAATCTTCGCGGAACTGTCGCTTTCGGCGGCCGAACTGGCCCTGTACGACCGGATCTCGGAACTGGTGGTCAGCCGTCCGCCCGTGAAGCCGGATCTGGTGGTCTACATGTACGCCTCCCTGGATCGTCTGATTCAGCGGGTGAACCGACGTTCCAAGAGCTACGAAACGCCCATGACGCCCGAATACCTGGAAGGCGTGCTGAAGGCGTATAACGACTATTTCTTCGACTACACCGAAACGCCGTTGCTGATGGTCAATACCGAGCAGATCGACTTCGTGGCCAACCCGGATGATTTTCTGGAACTGTTCACGAAAATCCAATCCATCCGCAGCGGCGTCCACCATCTGACTCCCGCCGGAAATCTGCCCTTGCCGAAGCGAAAGAACTGAGAGACGTTTCTTCGCGGCGCTCCGCTTCCGGGCGACCGAAAGGGCGGAAATTCCGGGAAACCATCAGGAGATTCCGTTCATGGAAATCATGAAGACCGCACAGGATATGCAACGCTGGGCGCTGGAGCAGCGTAAGCTGGACATGCGCATTGCGTTCGTGCCCACCATGGGGTATCTGCACGAGGGGCATCTGGCGTTGATGCTGGACGGAAGAACCCGTTGCGAATGCCTGGTGGCCAGTATCTTCGTCAATCCCATGCAATTCAACAATCCGGAGGATTTCGGATCGTATCCCATGGATCTGGAGGGCGATCTGGACAAGTGCGCCAAATCGGGCTGCGACGCCGTGTTTCTTCCCGACGCGAAGGAGATCTACCCCGAGGGTTTTACCACCCGCATCGAGGTGGAAGACCTGGCCAGACCGCTTTGCGGAAAGAATCGGCCCGGGCATTTCGACGGCGTGGCCACGGTCTGCGCGAAACTCTTCAACATCGTCCAGCCCCACGTGGCCGTTTTCGGAGAAAAGGATTACCAGCAGCTCGCCATCATCCGGCGCATGGTGCGGGATCTGAATTTTCCCATGGACATCATCGGCTATCCGACGGTCCGGGAACCCGACGGACTGGCCATGAGTTCCAGAAACGCGCGTCTCACCAGCGACGAGCGTCGCCGGGCGACGGTGCTTTACCAGGCGCTCACGAACGCCCGTGAGCGGGTCGAAGCAGGGGAAAACGCTCCCGGGCGGCTGATCGAAGAGGTTCGAAACGCCATCCTGGCCGCCGGACCGAACACCATCGATTACGTGGACATCGTGGACGCGAACACGCTGGAAGATGTTGCGGATCTGCAACGCCCCGCCGTCATGGCTCTGGCGGTGCATTTCGGATCCTCGCGCCTCATCGACAACATCGTGCTGAACGGCTGAGCGGGTTCATGCCTCCTTCCGCGAAAAAATGGCTGCGCCCGCGTTACTTCATTGGATTCACGGCCCTTTTTCACCTGATCCTACTGGCCGGTTTCCTCCTGTCCGGAGGGTGCGACCGGCTTTGGGATTACTTCGCTCCGGCCTCCATTCCGGAAGAGCGGTCCGTGCAAAACGGGGACGTGAAACATCTCGACGGGCGGCCGCTGGTCACTCTGTACGGCGACACGCCCGCCATGGGACGAGCCCATGGGCGGCTGCTTGCCGCATCTATCCGAAAGCAGGTGGATGCCTTTCGGGATGCACCTGCGAAAAGCGACGGGAACGCTGCGGTCGTGGAAAACTTCGAGAAAGGCTTTCCGCCCGGAATCCGGGAGGAATTGCAGGCTCTGGCGAAGGCTTCGGGCGTTTCCTATGCCGATCTGCTCCGCTTCAATCTCGGCACGGAAAGCGGCCCCCCCGCGCCCTCCGCGGCTTTTGCCGTGGACGAGCGGCGTACCACGGACCGGAATCCCATCCTGGGCTGGAAGCGGAGCTTCGCCGACTTCGGAAACCGTCCCGGGCCGATGCTTTTTCACATGCGCCGCATCGGGAAGATCGCCTACATGGCTCTTTCCCCTCCGGGTTTCGTGGGGGTTCTGGCCGGGATGAACGCCCATGGGCTGGCCATCGCCATCACGCCCGGACGGCTGGAAAAGCGCCTGGACGGGGGAACGCCCCTGCCGCTGATCGTGCGGGAAATGCTGGAGAACGCGAAAACCATCGAGGCCGCCATGCACATGCTGGGTGAGCGCCAGGCGCCGCGAACGGCCAGCGTCACGTTCATGGATCGCCGGGGGCGCACGGCCGTGGCCGAGGTCAGTCCCTTCATGACGCGCTTCCGGTACGTCGATCGACAGACCCTGGCCGTCACCGACCGCTTCGTCACCCGGGGGTTCGAGGATCCGGATCCCGCGCAGGGAAGGGGGGCGGACGCATTGGAAAAGGCCGTGGCGTCGAAGCGTCTCTTCGATGCGGAGGCGCTGCAAAAGCTTCTGGATACGGTTCCGCCCAAGCACCGCGCCGTACGCTCGCTGGTCTTCGAGCCCGCGACGCTGCGCCTGCACATGTCGGAATCTCCCGACGAACCTTATTGCCTCGTGGATGCGGGCGAACGTTTCCGGGCCTTCGGCCGTTCCCGCTGAATCGCGCATCCGTTCCCCGATCCTTTTCCTTGTCGTCTCCCGGACCCTCGGGATAGAATGTCCCTGAAAATGAAAGGCCGCCTTGAAAGGAGCGGAAGCGTGGGAATCGTACGCGACATTCTGCATCGAGCGCCGCACAAACCCGGCGTCTACCAGATGAAGGACGCCTCGGGGCGCATCTTCTACATCGGCAAGGCCAAGGATCTGCACGCCCGGATGCACCAGTACATCCAGCCCGGAACGGACACGCGCGCCTTCGTGCTGATTCTGGACCGCATTCTTTCCGACGTGGAGTTCTTCATCACGGGTAGCGAAAAAGAAGCCCTGATCCTGGAAAACGGGTTGATAAAAAAGCACCGGCCCGTCTACAACGTGCGCATCAAGGACGACAGCCAGTTCTTTTCCATCCGCCTGGATCTGAAAAAGGACTATCCCCGCCTGGAGGTGGTGCGCCGCCGCAAGGACGACGGCGCGCGCTACTTCGGTCCCTATTCCTCGGCCAAGAAAGCCCGCCGCATGCTCCAACTCGTCAACAAGCATTTCGCCCTGCGCGACTGCAAGGACCGCGTGCTGGAAACGGCCGAGCGTCCCTGCCTGCGCCACCAGATGGGGCGCTGCCACGCGCCTTGCCGGCGGTACATCACGCCGGAAGCCTATCACGAGGAAGTCCGCCGGGTTCGGATGTTCCTGGAGGGCCGGGCCGATCTTCTGGTGGCGGAATTGAACGATCTGATGAAAGACGCCGCCGGAAGGCTGGATTTCGAACGCGCCGCCGTCCTGCGCGACCAGATCGCCGCCGTGACGGGCTCCCTGGAGCGCCAGGCGGTGGTGCTTCCCAATCGGGTGGACTGGGACGTGGCGGCTTTGTACCGGGAGGGCGAGGCGGCCAGCGTGGGGCTGCTCTACGTGCGGGGCGGCAAGCTCACCGGTCGGGACGCCTTCCAGATCGAATGCCGCGCCCGGTCGGACCGCGAGGCGCTTCTGGATTTCCTGAATCAACACTACGCCGAAGTCTGGCCGCTTCCGGACGAGATCCTGACGCCGGACTTTCTGCGCGACGACGAGGGCCTTTCCGCCTGGCTCTCCGAACGCCGGGAACGCCGGGTGAGCGTGCGTCCCGCCCGGCGGGGAAATCCGCGCCGCCTGTTGGCCATCGCCTCGGAAAACGCCCGCCAGGCTTTCGACGAAAACCGCTCGCGCACGGAAAACCACGTGCGGGAGCTGGAAAGGCTGCAACGCATTCTCTCGCTGCCCGAACCGCCCCGGCGTATCGAATGCGTGGACATCTCCAACACCCAGGGACGCCTGGCGGTGGGTTCGCTGGTTTCCTTTCTGGACGGCCGGGCGGACAAGAACGCCTACCGGCGCTTTCGGGTGGAGACGGAAGACGGCCCGGACGACTTCGCCATGATGCGCGAGGTGCTCACCCGGCGCTTCAAGCGCGGCAGGGAGGAAGGCGGCCTGCCGGATCTTCTGGTGGTGGACGGCGGCAAGGGGCAGCTGGGCGTGGCGCTCGCGGTTCTGAAAGACCTGGATATCCACGGCGTGGCCCTGGCGGGCATGGCCAAGAGCCGATTGAAGGAGCGCGTGGGCGAAGGCGAGATCTCGGAGGCGTTCGAGGGCCGCCGGCGCACGCCCGAACGGCTTTTTCTTCCGGGTCAAAAGAATCCCGTGGTGCTGAAACCCGGCACGGGCGAACTGCACCTGCTCCAACGCGTTCGGGACGAGGCGCACCGTTTCGCCATCACCTACCACCGTCAATTGCGCGGAAAAAAGAACCTGAAATCCGGATTGTTGGACATTCCGGGCGTGGGGCCGAAGCGCGCCCGGGATCTGCTGCGCGCCTTCGGGTCGCTGAAAAACGTGCGGGAAGCCGACGTGGACGCCATTCAAGCCCTGCCCGGCTTCACCCGGCGCCTGGCGGAAAGCGTGAAGGCTCATCTGGCGCCCCCCGCCGATTCCGCGAAGGAATGACCTCCCGGGAGGCTTCTTCACCCGATCCCTTCTCGAACGCGACTTTCTTTTCAGCGTATTCGACCCGTGAAGATCAATGATTCCGGTCGCTTTGATGAGCGACGGCCTTTTAGGTCGGAAAGTTCGTGGATCCGCGCCGGATTGCGCGGCAGGCGATGGAAGCCGAATTTCCGGTGACCGGACGCGTGTCCGCGCCGCGCGTTCAGGGGCCGATGTGCCGCAGGATCTGATACTTGTGTACGGCCGCGTTGTGTTCCTTCAACGTGGCGGTGAATTTATGGTGGCCGTTGTTCATGGCGACGAAGTAGAGATAGTCCGTTTCCGCCGGTTCCACCGCCGCTTTCAGCGCGCCGATGCTGGGGCTGCAAATGGGCGTTTTCGGCAGACCGGAGCGGGTATAGGTGTTCCAGTCGTGGTCGGTCTGGAGATGCTCGCGCGTCAGGTTGCCGGAAAAAGTTTTCTTCACACCGTAGATCACGGTGGGATCCATCTGCAGGCGCATGCCTTTTTGCAGCCGATTCCGGATGACGGAGGAAACCAGAGGGAATTCCTCCGGCCCGCCGGCTTCTTTTTCGATGATGGAGGCGGCGATGAGGGCTTGTTCCGCCGTCAATCCCAGCGCCTTGGCTTTTTCCTCCATGGCGGGCGTAAAGTTCTTGCGGAACTCCTTCACCATGAGTTCCAGGATTTTCCGTTCGTCGTAGCCTTTCGGGATGCTGTAAGTGTCCGGAAACAGGTAGCCTTCGAAGTAGGGTACACCCATGGCGATTCGCACGCTCTCGGTGTTCATCAGCCGGACGTAGTTTTTCTCCTTGCCGTACCCCAGGTATTCCAGCAATCGGGCGATTTCCACGGCGGTCTGGCCGGGCGGGATGGTGAAGCGATACAGTTTCACTTTGCCTTTCGCCATGTCCTTCAGCATCTCCAGGGGGGACTGTGCGGAAGAGAATTCGAATTCTCCGGACTGAATGCGGGGCAGGGGGTCGCCCACGCGTCCCACGAACCGGATGTAGGGGCTGTCCTCGATCAATTTCTTGGCGGCCAGAACCCGCAGCGCTCCCCGTACGCTGGAACCCTGTGGAATGACGACCGTTTGGGCCGAGCCGTTTGCGTCGAGCGGAGTCACCATCCAGGATTCCATGGCGTTCCAGTGATAACCGACGTACCCGGCGGCCGCGAGAAAGGCCGTCAGCACGGCCAGGGCGATGTTTTTCATCATGGCTGCGCTCCCGCTTTGTGATCCAGATATCCCTGTAAAATAATGGCCGCCGCCACTTTGTCGATGACCTGTTTGCGCTTGTTTCTGCGTACGTCGCCTTCCAGCAGGGCGCGCTCGGCGGCCGCCGAACTGAGGCGCTCGTCCCACTCCCGCACCGGAAGTCCCAGACGTTCCTGCATTTTCAGCGCGAATTCACGGGCCAGGGCGGCCATGGGCCCCGCGCTTCCGTTCATGTTGTAGGGCAGCCCGATGACGATCTCTTCCACATCGTGCAGGGCCGCCAGTTCGGCCAGGCGATCCAGATCGTTTTCCGGTCGGGTCCGCCGGATGACCTCCAGCGGCTGGGCGGTCCAGCCCATGGCGTCGGAAAGCGCCACGCCGATGCGCACCGTTCCGATGTCGATTCCCAGGATACGCATGCCGCCTTTCCTCCCGTTGCCGTTACCGTCGCCTATTCCCGGAAGCAGCCGCAGTCCGAATCCACGTTGCCCTGGGCCACCAGGCTCCAATCCGCGCAGACGTTTGCGCTGTAATACGTGACGTGGATGTAGACATCGAAGCCGTTATCCGATCCGAACCAGGTGTCGTCGGAGCAAACGATAACGGCGTCGTCTCCCACGGCGACTCCTTTTCCGAGATAGGTGCCGCAGTCGCTGTAGAGGTACAGATCGTAATCGGTCCCTTCCGCCACGTCCAGCGAAATCAGGACCGATACGGCCGTGCAGGAATTGGAATCCTCGTCCACCGTCACCAGGAACCAGCGTTCGCCATGGCCTGTATAGGTGTTGGTGTGCTCGCTGCCGTCGTCTCCCTGAATGCTGCCGCCTCCGCCGGAATTGTACATGCGCTGAGCGGTGGCGCAGGAATTGGAGACGGTTGTCAGATCGACCTCGCAGCCGTCCACGTCCAGGCCGTTGCAGTCCGCGTGGCCGTACGTACAGGCGTCCACCCGGCAGGCGCCGTTCACGCATTCGTGCGTGGAGGTGTAATCCAGGTTGCAGACGCCGTCGCAGGCGCCGCAACGATCCGGATCGTCGTTCAGAAGATCCTGTTCGCAGCCGTCTTCGGACTCGCCGTTGCAGTCGCCCCAGCCCGCATCGCAGGTATCTACGTAGCATTCGCCCTGCAAACAGGCGTGAACGTCGGTATGCGGAAGGTTGCAGGGCATGTTGCAGGTGTTGCAGTTCATGGGATCTCCGGGGAGATAGGTTTCGCAGCCGTCCGAATCCAGAAGGTTGCAGTTTTCATAGGGTTGTTCGCAAAACAGGATTTCGCAGTTGCCGTCCACGCAGACGTTCACGGCGTTGTCCAGGTCGCAGGCGTTGTCGCAGCTTCCGCAGTGATCGGGGGAATTCAATTCCTCCTCGCAGCCGTCCGAGAGGTCGTCATTGCAATCGCCCCAGCCCGTGTCGCAAGCGCCGGGCTGGCAGACGCCGTTCTGGCATGCCGCGCCGTACATGTTGGCCGCGTTCCGACAAGGGCGGTTGCAGCCTCCGCAATGATCCGGATTGGCGAGAATGTCCGTCTCGCAGTCATCGCCAAGAAAATAATTGCAATCGGCATATCCGAAGTGGCAGGCTCCGAATCCGCACGTACGGGCGGTGCAGATGGGGTCGGCGTGATCGGCCGTGCAGGGATTTCCGCAGGCTCCGCAGTGGTTTACGTCCGTCCGAACGTCCGCCTCGCAGCCGTCTTCCGGGTTTCCGTTGCAGTCCCGCCGATCATCCGTGCAATCGCTGACATTGCAGACGCCGTTTTCGCAGCCGGACGTTCCGTTGGCGTTGCGGCAGACCGCGCCGCAGAGTCCGCAGTGGTCCGGATGGTTCAGCAACGAGGTTTCGCAGCCGTTCATTTCCAGGCCGTCGCAGTTTCCGAAATCGTCCTCGCAAGCCTGCAACCGGCAGATGCCGTTGATGCAGACCGGGATTCCGTCGTCGAAGGCGCAGGATTCCTCGCAGGAACCGCAGGTTTCTACGTCGGACAGCAGATGACGTTCGCAGCCGTCCGCGTACGTCCCGTTGCAGTCCTCGTAGCCGAAATCGCAGGAAGCGATGTCGCATTCGCCGTTTTTGCACCGGATGGAGGCGTTGGGAACGTCCGGACAGGCGTGTTCGCAATCGCCGCAATGGTTCCGATCGCTGTCCGTGTCCACCTCGCAGCCGTCCGAAAAATCGCCGTTGCAGTCTTCCAGGTCGCCGTTGCAGAACTGCATGTGGCATTCGCCTTCCCAGCAGATGGTGCTTCCCGTGGAGGACTGGCAGCGCGTACCGCATGCTCCGCAGTTGAATTCATCCGTGAGAAGCGGGGCCTCGCAGCCGTCCGGGTCGTAATGGTTGCAATTGTCGGTATTGTCCTCGCATTCGTAACCGCACTGGAAATCGTTGCAGGTGCGGACGGCGTTGTCCCGCCGGGGACAGGCCAGGCAGAAGACGCCGCAGCAATCGACGCTGTCGTTCAGCAGGCAGAGAGCACCCTCCTTGTGAAACATGGGGTCGCATTCGAAATCGCATGCGCCGTCGTCGCAGAACCCCGTGGAGAATTCCGGAAGATTCGCGGTACAGTCCAGGCAGTCCGCGCCGCAACAATCCGGATCGTTTGGGGGGATGCAGTGATCCACGAAGGTCTGGAAGGGTTCGTTGCATTCGAAATCGCAGACGAAGGTATCCTCGGAAAGCGGGGCGCATACGGCGGAGGCGTTGGCCGGAGGCGTGCAGGGCGTGCAGCGATTTCCGCAATGGGCCACGTCGTCGTTGGCCACGCAGTCGCCGTTGCAGTTGTGAGTGCCGGAAGCGCAGTTGGAACCCGCCCCCAAGATCTGGATCGTGAGGTTTTCGTCCCGGTAGCCTTCGTTTACGATGCGGAGCGTGGCTTCGAACGGGCCGTAGGTCTCCGGGAAGAAGCGCAGCGTGAAGATGGCCTGGGCGTCGCCTTCCCCGCCGGGACCGGCCAACATCATGGGAAATTCCGGCAGGCCGTCCAGGCTGAACTCGTTGTCCGAGTCCAGCGTCAGATGAATGTCGTTCACCACCAGGGTTCCCGATCCGCCGTTTTTCAGTTCGACTTCGATGGGAGCCGCCGCGTATCCGGGAACCTGATTGCCGAAATCGAAGACCGGGCCTTCGGGATTCGTAACCGCATGAGGATCCACGATGGTTCCCCGGACCGTGATCGAAACTTCCGCCTGATCCGGGTCGTTGCTTCCGAAGGTGAAAATCCGTTCCATCGGAAGCGGGAGGTCTCCCACGATGAATTCCGGAGCGGGCGGCGAGAAAGTGAAGCGCAGTTCGCCGCTTTCGCCGGGCGCGAGTTCCGTCGCGCCGGACAGGAAATCGGCCTGGACGGCGTTGTTCGGGTCGCCGTCGATGGCGCTCCAGTCGGGATCGGTGAAGAACAGCGGAACCAGACCGTCGTTTCGCAGGGTATGGGAGATCGCCTCGGCGTGACCGGTCATGCCCTCGCCGAAATCGACGAGCGTTTCCGCCGGGAGGCGCTCCAGCCGGGCCACGGCCCCCGTTCCGGACACGGGAATGTGGAACTCGCTGTCGCCGTCGTGATCGATGTCGAAAATCAGCGCGGTTTCATAAGACGCCTCCAGAAGCGGCGTGAAGGTTACGGTGTAGGTCAGCGTGGCGTCGGGCTCCAGGCCGAAGGGCGCGCCCTGGCCTTCCAGGGAAAAGCCCGCCGGATCCGCGAAGCGCACGCCGGCGATCGACAGGTTTTCCTCGCCGTCATTGCTTACCGCCACCGACAGTTCCGCCTGCCCGCCGATCTCGACGGCTCCGAAGGAAAGCGCCACGGGATCCGCCGTCATCTCCACCGCGGTGCCTGCTCCCGAGGCCGCCACGGAAAGAACCGGCCCTTCCACGGCATCCGAGGTGACGCGGATGCTGCATTCCTGAAAGGCGTAGCGCGTGGGAGCGAACAGCACGTTGAAGGCCGCCTGCCCGCCCGCCTGAACCGTATAATCGCCCCCGGCCAACAGGCCGTCGTCTTCGATGTGAAAGTCGGAAGTGCATTCCGGTGCGGCTTCCAGCGCGGTGAGCGTCACCGGAAAATCGCCCGAAGCTTTAAACGTCACCCGCCGGCGCTCGCCCGTTCCGATGCGCACGGTTCCGAATTCCAGGCTTTCCGGAAGAAGTTCCGCGTGTCGGCCGCCGCCGATTCCGGAAAGCGTGATTTCCAGCGGACTGGCCACGCCGTCGGCGTTGTGGAAAATCTGTAGCGCCGCCCCGCGCGAACCTTCCGTCTCGGGCAGAAATTCAAGATCGATGGAGGCGCTTTCGCCGGAAGGGATGAATACCTGGGCCGGGGTTTCCTCTCCGATGCGGAACTCCGTGGTTTCCGACGGATCGATGCGCAGGCTGGTGATGTTCAAGATGTTCAGATCTTCGGCGTTCTGCCGGTCGTTGTGGCAGACCAGTTGCCGGACGTTCCGGCCGCCGTCCACGTCGGCCAGACCGAAATCCACGGAGGTTTGCTCGCAGCGCAGGGAGGGATCGCCGCGCTCCACGCTGCGCAAGGCCACACGCGCCTCTGCGGTGGCGGGATCGTTGCTTACGACGACCACCGCGCCGGAATCGAGTCCCATATCCGTCTGTTCGTACACGATGTTCACCGAAAGCGATCCGCCGGAAGCGATCATTGCCGGGAAAAATGTCTGGGTGTCGATGCTGAAATCGCCGCTGCTTTCCGCGGAAAGGCCGACGGATTCGATTTCCAGCGATTCGCGGCCCACCGAGGAGATGGTCAGGAGCATTTCGGTGGAATCTCCGACCGCGAGCGGCGGAAATTCCAGGACTTCCGGAACCTCGATCACCGCGCCTTCCGGGCGGTCGTCGTCAGTTTCCGTTCGATCGTCATCGATTTCCGCGTCTCCGTCCGGAAGACTTTCCTCTTCCGCCTCTCCGTCGCCGTCTCCATCCACGTTCGCCACACAGCGGCAGTCCACGCAATGAAGCCCGGCATCGCAGTCCCAATCCACGGAGCATTCGCATTCGTCGCCGTCCACCAGGGACCGGCATCGGCAGCCGTCGCAGGTCATGCCCGCCGGGCACTCGGCATCGCTGGCGCAGTCGCATGCGGGCGTTTCGCTTCCGTCGCCGTCCGGTCCCGAATCTTCGTCCTGGCCGGAGGCGCAGCCGACAAGAAAAACGAGGACGGCGAGAATCAGAAGAATTGCGCTTCGTTCCGAATGCCTTGCGTGTGTCATGACGCACCCCAACCGGTGGTTCGTTTTTTCCCCTTCGCACATATGAAGACATAATAGCCAAAAACCACTGGAAATCCAAGTCTTAACCCGGACGTTTCGGAAGGGACTCCGCATTGCCGCTTTCCGGCATCCGGAGGCCGGGGTTCTTCGGGCGTATCCGTTGGAGCCGTGCTTGGGGGTTCGCCGGGGCCGGCCGCGCCCCGATACAAGCCGGAAAATAACACGAGCGAAGGCGAAGGAGGTGGAAGGGAACCCCCTTCCTCGATGGTGGGCCTTGTCCGAAAGCGGTTTCTCGATTTCTCCTCGGCTCGAAGAGTCGAGTCCATCAAAAAAAGGCGAAGCCGTCATGGCTCCGCCCTTGGAAAAGTCTTTGAAAAGACTCAGGGAATGGTGATGTTTTTGCTTTGCCAGAGCGAACCGAACGCGAAGACGTTGACCGTGTACGTTCCGGCGGTAAGACCGAAGATGCGGGTGTCCACGTTGAACGGGCAGACGCAGTTGCAGGGCATGTCCAGTACTTCCGTCTCCACCAGGTCGATGTCGGTTCCGTCGATCTCCATGGACACCGCGATGTGATCGATGCAGCAGTTGTAGGTCGCCCGGCGGTGGCTGGCGGTCAGGACGCCTTCTTCGAAGCTCAAGACCAGTTCTTCCACCTCCTCCGTCCGCGTCAAACCCAGGCATTCGCTGTTCGCGCTTCTGGACGAAACTCCCACGGCCACGTTTGCACTCCCCTGCAATTGGTTGGAATCGTTATAGAATTCAACCGTATACAGGCCATCTTCCAGGCTGCCGATGGTAGTGGTGACGTCGTATGGGCAGGTGCAGAAACAGGGGTTCGGGGCGACCTCGGCTTCCTTCAGTTTGATGGTGTTTCCGTCCAGGGTCATCTCCACGGCGATCTCGTCCAGGCAGCAGTTGAACATGGCGTTGCGGTGAATCACTTCCACGTTGCCGGTCTCGGAATCGTAAGCGGCCTCGAAACTCGACACGGGTTCCGTATCCAGTCGGGAGGTATCCAGGCAGCCGGAATCCTCCGTGGAAAGAATCCGCGCCTCTTCGGAAACCGTCACGTTCGCGGAGCCGGCCAGGGTTCCTCCTTTATAGAATTCCACCGTGTAGCCGCCCGGTTCCAGGTCGTCGATCTCGCTGGTGACGTCGTAGGGGCAGATGCAGTCGCAGGGCGTGGTCACCGTTTCCGATTCGTACAGTTGGATCGTCGTTCCCGAAATCTGCATCTGAACGTCCACCGTGTCCAAACAGCAGTTGAATTCCACGTTGTGATGGATGGCCGTTACCGTGCCCGTATTGGCGTCGTAGGCGGCTTCGAAGCTTTCGACAACATCGTCCCGATTCGTCAGGCATTCGGAATTGCTGACGTTCGAGAGCGTCGCCGTCGTGCCTTCACCGTCGGCCGCTTCGATGTCGGCCACTTCGGTGTCATCTTCCACGGCGTCGTCATCTCCGTCGGGCGTTTCGGTGTCGCCGTCCACGGCGTCGTCGTCTCCGTCGGGCGTTTCGGTGTCGCCGTCCACGGCGTCGTCGTCTCCGTCGGGCGTTTCGGTGTCGCCGTCCACGGCGTCGTCGTCTCCGTCGGGTGCTTCGGTGTCGCCGTCCACGGCGTCGTCGTCTCCGTCAGGCGCTTCGGTGTCGCCGTCCACGGCGTCGTCGTCTCCGTCGGGCGTTTCGGTGTCGCCGTCCACGGCGTCGTCATCGCCGTCTTCCGATTGATCTCCGTCCGAGTTGTCGTCATCGTCGCTGCCGCTCAGACAGCCGGAAGCCGCCAGGGAGAAAACCAGCATCAGAATCAGAAAAAACAAGTGAGTTCGCTTCATTTTTCATACCTCCGTGTCCTGTCGATTGCGTTTTTCTTCGAACGCATGGAAACAAAGCAAGTTCCATACCAAATTCTAATATCTTGTAAGATTATGATAATACTCCGAATTCTCTGTTTCCGGTCCTTTCGCGGTGTCAAGCAAACCGTACAACCTGGACAATTTCCGTCCGATTTCCTTTTCTCCCCCGCCGAGGGGGTTTTTCTCCTTAAGAAGGATAATCCGATTGACAAGGCCGAACCTCGGTGTTATTCGAAACGTGGAATCCCCTTCGACTCTGCCATTCAACAAGGGAGAGGCTGCTCATGGACGCCAATCGTTATTTGTTGAGGTACAAATGGCGGACCGGCATGCTGGCCTGGATCGGGCATCGCCTGACCGGCCTGGGACTGGTCCTTTATTTGTCCATGCACGTCTTCGTGACCCGGGCCTTTTCGGACGCGGCCGGGATCCGGGACGCCACGCTCCGGGCTCAAGAGTTTGCCAAGGTCTACGATCTGCTGACCCATCCTCTGTTCGGCTTTCTGGAAATCCTGCTTCTGGCCGCCGTGCTGTACCACGCGCTCAACGGCATCCGGGTGCTGATCGTGGACTTCGGCAACGGCGCGCGCTATCACAAGCAACTGTGGGCGGCGGTCATGGCGGTCTTCGCGCTGCTGATGCTCGTCTTCGGAGGACTGATGGCCGCCCACGTCATTCACGGGATGGGAGGTGGAGCATGAGAGGCGCCGACGCCAAACGTTCCTACACCTTCTGGTGGGTCTTCCAGCGCTTTTCCGGCGTGCTGCTTTTGTTCACGCTTCTGGGCCACATCTTCATGGTGCACTTCAACCTGATCGACTTCCGGGCGGTGAGCCTCACCCCGGAGGAGGTGGCCCGGCGTTTCGCCGATCCGCACATGCAGCTTTTTTACCTGCTGTTTCTGTTGATGGCCGTCCCCCACGGAATCAACGGGCTGCTGAACGCCATCGACGACTACATCCGCAAGGACGGCTGGCGGCTGGCGCTGACCTGGGCGGCCTGGACCCTGGGAATCGTGGTCTTCGTCTGGGGCGCGTTCACCCTGGTCTGATGGAAACATTGCGAAACACAAGAAGGAACTCCCCATGATTATCCAACACGACATCGTGATCGTCGGCGCGGGCATCGCCGGGCTGCGCGCGGCCCTGGAAGTCAGCCTGGCCGGCGGCATGGACGTGGCCGTGGTCTCCAAACTGTATCCCAGCCGCTCCCATTCGGGCGCGGCCCAGGGCGGTATCAGCGCGGCGCTGGGCAACCTGGAGGAAGACAACCCCGAGTGGCACATGTACGACACCATCAAGGGCAGCGACTACCTGGGCGACCAGGACGCCATCGAGGTGCTGTGCTACGACGCCCCCCGGGCCATCCTGGAACTGGAGCACTTCGGCGTGCCCTTCTCGCGGCTTGCGGACGGCAAGATCAGCCAGCGGCGCTTCGGCGGCCACACGGCGGAATTCGGCGAGCGCCCGGTCATGCGCGCCTGCCACGCCGCCGACCGCACCGGACACGCCATCCTGCACACCATGTACGAACAGTGCATCAAGCACGGCGTGCATTTCTACGATGAAGTCCAGGTCTTCGACCTGCTTTACGACGCGGGGGAGAACGCCGTCAACGGTGTGGTGGCCTATGACCTGCGCCACGGCGGCCTGAAGACCTTCCACGCCAAGGCGGTGATGTTCGCCACGGGCGGATACGGCCGCGCCTTCAAGACCACCAGCAACGCCTTCGCCTACACCGGCGACGGCATGGCGCTCGTCTACAACGCCGGGCTGCCGCTCCAGGACATGGAGTTCGTGCAGTTCCACCCCACGGGCATGTACCGCATCGGCATCCTCATTACCGAGGGCGCGCGGGGCGAGGGCGGCATCCTGCTGAACGACAAGGGCGAGCGCTTCATGGAGCGCTACGCCCCCAGCATCAAGGATCTGGCCCCCCGGGACATGGTGAGCCGCAGCATCCACCAGGAGGTGGCGGCGGGCCGGGGCATCGGCGGGAAGGATTTCGTCTACCTGGACGTGCGGCACCTGGGCAAGAAGACCATCGAGGAAAAACTGCCGGACATCGCGCAGTTCGTGCGCACTTACTTCGGCTTCGATCCGTCCGAGCGCATGATCCCGGTGGCGCCCACCGCCCACTACGCCATGGGCGGCATCCCCACGAACAAGGACGCCATGGTGGTGAGCGACGGCGACGCCACGCCGGTGACGGGCTTCTTCGCCGCCGGCGAATGCGCCTGCGTCTCCGTGCACGGCGCGA
Source organism: Myxococcota bacterium (assembly GCA_963668655.2). Taxonomy (GTDB): domain Bacteria; phylum Myxococcota_A; class SURF-8; order SURF-8; family SURF-8. The sequence goes on from CAXXPQ010000001.1 coordinate 528,474, forward strand.
ACCGCCTGGGCACGAACTCGCTCTTGGACCTGGTGGTCTTCGGGCGACGGGCCGGAAAGAAAATGGCGGCGACGGTGCCCGCCATGAGCTTCCGTGATCTGCCGGAGGATCCGGAAAAATCCCTGCGGGAACGCGTGGACAAGCTCTTGAACCGTGACGGCGGCCAGGAAATGTTGGAAATCCGCGAGGAACTGGCGCGCACGATGATGGACAACGTCTCCGTCTACCGCACGGAGGAAACGCTTTCCCGGGGCATCGCGGACGTACGGGCGCTCCAGGAAAAAATCAAGAACGCCTACGTACGGGACAAGAGCCTCCGCATGAACACCGATCTCACCGAGGCCCTGGAGATGGAAAACCTGCTAACCACGGCGGAGACCATCGCCGCCGGGGCGCTGCACCGTACGGAGAGCCGCGGCGCTCACGCCCGGGACGATTATCCCGACCGGGACGACGTGAACTGGCTGAAACATACGATGGTGACCCGGGGCGAGGACGACCGTCCGGTCTTCGGCTCCCGACCGGTGTCCATCCTGCGTTACGAACCCAAGGAACGGAAATACTGATCTTCATCCCCGGAGGAATCCGATGGTTCTCGAAGTCACGATACGGAAGTTCGATCCCGAAAAGGACGAAAAACCCTACTGGCGGACGTACTCGGTGGAGGCCGACCCGGAAGAGCGGGTGGTGGACGTGCTCAACCGCATCAAGTGGAGCCAGGACGGCACCCTGACCTATCGCAAGTCCTGCGTCCACGGCGTCTGCGGCTCCTGCGCCATGCACATCAACGGCGAAAACCGCCTGGCCTGCACCACGTTGGTCAAGGATCTGGGCGGCAACAAGGCGCGCATCGAGCCCCTGCCCGGTGCGGAGGTGGACAAGGATCTGGCCATCAACCAGGACAACTTCTGGGAGATGTACCGCACGATCAAACCCTACCTCATCAACGAGGATCCGCCCCCGGCCCGGGAGCGCCTGCAATCGCCGGAAGATTTCGACCTGATCGAGGAAAGCACCAAGTGCATTCTTTGCGGGGCCTGCACCTACTCCTGCCCCTCCAAGTGGGCCGATCCGGAGTACCTGGGACCAGCGGTCATGCTGAAGGCCTACCGCTTCATCTTCGACAGCCGCGACCACGCGGGCGAAGAGCGCCTGAAGATCCTGGACAACAAGAAGGGCATCTTCAAGTGCTACACGATCTTCAACTGCGTCCAGGCCTGCCCGAAGGAGATCAACCTGACCTGGCACTTCAGCCAGATCAAGAAAAAGCTGGCTTTCTCCAAGTATTGACGATTTTCCTCATGGGATTTTATCGATCGGTTCCTTCTTTTCGGACGAAGGCCCCAAAAGGGCATAGAGAGATTCCATCTCGCCTTCCACCTCCAGAAACGCTTTCCGCACGTCCGGAATGAAATGTCCGTCCTCGTTCCGGATGATCTCCATGCTGCGCTCGTGACTGAACGGCGATTTGTAAGGCCGTTCGCTGCGCAGGGCGTCGTACATGTCGGATATTGACACGATGCTGGAAATCAGCGGGATCTTTTCTCCTGAAATTCCGTTGGGATAGCCTTTTCCGTCCCAGCGCTCGTGGTGGTTCAGGGCGATGACGGCGGCCGTTCGCATCATGGGATCGTCGGCCGTGGAGTCTTCCCCCGACCACTCCAGATCCGGCGCCAGGTGGGTCATCTTGCCCAGGCGGGTGGTGAGAATGCCATATCCGATACGGGTGTGACTGCGCATGACCACCCATTCCTCTTCGTTCAGACGCCCCTGTTTCAACAGGATGCTGTCCGGAATGCCGATCTTGCCGATGTCGTGCAGGGGAGCGGTGATGGCCAGCATATCCACCGCCGCGCGATCCATCCCCAGATGCTCGGCGATGCTCCGGCAACAACTGCCCACGCGAATGATGTGATTGCCGGTCTCCTCGTCCTTGTACTCTCCGGCCTTGGCCAGGTGGACGATGGTGGCCAGCCGCGACCATTCCAGCTGTTGCGTGCGCTCCCGCACCATTTCGTCCAGTTTCACGTTCCGGTCGCGCAGATCGTCCTCGTAGCGCTTCATCTTCAGTGTATTGCACAGCCGGGCGAGCAGATCCTCCAGCAATATCGGCTTGTTCAGCAGATCCGCCGCGCCCTCTTCCAGCGCCTTCCGTTTCAGTTCCCGGTCGCTGAGCCCGGTGAGAATGATGACGGCCGTATTTCGGGAGGCTTCGTCCCGCTTGATGTCCTCCAGCACCTGCAAACCGGTTTTTCTCGGCATGCGCATGTCGGAAACCACGATATCCACGTCCCCCGCCATCGTGCGCCGAACGGCCTCCGAGGGATCGGTGAAATACTCCACTTGCCACTTCTCGGCGTTGAGGTGGGATTTCAGCATCACCCGGATGGTGTCCAGAATGTCCCGTTCGTCATCGACAAAGAGAATCGTGGTCCGTTTCGACATGGGTCTTTCCTTCTCCATCATTACTTATGTCGGTCGTTCGATTTTCACCGGCCCACGTACGCCCGCGATGGCGATGTAGTGATTGAGCTTCTCCAGAAACGGCTGATTGATGCGCATCCCTTTCGCCAGAAGAAGCTTGCCGTTTTCGGTCACCAGCGCCGTAAGCAGTTGATCGCCGATTCGCAGTTTTTCCGGCGAGACATCCAGAAGCTCGTATCCCTTGGGAAGCAGTTCCATCACCTCGATGAACTGCTGGAGGACATTCGGATCGTATAGATCCTTCCGGGATTGCAGGCGGTTCAAGAGTTCCACGGGAGAACGGGCGGCCTCCACCGTATCGATGTCCTTCAGCACGCGAAGAATCCGCGCGCCCAGGGGAATGTCCCCGCCCTTCACGTCGTCCCCGGGAATTCCGCTGCCGTCGAAATTCTTGTCCTGATAGCGAACGATCCTGGAGACGGAATCCAGCCGGGGAATGTGGGAAATCAGCCGCGCGCCGATCTCCGGAATGCTGGCCAGCAGTTGTCGTTCCGCCGGCTCCAGCGGTTCGGCGCTTCTCTCCTTTACCCGAAGTTCCGAAGGCAACGTCACCGCGCCGATACGGGAGAGCATGGCGGCGATCTCGATGTCCCAGGTGTTCGACGTTCCCATGCGGCGGGCGATTTCGACGATGACCGAACGCAGGTTGGAAAAGGCCATGGTGGCTTCCGGATCCACGATGGACAGAATTTCCACCAGGACCGCCACACTGCCCTTCAAGGTTTTGTGCAGCAGTTCCTTTTCCGCGACGATCAGGCGATACTGTTTGGCCGCGTCTTCTAAAACCTTCAGCAGTTGTTCCACGGGGCAGGGCTTGGTCAGAAAGCGGAAAACGCCGCCCTTGTTGATGGCGTCGATGGCGATATTGATTTCGCTGTAACCCGTCAACAGCATGCGAACCGTATCCGGCCACCCGACGCTCACCTTCGACAGAAAATCGGCTCCGCTCATTTCCGGCATGCGCATGTCCGAAAGGACGATGGCGAATGAGTCCTGCCGAAGCATTTCAAGGGCTTTGCGGGCGCTTTCCGTAATCGTCACGTCGTAGTGTTTGCGCAGATTCAGTTTCAACCCCTGGAGTACCTGCATCTCGTCGTCCACGCACAGTATCCGAAGTTTTTCCCGACTCATTCCTCTGTTCCCCCCGTCTTTTCGTCGGCAAGATTTTCCAGCAGTAAATCGATCATGCTCAAAGCCGTTTCCCGATCCTCAAGCCGGTCCAATCGTTCCTTGTACGCCTCCATCAAGGCCGTTCGAACATCTCCTTCTCTGGGTTTGACCATCAAGGTGTTGTCCGCCAGGAAAAGAAGATCGGCCAGTCCCACCCGCGGGATGGGATAATTCGTGATCCGATGATGATGGGCGACGGCCTCGACCACATGGAACGGAAATCCCCACAATCCGAGCAGGTACGCTCCGATCTCCCCGTGACAGATGCCCATTTCCTCGTATTCCGCTTCCCAGAATTGGATTTTCTTCTCACGGGCGACGGTGCTGACCGACACCAGCATTTCCGGCATCTGGCTGGCCATGATGAGCAGTCCCAGGTCGTGCAGCAGCCCGGCGACGAAAACCTGTTCCTTTTCATAACGATCTCTGGCGATGGAGGCCGCGAGTACGGCGGTTTCCATGCTGTGGTTGTGAAGAATATCCATGGACCAGCCCTCGGGAAACCGCTCGGTTCCCAAAAGGCGTTGAACCTCCGAATTCAGAACGATGCTGCGAATAATGGTTTCCCCGACCATGGTCATGGCCATCTGAAGGCCGGTAATCCGTTTGACCACCCCGAAAAAGGAGGAATTGACGATCTGCATGATTTTGGCAGTGATGGCCATGTCTTTTTCGACCACGGGAACGATGTCCTTGACCGTCGTGGAGGATTTTTCCAGAATGGCGGTCAGTTCGTTGTACGTACTGGTTTTCGAAGGCAGGTTGCCGATACAGCCGATGACTTTTTTCATATGCGGATTGTCCACGTAATCCAGGAGCGCAACGTTCCGTTCCAGAAGCTGAACCAGTTCAAGCGGATTGAGCGGCTTGTTGATGAACTGCTGAGCGGTGGAAATGGCGTGGATGGTCTTGTCCGAATCGACCTGTCCCGACAGCATGATCCGAACGACCTGGGGCTGTTCCGCCTTCAGCGCTTCCAGAAACTCCAAACCGGACTGGCCCGGCATCTGGAAATCGGAAACGACGATATCCACGGGGTGTTTCCGGATCAGATCCAAGGCGTCCGCGGCGCTTTGGGCGAAGTGAAGTTCCCACTTCCCGCGTTGCCTCCGCAACAGCGCCTTGATCCCTTCCAGGATTCCCTGCTCGTCGTCAACAAATAGGATGTTTTTCTTGTTGCTGTTGCTCATTCACGGACCTCGATCGGTAATTGAATGGTAAACGTGGTTCCTTTGCCCGGTTCGGTCTCGAAGGTCAGATTGCCCTTGTGCTTATCCACGATCAGCGAACGGCTGATGGCCAATCCCTGACCGCTGCCGACCCCGACTTTCTTGGTCGTGAAGAAAGGATCGAAGATCCGGTTCCGGATTTCCTCCGGAATGCCGCTGCCTGTATCGGAAACGGCGATCTCCACGAATTCTCCCCTGTCCCGCGTGCGGATGGTGATGACGCCGGTGTCCGCCGCATCCTCCAGATTTCCCTCGATGGCGTGAGCCGCGTTGACGATCAGGTTGATGAGAACCTGATTGATTTCGCCTCGGTGACAGGGAACGAGGGGAATGTCGCCCAAATCATAGTTAACGGTGGCGACGTATTTGTATTCGTTGGTGGCCACCGTCACGGTGGTCTCCACGAGCTGGTTCAGGTCCGAAAGCTCCATTTCCGAGGAGTCGGGGTGGGCGAACTCCTTCATCGCGCGGACGATGGTGGTCACCCGATCCACCCCGCGCTTGATCCGATCGAACGCTTTGGGAACCTCATCGAAATGGAATTCGATATCTGCTTCTTCCTGCAACTCGCTCTCTTTTTCGAAAGGATCCAGATCGGCTTTACCGCCGGAGATATCCTGAAGCAGGCCGTGATAACCAAGGAACATGCTCTTGATATCGTTGCAGGCGTCTTCAAGATAGTAGATGCTGTCTCCCACGAACTGGATGGGCGTGTTGATTTCGTGGGCGATGCCGGCGGCGAGCTGACCGATGGATTCGAGTTTCTGCGCCTGGCGCAACTCCATCTCCATGCGATGTTTGTCCGTCAGATCCCGTACGACGCCCTGGACCAGGGTGCGGTCGTTCAGGTGCATGGGACTCAGCAGAACGTCGGCGGGAAAGACAGCGCCTCCCCTTTTCTTGTGCGTCCATTCGAAGTTCGCCTTGCCCTCGCGAATGGCGGTATCGATATATTCCATTTTGGCGACGCTGGCGGGTTGGCCGTTGGGCTGAACCGGCGCGGACAGATCCTCGACGCTCAACGACACGAATTCCTCCCGGGTCTCCGTTTCGAACATCTCCAGGGCGGTGCGGTTGCAATCCACGATATTACCTTCCTCCAGAATGATGATAGCGTCCTTGGACATGTCGAAAATACTGCGGAATTTCTCCTCGGACTGTCGAACCGCCAGTTCGTTTGCCTTCTGTCTGCGGATGTCCCGGGCGATGACCAGCACGGCGACGGGCTCGCCTTTCCGATTGTAGATCAGCGTGGCGCTGGTGGTGGTGGGAAACGAATCGCCGTTTTTGTCGATGTGCCCGACTTCGGCCACGGCCTTTCCGTCTGTGCGAACCTGCTCGATGAACGGCGCGGTCTCCACTTCGAACTGGTGGCGGGAATGGAAGAATTCCGGCTTCTTTCCGATGATCTCCTCGGTGGTGTATCCGTGCATCTCCGCCCAGGCCTGGTTGGTGAATTCGATTTCCATTTGGGTATTCACGATAATCATGCCGTCCAGCGACTGCTCGAAAGCCGCCTTCAACCGGAACAGGAATTCCTCCTGTCTCCGTTTCGCGGTGATATCTTTTTCGATCAGGATATACAGGGGCCGCTTAATACCGGCGGATTGAATGGGCGTGATGCTCAGATCCAGCTGCACCGCCGGATCATCGGAAGATTCCAGCGTGATCTCTCCTCTCCAGATTTCTTTTTTTCGAAGAAGATCTTCCTTGTTCAGGATTATCGTGTTTTCATCATTGAAGATCGGATGCCGGGCGCCGATCAACTCCTTTTTCGTTTTCTCGAAAAGCTCCTCCTCCGCCTGGTTGGCGAAAATCACGTTGCTTTCATCATCGAGGATGGAAATGCCGTCCGCTGCGGAGTCGATGGCGATTTGAACCAGCTGCAGTTCCTCGTTGACCTGCATCAGTTCGGCGGTGCGCTCCTCCACCAGTTTATCCAGCCGATCCCTGTGCGCCTCCAGTTCCCGCATGATTTGCATTCGTTCGGTCACGTCGCGGATGGAGAGAATGCAGATTCTGGACTCGCCCTTGTGCGTATCCATGTCCAGCATGGAAAGATGGAGCGACAGGCAAATATAATTGCCGCCTTCATCCGTCCACTTTGCGGAAAACGAATGATTCTCCCCGGCGATGAACGTCTCAATGGGCAAAACCAAAGGAGCGTTGCCATCGAAATTTTCCAGGGGGAGCAGATCCGGCAACAATTTTCCGACGGCCTCCTGTTGGTCCAGGCCGAGCATGCGTTCGGCCGTGGCGTTCATAAAAAGAACCCAATGATTGGCGTCGCACACGATGACGCCTTCTCCGATGTGGAAGAGAATCGAACGGGACCATTTCTCCAGCCGCTCCAGGTTCCGTTGCGCGAGTTCGCGCCGCAACTGGAGCCTTGCGGCCTGGACGCTGGTGAAGAGCGACAGGAGAATGACCACGCCTATGCCCACCAGGAAATGGCGAATCATGCGATGTTGCAGGGATTGAATCTCGGCCCGTACGTCCTCCACGTAAACCCCGGTCCCGACGATCCACCCCCAGGGCTCGAAAAGGGAGATGTAGGAAATCTTCTCGGCGATCTTCGTGGGATCGTCGTTCAGTTGCCACATGTAATCTACAAAGCCATTTCCAGATTCACGGGCCTTCTTGACAAACTCCTTGAATAGCGTTTTCCCCTTGATGTCCTTGACTTCCATGACATTCGTGTTTTCCATGGATTTGACGTAGGGATGCATCAGCATGATGCCGTGGATGTCGTTCACCCAGAAATAGTCTTTGTTTTGCTCTCCGAAATTCATTTTCCGTATGGTTTCGAGAGCGCCCCGTTTCGCTTCTTCTTCCTCCATTTCCCCGTTTTCGGACTTTTTGTAAAACCCCCGGATAACGCTATCGGCCAGTTGGACCTGGTTGCGGATCATTTCGCGTTTGCGGTTCAAGTTGGTCGCTTCGAACTCGGGGAGCACGACGTATACACTGAGATAGAAAAACACGAAGACGATCGCCACGCCGGGAAGCATGAATTGGATGAAAAGCTTCAACCATAGTTTGGCCGTCCGTTCGATCATGGGTTTCTGATTGGGCGCGTCCATCGATATTACTCCGAAAATCCATCTGAAATGCCTCCAAACGGATTGCCCGTTTGCTGCAATCATTAATCGTCTCCGATTCCGAACTCTTGAATAAAGTGTCCGAAACTTCTGTCACGCCATGGGAAATTCCTCCTTTGAAATCGTTGAAAAGAAAAAATGTTTCGGAATTCCCTTGACAGCATTCTTGTATTCAGGTAATTAAATACCAGAATAGATGTTTTTGCGAGGTACCCCATGTCCACGTTGATCCGCATGTCCGAAGCCACCGCCATCGCCCTGCACGCCCTGGCTTTTCTGGCCTCCTCCGGGGAAACGGTCAGCGCCACCCACCTGGCCGCGGCCTGCGGCGCCAGCGAGGCGCACACCATGAAAGTCTGCCAGCGCCTGACCAAGGCGGGGATGCTCACGGCCCGGCGCGGCCCCGGCGGCGGATTCCACTTGGCCCGCCCGGCGGAGGACATCCGTCTTTGCGACGTTTACAGCGTTTTCGACGGTCCCATGCAGAAAAGCCACTGCATGTTCGCCACGCCCGCCTGCGGCCAAAAACAGGCGATTGCCTGTATATTTGGTGAAAAAATGGCCGATATTCAGGAACGAATCGTGCGGTATTTCGAGGAAACCCGGCTTTCCGACATCGCCGCCAACTGTCACCGGACCCTGCCGGGAGGTGAAACGGCCGCCTTCGGGAATCCGACCGATATCCAGAGCCCGGCATGGGCGAAACCAGGAGTCCGTTCATGAGAAAACCCTTGACGAAAACTTCGCGAGTTCTTGCGGGAATGCTCGTTTTTCTGGCGTTTTCGGCGCTCGTCCACGCGGAGGAGGTCCAACGTCCGGAGAGTCGAAGCCACCTGGATCACGGAGCGTTTTTCGAAAAAGCCTTCACCTCCCCCGGAGAGGTGACGAAAGCCTGCCTGAAATGTCATGAAGAGGCGGCACGGGACGTCATGAAGACCGATCATTTCCAGTGGCTGGGCCACCCGGTGGAAATCGAGGGGCACGAGGGCAAGCATCGCATCGGAAAAAAGAATCTCATCAACAACTTCTGCATCGGTATCGAGGGAAACTGGCCCTCCTGCACCAAGTGCCACGCCGGGTATGGATGGGCGGACGAAAACTTCGATTTTAAAAAAGAAGAAAACGTGGACTGCCTGGTCTGTCACGAGCGAACCGGCGATTATCGCAAAGGAAAATCCGGTCTGCCCAAGGAAGGCACGGACCTTCTGGCCTCGGCGAAATCCGTGGGCTTTCCCCGCCGGGAGAATTGCGGCGTCTGCCATTTCTTCGGCGGCGGCGGTCTGGGTGTCAAGCACGGCGACCTGGACAACAGCTTGGAGAACTCCAGCGCGGACAACGACGTCCACATGGGACGGGAAAAATTCTACTGCGTGGACTGCCACAAGACCGTCAAGCACGACATCCAGGGCACGGCCTATTCGGTCAGCGTCAACGCGGACGACGGCATCGGCTGCACGGACTGCCATAAAAACGTGGCGCACAGGGACAAGCGCATCAATACACATCTAAGCGCCGTGGCCTGCCAGACCTGCCACATCCCGAATTTCGCCAACCAGGTGCCCACCAAGATGGACTGGGACTGGTCGAAGGCGGGCGACGACTCCCGCCCGGACAATGTACACGAATACTTGAAAATCAAAGGAGAATTCAAGTACGAGCAGAGCGTCATCCCCGAATACGCCTGGTTCAACATGCGCACCGGCCGCTATCTGGTGGGCGATAAAATGAATCCGGACGAACCCACCGTTCTGAATCGGCCCCTGGGATCCATCCGGGACAAAACGGCCAAGATCTGGCCGTTTAAAGTGCATCGCGGCAAGCAACCTTACGACAAGGTGAACAAAATGTTCATCCCGCCGCTCACCGCCGGGGAGGGCGGCTTCTGGTGGGAATTCGACTGGGCCAAGGCCCTGGAAATCGGGGCCAAACGCGCCGGGATTCCCTACAGCGGGCAATACGGTTTCGCGCCCACGGTGATGTACTGGCCGCTCTCCCACATGGTCACGCCGAAGGAAAAAGCCCTGGGCTGCACCGACTGCCACGGAAAGGACGGACGGATGGACTGGAAGACGCTGGGCTACGGCGTCGATCCCATGCGGACGGGGGGGCGGAAATGAGAAAACCCATCGGAATCGCGCTGTTTTTTGTGTTGTTCTCGACGGTTCCGGCCTGGGCGTCGGATACGGCGCATGAATCGGCGCACGAAACGGAAAACACCGTCGCCGCCGAGCCGCATGCCGAAAACACCGTCGCCCAACCGGCGGAAATCGCTGCGGAAACGGCGAAAAAAGAAGCTCCAGCCGCCCCCATCGTCGATCCGGAGGACGTTAACGTCATTCACCCGGTCTTTCCCCTGCTGGACGCAGCGGGTGAGAACGTCCGGGCAAGCGGCCGCCCCATGGACACCGGGAAAACCTGCGGAAACTGCCACGATACGGCCTTCATTCAGGCCCACGACGACCACGCCGAGGTTGCCGAGGCCACCTGCATCCGCTGCCACTTCGAAAACGGCCGTCTGGAGCCTATGGAAACGGATTTCGACGACAAGGGCAACCTCTTACGCTCCGCCCTGGGCCTTCACGCACCGAAGCCGGAAAACTGTGCCCAGTGCCACGGCCTCGTGCATGGCGGGCAGAAACCCTTAACGATTCCGGATGATTACGAAAGTGCGGTCCTGGAGATCGGACGGCCGCGCTACGATCGCACGCTTTTCACCGGAGAGATCCTCTCCGACAGAAAACGCGCCGAATCGTACCTCAACTTGGCCGCCAAGGACGCGCTCACCTATCCCTGGGACGTGCACGCCGGACGCATGGTGACCTGCACCGCCTGCCATTATTCGTCCAACAACCCGGAAAAGACGGAGATCAAGGACGACAGCCTGCCGTTTCTGCGCCGCGACCCCCGCCGATTGAGCATGGCTGAATACCTTTACCGGCCGGATCATCGCCTGAAGGCCGCCGCCTGCACCGACTGCCACGATCCCATGGCCGCCCACGAAGAATTGCCCTACCGCGAGCGGCACATGGCGAAACTGGACTGCCTGAGCTGCCATGCCTCGCAAATGATGGGTCCGGCCCTGCGGAGTCTGGACGAAACCGTGGTCACGGCGGACGGAGCGCCGCTTTTGGACTATCGCGGTATGGAGCGGGAGGACGGGCAAAACCTGAATGCCGCCTATATTACGGGCTACCGCCCCGCGCTCTTCGCCGACGGCGGCCCAAAGGATAAGCCTTTCGCGCCGTACAACCTGGTGACGCGCTACGCCTGGACCGACGAAAAAGGCGCGCCCGTTCCCTTTGCCACGGTGGAGAAGGCTTTTCTGGGAGAATCTGGCTATCATGCCGACATTCTTAAGCTTTTCGACAAGAACGCGGACGGAAAGCTTTCCCGTGCGGAACTCCGGCTGGACGATGAAACAAAGATCGCGGGTGTACGCAAGCGCCTGGAATCCCTGGGGATCGAGCATCCCGTCATCTCCGGGACGGTGGAGCCTCACCGCATCCGTCACGGCGCGCTGGCCGGAGAGTGGGTTTCCCTGGACTGCGCCGCCTGTCACGGTGAAAACAGCCGTATCGGCGAAAACGTCGTCCTTTCGAGCTATCGCATTCCGGGTGTCCGGCCGCGCATCGAGCCCGGCGTGGGCGGTCCGCTACTCATGGGATCCATCGTTTCCGAAGGCGATGGCTTACGCTACGAAGCCCACGACGGCGCGGGCGAACGCTACGTCCTCGGTCACGACCGCGCCCCCTGGAGCGACTCGCTGGGCTTCGCGCTCTTCGTGATGACCGCCATCGGCATCGGAGCGCACGGCGGACTGCGCATCCGCAGCCGCAAGAAACACGCCGCCCACCACGCGGAGATGAAGCGTGTGCGCATGTATTCGCTTTACGAGCGCGTCTGGCACTGGCTCATGGCGCTTTCGATCCTGCTTCTGCTCGTGACCGGCATCGAGATCCACTGGGTGGAAGGCCCCGCGTTCTTCGGTTTCGCCACGGCGGTGAACCTGCACAACGTCCTGGCCGGAATCCTGATCGCCAACGCCTTTCTGTCGCTCTTCTATCACCTGGTTTCCACGGACATCAAGCAGTTCATTCCGCGCCGGGAAACCTTTTTGCAGGACACCATCGCCCAGGCCAAGTACTACATAAACGGGATTTTCGTGGGTGCGCCGCATCCCATGAGAAAGACGCCCGAGCGCAAGCTGAATCCGTTGCAGCAGGTGACCTATATGATGCTGCTGAACGTCCTTCTGCCCTTCCAGGTGCTCACCGGCGCGGCCATCTGGGCGGCGGGCTGGTGGCCCGGTTCGCTGGAGTCCGTGGGCGGGCTGGTCTGGATGACGCCTTTGCATAACCTGGGGGCCTGGCTGTTAGCCTCCTTCGTCGTGACGCATGTCTATCTCACCACCACCGGGCACACCGTCTTCGCCAACATCGAAGCCATGATTACCGGCAACGAGGATATCGAGGCCGAAGCGGCGTCCCCGAACGAAAACAGCGAGGTTCGGAAATGAACACCAAAACCGAAACCCCCACGTACCTCAATCCCTACCTGGGCGGAACCCTTCTGGGCGTCGTTCTTTTTCTGGCGTTTTTCGTCACCGGAAACGGCCTGGGGGCCTCCGGCGGGCTGACCCATGTGGTCTCCGCCGTGCTGGACCTCTTCGCCTCCGGACATGTGGATCGCACGGCGTACTTCGCCAAGTTCGCGGGCGGCGGCAAGTCCCCCCTGGCGGACGGTTCCGTCTTCATGCTGGCGGGCACGTTTCTGGGCGGCGCGTTGTCCGGGCTTCTGCACAGGCGCTTCAAGCCGGAAATCCGCAAGGGCCCGCGCATCTCCAACCCCACGCGGCTGGCCATGGCCTTCGCCGGAGGGGCCATCATGGGCTACGGCGCGCGGCTGGCGCGCGGCTGCACCTCGGGACAGGCGTTGAGCGGCGGGGCGGTGCTTTCGGTGGGAAGCTTCGCCTTCATGTTCGCCATTTTCGGCGCGGGTTACGCCGTGGCGTATTTCCTGCGCCGTTTCTGGAACTGAGCGAACAACCGTTTTTTCACGGGAGAACGAACCATGGCTCCTTTCGATCTGGCACAGAACGTTTCCACGGCGGTCTTCTACATGATCTACCTCGCCATCGGCATGGGTTTCGGCGCGGTGCTGGAGATGTCCGGCTTCGGGGATTCGCGCAAACTGGCCGCCCAGTTTTACCTGAAGGATATGACGGTCCTGAAGGTCATGTTCACGGGCATCATCGTGGCCTCCACGCTGATTTTCCTGAGCACCTCTCTGGGGTTGCTGGACTACGACCGCGTGTGGGTCAACCCCACCTATCTCTGGCCCGGCATCATGGGGGGGCTCATCATGGGCGTGGGCTTCGTCATCGGCGGCTTCTGCCCGGGAACGTCCCTGGTGGCGTCCAGCACGCTGAAAATCGACGGGATTTTCTTCGTCTTCGGCGTGGCCTTCGGCATCTTCCTGTTCGGCGAAACCGTGGGGAGTTTCCATTCCTTCGCGGATTCCAGCTTCATGGGACGCTTCACGCTTCCGGAGGGACTCGGTCTGCCCACGGGCGTGGTGTTGATCCTGCTGATCCTGATGGCGCTTCTCATGTTCTGGGGCGGAGAAATCTCCGAACGCTTCTTCGGAAGTAAAATGGCCTGGAAGGACATTCCCCTACTGCCCGAAAACCGCAGGAAGGCCGCCGCCGCCGGTCTGCTGGTTCTGGCGGTGCTGATCGTGGCGGCCATCGGCCAGCTGGGGCCCGAGGATCGTTTCGCCCGTATGGCCGACCAGGAAAGGCCGAAGCTCGAAAACCGCGACGTGTACATCCACCCGGGAGAGGTGGTGGAACTGATGCAGAACGCGGCCATGCGCACGACTATTCTGGATATTCGGAAGGAAAGCGATTTCAACCTCTTCCACGTTCTCGGAGCCTTGAATATTCCGCCGGAGCGCCTTGACGATCCGGTCCTGATCGGGGATCTGAAAAACGCGCCCGCCAACACCGTGACGTTCGTCATGAGCAACGGCGAGCGGGACAGCACGGCAGCCTATAAATATCTGCGCGGCGCGGGCGTCATCAACCTGTACATCGTGGAGGGCGGCGTCAACAAGTGGCTGGACGTGTACAAGATCGATCCCTGCATCGCGGTGGCGCGTCCCGACGCCGACGAGGCCCGTCCGGAACGACTGCGCTACGCCTTTTTGCAGGCGGTGGGGGCGCGCTCCTACTCCTCGCATCCGGGCTGCGCCTGCAAGGAGTTCCCCACGGACTGCTTCATGGCCACCCACAAGGCGACGCACGCCCGTCCCACCGTCACCCACGACCCGGCTATTCCCAAGGTGGAATACACCCGCAAGGTGAAGATCGCGCGGAAAAAGAAACCCCAGGGCGGCTGCGGGTAGACAAGGCGTCGTTCGGGCACGGTTCCGTTTTGTCTCACTCCGGGGATGGAGGTGCGACATTTCGCCCCACCCGGGAAAAATCCGACGAGAACGCCGTCATTTCAACCGTTTCCCTCTCGTCGTTTCCCTCGCGTTTTCCGGGCGGGACATTTTGCCCCACCCGCAGGCTTCCGTTTTCGTTTCGTCCGCCATACGGATATTTCGGATAATTCAATAATTACGGCCTGTTGAAATCCTGGTCCGTTTCTTGCTCTTTGTTGGGTCGCCAACGACGGCGAGGAGCGTGGACACCATGGAACAAAACGGATCGCAGATTTCCCACCGGGTCGCGCTGGCCAAGGCCTTCAAACCCACCGACATCTCCCTGAAACGGCTTCGCAACACGATTTTGCTGCGCCTGCTGCTGGTGGCCCTGGTTCCCCTTTTGATTCTGTCCGCCTATTTCCACTATCAATTCAAGGCCACCCTGGAAAAACGGAACAAACTCCAGCTTCAAACCCTGGCTTCCAGCCACGGACAGGCCGTGGACCGCTTCATTTCCAACAAGATCTCGGCCCTGAACGGCATCGTCGATTCCGATCTCATCAACCTGCCGCCGACGAAGAGCGAGGTGGAAAAACTGCACAAGGTGCTGCAATCCCTGGACGACACCATCCTGGACGTGGGCGTCTTCGACCGTAGCGGCAACCACGTCGCCTATTCGGGGCCGTTCGAGTTTCTGGCGGACAAGAACTACCGCCTGGAGCCCTGGTTCATGGTCCTGATGGCCACCGACCGCCGTTTCTTCATCAGCGATGTCTACCTGGGATATCGGGATCAGCCACACTTCATCATCGCCGTCAAGGCCGTGCGCGACAATCGTCCCTGGGTGTTGCGTCTGACGGTGAACCTGCACAAATTCCAGCAGTTCGTGGACGACGTTCGCCAGATCGAAAGCGCCCACGCCTTCATCGTCAACCCGGAGGGCATCTACCAGGTGGCGCCGAAGCGCCTGGGGCTGCCGCTGGACCAGTCTCCGCTTCATAACGCCATCGTGCGGGAAAGCGTGGGGGTTTTCGAGACCGACATGGACGGCGAGGCCCACCTGGCGGCCCTGCACCGGCTGAAAAACGCGGACTGGCGGCTGGTGGTGGTCCAGCCCGCCGCCGCCGCCTACGCTCCCATCTACCGCGCGCAGGTGATCGTTGCGATCATCATTCTTCTGGGCATCGTGCTCACGGTCATCGCCTCGCTTCTGGCGGTCTCCACGCTGATGAGCAAGTACGCCGGTTCGGAGGCCAATCGCGCGGAGCTTATCAGCCAGCTCGTCCAGGCCGGAAAAATGAGCACCATGGGCGAAATGGCCGCGGGCGTCGCCCACGAAATCAACAACCCGCTGGCGATCATTCTCTCCGAAATCGGAGTGATGGAGGATCTTCTGGACCCGCGCATGAAACAGACCTTCGATTACGGGGAGTTTCTGGAGCGCCTGAATTCCATCCGCGAGGAATCCAATCGCTGCCGGAGCATCATTCACAAGCTTCTGGGCTTCGCCAGGCGGAACAAACCCAGCCTGTCCGATTGCGACCTGAAGTGCGTAGTGGCCCAGACCGCCGAGATGGTGCGAAAGGAACTGCTTCTGGAGAACATCGAGATTATCGTGGAGGCGGACGAAAGCCTTCCGCCCATCCACACCGACGAAAACCAGTTGAAGCAGGTGCTCATCAATCTTGTCCGCAACGCGGCCGACGCCATCGGCAAGACGGGCCGCATCACGATCCAGGCGTTCGACCAGGGGCGCACGGTGAGCCTGATCGTCTCCGATACGGGCGGCGGCATCGCTCCGGAACACATCGAAAAGATTTTCATACCCTTCTTCACCACCAAGGAAGTCGGGAAGGGAACCGGACTGGGGCTGTCGATCACCCACGGCATCGTCACCGCGCTGGGAGGCACGATCAACGTCACCAGCGAGCCCGGCCGGGGCACGGCTTTCGAAATCGTTTTGCCGAAAACGCATGCATAAAGGAAATCGACATGGCTGACAATCACAAGGATATTCTGATCGTTGACGACGAGGTGAAGTGGACGGAGAACCTGGCCAGGCGGCTTAAACTGCGGGATCTGAGCGTGCATACCGTCAATCGCGGCGAGGAGGCCATCCGGCAGGTGCGCCTCTACGACTACGACGTGGTGCTCTTGGACCTGAAGATGCCCGGCATGAGCGGGGAGGAAGTCCTGAAGGAAATCAAGAACCTGCAACCTACCTGCCAGGTGATCGTCCTCACCGGACACGCCACCTACCAGTCCGCCACCCAGATCGGCCGCCTGGACGCCTACGCCTTCCACGAGAAAACGCTCGACTTCGACGAACTGCTGTCCGAGATCGACATGGCGAAGCGGGACCGCGTGAACCTTCTGGCCCGCTACGACAAACTGCCCGAAGCCAGTCCGAGCCTGCGGCAGAGGCTGATGGGCGTCACCAATTACCGGCCGCTCTTCATCCTGATCGGTTTCCTGCTGTTCGGACTGATCCTGCTTCTGCCCGCTCCGGATTCCATACGAGAACTGGTGTCCACGCCCAAAAGCGGCCGGATGGGCGACGCCATCGGCGGATACGCGTCCTATCAGAAAATGTCCGTGGGCCAGGCCATCAAGGACTACTACGGCAAGGAAGCCGGCCTGGTGAAAGGCGCGGGAGAAAATCTGTCCGAAAACACGGCGGTTTTCAAGGTCAAGATCATGATCGGCCTGCTGATACTTGCGGCCTTCTTCTGGGGAACGGGGGCCATTCCCATCGGTTTCACCGCCATCCTCATCGCGGTGGTGATGTACTGGTTCCGGATCATGCCACCGGAACTGGTGGCCAAAAGTTTCCTGAAGGATTCGGTGCTGTTCATTTTCGGCGTACTGGCCATGTCCGTGGGAATCGCCAAGACCGGCCTGGACCGCCGCATCGGCGTGTTGCTGCTGGGACTGAGCAGCAATATGCGGCGGTTTCTGTTCATCTTCGTTCCGCTGTTTTCGGTCACCGCCTCGTTCATCTCCGAGCACGCTCTGGTGGCCTTCATCACGCCGATCATGCTGGTGGTCTACATGGCCTCCATCCGTACGGCGGGGCTGAAAAGCGACAAATACCTGGCCATGCTGCTTCTTCTCATCGTCACCTGGGCCGGGAACATCGGCGGGCCGGGCTCGCCCAGCGCGGGCGGTCGCAACGCCATCATGCTGGGTATTCTGAAGGATTACGGCGTCGCGCCCTCCTACGGGGATTGGGTCATGTACGGCCTGCCCTTCGTGCCGGTCATGGCGCTGGTGATTGGGCTGTACTTCTACCTGTTCATCGCGCGCAAGGTGAAGGTCAAAAACATCAACATCGCGGAGATCGTCAAGGCCGAATCCCGGCGGCTGGGCCCCATGGTGCGGAAGGAATACCTGATGGCGGCGGTGCTCATCGTGGTGATTCTGGGCTGGATCACGCTTTCGACCACCTTCGGCATGGCGGGGCCGGTCCTTCTGGGCCTCTTGCTCATGTCGCTTTTGCGGCTGGTGCGCTGGACGGACATCACGCGCATCAACTGGGAGGTGGTGGCCCTGTACGCCGCCGCGACGGCCCTGGGCAAGGGCCTGGCCATGACCGGAGCGGCGCTGTACATCGCCAAGGGATTTCTGGCCGTTCTGCCCGAATCCATGAGTTCCGGGGCCGGGCTGGCGGTGGCCGTCAGCACGCTGACCGGCGTTCTGACCAACTTTATGAGCGACGGCGCCACCGTGTCGGCCGTGGGCCCCATCACGGTGCCCATGGCGGTGCTGGCCAAGACGCATCCGTGGATGATCGGCCTGGCCACGGCCTTCGCTTCGTCCTTCGCGCACATTCTCATTATCGGCACGCCGAACAACGCCATCGTCTACGCCCTGGCGGAAAACCCCGAGACGGGCGAGCGGCTCATCACGCTGGGAGATTTCGCCAGGCACGGCTTGGCGATCTTCGCGCTTTCGCTTCTGGTTCTCTGGATCTGGATCATCGCGATTTACTGGAACTGGCTGGGCTTTCCGCCCGTATAACCGGCTTAAAAAGCAAGCCGCTCGACAGGAGGTAAGCATGGAAAGGCAAATCCGATTGCTGTTCGTGGACGACGAAAAGAAGTTTCTGGACAACATGACCACCCGCTTGCGCCTGCGGGACATCGATGTCAGCGAGTTTTCGGACAGCGGCGAGGCGCTGGAAGCCGTGGAGGCGGGCCGCCGCTTCGACGTGGCCCTTTTGGACCTGAAAATGCCCGGCATGGACGGAGAGGAACTGCTCGGCCGCATCAAGGCCCACGATCCGACGGTGGAGGTCGTGATTCTCACCGGACACGGCTCCATCCATTCGGCCGCCAGCCTGACCCGCTCGGGCGCGTACGAGTATCTTTTGAAACCCTGCGAACTGGACGACGTCATCAAGGCCATCAGCAGCGCCTTCTCGAAGCGTCTGAAGGCCATGGGAAAGAAACACGCCGAACTGGTGGAGGAAATCATGAATCGCGCGGTGGGAATGAGTCCCATCGAACTGTTGACGGAGTTGCGCAACCTGGAACAACTGGATCTATGATCGTCGCCTCCCGGGAACTTGAAAACGACGAGGAACGCGGTATGACGAAGGAAAAACCGCTACGCATCCTGGTCGCCGAGGGCGATCGGGAGATGCTGGACCTTTTAAAACGGGTTCTGGCCCGGGGGGGTTACGAAGTGCTGGGCGTTTCGGACGGCCGAAGCGTCGTCCAGATTTCGGCCGACGACGGCGCGCCGCCTGATTCGCCATCCGACGACGACGCTCGCTCGCAGCGGCGTTCCCTGGAAGCGATGGAGCGTTCGTACATCGAACAGGTGTTGGCGGAATGCCGGGGAAACCGGTCCCGGGCGGCCCGGATCCTGGGCATCAACCGCCGGACGCTGGCCCGTAAAATGAAGCAGTACGAGGAACGGTGAGTTTCGATTTCGCCAATCCGCCGCCAACGGGAGTTTCTTATGACCAAAGATGCACGAATCCTTCTTGTGGATGATGAAAAAGCCTTTGCCGACGCCCTGGCCAAACGGCTCGACCGCCGGGGTTTTTCCGTTCAGGTCGCCTACTCGGCCGCCGAGGCCCGGCGCGCAGCGGCCGAAAGCTCCTATACGGCCGCCATTCTTGACGTGAATCTTCCGGACGGAAACGGCCACGCCCTGTTCAATGAAATCACCGCCCTGCAACCCGGAATCCGGGTGCTGATGCTGACGGGCTACGGCGATTTGCAGAAGGCGTTCGAACTGGGAAAGAAAGGGTTGTACCGCTATTTCGGAAAACCATGCGAGATCGAAGAGTTGGAACAGGCGCTGCTTTCTTCCATGAATGAATAAGCGGCGGGAGTCCCGCTGAAACAGGCGCATCCTTGAAAAGATGGCAAGTCGGATCGTTCCGTGTTACAATCCAGCCGTCTACTGAATGGATTCCACACGGAGGAACCCGGGTGCGCGGCCTGTTTCCCATGATCCGGATCGCCTGGCTGGCCATGATCGCCGGCCTGTTTCCGTTTTTGCTCCACGCGGAAACGATGAATCATGTCCAAGGGTTGCACGCCCGTCAGGACGGCGGGCGCACCATCCTGGAACTCACGTCCGAAGCCGCGCCGGTCTTCACCAGTTTTCTTCTGCCCGACCCGGACCGCCTGATCCTCGACTTTCCCCACTGCCGGGGGATCGAAAACCTGCGCGTCCCGAGCATAACCGGAAACCTGGTCCGAGATCTTACGGTGGAAAAGCTCAAGGGGGCGGACGAAGGTCTGCGACTGGTGCTTTTCCTGGCCCGCGCGGCGGATTTCCGCATGGAGCGCATGAAAAACGGCTTGCGGATCGTCCTGGAGCCCCTGCCGGGAGGTCTGGAACTGGCCCGCATGGAGATTCCCGAGAAAGTTTCCGAGGAAATTCCAGCCTCCCCGATTCCTCCGGCTCCACCCGAATGGCCCGAGAAGGAAAAAACCTCCGATGTTTCGGAACCGCCGCCCGTTCCAGCCATGGACATGATTCCCGAGGAGAAACAAGAAGTTCGGATCGCCATGCTGGAGACGGCGGCGTCCGAAGAGGAAAAGCCCGGGGAAAAGCCGCATGCGAAGACACGGCAGGAACCGCCGCCCCCCGCGCCTCTTCCCCCGCCTTCCGCGACGAACGCCGAACCCGTGGAACAGGTCCAACCCGCGGAAATCGTCGAGAACGCCGAACCCTCGGAACACGCTCAACCCGTCGGAATCGTCGAAAAAGCCGAGGCTGCGGAGAAAGCGGAGAACACGGAAAACGCCGAAATTATCCGAGCGGAATCTCCCGTCGCGGCGGAGAAAAATCCCCTCCCATCGCCGTCCGAGGAAGGCGATTGGCGGAGCGTTCCCGACGCCGAGGCCACGCTGTCGGTGACCGAGACCCGCCGCCAGCGGGAGGAAATGGAACGAAAGGAACGCGTGGAGGAGGAAAAAGGGCGTCTTCTGACCCTGAAGGCCAAAGAAGAGGAGGAAAGAAAGCAGCGGGAAGAAGCCGAGCGTAAGCGTCTTCTGGCCGAACGCGAACGCCTTTTGGCGGAAAAGGCGCGCCAGGAGGAAGAGAAAAGGCAGCGGGAAGAAGCCGAGCGCAAGCGCCTGGAAACCGAACGCGAACGCCTCTTGGTGGAAAAAGCGCGACAGGAAGAAGAAAAAAAGCAGCGTGAGGAAGCCGAGCGCAAGCGTCTGGAGGCCGAACGCGAGCGTCTTTTGGAGGAAAAAGCGCGCCAGGAAGAAGAGAGAAAGCAGCGGGAAGAAGCCGAGCGCAAGCGCCTTCTGGCTGAACGCGAGCGTCTCTTGGCGGAAAAAGCACGCCAGGAAGAAGAGAGAAAGCAGCGGGAAGAAGCCGAGCACAAGCGCCTTCTGGCCGAACGCGAGCGCCTCTTGGCGGAAAAAGCACGGCAGGAAGAAGAAAGAAAACAGCGTGAGGAAGCCGAAAACGCAGGGAAGGAAACTCCCGTTCTTCCGGTGCGAAAACTATCCCCGGACACCCAGCCTCCCGCCCGTCTGAACGTCTTCGGATTCCGCTCCGAGTATCCCGCCGGACGGGTGGAAATCCAGTTCGAACGCCCGGTGGAAGTCGCTTCCGAGTGGCTGAACGAGAAGGAAATCCGTTTTGTCTTCCGCCCGGCTAGAATAACGAATAAAATCAACTTATTGCCGCTGAATACGGCCGCCTTCGGAACCGTGGTCACCGCCATCCGGCCCGACTTCTCGAAGGCGGCGGGAGAGGTCTATTTTCGGGTGGAACTACGTCGAAAAGCCGCCTTCAAGGTGGAGCGGAACGGGGCGACCGTCAATTTGTTCTTCTGGCCCTCCGATTCCATCGACGAAAAATCGCCGTAAAATATCGGAAAACGGCGGGAATTTCTCCGGATATTGCCGAAACGATAAGAAAGTGAATAGAGTTTGAAATTTTCCATCATCGGGGATTCTCCTGAAAAAGAACGCCGGGATTCCGTGGCAAAGATGGGGGTGCGGAGCCGGGCGGCAAAACGGGTGATTGGAATGTTTGGACTTCTTTGTTTTCTTATATTTTTTATGCTTTTCGGTATTTCGTTTCGAATCCGCTCGGCCGACATTTCGGCTGAAAACGGAGTTGTAACAAGTTCCGGAATGGAAATCCGGCTTTCATTATGGTAAAATTCTGTGGATTTCATGAGAAATGTCGATTGATTGCAAGTAAATACAGGATATTTGCAGATCGATTCGAACGCCGATGACGGAAGCAGGCGAATGACGGAACAGGATTCCAGGAAACAACGGAAGCTCGAACTCCTGCAAGAGGCCTATCGGCGCGTCCATCAATTGGAAAGGGAGTTGGAAGACTCGGAGGAAAATCCGCAAACGTACCTGTTCCGGGGCCGGATGCGACTGATGCTGGAGAACGCCGAGGATATCGTGACGTTCCTCGATGAAAACGGCACCATTCTATATTCCAACAGCCCCGCACGCTATGGAATGACCTCGGAAGAGGCCAGGGGAAAACGTCTGGCGGACCTTTTCCCTCCGGAAAAGGCGCAAGAACTCCGGGAACAGATCGAGAGAATCTTCGAGACGGGAAAAGCCGACAGTCAGGAAAACGAAGTCGAGTGGATGGGGGAACGCCACGTCTTTCTGGATCACAACATTCCCATCCGGGACGAGTCCGGACGGGTGGTGGAAATCGCCAGAATCTCCCGCAATATCACGGAATTGCGAAAAACCCGCGAATCCCTGGCCGTTTCCGAACAGCTTTACCGCTCCACCATCGACAGCCTGAATTTCGCTCTGCACGTCATCGACCGCAATTTCGAACTCACCCTGGCCAACCGGACATGTATGCAATGGATGAAACTTCATGACCCATCCATCGGCGATGCCGTGGGACGAAACCTGTTCGATATCTGTCCTTTCCTGACCGAGAACGTTCAGGCCGAATACAACCGGGTTTTTCGTACCGGAGAAACACTAATCACGGAGGAAAGCCATTCCTTCGACGGTCGGACCACCCTGACGAAAACGCGCAAGATTCCCATCTTCCTGAACGATGAAGTCATCAAAATCATTACGACGATCGAAGACGTCACCGAACAGCGCGGGTTGCTGTCGAAAGTGCAGGATACCGAGGAACGCTATCGGCTCCTGTTTAACAACGCCCAGGACGAAATCCTGTTCATCGACAAATGGGGTCGGGTGCTGGATGTGAACGAGCGCGTACGGCACATGTTCGGCATCGAGCCGGAGGAGTTGATCGGAACGCACATTTCCTCCCTGGTGAAATACACCAAGCTGACCCTGCCGGCGCTTTTAAAGCTGTTCCGGCAGGTGTTCGATCCAAAAAAGATCCTGAGACAGTTGGAAATGGAAGTACTGACCAAGGACGGAACCGAAAAGAACGTTGAGGTACGCGTCGGCATGGTGCGGGACGGGGGGAAAACCGTCGGTATTCTGGTGAACATCCGCGACATCACGGAGCAGAAGAAATTCGAGAAACAGGCCGACCTGCTTCATTCCCGCATGGAAAGCCTGATCCAGGCCATTCCCGACGTGGTGTACTTCAAGGACGCCGAGGGGCGCAACCAGATCGTCAACCGGGCCTACGAAGAACTGACCGGATCCTGTCGGGAGGATATCGTCGGCAAGACCGACGCGGAACTTCTGCCCCCCGAACTGGCGGAGCAATGCCGGAAAAGCGACGAAGGCATCATCCAGGCCGGAATCCCGCGCCGTTTCGAGGAAAACATGGTGGGACCGAACGGGCAAACCATTTTCATGGAAAGCACCAAGGCGCCGATCTTCGATGAAACGGGCCGGTACATCGGCTTGGTGGGCGTCAGCCGGAACGTCACCGATCGCGTATTGTCCGAACGCGAAAAAGCCGAATTGGAGGAACAGCTTCACCAGTCCCGCAAAATGGAGGCCATCGGCCGCCTGGCCGGAGGCGTCGCCCACGACTTCAACAACCTGCTCACCAGCATCACCGGAAACTGCTCGTTGATGAAACTTGATCTGCATCCGGACGAGCCGCTCTTCGAATCCCTGAACGAAATCCACCAGGCCGCCGACCGGGCCGCGTCGTTGACCACGCAACTTCTGGCCTTCGGGCGCAAGCAGATTCTCGATCCCCACCGCATCGACCTCAACCGGGTGGTGACGGAGCTGGAAACGATGCTGCGCCGCATCATCCGCGAGGATATCCGCCTGGAAATCCGGACGGATCCTCATGCCTGCATCGTTCTGGCCGATCCTGTGCAGATCGAGCAGATCCTGCTCAACCTGGTCATCAATTCCCGGGACGCCCTGCCGGATGGAGGAACCATCGAGATCGAAACCGCTCCCGTGACCCTGGACGAGGATTACTGCCGCAGCCATACCAATCTCTCCCCCGGCCCGTTCATCCGACTGTCGGTTTTCGATGACGGCCTGGGCATGGACGAAGACACCCTGGCGCACATTTTCGATCCCTTCTACACCACCAAACCCCAGGGGGAGGGAACCGGCCTCGGGCTGGCCACCGTTTACGGCACGGTCACCCAGCATGGCGGCATTATCGAAGCCGTTTCCAAACCCGGCCGCGGAACCACCTTCGATATTCATCTGCCGGCCCTGGACGAGGAACCGGAACATCCATCGGATCCGGCGGCGCGGAAATCGGAAGGTTTGCCCAAGGGAGAGGGCGTGATTCTGGTGGTGGAGGACGAGGCCATCGTCCGCCGCATGACCGTGAAAATGCTGAAACGCATGGGATACGCCGTCCTGGAGGCCGCCAACGGGCCGGAAGCCCTGGAGATTTCCCGTTCCCACGCGGGGAACATCGATGTCCTGCTGACGGATGTTATCATGCCGGGGATGAACGGCAGGGATCTGGCGGCCCAACTTGCGGAGATCCGGCCGGATACGCGCGTTCTGTTCACGTCCGGGTACACGGCGGACGTGATCGCTCGCCACGGTGTTCTGGAAAGCGGCACGAATTTCATCGGGAAGCCGTTTACATCCAAAGAACTGGCGAGCCGTTTACAGGCCGTACGCAAGGAAAAAACGTGAATCCGGAAATCGATCGGGGGGATTTCGGAAATTCTCCGGGGAGTTTCAGCGGCGCATTTCCCTGGCGAGTTGGCGTTTGACGTCCCGCTGTTTGATGTCTTCCCGCCGGTCGTAGGTCTTTTTTCCCTTGGCCAGACCCAATTCCACCTTGGCCCGCCCCCGTTTGAAGTAAATGGATAGGGGAACCAGCGTAAAACCGCGTTCGTTGGTCTTGATGCCCAGCCGGTGAATTTCCCGGCGGTGCAGAAGCAGCTTCCGCCGCCGCAAGGGTTCGTGATTGTAGCGGTTTCCCTGGAGATACTCGTCGATGTGACAGTGTTCCAGCCAGACCTCGCCGTCTTTGATGCGGGCGTAGGCGTCGCCCATGGAGACGCGTCCGGCCCTCAGGCTTTTGACTTCGGTTCCCTGAAGGACGACGCCCGCCTCGAAGGTATCCGAGATCGCGTAATCGTGCCGGGCCTTGCGATTGCGGCTCACGATCCGGATTCCGGAAACCGCTTCCGCCGCGCCTTTTTTGTTTCCGCTTTTCTTCGCCACCGTCGAACCTCCTGCTTCCGCCGATATTGTAATCCTTTCCCTCCGCTTCCGCCAGCCAAACCTTGCACTTTCTTGCACTCTTTTGACGGCGGGAAGCCGATGGCGGAAAGGAGTTCGTCCCCGTTGACAGATCTTCGTCGTCCCGTTACAATCCGTCCGGACGGCGCGGGGAAGACGCCCGCGGCGAGAAACGGGAGGAAACCTACGGATGGACGGTTCGATAACGATTCAGATTCTCGTATCCTTCCTGGCCCTGTTTTCCCTCTATGCGATTTTCGTAACTATACGGAAAAACAAGAAATAATCAACCACCCCGTCAAGAGGCGGTTGATTATTATGGACAATGCGAGCTGGTTGCGGCGGCGTAGAATGAGTAATAGCGGCTCCAAGTACTCATTCAGATTACGGATCCGGCCGTCCCCAGTTCCCGGATGTCGCGTGCGGGCGGCGCGCCGTACATGCGCTTGTATTCCCGACTGAATTGAAACGCTTTTATCCAACTTATCAATTGTCATGAAGCACTACGTATGTTTCACGGCGAGAAGGCGCTTGTGACGAAGGCCGTCCGGAACTCGTTCTCAGGACTTTTCTCCCATCAGCTCTTCCTGCAATGCGTTGGCGGTTTTCGCCACGGCGGCCACCAGGGCTCCCATCACGGCGTCGTGCCCGCAGACCACCATGAGCAGATGGCCGCTGGCGAGTGCCTGCACCATGACGAAACCGTCGGCCTGATCGATCAGCAGTTTTCCCACGCCGTCGGCCGGGTAGGAACGCAGAAAGCCGATGATGGAACTGCGAAGGGGTTCGAATTGCTCCGAGTTTCGCCCATCGCCCCGCTGGCCGAATTGCTCCGTCTCCACTTCCGCATCCCGGCCGAGGATGCAGGCGTATTGCATCCAGGAAGCGCGCTGAAGCATGGCCGAAAGAATCTCCGCGGCCCTGGAGGGGAGGACGGCGTCCGTGGAGACGGTCTGCTTCTGCTCATTCTTGCGTTCGTCACGGAGTTTGAGCGCCTGCAAGATGGCGTGGTGCAGATCCATTTCGATGTTGACTTCGCCGGGGGATTCGGTGTTGTCGAACAGGAATTCCCCGTCCTTCAGGTCCACCAGATCTACGATTACGTCGATCCCGCTGGCCCGTTCGCTCCGGCCGCTCACCAGGTTTCCCTGATCGTAATAAAGGGTGGCCAGAAGCTTGCCTTCCCGGGTCACGGTCAGCTTGCCCGTCTTTCTACCCTGATGAGGAAACTGGATCAGGTCGATGATTCCCATATCCTTGAGCGATCCTTGAAGCGACATGGCGGCACCTTCTCTTTTTATCTACAGTCTGAAATCACGAACCACGTTCGTGCAGATCCGATGAATGGTATCCATCACCCCGACGCCCTCGCTCGCGACGGATTCGAAAACCGGGATGTGGGAGGGGATGTTCAGTTCTCGCTCGATGGTACCCACCGAGATGGGGTTTTCGCAATCACGTTTGTTGTATTGCAGCACCAGGGGATATTTGGCGATATCCTTCCCGTAGGACTCCAGGTTCAGCACCATGCCTTCGAAACTCGCCAGGTTGCGTTCCAGCATCTGCGGCTGGGAGTCGGCCACGAAAACCACTCCGTCCGCGCCGTCGAGAATCAGCTGGCGGCTGGCCTCGTACTGGATCTGGCCGGGCACCGTATACAGGTTGAAGCGCAGAAAAAAACCGGACACCCTGCCCAGATCCAGGGGAAGAAAGTCGAAAAACAGCGTGCGCTCCTCCGCCGTGTCCAGGGTAATCATCTTCCCGCGGATGTTCTCCTGCAGGTTGCGGTGGACGTGGATCAGGTTCGTGGTCTTTCCGCTCATGCCGGGACCGAAATACACGATCTTGAAATTCAGTTCCCGGTCGCCGTAGTTCAAATAGGGCATAACCCCTCACCCGTTCTTGTTGAAGATCATGTCGATCAGGTGCAGGGCGTATTCCTTGAATTCCGGCGTCTGCACCGCCTGCTGCTGGGTTTGCGGGCTTTCGCCCCGGTTCATCAGGTCCACCAATCGTTCTCCGGCTTTCTGCGCCTCGTGGCGCACCTTGCCGATGCGCTGCTGGTCCTGGAAGATCAGAACCATCATCACTGAATCCTTTATCAGGCCGATGTGAATGTGGCGGTTTTCCCCCTGCTGGAGCAGGATGGAAAACTGTTTCTCTCCGACAAGCGTGGCCACCTCCCGTGTGGCGGAAAACATGCCGGCCACCAGGGCGGCCAGGGCCGTGGTGTTCAGATATCCGGTATCGCCGGCTTCCGAAATGTTGTAGCCCTCTTTGGAAATCAGAAGGGCGGTCATCGCACCGGATTTTTCCAGCAGTTCGTCAAGAATAGGGCGGCTGTTGTTCGTCGTCAATTGCATGAATACGGTTTCCTTTGGCTAGTGAAAAAACGGTCAGGTTCCCGGGCGGGATGCCGCCGGACCGACGCACGACTCTCCGGCGGCCGCCTCGGGGGCGAACCGCAACAGTTCCTCGCTGATGAGCGACATGAAGTGTCGTACGAGCGAGAGGATGTCGGTCATCGGCAGACTGGCGTCCAGTTGCACCAGCACGTAGGCCATCACGCCGTTCAATTTCTCGTACAGTTCCTGCAAAAAAGGCTCGAAGCTTAAAACCAGCGTGGTGTGCTTTTCCGAATCGAAACGGAGCGTGTGCAGCATGCCGTTGGGATTTCTGGCGTTGATCTCCCTGGCGGAGAGAAACAGTCCCAGGTAGTCCGGTCCGATGACCTGCAAATCGATGTCCGAACTGGAGATGAACGTGGTCAGGTCGCCGTCCCGGTCGAAAAGCCCCAGGCCGCCGAATCCCGTCGTACCGATCAGATCGACCAGGATTTCCCTGGCTTGGGCGATGCGGTCGGGAATTCGGACTTCGGGGCGGATGGGCGTGACTTCGGCGGTTCGGGGCCTTGCCGAGACGGGCCGCTTGATCGGAGGCAGCGTCTGCGGCGTTTCCTCCAGTTTGACGGAAACGGTTTCGACCCTTGGCGCCTTCGCGGGTCTCAGGAGTTCCTTCACGGGGGGGGATTGGAGCTGCCCGAGAAGGATCATCTTGATCGCCTTTTTGTGCGCCCGCTCGATGTGCTTTCGGGCCGTGGCTTCGTCTCCCGTGCATTCGCGCATCATGTTGCCCACCACGGCGCCGTCGGAAAAGACGACCGTTTGGATTTTGCGGTTTCCCCGCGTATTGAAGAATTCCGTTTGAACGTGATAGATTTTGCCGTCGTGGCGCAAATCATGATTCAATCCACCGATCATGATCGTTCTCCGTCCCTTGGTTCGGTGTTGTAAGCCTGAATATGAGATAGTAGCGCATCCTCGTGAGATTGCCGGAATTTCGAATAGACGACGTTCAGCGTCTCGGATCCTTCCATGCCCTTGAGCAGGTAGGCGCCGGGGCGGGTGACGCGGAAAAACGTTCTTGCGAAGTCGAATACCTCCAGCCGACCGTCCGTCCCCAGATGTTCCATGAACCGGCGTTCGTGGGGACGGGAGAGGGTGTATTCCCGAATGGTTACGCCGTCCAGGCACTCCTCCAGATTGTTGATGGACACGATACGCATGGGTCAACTCCCGCGCCCGGAGCGCGCGATTTCCAAAACGGCGTTCGCCGCCAGGCGCACGTCGTCCTCGGATGTCTGCGGTCCCACGCTGAAACGCACCGTTCCTTCGGGACTCGTCTTCAGGGCCTCGTGAATCAGGGGGGCGCAATGCAGGCCGTGGCGGGCCTGAATGCCGCGAGATTCCGCCAGAATGAAGCCGATGTCCCTTGGGCTCCAGCCGGAAAGCACGAACCCGAAGATGCCGCAGGGGTTTTCCGTCGCGGGGGCGCTGACGATGCGGCAGCCCTCCAGTCCGTCCAGCCGGTCTTCCAGAATGGCGACAAGCTTCCGGCCATGGTCGGCCCGCTCGGTCACGGAACGGTCCTCGAATTCGGCCAGGGCCGCGTCCAATCCCGCGATTCCCGGCGCGTTGGGGGTGCCCGCCTCCAGGCGCAGGGGCAGAAAGTCCGGCATCTCCCTGGAAAGACTGCGGATTCCGGATCCGCCCACTTTTACGGCCACCGGCTCGACGGCCTCGCCGAGCACTATCCCGCCGGTCCCCGGGGGACCGCCCAGCCCCTTATGTCCCGTGAAAATCCACAGCGAATTCGGCATCCCGGAAAGATCCAGGTCGATGTGTCCGGCGGACTGGGCGGCGTCGATGAGCAACGGCGCGCCGTGCTTCTCGCAGAGGGCGTAACATTCCTCCACCGGCTGAACCGCCCCCGTGACGTTGCCCGCGTGGGTCAGGCAGACCAGGGCCGCGTCGTCTTCCAGGGCGGTCCGAAGATCCTCCGGATCCAGGCGGCCCTTTTCGTCCACCGGCAGCACCGTGACCCGGGTTCGGTGGCGATCCGCCAGCCGCCATAGGGGACGGAGCAGGCTGTTGTGCTCCGCCATGGTGACGATCACGCGTTTTCCCGCCAGTTCCAGACCGCCGATGGCCAGGTTCAGGCTTTCGGTGGCGCCGCTGGTAAAGATCACCCGGGCGGGATCGCTCGCGCCCGTCATCCGGGCCAGCCGTTTGCGGCACGAGGCGAAGGCGTCCACGCCGTCGCCGCTTCCGCGATAGGCTTCCACCGGCGGAGCCTCCATGGACCGCGCCATCGCCTCGGTCACCCGGGGGGCCTTGGGCCAACTCGTCGCTGCGTGATTCAGGTAAATCATCGTCTTATAAAGAAACCCGACGTCATGAGGGACGCTCCCGGAAAACGACCGGCGTCTTCCGGGAACATCACGAAACCCTTTGAAATATCACAGGATTCTACTTTTTGGTGACCACGAACTCGCCGTACTTGTCGCCGCATTCCAGACCCTGAGTCTGCTCGCAATCAAAGGTGTTCATGCCCTCGGGGTACGGAGCCGAGTAGGCCAGTTCCATGAAGGCCTTCGACACGCCGCGAATCATGAAGGCGCGCTTCTCGCCGGGCGCGCCGTCCGATTCGTAGTAGTCCATGGCGCGGATCACCATGCGTTCGCCTTCCTTGATCTGCACGATGCCGGACTTCGCCCAGCCCCAGGCGGTGAAGACGGCGTAGGCGCCGCGCAGGACGTCCTTGGCGCCTTCGGTGACCATGGGAGTGACGGCCGACTTGAATTCGTCGGAATTGATGATGCCGTAGCCGGTATGATAGCCGCATTCATAGGCCGCGTTGACCAGGGCCGCCTCGACTTCCTCTTTTTTATCGGCGGGAGCGGCCGCCATCATGCGTTCGGCTACGTTGTTCCAGAACTGGGCGGGAAGCTGATTGACGAGGACATTGTAGCCGGGAATCAGGCCTTCCTCGTTTCCGGTGATGTTGAGTTCCGCAAGCTGTTTCACGACCACGTCGCGTTGCACTGTCATGATACTCTCCTGTTTCCGAGGGGTTACTTCAAGGTGACGGCAAAGCGGCTTTGCGGATCGCCCTTGGCCAGGCTGGCGTTTTCCACCACGTCGTACGACCGGGCGGGCTTGTTGAAGGCCGCCGCGAACATCGCCGCGATATAGCCGCAGGTGAAATGGTTGACGGCATGATCCGTGTTCCCCCATTTCTTCTGCCAGCCGGCGTCTACGTGGCTGCGGGTCAGGGTGACGTCTCCGCCCGGCTCGGAACCCTGGAACTGCATCAGTCCCAGCCCCATGACCGGATAGAATTCGGCGCCGACCTGCAAACGGGCCACGGGGTCGCTCACGCCATTTTCGGCACAGTATTTGTCGAACAGGGGACGAACGGCGTCCTCGGCGGATTCGATAAGAATTCTTACGCCGCCGATCGATTCGTAATCCTCCGCCATTTTCGTGGTGAGGCTCATGTAATGGTGACAGTGCAGAACGGACATGACACCGTTCATATAATGACGATAGGTGTTTCCGTCGAATGTGAATTTCGGATTCAATGCCATCTCGGCTACTCCTTTTTTAAATGCACAATCTGATGGCCGTCGGATACGCAGGGACGTTCTCCGCATGGAACGGCGAACGCCCGGGCATGCCGACGTCACGAAAGATCCGAAACCGAAGATCGGATCAATAGAATTGAGCCAGTTCCGGCAACAGACCTTTCACTTTGTGGCGGATGACGCCCAGGGTCTTGGAGTCCGGGCAGATCACGGCGGCGATGGCGTCGGCCACCGGCATGCAGATCAGCATCGCGGAGGCATATTCGATGGTAATGGTCTGGGAAGGCAGAACGTTCAGTTCATCGCCCATACTCTCGACACCGCCGTAGACCAGGGCGACCGAGGCGCTCAGGGCATCTTGGTTGATTTGTCCAATGTTTCCGGCAACATCCAGAAGGAAGCCATCGCGGCCGATAATGCCGATGGCCTGGATGCCGGGGATCTCTAGGAAGCTTTGCAGAACTTGTGCGGATGTTTTCATCGGGTTCATGGAATGGTCCTCATCTGGTTAATGGGTTGAAAGGGAGAGCTTGAAGCTCGACACTTCGAATGTAACTATTGAAGGGAGAAACAAAAAACGAGGTTTGGTGAACCGATTTGGAAAAGGAATAACTCGGAAGGAATGGGTACCGCCCGGGATACTGCTTATGTTGGGGATTGAATACTGCAAGAAGATCCCCTGTGTAACTTATGCTTGTTTGTCACTCGGTTGTATCTCTTTGTCGGACAAGCACACAGCTTTCCAGAACTTGTGCCCGGTCTATCAACAATTTCTTCGAGACGATTCGGTTTCCTAATAAACCATGGTGCGAAATCGAACACCATCCGCTATTTACCGGGAAAAGTAGGTAACCACTATTTTACTGCAATGTCAAACTTTTTGTTGCGAAATATCCGCCATCAAGAATTAATTTCCACAGGAAAGCGGCCCTCTCTCTGCTGAAATCTGGCAAATGAAGTCTGTTTTTTGCTTATTTGCCAAATTTCCAAGCACCATTGAATATTCGAAATTCCACCTCCGGAGAAAACTTCCGTCGATTTACGACCGAAGAGACCGAATGCAAACCGATTATTCCCAGAAGCCGCACATTTTTTTGCGATTGCCTGAAACGATCATTATCAAGGGTATGGAGTTTCTTTCGTGGATACAGTGATTCGCGATTTCAAACTTCCGGAAAATGTCGAAAAGCGCTAATCCCGCATCTTCAGGACGAGGTTCACCAGTTTCTGGGATCGAGGGCAAACCGTGCCGTCCAGTTCCTCGGCAACAGCCACCAGACGAGCCAGTGTGGGAATGGAAAGTGTTTCCTCGGTGGGATCCGTCTGGAGAGTAGCCGGAGCCGGAGAGGCCGGCGGATCCGGAGAGATTTCGTTCGTTTTCGCCGGTTTGGAAGACGCCCAGCGGTAAACCGACGATGGGGTCGAACCGGTGGGGGGCTGGTGTTTTTTCTGGTTCAGATCCACGACCTGTTCGTCCAGATCCTCGTCTTCCAGATCCAGAAAGATTTCCGGATCGGGCGGCGGCGCGGCGAAATCCTTCGGCATTTCGTCCGTGGTCTTGGGAGCGTTCAATGCCGCGTCCAGAAGACGATTCAGGCTGTTTTCCGCGGGATTGATGATCTGTAGTCCCAGCGCCCAGCGTTCCAGTTCCCGCTTCGGCCGGGTGCAGTGAAGCACCAGGCCGTCGAAGGAAACCTGGGTTTTGGCGGGCAGCAGCTGAATGGAAAAACGGACGAACGTCCCCCGGGGAAGCTTTTTCTCGCAGGCGACGCGCACGCCGCTTCCGGATACATCCAGGGTCCGGCTGGTTCCCGGCACGTTGGGAAAGTCGAAACGCACCGGAAGGATGGCGCAAATGCGCTTTTCCTTGCGTTCTCGGACCTTCTGGCCGATGAATTCGTGCAGATAGATCAGGTCCGAATCGGAGACATCGACGAAGGAGAAGTTCAGCGTAAAGATGTTCCGGCCGGCCGAAGTGCCGGGCGCGCAGGATTTGATACTGATCTGCGCTCGGAATTCCTGGGGTTGAACCAGGATGGCGGCCAGGTGGAGTTTGCTGCCGGTCTGGAAACGGTAGGCGCTTTGAATGACGCCGCCCTCGGAAGTCAGTTCGACGATATACAGGATTTTATCCGGCCGTTCGTGTCCGGCTTGGGCGACGATGCGCCCCCGGACCACCCGGCGCGGGCTGACTGGCTCCGGCATTTTTCTCCTCCATCCACCGAAGGGCTCCGCAAGCGACCAGCTCCGAGCCCCGGGAATTGAAAATTCCTGCATTGATGAAACGCTATCACGGCCCGAGGACTTTCGTCAATGGAAAGAAAAAGCGATGGTGTTTTCTCTGGAATTCCATCCGGGAAGGGGGAACGGGTTCGTCCTAGGAGCCGTTTCTCCGCGTATCCAGGGCGGGAATGGGGCGGTCCTGGCGGGCCACGAAAAGCGGTATGGCGGATCCGTGCTTTTCCAGCACCCGCGCCGCCTGCGCCAGCGCCAGTTCGGGGCGGTTGTTCTCTTCTGAAAGATGGCCCAGGACCACGCCTTTCAGTCCGGGATGCCACAGCCGGTCCAGAAGCTCGGCGCTCTGCGTGTTGGACAGGTGTCCCGCATGAGAACGGATGCGCCGCTTCAGGTAGTCCGGATAAGGGCCCGTCTCCAGCATGGTTTCGTCGTGGTTGGACTCCAGCACGAGCAAGTCGGATCCAAGCAGCGCCCGAACCACGGGTTCCGGAGCGTGCCCCAGGTCGGTGACCAGCCCGGCCCGGCCCTCGGGCGATTGAAAGCGATAGGCCACCGGATCGGCGGCGTCGTGGGGAACGCGGAAGGGCAGAATTTCCAGGTCGCCGATGCAAAACGGCCGTTCGGGCCGGAATTCGTTCACCAGAAACCAGTCGGTTTCCCGCACGGAAACCCGTTTCCAGGCACGGGCGCCGATCCACACCGGCAGTTTGTATCGGCGGCTCGTGACGGAAACGCCCCGGATGTGATCGGAGTGTTCGTGGGTGACGAGAATGGCGTCCAGACTTTCCGGATCCACGCCCACCGCCTGCAAACGGCGGGTGGCTTCCTTGCAGGACAGTCCTACATCGACGAGAATGCGGACGCCCGCGGTTTCCAGAAAGGTCAGGTTGCCTTTGGAGCCGGAGGAAAGAACATGCATGCGCATGAGGACGCCGCCCTTTCAGAGAGTTCGATGTTGCCGTGCCGATACCGCGTCGTTTCCGGCGGCCATGCGAATCCGAGACCGATTTCAGGAACCGTCCGCCGATTCGATATACGCCGTAAGGTTCTGAAAATACGAGTTCATTTCCTCCCGACCGCTTTTCCATAGCTCGTAGAGACGGGAGAAATCCCGGGAATAGTCGGATTCCAGTTTGGCGATGCGTCCGTAGGCGGCCGCCAGTTCCTTGCGATAGAGACCGGATTCACCCCTGGCGGGTTCGAAGCCGTAACGACGGCCGAACTCCGCAAAATCCTTTCTCCAGTCCGTCTGCCAGCGTTCCCATTTTTGGAGCGACGTGGCGGGAGTCAGGCGATAGCGGGTGACGAAGCGCTTGGCGTTGAAAACCAGTTCGCGATGAAAAAGCTCCAGTCCGCGAACACATTGCAACGCCTCGTCTTTGTTGACGATTTCGACGAACTCGGCCTTCGGGATGGCGCGGCCGATCTTGTGTTCCCAGAAAATCCGGTATCCCACGGACAGGCCCAAACTGACCACGATCCAGCCCAAGGTCAGGGCGATAACCGAATAAACGGCGATTCGGGCATAGGGATGTCTGGGCGGTTCGGTTTTCAAACGCTGCTCCCGGAAAGAAAGACGGAACGGCGGAAAGGCTAACAGGCTCCGCCATCGAAGTCAAGCGGGCGATGCGGGAACCCGTTTCCCATGCCGAAAAACGCCGCCGCAATCGCACGAACGAAAAACCCCCGGCCGAAACCGGGGGGATGTTTCAATGGGAATCGCGCTCTTTGCGAGTTCGAAACCTAGCGATTTTCCGTGTTTTTCGGATCGTCGGTGTAGTAACGATAACTGACCACCACGTCGTCGCCGTCGTTTGGCCGGGCGGTTCCATAGAAAACGATGTTTTCGCTGACCATGTCGTACTCGAAGCCGTTGGTCTGGCTGCGCTGGATGATCTGGCCTTCCACCATGACCTGGATGGTGGCCGAGATGGGATGGTGCGTCAGTTCGTAGACCGAGGCCGTGCCCGCCGCGGCGCGCAGAATCTCGTTCATGGTGGGCGTCAGATCCGGCGAGCAGATGGAGGCGAAGCTGCCGCCCGTGTGGTAGGCCACTTCGATGTAGGCCTCTCCCGCCTCGCCGCTGCCGGGCCCGGCGCTGGGATCGCCGCCGCCGCAGCCGCTGGGAATGTCGCCGACGATGGCGAAACAGGTGGCTCCGACGCCGGCGTAGTAGTTTTTATAACCGTCGATCGTGGCCTGATCGCCGGAATCTTCGTAGTCCTGATCCTCCTCGTCCGAGAGGAACAGCACGATGAGCGAAGCGTCCGGGCGCAGGCGCTCGTTGGCCGGCAGTTGGCTGTTCATGGCGCGATCGATGGCGGTCTGTCCGGAGAGCAGGCCATATTCCTCGCCGTTTCCGGGCGGGTTCTGGACGTCGTGTTCGAACTCGCTGGTGTTGGAGGTGAACTTGTACTGTCCCAGCGCGCCGGGATCGCCGTAGACCATCATGGCGCACATCCAGGGGTAGAGCAGTTGGATAAGAGCCGGGCAGACGCCCACCGTTCCGGTGCTGGTGACGGCCACCCGGAAGTCCACGCCGGCGGCGGTCATGATGGTGGCGAACAGGCTGGCCGCGTCCGCCACCGCCTGCTGGTCCTCGTTCATGGAGCCGGAATCGTCCACCACCCAGAGGAAGTCCACCGGGTGCATGGCGCTGCCCTGGTGAGCGTCGCAGGACGTGAAGGTGGCGTTTCCGGCCACGCCCAGGGCCGAGCCGTCCGTCACGTCCAGGGCGCGGTAGCGCGCCTGGGGATTGCTGGTGCTGTCGTAATCCGCCTGGGTCAGAACGGTGAAGACCAGCAGTACGTTGCTGTCCCGCACCACCGTGCTGGTGATGATCTCGAAGTCCGTGGAGGACTGGATGGGACCGGCGGGCAGGCCGCTGATCTGGGCCAGGCTGCG
Organism: Myxococcota bacterium; assembly: GCA_963668655.2. GTDB lineage: Bacteria > Myxococcota_A > SURF-8 > SURF-8 > SURF-8. The sequence continues at coordinate 565,036 of CAXXPQ010000001.1, forward strand.
CCCGGAAAGCTGGGCCAGGGCGTTGTTGCGCAACGATCCCACCGTCTGGCTGGAGGTGCTGATGGTGTAATGGCTGGTCATGGAATCGAAGCCGTCGTAACTCTGGAAGATGCGCCCGCGATGGTTCAGGTTTCCGGTGACCACGGCGCTCAACAAATTGTTGTCGTTGGAGACCTGTCCGGAGGCGTCCGTGGCCGTGGGCGCGCGGGAGAGAATGAAGCCGGCGATGCCGTTGGCCGAATCCTCGAAAGCCGCCGCCACGAGCTGCGCGCCGCCGGCGGACATGTCCAGAATGCTGTAATCGAAGTCCGGCAAGAGGGCCAGGGTCCAGTCGCCCTCGTACTGGCTGTGCAGCGAGATGGTGGTGATCTGGTCGTCCTGGCAGATGAGATTCACGCTTTCCTCGTTGTCCGGAGTGCCGTCTCCGTCGCTGTCCACCAGGGTGGGATCGGTTTCGCCCAGTTCCGGCTCGTAGACGCCGTTGTGGTTGGCGTCCTCCACGCCGTCGGGCAGGGTGTCGTTGTCCGTGTCGCTGTCCAGCGGATCCGAGTTGCCGTCGCCGGCGGTGTAGCCGCCGGACAGTTCGTTGCCGTCGATCACGTTGTCCGAATCGGTGTCCGGGTTCAGCGGATCGGTTTCGGTGGCGTCCACCACGCCGTTGTGGTTTGCGTCTTCCTCGCCGTCGATGATTTCATCGTAGTCGGTATCGGGCAGGAGCGGATCGGTCTCGGTGAACTGGCGGACGCCGTCGTGGTTGCGGTCTTCCTCGCCGTCCAGCAGGCCGTCGTTGTCCGTGTCCGGATCGTACAGATCGGTTTCGCCCGGATCGTGCCGGCCGTTGCCGTCCTTGTCCTCGATGGGGTCGGGCAGGCCGTCGTTGTCCGAATCGGGGGGCGGCGGCCCTTCCTCTTCCTCTTCCGCGTCGATCTCCGTATCCCCGTCGATGGCGTCCTCGTCGCCGTCCGGGTTGTCGTCTTCGTCGCCGTCGGGTGTCGTATCGCCGTCCGGATTCGTGTCGCCGTCGGGGGTCGTGTCGCCGTCGGCGTCGGGATCGTGGCACATATTGTCCAGGCCGCAGAACCAGCCGATGGGACATTCGTCGTGAGCCGCGCAGCCGAAACCGGTGGGCCGACAGTCTCCTCCCTGAGAACAGTAGGTGCCGCCGGGACAGTCCAGGTCGGATTGGCAGCCGCCGGATGAGGTGTCGCCGTCCTCGAATTCCGGAACGCAGGCGTGCTCCGCGCTACAGACGTATCCGGGGTTGCAGTGGTTGTCCTCGGTGCATTCCACGGTGATGCACTGGCCCATGCTGTTGCAGGCCAGACCCGGATTGCAATCCTCGTCCGATGTACAGTTTGCACCTTCTCCGCCGAATTCCGACGTCGCGCAGGCGAAAACCAGCAGAGCCGGAAAAACCAGCAGGGACAGGGAGAAAAGGCACTGCTTCATGCTTTTTCCGAAAACAGACATGCCATACCTCTATTCCACGAAAGGAAAACGATGGGTTGTTCGATCCCGTGGCGCGAGACCTGGGTACTCCATTCCAATATCTCATTAATAACCCGAGTAAAAGGAAAATGCAAGCCTTATGATCGGACGTCGGGTGGGATTTCAAAATGGGGCTCCGAACCGGGTCGATTTCAGGGGCCGGCGGAAGCGTTTCGGTCCGACCAACCGATCCTGCGTCGTCGTCGGGCGGATCCCCCCGTGTCGCGATCGGCGTCTCGAAGTCCGCATGGGGAACGCGCCCGGAATCGGACAGTGCGGCGATCAGATCGATTCCGGGAGGATGAACATCGTCGCCTCCACGCATCGGAGAACAGGACATCCTTGACTTTTTTGTTCTTTTCGGTGTAACGTGCGAGTGGTTCAGGTGAAAAAGCGCCGCGAACCCCGAAATCCCATCCGAAAAACATGTGAAAGGAATCGGCCATGAAAACGAAGCTTCTGCTTGTCGTGCTGTTCTCGTTGCTCTGCCTGACGTCCGTCTACGCCGAAGAGACTCCCAAGGTCGAGAACCCGGCCGAAGCCAAGAAAGCGGAAGCCGCAAAGCCCGCCGATCCGACGCCCGCTCCGGCGGAAGCCGCCCCGGCCGAACCCGTCGATCCCAACCGCGCCGCCATGGAAGTGGCCTGGTCTTTTGTCAAGAAATCCGTACGCGTGGTGAAGGGGCTCAAGACATATACGTCCGTCTTCTACAAGCAGGAATACGTGGACGGCGAGATGCGGCCCGAGGAGAAAATGGCGCTGAAATACCGCACCAAGCCGCGCGCGGTGTATATGAAGTGGGTCGGCAAGGAACGCAAGAACCAGGAAGTCATCTGGGGACCGGAAATCAATGACGGCGAGATCCGCGCTCACAAGGGTTCCTTCCCGGACCTGACGGTCAGCCTGGATCCCAAGGGCGGCATGGCCATGAAGGGCAACCGCCACCCGATCATGGAATCCGGCTTCGCCCATTCCGTGAAGCTCATCGCCCGGGACATCCAGCGCGCCATGAAAAAGAACCCCCTGGACGGCAAGTTCACGGATCTCGGCGTCCAGACCGTTCACGGAGCCAAGAGCCACTGCTTCGAATCCGAACTGAACAAGGCCGGCGACCCGAAGTACTACGGCTACAAAGCGCACATCTGCGTGAACCTGAAAACGAATCTCCCCAACAAAATCCAGATATGGGACAAGGAAGACGGCAAGGTTCGGCTGGTGGAAAGCTATTCCTATGAAAACACGAAATTGAACGTGCCGCTGACCGACGAGGATTTCAACCACAAAAACAAGAATTATAATTTCTGATCGATCCGGTTCCGACGCCCCGGCGATCCCGGGGAGTCGGATCCTTCCCATCGCCCCAGACACAGGCGAGGCATGGACGAAGAATACATCGATATCGACGACGTGGAGGAGATCGAGCCGGAGAAACCGCCGGGCGGCATCGGTTTTCTCCTGTGGCTGATCGCCCTGACGGCCCTGCTGATCGCCGGGCTGACCGCCTTCGGTTTCATCGTCCGCGAGCGGGACAACGCCCGCATGCACAGCCGCGTCCTCGGCGAAACCTATATTCAACTCCTTCCCGTATGGCAGGGGTGGAAGGGAAACAACGCGGCGCTCTACGCCACAGAGGACGGGAGCGTCCCGAAAGACGATTCCGTTCGATTTCCCGACGGAACGACGCTCCGCCGCCTGCCGTTTCACGCCGCCTTCCGGGAACTGGCCGAAAAAAGCGGGCAAAACGGCGCTCCGGCCTTTCGGCTGACGGCCCTGCAACCCAAGAACATCAGCCACGCCCCGGACGATTTCGAGCGCAGGGCCCTGGAAAAGATGGCCGCCTCGGCCGCCGCGCCTCGGCCCGAGTGGCGGGAATCCGAGCGTTCCATCCGCGTCCTGATTCCCCTGTCGGCCGAATCCCGCTGCCTGTCCTGCCACGGAATCCAGACGAAAGGCGTGGGGAAACTCCTGGGCGGCATCTCCGTCACCGTTCCCCGGCCGGAAATTGGTGCGGAGCGCCGGAACGTGCTCTTGGCGGGCGCCGCGCTTCTAATCGTCATGCTCGGATTGATTCTGGGCGGCCTGCGCCTGATCGCAAAGCGCCACCGGGATCTGCTGGAGGCGCTGGAGGAGGCCGAGGAAGGCGGCATCAGCCCGGAACGGCTGGAGGAGCTTTCCCGGCTGGATCCGCTCACCGGAGCCTATACCCGCACGGCTTTTCTGGATCTTCTGGACCGCGAACTGGCCCGCGCCCGGCGGCATTCCCTTCCCATCAGCGTGGCGGTGATCGAAGCCGACCACCTGAAGACCATCAATGACCGTTACGGCCGCAAAATGGGCGATGCGGTGTTGCAGCACATCGCCCTGGTCTTGAAGGCCGAGGTACGCGGGTACGACGTGGTGGGGCGTACCAGCGGCATCAAGTTCACCCTGGTTCTGGCTCAGGCGGAATTGCAGGGTGCGGTGGAAAAACTGGAGCGGCTGCGGGAAATGATCGGCAACACCCCCATCGAACTGGGTAAAACCCGCACTCCGGCCACCATCAGCGCGGGTCTGGCGCAGTTACGCAACGTCAAGGAAAGCACCGACTCCCTGCTGAGCCGGGCGGACGCCGCCCTGGCCAACGCCAAGGCCAACGGACGCAACCGCATCGAGGCCGACGACATGTTCCGTATCCGTCCCTGATCGCTTTCGCATCCAATGCACACGTTGCAAACGCCGATCATGCTATGCGTCATGCATGACGCGCAGCATAAAATCTCCTGAAAAAACGCCATGTTCCGTTGTTTTCAAGTGCCGAAATTCCTTGCATTCACAAGGGGGCGGCGGTATGCTTCCCCGCAGTCGGGCGGTGGCGAAAGCGCCGTCTTTGTTCCGAACCGAAGCCAGAGGAAACCCCGCAGGCATGGATCTCGACCTCGCCCCCATCGTGCTGTTCATCGGAAATTACGGAAGCGGAAAGACGGAAGTCTCCATCAATTTCGCCCTGGATCGCCTGGCGCGGGGACCGGTGAGCGTGGCCGATCTGGACGTGGTGAATCCCTATTTCCGCACCCGCGAAGTGCGCGAAATGCTTCGGAAAGAGGGCGTGGAGGTCATCGTTCCGGAGGAACGGCTCATGGACGCCGACCTGCCGGTGATCGTTCCCGGAATCAAGGGAGCCATCGAACATCCCCGGGGAATGGTGATTCTGGACGTGGGCGGCGACAGCGTGGGCGCCACGGTCCTGGGCAGTTTCCATCCGGTTCTGACCCGGACCGCCTACGACATGCTTCTGGTGGTCAACGCCAACCGCCCCTTCACCGATACGGTGGAAAACTGCCTGAAAATCTATCGGGAAATCGAAGGAGCCAGCCGGCTCAAGGCCACCGGCGTGGTGGGCAACTCCCACCTGATGGACGAAACGGACCTGGGCACCATTCGCGAGGGATACCGCCTGACGGCGGCCGTGGCCGACGAAATGAACCTGCCGTTGCGTTTCATCACCTGCGACGAAAAACTGCTGCCGGACCTGGATCTGACGGACATCGGCTGTCCCGTGCTTCCCGTCACCCGGCGGATGCTGCCGCCCTGGAAGCGGCGGGAAAATCTCGGACATCGGAAATTTCTTTTGAAATACAACGATCCCCAAGACCAGTCAGGAGGGATGAATGCCAAGAGTTGAAATCGATCGCGATCGCTGCAAGGGCTGCGAACTGTGCGTCAACGCCTGCCCCAAGGGCGTCCTGGGCATGTCCACGGAAATCAACCTGAAGGGGTATTTCTACTCCGAGGTCGTCAACCCGGAAGCCTGTATCGGCTGCAAGATCTGCGCCACCACCTGTCCGGACGTGGCCATCGAGGTCTTCAAGGAACCGAAGGAGGGCGGCCCGGAAAAACGCATCTTCACCCGGCCCGAATCGCTGACCGTCGCCAATACCCACTATTGCCCGGGTTGCACCCACGGGATCATTCACCGCCTGGTGGCCGAGGTGCTCGACGAGCTGGGCCTTCGGGAAAAGACGGTGGGCATCGCCCCGGTGGGCTGCTCGGTGCTGGCCTACAACTACTTCAACTGCGATTTCCAGGAGGCCGCCCACGGCCGGGCTCCGGCCTTCGCCACCGGCATCAAGCGCGTGCGCCCGGACCTGATCGCCTTCACCTACCAGGGAGACGGCGATCTGGCCAGCATCGGCGGAAACGAGATCGTCCACGCCGCCAACCGGGGCGAGAAATTCACCACCATCTTCGTCAACAACGGCATCTACGGTATGACCGGCGGCCAGATGGCCCCCACCACGCTGCCCAACATGGTCACCACCACCAGCCCCCGCGGACGGGACACCAATCTCACCGGCTATCCCACCCGCATGGCGGAGATGCTGGCGACCCAGGTGACCCCCGGCTACATCGCCCGAGTGGCCTCGCACAAGCCGAAATACATCACGAAAGCCAAGCAGGCCATCAAGAAGGCCTTCAGTTACCAGCGCGACAACATCTGCTTCTCTTTGGTCGAAGTGCTCTCCACCTGCCCCACGAACTGGGGACGTTCGCCCAAGGAATCCATCGAATGGCTGGAAGAGAACATGATCCCGTACTTCCCGCTGGGAGAGTTCAAGACGCCGGAGAGCGCCATGGCGGAAATTTCCGAGGATTAAGGAGGCGAGCATGCAAGCCGAAGTGATGAGCGCGGGGTTTGGCGGCCAGGGAATCATGATTATCGGAAAGCTACTGGCCCTGGCGGGGATGAAGGAAGGCCGCGAGGTGGCCTGGATTCCGAGTTACGGGCCGGAAATGCGCGGCGGCACCGCCTATTGCACGGTGGTCGTGGCCGACCGGCCCATCGGATCGCCGGTCATCAGCAACCCCACCCACCTGGTGGTCATGAACCGCCCTTCGCTGGAGAAATTCGCCCCGGTGATGAAGACCGGCGGCACCTGCATGATCAACAGTTCCCTGATCTCCATCGAATCGGACCGTACGGACATCAAGCAGGTCAAGGTGCCCTGCAACGAGATCGCCATCGAACTGGGCAACCCCCGGGCGATCAACATCGTGGCGCTGGGCGCTTTCGTGGAAGGCAGCGGGCTGTTCAGCCTGGACCTGATGGCGGAGGTGGTCCGCGAAACCTTCGCCAAGAAGCCCCAGTTCATCGAAAAGAATCTGGAGGCTCTCTCGCGCGGGGCCGCGGCGGCCAGGGGCTGAAACAAAAGAAAAAACGCACGCTTCACGGAGGTTTGGATCATGGCGAAGAAACTGATGAAAGGTTCGGAGGCCATCGGAGAGGCCGCCATCTGGGCAGGCTGCAAGAACTATTTCTGTTATCCCATCACTCCCCAGACGGAAGTGGCCGAATATCTGGCCCGGCGCATGCCCGAAGTCGGCGGCGTCTTTCTCCAGGCCGAAAGCGAACTGGCCGCCGCCAACATGATCTTCGGCGCGGCCGCCACCGGGGAAAAGGTCTTCACCACCTCCTCCTCGCCCGGCATCAGCCTCATGGCCGAGGCCATCAGCTACATCGCCGCGGCGGAACTACCTTCCGTCTTCGTCAACATCATCCGCAGCGGACCGGGCCTGGGCGGCATCCTTCCGGCCCAGTCCGACTATTTCCAGGCCACCAAGGGCGGCGGCCACGGGGATTATCGCCTCATCGTCCTGGGGCCCTCCACCATCCAGGAGGCCGTGGACATGATGATCCAGGCCTTCGACCTGGCGGGCAAGTACCGCAACCCGGTCATGCTCATCGGAGACGGGCTCATCGGCCAGATGATGGAGCCGGTGGAGTTTCCCGACGGATACGAACCGCCCGTCTACGATCACTCCGACTGGTCCACCACAGGCTGTCTCAATCGCAAACCGCACCTGGTTAAAACACTTTTCCTGGACGCCAAGCAGTGTGACGCCCACAACCGGAAGCTGGCCGAGAAATACCGCCGCATCGTCGAGAACGAGCAGCAGTGGGAAGATCACAAGCTGGACCGCGACTACGAAATTCTGATCGTCTCCTTCGGCACCATGAGCCGCGTGGTGAAGACCGTCATCGAGGATCTGGAAGCCGACGGGCTGAAGGTGGGCTTGGTGCGTCCCAAGTCCCTGTATCCCTTCCCTTACGAGGCCGTGCGTCGGGCTGCCGACAAGCCGTCCGTCAAGGCCGTGCTTTCCGTGGAAATGAGCATGGGCCAGATGGTGGAGGACGTGCAGATCGCGGTGAAAGGCGCCAAGCCGGTCAGCTGGTTCGGCCGGGCCGGCGGGCTGATCCCCACCCAAGAGGAAGTCGCCGGGGAAATTCGACGATTGGCGGGGCGCTGAACGTTCATGAACGTTTTCAAACGCGAATCCTCGCTCTGACAAGGACGAATCCATGGAATCCGACGGCTGGATCTTCGTGGTGCTGGGATTTTTCGGAGCGCTGCTCACCTCCACGAGCTGGGTGCCCCAGGTCTTCAAAGCCTTCCGAACCAAGCGGCTGGGGGATCTTTCCTGGCTGACCCTGACGGTTTTCGGAAGCGGTACGCTCTGCTGGCTGTTTTACGGCATCTACCGGGAAGACTGGCTCATCATCGGGGCCAATGCCTTCATCACGGTGAACATTTCCACTCTGCTCTTCCTGAAGCTGCTCTATCGACGCGCGGACTGACGCGCGTTCGGCGAGCCCTTTCCTCGATGGCGGGTCTTGTTCGAGTGGCCGCTACCGGCTGTTCCTTGGTTTTGGGAATGGATTTGGATTCTCTCCGTTTCTCATTTCCTGCGGCTTCCCCGTATTCAAAGCCGTTCCAGCCCCTCCCGGATCCGCCGGAGGATCCGAAGCGCCCGATTTTCCCACGTCAGTTCCCGCGCGTCCTCCAGGGCCGTGTTTCCCAGCCTGTTCAGACGCTCGGAATCGTTTAAAAGCGCTTGCAGACGTTGGATGGCTTCCGGCAGGGCATCGGGGGGAACCAGCACGGCGTTGCGGTCATCTTCAAGGATTTCCTTCAGATCCGGGGTATCGGGGCCGAAGATGGTCCGGCCCGAGGCCATGTAAAGAAACGTCTTGATCGGAAGAACCGTATTGCCGACCTTGTTCAGCGGTCCCGCCGTGGGCGGTACGATCAGCACGTCCGAGGCGTACAGGTACGGAACCGTTTCCCGAAACGGCTGCCAGGGAACGATCCGCACGTTTTCCGCCGTTTCCGCCAGTTGTTCCACCTCGCCCCGGCCCCGGCTTCCCACCAGGATGAAAATCGTTTCCGGCATGGCCCGGGCCATCTCGATCAACAGGCCGCAACCCTTGGCCTGATTGACATGTCCCGCATAGGTCACTACCGGGCGATTCTCCGGCAATCCCAGGAACTTGCGGGCTTCCTCCTTCGTCCGCACCGGTTGCATGCGCCGGGGATCGTAGCCGTTGTGGGCCGGCATCAATTTCTCCGGGGGCAATCCGATCCGGGCGAAGCTATCGCCCGCGAATCGCGAATGCGTCACCACCAGCAACAATCGAGGATGGCGCGCCATCCATTTCAGAAACGGCCGCAAAAGCGGCTGCTGGTCCGGCCAGGGGCGAAAGGTTTCGTACACCACCGGCTTATCGCCGAACCGCAGGGCCGCGCCGGCGCTGGGCAGGTTGCGGGTGTAAAGTACGTCCGCCTCCCTGGCGGCTCGGGAAAAAAGACCGGCCCCGGCGTGCCCCAGTTTTTCCAGACCTCGAAAGCTGGGGAAAACGCTGGGAAGCGATTTCGCGCGAAACGTCCATTCCACCTGGTAATGGCGCGCCAGCTCCTGCGCGGTGACGGGGGGGCGATCCCAGCGCACGGGCAACAGCAGTTCCACGTCCTCTCCCAGGGCGCCGAGGGCCGAAACCATGGAAAGAATTTGCTCGGTATCCGTTTCGTGCGAGGGAAAGATCTGGTCGTTGATGTAGACGATTTTCATGATCGGTGCCGTTTCGTGAATCGTTTTGCCAATCGAAGCCATCGAGAAGACATCGTAACTCCAAGCTGCCGAAAATTCAAAGCAATTCCCTCGTCTTGCCGTGGAAGAGCGCATGGCGGGATAGGGCGAGGTTCAAGCGGCCCTGCGGTCTGCGGCTGTGGGCGTATCGGCGCGGCGCTTGATTTTGCCCGAGGACTCCCGTCCGTATTTCCTACCGGCGTTCATCCGGCTTGCCTGCGGGGGCGTTTCTCCGTATACTCGCACCGCGCGAGATCGAATCGGCAGGGTTTTGCTGTCTCCCATTCATGAAAGGCAACCGGACATGCGGCGCGGAGATCTTTGGATTGAAATCGTTCTGACCATCCTCCTCGTTCTTCTTTCGTCCTGCGGAAGCGGTGGCTCCCATCCGGACGGCGACCTGGACGCCGACCCGGACGGAGCCGAAGCCGAGGATGCGGAACCCGAAACCGGCGAAGCGGACGAAACGGAGGCTGTGGCGGAACCCGCCTTTCTGGCCTCGTTTTCCGCGTCCGTGACCACCCGCTACGTCGGAGGGAACGCCCGGACGGTGGCCCGGACCGGGGGCGGATTCTGGGCTTGGGGAGAACGCATTCCGGATGCGCCGCTGGAAGACGGCTGCCGCCCGGCCAGCAAGACCCCCGCCGATCCCCCGGGGTTGGACAACGGTCCCGTCCGCGTCAGCGGAGGCTACCGAGATTTCACTCTGACTTTCGACGAACGTTCCGGCCTGTATACCTCCGGCGACCTGGCGGGGGCGGACCGGATCTGGTCGGCCAACGCGGAGAGTCTGCAATGGGCCGCGGACGGCGACGGTTCGCCCGGAGCCTTCTCGGCGGCCGTTCCCGCTCCGGATTCCCTGACCCTGCTCGATCCCGACCCCACGGACACCGGCGTGTTTTTCCGGCCCGGCGAGTTCCTCACGGTCTCCTGGTCGTCGGGAACCCGGGGCCGGGTGCGGCTGACGCTTGCGGACGCTCAACGTACGGTGGTCTGCGGCGTGGCCGAGGGAAAAAGCGAGACCTCCGTTCCGGCGTCGGTGATGGCGCTGTTCGACGGCGGCGGAGCGGTGACGCTTTCGGTGGAACGCGTGGGCGAGAAACGATTGGACACGGACGAAACGCGGCTGCTGATCCGCCAGACCTCCAGGGTTTCGCTTACGTTGTCGCCGGAGGCGTCCCTTCCGGAAAAATGAATCGCCGCCCGTCCGTGTCACAGGTCCAGAAACCAGCCGATTTTCAGGGAAACTTCGCCCGTGACCGGAAAGACATCGTACGTTTTTCCGGCCAAGGCGATCTCCGGGCGGTTCAGCATGACATGCGCCGCCGCCCAGGGCTCGATGTACAGATTGTTCCAGAAACGCCAGATGTAGCCGCCGCCCACGGTCCAGACGATGTTTTCCCAGTCGGCTGTTCGTCCGGCGGCGTCGCGATGATCCACCTCGTTCAGCCACAGTTCGAAGCCGGTGCCGATCCACCATTCGTCGAAGTGCTTGCCGAAGCAGTAGTCCACGATGCCCGCCGCCACCGTCGTGCGCTGATTGCGAAATCCGTTGTTCGCCGCCAGCCAGTCCGGCATGTGCATGCGCGCGCCGACCAGGCGCAGGCGGACGGCATCGATGCCCACCCAGACCTGGCCGCTCATGCCGAAGCGGGAGTCCGTCGCGCTGAGGACGGTGGGAAGCAGGTCCAGCGTGAATCCAAGCGCCAGCGCGCGTTCGCCAAAAGAAGCTTTCGGGGCGGCCAAGGATGTTCCGGGCGTCGTTTTCATGGCGGAAGAAGGCGTCTCGACCATTGTTTCGGAGGCAAGAAGCGGCTGTCCGGCGATGCCGCTTAGCAAGACGAGAAGGAGGATGGTCAAAATCGCGTTTTTCATTTCCTTTTCCTTTCAGAAACCGTTTGCTTCAGGGCGCGTGCGCCGGTATCGGTTGACGACAATCCCTTCGAGACGGTGGCATGAGTAACAGTCACCTTATGGTGACTTACGGAATAAAAAATTTTACCCGGCTTTCTCCAGCAGAGCCAGAAGGCCGGAAATCGCGTTTTCCAGACGCCGCCAGCCCGCCTCGTCCGTGAGGTCCACGCCCATATAAACATCCGCCGTCTTGCTGCGCAGCACCAGATAGGTCAACCCGGCGTGGATGAGCGCCGCCATGGCGGCGTAATCGAACGCCGCGCCACGCGGCCCGGGCGTCTTCGGAAGTAAATCCATGATCTCGATTCCCTGCCGTTCCCGGTAGCGAGCCAGCTCTTCCGTCAGCTCGTTCCGTTCGTGCAGCTCCCATCGCATGATTTCCTGGGTCACCGGCCTCCGGCGCAGTTCCCGCAGATGGCCTTTCAACAGAGCTTCTCCCATCTCCGCCAGGGAATGGAAGTCGGCAAGCGGGCGCTGAAGCAGCTGGCCGATGGTGGGCCAGAAATCTCCCTTTTCCGCGAAGGCGCGCAGAAGTTCCGGCAATCCGCCGAAGTAGCGATAGATCAGAACCTTGTCGATGCCTGCCTCCCGGGCCAGCGCGTTGACACCGATGCCGGCGAAGCCCGCGCGGGCCAGCAGACGTCCCACGGCCTGAAGAATCTTTTGGCTGGTCTTGTCTCTGTCGCGCATCATTCGGCCTCCTTTTCCCGAAGAGAACGGAATCCAGTATATGTCACTGCATAGTGACTAGTCAAGGTATTTTTACCACTCTTTCGAAAAGAAGACCCGTGCGTTCGCGGCGGCTATGCGAAATTACGGAGCGGCGGGGGCGAGAGGGTGCAGGCAGTCGTAGAACGCGCGGGCGATGCGCGGCATGCGCGGACCGGACTTGTGCGCCCACTCCGCACCGATCAAACAGATGCGGTTTTTCCGGACCGCCTCGATGTAGCCCAGCGGCTCCCAGAGCGCCAACTCTCGTTTCCGTTGCTCTTCCGAAAGCGGATCGGAGAAGAGAACGATGACCGTCTCGGGCGAGGCTTGCAGAATCGCCTCCTTGGAAATTTTCGGATAGGCGGCCGGAGAATCGGCGATGATGTTTTTTCCGCCCGCGATCGTCAGCAGTTCGTCGTGAAAAGATCCCGCGCCGGAGGCCCAGATATCGCGCAGGGAATCGGTCTCGTGACCGATGACGATCAGCGTCGGTGTCGGCGGATCGTTGGCGGCCTTTCTACGCACCGCGTCCAGTTCTCGATGGATGCGCTCCTTCAGTCTTTGGGCCGATTCCTCCAGATCCAGCCGCTTACCGATACGATCGATGCCGTCGAACACGCCGGAAACGGATTCGGATTTCAACACCATCACGCTCAGCCCCAGGCGCTTGAGTTTTGCCGCCAGGTCGCGCTGATTCTCCATCAACAGCACGAGGTCCGGCCGCAACCCGAGGACCGCCTCGATGTTCGGGTTGATGCGCCCGCCCACCCGGGGCTTGTCGTTGACTTCCTCGGGATAGGTGCAGAAATCCGAAACGCCCACGATGCGGTCCCCCGCGCCAAGCGCATAGACGATTTCCGTCAGGCTGGGAAGATGGGAAACGATGCGCCGGGGCGGCGATTTCCCTTCGCTTCCGGCGTCCGGGCGGTCCGAGGTGCATGCCCCGCAGAAGGCGGCGGCGAAAAGAAGAGCAAGAAGAACGCTTCGTTTTGTCATGCGCGTCTCTCCGCTTTCAGTAGAATCGGATGTGGCGGGGCGGCAGGCCGACCTTAGGGTGGGCGTCGATGCGGCCGAGATGTGTGAACGCGCCTTGCTCCGTGGCGAAGATATGGATGCCGGGGCTTGCGGGATCCGCGTCGCCAACGTAAACGGCGCCCGTGCCGTCGTCCGCCAGCAACCCGCCCATCCCGTAGGGTGAGCCCGAGGCGTAGACGACGCGTTCCTCCGCGCTGTCCAGATCGATGGCCACCAGCCAATCCGGCAGGTCTTCCGCCAGATCCCCGAAACGTACGGCCAGAAGCCAGCGACCCTCGGCCACGTCCAGATCGAACCCGTAGGGACGGTCGTCTTCCTCCACGGCGCTGCGAAGCAAAGACGCCTCGGGAACCTCGCCGTCCAGGCGAACGCTTACGATTCCGGAAAACGCCCGACGCTTCTGAACGCCTGGAATGAACAGGCCGCTGCATGAGACATACAGCGACCGGCGGCTTTCCTCGTACACGAGGCCCGTACAGTTCGTGACTTTGGGCAGCGAGACGCGCTCCACCACGGCGTCGGTTCCGGGATCGATGCCCAGAAGCAGCCCCTCGCCCGTCTCCTTGAAATCCGCGCTCAGGTGGTTCAGCGTCACCCAGACCCTACCCTCGGCATAGGCCATCTGGTCCGGGCGGGCCTGAAGCTCCGGATCGGATGCGGTGTCCGTATAAGCAGCCAGCGGAATCCGGCCCGTAATGGAAAGCGCCGCGGGATCCACGATGAGAACGTCGTCCCCGCCGTCGAAGGCCTCGCCGCCCGGCGTGGGATTCGTCTCGTAGCGGGTCACGTACGCCTTGTGTTCGCTCAGCCAAAGGAAATCGTGGGGGTTGGAGGCGAAGCCCGTGGCCACGGGAAGCTGGCCGTCCACCGAGAAGTCGTCCGGATCGAGAAAGGTCAGCACGCTGTTCGGATAGCGGTCGATGAGCACGATACGGTTTTCCGGGTTGTGCGCGCGCGGAAAGACGACATCGCCGGAAAGCGCGATGGAAAGCCCGGACGAGGCCGTCCCGGAGTGAATGATGTTCTCCCGGAAAAGCGTCCGGTTCTTGCGTTCCAGAATGGAGATGGAGGTGGAGAAATAATCCGTGCCCACCACCGCGATGGCCCAGGGTGCGGCCTTCCGAAGCGTTTCGGCTTCCGGGTCGGGCGCGTCGGAATCCTCCGCGTCTCCGTCCAGATGGGGCGGCGACTCGTCGCCGTCGGACGAATCGAATGCGTCGTCCGTATCGTCCACGCAGGACAGGAGACAGAGCATCGGAAGCAGAAGCGACAACAGGGCGGGAATGCGTCGTATGCGGTGCATCATTTACAGTACCTTCGCCGTTAACAGGAAATGGAAGCTGCGTCCCGGAAGGGGATAGCCGGCCAGGTCGGCGGTGCGCTCGTCCGTGAGGTTTCCGGCCGTGAAACTGAGCCGGGCGACGGAGCGCACAAGCTCCACGCTCAACCCCGCGTTGAGATAAAAGCGTTCGTCTACCGCGACCAGGTTGGCGTTGTCCAGGAAGTTCCCGGCGATCCATTCCGCATCCAGAAAAACCGCAAGCTCGGCGAACTCCGGCAGGTCGGCCACGTATCCCTCCGTGCGGGCGTACCATTTGCCGGCCGGGCGGAACGGGAGATGCCGGTCTTTCCGGGCCCGGATCTCTCCGGTGTTCTTCGCGTTCAGATAGGAGTAGTTGCCGTTGACGCGCAGGTGTCCGAACAGGTCGCCGCGCAGCCCGGCCTCGATCCCCCAGAGACGCGCCCGGTCCACGTTCTCCGCGCGCGAGACGTTTTGCGCCGTCTGAACGAACTGAATCAGATCGGTTACGTCCGAATAGAAGCCGTACAACTCCAGGCGCAAACGGTAGGGCTCGGGAAGCATGCGGGAATCGTACACGATGCCGCCGTCCACGTTGTAGGCGGATTCGGATTTCAGGTTCGGGTTTCCGATCACCCGTCCGGAATTGCCGAACAGCTCGAACAGCGAAGGCAGCCGAACCGCCCGGCCGCCGGAAACCGTGAGCTTGGTGTCCGGAACGGACTGGTTGACCAGGGCCCCGCGAAAGGACCATTCGGTCTGCCGGGACTCGTTCGCGGCCGGTCCGGTTCCGACCCCGGTGCTTCCGGCCAGGCGGCTGTCGGTCCAGGCGACGCGCCCGGACGGGAGAATCAGCAGGTCCGCCGCCTCGATCAGAAAGCCGCTTTCCAGTCCGGCGGAAAGGTCGTGCCTCCGGGAACGGGCGGCCGAGAGACCGCCGCCGGAAGGTTCGAACCGTTCGTAGCGATAGCCGAACTGCCCCGTGATGTCCCACCAGTCCGCGGGCTCCACGCGGAGGGAACTGGAAAAGGAGGGCGACAGGGAGCGGTCCTCACTGTCATCCGACGTCAGGCCGATTTCCTCCAGGGGATCTCGGAACGCGGATTGCGTGGCCCGGAAGCCCGCGTGCAAGGTCCAGCTCGCCAGCCCGGCCAGCTTCCTACCCTGGACGGACAGCACGGAAAGGCTGTCCATGACTTCGTGGCGGCTCTTTTCCGTCTCGAACTGCCCCAGGCCGGGCACGCCCTGGTCGCGCCAGAAAAACCACTCCATCAGCGTCAGCGTCCAGTTCCGATCCGGACGCCAGCGGGCCTTGCCCAGCAGGTTGATCTGGTCGAAGCGATTGTTCCGGCGGGTGACGGTGCGGTCGTCCGAGGTATCGAAGCGCGTTCCGTTGTCGTTTTCGTACGGAAAGGTTCCCTCCCACCCGCCGTAGTCCAGCCCCAGGGCCAGATCCCAATGGTCGTGCGGCTCGGCGTAGAACGTGCGCGCCTGCCGCTCGCCGAAGGAGCCGCCCCCGCCGGAGAGCGTGAGTTTTCTATTCCGGGCGGTGCGTGTGGTGACGGAAACCGCCCCGCCGATGGCGCTGCCGCCGAAAAGCAGCGGGGCCGTGCCGCGATAAATCTCCACGCGTTCGATGTTGCCCAGGGGAATGCGCGACAGATCCACGGGGCCGCCCGCCGCCGAATTCAGGGGAATGCCGTCCAGGATCACGGAAACCTGGTCGGAAGTGGACCCGCGAATGGAGAGCGTGGAAAACGAGGCCGGACCGCCGAGCTTCGTCACGCGCACACCCGCCTCCTGGTCCAGCACGTCGGCCATGTCGTCTCCGGCGTCGTCGAAATCTTCGGGCAGAAGAACCGAGCCGCTGGCGGCGCGATCCTGCCGAAGGTCGCGCGATTCCCGCGCCGCCCGGACGGTGACCGGCGCGATGGAAAGCGATTCGTCCTCGTCTTCCTTTTTCGCCGGGGCTTCGTTACCGGGCTCGTCCTCGAAGAAGACATCCTCGTTTTCGGCGGCGTCGGAGGAGGCGGGGGCGTCGTCCGTCCGGCGTTCTTTCGCGAAGGACGGGGACAAAAGAGCGATCCACAGCCCGATCGACAAAAACGGAACCAGCCATCTCATCGGCGGGTCCGTCGCCTATCGGTTCAGGACGCCCACGGCGTCGAGATCGAAACCGGCGCTGCCGGTGGTGGGGTAGGGGTCGTAGATGACGTGGCCGAAGGCGTCCGTCTCGCGTCCGTCGCCCACGATATCCACGATGCGCACGTATCGGACGGCGCGCAGGTCCACGTCTCCGGAAAGCGCGCCGGGTCGGTTTTTCAGGTTGCGCAGATCGAAAGGCGTTCCCTGACCCTGGCGGTATTTACCGGCCAGAGAACCGATGTCGGCGGAGTCGTGATTGTCGTAGGCGCCCAGGGGCGTA
Organism: Myxococcota bacterium; assembly: GCA_963668655.2. Taxonomy (GTDB): domain Bacteria; phylum Myxococcota_A; class SURF-8; order SURF-8; family SURF-8. The sequence continues at coordinate 581,811 of CAXXPQ010000001.1, forward strand.
TCGCCCCGGTACGCGCCGTCGAAGCGCAGGAAGGTTTCCCCGTCGGAGGAAACCTCCACGAAGGCCAGTTCCAGGAAGGTGTCCGAGAAGCCGTTTTCGAACACCGCGAAATCCGCGCCGGGACCGTCCGCGATGGGAGGATCGAAAGCCAGGGTGATTTCTCCGCCGCGCCCCAGGCTGACGATATCGAAGGAACCGCCCATCGCCGGGCCGAGCGCCTTGTCGGTCTCCCGCCAGGATTCGTCCACTTCTTCTCCGAAGGAAACGGAAACGACCTCCGTCGCCCAGCCCAGGAAAGCGGGATCGTCCTTGGCCACGGCGGTGGAGCCGTCCTGTCCAGCGTGGGGCGGATAACTTTCCCGAACTTCGATGATGTGGGAAAAGACGCGCGGGCGGCAGGCGTCGGAAAGCAGCCGGGCGAAGATCGCGACGGTTCCGGTTTCGTTCAGAAGAACCGTGTCGCCGTCCGTCCATTCGTCCGGTTCCCCGGCATCCCCGGCCGCCACGGCCGTCTGGATCGAGCCCTCTCCGTCGCAGGAAAACGCCAGTTCCGCTCCCCGGTGGACGATGCTCAAGGCCGGAGCCTGGGGAACCGCGCAATACGGCCGAGGATCCTCGTCCTCGACCTCCACCTCCGTCTCTTCCCCTTCCGCGTCGCCGTCGATCGCGCAGCCGTCGCCGTCGATATCGATTTCATCGCCGTCGGGCGAAGCCTCTTCCGCGTCGCCGTCCGGGGCGTCGCCATCCGATTCCGTCCGGTCGCCATCCTCCTCGGGATGCCGTCTCACGCAACGGTTCCCCAGCGATTCGTATCCTTCGTTGCAGCGGCATTCTCCCGAAACGGAGTCGCAGGAGGCGTTGTCCGGACAGTCTTCCTCCAGGCAGGAACAGTCGCCGTCCGCCGTGGGCGTTTCCCCGGCGTCGTTATCGCCATCGGAAAGCGACGAATCCCCGTTTTCTCCGGGCAGACAGCCGGAGGCCAGCAGAAGCCAACAGGCAAACGGAACCAACCAGCGGAAAGTCATCCGGAATCGCATGGCCATTTCTCCTTCCATACCCGTGGAAGATGCATCCGTTGCGATCGTTTCCCCCGGCCGGGAGCGCGGGTCCGCGCGGACAAGCGTTTCCGGCCGCACCGCGAACGGGGAGCCATGCAGGGGCAAACATTCGCCGGATACGGTCAACGGCGAGGAGGAAAGAAATTCTTGTCGATGATTGCCGGCCGCACTCCCCTTCCGCGAGGGAAAGATACGTCAAAGGTCCGGTTGCGGCAGGTTTTCCGGCTCACGGATCGTCCTACTCCCGGCGCCTTCCCAGGATTTTCATCCCAGTGGCCAGCATGCCGGTTTCGTACCCGTTTACGGCGGCGGGACCGCGTCGGCGTTTCACCGACTTCCCATGTCCGCAACGCAAAGACGAATCAATCCTAAGGAAACGGAGAGCAAATGTCAAATAAATCCGGAAGTCACGAAAAGGCGGGGTGGCCGATATCCGGCGAAGCGGCGTTCCGAAGGCAAACCGGGCCGGGCGGTCCATCCTGCCGGAAAAATGTTTGAAACCCCGGCCGGGTCATAGTACCTATAAATTAGGACATAGCTCTTCGGGCGAACATCCGGATCTCACAATCTAATTGCTTGATATTACACTGGAATTCGATATGTTCGTCCCGCGCCGGCCGAATAGCGGCCGACGGCCGAAACGGCTGAATTTCGGGTGCGGTCCGGGTGAACGCAAAAACGATGGAATCCTAAGTTATATCAACTAGATAGGAACGAAAAACGTGTCACCCGGACGAAGCGCCGAAAACGGGCGAAACGGGACCGGATTCTCGCACGGTCCAGGGAAGCGCCATGTGGGAATTTACGTCCGTAAAAGGCGGGATCGCCCGAAGGAAATAACGGCCTCGCCTCGAGCGCCATCCACCCGGATATCCAGGGGCGTTTCCAGGCGGATGTGCCGAAGATGGCGGGTCTGCTCGATGGCGGGCAGACGATCGAAGGCCGAATTCCGGAAAAAGGCCGGGCCGCCTCTGGGGACGGACAGACAGCCGATATTCAGGGAGGTGACGTTCTGGAAAAAGTGCGTTCCCTGGGCCGGATCCACGTTGAAATCCTTCAAACCCACCTCCACCAGCACGCGTACGCCCGAAATCTGGGACCAGCGGACGCCGATGCCCATGGAAGGATCCGTGGAGCCCCATCGCCCGAACCCGACCAGCAGATAAGGACGCGCATCGCGGACGAGGTTGGCGTTCAACAGCCCGATTTCACGGGCGATTTCCCGCGTATGACGCTTGTCGAAAGTCTCCCGCCGAACCAGAATCACGTCCCGGATATCCGCGTATCGGCCGTTTCCGTGGGCCATGTGGGAATAGCAGACGGCCTCCGCCTTCAGCTCCTCCGGAATCGTCGTGCGCTCCCCGCGCTGCCTCGAGGCCATGGGACGCAGTTGCAGGGGATGGAACGCGGATCGATTCTCCTTCAGATCCAGGGCGAACTCGATTTCCACCGGCATTCGCATGGCGGCCTCGCAGTTCGTCAGAATCACGGACAGCAGTTCGCCCAGTTTCAGGCGGGGATCCCGCAGAACCTTGGCGAAGGTCAGGATGCGCGGGCCGTCGTAAAAGAAACTGTCGATAAGCAGATCGCTGTCCGCCTGATAGACGGAGGCGACGTTTTGCAGCACGCCGTGTTCTTCCGCCAGGGCAATGGGCCGTCGCTCCAGGTTGTCTTCCGAGAGAACGCCGCCGGAAGCGCAGGGCAGGGCGTAGAATTCTTTCTGGGTATGATACAGCCAGTCGCGCACGTTGGCGAACTGGGGCATCAGTTGCGGATACTTCGGGCAGAAGCGGACGATGGGACCGCCTTCCACCACCGTTTTGCCCAGGCCCAGAGCCAGTTCCGCCACGCCGTCTTCCGTTTTCATGTAGGAAACCGGATAGAAATTGCGGGACCGGGCCACGCCGGAAACGGTGGGATAGAACATCTCTCCGTGTCGGGAACCGCCCAGTTTCTGGATCACCACCGACATTTTCTCGTCTTCGATGCGGTAGGCGGTCTGCCGCAGATAGGCCCGGGGATCGGCTCCGAAGGTGGACGCCCAGACTTTTTTGACGGCCCGAAGCAGGGATTGCAGACGCGCTTCCGGATCGCTTTCGTTGTTGGGCAGCATGACGGTGTCGTATAGCCCGGCCAGAGGCAGATGCTGGGAATCCTCCAGAAGACTGGACGAACGTACAGCCAGGGGTTCCCGCACGTTCTCCAGATAGCTTCGCAGCGCATCCGAAAGGCCGGATCTCACCGGCGTTTCCTGGAAGCGGCGAGACAGTTCCCCGAAATTCAATCGCCCGGCGGCGGCGATTCCCGCCAGATCGCCGGTTTCCAGAAAAGCGTCGAATTCCGAGGAACAGATCACGAGGGTCGGGGGAATCACGATGTCCAGATCGGGAAACGAGCGCCGGATATCCAGTCGCGCCAAGAGGAAGCGCAGAAACGCGATGCCCCGGGCCTTGCCCCCCAGCGATCCTTCGCCCAGGCGCATGAACTGCAACTCCTCGGGATTTTTTTCCGGGGAATAGGCGGTGATGACGTCGCTCTGCTTTTCATCCAGAACGTTCCGGATGACCCGAATCAGAAAGCGGCGGATATCCTCCGCTCCCTGAAATTCCCGCTCGTTTCGCGCATAGAACTGCTCGGCGATCTTCAGTTCCGAACGCGCCATCATCCAGTGGGAGAAGTCCTGGTGGCGCGCGTGGTGGAGAATGGAATCCGCCGGAACCGTTTTCAGCCGCTCAAGCAGTTCCCGGGGCGTGCGGGCGCGGCACAACTCGACGCCTTTCGGCGTTCGGAAGACGAACTCTCCGAATCCCATGTATTCCCGCAGAAAGCGGTTCAGATCCTCCCGCAGCCGGGGCGAGTTCTTGTCGATGAAGGCCGCCTTGTGACGAAAGGCGAGGGTCCGGTTTTTCATGGGTTCGGCGGATTGGATGCAGACGGGAAGATCGGGACGATCGGCCCGCAGCTTTTCGAGCAGGCGAAATCCGGCGCTCTCGTCCAGCTTTCCGTTTTTCCAGAAGCGCACGTCGGTGATCGCCCCCAGAAGGTATTTTCGATATTTCAGGTGGATTTCCAGGGCTTCCTCGTAGGAATCGGCCAGAAGAATCTTGGCCCGGGAACGCATGCGGAGCTGCTTGTGCAGGTGGTTCAGGCCGTCGTCGATGAGTTGGCGGGTCCGTTCCATGATGGCCGAGTAGATCGTGGGCAGAAACGAGGATACGTGGGCGATGGAATCCTCTACGAGGAGAATCACCCGGACATCGCCGTTGCGAGTATCGGCGTCCACGTTGGCCAGATCCTCGAAGACCTTGATGATGGCCAGCAGCAGCGCCGGATCGTTCTGCCAGAGGAAAATCCGGTCGATGGCCCTGGAATCCCGGGGTTCGGACAGCCGCTCCAGTGAAATGGGGTCGGTGGCCAGAAGCGCCACGGGCAAGTCGGGGCGCAGCCGTTTGGATCGCCGGCCGAGTTCGACCGCCGGGCCGCCGTCCTCGTGGACGATGATTAACAGCAGGTCGATGGGTTCGGTCCGGATGATTTCCATGGCGCTTTCGGGATCCTCCACCTTGCGCAGGCGCGGAACCCGGGAAAGCCCGCGTTCCAGGTATTGCTGCCAGAGCCGTTCCTCCAGCCCGCCGTCTTCCTCCAGGATGTAGGCGTCGTACAGGCTGGAAACCAGCAGGATTTCCCGGATGCGATGGGGCATCAGCTGGCGGTAGGTGTCGAAGCGCCGCTGGATCAGATTCGTTTCCGTCATGCCGTCTTCCGCCTTTTACTTCTGCGTGAATCCGTCTTTCATCTCCATTTGCAATATAGCAAGAATCGCGCCAGGAGGAAGCGTTCATGCCGGAACGCGACCGCCCGCGCTATCCCTATGAAATTCCGGCGAATCCGATCCCATCACGCGGAAGCGCTCCTTAAAAGCCGTGAACCGTCGAAAGTCTTCGATCGGGGAGAAATTCCCCGGTGGGGAAAAACTCCCCGTGAATCGGAAGGCATCGTGGGAGCCATACCGGGCTTCTCCATCCGGAACTGTTCTTTAAAAACGAAGAAATAACATGCGGTTACGCGTCATTTCGGCTTGAGTCCGGACGGGCCGCTCTCGTTGGCATGGGAAATGCTCTTCTTGGAAATCGTCGTCTACGGATACCGAGTCCCGGTGATGGGAAGATTGAAACGATATTGCAAAAGGAGATTCGCCATGCCCGCTAATATTGAAAACCAGCAGAAAATCGAGACCTCGAAAGAATCGCGCTTGTCCCCGAAGGAGTTTCTGGCCGCGAGCCTGTGCGCCAACTGCGCCCATCTGGACGGTTGCGGACTGTTCGCCGAGGCCCCTTCCCCCGTGCTGCAATGCGAACTCTATTTTTGCTGCGCCCTGCCGAGGCCGGAAATCGTCGGCGGCGGCCACGAAGGCGAAGCGCCCCCCGAACCCCGACGCGAAACGCTTCATCTGTTGGGTCTGTGCGCCAACTGCGAGCTTCGGTCCGAATGCCGGCTGCCCAAACCCCAGAGCGGCGTATGGCATTGCGAAGAATACCGCTGACCGGATCCCGATTGGATACGGCAACGGACCCTTCGGACATGAAAAACAGCATGGATGGTTGAAAAGGAGTCGAAAATGTCCACGTCCTTCAATCCCTTCGAGATGGCCCAGGCCCAGTTCGATAAAGTCGCCGACATGTTGGGACTCGAATCCGGCGTTCGGGAACTGCTTCGCTGGCCCTCCCGGGAGTTCCACTTCACGATCCCCGTTCGCATGGACGACGGCTCCACCCGGGTCTTTCGCGGATTCCGGGTGCAGCACAACGATCTGCGCGGCCCCGCCAAGGGTGGTATCCGCTTTCATCCCCAGGAGACGGCCGATACCGTTCGCGCCCTGGCCACCTGGATGACCTGGAAATGCGCCGTGGTGGACATTCCGCTCGGCGGTGGAAAAGGCGGCGTGATCTGCGACCCGCGCAAGCTCTCCCCCCGGGAACAGGAGCAAATCTGCCGGGGGTGGGTGCGTCAGATCTTCAAGAACGTCGGACCGCAGATCGACGTTCCAGCCCCGGATGTCATGACCAACGGCCAGCACATGCTCTGGATGCTGGACGAATACGAAACCCTGGCCGGCGGTCATTATCCCGGATTCATCACCGGAAAGCCCATCGGCCTGGGCGGCTCCCTGGGACGCACGGAAGCCACCGGATTCGGCGTTGTCTATTGCGTGCGCGAGGCGTTGAAGCGCCTGAATCTGGATATCGCCTCCACGACCGCCTCCTTCCAGGGCTTCGGCAACGTCGCCCAGTACGCGGCGAAGCTCTTTACGGACTGCGGCGGGCGGGTGCTCTCCGTCTCCTGCTGGGACGGAAACGACAACGCCGCCTACACCTACAGAAAAAAGGACGGCGTCGACGCGGACTTCCTGCTTTCCATCACCGATGCCTACGGCTCCATCGACAAGCGGAAATCGCAGGACGCCGGATACGAGATTCTTCCCGGCGATGCCTGGATCGAACAGGAAGCGGACATTCTGATTCCCTGCGCCCTGGAAAACCAGGTGAACGGGGAGACCGTCCGCGCCGTCCACCCGCGCGTCAAGCTTCTTGCCGAGGGAGCCAACGGCCCCACCACTCCCGAGGCGGACGCCGTTCTGAAGGCGCGCGGAATCTACGTGATTCCGGATTTCATGTGCAACGCGGGCGGGGTGACCTGCTCGTATTTCGAGCAGGTTCAGGCCAACATGAATTTCTTCTGGGAGAAGGAGGAAGTGCTGGAGAAACTGGACACGAAACTGAGCAAAGCCTTCAATGCCATGGCGGATCTGATCGAAAAACGCGGCGTGTACATGCGTGACGCGGCCTACATGATCGCCATCGAACGCGTGGCCCGGGCCGCGAGAATGCGCGGACGCGCCTGAACGGAAACGGGCGAAACGCTCTCTTCAGGGACCGTCCTTTTCGGGGCGGTCCCCTTCCCGTATTTCTGGAAACTTTCGGGAAAATGACGTAAAATCCGAATGCTGCATGAAGGCCGATCCGCAAACGGGAGGCTCGGATTTTGGGACGAGACGGAGAGAAGAAACCGCTGGCGGAAAAAACGAAAGAAGCCTTTCGCCGTTTTTCCACGGAACTGCTCTCCCTGGCCGATCCGGGCCGCGTGACGCTGGAAATGATTCGGGATCTCTCGGAGCGTCTGGTGCGTTTTCTGGGATGCGATTCGGTGGAAATCGCCTACAGGGAAAAAGATCGGCTGTTTCACTGCGACGCGCGAAGGGATGAAACGCCCTCCTTTTTCTGCTCGGTCCACCGGGAGGACGGCTCGTCGCCGGATGGGATCGTCCGGCATCTGCGTACGCTGCCCGCGCGCTTCGATCCGCAGTCGGTTTTCCGGGACGCTTCGGAAGAGGACCGTTCGGACGGAAGGGAACGCTTTCTGTTTCGAAGCGAAAGCTCGACGCCGGAAGGATCCTCCGCGAATTCACGGATGGAAATGGTGGCGGTTTTCCCCCTGAGCCGGGGGACGGATCCCGCCGGCGTACTGACGTTCGCATGCCGGGAAACCCGGCCCATCGGAGCGGAAACGCTGGAATATCTGGAAGAGCTGGCGCTGAGCATCGGGCTGGCGCTGCGACACAACCAGGCTCAGTTCAACCTGCGCGAGCGGGTAAAGGAACTGTCCTGCATGTACGGGATCGCCAATCTGGCCTCGGAATCGGAGCGCAAGATCGGCCAGTTGCTGAATCGCGTCGCGGCCCTGCTGCCCCCGGCGTTCCTGTATCCGTCCATTACGGAAGCCCGGATTCTTTTCGACGGCGGCGCATACGGCACCGACGGGTTCGTCCCTTCCGAGTTCACTCTGGCGGCGGACATCGTGGTGGGCGACGCCTTGCGCGGCCGGGTGGAAGTGGTCTACTTGGCCAGTCGCCCGGAACTGGACGAGGGGCCGTTTCTGGACGAGGAGCGCCGTCTGATCGATTCCGTGGCCCGGGAAATTGCGCTGATCGTGGAACGCCGACAGGCGGAGAAGGAACAGGCCCGTTTGCAGGAACAGCTTCGCCATGCGGACCGGCTGGCGACCATCGGAAAGCTGGCCGCCGGCGTGGCGCACGAATTGAACGAGCCGCTGACCGGAATTCTTGGATTCACCGAACTGTTGAAGGATATCGAGGAGATGCCGGAGCAGGCGGCGCGGGACATCGATCGGATCGAGTCGGCCTCGCTGCACGCCCGGGAAATCGTGCGGAAGCTGCTTCTCTTCGCCAAACAGATTCCACCGAAAAAGGAATGGGTGGATCTCAATCCCCTGATCCAGGACGTGTTGTCCTTTTTCGAAAGCCGCTTCCGCAAAGAGGGTATCCGCGTGGTCTGCGACCTGAAAGCTTCCATCCATCCGGTCATGGGCGATCTTTCCCAGATCCGGCAGATCATTCTGAATCTGGTGGTGAACGCCGTGCACGCCATGGCGGGAGGCGGAACGCTCACGGTTCAGACCGGACAGGAGGGCGAAACCGTCCGGCTGACCGTTCGCGACACCGGAACCGGAATTCCGGAAGCGATCCGGGACCGCATTTTTCTGCCCTTCTTCACGACGAAGGATGTGAAACAGGGCACCGGGCTGGGACTGTCCGTCGTCCACGGCATCGTCAAGTCCCACGGTGGAAAGATTGAGGTGGAATCGGAGCCGGGGCGGGAAACGGCGTTTATCGTTTCCTTGCCCGCGGGGAAGAAAACGGCATGAAGAAAACAGGGAAATCCGAACCGGCCGTGAAACCCGTCCGGATCCTGGCGGTGGACGACTCGCCCGACGCGCTGGAACTCGTGCGGCGGCATCTTCAGGCGGAAGGACACGTCGTTCTCACCGCTTCCGGCGTGGAGGAAGCCACGAGCCGGCTTCGGCAATCCCCGGTGGATCTGGTCATCACGGACATGAAAATGCCCCGGGCTTCCGGGCTGGACCTGATTCGCCACATCCGGGACAACTATCGGCGGGTCAGCATCATCATGATTACCGGCTATCCCACCATCGAGGGCGCGGTGGAGGCCGTTAAATTGGGAGCGGACGACTACCTCGCCAAGCCGTTCACGCGCAAGGAACTGCTGGCGATGGTGGCGGACGTGCTTGGCAAGCACCGCCGCCGCCGCGCTCTGGCCGACGCCGACCCGTCCGAACCCGTTTCCGGCCCGGAGGGAATCATCGGCGCCTCGGCCTGCATGCGGGACGTTTTCGCCACCATCCGCAAGGCGGCCGCCGTTCAGGCCAACGTTCTGATCGGCGGCGAGAGCGGAACCGGGAAGGAGCTGGTCGCCCGGGCGATCCATTACGAAAGCAATCGTTCCTCCCATCCTTTCGTACCGGTCAACTGCGGCGGGATTCCGGAAACGCTTCTGGAAAGCGAACTCTTCGGACATGTCAAGGGAGCATTCACCGGGGCCACGGAGTCCCGGGCCGGTTTTTTCCAGACGGCGGCCAAGGGCACGATCTTCCTGGACGAAGTCGGCGAAACCAGTCTGGCCATGCAGGTGAAGCTTCTGCGCGTGTTGCAGGAAAAGGAAGTCGTCATGGTCGGATCGGCGCGGCCGCAGAAGATGGACGTGCGCATCATCGCGGGGACCAACAAGGATCTCCCCCTGCTCATCAAAAGCCGACGGTTCCGCGAAGACCTGTATTATCGCTTGAACGTCGTCGCCGTCCGGCTGCCGCCGCTTCGGGAGCGCGGAGACGACCTTTTGCTGCTGATCCGCCACTACGGCCGCAAATACGCGGAGGAAATGGGACGAGAAACGCCGGAATTCACGGACCGGGCGCTGGAGGTTCTACGAAGCTACCATTGGCCGGGCAACGTGCGGGAACTGGAAAACCTGATCCAGCGCCTTCTGGCCATGCTGGACGGCGATCGGATCGATGCCCCCGATCTGCCCGAGAATATGCGTGTGAGTCGCTTTTCCGGCGGCCATGGGTGGAGCCGCACGTTGGCGGAGGTGGAGGCGGAGTACGTCCGGCACGTACTGGAGGATTGCGGGGGGAACAAAACTTTGGCCGCGAAACGACTGGGAATCGATCGGAAAACCCTGCGCGACAAGCTCTGATCGGCGCAGGGAATCGGCAACGGCCGGGCGGACTTCCCCGGAAATGCGGGCAGCCGGAAGCCGGCCGATTCGCTTGCCGTGATCGTTTACGAGATAGGAACGGCCTTTCGACGCCAATGTCGGCCTTTTCCGTCGCTCACCTCCCGCCATTCTTTCGTTGCGCCCTCCCCAGATCTCCACCGGCGGACCGGCCACGGTTTCCGCCCCGTTCGGCTGGTGTCCCCCGGCCCGTTGCGGGGACCGGACTTGATTTCCGGCCCAGGTTACGGAATTCCCACCGGTTTTCGCATTCCCGCACTGGACAAAGCGCCTCCGCCGTGGTAGCAACAGGGCCGAGACGATCAAATTCAAGGAGGCGCGTTCATGAAGCCCAAGGCGGCGGCGATCAATGTCATCTGGTTGTGGCTGATTCTTCTGGCGGTGCTGGCGGGGCTGTTCACCGGAAAAATGGAGGCGGTGACCACGGCCTCCTTCGAATCCGCCAAATCGGCGGTGAACCTGGCCATCAAGCTCATCGGCGTCATGGCGCTCTGGCTGGGCCTGATGAAAATCGCCGAGCGCGGCGGGCTGATGCGCATGGTGGCCCGCGCCATCCGTCCACTGATGGTGCGGCTGTTTCCCGACGTTCCGGCCGACCATCCGGCCATGGCGGCCATGATTATGAACATCGCCGCCAACATGCTGGGCCTGGGCAACGCCGCCACGCCCATGGGCATCAAGGCCATGCTGGAACTGGACCGCCTGAACCCGGTGAAAGGCCGGGCCACGGACGCCATGTGCCTGTTTCTGGCCATCAATACCAGCAGCGTAACGATTCTTCCCCTGGGCGTCATCGGCATCCGCGCGGCGGCCGGAGCCACGGATCCGGCGTCCATCATCCTGCCGGGACTCGCGGCCACCCTGGTTTCCACCGGCGTGGCGATCCTCATGGCCAAGCTGCTTTCCGGACGGGGGAACGAGGAACCGCCCGCCCGGGATGCACGGCTCTCCGGAAACGAAACCTCTCCGGAATCCCTGGATAAAATCGAATCCCCGGACGCCGAGGCGGAAGCTCTGCATCCCCCCGGCCGGGCGGGCCGGGCGCTGATGGCGGCCGTTGTTCTGGCCGTTCTCGCGGCCTTCGCCTATCGCTTCGCCACGACGCCGGATCTTTCCGTGCTGAAAGATGAAATCCTGAAATCCTGGATCGTGCCGCTCATCATGCTGGCGATTCTCGTTTTCGGCTATCTGCGCGGAGTGAAACTCTACGAAACCGCCACCGAAGGCGCGCGGGAAGGCTTCGACGTGGCCGTGCGCATCATTCCGTTTTTAGTGATGATTCTCACCGCCATCGGCATGTTCAAGGCCTCGGGCGCCTTCGAAATCGTCAGCGGCTGGCTGGCTCCCGTAACCGGTCTGTTGGGCGTGCCGGCGGACGTGCTGCCCATGGCGCTCATGCGGCCGCTTTCGGGCTCGGGGGCCTTCGCGGTGATGAGCGAGATCGTCCAGCGCGCCCCGGACAGCCTGTCGTCCTTCATGGCGTCCATCATGCAGGGCAGCACGGAAACCACCTTCTACGTTTTGGCGGTGTATTTCGGAGCGGTGGGCATCACCCGGCCGCGCCACGCCGTTTTAGCCGCCCTGACCGCCGATGCGGCGGGGCTCGGCATGGCCGTGCTCATGGCGCACTGGATGTTCTGAATCCGCGAGCTTCCTCAGCCGATTCTCCGACGACGGATCATCCACCCGGCCAGAAGCAACAGCGATAACGGGGCGCTTCGCGGCGCGGACGTGTTTGCACAGCCGCTTCCCCCGCCACCGTCCTTTCCGGAGTCATCGCCGTCCTCGGTCACGTCGTCGCCGTCCTCGGGCGCATCGTCGCCGTCCGGGGCATCGTCGCCGTCGGGCGTGTCGTCGCCGTCCACGGCATCGTCATCGCCATCCACGGGCGTGTCGTCGCCGTCGGGGGACTCGTCGCCGTCGAAGTCTGCATCCGTTTCCTCGTCGCCGTCCAGAGGGGTGTCGGAGCATTCGCAGCCGAAGGTTCCGTCGCCGGCTTCCGCGCAGCCGTCGGATTCCACGCCCTGATCCGCGCAGGCGCGGGCGCAATCCACCAGGGTCCAGGTTCCCTCGTCGCAGACGCAGGCCCTTTCGGCGTCCTGGCAGCGGTCCAGTTGCCAGACGTTGCAGCCGCCGAAGCAGCCCCAGGCGACGTCGCTTTCCTCCGTCTCTTCCAGGGTCAGAACCCGCACGGACTTTTCCGCCGTGGCGGTGTTGCCGCCCTCGTCGGTGACGGTCAGACGAACGCTGTGCGTTCCGGCTTCCGTGAAGGCGTGAACCAGCCACATTTTGTCCGCCGCCCGCCCGGCCCGGCGCTCGTCCACGGTCCAGTCCCAGGAGGTCACGGCCCGGTCGTCCAGGCTTCCCGCCGCGCTGAACACCATGTCCTGTCCGACGGTTCCCACGGCTTCGCCGTAAATGGAGGCCACGGGCGATTCCGCGTCCGCCATGGCCGTATCCAGCGCGTTCAGCATCACGGGCACCCAGACGCGCCCGTAGCCGTAGGTCAGATCCGGCTCTTCGCGGCTCCAGTCTTTTCTGGAACTGTCCCGTAGCGCCTTGCGGAAACCGATGGCGTCCAGGTTCGGCAGAACCTGTTTGGCCAGAGCCGCCACGCCCGCCATGAAGGGCGAAGACGAACTGGTGCCGCCGAACATGACGTAGTGCCCCAGTTCACAGGCTTCGCCGGCCGTCTGCCCGATGCAGCGGGCGCCGGGGGCGCGCTGGGCGAAGGGCGCCGTGACGTGCACGACGGGCGCGCCGTCGATGCGCAGGCCCCGGCCGCTGTAAATCGCCGGGCCGGTGGCGCCGTCGCGGTGCTCGTGCGCCCCGATGCCGATGCCGCCGTCCGCGCCGGACGGAAGCGTATAGGTGGGAATGAAACCGGAAAGATCGCCGCCGTCCGCGCCGTCGTCCGAAGCGTCCCGGTCGATCACGAGGCCGTAGTAGAAGTGGGAAACGTCGTCCAGCGTATGCAGGACCATATCCAGGTCGGTATTGCCGTCATTGCTCAGGCGGAAGGCGTAGGGCGGGGAGAGTTCCGTCTGCCCGTCGCTGCGATACAGGATCAGCGTGACGACCTTCGTTCCGCGCTCGGTGGTGACGTTGCTTGCCCAGTAATAGATACCCGTGTCATAGGGACCGTAGCCGTTCTGGGAGATGGTTTTCCATTCGTCGTCGGGCTGTTTCATCTGAATCCGCAATTCCTGATCGGGTTTCCGCCAGCGAAAGGAAACCGCCAGATAGGTGAACCCTTCCAGGGGATAAACGGGATCCACGATGACGTTGAAATTCTTGGTTTCCCCGGCGGGAACCAGCATGCGCGCCATTTTCTTGGACGCATGGTAGTTGCAGGTGGGGTTGATGTTGATCAGGCCCGATTCCTCCGCCTCCGTCATGGCCATGGCGTCGTTGGAGGAACCGTCCAGCGGATGAGTGTAGGAGACGCAGTATTCGTGCAGGATGACCTGCCCGCTTTCCTGGGCGCAGAGTCCCAGACCCGCCGCCATGTTCAGATAGTCGTCGTCCGCGTCGATGGCGTAGTTCAGCGCGCTTTCGATCAGAACCAGTTCGGCCTCGTAGGCCACGCCGTGCAGGCGGTGTCCCTCCCAGCCGGACGCCGTGATGCCGCTCGTCCCCGTTCCGTGAGAGATCCCCGCCGTGGGAACGTAGGGATACTGAATCAGGTCCACGCCCCGGGTGTATTCGTCGATGCTTTCCTCGTCCTCGTTGAGCACGAAGGCCTTGCGGATCTTGCTGGTGGAAAGCAAGAGCAGATCCTCGCCCGGATCCAGTTCCCGGTTGCCGTTGGCGTCCACTACCACGAACAGGCGCTCGCCGTAGCCGGGATCCGTCTCCACGAATCCCTCGTTCGGTCCGAAATTACGCGCCCCGTCGTCGTTGGCGTCGTTGTACAGCCAGTCCAGATCGGCCTGGAAGGTGCCCTCCGTGTTTTCGTCGGAACCGTAATCGTTTTTCAGCACGGCGTCGAAAAACCGCAAGATCTCCCCGGCGTCCGCCTGCTGATTTGCGTTCAGGTCCACCGCGTCCGTACCGGGATCGAAGCTGTCGTTCCCGTTCGTATCGATCCAGGAAAAGACGCCGCCGTCCGGGTTGAAGTAGGCCGGATGGAAGAGATCCACGCGCCCGTCGTCGATGCAGACGGTGCTTCCGAAACCGGTGACGGCGTGTCCTTCGCCGTCGGTGTAGTCGGCGTAGACCTCCGGCAGGCCCACCTCGGGTCGGGCCGTGTCCATGGGCCGGACGGCCTTCTGCACGCCGGGCTCGATGCGTTCCACGAACTCCAGGGCGGCCAGGTCCGGAAGCCGGGACGCGGAGACGAAACCGGGGATCACGCGGCCGGTCCGGACCCACTGTCCCTTCCTTTGCAAGGGGCGGAATCCGGCGTCTTTCAGCGCCTTTTTACGGGCGGCGTCCGGCAGGGCGTCCAGCCGCAGCGAGACGGAGAAGCGTTCACCGGAGAGCACGTGCGCGGCCTTGGGGGCGTTCGGCGGGGAAAGAAACGCGGGATCGAGTTTCGGATGAAGTTTCAACGGCTCGGCCCACGCGGAAAAAGACAGGCACAAACCGGAAAGAATCAGGAAAAACAGAGGGATTCGTCCAGTCATGAGTTCGCGTTCCTTTCAGATGGAATTTAAGAACATCGGGAGACCGATGGAAACAGTCTGCCAGCGAATGGCGGGCAACTCAAGAAAAAGTGGCAGAAAACGTTCACTGAAGAGAACGCTTTTTGCGCTTTCGGTAAATCAGGAAAAGCGTCAGGAATGAAAACCATGGGAATACCGGGGGTTTTTGCGGCGCGCTTCGGCAACCGCCGCCCGATCCGTGGGAACGAACCGGAGACGCGGAGTCGTCGTCGCCGTCGGCTAGCGGAAGCTCGCTTTCCTCGTCGCCATCCGTGCGGTGTTCGGCAATTTCTCCGTCCCCGCCTTCAAAATCGCCATCGATCTCTGTTTCGCCCTCCCATTCCATATCCTCGTCCGCCTCTTCATCCCCATCCGCCTCTTCGCGATAAAGCCGGGGCTGGCCGACGGCGGTGAGCATCAGACGTTCTCCGGAGATCGGAACACGGGAATCCGCCGTATATTCAATGACATACTCCCCCGGATAATCGGGCGTGAGCCGGGCGGGGCAGTCGGCATCGTCCGGTGTCCGAACAAGCTCCGCCCGGGAAAACTGCGGGCGGCGGGCGAGCATCCAGCGTTCGGGATCGGAAGCATGATCGGGGCAGTCGGTCGCGCGGTCGAAAAGGCACAGTTCGTCGTAAATTTCGAACACCGGCGGTTCGCCGTCGGACAGGGCTTCGCCATGGGCGTTGCGCGCTTGCAGGACGTGCGGCGGATCGCCCGGCATGGGGAGTTCCTCGGAGCTTTCGGAAAGGTGGAACGGGGCGTCCGGAACGGCGGTCAAGGTCACGAAATCCGGCATGATTTCGGCCTCGCACAGCCCGCCCGTCCGGACGATGGACGGCCATTCGAGCTGAAAACGCGGAAGCGAGCCGTCCTCCGCCATGGCAAGGGCGCTTCCCCGGAAAAGGCCGGATTCGTTTCGGTCCCACCAAAGAGACAACGGCCCGGATTCCGACGTGAAAACGGGATCTTCGCCGAGAGACAGTCTTATTGCCCCCAGCAGATAGGCGCTGTCGCTCTTTCCGTCCATCGAGCCGTAAACGGCCAGATCGCCTTGGAAATTCAGCGGTCCGGCGGAAAGCTCCACGTCCCGGTCTCCCAGAACAACCGTCCATCCACGTTCCGAATCGCTGAAGGACATGCCGTGGGGAGCCTGGCCGTCTTCCTCGTAGATCTCCGTCGTCATAGGGCTTTCCGCGCCGTCCGTGCGCCGGCGGGGAATCAGCACGGCCAGAAAACGCCCAACCTCATTCGGCTCGACGTGAATCACCGCGTCCAAGGCGCTGTGTTTCTTTTCCAGCCAGACGAACTCGTCCAGGCTGTCGTGGGAAGCCTGCCGAATCCGGAAATCCGGAGCATGATCGGAAAAGACGAAGGCTTCCAGGGATGCTTTCTCCCGGATCCAGCGTCCGCCGAATTCCGTGGGCTCGAAATCGCCGCTGTCCATTTCCGGCCCGCCGTGACCGTGAAGCTGGAAGGTCAGATCGTGAGCCCGGCCGTCGGTGGGCCGGATCCGGTCGTAGATGACCACGAAGCGCCGGTCGAGAAACAGCGCCCGCCGCCGGATGTCCACGGAAGGCGCCTTGACATGGTATTCCGTAACGATATCCGCCGCTTGCAAACGATCGAAGCCGTCCTCGGTCGAAATGGCGCGCAACAGCCAGGCTTCGCCGTCTCCTCCGGGAGCCCAGCCGCCCTCCACCTCCGGCGTGGTGACGACCATCTTGCCGTCCTCTCCGATGGTGAAGGAGGGAATGGTCATGCGCGTGGCCAACGGGCCCTTGTCATCGACAAGGACGATGTTGTGGTTTTGCGGCTTGTTCACCGCGTCGTGCGCGTCCCAGCCCAGATATCCGGCGTCGATGCCCAGGGGCTCGCCGTAGGCCCAGAGAAGAAACGAACCCGGATCGGCGTGTTCGTGACCGGCGACGCCCTCGATGTCCTCTCCCCAGCGATTGCGCGCCACTCCGGCGGCCTTGCCGTGTTCCGCCAGCAGCAAAAGATACACGGCGTCCCGTTCCCAGGAGGAGCGCCAGACCACGTTACCCGCCACGGGCAGCACGGCGTCCTTCGCCTCCCAGGCTTCGGGCGCGGCGGAAACGATGGTGTCGTCGAAGGCCGCCAGCAATTCGCAGGCCGCCAGCATACCGCCGGTGTTGCGGCCGCCCTCCTGGTTTTCCCACAACCATCGGTAATGACTTGCGTTCAGGAAATCCGCGTTCACGAAAAATCCATAGGGAACGCGGCCGCCCGGCGTGCAGTCGTCGAAGGCGGGAAAAGTGAAATCGGGCTGCGCCAGCTTCCCGCTCCAGTCCAGCATCTCGGATAGAAGCGGCCGGGTCCAGAAATCGGTCACGGTGTAAGGCTCTTGCTGATCGAAAAGAAAATAGGGCGGGACCAGGGGATCGAGCGGATCCACGCTCCAGTCCGCTGCGTCCGTGTAATAATGCCAGGCTCGAATGAAGGGAAAGACGTTGCGCCCGGCATAGGCGAGATAACTGCCGGATTCCTGGTAGCCCCCCTCCCAGTCCGTGCCGATGTCGAAAAATGTGAGGTCCACGTAGCGCATGGCGAAGGTCACCCAGTTGTGCAGGCTGTAGCGTCCATCCTCCCGTTTTTTCTCGAATTCCAGTCCGTTCAGCGCGATGGCCGCCGCCCCGATGGCCGAGGAGGATTTTCCCCGGTGATTGTTCACGTAGGCGCGCAGGGGAGTGTAGTTTTCGATCTCGAAATCGGCGTAGAGATCGGCGGCCAGATCGGCCAGGTTCTGCCGGGCCAGGGTTTCCCGGCCATCGGACGCCACCCCATAAGCCAGAAGCAGATCATAGGACTGGGCATACAGCAGAAGTTCCTCGGCCGTGTTGATGTCGTCCGTGGGATAAATCCCCTTGGCTCGGGATTCGGTCGTCATATTTTCCAGGTATTTTAACGACTTGTCCGCAAGATCCGCCCGTTGGGCGTCGGTGAGCGTCATGGCTCCGGCGTCCTCTTCGTAACCGATGCCGAGATACGCGCCGAAGGCGCAGGCCTTGGCCACCTGGGCCTTGCGGATTTCGTTGGAAATGCTCGTATCGTCCAGCGGATAATCCTGCTCCGACCAATCGACGATCTGCCGCAGCAGCCAGGCGTATTCCGTCCGCATGGCGCGTTCCCGCACCGTTTCCTTCATGGTCTCCGTCATCACCAGACGGGGGCGCGAACCGGCGTCGGTCATGCTTCCGGCCAGCCAGAGTTCGGCCCGGGCCGGAAGCGGAACGGAAAAGACAAAAATCGAAAGCAGAAGCACGCCGACCCATCCGCTCGAAAGTCGCGGCCCGGCGGAAGTATTCCGAGTGGACATTTCCTCTCCTTGAAAATCGATGTCCCGTTCCTGTCAGGGTGACTTGAAAACCCTTTGATGTCAACGCTTTCCCGTCCGCTCGGCGTCCGATCGATTCGAAACGAACCCGGGTTTCGAGAAAAGCCGAAGGTCTCACATCTCCTTGAGCTGCTTGATCAGATCCATGGGATTGAAAGGTTTTTCCAGAAAACCGGTGGCGCCCTTGGACTGCAATCGCTCGGAAAGCGTGGTGCCGGAATAGCCGCTGGCCAGCAGGATGGGAATTTTCTTGTTGTGCGAGCGTATCTCCACCAAGGCTTCCTCGCCTCCCATATTGGGCATGGTGAGATCCAGGACGATGGCCGTAAGATCGTCCTCCCGCTCCCTGAAACGATCCAGGGCCTCCCGTCCGTCGTTGGCGGTGACGACTTCGTACCCGAAGCGCTCCAGCGCCTTGCGGGCCATTTTTCGTACGATGACTTCATCGTCGGCCACCAGGACAACACCGTTTTTGGACTTGACGGCCTGAAGACGCTCCCGGGTGCGGCTGCTCCATTTTTTACGAATGGTCGGCAAAAGAACGCGTACGGAGGTTCCCTCGCCCGGCGCGCTGGTCACGGCGATGCCTCCCCGGTGCCCGCGAACGATGCCGAAAACGGCGGCCAGCCCCAGGCCCCTCCCGGTGAACTTGGTGGAATAGAACGGATCGAAGATCTTGCCCACTTCGGCCTCGGTCATGCCGATGCCGCTGTCCTGCACTTCCAGATAGGTGTACAGTCCCTCGGGCAGATCCTCCCCGCAGAACACCCCTTCCAGATCCGCCTTCCGGTATTCCGAAACGCCGGTGCGGATATGGATATTTCCGTCCTGCTGCTGATGGGATTCGGCCGCGTTGGTGGCGAGATTCAAAAGAACCTGTTTCATCTGCCCGCTGTCGGCTTCCACCTCCATCAGGCCCGGCCGCAGATCATAGGTGACGGTGACATTGTGCGGAATGGTGGTTTTCAACAGCTTTCGCATGCCATCGACGACATCCGAAAGGCTGAGCGGATTCATGATGAAGTGTCCTTTTCCGGAGTACGCCAGCATCTGCTTGGAAAGATCGGCGGCCTGAAGCGCCGCCTGCTCGATGTCGTCGATGGTTTCCGAGATGGGGGACCGTTCCGGGATATCGATTTTGGCGATGGACAGATTTCCGATGATGCCCGTCAACAGGTTGTTGAAATCGTGGGCTACGCCTCCGGCCAGAATGCCCATGCTTTCCAGTCGCTGGCTTTCCTGAAGGCGGGCCTCCATCTGTCGCTGTTCTTCCTCGACGCGCTTGCGCTCCGTGATGTCCTGGACGGTTCCCACCAGGCGGACGGCATTCCCCTCCGGGTCCAGAACCGGCCGATACTGGACCTGAACGTGGATTTCGCGGCCATCTTCCCGGCTGACCTTCAAATCCTCCATGCCGGAACGCTTGTGCACCGATCCTTCCTCGATGATCTTTTCGATGGTTTCGCGCGCGTTTCCGAAAGCCCGCCGGAGAAAGTTGTCCAGGGAGGGGAGGTAGTCGCTCGGGTCCACGCCGAAAATCCGATAGGTTTCGTTGGAAATGCTCATTTTACCATGTGGCAGTTCCAGTTCCCAACTTCCCAGTTTGGCCAGCGCCTGGGCCTGAGCCAGGCTTTCCTGGCTCTTTCTCAGCGCTTCCTCGGCCTGCTTGTGCGTCGTGATGTCCACGATGCATTCGATGAACACCAGCCCTTCCTTGGAGGAGACGGGCGACATGCTTCTGAGGACGTGTTTCTGTTCGCCTTTCGCGTTGTAGAAGACCTGTTCGATGTTGGAAAATCCTTTCGGACTGACCCGGGCCGGGCAGGTGGCGCCGCTTAAATGACAGAATCCCTCCTGGCAGGAGTGATTGACGATTTCATCCTTTGTTTTTCCGGTCAGTCGGCAGAAAGCCTCGTTCGTGTCGATGATGAGGCGCTTGGCCGGGTCGAGCACAAGCACGCCCGCCTGAATGGTGGAGAGAATGGCCTGAAGCCATTGTTCGCGTTCGGCGAGCTTGATTTCCGCCTTTTTTCGCCGGGTGGCGTCCCGGGAAAAACAGGTGACGCCGACGATCTCGCCATCGTCGGTTCGAATGGGATTGATGGCCGTATCCAGGATCACCTCCCGGCCGTCGATATCATAAGTGTTCTCGGTGGTCACGCTACGGCCCGCCAAAGCCTGATCGTAACGTTCTTGCCATGTATCCCGCAGCGATTCGGGCAAGGCATCCAGAATGCTCATTCCGGATTCCACATTTCCGCCGTGAATCACTCTGAATGCACGACGAAAAGCGGAGTTGACCGTTATCAGACGGTAATCCCGATCGATGGACCAGACCAGATCCAGGGTGTTTTCCACCAAAGCGGAGAGATTGGCCCGCTGGCGCCGCAAAACGCGCTCGGCGGCTCGCTGGTCGGTGATATCGCTGGCGATTCCGACAGCCAGGGGTTGCCCGTTCTGACCGATAATCAACCCGATCTTGGAGGAATGCCAGCGCCATTCTCCATTGGCGTGACGGACCCGGTATTCCACGGGACCGGCCTTTTTTCCGGTCCGCAATACTTGTTCCAGGATACCCAGGCAAGTCGGCTGGTCCTCCGGATGCACGAAGGGCAAAAAGGAATGACCGACCACGTCCGAGATCTCGTGGCCCAGAGCCTCATTCCAATGCTTGGATACATACTGGAAATTCCCGTCCGGTGTGAGTGTATAGATGATATCATTAACATTTTCCACCACGGAGCGGAACCATTCCCCGCTGACGCGTAGTTCCTCCTCTAACATGTGGCGCGCCGTGATATCCCGGGAACTGAAGACGCCGCCCATGGGCTGGCCATCCTCGTCGAAAATGGTTTTTCCGACGGCCTCGATCCAGGTGTAGGATCCGTCCTTCGTCCGAATGCGCAGTTGGTCGCGCTCGGAGGTGGACGAAGCCAGAGCGATCTTCACCGTGGTATGCACGCGATCCCGGTCGTCCGGATGCATGAATTCGAGAATGTTCTTTCCAAGAAGATCCTCGGGTCGGAAGCCCGTGACAACCTCGAAGGAAGGACTGGCGTACGTGATGCCGAGAGCCATGTCGGTAATCATGACCATATCGGAAATATGGTCCGCAATCTGCCGAAGCAGCCGTTCCTTTTCGGTCAGCTCATCGTATGTTTTGCGCATCTCGGTGATGTCCGTGGCGATGACGAGTACGCGCGTGATTTTTTCGGCTTCGAAAATGGGTTGGATACGCGCCAGGATGTGAACATCCTTTTCGAAAGGAATCTCGAATTCCTCGGATCGGCCGTGTTCGAAGCAACGATCGATCCGTTCCCTGATGGATTCCACGGTTTCCGGCGGCAGATATCGCCAATACGGCAAACCCTCCAGTTCGCTTGCCGGCGGATGGAAAGGCAATGTCCGGTTCATGGAAAGGATATTCCGGTCCTCGCCGATGATAATCAGAATGTCCGGCGAATTTTCGAACTGGGTCCGCAAAAGACTCTCGGATTCTCTCAGTTTTTTTTCGGCGCGCAGCTTTTCCGAAATGTCCCGGATGATGACCTGAACGATGGGGCCCTCTTCCGTATGTACCGCGGAGAGCGTGGTTTCCGTATCGAAGACCTCGCCGTCCAGACGCCGATGCCGATTTTCGAAACGGAGCGTCTCGCCGGCGATCGCCCTGACGCGGCTTTGAGGGATCATTTCCTTCACGGAATGGCCGTCGGGTTGCACCTCGGCATTAAGTTCCAACGACGTTCTGCCGATCAGTCCGCCCCTTTCAGCCCGAAAGATGATTTCCGCGCCGCGATTGGCGCGCACGACCAAGCCGTCCTTGAAGAAAATCAAGGCATCATTGGAATTATCGAGCAAGGCCTTGTGGAGAGCTTCGCTCTCGATACGCAACCGGCATTCCTCTTTCAGTTCATGGACGTCGCTGACGAAACCGACGATGGTATCGATGCTGTCGTCCGGGAGATACGACGCCCAGGCGTTCATGGAAACGGCAAGATGGCTTCCGTCCTTGCGGATAAAGACCGTCTCGCAATTTTCCACCCGCCCGTGGGCGCGAAGAACGGCAAGCAGTTTGGCTTCCCGGTCCTCCTGAAAGGCGTATATCCTTTGCACCTCTCCCTCAACCCGGCGCATCATTTCTTCCGGAGAATCGTATCCCAGCATCCCTGAGAAGGCCCGATTGATTTCGAGAATTTCGCCATTGGGCCGGGTCTGAAATACTCCGATGGGAGCTTCCGCCACTAGTTTCTCGTATTTGTCACCCATCGCCGTCCATCGATCCTCTTGCGCCCAGGTGTCTGTCCGTTCGTTTTCACGTCCGTTCCGTCCGGAAACGCATTCGTCTCCAGATTCGAACTCTATTCAAGTATCGGCACATTCCCAAGAGAATTTGGCTGAAAGCGGACGATTAATCGGCGTGGATGGAAAGCGAGTCGCCAAGTCCGGCATTTCGCGTTTCCTCCACGCGGAACGAGGATGCGCAAAGAGCTTGTCGCCGCCCGGAATCCTGTGGTACATTTTGACCATGAACGGGATTTCATTGCGAAGCCGAAGGGGGAAAAACATGCTGTGGATCCGGAAGATCCAGACTTTCCTCATGTTTTTCGCCTGTGCGTTTCTCCTCGGGCCGCACTTTTCCATTGGGGCGGAACCTGTCGCTGCATCGGAAGCCCGCGTCCCCACGGAGATCTTCGCGCCCGGCGCCGCCCAACCGGATGAAATCACGCCGGAAACGTCGTCCGCGCCCGAAGACGTCCCTTCGGCGGAGTCCGCATCGAAACCCATGGCGGAACCCTCATCGGAATCCGCGCCAAAGTCCGAGATAGAACCCCAAACGCAGCCTCAACCCCCGGAAATCTCCGAAGAAAAGGCGGCTAAGCCCGCCGGTGCGGATCCGCTGGATGCTCTCCAGGACCGTTACGTGCGCCTGATGACCGACCGGCTGCTTCTGCTCTTCCGCACGACGAAACTGAAAAACCCGTTGTTGAATGTGGCTTTGACTCACCTGATCGTGGAATTTCTGGTGCTGGATCGATTGCGGCATCCCGAACGGGAAGCGCCGTTATCCTTCGAAAAATCCGTAGCCATACGCATAGCCATGTTTCGGCGGCTGCCGGATGAAAGCGCCGTGGAAACGGCGAATCCTCCGCCCGACCCCGAAAACGCCCGAAGCGACTCGGCGACGGTGCGCCGCTACGGCGTTCGTTTTCCGCTGAACATGCGCACCGAACGGGATCGGCTGGCGGCGCTGATCCTGCTGTGGATGGAAGAAAACGACAAGGATATCCGGACGTTGACGGAAGAATACCGCCGGGCCGCCCGCGAACGATGGCCCGGATCGGAAGACGATTGGAACGCGGCGCGAACGGCTGCGGGCCGCCTTTCGGAAAAGTCGCTTGCGGATCTTTCCAAGCGCAAGGAACGCGCCGTCTTTTCCCTGCGCTGGGGCAAGCTCGATCGTCCCGTCCGGAAAGCCGTGGGTACGGGAACGCCCCTCGATCCGCTGCCCCTGCTTTTTTCGCAACGTTCCTCCGAATCGAAACGGAGCCCGTCACACATCGGAGATTGACCCCATGGCCAAAGCACGGACCGTCTTCACCTGTCAGACCTGCGGTCACCAGTCTCCGAAACTGATGGGACGCTGCCCGGAATGCAAAAGCTGGAACAGCTACGTTGAGGAAACCTACGAGGATCCGGCCTCCCGCGACGATCCCCGGCGACGCAGGCGCATTTCCGGAGGCGACGAGCGTCCCCGGCCCATCACCGAACTGGACGCCGACGCCGAACCGAGGCTTCTGTCCGGCATCGCGGAGTTCGACCGGGTGGCCGGCGGCGGGCTGGTGCCGGGCTCGGTGCTCCTGGTCGGCGGCGCGCCGGGGGTGGGCAAGTCCACGTTGATTCTACAGATTCTCTCCCGCCTGGCGGCTTCGGGCCAAGATGTCCTGTACGTTTCCGGAGAGGAATCGGCGCGCCAGGTGAAGCTGCGGGCCGACCGCCTGGGGGCGCTGGAAAAGCGGCTTTTCGTGGCGGCCCAGACGGATCTGGAGCGTATCGAGAAAATGGCTTCGGAGGCGCGCCCGGCGGTGCTGGCGGTGGATTCCATCCAGACCGTCTACAACGGCGATATGCAATCCGCGCCGGGCAGCGTGGGACAGGTGCGCGAGTCGGCCGCGCGGATCATCGGTCTGGCCAAGCGTAGCGGTCTGGCCGCCCTGTTGGTGGGGCACGTCACCAAAGAAGGCTCGCTGGCCGGTCCCCGGGTATTGGAACACATGGTGGACGCCGTACTGACCTTCGAGGGCGACGGCGGGCACAGCTATCGCATTCTGCGCGCCACCAAGAACCGCTTCGGATCCACCAACGAAGTGGGTGTCTTCGAGATGCGCCGGGAGGGCCTGACGGAAGTGAACAATCCGAGCCAGCTCTTTCTGGCCGAGCGCCCCCTGGACGCCCCCGGCTCGGTGGTGACCGTTTCCGTGGAGGGCACCCGGCCTCTTTTGGTCGAGGTTCAGGCGCTGGTCTCGCCCACGAGCTTCGGCACGCCCCGCCGGACGTGCATCGGCGTGGATCCCAACCGGGTGGCGCTTCTGGCCGCCGTGCTGGAAAAGAAGGCCGGGTTCGACATGGTGGGGCTGGACATCTTCGTCAACGTGGCCGGGGGCGTGCGCCTGACCGAACCGGCCATCGATCTGGGTGTGGCCGTGGCGCTCGTCTCCAGTTTCATCGACAAACCCGTCCCCACCGATACCCTGGTCACGGGCGAAATCGGACTGACCGGAGAGGTGCGCTCGGTGGGGCAGCCGGAACTGCGCCTGACCGAGGCCCGCAAGATGGGCTTCACCCGCGTACTGATGCCGTGCATGCGCGGGCTGAAAACGCCCGATGACATGCGCGTGGAGATGGTGAACGGTCTGTCCGACGCCATCGATCGGCTGTTCTGAACCCGGCGGAATCGCAAGGAAACTTCGTCATGGAATGCATCGATCTGCACTGTCATTCCACTGCCTCGGACGGCACCCGGACGCCCGCCGAGATCGTGCGGGAGGCGGTGCGGCTGGACCTGAAGGCGCTTTCCATCACCGATCACGACACCCTGGACGGTCTGGACGAGGCGCGTGAAGAGGCGAAACGTCTGGGATTGGAATTCATCGCGGGGGTGGAGCTTTCCCTGGGTCGCCAGGCCGACCGGCTTCATCTTCTGGGCTATCTCTTCGACGCCGATAACGCCCCTTTTCGGGAGGCCGTGGACCGGCTGAAACACCGCCGCCATCGGCGCAATCGTCGCATGCTGGAACGCCTGCGGGAACTGGGCATCGTCATCGACGAAGACCGCATCGAGAAAGTCACGGGAAAACAGGGGGTTGCGGCGGGCATCGGGCGGCCGCACATCGCGCGGACGTTGCAGGCTGAAGGCGTGGTGGAAAGCGTTCCGGAAGCCTTCGAGCGCTTCATCGGGGAGGGCGCGCCCGCCTACGTTCCCAAGGAGTTGATGAGTCCGGCCGAGGGCATTCGCATCATTCACGACGCCGGGGGTGTGGCGGTGCTGGCGCATCCGCGTTTCTGCGGGGCGGAAGGACCGGCGGAACTGGCGGAACTGGTGGCCCGGCTGGTCGCCCTCGGTCTCGACGGGCTGGAATGCCACTACAGCGACCACTCGGACGGCGAAACCGCCCAGTACCTCGGACTGGCCCGGCGCTTCGGGCTGTGCGTCACCGGCGGCAGCGACTTTCACGGCGAAGTGAAACCGGAGATCCGCCTGGGTGTGGGACGCGGAAATTTGCGAGTGGGCCGCCATTTGCTCGATGGACTGAAGGACGCCAAGAAGCGCCGGTTCGGGTGAGAGGATCGGCAGATAGGATGAGTATTTTTATTAGAGCTGGTCTCTGACCTGCTCTTCGAATTCATGCCGGGTCGGGAGACCCGACAGGAGACAAGAGGTTCAGGTCGGGAGACTTGAATCAACAGAGAATTCCCCAACGAAACCGGCATCTTCCGCCATGGAAAGCCTGAAGACCTCCTCGAAGATGCGGGTCGTCCGCGTTGCGGCGTCTTTGACGGAAAGCGTCACGCCCAGGCGCGCCAGGCTGGTGACGCCCGTATCCGCTAACCCGCAGGCGGTAATCCAACGATAGTGGGAAAGATCCGTGTGGATGTTCAGGGCGAAACCGTGGGTGGCCGCCTGCCGGGAGACGTGCACGCCCACCGCGCCGATCTTGTCGTTTCCCACGAAGACGCCCCGCATGCCGTCGATGCGCCGGGCCTCCACGCCCTCTTCGCCGCAGAGCCGGATCATGACTTCCTCCAGGCCGGAGACGTAGTCCGGAATGTTCGGCTTGCCGATGCGCCCCAGGTGAACCACCGGATAGCCCACCAGTTGCCCGGGGCCGTGGAAGGTCACCAGCCCGCCCCTATCCGTGGGAACGATATCGTAACCCATCGATTTCAGTTCGGATTCCGACTTGTGGAAATAGCCGCTGGAATCGCGGCGGCCCACCGTGAAGGTGGGCGGGTGGCTTAAAAGGAGCAACCGGCCCGGATCGTTTTGAGAAGAGAGAAGGTTTTCCCGTACGCTTAATTGCAGCGTCCAGGCGCGCTGAAAATCCATTTCTCCAAGAAAGGTCCAGGGAAGCGTGGGAAGCACGGAATCAGGAACCGCTGTAGAGGCGGGTGGCGAAATATTCGGGCAGTCCGGCGTTCAGGATCTTTTCCGCCGCCCGGTCGATGTCGTATTCCACCCGGTAGAATTCCACCCGGCGCGTGTCGGAATCCCAGACCACGAAACCGGCGCGGGGATCGTAATCCCGGGGCTGTCCCACGGACCCGATGGCGATGGCGTATTTGCGATCCGGGCGCAGGGTCAGATTCTCGTCCGGAAGTTCAAGCACTTCGTCCGGAGAAAGTTCGAAAACCCGGCGCAGATGGGAGTGCCCCACGAAGGTCACGGATTGGATCATGTCGTAAAATCCATGGATGTTCTTGGCCTGATCCAGCGTGTACAAGTAATTGAATTCGTTTGGGGTTATCGGTTCTCCATGCACGTAGCAAACGCCGTCAAGAATCCGAAAATACGGCAGGTTTTTCAGGTAATCCATGTTGGCTTCGGTCAGACTTTCCGTGGTCCAGCGAAGCACCTCCCGGGCGGCGTCGTAGTAATATTGATAATCCATCTGCCCCGCCACGGCGGCATCATGGTTTCCCATGACCGTGAATTCGGAAAGCCCCCGGACCAGATCCATCACTTCGTTGGGACTGGCTCCGTAACCCACCAGATCGCCCAGACAGATGTATTTGTCCACCTTCAGACGGACGATAACGTCCAGAACGGCGGCCAGGGCTTCGTAGTTGGCGTGAATGTCTGAAATCAGGCCGATTCGCATGGGCGTCTCCAAGCGTCCGGATGACTTGTTCCTAAAAAGTGCAGTTTACATCGACATCTCCGGTTTCACAAGGAATTTTGTCATTCGGAAACGACGGGGGCTTTCGCCTCGTCCGCGTGAACGAACCCTCGGCGGCGGGAAAAACGGTTTTCTACGGTGCGTTTTCCTCCGTCCAGACGCGGAGGCGTTCCAGTTGCTCGTCCATGCTCTTTTCCGCCGGACCGCCGACCACGGCGCGACGTTCCACGGCGGCGGAGAAATCCAGAGAAAACGCCTGGTCGCGAAGTTCCTCGAAACGTTCGGCGAGTTCGGAAGGCGGCACGTCGAGCAATCCCTTTCCGCGTTGCTCCAGTTCGGTCACGAGTTCCGCCACGACGGCGTGGGCCCGGCGAAACGGCATCCCGGCGGCGGAAAGGGCATCCGCCAGATCCGTGGCCAGAAGATCGGCGCTGAGCGCCCGTTCCATGTTTTCCGGAAAAAAGGTCGCATTTTCAACAGCTTTCGCGAAGACGCCCAGGCAAAGCCCGGCCGTGTCCACCGAGTCGAAGAGCGCGGCCTTATCCTCCTGAAGATCCTTGGCGTAGGACAGCGGCACGCCCTTGGTCAGGCAGAGCAGGGTGGTGCAGTCGCCGATCACGCGGGCGGCCTTGCCCCGCACCAGTTCCATGGCGTCCGGATTGCGTTTCTGGGGCATCATGCTGGAACCGGTGGACCAGTCGTCGGAAAAACGCACGTAGCCGAAGGACGGGTGGCTCCAGATGACGAACTGTTCCGCGTAGCGGCTGAGATGCCCCGCCAGCACGGCGCAGGCCGCCGCCGTTTCCTGAGCCGCGTCGCGATCGCTCACGGCATCCAGGGAGTTTTCCAGCACGCCCTCGAATCCCAGGGAATCCGCCAGCTTGCGGCGATCCACCGGAAACCCGGACCCGGCCAGCGCGCCGGAACCCAGGGGGCAGAGCGCGGCCCGGCGGCGGGCGTCGCCGATGCGACCGGCGTCCCGAATCAACGCGAAAGCCAGGGATGACAGGAAATGTCCCAAGGTAATGGGCTGCGCCGGTTGCAGATGGGTGGTTCCGGCCAGAAGCGTCTTTTTGTGTTCCTCGATTCGCGTGGCCAACACGCCGATCAGCGCGTGGATGTCCCGATGCAAACGGTCGGCCGCGTCCATGAGAAACAGCCGCAGGTCGCAGGCCACCTGGTCGTTCCGGCTGCGTCCGGTGTGGATGCGCGCGCCGATGTCGCCCAGGCGTTCCGTCAACAGGCGCTCCACCAGGGTATGCACGTCCTCGTCGTCGGGAAGAGGATGGAACGCGCCGGACTCGTATTCTTCATGAATGGCGGAAAGTGCATCCGCCACGCTTCGAAACTCGTCCCGGGTGTAGATCCCCAGCCGCGCGAGTTCCCCGGCCCAGGCGCGGTTGGTGCGCAGATCCTGGGGAAGCAGCCGGATGTCCACCGGCAGCGAACGGTTGAGCGCGTCCATGAGCGCGTTCGGACGGCTTTTCACGCGGCCCTCGTACAGTGTCATCATGGTTTCAGTCCCGCTTGAAGGAGTGATACAGTTTGGAATACTTCGGCGGCCGATATCCTTCCAGCCGATCGCCTCCCTCCATTTCGATCAGCGTACGCACTTTGATGGGCAGTCCGTAGAGGTTGATGAAGCCCTCGGCGTCGCTCTGGTCGTACACGTCGTCCTGTCCGAAGGTGGCGAAATCCTCGCGGTACAGGGAATACGGCGAACGGCGGCCGCGCACGATGAGGTTGCCCTTGTACAGGAAAAGCCGCACCTCGCCGGTGACGTTGTGCTGGGTCTCGGCCACGAAGGCGTCCAGGGCTTCCCGCAGCGGCACGAAATAGCGCCCGTTGTAAATCAGTTCCGCGTACTTGGGCGCAAGCTGCTCCTTGAAATGCAGGGTCTCGGCGTCCAGCACCAGGGTTTCCAGTTCCCGATGGGCGCGATACAGAATGGTGCCGCCCGGGGTTTCGTAGATGCCGCGGCTTTTCATGCCCACCAGGCGGTTTTCCACGATATCCACGCGCCCTATGCCGTGTTCGCGACCGAAAGCGTTCAGCGTGGTCAGAAGCGCCGCGCCGGACATTTTCTCCCCGTCCACGGAAACCGGTTCGCCTTTTTCGAAACCGATGGTCACCTCCCGGCCTTCGTCCGGAGCCTCCCAGGGGGCCTTGGTGATCTGAAACACGTCGTCCGGTGCGCTCTGCCAGGGATCTTCCAGTTCCCCGCCCTCGCTGGACAGGTGGAACAGGTTGCGGTCGTGGCTGTAAACGCCTTTTTTCTTCACCTTCAGTTCCACCCCGTGCGCCTCGGCATAGGCCACGGCGTCCTCCCGACTGCGGATGTCCCACACCCGCCAGGGCGCCAGCACCCGGATTTTCGGATTGAAAGCCTTGAAGCCCAGTTCGAAACGCACCTGATCGTTGCCCTTTCCCGTACAGCCGTGGGCCACGGCGTCCGCGTTTTCCGCTTCCACCGTTTCCATCATAGCCTTGGCGATCAGCGGCCGGGCGATGCTGGTTCCGAGCAGGTAGCTGCCTTCGTAGATCGCGCCGGACCGGATCATGGGAAAGATGTAGTCGGTGCAGAATTCCTCCTTCAGGTCGGCGATGACCACCTTTTCCGCCCCGGTTTTCAGGGCGCGTTCCTCCAGCCCGTTCAGTTCCTCGTCGCCCTGGCCCACGTCGCCCACGAAGGCCACAACCTTGCAGCCGTGATTTTCCTTCAGCCAGGGGATGATGATGGACGTATCCAGGCCGCCCGAATACGCCAGCACCGCTTTTTCGATTTTCTGCTCGCCCATGGTCATTCCTTCTTTCCTTTTTTCGTGAAAGCGTCCGGTTGAATGCGTTCCAGATGCCGCAGGATGCCGTCGCTGTCGCTCGCCTTGTCGCAGGCGATGAAAAGCGTATCGTCCCCGGCCACGGTGCCCGCCACCTCTTTCCAGCCCTGCTCGTCGATGGCGATGCCCACCAGCCCGGCCTCGCCGGGATGGGTATGCACCACCACCAGATGCGGCCCGCCGCGCGTCACGCGAAGGATCCGCCCCCGGACTTTTCCGGCGAGCCCCGTAGACGCGCCGACTCCGGGATTGATGTAAATACCGCCGGTCTTGGCCAGTTTCAGCGCGGCGATGTCCCGGGAAAGCGTGGTCTGCGTAGCGCGATACCCCATCATTTTCAGCAGTTTCCCCAGTTCGCCCTGGCTGTGAACGGCATTGGTTTCCAGAAGTTCGAGAATCGCCTGCCTGCGTTTTTCCGTTTCCGTCATCGTTTTGCTTCCTTTCCGCCCGGGTCCAAGGCCAGCATCGCCAGCGCCAGCCCGCGGTAGCCTTCGACACCGCGCTCCAGCGCCGTCAACGGGATATGTTCGTCGGGGCCGTGGGACAGCGCCGGATCTCCCGGCCCCAGTTTGATCGCAAAAACGCCCGCCTCCTGAAAGGCGCACCAATCGCTGGCGGCGTCGGAGGCGTAGGTACGGGCCTGCGGCAGCGCCTTCCGGGCTTCCCGAACCAAGGGGTGGTTTTCCGGGGTGCGGCAGGGCGGCCATAAATCCGCCAGGACCGCGATCTCACACGCCAGTTCTTCTTCCAGCCGCGCCCGAACCGCTTCGCTTCCGACACTCGGCGTGGTGCGCACGTCCAAAACGGCCCGCGCCTCCGGCGGGCATACGTTGTCGGCCACGCCCGCGTACAAACGCGTGGGGGTCAGGCGCACCGCTCCCAGATCCGGATCCTCCGGTCCGATCTTCAGCGTCTCCAGGCGCAGAAGATTCCGACTCAGTTCCAGGATGGCGTTTCGTCCGTCCGTGCGGGCGGCATGCCCCTGGCGGCCCTTGGCCCGGAGTTCCAGAACCATCAGCCCCCGCTGGCTGGTGGCGATTTGCATATTCGTGGGCTCGCCCACCACGGCGGCGTCGATGGGCGGAACGCGACGAAGCAGGCCGGGAAGCGAGGGACGGTCGCCTTCCTCTCCCAAAGATAAAAGCACGGAGAGCCTTCCGCGCGCCAGGCCCCTTTCGGCGATGCGCGCAGCGGCCCCGATCATGGCGGCCGCACATCCCTTGGCGTCCACCGCGCCGCGTCCGTACAGAAGGCCGTCCCGCACGACGGCGCGATACGGATCCAGCGACCATCCTTCCCCCTCGGGTACCGTGTCCAGGTGCGTGGCGAACGCCAGATGTCCGCCCGGCAGGTCGCCCGCCACATGGATCCGGAGACCTTCCGGAAAAACCTCCACGGAGAGTCCCGCCTCCCGCGCGATGCCGGCCGCCTCCTCGACGGCGGCCGCCTCCGAGCCTGTGGGGCTTTTCACGCGGACGAGCCGCGCGAGAATCGGTTGAGCGTCAGAAAAGCTCTTCATCCTCGTACGCCTTCTTTTCCCGGCGGCCGACGATCATCGTTCCGCAGCCTTTTCCGGTGAACAATTCCTCCAAAAGGGAATCCGGCGCGCGGCCGTTCAGAATATGGGTGCGCTTGACGCCGTTTTTCGTGGCGCGCATACAGGCCTCCACCTTGGGCCGCATGCCCGCCTGGATGCCCCCGGAAGCCAGAAGCGTTTCCAGGTCGTCGTGATCGGCGAAAGGCACCAGCGTTCCGGGATCGGCGGGATCGCGCAGCAGGCCGTCCGATTCCGTAAGGAAAATCAGTTTGCGCGCGGAAAGCGAAACGGCCAGCGCCTCCGCCACGCCGTCGGCATTGATGTTCAGCAACCCGCCGTCCTCGTCCGTTCCCAGGCAGGCCAGCACCGGCACGAAGCCGTTATCCATCAGCGAGAGAAAAAGCGCCGGATCCACCCGGCGGATGTCTCCCACCCGACCGAAATCCACCGTGCGGCGCACGCCGCCGTCGTCCTCGATCTCCACCGGACCACGCCGCTTCGCCCGGATGCACAGCGCGTCCGCTCCCGTCAGGCCTACCGCCGGAACGCCCCGGCGCGCCAGAACCTCCGTGAATCCGGTATTCACCGAACCGGCGAAGATCATCACCGCCAGATCCAGCACCTCCGGCGAGGTGACGCGGCGGCCCGCCACGATTTCAGGTTCGATTCCCATTTTCCGGGACCATTCCGTGACCTGTTTTCCCCCGCCGTGGACCAGCGCCACCCGGATGCCGAAATCGCCCAAGAGCGCGATCTGGTCCGCCAGGGATTCGCGTACGGGCGCTTCGTCCAGCAGGCCTCCGCCGATCTTGATGACGAAGGTTTCGTTTTTGTAGCGTCGAATGTAGGGGCGGGCCCGCTTCAGGCCCTGTATGGACGGTTCCATGTTTCTCCTCGCGAACGTGTTTATCCCAATATCGATGACAGCGCCTCCAGAAACCGGGAGGCTTCGCTTTCGGACAGACCGAACGGGGGCAGGATGCGCGTGACGTCGGCTTCCATGCAGCCTCCGGCCAGAATGGCGTGCTCTTCCCGAAGCGCCGCAGTGATCTCCTTCGAGGGCCGCTCGGTCCGGAATCCCAGCAACAATCCCCTGCCCCGCACGTCCAATACGCCGGATATCGCTTCCAGACCCCGGAAAATTTGTTCCCCGCGCGCGCGGGCGTTGTCCACCAGGTTTTCCTTTTCCAGAATATCCAGCGTGGCGACGCCCGCAGCGGACGCCAGGGGACCGCCCCCGAAGGTGGATCCCAAAAGGCCGGGTTCCGCGTATTCCGCCACGGCCTGCGTGCAGAGTGTCGCCCCCACGGGGAAACCGCCCGCCAACCCCTTGGCCAGCGTGAGGATATCGGGAAAAACGTCCTCCCGTTCCGCCACGGTATAGGCGCCGCAACGCCCCGCCCCGCACTGTACTTCGTCGAAGATCAGCAGCGAGCCCGTATCCCGCGTACGCTTTCGCAACGCCTGTAGAAAGGCGTGGCTGCACGGGCGCGCCCCGGCGATGCCCTGGACCGGCTCCACAATAACGGCCGCCACGTCTTCGTCCACGATCGCATCCGGCGCGTCGATGTCGTCGAACGGCAATTCGCGCCGGTGGAGAAACAGGCTCTCTCCTCCCGCAGCGGCGCGTTTGCGATAGCCTTCGATGCCGCCGATGGCCGACAATAGCAGGGTGCGGCCGTGAAAACCGCCCTCCACGGAAACCACGGTTTTCCGACCCGTGACCGTGCGCGCCAGGGTCAGGGCGTTCTCGTTGGCCTCGGCCCCGCTGTTGGAGAAAAAGACGCCGACCATGCCGACGCCCACGCGCTCCACCAGGCGTTTCGCGAAATCGCGCCGCACGGCCAGGTCCGCGACGTTGGAGTAGAACGTCAAGGAGCGAGCCTGCGCGGCGATGGCCTCCGCCCATACCGGATGTGCGTGCCCCAGCGATGCCACGGCGTGACCCCCGTACATATCCAGGTACTCACGCCCGTTCGCGTCCCATACGCGACAGCCTTCGCCCCGCGAAAGCTCCAGCGGCCAGAGGTTGTAGACCGGCAGTTCGGGCAATGCGCTCAGCATGGATAGATGCCTCCGAATTCCAGCCCGGCGGTCTCGGGAAGTCCGAGCGCCAGGTTCATGTTCTGCACCGCCTGTCCGGCCGCGCCCTTCACCAGATTGTCCAACGCCAGCGTAAGCGCCGCCTGGCCGTCCTTTTCCGATACGTGGACGTGAACGTGATTGGTGCCCGCGACTTCCGCCAGTTTCGGCGGCTCGTCCAGCACGGTTACGAACGGATGG
The DNA here is from genome assembly GCA_963668655.2 of Myxococcota bacterium. GTDB lineage: Bacteria > Myxococcota_A > SURF-8 > SURF-8 > SURF-8. The sequence continues at coordinate 616,038 of CAXXPQ010000001.1, forward strand.
GGCGCGTATCTCCGGGCGTACAGATCGGCCACGCTCTCGTTTTCGATTCCGGGATCGGGCAACAGCGCCGTGGCGTGGATCCCCCTTACGAAGGGACCGGAGTGAGCCAGCAGGCGGACGACGGCCCGCTTGCCGCCGGGCGGGGAAAGCGCACGGGCGATTTCCGGTTCATGCTGATGGGCCAGAAGTTTGTAGGCGTAGAAATTGCCGTCCCGGAAAGGATGATGCGTCCCGGTCTTCGGGCGGATGCCGGAACCGGAGGAACCCGTCACCGCGAAGACGCCTACGCTTTCCGGAAGTTTTCCGAGTTCCGCCAGCGGCAACAGCAGCAATTCGGCCGCCGTGGCGAAGCAACCCGGATTGGCGATGGCCGACACGTTTTCCGGAAGTTCGCCCGCCTCGCACAGACCGTAATGAAAACGGGACGAAAGCTCGAAACAGGCGTGGGGGCCGTAGACGGATTCGAAAGCCGCGCGGTCGTCCAGACGAAAATCGCCCGCCAGGTCCAGCACCAGCCCCGGCGCGGCCGCCAGAAGATCCGGCATGAAGGCCATGCTCTCGCCGTGGGGCAGGGCCAGAAAGATCACGTCGGCGTCCGTCGCCGCATCGACCACGGAACCTCCGGAAAAGGTCAGAGGCGGCGCGTGGCGAAGCGCCGGATGAACGCGGTGAACGGGAAGATCGGCCCGGCTTCGGGACAGGGCCGTCAATCGTCCGCAGGCGGGATGTCCCAGAAGAATCCGCAACAGTTCGCCGCCGGCCATGCCGCCCGCGCCGGCCACGACGATGTTCAGCAGGCTCTCATGCATGCGCCGTCCCCTTCGCTTTCAGGGCGTTTTCCACCACGTCCGCCAGGGCGGCCATGTCGTGCCGGGCGTTGTGCGCCGCCAGGTCCAGATGGTCCCGGATATAGGCGCAACCCACCTGATTGTCCGTGACCGGACCGGCCACGGCATGGATGGAAAGCCCGTAATCGTGCGTGTAGATGTGTTTCGCTCCGAAGATGGCCACCGGGTCCGGGGCGCAGACCACATGGCACGCCGCCCAGGACATCATCTCCGGATCGGCCAGAATGTCCGATACCCCGTAGTCGCCCAACAGGCCGTCGCCCAGTTCCGCCACCACGGCGTCCGGAGCTTCTTTTGCAACGCGCCGAACCAGTTCCCGGGCCACGGGCAGGATGTGTCCCTTGCGGGTGGAGACCACTCCGGCGTCGGTGAAATCGTAGGCCGGATCCGCTCCGGCGTCCCGCATGGCCAGAATGTCACGGCGCAGGCTGACGCCCGTCAATTTGCAGGCACCCACGCGCAGCCCCCGCCGGGTCAGATGGCGCACGATCTCGGTGGCCGCCACGGTTTTTCCGCTGTTCATGCTGGACCCGGCCACGTAGATCACCGGGGGAACCGGTACGGCCTCGGCGTCTTCCGGAATCGGTTCCGGTCGGATGCGGGCCGGAACCCCGATGCGGTCGCCCAGGCTGGGATAGGTCAGGATGGCTCCCAGCACTTCCGCGTCGAACGGGCGGCCCAGTTCCGGATTCGCCGATGTGCAACGGCCGAGTACGCCGCCCAGGTTCAGTACCTGCACGATGTCGCCGGGGGAAAGCGATTCCGGAACCACGCCCGCATATCCTTTCAACGCCATGCGGTATCCCAGAATCCCCGCCAGCACGTCTCCGGCTCGAAGCTGGATCATGCGCCCGCCCACGTCCTCGATGGTATTGTAGGCGTACTTGTCGTTCAGGATGCGCACTGCCAGGAGACTGCCCTCCTTGGCCGGAATTTCGTCGCCCACCATGACGCGCGGCTGCAGCTTTGCCGTGCGCGTGGCCGATGCGATGCGGTCGAGTTTCTGTTTTCTTACAAGCATGGAACATCCGTAAAGATGAATAAATATGCTACTTCCTGGGAATATATATTCTTTTTAGGCGCGACTGTCAAGAAATTTCCCGCTTTCGCGTTCTTTCTGAACACGACCCCGGAATCACGTTCCTCTTTCCTCCCGCGATCCACTTCGTGATCCGGGTCTTTTGTGATGAGAAAGGATCGCCTTTGAGGGATAGACGGGTTCTTCCAAAGGCAGGCTTGCGCCATATCCGTTGGCATGTGTTGCGCCACACCTTTGCCAGTCATTTGGTGATGCGAGGAGCACCCCTTCCGACCGTACAGGAACCCTTAGGCCATAGCACGATTCCAGACGACCATGCGTTACTCGCATTTAAGACCGGAAGCGAAGCGTGAAGCCGTGGAGCTATTGCAAACCTACGGCTCTATAGCGGCAAAAAAAAAAACGGCGAGCTTTGCAACTCACCGTTTTCACAAAGGAACTTTGGTAGCGGAGGAGGGACTTGAACCTATCTTAGTGAAAAGTAAATAACCAAGTCGAAACGCGACCTTGGCCGTTATCTACTTGAAATCGCTCATTAAGTCTCTTCCACCTCGTTCCTTCTATTTCCGCTACGTTCCACCTGTTGGTGCGACTTTACGGCTCTATAGCGGCACCATTGCCATTGGCTCTTTGACAATCCGCCACCACGGAGAGGCAAGGCAGAGGAAAACATATGGAAACAACATTGACTTTACACAACTTAGAAAAATCGCTAATCGAAAGATTAGACGAACACGCAGGCGATATCCTTACTTCGCTCTGCCCCGAAGACTCATTACATGAGCATGTCGAAAGTGAAGTGCCAATTTACAACGACGACATCTTGGACCTATGCAAAAACGACCCATGGCTTGGTTCAGAGGAACCACCGCTTCCGTCGAAAAACGCCTATCAGTCGCTATTAACGAATATCTTCGAATATTTGCTGGAGAAAGCGCACGAATGGCTGGCGCAAAATCAGCTTCACTAATTCTTAATGCCTTGCCTCTCCTGGTGATAGATACCGTTCTTTGAAAACCGAATCGTAATGAGGGGGCAAAGCTTTTTCTCGCCTTTCAAAAAAGGCGAGCCTAACTTCTAACCTACAACTCTATGCACAATCTCTACTTCGTCCTTGTTGATAAAGACAAGGCTAAAAACAGCAGACAGGCCCGAAAGAAAGCCATCCCCATCTTAGAAAGCGAAGGTTTCTTTTTCTGCGAAGGATACTTCACCTTGGCCCAAGCCGATTGGGCAGTGGTCGGAGGACGCTCCAGCGGAACATTGTCAAACCTCATGTTTGAAAAAGACTTCTTCAAAGAACTGCGCAAAACCAAACCCGATTTCAGCTACACTGAAACGGATATAGGAAAAGCTCGAAAAGAGCTAAACAAACTATGGCAATCGCTTGGCGGAAAAGGATTGAATCCGTACAACCGAAATGCCTACGAAGAATACGGCTATACCGACGATGCGCAGATTCTTACCAAATCATTGGCGGAGAAGTTAAAGAAAGAATATGCCGAGGTTGAAATCTTCGACAGCATCAAAAGCACTGAACTCGTACCCAGCCAACTTTCAGCCGATGCTTACGGACACTGGTTGGTCACCATTGACTACCATTGCTAATACAATTAACCAACAAACCTATGAGTACCCAAAAAACTCTGTACTGCCCTTCCTGCCGGAAATATCCGGATCAAATTGAAGAGCATTACTCCGGGAATCTCATTGAGTACCGTGAATGGGATCAAAACACCTACGACATCTATGACAGCAACATTGATGACCTGGATCTCACTGTTGTCTGCGGAACCTGTGGAACCGAACTCTATTAAAGACACCCCCGAACACGGCTTTGCCCCCTCTTGCGATAGATTTAGGATTGTTGAGATTTCAATTCAACTTTTCTCATATACTTTTTCCTTGCCGAGCATTCCGGCATCCGATATATTGCTTGCGATTGTCATAACGTGCCGGGATAAAAAGCCATGAAGCGGAAACAGCTAACCATTGGAATTCGGCGTTTCTTCATCTTGCTTCTTATCCTCACCCTGCCGATTCTTGTCGTATCGCTCGCTCCCGAGTTTCGCTCCGATTCATCCAAGAATAAAGATTCCCTTCACCCAACGAACCTGTTCGTCTCCCCGGCCTGGGCGCAGGTGAGCACGGATCCCGCAATGGCCGGATACCAGTCCATGCTGGGAGAACTGGGAGGAGGTTCCTTTACGGGCAGTCTCGTGCAGCATTCAACGCCCTTCGCCGTCATAACGGTGGGATACGTTCACACGGGGGCGCTGTATTTCGGCCCCTATCACGGAGAAGACCCGAAAGCCCTGCTTTCCGGATCGGTTCCGGACGCCTGGGTGGACGGCGTGTCCGTAAAACGGGGCGTCAGCGATTGCCCGGCCTACCTGGAGAGTTTGAGATTCAAAACCGATGAAGAGGATCCCCGCAACGCCAAACAGTTCTGGCGGCACCGAACCTACACCGACGTATACGAATCCAGTCAGGACTGGTGCGCGGACGGAAACGGCCTGTGGATGGGGCCTCTTCCCCTTCCGGATGTCGGCGTGGGCATGTCCTCTTTCTCGCAGGAAGGTTCCGCCGGTGGAGCCAATTCGGGAAAGGACGGCTTTTTCAGCTACGAAAACGTTCACCTGCTGTACGGCAGCGTCGCTAGCCTGAACGCCCTCATCATGTCGAAAGCCGAAGAAAGCGCCATGGCCAGTTATTATTTTCCGATAGCAGGAAATCGACAGCGGGTTTTCTTCGGCGTGAGCAGCGCCCCGACCTTGCATTTCACTTCCAGCACCGCCGCCCAGTCTCACACCAACATTCCCCTCAATTCGAAGTTCGTCGGCGGCAACATCGGCTTCTTTCCGCGCCCGGGCACACCATACAGATACCTGACGCCCGGCAATGGAATGGAGGAATACACAACGGGCACGTCGGAGTACTATGCCAACAATGTAAAAGCGCGCAAAGGCGTTCTCTGGGGGGTGTCGGAAAGCACCATTTCATGCCCCGATGGCGGCAGTCCCCCCGGATACGAATACAACCTCGGCGACACCCCCTGCAACGGAGCGGCCGGAACGTCCTGCGAGAAGTACAAAACGACTTACAACGCCACGTCCCAGCAACTCATCCATCTGGGACGCAATACGCCGTTTACCGGGCAGCCGAACGAAGCGGCGAGCGAGACGGACGACATCAACCAGACGGAAATCTATCTTTTCCGCTATCATGCCTTGATCGATCAGAGCGACGATTCCACATCCATCGGCGCGTTGATTTCTTCCATCCCTGCCGTGGACCTTACCGTGGCGGGAGAGGCGCTGACGAGCGTCCAAGGCCCCGACCTGCTTCTCTATTCCAACGCGGGATGCTATTACAAAACCGATTCGGCGCACCCCGAGATCGACTTGATGTGGGCGGCTCCGTACAGCTTCAAACTGTTTCAGAATCTCGATTGTTCGCCGGGGCTGAGATGCGACGACGACGATTCGAGTTGCGCGCGTCCCGAGAGCGGCGACAGCAACCTGACCTGCCGTTTCCGCAGCATCTACGACAAGAGTTTTTTCGAAAACATGCTGACGACCATGGAAGAAGGTACGAATTCCGGCTTTCTGAGCCGATATGTCTACAACGACTATTTAAAAGCGAGGATTGCGAGCGGGGAGATCACCCGGACCATGACCCTTTCGGAACACGAACCCGTGCTGGCCTTGGCGATCAACCGCTCCACGGGGTATATCGGCGCACGGCTCTGGGATCCGGACCGGCATTATGCGGACCATCACGGGGGAGAATACGAATCGAAGGATTACAATCAATTCTATCTCGGTCCCGTCAACGTCCCGCTCTTTCCGCCGGAAATCCACCTGCTGGTGAAGCGCAAGCCGAAGAGCATCCCGGGAGGCGGGAAGGACAAGTACTATCTGGTCGCCTCCCAGGGCGTGGGCAACACGAAGGATCAACATGTCGATATCGAATTGAACTGGCGGATTCCCGTAGTAAAGTCGTTCGATTGCAAACAGGACGATTCCCAATGCCGGTTGAGTCCGACGGACCAGGAAACCGTTTCCAGGAAACTCGCAGCGTACTTCAGGAAGCCGAAGGACGATGGGAAAAACGAACTGCGCATCAACCCGTATCGCGTGAGCTTTCATCATCGAAAGGAAAAAACAACCGCCGTTGACGTAAACGGCAATGTCCAACACGCCGAAGGAGCGTTTTCCAACGGCGAGATCCGGCCCGGCTGGCAGACGGTCGCTCTGACCATTCCCGTTGACGATGATTCCGATCTTTTCGTTTCCACGCTGTCCATTCGCGTGAATCCGTGGACGACGGACAAGACGTCGGACGATGACGTGGAGGTTTTTCTGGCGGGATACCATCAAGTCGCGGGCGGACAAATCACGGAAACGGACGGAGACGCGGACGCCGATCCGCAACCCTGGGAAAAACGGCTGGAGGGCTGGTACAAAAAGGACGATCCCACCTGGACGAGCTTCGGTCAGGCGACCTGCCTGACGCAGCGGGAATACGACGAGTACAAGAATCGCTTTACTACCGAGGCTGGAACAGATCTCGACGATTATTCCATGCGTTGGGTGGAGAAATTCGAATCGAATGTCAGCGAACCCGACGATGGTTTGATCGATAAACCCATCGTGATCGAGGAACGCGGGCACCTGTGCTGGATCAAGCCATGCAAAGATCTCCTGCGTCCCGGAGCGGATATTGAAGACACCTGTTTCGGCGAGGAGGCGGCGAAAGAGGACGACCCGGATTACATCGACAAGGACGAAACGACAAGCATGATTATGTGCAAGGTGTGCTATACGCGCGAAAGCACGCTGGATATCGTCGCGGTGGAGGCATCGAGCGATCCGGACGGGGACGAGGACAACAACGTGGGCATCTGGGCCAAAGAGGATGGCGATACGGACGCGGACCCCGAACGCGGCCCCAACATGCTGACGGCCGGACAGAGTGAAGGTTTCCTTGGCGGAGATCCGCAATCTTTAGAAATCGGTCTGGGAGCGTTTATCGAGTCGCACTTTGCAACGGACGATATCACGAGTCCCGAGAACGGCGTGCATCTTTACGCCTTGCAGATTTACATGCCGCAAAGCAACGCAGATGCAGAGAGCGTCTACCGCCTCTGCACCGCCGTAGGCGATGGAACGGAGCGTCTGGACTGCGGGATTTCCTGTTCGGCGGTGCCGGAGTCCGACCGGGAACTCATCGGCGGACATTGTATGGATCCCGGGGACTGGAGCGTAGTGCCGGAAACCTTCGATTTCGACCTTTCCACGGCGAACTGGGACTGGTCCAAGATGGAAGACTACGCGGACATACGGCTCTTCGAAGTCGGTTTCTGGTTCTCCCCCCTCTGGGAGTACCGTCTTTGGAATCCGGTTCAATTCTGGTGCTACGGCGAGGATTACCGAGCCAAGAAATACCGCATCGTTCCGAGGGAAGCCACGGTTCCGGACGATCCGGTCTTGAAGGAGTGGGTGCATTGTTTCGCGGAGATTCTGGACGAGGAGGTTTCGAGTGTCGTCGTGACGGCGCAGGACAACGCCGGTAAGGGGCAGGTGGCTTTTGCGGATGCGGATGTGGTGGACCCGTGGTACGAGGATCCCTCGTTGCTGTCCAGCGTGACCTTGAACAATCGAAACGATCCGCCCAGTTTCTTTTTACTCGGCACGCACAAGAGCGAGGAGGAACTGGACGCAAAAATCGTGGTCACGGGCGCGTCCGCCTCGAAGAATTACGAGCGTGAATTCGGCATCACCGTGTTCTGGGTGGAGCATCCGGACATTGACAGCGATGACCTACGCTTCCGAAACGCTGAAGGGGAGATGACGGATTGGGAAAATAAAGCACGCCGGGCTCGAAATGAAGTTTTAGGATTGGGATCGACGACGGAGCGTATCGGCATCCAGTGTGAAATTGCGGGTACGGCAAAGATGTATCCGGAAACGGATTTGGGGATTTCGGTCCACGCAGATGTCGTGAAAACGATGTTTACGCAGGATATGGATTTTCAAGTTTTTAAAGATCAGATTTATGGGTCTACAAAATATATTCGGGTGCTATGGAGCACAAACAATGATACAGGAAATGATTTCCCAGAACCAGATTCTAGAGATGACGACCTTCCAAAACTATTTATGATTGACATGCCTGGGTTTCCAACAAATGGGTTACCAGATATAGATCCTGTTGGAACGATATACAGAGTACGCGCGAACTTTAAAAGTTGGAGCGTAATTTGTGTACAACAGCCATGCCCAGAACCTAAAAAAGAGTTTGAAATTTTGCCATTCAATAGCAACTGGATGCGCGCATCGGATTCCATCCAGTGGTATACTCGTGTTTCTGGAGAAAGAGATTGTGATTTGGAGAATAATGAGACTTGCTGGCAGTTAAACCAAGATATTCCTGGAGACAACAATCAGGGATTGGGTGAAACGAATATGAGTTGGGATCTTCAATAGGTAGGTGGAGAATGAAACGAAAAGCAATACTATCGATTACAGTTTTATTATTAATAGTAATGTTCCCAATAAGAATATGGTGCCAAGAAGAAAATTCAGACAAATCTTCAGCTGAATTATATCTGGATTTCGAACTATATAAAAATACCGAAAAGGCTTTCCTTACAGAAATAAAAACAGTGAATGAGCGAGATAGCAACATCGTAGATAAAGAGATTGCTCGGATAACAATAGAACGTAGCGATAATTGGAATAAACTACTAAATGTCTTAAAAGAATTGGCGCAAAGAAACGACCCCAATCTGAAAAAAATAATGATGAATAATATAGACTTACATTATGGTTCTGCAAGAATTCATATTACGGATGATCCGCAATTTATTATGCTCATCAAGTATGGAGAGGATTTACTAGCGGAAGTTATTGCAAAAGAACGAATTAATAATGAGGCTATTATAAAAACCCGATGGCTATTTACTGTGGCTGGAATTGTTGGACAGAAGAATATGAAATTGTTTTGTAAAGACTTTTTGCTTGAGCGATCTGCTCAAATTTGTCTAAGATATTCCGATGAATTTAAATTTAGCAATGAAAACGTGGAGAAAGTCTATAAAGAATTCCTGGGCAAACCCTACAAAGTCCCCAACATCGACTATCCCGCCTTCAAGAAGCGTTTTCAGAAAAAGCTGGACGCGGCCATGAAAAAAGCCAAAGAAGAGGCGCTGCAACCGAAAGCGGAAAAAAGCAAAGCAAAGGAAGATCCCGCCCGCCCTTTCGTCGAAGATCGGAAAGCGGACGAGAACAATTCACCCCAAAACAGCACCGGCAATGAGTCCGGCTCCCTGCCTTGGACTCTCGGCATCCTGGCTCTCCTGGCGGTAGCTGTCGGAATCGGAGTGGCACGGCGTAAACAAAGATAAAACATCGGCTGTATCCGTACAACATCGCTTCATGTACGTACGGATTGCCACTCACTGACCTTAAAATCGGAAGACCAAACGCATTCCCAAAGCATCTGGCTTTTTCCAAACCGTCTTTTTCCTCATCACCAATCCTTGCGCGAACTGCGCCCAATAGAGTATTACACGCACTAAGTCAAGCCTTTTCTCGCAAACATCCGGCTTTCTTCCTGCCATAGACTGGCATCGTCCAAACTGGCCAGAGCCGTTCGCAGTTCGATTTCCAGACTATGGCTGTAACGCATGGTGGTTTGCAGGGATAAGTGATTGAGGAGTTCCTGCGTGGCGCGAATGCTCGCTCCTCTTCGTTGCAACTCGGAACAAACACTGTGCCGGAAGGTATGGGGAGAAACCCGCTTCTCGATGCCCGCCTTCTTCGCGTATTTCCCCACCAACTGCTCCACGGTCCGCTTGGACAGACGCCTCGGAAGTCGGCTCACAAAGAGCGGACAGGGACAGTCCAGACGAGGATATGGATGGACGCAGAGCCAGGCGGACAAGGCCCAAAGAACCGTCTGATTGACCAATAGATCCTTATAATTTCCCCCCTTTCTTTTCAACCCCACAAGTCGGGCGTTGGCAATGTCCACCTGTTCCATATCAAGTGAAATCAACTCCGACAAGCGAATACCGGTGTTGTAAAGCAGGGCGATAAGGGCCAAGTCTCTTCTTTTCATCCATCCCGAAGTATTCTGCCGAACCGCCTGAATGATGCGGGCGTACTCGGCATAGGTCAACGAACTCGGCTCGCTTTGAACCACCTTGGCGAAACGGATGCTTCGGGTGGGATTCTCCGCCTTGGTCAAGACCTTCTTTTCTTCCAGAAATCGGAAAAACGACCGCAGACAGGAAAGCCTGCGGTTGCGATAGCTGGACGACGGAAGCTTTCCCGTCTTGTCGGGTCGGTTGATGAAGTCCTCGATGTCCACCGATGACACCTGTATTGGACGCATAATGGCGTCCGGTTCGAGCTTCTGGGAAAAGGTCTTCAAATCCAACGCATAGCTGGTGATGGTGCTCTTCGAATAGCCGAGATTATCCAGCGATTTCAAATAAGTATCGATTGCCTGGGCGAGTTGCATAGTCTTGTGTCTTTGCTCTTTGAAGGTGAATCCCCCTGACTATATTATGCGCAGAATACTCTATTTAGTGCAATAGAGGTTGTGGATAAGCCTCTCCGTCAAATCCCTGTATGAAAGGAGTGGAGTGATGAGAAAGAGTTCAATGCTGGTACTGTTGGTTTTTATCGTCGCGTTGTCTGGCTGCTTGGGAAACAAAAACGTCAGACAAGGAAAACTGTTCAAATCAAGCAAATCGGTCAAATCAAGCAAATCGATCAAATCGGCTTGCACGTCTTATAGTACCAAGTACGATGGCGCACTGCTGACCGTATCCAATCTGGCCCAGAAGAAGCTGAACAAATGTGCCACGATCACCGGCCTCCATTTCGATGCGATGGCCAAAGGATTTGAGGCTCACTTCGGGAGCGCCTTGACCAGTCAAGGCATGTCAGACTGGATGACTGCAATTCTTAGGCCTGATGGGAAAGCAGAAACGATTCATGCAATTTTCCATCCACGATTGTCGAATAAAGTAGCCGTACTCAAGATAATGCAGAAAATGATTTTAAAAGGAAAATTTGTCAGCAATCACATTGGAAGAAAGACGTTGCGCTATCCTGGGGCCGAGTCGATGAATCCCCAAATCATTATCGTCTATGATTTTGAGACTGTGGAAAAGCCATAATACCCCAAGTTCGGTCAATAGCACCTGAAGGCAATAACCAGGAACCGGCATCGGTCGCGGGCAGCTTGAATTGCACGGATTTCGAAAATGGCTCAGACAGTCATATTCTGTTCCATCTGGAATTCAAAGCTCAAGCCCGAACCGATAAGGAGAAAAGTACATGAGAGGCCATCTGATTTTCATCATGATGTGGATCATGATGCTCGTTGCCTGCGAACCGAGCGAAAGCGTTGTCGATAAAGCGGTGGGAGAAGTTTTGCAGGAATGGTCGAATAAATACATGGAAAAAGGTCGCTGGAAAAACAACTATCTCAATGAACCGATCAAACACACCTTGAACGATTATCAATGCGAAAACGAGCAATGCAAAGCTGTCGTGGATATCGAGTATAGCGGAGTTAACGGTCGAAGTTTCGTTCATTGCCCCTTCTGTAAAGGTTCTCCCAAAAACGGGCACCAGAAGGTTCGTCTGATGATGATTTTCGATAAAGTGGGCGAGGATCTTCATTACAAAGAACGAAGGATATTGTAATCAGATTGTAAACGATCGCCCTTCGCCCAACGGATGCTTGGTGATTTGTTCTCTTAAATGTTCGGCTGAAGCCGCCAGATAAATGGTGGTGGTCTTGATATCCGAGTGTCCCATCATTTTCGATAGAGAGTAGATATCGCAGCCGCCTTCCAGCATCAGAGTCGCAAAGGTGTGGCGAAGTCGATGAGCCGTAAACTGGATACCGGACGTTTCCTTGATTTTGTCGATCATTCGTTTCAAACCACTATCGGTGAAGCCCGTATTTCGTTGAGAAGAAGTAAACAACTCCGGGCAGGTTTTGCCTTTGCGTTTTCGCTCAAGCATGTATTTCGTCAATACCCATTCCAGTTGAGAACTCATGGGAATGATCCGGTCTTTACTTCCCTTGCCTTGGTTGACAAAAACCGTTCGATTTTCCGTATCGACATCGGTGAACTTCAAGTTCAGCAACTCCCGTTTCCGTAGCCCCGTGAAGATGAAGGTGGACAAGATGGCATGGTTTCTCGATCTCAAATACCGATCCGGCCAGGGATAGTTTTCAACAACCTCAAGCAAGCGCATCGCCTCCTGTTTGGTCAGTTTCGGGGGAATCTTTTTCTCCATCCTCGGTTTTTCAATGTTCACAACCGGATTTTCTCTCAAGTATCCCTGCTTGACGCACCAGTCAAAGAAGACCTTTAGCGACTTGAGATACGTAATCATGGTAGACGCCTGCCAGTGCTTGTTGGTCCGTCCATCGAAGAAGAAACGGCGAATTTCCGTCTCGGTCAGCGAAGAAAACTCTTCGATTTCGGTAAGCGCGATCAACTGCTTGACCGCTTGATTGTTGCGCCTGACGGTGAGTGTGGAATACCCGCGCATGCATTGGATGTCTTCGCCGTAGTGTTGGAGGGCTTTGAGAATGGTCATAAAAATACGACTGTTTCCAGTCGCATTCTATTTGACGATACTGCCCTTGGAGTAGACCTGTTCCAAAAGGGAACCGGTCGTCTATCAAGCCTTTTATTGAATTTCATGAAGTGAAATTGGCTAGCCTTAGCCAACGATTGTGATCCGGCTGGGGTTCGAACCCAGGACCTTATCCTTAAAAGGCATGCGGTGGTTGCACTTTCAAGGAATTTTGGCTAAGTTTAGCGATTAAATAGGCTTGTAAAGAAGGGTTGAAACAAGTTTTAGTAGACCTGTTCCTTAACCCTTTTTGGGCGTTCGTCAGATGCAACCAGACGCAGCAATTAAGAATTATGTATATATCATTATTGTACCATTCCTAGATCAAACGGTCAAGGGTGAGAGTTTCCACATCTTGCCTCAAGGCTGTAGCCGGTAGGCATCGCAGATAAACGATGGTGGATAGAATGCTTTTATGCCCCAGCAGTTGTTTCACCTTTGAAATGTCAACACCTTGATTGATCAGGTTGACGGCAAAGGTATGTCGAAATTGGTGAACATGAAATTTCACACCAGATGCTTTCCTTACCTTTGTTATCATCGACTTCAAGCCGTTATCCGTCAAAGCAATATCTCTGGTTCCCGATGTCAGCAGATTCGTTGACAGGCGATTCCGCCTCTTTCTTTCGCTTAAATAGTCATCCAGAACAGCAATCAATTTGGAACACATTGGAATGCTTCGGGTCATACCTGACTTTGAGGTTGCTCCGCGTACTGTCAAGAGATTGTTGCTTCGATCCAAATCCATCAGCTTGAGGCTCAGCAATTCATTCCGCCGGATGCCGGTATACAGGAACAATGAAACAATCAATAGGTTTCGTTTTTTGATGAATGCATTGGTCCAGTCGAGCGTAAAGCCAATAGCCGTGATGATCCGCTCGACCTCGTGCTTCTTCAAATACTTCAAATCGTCATACCGCACGGTGGGCAAGCTCATTTCATCAAAGGGGTTTGATTCAATGTGTCTGTGAATTTTCAGCCAATCAAAAAAACGTCCCAGTCTGTTGCGATAGGACACGACCGTTGATGGCTTAATGCCTTGTTTGATAATTCCTCTCCCGACCATTCGCTTTCGTGTGTTGAGTCGCCGAAAGAATTCCGTCATCATCTTCGCTGTAATCATTTCAAGGGTCATTGTCGGAAAGATGGAAAGCAAGGCGTCAAGTGTCGCCTGATAGCCTCTAAGCGTATTTACCGACAATCTTCCCGCATATCGGCATTCGTTGATAAACTCTTCATGTAACTCTTTGATTGTTTCGCTCATACCAAACCAGTGTACTTTATCTCGTTGTTGACGTAAGGGGGCGACCTTCGCAATCGCAGTTATCCACAGCAACAGTCCCAATCGTATCGTTTCAGCCCTCTTACGGACAACAACCAGTATGAGATAATAGGAGCCTATGGAGGGAACTGTTTCAAAGCCCGGTACGTCTCTATTGACTTCCGGCAACCTAATTGCCTACTGGCGTAAACGTCGCCAGGGCAAACCCAACACCCCTCTTTCAATATCCGAGTTAGCTACGCTCTGTCGCATCAGCCCCGCCTCGCTCAGGCATTATGAAAGCGGTAAAGTAATACCGCCGACCCAGACGCTGTTTGCCCTTGCCGCCGCGCTCGATATTCCACCCCACATTCTTCTCGCTCCGTTGTGGCGAAAGATGCGGGAAACGCTGGCCAAGCGACGAGGCGACATCGGATTCTCGTCGCCTGTGCCGGAAGTGGAATAATTGAAAGAGACCCCAAAGGTCGTTTTCGCCCCCTTACTCATGTTTTAAATTATTCTACAATCTATGCACGCCAACGAACCGTACGTAAACGTCAATCAAGAAAAAGATCAAAACGTTACGTTGAAACGTACGTTGGATGCAGGAAAGGAGGAAGGGGGCGAGAATTCAAATCACGATGATGTCTTGGGATCGGACATCGACTGGGCTCGCTATCTGGCAACACGCCTGAACGAAAAGCACCGAATCGATTTCTATCTGAACGTTGTGCGCCGATACTCGATTTCGACCATCAAACAAACCCTGGCTGAATGTTTTCAAACACCGGATCGAAGCATCCGAAAAAGCCGGGCCGCATTATTCATGTATTTACTCAAGCACCATGCAACAAGGAGGGACAATCATTCTGGCTCTGGCACCGAGCCACAGGACCATGGGTTTCGCCATTGCGGATAACCTGGGCCTGATCGATGCCGACTATCTGAACCTGCGCAACTGCAAGACGGAAAATGAAAAACCGCTGTTTATCCGGCAGTGGTTGCGTTTTGCGATCAAGCAACTGAAACCGCCGGTCATCGTTCTCGAATCCGTTGACCGGAGACGATTGAATGGTGAGACGAGAAACATTCTGATGGCGATGAAGGACGTTATCGACAAGAATCCAGAAATCCGGTGTATAAAGACAACTCGAAAAACGGCTTTACTGCCGTTTGCATCTCGATCTTCTCCAACCGAACGGCAGTGCATTCGCAATCTTTCAAAACAATATTCCAAGACCTGCCCTCTGCTTCGGTTCCATCCGCCGCCTGTCACGAGTGAACGGACGGACTGGGATAGAAGCTGGGGCCAGGCTGCGGTTGCCGCCGCTCTCGCCCTGCATATCAAATCCAAATATTCTTAACCATTATTTCCATGCCCGAATACCTATTCTTTCGACCGCCACGACGACAACCCCGATTGCTTGTCGCAACGTCTCAGGCCAACAAACTGGCCTTGATCGTTTCCGACCCCTGGGAGCTTCGCTGTATCGCCGAGCATTCCATTCCGCTTAAAAACCCCGACCGCATGGATCGATGCCAGATCCTCATTCAGGAAATCCTCATTCGTGAACGACCTCAAGTCCTGGTGGTAATGGCCTCTCGCTCGACGGCACGAATGGCAATGCGACAATTCGCCCGTCATTTCGACCTGCCGATAATCGAGATGTCTCCCTTTCGCTGGCAAAGCTTTCAACGAAAAATGAAAAGCCGTCCGAAGACGGCTTTAGCCACCTTTTTCAATGCCCTTCCCGAACGCCATGTATCCAAAGCCTTGTTCAAAAACAAACGGCTCTTGAAAACGGCGCTCTTGGCCCACGCGGCTTTATCTCACTTACTTAAAACAAGCTATGATGCACAACCTAAAATTGAACTTGATCGATAAGCCGTGCTTGCTGGATTGGCTGAAGCTTCTGGCTCGCTTCAAGGTCGCCGACTTATCCCAACTGCAATCGGTCTTGCCGATAGCGAAGTTTGACCTGGCTCATTTTGAAAAGACAGGAATGCTCGTGCGCCTCGACATTCCCACCCTATCCGGCAACATGAAAACAATTCTGGCTTTAGGCAGAAGGGGAGCGGAGACGATTGCCAAAGAAATGGGAAACGAAGTATCCAAGATTCCATACTTCACGCCTGCCCGCTTCAAACGCTCCATGTTTACCATCGAGCACGAACTGGGCATAACCCAAGTGGGATTGTGTCTCGATGATCTATCCAAAATCAATCCTTCATTGAAACTGATTCACTGGGAAACAACGCCCCAGCGCATCGGGACATCGGTACGAGTTGCCACCCGGAAAGGTCTGGACAGCATTCCACTGGTCGCCGACGCTTTCTTCGGTGTCGGTCTTGACAAGAAAACGCACTGGTTTCTTCTGGAACTCGACCGAGGAACCATTGACCTGAAGCGCATGCGAAGGAAGTTTGTGGGCTACAGGGAATGGTGGAAATGCCAAGGACCGAAGCATCGCTTCGGAATCAAGAACCTGCGCGTCCTATACCTGGTTCCCAATCGGAAGCGGTTGAAAGCCCTTCAAATACTCTGGCAGGAAGTCTCCGAACATGGAGGTAGGGGATTTATCTGGTTTGCTTTGCAGGAGGTCGCGGATATTGCCAAATCGGAGAAGTTTTTAAAAACGCATTTTATCACGGCCAGTTCCCCGGACTATCAATCCCTATTCAGCTAGATTTCAATAAACAAATCCCCGTCCCGGATCGCAGGCCCGAACCCGGAGCTTGCGGTTAAACCGCCCTGACCGTGGACAGGCGATGCTTGAGGCCGTGCCGCCACGAAACGGGCGGTCTCAAGTGCGGGACAACCAAGTCTCGCTTTTCTTTTTGTAAAATATCCTATGCAAGACAATCCCATTACCTGGATGGGACGGGTGAAGTATCGCCACCGCAACGAACGCTTCGGCATCTACGCGAAAGACCGCCTGCGCCACATGCTTATTCTGGGGCAGACCGGCTGCGGGAAAAGCACGCTCATCAAGACCATGGCAAGTTCGGACTTTGAAAACGGACACGGCGTTATGGTCATCGATCCGCACGGCGATCTTTGCCAAGACCTGCTGAAAACCATCCCCAAAACCCGAAAGAACGATGTGGTGTATTTCAACCCATCCGATCAAACCCATCCCGTGTCTTTCAACCTGATGGCGGAAGCCGTGGGGAACGATAAGGCTCTGGTCGTCTCAGCCATAATTTTAGCGTTTCAGAAAACCTGGGGAGACTTCTGGGGACCGCGCTCTGAGCACCTGCTGCGCATGGCGCTTCTGGCCTTGATAGAATTTCCCGGTATGTGCCTACTGGATTTGATGCGTTTCTTCGGGGACAAGGAATGGCGTCACAAAATGGCGGGCAAGGTCAAAGATGTCGTAGTGCGTGATTTCTGGCAAAAGGAATTCGCCGAACTGCCGGAACGTCTGGCGGCGGAATCGTTGTCGCCTTTGCAAAACAAAATCGGAGCCTTGGTAGGAAATCCGATATTGAGACGTATCTTGGGGCAGGCAAAAACCCGGGTTCGTCTGCAAAACATCCTGAGAACCAACCGAATCCTGCTGGTCAACCTGTCCAGAGGGCAAATTGGTCTGGACGGCTGTGTGCTATTAGGCTCGATGATGGTCTCTCTTTTTGAAGCGGTGATTCTGGCTAGAGCCAATTTGCCGGAACATGAACGTCGTCCCTTTTTCCTTTACATCGATGAATTTTCCCTGTTTATCAGCCCAGGCTTCGTGGCGCTTCTCGCCGAAGGTCGCAAGTACGGACTGGGCATCACGCTGGCGCAACAGTCCATCGCCGGGCAGATTCCCAAACTTCAAGCCGACATGCTCACCAACTGCGGTTCGCTGGTCTGTTTTCGTTTAGGGGCGCTGGACGCCAAACTTTTGGCCGACCACGTGGCCCCGGTTTACGAGATGCAGGATTTGATAAACCTGCCCATGTTTGAGTTTGCGTGTCGGATGTTGATACTTGCGAAAATGTTTGCTCCCTTTTCAGGGAAAACGAATCTATAATCAATTCATGACTACTGAAAGAAGATCAATGAATTTGGCAGAATAACGAATATCTTACATACCATATACAATAGAACTGATTTCTTCAAAATTTCTTGCATATTGCAAAAATATATACTATTAGATATAATGTAAATAGAATCAGTTAAAGTATGAAGGAAGCAGACAAATGGGAATCCCATTTCACCGGCTATCTACTTTTGTAGATGTAATTTATTCGGCATGCCTTGGTTATGGATTTCTTATATATGCAGAAGAGTTTGTCAAACTGAAGAACGAAGTAAAGCAACATTATTGGATCAATCACAAGCCTTTGACTGACATTCTGTTTGAATTACCATTCAAGCATTCGCTAGGCACCTTAGTACTCTTATTGTGTATTTTTATAGTATTGATAGATGATTTCTATCGTGCCCGAATTACAAATATGATGATACCTTGCCGATCAACAGGTCGATTCTCACTTGATGTAGGAATTGGTTTTCTCTTTTTCCTAACAATTATGCTTGCCAGCGAGCGAAGTTCTCTTGCATTATTATTTTTAGGTGTTATTTTCCTGGCAGGAACAATGTGGGGGTTTAAAGTGCGAAAGGATTCCTTGATATGGAAAGACCAGAGCTCTGACAATCCAATAACAAGGAATACAAGTAATAAATATGGAGCGTATGGTGGCGGATTTAGACCAATCATAAACGATAACTGGGAGTGGAAAGTAATGGAATTTAGATTACGTTTTACTAGATGGTCACATATTACAGTAGGATGTACACTTATTTGTATGTCCGTAATAGTATTTAGCTTTGATACAGATAAGCGATATTGGGTTCAGTATTCCGTCATATCCGGACTTATATACTTAATTTGTGAAACGGTAAGGCTATTTAATGAATACAGAATCAAGAAGCGTCTTACTTCGATAAATGGAGATGAAGAAAAATTCTCAATACTCGGAACATGCTTTTGGGTACCGCGATTTATCCATACACTAATCCAGGATTTGATCGAAGAAAACAAAAAACAATGAAACTTGGCATAAATTTTGCTGTTAGATTGTTCCTTTTAAAGGGGGGAACATAAGGAGGCATCACAATGGACGCAATTACCGGGACAGTTTTTGTGGTTAGTTTGATAGGTGCACTTATTGGGTTTGTGCAAACTTACCGGAATCTATCATGATTTCAGTTCTTTAAAGCCGAGATGGATAATAAAAGAATCAAATCTCGGCAATTCCCTGAAAGAGTCTCTTCATAGAGATTCTTTTTTTACGAGGGATGATTTAAGAGAAAGAACAAAATATTTTCACACATCGTCAATGTATTGACATGTCTTCGGTCAAATTATTGTCGTTTTCACTGCGGTGAACATATGAAATCATTTGCTATAAAGCAATAGTTGTAGAATTGAAGGCTTTTTAAATGAATCCAGAGTTTTTGATTCTTTAATGCGAAGCGAAATCCACGTCCTTCGGGCGTGGTCATAGTTCGTTGGTTCTGCCTTTTCGAAACAGACCGACCAATGTGTTCCTTGAAGTATTACTTATTATTAACCCGGCCACAATATAGTGGACGACGGATGTGATTTGTTGTATACAGAATGCATGTCAAATTCAAATCGAGCATTAAGCGGAGATCAGCTATACGACCTGCGCAAGCGCGCCGTGCGAATGAAGGAGCGCGGCCATAGCATTCGCGCCGTGGCCGACGCCTTCGATGTCAGTCCCTCCGCCGTTCACAAGTGGGTCGTGCTTTTTCGCCAGGGCGGTTTCAAGGCCCTGAAGCCTGACAAGCGCGGACGCAAGACGGGACAGCATCGCAACCTGACGGTGGAGCAGGAACACGACATTTGCAAGCTGATCGTGGAGAAGACCCCAGATCAATTGAAATTGGGTTTCGCGCTTTGGACGCGACGCGCCGTGGTGGAGCTGGTGCGGCGGCGTTTCGGTGTCACGATTGCGATTCGCTCGATGGGCCGTTACCTGAAGCGCTGGGGCTTCACGCCGCAGAAGCCGCTGAAGAAGGCCTACGAGCAGAATCCGAAGGCGGTGCGGCGCTGGCTGGATGACGAATACCCGGCGATTCAGGCTCGCGCCAAGGCGGAAGGGGCGGAGATCCACTGGGCGGATGAAACCGGGCTTCGTTCTGACAGTCAGCACGGGCGCTCTTACGCTCCCAAAGGCGAGACGCCGGTGATTCGGCTGAATGCGAAACGACATTCCGCCAGTCTGATATCGAGCGTGACCAATCAGGGCAAGGTTCGGTTCATGATCTACGACAAGGCGATGAACGCGCAGCTTCTGATCCGTTTTTTCAAGCGGCTGATCCAGGACGCCGGGCGAAAGATCTTCGTGATTCTGGACAACCTTCGTGCGCATCACGCAAAGATCGTGAAAGAGTGGCTGAAAAAGCACGAAGACGAGATCGAGGTGTTTCACCTGCCGTCGTATTCTCCGGAGTTGAATCCGGACGAGTTGTTGAACTGCGATCTGAAGGCGGGCGTGCATTCGGGGCCGCCTGCGAGAAGCGACGAACAGTTGAAATCCAAGATGTTGTCCCATATGAGAATGCTGCAA
This sequence comes from Myxococcota bacterium, assembly GCA_963668655.2. GTDB lineage: Bacteria > Myxococcota_A > SURF-8 > SURF-8 > SURF-8. The sequence continues at coordinate 636,447 of CAXXPQ010000001.1, forward strand.
AAGACTCCCGCTCGCGTGAAGAAATATTTCGAACACGGCAAGGTCAGGTATGCAGCCTGATCGTTTACTTTATAGCGGCCGGGTTAATGATTTGCTTCTTGGCTTGCGTTATCAGCTTTTGCAAACGAGAATCCTTATTCTTTCCTGTGCAGTCCTTTCCCGCCTTATCCAATTGGACACACTCCCAGATTTCTTTCCATGTTGCATTAAAACGAATGCGCAGTTTCTGTACGCCACCTCTATCGAAAGCTTCTGCACTCGCCAAATCACACTTTATCATTAGCTTTATCAAATCAGGAAAAGTCGATTCGAATCTTCTCGTCACCCAGCGCATTCTTTGTTCGTCGGGGGCGAGGTAGTTCTGATTCAGAATCAGCGTCGCGCCCGAATCCGGCAACCGGCGACAGCACTCTAAGATTAATTCTTCGAAAATATTTCCGGGTGGAATTTCATAAGGTGGTTGTAAGGTAGAAGGTATCTGGTTCCAGGGCTCCTTTTCCTTTAAATCTCCCTTCCAACCAACTTGCACGTTGCTTTGCTTTCCAGGCTGTTCCTGTTGAATATGCATGCGCATCTCACGTTGTCTGTTGATGACATTTTCTGCTTCGAGCCAGATTTTCCCGTCGAGGTGTAAATCTTTAACGTCAAAATCAAATTTTTTCCCGATAATACAGCATCGCCCTTTCATGTTGAATGCTGAAGCAGAACTCACACCTTTGAAAACTACGGTTTGGTCGGTATCCACATCGCAGTTTTCAACGCTTCCCAAAAAAGTGAGGGAACCGGGTGATACATTAAAAACATACTCCTCTCTTTTCTCAGAATCTCTTAAAACCACTCGAATGGGACTAGTTTCCTCTTCATTAATTGATGATGATGATCTGATTATACATTCATGCTCAGAAATGCTAGGGTCACTCCAGAAAGATCGAAGAATATAACCGACATGTTCGCCATGAATGCTTTTTAGGGGTGTTGATTTCGACTCCTCACAATATTGCCTGATTGATCTCCACAAAAAAGGGCGTCTGGAATACTCGATCAGCATATCATGTTGGATTTCTTCATTCTGATTGGCAACGGCATAAGCCATGACAATAGAACCAAGGACATCATTTGCAAATTCGTTGCCTCGGATAAATGGATGTTCGTTGATAAGTTGCTTGCTCCGATCCATATACAGAATGTGATCGGCTATCGACATAGACACTCGCCTCGAAGCTTTTAGAGCCTTTCCGTTTACCTTGCGTAGAAGAAATTCAAACTGTTCGACTTTATCATAGGTCTCTCTGGGTATTCTATCTATGTCCAAGGCATTAGTCAGTTTACCTCTTTCCCGATTTTGGATACTTTCTATCACTTGCTCGATGACATCCCAGGCTTCCGATTTATCCATTTTCAAACGTTCTAGCAAATGCATGATGTTTGTGGTTTCCTTGCCTTCGACTTCTCCTTCAGTTTCGAAGCCTCCTATCAATTTGCCCACCGCTTCAAGCACGGGAGCGTATCCAGCAAAAGCCCGGCCGGCCGGATTATCCCACAGTTTGCCTTTCTCAATACTCAAGGCTCTTTCAATTGCGTCGAAATATGCGGTGATGGCGTCCTTCTCAGGAACAGTTAGATCTGCCCAAAGCCTTTTTTTCTTGTTTCGTGTTGCTATTTCATTTTTTTCTCGTAGTGCATTCTTGTTCACTAGTTCCTGGGCTTGCTCTTTTTCGAAGAAGGCGACCCTGATTCGAACTACGGTAACGTCAGTGTTGTATTTTTTATTTACCAGCAACCCTACTGGTGTCTCGTCAGCAGCCTCACTTCTGCCAAGCATAATGAGCTTGAGCCTTAGTTTACGATTCGGATCTTGCACGATGATTCTGGCCGAAGTTTCCAAAAAGTCTACGAAAGATTTTTCAGTAGAAACCAATCTGCCTTCATCAAGAGCGTCGACTATAATAGGAAGACGGCCTTTATGAAAAGCTAAGATAGGATCCTCGGGACCTTTGCAATTTAGCAGGTGCCCTCTCAATACCTCAGCAGAAACGCCGACTTCAGCTAGATCGAGAATGGGAATATTCTTTTCTGCCGATATATATTTAGCCATAATTGATTTCCCAACCGCCGCTGGGGCATCAAGAATAACGACTTCGACGTTGTTTTGGAAATCCCATTTATCTTTGGAATTATTGGTATTAGGGTCTAGAAAATAGGCATTCTCCAAAGGAGGAGGGACGTAGATCTCGGGCTTTTCGGCAATAAAAAGTTTAGTGCCATCTTCGAGAATGAAATCGGTCTTCGGTATAATTTTCAACAATTCTTCAAATAACATGGCATACCCCTCGTTCAGTTAAAGCTGAATGCAGTTTTCTCATTTATTCTGACAGAATTCCCCTCGTATAGAATCGAACTACTCCTGTATTTAGTAATGCTCTCATACTCATGATTGCTTGTCAAAAGGTTTCGTTTATTTATCTTACATACTAATCTTCCCTTATACCGGACCTATCGGGATATGCAATCAGGGATGAGACGTTTTCGAGAATCTCTCTTAGAGACTCCTTGAGTTGAAGGAAAAACGATTTCCCTCTCCCCCTTACAGTTTAACTTTTCTATATTAAACTACCTCCCAGCCCTTTCATTCAATTCATTCCCCAAAGCAAAGGAGGTATCTTATGTCCGCGCAATCTCTGCGTATTCTGGAAAACGCCCCGCGTTTTCCAGATATCTACGAACGCACGACACTCGAACAGCAACTTTGGAATCTGGATACGGTTCTGCCCGTGTCCGTCCTTTCCGCCAACCCGGACGGCACTTTGCACGTCCCCGACATCGGCGACCTGGTTCTTACCCCCTGGTCCAAGCGCCAACTGGCATTGACTCTCGGTATCCGCTGGGAAAAGTGGTTTCAGGAAGTAACGGGCGAAGAGGCGGCCGAGGAAATCAATCGGCGTCTTTCACGCACCGATGCCCAATGGAAACTGCGTACCCGAAAACCCCGACCGGAAGAACCCTGTCATGTGGATGGAATCTTGGGAGCGTTGGTTTCACCGACCTACACACCCATTGCCGACTCACGAGTGTTGACCGCCCTGGCAAGCGCCGTAGGTGCAAGCTGGCTCACTCGGGTACGGGTTTGGAAGTACGACATCACCGACCGTTCCCTGCACCTGAGCATCCTGTCCCGCCAACCCCGCATCATCGGCTCCGGCGACACGGCGGAAACCTACTACTGCGGCTTTCACATCCGCAACAGTTCGGTCGGCTTCACCGCTTTGTCCATCTCCGTGTATTTCCTTCGTCTTGCCTGCACCAACGGTATGCTCGTTGCCCAAGGAACATTCCGTTTGCTCTACCGCACCCACCGCAAGATAGACGACGACAGCTTGAACACATTGATGAGAAACGCCTTCTCTCGTATCTCGCTCATCTGGCAACAAGGATTGGCGTTTCTCGATGCCTCACGCACACAAAGCATTGTCAATCCGGAAACCATCATCAAAAGTGTACTGCGTCAGGTACCGGGCATGGGAAGCTATCACAAGGACGTGCTTTCCGAACTCAAACGGCAAAGCCTGACCCCCACAACCTGGGATCTGATTCAAGCCATAACCCACGTGGCACGGAAAACCAAACCCGACCACCGCTTTGAACTGGAACGTCTGGCCGGAAACCTGCTGACCTACGATACGCCCCCTTACACCGACACTATTTCGCGCTAAGCTCCCCCTACCGCCCTTTTTCTAAAATCACACAAAACATGGAGGGAAATATGAAGGCGTTAAGCCCAAGTGCGTCCAAGGTGTTCTTTCGCCTGACAGAAGGTCTGGAAAATCCCTGCAACGGGGAAAATTCCTCCCGAATCATCGACAACACGCCGGGCTTCATGCCCGTGCATGTCGAGCGTATCGAGGAGTGGGACTATTATTCCATCGCTCACTACGGCAAGCAAAACGGCGACCTGATGCGTGACCCGGAAATGGTCTTTCACGTGGACCACGGAAACGCCTATCCCATCTATTGGCGCAACGATTATGTCGGCATCGAACAATTCTCGGCCGTCCTCAAAAACGACCTTTGGGAAGTCAAACCCAAACAGCAAGCCGACCATGCCAAGTTTGCCGATTCCTGGATGCAAAACATCAAGGAACAGCAAAACATCTAACCCGAAATCCACAGGAAAAAGGAGAAGACAATGAAACCGAAGAAAGAAGCCGACGTGCGCCCGGAAATGGCAAGTTATCCCATTCTCACGATGGGAGCCAAGACGTTTCTCTCCGTGGTGGAGGACAACCTCCAAGGAGAAATCCTCTCGGCCAATGACTTAGAAAGAATCCGCATTCCGACCGGCGGCGGACTCAACTGGACCATACCGACATTGGACGGCGGGAAAAGCGTTCCTTCGTTTGAAGGAATCATTCTGTACCAGCAGACAAGTCGGGCGTACTGGGAAAAAGGCATTGCGAGTGGCAGCACACCGCCCAACTGCGCCAGCACGGACGGAAGAGTCGGTATCGGTGAACCCGGCGGCGATTGCATCGTCTGCCCGCACGCACAGTACGGTTCCAATCCCAAAAGCCAAAGCGGACGGCAAGCCTGTAGACAGGCGAAGAACCTCTTCGTTCTTTTACCGGAAAGCTATCTGCCCCTGGTGCTGGTCCTGCCGCCGTCAAGCCTGAAGCCCTTCAAGCAATTTATGCTGCAACTCTCGGCGGCCAATGTGCCGATTCAGGAAGTGGTGGTGCGTTTCGGTTTGGAGAAGTCTTCCAACCGCTCAAACATCGCCTTTTCACTCGCGACCTTTGCGGTCAATGAACGTCTGACAACGGACGAGACGGCAACCATCAGCGCCTATGCCTCCGTGCTCAAAGAGCAAGGCACCTTCGACCTGCAAAGCTTCCTCGCCTCGGATTTCAACGGGAATGGCAACGGGAAGGGGTGAAACGATTCGTCCTTTTTTCAACTCAAGGAGCCTCGAAAGGGGTTCCTGTTTTTTATTCTCAAACCATTTTCCAATTGATTTCAGCCGCCTAAGTAGTAAAATGTTTGTATAGACGGCATGGTTAAGTCGTCAGAAAGGAGGTTTTGCAAAATGGAAACTAAGAAATCAGTTGACGCCATCTCAGTGGCGTCAGAAAGGAGGCTGCTAACTCAATGCGATTCTGAAAATATTAGTTAATTCAAAAAAGGAGATCAATGCAATTTATTTTTATTGGTGTTCTCAAAGGAGCATCAGAAAGGAGAATGTATAACATCACCATGAAAAAATGAAAAAGCATGAGCGCATTCAGAACACCTGAATATGGGGAGCTCCTGCTTTTTAAAGGATCTGAAACAAATCCCCACATTTTCAAACGGCTTATTTGCGAAAATGTTCTTTCGAAACTTTAATTCAGGGTAGGAAGTGTTTGAGAGCCACAAGCAACACTACCCTCTGGTCAACCCTGCTCAAACCAGTAACAGCTCTCAATCTACAACTTGAGCGGGATAAATTTCCTAACTTAGTTAGGAAGAATATAGGAGGTAATCATGACAAACGCTCTTGTGATTGCTTCTGAATCTGGCGATATCCTGTACGCCTTAAGAGCTTCTCGCGCAATCTCACGCGGAGATCCTTGCAGGGTGATCGGGAAATAAGCCAAGTTTGGAAAACCAAGTGTAAGACAACAATCCAAAGGCTTTGCATATGGCGAATAATTCATTATCCTTTGTTACCAGACAAAGTTCACGCAGAGGATCTGGGCATCACGATGAATACTTATTCCGGCCGTGTGCGCAGTCTGTTTAAGAAATTTAAGGTTAATATGAAAGATGATATCCACCGACAATTTATGTACTTTGTGCTGCCAATGGAATGTCCAGCTTTGGCAGAAAAAGATATAAACGCCTGTAGTCGTGTGGATGAGTGTGTTCGGTTGAGAAAGGAAGGTACAGATAACCTTAGGTGTTTTGGAGGACCAATTTGTTATTATAGAGCCAAACTAGAAATCCATAAATCTAGCTTTAAGCTGGCAACACCCGAATTTGATATTGGCCTCTAACACGATAATTGATGCATTAAGCTATTTTTCTTAGTAGAAGAGGATTTTCAAGCTAAATGTATCAAATTCTCCGAGTGTTCTTTCAATACAACGTTGACTCGATTCATTGACTATTCTGATCATATCCTAGGAAAACATAGAATAGTCAAGGTTACTTCATTCAGTGTTTCTTTTTCGGCTACCATGCAAAACTGGTAGCCGTTTTTTATTAATAGATTTCTTTCATCAATTACAAGATTCAATTCAAACTCCTGCCACGCAGACATATACATAGCCTATGTATACATAAATATGTAGAAAGCCAAAAGCCAAGATTACGTATACCATCAATCGTATGGATAGCTGGGATACCCAATAGGAATCTCAGTTAAAAAAAACTCCGCAAGGATGCGGAGTCGGGAAAGCGCTTTTCCATTGGGCCGTAGGTCTTGGATGCCTGTAGCGCTCTACCTTCCCAAAGAAGGAAGGGAAGGTGGGGCGTGGATGTCCGAAACGTCCCGCTGTAGCAGCAGCGGACACAAACGGTTTTTGACTTGAAAGGAAACACAACTTGCTAACGTTGGAACACCCACACCCCCCGCGAACGGATAATGATGATACCCGTGCAAGGGTGGTGTGTCTTATCTTCAAACGGCTTCGCATCAGCTTCTCCAAGTCAAATTTCATGACATATATAGTATACACAATGGCCGTATTCGTGTCAAGAGTTTCGCGGGCTTACAAGACCTTTCAAGGCGTTGAAGGTTCATTAACCCATTAGCGTTTGAAAGGATAACGAAATGGAGAACGTAAAACAATACGAAAACGAAGCCAAGATATGGAATACCAAGTTTTCACCTAGGAAAAGGCAAATTCTATGGCTGGTCGTCAAAAACCACCGCTGGACGAGGAAACATGTAGCCGAAAAACTCGGCATTGCCTTGTCCACAGTCGGCACCTACATGACAAGCATCCTCGAAATAACCGGCTGCGACGATAAGTTTCATCTTTATGTCGAATGGTCAGAGTTCTTAAAGGACATCCCTTTCCCACCCGCCAATGAAAGGAGTAAAAAGAAGAAACAGTAAATATCCCCCTTTAACCACAAGGCCGACCCTGCGGGGTCGGTCTTTTCTTTTCCATTCCTTCCACCACCTTCGCCTAGTTGCACCCAACGAGTCTCATGCCTGTAAGCCGAGCCATGTAGAGCATGGTGTTGATTTTCAAAGGCTTCCGAATATCAGACAATGCCCTTGTCGGAACGAGACGGAATCCAAAGGCCAGAAACACGGAAACCGGCTCGTTTAACCACTCAGAAAGGAGAAGAAAATGAAAAAAAAGAAACCACGAAACATCGACCTTAACCAAAGTGAAGAGCAAAACGAGGCGACAGACACTTCCGCATATGTCCACACTGTCAGTGAATCCGGCCATGCCATGAAAATCTACATCGACATGTATGCCAGAGGCCGACGGCGAGCCCTTGAGTCGGGCGACATTGAACCCAATCCCAATGACCTGGAATCCCTCACGGAACAAGCCGCCGCCGCCGCCCGTGAAGTGGCCCAGGAAACCTACGATCCGAAAGCCAATCCACAAGACAAAATCAGGGAAAGCGAGTACCAGAAAAACCTTAACGACCGGAAGGAAGCCGAACAAGGCGAAAAGCACGCCGCCGGAAGAGTGCGGGAAAAAGAAAGCGTCCTGGCGAAGATCAAAGGAATCATGCAAAAACCCACGCCCCCGGCATTCATAACTGTCGGAGGCATCAGCATGATCGCATTGTCCTTAATGACCACCAACCACGATATTTTCTTTTACTCCTTTGAAGACGACATCCTGTCGTGGGGGTTGTCCTTGGCCTGCGGCTTATTCGTCGGTCTGTTCGTATCCTGGAGCATACTGGAGGCCATTGAAACCAGCGGTGAGAAGTCCATCCTCAATTGGGGCGGGTTCGTGGGCGGCATTGTCCTGGTTATCGGCTTTGCCGTTTTGCGTCTCTCCGAAGCCGACACCAACGCCCAGCTTATCCTCTGCTTGGCCCTCACGCTTATTGAGGTCGGAGCCATCATTCTTCTGGAATTCGTCGCCCGTGGCTTGAGGGAGGAAACCAAAGTCTGGGCCAGCCACAAGCAGATGATCGACACCGCCGATGCCGAACTGCAAGCCGCTCTTCAAGACCTGAAGCGCTGGCAAAACATTATCTCCCAAATCGACGGCAAGCTAAAAGCCCATCTCGCCTATGTCGAGAGCAAAGTCAGCCGCCACTTGAATGTGGACCGCCTTGAAGCCAATGCCGTCAAGAGCATCAAAGACGGCTACTACGACGGCATTGCCGTTAATCGCGGCAAGATATTCGGCAACTCAAACAACACGGAGGACGACGATGAATAATACCAAGCAAATCCTCATCTTGGTCGTGGTCGTATCCATCGCCTTATCGTTTACCGCATGGTGCTACGTAAATCAGAGCCATCAGTCTCCGGCGCACATCGTGATTGTGGTGGACAGATCAAAGTCCATCACTCATCGCTGTTCTTCGCTCAGCGGACTGGTTTCTCGTTCCCTTTCCCTTCCCAACATCAACAAGAAATCAACCATCACCATTCTCGGCACCGGTGATCCAGGCACCGCCTTTGAACCCGTTCTCATTTCATCTTTCCAAGTTCCCGGAAACAACAAAATCCTGGAAGGCAAGGACAAGGCCAAAAAGGCCAGACAAGACATTCTTCATAAGGTGAACAAGGACTGCCAACAACTAAAGAAGACCGATTATTCTCCCATCTACTTATCCGTGAAAAGAGGCGTCGAACAACTCCAAGTCCTTGGTTGCCAATCCGATTCAGACTGCCGCCTTTGGGTGTTAAGCGATGGTCTGGAAACCGAGGAAAAGGAATTCACCAATCGAATAAACCATAAGCCCAGCAACAAATCCGCCCCAACGATTGATAATTCCTGCATCCAGATTACGTTCTGCGGTCTTTCCGAAACTCAAGACAAAGGAAAGCCGCATTCCGTTAAAAACACAAAAGCCTTAAACACGATCTGGAAGTCCTTCTTCACAGAGCCCAGGAAAACCGTCCTGCAACCGTTCTGCCCCAAACTCAACCTGAAAGAAAAGGAGTAAACCCATGGACCTGCTCTTTGCCGTTTGCGTTCTTCTTTTCGCCCTGGGGGGAGTTCTAAAAATCATCGGCGCATCCAACTTGGCCAACAAGCTCATGCTGACCGCCATTATCCTTCTCATCATCATTCCTTTCGTCCTGTGCTTGTTGCGGGGAGTATTTCCCGCCGTACCCACACCTTCATCTTGGTGGCTACTGCTCCTCTTAATTCCGCTCCTTATCGGCTGGGTGCGTTTCACCAACCACAAACGGGCGTACCAGGACTGGATGAGCAGAGATGAAAAGCTCTCCCTTAAACGCCGATTGGAGAATGATTAACCATGCCGGTCAGTGATTTTACACGGGTGGCGGGATGGCTTTTCAGATCCCGCCGCCCGCAACCCCAAACAACGCAACCCGAAGATGTTGTTCTTGGCTACAAGGAACAAGGTGAACCGGTCCTGTGGCCGTCGCCTTCAAATACAACGGCCAGCCACGCCCTCGTCATCGCTTCCTCGGGGGCCGGAAAAAGTGTCGCCTTGGCCAATGCCCTCACTCTTGAAATGCTAAACGAACAAAGCCTCAAACAGCCGGAGGAACGCTCGGCATATATCGTCATCGATCCCAAGGGAGATCTGGTCAAACTCATCATCGCCACACTCGCCGCAAAGGTTCCGCAGCTTCTGGAACAGGTCGTGTATCTCGATCCTTTTTGGCAAGGCTCATCCATTCCGTTTGCTTTCAATATCGGTAAGCTTAAACTCGGCAACACCCCATTAGACGTCCGCTGCCTACAAGTATCAAATCTAATTAACGCCGTCTCAACCGGAGTGGGCAAACAAGCCCACTTATCCATGGGCCAACGTCAACTCGATGTCATTACCCATTGTCTTTTAGGGGCGATGAGCAGCAAAAGTCCGCAAGCCAATTTGCTCTGGGCGTTGGATTCGCTCGTTATCAGGCAAGGCTTGCAACGTCTGGCTCGGACCACCACGTCAGTCCGTGCCAGACAGTTTCTCTTAAACACCAGCCTATCCCCGGAACTTCAAAGCTCCTGCGCCTCGCGCCTTCGCACCGCCTTTGCCCTGACAGCCAATCTCGAACAAATCGTAACGGCCAATCACTGTCTGCAATTCGACGAACTGCTGTCTTCCGGCAAGGTCATTCTACTCAACCTGGGCAACCCCACCGGAGGGTTGAGCGAATTATCATCCTTCTGGGCCAGCCTATGGACTCAGATGTGTTTTGAACATCTTTTAGAAAGAGAAAGCCCCTACCACGGACACCATGTAAGGCTTATTGTTGACGAAGTACAAACAATAGCCGACGTTCTGGCCGCAAACGCCGAAACCGTCTTAAGTGTCGGTCGCTCCAAGAACATCAGCCTGACCGCCATCAGCCAGGGCATGGCGCTTATCGCCGAAAACTCAAGTACCTTGCCGCAAGTCCTCTTCTCAAACGTCAACACAAAGATTGTCGGCAGAATGAATGCCGTAGACACGGAAATTCTCAGTAAAATGCTGGCTCCGGCAAAAGGAGTGGATGAAAGCTTAAATGAAGTCCGCTCCAAATTCATCGCCGCAACCACCAACCTTTATGACCGCGAATTCGTTCTCATCAAACCCGGTAAACGTTCCCGCTTCCGCTCGGCGGATGTTGACATGCAAGCACTAAAGGATGCGGAAGAAAAACAGGCCAATGCCATATACGCAATGAAAGTCCGTTGCCATCTTCCCAAGGGAAATCCTCGGAAAACATTGGATGAAGTCGTCCCATACCAAAGGCGGGGAAGTAAAAGCAATTCCACTTATCGCCAGAAGACTTTCCCGAAGAAAACAAACAGCAAAGGCAAACAAGATCCCCGTTCACCCTGGGGATAAGGAGGAAACATGTCCGCACTCAAACTGGTATTTTTTCTTTTCAAATTGAGTTTCAAGTTTGCACTCTTTCTTCTTGAAGTCGCCTTCTGGTGCTTGTTTCTTTTAAAACAACTGTTTCTCAAACTCTTTGATTTGGGAAAAGCCGCACGTTCCGTCAAGGACGGCGTTCTTCGCTGTCCTCGTGGCCATGAAATCCCCACTTTTGGCGGAAAATACGAATGCTCCGAATGCGGGTGGGTATCCGATTCTCCCATCTATGAGTGCCAAAATCCCGAATGCCGAGCCATCACTCCGTACATCAATTGCCCGACCTGTGGGTTATCGGTCAGAAATCCTTTTCGCGTGGGCAGACCGTGATGACAAGCACCCGAGGACAAAGAAGCAAACCCGGTCCCATTATCCTTACGCAAAGGGATCTCAATATTCTCTGCTTGACGGGTCTGGTCAAACACCTTTCCACCGTCCAAGTCGCCCGTGAGTTTTTCCCGAGTGTTGACCGCGCCCGCCGCCGTATCCGCAAGCTCTACGACAACCAGCTTCTAAACATCACCCTGGCCGGTTCCACCCGTTCCAATCTCGTATCGCTCTCCACAAGCGGTTTAAACCTTCTCAAGATAAAACGCCCCGAGGTTGCCGAAAGAATCCGCCTGCCCAAAGCCATTCGTTTGTCATCCATTGAGCATCGTCTGGCCTGCACCGACACCCGTCTTTACGTAGCGGCCTGGTGCAGACAAAACAACCTGAAACTTCTTCGCTGGGCCAATGCCGGTGGAGATGTGGAACGAGAACTGGGCTTAGGCGAGTACCACCTGGAACCGGACGGCTGCTTTGAAGTGGAAACAAGAAAAGGAATGATTCACACCGCCTGTGAAATCGATTGCGGATCGGAAGGGCGTCGAGTGCTTCTTCGCAAACTTGATAAATACGTTAGCGCCTTTGAAGACCGCACCTTAAAAGAACTCTGGATCATTCTGACAACCCCAGGCAAACAACGCCAAAACACCTTCACGCAACTGGCGAAGGATAAAGACCTGACCCGACACATCCGCCTCATGACACTGGATACCATCAACCACAGACCGATCAAGCCCGTGGTCAAAACCTTGTCCGAGGTTTTCAAGGTTTCCCATAACCTTGAAAACGTCTCAAATGAAACAGTGAATTAAAGTGCAATATCAATTACTTGAAGACACAACCCCCATCGATGTCGGTACATCTGACAGGTCAACTGTCAGGACAGGCAAAGGACAAAGAAGATGAACGATACTTCGGGTGATATGTGCAAGACCTCAACAGACAATCAACTTGAAGTCCTCACCGTGGAAGAGGTTGCGCAACTTCTGCGAGTAAATAAAAAGACTGTGTACGATGCAGCCGCCCGGGGAGATATTCCCTGCACGAAAATCGGCAGAATTTTCCGCTTCAGCCGTCAAGCTGTGTTAAGCTGGCTTCATGGCCAAGGTCGTGTTTCGCGTGTCTCAAGGAGAAAGACATGAGCGTGAGGCAACGCAAACGCGACAACAGATGGATGGTGGATATTGTGTATGAACACCCGAACGGACAAGTGGAGCGCCTACGCCGAGTAAGTCCGGTGCAGACCAAGCGCGGAGCACAGGCGTATGAACGCGACCTACGACAAGTTTTGCTGATGGGTGCCAGAGAACAACGAAAGGAGGTATTTCCAACATTTGCAGAGTTTGCCAAAGAGTTCATGGAAGACTACGCCGAGGTCAATAACAAGCCCGGAGAAATAAAAGCCAAACGCAACCACCTTGACTTGCATTTACTACCAATGTTTGGCTTGAAACCACTCAATGAAATCACCCTTCGTGATATTGAGCGCTTTAAAAGACAGAAACAAAAGCAAGGCTACCACCCCAAGAGCATCAACAATCACTTAACGACTCTAAACCGGATATTTACCATTGCTTGCGACTGGGGACTGCTGGAAAAAGGTCCAAAGATTAAAAAACTCAAATGCCCGGAACCGACCTTTGATTTTCTGTCTTTTAGCGAGGCCAAGCGGTTGATTGACGCAGCAAAGGGACAATGGCGCACCATGATTATGGTAGCTCTCAAATGCGGTCTGCGACAGGGCGAACTTTTAGGCTTGCGCTGGGATGATATCAACGTGGAAAGACGACTGCTTTGTGTTAGCCGTTCCATTGACCGAGACGGAAACATCGGTACGCCCAAAAGCGGCCGGAACCGAATCATTCCCCTTGCCGACGATGTACTTCAAGCACTGAATGATAGCCGACATCGAAAAGGGATCTGGATCTTTTGCGATGAGAAAGGATCGCCTTTAAGGGATAACCAGTGTAAACGTCCTTTAAAGCAGATTCTTCTAAAGGCAGGCTTGCGCCATATCAGTTGGCATGTGTTGCGCCACACCTTTGCCAGTCATTTGGTGATGCGGGGAGCACCTCTACCGACCGTGCAGGAACTCTTAGGCCATAGCACGATTCAGATGACCATGCGCTACTCGCATTTAAGCCCGGAAGCGAAGCGCGAAGCCGTGGAGCTATTGCAAATCTACGGCTCTATAGCGGCACCAAAAAACGGCGAGCTTTGCAACTCGCCGTTTTCACAAAGGAACTTTGGTAGCGGAGGAGGGACTTGAACCCCCGACACTGCGGATATGAGCCGCATGCTCTAACCTCCTGAGCTACTCCGCCAAAGAACGGACTTGGGATATTATTCACGGGAAGAATCTTTGTCAAGAAAAAGATCGAAATTTCAACCCCATGGTTTCGGGGTCCGGATCATTCCACGGTGACGGATTTCGCCAGGTTGCGAGGCTGGTCCACATCCGTTCCGTTGAAGTCCGCGATGTAATAGGCCAATAATTGCAGGGGAACCACGGTGAGCAACGGCTCCAGTTCCTCCTCCACCGCCGGAATGCGGAACACCATGTCGGCATGCTTATCGATTTCCTCGTCGTTTTCCGAACTGATGGCGATGATGGTTCCCCGCCGCGCCTGGGCCTCCTGCATGTTGGACAGCACCTTTTCGTACATGCGATTCCGGGTAATCAGCGTGACCACCACCAGGTTTTCGTCCACCAGGGCGATGGGGCCGTGCTTCATCTCGCCCGCCGGATAGCCTTCGGCGTGGATATAGCTGATTTCCTTCAGCTTCAGCGCCCCTTCCAGGGCGATGGGATAGTTGGTCCAGCGGCCGATGAAGAGGAAATCCTTCGTTCGATGGAAGATCTCCGCAATGTTGCGGATTTCGTCCTCCCGGCTGAGGATGTCGTCCACCAGAACCGGAATACGCACCAATTCCAACAACTTATGCGCCGCCTCGCGGGCGTCCATCCGTCCCACCGCCCGGGCGCAGTAGATGGCCAGCAGATACAGCACGGAAAGCTGGGTGATGAAGGCCTTGGTGCTGGCCACGCCGATTTCCGGCCCGGCGTGGGTATAGATGGTGAAGTCCGAGGCCCGGGGGATGGAGGATTCCACCACGTTGCAGATGGAAAGGACTTTTGCGCCTTTCTTTTTCGCTCCGTTGAGAGCGGCCAGAGTATCGGCCGTTTCGCCGGACTGGCTGATGGCCACCACAAGAACGCGCTCGTCCAGAATCGGCCGTCGGTAGCGGAACTCCGAGGCCAGATCGATTTCCACGGGGATGCGGGCGAACTGCTCGATCCAGAATTTTCCCACCAGGGCCGCGTGCCAGCTCGTTCCGCAGGCAATCACGACGATGCGGCTCAAACCTTCCAGATATTCCTTTTCGAAGGAGAAGCCGTTCAGGCTCACCTCGCCGCGCTCCAAAGAAATCCGCCCGCGCAACGTATCGGCGATGCTGCGGGGCTGTTCGTGGATCTCTTTCAGCATGAAATGCTTGTAGCCGCCCTTTTCCGCCATGGTGGGCGACCAGTCGATGTCCTTGGCCTGCCGTTCCACCGGCTTTCCGTCCAGGTCGAACAACCGCACGCCCTCGCGGCTCACCACCGCCATTTCGCCGTCGTCCAGGAACAGCATCCGGCGGGTGTGGCTGAGAATGGCGGGAACGTCGGAAGCGACGTAGTTTTTGCCCTCGCCCAGACCGATGACCAGGGGCGAACTGAAGCGGGCCGCCACGATGCGGTCCGGCTGGTCCTCGGAAATCACGGCGATGGCGTAGGAGCCCTTGACGCGATTCAGGGTGCGGCGCACGGCCTCTTCCAGCGGATGGCCCGCTTCCATTTCCCGGGCTACCAGATGGCTGAGGATCTCCGTATCCGTCTCGGACTGGAACGTGCGGCCTTCGTCCTGCAATTCCTTGCGTAGCGACAGGTGATTCTCGATAATGCCGTTATGGACCACCACCACCGATCCGGCCTTGTGGGGATGGGCGTTCTGCTCCGAGGGCCGTCCGTGGGTGGCCCAGCGGGTGTGCCCGATGCCCAGATCCCCCGGCAGGGGGGTTTCACTCACCGTTTTCACCAAGTTTTTCAGCTTGCCCTCGGCCCGCAGAATATTGATCTTGTCGCCGTCGTAGATCGCCAGTCCGGCGGAATCGTAACCCCGGTATTCCAGGCGGCGCAGACCGTCCAGCAGGATCTCGGTGCAGGGTTCGTCTCCGATATATCCGACAATGCCGCACATGCAGGTTCACCTCTTCGTTTTTCGGGATTTCTTTCCGGATTTCGCGGCCTTTTTGGCCTTCCGGCTACGCTTTTCCAGACGGTCGCGATAGCCCGGAATCACCGTGGGTTCCGGGCGCATGACCACCAGCGCGCCTTCCGGAATTTCCGTTCCGGACGCAAGGCTGGTTCCGGCGCCCAGCACCGCCCGGTCCGGGACGTTCACGGGTGCGATGAGCTGGGTGTCCGAGCCGATCAGAACGTCCTCGCCCACCGTGGTGGGAAACTTGTTGTAGCCGTCGTAGTTGCAGGTGATGGTTCCCGCCCCGACGTTGGTGTTCCGACCGATCACGGCGTCTCCCAGGTAGCTTAAATGGCTGGCCTTCGCGCCCGCCGCCATCGTGGTTTTCTTGGTCTCGACGAAGTTGCCGATCTTGACGTTTTCCCCGATGTTCGATCCCGGACGGATGCGTGCGAAGGGCCCCAGTTCCGCGCCACGCGCCACCTTCGCGGATTCGATCAGCGTGTAGGGTTTCAGGTGAACCTCGTCGCCCAGCACGCAGTCTTCCAGGACGCAACCTTCCTCGACGCGGCAGGAATTCCCGATGCGCACGCCGTTTCCGATGCGGCAGTTGGGGAAAATTTCCGTGTCGTTTCCAATCCGTACGTCATCTCCGATCCAGACGGACCGGGCGTTGCGAAGGGTGACGCCGGCCCGCATCAGGTCGCGGCAGCGCTCTTCGTGAATCACCCGTTCCATGCGTTCCAGTTGCACCCGGTCGTTGATGCCCAGAAGCTCCTCTTCCGGTGCTTCCACCGAAACTACCGGCAGGCCTGCGTCCGCCGCCAGTTGGACGAGATCCGGCAGGTAATATTCTCCCTGGTCGTTGTTCGTTCCGATCTTTTTCAGGTTCGAGAAGAGAAAGCGGCTATCCACGACGTAAACGCCCATGTTGGCTTCCCGGATGGCCCGCTCGGAGGCGTCGGCGTCGCGATGCTCCACCACGCGCCGGATCTGTCCTTTTTCGTTCCGGACGACCCGTCCGTATCCGCTGGGATCGTCCAGTATGGAAGCGACTAACCCCAGGGGCGACTTGCGGCGTTTGGTCAGGGCGACAAGTTTCTTTACGGTTTCCGCGCGCAGGCGGGGAACGTCGCCGGATAGAATGACGATGGAGCCTTGGTACCCCCGGAAGGCGGCCTGGGCCGAAAGGACGGCATGACCGGTGCCGAGCTGTTCTTTCTGGATGGCGACGCGCGTACGGCCGGGGTAATGTGCTTCCAGCAGATTCTTGACCCGATCCGCCTGATGCCCCAGCACGGCCACGATGGGAGCGGCTTTTAGCTTCAGGGAAAGTTCCACGGGATAACCGATCAGGGCCTTGCCCGCAAGTTCGTGCAAAACCTTGGCTTTTCCGGATTTCATCCGGGTTCCCAGTCCGGCGGCGAGTATGACGGTGGCGATGGGCATGGGCTGTTCCATCCTTGTTGTATTTCGGCTTCCGCGCCCGGTCCTCAACTCACCGGCGAAGCCCGTTGTTTTTCCTCTTTTCATCCGTTGCCGCGAGGGATCGAACGGATGAAAACGATTGTTTCGTCCCCTGAGGGCCCACCGGAATAGGCCCTCAGGCGTTTTTCATCAGGGCCTGTCGCAAGGGGCCGAGTTCCTTGCGGATTTCGGCGGCCGTCTGGAAGCGTTGGTCCTTGTCCTTCGCCAGGCAGCGCATGATGATCCGCTCCAGGGCTTC
Organism: Myxococcota bacterium; assembly: GCA_963668655.2. Lineage (GTDB taxonomy): Bacteria > Myxococcota_A > SURF-8 > SURF-8 > SURF-8. The sequence continues at coordinate 653,760 of CAXXPQ010000001.1, forward strand.
CGGAATATTCGGATTCGCCTCGGAAGGCGGCGGCGGCGTCGTATGGATGTGGTGATAGGCCACGTCGCCCTTGGAGAACGGCAATACCCCGGTGGCCATTTCGTACAGCGTGATGCCGAAGGCGTACAGATCGGAACGATGATCCACGCCGATGCCCTCCACCTGTTCCGGAGCCATGTACAGGGGCGTTCCCCGGACCACGGTCTTGTCCTGCACGGCCTCGGTCATGATCTTCGCCAGTCCGAAGTCCATGATCTTGATCTCGCCCAGGTTGGACACCATGACGTTGGACGGCTTGATGTCCCGGTGGATGATGTTCCGCATGTGGGCGTATTCCAGGCCCGCGCAGATCTTCGTGGCGATGACCACCGTGTTCTTGGTGGACAGATGCCCTTTCTGGCGGATGAAATCGTTCAGAGGGCGGCCGTCCACGAATTCCATGGTGATGTAATAGTTGTCGCCCTCGCGCCCGACATCGTAAACAGTGACGATGTTGGGATGGTTCAGGGCGGCCAGGGATTTGGCTTCCGACAGGAAATAGCGCAGGGCCGCCGGGCTCTGCTTGATGGCGTTGGAAACGGTCTTGTAGGCCACCTGGCGGTCCAGGGCGGTGTCCCGGGCCTTGAAAACCACGCCCATGGCGCCGCGTCCCAGTTCCTGCTCGAAAACGTAGCGGCTGCTGACCGGCGCCTGGGGAAGATCCGTATTGACCATGGGAGCGGCGAAGTCCAGATCCCCGGTGCTGGTCTGATAGCCCTTGAACTGCGGAATGGTTTCCGGCGGCGGCTGGGTGCCCCGTTCGTCGTATTCGTCCCGGATCAGGTTTTCCAGATTCTGCATGCGGATGGCGATATCGCCGTAATCGAACTTGATGTTCTGAAGGCGTTCGAACATGGCGTAAGCTTCGTGAATCATGCCCTGATCCTGGATCAGAACGCCGAATTCATAGAAAGGTTCCACGTTGTCCGGAGGGATTTCGGCGCTCTGGACGACCTGGTGGAAGACGCCCCGGGCCATTTCCCGTTCGCCCTGATCGAGGAAGATCTTGCCCATGATGAGGGAGGCTTTCAGGAAATCCGGCGAGGCGGGAGGCACCTGTTGACAGGCGTGAATGGCTTCGTCCAACAACCCCACGGCCTTGTATCCCTCGGCGGCCTCGCAGAAACGTCCCGCCTTTTCCTGCATGCGGAAGACCTTGGCGTCCGCGCCCGCTTTCTTGTACAATTCCGCGGCCTTGAGGAACTGGCCGTCCTGCTCGAAGGCCAGGGCGGCGCTCTTGAAGTCGCTGGCCTTCAAGAAGACTTCTCCGGCTTCTCGATATTTCCGGGCCCGGATATAGGCTTCGCCGGCCTGCTGATAGTCCTGGCTCCGTTCCCGCAGTTCGCCGATGCGATCCCACATCCCGCTATGTTCGTAGATTTCCAGCGCTTTTCCGGTGTCCCCGATTTCCTCGTAATAACTTCCCCGTTTGCGGTTGGCCTCGTCGTACAGGCGGAGCCCCTCCAGGGCGTCGGCCTCCAGAAGGGTTTCTCCCGACATTTTGAACATTTCGGCGGCTTCACGGAAATTCCCCGCCTTCAGATAATTGATTCCGTAGATCTTGTAGGTCAATTCCTGGTTGCCGCTCATCTGGCACATTTCAACGGCCCGGTCCAGTTCGTCGGCCTGGATGTACAGCTCGGCGGCGTCATCCCAGGATTTCTCGGAGCGCAGGCGGTCGGCTTCGGCCAGAAGATCCTTGCGCGGCCGGTTGCTTTTCAGCAGTTCCTGGGTATCGAGCAGGGACGGCAGAACGGAATGGGACGCGGAACCGCCGTCTTGCAGATCCGTGAAACCCAGGGGAACCTGGGTGGCCGACTTCTTGTCGTCGTCGCCGATGGACATGATATCGTCGGAAACTTCCAGGTCCGATTGGAGATCGATGGGATCCTCCGCGTCCTCGCCGTCGTCCGCCATGAATCCGGGAGCGGCCGGGGCGTCCACCAGGGTGTCGCGGGCGTCCGGAAGGGGATCGTCCAAAAATCCCCCTCCCAGGCCGCTCTCGTCGGCGGGCATGATATCGATGGGAGAGAAATCCACTTCCTGCTTCGGGCGCAGGCGCAAATCGATGGTTTTCGGTGTGTTATCCGTGATCTGAAGCGTATGAATCGCGGCCAGTTCCTCGTACTGAGCCGTGATGTGATACGTCCCCTGGGGCAGGTAATAGGTGACCGGCTCCCCGGAAATCGTGAACTTGGTCATGTTCGGATCGTTGTTGATTTCGATCGTCGCCCCCCCGACTTCCTCGAAAGCGATGATCGCCTCCCCGTTGTCGTCCGTGGTGGCGACTTCCTGGGTGGCCCGGATTTCGATAAATGTTTCCGTGACCTCGAACTTGATCTCGATCTCGGCTTCCTTGTCTTTCTGGATGCGGACATCGCGTTTCAGTTCATGGGTGCCGCTGGGCCGCCTCGTGTCGGGATTTATCATGATGGCGGTGACGTAGACATAGTAGCGACGGGGTTTCAGTTTCCCGATCAAAGCCAGGTTGTTCTTGGCCAGAACGACGTTTCGGCCGCGCAACAGGACGAATTTCTTGATGTTTTTTTCCGTATCCGTCTGCTGGCCGGTCCACGGCATGGCGAAAAGCTTGTCGGTTGGAAGAGATTCCTCCAGAAGTTTCGGAGAGGCCCGCACGACGAAATAGGCATTGGCGAAGGTCTGATCCTGTTTGATTTTGACGCGCAGACGCCCGTTTCCCTGGCGCAGACGGTTGACGATCAGGAGCGCCAGGATCGCGATTCCCAGGATATAGGGAACGACGACGAGAATGTTGAAGGATTGCAGAATCTCCTGGTTGAACGTCACCGTATCCCCGGCCGTAACGGTCTTTTTGGCGTCGTTCTTGAAAAACACGAGATCCGTGTGAATCGTGTTCTGGTCCGGGGGCTGACTGACCGCCACCAGGATCACGGCGTCCAGTTCGAATTTTTTCATGACCGCCTGGAAATCGGCCGGGGCAAAGGTCCGGATTTCCGTTTTCGCCGGAATGGCTTCCCCGATTTCCGGATCGTCCATGACCGTGGCGATGGGCTTTATCATGTTCTGAAAGTCGTCCAGAAGCGGTTCGGGTTCCAGATGATGCGCCTGAAAAAACAGACGGGAGATCATGTCCGGCAGGGAATCTTTTTTCATGACCCGGATGGCCAGTCCCACGCGTTCGAAATCGGGTGAGATTTTATTCAGCAGATTTCGCACGGCCGGGAAACGAACGGCCACGGACTCCCATTTCTTTTTCGGGGCGGCGGGCCGGTCTTCCGTGTCGGCGGATGCATGAACCTTGAGATTCTTTTCCAGTTGCAGATCCAGAACTTTCAGGCGCTTGCGCAAGGTCTGGATATTCTTTTCGTTTCCCTTCTGTTCATTGATGACGAGGAGTTGAAGGGTGGCCGGAGCATAATCCGGGTCTTTGTTCAACGCGTCGTTCAGTTCCCGCGTCGCCTCGTCGAACAGACGGGAATTCGAAAGATGGGTAGCGAATTCGACCAGCCGAAAGGGGGTTTTCGGCTTGCCCGCCATGGATTTTCGGAACGTTTCACTCGATTTTTCATGCATCTCGGCCCGCTGATAGACCAGCGCCAGGGCCTTCAGCACATGACTGTCGGTGGGGTCGGCTTTGAAGGCGTTTTGCAGGAATTGAACGGCCTTGTCGATGTTGGGCAGCTGATAAAGGAAAAAGCGTCCGGCGCTCAGGTTCGTCTCCAGGTGCAGCGGCGCGGCCGAGGACGCGCGAGTATAGAATCCTGCCGCCTCTTCCTTGTTTCCCTCGGATTCATATATGCGGGCCAGGGCCAACAGAGAAATCCGGCCCTGCCGTTTCTCGTTGTCCGCAAGAAAAGCCTTCAAACGATCCCGGGGTTCCGGATCCAGGGCGGCGATGCGGATCTTCTCGATTTCCTTTTCGTCCCCGCCCATCACCAGGGCTGAAATCCGGCAAACGTCGGCCCGACGCGGCTGCCCGGACTTTTCATATAGGTCCGCGGCCGTTCCGTACAATGCGACAATCTGCTTCCGCAAGCTCTCCGGATCGGCGGATTTCCTGGCCTTTTTGGCCTTTCTGCTCTTCTTTTTCGGTTCTTCCTTCTCTTTTTTGTCGTCGCCTTCCCGTTCCGCCAGGAGCGCCTTCCAATCTTCCTCCAGAAAAACGGCCAGGCGTTCGTGGACAAAGGCATCCTTCGATCCGTATTTCACCGCCGCCGCAACGGCCTTGCGGGCCCGATCGGCGTCGTTTTCGCGATCGGCCAGCCGAGCGGCCAGGGCATAAAACCGTGGATCCGTTTTTTCCGCTTTGGTGAGCCTTTTCAGGATCTTTTCCAGCTCGTCGTCTCGTTTTTCATTGAACAGGATTCGCGCCAGGCGATAACGGGCCTGAAGTCCCTGCTCTCCCCGGGAGCCGATTTTCCCATAGGCTTCGCGGGCTTCCTCCGTTTTTCCGATCAGTTCCAGGAGAAGCGCCCTCCCATAGGCGTCGATCTTGGGCGTCTCCGTGTCTTTCTCCTCGCCGAAGCGGGTCTGCCAGTCGTTCAGCAGGGCGGGTACGGCCAGCCCCTGGTCCTTTTGCTCGAGAAACCCCAGCAGGGTTTCATCCCGGGTGTCTCCATCCAACTTTTTCCAGTTTTCGGCCAGCAGACGGAAATCTTCCGCGTGGACATTCGGAGAAAGAAGGGACGGCTTCGAACCGGCGCTCCGTCCGATGACGGCATCCAGCGACTGCAACGCCCGGTTGACCAGATCCGCCGGATTTTCCGCACGACCTTCCACATTGACCGATCCCTGGTTGCGCGCGTTTACGCCGTCGTAAATCCGCAAGGAGAAACGCACCGCTTCTCCGTCGCCGTCCAGAAATCCGATCACCCCCCGGGCGCTTTCCGTTTTCAGGCAGAGATAGGGAAGATTTTGCCGGCGAATCCGTTCCTGCTTGAAAAGAACGCCCGCCTTTTTCGCGGCCTCCAGCAATTCCTCCCGGGAGACGAGTTTCAAGTCTCCACGGGCGAGCAGACGGTCACGAAGGACGAGTTCCACGCCGCGTACGACATCGACATAGGGGGATGCGGCCTGCACGTGTACGAAAATGCGCTCCTTGGGCAGGGTTTTCGTGGCGGGAACCAACTTGGGGGCCCCCGCCTCGGCCGCTTTTTCGGATTCCGCCGGAGAATCGCCCGTTGGAACCTCGCTTCCGGCTTTCGCCGCGTCACCCGTTCCGGAGTCTTTTCCCTCGGGTGTTTCCTTCGTTTTTTCCGAAGCGGCGCTCCCTTTTTCGATCGTGGCCCCGGCCTCATCCGGTTTTCCGGCCGGTTCCGATTTGCCCGCGAGAGCCGGTTCGTTCGCGGCGTCCGTCTTCCTGTCCCCGGCGGGTTTCTCCTGGGCCATGGCTCCGATTTGCATCGTGAAAAAAGCCGCTATGATCCCGATCAGAAGAACCGCCTTCAAGCAATAATCATTCATTCGCCCGCCCATCGTTTCGTTCAGCGTCGTCATGATCCCCAAAAAATGAGTTTCCGTACGTTGTTTCATACAGTTACGGATATCGAATTATAGTCGAAAGGTATGGGAATGGAAAGGAATTTTCAAGACGGGCTCTGGTCGGCCGCAAAGGAACGGAAGCCGTCCTTGACATTTGGAATGGAATTCATTACTACTGGGTGTCCTCGCCGGGGCTCCGCAGCGCCCGGTGATCGCAACTGGAAGGAATCTCAAGGGAGGTGGAGCGTGTCCCCCGATAAAAACATTGACGAAAAGCTGTTCGATGTCCGCGCCGTCGATCGGAACATGAAAAAGAAGTACATCGACAAAGCCCAGTATAAGAAGCACCTGGACGCCATTCCCGACGCCGCCTCCAAGGCCGTGCCTTTGGAACTCGACCAGGACCAGGAAATCCTGGAACGGGAGGAATGGCGGCGCCAGTCCGAGGAACAGAACGCCGGACGCCAGGAAAAGCCACGAAAGGGGCCGGTCGCCAGTGACGAGGAACGCGAAGAAGAGGACTGACGGCTCGTTTTCTCCCTCCGCGCGGTTCTCTCCACGCCGAAGTGCCGCCGGGATCGTCGCGGCCGCTCGACCGGTTTTTCTTTCGCTCCTGCTCATTCTGTTCTCCGGTTGCGCGAATCGGAGCCTTTCGCCCGTTCCGGATGCCCATCCGGAAACGCCGTCGGTCTACGGCGGCGTCCGAAGCGCGCCGGCCACCAGCGCTCCCCGTCATTATCTGCGGGCGCGATGGGGGGAATTGAACAAGGATTTTCCCTTCGCCGCCGATGAACTCCGCTTGGCGCTGGCCTTCGATCCCGACTCGGCCAAACTCCACTTCGAACTGGCCCGCATGCTGGTGGCGGAAAACCGTCTGGAGGCGGCGCGGAGCGAGTTTCTGATTGCGGCCCGCCTGGATCCTGACTGGGCGAACCCTCCGTATTTCCTTGGAGAAATCGCTTTTTCCAATCACGATATCGACGCGGCCAAAGCCTATTTCAGCCAGGTTCTGATGCTGGATCCGAGCTTTCGCCGGGCCAACCAGCGCCTGGCCGACATCGCCTATCTTCAGCAGGGCGTTCCGGGGAAAGTCCGCTACCTGACCGAGGCGGTCAAACGGGACGCCCGGGATCTTCCGAGCTGGATCGAACTGGCCAATCTCTATCACTATCAGCAGGAATACGGAAAACTGGAAACGGCCCTGGTCCGGATTCTGCGACTGGACCCGGACAATACCTCGGCCATCGAAAAACTGGCCGGGTGGTACAACCGCACCCGGCGCTACAAGGACGCGGTGGCGCTTTTCATTCGCCTTCGGAATCTGCTGCCGCCCAATCCCGTGCTGCTGGTCAAACTGGGCTCGTTCTACCTGGGAGCGGGAGATCTGGAGCGGGCGGCGCAAACCTTCGAGGCGGCGCGGGGATTCGACATCCGGGACGATCGCACGGCCATGAGCGTGGCGCTGGCGTACCTGGAAAGCGAACGCATGGACGAGGCCGAACGGGCCCTTTCCGCCCTGCTGGACGGCGACCAGGGCCGGGCGGCGCGCTATTTCCTGGGTTGGATCCACTATCACACGAAACGCTATCGTTCCGCCCTGCGGGTTTTCGGGGGACTGGAAGGTGGCGGGGATCATTACGAGTTGATCGGCCGCATGGACGCCGCCCACTGCCTCTGGCTCCTCGGGCGGAAGAAAACGGCGGATCGCCACCTGCGGGAAACCCTGGAACGTTTTCCCCGGGAGATGGAGGTCTACCGCCTGGCCGCCTTTTATTTCCGGGAGACGAAACGCGGGGTTCAATCTCTGGAAATTCTGGATCATGGATTGAAAATCCTGAACGATAACCTTACGTTGCTCTACCTGAAAGGCATGATGCTGGAGCAGAACGGCCAACGGGAGGAGGCGCTTCAGACGGTGCTTTCGCTGTTGCGCCTGGATCCCGGACAGGCCGACGCGCTGAATTTCGTGGGCTACACCTTCGCCCAGGAGGGGCGCGAATTGGAAAAGGCCGAGCGGCTGATTCGCAAGGCCATGCGCCTGAAACCGGAGGAAAGTTATATCATCGACAGTCTGGGCTTCGTGCTCTATAAAAAGGGCGAACTGCGGGAAGCGCTGAGCTGGCTGTCCCTGGCGGCGATGATGGAGCCCCAAGAGCCCGAAATCCTTCTGCATTATTGCATGGCCCTGCGTGATTCCGGAGAACGGGAGTCGGAACTTTCCGCCCTTCTGGAGCGGGCCGCCGGGCTGAAAATCGAGGACGCCCGGGTGGAACGAGAATTCCGGGCCGCGTTTCCGGAGCGTTGGCCGGAACTGCGAAACCGCCTTTTCTCGAAGGAAAAATCATGAAAAACGCGGGATACATCCTTGCCGTCGCTCTCCTGATTTCCTTCATGGGACCGGGGTGTCGGACGCTTTCCAGGCCCGATTCCTCTTCCCCGGTCGCCCCGAAGACGGAACGGCTGCTGGAGGGACTGAATCGGCTGGGAGGAGAGATAAGGACGGTGCAGGCCGACGGAAAGCTTGAATATTACAAAGGAAAACGGCACGAACGGGTGGAGCTGTCCTTCCTGCTGAAAAAGCCGAATCAAGCGGTTCTGGAACTGACCGGCCCCACGGGCATGCTCTCGGCCACTTCCCTGGACGGGCGGGAGTTTCGCCATTACGATCTGCGCAAGCGACGCATGCTGGTGGGCCCGGCCCGGGAAAACAGCTTGAAAAACGTCCTGCCCGTCAGTCTGCCGCCCCAGGAACTCGTGCCGCTGCTTTCGGGGACGCCGATTCTCCTGAACGGCGACCGGGGCGGCCTGGTCCGCGACGAAAAAACCAAGCGATGGCGGCTGCTTGTCCGCAGCGGAGACGGATGCTGGATCCAGGCGCTGTGGTTCGAGAACAACGGCGATCTGTACCGCATGCGTCTGATGGACGCCGATAAAAACGCCCGTTTCGAGGTCACTTACCTGGGATGGAAATCCCGGGGGAAGGATGCGCTGCGTTATCCGGGCTTCATTAAGCTCGTTCTGCCGTCCGAGGAGGTCAAACTGACGCTGCGCATTCACGACGATGCGGTCCTGAACGAGGAAATCGCGGACGATCTGTTTCGCCTGCCTTTTCCGAAGGGCGTTCCCGTCCAGGCGTTGCCATCCGAATAATTTGAAGCATATGAAAACGAACTCGTCGTTCTCTCGGCCCCGGCGGCCGTGACGGAATTCCTCTTATCGCCCATGTTCCTGAAAAGGTGAAACGTCTCTAACCCCCCGATACCGATTGGTATTTCCTTTTTTTTACCGGGTCTGGATTCCATATTTCCTCCTTGACAGTGCGTTCACTGCATGCTAGCATCCGTCCTTACCAAATATAGGGCCAACGCGGGAAAACGGCATGCTGGATCTATTCGGGAAAAGGCGTGCTCAAACATTGTGTCCTTTTACATCGATTAACAGGAGGTTCGGATGAAACGGAACGGATTGTGGATCCTTCTGCTGCTCGCCATGCTCGCGCTGGCGATCGGATGCAGCAGTTCGGACAACAACGACACCGATGGCGACGTGGACGGCGACGTGGACGGTGACGTGGACGGCGACGAAGACGGCGACACGGACGGAGACGGTGACACGGACGGCGACACGGACGGAGACACGGACGGTGACACGGACGGCGACACCGACGGAGACACGGACGGCGACACCGATGGCGACACGGACGGCGACACGGACGGCGACGAAGACGGCGACGTGGACGAGGAAGTGCTGGTCTGCAATCACCGCACGCTGAACCAGCCGGCCAACTATCCCTGCAACCTGCCGGAAGAGTGCGAAAGCGGCCTTTGCCTGAGCGCGGGCGACGACTGGACCACCTTCTGCAGCCAGGACTGCACCACCGAAACCTGCCCCACCGGCATGGACTGCGTGGACGGCGGGGATCTGGGCATGGTCTGCGTTCCCCAGGGCGACACGCTGCCCGGCGACGCCAGCTACGATATCTACAATGTTTGCAACGCGGACGAAGACTGCGCCGGCGGCTGGTGTCTCCAGTTCGCGGGCTGGATCAAGTTCTGTTCCAAGGAATGCGCGGACGATTCCTCCGTCTGCGGCGACTGCGGCCGCTGCTACGATGCCTCGGACACGTCCATCGGCACGGAAGTCTGCGTTCCCATCGGCGTGCTGGGCGTGGGCGAGGAATGCGGCTACGACATCGACTGCGAGGAAATGCTCTGCCTGGGCGATTATTGCAGCGAAACCTGCACCATCTACACCCGAGGCGAAGACGACTCTTGCCCGGACGGCTATACCTGTACGCCCATTCCGGACGAGGACACCAATCTCTGCATTTCCGACGACGACCTGAATCTGGCCTTCGGCGACGCCTGCGAGAGGGACTTCCAGTGCGCCTCCGGATACTGCCGCGACTACACCGGCGACGGTGCCGTCTGCACCGAGCTCTGCACCTTTGACGATCGCGCCACGGGCGACAGTTGCCCCGACGACTTCACCTGCATCGACTTCGGCGAGGAATTGCTCTGCGCCCCCAGCAGCATGGTGGGAAAGACCTTCGGTGAAACCTGCACGGAAGGCTGGCAGTGCGACACCGGACTTTGCGAGGACGTACTGGGAACCATGATGTGCGTCACGAACTGCCTGAACGAACCCTGCGGCGAGGGAACCTGTACGGACTTCGGGCCGATCCTGATCGACACCAAGCTGGAACTCTGGGACGCGGCCGGAGCCGATGCGCTTACCAGCAACGACGACGGCGGCCAGAGCGCCTTCTCGAAGATCACCCGCACGTTCGACACGGCGGGAACCTATTACGCCCACGCGTTCGGTTACAGCGCCAGCGTCCAGGGTCCGTACTACATGCTGGTCACCGACGCCTCCGGCGATCCCGCCATGGGAAGCGAAACCGAGGCCAACGACGACAGGGCCGGCGCCAACGCCATGACGATCCCGGGGCAGTTCTACGGCATGCTGGAAGCGGACGGCCACGACTGGTTCTCCTTCGACGTGACCGCCGGCATGGAACTGGTGCTCGAAACCCTTCCCGTCAACAAAATGCTGTGCATCCCCAGCGACCTGGTGAACACGGTGCCCTACGGCGACGCCTGCGAGATGGACTTCCAGTGCGCGGGCGATGACGCGCTTTGCTTCAACGACTTCTGCACCATCATGTGCACGGACACGTCCGAATGCACGGACGGCATCTGCGCCGAGTTCGACGGCTACGACGACAAATACTGCGTGCCGGAAGATATGATGCACACCATCGCCACGGGCGATGCCTGCGACTTCGATTGGGAGTGCGTGGAAGACGACTGCTACGAAGACGATTTCTTCGGCTCGATGTACTGCACCCAGACATGCGATGAAACCAACCTCTGCCCCGAGGGCCTGACCTGCCATGAAGGCATCTGCGTCATGAACGCCGACGGCGGGCAGTATCTTTATTCCGTCTGCCGCACCGGCGACGACTGCGAGACGGACACCTGCGACGACGGCCGCTGCACCAGCGTCTGCGCCAACGACGGGGAGTGCGAAGGTTCCGCCGACATCACGCCGGTGGAGAACGGTTTGTGCTACGCCTGCGACGGAGAGGACGCCAACTGCAACACGGGCGACGGCACTGCCAATCTCTGCCTGACTTCCGACGGCGGCGATAGCTGGTTCTGCGGCGTGGACTGCTCCGCCGATCCGGATTCCTGCCCGGCGGGCACCCGCTGCTACGCCATCAGCAGCTGGTTCGACACCTATTACCAGTGCGCTCCGGTCTCCCTGAGCTGCGACGGAATGGCCGGCTGCAACAACGCCGGATTCTGCCAGCTTCCGCGCGGCGGATTCGGCGCGGACTGCGACGAGGATCTGGACTGCACCACGGGCGTCTGCGCCAACGACATGTGCAACATCGACTGTTCCGTGGCGGCCGACTGCGGATGCGACTACTACGGCTGCGACGGAAGCAACCATTGCGCCTTCACCGACAACGGCGACACCATGGAAACGGAGCCCAACGGCATCGTCGCCGAGGCCATGTTGCTCGACGCGTTCCCGGCCACGGTGATTTCCGAATTCACCCCGACCGAGGGACAGATGGATATCGACCTGTTCAAGGTGGATCTCCTGGCCGGCCAGGTTTTCAGCGCCGAAACCGCTTCGTTCTGCGGAACGGAATCGGATACGGTCATGCGTTTCACGAACGCCGATGGCGTGACCCTGGAAGGCTGGCAGAACGACGACATCGACGGCTGGAACGGAGACTACTTCAGCCGCCTGACCGACTTCGTGGCCGAGGCGGACATGACGCTGTACATCGAGGTGCGCCAGTCCGATTACGTGGACGGCCTGCTGGAAGGCAAGTACCTCTTCCTGGCCGACGTCTTCACCCCGGCGATGAACAACACCTGCGACGGCGCGATGGCGCTGACCGCCGGAACCCACGACTTCGATTTCGAGGCGGCCACCGACAGCTACACCGGCGAGGACTGCTCCGGAACCGACACCCCCGGTCCCGACCTGGCCTACTCGGTCACGGTGGATCCGGGTCAGTACGTGGAAGTCACCATGGAAGCCGAATTCGACGCCGCGCTGTACCTGGTCACCGACTGCGCGGACATCGATACGTCCTGCCTGGCCGGCGCGGACGAGGGCATGCCGGAGCACGTCATCTATCAGCACCCGGCGGACGCCACCGAGGCCGTCACCATTTACGTGATCGCCGACAGCAGCTACCGCGCGGCGGACTCGTCCTTCAGCCTGACCGTGACCTTCTCCGGCGGCGATGTTCCGAACAACGACATGTGCGGTGACGCCCAGACCATCGAAAACGGCCAGACCTATGCCGGAAGCACCATCGGCGCGGCCAACGACTACGATCCCGGCGATGAAGGCTGCGCCGAGGCGGCCATGCCCGGCGCGGACGTGGCCTACACCTTCACCATGAATCCGAACCAGATCTTCGTCGCGAAGCTTCACGGCTATCCGGCGGATCTGTACCTGGTGACCGACTGCGCCGACCTTTCCACCTGCCAGGCCGTGGGCCTGGGAGGCGACATGCGCTTCGTCTACACCGGCGGAACGGCCGCCACCTTCTACCTCATCGTGGACAGCACGTTGCCTCTGGAAGAAACGCCCTCCCGCCTCGGCAACATGGGAAGCTTCGACCTCGAAGTCACCATCGCGGATCTGCCCGCCGGAGACAATTGCAGCGATCCCATCGATATCCCGACGCTCCCGGCCGAGATCAACGGCGACAATTCGCTGTTCACGAACTACTTCGACGTCTCCGAGGAAAGCTACTCCTGCACCGGCTACCAGATCGCCGGTTACGACGTGGTGTACACGGTGGAAGTCCCGGACGGCGAGGAACTGATGGTCACCGTCACCCCGGCCGAAGGCGTGGACCTGGGCGTCTCCCTGATGCATACCTGTCAGGTTCCCGTGGAGGAAACGCTTTGTCTGGGCGGTTCCGACGAGAACCTGGACGGAGAGGCGGACACGTTCTCCTGGGTGAACGACACCGGCGCGGCCGCGAACGTATTCCTGGTCGTGGACGCCTGGTCCGCCGACGAAGCGGGCGCCTACACCCTGAACGTGGAATTGGCGGCCAGCACCAAGTAAGCGAACCGCATTCCGTTTCCCTTGCGGAAACATCGGGGCGGGCCTTCGGGTCCGCCCCTTTTTTTCGCGCGTTCGCCACGGAGGTTCCCCGTTTCCCCGTCCCCTTTCCTTTGCCGGGTTTTCCCTTTCCGTCAACAATCGCTTGAGCACGGGGGCTCTCATGTTGTATAAACGGAACCGTAACGCGTTTAAAACATTTCACCGCCCTCATCTCCGGGAGATGACTCCATGAAAAATCAATGGACACGGTTTCTGCGAATCGCCCTGATCGGCTGGCTCCTGGGATTTCCGGCGGCTTGCGGCGATTCCGATTCCACGCCGCCGGCTGACGGAGATTCGGACACGGAAGCCGCGGCTTCGGACGAATCGGACCGGGATCTCTCGGATGGAGACGCGGAGGTGGACGCGGAATTTTCGGAAGATGGAGACGCGGACCCGGATCCGGACCGCACGGAGGGGGAAACGGACGCGGACGGCGGCTTCTGGCCTCAGTTCGGCCCGGACCACCCGCTGCTTTCCGGATCCTTCCGCAACATCGCCCATCGCGGCGGCGGCCGCCTGGCTCCGGAGGAAACGCTTCCGGCGTACGAGCGTGCCTTGGCGGAGGGAGCGGACATGCTGGAAATGGACCTGCATGCCACCTCGGATAACGTGGTGGTGCTGCACCATGACGCCACCGTGGACCGCACCACCGACGGTGAAGGGCTCATCCGGGAGATGCCTTTCGAAACGTTGCGCACGCTGGATGCCGGATACCGCTTCACGGCGGACGGAGGCGAGACGTATCCCTTCCGTGGAACGGGTGTCCGGGTTCCCACGTTCGAAGAGGTGCTGGAGGCTTTTCCGGATCAGGTGTTCACGGTGGAAATCAAGCAGATCGAGCCGTCCATCGTGGACCTCGTGCTGGACGTGCTCGACCGGACGCATATGAATCGCCGGGTGATTCTGGTGTCGTTCTCGGACAGCGTGGTGCAGGATATCCGCGAGAAACGGCCGGATCAGATCACGGGAGCCGCCACCGGAGAGATGATTCTGTTCGCCGCCTTGAAGCCGGAAAACCTGGACGATTACCGCCCGCCCTGTCCCTTTTTCCAGATGCCTTCTTCCGACGCGGAACAGGTGGCGCTGGCTCACGATCTGGGGATTCGGGTGCAGATCTGGACCGTGAACGGCGAAGCGGAGATGCGGGAGTGGCTGGCCATGGGTGTGGACGGCATCATGACCGACGATCCGAGTCTCCTGGAACGCGTGCTGACGGAAGCCGCGAGCCCGTAAATCCCCGGTACGCCGCGATTTTTCAGGACACGCCGGGGACGCCCTCCGGTTCCGCGAGCCGAAGTTCCTTCAATCGCTTCTTCCGTTTCAATCCATGGCGTACGGCGGTCAGCATGCTGGCGCTTCCCACCTGCAAGACCTCGTCGCCGTCGCCGAAGTTCATGATGCCGCGATAGAAGCGGTTCAACCCCGGCTTGCGGTGCTGGTAACGGACGTCCTCGGCCTCCTTCTGGAAGACGGTGTCCTTCACGCTCCCGCGAAAGACGAAGTGCTCGGGATCGAAGGTGGAATCGACGTGGATGTAGATCTTGTCCCGATAGTATTCGTCGATGGCCTTGGCGATACGCGCGTGGGTGCGCGTGGGACGCGCGGCCATCAGGGGCGAGGGAAACACGTTGTCGAAATGCAGCGCCACGTTGCCCAGGGAACTCAGCACCGCCGCGCAGTTGCTCACCCACAGCCGTCCCAGGGGGCGATAGCGGAACAGATAGCCGCCCACGGCCTTGCGGGTCAGGAGGTGCGTCAGGCCGGAGGCGCGATCTTCGGGGCGTACGCAGGTCAGTCCCAGGTGCATCACTTCGCCCACACCTTTGACCGGCAGCAGGATGGTGGAGCAGAACCCGGCGATGACGCCGTCCTTCCGGATGGCCAGGGCGACAACCTTGTCGGAGAGTTCCTCTCGGGTGCCCCGCATGATCTGATAATCCGGGACGCTCTCGAAACAGGTGGCCGCCGTGTCGCGGATCTTGGCGGTGAACCGTTCCCGCTGGATGTCGGTCAGCCATTCGCCGGGCCGCACCAGCAGTTCGATACGGTACGGAATTCCCACGGAGGTTTTTCGGTGTTTCATACGCTCCTCTCTTTTTTCTGATTGCGAGCGGAATTCGGAAGTTCCTGAAATCGCACGTTCCGATCGATCCATTCCCAGGCCCGAAGGCGAAGACGCTCGGGATCCGTATCGACGAGGACGGGGCCGAAGGCGATGCGGACGTCGATTCCGGGCCGGGCGAAGACCCGCAGAAAATGGGCCAGAAAGGTGTCGTCGCCCACCCAGGCGTCCTGGGCGTTTTCATAGGAGACGGCCACGGGGATGACGGGGATGGCGCCGTCCGCGGCGATGCGGAAGACGCCCTTCCGGAAGGGCAGAATGCCCGGCCCCGCGTGGGTGGTTCCCTCCGGATAGACCACCACGCCCAGTCCGTTTCGAAGGCGGCGGGTCACCGCCTCCCGGGCTCGATGGCGGCTTTGCGGGTCGTCCCGGGCGACGAAGATCGTGCGCACCACGTTCGCCGACCAGCCCACCACGGGCCAGCGGCGCAGTTCCGCCTTGGCCATGAACGTGGCGGGCGCGCGGGCCAGCAGGGGAATGATGTCGATGTACGAGCGGTGGTTGGAAACGAAAAGGGCCGCCCCTTCGGGGGGACGGCCTTCCATGCGAACGGACAGCCCGCAAAGCTTCTCCAGCATCACGGCCCACTCCCGGGCCTGTTGCTGGAAAAACGACTCCGGATTTCGCACTCCCCTGGCGCGGACGGCGGCGGCGGCGGTCTTGCCGATGCCGTATCCGAGAAACGCGCCCAGTCTCCGCAGCGCGCGGACGCGCCCGGAGATCGAAACGGATTCACGCGCCTCGGCGGGAAAGGCCGCCTTTTCCATCGCGCTCCGAGCCGTGATTCGTCTGTCCACCTTCCCATTCCTCCGTCCGTTCGGGTCGGTGGTACATTAAATGGAAAGGATTAGATCGCCGTTCGAAGCGCCGGAGAAATCCGTTAGAAGAATTCGAGGAAGGAAAAACCGAAAGCAAACACATCGGCAACAAACGGCCGTGCCCCGGGGGGCTGGAAAAGCGGAGACGGACCGCGCCGGCGCCGGAACGGGCGGTTCGCGTCAGGATTTCACCTCGCCGCCCGCCTCGTTCTCCACCGAGGACACCTTGCCGGAAAGGCGGTTCACCGCTCCCCGGCGATCGTCGATCTTGATGGACGTGCTGACCCTTTCGGATTGGGCGGCCATGTTCATGTGGACTTTCCGGATCAGGTCGAACACCGCGTCGGCTTCGCCCTCGATGATCGTGCCCATGGCCGTGAGACGATAGTCCAGGCCGGACTCGCGGATGATCCGGATGGATTGCGCCACGTATTTCGAAAAGCCTTCGTTCGTCTTGTCGATGGGGGTAACCGAAATTTCCGCCAGCATGCCTCGCCTCCTTGTGGTTTCCCGATGGAATCGCCCGCCTATTCCGGATCCTTGCAGCAGCGAAATCCCTTGGCCGAGGGATTCCAGGTGGCGTCGTAATCGCAGCGATGGTAGGTCTGGCTGTCCGAGCAGTTGTAGGCCCCGCCCCGCCAGTGGTTCTGGCCGTCGTCGGTGTCCACCAGTTCCCAGACGTTGCCGTTGATGTCGAACAGGCCGTATTCGTTGGTGCAGTTCAGAAAATACCCCGTGGGCTTGACGCCGAAGGCGTCCACCCGCCCGCAGGCGTAGTAGCAGCCCGCGAAGGGGCAGGTCTCCGCATCCTGACAGGTGGAATTGGCTCCGCAGGTGCAGTTGGTGTCGATACCGTTGCAGGTGGCGGGCTCGTAAATCTCCCCATAGGCGTAGGCCGTTTCGTCCGGACCGCCGCAGGCGAAGACCCATTCGTCCAGGCCGCAGAGCCGCTTACCCGCGCCCTGACAGGCCGCCACCGCCGTGGCCCGGGTGACGGAGAACCAGGGCTGCACGAAGGATCGGCTGGTGGCGCGGCTTCCGTCGGTTCCCTGGCTGGACCAGCTGGCGTCCGGGCGGCTGGCTTCGTACCGATCGATGCAGAAATCTCCCACCAGAACCATCTCGGGCGGACAGGTGACGGCCTCCGTCTCCGGCTCGGGCTCCGGCTCGGGCTCCGGTTCGAGGTCGTTTTCCCGGTCGGGCTCCCGGTCCGCTTCGGTCTCCGTGTCCGGATCGGATTCGGCTTCGGAATCCGCATCGGGTTCGGCATCATCGTCGCCATCCGGATCCATCTCCGTTTCCACTTCCATGTCCGGTTCCGGATCGGGATCGAAATCGCCGTCCGCTTCCTCTCCGTCCAGATCCACATCTCCGTCCGGATCCGGCAGACAGCCGCCCTCGTCCGAATCGCCGGGATCCGTATCGGGTTCCGGCTCGGCGTCCGGATCCGGGTCCGCGTCCGCATCTCCGTCCACGGCGGAATCTCGCCCGTCTTCGTCTCCGTCGGGCGCATCCGCCCGGTCGCCGTCCGTGGAATCGCCGTCGTCGCCCGAAAGGCAGCCGCCTACCGCCGTCAGCCCGCAAAGCAGAAAAAGCCAGAACGCAAGACTCCACCCGTATCGCTTCATTTTCCGCATGTAAACCCTCTCGCGCAACCTCGCGGCGTTCCGCCGCCATTCCGACTCGTTTCATATCATCATGCGCCTGAAACCATCCGCCGTCAACCACCGGATCGTGTTTTTTACGCCTTTCGGCCTTTTCCGTCATCGGCGAAGCGTCCTAAACCATTGACAACCGGGCTCGTTTCATGCTTTTCTTTCGGCGAACAAGGACAATGGAGGACGTTCCCATGGAGACGTTGATGAATTACGCCCGATCGCTGGGAGTTTCCGACGTTCGGCTTTTGTCCGTGGATCGGATTCCCATCGAGGACGCCTTGCGTCTGCATTGCGAATCCCCCCGTTGTCCGAACTATGGAACCAGCGCCAACTGCCCGCCCCACGGCATGACGCCGACCGCGTTTCGCGAGTTTCTTGCGGATTATTCCCGTGTTCTGGTCTTCAAGTTCGATTTCCCGCTGACGGCTTTGCAGGATTCGGAACGCTGGAAAACCGTTTTCCGCCTGCACGACGGCACGGCCTCCATCGAGCACGAGGCCCGGAATCTGGGCTACGCGCGCGCCCAGGGGTTTTCCTCCGGCGGATGTAAACATACCTTTTGCCGGGAATTCGACGGCTGCATCGTTCTGGAAAAGAACGAACCTTGCCGGTTTCCGGACAAAGCACGGCCCTCGCTTTCCGGCATGGGCGTGAACTGGCACGAAATCTCCCGCCTGCTGGGCTGGCGGATGCTGAAGGATGAGGAAGGCCGTTCGGATTGGGCGGCCGATACGGTGATGCTGGCGGGCCTGGTTTTCGTGGAGTAGGGATAAGCTGGGGAGTCTTTGTGACGCTCCGTGTCAGAACCGATACTGCAATCCGCCGCCCGCCGTGCCCGCGAAGCCGGACGAGCGGTAGCCCGGCCAGCCGGGATTGTTGGTCTGCAACCCCCGGCTTTCGAGCATGAAGAGATCGGTCTTGTAGTCGCGGCTGTCCGGAAATTCGTCCACCACGGGATTGTCGGCATCGGCGGATTTCCACTGGTTGCGCGCGATGAGGATCAGGAACTGGGTGTGAAATTCCAGGCTGAGACCCTCCACCCAGGGCAGGTGAAACGCCATGCCGAAGGCCGTTTCCACTTTGTTGTTGTCCACGTAGTTCGTGCGTCCGTCCTGTTTCGGCACGGGCGTCTGGATATAACCGCCGCCCACCCGGGCGGTGAGCCACGTCAGCGGCCGGTATTCCACGCCCAGTTTCCAGGCGAGCGTGTCCCGGAAGCCCGCGTTGCCGGGATCGCGGATCATGTCGGAAAGCGGATAATACGGTTTGCCGTCCTCCACCAGCACGCCCAGGGCGTAACCGGTATCGAATTGTTCCCGGATCGCGGTGCGGTAACCGGACCACATGGCCCAGGTGAGATCCGTGCTGATCGTCCAGTCGCGCACGTCGAAGCGCAGGCCCAAGCAAAGCTGACGGGGAGAGTAATAGCCCGCGTAATCGAATTCCTGCACGGTGATGGGTTCGCCCTCGTAGATCTCGAAGTTCCAGAAGCGCAGGCGGTTGGTCATGCCCGCCTTCACCAGCGACTGTTCGCGGTAGGCCAGGCCGATGCCCAGCCATGGAAGCGGTTCGAAGTGCAGCCCCAGAATGAAGGTGGCGTCGTACTTCATCTTCATGTCCATGGACAGGTGGATGCTCTGCTGGTCCAGGGCGTCGGGAACGAACATCTCCGTATCCGCCACGGCGTTTCCGGACAGACTCACGGATGCGCCGAAACCGAACCACTTCAGCGGGCGGAAACCCAGGCCCAGAAGAGCCGAGGGACGCCGGGCGCGACGGTTGAGAAGCTGGAATTGCAGGCGATTGTCGAAGAACTGGGCGCGCTCGTCCACGTAATCGAACCCGGCGGTCATCATGGCGTCCAGGGGCAGGGAGAAGGCCGCGCCCAGCATGAACCAGTCCAGGCCGAAGTCGTACAGCACGCCGCCGGTGAGGGCGTAGAGGTTGGGATCGTCGGTGGTGTCTTTTCGGGCCTTCAGAAGATCCGCCGTGGCCAGGTAGCGAATGGCCATTTTGGTGGCCTGACTCTGGAGCGGCAGCGCGTTGTAGACCGAAAGCGGCACGTCGTATCCGGCGGGACGTTCGCGCAGATGAATGCGCACGTCGTCGAAAGAGGCCGTGAAGTGCACGCCGAAGCCGGGAGCGGCGAATGCCATGCGCCCCGGGTTGTAGAACAGCGCGCCGTAATCGGACACGGCGGCGGTGGCGGCTCCGCCCATGGCGATGTTGCGGCTGCCGAAACCGTACAGGTCCAGGGGGCTGGCGCAAACCCGGGAGACGAATCCCGGGGTTACGGACAAAAGAAGAAGAAGCGACGCGAGGAAGAGCGTTCGCATTCGTTTCGGCGTCGGCATGCTCATTTCTCCTCCTCCTGCTCGCCCAGGGGGACGGCGTAGTCCATGGGATCGTAGGAAAAGAATTCGGCCTCGCGGGCGTAGAGTTCCTCGCAGCTCATGTCCGCCGGAATGCGCACGGCCTGGAAATGGTTCAGGTCCGGATCGTACACGCGCCGCAGGTCCAGTTGGATCTTGAGCAAGGGCGAACTGGCCCCAATGGTGACCATCTCCACGGTGGAATCGATCTCGCCCTCGATGAAGTCCTCGGTGACGAGTTCGCCGTCCAGGCTGCGCAGCATGCGCAGGACCACGTAGACCTCGCCCTGGACGAAGCCGTTCAAGCGGCCGGTGAGCGCGGGATGGCCGTCGTTCTCGAAATCCACCAGAAGCGGATCGTCGGGCTCCGTGGGCAGGGGATCGTTGACGGGATCGTCCATGAGCGCTTCGTCCGCGCCGTAAATGTCCAGCACGTGTTCGGCGCGGAAGCGGCTGCCGGGCGTGTCGCCGGAGAGCGTGGCCAGCCGCGGCTTGATAGGAATGGCGCGGATGCTTTCTTCCGTGAAGATCACCTGGAAGTCGATGTCCTCCACGATGTTCATGCTGAAATCGCAGATGTTTTCGGTGAATGAAATGTTCGAACCGTCTTTCTCGAAGGGCGTGCGCGCCACGCCGCTGAGGATCATCTGGACTTTCCGGTTGATGACCGGAATCACGGTGGTGTAGGCGATGGCGAACTTCATGGCCCAGATGCGGGGTTCCTCCGTCTCCGTTTCCGTTTCCTGTTCCGTTTCGGTTTCCAGGTCGGAATCCGTTTCCGTCTCCGCCGCCGTTTCCAGGTCCAGATCGCCGTCCTCGAACGACTGGTTCCAGTCTTCCGGCCGGCCGCCGTGCTCCGCGCAGGAAAAAAGGAAGAACGCCGTTCCGATCAGAAAAAGAAGGGGGATCATCCGGCCTGGAATTCCATGCCGTCGCCGTTCGAACCGTCTCATTTCGCTTTTTCCGTTCGCCATGTTCGAGGAAAGGAAGCGTCCTCCGATCGCGGCGGGCACTTCTGAAATTTCAATTATTTCTGAAAATACAGAAACACGGGGCGGCGGTCAAGAGCTTTTTTCATGGAATCGACAGGGGGATTTTCGAACTTACAACCGCGTAAGATTTTGGCTGGTGGTAGTACCACCAGCCGGCTGTTAATACTTTTGTCAAACAGTTTGTCAAAACGAACTTGGTCGAAACGGCGCTTTTCGGACGATTCACCCTGGCGCTTCCATTTCGAGAAATCGACGGGGCGAGATTCAACCTTGGAGGCGTCGGGAGAGTTCGCCCAGTCGCTGCATCACCAATTCGGCGTCGGATTCGCTCATGGTTCCCATGCCGCAGGACGGCGTGACCATGGATTGACGCCGGATCAGATCCTCGTCCACGCCTTCCTTCACGAGATCCGCGATGGTGCCCGCGAGCCGCTCTTCCAGAGAGGCCGCGTCTTCCTTGTGAATGTTCGGATTGGTGGGGATAATGCCCCAGGCCACCACGCCACCGGATTCGAAATGATTACGGATTTCAATGGGATAGGCGGTGATTCCCCGGCCGTAGGCGTAGGCGTCGAAGTTGATGATGTCGAAGCCGCACTCTACGATCATGGACCAGTCCGTGTTGCCGCAGACGTGAATGCCCACCCGCGCGCCCTCCTTGTGCAGAACGTCCACCGCCTGGCGCAGGGTGGAAATCACGCGTTCGCGGGTGAGGAAAATATAGGCCGAGGATCCAAAGGCGGACAGGGCCGGTTCGTCCAGAAAACAGATGATTTCCCTGGCGAAAGGCTTGAAACGGCGCACCTGCCAGATGGATTGCCAGATGGCGTTTTGCAGAAGCACGTCGCCGTAGTCGTCGCGGTGATAGAGCGCGATGTCCCGGGCGTCGGTGACGGTCAGGGAAAAGGAGATCGGGCCGGTGGTGTGGACCTTGGCGTATCTTGGAGGATTCTCCAACGATTCCAATCTCTTAAGCGCGGCCGGGATGCCCTGGGAGTGTTCCTCGGAGATGGCGAAGCGCTCCAGGTCGCCGCCTTCCGGAGCGACGAGTGCGGCTTCGTAGAAGGCGGCCATCTGTTCGGCGAAGTCCGCCGCGTCCGGGTCGATGCAGACCATGCCTTTTTCCGGACGCTCCACCAGGCCGGGTAGGCCGCCCGAATACTGGGGCAGAAAGCCCTCTTTCCAGTGGCGGTTGGGCAGTTGGGGCCAGATGGGCGCGTCCGGCGTGGCCCGGTAAACGTGGTCCAGCGCCGTTTCCGCATCGCGGTGGGGCAGGCTGCCGATCATCGTGGCCATCATGCGAGGGGCTTCCATGGGTTGACTCTCCTAACCGGTTGATTTCGCAGGTTGAATTTCTTTCTCTACGCTTCGCTCTCCGGGCCGCCCGCCAGACGGTCGTAAAACGCGCAAGCGGCCAGCATGGAAGTGGGAATGCTCACCAGCAGCCCCACGCCCAACGCCAGCACGCCCAGAAGGTTGATACCGATAATGGCCAGTCCCAGCCCGAAAAAGGTCCACTTGTAGCCGCGCATGAGAGCCCAGCTTTCCGAAAGCGACTCCATGCCGTTTCGCTCCCGGTCCATGATGAGCAGCACGTACTGACTGAGCCCCAGGGTGAGGATAAGTCCCGGAATCAAAAGGAAAAACAGACCGACAAAGATGGAGATCGTGGAAACGAACGTGGCGATCAGAAGCGGAACCAGGCGGTTGAAGCCGGAAAACAGCAGGCTGAAACCGACCTCCTCGCCCCGGATCAGGCGCAGCCCGGCATAGAGATAGCCGGCGGCGATGACGTTCTGGAAGAGCGACCAGGCGAAACTGATCGTCTGCATGGCCCAGAGATTCTTCGCGGCCAGTTCGGAAATGATGGAATTCGCGATCCCGCTGATGACGAACAGCACCACCAGCATGCCGACCATCAGCCCGGGACGCATCTTGAAGGCGCGCCAGCCCTCGGACAGCGAGCCGCCGATCATGCCCTCCGGGCGCGGAGGCCGCGAAGCGGATGCGGGTTCGTTGGAAAAGGGAATGGGAACCGGACCCGGACCCGGACCCGGACCCGAGGAACTATCCGGAACGGGCGCGCCGGAAGCGGGCGCATCGATGGGGTTTCCGCAGACGCCGCAAAGCGTTTCGCCTTCCGGAACCGTAGCGCGACAATGGGGGCACTGCATGGGAACTCTCCTTCCGAATGGATTCCAAGTCCTCAGAAATACACGGAAAGCGACGTTTCGAACACGTACTGGTTTTCCGTGGCGTCGCGGTCGAAATCGTTGACGAAAACCGCCGCCGCCCGCCCCGGAACCAGCACGCCGCCCACCAGGTGGAAGGACAGGATTTCCTTATAGCGGAATTCCAGATCCAGATCCATCTCGACGCCCACCATTTGTCCGCCCATGGCGTTGTCCTTTTCCAGAACGAAGCCCGTTCCGACGATGAGCGTTGGGACGAAGAAGCCCTTGACATCGTAAGAGAAAGCCGCGTCCGTCAGCGAATATCCGGGGCGGATGACGAAGAACTTTCCCCGGCTTTCGGCCAGGCGCTCGTCCAGGTTGAAGCCCATGTCCCGGATCTCGTTCTCGGACAGAAGCAGCGTGCGGCTGCGGCTTTTTCCGGAGTAGAAAAAGGCGTGGTTGGAGGCGTTGCGATCGTGGGAATCGTCGGGGCTCAGCAGCAACTGGTTGACTTCCGCGCGGAAGGCCCCGGCGGTGAATTCTCCCCATGCCTGCAAGGCCCAGGCGGTGGTGTCCTCGTCACCGCTGGTGGAGCCGTTCTCCATGTTGCCCACCTGGAAATCCAGATCCAGGCCGAAGCGGGCGAAACCGTAATCGGCGCTGATCTTCACGCCCGGCGCGAAGAGATTCAGTGTGTGGTCCACCATCTGCTGGTCCAAAAGCCCGTAGAACGCCACCGCGATTCTCCAGTTGGGCAGCGGAAAATCCGCCCGCAGACCGTAGGCGAAGGTGTCGTGACGGAAATTGTTGGCGTCGAGCCCCACGCCCTCGTAGGTCTGGTCCGGCATCTGGGCGGCGGTGAAGGTGAAGCGCGCCCAGTCGAGGTCCGTAAAGAGGCTGGCCGCGCCCAGCCAGTGCCCGAGAAACAGCGCCGAGGGATCTTCCAGATATTGGTAACCGATCTTGAAGCCGAAGCGCCCGTCCAGAAAGACGCCCTTCGTGTATAGTTCCCGGAAGGCCAGGCGGAAGGCGTCGTCTTGTCCCGTCTCGTAGCGGTCCGGGTCGTTCTTGCCCCAGAGGTTCAACCCCACCTCCATCTCCCAGACGATCTCGATGGGATCGACGGGAAAGAGGGACAGCCGGGGTTTGAGGAACGTGCCCAGAACGCCCACGCTCTGGCCTTCCTTGTCGTAATAGGGCTTGGTGGGATCGAAGTTGGAATCGTTCTGATAGTGAAGCACGGTCTGGAATTCGGCGTCGAAGCGCAGACGTTTCCGCACGGTGTCGAGCACGTTCTCCTTGGCGGTCTGCTCCTTCTCCTTGCGGATTTCCGCCCGTTCCTTTTCCGCCTTTTGCTTGGCTTCCCGCAGATCCTCCCGGGCGTTCTCCACGCCTTCCGGCGTGGGAGCCTTCGCCTGCGAAGCGGGTTCGGTCTCCACGGCTTTTTCCGGAGCGGGCGTTTCGGTCGGGGCCTCGGCGGGCGCGGCGTCCGGAGCGGGAGCCGCCGCCGGAGCGGCGTCCGTGGCGGGAGTCTCCGTGGCGGAAGCGCCTTCCGACGCGGCGTCCTGGGCGAAGAGCGCCGGGGAGAACAGGGCGAACGCCAGCGAAAGCAGACAGATCATCGTGTTTTTCATGGTCTTTCCTCCTTTCCTAGCGTCCGACGACTTCATCGCCGCGGATGAAGTAATCCCAGCCGTTCACGTCCTGGCCCGCGATGGGCGGCCGCAGGGTCAGTTTGTGCTCCACGCCGGGCTCGTCCTTTTCGGGGTGGTAATACAGCGTCTGGCCGGCGTCGTCCCAGGCGGCCCAGCCGTCGGAAAGCCAGACGTAAAAGCCGTCCGGGTACTGGACGTTCGGCACGAAGACCTTGGTGGGCGCTTCCGTTTCCTTGGATTCGAAGACCAGTTCGAACTCCCGCTCGGCGTCGGGCAGGCCCTTTTCGGGATCGAAGTAATGCAGCGGACTGTAAAAATGCATGGAAACGGGCTTTCCGGAAAGCGCCAGGGGATAGGGGCGGATCCAGGCTTCCCAACCTCGGGGCTCGCCGTTTTCGTCGATGATGCTGAAGTCCTCGTGGTTCCACCAGTCGCCGTAGAGCGGATCGTTTCCGGGTGTGTAGCACCAGTTGAGGTTGGACAAAAACAGCCCTTCGAAGGCTTCGTAGAAATTGTCCAGGATTTCGGCCGAGAGGCGATAGTTCTGTTCCCGGGACTGCTGCCAGCCGGGTTTCTCGGCGTCCTCGCCCCGGTATCGGTAGTTCCAGTAGGTGCCGAACTCGCCGTAAACCACCGGCATGTTCTCCAGCCCGTAGGTGGCCTGGTTCACCTTCTCCTGCAAATGTTCCGTATAGTCCCGATAGCGGTATTCCTCCACGCTGAACTCCCGGGGTTCCTTGTTGAAGCCGATATAGGGATAGATGTCCGGGTACCAGTGGGGAGAATAGACCAGGTTGTCGATACCCGCCGGCGGGATGGGATACTGTTCCCACTGGCCGCCCAGACCGCCGCCGCCCAGCAGCATGGCGGGAGAGAAGGCCGGCTCGATCCAGATGATGGCGTCCGGATCCACTTCCTGTACGGCCTTTCCCACGCGCTCGAAGAGCGGACGCAGGTAGGTGCGGTCGAAATCGTTGTTCAATCCCGCCGCCGCGAACAGATCCATGTCCGCGAAGCCCCACTTGCGTTTCACCTCGGCCTTGTCGGCCTCCAGCAGATCCTCGTCGTCCGCGTATTTCGGATCGTCCGGATCGGGCAGGCGGGGAAGCAGGTCCAGGTATTTCAGAATGTAATACAGTTTGGAGGCCAGGGTTTTGTTGATGGGATCGTCGCTGTCCGGCTCCCCCGGAACCAGGATCCCGCTGGGGATTTCCGATTGCAGAAACTCCATGCCGTTCAACACGTCCTTGATGGTGCTTTCGAGGCCGGTCTGGAAATAGGCCGCCACCACGGTCATGAGGATGAAGACGCTGGTGGGCTCGTTCATGAGGTCGTAGCCGATGACGTTGGGATACTTTTTGGCGCGCTCCGCCACGGCCACCCAGGCTTTCTCGTAGCCTTCCTGGAGATACTCCTTCAGATTCGGGGCGTTTTCGGGATCGGCCACGTCCTCGATGGATTTCACCTCTCCGTTTTCCACGCGCAGTTTCGGAAAGACCTTTTCCCCGGCGAAGAAGGCGGCGTAGGCGCGCTCCACGTCCAGGGAAATCACCACGTTGGTTCCCCAGAAAGTAAAGGGCAGCATATCGGTGGTTTCCGTGCGGTCCCAGGATTTCTTCGGCAGGCGTTTGTAAAGCGCCTCGGTCAGGCGTCCCACCATCTCGCGCTGTTCTTCGTTCAGAAAGCTTTCCCCGTTCAGGGCCTCGTCCGCGGCGATGAGCGGCAAAAGCGTATCGATGACGAAACTCTTCAGGTCCGGCGCGCCGTCCCCGTTCTCGTCCAGGGCCAGGGATCCCAATAAATGATGGATGCCCCAGTATTTGGAATCGAAGTTCTTTTCCGGCAAGGCGATCCGGGTGGCCCAGAAGGGCGCGCCGTCGCCCGCCACCTTGTCGGTGTAGCCGTAGGGCAGCATGTTGGTTCCCGAGGGCTTGCCGTCGTTCGGCTTCGGCGGGAAAAGGGAGAGCAGCGAGCCCAGCAGTCCCTCCATGCCCGCCATGGGCGACTGCCCCGTGAGCGGATCGGCGTAGTCCGCCAGGATTTCCTCGATATCCGTCAGGTCCGGTGTTTCGTTGTACATGGAGTGCAGAAAGCGGCTCCAGAGGTTCTCGTGGGCGTTGATGACCACGTAGATGCCGTGCTCGTTGGCCTTGCGGATCAGTTTCTCGAAATAGTCCAGAAAGGCTTCGTCCACCTCGCCCTGGGCTTCCGGCATGACGGCCTCCCACATGAACAGCAGCCGGATGGTGCGCATGCCGGTGTCTCGAAGATGGGCGAACCAGCGGTCCATCTCCTCTTCCGGAAAGGGGCGGCCGATGTAGGTGAAGTCGTGGGGATCGGACGGGTTGACGGTGTAGGGCGCCTTGGTGCTGCCGCTGACGTTGGTGCCGCGCAGATGGAGATAGCGTCCCTCCGCGTCGCGGATGTAGTTGCGGTCCAGCGTCACCGGCGAGACGGCGGTTTCGAACATGGGATCGCTGGAATCGCAGGCCAGGGCGGCCGACAGAAAAGCGAACAGACAGAAGAGCCTTCCTATCCAGTGTTTCATTGCGTGTGCCTCCCGAATGGATGGAATGAGACGGGCTCTATCTGCGTAGCATTTCCGGGGCGAATTGTCCAGCGATATCGGGCCGTCTCAGGCGGATGCGGGCGTAAGGGAGGCCGATTCGGGCAAGCGCCCCGTGAAAGCCGGGCCGTTTTGCGTCGCCGGGTTTTCCCGACGCGCGGTCGCCGGCGCGATCCATGATTTTCGTGCTTGAAACGATTCTCCGCCGGTGAAATTATGACGAGAATGGCCGCCTGGCCGACGGAATTCAGAAAAAAACGTAAAATCTCAAAAAAATAGCAAGGGGAATTTTTCCTCCGAGCGGCATCCGGAGTGGGCAAGAATTGCCCGGTTCGTCACTCGAAACCAAAAAACGGAAGGATTCCGGACAGACGCAAAGCGCTTTCACCCGGCAAGATCTGCCGACCGGTCTGGAGTAATTTTCCTAGTAATTTCAAGCACTTAAAATCTCTAAAGCCGCTGTTTTTCATGGAGTCCTTTCGCCCTGTAGCCGAATTAATGCACGGAAACGAAAGAGCCTTTCAAACTGGCTCCGGAATGAAAACGAGGATGAATCGGCGAATCGGGCGACGCCCGTTCGCTTGGAAACCAGGGTTCCCAAACGGAGAACTCCCAAAAAGGACGGCGGGCATTCGGCCGGCCACATTTCAAGGAGGAAGCTATGACGTTCAGAATTCAACACAACATCGCCTCGATTACGGCCAACCGGCATCTTGGCCACAACCACGACATGCTGAGCAAGTCGCTGGAGAGGCTGTCGTCCGGTTATCAGATCAACCACGCCTCCGACGACGCCGTGGGCATGGCCGTATCCATGCGTTTCCGAGCGGAAATCGCTTCCTTGAAGATGGCCTCCCGGAATTCCCAGCAGGCCACCAGCCTGCTCCAGGTGGCGGAAGGAGCGCTGGATCAGCTCGAACTCATCATTATTAGAATGAAGGAACTGGCCACCCAGGCCGCCTCCGGAAACACCGGCTCCGACCGCGCCAAGATCGATCTGGAAGTTTCCGCCCTGGAGGACGAAATCTCCCGTATCGTCGGATATACGCGTTACGACGGCCGCACCCTGCTGGACGGCTCCTTCGGTGCCACGGCGCTCAGCAGCACCGCCCCGGTGGGCCTGACCAACGGAAACGGCATCGAGCACATCGACGTGGCCAACGGCGATGGAGACACGACCTATTTCGTCTCCGCCCTGGATACCACCAGCAATACCATTACCATGTCCGACGGCACCACCTCCCAGCAGCTTTCCTATCCGGAACCCTCGACGATGGGTCCGAACGACAACTTCGAGCTGGACTTCAGCGACTTGGGCGTGAAGCTCATCATCAACAGCGCCTTCGACGAAACCGGCAGCATCACCGCCGGCACCGCGAGTACCGGCTCGCGTTTTTCCACCGGGGCGACGGGAACGGCCACGTTCCAGATCGGCGACAGAAACGACGCGGACAGCCAGGTCAGCTTCACCCTTCCCGATCTTCAGCTTTCGGCCCTGCTGGCCGGATCTCAACTGGACGTGGATCTCAGCACCCAGGAAAGCTCGCAGACCGCCGTGGACGACCTGGACACCGCCATCGACTTTCTGGCCGAGAAGCGCGGCGAGGTGGGCGCGCTCATCAACCGTCTGACCTACGCCAACAGCAATCTGGCCGTTTCCATCGAAAACAAGACGGCCTCGGAATCGGTCATTCGCGACGTGGACATGGCGGCGGAGATGAGCGAATTCACCAAGCACAACATCCTGATCCAGTCCAACGTCTCCATGCTGGCCCAGGCCAACAACATCCAGCAATCGGTGCTCCAGTTGCTGCAATAAGGCCAGGGGGGCCTCTTGGCCCCTTGACCGGATCTTTAAGATAAGAATCCGGATCGGCGGCTGCGCCGGCGAAAGGGGGGAGCGCGGACGCTGATTCGTTAATAATGCCTGTATTATCAGGTAGATGAAAGATCTTTGACAAGTTGGACGGTGTACTTGGAAACTCGGACTTTCCCGATCTTGAAGGAAGGCCGGACGTTTTTTCTCAAGAACCCTCCCCGAACGGTCGAATGGTTGTCGCGGAAGTTGAAAACGCGATCATTGACAGTCAACACGGAATCGACAGCGGCCATCGCGCGGGAAAGGAGGAGACGGAGGAAAAGCGCACGGGCCGGGGCTGCGGCAAGGCCCGGACTTCGCCGGCCGCCGACGGGCATCGATCGTCGGAACGTTCTTTACAATATTTCTGTTTGTCTTCATTTACTGAGACCTAAAGGGCAAGGACGCCCGTCAGGAAACTTTCAAGGAGGAAAGTCATGAGTTTCAGAATCCAGAACAACATCTCCGCAATGAATTCGCTTCGCAATCTCAACCGCGCCGAATCCGACATGGGAAAGTCGCTGCAGCGGTTGTCGTCCGGCTATCGCATCAACAGCGCGGCCGATGACGCGGCCGGTATGGCGTCGTCCATGCGTTTCCGTGGGGAAATCTCCTCTCTGAAACAGGCCAGCCGCAACGCGTCGGAAGCCACCAGTCTGTTGCAGGTGGCGGAAGGAGCCATCGGCGAGATCAACCTCATCCTCAACCGGATGAAGGAACTGGCCACCCAGGCCGCTTCCGGTAACGCCGGAAACGACTTGGCCAAGATCCAGGCGGAAAACACCCAGCTGATCGCTGAAATCGATCGTATCTCGGGATTTACCGAGTACAACGGCGCCTCGCTCCTGAACGGCTCCTACGGATCGGTTTCTCTCAGCACCAGCACCAACGGCTTCACCAACGCCAACGGTGTGGAGAAGATCGACGTGACCAACGCGCGTCAGAACTCCATCTACTACGTCTCCGCCGTCAGCGCCACGGCCAAGACCATGACGATCTCGGAGTACGACTCCACCGCCGGCGCCACCACCACGA
Source organism: Myxococcota bacterium (assembly GCA_963668655.2). Lineage (GTDB taxonomy): Bacteria > Myxococcota_A > SURF-8 > SURF-8 > SURF-8. The sequence continues at coordinate 684,162 of CAXXPQ010000001.1, forward strand.
GCCAGACGGTGGATCTGACCGACGCCATGGCCAACACGGACGTGAACACGGACGTGGAACTGAACTTCGGCTCCCTGGGCCTGAAGGTCACCGTGAACGCCGACTTCGACGTCACCGACTACACGGCGGGCGATCAGACCTCGGGTTCGCGCTTCGACACCCAGGCGGCGCTGGGACAGGCCGCGTTCCAGATCGGACACAAGAACGACGCCAACAGCAAGTTGCAGTTCAACCTGTCCGATGTCTCGGCCAGCGGCCTTTCCGTGGACACCGCCAGCCTGGCTTCCCAGTCCTCGGCGCAGTCGGCGCTGACCTCGATCACCAACGCCATCGACACCCTGTCCAGCCGGCGTGGTGACATCGGCGCCTTGATGAACCGGCTCTCCTACGCCCAATCCAACCTCGCGTCCACCATCGAGAACAAGACGGCTTCCGATTCCGTCATCCGCGATGTGGACATGGCCGGCGAGATGAGCACGTTCACCAAGAACCAGATCCTGGTCCAGGCCGGCACCGCCATGCTGGCCCAGGCGAATCAGACGCCGCAGAACGTCTTGTCCCTGATCCGATAAACCTTGCTCCGGCGGGGTGCGGATCGCGCCCCGCCGGACTTTGATCCTTGAAATCAAGCGGCTGGAAAGCAGGCGGACCGGCCTGCCTTTCGCCGTTTCCAGGAAGAGGTAGACTCATGATTGAGATCACCAAATATCTGAGTTCGACCCAGGGCAATCGGCAGGCCAAGGCCGTCGATCCGGTGCAGAAAAGCCAGCCCACGGACAACGAGCGTCGTCAGATGGAGGATGTCACGGCCCGGAAGGAAGAGGCCAAGGCGGAAAACATGGAGATGGAGGATCTGGAGGATCTTTCGTCGAAGATCAACGAATTTTTCGAAAGCTCCAATCTCCGGTTGAATCTCTCCATCCACAAGGAGACCGATCGGGTCGTTTCGAAGCTGATTAATCAGGAAAGCGGCGAGGTGGTGCGCGAGTTCCCCCCGAAAGAAATCCTGGACATGATCGTCAGGCTTCGTAAATTGACCGACAACGGCATTCTGGTGGACGAGCGAACCTGAAAACCGTACACCGTCCGGCCTGTTTCACGGCATCCACGCCGGTCCGGAAAAAGGCCGGTCAACCCCCATGAGACGGGAGCAACGCGATGCAGTACATCTCCGGACTGTCGTCGGGAATCGACTGGCGCAACATGATCGATCAGATGATCGCCGTCGATCATCAGGTGGTGGACAACCTGACCACCCAGCGCAGCGGACTGGAAAGCAAACAGAAAGCCTGGCAGGAAATCAACACGAAGCTGTCGGCGCTGAAGAGCGCGGCCGAAAAGCTTCGTGATCTTGACAACTTCAGCGTGTTCACCACCGCGCTGAGCTCCAATTCCAGCACGGACGCGGAAGACATTCTGTCCGCCGCCGTGGGGTCCGGCGCATCCCTGGGAACCTTCGATGTCGTCGTGTCCCAGACCGCCACCTATGAAAAACTGAGTTCCAACAGTTTCGATTCCGTCAGCGACGCCCTGGGACTTTCCGGGGAATTTCTGCTGGGGGGACAGCGAATCAACATCGCCGCTTCCGACTCGCTCGCCGCCATCCGAACCAAGATCGAGAACGCCAATTCCGGAGACACGCCTTCGTCCGTCTCCGCCTCCATCATGACCACTTCAGAGGGCCAGTATCGCCTGGTGCTGACCTCCGACGATTCGGGAGCCGACGGCATCGACATCCGCGACTCCTCCGCGACGGATCTGGTTCAGGCGCTGGGATTCACGGACAGCAGCACCTCCATCCGCGAGGCCACCAGTTCCGGCGCGCTTTCCGTCTCCTTTTCCAGCTCCGATACGGCCGTTTCATCGCTTCTGAACCTGACCGCCGCGCCCACGGGAACCGTGACCATCGGCGCCTACGGCGGAATCAGTCTGGATCTTTCCAAGAGCCTGGAACAGATCAAGGACGACATCAACGCCGCAGCCGGGGCCTCCATCGCCAGCATCGTCCAGGAAGAAGGCGACGACGGCGACACCACCTACCAGCTCAAACTGGTGGGAACCAGCTACGCCGACGACGGCAACGTGCTGGAATCGCTGGGGATTCTTTCGGGAGGGCACGGCAGCGTACAGGAAGTGCATCAAAGCGACGCTCTGAGCAAAAGCACCGCCGCCGGTGGAGGGGTCATCGACGCTTTCACGTCCTTTTCCCAGATCGACACGGGAAGCGGCCTGAACAACATCGCCAACGGAGACACCATCACTCTTTCCGGCGTGGACCACAGCGGAAACACCTTCTCGGATACGTTCACCATCACCAATGCCGCCGGCACCACGGTGGGAGATCTGCTGACGGAGATCGAATCCCTGTTCGCCGGCGCGGGCAGCTCCGTCACCGCATCCGTGGACGCCAGCGGTAAAATCACCGTTACCGACGACACCGGCGGCGACAGCCAGCTGAGTCTGAATCTGGTGGCCAACAACGAAGGCGGAGGCACCCTGGATTTCGGAGAAATCGAGGCCGTCACCGACGGACGCGCCATGCAGGTGCAGGCGGGACGGAACGCCGTGCTCACCGTGGACGGCGTGCGTCTGGAACGGGAATCCAATTCCGTGGACGACGCCATCGCGGGGGTGACGCTGAACCTCGCCAAGGCCGACAGCAGCACCGTCACCGTGAGCATCGACCGCGATAAAAGCGAAATCACGGGGATGGCCAACAGTTTCGTAAAAGGATACAACTCGGTGGCGAGCTGGATTCGGGAGCAGACCAAGTACGACGAGGAAACGGAGTCCACCGGCGGGCCGCTTTTCGGGGACAGCACGCTCACCAACGTCCAGACCCAGTTGCTGAATCTGGTCATCAATACGGTGGACGGCGCGTCGTCGTCGCTCAACACGCTGGCGGCGGCGGGAATCAGCTTGCAGGAAGACGGCCAGCTCGAACTGGACAGCACCAAATTCCAGGGATACATCGACACCGATTTCCAGAACCTGACCCGACTTTTCGCGGCCCAGGGCAGCGGATCCATCGGATCCATCGAATACATGTCCTATTCCCGGGACACCAAGGCGGGCGCCTACGACGTGAACATCACCCAGGTGGCTGAACAGGCCTCCGCCACCGGTTCCGTCGATCTGAGTTCCGGCATCGCGGGCGCGGAGACGCTGACCCTGACCGACAAAGTCACCGGCCAGGTGGCCGTGGTGGAGATCGAATCCGGCTGGACCACCGACGCCATCGTCAACGCCATCAACTCGGAAATGGCCCGGAATTATACCCACGTCCTCACCGAGGGGGGCGCGGGAAACACGATCGTCGGCGGGGGGAGCATCACCAGTTCCACCAAATTAAACCTGATCGACACCACCGGCGGCGGGAACGATCTTTCCAACGGCGACCGCATCACTTTTTCCGGAACGAAACGCAACGGGATCGAGGTTCAGGGTTTCTTCGAAATCACGGACGTGGCCGATCAGACCGTGGGAGATCTCCTGGAAAACATCGAGCAGATTCTGGGCGACGAGGTGGACGCCACCATCGACACGAGCGGACACATTGTCATCACGGACAAGACCAGCGGTATGAGCCAGATCTCGCTCAACCTCGGGTACGTGGGAGATGGCAGCCTGTCCTTAGGCTCCGTGGACACCAGTACCACCGGACGCTATGCCATCGATATCACGGCGGAAAACGACGGGTCCGGACATGTGACGCTGCGTCATGACGATTACGGATCGGCCGCCGGATACACCGTGGCATCCGCCAACGGATTTCTGGGAATCACCAGTCAGGAATACGTCGGGCAGGACGTGGCGGGAACCATCAACGGCGAGTTGGCCACCGGATCGGGGCAGGTGCTTTCCGGAAATTCCGGCTCCAACAACATCGACGGACTGGTGATGAAATACACCGGGACGGCGACGGGAAACGTGGGAACCCTCTCCATGACCCTGGGTTTCGGGGAGGATCTGGAACGCATTCTATACGGCTTCACGGATCCGTATTCGGGCTTGATCGACGCCAAGAACGAAGGATACGACAGCTCCATCGACTCGATCAACGAACAGATCGATCGCATGGAAAGCCGGTTGCAACTTCGCCGGCAGACGTTGGTAAACCAGTTTCTGGCCATGGAAAAAATGATGAATACGCTTCAGAGCCAGGGGTCGTGGCTTTCGGCCCAGCTCTCGAACATGTAGCGGCGGCGATGGAGATCGCGTAAAGGAGCGAACGATGGCGGCGAATCCTTATTCCAAGTACAAAAAAATGCAGGTGGAAACCACCGATCCCGTACGCCTGGTGATTATGCTGTACGACGGCGCCGTCAAGGCCCTGCGGCTGGCCATGAAGTACGCGCGGGAAAAGGATTTCGAGAAAAAGGGGCGGGAAATGATGCGCGCCCACGATATTATTTTCGAACTCCTGTCCACCCTGGATCGCGAAAACGGTGGAGAGATCGCCAAGAATCTGGAATCGCTGTATGTTTACATGCTACGCGGCATCCTGGAATCCAACGCCAGCAACGATTTCGGAAAGATGGAGGAGATCATCGGCCATCTGGAAACCCTGAACGACGGCTGGCGCGCCCTGGCGAGGCAGCGCGGCGCGGAAACGTCGGCCGTGAACCGGGAAGAGACCGGCGGAACGAAAAAAGCGGGCACGGAAAGTCTTCTGAACGCTTACTCGGGGAAAACGTTGTGAAAGCGGCGCCGAAAGATCTGAAAAGGAGCGAGTTTTTCAAGCAGCTCGTTCACTTTTTCGAAGCCTACCTGGTCCTGACCCGTCAGGTTCGGGACAATGTGGAAGCGGGCGAAGTGGAGCGGGTGGCCCGTTTCCTGGTGCTGCGCCAGGAAACCATCGAGCGCATCGAAGCGCTTCAGAAACTCTTCCCGAAACACCTGGAAATTCCCATCGAAAAGGAAAATAACGGCGAAGTTTTCGAGCTTCGGGAACGTTTGCGCAGCATCGTGACCGATTGCCTGACGGTGGAACGGAACCTGGAGCCGAAAATGAAGGCCTTGAAGGAAAACAGTCGTCGCGAGGCGGAGACCATCGCCAGCCGCACGCGCGGCATTCGCGGTTACACGCAGTACGCCGACCGCCGCGCCCGCTACATCCAGCAGCATAAGTAGAAGGCAACCTCTAAAAATACATATTCCGTTGCGAACGAATTTTTTCGATATGGATCTTTTCCTCCTTTCTCGACGTATCTGGTTGATATGCCTGCTATTGTTTTTTCCTTTCTTGATGGAGCAGTTCCCGAAACCGGAGAGACTTTCCGCCTGATGAAAGGAAACCTTGCGGCCGGAGGCAGAACACGGCCCGTGGGTGTTTTCCTCCGCCCGGAAAGAGCGCAGGCTGCGATTTTCGTTCACTGCGTTTTTCGTCTTGTCCGAGGCGAATGCGTTATGGTATAAAAATAGTATGAAAAGAAAACACGCATGGAGCGCCGCCCTCCTCATGGCGGTGGTGGGGTTGATGCTTCTGGCCTGCTCGTCCGACGACGTGGCCGGAAACGGGGACACGGATTTTTCCGAATTTCCCGATGACGGCGACCTGGAAACCGACGACTGGACGCCCATGGACGGCGACGAGGACGCGGACATGGATACGGAGCCGGACGGCGAACAACCGCCGGGCGACGAAGACACGACGGACGGCGACGCGGATCCGGACCTGGACGCCGAGCCCGAGCCGGAACTGGAGCCCGAGCCCGAGCCGGACATGGAACCGGAGGCCGAACCGGAGCCGGAACCCGAGATGGAACCCGAGGCGGAGGAGGAATCCGAACCGCCGGTGACCTGCCAGGCCACGGACGATCCCCTGGATTTCGTTTCGCTTTTGGCTTTCCCCGAACTGCGTGGTTCGGCCTATGCCTACGAGGGGGAAATCTCGGACGCCTGCCAGGCGGACGGATTTCTCGTGGCGGGCGCGAAGGGGATGGAAGTTTCCTTCACCCTGAGTTTCCGAAGCCTGGACCGTCCCCTGGTGGGGCGGCTGCTCATCACCGACGTGGCCGGCGCTTCCGGACGGCGGGAGCCGGTGGTGCTGTTCGACGAAACCATGAGCTTCCCCCTGGCTCCGGTCAACGCCACGTTCACCCTGCCGTATTCCGGCGAGTTTCTGGTGGCGGTTTCCGGGAAGGATCTGGAAAGCACGGGACTGTACGGCTTCGAGGCACAGTGCGTGAGCAACTGCACGCGGCGCTTCACCCGTCATCCCGTTGTGCTGATGCACGGCATGGCGGGTTGGGATACCACCCTGGGATTCTACAACTATTTCCTGGGCGTGGAAGACGACTTGGTGGAGCGCGGATACAACGTCCACGTCACCGAAGTGGCCATGTTCAACGACTCGATTTACCGCGCCAACGAGATTGAATCCCAACTGATGGATATCCTTACGGAAACGGGTGCCCGCAAGATCGATATCATCGCCCACAGCCAGGGCGGCATCGACGCCCGGCACTTCATCAGCGGCATGGGGCACCCGGATGACGTGGCGGTGGTGGCTATGGTGGCCACGCCCAACCGGGGTGTGATCCTGGGCGATATGGTGCTCGGCACCGTCCAGGGCGTCAGCCGGGAGGTGATCGCCTCCATCGTGGACTTCTTCGGCAATCTCCTGGACGGCAGCGACAGCGACATCGAGGCGGCCCTGGCCCAGATCTCGGTGGAGCAGATGGAAGAGCATTTCAATCCGGAGCATCCGGACGTACCCGGGGTGGAATACTGGTCCTGGGCGGGCCTGACCTGCGGCATGCTGGACTTCAGCTGCCGGGGCGACCATGGTGGCGAATGGGTCAACCCGGCCATGAGCCTGACCTTCGGCCTCATCAACATGGAGGGCGAAGACCACATCGGGTACGGTCCCAACGACGGCATGGTGCCGTTGAACAGTGCCCGCTACGGCGAATTCATGGGGACCGTCAACGCCGACCACGCAGATGAAATCGGCCAGTTGAAGACGGGCGACTTCGACCATAAAGCCTTCTATCGGGACATCGCCGACCTGATCTACGTCCGCGGTTTCTAAGTCTTTTTCCGCTTCGGCGGCCGATCCCGGCCGCGCCGTATCCCGCACCCGAAAATTCGCTTCAAAATTAATCCGTTTTTCCGGAATAGGATGTGTCTTTCCGTAATCAATAGAGGTGCAAATGGAAAACGCCCGGCCTCCGGTCGGGAAAACGGATGGAACGGATCTTTCGTTTAATCTATTGAAATTTATAACGGACAGGAGATGACCATGAGCACCAATCTCGTCGGAAACAAGGCCCCGGAATTTCAGTTGGAAGGCGTAATCAACGGCCAGTTCGAAAACTTCAAGCTGCCGCATACGGACGGTAAATGGACGCTGTTGCTGTTCTATCCGCTGGATTTCACCTTCGTCTGCCCCACGGAAATCATCGCTTTCAGCGATGCCGCCGATAAATTCAAGGAAATCGGTGTGCAGGTCTACGGTGTCAGCGTGGACAGCGCCTTCAGCCATCTGCACTGGACGCAGACGGCGCGCGCCGAAGGCGGCGTGGGCAAGTTGAATTTCCCGCTTCTGGCCGACATCAACAAGGAAGTCACCGACCTCTTCGGGATCAACGCCGGGGGCGTGGCGCTTCGCGGACTGTTCCTCATCGACGAGGAAGGCATCGTGCAGCATGCCACCATCAACAATCTTTCGGTCGGTCGCAACGTGGAGGAAACCCTGCGTACGGTACAGGCTTTCCAGCACACCAAGAAAAGCGGCGAGGTCTGCCCGGCCAACTGGACGCCCGGCGCGGACACCATGAAGCCCGATCCCGACGGTCTGAAGAGCTATTCGAGCAAAACCTACAAGTAAATCCAGTCCATCGGCCCGAAATTCCTTTTCCGGCCGACGCTTCCCTTTCAACATCAACCCCCGACCCTGCAAAGGGTCGGTTTTCTTTACGGATGCATCATCCTTTTTCACACCCAAACCCATCGCCTTCCGGAGGCGATTCAGGGACAGGGAAAACGGATTCGGATCGCCACGACGTTTATCACTCCTGAAAGATTATAATTATTCCCTTGACTTATGGCCAGGCAAGGATTACATTGCCATCAACCGCAGGCGATCCTCCAGCGAATCCGCGTGATTCCTCACGCTTCTGGGCCACGAATAAATCTCCCCAGACTATCATCGATGCAGGCCGCGTTTGCCGTCTACCTTGGACGAATCAAGGCAACGAATAGGTATATTTCTATGCAATTCGAAGAATTCCGTTTTTCCAACACCCTACTGAAGGCCATCCATCACCAGGGGTACGAAACCCCGACGAAAATCCAGGAGTTGGCCATCCCCCACGTATTGAAAGGAGAGGATGTCATGGGCTGCGCCCAGACCGGAACCGGCAAGACGGCCGCTTTCGCGCTTCCGGTCCTCCACCGTCTCAACCATCCCGGCTCGCGACACGGGAAAAGGCGCATCCGTGTTCTGACGCTCGCTCCCACCCGGGAACTGGCCTCCCAGATCGGGCAGAGTTTCCAGGATTTCGGTCGGACTCTCGGATTCCATTCCACGGTGATCTTCGGAGGCGTCAGCCAGTATTCCCAGACCCAGGCGCTTCAGAGAGGCGTGGACATCCTGGCGGCCACTCCCGGTCGGCTGCTTGATCTGATGAACCAGGGCTATGTCGATCTCTCCCGCATCGAGGTGCTCGTTCTGGACGAGGCCGATCGCATGCTGGACATGGGCTTCATCCACGACATTCGCCGCGTCGTCGCGGAAATCCCCCGGGAAAGGCAAACCCTGCTCTTTTCCGCGACCCTGGATCCCGGAATCGTGAAACTGGCGAAAGGCATCCTGAACGAACCGGTGCGGGTGGATGTCACTCCGCCGGCGACCACGGTGGAACGCATCGATCAGTCCGTCTTTTTCGTCGAACGTTACGACAAAATCGGGCTGCTGACACACCTGCTGAAAGACGACGCCATGGCCCGCACCCTGGTGTTCACGCGAACCAAGCACGGCGCGGATAAGGTCGTGCGCAAACTGGACCAGGCGTCCATCGGTGCAGTGGCCATTCACGGCAACAAGTCCCAGAACAAGCGGGAACAGGCCCTGGATGCGTTCAAACGCGGGAAGTTCCGGGTGCTGGTGGCCACGGATATCGCCTCCCGGGGGCTGGATATCGATCAGGTGACCCACGTGGTGAACTTCGATCTGCCCAACGAGCCGGAGGCGTATGTCCACCGCATCGGGCGCACCGGGCGCGCGGGCGCTTCGGGAATCGCGCTGTCTTTCTGCGGATCGGACGAACGCAATCTGCTTTCCGTCATCGAACGACTGATCGGACAGCGTTTGTACGTCGCCAAGAAACCGAAAATCCAGGAAACGGATATTCGGAAAACCGATGGAATCCCGGAATATTCCGCCGCTACGCCGAGCGCCGGGCGGGGTTCCGATTCGAATCGGGCGAAGGAGGATTCTCCGCGCGTGTACCGCAAACGAGGCCCGTCCCGGCGCTCCAACCGCTCCGGTTTCCGCCGTTCGCAGCGTAACGCATCCTGCGGAACAGCTCCGTAAACCTCGCTTTGGCTCTTTTCTCTTCCGCTTCATCCAAAGCCTCCGCTCTCGCGGGGGCTTTTTTCATTGAAGCCACTCCGCTGCAAAAGCCCGTTCGTCAGGTGAAATGGACGGGGAGGTCCGGGGTGTCAGGATGGCTTGACAATCAATGAAAGACGCTGAACGTCTGAATTCGCCCGCCACTCACTATCTTATTGAAATTATAGAAGTATTTTCTTGAAAAGGTGAATCGGCCAAGGCGGGCGTTTCGGCATGACTTTTGCTATAATGTTCAACGTGGAAATTTGCGGCATTTTCGAAAAGCATTGCGAGACGGCAATCAAGCACGGAGAAATCCCATGGCGAGTATTTCGACGGTCAAACGGTTTGGACTGCTTCTTCTGGTTCTGGCCGCCGGATCCTGTTCGGGACCGGCCAGTTACGATTCCCTGTTCGGGGACGATCTCTGTGTGAGCCAGGAGGATTGCGAGGACGGCAGAATCTGCGTGAACGGCTATTGCGTTCCGGATCCGGGCGGAGACTTCGATTTCTCCACCGACGGCGACGACCCGGACGGCGATGTTCCCACGGACGGGGACGACCCGGACGGGGATTCGGATTTCGATCCGGACATGACGCCGTTTTCCTGCCAGGAACTGAGCGGAATGTGCGTGGGCGACGACAATTGTCCGGAAGGCATGCGCCCCCATTACGATCCGGCCGGATGCGCGGAGCCCAAACCCATGTGCTGCCTGCCGGAATCCGAAACGCTTTGCGAACTCTACGGCGGATATTGCGAGGGAGCCGAGGCTTCCGCCTGCTATCGCCCGGGTTACGGCATGAACGCGCAGGATCCCATGGGATGCGATGAACAAGGGGGATTCTGCTGCCTGCCCACCACGGACTGCGTTCCGGATGGCGAGGTCGGCACGTTCAATCAGGATGTCTGCTGTCCCGGGCTGATTCAGATCGGGGCCGTTTTCCTGGCCGATGAAAACGATATTCATTCCAATTGCATCGATGCGCCCTGCGACTGCTTTGTCTGCTCCCGCTGCGGAAACGGCGTCTGCGGAGCCGGGGAGAGTCATTGCAATTGCGAGGCCGATTGCCCGCCGCCTCAGACGTACTGCACCACCGACGCCGATTGCGGCGAGAGCTATTGCGAGGAAACGGTCAACGGCCAGTGCCTCCAGTACGATCCTTCCTGCGAACAAGGCGCCTGCCATCCGAATATGGGATCCCACGAATCCTCGCTCTGCCTGGTGGATACCTGCGCGCCTTTCGCCTGCCAGATGGGCGACCTGATCTATCACGATTGCTGGGACGGCTCCCAGGTGGTGGTCTGCGAATGCCTGGGCGGCGGCGGCTGGAAGTGCGAGGAAGACCCGGACAGTCTCTGCCCGGAGGAGCCGGAGTGCGGCGTCGGCCAGGAAATCCCCTTCCAGTGCCCCACCGGGGAATGGGTGACCGACTGCGTGTGCGAGGGCGGTGAATGCAAACCCTTCTGCGACAACATCGGCACGCGCCAGGAAGGCTGGTACGATTCCTGCGGCGGCGGCCTGCTGAGTTACGCCCTCTGCGGGGTCTGCCAGGCCCAGTGCCGCCGGATGGGCAGCGCGGAGGAAGGCTGGTACGACGCCTGCACCGGCCAGGCGCTCCGCATGGATGCCTGCACTCCCCATTGGGAATGCGCGGACAATCCCCTGAGCCAGTGTCGCACCGATCCCACCCAGTGCGAGAATCTGGGCGGTTACTGCGCGGCCGAGGGCGAGATCTGTCCGCCCACCTGGGCCGGAAGCACGGACGCCCTGCTCGGCTGTCCGTTCGCCTGCTGCCTGCCCAACGTGGACAACGACTGCGAGCGCAACGAGGGCTTCTGTTCCGACGCGTCCACCGGATGTCCCCTGGGCTCCAAAGCGGTGGAGATGGATTGCTCCGGCTCCCGGACGTGCTGCATCGCGGAATTTCCCTTCTGCAACGAGGCCGGTGGAAGTTGTTTCGATCCCGAATACGCCTGCCCTCCGGGCTGGTTTCCCGCCTCCGGCGTTCCTTTCGTCTGCGCCGATGGAGGTTTCTGCTGCTTCCCCGAAGAGACCAATCCCTGCACCGACGCCGGGGGCGTCTGCTCTTATGCCAACCAGGGCTGCCCGGTGGGTCATGAAATCTCGTCTCTGAACTGTGGTGACGACGATTCGATCTGCTGCATGCCCTCCGGGGAGAACGAATGCGAACGATGGGGCGGCTATTGCGAAAGCTACGCCAACCCCTGCGCATGGGGCTTTACGGACATCTCCTATCCGGCCGGGTGCCTGGGCTCGGAACGCTGCTGCATTCCCGAAGGTCCGAACTGTTACGACGACAGCGATTGCGGCGAGTCTTCCTGTTACGAGTACGGCTGGGTGGACGCCGAGGATCCTGCCGAACCCTGGCCGACCACCTGTGTCGAAACCTATCCCTACTGCGAAGACGGCTATTGCGGATCGTATGAGGAAATTCACGAAAGTTCCTCGTGCATCGACGGCCGATGCCTTCCCTACCCCGCGTACTGTTCCGATATCGGCGGGGCTTGTTACTGGCAATGTCCGGATGGCACCGTTCCCGTCTACGAAGACTCTTTCCAGGATTGCGGACAGCGATATTGCTGCGTGCCCATGGAGGCGAGCTGTGAAGAGGCGGGCGGCTTCTGCATCGGCTGGGGACCGCAATGCCCGTCCGACACTTACGTGGATTGGGAGCATCCCTGCGAATACGGCCAGTGCTGCATGCCGTACGAGGAACCGGAGTGTTACGTCGATTCCGATTGCGGACGGCAGGAGTGTTATACGTACGACAGCGATTACGGCGCCTGTACGGAAGCCATTCCATACTGCGAAGGGGGCCGCTGCGCCTATTATGAAATCTATTTCGACAACGCCGCGTGCGGCCCGGACGGGCAGTGCTATGAGATCGGCGCGGATTGCCAGGACGCCGGCGGCACCTGTTTCCTGGGCCTTGCCTCCTGTCCCCAGGGGTACGAATCGCGTCCCGGAGAATGGGAATGCAACTATAACGCCATCTGCTGCTTCGAAGAAAACACGGTATACGACTGCGACCGCATCGGCGGTTTCTGCTCCGGATACGGGCAGGGCTGTCCTCCGTATACGGAGTACGAGCCGAACGGCGCGTGTCCGGTGGGCGAAGGATCCTGCTGCCGGGAGGTGGCTCCGAATTACTGCGAGGACATGGGCGGTTTCTGCTCCGGATACAATCAGCCCTGCCCTCCGGGAACCCAGGTGGAATACGATTACTGGTGCGCCGACGGCGGCGGCAACTGCTGCGTCCCGATGGAGGAAAACATCTGCGAGATGGAAGGCGGCGTCTGCTTCGACAACAATTATTGCCCGGACGATATGGAGCCGGTGTACCTGCCGTGCGGGGATACGGACGGCCTTTGCTGCATTCCCCGGGAAGTCAACGAATGCGAAGACATGGGCGGGTTCTGCCGTTCCTATAACTATGCCTGCCCCAGCGGGTACGAAGACGCGCCCTACGGCGGGTGCAACGAAGGCTACGCCCGTTGTTGCGCCCCGGCGGAAACCGTCGAATGCGAGGAACAGGGCGGCTACTGCTCCCGGCCCACCAACGGCTGTCGCGACGGCTACCAGCCGATGAACGACTCCATGGGATGTGAGTATCCCAATCGGCTCTGCTGTCTGAGGGGAGGAAATTTCTGCAGTTCCGACCGGGATTGCGGCGAATCGAAATGCGACATGGACGCCGACGGCGGCTGTGTTCAGTATTATCCGTATTGCGGAGAGGACGGCATTTGTCGCGAGGAGACGGAAACCATGTACCCGGCTTTCTGCGACGGCGAATGGTGCGTGCCGGGCGAATGCATGCCGGGCGACGAACAATGGCACCATTGTCCCGACGGCCTATCTTTCCCCTGGTGCTGGTGCACGGAGCAGGGAACCTGGGATTGCATGACGGACGATCCGGACGAAATGTGCGGACCCGTGGAGGTTAATTGCGAGGATGACCTGAACGGCTACTGCGGAAGCTGGGGGTCGGACTGCCTGGAAGGTTTCGTGGAAGAACCCGACGCTGTTTGCGACGGATTCTGCATCGGCGGATGCAAGTGCTGCGCTCCGGATCCGAACCTGATCTGCACGCAACTGGGCGGCTATTGCAACATGAGTTTCGGCGGCTGCGACAACGGGTACATCGAAGCGCCGTTCAACGCCGGATGTCCGAACATTTTCGGCTTCCAGATCGATTGCTGCGTCCCGGGACTCTTCCCTATGTCCGAAAACCCCGACTCCGTTCCGACCCTGATGAGCGGCGAGACGGAATGATGAACGCAAGAAAACGCCGATGACCGGCGAGGGCGTCTCCGGCCGGTCCTAACCGCCACAAAAAACGGGGCGTTCCCATCTGGGAGCGCCCCGTTCGCGTTTTTCATTCAGCTACGAAGCTTCGTCGGATGGATGTCCTCCGTCCTACCGGCGTTCTTCCGGAGCGTCCGGGTTCGGGAACTCCGCCGGTTCGCAGGCGGAGGCGTTTTCCATCCCCAGAAGATCTCCCAGGGAGAAGCATTTATACGGCTGCGCCGGAATGGGCACCGTTCCCGCCGCCACCCAGAACAGGAGTTTCGCCGGGTCGAACAGAACCATGTGCATGGGACCGTTGGTCCCGATTCCGGCGTTGTTGTCCACGTTGGCCTCGTTCCAGGGGGCGGAGACGCCCGTGCGCGGGTTCACCCGGTCGCGCATCACCGCGATGACCTTGGCCGGATCCAAATCTCCGTAGAGAGAGTCCTGTCCGTTCGGCGGGATCAGTTGCGAAAGCCGTTCCCAGCGCATCAGGCTGGAATCCGGATAATCCTGGCTCTGCGGCAGATCGTAATCCACCATGCCGGGATCTTCGAAGTGGTTGCTGGTGAAGACGTAGCCGTCCGTGAGCGTGCGTTCCGCCATGTGCTTGCCGGTCATTTCGAACACCGAGCCCTCCCCGGTCTCGCCGTCGGCGAACACCAGCATTTCCGAAGACATGTGCGGCTCGCCCGCCAGGAAAGCGCGCACGTCGGCCATGCTTTCGGCCGAGGCGATGATCTCGCCCAGCATCTGTGCGTGGCTGCGGCCCGTCTCGTTCTTTTCCGTGTCGTCCACCGGATCCGCCTCATGGCTGACGCCCGTGATGCCCGCCGCATTCATGCTGGTGTAAGGACTCAGATTCAGAGGGAAACCCACATACACATGGGGCACGCCGCCCGAAGGCTGGCGCACGAAAATCACCGGGTTGGCGTGAATGATGCTGATATCCATGCCGCTCCAGTCCAGGTTGCGGGCGTGATAGAGCCGCCCGTCCGCCGTGGCGTCGCCGGAGACGATCAGGCTGGTGCAGCCCGGGCCATCGACCTCACGCCGCTTGAAGGAGGGAATGTTCTCCAGCATCACGTCGCCGAAGTTGAGGATCAGGCAATAGGTCATGGTCAACCCGGTGCCCTCGGCGGCGTCCACCAGCCCCTGGCATTCCTGCAAAAGACTCGGATAGCTGTTGGCCTCCGCCATTTCCACCAGGCCCAGGCCCTCCGCCAGGCTGGCCAGCATACGCAGTTGATTGTCCGCCTCCACGAACTCGATGGCTTCCTTGATGGTATCGTACAGCAGTTCTCCCTGCTGATATCCCATTTCGTACGGCGTGCCGTGCAGCCAGACCACCGTAAAGCCGTTCATTTTCTCCGTGTGCGCCTCGATGTAATCCGCTTCCTCTTCCGCGTCGCCGTCCGTTTCTGCATCGCCATCGATCGCTTCCATGTCGCCGTCCATTTCGCCGTCGCCATCCGGAACCTCGGTATCGCCGTCGGGAGATTCCGTGTCGCCGTCCACGTCCTCGTTTCCATCGTCATCGCTGCAAGCAGGCAAAAACGCCAGCGTAAGAAGCAGCAGCAGTACGCCCACGAGTTTCCAGAATGCCGGTTTGCCTGTCTTCATGTTTTTTTCCTGCCTTCGTTGATGTGCCGTTTTCGAAATGAAATCTCTTCGCACCCATCATTATGGCCAAACCGCGTGGTTCGTCAAGGTTCCCCCTCGTCTTCCGGATTTTTTCCATCGCATTCGCCCCGGAGAAACCATGTGTGCTCGGTCTGGCATGGATTTTTGCAAGCGGCACGCCTTTTGCTCCGGCATGGGGATTGCGTTCCGGTTTGTTGAATGAAATTAGCGGTTTGCAATCTTCATGCCGGTTGCAAAAGGCGTGCCGCGCCGGTTTTGCGGGAAACAACCTTGCCGCCTTCGGTATGGGTGCGGCCGAACAGACGCCGCGTTTTCGCCGGAACGGCGAAAACGCCCCCGAAACCGTCTGTTTCGGGGGCGCGGGAACCCGCTTCGCGGATTCCCGCGCGGCGTTCGAATCTCGATCCGCTGGGAAGATTTGCGTTTTTGGGTTTCCTGCAAAACCTCCGCAAAAACCATGCCAGACCGGAGGGGGTTGCATATGTTCGGGAGGGGCGGGGGGAAAGATCGCCCGTGGTTTTTTGCTATTTCTTCGGTTCGGAATACATCTCTTCGATCTGGTCTTTGTAGAGTTCATTGATAATTTTGCGCTTCAGTTTCATGGTGGGAGTCAGCTCGCCCGTTTCCTGGGAGAATGAATGGTCGATCAGGCGGAATTTCTTGATCTGCTCCACCCGGGCGAACTGATCATTGTAGGCGTTGATGGCTTCTTCGTACAGTTTTTGAACTTCGGCCAGTCCGATGAGGTCGGCATGACTCTTGAATTCCAGGTTGCGTTCCCGGGCCCAGTTGGCCAGGGCCTCGAAATCCGGGACGATGAGAGCCGAGATGAAGGGACGACCGTCCCCGATGGAAACGATGGTTTCGATGTACGGATCGATAATCATGGCGCGCTCCAGATTCTGCGGGGAGATGTTTTTCCCGCCGGCGGTGATGAAGAGTTCTTTCTTTCGATCGGTAATGGACAGAAAACCGTCGTGGATTTCTCCGATATCACCCGTCTTGAACCAGCCGTTCTCATCGAAGGTTTCGCGGGTGGCCTCGGGTTTGTTGTAGTAGCCCTTCATGACCTGCGGCCCCTTGATGAGGATTTCGCCGTCGGGAGCGATGCGGAGTTCGGTGTCCAGCACGGCTTTTCCCACGCTGCCGAAGCGGAAGTCCTTGAAGGTGTTCAGGCAGACGATGGGCGTGGTTTCGGACAGGCCATAGCCCTCGTTGATCCACAGGCCCAGGGCATGGAAAAATTCGTTGATCTCCCGGGCCAGGGGGCCGCCGCCGGAGATGAACATCACGAGGCGATCCGCGCCGAGCCCGGTGCGGATTTTGGAAAAGATCAGGCGTTCGGCCAGTTTGTGTTGCAGGGAGAGCCAGGCGGGCAGGGATTTCCCCGTGGTGCGATAGACGGTGGCCCGTTTTCCCACTCCCAGGGCCCAGGAAAACAGCGATTTCTTCAACGGGCTGGCTTTGGCCAGTTTTTCGTGTACGCCGTTGTAGATTTTCTCGAAGAGTCTCGGCACGCTGATGAGGAAGTCGGGACGCAGTTCCTTCATGTTTTCCACGATGGTGGTGGTGTCCTCGGAATAATAGACGGTCCCGCCCAGGTAGATGGGAAAGTACCAGCCTCCGGTGCGTTCCATAGAATGGCTGAGCGGCAGGAAACTGAGCGCCATCTGACCTTCCTTGAAGATATCGCCGTAACAGTCGCTGGCCTGGTAGACGTTGGACAGGAAATTCTTATGGGTGAGCATGACGCCCTTCGGGGGGCCGGTGGTTCCGGAGGTGTAGATCAGCGTGGCCAGATCCAGGGGCGCGATGTCGTCCAGACGGCGTTCGAGTTCCTCCGGGGCGTCATGGTCTTCGCCCAGGGCGATGACGTCGTCCATGTGCAGGACGGTTTCGCCGTCCTCGACGCCCAGCCGCTCCATGGTGATGACGTGGGAAAGTCCCTCCACGCCGTCCCGGACGCTTCGGATTTTCTCGAAGTGTTCCTTTCCGGCGACGACCACCATTCTGCTTTTGGAGTCGTTCAGAATGTATTCGCATTCCAGGGCCGAGTTGGTGGCGTAGATGGGGACGTCCACCGCGCCGCAGGAGAGGATCGCCAGGTCGGCCAGTCCCCATTCCGGACGATTGGGGCTGAAGATGGCGGCGTGACCGCCCGGCCGGAGTCCCAGGGAGATGAGGCCGAGGGCGAAGTTTCGGACCTTGCGTTCCGCCTCGCCCCAGGTCATGGTTTTCCAGGAACCGTTTTCCTTCCATCCCAGAAAGGGCGTCCCCGGAATTTCCGCAGCCTTGTTGAAAAACGTCTCGGGGATATGCCTTTCCTTGATGTCCATGAAGCGCTCCTTCCAACGTGTTACGAATCCGCAAGCGACAATCGACCGGCGACGTCTTTTTTCAAGGGGCCGTGCAGTCCGTCAGGCAGATACAGGTTCCTTCTCCATCCACAAAGGGGATCCGACCTTCCCAGCAGGTCTGTCCCACGTCGCAAAGCGGCGTCCCCGGCGAGGATTCCTGGCAGGCATCGTCCAGGCAGACGTGATGGCCTTCCGCGCCGCAGCAGCGTTCGCCGCCGTTGCAGGCGCCGTCGTCCCCCCAACCGTTTCCCGCAAGAATCTGTTCCATCGGATCGCAGGTGACGCCCGGATCTTCGCAGACCGGAGGGTTGTGATTCCAGGGTTCGCAGTAGCCGCCGTCGTCTCCCGCCACGCCGCCTGGGTAGGCCACGCAGGCCCACTGGGGTTCCGTGTCGTCCCGGGTT
Organism: Myxococcota bacterium; assembly: GCA_963668655.2. GTDB lineage: Bacteria > Myxococcota_A > SURF-8 > SURF-8 > SURF-8. The sequence goes on from CAXXPQ010000001.1 coordinate 702,436, forward strand.
TCGTCGGCGGGATCGGCGGGACAGTCCGCCGCCCCCAGCGTACAACCCGCCACGCAGCGGGCCGAGATCTCCCCTTCCACGCAGATATCGCCTTCGGTCGCACAGGCCGAGGGATCCAGCGGATCGCAGACGGGCAGGGCGTCCCACCAGGAGAGGAAGGTTTCCGCGACATGGCTCTGCTTGCGGCAATAGCCCGTTTCGAACAGGGAGACGCCGAATTCGTCGGCCTGGATGTGCGGCATGCAGGTGAAGCCGTCGTCGCATTCGTGGGGCAGAGGCGTGCAGGGAATGCGGCATTCCCGGAAGACGGCCTGCCCCTGCACGCGGTCCACGCAGACGCCGTCTCCAAGGAAGGGATGGCGGACGCTCAGTTCGAACGGCCCGCCGTGGATGCGGCCGCCTTCCTTCAATCCGTCCACGATCACGCAGTAACTCCCCGGGATGAGTCGCAATTCCTCCAGCCGCGGGCTGAAGCCCATGAAGCCGTCGTCGCAGGCCAGGGGCTCCGAGTCGGCGTCGTCGCAGGGGCCGCTCCAGACCTCCAGCGCGGCCTTGAATGCGGCGGAAACGCGCAGATCCACCTGGACGGTTTTCGGGACGGTCAGTTCGAACATCTGATCCGGGCTGCCGCCGGTTACGGCGCAGCTTAAAGAAACCTTGTCCGTACGTCCGGAGGTGTCGCCCGCCGCCCAGACACCGGCGGTATAATCCAGGTCGGACAGGATCGTGGCGCGGTCGGCGCGTTCTCCGTCTCGCGGTCCGGCGAAGGCCGCCCGCATGGAGAGCGACGCGGCCAGGATTTCCGCCGTTTTCCCGGTCTGGTTGTCTACGACCAGCCGCCAGGTTCCGGCGGCGTGGACGTTCTCCAGGCGGTCCAGGTTTCCCGGCGTGCTGATGGCGGGCAGGGCGAGGGAAAGCCGCCAGCCGGTTTCTCCTTGGGCGGCCGCGCCGCTGTCGCCTCCCGGCCAGGAGCGGAAGTCGGAGAATCCGCCGATGGCGAGTTCGGTTCCGTCCGGCGCGACGAGGGTTAGATCCAGCGAGGACGCGGGCGATTCCGCGAACTCGACGGCGAACAGGAGCCCCAGGTCCAGCACGTCCAGGGCGGGAAGATGCAGGGAGAAGGTGTTTTCTCCCGAAAACAGCGGCGTACTGACGGGTTCCAGGAAATCGTACTTCTGGGCGGCGGCGCTTCCGGCGGGGTTGGGGATCATGCGGACCTCGGTCCGGTTGCCCGGGTCGTCGGTGAAAAGCAGCACGTCCCTGCGGCCGTCGCCGTTCGCGTCGAACAGCCGCAGGCCGGTGGCCCAGCCGTCCCCGGCGTCGTAGGTGGCCTGGGGGCCGAAGGATCCGTTCGACTGTATCAGACGCACGGCCAGGCGCAGGCGCGGCGGGCCGGTGGCGACCGAAGGAAAGACCACGAGGAGATCGTCCAGACCGTCGCCGTTCATGTCCGCCCATTCGAAAAAGACCTTTCCCAAAAGGCCCTCCATGGCGAAGGCGACGGGTTCGGCCGTTTCGGTGAACGCGCCCATGCCGTCTCCCGTAAAGATCCGCAGAAGATTCTGGGACGTGCGAACCGCCAGGTCTTTCAGGCCGTCGCGATTCAGATAGCCCACGCGCACGGAGGCTCCGTCCAGATCCTCCGGCCCCACGGGAAATTCGTCGATGCCTTCCTCGGAGGCGGCATGGCCGTACAGGCGGCCGTCGTCCGCCAGGACCAGGAGATCCGAGCGGCCATCCGCGGTCAGGTCCGCCGAATGCAGTTCGAGGATGCTGCGTTCGCTGAAGTCCATGGGGGAGGCGAAGGTGCCGTCTCCCTGGGAAATGAGGATGGCGTCTCCCAAAGCGAGATCCCCCAGGCCGTCATCGTCGAAGTCTCCGTGCAGCACGGCCAGCGTGTCGATGGCGAGCATTATGCCCGTGTCGATGCCTGCGTCGAAGGATCCGTCTCCCGTTCCGGGAAAAACGGTGAGGTACGCTTCGGGGCCGCCCGTTCGCGTGTGGACCAGGGCCAGGTCGAGCAGACCGTCCACGTAGAAATCTCCCACCACGAGCCGTCCGGCTTGTACGTCCGTCAGATCGATCTGTCCGATGAGGCGTGTGTCGGGCGGGACGGAGGAGGGCGGGACTTCGCGGATCTCGATGCGTTCTCCATCGACGAGCCAGGCCATGTCCGCACGGCCGTCGTTATCGAAGTCGCCGAGCACGGCGTCCTGAATCGCGTCGTTGCCGAACACGGAGCTTTGGAAGGGCGCGCTCCGGCCCTCCATGCGGCCGTCCAGGAACACGGTGCGGACGCCGGAATCCTCCGCTTGCAGGGCGGCCAGTTCCAGAAGGCCGTCGCGGTTGGCGTCCGTGAGAAGGAAATCGGAAATGTGCTTGTCCTCGCCGATGCCGGAGTTTTCTATGATATTGGAGAGGGCGAAAACGCCGTTGCCCTTTCCCGGATACCACAGGAAGCGGGCCGGCGCGCCCGGTGTGCTCATGGCCAGAAGATCGAGGCGTCCGTCGCCGTCGAAATCGGCCACGGTGAGGGCTTCCGCCGGCAGTTCCAGGGTTTTCGCTTCCACGCTTCGGAAACGGCCGCCGCCGTCGGAAAGGAACGTGACCAGTCGATCGGGATTCGCCGCCGATCGCGCCAGGAGGTCCGGAGCGCCGTCGAAATTGAGATCCCCGACGAACAGGAGGCGCACGGGTTCGGTCAGCGTCAAGGCGGCGTAGCTCATTCGCAGCACGCCGTTTTCCGCCTCCACGCCCAGATACCAGCCCAGCACCGCGTCCGGGGAACTCATGGCGATGTCCGGCTTCCCGTCCCCATTGAAGTCCGCCGCCAGGTAATCGAGCGCATCGAATTCCGGTGGATTATCGCCGTGAACTTCCTCGAAAGCGCCAGGGACGAAAGAACCGTCCGCCCGGTTCACGTACCAGGCCGGGCGGCGATTCACGGCATCGTGAACCAGGATGTCCGGGCGTTTGTCGCCGTTGAAGTCCGCGATGGCCAGGATATCCGTCTGCCAGCCGAGATCTTCCACGAGCCGGCCGTTTTCCGGGCTCGAAGCGCCGTAAAAGACCGCGCCCGCGCCCGTTACCAGATCCCGATAGCCGTCGCCGTCCAGATCGGAAACGGCGAGCGTGCGCACCGGGTCGGAGAACGATACCGCCGGATCGAGCACGGAAAACGGCTGCACCTCGTCCGCAAGCGTGTTGTCGGAGCGGGGTTCGTAGAGCGTCACGGTGGAAAGATCCGCCGCCCAGGCCGCTAGTTCGGGCAGGAAATCCCCTTGAATGTCGCCGGTTTCGAGATGTTGCAGGGTTTCCGCGTGGGCCTGTCCGAAGGCGTTCGGATGAAAATGCCCGCTCTGACGGCCCAGCGAGGAAAGATCCGTAAAAGCCTTCGCCGGTCCCGGAGAGCTTTCCAGTTCGAACCCGGAAAGGGGCGTGCCCAGGGGCAGGCCCAGGGCATGGGGGCCGCCCGGATAGCTCCCGGCGGGACGGGTCGCCGTGCGTTCGTCCGATGTCCACTGAGAGAGGCGCACGTGGGTTTCGGGATCGGAGACGTAGACGCCCGCGGAAGCCCGTATCTCTGCGGAATCCGGGAACTCGCCGGAATCCCAGGGACTTTCGAAGCGTTTGCGGATTCTGGCCGGATCGCGGGCGATACGGTTCGTGGCGTCCAGACGGTTTTCCATCACGTCGTCGCCGTTGGCGTCTTGAACGGATTCCACCCGGTGATTGACGGCGAAGGGGCGGGCGCTCTGCCCGCCGCCCGGCGCGGCGTTGACCACCGCGAGGTCGTAGGGGGCATCCGCCGCCGGAAGCGCAAAATCGGGGAAGCGCGCCAAAAGAATCCAGGAGGTGGGGCCGCCGGATTCCGAGCCCTCGGCCTCCGGATCGGGCAAGAGGCGCAGCACCTCGCCTTCCGTCGAATCGATCTGAATACGGGCGTTGTCCATGAAGCGGAAGCCCTCTACCCATACGAAAAGATCCTGTGAAATCGGGAGATTCTGCTCGTCCAGCCGTTCGACGGCATAGGATTGCGGCAGGAAAGGCCGCACGCAGGCGGACAGGTCTCCTGCCCCACAAGCCAGGCGCAGTTCGTCCAGCAGCTGTTCGGCTCCCGACGGACAGGTTTCGATGGCGGCCGTGCAGTTCTCCGGGAAGGTTTCGCAGGCCCAGAACTCCCGGCGACAGGCCTCGGGCAGCCAGGCGATGGCCTGTCTGGATTCGAAGTCCAAGGCCGTGACGGCGGTGATTTCCGGAGCCGGAGCCACGACGTGCAGGAAGTCCGTCTCCTCCGAAACGCCCGTGGATTCCACGGGTTCCGGGGTGACGACCCGCACCGGATAGGAACCGGTGGCGCGCATCAGCGGGTGGGTGTCCGCCAGAACCAGGCGGCAGCAGTTGATGCAGTCGGGGGGCACGCCGTCTTCCGCCGCCGGGCAACTTACGGCGTCGCTTTCCGCCGCCGTGCAGGCCATTCCGTTGACCGTGCCGGAAAGCCCGCAATCCATCATCAACTCGAAATCCCCTATCCGTGCCCGGGTGCCGTATTCCGGATGGCCGGGAGCCCCGGAGACGAAGTTCCAGCCGAAAATCGTCAGATCCGTCAGGCCGTTTTCGGAGTTCATGGCCACTACGGAGCCGGGCGAAACATGAGAGAGCGCCGGGACGGGACGCGTGCTCTGGGGTACGTCCAGAAGTTCAAGATGGAACTCTCCGATGGCCGGAACGTGCGTATCGGGAAGTTCGCTGCCGTTCTGCGCCCGGTCGAAAAAGCGGAAATACAGGATTTTTTCTCCGGGTTCACCTTCCAGGGAAAGCGAGACGCCGGACGTGGCCGGGATGCAGTCCGCGTCGATGGGGGAACAGTTTCCCATGTCGCTTCGGTTCTGGGATACCTTGAAATAGGCCGTATCCGCGTCCGATTCCCGGATTTCCACCTGGACCACGGCGGAGGACACCGGAACGGGCGTTTCTCCCTCGGACCAGGATTCTCCGTTCACGCGCAGGCGGCCCAGGCCGGGGGGCGTGGTGTCCGCCTCCACGACATCGAAAAAGCCCGGCGAGACGTTGCCGGCTGCGTCCTTCAGAAAAGCGGAAACCGTGTTCAGCGCGTTGGGGTTTTTCAACTCCAGATCCAGCGGAAAATTCGTCAGCGCGACCGTTCGTTCTCCGTCCGCCAGATCGCCGCGCAGCACCGCCTTCAGACCGGTTTCGGCGCTCTGAACGTTTACGGAAACCGTCGCCGTGTTCACCAGATCCGCTCCTCCGGCCAGGGTGAGCGTTCCCGCGACGGGGGGGACGGTGTCCAGAGATATCTCGTTTTTGCTTTGCAAGGCCGCCGGGGTGACGTTTCCGGCATTGTCCCGGGCGCAGATCCACAACGAGCGCAAGCCTTGTATGCCGGAAATGACGGTTCCGAAACGGCCGTCTTCCGGAAGCGTACGGTACTCGCCATGGGCGCAGTCGAAATCCGTTTCCGAAACGGCCACGCCGGCCACGCCCGACAGCGCGTCGGTGGCGTCCACATGCACGTCCACCATGGGACTGCTCGCCATTTCCCCCGCCGCTCCTCCGTTCAGCGTGCAGCTGACCTCCGGCGAGGTATGGTCCCACACCAGGGTTTGCTGCCGGGGTTCCGATTCATGGCCCGCCACGTCCGAGCACTTGACGGAGATCGTATACTCGTTTTCGCCGTCGGCGAGCGTGAACGCCAGGTCGGGTTTGTAGGCCAGCCGTTGCCAGGCCGCCGAACCGATGCGCAGCCAGGCGTACGTCGCGGGTCCGGCCTCGTCCACGCAGGACAGCGAGAGAGCCACCAGACCTTCGGCGGTGTTCAGATAGCCGCTGCCGTTTCCCAGCACGACGTCCGCCAACACCGGGGGCTGACTGTCGGAAACCACCGTTTCGACCATGATTTCGGATTCGAAGCCGCAGGCGTCCGCGAACTGAATCCGCACGGTGTTCGTGCCTTCGGAAAGTCCGGAAAGATCCAGGTCGCCTTCACCGTCGAAGTCTCCGTAATCCGGGGTGTTTTCTCCGATCCAGATGCGCGCCCGGTTGGCGAAGGCCGCCTTGGCGTGAAAACGGATGTTTGCTTCGTCCACATACCAGAGACCTTCGTGAAGCGTCGCCTCCACGGCGTCCAGTTTTACGGTCTCGCCGTTCAGCGTGAAGGTCGGGCCGTCTACGTGGTGCCCGTTCCAGGCCACGACCACTTCCCGTCCCGAACAGGCCGCGTCCAGCAGGTCCGGTCCGATGGCCGAAAGGGAATACGCGCCCACCGGCACGTTGGAGAAGACGTACTCGTTCTCGGCGTTCGGCTGCGTTTCCTGGCTTACCGCGCCCAGAAGCTTCACGGAAACCGAGGACGGCGCCACGCCTTGGGGAAGAATCAGGCTTCCCGTTACCGATCCGACGCCGGTTTTCAGAACGATATCGCCAAGATGGATGGCGTCGCCCGCTTCCAGGACCACGGAGGCGGCATAGGTGTTATAGGCCGATCCCTCGGCGTTGGCGACCAACCCGCCGCTGTAGGCGATGCTTATTTCGTAGGTCTTGGCTTCCAGGTCCGCGAAGCGGAACGCACCGTCCGCCTCCGGGGCGACGCTCTCGCCCTGTCCGATATCGATACTCACTCGTGAGATGTCGTTCAGGCCTTCCATATTCGAAAGGACCACCCGACCCTGGAGGCTGCCCGTGGTTTCCCGTGGTGTTTCGGTTTCGTCCCCGGAACACCCGGCGATCCAGAGAACAGGAAGAAAACCTACGGCCAGAATCACCGCCCAAAAACGTTTCCGCATGTAAGGCTCCTTGATCGCGGCGCGCCGCCGCCGAATGGGCGGAACGACCGAACGTATATTTTGTTCTGGCGACCGGTACTGCGTCGAATACATGGATTTTAGACGAAAAGTCGGAAAAGTCAATTCGTTACGCAAGCTTCGGGATGATTCCCCCGGGCGTCTCCCCGGGATTCCCCGGCGGCGAGGTTCCGTCCGGAGGGAGGTCGGCGACGTGCGATTCGGTTCGGCTTCCGAAATTCTTTTCGGATGATTATCGTCGGTTTCCGTCTCTAATTCCTTTACAGTTTCCCGGTCGCCGTGTTTGAATGCAAAGTGCAACTTGGACGTGGGACGGAAAAGACCTGGGAACGACAAGGAGAAACGGCGCTTGTGCGGAATCGCGGGCATGGTGGGCAGGGGAAGACCTGCGGAGGAAATCCGGGAAACGCTTCGTGAAATGGGCCGGGTTCAGGCCCATCGGGGGCCGGACGATCGCCGGGAATGCGTCTATGATTACGGGAATGTTTCCATAGGATTCGGTTTCGTGCGCCTTTCGATCCTGGATCTCGAAACCGGCATGCAGCCCATCCGGGCCGAGGCCGACGATACCGCCATTATCTGCAATGGACAGATCTACAATCACCCGGAATTGAAAGAGAAACTCGCGGGCGAGATCTTCCGGACCCGGGGCGACGTGGAAACCGCCCTGCATTTATATCGCCGGAAAGGCATCGATTTCCTTCAGGATCTGAACGGCATGTACGCGGGTGCGATTTTCGATCCCCGGCGCGGGCGGTTGTTTCTGTTCCGAGATCGTTTCGGCATCAAGCCGCTGTATTATGCCGAGCAGGGCGGACGGTTTTATTTTTCCTCCGAAATCAAGCCTTTGCTCGCCGCCGGGATCGAGGCCCGTCCAGGCACGGATCGATTGGCGGAATGGTTCACTTACCGCTATTTACCCGGCGGAAACACCCTGTTTTCCGGCATCCGCAAACTTCCGCCCGGTTCGTACCTGGACATGAATCTTCGGGACGGATCCTGGAAAATCGTGCGATATTGGGAACTTCGCTTCGGCGAAGGAGATTCGTCCCTCTCCGAGGACGAAGCCGCCGATGAAATCGCGCGGCTGTTTTCCGACGCCGTGCGCATCCGGCTGCGTTCCGACGTAGAGGTGGGATCGCTGCTCTCCGGGGGGATCGATTCTTCCGCCGTGGCGTCCAAGGCGGCGGAATTCCAACCTGATTTACGGCTCTTCACCATCGGCTTCGAGGAACGGAAATACGACGAATCCGCCGACGTGCGTGCTTTTCTTGCCGCCGATCCCATGCGTTTCGGCCGTGCCCGTCCGGAAACTCGGCTTTGTGCGCGGGAGGCGCTTCACGACCTGCCCGAACTGGTCCGGGCGGTGGAGGAACCCATCGTCCTGGCCGCCATGCTGCCCACGGACCGGGTTTGTCATCTGGCGTCCGACCGGGTGAAGGTGGCGCTCACCGGGGAAGGCGCGGATGAAATCTTTGCCGGATACCGAAAATTCATGCTGGAGATGGCCGCAGGAGCCTTCAAAAACGCCTCCGAAACGGAACGGGAAGCGCTTTTGCGGGATTATCCCGAACTGGTCGCCTACCTGCCGAGACGCCACCCGGATCCGGCGCGGCGCTACATTCAGAGCGAGGCTTTGTTTGCGCCCGAAGAACTGGCGCGGCTCCTGAATCGAGAGATCACGGAGGCTTTACCACCGGAAGAGGCTCTTCCCGTTCTGCGCGGCGACGAGCATCCCCTGGACGCCATGCAGGCCATGGAGTGCCGCTTCCGCCTGCCGGATTACGTGATTTTACGCCTGGACAAACTTTCCATGCGCCACTCCCTGGAGACACGCACCCCGTTTCTGGATTATCGCCTGGCGGAGTTCGCGGCAGGACTTCCCGACCGGTACAAAGCCAATCTTCCGGAAAGACGGGAGAAAAACATTCTTCGACGCGCCTTCCGGCGGGCGGGAATTTTGAACGAAGGCGGCGCTTTGCGTCCCAAACAGCTTTTCACCGCGCCGCTGGCCCGCTGGCTGTCCGATCCCGATCCCCGAAACCGGCCGGACTTCCTGCGGGAGATCCTGGAAGGAGACGAGATTCATCGGCAGGGAATTCTGGATCCCGGCATGGTGAAGGAACTGGCCGCCTCGATCCGAACGCAAACCGTGGGTCCGGAAACCCTGGTGAGTTCCGCCGACCAGGTGTTCGGCGTGGTGATTTTTACCTTATGGAACCGCATTTTCATGGAGACGACGGCCGGAACGATATCTAAGCGAAAACGCAATGTTGGAAATTACGCAAACGAACGGAAGTGAGAATCACGCTATGAGCTTTCAACCGGACGATTTCATCCGTGTCTGCACGAAGCACATCCTGAACCTCTTCGAGACCCACGCCTACAAAGGGCCTCGCACCTATGGCTTCGAGTACGAGTTCCTGCCCCATCGGACCATCGGCCCGGATACGGTGGAAGAGATGAAATCCTTCCTGATATCCTATGGATGCGAAGAAGAGCCCGATCGTCTGATGACGCCCGTGGGGATGTGCATTACCTTCGAGCCCGGCGGCCAGATCGAGTATTGCAGTCCGACCTTTCCCCTGCGCGGCGGCAAGACCCGGGAACGCCTTCTGAGTTATATCGAAAAGACCAACCGGGCCCTTGAAGAGCGTTTCGGTGTCCTCTATCTCGCCACGGGTTACCTGCCCGGCAGGGCGGACGCTCCCCTTTGTCGCCTGGAAAAACGCTATCGTAATCTCCACGAACGCCTGGGACGCACCGGAAGCCGGGGACGAGAAATGATGAAAGGCACGGCCTCGGTTCACCTGCATGTGGGCATCCGCAATCCGAAAGACCTGGCGCCCGTATACCGCCGCCTGGTGGAACTGACGGCGAATCCGGAATTCGCCATGTCCGCCGAACGCCGCGACATCTGGAAAAACACCGATCCCTGCCGCTCCGGACTGCCCGATCTCGATCCGGAAGTCATGAAGAATTCAGAGGTTTTACTGGGTGGGTTGATTCGCCATGCCCTGGGAGCGGATGTCCTGGGAACGGACCGGCCGTTCTTCGAGACCGAACGGTCCGATCTGGAAGGTTTTCTGGACCATTTCACCACGATTTTCACGGATGTACGCATCAATCTGAAAGGCCCCAGCGTGGAATTGCGCACGCCGGACAGCATGCCCTTCGATATCTTCCGGAAGAAGTGGACCTGTTTTACCGAAATCATGGAAACGGTATGACCGCATTTGAGATGCCGCAAAAGGAGAACCGAACATGAAACCCGTCGAAATCTATTGTTCCGCCGTCTGTCCCTATTGCGTCAAGGCCAAGCGTCTTCTGGATGAAAAAGGCGTGCGTTATACCGAGTATCGCGTGGATGGAGACGCCCAACTGGCGGCCCGATGCCGCGAACGAAGCGGCCGCGCCACCGTTCCCCAGATTTTCATCGGAGATACCCACGTGGGCGGTTGCGACGATCTCCACGACCTGGAACGGGCCGGAAAACTGGATTCCCTCTTGCGGGACTGAAACGACGCGGGTTACGGACTCTTGAATCCGCAACGCTCCTCGATTTCCTCGCAGGCCGAGCCCACCAGGCAGGCGGCCATTCCTACCGTAATCGCGCCCTCGTCCTCGCAAGTCAGAAAACAGTCCGCCAGCCATGAATCCGCCAACAACTCGCTTCCGCCATGAAAGGAACGATCGCATTCCCGGAACTTGATGCAGGCCGCCCGACACAGGCGTTTGCCGGCCGGTTCCGCCGATCCCGCGCCGTCGTCCGTCAGATTGTAATTCTCGCTGACATAGGAGCACTTGCAGTCTTCGTCGTCGCAACCTCCCGGACAATCGCACTGCCGATCCATCGTACTGCCGGACAGGATCAGTGTCGCCAACGTCACGATCATGCCCATGGATATGGTTTGCATTCGCCGTTTCATGGTCACCTCCGCGAAAGAAAAAACTGCTTTCCATCGCCAGTATACCACTGAAATCCGCCCGTGGCACGATTCGAATTTCCCCGTCAGCCATTCCCCCGAACTCACGGCCGATCTGCGGGTCGGGCCCGGAACGTCCGTTCGAGCACGGCCCCGGCCGCCCCGGTCTGGCATGGTTTTTGCTCCGGCACGCCTTTTGCTCCGGCATGCGGATTGCGTTCCGGTTATTGTAATGAAATCAATGGTTTGCAATCTCCATGCCGGTTGCAAAAGGCGCGCCGGACAGCCCGGATCACGTGAAAACCGTTCGGATAAAAGTCGTCTCCCGGCGCTTTCTTTCCGCCCGGAAAGCGCCGGGAAATCCCTGCGATTCCAAGCGGTTTTCGCGCGAACGGGCTTGCAAAAACCCATGCCAGACCGGGGCGGCCGGGGATTGGAGGAAGGGGGCGATTGCGGAGGAACCCGTGACTTTCGGCGCGTTCAGGCCGTACGGATCGATTTCCGGATCATGCGGTCGGTGATGTGCTCCACCAAGCCGGGAGCCAGGCGTTTGGCCCAGTGAACGAGATGGCCATCGATTCCGGGAATGATGAGGAAGCGATTTTTACGTATCCCGGCCAGGAGATCCCGTGCGACCTCATCCGCCGTTAAAAGTTTCGCTCCGGCGGAGACCGCCGCGGTTTCGGGCGGCTTGGTGCGATTCTCCCGGTGCAGGCCCGGGGTGTCGGTGTCCGGGGGGCAGAGCACGGACACGGCGATATTGTGAGATTTCAGTTCGGAACGCAGAGCTTCCGAAAAGCCGATCAGAGCGAATTTCCCGGCGCTGTAGGCGGTGAATCCGTAGACGCCGATGAATCCGGCGATTGAGGAGGTGTTGACGATGTGGCCGCCTGTTTTCTTCATAGCGGGAAGCAGAGCCGCGATGGTGTTGCGGCTGCCGTAGAGATTGACTTTCAGCACATGGTCGAAGCGTTCGTATGAAATGTCCTCGAAGCGGCCGGGGAGGCTCTGACCGGCGCAATTGATTAAAAGATCGGGGGCCCCGTATCGTTCGACACATGCGGCACAGACCCGATCGACGGCCCGGGGGTCGGTGACGTCCAGCGGGTGGGAGAAGACGGCGTTCATTCCGTTGGGCGCGTATTCGGCCACGGCCTGGCGAGCGGCATGCAGGCGGTTTTCGTCGCGGGCGAAGAGCACCGGGCGTGCCCCGGACCGGGCCAGCCGTATCGCGGCGGCGAGTCCGATGCCGCTGGAGGCGCCGAAGAGAAACGCGGTGCGGCCGCTGAAGGATTTCACGGGAGGCGCTCGCTTTGCGGAAGGTCCGGCTCTGTCCGGCGTTCGAGCAGCAGGCGCAGTTCCCGGTTCTGTCTTTCGATACGATACAGTTCGCGCCGGTTGCTGACGATGAGAATGGCCAAGAGGCCGAAGGACAATAGCTGGATACCGCCCAGAAAGAGCAGGACCAGCAGGGTCATGAAGGGGCGGTTGGGGTTGAGAGCGGCGGTCTGCCAGAGATAGACCAGATAGCCTCCCAGAAGCAGGCTGCAAAGCATGGCGAAGAAGCCCATCAAACCGAAGAGCAGGAAGGGACGTTCGGCGAAGACGAAGGCCAGGTGACTGCTCACGACGGGAAAGACGCGGCTTTTGCTGGTTCCGCGCTTGCGGCTGGTGAGTGTGGCGGGAATCTCCATGACCTTGTAACCCAGGCTCAGCGCCTTGGCCAGGATCTCCAGGTGAATTTCCTTGCCGTCGGATTCGATGTCCAGCCGTTCGAGCACCTCCCGGCGGTAGGCGCGGACGACGCAGGTGATGGTGCGGATGTTTCCGGGCAGGGTGGCGCGGATCAGGCGGTTTCCGAGTTTCGATATCATCAGGCGCGAAAACGGAACGCTTTCCACCCGGCCGCCCGGCATGTAGGCGCTGGCCAGAACGATGTCCACTCCCGGGTTTTCCGTCAAGGCCCGCGCCATGCGGACGACGTGGTCGGGCGAGTAACTCAGGTCCGCGTCGATGGCGGCGACGAGTTCTCCCCGGGCGGCGGCGAAGCCCGTTTTCAGCGCCCGTCCCCGCCCCACGTTGACCGGATATCCGGCGGGTCGGACGCGGGGGTCGGCATGGGCCGCCTCGGCCAGAATCGCGTCGGTGCCGTCGGTGCTGCCGTCGTTGACGGGAACCAGTTCGAAATCGCCAAGTCCGGATCTTTCCAGGACTTCCGCCACCGCCGTCAGGGTGTGTCGCGCGTTCTCGGCCTCGTTGAACATGGGAATGACCACCGAGAGGCTGGGTCGGGAAAAGGTTTTTTCGGGCGATGAATTCATGGCATTCGATCCTGGATGCGTCCGTATTTTTCAAGTCCTGGAAGGGGAATCCTTTTGCGAAGCCATCATATCACAGGCCCCCGCGGCCCGAAAACGAAAAACGGAGAGTTCCGCGAGTCAAGCGTGTCGTTCAACATTCGGTAAAACGGGAAACCGTCGGAATATGTCCGTAGGGCTTGACAAGCCGCCCGACTTTGAAGAGACTGTTGCCGGGTGCCCGAGCCGGTTCCGGCTCGAACGACAAGGAGAAAAGGGATGGTGAGCAGCGAAATCCTCAAGGAGATTCGTCTCTTTCGGGGACTGAGTCAGAAGGAGATCGACCTGGTGGCGGATGTGGCCACGGAATGGGAATGCGCCAAGGGGCAGTTCATTTTCAAGGAAGGCGATCAATCCGAGGTGATCTACGTCATTCGGAAAGGCGAAGTGGCCGCCCAGATTTCCGAGGGATTTCTGGTCAACCACACCGTGGCCACTCTGGGAAGCGGCGAAGCCTTCGGCGAACTGGCCTTCATCGACCGCCAGCCCCGAACGGCCACCATTCGCTGCACCAAACCCAGCATCCTGATTTCCATCACCCGGGACGATTTCCGCCGTCTGGGGAAGGCCAACGCCAACATTCAGCGCGTCATGTACAAGAACATCGCCCTGTTCCTGGCGGAACGCCTGCGCAGTTCCAACGAGAAACTGAAGGAACTGGTGGGCCGCAACAAGGATCTGATCGGCCTGCTTCCCCGGCAGTTCGTGGTCTGAGGTCGTTCGTCTTTTCCATCCTTCCGCATTTTTTCGTGACCGACAGCCTGTGGTATCCATTGAAACGGCGCGCACCTTTTGGGCGCGCGCCGCGATGATTTCCCGAAAGTTCTCTCCGGATCAGAGAATTCCCAGGTTCAGTTCCTTACGACAGCGGTAGTATTCTGGGCTGATGAAGAAGGCGATCAGTTCCCGGACGGTCTCGGCGCGCTCCTCCTCCGTCAGACGTCCCGGGTGTTTCTCCAGCGTTTTCAGCGCCGTGGCGAGATCGTTGCACAGGAGCAGCCCGGCGCGATAGGCGCTGAGACGCAGCGCCCGCCGCCAGCGCCGGATGTCCAGATCCTTGGCGGATTCCAGGTATTCCCCGATGAATCCGCCCAGGGGCTCGCGGACTTTTTTGGGAAGGCCCTTGTCGATCTTCTTCGTCAGTTCGTCCACGGCCGCCTTGTTTCCGGCCGCCTGGAATCCGGAATCGAAAAGCCGGGCGGCGGCGTCCAGCAGGGCGCGTACGTTGCCTTCCGAAAGCATGTGCGGAATCAGGAAGTCCGGCCGGACCAGCATGGCGTTGGAGGTCATCAGGAAGACCAGTTCCCGCTGGGGGAAGTTCTCGAAGGCGTCCGCGCCGATCATGAGCGTCATGGGCTGCACCGCCAGGGGTTCCACGCCGGGGCCGTAGCCCTGTTTCATGTAGATTTCCGGCGTGGGCAGATTCAGGGTTTTCAGAATGTCCACCGTGGTGGTGCAGATGTTGATGTGTTCGGACAGGTCCAGACGATTCTTCTTCTTCAAGCCTTCCTGCCGAAGATCGGAAGGCATGACTCCGCCGATGTGGTGGTAGAGGATGTTCAGAATCTGGCCGATGCTGTGGCGGGCGTCGGGATGAAGCAGCGCGCCGGCCCAGCTTTCCCGGGAAATCGTTCCGATGGCTTCCGCCTTCAGTTCGTGCTTGTTGTCCCGATAGAATTCCGCTGCCGGGTGGCCCTCGCCGCCCAGGTAATCCGCCACGGAGGCGAAGATGAAGGCGCGGTCGAACTCCTCGGCCCCGAAATGAATCTTCCAGAGCGCGCGATAGGCGTCCACGCGTTCGGGATCCTGTTGCAGCACCGAGTGATAGAGCTGGCGGGCCTTGTCCTGATACTTGGGGCTACGCAGGTAGAGGTCGGCCATGATTTCCGTGGTGGCGGGATTGTCCGCGTCGTAACGGCTGATGACCTCCCAAACCTGCACGGCGTCGTCCAGGTATTCGTCCCGGTTGGCCAGCAGGCGCCCCAGTTTTTTCCACATGCCCAGCCAGCGATCCGTGTCCTCCTGGGGAATGCGGGTAATCATGAGACGATAGTTGCTGTCCAGTTCGTCCCAGTCCTCCCGCTTCATCAGGAAATCCTCGATCTTTCGGAACAGATCGTCCCGGGACGGATCGATGTCCAAGGCGGCGTTGAAATATTCCAGACAATCCTTGGGGTTGGCTCCGTTCTCCATGATGAGATCGCCCAGGTGAATGTTCAGCTCCAGCCTTCGGCCGTCGTCCTCTTCCAGTTCCAGCGCTCCGCGCAGGACGCCGATGGCGTCTTCCATGTTTCCGGAACGCAAAAGCAGATCCGCCAGGCGCGTGAGCAGGGCGGGGTCGTTGGCCTTGATTTCCAGGGCATGGCGATAGGCTTCCAGTCCCTTTTCCAGGTTGTCCAGTTTTTCCGCGTAGATTTCTCCCACGGCCTTCCACTGTTCGAAGAGGTCGTCGTCCTTGACCAGCTTGATGAGCTTGGCGCGGTTCTGGAGGGCCTTCTTCCACATCTCCAGGGATTCGTAGATATTCACCAGATCCGTCAGCGCCAGCACCGAGCGCGGGTCGCGCTCCAGGGCCTTGTCGAACATGCGCACGGAGGCTTCGATTTTGCCGAGCTTGGCGTTCAGCCGTCCCAGGCGGCAGAAGAGTTCCACGATCTCCGAACCGGATTTCTTGCTTCGGAATCGAGCCAGAATGGTCTGGGTGACGCGGAAGGCGCGCTCCCAGTCTCCCCGGCGCTCCAGGGTGCGGCTGAGGCCCTCCAGGGTGGCCAGATTGTTGGAATCGATCTTGTAGGCGGTGGTGTAATGATGCAGCGCCTCGTTGTCGTTTTGCTGAAGTTCGGCGATGGTCGCCACCTTGTGATGCAGCAGCCCCTTTTCCGCCGGGGGCATGTCCGCGGCCACGTCCAGGTGGTGCAGAAGAATTTCCCGGGCCTCGTCCCAGTGTTCCCGCTCGAAGTGGATGCGTCCCAACCGTTGCAGCAGCTTGAGATGATCCGGCGCGTGGGAGAGGGCTTCCCGGTAGATGATGATGGCCTGATCCAGGTCGTTTTCCTTTTCCTCGTAATACCGGCCTTCCTCGTACATCAGGCGGCCGCGTTCTTCCGCGTCCTCCACGTACTGCTTTTCCTGGGCGAGGGTTTCCAGGAATTTGGGCCAGTCCTCCACGGCCGCGTAGTATTTGCGCAGGGCCTGCAAGGCCGGGACGAAGGTCGGGTCCAGGGCCAGCATGCGGTCGTAAACGGCCTTGGCGCTCTCGCGATCGGAAAGCTGCTCCAGGTGAATGCGGCCCACGTGGGCCAGGGCGGCCACCTTCTTCTTCATGTCCGGGGACAGATCCGCGATGCGTTCCAGCGTGGTGATGGCCCGCTCCCACTGTTCATGCGCGGCATACAGGTCCGCCAGGGCCTGCCAGGCGTCCACGTAGGTTTCGTCGATCTTCAGCGCCTTGTTGAAGAACTCCACCGCCTGGGTGGGCTGGAACATGAATTCGCCGTGGATGCGTCCCAGTTTCACGCAAAGTCCCACGATCTCGTCGGCGTCGATGCTCTGGTCCAGATGACGCTGGTAGGCGGAGGCCAGGGCGGGCCAGTCCTCGGCCTCGCGGTAGACCCGCTCCAGGGTTTCCAGGGACTTCAGGTCGGCGGGTTCCAGATCCAGGGCCTTTTCCAGGTACGACACCGCCATGTCGGGCTGCACGAATTTTTCCAGCCAGATCATGGCCATCTTGCGATACAGGGAAACCTTCTCCTCCGTGGCCTCCGAGACGTTCACGCGGCGGGAGAGGATCTCCAGCAGTTCGTCGTAGTTTTCCTCTTCGGAGTAGATGCCCTCCAGGGCCTCCAGGGCCTCGCCGCATTGGGGATCGTCCGCGACCACGCTGCGATAGAAGGTCTTGGCCTGTTGCAGATCGCCGAGTTCGGTGCGGTAAAGTGCGGCGATGCGCAGGCGGAGCCGGCTGATTTCCGCCGGATCGCTGACCAGATGCATCTTCTTGCGAAGCATCTCCGCCAGGGGTTTCCAATCTCCCCTGGCCTCGAAAATCCCGATCAGGGCGTCCACCGCCGGTTCGCAGCGGTCGTCCATCTTCAGAACCTGGTAATAGGTTTTGACGGCCCGGTCGGTCTGTTCCAGGCGGGTATTGAAGATCTCCGCCACGCGGCATCCCACGGCGACCTTTTCCTCCTGGTTCATGTACGGAATCTTCATCTGATAGGCGCCCACCAGTTCCGCCCACTCGTCGCGGGACTCGTGATAGGCGATGAGGAATTCCACGGCATGGTCGTCGAAGGTCTTGGTGCCCAGAAACGCCTTGTAATAATCCGCCGCCTCGTCCAGGCGATCCAGTTTGCGTTCCAGAATGTTGGCGATGCGCAGGGTGAAGGCTTTGAAGAGACGTTCCTCCTCCTCCACCTGGGGAATCAGGCCGGAAAGCAGCTCGACGAAATCGGCGTGCCGCTCGGTGTCCGCGCTGAGCTGCCCCAGTTTTTCCAGCAGCGAGGCGTCGTCGAACTCGATTCGGAACAGTTCCGCCAGCGCGTCATAGGCCGCCGAGAACTCGCCCAGTTTTTCCTCCTGGATTTCGGCCGTCTGGCGCAGCATGATGCAGCGCTCGGGCAACTCGGCTTCCTCCATGCGCACCCGTAGCACGCCGATGAGCTTTTCCCACTCGCCGGAGGTGCGGTAATAATCCTCCAGGAGTTCGGCGGCCTGGAGGTTCTTCGGTTGAATTTCCAGCACTTTCTCGTAGCTGAGCTTGGTGCTTTCGTTGTCTCCGATGCGGTCGCGCCAGATCTCGGCCATGCGGAAATGAATGGCCACCTTGGTGGCGTCCTCCTCCGCCAGAAGCGCCTGGCGGTCCAGGATTTCCAGGTACAGCCGGTGGGAATCCGTCGCGCCGAACAATTCCTCCAGCCGGGCGACCTCCACCGCCGTCGGATCCGCGGCCAGAAGCTGACGGGTGAGATTTTCCGCTCCGGCGCGATCCCGAAGATATCCCAGGCGCAGGGCCACCAGCCGCAGATTCAAGGCCCGCAGGTCGGCGCCTTGGAGACGCGGAGCCAGCCGTTGCAGCAATTCGGCCAGCTTCGCCCAGGACTGGTTCTTCTGATACAGTTGCTCCAGGCGGTCCACCGTCTCCATGTCCTCGGGGCTGTATTCCAGCACCTTGAGCAGAAGCTGGGCGGCCTGGTCTTCCTGGCCCAGGTGATCCAGATGGACCAGAGCCATTTTCTTCACGATTCCGGCCCGTTCGGCCGCTCCGCGCGCTCCACGCAGACGCTTTTTCAGGTGTCCGATCAGGTCGCTCCACATTTCCTCGCGCTCGTAGAGATTTTCCAGCTTCTCCATGAGCGCCTCGTTGCGGTCGTCGAATTGCAGGACGCGCTTCCAGATCGGAATGGCCTCCCGGGGCTGGCCCAGGCGGCGGTCGATCACGTCGGCCATGCGGGCGTAGAGCCGGGCCTTCTTGGTGTCGCCGCGCGCGATGCGGATCTCGGCCTTGTAGATATCCACGAGTTGATCCCACATCTCCTCGTTCTCGTACAGCCGTTCCAGGGCGGCCAGGGCCGCCGCGTTCTCGGGCTCCTCGTGCAGAACTTGTCCGAACATGTCGATGGCGGTGAGGTTGTCGCCCAGTTTTTCTTCCCAAAGGCCGCCCAGGCGCAGGCGCTGTTCCAGGATCTCCTGCCGGTCGTCGAACATGGCGAATTCGCGCGGAATCAGTTCCACCAGGTCCGCGAAGCGCTCGGTGCGTTCGTACAGGCGATCCAGGGCGGCCATGGCGGTGAAATGCTTTTCGTCGATGTCGAGAATCTGGGTGTAGGCGTCGATGGCCCGTTCGTCCTCGTGAAGTTGGTTCTCGCAGATCCGGGCGATTTTCATCAGGAATTCCAGGCGGATATCCTGTTCCTCGACCTCCTCGAAGAGTTCGCGATAGGTGTCCACCAGGCCGTCGTATCCGCCCGTGGCGGTGGCCAGCCGTTCCATTTCCTTTCGGGCGTTTTCGCTGCGGAAATCGTCCCGAAGGATGCGGCGGGCCACGTCGAAGGCCTGGACCGGGTTGTCCAGCTTTTCTTCATAGACCAGTTTAAGGCGCGCCCAGGTGGATTTCTGTTCCTCCTCTCCGGCCATGGCGGCGGCATAGGTTTCGAGCAGATCGGCCAGACGCTGCCACCAGCCCTTGTCCTCCAGGATGGGAGACAGGATGGCCAGGGCCTCGCCGCGGAACCCGGTTTCGGCCACCATGCGTTCCAGGGCTTCCAGGGTGCGGGCGTGCTCGTCGTCCTCGATCAGGATATTGCGATAGATGCCGAGGGATTGCTGGGATCGGTCCAGGTGTTCCTCCAGCAGGCGACCCTTGCGGAACTCCAGATCGTGACGCGGCGCGCCGTCCTCGGTGATCGCGATGCGGCGGTCCAGGATGCCGTCCAGTTCCTCGTAGTGTTCCAGGTCGAGATACAGCCGGTCCAGTTCGGCCAGTCCCGGGCCGTGTTCCGGGTCCACGTCCAGCACTTCCAGGAAGGCCGCCACGGCGGCGGGCTGGTCCACCATGCGGTATTCCAGCACTTCCGCGGCGGAGGAGAGCAGGGCGATCTTCGCGGCGGGTTCCGCGGCCAGTTCGGCCTTGCGCTTGAGCACGCGCACCAGCTTTTCCCAATCCTCCAGGCGTTCGTGAATCCGTTGCAGGTTGTCGAGAGCCGGACCGTTTTCCGGATCCAGGGTTTCCACCAGTTCGAAATCCGGCTCCGCGCCGGCGGGATCGTCCAGTTTTTCCAGTACGATGCGACCCGCGCCCAGCAGCAGCGCGGTCTGCAAGGCCATGTCATCGACACGATCCACCATGCTTCGATAGGCGGAGGCCGCGTCCATCCAGCGGCCCGAGTCCTCGGCCAGGCGTTCCAGCAGGGTGCGGATGTCCGGGTTGGCGGCATCGGAATCGAAAGCCGAAAGGGCGGAGGAAAAGGCCCGGTTGGCGTCGAACAGCATGCTTTCCGCGATGTGTGTCATCCGCAGGTACAGATCGCGCCGGTCTTCCGGGGTCGGGGCGTGATTCGCCTGGATGTCCAGGGTGCGGATCATGGGATCGAAACGTCCCTCCACTTCGTAAATGGGTTCCAGCACCTTCGCGGCGGCCAGTTCGGCTTCCGGAATCCGCAGAAGTTCTTCCAGGGCTTCCCGGGTGGCGACGTACTGGCGATTTTCCTCCAGAATGGAGGCAAAGCCCTCGATGGCCTCCGGGATGCGATCCAGTTGCTGCCAGAGAACCAGTCCGATCTCGTGACGCAGATCCCAGGCTTCCTCTTCGTCCCGGGCCAGTTCGAGCTGACGCAGGCGCACGCCGTGCAGTTCCTCCCAGCGTTCCTCGTTGGCGGTCAGCCGCACCAAGGCTTTCAGCGCCTCGCGGTCGGTGTCGTCCAGGACCAGGATCCGTCGGTAGGTATCGATGGATGCGGCGTTGTCCGCCATCTCCTCCTCGAACAGCGTGGCGATCTTGAACAGGAGATCTTTGCGCGTCTCCAGATCCTCGGAAAGGGCGAACTTGCGTTCCAGGATGTCCACCAGTTCCGGCCATTGCCGTTCCACGTTGTAGATGCGTTCCAGGTTATCCAGCGCTTCCAGGTGCTGCGCGTCCAGCACCAGCACCTGCCGGTAATGCTCCGCGCTGTCTTCGACGCGCTGGAGGTGGGTTTCGGCCAGGGCGGCGGCGCGCATGCGAATGGCGACGATCAGGTCGGCTTCTTCCTCGGCGGAAAGCTGCCCGATCTTTTCGTCGAACAGCGTGGCGAGCTGTTCGAACTGGCCCAGGGTGGCGGCCAGGCGCTCCAGGTGATCCTGGACGTCGAACACGTCCGGGCGTTCGCGGAAGGCGCGGGTATAGACGCCGAAGGCCAGCATGGGGCCGCTCAGGCGCTCTTCCCACAGAACCGCGATGGATTGCAGCAATTCCAGACGTTCGTCCCGGTCCGTGCTATGGATAAATATGTACTCCCGCATGTCCACCAGGCGGTCCCAGTCTTCCCGGCGCTCGTAGAACGGCGCCAGGTAGCGGGCCAGTTCTTCCTGGAACTCCTCGCGTTCCACGTAGGATTCCAGCGTTTGCAGAGCGCGCTCGTTGTCCTCGTTTTCATCCAGGATGCGTTTATAGATGTCCTTGGATTCGGCGGACTGGTTCAGATAGGCCTCGTGCAGTTCGGCCTTGGCGACGAGCAGGGCGTGGCGCACGACCATGTCGTCCATGAAGGCGACTTTCTTCTCCAGAAAGAGCGCCTTGTTCTCCCAGTCGCCGCTCGTGTCGTAAAGTCCCAAAAGCGTATCGATGGGCTCCAGGTCGTCCGGGGAGAGTTCGTGGATTTTCTCGTAGTAGGGAATGGCGCCCACCGGATCGTCCAGTTTTTCCTCGAAAACCGCGCAGGTCTTCCGATACAGGGCGATCTTCTCCTCGGTTTCCTCCACGTGTTCCGCCCGCTGGAGGTAGGTCCGGTACAGATCTTCCCAGCGTTCGATCCGGTTGCAGATGCTCTCCACGGCCTCCACGGCCGTCTCGTTGTTGGGATCCCGGTCGAAGACGCGGCGATAGGCGCCGATGGCGTTTTCCGGTTCGGCCAGGATGTCCTCGGTCAGAAGAGCGGCCTTGATGAACAGCTCGGAGGAACGTTCCAGATCCTCCGCGTTTTCCGCCGCGTGGGCGCAGGCGTCCGCGAGCGGCCGCCACCAGCCCAGTTCTCCGGCCAGTTTCTCCAGTTCGTCCAGGGCGGCGTCGTTGGAGGGATCGTCCGCGAAGACGCGCGCGAAGCCCTCGAAGGCCTTTTCGTTGTCCTGGAGTTCCCCGTAGATGCCGGAAATCTTCTCCAGCAGCGTGGCTTTCTGGGCGGGGGAGTCCGCGTTTTTCAGTTTGATTTCGTAGACCTGGACCAGACGTTTCCAGTCCTGGGCCTTGATGTATTTCTCCTCCATCTCCTCCGCGAACAGCAGGCTGGTGCTGTCCTGGGAGAGCAGGCGGCCGACGAGCGCGCCGACCACGGGGCTGTTGGTGTAATTGCGCGCCAGGTCGAGATAGATCTCCACGGCCTCGTCCAGGCGTTCCAGGTTGTTTTCCAGAAGCGAACCCATCTGAATCTTCACCGGCAGGATGTCGTCGTCCTCCCGCAGGTATTTCAGCTTGCGTTCCAGAAGGTCGTAAAGTTCCCCGTAACGTTCCCCGGCGTGAAGGATTTCCTCCATTTTCTCGAAGACTTCGGGGTCGTTCTCCCGTTCCTCCAGAAGCCCGCCCAGAAGTTCCAGGGCGGCCTCCGGATTGTCCAGCCGGCGATAATTGTGCAGGGCCAGTTCCAGGGCCACCTCGCGCCGGGCGCTCTTTTCGGTGGAGGCCGCCAGCTTGCGTTCCATCAGGTCGGCCAGGGCGTGATCGTCCCCGCTTTCCCGGCTCAGATCCACCAGGGCTCCCAGGGCGGCTTCGTTGGCGGCGTCCACGTCCAGGATGGCCTGATAGCGGGCCCGGGCCTCTTCCGGCCGGTCGAGACGATCCTTTTCCATCTCGGCGGCCGTAAACAGAATCTGCACCCGGTGTTTGTCTTTCAGATCCCGGGCCAGCTTCAGATCGCAGAATTCGATGAATTCCCCGTCGCTTCCGGTGGCGATGGCGGTGCGAAGCAGATCCTTCAGCGCCGCGATGCCTTCGTCCGACAAAAAAGCCTTTCCGAACCACTTGAACGCCTGGGGAGCGTCGTTCAGGTCTTCCTCGTACATGCGCGCGATGCGGCGGGCCTGCCGGATGGCCTCCTCGCCCTCGGCCTGTTCGTGTTCCACGATGAGGGTTTTCACCAGCTTCTGGTGTTCCTGCTGTTCCTCGTACAGCGGACGCAGCACCGCAGCCACTTCCAAACCGCCCATCCCGCGCTCGAACAGGCGTTCCAGCGCCTCGAACGCCCGGGCGTCGTGGGCGTCTTCCTCCAGCACTTCCCGGTAGAGCGACGTGGCGCGCACGGGATCCTTCAACTGTTCCTCGTTCAGGTCGGCCAGCCGGACCTTCAGGTCCAGACGTTCTTCCTTGTCGTCCGAGACGCGGACGCGCTCTTCCAGTTCGGCGGCCAGATCCTCCCAGCGCTCCAGTTCCCGCAACAGGCGTAAAACGGCGTCCCGGGCCGGTTTGTCCCGGTCGTCCATCTCCAGAAGTTTCCGCCAGGCGGCCAGGGCTTTCTCGTTGTCGAACAGCTTGTTTTCGGCCACGTCGGCCAGGAGCAGCAGGCGTTCCCGCTTGCGTTCCGGCTGCTTGGAGAGATCCGCCAGCTTGTCGGTCATCTCCGCCCAGTCCGTCCAGTTCTCCATCTGTTCCATGAAGTCGGCGGCTTCCCGCAGAACCTCCACGTCCTCCGGAGCCGCTTCCGTGGCGGAAAGATATTGCAGTTCGGCGTTTTCGCCGTCCTGCATGCCGTCCCAGTACAGACGCCCCAGGGCCACGGCGAAACGCGCCCGTTTTTCCGGATCCTCCAGGGAGTCCGCCTTGTTCTCAAGCGTTTCGAGCAACTCGGGCTGTTTGTCCAGCTTGCGGGAGATTTCCAGGGCCCGCATCAGGAATTTCACGCTGGCATAGGGGATTTCCAGGCCCTTCTGCACCCAGGCGTAGGCCTGTTCGGGCAGCATGCGCTGTTCCAGGTTCAGCCCGGCCAGTTTGTGGCACAGTTCCCCGCGTTTCTGCGGATCTTCCTCGCTGCGCAAAAGGGCCACGTAGCCGTCGTTCAGCTTGTCCCATTTTTCCAGGTTGTGATAGTAGCTCTCCAGTCCCTGGAAGATCTCGTTGGGAAGGATGTCCTCTTCCAGGAAGGTTTCCAGCCGTTCGATGGCCGGAAGGTGGGCCGGGTCCAGCTTCACGCCGTCCAGGTAGGCCATGGCCGCGGCCTCGCGGTCGTCCAGCCGGTTGAGGAACAGATCCCCGAGACGGTCGTACAGGGCGACTTTCTCCGGGATGGAGGTGATGGCCCCCAGTTGCTGTTCGATGATCCGGGCCAGTTCGTCGAAGCGTTCGGCCTTTTCCAGGCGGGCCGAGAGTCGGCGGTAGGCTTCGATTTCGTCCGGCGCGGCCTCGATGACCTTGAAATAGGCCGCGATGGCCGCTTCTTCGTCCTTTACCTCCTCCTCGATCACCCGTGCCTTTTCCAGCAGGATGTCCCGGCGCTCCTCGGCGTCCAGGGCCATTTCCGCCTTTTTGTCCAGGATCTCCAGAAGGCGCTCCCAGCGCTCGTTCTTGGCGTACAGACGCTCCAGGGCGTCCAGGGTGTCCAGGGTGGCCTCGTCCTCGAACAGTTCCCGATAACAGGCTTCGGCCTCGTCGATCTGGCTCAGTTCCCGGTCGTAAATCTGCCCCAGCTTGAACAGCAGATCCCGCCAGTTTTCCGGGCGTTCCTCCCGGTAGATCAGGTAGCGCAGCCGGTCCACCAGCCGTTCCCAGCCGTCCAGTTCGATGGCCAGATCCTCCAGAACGCCCAGGGTGTCCTCGTCCGTGGGATCGAGCAGAAAGGCTTCCGCGTAGTGCCGGAAGGCTTCCTCGTTTCTGCCGAATTCCTTTTCCAGCAGCTTGGCGAAGCCCAGTTCCGCCTCCCGGCGGTTCCCGCGATCCTTCGTGGCGGCGATCAGAAGCGGATACAGATCCAGCAGTTTATCGAATTCCTCCTCGTCCCGGTACAGCTCCACCAGGTTGCGCACGGCCTCGGCGTTCTGCGGCTCCAGGTCCAGCACCGCCTGGTAATGGGGAATGATATCCCGGGGGTCGTCCCCGGCGTCCTTTTTGATTCCGGCCAGTTGCAGGTTGGCGTCGATCTTGCCTCGATATTCCCGGCTGCGTTTCAGCCGGTCTTCCAGAATGGCGCGCAGGCCGTCCTCGTCGCCGCTTTCTTTCAGCCTTTCGGTCAGCCTCCGATAGGCGGTCAGGTGATCCGGATTGGTTTCGAAAAGCCGCCGGTACATGGCGTCGGCGTCTTCCGCGCGTTCCAGTTTTTCCAGATACAGGCGCGCCGCCCGGGCCGTGGCGGCTTCCTTTACCGCGCCGTCCGGAATCTGCTCGATCACCTTGCCGAGGAATTCGGCCAGGGCGGACCAGTCCTCCCGTTCGGACAGAAGCCGATCGGCCATGGCCAGGGCCTGGCGATTCTGCGGGTCCATGGCCAGGCTTTTTTCCAGGCCGTTCAGGATTTCCGAGGTCTCGTCCGGGGAAAAGGCGCAACGAAGCCCCGCGCTGTTGCGATACGCGGCGGCGGCGGCGAGATTGTCCGGTTGAGTCAGCGCCTCTTCGTCCGATTTGGTCAGGCGTTTCTTCCAGGTTTTCTCCAGCCCGTTCAGTTCCTTCAGGGTCTTTTTGATATCTTTCGTCCCTCCCAGAAGGTCCGACGCTTTCTGGAGGATTTCCGTCGCCAGGACACGCTCGAAGGGGTTGTCGGCCAGCGCCAGCCCGGCCTCCAGATACAGGTTTCCCTTTTCCTCGTCCCCTTCGATCAGCGCCGCCTGCCGCTCCAGCAGGGCGGCTGCCGGTTCTCCGTGCAGGGTATTGAAATAATGGGCTTTCATTTTTTCCAGGGCCGCCGGATGGTCGGGGTCGGCGTCCAGGGCGGATTTCAGAAAGGAGATCTGCCGTTCCTCGTCGTGAAACGCGCTTTTGTAGATGCCCGCCAGGTCCAGGAGCGCCCCGGCCCGGCGCGACGGTTCCTCGATGCGCTCCAGCAGGCTTTGAAGCAGCGCCAGGAGTTTTTCCCAGTCCTCTCTTTCCGCATAGGCGGTCTTCAGGCGGGCATAGATTTCCTCGTTTTGCGGGTCGCGATCGAGCACCTTGCGCAGGCATTCGTCTTCCTGCTCGGGACTGAGCATTTTCTCGCCGTACACCGCCGCCGCCAGCAGCCAGAAATCCGAGGCTTTTTCGGCATACTCCGTCCGCTGTGCCCGGGCGGTATACAGATCGGCCAGTTCGCCCCAACGTTCGTTTTCCGTGTAGGCGGATTCAAGCGCTTGGAAGGCTTCCTCGTTGTCGGGGGATGATTCCAGAGTCTTCAAAAACTGCCGGATTTGCTTCTCCATGGTACCGTCTTCCTCCTGCCGCAACCTGAATACGGAAGTCGCAAACTATCGTGATTTCAGTATGATAGACCACATTGAGCCATCCATCCAGATGGAAGGACGCATCGTTTTCGGTCGTGAAAATCTCGGTTGCCGTCCGATAACCGGGATCTTGCTCAGCCACTCGGGAACGTTATCCAAGCGGTCTGGAAAGGTGCTTGGCACACAGAAGGATAGAAGGATGCCCCGGCAATGTCAAATTAATAACCGATTGGGAACGGGTTCTCTCCGCAGCCGCAAAAAGAGAGGAAAACCGGCCGGGACGGCTCCGGAGCGCTTGTCAATCCGGCCGCCTTGTGATAGGGATGAAACGGCCCGTTCAAGCGGAAGAACAATGGATCGACCCATAAAAACGGCGGAGTCCGACAGGAGGAAAACATGCGGGAAGCCTTGAATCTGACGGGGAAAACGGCCATCGTCACCGGCGCCAGCCGGGGAATCGGCAAAGCCATCGCGAAGGAGCTTTCGGTCCTGGGCGCGAACGTGGCGATGTTGAGCCGCAAGCCGGACGCCATTCAGGCGGCGGCGGACGAGATCGGGGCGGCCACGGGCGGCCGGGTGCTGGCCCTGGCCTGTCATTGCGGCAAGGCGGAGCCCATTCGGGAGGCCGTGGCCCGGATCGCCGAAGAATTCGGAGGCATCGACATCCTGGTCAACAACGTGGCCACCAATCCGCACTTCGGCATGGTGCTCGACGGCACTCCGGAGCTTTTCGCCAAGATCCTGGAAACCAACGTGGTGGGTTACTATACCATGGTCCAGGCGGTGGCGCCGCACATGGACAAGGCCGGGGGCGGATCCGTGGTCAACATCGCCTCCGTGGCGGGCATTTCTCCCGCGCCCTTCATGGGGCTGTACAGTGTCTCCAAGGCCGCCGTGATCCACCTGGGCAAGACCCTGGCCAAGGAACTGGGGCCGCGCGGGATCCGGGTCAATACGGTGGCTCCGGGCCTCATCAAGACGGACTTCTCCCGGGCGCTCTGGAGCAACCAGGCCATTCTGGACGAAGTGCTGAAAAGCCAGGCCGTCGCGCGCATCGGAGAGGTGGAGGAGCCGGCGCGCATGGTGGCCTTTCTGGCCTCGGAGGCGGCGGCTTTCATCACGGGTGGCGTGTTCGCCGTGGACGGCGGATCCATCCTCTGACGGGACGCGTCATGGCATCCGAAACGCACCGGATTCGCAGGGATCCCTATGAAATCTTTGCGGAAAACACGCATCCGGCGGCCATGAACGCTCGGCGCAGATGGCTGGGAGAACACAGCCGGGCCTTCCATCAACTGGAGAATGAACGCCGAGAGGCGTTTTCCGAAGGCCAGCAACCCAGCGGTTCCCTCGGGTCCGTGCGCCAGACCATCGAACGGCTTTTCGCCCTGTTTCTGTTGGGCGCGAAACCCACGCCCGCCGTACGGCAGGCTCTGGATTTCCTGCTGGACCGCAAGGCCCCCAGCCTGGACGGCGTGCGCCTGGACGGGATCGACGGAACCGATCTGTTCTTTCACCTGCCGCACGGCGAGAAATCCGGACTGGCGGAACTGTCCGGAACTCCTTTTTTTCCCGGCCATGCCGGTATCCTGAAAAGCTCGGCGGCGCTGTTTTTCGCGAGCGTGTTTCGCTGCGACCGGCGGGAGGACGTACGGCGGGCCGGGCAGGCGCTGTTGTCGCGTTCGGGAGAAGGCGGCGATCTCTGCAAGGCGCGGACCTCCCGGCTGAACGTCCTGCTCGCTCTGTCCTCCCATCCGAGCCATCGCGGCCATTCGGCCACGCTGAGAACCGTGGCTCCCGTGGCCCGCTGGCAACGTCCGGACGGACGCTTCGGCTCCGCGCCGTTTCTGCCCGTGCTCTGGACGCTTTCTCTTCAGAACGGGCGCAAGGCCCGGGCGATCCTTCGCCGTTCGCTCCCGGCCCTGTTGCGCGGACAGCAGGCGGACGGCTCCTGGGGCCGCAAGGATCCGGAATTCCAGACCTGGATGGCGGTGGAGGTGCTGAAACGCATGGGCGTGATTCCCTGATGTTTCCGGCGTTTTTCGCGGATCCGCCCGGCCGCCGATCCGGCGAATCGAAAACTGTGGCGGCCCGGCGTTGACATTTCCGCCATTCATGGCATAATTTTTCATTGGCCTGGAACCGTCAACCGAAGAGGCAGAGGCGCGACACGATGGAACGGCACCCCGGAACCGACATTCGAATTCTTTTTCTGCTGCTTGTCCTGCTGACTCTGGGCTGCGAGTCCACCCTGGGAGAACGTGCGGGTGATACGGATTCTTCCGGCGATTTCGATTATCCGGAACCGGCTACGGACGGCGACGCGGAGGCGGATTCCCTTCCGGACGGCGATCTCGAACGCGACGAAAACGCAGACGGCGACGCGGACCTGGACGACGATCCTCCGGAGACGGCGGAAAGTTCCGAATTCGAGGAGGCATGGGATTCCGATCCGGATCCCGAGCCCGAACCGGAACTCGATGCCAACGGATTCGACTACGATCGTTTGGTTTTCGACGGCGGCATCGAGGCCCTGGCCATTCCCGATCCCGGAACGCTGGAATCCCCCCTTCAGGTCATCGGCGATCTGCCCGTCTGGGATCTGGAGGTTCACGTGGTGATCGAACACGATTTTCCGCCCGATCTTAGCCTGGAGATGGAAAGCCCGCAGGGAAAAATCGTATCGCTGCGCCGGGCGAATCTTCCCTCGAGTTCCGACCGTCTCGACGCGGTCACCCGGCACGCCGATTTTCGCGGGGAACGCACGGAGGGAACCTGGAAGTTGCGCGTCACGGATCATCGCGAGGGAGACGGCGGGCGTCTGCTGTACTGGCGCATCGCCTTTCTTTCCGGCCCCGCGTTCACGGAGAACGATTCGGATCCGGGTCCGGATCACGGAGGCTATCCCCTGGACATTCCCGACAACGATCCCCGGGGCGTTTCCGCCGCCTTGCGGGTGGAAAGCGGCCCCGTCGTGGAAGGGCTCTGCCTGAAGATCGATTGGCGTCATCCCTTCGGGGCGGATCTTCAACTGGATCTGCGCTCCCCCCGGGGCGACTGGGCCATTCTGAAGGAAACGGGAGCGCCGCTGGAAGCCTACGACGGAGAGTACCGGTTCAACAGCGAGGTCTTCGCGGGACAGCCGTCCGAAGGCGTCTGGGTGGCCTCCGTACGCGATCTGTACCAGGGCGACTCCGGCGTCTGGCGGGACTGGCGCGTGATTTTCGACTGTTATCGCATCCAGGATCCGGACGGCGATCTGGACGGCGAGGAGGAATTCGACGACGAACTCGATGACGATCCGTACGCGGAGGGCGATCCGGATTCGGAAGCGGAGTCCGACCTTGAGACGGAATCCGACCTGGAAGCGGAAACGGATTCTTCAACGGCCTGCCTGGCCGCTTCCGTTACGTCCTTTCCCTTCGAGACGGAGGCGAACACCGCGTCCTGCCCGTCCCGGCTTTCGCCTCCGGACGCCTGCGCGGGCTGGTCCATGGACGGCCCCGAGAGCGTCTGGCCGGTGGAACTGTCCGCCGGGGACCGATTGCTGGCGCGGATTCTCTCGCCGGAATTCGACGCGGGACTGTATGTGCTGGGTTCTCTGTCGGACGAAGCCGCTTTCTGCCGGGGCACGGACCGGGGCCGGGTAGGCGAGGACGAAAGCCTGGAGTTCACCGCGAGCGAGGCCGGAACGTTTTACGTGGTGGCGGATTCCGCCGCGGAGAGCGAATTCGGCGGATTCACCCTCCGCATGGAAAAGAATCCCGCAGACGCGGGCGGAGCCGTCCATTCGTCCACGACGCTTCCGAAACTCATCACCGACGCCAATCCCATCGGCGTCAGCGCCGTGGTGCCCATCGAGGAATTCTCCATCGCGAACCGGATCTGCGCGGGAGTGGAGATCACTCATCCCTCTCCTCGGGAGCTGTACGTCAGCCTGCGCTCTCCGGACGGGACCATCGCGGTGCTGCACGACCACGAGGACGGCCTGGGCGGCATCCGCAAGGAATGGAGCCTGGACACCTTCCAGGGGGAATGGACCCGGGGCAACTGGCTGTTGCGCGCGCGGGACAACAGCCGCTACAACGTCGGCACGATCGACGATTTCTGGATCGACCTGAACTGTGGGGAGGCGGACGGCGACCAGGACTTCGACCTGGATCCGGATCCGGACACCGACTGCCCGGCGGACGTTTTCCTGAACGGAAACTGGGCTCCGGAATGGGCGGTCCCCGTGAATCCTCCCATGGAACTGGAAGATCTGTGGGCCTGCAGCGACATCGACGACTGGTACAAGTTCCCGGCGAGCGCGAGCCAGCGGATTTCCGTAACCGCCCGTTTCCGGGATTACGACGGGGACATGGACATCAAACTGTACAAGGAAGGCGATTACAGCAGCTACGTGGCCAGTTCCGCCTCCGTCACCGACAACGAGAGTTTCACCTACACGCCCACGACGGACGGCTATTACTACCTGAAGGTCTACGTGCTCGGCACCGGTTACCAGGTTCCCTATACGCTGGAAATTTCCGTGGAGTAGGCGCCTTCCCGCCGAATTTCCCGTGAACGCCCGCCCTGAAGACCGGCATGTGGACGAAAATAAGCGGAAGGGCGGTTTTTATTTCGCCTCTCCTTCCATTTTTGGTATACTCCGCATATATTGAGGGATCTGCTTCGGATCACGGGGAACCGAAAACGGAAATCGGTAAGGAGGACGACATGAACGTGCGAACCTGGCGGTGGCTGGCTCTGTGTCTTTCGATGGCCCTTCTGATGGCCGCATCGGCCTGTTCGGGCGGCAGCGACGAGGGATTGACGGACGGCGACCAGTCGCCGGAGGACGGGGACGAGGATACGGCGAATCCCGACGGCGATACGGACGGGGATGCGCCGGACGGCGACAGCGACGGGGACGTGGACGGAGACGCCGACGGGGATACGGACGAACCGGTGGGAACCGGAACGATCTCCGGGACGGTCCACACGGCGGACGACCTGCTTACCTTCAATCGCGTGGTGGCGCTCTACGACAGCAATCCCTTCGTGACTTTCGACGCCCAGCCCGTGGAGACCTTCGACATCACCGGCGCGGCGGGCACGGAAGAGGTGGACTACACCTTCCAGGACGTTTCCGCCGGGCAGTATTACCTGATTCTCTACGTGGACGTGAACAACAACGACGATTCCTCGGACGACGTGGCGGCCGTCTATCCGGACAAGGTTTCGGTGGTGCCGGACGATCCCGCGCTTTCCGCCGGCATCGACATCTACATCGGCATCCAGTCCCAGGACCGGGGGCAGATCGCCGGATCGCTCTATCTTCCGGAAGCCTTCCGGGACAAGGAGGTCGTGGTCGTGGCGGCGGAAGTCAAGGCATCCGGCGAGATGGAGCCCTGGCCCAGCGCCGTGCACTTCACCGAGACCGTGGCCACCGACCCGCGCCCCTTCGCGCTCCAGAACCTCACCGAGGGCAAGTATCACGTCCTGGTCTTCGTGACGGTTACGGACGGCGACGCGCCCGAATCCTTCATCTCGCCCTACGGTCCGTACGAAATCAAGGCCGGGAGCATGACCCACGACGGCGAGGTCTTCTATGTCGATCAGGCGGACCCGAACCTGGGCAGCGTGACCGGAACCATCACGTTGGCCGGCGCGGCGCCGGTGGGTACCCTGGGCGTGTATCTCTACGATTTCGAGAACACCATCGAACCGGTAAGCTGGGCCTTCGTGGAAATGACGGAGAACGTGACCGAATACCAGTACACCGTCTCCAACCTGGTGGAGCAGGACGATTTCTGGATCGCCGGATTCTATCAGATGGACGAGGATCACATCTCCCTGGATTTCTGGGCCGAAACCCTGGACATCACGTCGGAAAAGAAAGACTGGACGGACATCGATTTCAGTATCGCCGTCACGGAGCTTTCCGGAACCATCTCCATCGCCTCCGAGGCCACGGCGGATACTTTCGCGCGGATGTTCCTCTGGTCCGGTCCCGCGGAGAACCGCTTCGGCGGCGGGGTGGACGTGCTGCTGCCGCCTTCGGCTGCGGGGCTGCGGGCCGTGGATTACGCCATTTATCCGGCGCACGACGGCACCTGGATTCCCGTGCTGGCCATCGATACGGACGGAAACGGCGTGGATCCTTACACGGACAACTGGTGCTACAACGAAACCAACACGATTACCATCGACGGCAGCCAGCTCACCGCCTCCTTCAATTTCAACGTGGACGCCGGAACCTGCGGCGCGCCGCCTACGGGATCGAAGTAGGAAATTTCCTTTGACCGTCACGAACCGGGGCTCTTCGCCCCGGTTTTTTTCGTTTCGCAATTTGCTTTCAGGGAAGCAGGGCGGGCCGCGACATCGAGCCCGCGCGTTTTCATCCGTTTCCGTTCGCCCGGGGGGTGAAATCAAAATAAAAACGTGTGAAGGTTTTCATTGTTACTTGGCTTATAAAAATAAAAACACCCCGACCGGGGCATAGCGCCTGTAACGAAGGACATAGCCCTTCGGACGGACATCCCGAAAGTTTGTTGTAATTGCTTGATATAACAACGGAAATCGATACGCACGCCCCGTAGCGGCCCGATGGCGGGCAGCTGCGAAAACGGCCGATTTTCGCCTGCGGTCCGGGTGCACGCAAAAATGGCGAATTCCTTTGTGGAATCATGGGGTTATACGCCAAAAAGCGTTCACCCGGACGGAACGCGGAAACGACCCGAAACGATCGCTCGGCGGCCGATTTCCGTTGACATGGGTCCGATTCGCCTGCATCCTTCCATCCAGAACCTATTCCATGGGAGAACGAGCCATGCGGCTTCGAACATGCGTCATGCTGTGCGTGCTGGCCATGCTGTCGGCCTGCGGCGAATCGAGCAGCGCCGGAAACCTTCCGGACGGCGACCGGGATTCGGATCCGCCGGAATGGAATCCGGACGGGGACGGGCCGGAAGAGATCGATGGAGATTCGGACGCTTCGGTCATGGATGGCGACGGAGAAGAACTTGCGGAGACGGACGGCGATCCGGACGGGGACCGAGACGCGGACGAAGGGGAAAGGAGCGACGGGGAGGAAGCGGAGGGAGAGGCTTCCGAGGCCGAATGCGAACCCGACTGTAACGGCAAGGAATGCGGTCCCGACGGTTGCAACGGCGACTGCGGCGAATGTCCGACGGGATATCAATGCAATGCCGACCGGATTTGCGTGGCTTCCTGCTCCGATGACGATCCGTTTCCGCCCGATCGCGTTTACTTCCGGACCGCCACCCGATCCTTCAATCTAAAATGGTACGTGGTTCTGGACGAGGGACGGATCTGGGTCAAGCCCAATGAGGAGACCGGCGGGACGGGAGACTGGCGGATGCTCGGCGCGACCGGCATGCCCGAGGGAAACGACTTGCCGAACTTCGGCCCGCCCGGGAGCCTTGTCGAGATTTCGGCGGATGGCGTCCATCTCCACGCCCTGTCGGATACGGGAGCTTTCTACCGCGGGTCCGATATGACGACCGATATCCATTTCCTGTTCAACTGGACGGACCGATGGGGCGGGGTGGGAGCCAACGGCGATGGCTTGATGAAGGAGTTTTCCACGCAATACGGATGGTCGGTGGCCGATTCCCATCCGTTCGGCGTGCACCACTACGAAGATCCCAACGGAATGGAGCACAGCGTGGGAATGGGCGTCGCGCACCTTTACCGGCTGGGGCCCGACGGCCGGGAGATTTTCTTCAACGACTGGTGGCTGCCCAACGACTGGAGCCGACAGATCTGCGGGCCGAACCGGTCCACGTTCAAGGCGCTGTCCATCAGCGTCAGCGCCTCGACCCTGTTTCTTATCGGAGAAGGCGGACGGATGTACACCCGCCTCTACGACTTCGACACCGGAGGGGAAAACAGCCTGCTGACGTACTCGTACATCGTTTCCGGTCCGGCCGGAACCACCCGCAAACTGCCGGCGGAAGACTGGCGGAGGCAGCCGGATATCGAGGACGGCCTCATCACCGATAAAATTACGATCTTCCAGAACGGACAGGGGAACGCGGCGCGCGTCCTGCGGGTCGAAGGGATTCGGAACGGAATTTCCGGCTTCTATTCCAAGGGGATTTACGATTCGAACTGGTCGTTCCAGGAGACCGGACGCACGGTCTGCGGCCCGTTCCTGAACGATTCCGATGCGTCCTCCCGATCCTCCGATCCGGTTTCGCCTTCCGACAGGCTCCTTTCCGGCGAACTCACTCTCGACGCCCAGAGCATCGGAATCGAGGTGCGAAATTTCAACATGATCTGTTCTCCCGCCGAAGCGCATCTGCAATACCTCGGCCAGACGGTGACGGCGGACGGGGAGCCGCTCGTTTTCGAACTGCATCACGTCCATACCATGGTCAACGAAAAGCGTCCCACCCGCTACTGGTTGCAGGGCATTCCGGCCTTCGTTCAAGCCGCCCTGCCGATTCCCGACTCCATCGGCCGGATCGACGATCCGGAGGCGAGGCAGTACGTCGTAAATCTTTTCGGGACGAGAAAAGTGGTGAATTTCCTGGGATACGCCCTGCCGGACAGCGTGGATCTTTCGGAAATCATGTGGACGGAGCCGTTTCGGGTTCCCGCCGAGGAAAAGGCGTTTTTAAGCGGTTTCCACCTGTCCCTGACCGCTCCCTGACGATTCGTCGGAGCGACGGAAAGGAACACGGCGGAACCGGGGGAGGGGAGAGAGGTCATGCAACGGCGGTGGGGTTGCCGAACGTTCCGTTCGTGAGACTGTAGTGCACGAATTCAGTCGCCGAGTTCCATGAACGATCCGTAGAAACTCGCTCGAACCCGGACGAATCCCGCCTACTCCTCCTCCCGCAGCAGTTCGGGAACCTCGGGAGCCGGACGCACGATATGGCGGTCCAGGACCTCCAGGAGCGGTTCCAGCCCCTGCCGGGCGGCGGCGCTGATGTGGAAAAACTCCATCCCGCGCTTTTCGAAGGCCCCGCGCAGGCGCTCCACCTCCTCGGGATCGGGATTCAGATCGGCCTTGTTCAGCACGGCCACCTGGGGTTTCTTCAGCATTTCCGGCTGGTAGCGCTCGATCTCCCCGCGCAGCGTCTCGAAATCGGCCAGCGGATCCTCTCCGCGTTCCGGATTGAACTCCAAGAGGTGCAGCAGCACGGCGCAACGCTCCACATGACGCAGAAAACGATGCCCCAGGCCCGCGCCGTCGCTGGCGCCCTCGATCAACCCGGGAATGTCCGCGATCACGAAACTGCGTCCGCTTTTGGGTTTCACCACCCCGAGATTCGGAACGATGGTGGTGAAGGGATAGTCCGCGATCTTGGGTTTTGCTGCGGAAATTACTGAAATCAATGTACTTTTTCCAACATTTGGAAAGCCCACCAGTCCCACGTCGGCCATCAGTTTCAGTTCCAGGCGCAGGCGGAACTTCTGGCCTTTCTCGCCCGGATCGGAGCGGTGGGGCACGCGGTTGGTGGGTGAGACGAAACGCAGGTTGCCCCGGCCGCCCCGGCCGCCCCTGGCCACCACGAGACGGTCGCCCCGTTCGAGCAACTCGCCAAACATTTCGCCGGTTTCCGCGTCGTAGACCAGTGTGCCGCAGGGGACGGCGATTGACTTGTCCTTCCCCCGGGCGCCGGTCATCTGCTTGCCTTTTCCGTGTTTGCCTCGATCCGCCGTGTTGTGCTGATGGAATTGCAGATCCAAAAGCGTGCCCAGGGAGGGATCGGCCACCAGCACCACGCTTCCGCCGTTTCCCCCGTCTCCGCCGTCCGGACCGCCCCGGGGAACGAACTTCTCCCGGCGGAACGAACAGCATCCATCGCCGCCCCGGCCGCCTTCCACGAATATCTTGACTTCATCCACGAATTTCACACGCTTCTCCTTCGCAGGCATGGCCGATTGGCCCCGCATTTTCCGCCCCGGAAGGACTTCCCGGCGGACATTGGGCCAATTGGCGGATATTATTACATTTTTCTGAAGAAAGCTCAAAAAAAAAGTCATGTTTCCGCCGCCGGGACCGATTATTGTGCATGGTGGAGATGGGAAGTCGGCCTCATCCCTGAATCCCGCATCCCGCGCCGCTTCTCATCCGCCCACTCTTCCGAATCATCCCCCATCCCCCTCCCCACGTGCCCGGACCTTTCGGTCCGGATGCACGCCATTGCGTTTGATGGACCACCGGGCGGGTTTGAAGCCGTCCTTCCGAAATTCCGCAGCCGGGAGGGTTTTCAGGGGATCGATTTCGCCGTCCCTGCCGAATCACTGAATCGTCGTTCAAAAACGTTCGGAAACGCACGGAACGGGTTCGGATTCGAACCGAACGGCCGATTCTTCTTTCTCACGTGCTTTTTCCCTTCCGCTCGTCTTTTTGATTTGATTTCTCCGGGGCTGCGTTGTAATTTGCCGGAATCAAAGTCATTTTCAATCGAACATGGGAAAGGAGGAAGCGGGTGAACGATGCATTCCCCGATAAAAAGAAGTTGGTCCGTCAATTGCTAGAAGAGCGCCAAACCGCGTCGTCGGTTCTTTCCTCGCTCGTTATTTCACGGAGGTTTTCGATGGCTGTTCACGTTCGAACGATCGTTCTGATTTTCGCCTCGCTGCTGCTGTTCGTTTCCGCCGCCCCGGCCCAGGACGCCCCGAAGGCCCCGGACGCCAAACTGGACGGCAATCAGATTCTGAAGAAGATGGATGAAGTCCAGAACGGCTACGACGACATCTATTACGAAGGCCCCATGACCGTGGTCAAGGAAAACGGGGACAAGAAATCCTACGGCATGACCACCACCCAGAAGGGCGGCATGCGCCTGGTGCGCTTTACCACGGGCGAGGTCAAGGGCATGGCCATCCTGGCCAAAAGCCGCAACAAGGTCTGGATCTACATGCCGGGCTACAAGAAATCCCGCCGCGTGGCGCCCCATGCCATGAAACAGAGCTTCGGCGGCTCGGATTTCTCCAACGACGACATCTCCTCCGTGGCCTGGACGGATATCTGGGAAGCCACCCTGGAGAAAGAGGACGACAAGCTCTATTATCTGAACTGCAAGCCGAAACCCGGTGCGGAGGCTTCCTATGCCTCCCTGAAGATCCAGGTGGCCAAGAAATCCTTTTTGCAGATGCGCACGGATTACTACGATGACAAGGGCCGGTACGTCAAATACTGGATCAACAGCGAGCATAAGGATTGGCCCGGCGGGTTCAACGCCGCCAGCCTGCTGGAAATCGGCGATCCCAACACCGGCCACAAGACCTTCATCAAGATCAACGAGTTCAAGATCAACCAGGGCCTGAAGGACCGCTATTTCTCCAGAAAACAGCTTGAGTGGGGGCGGTAGATCTCCAACTCCGGCATCGACGCGGGACGCTCCGCCCTTCCGGCCATAACCTCAATCACCACGAAGGATGACCCCACAGCCATGCCATCTCCAACGCGAACGCCGATTCCGATTCTCCTTCTGTCTTTGTTTCTTCTCC
Organism: Myxococcota bacterium; assembly: GCA_963668655.2. GTDB lineage: Bacteria > Myxococcota_A > SURF-8 > SURF-8 > SURF-8. The sequence goes on from CAXXPQ010000001.1 coordinate 740,098, forward strand.
TGTCGTTTTCCTCGGCGGCCCGGGCGGCCGACTGGACGGACACGGTGAAGTTCTCCGGCTGGCTGGATTCCGATATCCGGCACACTCTGGACGACACTCGGGGAGCGGACGGCGAGGGGTACGCCTTCCAGATGAACCGCAATGCCGTGAAACTGCGCCTGGACATTTTCCCCGCCGACAACGTTCGCGCCGTTCTGGAAACCCGCATGATTTTCTACGGCTTCAGCAACGCCGGCACGGTGGACGACATCACCCACCGCGAACGGATCGACCCCTACCACGTCCAGTTGGATGAAGCCTATCTTCACGCCCGGGAAGTCGGCTGGGAAGGGCTGGACATCAAGGTGGGACGCATGATCCAGAACTGGGGAAAGGTGGACATGTTCAACCCCACCGACAATCTCAACGGCCGGGATCTCTCCGATCCCCTGGATTTCACGGCCAAGATGCCCAATCAGATGGTGGAGATCGATCTGTATCCGGCCGACTGGGTGAGCTTTAACCTGGTCTGGATTCCGGTTTTCAAGCCCACCCAGCTTCCCGACAGCGCCGATTTCGCCTTCGCGGTGGATTACGACGGCAACGGCTGTTTCTCCAGCGCTCCGGCCGCGCCGCTGAGCCCGTCCGTGAACCGGGAACTGGAAGGCGTCATCAAGAAAAATCTTCCGGCCAAGGATTTCGAGGCGCTTCTGGCCAACAACGGCATCCAGGCATCGGACGAGGATCTGGAGACGTTGCGGAGCGTTTTCCAGGTGGACAAGCATTACCGGGACTTCTGTCGGCTGAACTTCCTGCCGCCGGAGGTCCGCACCGTCACGCCTTCTCTGACCATGAGAAACAGCATGGCGGCGGCGAAGGTCAATTTCTCGGTCTCCGACTTCGAATTCTCCCTGTCCTACTTCTATGGGCGGCACACCTTCCCCGTGGCCTACGACGCCGTGGCGGAGATCAGCGACGATCCGGAGGAATGGTACACCTTCGACAAGTATTCTATCGACAAATCCAAGGTGGATCCCGCGAAATTGAACGTCAAGTACGTGGCCGAGACTCTTTATCCTCGCGTACACGTGGCGGGTTTCGATTTCAGCTATACCTCGGAATACGTGGCGGACATCGGATTCACCGGCGAAATGGCGGTGTATTTCCCGGAAAAGACGATCTTTGCCTTGCGCGCCTATCAGGACGGGGAAAAACTGCTGGAGCGCTCCGGCGTGAACGTTCCCAAGACGCCGTTCGTCAAGGGCGTCTTCGGCATGGATTATACCTGGACGAGCTGGCTGTACACCAACCTGATGTATGCCCGGGGCATGTTCGACGAATTCAACGACCGCTACGGTATTCACAATTACATCGTTCCCATGGTGGGGCTGACGTTTTTGGACAGCGAACTGAAGATCCAGGTCTCGGGGGCCTTCACTCCGGACGACCTGTCGGCCTTCGTCTACCCCCAGCTCACCTGGATTCCCCATCCCTCGGTGGAGCTGATCTGGGGCGCCATGGTCAACATCGGCGACACGGAACTGGGGGATCCGTACGACTACGCCAGCCGGAGCCGCTTCGGCCACCGCACGGCGGGACGCAACGTGGGCTTTATGAAGGCCCGGGTCACCTGGTAGGAGGCGCATCATGAAACACAGCCATTCCCGCACCGTCGGCTTTTTCCTTCTCTTTTCGCTTCTTCTCGCCCTCGCGGGCTGCTGGGAGTCCAGCGGTCTCGATCGCCTGGAGGATCTCTATCCGTCCGCCGGGGATTCGGATGCCGCCGACGGCGATCTGGACGCGCCCGAGGCGGAGATGGAGTTCGAGGCCGTCCAGGCCGAGACCCTGGCCGGACGCTGGGCCATGCTGATGACGCTCAACAGCACCATCAACCCGGTGATCGATCCCTGGCCCATGCTGCTGGAGAATCTCTTTCTGGTGGACATTCCGGAAGACCAGTCCGAGATGCGCCTCGTCGCCTGCCAGCAGTTTGCGGACGTGGACGGCATCGGCGACCTAGGCGTGATCGAGTATTCCGACGAAACCATCCAAAAGATTTCCGAGACGCCCCTGACGATCCCGCTGGCCTGCGACGCGGATTCCCCGGAGCGTTGCACGGAGCCCGTCATGCCCCAGAAAGTCCTCTGGCACTGGGGGCTGCACGTGGAGGACATGGACGATCCGGAAAACGATCGTCTCCCGGAGAAGAAAGACGATCCCCTGGTCTGGGATCAGGACGAGGACGGCCACGCGGGCGTGACGGTTCACGTGCTGTCTCCCCTGGGCTATCGCTACATGGTCCGCCGGGCCATCTGGAACCTGGGGAAGGGAACGCTCAGCGAGGACCGGATGTGGATCACGGGTTCCATGACCTTCCGCGTGGATCAGAAAAGCGTGGACGCCGACCGCACGCTGTTGCTCACCGACGCGCCCATCACGGCCATCGACGAGGGCAACGTCTATCAGATGCGTCTTCTGGAAACCAAGGATCAGCCCATCGATGGCGACCTGGATTTCGAGACGGACGCGGAGTCGGAAACGGCCGACGGCGACTTGGACGCCGAACCCGACGACGTTTCGGACGGAGATGCGGATGCGGAAGCCGAAGCGGAAGCGGAACCGGAGGCCGAGCCTGAAAGCGAGGCCGCCGGGCGAACCTTCAAGGAAGGGGAGGCGGTCGATTACAAGTACACCTGCGAGCGCCTGATCCGGGAGTACAAACAGTTGTTCGATAACGCTCCCCTGCCCGCGGAGGAAAAGTGACGTCATGACCGAGATACACCCGGATCAATCCTCCCGAACCCTGTGGAATCGGATGACGTTTTGGAGCGGCGCCCATCCCGGGGCCGCCTTTGCCCTGGCGGCGCTGATAACCCTGGTCAGCCTGTTCCTGCTGCCCTCCATCCCCTTCAAGACCGATCCCACGGACTACGTGCCCGTGGAAGACCCGGTGGTCAAGCACTGGTGGGATATGACCCATCGCTTTGGGGCGCTGGATTTGCTGATGGTGGGGCTGGAAGAGGCCGAGAAACCCATGAGTCCCGAGGGGTTGGGGCGGCTGACGGCCATCACCAAGGCCCTGGAGGAACGCAAGGCCGAGGGCATTCTGCTGGCGCGCAGCCTGACCAACGTCGGATCGCTCCAGGAGGACGAAGACGGCACGCTGCACGCCGGATTGCTCCTGGACGCCATTCCCCGCACGGAGGCCAAGTACAAGGAAATGCGGGAGCGCATCCTGGCCGATACGAAGGTCACCGGAGCGCTCATCAGTGAAGACCAGATGGGATACATGATTCTGGTGCGTATCGATCCGAAGAAGAACGTGGACGAACTGGCCGGAATGATTCGGGATATCGTGAATGAAAACAAAGGGCCGATGAAGGCCGTCTTCTTCGGCGCGCCTTTCATCACCAACATGGTTTCCGGAAAGGTGTTCGAAGCGCTGCCCTGGTTCGCGCCGCTGTTCGCCCTGGCGTTTCTGGTCATCGTCATTCCGCGCGTGCGCAACATCCGCGCCCTGATCGTGATCCTCGCGAGCACGGTCTGGCCCATTCTCTGGGCGGGGGGGGTCATGGCGATGTTCGGCCTGGAACTGAGCCCCACTGCCATGAACGCCGTTCTGGCCGTGCTGCTCCTGGGGGTGGTCACCTTCGCCCGGGGAACGGAAACCTGGCTGAACGGACCGTCCCGGAACACCAATCCCTTCCCGCGCCGGATGGCGGCGCTCTTGGCCGCGGCGGGAATTTCGTTTCTGGCGTTGCCTTTTTCCTCGCTGAAGTATCTCGACCAGTTCGGCGAGGCCGCCGCCGTGGGCGTCTTTTCCCTGATAGGCTTCGGGCTCCTTGTTTTCGTACCTCTGGTGAAAATGCTGCCCCAGGTCCGCACCGCCACCGCGTCCCTGGACGCTGCGCCCAAGCCCCTGCGGATGAAACGGAACACCTTCCGCGCGTTGTTCGCCGCTCTGATGCTCTTCGGGGCCGTGGGGCTGGGAAATATCCGCTTTTACATGCAGCCGGCCGAGATGTTCGGTTCCGACGACGAAGTGGGACAGGCCATCGATTTCTTCAATCGCCGCTTCAAGGGGTCGGATTTCTTGCAGATTCACGCCGTTGGGGATCTGCGCGATCCCGCCGCCATGAAGCGCCTGATGCGCCTGACGGACCTTCTGGAAGGCACCGGCATGTTCTCCGACGTGAAGGGCATCACCCAGGTCGTGGGATTTCTGGGCAAGCAGTTCGGCGGGCTGCACCGCATCCCCGGCGACCGCGAAGCCCTTGGAAATCTCTGGTTTTTCCTGGAAGGCGATCCGGACGTGCAGCCCCTGGTTTCGGACAATCGGGACGAAGCCATGATGGCCGCGCGCATCCCGGCCGGATCCTCGCTGCCGTCCGCCGCCTGGCGAGCCATCGCGGAGGAAGCCGGACGCCAATCGGCGGAAACCGGCCGCGAGGCGGCGAGGCTGCGCCTGAGTTCCATGGCCAAACGATACGGACTGAAGAGGATCGACGAGAACCGGATCGGCGATATCCTGGATCGCGCGGAAAAACCGGAACCGGCCGATTCGCGCCGCATCCGCGACAAGGCCCTGGCCGACGTGCATGCCTACATGGTGTCCGAAGACGCGCCTTTCGAGCCCACGGCCGAAGAATGGCCGCTTCTGGTGCGGGTTCTGGATCGGGAGGGCGGCCCTTCCAAGGAAGCGCTGGCCGCCGCCATCGGCGGTCTGAAAACGTTCCAGGAGGAGGAATATCCGCCGGACGTGGCGGAACAGGTGGGCCAGACGTTGCAGACGCGCCTGAACGACTCTATCCTGAAGCAGAAAAGCCGCCTGCTGGCGGAGGAATTGTCTCGGGAGGCCGTTACGGACGTTCCCAAAGCCTTCACCGTGCGCGCGGCGGGAGTTTTTGCCGATTTTCTGGACGGGGAAGACGCTCCCGGCGAACTGAAACTGGTTGTCAGCGGTTTCCCCGCCATTGCCGAGCGTCTGGAATCCACCCTGTTCTGGGGCACTTTCGGCGGAACGGTGGCGGTGTGGATGGTCTTCGGCGTGCTGGTCTGGCTTTTCCGCAGAGACCGCATCTTCGCCCTTCGCGCCATCCTGGACGCCTTTCTGGTGCTGATTCTCACCTTCGCCTTCGGCTGGCTTTTCGGCATCCACATGGACAGTTCCTCGGCCACCCTGTACTTGGTTTCCCCCGTGCTGGCCTTCGTTCTGTCTCCCTGGCTGCTGAAACCCTCGCCGGGCACCGCGCCTCTGGTGGGAAGCTTCGCGCCTACCTTCGCCCTGGCTTTCGCGGCCGGATTGGCCACCTTCGTCTTCATCGGCATCGCTCCCGTCATGCGCCTGGGCGGCATCATGGCGTTGAGTCTTGTGCTGGTCTGCCTTCTGTCCCTGGTCAGCCAGCGTCTCGTTTTCGCCAACGGAGAAAACACTCCCTGATGGACGCGTTATTCTGATTTTCGATGGATTGCTTATGCACCGGAAGCGCCAAGTCCCCCCTGGCGCTTCCTTTTTTTATGTTTCGGGCGGGGAATTCTTCCAAAGACCCGTTGGATTCCAATCGACAGATATCCGGAAAGCCGTGGGGGATTTTCCAAATCCTTACAGTTTCCCGCCAAGCGTCCGAATGTAATTCAAGGAGGAAGAATCGCCGCCGGAAAGCCGCCGAATCGGCAGGTCCGAACGTTCACGTTCTCGATGGAAGCGCCCATGCAAAGTCGCCGTGAAGAAATCATCAGAAAAATCATTCGGTTGGACTCTCTACCGGCCTTTCCCGCCATCGTGCGCGAACTGGACGCGGTGCTGTCTTTGCCGGACGTTTCCACCCGCAAAGTGGCCGCCATCGTGGAACAGGACGCCGCTCTGGCCGCCCGCTTTCTGAAAATCGCCAATTCCGTGCTTTTTCGAGGCGTCAAGGACACCGCCAGCGTTTCCCAGGCCGCCGTGCGTATCGGTCTGACCCAGGTGCGCGAGATCGCTTTAGCCACCGCGATTCTGGGTTCTTTCGGTGACATGGGGGGAGAAAGCCCCGCCCTGTTCTGGAAACACAGCCTCACCGTGGCGCTCACCGCCCGGGCGGTGGTCGACCACATCGGTCTGGAACTGGAACACGAGGAGAAAGAGGGACTGTTCACCGCCGGTTTGCTGCACGACATCGGCATTCTGGCTCTCTATCATCTGTATCCGGAGGATTTCGACAGGCTTTCCGATCGGGTGCGCGGCGAACACGGGCCGCTTTTGGAACTGGAACGCGAGATCTGGGGAACGGATCATGCCGAGGTGGGCGAGATCCTGGCGAAAAACTGGAGGTTGCCGCCGCTCTGCCGCATGGCGGCGCGCCACCATCACGAACCCTTGGAGGCGGAGGAAGAGCATCGCGTCGGTGTTCGCATCATCCACCTGGCCAATTTCATCGCCAATCATCAGGGATTCTGCCGGATGAAATCCGGTTTCATGGATTCCTTCGATTCGGAGGCCTGGACGGACCTGGGACTCTCCCGCGAGGACGTTCCGGAGATCGTGCGTCTGGCCGTGGAACAGGGAAAGCGTTCCGTGATATTTCTCAGCAACGCCGTCTGATCGAAACGCGCCCCTCGACCCGCCGCCTGTGGCTCCAACCGATTGCGCTTCGAGAAAACTTTCGCCGTGAGCGGTTGACATCTCGCAGAAACCGAATGATTTCCGCTATGGAGATGGCCTTTAGATTTCCGGCGGCCTTGCGCCCTTGTCCCAAAGGATGTCTCCGGATCCGTTCCAGGTATTGGCGTAGCGCGCCGCCGCGAAAAGCAGATCCGAGGCGCGATTGACGAACTCCAGCACCCGTCCATCCACCGGTTCGGATTCCGAAAGCGTCACCACGCGACGCTCCGCCCGGCGGCAGGCCGTGCGCGCCAGATGCAGAAAACACGCCGCTTTCGATCCTCCCGGCAGAACGAATCCCGTAAGCGAGCCCGTGCCTTCCTCGAAACGGTCGATGGCCCGCTCCAGGAAAGCCACGTCCTCCTCCGCGATGGACGGCGGCGTCCACTTGCCTCCGGGCGGCAGGGCCAGGTTGGACGAACAATTGTACAAGCGGTGTTGCAGGAAAGAAAGCGCGGTCTGAAGGCGGCCGTCCTCCGCATACGCAAGGGCGGCCCCGACGAAGGAATTGGCCTCGTCCAGCGCTCCGTAGGCTTCCACCCGGGCGGCGTTTTTTCTCAGCCTGGTACCGTCGGCCAAAGACGTGCTTCCGTCGTCGCCGCTGCGCGTATAGATACTCGAACTCATCCTTATTTCCTCCGTTTTCCGTGGGATCGGGCCGTTCTCCGCTGGAACGGCGTCCACGGTAAGTCTATCCGCCTTTCGTCGGGGCGTCAATGAGAGGCGGATCCGGGACGGAAGGCGCGAGGAAATTCGGGACGTCGATGCGAGCTCAAGGTCTGGCACGTATTTTTGCAAGCGGCACGCCTTTTGCGCCGGCATGTGGATTGCGATCGGATTTTCGTTATAACTTCATGGGTTTGCAATCTCCATGCCGGGAGCAAAAGGCATGCCGCGCCGGTTTTCCGGCGGGCGAAATGCCCGGTCACCTTCGATGGATTCCGACATACGCCGCGCCTTTCGCTCGAAGAGCGAAAGGTGCCCCCCGGAATCGCCGATTCCGGGGGGCGCCGGGATTCCGCTTAGCGGAATCCCGACGCGGCGGTTTTGTTGCAAATTACTGGAAAGATTGTGGAAATCCGTTTCGCCCGCCCGGGAAACCTTCGCAAAATACGTGCCAGACCGCGTGGTCCGCACTCTCCCGGATGGGGCGGGGGAGCGGACCGGAAGATTGTACCGGAGGCGTGATGCGTGTGCTCGATCGATGTTCCCTTCAGCGGCGTCCGCCCACTTCCAGCAGGAAGCGGCTGACGCGGGTCCGGTATTCGTTTCCGGAGGCTTCGAAGATAAGGGCGTGAGGGCCTTCGGCCAGGTAGAACAGGTGTCCGCCCGGGTGAGCGTCGGAAATGCGTTTCACGGTTTCCGGAGGCATGCGCAGATCCTGGCGTCCGGCGACGAAAAGCATGGGAATCTTTCCATTTTGGGATACGGACCGGATGGGGGAGACGTCCTCGGCGTCGAATCCGCCGACGGTTTCCATATAGAAAAGCAGAACAGGGACCAGAGGCGTGCTGAGATTTCCGAAGAAATACAGACGGTTGTGCTGATACAGGGTTTCTTCCAGACTTTGAAACGGACTTTCGGCGATCACGCCATCCGCACGGGCCTCGGAGGCGGCGAGCAACGCCGTGGCTGCGCCCATGGAGAGCCCCCACAGCGCCACTCGTCCGTTTTTCGTCCGCTGCCGTAGGGCGTCGGCCATGGCGACGACATCCAGCCGTTCGTCCCAACCGAAGGTGGTCAGGGCATCGCCACTGATCCCGTGGTTTCGGAAATCGAAGAGGATCACGGGATGGCCGCGCTCGATAAGGAAACGGGCCTGGTCCAGCAATTGAAGGCGGCTCGCGCCGATACCGTGGCAAAGCACCACGCCCGTGCGTCCCGATTTTCCGGGAACGAACCAGCCGGAAAGGCGTACGCCGTCCGCGCTGCGAATTTCCAATATTTCCGGATTTCCGGGGAGCAGCCGTCCCGGAGAAGGGACGTCCGAGGATTTCGAACTCATGAGGGAATAGCACAGCACTGCTGGAAGCAACAGCAGGACGAGCGTCGGATAGAGCAGAATCCGGATCAGCAGTTTTCCCGGATTTCGGATCACCATGAGAATTCCGTTTCGGCCCGCCGCACGGCCAGATCCACGATGCGGGCGAGCAGGCGTTCGTAACCGATTCCATGGGTGGCGGCCTGGAGGATGTAGACGGAATAGAAGCGGCTCATGCCGGGTAGAGGATTGGCTTCCAGAAAGGCCGGGCGTCCGTTCCGGTCGCACTTGAAATCGAAGCGCGCCATGCCGGCAAGGCCCATCTCCCGCCAGAGCGTCCGAGACCAATCGACAAGCCGCGTTGCGGTTTCCGGATCGAGATCCGCCGGGCAGACGATTTCCTCTTCCATGCGGTCCTTGCTTTTCATGGACTTGTCGTAAACCCGGCCGCCGGTGCGGATTTCCGCCACGGGAAAGGCTTCCGGATCCTCGTTTCCCAGAAGCCCCACGGTGTATTCGGGGCCTGGAAGGAAGGTTTCCAAAAGCACCGGGCCGATGGCGTCGAGAAGCCGCCGGGCCGCCTCGCGGGCGTCTTCGAGCGTGCGGGCCACGGATTCCGGGCGGATGCCCATGCTGCTGCCTTCCCCGTTCGGCTTGACGAAAAGCGGCGGCGAAGGGAGCGGCCCTTCCAGGTCGCCGGGACGCCGGACCACTATCCCGTCCGGGGTGGGAATTCCCAGGGAACGCGCCAGGGCCTTGGAGAGCCCCTTGTCGAGCGTCAGCGCCATGGCGGCGGCGTCGCTGGAGGTGCAGGCGAACCCCATCTGACGGCAGACAGCGGGGACGATGGATTCGCGATCCTTGCCTCGGCGGCCTTCCGCGATGTTGAAAACGCAGTCCGGGCGAAAAGCTTCCAGCTTCGCGATGAGATCGGGGCCGTGGGAGATGCGTGTCACTTCATGTCCGGCGGCCCGCAGGGCCTCGGCCTGCCCGGCCACGGTGCGTTCGTCCTCCCATTCGGACCCGATATCCAGGGGGTCGTCCGGGCGAGAAACCAGCCGGGCCAGGTCGTCGTGGACCAGGGCGACTTTCATCTTCCGGGGATCGGTCGGATCATTCTCCCGCCGCCGACGGGGCCGGCGTGTAGACTTCCGCCGATCCGAGAATCGTTTTGCGCGTGGGAGAGAACTCGCCCGGGTTCGGTGTTGCGCCGCCCACCAGCAGGACGCCGCCGTCCGGAAGCTCGGTGAGCGAAAGGCCGATGCGGGACAGCCCGGCGTCGGAAGCCTGGGTGGCTCCGAGGCGCACGGCGAGTCCCTGATCGTTGACCAGATCGGCAAAGGAGGCGCCGCCGAAAACTTCCAGCGGCTGGACGCCGCCGGTGAGTTTGTCTCCGTTGGCTCCACCGAAAATAACCACCCTTCCGTCGGGCATGACGGCGCTTTGGTGGAAGGCGCGGGCGTATTTCATGGTGGTGGCCGTGGCCACGTTGGAGGAGAAGTCCAAAACGATGGCCGTGGCGCCTGGGTCCGCGAAGGAATTGACGCCGCCGCTGGAGAGGCGGGCCATGCCGCCGGTGATGAGAACCTTCTGGTTGCTTGCGAAGGCCGTGGCGCTGTGGTGATGCAGTTTCGGCCAGGTCTCGAAGCCGCTCATGTCCGTGGGCAGCACCGTGGGCTGGCTTTCGGATTGGAAAATTTCCGCCGCCGGGGTGTCCGCCTGTTCCACCTCGCAGCCGCCGTAAATCAGGATCTGGCCCGAAGCGCCGAAGCGCGTGGCCGTATGGGCCGTGCGGGGCACCTGAAGCGTGTTTTCCAGAAGCCGGAAACTCGGCTCCGTCTGGGCGTCGTAGGGATTGAAGGTCACCACCTCCAGCGAAGACAGCCGTCCGCCGTCTCCGTAGCCGCCCGCCATCAGAAAGCGCGTGGCCGTGCCTTCATAGGGCTTGGCGTCCATGGGCGAATCCAGGGGGGTGAGGGTATGGAGCATGCGCTTGACCTGCATGGTCTTGTTCACGTCCACGTTGCCCTGGCCGGTGGGGTTGTAGACTTCGTAGCTGTTGTAGATGAAGTCCAGTTTGGATTCCAGATAGCTTCGACCGTCCTTGGCGTACAGATGCCGCAGATACTGGCTGCCGCCCGTAATCAGCACGCGTCCGTCGGCCAATAGCACCGCCTGGTGTCCCGCCCGGGGGATTTTCAGCGGGTTCATGGAGACGAATTCCCCGGTTTCGATATTGAACAGGTCCACCTGTTTGGAGGCCACCATCAGATCGCACTGAATGCTGTCTTCATAACAGTTGTCGGTGGCCGGATCCTGCTCTTCCGTGCAGAATTCCTCGTCGGCGAAATTGCAGGCCGACTCGCTGATTTTGGAAACGCCGCCGATGACCAGGATGTTCTTGCCGTCGCGGAGCATGGTGGCGGTATGGAACATGCGGCCCACGGTCATGCAGTTGAAGGCGAAGGTCATGTTGTCCGAACGCTTCATGTAAACGTCCACGGGTACGGCGTCCGTGTTGGGGTTGGCCTGTTCGGCCACATCGATGTTGTAGGCTCTTCCGGTGTACATCAGCCCGTTCTGGGCGTCGTACGCGCGTATTTCCAGGCTCATGTTCTGCTTGACCGGAACCTGAAAGAGCTTGTAGGCCTCGGCCTGGGGAACGACGCAGTACAGATCGTCGTCCGCGCAGGTGCTGCTGACGCCCACTTGGGTGGTGAGCAGTTCCACGCCGGTCTTGTCGTATAGAATGAAATCCAGGCGGCTGATGTTGTCCGGCAGGTGGTTCTGGGTATACCCGGTGTTGTAGCTTTCCTTCTGGCTGATGGGACAGCCTTCCCCATCGGTTTCCGTCACGAAGCGCAATCCGATGGACGGACCTTCTTCCGAAACGCCTTGACCGCAACCGACGATCATCCCGAATAAAAGCATCAGCGCGAACGCCCAAGCGAACCTTTTCATGGTTTTCCTCGCATATCTTGACAAGAGTACATCCGTGGCTAATCGTACCGTATCATATATTGAAACCGGCGGCTGTCAAGGTTTAAGCCGATTTCTATTTTATTTTCACGGCAAAGAGGGGACATCCGGCCATGTGGAAGCGGACGAAATTCCACCCGAGCCCATGGAAAAGTGCCCGGAGCGACGAATCTCTTCCGCAAACGACGCCGTTCGGATTCCGGTGATGTATCCGCCTGAGAAAAGCATTGTTTTCAATATGTTAACGCTGATCGGGAAAGAAAGGAATCTTCAGAATCCGCCCAGAAACTCGCGTCTCCTTCGAGTTTTGCGGAAGATGGAGGGAGCGACGGCCGTCCGGTTTACAACGCGATGAGCACTTTCAGGGTCAGAAGGCCAACCCCCAGAATGACGGTCATCGTCACCAAATCCCTGTTTATGCGGTCGATCATGATGAAATCCCCAATTCGTTCTGCCCCTCGGTCACTTGCCCCGCCGGGAAAACTTGCAATGCCCATGCCATCGGCATGGATCCGCGAAAACTTTAGTCCGACAGCCGATTTAGAGATATTCAGAATATTCGATATTCCCGAAAAGCGTCAAAATCCGGACGAAATCGCCTGACACCTGGCAAAATTTGCATAGAACAAGATTTCAGGAGCCTAAAACTTCGAAACAATCGACCATTCTTCCGGTACGGCTTCCGGCGACTGCGGCAGCCGAAATGAATCTATTGAATATTATTGGATAATTCGTTCCCGGAAAAAACATTTCCCGGGAAAAATTAATCCTAGACAGGCTCGTGCCGATCACTATAATGACCTTGGCGGCGGTCGCGGGACCGTCCGGAAGGAGGAAGCTTGCCCGCCGCGATGTGTCACGTAAGCAAAGTGATCGGAATCACATATCCTTTTTGTTGTACCAACCCAGATTGCGAGGTGTTCCATGAGTGAAGCGAAGTGGGTATCCATGGACGGGAACGCGGCGGCGTCCTTCAGCGCCCATGCAATGAGCGAAGTCGTTGCGATTTATCCCATCACGCCCTCGTCTCCCATGGCCGAACTGGCCGACGAGTATTCCGCCAAGGAGCGGGCGAACATCTTCGGGTCCATCCCGAACGTGTACGAGATGCAGAGCGAGGGCGGCGCGGTGGCCGCCATCCACGGCGCCATGAGCGCGGGGACGCTGACCACTACGTTCACCGCCAGCCAGGGCCTGCTATTGATGATTCCAAGTATGTACAAGATCGCCGGGGAGCTTTTGCCCACGGTCTTCAACGTCTCGGCCCGCACGCTCTCCACCCACGCCCTGTCCATTTTCGGGGATCACTCGGACGTGATGACCTGCCGTGAGACGGGCTTTGCGCTTCTGGCCTCGGCCAATCAGCAGGAAAGCATGGATCAGGCCGCCATCGCCATGGCCGCCTCGATCAAATCCTCCTTGCCCTATCTGCACTTCTTCGACGGCTTCCGCACGAGCCACGAGATCTCCAAGGTCGAGACGCTTTCCTACGACACCATGCGCGCCCTGGTGGACATGGACAAGCTGGCGGCGTTCCGCAAGCGCGGCCTGAACCCCGCCGATCCCTACCTGAAAGGCACGGCCATGAACCCGGATATCTGGTTCCAGGGGGCGGAGGCGCGCAACCCGCACCATGCCGCCGTGCCGGGCGACCTGAAGGACGTCTTCAAACGCTTCGCCGAACTGACGGGGCGGGAATACAAGCTCTTCGAGTATTACGGACATCCCGAGGCGGAAACCGTGCTTATCGCCATGGGCAGCGGCGCGTCGGTTTGCGTGGAAACGGTGGACTACCTGAACCGCGCGCGCGGCAAGAAAACGGGCGTGTTGAAGGTGCGCCTGTACCGTCCCTTCAGCGTGGAGGACTTCCTCGACGCCATGCCGAAGACGGTCAAGCGCGTGGCCGTCCTGGATCGCACCAAGGAGCCGGGAAGCATCGGTGAGCCGCTCTACATGGATGCCGTGGCCGCGTATGAAGAGGGCCTGCGCAAGGGCCTGCGAAACGAGCGTCCGTTGGTCATCGGCGGCCGCTACGGGCTCAGTTCCAAAGAGTTCACGCCCTCCATGGCCAACGCCGTCATCGACCACGTGGAAAACACCTCGCCGGAAAACTGGATCCACGGCTTTACGGTGGGTATCGAGGACGACGTGATGCACCTGTCGCTGCCCCTCAAGGAACAGATCGACACCGAGCGCGAGGGCGTGCATCGCCTGAAGTTCTGGGGCCTGGGCTCGGACGGCACCGTGGGCGCCAACAAGAACTCCATCAAGATCATCGGCGACAACTCCGACATGTGCGTCCAGGGACACTTCGTCTACGACAGCAAGAAGGCCGGCGGAACCACCATCAGCCACCTGCGCTTCTCCAAGGATCCCATCCTCTCGCATTACCTCATCACCGAACCCGACTTTGTGGCCATCCATAACAAGGAATTTCTGGGCAAGTACGAACTGCTGGCCGGGCTTCAGGAAGGCGGGACGGTGCTCATCAACACCGATCTTCCGGTGGAAAAGATCTTCTACAGTTTCCCCGAGCGGGAACAGAAGATCCTGATCGACCGCAAGGCGAAGCTCTACGCCATCGACGCCAACCGCATCGTGGCCGAACTGGGCATGCCGGGCCGCATCAACACCACCATGCAGGCCGCTTTTTTCCACATCACCAAGATTCTGGACGACGAAACCGTCATGAAGGCGGTGGAGGGCGCCATCAAGAAAAGCTACGGCAAGAAGGGCGAGAAGGTGGTGCAGATCAACGTCAACGCCTTCAAGCGCGGCCTGGAAAGCTATGTGGAGGTTCCCGTTCCGGCCGTCCCGGGCGAAGCGCCCGCCCTGCCGGACGCCCTGAAGCCCTTGCCCGGAGACGAGGCCATCGGCCCGGTGCTGACGAAGGTCATCGATCCCATCGTGCACCTGGACGGCGACAGCGTGCCCGTCTCGGCGCTGGCTCCCGACGGCTCCTTCCCCACCGGCACCACGCGCTACGAAAAGCGTTCCATCGCGGTGAACGTGCCGGACTGGAACCCGGATCTCTGCGTTCAGTGCGCCCGCTGCGCCTTCGCCTGTCCCCACGCGGCCATCCGCGTGAAAGTGAACGACGCGACCGACATCGCGCTTTCGGCGGACGAATATCCCACCATTACGCTGAAGGGCAAGGACGCCACCGATTCGGACCGTTACCGTGTCCAGGTTTTCCCGGACGACTGCACCGGCTGCGGCGTCTGCGTGGAAGTCTGCCTGGGCAAGGACAAGGAAACCGGCGCGCGCGCCATCGAGATGACGCCGAAATACGACGTGCTGGAAACGCTGCGCAAATCCGAGAAGGAATTTCTGCGCCTGCCGCAGACGAAAACGGAATTCGCCAACCGCAAGACGGTCAAGAGCTCCCAGCTTCTGGAGCCGCTCTTCGAGTTCTCCGGCGCCTGCCCCGGTTGCGGCGAGACGCCGTATATCAAGCTGGTCACCCAGCTCGTGGGTGAGCGCATGGTGCAGGCCAACGCCACGGGTTGCTCCTCCATCTACGGAGGCACCGCCCCCACCGTGCCCTACTGCCGCAACGCGGAAGGGCGCGGACCCGCCTGGGCGTCCTCGCTGTTCGAGGACAACGCCGAGTTCGGCCTGGGCATCCACCTGGGCCTGGACTACTATCAGCGTCGAGCCCTCGAACTGAAGGAAGGGCTGCTTTCCGGCGGCGCGTCGGGCGAGCTGAAGACCGCCCTGGAAGCCATTGCGCCGCTTTCCGCCCAGCAGACGGACGATGCGACGTACCAGAGTTCCAAGCAGGCGGCGGAAAAACTGAAGGATCTTCTGGCCGACGCGCCCGCCGGTTCCCCGGAGGCGGAGCTTCGTGGCCTGACCGCCTACCTGACCGACATCGTGCTGTTCATCGTGGGCGGCGACGGATGGGCCTACGACATCGGCTACGGCGGCCTGGATCACGTCTTGGCGTCCGGCAAGAACGTCAACGTGCTGGTCGTGGACACCGAGGTCTACTCCAACACCGGCGGCCAGCGCTCCAAGGCCACCTTCATGGGAGGCGTGGCGAAGTTCGCTGCGGCGGGAAAAGAGACCAATAAGAAGGATCTGGGCATGATGGCCATGAACTACAACAGCGTATACATCGCCTCCGTGGCCTTCCCGGCGGACATGAACCATACGCTGAAGGCCATGCGCGAGGCCATCGAGTATCCCGGCACCTCGCTGGTTATCGGCTTCTCCAGTTGCATCGAGCACGGCATCGCCATGAGCAAGGGACCGGCCTTCGCCAAGCTGGCGGTGGACACGGGCTACTGGCTGCTGTACCGCTACGATCCGCGCCTGCTGGATCAAGGCAAAAACCCGTTGCAATTCGACAGCAAGGAACCCACGAAGGATCTGCGCGAGTTTCTGAAGGGGGAGCGTCGCTTCAGCCGCCTGATGGACGAGCGTCCCGAACGCGCCGAAAAGCTGTTCGCCGAAGGCGAGCGTTTCGTGAAGAACCGCTACAACCAGTACAAGAAGCTGGCCGCCATGTCCTACGAGGACTGGTTGCGGGCCAAATCCGAATAATTCCCGGGCCGAAAGGTCCGGAAACACCGCGAGGTGAGCATGGCCGAAAAGACCCTACGGATTCTGGAGGAAGGGCAGGGCGCGCTGATCCAGCCCTTCGATCTCGATGCGTTCCGCGAGCTGAACCGCGCCAAGCCCAAGGCCCTGGTGGACAAGCGCATGAGCGAGGCCGAGGCGGTTCGGACCTTCATCCGGGAGGGCGACTACGTGGGCATCGAGCTGTACGGCACGGTGCGCTGCCCCATGTCACTCACCCGGGAGATCATCCGGCAGGGCTACAAAAAACTGCGATCGGCTGCCCAGGGCGTCTACGAGGCCGATCTGCTGGCGGCGGCCAGCGTGGTCAAAGAGATGGACTGGACGTACATCGGCCTGGAGGTTTACGGCGTCTCCCACAACCTGCGGCGCACCGTGGAATCGGGCTACGTGGAACGGGTGGTGGAATGGTCCAACGCGGCTCTGGCCTGGCGCTTCAAGGCCGCCGCCATGGGCGTGCCCTTCGTGGCCACGCGTTCCATGCTGGGCACCGACACCTTGAAATACTCCGCCGCCAAGGTCATCGAGTGCCCCTTCACGGGTGAGCCCGTCTGTCTGATCCCCGCGCTAGTGCTGGACGTGGGCGTGATCCACGTCAATAGGGCCGACCGCTTCGGCAACTGCCAGATCGACGGCATCACGGGATTCGCCCACGAAATGGCGCGGGCCTCCAAGCGCCTGATTATCTCCGCCGAGGAGATCGTGGACACCGAGGAGATCCGTAGAAATCCGGACCGCACCATCATTCCGTATTACCTGGTGGACGCCGTGGTGCATGCGCCCTTCGGCTCTCATCCGGGCGAAATGAACGGCCTGTACGAGCGCGACGAGGAGCACATCCGGGGCTACTTCACCGAAAGCAAGGATCCGGAAAAGGTGGAAGCCTATCTGGACAAGTGGATTTACGGCGTGAAGAACCACGAGGAATATCTGGATCTCGTGGGGCGCGAACGGCTGGAATCCTTCCGAATCAAGGAGGCGTGACGATGGCGGACGCGCGATACAACCCGACCGAATTGATGATCTGTCTGGCCTCTCGCCAGATGTCGGACGGCACCACGGCCTTCATCGGCACCGGCGTTCCCATGCTGGCGGCTTCGCTGGCCCAGAAGATGCACGCGCCCAACCTGGCTCCGCTGTTCGAGTTCGGCGGCACGGGCGCGATTCTGGAAAAGCTGCCCCTGGCCGTGGGCGACATGCGCACGTACAACAAGGGCCTGCACGCCTCCGGCATCCTGGACATCATGGAGTCCGCCCAGCGCGGCTTCGTGGAATACGGTTTTCTGGGCGGTGCGCAGATCGATCCCTACGGCAATCTGAACACCACCGTCATCGGCGACCACGACCATCCCAAGGTGCGCCTGCCGGGTTCCGGCGGCGGCAACGACGTGGGCTCGTTCTGCTGGCGCACGATCATCATCATGCGGCAGTCGGCGCGCAGTTTCGTGCCGAAGGTGGACTTCCTGACCACGCCGGGCTACCTCACCGGCCCCGACGCGCGGGAAAAGGCCGGGCTGCCCAAGGGCGCGGGGCCCTACCGGGTCGTCACCGATCTGGGCGTGATGGACTTCGACGAGAACACCCGGCGCATGCGCCTCATGGCTTTGAACCCGGGCGTCACCGTGGACCAGGTGAAGGAAAACACGGGGTTCGAGCTGATCGTCCCCGAGAGCGTGGGGCGAAACGAGGAACCCACGGACGAGGAACTCCGCATTCTGCGCGAGGACGTGGATTCGGAGCGACTGTATATCTGACCAACATGATGGAATACGCACAGGCGGCCCGCTGAAAACGGGCCGCCTTCATCTTGGAAAATCATCGAACGCGATCGGCGAAGGCATTTCGGATGCCGTCGGAGGACGCCGGAAGGAAAACGGCGCGAACGTTCGCCCGGAAGGGCGGGTTGCTGTTGCGAAAACGGTGGAAAGCGAAACCTGACATGATCCTGCGGAATTTCGACGAACTCATCGGCGTGGCGAAGGTGCGGGGGCGGCGGCGGCTGGCCGTGGCCCGCGCGGAGGACCGGCTGGTGCTGGAGGGACTGCGCCTGGCCTGGAACGAGGAGCTGATCGAACCCGTCCTTTTCGGAAACGCGGACCGCATCCGTGAATGGCTTCTGGAACTGGATCTGCCGGAGGACTGGCGGGTGGAGAACGTGGCGGGCGACGACCGGGCCTGCGCCCGGCGCGCCGTGGCGGCCGTGAAGGCGGGCGAGGCCGAGTTGCTGGTGAAGGGCCACCTGCAAACGGCGGAACTGTTCAAGGCCGTACTCGACAAGGAACACGGCCTGCCGCGTAAGGGGATCCTCTCCCACATGGCCTTCGTCAGCATCGACCACTATCCGAAGCTCTTCGGCACCACGGACGGCGGGCTGAACCTCGCGCCGGATTTCGAGCAGAAATGCGCCATCGTACGGAATGCGGTGGAGGTTTTCCAGCGGCTGGGCTACGCGCGGCCAAAGATCGGGCTTCTGTCCTACGTGGAAAAGGTGCGCCCGGGCGATCCGGAAACCGGGGACTGGCGGCAAATCGAGGAGATGGCGGCGGAGGGACGCTTCGGCGAGGCGGATATCGAAGGCCCCCTGGCCATGGATCTCTGCCTGAGCCGCGACGCCAAGTCCGTCAAGCACGTGGAAAGCGCCGTGGCCGCCGACGTGGACGTGATCGTCGCGCCCACCATCACCGCCTGCAACGCCAGCACGAAGGCCCTGCTGCTCCAGGGCGGACAGGGCGCGGGGCTGGTGGTGGGAGCCTCCGCGCCCATCGTCAGTCTCTCCCGGGGAGACAACCCGCGCACGCGGCTGTGTTCCATTGCGGCGGGTATCGCCATGCTGGAACAGGGGGCACGATGAGTGGCGAAAACCTCTTGGTTCTGAACCCGGGAGGCGGCTCCACCAAGGCGGCCTTCTTCCGCGGCGACGAGAAGATCTGGGAGGAAACCATCCGTCACGACCCCGCCGACCTGGCCATGTTCTCCCGCTCGGTGGACCAGCAGAAATACCGACTGTACGGCATCGCGGAAGTCCTGCACCGGCGGGGACTTCTCGTGGAATCTCTGGACGCCTGCGTGGGACGAGGGGGACCGCTGGGGCCGCTGCCCGCCGGAACCTACCGGGTCTGCGGCGACATGGTACAAGACATCCTGAAAGGCCGCGTCCAGACGGATCATCCCAGCCTGCTGGGCGGACTATTGGCGCGAAAACTCACCGCCGCCCGGGAGAAGCCCGCCTTCGTGGTGGACCCGGTCAGCGTGGACGAACTGGCCGACGAGGCTCGGCTTTCGGGACTCTGCGACTGTCCCCGGCGTTCGCTCTGGCACGCGCTGAACAGCCGCTACGTGGCGCGGCTGGCCTGCGAACGGCGCGGGTTCGCTTACGAGAAAGCCCGGCTCGTCGTAGCTCACATGGGTACGGGCATCAGCGTCTCCGCCCACATCGACGGACGCTCACGGGACGTGAACAACGCCAACGAAGGCGGGCCGTTCTCCCCCCAGCGCGCGGGCGGCCTGCCCACGGAGGCGCTGGTGAGTCTCTGCTTTGCGGACGGTGCGGACGAAAAAAAGATCCGCGAGCGGTTGACAAAACGGGGTGGCCTGGCCGATCATCTCGGCACGATGGATCTGGAAGAGGTGGAAGCGCGCATGGACGAGGGAGACGCGCAGGCGGAACTCGTCTGGCGAACCATGGCCTACCAGACGGCCAAGGAGATCGGAAGCATGGCGGCGGTCTGCATGGGCCGTCCGGACCTGCTGGTGCTCACCGGCGGGCTGGCGCATTCGGAACGCTTCGTACGGGAGATCCGCGAGCGGGTGGATACCTTCGCGCCCGTGGAGGTCTTCCCCGGAGAAATGGAAATGGAGGCGCTCGCCGCAGGGGCGCTGCGCGTTCTGCGCGGACGGGAAAAGGCGCTTCATTACGGCGAGGTACGTCAACACGACAAGGAGGAAAACGGATGAAGACGGTTCTTTCGGGCAACGAAGCCATCGCCCGCGCCGCGTATGAGGCGGGCGTGACGGTGGCGGTGGCCTATCCGGGAACTCCCAGCACGGAAATCCTGATGAACTGCGGGCGTTACGACGCCATCCGCAGCCAGTGGTCCGTGAACGAGAAGGTCGCCCTGGAAGTGGCCGGCGGCGCGGCCATCGGCGGGGCGCGCACGCTCTGCGCCATGAAGCACGTGGGGCTGAACGTGGCGGCGGATCCGCTGTTCACCCTGTCGTATACCGGCGTCAACGCCGGGTTGGTGATCGTCACCGCCGACGATCCCAATATGTGGAGCAGCCAGAACGAACAGGACAATCGCCACTACGCCCGGGCCGCCAAGCTGCCCATGCTGGAGCCCTCCAGTCCGGCCGAGGCTCACGCCTTCGTCAAGGCCGCCTTCGAAATCTCCGAAAAATACGATACCCCCGTGCTCCTGCGCGTCACCACGCGCATCTGCCACGCCGAGGGCGTGGTGGAGACCGCGGAGCGCGCGGACGTTCCGCTCCGGGATTACGAGCGCGACTTCGCCAAGCGCGTCATGCTGCCGGTCAACGCCAGGAAACGCCACCCGATGGTGGAAGAGCGCAAGATCGCCCTGCGCAGACTGGGGAAGACCAGCCCGCTCAATCGCATCGAGAAGGGTTCGGAGGAAATCGGCTTCGTGGCCGGCGGCGTCGCCTATGAGTTCGCCAAGGAGGCCTTCCCGGAGGCGTCGTTCCTGAAATACGGCTTCACCCATCCGCTGAACCTGGACCTGGCAAAGAAATTCCGCCGCATGGTGAAGAAGCTTTACGTGGTGGAGGACGGCGATCCCGTTCTGGAAAACACCCTGAAAGCCGCCGGAATCGCGGTGGACAAAGGCAAGGACCGTACGGGACTATTGGGCGAACTCTCCGTGGACCGCGTGCGCAAAGCCTTCGGAAAGCGCGTGAAGGCGGGTCTGAAGACGGAAACCGCCGTTCCCGCACGGCCCCCGGCGCTCTGCGCGGGCTGCTCCCACCGGGGCATCTTCACCGCCCTGAAACTGGAAGACGCCACGGTCTTTGGGGACATCGGCTGCTACACCCTGGCCGCCCTGCCGCCCATTTCCACCATGGACACCTGCATCTGCATGGGCGCGTCCATCTCAGCGTCCATCGGCATGGTCAAGGCGCGCAAGGGCGAGAAGCGAAAGATGGCCTGCGCCATCGGCGATTCCACCTTCTTCCATTCCGGCGTCACGGGGCTGATCGACGCCGTGCACAACGACGCGCCCTTCGTGACCGTCATCCTGGACAACCGCATCACCGCCATGACCGGCCACCAGAACAACCCCAACACCGGGAAGAACCTCATGGGGGAAAGCACCTATCGCGTGGACCTGGTGCGGCTGGCCAAGGCCTGCGGCGTGAAACACGTGGACACGGTGGACGCCTGGAATATCGCGGAGATGCGCGAAACGCTGCAAAAACACTGGGAGTACGACAAGCCTTCGGTGGTGGTGGTGCGAAAGGATTGCGTGGAGTGGGCCAAGATCCGGGAGACGCCTTACCGGGTGGACACGGATCTTTGCGTGGGCTGCCGCTCCTGCGTGAAGATCGGCTGCCCGGCGGTGATCTTCGACAAAGCCGCGAAAAAATCCTCCATCGATCCGGTCCTGTGCGTGGGATGCAGTCTCTGCTCCCAGATGTGCAACTTCAACGCCATTTACCGCGTGGACAAGGAAGAGGAACACGCGAAGATCGCCGAGGCGGAACGAAGGAAGCGCGCCGAGCGCAAGGCCAAGGCTCAAAAGGCCGCGGCGAAGAAAGCCGCAGGCGGGAAGGGAGGCCGTAAATGAGCGGGAAAACCACCAACGTGCTGGTCGTCGGCGTGGGCGGACAGGGCATCATCCTGGCCGGGGAAATCCTCTCCATGGTGGCTCTGAACGCCGGTTTCGACGTGAAAAAGAGCGAGGTGCACGGCATGGCTCAGCGGGGCGGATCGGTCAACAGCCAGATCCGCTTCGGCGAAACCGTGCATTCCCCCACCATTCCCCAGGGGGAAACCGACATCCTTTTGGCCTTCGAGAAACTGGAGGCCCTGCGCTGGCTTCCGCTCTGCAACCGCAACACCGTGGCCATCGTGAACGATCAGAAAATCCATTCGCTCACCACCGCCACGGGCTTGCAGGATTATCCCGAGGGTGTCTCCGGCGAGCTGGCGACGCATTTCAAGAATCTGCATCTGCTTCCGGCGGCCGAAATCGCCCGGGAACTGGGCAACATCCGCGTGGTGAACGTGATCCTCTTGGGGGTCATGGCCGGGCGCATGGATTTTCCCCGGGAGGCCTGGACGGACGCGCTGAAGAAACGCCTGCCGCCGAAGCTCGTCGAGCTGAACCTGGAAGCGTTCCGGCGCGGGTACGAGCGGGCATAAGCGGGAATGAGCGCGAAGACCCGTCTGCTACTGGCGGCCGTGGCGGCCCTGTTTTTCGGCGCGTACTTCCTGGCGGATTTTCTGGTGGAGAGCGAGGAGGAGCGCCTGGAAGCCTTTCTGCGTACGATGGCGGAGAACCTGCCCCAGCAGGAGGCCGAGGCCTATCTGGATTATGTAAACCTGGACGCATACGGTTTCCGCCTGACGGTCCGGGGAATCAAGGCCAATTTCGGCAAGGGCGACCGGGACGCCTTCGTTCGGGCGGCGCAGACCCACGGCCGCATGGTGCGGGGCTCCCGGATCCGCATTGTGTCTTTGGACGTTCGGATCGAGGACGATCTGGCGAAGGCCTCCGCCACGGCGAGCTGGGAGCGGGCGGAGAACTCCGGCGGACCGCCGAACGCCTACGTGGATTTCAAGGCCGATCTCGTCAGAAGCGGCGACGGCTGGAAATTCTCCTCGCTCACCGTCACGCCGTCCCGAAACGTGTTCGACATCGCCCGCGACCGCCGCTGAACGTTGCGGATCGCCCCTGCCCGTTATCGAGCGCCACGACACGTACGACTTTGAAGAAATTCCATGCATGCCGTTTCGGGAATCATCTTGACCCGACTCGAACCATACACTAACATACCCAGACTTTCCGGAGCTACGTTCGCCGCCGCCGAAGTCATGGGGGCCGCGTCCAAGACAATCTTCAGTTATGAAGGAGACCATTCATGCCGACGGTAACGGGTGCGAAATTGGCGGCCGAAGCGCTGCTGCAAAAGGGAATCGATGTCATTTTCACGTTGAGCGGCGGGCATATCACGCCCATCTATCAGGAACTGGAAGGCACGAGCATCCGGCTCTTCGACACGCGCCACGAGCAGGCCGCCGTGTTCATGGCGGAGGCCTGGGGACGCATGACGCGCAAGCCCGGCGTGGCCATGGTCACCGCCGGACCGGGATTCACCAACGCGCTCACCGCCGTGGCCAACGCCCGCCAGGCCAACTCGCCCCTGCTGCTTATCGCCGGCTGCGTGGGAGTTTCCTCCTGCGAACGTCTGGACTTGCAGGACATGCCCCAGGCGCCCATCATCGAACCCATGGTCAAGAAGGCGCTGGTCTGTCACACGCCGGGCCGCATCGGGGAGTTCGTGGATATGGCCTACCGCATTGCCGGTTCCGGCCGCCCAGGCCCCGTGTACCTGGAACTGCCGGTGGACATGCTGAACGCCTCGGTGGATGAATCCATCACCATCCGCACGCATACGGAAACGAACTCCCGGCCGGTGGACCTGGACGGGGTGGAAAAGGCCCTGGAGCTGATCGAGCAGGCGCAGAAGCCCCTGATTCTGGCCGGTAACGGCACGTGGTACGCGGGCGCGGAGGAGGATCTGAAGGATTTCGTGGAAACCTCCGGTGTACCGCTGTTCACCCTGGGGCTGGGCAGGGGCATGCTGCCGGACGGCCATCCGCTCTGCTTCGAGTCCAGCATCGGCATCCGGCCCGGCGCGAGCCTGGCCGCCCAGTCCATGAGCGACCTGGTGGTCTTCCTCGGCAACCGCATCAGCCTGTTCTACATGTTCGGCGGGTTGATCCAGCCCACGGCCAAGGTGATCCAGGTGGACATCCAGCCCGAGGAAATCGGCCGCAACCGCAGCATCGACCTGGGAATCTTCAGCGATATCCGCGCGTTTCTGGCCCAGGCCACGCGTCGCCTGAAGGAAAAGGGCGCGGCCGACGCGCTGAAGAAGCGCCTGGAAGGTTGGGTCGGCGAACTGAACATGGCCCATGAAATGGGCAAAAACATGGAAAAGACCAACTTCGAGAATCCCAACGTCCCCATCCATCCCCTGCGCCTGACGAGCGAGGTCAACGCCTTCATGAGCCGCGAGGACGATTTCGTCGTGGCCGACGGCGGCGACACCCAGGTCTGGATGGGCATGACCCGCACGGTCAAGCGCCCCGGCCATTACCTGGACTCCGGTCTTTACGGCTGTCTGGGCGTGGGGCTGCCCTTCGCCAACGCCGCCCAGTTGCAGCATCCGGATTCCCGCGTCTGCCTGGTCATCGGCGACGGCTCCCTGGGCTTCAACTTCATGGAGTTCGAAACCGCGATGAGAAAGAACCTGCCCATCGTGGTGGTGGTGGCCAACGACTTGGGCTGGGGCATGATCCGACACAGCCAGGAACTGCGCATGGGCCACGCCATCCCGGACGGAACCTGGATCGGCGACGTTCCCTACGACAAGATGCTGGAGGGTCTGGGTTGCTTCACCATGCGTGTGGAAAAGCCCGACGAAATCCAGCCGGCCATGGAAAAAGCCTTCGCTTCCGGAAAACCCGCGCTTATCAACGTGATGACCGATCCCACCACCGTCAGCCCGGGCAGCATCGCGCTGGCCAACGTGGGCGCTTACGGCAAGGGCTAGCCGATTTTTCGCGGGTGAACCGAATGCGCCGCGCCCGGCGCAAGGTCGGGCGCATTCCCTTTGCAACCACCGGCGGAGAGCGTGGACGCCATGGCCGAACCGACAGGAAATCCGGACGGATACCTCGTTTCCAAACGCTATTCCATGTACGTCTTCTCCCTGTTGTTCCTCTTGTACATGTTCGACTACATGGACCGCCAGGTGGTGGTTTCCCTGTTTCCCTATCTGAAATCGGATTGGGGACTGACGGACATGCAGTGCGGGGCGCTCGTCTCGGCGGTCTACTGGTCCATCCTGATCTTCTCTCTACCGGTATCTCTTCTTATCGATCGCTGGAGCCGCAAAAACTGCATCGGCTTCATGGCGGTGCTTTGGAGCATCGCCACCGCCACCTGCGCCTTCACGCGCTCTTTCGGCCAGCTTTTCGCGGCGCGTACGGCCATCGGCATCGGCGAGGCGGGCTATGCGCCGGGTGGCACGGCCATGATAAGCGCCCTGTTTCCCCAGGAAAAACGCGCGCAGATCATGGGGTTGTGGAACGCGTCCATTCCCCTGGGGAGCGCCCTGGGCGTGGTGCTGGGCGGCGTCATAGCCCAGTACTGGGGCTGGCGGCACGCCTTCGGGGTAGTCGCCCTGCCGGGGCTCGTCCTGGCGGTTCTGTTTTTCCGGGTGAAGGATTACCGCACGGTGAATCTGGAACCCGAAAGTTCGGGTGGGATCGATACGAATCCTCCTCCCCTGGGAATCCGCTGGTTTCTGGGCGTGGTACGGGAACTGCTGAAGACGAAATCCCTGGTGTTCGCTTATCTGGGGTTCGCGGCCAACATGTTCGTCAACGTGGCTTTCATGAGCTGGCTGCCCACCTTCTATCACCGCACGGACGGCACTCCCATGAGCGAGGCGGGCATGAAGGGCGGACTGGTCATGGCCATGGCCATCGTCGGCGCACCGCTGGGCGGCTGGCTGGCGGACCGCTGGAACCGCCGCCAGAAACGGGCGCGGCTCCTGTTCGGGGCGATCACTTCCGTCTTGACCGGGCTGGTGCTTTTCAGCGCCTTCGCGTTTTTCGAGGGCGGCCGGCAGTACGGCGTCTTTCTTCTGGGAGGGACGCTGGCCTCGGCCTTCGTTCCCGGCGTCGCTGCCGTGACCCAGGACGTGGTGCATCCCGGCATCCGGGCCACGGCCTACGCCTTGAACGTCATCGTGATGCATATTCTGGGAAGTTCCCTGGGGCCGATCTTCGTCGGCGCGGTGAGCGACCGCCACGATCTGCTGACGGCCCTGACGATTCTCCCGCTGTTCTCCCTGCTGGCGGGTCTGGCGTTTCTGCTCGGGTCGTTCTTCTACGTCCGGGACGTGGAGCGCGTGGCCAAGGTGGATTTGGAGGTGGCGTCATGAAGCGGATCGCGTGCGCGTATTCGGGACGCTTGTTTTCGCTTTGGCCGCTTTGGGTCGTTGCTGTGCTGATGCTGGTCGGTCCGGGGTGCGCTTCGACGAACCGTCTGGACGAAGCCTGGTGGAAAAACGACGGCCGCGTTTCGACGATTTCCCCGCCATACAAAGAGGTTCGCCGCACGTCGGTCTACATCCCCATGCCGGATGGCGTGAAGCTGGCCGCGGACGTCTATCTTCCGAAAGACCTGCCGGAAGGCGAGAAACTGCCCGCCATTCTGATCCAGACGCGCTACGTCCGGGGCATGGCCGTTCGATGGCCGTTCAAGCGCCTGTTGAGGGGCCGCTTCGACGACACCATCCGCTACATGGTCCGGCGTGGATTCGCCTGGGTCTATGTGGACGCGCGCGGTTCCGGAGCTTCCTTCGGAAGCCGGGACTGCCCCTTCTCGCCGGAGGAGACGGAGGACGGCTACCGGGTGGTGGACTGGATCGTCCGACAGCCCTGGTCCGACGGCCAGGTGGGGGCCTGGGGAAATTCCTACACCGGAGGCACCGCCGTGTTGCTGGCCTCCACGAAGCATCCGGCCGTGAAGGCCGTCATGCCGCGTTACGCCTTCTTCGACCTATACGCCGAGGCCGTTTTTCCCGGAGGATTGGAACTGACCTGGCTGACCGACACTTGGGGTCGTCTGTCCCACGCCCTGGACACGAACCAGGTCTGGCTCTTCGCGGGAGAGATCGCCAAACTGGCCGTCTACGGTATTCGACCGGTGAAAGGAGACATGGAACAACTTCAGGACGCCGTGGCGGAACATGGGGAGAACGGCAATCTCAGCCAACTGGTCCGGGGAATCACCTTTCGGGACGACCGCCCCGCCGAACGTCCGGAAATCGAAATCGATTCCATCAGTCCCCACACGCACATGGACGCCATCAACGCTTCCGGCGCGGCCATGTATTTCTATTCCGGCTGGTTCGACGCCTCCGCCGTGCTGTCCGAGATCCACTTCTATTTAAACAGCACGGATCCCGGAAAGAAGTTGACCATCGGCCCCTGGGATCATGGCGGATACTCGAATATCAGCCCGTTCACGATCATCCGCAAGCCGCGCTTCGACCGGGACGGCGAGATCTGGCGTTTCTTCGCCCACCATCTCAAGGGCATCGACACGGGAATCGCGGACGAGCCTTCCGTGCATTATTACACCATGGGCGAGGAGGTCTGGAAAACCTCGGATTCCTGGCCGCCCGAGGGCCTGCGCATGACGCCCTTCTACTTCGCGGAAAATCATCGCCTCGATCCCGGCCCCCCCGAGGCGGAGGACGCCGCCGACCGCTACCGGGCGGATTATTCCGTGGGAACGGGCGAAGTCAACCGCTGGTTCTCCCTGGTCAATCCCAAGCATCGGCCCATCGTCTATCCCACCCGCCGATGGGTCGATAAAAAACTGCTCACTTACACCACGCCGCCGCTGGAGGACGATCTGGAGGTGACGGGCCATCCCCGGGTGACCTTGTACGTGGAGTCCGACGCGGAAGACGGCGCGTTTTTCGTCTATCTGGAAGACGTGTTTCCCATGGGCCGGGTGCAGTACGTCACCGAGGGCGTGCTGCGGGCCGTGCATCGCGAACTTTCCGACGAAACGCCGCCCTACCGTTCTCCGAATCCCTATCGCACCTTCCGGCGAAAGGACGCGCGGCCCCTGGTTCCCCATCGACCCGCCAAGCTGGTGTTCGACCTGATTCCCACGTCCTATCTTTTCAAGAAGGGGCACGCCCTGTGCATCGCCCTGGCGGCGGCGGACCGGGACAACTTCGCCGTTCTGCCCGAGACGCCTCCCGAACTGCGCTACCATCGCAGCCGCGCGCGGCCGTCCCACGTGCTGTTGCCGGTCATGCCGTAGAAAGGTTTCATTCACGCCCTTGGCTGTGGTACAGTATCGCCTCCTGATGTTTCCACCGACTTTCCGGAGCCTTTGCCCATGACGAATTTCCAGATCCTCGCCGTCGTGATCCAACTGACCGTCTATCTTCTGGCTCCCGCACTGGTGCTGAAACTCGAAAAGCGAAGTCGTTTCATTCAGGTGATTTCTCCCGTCCTGGTTTGCTATCTGGCCGGCATCGTCATGGCCAACCAGGATTTTCTTCCGGTGAGCCTGCCCGTATCCATGATGGTCCGCAACGTCACGGTAGCCCTGGCCATTCCCCTTTTGCTGTTTTCCGTGGACCTGATCGGCTGGTTGCGGCTCTCGCGGGTGACTGTCATCAGTTTCGTGTTGTGTGTGGTTTCCGTAATGATAACCAGCACTATCGGGCATTTCATCTTCGCCGATACCTTCGAGGAAAGCGCCAAAATCGCGGGAATGCTGGTGGGGGTCTACACCGGCGGCACGCCCAACATGAACGCCATCGGCACGGCGCTGAAAATCAAGCCGGAAATGTTCATCGTGCTGGAATCGGTGGACATGGTGATGGGAGCGACGTATCTGCTCTTTCTTTTCACCCTGGGACCGCGCCTTCTTGCGAAGATCCTGCCGCCGTTTCAGAAGGCCGGAAACGCGGACGTGAAAGAAGAAGAGGCGGACGGAAAGGCCGCGGTGATCTGGAGTCACGTAGGTCTTTCCTTCCTGCTAACGGCTCTCATTGTCGCCGCTGCGGGAGGGTTGAGTGTGCTTTTGCCGGAAGGCATGCAGGAAGCCGGAGCCATCCTGCTCATCACGACTTTCGCCATCGCCGCTTCCATGAAAAAGCGTGTACGCGCCCTGAAAGGCTCCCAGGAATCCGGCATGTACGTGCTTCTGATCTTCTGCGTGGCCGTGGGCAGCGCCGCCAAATTCGATACCTTGGTTCACACCTCTCCGGCCATTTTCGGCTACATCGGCTTCGTCATGCTGGGAGCCATCGCGTTGCATGTCACGCTGGCCGCCATTCTGCGCCTGGATCGCGATACGGTCATCATCACCTCCACCGCCGGGATCTACGGTCCGGCCTTCGTGGGGCCGGTGGTTTCCGTATTGAAGAACAAGGAAGTGCTGATCTCGGGTCTGGCCAGCGGCCTGGTGGGATATTCCGTGGGCAACTATCTGGGCCTGGCCCTGGCCTGGGCGCTTGGATGACCGGAGGGTGGAACTTCCCCTGGATGATGGGCGCGAGATGGGGATCCTCTTTTCCGCCTATTTTCCATCCGCCGGATCGCCTCGCAGGCCGCCCCTCAGGCAGATGATGAAAAAATAAAGGAAGATCAACAGGTTCAGGCCGAAGAGCCCCATGAGCGTTCCATGGGAAAGCTCCTCCTTTTTTTCCTTCACCGATCGCCAGGGATCCGTCGGAATCGCGGCGTTCACCCGCTCCAGGGCCCGATGGATCGCGGGGGGCAGGGAGGCGAGTTTGCCGTTCGGCGCGGAAAAGCGGAAATACGCTCCCGGCCGCCCGCCGTCCGGAGGGCGCTCGCCCCGGATTTCCATGGCTTCGCCGTTCAGTGAGAAATGCAGAAAGAGCTTGTTCTTTTCGACACTCACGCCGGATAGCACGATACTCTTGTTTATTCCGCCTTCAGAACGGGTCCATGAGTCAAGAATGTCTTGCGCCAGGTTTTCCGAAAGCACCGGTTTCGCCTCCAGGCCGGAGGTCCAAAAAAAGGCACAGAGAAACGCCAGCAAAAAAAACGCATGCCGGATGGGAGTCGCCCTCATGGTTGCTTCCTCCCGTGGACCAGCCGGAAAATCGGATCGTCCGTGTCCGTGGAGAAACCCAGAAACGGCCGGGGCGCGCATAAAAGCTCTTGGCCCGGTTTTCGCCGGACGTGGAATTGTCCGGAGACGCCCTTCTGATCGGGAAGGATGAAAACCGCCGGGATTCCGGTTGGTTGCGACGACTTCAAAAGAGATTCTTCCGAATCGGGCCAAAGGTGTTCCCCGGGGGCGGTCCAGACCCAAAAACCCCGGTTGTCTTTCGGTGTCAGACGAAAGATGAACTCCTGGACGGAAGTGCGGAAAAGTTCGGCGTCGCAAAGTCCCTCGGGCAGCGGACAACCGCCCTCGGAGTTGGGGGAATAGATTGTGGAAAAGCTCCGTTCCGTGGCTTTCGGATCCGTTTCATCCACCGATAGGCGAACGCGCCAACGATCGATTTCCGCCGGAAGCTCCGGATTCCCAAGTAAAATCGAGGCATTGCCGTGTCCCTTCCACGCGCTCCAGTCCGGGCCGAGATCCTTTGGCAAGTCTCCCGGGATTTTCATCAGCGTAAACGGCCTGGGGCAGGTATCGAGGTCCGGCCGGGTGGGCTCGGGGGGGTTCAGAAAGAGTTCCATGCCGGTCAGCCAGAAGGATCTCTGCGGAGAATTCAGACAGGAAAAAAGTTGTCCGAAGTCCGTGATTCCCCGGGCGGCCAGCGCTTTGGCCGCCTGCTTCGCCTCGTGAAAGCGGAGCGAAAGGGGCGGATCGGGGTGCAGGGGTCGGACGAAAAGACCGGCGAACAGGAAAATCGCGACCGGAAGGCTCGTTGCGATCAGGCGTGGAAGCCTTTGATTCTCCACTCGTTCTTGAATCCACAACCATTGCCGCCCCAGAACGGAAGCGGCCGGAAGGATGAGGCCCGGAAGGAACGGGGCGATGTAATACGAACGGTAGCCGACGCCGTACAGACAGGAAAAACCGTAAAAGAGCAGCAGGGGGCCCAGCAACATGCCCTGGCGCAAAAGGCGAGTCCGGACGGATTCCTCTTTGTTTCCGAAGTCTTGCAGCCACTCCAACAGGCAGAAAAGCAGGCCGAGCCATAGAAAATGTCCGTGTTCCCGCAAAAGGGCGGCGTCCGGTTGTCCCGGGAGCTTCGGTTCGGTTTGCAGGAAATCCAACATCGTGTGGGCCGAAAGACTGAAAACCGTCAGCAGAAAGAGGACCGCCGCGAGGCATAGGGAACTCGCCCGGTTTTTCAGCGGAACCAACAGGGCGAACAGGGCGTAAACAGGGACGAAAAGGAGCGCCACCGGGTGAATCTGCACCATCCAGGCCAGAAACAGTGCAGAAGCCCAAAGATATTGCCGTAACGGATTTCTCAGAAGCAACACCACGGACAGGCAGAACAGGGCCGATACAAGCGGCATGGGCGTGGGATCCCAGACGATGCCGCCCAGGTTTTCCAGAAGAATGAAGGAAAGCAACAGCGTCGCCGCGAATGCGCCCGCCGCGCGTCCGGCCAGCCTGTGTCCGGCCGGATAAAGCACCGCCACCGCCAGTCCGAGCATCGTCAGGCAGATGCGGTGCAGCCCCTCGATCCCCACGCCGAGCGACTGTAGCGCCGAGATGAAAAGCGTCCAGGGAGCGCCGAAGCGCAGTCCGGGAAAAGAACTGGTGGGGCCCTGGAGCGGTCCGCTCTCTAGAAAGCGCCGGGCGAAAAACCAGTCCCGCGCGGTATCGCGGTCCACGCTCAGATCGCCGCCGAAGATCCAGGCCAGAACGAGGACGGAAAACCCCCAGATGCCGAGAAACACGAGCGTTTCCCGTTTCCAGTCCCCCGGGATTTCTTTCGTGCGGGCCTTCGCGTTCATGGGCGCTCCTCGGCCCGATCCTACTCCATTCTGCTCGAACCCGCAAAAGGATCCTTGCGGGGCATTTTCCGCTGCTTGACTTACCTCCCCATCCGTGCCATCCTTGAAACATTCCCCGCCACGGAATCGCCGTCCGACCTGGAGGCTCCCATGAAAAACGCCCTTTTCCTGCTTGCAATCGCTTTGCTTTTCACTTTTGGCGGCTGTTCCTCTTCCGACTCCCAATCGGATGGAGATAACGACCTGGATCCGGATTTGGAAACGGAAAAGGATATGGATGTTGCCGTGGATGGCGACATGGATTTGGATCGCGACTCGGATCCGCATACGGAAATGGAAAACGATCTTGAAGACGGAGATCCGGATACGGAAATCGAAGAAAGCGAATCCGAAATCGAGGAACAGGAAAGGGAACCGACGTTTGCCTACCCCCGTCCGGAGGAGCCGCTGTATGGAGACTGCATACCCGGCGTGGCGGCCTGTTCGGAGGATCGTCGTACAGGGTATTTGTGCGATCCTTACGGCCGCTGGATGCTCTGGGCCGAATACCGAGATCCCGTTGAATGCAGCATTTGCAGCGATTACATGGGTTTGGAGACTCGGACCGTGGATGGAAAGATGTTCAACCCGACTTGTATACAGTATCCTCCTGGAATTAACATGGCGACCCAAATTCCTTTTCCTGCTATCTACATCACCGAGAACTGGGAAGAAACGGACGCCTATGATTGTTTCGGCGAGGGCTATCGCGAATTCGATCCCATTGTCTGCAACGAGGAGAGCGGCAACCTGGAGATTCCCTATTCGGGCGATCGCGTGACCTATAAAACCCAGGATTGGGAAGAGGAGCCGGATTGCAGCTATCGCCTGGAGATTCCCTGTAGTCAAGGTTGTATGATCGAAGATTATCCTACGAACTTAGCCGGTGAATACTGGGAAGACAGGGAAGAATACCAGGGAGCACATTGTAACGACGAAGCATCAATGGTGACATTCAATCCAGACCCAATTGATGTTTTGACGTTTAGTTACGGATGCCAAGAAAACTGGTGTTCAAGGCATGACATGCGCTGCTACCATGGCATCTGCATTCCGGAGGATTCACCCTATTGCATGCGCTGGAACAATGAAAACGATTGCCCCGCCGGAAAAGATTGCATCGACGGCATCTGCCAGCCCTTTGACCCGAATAACGTTCCCCAACCACCTGACGGCGATCTGGACCAGGAGTCGGAAGCCGATTCCGACCCCGATCCGGAAACGGATGGAGACGGGGAGTCGGAGTGAAAAAGCTTCCGGATCATGAGAAAAAGGTCGTGCTCCCGCAACGTATCTTCCTTGTAAACCTTCAGGAATTGCCCTTGCTTTTCCGGCCGAATCGCGCTAGTCTGAAAACCGATTTCCGGAAAGGAATCGAGATCAGGAATCGGAAAAGACAAACGAACGGAGGAATCCCATGTGCGACGAAAGGCATCGCTTTCGGGAGGATCCCAGGTTCCGGGTGGACCGGGACGGTTGCTGCGACGAGCCTCGGGGCCGCTTCGACGGCCCGCCATCGGAGCGTCCGCATTCGTTCGGCCCCTGTCCGCCGGGTCCGGATTTCCGGCCGGGAGATTTCGATTCCCGCCGTTTCGCTCCCCCCGATCCGCCGCCCAACCCGCTGCGGGACATGAAGGAGCGGATTTACGAGCACGCCGAGGACGCCTTCCAGGAGATTCTGTACGAAAAATGCAAGGCGCGCCTGGAGGCCGTCTGGGGGGAGAAGATCGACGAAATCGCCAAATTGTGCGTGGACCATTTCGTGAAGGCCAAGGAACGGGAAGTGGAGGGCCTCACGGCCGAACGCGACCTGGACATGAAACTTCGCGAAGCGGCCCGGAAATCCTGAAAGGCGAGGACGCCCATGAGCCGCATCAACCGCCATCCCGATCCCGTGAAACTGGTCCTGAACTTCTTCTACCGCGAGCCGGAGTTTCTGGAACGGGCCCTGGATTTCTATCGGAAGAAGTACGGGAACATCGAGGAGCGCATGGAGCCGATTCCCTTTCGCCATACGGGCTACTACGAAAAGGAAATGGGTACGGGTCTTCTGAAAACGCTGGTGTCCTTTTCCGATCTCGTGCCCCGGGACGGCCTGCCGGCGATCAAGCTGGAGGCGGATGCCATGGAGCGGGAACTGGCCGGGTTCTCCGGAATCGCTCCCGGCCGGTGCGTGAACATCGATCCCGGAATGATGTTTCCGGAGAAATTCGTGCTGGCCACCGGAAAGAATTTTCCCCAGCGCATCTACCTGGGCCGGGGCGTCTACGCCGATCTGACGCTCATCTATCGCCACGGGCGCTTCGAGTCCCTGCCCTGGACCTACACGGATTACCTGGAGGAACCGGTGCTGGCCTTTCTGGCGCGGGCGCGGACCTCGCTGGTGGAACGGCTTCGGGAGACAAGAACCGCCGATCGGGTTTCGGAGCGGGCGGGAAAGGATGCGTCATGAGCCGCCGGGACGTGCTGCGAGCCCTGGAGCGGGGCGACAACCGCGAGGCCGGGCGTCTGCTGGCCCGTATGGAGGCCGAGGCGGGCGGATTGAAGAAAGAATGGGCGGATCTGCGGGAACGGCTGCGCCCGGACCGGCGGATTCTCGGAATTTATGGATTTTCCATCGTCGTGGTGGCGATCGTCGCCTTGCGTGTTTACGGGTAATGCTTTGGAGGAAATCCCGATGAGAATGAAAACCATCCTTGGCCTTCTGGCCGTGTTGCTTTCGACAGCCTTCCTTTTCGCCTGCAACGAAACGGACATCTCCCTGGACGATACCGATGGGGACAAGGAACAGACGCCCGACGGCGATTTTGAAGGCGCGGACGGCGACGGCCTGCCCGACGGCGACGACGAAATGCCGGTGGTTCTTCCCGATGGCGACGATACGCCCGACGGTGACGAAACGCCCGACGGCGACGAAACGCCCGACGGCGACGACAGCCCGGACGGCGACGATAGTCCCGATGGCGACGACGCGCCCGACGGCGACGACACCCCGGACGGCGACATCGAGTGGGACTGGAATTACGATCCGGTGCCCGGCTTCCGCGCCACGGAAATGCTGTTTGTCCAGCCCATCATGGTCACGACCTTCGGCACCCAGACCTACGACGTGAACGCCATGCTGAACGAGCAGGTGGCCCAGCGCATCGCCTCGGGCGAAGTGAACGCCCTGTTCATCCCGCGCACGGGGGATTACGAGGCCCTGCCGTATCCCATGACGCTTTCCTTCGGCGACAAGATCGGCGAGGAATACGCCGTCAACGAGCAGGCCAGCTATTCCCTCTTCGTGGAGGAAGACGGCGAGAATCCCAACTGCGTGGACCAGACCTGCTTCACCACCCGGGAAGGCACGCAGATCACCATTCCCATTCAGCAGGGCATGGCCCTGACCCTGCGCGACACCATCGTCCAGGGCGCTTATATCGACGGATACGGCGGGATCGAGCGCGGCTTCATCGCCGGGGCGCTCAGCGAGGCGGACGCCAACGGTTTCGTGGTGTACGGAAGCGTCACCCTGGCCCAGATCCTCTTCGGCCTGGGCGTCACGCCGGACTACAATTTCAACAACGGCGAAAAGGGATACAGTTTCGTGCTGTCGTTTTTGGCCGACCAGGTGGACATTCAGGACGATCGCCCGGAATAGGCGGGAGAAATCCGAAAGTTTCTTCGATCATGCCGGGTGGAGAGACCGCCCGGCATTGTTTTCTCCTGTCGAGTCTGAAGCTGGTCCGATTTCCCCCTGTCGCCATGCCCGCTCCGACGAGAGCGTCATGGACATTTTGTAAACGGAAAGCCGGGAGCATGAAAGAGAGCGTGCCTTTTGCCCAAATCTTCGAAACCGAATACCCGGCACTTGCCCAAGGATCTCCGAATTCTGTACGAAGACAGAGACATTCTGCTGGTGGATAAACCGCCCGGTCTTCTGACCATCGCCACCGATGACGAAAAGACGCGCACCGCCTATTACATGTTGACCGATTACGTTCGCAAGGGCTGCGCCAAATCCAAGAACAGGATCTTCATCGTACATCGGCTGGACCGGGAGGCTTCCGGAATCCTGGTCTTCGCCAAGAATGTTCAAGCCAAACAGGCGTTACAGGATCAGTGGAACGAAGTCAGCAAGATTTATCTGGCCGTGGTTCACGGCCACTTCGACAAGCCCTCGGGCACGATTTCCTCCCATCTGGCCGAAAACAAGACGTATCATGTCTATTCCACTTCCGACAAAAACGAGGGGAAGTTTTCCCGCACCGCCTATAAAGTTCTGAAGGAATCCCGGGCGCTCTCCTTGCTCGAAATCGATCTGTTGACGGGCAGGAAGCACCAGATCCGGGTCCATCTGGCCGAGAGCGGACATGCGATCGTCGGCGACAGGAAATACGGAGACGGAAAATCTCCCCACAAACGTCTGGCGCTGCATGCCTTTTCAATCGCCTTCCATCACCCGTTCAGCGGCAAGCCGTGCCGCTTCGAGGTCGACGTACCCGCGTATTTCAGGAAGCTGATCGGGGAAGGGTGAGGTATTGCTGCTTTAGCGCGGTAATCGTGCAAGATTCTCGGCGAAACGCACGTTATCTCCGCCATCGGGCGGAAAGGACTCCAGGGCGTGGTCGTCGATGAACTGCTGGTCCCCGGCGGCGATCAGAAATCCCGACCCCATGGCTTCCACGGCCATTACGCATTGTCCGGAATACTCGACCAGGCATGGAGCGGCACCGGGCTGCACCAGGGAGCTTTCGCCGAACCCGAGGGTTTCCACGCCCTCCATGAAGGGATGGTTTGTGATGTCCGTCGTCAGCACGCCGTAATATCCGCCCGTTCCGATGATGTCGTCTTGCTGGCGGATCGAACTACCGAGGCGCGTCAGCAGGTCGTTGATGACTGTTGTCCCACTGTAAAAGGATTTTTCGTTCTCGATGAAAAGTACGCCGCCGTTCCCAAGAAAATAGAGCAGAGCGTTGACTTCGGATTCGACGAACCGGTCATCCGAATCATCGAACCCCGGCACGGCAAGGATCACCAGACGGTAATCTACCAGGCTCTCCGGCCACTGGCTCGTATAATCCACCGTAAGGCCCGCCGTGGCGTAGCGCTCCGCAACCGTGAGGTGGGCGCCGTATCCATAAATTCCGCTCTCGTCCACGCCAGAACGCCCGTAAAAAATCAACACTCGGTTTCCAAAAACCGGATCGGTCTCTTCATCACTGTCGGTGTCGGACGCGTCGCCATCCGGGAACTCCGCGTCTCCGTCGCCGTCGGAGGTGTCGTCGTCGGAGGTGTCGCCGTCGGAGGTGTCGCCGTCGGAGAGAGCATCGTCATCCAAGGGTTCTCCATCAAGGTCCGCGTCGCCGCTCATGGAGGGCGTATCCCCGTCCTGATCTTCGTCTCCGCCGTCCGGAACGGAATCCTTCGATTCGCATCCCATCGCCATCAGAAGGATCAACCCGATAAGCAGCGTTTTTTCGAACATATTCACGACTCCCACTATTGATGATTTGTTCCGGGCTTCCTGTCTTGGAGAACCGGGGAGGATGAATCGACAAGTAGCTTCGGCGTTTCACGCCTTTCCGATCCCGCAAGAACGGGACACGGATTCACACCGGATGAACGTTCGCACAGGCGAGCCGCCCCTCACTTCCGGCGGAACTCCACCAGCAGGGCGTCCATGGGGATTTCCGGAGAGAGCTTGATGTCCTTGCGCACGGATTCGTAGCCGGGCAGCACCGCCTCCACCTCCACCTGCCGGTTCAGCGGCATGTTGTCGAACAGTGCCGGGGAGGTCTTTTCCTGTTTCTTCATGTCCAGAAAGATCACCGCTCCGGGCGGATCGGTCTCCACGAAAATGCGCCCTTTTTCCGGAACGTAGATCCGGCTGCCCACGCTCTCTTCCATGTCGCCCACCTTGTGGGTGTAGCCGATGCCGAATCCGGCCGTCACCGCCAGCATGAGCGCGGCGAAGAGGCTCAGCAGCATCGTCCGGTGGCGACGGAAGGCCAGTTCCGCTTCCAGTTGTTCCTCCGGGTCGATGGGCTCGATGGGCCCTGCGTAGGTGGGCGGGATGCGCTCCATGGGCGTGACGTGGGTTCCGGGGCGCGATGGACGGGCGTCCGCCGCGGAGGCCGGGGAGCGGTCCTCGCCATCCGTGACTTCCGTATCGGCCTCGGCCACCTGGGTGTCGATGGTCAGAATGCCGGTGGACTGATCCGTGTTGAAACCGAAATTCTCCAGGGCCTTGGAGAGAATGCGCGAGCCGGACTCGAAATTGTACGCCCGGGTGGCTTCCTCCAGGGAATCCGTGAACTGCCGGGCGCTCTGGAAGCGCTTCAGGGGATTGACTTCCAGCGCCTTGTACAGAATAAACTCCAATTCCGGCGGATAATTCTTGACGATGTTGGAGGGCGGCGGAATGATGCCCTCGGTGATGGCCTTGAAGATCATGAACTCCGACGGCTGCTTGGAGAAAAGCGAGCGCAGCGTGGTCAGTTCGTACAGCATGATGCCCAGCGTGAAGATATCGGAACGATGGTCCACGAATTCCTCGCGGCATTGCTCCGGCGACATGTAGGCGTAGGTTCCGCGCAGGGCGTGATAGGCTTTCTGATCGTTTTCGTAGATGGCCTTGGAGATGCCGAAGTCCAGAATCTTCACGTCCCCTTCCCGGGAGATCATCAGGTTATGGGGGCTGAGATCCATGTGAACGATGTCCAGGGACTTTCCGTCCCGGTCGGTTTTCTTGTGCGCGTAGTGAATGCCGGTCAGGGCCTGGTTCAGCACCTCGATGCCGCAGGCGATGTTCCAGGCGTCCGGGTTTTCCTTGGCCGCGTCCAGCACCTTGTCCAGGTTCACGCCATCGATGTAATCCATGGTCATGTAGTACTGGCCCTGCTCTTTTCCGAAATCCTGGATGCGGATGATGTTCGGATGGTTCAGTTCCGCCACGATCTTGGCTTCCCGGATGAACATCTGGATGAAGTCGGGATCCTGGTAATGGTGGGGCAGAATGCGTTTCAGCGCCACCGGGGGCGTGTCCGGGGGCTGGTCCACATGGCGGGCCAGAAAGATTTCCGCCATGCCGCCGGTGGCCAGTTTTCTTTCCAGGCTGTATTTTCCGAACTGTTCCTCGGTGTGCGCCACGACTTTCCCGCCTTTCTAGCGATCGATTCCGGGTCGGCTCAGAATGCCTTTTTCCTTGTAATAATGCTTCACTTCCTTCATCTCCGTCACCAGGTCCGCCGCGTCCAGAAAGGATTGCGGCGCGTGGATGCCGGTGAGGATCAGTTCCACGCCGTCGGGTTTGTTCCGGAGCACCTCTAGCACCTCCGCTTCCGGAAGCAGGCCGAAGGCCACGGTGACGTTGATCTCGTCGAGCACCACCACCTGGTGCCGGCCTTCCCGCAGAATCTCCCGGATGCGTTCCAGGCCGTTTCGGGCCCGCCGGAGGTCTTCTTCCCGGGGGGCGTCCGGGTGGACCATGCTGTCCTCGCCAAAGCGTTCGATGGTGACGGCCTCGCCCAGGCGGCTCGCGCCCTCGCATTCGCCATAGGCGATGCCTTTCATGAACTGGCCGATGAAGATCCTCAGTCCGTGGCCCGCCGCGCGCAACGCCAGCCCCAGGGCGGCGGTGGTTTTTCCCTTGCCGTCGCCGGTATAGACCTGGATGAAGCCTTTGTCCGGAAGTCCGGTCGTCATGAGCGTGTCCTGTTCAGATGCATTTCGAAGGATTCCACGGCCTGATCCACCTGCTTTTCCACGACCTGGAAGGAATCGAAGGGCTTGATGAGGAAGCCTCGCGCGCCTCCGGCCTTGGCGGCGGCGACTTTTTCGGGCGTGGCGACGGTGGTGGTCAGGATGACCTGAATCAGCGGGTTGAGCTGCCCCAGCCGTTTCATCAGCGTCGGCCCGTCCAGCCTCGGCATGTCCGTATCCGCAATGACGATTTTGTGATGACCCACGCGAATGGCCTGAAGGGCTTCCAGGCAATCCGTGAAGGTATCCACGGGAT
The DNA here is from genome assembly GCA_963668655.2 of Myxococcota bacterium. GTDB lineage: Bacteria > Myxococcota_A > SURF-8 > SURF-8 > SURF-8. The sequence continues at coordinate 780,038 of CAXXPQ010000001.1, forward strand.
AGCCCTTCAATTCCAGGTGCTGCTTCATACGCTCCAGGGTCTGCCTGTCCTGGTCGATCATGGCGATTTTGTATTTCATTTCATTTCGCCTGTTAACTTCCGGTGATTCCTGCCATCGCTCAATAGGGTTCCGTTTCCTGTTCGGGCTCTACCTCAACTTCGAAATCTCCGTCGTCCTGATCGCCATCGGGTGTCGGTTCGGTTTCCTGTTCGGGTTCGACTTCGGCTTCGGGCTCCGCTTCGGCCTCGAATTCGGGTTCGGCCTCGGGCTCTATCTCGACTTCGAAATCTCCATTGTCCTCGTCGCCGTCGGGCGTCGGTTCGATTTCCTCCTCGGCTTCCGCCTCGAATTCGATTTCGGGTTCCCGTTCAACCTCGAATTCAGCGGCGTCCCGATCGCTCTCCGGCGACAGAGAGGTTTCAATCTCGATTTCCACTTCCGGTCCGGACTCAAGCTCGGGCTCGGCCTCGGACTCCAACTCGTCTTCGGCCTCCGGTTCCTCCGCGTCCAGATCGCCATCGGGAGAAAGCTCGATTTCCGGTTCGGGCTCAAGCTCGGGCTCCCGTTCGTCTTCCGTCTCCGGCGCTTCCGCGTCCAGGTCGCCATCGGGAGAAAGCTCGGTTTCCGGTTCGGGCTCAAGCTCGGGCTCCGATTCGTCTTCCGTCTCCGGTTCTTCCGCGTCCAGGTCGCCATCGGGAGAAAGCTCGGTTTCCGGTTCGGGCTCAAGCTCGGGCTCCGATTCGTCTTCCGTCTCCGGCGCTTCCGCGTCCAGGTCGCCATCGGGAGAAAGCTCGGTTTCCGTTTCGGACTCGGACTCGGGTTCCAGTTCGTCTTCCGTCTCCGGCGCTTCCACGTCCAGATCGCCATCGGGAGGAAGCTCGGTTTCCGTTTCGGGTTCGGACTCGGACTCGGGTTCCAGTTCGTCTTCGGTCTCCGTCTCCTCCGCGTCCAGATCGCCATCGGGAGAAAGCTCGGTTTCCGCCTCGGGCTCAAGCTCGGGTTCCAACTCCGGCTCAAGTTCCGCTTCCGGTTCAAGTTCCGGTTCTTCTTCCCACTCCGGTTCCGGCTCGGGCTCCCAGTCATAGTCCCAGTCGCCGTCCGGAGAGGCGGCCTCGGGGTCGAAAAAGACGCTTTGCCTCGGCGGATACTGTCCGGTGGGCAGGCCGTAGGCCATGGCGGGCCGTCCGCTGAAACCGTCGAAGAGCAGGATCTGTTCGGAACCCGGCGTGCGGTCGGAGAGAAACAGCAGGCCGTCCGGTCCCATGGCGACGTCGGCCAGATCCCCCCGGGCGGCAAGGCGCAGCGTCCGGTCCGGCTGTCCCGTGAAAGGATCGAGCTTCAGCAGGATGGAATAATCGCTTTCCGTGTTGGCCAGGGCGTAACCGTTCCGGTCGTCCACCACCACCAGATCCAGCAGACTGCCGCCGATTTCTCCTTCCAGGGAGACGTAGTTGAAGACTTCGTAGTCCAAAAGATCCACCTGGACCAAGCCGCCTTCGTCCTCCGCCTCGGGATCTCCCGCGCAAGTCAATACCAGCAGTTCCTCGGTCTCCAGGTACTGGATGCGTCCGGCGGGATTGCCGCAGGGCAGCGCGATGGCGGGCGGTTCGTCTCTCGACGAAACCGGGCGGATGGCGTCCGTGTAGCGGTCCAGCACCAGCAGCCGGCCGTTTCCGCTGGGGCGGCCCTGTTCATTCAGCATTTGCAGGGTCACGAACACGTCGTCGCCCACCTGGATCATGGCGCCGGGCTCGGGGGAGCCGTCTTCGTCCGCGTAGTCCCGCAGGTCGATTTCGTTCAGAACGTCGCCGTTCTGGGGATCCACGGACAGAATGGAGGCCAGATCGGGACGGGTGACGTAGGCTTTGTGCGGATTCAGCAGGAGTACGTCGCGCAGGGCCTTTCGGTGGATGTCCACCTCGAAGCGGTGCAACTCGTCCAGGCCGTCCGCATTCCGCACGGAAATGTCCGCCGGGGCGTTGGAACCCAGAACGAAGATCCAGTTCCCGAAGGCGCGCAGTCGGGCCTCGGCAAAAGCCGCTCCGAAATCCATGTCGGTGGAGAATTCCTCTCCGTCGTAATGGATGGACGACAGTCCGCCCGCCACGCCGTTGGAACTCAGCAGCAGCGCGTCGTGGGGCGGGATGGGCGCGGGCTCCAGGTCGGGGAACTCGAAGTCGTCGTCCGCTTCTCCGTCTCCGTCCGTTTCGAGGTCCGAATCACCGCCGTCGTCGTCCGTTTCCTCGTCGCCGTCCGGCAGTCCGCAGGTGGGATCGATGTCCCAGAAATCGAGAACGCCCGTATCGCCCTCCACCAGATCCGCCACCACCAGCCGCCAGAGGCCGTTCGCCTCCATGCCGTCGAAATCGATGAAGCGGAACAGACCGCCGAGGTTCGGGCCGGTACCCGGCCGATCGGCCACCACCACCTTTCGGCCGTCGGGCGCGATCAGCGTCACCCGAAGGTCGCCGTTGTAATCGTGGGTGATTTCCAGTTCCAGGCAGACTTCCAGCACCTCGCCGCGAGACTGGATGAGGATGCCGTTGGCGATGCCCAGGGGATCGCCGTCCGGGATCTCTGCGGGAAGATCCACCAGAGGCGGTTCGGGCGCGTCGCCTTCGTCCTGCTCCGGCGGCTCCCGGTCTTCCTCCGCGTCGTCGTCGGTTTCCGTATCCGCGTCCGGATCCAAATCCGTATCGCCGTCGGCGGGGGCGTCCTCCTCCGGTTCCGCGTCGCCGTCGGCCCACAAGGAGCAGACGCCGCCGAAACAGAAGCCGGGCAGACCGGCCTCCGTGCAGTACAAACCCTCGTTTCTGTTCGCTTTTTCGCAATAGGCCCGGCACTCCGGATAGGCGCTCTGCAAAACGTCGTAGCGGAAGCAGTCGCCGTTATCGGGGCAGGTGGGCGGGGTTACGATCTCCGGGCACGTGGCGGGCTCGGGTTCGCCCTCCGGTTCCTCGTCCAGGTCGCCGTCGATTTCGATCCGGCATTCCCCGTCCCGGCAGATTCCGGCCAGCCCGTCGGATTGACAGGCCATGCCGTTGTTTCGAACACGACCGATACAGCGGTGTACGCAATCCGGTTCCGAATCGACGATCAGGTCGTAGTGCAGGCAGTCCGTGTCTTCCGGGCAGAAGGCATAATCGATCTGGCATTCCGCATCGTTCTCGAAGGCGTCTTCTTCCCCGTCTCCGTCGGTCGGGCCGTCGATCGGATCCGTGTCCGGTCCGTCGCCGTCCGGACGTTCCCCGATGGTGCTGTCGCAGCCGACGACCAGCCAAAGAACCAGCCCGATCAGCCATAGCCGCCTTTTTCCGCCAATGATGTTCATCCGTTCTCCCGATTCGTTTGCGTCCGCCGTTTCCGGATGCCGTCGATTGAAAATGTGAAGCGACGCTTCCCAACGATCCTTCAATATAAAATTTCCGACAAGCCAGGTCAAGGGATTTGCCGCCCCTTTTCCGACGCTTCCGGCCGGGCCCATGGCGAGCCTCGCGGCGGTGAAACCGCGCATGCGAATCGCCGCCTGAAAACGGGATTCGGATACGGACTTGCCCTCCGGGGCGCGATCTGCTAAGACCGGATGCCGGGGCGATGCCATCGCTGGTTCGGCGCTCAATTTACGGAAGGTGGAAAGCATCATGAAAGTGGATATCGTTGGATTTCGCGGGGCGGGAAAGACCTCCGTGTTCAACGCCCTGACCGGCCTGCGGGCCGAGGTGGGCGGCTACCACGGGGAAGACACCAAGAATCTGGGCAACATCAAGGTGCCGGACAAGCGCCTGAAGGCCATGGCGGACAAGATCCAGCCGAAGAAACTGACCTACGCGGAAATCGTCTTTTCGGATCTCGCGGCGGTGAATCCCGCCGAGGGCAAGGGCTTCGTCCCCGTGATCCTGGCCGAGATGCGCGCGGCGGAGGCCCTGGTTCACGTGGTTCGGGGGTTCGAGAACCCGGCCTTGTCCGAGGACGCCGAGCCCATGCGGGATATGCGGGCCTTCGAATCGGAAATGGTCCTGGCGGATCTCATCGTGGCGGAAAACCGCCTGGGACGTCTGAAAAAGGAAGGCAAGAAATCCAAGGAGCGCGAATACCTGGAGAAAATCCAGGCGCACCTGGAAGAGGATCTTCCCCTGCGTCTGCTGGAACTGGAAGAGGGCGCCTGGCCCGGACTGGCGGGCTTCGGCTTTCTTTCACGCAAGCCCTGCATGGTGCTTTTGAACGTCGCCGAGGACCGCGCCGCCGAACCCGTGCCGGAGGAGATTTCGGCCTACGCCGAAACGCGGGGGTTACGCGTGTTGGCGGTCTCGGGGCAGGTGGAAATGGAACTGGGCGACCTGGACGAGGAAGAGGGGCTGGAGTATCTGCGTTCTCTCGGCCTGGAGGAACCGGCCAAGGATCGTTTCATTCGGGACGTATACGCCATGCTGGACCTGATCTCCTTTTTCACGGCCGGGCCGGACGAAGTGCGCGCCTGGACCATTCGCAACGGAACCGTGGCCAGAAAGGCGGCGGGAAAGATTCATTCCGACATCGAGCGCGGTTTCATCCGCGCGGAGGTGATGCAGTGGCCGGACATGGTGGAGCTGGGCAGCGACGCCAAATGCCGGGAGGCCGGAAAGATGCGCCTGGAAGGCAAGGAATACCTGCCGAAGGACGGCGAAGTGATCCATTTCCGGTTCAACGTTTGATTCGTTTCTCTTTGGGAGGACACCCATGAAAAAAACGCGCGTCTGCGACCTGTTCGGGATCGAGTATCCCATCGTTCAAGGCGGGATGATCTGGGTTTCCGGCGGCAAACTGGCGGCGGCCGTCTCCGAGGCCGGGGCGCTGGGGCTGATCGGCGCGGGTTCCATGGACGCCGACCTGTTGCGCCGCCACATCCGCAAGGCGAAGACGCTCACCGAAAAACCCTTCGGGGTGAACCTTCCCATTTTTCAGCCGCACGCGGAAAGCATGATTCCGGTGATTCTGGAAGAAGGCGTGCGCATCGTGTTCACCTCCGGGGGCTCGCCGAAGAAATACACCCGGACGTTCAAGGACGCCGGGGCGCGGGTGGCGCATGTGACCAGCACGCCCGAACTGGCCGTGAAATGCGCGGACGCGGGTGTGGACGCCGTGGTGGTGGAAGGCTTCGAGGCCGGCGGCCACAACGGACGGGACGAACTGACGACCTTTACACTGGTTCCCCGGACGGCGGACCTGGTGGACATTCCGGTGATCGCGGCCGGAGGGATCGGGGACGGACGGGGCGTGGCCGCCGCCATGGCTCTGGGCGCGGAAGGCGTCCAGGTAGGCAGCCGTTTCGTCTGCGCCCGGGAGGCCAGCGCCCATCCGGCGTTTCAGAACGAAGTGCTGAAGGCCCGGGGGGACGATACCTTCCTGGTGTTGAAATCGTTGATTCCGGTGCGCCTGATCCGCAACGCCTTTCGCCTTCGGGTGGAAGAGGCGGAACGGGCGGGCGCGGACCGGGAGACGCTTTCCGGCCTGCTGGGCCGGGGGCGCAGCCGCCTGGGCATGTTGGAGGGAAATATCGAGGAGGGAGAACTTGAAATCGGGCAAGTGGCCGGATTGATTCATGAAATCCAACCCGCCGCCCGCATCGTCAACGATCTGGTGAGCGGAGCCCGAAAGGCGATGGAATCGCTTTGCGCGCCTTGAATTCCATCCGGACGGGATCGATGAACGCCTTTCGTTTTTTTTCAAATGTAAGTCAGAACCCCCCTATTAATAAACACACCCCGTCCTCTCGTTTCCGTTCGGAAACGGCCGGCGGTTTCCGTTCATTTCGTCTCCCATGGTTTCGACGTGAAATCGCCCGGAATCATTCAATAAAAATGAAGGCTTCCGTTTCGCTCCTTTTTTCTCCGGAATCGAAAAATGAAGCGGATTCAGTTTCCTTCCTACCGGAGGGGAAGAAAACCAAAAATTGCTTGCATATTAATAACTTTCATGCTAAATCATGCCATCCCTTTAATAACTAAAGGGATTCTCGGTACTTGGCGTGCCGGTAAAATCCGGTGTTTCGAGTACGCTTCCGATAACGCGAAAATCACGGTATCAGACACAGTGAACGAACGGCCACTTTTTCGGAAACCAGAAGATCGGCCCCGTCTTGCACGGGTGATGATTTTCCCTGTTTCGATCCGTTGAACGGCGGTGGCGAAAGCGGTCGAGAAAACAAGCCTCGAATGACGGGGCGATCATAAAGGAATTTCGATTCAGGCTATTTTGAACTAACCATTATCGAAAAGAGAAGGGCCATGAGGAAAGAAGTCATTCTATTCGCGATGCTGGTCGCCCTGATGTGGATGCTTCCCGCGGCGGCTTTCGGCCAAGGCCTCGACACGCCGTCCAATTACGAGGAAGACGCCGGAGAAGACGGCGGATTGCCGGAGGACGTATCCGAAACGGAAGCCTCTCCGGAAGAGAGCGCCGACGCCACGATGCTTCAGGCCGCGGCGGAATCCAAGGGCCGCAAACGGGACATCGAACTTCCGCTCAAACGGAAGGCCAAAGTGGTCCAGAAAAAGACTTTCGAGCGCAAGGGAAAGTGGGAACTGACGCCCTTCGGCGGCATCAACCCCGCCGACAGTTTCGTGATGAGCGAAATGGTCGGCATGCGCGTGAACTATCGGATCCTGGAATATCTGGGCCTCCAGGTCGGCGGCGGATACGTCTTCAACCAGGATCGCGACGCCACCACCCTGTTGACCGATCCTCCCGACAAGGGCGGCCTGGACATCAACCCGGACTTCATCAAGAACTCCGAGCTGACCTGGTTCTCCGGTCTGGATCTGGTGTTCTTCCCGGCCTACGGAAAATTTTCGCTGCTCTCTTCCGTGATCGCGAACTACGACTTCGGCCTGTACGCCGGCGTCGCGGTCATGGGCCTGGAAAACGGCGATATCGCCCCGGCCCCGGACCTGGGCTTTCTGGTCGATTTTTACGTGCTTCAGTGGCTGTCGATCCGTTTCGATTTCACCTACTACGCCATGATCGCCTCGGACAAGCGGGCCCAGTTCACCGGGCAGGAAGAGGAAGTATTCGATACCGGCGCCAGCGCGACCGACTCCACCCGGGGTGGCAAGCTCGTGCGGCACAATTATTTCGTGACGCTGGGACTGGGATTCCATCTCCCGGTCGATTGATCCGCGAGGAAGCGTTCCCCTTGTGACATCCGCGTTTCGGAAGGAGTCCGTACCTATGAAACGTCTGTTATTGGCCAGTACCCTGATTCTGATCGCCGCGCTCTTCGCCAGTTCGTGCGCCGAGCCCAGCGCGCGTGAGAAAATGATGACGCGCTACGATTTCATTCCCCTGTCGGAAGATCATCAGCGCATGCCCCTGGAGGTTCAGACCACCATTCTGTCCTACAACCAGGGCAACTACTACCAGGCCGCCATCGGCTTCAACGGCATTCTCCAGAATCCGGACTGGCGCGCCCTGCACGAGTCGGCGCAGTATTATTTCACGGAAAGCCTGTACCGGCTGGGGTTGTACCAGGCCTGCTCGTACGAGTTGACCAAAATCCTGTTCAAGGGTCCGGAGGGAAGCATCTATTTCACTTCCGCTCTTATCAAGCTCCTGGCCATCACCTACGAAACCCGGGACGAAACGGTGATTTTCGCCGTGCTGTCCAACATCCCGCTGGAAAAATTCCCCAAGCGTTTCCGGAACGAGCTGATCTACCTGGTGGGAAAGATGTACTTCAACCAGGGCCAGTTCGACGAAGCCTATACGAAGTTCTCCCAGGTGGCGAAGAAGTCCGCGTTTTTCGCCAAGGCCAATTACTTCAAAGGCATCATCGAGGTCAAGCGCAAGGAATACGAGAAGGCGAAGGAAACCTTCGACCTCATCAAGAAGATTCCCGTGGTGGCCCTGGAGTTCGGCGAGAGCCGCAAGGTCAAGGACATGAGCAAGCTGGCCGTGGGTCAGTTGTTCTACGCCGCCGCCCACGACGCCCCGGAAGAACAAAAGGAAGAGATCTTCAAGGCCGCCATCACCTTCTACGATCAGGTCGGCCGCGACAACTCCCAGTGGTTCGAGGCGCAGTTTGAGAAGACCTGGGCCGCCACCATGATCGGCCGCTACGGCATCTCCCTGGGCGCCAGCCTGACGCTCTCCAGCCCCTATTTCGATCATTACTTCGTGCCGGAGATTCACCTGATCGAAGGCATCACCTGGTATACGCTGTGCAAGTACAAGCAGGCCAGGGAAACGCTGTCGAACTTCCTCATCCGTTACACGGACATGCAGGAGCGGCTCCAGACCTACATTAAAGACAAGGCTCCCGGCATGACGCCGAACAACGTCTACGAGGATCTGCTGGACCAGTACGAGGCGGCCTACGCGGGCAAGGACACGGAGCTTCCCATCCAGGTGTTGACCCACGTCCTGAACGACAACAAATTCCTAGCGTTCTTCGAGCACGTTCAGGAACTGGACCGCGAATTCGACAAGATGTGGAAATCTCCCATCAAGTTCAAGGAAACCAAATTCTTCAAGGGTACCATCAAGAAAATGCAGCGCCAGCGCAGCAATCTGAAAAAGAAGGCCGGACGCTGGGCGCTGAACGAATTCGCCGATGTCGAGAGCATGCTTTCCGAACTTCTGGCCAACGCGCACAACATCGATTTCGAGTTGACCGACGCCGAGCGGAAGAAGCTGGAAGAAGCCGACAAATTCGGCATGGACTTCGAGATGAAGATTTACGAGCAGGAGGAACTGCTGCTTTCTCCCGCCGTTCCCGACTCCTACCAGTACTGGCCGTTCACCGGTGAATTCTGGAAGGACGAACTCGGGTACTACCTGATGGCCGTGGAACAAGAGTGCCAATAAGCTCAGGCTAAGAGGGACGATTCATGTTTGGCTTGAAGAGATCGTTTTTCGTATTGCTGTTGTCTTTGTTTCTTGCTTTCGCATTTACCGCGGGAGAGTTGATCGTCGTGCCGGAGGCCCACCAGGCCGAGGCGCGCCGCAAACGCCGCAAGAGCAAGAAGAAAAAGAAAACGGAACAGAAAAAGGAAGAGTCCAAGGACGAATTGAAGGGCGCCCTTGGGGAGAAGAAAAAGAAGGAAGGCATCGATATCGAGGAGCTGAAGATCAAGGAACCCGTCGCCATGGATTCCAAGATCGGCAGGCACCTGGACGATTCGATCCAGAAACTTCTGATGATTCTGGAACGCCACCCCGGCGCGCCTACTCTTCGCCGACTGGCCGAAATCTATTGGAAAAAGGCCAACCAGCTGAACCTGGATTACATGCGCAAGCACCAGGGAAAGATGGATAAGTGGTTCGAGGCCGGGCAGAAGGGCGATCCGCCCAAAGAGCCGGACCCCGATATCTGGCAGCGCTACAACCGCAAGGTCGTCGAGATCTGCAAGCTCATCATGGAGCGTTTCTCGGACTTCGGCGGCATGGACGAGGTCTATCAGTTCATGGGGTACAACCTGAACCAGATCGGCCGCGAGGCGGAGGCCACCGAATACTATAAAAAGCTGGTGCGGGAATTCCCGAACAGCCCCTTCGTCCCCGATTCCTGGATGGCCATCGGAGACTATTATTTCTCTCACAACAACGTCTACGACGCCCTGCCGGCCTATCAGGAAGTTCTGAAGTACGACAGCAGCAAGGTGTTCGGATTCGCCAAGTATAAAATCGGCTGGTGCTATTACAACCTGGGAAAATACCGCGACGCCATCGACACCTTCAAAGAGGTCGTGGCCTGGTCCCAGGACCAGAAGAAGAGAGGCAAGAGCCAGATCACGCTGATGGAAGAGGCGCTGAAGGATCTGGTCATGGCCTTTGCCGAGGACGGCAGCGTGGACGAGGCCGAGAAATACTTCCTTTCGGTGGGCGGCAAGAAATACTTCCGCATGATGCTGGTCAAACTGGCCGACATCTACACCAACCAGGGAAAACTGGACGAATCCGTGGTCGTCTACAAGCGGCTCATCAAGGAATACCCGCTGCACAAGGACAACCCCGACTTCCAGATGAAGATCGTGGAGGCCTATTCCAACAAGAACGACAAGGAAAACACCACCAAGGAAATCCTGGAGATGGTGTATTACGCCAAGCCTCCGGAGGAGTCCAAGTGGGTGGCGGCCAATATCAAGGCCGAGCCGGAAATCGTTCAGGAAGCCTGGTCCAACGCCGAGCGCATGCTCATCAAGACGGTGGTCGAGTACCACAAGGAAGCGCTCAAGATCAAGAGCGAGGATACCTGGGACAAGACACAGAAACTGTATGAACTGTATCTGCAATACTTCAAGAAGTCCGACAAATACTACAAGGTCTCCTACAACTACGCCGAACTGCTCTGGACCCGGAACGATTTCAAGAACGCCGGTTTCTGGTATACGAAAGTGGCGGAGATGGACCGCAAGGGAGAATTCTTCGAGGAAGCCTCCTACTCGGCCATTCTCTCCTATGAAAAGCTGGTCCACAAGGAAATCGACGCCTGGATCAAGGACACCAAGGCGCGCGGCGGTCGGAAAGACAAGAACTACAAACTGCAAGCCGATAAAACGAAGTCCGACGAACAGGCCAAGGAACTGGCCGAGAAATTCGCCAAGCGCGAACTCAGCGAAAACACGCAGGGATTCGTCAAAGCCTGCAACATTTACATCGACAACATCAAGAAGTCCAAGTACCTCATCAACATCATTTACAAGGTCGCGACGATCTACTACGCGCACAACCACTTCCCGGAAGCGGTCAATCGCTTCAAGATGATCGTCAACGACTATCCGAAACACCGTCTGGCGGTGTTCTCCGCGAACCTGATCCTGGACTCCCTGAACATCAGCCAGAAGTGGCGCGAACTGCACGCCACCGTCAAGGAATACCTGAACAATCCGCGCCTGGCTCCCAAGGGCGGACGCGCCGCGTTCCGGAAGGATCTGCGCGACCTGTACGAGAAATCCGCCTTCAAGAAGGTGGAAATGACGGAAGCGGAGAAGCGCTGGGTGCCGGCGGCCGAGGAATACCTGGCCTTCGCGAAGGAGTTCAAGAAATCCAGCGTCCGCGACAAGGCCCTGTACAACGCCTCCGTGCATTACGTCACGGCGGGGGATCTGGAAACCTCCATCACGATTCAGAACCAGTTCCTGAAGGAGCACAAGAAGTCCCCGCTGGCCGATCCGATCACCTATAACCTGGGCAAGAATTACGAAGCCCTGGCCTATTACCCGGAAGCGGCGGACATCTACGAGGCTTACACGAAGGAATATCCCAAGGGCAAGCATTTCGAGGACGCCCTCTTCAATGCCTCCGTGTTCCATCAGAATCTGGGTCACACGGACAAATCCGTCGCCATGCGTCGGACCTACATGGCGAAGAGCAAAAAGCCCGCCGAAAAAGACGAGCTGCTCTTCGGAATCGCCTTCGTTTACATCGACGCCAAGGATACGAAAAACGCGGAAAAGGCCTTCAAGGAATACCTGAAGTCCCGCAAGGACGACATCACCTGGCCGATCTACGACAAAAAGACCGAGGAAATGAAGAAAAAGGGCGCCATCAAGGGCGATCCGAACAAGATCTACGCGGCCCACCTCGGCCTGTTGAGCATCTATCGGGAGCAAAATCGCAAGGACGAGGAAAAGGAAACCCTCGACACCTTCCTGAAACTGGCTCAGTGCAAGACGGATCAGCCTTTGGGCGAAGCCGCCCGGGACGCCATCGCCGAGGCCACCTTCATCAAGATCGCTCCGAAGTACGCGGAATATTCCGCCTTCCAGCTTCAGATCAAGAAACGCATGCCGAAAGACAAGTGGAACGAGCTGATGCTGGAAAAGCTGGACCGCAAGGCGAAATTCGCCCTGGAGATGAAGACGATCTACGAAGAGAAGGTGGTCAGTCTGAAATCTCCGAAATGGACCGTGGCGGCGCTGTACCAGATCGGCAACACCTACGAGCAATACTCCCTGTCGCTCTTCAACGCGGACAAGCCCTACTGGCTGACCATGGATCAGCAGATGATCTACGACGAGCGGCTGGCTCAACGCGCAGAACCGCTGGAGCATCAGGCGTTGATCTTCTACGAAAACTGCCTGCGCACCGCGTTCAAGACCGGAATCTACAGTAATTACGCCAAGATGGCTCGTGAGAAACTTCAGGGATACGCCCCGGACGTGTACATTCCCGTCCAGGAAATCAAGCTGACTCCGGGCTTCGAGAGCGAATCCGCGCATGTCGCCCAGGTGGTCACGCCCGACGTGCCGGACTGGTATCCGCCCCGTCCGACGGCGCCCGCCGCCGGTCCGGGAACCGGCGCTTCGAAGGCCTCCCAGGCGCTGAAGGCCGCGTCCGAGGAAGCCGCCGAGGAAGCCGCCGAGGAAGAGGCGGAAGCGGACACCGAAAAAGAAGAGGACGACACGGAGGCCGCCGAATAGGAACCCGCGTAAGGGGATGAAATCATGGCGGATTCTTGTGGAATGACAGGATCGAATGGGATGAGGACATTGGACATGAGGCGACTCGGTTACACATTGACTTTGATCGCTCTGTTTTCCCTGGCAAGCTTCGTCAGCGGCTGTCTGAAGGAAGAAGTTCCCCCGCCGGAGTGCGTGGTGGACGCCGACTGCGATGTCAACCAGTACTGCAGCGGCGGAAAGTGCCTGCGCGCCGCCACGACGCCCAAGGAGCGCGCCGAGGGGTACATCCGGAAGGCGGAGGAACTGCTGACGGCGGCGAAAGTCGATTACAAGCAGGTCATCGACATGTATCGGAACGCCAAGAAAGAGGTTCCGGTGGTGGAGTGGGTGGATTTCAACATCGCCCTCTGCCAGATGAAGATGGGCGATACCAATCAGGCCCTTCCGGTGTTCCTTTCCTATCGAAAGAAATATCCGGACGACGTCCGCCCGGTTTTCGCCATCGGCCAGCTTTATGCCCTGAAAGACGACAAGGGCAAGGCGATGGAGCTTTACCAGGAGTTTCTGAAAGACCATCCGGAAAACCTGGAAATCCGCAACAATATCGCCACCATCTACCGGGAGCGCAAGGAATACGACAAGGCCATGGAGCAGATCCGCAAGATCTTCGTCCGTGACCCGGCCCACCCCGGCGCGTTCAACAACCTCGGCCTGCTTTACATGGCCCAGGACCAGCTGCTCCTGGCCCGCATGGTTACCTTCAACGGAATTCAGGCCCAGGAAAACGTGAAGAAAAAACCGGATGCCGGATTGTACAACAATTTCGGCCTGATTTACCTCAAAATGGGGCAGCAGGATCTGGCCGTGGCCAATTTCCGCAAGGCCTACAAATTGGACAAAACCCAGGTCTCGGCCAACTTGAACCTTGGCCATATCGCCCTGGCGGCCAACGATTTCGCCTCCGCCAAGACCCATTACGATTCCGTGCTGTCGGAAGACAAGGACAATTTCGAGGCTCGTGCCGGACTGGCGCAGTGTCTGGCCAGCATGAAGAAACCGAAAGAAGCCCTGGCGCTGTATCAGGGGTTGTTGAAGGAAAAACCGGGCGATCCCGCGTTGTTGTATAACCTTGGCGTGTTGTATTTCGATCACCTGAAAATGCAGAAGGAAGCCCACGGCACCTTCCGCGAGTTTCTGGCGAAGAACTACCCGGACAAGAAAAAGAATGACATGGCCAACATGTATCTCCAGATGGAGGTCGTGGTTCAGCAGCCCGAACCGGAGCCGCCCTCCCGGCAGCAGATGCCCCAGGAGGATCAGCAGGCCGAGCCGCCCGCCGAGGGCGAGGAATCTCCCCAGGCCGCTGCGGCGGACGCCGTGAAGCAGGCCCAGGAACAGAAGGAAAACGCGGAGCAGGCTCCTGCGGAGGAAGCTCCGGCGGAAGCGGCTCCGGCCGAGGAAGCGGCTGCGGCCCCCGCGGCGGCGCCCGCCGAGGAAAAAGTCGAAGAAAAACCGGCGGATCAGCCGGAACAGCCGACGGAAGGCGCTGCGGCCGCAGCGCCCGCCGAGGAAAAGAAGCCGGAAGCTCCGGCGGAGGAAAAAGCCCCCGAGAAGGCTCCGGAAAATGCGCCCGAGGCTCCGGCCGAGGAAGCCGCTCCCGCGCCCCCGGCGGAAGCGCCCGCGAACCCTTAGAGTGGCTTGACAAGTCCGCGAATTCTTTCTAGAATCGGACGGTTGACGCCACTTTCTATATGGAGGTTGAACCATGTGGAAGAAGATAGTGAAAATAGCAGCGTTTTCGGCGCTGTCCGTTCTGCTGCTCTCCCAGGCCGTCTGGGCGCAGGACGTTTCGTACCGGAAAAAAACGGTCATCGACTTCGAGGACGTGCTCCTGGAAGGCGAACTGAAGAAGCCGGCGGGCGCGTACATCACGGAGCGCCACGAGCTCAAGTTCAAGAACCTCATCAAGGTTCGCACGAACTTCGAGAAGGAAATGTTCAAATCCGTTGACGTTTTGAAATAGATATTTACCCCTAACGGTAGGCGAGGGTATTTATGGCGGAGAAAAAGCTGGCTCTTGTGCTTTCCATTCAGGAAAGCGGGAAGGATGCGAGAAAAGAGACCTTCCAGCAGGAAAGCGTGACCATCGGATCGGGATCGACGGCGGACCTGAAAATCGCCGGAGACAACGTGTCCGACGTGCACGCCATGTTGGATTCCTCTCGCGGTGATGAAATTTTCATCATGGATCTCGGATCCTCGTCGGGCACCTTCGTGAACGACAAAAAGGTCAACAAGCAGAAACTCCAGTCCGGCGATCAGGTAAAACTCGGCGACGTGGAGATTCAGGTTTTGGCCATTGGGGACGAGCCCGAGGAACAGCCTGCCGAAGCGGCGGCGGAGCCCGAGCCGCAACCCGAGCCCGAGGCGCAGCCGGAACCCGAGCCCGAGCCCGAGCCTGAGCCGGAGCCCGAGCCGGAGCCCGAGCCGGAGCCGGAGCCGGAACCCGAGCCGGAGCCGGAGGAAGAAAAAGTCGTCGCCGCGGAGAGCGAGGAAGACAAAGCCCGCAAGGCCGAGGAAGAAAAGAAGGCCCTGGAAGAGAAGAAAGCCGCCTTCGAAGCCAAGAAGGCCAAGGCTCGCCTCAAACGTGTCCGTTACGACCTGGATGTCCTTCCCAAAGACGGAAGCGTGAAGGATCCGGCCAAGACCGTGCTGGAAGCCCGCGAAGTTCTGTGGGAACACACGCTCTTGAGCATCGATCTCTACAAAAAACCCACCACGCTGAAGGCGGGAGCCAAAAAGAGCTGCCATTTCTTCCTGTCCGGAGAGTTTCTCCCGTCGGAAATCTTCAACATCGCAGAACCCGCTTCCGGCGGCTATACGCTCAATTTTTCCGACAGCATGCACGGATACGTCGAAAAGGGAGGAGAGCAGACCACCTTTTCGGATTTGATTAAATCCAACAAGGTCGAGAACAAAGGCTCCTATTTCGGCGTTGCTTTCCAGCCCGGCATGTCGGCGCGCTACGACTTCGAGGGCGTGTCCTATTTCTTCCGTTTCGTCAATCCGGAAAAACTGCAAAAGGTGCCGTTGACGAAGCAGATCGATTATCCGATCACGTCCCTGCTGGTGGTCCTGTTCCTGGTCTACACCCTGATGACCATCTACCTCAAATCCCTGCCCGCGCCGGAACTGGCCGACATTCTGGACGCCCCGGAGCGCTTCGCCAAGCTTATCCTGGAGGAAACCGAACTGGAAGAGCCTCCGCCTCCCCCCGAGGAGGAAGAAAAAATCATGAAGGAGAGCGGCGAGAAGGCCATCGGCGAGGAAGGCAAAATCGGTAAGGAAGAAGCCGTCATCGACAAGGCCGAAGGTTCCGCCAGAAAGCGCCTGGAGGACGAAAAAGTCGCCAACAGTTCCGGTATTCTGGGAGCTCTGGATCGCGGCATGGAAAACATCGATCGCCTCTTCGGCGGCGGCGGCCTGGGCGCCGGGCTGGAGAAGAACCTGGGCATGCTGGAAGGCATCAGCGGTCTGGACATGCGCGGCGCGGGCGGTCTGGGAACGCGCGGTTCCGGCATGGGCGGCGGCGGCATGGCGCTCGGTATCGGCGGTCTGGGAACCAAGGGCCGTGGGGGCGGACGCGGATCCGGCCGGTACGGCATCGGCGCGGCCGGAAATCTCAAGAAACGCAGCGGAAACATCAACATCCGCACGGGCAATGCA
The DNA here is from genome assembly GCA_963668655.2 of Myxococcota bacterium. Taxonomy (GTDB): domain Bacteria; phylum Myxococcota_A; class SURF-8; order SURF-8; family SURF-8. The sequence continues at coordinate 796,145 of CAXXPQ010000001.1, forward strand.
ACCATCGCCGGCGCGCTGGACAAATCCATCATCGCCCGGATCATCAAGAAGCACTATTCGCAGATTCGCTACTGCTATCAGAAGCAGTTGAACAAGAACCCGAAACTTTACGGTAAAATCACGATCAAGTTCACCATCAGCGGACGCGGAACCGTCAGTTCCTCGGTGGTGGCTGTCTCCACCATGAAGAACTTCGACGTGGAGCAGTGCGTGGCCAAGGTCATCAAGCGCATCATCTTCCCGCAACCCAAGGGCGGTGGAATCGTGGTGGTCACTTATCCCTTTATCTTCAAGTCGGAAGGGGCGTAATCATGCGTCGCTATGTGTTGTCCATCCTGATTCTCGCGCTGGTTTGCGCAATGCCCGCCGGCGTGTTGGCGCAGGACGAATATGACGCGGATGGCATGGGCTCCGAGCCCGTGGAAGACGAGGAACTCGGCGAGGAAGAAGCCGTGGACGCGCCCACGGACGACGCCCGCGGCGTGGAAACCTACTGGGGAACCGAGGATCTGAACGAGGTCGAAAAAGGTGCCTACATGGATATCCGCTTCGGATATCAGCATCTGATGGTGGACGGCTTCGGCACCGACGCCGAGGGCGGCTTCCAGACCGGACTGGGCTTCGGCTACGACATCACGGAAAAGCTCGTTTCCATCCAGTTCGATCTGCTCTTTTCCTTCCACAAGTACGACATCGTGAACCCGGCCGACATGGGCGAAGCGGGCGCGACCAACGATGCTTTTCTGGCGGGCGATTTCTTCTGTCTGAAAATGCCCCTGGCCGTGAACCTGAACTACTATCACACCAAACGTTTCGAGGCCTTCGCCTCGCCGGTGCTGGGCGCGGCTCTCTTCAACAACGCCAACATCGCCAGCGACGCGAAAAAGACGGCGGCCGACAAGGGCGTTTCCGAGACGGAATTCGACGCCTTCGGCGGCGCGCGCTTCGGTGTGGAATACTATACCGGCCTCCGGCATTTCTCCATCGGCATCGACCTGGAGGTGGATTACTTCTTCCTGACCTCTTCCCTGGGTCTCGCCGTCAATCCCATGCTGAAGTATACCTTCTGAAGCAAAACGGCCTCCGCAAGAAAATCGACCCCGGGCCTGTCCCGGGGTTTTTTCATGCCGTTTCGCCGGAAAGAAGGGGAGGGCGGACGGGCTCGAAAACGGCTGGTGGTAGTACCACCAGCCGGCTGTTAATACTTTTGTCAAACAGTTTGTCATAACTAACTTGAAGAAGGGGAGGACTTTCAGGGAGTGAGATCGAAGCTCTCTTTTGGGAAAGAATTCCGGATCGATGCCAGGGTTCGCCGTCTCGAATATAAAGAAAATGAAATAGTTTCCTTTCGAGACGGGTCGGACCCTTGAAATCCGTCTGGATGATGATTATATTTGCAATCGGGGGACGGACGGCAACATCGTTTTCAAGGGAGTCCGCATGCCGCTATATGAGTTCAAGTGCCCGGAATGCAAGCATGTTTTCGAGGATCTGGTCACCGTTTCCAAAAAGGACGAAGCCCAGACCTGCCCCAAGTGCGGCGACAAGAACGCTCGGCGCATCATGAGCACCTTTGCTTCCCAGGGAAGCGCAAAGACCGTTTCTTCCAGCGGATATCCCGGGTGCAGTCCATTCGGAGGTTGACGCACGAAATAAAGACGGCGGTCGTCGTCAAGACCTGGCCCGGATGATTCATGAAGAATCTGCTGCGACTCGAAAATTCTCGATCTTTCACTTGTTTCGCGATTTTCATGGATAATCCGAGCTACGGAGATAAAAGGAAAAACAAACATGCCGATCTATGAATATCGCTGCTCGAATTGCGAAACCGTCTTCGAGCACCTGCAACTGGGGTCTTCGGATTCCGATCCGAGTTGTCCTTCCTGCCAGGCCAAAGAGGTCAAAAAGGTTCTTTCGGCATTCAGCGCAGTAACGGAGCCCGCCGCATCTCCCTGCGGCAGCGGTTCCTGCGGACTGGGCGGCGACGGCGCGCCGCCGTGCGGAGCCTGCTGCGGCGGACATGGACATCATAACCATTGAGAAACTCGTGTGAAATCGGATGGTTCCGTTGATTGGCGAAACGAGCGTGCATCCTCTCACAACATCCGAAGGATGGCGCGTGGCTGTGCATACGCCTGCCAATGCGATGGATTTCAACCCTTGAACCGAACAGATGAAAGAAAAGAAGCACAGCCTCCCGAACTCCCTTCGTGAGACGATGGCACAGAGGGTCACCTCCGTTCGCGGACTTCGATCTTTTGGGGAAATGCGGGAATTTCCGAGCCGGGAAAGCTGTTTATCCTTGCGAACGGAGAACGGATTTCATTTCTTTCATGAAGGAAACGGAATCGAAACCCTAAAATAACACGAAAACGTTTCCCAAGCGGCTTTGTTTTTCGTATGCTCTATCCATAAGGACGGTTCTTCCGGATCTTGATACGGACGGCATTCGGAAAATGTGGTTATTGGCTGTTCTTTATGGAAGACGTTGAAAATATTGTAAAATATTGACTTCGAGTGTGAAATGATTCCGCCCGATGCGTGACGGGCGGTGGGGAATCCATGGACAAAGAAAAGAAATTGCAGACCGGGCGCAGCCGCCGCTTCCTGAAACTGGGGGGACTGACGGCCAAGGTGGCGGGAAGTTACCTTGGCGAGCAGGTTCGGGAGCGTTTTCTCACCGACGAGCGCAGGGAAAAACTGCTCCAGGCCACCAACCTGAAAAACGCCGTGCGCGTGGTGGAAACCCTGGGGCAGTTGAAGGGCGCGGTGATGAAACTCGGCCAGCACATGAGCCTGATGGCGGATATTCTGCCGCCGGAAATCACGGAAGTCCTGACCAGCCTGCAAAGCCGCGCGCCGGCGGTTCCCTTTTCCCAGATGATTCCCATCTTCGAAGAGGAATTGGGAAAGCCGCCGGAGGAGCTTTTTCAGCGATTCGACCGCCAGGCACACGCCTCGGCGTCCATCGGGCAGGTTCATCGCGCGGTGACGAAGGACGGCCGGGACGTGGTGGTCAAGGTCCAATATCCCAATGTATCGGAGATGGTGGAAAGCGATCTCAACAACCTGAAATCACTGGCGAAAACGCTCCAGTTCATGGGAATGGAGGCGGATCTTTCCGCCCTGGCCCAGGAGGTGCGCGAGCGCCTGGTGGAGGAATTGGACTACCGCCTGGAAATGGATCACCTGATGCTTTTCCGGCGGCTGCTGTCCGATTGCCGTGAGGTGTCGATTCCGGAGCCGATTCCCGAACTCAGCACGCGCCGCATCCTGACGATGACGCACCTTCCCGGAATGAACTGGGACGAGATCTGCTCGGAATCCGTAAGCGAACAAGAGCGCAACCGTTTCGCCACGTGCTTGTTCGATCTCTTTCTACGCCAGTTTTTCGATCACGCCGTCATTCACGCCGATCCGCATCCGGGAAATTACGCTCTGGACGCCGAAGGACGCGTCGTGATTTACGATTTCGGCTGTATCAAGGAATTTCCCCGGGAGTTCATTGAAAACTACAGACGCCTTTTGACGGACGCCATTTTCAACCGCCCCGAGAAAATAGAGGAGGATCTGGCTCGCCTGGGGATGTCGTACATGGGAAAATCGCCGCTTCCTCCCGAATTTTTCCGGGAGAACCTGGAGGCCGCCATGGAACCGTTCCGAGTCCCGCAACCCGTGGCGATCCACGAAAGCCGGGCGCACGTGGCCTTTCAGCGCATCGGCCCGCGCTACATGCGCTACTACCACAAGTTCACCGTCCCGGGGCATCTGGTCATGCTGAACCGCGTCATCGGCGGGATGTACGGAAATTTCAGACGCTTGCGGGCGCGCGTAGACTTGCGCGGGGCGCTTCAGCCCTACCTCCTGGATCCATGAGGCGTTCCTTTAAAGCTGCGTACAGTTGGAGCAGGGCGTAGGTGGATTCAATTTTAATCCGACACAAAATGCCTTGCGGATGTCCGCTCCGCCCTGCGAATTTCTCCATATAAAGAATAAAGAAAGTGTTGACCCCCTGGGGGTTTTCTGGTAGAAGAAAACACTTCTGTCCGGACCAGCCGGATATTCGATTCTACAAGCGTTTCTAAAGGGTTAGGAGGTTCGCCGTGCCGACCGCGCCGCTACTACAACTGCTGCTTTCCCAGACCGAGGCCGCCAAGGGGCCGGGAATGTGGGATCTCGTCATTCAGATCGGTCTCATCGTGGCGATTTTCTATTTTCTGTTGATCCGGCCCCAACAGAAACGGGCCAAGGAACACCAGCAGGTGCTCGGCAACCTGAAGCGGGACGATGATGTGGTCACCAGCGGCGGGATCTTCGGCAAGATCACGAACCTCACCGACGATGTCGTGACGCTGGAAGTGGCGCAGAACGTGCGGATCAAGGTGCAGCGAAGCCAGGTGGCCGGACTGAAGAAGACCGCCGCCCCGGCCGCGGAGAAAAAAGAAAAAGAAAAGAAGTAATGGCTTGACTTTTCCTTAAGAGCGAAGAAGGAGATCGAAGTTCATGGAACGCAAATGGTGGTGGAAGTTCAGCGGAATCTTGCTGCTGGTGGTTCTATCGGTCTTGTACCTGCTGCCAACGGTGCTTGGCGACGACCTGCCGGAGTGGTACACGTCCGTTCTGAACAAGCGCATCAACCTGGGCCTGGATCTGCGCGGCGGCATCCATCTGGTGCTGGGCGTGGAAGTGGACAAGGCCGTGGTGGACTATGTGGATCGTCTCACCGAGGAAGTGGACCAGTACTGCGAGGAAGAGGATCTGGCCTGCGACCGCATCTCCTCCGTCGAGGGGGAGCCGGTGCTGCTGGTGGCCTTCAAGAATCAGGAAACCCTGAAAGCCGCCGAGTCGAACCTGACGAAATACCTGGGAAACATGACCAAGGAAGCCGCTCCGTCGGGCGCGGAAAATACGCTGGCGTTTCGTATCCAGGAGCAGTTCGCCAAGGAACGGAAGAAATCCGCCGTCTTGCAGGCCATCGAGACGCTTCGCAACCGTATCGATGAAATGGCCGTGCGCGAAGCCATGGTGGCCCGGCAGGGCGAGACCTCCATTCTGATTCAGATTCCCGGCGTGGAGGATATCGAACGCGCCCGCAAGATGATCGGCCAGACCGCCCAGCTCGAATTCAAGATCGTGGACGACGCCAACGACGTGCTGAAGCGCCACAAGGACACGCTGCCCGAAAACTGGGAAATGAAGTTCGACAGCCGCAAGGACAAGAACGGCAACCTGCTGCAAAGTCCGTATCTGGAGTCCGTGAAGGACAAGGAAGGCCAGAACCTGGCGGCCATCCGCGAATGGCTGAAGGGCAAGATGGACGACGACCACGAGGTGCTCTTCGAAGAATTCGAGGATCCGAAAAAAATGGAAACCCGGGTGCGCAGCTACACCCTGTTCCGCAAGACCAGCCTCACGGGCGACACCATCACCGACGCCCGCGTGAGCATCGATCAACGCCAGAACCGGCCGTACGTCTCCATGAACTTCGACCGCCAGGGCGCGAAACAGTTCGGCAAAATCACCGGCGATCACGTTCAGGACCGCATGGCCATCGTCCTGGACAACAAGGTCAAGTCCGCGCCCGTCATTCAGAGCAAGATCACAGGTGGCCGCGCCATGATTACCCTGAACGACCTGCGCAGCTACAACGAGCTGTTCCAGGACGCCCAGGATCTGGCCATCGTGCTGCGCGCTGGTGCGCTGCCCGCCCCGGTGAAATTCGAGGAAACCCGCACCGTCGGCCCCACCCTGGGAAAGGACTCCATCGAGAGCGGCAAGATGTCCATCATGGTGGGCCTGTTGCTGGTGGTGATCTTCATGGTGGTCTACTACAACCTGTCCGGCTTCATCGCCAACCTGGCTCTGCTGTTGAACATTCTCTTCATCATGGCCATCATGGCCGGTTTCGAGGCCACGCTGACCCTGCCGGGTCTGGCGGGTATCGTGCTGACCATCGGTATGGCGGTGGACGCCAACGTCATCATCTACGAGCGCATTCGGGAGGAACTCCGGATCGGAAAGACGCCCAAGGCCGCCATCGACAGCGGCTACGGAAAGGCGTTCTGGACCATCTTCGATGCGAACATCACCACGGCGCTGGCCGCCCTGGTTCTCTGGAGTTACGGAACCGGTCCGGTCAAGGGCTTCGCGGTCACGCTGCTGGTCGGCATCATCTGTTCGATGTTCACCGCCATCTACGTGACCCGGCTGGTGTTCGATGCGATTACCCAAAAGAGCGATAAGCCTTCGCTGAGCATCTAAGGCGTCAGGAGAATACAGATGCAGTTCATCAAACCCGATATCAATATCCCGTTCATCAAGAACGCGAAAACGTTTCTGATCGCCTCGGGCGCCGTGGTTGCGGTGGCCTGGGTGCTGGTGTTCCTGTACGGACTGAACTACGGCATCGACTTCGCCGGCGGAACGGAAGTGCAGGTGAAATTCAACAAGGAAGCCAAGGCCCAGCAGATTCGCGAGGCCCTGGACACCATGGAGGGAATCGCCTCCGAGGTGCAGAGCTTCGGCATCACCGAGCAGAACGAATATCTCATCAAGCTGGCCAACATTTCCTTCGTCAACGAGACGCGCCGCAAGGCCATCTACGACGGCCTGTCCTCGGCGTTCGAGGACAAGAAATTCCGCCGCTTCCATCACGCCACGGCCGGCGGCGACAAGATCGAGTTCACGCTGGATTCCCAGGTTTCCGAGGACGAGATCAAGAAGATTTTCCAGGAGGCCGACAGCCCGGCCCAGGAAATCACCGTAACGGGCTCCGAGGGGCGCTACGTCTATCGCTGCGTTCTGGAAGGATTGCGGCCGCACATCGTGGCGGCGCTGGAGGGAACCTTCGGGCAGGGATCGTTTGAAATCCTGCGCCTGGATTCCGTCGGCCCGAAGGTGGGCGCCCAGTTGAAACAGAAGGGCATTTTGTCCGTGGTCTACGCGCTCATCGGCATCCTGATCTACATCGCCTTCCGTTTCGATATCCGCTTCGCACCCGGCGCGGTGGTGGCCCTGGCCCACGATGTTTCCATTACGCTGGGAATCTTCTCGCTGCTTCAGGTCGAGTTCACCATTCCCATCATCGCGGCGCTTCTGACCATTGTGGGATATTCACTGAACGACACCATCGTGGTCTACGACCGCATCCGGGAAAATCTCTCGAAGGCCAAGGTCAAGCCTCTGGAGGACGTGGTGAACGAAAGCCTCAACCAGACGCTTTCCCGCACCATCCTCACTTCGCTGACCACCCTGGTCGTCATCGTGGCCCTGCTGATCTTCGGCGGCGGCATCATCGTGGACTTCGCCTTCGCGCTGCTGATCGGCGTGCTGGTGGGAACCTATTCCTCCGTCTTCATCGCTTCGCCCATCATGATTTACCTGTATCGTTATATGGAAAGGCGGACCGCCCGGGCCTGAGCTTCTTCCATCCGAGAAAAATAAAAAGGACGCCCTCGGGCGTCCTTTTTCGTTGCGGAATGGGAACGTCGCAGTCAGCGCGCCTTGCGGTTTTGCAGCACGCGACGGCGGAAGGACGGGATCTTCACCTGGTCGTCCACTTGGCGCGCCTCGTTGACCCGGCGAACCGAGGCGAAGGGCTTGTTGAAAAGATCCTCTTCGTCCGGCAGGGGAGGGGGCATGACGCGGGCGTGCGCCGTTTCCTGCATGGCGGCCTTGCGCTTCACCGCCGGGATATCGATGTTCTTCGGGAAGCTCATCTTGCGGCGCAGGGGATCGACGGACGCCGGGCGGCTGTCCGGACATCCCGTGGCGATGACCGTAACCTTCACGGCGTCATCGAATTCCGGATCGATGACGTAGCCGAAGATCAGGTCGGCTTCCGCGTCGGCGCGTTCCTCGATGTAACTGACCGCTTCCCGCACTTCCGACAGCGACAGGTCCATGGAGCCGGTGACGTTCACCAGGATGCCCTTGGCGCCCTCGATCTTCAGGTTGTCCAGAAGCGGCGAGGAAATGGCCTGCTGGGCGGCCTCCATGGCGCGGTTGGGGCCGGACGCCGTGGCGGAGCCCATGATGGCCATGCCCATGTTGGCCATGATGGTGGATACGTCCGCGAAGTCCAGGTTCACGTAACCGGCCGTAGTGATAAGGTCCGAGATGCCGCGCACGGCGTTGACCAGCACTTCATCCGCGCGTTTGAACGCCGCGATGAACGGCATGTCCGGATCCAGTTCGAACAGCTTCTCGTTGGGAATCACCACCAGGGTGTTGACGTTCTCCTTCATCTCCTCGATGCCTTCCACGGCGAAACGCTCGCGCTTCTTGCCTTCGAAGGAGAAGGGACGGGTCACCACGCCCACCGTGAGGATGCCCAGTTCCCGCGCCAGCTTGGCGATGCGCGGCGCGGCCCCGGTTCCCGTGCCGCCGCCCATGCCGCAGGTGATGAACAGCATGTCCACCCCCTTGATCTTCTCTTCCAGTACGGCCAGGGATTCCTCCGCGGCCTCCTTGCCCACGGAGGGCTTGCCGCCCGCGCCTTTCCCGCCGGCCACGCGCTTTCCGATCTGGAGTCGGAGCGGCACCTTGGACATGCGCAGAGCCTGCACGTCCGTGTTGCAGATCATATGGGTGACGTTGGCCACGTCCCGCTCGATCATGGTGCCCACGGCGTTGCCGCCGCCGCCCCCCACGCCGATCACGGCGATGCGCACCGCCTTGAACTCCTCCTCGTCGAAGTCGTCCCCGAAATCATCGAAATCGGAGTCGAAATCGAATTTCAACCGTCCCTGTTCGTCGTTCATGTCTTTCCTCCTGTACCCGAATCAAAAAATAAATTCGTTTCGTGAACTGTTTTCGGTTTCCCACAAACCGTCAATCCGAAAAGCGAATGCGTAAGTTCAAACCAGATCGCTGAACCATCCCCGCAGGCGGTCCAGAATGCGCCGCATCATGGGCGTGGTGCCGTCGATGAACGCCGGGGGATGAGAAGCCGCGTAATGAAGCAGTCCCACGCTCCCGGCGTAGATCGGATCGGCCACCAGGTCGATCAGTCCCGCCACGCCGCCGGGAGAAGCCGAGCGCACCGGCATGTCCATCTGGCTTTCCGCCAGGCTCTCGATGCCCGGGATGTTGGCCGCGCCGCCCGTGATGACGAGCCCCGCGCCCAGCAGTTCCTCGAAGCCCGTCTTGTGAATGGCCTTGTGGACGGTGTTCAGAATTTCGTCCGCCCGGGCCTCGATGATGTCGCAGAGAATCTGGCGGCTGACTTCCTTCATCTCGCCGCTGCCCACCTTCGGCACCTGGATGGAATCGCCTTTCTCGATCAGGCTGGCCAGGGCGCAGCCGTATTCGCGCTTTACTTTCTCTGCCGCGCGCATGGGCGTGCGCAACCCCACGGCGATGTCGTTCGTTATCAGGTTGCCGCCCAGCGGCAGCGAACTGGCGTGCACCAGCGCGCCCTTCTGGTAGACCACCAGGTCCGAGGTGCCGCCGCCGATGTCCACCATGGCCACGCCTAGTTCCAGCTCGTCCTCCGTCAGCACCGACATGGCGGACGCCAGCGGGGACAGCACGATGTCCGCCACCGCCAGCCCGGCCTTGTTGCAGCTTCGGAGAATGTTTTCCATGGCGCCGTTGGCCACCGCCACGATGAAGACCATGGCTTCCAGGCGGATGCCGGAAATGCCGATGGGGATCTTGATGCCGTCCTGCCCGTCCACGATGTATTCGCGCACGATGGTGTGCAGAAGCCGCCGGTCCACGGGCACGGCCACGGCCTTGGCCTGGTCCACCACGGACTCCATGTCCTCGCGCGTGATCTCGTGGCCGTCCACCTTCACGATGCCGTGGCTTTCGAAACCGCGTACGTGCTGGCCGGAAATGCCCACGTGGACGCTGCGGATCTCCACGCCGGACATGTTCTCCGCTTCCCAGACAGCCTTCTGAATGGCCTCCACCGTGGATTCGATGTCCGTGACCACGCCGTTGCGCAGCCCGGTCGATGGCTGGGAGCCGAAGCCGATGACTTCGATGATGCCGTCGTCCTTGACTTCCCCGACCAGCACGACGACCTTGTCCGTGCCGATGTCCAGGGCGACCTGAATCTGTCCGTTCTGAGCCATGACTTCCTCCTAGCGATGTTCGTTTCGGTTTTCGGAACCGTCTTCGTTCTCGTTATCCTTCGCCAGCCGCACGGATAGGCGCTCCGGGTGGGGCCGGTTGTCCAGATGAATCACGTCCACGTTCTGCCCGCGCCGTTGCAAGTGCCGCCAGAGTTTGGCCGCCCGATCGAAGGCTTCGTTCTGTTTCTTTTTCCCCAGTACCAGGGTCGTGGGAATCTCTCCCACCGCCAGTTCGAATCCGCGATGGCGGAAACGGATGCCCCTCAGCGCGGCCATCGCGCTCATCGGGTGGGCCTTGTATTCCCGGATGAGTTTCAAAGCCCGGCGAACCTTGGACTGTCCCAACTCGATCTGCTCGAAATCCTCGGGATGCAGCCCCTCGATCACCACGTATTCCTTCTCGGCGGAAGGCGGCGCGATCTTGAAGGGGACTCCCTCGTCATTGACGTAGTAGAAACGATCCAGATGAACCAGGCCGCTGGCCACCTGTTCCTTCACCTCGATCAGGATGGCGTCCGGAAGGCGGCGGGAGATGCGGGCCGTTTTCACCCAGGGGTGGGCTTCCACCTGCGCCGTGGCGCGGTTGACGTCCACGTCGAAAATCGAAACGCCGATTTCCAACCGGCTGAAACGGACGATTTCCTTTTTGTCGATCCGTTCCAGCCCCCGGACATCGATGCTGGAGACGGTGAACCAGTTTTCCGCCATGACCAGGGAATACATCTCGCGCCAGCAGAGAAATATCCCCAGAAACAGCAGGTAGGCCCCCAGGGCGTACGCCAGACCGAGCATGGCGCGTCCGGTCCGCGGAGCGCGGTCGCGTTTCACGTTCGGTTCGGAGCGTTTCTTTCCCGTCTTCGCCGCCATTTATTTTTCGTCTCCAATCGGATCCAGACCCAAGCGGGCCGTGAGTAGAATGCGTTCCGCCAGTTCGTCGAACGGAATCCCTTCTCCGGCCGCCGTTTTCGGAACCAGGGAATGGGAGGTCATGCCGGGCATGGTGTTCACCTCGAGAACCGTCGGGCGGCCGACGTCGTCCACGAAAAAGTCGATGCGAACGACGCCCTCCGCCTGGAGGGCGGCGAAGGCCGTTTCCGCGGCGTCCAGGCAGGCGCGATAGGCCGTTTCCGGAAGCGGCGCGGGATAGATGTATTCCGTATCGTCCGTCAGGTACTTGGCGGCGTAGTCGTAGAACTCGCGGGCCGGTTTCACCCAGATCGCGCCCAGGGCCTTGCCGTCCAGGACGGTCACCTGGATTTCCTTTCCCTCCAGGAAATCCTCGATCAGAACATGGGCGTCGATGCGGAATGCCTCGGTCAGCGCGGGCTCGAACATCTCCGGGGTCTTCACGATTCCGATTCCAAGGGAGGAGCCGTCCGCGTTCGGCTTGACGACGAAAGGAGGCTCGAAGGGAAGATCCTTCAGCCGGATCGAATCCTTTTTTTCGCGCGAGACGAGGACGCTTTGGGCCACGGACAATCCGGCGTCGCGCAAAAGGAGTTTGGTCAGGTGTTTGTCGAGCGCCACGGCGGAGCCGAGCACTTTCGATCCGGTGTAGGGAATGCCCATGACTTCCAGCAGTCCCTGGACGGAGCCGTCCTCTCCCAGTTTTCCGTGCAGGGCGATGAACGCCGCCGTGACCTTTTCCTCTCTCAGGCGGAAGGGCAGGTCGCGCCCCTGGTCGATCAGAACGCAGTCGTATCCCTTGCGGAGAAGAGCGTCGTAAACGGCCCGTCCGGTTTCCAGCGATACGTCACGTTCGCCGTACAACCCGCCGTAGAGCACGCCGATGCGTTCCTTCATCATGCGTTCGCGATTCATGGCGATTCCTCCCGTTTCGGGTGGATGGATTCAAGAGCTTCCAGCAGCGTGATTCCCGCCTGTTTGATGTCTCCCGCGCCGAGCGTGAGAAACAGGTCGCCGGGTTGCAGATCGGCGGCCCGATCCCGGGCGGCGGCGTGCATATCCGCGTGATAACGAACGTTCGGATGCCCGGCCTTCCCGATGGATTCGGCCAGCGCCTCTCCGGAGATTCCGGATACGGGCGTTTCTCCGGCGGCGTAAATGTCCATGACCGTCAGGTCGTCCGCGTCCTGGAAGGCGTGGGTGAATTCGTCGAACAGATCCCGCACGCGGGAATACCGGTGGGGCTGAAAGAAGGCCACGACACGGCCGCCGAAATTCTCCTTGGCGGCTCGCAGCGCGGCCCGGATCTCCTCCGGGTGGTGGCCGTAATCGTCCACGACCGTGATTCCGGCGATGCGTCCTTTGACCTGGAAGCGCCGGTCCACGCCCTTGAAGGAGCTTAGGGCGGACGCGATGGTTTCGAACGGGATTTCCAGTTCGTGGGCGCAGGCCGTGGCCGCTAGAGCGTTCAGAACATTGTATCGGCCCGGCAGATGCAACGTAACCCGGCCCAGTTCCCGGTTTTTCCTGAAAACGGTGAAGCGCTGGGTCAGGGATTCCGACTCGATTTCCACGGCGCGAAAATCCGCCTCCTCGCCGAAGCCGTAGGTCAGATAACGCCGCTGGACGTTGGGCAGAATGCGGCGCACAACCGGATGCTCGATGCACATGACGTTCATGCCGTAAAACGGCACGGAGTTGGCGAACGTCAGAAAGGCTTCCACCAGCCGGCCGAAATCGCCGTAATGTTCCAGGTGCTCGGGATCGATATTGGTGATGACGTTCATGACCGGCGAGATCTTCAGGAAGGAGCCGTCCGACTCGTCGGCCTCCGCCACGAGGTAGCGGCTCTGGCCCACGCGGGCGTTGGAGTCGAAGGACTCCAGGCGGCCGCCGATCAGACAGGTGGGATCGAACTCCGCCTCGCAGAGGATCCAGGCCAGAAGGCTGCTGGTGGTGGTCTTTCCGTGCGAGCCGCTGATGGCGATGCCGTCCTTGATGCGCATCAGTTCCGCCAGCATCTCCGCGCGGGAGATCACCGGGATCCCGGCCACGCGCGCCGCCGCGATTTCCGGGTTGTCGTTGCGGATCACGGAGGAATAGACCACCACGTCGGCTTCTTTGACGTTTTCCGCACGGTGCCCGATGAAGATGCGCGCGCCCTGTGTTTCCAGCCTGCGCGTGTTCTGGCTCTCGCGGATATCGGAGCCGGAGACGATGAACCCTTGGGCCAGCAGAATCTGCGCGATGCTGGACATGCCGATGCCGCCGATGGCCACGATGTGCAGTCGCTTGAATTTAATCTTCAGCAGTCCGCTTTCCTTCACCACCATTTCACGACTCCGCTTTCCCGCTGATTTCAGTCATCGAACCGGTCCGTAATCCGCTTTCGATCAGGTCCGTTACGTCGGACGCGGCGTCCTTGCGGCCGATTTGTCTGGCGTTGGTTCCGAAACGAATCAGTTCCTCCCGATCGTGCAGGCGATCGCGAACGAAGCGCTCCAGAAACTCCGGACTGAAATCGCTCTGTCTCACCATCCAGGCCGCGCCCGCGTCCACCAGTTCCGAGGCGTTCGCGGTCTGATGATCGTCGGCCGCCGTGGGAAGCGGAACGAACAGCGCGGGGCGTCCGATGACGGCCAGCTCCGCGCAGGTGCTGGCTCCGGCTCGGCAGATCACCAGGTCCGCTTCCAGATAGGCTTCGATCATGTCGTCGATGAACGGTTCCACCGTTCCGGGAACTTCGGCGGCGGCGTAGGATTCCCGCAGGTTCTCCCAGTCCGGCACGCCGCTTTGATGGCGGATGTGGATCGAGTCCTTGACATCCGCCAGGCGGTCCAGCGTATCCGCAACGGTCTGATTGATGGCGTGGGCGCCCTGGCTCCCGCCCGTAACCAGGATCCGCAGGCGGCCGTCGTCGGGAGCGGCGTGGGAAAGGCTTGCCGCCCGTGCGAGGTCGCCGCGCACGGGATTGCCCAGTTGCAGTACTTTTCGTGCCGGAAAATGCGCCTTCGCCCGCTTGAAATGAGTGACGACCACCCGAACGAAGCGACCCAGGAGGCGATTCGTCACGCCGGGCAGACTGTTCTGTTCGATAATGACGGTTTTTCTCCCCAGCAACCACGCGGCCAGAATCACCGGCCCGGATGCATATCCGCCAACGCCCAGAGCCACGTCGGGCCGATAGCGGAGCACGATCCACAGCGATTGCAGCAGCGAAAGCGGAAGCCGGGCGAGGTTGGCCAGGGTTTTGAAAAATCCCATACGTTTCAAGCCGCCCACACTGATGAATTCCAGCGTGAAGCCCAGTCGGGGAAGGACGCGCGCTTCCAGGCCGCGCCGCGTGCCCACGAACAGCACGTCATGATTTCCGCGTCGCCGCAGCTCCTCCGCCACGGCGACTCCGCTGAACAGATGCCCTCCCGTTCCTCCGCCGGCGATCAGAATTTTCATAGCGGAGACCTCCGGCTGTTTCCGAACTGAATGGTGTGTCGGCTGATGCTCAGCAGAATGCCGATGACCAACAGCGTCGCCGTGAGAGAGGATCCGCCGTAACTGATGAGCGGCAAGGCGATGCCCTTCGGAGGCAACAGCCCGAGAACGACGCCCGCGTTGATGATGAACTGGATCAGGAGCATGGAAGTCAGTCCGAACGCGAGATAGCAACCGAAGGTATCCGGTACGCGCAGGGCGATGAGATACCCTCGGAACGTGACGATGGCGAAAAGCAGAAACAGCGTGAACACCCCGGCGAAGCCCAGTTCCTGTCCGATGGTGGCCAGAATGAAGTCGTTGTGAGCTTCGGGCAGGAAAAACATCTTCATGGTTCCCTGGCCCAGTCCCATGCCCCACGCCTGTCCGGAGCCGAAACTGATGAGTGACTCCCGAACCTGATAGGCCAGAATTCGATAGTTCTGTTCTTCGCTCAGGAAGGAAAGCTGATCCGCGAAAGCCTTCAGTCGCATGGAAATGTGGGGAAAGACCATGGCCAGCACCGTGGAGAAGAACAGAAACGCCACGAACAGCGCCACCAGGTATTTCCAGCGACTGCCGCCGGCCACCAGCATCAGCGCGGCGATGGTCGCGAGCAGGAACATGGTTCCGAAATCGGGTTCGACGACGATGAGAAACAGGACGATGGAGGGGAAAACCAGGTGATTCAACACGCTGGATACGAAGCCGTCCTCGTTCGCGCGCTCCTTGGAAAGCGAGTAGGCCAGGTAGACGATCAGCGAAATCTTGGCGAACTCGGAAGGCTGGATGCTTATGGGGCCGAGGCTCAGCCAGCGCCGGGCCCCGTGGCTGGCGTCGCCCAGGATCAGAACGGAAAGGAGAACAAGCACGGTGAAGCCCAGAATCGGCAGGGCCAGTTTTCGAAGCGTCGGATAGGGAAAGCGGCTGGCCGCGAAGAGGCCGAGCAGCCCCACGAACGCGAAGGCCAATTGCTTGAAGAAGAAATGAAACTCGTCCCCGAAGTGCTTCCGGGCGAAGAAGGTGGAGGAGGAGAACACCATGACCAGGCCGAAACTCAGCAGAAGCAGCGTGGCTCCCAGCAGCACGGGGTCCATGGGCCGGGTCTTTCCGGTTGCGTTCATCCGAGAACTCATGAGCCTTCCTTAGATGTTGAACTTCAGTTTCAGGGTGGACAATCCCACCAGCGCCAGGATGATGGAGATGATCCACATCCGCACCACCATTTTCTGTTCCGCCCACCCGATCAGTTCCAGGGAATGATGGAAGGGCGCCATGGGAATGATGCGTTTTCCCCCGGAGATTTTGAAATAGCCTACCTGGAGGACGACGGACAGCGTTTCCAGGACGAAGATCCCGCCCACGATCGCCAGGAGGAATTCGTTCTTCGTAATGACGGCCACCGTGCCCAGGGCCGCTCCGAGACTGAGCGAACCCACGTCGCCCATGAAGACCTGGGCCGGATGGGTGTTGTACCAGAGAAAGGCCAGACAGGCGCCGAACATCGCGCCGCAGAAAACGGTCAGTTCTCCGGCGTTGGCGATGTACGGGACGTTCAGGTAGCCCGCGAAGACCATGTTGCCGGAGATATAGGCCAGGATGGCGTATACGAAGGAAGAGGTCATCAGAGGCCCCAGGGCCAGGCCGTCCGCGCCGTCCGTCAAGTTCACGGCGTTGGCCGTGCCGACGATGACCACCGCGCCGAAGGGAACGTACAGCCAGAGCGGGACGCTGCGGACCGGCTCCCACACGAAGGGCAGGGCCAGGTTCGCGCTCAGGCCGCCTTTCAGGAAAAGCGCCGTGCAGAACAGGCCGGCCAGGATGAATTCCAGAACGATGCGGATCTTTCCGCTCAACCCCGCGGTGTTCTTTTTCGAAACCTTCATGTAATCGTCCGCGAAGCCGATCAGGCCGAAGCAGGCCACCGAGGCCATGGCGATCCAGGTGTGCCAGGTGTCGAGCCGGGACCAGAGGAAGGTGGACAGCAAGAGCGAAAGAAGGATGATGCCGCCGCCCATGGTAGGCGTTCCGGCCTTGGAAAGATGCGACTGAGGGCCGTCCTCGCGGATGGTTTGCCCGTATTGTTTTTTCTTCAGCGTCTGGATGAACCAGGGGGAGAACACAAAGGTGATAAGCAGCGCGGAGAGCGTGGCCATGCTGGTGCGGAAGGAGATGTACTTGAAAACCCGGAAGGCCGTCTCCGCGCCGAATGTTTCGTAGAGCAGGTGGTAAAACATTCAGTTCCCCTTCCCGAAAAGGCGGGCCAGTTCCTCCGTGGCCCGTTCCATGCGCATGCCGCGCGATCCCTTGACCAGCACGGAGTCTCCCGGTTTCACGCGTTCGCGAAGAAGCCCGGCCAATTCCTCCCAGTCCGAAGCCTTCCGGATCGAGCCGGACGGCATACCGGCGTGGCTTGCGCCCTTCGCCACGTCTTGCGCTCGTTCGCCCAGAAGCAGCAGTTCCGTTACGCCGAGCCGCGCGGCGGCCGCCCCCGTCTGTCGGTGCAGTTCCGGGCTCTGCACGCCCAGTTCCAGCATGTCGCCCAACACGGCGACCTTGCGGCCGGCGGCGATGTGGACCAGGAGTTCCAGGGCGGCTTCCATGGACGCCGGATTCGCGTTGTAGCCGTCGTCGATCAACAGCAGCCCCGGGATGTCCCGGCGGACCTTCAGCCGCCTCCCGGGAACGGATACTCGTTCGGCCCCGGCAATCATGTCGCGCGCGGCGAATCCAGCCGCGCCGCAGACCGCCATGGCCGCCAGCAGGTTGGCTGCGTTGTGGCGACCGGGTAAAGGCAGGCGAATCGTAACGGAGCCATCCGGCGCGGCAACCCGCACCGTCTGGCCGTTCTCGGTATCCTCGACACTATCGGCGAAATAGTCCGCCGCCGGATCCGAAAGCGAAAAAGTGACGATGCGCGCACGGACGTTTTTACCCAGCGCGGCGGTGCGCGGGTTGTCCAGGTTTACGATGGCCGTGTGAGATTCGTCCAGGGCGTCGAACAGTTCGCCTTTCGCGCGGGCTACGGCTTCCAGGTCGCCCATGGATTCCAGGTGCGCGGCGTGAACGTTGGTGATGACGCCGATCTCCGGCATGGCGATTTGTGCCAGTCGGGCGATTTCTCCCGGTTCGCTCATACCCATTTCCAGCACGGCGAAAGGTTCGTCGGACAGGCCGAAAAGCGTCAATGGCAGGCCGATGCGGTTGTTCAGGTTGCCTTCCGTTTTCAGTACTGATCCGTGCGCGGAGAGAATCGCCGCGATGATCTCCTTCGTGGTGGTCTTGCCGTTGCTGCCTGTCACGGCCAGCGCGTGGACCGTTTTCGTCGAGCGCCAGAAACGCGCCAGTTCGCCCAGGGCGTACAGACCGTCTGGGACGAGAAACAGTGCGGCCTGGGGAAAGGTATTATGCAGCGCGGCCATTTCGTCGGCGTCGGTCAACAGCGCGCCCGAAGCGCCCGAGCGCAGGGCCTCGGCCGCGAAGCGGTTGCCGTCGAAACGTTCCCCGGAGAGCGCCGCGAAAAGTTGTCCGGCGCGAAGGGTGCGCGTGTCGGTGGAAACACCGCAGCAGGATCCGTTGGACGGGCCGAGAAAGGCCGCCTCGGGAAAGAGGTCGCGAATCATTCGGAATGTCGCCTGAAATCCGCTCATGGCGCGCGCCTCCCCTCGTGTTCGGCCAGGGCGCGGGTGGCTTCCTCGCGATCGTCGAAGTGCTGTTTGGCGGTTCCGTAAATGATATAGTCTTCGTGCCCCTTTCCCGCGATCAACAGGGCGTCGCCTTCCTGCGCAAGATTCACGGCGAGGCGGATGGCCTCTCGGCGATCCGGAATGACCACGTATTCTCCGGTCTTTGCGCCGCCGCCCTTCGCCGCAAGTGCAAGTCCCGCGTCGCGCACGCCCGGTTCGATGTCCCGCAGGATGGCCAGGGGATCCTCGGTGCGTGGATTGTCCGATGTGACGATGGCGATGTCCGAGCGTTCCCCCACGGCCCGGCCCATGAGCGGCCGCTTGCCGCGATCTCGGTCGCCGCCGCAGCCGAACACCGTGATGACGCGCCCGGTTCTCAACTCGCGAAGAATGTCCAGTACGTTTTCCAGCGCGTCCGGCGTGTGGCTGTAATCCACGAACACATGCCGCCCGCCCGAGGGATCGGGCACGCGTTCCAGGCGTCCAGGGATGTTGATGCAGGCCGCCGCTCCGGAAACCGCCGCCTCCACGGAAAGCCCCAGCGCCACGCCGATGGCGATGGCCTGGAGCGTGTTCGCCATGTTGTGCCTGCCGATGAGCGGGCTGCGGATCGCCGTGGCATTTCCGAGGATCTCCAGGGAGGCCGCGTTTCCGTCCAATGAAACGGATAGCTCCGTACAGCGAATGTTTGCCTCGGGTCGCCCCTTGACGGAGAAGCTCAGCACGCGCCCGGCGAAGCCTTTCACCATGGCCTCGCCCGCCTCGTCGTCCGCGTTGACGATGGCCGTGGGAGCGGGCTTCGGGCTTCGGGCCAGAAGCTCGGAGAACAGGCGGCGTTTCGCCTCGCGGTATCGCGCCATGTCGCCGTGATAATCGATGTGGTCGCGCGTGAGATTGGTGAACAGCCCGATATCGAAGGCCGCGCCATCCACGCGATGCTGATCCAGGGCGTGGGAAGAAACCTCCGCGAGTACGGTGTCCACCCCGGTATTCGCCATCTCCGAAAGCAGCCGCTGAAATTCGATGGGCCCCGGCGTGGTCGTGGGAGCCGGAACGACGCGTCCCGCGAAGCGATAGTTGATGGTGCCGATCACGCCCACCTTTCGTCCCGCCCGGGCGAGCATGGTTTCCGCCAGATAGGTGGTGGAGGTCTTTCCGTTGGTTCCCGTGATGCCCACGAGCGCGAGTTTCCGGGACGGGTGGCCGTAAAAGCGCGCGGCCAACGGGCCGATGAGCTTGCGGGTGTCGTCCAGAACGGCGGCCTGAACGCCCGAGGGAAGCCGGGAGGCGTCCTCCACGAGGAATGTCCGGCAGCCCGCATCGAAGGCGGATGCAATGTAGTCGTGACCGTTCGCGTCCGCGCCCTGCACGGCGACAAAGGCCGCGCCGGGTCCGGCCCTGCGGCTGTCGGCGGTCAGAACGGCGATGTCCGGATCTTCCGAACCGATTCGCGTGTGCCGCATGTTTTCAAGCAGGTTCGACAATTTCATGGTTCCACCCTGGCCAGTTCGCCCGGTTGGGTGCATACGCCGAGCATCGGGGCGATTTCCTCCGCGATGCGGCGAAACGCCGGAGCGGCCACGTCTCCGCCGTAGTATTTGCCTTTCGGTTCGTCCACCATCACCAGGATCAGGAGTTTCGGATTTCTCGCCGGGAGATAACCCACGAAGCTGCTGGTCCAGTAATCCCGGGTGTTCGTCTTCGCATTCTTCGACAGTTTTTCGCTGGTGCCGGTTTTTCCGGCGATGTCGCAATCCTTGATCCGCGCCTGGGTTCCCGTTCCCCCGTCCGCCACGGCCATTTCCATCATCTCGCGCACGAGTTTGGCGGTGTGTTCCGAAAGCAGGCGGCGTCGGATTTCCGGATGGAATTCCTCCACCACGCTTCCATCGGGGGCTTCCAGCCGTTCCACGATGCGTGGGCGGATCAGCTTGCCGCCGTTGGCGATGGCCGCGACGGCGGTGGCGAGTTGTAACGGTGTGGCGGTCAGGCCCTGGCCGAAACTGATCGTCGCGAGTTCCAGCGGCACCCAGGTGTCGCCCGGACGCAGGAGCCCTTTGGTTTCGGCGGGCAGGCGGATCTCGGTGCGCTTCCCGAATCCGAAATCGATCAGGGTCCGATACAGGCGCTCGCGTCCCAGACGTGCGCCGATCTTGGCCATACCGATATTGCTGCTCTTGGCCAGCACGTTTCGGACGGTGAGTTCGCCGTATGGCTTGGAATCGTGGATGGTCTTTCCCGGAACCTTGTACGAACCGTTTTCGCAGTCGATCCTTTCGTCCGGAACCACAAGGCCTTCTTCCAAAGCCGAGGCGACGACCACCGGTTTCAGCGTGGAGCCGGGTTCGTAGCCGTGCTCGATGGCGAAGTTGTGAACGTTGGACAGGTCCGTGTCGGAGAGGTCGTTGGAATCGAACGTCGGGCTCTGGGCCATGGCCAGAATCGCGCCGCTGGACGGATCCATGACGATGACGATGCCCGCCCGCGCGTTGAACTCCGCCACCGTATCGGCGATGACCTTCTCCGAGATGAACTGTACGCTACGGTCCAGGGTGAGCACGATGTTGTCGCCCGTGGGAACATCCAGGGACAGACTGATGTCCGAAACGGCGAGTTGCCGCCCGGAAGGCGTTTTGAATCCGGCCAGTTCGATGGATTCCCCGCAAAGCGACTCGTTGAATTCGCTCTCGATTCCCATGCGACCCCGGTTGTCGATATCCGTGAAGCCGAGAACCGGAGAGGCCAGGCGGGCCGCCGGATAGACTCGCTGGTCCTCGTCCAGCCAGGCCAGTTCCTGCAGTTTTTCCTCGTCCGGAAAGGATGCCACCGAGCGTGAAACGATCTGCCGGAACACTTCCGCCTTGTCTTCCGTGACGCGCCGGTGCAGCCAGACGAAGTGACGCTTGCCGTCCAGGCGGCGCAAGGTGCGCTCCGGCGTCTTGAAGAATTTCTTCAGAAGATCCTTGGCCAGTTCCCGTTCCCGCCGGGTCATGGTGGCCGGACGCGCGGTTAACGACGGCGCCTGGGCGTTGCTGGCCAGGACGCGTTTTTTCCGATCCAGAATCTGTCCCCGGCGTGGCTGGATGACGACGCGCCCCAGGGTCTGGTTGCTGGCCATGGACGACAGTTTTTCTCCCTCGACCATCTGGAGGGAATAGGCGCGCAACGCCACCAGGACGAATAACAGAAACAGAAACGCCATCACGAATTTGATGCGGCGATGGATTTTCCGGTAATCCTTATCCAGCATGGATCGCCTCCACGGCGTGACGGCCCTTCATGGAAGTTTCCGGATCTGCTTCGGTTCGGGCGTTTGCATTTTCTGCTGCAAAGCGCGGCGTTTGATGAGTTCGGGCTCCTTGAAAGTTCCGATCTGTCGGGTCAGGCGCTCTTTTTCCTTCAACATCCGGCTGTGCTGGCGCTTGATTTCCGTCAGTTCGAAACGCATGTGGCGCGTGCTGCTGTTCAGACCCACGATGGCGAAGGCCAAAAGCAGGATCGCCACCAGGACGCCCAGGAACAGCCGCCGTTCCCTCGGATCGATCGTCGCGCCCGGGCGACTGTCGGGTTTCGTCTTCTCCTTGCGATTGACCATCGTTTTCGGTTCCGCCATGACGGAAGCGGCCGCCGAAGGCTTGACCCGCGTGACGCGGGTGTTGGCCGGGCCCTTGCGTACGACGGCGTTGTTTTTCCGTCGGTTCGACGGAAGGCGAACGGTAACGGAGCTTCGCTTTTTTTTCGTAACCTGCGTCATGTCAAACCCTTTCGGCGACGCGCAGCCGGGCGCTGCGGCTTCTGGGGTTCGATTCGATTTCCGCTTCTCCGGGAAGAATCGGCTTGCGGGTCAGCGACCGGGCCTGTCGTTTCTTGTCGCAGACACAGACCGGGAATCCCGGGGGGCAGACGCAATCCTTTTCCCACTCGCGAAACGCCCGGCGCACCAGGCGGTCCTCCAGGCTGTGATAGGCGATGACGGCCAGGCGTCCGCCGGGGTTCAGCGCCTCCAGGGCCTGGGGAAGCATGCGCTCCAGACTTTCCAGTTCCCGATTTACGGCGATGCGCAGGGCCTGGAAACTGCGGGTGGCCGGGTGAATCTTCTTCGGGTGGAAGCGTTTGGGAATGGCGGCGGATATGGTGTCCGCCAGTTCCCCGGTGCTTTGCAGGCGTCCGGCCTCGGATTTCGCTTTCACGGCGCGGGCGATGCGCCCGGCGTTTCGTTCCTCGCCGTAGTCGGAGAGAATTTTCGCCAGTTCGCGCCAGTCCAGCCGTTCGATGAGATCTCCGGCCGAATCGGGAAGTCCGGGATCGAGGCGCATGTCCAACGGCCCCGACTCCCGGAAGCTCAGGCCGCGCGCGGCGTCCAGTTGCACGGAGCTGAATCCGAGATCGGCCAGGATGCCGTCCACCGGGCCCACGCCCCGCTCTTTCAGGCATTGCGAAAGATTCCGGAAGTTGTCGTGGACAAGCGTCACCCGTTCGCCGTAGGGCTGGAAACGTTTTCGTCCGTTCTCGATCATTCCGGCGTCCATGTCGAATCCGATCAGTCGTCCGTCCGGAGCGCTCCGCTCCAGAATCTCCGTGGCGTGGCCGCCGCCGTCCAGGGTCAGGTCCACATAGATCTTTCCGCTCTCGATGGCCAGCGCGTCCAGCGTTTCGGTCAAAAGTACGGGAACATGCCCCGCGACGTTCCCGTCAGCAGGCGACATCGCCCAGCGCTTCCGAGACGTTCCGGGTGTTCTCGAATCCGTCCTCGAATCCCAGGACGGTGAAAATGTCTTTCAGATACGGGTTCATTCCGGCCAGAATCAGGCGGCCGTTTTTCCGGTGAATTTGGCGCTGCATCATGGCCAGCAGGTCCGTCAGTCGGTAGTAGACGTGTTCGCACTGGCAGAAGTCCAGAATCACCCGGCGGCATTCTCCCTTTTCGACCAGATCGGAAAGAAGAAGCCGCAGGGGCCGTAGATCGGCGCGACTGAACAAGCGCTCCACGCGAATCAGCACCACCCCGCTGACGGATTGATCGACGACAAACATGATGATTCCCACTCGCTTGACTGAAGAGAACGAATTTCCCGTACCCGAAAAAATAAATCAGAACTTGAACAGATCCGGATGGCTCCGGAGCACCGTAAACGCCTTGCGCCGGGTTTCTCCGTCCCGCAGGGCATAATTTTCCTCGGTCCACAATTCGAACCACATGCCTGCGCCCACCCAGACCAGACCGCTTGTTTCCGAAATGCCACCCATTTTCTTGAAGGCCGGCGGCACCACCAGCCGATCCTGCTTGTCCAGGTTGCAGGGCGTGCTGTGGTTCAGATAACCCACCAACAGTTCGCGAAAGTCGTCCTGCCCCAGCATTTCCTCCGCCCGGGCATAAAACGCGTTCCAGCGTTCGGCGGTCCAGACTTCAAGGTAATCCACTTCGGGATCCCGGCCGCGCATGAGCATCACGCCCTGATCGTCGTCCGGCAGCTTCTTCCGGAACACGGCCGGAATCTGAACGCGGTTCTTTTTATCGATCTTGCCGTCGGCAAGCCCGAAGAACCCCGTCTGTTTTGTCGAACCCGAAATGTCCATGAGTTAACGTTTGCCTCTTTCCATGCCCTATGTTATGATTCTTTCCTTAGAGGGCGCGTTCACGATCTCGTTGTGAAACCGCCCGAAGGCCGAAAAGACCGTTTAGGGAAAGTTAGGGCCGTTTAGGGAAGTTATAGCTTATGTACCCTATAAATACAAGGGCGATCTTTTCTCTTTTTAAGCAATCCTCAATATGCTGGGGTGTCGTACCCCGCGGACACTACATATAGTATGTAGTTTTTGCGACTTTTTCTTGTTCGAGGTTCTCCGTTCTGTTCAAATCATTAATATTATTAATGGTTTCCGCCGTGCCGTAAACGCGGGCATGCTTGAAACCGGACGCACAACTCCCGAGGAATCGGGATCGAACGCTCAAACGGGAATGCAGAATGCCGGTGGATAAAAAAAAGCAGGTGATCGAGCAGCGTGAGGGAATTCTCCGGACCTTCCTGAAATTCTATCCGAACCATCCCACGGACCGGATCGTTCGGGCCATGGATTATGCCGAGTTGTTGCATCGCGGCCAATTGCGGAAAAGCGGCCTGCCCTATATCGTACATCCCCTGTCGGTGGCGCATATCGCGGCGGAAAACCAGCTGGACGAAAAGTGCATCATCATCGCGCTTCTGCACGACACCATCGAGGACACCGTGGCCAGCCGGGAATCCGTGGCCAAGAAATTCGACGAGGACATCGCCCAGCTCGTGGAGGCGCTGACCAAGATCCGGCGCTACTCCATGGACCGTTCCGTGGTGGACAAGCAGGGCACCTACCAGCGTATTCTGGAGGCCGCCAGCCGGGACATCCGCCCGCTCATCATCAAGATCTTCGACCGGCTGAACAACATGCGCGAGATGGAACACATGTCGGAAGAGGCCCAGCAGCGCATCAGTCGAGAAACGCTGGATGTTTACGTTCCATTGGCCCGGCGTCTGGGCATGCGCGACGTGGAGACGGAACTGGCCAACCTGTCCCTGGGATTCCTTTATCCCGACCGGGTGGCTTTGATTCGAAAGCGCCTGGACGCCGACCGGGAGCGCACCGGCGACCGCATCCGTGAGATTGCGGAAGTGATCGTCCGCAAGTGCCAGGAACACGAAATCGTGGTGGAAGTGGACGGCCGCTGGCCGGAGATTTTCGATTTCTATCACGGCCCCGAAGGGGTACTGAACCCGAACGCCGATATCGAGCTGCACGTCGGCGTCACGGCCGAGGAGCCGCTTCAGCTCTACGGCATTCTGGGCGTGCTGCACTCCATGTTCGCGCCGGTCCCGAAGGAACTCCGCGACACCATCGCCAGTCCCATGGCCAACGGGTATCGCGCCATCGAATCCAAGCTTCTGATCGACAGCCGACGCTATCATTTCGCCATATGCACTCCTGAAATGAATCAGATGAATCGGAGAGGGATCATTTACAACTGGCGCTCCAATCAGAACCGTCTGAGCAGTTATTTCACCAACTACATGCGCCTTCTGGGCGAATTGCTGGCGGACGAGGACGTGCGGGTGGACGAGGTGCTTCAGCAGTCCAACGTGGACGGCATCTACGTGTATTCGCCCCGCAAGGAACCCTATTTCCTGCCCTACAATTCCACCGCCATGGATTTCGCCTACGAGGTTCATCGGGACGTGGGCGATCATGCCCGCAAGGCCATCATCAACGGCATGGAGCGTCCGGTTTCCCAGAAACTCGCCTCCGGCGACGTCGTGGAGATCGTGACGGGGAAGACGCCCGTGGCGCGCAAGAACTGGAATTCCTTCGTCACCACGCCCAAAGCCAAGGCGGCCATCAAGCGGCTCCACAACAAGGAAGTGGAGATGCGCTCCATCGAGCTCGGCCAGCAGATGTTTTTCTTCGAACTGGAGAAATACGGCCGGGACGCCCGCATCGTGGTGGGCGGGGCGGATTTCAAGAAGATTCTGGACAAGGAAGGGCTCAGCCTGAACGAATTCTACCGTCGCATCTGGGATCGTCAGATCATTTCCTCGCGCTTCATCATGCAGCACGGCATCGTGCCGAAAAACCAGGTGGACAAGCAGCGCAAGGTGGAGCGGGCCAGTATCCGCAGCAAGATTTTCAGCAGTCTGAAAAACAAGTCCGGTCCGAAATGCCGTCTGACCCAAAACGACATCTTCGTGAATTTCGCCCAGTGCTGCAAGCCGGTCATCGGAGACAAGGTGGTCGGCATCGTCAATGCGGGCAAGGGGATTTCCGTGCATCGGGACAACTGTCCCAACATCAGGGAGATGCCCGTGGAACGGCGCGTGGTGGTGGAATGGGACATGGACCGCCCCTTGGAAGAGGCGGTGCTGAACCTTCAGGTCATGGACGAACCCGGCGTGCTGGCCAAGATTCTGGCCGCCGTGAAGAAATACAACATCAACATCACGGAATTCGACGCCAAGACCATCTCCACGGACGAGGAAAGCCGGGCGGCGGTGCTGAAATTCCGCCTGGATCTGTCCAACCAGAGGGAATTGCTGCGCGTGGTCAAGGACATCCGCAAACTGGATGCCGTAGTCGCCATCACCCACGAAGAATAACGACCGGATCCGTTTTCCGGAAACCGTGTTCCGGGCGGCGATTTATCTCCATTTTTCATGCGAAAGCTTCTGGCGTCTGGTATCAATCCCGATTATTCATATAGGTGATGCGTGGGCTTCGGTTATGGCCGGCCGCTTGAATGGAAAGGATAACACCATGATTCCACTCACCTTGAGACAGGCGATTCGCAACGCCATCGAGGCCGAGGAAGGGGCGGGACGCTTTTACCGCGCCCTGGCCGGACGGTCCGCCGATCCGCAAGTGCGCGAATTCTGCACAAAAATGGCCTTGCAGGAGGACGAACACGCCGAGCACGTGGAGGCTTTCGGCAAGACCCTGGAGGATCGTCCCATTCCCCGGGAAGCCGACGAAGATACGATCACGGAAACGGTTCCGGACTGGACGCTGGACGAGGACGCGAGCCTGGAGGATGTGTTAAAGCACGCCTACCGGGCGGAAGACCGGGTGCGGGCGTATTACGCACTTCTGGCCGAGGCCCTGGACGGAGACGCCGGGGACTTTTTCCGCAAACTGGCCCACGTCGAGGCGCTGCACGTCCAAGAGGTCGCCCACGCCCTGGAACGGTTTCGATCGGAAGAGAATTCCTGAACCCGCAGGCTCTTGCTTACGAGGCGTTTCGGACCTTCTCGTCCCGCTCTTCCAGCAGGGACGCGACTTTTTCCAGAATACCTTCATCGATCCGCGCATCGGCGGCGGGCAGCAGCGGGGCCGCTTGTGCGGGAGCGCGCATGCCCACGATGGCGGAAGTGATTTCCGGGCGGCGCAGCGTCCAGGCGACGGCGAACTGGGCCGGAGTGAGTCCGGCCTTTTCGGAAAGCGGCCGTAGCGCCTCCACGAATTCCAGATTGGCCTGGAGCCTCGGCGGCTGAAACTCGGGATTTTTGGTCTTGCGGAAGTCGTCCTCCGGCAGTTGGGCGATGGTTTTCTCCGTGAACTTGCCCGTCAACAGACCGTTCTGCATGGGCGCATAGGCCACCACGCCGATTTCGTTTTCCGCAGAGAAGGGCAGGATCTCCCGTTCGACTTCCCGGCGCAGCATGGAGTAGGGCGGCTGGAGCGAGTCGATGGGCATGATGTTTTGCAGGCGCTTCATCTGGTCCACGTTGAAGTTGGAGACGCCCGCGTGCCGGATCTTGCCTTCCTCCTTCAGGCGCGCCAGTTCCTCCCAGGCGAACTCGATCTGCTCGTCGGGATTCGGCCAGTGAATCTGGTAGAGGTCGATGACGTCGATGTCCAGGCGGCGCAGGCTGTTTTCGCATTCGGCGCGCACGGAGTCCGGGCGCAGGTGCCCGGTGACGCGGCGCAGGTCGTCCCAGATCAGGCCGCATTTCGTGGCGATGATGAGGCCGTCCCGGCGTCCCTTGATGGCGCGTCCCACCACGGTTTCGGCGTGTCCCAGTCCGTAGACGGCCGCCGTGTCGATCCAGTTGATCCCGCCGTCCAGCGCGGCGTGAATGGTGTTCAGGCTGGCTTCGTCGTCCTGGGGGCCCCAGCCGAAAAGCCACGGGCCGCCGATGGCCCAGGTGCCGAGTCCCAGCGTGGTCAGTTTCAATCCGCTTCGCCCTAATTTGCGTGTTTGCATGAAGGAATTCTCCCGTTCTTGCGGTTTCCGATTTTCGTTCGGCTATTGTAGCGAAAGAAGAGTGGAATGCAATGGCGAAGCCCGTTCGGGATCGTAGGAAAGCGCTGCAAAGCGTCGATGAACGCAGGAGAACGCCGGAAAACGCCGGAGGAGATGGAAAATACGAGGAATGGTCGAAGTCGAGGGACGTCGATGGGAAACGACCGGAAGGCTCAGCGCTCCGGTTTTTTCCAGCCGCAGGCGTCACAGGAAACGACCTCTCCCGCCAGATTCAGGCCAAGGGTCTCCGATCCGCGGTTTCCGCAATGCGGGCAGCCGTCTACATGCCGGAGTTCGGCGGTCTCTTCAAGCACGAGAAAACCGTCGAGCAGCGGGAAAATCGGAACCATCAGGCCGTTGTCCCATTTCACGTCCAGAATGGGAAATTCCCCTTCCGTGACTTGCAGAATCCGACCCGTCATCCCGGGGGGGACGCCTTCCCGGTCGTTTGTCATGCGAATTAATTTTATTTTGTCGCCGGTTTTTACTGTCGTCATGGATGTTTTCTCTGTATAACCGTTGCTTCCGGGGCTTGTATTTCCGGGCCTTTCGTCAACAATCCTCCCGATTTCCCGTTTGAGGAGGAAAAAACGGATTATCTTTATAGTATGACATATTATGTCCCTTGTGTAGTGCAAAATTTCTTGCAATGCTTTATGAAGGACTACCTGGAAGGAGCTAATGCCTAGAAATACAAACATATCGAAACCCTATTCCGAATTCGGCGCGCGTCTGCGTCGGAGCCGCATGGGCCTCGGTTGGTCCCAACTGGATCTATCCATGCGAGCGGAAATCAGTTCCAGTTACCTGGCCGAGCTGGAACGCGGCGGACGCAATCCCTCGCTGGAAACCATTTTTTCCCTGGCGGCGGCCATGGATATCAGCGCGGGTTTCCTGGTGGACGGGTATCGCTTCGAAGCTCCGGCGGGGCTGGGGCCTCTGGCCGATATCTGGCCGTCCCTGCAGGAAAGCTCCCGCAGTGCTTTGATTCATCTGGCCTGGCTGTTGTCTCCGGAGGGCGTTCAGGCCGAAAGAGAAAAGATATTCAAGGAACAGGGCAAGAAAAGCGGCAGGAAAAGCGGCAGGAAATAACCCGAAGGCGCAATCGGAACCGATAGGCTTACGGGGATTTCCTATTCCTCCAGACTCTCCATCCATTCCAGGATCCGATCCCGCACCGCCTCGGGTCGGGCTTTGCCGAAGCCGAAGACGGCCAGCACGCTTTTGACGCTTTCGGGGATTTCGGTTTCGTCCGCCTTCCGCAGCCAGAATTTGGGCCAGGGGGAATCCTTGTGACCCTCCACGAGAATCAGATCCACGGAAACCGGCAGGCCCGACAGGGCGTCTTGCAGCCATTCCGTGACGTCCTCGCTCCGTTCCTTTCTCCAGCGTAGAAATCCCTGCGTGGCGTCGTGGGCCAGCACCACCCGGGCGCCGGCGTCGAAAAAACGCGCGGAATCCTTTCCCGGCTTGTCCACGGTCAGGCGGTGGGCGTCGTGTTTCAACACGGCTGTACGCACACCCCGGGTTTCCAGAAGCGGCAGGAGCGCCTCGATCAGGGTGGTTTTTCCGGAACCGGAATGGCCGCAGACGGCCAGGATGGGGATGGAATGCATGTTTGCCTCCAAAGTTGGATAAGGCAACCTCTAAAAATCCATATTCCGCTGCGAACGAATCTTTTCGATCCGGATCGTTTTTCCCAATCCTCGACGTATCTGGTGGATATGCCTGCGGTTGGGAAAAATGACCGGATCTGAAAATCGTTCGTTCTCGCGACGAATAGCCCTTTTTAGAGGTCGCCATAACGCGAGACAAGAAATTTTTGCATTTTTCCCCTGCGAATTGCAAGATGAAGGCCGGTGATCGTTCCTTTTTTCTTTTCCTCGAACCGAAAACCGGGAGCCGTTGTATGAGCGGAACCTTGTACCTCGTGGCCACGCCCATCGGAAATCTGGAGGATCTAAGCCCCCGGGCGGCGCGGATTCTTAAAGCGGCGCATTGGGTGTGTTGCGAGGACACCCGCCATACGGGCAAACTCCTTCGTCACATCGACGCGCATCCCCGCACGCTTTCCGTGCACGAGCACAACGAGCGCGACCGGGTGGACTTCGTGCTGAAGGAGCTTCGGGCGGGACGGGACGTGGCCCTGGTCTCGGACGCCGGAACGCCGGGGGTGAGCGATCCCGGCTTCGTGCTCGTGCGCGCCCTGCGGGAGGCGGGTTTGAACGTGGTCTCCGTGCCGGGCCCCAGCGCCGCCGTGACGGCCCTGTCGGCCTCCGGACTGCCAACGGATCGTTTCGTCTTCCACGGTTTTCCCCCGGAGCAGGCGGGGCGGCAGGATCGTTTTTTCGAGGAGGCCGCCCGGTTGCCCATGACGGGCGTCTTCTATCTCTCGCCCCACAAGGCCGCGAAGCAGCTTACGCGCATGGCCGGGTTCTTCGGGGAGCGCAAGGCCGTGCTGGCGCGGGAGTTGACGAAACTCTACGAGGAATACCGCACCTCCACGGTGTCGGAACTGGCCCGGGAACTGGCGAAGGAAAAGCCGCGCGGGGAACTGACTCTGGTGGTGGCGGGGAATGACGACGAAAAGCCCTCCGCCGGAGACGCCGAGGCGCTGCTTGCGGCTCTGCGTGCCGAGGGCCTTTCCGGTCGCAGCCTGGCGGAAGCGCTCCAGGGCGCGTTGGGCTTGCGCAAAAAAGAAGCCTATCGACTGGCGTTGCGGGAAGACGGAGTTCGGGAGAGCGCTGGGGAAGACGGCGAGGACGGAAGATGAAAGGCTTTCTCCCGATTTGGGGAGACGTTTCGCTTGATGAAAAGAAAGGGCGTCTTCTCGTTTCCTTCCCCGACGGAGCCGCCTCGCGTCATGCGGCGCGGAAACCGGGGCGTTAAAGGGTGGCGGTCAAGGCCGCAGCGAGTGGAACGAGCGGAGCACGTTTAGCCTTGACGGCCGCACGTGCCCCGGTACAAGCCGGTTGTGACGCGAGCGCTAGCGCAGGAGGAGGAAGGAAACCCCTTCCTCGATGGTGAGCCTTGTCCGAAAAGATCTTCCGACTTTTTTCCGGTTACGGGGTGAGAACAAAATGAAATCCCCCTCCTCGCTGGGCCGAGGAGGGGGTCACGAGTCTCCCCGGGAAGAGGGGAGCTGATGAGGGGGTATCCTCAGCCTAGGCGAAACGGGAGGTGCTTGCCATGACGAAAGTCACATTCGAGGGAAAGCGGGTTCTGGTCCTCACAGCCCATGCGGACGACTGCGAGTTCTTCGCGGGAGGGCTGGCGGCCAAGATGGCCGCCCGGGGAGCGGAACTGACGGAGGTCATCGCCACGGACAATGGACGGGGCAGTTTCGAACTGGGCGAAACGGAACTGGTGCGCCGCAGTCGGGAGGAGGAGGCCGAGGCCGCCCGGAGGATCATCGGGAAGAAGGAATTGATTTTCCTGGGTTATCCGGACGGCTTTCTGGACGAGACGCCCAAGAACGAACTGCGGCGCATCTACATGGAGCAGATTCGGCGCGTACGACCGCATATTTTATTGAGTTTCGATCCCTTCGCCTCCTTCGAACCTCATCCGGATCATCGCCACGTGGCCATGGCGGCGCTGGAGGCGGCCGGGTTCGCCCACCTGCCCCTGTACCACCCCGAGCAGATCGAGGCCGGTTACGCTCCCCACAAAATCGGGCGTTTCTACTGGTTCGCCAAGCACGGCGGGAACGTCAATCACGTAGAGGACATCGGCGACTTCATGGACACGAAGCTCGAAAGCCTGCGGGCGCATGAAAGCCAGATGCGCATGACCATCCAAGATCTGCGCCTGTCCATGGAGACAAGCGGGCGGCATCCGGAACTTTTGCCTCTTTTGGATGTGGACCATTTCGATCCGGCCCTGGACCTGCTGATCCGCACCTGGGCGCGAAGCGTGGCGTCGGAGATGGAGTTCGAATACGGCGAAGCCTATCGTCTGGAAATCGCCGGGGATCTTCTGGATCAGGTGGGTTCCGTCTGAAGGCGCTCGGCGATCGTCAGCGCCGCCTGCATGCCGTCGCCCATGGCGATGGAGACGTGCCGCATGCTCCCCCGGCAGATGTCGCCCGCCACGAAAAATCCCGCACAGGCCGTTTCGCCGCCCGGTCCACGGCGTTCTATCTTCACGCTTTCCTCATTCCAGAGAATCTCCGGGGGAGCGGGCTTTCGTCCGATGTGCGCGAAAACATACCGGAATTCGGGCGCGTCGGGCAGATCCTCGCGCACCACGCCCGCCTTTCCCGGCCGCCAGACGGGAACGTCGGACCGCAGTACGCGCACCCCGGTATCCTCTGCCGCCGAAATGATGGACGGCAAAGCGCGAGGCTTTTCGCCGCGATGGACCAGGGTCACCGGGAACCCGGCCTCGGCCAGTTTGCCCGCCTGATCGAAGGCCACGTCGCCGCCGCCGATCACCAGGGTGGGCGCGGGAGTCTCGGGCGGGTCGTAGCCTGGGCGATAGTGCGGCCGAACGAAGTCCGGCAGGTCCGGAATCGCCGGAGATAGCCCGCAGGCTAGAATCACGAAATCCGCCGTATATTCATGGGGTTCCGTCTCGATGCGAAAGGGCTCGCCGTTGGTCTTCAGGATGCGCCGTACGCGCTCTTGGGTCAACTGGATTTGGAAACGTTCCAGGTGACGCCGGAAGAATTCGGCGATGATCCGGCCCGGAGCGCCCTTCGTCGCGGGGGCGAAGTTCTCCACCCGCCAGGCCACGCGAATCAGTCCGCCCGCCGGTTCCGGAGACAGAATGCGCGGATCCACGCCCATGCGCCGAAGCTGCACGGCCGCCGTGACTCCCGCCGGTCCCGCGCCGACGATCAGCACGCGGGTATGGGAAAGGCTCGTCATTTCATTGGTTCCCTTCCCCGC
The DNA here is from genome assembly GCA_963668655.2 of Myxococcota bacterium. GTDB lineage: Bacteria > Myxococcota_A > SURF-8 > SURF-8 > SURF-8. The sequence goes on from CAXXPQ010000001.1 coordinate 828,948, forward strand.
GAGAAGGCGCGCCGCCCATGTCCGATTCCCCCTCCCGGTTCGCGAACAACTCCGGCAGTTCCTTTAGGCAGGTCACTCGCCCGAAGCCGTCGGCCATGCCTTCCAGAAGCCGGAAATGCTGCCGGGCGGTCCAGGCCGCCACGGCGTCCGCCGCCACCAGAGGGAAAAAGCCCATGCCAAAAGCGTCCCGGGCGCTGGTTTCCACGCACAGATGCGCCGTCACGCCCGCGAAAAGTACGGTTCTGACTTCGTTTTCCCGCAGCCAGGCGAGCAGATCCGGGTTGGAAAAGGCCGAGTAGACGCGTTTGTCGAAAACCGGGGCCTCCGGAACCGCGAGTTCCGCATCCAGTTCCGAAAAGGGGTCGTCTTCCATGATCCGCCCCCGCCAGAAAGCGGTGAAGGGAAAGCCGTCCTCGTCTTTCGGATGCCGGTGCCGGGTGTGGGCCACGGGCCAGCCCCATGTTTTGCAGAGTTCGACGAGTTTCCGCCAGTTCGGCCGAAACGCCTCCGCCGAGGGAATCCGCCCCCGGCCGTCCACGGACAGGAAAAAGCGTTGCAGATCCACCAGCAATAACGCCGCCCGGCCCTTCGGAACGTCCGGAAAACGCCCGCCTCCGGCGCGGATCTCCTCCAGCCAGCGGGCGGCCAGCGCTTCGGTTTCCCCCGGTTTCGCATAGATTTCCCGACGTTCTCCCATGGCCTTTGCTCGTGTTCCGTTCCTACGATTTCTTCCATGGGAAACGTGCGCCGTTTCAATCCCCGGTCCAGGACGCGGGGAATCTTCGCGCCGCTTCCCGCCATCGGATTCCGACACTGTAGCAAAGCCCGCCCGAAGCGGCAAGCCAAAGACGGTTTCGGCTGGTGAGGCTTGCGTTGCCCGCCTCTCGCGTGGGAAGTATTTGCGTCGCCTGACGGCTTGGTGTAGGATGGCCGTCGGTTTCCGAAGGATGTGCCGGATCGGCGGTGTTTCCGGATTTCTCGTGTTTTCGGAGAGTTGGAGTTGTCATGATGAAGATGAATCCGGCGGGGTCGGAGGAGAACATCCCGCAGGGCTTCCAGGCCGTTCTCGGCAATCTCTGTATCGGTTTCTACGCGGGAGTCGCCACCGCCTGGCTGATGGCCCTGGGGGAGGTGGTTCGCGCGCTGGTATTCGCCGAGGCCGCCATGCCGAAGGGAACGCTGGGCGAATACTTCGTGCTCTCCCTTTTCGGCTCGCTCTTTTTCTTCACGCCCTTCGGTCTTGTTCTGGGGCTGGGACTGGCGGTGCTTTCCGGCGGCGCGCCGCTTTCCGTGCGTTTCAGGGCGTTTGGGAACCGGCTTTTCGGAAAGAAACGGGAGGTCGAGTGGCCCGCCTGGGTCTATACGCTGTTGCTGGCCTTCGGAGGCATGGCGCTTGTTCATATGCGCCTGACCAAAAAGATGTTCACGGATTTCAACAACAAGGAACTGGCCGGGCAGGTTCTGAACCTGATCGAATACGGTCTCCTGGTCTTCGGAGTCCTGGCGGCGGTGGTGCTGCGCCGGGCCGTGCGTCCGCTTTTCCGAGGGTTTTCCGCAATCACCGCGAAGCTTCCCAACGCCCTGTTCAGCCTGGCCTGGATCCTGCCCCTGGTCGTCGGTGGGCTGACGGCCGCCGTCGTGGTGCTGACGGGTTCTTTGAAGGCGCTCCAGGAAGAGGAACGGAACGTCATCTATGCCGGAGCCGTCGCCCTGGCGCTGTTGCTTCTGCTGATTCCGGTGATGACCTACCTGCCCGGCCGCCTGCTCCGGCGAATTCCGGATGCGGAATCCAGGCGTTACGTGTTTCGTTTCGGCCGCCCGGCCTTCGCCGGGGGGACGCTTCTGCTGTTTTTCCTGCTTTCCTTCATGGTGGCAGGGAGCCACGGCGCCATCGCCTACGCGGTGAATTCCTCGCCGCTGGTGGGGCGGCTTCTGCTGATGCTGCCTGCTTATACGGATTTCGACGCCGACCGTTACGGGGCCTTCGCCAACGGCATCGATCCGGACGGCTTCGACCACTGGAGAACGCCGGTGGGGCGCGAGATTCCGAATAACGGGCGGGACGACAACGGCCTTCTGGGAGACGGCGTGGAGCGTGTTCCGGAGACGGACTGGCCGTCCTTCGGCGTTCCGGAATCGTTGAAGGGAACGGACTTCAACATCGCCGTCATCACCTTCGACGCCGTGCGGGCCGACCACCTGGGTTGCTACGGTTACAAGCGCAAGACCTCGCCCAACCTGGACGGTTACGCCGAAAGGGGAACGGTGTTCGAGCGCGCCTATTCCGTGGGAACGGGCACCATGATTTCCATTCCCACGCTGTTTACCGGACGTTACGTTTCCACGTTGCAGTGCGATAACCTGACCAAGGGCGGGCTGCACCACCGGACGGTGGCGGCCGAGGAGACCTTGCAGGAATATCTGCGGGAGAAGGGATTTCTCACGGCGGGTTTCTACAACACGGATTACATGAACATCGTGGGGCAGGGCTGGGACATCTGGAAAGTGCCGAAAAACAAGAAGGCTTCGGTGAAGAACGCCACCTCCGAGGAGACCACGGAGGAGGGCCTGGACTTTCTGAAGCGCCACGGCGACCGGCGCTTCTTCGCCTGGTTCCATTATTACGATCCCCACGATCACTACATCCGGCACGCGGGCATACGCTCCTTCGGGAAATCGAAAAAGGATCTCTACGACGGGGAGATCGCGTTTGCGGACAAGCACATGGGCCGTCTCCTGGATGCGATAAAACATCTGGACCGCCCCACGGTGATTTTCGTCAGCGCCGACCACGGCGAGTCCCTGGGCGAACACGGCATCGCCTATCACAACCTGAACTTCTACGACGCCATCGTGCACGTTCCCCTGATCCTGCTGTTTCCGGGGAAGTCGGCCGCGCGGGTGGCCTCCCCGGTGTCCCTGGTGGACATTTTCCCCACCGTGCGCGACCTGCTGGGCGACGATCCGGACCCGCGCCTTCCGGGGCGCAGTCTCCTGCCGTATGCCATGGACGGGCGGGAGGATCCGGAGCGGGAGATCTACCATGCCGCGCAGTTCAACCAGTACGGCGTGTATTACTCGCGGAGGGGGCTGACGAAAGGCCGGTACCGTTTCTTCTGGGACGTGGTGACGGGCGGCGAGGAACTGTACGACATCGAGACGGATCCGAAGGAGGCGGAAAACCGAGTGGGATCGCTGTCCGGCGTGGCCGCCGACATGCGGTATCGCCTCCGCCGCCAGGTGGAGGACATCGCCCTTCGCATGCCGCCGGTGGACGCCTGTACCTATCGTCCCACCCAGGGCAACCGGGTGGTGGTCAATCCCGAATACGTCGCGGAGCGCACGTTCAGGAAACTTCCGGATGATTTCGAGAAGCGGGAGATCGATTTCGGCGGACGGATCCGTTTGCGGGGGGTGCGCGCCGACGGAAAACGGCTGGGGAAGAAGAGTTCCGTGGTGCTGGATCTGGCCTTCGAGGCGATCAAGCCCATGAAAAAGGATTACGAAATCGTTCTGCAACTGCGCGGACGCGGCAAGAACGGCGTCTTGAAAGACCTGGACCATTTTCCCCTGCGCGGCCATCATCCCACCCCCGCGTGGCGGCCGGGCGAAATCTACGCCGATCCGATCTCGTTCGACCTGACGGACACGAAAGACTTCGACACGCTGGAACTGTTTCTGGGATGGCGGCACAAGAAACGGCCGCTCGACATCAAGCCCGGACAGGCGGATCGCGTGGTCAAAGGGAACCTGGCGCGTATTCTGAGCTTCACGGTGGACAAGTGAGACGCGGATCTCTCGCCTTTCGGCGGAAGTGAGTTCCGAGCCGTCTTTCTTTCGCCCGTGATCCGGAAAGGAGCGGTATTCAGGTATCGTTCTTTTTCTTGGCTGTGACTTTGCGGGTGACCCGATCCAGCGATTCCATCAGTTTGTCGATTTTCTCGTCGTCGGGGCGGGCTTTTTTCTTCTGTTGCAGATATCGGCCGTAACGCTTGATGTCTTTTTCCACGGGCGGGGCGTCCGGATCCTCCGCCGATTCCAGCATTTTCTTGAAGGCCGAGCGGCTTATCATCATGGTTTCGGAATGCTTCATATCCTCTTCGGACGGGTTTCCCAGAAGCTTGTCCAGTTCGTTGGCGGCCAGTTCGTAATCCACGGAGGCTTTTTTCCCTGGCTTTTTCTGTTGTTCTCCCATGATCTTCTCGATGCCCAGTTCCCAGTCTTCCTCCTCCTTGACGGATTTCTTCGGTTCTTCCTCCCGTTTCAGATCCCGGGGCGTTTTCTTGCGCGTCTGGATGTCCTTGAACATTTCCTCCATCCAGTCCGGTTCCCCCCGATCGTCGGCGCGATCGAGGTCGGGAGAAGCGGAAGAAGAGGCCGCCTCGGATTCGGATTCGGGTTCGGGTATTTGGGATCGTGATGGCGCCGGAGGAGGCGTGGGATCCGGAGAGCCGATCAGGTCTTTTCGGGAAGTGGAATCCGCAGCGGTTTTCTTGGCGGGTTTTTCTCCGAACAGGGCTTCGAACTCATCCAGGGCGGAGGCGGCTTTCATGGCCCGGGTCTTGCCGGTGTCGAAATCCTTGATGCTGTCGGCCCAGTCGGACGGTGTGGCTGGATCCTGCTCGAAGTCGGACAGGTCGAATTCCTCTTCCTCCGTATCCGGCGGCGCTTCGCCCGGGGGAGGTGCGGCTTCCCGGTTTGCCGTGCTTCTTGAGGACTGGAAAAGCCGCGCTTCATCGATGTCGGATTTCGGTTTCATCGCCGGTTCCGGCGGAGACTCCGGCTGCGGTTCCGGCGCGGCTTCCCGCTTTGCGGTCGCCTTCGGCGACTGGAAGAGCAGCGTTTCATCGATGCCGGACTTCGGTTCCGCCGCCGCTTTCGGCGGAGACTCCGGCGGCGGTTCCGGCGCGGTCTGCCGCTTTGCGACCGCTTTCGGGGACTGGAAGAGCAGCGTTTCGTCGATATTGGATCTCGGTTCCGGCCTTGGCTCCGGAGCGGCGGTCGGTGAAACCTCGTCTTCTTCGTCTTTCCAGTCGAAGTCGGACAGGTCGAACTCGTCATCCGATGCCTGCTCCGGGCGTTCCGAAGGTCGGGGAGGTTCGGGTTTCGCCGTTTCAGGTTTCGGCGCGGCCTTTTCCGCGGGCCGGATATCCTTGGGAATATCCGATATTCCCAACTCCCGGCTGGCCTCCAGGATTTCCTTCGTGATGGCGGTTTTCTGCGTATCGTCCACTCCCCGGGGATCCGGGGGCACGTCGGCGTCGAAACGGACGATGCCGTAATCCAGCAGATCCTCGTAGACATCCTTTTCCGGTTCGGGTTCGAAGGGACTGGGTTCGCTGTTGGAAAGATCCACGCTTTCGTCGTAGCTGCGCATGTCATCGACGTTGAACAGATCGATGTCCCGATGATCGACGGCCGGGCTCGGTTCGATCGGCTTCGGCGCGGAAGCCGGGCGAACGGGCTCGGGATCCGGTTCCACGGACATTTGCGGCGTAGGTCCGGGGATGGCGTTTTCGGCGTCGAGTTCCACGCCGACCTCGTCCAGATCGTCGGAGCGGATGCCGTGATATTCCGCCGTCCGCATGGTTTCCAACTCCACGGAGGATTTCCGATTCGTGGGCCGGGGAACGTCCCGGACATCGGCCTCGGTGGAATCCGAGGCCATGGCGAATTCCGCTACGCTCACCAACTCCATACTGTCCGATTCGCGCCGCTGTTTTTTCAACGATTTCAAGGTCGTCGTCGTTTCCATGGGGGGCATGGACGGCTTCATCGGCTCCAGCGGCGGAGCGGCGGCCTGCTCCAGCGAGGTGGGGCGGCGCAGGGTGGCGGTGGTGGGATGCGTCGCCTTTTTCAGCGTCTCCTTGAAAGCATGCCGGCCGGTGGAATCCTTTTTCTGGATCACCGCCTTCACTTCGGGCATAGTAGAGCGCGCCAGCGGATGGACCTTGCCCGAGCGTGCGACCTTTGTGTCTCCCTGGATACGCATGGTCTGGGTGGTGGAGGAGCTTCGTTTGGGGAAGGCTCCCGTGCCGTCCTGGTTTCTCAGGTTGGGAACTTCCGTGGTGGGAACCTTGGCAAGCGTCACACCGCCTTCCTGGCTCTTGCGCGTCGGGCGCTTGAAGGCGTGCATGTACCGGGCGATGGCTTCCCGGATGTCGTTCAAGCCGGCGACCACCACCCGCACCGAACGTCCCGTGATCTTTTCAATCTCCGCGATCTTCGCCACGTCGGTGGGGTCGAACATGGCCACGTATAGAACTTCCTGATTTCCTTCTGTTTTCACGGAAACGGGGATGGCGGAAAGACGCAGGGCCTGTTCCCGGTTCAGCAGTTTGGCCAGGTAACTTGGGATACGGAGTTGTTGAAGCACCACGAAGGGATGGCCCAGATGAATGCTCAGGGTCCGGGCCACGTTCTGATCGTCGATGATATTGTTTTCCACAAGGAATTCGCCGATATGCATGCCTCTCTTGGCAGCCAGGGCGACGTATTTGTCGTGATCCTTGACTCCGATTACCCCCGCTTCGACGAGAACGCTTCCAAATCGCGTGAAAGAGGCCATGTGAACCAATCACCGGAAAAGTAAACTACCAGCCCGCATTATATCGCCGGATCAGCCAAGGGCAATAGAATTTCACCACTTTTTGTTTCTCTTTGCTTGCGATAGCCGTTCCGCCGGGCTACAATCCTCTCCGCCATGACGAATGAAAAAAACATCAAACTGACGGTGCGGGAACTGGAACGGCCCACGCGGCTGGACCGCGCGATCGGTGAAATGAAACCCGAGTGGGGACGCCGCCAGATACAGAAACTGGTGAATTCCCGTAAAGTTAGCGTGAACGGCCGCCTGGTCTGGCTGTGCTCCTGGCAGGTGAAAAACGGGGATGTGCTGGAGGTTTCAAATCCGCCGAAACCGAAGCCGCCCGGCGATTCCATTTTTCGGGACGAGTGGATTCTTTCCAGGGAAGACGATCTGATCGCTGCAAGCAAACCCACCGGAATGCTTTCCCACGCCACGCGCAAGGGCGGTTCGGGCGATTTTCTGGGGCTGGCCATCGAGCGCTTCGGGCCGCTGTTTCTCTTCCATCGGCTGGATCGGGACACCTCCGGCGCGGTGCTGTTCACCCGGCACGGTCCCATCAATCGCTATCTGGACACGGCCTTCAAGAACGGGGACGTCGAAAAAGAATACCTGGCCGTGGTTCCTTCGGAAAATGGCCTGGAATCCAAAGGGGTTATCCGCCTGCGCCTGGGCCCCCACCCCCATCATAGAGATCGCATGGCCGTGGTGGAAAAGGGCGGCCAGCGCGCCGTGACGCGCTACGAAATCCTTTGCGAAGCCGACGGTCTGCAACTGGTCCGTCTCTGGCCCGAGACCGGGCGCACCCATCAGCTGCGGGTGCATCTCCAGGCCATGGGCGCCACCATTCTGGGTGATCGTTACTATCGCGGGCGGCGCTGGAAACGCCTTCTGCTCCACGCCCGGCGCATCGTCCTGCCGGATCAGGACGGTTTTCCCCGGCGCGTTTATGTGGCTCCCGCCCCGGAGGATTTTCTGGCCGGTTTGCCGCCGGCCTTGCAGGAATTTCTGAAGGCGATGCCCGAAGCGGATTGATGTTCCGAAATCGGCGGAATAGCCCCCGCTTTCGAAAGCGGATTCTTCCTCGTTTCGCTCCTCGAAAATCCGGAAATTTTCTCCCTGCGGCGAATTCGTTTTTCACTTTCACCCGGGCGAAAAAAACTCTGGTGGTAGTACCACCAGCCGGCTGTTAATACTTTTGTAAAAAAGTTTGTCGTAACGAACTTGCCGAAATTCCGATCTTGTTTCGTCGCGTAAACCGTGCCCCGAAGTATTCTGCGACTTGACAAGGAAGAAGAGAGCGTGCTACATTTTAATTACTGAATGAGGGCTCATTCTTTGCCAAAGCCCTTGAACGGCGGAATGGATTTTTTTTTCGGTCGGGACGAAAAATAAAACTGCGAAAAAGGGAGAAAATCATGGCGGATGATTGGAAAAAAGGCGGCAAGTTTCTGTTGCAGGCCACGAAGCCGGAAGACATGTTCACCTACGAGGATTTCGACGACGAGGATCTGATGTTCGCCAAAACGGCCTCGGATTTCGTCATCAACGAGGTGCTCTCCCGCACGGAGGAAGTGGAGGGGTCGGACACGAAAGTGGCCGTTCACACCGAACTTTTGAAAAAGGCAGGTGAACTGGGGCTTTTGATGGTGGAGATTCCGGAGGAATACGGCGGCCTGGAACAGGGCCTGACCAAAGCCATGATGGTGGCCGAAGCCGTGGCCAAGAACGGTTCCTTCACCACGTCGCTCATGTGCCACACCGGCATCGGCTCCCTGCCCATCGCCTACTTCGGCAATCACGAGCAGAAGGAAAAATACCTCACGAAGCTCGCCACGGGCGAATACCTGGGTGCGTACGCCCTGACCGAGGAAGGCTACGGATCCGACGCCCTGGGCGCGAAAACGAAGGCCGTGAAAAGCGAGGACGGAAAATACTGGATTCTGAACGGCACCAAGCAGTTCATCACCAACGCCGGTTTCGCCGATGTCTGCACGGTCTACGCCAAGGTGGACGGCGAGAAATTCACCGGATTCATCGTGGAACTGAACGGCCCGGGCGTCTCCACGGGGCCGGAAGAACATAAAATGGGCATCAAGGGCAGCAGCACCCGCCAGCTTATCCTGGACGACGCCAAGATCCCGGTGGAAAACCTTCTGGGCGAGATCGGCAAAGGCCACAAGATCGCCCTGAACATCCTGAACATCGGACGCCTGAAACTGGGCTTGGGCTGCCTGGGCGCCTGCAAGAACCTGATCCGGGAAAGCCTGCTGTACGCGGCCGAGCGCAAGCAGTTCGGAAAAACCCTGAATAATTTCCAGATGATTCGCCGCAAGCTGGCCGACATGGCCGTGGAGACCTACGCCACCGAGGCCATGGCCTATCGCTGCGCGGGCGATATCGATCGCGCCATCGAGACCATCGACGTGCCCCACGACGACACGGCCTTCCCGCAGAAGAAGATCGATTGCATCGAGGAATACGCCATCGAGGCGGCCATCCTGAAGGTCTACGGCTCCGAGGTGCTGGCCATGGTGGCCGACGAGGCTCTCCAGGTTCACGGCGGATACGGCTTCATCGAGGAATATCCCGTGGCCGCCGCCTATCGCGACGCCCGCATCAATCGCATCTTCGAAGGCACCAACGAGATCAACCGCATGCTCATGCCCGGCACGCTGATGAAACGCGCCATGCAGGGCAAGGTGGATCTGATGACGCCCATCATGGGCCTGATGGGCGAGATCAAGGCGGACGGTATCTCCAAGGAGCCCGCCGAGGGCGTTCTGGGAACGGAGGCCACGGCCGTCGAGATCATGCGCAAGTGGGCCGTTTTCGGTCTCGGCGTCCCGGCCCAGAAGGCCATGGCCGATCCGAAATTTCTGATGGAAAACCAGATTCTGCTGGAACAGCTCGCCGACCTCTTCATGGCTTTCTACGCCGCCGAGTCCGCCTATCTGCGTACGGTGAAGATGATCGCCAAGAAGGGCGAGAAAAAGTGCGCCTTCCCCATCAAGCTGACGAAGGTCTGCGTCTACGAGAAACTGCGTCAGACCCAGGAACTGGTTCGTCAGATCTGCGCCAACACGGCGGGCGACAGCGTGGAAGAGTTCGCCAAGAACCAGAAGGCCATGCACCGGCTGATGTTCGGTTACGGCCTGGACACCATGACGCTGAAAACCGAGATCGCCGAACACATGATCGACCGGGAAAACTACAACCTGGAATAATCGCAGGTCCGCCAAGCCCGAAAACGTTCGCCCCCGCCTTTCCGGCGGGGGTTTCTTTTTATGAAAATTCGGTTCAATCCGCGTTTCCGGCTTGCCAGATATGAGAGAGCGGCTTATGATGCGAAATCGGAGATCGGTTCGGCCTTCGAACGAAATCCGAACCCAAACGCAAAGAAGATCATTATTGGAGAGAAAGAACATGAAACGAAGTCTGTTGATCTGTCTGCTACTCCTGTCCGTTCTTGTAATGATTTCGGCCTGTTCCGACGATTCGGGCGACGACTCCGCCGACGGCGACGACTCCGCCGACGGCGACGATTCCACCGACGGCGACGATTCCACCGACGGCGACGATGCCACGGACGGAGACGAGGACGGAGACGTGGACGGCGACGAGGACGGCCTGCCGCCGGGCGATTCCTTCCGCATCGTGGTGATTTCCGACACCCACGTTCGCCTGCCCGGAAATCCGGACGACGAGGATTACGACAACCAGGACAATCTGGAGCATCTGGAGGCCGCCGTGGCCACCATCAACGCCGATTACGCGGACGCCGATTTCGTGGCCGTCACGGGCGATCTCGTCGGCTGCCTGTATTCCGAGGATCCCGCCGATTACGACGTGGGCCTGGACAACCCCGCAGAGGCTTTCAAAGAGCGCATGGACGATCTGACCGTGCCCTACCATGCCGTCCTGGGCAACCACGACTACCAGAAGGACTACGATCCGGAGACCCACAACGGCATCAATACGGACAACCTCGAAGCCATCGAATCGGTCTGGAACAAGGTGCTGGGCATCGACCCCTACTACTCCTTCATGCACGAAGGCGTGCGCATGATCTTCCTGAATCCCAACCGGGGCGACCTGCGCACCGATGTCTGCATGGGCAGCACCGTCGAATCCTTCTGCACCGGCTCCTTCGAGGCGGAACAGCTCGCCTGGCTGGAAACGGAACTGGACAACGGCGATCCCACCCTTATTTTCATGCATCATCCGCTGGTCACCGACGATGAGGATTCCATGTTCGCCATGCTGGATTCCTTTGCGGTGGATCCGGAAGACGGCGTCTACGACATCCTGGAGAGCTACAAGGACATCATCATGGCTGTCTTCGTGGGTCACGGACACATCTGGGAGCGGGATCTGCTGTTCGATACCATCTGGGTGTACGAAACCGGTTCCATCGCCGACAGCAACGGAAACGCGGGCAACATCCACGTGGTGGACGTGGACCCGGCCGGCCCCGGGATCGACGTTTCCATGCACCGGGACGACGCCGACTATTGGGGCGAGTGGTAGGTCTCGTTTCTCGAACGTCCAGACGCCCCCGGCTTTCGTCAAAAAAAGCCGGGGGCGTTTTCGTTATGGAAGACGGAAAAGCTCGTGAAATTCCTTTTATCCGCCGGCTTCTCGGCGGATTCCCTTGCGGACGGGCGCGGAATGCTGTACAAAGGCAACATGAGACACCATTCCACCGTGACGCGCCGTTCTCCGTTGTTTTCGGGGCGGATTCCCGCCCGTTTCTGGCTCTTCTTCCTTCTTCTGGCAGGGGCGGCGATCCCGACCCCGCTCGCCAGCGCCCAGGCGCCCTATCCGCTGCCTCCCCCGGACGAAACGGCCGCCAGGCTTTCCGAACTGCGCTTTTCCGGCTATTTCGAGCTTCCGGCCTACGAGGAAATGGCGGACGCCTGTTCGGAGAAAATCGATCCGGAAAATCCTCCGAAAGTGGATTGCACTTCCGCCATTCGGAACATGCTGTCCCGGGAAAAGTATTTCGATCAGATTCGCCGACTGCGTTTTCTTCTGGGCATGCGGGAGTTCGAGGGCGGCGATCTGGACGCGGCCCGCAAGACCCTTTCCGCCATCGACGGCGGATACGCGCTCCTGGACGACTACGTGCAATATTACCTGGGCGAAATCGCCTATCAGAAAAAGGAATGGGAACTCGCCCGGGACCATTTTCGGCGTATTCCCACCGACAGCCGTCTGTCCTTGCAGGCCCGCTTCAAGTCCGCCTTCTGTCTTTCGGCATTGAAATCGCCGGAAGCCGTGGCCGAACTGGAACCCCTTGTTTCCGAATATCCCGAGCATTTTCACGGGGTTCAGGCGCGTTTCGAACTGGCCGAGGCGCTTCGGGCCACGGATAGGGCGCGGGCGGAGGAACTGTATCTGGACGTGCGACGTCTGCAACCCCGGGCGGGATACGGCAAGCAGGCCGAGACGCGCATGAAGCAGCTTCGCATGAAAACGCCGGACCGTGCCGGACTGACGCGCCTCCGCATCGCCCAGGCCGAGACGCTTTTCGAGCAGTTCCAATACAGGAAAGCCTCGAAATTGCTGGAAGATCTCCGCGCCGAGTTTTCGGAGTCGGACCGTTCGGCCATTCACGGGGAATGGCTGTTCACCCTGGGACAAGCCTATTTCAAGCGGCGGAGTTACACCCAGGCCATCGCCCACTTCGAACGTGTCGCCAAAACGAAAGCCTCCAAGGACATCCAGGGGCGCGCATTGACGCACATCGCCGACGCCTATCTGCGAAAGGGCCGGGAGGCCGACGCCATTCGGACGTTGGCGGAGTTCTTCAAAAAGTATCCGGAACACGGGCAGGCGTGCAAGGCCACGTATTTACAGGGAAAAGGCCATATGGAACTGGAGCACTTGCCCCGGGCCATCGAGGCGTTCGAGCGCCTGGCGACGGCGTTTCCCGATTGCGATTACACGGAGACGGGGCGCTGGTACACGGCCTGGTTGAACTATCGCCTGAAACGCTTCGACCCGGCCGTGAAATCCCTTAAAAACATCGCCACCGGCACGAAGAGCCGTTTCGAGAAGGAACGGGCGCTGTACTGGCTGGGACGCATCGCGGCGGACAAGGAAGAGAGCGATCAGGCCGTTTCCATCTGGACCCGGCTGGCCGCTCATTTCCCCCTGGGATACTATTCCGGTCTGGCGGTCCAGCGTCTGGAGGAACGGAACCAGCCGATCCCGGAGGCCTACCGGGAGCGGGAAGACCTGCGGCAGACCCCGTTGCGGGCCGATCTGGATCTGGACGTACGCGGTTACATCGCCAACCACCATTTTCGTAAGGGCTTGGAATTATTGAAGCTTGGCCGCCGGACGGAAGCCGGGCGGGAATTTCGGGCCATGGAAAAACAATTCCCGGACGACGACGTTCCGAAGATTCTTTCCGCCACGCTTTACCATCTGGCCGATCAGATTCCGCGCAGCATCTACCTGTTCCGAACCCGATTGGACAGCTTCGCCGACCGCTATCCGAAAGAGGGCAACCGCAGCCTGTGGAAAATGGCCTATCCGTTGGCCTATTTCGATCTGGCGGAGCGTTATTGCAGGCAGGTCGGTCTGGATCCGTTTCTATTGATGGCCCTGATGCGCGAGGAATCGTCTTTCCAGGCGGACGTGCGTTCCTATGCCAATGCCCTGGGACTGACCCAGATCATCCGTTCCACCGGCCGGGTGATCGCCAGCCAGTTGGGAGAGCGGGATTTTCGTTTCGAAGATCTGATGAATCCGGAAACGGCCATCCGCTTCGGCAGTTTCCACATCGAGGAACTTGTGCGGAAATTCAAGGGAAATCACGCCCTGGCCATCGGTTCCTACAATGCCGGCGAGACGGCCATCCGGCGCTGGGTGCGGGCGGATCCGGACGTGGATATGGACGTTTTCGTGGAATCGATCCCCTATACGCAGACTCGCCGCTACACCCGCCGCGTGCTGAAAAGCTATGGCATTTACCGCCACTTGTACAGCCGGGATCTGGTGGGATTCAATCTGTGGAAGACGCCCATGGAAAGAAACCCCGGACCGGCGAAGGCCGAATCCGGGGTTTTGGGAGAATCCGGCCCGAAGGAGGCGCAAAGCCCCCAGCGGCCGGATTGATGGCGTTATAGCCACTATTAATAGAAATGCGCTACGGGGGGTATTAATTCCATTCAAAATAAGGTATGCTTGTGGGCATGCCTAACCTGAAGCGACCAGACACGACGAAAGGCGGGCTTGAGGAAGTCGAAGCGCAGTACCGCAAGGAGCGCGACGGGAAGTTGAAGGAGCGCCTCAACGCCATCCGCCTGTTGATGAAGGGACGCACACGCAAGGATGTGGCAGAAATCATCGGGGTTTCCGAGTCGGCCATCACGCGCTGGCGCCGGCGCTGGGATGAATTTGGAAGGGAGGGATTGAAAAGCCGACACCGTGGTCGCGCCTCGAAAGTGACGCCCGAGATGCGGGCGGAAATCGAAGACATCTTCGACATCCGCGAAACCATCAACGGGCGTAAGATCACGGCCATCGCCATTCGCGGCCACCTTAAAAAAAACACCGATTAGAGATCAGCTACTCGCACGTGTGCTACGTGCTGCGGCAGATGGGCTATCGCTACCTGCGCCCGCGTCCGTGGCCGGACAAACAAGACCAGGCGATGCGCGCGCGTTTCCAGGAGCTTTTGTCCGCGCTCGAATCCGATCCGGAGATCGAGATCTGGTATCAGGACGAAAGCGGGGTGATGGGCGATCCCAAGCCGCGGCGCATTCTGGCCAAACGCGGCTCCAAGCCGACAATGCCGTACACGGGCAAGCACATCAAGGACAACATCGTGGGGGCTGTTTGTCCTGAAAACGGGGCTTTCTTTAGCCTGATTCTGCCGGTTGTGAACACGGAGAGTTTTCAGATTTTCTTGGATCACATGCAGAAGGAGATCGGCTCGGGGCGGGTGGTGATGATTATGGACAACGCAAGCTGGCATAAGACGAAAGCCTTGCACTGGGGCCGGATCGAGCCACTGTATCTGCCTCCGTACTCGCCGGACTTCAATCCTATCGAGCGTATCTGGCTGGTGATGAAAAACCGGTTCTTCAGTCAGTTCATTGCAAGGAATCATGCCGAATTGACGGATCACCTGATGGAAGCGCTGCGCTCCTTCATGCAAAACCCGGCGCTTTGCCGCTCCATCTGCGGTGGCGCAAAATGAGTAATACTGACTCTATTTGAAATCAGCGGTGCAATGTCATTCTGACCGAAGCGAAGAATCTCCAGTGAATTCAATGAGATCCTTCGCTGTCGCTCAGGATGGCACGTTTTGTTCAATCGCTGAAATCATTTAAAAACGACTATAAAGCGAACGTGATTACTCCGCCGGATGCGAAGTCAGCGTGGACATCGCCGCTTCCTCGTCCTCCGTGCAAGGGCCGCTGTCCGTGCCCAGGCAGCAAACCGCGTCGCCGCGCACGCAGACGTCCTCCATGGCCACGCCGTTCAACCGATCCTCCACCCAGTCGAACTGTTCCAGAATGGACCAGGCCGCGCCCGCGGAGTGGCTCGCGCCTTTGCATTCGATGTAGTTCATGCGGTAGCCGGCCGCGCAGAGGTTGTCGAATCCCGGCCGTTCCACCGCCGGATTGACCAGTTCGTCTTCCTCGGAGACGACGAAAAGCATGGGCGTATCCGTGGTGCGGGCGATGGAGGAGGCGGGTACGGAATTTTCCAGAAGCATGCATTCCCAGAGATCGTAGCCGTCCCAGCTGTCCGCCTCGATGGATTGAATGAAGGCGTCCTGGAAGATATCCGCTACGGTGTCGATCTCGTAATCCGACTCATTCACGTTGCAGGTGGTGTCCATCAGTTCCGGAAGCAGCGTGGCGATGTGGTAGGGATCCTCGTTCCGTACGATTTCCTCGATGTGATCGTCATAGGCGCCGTACCAGCGGCTCAGGCTCATCATGGCCCCGGCGAGCGTCGTCGTGGCGGGACCGAAGGCGCGGACGGCTTCCTCGGCCTGGCCCACCAGATCGGACGGTGGAATCAGGGACACGGCGGCGGTGAGTTCGAATTCCGGCGCGTAGTACGGCGCGTACAGTTCGGAAAAGAGCGCGGCGTGTCCGCCCTGGCTGCCGCCCCAGGCCACCACCCGGCCGTCGTGAGCCGTGGGGGCGGAAAGGCTTTCGAGCAGGTTCAGGCCGCCCCGCACCGAATCCCAGGAGGCCAGGGCCGTGGCCTCGCCCACCAGGTACGGATGGAACATGCCCGTGCTTTCTCCCATGCCCACCATGCCGATGTAGTCCGGCGCCACGGTGATGTAGCCCTGGCTGGCGAAGAGCACCGCGAAGAGCGCGCCTCCCTCGTCCCGGCTGGGCGCGCAGTCGTCCATGAATCCGCTGGTGCCGTGCAGCCACATCACCAGGGGGGCTTCCGGCAGCGTCTGTTCGCCTTCCAGCACGGGGTAGGCCAGGATGGAGGTGGCCTCGACGGTCTGGCCGCGATCCTGGGTTTCGTAGCGGTAGAGATAAACGTCCGTGCCGTACTTGGCTTGCGCCATGCCCGCGTAGGGCGTTGTCTGTAGAAGCGACTCGATGGTGTCGCGGCTCAGGGAAAAGAGCGGCAGGTTCTTGGAGTCCACCACGCGGCCCATGTCGGCCGGGTTCAGCCACTCGTGGCCGCTCGTTCCGCAGACCGCCGTGTCCACCGGCGTGGTCCAGGCGACTTCCTCTTCCGTGTCGCCGTCCGATTCCTCCTCGGTTTCCGTATCGCCGTCCGGGACCGAATCCGAATCTCCGTCTTCATCCGTATCGCCGTCGGGATCGCCGTCGCCGTCGGGCGCCATATCGCCGTCGGGCGTCGTATCGCCGTCCGTGTTGTCGTCGTTCGTATCCGAGCAGGCCGCCATCAGGAAAACGGCCAGGACAAATACGAGAATCGAAGTTCCAAATGTTTGAATTTTCATCAGGTTCCTCCAGAGTTGTGGTTTCCCGAACGGCGCTCAGATTAGCCCGAAAACGGGTGGAAGTCAAACGGGCGGGCATTCAAAATGAGCGTTCCTTTTCCTTCCCGAATCAGGCTCCGTTTCGCGCCGTTTTCGTGTTCCGTCCGGGTGACATGTGTTTCGCTCGTATCTTATTGATATCACACGTCTTACCCTTGTTTTTGCGTTCACCCGGACCGTGCGCGAAAATCGACCGTTTCGGTCTTCGCCGCGCGATGGGCCGAAACGCGACGAACGTGACGAATTCTGTCGAAATATCAATTGCTTACAGCGCAGTTCCAGGACGAATGCCGGAATGCCTTCGTCCTTTGTTATAGGTGCTATGACCCGGCCGGGGTTTCAGGCAAATTCGGAGGTTCGGCCCTCCGTGCTTCCTTTCGAATTCTTGCTCCGGTCGGACCGTCGAAGTCTATGCCCCGGCGTCTCGGAGGCGGAACATCAGGAGATGGATTTCAGTTTTTCCATGATGCGTGTTTCCGCCCGTGTGAGCAGTTTTCGTTCGCGACCGTTCTGGTAGTTCTTCCAAATGCTTCGCAGACTGAGCATGAGCGGAAAGAGAAAAAAAGCCAGGCCGAAGACGCCTCTGAAACCGCCGGGGGACGCGCCCTGAGCTTGTTTTTCCAGAAGCGAAAGAAGGCCGACGACAAAGCCGAAAAGACAGATCACGGAAACCAGCGCGGCCAGAACAATGCGAACGGGTTTCGGCCGGGGAATGCCGTTTCGCTGCTGCCGAAGATGATCCAGGGCGGCTTCCAGATCGTCGCGGTCCGAAGGTTCGGGCATGGCTATGTCCCTGGAATACGGCGGATTTTCTGGAAATAAAGATATCCCGCCAGCAGAAGCATGAAGAACGAACCTGCCGAGGAAAACGGCCCGGGCGTTTCCGTGCAGCCGCCTCCGCCGGACCCGCTGCCGTCGCAATCCAGCGTCTTTTTCGAATCGCCGTCGTCGCAGTCGCGCGGACGGCAGTGATCCGGCCCCACAAAATATCCGTCGTTGTCCGCATCCACGCAGACGGCCTCTTCCTCGTCTTCGTCGCCGCCCGCGCAGCCGGCCGTCTGGACCGTGATGGTGATCTTGTCCATGTCGGATTCGGCCGCGCAATCGGCCACCGTGAGGCCGAGCACCGCCGTTCCGGTGTCGAAGGCCCAGAAACTGGGGTCGGCCACGTCCGCCGAAGGATCCAGGCTGGCGTCGTCCAGGGCCAGGGTGCTTTCCTCGGCGATGACGGTCCAGTGATAGGACAGCTCGTGGCCGTCGTCGTCGGTCCCGTTTCCTTCCAGTTGCACCGTACGTCCCACGCAAGCGGTTCGGCTGTCTCCGGCGTCGGCTACGGGCGGCGTGTTCGCGCCGACGATGATTTTCGTTCGCGCGGGTTCGACGCACCAGGCCGTGCCGTCGAAGCAGTCGATCTCGAAAAGATATTCCCCCGCGATCCGTGGCGTGAACCGCGCCGTGGGCGTGTCGGAATCGCGCCAGCCCAGTTCGGATTCCCCCACCGGCCCGGAGATCAGCGACCAGCCGCACTGAATTTCGTCTCCGGCGTCCTCGTCCCGGCTGGGCGATCCGTCCAGAATCACGTTATCGCAGACCACGGCCTGCTGGTCGTTCGTGCCGAGTTCGCAGATGGGCGGCGTATTGAATTCCGAATTGACCTCCACACGCACGTCCAGGGGAAGCGAGGGCGTTCCGCTTTCATTTCGGACCACCAGCCGGAAAACGTGGCTGCGCCCGGGAAGGTCGGGGGTGAAGCGCGGGGCGTCGTCGGTCCAGTCGGAGAACGTCACCGCCGGGCCTTCCAACTGGCTCCACTCGAATTGCAGATCGTCGCCGTCGGGGTCGGCGCTGCCGGAAGCGTCCAGGGTCGTTTCGGCCAGGGGATTGGCGGTCAGCGTGCCGAAGGCGTCCAGCCCGGCGACGTGCGCCACCGGGGGATTCTCTCCGTTCGGAAGCACCACGAAACGCACCTCGGCGGGCGGGGAGGGAAGCGAGCCGGCGGCCTCCGGCGGGCCGTCCCAGACCGTCAGTTCGAAGGCCAGCGCCCCCGGGTGGAAGGCGGTGAATTCCGCCTGCGCCTCGTCGGCGTTGCGAAGGGGAACCGTCCGTCCGGCGATCTGTCGCCAGCGATAATGCAGCGCCGCTCCTTCGGGGTCGGCGCTGTCGGAAGCGTCCAGAAGACCGTGAACGTAGGTTCGATTCGGAGGAGAGCAGACCACGCCCAGTTCCAGAAAGCCGTCGTCCCCGGCGTCGGCGATGGGCGGCTGGTTGCTTCCGGTTCCGGCGACGAAGGCGCGGACGAAGGCGCGGCTTTCCCGGTCGTCGGCGGAAACCGCCAGGGAGAAGGCGTACCTTCCGGCCTCGGGAAGTTCCGGAATGGTCAGGCGCGGCCCGTCTTCCTCTTCCGGGTTCACGCCCAGGGAGGCGGCGTCCACGGGGCCGTCCAGATAGGTCCAGATGTAGACGAGCGCGGAATCGCCCGAACGGTTGGCGGAAGCGGAGCCGTCCAGGATGAGTTCGCCGCCTTTTACGGCGTTTTCCACCGGAGCGATGAAGGCGTCCGGAAAGACGGCGGGCGGATCGGCGTCCATGTCCAGGATCTCGAATTCCAGTTCCGCCGGATCGCTTTGCGCCACGCCGTCGGAGACGGTCAGGGAGAATTTCAGAATGCCGGTATCCGGGGCGCTGAAGGACGGCTCGGCCTGCTTTCGGGCCGTTTCGTCCAGAAGCGCCGGGACGTTCTCCTCGGTCCACGAATAGGTCAGCGCGTCGCCGTTGGTGTCGCCGGAAAGGCTTCCGGAAAGTGTCACGTCGTCCTCGGGGGCATAGTGCCGCACGCCGCCCGCGTCCGCGCCGGGCGCAGTGTTTTCCACCGTGATCGTGGCCTGGTCCGTGGGGCCGTTGTGCGTGTCGTTGTCGGCCCGGCAGCGGAGTTCGTAGGTTCCGGGCCGGTTGGTGGCGAAGCAAACGGCGGGTTCCGCCGGGTAGACGCTTTCCGATTCGAAACAGAGATTTTCCGGGCCGCTGTTCTGGGTCCAGGTATAGGTCAGCGTCCGGCTTCCGGGATTGCTGAGGATCCGGCCGTCCTGGCAGATGAGTCCCGCCGGAAAATCGCCGTCGTCCCCGGCGTCGCAGACCGCCACGTCGGAAGAGGACAGCACGTTCGTGTACAACGGGTTGCAGATTTCGCAGCCGCTTAGATCCCGGACGCACCATTGGAAATCGATGCGATTTCCCACCGCCTCCAGGGGAGGCATCCAGTAGACGTCCCCGGCGCTGTTGACGGTCATGCCCTGGGGCGCGTTTTGCAGGGAATACTCCAGTTCGTCGCCGCAGCGCAGGTCGGCGTCGGAAGCCTCGCAACGGCCCGTGTATTCCTGTCCGGCGATGGCGGTATCGGCCAGGGTGCAGGCGGTGATCTGGGGGCAATTGTTGATGTTGGCCACGTCGATGGTGAAGCTCAGTTCCTCGCTTGTGCCGCCGTCGTCGTCGGTCACGGTCATGCGCACGGCGTGGACGGGCGGATCGTCTCCGCAGGTGGCGTCCTCCGGCCCGGGCTGCCACTCCAGCGCGCCGGTGGTGGGCAGGCAGGTCATGCCGTCGGGTTTTTCGGGACAGGCGAAGGACAGCCCGGAAAGATCGGCGGCGATGTCCGTGGCGCTGGGCGTCCAGGCGTAAATGTCGTCTTCCGTGGTTTCCGTGGGCGGCGGATTCAGGCCCGTGTCGAAGGCCGGGGGCGTGTTCTCCACCTCCACGCCGAGTACGTCGATCCAGCGGTTCGCCGGGTCCGGATTGGAGACGCAGAGCCCCGGACGGTCTTCATCCTCGACACAGAGGGCCACGGCGAAGGAGGCCGGGCCGTCCAGTTCCGGCGTTTCGATGGATTCGAGGCCGTTCCAGTCGGAATTGGCTACGAAGAGCGAATCGAAGGCGTCGTCCCAGTAGCGGGCGGCGATGATGTCTTCCGGCGCGGCCTGCGATTCCTCCGACAGATAGGCCACGAGGCCGCTTTCGTCCTCCCCGATGTGCAGGACGCGTCCGTCCGTTTCGTCGATCGTTCCCAGGCTGGCGGTGATGCGCGCCGTGGGGGGCATGTCGTCCACCGTCATGGAGAAGAAGGCCGTGGAGGTGGTGGCCGGATCGTCCGGATCCCCGGAGTGGTCGTCGTCCGTGATGCGGGCGGCCACGAGCGGAGTTCCCGTAAAATTCCAGACGGTTTCGACGGTGAACAGGTTCGCGGACGGGGTTTCCTCGGTCCATTCCGCCAGAAAGCCCGCGAATTCCTCGTAGGAAAAGTCCCATTCCACCTTGACGATCGCGTCCCGGTTGCCGCCGATGTCGGCCACGGAGAAGCGGGCGGTTTCGCCTTCCCGGATGTGGCCGTCGCCGTCGATCTGGCTGATTTCCGCCTCTGGGGGAAGGTCCGTCACCACGATATCCGCCCGGGCGAAACCCTCCGAAGGCGCGTCCGTCCGGTGATCGTCGTCGCGGACTCGCAGGCAGACGCGGATGGGTGCTCCCAGGGTGTCTGTATCTTCCTCCCAGACGCGTTCCCGGATGCTTTCGTTCGCGCTTTCATCCGGCCGGCAGCCGTCCGCCGCGTCCCAGTCCCAGTGATGGGCCAGAATGTCGCCCGGATCGGCGAAGGATTCCGAGCCGTCGAAGCGCAGCGGAACACCTTCATCGACCGTGTATGTGGGGATATCCCCCCCCCCGGGGTAGGCGGGATCGAGAGCGGGGTAGGGCGTTTCCGCTTCCCGCACCGTCAGCACCGCCTCCGGCGGGGCGTTCTGCGGCCCGACCAGGGCCAGCCCGATGCTCTGACGCCCGATCGCGTCCGTCACGCGCAGGGCGACGGTATAATCGCCCACGTCCGCCCAGGCATGCTGGACCACCGTGCCGGTTGTGCCCGACGGTGAAAAGCAGCTTTCCTCGCCGCAATAGTCGAAATCCCATTCCCAGGCCGTGATGGGCGCCTCGGTTCCCGGATGGTCCGGGTCGTCGGACGGTAGGGAATTGTCATAGAATTCGACGACTTGGCCTTCCAGGAAATCGTCCGTTTCCTTGGTGATGCGCGCCCAGGGTCCGGGGGGAATGACCTGGACCAGCAGGGCGGCGTATCCGACGCCCGGCGGTACGCCGTCCAACAGGTAGCCGTCGTCATCCTTGACGCGCAGCCCGACGATGTACGTCCCCGGTTCGGTGAAAACGTGCGTGGCCGAGGGCACCACCGCGTCCACGTGAAAGGTTTCGGGCACTTCGTTCCAGTCGAAATCCCATTCCGCCGAGGTCACGAAGCCCGCCGGATCTCCGCTCTGGGGGTCCAGGTAATCGTAGGATTCCGCCGCGTAGACGTGCAGCGAAGCTTCCATGTTTCCGCCGCCGACATCCTCCAGCTGGATGGTGACTTCGTCGTATTTTTTCGTGGTTCCGATCTGGTTCATGTCGTAGGCGTAGGCTACGGCCGTGGGCTGGATGTTCGCGATGGGAACGGATGCCTCGGCCGTGTCCTGGATGGGCGGGACGGATCCGTCCTTGGCGGTGAGCACCACGGAAAAGCCCGCCGGAGTCGCCGCCGGGTTGTGCGCCCGGGCGTATTGATGCGTGGGATTGGCCAGGGTGGACGTGCGCCCGTTTCCGAAATCCCAGGAAAAATACAGAGAACCCGCCGGATCGACGTAGCTTCCGCCGCTGTTGAAACGAATGCGCTCGCCCTCGTTTCCCGCGCAGCCCATTTCCGGGCGGTCCAGGTTGGCGCAGGTGAACTCGGCGTGCACTTCCGCGTATACGTTGTTTTCTCCGGCGACGAACAGCAACAGCAGGCCGAATATCCATGTCAATCGCGATGTTCCGCCTTGAAACAGGCCCATGAAAATCTCTCCCTCAGTGATTGAACGGATCGTACATCCGTCATTGTTTTCCATAACCATCTATTATAGCACAGGACTGGGAGGATATGGCCAAATTCGATAATCCGTCCGAACTTCCGGAGAACATTTGGAAAATCGAGACTCAACGGCCGGTTCCGGGGAGATTTTCCGCTCGATGAAACGAAGGAAGGGAACCCCTTCCTCGATGGTGGGTCTTGTCCGAAAACGCTTCCCCGATTTCTTCCCGGTATTGGGATGAGAACCGAAATTTCCGAAAAGTTCAGCGCTTCCTTTCCGTCAGGGACAGGTCAGGCGGATGTTGGACAGGAAAAGGGGCGAATAGGCGGCGTTCACGGGATGGATGTAGACTCGACCGTCTTTCGGGAACGGGATGGTGAACTGAAGATTTCCGTCCCGCGTCGGATTCGGCAGCAGTTGTCCGTCGGCCTCCACGGTGGCTCGCCAGAAACCGGAAAGCGTGTACGTGACCGGCGCGTCCGCGCGGACGAGCAGCCGCACGTCCCAGTCGTCGAGCACCGGCGTCATGCCGCCGCTTCCCGCCGGAATCCGCTGTGTGGCGGTGAGCGTGCAGTCCCTCGCCGTATCGAAGGGACCGGCCTTCAACTGCACGAAGGCCGTGGCCACGGGCAGATCGCCGTCCGCGGTTTCGAGGGTCAGCACCCGGTTCCAGGTGGCCGGATACGTTCCTCTCAGGTTCAAGAGAAGGCCTTCCGCCCCGGCTTCCAGCGGCCGGGCGCGTTCTTCGGTGAGAAGTCCGCGCTCTTCGAAGACGGTTTCGACGGCCGCCCGATGCGCGCCATGGCCCTCGTCTTCCATGATGGCGGTGAAGGCGTTCGCCCAGTCGGCCAGGGTCAGGTCCGCCGTGGAGGCGTCCAGACTCTGCATGGACAGGAGCAGAAGGCGGGTCAGCGCGATGTCGTCCACCCCCGCGTTTTTAAGAATTTCGAAAGCGTCCCACATGGCCCCGGCCGTAATCATGGCGTCGGCCTGGTCGATCCCCCTGAAATCATCGGGATAAACCAGTTCGTTGTCCGCGTCGCGGAAGAATCCCGGCCCGGCGTGGGTGTCGATGTAGTCGAACAGGCCCGATTTGCCCGAGACCAGGAAGGTCATCGTTTCGGCGAGACCCTGTTCCAGCGCGTTTTCCAGCGAACTCATGCCGTAGGCGTCCACGGAGATGGTGTAACTCAGATGGACGAGCGCCCGGTTCATCAGGTGGCCCATTTCATGATAGACCGTTTCTCCGTCGTAGGCGAAGTCCGCCTTGTTCCCCTGGCCCAGGATGATGACGTCGCCCGGCAGGCCCTCCAGCCCGTAGATGGCCGCCATACCCACGGAAAGATTCTCCTTGGGGAAATACATGGCCATGTTCATGGGGGCCAGGGCGTTGCTCGATGAATCCACGGGTTGTTGGAAGTTCGCCACCAGGCTGATGGCGGCGTTGTCGTCTCCGTGGCGATTAGGAATTTCATTGAAAACGCCGACTTCCGGGCGGGTGAAGAATTCGTAGAATTTATCGGCGTGGTAAAAGGCTTCCACTTCGGCGTGAATGTCGTCCGCGTCGAAAACGCCGGAGACGGCCCGGGTGTAATCGTCGTAGATGAAATCGCCGTTCGTTTCCTTGTTGGCCCGCTGGACCAGAGTGCAGATGCGTTGCTCCTCCGGCCCCTGGCCCACGTTGATGGTGTTCGTCGCTCCTTCGTCCAGGCAGGTGTAGGCCGCCAGGCGGCGCAGGCCGTTTTCGTCTTCCGGGCTGACCAGCACGCCGCTGCCGTCGTCCGCCACGCGGAGTTCCACGTTCACCGGATCGGGCGTGGCCACCGGATTGATGGGAAACACGAGGGCCTCGTTGGTGGGCGATGCGTCGATCTCGGTTTCGGGTTCGAGTTCAGACTCCGGTTCGTCGCCGTCCGTGACGTCGTTCTCCGAAAAATCGCCGTCACTGGTTTCCTCGGCGTCCATTTCCCTGTCGGCGTCTCCGTACGGTTCCGTGGCTTCGTCTCCGTCTTCCGTATCCGAAGCGTCGTCTCCGCCGTCGCAGGCGCTGAGGAGGATCAAGGAGAGGCAAAGCAGCGGCAGACAAAGTCGTATCCAAATCTTCGGGGAATCGACGTTTTCTTTGTTTTTCATTCGTTTTTCCTGTCCGGTTGTCGCGTGAACGGGGAGAATCCGCCTCGGTTTCATTCAACTTCGGGAGGCCGGAGGCCGCCGGAAAAAGGCGGGAAGAGCCGAAAAGAAACGGTTCATGAATACCGTATGGAACTATTTCATAGCCTCTTTCGTTTGTCAAAGCCGAAAAGCCGAAAGCTTTCCGTTTGCTTTCCTTGGCAGACGGGAAAAATTGCGGTATACTTCAAAACTATCGTTTCTACTGATAAAATCATTGTTTACGACGGAAACCCCGCATGGCATTGGGAGAACTTCGAAAATTCACGATCGACTTTTCCTCTCCACTGTCCAGGTTGTACCTGGCCGCCGCGGCGATGACCGGCGCTTTCGCCGCGGGCACGATCGGGTACATGGTGATCGGTCACGGGCAATGGTCGCTTTTGGACTGCGCCTATATGACCGTCATCACGCTGACCACGGTGGGATACGGAGAGACCATCGACATCGCGAACAACCCGGCGGCCCGACTCTTCACCATGATTCTCATCGTTTCGGGCATGGGCACGATTCTCTTTTTCGTGTCGTCCTTCACGGCCTTCGTCGTGGAAGGGCAACTACGGGATATCATGTGGAAAAACCGGATCCGGAAGGAAATCGATAGAATGAAGGATCATATCATCGTCTGCGGCGTGGGGGAAACGGGCTTTCACATCGTCTCCGAGATGGTCACCGCCGGGAAGCCTTTGGTCATGGTGGATACGAACGAAGACCGCCTGCGGGACGTCTGCGATGGACTGAAAAGGGAAATTCCCTACATCGTGGGCGACGCGGCGGACGACGACATCCTTACGGCCGCCGGCATTCAGAAGGCCCACGGGCTGATCGCGGCCTGCACGGAAGACCGGGACAACCTGATTATCACCATTTCCGCCAAGCAATTGAATTCCGGCCTGCGCATCATCGCCAAATCCATCACGATTCAGGCAGAGAAAAAACTGCTGCGCGCCGGAGCGACGAAAGTGGTTTCCACCAATAAAATCGGCGGCATGCGCCTGGCTTCCGAAATGCTTCGACCGGCGGTGGTCACTTTCCTGGACCGGATGCTGCAGGAAAAAGACCGTGCCATGCGTATCGAGGAAGTGGCCATTCGGGCAAACTCGTCTTTCATCGGCAAAACCCTGGCCGACCTGGAAATCCGCAAGCGCATGGAATTGACGGTCATGGCCATCGAGGTCAAGAAAAAGAAAAAGTATATCTACAATCCGGAAGGAACCTTCCCCCTGGACGCGGGCATGACGCTGATCTGCCTGGGGAAAATCGACGATATCATCAAACTGCGCGAAATGGCGGCCGCCTGATCCGTCCTCTGCGCCGGTTCGCCGGAGCAGAGGAAATGCGGCCCGGAAGAAGACGCGAGAAACGAAAAGGAAGACCGGAAATGACGGAAAAGAAACAGGCTCCGGCGGCCATTCGGCCCTATGTCGAGAAACTCTGCGAAAACGGGCATCGCGGCACGGCCACGGCCGAAGAGGAGCAGGCGGCCCGATGGATGAAGGAAAAGCTGGAGAGCCTCGGGCTTGAAACCTCCATCCAGCGCTTCCGAACACCCCGAACCTTCGGCGGCATCGTTCTGATCCACATCCTCACGGCGCTTTTCGGGACCATTCTGATTCCCTGCTGTCCCTTTTTCGCGCTTTTGTTTCTGCTTCTGGCCACCCTGTCGTTCTACGGCGAATTCATGGGGCGCTGGCACTGGCTCAGCCGGGCACTGCCCATGGGAGTCAGTCAGAACGTCATCGGACGGCACCGGCCGGCCAACCCCAAGCGGACCATCATCGTTTCCGGCCACCTGGACAGCGCCCAGACGGGCCTGATCTGGCATCCCGGCCTGGCGGCCAAGGCCGCCGGATCCTCCCTTCCCCTGGGACCGCTTTTTCCGCTTTTCCTGTCCATGGCCACGCTCTTGCTGGTGGCTTTCATCGCTTTCTTCGGCGGCGGCGGTTTTCTGCTGTCTCTGCTGGACTGGATCGCCGCCATTTCTCTGGTGGTGGGCGCGGCGCTGATGCTGGACTGGATGCGGGGCGAGGCCGTTCCGGGGGCCAACGACAACGCCTCCGGCATCGCCGCCGCCGTCGTCTTGGCGGAGAAACTTCTGGCCGCTCCTCCGGAGGACACGGAACTGTATTTCATCGGTTTCGGCGCGGAGGAGGCCAATCTCCAGGGTTCCGTGGCCTTTTTAAAGGAATTCGGCTACCGTTTCGTGCCGGAAAGCACCTACGTCCTCAACATCGACGGCATCGCTTCCGGGAAGGTGCACTACATCACCCGGGAAGTCGGACTGTTGCCGGTGGCCTATCCCGATCAGGAAATGATTATCCTGGCCCGCACGCTGGCGCGCGCCAGCGAACGCTTCAACCATATCCGCCCGGTGCAGGCCAAAGGCTTCACCGACGCCTTGCCCTTCGCCCTGGAAGGCTTCAAGGCGCTTTCGCTGGTCGGGCTGGAGGAAAACGAAATCCCGAAGAATTACCACACCCTGGCGGATACGGTGGAGGCCATGGACTGGCGGGACGCCGATACGGGTGTCCAGTTCGCGGAAGCCGTCATCGCCGCCTTGCGTATCTGAATTCGGGTCATTCGATCACGGAACCGTCGGTCGGGCACAACGATAGGATGAGCCATAGTTTGGCTCATCGCTTTCTTAATTCATAATGGCGGATAAAGCAACAACCCATTCTGCCGGAACGAAGATTTGTTTAAAGTGTATGGTTACGGTGTTTAGTATAATATTCTTGTTGTATTTTTTAAATAATTTGTTAATATAATAGTTGGAAAAAGCAACTAGAAGCAACTATTATCGGCACGTATAGAGGAGAACTGAAGAATGGAATTGTCAAAAAAGGAAAGGTTGTTCCTAAAGAATCAATATCAAATCCTTGCAGCTTTATATCCAGAAGAAAAGGATGACTTTGAAGTATTAATAGAGATCCTTTCAGATGGATATGAAAACGAGTATTATGAAATCTATGAAGTAATCTTTGATCCCATGCCAAAAAGCAAGGGCGCTCTAGTTATAAAAATTCTTTCATTTTATCGATATATTGACTCCAATTCCAGTCCCAAAATATCCGCGCATCGTTACGCATACTTTCATGGTTTTGATGGCAATTCTGAAACCGATTATATGACTTATGCGAGATTTCTGATAGAAAAGAAAAAATATTTTTCGGAACAAGAGAAATATTTCAAACAAAACGATACCATGAACAGTCATCACCCCATGGTTGATATTTATCAACGGATTCTTGAGAAATGGGAGAAACACCCAGATAAACACAATCTTACTGAAGATCAAATTCTTGAAATACTTGACGCATAGTGACGGGCAATGGCCTTGCCCATCCTACTTCTGAAGCTTTTACGGCAACAAAAAGGATTCCTCACCCATCCAGGCTCACACGTCCGATGATCTTGGGCTGGCACTTGGCGGTCAGGCAGAGGGGATCATCGCAGGTCTTGCAGATGTCCGGGTTCACCCGCGCCAGGAAGTTGTCCATCACGATGGCGTCGTGGGGGCAGGCTTTTTTGCACAGGCTGCAACCCAAACACCCCGCCTCACAGGCTTTTTTCACTACGCCCGCCTTGTCGTGGCTGCGGCAGGGAACCAGCACTTTCGCGTGGCGGGGAACCAGTTCGATCACGTCCCGGGGGCAGGCTTCGGCGCAGGCTCCGCAGCCCACGCAGAGCGAAAGATCGACGACCGGCAGGCCCTTCGGACCCATGGAGATGGCCTCGAAGTTGCAGACCTTCGTGCAGTTGCCGAATCCCAGGCAGCCGTATTCGCAGGCTTTTCCGCCGCCGAAGAGCAGGTTGGCCGAGCGGCAGTCCGGGATGCCGTCGTACAGGTAGCGTTGCCGCGCGATCTCGGAATCCCCGCGGCACATCACCACCGCCACCCGGGGCTCGGTCTTTTCCATGACCTTGCCCGTCAGTTCCGCCACCAGCGCCGCCACCGCGTCGCCGCCCGGCACGCAAAGGTTCGGCTTCACGGAGGGATCCTCCACCACCGCCTCGGCGTACTTGGCGCAGCCGGGAAAGCCGCAGGCCCCGCACTGGCCCTTGGGAAGCTCCTCCTCCACCACGTGAATGAGCGGGTTCAGCTTCACCGCGATCTTCTTGTCCGCGTAGGCCAGAAGGAAGCCGAACGTGGCTCCCAGGCCCAGCATGACGCCCACCAGGACCAGGGGATTCTCGATCTCGGTGGGAGCGGCGGCCGCTCCGAAGGCGACCAGCATTTCCTGTAGCGATACGATCAGTGTGCTGTCCGGCATGGCTTGATCCTGTCGTTTATCCCATCGGAATCATGCCGCTGAAGCCCAGGAAGGCCAAAGCCAGCAGTCCGGCGGTGATGAAGGCGATGCCCAGACCCTGGAAGGCCTCCGGCACGTCGCTGGTTTCCAGTTTCTCGCGGATCGAGGCCATCAGCACCAACGCCAGGCCGAATCCGACGCCCGCTCCCATGGAATGTACGATGCTTTTCATCAGATTGAAATGATGATCGACATTCAGAAGCGGAACGGCCAGCACCACGCAGTTCGTGGCGATGAGCACGAGATAAACGCCCCACATCTGGTAGAGATTCGGCAGATAACGCCGCGTCACGATCTCCAGAAGCTGGACCGTCACCGCCACCACCAGCACGAAGGTCAGCGTGGTGAAGAAGTGCAGCCCCAGGGGCACCAGGATGAAGTAATAGATCAGGTAGGTGATGATGCCCGTGATGGTCATGACGCCGGTGAGCGCGAAGCCCATGCCCAGCGAGGCGTCGAAATTATTGCTGACGCCGAAAAAGATGCACAGGCCCAGAAAACGGGTCAGCACCAGGTTGTTGACCAGCACCGTGGCGGCGAAAAGCAACAGGTATTCCTGCATGGCGAATCCTCCCTACGCGCCCGATTCCGGCAGCTCGGCCGCCGCGTGCGCGGCCCGGCGCTTGCCGATGACGTTGAACAGGCCGATCAGAAGCCCGATGGTGATGAACCCGCCCGGAGGCAGAATAGCCATGAGAATGGGCGTGAAGTGTTCTTCCGGGATCACATGGATGCCGAAGAACGTCCCGTTGCCCAGAAACTCGCGGATGATGCCGATGAGCACCAGGCCGAACAGAAAGCCCAGGCCCATGCCGAAACCATCCACCGCCGAGGGGATCACGCCGTTTTTCGAGGCGAAGACCTCCAGCCGCGCCAGGATGATGGCGAAGACCACCACCAGCGCCAAGTAGACGCCCAGGGACTGGAAGAGATCCGGCAGAAAGGCCATCATGACGAGCTGCACGAAGGTGACGTTGAAGGCGATGATGGAGATGTACACCGGTACGCGCACCTTGTGGGGCACCAGCTTGCGCACCATCGAGGTCAACAGGCTGCTCATGGTCATGACGTAGACCACGGAGACGCCCATGCCCAAGGACGAGATGGCCTCCGAGGTGACCGCGACCGCCGGGCAGAGCGAAAGCGCCAGGACGAAGATGGGATTTTTGGAAAAGATGCCTTCCGTAATCAGCGTGGAAAGCTTCGGGCTGGGCTTCTCACTCATGGCGGCCCTCCCTTTCCGGTTTCGCGCCCGTTTCCGGCGCGGGATTGTCCAATGATTCCAGGGCGCTGCGAATGGCCTTGACCACCGCCACCGTGGTGATGGTCGCCCCGGTGATGGCCTGTACCTTGCCTTCCTCGCCGCGCTTGGTGACCTCCAAGACGTTTCGGTCCCGGCCCGCGAACTGCTTGCGGAAACGGTCCTTCTTGGCGATCTCTCCCAGGCCCGGCGTTTCGTTGTGCTGCATGATGCGATAATCCACGATGCGCTTGTTTTCGTCCACGCCCACGATCATCACGATGGCTCCGCCGTAACCGTGCGCCACGGTCTTCAGCACGTAGCCCACCGGCCGGCCATCGGCGTTCCTGCCTTCGAAGCACTCATCTCGGCCGGGGATGGCCTCGAAAGAAACGGCGGCGGGGAGCAGTTCCTTTCGGGCCGCCTCCTTGCGCTTCAGGTCGTTCTGGATGGCGATGGGCATGGTGAAATAGGCCACGAAACCCAGAATCAAGCCCGCGATGGTGGTGGTGGCCGCCAGCACCAGCGTCAGGTGCAGAATGCCCGGTTCCTTGTGGGCGACGATCGGGACGGTTTCGGCGTTAGACATGCGTCGCTCCTTTCTCCTGCCCGAAGCGCTTCGGCCGCACCAGGCGGTCGATCAGCGGGGTGAAGCAGTTCATCAGCAGGATGGAGTAGCAGACGCCTTCCGGATAGCCGCCGTAGGTCCGGATCAGCCAGACCAGCAGGGCGGCGAAGAAGGCGAAGATCATCTGCCCCTTGCGCGTGATGGGGCTGGTGACGTAATCGGTAATCATGTAGACGCCGCCCAGCACCAGGCCGCCGGACAGCATGGCGAACAGCGCGTCGCCCGTGAAGACGCCGCCGTCTCCGGAAAAAGCCCAGGTAAGCAGTCCCACCGTGCCGATGTAGATCACGGGGGATTCCCAGGGGATGTAGCGTTTCCAGACGAGCACCAGCCCACCCAGCAGGATCAGGAGCGCGGAGACTTCGCCCAGGCTGCCGTTGACGTTGCCCATGAAAAGCCGCCAATACAGCTCCGCGCCCGAACCGAAATGCTCGCTCATGGCGGCGAAACCTTCTTCTTTCACGATACCCAGCGGGGTGGCGGCGGTAATGCCGTCCACGGCCCCGGCGGCGTGGCTTTTCACCGCCGTCCAGGTGGTCATCTGCACCGGGAACGAGGCCAGCAGGAAGGCGCGCCCGATGTGCGCCGGGTTGAAGATGTTCTGCCCCAGGCCGCCGAAGGAATGCTTCGCCACGAACACGGCGAAGAAGGATCCCAGTCCCGTCATCCAGAACGGCAGGGAGGCCGGGATGCAGAAGGCCAGAAGCAGGCCCGTCAGAAAGGCGCTGCCGTCGAGCGCTGTGACCGGCACCTTGCGCAGCTTCTGCACCATCCATTCCGTGGCCATGGCCGCGCCGGCCGAAACCACGATCTGGACCAGCGCCCGCCAGCCGAAGACCGCCACCGCCCAGACCGCCGCCGGAAGCAGCGTAAGGTTCACGGTCCACATGATCCGCGCCACCGATTCCGGGCCGCGCAGGTGAGGCGAAGAGGAAACCGTCAGCCACTCCGGCACGGGCAAGGGCTCCTTCAGGGTCTCCACGGTATTTACGTCGCTCATGAGCATCGTCTCCAGAAGTTATCGCCGGTCGGGCGTTTCGCCAAGGGCGTCAGACCCGCTTTCGCATCCGGTCCCGGATCACCAGTTTGGCCGTACGGATGGCATGGACCAACGGCCGCCGGGACGGGCATTCAAAGGTGCAGCAGCCGCACTCCACGCAATCCAGGGCGTGGGCTTCCTCCGCGCCGTCGAAATCCCCCGCCTCCACCAGTTCGGCGATGCGCGTGGGGACGAGTCCCATGGGGCAGACCGTCAGACAGCGCCCGCAGCGCACGCAGGCTTGCAGGGGCCGCCGGTCCAGATCGCCCGCGCCCAGGCAGAGAATGCCGCTACCGGATTTCGTTACCGGAACGTCCAGGGAGTACTGGGCGAAGCCCATCATGGGGCCGCCGTAGATGATCTTCGCCGGTTCGGACGCGAAGCCGCCGCAGAAGGCCAGGACGTCCTCGAAGCGCGCGCCCACGGGAACGCGCACGTTTTTCGGATCGCGTACGGCGGAGCCGGTCACCGTGATGAGGGTATCCACCGCCGGAAGGCCGAAGCGCACGGCGTCGGAAACGGCGATGGCCGTATTGACGTTCTGCACCACCACGCCCACGTCCATGGGCAGCTTTCCCGCCGGAAGCTTGCGGCCGAGCACCGCGTGGATGAGCGAGCGCTCCGCCCCCTGGGGATAGCGTGACGGCAGGGCGGCCACGGAGATGTCGGGATCGGCTGCCGTGCGTTTCTCCAGATCCCGCAGGACGTCCGGCTTGTTGTCCTCCACGCCGATGACCAGCCGGGTCGCGCCCACGGCTTTCATGATGAGCCGCGCCCCCAGGAGCATGTCGTCCGGGCGCAGCTTCATGGCGGCGTGGTCCGAGGTCAGGTAGGGTTCGCACTCCGCGCCGTTGATGAGCACGGCGTCGATGGGCTTGTCCTTCGGCGGGGCGAGCTTTACGTGGGTGGGAAAGGCTGCGCCGCCCATGCCCACGATGCCCGCCGCCTGCACGGCCTGGCGGATCTCGTCGGGCGTGGCCGTCTGCGGATCCCGCTCCGCCATCGGCAGGCCCTCCAGCCACTCGTCCTTTCCGTCGGGCTCCAGGACGATGGAAAGCGCCTTGCCGCTGACGGGATTGGGACGTTCCTCCACGGCCGCCACGGTTCCGGAGGTGGGCGCGTGGACGTGGGCGGAGACGAAACCGCCCGCCCGGGACAGGATCTGCCCCTTCTTCACCTCGTCCTTGCGTTTCACCTCGGCCTTGGCCGGAGCGCCGATGTGCTGGCTGACCGGAACGATCAGCCGTTCCGGCATGGGCAGATCCTCCACCAGTTTCTTTTCGGTCAACGCCTTGTGGTGGGGAACCCGCACGCCCCCTTGGAATCGAAAAACCATCGCTGCACCTCGATCGAATTCCGGATCCGTCCGCCGCCTTTGCCGAGCGTTACGGCAGGACCGGCTTGAAAACCTGCTCGAACCCCGCGCTCATCACCGGGCGAGTGGGGCTTTTTTCGTCCGCTCCCTTCAGAATGAACAGCACCTCCGCCCCGGCGGCTTTTGCTGCCTGAAGTCCCTTTTCGGGCCCCATGACCGCCATGGCCGTGGCCAGGGCGTCCGCCCGGGCGTTGCCGTCGTCTCGTCCACGGATCAGGACGGTCACGCCCAGCACGTCCGTGGAGACCGGTTGGCCGCTCTTGGGATCGAAAATATGGTAATACGTCACGTCTCCGATCTCGATGGGCTGGCGATAATTCCCACTGGTGGACAGGCTGATGTCGCCGTCGGCCTGCACCGTGCCGTAGAGTTTGTTTTCTTCCAGTGGGTGCTGCACGCCGATGTGCCAGGGTTTTCCGTTGTTGTTTTTTCCCCAGGAGCGAATCTCGCCGCCGCACTGCACCAGGCCGTTTTCGATTCCGGCCCGTTTCAAGCGTTCGCTGATGCGGTCCACCACCAGCCCCTTGGCCATGCCACCGAAATCCAGGGAAACGCCGGATAATTTCTGGAGCATGGGTTCTTTTTCTTTGTTTCGGAAGAATTTCAATCGATCCATGCCGACGCGTTCCAGAGCCGCCGACAACACGTCCTTTTCGGGGAGTTTCTGATTCTTTTTCGCCCGGGACCAGAGGCGTTTCAGCGGCCAGACGGTGGGATCGTACGCCCCTTCGGTACGATCATGAATGTCCCGGGATATTTCAAGCGCACGGAAAAGATCCCCGGAGATCGGAACGGCGGAATCCTCTGTCGAGGTGTTCAAGCGGCCGATCTCGGAATCCTTGGAAAAAGCGCTGAACACCTTTTCCACGGCCTCGAAGGTTTCGTCAAAAGCCGTCTGGGCTTCCGTGCGCGCTTTTTTATTGGGAGTTTCCACCAGCATGCGAGCCGGAATGCCATGGAAAACCAGGGTGTTCCGTTCCAGCCAGCCGCTTTCCGCTTCGGTCGGAGCGGGTTTCTTTTTCTCGCAGCCACTGGAAAAAAGAGATACCAGCAGAACAAACATCAGGAAAAACCGGGTGAGATCGGTCGATTCTTCGAATCTTTCCGCTGAAAATCGCTTCATCATTTTCAATCTAGCCGCCGAATCGTCATTCTTTCGCTGATTTCACTGTCGGTAGTGTACCAGGATGCCGCCCGGATGCAAATACTATTTTCCTTTCAAATCCCGGCTTCTTGCGGGAAAATGAATGAGATTCATTCAAGTGCCCGGATTGTCTTGGAAATACAGGTATTCATGTCCGGGTGCGTCATGCGAGGAATTCAGGGAATGCCGTGAAAGATCACCCGCGCTCCCGGGCCGATCCCCCACGTTTCCGCCTGGCCCGCGTTTACCTCCAGGACGTAGCGGCTCGGCCGCCGGACGTAATAACTGCTCGTATCCAGCGGGCGGGTGCGTTTCGAAACTCCGGCGACTTCCATTTTTGCATTGATGAAAATCATGTCCAGCGAAATGGGCGTGTCCTTCATCCAGAACGTCTGGATATGCTCGGTGGGAAAGAGAAAAAGCATGCCCGCGTCGGCGTCCAGTTGCGAGCGTCCCATCAGGCCCTGCCGCCGTTCGGCGTCCGTGCGGGCCAGTTCCACGGAATAAACCACCCGGCGACCCTCCTCGGTGAGAATTTCCACCGAGGGACGCTCTTCGGCCGGACGGGCGGTCGTCGCGCCGTTTTTATCCGGACCGCTGCATCCGGCGGGAAGCAGGAAACCGAGAACAAGGAAGTATCCGGAAAGCAAAATAGGAATAAACCCGATCCAAACGAAGTTCGTTTTTCCGGTTTTCCGAAATCTTTCTCCTTTTCCGCTCACTTCGCCCCTTCCTTCTTCCGTTTTTTCGCAAGCGCCGCATCGGCGAAAAGCGCCGCGCCCAGGGCCCCCGCGATCTGGCTGTCGATGTCCGAGCGCAGAGCCTGCATGCCGATGCGTTTTTCCACGCGTCGCACCACGCCGATATTTTTAGCGATTCCCCCGGTGATGAAAAAGGCCGGCTGTAAATCCAACCGATCGAGCAGCGCGGCCACGCGCCTTGCCATGGCGGAACAGTAGGCTGCTAGAACGGTTTCCCGGCTGGCCCCCTTGCGCATCATGGCCATGGCCTCGGTCTTGGCGAAGACCACGCAGGTGGAACTTACCGGCTCGGGCTCGGTGTCGATTTCGAAGGAACGCGGGCCGATTTCCTCGATGGGCACGGATAAAAGATCCGCGATCACCTCCATGCCCCGCCCGGTTCCGGCGGCGCACTTGTCGTTCATCAGGAAATTCACGACCTTGCCGTTTTCGTCGCAGCGGATGACCTTGCAGTCCTGGCCGCCCATGTCCAGAATGGTGCGCACCTGCGGCCCCGCCATGAAGTGGCTGGCTCGGGCGTGACAGGCGATCTCCGTGACCGATTTGTTTGCGAAGGGCACGTTCACCCGGCCGTAACCGGTTCCCACCGTGAAGTGGATGTCCTCCAGCGTCAGGCCGACTCCCGAAAGCGCCATCTCCGCCGCCTTTTTCGCCGCGTCGGGACTGCTCGAACCCGTGCGGGTGGAGGCGTAGGCCGA
The DNA here is from genome assembly GCA_963668655.2 of Myxococcota bacterium. Classification (GTDB taxonomy): domain Bacteria; phylum Myxococcota_A; class SURF-8; order SURF-8; family SURF-8. Next base: position 864,789 of record CAXXPQ010000001.1, read on the forward strand.
GAGCTTTCCATCCGCCAAAAGCACGGCCTGGCTGCTTACCGATCCCACGTCCACGCCCAGCGTCCGGCTTTCCGCCGTACGGACATCCGCCGTCTCGTCCCGCCAGGCGGCTTCCTTCCAGCGCCAGAATTCGCCGCTCATGAACGTTCCCCCTTTCCGGCCAGCGCCAGAAGCGCCGCGCCTTCCGCGCCCGAAAACAGCGGATCTTCCGAAGCCCGGCAATCGGCCACGCCCAGTTCCTTGGCCAGGGCGTGTACGAAGCTTCGGCTGCAGGCCATGCCGCCGGTGACCACCAGCGGCGTTTCCAGCCCCACTCGGCGGACCAGCACGGCCGTTCGCGAAGCGATGGAATCCGCGATGGCTCGGGCGATGTCCTCTTTGGGTGTGGGTCGATGCAAAAGGGAAACCACTTCCGATTCCGCGAAGACCACGCACTGGGAGTTCAGTTTCACTTGGCCGGAACCGCCTTCGGCGAAGCGATCCAGATCCTCCACCGTAGCGTCCAGCACCCGCGCCATGGAATCCAGAAAGGCTCCGGCTCCGGCCGCGCATTTTTCGTTCATGGCGAAATCCAGCACCCGGCCGTCTTCCGAAAGCCGGATGGCCCGGGCGCTTTCCGCTCCCACGTCCACCACCAGGCGCGCCTCCGGGTGATGTTCCCGCACGCCCCGGGCCGCCGCGCCCACTTCCGTAAGCACCCGATCGACGCCCAATTCCCCGGCCGCCTCGCCCACCGCCGCCACCGTGTCGAGCATGGAACGTGTCAGTTTCGCGATCTCCAAGGCTTCGGCAAGCGCCTCGGCCGCCGCGCCCAACGGGTCGAAACCGCCCGTCCGCCACGCCCGGGACAGAATACCGCTTTCCTCATCGGCCAGGGCGACCTTCACCGTCCGCGTTCCGATATCGATGCCCGCCGTGCGCATGGCCCCGTCCTCCTTGTCGTTTCTGGTTGTCGAACATTCCCGGGATTTCCGGCGATATTCCTCGATGAGAGGCATTGTAACGGACGAACCGGCTTTCCGACAAGTTTATGCCGAAAGCCGGACGATACGAAGCGGCGTCATTTCGATTGGAACAGGGAAAACCGGATGAAAATCAAAGAGATGCTTCTACATCTCGCAGACGCTGCGACTTTCCCGTATCAGCTGGAAAAGCCGTTTTCCGTCCACGCCTTCCAGGGGACAGGGGCTTTCGGCGCGCTCTATCCTCCGGAGGAAGTTTCGCTTTTTCGAGATACCCGCCTGGAGAAAGTCACCCATCGTGAACGTTTCGCCGCCCGCGAAACGAAAGGCGAGCTGCTCGTCCAGAAGATCCTGAATCTCGGCCAGCTTTCGCTTGCATCGATCCGAACGCTGAAAGGTTCCCCCATGGATCCGGGTCAGGAAATGGGCGATTTCCTTATAAAATTCCAGGCAGTGCGCCCCGGCGAGCGCCAAGGCTTCCAGACGATTCCACTGGGAGGCGTCGGAGGCGTTCATCCGACTTTGTTCGGCCTGGAGCGCGTTTTTCTCGGATTTGTGCAAAAGCGCCTTGGCGAAGGCGGCGCGCAGGGATGCCTGGCCTTTTTCCGAATAATTCACGCAGCTTGGAGCGGAGACGGACAGAAAAACGAAAACCGCCGCAAGCGCCAGCCAACCGAATCTGCCGGTCGGATTTTGCATCGGCCATGAAGCGAAAGGGAGGCTGCGGAAGCGGAACTCTATTCGGGACGACGGCACGGATCAGAAGGTGACGCGCATGTCCGCGTTCACGCCCCAGTCCTGGCGGCGTTCCCGCTGGGTGATGGGAACCACAGCGCCCAGTCCGCCCTCGAAACGCTTGTAAATGATGTGCAGCCCCGCCCGGGCGTCCAATTGATGGGTGGCGTAGTACATCAGGTTCAGCCGTTCGGCTTCGGTGGTGATGTCCATTTCGTTGCGGGCCAGGGCCCGAGCCACGGCCTCGTCGATGTCCCGGAACCAGACCGTATCGTCCACCTGAAGGTTGATGTAGGCGATCTGTTTGATTTTCAAGAGGAAATTCACCCGGCCGAATACGCCGTGGGTCAGTTCCTCGTTGTCCTGGGGCGCGTATTTATACCCCGGAACATAGGCGGGTTCGTCCGGATCGGTGATATCCAGAAGGTATTGAAGGTCCAGTTCGATGCCGAACCATTCGGGCACGGCGTCGAAATACCACTGCATGCCCGGGCTGACCTCGTAAATGGGCGGCTCGCCCTCGCGCGCGGAGATGGGAAAAGCGCCGGTGAGCGAAACCGAACCCCAGATGCGTTCGCGGTTCAGGAACCGATATTTGGGCGTGATGTCGATACGGGTGTTGGAATCCTTCATGTTTTGGGTTTTCACCATGCAATCGGAAACCTCGCCCTGGCAGACCTGGTAGCTCAGATCCTGCTTGATGTTCTCGTATTTGATCTGCACGAGGAAGGCGAAGACGTCTTCCTTGGCCAGTTGCAGGCCGAAGATCGCACCGTACATATTTTTATCGAAGCCTTCCACCTGTCCCTGGGCCGTGATGAAGCCGAAACGGGCGTAATTCTCCACCCGGGCGTCGGGCCGGAAACCGAAGGGCGGCGCATAGGCCAGGTTGAAACGTCCCTTGGTCAGGGAATCGCCTGCCGGGGCATTGTCGGCCTCTTGAGCCGCTTCCTCCGCCTGGACGGGGAGCGCCCCGAGCAAGACGGCCAGGAAAAGCAGCGCGATGAACGGCCCGATTTTGGTCCTCATGCTTCGGCTCCCTTCAGCTTCAGCGGGTGAAAAAATGGCATCTATCTTCGATTTTTTGACGTATCGCATTTTTGGCGGAGTGTCAAGATTTTTCTTAAAAGACGGGTAGTTACGCCATATTGGCTCCGACAAAAAGCTTGACAGGCCCGTTTTCCCCATGCTATGAATCCGTCCGATACCTGTCCATGCGCCAAGAGCCATTTACCGGTGCGGAGACCGCCATTAGGGGAGAGCACATGACTTCGAGACTGCTACAATTATCGGTCGCTTCGGCAGTATTCGTCCTCTGGACGACGTTCGGGTGGGCCCAGGAGACGCCTCCGTCCGCCGCTCCGACGGACCCCGGACCTCCCGCCGCCGCTCCGGCCGATTCCGGCGAAAAGCCCGCCGAAAAGGCGGACATCGCCCCGGCCGTGGATGCGTTGCAGAAGGCGAAGGAAAAAATGGAAGCGGAGAAGGCGCAAAAGGCCGCCGCATCCCCGAGTTCCCCCATCGCCGCCCCGGCTCCCGCTCCCCCGGCGAAGGACGACGCCGCTGAATTGAGCGATCTGGAAGATCTGGAGGAACTGGAAGAACTGGAGTCCATGAACGACGCCGAACTGGCGGTGGAGGAGCAGCTCAAGTTCTTCGAACTGGACGGCTATTTCCGCGTGCGCACCGACCTGTTCCATCGCCTCGACCTGGGAATCTACAACGAGTTGCGTCCCCTGGGCGACCTGGGAACCGCCGACCACACCAGCAATATCAAGAAAAAAGACAATACCCTCGGCTCCGCCAACATGCGCCTGCGCCTGTCGCCCACGTTGAACGTCAGTGAAGACATCAAGATCAAGATGGACTTCGATCTGCTGGACAACGTGGTCATGGGCTCCACGCCGGATACTTTCCTGCGAGGCGGCTCCGGCGGACTGGCTCCGGGCATCGCGGCGTTCAGCACCGCCCAGGTTCCGCCCCAGTCCGGGCGGAACTCGGACGTGGATTCCATTCAGGTGCGACACGTCTGGGCCGAGGTGCGCACCCCCATCGGCGTACTCAAGTTCGGCCGGCAGCCTTCCCACTGGGGAACCGGCATGTACATCAACGACGGAAGCTGCCTGGACTGCGACTACGGAGACTCCGTGGACCGCATCCTGTTCGGAACGAAGGTGTTCGAGCACATCCTGTTCGTGAACATGGATTTCGTGAACGAGGGCGTCACGGACGATACCTCCTTCGAGTACCGGGGGCAGGACAAGGACGCCACCCAATTGGACGATACCCAGCAGATCGGCTTCGGTTTCGCTCGCAAGCATTCCGACGCCGAGGCGGAAGAACTGCTGGAAAACGACGACTGGATCCTGGATTACGGAATGATCAACGTCTTCCGCTGGCAGTCCTACTCCCTGGAACAATCCGTCATCGGAGATTACGACACCTTCGGCGGCCAGCCTCCCGCCGGGGATTTCGCCAGCCGCCAGACCCTGCGTTCCCAGTTGATTCAGCGCGACCTGAACCTGTACATCGGCGATATCTGGGCCCGTTTCCTGTACAAACGCCTGCATATCGAGTTCGAGGCCGCTTTCCTCGTCGGCGCTCTGGGCGACGCGGCCAAGGACGCCGCCGAGCAGAAGTCCCTCCGAGCCAAGGGCATCACGGACAATAGCGTGGACATCAATCAATACGGCTTCGTGTTGCAGATCGATTACAAATTCCTGGACGACGCCTTGTTCGTGGGCGCGGAATGGGGCTGGGCCAGCGGCGATCCCTACCACGGGGAAAGCTACGACACCGGCTTCGGCGTTTATCCCTATCAGAACCGCCAGTTCGCGGACGCCAAGTACCAGCGCACGAAATACGGCCCCATGATCGAGGATCGGGCCGTGACCAACTTCCGTTTCGATCCGGACTATCACGTGGATCTGATCCTCTTCAGAGAGATCATCGGAACGGTCACCGACGCCACCTATCTGAAGCCCACGGTGCAGTACAACATCACGCCCTCCATCGGCTTGCGCCTGGACGGCATTCTTTCCTGGGCGCTGGAACCCGACAGCACGCCTTCCTACTATCACATGAAGTTCGAAAACATGGAGGACGTGAAGTCCGGCCTGCCCGTGAAGCGGAAAACCAGCAGTTTTCTGGGGTGGGAACTGGACCTGGAACTTTTCTATAAATCTTTCGACGGCTTCGGCAGCGGTTTGCAGTACGGCGTATTCTTCCCGGGCAGCGCCTTCGGCTACTGGGATCCCGACTACATCGACAAGAACGGAAACCGTTCGCCCACGTGGTTCAACGCACCGAATATCGCCCAGACGCTGCAATGGCGTCTGACCGTGGAATTCTAGGCGAAAACCGGAAGATCCGATGAAGCTTCGCCCCCACCATCTGCTGTGCCTGATCTCCTATTCCGGCCGGGGATACTCGGAGGAATTCATCCGGGCCATGAACGAGGCCCAGAAAGCCTATCTGGGCGGGGAAACCGTGGAACTGGTGGACGGCATGGATCTGGTCTGCCTGGACTGCCCGCACTGCGGCCGGGGCGGAGCCTGCACCAAAACCGCCGGCGCCCAGCCCGACGACCTGGACCGCCGCGCCCGGGAGATGCTGGGTCTGACCGAATCGGGAACCACCACGATTTACGAGGTCATCCACGCGCTTTCCTCCCGCGCTCCCGACGAACTCCGGGGGGCCTGTCGGAACTGTTCCTGGCTGAACGAAGCCGACTGCTCCCGGCGCATCGGCGAACGCATTCGCTGGTTCGAGCGGCAGGTGGATCCCTCCGATCCGGAAAAATGACATCCGCCGATCCCGACCCCATTCCCGACCGCCTTTTTCCGATTTCCATGTGAAGAAATCACGCGGATCCTCTTTCGAGACGCTTGTCACTTCCCGTGGAATCTGGTAGACAGAAAGGGTAGAGACAGAAACGCGGGGACGCGGCCGCCCGTTTCGCAAGGATCGGACGGGTCGAACGGTGAACGACGAAAGAAAGGGAAAGCGGCATGTCGGAAACGATTCAGCGTGTGGCCATTATCGGCGCGGGTTGGATGGGCGGCAGCATCGCGGCCCTTCTGGCGAGCGTCGGAATCGAGGTGGATCTTCTGGACGTTCTGCCTCCCATGGAACCCAGCAGGGACGAATTGGAGAAAGACTATTCCGGCGACGCGCGGCGCTGGCGGGACAGCCGGGCGTTGCGTGCGGTGGAGCAGGCGCGGCGGCGGGGCGCGTTCCTCGATCCCCGGGCGGTGGACCGCATCCGTTGCGGCAATATGTCGGACGACCTGGACCGACTGGGAAAAGCCGACTGGATTCTGGAGGCCGTGCCCGAGGTTCTGGATGTCAAGCGCGCCGCCTACGAACGCATCGACACCTGTGCCGGACCGGACAGCATCGTCAGTTCCAACACCTCCGGGCTTCTGGTCCGGCAACTGACCCAAGAGCGGCCGCCCGAATTCCGCAAACGCTTCCTGGTCTCGCATTTCTTCAACCCGGTGCGTCAGACCCAGCTTCTGGAACTGGTTCCCGGAGAAGACACCGATCCCGCCGTGGTCGAACGGCTGGGGCGCTTCGCCGAGGAGCGCCTGGGAAAGGGGATCATCGTCAGCCGGGACACCCCCAATTTCCTGGCCAACCGCCTGGGATTGTTCGCCATTTCCTCCGGCATGAAGCACGCCGAAGCCATGGGCGTCCCGGTGGTGGAGGCGGACCGGCTCACGGGACCGCTGTTGTGCCGCCCCAAAACCGCCACCTTTCGCACGGTGGATATCGTGGGGCTGGACGCCATGCTGCTGGTTCTGGACAGCCTGCACGGATCGTTGGCGGGAGATCCCTTCCGGGAGACCTTCAACGCTCCGGCCTTTTTCCGGCGCATGGTGGCCAAGGGACACTGGGGAGAGAAATCCTGCGGCGGATTCTATATGCTGTGCCGCCAGGAAAACACGGAAGAAATCCAGAGCATCGGTCTGGACACCCTGCAATACGGCTTCGTCTCTCCCCGGCGGTTCGCTTCGGTGGCGGCGGCGGAGAAACTGGAAGATCCCATCCCGCGCATTCGGGAACTGATCTCGGGCTCGGATGAGGGCGCGCGCTACGCCTGGGCGGTTCTAAGCGACATCCTCCGTTATTCCGCCTACTTGCTCGGCCGCATCGCGGACGATCCCTGCGCCTTCGACCGCGCCCTGCGCTGGGGGTACAACTGGGAACGCGGACCCTTCGAGATCTGGAGCGGCCTGGGTGTACGCTTCGTCATGGAGCGCATGCAGGCGGACGGAGCGGACCTGCCCGAGTCGGCCGTCAAACTGCTCGAAAGCGGAAAAGACAGTTGGTTTCACACGGAAGGCGGCCTCCGCAAGCAGTTTCTGCCGGGAAAGAACGCCTTCGTTCCCGCGCCGCCGCTGACCGGATCGCGGGCGCTGGACGCCCTGGGGCCGGAGCGCCGATTGCTGGAAAATCGTACGGGAGAACTTCTGGAACTGGACGACGGCCTGGCCTGTTTCCGCTATCGCGCCCCCGGACGCGCCGGGCTGGAACTTCATCGCCGGGCGGCGGAGGACATCGCCCGGGCGCTGGATCTGGCGGAAGGCCGCAACTTCCGGGGGCTGATCCTGTTTCCGGACGGGCGGCACGTCTCCGCCGGGCTGGACTGGAGTCGCATCCTTCAGTCCATCGACGAGGGAAAATGGGCGGAACTGGAGGCGGAAATCCGGACCCGGCAAACGCTTTTTTCGCGTCTGAAACAAAGTCCGTTCCCCGTTCTGGCGGTGGCGGACGGCAACACCCGGGCGGAAGGCTGTGAAATGATCTGGGCCTGTCGGGCGGTTCAGGCCCACCACGACGCGCTCGTCGGCCTGGACGCCATACAAGCCGGTCTGGTTCCGGCGGCGGGAGGCTCGGCCGAACTGCTGCGCCGCACGGCGGCCGTTCACGCGGACAAGTCCCCGGAATTCATCGTGAAAAAAACATTCCAGATTCTCTTTCAGGCCACGGTGGAGCGTGGAGCCTTTCCCGCCCGGCGGCGGGGTTTTCTGCGCGCGAACGACGGCATCAGTCTGGGCGCGGACCGCCTGCCCGTGGAGGCCCGGCGCATGCTCCTGAATCGGATTTCCGAGCCGAAACCGGAAAATCCGCCGTTTGTCCTGCCGGGAAAAGGCTTCGCGGAGAAACTTTCGGAAGATCTTGCCGCCATGCGAAAACTGGGCGACGCCACCGCCCACGACGAAACGGTTGGCCGCGCCCTGGCGCGGATTCTATGCGGCGAGGGTTCCGGCGGGCCGCTTTTGGACGAACGTATGGCGGAGCGGGAGCGGGAAGCCTGGCTTTCCCTGGCCGGGACCGAGGCCACCCGGGAGCGTATTCGTCACCTGGCTCGGGGACGGCGGCTGCTGCGTAATTGAGAAAACTTTCGGGATTTCAACGATTTTTCGATTTCTCATCCTCTGGGCCGGAATTGTCGCACGCCAACGTGACGGATAGGGGACAGGAGATTTCACCGCCGCCCCAAGGGGCGGATGCGCATTTCAAGGGAGGTTCATCCATGGACGGCAACGCAGTATTGGAATGGCTGGACGAGGGACTGACGAACCCGTTGTTCAGCATCGCCGGAACGGAGGTGACCCTGGCCGCCATCTTCTCTTTCATCCTGATTCTTCTGGCGAGTTTCGGCGCGTCCCTCTTTTTCCAGCGGGCCGCCGATCGCGTGGTGGCGAAGCGGTTTTCCGAGCAGGAGGGCTCCTTCGCGGCGCTGAAAAGGCTGGCGCACTACATCATCATGCTGGTGGGTCTGGGCATCGCCATGGAGGCCGTGGGCATCAACATGAACGCCCTGTTCACCGCCGGAGCGGTCTTTGCCGTGGCCATCGGTTTCGCCATGCAGAACATTCTGCAAAATTTCCTCTCCGGTGTGATCCTGCTGGTGGAACGGAGCATCAAACCGGGCGATATTCTGGAGGTGGAAGGCGCGCTCGTGCGCGTGATCGACATGGGCATCCGCACCACGGTGGTGCGCACGCTGAAGGACGAGGATCTCATCATCCCCAATTCCATATTTTCCCAGAACACGGTGAAAAATTATACGCTGAAGGATAATGTCTTCACCACCGGGGTGACCGTGGGCGTCAGCTACGATTCGGACATGGAGAAGGTGGAGGCCGTTTTGAAGAAAACCGTGGATGCCATGTCCTGGCGCATGAAGAAAACGGAAACCCGGGTGCTTTTGCAGGAATTCGGGGATTCCTCCGTGAACTTCAGCGTTTTTCTGTCCATGAACGACCCCTGGCATCACCGGCAGCGCCTTTCCGAACTGCGCAAAGCCATCTGGTTCGCGTTCAAGGAGGCGGACATCGTCATCGCCTATCCACAGGTGGACGTCCATTTTGACCCGCCGGGACTGTCCGCCATCGGAAGCCTGGATAAACCGACGGTGAACTGAGAAAAGGAGAGCACGGCATATGGCGACTCAGTGGTGGAAACCCAAGGGATTCTTGCGGAACGCGGGGCGGCCGATCACGCCGGGAGCCGCTCCCGGAACCCTGATCGTGGACCCGAAAGCGGCCCGTCCCGTGGTGCGTGTCTTCGGATACGGCCCGGAGAGCCGCCCGGAGAGCCGCCCGGAGGACACCGATAAATACGAAGAGAGGATCGTTGATTCCGTGGAGGAAATCGCGGCTTTGCGGGATAAATGGCCCTGTATCTGGGTGGACGTGGTCGGCCTGGGCGACCTGGAGTTCATCGAAAAACTGGGGGATCTTTTTCAACTTCACCGCCTGGCGCTGGAAGACGTTCTGAACGTGAATCAGCGCTCCAAGGCGGAGGAGTACGACAATTCCCTGTTCATGGTGATGCGTTTCGTCACGCTGGAAGAGGAACTTTCCAGCGAACAGATCAGTCTTTTTCTGGGCGATGGCTTCGTCCTGAGTTTCCAGGAGAGGGAAGGCGACAGCTTCGATGGCGTACGGGATCGTCTGCGAAAGGGGCGGCGGCGCATCCGAAGCGGATCCGATTATCTGGCGTACGCGCTTCTGGATTCCATGGTGGATTTCATCTTCCCGCTCTTGGATAAGTACAGCGACCGCCTGGAAAATCTGGAAGAGGAAGTCCTGACCGATCCGGGCAAGGCCACGCTGACCCGCCTGCATTCCATCAAACACGAACTGATGACCGTCCGCCGGGCGGTCTGGCCCGTGCGGGAACTTCTCAACACGATCTTACACGACGATACGGAATATTTTCAGGGAGAAAACGCCTTGTTTCTAAGGGACTGTCAGGATCATGCCTTGCAGGCCATGGAGATGATCGAGCACTACCGGGAGATGGCCTCGGGGCTGATCGACGCCTATCTGTCCAGCCTGAGCAACCGCATGAACGACGTGATGCGCGTCCTGACCCTGATCGCCACCATTTTCATCCCGCTGAGTTTCATCGCCGGGCTTTACGGCATGAATTTCAAATACATGCCGGAACTGGAATCGCGCTACGGCTATCCGGCGGTGCTGTTTTTAATGGCTTCGGTGGCTTTCGGTTTCCTGGTGTACCTGAAGCGGAAGAAGTGGCTGTAAAATCCGGGGGATCCCCGCCCAAGGCTTCCATCTTTTGAGTATATTATAATCCGACGAACTCCCGTCCTTCCGGGGAACGAATTCGCTCCCCGTTTTCGTCAATAATCCGACAACCTCGTCCGCGTGAATCCTCCTTTCCAGTCAAAACCCTGACAATTTCTCTCCCTGTCCCAGCCGGACGATCCCGTCACCAGGGAGATTCTTTCCCTGTTATCCCGATGGGTTAGGCAAGCTCTGCCGGTGGTTGGCACGGTCTTTGCCTATTACGGCAAACCGGAAGGACAACGGGAAATTTGACATGAAGCGCAGGATCACACAATTCATTCTTTTTCTTTCGCTGATTTTCTCCGGCTGGCCGGCCGTCGCCGAGAACTCCGGTGACCTGTTGGCCACGATCGGAATCGACGTGAAGCGCGATACCCGCTACACTATCGATTCGGGACAGAACGCCAGCGAACTGATGCTGAACATTCGCGATTATCCGCCGAACATCCTGAACCAGCTGCAAAAACAGTTCTCCGCCCATTTCGTGGCGTGCAAGGTCGTGGAGAAAACCGACGATCGGATATCCCTGCGCCTCATCGTTCTTCCCGGAGATTTCCGCATGGAACATCGGCGGCTGATTTCCCCCCAACGCATCGAAATCCGGATCCTGCCGCCGAAAATCCGGAAGAAAAAGGGATTGCCCGGTTTTCCGCTGCTTCCCCTTTGGGAGATGCTGGTCAGCGACACCCTGGTCATCCCGGAACTGGATTACGATTCCGTCCCCGGAGAGGGGGAAGAACATGCCGCGCTGCTTTCGGCCGCGCGTTTGTTCCAGATCGGCGCTTACGAGGCGGCGGCCAAGCGCATCGACCAGGCCATGGAGATGAAAGCTCCCGAATACACGCGTGAATTCAAGATGATGCAGGCGGAAATCTGGCTGAATCTCTCGCTTTTGGATCCAAGCCATGTCGCCAAGGCGCGTGAAGCGCTGTTCGAGATCCGGCAGGAAGCGACGCAAAAGCCCTGGAAAGGTCGGGCCGAACTGCTGGCGGCCTATACCTACGTTCTCAGCGGAGAACGAGAAAAAGCACGGGAAGCCTTTCAGCAGGGCGCGGCCGAATATGAAAGTCTGGCGGATTATTTCCTGCTCGGCCTGCTTCAAAACCTGATCGAAGAACACGAACTGGACGAGGCTTCCCGGCTCATCGGACGCCTGGAGTCCGTCCGGGGCCTTTCCCCCAAAGCCTATGCCAAGCTCTGCTTTTCCAAAGTCGCCGTTCTGGCGCGTCGGCCGGACCTGCAAGAGGCCAATCACATGGCGGATATCTGCGTACAGCGTTACGACAAGGAACGTCAACTCAACGTGGCGGATCTGCTGGTGCTGGCCGAAACCCGCATGCTGCACAACCGATTCGGCGAGGCGAAGGAAGCCTTGCAGCGAGTGATCCGGGATTATTTCGATAATCCGAAGGCGGCCATGGCCGTGATGCGCGAGGGAGACATTTTCTACGCGGAGCATCGTTATCGCGAGGCGATGGAAGCCTACGGCGACGTGGCCAAGCGTTGGCCGGATTCTCCTTACGCGCGTATCGCCGAATTGAAAAATCAGTTCATTCTTCGCAAGGATTCCGACGGAAAGCCGCTCATCATGAACAGCGATATCGATATCCACAACGAGCCCGCGCCCGTCAGCCGGGAAGCCAAGCTGCGCGTGATGTGGCACTATGCCGATCGAAAGGAATACGTTCTGGCCAATGTCTACCTGACGGAAATCATCCGCCGGGACGAGGGTCTACGCTATTGGCCCTATGCCCCGGAAGCCTTCCGGGCCATCGTCATGGGAACCTACGACGCTTTTGCGGAGGTGAAGGACAATCTGGAGATCGTGGCGCTATACCAGTCCGGTACGCCCTATCCTTTCGACCTGCCCGATCGCGACCGGATCGCCCATATGGTCGGCCGCGCCTATCGGGATCTGAAATACCCCGCGGAAGCGGCCCGGGTCTATCAGAAATCCCTGGGAGATCGGGGGCGCAGCGCCGACGGAGAACGCCGGTTGCTGGTGGAACTGGGCCATACCTATCTGGAGATGGACGATATCTACCGCGCGGAAAAAACCCTGGAATACTTTTCCGAACTCTTCACGGATGAACAGGCCGACTTGCTTCGTTATCGGATCATGGGCCGCATCAAGCAGAAACAGGGCAAGACAAGGGAATCCCTGGTGGCTTTCGAGAAAGCCATGCGGTTGACGAAGGATCCGCGGGAAAGGCAGAAGCTCGGCCTGGAAGTCGGCGTGGCGCTGTATCATCAGAAAAAATACGCCAAGGTGGCGGAAATTCTGGCGCTCGCCCTGGAACCCTTCCTGAACGACAAAGTCATGGTCAACGGCGACGTGGTTCCCGCCGAGGTGCGCGACGCCCTGTTCTACCTGGCCGACAGCCAGTTCACGATAAAAGATTACAAGAACTCCCGCAAAACCTACCTGCGGGCCGCGTCGCTCTTCCCGAACGACGACCGTCACCCGATCGCGAATTTCTATGCCGCGCAGTGCGCCCTGGAAATCGGCCTGCGTGACGAGGCCATCGCCGCGTTCGAGATCATGGCGGGGGGGCAGAACGAATACTGGAAGAAGATCGGCCAGCTTCAGCTGGATACGCTGAACTGGTACAAAAAACACGACCTGCTCGAAAAAAAGTGAGGCGACCCATGTCGGCAGAAGACAACCTGGCCCGCATCCTCCCCGAAGCCGAAGACCGGGACCGTTCCACCGCGCCGTCCATTCGGAACCCGCTAATCATCACTCGGGATGCCAAGATGGGCAACATCCTGAAAATGGCCCAGGTCGTGGCCCTGCACGATACGCCGGTGCTGGTGGAAGGCGCCAGCGGAACCGGCAAGGAGCTTCTGGCTCGCTACATTCATGTCCATTCCTCGCGGGCGGCCGGTCCCTTCGTGGCGGTCAACTGCGCGGCCATCCCGGACAATCTGCTGGAAAGCGAGCTGTTCGGGTACGAAAAGGGCGCGTTCACCGGAGCCCATACCTCCCGGCCCGGCAAATTCGAGCAAGCCGACGGCGGAACCATCCTGCTGGACGAAATCAGCGAACTCGCCCCCTCGCTCCAGGTGAAACTCCTGCGCGTGCTTCAGGAATACGAAGTGGACCGCCTGGGCGGCGGACAGCCCGTGAAAGTGAACATCCGCGTCATCGCCACCAGCAATCGCAGCCTGAAGAAACTCGCGATCGGAGGCGCTTTCCGCGAAGACCTGTTCTACCGCATCAACGTCTTTCCGTTACGGCTCACCCCGTTGCGGGAGCGCCTGGACGATCTGGAGGAGCTGGTTCCGCATTTCGTGGCCAAATACAACGGCCAGACGGTCAAGGAAGTGGACGGCGATGTTTACGACATCCTGTACCGGTCCGCCTGGCGCGGCAACATCCGCGAACTGGAAAACGTGATGGCTCGCGCGGTGGTTCTGAGCCATGACGCCGATCGGATTCAGGCTCGACACGTCGTTTTCGACGGCGTGGAGGACGAAAGCGGCGCGGTCGCGGGCGGCGCGACGCTGGAAGACGGGATCACGCTCCGAGAGATGGAAAAGCGGTTCATTCTCCAGACGCTGCGACGCTTCGGGGGAAACCGGACCCACGCCTCCAAGGCGCTTTCCATCAGCATCCGAACGCTGAGAAACAAACTGAACGAATACCGGAAGAACGGAGAATTGACGGAAGCGTCGGAGCTCGGCGGGTAAATTCTTCCTCCTTGCGGCAGGGTTTTCCCGTTTGGACGAAAAAAACGAAGGTTTTCGGTCTCTGACAGGCAAAAACGGACTTGGCACGGGAATCGCAATAAATCCTTGCCGTAAGCGAGACGGAGCGAACAACGACGGGAATTTGACATGAAACTCTTTGGAAAGATCATCACCGGACTGGAAAAGAACATGAGCCTGCGGCTGACGCGGCAGGGCATGATCAACGCCAACATTTCCAACGCCGACACCCCCGGCTATCGGCCGGTGGATCTCATCTTCAAGGACCAGCTCGCCCGGTACATGGAAGCCACGGACGACCGATTGGACTCGACCAGCCCCTATCACGTCCACGGCACGCCGGCCTTCGACGATGTGGAGGGCGAGGCCATCCAGCAGGCCGGCGAGAACAGTCCGGACAAGAACGCCGTGGACCTGGACCGCCAGATGGCGGAACTGTCCGCGAATTCCTTCAACTATCGGGCCAGCGCCAAGATCACTCAAAAGAAACTGGCCCTGCTGAAGTACGTCATCAACGAAACGAGGTAACGCCATGGATTTCCAAGCCGCCATCAGACTGGCCGCCAGCGGAATGTCCGCGCAGAGGCTCCGTCTCAACCTCATCAGCAGCAACCTGGCCAACGCCCAGACCACCCGGAGCGCCACGGGCGGTCCCTACCAGCGCCGGGATGCGGTGTTCCAGAGCGAGAATCCCACCGATACGTTCGAAAACGTGTTGTCGGAGATGGAAGAAGATCACATGCGCGGCGTGAAAGTGCCTCAGATCATGAAATCGGACCGCGTTCGGGAGATGTACGATCCGCATCACCCGGACGCCAATGAGGAAGGCATCGTCCGCTATCCCGACATCAACGTCGTCGAGGAAATGGTGGACATGCTCCAGGCCACCCGAAGCTACGAAGCCAACGTTCAGGCGGTCAAGGCCCTGAAAAGCATGGCCCTGCAAGCCTTGAACATCGGCGGATAAGAGGAGAGCGACCATGACCACGATCGCAGCCGATCCCCGGGCCATTCAACGGGCCTACCAGCCCGATCGCGCCGGAAAGACCGCCGTGAGCGAGTCCGAAAAGAAAGACAAGGTGTCGTTTTCGGACATGCTGAAATCCTCCATCGAGACCGTCAACAGTCAGCAGATCTCCGCGGACAGTTCCATCGCCAGCTTCGTCAGCGGGAAAAACGAAGGGCTTCACGAAACCATGATGGCCATCGAGAAGGCCGAAATCTCCATGAGGCTCATGGTTCAGGTGCGCAACAAGGCCGTGGAAGCGTACAAGGAAATCATGCGGATGCAGGTCTAGGCGAATCCGAACGATAGGGGCATAAACCATGTCATCGAGCTTTCAAAACGCAATCGACGATCTGACCAAGCTTTATCAGGGTCTGGGGTTCACGAAGAAACTCATCATCGGAGCCACCATCACGCTGGTGTTGGCCGGATTCACCTATCTGATTCTGTTTGCGGACATGGTGGATTACGACTACCTGTTCACCAACATCAACGACGCGGACGCGGGCGAAATCATTCAGTACCTGGAGCAGCGCAAGATCAGTTACCGCGCGGAGGATCGGGCCATCCTGGTGCCCCGAACCAAGGTTCATTCCATGCGGATGGAACTGGCCAGCCAGGGTCTGCCGCACAACGACGGCGTGGGCTTCGAGATCTTCGACAAGCAGAAGCTCGGCACCAGCGAATTCGTTCAGCGTGTCAACATGAACCGCGCTCTCCAGGGAGAACTGGGCCGGACCATCAGCCAGGTGGACAAGGTGGAACTGGCCCGCGTGCATCTGGTGACGCCGAAAAAGAGCCTGTTCAAGGAGGACGAGGTGGAGTCCTCGGCCTCCGTGGTGCTGAAGATGGCCCCCGGCCAGAAGCTCCAGCCGAAGGAAGTGAAATCCATCGTGCATCTGGTGGCCTCCGCCGTGGAAGGTCTGGATCCCGGAAACATCACGGTCATCGATACCGATGGAAAGATGTTGAGCCGCGCGGCGGGTGAGGAAGAACAGGTCTGGGGATCTTCGCCCCTGGAATACAAGGGAAAACTGGAAAAGGATCTCAGCGCCCGCGTGGAACAGATGGTGACCCATGTCGTGGGCGTGGGGAAGGTCGTCGCCAACGTCACCGTGGAATTGGATTTCAAGCGGGAAGACAAGACCGAGGAAATCTTCGATCCGGACCAGGTGGTGATCCGGTCCGAAAAACGCGTGAAGGAAGCCCGGCAGAACAGCGAAGTCGCCGAGGCCGGAGGCGCGCCGGGGGCCCAGTCCAACACGCCGGCCGGACCGGCCAATCCTTCCGGCAGCCAGAACGCCAACAGCGAACGCGAACGCGGACTGGTCAATTACGAAATCAACAAGGTGGTTCGCCACACCACTCGCCAGGCCGGGGACATGCGCCGCATTTCCGTGGCGGTGCTGGTGGACGGCACGTATGAAAACGTGGAGGAAGACGGAAAGCTGGTGGCGAAATACGTTCCTCGCGGCACGGAGGAACTGCGCAAGATCAAGGAACTGGTGAAGCGCGCCGTGGGATTCAGCTCCGTGCGGGGCGACAGCGTGGAAATCACCAACGTTCCCTTCGAGACCTCCGCCCTGGCCGACGAAGAAGCCCAGCTTTCCTTCCTGGACCGCTACGATTTCATTCCGCAGCTTCTGCGCTACGGTATCATTCTCATCCTGGCCGTCGTGATGGTGTTCTTCCTGTTCCGCCCGTTGGTGGAATGGGTGATCCGCTTCCACGAAGAAGAACGTCTGCGGGAGATCGAGAAGCAGCAGGAAGACGTGGTGCATTCCATGGAGGAACAGCTTGTCGAGGTCCGCCGGACCATCGAGACCTCCACCATGGAATACAAGAAAAAAGTACAGGAAGTCGCTCAGCAGGCGCCGGATCTGGTGCGGGCCGTCATCCGCAGCTGGGTCAACGCCGAGGATTAACCGATGGCCACGATGACACCATTGCAGAAAGCCGTGATCGTTCTGGTCTCCATCGGAGAGGCCGAGGCGATCCAGGTGGTCAAGACCATGTCCAGCCGCGAGATCAAGACCATCAGCAACGCCATCTCCGGCGTCTCCAACGTTTCCCAGGAAGAAGTGATGGAGGTTCTGGAGGAATTCCTGGTGGAAGTCAGCGGGAACGTGGGCAATCTCTCCACGGGCGAACAATGGATCCGCAGCGTCATCGAGAAGGCCCTGGGCACCAACAAGGCGCAACACCTGCTTCGCGGCATGGGTCCGCAGCAGAAAGTCTTCGACTCCCTGGTCGATATCGATCTCAACTCCCTGGCGAATCTGATCCGCAAGGAGCACGCCCAGACCCAGGCGCTGATTCTGGCCCATCTCGATCCCGGCAAGGCCGCGGGCGTACTGCCGCTTCTGCCCGAGGAAGATCAGGTGGAAGTCGTCCTGCGCATGGCCAAGATCAACAACATCCACCCGGATCTCATTCGGGAAATCGAGGACGCCCTGATGGAGGAGATTCAGATGATGGGCACCCTGACCACCACGGAAGCCGGCGGCGTCGAGATGGTGGTGGAAATGTTGAACATCATGGAGAAGAAGACCGAGAAAGCCATCATGGCGGGCATGGAACAGGAAGATCCGAAGCTGGCCGAAGAGATCAAGAATCTGATGTTCGTTTTCGAGGATCTCTCCAACCTGGACGACGCCTCGCTGCAAATGATCTTGCGGGAAGTGGAATCCTCCACGCTGGTCATGGCCCTGAAGGGCGCCAACGAAAAGATGCAGGAAAAGGTGTTCAACAACGTCAGCTCCCGCGCCGCCCAGATGTTGAAGGAGGATATGGACTCCACCGGGCCGGTGCGGCTCTCCGAGGTGGAAGGAGCCCAGGGCGAAATCGTGCGAACGGCTCTGAGATTGGAAGAGGAAGGCAAGATCAGCGTCTCCGAGGGTTCGGAGGAGGAATATGTCTGATATCATCCGGGCGAACATCGGTGAAAAGCTCGGGGTGCGGACCAAGCGCTTCGAGGAAATTCCGGATTCGGGGAACGTGACGTTCGTTATGGACAACGACCGCGAGCGGGCCCGGCTGCTCGACAGGGAAGAGCCCGTCGAATCGGAGACCGATGCGGAAGACAACGGCGGAGATCTTTTGCCGACGGAATCCGGCCCGGATTCCGCCCCCGAACCCGTTTACGCCTACGAACCGCCGGACATCTCGCCGTCTGCGGAAGCTCTGCCGGACATGGAGGATCTGCGCCGGATGCTGGAGGATCGGGAGGAGGCCTTTGCCGCCCGCCTGGAAGAGGCTTACGAGAAGGGACGATTGGACGGGGAGCGCACGCGGGAGGACGCCGAAGGGCTGTTGGCGGATCGTTTCGCCGTCGGACTGGAAAAGGTGGACGCCCTGGCGAGAACGTTGGAAACGCTGGCCCGGCACGAGGCGCTGGAACTGGCCCTGTTGCTGGCGCGCCGCATTCTTCAAAGGGAAATCCAGGCCAATCCTCTGGCGCTCATCGATGAAATTCGAAACAGCACGTCCGAAATCAAGGACACGCGGCAACTGACCATCCGACTCAACGAGCAGGATCTGGAAGCCGTACGGGCTCTCGCGCCCGATTTCGGGAAGCATTTTCCCTCCGTCGCCAACGTTACCCTGGCCACGGGCAAGGATCTGGAGCGGGGCGATTGCGTGATCGACACCGATATGGAGCGCATCAACCTGACCCTGAACGAGCAGCTGGATCGGCTGCGGCGGTCCCTGGAGGAGGAAATCCGGTGAATCTCTTCGATATGCGCAAAGCCGGCGCGGCCGTCGAATCCGCCGCGACCTTCGTCACCCAGGGGAAAGTCCGCAAGGTCGTGGGCATGGTGGTGGAAGGATACGCGCCGGAGGCCAAGGTGGGTTCGCTCTGCCGGATCTTCCCCGGCTCCGGACTTCCTCCGATCCTGGCCGAGGTGGTGGGATTTCGCGGACACGACGCCCTGATGATGCCGCTGGGCGACATCCGGGGCATCCGCATGGGTTCCACCATCGAGGTGGCCACGGTGGAAACCCGCCAGCCGGTAGGCCCCGCGCTGCTTGGACGCGTTATCGACGGCATGGGACGGCCCATCGACGAACGCGGGCCGCTTCAACTGAAGGAATCCGTACCGCTCTACGGCGAACCCCAGAATCCTCTGGAACGCCGCCCCATCCGGGAACCCATGGAACTGGGCATCCGCGTGCTGGACGGTTTGCTGACCTGCGGCAAGGGGCAGCGCATGGCCATCATGGCCGGTTCCGGCGTGGGCAAATCCGTTCTTCTGGGAATGATCGCCCGGAATACGAAGGCGGACATCAAGGTCATCGCCCTGATCGGAGAGCGGGGCCGGGAAGTCAGCAATTTCATCCAGAACAACCTCACGGAAAAAGGGCTGGCCACCTCTGTGGTCGTCGCGGCGGCCAGCGACCAGTCTCCCCTGGTGCGCATGCGCGGCGCGTACGTCGCCACCGCCATCGCGGAATACTTTCGCGCCCGGGGACTCTCGGTTCTGCTCATGATGGATTCCATCACCCGCTTCGCCATGGCGCAGCGCGAAATCGGCCTGGCCGTGGGCGAGCCGCCCACCTCCAAAGGCTACACGCCCTCCGTCTTCGCCATGTTGCCCAAATTGCTGGAACGAGCCGGAACCTGCGCCGGAGCGGGCAGTATCACCGGGTTGTACACCGTTCTCGTGGAAGCCGACGACATGAACGATCCCATCGGGGATTCGGTGCGTTCCATCCTGGACGGCCATGTGGTGCTGAGCCGGGAGATCGCCCAGCGGAACCACTACCCGGCGGTGGACGTGCTGGGAAGCATCAGCCGCGTCATGAACGAAATCGCGGAATCGGATCATAAAAGACACGCCGGACGCATTCGGGAACTGATGGCCGCCTATCGCAAGGCCGAGGATCTCATCAACATCGGTGCCTACGTCCAGGGAAACAACTCCACCATCGACGAGGCGCTTTCCCGCATCGAAGCCATTCAGTCCTTCACCCGGCAGGACATGCAGGAACGGTCGCGATTCGGAGAAACGCAGGAGGCCCTGGCGACCATTCTGGGAGAAGGCCACAAAAAGGAGTCGATATCGTGAAACCCCTCTATTTTCAACAGCATGATCTGATTCAGGAAAAAGCCCGCCGAAGGAAACGGATCGCATGGTCGGTCACGTTGGCGTTTGCGCTGATGGTCGCCGTATTTCTGGAATACGGCGTCGGGTTTTCCGGAAAGATTCTGGCCTTGGTGGAACCGGCAAAGGCCAATGCTCAGGAAAGTCCCGCCAAACCGGCGGAGGGGAGTAAGACGGCGGCGTCTCCCGGAAGCGCCGTGGATCCGGGCAAGCCCCTTGTCAAGGCGGCCGACGAAGCCAAAGACAAAATGCCTGCAAAACCCAGCATTCAATCCAGTGGTGAAACCGGAAAATTCCAGCAGGAAAAGCTGAAGGAGATCGAGCAGAACATCACCGACCAGCTTCGCAACTTGCGGGAAGTCCAGGCCGGTCTCGACGACCGGTTGACCCAGGACCAGGAACAGAAAGAGGTGGAGCGAAACCGCCACCTGGCCAAGTTGATAAAGATCGTCAACAGCATGCGCCCGGAAAGCGCCGGGCAGATGCTGGGAGAAATGGATGACGAACTGGCCGTGCAGATTCTGCTGTCGCTTTCCGGAGCGAAAGCCAGCAAGATCCTGGCCAACCTTCCGGCAAAGAAAGCCGCCAGCATCAGTTCGAAAATGGTGGCCTACAAACCCGGTCTCAAACTCCAGGAAGTCATGAAAAACTGGAACAAAATGGCCGAGGAAGGGGGGAAGCGTGTCGAAAAGTAATCCCGCCACTTCCATCGGAGCGATCCGGAAAACCGCCGAAATGAAGGACAACAAAGCACGAAACGGCGAGCCGGCAGACGCCTTCGGACTGATTTTCGGAAACCTGAATGTCGCCGAAAAGCCGACCGGCGGCAAGGTTCCGGAACGGATGAAAAAGGACGGAAGCCTGCGGCTCGAATTCGTTCCCAGCCGGCGAATAGGGAAGAAATCCGAGTCCTTACCGTCGGCAAAATCCGCGTTGGATACCGGTCGGCGTCTTTTTGCGGGTTCGGCGAAACATTCTGCCTCCAACTCATCGGAAGCATTGAAGAAACAGACCGTGCTGGGGCGAACGATGGCGGTCCGCAAAGCCCATACCGTAAATGGCCGCGATGCATCGGAGCGGCTGGACCCTCCCTCGACCTGGGAAACTTCTCAGAATCTGAAGAAAAAGGCGGCGCTGGGCGTCGTCGGAAAAGGCATGGCGGAGGGAGGCAAGCGCCTGGAGCGACCGGACGGACAGGACGTGGCCAAGGACGATCTCGGTCGGACGATCGCACCGACGAGAGAGCAGCCCCTTCACGCCGGAAATGAAACGCGCCGTGCGGACGGCTCGCCCATCGTCCGCGACGCGGACGGAAACGCCAAGGTGTTTCAGGCGCAGAACCCGGACAACGACCTCACAGCGCACCTGAAGGACGAGGCCGATGACGAGAAGCTGCAAAAACTGGAGCGCAAGGCCCTGGCCGAAGCCGAGACCCGACGCGTCCAGCCCGAAAACGACCGCGAGGCTGTCTCCCGCTACGGCGAACGCTACCGGCGGGAGGCTCCGGCGGGCGTGGCCAAGGATGTCCAGAATCGCATGAAGGAGGATCCGCTGCCGGCCAAGACATCCTCCGAAACCAACGAGAAAGTACACCGGACGGAAACGGCCGCCGGTTCGGAAGAAAACGACCGGGAAGGCGCTTTTGAAGACGGGCGTCCCCGCGACGAACAAACCCTGCATCGTGCCGAAGATTCAGGGAAAAGCCGCAGGAATTCCACGGATTTCCAGGCGGGACTCTCGTCGCGGCCGGGCGTTTCCGACGCCCGGAACCGGCCTGCGGCCGGAGGGACGCCCGGACAGGAGCTCCATACGGCAAAGACGTCGAAAAGCGCCGTTTCCGAGGCTCCGGCGAGCACGGAATCCGAGACGCCCGCCCTGCGCATGGAGGCGGGCGCGGTGTCCGAAGCGCTGCGTTCCGGCGCGAAGCCCGAGGCCGCTTCCCGTCTTGCCGGTATTCTGGCCGCCCGTATCGAAGCCATCATGGACCAGGCGCGACCCGCCTTGCGACTGCAACTGAATCCCAAAAACCTGGGAGAAATCCATATCCGCATGGTCACGGTGGGCGAGGGAACCCGGCTTTCCCTGCGGGCCGACAAAGGCGAAACCGCCCGGATTCTCGATCAGACCGCCCAGCAACTAGCCTTGCAGCTCGCCAAGGCGGGCGTTCAGGTGGAGAGCATCGACGTGGACCTTTTCGGCGCGGAAACCGGCCTGAACGGCCAGGCGTCGGACGGCTTTTCCGAGGGCCGCGAGGATTCCGCCGGTCACGGAGGAACATTTGGAGGAAACGAACCCGAAGGACGCACGGAATCTCCAAGGAGATCGCTGCACGACGGCGAGGTGGATGTGCATGCCTGAGGGAGAATTCCGGCCCGTCCGAAAATCGGGCGGAGTCGAGATCAAAACGAAAGGAGGTGAGAAACATGAGTGATATCGCAAACGTATTGAATGCCAATACGGGCATCAGCCAGAGTCAGGAAAGCTCGGCGACCATCAGCGGCGGCTCCATGGGCCAGGACGAGTTCATGAAGCTCCTGGTCACCCAGTTGAGCAACCAGGATCCGCTTTCCCCGATGAAGAACGAGGAATTCGTCGCGCAGCTGGCCCAGTTCTCCAGCCTGGAACAATTGGTAAACGTCAACGAACGCCTGGATGGCCTCGCTGTCGCGCAACTGAGCCAGAACGGAGCTTCGGCGGTGAACTTCATCGGAAAGGACGTCCGCGCCATGGCCGACTGGGTGGAAGTGGACGGCGAAAATCCCGCCGATCTGAATTTCGAGCTTCTGGGCAACGCCGAGGACGTGACCGTCACCATCAAGGACGAGGACGGAAACGTGGTGCGCAGCATGAGTCTGTCCGACATGAAGCAGGGCAGTCAATCCGTATCCTGGGACGGGAAGGACAAGAACGGAAGCCCCGTGGCCGCCGGAACCTACACCGTCAACGTGGATGCCGAAAACGAGAACGGATCGTCCGTGGGCGCCTACGCCGTGGCGGTGGGCCGGGTGGAAGGAATTTCCTACGAAAACGGCTATCCGGAACTGAGCATCGGCGACCATCGCATCTCTCTGTCGGACATCATCGAAGTCATGGAGGAATAACATGAACCACCGGATCGACCCGAATTTCGTGGCGGGGATCCGGCCCGGAAGGGACGCGGCGAAGGAGCGCCCGAACCCCACCGGCGGCGGGAAAAACGAAACGGATTTCAAGACCCTGCTGGATGAAGCCCGAAACGAACAGGTGCGTTTCTCGAACCACGCCGTCCAACGGATGGAACGGCGCAACATTTCCCTTTCACGGGACGACATCGGATTGCTGCGGGAAGGATTCCGCCGCGCCGAGGAGAAGGGATCCAAGGAATCCCTGCTGCTTATGGATCGTACGGCCTTCGTGATCAACGTGCCCGATCGCACCGTCATCACCGCCGTGGACCAGGAAAACATGAAGGAAAAGACGTTCACCAACATCGACAGCGCCATCCTGCTTTCGAGAAAGTGAGCGCAAATACGGCACGGATGCAACCTCGACCTCATGGATGAACCGCAACGATCGAGGGCTGGCCCTCCCGCTGGAGGAGGCCCTCCCGGAACGGCTCCCGGCCGCCTGCCGGAGCCACGACACAGGAGGTTCGCATGTCTCTTTACGGTTCTCTGTATTCCGCCATCACGGGATTGAACACCAACGGCGTCTCCATGTCCATCATCGGAGACAATCTCGCCAACATCAACACCATCGGTTACAAGCGCGCCCGCGCCAGCTTCCAGGACATGATGGCCTATCCCGTCATCGGGGCGGGCCGGGATTCCCTGGTGGGGCGCGGCGCCATGCTGGAGGACGTGGAACAACTCTTCAACCAGGGGTCTTTCATGAATACCGGAAACGGCCTTGATCTGGCCATCAACGGAAACGGCTTTTTCATCGTCAACGGTAACGTGGGGGGCCAGGAAACCAATTTCTTCACCCGCGACGGCCAGTTCCACGTGGACAAGGACGGTTACATGACCACCATGTCCGGCCTGCGGCTCCAGGGCTACATGGCCGACGCGGCCGGGAATATCGGATCGACCCTGGGAGATATCCAGTTCAACGGCTCCACGTCGCCGGTATCTCCGACCACGGAGGTCAGCCTTACCGCCAACCTGAATTTCGAGGACGAAGCCATCGTGGGCGGCTTCGATCCGACGGATCCCGACGGCACCAGCAATTTCAGCACCTCCATCAGCGTCTACGACGCCCTGGGCGGGTCGCACAACATGACCGTCTATTTCAGCAAAAGCGACACCAACCCGAACCAGTGGGCGTTCAACGCCATGCTGGAGGACGGCACCACCGCCGTCGCTTCGGGAACGATCAACTTCACCGACGACGGGAAACTCTTGAATTACTCGCCGTCTTCCTTCAACCTGGCCCTGCCGGGGCCCGCCGGGGGACAGAATATCTCCTTCGACTTCGGCGACCCCATGGACATCGACGGCGACGGCACGGCGGACGCCGCCGGCGGTACGGGGCTGTTGGGAATCACCAATTTCGCCTCCACCAGCAATCTCATCAGCCAGAGCCAGGACGGGTATCCTCCGGGAGATCTGTTCAGCCTGAACATCGACGAGGACGGCCTCATCGTGGGATCCTTCACGAACGGGCAGAAACGCACCCTGGGAAGCCTGGCCCTGGCCGACTTCAACGGGGCGGGGCTGCGCCGGATGGGCTCCAACCTGTGGCAGTCCACCACGCAGAGCGGCGAGCCCAACATCGGTTTCGCCAGTACCGGAACCCGGGGCGCCATCAATTCCTCCGTGCTGGAGCAGTCCAACGTGGACATGGCTTCGGAATTCGTCAACATGATCGTGGCCCAGCGCGGATACCAGGCCAACAGCCGCACCATCACCACGGCGGATCAGCTCATGCAGGAGGCCATCAACATGAAGCGGTAACCTCTTTCGGGGGCGGCCGACGGTGGGAAACGCCGTTGGCCGTTCTTTCCCGTTCACGAACGTTTCCGAACGCCCACGGGCGGAGGTCGATCCTCCGCCCGTTTTCATTTTCATTCCAAACGAACACGGCGAATCCTCGTCACTGCGGCGATTGTTCGCGGTCATCGATTCCCGGCCGACGTACGTCGAATGACGCTTTTTCCCCCCGGGACCGAAATCGGCGTCAGTGGCTTGACGCCCGGGCTGGAATGTTGACTGTCTGGCCGCCTGTCCCAATGGCCGGGGAAGTCGCCCCGGTTGGAATACGGATATTTCCGCTTTCCGTTTCGGAGAAAGAATGGACGAAAACAGTCAAACATTCCGAGAGGTTGCCGATAGAAAGAATTAATGATTTCGTGACCTTTCTCTTTGGCGGCAAGACTGGTACGGCCCTTGCAAAGAACAAGGCCGAGCGCATGGTTTGCCATTAACGAACCGACTGAAAACAGGTGGAAAGATGGATCTGGCAACTTTACTGGGATTGGGTGGAGCCTTTGCCGTGGTGGTGGGGGGAATTCTGGTGGGTTCCTCTCTCTCGATCTTCATTGACATCCCCTCGGTGCTCATCGTCGTGATCGGATCGCTTTTCGCGGCCATGGCGGCGTTTCGCCTGGGAGACATGATCGGGATCGCCAAAGTCGTAAAGAACGCTTTTCTTTATTCCAGCCTGCCACTGTCCAACTTGGCCCGGTTGCTGATCGAAATGTCCATCCGGGCGCGCAAGGAAGGTCTGTTGGCGCTGGAAGGCATGGTGGCGGACGTGACCGATCCGTTCATGTCGAAGGGCATCCAACTCGTCGTGGACGGCCATGAGGTGGAGGACGTGGACAAGATTCTCTCGGCGGAGATCGACGCGGTGGAAAACCGGCATAAAATGGGCGCAGAGCTTTTTCTGACCCTGGCCATGTATTCACCCGCGCTGGGGCTGATCGGCACGCTCATCGGTCTGGTGCAGATGCTTCAAAACATGTCGGATCCGTCCTCCATCGGTCCGGCCATGGCGGTGGCGCTCATCACCACCTTCTACGGTGCGATCCTGGCCAACATGGTCTACAACCCCATCGCGAACAAGCTCATGGTGCGGGCGAAGGAGGAGAGCGAGGCGAAAGAGATGATCCTGGCCGGAATCCTGGCCATTTCCAACGGGGACAATCCCCGTATCGTGGAACAGAAGTTGAACTCGTTCCTGCCGGTGCAGCAGCAGGTTTCGATGTTCGCCAACGAGGAATAGCCCCGGATTTGAACCGGACGGAAAGATTCATCGGATGCCCAGAAAGAAGAAATCAGAGGAAGAAGAAGGCAAGCCGGATTCCTTCACCGCGTTGTTTCTCGCGCTGTCGATCATCCTGCTGGCGTTCTTCATTCTTCTCAACACCATGGCCACGCTGGAGGTCAAGAAGGCGCGCGCGGCGCTGCTTTCGTTTCAGGGAAGCCGGGATGGCATGGGGTTGTTCGGGCAGGGCGTCGGGTTGTCGAAGGATACGGAGAAAACCACGGGAGAAAAGCCGGACATTCTGAGCATGGAGGCCGTGCAGCAGATGCTGAGTCAGTCGCTGAGCAAGTGGGGCGAGGAAAAAGATTACGTGGACGCCTACGAGGACGAGCGCAAGCTGGTCATCACCATGAAAAACAAGGCGCTGTTCCGCGTGGGAACGGAAAAGCTGAACCCTTACATTTTCGGCCTTCTCGACCAGGTGGGCGCCATGGTCAAGCAAAGCGGAATTCCGCTGACGGTGGAAGGGCACAGCGATTCCTCTCCGGCGAGGGGCAAGGATTCCAACTGGGTGCTTTCCGCCCGGCGAACCATCGAGGTCTGGCGCTATCTCATCGACGGAGTGGGCGTTCCGCCCTCCCTGGTGGAAGGTGAGTCCTTCGGAGACAAGCACCCCCTGGCCTCGAACGACACGGCCGAGGGACGGAGCAAGAACCGCCGGGTGGATCTGGTGTTCTATAAGAACCGCATGCCGAAAGCCGAAGGGAACCGCTGATGGCCGGAGTGGATCGCAACGCATGGATGATGACTTTCAGCGATCTGGTGACGTTGATGATTACCTTCTTCGTGATGCTCATGTCCATGTCCGTCATGGACGCCGAAAAGGTCAAGGAAGCCTTCCAGTTCTTCCCGGGCTCCGGGAAGAGCATGGGCGGCGGCGTTTCCGAGCGCGCGGCCAACATGAAAGTCCTGGTGCCTCAGCCCAAGATCACATCGAAGACCGCGCCGAAGCGTTGGACGGACGAACAGGATCTCCAACCTTTTCACGCCTTGACCGACTGGCTGCGCGCCCGCTTCGATGAACGGGAATTCGATGTGGTCCGGCGGGACGACGCGTACGAGATCCACCTGGACAACGGGCTGGTCTTCGAGCCCGGAAAGACGAAGATCCGCAAGAGTTTCGATCCGTTTCTGTCCGAGCTGACCGCCATGCTGTCCGGGCAGAGCGCCGTGCGGCTGAAAATCCGTGTTTTCAATACGGATAAAAAGGAATTGGCCAAGACCAAGGGAATCGATTCCCTCTGGGAACTGGCCGTGCAGCGGGGCGGCGTGCTGGCGGATTTCCTGGAACGCCGTTACGGACTCGAGGGAAGCCGGATTTCCATGATGGGATACGGGGAGGAGGAAGCGCCGTCCGACGGCTGGAAGACGGCGGCCGGAGGCCAGCGCATCGAATTCGTATTTATGGAAAGAGAACTGTAAGTTTCACGTCAATCGATATTGGAAGGACCAAAGCCATGGCCGAGCCGAACGAAGTCGAGGAAAAGCAGGAAAAAAAGGGCGGGATGATGGTGCCGTTATTGGCGCTCAACCTGCTGGCCGTCATCGGAATCGGGGTCTACCTGGTGTTCTTCGGAGGAGGAAACCAGAACGCGGCCGCCCAGGCGGGCATGGAAAAAGTGGACGCCTACGCGGAAGCCAAGGGCGCGGAGACCGACGCCATGGGGCCTCTGGTGGAATTCGAATCGTTTCTGGTGAATCTGGACGAGCCGGGAGCGAACCGCTATCTGAAGGCGGTGGTCCAGTTGGAACTGGACAGCCCGGAAAGCGCGGACGAGGTGCGCACCCGCATGGTGCAGATGCGGGACATCATCATCACCTACCTTTCCTCGCTGAATTACAGCCAGACCCAGGGCGTAGTGAACAAGGAAATCATCCGTACGTCGCTGATAAAGAAGATTTCCGCCCAGGTCAGCAAGGGAAAGGCCAAAAACCTTTTCTTCACCGAATTCGTCATTCAGTAAGCGAAGCGCGGAGCGGATATGGAACAGGTACTCAGCCAGAACGAAGTCAACGCCCTTCTCGAAGCCGTCAACGACGGCCGCCTGGAAGTGGAGTCCGACAACAAGGAAGTGGTGGAGGGTCGGGACTACCAGACCTACGACCTCACCAGCCAGGACAAGATCATTCGCGGTCGCATGGCCGGGCTGGAGATCATCCACGATCGCCTGATCCGCTATCTCCAGATCGCCATGACCGGCGTCCTGCGAAAAATGGTGGAAGTGCAGCTTGAATTCAGCGGACTGATGAAGTTCGGCGAGTTCATCAACCAGTTGATCGCCCCCACCTGTCTGAATCTCATCAAGATGCCGCCCCTGCGGGGTGTGGCCATGGTGGCGCTCGAAAGCCGCTTCATTCTCAGCCTGCTGAATTCCTTCTTCGGCGGCCACGGCGCCGACGACCGGGACGTTCCGGACCTGGAGACCCGGGACTTCACGATGATCGAGATGAACATCCTCAGAAAGGTCATGCGCGTGATCCTGGGAGAACTGGACAAGGCCTGGCATCCCGTTTACGAAATCAAGTCGGGCTACCTGCGCACGGAAACCAATCCCCAGTTCGTGGGCGGCATTCCCAACTCCGACGTCATCATCAACACCCAGTACACCATCGCCTTCGAAAACGCCGTGGGCGTGCTGAACATCGTCATCCCGTATTCCATGATCGAGCCCATCAAGCAGAAACTCAGCGCCACCAGCCACAGCGAGGAACAGGAACTGGATATGTACTGGATCCGGCGGCTGAAGGAACAGATGATGAAGGCGCACGTCAATCTTCTGGTGGAACTGGGACGGGCCGAGATCAGCGTGAGCGAACTGAAGCAGCTTCAGGTGGGCGACGTCATCATGCTCAACAGCGACGCCACGAAGCCCTTGACCCTGAAGATCGAGGACGAGGAGAAAATGACCGGCATGCCCATCATCCACAAGGGACACATGGCGCTGCGGGTGCTGAACAACAACATCCGGAAATCGCCCGAAAAGGCGCAACCGTAACCGAAGAAGCGAGGACGTCATGTCGGAAGAATTGAAAGAGGCCATCCAGGAAGAAATCAAGGCGCGGGAAGCCGAGGAGGCTACGGACGCCAACCAGCGGAATCTGGACCTGATTCTGGACATTCCGCTGGAAGTCTCCGTGGAACTGGGCCGCAACAAGATGCTCATCAACGATCTTCTGCAACTGGGACAGGGATCGGTGATCGAACTGAACAAACTGGCCGGAGAACCGCTGGAGGTGCTGGTCAACGGGCGGCTGGTCGCCCGGGGCGAGGTGGTGGTGCTGCACGACAAATTCGGCGTGCGTCTCACCGACATCATCAGTCCCAACGAACGGCTTCAGAAGCTGGCGGGCTGAAGGAACGGGAGATCGATCATGAAACGAAACCGGATTCGACGAATCGTGATTTCGGTGTTGATCCTGGGGCTTTTCGTTCCCGCCGGAGCGGAGGCGGCCGGCCGACACCTGACCGGCATCCGGGTGGAGCCCGGAGAGGACGCCGTGGAGATCCGCCTCGGCATCGAGAACAACGGTTCCCGGCGGCTGGGCAGCGTGTATTACTCCGGAAAGCGCATCCGGATCCAGGTGGACGACACCGATATCCCGGACCGCAAGCGGCTGTCGGTCACGCCGAAGGACAACCTTGTGGGGCCGGTGACCGCCGTACGCAAGTCCGATGGGGTGCAGTTGTCCATTCAACTGAAATCCCGCGTCCATTCCATGCTGGAATACATCGCCTTCGATCCCCGCGAGGATCGGACCGTCATCACCTTCCGGAAGCCCCTCGCCCTGCGCGAAGCGGGAGGGGAGGCCGTGCAGATCGGGCGGATTCCCGGAGAGGACGCCATGGAAGAAGCCGCCGAGATCCCGGAGAAAGCCGTGGCGGAGGTCGCGTCGCCCGCGGTCGAGCCGCCCGCGGGAGAGGAAACGCCGAAACCGGCGGAAAATCCGAAGGAGAAACCGGAAAAAACCTCTCTTCCCCTGGGCGAGGCGCTGATTCCCCTCGTCACCCCGAAGGAACTGCAAACGTCGTCTTCCTCCGGAAAACCCGCCAAGATGGGCAAGAATTACGAGAAGAAGAAGAAAGCCATGATGGCGGAACTTTTCGGAACGGAAGAGAAAGCGGAAAAAAAACAGGAACCGGCCGCTCCGGCGGAGACGCCGAAGGCCGCGGAGGAAAAAGCGAATTTCAAGATCGGCGAGGACGTGGTGGATCTCACCAAGCTGTACATCATGGCGGGAGCCATCGTCTTTCTGGGCGGTTTGTGGCTTCTGGCCGGCCGTGGCCGGAAAAACCGCTTCGCCCGGCTGGCGGAAGAGCCGTTCAACGTGCTGAAAAGCAAGAAGATCGGAAAAAACCGCAAAATCATGGTGGTGGAAGCGGAAGGACGCAAACTGCTCCTGTCCGACGAGGGGCGGGGCGTGAAACTGGTGGCCGAGCTGGATGGAAAGGGAAAGCCGGGAAAGACGGAGATATCGGACCTCGGGCTTTCCGAAGACGACTCCATGGATCGCAGCCAGGTGATCCCGCTTCCCGTGCGCGGTCCCTCCGTGGTGGGCGCGACGCCGGCCTCCAAACGCCCCAGTTTTTTCGGCGAATCGAGCGTCGGATCGGACGCCTTCCCGCCGAAAGCCGAATCGGAACCCTCCCCGGACAGCGATGAATCGTTGCGAAAAAAGCTTCGGGCGCTGCGGCAGGGGAGATAAAACCGTGAGGAAACACGGGCGCATCACAACCGTTTTACTCCTGATTTCACTTTTCTGCGGCGTTCTTCTGTTCGTTGAGGCGAAACCGGCGGAAGCCGCTCCCCTGGATCTTCCCAAAATCTCGCTGGATATGGGAGGAGGGGACGACGAGCCCGGCAAGGTGGTGGGAACATTGAAGATTCTCTTCATGCTCACCATCCTGATGCTCGCGCCCACCATCCTCATCACCATGACCTCCTTCACCCGCATCATCATTGTCTTCTTCTTCCTTCGCCAGGCCCTGGGAACCCAGCAGACGCCGCCCAACACGGTGCTGATCGGGCTGGCGCTTTTCCTGACTTTTTTCATCATGCAGCCCGTCCTTGACCAGCTCAACGAAGGCGCTCTTCAGCCCTTCCTGAACGAGGAAATCAGCCAGGAACAGGGACTGGAGGCGGCCGAGACTCCGTTGAAAGCCTTCATGCTGAAGCAGACCCGGGAAACGGATCTGGCCGTGTTCTACAAGATCTCCGGCATGGCCAAGCCGGAAAAACCCATGGACGTGCCGTTTCACATCGCCGTCCCGGCCTTCATCACTTCCGAACTGAAAACCGCTTTCCAGATCGGTTTTCTGATCTATCTGCCCTTTCTGATCCTGGATATGGTCATCGCCTCGGTGCTGATGGCCATGGGCATGATGATGCTGCCGCCCGTCATCATCTCGCTGCCCTTCAAGATCATGCTTTTCGTCCTGATCGACGGCTGGAGCCTGGTGGTGGGCTCCCTCGTCCAATCCTTCGGATAGGTGCGCCATGACTCCGGAGTTCGTCCTTTCCCTGGCCTCCAACGCGCTCATCACCGCGCTCCTGATCGCCTCTCCCATGCTGGCCGTGGGCCTGGTGGTGGGCGTAAGCATCTCGCTTTTTCAGGCCGTCACCCAGATCAACGAGGTTTCTCTGGCCTTCATTCCGAAGATCATCACCATGATTCTCTCGTTGTTGCTGTTTTCCGGCTGGATGCTTGCCAAGCTGATTTCCCTGTCCCACTATCTTTTCGGTCTGATTCCTGAAATGGTCCACTGAGTCATGATTCTGAGCGCCTTTTTCGACCACCTGCCGCCCGTGCTGCTGATCCTGACCCGGTTGTCGGGCCTGGTGGCTTTCGCCCCCGTATTCGGAAGCAACGCCGTGCCCGTACGCGTGAAATTCGCCCTGATTTTCATGATTTCCCTGATTCTGCACTTCGGATTTTCCATCGGATTTCAGTATCGTCAACCCGACGCCAACCTGATTGTGCTGGAAATCCTGAAAGAATTCGCCGTGGGCGCGGGCATGGGCGTGGTCATTCTGGTGCTGTTTTCCGGCATCGCTTACGCGGGCAGCATCATCGCTCCCCAGATGGGCCTGGCCATCAGCCAGTTGGTGGACCCGCAGACGCGCAGTATGATGCCGCTATTGTCCACCGTGCTGAACATCATCGCCGTCACATTCTTTCTGGCCATCGACGGCCACCTGATGCTGCTCCGGGCTTTCGTGGACAGCTACCGCCTGCTGCCTCTGGGCGACGCGGCCATCACGAACGGTTTCGTCATGTACCTGGTGAAGACCGCCTCCCAGATGTTCGTCATCGCGCTGAAAATCAGCGCGCCGGTGCTGGCGGTGATTCTCTTCATCAACACCGGAATGGCCATCATGGCCCGCGTCGTGCCCCAGGTGAACGTCATCGTCGTGGGTTTCATCATTACGATTTCCGCCGGAATCGTCACGCTCGCCCTGACTCTTCCCTACATGCTGCCCTACTGGACGGAATTTCTGACCGACGCGGTGGGGCAAATGCTGTGGCTGCTGAAAGCGGGGTAGGGCATGGCGGGAGACGACCAGGGAGAGCGCACCGAAGCCCCAACCGCCAAAAGGCGGAAGGATTACCGCGATAAAGGACAGGTGGCCCAGAGCAAGGAAGTGATCTCCATTTCCGTTCTGATCGGCGCGTTGCTGTATTTCTACTTCGCTTCGGAGTCCATCTATCGCCTGGCCGCCAGTTTCATGCGGCGCAATTTCACCATGGCGGCCACGATGGAACTGACCCCGGAACGCCTCGTAGCGCTCTACGAGGATAACGCGGGCGTATTGATCCGGCTTCTGCTCCCGCTGTTCGTTCTCTCGCTGTTTTTCACCCTGGGAACGGGAATGACCCAGACGCGCTGGCTTTTCACCGTCAAGCCGCTCATGCCGGACGCCGACAAACTGAATCCCATCAACCGTTTCAAGGAAATCTTCCTCAACCCGAAAATCCTGATCGATACGCTTCTGAACATCCTGAAAATCACCGTCCTGGGCGGAGTGGTGGCCTGGATGATCTTCGGCTGGAGCGAAACGCTGCCTGCCTTGGTCTATATGACTCCCCATCAAATCGGCGCCGAGATCATGGAAATGATTATGAAAATCATCATGGTCACCGCGCTGCTCTTCATTTTCGTGGCCATCGCGGATTATCTTCACCAGTGGTATCAACTTGAAAAAAAGATGCGCATGACCAAGCAGGAATTGAAGGACGAATTCAAGGAAACGGAAGGCGATCCCTATCTGAAAGGCCAGATCCGCAGCCGCATGCGCGATATCAGCATGAACAAGATGATCGAGACCGTGCCGGAGGCCAACGTGATCGTCACCAACCCTACCCACCTCGCGGTAGCCATCGCCTACGACGCCGAGAAGGACCACGCTCCCCGGGTGGTCGCCAAGGGGAAAGGCTTCTGGGCCGAACGCATCAAGGCGATCGGGCGCGAAAACGGAGTGAAGATCATGGAAGACAAGCTTCTGGCCCGGGCGCTCTACAAAGCCGTGAAGGTGGGAAGCCGCATCCCCCCGGAGCTTTACCGCGCCGTGGCCGAGATCCTGGCGTACGTCTTCCGCCTCCAGGGAGAAAAGCCCGTACGCCGGAGAAGCGCCTGAGCGCCACGGAGTATGGCGCGGCGGTCCGGCACGGTTTTTGCGAAGGTTTTCCGGGCGGACGAAACGAGATTTCACCGTTTTTCCAATAAATTGCAGTGGAGACGCCGCGCTGGGATTCCGCTGTGCGGAATCCCAGCGCCCCCCGGAATCGTCGATTCCGGGGGGCGTCTTTCGCTCTTCGAGCGAAAGACGCGGCGTATGCCGGGAGTCACGGGCGAAGGCAGGGTATTTCGTCCGCCGGAGAAACCGGCGCGGCACGCCTTTTGCTTCCGGCATGGAGATTGCAGACCGCTGAATTCATGCGACAATCCGATCGCAATCCGCATGCCGGTGCAAAAGGCATGCCGCTTGCAAAAACCCGTGCCGGACCGCAATATCCCCCGGCGTCGTTTGCGAAGCTCCGTCGTGGCTGGCGGATTTCCGTATTCGGGCGCTTCGGAAAGGAGCTTGGAAAGGTTCGGTGGATGTCCCTCAGACCGTCTTCGTGATCTTCTGTAAAAATTTCGGCTTGTCCGGATCCAGTCCGCGCGTGACGGACAGGTTGTAGGCGAACAGTTGCGCCGCGATGATGTAGGTGATGGGCGTGGCCACCTCCGGAAGCGAGCGCGGCATCATGAAATGCGTGGAGGCGTATTTCTTGGTTTCGGTGGTGTTGGAGAAAATCACCGATTCCGTTCCCTTCTGGTGCAGGTTCTTGGCGATCTCGATCATGGGAGAACTCATCTTCCCGCGCGTGATGAACAGGAAGGTGGGGAATCCCTCGTGGATCATGGCGATGGGGCCGTGCATGAAGTCCGCGATGGAAAACGGCTGTGTGGGTAGATAGCAGGTTTCCATCAGTTTCAGAGCCATTTCCTTGGCGGAGGCGTAGTGATAGCCGCGTCCCAGCACCACCGCCTGGTCGGCGAAGCGGTAGCGTTCCACGCCGGCGCGGATGTTGTCTTCCAGGGCGAGCACCTGTTCGGCGGCCTCGGGAAGCTTGGGCAGAAGCGACAGGGCGGTCTTGTGTTTCGCCCAGATGGACACCAGCATCAGCAGCGCGGCGCATTGAGCCACGTAGGTTTTGGTGGCCGCCACGCTTTCCTCCCGTCCGGCGTGGAGATAGATGGTTTCGGAGGCGGCTTTGGTGATGCCGGAGCCCCGGGTGTTGGTGATGGCCACGGTCATGGATCCGGTTTCCCGGGAGTGGGCCAGGTATTCGTTTACGTCCGTTCCCTCGC
The DNA here is from genome assembly GCA_963668655.2 of Myxococcota bacterium. Taxonomy (GTDB): domain Bacteria; phylum Myxococcota_A; class SURF-8; order SURF-8; family SURF-8. The sequence continues at coordinate 900,014 of CAXXPQ010000001.1, forward strand.
CGGACTGGCTGATGCCGATCACCAGCGTCCGTTCCGCCCGGAATTTCGACTTGTAGATGGTGACGATGGACGGGGCGGCCAGGTGGCTGGGGATGCCGATCATGGATTCGATCAGATATTTTCCATAAAGGGCGGCGTTGTCCGACGTTCCCCGAGCCACGAAGGTGACGGAGGAAATCTCCTGTTCCTCGATGGCCGCGACGATGCGTTCCATCCGGTTTCCCTCGCGTTGCACCACGCGCGCCAAGGCCTGGGGGGACTCCTTGATTTCCTTCAGCATCTTGAACATGGCTTGGATCTCCTTCGCCTGCCGTGAATTCCCGGGGCGGCGACCGCCGCCGTAGGATGGACCTGCCGAACCGTCGAAACGTCGGGCTATTCGAGATGGTGTCATGCTGGAGCGGGCTTGTCAAGAAAAGTGGAATCGGCCTCTCGCGCATTCGCTTTCGCTTGAGTCTCCAGGCGGGACCGTGGTATTCTCCGACGGCGAAATGCATCTTTCGATGGATGAATTTCGCCTTCACCCCTGCGGCGAAATGGAGATGGATTCGATGAAATCGATGGAAATTCAATGGGTTCGGCCTTTTCGGGCCTTCTGTTGGTCCTGCATGTTTTCCTTGTGGATGCTTTTAAGCCCGGTTTGGGCGGCGACGGAGGGCTCGGAGCCCTTGGATTCCGGGGAAAACCGCACGGAGGAGACAAACGCCGTTGAAGAGGCGAATGCCGAGGATGCGGCGAACGCCGAGGAAGCGGCGAACGCCGAGGAAGCGGCCCTGCCCCTGGTTTCGCTGGAAACGGCGCGCCGCATGGCGCTGGACACCAATCACGATCTGGTCGATCTGCGGGAAACGCTGCTCCAGGCGGACATCGGCATTCAGCGCGCCTGGGGCATGCTGCTTCCCTCCGTCTCGTTGCAGGGAATCGTCACGCGCAACGACAAGGAGAAAACCTTTCCCTCCCAGCGCCAGATGGACAGCCTTCAACAGGCCTGCGACGGCGGGGACCAGACCGCCTGCATCGAGTTGCAGGCCACCAATCCCATGACCATTCGCGAACTGTGGAGCAAGAGCGCCAGCCTGACCGGCCAGATGGCCCTGTTCAATCCCCGCTCCATCCCCACCATCATGAGCGCCCACATCCGGCGGGAATCCATGCGACTGACCAAAGCCCACGGCGAGGCGGAGCTTCTGTACGGCGTGACCAGCGCCTATTACGCGGTGTTGCAGGCCCGGAAACTCGTCTCCATCGCGAAGGAAGCGCTGGGCATGGCGAAGGAACACCTGCGCCTGGCTCACGTTCGCCTGGAAGCGGGAACGGGCGTGAACATCGAGGTGTTGCGCGCGGAAATGGGCGTGGCGGACGCGGAAGCCTCCCTGAACGAGGCCCGAAACGGTTTCGAGCTGGCCCGCCAGTCCCTGGGGTTTCTGATCGGAAAGCCGGAGCCTTTTCGGGTGCGGGAACCCGCCCAACCGCCTTCGGAAACTTCCATGGAAACGCCGGAACTGCTGGCTTACGCTCTGGCGCACCGAAAGGACCTGAAAGCGGCCCGGCAATCCGTGGAAGCCGCCGAAAAAAGCGAGATCGACTCCTGGCTTTCGCTCGCTCCCAATTTCTTCATGCAGGGTTCCTACGACTGGCAGGATTCGAGCGGTCTGACGAGCGACGAGGAAAGCTGGCGGATTCTGTTCATCGCCAACCTTCCGCTCTTCGACGCGGGGCAGCGCATCGCGGATATCCGGGAACGGCGCAGCCTGTTGCGGCAGGCCCGTAACGATCTCTCCCGGAAGCGGGAACGGGCCGCCAACGAGGTCCGGGAGGCGGCGCTGCTCTTGAAACAGTCCGGGTTGCAGCTTGAAAGTCTGAAAAAGAAGCGGGATCTGGCGGTCGAAAACTACGCCCAGGCGAAGCGCCGTTACGAAGTCGGTCTGGCGGACAATCTGACGCTCACGGATGCGGTAACGGAGCGCATTCACAGCGAGCAGACCTATGCCAACGAGGAACTGGCGCTGACCCTGGCGGGACTGGCCTTGCGCCACCGTATCGGACGGACCCTTGTTTCGGGGGAACGCAAGTGAATTCCCTCGGATGGAGCGTCGCCGTTTGTCTCGCCGCCCTGTGGGTTTTTTCACCGGACGGCCGGGTCTGGGCCGCCGATCCTACGGCTTCGCCGCCCGATGACGCGCGCGCGGAGGAAGCCGCCGGTCCCGGGAAGGAAACACCCGCTACGGAAAAAGCGGCTTTTCGCCGGAAGCCCGAAACGGGGATCGGCGAGAACGGCCGCGGGAAGCGGAGACACGGGCGTTCCGCCGGTTCCGAACCGCCTGGATCTCCGGGCGAAGCCGCTATGCGGGATACACTTTCGAATCTCCTGTGGCCGCCGAGTTCCCTGGATTTCCATCCGGTGGCGGGCCAATGGGTGCGGTATCGCCTGGAAAAGCGCGGCGGGATCCCGAACCGCCGGGAGGTGTGGTTCGGCATCGCCTCGCTGGAGGACGACGGTTCGGCCTGGCTGGAAATCCGCACGGAAAGCCGCAGCGGTTCCGAAGTGCTCCTGCGGCTCCTGTATTTTCCGCCCAAGGCGGGGCGGGCGGCCTTCGTGAAACGCTTTCAGATCAAAAACGGCAACCATCCCCTGGTGGAGTTGCCTCCCGGCGATGAGGCCCGAAGCGGCGCCGCCCTTCCGGAGATCCACTGCCTGAAGCGGGAAAAGGAAACCCTGGAGACCGAGGCGGGCCGGTTCGAGGCGGATGTCTGTCTTCTGGAGCAGGACGGAACCGGACGACGGGTCTGGTCCTCGGAGGCGGTGCCCATCTTCGGTGTGCTGCGCGCCATCACCATGGATTCCGAACTGCATCTGGTCGCCTTCGGATCGGAGGATCGCCCCGCCGCTCCCGCGGAATCCCCCCTGTTTCCGGATGAAATGCCCGCACGGAACGGGGCGCTCCTGGGCGGAGTCCATCCGTGAGTTCCGACGGCTGGAAACGCGCGCTGAACGCCTATTTCATGCATCTGAAGGTGGAGCGTCGCCTGTCGGCCAACACCCTGGACGCGTATTCGCGGGATCTGCGGCGCTATGCGACGTTTATGGAAGGGCGACCGCGCGGCGGGCCGGACGCCGTATCTCCGGAGGACGTTTCCGCCTTTCTGCTTTTTCTGTCGAGGGAAGGACTCTCCGCCCGCAGCCGGGCGCGATCCATAAGCGCCGTGCGCCGCTTCCACGCCTTCCGACTTCGCAACGGCGGCGCATTCGATCCCACCGCCGACATCGAATCGCCGAAGCCGGGGCGCAAGCTGCCGGACGTGCTGTCCCTGGAGGAAATCGAGGCGTTGCTGGCCGCCCCGGGCGACGAGACGCCCCTTGCGGTGCGGGACGGCGCTCTGCTTGAACTGATGTACGCCTGCGGCCTGCGCGTTTCGGAACTCTGCGCGCTGGAGATCTGGCATGTGAACCTGGAATCCGGCTTCGCCCGGGTATTCGGAAAAGGCGGCAAGGAGCGCCTGGTGCCGGTGGGAGAGCGGGCGCTGGACGCGGTTTCGGATTATCTGGAGACGGCCCGGCATGCGCTGGAGCGGCCGGAATCCGTCTCTTCCGTGCTGTTTCTCAGCCGGAGCGGGCGGGCGCTGACACGGGACGGCGTAACCAAGCTGATGGAAAAATACAGTCTCAAGGCCGGACTGCGCCGGATGGTCCACCCGCACATGCTGCGCCACAGTTTCGCCACGCACCTTTTGGAGGGCGGGGCCGACCTGCGGGCCGTGCAGGCCATGCTGGGCCACGCCGATATCGGCACCACCGAAATCTACACCCATCTGGACCGCGCCGCCATCCGCCGGGTCTACCTTCGCGCTCATCCCCGTACGAAAGCGTAACGAAAGAACGGACCCTCATGTTCGTTTCAGGGATTCGGATTCGCTCCGGTCGGCCTCGACCGCGAACCCGGCTGCTTCCTCCAGGGTAAGATTCAGGTCGTGGCCGTCCAGCAGGCGGTCGCTGCCCGCCATGTATCGGCGAACGAAGTCTTCCCGAACGTCGGAGGCGTCCACGGTTTCGGATTCTCCCAGACGGCGCACGGCCAGCACGGCGTCGTGCATCCGAAAGCGGGAAAGGTTGCGGCGCGGCAGAAAATAGGCGTCCTTGGAGGAGCGGTCCAGGATTTCCGTCCGGTACAGGCGTCCCAGCACGTCCGAAAGAAAGTGCGGCGGATACCGCAGTTCGGCGGCCAGATCCCGAAGGTTGCGCCCACGGGTATCGCCTTTCGCGCTGCGTCCGGCCAGGACGAGCGTCACCCGCAGGGCGGTTTCCTCCAGAAACTCGCTGGAGATCACCTTGCCCAGCACCTGGCGTCGATAGGCGGGCAGATAGGCCAGGACGTGGGAAAGTTCGACGCCCAGCAGAATGACGAGCCAGCTCACGTTGATCCAGACGATGGTGATGGGAAGCGCCGCCAGCGACGAATAGACCAGGTTGTAATTGGCCATGCCCACCTGAAGACCGAAGTAGAGTTTCAGCAGCAGGACATAGGCCGTCCCGCTCACGATTCCTCCCGCCAAGGCCGGTTTCCAGGGCACGGGAGCGTTCGGCATGGCTTTCAGAAGAAGCGTGAACCCCATGGAGGTGAAGAGAACGGTCAGAAGATTGGCCACCATGGGAGAGTGGGCGATGCGCAGGAATTCCCCTCGGGGAATCAGTTGGGCCGAAACCATCTGCAAGGCCACGGCCGCCGCCACCAGGGAAAACGTAGCGAGAAGCACGAGAAAATAATCCAGCGCCTTTTTCAGGATCATCCGGGCGCTTTTAACGCCCCATATCTCGTTCATGGCGCGTTCCACCTTACCCAGCATGGAAATCAGGGTGGTGGCCAGAAACAGGACGCCGGCGGCTCCCAGGGACCGGAAGTTCGTCCCGGCCATGTAGTCCACCAGTTTTCCTCCCCACTCGCCCAGTTCGGGCACGCTGTCCGACACCCAGCGGGCCAGTTCGGCGGGACGCAGCCAGCCGGTCTGATCGATCACCGCCAGGGCCACGGCCACGAGCGGCAGGATGGACAGCAGGCTGACGCTGGTGAGCGCCGCCGCATGAACCGGCAGCCGATGCCGGAAGAGGCCGTCGAACAGGATCAGCGCGGTCCGCAAGGAAAGGCGCAGGGTGTGCGTGGCGCGGGAATCGGCGGAATCGCTTCCCCAGATCCACGCCAGGGAGGGTTCCACGTGACGATTGAAAAGTTTTCTGAAGACGGTGAAGATCTGTTGTCGGAAACCGGCCAAGCGGACCCCCGGGAAAAATTGTTTTCGCGTCCGAAAAAAGGCTAATCCAACTTGTCGCGACTGTCAAGAAAACACGATATAAATGCTCATAATCGTTTGGGTTTTCTATTTTTTACTTGCTTTTTATTGAATTTTCCCCCATACTTTACCGTCATTGATGGGGGAAGCAAACCAAGGCGCGCCGCCGGCGGGCCGTTGCGTGTGAGGAAGTAAAAATTCCATGACAAAACATCGATTCGCCATCAATCACCAGGGAAGAACGCTCGGCATTACGGATGAGCGTCAACTTTCCCGCCTGCTCCGCTTGGGAGAACTGGCCACGTCAGCCAAGGTTTTCGTGCTGGCCGAAAAAAAATGGGTCTTCGTTTCGGAGATTCCCGGCTTGAACATGGAAAACGAAACCCAGGCCGTTCCGATCCGACCGGTCATTGCGGAAGTGACCCCGCCCCCCTCCATGAAGACGGAAGCCGAGAAGAATCCCGAAGCGGAAAAACCGGCCGTCTCCGGCGTTCAGCCGGAAGAGGTTCCCGTGGAGGAAATGCTGAAACGGCGTCCCACCACGCGCACGCGGGAATTCGCGGCGCTGATGGAGGAAATGGAAGACACCGTTTCCGTGACCGTGGGCGCGAAAACGGAGACGATCCTGCCGATTTCAAACGGCGACGCCGCCGATGAAACCCGCCGGACGATCCACATTTCAAGCGAAGAGCAGGCCGCCCGGCGGGCCATGAAAGAGAAGCAGATCATCGCCTCGGTGGTGGACGATCCCGCCGAGCATCTCTCCCGTCCCCGGCGCTACGCCATCCTGACGGCCATGGCCGTTCTGGTTTTGGGGTTGGCCGCGGGCTATTTTTCCAGCGGGCTCCTCTACAGCAAACTGGATAGCGGCCCCAAGGTTCTTCAGGCTCAGAACAACGATCCGATCGGAAAAGCGCCGGAAAAAGCCAAAACCAGCAACTGATTTTTAAGCCGATATCGAAGCCAAACCCCGCAATCGATGCCCGGACCTTCCAGGCATCGATTTTTCGTCTCCGGCCCCTCTTCAGGCAGTGTCGTCACATGCTATGCGACAAAACTATATATATTTGTTTTCATTAGTAATTTTCAAATCCAAAGGGTGCCATAGTCTCACGGACCGGAAGGTCCGGGAGGCTGTGCAATTCATGGAAAACACAGCCTTCCTCGCTCCGCGAGTAAGACGATGGCGCCCTCATTTCGACCAATTTTCATACTTTCATTCCGTGATGTACGACTTGAATAACCCGTGACGATACTCTCTCGGAAATCCTCTCGAAGACATTATTACGGATTCTTAAATGATTTTGCGATGAAAAGGCGCTCATTCCGAGTGCCGTCCGCAGGGCGGTTTATCGAGGGACATGCCGCCCGTGGCTCGAACCAATTTCGCTTCGCGAAATCACTCGCCATGAGCAATTGAACTCATATTTTCATCACCGAAACCCGGAAAATGGAAGAATAAAACGAAAAGGTTTCGTGTCTAAACAGTAAGAACGTCTTTTTTGTAAAGAAAAGACACATAACGACGATTTTATGTTTGAAAAAGATGCTTTATTTGTTGATTGGTGTTCATTAATCTGTTATCGTAAAGGTGGGCAAAATGGTTAGCGTATTGAGAAAGCGACACGACTTTGCATTGGGGAATGCGATGTCAAGCGACTCATCGAAATCAGGCCGAACGGAGGAGGTTCCGATTCCCGGCCCGGAGCAGAACGCGGGGGACGCGGTGCTTCGCAGCCTGTCTTCGCCGCCTCCCGAGGAATACGAACCGACGCCCGATTTGGAAGTTCCGGATCGGCGCGAGGCCGGGGAGCGAAATCCGGATGAAAACAGGGGGATGGACCGCCTGATTCTGACGCTGATTATCCTTTTCCTGGCGGCATTGTTAATGATATTATCCATGATGATCCGTTTCGAGGCACGGCGGGCGGATTTGTCGAATGAATCATTGGGATGGAGCGTCTCGGAAACGGCCGTCCGCGTCTCGACATCCGATGAATTTCCATTTTCTTCCGAAACCTTTCCTTCAGGCGATTTCCGGATTCCCTCGTGATTCTGAACCATTGCCGCACTTCTCCACAATTTTGTGGATAACTCGTGGATAACTCCTGTGGATAAGTCGAAAATATCGAGCCATTTCAATAAGATCTCTCAATTTGAGTAAAAGTTGTGCAGTCGGAAAAAAGCAATAAAATCAGCTAGTTATAAATCCTGCCCAAATCGGAATCTCTATAAACGGCCCGGACGGAATCTCCAGACGAGGCCCTGTTGAGGTATTCACAATTCATCGGACGCTAAGTCGTGCGCCTGCCGTTGAAAGTTCGATTTCGGGTTTGCCGGAGGGCCTTCGCCACAAAATGAATCCTGCTTTTCCGAATCGGAATATCGGGGGCTGAAATCGCGCTTTCGGTGGACGTGAATCCGAAAAAAAAAGCGGAGATTTCGAACCCGTCGGGCGGCGAACCGCTTTTTTCGGGTTTCGGCGACCGATTCCGCCGGGTCATCCGAAACGCCTGCGAGAAATTCCTTTGAAATTATTGAAGATTTCGCGCCACGCCCGGAATGGCGGGTGTCGCCCATCTCGATAAATCGCTCCCAAAAACCCCGGCCGGGTCATAGTGCCTGTAACGAAGGACACAAAATATCGGAAAAATATCCCGAAAAAATTTCGTAAGATGCTGAAATCGCAGGAAATATCGTCGTACCCGGGACGTGAACGCCCGGCGGTGGAGATTGCCGAAAAAACGTCGTTTTCGGGGGTCGGTCCGGGTGAACGCAAAAAGGCGGGAATGCTTTGTGATATCGGAAGGATACACACGAAAAACGCGTCACCCGGACGGAGCGCGTAAAATGCGCGAAACGGGGCTGGATCGTGGAGAGAATCGGGAGATAAAAGGAAACCCCTTTTCGGAATGCATTCCCCGCCTCGATCGACAAAAAGAAAAGAATTGACGCTACATGTTGGACACGTTAAGCTATTCCATCGTAAGCGTCGCCAAATCGAATTCATGGTTTGCCATTGTATAGAGGACGAAAGCGGATGTTCCACCGGTTCCGCATGCTGATCGCCATCGTTGTCCTTTGCGCCTTTTCTTTCGGAGGAACGGCTTCGGCCTGGGAGGGCGACGGTCCGCTTCTCTGCCTTTCCGGAGAGGGCACGTTCCGCGCGCCGCGCAAGAAAAAGAAAAAGAAGACGAAAAAGAAACCTGGAAAAAAGAAAAGTCCGCCCAGGAAGAAGAAGAAAAGCCCGCCCAAAAAGAAACAGAAGGCCAAGAAAGAAGAACCGAAAAAAGAGGAAAAGCCCGCTCCGCCTCCGCCGGAACCGTACCGGAAGCAGGCGCTCTTTCTTGGATTGTTTCCTTCTTCCGCCGAAACGCCTTACATCGAGCACGCCCGCACATCCGCCATGGCCGCCTTCCGGCGGGCTTCTGGACTGGGAACCGTTTTCACGGCGGAGGAAAGCCGGACGCTTCTGAAAGGAAAGCAGCTTCCCGCCGGTTGCAAGGATCCGGACGACCTCGCGTGCATCCGAAAACTGGGCGAGGAGACGCGTTCCAAATATCTTCTGTTCGGCAAACTGGAGGATCTGGACGACGCCTACCTGCTTTCCCTGCGCCTTCTGGACGCGGAAACGGGAGCCCTTTTGGAGCGTGTCAAGGCGCAGATCGTCAAGCCCGCCGAATCCATTCTGGGCGAGCGCAGCGCCGCCACGGCCTGTCATCTGGTCCGGAATTACGGCTGCGATACGAAGAATCCGCCCGTCGTGGCGGCCATGGCCGCTCCCATGGCCGCTCCGGCCGAGACGACTTCGGCGGGAAAACCATCGGACGAGCCGGAGAAGATGCTGTTTTCGGACGCGGAGCCGGAACCCGAGGAAAAACCGCAGCCTGAAAAGAAGAAGGAACGAAAAAAAGAAGAACCGGGCGAATCCATGAGCGGAATGAAGATCGGGGCCTGGGTGCTCACCGGTCTGGCCGCGGGTGCTCTGGCCGGTGCGGCCACCACCACGGGATTGATGTACAAATACGCGGGGGATTACGATTCCGCCGGCGACGACGCCGCCCGAAAGGACGCCAAGGACAAGGTGTTCCTGATGCAGAAAACCTCCATCGGATTGTGGGCCGGAACCGGGGCGCTCGCCGCCGGAGCGGTGACGCTGTTCGTGCTGGACGGTTTGGGCAAGGGCGGATCCGGAGGAGACGACGGCGATGCCTGGACCGTGCGTCCGGGACTGGCTCCGGATGGAACTTTCATTCTTCAGGGACGATTTTGATTCAGAGCCCGCGCAGGGGAACGTGATATGCGATCGGCGAACCGACTCAAATTTCTTGGATTCTGGCTGATCCCGCTGCTGATCGGCGGGCTGGCTTTCCAGGGCTGCATCAAGCTGGAAAGCGAGACCGAAATGGAGCTTGCCGGCGCCGACGTGACGGTCAACGTCACCGGAATCGACAGCGGCGCCACGGTGATCGTCATCGACCTGACCTGGGCTCCCAACGACAAAGCCGGAGAGCAAACCTATCGCAAGGCGGCCGGCCTGGACGGACGCTTCGCCGAGCTGTCTTTCACTTACGAGAACATGGACGCCGGATCCGGCCGCGCCCGGGTGGGCACCTATCTGGGGTCGGCCATCTGGCAGGCTCCCGTCTGGAGTGCGGAAGTCAGCGTAACGGCCGACGGCTCGGGCCAGGTGACGGTGGCTCTGGGCGGTGTGGACGGCGACGTGGACACGGATTTCGAGTTCACCATCAACGACGGAGACCATACCCCCCCGGACGGCGACGACGACACGCCCGACGGAGATACGGACGGCGATGCGGAAACGGACGGCGATACCGACGGCGACGCGGATCATCCCCAGCGCCCCACCATCGACGTGCCCTATACGCCTTCCGCTCCGAACTATACGGACGGACGCATCCGCACGGACCAGGGCGAATGGTCCTATGCCGAGACCGTGGATATTCAGACCCAGCATCAGAGCAAGTCCGTCGTCTATGCCGTGCACGATCGGAATTTCCTCTACCTGGCTCTGGACATGCCCAGCATCACGTCCGCCATGGAGGAACAGGATCTGGCGGGATTCTTCTTCGATCCCACCCCGGGAAGCGGAGACGACGGCTTCAATCTCTACCTGGACCGCTCCGGCCTGGCCTGGTGCGAATTCCCCGGCCATGCCTCCTGCAACAACCTTCCCGACGGCGCGCCCCAGTTCAGCGCCGAACCGTCGGAAACCCAGGCGGGCTGGCAGATGGAACTCGTGGTGGGCTACGGCGGCCTCGGACTCGAGCCGGGCGTTCCGAAAACCCTGGGTTTCGCCGCCGTCACGCGCGACAACAACAATCGCTACTACTGGCCGGACGGCAACGTCGTGGCCGCCGATGACGCCACCTGGGGATACATGGAAAGCACGGACATTTGGGATCGGCGGGATTATCCCGCGGACGGCGACGAGGAAGCGGATCCGGATTTGGAACCCGAGGAGGAAACCGACGGCGACGACGCAACCGACGGCGACGCGGAGCCCGACGCCGAGCCCGATGCGGAACCCGACCCCGACATGGAACCCGAAACGGACGGCGACGCCGAACCGGACGGCGAGCCCGACGCCGAGGAAACCGAACAACAGTTCTGCACGCCCCACCAAATCTACTGCGAGGATCAAAGCGGAACCTGGCACGCCCGCACCTGCAACGCCGACGGCACGGCCTACGGCCTGGATACGTCCTGCGCCGATTTCGAACTCTGCACCGACGATACCTGCATCGACGGCTACGGCTGCTTCCCCGAGCCCAACAACGAGTCCTGCAACGACAACAACTACTGCACCGAAAACGATTCCTGCCGGGGCGGAAGCTGCACCGGCGACTGGATCGACTGCGACAACGGCAATCCCTGCCAGGTTCCCCACAGCAACCCGGCCCTGCCCGCGTGCTGCTGGTACGAGGACGTTTCCAACGGCAGCAACTGCGACGACGGCCTGGAATGCACCGGGTCCGACATCCAGGAGACCGCCATCTGCTGGAACCAGGAGTGCAACGGCACCTGGATCCCCGGCTGCTGTGAGGGACACCCGGATATGATGCTGATGGAATCCGGCTATTGCATCGACAAGTACGAATCCGTCATCGGCGACTATGATTTCGTCAAAACCGATGGTTGCCAGACCGGCGGTCTGGGCTCGGTGTTCGGCCAGGACGAGGACAACTATCCCGGAACGTTCCCTGATCTGGTCACCCAGGCCACCCAGCCGGAAGGCGAGCATGACCGCCTGTACGCCTGCAACGATGTCGGACTGGCTCCCTCCCGCTACATGACGCGCTTCCAGGCCCAGGTCGCCTGCGAAAACGCAGGAAAGCGCCTTTGCACGGAGAATGAATGGCAGCTTTCCTGCGCGGGAAGCGGCATGAACGGCTATCCCTACGGTGCAAGTTACCTGCCCACGGTCTGCAACGGCGCGGATTACGCCAATCCCCCGGCGCTCCGGACTTCCGGCGAGGCCACGGGCTGTTCGCGCGACTCCGTTTTCGATTTGTCCGGCAACCTGGAGGAATGGCTCAGCACCAACAAGAGCTGCGGCGGCCATTACGAATCCACCTCGGCGGACCTGACCTGTTTTTCCTGCCCGGAACGCACGGCCGTGGTGGGAACGGGAACCTACTTCATCGGCTTCCGCTGCTGCGTGACGCCCGAAGCCCTGCCGGATCGGTGACGGTTTGCGGACGGTGGTGCAACGGGTGCGCCGCGCCTCGGTGACGGTGGCGGGCCGCACGGTGGGCGAGATCGGCCCCGGGCTGTTGCTTCTGGTGGGAGCCGAGGCGGAAGATGAGCCCGCCGACGCCGCCTGGATGGCGAAAAAGTGTGTGAATCTGCGGATTTTCGCGGACGAAGACGGCAAGATGAACCGCTCGGTGGCGGACGTGGGCGGCCGGATTCTGGCCGTCAGTCAATTCACGCTGCTGGGAGACTGCCGCAAGGGAAATCGTCCCAGTTTCGGCCGCGCCATGGAACCCGTAACGGCCCGAAAGTTCTTCGACGACTTCGTGAAGCTCCTGGAAGACGCCGGCGCGGGTCCGGTGGAAACCGGCGAATTCGGCGCTATGATGGACGTGGAACTGATAAACGATGGTCCCGTCACTTTTCTTCTCGATTCCCGGAAGAAATTCTGACCTCCGATTGTTCCCTTTCCTATATAGGGCGAAAAAACCTTTGCCAAAGGCTTTTGAATTTGGTAAGGTCCACCCCTAACTTTAGCCGAAGATGCGGGAAAATCAGATAACCTGCGTTAAGGATTACGCTTTTTCAATTATCCAATAGGAGGTGAAGGAATGACAAGAGGATCGAAGACCATCGATTTTCTGCTTGTCGCACTGCTGACGTTCGCCATCGGATTCTACATGGGCGGCGCGGGATGCGGACAGCCGAAGGACAAGGGCGCGGACAAAGACACCGCGAAGACGGCCCCCGAGAAAGCGGCCAAGAAGGTGGCGGACAAGGCCAAGGCGGCCGAAGAGGATCGCTATAAGGTACCCGTGGGCGACAAATCCTATTCCAAGGGACCGAAAAACGCCCCTGTGACCATCGTTGAATTCTCTGAATTCCAATGCCCCTTCTGCAAGCGCGTGGAACCCACCGTGGACAAAATCATGGAGGAGTACAAAGACAAGGTTCGTGTGGTTTTCCGCCACAACCCGCTGCCCTTCCACAAGGATGCCGGGCTGGCCTCCACCGCCGCCCTGGCCGCCGGAGAGCAGGGCAAGTTCTGGGAAATGCACAAGAAACTGTTCGACAACCAGCGCCAGATGAAACGCGAGGATCTGGAAAAATACGCCCAGGAACTGGGCCTCGATATGGCCAAGTTCAAGGACGCCCTCGATAAAAACCCCTACAAGGCCCAGATCGAGGAAGACCAGAAAGTCGCCCAGCAGTTCGCCGCCCGGGGAACCCCCCATTTCTTTGTGAACGGCATCCGGGTCAAAGGCGCGCAACCCTTCGAGAACTTCAAGAAAGTCATCGACGAGGAACTGGAAAACGCCAAGAAATTCGCGGGTGAAGGCGACATCTACGCCGCCGTGACCAAGAGCGCCAAGACCAAGGCCGACGCTCCCAAGCCGAAAGAGCGAGCCGAGGATACCAGTATCTACAAAGTTTCCACCGGCAACGGTTCCGCCATGAAGGGCGACAAGGACGCCTTAATCACCATCCTCGAATTCTCCGAATTCCAATGCCCCTTCTGCAAGCGCGTGGAACCCACCGTGGACAAGATCATGGAAGAGTACAAAGGCAAGGTCCGTGTGTTCTTCCGCCACAACCCCCTGCCTTTCCATAAGGACGCTCCGGGCGCCTCCCTGGCCGCTCTCGCCGCCGGAAAACAGGGCAAGTTCTGGGAAATGCACAAGAAACTGTTCGAGAACCAGCGTCGGTTGCAGGAAGAGCATCTGGCGGAATACGCCAAGGAACTGGGGCTGAACGTAGACAAATTCAAGAAAGACATGGCCGATCCGGCCTTGCAGAAGCAGATCGACGCCGACAAGGCCGAGGCCGCCAAGTTCGGCGCCCGGGGAACCCCCGCGTTCTTCATCAACGGCCGCAAGATCACCGGCGCACAGCCTTTCGAAAACTTCAAGAAGCTCATCGACGAACTGCTGCCCGTGGCCGAAAAAGTCGGCAAGAAAGGCGACGATCTCTATGCCGAACTGACCAAAAACGGTCAGGACAAGGCCGCCGCTCCCGAGCGTAAACCCCAGGAAGACCCCAACAAGGTCTATGACGTTTCCGTGGGAAGCAGCGTCTGGAAGGGCGGCAAGAACGCCCCGGTCACCATCATCGAATTCTCCGAATTCCAATGCCCCTTCTGCAAGCGCGTGGTGCCCACCATCCATCAGATCCTGAAGGAATACGGCGATAAGGTCAAGATCTCCTTCAAGCACAACCCGCTTCCCTTCCACAAGGACGCCCAGCTGGCTTCCGAGGCCGCCCTGGCCGCCGGCGAGCAGGGAAAGTTCTGGGAAATGCACGACAAAATCTTCGAGAACAACAAGGCTCTGAAGCGTGAGGATCTGGAAAAGTACGCCCAGGAGCTGGGGCTGGATCTGAACAAATTCAAGAAGTTCCTGGACAGCGGCGCGGGCAAGGCCCAGATCGAGAGCGACAAGAAGGACGCCGCCAAGGTCGGCGCCCGGGGAACCCCGACGTTCTTCATCAACGGCAAAAAGTTCGTCGGCGCGCAGCCCTTCGAGAACTTCAAAAAGAAGATCGACGAGGAACTGAAAGCCAAGAAGTAATCTCCCGAAGAATCGCAATAAAAAACCCCGGCGCGAAAGCGTCGGGGTTTTTTGATGGGATGGGAAGAGGAAATACGGCGCTTGCCGTTTGCTTTACGCGGCGCGTTCCTCGAACAACCGAGCCACTCTCTATTTCAGCAGCCTGGCGACCGATTCGGCGCTCAGGTTTGCCTGGGCCAGCATGGCCGTCTGGGCGTCCTGGAGGATGGACGTGCGGGCGAATTCGCTCATCTCCGTCGCCATATCCGCGTCCGCGATGACCGACTCGGCCGCCGTCTTGTTCTCCATGGCGACGATCAGGTTCGACTGGGCGTAACCCAGGCGGTTGGACGTGGCGCCGAGATCCGAACGCGCCGAGGCGAGCTGATCGATGGCCTGGCTGATCTTCTCCATGGACGCCAGCGCGCCCTCCTTGCTGGTCATGTCCACGACGAGACCGCCGTCGCCGGAAAGGGAGGCCGTGGTCAGATCGGGAAGGCTCACCCCCAACCGGCTGTTTTCCCCACCGTCGTCGCCCACCTGGATTTCCGTCTCAAAGCCGCCGGCCAGGAGCGATTCCCCTCCGAACTGCGTGGAACCGGCGATACGGTCGATTTCCGACAGAATCTGGGAGGCTTCATCGTTTATGGCGTCGCGGCTGGAGGATTGGATGCCGGAAGCCGCCTGAACCGACAATTCCTGGAGCCGGACCAGCATGCTTTCCATCTGTTCCATACCGCCCTCGGCGGTCTGGAGCATGCCCTGGGCCTGGCTGGTGTTGCGATAGGCCGCGTCCAGGGAATTGATCTCCGCCCGGAAGCGGCTGGATTGGGCGATGCCCGCCGGGTCTTCCATGGCGGAGAGAATCCGGCGGCCGGAGGAAAGATGCTCCAGGGTGCGATTCATCTCCTCCTGGTTTTTCTTCATCTGGGAGACCTGAGACAGGTTTTGCAGATTGTTGCGAATGGCGAAGCTCATGTCTTTCCTCCTTGAAAGCCAGAGTCGATCCCGAATCGCTTCGGGGGCGGGGCATCCCGCGTACTGGCCGGGCAGTCCCTGACCGGCAAACGTACAACTTTAATATGCATCAAACCGAGATGCATGTCAACCCCCAATTAATGTGTCGGCGATATCGAACGATTTGACGTTTTCTCCAACGGCGCGGGCAAGGCGGAAATGGGGAAACCGGAATGCAACCCATGGATTTCAAAGGAAAAATGGTGGGTCTGACGGGAATCGAACCCGTACACCCGAAAGGGCGAGGGATTTTAAGTCCCTTGTGTCTACCAGTTCCACCACAGACCCACGTTCGCGATACTATACGACTTTTTGGGTTTTAACAAGGAAAGAACAAGGAGATTCTGGACGTTTTGTGACCAATTTGTGACCATCATCCAAATCAACGCTCTGGCATGGCTGAAGAAATCCGTCGATGACTTGTACGGCGTTTTGCAATGCTCCCGGCGAGAGATGCCTTCAAAACGGAACGAAGCCTGTCATCCCGACGAAAAAGAACCGCACGATTCAACGCGAATACGACATGGAACTTTATCGTGCCCGACATCGGGTGGAAAGCGCTTGTCTACACCGGAAACGATGGCGAGGTATCGCCACGCGATACGCCAAAAACACAGCTTCATTCCTTGCCGCCGTTCACATCCGATGTCTTGTATTATGGCTCAATATCTTGTGACGACACTGTCCTAGCGATTTCCGGACGGTTTCTCAGTAGCCGAAGACGCCGTGGCCGTCGTAGGCGATGCCGCGCATCCATTCCTGGTAGAGAGAAGCGGCGTCGGCGCTGTCGAAGATGGGAAAATGTCCGTATTCCGGATACTGGAAGAAACCCGAGGTGGCGGATTCGCCGTCCGGCCCGCTCACGGTGTCTTCGGCCGGGCGGGAAAAAGAGGCGATGCCCAGCCAGTCGAGCGCCGGAATGGCCTCGTCGATGTTTCCCTCGGCGTTTTCCACTTGGGGCAGCCGCCCGGCCACGGCCAGGGTGCTGGCGGTGTCCTTCGGCGTGTACGGATCCAGAAATCCGGATGTCATCATCACGTTGCGCGCGTGGCTGTTGTAAGGGGATTCGATCCAGCGCGGGGCGTAGTTCAGGGGATCGGTGATCTCCACCAGCAGTTGAATCAGGCCGAGCACCGGATGATGAATATACGCCTCTTCCTTTTCGAATCCGGCCAGAAGCGCGGCGATGGCCAGAATCCCGGGATCCTCCCGCTCCATGACCGTGATGGCCATGCGCCCCCCGGCGCCGGAAAGCGTCCAGGCCAGGACATCGTCCTCCACGGCGGCGGCCAGCGCTCCGGACAGGCCCCCGTGGCTGTGTCCGTGAAAAAGCACCCGTTCGGAGTCGAAGAAGATGCGTTCCGGACCGGAATAGAGGTCCGTGCGCGGCCAGACGTCGCAGAAGTTCTTGTCCAGCGCCAGTTTTCCGGAACGGATGAAGTGTGTCAGCGCCACGGTGTCCACGGCGGATTGCCGGAAGTTGCTGCGCCCGGCCACGGGATTGAGGAAGTTGAAGGAGTGCAATTCCACGTTGGTTTCGTCGTTCCCCCGGGGGCCGTGCAAGGGCTGATCGATGCCAATGGCGGCGATGCCCGCGTCGATGAGCCTCCTGGAGCGTCCGTTTTCCTCGGAATTGATGTAGGTGTTGTAGTCACCGCCGGTGCCGTGGGCGATCATGCTGATGGGCCAGCCGTCTTCCGGCATGGTCGCCTCGGCCGGAACCACCAGGGCGAAGCGCAGTTCCTCCATGCGCTGGACGATGGGGCGGCCGGTTTCGTCGAAGAAGATTCCGCCGCCTTCCTCGGCATAGGGCACCTCGCCTTGCTGGAGGTTCGGGGAACTGTAGTGGCCCTCGAATACCAGATAGTTGTCCTTGGTTTTCTTGAAGGTGCAGTCCAGAAGTTCTCCCTTCACTTCCCCGTCCGGATACTCCTCCGCCAGATAATCCCGAATGATTTTCAGTTCTTCCACCGGATCCTGGGTGGTGAAGACCGTGGCGGCGCGGATGCGTTCCGGATCCAGTTCGCCCTGGGCCTGCCGCAGCCATTCGGCGGCGGGCTCGTAGACGGCGGAAAGCGCGTCCTCCCGCCCGCTGAGCAGATCGGCGTTGTGTTGGTCGCGCCCCAGGGGCTGGCCATCGGCGTCCAGAAGGGCGTCGGTGAGCAGACAGGCGTAAGTGGTGGCGGGAGCCAGGGGAAATCCGTTGGCGGGAGCCACGGCCAGGAGATTGTCGGGTTCGAAGCCGTTGCCCGTGGGCGTCCAATGCCATTCCAGCGGAGTGAAACGGCCGTAAAACTCGGAATCCGGATCGACGTTCACCAGGAGCACGGCGCTCGTCTGGTTCAGGGCCATAGAGGGATCCGCCGGCAGGGATTCGGGATCGATGGGAGCGGGAAAGGTCCAGTAAATGGGCGCGTTGTTGCCGAAGCCTTTGAGGTCATGCTGGGCGACGTCCAGGAAAGTCTGGACCAGGGTGCTTTCCCGGGGGTTGGGAAAACCGGGCAGTCGGATTTTACCGTCGGCGGCGATATAGGTGTCGTTGGGGAAAGGCGAGGAAAAGAAATCCGCCTTGTCCGCGAAATCGAAGCGCGGAGTCAGGCCGTCCGCTGCACCCAGATCCACGGGCGGATACTCGAAGGGAAGTTCGGTTTCCTCTTCCTCATCGCCGTCGGCGGGCGCATCCGCCTCCACGTCTCCGTCGATGTCGGAAGGCTCGTCATCGCTTGCGCCGCAGGCGCACAGGAGCGCGGCAAACAGAAGTGTCAGAACAGGAAAGCGAAGGAAAGTCGAGGACATGGGATTCTCCCTGGTATGCGTCGAAATCGGATCGGTTTCGGAAACGTTTCCCGTCGGCTGCCGGTATTCTGGTCAATTAATCGCCGGAAGTCAAAAGCTCTTTGTACGGATCGTCCGAAGAAAGCTCCTTTTTTTCGGCTTCCTCCCGGTACTGCTTGATTTTATATTGAATTTTCCGCACGCTGATTCCCAGGATGCGGGCCGCCCGCCCGGTGCTGCCCTCCACCGAGGCCAGGGTTCCCAGGATGGCCTCCCGCTCGACGTCCGCCAGGGGCCGTCCGGCCAGGGAAGAGGTCAGCGAGGGCGTGTCCGTACCGCGATGAAAATCCGGGAGATGCTGGGGCAGGACCACCGGCCCCCGGCTCATCACCACGGCGCGTTCCATAACGTTTTCCAGTTCGCGCACGTTTCCGGGCCAATCGTATCCCATGGCCAGCGCCAGGGTGGCGTCGTCCACCGCCAGGTCGCCCTTGTCGTTTCGAGCGGCGTATTTCTTTACAAAGTGCCCCACCAGCAGGGGGATGTCGGAGCGCCGTTCCCGAAGCGGCGGCAGGTTGATGGGAATGACGTTCAGCCGGTAGAAGAGATCCTCCCGGAAGCGCCCGGCGGCGACTTCCTCGTGCAGCGGAGTATTCGTGGCGGCGATCACGCGTACGTCCACCTTGATGGTCGCCGATCCGCCAACGCGCTCGAATTCCCGTTCCTGGAGAAAGCGCAGGATTTTCGGCTGGGTGACCTCCGGCATGACGTTGATGTCGTCCAGGAAAAGCGTTCCTCCGTCCGCCATTTCGAAGCGGCCTTCCCGGCGGGAGTGCGCCCCGGTGAAGGCTCCCTTCTCGTGCCCGAAAAGCTCGCTTTCCAACAGAGTTTCGCTGAAGACGTGGCAGTTGACCTTGACGAACGGTCCCGAGGCGCGCTTGGACATCTTGTGCAGGGCCTCGCCGATCAATTCCTTTCCGGTGCCCGACTCGCCGTAGATCAGCACGCTGGCGGTGGAGGGCGCAACCTGCTCGATGATTTCGAAGATTTCCTTCATGCGCGGATGGTTTCCCACCACGCGGTCGAATTTCTTGGTGGCCTGGAGTTGTGCGCGCAAATATTGCGCCTCCTGAAGAAGATCGAACTTTTCCGCCGCCCGTTTGACGATCAGTTCCAGTTCCTCCATGTTGATCGGCTTGGTCAGATAGTTTTCCGCTCCCAGGTTCATGGCGCGCACGGCGTCCTCGATGGTGCCGTAGGCGGTAATCAGCAATACCTGGATGTTTGGCCGGATTTCCTTAACTTTTTTAAGCAGTTCGATGCCCGACATGCCGGAAAGACGGATATCGGAAATCACCACGGCGGGGGATTTCTCCATCAGCAGACGCAAGCCGTCCTCGGCCGATCCGGCCTCCAGAACGGTGTATCCGATGTCTTTCAATGCGAAAGAAATGGTCATTCGGGAGGAGGCGTCGTCCTCCACCACCAGCACCCGTCGGCTCTCCGTTGTTGTCATATGGATGATTCTCCCGATTGATTTTTCTCTATTCTACTCCTCCAAAGCCCCGAAGACAAGCAAAAAGACCACGATTTGCGCAATTATTGCACCCTCGGCAAAAACATAGAAATTACAGTGCATATTTTGCGCGGAGAATTCACCCAAACAAACTTGATTTGCGAGGAAAAATTCAAGCCATCGTCATATCTGATTGAAATCATGCAGGAATAGACACTATTCGGATCGCACGTAGAAATTGGCATTTTCCTTGCTAGTACAAGTTGGCATCTGCTCTGTAGCGGTCATTGAACCTTTTGCCCTTTTACGGACGCCTTTCGGACTCCCCCGCCGAAAGGAGTTCAGGCGGAAACCCAATTGGTTCCGCCCGTTGGTCCCGATTGCCCCCAATGATTTGGACCAATGCCACCGAGACGCCAACGCATCCGGTGGACAAAATGGCGCGAGACCCCCCATCTCGCGCCATTTTTCTCGTTTATGCCCTGAAAGCTCGAATCGAGTCACGAGAAATCGCCTATCGACAACCCGTTCCCCATTCCGTTTTTACTCTATTGAAAAAAAAAGGTACAGAAAGTTTGAAATTTATAGGAAACTGCCGTCTTCTAAGTAACAGGAAACCGGATCCGTCGGCATGATACATTCAGGAGCGGTAGCTTTTCCTGAATAGTAGCCGTCGCGCTCGAGGATGGAACGAATGGCACTGAGAGTCCGCGTCACAATTATCCTGGTCATTATCGTCGGGCTGGCGATCATCCTGAACGTCGTTGCTTATGATCGCCTGATCTGGGATAACTATCTGCAACTGGAACGCGACGAGGCTCATAAAGACGTACAGCGCGTCCTGTCCGCCATCTCCCGGGAAATCAATTATATCGACTCTCTGACCCATGACTGGGCTGCCTGGGACGATTCTTACCAGTTCGTGCATGACCACAATCAAGAATATATCCGTTCCAATCTGACCGAAACGACCTTTGCAGACAACAAACTGAATCTGATCGGTTTTTACGATACTCAGGGACAGCCGACTTGGACGCGTGGGTGGGATCTGGACAAATCATCCGAAATCGAACTGGCCGGGTTCACGGACTCCACGATGTTTTCCGCCTATTCGCTCTTGTCCGGAGTTCTCGGAGACCGGGCCGTAAAGGGGATCGTCCTGACGAAATACGGCCCCCTGCTTCTCGCCATCCGGCCCATCCTGAATTCGGGCAATAAAGGACCGTCCCGGGGCTTTCTCGTGATGGGAAAACTTCTGACGCGAGGTATGGTTTCCAAACTGGTGGAAATCACGGGAGTTTCCTTTTCCGCAATTCGTCTGGACCGTCCCCTTCCACGTCCGGCTTACCGGGAAATCGTACAGCAGCTTCAAACGTTCGATGACACGGTTCTGATTCCGGAAACGAAAGAATACATCCAGGGATACCGATTGCTTCACGATTTAAAAAAGGAGCCGGTTCTTTTGCTGGAAGCGCACGTTCATCGCTCCATCATGCACAAGGCCAGGCATCATTTCGAATACATCCTTGCCATCACGACCATCGTCGGTCTGATGATTATCCTGCTTCTACGCATTTTCCTGCAACGACAGGTGGTAGGACCGGTGCTGGCTTTGGCGCAAAGCGTCGTCGATTATCGAAAGGGAAAAACCGTTTCCGATTTTCCCGCCTCGGAACGCAAGGACGAAATCGGAAGACTTTCCCGTGAAATCAAAGGGTTGACGGACCGTATCCAAGAAAAAACGGACGACCTGAACCGGACGGTGGAACAGTTGCAGTACGAAGTACAGGAAAGCGAAAAGGCTCGTATCGCCCTGGAAAACAGCGAGATGCGCTATCGCTCTCTTTTCGATCTGTCTCCGGAACCCATTCTGGTGTTGAAGCAGAAACCTCCCGGCCTTCCGGTCATCATGGATTTGAACGCCGCCGCCGTAAAGATGTACGGATTCACGCGGGATGAACTGATGGGAAAACCCATCGGATTTCTGGATCAGCCCGATCAGAAAAAAGAAGTGCCGGGGTGCACCCGCCAATTGACCAACGGAGAGATCATTCATTTCGAGACGCTTCATCGACGAAAAAACCTGCCTCCCACCCACGTGGAAGTCACGGCCTGCATGTTCGAAATCGGAGGTCGCAACCTGGTGCTGGCCATCCATCGCAACATCGACGAACAGATCCGTGCGAAACAGGAGAGAGAGCATCTGGAAGCCCAACTGAGACAATCCCAGAAAATGGAGGCGGTCGGCCGTCTGGCAGGCGGAATCGCCCATGATTTCAACAACCTGTTGACCGGCATCCAGGGAAATCTGGAACTGGCGTTCATGGACGCGGAGGATTCTTCCGCCTTGCAGGACGACCTGGACGAGATCGGAAAGGCCACCCGGCGCGCCGCGGAACTGACCGGCCGGCTTCTCATGTTCAGCCGCAAGCAGATCATCGACCGCAAGGTCGTGAACATGAACGGCCTGATTTTCAAGATGAATAAAATGCTGATTCGGCTCATCGGCGAGCATATCGAGTTGAAAACGAACCTCACGATGGACGCCACCCATGTTTTCATCGATCCCAATCAGATGGAACAAGTTCTGGTGAATCTGGCCATCAACGCCCGGGACGCCATGTCGAAGGGAGGACGGCTGCTGATATCCTCCGACGTGTTCGAACTGGCGCCGGAACGAAAAGAGCATTTTCCGGACCTGGCCCCCGGCCCCTACGTCCGGATTCAGGTCAGCGATACGGGGCACGGAATGGACGAGACAACCCGTGCACAGGTCTTCGAACCTTTTTTCACCACAAAACCCAAGGGCCAGGGAACCGGTCTGGGATTGTCCACCGTCTACGGGGCCATCATGCAGAACGGCGGCCATGTCCAGGTGGACAGCATTCCCGGTAACGGCAGCATCTTCACCATCTTGTTGCCCCGGGTCGAGGCGGGTCCGGAGATGGAAGTTCCCCCGAAGAGGGAAGAAGACTTTCCCACCGGAACCGAACGGATTCTGGTGGCGGAGGACGAAAAAATCATACGAGATCTGATGATCCGGATTCTCCAGCGCCTGGGATATCAGGCCCGGGTGGCCAAGGACGGCCGGGAAGCCCTGGAGATGATCGAATCAGGAGACGAGCCGCTTCCCGATCTGTTGATTACCGATGTGGTCATGCCGCGTATGAACGGCGCGGAACTGGCCAAAGCGGTTTCCGAGAAATATCCGGAAGTGCGGATTCTGTTCACCAGCGGATACGCGGAAAACATCATCGCCGACCACGGCGCTTTACCGAAAGACACGGCCCTGCTTCAGAAACCCCTGACCCCCGATATCCTGGCAAAGAAGATCCGCGAGATTCTGGACGGGCCGCGGTGACGATTCCGAACGGCCCGATTGGCGAGTCTCGGGGCCATTTCCACCCCGAGACTCTCGGATCGTTTTTTCGTCGCCATCCGCCGCCGGGATTCCGCCTTCCGGTTTCGGGGCTTTTCAGACGGCGACATCCGAGGCCGTCTTTCACGATGGCGTCATTCTGGATCGCAAGTAACCTGGATATCGAAATCCCCGATGGTTCCCCGCCGACCGTCCACCACAAAATAATACGGCGTAAAGGCCGCTGCGGTGAAGACGGCGGTTTCGTTGCCCGTTCCGTCGGTGGCTCCCGCCAGGGTCAGGCACGACGGCGGATCCAGGGAATCCAGCACGATCAGATCGACATCCGAATCGCTGGCGATCGTCACGGTGACTTCCTTGTCCGGAAACGGCGGAGGCGGCGAGGCGTGGAAGTGGAAGGCGTACACCATTTCCGGCCCGGTCCAGACGTTGGAGCCCTGGCCGCACCAGTCGTTGACGACATTGGACGCGCCGTGCTCGGCGTTGCTCTCTCCGCTGAAATGATCTCCGCAGATGACGGGAACGGTGAAGTCCGCGAAGGACTTCGCGCATCGGGAAAGATAGGCGCATTTCGGATCCTCGCAATCCGCGCCGAACTGGCCGTCGTCGTCGATTCCGTTGTCGCAGACCTCGTAGGAGGACGAGCAGTTGCAGGAAACGGCCAGGTCGAAATCGCCGGTTGAGCCCACCGCCTCGGCCACGAAGAAGTATTCCCTGGACGCCTCGGAGACGAACCAGACGTAGTCGGACTCGTTGGGATGGGCGGCCAGGTCCAGGCAGGAAGCGCCATCGCAAACCCCGTCCAGGACCAGCAGGTCCACGTTGGTTCCGTCCTGAATGTTCGTCGCTCCGGCACGCACCAGGGTTTCGCAGGGAGCGGTCCAGGAGAAGACGGTCTCCTCGCCTCCGAAGGTCGCCTCGGTGCAGGCGGAATAACCCTGGATTCCGTCGCCGGAGCCGCTCGTGGTGGCGGACCGGAATACGCCGCATTGCGCGGGCAGGGTCACGTCGGCGGTGCAGATGGAGGAAAGCTCCGCGTCCCCATCGCCGTCCGTTTCCATCTCCGGTTCGGCGTCTGCTTCAGTTTCCGGTTCCAGTTCCTCGTCGCCGTCGGTTTCCGGTTCGACGTCCGCTTCGGCATCGATCTCCGCGTCTCCGTCCGTATCCCCGTCGATTTCCTCGCCGTAGCTCCAGGAGACGAAGGATTCGTACTGGGTGAAGGAGGCGTGCACCAGTCCGAAGGTTTCCTCGAAGCTTCCGCTCGCGTCGGGAGCCAGGGTTTGCGGCGCGACCTCCGGATTCATGATGCCGAAGAGCAGGCCCGTGTCGTTTCTCGGAAACAGGAACAGTTCCAGATTCTCCAGGGAGCGGCCTGTATCGTTGGTGACCTCTCCGGCCAGTCCCCAGTGGCCGGGGTACGGAGTGGTGACGTTCACGTCGTGGATACGGGGCGCCTGGGCGGCTTCGAGATCCGTGGCCGGCGTGGTGGTGATCGTCACCTCGATTTCCGCGATGGCGGCGATTTCCGAGGAGGACATGTTCCGCTTGAAGAACGCGACGCCCGTTTCTTCCTTGCCGAGCACGTCGAGCGCCACCTGGGAGTAATCGGACGTCCGGCGCGGAGCGGCCGAAAGCACCACGGCCTCGCCGGCGGCCAGTTCGTTTCCTTCGGCGTCCAGAAGGCGCAGGGAAAGGGCC
This sequence comes from Myxococcota bacterium, assembly GCA_963668655.2. Lineage (GTDB taxonomy): Bacteria > Myxococcota_A > SURF-8 > SURF-8 > SURF-8. Next base: position 924,945 of record CAXXPQ010000001.1, read on the forward strand.
GTGCGCCCCAAGGACTCGGCCGTGCAGTTGCGCAGTTCGGCCGTCCAGGCGAAACCCACGCCTTCCATTGCGAAACCGAAGGCGCTGGTCAGTTGCAGCACGCCCGTTTGCGAGGAAACATCCCGATAGGTCCAACCCGAATTGCCGTTCAGCACCGGTCCGAAGGAGCACGAGGATCCGCTCTCGATGCAGTTCATGGCGTCGTTCGGATCCGGTTCGTAATTTTCGTCGCAGCGACAGTGATCGCCTTCCACTACGCCGTGGCCGCCGCAGACCTCGGTTTCCTCGTCTCCATCCGTTTTGGAATCCTCGTCGCCGTCGGTGGCCGTGTCCGTGTCGCCGTCCGTCGCGGCGTCTTCGTCCCCGTCGGCATGTTCCGTATCGTCGTTATCGCTGCACGCGACAAGCGTGGAAAGCAACAGAACCGTCAACAGCGTCAGCATGGTCCGCAAAGAAAACCGGTCTCGTGTTCGCATGGTCGATCTCCTGTTTTGGAAACGTGTTTTTCGCGAGGTGACTACGGGAGCATGAATTACGATGAACGCCCAATCGTAGCACGAAAAAAGAAAGAACGCATACGAACGAATAGCACGAGGAAGAAGGAAATTGCAAGACTTATTATCTCGTCCGAAAACGGCGGATGATAAGGAAAGCCATCCGCGCGGAAGACAAATCCGGAATGATTTCAAAAATACCGAAGAAGGTTTTTCCGGGAAGAGAGAACCGAATCCCGCTTTCAGAGGCGTCGCAGTTCCTCGAAGCCGTAGCGCTCGGCGTAGGCGCGAAAAACGCCTTCGCAACGCCCCCGCGCCGAACAACTTTCGCAAGGCGGTCCGAAGATCTTGTCCCGGTCTTCCTCCATCACCCGATGCCGTTTTCCCTCGTGGTCCAGGGTTTCGATCACGGAGCGTTCGCCCAGAGGAATTTCCGGGTTTGCCACCAGACAATGGGGCAGGCTGTCCACATAGACATCCGGCCAGGGTTTCGGCAGATTGGCGAACAGCGTTTCCACCGCCCGGGCGGCTTCCGTAAGGCGCGGAACCAGTTCGGAAAAACGCTCCAGCGCGCTGTTGCGCGGCTCGATCATCCCCAGGCCGATTTTGTCGAAACCAAGGGAAAAGAGCGTCTTTACCGTCGCCTCCAGATGTTCCAGGTTCCGGCGATTGACCACCACCAGGGCCACGGTGTGTAGGTTCGTCTCTTCTTTCAGCCCGTTCAGGTGGCCGCAGGCCGCCTTGATCCCCCGGAAACTGCCCGGGTTTTGCGTCAAAGCGTCGTGCAGGGCGGCGTTCGGGCCGTGGACGGACAGACGCACCTCGTCCACGCCCGCGAAAACGATTTTCCGGGCGAAATCCGCCCGGGCCAGGGAGCCGCCGTTGGACACCAGCGTGACGTGCTCCGCTCCGTATTCCCGGGCCAGCCGGACGTAACGCTCCAGGTCGGGGCAGGTGGTGGGCTCGCCGCCGGACAGAAACACCCAGTGGGGCCGGGTTGCTTTCAATAACCGTTCCGCCTCGGCAAGGCTCATGGCCCGACGCCTGGCCCGGCGGCCGCCTTCGTTGCAGAATACGCAGTCGTTGGGGCAGGACTCGCCCACCAGCAGCGCCGTGTCCCGTACGCGTCCGGGAGGCGAACTTTCTGCCGGGCTTCGCACTTGGACTCCGGCTGGAAGACTGCCCCGAAAATCGGATGGAAGGACCGTCATCGGACAGAGTTCGCCCAGGCCCTCCCGCTCCACGTAACGTTCCCAGAGACCGTCGCAGACCCGATCCCACACGCACGTACCGCAAACTTTTTCCTTGAGCTTCTGCGGATGGGGATGGAAGGGGCGATTATGCTGCAAATCCGAGTACTTGTCCGCGAAGCGCTCACGGCCCGCCAGAAAGCAGAGCGGAATGCCGCAGATATCCGGGACGTGCAGTTCCAGGCCCAGCCGTTCGCCCTCTTCCAGCGCCCGGCCGAGCGGCGGGGCGATCTCCGAGATGGGAGGGATCAGTTTGGGCGTCTTCCAGGCGTTGTGGAAGGGATTGATATAACTGAAGACCACGGCGGTTTTATCCCCGAAACGCTCTCGCACGAAGCGCACGTAGTCTGTCATGCGCGAAGCGTTGGGGCGGCAGATGACGTAATTCAAGGAGACGTTCAGGCCGAGTTCCAGCAGGTTCTCCACTCCCCGCACGGTAAGATCGAAGGCCCCAGGACGCCTTGTCATGGCGTCGGACAATCGGGCGTCCGGCGCGTGCAGGGAGACGAAAACCTGAGACAATCCGGCCTTTTGCATGGCCCCGGCGAAGGCCGGATCCGAAAAGCGCATGGCGTTCGTCTGCAAACTCACACGCCGCCCGCGCGTCTTGGCGTAGAGCAGTAGTTTCGGCAGAAGCGGCGAAAGCGTGGGCTCGCCGCCCGAAACCTCCAGGAGTTCGTCCGCGCCCGCCGCGTCCACCGCACGTTTCAGCGACGCGAAATCCAGCGTGTAATCGCCAAGGTTCCGTGGATCCGCCCCGCAGAAGAGGCAGTTCTGATTGCAGCGGGTTTCGATGCGCAGCACGTCCATGATCGAGCCCTATTCGGAAAGCGGCAGAAATTCGCCACCGCCGTACATTTCCACGTAATGGGTCCAGACGCCCCCGCAGACCTCCCGCCAGACGCAGCGTTCGCAGGCCGGGACGAAGATTTTCAGTTCGTCCATCTTCAAGTCCTGCCAGACGAAGCGCTGCCGCCCGCCGCCGTCGGTAAGATGCCCGTCCGCGTTACCGAAGGTGCTTACGAACGTGCGCCTGTCCGTGTATTCCCCGATGTACTTTCGCCGCAGGCCGGGCTTGGAGAAAAAGGCCCGGGGATAGGCGCAATAGGGAACCTCGCCGAAGGTCAGCCGGGTGCCGGAGAGCGCTTCGTTCAGGCGCACGAGTTCCATGAGCTTCGGCATGGCCGTGCGATAGGTGGGCACGAGTTCCTTGTTTCCCGCCGCGCCGCCTTCCGGGCGGATGAAGTTGAAGCGCAGGTCCAGGATTCCCAGGTGGTTGAAAAAACGTACGAATTCGTCCAGCGTGGGAAGGTTTTTACGGTTCAGAACGGCGTTGATGCTGATGGAGATGCCGTGGCCTCTGGCCTTCAGTTTGGTCAGATTGCGAATGGCTTTCAGCTTGCGCAGATACGATCCTTTCTGGCCGGAGAGATAATCTTCCACCGCCGGGATTTCCGAATGCAGCGAGATGCAATAACGGTTGATGCCTTTCTCCACCGCCATGGCCGCGAAAGTCTCGTCCGCCAGGCGGAACCCGTTGGTATTGATGGTGATTTCCTCGTAGCCCAGTTCCCGTGCCGCGTCCAGGCTTTCCTCCAGCCAGGGATAGAGCGTGGGTTCGCCACCCAGAATCCCCAGCTTGCGCACATTCTTTTCCCGGGCGTAATAGGTCAGTTCCTCCCGCAGACGGTCCGGCTTGACCCACTTTTTCTGATCCACGCCGGAATTGGCCTGCATGCAGAAGATGCAACGATGGTTGCAGGCGTGGCCCAGATTGATGTCCACCCGCTCCTCGTTGCCCGCCCGCGAAGACTCCGGGGCGTCGATATTCATCTTATTTCCAGCACGTTGGCCGGACTGATGCTTCCTCGGTTCGCTCACCGATCCATCCTTTCATCGGCCAGTGCCGCGTCGCGAAGCAGGGCCGGATCCGTTACCGGCGTTCCCGCCGCCGGACGAAGCTCGCCCAACCCCCGCCGCCTTGCATATTCCCCGTGCAGGCCGTCGCAGACCCGGTCGTAGCGGCATTCGCGGCAGGTTTCTGCCTTGACCTTGTTGTGTCCCGGAGTCACCAGTTCGCGCCGATCTTTTTCGATATATTCACCCGGTCGCGCCCTTGCGCTCAGTTCACGTTGCACCGCCGCATCCGTCCAGTACAGTTCGTCCGCAAAACGGACGTATTCACCCAGCCGGCAGAGCGGCACGTGCCCCACGGTGAGCACCGCCCCGCGACGGGCGGCGATGGCCAAGGCCTCGTGCAGGGGGGCTTCCAGTTCGGAAAAGCGAGGCACCAGTTGTTCGAAATGCTCCCGCGCCGCACCCGCCGGGCGCACGAAGGCCCAGAAAATCCGCCGTGCGCCATGATCGATCAGAAAGCGCGCCAGATCCGGCAGACAAGCGACGTTTCCCTTGTAAATCACACTGCTTATATTGAACGGGCGGTCCAGTTCCCGCAGGTTCTCCATGGCTTGCCGCACCTGGTCGAAGGCCCCCGGGGCCTGCACGGCGTCATCGTGGGTTTTGGCGTCCGGACCGTGGACGGAAAGGTAAAGATGGGTCAGTCCGGCTCGGAAAAGCAGCTCGGCGAATGTGCGGTTGGCCAGCATACGGCCGTTGGTGGTCAACAGAATCCGCCGGAATCCCAGACGCCTGGCCGACAGCACCAGTTCCGGAAAATCCTTGCGTATGGTGGGTTCGCCGCCCAGAAACGTCAGATGATCGAATCCCTCGGCACGGAAACGCTCCAGTTCGGCTTTTACCTCCCGAGTGCCCAGGCGCCCCACGCCACCGGAATCGCTCGGTTTTTCCGAGGAAGAGGTATCTTCCCGCGCGGTCTGGCGGTGCGTTTCCTCCGAGCAAAAGCGGCAACGGTTGTTGCAGGCGTAACCCAGGCTGATTTCCACCCGTCCACCCGCCGGGGCGCATCCCGGTTTTTTCCCATGTTCAGGGTGTTTTTCCGCGTGTTTCATGTCTGCCGGGTTCGTCGCCTTTCCCGCACGATCCGTCGCGCGATGCCTTCCGATCATGGGCCGCCGGGGCGCAAAAGTCAAGAAGGCCGCTCAGGCGGAAGAAAACGGCCGCGTTCGCGGAATTTCGGTAAGGAACGGATTTCGCTTCCATTCGCATTCGATGGATGGAAAAAAGGGGTTGTTACCGCGTAGCTTTTCCATTATGATGAAACTGGATATCATTATTCGAGCGCCACGGACAAAAAACGCGAATGGATGCAGGTACGGCGAAGATCGTATTTTGCCGTTTTTTCATCATTTTCGTGCAACGGCGATGAATCGTTCCGGCAGCACGGCGGACGGATTTCCAATTTCGCACAAGGAGCATTCCCATGGTACGGAAAAATCACGGACCGGCCCTTTTCCTGTCGGGGCTGGCGGTGCTTGTCCTTTTTTTGACGGCCTGTTCCGGAAGCGATAGCACCGGAGACGCGGACGGCGATACGGATCCCGACCGCCCGGCGGGCGCCGTCTGCTCGGACGACACCGATTGTCCCATCGGGCAGTTCTGCGATCCGACCACCGGTTTCTGCGCCGGGATCTCTCCCACCGACGGGGACGAAGACCCGGACGGCGACGGCGGAGACGTGGATACGGTGGAGGGAAAACTCATCATCGTTTCGCCCACTACGGTGGATTTCGGCTATGTCCAGTACGGCCAGGAAGAAGTCAAGGACATCAACGTCCGCAACGACGCCGAGGCCACCGAGGCCGCCCAGATCACGGCCATCCGCTTCGGCCAGGCGGGCGCCATCGATTTTTCCTTCTCCGTCCGTTTCCAGGAACAGGAAATCTTCACCAGCGAGGACAGCTCGGACGACTATGACCCCGTGACCCTTGCGCCCGGCCAGGGCCTCATCATTCAGGTCACCTACGCCCCCAGCGACGCGCTTCTGGACACCGGCTACACCATTCAGATCGTCACCAACGACAACCGGAATCCCATCATCGACGTGAGCCTGGATCCGAAGTACAAGGGTCTGCCGCGCCTGGTGGTGGATCCGGATCCCATTGAATTCGCACAGGATCTCCTTACGGGAACCACGGCGGATATCGACGTGAAGCTGACCAATTCCCCGGAGGACGCCGACAGCAACCAGATCCTGCGCATCGCCAACGTCACCCTGAACAACGGCGCGCTGGTGGACGACGCCTTCGAGATCCAGCTTTCCGACCCCATCGATCCGGATCACCCCAAGTTCCTGCGCCCGGGCGATTACGTGCTGGCGAAGGTCAAGTTCACCCCGGTCACGCCCGGATCCTATGCCAACACGTTGAAAATACAAAACAACGACCCGGCGGTGGAAGGCGTTTCCTCCGTAGACATCACCGCCGGAAGCGGCTACGGCGAAGAGCCGTATCTGGAAGCGGATCCCACGGTGCTGGATTTCGATTTCATCCAGATCGGGCAGACCGTCCAGCGGGTGGTGACCATCACCAATCGCGGAGCCCAGGCGCTGGAAATGACGAGCTTCGAGTTCAGCATGGTGGGAACCGAGGGCTTCGAGATCCTGGACGATCCCATGCTGACCCAGCCGTTGATCTCCGGGGCCAGCATTCCGCTGACCGTGGCCTATACCGCCGACGAAAACGCCCCGGCCCACGTTCAACAGACCCTGAAAATCTTCTCCAACGCCTCCAATGCCGAGCCCGACGGCTCGATTTCCATCAGCATCACTGGCGAGACCGCCAACCCGGAATTCTTCTGTTCCATTTCGGAATGGGAATTCGACGGCGTCATGGTGGGCGACCGCAGCCCCAAGCAGGTCATGGTGAAAAACACCTACAACGGCTCCCTGACCATCTACGCCGTTCAAGTACGCGCTCCGGGGCATCCGGAATTTTCCGTGGAAAACCTGCCCACGGAACTGGCCAACCGCCAGCCCATCGAACTTTCGGGCAATCAATCGTTCACCTTCGACATCGTTTACGAACCCTACGACACCACGGACGACACCGCCATCGTGGAGATCATCCACAACGACTTCGACCTGTTCGAAGAGGGCGATTCCGACCGGACGGAGTATATGATTACGGTTTCCTCCGTGAATACGGCCACCTACGAAACGCCCGAGGTGGTCTTCAAGGTCCACAACGACATCGCTCCGGTGGAATACGCCTTCGGCAGCGCCTCGCCCTGGCAGGGCGCCGGATTCCGCGCCGGAACGGACTATCTGCTGGACATTTCGGACAGTTACGACCCCGACGGCGGCGTGATTACCGAATGCGAGTTGGAACTGGTTTCCGGGCCGGGACAATCCGCCTGGGATCTCGACGACACCCACGTCTGCTCCGCCACCTTCGAACCCGACCGGGCCGGACAATACAGCTTCCGGGCGCGCGTCAAGGACGACGAGAGCGCGGAGGATCAGCCCCAGGGCAACTGGTCCGGCTGGAAAACGGTGGCCATGACCGTCATGGAGCCGGATTCCATCACCATTCTGCTGGGCGACATGAACGTCTGCATCCCGGGCCTCTACTCCTACGATCTTTACCTGTACGCCGGCGCTACGGGGACGGAAGACATCTGCGCGCCCACCCTCTGCAACTGGGGCCCTGAACATTCCGGCACCTGCGCCATCAGCGTCGGCGGCCAGTCCGGCTGGACGCAGATCAACTGGGACTACGACGAATTGTACGGCGATTACAGCAACCTGGCGGACACGGAATACCGCATCAGCGTCTACAAATCCATCCCGCTGTTCGGCGAACACGTCACCCTGATGCTGCAACGCAACGGATATACCGAACCCTTCTGGGAGGCCGAACTGGACTTCTCGGCCTTTTTCTCCGGAACGGTGGAATACACGGTGCAGATCAAACGGGAAAAGGGCATGTGGCGGGAGCCCTACGTCTGGAGTCCGGAGGAATACTTCGACTGCGAGGCGTCGTCTTATACCTTCACCGGAAGCGAGGGAGCCTGTTCCTCCAACGGGGACTGCTGCTCCGGCGTGTGCGGCGACCCGGAAGGCGTTTCCTACTGCCTGGCCCATTGCGAGTACAACAACGACTGCCCCTCCAACTGCTGTCACCGGCTGATTCCGGGACAAAAGACCTGCGTGCCGACGGAATACTGCGAGCCGGCGCCGTAGGCAAGGCGCGACGAAGGGAAAAGGGAACCGGCGCGTAATTATCACAAAAATGCAGTGAATTCATATGGCTGCAAAGACTTTTTTCCGGTTCACATCGGCTTGACAGCCCTTTCGGCATCGGATATATTTATGTTAGGGGGTGTTGAAAGCATTTCCCGATTGCAGTTGATCGCAAGACCGTTACTTGTTTATGGATCGCCACTCATTCTGAAACCAGAAGTTCGATTTCGGCGGGAATATTACCGCCACTTGCGGTACTATAGCCAAGGAAGGCATCCAACAAGGATAGCCGAACGGGTTGAAGGGTTTGATGGCCATCAAACCCCCGAGTCTTTTGAAGTATAGGAAGCGCCCGTGGCGGACACGCAGAAAATAAAGAAATTCGCGAAGGATGCTCCGGAGTGCGTCTTTCGCGTGGACTGGGAGTCCGGATACCGCAGAAATTCCCGTTCCTCCGCCGTGGTGGCCTGGTCGCTGGCCCAAAAGCCCTCGATGAAACCATCGGAACGCATCGCCGAAAGGCGAAAACGCCGCGATGCCGAAGAGCATGAAAAGCTTCGCGCCATGGCGGGAGGCATCGCCCATTACCTTAACAATATCCTCACGGGCATCGGCGGACACACCAGCCTGCTCCAGATGGATCTTCCCGAGGATTCCCACCTGCACGAATCCATCGAGGAATTGCAGCGCACCATCGCCCAGGCTTCGGATTTCTCTTCCCGGCTCCTGGCGTTTTCGGGGCGCGGGCTGTTCGATTTCCGCAAGTTGGATCTTTCGGATTTCATCCGGCACATGGCGGAGCGGTTCCATTTCCGCATGGAAAAGCCGATTCACCTGCGCTTCAAGCTGTCGGACGAGCCCGTTTTGATCCAGGGCGGCGAACCCCAGGTTCAAATGATCCTGTCCAATCTCTTCGCCAACGCCGTCGAGGCGATTTCGGAAAGTGGAACCATCACGTTCAGCACGGGAATCTTCGACGCCCGTCGCGAGTTTCTGGCGGAGATCTATCCCTATGACGATCTGGCGGAAGGCCGTTACGCCTATCTGGAAGTTTCCGACGACGGCATGGGAATGGACGAAAAAACGCTTTCCAGGATTTTCGATCCCTTCTTCTCCACCAAATTCACCGGACGGGGGCTGGGATTGGCGGCGGTTCTGGGCGTGGTGCGAGCGCACAAGGGCTGCGTCACCGCCCGAAGCCGTGTGGGAAAAGGCAGCGTTTTCACGGTATTCTTCCCCCTGGCGGAAGCGTTGGAAAAAGGCGCGGATCTTTCGGAAAACACCGGGCTTCAACACAAGACCGTTCTCGTGGTGGACGACGAAAGCACCGTACGCCTGATCGTCAAACGCACCCTGGAACGGGAAGGCTATCGCATCCTGACCGCGGAAAACGGGCTGGAAGGCCTGAAGATCTTCAATAAACACCAGGACGAAATCGACGCCGTGCTTCTGGATCTGACCATGCCGGAAATGGACGGCGAGGAAGCTCTGAAACAGATGCATCAGATCCGCGCGGATATTCCCGTGCTGATTATCAGCGGCTTCAGCGATGACACCATCGCCCGGCAATTCCACGATTTTCCCCGACTGGGATTCATCCAAAAGCCCTTCCATCCGGCCGACCTGATCGAGAAACTGTCCGCCGAATTGAGAAACAAGTAGAAGCCATCTGAGATTGCGTTCGATCGGATTTCGGATGCTTTCCGGCCGTCCTCGCCGCCGGACCCTTCTCGTCTCCCTTCGTTCACGTCACGAGGGATCGAAAGGATTCGCCGCCGAAACGGCCGACGCGGCGAGGGATTTCGCCCGTCGCCGCGCCGCTGGAATAAAAAGCGTGGAGGAAGAATCGACGGCCTCGGCTCCAGTTTGGGAACCGAGAACCGTTGGTACAAAAGAAAATGGAAATCCCTCAAATCCATCGGCTTATCGGAAATGCCGAAAGCCTTCCCTCGGCAGAAACAATCGGTCCGATGGCGATGCTCCTTTAGCGTTTTCTTTCTACAATCCTCCCGGACCCGCTTGGCGTAAGGGTCTGAGCAAATAGGCAAGATCCAGAGAGAACGCCAGCCCCCCCGATCCGGGGGCCGCGCAGACTTCCGCGCTGCCTTCCGGCGCATGGATTCGCAACCGGATCTCCCGGTCCGAATCCACGATCCAGGAACCGTTTTTATCCTGGCGCGGAAAAATCAGCCGCACGAAAACGGGAGCGGCCAGGATGGGAATTTCATGGAAGCGCCAGGAGGCTTCCTCCCAGTTCCCATCGAAATCTCCCCCTAAAATCACCGCTTTTTTCGGATAGTTGGCTTTTCCGGCGGCGTTTTCCAGATGGACGCCGCGAAGGACGATCTGGCCCAGCAGGCGATTCAGGCAATCCTTCGGCGGAAGAAGATTTTGCAGAGGCGTCCAGCTTTCGATCAGAGGAAACAGAGCCAGTTCCACCACCAGATCCGAAGAGGCGGCCGTGGCCTCGTTCAATTCGGTTTCCAGGTCCAGGTCGCGAGAAGGGACGATGTTCAGTTCCCGATAGATTTCCCGCGCCGCCTCGGGCCCGGTCGGCCAGTAGGCCAGGGGCGGCTTCAAGACGGGCGAGGCGATCAGCAGCTTGCGCTTCAGCGGAAAAGGCGGCTCGCCCCCGCAAAGAACCGGCCCGGCGTAAGTGGCCTGGTCGGTGGAAAGCCCCGATTCGTAGGCGAGCAGCGTTTTCGTATCGGCCTCCAGCCGCTTGGAAATCTGGAGCCGCTTTTCCCGAAAATAGGAAGAAGCCCAGGAGGCGGTGACGTGCAGACGCACGTCCGCGCCGTTGATCCAGTTCTTCACCGGCGCATCCCCGTTTTTCACGAAGGGGCTGTCCGTCAGAAAGGCGCGTCGCTCCCCGTCGGTCCAGTCCGTTTCCTCCACCCGGGCCAGGTCCGTTTTCCAGGAGGGCGCGCAGCCGGTCGCCGTCCCGGAGAACCCCGCCGCCGCCAACAGCAAAATCAGGAACGCGCCGATCTTCATCTCGTTTCTTCTCCGTCGAGTTTTCCGGGAGGCTCCAGGCCGAAGAGCGCCAGGAAAACCGTTCCCGGTCCCACCGCCACCGCTAGCTGAACGCCGTGCAGCACCACCGCCGCGCCCAGGGCCGCGCTTCGATCCACGCCCGCCGCCAGAAGCACCAGCATCACGGCGTATTCGAAGACGCCCACGTATCCCGGACCGGCGGGAAGCACCGTGGCGAAGGAAATCACCGCCAGCATCAGAAGCCCCCATTCGTAACCCAACTGGAAACCGAACGCCCGGAAAAGCAGGACGTAGGCCACACCCTCCACCGCCCATTGGCCGAAAGTGAACAGCACCGTCCGCAAGAACGCGCCGGAATCCGCCAGCGACTCCAGGCCGTCCGCGAAGCGCCGCAGGATGTCTTCCAGGCGCGGACGCCAGGTGGAGGGAAACGGCGCACAGAACCGGGGAATGCGTTTCTCGAAGCGTTCCGGCCAGAGAAAAAGCGCAAGGAGAAGCAGGCCCGCCAGACCGAAAAGCGGCAACGCGGCGACCAGCAGCGAGCGGAAGCCGTCCGAGCGCGATCCCGTCATGAAAAGCGCCAAAAGAAGCACCAGCGCCATGGAGAGTCCGTCCAGCACCCGTTCCACAACCACGACGCCCAGGGACGACGAATAGGGCAGGCCGTGACGTTGGGTCAACAGCCAGGCCCGATACCATTCGCCCGCGCGCACGGGAATGAGGTCGCTCAGCGCCATGCCGGCCAGGATGTACGGAAACAGCGTCCAGGGCCGCGCGTCCGTGCGGCGCGCCACCAGGGACCACCATCGGAGCGCCCGGAAGAAATGGGTCAGCAGCAGAATTGGAACGAGGCTCAGCAGCGGAAGCCAGTGCACCCGCTCCAGCACAGAAAGGAAACGTTCCGGATCGAAATCCCGCAGGGTGAGATATACGAACAGCAGCGTGACGAGCAAGGCCGCCAGGCGGCTCCAGCCCCGCTTCCGGCGTTTCACGTCCGGATCTTTCCGCACGCCGGAACGTTCAGGATCGCCGCGGACGGCGGCGGAAAAGAAGCATCGCCAGAAGCAGCCAGAGTCCCGCCCCGGCCGCGCCCGTGGAGGCGCAGCCGCCCCCGCTTCCGCCGCTCGCTCCGGCCCCGGAGGGATCGTCGCCGTCGGGAAGCGTGGTTCCGTCGCCGTCGGCGGGCGATACGTCGTCGCCGTCGCTCGTGTCGCAGCGTCCGCCGAACAGGCAGTATCGACTCAGCGGGCCGCCCTCGCCCGTGCAGCAGAATTCGTCCTGGAATCCGCCCAGGCAATCCGGATCGCTCTGACAGGCCTGCGTGCAGAACGGCCGGCCCGCTCCCTCGTCGTAACAGACGCCGCCGTAATTCTTGTCGCAGGGTTCGGCGGCCGAGCAGGCGTCGCCCAGCATGGGGCCTTCGTAACCCTTCCAGTCTCCTGAATAGTCGGCGCAGGCCGTGTCCTCGAACAGGCACATCATGCGCTCTTCGCCCTCGAAGTTCACCCGGCGGCAACAGGCGTCCGGGAACCCCAGGCCGGTGCAGGCGTCCCGGTCGTCGTCGCAGAACAGGGTGCAGAACGGCGTTTCACCGTCGCGCCAGGCGCATACGGGCGCGCCCTTGGCCGGATCGCAGCGCGGATAGGACGCCGTGGCCGCGTCCTCCGGGACCGGGCAGGGCTCGGCCGGTTCGCCGTGATAGACCGGGCCGGTGTCCACATCGCCGTCCGTTCCGTCGCCGTCGGGGCCGCCGTCGCCGTCCGGGTCGTCGTCGCCGTCCTCGGGCGGAACGTACGAGCCGTCGTCGTAGCCCACCACCATGAGCATCGCGCCCAGGCCGTAACCCTTGTGCTCGTCCAGGAAGAACAGGTCGTTCATGGTGCCGCCGTGGGCAATGGGATTGTTCTGTTCGTCCACGGCCATGGATTCGTGCTCGCTCCAGTTTTGTCCCTGGTTTTCGGTGTAGAAAAAGCGCAGGCCGGCGAAGGCGCCGCTGTCCTTCGTGCCGTAGCTGCCCGTGGCCCAACCCTTGTTTTCATCGAAGAAATGTACGCCGCCGATGTAGAACAGGGGCAGGTCGCCGTAGTCGCTGGGCAGGCTCTGGCGAAGCGGCAGGTCCACCCAGTCCCGGCCGCCGTTGGTGGTGCGTTTCAGGTAGCCGTGGGTTTCGTCCGAGGCGCAGATAAAGCCCACGTTTTCATTGACGAAGTGAATGTCGTTGTAGACGATGTGCTCGCCTTCGTGGAGCACGGTCCAGTGCTCGCCGCCGTCCGTCGTTTTCAGAACCGCTCCCTCGTCGTGGACGATGTATTCGCCGCCCGCGCGGTATTCCGGTTCCTCCTCCGTGGTCTCGGATTTGCCGTAGGCGCACCAGCCCGTGTTTTCGTCGATGAAGAACACGGGGCCGGGATTACCCTCGTCGGAGGCGAGCGGCAGGTCGTGGAAGGTCCAGGTGTCTCCGGCGTTCGTGGTGCGGATGATGCGGCGGTCGGTGCAGGTGGCCCAGCAGTGTTGCACGTCGATGCAGTGAATGTGCGTGCAGGTGGGCCAGCCGTCCACCACCAGGGGTTCGAGGACCGTGCCCTCGTTCTTGACGCGCCAGATGGGACCGGCGGTGGCGCCCATCATGCCCAATGTCAGCCCCACGGCGTAGCCGGTATTGCGATCGAACATCTGGAAGTCGGTGAACATGAACATCATGCCGCCGTACAGATCCACGGTGATCCCGTTCCAACTCTTGCCGCCGTCGGTGGAACGTTTCAACACGGGATTTTTGCTACCCTGACCGTTGTTTTCCACACCGAAGGCGATCATCAGCTTATCGTCGGCCGCGTCGCCGGTAACAAAGGTGTTTCCATCGTTCATGGCCCAGGTCACCAGGTTCCACTCTCCAGCCGGAGCCGCGTGCAGACCGGAGGAAAGCAGACAGACGAACGCCGAAAAAAGGATTGCAGACATCCGAGGCATCGGGGAATCTCCTTGTGGTTGCGAGTATGGCGATATCCTATCTTAAAGACCCACCAAGTCTACCCCCGCCCGCCGGGCTTTGTCAAACCGGAGTCGATCGCCGGGAAACATTTGGTTCCAATCCCAATACCGGGGAGCCATCGAGAAATCCTTTTCGGCCAAGGCCCACCATCGAGGAAGGGGTTCCCTTCTCCCGCCTTCGCTTTCACCTCGCGTCACAACCGGCTTGTACCGGGGCACGGACGGCCGTCAAGGCCAAGCATGCTCCGCTCGTTTCGCTCGCTCCGGCCTTGACCGCCGCCCTCTAATGCCCCGGATTTCCAAGCCTTATGACGCGAGGCGGCTCCGTCGGGGAAGGGAACGAGCAGACGCCCCGTTTCTTTCAACAAGTGAAGAATCTCCCCGGAAATGGGAGTTGAACCTTTTTTTCAGGGGAGTGATTTTTTTTGAATAGATTTCCGCCGTGTTCCGTCTTACCGGATAGCCAACCATAAATAGGATTCGGCCTTCTCCGTGGCAGTGGGATTGGGTAACGTAAGAATTGACGCACATCCTTGAAGGGAATCTTTGGGAAACCGCTAGGGACGGCTTCCCAGGTGGGAACGTCAGAGGATTCGGGAGTCCACGGAGAAGGCCGGTATTGAAGCCTCTCTAGAAGCTATCTTGTTTCAAAGATCGAGGAAACCAGGATTTTCCAGTTTTCCCTTACGACAACCGTTATCAACTCGAACATAGCACGCATGATGAAACCTGCCGGGATGGGGACAAACAAACGAAAAGAGGAAGCCGGAATCATTCAGTCCATTCGGAACGAGCGCTCCAAGGCAATGGCGACCAACCGTACCGGGAGCGTGAGCGGGAACTTCATCACGGGTGGAGATGGAGCAGGAACACCAGCTTGAGCAGGAGCATGAAATCCGGTCCAACGGGGCAACGGCATCAGCGGGTAGTACAGCAACCGAGTCAACGTTTTCTCCAGCATGAACAGCTTCCGGCTTCCTCACACTTTGTCTCTGTTACCAGCGCGCTGCAAGCAGCGACGGTTTGAAAATCAAAGATCTTGTTACCAACTGTCAGGGTATATAGCAAACAACGTGCCAAAAATTCGTGAACTGACGAGCCTGTAAGCTAACCACCGATTCTCATTCACGATTCCACCGGAATGACTCCTCATTCAGTGAACGAATGAAAAATCCGTTCTCTCGGTATCCCGCGAAAACGCGCATAATATGCGCGATATTGTTGCACGTACGAAGGACCGTCGCCAAAGAGTGTGGCGTCACCGCATTGCGAGCGGGTGGAATTGCATCCTGTCGCCTGGAAAAATCAGACCGGCAGAAGAGCAAAAAAGCTAGATAAAGACTGCAATTTTTCAGTAACACCGAAATTCCTCAATAAAATTAGGAAGAAAGAATCCTCTCCCGGGGGCGGGTGTTGCAGTCTTCGACGTATTTTTATGACACAAGGAGGTTGACGCACCACGGCAAGCGCGCACATGGAGATGTTCGGTCCATCCGAATCTGTTGCAAAAGTGTGGCTTTGAGCAAAACCCGGGGAGGAAATCTTTCCCGAATTTCCGAAAATGGCCTATTGGCCTGGCTTCTTCAGATAGGCGATACCATGGGTGGCAATGATGTCGTCCAGGACGTCCTTGGTCTTTTCCGTGGGGCAGAGCGGATGGGCCGCCAGCGCCATCAGGGCGTTGTCGTAGGAGCCTTCCAGCCCGGCCATGGCCGCCAGCGTTTCGTAGGCTTTGACCTGCTGCATGAGTCCCAGGATACGGGGGTGGACCTCGCCGATGCGCAGGGGCTGGGCCTGGTTTTTGCCGATGATGGCGGGAATCTCCACCGTCTGGTCCGGCCCGATGCCGTCGATGGCCCCCCGGTTGGGCAGGTTGACGATGTGTTCCTCGCGCTTGTCGTTCCAGATGGAGTCGATCAGGTCGATGGCGATCTTGCTGTAAAAGGCCCCGCCGCGCTTTTCCAGTTCGGGCGGCTTCGTCACCACGGATTCGTCCGCATAGAGCGCCAGAAGCTTTTCCTCCACCTCCATGACCTCCTCCGCCCGGGTCTTGTCCTTCTTCTTCAGGCGGTCGAGCATCTCTCCGGTGGCGTAGAAATAGCGCAGATAGGGCGAGGGCAGATAGCCCAGGGCGCGCGTGAAGTCGGGGCCGTAATCCAGTTCCGGGATGTTGGCCGGGCCGGTCTTGTTGGCCAGGTCGGAAATCACGCGCTCGGTCTCGTCTTTCCCGTCCAGCCAGACCTTGCGCACCCAGGCCAGGTGGTTCAGGCCCAAGTAATCGATGCGCACCTTGTCCGGGCTGCGGCCGAAATACAGGGCCAGGTCCATGACGATTCCGATGGGGATGTTGCAAAGCCCGATCACTTTGCGGATGCCCGCCCGATGCAGGGATTCGGTAATCAATCCCGAGGGATTGGTGAAGTTTATCAACCAGGCATCGGGGGCGGTGTCCTGGATATCCCGGGCGATCTCCACCATTTCCGGGATGGTTCGCAGGGCCTTGGCGAAGCCGCCGACGCCGGTGGTCTCCTGCCCGATGAGATCGTGGCGCAGGCCCAGAAGGATGTCCTTGTGGCGGGCGGGCATCTGTCCCACGCGGATCTGGGTGACCACGAAGTCCGCGTTTTTAATGGCGTCGCCACGATCGGTGGTGGCGCGCACGGAGAAAGGAACCTTGGCGTGGGCGGCCATGCGTTTCGCGAAACCGGCCACCACCTGAAGGCGTTTTTCGTCGATGTCCATCAGCACCACCTCGGAAAGCTCGATTTCCTTGTGGCGCGTCAGCAGGCCGTCGATGAGTTCCGGACTGTAGGTGGATCCGCCTCCGATGATGGCGATTTTCATGCCGTTTCCTTTCGCTTTTTCAATCGTTCGTGGTCGTTCGCGCACGCTCCGCGCCATTGTTGGAGCAAGTCTCCCGATCTACTCCAACAAAAGCCAGACATCCGCCCGGATTTCGTCTCCGGCGGCGAAGTCTAACAGCCCCGGGGCGGATCCGTCAAGAAGGGAGCGGAAGAGGAGGCCGTTTCATGGAGTCGAGGCGTGCGGGGCGAACGAATTACAATCGGATCCAAGGTGCTTGTCGAATACGCTCCGAATCGCATTATCTCCTGTTCCGGCCGCCCGCCCGGCGTTGACGTTTCCTGGCATGCTGTCTTGGATTGGATTCCACATGGAAGGACCGATTCTGGATGGAATTGCGGTTCCCATTGCTTTGCCGAACCGCCTGCTCGTCATGGTTTCGTCGCGAACGATTCCCCCAGCCGAATTCGCCGTTCGGAAAGATCGCCACGAGAGTCGCGACGAGAAAAATCACCAACAAAACTGCTCCCACGGGGCGTTTGCAGTAAGCGAGCATCGGCTTCCAGTTGCACGCGATGTGCAGGACGGCGCCGACGACGAAAATCAGGCTTGCCCATTCATGAACCAGACGGATGAGACTCCCATGATATCCGAAGAACATCAGAAGTCCTGTCACGGCAACCGAAATGAAAGCGGCGATGGTCAGGGGAGAGGCGATGCTGCGAAGTTTCATTGGTTTTTCCTTTTCGTATCCTGCGGCGGCTCCGGTCCGCCCGTTTCATACGAAAAGGAAGACGTCCGTCGTCGGATTTCGTTACGAAAAATATCGGCCGGAAATCCCGTGAAATCATTCCGCGCTTACGGAGCCGGATCCCTTCGGTCCCGGGACGGGTCGAGGTGACTCATACATGGCGCGACTGCATCGTATATTTATACATCGCGGTGATGGGCCGACGGCCCGTTCGACCCCCGCCGTTTTGCCTCTTCCTCGCACGATGTTTACAAAAGGCCGGGGATGTGGTATGTCCCCATACGACTTGGAGTGAATCGCAATCTCGAACGGAAGCGGCCCGGCCACGACGTCGGGAACAGGGGAGGAAAGCATGAAAAATGCCTTTCGGATGGTTGCCTTTTTCATCGTTCTGAGCGTCTTGGCCCCGCCGGCGTTCGCCGGAGAGCGCACGGCCGACCAGATCATGAAGGATTCGTACGAGCATCAGCTCATGGATTTCAACGCCGCCACGGCGGACATGAAAATGGAGCTGATCGACAACCAGAAGGTTTACGAAGTGCGCGAGGTGCGCACCAAGGCCATGCGGATCAAGAAAGACAAGGAAGATCTACGCTACATCCTCCTGACCTTCCTGAAGCCGGACGACGTGGCGGGCATGGCGTTTCTGAGTCGGGAACTTCCCGGCGGCGCGGACGACGACCAGTTCCTTTATATGCCCGCCATCAAACGCGCCCTGCGAAAAGGCGGCAAAACCGGCAAGAGCGAGTCCTTTCTGGGCACGCAGTTCACCTACGGCGACATGGAGAGCAAGGACGTGGACGAGTCCACTCATAAGCGCCTGCCCGACGAGAAAGTCGGCCCGGTGGACTGCTTCGTGATCGAGTCCGTGCCGAAGGATCCGGAGAAAAACAAGTACAGCAAGTACGTCAACTACATCAACAAAAAGACCAGCGTGCCCCAGCGCATCAAGCTCTTCGACATGAAGGGCAAGCTGCAAAAAGTGATGATGACGGAGAAGGTCGAGCTGATCGATAAGAAAGAAACCATCACCCGCATGACCATGCTGAACGTGCAGACCAACAAGGCCACGCGCATCGCCTTGTCCAACATCGACACGAAGGCCAAGCTGGACGAAGCCGACTTCACCAAGGAACGCATGACCAAGCTTTAAGGCGAACACCCATGCCCATTCGCATTCTTTTTCTGTCCGCCATCTTTCTGTGCCATTTCGGCTCTTTTATTGCCATGGCTCAGGACGATCCCGATCTGATTCCGCTTGCGCCGCTCGTTGTGCCGGAAGCGGCGGAAGAGGCCGCTTCCGCCCCGGTTCCGGCGGCTTTACCGGGTGAGGGCCAGACGGCCCCTCCTGCGGAGAAAGCCGAGGAAAAACAGGAAGATAACTCACCATCGGGCGGCGCGGCCGTCGCCCCGGTTCCGGCGGCTTTGCCGGGCGAAGGCCAGACGGCTCCTCCTGCGGAGAAAGCTGAGGAAAAACAAGAAGATAGCTCACCATCGGGCGGCGCGGCCGTCGCCCCGGTTCCGGCGGCTTTGCCGGGTGAAGGCCAGACGGCTCCTCCTGCGGAAAAAACCGAAGAAAAACAGGAAGATAGTGCACCATCGGGCGGCGCGGCGGTGGCCCCGGTTCCGGCGGCTTTGCCGGGCGAAGGCCAGACGGCCCCTCCTGCGGAGAAAGCCGAAGAAAAACAAGAAGATAGCTCACCATCGGGCGGCGCGGCCGTCGCCCCGGTTCCGGCCGCTTTGCCGGGTGAGGGCCAGACGGCCCCTTCTGCGGAGAAAACTGAAGAAAAACAGGAAGATAGCGCACCATCGGGCGGCGCGGCCATCGCCCCGGTTCCGGCGGCTTTGCCGGGCGAAGGCCAGACGGCCCCTCCTGCGGAAAAAACCGAAGAAAAACAGGAAGATAGCTCGCCATCGGGCGGCGCGGCCGTCGCCCCGGTTCCGGCGGCTTTGCCGGGTGAGGGCCAGACTGCACCTTCTGCGGAGAAAACTGAAGAAAAACAGGAAGATAGCGCACCATCGGGCGGCACGGCCGTCGCCCCGGTTCCGGCCGCTTTGCCGGGCGAAGGCCAGACGGCTCCTCCTGCGGAAAAAACTGAAGAAAAACAGGAAGATAGCGCACCATCGGGCGGCGCGGCCATCGCCCCGGTTCCGGCGGCTTTGCCGGGTGAAGGGCCGAATCAGGCCGCCCAAGGGCTACAAGACACCCAAGAGTCCGATAATACAAAGGAATTCGTCGATCCGGAGTTCGGTTTCCTGCCGCCTCCCTCGGAAGACGAGCCTTCCTCGGCGGCGGCGGTCAAGGAAGAAGGCTGGAAGCCCGAGGCCGAGTGGGGCGGGGAATTCCGCTCGCGGCTGGGGCTCGATCTGGCTAATGAATACTCCATCATCGAGCCGCAGACCGGGCCGCCAAAGGCCGTTGGAACCGAGGACGTGGTGGACTTCCGCAACAGCGTCCAGTTCTGGAGCCGCATCAAGCTTACCGAGAAAATCCAAGCGTTTCTGGAGGTTTACGCCGAATACGCCGTGATGGGAAAACGCAACGAGGACCATCCCACCATCCTCTTCAACGGCAAGGATTATCGCTGGGACTTCCGCCTGGAACCCTGGGAGATCTACTTCGATTTCTTCTTCGACAACTTCGATCTGCGCGTGGGAAACCAGGTCATTACCTGGGGAACGCTGGCCTTCACCAGTCCCTCGGATCGCGTGAACTACCGCGATATCCGCGCCTATTCCTGGTCCGACGTAACGGGCAGCCGCATGCCGACTCCGGCTTTGAAAGGCGTCTATCACGTTTCGGGACTGAACTTCGAAGCCGTCTGGCTGCCGTTTTTCTTTCCACCACCTAATGATCTATATGGCGGGGATTTTTCGCTGTTGCGCTACGATTCCGTCTACGGATATCTCACCAGCCCCATGCAGGACATCGACCGCTACATCGACGAAAGCATGACCGCCCCCGGCCATCCGGACCTGCTCCAGACCCGCCGCCCGGACGCCAGCCCGGTCAACAGCCAGGCGGGTTTCCGCTTTTCCGGCAGCAAGGCGGGCGTGGATTTCGGGCTTTCGTACCTGTTCTCCTTCGAGGAACTTCCCACGGCGCGTTTCGACCCGGAAGTGAAATCCCTGGCCCGCGCCGTGGCGTCCGGCGACACCAACATGGCCAACGGTATCGTGCAAAGTCTGCTTTCGCGCATCGATTCCGGCGAGAGCATCCGCAGCCTGGCGGATTCCCGTTACGAGCGTCGCCACAGCGTGGCCGCCGAATTCGGAACCACCGTCTGGGAACTGGGCGTCAAGGCGGAAACGGCCTTCTTCCCGGGAAAAACCTATTACACCCGGGACTTCGAACCCGTGACGCACCACACGCTGGCCTACGCGGGCGGCATCGACGTGATAAAGACCGACCTGGGCGCCATGTCCACGTTTTACCTGGATATCGAACTGTTCGGCTCGGCGCTGTTCGGCATGAAGGACGGCGAGGCGCTCAGTTTCAACAGCGATCTGAACCTGGGCCTGCACGCCACCTTGCGGATGGCCTTCCTCTCGGACGATCTGGAATTCGAGATCACGGACCGCACCCACTTCCACTCCAAGGATTACGTCCTGATCCCGAAAGTCTCCTACCGCCCGGTGGAGGATCTGCGCCTGACCCTGGGATTCATGCTTCTGGAAAGCTGGAGGCGGGAGCCCGCGGGCTTTGGCCGCTTCAACTCCAACACGGACAGCAAGGACAGCCTGTTCGGGCAATATTCCAACAACGACCAGGTCTTTTTCATGCTGCGCTACAGTTTCTGAACACGGCGAACGTCGCATGCGTACGGATTTCGTTCGCCCCGGGAAATTCCCATGTCGAAACCGAAAATACCGTGTGACAGCCTGGTCTTCAGTCGACATGCGGTCCTGCGCATGGCCGAACGGGAGATGACTCGCACGCTCGGACGATCTTCGGGGGACACCCGAGTCCGCTTTCGGAAAGATCGCTCGCGCTTCATGGACGCGGCTCACAATTGAAGAAATCACGAAATCATGGCGAAGAAAAAGAGTAAAAAGAAAACGTCGAGAAAGCGCTCCGGCCTGCTGACCAAACTGGTGGTGCTCATGGCCGTTTTCGTGCTGTTCGTTCTCTGCGGCTACCTGGAAACGGACGGTCGCACGCTGCTCCAGCACGCCGACCGGGCGCTGGGCGTGGACTGGTTCCAGCCGGGACACGGCCGCCTGGTTGCTTTTCTGGGCGGCCTGCGAACGAAGGCGCCGGATCTCTCCGACATCAAAAAGGAAATTCGGAAACACGGCGAAAAGAAGGGCGAAAAAAAGACGACGCCTTCCGGAAAAAACGCCGGAGACGGAAAGATCGTTAAACCGGAATCCAAGGACAATCCGGTGGTCACCGTGAAGCGGCCCAGCGGCAAAGTCATCAAAAAACTGAAGGAAGATCGTCCCATGGACCGCCTGACGGAGAAGGACAAGGCCGGGCTGGACAAAATCTTCGAGGAAAACGTCGGCGACGAGCCCTGAAACGGGAATAATCCGCCGCCGCCGCCGGTTGTGCCTCTTGCAACCGATCTGGAAGGAGGTCATCGGATGAATGCAATCAAGCGCCTGGGGTTCGTGATCCTGCCGATTCTGGCCGTTTCTTTCTTCTTTCTGTCCCGACACCCTTTTGCCGACGCCGCGGAACAGGAGTTGTGGCCCGCCGGAAAGGGCGGCGGCCAGACCTTCATCGATCCCGCCTTCAACGAGGCCATGACCCAACTGGTTAAAAAGACTCTTCCGGCGGTGGTCTCCATCGCCGTGGAAACCAAGATGCGTTTCAATCGGCGCGGCACCGGAGGGCGTCAGCTTCCCCTGGACGATTTCTTCGAATATTTCTTCCACATGCCCAACGGCCAGATGCCCAAGCGCCAGGGCATGGGCTCGGGATTCATCATCAATCCGGACGGCTACATCCTGACCAACAATCACGTGGTGGAGGAAGCCGATGAGATCACCGTGGAACTCGGCAGCGACGAGGAATATCCGGCCAAGATCATCGGGCGCGACCCGCTCACCGATCTGGCGCTCCTGAAGATCGAGGCCGGCCATCCCCTGCCCTATCTGCTTTCCGGCGACAGCGACGCCCTGGAAATCGGGCACATCGTCATCGCCATGGGCAATCCCCTGGGACTGAGCCACACCGTCACCCAGGGAATCGTCAGCCAGAAGGGGCGCACCGATATCGCGCCCTCCGGGCGGCAGATCTACGCCAACTTCATCCAGACCGACGCCTCCATCAATCCCGGAAATTCCGGCGGCCCGCTGTTGAACATCAACGGCGAGGTGGTGGGCATCAACACCGCCATCGCCCAGGGCCAGGGCATCGGTTTCGCCATTCCCGTCAACATGGCCCGGCGGCTATTGCCGCAACTGGGCAAGGGTAAGGTGGAACGAAGCTGGATCGGCATCCGCGTGCAACGCGTCACCCCCGAACTGGCCGACAGCCTGGGCCTGGAACGCCCTCACGGCGCGCTGGTGGCCAAGGTGGTGGAAGGCAGCCCGGCCGAAAAGGCGGGACTGAAGGAAGAGGACGTGCTGCTGGAATTCGACGGCAAGCCGTTGCGTAACGAAGCCGACCTGCGCATGATGGCCAGCACGGCGGGCGTGGGGCACGAGGCCCGGCTGAAGGTCTGGCGCGGCGGACGCTCCCTGGAATTGAGCATGAAGCTGGGCCTGATGCCCGGCGAGGACGAGGACGGCGTGGGCCCCGCTTCGGGAAGCGGCCAGGTGGAAGCCCTCGGCATCCAGGTCGCCGATCCGGACGAGCAGGCCCGCAAACAGGGCGGCATCACGGACGGACTGGGCGCACTGGTGGTCGCGGTGGACGAGAAATCCCCCGCCCGTCGCACCGGCCTGCGCCCCGGCGACATCATCCGCAAGCTGGGCGGCACGCGCATCAAGAACGCGGCCCATTTCAAAAAGGTGGCGAAGAAAATCCGCAAGGGCGAGGCCGTACGGCTGCTCATCAACCGGCAGGGCAACGCCATCTTCATCGCCTTCCGGATTTATTAGGATTAGGAACGCCCATGAATGTTCCGGAAACCGCCGCCGTCTGGCAATTCGTCGCGGATGTCCACGGAGCCTCGGAAAGGCTCCGGGACGCCGCGGACCCAGATTTTCCCCTGGCGCTTCTGGGCGACAACCTGAATCTGGTGGATTATCACGACCTGTCCGGCGTGGCGGCGAAGGTGCTCTCGCCCGACGACATCGCCCGGATTCTTTCCACCCTGGCCGAGCACGGTCCGGCCGAGGCGCTGGATCTGGCGGGCGAACTCTTTTTCGATCACCCGGAAAAAATGGCCCATGCCCGGGTGGAAATACGCCGCCAGTACGAGGAACTGGCCCGCGTTCTTCCCCCACGCGCGGTGGTGCTGCACGGAAACGTGGACTGGCCGGACCTTCTAGCCGAGGCCGTGCCGGATGGCTACGCGGACGTTCGGGTGATGGACGTCGCCGGAGTGCGGGTGGGCTTTCTGTCCGGAACCGGCGCCTACCCCTTTTCCATGAACCTGCCCGGCGAGGAGACGGATCGGCATTATGCCGAAAAGCTCTGGTCGCTGGGGCCGGTGGACGTGCTCTGCACGCATTTCCCCCCGGCCGTGGAGGGCGTGACCTTCGACGAGGTGGCTCGCCGGGACGAGGGCGGCGGGACGATGCTCCGGGATTACATTCTGGAGACGAAACCGCGCCTGCATCTTTTCGGCCACATTCACAACCCGCGTGTGCCCGAAACACGGCTGGGATCCACTCTTTTGAAAAACGTGGGCGGCTTCCGCTACCACGGCCGCGTCCACGCCATCGACCTGGCCCGCATCTGATCCTCCCGCACGGTGCGGACGGCCGCATTGCGGCGATCCTCCCCCCGCCGCATTCCCTCGTGAACGAGCGAAGCGGCCTTTTTCGAATGTCGTGAAGTCCTCGCCCCTAAAACTCCCAGGAAATGTCCAGATCGGCCTTCAAATCCCAGACCGATTCGATGTTCGGGAAATACTTGTAACTGGGCTGGGGCGTCTTGCGGATACCGAACTGGAAGGCCAGAAGCTGAATGGGACGCAGCCGGGCCAGCGCCTGGAACATGGTGTTGACGGCGTGGAAGTCGAAGACGTTCTTGGCGCTGTTGACGTTGGTCTTGTAATAGGTGCTGGTCAGCCGGAAATATTTCGTGGCCGGAACCTCGATGTGCGCCAGGAAATTTCCGTTGTCGGTGCCGTTGGCCGTGTCGAAACCGATGGTGATGCCCAGGTAGTCGAGCAGGGCGTAGGAAAATTCCATATAAGCCCCGTAACGATTCCAGTCGCCGGAACGCCGCCGCAACTCGGTGAGCTTGGTGGGGACGGAATAATCCGTCACCTTGGTGCTGGTTCCGGGCCGGGTCTCGGAGAAGTAGCGGTATTTCATGATTTCGTAGAAGGAATCGAAATAGCTGGGAATGAAGTTCTCGGCATGGGTGCGAAACTCCAGGCGCGTACGGAAGGCCTGGCGGTGTTTGGTATACAGGTTGTAGCGCCCCAGCATGCCGAAGGCGAAGCCGCCGCCGAGGTCGATCATCTGGGTGTAGTCGGTGTAGAGCTTGATGTCCACCTTGGTCTTTTCCACCGGCCACTTGACCACCTTCAGTTCCATGTCGCCGCCGACCGCCTGGATCTGGCCGGCCTCGTAGATATAGTTGCCGTCCTTACCCTGGCGATTCGTGGACACCCAGGTGGGCGCGTCCCAGTCCGTCATGTAGGTGACGCCCATGGAGAAACTTTCCGCCATCCAGTGCTTGCTGAAGAACGATCCGGGCTTGAGGAACGCCAGCGCTCCGGCGACGTTGGCCTTGGTGATGTCGTTCACGTAGAATTCGCCGCCGCCGTAGCGGGAATAGGCGTCCACGCTGGCCTGGACGCGGGTGTTGAAATAGTCCAGGTTGGGGATGTAGCGCTTCATGATGATGCCGTGGCCCAGGGAGGAGGCGAAGAAGCGGTTGACGTTGACGTAAACCTTGTCCTCCTTGCGGCCGTACTGGATGTAGCGGATGATCTTGAAGAAGTCCCGCCAGTGATCCCAGTCCTCCGAACGCGGAACGCCGGCGTTCTCGAACTTGTCGAGCTTGGTGTCGTTGTTGCTGTCCTCGCCGCTGAAGATCTGAAGGTTCAGCGGAATGCCGAAACCCAGCCGCAGCTTGGCTTCCTTGGTGATGCTCTGCTCCGGGAAGAAACGCAGGTCCACTTCCGGCGAGACGTACAGGTAATGGGTGAAGGCCAGGCGGCGATAACCCAGAACCACGCCCACGCGGTCGCTGCGCGGAATGATCTCCAGGGGGCCGATGGTGGTCAGTTCGCCCTTGAAAAAGCCGGTCTCCTTGATGCTTTCAAGTTCCTTCTTTTCGTCGTCGCTCAGGCCGGTTTTGGCCTTTGAATCCTTGGGCTTGCCGTCTCCGCTCTTGGTGGGGGCCGCGCCGGCCAGGAGAAGGCCGCCCTTTTTGGAAGCATCCTCGAACAGGCGTTTCGCGCCCTCCCGGACGGGATCCTCCACGGGCTGCTTGGCATCGAGTTTCTGCTTGTCGGTGGCCAGGATCGCGCCTTTCTCCACGCCGACGAGCTGGAGGTTGATCTTGGTGGTCTTCTTCACGCGCACCAGGACGCCGGAGACTACGAAACCCGCGCCTTGGGCTTTGCCCGCCTCGGCGCTGCACTTGACGGAGAAACAATTTCTGTAGGACTTGCCTTCCTCGGAGGCCAGGAATCTCTCGGTTTCCTCGTAGGGAATCACGTGCAGGTCCAATTCCCGGGCCGCTTTTCCGATCTGAACCTCGGCCACGTGGGCTTCCTGTTCCTCTTTCATGCCGGAATACATGACGTGCATGATGGCGACCAGCTGCACGGCGGGCTGCACGGCGTCTTCTTTTTTGGCTTCGGCTTCGGGCTTCGGCCGGCTTTCCGAAATGGGCTGCAACGCGGGAGCGGGTTCCGCCGTTTTTTCCGCCTTCGGAGGCACCAGGGCGGGCTGGGCGAATCCGAGGGACGCCACCAGCAGCGGTAAAAAGGACATAAGCATGCGGAAATACCAGGAAACGGGTCGCCGAGTCATCGTGTTTTCTCCGTCTATCTGACAGCAGACGGCGGAAATGATACCACGGCACCTCCCCTTTTATCCAGGAAAAACGGGATGGCTTCGAATCGGGCGGGAAGGAGAAACCCGACGATCGGCCCCCGGCCGTCACTCCGCACTCGATACAAAATCCATTGAGAAAACGTTCAGGTGCCGGATCGAGCCCGACCTGACGCGAAAAACACATGGAAATCATTCCCGACCCCTCCCTGCCTTTGCCGTCAAAAACTTGTGATTTCCTGGAATTTCCGGTATAATTCAATAGTTATAGCCAAGGCTGGAAGTCGTTTTCCGGCTGCACGGAATCTGTAACCGCAAGGGAGACAGCCGGCGTCATGATCGTTCTGGCCAGCCAGTCCCCTCGCAGGCGTCGCCTGCTGGACGCCGTGGGGGTTGAATTCGAGGTTCGCCCGGTGGACATCGACGAGTCCGCCCGCGCCGGCGAGGCGCCCACTGCGTACGTGGAGCGGCTCGCCCGGGAAAAAGCCCGCGTCGCCGTGTCGCGCGGCGATCTCTCGCTTTCCTGCGCCGTGCTTGCCGCCGATACCATCGTGGTGCTCGACGGCCTGCTGCTGGGAAAGCCCGAGGACACGGCGGACGCCGCGGCCATGCTCGGGCGGCTTTCCGGCCGCACCCACGAGGTGTTCACCGGCGTCTGCGTGGCGGCGCGAGACCGCGAGGACGTCCGGGTGGTGCGGACCGCCGTGGGTTTTCGTCGGCTGAAGGAACGCGAGATCCGCGCCTACGTGGAAACCGGCGAATGCCTGGACAAGGCCGGGGCCTACGCCATCCAGGGCGTGGGCGGCGCTCTGGTGGACCGCGTGGAGGGATCGTACACCAACGTCATCGGATTGCCCCTGGCGGTGACGCTTGAAATGCTGGAGGAGGTCGGTGATGCCTCCTGACATCGCCGCGAATCTCGACGGCGTAAGAGAACGCATCCGGGCGGCCTCTGTTCGGGCCGGGCGGAATCCTAACGAGGTGCGCCTGGTGGCGGTGGCCAAGACCCAGCCAGAGGAGGCGGTGCGTCGGGCTCTCGCGGCCGGACAGGCGGATATCGGCGAGAATTACGTCCAGGAGTTTCTGGCGAAGGCCGACGCCATTCCGAATGGCGTGCGCTGGCACTTCATCGGGCGATTGCAATCGAACAAGGTCCGCCAGGTGGTGGGCCGTACGGTGCTGATTCATTCCGTGGATCGGGAAAAGCTCTTTCGAGAAATCGAGAAACGTTCCGCCCTTCGGAATATTCGCACGGCCTGCCTGCTCGAAGTAAACGTAGGCGCGGAAGACAGCAAGGGCGGAGCCGATCCGGAAGAGGCGGCAAGGCTGGTCCGGCTGTCGGCGGAATGGCCCCATGTGGAGTTGCGGGGCCTGATGAGCATCCCGCCGTTTCTGGACGATCCGGAAGCCATCCGCCCCTACCATGTGCGGTTGCGGGAGTTGCGGGACAGGCTGCGGAAGGACAGCGGATTTGCGCTTCCGGAACTGTCCATGGGCATGTCCACGGATCTGGAAGCCGCCGTGGAGGAAGGCGCGACCTTCGTCCGAGTGGGAACCGATATTTTCGGGCCGAGAGCGGCCCGCTGACCGACGCGCCCCGAAGATTCGGGAGCGCGAAAGCGGAGGAAACGGATGTTCGCCGTATCGAATTTAATCGTGGGAATCGCCCGGGTGCTGGAGATGTTCCTGCAAATGTACATGTTCATCGTCCTGGGACGTGTCATCATCTCCTGGGTCAACGCCGATCCCTACAATCCCATCGTGCGTTTTCTGAACCGCGCCACGGAGCCGCTGTTCCGCCGGATCCGGCGCTGGTTTCCCATCCTGGCCAACATGGGCGGACTGGATCTGACGCCCCTGGTGGTGCTGGGCATCGTCTATCTGCTTCAGGCCGCCGTCATCATGAATCTCTACGACCTGGCCGCCTATCTGAAAGCCAACGGCTGAAAAGGAGGAAAGCCATGAAGCTGACCCCCCTGGAAATCCGACAGATGCAATTTCCCGCCGCCTTCCGGGGCCTGAACCGGGAAGACGTGCAGAATTTCCTGCAACTCGCCTCCGAGGAGATGGAGGAACTGGCGCGGGAGAACAACGCGCTGAAGGAACGCCTGGCCGACTTCGAAAAGCGCCTGGACGAGCATCGCGAGCGGGAAAAAAGCCTGAAGGACACCCTGCTCGCCGCCCAGAAGGCCGCCGAGGACATGAAGGCCGTAGCCGAGCGCGAGGCGCGCATCACCCTGTCCAAGGCCGAACTGGATGGGGAAAAGCTGGTGCGTGAGGCCGTCAAGCGCCGGGAGAAACTGGTGGGCGACATTCACGACCTGCGCCGCCAGCGGGTGCAGTTCGAAACCACGCTGCGCAACGCCGTGGAAGTCCACCTGAAGATGCTCGACGCGTTGAAGGAACACGAGGAAAAGCTTCAGACGGACGACAACCTCACCGTTCTACGCCGTGCCGAGAAAAGCCGGACGGAAACGACCGAAACCGCCCGGCGGAAGACCGGGGAGTGATGCCGATTCCGGACGCGCCCGCCTATCTGGTTCCGGACGGGGACGACGTGCTGCTGATGATCCTGGCCCAGCCCAAAAGCTCGCGAAACGCCGTCGCCGACGTGGTGGACGGCCGATTGAAAATCCGCCTGAAGGCCCCTCCGGTGGACGGCGCGGCCAACAAGGAACTGATCGCCTTTCTCGCCAAAACCCTGTCCGTTCCCAAGTCCGGCCTGGAAATCGTCTCCGGGCACACGGGCCGCAGAAAGACGGTGCGGGTTTCCGGACTTTCCATCCAGGACGTGAAAGAGCGGCTGCCATGAGATCGTACGTGTTCGGGTCTTTCGGGGCACTGCTTCTTTTCCTTCTGCCGCCGATTCTCTGGCTTTTCCCCCAGAGCCTCTTCGCCGAGGACGATATCCGGGATCTGGCGCGCCACGATTACGACGAACTCGTCGCCCATCCGGAAGCCCGCATCGACGTTCCGGAACATTACGAGGAAAAGCTGACGAAACACTTCCTGTACGTCTATCCCTCCGGGGGCCGGGCGCGGGCCAGGGATCTGATGGCTCGGGGCGAGAGCGTCCGGGCGCGTTACGTAAGGGAAATCGGCGTGGATCCTCCCGGGATCATTCGCGTCTATCTGGCCGCCAACGGCCGGGATTTCCAGCGCATGCAGCCCGGTGGCGCGCGCCTGCCCGACTGGGTGGCCGGGGTCGCCTATCCTTCGCTTGACGCGATTCTTCTGCGCCAGGCGGCCTCCGACGGCCATCCCATCGACCTGTTCCGCACCTTCGAGCACGAACTGAGCCACGTGGTTTTCCGTCGGGCGGTGGGCGACACCCGCACGCCGAAATGGTTTGTGGAAGGTCTGGCCCAGTGGCAGGCCCACGAATTCGACTTTCACCGCAGCCAGCGGCTGAGCTTCGCGGCCTTCACCAACTCGCTGATTCCCATCGAGAAACTCCGCACGTCCTTTCCCCGGGGCGTGGGAGATATCCGCCAGGCCTACGATCAGAGCTACGATTTCGTCAGCTTCCTGGTGGGAGAATACGGGGAGGAGGCCTTCCGGCGTTTCGTACGCCGCCTGGGCGCGGGCGAGGAATTCTTCCGGGCGCTGGAAGCCGAGACCGGACTCGACCTGGAAGAACTGGAAAAGAAATGGATCTCCGAACTGAAGTTGAGCTATAGCTGGCTGCCGCTCATCACCTCCGGAGCCACGGTCTGGACCGTGGCCAGCGTGCTGATTCTCATCGGCTACGCCCGCAAGCGCCGGGAAAAGGCGAGGAAACTGCAACGCATGGAAGAAGAGGAACGGGCCGCGGAGATGGCGTTGCGCATTCCCGTGGCCTATCCCCTGCGGGACGCGGACCGACCGGACGCGCCGAAGCGACGCGGCCCCACCATTCACTGATGGCCCGAAAGGTTCGGGATGGCCGAACGAGAAATCGGAAAACTCCCGTGGACTCGGATTCTCGGCGCGTCGGCTCTCCTTTTCTGCCTGATCGTCTTTCTGCCCTACCGCCCGCCCGCGACCGACGGACTCGTAGAACCCAACGGCCTGGCCTTCTCGCCCAACCTGGGCCTCTTTCTGAAATACCGCTTCGAACGGGGGCGTCCCTCGCTTTCCGAAAGGCTGGGGGCCAAGCGATTGGAATTCCAGGTGAAATACGGCCGCGCCGAGATTCTGCGACCGGAGCCGGACGGCATGCGAAAGCTGTTCATCATCCGTCGCGGCGGAAACATCGGGCGATCCGTGGCCTTCGGCCGCCTGGAGATCCTGGAGCCGCTTTCCCCCGCGCTGCGCGCCGCCGTGCTCCTAGCGCTGGAGCATCCGGAACGGGACGCCGCCCGCTGGCTGCCGGAATCGAAACGGCGGCTGCGACTTTTCGGGCGCTGGCGAACATCGGATCTCTACACCCACGGGATCATGCTGCTGCTCGTGACGCAGTTCGCGTTTCTCTTCGTTTTCGGCTGGCGGGGGCGCATCGGCAGAAAAGACTTCTCCATGGCGCTGCCGCTTCTTCTGGGCGTCGTCACTGTTTTTTTCCTGACGGACGCCGCGCCCGGGGACATCAAGCTGCATTTCTACAACGAGGCCCGCCAGAGCTACCGCTGGGATCTCTACGGCCCGGGGGGCTTCGCCTGGCAGAAGGCGCTTTTCCGACTTTTCGGAACCTCGGATGCCGTGCTTTTCACGGCCAATCGCGTCCTGGGGATTCTCATCGCGCTGCCCCTGGCGGTCTACGCCCGGGAGCGCCTGGAGTCGCTTCCGGCGGGGATCTGGGCGGGAATCCTGCTATTGGCGAGCCCCGTCTGGCTGCGCTATGCCGCCTCGGACCTGACCCATCCCTATGCTTTCTTTCTCTTTTTCTCTTCCGTGGCGCTGCTTGCCGGAAAAAAAGCGCCCGACACTCCGTCCATCCTGTTTGCCTTTTCTGGATTGGCGCTGGCCATGCTGGGACGGGGCGAGTTCTTCGTGCTCGGCCCCCTGGCTCCGCTGCTTCTGGGCTGGAAACGCACGCTCGACATTTCAAGAAAAAACCCCGGAGCCGTGGCCGCCGGGATCGTACTCTGCGCGGCCCTCGTGCTTCCCCAGGCCGTGATGCTGCGGGGTTTCGTCGAGACCGATCCGGAAAAGCTGGTGCGCTTCAGCCTTGCCGCGGCCGTGAAAAGCTGGTTCTGGCTGGACGCCGGAAACACCTTCGCCGACGAACGTTTTTCACCGGTCGTCCAGATGGCGCTTGCGGCGGCGGGCTTTCTGCTGATGCTCGTTCGGAAACCCTTCGTGGCGCTGGCGTTCTTCGTCTCGGCGGCGGCTTTTTTGTGGAACCCGTACATCTTCCGCCCGGAATTTTCCTCCACCCATTACCAGCTTCCCATCTGGCCCTTTTACCTGCTTCTGGCGGGCTTCGGCCCGGCGATGTTACAGAAGGCGGCGAAACTCCGTCTGCCCCCCCGGCTGTACCGGGCGGCGCTTATCGCGCTTGGCCTGTGGATCGTCGCGGCCTCGCTTTCAGGATACGGACCCATGTTACGGGGAGACCGCACCTATATGGAATTCTACCGCTTTCTGCGCCTCCACCGAGACGCCGTGCCGCCCGGCTGCGATCTGATCTATGTGCGTCCGGGGGGCGATCACGACCTGTACAACCTGGAGCAGGTCTGGTTCGATGCGCCCGGCCCGCCGAGTTCCGCCACCAACACGCTGCGCCGGCCGCCGCCGGAAAACGGCGATTGCCGGGTCTATCTGCGCGTTCCCGCCTGCCGGGTGGCCTCGCCGCGGGATCCGAAACGTTTTCTGCGCCGCTGCGAGCGCTTCGAATCGGCCTTTGGGATGGAACCGCTGGCCGAGGGCCTGCTGAACGCCCGGGCGGTATGCAACGAAGTCTATCTTTCCGACCCCTTGCCGGTGGGCTTCTTTCGCATGAACGAGAAGAAATGATCCGTGGCGTTCGGAAAACGGAGCATCTTTTCTCCAGGATGTCTCGTTTTCGTGACATCCCGACAACAAAGCCGTAAGAGATGGGAATCCTTGCTTCATGGAAGGCCCGGAAACAATTCGGATTCGACGAAACCCATGGGCGATTTCATTGTTTTCTACATGGCGTCACCTTGTGGAGAAATTGATTTTTCCCCTTTGATATCGATATGTTAAGATCAGGAGAGGTCGCGACGTGGAGAAAACCTGGATTCGAAAACGGAAAAAACACGTCCGAAAAGACACCGGCCGAGCCCGAACTTCCGGAATTCACGAGGCGTTTTCCCGCAATTCAATCCATCTGGCCCGATTGATGCAAGGAGATGAATCCGAATGGATTCCGGTCTCAGGCCGAGATCGGAGCGGAAAAACATACGAGGTATGCCCATGACCGTGGCCGTCGCCCTGTTCCGAAACGAAATCTCGCCGCGCTTCGATTGCTGCGCCGGTCTGGTTTTCGTGGAACCCGGCGCATCCTGGATCGAGGCTCGACACGCCACGCCGGAAACGGAAGGCGCGGAAAGCCGCATCCAGTTGATTCTGCAAGGAAAAGCGGATGTTTTTCTTTGCGGCGGCATCCGTCGTTGCGACTATCTTCGGCTTCAATCCGAAGGCGTGACGGTGATTCCGGGACTGACGGGACCGGCGGCGGACCGCTACCGGGAATACCTCGAAAACCGGCTGCAACCCCTTCCGGTGAGCTTCGGCGCGGGCCGGGGAAAAGGCCCGGGAGCCGGAGGGCCGCCTGGACGGGGGCGTTGCCGACGGAAAGGAGAAAAGATATGCCAGGATTCGACAAGACCGGGCCGCAGGGCCAAGGGCCGATGACCGGACGCGGGCTGGGACGCTGCCGCGCCGTTCGGCCGGAAGACAGCCAAGTTACTGAAAACACGGAAGGAAACGAGGACATCGTGGAAACCTTGCTGGGACTCGGCCGGGGCGGACGTCCCCGGGGCGGCGGCCGCGGCATGGGTCGCGGTCGTGGCATGGGCGGCGGCCGAGGCATGGGTCGCGGTCGCGGCATGGGCGGCGGAGGCATGGGCGGACAAGGTTCCGGCAAGTAACGCCATGGATGGAAAATGCAAAGAGCCGGGCTTCACGCCCGGTTTTTTTGCGCCGAAACGGCGATGCCGGGCCCCGGGATGAAGCATATTTAAAGCCAAAACAGCCACACGGAATCCGCCGTCAGCCGCTGGCGCGTCCGGCCCGGCGATGAAGCGCCTTCGCCAGTTTCAGCACCGCCAGTTCCTTGGCCTTGGCCTCCACTTCCACCGTGATGTCCAGCGTGTCCCAGAACTTGGGAAAATCCCGCAAATCGATGAAATCGGAGTGATAACGATGGTTTCCAGACCCCCACCCGTCCCGGGGACTGGAGATGTGAAACAACGGCTCCCGGTTCCAGGTGGCGATCGCCCGCTCCGTGGCCCGCTCTTCCGATAGCCCGCAGGGATTGCAGCGGTGGTGGTGGACGTCGTATACCAGCGGCAGTTCGAGCGCCCAGCAGACCGGCAGAAGATCGCCGGGCGTGAACACGCGATCGTCGTTCTCGAAGGCCAGCCGCTTCCGCACGGGCGGGGAAAGCCGCTTCGCGTTTTCAACCAGCCGACGCAGTGCTCCGGCCTTGTCGCCGTAACCGCCGCCGCCGTGCAGGGTGATGACGTCCGCGCCGATCCACTCCGCCACCTCGGCCTGGTATTCGAGTTCCGCGATGGAACTTCGCAGCACCTCCGGGTTCGGCGAGTTCAGCACCACGAACGGGTCCGGATGAAAGACGATCCGCGTGCCCGTCTCCCGCGCGAGTTTGCCGCAGGCCCGAAAGGCTCCGATGATCTCCTCGCCCGGAAGATCGGAATCATACCCCAGTTCCGGGTGGGTCTTCAGCGGCAGGATCCGACTCGTCACTCGAAAGCAGCCGATGCCGTTTTTCGCGCAGAAACGCAGGGCCTTATGCAGCGCCCCGGCGTTTTCCATGGCGATATGCCGCAGTTTCTCCACGCGTTCCGAGGCCGGAAGCGCCGAAAGGGATTTGGCCGTAACGGTGCGAAAACGGATGTCCTGCTTCTGGAACGTACAACAGAGGCCGAGCCGCAAGATGAAATACTCCGGATGCGAACGACCGAATCGAGCCCTCGCCCGGCCCGGTCTGAAAGTCCATCGTCCCGCGTCCCCACAAAGAAAGAGGTCGCCGGCATCCGGGAAATTCCCTTACGCCTCCTTTTCCTCGTCCAGAAAGGCCACCGTCACGCCGTCCTGCCCCTCGCCCCGTTCTCCGGCGCGGAATTTCTTCACGTAAGGGCTGGCCCCCAGATGCGCGCGCACCGCCTCTTTCAGGCGACCCGTTCCGTGGCCGTGGATCAGGTAGACGTACGGCGCGTTGGCGCGCATGGCCCGGTCCAGAAAAGCATCCACCTTGTCCAGCGCCTCTTCCACGCGCTCGCCGCGTAGATCGCAACTGATGGACTGCCGCTCGGCCGCGCCATCGCCCTTCCGGGCTGAAAGCAGCGCGTCCTTCAATTTTGTCCGCCGCTCGTTCCGATTCTCCCGCTTCTCCCCCGGATGCAGGGCCTTCAATCGCTCCACCGGCATGCGCATCTTCAGACGTCCCACCTCCACGAGCGCCAGCCCGCGACGGTCCGGGGCTTCCACCACCACGCCCTTCTGATCCAGATTGGCGATGTATACACCCATGCCCGGCTCGATGTCCGCTTCGCCCAGTGATTTGCGCGGAGGGCGGTGTTCGTCCGCCGCTTCCGGTTCCGGCTCGGGAAGCGTCTCGCTGACTTTCTGTTCCGCCCGCGCCTCCATTTCCCGCAGCCGCTCCATGGCCTCCGTGGCCCGGGTCATGTCCGCGCCCTTCTGCAACTCGGCGATGAGTTCCCGCACCCGGTCCCGACTGCCCCGGATCTCCTCCAGCAGTTCCCGCCGACGCACCAGGATGTCCTGTTTCTCCCGACTTTCCAATAGCCGCAGCCGCCGTTCATAGGTCGCCTTGGCGATTTCCAGATCCGCCTGGACCGCCCGCAGCCGCTCGTTTTCCTCGCGTTGCCGCACGATTTCCTCTTCCAGCCGCTCCACCATGCGGTCGATGCGGTCGTCCGTGCCCTCCATCAGCGCGTTGGCCCGCCCCACCACTGCCTCGGAGACGCCCAGGCGTGTGGCGATGAGGAAGGCCGAGGACGATCCCGGCACGCCGATGCGAATGCGATAGGTGGGAACCAGCCGTTCCTCGTCCAGTCCCACGGCGGCGTTCATGAAATCGTCCCGGGCGTAGGCCAGCCGTTTCAACCGTTCGTAGTGGGTGGTCACCACCACCCGGGCGCCGCTGTCGGCCATGCCTTCCACGATGGCTTGGGCGAGCGCCGCGCCCTGGCGCGGGTCGGTGCCCACCACGATCTCGTCGAGCAACACCAGCGAGCGTCCGCCGCAGCGGGTGAGCACCCCGTTCAGGCGCTCGATGTTCGCCGAGAAAGTGGACAGATCGTCGGAGAGCGACTGTTCGTCGCCCATGACCGAGTACAGGCTGTCGAAGCGCCCCACCGTGGAGCCCGGCAAGGCCGGAACGTGCATGCCCGCCCAGGCCATGAGCACGCACAGCCCCATGGTTTTCAAGCCCACGGTCTTGCCGCCCGTGTTCGCCCCGGAAAGCACCAGGACGTGGTACCCGTCGCCCAGGGCGAGATCGTTGGCCACCACGTCCTCGTCCCGCAAAGCCAGAAGCGGATGGCGCGCCTGCAACAGCCGGAAGGCCGGATCGTCCGTCATGACGGGCGGCTGCGCGTCCAGAAGCTCCGCCATGCGCGCCTTGGCCTGCACAACGTCCAACCGCGTAAGGATATCCAGATTGGACAGAATCAGCGGTGCTTCTTCTGCCACCCGGCGGGAGAGATCGCGCAGCACCTTGCGTTCCTCGCGTTCCACTTCCATCTGGGCCAACAACAGGTCGTTGTTCACCGCCACCAGTTCCCGGGGCTCCACGAAGATCGTCCGCCCGCTGGCCGACGAGCCGTGGACGATGCCCTTCAGGGCTGCCTTCTCGTGGGAACGCACGGGCAGGACGTAACGGTC
Organism: Myxococcota bacterium; assembly: GCA_963668655.2. Lineage (GTDB taxonomy): Bacteria > Myxococcota_A > SURF-8 > SURF-8 > SURF-8. The sequence goes on from CAXXPQ010000001.1 coordinate 961,494, forward strand.
CTCCCGGATGGTGTAATAGCTGTCCCGCAGCATGGGGCGGATCTTCTCGTTGTCCAGCATGCCGCCCAGCTTCGCCCGCACCTTGTCGTGCAGATCGCGCACGCGCTTGCGCATGGCTCCCAGGCCGGGCGTCGCCCGGTCCATGATCTCGCCCCGGTCCCGGTTGACGGCATGGTCGATGGCCCGCAGGGCGTCCTTCGTCTCCGACAACCCACCGCAAAGATCGAACAGCAGCGGAGCGCGCTCCTTCCGGTTCGCCATGCTTCGCAGCACCCGGTTGGAAGCCTGAATCGTGCCCGCGACCTCGGAGAGTTCCCCCACGTCCAGCACGCCGTCCTTCGTGCAGGCCGTCACAAGGTCGGCCACGGCGGAGGACACGCCGCCCAGGCCGGGAGCGTCCCCGCTGCCGTAGAGATCGCGGTATTCGGCCACCCGGCCGATTTCCTCGCCGGCCTGCGAAACCGAGGGCAGAAACGGCAGGTTCAGGCAGCGCCCCCGGCCGCGCTTCGTTGCGGCGTACCCCGCCAGAGCGTCGGCCACGCGGTCCCATTCCAAATCGTACAGGGTCTTTTCGGAAATCCGTATCGTCATGACGTTCTCTTTTCTCTTTCTTCTTCCCGGTTTCCATCCACCGGAATCGTTTTTCAATCCTGGGCCTTCACACCGCCATCCTGTCTTCCGCCTTCGGAGAAACCCGGCAGGCTCCATCCGTGTCGGCCGCTTTTATCCATCCCCGCCCGGTTATAACGGACCGCTCCCCTTCCATGCAACCCGAAAATCCCAGGCAGGCTGTCGAGCGCCTCGGGATCGCGGAAAAAGCCTTCGGCGTCTCAAAAGCGAAGAAAGCGCCCGGGACTCTTGACGCGGGGCGCAAGAAAGCTCTACACTATGGGGAACGGGCTTCGCCCGCTTTCAGGAAAACGATTGCATTCATTACGCAAAACCCAGGAGCCTCCCATGACGACGTTCGGAACCGCCCGGCTTTCAAGATTCCTGCCCCTGTTGGCGCTGGCGGCGGCGCTTCTTCTCGCCGGCTGCTCGTCCTCTACCTCCCAGCCGGACGAGGAAGATCGCACCGGCAAGCTGGGCGGCCCTTGCGCCGAGGACGGAAGCTGCGAATCCGGACTGACGTGCCACAACGGAAAATGCCTGAACCCCTCCGGAGACGGCGACCTGGACGCGCCTGAAGAGAGGGAACCGGAAGCCGAATGCGAGGAGGATATCGACTGTCCGGAGGGACATCGCTGCGAAAACGGCCGATGCGAGCTGGAACCCTCCCCGGACGGCGATCTGGACTTGGACATGGAGCCGGAAGCGGAGCCGGAGCCGGAAGCGGAACCGGAAATGGAAGAGGAAGCCCCGCCCGTTCCGGAACTGGAGGTCACCCCGTCCCCCCTGGATTTCGGCTCCGTACCGCCAGGACAGAGCGCCGACAGAAAACTTACATTGAACAACCGGGGCGAGGGCTCCATCCGCATCGATGCGCTCACGCTCACCGGAGCGAACGGCGACTGGGGCGCTTTCTCCTTTTCCCAACCGCCCGGAACGCCGTTCACCCTGGACCCGGGCGTGCCCCAGCAGATCTCGCTGACGTTTGCCCGCGCGGCGGAAAACGAAGACGACGCACTCGCCTATCTGTCCATCTTCTCCACGGATCCGGTCGCACCCCAGCAGAGCGTATCGCTGGTGTCCTCGTATGCGGGCGCAGTGGAACTGGCCGTCGAGCCCGAAGCGGTGGAATTCGCCGTGGTGGCGGTGGGAGAAGCCGGGACCGCCCAGGTGAAGCTGAAGAACTCGGCGGAAAGCGGCGGCGGGACGCTGCGGATCACGGAACTGTCCATCGTCGGAGAGTCGGATATCTTTTCTTCCGACGGCGCGTTCCCGGCGTTGCCGCTCGAAATCGCTCCCGGCGGCGAAGAAGTTCTGAGCCTTCGCGCCGCCCCGGACGCGCCGGAGGAATTCCAGGCCGCCCTGCGGATCTTCCACAACGATCCCGCCCGGGACTATCCCCTGGAAACGCCGCTGCACGTCATCGGCATCGTTCCGCGCCTGACCGTCCAGCCGGAAGCCCTGCACTTCGGCCCGGTGGAAGCGGGCGGCGAACTGGAACTTACCGTCCAGCTTCGAAACGGCGGCGGCGTGCCGGTGGAAGTCACCGAAGCGGCCATCGGCGGCGATCAGGCCGCCTTCTTCGAGGTTCTTTCGGACGGAACGAACGACCTGCCCGCCACAATCGCCTTAGGCGAAAGTCTGACGCTCACCGTACGCTACGCGCCCGCGGCATTGGGCGAACACGCCGCCACCTTGACCCTGCATTCCACGGACTACGACGCCGCCACCCACGAGATCCCGCTGACCGGCACCGGACTGCCCCCGGCGCTCGCCGTAACGCCGGGCCGCCTGGATTTCGGCTGCGTTCCGGTCAATCAGCGGCTCGTTCTGCCCATCCGGGTGGCGTACGGCGGCGAGGATTCCCTGGAGATCGTTTCCTCGGCCCTTTCGGGATCGTCGGCCTTTTCCGTCGCCTCGGAACCCGCCTGGCCGCTTTCGCTCGCGTCCGGAGAGGATACCACGATCGAGATCGCCTACGCTCCCACGGCGGAGATCTCCCGGGAGACCGGCACCCTGACGCTGCGCATCGGAGAGGACAACCTGCCCTTCGAGATCGGACTTTCCGGCTGCGCCACGGCTCCGCACATGGAACTGGCCTTCGATACGCCGGAAAGCCTACAGAACGTGCAGCGTCTGCCAGAACCCATGGATGGAATGACCGACGACGAGCGCGCCGTCTGGGTCGCCCGCGCACCCGTGCGCGTGACCAATACCGGCAGCGCGCCCCTGGAGATCAGCCACATCGGACTTTCGGGCAACGACCTGACGCACTGGGCCATCGAGGCGGAAACGCCGCCGGATCTGCTTCCCGGGGAATCCTACACCTTTCACGTTTTGTGGGGCCCCACGGTTCTGGACGTGGTGCAGGTTCACGCCTTCGTGTGCAGCAACGCCTCCGAGGCCTCGCAGACGGACGAGGCTTGCGCGGAGGGCCACCACACGAAATCCGTCCCGCTCACCGGCCAAGCCATCGAACTGCTGATGCTGGTCAGCCCCACGGATATCGACTTCGGCTACCTGGGTCAGGATGAGGAGGACAGCCGTGACATCCAGATCTTCAACGCCCGCCAGGCCCCGCTGCACCTGGAGTCCATCTTCATCAGCGGCAGTTCGGACATGCACATCGACGACATCAAGCTGGGGGCGGAGAGCATCGACGTGGGCGAGGAAGGACTCACCCTCACCGGCGCGCCGGGAGAAATGCTCACCGTGACGGTGCGTTTCGCCCCCGTAAGCGGCGTGGAACAGAACGCCGCGTTGGTGCTGCGCCACAACGACAAGGACAGCATGCGCCCCGCTCCCGGCGGCGGCGACAACGTGAGCGCCTATCCGGAATTCAACGTCTACCTCACCGGCAACGGCGGCGAGAACAACCCGCCGGTGGTGTTCGTGAAGTCGCCTCCGGGCGTGCCCGAGGGACTCCAGGGAACCCGCAACATCAGCGTCTCCATGGGCGAATCCGTGGTGCTCGACGGCAGCGATTCCTACGATCCCGACACCGATACCACGGGCGACTTCATCGCCCGCTGGCAGTGGGAGGTGGACGAGACGCAGGGCTTTACCTGGTTTTCCTCCACCCAGAATTCCGGAGCACAGATCCGCTTCGACGAACCGGGATCCTACACGGTGCGGCTGACCGCCTGGGATCACTCCTCCGACGTTCCCAACATCCCCACGGCGGATTCCAAATTGGAGATCGACGTGGAGGGCGATCCGGTGGCCGTGGCCAAGGAGCGCGACACCGGGCTGACGACCGTCACCACCTATCTGCGTGTGCCGCTTCTGCTCGACGGAAGCGAATCCTACGACCCGGACGGGGAAGTCGCCGCCTATCGCTGGTACTGGCGTCCGGACGGCGGCGCGGACGGCGACCCCTTCAGCGGCGCGGCCCAGCCCTCGCTTACGCTTCCCGAATCGGGAACGTACGTCGTCAGCCTGGAGGTGGAGGACGATGACGGGCGTGTGTCTCCCCGGGACGAGATCTTCGCCACCGTACTGGAAAACGACAGCATCAAGATCGAGATGACCTGGACCAACGGCGGCGACGTGGATCTGCACTGGATTCGTCCCGGTGGAACCTTCGGCACGGCGGGCGACTGCCGGTCTGACAATCCCACGCCGGACTGGACGGCCTCGGGAGACGGACATCCGGAATTCATCCAGGCCTCGCCGGACGGCTCGGACCCGGAAATCCTGATCCACATGGACCCGAAGGACGGCTCCTATCGTTTGGTGGCGGAATACATCACCGCCGGCATCGGCTGCGGCAACCAGGAAGTCTGCGAGGATCGGCCCGACTGCGACGAATGCGGCTGTCATTGCGCCTTCTGCGCCTGGACCGGCGACTGCTGCAATACCTGCGAGATCTGCGAGACGCAGTGGGTGTGCGAACCCGTGGAGGCGAAATTGACTTTCCGGGTCTATCTGAACGGCGCGGATGCTCCCACCTGGATCCTGGACGGCGATCATCTGCGCGTGAACGGGGAAGGCGACCGCTTCGAACTGACTTTCCCGCGCAACAACGGCCTGTTCTCTTCGCCGTAGGAGAATCGCTCAGAAAAACATGGGGGGATTTTTATGAATTTCGGGAAATTCGCAAGAATTCCTTCAGGTGGTTTTTCGCTTGATGACCGGTTTCAGCACCACTTTCCCGGCTTTTTCCACCACCTTGAAGTCGATCTGGTCGGTTTTGTACTTTTTCCGGAGCGTCTCGCGTGTCTTGGCGATGTGGGCCTCGATGGTTTCCCTCTTTACGCCCTTGCCGTTCGGATCCAGCCGCTTTCTGGCCTCCATATACGTCCGCGTGATACGGTCCATGCCGCCGGACTTTCCGCCGTTTCCTCCCAAGGCGGGGGCCGGTGACGACGGCGCGACAGCGCGCGGCCGGAGTCCGGATTCCGGCGTTCGGAAAGGGGACGGCGGCGGAATCGCGGCCTCGCTCGGAACGGGAGGCGGCATGTCGGGAGGAGCGAGGGGCAACGATTCCGAAACCGGCGTCGGAGCGGACGGACGCCCCACGGGCAGCAATCCCGTATCCGGACCGCCCAGCGGACGCTTGAAACGCAGATTCTTGATGTCCTTTTCCTCCAGGTTCTCCAGGTTCGTCAGCCGCACGTCGTTTCGTCTCTGGCGTTCCTTGGTCGCCGGGGCGGCCATGGCGGAGGCGGCTCGGGCGGCGTTCTGGATCCGGTCCGTCTCGGATTCGCTGAATTTCGGCGCTTCCTTGCCGAAATAAGCCTGTGCCTTGCCCTTGTCGATATTGGAGGTTTTTATAAGACAGCGCTGGAACGTGCCGGATTCGATTTCGCGCATGGTGCGCGTCCAGTATTGATTCAGCGAAACGAAGCGCCCGATGAGGGACTGCAATTTGAAACGGAGCCGGGGGTTGCGTAACCGCATTTCGTTCAATCGAGTCATGATGCGGCGGATGGCGATTTTCTTGTCCGACGGATCGATCTGATCCAGACCGGCGAAGTAGACCTCGTAGGCATGGCGCAGTTTCTCGATGCGGTCTTCCAGTTCCTCCAGTTCCGCCATTCCGACACGGGCGCGAGGGTCGCTTTTCAGCATTCGATTGCCTCCCCGAAAAATACAGACGCAATGTTGAATTTTAATGAATCCGCTCCGGAGTGTCAACTTCCGATTGGAATCGACAGGGCATTTCAATTCTGAATGTTTTCCTCTTCCGATACGTGCCCTGCTCCCGGTTGTGTGGACCGGTTGACGAGTTAGAATCCGGGTTGAGAATGAGCCATGCGGCTCGACCATCTGAATCGTAGCACAAGTTTCCCTTCCAATCACCTTTTTCGTGATACACTTGTCGTACCCATCCGGGGGATAGGGCTCCGCTGGAGAGCGACCCGAGCGCCGGACGGGTGCTTATACCGATGGGCGCGGCTTTCTTGCCGCGTCCTTCTTTTTTGTTCTTTTCTTCAAACGCCCATCGGGCAAGCCTTAAAGCGTTAAACTCCGGGGGTTCGGGGGCAGCGCCCCCGAGAAGAAACGCCGCCGCTCCTGCTGCGGCGTCCGATATCCCAGGCTGCTGTGCGGACGAAACGTGTTGTATTTTCTGCGCCACATCTCGGTCTTCACCTGCGCCTCGCGCAAGGTCAGGAAAATCTCCATGTTCAAATGTTCGTCGCGCACCTTCGAATTGAAACTCTCGATGAAACCGTTCTGCCACGGGCTGCCCGCGTCGATGTGCAAGGTGTCCGTACCGCGCTTGTTGAGCCAGGTTTTCAGTTTCTCCGCAATGAATTCCGGGCCGTTGTCCGAGCGGAGAAACGCCGGATTGCCGTGCTGATGGAACAGATCGCCGAGAATGCAGATCAGATCCGCCGACGTGATGCCTTTGCCTACGTGGATCGCCAGGCCTTCCCGCGTGTACTCGTCCTCCACCGTCAACAGCTTGATCTGGCGACCGTTGGCCAAGGTGTCGCTCATGAAATCGTAGACAGTGTCGCCACGGGTTATTTAAGTAGTGTATCACGGATTAAAAAATGAAGAATCGTCGGAATGAGAGTGCCATCGTCTTTTTCGCGGAGCGAGGAAGGCTGTGCTTTCCATGTATTGCACAGCCTCCCGGACCTTCCGGTCCGTTCGTGAGACTATGGTACCCTTTGGAATTGTAAATTACTAATAGAAACAGATACATATCGTTTGGTTATATAGCATGTGACGACACTGCCTAGGACGGTGCGGGAAAAACCCGCCCGCCCGGCCGGAAATTTCGTCGGGAGATTTCCTGACGTTCCGGGCTCGCAATTCCCACGCCATTGAGTATAATGATCCCGTTTCCGTAATCGTTTCCCGAACCGGAGGAAAGAACGGCAATGCATCTTTCGGGTCTGGACCTTGCCATCGTCGGGACGTACCTGCTTCTGCTCCTGGGGCTGGGCATCTATCTACGTCGCCGGGCCGATCGCGGTGTGGAGGACTATTTCCTCAGCGGCAAGCGCCTGCCTTGGTACGTGGCGGGAACCAGCATGGCCGCCAGCGCGTTTTCCGCCGATACGCCGCTGTACGTCACCGACATCACCCGCCAGGGCGGTATCGGGGCCAACTGGGAATGGTGGTGCTACGCCGTCGGCGGGGCCTTCAGCGTTTATTTCCTGGCGCGCTTCTGGCGGCGGGCGGGCGTGCTGACCGACGTGGAACTGACCGAGTTGCGCTACGACGGAAAGGGCGCTCGTTTTCTCCGGGGATTCCGGGCGCTTGTCTTCTCGCTTTTCGTCAACTGCCTGGCCATGGCGTTGGTGGTCAAGGCCATCGCCACCATCCTTTCCGACAGCCTGGGGCTGGATCCGGGCTGGCTGATTCCGCTCTGCCTGGGCGTCACGTTAGTCTATTCCCTGCTCTCCGGCTTCTGGGGCGTGGTGGTCACCGACGTGCTCCAGTTCGTGCTGGCCTTCGCCGGGGCGCTGCTTCTGGCGTTCTACGCCGTGGACGCCGTGGGCGGGCTCGGCGAAATTTCCCGAAAGCTTTCCGCTCTTCCCCCGGAATCCTCGCCGCTGAACCTGCTTCCGAAGACGGGCGCGTCCTTCTGGAAAAGCCTGCCCGCCATGATGGCCATGCTTCTGGCCGTGCAATGGTGGGCCTTCATCAACGCCGACGGCGGCGGCAAAATCATCCAGAGGCAACTGGCAGCCAAGGATGAACGCGAGGCCGCCCGCGCCACCCTGTGGTTTCTCCTGAGTCATTACGTTCTGCGCACCTGGCCCTGGATTCTGGTGGCCCTGGCCTCCTTCGTGCTGATTCCCGACATGACGGAGGGAACCCGGGCCTACACCGCCGTCATGATCCGGGTTCTGCCGGACGGCCTGAAAGGCTTCATGCTGGCCACCTTCCTGGCCGCCTTCATGAGCACCATCGATACGCAATTGAACTGGGGCACCAGTTATTTCGTCAACGACTTCTACAAGCGGTTCCTGCGCCCCCGGGCGGACGACCGGGAACTAATCCTCCTGTCCCGCCTGCTGGCCGTGGCCTTTCTGCTATTGACGGGCCTGTTCACCTTTTCGGCGGAATCGGTCACCAGCCTGTTCCGCTTCCTGCTCAGCATGGGCGCGGGCGTGGGGCCGGTGTACATCCTGCGTTGGTTCTGGTGGCGGGTGAACGCCTGGACCGAGATCGTGGCCATGTGCGCCTCCATGATCGTCTCCACCGCCTGCCGTATGAGCGGCCTTGGATTGCAGGCATCCCTGCTCGTCACCCTGGCCGTCTCGCTGCCCCTGGCGCTTGTCGTCACGTTCGTCACGCCGCCCGTGGCCCAAGGCCACTTGCGCGCCTTTTACGGGCGCGCGAAGCCGTTCGGCTTCTGGGCGGCGGTCCGCCAGGACACCGAGGAAGGCCCTGCGGACTGGAGACCGGCGCTTCTGGGATGGGCGGCCTGCACGGCCTCGATTTTCCTTCTGCTTTTCGGCCTGGGATGGCTGCTGCTCGGATCCATCCTTTCGGGAGCCGCCGCGCTTCTCTTCGGCCTGATGCTTGGATTTTGGGCCCTGCGACTGGCGGAGCAAGGCTGAGCCGTGCCGGAAACGGACCGCATCGAAGAGGCCGTTTCGCTACGTGTTTCCGTGCGGGATCTGGTGGCCACGGCCTTGCGCGGCGGGGATCTCGTGATGGAATACCAGGGGCCGGGGCGCCGGATTCAGGGGGCCATCGGACATCGACAGCTTCAGAAAGACCGGCCGGAGGGGTATCGGGCCGAGGTGCCGCTTTCGGTCGAGCTTGAAAGAGACGGTCTGCGACTCACCGTCCAGGGCCGCGCGGACGGCCTGTTCCCGGACGAAGGGCCGCCCATGGTGGAGGAAATCAAGACCACCACCCGGAGCCCGCATACGCTGGGCGAGAACGAGCGGCCGGAACACTGGGCTCAGGCCAAGATCTACGCCTACATCTACGCCAGGGAAAACGCCCTTCCGGAAATGGCCGTGCGCTTGACCTATTACCGCATGGAGACGGGGGAACTTCGCGAATTCACGAAGTATTTCGTCATGGATGAACTGGCGGCGTTCTTCGATTTACTCGCAAGTCGCTACATCGCCCGGACGCAAAACTTAATCGACTGGCAAAAACGGCGCGACGATTCCATCCGAGACGCGGAATTTCCACACCCGGCCTACCGCAAGGGCCAGCGGGAATTCGCCGTGGCGGTGTATCGTACGTTGGAGGCAGGGACAACGCTTACCGTCCAGGCCCCCACCGGCGTGGGAAAGACCGTGGCGGCGCTCTTTCCGGCGATGAAGGCCCTGGGGCTTGGAGTCGTGGAAAAAATCTTTTTCCTTTCGGCCAAGACCAGCGGCAAACGAGCGGCCGAGGACGCCTGCGCGCGCCTCGCCCGCTCCGGCATGCGGATGAAGACGCTCACGCTCACGGCCAAGGAGCGTGTCTGTCCCCATCCGGAGGCTGCCTGCCACCCCGACGAATGCCCGCGCGCCCGGGGTCACTTCGACCGCGTGGACGCCGCCATCGAACGGATGTTCGAAGAAGACGCCTGGACCCGGGAGCGCGTGGAGAGGATGGCGGAGGAATTTCAGGTCTGTCCCTTCGAGTTCTCGCTCGACCTTTCGCTATCGGCGGACCTGGTGATCGCGGACTACAATTACGTCTTCGATCCTCGGGTCTATCTGCGGCGTTTCTTCGAGGAGGAAAAAGGAGCCTACGCCTTCCTGGTGGACGAGGCGCACAACCTGGTGGACCGCGCGCGCGGCATGTATTCGGCCGAGTTGCGCAAACAAGACGTGCTGGACCTGAAGCGCCTCGTCAAGCCCGTCTGGCCGGATGGCGCGAAACGCCTGGAAGCCCTGAACCGGGAACTGCTCCAGCTACGCAAGTACGCGGAAACGAAAGAGAAACATCGTTATTCCGATCTCACCCGGCCGGAGGCGCTCTTCGCGCCGCTGCGCCGCTTCACGGACGCGGCGGAAACCTGGCTCGGCGCGAATCGCAGCCACGAACATCGGCAGGCCGTGCTGGATTTCACCTTCCAGGCCCTGCGTTTTCAGCGGGCGGCGGAAGACTACGACGAACGTTTCGTCACCCTGTATCGTGCGTTCCGCAACGATCTGTACGTAAAGATGGCCTGCCTGGATCCGTCGTTTTTGCTTTCGCGTCGATTGAAACAGGGCAAGGCCACGGTGTTTTTCTCCGCGACGTTGACTCCGCTTCCCTATTTTCGGCGCGTGCTGGGCGGCGATGAATCGGAGTCGTGTCTTTCCTTGCCCAGTCCCTTTCCAGAAAAGAATTTCGGGATTTTCGTCCACGACGGCGTGGAGACCACCTGGAAACGCCGGGAGGCGCACTTCGACAACGTGGCGGAAAGTCTGGCAGCGGCCGTTTCACCGAAGCGCGGCAACTACATCGCCTACTTTCCCTCCTACGCCTATCTGGAGGCCGTGCGCGAACGTTTCGAAAACCGCTTTCCGGACACGCGCCTGAAGATCCAGTCCCCCGGCATGGGCGAAGGCGAACGGGATGCGTTTCTTTCGGAATTCCGCGAAGATGTCGCCGAGACGCTGCTGGGATTCGCGGTGATGGGCGGCGTTTTCGGCGAAGGCGTGGATCTTTGCGGCGAGCGGCTTTCCGGGGTGATCGTGGTGGGGGTGGGACTGCCCCAGGTGAACATGGAGCAGGAGGAAATCCGCAGGCACTTCGACGATACCGAGTCCATGGGATTCGAGTACGCCTACCGCTATCCGGGGATGAACCGGGTGTTGCAGTCCGCCGGGCGCGTGATCCGTAGCGAGTCCGATCGAGGATTCGTTCTGCTTCTGGATCGACGTTTCACTTCTCCCGGCACGCGCACGCTTTTTCCCGCCCACTGGCGGAAAGTGGCGGTCCTTCACACCGCGTCCGTCGTCTCCGAAACCGTCCGTAAATTCTGGGAAGATCAGGAAGCGTAAGGTCGGGCTTTCGTGAAACCCAATCACGCTTTCGCAACAGAATTCAGGTCTGTGTCGAGAAGCGATGCGTGCTCATGTTTTCGGGCGATTTCGGCGTTTTCGGCCACGTTCTCCTTTTTTGAAAGAATCGGATGCGCGACACCGCTGAAATGAAGTGACTTATGGACCAAATGCTCTATTCGAAGAAAACTTCAAATCTCTTTGATTCAAACCGATGACAGAATATGTCTCAAACATCCATTTTCCCTCCCCATCCAACCCATTGACGGAAAGCCATCCTTTTTATCTTCGGAAATGTCGCTTGACATCCGAACGAAAATCGGAAATATTGTGACAACTCAATCAATCCTTCGGGATATCTCATGGACCAGCTAGACCGAAAGATCCTCCGCACCCTGATGGCGAACGCGCGCACCAGCAACGCCGAACTGGCCCGGGAATGCGGCGTGGCGCCCTCCACCATCCTGGAACGCATCCGCCGCCTGGAGGATCGCGGCGTGTTGCGCGGGTACATCGCCGAGGTGGATCCCGAGGCCCTGGGCTACACCGTCCGCGCGGTGGTGCTCGTCACCCTGGACCAGCACGAGGTGAGCTGCATCCGCACCTTCGAGGAGGAAATCCGCAGCATTCCCTTCGTGCGAAGCTGCCAGCATCTCTCCGGGCGCTTCGACTATCTGGTGCGCTTGGCCGCCCGGGACGTGAACCACCTGGGCGAACTCATCAAGGAACGCATCGCCGCCATTCCCGGCATCGGCAAGGCGGAAAGCTTCCTGGTCTTCTCGGATATCAAGATCGATCGCGGATGGCCGATGACGGACGACCCCGCCGACGGAGAACCCTGAACCGGCCGCGCTTCATCTCATCTACCGTCAAGGAGGAAACCCATGGCGAAAAAGAAATCGATCCTGGACTTTTACCGCATGAAGGAACAGGGCGAAAAGATCGCCTACCTGACCAGCTACGACTATCCCACCGCCCAGTTCGCCGAGGCCGCAGGCATGGACATGATCCTGGTGGGCGATTCGCTGGGCATGTGCGTGTACGGCTATTCGGGAACGGTCCCGGTGGTCATGGACCAGATGATCTACCACGCCGAGGCCGTGCGCCGGGGCGCGCCCAATGTTTTCGTGGTGGGCGACATGCCCTTCATGAGCTACCAAAGCTCCCTGCAAAAAGCGGTGGAAAACGCCGGGCGCTTCATCCAGGAGGCGGGAACGGACGCCATCAAGCTGGAGGGCGGCATCCGCATGGTGCCCCAGATCAAGGCCATCCTGGACGCGGGCATCGTGGTGATGGGTCACATCGGCCTGACACCCCAGAGCAGCGGGCAGTTGGGCGGCCACAAGGCCCAGGGTCGCACCGCCGACAGCGCCCGGGCGGTGATCGAGGACGCCCTGGCCATCGAGGAGGCGGGCACCCACATGCTGCTTCTGGAGGCCGTGCCTCCGGAGGTGGCGGGCTTCATCCGTAAAAAGCTCCGCATTCCCGTGCTTTCCATCGGCGCTGGCTACGACGCGGACGGACAGCTTCTGATCGTCTCCGACCTCATCGGCCAGTTCCAGGCCTTCACGCCGAAATTCGTGAAGAAATACGCCAACATCGCGGAGACCATCACCGGTGCCATGCAGGCATACGTAAAGGAAGTCAAGGACCAGAGCTTCCCGAAGGACGAACATTGCTACCACATCCTTCAGGAAGAGGAAGCGAAGATCCAGGCGGTCTTCAAGGAATACGAGTAAACGCCGGTTTGCGGCGATCCGACCCCCACAAGCCAAGGAGGACGACGGCCATGACCGAATTGAGGGACAAGCTGACCATCGCCGGAGAACGGCTGGACGAAATCAACGCCCTGATCGCGGATCCGGACAATCCGGTCATCGGCGAACTGCTCGCCGTGGTGGAGCGTCACGGCGGCCCGGAGGCCATCAATAAAAAGGCCGCCGAGGCCCGTGAATTGAACGGCCTTCTGCAACGCCTGAAAGACCAGAACTCTCCCTATCTGGCGGACCTGGAATGGTTGACGGAACAGCGCGAGAAGGGGGCCTTCGTCTCCCTGGGGGATTACCACGACAATCTGGGCACGAAGCCGTCCACGTTGAATCCCGTCACCCTGGAAATCAGCGCCCTGCAATTTTTCCCCTGGCTCGTCACCCAGGCGAAGCAGGCCATCGAAAAGCGCGAACTGATGCCCGGCCGCTATATCCGCGTGCGCAACATGGCCGAGCAGGTGGAGGACGACGGCGACACCCTGGCCGTGGCCGCCGCCATGCAGATCGTCGGGGCCAGCTACGTGGAGACGCTCGATACCAAGGGTACGGACGGCTCCAACATCCACCTGGGCGGACCGGAGACCATCACCGGGTACTTCGGCGGCGTGGGCCAGCCCAACGACTATCCCATCCGCTGGATCGACGAGTATCTGCATTATTACACGACTTACGGCGTGCGCCAGGTGCTGAACGTCAATGCCGGAACCATCTTCGCGGCCTACATGCTGCACAAACTGGGCGTGGACAACGAGTTCAAGATCTCCGTCTACATGGGCAACGACAATCCCTTCGCCGTGCTCTGGACGCTTATGGCGGCCCGGCTCTTCAGCCGTCCGGACGGCACCACCAGCCTGATCGGCTTCAATTTCTCGAACTCCGTCAACAACGACACCATCCGCAAGGCCGCCGCCATCCGCAAATCCCTGGGACTGGAGAACGTGGTGCGTTTCGAGCATCACATCACGGAGACCTACAAGTCCATCGTCGTCCAGCCCTATCTCCGTCGGGAGGAATTGATCGAGGTGGCGAAGGATGTGCCCAACATTTCCGCCAAGCACGAGGGCGGCGATCCGGAGGTGGAGACCACCCGCGAGCATCCGTCCGACATCCTGAACTACTTCATCCCCAAGGCCGACATCCTGGCCCAGGGGCTGATGGGCAAGATGGAACAGAACTACCTGGACAAGCACCAGGCGCTGAACCGCACGGCCGACGCCCTGGCCAAGGCCGGCATCGGTTTCATCGCGGCCAAGAACCTGCACGGCTGATCCGCGTTTTTATCGGCCGGACCGCTTCCCGCGTTTTCTTGCGGGACGGCCCGGCCGCTTTCGTTTCGGGGAAAAAGACATGAGCGACCGCTTCGAGAACCTGTACGCCCGGCGCGCCCGCATCGCCCAACCCTCCGCCATCCGCGAAATCTGCGCCCTGGTGGAGCGCCCGGACATACGTTCCCTGGCGGGCGGCTGGCCCAGCCCGGACGTATTCCCCAACGACGATGTGGCCGAAATCCTTCATGATGTTCTTAAAACGCATGCCGCCCACGTCCTGCAATACGGCAGCACCGAGGGCCTGCCCGCCCTGCGCGAGGAGCTTGTGGCCTTCGCAACGAAAACCATGGGCGTCCAACTGGACACCGACCGGATGCTCGTCACCCACGGATCCGCCCAGGGCATGGACTTGGCCGCTCGGGTGCTGGTGGAGCCCGGCGACGTGGTGTTCGTGGGTCTGCCCACCTATTTCGGCGGCGTGGGGGCGGTGTGCGCCTCCGGCGGGACGCCCGTGGGCATTCCCGTGGACGGGGACGGTCTGAACGTGGAGCGGCTGGAAACGGAGGCCGAACGGCTCCGCAAGGAAGGCAAGCGGATCAAGGCCGCCTACGTGATTCCCAACTTCCAGAATCCCACAGGGGCGACGCTTTCGCTTCCGCGTCGCAAGCGCCTGGTGGAACTGGCCCGTGAGTACGATTTCATGATTCTGGAGGACGATCCTTACGGCGATCTGCGTTTCGAGGGTGAAAATCCGCCCTCGCTGCTCGCCCTGGACGACTCGGGCCGGGTGCTCCATTTCCACAGTCTTTCCAAGACCTTCGCTCCGGGACTGCGCCTGGGATGGCTGGCCGGTGAAAAGGGCGTGGTGCGCAAGATGTCCATCGCCAAACAGTTTGTGGACGCCTGTACCAACAGCGTGGCCCAGTTCGTGGGCCTGGAGTTCATCCGCCGGGGGTTGTTTGAAAAGCGCATCAAAAGCAACATCGATTTCTATCGTAAAAAGAGGGACTTGCTGCTCTCTGAACTGGAAGAACACTTCCCGGAACCGGTGCGCTACAACCGTCCCCAGGGCGGCTTCTTCCTCTTCGTCCGCCTGCCGGAGGGCATGGACGCCGAGGAACTGCTGAAAGAGGCCGTGGAAGAGAAGGTGGTCTTCGTGGCCGGGCGGCCCTTCCACGTGGACGACAGCGGAAAGAACACCTTCCGGTTGTCCTATTCCCAGGCCTCGGACGAGAGCATCGCCTATGCGGCGGAGACGCTCGGCCGCCTGATCGCCAAGCGTCTGGAAAACTGAACGCGGACCCGTCGGTTTTCCCCCATCCTTCTTCCCTTTTCTCGCTTCATGGTTATGGGCAGATTCTGCCCGCCGAACCCGACCGACCCGGCAGATTTTGCCGGGTGACGAAGCCAAAAAGCCGGGGCGTTCCAAGAGCAATTTTGACGTTTTCCAGCCGATGCCGATGGAAGCCGAGCGCTTTTGCCGGACAAGCCGAATCGTGTTCATTCCCCGACTATGGAAAATAATCCAAGTAAAATCAACAATATACATACCGCAGAATCCGCCGGTATTTTGACGGATTTCCGCCGCCGCGGAACTTGGCACAATCCCTGCTACAGCTTCTTGTCCGGATCGAAAGCAATGACGGTTTCGAAAGGACGGAAAGACCATGGGAAACGGAATATTCAGCGCGGTCAGCGGCTCGAAAGCCCAGGGAGAATATCTGGATGTCATCGCCAACAATCTGGCCAACGCCAACACGGTGGGCTACAAGGCCGACGAACTTCGTTTCGGCGAGCACATCACCAAGGC
Organism: Myxococcota bacterium; assembly: GCA_963668655.2. Taxonomy (GTDB): domain Bacteria; phylum Myxococcota_A; class SURF-8; order SURF-8; family SURF-8. The sequence continues at coordinate 977,356 of CAXXPQ010000001.1, forward strand.
CAAGGCGGAAACCGGCGGAACCAGCCCGATTCTGGACAACGAACCGCCGCAGGAAAGCGCCAACCTGCAAAAACGTTCTCAGATTTTCACCAAGGTTCTGGGAACGTTCACGGATTGGAGCCAGGGCGGCCTGCGCCGCACGGGCAACGACCTGGACCTGGCGCTGAAGGGCGAAGGCTTTTTCAAGATCCAGAAAGAGGGAAAAATCTTCTACACCCGGGACGGACAGTTCAAACTGGGCGAGGACGGCCAGTTGCAGCACGCCTCCGGCGATCCGGTCCTGGATGACGGCGATTCGCCCATTCGGGTGGAAGACGGCCGCATTCGCATCGGAGAGGACGGCACCGTTTTCCAGGAAGACCGCGAGGTGGCGCGCATCGGCGTGTTCACCGTTCCCGACAAGAACGCCATGAAGAAGGCCGGTTCCAACCTGTACGAATACCAGAAGGAAAGAACCGCCCCGCCCGAGGAAGCCTCGGAAACCAAGGTGCTCCAGGGACACCTGGAACGCAGCAATATCAATCCCATTCGGGAAATGGTGAAAATGATCAACGCCAACCGCCATTTCGACACGATCAACAAGGCCATCCAGTCCTACAAGAGCATGGACGAGCGGTCCATTCGCGACGTGGCAACGTCCGGTAACTGACCCCAGGCGCCGAAAGGCATAGGAGAACGCCATGATTGGAGCATTGAACACCGCCGCCACCGGCATGGAAGCCCAGCAGATCCTGATCGACATCATCGCCAACAACCTGGCCAACGTGAACACGAGCGGATTCAAGAAAAGCCGGGGAAACTTCCAGGATCTTCTGTATCGTACCGTCCGCGCCCCCGGAACCTCGGTTTCCGCCGGGTTCGAAAGCCCCACCGGGCTTCAGATCGGGCAGGGAACGCGCACGGTTTCCACCCAGAAAGTCTTCAGCCAGGGGCAGTACAAAAACACGGAAAACTCTCTGGATCTGGCCATCGAGGGCCGGGGATTCTTTCAGGTCACCAGTCCGAGCGGGGAAAGCCAGTACACCCGGGACGGTTCGTTCAAAATGGATAGTCAGGGGCAGTTGGTCACCAACGAGGGCTACTTGCTCGACCCGCCCATCAGCATTCCCCAGGACGCGGTGAGTATCACCGTGGGCGAGGACGGCACGGTCAGCGTTCAACAGGCCGGACAGACCGAGGCGGTGGAAGTGGGAACCGTCCAACTGGCCAACTTCATCAACCCCAGCGGCCTGGAGTCCATCGGACGCGGCTTCTATCGCCCCACCGGAGCCTCGGGCACGGCCCAGCAGGCGCAGCCGGGCCAGGAGGGCATGGGCACCATCGCCCAGGGTTTTCTGGAAACCTCCAACGTCAAGGTGGTGGAGGAGATGATCGACATGATTTCCGGCCAGCGCGCCTACGAGATCAATTCCAAGGTGATCCAGACCGCCGATCAGATGTTGCGCGGCATCGCCCAGCTTCGCTAGGAAAGACGAGGACGCCATGCGGATCGCCATCCATCTCATCGCCGTTTCGCTTCTGATTCTCGCCGGGTTTCAGGCCACGGCGGAAGAGCGGATCGGACCGGGCGGAAAAGAAGGCCGGGCTCCGGCGGGCCGGATCGAGGTGCATCCCGAAAGCACGGTGAACGCCGGCCGGATCCGCCTGGGAGAGATTGCGGATCTGGACGGATTTTCCGCCGCGCGGAAGAAAAAGCTGTCCGGACTCGTTTTGGCCAAGGCCCCCAAGCCGGGAAAAAGTCGGACGCTCTCCAGGCGTTTTCTGGAAAAGACCCTCGGCGCCCACGCCAACGGCGCCCGCCTGCGCATTCCTCCCCAGGTGGAGGTGAAGCGGGAGGCCAAAATCCTCTCTGCCGCGGAACTCCTGGAACGTTTCGAGGAGGCGGTGATCCGCGCCTCCGGTCTTCCCGCCGAACGCGTGGCGGTGCAAAGCCTGAACCGGGAAGAGGATCTTCTGATTCCCGTGGAAAGCGGCGGGATTTCCATCGATTTTCCCGCCGGAACGGAGTTTTACGGACGCACTACGGGCCGGGTGTCGGTGTCGGCCGACGGCCGGGAACAACATCATTTTTACCTCACCGGCGAAATCGAGATCACGGAAGACGTGCTGAAGGCCGCCCGCGATCTGGAACGGGGTGAGGCGCTCACCGAGGCCGACTGGATCGTGGAGCCCATGACCTTCACCCGCGCCGCCCGAAACCATTATACCTCGCCGGATGAAATCGCCGGAAAGGTGGCCCGCCAGACCATCCGTCGGGGAGCGGTGCTTTCGTCCCGAAATCTGGAGGAACCGGTGCTGGTGGAACGCAACGCCCTGGTGCGCATCGTAGCCGAATGGCCGGGTCTGCGCGCGGAAACCCAGGGCGTGGCCCAGCAGTCCGGCCGCCGGGGAGAAGTCATCAAGGTGCTCAACACCGGCAGCGGAAAGGCGGTCTACGGCGTGGTCCGTTCCGCCGACGAAGTTCACGTAAGGATGTGAGGCGACGAGCCATGATCCAACTGACCAGAATCATCCGAATCGGCGGCGTGTTTCTTTTTCTGGCGCTGTTCGGCGCGGGCTGCGTGCCGCACATCCAGCCGTACAAACAGAAGAAACGGGATTTCCGGCCGGATCTGGAAGTGGCGCCCATCGAACGCGCCCGCACGCCCGGTTCCATCTGGAGCGACCAGACCAATCTGAACCGCCTGTTCGCCGATCCCCGGGCCTCGCGCATCAACGATCTCGTTGTGGTGCGCATCGAGGAAGTCAGCAAGGCCGACCAGTCCGCCGGCACCGCGCTGTCCAAGGACAGCCAGGTTTCGGCCCAGATCGAAAACCTTTTGGGCATGTTGAAAACCTTCGAGGCCCAGCACCCGAACTTCGACAGAAAGAACCTCATCGGCTCCAAGTTTCTTTCCGATTTCGACGGCGGAGGCAAAACCAGCCGCGCCGGGGAAGTGATCGCCACCGTGCCGGTGACCATCAAGCGCGAGATGACGGACGGAAATCTGTTTATCGAGGGACATCGGGTGGTGATGGTGAACAACGAGGAGGCGCATTTTTACGTCTCCGGCATCATTCGGCCCCACGATATCGACAAGAACAACAGCATATCCTCGTCGCTCATCGCCGAGGCCCAGATCGAGTTCACGGGCCGGGGCGTGGTGAGCGAAAAAGCCCGGCCGGGCTGGGGCAACCGCGCCCTGGATTATATCTGGCCCTTTTAGGAGCGCGCCATGGCAGGCAAACGACTCGTCACGATTCTTCTGGCCCTGGCCTTTCTGGGTTCGGCCTTCACGGACTCCGCTTCGGCGGCGCGGTTGAAGGACATCACCAACATCCAGGGCGTACGGGACAACCAGCTCATCGGCTACGGCCTGGTGGTGGGCCTGTTGAAGACCGGAGACGATCAGAAAATCCTGTTCACCATTCAATCGCTGGCCTCCATGCTTTCCCGCATGGGCGTGAAGATCAACGCCGGCGAACTGCGTCCCCGCAACGTGGCCGCCGTGGTGGTCACGGCCAACCTGCCGCCCTTTTCCACCGTGGGCAGCCGCCTGGACGTTCAGGTGGCCAGCATCGGAAACGCCAAGAGCCTGGTGGGCGGCACCCTGCTGATGACGCCCCTGAAAGGGGCCGACGGGCGGGTCTACGCCATGGCCCAGGGCCAGATCATCACCGGCGGCTACAGTTTCGGCGGAGAAAGCGGCACCGGAGTGACCAAGAATCACCCCACCGTGGGCAGCATCCCCAACGGATCCATCATCGAGCGCGAGGTGCGCTACGCCATCAACGACCGTGCCGACATTATTTTGACGCTCATGCGGCAGGACTTCACGACGGCCGTCAATATGGCCGAAACCATTAACGATTACCTGGAAGGCCCCTACGCCATGGCACGGGACGGCGGCTCGGTGAAGCTGCGCGTACCGGGAGAATATCAGTCCCGAGTGGTGACGCTCATCGCCAAGATCGAGGGACTGGAAGTGGAGACCGATCGGCGCGCCAAGGTGGTGTTGAACGAACGCACCGGAACGGTCGTAATGGGCTCCGACGTGCGCCTGTCCACCATCGCCATCAGCCACGGCTCGCTGAAGATCAAAATCAACAATCAATATAATGTGTCGCAGCCCGGACCCTTTTCCTCGGGCGGAAAAACCACCGTCACCCCCAGCAGCGACATCTCCGCCGTGGAAGAGAAATCCCGCATGGCGGTGGTCAAGGGCGCGGTGACCATCGGAGACGTGGTGATGAGCTTGAACTCCATCGGAGTGTCTCCCAGAGATCTCATCAACATCCTCCAGGCCCTGAAGGCGGCCGGGGCGCTTGAAGCGGAAATGGAAGTGATTTAAGGAACTTGGAATCATGAAGGATCTTGGGCAAATCGGTTTTCAGCAGGCGGCGCAGGCCACCGAAAGCGCGACGGGCGAACGCCTGACCCGCCTGGCCGAGCGGCTGGAGAAAAGTGAAAGCGCCGTCTCTCCAGAGGACGCCGAGCAATTGCGGAAGCAGGCGCGGGCCTTCGAGAGCATGCTGGTCAAGACCATGCTGGATTCCATGCGCCGCACCGTGCAGAAATCGGATCTCTTCGGGGATTCCGAATCCAATTCCCGCAACATCTACCAGTCCATGCTGGACGGCGAATACGCCAAGATGATGAGCGAACAGCAGGGCTTCGGGCTGGCGGACCTGATCCTGGAACACTTCGGCGTGCCTTCGGAAGAGCTTGCCGATTTGCGCGGTAGCCTGAAGGCCGGGCTCGCGCCTTACCATGGAGCGGAAAACGCGGGGAGTCGATCGGAATTTCTGCTGCCCGCCACTGGCCGGATATCCTCTCCCTTCGGGATGCGCTCGGATCCGTTTACGGGCCAATTGCGAATGCACAAAGGGCTGGATATCGCCATGCCGGAGGGCCGCAAGATCTACTCGGCCCTGGATGGAGAGGTGGTCTTCGCCGGGGAAAAGGCGGGGTACGGCAAGGTGGTGGAGATCAAGCATCGGGACGATATCCGCACGATTTACGGACATTTGGATGAAATAAACGTGGACGTGGGAGACAAGATCCGGCGCGGCCGGATCATCGCCCGGTCCGGAAATACGGGCCGTTCCACCGGTCCGCATCTGCACTTTGAAATTCGAGTCGGCGGCAGACCCGTCAATCCGGAGAACTACATCCGGGTCCGATAAGGTATCGGAATTTTGGCGGTCAATAGGCCAAGTTTTCGGGATCATTACACTTTTCAAGAAAAAAAGTGTAAAGTGTTTTTGTCTTGATCCGAATTCAGAGGGTGAACGGCGACACCGCTGTCGCCCTTCGAAACCGAAGAGCGAGGTTTCCGATGAAGGTAAACGACAAAACATCCCCGATTCACAGCTTGACCCCTCACCAGATTTCCGAACCGGGCGGCGTGCTTCCCGGCCAGGAAACGGAAGGCTTGGCCCGGACCTCCAAAGACCGCGTGGACGTATCCGATGCCGCTCAGCGGAAGGCCTTCGTCCAACGAGCCATCTATACGGCCCGCACCTCTTCCGGAATCGATGTCGAAAGGGTCGCCGCCATGAAGCAAGCCATTGCCGACGGCAGCTACAAACCCGATCTCAGCCAGGTCGCCGAGACCATCCTTCAGGAAGTCCGGTCCTTTCTTCAGGAGAAGTAGCCCGCCGCCGGCCCAACACGGGGCGGTAACATGAAAACCGAAATCGACAAACTGGCCCTCGAACTGAAAGTCGTTCTTCAACAGGAGGTGCGCCTCCTGGAGAACCTGCAGGAACTCATGCAGGACGAGCGGGAGCTGCTCCTGAGCTTCCGACCCCGCCAGTTACTGGAGATCAACAAACGGAAGGAAATCCTGATCGGCCAGCGCAACTCCCTGGAAGGGGAGCGTCACCGTCTGACCGATCGGCTTACCGTCCTGTTGTGCCTGCCGAAAGACGCGGATCTCGCCACGCTGGCGGAGGCCGTGGAAGGGCAGGCGGGTGCGGAGCTTCGGCGTCTGCGTTCCATTCTGGCCGCCCTGGTGGACGGCATCCGGGAACTGGCCACCCTGAACGCCGCCCTGATCGAACACTCCATCCGCTCCATCCGAGGATCGGTGACCTTCCTGAAAAAACGCTTCTTCAATTCCGACACCTACGGCGCCGATGGGGCCATCCGGCACCGTGAGGCCGAACTGTCGTCCGTCCAGAACCGGGTCTGAAGGGAGCATCGCCATGGCGTCCATCACCGATATCCTGAACATCGCCCGGTCCGGTATCCAGGTCCAGAGCAAGGCCCTGCGCATCACCGGCCAGAACGTCTCCAACGTCAACACGGAAGGCTACTCCCGCCAGCGGGTGGATATCGTCAGCCAGGTGGCGGCCGGATCCTCCTCCGGCATCGGGGCGTCCGTCTCGGAAATCCACCGGGTGTACGACAGCTTTCTGGAAGGCCAGGTGAACCGCAACCTTTCCTCTTACGGTTTCCTGGAAGGCCGTCAACTGGTCGCCAGCAATCTGGAGAGCGTGTTTCCCGAACTGGGGGACGACAACATCAACGCCTCGTTGAGCGATTTCTTCAACGCCTTCCGCACGCTGGCGGACAATCCCTCCGGCGTGAGCGAGCGGCAGGTGGCGTTGAACACCGCCGAGACGCTGGCGAATCGCTTCAACCGCGCCTACAACAGCCTGGAATCCATCCAGAGCGGCCTGAACACGAACATCCGGGAAAACGTATCGGAAGCCAATGGACTTCTCCGGGAACTGGCGGATCTCAATAAGAAAATCGCCACCGTCAACGATCCGTCAGGGGAAAGCTCCGGGGCGGAACTGCGGGACCGCAGGGACGGCGTGGTTCGTCAACTGAGCGAAATGCTTCCCATTTCCACGTTTACGGACGGCGACGGGCACGTCAACGTGATGCTGGATCGGCAGGTGCTCGTCCAGGGCGTCCAGGCCGGAACGCTTACCGCCACGAACGATCCCCTCGCCCGGGTGGAGATGACGGGAGTGGGCGGCGTCAGCCGGGACATCACGCAATACCTGGCCGAGGACAGCGAGGATCGGGGGCGCATCGCCGGAATGCTGGCCGAGCGGGACGTACACATCGAGGACACGAAAAGTCGCCTGGACCAGCTCGCCTTCACCCTGGCCGAGCAAGTCAATACCTTGCATAGCGCGGCCTTCGGCCTCGACGGCGGAACCGGACGGAACTTCTTCGAGCCGCTGGCCGCCGTGGACGGCGCGGCCGGCCGGATTCGCGTCAGCCAGGAATTGCTGGACAATCCGGAACGTCTGGCCCTGGCCCAGGATCCCTTGAGCCTGGACGGCGACAACCGGGCGGCCATGGCCATCGCGGATCTGGAATCCGACGACGCAACCATGGGATCGGCGGGTTTCCACGATTATTTCGCCGAAACCATCGGAGAGATCTCCGGCCGCCTGTCCGGGCTGAACGCCGACATGGAATACCAGGGCATGGTGGTGGATCAGAGCGAGGCTTTCCGGGCATCCGTTTCCGGCGTATCCATCGACGAGGAAATGGTCAGCCTGATCCAGTTCCAGCGGGCCTTCGAAGCCAGCGCGAAAATGCTCAGCACGGTGGACGAGATGCTTTCGACCGTGCTTCAGATCAAGTGATGAAAGGAGCGTGAAGCCATGCGCGTCACCGACAGCACCCTGTTTCAGAAGGTCCAGGCCCAGCTCATGGCCCGGAAAAAAGCTCTGGAAAACGCCTCGGAGACCGTTACCACGGGCAAAAAGATCAATCGCCTGGAAGGCGATCCGTCCATCGTCGGCGAGACCCTGCGCAATCAGCGGGAGGAAGCCAACCTGGAACGCTACGAAAAGTCCCTGGAGGGGCTCGGCAACCGCTACATGAGCTACGAAAGCAATATTCAGTCCACCTACGACATCCTCGCCCGGCTGAAATCGGTCATGGTGAACCTGTCCAATCCCAGCCAGGATTCCGACGCGCGCACGGACATGACCAACGAACTGGAACAGGCCAAGGAATCCCTTTTGGCGCTGGCCAACGAGAAATACAACGGCCAGTACATGTACTCCGGCGCGCGCACGGACGTGGAACCCTTCGCTCCGGACGGAACCTACCAGGGCGACTCGCTGGTCCTGGAGGCGGAAATTCTGCCCGGAGTGAAGATGGAGAAAAACATCACCGGAGAGGAACTGTTCGGCGGAGCCGGCGGCGGCCAGAACGTCTTCCAGCTCATCGACGAATTGCAGGCGGCCATCCAGAGCGGCAGCCCCCAGGAGGAAATCCGGAACCGCTTGGACGATATGGACGCGGTGATCGAGCAGACCATCTCGGCCCGTACCGAAGTGGGCGTGCGCCTGAGCCGCATCGAAAGCTCCAAGAACAACCTGGCCCAGCTTCAGGACAATCTGGCTTTCAAACGCCAGGACACCGAGGACGCGGATTATGTCAGCGCCCTGACCGATTATCAGTCCCAGGAACTGGCTCTCCAGGCGTCCATGCAAGTCAACGCGGACCTTCTGGGAAAGTCGCTGATGGACTTTCTGCGGTAGGAACTCCGGGCCATGAAGCACGGTGACGGTTTTTTGACAAAATTCGGAAGATTCGGACGAAAAATCGGATATACTTCTCAACCGGAGAAACATTCGGCCGATTAATGTAAATGCAAAGGGTTTCCGAAAAGATCGACCCGCTCTTTTTTTAACCTCACGCGGCCAACCGGCCAACCGCTGTTTCCCAGGCGCGTACAGCCTCGGAATCACGGAGGTTCCCGCTCCGGCGGGAGGAAAGACAGAAGCACCCATGTTTCGCAAAGGCAGCCAGATCAGAGTGAGTTCGGCCAGCGGTCTCCATCGCCTGGAATTGCAGGCCGAGGTGAAAAGCGACCGCCCCCTGCGGGTGGAACTGACGGAGGGAGACGCCAGTCTCATCCGGCCCGGATCCACCGGCAAGGCCTACGTGGATCTGCTCAACGTGGACAGCGGCGAGGTGCTGATGACCGCCGCCGTGGAGAAGTACGAAAACGACAACGTACTCGTGCTGAAGGGACTGGGCACCCGGGAGATGCGCAAGTACGTGCGCGTCAACGCCTGGATTTCGTTGCGCTATCGGGTGACGACCGCTCCGGACGAGGAGGCGGTGGAGGAATCCGACCTTCTGCCGGATTTCGGCCAGCCGCTGAAGGAACTGGACCGTACGGATCTCAAGCGCCTGGCCCGCACGGACGAGGCATCGGAGGCCGTTCTGTACCTGCTCCAGGCCGTCCAGTCCATCGACCGCAAGATCGAGGCCCTGGCCCGGCTGATCCAGAACTCGCAGGATACTGGCGAACAGGACAAACAGGTACGCCAGCGGGTGAACATCAGCGGTTCGGGCCTGCGATTCGAATCGGACACGCCCTTCGACCACGGCACCTACCTGTCCATGCGTTTTCGGCTGCCCATGGCCCGCCCGGTGGAGATCATGGCCACGGGCGAAGTGGTGCGGGTGGATACGGTTTTGGACGAAGCCACGGGCAAAGACCGCTATTGCATCGCCTGCCATTTCCTCGGCATCCGGGAGAGCGACCGGGAAAAGGTCGTGACCTTCGCCGTGCAGAAGCAGCGCGAGGCCCTGCGGCGCATGCGGGCGGCGGCCATCGGATTCTAACGGCAAAAACCGGGGGCGACGCTCCCTGTGAAATCGGAAAACGGACCCGCTCGGAGCGGATCCTGGAAAGGAAAGACCGAATATGCTGATCCTGACCCGCAAAATCGGGAATCGATCCAGGTCGGGGACGATATCCGGATCAAGATCGTGGAGATCGGGCGAAACTTCGTGAAAATCGGCGTGGACGCCCCCCGCTCGGTAAAGGTCCACCGAGAGGAAATTTACGAACGGATCCGGGAGGAAAACATCCAGGCCGGACAGGCCGGAACCGGCGGGCTGAGCCGAGCGGCCGAGCTTCTCAAACGCAAGAAACCGAATCCCGTCCGACCGCTGCCCCCGGCCGACGACGATTCCACGGACGCGGGCGGAAACGAACGGCCGCGGCGGCGCGTGATCGTCCGGAAACCCGACGGGGAAAAATCATGAGCAAACACCCGGGCGTCGCCCAAGCGGCCACCCCAGATAAAAGGAGTGAATCTTGAAGATCACGACCCGAAGATTTGGCCGGATCGAGGTGGACGAAAAAGCCCTGATCCATTTCCCGGAGGGCCTGGTGGGATTCGAGGATTTTACCCGCTACACCCTGATCTCGAATCCGGACGAGGAACCCTTCTTCTGGCTCCAAGGCGTGGATGACGGAGACCTGGCCTTCGTGGCCGTCGATCCGCTCACGTTCGAGTCCGACTACGACTTCAAGGTGGAAGACGAAACCATCGAGCTGCTGAAGATCGAGGATCCCGCCGACTTGCGCCTGTTGACCATCGTCACCATGCATTCGGACATCACCCGGATGACCGCCAACCTGCTGGCTCCCGTTCTCATCAACCAGCGCAACAATCTGGGCTGCCAGCTCATCCTCAGGGATTCGGATTACTCCACCAAGACTCCCATGTTCGCCCAGGAGGACGACGGATCGGAGGGAGAGAATCCATGACGGCCGCCCCCGGCATCTCCATCTGCATGATGGTGAAGAACGAGGAGCATTTTCTGCCCCAGGCGCTGGATTCCGTCAAGGATCTGGCCGACGAGCTCATCGTCGTGGACACCGGCTCCACGGATCGCACCGTGGAAATCGCGGAAAGCTACAACGCCCGGATCTTTCATCACCCCTGGGAAAACGATTTTTCCAAACATCGCAACCAGACGATCGAATACGCCACCGGTGAATGGATCTTCATCCTGGACGCTGACGAACAGCTTGTCGACGGGGGCGCGGAGATCGTTCGGAAGACCACGGAAACCACCGAAAAAGACGTGATTTTTCTGCCGGTTCTTTCCATCGCCCGGGACGGAAAGCAGGAATCCACCCACAACTCCCTGCGGCTTTTCCGCCGCCGAACCGGTTTGCGCTATCAGGGGGCGGTTCATAACGAGATTCTCTGGGAAGGCCCCACGGCGTTCGTGAACGCCCGCCTCAACCATTACGGCTACAATCTGTCCCGCGAGAAAATGCTGGCCAAGTTCAACCGCACGGTGGGATTGCTGAAACGGGAGATGGAGCGGGATCCGGAAAATCCCAAGTATCCCCATTACCTGGCGGGCAGCTACTTCGGCGAGAAGATGTTTCTGGAGACCTTCGAATACGCCGAAAAGAGCCATCGCCTCTGCAAGGGCGACCGCGAAACCGAAATGCGCTGGCTGGAGAATTACTATCTCCTCGCCGCCAGCCTCTACGAACGCGGGTACGTGGAAAAGGCCCTGGAAACCATCCGTTACGGGCTGGGACTCTTTCCCGATTACCTGGACCTTTACGCCGTCATGAGCAGCATCGCCTTCGTCAGGAAGGATTTCGATCTGCTGCTGGAAGCCGGCACGCGTTTTCTGGAACTGCATCAGGAAACGCTCCTCGATCCGGCGCGTTTCGAAAGCATCGCCCTGCACACGGTGCACCATCGGCACCTGGTATTGATCCGCCTGGCCATCCGGGCCGAGCTTCTGGACGACCGGGACAGCGGTTTCCGCCATTACGAAGACGCGCTGACCAGCGCCTCCGATCCCACCGAGGTGGTCTCCAGCATGGCCAATTATTATTTGCGGTCCGGAAACGCCGCAAGGGCCGAGGAATATCTGGAGGACGGATTGAGCCGTCTGCCCGGGAATCCGGATCTTTCCGAACTGAAAATCCGCCTTCTTCTGGAAACCCGCCGCTTCGACGACGCCCGCGACTTCCTGGAACGGGTCCGCGACGAGGGACTTCCCGAGGATACCGCGCTGTTTCTTTCCGGAATCATCGCGCTGATGGAAGGCCGGAATGAAGACGCCGTGGCGGATTTTCTCGCTTTTCGCGAATACGTGCCCGAGCGGGTGGAGGCCCTGACCAACCTGGGCGTGGCCTACGAGCGTCTGGAACGTTTCGACGACGCGGAGCGGGTCTATTTACAAGCCATCGACCAGGATCCCTACAAATTGGACGCCTCCATCAACGTGGGCAATCTCTATGCCCGATTGAGCCGCCCCTTCGAAGCCATCGCCTTTCTGGAACAGGTCTTGCGCTACGATGACACGCTGATGGATGTTCATCTGATGCTGGCCCGGCTTTATTGGGACATCGAGGACGCCGATCGGCTGCTGCACAGGGGGCGGCAGGTGGGCCGCCGCCTGGAAATCGACGGAGCGGAAACGGCGGATTCGGTTTCCGGGCTGGGCGAGGTTTTCCGAAAGGCCGGAGAACGACTGTGGGAGAAACAGGGCATCCGGGCCGCCTCGCTGGCCTTCGGTCTTGCCGCCCAACTGCAACCCGGAGAATCGCTGGCCCATCTTCAGCACGGAGAGGCTCTGCTGGGGTTGAACCGCATCGCCGAGGCGCTTGGAGCCTTCGAAAGAGCCATGCTCCTCAATCCTTCGGACTGGCGTGTGTACGAGGGTCTGGCGCGTTGCTCCGAACGCCTGGAAGACGAAGACGCCACGGAATCCTACCGGGCCAAGGTCCGGGAACTGAAGCCTTGATCCCCCGACCGACGGACCGGAATACGGGCGAAGAATCCCGATATCCTACGCCTTTTCCCGTTTCCAGAGGCGGGCCGCGTGGATGAGGGAACGGAGGTTCGGAAAAAAAACGAACGGTTCCGCCGCGAACAGGCTCCGCATGCTTGCGTGTTTGCTTCTTTTCGTGTAGAACGGTATTCGTATGAGAGGCCATTCATTTCACAAAGGGAGCGAGCCGGAATGCGTGTTCTGTACTGCCCCAGTTGCCGGTCCGAATTCCGGGAAGGATTCAGCGAATGCGCCACCTGCGGCGTGGCTCTGGTGGAACATCTCGACGAGGCTCCGCCCGCCATGGACGACGCCTCCATGGCCGATTACCTGTCGGATCGGGATGTCGTACCCGTGGCTCGGACCAATTTGGACGCCCTGAAGGGGCTGAAAAAGTTGCTTTGCAATAACGGGATTGCTAACATCATCATGCGGTCCGGGGACGGAGGATGCTCCACGGGTTGCTCGCCCGTGTTGGATCTGGTGGTGGCGGAGGAGGACGTTCCCGCCGTCCTGGAACTGATGGACCGCGAATTTCGCGGCCTGGTGGGAACCGTAAGTGAAAATACTAAAGATTCGGAACGTTTGGACCGAGTAGTGAATTTGGAGGCGGAACGGATGGTCTGCCCGGCCTGCGACGAGGAAATTCCGGCCGGAGCGGGCGAGTGCCCTTCCTGCGGATTGTTCGTCGGAATACCGGAAGAGTTCGTCTGACGCAGCCATTGATTGAGAGAGGAGAAATTCATGTCCGATGCCAACCAGAGGACGAAACCTCGTGTAGCCTTGAAGCTGGAAATCGATCTCCACACGGAGACGAATTTCTACACCGGTTTCGCGATGAACATCTCGGCGGGCGGGATTTTCGTGGCCACCCATGTCCCGGCGGAAGTAGGCGAACGCATCCCCGTTTCCTTCTTGCTCCCCAACAACCCCAAACCCATCGAGATCATTGGGGAAGTTCGCTGGAACAGAGAGTACAATCCCATTTATCCGGACACCCACCCGGGCATGGGCCTGAAATTCGTCGATATCAGCGACGAAGAAAAGGAAATCATCAACGACTACATCCGGGACATTCGGGAGCCGTATTTCCATCCGGACGAGGACGAATAGGATTATCGTTCGGAGTTGAATAATCCGGCGAAGCGAGCGTCTAATTCTGGGTGCCGATATTTCGAACGTCCGGCCCGATAAGGGAGGCCACGGTCATGACGGATACGAAAAACCGCAGGAAAAACAGAAGAGTGCCGACCCGGGGAACCATTCAGGTCTTTTCCGAGGGAACGTTTACGGAAGGAACGGTGGGGGATATCAGCCTGGGCGGTCTGTTCTTCGTCGTTCCGGAGCGCATTCCCGAAGGCCGGCCGTTGCAGGTGCAGCTTCTTCTTCACGAAACTCCCGGCCCCATCGAGGCCGAGGCGATGTTCCGCTGGAGCCGCGATATGGAAAAGGGCAAGCGTCGGGGATTCGGCGTGGAATTCACGGATATCGGTCCGGACGCCCAGAATATTCTCACGGAATTCATCGCCTCCGGTGGAATCGAGGAAGACTGACGCCCCTCCTTGGAAAAAACGTTTTCATGACCCCCTTCCGAACCGGACAGGGGGTTTTCTTTTGGCTCGTCCGGAATTTCCGGGGAGAGGCTTCGTTTGATGAAAGGAAAGGGGCCTTTCTCGTTTCCTTCCCCGAAGGAGCCGCCTCGCGTCTTCGGTCGCGGGACGCTATTCGGTTGTGTTCCCGACGGAACATGGTATGATCGGCGGCGGATTGCAGAGGAGGTGACGACGTGGACGACAGCCTGGTTTTCATCCTGATTTTCGCGGCCTGGTTCGTGTTGCAGCGTTTCGTTCTTCCGGCCTTCGGCGTCAGCACCTGAATGGCGGATTCCTGCCGGGTTCCGGCGGAAAAACGGAAGAAAACAAAGGCGTTGGAAAGCACGGCCGATGAATTCGAAAACCCGGATCTTTCGGATCCGGACAAGGATTTGAAAAAGACCGAATGAAAGCGAACGTAGCCCATTTAACGAAAGGAAAGGAAAAGGACATGGAGATGAAAAAGATCGGCATTCTGGGAGCGGGCATGATGGGAGCGGAGATCGCGCTTTGCTGTGCCCAGGCGGGCATGAGCGTGGTGATGAAGGAAATCAGCCAGGAACTGGCGGACAAGGGCAAGGGGCGCATCGACAAGATCCTTTCCAAAAAGGTGGAAAAGGGCAAACTGGAGGAAGCCGCCAAAGCCGAAATCCTGCAACGCATCACGGCCACCGATTCCTACGGGGGATTCGAGGACGCCGATCTGGTGATCGAGGCCATTCTGGAGGTGGTGGACATCAAGCACAAAGCCTTCAAGGAACTGGATGAGATCTGCAAGCCCGAATGCGTCTTCGCCTCCAACACGTCCTCGATTTCCATCACCAAACTGGCCGCCGCCGCCCGTCCGGATCGTTTCGTGGGCCTGCACTTCTTCAGCCCGGCGTCCATCATGAAACTGGTGGAGGTCATTCCGGGTCTTCTGTCCACCGAGGAAACCGTGGCCGCCGGGCGGGCTTTCTGCGAAGCCATCGGCAAGGCTCCCGTGACGGTGAAGAACGTGGAAGGGTTCGTGGTCAATCGCATTCTCTGCGCGCTGATGAACGAAGCCTATCGGCTCTACGACGAAGGCGTGGCCAGCATCGAGGATATCGACACGGCCTGCAAACTGGGCCTGGGTCATCCGGTGGGACCGTTCCGCCTGTGCGACAATATCAGCCTGGAACTGTTGGAGAAAGTCCACGGCATCCTGACGGAAGCCTATGGCGATCGCTTCAAACTGCCCAACGCTTTCCGGGAACGTATGGACGCCGGGCACAAAGGACGCAAGGTGGGCAAGGGCTGGTACGATTACGAATAAGAATATATCGCGCGGCCGGAAAAACGGTCGCACATCGATGATTCGAGTTTGAGGCGGATTCCTTCTATGGAATCCGCTTTTTTATCGCCGGAAAGGCCGATACGCCTCTCCCTGAAACACATTCCATTTCCTGCCGGAGTTTCAGCGGCGGGTCACCCGCTCCAGGATTTTCCGGGCCCGGCGAGCTTTTTCGGGGCGTTGAAGCTCCTCGTTGCAGCGGACCTCCAGGGCGTAGATGCGTGGATCGAAGGGATTGATTCCGGCGGCGTAGTCCAGATGCTTCAGGGCGTCTTCGTAGCGGCCCATCTCGGTGTAAGCCGTGGCGATACGCACGTGGCTCGGCAGATAGTTGGGCGACAAATCCAGGGCCGGCAGCAGGCGCGCCGCCGCGCGGTCGTAAGCCCCCATTTCCAGAAAGGATTCGGCCATGAAGTTGGCCAGCCTGGGGTGTCCCGGCCCCAGGACGTTTTCCGCCTTTTCGAATTCCGCCACGCTGGCTTTGGGATGTTCGCGATCCTTCAATAGCTTTCCGAGCGTCATGTGATTACGCCCGTCCCGCTTGGTGATCTTGCGGATTTCCCGTTCTTCCGCGTTCTCGTCCGCGCCGTCGAAGAGGATCGAATAGTCGTCGAACTGGTAATCCAGCATGCGCAGGCGGCGATGGCCGATGTCCGTGCGCCAGCGACGTTGCAGTCCGTTTACGTCGAAGCCGTAGACCCGCCGGAAGGCGGCGTCCAGTTCCAGGCCCTCGCGTAGCGCGCCCAGCAACTTCTTGAAGCCGTCGGCCCCTCGCAGACGGTCGAGCCACTGGATCATGGTCAGCACCTCGGCGAAGGCCAGCGCCGTGTGGTCCTGGCTGGGCAGGTAGGCCATGGAGGGGTGGATCTGTTCCAGGGTGACGAGTTTGTCTTCTTTCAGCGCCCGGGCAAGCAGCGACTCGGATCCGGCCTCCAGTTGTCCGCCCCGGGGCATGCGCCAGCGTTCCTCGTGGAATTTGGCCAGGCCCTCGTGCAGCCAGACGGGCACGGTGTTGGCCGAGACGCTGGAGATGGCCAGGTGGACGTACTCATGATTCAGCGTGTCGCGCCAGGCGAAACCGAAGGGCGAGACCCGCGGGCTGGTGACCATCAGCCGCCCGAATTTGCAGATGGCGATGACGCCGGAGGTTTTCAGGTTTTCCACGGTGAGCCCCGTGGCCCGGGCCAGCATCTCCAGGCGCGGATAGATCTCGGCCACCACGCGGCGCTCGGGACGGAACCCCAGGTCTTCCGCCAGGGCGGCGTAAGTCTTTTCCAGGACTTCCAGTCCGGAATCCGCCAAAAGTTCGTCCAGACCCTCGGCGTAGCGGAATTCGAAATGCTCGCTCCGTTTCTTTTCGAAATCCTTCGTATTTTCGTAGGCCGCCAGCAGATACGGCGCGTAGTCGTTTTTCGCCATGAATGCCGGACGAAAATCCCTTGCGCCGTTCAGGTCGTCCAGGGCCTTTTCGTATTCGCCGATCTCGAAATAGTAGTGACCCAGAAAATACAGGGTTTCGGGACTATGATCCCCCGAATCCAGAAGGGTTCTCGCGATTTCCCCTGCCTTTTCATGCTGCCAGGCCCAAAGCAGGCGGTGGCCGGTTTCCGTCAGCGTACGGATTTTTGCGCCGGTCTCGGCGGCGGCCGGAGGAGCGAACCCGATCCGGAGCCCGAAGGCCAGAAGCACGACGAAAAGACCCATGCGGCCGATTTTCAGGATTGTCCGTTTCATGGCGGAAGTCCTCATTTCACCAGTTCCTTGTAATACTGACGGTTCTGAGGCTCGTAATATTCCGGGGACTTGCGCTTCATGGCCTCCAGCAGATCCTCTCGCAGTTCCTTGGGCGAACGGTGCTCCCCGGGTTTGGGAAGGGCGACCTTTTCGCGTTTCAACGTGCGTCCCGACCCTTCCTTCATGGACGGCTGCATCCCGCCGTATTTCATGCCGGACTGCATCTGCTTCATGGCCTCGCCGATGCCTTCCTTCAGTTGTTCCATGTTGTGGATGCTCTGCCGCTGGTGTCCCTCGGCCTGGCCGGGGCGCATTTCGTCCAGTTTCTGGCGGCTCTGTTGCATGCCCGCCGAAGCCGATTGCATCAGATTCTGGGCGTCGGGCGGCATGAAGGGAACCTCTTTTTCCAGTTCGGCCACGTCCTGTCGCAGGCGATAAGATTCCTGCTCCAACTGGCGCTGGCGGCGCGCCATCTCCTGAAGTTGTCGTTTTTCCTCCGGATTCATGAATTTTCCCGGATCCGGCATGGCCTGTCTCAGTTCTTCCGTGACCTCTTGCAAGCGCTTTTCCGCCGTTTCGGCGTGTCGGATGTTTTCTGCGTTTCCGTTTTTTTTGCCGCCCGGCGGAATCAGGAACGGATTCTTCAATTCCGAGGAAAGCGCCTGGAGGCGGCCCAGGGCCAGTTCCGCGATGTCCCGCGCTCCGCTCACGTCCCGGTTTTCAAGCGCCTTTTTCAGTTCCTCCATACGGCCCACGGCCACGTCCCGGTTCTGTTGGGTGGATTGACTGGGCGGCTGCTTCACCGCTCCCGCCTCTCGGATGGCTTCTTGGACCTTTCGTTCCATTTCCGCCAGGTTCCGGTCCAGATCCCGTTCCATCTTGCCGGCCATGCGTTCTTGGAGAGTCTGCTTGCGTTCTTCGGTAACTTTTTGGATTTCCTTCTGTTTTTCCGTCAACTGATCCAGATCCTTCTGGAAATCCAGCAACTTCCGCATGGATTCCGAATACAGGGATTCGCCCAGTTCCTCGGAGCCTTTCTTCATCTGCTCCAGGGTGTCGTTGAGCATCATGGACAGGTTTTCCAGTTCCTGAAAAGCCTTGTCCAGGTCTCCGGACTTCAACGCCTGATCCAGGCCGTCCATGTTGGTTTTCATTTCCTGCGGATGCAGGGCTTCCGGATTGATGAACTCGTTGTTGGTTTCTTTCTTCACGTCGGCCATCTTCGCGTAAAGATCGGAGAGGCGTTTGCGCATTTCGTCCAAGAGCGCACGGATGCGTTCGGCCAGGGCCTCGTCCCCCGTGCGCTTGTATTCCTCCAGAAGCCTGCGCAACTCGTCCCGAATGTCGGAAAGTTTTTCGGTGTCGCCCACCAGGGCGTCGTATTTCTGCTTTTGGAGCAGTTCGTACAGGTCGATGATGTACTTTTCCAGGCGTTGGATGCTTCCCTCGGCCAGCATTTTCAGCTTGTAGAACACTCCCAGCGAAGCGCCTCCGCGCCCGTCCGAGCGCCATGCCTGCAAATCGCGCTCGAACTTCCAAAGGCTGTTTTCGTAATCCAAACGATGCATCGACCAGTCGTCCAGCATGGCCGTCATCAGGCTCCGGATCGCCTCGGTGGCCAGGGGATCGTCTTCCAGTTCCTTGGTCAAGCGCCCGAGCGGATCCACCAGAATTTCGTTCAACTCCGCAATATGACTGGTGAAGATCCCTGTAATGGCGTCCGGCGACTCCCGGATGTTCTCCGGTACGGGGTGTTCCAGCCGCTTGGCCAGAAGCGCGATCATGGATTCCCAGTATTTTTCCTGAAGCTCGATCAGTTTCTTGTGATGCTCTTGCACGCTGAAGATTTTCAGCGTGTGGGTTTCCGAGCGCCCGATCTTGGGACCGTTCACGCTGTCGTTGTCCTTGACCTCCACGAAATACGGAACGCGGTCGCCCTCCTTGAAGAGCGTGGCGGACAGATCCCAGACGGTCTCGCCCCGGAAGGATCGGCTGCGATCCTCGAAGGATTTCAATGGGATGCGACGTTCCTCGCGTTTCTTGCCGTTGTCGTAGTCGAACACCAGTTCCGCCGATTTCAGGCCGTAATCGTCCTCCAGGCGGTAGGAAAGCTCGATGCGATCCGTTTCCCGCACCTCCAGTTCCGTCGGGGGGTAATCCACGGCGGCGAAGGGCTCCCGGTCGGGCTTTATCCGCAGACTCCGGCGCAGCTTGTCGGACTCGCCATCGAAGGAAAAACGGTAGTGATCCTCACTGGTTACGGTGATTTCTCCCGAAAACGTGCGTCCCTCGCCCTTTTCAAGCTCCACGTCCGAGCCTTCCTCCAGATCCAGTACGGCGCGGTCGAAATCCCGGGACGCACGCACCTCCAGAGCCACCCGGGTTCCGGGCGGAGCCTCGATATCGCCGGAAGAATTGGGCACCCGCAATGCTTCGAGCCCGGTGTATTCGGGGTAGTGATAGGTCAGATGGATGTCGCCGGCCAGGAAATCCAATCCGTTGGCCTCGGCGGAGGAACCGTTTCCTCCCCAGAAACTTCCAACGCTTTCCGGCGCAAGAAACAGAACCGCGAATAGCGGCAGAAACGCCGCGAACGTCCGCAGGGCCACGGGGCGAAGCGCGGAAAGCGGGACGATCGTCCGGGCCGAACCCGCCCGAAGGTTTTCGGATAAGGCGTCGATGGCGGCTTGGGCCATGCGGCGGGAATAGGGCGGATCCTGCTCCAGATCGGCGGCGAATTCCGTGGCGCTGACCAACCGGTCCCGCAGTTCCGGGCGGACGCTTTCGGCCAGCCGGGCCAGGTCGGCCGATCGGGCGTAAATGCGGCGGGGAATCCGGACGTATTTGGCGTACAGCCAGAGAGCGGAGGCCAAAAACCCCACGTAAAAAACCGATCTTCCGGTTCCGGCGGAGAGCCCGAGGGCATGCAGCCAGAACGCCGGAAGAAACCAGACCGCTCCTGCGGAAAGCAGTCGCAACAGGGCTTCCAGAAACAGCCGCGTCCGCAGGCGTCGGGAAAGCCTTGCCAGAAACGGCCCGGGGCCGGACGGAGAATCGGTCATGCCAGGCGGTCCAGGAACAGCCCCCGCCGTGTCTTCAGATCCAGAATGCGATCGTGGGACGCCTTCAGGCGCAGGGGATCGATGCGGCCGTCCTCCGCCAGGCGCACCAGGCAGCGATGCACGTCGAAAGCCAGGGAATAGGTGTGACAGACGGGCAGGATGTCGGTTTCGGCCTGAAGCAACAGGAAGACCCGCTCCATCAGGGAGTGGCGGCTCGCGATGGCCTTCATCTCCAGGTCATCGGCCATGAGCACGCCCGTAAATCCCAGTTCGCCGCGCAACAGATCACGGCCGATGGAGGCCGAGAGCGTGGCGGGTTCGTCCGGATCCAGCGCCGGATACAGGCAGTGCGCCGACATGAGCATGTCCCAGTTCGCCAGGATGGCCCGGCGGAAAGGCTCGATTTCCATGGAGAAAAGCCGGTCACGGCCGTGGGATACCACGGGCAGCGTCAGATGACTGTCCTCGTCCGTGTCGCCGTGTCCGGGAAAATGCTTGCCGCAACCGATGATTCCGGCTTTCCGGAGGCCGTTCATGTAGGACTGGGCGGCGTTCCAGACGGTTTCCACGTCGGTCCCGAAAGCGCGATCCCCGATGACGGGGTTGTCCGGATTGCTGTCTACGTCCAGCACGGGGGCGAGATTGACGTTGATTCCGATTTCCCGGAGACGCTTCGCCACGTGGACGACATCTTTTTCCAGGTCGGCGGGTTTCCGTTTCGCCAGTTCACGGGCGGCGGGCAGCCGGAAACGTCGCTCCGAAAGGCGCATCACGCGACCGCCTTCCTGGTCGATCATGACGAAAAGCGGCGTTTTCGCCCGGCGCTGCATGGTTTCGACGAACCCGCGCACCCTGTCGGAGTCCGGACAGTTGCGGGAGAAGAGAATCACGCCTCCGATGGCCGCTTCCTCGATCAGCCGTCCGAGGTCCGCGTCCATGCGCGTTCCGGCGGGGCCCACGGCCAGCATCTGTCCGGCCCAGATTTCCAGGTCGCGCCGATTCATTCCCGTATGGCTCCCATTCCGAAAAGGGCCTTTCGGCTGCGTTCCAGGCCGGGTTTCCAGTCGATCTCCCGGCTGATGCGGTAGGCGTCGGCATAGGCCAGAACGGCGGTTTCCGGCTCGTTTTTCATCTGCATCAACCGGCCCATGTGCAGCGTGATGGTGGCGATGCTGAGCGGATCCCCGATGGCGCGGGCGATCTGCAAGCCGTATTCCACGAAGCCCAGGGCGCGATCCACCTGCTTGCGGTGGCCGTACAGGATGGCCAGCCGTTCCACGATGCGCACCAGGGTGGCGGCGTTGCGCCCGGCCATGCAGCCCTCCATGGCGTCGATGAGAAAAGACAGGGCCTCGTCCAGCCGTTCCTGGGCGATACGCAGCTTTCCGATGGCGAACAGGATTTCCGGCGACCAGCGCCGGGTGGGGTGTATGTTGTCTTCCACTTCGGCCGCCAGCATGCGGGCCTCTTCCAGATGGCTCTCCGCTTCCTCGTATTTTCCCTGGCTGCGGAACCAGTCGCCCAGGCGCATCTCGGCCAGGCTGAGGGGATAGGGATCCCGTTTGTCCTGGGCCAGGTGCAGGGCGCGTTCCAGGGATTGTTTGGCCTCCGAATAGCGGTTCTGCTGCTTGTACAGATCGGCCAGTCCGAAGAGCGTATCCACCGCCTGATACCCCGTTTCCGCCGGATTCACCAGGCCGTTCAGGAGCCGGTAGGACTTTTCCGCCCGGTCGTAATCCCCGGCGGCTGCGTGGCACTGGCAGAGTTTGTCCAGGGCGAAGATCAGTTTGCGCTCGTGGATGTTGGGCTTTTTCGGTTCCGCGTTGGCCAGCCGGCGCAGAATCTGGCATTCCCGCTGGAAGCAGAGCGAGGCCAGGTGAATCTGGAGCTGACGGGAGAGCGCCTGCCCGGAACGCTCGAAGCCGTGCACCTTGCGGCCGGACTGGTCGGAGCCCAGGCAGCGGTGCCGGATGACGGTCCAGGGCTTGGTGTACAGCACCAGGGAATCGGCCTTCTGGAAGTAATTGCCGATCTTGGTGTGCATGGCGGCCAGGGTCACGGAGGGAACTTTGGCCAGGAAGTATTCGTACAAATAGTTGTGCGTGAATTCCACCCGCTTGGTGGCTCCCCGAAATTCCGATTTGATGATGCCGTATTCCACCAGTTCCTTCAGATCCTCTTCAAGAAACTGGCTGTGCGGATACAGGGCGTTCAGCGCCCGATAGCTGCAATTGGGGCAGAGCGCGGTGACCCAATGGGCCAGTTCCACGATGTGGGGCTTGAAAAGCTCCATCATCTGTCCCACGATGGCTTCCGGAGTCTTGGGGAAGTTGAAACCGCGCAGGTTGGTGTTGATGGCCAGCGACTTGCCCTTGCGTTGGAGGTAATTCGCCACGCGCAGGTAGTCCAGAAGGAATTTCAAGGCCAGCGGATTGCCGTCCACGGCCTCGGGAAGCTTGGATTCCAATCCGCCGGGCAGGGATTTTTCGTCCAGATGGGTGCGAGCCAGGGTGACGACGTTTTTCGCCTCCATGGGCGGGATCTCGATGGTTTGCGGGGCCGGAAGGGATGCGGGGTCCAGAAAGGGCTTCCGTCCGGCCAGAAACACCGCCATGGGCCATTCCGGCGTGAACTGGATCAGGGCGTGCAGCACCTTCAGCGTCACCGAATCCATCCAGTCGGTATGATCCACCAGAAGGAAAACCGGCTGGCGGCGGCAGAGTTTCTCCAGCAGATGCAACACGGCGGCGCGCAGGCCGATCATGCGCAGGCCGGTGTCCAGGCGCTCGTTGGTGGTCTGGGGAATGTCCATGGGGAACAGCAACCCCAGGTAGTACAGGTCGATGCCCCGGAGGCCGGTATCCCTCAGGCCGGTTTGCAGATCCGCCAACAGAATGCGCTCGGCCTTGTCGGAGATGCCGATCAGCCGCGCGATGAGTTTTCGAAAGGGCTGGAGGGTGAAGTAGGCGGATTCGGGATCGCCTTCCAGGCGCAGAACCTTGAAGCCGCTTTCCTGGAAATAATCGGCGGCGGCTTCCAGAAAGCGGGTCTTGCCGCATCCGGACGGGCCGTGAATCTGGAAAAAGGAACCCTGTTGATTCAGCGCCGCTCTGGCCGGATCGGTCAGCCCCGCGAATTCCTTTTTCAGGCCCAGCATGTCGGCGGGCGGCACGGCCCGTTTGACCTTCGCCTCCCCTTCGGGGGCGGCGGGTTTGCCGTCCGCTTTCCGGCCGCAGGCGCCGCAGTGTTTCGCCTCGTCCGGCAGGGGCGCGCCGCAACCGGCGCAACGTTTGGAGTCCATTTTCTTTTCCGCCATGGGTCCGTCAGTCCGTTCTTTCATTCGATCCGATCGGGCACAGTCGATGATTATAGTACATTCGGTCCCGCTCGTCACGGGCAAAAAGTCCCCGGGCCAGATCCTCGATGGTCCGAGGGAAGATCGTCCAGTCCCCGGCCTCCTTCAGGCGCTCCTGATTGTGCTCTTCCACCCGGCGAACGGCGGCCGGATCGTCCTTCCAGTCCGTGTCGTCCGGAGTCTCCACGGCGAGCGGATCGGACAGCATCAGCAGCGGGCCGGAATCCACCTCCAGGGTGACCAGGTGGGTGGTGGCCCGGATGGTTTTCTCCCCGGCCAGAACGGCGTCCCGCACGGCGTGCGCGCCCGTCCAGCGCCTTCGGCCGCTTTGCATGACGGACAGGTCGCCCGGGTGGACGTTGACGCCCGTGAAGGACCGGATGACGTTTTCGGTGACGATGCTCATGTATCCCGCGTAGATGAGCACCGGAGTCTGGAAAGGCGAGAGCGCCTTCAGGGTCAGCGCGTCGAAGTCCGCGCGCACGGACAAGTCCGTGCGGGGCAGGCCGCGCCTGCGGTAGAACCCCCGGATATCGTGCACGATGACGGGCAGGTCGTATTCTCTTCCGATGGCCGTGGCCCGGCTGTCGCCGTTGTCGGTGAAGATGACCGAGACCTCGAAGGGGCAGGAGCCTTCCTCGCGCAACAGTCGCTCGCGGTGTTCCAGAATACGGCGCAGATTGGTTCCGGAACCGCTCATGAACGCCACCGTGCGCATGACGCCCGTTTTCGGATCGTGAATGGGGGTGAGCATCGGCGCCTCCCGTTTCAATCGAAATAGCATACGGCGTTTTTGAAGATGGCCAGCCCGGCGCCTTCCTCCGGCACGGGGAACCCTTCCCTTCGCAGCCGATCCGCCATGCGAGTCCAGCGCGGATGATTGGTGAAGGACAAAAAACGCTCCGGGTGCGGCATCATACCGAAGACCCGGCCCGTGCGATCGCAGACCGCCGCGATGTCCCGGGGCGCGCCGTTGGGGTTTTCCGGAAAGGAGCCGTTGGCCGGATGTCCGTCCGCGAAGGTGTAGCGAAGCGCCACCTGTCCGTTTTTCTCCAGCGCGTCCAGGGTTTCATCCGGGGCGAAAAACTTGCCCTCGCCGTGAGCCACGGGCAGGTATAAGGTATCGATATCCTTTGTGAAGACGCATTGCGGACTCGTGGCCGCCAGATGCACCCAGCGGTCCTCGTAGCGCCCGGAGTCGTTGTAGGTCAGCGTGACGGTTTGGCCGCCCAGGGGCGTCTCGGCCGCCGTGATGAGCCCGCATTTGACCATGACCTGAAAGCCGTTGCAGATGCCGATGACCAGCTTTTCATCCTCCAGGAAACGCTGCATGGGTTCGTGCAGGTTGGTGATGAACTTGCTGGCCAGCACGCGTCCGGCGGCGATGTCGTCGCCGTAGGAAAAGCCGCCGGGAAAGGCCAAAATCTGGTAGTCCGAAAGTTTTTTCAGACCTTCGATCAGGTCGTTGACATGCACTTGTTCGGCGCGTGCGCCCGCTTTTTCGAAGGCGAAACGCGTCTCGTTGTCGCAGTTGATGCCGTAGCCCGTCAATATCAGCGCGGTAGGTTTCGTCATGACCGCCTCACCAGTCCAGGGTTTTCTTGTATGCATGCTTCAGGTCGGAAAGCCCGGCGTCCACAAAGGCTTGGCCGCTTTCGTCGCGGATCCGCAGGCGAGCGTCTTCCGTGACCGTTCCCAGCGAAACCAGCGGCTGGCCGGAAAGCGCTTCTTCGAAGCGGGCCGCCCGTTCCGGGGCCGCCGTGACCACGAAACGCCCCTGGCTTTCGGAAAAGAGCCACGCGCCGTGGGACAGGCCGGTTTCCGTATAGGCGTCCGCCCGCGTGAGATCCAGTCCCAGGCCGCCCGCCATGGCGGTACGCGCGAGAGCGTAGGCCAATCCCCCCATGTGGACGCTGCACGCGGAGGCGCACAAACCCTTTTGGATGGCGTCCGCCAGGGCGGCGTAAAGCGGCCGGGTGCGCGCCGGGTCGGCCTCGGGGACGCGGTTGCCGATCCACGGCCGCCCGTCCGCGCGCTCGCCCAGCATGCGGAAGTATTCCCCGCCGCCGAGTTCGTTCTTCGTTTCGCCAAGCAGATACACGCGGTCCCCGGTCTGCTTGGCGTCCAGGGTCACGGCCCGGCGGATGTCCGGGACGAAGCCCACGGAGGATATCAGGATGGTGGGGGGGACGCTGATCTTCAGGGGGTTGCCGCACTCGTCGAACCCCTTGAAGTCGTTGAACATGCTGTCTTTTCCGGAGATGTAGGGGGCGTCGTGGGCCACGGCCAGGTCGTAGCAGGCCGCCGCCGCGCGCTTCAGTTCGCCCAGCCTTCCGGGTTCGTCCGAGCTGCACCAGCAGAAGTTGTCCAGGAGCGCCACCCGTTTCGGATCCGCGCCCACGGCCACCTGGTTGCGGATGGCGGTGTCCACCGCGCAGGCGGCCATGGAATAGGGATCGATGTCTCCATAGGAGGGAAAAAGCGCCGACGAAAGCGCCACGCCCTCGAAGCGGTCGAGAAGCGGCCGGGTGACGGAGGCGTCCGAGTGCACGTCGCCGTCCACGCCGATCAACGGTTTGACCACCGAACCGGCCTGGACCTCGTGGTCGTACTGGCGCACCACGTATTCCTTGCCGCAGAGGTTCAGTTGGGAGAGCAGTTCCGTCAGGTCTTCGGTAAAATCGCTTCGTTCCGGAAACGCGGGTTCGGGACGCTCCGGCCGCGTCCAGTTGGAAGTGAGTTCCTTTCGGGGCAGGCCGTCGTGCAAAAAGTCCAGTTCCACGTCCATGACGGACGCTCCGCCGAACTCCACCACGCAGCGCCCGCTGTCGGTGAACTCGCCGATGACCGTGGCCTCCACGCCCCGGCGGCGGTAGAGATCCAGAAAGGCCGCCACGTTCTCCAGCGGCACGGCGTAGGTCATGCGTTCCTGGCTCTCGCTGATCCAGATTTCGTTGGGGGCCAGCCCGGCGTACTTGATGGGCACACGGTCCAGTTCCACGTAGCAGCCGCCCGACTCCTTGGCCATCTCGCCCACCGAGCAGGACAGCCCGCCCGCGCCGTTGTCCGTGATGCTGCGGTAAAGTCCCAGCGCCAGGGCCTCGTGCTGGGCGTCGCCCAGTTTCTTCTGGGTGATGGGATCGCCGATTTGCACCGCGCCCGAGGGCGATCCGGCGTGCAGGCTCTCGGACGAGAAGGTGGCCCCGTGGATGCCGTCGGCCCCTACGCGCCCGCCGGCCATGACGATCTTGTCGCCGGGTAATGCTTGTTTTTCGTGGCTGGGGCGGCCGTGGATTTCCGTGGGCATCAGGCCCAGGGTTCCCACGAAGACCAGGGGTTTGCCCATGTAGCGATCGTCGAAGGTCAGAAAGCCCCAACTGGTGGGGATGCCGGACTTGTTGCCGCCGTGCTCCACGCCCAGGCGCACGCCCTCGAAGATGATCTTCGGGTGCAGGATGGGCTCGCCGCCGTCCGGCTTGCGGGTGGGCAGGGGTTTGTTCCAGAAGGGATTTCCGAAGCAGAAGCCGTACATGTTCGTAATCAGCCGCGCGCCGAGCCCCGTGCCGAGCGGGTCGCGGTTGACGCCCACGATGCCGGTGAGCGCCCCGCCGTAGGGGTCCAGGGCCGAGGGGCTGTTGTGCGTCTCCACCTTGTAGCAGACATTGAAACCCGGTACGAAGGAGATGATGCCGGAGTTGTCCTCGAAGACCGAGATGCAATAGTCGTCCGTGCCCATGCGGCGGCGGATCTCATTGGTGGCGCGCTTGATGGTGGACTTGTAGAGGCTGTCGATCTCGTCCAACTGGCAGGCGAAGATGGTGTGCTTGCAGTGCTCGGACCAGGTCTGGGCCAGACTCTCCAGTTCCACGTCGGTGGGCTTGCGCCGGAGTTTGCGGAAATAGTCGCGAATGGCGTAGAGCGAGGGCAGGTCCAGGGCCAAGGGCCCCCGGCGCACCTCGCGGCCGTCCGCCTCCACGCGATCCAGGATGCCTTGGCCGCCCAGCCGGGAGAGCGCCTCGTCGGAAAGCTCCAGCTCCACCTCGTCCACGCGGAAATTGGGTTCGAGCGTCACCTTGGCGGGCTCGAAGGCCAGGCCCTCGACCTTGGCCTCGTCCAGCGAGGCGATGCGCACGCGGTGGATCAGGGGGTTGGAGATAAGCGCCGCCACGCGGGCGATATCCTCCCGGGTGAAGTCGCCCCGGATGAGGTAGCGCCGGGAGGAATAGACCGCCTGCCCGTCCGCGAAGGCAAGGCCCAGCAAATCGCCCACGGCTTCCCGGGCGGTGCGGCCCGCGTTATCGGTGACGCCGGGCAGAAAGCCCACCTCCACCGCCCAGTCGAAGTCCAGGGAGACGGAGGCGTTGACGGCGGATTCCTGGGTGATGGGATCCGTAAACAGTTCCCGGCGGCAGCGCTCCAGTTCCTCCGGGGAAAGCTCGCGGTCGATGGTGTAGATATCGGCCACGCGCACCTGCCGCGCGCCGAGATTCAGATCGGCTTTCATGCGTCGTAAAAGCGCAAGGCCCGCCGCGTCGATGCCGTCCTTTCGATGGATGATCTCGATCCGAGATGCCATTGGATGTCCTCCGGTCGCGCGTTCCTTTCGCGCTCCTTGTCAGTCGTTCAGTCCCAGTTTCTCCAACAATTCCGGCGCGTTCTCCGAAAGCGCTGCCTTCAGCGTCTCCACCTGACCCGCACTGAAGGTCCGCGCGCCCGCCACATGATTTTGGAAGGCTTCCCAGGTAAAGGGACAGATGGCCTTCACGGCGCGGCTCATGGCCTCGGCGTAGACGCGGATTTCGTACTGGGCGTGTCCGTCCAGACGCAGGCGGATGAAGTGCAACAGGTTGCGAAGATCGATCTGCCAGTACATTTCCGTGTACAACGAAAGCGGCAGGTTCACCCGCGCCAGTTCCCGCGCCAGGCCCTTTTCGATCATTTCCCCGTAGTTCTCGTAAGCCTCTTTCTGGCCCTTGGCGAGCAGTTCCCGCACTTCTTCGGTCAGTTCGGCGGGAACCTCCTCGGCGCTGCTGCCCTGGCGATTGGTGACGCTCTGGAAGCGCACGCGCTCCGGGGCGGGCACGTAGCATTCGTCCTTCATGACGCTGTAGCGCCCGCTGATTTCATTCATCCTGGCGGTGCGATGACGCACGAGCTGCCGGGCCACGAAGATGGGCATTTTGAGATGAAAGGTGAAAATCACCTGTTCGAAGGGCGACATGTGGCCGTTGCGCAGGAGGTAGGAAATCAGGCCCTTGTCCTCGCGCACGGTCTTGGTTCCCTCGCCGTAGGACACCCGGGCGGACTGCACGATGCGGGCGTCCGAACCCATGTAATCCACCAGCCGCACGAAGCCGTGATCGAGCACGGGCAGGGTCTTGTCCAGCAGGGCCTCGCCTTCCAGAACGGTGATATGCGCCATGAAAGATCCTTTCCCCCGGTCCGGGTTGGGTGAAAACGGCGGGCGGACGGGGAGGTTTCATCCGTGGCCGCCATGAATTCCGGCCGAATCCTATCATGGTCGCGCGGCCGTGGCAAGGGGCTTTTGCAGGCTTTTCGTTCTTTGGTAACTCTTCGGATTTACTTGTATTTATCGATTAGTGGTCCGTCGTTCCGGATCGGTGATATCATTCCGACAGGTAGGGGGAGCAGTGGTCATAGATGCAGTCGTACAGCGCTTCCCAGACGTCCAGGTCGGCCTCGTGGGTTTCCAGGCAACCGGTGATGCAGGTTTCGTCCTCGTTGCAGTCCACCACGCATTCGCCCAGGGCGTTGCATTCTCCGTCGCAGGCGTTTTGTTCGGCGCTGCATTCGGTGGCGATGCAATCGTCCAGGTTGTCGTATTCCACGTCGTCCTCGTCCCCGCCGCAGGCCGGAAGGCTGAAGCAGGAAAACAGGAAGAAAAGCATCAGCAGGCTAAGCCCACCCGTTCGCAGCATCGGAGTGCGTTTCATGGGTTCCTCGCTTGGTTGTTTAAACACCGCCCTTCCCGCGGACGGCAGGTGATAAATAGCAGAATCCGAAACCTTCGTCAAGAGCGTCCGGGAAAAAAGTCGGCGAGGGAAATCGTCTACGATCCCCCTCATTCCTCTTCCCATTTCGAGGGATCGCGGACGATGTCGCAGTCCACCCAGCGGGCGGAGGTCGGGTTCACGAAGGGCGACCAGCAGCCTTCGAAGATCTGTCCCATGTCTTCGATGCGCCACCAGCAGGATTGCACGTCATCCTCGGTGCGGCAGTTGCCCGGGTGGTATGCGCCCAGGTCGCCTTCCGGCACGTTTTCCGCCCACGGGTCGAAGTACGGCCAGGCGTCGTATTCGTCCACCGCTTTTTCGTAATAATGGTGGATGGCGCGTACCTCTTCAGAGAGAAGCGGATAGCCGAAACTGTAGCTCTGGGTGTAATAGAGCGCCAGGTTGCGGTACCAGTCGTCCGGTTCGTACCGCATTTCGTCTTCCGTGGTGCTTTTTTCCATGTCCATGCGTTCTTCCAGGCCGTCCATCAGTTCGGCGGCCGCCGTGTCGTCCCGGTTGACCAGGGCGTTGGCCACGTGCGCCAGGTGGAAGTAGCGGCAGATGCGTTTGTTGTAGCGGTTGATGTTGAACGAGGCGATGTCGTAGGCGTTGGGTTCGCCCCGCCCGCAGTCCTCGATGGTGGCTTCGTGGTAGCCGATCAGCTCCGCCCCGCGCCGGGCGTTGCATTCGCCCTCCGGGATCCATTCGCGGTAATCGATGAAGCTGGCCAGGTCGCCCTGGAG
The DNA here is from genome assembly GCA_963668655.2 of Myxococcota bacterium. Classification (GTDB taxonomy): domain Bacteria; phylum Myxococcota_A; class SURF-8; order SURF-8; family SURF-8. Next base: position 1,007,739 of record CAXXPQ010000001.1, read on the forward strand.
GTCGTTCAGGTCTTCATCGTCGGTGTAGCCGGGGATCATGATGTCCCCGTTTTCGTCCTTCGTGCGGATGCGGAAATCGGAATCCACGATGTCCTTGGCGAAAGCTTCCAAAAGATCCAGCGTCTCGCCGCAGAAATCCTTCAGATCCTCGTTTTCCGAACGGCTGACGGCGTAGCGCAGGTTGGGAATCAGGCGGAAAATATGCGGCACGTCGTCTTTCGAACGCAGGTTGGTCACCCACATCTCGCCCCAGTACGGGTTTTCCTCGATCTTGTAGCGATAACAGTTCCAGCGGGAGTACGGCGAGAACCAGCCGCTGTAGTCCACGGCCTTGCGCTTGCCGTCGTGGGTGGTGAACTCGTGGTTCAGCGCCGGGACTACGTTGCGGGTCATGAGGTGAAGCAGGGTGTCGTTCTCGTCGTGCACCATGCCGAGCATGGAGGCGCTGACGCCCTTGCAGAGCTGGACGGCGGCCAGGGTGGCGGTGTCGTCCTCCGTGATGAGGCTGGCGGCCAGGAGATTTCCCAGAAGGCGACTCGTGGGAATGTGGAGGTTGTGCCCGCCGTCGTTCAGGTTTTCCGGATGGTAGAAGGTCACCAGGTCGCCGTCCTTGCGGAAGTGCTCGTTGTACCAGAACTGCCAATCGCGCATGCCCGTGGAGGCGTCCACGCCGTGGGTGGTGTAGAGCACGAAATCGAAATAGTGGATCCGCTTCAGAAAGACCATGATTTTGCGGGTGAAGGCTTGAATCTCCGCGTCCGAGACGGGTTCGTCCGGGTCCTCGCGGCTGTAGGCGATGGCCAGGGCGTCGGGCAGGCCGTCCGGATTTTCTTCCGGTTCCATGTCGAAATCGCCGTCCGTGTCGCTGTCCGCTTCGGCTTCCCCGTCTCCGTCCGTATCGCCGTCGGCGGGCGGGTCGTCGTCGCCGTCCGCGCCGTCGCCGTCGGGAGAATCGTCGCCGTCGGTGAAAGCGTCGCCGTCCGAGTCGCCGTCCGATACGTCGTCATCGGAGGACGAACAGCCTGTCAGGGCGAGTGTGACGAGCAGCAACAAAAGAAGCAGGCGGAATCGTGCGTATTTTTCCATGGGATTTCCTTTGTGATTTTACGAATTCAGACATCGCCGATCCGGCGCGGGTTCAAGTATCGCAGGCGGACGCGAAAAGGTCAAGCTCGTGTACGTCCGAATAGGGCGGCGACGCAGACCTATTTCGGAATGTGTCCGTATTCCCGCAGGCTCTGCACGGTCTTGGCGATGGCCGTGTCCACGTCGGTCTGGGGCATGCCCAGTTCCTCCACGGCCTTTCGGGGCGAGTAATACGTGCCGCAGAGCGCCAGCCGCGCCATGGTGTAGTTCAGCGCTACGGGTTTTTTCGTGAATTTCGCGGCGAGGCTCCCGGCGGCCCCGGCGGCGAGAACGACGGCCTTGGGCAGGATTTTTTTCGGAGGCTCCAGGCCCACCAGGCGCGCCACGCGCCCGAAGAAATCCAGGTACGTCAGGTTGGCTCCGGCGGCCAGGTAGCTTTCTCCCGGGCGGCCCTTGGTCGTGGCGGCGATCATGGCGTCGGCCACGTCGGGCGCATAGGCGAAATTACGCCCGCCCGGGGTGGCGGCTTTCATGCGCCGCACCACGAACTGCCGCACCAGCTCGCCCGAACTGGGCCGCCAGTCCAGGTCGCCCAGCATGAACGTGGGCGCGATCACCACGGCGTCCAGATGACCGTCCTTCACGGCCTGCTTGACCAGTCCCATGGCGGCGAACTTCGATTCCATGTAGGCCACGTTCTTGTACACGGCGGGGAAGGGGTTTTCCTCCGTGCCGGGCGACTCCAGGCTGCCGAACTGGTAAGAGCTGGCGGAACCTACGAAAATCATTCGGGAAACGTCGTTCTTGACGCAGGCGTCGATCACGCTCTTCGTGGCGTCGTAATTCACTTTCCAGGTGATGTCCCGGGGAGCCCACATGTTGGTGATGGCCGCGACGTGAAACACGTAGTCGCATTTTTTCGCGGCGTTTTCCAGTCCGTCGCCTTCGTCCAGCAAATCGCCTTGGATTTTCTCGATGGAAAGCCCGTCCAGGGTGGGCGAGTCGCTTCCCGGTTGGATCAGGACGCGGGTTTCGATGTCTTGGGCCAGCAATTTCCGGATCAGATGACTTCCCAAAAGGCCATCGCCGCCGATCACCAATGCGCGCATGACGGATTCTCCCGTATATTCGGTGAGTTGGATGTTCGCCGCTGTCCGGAAAGTCTCGGTTCGGAGCGACAGCGTCGCGAGAAATTCCGGATTCGATAAAACCATACTCCAAACCTGCCGGAACGGCAAGAAATGCGAAGACGCTTTCCGGAGGGGCGCATCGGATCGGTCCCGAAAAGCGTTTACAACCGCGTAAGATTTTGGCTGGTGGTACTACCACCAGCCGGCTGTTTACAACTTTGTAAATCATTTGGGGCCCCGATCTCGGACCGATCCCGGGGGGCCGGGGGTCGGTGGGAAGACGCGAATGTTCCGGGCGGCGGCCTTTATTCGGTAAAACTTGTCAACTCTCTTCGATCATGATAGTTTCCGCCCAGCTTATCGGCGTCCTCTTCGATCCGCGGCTTGGCGTCGATGGACAAAACGCGGCGGAATCGGCGGAACGAGAAGAAGGAAATTGAATCGCCGATATCGGAAGGATACGGTCGAAGTCGTGTTTCGGCCGGATGATTGAATTTTCCCCAAGACCGATTCTCGTTTTTCTTCCGCCGCCGGAGACGGGCAAGGTTTGAGGGAACTCCTTCAGGTCTTTTTTCAAGTTCGGAAACTCTTTTCAGGAAACGGCTTCAACCGCGCCATGATTCATCTCGTCGATCTCGTCATCGCCTATGCCAGCCAGACCGTGCTGGACCACATCGGCTGGCACATCGGTCCCAACGATCGCATCGGTCTGGTGGGCAACAACGGTTCCGGCAAGTCCACGCTGATGAAGGCCATCGCGGGCATTCACGAGCCGGACGAAGGTCAGGTGGTGGCGGCCAAGTCCGTCACCTTCGGCTATCTGCCCCAGGACGGCGTAGTGCACGAAGGCCGCTCGCTGCTGGACGAAACGGCCTCCGTGTTCGGACGTGAGCGGGAATTGCAGCGGGAGGAAAAGCGGCTTCGGGAGGAACTGGACCGGGAGGACGACAGCACGGCCGAATATCGGCAAAAGGCCCGCCGCTTCGGCGAGATTCACGACGAACTGGTGCAGCTTTCCGCCTACGAAATGGAAAGCCGGATCGAAAAGGTGTTGATCGGTCTGGGATTTCGCCACGAGGATCTTCCCCGCGACTGCTCCGAGTTCTCCGGCGGCTGGCAGATGCGCATCGCCCTTGCGAAGGTGCTGCTCCAGGAACCCAACATGCTGCTTCTGGACGAGCCCACCAATTATCTGGACCTGGAGGCCCGGGTCTTTCTGGAGAAATGGCTGAAGGACTACCCGAACGCCGTGCTGCTGGTCAGCCACGATCGCCATTTCCTGGACCAGGTGGTGGGCCGCATCTCCGAAATCCACGACGGCAAAATCACGGATTATCACTGCAATTACACGCGTTATCTGGTGGAACGGGAAGAGCGGCTGGAGCGGTTGCGGGCCCAGGCTGAGCGGGTGGCGGCGGAGCGGGTGCGCATCGAGGCGTTCATCAATCGTTTCCGTTACAAGGCGGACAAGGCCGCCATGGTCCAGTCTCGCGTCAAGATGCTGGAAAAACTGGATAAGGTCGAGATTCCGTCCGTCCGCAAGAAGATCAACTTCCGCTTTCCGCAACCCCGGCGCAGCGGGAAAATCGCCCTGGAGGGCATCGGGCTTTCCGCCCGCTACGGCGACGGGCCGGAAATCTTTTCCGGAGTGGATTTCAAGCTCATGCGCGGCGAGAAGGTGGCCCTGGTGGGCGTCAACGGCGCGGGAAAAACCACGTTGATCCGCCTGCTTGCCGGGGTGAAGGATGTCGCCTCCGGGGAACTCGTGCGCGGCTACAACATCGACATGGACTATTTCGCCCAGGAGGTCCACAAGCAGTTGGACCCGGAAGCTTCCGTTTACGAAACCCTGTCGCGCTCCGCTCCCTACGATCTGGTTCCCAAACTCCGCAATCTGCTGGGCGCTTTTCTCTTTTCCGGCGAGGACATCGACAAGAAAGTGGCCGTTCTGTCCGGCGGCGAGCGCAATCGCCTGGCCCTGGCGCGCATGCTTTTGGTTCCCAGCAATCTGCTGCTCATGGACGAGCCCACCAATCACCTGGATCTGGACGCCAAGGATGTTCTTTTAAACGCCCTGAAGCGTTTCGAGGGCACCATTCTTTTCGTTTCCCACGATCGGTATTTTCTGGATAACCTGGCCACCAAGGTCTACGCTATGGAGGATGGTCGTCTGACCGTCTATCCGGGAACCTATTCCGAATTTCTGGACCATCTGGAAAACCGCAAAACCCTCGATATCGCGGAGCATTCCAAGCTTGCCGAGAATGTCGCGGCGGCTTTGGAAAAGGATCTGTCCAAGGAAGAGAGGGTCAGAAAGTGGAAAGAGGACAAACAGCGCCAACGTGAGCGTCAGCGGCTGGAGCGTCGTGTGGCGGAACTGGAGGAAGGCATCGCCGCGAAGGAGCGCGGGGCGCACAACCTGCTCAAGCAGATGGCGGAACCCCAATACGCAACGAATTTCACGGAGTTGGAAAAGCTTTCCGAGTTGAAGGAAGCCATCGAGAAGGAACTGGGCACGCTCACCGCCGAATGGGAAGACCTTTCCCTGCAACTGGAGGAGCTTCAGGAGGATTCGGAGTCGTGATTTTATCCGGAACGGGCGGGATGGAATTCATGGACAAATGTTATTCCGGGATGTTATTATGGAAAAAGTCTGCTTGAATCAACGGCTTGGAGAGGCGTTTTCATGAAAGTCGAACTGTTCACCGTGGGGCCGTTTCAGGAAAACACGTATGTTCTCTGGGACGAGGAAACGAAAAAGACCTTTATCATCGATCCCGGCGGGGAAAACCGACGGGTGCTTTCCTACCTGGAGCGCAACGGGCTTTCCGTGGAGGCGATCATCAATACTCACGGGCACGTGGACCACATCGCCGGGGTGCGGGAGTTGCAGGAAACATTGAACGTCCCGTTCATGATTCACCCGGACGACGAAATCGTGGTGAAGCACGCCTCGGAGTCCGCCGCCTTTTTCGGCATGTCCTTCGAGGGGATTCCCCAAATCGACGATTACCTGGAAGACGGACAGATTCTTACCCTGGGAAAGAATGAAATCAAGGTGTTGCACACGCCCGGGCATTCTCCCGGCGGCGTCTGTTTCCTCACCGGAGAGGACGTTTTCGTGGGCGACACCCTGTTCGCCATGTCCGTCGGCCGCTCGGATCTTCCCGGGGGCTCCCATCGCACGCTGATCGACTCCATTCGGACCCGGCTTCTGGTGCTGGACGATCATTTTCGCGCCCATCCCGGCCACGGTCCCGGCACGACCATCGGCCAGGAGCGGCGCATGAATCCCTTTCTCTCCTGAGCGGGACGAGGTTTCTCCATGTCCTCCACGCCTCCCTATCTGCCGGTTCTGACGTTGCCGAACACGGTGCTGTATCCGGGGGCGGACATGCCGCTCAGGATCTACGAGCCCAACCAGCGCATCATGATTATGGATGTCCTGAACACGGACAAGCTCCTGGTCATCACGGTGATGAAAAACACCTGGCTGGAGAACGACTTTGAAAATCCGGAGCTTTACACCGTCGGCACCCTGGCCACCGTCAATACCAGCCGCCAGCTCGTGGACGGAAGCTACAACATTTTCGTTCACGGAAACCGACGGGTAACCCTGGGAGAGACGCTTCCCCGGCGTCCCTATCTTTTGAAACAGATTGCGCCGCTGGACGAGAAGCCGGAAACGGATCCGCCCGCGGAGATCTTCGAGCCGGTTCGGGAACGGATCGTACGTTTCTTCAGTCAGGCGGCCTGGCAGGGCGTGATCGGGCCCTTTCCCATGGGGGCGATGGATCGCATGGCCAAGACCCGCCCGGCCAACTTCATCGCGCTGACGTCCGCCCTTCTGGGACTGACCACGGACCAGCAGCAGATGATTCTGGAACTGGGCTCCACCATGGAGCGCATGCACGGGTTGGAGGACGCCCTGCACGCCCGGCTGCTCATCAACGCCAGCCTGGGCGACCGGCCCGCGTATTCGGACGGCGATCAGTCCCATTGATGGCGAGAACGAGGAAAACCCATGGCCGTACTTGAAATTCTGGAATATCCCGACAAGCGGTTGAAGACCGCCTGCCAGCCCCTGGAACGCATCGACGACGACATCCGCCGCCTGGCCGCCGACATGGCCGAAACCATGTATGTCGCGCCCGGAATCGGATTGGCCGCTACTCAGGTGGGAGCGCCCGTGCGAATGCTGACCTGCGACGTGACCGCGCCGGAAGAGGAAAACCGGCTGTACACCGTCATCAATCCGCGCATCGTGGAAGCCGACGGAAAAATCGTGTACGAGGAAGGCTGCCTCTCCGTCCCGGGCGTCTTCGAGGAAGTGGAACGGGCCGCCCGGATCACCCTGGAATACATGGATCTGGAGGGCCGGGACCAGGTTCTGGAGGCGGAAGGGCTTCTGGCCATCTGTCTCCAGCACGAAATCGACCACCTGGACGGCAAGCTGTTCATCGACCGGCTTTCTTCGCTGAAACGCAAACTGGCGGTGCGCAAGCTGGAGCGCTTCAAGGAAGAGCGCGAGAGAAGATCGGAAGATGAAGGTTGAGCGCCTGATCTATTTCGGCACGCCGGAGATTTCCGTTCCGGCCCTGGACGCCCTGCTGAACGCCGGCTACGACGTGGCCGCCGTGGTCACCCAACCCGACAGCACCAAGGGGAGAAACCGCCGCAAGCGGCTTCCCTCCCCCGTGAAGGTCCGGGCTCTGGAGCATGACCTGCCCGTCCTGCAACCCGAATCCGCCAAGGACGAAGCCTTCCGAAAGGAACTGGAGGCGTTGCGGGCGGACGCGTTCTGCGTATTTGCCTACGGCCGGATCCTCCCCCGGGCCGTGCTGGATCTTCCCCTCGGAGGCTGTTACAACGCCCACGCTTCCCTGCTTCCGAAACTTCGTGGATCCGCTCCCATGAACTGGAGCATTCTGAACGGAGACGACGTAACGGGAATGAGCGTACAGCGCATGGTTCTGCGCATGGACGCCGGGCCGGTCTGCTGGAGCGAGGAAACGCCCCTGGATCCCCGGGAAACGGTGGCCTCGCTGACCGAGAAAATGAAACCGCTGGCGGGAAAAGGGCTGATCGCGACCCTGCGCGCCCTGGCGGACGATCGGTTGTGTCCCGTGGCCCAGGACGAGGAACGGGCCACTTTCGCTCCCATGTTGCAAAAGGAAGACGGCGAAATCGACTGGACGTGCTCGGCCGAGGAGATCGACCGCCGGGTGCGCGGCCTGTTTCCCTGGCCGAGCGCCCGCACGGCGCTGCGCGGCGAACGTGTCACGCTGCATGTCGCCGACCCGCTACCGGAGAATACGAACGCCGTTCCGGGAGAAGTCGTCCGGGTCGGAAAGGACGGCATCCGGGTGGCCTGCGGGCGGGGCTCGCTGCTCATCCGCGAGTTGCAGTGCGAGGGTAGAAAAAGGCTTTGCGCGGAGGCGTTTCTCTGTGGAAAGAAACTGGCTTCCGGTGAACGTTTCGGGAAAGACGTCTGACTCCCGCCGGATCGCGACAAGCCGGAAAATCAAATCCTAATCGAACGGGAAAAACCTCCATGGACGCCCGAATCACCGCCTTCCGAGTGCTCTCCCGCGTGGAGCGGGACGCCGCCTATTCCAACCTGGCGCTGTTCGGGGAACTCAATCGTTCCATGGCGGGCGAGTCGGACGAAAACCTGGACGCCGATCGCCGCCTGGCCACGGAACTGGTCTACGGCGTCCTTCGCAATCGGCGCATGCTGGATGTCTGGTTTGCGTATCTCGCCGAGCGGCCCCCGGCGAAGATCGACCCGGCGGTGCGGCACGTTCTGCGGCTGGCTCTCTACCAGCTTCTTCATCTGGACCGCATGCCCCAACATGCCGTTTTGTCCGAAAGCGGGCAAATTCTCCGCAAGACGAAGCGCAAACACGCGGTAGGGTTCGTCAACGCGCTTTTGCGGCGCTTCCTGCGCGAACAGCGCGCCGGGACCGGCCCGGCATTGCCCGAGGATCCCTTTCTGCGGCTGGCGCTGCTCCAATCCATCCCCGACTGGATCCTTCTGCGCTGGAAGGTGGAGGAGGAGAAGCACACCGACGATTCCAAGCGTCTTCTGGGTCGCCTGACCGTTCGGGCGGAGCAGGCCAATCGCCCCGCGCCACTGGTCCTGGCCGTCAACCCCTTGAAATCGAACGGAAAAGATCTGATTCGGGATCTGGCCGCGCTCGGCGCGGAGGCACGGACGGGAGAAAACGTTCCGGAGGCCGTTCAAGTGCTTTCCGGCGGCATCGGTCCGGTGTTGCCGCTGATCGAAGACGGCCGGGCGCACGTCATGGACGAGGCCGCGCAACTCGTCGTGGATCTGCTTGGGCCGGAAGAAGGCGAAAATATTCTGGATCTCTGCGCCGCGCCCGGCGGAAAAAGCCTGGTCCTCGCCGGGCGGGTGGGATCGAAGGGACGCGTTCTGTCCGTGGACCTTTCCGAGGCGAAGCTGAAACTTCTGGCCGAACAGGCCCGGCGGCACGGCTTCGGCTGGATCGAAACGGAGGTTCGGGACGCCACGCAGCCCTGGCCGGACGAACTCTCCGGAAGTTTCGACCGAATTCTGATCGACGCGCCCTGCACGGCCCTGGGCGTTCTGCGGCGGCATCCGGAGATCCGCTGGCGTAGAAAGGAATCCGACGTGGCGGAGATGGCCCACACCGCCCGGGAAATCGCCGTTCGGGCCCGGCCGCTCCTGAAGCCGGGCGGCGTGCTGGTTTTCTCGGTCTGCACCACCACTGCGGAGGAAGGGCCGAATCAGTTCCGGAAGCTTCTGGACATGGGCGGCTGGACGCCGGAGCGTCCCCCGGGCGTGGCCGAGGGGCTTTGGCGCACGGAAGGCGGCCTGGAATGGATGGACACCTCCCTGGATCCGCGCCTGGACGGATTCACGGCCTTCCGACTTCGCAAGTCGTTGTAAATTCTAATATCTTATTTGCTTTCTTTCAGCGATGCAAAGGCGCTCATCCCGAGTGCCGCCAAGTGGGCGGTTTATCGAGGGACGCGCCGCTCGTGGCTCGAACCAATGTCGCTTCGCAAATCACTCGCCATGAGCGGTTGGTATTTCGATAAGAGCAAATAAAAAACCGTCTTTTTGAGATGGCTTCTATTCAAAAATGTTCTTGTAACCTGCTGAGATCGCGGTGAAAAACGGACGAAATGCCTTCGCCGTCAGCTGGCCATTTCCCGGTCCAGCAGGGCCAGTCGGTTGGACAGGTTGCGGGCGATCTCGATCAGGGCCTTGGGGTTGCTTTCGGCGATGCGGTCGAAGTCCCCGCCCTCGAAGACCATCACTTCGCAGCGGGTGTGAGCGCTGACGGTGGCGCTGCGGGGTTCGCCGGTCAGGCGGGCCATTTCGCCGAAAACCTCGTTTTCCCCAATCCGTCCCACCCGGGTTTCGTCCACGAAAACATCCGCCGTGCCGTTGATCATGGAAAAGACATCCTGGTCCGTGGCGCCTTGCCGAATGATGACGTCGCCCGGATCGAAGGTGCGCACCTGGAAGGAAGGCCGGCGGTTGCCGGGCAGGTTGGCGGACAGAAGCGACTGGAAAAGGGCCGTCTGCACGGCGATGTACTCCATCAGGATCTCGAAGCGTCCGGCGTCCTTGCGGATTTTCTTCAGCGTCTTTTCCTTGTCGAAAATATCCAGACGGACGGCGAAATCCAGGCTGGATTCCAGGTTGGTGACGCCGAAGGCGTTTTCCAGGCCGATGAGTTCGCCGGGATCGTAGTGGAAGAGCAGCACGCCGTTGAAGTTGGCCGGGACATTGCCGTCGGTGAGGCGGAAGAATTTCTCGGAACCGGCGGATGGCCCCGTCAGGATTTCGCCCTTGGAGATCAGGACGTTCGAATCAGCGACCTTCAGGCCGTCCAGCAATTCCTCCGCCAGGCGATGACTCCGGGCGGTCAATTCCTCGAATTCGGGTCCAACCTGCGCCACCGTGAACATAAAGCACCTCCATAGGGAAAAAACGTCTCTGCTCGGTCGGATGAAGGGTCCGGATGGTTCCGGAAGGGAGGCAGAGACGGACTCTCTATTATCATTCGGCGTTTTGTCCGAGAAATTGAGTATTTCCATCGGTTTGCTGGAAGCTCCGGAGGCGGGGGCCGACGCGGAGCGGCGGCGGGAGGCGATTTCCGGCGGATGGCGGGGGACAAGACGACATAAGGTGGTGGAATGATTTCGATAAAGCGAAGGAATACAGGGGGTTTGCTTGCCGATTCCTCTTGACAAACCGCCGACTTTGCCATAAAACCCAAGGCCGTGCACCCAGGTGCTCAAGTTGCAAACGTTTCCGGATGAAGATGTGTTTTCGTGGGTTCGACGGATCCGCTTCCGGGTATTCGTGGCCCTTTCGATCCCATAACAGCAGACAGGTAGAACTATGGCGCTGGAGTTCTCTGCGGAGTCGGAGAAGCGAATCAACGAAGCCCTTGACGAGTATTACAACACGCAAGCGGCATTGATTCCGGTACTTTACATTGCCCAGGACGAATTCGGCCCCGTAACGCCGGAAGTGATGGACCTGGTGGCGAAACGGCTGGAACTGCCCCGCATGTTCGTGGAGGCGGTGGCCAGCTTCTACACGATGTATCTGAAAAAGCCCTTCGGCCGCCACCACATCCAGGTCTGCCGCACCCTGAGCTGTCACATGGCCGGAGCCCAGAACATCGTGGCGCACATCAAGAAGAAGCTGGAACTGGAAGCCGGAGGCGTGACACCGGACGGCAAGTTCTCCCTGGAGGAAGTGGAGTGCCTGGCCATGTGCGGCAGCGCGCCGGCCATGATTATCAATAAAACCAATTACGAGAATCTCACCATCGAGAAGGTGGACGAGATCCTCGACAATCTCGACTGAGGCGGGGAGACGCCATGAGCGAACTCGTGCTTTCGAAGCGATTCAATACGCCCGACTCCCATCTCCTTTCGACCTACGAGGCCGACGGCGGTTACCAGGCGGCCCGAAAAGCCCTGGACATGACGCCCGAGGAGGTGGTGGAGGAAGTCAAAAAAGCCAACCTGCGGGGACGCGGCGGCGCGGGATTCCCGGCGGGCATCAAGTGGAGCTTCATGCCGAAGGACGACGGCAAACCCCACTTCCTCTGCGTCAACGCCGACGAGGGCGAACCCGGCACCTTCAAGGATCGCAGCCTGATGCGCTTCGATCCCCACCAACTCCTGGAAGGCATCATCATCGGCTGCCACGCCATCCGCGCCGAATACAGCTATATCTACGTGCGCGGCGAGATGTGGGACGAAAAGGAGATTCTCTGGAACGCCATCCGGGAACTGCGGGCCAAGAACTACCTGGGCAAGGGGATTTTCGGCACGAAGAACAATCTGCACATCGCGGTCTGCACCGGCGCGGGCGCTTACGTCTGCGGCGAGGAAACCGCCATGATAAACTCCATCGAGGGCAAGCGCGGCGAGCCCCGCCTGAAACCGCCGTTCCCGGCCCAGGTGGGAGCCTTCGGCATGCCCACCACGGTCAACAACGTGGAAACCATCAGCAATATCCCGCACATCCTGAAAAACGGCGGCGAATGGTTCGCCTCGCTCGGCGTGGAAAAGGACGGCGGCACGCGCATGTACGGCGTCAGCGGTCCCGTGAAGAACCCGGGACTGTTCGAGCGTCCCCAGGGTTACAACCTGAAAAAACTGATCTTCGAGGACGCTGGGGGCATGCTGGACGGGCGCGAACTGAAGGCCGTGATTCCGGGCGGATCGAGCTGCCCGGTGCTGAAGGCCGACGAGATCGACATCCCCCACAATTACGACAGCCTGCGCGACGCGGGCAGCATGGCCGGTTCCGCCGGGGTGATCGTTCTGCCCGAGGACGCCTGCGCGGTCAAGGCCATGGCCAACCTGGCCCAGTTCTACGCCCACGAGTCCTGCGGGCAGTGCACGCCCTGCCGCGAGGGCACCCACTGGCTGAATCTCCTGATCCAGCGCATCGAGGCGGGCCAGGGCAAGATGGAGGACATCGACCAGCTCCTGCAAACCTGCAAAAACATGATGGGTTCCACCATCTGTCCGCTTTCGGATGCGGCCGCCATGCCCATGGAAGCCTTCGTCCGCAAATTTCGCGATGAATTCGAGGAACACGTCCGCCTGGGCCGCTGCCCGAGGGACGGTCGGCTCTAAGCAGAGGAAGACGCATGTCCGATACGGTAAAAGTCACGATCAACGGCGCCGAATACGAATTTCCTCCCGGCCTGACGATCCTTCAGGCCGCCCGGGAAGTCGGCATCCGCATCCCGTATTTCTGCTGGCACAAGCACCTGTCCCTGTCCGGGAACTGCCGCATGTGCCTGGTGGAGGTCAAGCCCGGGCCGCCCAAGCCCGCCATCGCCTGCGGGACCGTCATTTCCGACGGCATGGAGGTGGTCACGAACAGCGAGAAGATCGTGGAGACGCGCAAGGCGGTGCTCCAGTTCCTGCTGCTCAACCACCCGCTGGACTGCCCGGTCTGCGACGAAGCCTACGAGTGCAAGCTCCAGGATTACGTCTACGAGTACGGTCCCACGGTGAGCCGCTTCGTGGATTTCCACGATAAAAAGCGCGTCTACAAACGGGAAGATCTGGGCAAGATGTGGGTGGAGATGAACCGCTGCATCCAGTGCACCCGCTGCGTGCGCTATCTGAAGGAAATCGCGGGGGAATACGAGATGGACCGCACCCATCGCGGGCACCATCTGAAAATCGACACCTACAAAGAAGCCTTCGAGAGCGATTTCGCTTTAAACGCGGCGGATCTCTGCCCCGTGGGCGCCCTGGAAGACAAGAAATTCCATTTCAAGACGCGCACCTGGGATCTGCGGCGCGGCCCCAGCATCTGCCCGGGCTGTTCCATCGGCTGCAACATCTATATCGACTGGTTCGGCGGCCGTATCGAGCGCCTGCTGCCTCGGGAGAACGACGCCGTCAACGCCTGCTGGATCTGCGATCACGGGCGGCATGATTTCGATTGTATAAACGAAAATCGCCTGCAAAAACCGCGGGTTCGCTCCGGAGCCAACCTGGAGGACGCCCGCTATTCCGACGCCTTGGCCCGTGCCAAGAAGGATCTGGACGAGATCCGCAACATCCACGGTCCGGACGCGGTGGCGTTGCTGCTTTCGCCGCGCATGACCAACGAGGAACTTTTCCTGGGCAAGAAACTGGGCCAGGTTCTGGGGACCGAGCGGGTCGCTTTCCTGGCCGGGTACAATCACCGCCCGGTGGTTCCCGTCATGTCCGACGTTCTGCCGAAGACGCTGGTGTCCGACGACAAGACGCCCAACAGCACCGGCGGACGGCTGCTCGGCATCCATGAGGGCAAAGAGGATTTCACCGCCGCCCACGAACTCGTCGCCGCCATCGAGGACGGCAAGGTCAAGGGCCTGATGCTGTTCCACGAGGATCTTTCGGCGCTTTCCTCCATCGACGGAGCGGCGCTGAAGAAAGCCTTGGGATTGCTGGACTTCTTCATGGTCGTGGCGATCCGGGATCTGGCGGTGGCGGAGCAGGCCCACGTGGTCCTGCCCACACTGAGCTACGCGGAGAAGGATGGAAGCTTCACCAACCACCAAAAGCGGGTACAACGGATTTTCCCCGTGCTTCCGCCGCTTTCCGGCGTGAAGTCCGAACTGGAAATCCTGACCGAACTGGGACGGATGTTCGATGCATCCTTCGGGTATGAAAACGCGGCGAAGGCTTTCGACGCCATGGCGGCGGAGGAGGGCGCGTTTTCCGGGCTGAGCCTGGAAGCCCTGGGCGAGGACGGCCTGGAGGCCAAGGAAGGCTGATCGCGTTCCGGCCTGAAGCCGGATGCGGGCAACCATTAAGAGAATACGGAACTTTTCAGATTTCAGAAAGCGGGAACGACATGGAAGCCTTTGTCTTCTGGGTATTCGCCATTCTGGCGGTGATCGGCGCCGGGCTCTTGATCTTCCACAAGAATCCGGTCAATTCCGCCCTGTCGCTCATCATGACGCTGTTCTGCACGGCCAGCCTGTTCGTGCTCCTGCACGCGGGCTTCGTGGCGGTGCTTCAGGTGCTGGTCTACGCCGGAGCCATCATGGTGCTGTTCATCTTCGTCATCATGATGCTGAACCTCCAGCGGGAAAGCCTGGGTCTGCGGAGAAACGCCTTCAAAAAGGCCCTGGCGGCGATCATCGCCCTGGCCCTGGGCGTCAAGATGGCCCTGATTATGGGGGCGCAGACCCTGCCCCGACCCGAACTGAACGCCTGGTTCGGCTCCGTGGAGCGGGTGGGCGCGCTTCTGTTCACCGAATACCTGCTTCCGTTCGAGGCGCTGTCCGTGCTGCTCCTGGCGGCCATCGTCGGTGCGGTCATGGTGGCCAAGACCCGGGTATGACCGGGATTTCCGGATAGGGGAAACGAGATGAACTGGCTGACGACGATCACTTTCAATCATTACCTGATTCTGGCGATGCTCCTGTTCTCCCTGGGTATCGTCGGCGTCATGCTCCGAAAGAACGGCCTGATCGTGTTCATGAGCATCGAACTGATGCTGAACGCGGTGAACCTGGTCTTCATCACCTTCGCGGCCATGCACGGAAACGAAACCGGCCACGTCATGGTGTTCTTCATCATGACCGTCGCGGCGGCCGAGGCGGCCGTGGGGCTGGCGATCTTCGTGGCCTTGTTCCGCAACAAGGAAACCGTCTACGTGGACGAGGCGGCCGACCTGAAGCGCTGAAAACGGACGGAACGGGATCGCCCGAACCGTCGGAAACGGAACCGAGGAGAAACATGTCGCATCACGATCACGGACACGAAAGCGCCCCCGAGCCCATCGGCATGGGGAAAATCGTTTTCTGGATTGTGGCGGGCGCGCTGGCCGCGCTGTTTATCGGACTTCGCCTGTCCGGTCCCGCCGTCAATCTGGACCGCTGGATCTTCCTGATCCCGCTGCTTCCCGGCTTCGGAGCGCTTCTCAACGGCCTGTTCCTGAACAAGCTCTCCAAGCCTCTGGTCACGGCCATCGCCGTGGGCAGCGTGGTCTTCGCCTTTTTCGCCTCCCTGGTGCTGTTCGTCGCCATGGTGAGTCGCGGCGAGGCCATCCATCAGGTGCTGTACAACTGGATGGCGGCGGAGACCTTCGCCGTGAACGTGGCCTTCCTGATGGATCCGCTTTCGGGCGTCATGGCGCTGGTGGTCACCGGCGTGGGCAGCCTGATTCACATCTACTCCATCGGCTACATGGCCCACGATGAAAGCTATTCCAGGTACTTCACCTATTTGAATCTGTTCATGTTTTCCATGCTCCTGCTCGTCCTGGGCGACAGCCTGCCGCTGATGTTCGTGGGCTGGGAGGGCGTGGGACTGTGTTCCTATCTGCTCATCGGCTTCTGGTTCACGGACGACGCCAAGGCCAGCGCCGGAAAGAAAGCCTTCATCGTCAACCGCATCGGCGACATGGGTTTCGTCATCGCCCTGATGATCCTCTTCTGGCAGGTGGGCAGTCTGCAATACGACGTGCTGGCCGAGCGCGCCGCCACGGTTCCGGTGGAATGGATGACGGCCATCTGCCTCTTGCTGTTCTTCGGCGCCACCGGAAAATCCGCCCAGATTCCGCTGTACGTCTGGCTGCCCGATGCCATGGCCGGTCCCACCCCGGTTTCGGCCCTGATCCACGCGGCCACCATGGTCACGGCGGGCGTCTACATGATCGCACGGCTGTCGTTCATGTTTACCCTGGCTCCCACCGCC
Source organism: Myxococcota bacterium (assembly GCA_963668655.2). Classification (GTDB taxonomy): domain Bacteria; phylum Myxococcota_A; class SURF-8; order SURF-8; family SURF-8. Next base: position 1,023,692 of record CAXXPQ010000001.1, read on the forward strand.
ATGATGGTGGTCGCCGTCGTCGGCACCCTGACGGCGCTTTTCGCCGCCACCATCGGCCTGTTCCAGTACGACATCAAGAAGGTGCTGGCCTACTCCACCGTCAGCCAGTTGGGCTTCATGTTCATGGGCGTGGGCGTGGGCGCTTTCGCGGCGGCCATCTTCCACCTGATGACCCACGCCTTCTTCAAAGCCTGCCTCTTTCTGGGCTCCGGCTCGGTGATCCACGGCATGCACGGGGAACAGGATATCCGCCAGATGGGCGGCTTGCAGAAGATCATGCCGTACACCGGCTGGACCTTCCTCATCAGCTGCTTCGCCATCGCGGGTTTCTTCCCGTTCTCGGGCTTTTTCTCCAAGGACGAGATCCTTTACAACGTCTTCGCCACGCATTTCGGTTCTCCCGCCTGGCTGGGCGTGGTGCTCTGGTGCCTGGGGGCCCTGGCCGCCTTCTGCACCTCCTTCTACATGTTCCGCCTCTACTACATGACCTTCTCCGGCGAGCTGCGAGCCCCGGAGGAGATCAAGAAGAAAGGCGTGCACGAATCGCCCTTCGTGATGACCGTGCCGCTGATGGTCCTGGCTTTCCTGGCGCTCGTGGGCGGCTGGATCGGACTGCCCGAGCACGCCCTGCACGCCGTCGGCATCCACATCCCGAACCTCTTCGAGCATCACCTGCATGAAGTCCTGGCGCGCGCCCATGAAAATATGGGGCCGCACCACGGTTCCCCGGCGGTGGAATGGGGGCTGATGGCCGTCTCCTTCGGTATCGCAATCGTCGGATGGTTTTTGGCGCGCAGTCTGTACAAGGATAACACCAGCGAGGTTCCCGCTCGGATGAAGGAGAAATTCGCGGGCATCCACAAGGTGATCTTCAACAAATATTACGTGGACGAAGGTTACTTCTACGCCTTCATCCGGCCCGTGTTGAACTTCAGCAAGTTTCTGTGGGGTTTCGTGGACACCTACCTGATCGACGGCATGCTGGTGCACGTCTCGGCCTGGGTGGTGCGGACCTTCGGAGAGGGCGTACGATTGGTTCAGACCGGAAACGTTCAGACCTATTTGCTCGGCTTCCTGGTCGGCGCGGCGGCGTTTCTGATTTACCTGTGGCAGGGAGCCACGATGTAACCGAGGACGAGGATTCATGAACCTTCAAGACATCCATCTGTTATCGTTGCTGACCTTCCTGCCTTTGCTGGGCGCGCTGATTATCGCGCTTTTGCCCGGCGAGGAAAAGGGGATGATCCGCCTGTTCTCCATGGTCTGGACCAGCCTGATCTTCGTGCTGAGTCTGGGCCTTCTGGCCGGTTTCAGATCCGGCACCGCGGAGATGCAGTTCGTGGAGGTCATGGAGTGGATTCCGCAGTTCGGAATCGGCTACCGGGTCGGCGTGGACGGCATCAGCCTGCTGATTATCATGCTGACCACCTTCCTGACGCCCATCGTGGTGCTGTCCGCCTTTTCCGCCGTGGAAAAGGGCGTCAAGGGCTTTTTCTTCTCCATCCTTTTCCTGGAAACGGGAATGATCGGAACCCTGGTGGCCACCGATGTCTTCCTGTTCTACATCTTCTGGGAACTGATGCTGATCCCCATGTATTTCCTGATCGGCATCTGGGGCGGGGACAAGCGCATCTACGCGGCGGTGAAGTTCTTTATTTACACCATGGTGGGCTCTTTACTGATGCTCGTCGCCCTGATCTATCTCTACGTGGTCCACGGCGAGCAGTTCGGCAAGACCACGACGGACCTGCTGGAACTGACCAAGACCGCCCTGCCGGTGCAGGCCCAGATCCTCATGTTTGCGGCCTTCGCCCTGGCTTTCGCCATCAAGGTGCCCATGTGGCCCTTCCACACCTGGCTGCCGGACGCCCACACGGAAGCGCCTACGGCGGGTTCGGTCATCCTGGCGGGCGTTCTGCTGAAACTGGGAACCTACGGATTCCTGCGTTTCGCCATTCCGCTGTTCCCGGTGGCGGCCCATTACGCCATGCCGATTCTGGCGGCCCTGGCGGTGGTGGGCATCATCTACGGCGCGCTGGTGGCCATGGTGCAGAAGGACGTGAAACGGCTGGTGGCCTATTCCTCGGTGAGCCACCTGGGCTTCTGCATGTTGGGCATCGCCGCCATGAACGTGCAGGCCCTGGAAGGCTCCATCTACCAGATGCTGAACCACGGCATCAGCACCGGGGCGCTCTTCCTCATCGTCGGCGTCATTTACGAGCGTCGCCATACGCGGCTGATCTCGGAGTTCGGCGGGCTGTCCAAGGTCATTCCGGCCTTCGCTGCCTTTTTCATGATTACCACGCTGTCGTCCATCGGCCTGCCGGGTCTGAACGGTTTCGTGGGGGAATTCATGATCCTTCTGGGCTCGTTCCGTTCCGAGAGCCTGCCCTACGCCCAGGTCTTCACCATTCTGGCTTCCACCGGCGTCCTGCTGGGCGCGATCTACATGCTGTGGATGTTCCAGCGGGTGATGTTCGGCGAAGTGACGAACGAAAAGAACAAGGATCTGAAGGACTTGAACCTGCGCGAATATTTCGTGCTGGTTCCGTTGATCCTGATGATGTTCTTCATGGGTCTTTACCCGAATTACTTTCTGCGCAAGATGGACGCCTCCGTGGAAAATCTGGTGAAGATTTACAACGCCAAACTGGTGGCCCGGACGGCGGGCGTTCTGCCGGATTCGCCGAAACCGATGGTGAAACTGTCGGAACTGGAACGGGACGGCCGGAAGATCGTGATTCCCTAGGTTCGGGAAAAGGTATTTACGCGAAGGAGCTTGGTTCATGCCGAATGTGTTCACCTTTAGCGACGTCATTCATTTGCTTCCCTGGATCGTCGTGGCGCTTTTCGCCGTGCTGATCCCGGTGTTCGACGTCTTCGCCAAGCCGGAAACCGGCCGGGCCTATGCAGGCTATTTCGCCCTGATCGGAATCGGGGTGGCCTTCCTCTTGAATTTCCTCCAGTGGGGCGACGCTCCGGCAAGCTGTTTTTCCGGCATGCTGGCTGCCGACGCCTTCGGCATGTTCTTCAACGCCGTGGTGCTTCTGGCCGCCGCTCTGACCACGCTTCTGGCCATCGGTTATTTTCAGGAACACGGCCTGCATCGCGGCGAGTTCTACGGCCTGATGCTTATGGCGTTGTCCGGTATGATGCTGATGGGCATGGCCACCGACCTGATTTCCTTCTTCATCGCCCTGGAACTGATGTCCATTCCGGTTTACGCCCTGGCCGCCTACATGCGTCATCGCAACGAATCCGTGGAGGCCGCGCTGAAATACTTCCTGATGGGCGCTTTCTCCACCGCCTTCATGCTGATGGGAATCGCGTTTCTTTACGGCGCGGTGGGAAGCACCGGGTTTGCCGAAATCCACAAGCATCTTTCCGGATCCGGCGCGAGCGCCTTGTCCCTCCTGGGCGTGGTCTTCGTCCTGATCGGTTTCACCTTCAAAACGGCCGCCGTTCCTTTCCACATGTGGACGCCGGACGTCTACGAGGGCGCGCCCACGCCCGTCACGGGTTTCATGGCCGCCGCCGTCAAGGCCGCCGCCTTCGCCGCCTTCATCCGTGTGTTCGCCGTGGCCTTCGAACCGGTGAAACTGGGAGCCTTCGGCTGGTACAACATCATCTGGATTCTGGCCGTGCTGACCATGACGCTGGGCAACCTGGCCGCACTGGTCCAGGATAACGTCAAGCGCATGCTGGCCTATTCCTCCATCGCCCACGCGGGATACCTGCTGATCGGTTTCCTGACCATCACCCAGGCCAAGGACGGAAACGGCGCGGCCTCGCTGTTGTTTTATCTTTTGGGTTACGCTGTGATGAACCTGGGCGCTTTCGGCGTGGTGATTCTCTTCGGCCGAAACGGCGACGAAAACCTGGACCTGACCAAGGGATGGAAGGGTATGGGCGCCAAGGCTCCGGCGCTGGCCGTGGCCATGACCGTCTTCATGCTGAGCCTGGCGGGCATCCCCCCCACGGTGGGATTCATGGGGAAATTCTATATCTTCAAATCCGCCCTGGACCAGGGGTTGGTGGTCATCGCCGTACTCGGCGTGCTCAACTCTCTGATTTCCGTCTACTATTACCTGCGGGTGCTGGTTACGATGTACATGAAACCCGCCGACGGGGAAAACGATGTGCAGCCCATGGCCTCCCTGCCGGTCTCCCTGGCGGTGGTGGCTTCCGTGGCGCTGGTGCTTTGGTTGGGGATCCTGCCGTCCGGCGCGTTGGCCGCCGCCCAGGCCGCCGTGGCGTCCCTTTTCTGATCTTTCCGAAAATGCGATGATCTACGGGCCGTTCCGCGAGGGAACGGCCTTTTTTATGGAAGCGTCGGGCCGTTTGCGGTTAGAATATGCGCAAACGCTGTCACGATCCCGGAGAAGGCCCCGATCTCTCCGGATACGAATTCAAGGCGAGGATCGGCATGCAAAAGACCTTCCAATCATTTCTTTTGAAAGCTTTCTCCGGCGTATTCCTGCTGTCGGTTTTATTCGGCGGCTGCGCCAAGCCCTACAAGCTTCCCGACATCGACGGCCCGGAAGGGACGATCAAGGCCGCGCGTCTGGTCCTTCAGGGCGACGTGACCCGCAAATTCCCGGATCGCGTGAACATCGACGACGCCTTTGTTTGCGATTCCTTTGGCGTAATGCTGGGGCGGGATGTCTGCCCCTCGACGAAGGAAGGCGAAAATCCGGAGGCGCTGCGGCTGCAAACCTATGTCCGCCCCGGCGAGCGGGAAATCGAATTGATCTGGGCGGGCGGGGAACTGCCGAATCGTCAGGGCGCGCCCCTGGACATTCATCGATCCTTCAAACGTGAATTCAAGGCGGGATTTGTCTATCATTGCGGGATCGCAACGCTTTTCTGTACGGAAACTCCCGTATCCGACGCCGGTTCCGGCCCGGATTCGTCGCAGGACGAAGCGAAATTCGTGGAAACATCCGCCCCGGCGGAAGCCGCGCCGACTCCTATGCCTCCTCCGACTCCGCCGGTTTCCGTGGGTTGCCGGAATGATATGGATTGCAAGGGGGAACGGATCTGCGAGAAAGGCGTTTGCGTTTATCCGCCCGTATGGCCGGAAGCCCCTAAAGCGGAATGACGAAAGCTTCCCGGAGAAATCTCCCCGGAAATCCAAGATGAGCCCCACCAAAAAAACGGCCGATCCGCGTTGAACAACGGACCGGCCGTGAAGTCGTTTTACCGAATCGCGCTACGGATCATTCCTCCGAAACGTTGGCTTTCATGGCCTCGGCCTCTTCTTCATCCATTTCCTGGAAGTGGATCATGCCGTCGGGATCCTGTTCCTCGCCGCCCTCGACCCATTTGATCTTCTGGCGGAACTTGAAACCGCCGGTAATGTCCGCTCCGACGTTTTCTTCCCACATTTCAAGCTGTTGCAGATGTTTCTGGATTTCTTCCATCTTGGCCTTGTTTCCGGATTTTTTGTACAACTGGTACAGAATTTTGTTGTATTCCATCTCGTGGGGATTGATGAGCAGGGCGTCCTTGATTCCGGCAATGGCGTTTTGCAGTCGATTGTGACTCATTTCGAACAGGGCGTATTCCCGGGCGAAGTTGGCCGCCGGAACGTAACCGATCATCTTTTTCATGGTAGCCATGGCTTTCTGATACAGGGCCGTGGCGTCCACGTTCTGATCGTGAGCCACCGTGTTGTGCCAGGCGTTCATCAGCACCATGGCGCGCTCCTCCGGCTCCAGATCGCCCTTGCCCTTGATGCCGACGAAAACCACGGCTTTCAGGATCTGTTCGTCCTTGCCGTCGTCGATACGTTCCATGGAATAAAGGGTGAACCCGCCGCGCATCTTTTTGGGGATTTCCTTGAAGCGGTTGAGCGCGGTGAGCATGGCGGCCTTTTGCAAAAACTGGCCGGTGCAGCTTTGCGTACGCTCCGCAAACGTTTCGCCCTCGCATTCGACCTCGAAATGAAGCGGGCGCTTGAAACGCATGTCCTTGATAACCTGATTGCTGCGCTGCCCCTGGGCGATGGCTGAATAGCCGCCGTCCTCCAGTTGCTGGGTCTTCAGAATCTTGATGTCCGTATAGTCCACCTTTTTGATCTTGAACATGGAGTAGCTGTCCACCTGGAGGTAGTTGAACTCCAGGGAGTTGGGAATCACCATGGCCGTGGCGAGTTTTTCCGCTTCCCGCTTGGCCTTTTCTTCCGCCTTGTCTCCCCATCCGTATCCCGTGGCCATGATGGGTGGCAGAACCCGCGATTTCTTGAAAACGTACTTGGGAGTTCCCGAGCAGGCCGAGGCGAGCAGAAGCATCGCCAGAAGCAGGCCCAGCGTGCCGACAGCGTTCACGGATTTCATGTCAGACTCCTTTTATCGTGTCTTTTGAGGTGAAACGTGCAAAGAATTCCGCCTTATCCGGTTTTCCGCATCAAGGCTTCGTTTCGCTTCTTATACCTTTCCAGGGGCGGGCTGTCAATACGTTGAGGGTGCGGAAGAGGGAGGCATTGGGTTTGGCGTATGATTTTCACGGTTTGGGCGAGACGGAGGCGTGCCTGACGGATCGGAGGATGAAAATCGTTCGGCCACGAACAACGGAAAAAATCCGGCCGACGATCGGATCGGACTCAGATGTCATGCAGGGCGGCCTGCTCGATGACGCATTCCACGATACCGACCAGGTTTTCCATGCTGTATGGTTTGCGGATCACCGGGATGTAGCGGTTCTGAACGAACTTGCGGCTTTCCGAATCCAGATCCTTTGCGGTGGTCAGGATGAAATGGGTCGTCAACTTGATTTGCTGGATCTCCAACATGATCTGACAACCGTGCTTGTCGGGCATGTTCAATTCCAGCAGAACCAGATCCATGCTTTCCTGATTCTCCACGAAGATCCGCACGGCCTCCTCGGCGTCCCGCGCCAGGAAAACCCGATAGTCCAGCCATTCCAGGGTGCGGTTCAAACGACGCAGCATGCCGATGTCGTGGTCCACGACAAGAATCGTCTGTCCGCCCACGTTATCCTCGCGGTAACGGGCGAAGCCGCCGGTGGGACGCTTGCGCCTGGATTCCACGGTGGGAATCAGAACCTTGACGTTGAATTTGTGGCGCGGATTGTCGTTAATCAGCGCATAGCCGCCCATGGCCTTCAGCGCGTCGGCGACGCTGGAATCTTCTTCCCAGATCTTCCAGACGCGTTCGCCCGGTTCCAGAATGCTGCCGATGCGTTCCACGCCCCCGATTTCGATGCCCGAGCGGAATCCCATCTCGATTACGGCGAGGGCGCGATCCTCTCCCACCCAGCGCCCCCGGCTTTCCAGCCGGTCGGGAACCGATTTTCGCGTCTGCACCACCAACGTGCCCGGCAGGGGATTGTCGCGGCAGATGGCCTGCACCATTCTCTTGATGACGGAGGCCAGACGGGAGGGTTCGGCGCGGATGGACAAGGGATCGTAGGACAGTCTTAGGTCGAAATCGATGTCCGGAGGAAGGTTGCCGTGGATGAAAGGCTTCATGCTCTGTATGAAATCGTTTACGCTGGTGGTGCGCATGCGCTGATAGGGACGCAGGGTCCGGCGGGTGGACGGCGCCAGCGAAATGGTGTCCAGACTGCTTTCGAAGGCCTTCAGCACGCCGGTTTCATCCATGGGATCGATCGCGTCCCACTCGTTTTTCGGATCCTCGGGGCCAGAAGACATCGGTCACCTCCCAACGGCAAATATCACCGCAGAGCGCTTCACTCCGCCATGTCCCAAAATACGAACCTGCGTATCTCAAGACACGACCACACACCGATCACGTCCCCGGATCGATGCCCGTCCTATTTTTTCGCATCCCTTTTACCCTGTCCATCAGTCTACATGAAAACGGATCGTTTTTCAACCTATCCGAAAGGATAGCTGGTGGGGAGGGAGAGCTTTAGGGATCATCCATGTCGCGGCTGGAGAGAAAATTTACGCCCGGCGGATGAGGTAAGAGCGGTGGGCTGGACGGGAAGCGAAGTCCGGAGATGTGGTTTCCTTCGTGATATCCGATAGTTCGAACTCCTTCAGGTTTTCCGTGTCCGGGGAAAATCCCCGACGGTTGGTAGAAAACAACAGTTCGCCTCCCGGGGCCAGGCGAGCCGCCGTGCGGCGGATCAGGGCGGGGTGATCCCGGCGGATGTCCAGGGTATCGTTCATCCGTTTGGAATTCGAAAAAGAGGGAGGATCCAGGATAATGAGGTCGTAGGTTTCATTCGAGGACGGTGGATGGGAAAGCCAATCCAGGGCGTCGGCTCGGGTGAACTCCAGGCGGGTTGCGTGTGTGGAATTGGCTTCGAGGTTCGCCCGTGCCCAATCCAGATAAGTATTTGATATGTCAAGGGTATGAACGCTTCTGGCTCCGCCCGATGCGGCGGCCACGCTGAAAGCGCCCGTATATGCGAACAGGTTGAGCACCCGGCGGTCTCCGGCCGCGCCGCGCACCCACTGCCGTGTGGGTCGATGGTCCAGAAACAGCCCCGTGTCCAGGTAATCGGAAAGATTGACCCGGTATTTCAGGCCGTATTCCTCGATCCAGCGTTCCTCCCGCTTGCGGGCGAAACGCTCGTACTGAGAGGCGCCTTTCTGCCGTCTCCGTACCTTCATGAAGACGGATTCGACTGGGATTTCAAGTCCTTCGGCCACGGCTTCCGCCGCTTCGTCCAGGTAGCCGCCGGACGGATCCTCCAGATCGCGCCGTCGGGTGGCGAAAGCCTGGGCCACCGCCGCCGTGTCGTAAAGATCCACCGCGAAGGCGAACTCCGGGATGTCGCGGTCGTAAACCCGGAAGGCGCGGATATTTTCCCGTTTCGCCCATTTCTTCAGATGCCGATGGCGTTTTCTCAGGCGGTTGACGAACGCTTCCATATTCCGCTTTTCCCGGTCGATGGTTGGAGGAAGGCGAGGCGCTGTACTTTCGGGTGAGCCGTCGTTCAATCCCGAAGCTGGCTTTCGATCTTGGCGATGTGGGTACGGGCGTTGACGGCTTCCTTGCCTTTGTTGTTCGTTTTGCGCAGATAGGTGCGGAATTCCGTCAGGGCGTCCTTCAGGTGGTCTTTGGACATGTGGATCATGCCGCGTTCGTAATGAACCTCGGCCAGTCCCGGATCCAGTTTCTGCGCCTTATCCAGAAGCTTGAGCGCTTCCTTGGGCCGCCGGTATTTATTGCCGTCCCGGGCCAGGATGTAATAGGGTTCCGCCGCGTTCGGATCGAGCTGCGAAGCTTTCTTGATTAACTTCAAACCTTCGTTCAGCCGGTTCTTCATGATCTGGATTTCGCCCAGCCGCAGGTAGATTTTCACGGGATAGGAGAGAACGTCGGGGAAGAGCATGAAAATCGTCAGCGCCTGCATGAACACTTCCCGCGCGCTTTCGAAGTTGCCCTTGTCGAAGTGGATCATCCCGATCTCGTACAGGGCTTTGGGGTGAATCCGCTGGCATTCCAGGGCGATGTCGAATTCGTTCTTGGCCCAGGTGCGGTCGCCGTGGACGAGCTTTATCATCCCCAGCCAGTAATGTCCGTCGGCATTCTTGCTGTCCAACTGGATGCCGCGCTTCAACTGAGGTTCGGCCTTCTTTCCGTCGCCTTCCAAAAACAGGAATACGCCGCGCAGAATATGTCCGAATCCCAGATTGGGATTGCGGGCCAGTTCCTCTTCCACCGCCTGTCGGGCTTCGGACTTTTTCCCGTCCAGGTAATCCAGGTAGGCCAGGAACAGGCGGTAGGTCGGGATCTGGGGGCGGAGTTCGGCCAGGCGGCGGTAGTAGCGGCGGGCCGGAACGTCGGCCTCGGAAGCCAGGGCGATTTCACCGAGTTGCCGCAGAACGTCCTCGTCGTCCGGGTATTTCTCGTTCAGGCGCAGAAGCGTCCCGTATCCCAGATCGATTTCTCCCCGCGTGAAATTCAGCTTGGCCACTTCCAGCAGAATCTCCCGGTTCAGGGGATCCAGCCGCAACCCTTTCATGAATTCCTTGTCGGCCTTTTCCGGCTGTCCGTCGGCCAGGTAATAGACGCCGTTCAGGTAATAGGTTACGGGGTCGTCGGCGTGATCCAGCAAGAGCTTCTCGATGCGGTTGCGGGCGTCGCGCATGTCCTGTTTGGCGATGTAGGTCAGGATGAGTTTCTTTTTCAGATCCAGATTCTGGAAGTTGACGAAAGACGCGCGTTCGAAGTAACGGGCGGCCTTGTCGTGCATGCGAAGCTGCATGGCCGCCTCGCCCGCCATGACCAGCAGATCCAGTTCGTCCGTGGAATCGTCGATGGCCATTTCCATCTGTTCCAGAGCCTGGGTGCGGTTTTCCTCCTGGAAATAAAGCCTTCCGAGAAACGAGTGATATTTCTTCTCGTCGTCCCGCTGCGCGATGGCCTTCAGGATGGACGCCTTGGCCTTGTCGAATTCCTTTTGTTCGTACTGGAGCGTGGCCAGGAGGTACAGGGCATTGGGATCGGGACGCAGATCCACGGAGCGGCGCACCTGTTCCAGCGCCACTTTTTTCCGCCCCAACTTGTTTTCCACGAAGGCGTTCAGAAATTGGAGGCGGGCCAGGGGAAGGCGGGAAAGCGAGGCGGCTCGCTCTTCGGAAAACGTCTTCAGTTCCTTTTCCACCTGGCGCAGATCCCCGCCGCTGAAGAGTATCGTCTGCCAGCGGAGCAATTGCCCCAGGACGTGCCCGGGTTCCTTCTCCAGCAGCAGGTCCAGCGTGATCTTCGCTCCGGTGTAATCCTTTTGAGCTTCCAGGACAAGCGCCTTGTGGTAGAGGGGGCGTTGCTGTCGGGGTTCGTCCGCGATGGACTCTTCGAACAGCTTGATTGCGCCTTTGTAGTCGCGGTCGAACAGGTGCAACTCGCCGTCCAGGCAGGTCATTTCCGGGGTCAGCGTGCCGCGGTCTCCAGCGTTGTCGATCAGGAAGCGCACTTCCCCGGGTTTGTTCAGGAAAAAGGCACGGTAGGACTGGGCGGTCAGAATATCGCTGTCGGTCAGGCTGTCGGCGGGGAAGGCCGCGTTCAGGGTTTCCAGGGCGGCCTGCCATTTATGGCTGTCCGGAGCGTAGCTGATGAGAAGCTTGGCGTAGGTTTCCGTCAGAAGCGCCTTCAGGTTCAAGGCCTTCGGATGCCGGGCCACCGCTTTTTCCAGTTTCTCCGCCTGTTCGACATAGGCCGCGTAGGTGTCGTGAAACAGCCCCTCCCGGGCTTCGTTGTAAGTGAGCGCGATGTCTTCCGCCGCCTTGGTTTCCATGTAGGTCTGATAACCGAAATACCCCCCTCCGGACAGGAGACCCAGGATCAGGAGAAGAATGACCGGAAGCCAGACGGATTTCGGCCCTTCCTTCGTCGGCGCATCCTCTTCCTCTTCCTCGACGACGGCGTCTCCCCGGTAGGCGGACTGGACGCCGAGCACGCCCGGCCGGGTGGGGAGCCGGGCCGCCGCCCGCAGTTCGGGGCGGGTGCGGTCGCGGCGGGTCAGCGGTTCCGCGGGTTCGGAGTCTTCCTCCGTGCCCTCGGGAACCAGGAGAAGCTCGCCGGTTTCCTCGCCTTTCATGTTCTCGATGCTGTCGTCGTCGTACCCCATGCGCCGGAGGGCGTCACGCGCGAGGTAATGATCCGGCTGGGTTTCCAGGATTTTGACGAACACCCGGCGGCCTTCGTCCTTGAGACCTTTTTTGAAGTACGCGACGCCGAGAACGTAAAGGCCGTCCGAGAATCCGGGATTGTATTGCAGCCCGGCGCGGCAGATTTCGATGGCCTTGTCCGCTTCCTTCAACTTGATGTATTCTTCCGCAAGTTGCGCGAAGATGAAGGATCTGGGATTGTTGGCCAGAATCTTCTGGTAATTCGCAATTCGCGAACGGCTGCCGCGTTCATTTTGTTCTTCGTTCACCGACATGGCCATTCTCTACCACAATTCCGCTCTAAGATCCAGATTTTTAAGGGAAATATCGAATCGGTGAAACGTCGTGAAAGCAAGGAAACCTCTTTGACGGGACGCCGGGAAATGCTGCATCGTCAGGCGAACGTGCGAAATCGCGCAAACACATTGAGCCAATCGCGGGTTGGTAAAAAGAGGCCCCCGGAGAGTTCGTCAGCGATTTTTCAGAATGACCCGGGCGTCCACCACGGTCAGCCCCTTTCCCGCCTCGTGGACGATGACGGGATTCAAATCCAGTTCCTCCACGTCCTCCACCTCCACCATCAACCGGCTGATCTTCAGAATCAGGTTTTGCAGAGCGTCGCGGTCGGCGGGGGGACGTCCCCGGAAACCGTCCAGCAATCGGCTGGCCTTGGTGTCCCGAAGGAGATGCTGGACGTCTTTTTCCGTCAGCGGCGCCACCCGTACGCCCACGTCGTCCACCGCTTCGGCCAGCGTGCCGCCGAAGCCCGCCAGGACCACCGGCCCGAAGTTGGGATCCCGGCGTCCGCCCACCAGGAATTCCCAGCCCGACGGAGCCATTTTCTGAACGATGGCGCGTTGCAGGCCGCCGGAGATTTCTTTTTTAAGCAGGGAATCCGTCATGCGGTCCCAGGCGTTTTCCAGATCCTCCGCATCGCGGCAGTTCATCTCCACGCCGCCCACCTCCGTTTTGTGGCTGGCCTGGTCGTGAACGATCTTCAGCACGACGGGGTAGCCCAGCTTTTCCCCGGCGGCGGCCAGTTCCTCCCGGGAGGAAACGGCGACGTGCTTGGCTCGTCGGATGCCGCTGGCTTCCACCAAGTCCAAGGCTTCCTCCAGGGTGGGATTCCGTTTCTCGGCCAATGCCGCGCCCAGAACCACCCGAGCGGCCTCGTTGTCCGGCTTCAACGGGCGGGCCTCGAAGGGCCGCCGGTTTTTCAGCGCCAGCCAGGCGTCCCGGCTGTATCCCATGGCCTGTACGGCGTGCCAGGGCGAGCGGAACAGGGGAAGCTTGTAATTCTCCCGGATATACTGGCGCTCGTCCCGCTGGGTGAAAAGCACCGTGCTGATGGGCTTGCCGTATTTTTCCATCAGCGCCGGAATCTGGCTGATGACCATGCGGGCCAGGTCCGAATCGTGTGCTCGGGTATACATGTGGACGAACAGGATTCCGTCCACCTCATCCAGTTTCAACGTTTCTTCCAGGATGTGGGACAGGACGGGGTGGAAGAAAATCTGCCCCAGGTCCAGGGGATTCTGGAGATGGATGACGCTGTTTTCGAAATACTGACTGACCGCCTCGAAGAACGACGGCGGGAATTCGGGGAGATCGAAGCCGATTTTCGCGGCGGCGTCGGTGGCCAGGACCGCGTGCCCGCCCGAGCGGGACAGGATGGCCAGCCGGTTTCCCTTCATCAGCGGCATTTGCAGCTGTTTGGAAACATTGGTCCAGATCAGGGAGTTGGGGACGCGCAGAACCCCGGCCTGGCGAAAAGCCGCATCCAGGACGCGTTCGTCGCCCGACAAGGCGGCCGAATGCGAGGCGGCGATGGGGTTGGCCATGGGTTGCGTGTTGCTTTTCAGCACCACGATGGGCTTTTCCAGGCGCGAAACCACGCGCATGAATTCCCGGCCGCGCTCGATCCCTTCGATGTAGGCGGAAATGATCCGGGTGGACTTGTCCCGGCCCAGGTATTCGATCAGGTCCACTTCGTCGGTGTCCAGCCCGTTGCCGTAGCTGGCGAATTTATTGATGCCCACCAGCTCGCCGGAAAGGTCCGTGGCGTAGGAGATGCCCACCCCGCCGGACTGGGCCAGCACGGAGATGTCGCCCGGCTGGAGCGGGCAGGAAAATCCGAAGAACGCCGAACAGAGACCGTTCTTGGTGTTGATGGTTCCGATACAATTGGGGCCGATGAAGCGGATGCCGTACCGTTTGCAGACCTCCAGAAGCCGTTCTTCCACGTCCGAGCCCTTGCCCTCGAATTCCCGGAAGCCGCCCGATTCAACGATCAGGTTCTTGATGCCCTTTTTCCCGCATTCCTCCGCGATGTCCGGAATCTGGCGCGCCGGAACCAGGAGAACGGCCAGGTCGATTCCCTCGGGAAGATCCCGGACGGAATCCATGACGGGAAATCCTTCCACCTCTTCTTCCCGGGGGCCCACGGCGTAAATCTTGCCGGAGAATCGGAACAGCTTCAGGTTGGAAAGGATCCGGCTGGCCAGGTTGGTGATGGACGACGAGACGCCGATCACCGCTACGGAATCCGGGCAGAAGAACATCTCCATTCAGCACCCCGCCGATTGGGTGGATCGCTCCACCGATTGAAGCCCTTGGGAGGCCCATTCATCCCATTCAAAGATGTAGCCCAGTCCGGGGCGCTTGTCAACCACCGCTTGCATGCAAAAACGGATTCGGACGGATAGGGTCCGGGAGGAAAAGGGCGATGTCAATCATTCCGGCTTTGTGGATGATTCTTCGAAAGAAACGATAAAACCTGGACGGAAATGAACGATCTCAAATTGAAAAAGGGCAACACAAATCAGAATGATAACAGTACGTTGTTGAAATCGCCAATGAATTCAAGTGAATTCAAGCAGACAAGGTCGTTGACAACTTATCAGAAATACACGATAATTCATCGATAGAATAATGACGCTATAATTCGATCCAAGTATGAAGTACTGGAATGATCGCTGTCGTATCTTTCGGAGGATCTCGCAATGAAGGCATATCCGCATCGCATCGGAATCCTGGCGTTTCTCGGCCTGATCCTGCTGTTGCTTTACAACTGTTCCAGCGATCCCGCCGCCTCGGATCCGGACGGGGACGAAAACACCGGCCCGAGCTGCTCCTCGGATGAGGACTGTCCGGACGGCCAGCTCTGCTATCACGATACCTGCCTGAATCAGGAGGATCATCCCTGCGCCTCCAGCGGGGAATGCCTCTTCGATACCGAATGCCCGGCGGGAGAACACTGCACGGACGATTGCCTGTGCGTGCCGTTCGGTGACGGAGACACGGACCCGGACGGCGATGACGAGGCCGGCGATACCGAAGACGGCGACCGGCCGGACATCCAGGCCCCGGATTACATCGATTTCGGCGCGGTGTCCATCGGACGCTTCGGGGAAAAGGAACTGAACATCTCCAACGTGGGTTCCGCCGATCTGGAAATCTACTCCGTGGAATTCGATGGCAGCACCAGTTCGGAATTCGAGTTCGTCAATCCGCCCGCCGATACCCTGATACTGCCGGAAAACGGAATCCACGTCATCACCATCCGGTACACGCCCGCCAACGCGGGGACGGATCAGGGACTGGTCAAGATTTTCAGCAACGACCCCGACAACCGCGTGAAAAGCGTGGAATTGAGAACGCTCTTCAAGGGTGAAGTGGACATCGACGCCGAACCGTCCAGCCTGTCGTTTCCCGATACGCGGGTGGGCGAGCAGTCCGATCCCGTCTGCACGACCATCAAGAGCGTTCCGCGCTCGTCCGACGACAACATGGTGCTGGAGATCACGCGCCTGCGCTTCGCAAGCGGAGCGGTGGTGCATTTCGAGATGGTCCATCAGCCGGAAACGCCGTTTTCGCTTTCCCCGGCGCAAACCATGGATGTCTGCGTGATCTTCCATCCCGGGGACGAAGGAAGCTTCGACGATGCGTTGATCGTGGAAAACAGCGACCCCGACGAAGGCGATCGGGAATTCCGCATTCCCCTGGCCGGAGACGGCGTGGTACCGCATATTTCGGTTGACCCGAACCCCTTCAATTTCAATCAGGTCACCGTGGACGCCTCCGTCTCCTTGAACGGTGAAATCAAGAACGTGGGCGGAGCGCCGTTGGTGATCACGTCCATCTCGCTTTCCGGAACGGGCGCGGCCGCCTTCACGCTCCAGCACGCGGAACCCGATTCCCAGACGGAGGTCTGGACGATCGATCCCGCCGATTCCCTGCCGATTTCGATCACGTTTCTGCCCACGGCCCAGCAGACCTACAACGCCAACCTGATCGTCCAAAGCAACGACCCCGGCAGCCAGAACACCCAGGTGGCCCTCATCGGCGTGGGCGCATTGAGTTCCGTCCAGTTCAATCCGAACACCCTGTCTTTTCCGGCCACCCGGGTGGGACTGGACAATCAGGTGGACGTCGAAGTCATCAACAGCGGGCAGCTTTCCGTCACGCTGACGGGCCTGTCCTTCGGCGATGAAAGCGCCTTTACGGTGCTGAACGATCCCTTCCCGCTGGAACTGGGAACCGCGGACCCGGACAACAAGGCCACGCTTTCCCTGCTTTTCGCTCCCACGGAGGAGCGTTCCTACGACGTGGACGCGGCGCTCTCCCTGGCGGCGGGAAGCCACACTCCGATTCTCTCCATCGAAGCCGACGGAGTGCTCCCCCACCTGGCGCTGGTTCCGGACACGGAAACATTCTATCTGGGAACGGTGCAGATCGGCGACGACAACACGGAGATCCTGCGCATCGAGAACACGGGCGGCTACGCCTTGGAAGTGACGAACCTGAAGATCTCCTTGGGCAGCAGCCCCGAGTTCAGCCTTTCCACGGCTCGTTCGGATCATACCGTGCCTGCGGGCGGGTTTTTGGAAGTCTCCCTGCGTTTCGCTCCCGAGGAAACGTATGGAACGGGCCTGAAGTCCGGCGCTGTGGTTTTCGATACGGACGACGAGGAAAACGAGGAAAACGCGGTGACCCTCACCGGGCGCGCCATTCAGCCGAGATTGCTGATAACCCCCTCGGAGGATTACGATTTCGGCAACGTCCAGGGCCTGACCTCTTCCGATCCGGTTCTCTTCCAACTGACCAACTCCGGCGTGGGCGATCTCGTCATCACGGATGTCTCGCTCATCAGCGGCGAAGGCGTCTTCTCTCTGGCCGCTCTTCCCGATTCCCTGCCCACGCTTGGCGACCAGCAGAGCATGAGTTTCACGGTCACGTTCTCCCCACCCGGTTTCAGCCCGTATTCCGGGGCCATCGAGATCGCCACCAACGTCTTCGGCCACGAAACTTATCGGATCGACCTGGCGGGAACGGGAAGCGGCTGTCCCACGGGCCAGCATCTTTGCGGGGAAATTTGCCTGGACGACCTTTCCGTGGAGCACTGCGGCACGCGCTGCACGCCCTGCGACGAACCGGACAACAGCCGGGCCGTCTGCGAGGACCGTGACGACAACGGCGTTCCCGAGTGCCATTACGACTGCTACCCCGCCTATTTCGACGACTGCAACGGATCGGCGGTGGACGGCTGCGAGGTCAACACCAATTCCGATATCGCTCACTGCGGGGAATGCTTCGATCCCTGCTCACCGCCCGATAACGCCGACGCCGTATGCTCCGGCGGGGAATGCGCCTTCACCTGCGAGGACACCTATCACGTCTGCGGAGAGGCCTGCTACGCCGATACCAACTCGCACTACTGCGGCGAATCCTGCGAGGACTGCCATCTGCGACTGGGCGGCAACGACGCCACCCTCTGCATCAACGACGGCTGCGAGTTCGCCTGCGTCTCGGCGGATTACAAAGACTGCAATTACGATCTGGGGCAGGCCGATGGAAACGGCTGCGAGTCCTACGTTGTAGAAGACGAAGAGCATTGCGGCGACTGCGAAACGGACTGCAACGATTACCTGCACGGACGGGACGTGACCGTCTGCGAGAGCGGACAGTGCCGATTCGATTGCGAGGATTATTACGACGACTGCAACGCAGACCTGGGAGTTTCCACCGTTTCCGGCAACGGCTGCGAGACGCTGATCTACGAGAACGTGGAGCACTGCGGATCCTGCAATGCCAACTGCAACGACAACCTCGTCACCATAAACGACGCCGCCCAGTGCATCGGCTGGAATTGCAGCTACTATTGCCTGAACGATCACGACGACTGCAACGGCGATCTGGGCAATCCGCTGGGCAACGGCTGCGAAACGGACCTGCATGCCATCACCGACTGCGGCGAATGCGGACTGGACTGCCGCAGCAACCTGAACGGAAACGACACGGCCACCTGCGACAGCGGAGACTGCGATTACGCCTGCACCAGCGACGATTACAAAGACTGCAACGGCGACCTGGGAGACATGAACGGAAACGGCTGTGAAAGCAATATCACCAACGACCTGCAACATTGCGGCGACTGCACGACCGTCTGTCCCGGTTCCCCGGCCAACGGCACGGCGGTCTGCCGGAACCGAAGCTGCGATTTCGACTGCAATCCGGGCCACTACAAGACCGGAAGCTATTGCCTGCTCTGCAACGAGGCCGACCACTGCGGCGCGGCCTGCGCGGCCTGTCCGGGCGGTCTGAACAGCCACGGCGTCTGTAACGGCGGCGGCGGCGACCCATCGGCCTATTCCTGCTCGACGGAATGTAACGACGACTACCACGACCTGGACGGCGACGGTGTGAACTGTGAGTATCACTGCGTTTACCAGAGCGAGATCGATCCTTACGGAGACGGCGTGGACAGCAACTGCGACGGAGCCGACGGCCGCCTGGATCGCATCGTCTACGTCGCTCCCGGTTACAACGGCTCCGGCACGCGCACCAGTCCCATGGGCAGCATCCAGAGCGCCGTCAACAACGTCAGCGCCGGGTGGATGGTCTGGGTCAGCCGGGGCGACTACACGGGAACGGTCACGTTGAAAGACGGCGTACACGTCCTGGGCGGCTTCGACATGAGCGACGACTGGTCCAAGGGGCCGGGAAACACCACGCGGATCCTGGTGAACGCATCGGAGGCGGGCTCCGGGCGTCGGGTGGGAATCTACGGCCACGATATCGTCTCCACGACGATCTTCGACGGTTTCACCGTGCAAATCGGTGACAACACCGCCACGGGAGGCAGCAACTACGGCGCGCACCTGTCCAATGCCGCCGGACTGACCATCCGGAACTCGGCCTTCGTCGTGGGCGAGGGCGGAAACGGAAGCAACGGATCCGGCGGCGCGACGCCCGCCACGACGGGCATCACCGGCGGTGAAGGCGAGGACGGCTGCGACGACGGTCACACCGTGGCCTGCGAAATAGGCGGCTACACCTGCAACCGGCCGGATCGTGGC
>CAXXPQ010000002.1:0-432500 GCA_963668655.2 Myxococcota bacterium
CAAAAGAAGATCCTGCCAATAGAAATAGTTGGTTTAAAACGTCTTTGCTTAGCCCCATTAAAGGCATTTTCAAGATTATAAAAAAAGGCTTTTTCAAGATTTTAGAAAAAATCATCGATTTAATACTTAGAACCTATCCCAATAGGCCAGTGGCCCGCCATGTGATAATTCCCAAGGCGAAGTGCAGCATGGCGATGTAGGTGTCCGCGCGTTTCTCCCAACGCACGAGAATGCGGCGAAAGCGATTCAGCCAACTGTGCGTGCGTTCCACCACCCAGCGTCGCGCCTTGAAACCGGCTTCGTGCTTGATGGCGATCGCTTCCTCGCCCCGCGAACGAATGTGAGCCGTGAACTTGAATTCCTCCACCAGGTCTCGAATCTCATCGTAGTCATAGCCCTTATCCATGCACAATCCCTGCGGCTTCCTGCGGGTCGGCCTCGGACGTTTCGCTTCGATGCTTTCCAGCGTCGCCTTCACCAGCTTCATGTCATGCCGGTTCGCCCCGTCCACCGCTACGGCCAGGGGAATTCCCTTCGCCTCCACCAGAAGGCTGCGCTTGACGCCGCCTTTGCCGCGGTCGGTAGGATTGGGACCGGTTTTTTTTCCCGCCCAAAGGAGCCTTCGTCATCGCCCCGTCCAGCGAACACCACGACCAGTCGATGCCCTTCAATTTGTCATACGCCAGCAACCCACGCCGCCAGAATTCCTCGAACACCCCCGCCTCGGTCCATTCCCGAAAACGGCGGTAGGCCGAGCCGCACGAGCAGATGCCCGTGGCGTTGAGCGCGTTCCACTGGCAACCCGTGCGCAAAACGAACAGGATGGCGTTCAAGGCGGCCCGGTCATCGACACGGGGCCGATGACACCCCAGCGGATGCGCCGTCACATGAACCGGCAACAAAGACTTCATCTTCTTCCACAACTCGTCCGGGATGCGCCAACCATCATCCTTTACCACCAGACCCATGATCTACTCCTATAAATATATTATACTCATAGGAGTATACCACAATATCGCCTATTGGAATAGGCTCTTAGTGGTTTCGCGAACAATGCTGGAGTTGCTGTGTTGTCCTTCTTACTACCATGCGGAATTATTGGCGATTGGCCGGATTATACGAAGTGCAAAGATATTGATCGTATTGACAGGATAATTCTATGTATCTACCAAGAGACAGCAGAGCAATATATCAAAAACATCAAGAAAATTATTAAACATATAAAAATCTCCTACAAATCTTTGAATGAAGTGAACGAGAACATCAAGGAAATTAGATAGTGTCGTCACGAGTAGTTGAATGTTCTCGACATGGATTTTGTGTTGGGGTATAATTCCTATCAATATAAAATATTGAAAGGATAGACATGCCAGCCGCCTATCACCGACACGATATTTCCGATCACGTCTGGAGTCTTCTGGAGCCCCATTTGCCGGGTCGAAAAGGTGCCTGGGGCGGAATCGCAAAGAATAACAGGCAGTTCATCGATGCCGTCTTCTGGATTCTCCGTACGGGCGCTCCCTGGCGTGACCTACCGCCCGATTACGGCGACTGGAAGAATACCCACCGCCGCTTCTGCCGCTGGCGAGATAAAGGAATTTGGGAATCGCTACTCGAAATTCTTATCGACGAGCCCGATTACGAATGGCTGATGATCGACGCCAGCCACGTCAAAGTCCATCCCCACGCGGCGGGAGCGAAAGACGGCAACCAGGCGATGGGGCGAACAAAAGGGGGCTCAACTCCAAGATACATCTGGCCGTGGATGCGCATGGTATGCCGCTCCGAGTCCTTATTACAGACGGTCCCACAGCGGATTGTACGCAAGCTCACAACCTGATAAAAGGAATGGATGCCGCTTATTTGCTGGCTGATCGGGGATACGACACGAACGTGATTATCGAGAAAGCCGAGCAGGCCGGGATGGAGGCGGTGATTCCGCCCAAGAAAAACAGGAAGGTTCAGCGCGAGTATGACAAGGAACTTTATCGTGCACGGCACTTGGTGGAAAATGCCTTTCTCCACCTGAAACGCTGGCGTGGAATCGCAACGCGATACGCGAAAAACACCGCCTCATTCCTCGCCGCCGTTCAGATCCGTTGCCTTGTATTATGGCTCAATATCTTGTGACGACACTATCTAAAAGGGAAATCAAAGCCACTAAGAAACACCTTGGAACGAAAATATTATCCCCAGAGAGAAACAAGAAAAAGACATTCATTCTCGCGGGTAGTACATCAGACACAATTATAGAGAAATTCACTCTGGGTGAGTGCCAAAGTAATAGTGTAGTATATTCCTTTAGTAGCAAAACTTCAGAAGTTGTTTTAGATTCTGGTCAAGCAGTTGTTTTCAATACGACAACGCCGCCCCAAAAGTTGTTTGCTGATATTTCTTCTTTATGTGCTTTTATTGAAGTGAACAAGCCTGTTAATTCGGTTAGCCTGCATGGAAGGTGTCTAAACTGCAAAGCAAAGTTTGAGGATGTAATTCTTTTATCGGAAAAACAAGCACATCCTGTTGGGATAAATGAAGAACGGTGCCGCATTCGCGGGCTTTGCTGGTCTTATAAGTTTAAAAAGGCTGTCTTGCAAGACCTTAGAAAACTAAACAAAAAGGAAAAATGTAATGAGATATTTGCAATCACTGTTGACTACTAAGCTTGTCGTGATTCCGTTGTTTATGCTTAGTATCTTATTGATATCGTGTACCAAGAAAAATACGGATGTTTACTTATGGAAAGAGCAATATGTACAGAATAAATCAGAACTTAGCGAGCGCGAATGGCTTCCATTTCGTTTTATTGTCGATACGAGCAGTCAACCAGACTCCTCTTTTTTATTTTCATCGTTAATAATATTGAATCCAGATAAAGCGGATGGAACCAAAACAGAATACAAAAAGATCAGCAAAACATCAACTGATATGTTTTACGTAAAAAAGGGGGAACAGATAAAGTTTCAGTTGTGTATATCAGTAAGGGTAGAAATAGTAAAAGAAGAGTGCTTTGAAGGAACATTTACTGGACTGGACTATCCTTCTATGCAAAAAACTATGCAAAAAAATCTTTTTCCAGAATCCATCAAAGGAGATAATGTCAGTGAGTTTAGGCTTCCGCTGAAATACTCGGATTTTCCAAGAAACAGAAAGGAAATCAGACATTTCCAGTTCTGTGAAGTATTGTCGAATAGTAATGAAAAAGAACAAAAAAACACTAGTAACGGTGGCGGACAAAATATTCACAATAGTAAAAAGCAAAATGCATCTCAATGCCAGAACTCTTTTCGTAAAATTGCGACAATCAGCAATGTTGTTTTGAGTATGGAAAAGGCTTCAGGAAGAAAAGAACAATAGTTCGATTGGTTGAAATGCTTTGAATTCTTTTTTGTTCAAAATAAGCTTAGTTTTTTCGGCATTTTTCAGCACAACATCGTTATTACAACCGAATTCCTCAGAAGAGTTTTCTGACTGTATTCACGTAACTATTTGGGGAGAGTATGAAGAGTACAATTATAGGTTTATGGAACGTCTTTATTCTGGTTATTTACCAGCTAAGACGGCAAAAGGGGTTCTGGAAACCGAGATAAGTAAGACAATTTGCATCAGGAATACGGAACAAGATCTTGAGGTTGTCTTGGAGGTGATTAAAAACCTCATACAAGCTGATAAAATAAAATCAGGAATCCAGCGAGAAACTACAGGGCCATTCTCTGTAACAAGCGAAAAGAAAAGGAGCGTAGTCAGATTTCAGCTTGGGCAAACAGGTGTTGACAAGATATATTTAAATTCAAGACTGCAAAAAACGGCAACTAGAAATCATACTATTGACAAGATATATTTAAACTCAAGACTTCATAAAATGGCAAAAAAAAATCATGCTTCGGTTTCAGAATTTAGATCAACTATAAGATCAAGTGCTCCTCCTTATAAACCAATACATAAGTATCGGATTTCAGGCACCAACGATCTGATAATAGAACAAATCATCACAAAGAAGATTAATGTGTCAGAACAGAGAAAGAAATATGTGGAAAATGGAATCAGCAGTATTTGGGGAGACACAATATTTCCTGCAAAAAGTAAAGAAAAGAATGATGTAATCAGTCAAAAGACTGTTATAAGAGATACTTATGAATCGAATAAAGATACTATTCAAGTAGAATCACTTCGTAGTCAGATCAATTGTTTTCATAATTTTCAGGGAAAAATTATCAATGAAGTTACGATTGATGGAGATTCCGAAATGGATCAGGATGAAATGGATCAGGATGAAGTGGATCAGGATGAAGTGGATCAGGATGAAGTGGATCAGGATGAAGTGGATCAGGATGAAGTGGATCAGGATGAAGTGGATCAGGATGAAGTGGACATAGGCAAAGTGGATCAGGATGAAGTGGACATAGGCAAAGTGGATCAGGATGAAGTAGATCCAGGCGAAATAGAGCCTACAGAGAACTGCTTTTTTGATATTCAGGTGGTTGACTTGCTACAAAAAATTTCTGCGGGGAGTGGTTTCCAGGTTGGTGACGCAAAGTGGATAACAGTTAGCATTGGCACTTCAGGAGAGCAGGAACTGTTGATATTCTCTGGTATTAACAACACTGATCGTAACTTTAAAAACATTCATGCAAAAATCACTGTAAAAACATGTAGCATCGAAAGCAAGAAAAGTCCAGAGCATCATCAAGGAGAATGCATTCCATATATTCCCAAAGGCATTATTACAACTGTACCAGCATCACAGGAAATTAAACCTGATAGTAGCTTTCTATTATACTTCTGGATAGAAAAATAATATATCCTTTGTTGAGAACGTTTCTTCAATTGTTTGAAGTCATTTATGGAAACTGGCGTGTTTGCTATAGGTCGCTTCCTGCTCTGAATTGAATCCAGTAGCTGGTTTCTGGTTAGAAATCCCCAGAATATGTTTTCCATCACAGCATTGACACCCACAGACCCCGCCATGATGGGAACAGCATCCCCGTCTTGCCTCAACTTGTGAAACAAGTAAAAAGGAGGTGAGTACAATCAACGCTAGGGCTAAGAACGCCAGTCTCATGGCTGGCCTCCAAGCTATGTGTATGTTGACAAAACTGTCTCATATTTGGTCAATAGAATCAAGGCATAAATTACCAAACCGCCAGCCGCCCACGCAAACGGCTGGCCGGATGGATGGTGCCCTGCCCCCCAAAAACTGGACAGCTGATGTGTTAGAATCCTCCAATGATTCAAGGAGGGATTCTGATGAAAGGGAAACGGTTTTCGGACGAGCAGATCGTGACGATTCTAAAAGAGGCGGAATGCAAGACCTCGACGGTGCAGGAGATCTGCCGCAAGCATGGCGTGTCTGAGCAGAGTTTCTATCGCTGGCGTAAGAAATTTGGTGGCCTGTCGGTTTCGGAGACCAGGCGGCTCAAGGATCTTGAAAAAGAGAACGCCCGCTTGAAACGGCTGCTTGCCGAACGGGATCTGGAACTTGACGTGGCCAAGGAGCTGTTGGAAAAAAACTGGTGAAGGCGGCGCATCGAAGGGAAGCGGTGGATCACGCGGCCTCGCGTGGTCTGTCCGTCCGACGAAGCGCCGCATTGGTCACGCTGCAACGATCCACGTACTATTACAAGGCCCATCCGCGAGACGATTCGGTCCTGAAGGCCAGGCTCAAGGAGATCTCGGAAGATGAGCCGCGTTTCGGGTATCGCCGGGCCTGGGGCGTGATTTACAGATCAGAAATCGTCAATCTGAAACGGGTGTACCGTGTCTGGAGGGAATTGGAGCTTTGTCTTCCGAGGCACAAGCCGCGCAAGAAAAAGAAAACGAAGTCGGCGGGCCTGCCGGTCAAGGCCGAATGTCCGAACCATGTATGGACCTACGATTTCATGTTCGATTCGCTCAGCAACGGCAGGCGGATCAAGCTGTTGACGGTGGAAGACGAGTACACGCGGGAAGGTCTGGCAATCCATGTGGACAAAGGCATCAAATCGGCTGACCTGATCTGCATTCTGGACGACCTGTTCAATCAATACGGCAATCCGGCCTTTCTCCGCTCGGATAACGGTCCGGAATTCATCGCGGAAAAACTGAAAACCTGGCTCCAAAATCGCGGTACGGACACGCTGCATATCGACGCGGGCAGCCCCTGGCAGAACGGTTTCATCGAAAGTTTCAATTCGAAGGTGCGCGACGAGCATTTGAACATGGAGATTTTCCTGACGTTGAGGGAGGCGCAGGTGAAGACCGAGATGTGGCGCAGGAAATACAACACGTTTCGTCCGCACAGCAGCCTGGGATATCGGACGCCGCAGCAGGAGCGGCGGCGTTTCTTCTCGGGGGCGCTGCCCCCGAACCCCCGGAGTTTAACGCTTTAAGGCTTGCCCGATGGGCGTTTGAAGAAAAGAACAAAAAAGAAGGACGCGGCAAGAAAGCCGCGCCCATCGGTATAAGCACCCGTCCGGCGCTCGGGTCGCTCTCCAGCGGAGCCCTATCCCCCGGATGGGTACGGCCAGTGTACACGAAAAAGATGATCGAAAAGGCAATTTGTGCTACGATTCAGATGGTCGAGCCGCATGGCTCATTCTCAACCCGGATTCTAACTCGTCAGCTGGTCCACACTACGGGGAGCAGAGCACGGGTCGCAAATTGGCGTGGCCCAAATAGCAAGCACTACAGCAATTTACAGTTGGTCCGTCAATGCGACAGTTTGCGCGAATTTCTTTATCTTTTTCTGAAGCGCACATACTATAATAATTATGATGCTTTATCGAAAGTAAGACCCAATACAAACGAGGCAACTATTTGGATTGGACAGAAAAATGCCGAATATGGGATACTTGTAACTCCACGCTTCAATACCAACAATGGGCAATGGGAAAATGACAAAAGCGAGATACGACACTTTAGCCAAATGTATTGGTCAATTGGCCATATTTTAGAAACAGGTCTTTGTGTTCCTGGGCGAAATAGAAGACATAAATTTAGTGATGTCGATGAATACTTAGATTTTTTCGAGGATGTTCTTGTCAGAAACTCAGGCTCAAAATATGAAGCAAAATTGGCTGAGTACTATTCAGAATTCGTCAGATTACACCCGCAGCCGCTCGATATTCCTCTACTTATTCCTGAATTTAGATATGGTGGTTTAGCGCAGAAGCACAAATACAGGCTTGACTTTTGTATCTTCGAACCTCGAAATATGAATAAAATTGGAATCGAACTTTCTCCTTGGTCTACGCATGGATATCTCTACAAGACAAAGAAACTAACTCAAAAGGAGATAAACGTGCTAGCTAGAGACAATTTTGAGAAAGAGATGCAAAAGCACAAAGAATATTTTTTTAACCACGATGTCTTTGTACTAATATATACAGACAATGATCTCGCTGACATGAAACGTGTCTTTACGACAATTAAAAAGTATTTAGAGCCGCAAGTTGGAAACAACCGCTTAAGTCATCAAACTATAGCAGAAATGCTTGGATTATAAGCTTCCAATAGAAAAGTAGCTATCTGGGATGCATTCGGTACGGTACATGCACCCGTGGTGGTTGAGCTGGCTACTGAGAGGGGCACCTAGAAGAAATTGACGGTATACAATGATATACGGCAATCAAAACTCAACCTAATTCTGCAAACTATCTAAAGAAACCAGCTCAATCGAGAATCGATCCTTTGGACCTTATCCTTACACCCGCAAAATACTATAACCAACTGTAATCACACAATAAATAACTTGACAACTGCCTGAATTCACTGCTATTCTAGCCCTACATCATCAATCTTTCTCACAAATACATGGGGCGATCCGTATGTGTCGGTTCTCTCCATTTCGCATTTCTGGAGCAGAACCCATGACCCAGGACAAGGGCAAGGTTTGTCTTGCCGATGACATCAAGGAGGATCGGAAAAGCACTGGAAACCCGGCCAGCCTCGGCCTGCTTTGCACGGATCTGGGCAATGCGAAACGGCTGGTGGCATGGTACGGCGATCACCTACGGTATGTTGTGGCCGATAAACAGTGGCTTGTCTTCGATGACCTGAGATGGATTTCAGACGAAAGGGAACAAGCTCTGGAATTCGCCAAGGAAACGGTGATTCGCATCTACGGAGAGGCCGAAGGCATTGAAGACGGCTTTTGAACGGTGAAATCGACATGTTTTTCGATGAACTCAAGGAATGCATTCCTTACAAACCGTGGAAGAAACGGGACAAGAAAAACGCAGAGGTGCTTTGGGGTTTTTACAAGTATATGGACAAGCACCGCAAGCGTCTGGCTTACGCAGAATTTCTTGCCAACGGCTGGCCATTGGGGTCGGGCGCGATCGAGAGTGCACACAAGCACGTCATTCAAACAAGAATGAAGCAGGCGGGCATGCGCTGGTCGGTGGACGGCGCGCAACACAGGCTCACTCTCAGGGCTCTATACTCAACTGTCGGGCCAAAACGATTCCCCGAAGTCATGAAAGCAGCATGAAAATCGCAATATTCTGTGATGCACACCGCGAGGATAGAGAGGTTCATTTTCTTTTCGAAAGAAACTTGACAAAACGCAGGGATTCGGGTGATGATAGCCCCCCGTTGCGGCTTGGCCGCAAGATATGGTGGGTGTAGCTCAGCTGGTTAGAGCGCTAGGTTGTGGCCCTGGAGGCCGTGGGTTCAAATCCCATCACTCACCCCATATTTGAATCTGAAGCCCTGTTTTCGGCCAACATACTGAAAACAGGGTTTATTTTTGGTGTTCCAATAGCTTCTTCGAAATCGTCAAACCCTTCGATACGATCCTTTGAACAAACCAATCCTTCAGGGAAAATCATTTCCTGAAGAACCTGCTTTTCCTTGATGTCGAGTCCTTGCCAGAGCGTATCAAGCTCACAGAGCACGTTGATTCCAAAGTCGATTAAAGTGCCCATGATCTGGGCCCAGCGTTCGAAGGAGCCGAGGCGATGGGCGGAGAGGGGTTTCCCGCTAGCAATCCAGTGGCGAACGAGAAGGAGGATCGCCCGGACGAGGCTTGCTCGGTTCTCCCGCACCCAGTCCAGGAAAGGATCGTGCTTGAAGGAGTCCCCTTGCCGGACCGTCCGATAAATTGAATGCGGCCTTAAGCAGAGAATCTCTGCAAACCGAGAGAATTTCGGAAAGGCGGTGGATGGGGCAGATCAGGCAGGATGTGTGGGAGACTGAATATGCTCTAAGTTAACGGATATAAACGGTTTTCTTGTATGTTCGCGCTGCTCGCCGTTATTCATTTCTCTGTCCGTTTCGGCGGAACCAACCCACGCAAAAGATAAGGCCCGATTTGAGGATTGGCCGTGCCGCTCGGAAGCGACCGGTGCGAAAAAATGAGGGGCAATGGGCCTGGAGTTCGGGGCTGAAGTCGCTCGATCCATCCCCGCAGAGCCGGGCCACAACCCATTCCCATAAAGCGCTTGCAGAAAACCCCTTCTACGGGAAGATCGGACGGCCATGCCGGGGCTCTCGATTACCGGGACGCTGTCGACCGGGCATTTTCGACCATGCGCAAGGCTGGACGAAGGGCTCGTTTCACGTTCTATCATCCGCTTTTCGGGCATCCGGACACACCACTCCTTCCACGATCCAGTCGTCCAATCCGTATTTGCACTGCACGATAGCCGAACCCGATGTCTCTCAGGCGGCCTGTTCGTCGTCCACCCAGCGGTAGCCCACCAGCTTGCCGTCGGCGAACTCGACGCTACCGAGCCGCTTCGCCCGTACATCGTCGATCCGGACCACGTCCGTAATCCTCTTCCCGACGGCGTACTCGGACGGCGTCATCCCGTCCAGGGCTTCGTGGGCGCGGTACTCGTTGAACCAGGTCCGGTATTCATCCAGCAGCCACTGCAGCTGCTCGACGCTCTCCACCCGGAAATGGTTGAGGAACTCCAGTTTGACGCTCTGGAGCGCCCGCTCGGCGAAGCAGTTCATGGTCGGGTATCTCGGCGGGCTTTTCAGTTCCTTGATCTCGGAGACCGCCAGCAGTCGCATCACCTGGCCCTTGAAGAGCGGATCGCGGTCGTGGATAAGTTTCAGCGGATGGCGCTTCCACTTGCGGAACACCTCGACCAGCGTCCCGGCAACGCGGAAGGAGTCAAGGAAGCGATAGCGTTCGAAAGCGCGCAGTTCCAGAATCTCCTTGGTGCAGGTGTCACTGACAAGCAGGATGGCCACCTCGGAGCCTTTGCGCAGGTGCGTGAAAAAGAAATCCATGCACCACGCCTCGTCCTTGAAGGTTCCCATCCACTTCTTCCATTTCGGTCGGTTGTCGTCGATGGGATCGAGGCCGTGCTCCTTCAGAATCCTGGCCACCGTGAATTTCGACACCATGATGCCCATGCGAGCGAGAGTCTTGGAAATCTTGACCGCTCCGAACCGAGGGTTTTCCCGCTTTATCCGCAGCACCCATTCGATAATCACCGCATCCACGGGCGGTCGGCCGCCGGGATTCTTCGGCTTCGTAAACGGATGGCGCAGGCGTGCCGCCCACGTTTTCACCGTGGCCGGGCTGGAGCCGAGGAACTTCCTCTGGAACAACCGGTTCCCGCGCGTCAGCAGGTAAGCATAGACTTGGGCCATACGGGTTGAAAGCGACATGGGAGCGCGCTTGTTTCTAGACAGTGTCGTCACAAGACATTGAGCCACAATACAAGGCATCGGATGTGGACGGCGGCGAGGAATGAGGCGGCGTTTTTGGCATAACGGGTAGCGATACCGCGCCAGCGTTTCAAATGGAGAAAGGCGTTTTCCACCAGATGCCGCTCGCGGTAAAGTTCTTTGTCGTAGTCGCGTTGGATCGTGCGGTTCTTTTTCGGCGGAATGACCGGTTCCGTTCCGTTTTCTCGGCATTCTTCCACGATGGCGTTCGCGTCATATCCCTTGTCGGCCAGTAAGTACGCGGCGTCCAGCCCTTCGATCAAGGTGTGAGCCTGCGTGCAATCCGCTGTGGGACCGTCCGTAATAAGGACTCGGAGCGGCATACCATGCGCATCCACGGCCAGGTGTATCTTGGAGTTGAGCCCCCTTTTGTGCGGCCCATCGCCTGATTGCCGCCTACCGCTCCCGCTGCGTCCGGGTGGACTTTC
Organism: Myxococcota bacterium; assembly: GCA_963668655.2. Classification (GTDB taxonomy): domain Bacteria; phylum Myxococcota_A; class SURF-8; order SURF-8; family SURF-8. The sequence continues at coordinate 11,091 of CAXXPQ010000002.1, forward strand.
ACGTGGCTGGCGTCGATCATCAGACATTCGTAATCGGGATCGTCGATGAGAGTTTCGAGCAACGCTTCCCATACTCCCTTGTCTCGCCAGCGGCAAAAGCGACGATGGGTATTCTTCCAGTCGCCGTAATCGGGCGGCAGGTCGCGCCAGGGAGCGCCGGTGCGCAAAATCCAGAAAACGGCATTGATGAACCGGCGATTGTCGTGGGCGATGCCGCCCCAAACACCTCTTCGGCCCGGAAGATGGGGCTCCAGAAGGCTCCAGACGTGATCTGAAATGTCGTGTCGGTGATAGGTGGCTTCCATTTAATTCCTCTCAATGTATTATATTGAGAGGAATTATACTCCAACACGAAACTCGTGTCGAGAATATTCATTTACTCGTGACGACACTATCTAGCCCGGTGCAGTTCCTTCCGAAGCGATTCGTTGACGGCCTTCAGCGCCAGGTTTTCCGAGTAGAGGCGACGAAGTTCGCTCGGATGGGGCGAATAGCCGATCCTCGAAAGCTGATCGACGAGCAGCAGCAATGGCCAGGTCAGACAGAGGCGGAGCAACGGCATAGGACAACGACTTTCTACATCCAATGGTACACATCAAACAGATCAACAGTGGGCTGACAAGGGTACAACACGGATTGCGTCAACCACAATAGGTTGTTTTCACAAAGGCCCCGAGGGGAGGTCGTTGATCATGCCGTCAAATTCATAAAATTGGGTCTGATTTGGAAGACTAGAATCCAAAGCAACAAGAGAGTGAGACTATATGAATTAGCCATTCCCCTTCACTACGGTTGAGGTTGAGCAGCGGCGGAGTCGGTCCTGTGGAACCGTAGCAGTAAGCACCCCGTGTTTCCCCTGGGGAATATATTACGGAATTTCATCTTCCTCTCTACGGATTCTTTCTTCCTCGGCCTGCGCCAGTGATGATTTCCGCTCGATATCAGCCCATTCTCTAATCCTTTTTAGCGGATGACTTAGAAACCTCGTGGCCACTTCGGCTTCTTTCTCGTGCTGTTCTGCAATATTGCCAACATACATTTTGAAGTTCCCGACACCGGCGCAGAATTCATGAAACACCCGTTCATTATCCTCGAACTCGGTCAAAATGAACTCCGTAATTTCCGGAACAAGCGGTTTACCGTTGCCATCAAGCATTGGTGAAGGAGCGTGCCTGACAAACTGTGCAGCACCTTTGGCTCCGGCGGTCGTCAACCAGCTTTTAACAATTTCGAAAGGCAGTTTAGAAATCAACGGACGGAATTTACCCATATATATGTACTGCCATTTCGCATCATCGAGCATGACAGATCCAACGACATCCATCACAATATTTGGATGATTTTCAACAAGTTTTCCAAGAACTTCTTTGGATTCTTCTCGCCAATGAATATCTTTATCGGTTGACGCCTTTTTCAATAAGTTTTTGAGTTGTTCCTCTCTTTGATGGTCGTATTGATACAAACTTAGGATCAAAGAATTCCACTCGTATGTACGAACAAGTTCCTGGCCGACAGCTTGATCCAGAACCTCCCATATCAAGGAAAGAGCTTCATCTTCTATTGCTTCATGTAATTCAGGTGGTCTTTCTTCTATTCTGAGCCTGAAATAGGAAAGTTGGATAATGACACTTAACGATTTGGAAGATTCTTTGGGCCTCGACTTAAACAGCAGTTTGACGATTTGTGTAAAATTCGTTATTGAAATTCTCTGTATTAATCCTCCGTAGACGAAGTTGGAAAAAGAGAGCGCTGATAGTTTATCGGTTTTTACAAGCTCAATGCTTCGTTCGACTGTTCTGGTTTTCTCTGCACCGATAAGGAATATTTCGAAAGCCGCTTCTGCATCGTTTTCCTGAACTTCATCGATCCTTAAATTCAAGTCTTCAATCGAATCCTTGTGGTATTTGAGAATTCCAGAGACATATCCTTTTGCCATTCTATAAGAACGCCTATCTGTAGAAAGATGAACGATCTTCTCGAAGTAGGCAAGGGATGAATCATGGTAGGCAATCGCACCGCCAAGTTCCAATGAGCTTTTAGCTTCCTCAGAAAACAACCAAACCGCTTCTTGATCGAACAAACCGTCTTCAGAAACAAGCCTCTGGGCGATGTCTTTGAGTGAATCGATCCATTCGTCTTTTCCCTTAATCATATCGTAATGCCAAGGCTCGACTCCGACGGCTTTAACCAAACGCCAGTGAAACGTATCAGGAAGCAATGATTCAAGCCACTTTTCCACTGCTTGACAGTACTTGGAATCGGCGCGACCAGGTTTGCAATCGTAATGAAGAAATTCTTCTCCTGTTTCCAAAGTTTTTGAAACAACGCTTTCGGTCAGTTCGGCGGTATTATAAAGATTCCGAATCGGTTCGAGCATTCTATAGTTCAATATGGATCGTAAATTTTCCAAAACGACTCGAAACACTGCGTCTGGGAATTTGTTTACGCGGCTCTCAAGAAATTCAATCGATGACTTGTAGGCCTCAATAAACTGTTTATCATCATCGGGTTTCCACTCTGGTGGTGCTAGCCTGCCGCCAATTATTTTGGAAACACCTGACCTCGTATACTCTCCTTTCAAACTACTTCCAATGGCTGGAAAGGCTAATCCTATCGTTGCATCATCTCCTTTTTCCACAATAGTTTCTAGTATTTTCAATCGTTCTTCAAATGGTATTGATGTCCCGGACAAACCGATTTGAAATATCTGTCGATAGATCCCTGTCGCATTATTGGAGATTCCTGGTTCACTTTCTGCAAGCGCCAGTTTGCGCAAACACCGTTCTACTACTTCGAAATATTCGGCAAATCCGCTCAGTCTTTCAAACAACCAGACCAGATGACGTCTAGCCTTCCAACCTCTCTCACAGGTGTTAATGAAGTTGAAATTGGCGCGTAAGCCGTCCTGTGGCGCTTCTTCGATCAGTTTCTCAATGGTTGGCAGATAAAATTCAGGATCGGATTCGGTCAAGGGGACGAGTCTCAAAACCGTATCGATGTCACCTAAATCGGAAGGCTTAAGGCTTCGTCCCCATTCTTGAAAAAAATCGAGAATACTTTTAACTTCTTCATTCTCTGGTAGTTCTTGCAGGCGCTCCAAAAACACTTGAAGCAATCCATCGGGTATTTTCAACATAAATGATTCTTTATTGTCTTTTATCCATGTAGTGAAAGCATATCGAAACGCAGCAAAGGCAATAATTTTAGGTGTTACATAGAAATATTTGCCACCAATTGCACAAAAACCGGGTTGGTCTTTTACTTTCCGAAATTTTATCAAGACGTCGTTTTTATCGAATTCAAAGACACTGCAAAAATCTCCAAACTCGTGCTCCTTTTCCCCTCTAAATCCGATTTTTCTAAATAAACTAAGAGCAGCGATGTATCTTCTTTCAGAATCATCTCGTAGTCTTGAGATAAACAAATCATAAGGATCCGACATTATTGCTGAAATTGTATTTACGGAAGAGATATCTTTATCAGATCTGCACAGGTCTGCCGCACTTCTTATCCAACTCTGACAGATATCAGCATAATATCGTCTTCGTTCTTCAGGTACATCAGGATAGTTCGTTTCAAGTATTTTTAGGACTGTTTCCAAGTCTGCTCGATCAAGCCATGGAGGCTTTGCATTAAAAGACTCCTTGTACTCGAAGTTGTCAATAGCGATGATACGAATTCGCTCTCGCGCATGGTCCGCTTTTCTTTTAATCCTAAGTCTGTACTTCAATGAACATTCATCCGCAATGATCAGTGCATTTAAATCTTTTTTACCGGAAATATGCGCTGCAAGCTTTTCGACCTGCTCTTCATTGTCGGAATATATCGCTACAGAGGACTGCTGTATGGATCGATTTAGCACTTCATAAACGAGCCGTGTTTTTCCTGCCCCAGCATCTCCCAACAATTCAAAGACTGAGGAAGGTGGTATTTGTTTCCAGTCAATGTGGGATAGCAGAGCGTTTTCAATATGCTCCCATTTCTCTACCGGTACATACTGTCTAGTCACATCTGTAATACTAGAATGCCATGTTTCCATATCCCAAAACCCCATCAACTGAGGCTTAAAGCAAGAAACAACGATAGCTGGAAACTTTGAAATCCAGGATGCCAGACGACTGGCAGTTAGAACTATCGAGGGTTTTGCCCTCGGGTAATAGGAAGTCAGTAACCTGTCAATATCAGATTCAATGTCTTTTACTTTGAGTGCCGGATTATCATCGCACACGCATAGGATATATCCATATCCAGCCATAATCCTTTCTATAACACAATTGTTTTCCACCTCGTCTTTTACATTGACATTTGTGAAGCTTGTGGCTTTGTATTGCCAGATCGTTGGTGTATTGAAGTATCCAGTGACAGAGGACTGTATTGAATCCTCCAGCAACGTGTCAATTCCTCCATCAGGTAAATTAGTCCTCATGTTTGTATAAAGCGAAGTTTCTGCTATTCCGTTGGAAAAACACTCTGATCGAATAAGTCGATCAACAAGATCGGTAAATGCACTGCCATCTCCACCTTGCATCGTCACTATGACATCTCGGGCTGAAACTTCCCATGGACCATTCATTACTGTCTCCTCGTAATTCTACCTAAGGTTAATAGAATTAAGTAGTTTATGCACCTATCAAGCAAACCCCTTGCATCCACTTGGGCACTACCGATAGCACTTAGAACGGTTCGGAAAACCAAGTATAGCTTGTATCCGATGGTCGCAAGGATTGACGAACGGTTTCTCATCAGAAACAAATACGGGACCTCATATTCATTGCTATCTCTAGTCATTAGTATTTCCAGTATTATGTACCCTTTGCCAATTTCTAAATTATGCTTTCAACATCAATTCCAACTCTTCCATCAGCAGGCTGAAGCCAGCCGGATCTTGAATCGCCTCCGCCGCATGCTCAACCACTTTGAACCCAGTCATCCGCGCCTTCTGCCGATTCAACTTGTCTTTCTGGGCTCGGATGAGATCGCCGTGTAGTGGCATTGATAAGCCATCGATGAAAACGAGAACTTTTTCCTCTGTGTACGCGTAATCCGCGATGGAGTAACTCCCACCGGGCAGGTTCACCCGATACTGCTGGGCATCGGGCAGACGGAAGTGATGCTTCTCCAACTCCTTGATGAAGTCCCATTCCCGGTCACTGTCGGTCTCATTTTCTTCCGGAGCTGTGCCTGATGGCCGCCAGGGAGGTAGGTCATTCTGCTTCTCAATGTCCGACTGGACCTGCGACAGGAGCGTCACGGCCTCATGGCGATTCAGTGCTGTATGGTGCTGCTGGTTGCGGAAGTGCTTAATGCAACGGTAGCAGGCCGTCTCACAAGCATCACCGCTAGGACAGTTGGACAAAACCTGCATCCCGGCCACTACGATTTCGGTCCAGTATTCGACCAACTGGGCCAGGAAGCCCGTACCGCCCGGGACTGGATCGTAGAACACCGCCCAATACTGTCCGTCGGCGTCCGTATTGACGAAGGTTTCAAGCTCACTGTCACCCATATCCAGGATCATGCGACAACCCATGCGGAGTCCCTCGGCCAAGTTCACAGCCTCGCTATTCTCGCTGAAGGGGCCGATCTCCACGACGTCCGACTCGATGTCCACATGCACCGCTGTCCAGAGAATATTGGCCCGGCAGCGTTCCTTGTGGATCTTTCCGAAATTCTCCATTTCTCGATCACTGGCGAAGGGATTCCGGGTCTCTCCGCACTGAGGACATACCGGGAAGCCGATGACCGAAGGCTCCGTCTTGACCTTGGCCATGGGGCCTAAGTTGACCAGCCTTACCTCGGCGCGTTTCAGGTGTCGGAGGGTCCATTCCCCGGCCTTGGCCTCGTATCCGCCCTGGTGGCGTTGAAGCAGCATGCCGTGGATGACATAGGCCACCTGACGGCGAAAATCCGAGGTATCGTCGATCTCGCTGCTGTGTTTCAGCTCCACATCGATAATCTGACAGGAATCGAAGTCACGATGGTCGCCATCACCGCCTTCCGTGGCGGACTCGGTCGGATCGTAGACTCGATCCTTGTCCTCATCGTATCGGAGCAGGCGTTTGATAGACTCGGCGCTCTCCTCTCCACTGTGGACCTTCAGTCGATTGAAGGTCATTCGACGCACGGTGAAGATCTGCTTGTTGGCGTACACACTCGCTCCGGGGGTCAACTCTCTGAGCGCTACCGCCGCCGGACGGGTGAGGTCGATGTATGGCTCCAGGCACTGACCAGCAACACTCTCACGGGTCAGGGTGTAGCCAGGGAAGAAGCCGTGCTGGCAGAGCCAGGAGAGGCTGTAATGGGCTTGATCCTCGTCCTGGAAGGTCCGGAGGACGTTGTTGTACTGCCGCTTGCGAGCAGCTTCTTCTTTCGTTAATTCCTGCCCATCATTTTCTTTCTGATTCAGCTTTATTCTTGCTTGTCGATAAGCGGCCACCTCATGGAACAGACCTGCTGTGATACGACCGAGATCCTGAACAAAGCTGTCCATAACCGACCGGAGTCGTTCCGTCGAGACCGCTTCCCGATCTTCCTCTGGCCATGCGCTGCCGAAGGTGGAAGCCAATGCCTCCAGCATCGTATCAGCATGGAGCTCGATCAGAGTCTGAAGATCTTGAAAGGCCGGAGCCTCGGAATGATGAATGAAGCGTGTGGTGTCACCGTCCTCTATTTTATTGCCTAGCCAGTGCCATAGGTAAGTCGGGAAAGCTTTGGCCAGCGTCCCTTTATCGTCATCGGTTCCGGCCAGATCCCGTAGCATGGTCAGGATGGCGCTTCGGACGTGCTTGTTGACCAGCGGCTCGTTCCGCATGGAGAAGGACGGCACCCGGATGTCTCCGGCGATCATGGCCGGTGGATCCTCGAAGAAGTAGCGGTCGTGCTGACCGCCCCGACAGTAATTGAACACTACCGCAAGCCGATGCTTTCGTCCGGCCCGACCGGCGCGCTGGGCATAGTTGGCGGGTGTGGGCGGCACATTGCGCATCAGAACCATCTCCAGTTTGCCGATATCGACCCCCATTTCCAGGGTCGGTGTGGCCACGATGGTGTTGAAGTCACCGGTTTCAGATTTGAACCCCTTCTCCACTTTATCGCGGATTGCCTTTGGCACCTGGGCGGAATGCTCGTAGCAGCGCATGGGCACGAAAGCCGTGCGTGTGAACTGCACTACGTCGTAGTTTTCCTCGTCGCGTCCGGTCTCGACGGTCTGCCCTTTGCAGAGATACTCCGGGCAGGCCTCGGTGGGCAGAGCCGAGCTATGGGAGCGGTTACAGGAACTACACAGCCTGCGGGTTGTCGCTTCACGGATACCGATCTTGTCGGCATTGACCTGGTGCGGACCTCCGTCGATGGGAATGGCGTCAATACTCTTCTTGCGGCGCTGGACGATCTCAATGGGTGCAATCAGCTGATGGTCGATGAGCCAGTCCCAAAGCTCTTTCAGGAAATCATCCCGCGTTTTGGCATCCAGACCGTCTACAGCTTTGCTGACCAGCACCTGGGAGAAGCTGCGGCCATTGGAGGCCAGAACGCCCTTTACCAGTCTGTTCTTGCTCTTGGTCTGTTCCTCGCTTTTCTCAAGAACAACCACCTGCGGAGCCTGCCAGAAGGCTGTGGCAATTAGTCCTCGACGAACCTCTTTATCCCGATCCGTCCACCAATGACGGAGAAGCTCATCATTCATAGCCCCGTTGCTTCGATAGACATCCAGCAAAAGTCGAATGATGGAGACAATCTCCTCCGTAGCGATCCCCAGGCGTTCGGCCCAGGTTGAGAAGAACTCCGGATCGACATCAACGTCCAAACCATCATAGACGACTTCCGCCAATCCCAGTGCTTCCAGACTACGGCGGCGCTGGGCCATGCTGGCGAATTCCTCATCCAGGAACCAGCGGACCTTGGTTTCCTCATCCGCCGTGTCGCCGTGGGCCTTCCTGGGCAGGATGTCTTCGTCCATGGCGCGGTCTAGCAGGCGCTCCACAAGGCGTTCGAAGCGAATGGGTGAGCCCTGAGCATTCTCGTGAAGGAGCTGATACAGCAGGTGACGCATGACGCATACGGAAGCGCTTGCCTCGCTCCTCCATCCATCCAGCCTGGAAAGCGGCGTCCTGGCGGTTGTCGGCGAAGATCAGAAGCTTTCTGAGCTTTTCTTCCGGCATAGCCGATAGCATGCTCTGCGACAGAATCGTCACGTCACCCACGTCCCGGCTTCTGGCGGGAATAATGGTTCGGGTTCGTCGGAAGTCTTTGCCACCCCGGTCATAGGTGCCGCAGGCCGGGCACTGGCTCATGTGGCCTTCCCAGGTCAGAACCAAAACTAGCGCCTTTTCGGCCAACGCGCCACAACCCAAGCACGGGCCACCATGACTGGCTTGGTGGATGGCACCACATTGACGGCACACCAGTTGTTCGGTGGCCGTTCTGTCAGCATCATCGAACTGCGTGTGGAGCACGTCGGTGAAGGTCAACCAGGCACTGTCGCCCTTGGGCTCTTCGTAAGGATCAGGAGTGCGCGTGACACGGTGGCCGGGACTGCCGTCCTCGGTGGCTTCCTCCGGGTCGGCGATCAGGCGAACGTAATGTTGCCCGCAGGCCCGGCAGAGTAATAGCGGGAATGGCGTGCCGTCGGCCTTTGTTTCCTCACCCTTGCCATCGACATGCAACTGCGGACCACCGGCTTCAAAGCTGATCTTGAGACCCTGATACCCTTGGATGAAGTAATGCAGCTTGGGCCTTAGCAGTGGCTCTTCATCCTGAAAGGCCAGCGCGCCGAGCGTCAGGTAAGCCAGCATCTCCTGGCGCAGAGTATCCCGTTCGACAGTCTGTCTACCTTTTCCCAGCCGGATCAAGCCCTGAACGGCATCATCAAAAAGGCGCGGGGTACGGAACCAGTCCGACAGCTCCCAGACCACGCGATTGGATTCGAGCAGACGATACAGTCGGAGCGTGTTGGAATCGGCATCCGGGGCGCTCCACCCACACAATCGCTCGGCCAGGGCCAGCAGGGTGTCGGGAATGTCATCCACCGTGTCCTGCAAATGAGAAGCGCGGGCAGTATCGAGGATCGCCGTCAGGAGCGTTCCCATATCTTCCGGCAAGGGCGGCGTGTAAGGATCGTCCGGGCGGACGGGGTCGGCGTATTGCTCGGTGACGAGTTCCACCTTTTCTTTGTCCACCCCGAAGAGGCGGTGACAATAAGTTTGGATAGCGTTCACGCCGTCGATGGCCGAGTTCCGTTGGTCCGTAACCGTAGCCGAGGTGCCGATACAGATGACGTCGTCCGGTTCCTTGTTGGCGACGGCGCGCAGGCGGCGGATGAGGCAGGCCACTTCCGAGCCCAATGCGCCGGTGTAGGTATGCACTTCGTCGAAGACGAAGAATTGCAGGGGTGCCCCCCTCAGAAGTTCCAGGTCGCGGTCACGAAGGAGCATGTACTCAAGCATGGTGTAGTTGGTCAGGAGCAGATTCGGGCGGCGGCGGATGATCTCGTCGCGGGTGAAGCATTCCTCCCAGGGGATGATCCGTTCCGGGGCGCGCTTGCCGTCTCCTGCCATCTTGCGACGTTCGTCGGCGGTATATGGGCGCGGCTGGTCCAGGCGCTTGATGGTGTCGTCGGCCCGCTGGTCGGTCTCACCGGTATAGCGACCGAAGGTGATGCGCGTACCTGCCAGAAGAAGCCGCAGGCGCTCCAACTGGTCGTTGACCAGGGCGTTCACCGGATCGAGCTGGAAGTCCTCTACGTCGATGGCCGCCCGGAATGGGGCGGACAGGGCTGGTCCTTCAATCACCGAGGCCGAGGACCACTCCACGGCATGCAGGAAGGCGTCCAGGGCGCCAGGACTATCCCACTTCTCCCCGGGCTGAGGCAGGTCCGGGATCTCGATCTTGGAATACACCTGCGGATTGATCTCCCGCTCCCAGATCACCGAGAATGTGTCGCCAAGGCGGTCGTCGTCCATGCACTCCAGCGTGACCTTGCTGCTCTGGCTGTCTTTGTGCCCGCGCACGTCCTGGACGATGAAGAACCGATTCCGTATTTGTACGAGCTGACCCTGCTCGATCATGAAGTCTCCTGATTGGTGCAAATAGAAAGCGCTCGGCCATATAAGCCCGACGTGCGCAATATATTGAATACCTTAGTGATCTTAGCGCGTTACGTGACCTAAGGATAATACAGGGGGGCTCGGATGTGAAATTAATTCAGTAAAATTATAGGGGTAGGATGTGTCGTATTCTGGCACATGCATGTTGAGGATGAAAAGTCTGTCTGCTGGTAAAAACAGCACTAGAACCGTTGCTTGAATTCGTCACTAGCCTCCTTCAATTCCAGAATGACAGCACGGTATTTTTCTACAATTACAGGAAGATAGGATGATCCCGTAAATAGGAAAAATGATCGCTTGATTACTTGCTTCTACTCAATCAAAACTAGGTTTCCCAACTAGATTGGTTTACACCGCCACCCTCTGCCGCTTGTACTCAATCCGCAACCCGATGAAATGACAGGGATTCGGCAACGGGTCCAGTTCACTCAGCCGGGCGACGGCGTAGTAGGTGAAGGCGACGATGCCGCCGTGGTAGACCATCTCCTGGTCGTTGGTGTCCAGTTCGATGCCCGCCGCCATGTTGCTGGTGGGACTGCCGAGCAAGCCAACGCTATCCTGCACCACCAAGTCGGCCCCCGGCACACTCGTGAAGGTAGATTTCCGGTAGACCTTGCAATTGACATTAGTTGGGTCCGGGTTGCCCGCCTCGTTGGTGAAGAAAAATTTCACCGTATGCAGCTTGGCCTTGTTGATGCCGGGAATGGGGATGGCCACTTCGTCCCCGTAGTGCTGCATATGCCACACCCCGTGGCTGTTGCTGAAATCACAATCGTCGCTGCGACCGGCCGCCGCCGGGACCGTGCGAATGAAAATGATGTCCTCGTCGAACTTCACGTTGTCTACGTCGTCGGCATCGAAGGTCACGTCCGACTGGAAGGTCACCGCACCGGAGAAGGTATCGCCCGCTTTGAGCACCCGCAGGTTCATGCCACCCACGAGCGTCGCCAATGCGGCTTGCATTTCGGATTGGGACAAGGAAAACGGCGAGCCGGAAACGGCCTGCGTCGAGATGCTTGATGCCGCGTGCGCGCCGGAGGCGTTGCCGATGTGGTTTGAAATCGAATCCGCATTGTTTTTGACCGTCTGATTGCTGCGCCCGGCCCCAGCGATTTCCTGCAGGGCCGCTTCGACATTGCCGCCGGAGTATCGATTGCCGGAGTCCTGGATTGGCACGCTACTCGCCGCATGAGGACCACTGGTATCGTTCAAATGGTTGGTGATCTGCTGCTGGAGGTTGTTGTCGCCAGACTGGCGGGTGCTGGCCTCCTGCGCGATGGCGTCGGCATTGGCTTTGACTGTCTCGGTAGTCCGACCGGTCCCGGCCAAATTCTCGATGGCTTCTGCATTGCCATAAACGGTTTCTGTCGTGCGATCCGGCCCGGCCAGTTCGGGAGCGGTTCCCACCGGCGGCCCAACGTTGACAACTTCCGACCAGGTGATCTCGCCCGCGTTCATCCGGCATTTCGCCAGCAGAACGGCGTGATCCGGCAGGTCCGGGTAGTCCGGAGCGGCAGCGGGCGTGCCTTCCACCACCTGGAAATGCGCGGCGACATTCGGAACCGTGGGCAGGTACTCATGGATGCAGACTACCAGGTCGAGACGCGGATGCGTGGCTTCGCCCGGTGGAACCGATACCGAAACGGGACCGTCTTCCTCGATGCGCACCCCCTCCGGGGTCAACAGTACACCCGGATCGATGCTGCCATCGGCATGGACAGTGAATCCAGCGTAAACGCCCGGCGGCAGAATGCTGACCAGTTTGCGGTTCAGATCCGCCGACGAGCGCGGCGAGCGGTAATCGTGAATGCGGGATTGGGTCATGATGCAGCTCCTATTCGAAGATCCAGTCGTCGTACAGCCCCTCATCGAGGTCGCCGCCATCGTCCCAGGTGCCCATGACGATGGTGGTGTCGACGAGCGGCAGCGTGTGCGCCGGTTTCAGTTGCTTGATGGTGTCATAAAAGACTCGCTGGTCGGCGACGACGCCGTCCCAGGCGAGGATGTGAACCAGAAAGCGCGACCAGGTGGGCGTTCCCTTATAGGGTTCCATCACCTCGACGCTGTAGCCGAGTCGGGCCAGCCCTTCGGTCATGCCTGGAATGGTGCCGCCTTTGCGTTTGATGGTGTGGGCCGCCAGCACGCGGGCGCGCAGGGACTCGTCCGACTCGCCCATACCGCGAAAAACCTGCCGCTGCCGGGCCAGCAGGTCAAGGTACTCGCCGGATGCCGTAGCCGCGAGCAACTCAGGAACAATGGAAATGAGAGTTTCTCTGGTCCCCTTCACGAACGCTTTTTATAGCTGAATCAGTCTCGGCGATGTGGGCGGCCCAAAGCCCTGGTTAACGTGAATGTAGAGTCTTTTCAAAGGATGGCTTTCGAGAGAGGCCGGGAAGTCAGGTCATTCCGGGCGATTGACGCGAAACTCTCTGTTCATGAATCGGTTGAAGCGCGACCGGGCCTAACCGGATATGAGCCGGTTGTGGTCCGGCGTGGTGGGCGTTCACGGGCATACCGTCTCATAATCAGGTGGACATCCGCTCGGAAAGGTCGATTTCCATAAAGCGCTTCAAGAAAACCTCGCCCTGGGGTCGAGCAAGCCGGAAGCCGCGTGGTTCGCCCGGCCCGAGGCCCACACCAAGACGACTGGTCGCCGGAGAACTGGGGGCGGCAGGCCTCTTCCTGTCCCTTGGATCGCCTTCTGGCCAAGCGAAAGCCACCCCGAGGGCGCACCGAGTCCTGTCCCCGCCTTGCCGTCCGGGTAGTGGTTTTCGCCTCGGTTCTCATTCTTGATCCTTCAGGCGGCTTTCTTCTCGTCAGTCTCAACCTGGTAACCGTTCAGCATGCCGCCAGCAAACTCGATCCGCCGTAGCTTTCGGTCCTTGTAGTCCGCCAGGCGCACGACATCGGCCTTCCGGCGGCCCGAAGCATACTCGGTGGGAGTCATCCCGTCCAGCGCCTCGTGGGCCCGATGTTCGTTGAACCAGACACGGTAGTCGTCCAGCAGCCGTTGCAAGTCCTCGCCGGTCTCCGGGCGGATGTGGCGCAGCAGTTCCATCAGTACGGATTGAAGTGCCCGCTCCGCGTAGCAGTTCATTGTCGGGTAACGCGGCGGGCTTTTCAGTTCCTTGATGTCCGTAACTGCGCACAGCCGCATGATCTGGCCCTTGAAGAGTGGATCGCGGTCGTGGATCAGCTTCTGTGGACGGCGTTTGAACTGGCGAAAAATCTCAATGATCCGCCAGGCCACCCAGTTGGTCGATAATCCTGCCCGGCCCTCATGAGCAGTCAGCTCCAGGATTTCCTTCGTGAAGGTGTCCACAACGATCAGCACCGCGAACTCGGTCCCCTTGCGGAGCTGGGTGAAGAAGAAGTCCATTGCCCAGACCTCGTCCTTGAAGGTTCCGGCCCACTTCTCCCACTTATGCCGCCGGTCGTCGGTCGGATCGAGTCCATTGTCCTTCAGAATTTGGTAGACCGTGTACTGCGAGACCTTGATCCCCATGCGGGCGAGGGTTTCAACGATCTTGGGCGCTCCCCAGCGCGGGTTCTCCTTCTTGAGCTTGATGACCCACTCTACAATTTTCGGATCGACTGGCGGGCGGCCGCCGGTTCTTTTGGGTTTTGCAAAGGGATGTCGAAAGCGCGTCACCCACTTCTTGATCGTTGCCGGGCTTGATCCGAGGAAGTAGTCTTGGAAGAGCTTGTTCCCCCGCGTCAACAGGTAGGCGAAGACCTGGGCCGAGCGCGTCCGGAATGACAGCGGCTTCCGCTTGTCCTGCGCGCGGTGCAGTTCCTTGCGAAGAGCCTCGTTGACGGCCTTCAGGGCGAGGTTCTCTGTATAGAGGCGGCGCAACTCACTGGGGTGCGGGGAGTGACCAATTTTGGTCAAAGCGTCCACGGCCAGCAAGAGCGGCCAGTACAGACAAAGTCGGAACAAGAGCATCACGGCACAACCCTTTATATACATCGGCTCACATGACAGATCGGTTTCAAGACCGCGAGACTACAACATGGGATGCACCGGAAGCAAGAAATCAGAAAGCTTTTCAATTATCTAGCTGTGTGCCACGATCTATGGCAGAATACATGAGTGTGCCTGCGCCGGGAATTGGAAATGGAAGGATCGCCCAGATGGATGACTTCCCAGATATCGAGACCGCGCGACTGGTTCTGCGCGTCCTGACTTTAGGTGACGCCCCGGCCGTGCAACACCATTTCGCCGACGAAGATGTAATCGAATTCATGGACATCAAGGCGTGCGCCAGCTTGGAGGACGCGAAGGAAATCATTCTCTTCCACGCGAATGATTCCGGGTGTCGCTGGGGGGTGTTTGACAAGGTCACCGGGTGTCTGATAGGGACATGCGGCTATCATTGCTGGGTCCAGGAACCTCAGGCGCAGGCGGAGATGGGCTTCGATCTGGGTAAAACCCATTGGGGAAAAGGGCTGATGCGAGAGGCTCTCCAGACAATCATCCGGTTTGGATTTTCTACCATGCGCTTACAGCGGATCGTGGCGGATGTACACCCGGAGAATGAGCGATCCATTCGCCTGATGAGAAAGCTGTGTTTCAATCAGGAGTCCGACAAACGGGATGGGTTTATCCGGTTCAATCTCGTGCAAAAAGACTGGGAAACATCCAGAGCACCCTAATATGGTTGCTGGAGCGCCTGAAGGGTAAAACCGTCCAGGAACTCAAAACAATTGGCACTGGAACGATACTCGGCCATGATGGGGCAACTCGTGCGAGAAAATTCCTGTGTTCGTCAATGAATGCGTTCTCGACGTGCCTGGGAGATACTCATCTCGAACGACAGCGGCTTCCGCTTGTCCTGGGCGCGGTGCAGTTCCTTGCGGAGCGCTTCGTTGACGGCCTTCAGCGCCAAGTTCTCGGTATACAGGCGACGCAGTTCACTGGGGTGGGGTGTACGGCCTATCTTGGTCAGTGCATCGACGACCAGCAGGAGCGGCCAGTGGACGAGGAGTTGTGCGAATCGAAGCATGAGAATCTTTTTTCCTTGCGAGCAGTACGACCAACAATTCAGAAGGCGAGGCTCCATAGAGCTGGCTCAAATGACTGGGGGTGCCGCGAGGGCATTTCGGATTCTGCGAATGCATCGACCAGGATTCTTTGCAAGCTGGCATTCCCATATTCGCACCACCTTCCAGCCTTTTCCTTTCAGTTCGGCATTTACCTTTTTATCACGAGTTTTGTTCCCACTAAGCTTTTTCAGCCAGAATTCAGCGTTGGTGTCCGGCATTTTGCAATGCCGTGGGCACCCGTGCCAAAAGCATCCATCCACGAAGACAGCGACTTTTTCCTTTTTGAAGGCAAAATCCGGCTTTCCTGGCAGAGAAAGATGCCGCCGCCAGCCAGTGATTTTATTCTGCTTAAATAACTCCATCAATCGCAGTTCAGTGGCCTTGTTGTCGCGGGATCGAATGCGCGACATTACCTCTGAGCGCTTGGCTTTATCGAAAACATCGGCCATGATCGCATATCAATTTCGTTGTATTATAGTTGGGCGCTGCGGTAATGGGGCAGGTGCATAATAACATCTCTATTGGTGTAGCAATATGTCACCGTATTGATGTATATCCCATTCGCCCTGTGTGAGCAGCAAGCCACGCTTGAATGTCGTTTAGCACCGCACTGCGAAGTCGAAAACCTGATTTGTAGGAATTGGTAATGTTTGGTGTTCCACATAAAAAACGCGCATTCAAGACAATATACCATACACCCTCCAGACCATCAATTTGAATGCCATCCAGATTTTTCACATACATATTTTTCCCAGAATTTATTTGAAGATGTTTAATCTGTGTGGAAGGCACAAGGACTCCACCGACAAAACGTGGACATGGCCGTTTGCCTTGTGCGAAGTCACATGATGGAGAAACCTCGATGACTATTGTCTTGCAGTTGCCGAGCAAATCACACATTTTGCCTTGATTCTGAGCTTTCCCCAAATCACTGTTGATGCTTTTTAGGATTTCAGCAAGGTCCAGTCCGAGCTTTTTCACAGGACACCGTGCTCCAGGAGACCTCTCGGCAATAAATACTGTGCCCGGCTCAAGAGATCGACTTGATGATGAGGTCTGAGAGGTTAATAATGCACTATTTATGCGTGCTTTCTGGTCGGGGGTAAGGCCATTTCCGCTACGTCCGAATGATCGGTATCGAGTCAATAAAGCTTGGCGATGAGGTCTTGGCACCAAGCTCAATAAATCTTGTTGCTCTAATTGGTCAAAATGAACTGCCGAAAGACCATCAAACAAGTGCCATACGGCGGAATCCTCTTTTACAATAGTAGAACCAGCTGATGCTTGACATATTGCCGCGTGGGCATTGAGTAAGCCATCTGCCGGGTTGTTAGTGTCCCCGGAGATGCCGAGAAGATGCTCAGAGGTGGTACTCGCTGCATTGTGGATGGCCTGCTCCCAACACCAAAGCAGTTTCTCACCATGCAAATCCTTGAGTTCCTTTTCGATATAGGATTGCAATTTCTTTAACGAAGACCCATCGTTAACAAAATGGATTTTTTCTGAAATACGCTTCACGAATAATGGCTTCAGTTCAGGAAGCTGTTCGCCGAGAAACTGGTTAAATGTATCTGCGTCATGTTCGAGCTTGGCCCAAAGCACAATTCCCAATTCATGAGAACGGGCGGGTATAACTCTGGCGAGTACCGCGAGTGTCTGAGGTATAAAATGCCTCGGCTCGGCGTTTGGAATGCTTGTCAATCTGAGGTCCAGAAAAACCAAACGTATACCTTCGACGGGTTTCCGAGGGAGATCTTTAGCATCGCCATTGAAGTATAAGGAGCCTATGCCCAATTGACTTAAGGCTCTCACTAGCGGCAATGCCTCATTGGGATCGTCATCGATCACCACCACGCGTGCAGTCTGAAGACCATTCATTTTTTTCCTCCGAGAGTCATCGCCACAACGGCACCAGAAAACACTTTGGGAAGCGATATCTCGCCTTGATCGGGAAAGGAAAGTACGCCCTCATGAGTCTTCATAATCTCATCGGCAATGTGCAAGCCAAGCCCCATTCCATCAGGTTTGCGTGTAATGAACGGTTGGACAACATATTCTGGTGGATCGATGAACCCCGGCCCATTATCAGCCACAATTATTGATGGTCGGCCATCAATTTCGCTGGAGGTGCCCAGGTAGAGATATCGCCGATCATCAGGATTCGTTCCGAGCCAATAAATCGAGTTGTCGATCAATGTCATCAGGGCGGTCAATAGTAAACGTCTGCTGCCGCGAACGGTGAAATCTTTATTTCCATGCTCAAATCCATTGGTTACTTTAACGTGATGATGGCTAAAACGAAAAGTCCAGTTGAATAATGCCTGTTTGATCAACTCTGACGCCGTTATTTTGGTTGTGCCGGACTTTCTGGTCAGCCAAGTCAACCCCTCAATCATTTCAGCCAAATGCCGGGCCAAGGAAAGAAGCTGTTGCTTGTCAGCTCCTGTTCGTACTGCTTGGTAAAGCTGAGATATCCCTTTTTCAACTTCGTGTAGAACAACCGCAAGGTTAAGGCCTGCTCCACCGGCGACTAAAAGGCGATCCAGGACCTCTCGATACTGAATTTCAATTGCATCCAGCAGTGGAACCAGTTTTTCATGTCCTTCTTTTCGTTCTATAGCTGAACGCAATTCAGCCAAATCTGCGAGAACCGGCTCTTTCGTTTTGCGGGCGGCATATGCACGCCGGATGCGAGATTTGTCGAGATTCCTTTCTGTGGCAGCTTGCTCTATTGCGAACCACACGGCCTGCCTAAACATGGTGTAGGCCGCATTCTCAACAAAGCCTTCGCGGTTAGTCTTTTCGATAAGATCTTGGCTTTTTACCAAGTCAAGTCCTACGACGCCAATGACCTGATTGTTTCCTATTCGCTTGGTTGGTATGTTGACCCGCCGCCCCCCAAGCTCCAGCCAATCGTTCCCTGGCTCACCAAAATCGTAAACACGCATACCGTCACGGTAAACACGGACACCACCATTCTGATCAAGATACTCCTTCAAGCCTGCCGGGTCAGTTGCGGCGAGCTTAAGGACCATGCGCTCAAGATCGTAAATATGGAAATCCAGTTCTACGGGCCCGATTTTGTATTCTGAGAGATCAATAACTGAACGTCGTCGTTTACCCTTGTCATCCTCCGTTGCTTCACCTCGAACGGTCAATGTCTGAACTTCAAGAGTCCGTTTCTCGACACGATCTAGTCTGTGACCCGGCTCAAAAATATAGCTATACGTGAGCAGGCTTCCATCGATGCGTCCTTTGAAGCGAAACAAAGAGTGTTTAAGCACTTCATTTGGACGAAGAAGGCCATCCAGCCATTTATTATCAGGTTTAATTGTGAGCACTGTTTGAAAATCATCCGGCCCACCCAGAGGTGAACAGATCGAAGTAACCGAGCGGGCCAAAGAGCGTGCCCTTCTTCTGGTCCAGGGGAGGTCGCGCACGTTTGTTATGACCAACCGTGTCCCTGTTTTCTTCCCTGTGAATACAAGTGGATCACGTTCAGTTACCACAACCGGCACATCAGCCAAATACTTTGAACGATGAAAGTCCTCCCAGTTAATGTTAACTATTATTTCAGAATGCCCAGACTTTCGGGTCACAAGTTCGACCGTGCTTCCGAGCTTATGAACGGCGAACCGGCCAACTCCTTTTTCGCCCAAAGGCATCCGATGGCGTTTGCTCGTTCGCTCGCCCTTTTCTTGTTGCTCTTTTCTAAATTCCGTTCCCGGTTGAAGCCACACATTTTCAATAGTATCCCGATCCATCCCATGCCCATTGTCGATGACGATAATTCTAGCCGAGCCATCGCTTTTCTCGACATTTTCCAGAGTGACTTCACACTTGGTGGCGTCAGCGTCATATGCGTTTTTGACTAGTTCAAAGACAGCAATTCCCGCATCACGAATCAGCTGATCCCCCAACAAAAGCATGAGGCGGGCACGGGGGCGAAAGACTAATGTATTACTAGTCATGGAACCCTCGCCTCGTTAAAAAGGATATTCATAGCAGCTCGGTAATGATATCCCGTTATCATTTTTCATTTCCTCCTGCTAAATGCTCCTTTACAAACTCCGCGATCCCCCATGCCATGAGCGGCGGAACTGCGTTTCCGATCTGCCTGAATCGGTCGCCCATGCTTCCCGCGAAGGCAAACGTGTCCGGGAAACTCTGCAACCTGGCGGCCTCCCGCACCGAAATGGTTCTGGCCTGCTCAGGATGAATATGGGTGTAGCAGTCCTTGCCAAGATGGGCTGTGACAGTCCAGGACGGCTGATCCCAGATCAACTTTTTGTACTTGTCCTTGAAAATGTCGTCCCGGTATCGCTTGAACCGTTGGTCCAGCTGGTGGTATTTCATTCCCTGGTGCATGATACCGAAGGCCTCGACATCCTGGTCATTGTAGCGTCGACAGATGTGGTCATTTACCACGCCGTCGGCTCCCTCGTGCATCAGACGGACGTAGCGGTTTGGACGGCCCGGCGATCTGCGGTAATCAAGTGGATCATCCTTTGAGCCATTGGCAATCGGAGGCAGATCACGGATGGCATCGGCCACCGTAATTTCCTTCGAGAAGCCCAGAACGTCCCGCATGAACAATCCGGAATAGTCCTGGAGACCGGTGGCATCCATCATGTGGTCGAGATCGTTCCTGACGGCGATGAAGATAAGTCTTCGCCTGTCCTGCGGCACCCCGAACCATCGGGCATTTACAAGGCTGTAGGTGCAGCGATATCCGGCGTCTTCAAAGTTGGCACGGACTGCGTCCGCAATGTTTCTGTTCTCGATGGACAGCATCCCCGGCACGTTCTCCATTACGCACACTGCCGGGGCTAGCTGGCGGACCAGTTCGATGAAGCGGCGGTACAGCTTGTTTCGGGGATCATTCAGGAGATCCATGCCAGCCTTGCCCAGGGAGCGCAGCTTTCCCCTTCCGACCTTTGACCACCCCTGGCAGGGAGGGCCGCCGATAATGACGTCCACAGCCCCCTTCGTTTGGCCGAGAGATATTGAGAAATCTTCCACACCACCATCCCCGAGGTCCTGGCAGAGGGTGCGGCAGTTGAATCGGGAGAAATTAAGCTCATGAGTCTTGATTGCAATGGGATTGTTGTCCACACACGCAACAGGATCAAACCCTGAACGGGCCCAGCCCCATGTGAAGCCGCCCGCTCCGCAGAAGAGATCAATGAATTTGAGTTTGGTTCCGGTCACTTGTTCAATTCTCCAATCAGGTCATGCGCTCGGCTTTCATCGTTGCTTCCCATCGCCACCGAAGAGGACAATCCCCTTCCCATATTACATACCGGACCGGCCATCAATCTGTGCGCTCCCTACGGCAATTCGCTCGCCTTCGTCACAACCTTGTAGTCCACGTCCTCCAGCGCGCCCTTCTTCTTGAACTGTTTCGAGCCGAAGTGAGCCGCACCACACTGGATGCGTCGCCACTCGTTCGGTCGCAGATCGTCTTTCCTGGGCGAGCCCTTGGTCTCCGATACAAGGTACAGTACGGGCTTTCCGTCTTCCTCCTGTCCCTCCATCACAATTGCCCAGTCAGGCCGGTACTCGCCCACCGGCGTCGGCACGGTGAACCAGTACGGCAATTTCAGGTACAGCTTCACGTCGTCCCGCGCTTCGAGGTCCGCGACGAACTGCCGCTCGACTTCCGAGTCGCAGGGAACCTGGTCGTAGACCGACCGCTTGTCCGAGGTCTGGACGATGTACTTGCTGAACAGTACCACTTCCTCCTCGTCGAGCACCTGCCGCATCTCGTACCATTTCTCCGCGTCCGTAAGTGCCTTGCCATCCGGTACGTCGGCCACGCGGATGTACTCTATCCCGTTGACGAGGTGATCCGCCAGTTTCTCCTTCAGGATTCGCACCGCCGTCGAGGCCCACTCGTGGGGGTTGTTTGCTGCGGCGGTCTTGTCTCCGATGCGGCGGTAGAGTTCCAGAAGCGTCCGCCGGGTGAGCCGCACCGGCGGCGAGGTGTGCTCCAGCAGGTCGCCCATCAGGCCTACCATGTCGGGCAGCGGCCAGCGTCCGGCGAGCGTGGCGGCTGTCTTCGCCTGACTCAACTGCATCGCCTCGAACACGCCGTCATCCGTGGCCTGCACTCGCGCCTTGGTAATAGTCACGCGCGGCGGGGCGATTTCAGCCCGCCCCATCTCCGGCACCACATCGCCCAGAATAGCCTCGGTATCGAGCTTGACCGCGTAGCGGGTCTTGTGCTTGATCCGCTCCCACAGCGCCTTGAAGTCCTCGGAGAGCGCCCTGGCCTTGCGCAGCCGCGCCTTTTGCTTCCCGGC
Source organism: Myxococcota bacterium (assembly GCA_963668655.2). GTDB lineage: Bacteria > Myxococcota_A > SURF-8 > SURF-8 > SURF-8. Next base: position 32,545 of record CAXXPQ010000002.1, read on the forward strand.
CTGGCGGGGCGGCGGCGGCAGGATTCCCTCGCCGTACTCCTCCTCGATCCGGCGGCGCTCCTCGTCGGTCAGGTCGCCGATGGGCTTGCCGTAGCGTGCCTCGATCTCGGCGCGGTACTCAAAGGCAATCTCGCTCTGGTAGTTCTCCACGTACCGGCGGTAGCTTTCGTTCGCCACCACGGTCAGGATGTTCACCGCGTCGTCACGCACGCGCTCGCCCGACTGCTCCACCGCCAGCCGGATGCCGCGCCCCACCTCCTGGCGCTTCTTTACCAGGGAAGCCGTCTGGTTGAGGGTGCAGATTTGGAACACGTTCGGGTTGTCCCAGCCCTCGCGCAGAGCGGAATGGGAGAAGATAAAGGCCACCCGCTTCTTGCGCCGGGCCTCCTCGTCGTCCGAGCCATCCGGGAAGCTGAGCAGCGTCTCCTTGTCCCGCATGATAAGATCGTAGGCGGCTTCGTCCTCCCTGGTCTCACCGGACACCGAGTCCAGCATTTCCGTGACGCCGCCCTTGCGCCGCTTCTCGGCGAAGTAGGCCGCCCGGACTTCCTCCGGCTTGAGTTCCCGCCACTCTGGGTACTGGACCTTAAATTCATTGAACGCCTTGTCGAAGAGCCTGCGGATAACGCCGTCCTCGTCCGTGTAGTTGGCCACGCGGTCGATGAAGAAGAGCGACAGCACCTTGATGCCCTGGCCCATAAGGCGTGCCTGCTTGCGGAAATGCTCCTCGATGGTGTGGCGGATCTGTACGTCGAACAGCGCCTCCCGATCTGAGCCCGCCTCCTCGCCGATGTTCAGTTCGGCGTTGTTGGCGAAGCGCACGGTTCGGTAGCCCGGGTTGATCTCGTCAATTTCCCACCCTGCATACTCCGAACGATTCGTTTTTTTCTCCAGGGAATCGCCCGGGCGCACGGTGAGCGTTGTCTCCTTCACCTGGCCGCTCTTCATCAGCTTGTGGACGACCAAGCTCGCCGTAATGGTATTTTTCTTCGTCTGGATGGACCCGACACGAACGTAGGGGCGGTTCTCCTCGTTCTCGCGTACCACCGCGTCCACTTCGATCTTTTTCACCAAGTTCTGGCGGTAGGCTTCGGCTGGGGTGAGACGGTAGACCACGTTGTACGGGTTGCGGTGCGTGGCGCTGTAGCGCAGGGCAAAAAGCGGATCGAGTGCGGCCAGTGCGGCCACGGCCTTGTCGCTCTCCATGTTCTGCGGTTCGTCCAGAATGAGGATGGGCCGCGCCGCCTGCACCAGGAACAGCGGCGTCTCGCCCTGGAGCCGGTCTGTGGACTGGCGGATCACGTTGGACGCCTTGTTGAAGGAGTCCAGCGTCATCACCATGACCTCCACGCCGTCGGTCTGGGCGAACTGCCGCACCTGGGAGAGGTTGGACGAATCGTACTTGTAAAAGCGATAGACTGGGTTGCCGAAAAGCTCGCGGAAATGCTTCTCCGTGACCTGGAGCGTCTTCAGCACGCCCTCGCGGATGGCCACGGAGGGGACGACCACGATGAACTTGCGCATACCATAGCGGCGGCTGAGTTCCAGGGCCGAGCGCAGATAGACGTAGGTCTTGCCCGTGCCCGTCTCCATCTCGACCGAGAAGTTGGGGAAGCGGACCGCCTTCCCGCCGTCCACAGTGAGGATGTTTTCCGCGATGCAGGCCAATTCCCCGTCCGGGCGGATGCGGTTGCGCGTCTGGACGGCTTGCAGGTTCTCCAGGATCGCGTCCTCTTCCAGGTCCAGCCGATTGGCGACGGCGGCCAGGGAGAGCGTCCCGGCCTTGAAGCTCACCGTCGCCTGGCAGCGCGTCTGCCCCTCGAAGAGATCGCAGACCGCCGCAATGGCGTCGAGTTGGAATTCCTGGTTGGCGTCGAACTTGAAAAGCATGGGCAGCCCCTAAACCGTCTTCAGCTTGCACTGGAGAGCGAGGTTTGCCGCCTGCTCGTCGGTCAACGCCACGTCGCGGCAGATGAAGAGGTCGTCCTTGGCGAGATGGAATTCCGCGACGGTCTTGTCTTTCAGCTTGTCATCCAGGCAAATGCGATAAGACTGCTCGCTATCCGGGTCGAAGACGCGCCAGACGCGGTTCGTCTTGATCCCGCCGAGTTCCTCAATGGTGGATGCAAGGCCGTAGCCCTGCTTAATGGCCGTCTCCCAAATCACGTCTTCCGGCTTCCACCCGGGCAGCAGCGGGTCGATGAATAGTTCCATCTCCTGCGCCCAGGCTTCGCCATCCCGCTCCTCCAAACCGCGCCATTGGCGGTAGTTAGATTGGGCCAGCTTGAAGACGCGGAAGCCCAGGTCCTCCGGATTCTCGCGGTCCTTGAACATATCTTGCTGGCCCTTGGCTTCCTCCTTCATCCTATGAATGACACGACGGATGCGTTCCTTGCTTATGTCAGCGATGGTTTTATAGCCTTCTTTCTCAGCGTCAGAATTTGGAGGCGCGGCTTCGGGGAGTTGTACTGCAATGAACGACCGTGAGCCGTTATCCATTCGATTAGCGTTTAGAACTGCATGACTGGTTGTTCCTGAACCAGAGAAGAAATCAAGGACGAATTCTGTTCCGTCCGTTACCTGCTGAACAAGCAACTGAAGTAATGCAGTTGGCTTTGGGAAGTCAAAAATACTATTTCCAAGTAAATGGTTTAATTCTCTAGTCCCATCTGCTGTGGTTGGCTCGGTAAGAACTGATGAAATGTTCTTGTATAGGCTTTTCATTTCATTGAGGAACAGTTTGTGTCTCGGTCGGCCTTTGCCGTTTTCAGGAAAAAGTACCCGGCTTTCCTCAATTTTTCTTCCCATCGTAGTTGGATCAAACCGCCATCCCTTGTGAGGGCAACCATAGTTGATCGCGGTCTCTGGGTCGATCAGGTCATAATGTAGATTTGGTCTGCGCTCTTTTGTAGCTAATCCGGTAAGATCAGCACTTCTCCACGGCCCGCGAGGGTCATTGTCAGGGTTTGCAAATTTTTCCAAATCCTTGTCTGCTCCCCTTAAAACACCAACATCTGATTTCCGGTAGCAAACAATGTATTCATGGTCAATTGAAACACCCGTTTTTGCCCGTGTGTCCTCGCTTCTTCGGGATTTCCAAACCAAAGTCGCTACAAAATTCTCCTCGCCAAACACTTCGTTCATCACTGCTAGGAGATTGTGCTTCTCGTGGTCGTCAATGCTGATAAATATCACCCCGTCTTCGCTCAGCAGTTGCCTTGCAACGAACAGCCTTGGGTACATCATGGTAAGCCAAGCGGAATGATACCGTCCGCTGCTTTCCGGATTGCTGGTCAGCAGGTTGCCCTCGGAGTCCTTCTGGCCTGTCAGCTTCAGGTAGGTGTCGAGCGGATCGGCGAAGTTGTCAGGGTAGATGAAGTCGTTGCCCGTGTTGTACGGCGGGTCGATGTAGATCATCTTTACGCGCCCGGCGTAGGACTTATACAGAAGCTTCAGCACCTCCAGGTTTTCACCCTCGATAAAGACGTGCCGGGTGTCCTCCCAGTCCACCGATTCCTTGGGGCAAGGCCTGAGAGTGGCGCGGCTGGGCGTCTGCAACAGGCGGATGGCGTCGCGCTTGCCCGCCCAAGTGAAGCTGTAGCGTTCGGGACGGTCATCCACGATCTCACCCAGCGCGGCCTTGAGCTTCTCGAAATTCACCTTCCCCTCGGTCACCGCCTCGGGGAACAGCTCCTTTAGCCGTTCGACCTGTTCGGCCACCAAGTCGGCGGATGTCCGCTCGACGCTTTCCACTGGACTCTTGCGCTGCGGCATGCCTCATCCCCTCCCGTCGTTTCCGAAGTACTGCTCGAAGAGCGCCTGGCCGTCCTCGCCCATGCCCAGCAGGAATGTTTTGATCTTGTCCAGCGCCAGAGGTGACGCCTTGGTCTTGCCCGTCTCCCAGCGGCTTACCGTGGGCAGCGCGACATTGAGCCGGGTCGCCAGTTCCTGTTGCGTCAGCCCGAACCGCTTGCGAAGCTTTCTGATGAACCTGGGGACGTTCAGTTGGGCGTTCATGGCCGTCTCTCCCTTGCAACCGGCGCTGGCAGGACCATAGCACCTGAGAAATCAGATGCTAAATCATACCCTGGGGGGCCGGAAAGTCAAGAAAATGGCCACATTCCTCGCTGAAGGGAGATGAACTCTAATTTTACATCATCCACGGTGAAAGAAAAGCCGATGGGAACAATTCGACATCACCCAACACACGTTTCAGCATAGCAAACCGCATTGGGGTTGCTCTGTAGAATATCGATCACCGGCGTTTCTCTTACGTTGCCCATTGTCCGTTGAGCATAGTTTTCGTAGAACATGTCGAGGCAACTACTGATGTGTCCATCGTGGCTGATGCGAATGGCGCGGTGTGGGAAATCATCACGCACTTGGTAGTTAAAATACAATACACTACCACTCACCTCGTACTTGCAGAAAACGACTCCATACCGGTCAATCTGCAACTCATCAAGACGAATAATTCCGGCCCGCACCCATGAATCCATAACGTGCTTGCTTGTACCATAGTCATTTTTGAAGTAGAGGCGCATGTTCCTACACCGGGAGAAGTCAATCACCTGCCCGGCCAGGAGGCTTCTGACCAGATTACTTGCAGATGTTTCCGGCAACAGGAGCGGATCATGCGGGTCGAGTGAAACATAGGGAGAAATAAGAAGCCGACGAATACCAAGATTGTAGATTGCTTCAGCCAGAGTTGGGAGCACCGCGACGTTTTCCCTGTTAAGCGTGAAGCTTATAAACACGTGGTCGCCCAAGCCCAATTCTACAAGCTTGGCCAAATTGCCCATGGTGATTGCGAAGTTGCCCTCACCACGGATTGAATTGTGGATCGCTTCGTCTCCGTCCAGACTAACGTCTATGTAATCCGGGGCAGCCATCGCCATTTCCTTGGCGCTCGTATCCTCCAGCAACGTTAGGTTCGTAACAAGACCGTATCGCAAATACGGACGTCCCTGACGCTTCTCGCGAAAGTAATTAAGCAGTCCAAGCGTCGTGGGCCAAGCCATGAGGGGCTCCTTGCCCACATTTCCAAACGTATGAGCGCCAGCCTCAATGAGTTTGTCAAAAACTGTTGTCCACTCAGAAACGCTCAATGCGTCCCTGGGTTCGTTGTAGCCGACATAGCAATGACGGCACTTCAGATTGCAGATGTTGTTGACAAAGTACGAGATTTCGACCGGAAAACCTGAAGCTCCATCCATAAATGGGCTGTCAATCTCGTGAGGGCGCATCCGCCTCACATCAAGATCAATGCCGCCGTTGCTACCTGATAATCCAAGTGCCATTGGTACGCTCCTTATGGAATCAGTCTATTTTGTTAATGTGCATCCTGTTGGCCTGCATTATGTGCTCTTGCATTCAATATCTCCTCGAAGAGTTTTTTCCACCCTTCGCGAATCTTATCATTCCGAGTGCTAAACCATTCTCCACGTTGAGTAGAATCATTTTTCGCTTCATTCCATTTTTGCTTGTCGTTTTCATTCCATTCTATCAAAGGGCACATTACTATATTTGCATCCTGCTCTAAATACTGATGATACAGGACACTCAGTCTATCATCGTCGGAGTTGCTTTCGTCGGGCATCGGCTCGACAATTATCCAAAAAGACTTTTCCCCACGTTTGAAATAACGATTCACAGTGTTTACTTGCTTCAACACGTATCTGATATTAATATCTCTCAAACTGTATCCTAAAAACAACAGCCCCTTGCTTGCCAACCTATAGATCAAGTCATCATCCAAAGGATCGGAACGTCGCACACGAAGATAATAATCGGTTTCGCTGGCAATCATTGACCGCAAAGCACTATCATATTTCTGAGGTGCATGGGCAATATGCCCGTGTAGCTTAATGACTTCTATGCTTTGTCCTCTGCCTTGTTCCGGTGGTGTTGGTTGGAATGATTCGGATATTATTTCACCATTGGCTGAGTATATTGCCTTGCAAATTCTACCTTGCTTCACGATTGCTCTTTCTAGTGCAGTGTCCCAGTTCGTTGTAATATATTCATCGAAGCATAATGCAAGTAATCGATGCTGTTCCCAAACCGGATCGGAATCATTGGTGGTGAGGCCCAATAAATGTTTTTGATCAAGAAAATTCCGAACTTTTTCATATAGGCGTCGTTTTCCTTCTAAATAACATTCGTGAGGATTAGAGTCTACACTTCGAGCCAGATGGCCGAATTTCCAAATTACAAAGTCTAGAGCGCGAGCAGAATCATCGCCGCAAACTTTTAATAGATTAGGACTACCTTCAAACTCAGCCGTAAACTCGTTTAATAAATTTTCAAACGATGCATTGGGATTGATGTTGGTGCTAAATCCAGCGCCAACGAATGGTATTAATTTGCTGTGCTTGTTTACAAGTTCAATTCTAACAGATCCATTGGCTATATCGTTCATTATCATGCCTCCATTGCACGGACCTTATATGGTCTTAAAGTCAATAATATAGCAATGGCACCCAAGAACGCTAGTGGGACAACCCATATCCACCAAGCGGAGAACATGAATGGAAGGCCAGCAAACAGCATACGCCCAAGGCTAGCTTGTGGTGGCTGAACACCTAATCCAAGGTAATTAAAGGCAAGGTCCATGACAAGAATCTCCGGTAGCCTCGACAGCGTGTAGGACCATATAGAAGAATGAACATAGGGCATAAGGTCTGAGAAGAAGACCTGCAGCCGTGAAAATCCATAAGCACGTTTCACCATAGCGAATGGTTGCTTCTGTGCTTCGGAAATGCGGGCATAAACGTAGAGTGCTTGTGACGGTGTCAGTGCTACAGATAGAACTACGGCCAACTTCACCTGTCCTGAACCAAGAAGGATCATCACGAATATTGCCACAAGCAAAGTGGGTACGGTAAGCCAATAATTTACGAAGCTTGCAAGCATATCACGAAGCACACGATTCTGTGTCTGAGCCAGAATTCCTCCAACAATAAAACCGCAAATGTGAACAGCTATCGCTACTCCGGCGACTGTGAGAATGGCGATCAAAGAGGCAGAAAAGGTCTGGGCCAACACGTCTCGCCCGGCAAGGTCTGTTCCGAACCAATGATTTGATGAGGGGGGACCCAGGATAACAGAGGTCTCTGAATCCACTGCGACGGCGTATACACCTATGCCGAACATCATAGCTGCAGCGGCGAAACCCATCATGATGGCATTCGATTTACACATGGTTAGACGTAAACCTTCCTTGGGTCAAGCCAGGAACGCGCCATATCGACAAGAAAGCCTATCACTCCGATCAGCAATACGGCAATGGAGCAAAATCCAACAATAACAGGATAATCATAGCGATAGATGGATGACACAAAACGCGGTCCCATTCCTTCGATCCCTAATGGCACCTCAACAAAATACAAAAAGCCAAACATAAATACAAGCATGTGAACGGCAAAAGACAAATAGTCAATTGCTAATAATCGCCAGCAGAATCTTGCCCATGCATCTGGTGTGGAGAATCCCATCGCGAGATGGTACTGAAAAAACTTGCTACTGCTGATATCAACGATAGTCCGATTCACAGATTGAATCACGAGGTAGGTAGGAAATATGGCCAATACGGCACCAGCCACCAGATAACGCAACGGCGATATGCTGCTAACTCCAGCATAGCTAAGCAAGTATGCAAGCAAGTAAGCAAATACAATGATCGGTATGAAAAAAGTGAAGCGCAACCACCGCATCAATTGACCTATCAGAGAACTCATTTGAATGCCTACACCGACCAATGTGCCGATGACATAGGCGATGAGCATGGCAGGAAGAATGACCTTGGCCGACTCAGCAAGACTACTAGCTACTATCGTTCGAGCAGGTTGCCCGGTTGCTGTTGATTGACCAAAGTCTAAGACGGCCATACGCCCTAAAAGATCAATATACACTTCCCCGAATTGTAAATTCTGTTTACTGCTGGCTTCAGAAAGGTTCAGCGTCCCACGCATCACATATTCTGCAGAATTAACACCTGAGAGTATGATAAATAGAGGCACAGCTGGTATCATTGCCAGTGTCAGCAAAAGCAGCAGAAGTCTGTATGTGATTCTCTGTTTCATGTCTTTCTTGCCGATAAGGCTTATATTGTGTTCGCGAGCTTGTAAAGGCGATACTGCAGCGGATGCAGTGGCATTTCGTATCGTTTATTAGAAATCCTGGCCGTCTTCTTGAAGTATAGTAGAACGAACGGCATGTCATCAAGAATAAGTTTCTGCGCTTGGATCAGTGCTTCATCTGCCGCCTTGTCTTTCAGTGTCTGTGATTGGGCGACCAATCGGTCGACCTCCGGATTGCTGTATTTGTTGAAATTGTTCCCGTTTGGCGGAAATGATTTTGTAAGAAACGGCGTAAGATAATGGGCTGGGTCGGAATAAATCGGCCCCCAGTACAATTGAATCAAGTCGTATTGGCTAGAACTGAGACGCTCGACAAGTACCGGAAATGGAACAGCTTCGATATCAACCTTTACACCTAAGCTACCTAATGATTGAGCATATGCTTCAGCTATTGCTCTCGACATCGCGTCCTCAAAACAGACAAGTCGCAGAGGGGTATCAAGACCAGCCAGTTTATTGCGCGCCTCCTCAATGTCACTGGAAAGTTCGGGATCTGTCTTTGCAAGAGCCGGAAAAATGGCCGGAGGAAACAAGCTGTTTGCTATGGTTCCTTCCTGAGAAATTATGCTTACCAGCTTTTTTCGATTAAGCGCCAATGAAAGACCCTGACGCACATTCTGATTTTGCAAAGTCCCAAGGTTAAACAAATACATATTGATCTGTGCATTATCTTGGGTAGTGATTGTTGAATTGGAGGAGAAACCAGCCTGCTGATATTGTTCATAGAGTGGTCTGCTGAGTTCAAGGAAATCCGACTCTCCATTACGGAACATCAGCATGGCGCGATTCTCGTCTGTAACGAGGAAGATTTTTATGTGTTCGAGAGTGGGCAATCCGTATTCCCAGTAATCGGAATTGCGCGTGAAGGATACAAAAGTATTCGCTACGTACTTTTCCAGCCTGAACGGTCCCGTACCGACTGGGTGTTGGGCGAAAGCCTCTCCATACTTTTTAGTCGCTATCTCGGGTACGATACTAACATAAGGGAGGGCAAGCCTTGCCGGGAAACCGTAGTCGGCTGCAGTCAGTGTAATTTCAATAGCATATGGATCAATGACTCGCAGGCCAGATATCGCATCAACTTTGCCTTCGTGGTAATGTGTCGCTCCTGCGATATCCCAAAAATACGAAACCCCCAGGGATTTTGACTGAGGGGAGAGCAATCTCTTGAAAGTAAATACAACATCCTGTGCCGTAAGGCGTCGCTGCGAGTCATCCCTAAAACACGGATCAGCATGAAAAGAGATATCATCCCGCAACTTAATGCGCCATACAATGCCATCCTCACTTTGCCATTCCTTTGCTATGGAAGGAATCGCTTGCCCCTTTATGTCAACATCAACAAGAGTATTAAATAATTGCTTAACCATTTGAATGTGACCCGCTTGATACGCTTCAAGCGGATCGAACGAACTGATTTGATTATTCTGTAGCATCATGATATCATGAAGCTCTGCTGACGTGCTATCTTGCGGCGGCCAAAGTAAAAATACTAATCCAGAAACAACCATCATAAAAATAGGCACTGCGATGATCATGATACGTGTGCGCATGGTCATGTGCGTACTCCATTCTCCATCACCTTTTTGTCGAACCAATGACAACGTACCTGTACGCCATCATCTATGACTCGTGGCATCTGTTCGTCACAGATGTCTCCAATTCGTTCTTGACAACGCGCCGAGTAAGGACAGCCCTTAGCAAGAGTGAGCGGTGAAGGGGGCTCACCCCCAACGACGACTTCGTTAACTGATTCAAATTGAAACGCGGACATTAGAGCCTTTGTGTATGGATGCTTAGGATGGAGTAGAACACGGTCCACTGGCCCTTCCTCTATCAACATTCCATGATACAGTACTAGAACGCGATCCGCTATTCGGCGAACCATCGCCAGATTATGGGTTACGCAGAGGATCGACATGCCACGGGATTCGAATATATGGGAAAGAAGTTGGATGATCTGTTGCTGAACCGTGGCATCGAGAGACGCTGTTGGCTCATCAGCGATAAGTAAGTCTGGGTCACATGTCAGGGCCATTGCAAGCATTATACGTTGGTTTGTTCCACCGCTTTGTTGGTGGGGGTATTCATCCATCTTGGTCTCGGGAGAAGGAACCGAGACCTCTCGTAGCGCACCGATGGCTAGAACTCTTGCCTCTTGTCTCGACATATCATGATGATGCAGGATCACTTCCATCATTTGTTTTCCAATGGTTGTCACTGGGTTCAGGGCAGAAGACGGGTCTTGAAAGACCATCGCGATACGACGCCCCCTTATTGAACGCACCTGCTCTTCGGGAAGACTCAATATGTCGTTACCGTCAAAAACAACGCTGCCTTGAACCTCTGCTGATGAGTTTAGGCGAAGAATCGACAAACATGTTACGGTTTTGCCGCATCCGGATTCGCCTACAATGGCCAGACGCTCGCGACGGCTAATCTTAAAGCTCAAGCCGTTGACCGCGTGAACCGTCGCGCCAGTTGTCCGAAAGCGGACTTTAAGATCTTTAACGTCTAGCATGTTTCTCGCCAGGATTTACTCTTGATCATTTTTGCCGTCCTTCCGCCGTCATTGGTCGATGTCTTCGCTACGAAGCTCCTCTATTCTACGCATAGCCAAGGGAGATGGCCTACCTTTACCGTTTTCCCAACGATTTACAGTGGAGAAAGTAACCCCCACCTTGGCGGCGAACTGCTCTTGTGTCATACCAAGCGACAGGCGTAAGCCTCTGATTATACATGAGACATCGCGGCGTTCGTTTCTTGGCATCTCGTTTTTCACAGCGGCCATCGCGTCAATCCATCAATTATCAAGGCCATAGTAAATCACATAGCGTATGCTATAAGAGCCAACATGGGATGTCAACATCTTTCAGGTTGGATTAAAATCTTTGGCTGATTTTCAGAATGGGCTGCTTCTAACCGCCTGAAGGATATTCCCTAACACCGCTTATGTAACCAGTCGTATTACACCGCCACCTTGGTCCTCTTGTACGCCACCTTAACCCCCGGACAGGTCAGGGCCTTCCCGGCCGCCTGGGTCATGATGACCGTCCCGAAGACCATCTTGGTGAAGTCGCTGTTGGAGATGGAGAGGTCGCCACAGTCGATCTCGTACTCGTAGGTCGCCCAGTGGGTGGCGTCGGAGTTGGCCGGGTTGTTGGTCTGAAGCGTGTAGGTGTCCAGCACGGTCGTCGGGTTGGCCGCCTCGCCCGTATAGAAGCTGGGAGTGCTGGTCACTCGCAGGGTCAAGATGGCGCGCCCGGTCGTGTTGGGCGGCACCTGAAAGAAGAAATGAACCTTGCTGACCTTGCAGGAGCCCAAGGCCCGGATCGGGATGAAGAGGTGGTGCCCCATCTGGTCAAACTGTGCTCCGCCGAAGGTGTCGTTGAAGGGAGCAGGGTTCAACCCGTCGATCCCTTTGCCTTCGAAGGCGCTGACCGTGCGGAAAAACCAGATGTCCTCGTCGAACTTCACGTCGTCCACATCGTCGGCATCGAAGGTGACATCATTCTGAAAGGTGACCGCGCCGGAGAAGGTGTCGCCGGACTTCAGGGCGCGGGCGTTGATGGCCGAGACGATGCTGGCAAGGGCCGATTGAACCTGGCCAGCGGATAGTCCGAACGGCGAGCCGGAAATAGCTTCCGTGGAAATTGCCGAAGCCCCATGCGCTCCGGATGCGTTGCCTATGTGGTTGGAGATGGCGTCTGCGTTGGCTTTTACCGTCTGGTTGGTGCGGCCCGGCCCGGCGATCTCTTGGAGGGCTGTTTCGACGTTCGTGCCGGTGTAGCGGTTGCCCGAATCCGCAATCGGAATGTTCGCGGCGTTGTGGGCCGAGGAGGAGCCAAGGTGGTTCGTGATTTGGGTTTGGAGGTTCCCGTCTGTGTTCTGCCGATTGGTTGTCTCCTGGGCGATGGCGTCGGCATTGGCCTTGACTGTCTGGGTAGTCCGGTTGGCCCCGGCCAGTTCGGCAAGCGCGGCTTCCACGTTTTCCGCCAGGAACCTTCCATCCTCATCGGCCAGCCGGATGATCTCGGCGGGCGTGCCCTGCGAGGAAAACGTGAACACCGGCGAACCCCAGGGGATAGCCGCACCATCGGCCAGGCCCGTGCCCGGATGGAGGTAAAATTCCATGACGCCGTTGCTCTGCGTGAGGACCGTTCTGACCAGCAGCGCGGCGGTTCCTCCTTTGACGATCCGGTGGTCCCAGCCGTCACGCACGGCGTTGAAAAGCAGTTCGGGCGGGTTGGCGTTCTGGTCGATGAAGTCCCAGGTCGAGCCGCCCGCAGGCATGCGGCAAACAGCGATCAAGGTCGCGTGCGCCGGGATCGGGGGCAGCACAACGCCTTCATCAGGTTCGCCGGTGATCACCCGGAAGACGGCGACCGGGGCCGGGACGGTCGGCTGGTACTCGTGCTCGCAGATGACGATGTCCCGACGCTGCAAGCCCGCCGTGTTGGGCGTCAGAGTGAGTTGGACCGGCTCGGTCTCTTCGATCCGCACGCCCTCACTGGTCAGCAGGATGCCCGGCGCAAGCAGGCCTGTCAGGGAGACGTGGAAGCCCCGGTAAATCCCTGGTGCGACCAGGCCGACGAACTTGCGGTTCAGATCGGCGGAGGATCGGGGCGAACGGTAATCGTGAATGCGGGTCTGCATGCTATTCTCCTACGTGGACAGGAAGTCATCAAGTTGACCGCCATCGTCAAGCTCTCCCCCGTCATCCCAGGTGCCCATCGAAATGTTCGACTCGACGTGCACCCTGGTGTGGGCGGGTTTCAGTTCGCGGACGGTTTGATAGAAAACGGACTGGTCGGCGACGACGCCGTCCCAGGACAAAATGCGCACCAGAAACCTCGACCAGATGGAGGTCCCCTTGTACGGCTCCAGCACTTCGACGCTGTAGCCGAGTCGGGCCAGCCCTTCGGTCATGCCAGGGATTGTGCCTCCCTTGCGTTTGATGGTGTGGGCCGCCAGCACGCGAGCGCGCAGGGACTCGTCTGATTCGCCCACGCCGCGAAAGACCTGCCGCTGGCGGGCAAGAAGGTCGAGGTACTCACCAGACGCCGTGGCGGCCAGCAATTCCGGGATGATGGCTGTGAGAGTCTCCTTTGCCTCGTCCAGTCGCTCGCCCCAGATTTCGCAGAACTGTGCGACCATCGAGGCGGCTCGGTCCTTCTTCTTGAGGAACACTGGCAGCAGCCACCAAAGGTAATCCGCAATCCGGGCGATGCTGTCGGCGGGTCTACTCATGGCTGGCTGCCTCCATCGTCACGGATACCGTTCCCAATTCGGGAAACTGGTTCGGCTGGATGGCGATGTCCGAGGCCGGACTGTGGACGACGACCGAGTAGACGCCGGGGATGGCCATGACGATCCCGACGATCTGGGCGACAACCACGTCCTTGCCCACGCCGAGGGGGATGATGGAAAGCGCCGCATCCTCGATGTCGCCGAAGAAAACGGAGAGCCTGCGCCGTACCTCGGTCTCCACGGCCACGGTATCGTACCCGGACCTGGGGATAACCGAGAGGATCAGGTCTACCGGCACGATCTCGGGGCTTCGCACCAGGGCGTCCGCCGTGATGGGGCGGTTCTGATCGACGACTTCCTGGACGGAAGCCAGCAACGCCGGGTCCGGTGGCCCGGCCTCGCCCATGATGTAGATATCGACCGTTCCTTCGCCATGCGGCAGGGTGTCGTCCACGAAGGCGGACTTCACGCCGGGGACGGACAACGCCCAGGACACATAAGCCGCCGCCGTGCCACCCTGGGACAACTCCTCCCAGGCCAGAAAACAGCGCTGGCGTAAGTCCGCGTCCTTCTCCTCGTCCACGCCGACAACCGTGATCCAGTCGGTGGGGTTGGTGACAGCGTCGATCCCGGAGATGTAGGTCTTCATCTTGGAAATGGAGGACGGGCCGACATTGAAACTGGAACCGGCGCTTTCCGCTATCACCGGCACCTGGACGGAAATCTGACCACTTCCCAGGATCGCGTCTTCGGTCGTGAAGAACCGGTATTCCTTCCCTGCCTGGTCCTTGGGCGTCGTGACGATGGAGCCCTGGGGAATCGGGATGTTCGTATTCCGTGCCACCTTCCGCGAGAAGACCACCACACCTTGCGTCTTGATCGCGGGTTTCCGGGTCAGTCCATACTCCCTGGCCTTACGGTCGAGCCAGAAGCCGGTGGCGGTGTCGAGAAAGCCTTGCTTCAGCATCTCCGCGCCAAAGGCGTAGAGTTCGGCGACGACCTCGGCGTAGACTTCGGACAGCGTCCGCACGACCGAACCGACGTTGAAGTTGGTGAGTCCCGTCCGCTGGCCGATGGCGGTCAGCATGGACGAGACGATTTCCGAGTAGGTCTTGATCTGCAAGCTCATGGGATGGCCTCCCCGGTCCAGTTCATGCGCCAGACCGTGTTGATCCTGTTCGTCCAGCCTTCGCCCAGCGGCGTGAAGGAGACGGAGAAAGCCGGTTGGCGCGGATCGCTGCCGGAGACGAGCGTCACATCGATGGAATCCGGTTCGATGCGTGGGGCGACCGAGGGGTCATAGGTCAGCGCATCGGCGATGGCCCGGCGCACCAAGTCGCCGTGGTCTGCCCGATCCTCCTCGCCGAAAAGCCGTGGCAAGCCCGCGCCGTACTCTGGATGACCGAATAAATCGCCCGGCAGCGTGTCGAGCAGATGCTGCACGTCCTGAAGAAGCGTCGCCCTTCCGTCCTGGATCAGAGCCAGATCTCCGGTGGTAGAGACCACAAGGTCGCCCGTGTCGTCGAGCAGGACATCGATGCCGAGGTTTTCATTAAGTGGCATGGTTACCCTCCCAGCAGTTCGACGACGGGTCCGAAGTCCGCCGTCCCGGCCAAGAGACACACTCCAGCCACATAGGATTCGAGATTCCACGGCGGAACGTCCTCCGCCGCGCCCACGTTCGCGATCAGGCTGGGCAGGCTTCCTCCGTCCGCGTGCAGCACGTAGAGGCCCGCCGACTCGATCAGGGCGGTGATGGCGTCCACCAGGGACTGGATTTCGTCGGATATGGCGGCGAGGACGGCGGCCTTCTCGGCGATCACCTGGGCGAGCTTTTCCAGGAGCCCGGCGTAGCCGTCGCCTACTTTCAGCATCCCCATCGCCTGCATCAGGATTTCGCCGAGGCGCTGGAAGGGTGGAATCACCTCTCCCAGGCGCACCGTTCGCCAGTCCGGCGGTGTGCTCATGCCTGCCTCGATCAACGACGGCAGGTCAGCGGAGTAGAATTCTCCATCCAAAACCAAGTCTGGCCGCCCAAAGAGCAGGCCCAGAAGCGCCAGCAGGCGTTGCAAGCTCGGCAAGTCGTTCGCACCGACGAGAAACAGCATGGCGGAAACGTTGGCGTTGCCCGCAAACTGCGGTCGGTGCGCGTCGCCCAGATCGTCGAAGGAGGCGCGCCAGCGGGAGAGGAAACCTTCCAGGCCGTCCGGCTGGCCGTGGGTGAAAAAGGGTCCCTTGTCCAGGTAGAAGGAGATGCCGGTGTTGAGCAGGTTGAAGATCTGGTCGATGATCTCCTGGATCAACGCACAGATCGCCGCCATCGCCGCCTGCATGGCGTCCGCCATAAACTGCGCCAGCTGCGCCAAGGTCTCCAAGAGCCCGGCCAGCGCATCGAGCAGACCGGTCAGGGTGCTGGCGGCCTGGCCCACGGCGTCCAAGGCCTGCGGCACGCCGGGAATCATGTTCAGCGTGAAGGGTTGCCAGCTACCGCTCATCGTTTGGCCCCTCCACCGGTTTCGGTTGCGCGACCACCGCCGTTTCGGCCATGCGCTTGACCGCCTCGCCCTGGGCTTGCACCAGCAACGGCAGCACCTCGCGCAGGCGCGCGTTCAGCTCCTTCAGCTTCTCGGCCAGGCCGAGGGTTGTCGGTTGTTTCCACTGGGCCATCACGTCACCAAGTTTGGTTCGCCGTCCACCTCGGCGTTGGTCGAAATGTGGACGCAAATTGGACTCAAGACCTCAGCGATGGCCGTGCCGATGTTGCGGTAGCCGTCGCGCAGTTTCTGCTTCGAGGCTTCATCGGGTAGGGTTGAAATCAGATCCGCATTCAGCTCTTCGAGCTTGGCCGCCACCGCGTCCACCATCGCCTGTCTCGTTGCATTCTGTCCGTCCGTCAGCGCCATGTTCACACCTGCGAAATAAAGACCTTCGTACTCAAAAGCGTCGCCATCGCGGCGTCCGCAGCAGCCAAAACCGCTGCCACCGCCGGATTGGGGGCGATGGGTGCGCCGAGGTTGCCCATGCCCAATGGCACGGTTTTGAGCACGGTCAGGATCGTGTTGAGGATGATTTGCAGCGGCATGCCGCAAGCCGCCGGTTGTCCGATGGCCGAGATGCCGCCCAGTTGCACAGGCCCCGAGGTTGCCCCGCCGAGGTTGATCATGGTGGGAGGGGTCAAGGCGTTGGCTCCGATATCGATCTGCCCGCCCATGCAGTCGAGGGCGATTCCTCCCAAGTTGACGACCACCTTGTAGGCGGCAAACTGCGGCGCGGTAGGCCCTGGCGTCACCGCCGGAGCGATGCCGGGCGTGGCGGCGACCAGCAGTTCGTAGGAGCCACCCACCACCTCGCGTTTGTTGAAGGTAGTGGCTATCGAGGCTCCTCCCGCCACATTCTGTGAAAGGGTGCCTGCCACCGACTGGTCGAGCGAGCCGCCCACCTTCTGCGTCAGGTCGCCTCGGGTCTTTTCGGTCAGCGAGGCGCACTCGATGGAGGCCGCCCGTTGGGCCTTGACCGTCCAGGTGTCGCAGACGACGGATTCCGCCCCGTCGACCTGAACCGGATGATCGCCGCGCACGCGCTCGACCTGGTCGCCGACGGTGTGCTCCTGGCGCTTGTCGGTGGTGATCAGCTTCAAGGAGGCGCAGGAAACCACGATCTCATTCACGCCGGGTTTCAACTCGATCTTCTGGCCCTGCTTGCCCCTGATGGCGAAGGTTCCCGAAGTGAAACCGGGCGGCGCGGCGTTGCCGTAGAAAATCGGGGCTTCGACGTAAGGCTTGGTCACATCGCCGTCGTGAAAGGACACGGTGACCTCGGCTCCCACTTCCGGCAGGGCGAAGACGCCGTAGCCGTTCTGGGCGAAGAGCGAGGCGCAGGGGACGTTCGGCAGGGACAGTCCCTGCTCGCCGGATTCCTCGTCGGCTCCCACTACGACATCCACTCGGTAGTAGCTGTCGGGGTCGGAGTCGTCGTCATGCACGGCCACGACCTTGCCAAGCAAACTCGGTCGGAAAAAGGCGCGCAGGTCCGGATGCAGGCCTTCGACCAGTTTCTTCAGTTCCATCGCCAGGTTGCCACGCTCAGCCATCGCTCACCTCCGACAGCCAGAGTTGCGAGCGCGCGCCTGCGCCGCCGATCCCGACCATGTGGCGGACCTGCTCGACGAAATAGCGGGATTCCACGCCATCACGATCCACGACGGCCACCACCTGGCTGTGCCAGACGGGCGTTCCCATGACGGTCAACAGGAATCGGCCACCGGGCAGCGCCTTCCACGCGATCACGTCCTGGCCGTGGGTGAAGGTGAAAATGGGCTCCTGAGCGGTGTCCTGCGGCCGCCAGTGGAAACCGCCTCGCGGATCGCAATAGAAGTTGTGCTTCAGGTCCAAGCGCCGGTTGAGAAAGGAAATCGCCTCGACCAGGGTGTTGTCGTGTAGGGGCAGCTTGTCGATGAGCGCCGAGCAAGACTCTACATCTTGTGTCTCGAATCCACAGTCGCCCACCAGATGCTGTATGATGGCGGTCGCATCCTCGTCCTGGTAAGTCCGGGTGATGCGCGTATCCGCCAGCGCCCGGCCCCGGCACAGACCCCATACTTGCAGGGTTTCGCGCAGGTGTCCGCGCAGGACGGTTCCATCGAAGAGAGGCGCAAGCTCCTGGCCGCGCCAGCCCCATTTGAGGACAAGCGCATCCCCATCCTTGGCCCCATCCTGCCACTCGAAACGCACGTTGGAGAGGTCGAGGTAGGCTGTGGCGACCGGTTGGTTGCAGGCGGCGGCGACCTCCATCGTGCGGACGGAGCCGAGCCGGGTCTGCTCGCCAAGGGTGACTTCTATTTCGGGAGCATTCCAACTCATGGCTCGCCTCCCATCGCATCGGCCTTGCCCTGGCGGAAGGCGGCGGCCAGTGGATCTTCCGATCCCACCGCATCCTCGTGCGCGCCGTTGGCGGCCTCGTCGGCTTTCACCGCCTGCTGGGCCTGCTGCGTCGCCTGGCTCTTCTGCACCGCCTCGCGCCCTCGTTTCTCCACCTGCGCCGACACCGGTTCGAACTCGGAAAAACCGATGCTGACCTCCAGGTCCGTCGAGCCGGGCTGGTCGGAGACATCGAGCCCCTTGAAGAGCACGGTGCGGATGCCGCAGGCATCGGTGAGGCGCGACTGGATGGAGAAGATGGTCGGCACGGCGTAGCTGGCCTTCACGGTCTGGCCGTCGCCCACCGGATCGGAGCGGTCGCGGAAGGCGGCCTGCAATTCGCGGTACTGATCGATGGCGGAGCGTGTGACGGTACCCGCCCGATCCTCTTCATCGACCAGCGTCAGGTTGATGGTGATTTCGGTATCCTCATAGCCTACCGCCTGCTTGATCTTACCGGAGCGTCCAGGGATGTCCGCCTCGTCCACCTTGACCGACTGGCGGATCGACATCTGGCGGTGCGGTACCGGGAAACGGAAGAGCACGTTGGTGATATCGGGCGTGCCATCCGGCTTGACTGCGCCGAGAGTGACCACCTGGAATTCCTCGTTGCGAATCTCAGGCATGGCTCACCCCCAGTCGCAACGAGGCACGCGTGAAGATCTCCGTCAGCCGCTCCTCCAGGTCGTCCAGGGCGTCGATCCCCGACACCGTGACGCTGATCGCACCTTTCTGAAACACGACGGAGGGGACCGTGAACCCCGCATCCGAACTGTTAAGTTTCGCTGAATAGTTGCCCGACTGCGGCTCATAGCTGATGGGGGCGAAACTCGGCGGCTCCAGCCGGATCGTACTAAGGGAGCGGGAAACAGCCTGTACGGGCGCATCGGCTTCCTGCTCGATGCCGCTGGCGAAGGTGGGCAACAGCGAGCGGCCCGATTTTGTAAGCGCCGACAACGGACCTTCCTCGGCGTCGGAGAACGGCAGCAGACTGCGCAGACCCTCCAGCAGCTTGGTGAAGCCCTCTTTCAGCGTTCCCCAGGCCGCCTGGATGCCGTCCCAGAAGGCCTCAACCAGGCCGATCCCGGCGTTCAGGAAGATATCCGCAAGTCCGGTAAACCAGCCAATCCAGGCTCCAAAGATGCCCTTCATGTTTTCCCAGACGTTCGTGAAGGTGCTCTGGATCGTCTCCCAGGCCCCCGACCAGTCGCCGGTCAGCAGTTGCAAGCTTGCTTTGAAGACGCCGGAGATCAGGTTCCAGACCAGGGCGATGGAGTTGTAAACCATCGTCCAGGCCGTGGTGACCGCCAGCTTGATCGTCTCCCAGGTCGCGGTCGTCAGCGTCGTGAGAATGCCCCAGCTCGTGACAAACAATCCTTTGAGCACGGCGATCTGCGGGAAAAGCAACTGCGTCACCGCCGCCCAGGCTCCGCCGATGACGGTTTGAATCATCGGCCAGACTTCCGCCGTGTAGCCGGAAACCGTGTCCCAGGCCTTGGTGATGACGCCCGCCAGGAAACCCACGCCATAGGCGATGGGCGTGGCGACGGCGTAGAAGGCATCCTTGAGCCAGGCCCAGGTTTCCGAGAGGATTCCCGTGCTCTCGCCCATCTCCTCAGTTCCGCTCGTGAAGTACATGACCAGGCCGGTGATCCCAGCCACGAGCGCTCCTACGGCCAAGAGCACGCCGCCGGTCGAGACGTTGACCATCGCCATCGCCAGCACCACTTGGCCCGCCATGACCAACGCTGCACCTCCGATCAGCAGCACGCCCGCCGTCACCGCCGCCAGCACGACCACGGTCTTCGTCAGGAAGGGATGGGCCTCGGCGAAGGTGGAGATCTTGCCCGTCAGCCAGGCGAAGGCGTCCGCCAGACCGGCCACAATGGGTAACAGCGCGTTGCCGATGGTCTCCGTCAGCACCGCCGCGTTGGCCTTGGCCCGGTCGAAGGCCGCCGCCGCCGACTCGTTCACCTTGCGGAAGGCCTCGTCGGTGGCCCCGGAGCTGGTCCCCATCTGCTCCAGGATCGAAGCGAAGGAGCCCGCCTGGTTGCCGGTCAAGGCCAGCACGCCGGAAAAAGCCTCCACCGAGCCGAAGAGCTTCGACATGGCCTCCTGGTTGCCGGAGGTCTTTTCGGTGACGTGGGCCAGCCACCCGGCCAGGCCCATGCTCTTGACCGCCGCGCCGGAAAACTCGATGCCCAGGCTTTCGGCGATCTTCACCGCCTCGCCCGTGGGCTTCATGACGGCGGAAAGCATACCGCGCAGACTGGTCACCGCTTCCGAGGTGGTCAGACCGCCCAGGGTGAGCGCCGAGGTGGCGGAAAGGAGCTGATCCAGGCCCACGCCTGCCGCCGAAGCCAGCGGAGTGACTTTGCCCAACGAACCGGATAGTTCCCCAATCGTCGTCTTGCCCGCCTTCATGGCGACAAACATCTGGTCGGATACGCCGGTGACCTGGTCGGCGGCCATGCCGTAGGAGTTCATGATGGAGGTCAGGCCGTCGATGGCCGTCCCGGTATCGGTGATGCCGCCGCGCGCCAGCTTCATGGCCCCGCCCAGCATGACCGTGGCGTCCGCCGCGTCGCCGTAGCCCGCCGAGATGGTGGTGTACAAAGCTTTGGCCGTGTCCACCGGCATCTGGCCGTACTCTTTCGACAGCTCGCGCACCTGGCTCGTCAGGGCGTTCATGTCGGTGGTCGAGGTGTCCACCAGCGTCGAGACCTCGGCCATCGCCGTGTTGAAGCCCATCGCGGAATGCACCGCCAGCCCCAGGCCCCCCGCAATCAAGCCACCGGCGATCATCGCCTTGGTGCCGACGCCGGTCATGACGCCGGAAGCCTTGTGGACCGCCTCCATGTTGATGTCGATGGGCTCGCCGAAGCGGCGGTTCACGCTGTCGGCGACGGATTCGGCCACACCGCGAAAGCGCAGCAGCGAGGCCTCCGCCTTCACCAAGGGCGCGGACAGCGAGTTGAACCCGCTGACCAGAATGCCGATGCTGTTGGCGAAACCCGTCATCTAGCGCCTGCGTCCTTTCCGTTTGGCCTTCTGGACGGCCTGGGCCTCCTGTTCGGAAAGCCACAAAGCCGCACCGGCGACCTCCGCAAACTCGTCCGCGCAGAGGCCGTCCACTTGCTCGAAGCTGTAGCCGCCGAAGGTGGCGCAGATGCGCGCCCGAAGCTGCTTGTAACCGTCCTGCCGAAGCGCCGCCGCCTCGGCCTCTACCAGTTTTTTATCGAGGCTCCCTGGGCGAAACCCATGCCTTTCTGGATCTGCTGGGCCAGCGTCACCACCAGGCCGGGCTCCCACTCGTTCTGCATGGCGTCGTAGTCGGGCTTGGGATGCACGAGAAACTTCTGCACGAGCAGTTCGTTGGCGTCGGCCTCGCTTTTCACCTGGCCGATCAGCTTCTTGTACTCGGCCCAGGGAGCCTTGCGGGCCAGGAAGATTTCGTCCTCGCGGCCGGGCACGACGATCTGGAAAAGGCGCAGGTTGGGGTTGTCGGCGCGCAGGTTGTCGACGATGGTCTGGATGGCGGTTTCGTTGCTCATGATTCTTCCTTTCGTTGGTCCCACCGGGCAGGGCCGTTGTCCCGCACGTCCAGGTGGGTGAAGGTGTGGTAGATACCGAGGCCGCCCTGCTTGAAGGCGGGGATACGTTTGGCGATGCGGGCAATTGTTTCCGGATCGATGCCACTCACCACCACGTCGGCGGCCTTGCCTAACAGGTGCTGGCTGTCGATCTCGCCGCCCACGTCCTGGTTGTGGCGCGGGCACCGGCAACCGGAGTTGATTCCAATGGGGCGCTTGATGATGTCCCGCAGTTCCTGGAGAGATTGCACCAGCAAGGGGTCCACCCCATCGAAGCCGCAGCCGCAGGGACAGCGAAACTCCCAGACGCTGAAGTTCTTCGACAGGTCGCCCATGTCAGCCCCCCAACAGCGCCAGGACCTGCTTGACCTGCAGGGCCCCGCTGCCCAGCATGACGCCGATCAGCACGTAGGCTACGTTGCGCACCAGCTTCATGGTGCGTTCAAGCTCGCCCACCCGACCGGTCAGGGCTTCGATCTTCTCCGCCAGCAGTTTGATGTCTTCCGTGGACATGGTTCGCCTCCTTAAACCAGCCCCTCGGCGTCGAGGGCGATGCCGGAGAGTTTCCTACCCACCGACTCGTCGTCGATGGAGAAGCCGCCCTCCACATCGGTAAACTCGAAACCGAGGAAGCGGATGATGCGGGGCGCGTTGTTTTTCGGGGGATAGACGATCAGGATCGTGCAGTTGCGCAGATCTAGCAGGTCCGAGAATTCCTGGTCGCCGATTTTGAAGGTCTTGATCTGCACCTCGCGCGAGCGGCGGGAATTGACTCCCTCCTCGATGACCGCCTTGTTCAGCTCCTTCACCTCGAAGTCAACCTCGTACTCCTTGAAGGCCCGGCCCATCGCATGCGGCTTGCGGTAGCCCGCGCCGCGAATGGGAGACTTCGACTGGCTCGCCTTCCAGGAGAGGTTCTGGAGCGCCATGATCTTCACACCGTCGACGAGAAGCGATATCTCCTCGCCGGACGTTCCTTGGATAAAGCCTTCAGTGGCCATCGTTCACCTCATTACTTCAGATAGACCGTGGTGTAGATCATCTCCATCGCCCGACGCGGCTGGATGCCCAGGGAGACGTAGACGTCGCCCAACAGCCGATCCGCCGCCGTGGAGACCGCACTCAATTCGAAGGCGTCGATCTGACCGCCGTCGCGCATCTGCTCCAGGGGCCGCGCCATCGCGGATTCCAAGCGTCGCAGGCCTTCGCCCGCCGCATCGTTCTCCTCGCCCACGTAGGGCTGTCCGGCTTCCCGCGCCGCCTTGGCCCCGTAAAACACCGCCCGCAAATCGTTCACGCGGGAATAGTCGCTTCCTTCCGCCCCCGCCGTCAGGCTGTGCGCGATAATGAAGCCGCGTCCCGGTTTGAAACGCACGCAGTTGGCCCGGTTTTGGATCAGCGTCTCGATGTGGCCGGGAGAGAATTCCGGTACGAGTTTCAGGATGTTCTTGACCGGCTTGTTGATCAGAGACTTCTGCACTTCGAGTCCGGCCATGACGCCGCCGCAGGAGGCGGTCACCGGGCGGACGTACTCCTCGCCGTCCGAGTCCATGAACTGCGCCCCACCCGCGAAGACCACGGCATTGCGGTCGCCCACCTGGGCCATCATCGTGGCGATGTTGTCCACGTAGGTCTGCAGGTCGGAGAGGTAGCCCGCCGAGCCCTCTTCGTAGTCGCTCTCGAATTCGGGCGTCTCCAGGATGGCGAAACGCTCCGCCTGGTGCAGGGTAAACATCTGCTCGCAGTGCAAAAGCACCGCCGTCCACAGGGCGTTGGTGTTGGCTCCCACCGCGTGAATCCAGGCCGTGTCGGTTTTGGCGATGGTCGCTTCCAGCCCGGCCAGGTAATCGGCGTTGCTGGGCTCGCCGCCTTCCTCGCCGTCGGTAAACGGTTCGTAGCGCGTCGGATCGGGGCCGCCGTCGCCTTCCTCCAGGCTCGGCATGAGCCACAAGGCAGGCGTGGTCAGTAATTCCGCCTCGTAGATTCCGCTATCGTTGATCGCATCGGCGACGTTGGTGGTGGCCGTGGCGATGAGTCCGGTCGCTTCGTAGGTACGCACCAGGAACGGCGAGACGTTGCGGTCCTGGATGGTGATGGTCGTGCGCACCACGGCGTCGGTGATCCGGTAGCCCAGTCCTCGCAGGCTCTGCGGCAGGCTGAGACTGTCCACCAGCATGCCGCTGGGCGAAGGTATCGCATGCCAGTCCACATCGAGGATCAGCAGCCGGTCCTGGGCCTGCATGTCGTTGTGCAGCGCCACCAGGAGATGACCGCTGTTCATGTCGGCGGCGATGCCTTCGGGCACGTCATCTACGTCCAGCCAGGGATCGAGAGACAGTTCGCCCAGCAGGAGCGGCGGCGCGTCGTGCGAATCGATCACCGCGACGATCTTGCGGGCCGTGCGATCCAGGAAAAAAGCGATCTCCTCCGGGTCTTCGCCCTGCATGATGGCGGCCAGGTCGATCCAGAAGGCAGCCGAGGAGACGTCCGGGTTGAGCAGGCCGAAGGCGCTGTAGTCCCAGACGTTCTCCACCGTGGGCGGCGAATCCTCGGTATCGATGTAGTAGAGCCGCTTGTCGGTGGTCATGGCCAGATCGCCGCCGGGACCGTCGAAGGCCTGCACGAGCCCGGTGATGGTCTCGTCCATTTGCAGAAACGTCGTCAGGTCCAGAGTGCGTTCGGGGATCAGCACGCCCGCGTTGGTGAAGTTCCAGATGGTGGGATGCCCGTCCATCGAGGCGTAGCCCAGGACCGAAAATCCTGCCTGCTCCAGCGGTCCCAGGGGGATGATCGGCATTTCAACGCCAACCACGGAGCCAATCTCCGGCGGCAGCGTGATTTCCTGAACCTGGTTCAGATTCTCGTCGTAGATCACGACCCGGCAGGGGTTGTCGTAGACAGCGGCATAGCCGGAGACGAGGCTCACGAAGGTCTGGGTGACGTTGAGCCAGTGGTTGTTGCCCGCTTCACCGTAAGGCCCCCGGATACGCATGGTGTCGGATTCGTCGATGCCGGGAAGTACGATCTGCGAACGCACGCCGGTGCCGATGCGCACGGCGTGGATGCGGGTCGATCCGGCGTCGAAGGCTTCCTCGATGGCGCGCAACAGCGGTCCACCCTGGAAAATGGTCTTGGCCTGCTTCTTGGCGTCGGGTCCAGACAGGGTGAAGACCTTGTTCGGCTGGCCGTCGTCGGCGGGTCCGATCTTGGCCTCGACATTGGCGAGTGAAGCCGGGATAACTCCGAGATGGCCGTCTTCGTACTCGGTGTAGGAATCGGGAATGATCTTGCGAACGGTCATGTCAGCCCTCCTTCACCGGGCGTTTGAGCCAGGCTTCGCGTAGGCGCAGGAAGTCTGCTTGCGTCATGCGGGTGCGATCCGTCCAGCCGTAGGCCGCCTTCAACGCCCCCAGCATGACCGCATCGGTTCCGGTGCGGCGGGCGAGCAGGTCCACTGGCAACACCGCCGGGCGGGTCGATCCGCCCAGCAGGCCGCCGCGTCGCGGGCGGGGTTTGTTGGGTGGAACAGGAGTGGGTTTCGCGCTTGCGCCGTCCGGCTTGGACTCGGTCTTTTTCGCCTTCGCTTCGTTCGCCTTGTCCGGTTTCGTCTTCGTATCGGTCTTGTCGGCGGGAGTCGTTTCCGCCGTCTCGACCGGAATGGGTTTCTCTTTTTCGGTCATGGCCTATCCTCGTTCAGGTGAATACGTTCAATGACGTGCTCGACCGGCTGTTCGACCGGGAGCATGCGCCGGGCTGACAGGGTCAACGACCCGCGATACAGAAAGGGTTCGCCCGTGATGTCTGGCGGAATGTTCTGGCGTCCCCTGGGCTTCAAGCTCGCCAACCGAAAGCTCACGGGCGGATCGCATTCCGAGTCGATCAGTTCCAGCAGTCCCGCAGACAGGGCGGTCAGCAGCGCCGCGGATTCGATGCTCTCCAGGATGTCGTCCACGATCTCCTGGCCGTGTCGTCCGGCTTCGGAGGGCGAACTGACGGTCAGACGGAAGCTCTCCTCCGCCTGGTGCAGCTTGCCAGCCGTGGCGACGAAGCCGTTGTCCGCATGCCGGGTGGTGAAGTCCTTCTTCCCGCAGCCGAGCGGCTCCACACCGTGGGTCAGTTCGATCACGGTGCAGCAGGGATAGCGATGCTTCACGTTGGCCAGGTCGTCGGCGTAGACGTGCAGGCCTTCCACTTGCG
Source organism: Myxococcota bacterium (assembly GCA_963668655.2). Taxonomy (GTDB): domain Bacteria; phylum Myxococcota_A; class SURF-8; order SURF-8; family SURF-8. The sequence continues at coordinate 58,642 of CAXXPQ010000002.1, forward strand.
AGGCCGCCCACAGCGCCAGGGCTCGTTTCAGTGATCCAGTCATCGCGCCCTCCGCTTGAAGCGGGCAATGGCCCGACCGACAGCGCGTCCGAAGACCTTGTTCGCCTGTTTCTGGCCCTCCAGGAAGGCCGGTTCGAGATAGGGCTGGGCCGGGCTGTGCTTCGTTCCAAACTCCACGTAGGGCGCGTACTCGGTGTTGGTGCCAACGTAGGCTTCCGCCCAGGAGGCGACTACCGGCGTGATCGACGAGCGCAGCAGACCCGTGTCCACCGGACACAGTTCCTTGGCCTTGGCCTCAATGATCAGCGTCAACTCGACCACCGCCTTGCCCAACTCCTCCTTCACGAGGCCGGGCATCTGTTTGAGCGCCTTCTGCAGGTTCTCGATGGCGCGCAGGTCGATGTTGATCTGAGCGAGTCCCTTAGCCATGCGCCGCCTCCCGCTTCTCCAGTTCCAGGTGCAGATCGAGATGCGTGATTTGGCCGAAAAGGTTCTGCGGCTTGACTTCGGTCACGCGGTAACGCGTCGCGCCGATACGGAGGAAGTCTTGTTCCAGAACACCGCAATCCGGCAGCACCGAGGCCACGGCGTCCGCGCCGATCTCGGCCAGGTCTTTGGGCGCGAGGTTCTTCACCTCGACCGGGATGCTCCCGATCTCAGCCTCGGCCGCCTCACGCGGTCCGAAGAAGGAGTCCTCGTCCGTGACCTGGGGACGGAGGATCGTCGCCGTCTGACCCGACTGGCGGATCATCCAGGCCACGTCCCCCGCAGCTTGTCGGCGCTGCCGCTCGTTCATTTCGTTTCGTCCTCGCGCTTCCACAGCGACAGCGGCTCACACTTCATGCGGGTCTTGCCGGTCTCTTCGTCCAGGTATGCCTCGCAGCGAAATTCCACGATGCGACCGTTCTCGGCGCAGCCCGCGAAGACGCCGCCGCCGTAGGTCACTTTCTCGCTCCAGTCCACCGAGAAGGAGGGGGCGATGGTCGCCTGCTGGCAGCCCAGCAGGTAGTCCCCGGCCTCGGCGGCGATGGCTTGGCGCGAGTCGATGAGGAACTGTTTGCTTACGGTCCCGCAGCCGGAGAGCATCACGACGCCCAGCACAACCACCAGCACAAACAGGATCGGGCCGGGGCGCTTGGGCTTGTTGAGGTCGTTCCCGGCGGCCCGCAGCAGGTCGGAGAGCAGGTTGCCTTTCACTCCGCCCGCCAGCGAGCCCAGGGCGAGCAGTCCCGCCGTGTTGCCGTTGAGGGCCAGGACGACGCCCACAATCGCTGTGGCAATCTGGATGATCGTCGTGGCCACGTCCCACTTGCCGTAGGCGAAGGGATCGAGTTTGATTTTATTTTCCATCGTTTCAACACCTTTCCGGTCGCCGCGAGCCGATGTGGTAAACCAGCGGCTGGGCTTCCAGTTCGAGCAGGGTTTCGTCCGCCAGGGGATTGAGGCGCTTTATCAGCGCCGTGTACTGCGCCAGCAGGTCCTTTTCCAGGTCGGCGAAGTGCTTGGCCTCGCTCGACCGGCTCATGCGTTTGTCGCCGGAGGAGAAGTCCACCCGCTGCGCCGCCCGGGCCCGCAGCAGATGGCAGACCAGCACTTTCGTGCGGATGAGCCAGGCCTCCCGGTGCTCCCCCGGCATGTCGGGCGATACGATCTCGCCGTCCAGACGGTAAGCCACGGCCAGATCGGCGGCGACCACCGGCAGAGCCCGTTCAGCGGCGCGCCGGATATACTCCGGGGCCACGAGCGGCTCCCCGTCCTCGCCCGTGAAATCGAGCAGGATGTCGGCAGCGAGTTCGGCGAGCACCTACGCCTCCTTGGTCTTGGCGGCCTTGGCCGCAGGTTTATCGGCAGCCGGGTAGCCGATGGCGACCAGCCCCTTGGTCTCGGCATCCTTCAAGGTGGCGCTGATCTTCTCGATCTTCGCCTCTCCCTTGGGCGCGAGCTTCAGCGGCTGCTTCTCCCCGGCTCCGTTCGGCACCACCAGGTGCGTGTCGAGCTTGTTGGTCACGGTCATCATGGCGTCACTCCAAATGGCTGGAGGACGGGACCGCCGGTTCAGACAGTCCCGTCCCCGTCAGGGGGTTTAGGCGAAGGTCAGGTCCAGGGACTCGCCGCAGTGAACGAAGCCCGAGCCCTGGGTCGCGCCGCCGACGATGGTGACGTCGCCGGAGTCGGCGTACTCCACCTCCAGGTCGAAGGTGCCGCTGGCCTCGTCGGTTTCGATGATGATGTCCTCCGAGCCGTCGCCGGAGAGCACGGTCCCGTTCCCGGCGGCCGCGACCGTCATCGTGGCCCCGGCGGTGCAGGTCAGACGGATGCGCTCCTTGGCGGCTAGGTCCTGCATCAGGGCGTTCTTGAGTTGGATCGTCACGGCGATCCTGTCGTCGGCTTCGGCTCCGGGCTCGCCGAAGGTCAGCACGGCGAAGCGGTCGGCGAATTCCTGGGCCATCTCGTCGAGGGTCACTTTCTGCACGGGGGAAACGGCGTCTTGGATCGGCATGGTCTTTCTCCTTGTCTGTGGTTAGGTGAACGAAACATCGCTCGTCGCCGCCGAGTCCAGCAGGGGACTTCCCTGTGTGGCTCCGGCGGCCAGGGTAATGACGGTTTGCACGGGACAGGTCACGAACAGGTCGAGCCGTCCCGTTTCATCGGTCTGGGCGATCAGGTCGGCGGAATCCACACCGGAGAGCGCCTGGCCGTGCTCGCCCACGTTCAGCCGCGCCCGGTCGTCGCAGGTGATGCGCAGGACATGGGCGGCGGGAATGGCTTGGTCGAGGTAGTCTTTTAGCTGCAGCGGCATGAGCTTGACGTTCGGTTCCACGTCCTGGGCCTCGCCCCAGGTCACCGCCACGAACTTCCGCAGGAGCGCCTGCGCCAGCTTGGCCGGAGTTACGGCTCCATCGGGAAGCACACCGCCGCCGCCCAACGGAATGCTCGGGTCGAGGCGGTCGGCCGGAATCGAGCCGGGTTTCAGGAAGCGGCCATCCAGTCGGGTCATGGGCCACCTCCGATCAGCGTGATCCGGTCGCCCGCCTTCAGCGCGATCTCCTCATCCAGCCAGGAGAGGACGTTCGCAGCCGGATCGACCGTGAAGTCCTCCCCGAACGCCAGCACGAGACCGTTCAAGGCGACCTGCATCCGGTCGGGGCCAGGCCAGGGCACGGGCAGCGCAAACTCGGCGTCCCCATCCTGGGCGACGACGATCAGACCGGTCTGACTCTGGGCCGTGACCTCCAGCGCATCCCGCTGGATGGCGTTGGACAGCGCGGGCGTAAGGCTCTCGACCGTCTTTTCCTCGTCCGGCGCGAAGATCAGCCCCGCGCCGGGGATGTCCAGCACCGTGGGGAGGGTGTTTTTAACCGTGACCGGCATGAGCGCCCTCCTACGGCAGGATCACGACCTTGGCCAGCAGGTCGGGACGCAGCACGCCGTGGGCCGCCTCCATCCACGCCAGCCAGCCGGTCTTGAAGCGTTTGGGTTCGTTGATCGTCTCCGTGCTCAAAGCCTGGCGCAGCGCGAACTTCCCCACTTCCTCGTCCGGGAAGAGGATCACCTCGGAGAGCCCCATGCTGGAGGTGGCGATGATCTCGGCCCCGTTGTAGATCTTGAAGATGCCCTTGAGTTGCAGTTCCCGCTTGGTCTGCGGGTCGAGGTTCCAGCCGCGCATGTCGTTGGCGCGAGCCCCGCGCATCAGCAGGTACTTCACCGACAATTCCATGTCCTCGATGAAGCTGATCGCCTCGTTGACCGCGTCCTCGGTGAGCTTGCCGCCGGTCACGGTCACGGTGCGCTCGGCGGGCACGGCGGCGGAGAGCACGGTGACGGTGCGCTTGTCGATGGCCTTGCGGATTTCGTCGGCGGCCGACTTCTGGATGTCGAGCATGGTGCCCACGTTGCCGTGCTTGAGCACGGAGATGTCCACCATCGGCATGGAATGGATGCGGTGGATGGGAAACTCCACCTCGTCCTCGACGATGCCCGACTCCACCGCGTCGCCGTCCTTGGAAATCCAGTAGGCTTTCAGCTTCGGCTTCTTCTGGAACTTCGCCGGTTCGCCGGGCGGCAGCTTCATCTTGGTCAAGAGCAGCGATGTGATCTCGCGGGTCTGAATCTCCATGTCGATGGGCGGAGCGATGGCGGCGGCCAGCGCCTTCAGCCCTTCCGGGGAAGAGACTGCCTCGCTCATCAGCTTGGCCATCGTGGCCATGTAGTCGTCCGAATGGACCTGGGTCAGATTTTCCATTGCGCTCCCTCCTTTACACGTACAGCTTGAAGCGCAGGACGCCGGTGGCGGTCGCGATCACTTCGCCCACGGCGAACTCGCCCTGGCCCTTGACCTTCAGCTTGCCGGTGGCGTCGCAGGCGAGTTCGTCACCGGGGACGGGCGTGCCCACGAAGACGTCCGTCTCGTAGATGCCGCCCAGGCAGAACACGCCGCCCAGCTCGCCGTCCTTGGTGGTCTTCTCCAGCAGGCCGAAGCTGCGTTTCGTAGGATCGGTGTTGACCGAAAACTCGTTGTCGCCGGAGAGACGCACGAGCTGTCCCGCGCTTCCTCCTCCGGTGATCGCCCCGAGGCCGTAACGGAAGCCCGGAGCCAGCGGTTGCACGTAAGGCATGATTCACCTCCTCCTTAATCGCCCGCCGGGATTCCGGCGCGGTCCTTGTAGGCTGCCAGGAACCCGGTCGTGAGTTTGCCCTGCAGGTCCTCGGGCCGGGGATCGGTCGATCCGTGCGGTCGATGCCCGGCGTCGGACTTCATGTCGCCCTGGGATTTCCCCTTCTTCTTGGGCGCGAAGGGATTCTTCTTCTTTTCCTTGGGGTCTTCCTCGTCCGGGTTGTCCTCGGCCTCGGGGTCCTCATCCTCGTCCTTGGGCTTCTTCTTGCCTGCCGCGAAGGCCGACACCGTCTCCTCGGTGGCTCCGAAGGCGTCGTCCGACATCTTCATGAGTCGCTCGATCTCCGCCGTGCGCGAGGTCTCGTCGCCGAAGTCCCGTCCGGCCTCCTCCCACAGCGCCAGCAGCTTCTCAGCCTTGGCGCGGCGGATGCTGGCCTTGCGGGCGGCCTCGGCCTCGTCGAGCTTGCGCTGCAGCTCCTCGACCTGGGAGGCCAGCTTGTCGATCTCTCCCTGCTGCTTCTTGATCAGTTTCGTCTTCTCCGTATCCGACATCTCCGCCGGATCGGGCGGGCCGTCCTCAGCCCCTTTCTTCTGTTTCTCTTTCTCGTCGGCCATCGATTGGTCTCCTTGTTCCGAAGTGTTGTGGCTGGCCACCTGGCGTATCTCCGCCCGTTCGTCCGCGCCCTCGCGGTCGAGCAGGCCCATGCCCGTGAAGGTGATCCCGTGCAGGATTTCGTAGACCGGCTTGTCCTGGTAGGTCCGGCCCTTGTAATTTTTGAGGTGGACGCAGTACTCGGCCTTGTTTTTGATCCGCTTGCCGCAGACCGAGCACTCGCCCTCCTGGTAGTCGCATTCCATCGAGACGTGGGACACGATGCCGCGTTTCATCAGCTTGTAGGCGAGGCGGGCCGGTTCGCTGTCCTCGGTGAAAAGCTCGCCGACGCACTCCACGCGGGAGTTCTCGCCGTCTTCCACGTACCTGGCCTCGACGATGCCGCCCACGATGTCCCGGAACTCCTGGCTGTGACTCAGGTCCACCTTGCGCCCCACCGCCGTCTCGGCCGCCTGCTTCAACTCCTCCGGAGTGAAGTGGTCGCCGTTGCGGTTGGTGCCGGTGTGGGTCAGGATGAACTTGAACTGCTTATCCCCAGCCTTGGCGGCGTCCGTCTCCAGTGTCTCGAAGGCGACCTGGCCCGTGATCCGGGTGTGGACGTTGCGCTCATGGGAAGCCGCCGCTTTGGCCTTGACCGGCTCCGAACCGATGAAGACCAGTTCCTTGGCATGCTTGCCGCCGCTCTCCGGCTCGCCCCGGATCATGGCGTACTCGACCTCGATGCCCTTGACTCTTGCGTCCTTGAAGCGCTCCTTGAAAAAGCCGTGGATCGTGGCTTCGTCCGGGTAGGCCTGGTCGCGGTAGGACAGCATCAGGTGCCTGCCGCCCGCGTGGCGCACGATGTCGGCGATCAGGGCTCCGATGCTCTCGCGGGTATAACGCGTGCCCGACTCGTAATCCCGCCGGGCGTTGTCGCGCAGTTCCTTCCCTTCCCACATCGTCATCAAACCTTCCACGAAGTGGAGGTTCATCTCGTAATCGTTCGTCCCGAACTTCGTGATGTAGGGCGGGTCTGCGTAGACCAGATCGCAGTCGATCTGTTTCAACGCCTCCACGGCGTCGAGCCGCGTGGCCTTGTTTTCCTGGCCGTTGTCGAAGACCAGCTTGTTGACCCGCGCCAGATGTTGCCGGAAGCGTTTCTGGAAGTCTGAAAGCGGGATGTTGGAAAGGCTCGTCTGGCGGCCCTCCGGGTTGCTCACCGGGCCGGTGAGCCCCTTCTTGCTGCGCGAAAACTGCCCGAACTTCGCCTTGGCCACCACGGACCAGCCCAGCGCCGTCAGCGCCAGGTCTTTCTTGTAGCCCTTCAAGCCATGAATGTTGGCCCAGGCCACATCCAGGAATTGCAGGATCGGCTTGGTGAAGTAGTAGCCGTGGAAGTGGTCGGCGCAGAACGACCCAGCCTTGGGGTTGTCGGCGAAGATCGCTTCAATGTCCTCGTCGGAAAGCGTCTCCTTGCCATTCTCGATCAGGGCGCGGGCGATGTGGTGCGGGTAATGCAGCTTGTCGTTGGAAACAACGCGCAGTCCCTTTTTCTTGTAGAAATAACCGACGTTCGCGCCGCCGGAGAAGGCGTCCAGCACACTCTTGGCGTCCCTGGGCGTCTGCTTCCACAGGAAGTCCAGGATGAAATACTTGTTGCCCATGAAGGCCGTGACCCGCACCGCGTCCTTGTCCTTGGGCGCGGCCAGAGCTTCAAGCAGGTCGGGGTCGTGATCGGCGGTCAGCGAGAGGAAAAACGCCTCCTGCTCGTCGAAGCCGCCGTCGGCGCTCAAGTCCTCGTCATCGAAGTCCGCTTTTGCCCCTCCGGGCGCGCAGACGAAGAGATGCTCCTTGGCCAGCGAGTTCTCCCCGTGACCCGCCGAGATGTGGTACTGGTGCTCGCGGGTCTTCATCCGGCTCGACTTGCCGTTGGCTGCCACGATCTTCTTGATCTCGGCTTCCGTGGGATAGGCCTTGTCGCGGTAGCTGATGATCCAGTGCGGGATGTGTTTGGCTGCCCCCAGAAACTCCTCGAAGAAGGCGTGGGCGTTGGCCTTGGTCACCTCGGTCGGAATGGTGTAAGTCCGGCTTTTGGAGTCCTTCTGGATTTCCTTGCCTTCCCACCAGGTCATCAGTCCTTCGATGAAGTGATAGGCCCGCTCGTAGTTGGTCTGGGAAAACTGCGTGGCGTAGGGCGGGTCGAAGTAGGCCACGTCGGACTCGACCTTCGCCAACAGCTTGCGCGTGTCCCCATGACCCGCCTTGCAGGATTTCTGTCCCTCGAAGACCAGGGCGCTGATGCGTTTGGCGTTGGCCGTGAAGCGCGCTTTGAATTCGGCGGGCGTGTCGGCGTTGGCGTAACGCTTGGTGGTGCCGAAATGCCCGAAGCCGCCGTTGGCCGTGATGCAGGTCTTGCCCAGGGCGAACAGCGCGATGTCTTTCTTGTAACCGGACAGCGCGTCGATGTTAGATCGCACGACGTCGATCAACTTCAGCACGTCGTTCTCGAAGTAGACTCCGGAGAAATGCTTGCGCACGAAGTCGCGGGCCTTGCCGTTCTCGGCCAGCAGCGACTCGATCTCCTTCTCGGAGAGGGTGACGGAGTCGTTCTCGACGATGGCGCGGGCGATGTGATGGCAGTAGGCCAACCGGTCGAAGGACTGCACGGCCAGGCCCTTGGTCTTGTACATGTAGCCGACCACGGACGAACCGCTGAATGCATCGATGGCGCTTTTGGCAGACTCCGGCGTGGCTTTCCAAATCCAGTCGATCAGCTTCTGCTTGGAGCCGATGTAGTTGGTGATGTACTTGGGGCGCTCCTCGGCCCGAGCCTCGGCGGACAGGTCCCCGTCAGCCAGCAGTTCCGCAAGCTCGGCCTCGGTCTGAAGCAGGAAGTTCAGCTTATCGGCGTCGGTCGAAAACATTCAAGCTCCTCAAAAACGAAAACGGCCCCGAACAAGCGCAACCGGGAATCTCCCGAGTCGCCTCTCGTCCGGGGCCGCTGGTTTTTCCAACTAACCCTGGCTCTCGCTATGTCGCCCTTGGCGGCCGCCGAGTGCTTCGGCTAACCGGAAAGGGTTGACGGTCTCTCAACCGTACAGACGTATTTTCTCACCATTCGAAAAAGCCCGCAACGTGACGTGTTTTCCTTTGGCATGTCACCCCGGACGGGGACGGGGTTCCGGCTGGGCCGGGTCCAGATGCTCGATGCGCTGCAGGGTTTCCGTCTTGATCGTATCGACCTGGCCGTTCTGAAAACCCAGGATCACTCGGCCATAGAATTTCTTCTCGACAAGCGATTCCAGATAGGCCGCCACTTTCTCGATGTCTTCATGTTTCATGCAATTCTCCTACTCGATGACGGACACGACCGTACAGCGGCAGTTGGCGTGTTTTGGCGGCCCTGGCGCGTCTTCGATCCGAAATACCCGCCCATCCAGCGGTGCGCATTCGGGGCAGGTGCGCTCGTCGTGCGCCGTGATCCACTTGACCTTCTTCACGCCGACCTCCCGGTAGAACACCTTCCGCCCCTCGTTGTTGGCGCGCAGCGTCTCGGTACGGGCTATGAGCGTTGCCCGATGCTGGGCCGACTTGAAGACCGTCTTGCCCGCCGTGCGGAAGGCTTCCGGGTCGTCGAGCACCTTCCCGATCTCCCGCACCACCTGCGGGATGCTCTTGCCCTCCAACACCCCTTGGGTGATCGTGCGCTTGATGCCGGAGGCCAGTTCCCGCGAGACGTCGCCCAGTAGCGTGACCTCGTAGTTGGCGAGAAAATCCACCGCCGCCCGGTCGATGGTGGAGAAGGTGCGGGTCAACAGCGACTTGCGCTTGAGGTCTGACATCTCCTGGAAGTCCGGATGCTCCAGCGCCTCCAACTGCCCGATGCCGTCCTCGATGCCGAGTTTCATAGCGCCCTCTACATTGGCTCGGATGCCGACCTTCCAGTCTTCCGCCAACTCCCTGGCGATCCCGTCGATGTCCGTCTCCAGGTCTTTCAAAATCGCCAGTCGCATCTCCTGCCAGGGTTTCAGCGCCGCTTTCTCCTCGAAACGCCTGATCTGCTTCGCCACGTCGTCGGAGGCGGCTTTGAGCGCCTTGGTCAGGTCGGCGGCGTGGGCCTCGGCGTAACGGTCCCGGCGCTTGACCGCTTCCTCCACAGCTTGTCGGATACGTTCCGCCTGGCTCGGTTTACTGGCCGCGTGTGTGTCGCCCATAGATTCTCTCCACGTCCTTGCGGGCCGCTTCCTCGCGGGCCTGCTTCACCGGCTTCTTCATTCCCAGCCTGTCGCGTGCTTCCTCGACCGTTAAAACTTCCAGGGCGACCAGCTTTGAGATTTCGTCCACCGACCAGTTGCGGTCCACCACGATCTCCTCGCCCTTGCGGCCCTGCTCCTCCACGTCGGGAGACAGGCCCATCTTCTGCTGCAGGGTGCTCTTGGAGATCAGGCCCCGGTCGTAGAGGTCCACCAGCAGCCGCTTCTGGTCCACCTCGCTGGTCAGGTCCAGGTCGGAGAACTGGTAGTGCAACTCCTGCTCCTCGTAGCCCTTGCGCGCCTTCCACTCGTCGAAGACCCAGTCCAGGATCGTGCGGGCAGCCTCCTTGATCTCCTTGAGCTGGACCACCATCTTCTGCATCGAGACCGAAGCCGTGGCGAAGTTGGGGCCGTCGCCGGTGACGATGCTGCGCGCCATGCCCAGGGCCACCAGGATGTCCTCCTTCACCTCCTTGACCTTGCTCTCGGTGTTGAGGCTGATGCCTTCCGCCCCGTAGGTCTCCGCCTTGACGAAGAAGGGGACGACCAAACCCGCCTCCATGTCCATGTGGTCCAGTTCGTTGCGTATCTTCTCGATCATCTTCTGGTCGGGCGTGATGATGCGCCCGCCGTAGGCTCCGCCCACCTGGATGAAGCGCATGGGCGTGGTCCAGCGCCGGGCGATGGCCCGTTCGGCGCGTCGGTAGTCGCGCAGCAGTTCGATGGCCTCGAAGGCGGGCAGCGCCATGCTGTTGCCGCGCCGCTCGAAAGGCGGGGCGTTCCAGCGCAGGTGGATCATCTGGTCCAGGGCCAGGGGCACGGGCTCCAGGGCCGCGCCTTCGGGCGTGATCGGATGCTGCACCGCTTCGATCAACTCGTCGTTCTCGTACTGGAACTTCACCGACAGGGGGTTGACGCAGATCACTTCCTCCACGTCGTCGCCCTTTTTCGTGCGGATGAAATAGCCCACCGCGTCGCCCTTGACGAGCAGCTGCGTCACCATGTCGCGCACGAAGCCGTTCAGACCAAGCCGCCAGTAGAGTTCCATCGCCTCTGTCTGCACGTCCTCGTCGTCGCAGCGCACCGTGATCTCGTCGCCCAGAGCGAAGCTGCGCCAGGCGTTGACCGCGTTGGCGACCAGAGGCTCCTCCTGGTAGTACTCCCAGGCCTTGATGGCGCGGTCCTCCCATGTTGCTGGTATCGCGTCTTTCGCGGCAATGCCCTTGAAGGCCGTGCCAATCAGCGCCGCTGCCGTTCCAAGCTCGGGCTCCGGGCTGCGGCCCGTGGCACGGTGTGTTTTCTCCTTTTTTGTTTGTCTTTTCATTAGTTTCTCCTTGACTTGTGGTTCTCTGGGGCCATAACCTTTACCAGTAAAGGGTTACACATGTGGCATGAAATAAATTGCACGTGGTTTTGATAGGAGGATCAAATGAGCAGATGCACGAGAACTCGGAATCTGGAAGTCCACCATAAGCGGCGCGACGGCGGAAACGACATCAACAATGCGATGGTGTTGTGCCAGCAGTGTCATGAAGAGACATCGACTTATGGACAATCCGGTAAAACACCTCCACCTTTCGACCAAGCGACGAAAGATAAAGCTCTTCGAAATGCGGGAAATCGTTGCGAATGCACAAGCTCGCGTGGCTGTCATTAGCTGTTTATTCATCAGTAGCCTTCAATAAAACTTCCGCGTCAGTCTAACCGGCGACACGTCCACATTGATCTCCACCGGGTCGTAGAAGTCGTCCCGTTCCTGGGCGCGGCGCAGCAGGGCGCAGCGCATGGCGTCGTTGATGTGATCGTTTCCCTTCGAATAGATCACGCCACGGTCCTTGATCGTGTAGGTCTGCGTGCAAAGCTGGTTTTCAATCTCGTGATCCTCTTTCGGCAGCCGCAGCTTTTTGGTGTGCAGCGCCTCGTTGATTAGCGCCGTCATCTGCTCCTTGACCCGCTTGGTGATCGGCCTGCCGTCCTTGTCCTCGCCCACGGTGATGGACCCGCCGAAGTCGTAGCCCACCAGCCGCCCGGAGAAGTAATGTTCGCGGTACTTGTCCAGGGTGGTCAGTTCCTGCACCACCGACATGCCGTTGCCGCCTTGGTCCACGCCGATGCCCTGGGGCGCATACAGCGTGTCGATCAGGGCCACGATCTCGGTCACCACCGGATAGGGGATGCGCTCGGCATGCACCCGAAGGCGCAAGGTGAGCACGCCGGTCAAGGGCTCCTCCTCGAACAGCAACAGTTCGGTGGGGTCGTTGGTGTAGCCCAGGTCGCCGCCCAGCCAGTACAGCCCGTGACCGCTGCCGAGGTCCAGAACCTGCTCCACCCGCTGGCGGATCGCCTCCTCGCCCTCGCAGCCCTCGATGTGCTTCCAGGTGATGACCCGCTTGCGGTACGGAGCGATATCGGTCATGGCCGCCAGCACCTGCTCGGTGACGAAGGCCCCGTAAGACGGCATGCCGTGCTCGCCCGCCACCTCGTGCCGCCAGCCCGCCGAATCGTTCCCGTTGTAGAAGGTCAGCAGTTCCCGCTCGCGGGCCTCGCTCCAGTCCGGGGCGATCCACGACGGCCAGTGGAAATGCGTCCAGTCCTTGTCCTCGGTGATCCGGTAGTAGGTCGTGTCGCGCAGACCGTTGGGCGTGGAGTAGACACGGAAGGTTCCGCCCCCGTTCAGGCATTGCCGCAGGGCGTTCCAAGCCTCCTCCGGCAGCCAGGCGGCTTCGTCGGCGAACAGGTAGTCCACGTGCAACGAACGAAAGGAGTTGCCGCGATCCCCCGCCGGACGGAAATAGATCTTGCCGCCGTGGGCGAACTCCATGTCCACATAGGGCTGGCGCTTGATCTTGGGCACGCCACGGGCGTTGCGGGCCAGTGATGCTCGCAGGATGTCGCTGTGCTCGATCTGGAAGTCCACCTCGTCGATGATCGTGTCGAGGTGGCCCTGGTAGGGAGCGACGACCAGGGCGGACTTGCCGCGATGAACCACCACGAACCACAACAGCAGCGTGGCCAGGTCCACCGTTTTGCCCACGGCGCGTCCGTCCATGTGGACCACGCGCGGGGCGGCGCACTCCAAGTCCTCGACCTGGTAGGGCCTGTAGCGTCGCGGCGTTCCGTCGCGGTTGACCAGAAACGTCTGGCCCCATTTCGCCGGGCTGCGGATGACCTCGTACAAGGCAGCCTCTTGCGGGGTCAGGGTGCTGGCCGCAGCCGTCGTTCGTTGTTTGCTTCTGGCCATGTTGTTCACCGCCAAGAGAAACAGGCGGCCCGCTCAGGACCGCCGTGGGTTTAAGGTTTCGCCGCCTAGTCTTCGCTGGCCAGCACCTCGCGGCGGAAGTTCGCCACCAGCCGCTCGGCGTATTCCGGCTTCTGCTCCAGGATGGTCTTGTACGTCTTCAGCTTGAAGGCGTGGAAGCGGGCGTCGGGCAGGCCGATGACGTCGCTGGCAATGACCAGCACGTCCAGGATGTCACCCTCGGTCATGTCGAAGAGGCCCGCGCGTTCGGCCAGTTTCTTCCCGATCCGCTCCGCTGCCTGGGCTTCTGTCTTGGTCAGTTTCTTCTCGCGTTTCATGTGCGCCTCCGTCCTAATCCACGTCCACGTAGCGCTGGGTCACGGCAAGCAGATTGCTGTAATCGCCAGCCGTCGCCTCCTGGATGTATCGTTCGGCTTCCTCGTGCATTCCGGCTTTGATCAAGGCCCGTTTGACCTTGCCCAGGATGGCGAAGGCGTTGCCGTCTTCGCCGACCAGTTTCACCTTCGGCTTTTTCTTGGTCTCGGTATCGTTCGTCATGCTCGTGCTCCTTATCAGTGAAGGGGCGGGCCCTGCGGCCCAGCCCCGGTTCTTCGTCCTTACTTCGCCTCTTCGATGCTCTGGACCAGGGCGCGCATGGTGCCCAGCATCTTGACCAGCAGGGTCGCCTCGCCGCCCAGGCGGTCGATCTCGCTGCCCAGTCCTTGCAGGGTGCCCAGTGCGTTCCAGTGCGGCGGCTGCGCGTCCGTCTCCGGGTCATAGGCGTCGGTCATCTCGACCAGCTTTTCCAGGCGCATCATGGCGCTGGTGGCCGAGTCGGCCAGTTGGCGCTTGGTGCTGCGCAGGGCCAGCAGCGTCTCACCCATCGCTCCGTAGGCCGCCGCCAGCGCCGTGTTCCCCGCCTGATCCGCTTCCGCCATCCGTTTCATGATCTCGATCTGCTTCATGGTCTTGCTCCTTGTTTCGTGCTGCGCTCTGTTGCGCAGTCGTGTTCCATGTCATGCAGGGGTCGTTCCAATACGCACGGAAAGTCCAATGTTTTCATGGTCTTGGAAGCTCGCAGAATCAGTGGCGAATCTCCATCGGCCTGGTTTGCCCACGCTTCCACCCGCCGAAACGCGCGGCCTGGCAGCCAACAAAACCTGCACCGGCTGACAAAATGAGCAGAGTGAATCTTTAGTCATCACGTGGGCTTGCCCGACCTGACAATCAAACGGAGCTTGAGGGCCGAAACCGCCGGATTTGCTGGTGTCAAAGAAGGGCTCCCGGCCCAGGGCGAATAGCCCGCAGGTTTGGCGAGCTTGGGGCATCGCTGACAAACAAGGGCTTCGCATGAGCCCTTCTTCGTCACAATTCGCCGCAGAGCCATTGCTGGCGCAGCCACGCGCGTTTTCGCCGTCGAAATAGCCGCGAGGTTTCGCGTCGTTACGGGCCTCGTTTTCCGCCCACGAAAGACGCGAAGTGGAACAGACCCTGCATGACACAAAGGACAACACGGCGACGACGCCAACGAATGAAAGGAAAAGACGATGAGCAACGAAACCGCGAAGCAAGCCTACCAAGCCCGGATGAAGGAAATCGACAAACGCCTCACCGCGATCCGCAAGGAACTCGACCGCCACCAGCGCGAATTCAAGCAGGACGGCGAAGAACGAGACTGGGGTTACCCCGGCGACCTGGGTTACGTGGCCCACCAACTCCATATCATCGAGGCCTTCCTGAAAAACGAAGACATCGAAGGCTGAAGGAGAACAACCATGAGCGACCTGATCAAGATCAAACGCGCCACCAAGGACGGCCAGCAGATTCAACACGCCCTCTACTCGACGGGCTACAGCTTCCAGATCCACCGCTGGGAGGAGGCCACGGACACCAACCGCTTGGTCGAGGAGATTCCCTACGAGGGCCACGCCGACCGCCGGGCCGCCCGAGCGCTGGCGATGGGAGCCCTGGACAGCCTGCACCAACAGACGCTCCACGAAATCCACTGCGACACCTTCACCGACAAGCGCGGGATCAAGCTTTACTGGGCCGCGAGCATCGGACGCTACGTCACGATCCCCGAGGACGAGGAATAAGCAGGAGAAAGGAAAACGACCATGAGAACCACGATCCCTACCACCAAGAACTTCGACGACCTCACCAACGGCATCCTCAACGCCGCCGCCTCGAACCTGGGCTACAGCCGGGGCGAGTTGAACCGGATCACCAAAGAGGCCGGGATGGACGAGGACCTGACCCGGATGATCGTCGATGCGATGTGCCGCGAGGTCAGCCGCAGCGCCGCCGCCTGGAGTGCCTTCGCACGACGCACCGCCAACGAGATCGCCGACGCCGTCTCCGCCAAGGAGTTCGACGCGGGCATCAAGATCGACATGACGAAAGGAGAGTGAACCATGACGACGACCAGGCACAACCCCGACGCTCGCGTGTTCGAAGCCAAGGTGGGAGAGGTCACCATCACCGCCGACCTGACCGGGATGAACGAGGACTTCACCCGCTACAAGGGCTGGTTGATCGACGACCTGCGCGAGGTCTTCAACCGCGTGTGCGATCCCACGGACTGGAGAGCCCCCATCGCGATCTGGGTGGCGGGCGAGTGGGTGCTGCCGGTGGTTGCCGCCATCGAGTTCCACACCGCCACGAACCCCCGCGTGCAACTGGACACAAACCGGATGCGTTACCTCGTCGAGAGCGAAGGATACCGCAACGGACCTGCCGGGCCGTAAGGAAGCCCGACGATAAACCAACCCCGAACGAAAGAGAGAAAGACCATGACGACCACGACACTGAAAGAAGCCTGCGAAGCCTACACCGCCCACATGAAGGAGAAGGGCCAGAGCCCGAGCACGCTGGGCACGATCCAGCGCACCCTCGCCCTGCTCGTGGAGGAGATGGGCGAGAACCGCGAGGTCGGCAAAATCCTGCCGGTCCACGTGGACAAGTTCTTCAAGAGCGAGAAGGCCACCATGCAGCCGGGCAAGGACGGGATGAAGCCCCGCGCCCAGGCAAGTATCCTGCAAATCCGCCGCATCACCCGGATGGCCCTGGTCTGGTGGAAGGAGGCAGGCTTCACTGAAAGATTGGCCCTGCCAAGTGACGAAAAGGCCCTCGCTGAGAAGAAGGCCGCCGCGCAGGCGAAGGCCGACGACAAACCCAAGAAGGGCCGCAAGGCCAAGGCCGAACCGGAAACCGCCGAGACGACCGACGAGCGCGCCGGTGAGCAGACCGCCGCCAGCGAGGAGGAATAGCCCATGCCGCCGGTTGTGACGAAAGGCTCGCGCATCCGGCTGATCGCCATGCCCGACGACCCCGATCCGATCCCGGCGGGGTCCGAGGGCGTGGTGGTCAAGGTGACGGACGGCCCGTTTGCCCAGATCGAAGTCCGCTGGGACAACGGAAGGACCCTTCACCTGCTGCCGGATGTAGACCGCTTTGAAATCATCGGACGGGAGGAGTGACCCATGCGTCTCACGGAAGCCATCGCCGCCTTTGCCGTCCATCTCCAGGCCAACGGTAAAAGCCCGCGCACCATCGATGGCTACCGCCGCGACCTGGCGCTGCTCGTCGCCTTCGCCGGAGACGTGGAGGTCGAGACGCTCACACCGGACCTGCTGGCTCGCTTCGTGGTCTCCGACCTGGTGCGTCTCGGTAGGGACGGCCAGCCCAAGGCCACGGTGACGGTCAACCGGGTCAAGGCGGCGCTGAAGTCCTTCGGCGGCTTTCTGGTCGGCACCGGTCTGCTGACCGCCGATCCGGCTCGCGCCATCGAGATTCGCCGCGCCGAGCGTCACTCGCCCAACAGCCTGACCGAGGCCGAGCGGAAGAAACTCCTGCGCGAGGTCGCCGCGCGGAAGGGCAAGGCCGCCGCCCGCGACCTGGTGATCCTCAAACTCTTTCTCGGCACAGGCCTTCGCCTGTCGGAGCTGGTCGGCCTGGACATCGCCGATGTCGATCTGGACGGCAAGCGGATCACGATCCGGGCCAAGGGCGGTCGAACCGAAACTCGCTTCCTCAACTCCGACCTCCGCGCCACCCTGCGCAAGTACCTCCGCCGTCGCGCCGACATGCCCAGCCATGCTTCGGCGCTCTTCCTCTCCAACCGGGACGAGCGACTGTCGGCCCGCCAGCTTCAGGCCCGCTTCGTCCAGTGGCTCGCCTGGGCCGGGATCGACCGCGAGGGTCTTAGCATTCACTCCCTGCGCCACACATTCGGAACACGTCTCTATCGCAAGACACGCGACCTGGTGCTGGTCGGCAAGGCGATGGGCCACAGGACCGTAGAGGCCACGCGCATCTATGTCCACGAGGACAGCGAAGCCCTCGAAGAGGCCCTGGAGTCCCTGTAGGCCAGCGCAAGCCCCTCCGTTTTTGCTTGACGATTGTTCCTGTCGTGCGCATAATAGGAACAGAAGCAGAACGGAGGAGCCAATGGCCAAGACACGTTTAAACCTAAGCCTCGATCCCGACCTGGTGGAGTTCGCCAAGCTCTTCGCCCAGGAGAACCGCACCACGGTGGCCGACATCGTCAACCAATACCTGCTGGCGCTCAAGCGCCGCTCCCAGGGCGATTCCACGGAGATGATCCTGTCCAACCCCGCCTTCCGCGAGGCGTTGGAAGAAGCCCAGGATAAACTTCGCACGGGCAAGGCCCGCTGGCAGACCTTCGACGAGGTGTTCGGCTGATGGAAGCCCGCTTCGAACAGGGCTTCGTCAAGGCGCTGAAGAAGCACGCCGCGATCAAGAAAGAGGTCGAGCGGAAGGTGCGGCAGATCATGGAGCACCCCGTCGAACTGGGCGAACCACTCAAAGGCAACTTCCGGGGCTTCTACTCCTGCCCGGTGAAGCGCAACTTCATCATCATCTACCTGTACTGCGCGGCCTGCCGGAAGAAAGGCGACGACGCCTTCGTCCTGTGCTCCGACTGCGCCGAGACGCCGGACGCCACGCTCAAGTTCATCCTGGTCGGACCCCACGACGCCGCCTACGGAAAGAAGTAATCTCCCGCTTTCCAGACCGAAAAACACCGCCTCCAACTCGACTTGCACGCGGGTCTGCGTAGTCCCGCTGTTCGTCTTTCCGCGAGTTTGCGGCGAACGGCGAGGCGTGTTTAACGACGTTGTTTTCGCGTTCTGCACGGAATCACGCCTCCGGGTCTTGCAGATCGTCGCCGTCGGTGGGCAGCGCCTCCACCACCTTGGCCTCGACCGGGATCGCTCGGTCCACCGGATCGGGCTGCTGACCGCCGGTCACCTTCAGGAACAGCGCCGCCATCACGTCGGCGGGCGTGTTGCCCAACTGGGCTCCGCCGTCCTTGCTGGCGCGGGTCGCCTTCAGTTCGCGCATATGTTCCAGGACCAGCCGTGCGTAAGGGGTCACGGCGGCAGGCGGTGCGTTGGCGCAGACCGCCGAATCGACCTTGACCGAGAAGAGGGCCAGGACGTGAATCAGGCGACGGTCGTAGGGATCGAGGTCGCCCAGCGGCTCGGCCAGTTCCGCGAACAGCGCGTCGTAGGCCGTCTGCTCCTCCGGGGTCAGGTTCAATGTGTAGGCCCCGTGCTTGCGCTTCCCGACCGAGCCACCGCCGTGGAACTTGCAGTAGTCGCTCCCCGGCACCGCCCGGTTCTTGCAAGGCTCGCCGATGTGCCCCGCACTGCGGCGCGTCGCCTTGCAAATCCTTTTGTTTTCATTGGACTTGTTGCTCATTGGTGTCTCCCATGATTTTCCTGCGGCCGCGAAGGCAGGCTCGCCGCTCTGTTTTTCGCCACCACCCGCCGCACCTGCCGGACGGAAAGCAGCAGCCGGTCGGCGATTTCCTGGGCGGTCAATCCCTGTTCATGCAGATGCAGAATGTAGGCGCTACGCCGACGACGGGTCAGACTCTCCCGCGACGGCACCCAGACGTAGGCCGAGCGACCGTCGAGCAGGTCGGAGAGCTTCTGCAACTCATCCTGCGACAGGATGTCTTCGGCCTTTATGTGGTACGCGGGTCCCATTTCATCGTCTCCGTCTTGTCCACGAAGGAGCCATCCGCCTCGTGGATGTGCTGTTCGTCCGGCAGCAGGTCTTCCAATTCGGCCAGGTACTGCTTGCGGGAATTTTCGTTGTCGCTGGAGGATTCGTAATCCGGGCAACCCTTCCGACTGCGGGCTGTGACCCGGTGCAGGTCGCAGGTCTCCTCTTTCGACCCCTTGCGCCAGTGTCCTTTGGCGCAACGAGCTTTCAGGATGTAGCGACCGGACAGGGCTTTCTCCTGGAACTGCTTGCAGTGCTGGCACTCGGCGCAGCGAACGCGGGGTTTTGCTCGAATGGATTTCTCGAACTCCTCATCGAAAACGGCGGGAACTGTGGTGTCGGTGTATGCGTGTCTCATGGTTCACCTCATCCTCAGCGCCCAGAACTCGGCCAGCAGGTCCAGGAACTCGTCCAGGTACATACCGGCGACGGGTCGTTCGTGATCGTCCTTGGTCACCGCCAGCAGCCACTTGCCCTTGGGTTGGGCCTGTTCGGCCTGCTTCAGGGCGGCCTTGATGTTGGTGCGCTTGCCCCGCTTGGCTTCGATCCAGAACAGCGCCGACACCACGTCGGGACACTCGGCCCCGTCGCGGAACTGCAAGCCCCGTCGGATGTCGTCTCCCGGACAGGCTTCCCGGAACATCTGCGCCACTTCCTGCTCCCAGCGTTTTCCCTTGCGTCGTGAAAGCATTCCCATGTTCATCCCTCGTTCTTTCGCTTCATGGCCACGAGCAGCAGCACCAGGTAGCCGATCAGATCGATCAGCACGTCCTCGTCCTGAAGCCCCTTGCCCCGCACGACGCGGGAGAGCTTGTCGTCGATTCGCACCTTCAGTTGCTCCAGCGCATCGGCGCGGGAGAAAAGGCGGATGGGATCGAGGGCGCTGTCGCCGTAGCGTTCGTTTTTCTCGATCAGCAGGTTGCCCAGCCGATTGACCACCCGGCGGATGTCTTCGATGGTGCGGGTCATGCCTTCACCTCCTGGGCCCAGAAGCGGGCGCTGTGCGTGGCCTTGGCTTTCATCTCCAACTCGGCTTTGAGCATCTTGACCTGGGGCGCGGACATGACCTTGCCCAAGTCCTTCAGCACGGCGTCGAGCCGCTTGTTGTCGATGGAGACCAGACGGGGCAGAAGGGAATCGGGCGTCAGGCCGGAGACCCTGGCGATGGTCGTAACCGTCTCGTCCACGGGGTAGGAGTAGCGGGCGGCGTTGAACATCCGGTAGCGCATTCCGGCCAGCAGCAGTTCGTCCTTGTCCTCCAACTGGGTCTTGAGGATCGTCTCCAACTCGTCCTTGCGCGAGCCCAGCGCCTTGAGCACCCTGGCGATTTCTTCGCGTTCGCGGGACACGGATTCCAGGTTGGCCAGGTCGGAGGCGACGGACTGAACCTTGCCCTTGAGCGCTTCGGAAAATGCCGGACACGAATCCTTGTGGTCGCAGTAGATGCAGTTGGCGTTCAGGTGGGGCGGGAAATCCGTTGCCGTCTCCGTGGCCTTCCCCATCGCCTCGACGTAGGCCAGGGCGGCCTCGACCTGCTCCGGGGTGCGAGTGGTTTCCATGTCCAGACCGTGGCGCAGCATGTTGAAGGCCAGCCGGACGTTCTTCGCCCAGGGCCAGAGCCGTTGGACCGCCGCGTGATAGATGGACATCTGCAACGAGGAGTCCACTTCGTTACGAGAGAACAGGATGCGGTTGGTCTTGTAGTCGATGATGCGGATGGTTTCGTCATCGATGCGGTCCACCCGGTCGATGTAGCCCAGCACCACGAAGGGACCGGCGGGCAGGTGAAACTCCTGCTCCACGGCCAGGATGTCGAGGTGGTTGATCTCGCCTTCGCGCCGGATGAAGGAGCGCAGCATCTCCACGCCATCCTGGTAGGCATCCATGCCGGAGATGCCGCCCCCGGCCCACTGCTCTTTGAACAGCGTCAGCGCCCGCTCTTCGGAGAGAGGACCGTTATGCTCCTGCTCGATGACTTCATTGAGCAGAGCCTCCAGCGTCCCGTGGACGGTTTTTCCGAGTACGGCGGCGGCGTTGCTTCCCGATGCTCGTCCATCCACGTAGCGGAACTTGAACGCCAGCGGGCATTGCTCGAACTTGGCGATGCGGGAATAGGACAGATGCGAATTCTTGAACGTCATGGCTTCAACTCCTGTTTTGGGGGTTCGGGTCGTTTATCGAAAGAGGTCACCTTCGCTCCGGGGAAGGCGGCGACGACGGCGGTCAAAAAGGCGGCGTCCTCGCAGGAGATTTCCTTACGGTTCTGGTCCGTGTACTCAGGCACGAGCCACACTTCTCCGATGCTCTCGTTGCGGATGCAGACCTCGACGTTGAGGGCCTTGAAGGAGGCGATGTCGGCGTCGGTCAGACCACGGATAAGCACCGGCTCGCCCGGTTCGTCGGGCTTGTCGACGTGAGGCGTCGTCTCGTTTTTGGCTGGCTCTTCCCTGGGGGCGACTTCCTTCGGCTTCTGCCGGGGCAGAGGATGACCGAGCAGGTCGTGGTCGAGGGATCGTGG
Source organism: Myxococcota bacterium (assembly GCA_963668655.2). Lineage (GTDB taxonomy): Bacteria > Myxococcota_A > SURF-8 > SURF-8 > SURF-8. The sequence goes on from CAXXPQ010000002.1 coordinate 79,891, forward strand.
ATCAGCGCTATCGACCGGTCGAACAGAGGGCGCACTGGCCGGAGGAGGAGTGACCGGGGAGCCAGGTATGCGACCGGCGTTGGCCTTCTGCCACTCGATGCAGAGGAACTCGTCCGGCAGGGAGCAGGTGCCTCCGTCCTGGTAGTGGACGCAGCGTTTGGAGTTGGGAATCGCCTGGTACTTATCGCAGGTGATCGTCCGGTCCTGGTCGGTCTTGGCGAAGCGGGAGGCGAGGCTCATGGGCGGCCTCCCTCGATTTCCGGTAACTCCACCAAGTGGTTACCAGGTTTTTGGTAACTACTTTTAGCAGTGTAATCATGCAGATAGGTGCAAGTTACCGAAGTTACCCGGTTTTGAAACGTGATAGTGCGTGGCGATATAGAGAGGTTTTTTACGCGTGTATTTTCATGGTGCGCTCGCGCGCACATAGTAGTTACATAAATTTTTTCAAGGTAACTTGGGTAACTTGATCTCAACCAACCGGAATGATTGAGAAAAGGTGTTACCAACTTTCTGGTAACTCGCGGTAACTCCGGTAACATGGACCGGTCCGTTCGGGCTTCAGTTCTCATCGTAGCGCTCCGTTCTGCGGTATCCGCCCCAGGCGCGGTTGGCGTTCATCGGGAAGTCCTCGATGTCGAGACGGGTCTTGGCCTGCTCCAGGTCGAGGGCCAGAGTGCGGGGAAAGGAATCGTTGAGGTGGACGCGCTTGTCGATCTCGACGACATAGCCGCCCCGTTGGTGGTTCTCCTTCACCAGGCGCTTGAGGGCGCGCAGGCCATTGGCCTCCGCCGTCTGCCCCGTCTTCCTCTTCTGCTCCAGGTAGAGCGGCCAGCAGGACTGCAGGTGCAGGCAGAGATTCCCCTCGACGTAGGCGTAGTGCCGGTTTTCCTGAAGCTGGCCGTTGTAGGCCATGACCGAGCAACCCTCGATGAAGTGGTCCAGGGGGTTCTTGGCACCCCGGTCGCCGTCCATCAGGTCGCCGACCACGCCGGAGAAGGCGGCTTCGATGTCGAGATCCGGCAGATCGCGAACCCCGATGCTTTGCGCGAACTCCTCGAAGAGAAGCAGCCCCAGGGTGACCACCAGCAGGTTGTCCCGGCAGCGCAGCGAGGCGTCGTCCTTCTCCGGGATGTTGCCCAAGACCGACTCGGCGACCGTCCGGGCGCGGGCCAGGTCGGCCTCCACGTCGCGGGCCAGACAGAAGCGCAGGTAGGGTTCGGCGAAGAGCCCCAGCCTTGTCCGTTTCAGCCGCTGGAAGGCCAGGGCGCATTCCGGCAGTTCGGTCAGCGTGTTGCGGTTGGGACAGACCGCCACCATGCGGTCGGCCAGAGCGGCGTCGTCCGGCCTCGCCTCACCCGCCATGCAGACCGGCGCGGAGAGGCGGTAGGCCTGGACGGTCAAGTCCTTGCGCCCCCGTTCCTCCACCTCCCCGCCGTAGAGTCGCCGAAGATAGCGGTGCAGGGTGTTGAGCCGCTGGTTGGGCATGTCCGAGGGCCGGTACTCGTCCAGAAAGACCGGCACGGCGTTTGTCGAGGAGAAGAGCTTGATCAGCGTGAACTCGGTCTCCGTGACCGAGAAGGGTTCGTTGCGCGCCGGGTCCACCCCGAACAGCGGCCAGAATACTTCCTTCAGCAGCGTGGTCTTGCCCGATCCGGCGGTGCCCCAGACCATGAGGATGGGGAAGTGGCGCAGCAGCCGCATGAGGGGCGGCTTCAGCGGCGTGGCGAAGAACCAGCCAAGCACCGGCAGCACGACCCTGGGTTCGTTGAGCCGCAGCAGATCGGGCAGGATGCGCCGCGCCGTCTCCACGCCGTCCCCGTTGTCGGACCTCGGCAGGTGGATGCGTTCGGGGAAGGTGGAGCCGTTGGGCAGGTAGAGAATGCTCCCTTCCTCGATCCTGCCGCCCGCCGCCAGCACGACATCGGGAAGGACGAAGCGTTGACCCTCCAGCGTCTCCAGCCATCCCATGACGGAGGTCCCCCGCTTGCGCGGCACCTCGCGGTTGGAGAGCAGACGCAGGAGTCCCTGGGCGTTGTCGTCGCTGCCGGTCCAGGTCATATCGGAGTTGGGAAGCGCCCGGATCAGGCTCTGCTTGGTGGAGAAGGCGGTCTTGGGGAAGTGGGCGTCCTTGAAGACACTCCCTTTGGTCGTGGTCACGTCGCCCACGATCATCTCGCCGTCCTCGGTCTCCACCCGCAGGGTGGGCTCGATGTTGAACGACGAAATGACCAGGGTGAGCCCCTCGCCGCCCCGCACGTAGTAGTGATCGCGCTCCTCGAAGACCTCGCCCTTGACCACGTCGGCGGACGCCTTTTCCGTTGGCGCGTCCGTTTTGCTTCCGAAACCGGACCTGATTTCCTTCAACGTGACCGCGAGCGTCTTTCGAGTCAGCGAGAAGCGCTTGGCGATCAGGTCCAGCCAGGCTTCCTGTTCGATGGAGGGGGACTGGGCCACGGTCTCCAGGATGGGCCGCAGCCGGGCTGCAAGGTCGAGTTTGTCACCGTCCGCCGGGACCTGCTTGATCAGGCGCTCCAGGTAACGGTCGGCGCGGTCCAGCACGGCGCGAAAATCTTCTGCTGTGTGATCCTTGAGGTACTCGTTGACGTCGATCTTGTCCGTGCCCTCGGGACGGGGCAGGTCGGCGATGCGCACGTCCCGCCGCTCGGCGAACAGCAGCGCCGCCGTCTCCAGGGCTCCCCTGGCTCCGGCCTGGCTCTTCTCGGCGTCGTTGCAGATCACCACCCGCCCGGCGTGTCTGGTCAGCGCCAATAGCTTGGGCGCATCCTCCTTGCGGAATCGGGTGGTTACGGGTGAGATTACGGGTATGCCCGCCTGCAGGGCCGAGATGCAGTCCGTGACCCCCTCGGTGACCAAAACGGTCTCCGCGCCGCGCGCCGCGTCCTCGTTGTAGAAATGCTCGTTGCGCACCGTGGGCGAAACGTATGAATGCCGGTCGGAGTGGGTCAGCAGCTTCTTGTACTTGCTGCGCTCCCATTCCTCGTCGCCGGTGTACTCGGTCCTACGGGCAATGAAGTAGACCACGCGCCCCTGCTTCCAGTAGGGCAGGACCAGTCGGTCGCAGAAGAAGTCTTCGACCTTGCCGCCTGCCACGACGGCGAACAGGCCGGTCTTCAACGCCAGGTCGCGGGGGACGTTCAGGTCGTTGACGAAGTGCAGCCACAGCGTGCCGTTGGCCCAACCCAACTGCAAGGTGTCGATGGTCTCGTCGGTGAAACCGTAGTGGCTCCGGTAATGCTCCTCGCGGATGCGTGAGGGCAAAATGCGGTGATAGTAGGCGGCGGCCTGGGTCAACAGGGCTTCCACGTCCCGGCGCTCGACCAGCAGGGCCAGTTCCTTTCGGAAGGCTTCATCGTCCTGGTCGGGCCGCTTGATCCCAGTTCGTTCGGCTAGGCGATAGACCGCTTCCTTGAACCCCACGCCGTCGCGTTTCTCTACGTAGGTGAACACGTCGCCGCCGATGCCGCCGCCGCCGGAGAAGTCGTAGAAGCTCTGGGTGTCCGGGTAGACGGTGAAGGACGGATGCTCGTCGGCGTTGAAGGGAGAACGGCCCGTCAGCGTGCGTCCGGTGCGTTTCAGCGAGGTGTCCGCGCCGATCACGTCCACGATGTCGCTGGCCGCACGCACCTCCTCGATGAATGTCTTGAAGCGGTCGCTCATGGCGCGCCTCCCAAACCGAGGGAGGCGTAAGCCTTGCGGCGTTCGGCATGGCGGCGTTTGAGCACCGGCACGTCGGCGTCCACGATGTCGATGAGCACGGCCTGGCCCTTGCCGGGATGGGGCCGCATGAGGCGGCCCAGGCGTTGCGTGGCGCGTCCTTTGGCCCGCCCCGGCCAGGCCAGGATCACCCGGTCGAGACGTGGGACATCGAGCCCCTCGTCGGCCAGGGTAGTGGCGACGACGATGGACAGACGGCCTTCACGGAAGTCATCGAGGATGGAACGGCGTTTGTCCTGGGGGACGTCTCCCGTCAGCGCCTGGGCGTCCACGCACAGGCCACGCAGGTCGCGGGCAAGCAGCTTGCAGTGCCGCACCCGCTCCGTCAGCACCAGGACGCTGTGTCCCGCGCGGGCGTCTTCGGCGGCGAGGTTGGTGATGAGGTTGTTGCGGTCGATGTCGGCTTCCAGGGCTTCGTGCAGGCGTCCCAGGTCTTCCGGACCCTGCCAGTCGAAGGAGAAGGTCGAGCGGACCTCAAACACTTCGGGCGTGGTCAGCCAGCCGCCCGCCACAAGCTCCGTGTAGCTGATTTCAAAAATTGAGGGGCCGAATGTGAAGCCGATCAGCGGAGTCAGTCCGTCCGCCCGCTCCGGCGTGGCCGTGAGGCCGAAACGATACTTGGCCGGGATGCGGGAGACGACGGTCTGAAAGGTGCTGGCCGGGCAGTGGTGCGCTTCATCCAGGATGAGGCAGCCGAAGCGGCGGGCGATGTCGTCAAAGCGATCCGGCTCCAGGCGAACCAGCGTCTGCACCGTGGCGACGGTCACAACGTCAGGCCGGACTTCCCCCTCGGCGATGATGCCAGGGACGACCTGCAAGGTCCGTTGAATCGTCGCCGTCCACTGTTCCAGCAGGTCGCGGGTGTGGACGATGATTAGCGTCGGCTGCTTGATCCGGGCCACGGCCCTCAGCCCGGCGATGGTCTTGCCGCCACCGCAGGGCATGACCACCACGCCCTGGGTCCAGCGCTGCATGGCTTGGGCGGCCTGCTCCTGGTAGTGTCGCAGCTCCGGCGCGCCGTCGAAGGTGACCGAAAGATGCTCCACCCGCCGGTCATCAAAGGTGAGGGCCTCTCCGCATTCGCCGAGACGTTGCTTCAGCAGCCCCGCCGCGCCGCGCGGGATTTCTATTTGGCCGGTCTTGTCCTCGGCCAGGCACTCGATCCACTGGGGCGTGTCGCCGAGGTAAAGGTTTAGCCGGTTGCGGGTCACGTACTCCGGGTTGACGAAGGACAGGTCCTTGCGCAGGCGCTCCAGCGCCTTGGGCGGACAGTCCCGTCCCCGGAAGCGTATCGTGGCGTCAACGACCGCCCGCATCATGCCGCCTCGCGCAGGAACAGTCGGACGTGTCGGATGTCGCGGCTCTTGAGCACGTCGGGAAGGCTGTCCACGAAGAGTCTGCCGTAGGACTTGGTGATGATCCGATGGTCCAGCAACACCACCACGCCCCGGTCGCCGGTGGCGCGGATCAGCCGTCCGAAACCCTGCTTGAAGGCGATGACGGCGCGGGGTAAAGAGTAAGTGGAGAACCAGTTGCGGTCGCGTTCGGAAATGGCGTCCAGCACCGGATCGTCCGGCGTCGGGAAGGGCAGCCGGTCGATGATCACGCAGGACAGCGCCTCGCCGGGCACGTCCACGCCGGTCCAGAACGATTCGGTCCCCAGCAGAACCGAGCGGGTGTCTTCTCGGAAGGTCTGAGTCAATGCGGCGCGCGGGGCGTCGCCCTGGCAGGCCACCGGGTACGGGCAGCCATCCAGCCGTTCACGCGCCAGCCGCAGGTTCCGGTAGGACGTGAACAGGCCCAGCGTGCGCCCCTCGGCCAACTCGACGACCTGCGCCACGGCGTCGGCCACGGCATCACTGAAAGCATGATCCGTGGGCTGCGGCATGCCGTCCGGCACGACCAGCAGGGCTTGGCGCTTGAAATCGAAGGGGGAGCGGGCCACGAACTCGGTCGCCGCGTCCAGGCCCAGTTCCCGCCGGATGTGCTCGAAGCGCCCGCCGACCGACAGCGTGGCCGAGGTCAGAACGACGCTGGGGTAACCGTCAAACAGGGCCGTGCGGAGCCGGTCGGCCACGGTGATGGGTTTGCACACCAGGGCGGCGCGTCCGTTGTTCTCCTCGATGAAATACACCGCTTCGGAGTCTGACAGGGACACAGCTTGTTCGATGCGTTCAGCCAGCACCCGGCATTGACGGGCCAGTATGCGGAACGCCGCCTTCTCGTCCGCCTCGTCGCATTTTTCGGCGCGAAGGAGATAAGCTTTCGAGGCGTCAGCCAACAACGACTGCAGCCGGTCTCCGGACGCAAAATCGGGCTCTCGCAAGCGCACCCGGTATGAGGGGGAACGTCGCAGGGCCAGAAGTTGGTCGAAGAAGGTCTGGCTCTCGTCCTGGATAGCGTTGCGCAGGTCGTAATCTCCCGTCTCCTCCAGTTTCCGAGTCGCCCAGCGGACGGAGCCCGCCGTCACGCGGAAGCCGAAGAAGTCGCGGGCGATGTCCGCCGCCTTGTGCGCCTCGTCCATAATCACCGCGTCGAAGGTCGGCAGCACCAGGTCCATCCCCGTGGTCTCGCGCAGTTGCAGGTTGGCGAAGAACAGGTGGTAGTTGGTGACCAGAATGTCGGCCTGAAACGCCTCCTGGCGGGCGCGTTCGAAAAAGCACTCCTTCCTGAACTTGCAGCCGTCCCCCTTGCAATCTTCGGACGTCACGGAAAACTTGCGCCAGACCTGCGCCGGGGGCACGAAGGGCAGTTCGCTCACGTCGCCGGACTCCGTGGTCTGCGACCACTGCCGGATGGCGTCGGCCATCTCACCGTCGTCGGCGTCGAAGCCGAAATCCAGGCGGCCCCTTGCCAGTTCCTCGTAATACCGGTCGTGGCAGAAATAGTTGTTGCGGCCTTTCAGGATGGCGAAGGTGAAGTCCCAGGGCAGGATGCCTTGCAGCAGTGGCAGGTCCTTCGTGACCAACTGCTCCTGCAGGGCGATGTTGGCGGTCACGATCCCGATCTTCTTTTCATCCAGAACGGCCTGGCGGATGGAGGGGACGCAGTAGGCTATACTTTTTCCGGTGCCGGTAGGCCCCTCGGCCAGCAGATGGCCGCCGTCGGCCAGCGCCTGGTCCACCTGGCGGGCCAAAGCGATCTGGCCTTCGCGCGGAGCGTAGGCGTCGAAGCGTTGGGCCAGCAGGCCATCAAGGCCGAAAATCTCATCAATGTGGTCACACATCACTGACTCCACGGGGAAAAAGGGGGAGGCATGCACCTCCCCCGGACCTGCACTCATCGGGATCACGCGAAGGGGTCGATCTCGCCCTCGGGCTGGGCCTTGCTCCGGTCGCGGCGCGCCTCGGCTTCGCGGACGAAGCCCCAGGCCGCATCCTTGTCCGCCGCCCGCAAGTCGCGCACCTTCTGCACACCGAAGCGTTTCAGGAAGGCGTCCACTTCCTCGCGGGGCAGGGATTTCAAACGGGCCACCATCTCGCTGGCCTCGTGCGGGTCGAGGGCGGCGTCCTTGGACTTGCCGTAGGAGTTGAAGTCGGACTTCTCATCGCCGCCTCCGGACTGCGACAGGTCGTGCAGTTCCGTCCCGGCGATCTCGCGGATTTCCTCGTCGGAGAGCTTGCGTTCGGGCATGATGGTGTAGCTGGTCTGCGCGCCGGTCCCGTGGCGCTCCACCTCGTAGGCCTGCTGCTCCAGGCCGTACTTGTCCTTGACCTTCAAGAGGTCCTTGAACCAGGTGACGCCGTTCTCCATGATCCGCATGGCGCGGCTTTCGAGGTCGAAGAAGTTGATCGCCACGCGCATGATGGGCTTGACGCCCGGCTCGCCGTTGTAAGGGGCGTAGCGTTCGCCGTCCCACACCACCTCACGCGGGAAGGGCTCGCCGCAGAACACGCCGACGATCTTGTCTCCGTCCTTGGGGAGTTTCACGAACTTGCCGCCGCCATCGCCGTGGCGTTCGGCCATCTTCTGGGTTGCATTCCATCCGTTTGTCATGGGGTAACCTCCTTGATTGTCTGGGAAAGGGGCTTGGTTTCGTTGGCGAGTCGTTCCAGCCGGAAGGCTTCCTCGCCGAACTGTTTGGTAATGAAGGTCGTAAAGACGCGGGAGACGTGCTGGCCCACCTCGGTGCTTGCGTCGATCACGCAGGCGCGTTTGGCCGCGTCCAGGGCGAACGAGGTCTCCAGTCGCACCCGCGAGCGTCCGTAGATGCCCTCGGCGGCCAGGACCGCCAGCATCAGGGAGTCCTCGGCCTCCTGCATCGGGACCGCCTCGGTGAAGCGGTAGCGGTTGAGTGTTCGATCCATGTTTCATCCTCCGTCTGGCGTTCACGGTCATAGGCACGAAGGCTTTTCGTGCTCGTTACGGGTTACTTACCGGCGCGACCGGAGATGTGTGCGGGGGTCACAGATACTTTTTCAGGTCGGCCGCCTCGAAGAAGGCGCGCAGCTTGCGGATGTCACGGTGGATGCGAAATCGACTGACGCCCTGATCGGCGGCGATCTCCGTCACGTCGTCCGTCATCAGGCGGGTGCAGAGGTCTCGCTGTTCCAGGGTCAGTCTGGCGAGGACGCGCCCAAGATCGAAAGCCATGCCGCACCGCTCTTCCGCCGGACCCGTCCATGCGCCGGTGCGGCGCAGGTAATCCTCTTCGTCCAGCATCTCCAGCCGCTCCGGCGCATCGTCCTCAGTCGTGTTCACGGGTTCGTTGAGCGACCCGCCGTTCAGCCGGTAGTCGCGCGACTGGGCTTTCTGCTCGTCGATGAGGGTGCTCACCCTGTGCTCGACGATGCGGACCATGAAGGTGTTGCGTGAGGCGCGCGCCGGATCGAACTGGGGCAGCCGCCGATGCAGATCGAGCATCAGGTCCTGCTCCAGATCCTCCAAATCCGCAGGTGAAAAGCCTGCATGGCCGATGAGTTTCCTGGCCTTGTTCTTGATCAGATTGACTGCATACGGGTCGATTCCCTCATACCGATTGCCCTTTGTCATTGGTCCTCCTCGGGGCCGAGGAGGAGTTCGCTGCGGGCATCGGCTGACGGGTCCGCGCCGGTTTCAGGTAGGCGGGGAACGTTGCTGAGGCATCGTCAAAGACGACACCCGCAACGACCTCCGCCTGGCGGTCAGCCGTTTAGGGTTGAAGAATGTGAAAGAACGAAAAAGGAGCGGCGCTCAGCCTTCCCAACTCGCCAGGAAAGGCAGGCCGTTCTGAATCTCGATGCTCACGACGGTCCCGTCCGAAAGGGAGGACAGTCGTTCCATGAGCTGGGCGACCTGGGGCTTCGTGGCGAGTTCGGCAGGGCCGGGTTTTGGCTCCGCCTGCTTCTTGGCGCTGAACTTTTCCTGGAACAGTCGGCGCGGAGGCGGGTCGAGGACGGGCTGACCGTTTTGGACGGCCAGTCCTTCGATGCGCCCATAGTTGACCGGGTGGATGAACTCCACCAGCCTGCGTTGCGCCGGGGTGAGAGACGTGGAAAGTTGTTGCATGCCGGACCTCCTTTCAGCCGCTTAACGCGGAAAAACCCTGGGAAGCAGGTCCGGCAAAGGAACTTCCCAGGGCGGAACCGCCCGATGACTCGGACGGGCTCATGTCAGAAACGACGGTCTTGCCGGACCTGTCGCTTCCTCTTGGCGAAATTTCGACGGGAGGTGACGGAGGGGAGTCTTGGGGGAAAGGAAGAGCGCAGTAGTGCTATGAATTCACAAAGGAATATCGCATCGCTGGACACGATATTTTTTCGTTTTTTTCTTCAGTGGGTCAGCGAAATTTCGATGGAGGTCAGTCGGAGCCTTCAGGAAGCAGCATGAAGCGAGTCTTCCAGGAACCGGCTTCCTTGTCCCAATAGATGGGATCGCCATCGATGCGGAAGAATTCTCGAAGGTTAGAGGCAAGGTTTTCACTGCGTTTTTGATTCTTGCTGTTGGCTTTACTACTCGACCAGTCCAATTGCCCGTTCCGTTCAGCGAATGTTTGAAGTAGTTCCCACTGAACTGTTGGCGAGCCGTTCTTTTTATTGGCCATGCCCATCTGGGTATAGTTGAACACGCCGCGCTCACCTTTGACCCGCACGGAAACCGTGTGGCCATCCTTGAACTGAATGACAACGTCCCGCCACTGGGCGTCGGCAGGCGTTGGGAAAAACTCCATGTTGGAATTCGCCTGGCTCTTCGGGATCACCGCCTTCCTGAATTCACCGAGCGGATCATCGACCGTTTTTACCAGACGGCCTTTGTCATCCAGGCCAGCGATCTCATTCAAGGCCAGGAAGCAGGCTTTGCGTCCTCGTAAAAGTCCTTCGAGGCGAGCGTTCAGGTAATCGCTCGTTGGAGCCAGCAGAATGAAAGGCCCATCGGCGAGGGAAATGGCGATGGCCACGGACCCATCGAAGTCCTCTTGCGCCACGTTGATCGCAAGGAACACCGGGAAGCGGTAGCCTGCGAAGGGCGAGTAAGTTCCGAGACGGAAAAGCCCAGGTGCGACAGCGTCCTGAGAACTGTCCGGTTGCAGGCTCAAGATCAAAGTGAGCGCGCCGACCAACTCTTGCCTTCTGAATTCATAGAGCACCGTATCGGATCGTTGCAGCATCACGGAAGGTTCGACGCAGTCCCCGCATCGGCAAACGGCGACAAGATCATCCGGGGCATGTTCGATTACTTCATGGTGGCATTGGCAGGGTGGGTGTGCAGAACAAGGAACGGAAAAGGCCGTCTTTCCGTTGGGTCGGAACATCCGCCACACATCGTCGTGCTCCGGCCCCAGCAGCGTGCGCCATTCACCCTGGGTGGCCGTCGCCCCAGGGACTCGTTCAAGCGCTTGCCACAGCCGGGTGATTTTATTCATCTTCATGCCTGTCGGACTTGATGAACCTGCGCTTGAGCAGCCAGTCCTCGATGGCGGCTGCATCGTCGTCCCGCTGGTACTGGGCGATGTTGGAGGGTTTGATCGTGAGGGAACGCGGGGTCTTCGAATCAGTGAATTTGACCTGGAACTTGGCGCAGGAGATGCGTGCCTTGGCCGGGAATTGTCTGTTGCGTGCAGTGAAGGCGGCGAATACGTCGTCCGCCTTGCGAATCTCCATTTCGCGGTTGGCCCCGCCCCAGAAGAAATGCACCTCCTTCAGACGCACATATTCAAGACCGGGAACGTCGGTACAGACCAGCGAGGCTTCTCCATCGGTGCGCAAGGGGTCCAGTGTGTACTTTCCCTCACCGGGGAAAAACGCTTCATCGCCGAAAAGGTGCTTGCCGAACTGCTTGCGGTACAGTTCCCGCTCACCCTTCGACCGCGCGTTCATACGGATTTCGCCCCGGCTGCCATCGTAGACCAGCACGTCGAACTTTTCCGGGCGGTAGAAAACGCTGGAGGATTCACCCGATTCGATACTTCCCTCGCGCTTGAACGGATCGCCGTGCCGGACCAGGAACCATGCCTCGCCGTCCTTCCGATAAACAAACACCCGCGCGCCGCGTCCTCGTTTCTTCTTGTCGAACCAGTCGTCGAGTTCGTTCTCCAGAGCCTTGATCTCAAGCTCGCCTGGTTCCCTGAATGCCGGGATTGGATCGGCTTCCGTTTGGAAATAGGCAAAGGATCGCGGGTTCCGAAGATACTGCTCGGCATGCTTCCGCTCGATGATGTCGTGATCCGCCAGCCATAGCTGAACCGCCACATCGGCGGGAGTTGGATCGTGGCCCAACTCGATTTCAAGCCTTTCCGCCTCGGGAAGCAGGATGTCCAACCCCTCGTCGGTGGCCATTTCGTGGATGAAGTACAGGGCATTAGCCAGCGTTCTGGGTGTGTCGATGTCAGGAGTCATGAGCACTTGCACCAGCGCTTCATAGTCGATGCCATCGGCGGCGGCTTCCGGCGGCAGTACGACTCCGCGCCCTACAAAGAAAGGCGCATGAGGGGAGAATAAGGACAGCAGATGATTTCGCTTGATTGCCTTCAGGCCTTCAGGGCTTGAAAAGCGCCGCAGATTGAATGTAGACATGCAAAATACCTCCTGGTGGGTCTAATCCGGGTTACTCGATCCCGGTTTTCTTCTCCTTCCCAACCTTCCTCACCGCCACCACCTTGCCAATGATCCGCATCTCGTCTTCCGGGCGGACAGGGATGGGTTTGTAGCGTGCGTTCTCCGGCCTCAGTTCGATGACTTCCTCGCGGATGGAGAGACGCTTCACCGTCGCCTCGTCGCCCAGCAGGGCGGCCACGATGTCGCCGTTCTCCGCCACGGGCTGCTGGCGCACGATCACCAGGTCGCCGTCGCGGATGTCCGCGCCAGTCATGCTGTCGCCAACAATGTGCAGAGCGAAACAGCGTCCGCGTGTCGCCGTCCGGGCGTCCACCAGTACCTCGCCCTCGATGTTCTCCTCGGCAAGGATCGGCAGACCCGCCGCGATCCGCCCGATAATGGGCACGGGCACCAGTTCGTCGGTGTCCAGCGGCGGCTCCTGCACCACGGTCAGGCCGCGCGCCTTGTTGGGCTCCCGGCGCAGGTAGCCCTTGCGCACGAGCTGATTCACCTGGTCGTGGGCGCTGGGGTGGGTGATGCCCAGCGTATCGGCCAGTTCTATGAGCGTTGGCGGGTAGCCGAAGCGGGCGACGTGACGGCTGATCGCGGTCAGCGTCCGGCGCTGGGGATCGGTGATCTCCACGACCCTGGGCCGACCGGGCGTGTTCTTCTTCATAGGCACCTCGCAAAGCAAAACAGGCCGCCGGGCGATGACACCTTCGCCCGCAGCCGAAACGAGACGCCACCATATCACCATGAGGATTGTAGGTCAATTAAAATTAAAGAAGACCATGCGTGGTTGGCAAATCCAACGGATGCACTTTCAGGGAGGCCATTCGTCGATTGCTCACAATAATATATGCGCCAGCAATGAAAGTAGAGGTTAGCGCCAGAGAACTTAATAACGGAATGTGATACATAATATAAATTGGTTTTGCGATTGGGTCTAGAGCGAATTGAAGTTGAACCAACACACTACAGAGGATTCCAATTTTTACATTTCTCATTGCTGTATATAAATATATCGGCAATAGGATTACATAGGAGTGATGCCAGAGATATGGGGTCGAAATCGCAGAGACAAGCAAAAGCAACAACAATCCATCCAGTATCACTTCATCCCTTCTGAGATATTTTAATATTACAAATATCGTAATAACTAGAATCAATAACACCAAGATCAAGTAAATAGCGTTCATGGAATCGATTTGAAAATTGACAGACCAAGGATTTTCGATAGACAACCGAGACAGGAATCCGCGAATTGATTGGTTTGCTACAACCGCCGAATTCGATCCCCTGAACTTCTGTGAAAAGGCAAATAATGCCTGAAAGGCTTCAATGATAATGCTAGGTCGTTGGATAATTGCAGGTATTTGCAATGCACCAAGAAAAGATATTCCCGTGATAAATGGTTTGGGTTTTCGCTGTAGCAAAAATATGATCAAGCAAAATGCTGGAAATATTTTAATTGAGGCTGCCAGCGCAAGAAGTATTGCCGCATGATGATACTTGCTTTTTTCTATGAAGTAAATGGATGCAGCAATGAAGAAAAATACAACAGAAGAAGATTGGCCAATGAAAAGCGTGCCGTATATTGGCAAAAACGCAACAACAATCCAAAACATGCGGTCAGGCAGACGTTTATTTTCTTTAGGAGCATATTTCAGCAGGTAAGCTTTATATAGGAAATACAAGCCAGTTGCAGTAAAGACCAGCGAAAATAAAAACCACACAAAGGATGCTGCGTATGGTGAAACATCAAGCAGACCATATAACTGTGACACGAAAAGCCAGAAAGGAGGATTTGTCGCTATATCTCCTGGAATTGAATTGGAGGATATTTGCGATTTTAGATTATCCAATAAAATAGTGTCATAGGGGTTGCTTCCTTCATACAGTAGTTCCCCAGCGAAATATGATGGATAGAAATCAAGGCTTGTCCATTTGTTTGCATCAGGTTCAAGATAAAATACAATCCTTAATATTATCACTATTGCTAGTATTGCTGACGCAATAAACATGTGTGTTTTTTTCATGGTATTTTGCTATCAGTTAAACAGCAAGCCAAGACAAGCTGACAAGGTGAACAATATTGCCACAGTAATAAATACTGCAAATGAAACGGATCTCATCTTTGTTTTAACTTGATCCGGGAATGAGTATTCATCCGAATCAAAACGCTCGTCAGTCCAAAGGACTATATTTCGTGCTGCAATCGACAGCGCCGCAGCGTTAAATAATATCGAAAGCCCTAGGAGGATCAATGTAAAGGTATTATTATGCCAATAGTCCCAATTCATCCATGCTATGACTCCCAAGTTAAACGCGATCATGAATCCAAACCACAAACCAGTAATGACCAAGCGAACATTATTTGTAAGCTTTGTCTCGTCGTTTCTTGTAATATCAAATGAAAGCAAGCTCTTGCTATCAACTGACAAAAGCTTGGCAATTCTTGGTCGCAGTACAGACGATGTGTACTTTGAGTGACGGAAGAGACTCAATATATAGGCAACTACCAGTAACACTAAAAATGCCTGTAATATGGTAAGAAATAGGATAAGGGACTTGGCAAACAAGTCGGTCTTAATAATTTCAACTATGAGTTTAATTTTATCCGCAGGTTGATCTACATTGAATATTAGACCAATGAAAGCAAAGGAAGCTGATAGCCACACAAAGAGGATGCGATCAGTCGCACGTGTATAGGCCACGACTTCGGATCTGCTGTTGCGATACTCCTCCATGTGGCATTGATACAATTTGTCGATAACACTTGGATCGATGATCGCTGTTGGACTGTTGGCTGTTGGGCTCGTCTCGTTATTATTATCGATAGAAACCTCTGGGTTCATTGTCAGACCTCCCATCAAAGTGCAAGCATTAATTTTCCGATGGGAGGACCTAAAAGTCAAGATCTATGATACGGCCATGCCTTGGTGGAGATCAGAATTCTTTCCACATCCTCCTCTGCTTTCCCCAGTCCGGCGTCCGGGTGAGCGGACGCAGGTGGTGCTCGGTGATAGGGTCGTAGCCTTTCATCGTGCGCGGCAGGTCGAGGATCGCCTCCTGGATGTCGGGGGCAAGCAAAAGCAGGTTCATGATCTGTGTGATCCGGGCGCGGCTGACCATGCCCAGGCGGGCCAGGTCGGCGTAGTCGCGCACCTCGCCGCGTTTCACCAGACCATCGAAGCGGATCGCCAGGGCCATGAGTCGTGCGATCCTCGGCACGTTGCCCGGCTCGCATTCCTGCTCATCTTCCGGCGCGGGCGGAGCCTCGCCCTCATGGATTTCCTTCCTTGAATTCCTGTCATTCTGCCGGAAGTGGACTTGGTATTCCGTGGTGAAGCCCGAGGCCTCAAGGTTCGTGATGTCGCTCATCGCATTCCCTCCCTACCGCCATGCCCCATTTCCTTGGCCAGCGTCTTGATCCCGGCATTGCGGAAGGTGACGGCCAGCGTGCCTTTCTCGCCGTCGTAGGCCACGCGCTCGATCAGCAGCCGCAGCACGCGGGCCTGCTCCTTGGACGAGAGCGTGTCCCACACCGGATCGAAGGCCTCCAGGGCAGCCGCCACTTCGCGTTCGTCAACCTGTTCGCGGTTGGCTTCCGTGATCTGGTTTTGAACCTCGGTTGCACGCTGCTCGACTTCGCGGATGCGGTCCTGTAGCTCCGCCAGTCGTCCCGCCACGGACATCCCGTCATTCCAGCCGCCCGGCGTCTCCCCGGCTAGACGGCGCATCTCGTCGGCGTAGCGCCGCAGGTCGCGCTCCAGCAGTCGCCGGTCCTGCTCCAACCGGTTCACCCGCTCCAGGCTGGCCGCCCGCGCCTGTTCGACCGTCGCCGCCTGCACCTCCGGGTCTTTTCCGATCAGCCGGATGCGCTCGACCACGAAACGTTCGATCTCGCCCGCCGGGACCGACTTGGTGGGGCAGGTGTGCCAGCCGTGCTTCTGCGCCTTGGAGCAGACGTAGTACCGGTAGCGTTTGGACCCGTTCTTCACCGTGTAGGCGTGGACCATCGCCGCCTCGCAGGGGACGCAGTAGAGCAGGCCCTTGAGCAACGCCCCATACTTGTTGCGCACCTCGCTGCCGCCGTTGCGGCCGTTGCGGCGAAGTTGCTCCTGCACCCGCCGGAACACGTCGGCGTCCACGGTGGCCTCGTGTTCGCCCTGGTAGAACTCGCCCTTGTAATGCACCTTGCCGATGTAGACCACGTTGGTCAGCATGGTGAAGAGGTTGGCCTTGTGGAAGGGCTTGCCGCCGGTCTCGCGGCCTTTCTTGGTGATCCAGCGCTTGGTGGTCCAGCCGCGTTCGTTCAGTTCCTTGGCCGTCTCCAGCAGCGATTGACGTTCCAGGTAGAGCGTGAATATCTCCCGCACCCGCGCCGCCTCGATCTCGTTCACCACCAGGCGGCCGCCTCGTGGGTCCACGTCGTAGCCCAGCATCGGCTGGCCGCCGACCCACTTGCCTTTCTTGCGCGCCGCCGACATCTTGTCCCGCGTGCGTTCGGCGATGATCTCACGCTCGAACTGGGCGAAGGAGAGCAGGATGTTGAGCGTCAGGCGGCCCATCGAATGGGTGGTGTTGAACTGCTGGGTGACCGAGACGAAGGAGATTTTCTTGCGCTCGAAGGTCTCCATCAGGCGGGCGAAGTCCATC
This sequence comes from Myxococcota bacterium, assembly GCA_963668655.2. Classification (GTDB taxonomy): domain Bacteria; phylum Myxococcota_A; class SURF-8; order SURF-8; family SURF-8. Next base: position 96,303 of record CAXXPQ010000002.1, read on the forward strand.
AGCGAGCGGGAGAGGCGGTCCACCTTGTAGACCACGATGCAGTCGAGCCTCCCGGCCTCGATGTCGGCCATAAGGCGCTTCAGGGCGGGGCGTTCCATGTTGCCGCCGGAGTAGCCGCCGTCGTCGTAGCGGTCGGGCAGGCAGGTCCAGCCAAGTTCCTGCTGGCTGCGGATGTACAGTTCCGCCGACTCCCGTTGGGCGTCCAGGGAGTTGAACTCCTGCTCCAGTCCTTCGTCGGTGGACTTGCGCGTGTAAATTGCGCAGCGCACGACTGGTGGCATGGCGGGCTTGCCGTTCTTCCTTCCGTTTCCGTCGTTCATTTTCCGCCTCGCTTTCCGCCCGCGATGTTGAAGAAGTCGTAGCCGTTCCAGTGAGAGCCCGTGACCTGCTTGGCGATGGCGGTGAGGCTCCGGTAGATGTTCCCCTCGTATTCGAAGCCTTTCTCCCGCACCAGGACCGTCACAGGCCGCCCCTTGTACATGCGGGACAGTTCGCTGCCCGGCGGCGGCAGGCGGTCGTCAACCTGCGTGAAGGTGCTGGTCACGGTCAGTTCGGTGATGGGAGCGCTGGCCGGGTTGAAGGCGAGCGACGGCGCACGAACCCGCAGATCGGCGTCGTCGGCCAGTTCATCGGCGCGACGGCGGGCGCGCTCGGAGAGTCCGCCGTAGGCTTTGGCCTGCATCCGCCACAGGATACGTCGCACGAGGAAGTCCTTGTGCTGCGAGCGGGTCTCCTCACCGAAAAGGTCGCGGTAGCGAGCCCGCAGCTGCTTCACGCTCATGCCGCGCAAGGCCGTGTGCTCGCGGGCGATATTGAGAGTTTTGGTCATCTGCTTCCTCCTTTCACTCTCGGTCGGGCGTTAACCCGCCGGGGTAATGGAGGCTTGGTTCCCCGGAATAATCAAGTTGTTTCGAGAGGTTAAACGAGCTTTTCGACGGCGGCGCGACATCCGAATCCGATGGATGGGCCAGGGGATCGGAGTGGGTGATATCAGTCGGAATGTTGCTCTGTCTGAGCCGGACGCATCCGGCAGCCAGGATGGAGACAAGCTCCCGAAAGCGTTCGCCCTCGGTCATTTCGGTAGGGTCGTCGAAGCGGGTCATGGTCATGTGCGCTCCTGTTGAAGCGCGCCCACCACGGCCTCCGCCTGGCGGTCAGTCCGGTGTCCGGCGCAGGGTTCGTCATGCCGCCCCAGGGCGGCGTTCCCTGTTTACATACCGGACGGAAGGGGGATGTGTGCGGGGAGGGGGGATTTTGGAGCCATACATAATTTTCTTGACATTGGACTTAGTATGCGCTAAGTATATCACTAACGTATGGACGTAGTTAATCGCTGCAATAGATGCTGGAGATTGGAAATGGAAGCGGTAGATATCCTGAAGGCAAGAAAGGATTTGAAGCTCAGCCAGACCCAGTTTGCGACTTTACTGGGTGTTCACCCCGTCACGGTCAGCAATTGGGAGCGGGGAGAAGCTGAACCAAACCCGCATCAACAAGCACTCATTCAAGCCTGTCTCCAAGCAGCAGAGAAAAGATCAGCGGACATCGGCAAAATAGTCGCAAGTGCCTTGATCGGGGCTGGCGTTGGTATGGCTCTTTTTCTTCTCTTGGATGCTGCATTCGGAGGCTCCAGGGGTGCAAACGATTCCGAATCGAAAGGAGATTGAACATGAGCAAAGGTAGCAGCGGTGGTAAAGGCGGTGGCGGTGGAGGATCGAAGGGTGGTGGGCAGAGCGGAGGCAAAGGAGGCGGAGGGAAAGGCGGAGGCAATTGGCCAAGTACAACAGGAAATCCTTCCGGAGGTGGAAGGGGCAACAATCCTCCATCCAAAGGCAAGTGAAGAAGGTCGGACGATTGAATCAATCATGCACCAGTTCTGCGTAGGATGTTGTGAGGAGGGAAAGAGGAGCGGTCCTCTTTCCCTCTTATCAAGCTGGAACGATTGGTCGTGGCATAGTTTGGGTATTGAGTACCAAGGAGGCAAGTTGTGGCAAATTCAGCACCACCGACTGAGCCGTGCAAGCTCTGTGGCAATACCGCCTTGCTGCAATGGAGCCATATAGTTCCCAGATGGACTTATAAGCGGATTATAAAGGGGAATCCACCTGGATTTCCGCCAAGCCCAGTTAGAGTAGCGAATGGTTCCGCAGCGGCTTCACCGCACCAAGAGGCGGAATACATGCTCTGCCGAACTTGTGAAGAATTGCTTAGTGACTGGGAAAAGTATGTTGCGTCAATAGCACTTCAGGAGGATGACAGTTTTCCCGCGCTGGCCAAGACAAGCATTTTACAGATGCCGCCAGGGTTCGAATGGAAAGTTGGTGACGCAGCCAGACTGGAGACCGAGAAGATTGCCCGATTCGCCACGAGCGTCATCTGGCGTGCAAGCGTTAGCACGATCTTTCAAGAAGTCACGCTTGGTAATAAATACAACCGGGCTTTTGCCACCTATCTTCTCGGCGACTCCCAATTCCCAGCCCAGGCATGCCTTCTCGTTGAGTTCATGAACCCACAGGATATCCCGCGGGTGGACAGGAATGTCGTCCACCCAGAAAGTCAAAAAAACGGATCGTATCATTGTCATCAATTTTGCGCGTTCGGAATATGGTTCCGATTATTTGTGGGAGGCCAATTGCCTGCCTCAATATCTGAATTTTCTTTCGTGGAAAAAAAGCGAGTGCTGTTATCTGACGGGACTCGTTTATTGCGTTCAGTTGCACAGGCTGTCAAGCGGGCCACGCCTAAGGGGCGACTCGTGTCTAAATGAAGTTGCAGCTCAAAAAGAGGTAACGTATGATTCACATTCGTTTTGAATTAATCAAACACGGCACAGGGGGTTCAACTGAGATCGTTGGCCAAGCCGAAATTCAAATAGAACAACCCGGCCTTGAGATTACTCCTGAGCTTCTGCGCACCCACATTCAGTCATTCGATCCCGCAGGGGACTACGGTTTTAACGCATACCTCGCGTGCAACAATGTCTTGATCACTGTTCGCGGGTTCACTTACTTCACCTTGGCCGCGTTTGCGAATACCCGGCCCCAACTCGCTACGCTCAAAGTCATTGGGGCCTCGCGCTTCTTCAGACTCAACAACCTGGATATCTCGCGCTTGGACAGTGAACAATCAAATGCGTTGGTCGCCGACTGCAATATCAAAGAATTTAACGTTGGCATAGAGACCATGTACAAGAAAGCGATGGCGAAAACCAAAGCAGCCGGTGCTGATTCAAGGCAAACCACCGATGATGAGGTAGATACAGACCTTCGCGGCACTATGGTTGATCGCGTTCGGATCTTCAGCCCTCAAAGAAAGGTCAACATCCAGAGGTGCCGTGCTGGTACAGTGGAATTCGAACGGGATTGTCACAAGATCGCCGACTTTCATGTTTGGGAGGAGAGCGACATCAGCTACCTCGTCTTAGCTGGAAGTTTCGACTTGATGAAGATTGATAACTCCCGCATAACGACAACCTCGTTCCGAAAGAATGTTTGCGTCCATAACCTAGAGGTAAATGCAAGCGTTTTTGTGGAGGCGCACGGTTGTCAAGCTGCAACCTTCGCAATCCATTCTCTTGATAGCTGGCAACTTGTCATGAAGGCTTCCCAAGTTGGCTGTGATGTCGAGGCATACGCGGATGCGGGATACCATTATGCTCGACTCCGTGGTCGTCGCCACCGAGCGATCTTGGCAAAGGTGACTGACCGTCTTCTTGACTGTTCCTGCGGCTATGGCTTCAGACCAGCTAGAACTGCGGTGCTTGCCACAAGTGTCTGGCTAGTTTGGGCAATAGGCTACTGGGCGATCTCTTTAACAACCGGTCTTGGCATTGTAAATTCATCTGGCCCCGGCGATGATTGGCTATTGGCTCTGGGGCGCTCGTTGTACTTCTCTGCCATCACTTTGACCACGGTTGGCTTCGGCGATATCGCTCCACAGGGTTGGCCATCCATGTTAATGTCCGGTTTGGAAGGAGCGATAGGCATCGTCATCTTCGCGCTGCTCGTATTTTCGCTGACTAAAAAATATAGCTCTTACTGAAAGGCAATCTGGACCGCTTCTACTTGTAAAACTGTCTACCCTGCTTGCCCTAAACTGACTGTCTTCGTCAGTTTAACCTGCCAGAAACTCGCCTCGTTCACCACTGGGTTGCTTCCATGAAACCGTCCGCTTTGCTTGCCCATCCTCTCTTTACCCGTAAACCAAGCCGGGGCGTTCAAGAGAGAGGGAGAGAGTTCGCGGCGCACATCCCCGCAACCGAAGAAAACTCTTGAGGTGTTTGGCCCGGTGAATCGCTCGGCGGAACGAAACGGAGAGTCGGCGGGGATGAGTGGATGCGTGGAACTGCGCGAAAGGACAGCCGAAAAGCAAAACCCCGTGGAGGATCATCCACGGGGCTTGCGTAAACCAGGAATCCGCTTGAGTTCGCGGAATTAAATTTTGGCTCCTCAGGACGGGCTCGAACCGCCGACCTAGTGGTTAACAGCCACCCGCTCTACCGACTGAGCTACTGAGGAATAGATACCTACTTCTAATTTTTAGAAAGAACGAATAAAACGACGAATCTTTTTATTCCGATTCAAGACCATTGTCAAGAAAATATGACGTTGCAATGCACCCGGGGCTGACCCATCCCCAGCGATTTTGAAGAAAGGGAGCATTCACGGTAGTCTCTTTGGTGACCAAACCAAAATGGAGGCTGTCCATGAATGCTCCCCACGTCATTTTCCGCTGGATCGAAGAAAATGTAAAGCCTATGCGGCGTTCCCGACAAAAGACCCTGGCCGCCATCGTATCCGCCGCGTTGCGATTGAACGGCACGGGCGTTCTGGCCCTCGGACGCGGCTTGCCGGGACGTACGACGGCCAAACACGCCATCAAGCGCGTCTGGCGCTTTTTTTCGAATCCCAGGGTGGAATGCGAAAACGTCCAGCTTTCGCTGGCCCATCTGTTATCCCCATCAAACGCACCGGTGATCATCTTGCTGGACTGGACGGAGTATGGGCCGCATCAGACCCTTACGGCGTCATTGCCGCGCGACGGACGCTCCCTGGCCATCTGGTGGAAGACGATTGTTCGTCACAGTGGAGAAGGCTCGATGCGTTCGGTGGAGCAGGATGCCCTGTGGGCGCTGCGTCGGATTTTCCGTTTCCGGAACGATCTGATTCTGGTTGCGGATCGCGGCTTCGGCAACACGCGCTGGATCGGGGACATCCAAAAGTGGGGGGATTCGTCCAACGCATTTCGGGCGCGCTGTACATCGAAAACGAGCGCTTTTGCCGGGCGCTCAACGATCTGCCCGTTTTTCGAAACAGCGGCAGCAGGGACTGGGGAGAAGTGCGTCTGACCCGCGAAAATCCCTTGACGGTGCGGCTGGTTACGACCTGGGACAAAAAGGCGAAAGAGCCTTGGTATCTGGTCACGAATCTGTCGAAACTTCCTCAGAAAATCACGCGATATTACAAGCGGCGGATGTGGATCGAAGAGGAGTTTCGCGACCTGAAAAACCGAAAGTGGGGATTGGGGTTCGACGAATCGTATTTATCCGAACCCGAACGAGAGGATCGGCGCTGGTGCGTACTGGCCATCGCCCACCTGTTTTTGATGGCTTATGGTGCGGCGGCTGAAAAAGCCGATCTGGCGAAACATTTTCTTCCCAACACGCCACGCGAACGGGAAATCAGCCTGGCGAGGCTGGGGGCCTTCGTGATCGAAACGGCGCTACAGCCCATTTCAACCGCCATTCACGCCTTGAACGACATTCCTCCATAAGTCAAATGAGTTTTTCGTCAAACTGGGGATGGGTCAGAACCCGGGGGTGCATCACAAAATTCCGCGAAAAAGATCTTGTCGGTTTTGGAAATCCATAATATATTCAATGTATTATACAGAATATATATATGGATTGAATTGAACCCGACAAAGACCGACTGAAAGAGAAAAAGCCTTGACCGACTATCAAAAAGCATTGAAGAAGATCGAAGAAACCAAAACCAAAGAATGCAATCGTCTCGAAAAACGATGGTCGGATGACCTGCATAAATGGCAGCAATCAGGTCAGCCGCCTTGTTCCCGGCTTTGTAGTTTCCTGATTCCGTCGCCGCTCCATGTGTGTGCGCAGCGTCTTTGTAGGGCGCCAGCAACTCTTCGAGGCTGGCCTTCTTCACGTGCCGCTTCATCATGGTGCATCCCCGAACCGTCGCAGGGTGTCTAGGCCGATTCAGGCATCAACCATCTATAGAATCCACGAGTTGCTGCGTCGAGTATTGATCTCTCCAACCTTCCGGACCAATATACCAACCAGCTAGTTCGCCCGCTCCGTCCTCCAAGAGGTCTATTTCCTTCCCGGAAGGATCAACCAATTTGATATGGAGCGCACCATCGTCGATAGCTTTAAGGAGAAAATAGATAGCTGCATCTACACTATCGGGGATGAGCACCTCCGACTTTGAGTCTTTCGCAACTCCGGCGGCACGCCACCTCCTTGCAGTCAAAGAATGGGCTTCAGGACGCAGGTTGATGTCGAGACTGCTGATTGCAGCATCACGAACCTGTTCCACAAGGAGTTTGGCAAATTTTTCTACATCAGAATTCGACATGTCTCATCTTCCTCCCCACGGAATGCGTGTAGGACCTTTCACACCTGCGTTTTGAAGCGCCTTTATGGCCTGCTGGACAGTTGTAGAAGCCATCTCCTGCGTCTGCACCCCTTACGAGGGCATTTGTCTCAATCCGAGCAACATCATCCCACGCGAGGGCACCCCCAGACTTCGCAAATTCCCGATATCCAACCATTTGGCCAGCAGTGACATCTGGGTGGTAAATGTTAAGTCGCTTCAGCTCCGCATTCGGGATAGCGAGAGCTTCTTTCAAATCGTAATTAGGTGCCCCCTCGAACGCAACCTTTGCAGGAACATGGTGCCCGCCACCGGGTCCACCGTATGGACGAAGCTCGGCACTCCTTACGACAGCCTCTACCGCTTCGTCCGCCTTTCCCTTAAACAGCCCCTTGACCCATCCACCAGCACGTTGCAAGAACCGTTTTCCGGTACGGTAGATAACACCACCTGCACCCGCCGTGACCGCCGTAAGTCCGATGGACACCCCAACATCCACGGTGCTGTCAGGCATGTAGACATCCGTTATCACATAACCGATGCCTTCCTTAACACGACAAAGAGTGTCATCGCCACAGGCAGCGCCCCTTGCCACTTGGCTCTCCAGCATGGCCTCTTTGGCGTTCCCAATGCTTTCGCTAAGCTCTCCGGTGTCCACACTGGCAACATCTACGTCGTCAAGTCCCGTGGGGTCTATTCTATTTACCGGGTTCCCCCGGCTATACACGAGCATCAGCTTGGGTCTGCCGGGATTTTCCTTTGGAATATCCGACTCTTGTACGTCTTCCTCAATGGGCAATTGATAGGCCAAAGCCTGCATCATCGCCACCTGATGCGCGATGCGCGCATCACCCATGCGAAGTGCATCACATCGCCATGTCGCCGACATCTCGCGAATACGCATTTGTTCGCGCGACATGCTGGTTTCGGCTGATTTTTCACCGCACCAAGCACAGAATCGTCTCCAATCCTTCCTTTCAAAAAGCCCATTTCTTAGAGCCTATCCCAGTAGTGAAAAATATGCTTTACTCCCATCAGTATAATATATTCATAGGAGTGTATGATGGGCTTGGCAACGAAAGACGACGGATGGCGGATACCGGACAAGTTATGGGAGAAGATGGAGCCCTTGTTGCCTGAGCGGCCGATACACCGCAACGGAGGGCACAATCCGCGCGTTCCCGACCGCAACGCGATGAACGCCATTTTGTTCGTACTGCGCACCGGATGTCAGTGGAACGCGCTCAACGCCACGGGCATATGTTCATCCTCATCGGCGCACCGGCGTTTTCTGGAATGGACCGAGGCCGGGGTGTTCGAGGAATTCTGGCGGCGTGGGTTGCTGGCGTACGACAAGCTCGAAGGCATCGACTGGTCGTGGCTGTCGATGGACGGAGCCATGACGAAGGCTCCTTTGGGCGGGAAAAAAAACCGGTCCCAATCCTACCGACCGCGGCAAAGGCGGCGTCAAGCGCAGCCTGCTGGTGGAGGCGAAGGGAATTCCCCTGGCCGTCGCGGTTGACGGGGCGAACCGGCATGACATGAAGCTGGTGAAAGAGACGCTGGAAAAGATCGAAACGAAGCGTCCGAAGCCGACTCGTAAGAGGCCACAGGGACTTTGCATGGACAAAGGGTATGACTACGATTCGATTCGAGACCTTGTGGAGGAATTCAAGTTCACGGCGCACATTCGTTCGCGGGGCGAGGAAGCGAAAGCCATCAAGCACGAAGCCGGTTTCAAGGCGCGGCGCTGGGTGGTGGAACGCACGCACAGTTGGCTGAATCGCTTTCGCCGCATTCTCGTGCGTTGGGAGAAGCGGATCGACACCTACATCGCCATGCTGCACTTCGCCCTTGGCATCATCACGTGGAGAGCGACAGGGCTACTGGGATAGATTCTTAATAGGTTTTCTATACCACATTCGTTCGACCCAGGCGAGGAATTCCCATAGAAATGGATCAGGCCTGATCCATTTAACGGAATCTCATCGTTCGTAGGATATGCACCTTGCTTTTTCCTATCGATCGAGAACCGAACGCCCCGACGATCCTAACCGTGCGGCCCGTCTCGTTTGGCGATCAATTCTTCGCTGATCGAGGGAACTCGACGCCGCCCAGCAAATACAGCAGAAGATAGGCGGGGATTTTGAGAATTCGAGTTTCCGCTTCGGTCAGAACGTCGAACTCCTCGGCGCGCCGCACCACCAGAACTCCCAGGTTCGCACCCGACACCTTCATGTATTCCTTCAGGTTCTTCAGGTCGGCGGCGCGGGTCTCCGTCTTGTATTTCACCTCGATGGGCAGGGTCTTCCCGTCCGGCAGGAGCTGAACCAGGTCCACCTCCCGACCGTTACGGTCGCGCCAGTACCCGAACTGCGTGAAGCTGTTCTTCGAGGCCGAGACCAAATGGTTGTGGACGGCGGTCTCCACCAGGAGCCCGAGTTCGACGGCGTCCGTCAACAGGCTGCGGCCCTTCATCAGCACCGCATTGCGGATCGAGGCGTCCGCGATGTACACCTTGCTCCGGTTCTTCAACGCCGACTTTCCCGTCGTCTTGACGCCGGGCAACAGGTAGATCAATCCGGAAGATATGAGGTAGTCGATATAATCCGAAAGCGTGCGGACGTTGATCCCCAATTCCTTGGCCAGCCCCTTCTGGTCCATCAGACCGCCGCTGTTCACGCAGAAGTAGGCGAAAAGCTTCTCGACTTCAGGCAGGCGACGGACGCCGAACAGAGCGCTCATGTCGTGCTTGAGGACGCGATTCACCACGTCGTCGCGGATGGCGAGCTGGATTTCGGGCAGATCGGTTTCACCACCGGGCCTTGGGAATCCGCCCATCAAGAGATAGTCGTGAAAGTGCTCCTGGACGGAGAGCGTGTCGAGCATGAGCCGATTGCGTTCCCGCTTGTCCATCTCGGCCAGCGCTTCCATCCCGGCGTCGGCGGCGAATTCCGGCGTCGGCTTGTCGCCCAGCAGCAGATATTCGTAGAAAGAGAGAGTGGGCGCGCGCAGAAGGCGCAGGCGACCGGCGGCGGATTCTTCGTAGCCGCTGGCGATCTCGATGGCCGCCGAACCCGTGGCCGTAATCCGGTATTCGGGGGAGAAATCCACCGTCATCTTGAGCCAGGTGGGCCAGTCGTCGAGGAACTGGATCTCGTCCAGCAACAAGGCCGCCGGACCGCCTCCCGGGTGGATGTTCTGGCGATAAATCTCCAAAAGACGGTCGAAACGCTCTTGTTTCAGGATGGTGTGGTCGAGGGAAAGGTACAAAATTTCCTGCGGATCCCTGCCCTGCTTGAGCATTTCTTCGGCAAGCTGGTGCAGGATCACCGTCTTTCCGACCCGCCGTGGACCCGACAGCACGCAGGCGCGCTTCAGATCCGTCTTGAAAAAGATCCGCTCCACCTGGCCATACGCGGCCCGCTTTCTTGGGAACGAGGTGAAGCTCGGGTTTCTCCACCAAGGGTTCATCCCCTGGATGACTTGCAAAAGCTCGCTCTCATCAATCATTGGGCATTAACCTCCAATGCAATAACAACTCTCGCTTAATTGCAGTGTACTGCAATAATTATCGGTAATCAAGACATAACCGAAGCTTGGCCGAATTTTCTCCGGTAGCCACTTCTTTCCGCTAAGGCTATCGCACCTCATCCTCGATCGGATTCCAGGCCTTGCCGTCCAGCACCTTGATCGATTTGCTTTTACAGAAGCTGAGCCGAACGCCCCGACGATCCGAACCGTGCGGCCCGTCTCGTTTGGCGATCAATTCCGTCTCTTCGAGCTTCCGCTCGTTTTCTCCCATCGGGCTCCCCGACCTTTGCCGTCTAGGCGCACGCGGCCCTCCTCCTTCATTTGAGAAAGCACTTTCTTGATCAGTTGGCGGCTTGCGCTGGGCAACTGCGCCGCCAGGTCGGCGAGGGTGAACGGCTCCACCTGAGCCAGTACGATCTGACGCACCAGATCGCTCTTGGCCGGGCGACCGCTCGCCGACTCCACCTGCCGTTCGAACTCCTGGTAAGCATGGCGCAGGACACCCAGGAAATAATTCCACCAAGGCAGGATCGCGTTTTCACCTTCATGCCACCCCTTCGAGCATTCGCCGAGCACGCGATAATACTCTCCCTTGTCCTCCTCAACGAGACGCTCGAGGCTGACGTAGCGACTCACGTCGAATCCGTGCTCTTTCAGCAGCAGCGTGGTCGCCAGACGGGAGACGCGCCCGTTGCCGTCTCGGAACGGATGGATGCACAACAGATCGAACACAAAGGTGGCGATGAGCAGCAAAGGTGGAAATCGCTCTTCTTCGACCGCGTCGTGATAGTTGCCGCACAATCGTTCCACGGTTCGGGGTGTCTCCTTGGCGCTCGTCGGAACGAAGCGAATGCTCCGCTCACCGTTCGGCAGGATCTCGATGATCTCATTGTTCTTCGCTTTCCAGTTTCCCGCATCGCCGGAAAAGCCTCCTTGCGCCATGGCGTGCAATTTCCGGATCACATCGGGACTTATGGTTGTCGGCCGCTTGCGTGAGAAAATCCAATCCAGCGCCTTCCGGTATCCGGACAGCTCTTCTTCAGAACGGTCGCGCGGCCTGGCCTTGCCCAGCACCACCGGGCGCAGCCGCTCGACTGGAATGGTGACGCCCTCGATACGGTTTGACGACTCCACGCTTTGGATGATGGCCTGCTCTCGCAGCACGTCAAGAACTTCCGGCTTCTGCCGCGTCCACAACTCCTGCTTACCGCGCGCCTCCATGCAGACACCCAGCATCCACCCCGTCGTGATGGGAATCGAAATGTCGGACAGCTTGTTTTTGGTCAATGTCAACATGTGCTCTGTCCACCTCCTTTCTCTTCGGTAGCCCAATAATAGCCTATTTTGGATTCGGTAGCCAATTCTTTCCGCTAAGGCTATCGCGTCTCATCCTCGATCGGGTTCCAGGCCTTGCCGTCCAGCACCTTGATCGCATCGAACTTCACCGCTGCGTCCGAGGCGTAGCGCCCGTAACGCTTCACTGTCAGTTGGATGTCCGAGTGGCCCAAGAGTTCACTGACCACCGTAATCGGCACCCCCTTGGTAAGCAACCTCACGGCGAACAGGTGCCGCAATCCGTGGAAGGTGGCTTTACCTTTCAGTCTGGCCTCGGCCACCGCAACGTAGAAATAACCCCGCCCCTTGCTGGGCTCGGTATCAACCCGGTACATCGGATAGTACGGCGAGCCGCCCTGGTTGGGGATCACGAGGTCGCTCTCCTCGTGCGGGTGTCTGCGATGGAGTTTCTTGAGGATGGCGCACACCGTATCGGTCATGGGGATCTCCCTGGCCCGTCCGTGTTTGGGTTTCCAGATCTGCTGGTTGACCACCATTGTGCGGGCCTGGCGCTCGACCCGAATCGCACGCCGCTTCAGGTCCACGCTTCCCCAGGTCAGGGTGAAGATCTCCGTGCGCCGCATCCCCGTATGCGCCGCGAACGCCACCACCTCCGGCAGATACGGCGCGCAATAGCGCAGGTCTTCGCAGGCCAGCAGAAGCTTCTGGTATTGGACCTCGGTGGGCGGGAGGACGAGCCTGGAATCATCCTCCGGCAGCAGGCGAAACTTGGGCCGCCTGTTCACCGTTCCCTCCAGGTAGGCAAGATTCAAGGCCGCCTTCAGGCATTGCAGCGATTTGTTCACCGTGGCCGCCGTCAGCGAATCCGTCCGAAGCTTGCGTCGGTTGCCCGATTTGGTTTTACAGAAGCTGATCGGGCCGTTGGCCAGCATCTGCTCGACGAAGCGGTTGATGGTCTGCGGCAGCAGACATTCGTTCAAAGTCCGGTCGCCGAGGTAATGAAAGAGGTAGTTCCACTTGTGAATGTTGCGGGATTGGGTCTGGACATTCTGAGTGACGCGTGCGTGGGCCACCCAGCGCTGCTCGTAATAATCCCGAAGCGTGGTCTCCCCGGTCAAATCCGGCTGCGTCTCCAGTTCGATGGTCTGGAAGGCTTTCTTCGTCGGCTCTTCCGTCGCTTCCTGGGCTCGCCGCTTTGCCTTGAGTTTGATCTCCAAGCGCCGGATCAGTTCTTCCTCGACCTGCTCGGCCGCCGGACGTCCGCCCACGCCTCGTTTCGTCTTGCGGATGCCTCCCCGCTGCACCTGCACCAGCCAGTTGTCGTCGTCAAGCATACGAATGGACATGCGTTTCTCCTCCTCGATGAAAAATAGGTTGATGGTTTCTCCGAGCTGATGCGTGAAACCACTGATGCGCGCATCAGACGGACCAACGACAACGTGATGCACGGTGCGGTCCAATTCACGCATAATTGCAACGGGTTATCGGGAAGACGAGGATTGCATCGACCTTGCGGGCATGTCGGCGAATGAGGCGCGAATGGCGGCTTCACCGTTTGCTTGGGTTGATTTCATCGGCATGGAGAAGACGAAGACGGCTTTCAAGATTCGTCGGTATTCCGGATCGACCTGTCAGTGGTGACAAGAAAGGTTGGCTGATCATTTCGCCTTTCAGGTGGGTCATTATTAGGTGTCAGTGATAAATGTAGACTATTCGCGGCAAGTTACATATGATTGGGACACTTCTCTCACGACTGGAACTCCACAATGTCCCCTTGCCATCCATTTCTTCCACTTTGGCCGATAATCGTCGATGGGATCTACGCCATGTTCCTTCAGAATCCTTGCCACCGTGAATTTCGATACCTTGATGCCCATGCGCGCGAGCGTCTTCGATATCTTGACGGCGAGGAACTTCCTCTGGAAAAGCCGATTCCCGCGCGTCAGCAGGTAGGCGTAGACCTGGGCCATGCGGGTTGAAAGCGACAATCGGAGCGCTTGTTGCGTGCCCTGTGAAGTTCCTTCCGAAGCGATTCGTTGACGGCCTTGAGTGCTAGGTTTTCCGAGTAGAGGCGACGCAGTTCGCTCGGGTGAGGAGAATAGCCGATCTTCGAGAACTGATCGACTATCAGGAGCAAAGGCCAGGTCAGACAGAGGCGGAGCAACGGCAACGGCATAGGCCACGACTTTCTACATCCAGCGGTACTCAATAAAGATGACATTCAGGGCGGCGAGGGTAAAACAGTGAATGCGCTATACGTAATAGATTCTATAACTATTATTTACACAATCTGTCGATATTTATTGGCATCCTATAATGCGACAAAAACAGCGCGCGAATCGAAGTCAACGTGCCATGTTTGCACGTTGCACGGCACCCATGTATAGCGTTTCGCTATTGATGCCCACCACTGGTTTTTAGTTTCTAGATTTTCTTTTATCGCATCACTAATCCTCTTATGCATTGTTATCGAGGCATCTGCGGGATAGGATGCTGAGAGTGCGTGAAGCGCTCTTGATCGTCTGGTGATTTGGTGTATAGAGTGACAATCTGATTTTATTAGTCGACCTACGAATCGGTGTCCTGGCGGTGCCTCTGGTATATTATCAGCATCATATAAGTCTGCTTCTGAACTGGACGCTGCCGGAAGCAGTTCGATTGGATCTGAGTATTCTATTTCATGAATGGCTGGATACTCAATAAATTTTCTATCGGCATGAAAGTGATTCAGAATCAGTCGAGTTTGCTCTCTTTCCTGATGAGCCACGGCACACTGCTGCCAACTTGGAATCCCTAGTTCTAATGTTGTAATATAATTCAAATATATGCACCTGCGGCAATGAAAGCAATCGCAAACGTCGCAGACTGGAAAGCTTACTGGCAAACGCTCAGAACTCGGACCATATGCGAGAAATTGTTCTAGGGAGCCCACCGGACTAAGTTTCTTTGCAGCAAATCCTGGGCAGAGGTATAATTGACCATCGGGAGCAAGTGTTAAATGATCAATTCCTGCTCCACAATCATTAGCCTGTGTGATTGCCATTAAATCGCTAAGAATGTTGAGTTGGATGGATTTATCAGCGGAATATGCGCTCTTCAGCAGCGCCCCTGCTTTCTCTAGTGTTATAGCGTAAGCTTCTATATCCTCCGACGACCATAGATGGACGTCTGCAAGAACAACAACACAGCGTGTACAAGTTTGAGACATTGACCACCATGACTCAACCCATGAATCGATCTGCTCGCGGTACAATCTAAGTATTGCTACTTCATGTTTGCGTGGCAGCGGGGATGCCAATGGGTTCACTACTGGAACAGAAAGCCGAGCGTGTGGATGATGGTGGCCAATACATATAAAGGAAAGGTCCCTGGCTGATTCATGATACTGATAACAATCGACATGTTGACAGCCTATAACATGAATATCCAAGTGATTTTGCTTTGCGAGTTGAAGACCTGCTTCAAATACATCCTGCTCCATCGGATCAGCATTTTTGGAAGGCTCATAATAACAGAAACTATCCGCCGAAGTATCTAGCATCAGGATAAGTGTTCTCATTTTACGCAATCCAGGTGTGAGAAGAATCTCCGACTAGCGCGTACGCGGGCCTTATGCATTTCACATACGCCTGTGTGACGAAAAAAGATTGTGCCGCTTTCTGATAACTCATAGTTATTGCCTTGGCACCAGCCGCAACCACTAGCGTAGTCGCAAGTCATACATTTCTCTGGACTTTGGGCAGATCGTGTTAGCGCAAGAAACGGTCGAAGCAAGTTTTTATTTATTCCAATTTCCACATTACCTATTGGGCGAGCATGAACCGACTTAAGAGAGAAAGGCATGAACCGAATGCAAGGATAAAACGTCCCGTCTGGTCCAACAACGATCATTCTACCTGTTCCACACCAATTTTGGTCGTCTTCAGGAGGAATTGGCTGCCCTATTGACTTTGAAAACAATGAGCAGGTGAAGTGTGGCCACATCTCTTGTCTCAAAATATGGTCCGCCAGCTTATCTAATTCCATCTCGAATAAACATGCATCACTGGGAGACCAGTCTTCTTCATATACAACATTGGCAATCACCTTCCGAACTCCGAGGTGAAAGAGATGAAGAACAGAGTCGCATATATTTCCCAGCGTGCTCTTTCCTATCGTGACTTTTGTTGTAGAATCAGGAAATTGTCTGATCCATAATTCTATCGAGGCTCTTATGGAATCATAAGTTCCCTGCCCATTTGGAAATACTCGATTAGAATCATGGACGTGAGGCGGACCATCAATGCTAACTGATACATCAAGTATTTCTCGATAGCGTTCTACGAGTCTTTGGAACTTCTCTGAAGAATAGAGAAGACCATTTGTCGTAACAAAGAAAGTAGATGACTCGAACCATGGGTGACTAGATTTGAATGTTTGTTTAAGAATATACTTAATTATGTCTTCGATAAGTTGAATCTCGAGTAGAGGTTCTCCACCGATAAATTCCCATTGCACGGAAGTCTCAGGGAACTCCTGCTTATTTTCTATAAAGTAGTCGACAGCTTTTCTTGCAATATCAAATGACATTGGATGCTGAGCATTTTTATGAGGAAGGTAGCAGTATGTGCAATCGAAGTTACAATGCTCCGTTAATACAAAGGTCACAATTTTCATGTCAGCGAACCACACATTGCTATCCACTCCATGGCTTGCCTTGCTAAGCGGCGAACATGCTCACATACACGTCTATCATGTCATGGACCGGGCTTTGGTATTGTTGAATGTTGTGAAAAGGGGTATATACCAGTAATCCTGTCTTTGCTCGAAGAGGCACTTGAACAAACATCACTACTAGCCCTCATTTTGGAAATCACCGGAGTATGTAAGAATTTATGAGAAAATTGTGATAGCGCCTAGCTGACTGCCTTGGTAGATTCACAGGTTCCCCCGCAGGTACCGGAACATCCCCTGCATGATCCCTCACAACCACCTGAGCAACCAGTGCAGTTTCCCGAACATTCACACTCACCTGCTATTGCCCGCGGACTTTTGGTGTCTCGATCTTTTTTCAAATCACGCGGAACTCGACGCGGGCCACTGGGAACTATGGCGAGCCCAATTCCCGCGACAAGAAGGGGGGCGATGGAAACTAAAAACTCTCTTCGCGTCTCATTCATCGTATGCCTCCTCTTTAATACTCTGTTATATTTTGCATACTAGACCGGCATTGTCAATAGCAACACTGTGAAAAACAATAGAAGGCTATGTTCCTAAAATTCTAAGAACTTATCGATCTCTAGCGCGGACTACTCATAATTCTTGTAGGTGGTGAATAGATTGAAAATGCGAGAACCGAGATCAAAAAGTACTAAAACGGAGTGACGAAAAGCAACACGGAATGCTCAGAACGTAAAAATTCAATAGGTCTTTCAATTAGCTGGAAGGAATTCTTATTTTCATGCACAATTGAGGCGACAGTGCTTTGAACCCAATCGGAAGTGGCCATGCCCACTACCCTGACCTACAACGAAGGCACCTTGCTCCTCCACGGCCTGTCGCCGAAGGGGATCGTTGGGCTGTTTGCCAAGGACGTCTGGAAGTGGGATGCTCGGGTCGGTCTGTTCCGCACGGACGCCTTTCGCTATGGCGAAGTGGCGGAAATACTACGAGAAAAACTTGGAACGTCCTTCGCGGATCAGGTCCCCAAGCCCGTCGACCTTCAGTGGCCAAAGGTGGATCTGCACAAACCCCGCCGCGATCAAGCCGAGGCGATAGACGCCTGGCTCTCCTCCGGTGGACGCGGGCTGGTGGTCATGCCCACAGGCAGCGGCAAAACAGAGGTCGCCCTGCATCTCATGGCCCGACTCGGCGTGTCCACACTGATAGTCGCCCCGGTGCGTGACCTGATGTACCAGTGGCATGCACGCATCAGCGCAGGTCTGGGTGTCGAGGCGGGCATCATCGGCGACCGGCTGCACAAGCCTTCCGCCGTCACCGTCACCACCTACGACAGCGCCGCCATCCACATGAACAGCATCGGCGACAAGTTCGGTCTATTGATCTTCGATGAGGCCCATCATCTGCCGGGCGGCTTTTACCGTGACGCTGCCATCATGAGCGCCGCGACCTTGCGGTTGGGCCTTACTGCCACGCCGGAACGCTCGGACGGTCGGCACGTCGATTTGGACTGGCTGATCGGGCCGCAGGTCTACCGCCGCAAGCTTTCGGAGGCCGAGCACCTTGCCCCCTTCGAGACCGTCCGCATCCCGGTGAAGCTTACCGACGAGGAGCGCGAGTGCTACGACTCAGCCTCGCTGGCCATCCGGACCTGGTACATCGAGAAACGAAATGAGAAGAAGGACTACGATAGGAAAGATCTCTTGGCCGAGGCTAACCACGACATCGAGGCACGTCGGGTGAAAAACCTGATGTATCTCAAGGAGTCCATCGAGGACCGCGCAGACGAAAAGCTTCGCGTGCTGGAGGATCTTTTTCGCCTGCATCCACAGGAGCGTGTGCTGGTTTTCACAGGCTCCAACGCGATGGCAATCGACATCTCGCGCCGCTTCCTCGCGCCGACTATTCTGTCCCACACCATGAAGAAGGAGCGCCAGGCGGTGTTGTCCGGCTTCGCCTCGGGCGAATTTCCGGTGCTGGTGGCCAACCAGGTGTTGGACGAGGGTGTAGACGTGCCAGCCGCCAAGGTGGCCGTGGTGGTGGGTGGGCAATCATCCACCCGCCAGGCCAAGCAGCGGCTGGGACGTATTCTGCGGCCGGACGGAGCCACCCGAGCGACCCTGTACGAAATCGTCTGCGAGGAAACCCGCGAGGTGGAGCGATCCCGCAAACGGAGACGAAGCGATGCTTACGAGCGAACACGCCATCGTAAGGTTTGAGCGCGGTCTGGCGCTGCCAGATCGGCTGAATCGCAAGAGCGACGGCCATTACGTCGATCTGGCGGAGGCCATGCTGCGCGTGTACGCCGAGGGTGCGGGACTCACCCGGCGAGACTTGCACCGACAAATCAACCGTCTCTTCGACGAGGAGCCCTGCGACGCCCGGCGCATCGCCTCATTTTGCAAACTGCTGGACGACGCCAGCACGTTTCACACCGACAGCGGAGGCAAGGCGGCGCGCTTGCGGCTCAAGGTCTTTCGCCTGGCGGCAAGGAAGCATCCCCTAGTGACCGAAAAGCAAGGGGGAACGCTGCTCGGCGAGTTGGAGAACGAAGAGCAGGAAGTCAAGCAGGAGATCGCTGCCGAGCTTGGCATGACCTGGGAGGAGATCGACGAGGCGCTCTACGCCGATGTCATGCAGTTCCACCGGCTGAAAACGCCGCCCGACTACCCGGATGCCGCCGCCCTACTCAGCCACTACAACGTGTCCCAGACACAGGCCGCGCTTTACAAAACGCAGTCCGCGACGCTGACCGCGAAGGAGGACTTCAAAACGATTCTGCGTTACGTCAAACTGGCCGGTCTGCTGCACGACATCCGCCGCGTGGACGAATCGACCTACCGCATACAACTCGACGGCCCGGCGAGCGTCCTGCGAACCACCAGCCGCTACGGCGTGCGCTTCGCCACGTTGTTGCCCGCCTTGTTGACCTGTAAGGGCTGGCGTTTCGCAGCCAAAATCAAGACGCCCTGGAACACCCTCGCCACCCTGGATCTTAGTCCCGAAAGCGGTCTCAAAAGCCACCTGGACGAGCCGCCGGAGTTCGACTCCAGTGTGGAGGAAGGCTTCGCCAAAAAGTTCGGAGAGGAACGCGACGGCTGGCGGCTGGTTCGCGAGGGAGCGATCCTGAACAAGCACCAGAAGACTTTCGTGCCGGATTTCGTCTTTCGTCACAATGACGGACGGGAGGTGCTGTTCGAGGTCGTCGGCTTCTGGACGCCCGAGTACCTGAAGGCCAAACTCGAAACGCTCAAAGCTTTCTCCGACCAGAACATCCTCCTGGCCGTCTGCGAAAACGAAGGAGCGGTTGAAGTTTTCGAGGGCTGGACCGGTCAGATCATCCACTACAAGACCGGGATAAAGTTGGGGCCGATGATGGAGGCGTTGAATATCTTTTCCCCAAAAGGTACTTGAGGTCAAATACATACGCGCATTTCTAAAGATTGATGGTTTTAGAAGCTCCCTATTTTACTGGATAAGTCTAAAGCGATATCGCTTTGCCTTCTAACCAACTCAGATAGCAGTTTCTTAAATGCATTAAATGTTTCAGCTTTTTCCTTGAGTTGGCCTGAATGGGTTGTCCAGATATGTCCTAATAGTCTAGCTAAAGCGGTTTCGGTTTCCTTGTCCGACAAGTTATACTTCTGTTTGCTGGATTCATAATAAGCCCGTTCTAACCACACTAATGCCTGAAGTATAATAGGTTCTGCTGCATCAGAGGTAAGCCAGTAAAGAAAGTTATAAGACCACCGATTTCGCTTTGGATTGAGCTTTACCCACTTTTCAAAAAGCTCAGAATTGCGCTGGACTGCATGTTGTAAGCTCGCCGTCCAAAATCTATGGTACATACTATCAATACCGAGTAGAGAGTCCCATAATTCATATCCAAGGAACCGTTGTGTATCGAATTTATTAGCAAAACGCTCATTCAGAAACTCGAACATCTGATTTAGTATAGTGGAATATTGTTCCTGTACATTGCCTGTTCTCAACACGTATTCGTGGTAATCGTTTAAAAAAGACTCTATCCAGTAATGGTATTGAAAAGGTAAATCTAGGACTTCTTTCCAGAGTAACTCAGGGTGCTCATCATCTCGAAAAAATTGGATTATCATGGCGACGTTCTTCAATATCGACTCTTCAGCGGGATATGGCATGCCATGATTATCGTCGCCAGCTTCATACAATTCGACATCCGTTTTCTTACGTAGGACAAAATCTAGAGTTTTTCGCCAAAATGGGACTTCTTCAGGAATCGGTTTAATTCGGGCTAGCGCTTGGAACAATGCCTCTCGCCAAAAGGTTATCCAGTCCTCTCTTTCTTTATCGTTTTTTGCTAAATCGAGAGAGCCCATCCAACTGTTTGCGTAAAGTACCAGCTCCATATCTAAGTTATATCCACCTATCGGCTTTATCAATTTATCTAATTTTTTAAATCGTCGCTTGTCGTCGCAATCTGACCATTTCTCAATGCTGGAAGGCAAAGTTCCATCGGTGAAAAGATCTACTCGCTTTTCTATCCATTCTTGGACGTTTTTATTAAACTTCCGTTCACCATTCAAATCATTCTGAAATAATCCATGCCCACCTGCCATTTGAACTCGCTCGCTGACAAAAGCCCATTCAATCAATAGCCTGCGAAGTTGTAGAAAACGAACACCAAGCGTCTCTCTATACCCCGCGCATTTATCAAATAGCTTTTGCACGGCCTTGTAGTGAAAGGTAAAAACCATGCTCGATACAAGGAAACTGATCTCTACGTCATTAGGGTTCTCTGCCCATTCTACTGCGAGTATTTCCGCCACAAAACAATCCCATCCCCATTCAACAATGCTCTCTCGTGAATCAAATTCGTGCCTGGCAGGCGGATTATTGATTAACTGTCGCACCTGATCTAAAGCCCATTCCTTTTTTTCTGCATTGGAATCGATCCATTCCTTGTGTTGACAAAACAATACGGCAAGACCGCCCATCAATGAGTTCTCCGCACAATCTAAAGCCAGTTCTTCCATGGGTAGAGTTTCTTTTAACTCGGAAATTTTTTGAATAATCTTCCAAAATTCAGCCAGCTTATCCTTTTCGACTGTCTTTCTACCAGAAAGGATTTCATTGCAAATCATTGGAAAGGATATCAATAGCTCTCGATATTTAAGATCCCCAAGAAACGAGGCTTGCTCTTCTTGTTGCTTTGCTAGCTTTCTGTTTATATATATAGTGCATAGCTCTTCATGTTCTTGGGTTTCGTAGTTACTCAGATCGAAAGTTATCAATAATTGTTCAATAAACGACCGTTGATCTTTATCCTGACTTTCTGAAAGTTGCTTCCTCCATTTTTTACGAATTTCGGAATAATGCTTGTCGAGATCTGGGTTGGATATAAGCAAATTCTGAATCAATATTCGTAGATCTTGTTTTCTATGGGGCATTGAATGGAATTTATCTGAGAGCTTTCGCAGCCATTCTGCCTTCCCTGCAAATCCGTTCTGGTGATGGCTCCTGCCCTGCACAAGTTCTATAAGATCCCATTTGAATATTTCAGCAGAACTCAGGATAGGCAATAGAGGTCCAAGGAACAAATTGGGATTCTTTTTGCCGACATCCACTAATACCTTTATTACGGCAACACTATTTACCTTTTCTAAAATAGTGTTGAGTTCTTCATTGATAGATTGGCCTTTCTCTAATTTGAGATAGAAGTACTGCTCCAATGACATCAGTGCTATTTCTATAGGATGCGGCGGATTCGTTAACCCAGCCGACCATACATAAACTCTCTCGTCGCCCAAAAGAGATTTATCTCTACCATCAATTGTAATCTCCGTAGAAGTCGGTACATGATAGTACTCTTCATTAATAGATACACTAAACGGATTGTACTCGTCTGAAGCGTTACCCCCTCGCTCCTTTGACTCGCGCTTGATATATTCATTCCATCTTTCCGTTGTGAAGTCAACAAGTCTATTTATAATTTCAAAAGCTTTAGAAAAGTTCGTCATTAATAAATTTAGAAATGGCCCCTGGGTCCAAAACGGGGGAAACCAGCGCATTCGATCCACAATCTCGAATTCTTCACGCCTTATACTCCATCTGTCTTTTGCGTATTTATTTCTACGGCAAATGAGCAACGCTAAGACTATTTCACGAACCACCTCCGGCCTCGCTTCGAATAGGGAGAGCAGATCCTTTCCCGTCAGCGCCACCTTGCGGAATTCCTCATCAACTTCATCTCTAGGTCCGTCTGGCCAGGGGATAGGGTGAGGTTCATTGCGGTTAATTGATGAAAATAGAGATATTGCCAGTGGAAGCGGGTTAACCTCGGAATCTGCTTCTTCTTCAGGAATATCTTTACTTTCAATAACTCTCCTGCCACTCGCCAATAGCGCAAGTTCAGCCACCTCATCAGGATATTCATACGCTGCAAGTAAGGCCAACCTGTAAAACAATCTACGAAATTTAGAATAAACATCAGAATACTCATGTCGGGCATTGTATCCCTTATAAGCGAGTATCAGGCCTATTTTAGCGACTTCCTTTCTTAACAAGTATTTTCTGGGTGCGTGGTCAAGCCACATTTCACATAGTTTTCCCAATTCATCTGGGATGAGTTCAATAAACTCCTTTTGTCTTGCAATAACATGTTGCAGTAAAGGTATCCAATATGGCCAATTGGGATATCTAAAATGAGTTGTAGCTTCGTTGTAGGAGGATCCGTCCAATCCAGTTAAAGTAGAAAATAACAAGTCCGGCAAGGTGCCAAAAATGAAAAATCTCCGAAGCAAGCGTAATAATAACTTACATGAGTCGTTCAGAAGTATGTCGTGAATGTTTTCAAGATGAGTATTTGCGTTTGGTGAAAAAAGGATTGACTCCAGAAATAAATCAAGAAAAACCTCTTCAGAGCTATGTTCGATAGCCAGAAGAATATCGGTCCACTTAGAGACACCTTGAGTTTCAAGCACATGGATGCCATATAATCTAAAAGCTCTGTGCCAAAAGGGGGATTCCATTTTAGGTTTTAGGAAGGGTATTAGTTTATCTGAATTAGCGATGATCAATCGTAGTCTGACCCAATCGCCAATCAAGTCGTGTTCAAATGCAACATGGTCATCAGACGTCGTTTTACAAATTCGATCCTTAATCAAGCTATGAAGAGGTTGAAGTTCAGAAACTTCAAAAACAGACATGGGAATCGATGTGACTAATTCTTCCGATTGTTTTTCCGCAAGCAGTTGGACGAAACGCGATCTGACCGGCCCTTCGCTTCCCTTGTTAACCAATTCCTCCCAAAACCATTCAGAGACATTCGATTCCCCTATTCGCTTAATCGAATCCCTATTGGGATCATCTGCAACTCTTGATGCGATCAAATCGAGTAGTTTTAAATTCTCTAATATCGGTTGAAGTTTCCGGTCAAAGCGGATTGGTTGAAGTTGAGGATATTTACCGAAAACATCATCCAGTTTCTTTAATGGTATTGGCTCACATTCATGATCAACAGTCCGAACGGAAACCAAGGCGTTAACTTTCCTTAAGCCTTGGCGAATTCTAAGCATCTCAACGGTTTGGCAGGTAAAAACAACTTTCCATGGAGAGTTGTCACTAGCGAGGCCTAGTGCACTTGTCAACTTAGCCAATGTCTGGAAAGCCGTGTCTTGATATACACGATCAAGACCGTCAAGGACCAAGTATGCTTGACCGTCCGTTACCGACTGAACCAAATCAGAAAACGAGTGATCTAGATTCATACTCGACTCTAAATCATTGAAATCCTTTCTCTCAAAAGTCGTAGCGTCTAACCAAAGTATTTTTCGGCCTTGGTCAAGAAGTTTAGTAGCCATCTGTTTTGCCAACACGGACTTTCCAACGCCTGATCTACCGTGGAGAAATATGACCGGAGATTCCGCTAATACATCCAGAACGTCTTGAACCTCCCTATTTCTGTCGACTGTGATGTCTCCAGCAATCGAGTTTCTGATTCGTTCCAACGCGTGGTTACTTTGTAGGAGTAGTTTTTTCCAGTCCTCTTCATGGTTGGGGCTCCCCTTAAGTTCAAACCTATTTCGTAATCTATCGATGAGAATGGTTCGGCTTATGTATCCCGCTTTGGGGCGAAGATCCGATGAAATGTGAAGTAAAGATTCCCAAAGGCTCACGGCCTCCTTTATTTCTCCGTTCACGAGTATTTCGCGGCAAATCCTTACAATATCTTTTTCCCTTTCCGAAGAATCGCTTTCAAAATCAAATTCGAGAAATACACATCGTTTTAGTAGTGAGCCGATTCGAGTATCCGAGGATGGAAAACTCTGGACTAATTCTTCAGGACATTGAAAGCTAGTAAACAATTCTCGTTCGTTTTCATTGGCCCAGCCCTCCTCTTGGTACCTTTTAGCCAACAAATCCGGATCGTTTGCTTTGGCCTTTGAAACAGCACCATTTAAGTTTGTTTTTATTTCATTAGGCAAGGGGGATGTTATAAGTCCAAGGAAATCCAAATCTGGATTAAAAGCATCGGACTCAAAATGAAGGAATTGTTCCCATGAAGATTGCACAAAATCTTTTGGAGCTGAGACTATGGAAAACTGTTGATTACTCTTTATTGAAATAGCGTATCTATGTTGAGAATTATTGTCCGATATAGTCAGAAGCACATCATCCAAAAACCACCCGTCAGGACGAGTCTGAAAATCTATCCGCTCGATCAGGTTATCGTCGACATCAAAGGGGGGTAGGCTTGCCAGCATGTGTGCAAGAAACCAGGAGCAGACCTTGTCTTCAAAAGTAAAACCACCTCCTCCAGTTAATTTGGGTGGTGCGATCTTAGATGGCATGAACGATCCTCCTTGTCAAAATCTTGGGCATATATTACAAATACAATTATCGTTCGTAGGAGCTTGAAGAGGAACACTCGTTGCGAAGTGATGGTATAGATTGAATTTAAGTAGGGTAGCCATCATGGACCAAATGCTTTCATAATATCCCCTATCCAATCACATCCTCCAGCCTGTTCGCTCGCTTGAACGTGGCCGGGTTGTCGCCAATGGCCAATGCCTCAAAATGCTTTTCCCCGCATTTGATCTTGGCGGTTTCGGCGCTTCGGAGATCATCGAACCACAGGCTGCCCTTGGTTTCGACCACGAAATACAGTCTGTCCCGACCAACCTGTTCTACCAGGATGGCCCAGTCGGGATTGTAGCTACCCAACGGCGTCTGCACCTTGAACCAACCCGGCAGTTTGGCGTAAACCTTGACCGACGTGTTTTTCTCCAACTGGTCGGCAAAGGATTTTTCCGTATCGGAGTCGTAGACGACGGATTCATAAACCGATTTCTCGGCGGTCAGCATGTTTCGCAGGTAGCCGGTCAATTCCTCGGATTCAAACAGTTCCTGGGCGTAGTAGTCGTCATCTCCGATGCGGCGGTAGCGGATACTATCCACAAGGGCCAGCCGTTTCGTGCGGTTTATGGCTTCGGCGGCGTACTCGATGAACTGCTGGGGGTTGCGGGTAAAGTCGTCCAACCGTTTGGACTCAGTCAGGATGCGGACCAGGCTTTTACGGGTGAGATGCGTCTTGTCCTGGAGATCGGTCAGCAGGTCGGGCAGCTCGATGTCTCCCTCGTCCAAAGCCACAAGGTCGGCTCCCGCGCGTTCCTTGGCGTCCACACCACCCTTGCCGATGGAAAGATCGGCGATCCTCCACTGCAAACGGGTTCGGGCGATAGGCGGGCAGTCCCGAACGGCTTTGATGCAATCCTCGACCAATCGGGCGTTGTCGAACTGCACCCGGTAGGTGGTCTTGTGCTTGATTCGATCCCACAGGGCTTTGAACTCCTCACTGTGAAGAACGGCCTGCCGGGTTCGGATGTCCGCATGGTCATCCGAGGCGAGGCGGCGCACCAGCGCGGCGGTATTCGTGTTTTCCTCAACACAATTTTCCTGGAACTTATTGAACTCATCGCGGGTCTGGCGGTCGAGGTCTTTGCGATCCACGACGAAGAGGCACTTGTGGATGTCCGAGTTGAGCTTCAAGAGCGTCGAAGCCTTGAAGGAGGTGAGAGTCTTTCCCGATCCGGTCGTGTGCCAGATGTAGCCGTTGCCCCGGTTTTCGCGGATGCATTGGTCGATGGCCTTCACAGCATAATTCTGGTAGGGGCGCATCATAAGCATCTTCTGCTCGTTGGCTACCAGGACCATGTAACGGCTGATGGTCGTGGCGAGCGTACACTTGGGCAGAAAGGCCTCGGCGAAGTCATCGATATGAGTGATCTTGGTATTGTCTTCGGCTGCGTGCTGGTAAATGGGCAGGAAGTTTTCATCAGCGTCGAAGGCAAAATGGCGGTCGTTGTTATTAGCGAAGTAATAGGTCTCGGTCTTATTGGAGACGATGAAGAGCTGGACAAAGCAGAGCAACGTCTTGGTATAGCCGTTGCCCGGATCTTTTTTATAGTCGACGATCTGCTGCATGGCCCGTCGAGGACTGATGCCGAGCGTCTTCAATTCGATCTGGACGGCGGGGATGCCGTTGATCAACAGCATCACGTCGTATCGTTGGAAGCTGTTGTCGGTGTTGATGCGGAGTTGGTTGACGACCTCAAAAGTGTTTTTGCACCAGTCTTTGATGTTGACCAAGGTATAGTTCAACGGGGTGCCGTCGTCGCGTGTGAAGCTGTTACGCTCGCGCAGAATGCGGGCGGAGGCAAAAACATCGGGAGAGACGATTTCGTCAAGAAGACGCCGGAATTCGCCATCGGTGAGCGTAACGCGGTTCAGGGAATCGAAGTGCTTGCGAAAGTTTTCCTCAAGCTTTTCGCGGTCCCTGATATCATGACGGTAATCGTATTTCAGATCGATCAGCTTTTCGATCAGGAATTGTTCAATCTGCTGTTCATTCATTGGTTATTCCACCATAACTCAACATGGTTCTCGGCTTGCAGCCTATGGGCATACGGTTCGCTTGTGTTTCTCGGTGTCTCCAGGATGCGACTCGGGGATTCAACTCAGTTGAAAAAGATGCTGAACTGTCCCAAATCGTGAGTACATTCATAACACTTTGCTGATCTCTTGCCTAGAATTTTCTCGGCTTAACAGGATCGGACGTGCTATTTTGTGGATGCTGATATCGTCAATGGAGCCTGAAGCCATGGGTTTGCAAAAACGAAAAAAGACGGGCATTCTCAATTCCAATCTTCTGCGCGCCGCCTTCGAATTCGACCGTCTGCATCTATGGGAAATTCTCGATTTCGACGAGGCCGTCGCCTTCGTCGTACCCGGCGAGGAACACCCGGTCTTCGCCACGGTGATGGGACAGGCTGGCGAAGAATTCGGCATGACGTTCACGGTCGGTCCTCACGCCGTCTGGAATCTGCGCCAGCTGCTTTATCCGCAGCACAGCGAGAAACGTGTCCGCGAAATGGTGTCGATCTGGGGGCTGACCTTGACGCGCCAGAAGGATCTGCCGCCGGAGTTGAAACGGGCCGTGAAATCATCGTCGGTCAAACGCCCCACCGGCGCGAAAGTCCCCTGGGTACTCGTCAAGGAAGCGGGCAAGCAGGCTCGAAACCCGACCAAACGGGAACAGGAGATTTTTCTGTATTGCATCTCTGGATTGATGAAGCATGTCAAATCGGAAGGCGATCCGCCACTGCCGCTTGAAGATGCGAAGCAGATATTGACGCTGACGCTTTCAGGCGAGCCGAAAGACCCGGAAATCCAGGCCACCGTTCGCGCGTATGCTATTGTCGCGCCGGATGATGCGAGTACGCCGACTCTTCTTCCGCCCGGTGCCGTTCGCCATGCACCGCGAATCGGCGGAACCTGGATTGTCGGCTTTCCCGTCGTTCCCGCAGCCATTGAAGATGATGATCGCGAAGTGCGACTATTGCTGGTTGTCGATGCGGTTTCCGGAATGGTTCTGCATGTGAATGCCATGCCCGGCGACCAGTTGGAAGGAGCCGTGGCCAGTTTCTTTGATCTGATTTCGGGAAATGGCAACTCTCCGATGGGAAAGACAATCAAGGGCTTGCCGGATGAAATCATCTTCGCCGACGAATCACTGCAGGAAGCACTCAGATCGTCATTCAAGGCTTTGGGAGTGTCCTTCCGTTTCGATGACGAGCATCCAAGTTGGACCGAGGCCGTGGAAGGGCTGGCGACTTTCATGAGCCGTCGCTGACCGGCAGGCTTTCGCTGTTAACCGCGCCAACATCGCGATGTGACTGCGGAAAACGAGACAGATGCGCAGTAGCGTTAAGGTGCGCCGTGAAGCCCATGTGGATGCCTGTGCAAACTCGTCACGACTGCGAAAAACACCCTCGAAATCGCCAGTATATTCAATGTGTTCCGAGGCTGTTAACCGGGATGGCATTTCTGTTAACCAGAGAACGCCCTTGCTGTTAACCAGCCGAGACTGTTCTTTACCCGTTCTCTGGTTCTGAGAGGCAAGAAGCGGCCAGATGGGGATACCGGGACGAGATAGCAGGCGATCCGTCATCCGTTCTCAGAATTGAAGTCGCCGACCATGAAAACGGAAAAAGCATAAAAATCAAGCAGCTATGCAAGCCTGTGAGAACTCGCATAGCTGTTAAACAAAAAGCCCACCAAAGTTGGTGGGCTAGATTGTTTGGCTCGGCAACACAGACCCTCTTACGAACTGTTTCTCAGAATCGCCTGGAAGTCAAGGGAAATACCCCTAAAGAATCAAAGGCTTACAGGCGAGTTATCCTTAGCGGATGTCCTGACTCAAGTCGAACTTTAACGAACTAGCGCTTGATAGTGACCATTCCAATTTCCAATCATCCCTGTTGATCCTATTTTCTTCCAGAGTACCCTTGCGGGAAGAAAACCCACGCGACTGGTGTCGTGTTCGGCGAGCCACACCAGTGACCAGCACAGGTATCTGAAGGACCTCTTTCGCAACAATAATCAGAGCCTGATTCTGTAACGTAGTATGTTTCGGAAACGGTAGTCTTGTGTTGCCCTGTGCTTATCTTTTTCATTCGCCACAGTGGCCACAAATGAGTATCGTCATCATAGCCACCCCATGACCAAAGCCAATTGGCATGGCCAGTCGATATCGCGTTACTTGTATAGACGTACCCTACGTAATAAGCATCACCCCGCGTATCGTATTCAGATCCACACTCTGACTCCCAGTCAGTTGTATAGAAATTATCATGAAATCCTTGAGCATTTGAGCTGTCAGCACAATAATAGAGCTTGGTTAAGCCGCTTATGCCATATGTATTCCGGTAAACAAGAAATACTGGGTGAGCTGGATCCCATGGCATATGTATATACGATGAAGGTGGAGTGGGAACAACCCCAGCTGAGGTTTCTCTTTGAAGCCTGAAATTGTACCACTCATCGGATCGGTGGTATTCCCAGACCTCATACATGCATCCCATACCGTTCGAACTGGCATTGTCGATTCGACCATCACCATCATCGTCAATTCCGTTACAGGCTTCTTCCTGCGCAACGCAGCTTGAACTGTAATTGCAACTAACGTTGCTTGAACCGGCAGAACACAGTTCGTCGCTGTCGCAGTAACGGATGGTTTGCCAGCCCTGCCATTCAGTAGAACCGCTGCATGAAGCAGAGCACCAGAACAATAGCGGTATTTGTATCTTCGTTGCCCGTCATCTCCGCAATTGGAACCGGTGCATTGGTATTCGTCATCGTATGAGTAATCGCAGACTGTGCCCGATGAGTCGAAATTGCAGCCGTCAGTACAGCAGTCGCCTGAAGAGCATTCGCATGTTACACAGCCACCATTGCAAGTTGGATCACCAGAAGAGCAGGATTCCGTTGATGAACATATGTCTTCTGTTTGCCAGGACTTCCAAGAACCATATCCACCATCGCAAGATTCGCTGTTGCCGGAGCAGTAGCGATCACGATAATGAATCCCAACATCGGCCCCACATGCTGTCCCCCAAGGACATCCATATTCGTATTGGGCATCTGTTTGACATATGCTTCCCGATGAGTCGTAATTGCATCCATCACTACAACAGTCACCAGAAGTACATTCGCAATCACAGGATGATGCATATTGACAAGAGCTTAAGCCTTCTTGGCACACCTCGGTATTAGAACAGTAATCTGCTACAGTATCGCCGATCCAATCCGACCAGTTCCCATCACATAAAGCAGAAGAACCATCGCATTGTTCCCATCTTTGCTGTTGGTAAACATCTGCCCCGCAAGATGTTCCACCTAAGCAGGAATATCTTGTTTGCGTATCGCCGCAATCTTCCCCATATGGTAGCAGATTGCCTGAATCCGTATCGCAGCATTCTCCGGACCAGCAATAGCGTTTCCAGATATTTGTGCAATTACCAAAGGATATGGGAAATTCGTATTCCCCAAATTCCCTAAAAAATTCAGCTCGGCCAGTCAATAAAGCTTTCTTACAATAATCAAGATATGCATACGGGGGAACAGTTATGTGATATCCGCCTTTTATTTCCGGCTTGGCTTTTATTGCTGGCCCAAGATATCCTAAAACTGCAAGTTGAATGTATGGTGATAGGGAAACTGATACTCCCATATCAACGTAAGATGGTTCATCCAAACTTGGATCAGTTGGCGGTAAAGAATTGCCAGAAAAAGATGAATCCCAATTTCCATCCCCATTTCGCCATATTGAAGCTCTGATGTCGTCATAAACGCGCTGGGCTGCAAAGTTCACCGCAGCACCTGCAGAAACTTCAGCTTTTGCTGAAAAGTCTGCCCCAAAATTTATCGAAAACGGGACAGGACCGACCATAAACCACAATATTCTACTATTTATTAAATTTCTCTTGTACTCAGGGGATACAACGGATGTGGATACATCCAATCCAAACGTAGCGTTAGCAGAAGCAGACCCAAAATATTGAAGATTTATTAGTTCAGTAACAGAATTGGCCCGCTGTATTATCAATCGCCCACGACCGTCCACGGAAGCCAATGCGCTTTCAATGGAAAATTGTCCAGAAGCGTTTTCGAATTCGAAATCGATAAAGCGCCTAGTGTTATCGCTGTAGTTGTATTGAACATTAGGTATCTCTTTTACTACATATAGATCCCTGAACACCAAATCAAGATATCCTAATACTCCATCAATTATTATTCTCGTTGGCCCTCGCACTTTTGTGGGTTCATCTATCGTTTCTATCTGGCAAATAAAACCTTCATCGACATCCCCATACACAAGCACATCACCAGTTTCCAATACAAGCGTTTCGTCAGAAAAATTCAATTCAATTTGCTCGCAAGGGTTGGGGCTATGCTTGATAACTGTAGTAGAGGCAGGAACAACTTTCACGTTATCATAAAGCGTATACTCTATAATGTCTTCTGCTTGTTCGCACAAGCCTGTCTGCTCGTTGCAGGTTTCTCCTGTGTTGCATCCAGGATCGCACCATCCCCCACAGCCGTCCGGGCCGCATTCTTTGCCATCACACGAGGGGAAGCATTCTGCGACACACCGTGCATATGATTCTGTAGATTCGGGAGCACTGCCAAAACCTTTTAAATAATTCAGATACCATTTCCAGTCTGGTTGGTCAGTGCGAATTGTTTGAGAGGCATAACTTCCACAATTGCCACTTAAAGACTCCTTCCAATAGCACCCATCTGTCGGACCTGGCTCTGGATCATCATCCCAACAAGTTTCCGCTGAGTAACAGCTTTCACTGGCGCAATCATCAGTTACCAGACAGGTGCCGTTAATATCCGAGATCGTACTACCAAAGGAAATGCTCCGAAGTTCAGAAATTGTAGGTAAGCGCCAACTCAGAAGTTCACCGATTACCATGTCGCTACAGTAATTCTCGGAAGTTGTCCAATCTGATAAATTTGAAACAGGTGGATCTTCCCAAATTAACCGTGTTTCTGGATCAAACCAGCACCAACCATTGGAAGACCATCCGTAGGCATCCAGATCGGGCTTGCATTCTTGGCAAGGATTATTGGGGTTGATATCTCCTGAGAAATAATAGTATTGCCCTTCGATCAGACAATCTGCGACGGAATCATATTCGTCTTCTTCATCACCATCGATGATTTCGAGATCTCCATCAACCACCGTATCCCCATCAATAAAGTCGCCGTCCGCAATCTCCTCATCCCCATCAACAACAACGTCCCCGTCTACAAGGTCGCCGTCCGTCGGCCAGTCGTCATCG
Source organism: Myxococcota bacterium (assembly GCA_963668655.2). Taxonomy (GTDB): domain Bacteria; phylum Myxococcota_A; class SURF-8; order SURF-8; family SURF-8. The sequence goes on from CAXXPQ010000002.1 coordinate 128,578, forward strand.
CCGTCAACCGGGATGTCAGTGTCGCCGTCAATCACACTGCCTTCTCGAACACAGCGGAATCCATCTACAGAACTCCCATTTTCTTCTCCAGTGCTGTTAGCATGATCTGCGCGTAGAAGAGCGACATCGCGTTCCTGCCAATGAGCACCACGTAGAGATGAGGCGAGATTACTTTCATCGAGAGTTCTTTCGCGAATATTTCCAATCATATCACAAAGCCCACTGACGCTATCACCTTGACCTTTACTACAGACTGGCCAGGTGTGTTGCAAGCTACAGCCGTCTGTTGTTTCGTCGCCATAATCGGACTGCATAATACAATAATCGCAAGTTGGAAATTCGTTACCCCAAGCATAACTTCGGCTTCCATTGTTTGAGGCTTCGGCATACCATTCATCATCTGTAGGCAGCCTGCCCCCTGCCCATTCGCAGAAATCGTTCATAGAATTGCCAGAGATACAATTTACTGGATGATCCCCCCTATCAAGAAAACTCCAATTGCATGTGGTACAATCGCCACACACAAGCTCTTCTGCACAGCCACCGGCTTGGACACAGGCTTTATATTGATTAACCGTGATTTCTGATTTTGTAAACTCGATATCCGCTGGCTGGCTGTAAACCCATTCAAGGTTGGTTGGTTCGCATAGTCCTGCTTCTGGACAATACTCCCCATCGTTGCAGTCTCCACAGCTATTCCCGCACCCATCATCCCCGCATTCTTTGCCATCGCAAAAAGATTCGCAGGGTAGGATTCCACCCCGGACACACCACGCTGTAGCCGTATCTGTTTTAGTTTGGCCATAATTGATGTAGCCTATATTGAAAGCGAGATGATGAGCAAGATAGGGATCTATAGGATTAGAAGTGGCTGACCAAAAATCTGCCTTACCAACTTCATAGTTGGGCCATGGAAAAGAAGATGAAGGATGGATTATCGCAGGATTCACCAAAGATGAGAGCTCAAGTATTGTCGGCAAACGCCAGTCTGTGTACTCATCCTTTACTAATTCTTCACAATAGGACAAAGCGTGCTGCCAGGACATTTCTTGAGCAGGTACATGCGTTTGTTGTATCCATTGCAATCCTGTCTCTGTATCAAGTATCACATTGTCAACATTTCCGGTCTTTTGATACCGCTCTGCATTCTCAACAGGGAAATAGTCGCTGCCTCTTACACACCTCACATCTCGCGTCGGAGATGTTTCGACAACACCCGATCTTCCATCCGTAAAGTCTACATACCAGGTTTCATCGCGAGGAAATATGTCAGTATGCGTGGGTGTGGACGTATAAAATCCCTTGCCGTCAACTGGCGTATTCGGAAAAGCTCTTTGGCTAATCGTCGGACTACCGTGCCCATAATCCAGCAGACTCCTCAGTTCATAGATATTCGGCAAGCGCCAATCGTCATGGCCACCGTAAACCAAATCTTCACAGTAGCTGCCTGCTTCGGAGAATGAACATAGAGAGCCACTGGGTGACCCCCCAGTACACCCCGCGTAGGTGTCTGGAAGGACACGTTGCCAAATCAATCCTGTCAGGGAATCCTCCGCCACATCTCCCTCAACAGCAGGCAATGGGCAGCCCTCGTAAGCACTTCCTGAAGCGTCCGAGCAACTGAAGTGTCGTGAGTTGGTATGGTATTGAGAATCCTGGCCGCAGAAGGCGATAGCGGGATCATCGCCGCAGGAGGCGGGAATGCCGCCAATATCGGCGCAATCGATTTGGGACGCGTTGTCGTAACAGGTGTGCTGGTTGGTAGGTGTTACCGGGAAGGGGATAAATTCGCATTGACCATCTAGGCATCTTTCTTCTGCATTGCATTCTCCGCAACTATTCCCGCATCCGTCAACTCCGCATTCCTTGTCGAAACAGGTACTGTTACAAGAGGTTCCACAAAGTCCTTCTTCGTACAGGGATTGAATCTCTGCTTCGGACATGGAGTAATTGTATATCTTGACCTCATCAATATTGCCATTCCACCATGAATCGGGGCGATAGTTTGTATCCCACCCACCGGAGTAATAATTCATTTGGCCGATGTCGATATAGTGATTATTGAATGCAATTGTTTCAGAATATCCTTCAGAAAAAGTCGATACGTTTTCACCATTGAGATATAGAGAATAGGTTCCACCATTTCGGACACCTGCGATGTGGTACCATTGGTTCAACTCAAGAGTTCCACCTATTGCCATGTCACCATGTATTTCGCAACCATCACAAGGGTTATAGAAAAATCGCAATGTTGCAGAAGTTGATTCTCCCTGGGTACCACCATCTCCAACAGTAGTTATCTGGATTGCCCTTGCTCCTCTTTGACCTCCTGGCCCCTTCGTTTGAATCGTTAGTAACCCTTCAATGTAATCAAAAGAGGTGGCCTTCGCCCACAACGAAATTGAGAAATCATCGAACGAATGCGTAAACCCATCTACTTCCACATAGCTTTCGCTTCCATTGCAGTTGAGCATATTTTCGCTACCACATTCAACATTGCTGGAATTGATATAATTTCCATCCCATCCGTTGCCGGAACTGTCCAAAGCTACGGTTCCACTATCTTCTTCAAATTTCCACCACGCGACCAAGGTAGATCCTGTGCAACTACCAGACTCGTGGCAGGTATCATTAAATGTAGTTGGATCTCCATCATCGCACGTCTCACCGTCTTCCAGCACCGTCCAACCCGTTGGACTTGCGAGGTCGCAAGCTTTGCAGGAATCGTCACCCGCCGAGGCTTTTCTTGCATCTTCTTCATAGCAAGCCTCTTCGATCAGGCATCCGGAATAGGTGCTGATATGACAGGCACCACCTGAGCACACGTCATCCGTACAATTGTAGCCGAGATCGCAGGAGTTTTCGTCGTCGTTTTCATCTATGCAGTAATACTCGGCATGGCAAGCCAAGTTCGTGCATTCATTACTGTCTTCGGAATAGTCACCGCAACCGCTCACGTCTGTGCAGTCGGCGCAGAAACCATCAAGGCACTGGTCGGAATCATCGCCGCTTTCGACTCCAATCTGGCACGGTGCGCCATTGGCTTCGTCGCTGAAATCGCAAAGATGGGACTCCATGCAGACAGCCGTCGTGCATTCATCGTCTCGGCCATCCCAAGCGAGATCCCCGCAGCCACCCTCATCGTAGCAATCCAGGCACGTCCCAAGAACGCACTGATCCTGATTTGATTCTCCACAGACCGTACCATCACCCGCATCATTGAAGTCGCAGATATGACCTTCAATGCAGACCCGCTCGGAGCAGGCGAATTCCCGGTCACCCCAGGGCAGATCGGAGCAGCCGCCATTATCCCAGCAGTCCACGCACAAGCCGGATCCATCGCATTGATCCGAATCGTCCCCGCTTCCGTCTGACTGGCAAGAGGTCCCCTTGGCTTCATCGTCGAATCCGCAGGCATTACCTTCCAAACAGGCAATGGAAGAACACTCGTCATCCCGCTCGTCCATCGTCAGTTCCGAGCAACCGGATACATCCGTACAATCCACACATACTCCAGCCAGACATTGATCGTCCGTGTCGCAGACCGTCCCGTCTGTTTCATCGTCAAATTCGCAGGAGTGGCTTTCAGTGTCGCACACGCGGACCGAACAAGCTTCCTCACGCTCGCCCCAGGCCAGATCCGAACAGCCGCCATCGTTGAAGCAGTCCTCACACGAACCGGAGACGCACTGATCTCCGTCACCGCAGGCGTAACCTTCTTCCTGGAATCCATCGACCGGGCAGGCAGCACTCGATCCGGTGCAGGATTCGGCGATATCGCAATCGTTCTCGTTGTCGGCTTCCCGGCAAACCACCTGGTCGGACTTGTACCCATCATGCGGACAATCCGGTCCATCTCCGGGGCATAGTTCCGCCACATCGCACAATTCACCTTCTGCCTGCGGTCGGCATTCGACCGTCTCCGCCTTAAAACCGTCCTCGGGGCAGGAACCTTCACCGTCGCAGAACTCTGCAACATCGCAGAGGCCAACAGCTGCGCGGCACTCGGTCTGATCTGAAGCGTGATTGGGTTGACAGGTTCCAGCCCCATCACAAGTATCGGGAGCCGAACAGATCGTATCAGACTGGTCACCGCAGGTCGCGCCTGAGTCTTTGTTTTCATGGATGCACTGCCCTTGATCGTTACATTGATCCGCAGTGCAGTCGTTGCCGTCGTCTGTGCAGTTTTGCCCCTCATTATGAGGCTGTCCATTGATGCAGCATATCCCGTCTGACTCGCAGGTCTGCCACGGCAGGCATTCCCCTGCCTGGCAGCGGGTTTCGCTCGTTTCAGGATTGCTATCATCGCAGGGCGTGCCGTCAGGCAAGTCATCGTATACACAGCCGTCGGCGTCGTCTGTCGATAAGGTGCAGAAATCCAGCGTGCAGACGTTCGAATCATCGCAGGTCTGGGTGGTCTGCCATTCGCTATCCGAACACAGCCAATGCTCCGCGCCGTTGCAGGTTTCCATACCTTCAATACAGGGATCACAGCCGCTCGAAGTGCAATACGTCCCTGGCGGACAGGTTTCCAATGGTTGCCAGGAGCAGAGGGTGTCGCATTTCTCCCGATTGCGGGCGTCGGCGCACTGGATCTGTCCAGGTTGGCAGAAGTTAGAATCTGGTGGACAGCAGCCGGGATAGGTACATGGCGTACCGCGACCGACCATATCGCGAGTTTTGAATCGTTGGCCAGAGCCATCCTCACGTTCAAAAGTCAAAGTCAATTCATCAGTGATGACGTCGACTACGGTCGGATGAAATACCGCATTTAAGGTGTAGTCAGCCCCCGCTGCAATAGCTTCCCGTCCCGCCGGGCAATTTATCGTGAAATTGGTGCTGTCTTCGTATTCGCAGCCACTCAGGATCATAGGAAAGGGACAGCGATTTTCAATCTCGAATTTGTCGTTTACCCGATCACGATTGTAGTAGGCTTCTCCGAAATCCAGCGTCGGATTCGGCTCGACCAGGACGATGCAATCCGCCACGTTGGCCGATACATCCAGTTTTAATGAGCTATCCTGTTCCAGACAGGACGAGGTCCAGGCTACACGGATTTCCCCGGAGTACGCGCCGGGATCCGTCTTCTCACGAAAGCGCAAGGTACAGATCTTGTTCTCACCCGATCCGAGAAGAAACCCTGTGGTCAATTCGGTCGGATTACAGTCCGACCATTCAAAATTGTTGGTGAACTGGTCGTCCAGGGTCAGCGTGATCCAGACCGGAGCATTGGCGGATGTTTCGCCGACGTTTTCCACTTTAACCGTAACCGGGTTCGCCGTTCCCTCCGGCAGGACATCATCGAAGGATATGGTCTGATCGGCGGTAATGAGCTGATCGTTGACGCTCAGTTTCAGATTGGGCGTGCCCTTGCACTGTGAGATTAGTTTCACCCGCTTGGTCGGGACACAGGGATCGTCGGTCTCGATAACCAGGACCGCATCATCATGCGTTAGGTCTGCATCACGCGGGGTGTAGGCAATGGTCACCGTATAAGGCGATGTATTGGAAACATTCTGATTCAGAGTGACGTTATGGCAAGCGCCTTGGGTTTCATCCGGGCAAGAATCTACAACAATCGAATATTCGAAGGTTTCGTCGTCATCAAAAATGGAGAGCGATTGAATCTTGCGCGCAGCATCGGACGTAATAGTAAAGGATTGAGTCTGCTCGGACCCGGTGGATACGGCACCGAAGTCGAGGGTATTATCCTCAAGCCCGATCTGGATCGATTCCACACATTCCGTATCGGGCTCCGTTTCTTCTTCGGAATCAGTCTTGTCTTCGTCCCCATCGATAACAGGGACATCCTGCTCCAGATCGCCGTCGGGATTCCCGGAAGAACCTGAGTCGGACGAACATCCACCGAAAGCCAGGGATAAAAGCAGAACAGCGGCCAAAAGCCGACCAACGCCGATCAAGCCCGAACGGGTCATGGGATCCTCCCAGTTTGCCACCGAATACGGAAGTGTTGAGCAGAATTTATACGTTCCTGATCCTAGCAGATTAACGCATAGGATCAAATTAATTATCATGGCTTTTCGTTGGTTTAACCCGATACTTACTAACGGAAGTGTCAAATATTGGGCAGGTATGACATATTACGGCATACGTAGGTTTGCCAGCGTCCGGACGGTCACTTCCGCATGAGACGCCGATGGGATCGACGCCACGAAGATGACGAGTCGCAGGCGGTTTCCGCGTGAAGTTGGTCGCCGAAATAAGTTTTACCATCCATTTCGTATGTGAAATCAAACCCTTCAATGTTTTCAACGCTCAAAGAAACTGGCCTTGCTCACCGGAATGGATTATTATCCCTGCACGCCGCCGAAACATTTTCCGGCGGAAAATCAGGATTGAAATGAAACCCTTATGAAAGCGCATCCCGATCCCAAACCGCCTGCTCGCCTCTATCACGCCTCGCCCTGGGTGTTGAAGCCGGAAGCGTTGATCCGGCCGCGTTGGTCGCTGTTTGCGCTGCAGTACAAAGTCTGGATCACCGCCTCGATGCGCTCGGCCAGGGCGACCGCCGCCATGATCCTCGAATCAGTGGAGACGGGCCTGCCGGGATACGCCGGAACCACTTTCGGCCAGCGGGATCTCCCAGGAGACTGCCACGGCGTATGGATCTACCGGGTCAAGCCCACCGGCCCGGTGGAGCGTGGCGGAAAAGGCGAATGGACCACATCCTTCCCCGTTCGCGTGCTGGAAATTGCAGGCCGCTACGGTGAACCCGAACGGAATCAACTCGACGATCCCCCGCTGCGCTCGGATGACGAGGTAGGCGCTTACGCGGACGGTATCCCGAAGATCGAAGCGGAGGTGATTGCAAGCATCGCCGGGGCATACAGGGATTGCCCCGATGAATCGGCCTTCGTCGAATCCATCGGCTATCGGTACCTGACAGATGAGCTGGCGACGGAGCTGTTCAAGGTGTTGCAGGCGGATCAACGTCAGGGTATCGAGACCGTTATCGAAGGCTGGCTCCATCGGAAGGCGGAGGAAGCGGCCCTGCGCATGCAGGAGATCCGGCGGCGCGAGCATCACAAACGCCTGCCCGATCCGCGCTACGACCGGGCGAAACTGAAACGACTATGAACGAGCGAAACGACCATAACATTCACAATCTATCGGATTCCCAGTCGGAACCACTCCGCCTGCTGCTGCTGAGCGATACCCACGGACAACTGGGCGTCATCAACGACCTTGCCCGGAAGACCGGAGCCGACGCCATGCTCCACGCCGGGGATTTCGGGTTCTACGACGAGGAAAGTTACGACCGGCTCTCCGACCGCGAACTGCGCCTGCAGGTGATGCACTCGGATTTGCCGAAGGAGGAAAAGGACCGCCTTCTGTCCCTGCCCGCCGACGCGCGTCCATCCGCCATGAAAGCAGTTTTGCCCTTGAGCGAATTTCCGGATTACCTCGCGGGCCGCAAACGCTTCGATGTCCCGGTATACGCGGTTTGGGGAAATCACGAGGATCTCGACGTGGTGGATCGGCTGTTCCGGGGTGAGCTGCAGGTTGAAAACCTTCACCTGCTGCATCATCGCCAGGCCTTTCGGATCGGCTCCGCCCTGGTGTACGGCCTGGGAGGCAACCTGCTGGTCGGCGCGAAACTGCTGCAACGTCCCCTGGCGGGCGGATCGGGCCGGATCTGGAGCACCCTCTCCCAATACGCCGATCTGGTGGAAACGGTCGCAAGTGAGCATGAGCCATCCGGCCCGCAGGTTTTCGTCTCCCACGTCAGCCCCGGCAAGGAGCCCTTCATCGAGTATCTCGCCGCGCGGACGCGGGCCGACTGGACGGTCAGCGGCCACATGGGCGCGCCGGCCGCCATGATCTGGAACCCCTTCGCCATCCGCGAGGTGGACGAGGAGGAAACGCACCTGCAAAACGGTTTTGATGCCGTGCGCCGCGCCTGTATCGAAGCCGCCGGGGCCGACTCCGCTGCGGTTGAATCCCTGCTGGATCGCATCGGCCCGCTGCCCGAAGAACGAATCTACATGGGACGCCGCACCCACGCGCCGCGCTGGTATCGGGACATGACCCACGTCAATCTGCCCGACGCCCACATCGGCTACGCCGTCCTTACCATCCGCGAGAAACGGGTCAGGATCGAAACCTTCGTTCAATAATCATCTAGAAAATCAACGTATTCTCCGAACTTGGCTGACGAATTTCGCCTTTCGCCAGCGCTGAAAGCGGAATGTCCGCTTTTCTCCATGCGCCGTTTTCGCTCCGTAACCAGGCCACATCTCTAAACAATTCCAAATGCCGAAATGTGGCTGCATCAAAACCTACCTATCACCTTGTTTTAACTTGACTTTTTTCATACAAAGCGCCCTCTTGGTCGTCGCGGTATGAACCGATCTGACGACATTATTCCGCTCAAAGGAGGAGCCGCCATGCCGACCGTAGAGGAAATCATCGAAGCCTTCAAAAAACTTCCGCCCGGCGAACAGCAGAAGATTATGGATTGGCTGAATGAGAAACTCAGCAAAAAAGAGAGCGTCGAATCAGAATCGGACAAAGACGGCAAGGACGGGCGAGAAAAGGTTTGAGCGGTTGGGATGAATCGGATCTGCGTCCATGATCCGGTTCGCCAGCGTCTCGCAGACGGAAAGGAAGGTGATATGGGAAAGTCCATCGCCATATTGCATGCGCCCAACCAGCCGCCGGATGTCCTGGCGCAACTCGCCGCACGCTTTCGGAAGGTGCTGAAGCTACTGGACGCCGATCCGGGTGAAATGGTGTGCGGTTCGGACAGCGGCGATATCACCCGCACCCTGACGGTCGGCGATTATGAAACCCTGATCGTCGGTTGGGGCGATCTTGAGCGCCCGAACTGGGGCGAGTGGTTTTCATGCTATCTCAACATCCGTCAGGCGCGGCACGTCCTGGTATTCGATCTGACGGACGACGACTGGCCGGGCGGCTTTCCGATCCGCAACGCCCGCGAGCGGCGCTCGGGCAAAGCGAACGGACTCGGCAACGACAAGCTGTTCAAACGTTTTTCCGAGGGATCGTTCACCGGCACCCAGCCGCCCTTCGGTTTCCAACTCTCCGATGACGCCGATCCGCGCGTTCGGCTGGTGGCCGAGTCCGAAGAGGCCTCCATCGTGCGCCTGATTTTCGATCTTTATGTCACCAGCCGACACAGCCGCCCCGCCATCGCCCATCTGCTGAACGCCCAGCAGGTGCGACCGCCGCGAAACAATGCGAAATGGACGCCTTTCAAGGTGGACAGCCTGCTGACCGACCCGGTGTATATCGGGGCGAGCCGATACAAGAATTTTCTCCGCCAAAACAGCTTCGAGGTTCTGGTTGATCCGATCGTGTTTTACACCGCTCAGGCCATGCTGCTGGCCGAAAAGCGGGAGCGCGCCGGGGTGAGCGCGCCCACGACAAGGCAACCCGAGCCCCAATCAGACGATTCCGAGGTGTCGCCGAATGCCCAAACCGAATGATGCAATGAAACCAGAAAATGAAACCCGTCCGTTGCAAACGGATGCCGATGAGATTCAGCCGCCCGATCCGCCGCCGGTTCCCGCCGCCATGTACGTCCGCATGAGCACCGAGCATCAGCAGTATTCGACGGAGAACCAGGCGGAGGCCATCCACAAATATGCGGAAGCCGGAAATTTTGAAATTATCGAAACCTACGCCGACGAAGGGAAATCCGGCCTCAACATCGAGGGCCGGGAGGCGCTGCAGCGGCTGATCCACACCGTCGAATCCGGAAAAGCCCGATTCAAGGTGATCCTGGCCTACGACATCTCGCGCTGGGGGCGCTTTCAGGATACGGACGAGGCGGCCCATTACGAATATATCTGCCGCCGGATGGGCATCACCATCCATTACTGCGCCGAGCAGTTCAAAAACGACGGGAGCATGTACGCCTCGCTGGTGAAGGGACTGAAACGCGGCATGGCGGCGGAATACTCCCGCGAGCTGTCCAACAAGGTGTTTGTCGGCCAGTGCCGTCTGATTCAGCTCGGCTACCGCCAGGGCGGCATGGCGGGTTACGGCCTGCGCCGGATGCTGGTGGACGCTGCTGGCAACGAAAAGGGCATTCTGGCCCACGGCGAGCACAAATCCCTGCAGACCGACCGGGTGGTGCTCGTACCGGGACCGGACGAGGAAGTGAGAACGGTGCGCTGGATGTACCGGGCCTTCGTGCAGGAGGGGCGGCGGGAAGTGGAGATCGCGGACATCCTCAACACCAAAGAGGTGCTGACCGATCTGGATCGCCCGTGGACGCGGGGCAGCGTGCGGCAGGTGCTGACCAATCCGAAATACATCGGACACAACGTCTTCAATCGGCAATCCTTCAAGTTGAAACAGAAACGTGAGATCAATCCGCCGGAAAAATGGGTGCGCAAGGACAACGCCTTTGAGGCGATCGTGGATCCTGACCTCTTCTATCAGGCGCAGAGCATCATCATGGAGCGCAACCGGCGCTTCTCCGATAAAGAGATGCTGGAAAAACTGTCCCGGCTCTACCAGCGCCACGGGCGCATCTCCGGCATCCTGATCGACGAAACCGAGGGCATGCCCTCCGCCGGAGCCTATCAGTCCCGTTTCGGCGGCCTGATCCGCGCCTACCGCCTGGTGGGCTATTCCCCTGACATCGATTACGCCTACCTGGAAATCAACAAGCGCCTGCGAAAGAAACGTCCCGATCTGATCCGTCAGATCATCGAAACGCTGGAGGCGCAGGGCTCCACGGTGGAGATGGACGAGGACACCGGCCTGCTGCTCGTCAACCAGGAGGTCCTGGTATCGCTGGTGCTCTCGCGCTGCACGACGACGACGGGCGGCTCCCGACGCTGGACCATCCGGCTGGAGCAGGGATTGAAACCGGATATCACCATCGCCGTGCGGATGGACGAGGCGAACGTGGGCATTCACGATTACTACCTGCTGCCGAGCCTTGACATGGAATTCGACAAGCTGCGTCTGGCGGAGGAGAACGCGATCTATCTGGACGCCTACCGCTTCGACGATCTGAGCTTCTTTTATCACCTGGCCGAGCGCGTCCTGATCGACGTGGCGGCCTGACCACCTCCTGAAAGAAAGGTTCCGTAGTCATGAGCACTGAAAAAACCGAATATGAAGCGCGTCCGGGCCACGATCCGGGTTCGGACGATCCTCCACTGCTGCCCATCCGGCTGATTCCCATCAAAAGCATCCGGGTGACCAATCCCCGCGTGCGCGATCAGAAGAAATTCCGCCAGCTGGTGGACAGCATCGCCCGCATCGGCCTGAAAAAGCCCATCCGGGTGGCTCCGCGTGGCGAAGAGGACGAGGACGGCCCGCTGTACAATCTGGTCTACGGTCAGGGTCGGATGGAGGCCTTTATCGAACTCGGGGAGACGGAGATTCCGGCTCAGGTGAGCGATACCGATAAGGAGACGCAACTTCTGATGAGCCTGGCGGAAAACATCGTGCGGCGGATTCCGCTCCGCTTCGAGCACATCCAGCACATCGTGGCCCTGAAGAACCGAGGCTACAGCGCCAAGCAGATCGCCGAGAAAATCGATCTGTCGGATAAATACATCATGGCCATCCTGCATTTGTGGAAGCATGGCGAAGAACGGCTGCTGAGCGCGGTGGAGAAAGGCACCATCCCGGTCAGCATGGCGGTGGAAATCGCACGCGCCTCCGATGAGGACGCCCAGCGCATCCTGGTGGAAGCCTATGAAAGCAACAAGCTGCGGGGAAGCAAGCTGATCAAAACGCGCCGGATGCTGGAGATCCGACGCACGCACGGTAAGAAAATGTCGCCGCTGCCGGGGCGAAAGAAAGCGCCCTCAACCGCCGAGGCGCTCGTGCGCGCCTATCAGCAGGAAGTGCAGAAACAGAAAATCCTGTCGAAAAAGGCCCGGTTGTCTGAATCGCGCCTGATCTTCATCGGCTCGGCCATGAAGCAGCTGCTGGAGGACGAGCATTTCATCACCCTGCTGCGGGCGGAAAAACTGGACAGCATGCCGCGCCATCTGGCCGAACGGACGGGCGTGCAGGGCATTTTCAAACGGCCAGCCGGAAAGGATCACAACGCATGACAGTCCCGAAAGTCAAGATCGCCTTCGAGATGGAGCCGGTGTCGATCCCGCTCAGAAACCTGCTGCCGACCAAAACGCTGCCCAAGACCCTGTCCCGGCAACAGAAATACCAGCAGGTGGTGGCCTCGGTGCGGGAGGTCGGGATTATCGAGCCGATCGTCATCCATCCGGAACAGAAGGAAAAAGAGCGGCGCGGCAAGCCGAAGGATCCGAGCGGGGAAATCTACATGATTCTGGATGGTCATCTGCGGGTGCTGGCGCTGAAAGAACTCGGCAAAAAGTCGGCTCCCTGTCTGATATCCACGGACGACGAGGGCTACACCTACAACCGGATCCTGAACCGGCTCTGCTCGATTCAGGAACATGTCATGATCATGAAGGCGCTGGATAACGGGGTTTCGGAAGAGAGGCTGGCCCAGGTGCTGAAGGTCGATCCGCAGAAGATCCGGGCCAAGCGCAACCTGCTTAACGGATTGTGTCCGGAAGCGGTGGAGCTTCTGAAATCCAAGCCGATCACGGCGAAGGCCCTGCGCTTTTTCAAGCAGGTGAAACCGATGCGCCAGATCGAGATGGCCGAGCTGATGGTATCGGCGGCGAACTACACAGCGCCCTACGCCCGAGCGCTGGTTCTGGCCAGCAGGCGGGAGCATCTGCTGGAGGCGGAGAAAGTCAAATCCTCCAGTGACATCAGCCCGGCGGATATCGAACGCATGGAAAAAGAGATGCAGAACCTGCAGGTCAGCATGAGCCAGATCCGCGAAACCTACGGAGAGAATGTGCTGCACCTGACGGTGACTTGCAATTACCTGAACAAGCTTTTGGACAACGCCCGCGTCGTGCGCTTTTTGTCGAAACATCAGCCGGAGATTCTGTCCGAATTTCAGAAGATCGTAGAGGCGGAAAAGCTGGATGGATAATCGCATGATGGACAGGCCGACCCACCCGCCGCACTGATTTTTCGATATGACCCGCCCGAGCAACCGCCGCCTGACCCTTGATGACATGCAGAACAGCGCCGCCGAGCATGGCGGGCGCTGTTTGTCGTCCAGCTATCATAACGTCGGGACGAAACTGGAATGGGAATGCGATCAGGGCCATCGCTGGTTTGCTTCGGCCAATCAAATCCGCCGGGGATCCTGGTGTCCGGTCTGCGCCAGGCAAAACCAGAACACCCAGCGTCGCTATACGATAAAAAATCTGAAATCAATCGCCAGACGTCGAAAGGGGTTTTGTCTGTCTCCGGCCTATCTTGGCAGTCACGCCCGGCATCGCTGGCGCTGCAAAAACGGCCACGAATGGGAAGCGACGGCCAGTTCCGTGATCGAGGGGTCGTGGTGTCCGATATGCGCCAGCGAGACGAGGCGCAACGGGATTGAGTTCATGCGGAGTTTCGCCCGGAGTCATGGCTGGAACTGTTTGTCGGAGCACTGCGCCAGCAATCAGGAGCGCCTGCAATGGTCCTGCCTGAAGGGACATCAGTGGAAATCCACCTATAATTATCTTTCCTCCCATCCTTATTGTCCTGTTTGCCACAAAGAGGAGCGCCGTTTCAAAAACCTGGAACACTACCGGAAAATCGCCCGTCGGCATGGTGGGGAATGCCTTTCGGATTCTTTCGTATCCTTGCCGGGAAAAATGCGGTGGCGATGCCGGGACGGCCATGAATGGCTGGCGACCCACAGCCAGATAAAAGCCGGTCACTGGTGTCCGGAGTGCAAGCAGGCGCAGCGTCGCATCGGCATCGGGCGTATGTGTGAAATCGCGGTAGAGCGTGGTGGGGAATGTCTTTCGGAACATTACCGTAACCAGACCGAACCCTTGCGCTGGCGTTGCGCCCAAGGCCACGAATGGGAGGCAAGCTACGCCAGCATCCGGCTGAACTCCTGGTGTCCGGTTTGCGCCAGCGCGAAACAAACCGGTCGGGCCACGGCCAAAATCGCCGACCTGCGCGAATGGGCGGCGCAGCGTGGGGGCTGGTGTCTGTCCTATCGCTACCGCAACAACAAGGAGCCGCTGTTGTGGGAATGCAGGGAAGGGCATCGTTTCACTAGAACCTGGCGGCGTGTACGTGCGGGCGCATGGTGTCCGCATTGCAAAACCGAGGAAAAACGCTGGATCAAAAGGCGGAAAAACGCGGATCGCCTCTCCAGAACGGATGGCTTTCTGGCCGCCGCCGGATATCTGGCCGACTGCCACGGCGGAGTCTGTCGCTCAGAGGAGTATCACGGCAACCGTGGCGCGTTGCAGCAGGAGTGCGTGCATGGCCACCGTTGGACATCCGATTATTATACGCTGCGCCGTGGAAGCTGGTGCCCGGTCTGTGCGGATAAGCAGCGGCAGGAAAGCCGCCGAATTCACCAAGGCATTCTTTTGCTTGACGACGAGGATGAACTGATTCACTACGCCTGCAGCATCGGCTGCGAGTGGGTAGGCGATACGATCGTAAAGCTCGGGCGAAATCATTTATTCAGCTGCGTCAACGGACATCTTTGGGAAAGCGCCGACCCTCAAAGCCGGAGCGTCTGCTGGTGTCCGTGCTGCGGCCAGATCGGCACGGCTCTTGGCAAAAGCAGAATCGTCAGGTGATCAGACCGCCACCCTCTGTCGCTTGTACTCAATCCGCAACCCGATGAAATGGCAGGGGTTCGGCAACGGATCGGTTTCTGTCAGCTTGACCACCGCGTAATAGGTGAAAGCGACGATGCCGCCGTGATAGACCATCTCCTGGTCGTTGGTGTCCAGTTCGATGCCTGCCGCCATGTTGCTGGTGGGGCTGCCGAGCAGATCGGCGTTTTCCTGCACCACCAGATCGGCAGCAGGATCATTCGTGAACGTAGATTTCTTGTAGACCTTGCAGTTGACGTTTGTCGGGTTCGGGTTGCCCGCCTCGTTGGTGAAGAAAAATTTCACCGTATGCAGCTTGGCCTTGTTGATGCCGGGAATGGGGATGGCCACTTCGTCCCCGTAGTGCTGCATATGCCACACCCCGTGGCTGTTGCTGAAATCACAATCGTCGCTGCGACCGGCCGCCGCCGGGACCGTGCGAATGAAAATGATGTCCTCGTCGAACTTCACGTTGTCTACGTCGTCGGCATCGAAGGTCACGTCCGACTGGAAGGTCACCGCACCGGAGAAGGTATCGCCCGCTTTGAGCACCCGCAGGTTCATGCCACCCACGAGCGTCGCCAATGCGGCTTGCATTTCGGATTGGGACAAGGAAAACGGCGAGCCGGAAACGGCCTGCGTCGAGATGCTGGACGCAGCGTGCGCGCCGGAGGCATTGCCGATGTGGTTCGAAATCGAATCCGCATTGCCCTTGACGGTCTGGTTCGTGCGCCCAGCACCGGCGATTTCCTGCAAAGCGGCCTCGACATTGCCGCTGGAGTAACGGTTGCCGGAATCCTGAATCGGCACGCTGCTGGCCGCGTGTGGACCGCTGGTATCGTTCAGATGGTTGGTGATCTGCTGCTGGAGGTTGTTGTCGCCCGACTGACGGGTGCTGGCCTCCTGCGCGATGGCGTCAGAGTTGGCTTTCACCGTCTCGGTAGTTCTGCCTGCTCCGGCCAGATCCTCGATGGCCTCCGCATTGCCATGAACGGTTTCGGTCGTCCGATCCAGCCCGGCCAGTTCGGGAGCCGTTCCCACCGGTGGCCCGACGTTGATAACCTCCGACCAGGTATTTTCGCCAGCATTCATCCGGCATCTGGCCAGCAGAACAGCGTGCTCGGGCAGGTCCGGGTAATCTGGAACTGCTTCGGACGTGCCTTCCACCACTTCGAAATGCGCGGCGACATTCGGAACGGTGGGCAGATATTCGTGGATGCATACCACCAGGTCGAGACGCGGGTGCGTGGCGTCGCCCGGTGGAACCGATACCGAAACGGGACCGTCTTCCTCGATGCGCACGCCTTCCGGGGTGAGCAACACACCCAGATCGATAGTTCCATTGGCATGAACGGTGAATCCAGCGTAAACACCCGGCGGCAGGATGCCGACCAGCTTGCGGTTCAGATCCGCCGACGAGCGCGGCGAGCGGTAATCGTGTATGCGGGATTGGGTCATGATGCAGCTCCTATTCGAAGATCCAGTCGTCGTACTGCCCCTCATCGAGGTCGCCGCCATCGTCCCAGGTGCCCATGACGATGGTGGTGTCAACGAGCGGCAGCGTGTGCGCCGGTTTCAATTGCGTGATGGTGTTGTAAAAAACTCGCTGGTCGGAGACGACGCCGTCCCAGGCGAGGATATGAACCAGAAAACGTGACCAAGTTGCGGTCCCTTTGTAGGGTTCCAGCACTTCGACGTTGTAGCCGAGTCGGGCCAGCCCTTCGGTCATGCCGGGAATCGTGCCGCCCTTGCGCTTGATGGTGTGGGCTGCCAGCACGCGGGCGCGCAGGGACTCATCCGACTCGCCCACTCCGCGAAAGACCTGCCGCTGGCGGGCCAGGAGGTCCAGGTACTCCCCGGAGGCGGTGGCCGCAAGCAACTCCGGAATGATGGCGATGAGTGTTTCACGGGCCGCGTCCAACTGCTCGCCCCATATCTCCGTGAAACGCGCCACAAGGGATTCAACCCTGCCCTTCTTCTTGAGGAAGGTCGGCAGCAGCCACCAGAGGTAGTCGGCCAGTTGTCGGCCCGGTTGTCCTGCTTCTTCGTCGTGCCAAAATGGCCGAAGCCGCCCTTGGCGGTGATGCAGGTCTTGCCGAGCGCGAAGAGCGCGATGTCTTTCTTGTAGCCGGAGAGCTTGTCGGCGTTCGAGCGCACGATGTCGATCAGCTTGTGAACGCCCGGCTCGAAGTAGAGCCCGCCGAACTGCTTGCGCACGAAGTCCTTCGCGTCGCCGTGATCTGTCAGCAGGCTTTCGATTTCCTCATCGGACAGCGTGACCGAATCGTTTTCCACGATAGCGCGGGCGATGTGGAAGCAGTAGCGCAGCCGATCCATCGACTGCACCGCCAGGCCTTTCGATTTGTACATGTAGCCGACCACCGAGGAGCCGGAGAAGGCGTCCACCGCCAACTTCGCCCCATCGGGCGAGGCCTTCCAGATCCAATCCACCAGCTTCTGCTTGGAGCCGATGTAGTTGGTGATGTACTTGGGCCGCTCATTAGCTTTGGCCTCGGCGGAGAGATCCTCATCCTCCGAAGCGAGCCACGCGATATCGGCTTCGGTCTCCAGCAGAAAACGGATTTTGTCGGCGTCGGTGGAAAACACGTAAGTCTCCTGATCGCAATCCGGACGCGGTTTGCGCCGTTCGTGAGATCAGGATGGCGGATATATCTCAAATTGTCGTGGGAGACGGTAGGACACAAAATTAAGAGATGGTCCTAATAAATTAATCTGATATTGAATTGAACTCTGGCTACTGCTAATATTGAGCTAGCTGGTAAGTATTGAGCATATTCTAAATTTAATTACTGTGGGAGATATAAACTTGGATTTAGATAATATTGCATCAAATTTAGCAATAACAACAATCACCAATCTTCTAGAAAAATTAGCAAGGAAAGTGCTGAGTTCGTCCAACTACATTGTAATACAGGAAACGATTAATGAACTTGAGATTGAGCTGAATGAAAATCAGTTATTTGCAGAAAGGATATCACCAATTATTGACAGTTTAAAGGCACTTACAGATTCCACAGAGTCGGTTAATATAAATTCTCAAGAACTAATCGGGCTAATAAACGATATTTCAGAGCAACTGTATTCTTTCCTCCTAAGTTTTCAACACGTTACAGAATCTCGACATACTGAGGTTACCGATAGACTAGAACGATTAATTCATATGCAAATTGCACCTATCTCCGTTTCAGAAAAAGATAAACAATTCCAGGTAGAGCAATATCTCAACGATGTAATTGCTCACACCGGTAAAATTGATATCCGTGGTATATATTCAACACACGGAGCTTCTCGCAGGGCCATTGCTCCCTTCCATATTGAAAAGCACTATATTCCTCTTAAAACGCTGATCGAAGACATCGACGAGGATATGGATGCAGACCAAAACATTCATCACGAAAGGATAAAAGATTGGCGCTTGCCCCTTACAAAGCTGTTTAAAAAAAAGCATTTACTCGTAACTGGCCAGCCCGGCAGCGGAAAAACGACATTTCTCCGATTGATCGCAAATATACTCGCAAAAGATAATCTACAAAAAAATCATAAATTGCGGAACCATATCTTAGGGCTTCCCTTAGAAAAGCCAGCACCTTTCCCGATTTTAATACGCCTACCTGCACTCGAAAGAGAAATGGCAGAGGCAGAGGTGAATAGTGGAGGATCATGGCTGCTGTTTTCGAAGGCTTTAGATAATCTGTTTGGGTCTTTGATGTCGATGATATTACAAAACAAATTGGATGCAGGTGAGTGCTTTATACTGTTTGATGGACTTGATGAAATATCGGATTGGAACACCCGATTTTCAGTAATTGATATTTTACGGGGCATAATGACCAGATGGCGGAATAATACGATCATTATTACTTCAAGGCCGTTTGGGATTGGGGATATTAAAGATGATGAGACCATTGTACAAGCTGAAATTTGCTCATTCTCAAAAGAAGAAATCTCTGACTTTTTAGACCGCTGGACATCAGCACTCTTTCCAGGAATCGACAATATAAACAATAAGTACTTGGCAGAGTTGAGAGAAGCAATATTTCGCAATGAAAGCGTACTAGAGCTGGCTAAAAATCCTGTAATGCTTACTTCCCTTTGCGTAATCCATTGGAATGAGCAACGCTATATGCCGAAAGGCAAAACTGATTTGCTAAAAGCGATTCTGCATTGGCTACTGAACTCTAGACAAGAAGTAAGAAATAAAAAGGGATTCAGTAATTCTTTCGCATTTGAGTCTTTTAAATCGATCGCCCTTCTGATGACGAGCGATACTAAAGGAAAGAAAAATAGCATTGATATTGCATCGGCAGTGGAAAACCTCCACATACCGTTCAGGGATGAACTGGGTATTGTAGATACGGATCTAAGCCGTCGTAAAGGAATAGAGTTTCTTGAAAATGAAATGCTCGATAGTGGAATTATAATCAAGACGAGCGATAGTGAAATTAAATTTTGGCACATGCTCTTTCAAGAATATTTTGCAGCTGAAGCATTGGCTGGCATGAGCGAAGACATTGAAAGCGGTTGGTGGAAACACTTGAAGAGCAATCTATTTAATCATCAATGGGACGAAGTGATCGACAATTTTGTGGTGTGTTTGAATGCGGCAGGTAGACGAAGAATTCATTTGTTTTTAGAAAGAGTGCTTGCTGAATATCAGCATGATATTGGAACCACACTGAAAACCGTTGCAGTCATTGGCAGAATATTGCGCCTATTAGAGATTATAGAATACAATCCACCACCATATTTGGGATGGGCAGAATTACTTGAACGTGCTCAAATTGTTTTTTCCAATGAACTGGAAGACAGGGTCGGCATTGAAACGAAGATTGCTGTTGCTGACGTAATAGGTTACTACGGTGATCCGCGGATAAAATACGTACCTGATATGTTGCCTCTACATTCTAATAAAAATATCTTTCTTGGAAAATATCCAGTTGTTGTAAAACAGTTTCAGAAATTTATCGAGGATGGCGGATATGCAAATGAACAATATTGGAAAGAAGGCTGGCATCCAGCAGAGTTCAACATTGAAAAACCTAGAGACTGGGAAAACCAAAAAAGAATATCAAATAGACCGGTTGTAGGATTATCTTGGTATGAGGCCTCTGCTTATTGTGTATGGCTGTCTCAGAAGACAGGTAAAAAATACCGGATACAGAGGTCATGCGAATGGGAAGAGGCAGCTACTAACCACTTCGGTAGATTCCCGTGGGGAAATCTGGCTCCTAGTCCAGAACTGGCAAATTACAACAGCAATGTTGGACATCCAACCCCAGTCGGAATTTACCTAAAAGGAAGTGGGGCTTGGGGCCATATGGATCTTAGTGGCAATGTTTTTGAGTGGTGTAAGGATGCCAGCGAAGATGGAGAAGGACGGATCCTAAGAGGTGGTTCTTGGGCAAGCAACAATATCTCATATCTCCGCAGCGCCAATAGAAAATATTGGGATTATCCTACAGATCGAAATAAATTTCTTTACGGATTCCGATGTGCATATGAAGAATGAGGATATTTATTTGAGTGGTTCCGAAAAAATTGTACACCTGCATCCTGGATGTTTCGGCGGCCCCGGTGCTTCGTCGATCTTGAACACCCGGCCATCCAGCGGCGCGCACTCGGGACAGGTGCGTTCGTCCTGCGCGGTCAGCCACTTGACCTTGCTGATGCCCACTTCCCGATAAAACACCTTCCGACCTTCGTTGTGGGCGCGTAGGGTTTCCGTCCTGGCGATCAGCGTGGCCCGCTGCTGCGCCGACTTGAAGATCGTCTTGCCTGCCTTTTTGAAGGCGTCCTTGTCCGTGACCACCTTACCGATCTCGCGCGCCACTTCCGGGATGCTCTTGCCGGTAAGCACGCCCTGCGTGATCGTGCGCTTGATTCCGGCTGCCAGTTCCGTCGAGACATCGCCGAGCAGGTTCAACTGGTAGTTGGCCAGGAAGTCGATGGCCGCCCGGTCGATGGTGGAGAAGGTCTTGGTGATGGCGGCGCGTTTCGCCTTATTCGAGATCCCGGAGAAGTCCGGGTGCTCCAACGTTTCCAGTTGGCCGACGCCGTCCTTGATGCCGAGCTTCATCGCTCCCTCGACGTTGGCCCGGACGCCGACCTTCCAGTTGGCTTTCAGATCCTTCGCAATGTCGTCGATCTCGGATTCCAGATCCTTCAGGATGGACAGACGCAGTTCTTGCCATTCTTTCAGCGCCGCCTTCTTCTCGAAGCGGGCGATCTGTTTCGCCACGTCGTCGGCGGCCGCGTCCAGCGACTTAAGCAGATCGTCCACCCGATCCTCCGCGTAGCGGTCCCGGCGTCTGGCCGCTTCCTCAACGGCCAGACGGATACGTTTTGCCTGCTCGGTTTCCGCCATCGTCTGTTCAGCCTTGCTTCGCATAGATCCGCTCCACATCCGCCCGGGCGGCTTCCTCCTTCGCCTTCTCCACGGGCTTCTTCAGACCCAGCCGCTCACGGGCTTCCTCTACAGTCAGCACCTCCAGCGCCACCAACTGCGAGATCTCCTGCACCGACCAGTTGCGGTCCACCACGATTTCTTCGTCCTTGCGGCCCTGCTCCTCGATATCCGGCGACAGACCCATTTTCTGCTGCAGGGTGTTCTTGGAGATCAGGTTGCGGTCATACAGGTCGATCAGCAGTTTTTTCTGGTCCACCTCGGCGTTCAGATCGAGATCGGAAAACTGGTAGTGCAGTTCCGCGTCCTCGTATCCCTTCAACGTCAGCCATTCCTCGAACACCCAGTCCAGGATCCGGCGCGCCGCCTCCTTGATCTCTTTGAGCTGCACGATCATCTTCTGCATGGACACGGATGCCGTGGCGAAATTGGGGCCGTCGCCGGAGATAATCCCACGTCCCAGACCAAGCGCCGTCATGATGTCTTCCTTCGTCTCGCGCACCTTTTCTTCGGTGTTGAGCGAAATGCCCTCGGCCCCATAGGTCTCCGCCTTCACGTAGAACGGCACGACCAGGCCGCTCTTCAGATCCATCCGGTCCACCTCGTCGCGCACCTTCTCGATCATCTTCTGATCCGGCGTGATGATCCGACTGCCATAGGCTCCGCCAACCTGAATAAACCGCATCGGCGTGGCCCAGCGCCGGGCGATGGCGCGCTCGGCTCTTCGATAATCCCGCAGCAGTTCGATCGCCTCGAAGGCGGGCAGCACCATGCTGTTGCCGTGGGTCTCGAACTCCGGACAGTTCCACTTGAGATGCAGCAGCTGATCGAGCGAGAGCGGAATCGGCTCGCCCATCACGCCATCGGCGTTGACCGGATGTTGCACGGCCTCAATCAGCGTCTCGTTCTCGTAGGTGAATTTCACCGAGACTGGATTGACGCAGATCACGCCGTCCAGATCGTCCTTACCATTCGACGGTACCACGTATCCGACGGCGTCGCCCTTGACCAGCAGCTGCGAGATCATGTCGCGCACGAAGTCGTTCAGATCGAGCCGCCAGAACAGATCGCGCGACTCTTTTTCGATGGTTTCGTCCTTGCAGCGCACGCCGATCTCATCACCCAGCGCGAAGGCCCGCCAGGCGTTGATCCGGTGCGCAGGCGGCTGGATGGCAAGGCTCGGGCTCCCGTCACGGTGAACCGCATCAAGGCGGCGGTCAAATCCTTCGGACGCTAGCCAATACGTACCGTCCGTTTTCTG
The DNA here is from genome assembly GCA_963668655.2 of Myxococcota bacterium. Classification (GTDB taxonomy): domain Bacteria; phylum Myxococcota_A; class SURF-8; order SURF-8; family SURF-8. The sequence continues at coordinate 150,935 of CAXXPQ010000002.1, forward strand.
GACGATACCGTCGACCTTGCCGGAGAGCACGAAGGATTTGGACTTCGCGCCGGTGGCGGGGTTGATGATCTCGCCGGTGAATTCCTTCTCCAACTCGACGACCGTGAAACCCTCGGCTGGGTACTGCTCGGCATAGGCCATCATCATCGCGCGGGCGACGTTCCAGTCGCGCTTCACGTCCGGATCCGAATCACGGGTCAGGCAGGTCCGGTCAATGTGCTCCAGCACGGAATCTAATTTCCGGGTGTCGTGCCAGATCTCCAGGCATTCATGGATCAGCGAACCGAACCAGAGCGACGCTTCCTTCGTCTGGATCGGAACGATCTGCTTGACGTAGCGCCAGTAACAGGCCCGGCGGCAGTTGCGGAACTTCGACCACATCGAATAGGTGGTGGTGAGGCGGGTGTCAGTCGTCATGGCGCGCCTCCCGTCCGTCATCCTCCGGGTCCAAGAGAGACGCGGCGCGAAGCAGATAGGAGGCGGCTTCCCGCAACTCCTCGGCCATCAGCGATTCATCCATGGTCTGCGTAATCTGGATGCCGCGATGGCTGAAACGCACGATCCGGCTCAACTTGCCAATCGCGAAGGCAATGGCGAAAGAGGGGCTCATCCAGGGGAAATCGGCTCCGTCCGACCGGCTGGTGCGCCGGGGATCACCGATGGCCTGCAGCATTTTCTCGATCTGCCACCTCATGCCGAGGCCTCCAGACCGTCCATGCGCTGCATGTAGCGCCGCACGGTGCTGCGGGCCTGGCATAGAATCTGACGCACGCGCTCGCGGCTGATCTCGAACTCGCAGCCGACTTCCTCCAGCGTGCGTTCCTCGAGAACGCACAACCGCAGGATGCGTTTCATGCGCGCGGCCTTTTTGGGCTTGTCTTTGCCGAAGCTTTCATCAATGGCGCGCTCGGCGATGCGGAAGGCGTCTTCGGCCAGCAGATTTTCTTCGGGATCGGTTACGGCGGATTCAAGCCGGTCGCATTCCTGCATGCGCCAGGCTTCGGCGTAGGCGGGATCTTCAGTCGGGAAACAGGTCATGGTCGTTGCTCCTTTTCGGCGGTTCGGACACGCGTGGTGTCGGAAGATGCCTGCCTATAGAGCAACGCCCGTGCCATACCGGTAACTGGCTGGTATTACATAGTTATTGATGATTTAAAGACGGGTTTTCGAAGATTCGAAGAGTTCGGCGCGTAAAGAGGCCCTGGAGGGGTGAAAAGTGCTCTATTAAGTGCTCTATTTTCCGAAAAAGTGCTCTATTTACGATTATTGAGAAACCGGGAAGACGGGCTATCGCGTTGTATTTATTGCGATAACGGCGAAATTACCGATTGCAGAAAGTGCTCAATTAAGTGCGCTATTTCTCGAAAAAGTGCGCAATTCGGTATTGACACGCGAGATATATTTTCAATATGCCATTTAACATAATATTATTACAGTATTATTTCAGCGTGAAAGGCATTGAAAATGCCTCAACCGGAAGGTGAAAGTTTGAGGGTCGGTTTCGAGGGATGTTTGCAGCTCGAATTTCACGGTTCGAAGGTGACATCGGATACCGGATTGCTGGCTTACCGGGATTTGGAGCGGATCAAGCGATTGTGATGCTCTGCTGGGTAGCTGCTATGCGAATCCAGGACCATCGCGGGACTGGCTTGTACAAGCTAGAAAGCTAGACTTTTGCTTGCGAAAACGGTTGATTTCCAAGTAATATTTAGGATAAAATGATGCTTAAGATGAGGAATGGAGGAAGATCAGAAGTTCGAAGGAGGCTTTTGCTGACACGATGCCCGGAAAGTCCACTTCAGAAGTTAATATGGGGAATACCGGTTGAGAGGAAATGAAGATGGCGAAAAACTTGATAAAGTCGACCTTTCTACTCATCTGTATTTTTTGGCCATCTATTGGCATGTCCCAGGATCTGTTGCCATCGTCTCTCTCGCGAGAAGAAGAAAAATGTCATAACAAAGTCAATCCGATATACTGCCTGAAGGTCGCGGATTGGCTGTGGGAAAACAGACATGAAAGGAAAGGTCGAACCGGCACGGCGTTGATATATTACATCAAAGGATGCCACCTCTACAACGCTATCGGAGACGATTCGAAATTAAGCTGCCGAAAAGCGACTCGGATGCTGCTTGACGCACCGAAAGACTATTATATCGAAGGTCAATCATCTTATGCCTTGGGATGCGAATTGTATGACCGGGCTCCTGACCCAAGAATAGAAAAATGGGATGAAATTTGCAGGACCCATAGGTACAATGCACAAAATCAACGTAACAGCCATCAAAATTCGACTTCTTCCTCATCAAGAAACTACCCATCTGGTAGCGGTGGAGTTCGATCTGGCCGGGAAAATGCGATACAGAACCGGAATTCCGAAAGCCATACCACCTATAATTCAAATTCCCCGACTGGATGTGGTCGATACTACTGGAGCGGTCCTAGCCTCAGAAAGTCCCAACTTGGCCCTGGAGAAAAGGGTATTGTAGACTTCGGCAAAAATATAATAAACCAGAGTGGTGCCACAGTGATCGTAATGTGGGACGCTGAGATATATATCGATAAAAAGAGGATCGGCTCCTATAGTTCCGAGAATCTGAGGTTGTTTCGTGGCCAATCCGGTCAAGGCGGAACCTTTTTCTTCGACACTCCCCGCCCTGGAGGGAGTTATTCCGTAGGTGGTGTAACCAGAGCCGGTAAGGGTCCGCTAGGTCGGACCGTGAGAGGCAGAGTGATCGTCAAATTGTACTGTGTCGGCAATAATGGAAAACAGGAGTTGGAGAGAAGGACAGTTCAGTTCACTGTATCTGGCCAGTAACGGAACGCAGGTTTTCATGAGATGATCAGGATAGGTGCATTGTTAGGTGTGGGGATAAGTGCTTTTCATCTTTTTACCTGGAATAGCCACAACGGAAAATGAGCGTCAGGGTTTCATTATCTGGCGACTGGAGGCGAAACGCGATGTGCACATAGATACATCGCCCGCCCCCCCTGAGCATAAGCCCCGAACCTGCGCCTGCGGGATCGGAAAAACCTAACCAAGCGTCAAGTAGGCGGTTGATACAACCGTTCGAATGCGGCTGCCGTATACTTTCACATCTCCAGATACTTTTCCGCCTGATCTCGATTCTTGAGAACCGCTCCCAGATAATACTCACCACGCTTGCAGATCAAGATTGATTCCTGAAGATGTTCCCAGAGCCGTTCCTTCATCTTCGAGAACATCGAACTCAGATGGCTGTCTTCACCTTTCGCACCTACGCCGAAATCGTCGTAGGGCACCTTCGCCAGATAACATTCCTTCTTCTTACCTGTCCAAGCCTTCTGGGCATCACCAAAAACCGCCAGCGCGTTCAACATCTGCTGGGTGACCTCCACCGGCTTGCCGTTGACGTGGATTCGGTAACGCCTGTGCCCCACTTCTTCACAAGCCAGATCGATTTCATCTTTGCCCGTGGGCTTGGGCTTTTTCACCCGCTTGGGCTTGCGTTTGGTTCCTTCAGCCGCTCGTTGCTCCCGGTCTTTTAGAAGGTCTGTGATTTCCTGCAGGATGCTGCTGTTGCCTTCAGCAGTGAAGGGCTTCTTCACAAACGAAACCAGCGCACCAGCCCGCTGCCGCTTCATGATATCGACGACGGTGTTCGTGTCGTTTCCATACCCGGACACCACCAGCACCGGCAGGCCGGAGTGGTTTTCCAGGATGTGGTCGAGCAGGCGTTTGCCGAAATTCACGTCGGCGGCCGGACTACCCGGCTCCTGCGGCAGGCGCAGATCGAGCACCACATAATCGTAGCTTTTACCCGAAATGCTTGTCTTGGCCTCCTCGACCGATCCGACCTCGTCGTAACTGTGATTCAGATTTTTAAGATACGATGCGATCTCCAGACGGTTGTCCGGTTCGTCATCGATAATCAGTGCATGATAAAGGGCTTTCATCGATTCACTCCATCAGGTTCCAAGCGGAACGCGGCAACGGAAAACCGTCCAGGATTCACCGTCGCTATCCACCTCGATCGCTCCGCGATGCTCCAGTTCAACCACGCTGTAGGCCAGATAAAGTCCCATGCCCAGGTGGGGTCCCTGTTCCTTCTTACCGGAGGCGAAAGGCGTAAAGATCACCCGCCGGTGCTCCTCCTTGATTCCGGGCCCATTGTCCCGGATGACAAATTCGATCTCGCCTGCCTCTTCAAACAGTGCAGCGGAAAACTCGACGCGGCCGCCATCTGGCGAGGCTTCGATGGCGTTCTTCACGATATTGATCAGGGCGCGCGCAAGACGTTCGATCACGACTCGCAGATTCACGTCGGGTGGCTCTCGGACAATCAGGCTGACGCCTTTCTCATCGGCCAGATCCTGCACCGACTGGCAGACTTGATCGACCAGGGATCCGCATTGGACCACGTCAAAGTGCAGTTTCCGTCCCTCCGCAATGAAGCGCATGGATTCGCTGAAGTCTTCGAGACGTTTGCTGCGCTGGGCGATCCGATTCAAGGTTTCGGAATGCTTGCGCAGGGTGTGGTCGGAGAAGTCTTCCCTCAACCGAGACAATTGCGAGTTGAGCGGATGCAGCAGATTCTTCAACTCATGGGCGAATTCGTTGATCGCCAGCCCTTGCGCATCCCGTAGCGCCGTCATGACGTCCTTGTGGAAGGCGTTTGGATTCTTATTGGAAGCGGCTTCGATCTTGCTGGCCAGTCGATCCAGTGCGCGTCCGTCCTTTTCGTCCTCTTTCTGCTCGGTAGACTGGCTGCGCAGGCGTTTCACTCGCAGAGCGGCCTTTTTCACATAGGGGTTCGCATCATCGAGCAGGCCGGGAATCAGCTTCCAGAACCATGAATCCGGAAGCAGAGTGGCTTTTTCCGCCAGCGCCTGACGCACCTCCCACTTCCCATCCGAAGACAACAGTTTCAGCAGTTTGAACGCTTCGGTCGCATCATCGCTTTCGCCCCGGCGTACCTGGTCGACGAGATGCTCGACCGCCTTGACCCGGTCGCCACCGTTCGATGACGTCGCCAGTTTTTCGAGATTCTTAGCCGCGCCCGACATCGCGATATCTCCTTCCGCGTTCCTCAAACGCCTCCAGGCCGCCTTCCATTAGATTGACGATGAAATCGCGAATCTCCTTTCGGTCGAGGTTCCCTTGTAACGCCACTTGGGCCTGGCGTCCGTCCGATTTGAGGACCACGACATTCTTCGCCTCGCCCAGCACCGGGATGTTGGGATTATGCGTCACGAAGATCATCTGTCTCCGCGCCTGTGTCTCTTTCAGCTTCGGCACGACCGTATCCGAGACATAGGAGTTGTCGAGGTTGTCTTCGGGCTGATCGATCAGCAGGGGCGCCACGCTGTCCAGCAGCAGGATGGGCAGAATGGCTGAGCATTTCTGACCGGTGGATACCCGTTCGGTGGGGCGGAACCCGGCCCCGGTATCGAGTTGAATCTCTACCAGATCATCCACGTCAATCACTTCCAGATCGTACCGGACGTTGGAATCCTTCGAAAACGCCTGAACCAGCGCAGCGGCGAAATCCTCCGTCACCTCAGAAGACTCGACAATCGCGTTCGCATTTTCCCTCCCGATGAACATAGCCAAACGGCGCGGGTCGATAGCGCTGGTCACCTTGGCCACCCGTGGCCGGAACTTGGTGCCGGAGCCTTTCATCTGATCGTTCAGAAAGTCCGCGTAGGTTGTTGTATCCGCAGCCTGGCGCACCTCGATGCGAATCTTGCCTGCGAGTTGCTGGTTGAGTGATTCAGCGGCCTGTTGCCGCACATCGTAGCGTTTCTGACAGGCATCCGAGAATTCCCACAGCAGCTTGTCTCGCTCTTCCCGCATCTCTTTGATCTGCTCCTCGATGCGCGTGCGGGAGCGCTGCTTATTTTCCAGTTCCCGGATCTGTTTGGCCAGCGCATCCCTATCTTTCACGCGGGCCTGCTTGTCCTTCTGTTTGGCCAGGGTGTCGTGGTATTTCACATCCTCCGGCGCATGCCGCTTCTTCAACTCCTCCTGCATGGTATCGGCAGCCTGACTCATCTCGTCCAGGCACCCCAGAGCGTCATTGATCAGATCCTGAAACCGTTTGGCTTGATCCAGATAAGTAACGCGGAGCTGCTCGAACAGTTCACCGTCTGGACCGCTTAGAAGCTCTTCGGCGAAGACTTCCTTCAGACCCGTAAACATGCCCGTCCGCAAAGGCTCCGTGCGACGACGAGCGCTGTCGAGGATCGGCGGTACGGCATTCAGCGCGGCCAGTTCGTTGTCGCGCATCTGCTTAGCCTTGGACGCCGCTTCCACTTCCGGGCCGATATCCACGCCTTCCAGTTCCTTGTTCAGCCGCTCGAGTTTTTCCTTCAGTGCGGGCAGCTCCTGAAGGTTGACATCCTCCCCGCGCAGTTGCTGTTCCAGCAGGAGCAGGCTTTTGGCGTTCTGCTCCAGCTTCGTGCGCTTGCGCTGAATCTCCTGGCGCACCTCCCAGATCTGCTTGCGCTCAAAGCGATCCAGAAGCTCCCGCTGTGAAGGCGAATCGCTGGCGATGGTTTCGATTTCGTTCTGACTGAAGACCGCCGCGCTGATGGACAGGCCCGAATCGAGGATCTTCGGATCCACGACCTCACCGGACTGGTCCATAACAATCGGCGACTCCTTGTAGGCCCGCTTGATCGTAAAGCGCCCACCATCCTCGGTTTCAAATTCCACTTCCACCACGCCGTTGTGCAGGTTGCCCTTGAGCAGCTTGCTAAGACGGTCGTCGGGATCGCCGCCATTGATGCTGCCGCCCAGTGTGTAGCGGATCAGTTCCTGCAACGTAGTCTTTCCGGTGCCGCGCTCGCCTATAATGCAGTTGAGGCCATCGGTGAAAACTATATCCAGTCCGTCGAGAAAACCGCCGGTCACCCGGATCCGGCGAATCTGATGATGTCTCATATCGTTCCTCCATCGTGAGTCTGCCAACAGGTTTTTACGAAACCCATCCTGCCTCACCCCACAATTTCTGTCGCCTGCGGCAGTTTTTAAAAACCTGCCAGCAGGATTTTACCCGGATCTCCAACTCCTGCTCGCAATGTCGTCACTGTTTGCCGCAGGAATACAGGCAGGCATCCATGCTGCCGCCCATCATGCCACAGGCGATTCCGGCGCATGGAAGACGTACAGTATAGCTCAAAACGGCTCACAACGAATCGTTTTAATGTAATCAAGGACATAGCGTGTCACAAGAGTTGACGTATTCCAGAACGGAGGGGCTGATCGGCGGTGATGCCGTCATGGACGCCCTGTTCGATACGATCCGGGGCATCGCCCGGATCGGGGATACGGCCATCCTGATTCAAGGCGAAACCGGCGTCGGAAAGGAAGGCTGCGCCAGAGCCATCCACTATAACGGCCCGAGAAAAAGCGGCCCGCTCGTACCCGTCAACTGCGCCGCCATACCAGACTCCCTGGCCGAAAGCATGTGGTTCGGCCACAAGAAGGGAGCTTTCACCGGGGCCACAACCGATAAGGCAGGATATTTCGAAGCCGCGCATGGAAGCGTGCTTTTTCTGGATGAGGTCGGCGATCTGTCGCTGGACTCCCAGGCGCTTCTGCTTCGCGCCCTGCAGGAGAAGGAAATCGTGAGAATCGGCGAGACGAAGCCTCGCCGGATTGATGTCCGAATCGTCTCGGCCACCAACAAAGATCTGCTCGGCATGATCGAACGTGGTGAATTTCGGCGAGATCTTTACCATCGCCTGGCGGAAGAGCCGCCCCTGATCATTCCCTCGCTTCGCGCCCGGCCTGGAAGCATTGCCGTGCTAATCCAACACTTCATCGACCATTTTTCTCGGCAGTACAAGGTCCAGGTGGATATGCCGGAAACCGTCTTGGACGTACTGCAAGCCTTTTCCTGGCCGGGCAATGTCCGTCAGCTCAAGTCCACGATCAAGCATCTGGTGCTGACGGTCGTTCGCCGTGGGGGGAAGCAAATTCGGCAGAAAGACCTGCCGGAAGAAATCCGCAACAGCCAGTTGCCTCAGATTCCCGCACCATACAGAAGCGATGTACTCCGCGATGCCATTATGCGGGTACTGGGTCAGATGCAGAGTCTGTCCGTCAGCGATCTGGTTGATCGGGTCGGTCGGAATCGACACGCCATCAGCTATCAGTTGGAACAGATGGAATCGGAAGGGCAGGTCCGAATCGAGCGACGGCGCGGACGAGGTGGAAACATCATACATTTGGCTTTGAATTCAACCCACACGAAACTGGCATAGACATTGCTAATATACTCCACTGAAAAGATTAGATATCTCTTATCAGCTACTTAGGAGCCTACAGTCTATGCCGGCGCGAAAAATCGACGACTATAAATGGATGGTGCAAGTTCAGCGGGCGGGCGAACGAAAGACGAGGCGCGTAAACGGCGATCGAGCCGAAGCCGACGCAGTGGAGCAGCAACTCACTCAGGAATTGGAACGTAAAACAAGGAAGCAAAGCAACCTGTCCAAGCCGGATCGGAACCTTGGACAGATGCCAATGGCCCAGGTCGCTTCCAAACCTGATATCCATCCCGCACATCCAGAGACGACCACAGTCGTTGAATCTCCGGTTTCGAATCAAAGACTGACACCACCAGCGCTTCCCTTCGGTCCTCCATCCGTCTTAAGCCTCGACGGCTCCATCTCACTGAGCGACTACTACCATCAGCGATACGTCGAGCACGCCGCCATCGTCCAAAGCAAGAATACGCTGTTGCGCGGCGTCCACAAATGGAACTACCTTTTCCATTACCTGGGTGACTGCAGCCTGGAGCAATGTCTGGAGATCCGCACCGTCAATTGGTTCATCGAGCAGATGCTGACCAACGGTCCGATTTCGTTTTGCAAAACGCAGACCGGCGCGCCCCGACGCCTCCGAGCGACGACCCTTTCTCACGCCACGGTCAACAAGTCGCTCCAATGCCTGAAAGCGGCGCTGAATCTGGCCTTCCGTGAAGGGACTGTCTCCAGGCGGCCTACCTTCGATTTATTACCGGAAGAGGATTCCACCTTGGTCCTCCCGCCCACAGATGAGCAGTTGCAGGATTTGCTGGCGGCCTGCGAACTCCTTCGGCCTTACGCTCCATACCTGCCCGAAGTGGTGGAGTTCGCCGCTGACACCGGCATGCGTCGGGCTGAGATCTTCCATCTCGCATGGGGATCGACCGATCTCATGCGCGGCGTCATCAAGGTCCAGAAACGCAAGAGCGCTCGTATGGTCAATAACCAGGTCTGGAAACCCAAGCACGGCAAGGCCCGGGAAATCCCCATGACCAAACGTGTGCGAGAAATTCTGGAAATGCTGCATGCCAATCATCCTCATGGTGAAGATGATCTCGTCATTCCCAACCAGGGAGGTTCGCCGTACTACCCGATGTATTCACTGGATGGTCCTAGAAGCCGGGGAAGGGGTTACTTCCATGTCGCCGTCGAAAAGGCCGGGCTCAAGGGCAAGGTCACATTCCATGCCCTGCGCCATCTTTTCGCGGTTCGACTGCTGACCAAGGGAGCGCCCATCACCGTGGTCTCCGATCTGCTTGGCCATGCTGACATCCAGCTCACCGTCAAGCGCTACGGTCAGTTCGCATCCGACGCCAAGGTCAAGTTCGATGCCGTGGGATTGCTGGATTAGGGAGGTAGAGTAGATTAAAGCTGTATTATTTCCAATCCAGCGATCTGTTTTGTTTTTTTACCTAGGACTGCACAGGATATCACTGTCCCTAAAATTAATCCTAGGATCCAGGTTACATATGCAAAGAATGCTACCCAAACTATCATAGCAGGGTCGCTAGAACTGTAGAAGTTATTTCCGATTTTTACTAGTCCAGACAGTGTAACAATGGCTATAAACAGAATTCCTATAATAAAAGAAATCATAGACCCTCTATTCCCCGTTTTTCCATGAAAAAGAAATGACCATATAATTGCAAGGAAATAGAAGGCATAGGGGATAATTAGTTGAAGGACCAATCCTCTATTTTCGAAGCCGCTATTTTCATCTATGTGTTCAAATGTAGGTGCAATATAAATGGCAGGAATCATGAAATATACGATATTGAAAAGTCCGGTGAAAGGCCATGTGCTTTTTAGCTTGCGAAAAGACAAATAGACCCCAAAACCGAAAGCTGCTATCGATACGATGATCTTAACATGCGCAATATAAAAGAACTCCTGAGTTTTCATGTCTTGTATTGCGAAATATAATGGAAAGAAAACAATCCCTACCCATAGGGAAGTGATTAGATACTTTTTTGTATTTCTATACAAGAAGCTGATCATTTCATGATCTCATTTAAACTTACGCAAAAGCAAAGAGGTTAATCCGTACGACAATATGGGAGAATCCCCGTTAATAATTGCTGGACTAAGACGCTTATTACAAGTCGTTAGATGCATTGTTCGACGTACCGAAAGCAATCGTACCCATCTCTTCAACTTTCGACCCCGGATGCGTCACATGTAGCGCATTCTGCCCCTGATGCAATCTGCGGGGCCAGACTCCCTGCATCTACGTCTTTTCTGATGCACTACATCTCCCGCCCAAACACGCCGGAACATGTGGCGCATCACCAGGAGGGTGAATGTACGTTCCTCTATTTTCTATATTCCCCTCTCTTCCTCGTACTCCTTGAGTAGCGCGGCGATCCGGTCCCGGGTCTCCGGCGGAAAGACGACGTGAAGGTCGCGTAACACCTGACCAGGGACCGTCCACTTCTTTTCTGCAACGTTATTTAGAACCCATAAATACTTTTTCAACTCGGAGACCTCGCCCGTTAGGGGTAGATCCCGATGCCTCAGGACGACAGGGCCGGGCGGCAACCACGAGAAGTCTCGGATGCAATCATTAAGGGCATCCCAATTCACCCCAAAATAATCCGGGAAAACAAGACGTTCCGCCAACTCCAGCAAGAGATTTTTTTTATTTCCGATCCCAACCTGTATCTCCGCTACGAGCGCAGGCGAGGCCGGCAAGTCCGAATCGTAGTAATGGAATGGTGCCATCGTGCCCTCCTCAATTGAGCGGGGTGAAGGTCTTGTAGTGGTCGGGGGTGTAGTAAAATTCCCCGTTCTGGCCTCGGATTATCCGTTGCGGGCCGACGCCCTTGATCCCCGGCGTCGGTTGCACGAACTCTTGGTAGTAGCCAGGAGGTCGTGTGGGGAGTAGCCCTTCAGTGTTGTCGAATATATTTCTCATGGGAAGGCGACCTGACTGAATCGCCTCAATCGTCGGCCCGACATTCACCGTGCCTTGGCCAACTGTCTTTCCAAAGGAAGAAACCGTCGTGCCCGACAACATTGTAGTCGTTGGCCGAGTTACACTCATCAATGCATTGACACCAGTCGTTGCCTCGACCCCGCCGGTCACACCGGTCATTCCGGCCACCTCGTCGGCAGTCGGGACGACCCTACTCATTCCGGGTTTACCCACAGCCCCGGCAACACGTCCGGTTACCAATCCGGCTGTCAGTCCGAATAATGCCTTTCCAAGGAACCGATCTACATTCTTGCTGCCAAGTTTGTCTCCCCTTTCCACAAGCATATGGGCTTCACCGGCCAACTGGCCGACACCCTCGGCCATATCTTTGCCAAGTTCGGCCATCGTGACAGCCATTCCTGCCTGCATCCCGTACTTGGCGGAATTACTAAGGAAATTCTTGGCAACGTCAACGCCGGACGTGGCAAATGCCACTGCCGATTCCCAGAAACTTTCGGCGGCGTCCTCTGGTGCAAGTCCCGTGGGGTCTATTCTATTTACCGGGTTCCCCCGGCTTCACACGTGCATCAGGGGAAGGTTGCACTCACGATTTCAAAGAACGTCTTTTCCGTCTACTCGAATGTTATGAAAATCATACCCGGAAACAAGACCCCGGTACATGTACGAAAACTCACGCCCCTACATGTACGATCCCCAAGCTCGGTATATCTCCAACCGATGTACACCGGTACATCTCCAGCCCAAACACGCCGGAACATGTGGCGCATCACCAGGAGGGTAAATGTACAGTGGTATTCCTTTATGCATCATTCAGTCTCCGCCACCCCTGCATCACGAAGGTGGCGCAAGCCTTCCAAAAGGTACTTGAAATCTTTGTCTCTTTTCGAGGCAACAAGAACCACGTCTTGATCCCGTCCTTCCTCTAGGAACAGATCAATCCAGCCTGACCAGAAAGTCTTGGGCATGTGGAGTTTTTTATGAATTCCTAATAATGCCTTTTCTCGCGTCACCACCGCCTGGGTTTCCGGGTCGCGACGTATCAGTTTAGCCGGGATTCCCCGAATGTCGCATTCCTTGAACTCCGCCTCCCTGATGTCCAGCGCCCAATCGGTGTCGGCGTAATAATCCGCGTTCGCTTGGTCAAATGCAGCCTGCTCGTGCGGCTTGCCGCTGGCAGCCGCGATTAACGGACTGAGCATCACCCGACCGATCTTCCCTTTCAACGTCAGATGCTTGAAGACCGCTCCCCAGGTCTGTAGCAACTGCCCGTGTGTTTCAAGGTTCTCAACCAGTATGTCCTCGACAATGGCGGAATCAAGGGCGCACCCCCTTTGAGAGCAATTGAAGAATTTCATGTTTCGCACGGTGGACCGCAGACGTGGGTCTCGCGTTATCGACCAAGCGCAGCCCTCGAAGTAACAGTCTTCGAACATCGCGTCCGAAAAGGTACGACCGGAATTTCGATCATACACAGCATCGAAGCGTTGCCCCTTGAATGTTTTCATTTTCATGGTAACACCTTCAAGGTCAATGGGCGTTTGTACAAGATGAACGCGTCAATGTAAGGCCGTCCCATGTGTGCGGACATTGCCCTGAAAGTCGTCAGCTCAAATGTTCGCCCCTCAAGAAGGTTGAGACCAATGAAATCGGGGCTGTTTGGGCCACCGATATGTTTGTAATACTTGCTGAGAGTCGCCGACTCGCGGATGGTTTTAGCAACCCCTCTCTCCATCGCCTTCCCATAATTCAAAGGGAAGGTTCGCGGGCTTCTTTGGCCTGAAAAATATTCTTTACGTGACAGCAATGATTTAGCACTCGCCGGATTAGCCACCAGCTCCGCGCTGACCTTGTTAACTACTCTTTGCAGCATGTAGCGTGGGGCTATGGTATACGGCAGTTCCCTGGCGACCTGGACGGCCCCTCTCGCCATCATGCCTACCGCAACTGCATCTGTTGTCCCTGCGCCAGCAGCCTGCATGAGATTGTCCGGACCGAAAGTATCATTACTCCAGTTCTGATATCCCTCAGCAACCGGATTGCCAGTACGCTCATACCCTTCGATATGGGCAGCTGCCAAGTCTTCATCGTGGGATGCCACACCAGCAGCAACGGCAGGCAGAGTGTCAGCTACATATTGCGCTGCTCTTTTTACACCACCCCACAAATAGTTGGCTAGACCAACTGCACCATCCCAACTGATCTCTAATGTTTCAAAACGATCCGGTGCAAGTCCCGTGGGATCTATTCTATTCACCGGGTTCCCCCGACTATCCACCCGGCCATCAAGTTTCCAAAGTTCTGTTTTCGTTACCATATCAAGTGGTTACGGAGTATACCATAAAACCCTGATGCACTGATGCACTTTTTTTTGCTGATTTTGATGCACCATAACGCATCGACGCATCGATTGCATCGATGATGCATTATCGATGCATTCGACCGCCAACCCTCGATACGGGAATTTCAGTAGAGTTTACCGTGGATTCCGGTCCATAGGATGCCCATTGGTCGTACAACCGAAGAAGCTCACAGGCCCCTGTTATCGGGTTCTGATGCATCAGCAGGGCTCCAGTGGCTGCTTTAGGCCAACAATCACCGTTAAGGTCGGGTGTCATCGTCGTCCGTCTGGAAGGCACTCTGAAGCCTCTCAGAGGCCACACAAAGCCCTGACAAGGCACACAGACCGGGTATTGGATGCACCCGGCCACGTGTCTTGAAGCATCAACCTGAATGCTGCCTGGGTCAGTTCCCATCGTTTCCATCCAGCACCTTGATGGCCTCGAACTTCACGGCAGCATCCGACGAATACCGTCCATACCGTTTGACGGTGAGCTGGATGTCGGAGTGGCCTAGAAGTTCACTGACGATGGTTATCGGGACACCACGTGTCAGCAGGTCCACAGCAAACTTGTGCCGAAGACTGTGGAAGGTGACCCTGCCTTTCAGACCGGCAATTTCAATGGCCGGGTAGAAGTAGCCCCTGCCTCGACTCTGCTCGGTGTCCACCCGGTAGAAGGGGTAATAGGGGCTGCCCCCACGGTTCGGGAACACGAGGTCATCGTCATCATGGGGATGCTTCTCGAAGACCAGTTCCAGAATCGTCTTCACCCTGGCAGACATGGGGATTTCCCGGCTCCTGCCATGCTTGGGCTTCCACAGTTCCCCGTTCACCATTCTGGACTTCGGTTGGGACTCAACCCTGATGGTTCCACGTTTCCAATCCACCGACCGCCAGCTAAGAGTGAACACCTCGGCCCGTCTCATGCCCGTCTGCGCCGTGAACTCGATGACCTCCGGCAAGTAGGGGGCATGGTCCCGAAGGCTCTCAGCAGCTTTTTGCAGGGCTTTGTACTGGTCATCCGAAGGTGGTACGACCATTGTGCTGTCATCCTGGGGCAGCAGGTCGAAGTAGGGTTTGGTCTTCACCACACCCTCTCTGAAAGCCAGGTTCAGAGCCGACTTCAGGCACTGTAGGCTTTTGTTGATGGTGGCATTCTTCAGAGTCTTGACCCTGGGTTTTCGGAAGCCGCCCGTCAGGGTCTTGGCAAACGACATGGCCCCGTTGGTTTTCATCTTCTCACAGAACCAGTTAATGGTTCTGGTTTCAAGACATTCAGCCAGGGGCTTGTCCCCCAGGTAGTACAGCAGGTACTGCCACCTGTGTTCGCTGGTGTAACAGGTGTTGTCATTCTGGATGGACTTGCTGTACTCAACCCATCGATGGTGGAACCAATCCCGAAGGGTCGTGGCTTCGCCGAAGTCTTCAGGGGGTGACGACAGGCTTGTTTTTATACGTTCCATGCCTGCCGGGCTCGGATTGTAGGGTGACCGTTCGGGGATGCTTAGTTGGATGCCGAGGTCACGTTCAGTCAGTTCAGCATCGGCACGGGTGCCGGTTACTCGTTTCGTCTTCCGGTTTCCGTTCCGCTGAATCTGAACCAGCCATTTGTCGTTGTCGAGTTGTTTGATGGACATCGTTCGTTCCTTCTCTGTGGGGTTTGTCATCAATGTGACTGGATTCATCCCAACCACAGCAGACTCTACCCACCGGGTCACTCATCCTGTTCAGTCGCATCACGATTTTTCGAATTTTGTCCAACAATCGGGTTCCGAGAATGGTCTGTAAGCCACGTTCTCTCCCCGGTTGGCTGTCCGGGCCTCAGTCATTCGGTACCTTTCCGGCTTCAATCGTGTCATCACCAGACGGATTCCCAAAATTCTGGGCTTTCGTCTTAGTCATCACCCATTCACCATGGGCTCAGGTTCTGGAAGAATTTCCATCAAATCCGTTCCACCGTCGGAAAGGTTTTTCAGTCCATAAGCAATTCCGGTAGCATTTTCCAAATCACCACCGGCCAGACGAATCTGGCCGATGGTGACACCGTCGTCTTCGACGATGACTTTGACGATGTGTTCGGTTTCACTGCCTTCGATGCCGTCACCCCGGCAAACCTGGATTCTGAAAAGTTTGTCCATAAAGTTTCCTATCTCAGTGAACGTCATCACTGCCATTGTCGGCATTTCCATCAGCATTGATATCCGGGTCACCAGCAATTATGGCCAAAGCCAACCTGGTGAGGCTCACGTCGGCATACCAGAGGTCACCGGGAGTCGCCTCCCTACCGGGGTAGTCAACCGTAATCAGGCCGTGCTTGATGAGGGGGTTGCTGACCTGGAACAGTCTTCGATACCTCAACCAGTCCTCGACACCTGCCGGTTGCAGCAGGCTGACGACCTCTTGAATCTGAAGGGTTCCGCTGAAGACACCCATGGTGGCATAGATGTCCATGGATAAAGGTGCCGACACCGCCGGAAGGGCAAGAGCCAACAGGATGAATCGTTCGTCCGGGGATAGCTGATACCGTTCAGTAAGTACATCCAGCCCCAGCTTGAAGGTTCCAGCCTTACGATGGGTTTCCAGTTTGGCATCCACTGCCTGCCGGGTTGCTTCAACGTCCTTTTGAAGCCCGCCAAGTCGCCGGTTCAGTTCCTTGGATGCCACATTCTCTGCTTCGCCCACTCGGCTGGTGCTGGGGCTGACATCATCCGTTCCTCGGCCTTCAAATCGACGTTCAAGGTCCAGCAGACTGACATGCAATCTGAGCCAGCTGAACTCGGCATCCAGGTAGGCAGCATCAGAGTGGTACGGCTCCTGTTTCCTCGCAGATTCATTCGTGGTCATTTTTAGGTCCTCTCTACGTCAGGGTTGAGTTGGCAACCCCGACCGACAGAAACCGGGGCCTATAGTTCAACAACCCGGAACCAGGGGAAACTAAGCCGGAGAATTTGCCGAGGATGAATATTGGTATCCGCCCTCCCGACGTTTCGCAGAAACAGGGTACGACAGGGTACGAGTAGGGTTTCGTTCGTACCCTGCTTAACTACTTGTAATCACTTATCTAAAGGTGGTTCAGGGCACGAGGGTACGATAAATCACCAAACTTTTGTTTTGAGGAAAATAAAGAAGCCGAGAGACACCCAGGGGCAGGATGACTGTGTGTTCTCCCGAGAGTAATAGTTTGGCAAAACTCGTACCCTCGTACCCTGTTTTTAGATAAGCACTTGGTATTACAGATAAATAACAGGGTACGACAGTTTTTCCCTCGTACCCTGTCGTACCCTGTCCATGGGAAACCTCAGTTCAAGGTTGGATTATCAGAGTCGGTGTCCGAGGATGTGTCAAGCATCGTGACTCCATCCAGGTCATCCACCAAGCGGCGAGTTACCGGCCACAGGGTCACACCGTTGGATTTCCGAGTCTTCAGCCCCTCTCTGGCAATTCGTTCCCGGAGTGTCGACAGCAACCTTCTGGTTTCATTCTGACTCATGCCTCCAGCAGCATTTCGGATGGTGTCGGTCATCTCGGACTGTGGAGTCCGACCTGCCGGGTCGATTTCGAAGAGTTCGTCGAAGCTGCTTTCCAGGGGGTCGATGTTTTCGAAGGTCTTGTTGGATTCGTTCAGCTTGTCTTTGGCTGTACCCTCTAACCAGATAGGATGCCCCTGCCGGGCCAATTCAGCAGCTTGAGCCCAAAGTTGCTGTAAATCCAATCCATGTTCCACGTTGCAGGATGTAACCGGCACGGTCCAGAAACGGCGGTTGCCCGTGGAGTCCATCAAAAAGCTGGTTGGATTGACGGACCCGGCAAAAACAGTTCGGCGACAATATTCTTCTTCCCGGCGTTCGTACGCCGACCGGTAGGTGTCGGTCTTCTCGGTTATGAAGGACTTCAATCTGGCGATATCGGCCTTACGAAAGGTGGCGTCCAACTCACCCAGTTCACAGACGGCATACCTTGTAGCCCTTTGGACACTATCCCTGGAGGACGGGTCCAGAAGCACTCCTTCTTTGGCCCAGCCCAGACCTGGCGGCAACAGAGACATCAGCCATCGGGTTTTGCAGGCGTCCTGAGAACCCTGTAAAACCAACACTCCCTGAGCTGCAATCCCTTCTCGTGCTGTGCCGGGAATGGAAACTGCTTTGGCGGCCGTCACCAACCAGGTTCTCAGTAGCGTTAAGGTCAAGTCCCTATCCGAGCCCGGAGCCAGACTCAGGGAATCCAGCAGCACTCCGACACGGTCCCGGCCATCCCAAGGTTTCGCCATCATCCACTCGTAGACGGGATGATAACCGTTCTCTGCCTGGATGATGGACAAATGGTCTTCCACTGCGGCAACTTGAAGACCATGTTTTCGAGCCAAAGTTCGGATGTAGGACCATCCGGCATTCTCCGAAGCCTCAGACACCACCCAAGCTCCAGGCACGTTATACTCAGCTTTGTGTCTCATCAAGTCGTAGCGAACGTCTATCTGGTAGAAGTCAAGCATGGCTCGGGTGTTTTCGATGGCATGGGGGACCGGGATAGAACTCCCATCTTTCCTTTTCACCGTCACAGGCCACTGGGGGCCGGGTCTCTGTTTACCTCCCGGCTTTTCGGCGGGTGCTTCGTTCGCGGAACGGTCACAATACCGAGCCACGGTCTCCTCACCAAGCTCGTCCACCAGCCATTCCATGAGGTCTTTTGTTGTATGTCCGTGGGAGTGAAAGCAGTTGAACCCTCCCGATTTACCCCCGGCGGGGTCCACCACTCCGGCGGAGTCTTTGGATGCATCGGAATGCAACTCGGCCCAAGGACAACGAATGTCGTGCCAGCCGTCACCTCTTGAAGACCGGTAAATCCCGGCTTCCGACAGCAACTCAACCCACTTAACGGTACGCATATCCCAGCTACCCTGAGTCCTGACGGCAGGACGAGTTCCCAGCGGCGGCAGTTCCTTGACCTCATCCCGTGTGATTTTGTCGGGGTCGAAGGGTTCGAAGGGGGGAAAGACAAACACCTTTTCAGGGTCGTCCTTCAAAGCAACCCGTTTTTCCTCACCTGCTTCAAGCAGCTGCTTTTTGGTTTTAGCCACCCACACCCTGAGCTTGGGCTCAATGTCCATCCACTCCAGGTCGTTCGGGTTCATTCTCTGACGAAGTTCTGGAGTTATGCTCGGCCTAGGGTCTACTCCCGTAACCCCCTTGATGCGTAAACAGGTTTCTACGAACTCCAAACCCGTGACAAGACTCCACCAGTACTCCGGTGCTTTTTCAGCCTCCCACTTCGGCATTTCTCTGCTGCTATTCTTGGGAACCAGCTTCCTGAACTGAAGCAGCAGGTCCAGATAGGCCATGGTTCCATCTCGAACAGCGGACCACTCAGGGCTCTGGAAGTCTCCTACGTTTTCTCGGCCAATAAGCTTGGCGGCCTGATACCAGCTTTTGTATTCGTTCCATTCTTCCTCTGATGGAACATCCCGCCCCCAAGCTTCAACGAACTTAGCCACCGTCCACTTTGTACTGCGTTGTGACTCATGGGAAATGTGTACGTCAAAGGGGTCTTGGGGTTCCTTCTGATGTTTGAACCCTGGTAGACGTAGCGGCTGTTTGGGGCTGGCGGCTGCCGGGTCGGCTCTCAGCTTGATGGCAGCCAGCCTGGAAAGACTTATGGCCTCAGCCAAGTCGATGATGGTTTCCGTCACCCAGTAGCAATGGTCGCCGTTCTTACTCTGGACAATCACATCCGGCTCAGGTCCACCCATTTCAGGCGACCAGCGGCCATCATCCATATCGGCGGCAATGGCCACTACCTCAGTGACCTCCTTCGTATCGGCGTCGACAAGGTTCGGGCACCATGACACGGCGAACCCGTGTTTGTTTGACTCCGACATCTGCCAAGGCATTTCCTCACCCAAGGTCGTGTCGTCGATGGGCCACATCTTCACCATCGGTCCGATGCCACTGGGTGTACTGCCTCCTCCAAGCCTGGCGAAGGCACTTTCATGGTCGGCGTAAATGTTGACACGAATATTCTGGGAACCGGCGCCTCGAATACGACGTACGAGTTGTAATGCGGGATGGGGTTCAGCATTCGAAATAATCTCATCAATGACATCATCATCAATCGGTTCCACCACCCAGCTTGTCTCCTGGAGAATCGTGTCGGGGGGAACCTGGAGGTTTTCCGTCTGGACATCCTGGTCCGGGATTGGTAAAATACTCCTATTGTGCATCTTCTATCTCCTGTTATCCAGCAGGTTTCTATTAAAGGTTCGGCTGCGCCAACAGCCGGGCTTTTTTACGTTCATGGGCCGAAGCTTCAACAATGGCGGACTTCGGGGCCTACCACCCCTACTATTATGGTATTGGTCGGCATTCATCGGCCTACGTCCCACGGCTTTAAGCATTGATGGCGGTTGCAGCTTCTGGTGTGGCGTCAGCATCATCCGACGTGATTTTCAGCCCCAGCTTCTCAGCGGCTTCCATGACCTCATCCGGGTCGAACCTCCAGCAGCGGTCATGTACGGTGACATAGGGCAGCAGCCCGTACCGGCACAGATACCGAACCGTGGGCTCGGTGGCCTTCAGGTTGGCGGCCACCTGCTTAGTGGTCCACCATGTGGTTTTAGATGGATTCATTTTTTACCTCCCGGTGTCTTGTGAAGACGTGATTTCAGGAGGGTTCTGAAAAACAGAAAACCCACAACTGGAACCACGTCATTACACAGCCTTCTCTTTTGAAAAGGCGACTTCGTAAATGACAAGTTCCCGGTGCGGGCTTGGTTTTTCCTCACAATAGCCGGGTAGGGCGTCAGTCACACATTTCTCTGTGTGACTTCATAAGAGTACGTCACTTTTGTGGAATATGTCAACAACATATTTCAATGAAGTTGGAATTGTTTGCTCCGTATCAAGCCGACATTCAAACCTGCACGCACTTCAATGTGAAAACCCCTAAACGGTATGCAAGATGACATGAACCTTTGTGTCTTTGCGTGTATTATACACAAAGTAACCCCAAAACAATGGTGGGGGTTTGACACCTTTTACAGGCTAGAGCTTCAAACAGGTTGTCAGCTATGGCGATGTCATACTCGGAGGGATAGACGTTGGAGTCCAGTGTCGTCTTCTACATGGAACATGCGACTCGGAACCACAATCATTGAGGTTTTCAGCCACAAATCAGGTCTTTCACGACAACGGAGTTGCACGTTTCACGAAAGGCACCTAACAGGGGATGTCCTGAACGGCTGTAAGAACGTCAGAAAGGCTGGGGTGGGTGTAAATGCTAGTGGTTGAAGGACTGCTATGACGGGCGGCCTGCTGGACCAACCTCAAGTCACCCGATGACCTCCACAACGACGTGCAGAACGTATGGCGTAACGAATGGAATGTCAACGTCCTGTCGAAGCCACAACGTTGCTGCCATACCTTAAAGAGATGCTGAACGGTTCTCCCAGAGATTTGACCCCCACCGGCCTTGCCATTCTTCCCACCACCACGACTTTGGAACAGAGGGGCTTCAGGCTCCACGGACTCACCCCGGTCGGCTTTCCACCTCAAGTATGCTGACACCTTACGTCGGAGCCTGTCAGGCAGGCCGATGGTGCCCGGCTTGTTGCCCTTGGTGGTTTCCGGTCGGAGTTCCCAGACTCCCTTGGCTCCCTTGCCATTCTTTACGTCGGAGATGTTTAGGCTGACAATCTCACTTAGCCTTAACCCCGTACCCAAGGCAATGGCCAGAATGAGATGGTCCCGAAGGTCAGCCTCACTTCTGCTGGTGGCTGCCAGCAGAGCCGATACTTCAGCTTCCGTCAATGTTGTCGGGGTTCGGTTGGTATGTTTCATGGGTTGACCTCCCGTGTTTGCTGAATACACGTCCCCACTTCAACAACCCGGCTAGGCAGGATTCTAAGCCACGTAGATCAATATAGATCGTGAGAGGCAGCCGGGGCCGGTTGGTTCGTAGGCTTCACCACCCCCATAGAAAAGCCCCCAGAACACCCCTGTGAGCCACGTTCCGATGTCCAGAGTCATTGTGTGCCGTCAATGAGAGAACGAGTCCCAGAGAGGCTTCTGTCGCTTCAGAGAGAGAAAAAACACCTGATGGGAAATCGTGCGGTGAAAGGAAGGTTCGGGTTCGGATTCCAGTAACCGCCCGATTAACCAAGTTCCCGGTTCCTGATCGGTCCCGGTACGATATTGGACACGTATGGAAACCTCGATGCCAAAATCAGAACCCTCTTTGAAAACGTCAGGGAGAATACCGGCAAAGCCGACACCGCCCCCCCTTTGGGGCCATCAAAGCCAATGACGGGATGATGGAACGGGAACAATGCCACCCATTCGTGTTTTCAACGGTCACGGCTTGTCACGGCCACCCGTCGTCGCCCTAGTACTCAAGTTCAGGTCGCCATCCATGGGACACCTTGTGTATTAACATTTCATGATTCCAAATAGCGGCTATGGGTATCTGCCGTTCATTTTCACTGAGATCACTTTTGATATAACGATCAGATTCACATTCAATAATCCAGTTCTCCACCTTTGTATTGGTTATTTTACCTCGTCTACGCAAACAACTTGGTATTTCCGATGGCGTTAGGTGACCTACTATATCTGCAAGTTTATGGTGTAATGCCGCACTAACGGGATAAAATGCAATATAGCTGTCTTTGAAAAGACTCGGCTCCGGCAATTTTTGCTCTGCCTGTACATTAGGACATACAGTAACACATCCACCGAGCAATTCATGTTTTCCCAAGTAATGTAGATAAATCCATCCATTGGGGATTTCTATCTCTATGACGGAACCGGGTTTAGCTCTTTTTGGCATCATTCATATCCTATTGACTTTAGAAGGTCATGTCCCTTTTGCAACTGTTGGGCGTATTCAGGCCTTGATTTGGCAATGCTATTGATCCTGTTTAATAGGGTCCCCCCTTGTTTTTGCAGGCCGTGAATTTCGATTAGCACCTGTTCTACGGCACGTGCATCGTTTCTTGAAAGACCCGTTAACAAAGGTTCAATCTCTATACCCTTTTGCCGGAGATGTTCTGCCGCCCGGCGAGCAAGATTGTTTGTTATGCCTGTATACTGGACGTTACCAGCGGCATCAAGCGAACGATAAACCGAGACATTGTCTGCCTTACCAACAACTTTCAGCCCACCAAAGGCAAGTCCCAAGTATAGGGCATCCGATGGATCTGGCACCCCGATGGATGCCACCTGTAGTCCGACTTCACCGGTCTTAACGGCCTTGACACCGGCACTGTACATATTGCTGGCATGCTGTTGACCGTAAGATGTGACCCCACTAAAGTCGGCGGTGGCGGGATTTCCGAAGACGGCGGCGTCATGTTTTTCCTTGGCCACCTTTTTCTGGATTCTGGTTTCGGCTTCTTCGACGGGGTCTTCTATCCCCGTGATATACTTAAAGAATCCCCACAGAGACGGACCATTATCAACGGCATCATCATCCTCATCATCCAACCCCGTGGGGTCGATCCGGTTCACCGGGTTCCCCCGACTATCCACCCGGCCATCAAGTTTCCAAAGTTCTGTTTTCGTTACCATATCAAGTGGTTACGGAGTATACCATAAAACCCTGATGCACTGATGCACTTTTTTTTGCTGATTTTGATGCACCATAACGCATCGACGCATCGATTGCATCGATGATGCATTATCGATGCATTCGACCGCCAACCCTCGATACGGGAATTTCAGTAGAGTTTACCGTGGATTCCGGTCCATAGGATGCCCATTGGTCGTACAACCGAAGAAGCTCACAGGCCCCTGTTATCGGGTTCTGATGCATCAGCAGGGCTCCAGTGGCTGCTTTAGGCCAACAATCACCGTTAAGGTCGGGTGTCATCGTCGTCCGTCTGGAAGGCACTCTGAAGCCTCTCAGAGGCCACACAAAGCCCTGACAAGGCACACAGACCGGGTATTGGATGCACCCGGCCACGTGTCTTGAAGCATCAACCTGAATGCTGCCTGGGTCAGTTCCCATCGTTTCCATCCAGCACCTTGATGGCCTCGAACTTCACGGCAGCATCCGACGAATACCGTCCATACCGTTTGACGGTGAGCTGGATGTCGGAGTGGCCTAGAAGTTCACTGACGATGGTTATCGGGACACCACGTGTCAGCAGGTCCACAGCAAACTTGTGCCGAAGACTGTGGAAGGTGACCCTGCCTTTCAGACCGGCAATTTCAATGGCCGGGTAGAAGTAGCCCCTGCCTCGACTCTGCTCGGTGTCCACCCGGTAGAAGGGGTAATAGGGGCTGCCCCCACGGTTCGGGAACACGAGGTCATCGTCATCATGGGGATGCTTCTCGAAGACCAGTTCCAGAATCGTCTTCACCCTGGCAGACATGGGGATTTCCCGGCTCCTGCCATGCTTGGGCTTCCACAGTTCCCCGTTCACCATTCTGGACTTCGGTTGGGACTCAACCCTGATGGTTCCACGTTTCCAATCCACCGACCGCCAGCTAAGAGTGAACACCTCGGCCCGTCTCATGCCCGTCTGCGCCGTGAACTCGATGACCTCCGGCAAGTAGGGGGCATGGTCCCGAAGGCTCTCAGCAGCTTTTTGCAGGGCTTTGTACTGGTCATCCGAAGGTGGTACGACCATTGTGCTGTCATCCTGGGGCAGCAGGTCGAAGTAGGGTTTGGTCTTCACCACACCCTCTCTGAAAGCCAGGTTCAGAGCCGACTTCAGGCACTGTAGGCTTTTGTTGATGGTGGCATTCTTCAGAGTCTTGACCCTGGGTTTTCGGAAGCCGCCCGTCAGGGTCTTGGCAAACGACATGGCCCCGTTGGTTTTCATCTTCTCACAGAACCAGTTAATGGTTCTGGTTTCAAGACATTCAGCCAGGGGCTTGTCCCCCAGGTAGTACAGCAGGTACTGCCACCTGTGTTCGCTGGTGTAACGGGTGTTGTCATTCTGGATGGACTTGCTGTACTCAACCCATCGATGGTGGAACCAATCCCGAAGGGTCGTGGCTTCGCCGAAGTCTTCAGGGGGTGACGACAGGCTTGTTTTTATACGTTCCATGCCTGCCGGGCTCGGATTGTAGGGTGACCGTTCGGGGATGCTTAGTTGGATGCCGAGGTCACGTTCAGTCAGTTCAGCATCGGCACGGGTGCCGGTTACTCGTTTCGTCTTCCGGTTTCCGTTCCGCTGAATCTGAACCAGCCATTTGTCGTTGTCGAGTTGTTTGATGGACATCGTTCGTTCCTTCTCTGTGGGGTTTGTCATCAATGTGACTGGATTCATCCCAACCACAGCAGACTCTACCCACCGGGTCACTCATCCTGTTCAGTCGCATCACGATTTTTCGAATTTTGTCCAACAATCGGGTTCCGAGAATGGTCTGTAAGCCACGTTCTCTCCCCGGTTGGCTGTCCGGGCCTCAGTCATTCGGTACCTTTCCGGCTTCAATCGTGTCATCACCAGACGGATTCCCAAAATTCTGGGCTTTCGTCTTAGTCATCACCCATTCACCATGGGCTCAGGTTCTGGAAGAATTTCCATCAAATCCGTTCCACCGTCGGAAAGGTTTTTCAGTCCATAAGCAATTCCGGTAGCATTTTCCAAATCACCACCGGCCAGACGAATCTGGCCGATGGTGACACCGTCGTCTTCGACGATGACTTTGACGATGTGTTCGGTTTCACTGCCTTCGATGCCGTCACCCCGGCAAACCTGGATTCTGAAAAGTTTGTCCATAAAGTTTCCTATCTCAGTGAACGTCATCACTGCCATTGTCGGCATTTCCATCAGCATTGATATCCGGGTCACCAGCAATTATGGCCAAAGCCAACCTGGTGAGGCTCACGTCGGCATACCAGAGGTCACCGGGAGTCGCCTCCCTACCGGGGTAGTCAACCGTAATCAGGCCGTGCTTGATGAGGGGGTTGCTGACCTGGAACAGTCTTCGATACCTCAACCAGTCCTCGACACCTGCCGGTTGCAGCAGGCTGACGACCTCTTGAATCTGAAGGGTTCCGCTGAAGACACCCATGGTGGCATAGATGTCCATGGATAAAGGTGCCGACACCGCCGGAAGGGCAAGAGCCAACAGGATGAATCGTTCGTCCGGGGATAGCTGATACCGTTCAGTAAGTACATCCAGCCCCAGCTTGAAGGTTCCAGCCTTACGATGGGTTTCCAGTTTGGCATCCACTGCCTGCCGGGTTGCTTCAACGTCCTTTTGAAGCCCGCCAAGTCGCCGGTTCAGTTCCTTGGATGCCACATTCTCTGCTTCGCCCACTCGGCTGGTGCTGGGGCTGACATCATCCGTTCCTCGGCCTTCAAATCGACGTTCAAGGTCCAGCAGACTGACATGCAATCTGAGCCAGCTGAACTCGGCATCCAGGTAGGCAGCATCAGAGTGGTACGGCTCCTGTTTCCTCGCAGATTCATTCGTGGTCATTTTTAGGTCCTCTCTACGTCAGGGTTGAGTTGGCAACCCCGACCGACAGAAACCGGGGCCTATAGTTCAACAACCCGGAACCAGGGGAAACTAAGCCGGAGAATTTGCCGAGGATGAATATTGGTATCCGCCCTCCCGACGTTTCGCAGAAACAGGGTACGACAGGGTACGAGTAGGGTTTCGTTCGTACCCTGCTTAACTACTTGTAATCACTTATCTAAAGGTGGTTCAGGGCACGAGGGTACGATAAATCACCAAACTTTTGTTTTGAGGAAAATAAAGAAGCCGAGAGACACCCAGGGGCAGGATGACTGTGTGTTCTCCCGAGAGTAATAGTTTGGCAAAACTCGTACCCTCGTACCCTGTTTTTAGATAAGCACTTGGTATTACAGATAAATAACAGGGTACGACAGTTTTTCCCTCGTACCCTGTCGTACCCTGTCCATGGGAAACCTCAGTTCAAGGTTGGATTATCAGAGTCGGTGTCCGAGGATGTGTCAAGCATCGTGACTCCATCCAGGTCATCCACCAAGCGGCGAGTTACCGGCCACAGGGTCACACCGTTGGATTTCCGAGTCTTCAGCCCCTCTCTGGCAATTCGTTCCCGGAGTGTCGACAGCAACCTTCTGGTTTCATTCTGACTCATGCCTCCAGCAGCATTTCGGATGGTGTCGGTCATCTCGGACTGTGGAGTCCGACCTGCCGGGTCGATTTCGAAGAGTTCGTCGAAGCTGCTTTCCAGGGGGTCGATGTTTTCGAAGGTCTTGTTGGATTCGTTCAGCTTGTCTTTGGCTGTACCCTCTAACCAGATAGGATGCCCCTGCCGGGCCAATTCAGCAGCTTGAGCCCAAAGTTGCTGTAAATCCAATCCATGTTCCACGTTGCAGGATGTAACCGGCACGGTCCAGAAACGGCGGTTGCCCGTGGAGTCCATCAAAAAGCTGGTTGGATTGACGGACCCGGCAAAAACAGTTCGGCGACAATATTCTTCTTCCCGGCGTTCGTACGCCGACCGGTAGGTGTCGGTCTTCTCGGTTATGAAGGACTTCAATCTGGCGATATCGGCCTTACGAAAGGTGGCGTCCAACTCACCCAGTTCACAGACGGCATACCTTGTAGCCCTTTGGACACTATCCCTGGAGGACGGGTCCAGAAGCACTCCTTCTTTGGCCCAGCCCAGACCTGGCGGCAACAGAGACATCAGCCATCGGGTTTTGCAGGCGTCCTGAGAACCCTGTAAAACCAACACTCCCTGAGCTGCAATCCCTTCTCGTGCTGTGCCGGGAATGGAAACTGCTTTGGCGGCCGTCACCAACCAGGTTCTCAGTAGCGTTAAGGTCAAGTCCCTATCCGAGCCCGGAGCCAGACTCAGGGAATCCAGCAGCACTCCGACACGGTCCCGGCCATCCCAAGGTTTCGCCATCATCCACTCGTAGACGGGATGATAACCGTTCTCTGCCTGGATGATGGACAAATGGTCTTCCACTGCGGCAACTTGAAGACCATGTTTTCGAGCCAAAGTTCGGATGTAGGACCATCCGGCATTCTCCGAAGCCTCAGACACCACCCAAGCTCCAGGCACGTTATACTCAGCTTTGTGTCTCATCAAGTCGTAGCGAACGTCTATCTGGTAGAAGTCAAGCATGGCTCGGGTGTTTTCGATGGCATGGGGGACCGGGATAGAACTCCCATCTTTCCTTTTCACCGTCACAGGCCACTGGGGGCCGGGTCTCTGTTTACCTCCCGGCTTTTCGGCGGGTGCTTCGTTCGCGGAACGGTCACAATACCGAGCCACGGTCTCCTCACCAAGCTCGTCCACCAGCCATTCCATGAGGTCTTTTGTTGTATGTCCGTGGGAGTGAAAGCAGTTGAACCCTCCCGATTTACCCCCGGCGGGGTCCACCACTCCGGCGGAGTCTTTGGATGCATCGGAATGCAACTCGGCCCAAGGACAACGAATGTCGTGCCAGCCGTCACCTCTTGAAGACCGGTAAATCCCGGCTTCCGACAGCAACTCAACCCACTTAACGGTACGCATATCCCAGCTACCCTGAGTCCTGACGGCAGGACGAGTTCCCAGCGGCGGCAGTTCCTTGACCTCATCCCGTGTGATTTTGTCGGGGTCGAAGGGTTCGAAGGGGGGAAAGACAAACACCTTTTCAGGGTCGTCCTTCAAAGCAACCCGTTTTTCCTCACCTGCTTCAAGCAGCTGCTTTTTGGTTTTAGCCACCCACACCCTGAGCTTGGGCTCAATGTCCATCCACTCCAGGTCGTTCGGGTTCATTCTCTGACGAAGTTCTGGAGTTATGCTCGGCCTAGGGTCTACTCCCGTAACCCCCTTGATGCGTAAACAGGTTTCTACGAACTCCAAACCCGTGACAAGACTCCACCAGTACTCCGGTGCTTTTTCAGCCTCCCACTTCGGCATTTCTCTGCTGCTATTCTTGGGAACCAGCTTCCTGAACTGAAGCAGCAGGTCCAGATAGGCCATGGTTCCATCTCGAACAGCGGACCACTCAGGGCTCTGGAAGTCTCCTACGTTTTCTCGGCCAATAAGCTTGGCGGCCTGATACCAGCTTTTGTATTCGTTCCATTCTTCCTCTGATGGAACATCCCGCCCCCAAGCTTCAACGAACTTAGCCACCGTCCACTTTGTACTGCGTTGTGACTCATGGGAAATGTGTACGTCAAAGGGGTCTTGGGGTTCCTTCTGATGTTTGAACCCTGGTAGACGTAGCGGCTGTTTGGGGCTGGCGGCTGCCGGGTCGGCTCTCAGCTTGATGGCAGCCAGCCTGGAAAGACTTATGGCCTCAGCCAAGTCGATGATGGTTTCCGTCACCCAGTAGCAATGGTCGCCGTTCTTA
Organism: Myxococcota bacterium; assembly: GCA_963668655.2. Lineage (GTDB taxonomy): Bacteria > Myxococcota_A > SURF-8 > SURF-8 > SURF-8. The sequence goes on from CAXXPQ010000002.1 coordinate 179,792, forward strand.
CTCTGGACAATCACATCCGGCTCAGGTCCACCCATTTCAGGCGACCAGCGGCCATCATCCATATCGGCGGCAATGGCCACTACCTCAGTGACCTCCTTCGTATCGGCGTCGACAAGGTTCGGGCACCATGACACGGCGAACCCGTGTTTGTTTGACTCCGACATCTGCCAAGGCATTTCCTCACCCAAGGTCGTGTCGTCGATGGGCCACATCTTCACCATCGGTCCGATGCCACTGGGTGTACTGCCTCCTCCAAGCCTGGCGAAGGCACTTTCATGGTCGGCGTAAATGTTGACACGAATATTCTGGGAACCGGCGCCTCGAATACGACGTACGAGTTGTAATGCGGGATGGGGTTCAGCATTCGAAATAATCTCATCAATGACATCATCATCAATCGGTTCCACCACCCAGCTTGTCTCCTGGAGAATCGTGTCGGGGGGAACCTGGAGGTTTTCCGTCTGGACATCCTGGTCCGGGATTGGTAAAATACTCCTATTGTGCATCTTCTATCTCCTGTTATCCAGCAGGTTTCTATTAAAGGTTCGGCTGCGCCAACAGCCGGGCTTTTTTACGTTCATGGGCCGAAGCTTCAACAATGGCGGACTTCGGGGCCTACCACCCCTACTATTATGGTATTGGTCGGCATTCATCGGCCTACGTCCCACGGCTTTAAGCATTGATGGCGGTTGCAGCTTCTGGTGTGGCGTCAGCATCATCCGACGTGATTTTCAGCCCCAGCTTCTCAGCGGCTTCCATGACCTCATCCGGGTCGAACCTCCAGCAGCGGTCATGTACGGTGACATAGGGCAGCAGCCCGTACCGGCACAGATACCGAACCGTGGGCTCGGTGGCCTTCAGGTTGGCGGCCACCTGCTTAGTGGTCCACCATGTGGTTTTAGATGGATTCATTTTTTACCTCCCGGTGTCTTGTGAAGACGTGATTTCAGGAGGGTTCTGAAAAACAGAAAACCCACAACTGGAACCACGTCATTACACAGCCTTCTCTTTTGAAAAGGCGACTTCGTAAATGACAAGTTCCCGGTGCGGGCTTGGTTTTTCCTCACAATAGCCGGGTAGGGCGTCAGTCACACATTTCTCTGTGTGACTTCATAAGAGTACGTCACTTTTGTGGAATATGTCAACAACATATTTCAATGAAGTTGGAATTGTTTGCTCCGTATCAAGCCGACATTCAAACCTGCACGCACTTCAATGTGAAAACCCCTAAACGGTATGCAAGATGACATGAACCTTTGTGTCTTTGCGTGTATTATACACAAAGTAACCCCAAAACAATGGTGGGGGTTTGACACCTTTTACAGGCTAGAGCTTCAAACAGGTTGTCAGCTATGGCGATGTCATACTCGGAGGGATAGACGTTGGAGTCCAGTGTCGTCTTCTACATGGAACATGCGACTCGGAACCACAATCATTGAGGTTTTCAGCCACAAATCAGGTCTTTCACGACAACGGAGTTGCACGTTTCACGAAAGGCACCTAACAGGGGATGTCCTGAACGGCTGTAAGAACGTCAGAAAGGCTGGGGTGGGTGTAAATGCTAGTGGTTGAAGGACTGCTATGACGGGCGGCCTGCTGGACCAACCTCAAGTCACCCGATGACCTCCACAACGACGTGCAGAACGTATGGCGTAACGAATGGAATGTCAACGTCCTGTCGAAGCCACAACGTTGCTGCCATACCTTAAAGAGATGCTGAACGGTTCTCCCAGAGATTTGACCCCCACCGGCCTTGCCATTCTTCCCACCACCACGACTTTGGAACAGAGGGGCTTCAGGCTCCACGGACTCACCCCGGTCGGCTTTCCACCTCAAGTATGCTGACACCTTACGTCGGAGCCTGTCAGGCAGGCCGATGGTGCCCGGCTTGTTGCCCTTGGTGGTTTCCGGTCGGAGTTCCCAGACTCCCTTGGCTCCCTTGCCATTCTTTACGTCGGAGATGTTTAGGCTGACAATCTCACTTAGCCTTAACCCCGTACCCAAGGCAATGGCCAGAATGAGATGGTCCCGAAGGTCAGCCTCACTTCTGCTGGTGGCTGCCAGCAGAGCCGATACTTCAGCTTCCGTCAATGTTGTCGGGGTTCGGTTGGTATGTTTCATGGGTTGACCTCCCGTGTTTGCTGAATACACGTCCCCACTTCAACAACCCGGCTAGGCAGGATTCTAAGCCACGTAGATCAATATAGATCGTGAGAGGCAGCCGGGGCCGGTTGGTTCGTAGGCTTCACCACCCCCATAGAAAAGCCCCCAGAACACCCCTGTGAGCCACGTTCCGATGTCCAGAGTCATTGTGTGCCGTCAATGAGAGAACGAGTCCCAGAGAGGCTTCTGTCGCTTCAGAGAGAGAAAAAACACCTGATGGGAAATCGTGCGGTGAAAGGAAGGTTCGGGTTCGGATTCCAGTAACCGCCCGATTAACCAAGTTCCCGGTTCCTGATCGGTCCCGGTACGATATTGGACACGTATGGAAACCTCGATGCCAAAATCAGAACCCTCTTTGAAAACGTCAGGGAGAATACCGGCAAAGCCGACACCGCCCCCCCTTTGGGGCCATCAAAGCCAATGACGGGATGATGGAACGGGAACAATGCCACCCATTCGTGTTTTCAACGGTCACGGCTTGTCACGGCCACCCGCCCGTTCCAGCAATACTTTTGCTAAATCATAGGCCATCAACAAGCAAGTGAAAGCAACATATTCTTCTGATGGGTTATCAGAATCAGCCTCAGGGCCTACAAGCCAATTATCTAGCGCATCCTCATCCATGCCATTTACCTGTTTCACGAAGTTGATAAGCTCCTCAGTGGATGCTTGGTGAACAGCTTCATCCCGATACCCATCATCTGGAATTCCCCATCTCGCAGCCAGTTCAATGTATGGCCACAAACTTGAAGGAACATTATCCTTCCTCATATTAATGGAAGTCATTTGATTTCCTCGAGGTACTTGTTGAACTGCCTAAAATATTCCTCAATGTGCTGCTGAGGAACATTCGTTTTCCTGAATTGTTCTTCTGCAAGCCACCACGCCTCACCAGGACTTACCCTTTTCCAGTTAATGTCTCTTATTCCAACACCTTGCCTATCAGCAAGTTGTTTCCTAACTTTATTAAATACAGCCCTAGTAGCGTTGTGATCTGGCATGTTTTTCATGAGAATGGCCGGTGCATCGTTCATGCTGTAATTTGGATAATTCGCCTCCATGTATACAGAATTCACCCCGTGATGTGATTGCATCCCTTCAGGTCGGGGGGAAGGCATATCACCATGCCTCATCACGACACTTGCAGCCTCATCCGCCTCCTTCCGGAACAGCCTGCCAAGCCCCTTCCAAATGTTTTTCGCTGTTCGCAATGGATGACGCAATGCCCCAGCCAAGGAAATGGGGATGCCCGTCCCTTCTTCAACAGTCGCCACCCCGACGGCGGCAGCACATGCCGGAGCCCCAGCGGTGCAAGCTACGCCGACCCCGACCACCGTAGTTGTGACCGCTGCTGCAGTTAACACTTTCGGGGCAGCCTCGGACATAGTTTTCCGGAACCCCTCAGGATCGCTCGCCGCCCAATCCATTAGGGCGTCCTGCGGTGCAAGTCCCGTCGGATCTATTCTATTTACCGGGTTCCCCCCGGCATACATATAAAGATCCAAAGAACCCGCCTGCCCTATGGGTTCGGGACGATTGTATCTTCTCATCTCCGGTATGTAATACCGTTGACCATTATAATAAAAGCCTGTCTCCGAATCAAAGTACTGCCCCGGCTGGCGCAGGTTGAAGGTGAGCGTTTCGCCGTCGTCGTCCGGGTCGTTCGCCAGATCGTAGGTGATCCCGTAGGGACTGTACTTGGCCTTCCACACGGTCGAACCCGAGGCATCCAAGACCATCACCGGACGCCCGATTCTGTCCGTTACGATGTCGTAATAAACCGGTTCCGACCATGCGCTGCAAGACCAATCGGTGCCGCCCATAAAGGTCAGATTCGTACACTCGGACTCCACCATGGCTACTGGCCTGAGTCCCAACCACACGTAACGCCGTTCTTTCATATCCTCGGCGTTCCAGAGGTAACCATCCGGCTTGTGGTACTCAACGGTTCGCTCTGCGGCGAGGTTCGCTCCGTTATAGACGTACCTCGTCATGCTCGCCGTATCGTCCATCACGTTGGCGGGATCGTTCGGGTCAATGTGCCGCTTGAACAGCCGCATCCCGCCTGCATCGTACAGGTAGGTGGTCACCGCCCCGTTCTCATCACAGGCCTCGTTCTTGTCCGCATCCTCGCAGACCTTGGCCAGACGGCCCCGTGGATCGTAGGCCAGACGCTTGCCCTGCCAGTGTTTCAGACGTCCCGAGGCGTCGTAGTCCGAAGACAGAACGCCTTTGGTGCTGCTGGCGGTCAGATAGCCGCTGCGGGTGAACGCGTCGCCCGCCGGGCCGCCCGTCACCGAGGCCAGCGCCCCGTCCGTATCGTAGACATAGGTAATGGAATGATCCGAACTGGATGCGGCGCTCAACCGACCGGCGGCGTCGTAGGTATACGTCCAAGCGATCGAACCGTCCGGGTACGTCAGGCTTTCCGAATCCACGTATTCGCCCACGGACGCGTTGTAGCTGGCCGAGAGGCTGAACGACCCCGCCGAAATGCCTGTGATCCGGTTATGCTTGGCATCCCGGTCATAGGTGAATCCGGTACTGGCCGGGGAGGTGTAATCCTGTATGCCGCCGTAAGCCGGGTGCAACAAAGACCCGTCCGGTCCCGATCCAGTCCAAGCATCGCCCGTCATGACCGACGGCATGGGGAAGGTCGCCGCCGTCATGGATGTGGTGATGCGTCCATGGGTGTCCCCGGTGAAAGTGAATTCATCGCCCGTATAGCCCCCGCCGAAACCGGCGGTGATGGCGGACAGGGCACGCCCCTCGATGAAACTCGTGCCGCCCCGGGTGACATCGGCCGTCAGGAACGTCGACACGGGCGGATCGTTGCCACCCACCGTCAGGCCGATGGTATCCGTGGATGTCCCGCCCACAACGATGGGCGAACCGGCTGGGGTGTTTCTGGTAATCGCCGTATCCACAATCAAGGTATCATCCCCGAATTCACTGGCATACGATACCGCCGTGGGTTTCAGATAATCGATGCTTTCGCTCGGGGAATAGGTGATCCCCATGCTGGCCGCGCCCGACTCGCAACTCGGGCATTCCCACACAATGTAATTCAGTTTCTCCAGGGGACCGCCGTAGGTGTAGTTGCCGGTCACGGCTCCGTCGCTGGATTCAAGCAACTGGTGGACGGTATCGTCGTTGCCGTATTGCCACGTGGATTCATTCAAGCCCGTGGGCATCATGCTTGTCACACGCCCCAGGGAATCGTACGTATAGGCCACCTCGTGTTCGGCGCTCGTCACGGCATTCAGACGACCGGCCGTGTCGTAAGCGAAGTCCACGATTTCACAGCCATCACTGCAACTGGCGGCATTACCCGTCGTAACTGAGGCCACCTGACCGTTGTAAGCCAAATCCGGCTGGTTCACGTAGGTGTAAAAGGCCGTGACGCCCAAGGACGATTCCGCCCCCAATATCGTGCCGTCGCCGTATGCATCGCTGGGGGATGGGGTACAGGGTTCGTCACCCAGGGATTTGGTATAGCAGGCCGTGTAGACCACCTCGTCGTCCCGAAGAATCTTGTGTGTCAGACCCGTTTGCGGCATGGAATGGGATTCCCACGTAAACAGAATCCCCGACGCCCCGTCATTCGGCGCGGAGGTGATCTTGTGTTCCAGTGGGTTGACGGTGGTTTCTCCGCCCAGCCAGGGGTAGTTGGCGGAGGCCATTCCGGAGATGGCGGTAGGACTGTCCACCGTGGCGTCCGTGTACGTGAACGTCAGGCTGTCCGACATGGCCGAATCCGTAATGGCCGTGGGGCGTCCAAGGGCATCGTACGTGGCCGTGGCGATGGAATTGCCCAGCCAGGTAGAAACCACCTCACTCGGCACGCCGCCCTGCGGGTGGAAGGCCGTCACGTTTTCCGACCATCCCCCCGAGACCGTCACGCCGCCGAAACGTTTCAGGGCCGCCTCGATACTGCTATTGGCCAAGGACCCATCCACGCAGTGGGTGCTTTCCATACAGGACTTGTCCGCCAACCACGTCACGCCGTCCTCGGCGCTTTCCACGATATCCGGCCCCGGGCGTTGGATGGTGCCGACGGATCGATTCCCGTAGTACGTCGTGCCGCTCTCGGGTCTGCCGCCGCTCACGGTCAGACCGTCGTCGTAAGCGACGGTCGAGATTGTGGGCACGGTTCCCTTTTGCACCGTCGTGGACGCCGCCTCAAGGAAATAGCTTTCCGAATAGCCGCCTCGGTTCACTCCGGCCGTACCGGTGGAACCGGGACTGAAAGGTAGAATTCGGTGCAGTTGGTTGTCCTGATCGCTGTTCGGTCCTCCCTTGAACGTCCCCAGGGGACCGCTGGGATCCACGCCGATCATGGCCGGTTCGTAGGGGTAGTCCATCGTGCCGCCGCTGATCGTCGCCGAGGTGGGCGTCATGTAATCCGCACGGGTGGTGCCCGAAGGAGCGTAGATCGCCTGATGGATTTCGCCCATGCGGTTGCCCGTCTTACCCGAATTGTAGACTCCCGTGCAAATGCTCCATTTCTTGAAATCCTCGTCCGTCTGAGGATTCGACGGGCAGTCGCCCTCACCCGCTATGGTGTTTCCGGAGATGACGTACGGCAGCGTCGGCACGAAGGAACGATCCGGTCCCACAATCGGCAAGATCGCATCGATGGAATCCCCGTGATCCAATAAGGGCAAATGCGTCGGGGGATGGAACGTAAACAGATAATCCATCGTCACCCCACCGGAAACGAGGCTGATCGTCCGGGTATACTTGCTCTCGCTGCTGGCGGCATCGAATATGCCGCCCGGTGCGTTACCCTCGGCGATGCGCTGCGCTAGGTAGTTTCGCTCGGCATCGGCTTTCTCGGCATCGGCGGCCTCGCCACCCACGAAGTTCAGGGACGTAAATTCGATTTCCCATCCGGGGGCCTGATACTTGTACACCTGTCCCACGCCACCCATGATCGCCTCGCCATCGGGGTCATGATATTCGAACACCTCGTCGCTGCTCGTATTGGAGCCGATCTTGTAGGCCACGCGGGTCAGATCGCCGGGGTTGACAGCAGATGTGTACTCATAATCCTGGCTGGTACCGCCGTAATTGACGGTTTCAAGATTATGCACTCCCTCGAAATCCGATGGGGAATTGTGATTATAGGTAACCAGCAGATCGGATCCCAAGGATAAGGTGTTTACACGACAATCATCTCCACCATCCGCACAATCTAACTGCGTGTATGTGAAATTGAGAGTTCCACCCAACCCCGGAATTGTTATGGTGTTCACCAGATCAAGCCGGTGATCGTATTCACCGTTCAGCCAAGCCGCGTAGTTATTATCGGCACTGGGTTTGGGGGATTCCATTTTGTAAGTAAACGTGATGGCTTGATACGTTCCGCTGTCCGCGAAGGGATTGACGACCTTACGAAGGCGGTACGGGGGAGCATCGGCCTCATAGACCTCGGCATAACCCGACACCGGGTCATACACGATCCATGCCTTGCCACCACTGACACCGGAAACGTTCTCCGCCGTCATCAACTGCAAGCCACTGGCAGGGGCGGCATAATACCGGCGTCCCAACCACGGGACATCCCCGTTTTCATCCGGTGAAAGGTTACCGGACGCACCCTCAAGGTATGGATGTAGCGTAAACCGCACCCGCTTGCCGTCGGGACGGATCCAGACCAGTCTGGTTTCGGTTCGGACCTCATCGTCCTCCTCGGTCGTCAACGGGTTGTCCTCCACATACACGCCGTACTCGGCCAGGATCAACTGCCGGGATACATTGTACGTCCAGCGATCGCCCAGCGATCCCACGCTGAAATCTCGGCTGTTGTAGGTTCGGGTCACGGCGAAGGGAAGCGGACCGTCGAAAGTGAAATCCGTAAACGGTCCCACGATGGCGTTCCGCCTTGTCAGGTTTAACCCCATGTAACACTGGTACGGTACGTCACAATGACCGAGATCTACATTCTTTGCCCACGGGGTCACGGCCAGTCTATCACTTGAAACTTTACAGAACGTGTGCTCCGTCCCCGTACCCGGGTTTTCGGGATCGTCCCAATAGGAAATTTTATTCTCATTATCACAGGCGGGTCCGGCGCTCACGCCATCGTCGTAACCCAGGACGATTTCAATATCCGCGCCATAGGGAATCGTGGCGGCGTTCAGACCGTCCAGCAATATGACCATGGTCTGCTTGGCCCCCTCTTGCAGGCCATCCTCACAACCGTTCTCGGCTGTACATTTCCAGGTGTCGGCATCTGTCACTTTCAAATAGCGGTCATCGCCATCGGTTACGGTGGTCATGGAGTAGACACGGGCGTAGGAGCCATCGAAACGGGTCATCTTGATGGATTCACCCTCACGATCACCTTTGCAAAGCTCACCGCCGCCGGACTGATTCGCATCCAGAGCTTGCAGGCAGGAATCGTAATCCTTTGACTGGTAGGCATTGAAACGGCCACCATTGCCATGATTGACCGTCCGAGCCATCAACTTGTACTGGGTGATTTCGGGATTCTCTCCCGGATCGAAATTGCGGAATTCCATCACGACGGGGATACCGTCTGTCCGGCTTATGTTCTCCCATGTGTTGGCCGGTACGTTGACCTCCAACCATGCGCCGTCCTCGGACTCATCACCCGATTCGATTTCCTTGAACTCCTTGCTGCCACCGGCGGACGCCACCAAGTTGTAGCCTTTGACATTTACAGGGTTGTAGAGACGGTACTCCCAGAGAGGCGAGAACCAGAAACCAACCTCGAAGAGCCGCACGTCCACGTAGTCTTCCACCTTGGACCAGTCCCAACCCGTTGTCGTGGAAAGATCGAAATCGAAGGTTTCCGGCACTACGCTCCAGTCCCCGGGATCCATACAATATCCGCCGATGAGTTCCCGGTCGGACTCCGGTACCGCCGAACAGGAAATCCCGCAGTCCAGACGCTCCGTTCCATCGCCTACGGCGGTGCAGAGGCGGTAGACGCTCTGCGCATCTGCGTTGCTTTGCGGCATGTAAATCTGCAAGGCGTAAAGATGCACGCCGCTCTCGGGACTCGTGATATCGTCCGTTGCAAAGTGTGACTCGATAAACGCTCCCAGACCGATTTCTAAAGATTGCGGATCTCCGCCAAGGAAACCTTCACTCTGTCCGGCCGTCAGCATGTTGGGGCCGCGTTCGGGGTCTGCGTCCGTGTCGCCATCCTCTTTGGCCCAGATGCCCACGTTGTCATCCTCGTCGCCGTCGGGATCGCTCGATGCCTCCACCGAAACGATGTCCAGCGTGCTTTCGCGCGTATAGCACACCTTGCACATAGACCTCTTTTTCACCGATACGGTAGGGACTGTACTGGTGGACTCGATGTCCGTGTACATGGATAGAGATTCCTTTGCGGCCTCCTCGCCGAAACAAGTGCTCTTAATGTCCTCTTCTTTTTCAACCCGCAATAAATCCACGCAGGGCTTGACCCAGCACAGATGCCCGCGTTCCTCAATCACGATGGGCATATCGATCAGACCATCGTTGGGCAAACTCTTTTTGGACTCGAAAGTCTCCACCCAACGCATGGCGTAGCCGTCTGCGTCCGTTGTTCCAAGATCCTCCGTAAAGCGCCTCTTGTATTCATCGTACTCCCTCTGCGTCAGACAGGTCGCCTGCCCGAAGCTCGTCCAGGTGGGATCGTTGTCCTTGTACCAGCCCTCCAGTCGCTTTTCCCAGGGTTGTGAATCGGTATCCGCTTCCGCGTCAACGTCCGCATCGCCGTCCGTTTCCGCTACTCCGTCTGCGACCTGATGGTATTGCGCCAGGAAACCTTTCGTGTCACTGTCGGATGTGGCATCCATCGTCCATGGATTCACGCGAATGGACAGCGTGGAAACGGGAAAATCGGATTCATCATCAACGGGAATGTTCAGACCGACCGTCTGCCAGCCGGGCCGGATCTCGCCGCTGGAAAACGTTCCTTCGGCGTGTTGGACATTGCCGTTTACGTCAACGGCGGCCGTAAGTTCCCGTCGATGGTGGAAGCTCACGCGATACGGGTTGATGCGCAGTTCGTTTTTCCCGTCGTCCTTCGGTTTCTTGAAGTACAGTGCGAGTTTCTCGGAAATGGTTTCCTGTTCCGTCTTGCTCAAGCGGCATTCGGAATCGTCTGTTTTGCAGTTGAACGACTTGATGACCGGAATCCGCCAGTTCAACTCGATGCCGACGGTCCGATCCTTCGTATTGCCCACGCCCTGGGAGGCGACCAGATATTGCCTGTCTCCACCTCCCGGGATGCTTTTCGGTTTGCGCTTCACCAACAGGTGGATTTCCGGAGGGAAGAGCGGGATGTTGATAGGACCGATATAGACTTGATTGTGGGGGTTGGACGCATGATCCTGAAAACTTGTCGGGTCATCCTTGTAATCTCTCTCCGGATCCCACAGTCTGGCTCCGACATATCCGGTGGAACGGTTGATGGCCAAGGCCAGGATGGTCTCGGAATTCGAAATGCTCATGCTTCGTGTGACCGCATTATCGTTTTTGATCCGCTCCTTTAAATACTCGTTGTAAATGTATCGGTTACGAAACTCATCGTCACCGTCCACATTGAGATTCTCCAAGAGATTGCTAAAGAAGCTGTTGTCATAGGCGCTACGGAAGTAGCAGGTTCCGTTTCCTTCGCTTTTGATACAGGTCTCATCGTTGTAACCACATTCTCCCATTCGATCGATACACGTTACATTCTGAAATAATTTAATACTGAATGGAGCAGCCCACATCAACGTGCCTTCATGCTTCAGACCTCCTCCGCTGAAAGCACATACAGAATTGGGATAGCTTAGATAATAATTGTCCGTCCCATTTTGACTTTCTTTTTCGGATTTCAACGCGGAATAGACATCTCCGGATATGGAGAGGTCGATGGCGGGAACGGAAGCGACAAGCGCATTGACCGACTCGGAGTTTTCCTGATTATCCAGCTCTTTGTACCGAAATAAATAAACCTCGGTCTGATTGATATCATCTCTCGAACTATGGTCGAAGCTCGCCTCGGTGAAAGCATCGCTTCGACCGAGGTGAATCAACTGCTGAGACGTTGCATTGTATGTCGTACGAAAAGGATCGCAATCGGCGTCTGTTGCGTTCCTCCTTTCACATTTGTACGTTTCGTCAATATCGTAAGTATATCCTGCGGCGCAGTCGGCGGGACTGCCTCCAAGAACCGGGCAGTTGCATACCCCTTCGCCCTGGACTCCCCAGAGAATGCCCTTTCTGGTGCTGAACTTGGTTGTGTAATAGGAGCCTACGGGGTCGGCCGCCCCATTCGTAGGCGATAGGTATTTATATGGCGTGCCGGGACGGGGAAAAAACCCGATATTGCCGGTAACGAATCTGGCATTGAGGGGAACGTTCGTCAGATTGTCCCCTGAAACGATACTCGTCCCATAGATCAGATGAGTGTTTGCCGTGACGCTATAGAAATTTCGCATTGTCGCGCCGCCCACGGGAACGCTGTATGAGGCGACAATATGTGAATTGTAGTTTGAAGAGATTTCATTCATCAATTCATCATACGATCCGAAGAAACCCTTTCCATAGGATCCCCTGAAGAAGCCCGAACCATTGTCTTCCGTCACCTCCTCGTCCATTGTGCTGATGGCTCCCGAATTGCCCCACAACATGTACAGGGGAATATCCGGCAGGGGCAGTGGTCCCATCCATAACCCGTCATCATCTCTGCACCAGTCCTGGCTCTGATTTATTATATCCTTGTAGGTTTTTCCTTTCCACAATTTGTCTACGTGCCTTGAGTTGTCAGTGCTTGTATCGCCGAACCTCAAGTACTCCAAATATGCCGCGCAACCCCCATTGCTTCCGCGAGCATCCATCACGTCCGCATCACCCACCAGCCAGGCGCTTGGAACGGAATCGGCGAGCGATTCTTCCAGGTTATTCCCTGAATACGCTCCGAAATATTGCGCTCCGGTATGCACATATCCGTGTACATAAATTGCGTAGTGCGAGTAGAATGTCTTATTCGAAAAGGAGGCTCCACCAAGAGTCCCCAACATGGACTGGTATCCGGCCATTGCGGGATCCGCGCTCACTTGCGCCCAGGCCGGGGAGATAAACAGGTTTACTACTTGTTTCTGCCAGACGTTCTCGGTTACCCAATTTCGCAATTGGCGGAAAAGCACCGCTGTTTCCGTGCTATCCTCATCTCCATCGGCAGTATCATTGGCCGAACCCAGGATACGTTCGGCCGCATCGACTATGCTTTCGTCTTCGAAGGAGTCGGAGATGATCTGATTCAGGTTCGCCTTTCCGTCCTCGTCCGTAACCGGCACCACGCCAAGGAATTCCAGCCGTCCCAGCGCCTCCGTCCCCACAAGGAACAGAATCTCCGACCCCGAATCCTTCACCTGACCGATGCTGATGATAGCCAACTTCTTCGTACCCCGGTTTCCCGCGATCAAAAGAACCGGATCGCCCGGAGACAATTCATAGGCGTTGGGAAACTGGAAAACGGCCGGTGTCCCCGCCGCAGCGAGTCGAGGAGCCGGAGCCACTTGGTACATCTGATCGATCGAGAGTTCCTCAAGCCCTTCGATCGCATAGGGACACATGCTCTGGACAATGGGCGACAGGCAGAGTGTATCCGCTCCGGGTTCGTCGAAAACCAGGGTCTTCGCAGGGAAGTCGAGAAATACGCCTGGAATGCCGCTTCCGAAATCCAAATGCTGGCGCTCGTCCGAATTTCCATCATAGCTTCGCAGGTTGTCCAGGAATTGCGGGGCGATGATGGTGAGCCCGATGTCGTTTTCCTGCTCCTTGACGAGGTGAATCTTTTTGACGATCCGATGCCCCGGCGGGTTGACTTTATCAGCCTTGATGTGAAAATCGAAAACGCCTTCCTCCTCGCACCGGATGCGGAAGGAACCCGTATTTCCAACCGTTCCCGTACAAGACGTTCCTTTCACTTCCAGCGGAACACCGGCATGGGGAAGCATCAGGGCGTCGTGTACGTTTCCAACGATATACGTTGGTGGAGGTTCGGTAACGTATTGATATTGCTTTGAATTTGTCAATCCCGGTCCACTCGCGGCCAACAGCCCGTCTTGAACGATCAGATAAACTGTCGATTTGTATGGAAGAGGATTCGTCGGAGCTATTCCAACCAAGGTGGAATCTTCCGGCACATGAACTCGTAAAGGAATCGTTTTCCCATCCGCCGTTTCCATCCGGAGTTTCTCGTCAAGACTGGCTCTGTCACAAATTTTATTGAACTGGAGGGAGAAGACCTCGTCCACGGCGATTTCCGTGCCATTCGCCTCCGGAGAAACGGAAAGCACATCCAGATCCGTTTCCGTTTCCAGCAGATATTGGACGACGACGGATGCTTCCGAAGTATACGTCTGACCGAGATAGGTGTCCTGGATCCTTGCAACAATCGTATTGGTTCCGTTCAGCAATGTAACAGCTTGCGTCCATTCACCATCACTCGCATGGGTCCAGACGGACTGGTTTCCTCCATTGGTGCGCGTGATCGAAACCTGGTCCATCGTATGACCGCTCGCCGTCTGCGCCGAAACCACGACATCCACGGTCGCCGTAGAGGATTCATATCCGCTTTCCGGCGCCGAAATCGAAACGGATGGAGCTTGTTGCTCCAAGGTCAAAATGAAGCCGTCGCCTGGAGTCAGACTGAACGAATTTCCCGCACGATCAACGGCAGTTATGGAAAATTCGTTCGCACCAAGCTCCAAATTCAACAAAGAACTGAATGATCCGGCAATAGGTGAAAGATAGCGGATGCCTTCGGCAGTAGTCAATTTCAAAGAAGCCAAATTGTCTTCGACTACGGTTCCCTGGAGCGGATACGGATTTTCCCAGACCGTGGCAGGAAGCAAGGCCATGGATGGAGAAGACAGCATGATCTGAGGAACCTGACTATCGATGGTCACGACGACCTCGCGCGACAAGGTGGTTCCTACAGAACCCGTCAATACGGCCTGAATCGTGTTCTGACCTTCCGTAAGATCGATTTCACAGAAATATGTTCCTGCCGTTATCGTCGCAGCTGTGCCGTTTACCAAAAGCGACTCGTAGCCTGAAGAAGCCGAGAACGTTCCCGAAACGACGACATCGTCGGGAGAGTCAAGGAAAGCATTCGCCAGCGGCGTATCAATGCTCAAAGCTAAATTTTCATTGGGAACATCCACGTCTTCTTCTGCGTCTTCGTCACCACAAATTTGCGTGCCGACACAATTTCCAGCCTGACAGGCCGTATAAACCGTGCACGGATCATTGTCTTCACAGGGAGTCCCATCGGGAGCATTCGCCGCATCGGACAGGCAGCCTTGCTCCTGAACACATTGCGGAATCAGACAATCATCTGCAAAAGCATCCGAACAAGCGGAATGGTCAAACTCGCCGATCGTACAGACCCCGCCCTGGCAGGTTTCGTTTATCGTGCAATCGATTGCATCGAACGTACAACTCGTACCGTCCGGCTTGTTCGCTCCGATACATTGCCCGGACTGGCAGGACGAATTTTCCGTACATTGGTTGCCGTCGCTGCAAACGATGCCGTCCGCTTTGTTCGCGTTTGTACATCCCAGACTGGCGTCGCATACGTCTTCCGTACAAGGATTGGAATCATTGCACGAATCGTGATCGAGAATGCCAATCGTGCAGACGCCGCTCCAGCATTGTTCGCTGGAAGTGCATTCGTTGGAGTCCGGACATGGACTGCCGTCGGCGACCGGCGTTCCACCGGAGCAACTGCCGCCAAAACAAGAATCGTTCTGCGTACAGATGTTGCCGTCATCACATATTGTTCCATTCGTGCTCGGAGTATTGGAGCATCCGGTATCCGCCAAGCATAAATCGTCCGTACACGCATTTCCGTCATCACAGGCAAGATCGTTCAGGTTTCCGGCCACGCAAACTCCAGACTGGCAGGTCTCGCCCGATGTACAATCGAACGCATCCGAACAAGACGTTCCGTCGGTCTTGTTCGTCCCGATACATGAACCGGACTGACAGATGGATTCCTCCCGGCAATCATTTTCGGCGGCACAGACCATACCATCCGAAACATTGGAATATGTGCAACCGGTATCGGGATTGCAGATATCCTGGGTGCACGGATTCGTGTCGTCACATTGAGCATGATCCAAAACACCCACCACGCAGACACCGCTCTGACAAGTCTCGTTTATCGTACAACTGAAAGCGTCTGCCACACATGACACGCCATCCGAAAGGTTGGCATGTTCACATTGCCCGGATATGCAACTATCGCTGGTGCAGGGATTTTCGTCGTCACATTCCACATCCTCCGAACAAACCGCCACCAGGACACAACTCCCCAACTGGCAGACTTCTCCAGCCTCACAATCGGCGTCTTCCGAACATTCGCCAAGTCCGGTATCGATTTCCACGTAAATCGCTCCAAGCGCCTCGAAAACATCCGACCAGTATTGGCCGCCGTTATAATCCGCACGAAATTGAAAAGATCCGATTGGCAGTTCGAATGTCGCTTTGCCGTCCTGGTCCGTGTTCGCATTCACGCTCAAATAAGTAGAAGGAGGTCGGAAAAGATAAACGGTTGCATTCGAGAACGGGGGCACAACCTGCGCTTCGACAGAATGAACGCCCGTCTGGATTTCTATCTCACCCGATGTAGGTGCGGAAAACTCATCGGACCAGTATTGATATCCGAAGCGGTCCGCTCGGAATTTGTAATTTCCCGGAGGAATATCCACCGACCAGCAGCCCGAAGAGTTTACGCTTCCGTAACGATTCAAATAGGTTCCGGTGGAAGTGAACAGGTAAACCGTAACCCCCGTCATGGGATCTTCGTTCTGTTTTTTAACGCAAGCCGTCGTCGTTTCCAATTGCAAATCAAGGCTTACGGCCTGTTCAGCAGGAGGAGAAAGGACCGTGCTCCAAAGCTGGCGAGTAAGATAATCCGCCCGGAAACGGACATTTCCTTGTGCAAGATGGAAAACAACCTGTCCGTCAGCATTCGTGCTGCCATTCATATCCAGATAGGTCGTACCTTCATCATCGAAAACATAAACGGGAATCCCTTCCAGAGAAGGAATCAGGGTCACCGTGACAGGAACCTGATGGGTTTCGATATTCACCGTTGTCATGGCGGCCATAAAAGTTTCCGACCAATACTGCTTCGACTGATAGTCTGCTCGGAACCGATAAGGCCCTTCGGACAATTCGAATTCAGCCTCTCCGGAAGAATCGGTGTCCGCGTAGACATTCAGATAATCCCCATCATCCGTGAAGAGATGAACTCGAATACCTTCCAACCCCTGCCCTTCGTTATCAATTACCTTCGCGGTGACCAAGGCCGCCCCCAGATCGACAAAAGCGTCGGACTGGCCGGGAACATTGATGATATCGCTCCAGTACTGACTGCCGAGATAATCCGCCCTAAACTGGAAAGATCCTCCCGCAAGTTCGAAAGACACACGGCCGTTTTCGTCCGAATAATCGTAATCGCTCAGATAGTCGCCCGAGCCGTTGAACAAATAAACTGGAATACCGGTCACCGGCAAACTGAGCTGCACCGTAATTGATTGAAGATCGATGGGAACATAGGCGCTTGTCTCCGTTGGCGTCACAATAGGCAGGCTCCAGTATTGATAGCTCTGATAATCACCCCGGAACTTGTAGCTTCCTGCGGAAAGGGAGAATACAACGGTCCCCGTTTCATCGGAGAATTTCTGGATTCCCAAGTATTCTCCGCTTTCCTTGTATAAGAAGATCGGAACACCCGAGATACTGTCCTCCAAGCTGACCACCACATCCACAAGTTGCAAGTCGATGGACGCATTCGTACTGACCGATGTTGTTATTGTGGAACTCCAATACGAACTTTCAAGATAATCGGCCCGAAAACGATACGAACCATCGGCCAGTTCAAAAGTGACTTCGCCTGTTGCCGAGCTTTCCCCATGAATGTTCAGATATTCATCCGAACCCGTGAAAACATAAATATCAACACCTTCAACCGGGCTGCTCAATCCAACTTGTACGTTTTGTATTCCCAGATTGATGGTAGCTGTCGTCTCCGCAGGTGTAGAGATCACACTGCTCGAATAAGATTTCATTTGGTAATCACTACGGAAAAAATACGTCCCTTCCGACAGTTCGAACTGAGCCTGCCCGCTTGAATCGGTACTGACCGTCTCACCCAGGTAATTCCCGATCTCATCATATAAGTTTATCGGCAAATTGGATATCGCCGAGCTGAGAGAAACCGTTACCATCGCCATATTCAAGTCGATGGTCGTCTCCAATTGGCCAGGAGTTGAAATGACCGGACTCCAATACTGAGAACCAAGATAGTCGGCTCTGAACTTATACGAACCAGCGGCCAGATCGAACTCGGCCGTTCCAGAAGCACTCGTCAACGAAGTCAGACTCAGATATTGGCCGGATCCCGAGAAAGCATACATCTGTACACCTTCAATCGCAGCACTGAGAGAGACATGAACGCTTGAATTTCCAAGAACAATATTGGCCGTTGTATCCGACGGCGTCGTGATCTCATCGCTCCAATATTGACTGGACTGATAGTCCACCCGAAATTTGTAATCCCCGGACGATAGATTGAAATGAACTTTTCCATAGGAATCGCTCGTTTCATATAAATTCAGATACACGCCATTGCCCGTGAAAGCATATACTCCAATCCCGGAAATAGCCTCGCTAAGGGAAACCTCGACATCGACAACACCGAGATCGATGGAAGTCGCCAACTGTCCCGGTGTACTGACAACATCGCTCCAGAATTGCTTTTCCTGATAGTCTGCCCGGAACTTGTATTGCCCGGCGGACAATTCAAATTGGACCTGGCCTTGTGAATCGCTGTTCGCATACAGATTGAAGTAGGTTCCTCCGCCGGTAAACGCGTAAATACGCACGTTAGCGACATTCGCACTCAGGCTGACCGTAACGGTCTCAATACCCAGATCGATGGAAGCCATCGTGGTTGTTCCTGTATCGATGGCGGAACTCCAGAATTGCTTTGTCTGATAGTCGGCCCGAAACGTGTATGTCCCCAGCGACAGATTAAAGGACACCTGTCCGTTCGAATCACTGTTTGCATAGAGATTGAGATAGCTTCCACTCCCGGTGAAGGCGTAGACACGAACGCCGGAAATCGAATCGCTCAGGTTCACGGCAACTGTCTGGACTCCAAGCACCACGTTTGTGGATGTATTCTGGGGAACGGCAACCACCGAACTCCAGAACTGCTTGGCCTGGTAGTCCGCCCGAAACTGGTAGGAGCCATCCTCCAAGTCAAATGTCACAGCACCATTACTGTCCGTTTTCGCATTTTTGGACAGATAAGTGCCGGAATCGCTGAAAACATATACGGTTACATTGGAAATGGGCGAGTCCAACGACACCTGAAATGACGTGGATGCGGTTGCCGTATTTGCAAACAACATCATCGCCATGCACGTCATCAACAAATGCATAGCCAGCAACACTTTTGAGGAGCTCTCAAAAATGCTCCGGATGGTGTTGAGAGTCCCGATAAACCGTTTCATGGCGTTCTCCCGAATATTTCTTGCCCAGGAATTGTTTATGGGCGTCAGGTTCTCATTCGTTCGAGGATTTCTCCACTCCGATTTTTTCTTGCCAGTAATCAATCAATTCTTTCTTCTTTTCAGCTCTCCATTCGCCGACAAGAGTAGAACGAACATCCTCGAATGCTTTCGTCATCACTGTCGGAGATTCGATCATCTTGAAAAGAAAAAATGCATTGTCATGATCGATGGGCTGCGTGATTTCATTTTTTTCCAGATCGAAAACATGTTCTGAAATCTTTGGATTCAACTCGCTTTCCAGGACATCTTCGAGTCTGCCGCCTTTGGAGGCTGTTGGCGTATCGTCCGAGTATTGCCCGACAATGCTTGAGAAATCTTCTCCCGCTTTGAGTCGAGAATGCGCGGTTTCAATCTTGCTTTTCGCCTTTTGCTTGGAGTCGGGGTCACTGTAACGAGCAACGATCATTCCGAGACGGGCTTTCTTCTCCCGAAAACGTTCGACCTGCATTTCATAGCGTCGCCTCAATTCACTTTCCGGTGCATCCTTCAACTTTTCATTGACGAATGCCTCCGCGAGAAGCCTCCTGCTAGTATCCTCGATGCGGGCTTCGATCTCCGATATATTCGAAGGCGGCTGTTTTCTTGCGGCCTGGCAAAGCAATTCGTCGGCGATCAGCTTATCGATCAACTGCGCACGCAATTTCTCGGAAGCACGCTTCGTTCCGCTTCTTTCCATGTAGTCCACAAGTTCCTTTTTTGTAAATACCCGATTCCCTACCGTCACTTCCGCCTGTTTTCCATCGCAGGCCAGCAACGTTCCACATAGGAAAAGCGTGAAAAAGTATCGCGAGATCGGTCTCATTTCTTCTCCAGTTTACTCGCAAGCCGGGGTATCCGGTCGACAACAAGTTATGCGATTGCAATCTTGCTGGGCACAGGTCAGATAGGCCTGCGCCGCCGCCCAACCCTGATCCATAATATTTTTACAAATCCCCATACAGTTGCAGAAGTCAGGAATCTCCGGACAGGCAACCAACCAACCACTGCATTCTCCTGCACACGCGCTTTCCATGGCCGGATCAATCCACCCCGTGATTCCACATCCGGTTTCCTCACTTTCGGCCTCCAGATCGATATCCGGCTCGTCATCCAAATCCCCATCCGACGCGGCTTCCCCATCGGAATCCGTGTCGGCATCGATATCTCCATCCGAGGGAGGAGCCATACAGAGCAACAGGTTTGTACAAAGCTGACTCTGCTCCTCCGTAGTGATTCCATCATTGACATTCACCGTCCCAATGATGCAATCGATCAATCCATCGTAGCCCTGGCCGTCTTGCAGATCGCTGTCGGAAAGGTACAATGGATAGGTTTCGTTCAAACAACCACACCAATCCATCTGCTGGTCCGGAGGGATGAAGCAACCGATAACCAGTTCACAGTTGGGAGCAAGCGTATTGTGAATGGCCGTGGAATCCCAGCCGCCATCGGTAATGCACTGTTCAATGGGTGCTGGATCTTCGGGGTATTCCGGTAAAGGATCCGGAGAACAGTCTCTTCGTCCCTCGGTTTGGCAGATCCCGGAAGAACATGCCTGAAGGACACAGAATCCTTCATCTCCACAGGCCGTTCCATCTGAAACATTGTATGGAGCGAAGGGATCGAAGGAAGGATTGCAGACGACGCAACCATCATTCCCCATGCTTTCGCCTTCCAGTATACAGGTGTCGTCGTAATAGCAATATCCCGAATCCACTGTGATTTCACAGGCATCCAGGTCTTCGTCGCACTGGTAGGATCCGCAATTGAAGTCCGGTTCCGAACAGACATACGGATCGCCGACACAGGATCCGCTATCGCAACGATCATTGATGGTGCAGAACAGGGAATCATCACAGGTGTTGCTGTCGTCGGATGTCCACTCTGAGGGATTGTCCAGGCGACATTCCAAGCAGGAATTTTCGGGATTCTGCTGATTTTCCGTGTAGCAGTAACCATCGATGGCGCAGTAAACGCCATTCGGCGAATAGACACACGCATCCAGTTCCTCGTCGCAACTGTCGATCGTACAGATAAGATCGTCATTGCAAACGCGGGCATCACCGACACAGGTTCCGCTTTCGCAATAGTCGTTCACCGTACAGTACAGGGAATCATCGCATGTGTTGCTATTGTCGATCGTCCATGCATTCGGCGCGGATGAATTGCATTCTTCACAGCCATTCGACGGATTCACGTCCCCTTCCACATAGCAAGCGGTATCAATCATGCAATTTCCTGCCTCCAGCGTGTTCGTGCAGGTATCGGTGGATTCCTCGCATTGATCGATCGTGCAGGTCTTTTCATCGTCGCAGGCATTACCGCTTCCCACACAGGCTCCGGCCTGACATTCGTCCATTGCCGTGCAGAAGAGTCCATCGTCGCATTCATTCGTATCGTCCGCCGTCCATTGCATGGCGTAACCAGAATCGCATTCCTCACAGGAATTTGCGGGGTTCAATGCTTCATGGACGTAGCACTGCCCTTCGATCAGACAATTTCCGGAGGAAACATAGTGCAGACAGGAATCGGTGGCTTCATCGCAAGTGTCGGTCGTGCACGGAATGTCACTCGGTTCCTCCGTACAGGCTTTTGTCGAACCGACGCAAACACCCGTAGTGCAATGGTCGGCCACCGTGCAGAACAGCCCATCGTCGCAACTATTCGAATCATCGGCCGTCCAGGAATTGTTACTGGCCGCGGCGCATTCCATACACGAATTCGCCGGATTCTCGGCCCCGTGCTCAAAACAGACTCCATCGATCAAGCACGTACCTGCATCGATCGTGTGTGTACAGACACCTGTATCGTGGTTCAAGGAGTCGAGCGTACAGTCGAGCGAATCGCTGCAATCGACGACAGCCACTGTAATAACCGTCTGAACGATGTTTTTCTGATCGTCGGCCGTTACCGTCAACAGCAACTCATCTCCGTTCTGAGGAACGGAAGAGAATGTCCAGAAATCGAATCCGAATTGAGCTGGAGAAGAAACATCCTCTCTCATTTCAGAGTGAAGCGGCGTCTCCGGGTTCGAACTTGAAGCGAATGAAACTTGCAGTGAATGAAGCAAACGCGTAGTTGAATCATCAATCGTGACGTCAAGACAGGACACACACTGGAAGCCCGGTTGCATGTACACCGTACTGCCGTTTCCACGGATCACACTCTCCAGAGCCACCGTAAGCGTCGGTGGCGTATTTTCTGCAACAGAGATCGTTTCGACTCCCGTGCTTCCGGTCGATCCGAGATCATCGTAGGCAATGAATTCCAAATCAACGTTTCTGCTCGCGTCCGGGAAAACAGGCGCGGTGAAATCGAAAATGAAAGGTGAGTCCGCATCGGACACAACCAGAGTTCCGTCTTGGTAAAATTCAACATGTTCTACCCGGCAGTCATCGCCTGCACTGACTTCGATGCTGCGAGTTTCCCCTTCCTCGATTCCACCCAACGGTGCGGTAGAGAACGTCGCCGTCGGATCCGTATTGACACGAAGCATGAACGATTCGGTCTGCTCCGAAACATTCCCGCTAAGATCCTCCCCGACCGCTCGGAAGGTAACGTCCGTCCCCGAATAGTCCTCGTAGGAATGGGAAAGAAATTCTCCGACTTGACGGGCCACGACCTGATCGTTTTCCTGCAATTCGACATAGGCCATTCCGCTCAGTGAATCCGTCGCATTCACTTCGACATCGTAAGGCATCAAGTCCGTGTATAAAACTTTTTCGGTTCCGCAAACGGTGGGAGAAGGTGTAGTTTGAAGACTTGCCACCGCCGGACCGTCCGCATCGGCGTACCAACGTATGGTTCTGCACACCTGCGAATTGGCTCCGGAGATATGACTTGCCCTGACGCAGAATGGCACATTACGGTATCCGCTCGTATGCTGGGGCTCGGGAACAACAACGTCCAACACAGTGTATTGCGATGTAGTCGGAAGAACTTCCAGTGCGATTCCATCCAACGTCAGGGTAAGTTCCACATGCCCGGCAGGGAAATAGGAAAGATTGACACCTTGCTGCACCGTACGGTGTGGAACCCAATATTGAGTAACCGTCGGCAATGTCCAGCCGATCGAGATCGTTTCTTCTTGATATTCGCCGATCGTGTATTCGATCGTCTTTTCCGCCGTATTTCCGTCTCGATCCTGAACTTCGAAACGGAAGTTGGCCGTATCTCCTATGGCGACAGTATCCGGCAGCGCGAACTCGGCCAGGCGATAGGGTTTGTCGTCCGTCCACATCAGTTGTTCGCCCAGCCAGACGTTCGCCTGAGCATAGGTTCCTTCGTCGAAAGCAATATTCAGGAACTTCAGCGTCGTTCCGGGTTCCAGAGGATATCGATTGGACGTATACAATTGTTGGGTGAAGTAGGGCTCTGTTGTCGTGTTTCGATAACGGAATACCGACCAACGACCCGCGACAAGACTGCCCGTTTCGTGCCCATATGTTACGATCATATCTTTCTTCACGCGTATTCCTTTGGGAGCATAATCAATCGGTATCTGCTGCCATGCCACATCCCCCGGATCGCTGATGTCCGTAATCCAAGCTTGGTTCTGTGTTGTTACGACACCAATCAGGTTTCCAAAAGCTTCCACCTCAAAAGCGGCAGCCGGAGCAGGAATATTGTGCAACAACATCGGATTGGAGGAATCCGTCAAATCGTAAACTCTGAGCGTGTCGTCCGCAGCAAGAACGAATAGCCTGTCGCCATTCGAGCACAAATCTTCGACGGCTACGTTCTGCCCCGGATTCAAGCTGTCTTCAACGGACAAGACCTGAGTCTGTTCAGCCTGATTCCAATTCGAGTAGAACCAGAATACCTTTATGCCTTCAACGCCGGCGCCAATATACAGGTGAGACTTCCATTGCCCGATTCCCCGGTGTGGAGTCCCTCCGAGGCCGTCGAAAATATAGTAGTATTCGGACGCCGTTCGATTGGAGTATCCACCGTTTGTAAAGTATCTTAAAGCAAACAGGCGGTTATCGGAAAGTCCAACCCACTCGGATTCCATTCCTTCTCCTCGATCCCAGTTGTAAAAGTATTTTCGGCTATACTCCAACCACTGCATCTCGGGATAGGTCGTGCTTAGTGCTGGAGAAGCCGCGATCGAAGCCGGATCGACACGCCAATCGCCACTCTCATTGAAGACGAGATCCCCCATCTCGAAACCGCCATTGTCGCGTCCGGCGAAGATATGCCCCTGGGAAGTCACTCCGATCTGTGTGGCATTATCGGAAATGAATGGCGAACCGCTCTCATTCAGCAGTTCCTCGCTGGAAGTGGAAATATTGAGATCGGACAGATTGAATTTCCGCGCCCCACGAGAATCCGCGGCAACGAAGAGGACACCGTCTTGATAGGCGGCATCAAGTATCGTATCCGACTCTCCGCCATCGGCCACCAGGACAATTTCCTGGCCCGGATTCGACTCGGGAAGAGTCAGGCTAAAGATTCCACTGTCCGTCGCTACCATCAAGCGACCATTGTTTAAATCAACCCGGCGAACGTTTTTCCCTTCCAGGAAATGATCTTCAATGAATGGTCTTGAGGGATATGTTTCATTGACAATTTTCACTCCATTATCCGTGCCAAGAATCAGCGAACTTCCGATACGAAGAATTCGATGGATCTCGTTCCCTACGGCAAGAGAGCCGATCGGATCGATTCTCCAATTTCTGCTGGAGAGATTTTGGTTGGCAAATTCGTAAAGATAAAGCATGCCGTTCGAGGCTACGGTCATCCGGTAGTCTTCACTGAAATCAACCGCTGTGATATCCGTCCATTCGGAACGCTGGAAGTTCCAACTCTTTCGACAGGCGGTATAAGCGCTGCTGCATCCAACACGACTGCTATCATGGGCGTAATAATTCAGCCCGAAAGTGTTGTACCATCGTATTTGCAGCAGATTCTCGCCGACAATAACCATGGTGTCGTTCAGGAAATCGACGTCTTGCGACAGCTCGCTTTGACTTCGATAGTAGACGGACGTATCCACTATTTGTTTTCGTTGCGGCGTTCGCAAGTTGGTCAGATCGACCAGGTAATCTCTGGTTTCTCCATATTTCCAGACGAATATTCTGCCATAATTTCCTTTCAGAACCATCTTGATGGGTTGGACACTTGTATATGCCGTATCACCTCCCATCGGCATCCAGCGAGAATAGACAGGAACGGAGCCTGTTTCGTTGAACAGGACTTCTTGGCGAATCAGATTGAGGCCATTGCTTCCCAAAGCCGCAATCATGCCATTATATGCCTGGATATCCACTACGTTCGGAATATCCACATATCCTTTACTTTCCGGAGGATTGATGCCATCCCAGCGCCAGGAGTACAGACGCCCCGAATCGGCAGCGACAAGGAAATCACCAAAGGCCGCCATGGCCTTGAAATTCCCTTCCAACAGTTTCAATGCTTCCGTAGATGAGAATCCCTGGCTGCTGCAACCAACCCGCCATTGATGAGATGTTGTGGAAGTATTTCCGGCAATGTCATGGCCTCGAACGACCAAAGAAACCCGGTCCCCCTTCGACCAGTTCGACGGGATATCGTAGATCAGCGGTTCCTGAGTCCAGAAATCTACGGCTTCGTCACTAGAGCCGGGGCATTCGTGCGCTTGCCCGACCTCGGAGTGACAGATCAGGTATTCGGTCAGAATCACTGCGGATTGATCCGACCAAGTCGCCGAAGCCGTTATTCGTCCGTTTTCACTAAGAATATCTCCAACAGGAGAATAAGAAAGATCACTCAAAGTTGGACCGGACGTGTCATCCGAAGCCTGAATGGTAAGAACCGTCTCCGGACCTCTTCTTCCATAAATATCAACGGCAACAGCGGAAATCTCATAAGTTGACAATCCGCTTCCTACCGGCACCGTCCAGGTCAGACCGTATTCGTCGTTACCATCCGGCGTCCGGCTTGAAACCTTCCGGTCGTGCAGATCGAACTCAACGTGCGACAAGTCCGTCGAATCGGAGACCGTTGCACGTAACGGCATCTCGATTCCCTCGAAAACACTGAGAGAAAAGCCGATGGTGTCCGTATCGGGCTCGCTGAAATGAACACTCGTCACATAAGATTCGGTTATTGAAATAACGCTGAATTCGGTTTCTACACTCGGCGAAACCGAATTGCCGGACGGATCTTTTACGACAGCCCTTGCGTATAGCGGAGTGGTCAGGCTGGACACCGTCCACGTAAACGTGAACGGCGCGGTCGTCTTCGCGGGCAGCGTTTCGACAATCGACGCTCCGTCATGAATCTCCACGAACACCTCTCCCACGTTCTGGATCGAGTCGGTGGAGACCGTAATCGGTAGATCCGTCCCGTAAGCGACGGGGTTGAATGCTGTTGTTACGTGGATATCTCCGCTTTCGAGTGCCCAGTCATCGGAAGTCAGCGAGAAATTCTCCTGGCTGATCGATACGACATGGCCGGAAGTATCGTACAAACCGGCGTCCAAAGTATGCTGTCCGGCGGCTCCCGGCAGTCGGACCATCATATGATCGTTGGAATTTATCGTATCCACGGGGGATCCGTCGATATTCACTTCGATATTGTAGGCGTTATAGGGAATAGTGTCCTGGCCGATGGTGAAGGCAAGATCCACCCATTCTCCCAGCTTTCGATTTTGCATACTCGTGGCAACGGCGATCGTCGGCGTCAAAGCCAAGCGATCCAGCGCCAGAATCTGCAAGGATTCCTCTGAATAGGCAATCAGCTGATCCCGATCCCGAAGAACCCGGGGCTCGCTTCCAGGCAGGAACAACGCGGTTTTTCCAGAATTTCGATCGATAAGAATCCGTCCTTCGGGATAGGCCATCCACAGCCACTGTCCGTCGGCATGAATATCGGAAACCGCTCCTATCGGTGAACTTAGAGAAGCCAATTCCAGATTGGAAAGGACGTTCCCGTTAGTCGGATTGTATGTTGCAATGGCTCCTTCTTTGACAAGTTGCAACTGATCATCGATACAGAAGATCTCTCCGTCTTCGATTTCCTCCGTCCATTCGGCAGTTTGGGCATTTCCGGTAAGAACGTTCGTCAGCAGGAAAGCCTCCAACTGGTTGGCGTTTTTCTGTATCAGGTTCGCTCCGCAGACCACGACGTCGCTGTTCTCGGCCGGCAAGTTTTCAGAAAGCTCCGTTCGGGCCAGCAAGTCGAGAGTCGGACCGAACAGAGTGATTCCATATTCCGTAACAGCGACGATTCCTTTGTCAAATCCACTAAGTGAGAGAATCTCTTCGGCGAACATCTGCGTTCCGAGATTCGTAAGTGTTCCCGCTGAAGGAACGGGATTTATTCGCAGCAGTTCGCCATAACCATTGCGATTGAGACCGATGATGATATTTCCATGTCGGATCTCGATGCCAACGACTTCTCCGACCCCAAGATTCGCCGTTCCCGTCAAGGAAACGTTCTGAAGATTCGAGATATCGAAGGCTTTCAGGTTCGCGGAGCGACCGAGACCTTCGGTCGCGATGAACAGGTTTCCATTGCCATTGACAACATCGACGATTTTTTCGTTCACGAGTTCGGAAAGAGTTAACGCCGTCGGCTCCACCATGGTCTGCAAAGGCATGACGGAAACAGATCGGGTAGTACTGGCCTGACTGACGACTCCGCCTCCCCAATCGACGTTGTTGAATAGATTCAGATCGGCTTGTAGAACAAGGTTATGACCGGCAGCCTCAAGCGGGACGACGAAATTGACGACTTCACCGAGCGGCGCTTCGGCGATTACGACTTCTCCGGCCCCAAGATCGTATTTCACGGTCAAGGTCGAATCGGCTTCAGAAACTCCTTCCCAGCCCGGCTCCATCTCCATCAAAGCCTGCGCCGTGGTTCCAGCGAAAATACCTTCCTCATGATCCGGCCACAAGTTTATGGTGACATGATCCGCCGGTGAAGACAGGGTCGGATCGTCGATGATTTTCACGGATACAGTCGCAATATCTGCGGCGCCGGATGGCAAATAGGCCTCCGCAATCAGGTTCACGCTCAATTCCGTCTGCCCCGCCATCAACAGAGGAATGGTATTGTATGTGTGGTACAGATCCGACGACGGACCTTCCGTATGTTCGACACCTTCCGCTTCCCATTTGTACTCGATGGTCGATATTGGGAATTCGTGAAGATTGAGCAGTTCGGCCTCGATGGGACGCCCCTCAAGAAGGGTCTCCCCGATATCCGGCCGTACAAAGATTACACTCGGATTTTGCCCTCTATCCTGAACCGAAACGGTTATTTCCACGCAATTGTCGCTGTATAAACCACCGTCACAGTTGTCCGGAGATCCCAGACCGTTTTCATCCTGGGCGTAAAAACCGAAAGTGTAACTTCCAGGAGATGCCGGGGCTGTCATTGTCGTCATGTACGGCGGATTCATCTGCGGCATTCCATCCAACGCCGTACGAACACCACCGACATTTTGGAAGAATATACCCTGGAGAACATCATGAACATCCGTGGCTGCGGCGAAGAACCGAATCTCCGATCCCGGATCGAAGGTGGTTCCGTCCGTCGGTTCCAGCAAAGATACGACCGGGGGCTCTACATCCCTGGTGATCGTCACCTGTAAAGGGTTGCCGCTGTTGTCGGCAGTTTGCCCCAGATTATCTTTGACTCGGATCCAAATATCGGCAAGGGCTGCTTCACCGTCCGGTATATCCCATAAAATGGCATCCAGAGTGAGGCCGTTATATTCGTAAAGAATATTTCCCTCCTCCATCACCGTCACGGGAGTACCGAAGGAAGTCGTCACCGTTTCGAACAAAGTATTTCCACCCACCTGCACGTACAAACGGGTTTCGACAACCTCGATATCGTCTCGGACATCGAAGGAAACGGGGAAGGCATGTCCTTCGACATAGGTGTTCTGACCATCGCCCGTTTCCAAGCGGGCGATCGATGGCGGAAGGTCGGCGTAAACTTCAATATCCATCGTTTGAGTCGTCAGATTCCCCACCTGATCCTTCCCCGTATAGGTAATGACGACCGTCTGAAATCCGCTCTCCACCACCGGCATCACTCCGCTGAATGTCCGGCTTTCAGGAGAATCACAGGTTCCCCCCCAACCCGTGAGATTTGTCGAACCGACAGAAATCCACGAATCACAGATGTCAGGGAAGGGTTCGCCTTCGAATTTCATAAACCAGTTGATCGGTTGAGCGGACCTGAAGTTTCGACTTGACAAGATTTGCAAATCCAGATCCCGGTCCCACAACGTCACGACATCCGGAGGATTCTCATCCAGGGTGTGGAACAAATAGCTCCGTTCTTCCGCCAAAGCGTTGGAATAGGGGACTACATCCGTGATCTCATCTTTCACCACCAGCCAATACGTACTTTCTTCCTGAAGAGCGGCTGTCGGAATAAGGCGTACGACAGAATTTCCGCTTTCGAACTGATAGGTTGAAGTTGTCCCTGTGAGATAGAAGGAAGCCGCATTCACTGTCGTCGTGTCCAGCGGTTCGCTGAAAGAGATTTCAAAATATTCCACGTTGACAGGGACTTCGAAGTCGTTAAAGCTATTTAGCGGAACGGCTTCGGTTGCACCGACGATTTTTACCATCGGCTGACTACCGACCACTTCCGGAGCCGTGAAATCCCAGGCTTGCAGCGCATCCTCCAGGACAAGATCTTCAGCCATAGGTTTCGTCAACTTCAAGTCATACGTTCCCAACGGAATCGCCGGGATCTGACAGACCATATTCGTCGAGGTACTGTTCGGACAGGACAGGGAACCGTTTACCGTGGTCGTGCCGATCACTAAATCCACCTGATTGTTGAATCCGGAACCGGTCAGCGTAAGCGTGGATCCCTGATAGGCTCGGATTTTAATTGGCTCTATCGCAGGAATTTGTGTTCCCGAAATATCCGTCACCTGTAGCGGTTCCACGTAATGGAAACCGGCGATCAGTGTAAAGGACTCGTCGTCCGGACGGGCCAGAACGATCGTGGCCGGGCCTTCCGTACCATCGGCAGGAAGTCGAGCGGAAATCAAGGTATCGCTCCAGGAATCCACCGGAACGGGGATATCGCCGGAAGCACTATAAATATGGAGATCTCCAGCGTTCTGCCCGAAGTCGGTGCCGGTGATGGCAACCGGAATTTCCGTGTACGTCGGACCATAATCGGGAGTAATGGCAATGATTTCCGGCCGAGTTACGGCATTGACCGTTCCGCTGGAAATCAAGTAGTCATAGGTATACGAGGCCGGATATTCCGATCCGAGGTAGTCCGTCGGCGGAAGATTCACGGAAAGCAGGCAATCACCGCCATTGGATTGAAGGGGAGAACGGACGTACGTATCCCCAAACCAAGTTTCCGACCAGTCGATACTCTGTGTTTCGCACTGCGCGTTGACGGAAACCTGGGAATGGTCGGTATTGTCAGAGAAGGTCAACTCAATACTTCCATCAGGAGGGATGACTCCACCTGAAATGGGCTTTCGCTTCAGTATATTTGTGTACGGCAAGTCGAAGAAATTAAGTCTTCCGCCTTCCACGAAGACGAGCGTCGAATCGCCGATTACGCACTGCCCAATCTGAGAACCTAAGACAAACGCCTTGGTAAGGAACCGGTAACCATTGGAAATGTCTATAATGGAGGCGGAGTGCTCGGAATCGTTTCCAATGACGTAACATCCAAGAACTCCACGAAGGTCAAGGCGGTTCAGATTCCATTCCGTGCCTATGGGATTCCGGAATAATACTTCGTAATGATCATCTTGGAAGCGATAACCTTCCACTCCGGAAGTACCGGAAACGATGATTTCATTTCCTTCCACTCGTAACACCGTGGAGGTTTCGATTCCCAATTCTATGCTGGCTAGAACGGGAAAATCATTGGATCGGGTAGAAATCGCAACGAGACGCATCGGATCGTCAGACAGTTCATACTGAACGGCATGCAGTACACCATTGGAGTGTCCGATTTGCCGAAAATATCCAGGAATTTTCTTAAAAGCCTCGATCTCGCCATCTTCGATCTGCGCTATTGAATATACGTCCATGCCGTACGACTGCTTGGACAGGAAAACAAGTTCATCCCCCACCTCCCGGCCTTTGGTTCCGTATCCCGAGGGATAATAATAGCTTAGTTGAGCGATCGGTGAGTAGACCTGTCCTGACGAACAGGGAACATCTCTTCGGAAAAGACGGAAACGACTCGAACTGGATACTCCTCCTTCTACAAGCAGATACTTCTCGGAAAGCGTGAAATAAAGCAAATCCATGCTCGGATCGGTATATCGGCACAACGAAACAGGATCGCTGGGATTGGCGATATCATAGACAACGATATCGCTTCCATTGGAAGAGTAGAGAACGTCGCCTTCCAGCGCGATGCTACCAGACGCGTAACCCAGTGGTGTCGTATGGATCTTGTGCAATGTATACGTGTAACCATTTTGCATAGTATAGGATTCACTTCCGGGATTGCTTACGGTAATATCGGCCTGTCCAACAATTCCGTTCGGCATCGTGAAACTGATGTGGTTAAGGGATTCCACCTCTACATCCGATGCTGCAATGCCTTCTACGGTGATTTGCGTCCCTTCAAACAAACCCGTACCTTCGATCTCGACCCGAGTTGAAGCATCAACCTCGCCTCGACTTGGCGAAATGGAAGTAATGGTGGGGGTTTCCACGTAATAGTAGCCGCCGAAAAGAATTCCGGAAAGCGTTTCCGTTGTCCCGGACAGGTTGATTACCTCGACACCCGCCGGTCCCGCCGATCCCGCCGGCGCCGTAACTTCGATCCGGGTTCCATTCAAATGAACCTGGGCGGGACCGACGTCCGTCCCACCGATCAGGACCCGAACGTCAGACATGAAGTTCTCTCCGGAAATGGTGAGTGGTTCTCCACCATCAACGGAGCCGAAACGGGGAACGACGGACTCGACGCTTGGCCGTAAACTGCCGCAAACCGTGGTTTCGAAATCCAGCGAAATGGATTGCCCCAAGGTCTTCTGATCCAGTGAAGTGAGTGCGGCATCGACTTCTACCTGGTATTCCGTCTGGGGATCCAGTTCGATGGAGGGAATCAACTCGACCAGACTTCCCGTGGCTGTCGAGTCCGTCGATATCGTCAGGTCAATACTCGTTTCTCCATCCATCAAGGCAAAGGTGGCGCTACTGACGGAGGCCGGATCGAGCAATCGATCAAACTGAATCCGAATGGACTCATCACACCCTATTACGCCATCGGTAGGTTCGGTATGGAGAATATGCAGGTTGTCCGCCGGAATGACCTGTACTCCGCCGGACAGACTTCCCGCTGAGTCGCCGTCGGCAGGGACCGGATTCTCGAATTCTTCCACACCATTGGTAAAGTGTATTTCAGTAGCATAGATTTTCGAACCGTATACCGAGAGGCTCGTAGCGTCACCATAATGCAGGTAGCGATTGGCCTGCACGGGATTCAGAGGATCGGTAAGATCGTAATCGATGATCTTTCCAAAGGAAGCGGCGACCAACAAGCGGGCCGGGAACAGGTGAGCATCGTAGCCAGATTGATAGGCGAGTCCCTCCGAATTGGTCAGCGTGATCGCAGAACGAGTCACGACATTCATTGGGGACTCGATATCGATCAGGTATACTTGATCCGTATCCGTCGTTACGGCGGCTAGGTCGCCATAGGCGTCAATCGCACTGGCGGATCCAGAGAGAATAATACCCGATCCAAGCTTCGTGATGCCAGAAGCCATGGCGTCGCAAAGCCAGAAACGCGGAGTCGCGGGGCTGCCGCTCCCGGCTTCGGCGACCAGTAAATATTTTCCATGGCGCTTCAGCGCCGTTGCACCACCATCGAACGATTCCGAACCGAGCGGAATCCATTGTTCTCCAATGCGATTGCTCCAGATTTCAACGCCGCTGTCCGTACCAATGAATAGAATATCGCCGA
Source organism: Myxococcota bacterium (assembly GCA_963668655.2). GTDB lineage: Bacteria > Myxococcota_A > SURF-8 > SURF-8 > SURF-8. Next base: position 212,449 of record CAXXPQ010000002.1, read on the forward strand.
CCAGTTCAACATCATTTACAAACGCCGAAATATTCTTGCGAAGTTCATGAACCGGCTCGGCTGGCAAGGAAACATCGATGATATCGAAACCATCATCCCCAACCGCGACGGCGATCCGTTTGGATTCCGGATCGTAGGACATCGCCAACCCACTTTCGGTGTTCGAGATAACGATGCGGGCAATTTCTTCAGGTTCTGTCGGGTTGCTCAAGTCCAAAGTGACGAATTCGGCCTTGTCGGACTCCATGTTTGAAGACAATAAAGCGCCTTCGCGATCCACCTGACTGATGTTTCCACCAATAAGCGCGAAAGCATGCATCCCATCCACGAAAACGGATTGCATGGAGTCCCCGGAATATTCGGCGACGGCGCCTGTCCCATATCGGTAGGAGTCCTCCAGAACTGAGGATTCTCCGGTTGATGGAATGGTTACCTGGATATCCGCCAGTCCCGGATCCCCTGCCGGAGCACTGAAGATCAGATACTCCGTACTGGAAAGCCATACACGACCGGCTTTTCGCTCCACGGGAGAGCCTTCCACCAGTTGGATCGCGTGAACTTCCACATCCGGCAGGAATCCGATTCCGGACAGGCTGATGATTTCACCGCCTTCCACGTCTCCGTATTTGGGAGAAAGCGTTCCGAGATCCAGATGATGTTTGTAAATGGCCGCACCAAGCACGCTGTCAGAGGCTCCGTTTCCGAGATTCGTCACTGTCAAGCCTACCGATCCGGGATCGGTCTGACAGATCGGAACCACGACCTGTAGCATTGTTTCGCTATTCGTGCCACCGCAGTCAAGAGATGCGACTTCTCCTCCGATCCGAACCTCGACACCGGGGGTAGAGCAGGAACCCAAAGCAAATCCCTCTCCTTCGATGGTCACGGTTTGCGGTTGTCCATCCGCGTCCAGACCATCCACGAAGAGATATCGTGGCGAAATCGAGGAAATACTCGGTGGATATTCACCGACTCCCGCCGTCTGGAACTCGATTTCCTCGGCCTGTCCAGGTACGTCGCAGGTTCCGAGTTGATGCTGTTCCGGCGTACACGGGCTGTTCAGTTTCCGCCCGGAGAAACTGGTCAATTCCGCACCGGCCACGATACGATAGCTTGTATTCGACGACAGGGAACTTGACGGCACAAAGTGGATACGGGATCCGTAAAGCTCGTATATCACTTCAATCGTTCCCGTCACTTCCGCTTCCGAGGGCAATTCAAGTAGACGGAATCCGTTGACACCCTGAACCGAATCCTCCTGTACAGGCTGGCTCAATCGAATCTCGATTTCCGCATTCACGGAAGCCAGTGCATTTGCTTCCGGTGAACTGCCTACGACGTTGAACAGTCCCGTTCGAATACCTGCAAGATCCAACTCGCTATCCGTAGAAGCGACGTATACGGTGCCTGAGTTGAAAGCCAGACCCGTAAGACCTTCACCCGGTGTAGCCACACCAACCAGATCCGCCTCCTCATTCAGCAGATCGATCCGAAAAACACCGATTTCATCGCCCATGGTAATATAGGCATATTCCCCATCAAGCTCCACCCTGGCAGAAATCAATGAATTCCAGGAGGTTACATTCCAGATCTTCTGTCTGAATATCCGCTCCGTCGTTCCTTCGTCCTCCTGGAACACATCCAGGTACAGACCATTTCCGATATTGCTTGAAACAGACGAGGTCAACAGAACGCGCAGATCGCTTCCTGCCTGGGCATCGACGTCAATAACGTCCAGCGGATTGCTGTTCTGATCTACGATCGGCAGGTTAACCAGATTCGTCAAGCCTCCGGATTGAAGATCGATTTCCACCAAGCGGCCGCCGCTCGCATCCGCCGGATTCGCCGTGGAAACGAAAGCGCTGTCTTCGGCGAAACTTACACCCGTGGCGCTTTCCAAGAATCCTTTCGTCTGAGTGATGAAAGGATGTTCGGTGTCATGAATATCGAGAACGAACAATCCCCCCGAATCCGCGGCGACTAGCAACATGTCATCCTTCACGTCCAATCCGCGAACACGAGTCGAGAAGGTCTGTTTCGATATATAAATCGGACGACTCAGCAATGAAATATCGTAAATGAAGACGCCTTTCTGGGCGTTGGTCGGGTTGTAGTAGCCGGCATACAGGTATTCTCCCTGAATAGCGATCTCGGAAGGCTCCGCCGGAGGGATTCCGGGAAGGTCGAACGTGTTTTCCGTGGGAAGAATGTACAGGAACGTCCCTACTTCATGGCTTTCACCGTTGGGGCGCGTGACGACTACGGAAGCCGCGGTCGGATAGAACTGGGAAGGTGTTGCAAAGAAGATTTCCGTCGGAGAAATGACATCGACGCGCAGGCAATCAAGACCTCCCACCTGGACGGTGCTGCCGGAAACGAAGACGGCTTCATCCGCCGTAAGGGTGACCGGAGAGTTGCCGGTAAGCGGCCCTTTCTCTCGGCTCAACGTGTAATTGGCCTGGTCGAGGTCCGGAACGACATGCAGCAGGCCGGAACGAGAATCGGACAGCCCGGACGGGTCCGTCACGGTCATGGAAGCCATTCCTATGGCCTCGGTTGTCGGCATGCTGAATTCAATGTCCGCTTCGTCGATTACGGTGACTGAAGGCGTCAGTACCGTTCCGCCGATTTTGACTTGCAGAGTGTCTCCCGTGCGGAAGCCGCTGCCATGGACGGTAATGCTTTGCGCTCCGGAATTGGAAACATAATGGGGGCTGGCCGATTCGATGGCGGGTTGTAGTGCCCCGCTTTCCACCGTTTCGAACTGGATGGCCGTGGAATTCTCCAGTACCTCCCCGGAGTTGGAGGCCAATCCCGCCATGATCGTAAGGGTGTAGGACTTGGACGCTTCCAGGCAATTCGAGCCGACGACCTCGTATCCATCCGTCTGGAATTCGCACGGAACCTCTTCGGTCTCGTCTTCCAGGGAAACAAAGTCCGCCAGACTGTCTTCGTAAATCCGTCGGTTGAAGGTAAGGACGATGTCGCTCGACGGCGGCACCTGCTCGCCATTTTTCGGAGAACCGTGACGCAGATAAATATAGGGCGTGTCATAGGTGACGACACCCTTTTTTCCGGACGCGCAGGCCATGAAACCATTGACGGGAGTGCAGCCATAGGCGCTTGCCGTATTTCCGGCGGAGAAAAGCTGCGGGTTGTCCCGATCGGAAATATCGATGATCTGGACCGATCCATCAAGGGAAGAAGCGACCAGGGTGTTGCCTTCCACATGAAGACGCATGGGGGAACCCGGGTTGGATACCTGCTCCGTCGTGATGGCCAGGCTCCCCGAAACCACCGGATTCTGAACGTCGGAGATGTCGATGACATAGATTCCGTAGTTCGGAGCCGCGGCGTAGACGCGATCCCCTTCCATGGCCAGATCCACGATGTTGTGGGAAAGATTGACATAGCCGGTAACGGACGGATCCCCGGAAAGGTCATACAGGGCGACTCCGCCCGGAACATTTGGCCAACTATAGACGTAAGAATTCACGGATTTCCAGTACCTAGCACAACGTGTGGCGGGATACAGGACATATTCCGCCGTTTCGCCCGTGGCCAGGACGCCGAGTTCGCCATAGGCTTTGAAGTCCGTGGGCTGGCCATTGATTCCGGAAGGAATCGCGAGATCCGAAAGGAAATGCGGATCGTTGCTATCTGCCACGGAAACGAGCTTAACGTTGGAGAAAGACAGGCTTTGATAATTATCTCCACAAGGCCCTATGTCTCCTTCAAGGGTGTATGCATTCTGGATGATATACGCTATGTCCCCCTCCACATCCACCGAAGTAACCATATACTCAGGGATATTGCCGATGCGGGAACGCAGGGACATGGCGCGAGGATCGTAATAGTCCAGAATGCCACCCGTCGTGGATAGTCCGATAATCGTCATGCCGGCGCTGCCGTTCGCCAGATAGAGATAATCCCCCTCACGAACCATCTCGATGGAGTCCGGAACGATGTCATAGGGAGGAATGTCCAGCGTATCCTCTCCATCCGATGCCAGGCTCAGTACATTCAACTGCTCGGCCGTTTTGATCGATAGCAATTCCGTGATACCGGGAAGACTGTTCAACCCTCCGGATGTCAGCGGGAATTGAGGATCGCTGAGATCGAACATCGCGATTCTGTAGTTACCCGCAACGGGGAAATCGCCGAGATCCAGGGAAAATTCCGCTCCCAAAGACCGATTGCCCGTAGTCGTGAAGGCCAGAAGCCCATCGGTGAGAATATCCGTGGGGCGCACGGAAGCTGCCTGTCCCTGGCCGAGCACCGGAAGGCCGTACCTGAACTGATCGTCCAGCCACACTTGCACGGCTCCACCACCGGAATACTGCGGGTTGTTCTCGATCAGAATGCGGGTATCGCCGAAGTACCCGGGAGGCGCGGTGCCGGTGATCGTACCGTCGTTATTGATGGTGATATTCGCCGCAGGCACGGAATCGAAGTAGACTTGGGTTCGCGGCCACTCTCCGATCGAAGGCAGGAAGCCGCTGCCCGTCAAAGTAAACGGAGTTCCGCCTTCGGGCGCGCCGAATTTCGGTGTAATGCTTGAAACGGTGAGACTCTGATAATAATAGAATCCACCATAGTAGACATCGCGCAGACCACCCGGATTTACGACCTTTACATCCGCCAAGCCCGGATTCCCGGGAGGAGTCACGGCTTCGATAACGTTTTCCGATTGAACAGCAACGGCGCTCGCCGCCGTATCGCCAATGTAAACAGAGGCCCCGACAACGAAATCACTGCCGTGAATGACGATGGGAGTCCCACCAGAACTTGCTCCGCGCGCCGGAGACGCCAAGCGATCGATTTCCGGTCTTAACGCCAATAGCACTGAAGCGGTCTCGAATTCGAAAGCCTGTTCGGAGCCAAGATACTGGTCGCGTCCCAATCGCTTGACCTCTGAATCGATCGTCAGGCGATAACGGGTATCGGCCAGCAAAGCAGGATTGTCTGGCGGTGTAAGAGTAACCGTCGATCCCGTTTCGGAGACCGTCCACGCCGCCCAGTTGGGAAGAGAGGTCCAGTCAGCGTCCCATTTTTCAAGAGCGAATTGTCCCGAAAGGGAAGCCGGATCCACTTGGTGAGAAAATCGTATCTCCAACGGCTGATCCGTCGCGACGAACTCCACGGGAATCATGCCGTCCTCCGGCAGATTCGTCCCCAATAGGGTGAAGATCGGCGCGTTGCTTTCCTGAATCGTTCCTCCGTTGGAACTGTTCGGGCCTTCATCGTAACCCGCAAAAACGTGTCCGCCGGAAAGAGTCAGACAATCCGCGAAACCATTGGTCCGATCATCGATCGTATAAACGTACACAGGCGTTCCAGCCGCCATGTCGAACACGCGCACGCCCTCTTCGCCCATGGCGACAAACGCCAAGGTGCCCGCCATTTGAATGTCATAAGCCCAAGCATTGTCCGGGTTCACTTTCTGGCAATCGCTCGGGTGGGCCGGATCGCTGATATCGCAATATACGAAACCATCCCGCCCGGCCGCGATCAGAAGTTTGTCTTGGTAGAACGTCAAGCCGAGCGCCGAATAAGAGATTGTGGATAACGGCGTTTCCTGAAGCCCATTGTAAAGGAGGAACAGCGCGATTACATCATTGTCGTCCTCAGTCAAGGTTCTTGTTTGATGATTGTAGGTCGTGCTCGATACCGCTATCAGGTTTTCTTTGGCCGCCAGCGCCAATGCACCCGTGTCAAACGCAACGGCATCCGTCTGGAAGGGCGGCTCCACCATGGAGGCAAGACGCACCAATCCCTTCGAACCCGCCGCGACCAGAATTTCACCGTCTCTGGCAACGACGCCATCCGCCCAGGTGGAATCGAGATCCACGGTAGAAACAAGGTGAGGCTTGCAGTAACCGCTGGAGGTTTCGCATCCGTAGGAACAATGGTCGTCAATCGTACATGGAAGGTCCGTTTCCGAAACATCGATTTTTCGAAGTCTACCTACGTATCTGTCGAATTGCCGGGTGGTCAGATAGGCGTATACCTTTCGAGTTCCGGATTCGTCGACCTGGATATCCACATCGACTCCCAGCGCATAGTCGCTACCGAACGACATGGGATTGAACAGAATTCGGTCATCCCGCATGTCACCGTTGATATCGATGAAATCCGTATCGCCTTCGAGGGACAAATCAATCGTCACCAAACCGGTATCCCCCGCAGCCACGAACATGCGACTGCCAGAAGCTACCAAGTCTTGAACACGCAGCGCTCCCAGACTGATTTGCTGGGAAATCGGCTCCGTAAACTGGAATGCCTGATTTTTGGTGTCTTCCTGTGTGTTTCGTCGAAGAACGAGATCCGTCCAGCCGAGGGGGCCATCCGGCGTCAACAGTTCCAGTTGTGTGGTCGACATGACGCGCACATACTGGGAATTCACCGGATATTCCACGGGTGGATTCGTCGCAGAGGTAACGAATGCCGCTTCGATCTCATCGAGGACGAAACCGTTTCCCGTAATCGTAACAAGTGTTCCCCCTCCCACGGGGCCTTCGGCCGGAGAAACGGTGTCAATGTCGAGATTTTCGGCATACAGGAACGCACCGGGCAGCACGGCCTTTCCGGCGGATGAATCGCCCGGTTCATTCGTTGCATAAATGCTGACCAGACCAAAGCGAACAGACCCGGGGCTTGTTAACTTGCAATGTGACGATGTGAATGTCGCCGAATCGCAGGAGGCCGGCTCATCTCCGAACCGCACTTCCATACCCGCTTCGAAGTTTTCACCAATAAGCGTGACTTCGGTTCCGCCGGCCATCACCCCCCAAGCCAGTTTGTCGGACTCGGTACAGTCGGCAATGTTTCCCAGACGAAGACAGGAAAGGCTGGGAACGGAATATTCTCCCGAATCCATGACGGAAAAGCGGAAGACTTCCGGAATAATCAACGGATAGTGACCTTCCGTGGAAAAGATTCCTGGAGCGAAAGAGACCAGATAAGGACCTGGAGCCAGATTCGCATTCGGTTGGAAAACGGCCGACCGTTGGTCCGTTCCAACAGTCACCGTTCCGGCAACAGGCGTTCCTCCGGTTGCCGATCCGTTGTCGGGACGTAAAATCAAGGTGTCCGTCGTCACGTAGGATACCGGCACCGAGAATTCCAAATTGACAGCGGCATTGGAAGAAACGCGGGTGGCTCCAGCCTCCGGTTCCACGCCAATGACATACGGATAAGGCATGCGGAGAATCGTCATACCGGACCAATTTAAGGTACCCGATATTCCTCCCTGTATTCCCTTGTATCGCTGATGACTGACGACAACGATATCTCGCTCGAAATCGATATCGCTGGGAGTACTGTAGAAATCACTGCTCGCCGAATCACCGACCGTACTTTCATAATGATAAGGAATCGCATCCAAACTTCGCTTTACGGGCGAGGAAAGATCGACGACTTCGAGATAATCTTTTTCCCTGGCCGCAACGGCAAGACTCCCGATCTCCTTGGCCGCAAAATAAGAGCTTCCGTTCAGCGAATTCTTGCTGAACGATTCCGTAAGCGTAATACTATTTCCCCCGTTGATCTCTATGACTCCCAGAGATCCGTATCGTTGCGGAGCAAGTAGTCGATTTCTGTGAATCCCGATGTTTCCGACCATTTGAGGAACGGCATCCACCAGGCTCAAGCCGGGTAATTCAAGGTCTCCCACCAAAAGATAGGGACTTATTGAATCCCCTCCAAGGAAAACCCGATCGTCGGCCAGTTCGACACTGGTGAACCGATGTGTGCGCTCGATACCGTCTACAACGTATTTTCTTCGGTTTTCGATAAGCCACGGCCGCAATGGATTATCGATATTAAATAGATAGATTCCGTTCGCCTCCGTGGTGACCGCCAGCAGATTTCCCTGAACGGACATATCCGTCGGCTCGCCGGCAAACCGGACTCCGGGCTGTGAAACATCTAGGACAGGTTGCAACGGATCGCTCACGTTAATGGCAACAACCCAGGAATTCCGCTCGAAAGGCACTTCCAGGAAAGGCAGATCCGCCGAAACCGCCGCAACAAACACAGTATTTTCGTCCAGAGCGGCCAATGCTCTGGCGTCCAGGGGAATGGGCAGATCCACTCCTCCCAGAATCTGGACATCTTCTTCCCCGGAAAGAGGCTGCTTTGAAACGCGCAAAACAGAAAGAGAACTGGCGAGATGGTTGAAATTCAACTGCGTCAATGTCGTGTCCGTCATCTGGGAAGGATTGCCTTTGGAAAGCCGATTGATGACATACAAACGCAGCCAATCACTTTCATCGATGGACACGAGGTCCACTTTCGCGGCCATGCCACGCCCCAGTTCATCTGAACTGCGCGGCGCCAGTTCACACCCTGGCCAATGTTCCTGCGGGTTCAGACAGGTAAGATCCGGATCGTTCCGGATCCGGTCATAGGCCTGAAGATGGGAATAGAGGAAACCGTTCGGCAAGTAGGCATTAGCCCCCTCGGGATGTACAACATAAATATCGACGAAACCGAAGAAATCCCCTAGATCCGGCGTCGTACAGGTCGCTACGGATGTGGAAAGCACATTGACGTTTCCTGCGGAAACGCCATCGAATAAAATTTGCATACCGGGCTTGAAGCCATAACCGACGATCTCGACCGGCGTCCCTCCGCCGACTGAACCGACTGCGGGATTGAGGAAGTCAATGGCCAGATCGTTCAAATACACGAATCCACCGAAAACGATATCCGAAGTCTGGTTGGCGTTTATTACCTCGACAACGGTTGGACCTTCCTCTCCTATGGGAGATTCGACATGCAATTTATCTTCGACAGAACCCGCCACGTCTTCATATTCCAGAAAAAGTACTTCTTGATCCCCAAAGGTGACTTGGCTGTTTGCATCGATACCGCTTGCCGTAATGGTAACGGCGGTACCTCCGTCGATGGGCCCGAACGCCGGCTCGATGGCCAGAATGGAGGGGCTTGCACCAGCTTCGGATGCCGTTGAGAATGTGGTAACCGTCCGCTTCAGGGAATACAGACCATCGGCGGATTCGATGGAAGAATCCAGAATCAGATAAAGATCCAGATTCGAAGGCCAGTCTTCCGTAGCGCTAAAGGTTACACTTGCACCATCGACCGAAATGGATCCATCAATCGGCGTACCGATTGTCGAATCCTGCGCACGAATAACAAGTCCGTTTTGAACCGAATCCGCATTGACGGGTCGATTGAAACGAAGGTGAACGCTGCGATCCGCCAGTGCAACGCGCCGCGCACCGTTTTCCGGTGTGATCTCGACAGGGTAAAGATAACCGACCTGATAACGGCGAATCCCGGAAGAACCGGCGGCGACAAAAATCGATTCATCGGAAACGGAAACATCCATGGCTCCATCCGGAAGGACACCGCGAACGTTGACCTGTGCTTCTTCCCCGTCCATGACGTGCAGGATGCCTGCTGTTGTTGGCTGATTGTCCTGGTCCTCAAGATACGTTGAGGCAAAAATCATGCCTCCGACCGTATCCAGATCGTACGTGCCTATTGCCACGCGATCCGCCCGTCTCGAAGTCGTAGCGATCCGATCAACCAGACGGATATCCGTAGAAGAGGAAACGTCCAAGACCAGAACGGAGGCATCTTCCCCCATATCGGAGACATAGGCCAGATTGCCCTTGACAACGACATGGTTGGCAAGGGAGGGGGTATCGTAGAATCCGGCCAATGGATAGCCCGCCATGGATAGATCATGAACGCGCAAGCCCCCTGTCCCGGCCGAAACATACAATTTTTTATCCGCAACGGCCAGGCCACGCGCTTCCCCGTCGATATATAAATGACCGACGGACAACGGATGCGACGGATCCCGAAGATCCACGATTTGTACTCCGCCAAAGGCAAGGGCAATGAATGCGATGGAGTCGGAAAGAACCATGTCGCAGACTTCGGATTGATACAACTCCAACTCCGACTTCTTTTCCATCGGGGTCTCGTTCGGATCGAGAACCAGCACGCTTCCCGGATGTTCCGTTTCTCCTTCGAAGAAACCGCGAATGGCCACGGCGATATAATCGTTCGCCAACCGGCTCATCGCCATCGGCAGACCGGAGGTCGTTTCGAACGGCAGACCGACAGGAGTCATGCTCCCGATATTGTATCGGTATACCTTTGAAGCAACTTCTTCTTCGGCATTGATATTGATATCGAAAAAGCCATAACTATCCGTGAATCCTCCACTTAGGTTCAGAGTGCCCGCCGCGAAGAACTCCGATTCTCCGGGAGTAAGAAGCAACGCGTTGGCGCGATACCCGCCACCGAGAGATGTGCTGTCTATAGGTGGAAGAGCACTTTCCAGCGAGACGGAAGAGGAATAACCGGAATTTCCGGACACATCTTCTCCCCGTACGGAAAGCACGAATTCCGATCCCGGATCCGCCGAAACGACCATGTTCTCGCTGAACGTCAAGGCAGGATCGCCGATCTGCCCCTCGGCCAGCGTCATGGAGAATTCCGTTCCCGCATCCACTTTCGCATAGGCGACCTGAGCCATGGCGTTATCTTCGACCAACGCACGCACCTCGAATGCGCTTCCCGACTCCACAAGAGTCCATGCCGCCGGTTCGATGATGCTCACCCTTGGGGGAACCGTATCGAGAACGCTGCCGATGGATCGAATGTCCGTCCGAGTCGAATGACCGGTGAAATCGTATGCAATGGCGACGATATTCAGAATGCCGTTCGAGGAACCGATGGGAAGCGCATACGGATAGAGATAAGTCGGTGTCTGACCGTAGAAACCGTTACTTACCGACGTTTCCCCCACGACTCTTCCGTTGACCTCGAAGGATACCTTTTCCACGCCGATGTCATCCGATGCTGCGGCCACCAGATCCAGGAGATCTCCTTCAAAAAGCGTCGTGTCTTCCAGCGGTTGGATCAGAGAAATCGTCGGCGGCATGTCCGGGGCGGCATGCAGAACCAAGGGGCTGCTTTCACCCACCTGGCCTCCGTTGTCGTATGCCCTTGCCTTGAAGTGATAGGTCACCGTCTGCTGCTCCGAATCGACGGCAGGGAAATACGCCTGCGTATAAGGAAGCAGCCACCGGGACCCGATTAGAGTCCACTGGCCGGAACCAGGAGAGGATTCGCGCAGAAATTCGACTCTGGAAACGCGGATGTCGTCCTCGGCTTCCGCCCAGAGAACCGTTTCGACACCCTGATAAATGGTCGATTCGGAGGAAGGACCGGAAAATTGCACGACCGGAGGCTGATCTTCCAACAAAGCAAGATATACCGTGTTGCTTCGGGTGTTGTTCCCGGCCCGGTCATAGGCGACCGCCTGAATCGCCAGGCTGTCGATACCGTCGAAATCGACGTTCGTCAACGGCAGATTATAGTGGTACGGAGCCCCTGTCAGGACAGCGACCGGATCGGAGGTCGCAATATCTCCCGGCGATGCCGCAAGGATTTGGATGGACGTTACCCCGACGTTATCTGCGGCCTCCACTTCGCACAATACGCTTTCCGTCCGAACCACACCTCCGCCCTGGGGGCGAATCAAAGCGACATCGTATGGAGGTTCGCTATCCGGAACGACCGACAAGTTCAATACGGGAGAAGCCCCGCTCTGTCCTTTCGTATCCTCCGCGTGAGCTTGTAAAGTAAACGACCGCCCGGCGGATCCGGAGGGAATCGGGATGGAAAAGGCATAAGGAGACGTCACAATTCCTCTCCGTATCGTCTCCTGTTCCAGCCCTTCGATTGTAAGCGTGACGGAGTTGACTCCGACATCGTCGTTGGCGGAGACGGCCACAAGCAAGGCCTGCCCTTCAACGACCGTATCCCCGTCATGCGGCTCGTATATGGAAACCAACGGAGGTTCGTCGTCTTTTACCGTAAGAGTTACCCAAGTGCTTTCATCGAAATGCGACAAGGCCGCGGAAGGCACGGCAGCCGCAAAGGTATCGAAGATCCTTACCTTGAAACTGATTTCATTACGCGTTTCGTATTCGTCGATTGGAACAGAGAGGCTATAGGGGGCCGTATGACTGGTGCAAACAACGGTTTCCACACTGTCGCGATCTTCGATCAGTTCGGCCCTGGAAATGCCCACGTCATCCTGATAGGAAATGGAGAATATCCGTTCCGTTCCCTTGATCGCGGGATCTCCCGGTTTGGGAGAAAGAATCGCCGCCTGCGAGGGCGGATCGTCCTGAATTGCATCAATGGACACTTGGGTGATGTCGGAGGCATTGCCGTTGACATCATACGCCCGGACACCCACGGAATAGGGATGGGACAGACCGGTTTCCCCCAGATCGGCCAGGGTCGGCATTACGAACTTCGTCGTTTGAACCGGCGAACAGACATTGTAGCTCTGCCCTGTGCAAAAGTCCTGCTGCGGCAGATCGTTGGCGACGAAGAAGGGACTGATGCTTCCACCGGCGATGGCTGCAGCGTCGCCGTGGAAAAACTCCAGGCGGGAAATGGCGACCGCATCATAGGCATAGGCCTCGACCCGCACTTTCTCGGCCTCGTGAAAATCCTCTTCGATGGACGGTTTCTGAATCACGACGGTGGGGCCTGTCGTGTCCTGGGTCAGATAGATCGGGGTAGAAACTTCCCGGATGTGGCCGTCCATGTCCCTGATACGAGCCATCACGATGGCGGGGGTGTCGCAGATTCCATCCGTAAAGCTTTCGCATTGCAGTATTCCCGGAGGAACGTGGATGAAACGAGAAAAATGTCCGCCGGTATCTTTGATGTCATCCCAATCCAGACCAGGACGCTCGACCTGCATTTCCAGATAGGCTTCCTGGATTTCAGGATCCTGGGACGTTTCTCCTACTAATTCCAGAGATGAGGGATCGTAGCTGTTGGCGACAACGATCCCATTGATGTGAAATTTCACATGAGTTATCCGCGTATCATCGGCGGCGAGGACGCCAAGTTGGAGATTGACGGATCCGGCCATGATCTCGGCGCCCACGCGAGGATGCGTCATCGCGGCAACCGGCGCCGTGGGAGCAACGATGTTCAGGATCAGAGACGTTTCCGTACTTTCATTGCTGGAATCCAAGGCCATTGCGGACAATCGGACCATGGATCCGGCCAGTTCGCTTCCAACTTCAAATTGAATGCCGCTCCGCACATTTTTGTACGCTTTCGAGAAAAACGGCTCGCTGTAACTATTTTGGTACAGTTGATCGGCGAAACGCATTTCCACTTTCTGAAGGCCGCTGTCATCCTTGGCGGAACAAAAAACTTCGATCTCGTCATCTGCCAGAATATCCAGGGCACGACCCGTAAGTTCATCGTAATCGTAGGTCCGCCAGGAAGTTTTAATTTTTGTGAATGCGATCCTCGGTTTGTTGTTCTCTTGCACGGGAAGTATCACGGAAGCGAAACCGGCATTATCCGCAGGATCCACACCCGTCGCTTTGATTTCAATGCTGCCCGCACTCCACTCGAGCGGTACACGGAACGGGATATTCCGGCTCCATTCCTTTCGCCCTTCGTCTGAACTCCGTGCAAAAGAGGCCGCGGATGGAATCCAGAGACCTTCCGGAGTCCTGTGGGAAATGCGAACATACTCAACGGCAAGGTTATCCGTCAGGGAAACGGGAAGTTCCAGGTATCCCCCCTTCACGGCAGGTCCAACCACGGATCCGATGGTCACGACGGGGGATTCATCGTCGGTGGCCAACTCGACTTCATGGAAATCGTAGGACCATTGGCGCGTATTATCCCAGGCCATGGCCGTAAGAGAGCGAACCGTTCCGGCGTCGGGTTCGTCGAGATCGAATAAAGAAAAAGAAAATTCCGTATTGAGATGGGACGAAGGCTTGTCGAACTGGAGTTCAAAAAATCTATCTTCAGACATTTTCATGGTGGAACGGATCAGCCGACCGGAACTCAAATACAAATCCAGCCGATCGACGGGAAGCAGAACAACCCCTTGCGCAGCATCCTCCGCGGAACAGACGACGTTCAAATGATTGGGATCCCCTTGCGACGGCCATGGAATCGTTAGCGAATTGCCGATGTAGATATCGTCGTTGCCGGTTTGGTCATCCCCTTCCGCAAATGAAAATATCCATTCACAGGAAATCGTAGCAATCGCAGACCCTTCCGAGGGCTCAAACCGCAATTCCAGATTTTCCATGTTGTCAGGAAGCGGCGAGTTTTCGAAAGCGAATTGGAAGTCGGATGTCGGAGTATCCGAAGTCGTCTCTTCCTCATCCACATCCCCATCCGTATCCGTTTCTTCCTTATTTCCAAAATTATAAGAGTGTTGACAGGAATCTTCCTCTCCAGAATTCATCGTCAAGGAAAAGGTGTCGAGTTCGGTCTCGGAGTGGATTCCGTACAGATAATCCATTGTATTGCCGGTTTTGTCCGCGTTTATAAAGGAACCGTCGGCAACCGCCAGCGCAATCTCGGAAACCTCTGTATTGTCCGTTGCTTTCACAAGGATCGGATACGTATCTTCAATATAGAAAACATCGTCATTGGGATACTGAATGGACACCTCGGGAGGAGAGTCCGATCTTACGGTAATATCCGATTCCTGTCTTTGTCTCTGTCCATTAGCGTCTTCGGCAATAATAATGATGTGAAGTTTCCGGAGCGTCTCCTCGGCTTCGAGCAGGGGAGCATCGTCGGTGAACTCGATTTCCAGACTCCGCTGGGAATCGGACTCCACGACCTCTCGATAGGACTTGCCCTGGAATGAGACATCCAGGCTGTAAAGATCCTCATCCGTCGCTTTTACCTGAACCTTGAAATCTTTTTCCCCGGAGTCCAGATCGTGCAAGGGCGACAGAAGCGAAATTCTCGGCAACGGATTGGTCTTGGGAGCGATGTCGATACGGAAAACGGCGTCTGCGATGTTCCCTCCGCCGTCGTAGACACGAACGCGAACTTCCTTACTCGTCCCGGCGAAAGATTCCGAACAGGTGAAACGCCCTGCAAAGTCCGCGAAATATCGCCTGCGCATGATAACCCGCCCCAGTTGATTGGGATCGGGAAGGTATTCCACTTCCTCTTGAACATTCGATTTGGCGAAGGATACGGAAGGCTCATTCACTCCATCGATGATGAGTTCGGCCTTTTCCAGATAGGTGTCGTCGGAAGCCGAAACCACGATGGAAAGAGCGTTTGAAACCTGCACCTGAAGGGAAGATCCTTCCTCCAACTCGGGGACATCCAGGGCGACTACGGGGGGAAC
Organism: Myxococcota bacterium; assembly: GCA_963668655.2. Lineage (GTDB taxonomy): Bacteria > Myxococcota_A > SURF-8 > SURF-8 > SURF-8. The sequence continues at coordinate 227,645 of CAXXPQ010000002.1, forward strand.
GTTATCCGTCGTGATGTTCAGGTCGATCGTATGGGTGACCTCTTCTCCTTGATCGTCCATTGCGTAAATGGCGATGGACGGAGATTCTGTTGGGGGCGCGGGAAGTATAATAGTATGAAAATCGGTGTATCGGACGGGCAAGACCCCAAATTCAGTATATTCGACAATCGTTCCATCCAGTGTTCCCCGCAGAACCCGAACCTCCTGGATCGCGCCTTCGTCGGAAACCATGTACGTCAGCGTAATGGGTTCGCCTTCCGTGAAGTTTTCGCCCACGGCCGGAGATTGCACAAAGATTTCCGGCGGTTGATTCCCCACAACGCCGATTTCAACACTTGCTTCCGATACGTTTCCCTGAAGGTCCGTCGCGATTGCAACGAACGTTCTGGTTTCCGGATAGCTGGCCGCCTCGGAAATCGTCACCGTCTTTCGGTATTCCGGGAAAAGGTCGGACGATCCGAGAACACGGGTGGCCGCACCGATTAATACCCTAGAAGTCTCCTCACGAAACAACTGTACCGTTTCGATTCCGATATTGTCCGAAGCCGATATGCGAAAAGTCAGATCGGATCCGGCGGTCAGGCTCATGGATTGCGATGGAAATAGAAAGCCTACGGAAGGTTTCTGTCCGTCCGGAACGAACGTAACGTCTTTCTGGATGGTTGTCGTCTGGTTATTGCTGTCCTTCACTATAGCGAGCAAGGTTCGTTCCATCGATTCGTACGGAGAGGTATCGTCGAGCGGAGCCGAAAGTGAGAACTGGTACGGCGTAGTCGTACGAACCTCCTCTGAAACGATGGACAGGCCGTCGAAGAACGTCAGACGCACTTCCTTCAGGGCGACATCGTCCGAGACATCCAGCCCGACGATGAAATCCATTCCTTGCGGCATTTGCTGAAGTTGCGAGTCGCTGGGATAGAGCCAGGTCGCGACCGGCGGCTCGTCTGCGACGATCGTCACCACGGCAACCTGTGTCGATCCGATATTCCCAGCGTTATCGGAAGCTTGCACCAGAATCCGTAACTCCCGCCCGACCGTCAGTTCGGCCGCGGGATGGAAATAATGGATAAGAAAACTGTCCTCTCCGTACATGCCCGTCGGAGGATTCGAGGTTGTAAATACAACCGTATCGTCGATAAGAACCCGAACGCTTTCGATTCCAACATCATCGAATCCGCCGGCACTGATTAGCAAATCCCGGGTCACCGGATGCTCACTGGCTCCGACATCGGGACAAACCAATCCCAGGGAAGGCGCCGTATCATCTTCCGAAATCCCGATATTACGCGCGAGACTCCAGGCCGACTCCCCGAGTTTGTCCGTTGCGCGGGCCTTGATGGAAACGGTTTTCCCGCTCCATTCCCGGTCGATGAAAAGCGACTGGGTATACGGCGGACTCCGTAATACGGAATGAATCGCATAGTTGTCTATTCCGTCGGAGGCGTCTAGATCGACCCAGAATTCGACCGTATCGATTCCAACCAGACTGACGGCAGTGGCTTCCAATCCCACCGTGCGCCCCACCGAGGTTTGCATCCCGTTCATCGGCCGAAGCATCTCGACCTGCGGACCGCTGTTGTCCGCCATAAGCACCGTAACGGGGGCGGTAAGAACGGTGTTTCCGCCACTATCGGTCACCTCCGCCTGCACGGAAAGCTGCGTGCCTGGAAAATCGGCAGCGATAGAGTAAGTAAAATTCGCCAACGCATTGCCGGAACGCCCGAAAGCGGAATTCTCTTCGGTTCCTTCGTAATCCTCAGCAAAGCTCCCATCTACGGTCTGGGAAGACTGGACCACGCCGTCGATCAAGAGACTTGCCGAGACTCCATGGGTCATCAAATCGTCGAATATCGCGATCTGCACCGCTGCCGAAGAACCGCGAACCCAGGTATCTCCGTTTTCGGGTGCGTTGAACGTCACGTCCGGCGAAGAATCCTCCAACACTCTTACGATCACGGAGGACGTCCGGAGAGGACTGTTTCTGTAATAACCTTTCGCCCAATACACGAGACTGCGCCCCCCCATCGTGAGGGGAACGTTGTAATAGGCCCGCCAGATCGGCTGTATCTGTGTTTCGGTTGTGCCCGTTGTTTCGTTGATAACGCTGATACTTCTTGAAGTTCCATTATACGTAACACCGACCATTTCCCCGTCGATGTAAAACTCAACACGGTCGAACGCATCATAGTTGTTATGCGTTTCATTGTTGGTTCCCGTAACGATCAAGGCGACCCGATCTCCCGCAATGAAGCTGTCGCCGGCGACGGGACTGATATTCTCAATGCTCACGTTCGTATTCCCGGCCTCGCTTATCCGGGTCAGAACTTCCGAAGAAATCGCCGTGTTTCCGTTTACATCCGTAGCTTCGGCTTGGAAAACGATCGAAGACTGCGAAAACGAATACGGAACCTGCAGAACGAAATCGTATGGAGATGTCGAGTCCGAGCCGACGCGATTCCCGTTCATGAAGAAATCGATGGAGTCGATCCCGATATCGTCCTCTGCCAGAGCGCGTAACGTGAGATTGCTTCCAGGAGTGGTCTGAGAAGGAGCATAGCAGGCAACGGCAGGAGCCGCATCTTCCACGACGACATTAAGGGCCGCTTCGCAAGCCTCCCCTGGCAGCCCGCATTGATCGTTCTCCGCGCTCAATTCAATGCTTCCTCCGGCGGGAGTCGCAGCGATTCCTTTCGTAAAGCCCATTTCATTGATCGTAACGAAATCGGGATTGGAGGAATAAAAAGCGGACCCGAAGAACGGATCGTTCACGCAGGCGATTACGCCGTCCGAATAGCGCCCCAAGAGTTTGAATTGTCTACTGAATCCGACTCGGTTGAAGGTAACCGTCGTCCCCGAACTCGCGCATCGCTCCAACCAAGTGCCGCCCTGGGGGTTGATTTCGAAGCAAATCTCTTCCAAACTGCCGGCATCCGAGACGATAACGCTCGAAGTTGTTGTCAATTCACCGTAACGCGCCGTAATCGTGGCGCTTCCATTGCTCCTGGCAATTACCTGGCCGGATTGCGAAACGAAAGCGACATCTGAATGATCCACCGAGAATTCATAGTCCAATTGTCCGCCGGAAAGGGGAATTTCCCGCCCGTCTTCGAATCTGCCGTACAGGGAAAGCACCGTGTCGTCCAAAGACCCCCACAGCACCAAGGGATCGGGGAAAATCGAGATGGATTGAATCGACAGATCGGCTGCGCCATCGATGTACCCGTACCAGTTTCTGTTTGTCTCATTGCCCCAGATATCTGTAATGGAAATATCCGCGATAATCAGCCCATCGGACGAAACCTTATTTGGAACATTGTCTTCGCCGATACTCGTGGAGAAAATCACTCTGGCATGCTGCTCGTCACCATTAAACGTCACGGTGGATCGACTGAACAGGAATCCATTTTGAGCCGCTGCCTGAATGTTTCCTCCCAGCCGGGCTAATTCGTATTTAGACACTCCGTATACGAAAACGGTGGCATCCCGCAATTGACTGCTATCGGACAGATCCATCGAAAGACCCACCTGGTCCGTCTCGGTCGGTCCATTCCGATCACAATCAACCGAAATATTCGATATTACCGGAGGAGAGGTTTCATATGTATAATACTCTGATCGATGACCAATCGTTTCTCCTTGTGCATCCAACGCCCTGGCGCTGATCTGAATGGCGGTATCCGTTCCAAGCGATTCGCCGACAGAGAAACTTCCGCAAAACCAGGAACTATCCCGTTCACAGCGTCCGTTCGCTACGGTACGTCCCTGATAATCCACGTTCTTTGATGAAGAGGAGACCGAAATATCGAATAGGATGGATTTTACTTCGTCCCCATCCGTTTTCGCCGAAACGGACAATTTTCCCGACGATCTCTCGAACAGTTCCAGGCGAACGTCCCGGATGGAAAGATTGTCCGGAATGGCAAGTTCCGCGCCGAAAATTCCGAATAACAGGAAAATCAGCAGGGCGGCGACTCCGGTTTTGTTTAATAGCGTCTTTCTGCTTCCGATACAGAACATAAGATACCCCCTATCAATAGGCGGGAAGATTGGTATCAATTTTACCCGAGACCCTTGGTTCTTTTCGGCGGCTCAATGCCTTTTCTTCAGCTTCTCTACATGTTTTGCAAGCGCTTCCTCGCGTTTTTCTCTCATCAGCAACGTTCGTATTTCAGCTTTCACTTTCACGAAAGGAATTCGGCTCGGTGGTAGTTTCTCTATGAGTTTCACTATATAGCACCCATCCGGGGTCTGAAGTTGGGAAGACAGTTCACCTGCATGTTTCATTCTGGAAACAGTGCGCCAAACAAGCGACGGAACGTCTCCTTTTTTGATAAACTTGTTTTTTCCACTCTTCGAGGGAACGTGGCGATTTTCTTCAATCGCCGTATCCAGGGCCTGCCCCTTGCTCAACTTCACCAGGGTGTCCCGACATTTTCGCAAACTTTCCTCTTTGGGGATTGCTTTCGTAACTGGAAAGTGCGCCAGATCCACGCTCGCACCGGTGGGACGTTGGAACTGTTTCGTGTGCGCCTCGTAATAGGAAAGCAGTTCGGCTTCGCTCGGGTCGGAAAGGGCACTATAAATCTGCTCCATGCGTTTTTTCAGGATTTGTTTCTGTGCAAATCCAAGAATCGCTTTCTGGATATCCGGTTCCAGATAAACTTCGTTTTCCAGCCCATCCTTATAAAGCAGTTTCTCTTCAATAATCCGATTCAGAATTCGTTTTCGGTTTTTCTCGATATCTGGAGAACGCCGGATGGCTTCGGGCAGTTCATTCCAATATTTCTGGAACTCTTCCTTTGAAACCGGAAGGCCAAACTCGGAGCCGAGAAGTTCACTTTTCCGATAGGTTTGCTTGCTATCGAGAAGAGAAAACAAGTAACTTTCGTCGTTCCTTTTTTGAGTTGAGTCTTGGCATGAAGTTATACCAAGGAATACGCACAGTATCCAAATGACTTTAATTTTCACAGTTTCCCCGTACTTGATTCAGGCGTCTATTGCACCACTGTATGGCGCTCGAAACCAGGTATTCAATTTGAGCGTCAGGCTTCCGTATAGTAATAAAACTGGAAAAGAACTATCACCAATTCTGTGTACTGCATATGGTCAAGTAGGCATTCAATCGATATTAATCCTTATTACAATTAATTTTTCTGATCTGTCAACCCTTTAATTCATACAAAATTCCGTGGTTCCAACGACCAGTAAAATCACAGGAGTGGTTTGCCTATTTGCCGAACTCGATGGAAGAGGTCGGTGGAAGTCTGACATGAAACCCGAGCCAATTATGATAATCCGTTCGATAAATGGCGACCACCTGTATTGGATGGTAAAGAATGTCACAGGGGGCTTCGACATGCTCCGATAAACGAACAGGGCGTCGTATACTTGTTTGGAATGGTCAGCCAGGAACTGGGCTTTTTCATTGAATCCGTACAACAGGGTTTTCCTGATTGTGAAGGCAAATTCCTGTATGATGCAAAGAAGAACCTGTGGGCAAGGGCTAGGATTGAATTCGAATTTCGGTCTTCAAACTTCAAAGAACATGGCCACGACCCGAACCAGTGTGATTTCGTCGTTCGTTGGGAACACGATTGGCAGGACTGCCCATTATCAGTTATTGAATTAAAGTCCGAAATCCTTAAGTTACCGCATAACTAAAGCGTCATACCCCGACACTTTCCAGCCCCAAATCAGCCCTGCCCATAAAATCACCAACAAAAAAAGGAGCTAACCTTGTCGGCTAACTCCTTGAAAATATATGGTGCCGAAGGCGAGACTCGAACTCGCACACCCTTACGAGCACTAGACCCTGAACCTAGCGTGTCTACCAATTCCACCACTTCGGCAATCTCTTTTCAAAGCATCTCCCCCCTAGAACCGGGGAGAATTTCTAACACAGTTTTTTTTTCGATGCAAGAAAAAAAAAATCATACTCAGGGCGTTTTCACCCATCGGATGTGAATTCTATTCTCGGGCTCAAGCAGCGCCGAGCAAGGCTTCTTCGAAGCATTCCCCATCGTTCGAGGCATACAGGCATTGCATGGTCGTCATGCGCAGTTGCGCTGCGCGTTGTCTTCCGACCAGCACATGCCCGCCTGTTTCATCCGCTTCTGAATCACCCGCTTGTGCGCACTTTCGATCGCCCCTGACCTGATCGGCCAGTTTCTTTCCCGGAATTCACGATAACAGAGACAATGCAGGTTTTCTTGAAGTATGGCAACAACGGCCACAGCACTTCCGCCTCCCGAATCTCTTTCTTCGTCTTCGGCTTGTACGGAATGCATGCTTTCAATTCATCAAAACAGCACCCCGATGAAAGACGCCGGTCGTCTCTCGAAACCATAGCTCGACTGTGCGCCTTTTCGGACTATCTGCTGTTACGAAAAGCGGGCGTATTTTCGTAGGAAAGGATACCGCTTTTGAGATAGGCGCACCCAAACTGGGCGCTAAAGCAGATCGGATATTTTCGTAGCATCTGACCATGTAATCTTCATCAAAGGCAAGTAGTTCTGGCATTAAGAGGTGATTATTATGTATAGTAAAGAAAATGGGCAATACATCTTTTTAGCTAGCTTCTCCCCATGACTCGAACTGCGGTGTCCAAGGAGTGCTTGAGCAATGAAACCTTTTGCGCTATGGAATCGTGATGCGCTGAAAACAGTTCTGGCATATCTTGCGCTTGGATTCCTCTGGATCTTCTTTTCAGACTTGGTGTTTGAAAGAATCTTTACGGAATTCGATTCCCTGGGCGACTTTCAAACCTATAAAGGCTGGTTCTTCATTCTCGCCACCGGCGCGTTCCTCTTCTTCCTCATTCGAAAAAAGATCAAGGCAATAGTCACGGCAGAATCTAAGATTCGCGAGCAGGACTCGACGCTTGAGGAAAGCCGACAAGTTTACTCCCGTCTTTTTCATTCAATGGCTCAAGGGGCAGGCGTGCTCTTGCTCCTCGTCGTTTTTGGCGTTGATGACTACTTCGAGGAGACCGATTGAAGAATATGGCAACGGAATTGAAAACCAGTTGCGTTGCTCGGCGCAAAGCAAAGAATCAAGAGGACGAAGGCAGGGGCATTGCGGCCGATCCGATTCGTGAGATGGCCGACGATCACCCTTACTGAAGGGATGGTGTCAGAAAACGTCACACTCTCCTAGGATTCGCCCATTCATCAGAGAGTATCCCAATATTCACCTTCCTTTATTGCACCATAAATGCTATAAAGGCAGTGAGGGATAAACCTTACAGTTTAAGAGAATATAACTCGGATGAAGTTTGAGGCGACGGCCTCTTTCGGAGTTTCATTTTTCAGGTCGGGGATACGGATGCTCGCGGATCGCTTCAAAATCTTGACTCAAGAAATGGAGATCTCCAGGGCGATGACAAACGTTCTCCATCCGAAAGGAACATGGCTCATCCAGATTGAAGCGTTTCTTAGAAATGCAAATACGGGACACCGGATGTCATCAAATCCGTGCTTCTTTACCAGTAGTTTCACCCGCGCCATCATGATGGCGTAGGAAGAACAATCGTAGCTCCATGATATTTAAATGAGAATGATTTCTGTTTCGGAAATAGTCCAAACTTAAAAACGATTTTAAAACCGGAACTCTCTATCGAAAACGGGAATCATTCCGAATTAATACCATGACCCTATATTGCATGTGGTGATGTTGGAAGGCGATGATTCCTAATTCCAGAAAGGATCAAACCATGCTGGAAAATGTCAAACTTGCCCGGAAACTGATCGGAGGATTTCTTCTTGTCACGGCGATCGCCGCCGGGATAGGGATTTTCGCCATCCTTCAAATGGGAAAAATAAACGAGGCCGACGAAACACTTTATACAAACGTCACCGTGCCGCTGGAATATGTCGTCAGGATTTCCACCCATTTCGAACGCGCCGCCGCGAATATCAGTTATTGCATTCTGGAGAAGGATCTGTCGTATCTGGACTTGTTCGATGAGTCGATCAAAGAAGTTGAGACGAATATCGAGAAATTCGATGCCGTTGAATTCGACTCAGACGTCGAAGACACATTCCGGGAATTTCTGACGCATTGGAAAGACTACGCGACAATCCTTCAGACGGAAAAGAAATTGGCGCTCAGCGGCCGCTTTGAAGAAGCCATCACACTGCGCGACGACAAAGCGACGGAAAAACGTCGGAAGGCCAGAAAAGCTCTTTTTAAAACATTCACGTTGAACATCGAACATTCCAGAGAAGTCGCCCATAACAATCGGAATGTCGCCGGTCAGGCCACGATGCTGATTCTCATGGCGATGTTGCTGGGAATTCTGGCGGCTTTGGGAATCGGATTCGGCCTCACGCGCAGCATCAACAGCCCGCTTCAGAGAATCGTATCCGCACTCCGTATTCTGGCGCAGGGCGGAACAGAAAAAAGCGTCATCGTGAAGGCCATCGCCGAGGGCGATCTTTCCCGAAATGTCACTGTCACGCCAAAACTCGATATCGGCGATGGCGGCGACCGCAAGGACGAACTCGGCGTTCTGCTCGGTTCCGCCTCCGAACTCTTTGATGTCCTGAGTTCCCTGGAAAGCGGCATCGCCAAGATGGTCCTGTCCCTGCGTGAAAACCGGACTCAGGAAAAAGAGCGCGATTGGATGAAAACGGGGGTCAACGACCTGAACATCCTCGTGCAGGGAGAAAAGCGGCTTGCCGACCTGACCAACGAGGTGCTGGCGTTTTTGTCCGAATATCTCAACGTGGGCGTCGGCGCGCTGTATCTCTTCGATGAACGGGAAGATCTGCTGAAAATCATCGCGAATTACGCGTTCACGCGCAGAAAGAACCTGAACGATACCCTGCGTCTGGGCGAGGGCCTTGCCGGCCAGGCGGCCAGAGAACGCAAGACCATCTGCCTGAGCAACATTCCCGAAGACTATCTCGCCATCGGTTCCGCCATCGGCGAGGCCGTTCCCCGTGCCGTTCTGGCGCTTCCCCTGGTACACGACGAAAAACTCATGGGAGTGATCGAGTTCGGATCGTTCAATGATTTCAAAGACCTGGAGCTTGAATTCCTCCGGCAGGCGGGTGAAGTCCTGGCCATCGCCATCCATGTCAACCTGACACGCGAGCAAGTCAACCGGCTACTGGAGGAAAGCCAGGCCCAGACGGAGGAGTTACAGACCCAGCAGGAAGAGCTTCAGACCACCAACGAGGAGTTGAAATCCCAGACCCAGAGGCTGCAGGAATCGGAGGAAAAACTCAGGGCGCAGCAGGAGGAGCTTCAGGTCTCCAACGAGGAACTGGAGGAGAAAAACGAACTGCTCGAACGGCAAAAACAGGAAGTGGATAAGGCTCGGCGCGTTATCGAGGAGAAAGCCGAACAACTGGCTCTCGCCAGTAAATACAAGTCGGAATTTCTGGCCAACATGTCGCACGAACTCCGTACGCCGCTCAACAGCCTGCTTCTGCTGTCCCAGTCTCTGGTTCAGAACAAAACCGGAAACCTTACGAAGGATCAGGTGGAATCAGCACAGATCATCCACGGCAGCGGCAGCGACCTGCTCAATCTAATCAATGAAATTCTCGACCTTTCCAAAATCGAAGCGGGCCGTATGGAACTCCAGCTCGGTCAAGTCGATATGGAGGATTTAGCTCAAGGAATCCGCACGGCGTTTTTCCACATGGCCGAGGATCGGGAACTCGATTTCGACGTCATCGTCAAGGAGAACGCTCCGCAGGTCATCCGAAGCGACCGGAAACGGCTCGAGCAAATCATCAAGAACCTGGTATCCAACGCCCTCAAATTCACCCAGAACGGCGGTGTCACCGTCTGCTTCGAACAAGCCGAAGCAACCGCGAAGTTCATCCGTCCCGAGCTTTCGCCGGAACGCACCCTGGCGATTTCCGTTGCGGATACGGGTATCGGCATCCCGGCCGACAAGCAGAAAGTGATTTTCGAGGCTTTCCAGCAGGCAGACGGCAGTACTTCCAGAAAATACGGCGGCACGGGACTGGGGCTTTCCATCTCCAGGGAAATCACTCAGTTGCTTGGCGGCGAAATTCAGTTGACGAGCCGGCCGAACGAGGGTTCGACGTTCACCTTATTCCTGCCGTTGGAAATCGATACCGAGGCACCGGAACCGCCGCGTGAAAGAAAATCCGCTGCAACCCGGTCGTCCCGCAACGCCAAGCCGACTTCCTCTCCATCCCTTTCGATTCCGATGACAGTGAAATTGCGGATTCAGGACGACCGGGAAAACCTGGGGGAGGACGACAACGTCATTCTCGTTATCGAGGACGATCCGAAATTCGCCAGGGTGCTCTATGACAAATGCCACGAACGCGGCTTGAAATGCGTGGCCGCCCCCACGGGCGAAGAAGGTCTTGAACTGGCGAAGAATCTTTCTCCCTCCGGAATCATTCTGGATATTCGGCTGCCGGGCATCGACGGATGGGACGTTCTCGCCTCCCTCAAGGAGGATCTGCGTACCCGGCACATTCCGGTGCATATCGCCTCCGTGGAAGAAAATTCCGTGGAAGCCATTCGCAAAGGTGCGATCGGGCATGTCTCGAAACCTCTCGACCTGGAGGCTCTGGAAGGCATCTTCCGAAAAATCGATCTGTCGAAAGAAAGCGATGAAAAGCGCGTGCTTATCGTCGAGGATAATAAGGAAATCCGCGCGAACGTCGTACAATTGATCGAAGGCGAAGATGTCGCCGTCGATCAGGCGTCGGACGGAGAACAGGCCCTCGCCGCATTGCGTAAAACCCAGTATCGATGCATCGTGCTTGACCTGAACCTGCCGGATACGGACGGCTTCCATCTTTTGAAAATGGCGGAAGAGGAAGGGCTGAGCCTGCCTCCCATCATCATCCATACGGCGGAGGATCTGTCCCCCCAGATGGAAATGGACCTGCAGGAATACGCCGAGAGCATCGTACTGAAGGACGTTCGTTCGCAGGAGCGTCTGCTGGACGAGGTGTCCCTCTTCCTGCATCGCGTGGTCAGTGATATGCCCGACAGGAAACGGCAGATCATCATGAATCTTCACAACACCGACGAACTGTTGAAAGGCAAGACCATTCTGGTGGTGGACGACGACATGCGCACTCTGTTCGCGGTTTCTCGCGCATTGACCGAGCGGGGGATGAACCCGTTGAAGGCCGAAAATGGCCAGAAAGCCTTGAAAATTCTGGAAGAGAATCCGGATATCGATCTGGTGCTGATGGACATCATGATGCCCATTATGGACGGCTATGAAGCCATCGGAAAAATCCGCGCCCAGGAAAAGTTCCGTCGCCTTCCCATCATCGCCCTGACGGCCAAGGCGATGAAGGAAGACCGGGAACGCTGCATCGCCTCCGGCGCGAACGATTACATGGCCAAACCGGTGGATCAGGAGAAACTGATATCTCTGATGCGAGTCTGGTTGTACCGTTAGGCGAGGGAAGAAGGCATGCGAAAAGAAGAAAGCGAGCGGATAGAAATCGACCTGCTGCTGGAAGCCATCTATCAGCGCTGCGGATACGATTTCCGTTCCTACGCCCGCGCATCGATCGAACGCCGGGTGATACAGTTTGTTTCCCAAAACCAGCTTTCCAGTATCTCCGAACTGATCCCGCGTGTATTTCACGACGAGAAAGTACTGTCGAATCTGGTCCGGTATTTCTCGATCTCGGTCACCGAGATGTTCCGCGATCCTTTCGTTTACCGGAAAGTAAGACAGGATATCGTTCCATTGTTACGCACCTACCCGCATGTGAAGATCTGGCACGCGGGCTGTTCGACGGGAGAGGAAGTTTACTCCCTGGCCATCCTGCTTCAGGAAGAGGGACTATACGACCGGGCGACCCTCTACGCGACGGACTTCAACGACGCCTCTCTGGACAAGGCCAGGGCGGGAATTTTTTCGAATGAAAAGATACAGGAAGCCACCCGCAATTATCAGATGGCCGGGGGAACGGGAGCCTTCTCCGACTACTATCATTCCCACTACGATGCGGCCGCGATCGGCGGTTCGCTGAAGAAAGGCATTACGTTCGCCAATCACAATCTGGCCACGGACGGCGCGTTCGGGGAAATGCATCTTATTTTCTGTCGCAATGTCCTGATCTATTTCAACCGGGAACTCCAGAATCGCGTCTTGAACCTGTTTACGGAAAGCCTGGTCCACGGCGGCTTTCTCTGCATCGGCACCAAGGAATCGCTCGATTTCTCGGAAGTGCGCGATCGATACACGGATGTCAACGGCAAAGCCCGGATTTATAAAAAGAAGCTGTAGCCATGTTGTCGAACGGAATAAATACGCAATATTTTGAAGCCATTGCAATAGGAGCTTCGGCGGGAGGATTTCAAGTGATCCAAACAATCCTGTCGATCCTGCCTGTGGATTTCTCCTTGCCCATTCTGATCGCTCAACACCTGCACAATACCGACGATGGCCGCTTCGCCCAACATCTTTCCCAGGTCGTTTCCCTGCCCGTGGTGGAATCCTCTGACAAACAGCCGATACAGCCGGGCCAGATCTACACCGCCCCAGCCAATTATCACATGTTGGTGGAAAGAGATCGTTCCATCGCGTTGTCGGTGGACGCGAAAATCAACTGGTCACGCCCCTCCATCGACGTGCTGTTCGAAAGCGCCGCCAGGGTCTGGGGCGAACGCCTGATTTCCGTCCTTCTCACGGGGGCGAATTCGGACGGGGCCAAAGGAACGGAAACGGTGAAGAGATACCGGGGAACCACCATCGCCCAAGATCCGGCAACGGCGGAGTACCCGGCGATGCCGCAATCGGCCATCGACACGGAATTCGTAGACGAAATTCTGTGTCCGGAGGCCATCGGCCAAAGGCTGAAGGAAATCGGATTTCCCGGAGCGGCGGGGGCGCGATCCTCGTCTGGGGAAAACGCAAACAGAGGCAGGAACCATGACTGAAAAAGAAACAATCAACGGTCACGAGGAGTTCCACGATTCGTCTTCAACGTCGGATCTCAGGCAGAAGATTCTGATCGTTGACGACCGCGTGGAGAATCTCGTCGTCCTTGAACGAACGCTCGCCGACGTGGACGCCGAGGTCATCAAGGCGATGAACGGCAACGAAGCGCTCGCGGCGTCCCTGGAACACGACTTCGCCATCGCCATCCTGGACATCATGATGCCCGGTATGGATGGCTATGAACTGGCCGAACATCTGCGGGGCGACAAGAAAACGGCGGTGCTTCCTATCATATTCCTCACCGCCTCCTTCAACGACGATCAGCACATGTTCAAGGGGTACGAATCGGGCGGCGTGGATTACATCGTGAAACCTTACAGCCCCGACGTGCTGTTGAGCAAGGTCCGAATCTTCCTGGAAGTCGATCGTTACCGCAAACAACTTGAAACGATGATTAATCATCGGACCCGGCACATCCGTCACATCACGCGAATCATGCGCGGCATCCGGGACGTGAATCAACTCATCGTCCGGGAAAAGGATCGGGATCGGCTGATCCAGAGAGCCTGTGAACTGCTGGTCGCGGCCCGGAGTTTTCGATACGCCTGGATCATCCTTGTCGATCAGGAAACCGGAGAGATCGTTCCCGCCCAGGCCGGTTTGCCGAAGGAAAAATTCGATTACCTGATCGATATGTTCAAATCCGGTTCGATACCGAACTGCTGCCTGCGTTCCCTGAACGAATCGCGAGTTGTCATCCCCGAGCCCGGAAGCCTCGATTGCGAAAACTGTTTTCTCGGGGATTTCTCCGGGGATACAGCCGCCTTCACCGCCCGTCTGTTTCACAAGGGGAAAGAGTACGGCTTCATAAGCGCACGCCTGCCGGAGGGATTCGACGTCAACGAGGAGGAAATCTCCCTGTTCGAGGAAAGCGCGGAGGACATTTCCTATGCGCTTTTCGGAATCGAACAGGAAAGGGCCTGCTCGGAATCGGAAAAGACGTTGAGTTCGATCTTCGATAACGCCACGGACGGGATTCTGCTGGCGGACCTGGACACGCTGCGCTTGAAGAAAGCCAACCGGGCCATCGCCGAGATGCTGGGCTATTCACGGCAGGAATTGCTCGAACGATCCGTTTCCGACATCTATTCCTCCGATAAAATCCCGGATATCGAATTTCTGTTGGAGAAAATAAAAACCGGCGAGAAAAATAGAGCCACTGAAATCTCGATGCGAAAGAAGAATGACAGCGCATTTCTGGCGGAAGTCAGTTTCTCCCTGGTCGTGTTGGACGATCGGAAATATCTTCTGGGGATCTTTCGGGACATCACGGAAAGCAGGAAACTGGAAGCCCAGCTCCAGCAGGCGCAGAAAATGGAATCCATCGGTCGTCTGGCGGGAGGAGTGGCGCATGACTTCAACAATCTGCTGACCGTCATCAACGGATACTCCGAGATCACCATGTCGGAGCTTGAAGAAGGCGATCCGATCCGAAACAGTTTCGAACAGATTCTGCACGCCGGACAAAGCGCGACGGCGCTTACCCAGCAACTCCTGGCTTTCTCCCGAAAACAGATTATTTCTCCGGTTGTGGTCGATCTCAACGAAGTCGTGGAAAGATCCAAGAAAATGCTGAAGCGTCTGATCGGAGAGGACATCGATCTGGCGTTCTTTCCCGGCGCGAACCTGTGGCGGGTACGGATCGATCCCAACCAGATCGACCAGATCCTGATGAATCTCAGCGTCAACGCCCGGGACGCCATGCCGGAATTCGGCAAGCTCACCATCGAGACGCGAAACATGCTCCTGACCGAAAAACAGTGCCAGTCCTGCATGCAACCGATCAAGGGGGATTTCGTGATGCTGGCGATCAGCGACACCGGCATGGGCATCGATGGAGAACTGCTGAAGGAAATTTTCGAGCCGTTCTTTACGAGCAAGGAGAAAGGCAAGGGAACCGGGCTGGGCCTTTCCACCGTACACGGCATCGTCCATCAGAACGAGGGACACATCAATGTCTATTCGGAACCCGGAGTCGGCACCACGTTCAAAATCTACCTGCCGCGAGAATTCGGCGAGGACTGCCTGGAAGAAGAATCGCCGGAGCCCGTCAGCCTAACGGGAGATGAAACGATCCTGTTGGTCGAGGACATGGAAAATCTTCGAAAAATGGCCCGATCGGCGCTGGAGGAAAACGGGTATCGCGTCATGGAAGCGGGCGACGGTGAGGAAGCGCTTCTTATCAGCCAGCGGATGGCCGACCTGGACCTTCTCCTGACGGATGTCATCATGCCGAAAATCAGCGGCAAACAGCTTTTCGAAAAATTGCAGGAAACGCGAAAGAACTTCCAGGTTCTGTACATGTCCGGGTACACGGAAAACTCCATCGCCCACCACGGCGTTCTGGAAAAAGGGACGAACTTCATCCACAAGCCGTTTCGCCCGCAGGATCTCGTGCGCATGGTCAGGCAGGTCTTGGACAAAGCCGTGCGCCCCGCCGCAGGAAGCGTTCCAAGAAAACAGCCCCGGAAAACGATCCTCCTGATCGCAGGTGACGAGCGGATTCGGTCGCTTTACGGAAAATACGCACAATCGCTGGATATGATCCTGCTATCGACCGCGGACGAAGCGGAAGGCGTCCGGCTCTTCAGAAAACACCTGGACCGCCTGTCGCTCGCCATCGTGAACTGTCCGCTGCCGGAAATGGCCGGGCCGGACCTGATCGCGGAGTTGCTGAAGGTTTCGGATCAGATTCCCATCATCGTATCGAGTCGGCAGCCGCTCGAAGATACCGACGAGTTCCTTCAGTCGGAGTGCGTTAAATGCATTCAACAGTTCGCGTCGGATCTGAAAAGGTGGTTCACCGGCATCGTTTCGGTTCATTCCCTGGACGCACAGCCAAGAAAAGAGAAAAGGGTGGAAGAGGGAATAGATGAATTCCTCGAGGAGTTCTTGGATGCTTCGCCGGCGACCGGCGACCGGCTCGCGCTGGAAGCCGACTCGATCCTCTCCACCCTCCCGCAGTCCGTTGTGGGCGAAATGATCGAGGCCGCGGAATCCGGCGACTCCGTGAGAATACGCCATGTGCTGGCGAATAACCTCATGAAGTCGTTCCCAGAATTCGCCTCGGTGCTCAAGCGCCTGATCGATAAATACGATTACGACAGAATCATCGAGCTACTGAAAGCGAACGTCGGGGAAGGCGATGAATAGCAGAGGATCATTCGACCGCCGATGGACGCCGATGCCGGGTGATGGAGAAACCCGGTGAAAAAACAACGGAGTTGCCATGTCGTAAACAATGCAACGGGAGGTTAAAATGACTGAAACTACGGAAATTCAAACCGCTCGCATCATGGTTGTAGACGACCTGCCAGACAACTTGAAAGTGCTCGAAAAGCTTCTCTGCGCCAAAGGCTATAAGGTGTTTTCATTTACGAACGCGAAACAGGCGCTGGCCGCCGCCCAAAGAAAACCGCCGGATCTCGTGTTGCTTGATGTCAACATGCCCGAGATGGATGGGTTCGAAATGTGCGAACATTTGAAAAAGAACCGAAAATTACGTGACATTCCGGTACTGTTTCTAAGCGGACTATCGGACATGTCCGCCAAATTGGGCGCCTTTGCAGCGGGCGGAGTGGATTACATCACCAAACCGTTCAACAAGGAGGAAATCCTCGCACGGGTCGGGACGCATCTCCAGAACGCTTTGATGAAAGAGCAATTGAGAAACTATAACGACCTGCTTGAAGAACGGGTTCGCTCACAGGTGAAGGAAATTTCGGATTCCCAGCGGGCGACGATCATCGCCCTGGCCAAACTGACCGAATCGCGGGACGACGAAACCGGCCATCACATCGAAAGAGTCCAGGTGTTATGCCGATTCCTGTCCAAACAGCTCTCCAACACGTCGGTTTTTAAAAATTCTATCGATGATGGCTTCATTGACAACATCTACCACGCCAGCGCCCTGCATGACATCGGTAAAGTCGGCATCAAGGATTCGGTATTACTCAAACCCGGCAAGCTGACCATCGAGGAATTCGAGTATATGAAATTGCATACGGTGCTGGGATCCGAAATGCTCGCCAAGGTGAACGCGCAGTATCCCCAGAACCAGATGGTCAACATGGGACGCGTGATTGCGCGGCATCACCACGAACGTTGGGATGGAACCGGTTATCCCGACGGCTTGGCCGGCGATGCGATTCCGCTGCCCGCCCGCATCATGGCGCTTGCCGATATCTACGACGCTCTGTGCTCGGAACGTCCTTACAAACCTCCCTTTTCGCACGAAGAAAGCCGGGATATCATTCTGGAATGCGGAGGCAAACACCTGGATCCGAATGTCGTAGACATTTTTCGAGAAGTGGAAGGCGAGTTCAACGAGATCCGAAGCGGATATAGCGGTTATCATTAACCCGGTCCGATAATCGTAGCGAATAGAAACGGTTTGATATATATGAGTTGATGAAAAACGAAAACCTGCATTTAACCGAAAAAGAACTGTACGACCTCCGCAAACGAGCCGTTCGAATGAAGCGAAACGGCCACACGCATGCGGCGGTGGCGGGTGCGTTCGGCGTTGGGGAATCCACCGTGCGGAAATGGTGGACGCTGTACAAGCAAGGAGGATTTCAGGCGCTTTATCCCCCCAGACGCGGACGCACAATTGGCCGCTATCGCCGCTTGAATTCCGAGCAAGAGCGTGACATTCGAGAACTGCTCGTGGAGAAGACGCCGGACCAGTTGAAATTGGGCTTCGCGCTTTGGACGCAGCGGGCGGTTGCCTGAAACGCTAGGTTGGTGAGGTCGGGTTAATAGTTTTGAATTGACAATCTCGATTTGATTACATACGCTATTCTGCATTCAGGGAGTGGAATATCCATTCGCATGTTTCAGCTTCATATTCCACAGGTGGATTCGCGCTGAATACATTCACGGGTGTGCGTCCGGTTGAATGGCTCGGCGGTTGACGCGCGGTTTCTTGATCGTATGGAAACAAGGAGGGCATTCCAATGAAAACTCGGTTTTCGGTATTGGTAAAATTCGGTCTATTTTTCTTTGCCGCCTTCCTTCTGGGTGGTTGCCTGGAAATCGAAAATCCGGTGAACGGAGTCACATTCGCCCATCGCTCCGCGATCCATTTCAGCGTCGATGCCACATCCGCCTCCCGCGTTGTCTGGACCACGACGTACACGGACGAAAACGGTCAATTGCAAACGCTTGAAATCGGGCGGGGCGAAACCTTCGATTATGCGAATTTGCCGATTGTGAATGGCCAGATCACGACCCACAAGATTGTGGCGAAACGCGGCAGCGAATCGGACACCTCGACGATTTACATCAAACCGCGTTGCCTGTACGAGGGCATGGTGGACTGCTCACACCTGAACAGCGGCTGCGTTCAGGGCGCCTGCGACCCCGTGCCGGACCAGTGCGTAGCCGTTCCGGACGATGCCTTGTGTGATGACGGCGGTTTCTGCAATGGAAACGAAATCTGCGACGTGCAAACGGGTCAATGCGAAAGCGGAGAAGCCGTCATATGCGACGACGGCGATCCCTGCACGACGGACATCTGCCGGGAAGAATCCGAAAAGTGCGTGTTCTCGGAAGTGAATTGCGACGATGGAATTTCCTGCACAACGGACGCCTGCGACGCAGCCAGCGGGGCCTGTTCCCACGAGTTTCACGATGAATTCTGCGACTCCGGTCCGGAAAACACAAAGGGCTATTGCACACAAAACGGTTGCGTGTATGAGGAATCCCTTGCCGTCACCATGGATGCCGCATTGGAGAAACTCGATTTCCTGATCCAGGATCCCCCCAACTTCGGGGGCGCGCGGGCCAGCCAGTTCTGCGATGTCGCCAATGGCGATGTCATCATCAGTACGGATTTGTTTCTCATCCGAGACAGGGAGTTTCCGGGAAATTTATGCATCGATGGCGCCAAATACACCATGACGTCCCTGTCCACTCCCATTCGCGTTACGGTAGAGGGAAACATCTACGTGGAGAATGGCGGGGAACTCTACGTAACCGGTGGCACCTGGATCAGTTCGAATATCGCCGTCGCGGTGGGCGCTTCGTCCAAAATCACGGCGCGGGGGTCGAGTACGAAGTTCTGGCCGAGCGATATACTTCTGGCTCCGAACACGAAATTGGAGATCGATGAATCCTATGTTCGCCTGGACGGTTATTGGGGGATCTACGGTGAGGGGAACACGGAAGCCGTCATCGACAACGGAGGACGTGTCACTTTCTGGCACGATGATGGCTGGTTGAAAAGCGGCATCGCGATGGCTGCCGGATCCTCTCTGTGGATCGGAGGAGGAAGCATCATCACCCAGTATGCGCTCAACACCGTCAACGACGGGCGCATGTCCGCCGGTGCGATTTATTCGCTCGGCGACGTTCGGATTGCGGACAGTACGATCAATTATTTTTCCTACGGCGTGGCCAAGTCGGGATCCGGAAACCTGGAAGTCACGAACTCCACCATCTACAACAGCAGCATTGTTCCCATTTTCCTGAACGATATGGACGATACGCCCTCGAGCACCGTTTTGATCGAGGGAAACGATTTCGTATGGGATGACGCGATCGATTCGAGCCAGGAAAGAGAGCCGTATTTCGCCATCGGAATGTATTCCTGCGACGATGCCGATACGACTTTCACCATTCGCGACAACACCATTCTTACCGATCCGGATGTGTGGTTTTTATACTGGGGCTTGGCCGTTCGCGACGTGCGGGCGGATTTGCTGGTGTCCTTCAACAATTTCAAGAAATTCCGGGCATGGGGCATGGAATTCAATAACGCCGAGGGCATTCCGAGCGGCCAGTTGGAGATTCGCGAACATAGCGGGAACGACGCCATCGACGGCCTGGTCCACGCTGTTACAGGGGCTCCGATGAGTTACGGAGCCATCAAGATCGTCGGATATACACAGCCGAACCTCAGTCAGAACACCACCCATGGTCCCAATCAACTTTCCGGCGTGTTCATCGAGCGCACCGAAGGGGCGAATCTTGAAGCGACGGAGGTCCGTCATCCCGGCTGGGGGCCAGGCATCATGGTGCAGGACTCTCCCCAGGCAACGCTTCGATACAGTGATATTTACGATATTTCGCGTGCCGGTATCCGTCTGTATAACAGCCGAAACGCCAAAATCCAGGATACGATCGTCACGAATCAGATCACGGAGGATCTTTCTCCCAATGATGGCGGAATCTATCTGGAAGCGGATTCCTCCTTCGCGGAAATCAGCGGCGCGATTCTTACGGATTTGATCGTAGCCATGCAGATCAGCGATTCCGATGAAGTGAACATCGAGGACATCAATGTCCAGGGCTTCGACGCCGACGATTCCAATAGTTGGAGATTTCTGGAAAGCGGAATCAGTATCGCAAACAGTGAAAACGTCAGCCTCCGCCAAGTGGAAATTCGCGATATTTATTTCGGGATTTCCGCGAGCGCCTCGAAAATACGGATCGAAAGCGAGGTGAAGGTGCTCTGCGTGGAATCTTCCGAACAGGTTCACCATGACGGAGTCGGCCTCACCCTTGACCAAAGCGATTTGTCCACGGTTTCCGGCCTTCTCGTGTCGAATAAAAACTGTGAACAGTACGAAGCGAAAGCGGGCATTTTCATCATGGATTCAGATGATGTAATAGTGAAGGAAAATGAAACAGAGTTCATGCATGTCTATGGAATCATGGTGAAAAAGTGCAAAGGAAGCAAGCTGAGTTCAAACACGATCCGAAACACGCCATCCCCTCAATCGGCCCTATCGGGTGTCGGGTATTATATTGCCGAATGCTCCGAAATGGGTTTCGGCGGCAATATCATTTCAGGAGCGGACATTGGCATTCAGCTCATCGACTCGCCCTCCGGAGTTCCGTTGCGTTGCAACGATATCGTGGCCAATGAAGTCGGGCTGGAGGCGAACGATTCCAAGATTCTGATCGGAGAAGGAAGCTTCGAGGTCGGCAATAGGATCGATGCGGCGATCGACATCGCCTATAACAATACGAGCTGTTCTCTCATCCCGGCGACTTACAATTACTGGGGAGGTGGAATGGCCGTTAGCCGGGACAACAGCGCGCCTCCGTGCCATCCGTTTCCGGTGGACACTTCGAACTGGACCGATGATCCGGACAAAATCTGTCAAGGCCGGTAACGGTTTCGGCCCCGTCTATACTACTGTTTTACCGTCTCTTCTCGGGCCGTATCGTCAAGAATGACGGTTTTACCTTCCGTTTCATCAAGAAAGGCGCATTCCGCCTTCAATCCGGATCCAGGATGTCCGTGGCGTAACCGGTCAGTTCCGTATAACCCACGCCGTCCACGGACTCTCCACCCCGCGTACCGCTGATTTCCGTGTCGCCTTCCCAGTAATTCTGGGCCGCGTTGTACATCTCCTGGTCGTCGATGTGCGTCACCACCCGCAGGCTCCAGTTCTCCTCCGGAATCCGGATGTCCCAGTCCAGCGGATACACGCCGTCCGTGTGCGGGCTTTCCCAGCTTCGCAGCGATTCCACGCTGAAGGCTTCCAGGCCCTCCAGTTCCTTCACGTTTCCCGCCGCGTCGATGATCGTTCCGGCCTGGCTGTCCAGTTCCCCGTCCCAGTTGGTGAACTGGAACAGCATGATTTCCGTGTCGTCCGTAAACTGCATGCTCCACCAGTCCCAGCCCTTGAACTCGCTGATGTCGAACTGTCCCCACTGGTGGTCCATCCAGGCCTGGCCCGAAACATCGAAATCCCCCGCGGGCGTTTCCAGTTTTCCGGCGGCGTCGAGACGGGTATATGAATAATACCAACTGGTTCCGCCCGCATCGCTCATGGGAATGATGCCGTCGCCGCCGTGCAGGGCGGGACGCTTTCGGGGCTGGAAGGCGAGGTTCAACTTCCAGGGAGAGACTTTGCCGTCCTTCTCCTTTCCCTCGGGAATCCAGGCCGTGAGCGTGTCCGTTCCGTCGCCGCCCAGGCGGAACTCGCAGGTCTCCACGTACAGTTTCACGGGATCGTTGCTCCATTTCACGGGATCCAGGGCGAAGGCGTCGTAGTGGTAGTGCTCGCCCGCCGTCTTGTCCGTCACCGCCACATGGCACATGTAACCGTATCCCGGCATATGGAATGTTTCCTCGATATCGTACTGAAAAATGGTGACCTCGAAACCCCAGCGATTCGAGCCGTCCGAAAGATGCCCGGTGTAATACCACCATTCGGAGCGTTCGGCGTGATAACCCGCGTCTTCCGGGAAGAAGACGTTCTTTTCGCGACAGACGCCGTAATTGCAGTAGGTTCCGCTCTCGCAGGGCGTCACCACCGGTTGGCCGTCCTCGCAGGTCAGAATATCATCGCCCTCGCAGCGGGCCTCCTCGAAATCGCAGGCGGGAGCGTCCCCATCGGCCTCGGCGTCGGCTTCGGCGTCGTCTTCCGTCGAATCGCCATCGGTGAAAGCATCCGTATCCCCGTCGGGCGCGGTATCACCGTCCGTTGTGCCCGTGGAGTCTTCCGAACACCCCCAGAAAGAAATCATCCAGATGAAAAGAAAAAGCGAAAACGAAAGGGAAACGGGAAAACGGGACACTTTCGCCCCTGCGGTGCGGGAACGCGTCATGGCGACTCTCCATTCTCGGACGGTTATCGATGCTCTTGTTTTGTATTCCACGATCCTTCGGCAGTTTATCCGCTTTTTCCTCCGCTGGCAACGTCGGCCGCACAAAATTTCGGGGAACGGGACGGATATCGGCGTCCTTACTTGACACCTTCCCCCCTTTTCGAGTAACGTGCCTCCTAATCGTAGAGCCATTTGCGGGAAAATACCGTGGTCGAACCAAAATTATTCGGGAAATACATCCTCATCGAACGCGTGAGCGTCGGCGGCATGGCCGAGGTGTTCAAGTCGTTGATGGTCGGAACGGGCGGATTCCAGAAAATCCTCGCCATCAAGCGGGTGCTGCCGAATATCGCCGAGGACGCCGAGTTCGTGAAGATGTTCGTGGACGAGGCCAACATCGCCGGGCTTCTCCATCACGCCAACGTGGCGCAGATCTACGATTTGGGCATCATCGACGGTTCCTACTTCATCGCCATGGAATACGTCGAGGGCAAGGATCTGCGCGCTATCTTCGATCGGCTGAAGAAGTTGCAACGCTCCATTCCCGTGGATCTGGCCTGCTACGTCACGGCCATGAGCCTGGCGGGCATGGACTACGCCCACCGCAAGACGGACGCGGCCATGAAGCCGCTCAACATCGTCCACCGCGACGTATCGCCCCCCAACCTGTTGATTTCCTACGAGGGCGACGTCAAGCTGATCGACTTCGGCATCGCCAAGGCCGCCAAGAAAGCCTCCAAGACCCAGGCGGGCATCCTGAAGGGAAAATTCGGGTACATGTCCCCCGAGCAGGTCCGAGGCCTTCCGGTGGACGCCCGCAGCGACATCTTTTCCATCGGCATCATCCTGCACGAAATGCTGGCCAGAAAACGGCTTTTCGTGGGGGAAAGCGATTTCAGCACTCTGGAAAAGGTGCGCGGCATGGAAATCAAGCCGCCGTCCGCCTTCAATTCCGAGGTTCCGCCCGAGGTGGACCAGATCGTGCTAAAGGCCCTGGAACGCGATCTGAAAAAGCGCTACCAGTCCTCCGCGGACATGCAGCACGATCTCCAGCGTTACCTCTACTCCCAACCCGAGGTCTTCACCCAGCAGAGCATGGCCGAGTGGATGCAGGACACCTTCCGGGACGACCTGGCCGCCGCCAAGGAGCGCATGGAGGAGATGGAGAACCTGGATTTCGAGCGCTACGGCATCGACCTGAAGCAACTCGAACTGGCCCAGGTACAGTCCCTCCGGAACGACAACGTTCAGGCCCGGGAATCCTCGGAGACGCGGATCACGCCGTATTACACCGATCACACGGGCGAACCCACGGGGTTCTACGCAACGGGCATGGGCAAACGCTCGCTCACGCCGCTGGCCTCCGTGCTGGGGGTTCTGCTTCTGGCCACACTGCTCGTGGGATGGCTGCTGCTCAACGGCGTGGAAGCGCGGGTGATGCGCGTTCACAACCCGCCGCCCTACGCCTCGGTGACCTTCAACGCCAATCTTCCCGGGGCGTTCGTGCATTTCCGGGGAAAGCCGCTTTGCAAGACCCCCTGCCGGATCACCGATTTCTGGACCGGCAAGCACGAGGTGACGTTCCGGAAAGACGGGTACCTTCCCGACACGGTGACGTTCTCCGCCGACGCCGGGACGGAGACGCCGGTGGCCGGTTCGCTGTTCAAACCGGGCGATGTCCCGGCGGTGCTGCTGGTGCGTACGGATCCCCCCGGCGCGTCCGTTTTCGTGGACAACCGTCCCACGGGGCAGAAAACTCCGGCCGTCCTGAACCGGATGAAGGCGGGACGCCCCTCGATGATAAAGGTCAGCGCTCCCGGATTTCACGACAACATGGAGTCCGTAACGCTGGAAAAAGAGGAGTTCAAGACCGTTTCCATCAACCTGATTCCCACCCATCCCCGGGTCCGTGTGGTGTCGGATCCTCCGGGAGCCGCCATCGTGCTGGACCGCAAGCGCACCGGGCTGACCACCCCGGCGGAACTGAAGGATCTGGAGAAGGGGCGCTTATACGATCTGAAGTTGTATAAAAGCGGCTACCGCGCCACGCGCGTGCGCTTCAAGGCCACGGGATTGCGGGAGGATCGCATCGACGTGGAACTGGAGACCCGGGAGGGATTCCCGGATATTCAGCATATCAGCGGAGATCCGAACGCCGCATTCGGCTGGCTGAACATCATCACCGACCCGGTTTCCTCCGTCTACATCGACGGCCGGAAGATCGACGCCGACGCGCCGGTCATGGGCGTTCGCCTGCCCGTGGGCGAACACGTCGTTCGCCTTATCGCCCCGGACTGGAACCTCGAGCACGAACAGACCGTCACCATAAAGGGCGGTGCCACCACCCGGTTGGTGAAATCCTTCGACCTGTAATTCCCCACGTTGGGTGACGCCCTTTCAGCAACGGGCTTCCGGACGGGTCATATTTCCATATCTTCCCTGAGGATGCGATTGACCAACGCTCGGCATCGATGTTGACAATTGTATCGTATTTCATATATTCTGAAGGCATGATGGATGCCTTTTCAGGGAGGCGAAGATGACGTTCCGGATAACGCTTTTTCTGCTTCTGACGGCTTTCGTTCTCGGCGGCTGTTTCGAGGAAACGGAATATCATTACGAGGATCTTGGAGACGGAGATCCGGCGGACGCGGATTCTTTCGAGGAGAATCCGCCGGGCGACGAAGACGGCATGGAATCCGACCGCTTCGCCGATGCCGATTTCGATGCCGATGGAGACTTGGACCTTATGGACGGACCTTCCGAGTCCGACCGGCCCGAGACGCCCGATGGCGACGGCGAGATGGACACAGCGGAAGGCGAAGAATCGGACGGGGACGCCGGGGAGATCGATCCGGAGATCGACCCGGAGCCCGAGGATCCCTGCGATGGCGCGCCTTCGCCGGTGGTGGAAGCCATCGATCCCGACGTGGGAACGACGCCCGCCTGGCGGGCCACGGCGATTCTCGACCAGGCCGCCATCGTCTGCGAGGACGGCCGTACGCGTTCCGACTGGGGCTACGCCGTGGCGGGGATCTCGGAAACGGAGGCGATCTTCGGCGCGCACAACGGCCTGTGGCGCTATACCGCCACGCCGACACCCGAGATCCGCTGCATCGCCGGTCTGGAGGAACCGGTCTATTCCATCGCCGTCCGACAACGGGAAGGCGAGGAAGAGATCGTCGTCGGGTTGAGAGATCGAGTCGGGATCTTGAGCGCCGATTCGTGGCGTTTCGTGCCGCTTCCGGATGTTTGGCTGGCGGAAGAGCCGTGGTACCCGATGGAAGAAACTTCCCCGACGCCCTGGGACATTTATTTTTACGGAGACAACATCCTCATCCAGACTATCCAGGGCGTCGCCATGCAGGATGAAAGCGGCGTCTTCGTTCCGCTCGACGGCTGTTGCGGATACGAACCCACGCTTCCGTTTCATGAAGAAACAATGCAAATAATAACAACCTTCCGATATGTCACGCCGAAGACCTGGACCGGAATGGCGTTTCTGGGCTCCAGGGTTTACGTGGGCGCTCCGGGGGCGCTGTTGGAGATCGACCTGGAAAGCCGGACCTGCCGTCCCCTCTGCCGGGCGGAAGATCCGGAAGCCCGCTATATCGTCCAGGGGCTGACGCCCGAAGGCGTCAAGGCCGTCAGATCCAAGCCGGGATATGAAATGGGTATGTCCATGATGATACCGGCGATGCCATATACCCTGAATACGGAAGTGGGGGAATGCACGTTCCAAGGAATCTGGAAGGTCCATTACCGCCCCGGAGATTTTTTTCCAATTCCTACATTCGTGAAAGGTCGCATGGGAGCCGACGGGCAATGGATCGGAGCTTTTGCGTCTTTTACCACGCCTCACTTATACGGCGGTTGTGAATACTCGCATTCCATTCTCGCTCTTCCCGGGCAGACGGGCGGAATCGGAAATCTTCTTGCCGGTTTCGCTCAATCAGGAGATTGGGGAATGCCCTGTTGTCAGACGGCCTACGGTCCGACCTTGACGGCGGATGTTTTCATGGATTCGGCCGGAGGCTGGTACTCTCCCGGCTTCTGGCGCATCGATTACGCGAACGAAACGGAAGAGTGAAGCGGCGCCGAAATCGCTCCCGGCCCGGTTTTGACGATCGTCCGTCCGCCACCCGCCCGATTTCCATGAGAAAAACGGGCAAAACCCGCCTTCCTACCCGGTTTCCTCCTTTACAAAACGGAATCCGGCCGCTATGATCGCACATCCAGACGCCATTCGAAACGAAGGAGGTCATTATGCCAGGCGCAAAAAGCGGAGATACCGTACACGTCCACTACACGGGAAAACTTGCGGACGGGTCCGTATTCGACAGTTCCGACGGGCGCGAACCCCTGACCTTCACGCTGGGAACCGGGATGGTCATCGACGGATTCGACGCGGCCATCCTCGACATGGAGCCGGGAGACAACAAAACCGTTGAAATTCCCGTGGAAAAAGCCTACGGACACCGGATGGAGGAATTGACCATCGAGGTGGATAAATCCCGTTTCGCCAACTCTCCCATCGAAATCGGATCCCGCTTGCAGATTTCCAACGAGGAAGGGCACACCATGCCCGTCACCATCGCCGCCATCACGGATGAAACCGTCACCCTGGACGCCAACCATCCCCTGGCCGGCAAGGATCTGACCTTCGATCTCAAACTGGTCGGTATCGATCCCGCCAACTGAGCGGACTTCCCGGAACCGTCAGCGAGGATCCAGCGCCACGGACAGGCCCGTCCAGAAACGGCGGCCCGGCCCGGGAAATCCGAACCGTCCCTGGTAATTCGTATCCAGGAGGTTGTCGGCTCGAAGCCAGAATTCCACCTGCTCGCCGCTTTCGAACGACACGGGAAAAGCCGTCCGCGCCGACCAGATAAAATAAGCTCCGAAGGTTCCATAGCGCCCGTTCAGGTCGTTCTGATAACGCTGGGAGCCCACCGCTTCCACGTCCGTGGACACGTTCCACCAGCGAAACGGCTTGTAAACGGCAAGGAATTTCGCCTTGTGTTCGGGGCGATACAGAAGCTTCTCGTCTCCCGGTTCATGACTTCGCTTTCGCGCGTGCAAAAAGGCGTAGGAGCCTTCCAGCCGCAAAGTGGAAAACGGCCGGTAACCGATCCGCGCCTCGGTTCCCGCAAGCAGGGTTTCGTCGATGTTCTCCAGGCGCACCATCCCGTTCGCCATGGCGCGTTCCCGGATCAGGCCGTTGACGAAAGAAACATAGGCGGAAAGCTTCAATCCCACAGAGGCATGCACGCGCCAGGAAAGATCGAAGGCCGTATGCCAGGCACGCTCCGGCCTGAGATCGGGGTTGGGAATCCGCCGATCCTGCGCGCCGCTGAAGCGTTCCTTGAAGGTGGGAAAGCGCCCCCGGCGCGTGAACGAGAGATCCAGTCGCAGGCCGTCCAGGGGCGTGAAATTCACCCCCGCCAGGGGACCGGCGAAGTGCATGGATTTTTCATCCCCGCCCTCCGGATGCTCCAGCGGGAATTCTCCCTCGTAGGTCATGCCGATGGAAAACCCGAGCCAGTTCAACACCTTCCAATCGTTCAGCAAACCGCCGGAGAGGCGGAAGGCGGAAAGTTCCGGCTCGGTTTCCTCTTCCCCTTTCCAATGCTCTGCATGGGAAACATGGCGTCCCATCAGCGAGGGACGCAGGCGGATCGCGGGCACGAATCCCGGCCGCCAGCGACCGTCGAATCCCACGGAAAATCCCGCCTGCCGTTCGTCGTAGGTGGAGGTATAGGCGGCCTGGCCGTCCTGGCTGCGATAGCGGTCATCGTCGTAGCTGCGCAGGGTGTTTTCCAGTCCGGAGGCGAACACGCGTTCCTCGAAACGCAGACCGCGCCCGGCCTGCCAGCGGTGGGCGAGTTGCGTCTGGTAGTGCGTCCAGGGCTCCCAGCGCCAGTAGCGCGGAGGAATGGCCATGGTGTGCGGCGGCGCACCGTAATCGCCCCGAAGGAAATAGCCCGTGGCCTCCAACGCGTGGCGCCCCACATGCAGGGAAAGCTTTCCCCCCGCGTGGCCGTCCGCCGAATCGGAGTTTTCGCGCAGGCCCCCGTCTTCATTGCGCCGTTTCTCGAACCGGCCGGAGAGCGGCCAGCCGTAATCCTTCCGGTATCCGCCGGTCAGCAGAAGTCCCACCGGACCGAACGTTCGGGAAAAGGTCATGTTTTCCGCGTGCGCGGCGGGATACGCGCCCTCCGCCCGCACCACGGCCGCCCGGCCCTTCCCCGCTTCCCGGGTGCGCAGGTTCACCGCCCCGCCCAGCCCCACGGGCCAGACGGTCCGGAGACTTCCGGCCTGGATGACCTGAATTTCCTTCAGGAGCCCGGCGGGAAACTTGCCCACGTCCACCCGGCCGTCGTAGGGCGACAGAAGCGGAACGCCGTCCACCAGCACCAGCACCTGGCGCTGATCGAAGCCCCGCAGCATGAAGCTCCACTCGCCGCGATCCTGCTGGGAAACGGATACCGAAACCAGCGTGCGCAACAGGTCCGAAACCGGACGTTCGCCCGCCCGAGAAAGCGATTCCGCGTCCAGAACCGTCTCGGAAAGCACCGCCTCCGCGCGTCCCGTGACCGTCACCTCTTCCAGGGTCACGCCCCGGGCGGGTTCCGGCTCGGACGGGCGGCTTCGGGTTTCGGTCCCGCTTTGGGCTTGGGCTTCGGCCCCGGCGTTTTCGTTCTTTTCGCTCGGCCCTTTTTTCACGAGCTTCGCGGAAGGCTCCCCTTCCCCGGCCAGGACCGAGGAAAGGGAGAGTCCTTCGATATCGCGGACGACTCCGGACAGCAAAACAAGCAGAAGCAGCAGCAGGGAAATCCGTCCCCCGCTTACCGGTCCGAAACGCACGCCCATGCCTTTTCCCGTAAAAACCCGGCCTACGTCAGCGGGTGGAAGCGGCGTAGAAATGCAGGATGGTCGCGTCTTTTACGTGGTAGCACTTCGGAATATCGGCGCTTTCCGGAAAGCCCACGTTTCCGCTTTCCACCCCGATAAAGCCCTGGCTCCAGTCCGCGTGAACCAGCGGATCGTTGTTGTTGTCGCTGGGTTTGTAGCCGTCCGAGGCTTCCGGTTCGAAGGTGACGCTTTGCGGAGTCGTGACGATCTGGGAGGCGGCGGCGACGTCCGTCAGCGAAACCACGGCCGCGCCTTCCGAAGCGAACCAGGTCAGATCCCCCAGGGCCACCGTCGCCGTCTGGCCGTCCTGATCCACGGTCACCGAAATCGGATTCGTGACCGTGATATCCGCGTCGCCGTCCGCGGTTTCCTCGTCGCCGTCCTCGTCGCCGTCTTCCGGCGGATTCGCGTCCGTATAGGCCAGAAAAGCCGCCGCCGCATCCAGGCGATAGCAGCCACGCATCTCCGCGGCTTCTTCCCAGAACAGGTTTTTCGAATCCACCGCCACGGATCCCTGGTCCAGCATCGCGCCGGCGACGAGTTCGCAATCGACGCTGGAGGAGCGGAAGCCGTCCGACGCCTCGAAGTCGAAGAACAGATCGCCCCGGCTTTGCGGCGGATCCAATTTGGCCAGGCCGCTGTCCACCAAGGCCGCCATGGAAACCACGTCCACGCCGTCCATGTCGATGGTTTCCACGTCCGCGAAGAACAATCCCACTTCCTGATCCTCGAAACGCAGCGTCATATCCGCCTGCCCTTCCGACGAATCTCCGTCCACGTCATCTTCCGAACTGGATTGATCGCAGCCCAAGAGCAGCAACAGCGAGAGACACAGCAACACCCAACGGATTCCGGACATACGCATGATTTTCTCCTTCGACTATGAATTTCGGAATGAAAAACAAGGAAAGGCGGCGACGGACAGAACGGTCCGCTGGATACGCTCCTTTCCAAACACGGGAGGCGAGCCGGTTTCCCGAACCCGCCCTGTCGGTCCGCAAGCCATGGCCGAGGCGGTAGGCCGGCGGACTCGGAGCGTCTCCACTTTATCCGACTGGTAAAAAAGGTCAAACAAATTCGGGAGGGGGTCGTTTTCGACACAAAGAATTATTATACCGCGTTGTGTTTTACTACAGACTCATGTCAAGCAATTTACATAATGTGCCGATTCGAGCCGCGAGACGCGTGTCCCCGGAACGGATGCTCATCGGTCAAGACGCAAAGGAAAGGCGCTGAAAACGCACTCCGTCCGGAGGGCGCGTTTTTGTCTCGTAACACCATGAAGATTCACGGGATTTCCGTGATTTTGCGTTCGTCCGGACGGAACCCGAAAATCGGCCGGTTCGGATTCGTTTTCGGACATGCGGAGTCCGATGCTGCTGGCGAAGATATTTCCAGTGATTTCATCAGGTTAAGGAAGAATTTTCCCGTTTTCATCCCGGATACGCACCGATAGGGACATAGGCGCTTTGACCCGGCCGGGGTGCATTCGGCGAATTCCAAAAGGATATCGTCAGGTTATCCCGATTCGAATCGGCGTTTTCTCCACGGGCGAATAATACGCCTATTTGGCGACGATATTCACCAGCTTATTGGGAACCACCACCACCTTGCGAACCGGGGCCAGAAGGTGTTTTTGCACTTTTTCGTCCGCCAGGGCCAGTTTTTCCACCTCCGCCCGATCCATATCCCGTGGAACCTGGATCTGCCCACGCAGTTTTCCGTTGACCTGAACCACCACGGTGACGGTCTCGTCCACCAGCATGGCTTCGTCGTAACCGGGCCATTTCTCCTTGAAAATACTGGCGTTTTCGCCGTCGTGCCCCAGGGCGCGCCAGAGTTCCTCCGCAATGAAGGGCGCGAAGGGCGAAAGCAGAATCAGCAGCGATTCCAAGATCTTGGGATGCCGAGCGTCCTGGGAGCGCAGCTCGTTCGAAAGCGTCATCAGTTGCGCGATGGCGGTGTTGTAGGACAGGGCGGCGATGTCCTCGCCCACTTTTTTGATGCTGCGATGCAGAAGCCGCAGGCAGGAATCGGGCGCATTTTTATTCGTTCCGGATTGCACCAGATCCCAAAGTCGATCGAGAAAACGGCGGCAGCCCACGATGCCCTGGTCGTCGAAATCCCCGCCCAGCGTGAACGGGCCGATGAACATCAGGTACAAACGGAAGGTGTCCGCGCCGAAGCGAACGATGAAATCGTCCGGGTTGACCACGTTGCCCTTGCTTTTCGACATCTTGCCGCCGTCCTTCGTGATGATTCCGTGGGCGCGGAAGGAGCGCGCGGGTTCCTCGAAGTCGAGATGGCCCAAGTCGTGCAGGACCATGGTGATGAAACGGAAATACAGCAAATGGCCAAAACTATGCTCCTTGCCGCCGATGTACATGTCCACCGGCAGCCAGCGTTTCGTGATCGCGGGATCGACGAAACCCGTTTCGCAGTCGTTGGACGGATAGCGCAGAAAGTACCAGGCGGAATCCAGGAAGTTGTCCGAAACGTCCGTCTCCCGCCGGGCCTCGCCGCCGCAGGACGGGCAGGCGGTGCGAGCCCAGGCCTCGTTCCGCGCCAGGGGGCTCTTGCCGGAGCCGTCCGGGATGTAGTCGTCCGACTCGGGCAGAAGCACGGGCAGATCCGTTTCCGGGACGGGGACCGTGCCGCATTTTTCGCAGTGCACGATGGGAATCGGCGGCCCCCAGTAGCGCTGGCGCGAGACGCACCAGTCGCGCAGGCGATAGTTGACGGATTTCTTGCCGATGCCCTTTTCGTCCAGCCAGTCGCAGACTTTCTCGATGCCCTCGCCGTCCTTCGTGCCGTCGAACGCGCCGCTGTTGATCATCTCGCCCGGCCCGGAATAAGCCTCGCCCAGGTCGCCCTGGGGTCGGCCGCCGGGGGCGATGACTTCCACGATGGGCAGGTTCTTGGCCTTGGCGAATTCGTAGTCGCGCTGGTCGTGGGCCGGAACGGCCATAATGGCGCCCGTGCCGTAGTCCATGAGCACGTAGTCCGAGATGTAGATGGGAATACGCGCGCCGTTGACCGGGTTCACGGCGTAGCCACCCGTGAAAACGCCGGTTTTCTCCTTCACCAGTTCGGTGCGCTCGAAGCGCGATTTCTTCTTCGTTTTTTCGCGGTAGGCGGCCACCTCGGCCCGCCGCTCGCCGGTGGTCACGCGGTCCACCAGTTCGTGCTCGGGCGCGAAGACCATATACGTCACGCCCCAGAGCGTGTCCGGGCGCGTGGTGAAGATCTCGAAGGGCGCGCCGTCTTCCAGGGTGAAGGCGACGGTGGCGCCGAAGCTTTTTCCGATCTTGTCGCGCTGGACGTTGGTGACGATCTCCGGCCAGTCGATTTTCTCCAGGTTTTCCAGAAGCCGGTCGGCGTAGTCGGTGATCTTGAAGAACCACTGGGAAAGCTCGCGCTGCTCCACCAGCGTATCGCCGTGGCGCTCGCAGTAACCGTCCTCCACCTGGCTGTCGGCCAAAACGGTCTTGCACTTCGGGCACCAGTTCACGGGGGACTTGCGGCGCTCGGCCAGGCCGTTTTTGAACAATTGCAGGAAAATCCACTGGGTCCAGCGATAGTATTCCGGCGTGGTGGTGTCCACGCTGCGCTCCCAGTCGAACATGTTGCCGAGTTTCTTCAACTGATTTTCCCGGAAGTTGCGCACGTTGTCCGCCGTAAGCTTCGCGGGATGCTTGCCCACCTTCAGGGCGAAGTTTTCGGAGTGGATGCCGAAGGCGTCGAAGCCCATGGGCTCGAAGACCGTATGGCCGCGAAGCTTCATATAGCGCCCGAAGATGTCCGAGCCGATGAAGGCGAAGCAGTTGCCCACGTGCAGTCCCTCGGCGGAGGGATAGGGGAACATCATCAGATTGTAATAGGGGTTGGGGGCGTTTTCCAGGTCGATCCGGTAATCTCCGCGCCGTTCCCAGATTTCGCGCCACTTGCTTTCCACCGCTGCGGGGTTGTACGCTTCACTCATGTTTCTTTCCTTCGATTCTCCCGTTTCGGCCGCACGGCCGGCCATCCTCCAGACAAGGAATAGAAGATAGTTCATCCTCCCCCCGGAGGCAAGGAAAAGGTGGCAATGTCAGAATGAATATGGCCGCACGAGGGCGCTTGAAAACTCCCATCCAAATTTCTTGCATTTTCCATTTTTTAGACATACTCTGCGACAAACCTGAAACGAATGGAGGAAGTACGATGTTGCGGATATTCATATTGCTGCTCTTGCTTGCGCTCTCTTGTGCATGTTCCTCGGATGACGGCGTGACCGACGGCGATACCGACGGAGACACCGACGGGAATATCGATGGAGATATGGACGGAGATGCCGACGGTGACACCGACGGGAATATCGATGGAGACGTGGACGGAGATACCGACGGCGACACCGATGGAGATACCGACGGCGACACCGATGGAGACACGGACGGTGATACCGATGGAGACACCGACGGCGACACGGACGGCGACACGGACGGTGATACCGATGGAGACACCGACGGGGATACGGACGGCGACACGGACGGTGATACCGATGGAGACACCGACGGGGATACGGACGGCGATACCGATGGCGATACGGACGGCGATACCGATGGAGACACGGACGGGGATACGGAACAAGGGGAAGACGACGTCGATTGGGGAAATCGCTGCATTCACATGAATGTCTGGGGAGATTACGATATCGGAAACGTGGTGCAAGGACGTTCCGTAACCAAGCACATCGCCATGTGCAACGTTTGCGAGGAAATGGTGATGTTGGATATCCACGAAAGCGCGGGAGCGGACGGACGTTGCGAAAGTCTCCGCATTGCCAACGTCACCGCCGCAGGGCAGGACTATCCCGCGATCGATGAAGAAAACCTCTTGCAACTGCTTTCGATCGAACTGGAACAGGACGACTGCCTGGAGTTCGATCTCACCTTCGACACCACCAAAGTCGCCAGCCGTCCGGCGACGTTGGACTGCAACGTTCACGGCGGCTTTACGGACGGCTTCCAATACTCCGTCACCGGCCATGCCGTCTCCGTTCCCTACGATACGCTGCCGGAAACCGAATGCCCCTCGGTCGAAGGTCTTTGCTACCGAAACGGCGTCTGTTACGCCGAAGGAGTCGCTTTCCTGGAGAATCGCTGCCAGGTCTGCTCCCTGGATCCCGAAGTCTCATGGACGAGCGCCGCGCCGGGAAGTTCCTGTAACGACAACGACGCCTGCACCTACGACGATAGCTGCGGAGAAGCCGACGCCTGCGCCGGCGTAGCGCAAACATGCCCCCCGACAATCGCGGCCATTTCGAGCTGTCACAAACACAATTGCGTTTTGACGGACGGCGGCGCGGTTTACTGCTGGGGCCGCAACGACGATGCCCAGTGCGGCATCGGCGACACCTCGACAAGGGTTTACACCCCCACCCCAACCGTGGGACTCTCCTCCGGTGTAGCCCGGATCAGTGCGGGATACAAGCATACCTGCGCCCTGCTGGACGACGGAACCGTCAAATGCTGGGGGAAAGGCGCGAACGGCCGCCTGGGAAACAACGCCACGGAAACGTCCACCGCTCCCGTCGCCGTCTCCTCCCTCCCTTCCACCGTGCTTTCCGTCTCCGCAGGAGGAAGCCACACTTGTGTCGCGCTGGATACGGGAGCCGTTTACTGCTGGGGTTCCAACGAGCACGGCCAGGTCGGCCAGGAAACATTGGAGGATTATCTCGTTCCCATGGTGGTGAATGGCCTGTCCGACGCCGTGGAGGTATCCGTCGGAAATATCCATAGTTGCGCCCGTCAATCCGACGGAAACGTCTTCTGCTGGGGAAGCAACGCCGAATTGCAAATCGGTCTCGAGGATCCGGAAACCTACAGCCACACCCCCTTAGCCATCCAGGGAGTGAGCGGGGCGACCGCCCTGTCTTCGGGAGATGGCCACACCTGCGCGCTGTTGGAAAACGGAAGCATAAAATGCTGGGGCAGCAACAGAATCGGCCAACTGGGAAACGACTCCCTGGAAGATTCTTCAACCCCGGTGGAGGTCATCGGCTTCAAGGACGCCGTCGCCGTAGGGGCGGGAACCAACAACTCGTGTTTCGTTCGGGCCAACGGCATGATGCGTTGCGTCGGCACCAATAACGATGGCCAGCTCGGCAACGGCGGAACCACGGGCTGGGTCACGTTCCCTCGCGAACTGCCGCAGCTTCGTTCCGAAGTGAAGATGGTGGACATGGGCGCGTTTCACGTCTGCGCCCTGCTGGACGACGGGACCGTGAAATGCTGGGGTTCCGGAGGAAGCGGCCAGTTGGCGCGCGGCGAGAGCGACACGGAAAGCGCCCTGAGCCCCAAAGACATCATCTGGCCGTAAGGATCGCCTCCCGCCGACACACGCATCCGGCGGCATAACCGGTCCATTATAAAAAGACCCGGGCGGCCATTCCGCATCGGAACACGGGGAGGCTTCGTTTCACGCCGCTCGATCCGTAACGCCTTATACCTTATCTCTTATCTCTTCGTTCTGATCCGCCAATTGGATCTATCGGGAGAGAAATTCCCGGATTCCCCATGAATCACAGTGCTCTCTAGTTTTTAATACTTTAAAGTACATTGTAAATTTTCTCTTTTATTTTTTTAAGTATTTTCAAGTATTTATAATATCAAAGACATCTCTTTCGCTCTCTATAAAAGAGCGAATAGTGACTTTTTAGCCAAATTTTCGCTTGCCATTTTCCTCGCCGTCGGGCAAGCTGAAATCATGAAACAGACCAAACACGACATTTACGAGTACATGGACTTCCGAAGCTATCTGAAAGATCGCTTCGCCGAACTGAAAAAGCGCGACCGGAAATACTCCCTGCGCTTTCTGGCCCGGCAGCTCGGCCTGTCCAGCAACAGCCATCTGAAAATGGTGATGGACGGAGATCACAACCTGTCCATGGAGCTGGCAAAAAAGGTGGCGGATTTCCTTGGGTTGGGTCGCATCGAGGGAGAATTCTTTCTTTCGCTCATCCGTTACGGGCAGGCGAAGGATACGCGGGAGAAGTCCACGGCCCTGACCGAGCTTCGCCGGGCCATTCCCTTTCGGAAGCTTCACCGGATCGGCCTCGACCAGTTCGATTACTACAACGATCCGCTGGCCCTGACCCTGCGCGAGCTGGTGGCGCTTCCGGATTTCCGGGAGGATCCCGGGTGGATCGCCGCAAAGCTTCCCGGAAAGACTCCGGCGAAGGAGATCCGGGCGGCGATCGAGAAACTGCTGCGTCTGAAACTTCTGGTGCGGAGCGAGGACGGCCGCCTCGAACAGTCCCACCGGCACATCACTTCCGGGCACGGCTTCGGCGCCCATGCCCTGAAGGGATATTACGTCAACGGATTCGGAAGAGCGGCCGACTCGCTGGAAATTCCCGGGAATTTCCGGCATGTCGGCGGCGTCACCGCGTCCATATCCAAAGAAACGTACGATCGCATCGTGGATCGCTTTCAGGAATTCCTGAACGACGTGCGCGCGGAGATCGACGCCGACGAATCGCCCGACCGCGTGTATCAGCTCATGATGGGATTCTTCCCCATGAGCAAGGTCGATTAGCTTTTGAAATCTGAGGTTTCCGGGTGGAATGGAGGATCGTGATGGGACGGAAAATCATGAATACGGCGTGGATGGTGGTGCTGGCGGCTTTATTGCCGCTCTGGATCGCCTGCGATAACGAACATAACATGGAGTTCAACCCCGGCGCCTACGAGGAGGTGGACAAGATCGCCCTCAAGGGCTCCAGCTCCACCGGAGGAAATCCCGCCATCATTTATATCGGCTTCGACGGGGGGCAGGTGGACGGCAATCGCTCCTTTGCCGGAAGTTACGTGGAAATCCGCCGGGTTTCACTGCTTACCGATTCCGAGGCGAACGCCATCAGTTACGAAGCCGACGCGGAGGACACCCGCGTTTCCCTGGGCTTGGAACGCCCGGTGATGATCGAATTCTCCGCGCCGTCGGCGAAAGCCTTCTCCGCCCTGCGACTGGACGAAGGCGGCGACGGCGACTATCACGAGATCAGCGTTCACATCGAGCACGGCGGACAGGTCATGGACCTGGATTTCCCGGGTGCGTTCACTTTCGCGCTGGAAGAGGCGGAGACGCCCTGGCACGCCACCATCTACGGATACATGGTGTACATGCCCGTTCTGGAGTGGATGGAGGAACAGAGCGCCACGCCGACCCTGCCGGTTCTGCTGGAAATGAAGTCCCATACCGTGCTGTACCGGGACGAGAACTGGAACGGCCTTCTGGACGCGGAAGAAATGACCGCCGCCAACGTGGCCGGACGTCTGGTGCAGAATCCCTACAGTCCCACCGGCGACTGCGTGGCGGACTGCCGCTTCAACCGGCAGCCCATCCCCCATCTGGAAATCGCCGGTACGCCCGAAGCGCTCGCCGGCGTGCCCCTGGACGCCTCGGGCTCCTGCGCCTTCGAAGGAGAAAGCGACGGCTCGCTGAAATATTTTTGGGACTGGGCGCCGGAAGGAAAGCCCGCCTACGCCGAAGACGCCGTGATTTACGATCCCGCCCGCTCCAGCCTGGACGATCCCGCCTCCATCGCCGGATCCTGGACGGATCTGGCCCGCCCCAGCCTCTACCTTCCCATGGACGGCACCTATCGCGTCCGGGTCAAGGTCAGGGACGCGGCATCGCGAGAGAGCGGTCCGGACGCGGCCTGTCCCTGCTGTCCGGAATGGGCCGAGGCGACGGTCGTGGCGAACACCTCGGAAGGCTTCAGCGTGGAGTTGTCCTGGGACAAGGGGGACTCGGTGGACATGGACCTGTTTCTCGTGCGCCATCGGGACGACGGCACCTTCGCGATTTCCTCCGCGCAGTGGGATGCCCTGGAGCCGTTGCGCCTGCCCGTTCCGAAATCCTGCCAAAGCTCCCAGGACTGCGACGGCTTCGAATGCAACGAACAGAACGTTTGCGAGTACGCCTGTTCGAGCGATGCGGAGTGCCGGGCGGCGGAACCGGGCTGGTTCTGCGGAACGGAATCGGGTCTCTGCGAGGTTCTCGGCCTCGGCAACAAAAACTACATGGTCTGCGAAGAGGGCGCGGACTGCGGGGGACGGGGCTTCTGCGAGCCGACCGTCCTGCCCGGCCTGATGGCGACGATGATCTGCACGGCGCACGAAAAAACGGCCCATGACGACACCTGCTTCTTCCGGAACATCGCCCCCCACTGGGGCGGCCTGGAACCCCCCACCATTTCCTGCCAGGGAGACGCGGAATGCCGGGGCGATGGAGATACGTCTTTCACCTGCGGGCCGGACAACACCTGCCGGTTCGAATGCGGCGGTACGGGCGAGTGCCTTTCCTTCAGCGAGCGCTTCGTCTGCGAGGACGGCGAATGTCTGAACGACCCGGAGGCGGACGATCCGCAACTGACCCTCGATGATGTCGATGGCTGGGGACCGGAACGCATCGAACTGGAAGCCCCCGCGCCGGGCCGCTACCGCGTGGTAGCCCGCCTCTATGCCGATCCCAACGAGGTGCTGGAGAACCACCCGACGAAAAGCGTCCGGGCCGGCGTGAACATCGCCGTGAACGGCCGCCCGCTGGACGCGCCCGACGGCCTTCTCACGATGGAGATGTCGCAACCCATCACTTACTGGAAGGTGGCCGATATCGAATGGGGCGCCGATGGCCGGGGAACGGTGGCGCCGCTTTGCGCCGGGTGGACGCGGAGCGAATGCGATGAAACGGCGGATTGCCGTGGATACGGCGAGGCGTGGACCTGCAAGGCGCGGAGTTTCGGCCGATACTGCTCCTCGTGCAGCGCGGCCGTGGGAACGCCGGTCTGCGGCCCCACCATCGCCTGCGAGACGGACGCGGATTGTGAAAACGAAGGCGAAGCCTCTCACTGCACGGCCATCGAGGCGCGCTACTGCCATTGCGACGCCGATTCCGGTTACGCGCTGGACGCCCGGCCCTACTCCAATCCGTTCATGATGACCACCTCCGTGGGAAGTTCGGAGATGGATCCGGAAAACGAGACGAATGCCCGCTCCATCTGGTGCGACGGTCCGGAGGATACGGTAAACGCCGAAACGACGTGCCGGGAACTTTACCAGCAGTAAACAGGTTCCGGGAGGGGGGCCCGGAAGGTGATTAGCCACACTCACCACACTATGTATGACGGTTTTCGCTGGTAAGGATTTCATAGAGGCCGGGGCTTGATGCCCCGGCCGTTTTCGTCCGCGATCCAACGGATATCGCACCGACGTTCGGAACGGAGAAAGGCGTCACCCTCCGAAAGCTGCAAGGATATCCTGCGGAGCGGCGTCGCAATCGAAGACCCGAAAGTCCCAGATCTGGCGGTGCGTCTGGCGCTCTCCCGGAACAAGGGTCCGGGCCGGGGCGTGGACTTCCACTTCCAGATAGTCGTAGTCGGGGGAGTTGTAGACTTCCGCCATGGCCCCGTGCCGATAGGGAGCGTCGGGATCGATCGGAAATCGCCGCGCATGGACCAGACGCCCTCCCTGAAAAGGCCGCCATGCCAGCAAGACGCCCCGGCGGACGAGACCGCCGTACTTGAAATGCAGAGGCTCCCGGCAGGGAACGCGGGTCCAGCCGTCGGCTTCGGTCACCAGTTTCTCGTGCAGACGAACGGAATCGCCCTCCTCGGGATACGCCCGGATGTCCGCTTTGGCCGCAGGCAGAAGAACATCGAAGGGTCGCAAGAACTGGGTCACGTTCCAGATGCCGCGCCGAACGGGACGATCGCTTTCGTTGACGATGCTCTGATCCAGAACGATCCCGCCGGTTTCGGTCGGTTCGAAAGCGCGCGTAACCCGCAGGCCGGTTTCCCGGCAGACGGAACTATGCATGACCACCCGATTTCCCAGGACTTCCGCCCGATAGCGGCCCGCATCCAGATCCAGGGGCGGAATCGCTTCCAGCCATGCGTTCTGCGGGGCGATCCAGGTCTTGTCCCCGCCCCACAGGCGAAAGCCGAGTTCCCGTTTTGTCTTCCGGACTTCCTTTTCGTTCGAAAATTCGAAATCGAAGCACTCTCCCTTGTGGGCGTCCTGGACGAAAAGCAGTTCCGTATCCCGGAATCGAAGCGACAGCATTCGCCCGCCGATGTCCGGCACGAGCGTCATCGAAAGATCACCCACGACGATCCGCAGGGCGTCCCATCCATGGAGTTTCGTTGCTTTGACGGGCATGGCGTGGTTTTCCAATCGAAAAGGGCGGCCCTTCTCACGGAAAGGAGGGGCCGCCCGGTTTCTTGCGAGGTTGGTTTTCAGGCTTCGCGACGCCGCATCCAAAGCAGCAGGCCGCCGAGCAGAATCAGCAGCAGGCCGGACGGCGCGCCCGAGGCGCACCCGCCGCCGCCGCTTCCGCCCTTTTTCGGCACGCATGCGCCGGACTCGCACACCTGGCCGTCCTCGCACTGGCTGTCATTGGTGCAGGACGGGATCACCCAATCGACGTCGCCATCGGTTCCATCGTCTCCATCCGGCGATTCGTCTCCATCCGGCGTTTCGTCGCCGTCCGGCGGAAGATCTCCGTCCGTGTTGTCGTCGCCGTCCGTCGCGGCGTCTTCGTCTCCGTCCGCGGCGTCCTCGTCGCCGT
Organism: Myxococcota bacterium; assembly: GCA_963668655.2. Taxonomy (GTDB): domain Bacteria; phylum Myxococcota_A; class SURF-8; order SURF-8; family SURF-8. The sequence continues at coordinate 268,701 of CAXXPQ010000002.1, forward strand.
CGGGTTCATCGCCGTCCGCGACGTCCGCGTCTCCGTCCGTCGCGTCATCCGTGTCGGCGTCAAGATCGGCGTCCGCATCGACATCCGTGTCGTCGTCTCCGTCCGGCTCCGCATCGGCATCCGCATCATCGTCGCCGTCCGTATCGGGCAGCCGTTCGATCAGCAGCGTGAAGTCTCCGGCCAGCAGATCGGAAACCGAATCCACGGAGAACAGGGCGTTTTCCGTATCCGTATGCTCGTCGATCCAGAGTTCCTCGATGACTTCCGGCTCCCCGGAGGCGCCGACGTTCAAACTGTGCGTGCAGGCGGGAGGATCGCAGGAATCCATCAGCACCAGCGCCAAGTCCACGCCGACCGAAGGCGTGAGAACCACCCGGTATCGGCCGGGCTCCGTATTCAGCACCGTGAAGAACGCATCGGGGCCTTCCAGGGGCGCGGTGCTGCACGGATCTTCCGGCGTGAAGAAGTTCAGCCGCCCGGAGGTCGTATCCGAGAGTTCGACGCCGATCTCCGCCGGAATGGGCCGGTCGCAGACTTCACCGTCCGTGATGTCCAGGCATTCCTCTCCGAAGCATCGCTTGTCGCCCAGCCCTTCTTCATCGCAGAAGAATCCGTTCTGGCGAGGCCGCATGGCGCATCCGAGTTCCGGATCGCAATAAGCCGTGGTGCAGATATTGTCGTCCTCGTCGGTGCAGAGAGAATCGCGCGGAATGTGCTGGACCTCGTCCTCCACTTCGTTGCACAGATCCACCGTGCAGGCGATGTCATCGTCCACGATCACGGGAGCCAGCGCCACGCATCCGGTTTCCTCGTCGGCCTCCGCATGCTGCGGCTGACAGGAGAGGGAGCCGGTGCAGTACAGTCCGTCGTCGCAATAGCCGTCCATGGGAACGTTGCTGCAGGAACCGTTCGATTCGTTGCAGACATCCGCCGTACAGGCGTAGGCATCGGAGCAGTCCCTGTCGGTCCCGGCGCATACACCGTCCGTGCAGACATCGCTCAACGTGCAAAGCGAGCCGTCGTTGCAAAATCCGCCCTGGTTGCGGGGCTCCACGACGCATCCGCCAAATTCCTCGTCACAATAGGCCCGCTGGCATTGCGGCTCGGTGATTTCGCCGTCGCAATCCATCGCCGCGCCGCCCTTGCACAGACCCGCCGTGCAGACGGACCCGTCCGTACAGGAGTAGGCGTCCTCGCAGCCCTGGCCCTCGTTCGCGTTCGCCACCACGCAGGCGTTCGCCTCCTCATCGCAGGCCGCCGTCTGACATTGCGGCTCGGTCAGGACGGACGCGCAATCGTTTTCCGTTCCGCTCTGGCACTGTCCCGACAGGCAGACCTCGCCCAGGGTGCAGTACAAACCGTCCTCGCAGGCCTGTCCTTCATTGACGCTGGCCGTCGCGCAGGTGTCGGCGCTTTCGTCGCAACGCGGCACCTGGCACTGCGGTTCCGTAACGGAGGCCGAGCAATCCCGGCTGCGGCCCACGCAATTGCCGGACTGGCAGCGGTCGTAATCGGTGCACCAGAGGCCGTCGTCGCAGCCGGCTCCGTCGCCGAGGTTCGTCCAGCCCGTGTCGCTCCGGTCGGGATCGCAGATATGGCAATCGTTTTCCGGATCCGCGTCGTCCCTCGACCGGCAGATTTCGTCGATCAGGCAGATATCGTCCATGATCGGATGGGTGCAGACCCCACCCGCGCAGATGTTTTCGGTGCAGACGATCCCGTCGTCCTCGCACGCTCCGCCGGAGTTAATCGGCAGGCAGCCGTCGCAGCAGGCATGGACGCCGGAGCAGAGACAGCCCTGCCCCAGACACACGCCGTCGTCGCAAACGTCGTTCGCCGTGTTGTCGTTCTCGTCGTCGCACTCCAGTCCTTCGTTGATCGACACGGCTTCGCAGCGATCCAGGGCTTCGTCGCAGTTCGGTTCCTGGCACTGGCCTTCCTGCACGGCGGACTGGCAGTCGCGCGGGTCGCCGCTTCCACAGACGCCGGTCCGACAACGCTCGCCCGTGGTGCAGAACTGGCCGTCGTTGCAGATCTGGCCTTCGTTGGCCGGAACGGCCATGCAGGTCCTCTCCGCTTCGTTGCAATAAGGAGCCTGGCATTGCGGGTCGGTGACGGACTCCGAACAATCCCGGGCCACGCCGCCGTCGCACAAGCCGCCGGAGCAGGCTTCATCCTCCGTGCACCAGACGCCGTCGTCACAGGGCGTTCCGTCAGGCTTCGGTTCCACGTCGCACCGCCCCGTGGCTTCGTCGCATACGCCCGCCTTCAGACACGCTGTGGCTTCGGAACAGACCACCGGTTCAGAACCGATGCATTCGCCCGACTGGCAGAAATCGGCGCGCGTGCAGGCGTTCTGATCGTCGCAGTACGTTCCGTCCGGCCGGGCGGGATTGGAGCAGATTCCCGTGATCGGATCGCAGTCTCCGGGCATGCGGCATTGTCCGCTGGTTTCGCATTCCACCGGATCGGATCCCGTGCAGAACCCGCCCATGCAGACATCCGTTTGCGTACAGGCATTGCCGTCCGAACAGGGATCGAGATCCGCGACATTTTCGATGCGGCAGAGGTCGTCCACGTCGTCGCACACCGGTGACTGACACTGGGCGTCCTGCAGTCCCGCGGAACAGTCCCGGGCTCCTCCGGCCACGCATTCGCCCTCCAGGCAGGCGTCGCCCACGGTGCACCAGCGTCCGTCGTCGCATTCGGATGCATCGGCCAGAACGGTCCAGGCGGTCTCGCTCTGGTTCGGATCGCAGATTTCGCAGGTATTTTCCGGGTTCGAATCGTCCTCCGCGACACACGCCCCGCCGATCCTGCAACCTTCCGCGATGGTGTGAACGCAGATGCCGTCGGAACAGGCTTCCGTGGTGCAGGTCAGGCCGTCGTCCGCGCAGGGGCCGCCGTTGTTGATGATGCTGCATCCGTTGCAGCAAGCGTTGATCCCCGTGCATTCGCACCCCGGCAGGATGCATTCGCCGTCCAAACAGATCTCTCCGTTGGTGTCCGGGTTCTGATCGTCGCAGGGATCTCCCTGGTTCTGATTGACCGCGCGACACTCGCGCGCCGCCTCGCTGCACTGCGCGGCCTGGCACTGGGGTTCCTCGACGACGTACGAGCAGTCGCGGGGGCCGCCGCCGGAACAGGCGCCCGATTGGCAGGTCTCGCCGGTATTGCAGAACACGCCGTCGTTGCAGGCGTCGCCCTCCTTGTCGAGGAGCGCCACGCACTGGTCCGCGTTCTCGTCGCAGGAAGCCGTCTGGCACTGCTCGTCCGTCACGACGTCCGAACAGTCCCGGGCGAGTCCGCCGAGGCAGAGGCCGTTCCGACAGGCCTCGCCCACGGTGCAATACGCGCCGTCGTCGCAGTCCGCGCCGTCGGCCGCCGCCTCCGTCCCGCATTCCCCGCTTTCCGGGTCGCAGGCGAAGACGGTCAGGCAGTCCGTGCTTTCCGGACAGACGACCGGATCGGTTCCCGTGCATTCGCCGCCGTAGCAGAGATCCTCCCGCGTACACAAATTCTCGTCGTCGCAGCCCGTGCCGTCCGGCTTCGCGGGCTCCGAGCAGACTCCCGTGGAGGGGTTGCAGGCCCCAACGTAATGGCATTCGTTCACCGCCGAACAGATCACGGGATCGTCCCCCGTGCAGAACCCGCTCTGGCAGGTATCCGAACGCGTGCAAAGATCGTTGTCGTTGCAACCCGTGCCGTCCGGCTTTACGGGATCGGAGCACTCACCGCTGGCGGGATCGCACTCGCCCGCGTAATGGCAGGCGTTCATGGGGACGCATTCCACCGTGTTCCGCCCCACGCACGCTCCGTTCTGGCAGATGTCCTCCAGGGTGCATTCGTTGTTGTCGTTGCAGGGCGTGTCGTCGATCTTTTTCGGATTGGTGCAGACGCCCGTGGCCGGGTTGCATTCTCCCACGTTGTGACACTGGCTCAGCGCCACGCACGTAACGGGATTCGAACCGACGCATGCGCCGCTCTGGCACCGGTCGGTCAGCGTACACAGATTGCCGTCGTTGCAAGGTGTGGCGTCCGCGCGGTTCACCGCCTGGCAGCTTCCTTCCGTCTGCCCCCCCGACGGTTCCAGACATTGGGCGGTCTGGCAGAGCGCGTCCTCGATGACCCCGGAACAGTCGCGGTTGGATACGCTGCGGCAGATGCCGCCCAGGCATGAATCTCCCACCGTGCACCACAAACCGTCATCGCAGCCCGAGCCGTCCGCCCGCAACGTCCATTGTCCCGAAGCCGCACCCGCATCGCAAACCTGGCAGGACTGTTCCGGATTGGCCGCGCCGTCCGCGTGGCAGGTGAAGTCGATCAGGCAGTTGTCCGCCAGAAGCGGATGGGTGCAGGCCCCCGCGTCGCAAACCTCGTCGGTGCAGGTCAAACCGTCGTCCATGGAGGAGCAGTCGCCGCCGTTGTTGATGGGATAGCAGCCGTCGCAGCAGGCGTTGACGCCGGAGCAGGTGCAGCCGGGCGAGACGCAGACGCCGTTTTCGCAGGCCTCGCCCTCGGAGGCCGGATTGCCGTCGTCGCAGGCCACTTCGCCGGAGGTGCATTCCCCTTCCGAGCAATCCGAGGCGTCCGCGCAGGGGGCGTCATCCGAGCAGACGCCTGTCGCGGAAACGGCCTCGCAACGGGTTTGCTCCTCGTTGCAGCGCGCCAGCTGGCACTGGGGTTCCTGAACGGCGCCTTCGCAGTTGCGCGCCGCGCCCGGCGTGCAGGCGCCTCCCTGGCAGGAATCGCCGACGGTGCAATACGCGTTGTCCGTGCAGCCGGTTCCGTTGGAGACGGCCTCGACGACGCAATGAAGCACTTCGTCGCAATGGGCGGTCTGGCACTGGGCGTCCGTGATGGCGTCCGCGCAGCTTCTCTCCGCGCCGCTCCGGCAGACGCCGCCCCGGCAGACATCGTTCGTCGTGCACCAGAGGCCGTCCTCGCAGCCGGTGTCGTCCGGCTTGGCGGGGGTGGAGCATTCTCCCGTTCCGGGATCGCACTCGCCCACGTCGTGGCAGTCGCTGGCCGCCGTACAGACCACCGGGTTCGATCCGGTGCACACGCCACTCTGGCAGGTATCGGTCTGGGTGCAGAGATTTCCGTCCGAGCAGGTCGTGTTGTCCGGTTTGGCCGGATCGGAGCATTCGCCCGTTCCCGGGTCGCATTCGCCCGCGTAATGACAGGCATCGGAGGCCGTGCAGACCACCGGCTCTCCGGATTCGCATTCGCCGGACTGGCAGGAATCGCCTTCCGTGCAGGCGTTGCCGTCCGAGCAGTCCGCCCCGTTCGCCTTGGGCGGATCGGAACATTCGCCCGTTCCCGGATCGCATTCGCCCGCGTCGTGGCACTGATCGGAGGCCGTGCATACCACCGGATCGCCGGGCCGGCACTCTCCGGACTGGCAGGAATCGCCTTCCGTACAGGCATTTCCGTCCGAACAGTCCGAGTCGTCCGGTTTGGCCGGTTCGGAACACACCCCCGTTTGCGGATCACAGACCCCGGCGACATGACAGTCGTCGGAAGCCGTGCAGACCACGGGATTTTCTCCCGTGCAGACGCCCAGCAGGCAGTGGTCCGTCTGGGTGCAGAGATTCTCGTCGTCGCAGGGTGTGTAATTCGGCTTTTGCGGGTCGGAACAATCGCCCGTTCCCGGATCGCACGTCCCCGCGTTGTGGCACTGATCGGAGGCCGTGCAGACCACCGGATCTCCGGGTTGACACTCCCCGGACTGGCAGGTGTCCCCTTCCGTGCATAGATTTCCGTCGTCACAGGCGAACCCGTTATCCTTGGGAGGATCGCTGCAAATTCCCGTGGCCGGATTGCAGACGCCGGCGTCGTGACAGGCGTCCAGCGGCTCGCAGACCACGGGCGTTCCGCCTTGGCAGCTTCCGCCCTGGCAGGAATCCCCCGCCGTGCAAAAGTCGGAGTCGTCGCAGCCGGAGCCGTCCGGCTTCGCGGGATCGGAGCAATTTCCGGTTCCCGGATCGCACGTTCCGGCGGTGTGACATTGATCGGAGGCCGTGCAGACGACCGGTTCGCCGCCGACGCAGCTTCCGCTCTGGCAGGTGTCCACCAACGTGCAGAGGCTGCCGTCCGAGCAGGACTCGCCATCGCCCTTGTCGGTCCAGGCGGAGGTGCCGGCGCCGACGTCGCAGAGCTGGCACTCGTTTTCCGGGTTCTCGGTGGTGTCCGTGTAGCACGTATCCGAAATCACGCAGTATCCGGGATCGAGTTCGTGCGTGCAGACGCCGGACACGCAGGAGTCCGTGGTGCAGTCGATGCCGTCGCCCGTGCAGGATCCGCCCTCGTTGATGACGTTGCAGCCGTCGCAGCAATCGTTGATCTCGCTGCACTGGCATCCCTGGGCCAGGCATTCGCCGTTGACGCAGATTTCGTCGCTCGTCCCGGGATCGCCGTCGTCGCAGGCGAGGACGAAGGGATCGCAGGTGTTTCCGTAGGGAACGCACCAGGAGTTGTCCTGACAGATGTTGTCCAGAACGCCGCCGCAGAGGCCCATCAGGCAGACCGGCCATCCTGTCGAAGCGCAGTCGTTGTCCTCGTAACAGAAGCTCAGATCCGCGCACTGGCCGCGAACCGGGTTTCCGGCGCACACTCCGTCCTGGCAGACGGTGCCGGTGGTGCAGATGTTGTCGTCGTCACAGGAGGCTCCGTTCGACAACACCGTCCAGTCGTAGCCGTTCGTGGCGGCTTCGCAGACCTGGCAGGCGCTCTCCGGGTTGGCGACGCCGTCCGCGACGCATGCGCCGCCGATGAGGCACCAGCCCGAAAGCAGCTCGCCGCCCGCGCTGCAGCAATCCAGTTCCGGCGGGCAGGACGCCGCATCGCCGTCCGTATCTCCGTCCACGCACCCGGGATCCTCCACGAAGAGACAGCCGGCGGCGTCCGCGCTGGGATCCGAGGGCGTGCAGGTGTCGATGGTGCAGGGATCGTCGTCGTTGCACAGTGCGTCGTTGGGCGTCCCGGAGCATTCCGCGCCGCCTTCTCCGTCGGAAACGCACTGGTCGGTTTCGGTGCAGGTCCAGGCGTCCGTGCAGCCCTGTCCGAGCAGCAGGTCGTGCTGGCAATCCTCCCAGCGGTCGCAGATGTCGTTGGTGCAGGGGTTGCCGTCGTCGCAGAGTGCGTTGTTCGGCGTGTGGGGGCCACAGGTGCCCTCGGAGCAGGGATCGTCCGTGCAGGAAACGCCGTCGTCGCACCCGGTCTCGGAGTGGATGCACACGCCGTTCTGACAAGAGTCCGTGCCGTTGCAGGCGTCGAAATCGTCGCAGGAGGTGCCGTTCGCCACCGGATCGGCGAAGCACTGCTCCGTTTCCGTATTGCAGACACCGGCGTTGCAGGCGTCGGCGTAGGCCGGGCAGTTGTCCGTGCCGTCCTGGCAGACGCCGTTGTAGCATTTCATGTCGGTGCGGCAGTCCAGGTCGAAACAGGGCACCAGTTCGCAATAGAACGTCCCGCCGCCGCAGTCGGGGTCGTTCCAGCAGGGATCGCCCGTCCATCCGGGGTTGACCTCATCCTTGCAGGTTCCCATGGCGTTGGTCGCCAGGCATCCGGAGGTGGGATCGGACCCGATGGCCCCGGGCGAGCAGCTTTCTTCGGTGCAGGGGCTGTCCCCGGCCAGATTCTCACAGTAGACGTGATCGTTTTCCAGGGTGCATTCTCCCTGAAGATCGGCGATGTCCGGATCGTAGCGGGGATCGCTGGGATCCCATTCCTCGCAGTCGTCGATGGTGCAGTCGAACCCGTCCGCGCAATCCCTTACGGAACCCTGACATTCTCCCGAGGCATCGCAGCTTCCGTCGGTGACGCCGCAGAAACCGTCGTGACAGCTCGTCCCCTGGGGCAGCGCCTCCTCCACGCAGAACGGCGTGCCGGTCGGCGCGGTGCAGGTTCCGGCGGCGCACGGGGCGTCCAGGTGGGAGCAGTCCATCTCGGTTCCGGTGCAGCTGCCATCGGCCCGGCAGGCGTCTCCCACGCTGCACGCATCCTCGTCGTCGCAATTGATGAGCGTGCAGTATCCGCCGCCGGAGCATTCCTGGTCGGTGAAACAGGCCACCTTGCAGACGTTGTTGCGACAGACCATGCCTTCGGTGCATTCCTCGTCCAGCATGCAGGCGCCGCCCGATCCCGTACTGCAAACGCCGGGAATCGAATCGAAGAGGCAGCCGGAAACCGGATCCGCGCCGTCGTCGTTGGGGCGGCAGGTGTCCACGGTGCAGACCCGCTCATCGTCGCAGGCGTAATCGTCGTAGTAATAGACGCAGGGATCCGGCTCCACGGAAGAGGAGTCGCAATAGGTTCCCTCGTTGTTCGTGCAGGTGTAGCGCTTGCAGTTCAGCATTTCCTCCACGCAGGCTCCGGACTGGCAGGTGGCCGAGACGATGCAGGGGTTGCCGGGATCGGCGCAGGTCAGACCTTCGTTGGCGTCGTGGTAGCTGCATTCGAAGGATCCGTTTCCCAGATCCACGCAGAACGGATCCTTGCACGGATCGCCCGCGTACATCTCGTCGCAGGTATCCTCCGGCGTGTTTCCTTCAGGGGTTTCGCAACCCGTCCGGTCGGAAATCGTACAGGTTCCGACCGTGCATTCGTCATCCGTGGCGCAGGGCGTGCCGTCGCCGCAGACGCCCGGCTTGAACTTGTAACACGTCAGGCCGCCGCAGTCCGCGTCCGAGGAACAGGGCGTGCCGTCCAGACATTCTCCGGGATGGCACTGCCCCAACACGCCGCAGTCCGCACTGGTGGCGCAGGACGAGCCGTCCGAGCATTTCCAGGGCCGGCAGACTTCATCGCCGTTGCACACCTGCCCGTCGGAACAGTAAATCAGGTTCACCTCGTGGTTACAGGTAATGTCCTCGCCCACCTGGGAACAGATGTCCCGGGTGCAGTCCACGCCGTCCGAACAGGGATTCTCGGTCCCGACGCAGACGCCGTCCTCGCAGACATCGGCCGCGCCGTCGCAGGAGTTGCTGTTGTCGCAGGTCGTGCCGTTCGGGGAATCCTGGTACGGCAGGCACATGTCGTTGCCTTCGTCGCACACGCCGATCTTGCAGGCTTCATCCGGCGTGCAGGCTCCCTGGAAGGATCCCCGGCAGACGCCGCGGTCGCAGGCGTCGCCCGCGGTGCAGAAATAGCCGTCGTCGCAGGTCTCGATGTTGCAGGATCCGGAATTGCAGTCGCCGTCGTCGATACAGGGCGAATTGTCGTTGCAGTATCCGGACAGGATCGCGTAATGGCAGAAATGATTCACGCATAGATCCTGGGTGCAGGGATTGTCGTCGTTGCAGCTGACGCTGTTGAAGCAGTAATCGTGCTTGTAGATGTTGGCGCGCACCACGGACGCGGTGGACCCCGCCCGGGTATCGCTTTGTTCGTATGCCACGAAGGCGCGGGTGGGACTGACGGAGGCGAAGACCGGGGCGGACTCGTCCAGATCGGAGTGGACGATGGCCACGTCGTCCATCAGCACGGAAAGAACGCCGTTTTCGTTGTCGATATCCAGAATGGTTCCGTAAATGTTGTCGTCCGGCGCCCAGTTGCGGTTGTCCTGCCAGATCAAAAGCAGTTCGTTGTCGATCCGGTGAACCTCCGGGTGAATCTCCTGGCTGCCGGAACCCGTGGAGGTCATGGCCACGGCGGTTCCGGTGCCGCGCTTTTTGTAAATGGTCCAGTTTCCGGTCTGGTTGCTCTGATAGAAGGTCCAGGCGGGATTCTCCCCTTCTCCGGTGATGTAGGTGCGGGGATGCAGCTGGTCGCCCGTGCCCGTGGCCACGGTGGCGGGACTCCCCCATATGCCGGTGGTATTGATCGTGGCCTTGTAAATATCCCAGTTCATGCCGTTGAAGTGTTCGAAGAAAAGAGAATAAAGCGCCTTGATGCCGCCGCCGCCGTCGTAGTATTCCGCTCCGATGTAGGGATTGCGCTGATCGCCGCTCTGGTTCTCGCAATGTTCCAGGCCCTGCCTCGCACCGCCGCCGTCGGTCTCCCGGCTGCAAACGTTCCAGCCGTTGGAGGAATGGGACTTTTCGAAGGCCACCACGAAATCCGTCGAGTTGTTCGGCTTGGCGGCGACGTACGGCGTCTGCTCGTCCTCAGAATCGTTCGCCAGGTTCTGCTCCGATCCGAGCGTGCCGTTCGTGGCCAGCGTTCGGACCATCACATCCGAACCGGACGCCGTGGATTTCGTGTAGGCCAGAAGGAACTTCCCTCCGTTGGCCGCGGCCGCGGGGTGCAGGTAATTCGTCGTGGAGTCCGACTCGGCCACCATTCCCCAGGAAATGATGGCGGGACTGGTCGTTCCCGTAAACAGCATGGCGTAGATGTCCGATCCGCCGTCCTCATCGCTCTGCCAGAGCAGAACCGTGCTGCCGCCGGTGCTGGCCACCACCGGCCGGGTCTGTTCCACGGCGCTTCCGCCGACGATGAACGTATCCAGAACGCCCTGGCCGCTGGAGTCCAGGAAGCGCCCCTTGAGCCGGGGATCGGCCTGTTCGGCGTCCTCCCAGGCGACGAAATAGCGGTTCCCCATGGCCGCCAGCGTGGGCCGGGTGGTGTCCCAGTGATCCGTCGGCGTTCCCTTGGCGATCTCCAGCAGGCTTCCCAGCGTGCCGGTCGGGGTGACGAACAGGCCGTAGATGTCCCATTCGTTGACGCTTTCGTACGTGTTTTTGTAGTCCTGCCAGGCCAGGAGGAAGGTGCTGTTGTCGGCGCTCCAGGTCAGGGCGGGGTGGCTCTGGTCCGCCGTGTCGGCGGTGACCCGGATGCCGTTCGTCTGTTCCACGATGTTCTGGGCGTCCACGTGAGCGGCGTAAATATCCTTGTCGCCGTTGCGTCCGTCCTCCCAGGCGATCAGATAGCCCGTGGGGAGGGCGGGGTTGTGATCCGGGAAGAGTCCGGCGGCGATGGTCGGATTGGCCTGCACGCCGTCGGCGTCGCTGATCAGGAAGGAATCGCCCGGCGGCGTTCCGCTCATGAAGAAGTTCCTGGCATAGATATCGTCGTCGAAGGCATAGACCACCATGAATGTGATGCCGTCCGAGGCCACGACCGGGCGGCTGTCCGGCGTGAGCGACAGGCTGGTGTGGACCGCCACGCTTTCGTCCAGATTGGGGGTGAGATTGTGGCCGAAGACCCGGATGCGAATGGAGCGGATGCCGGTGGCGGTATCGTCTTCATACCACGTGACGGCATAGGCGCCGTCTTTTCCCGCCACCGCCGGGCGACTCTGATCGGTGGTTCCGCTTTCCACGGCCTGTCCGGAGACGTCCAGCAGAAGCCCCTCTTCCGAAACGCGGGCCATGATGATCTGGGTGTTCGTTCCGTTGCGGGCGTCCGTCCAGGCGACCAGGAACCCGGAAGCCGCCGCGCCCACGCTGGGTTCGGACTGAATGCCGGTGGCGTTGGAAACGCGGATTCCCAGGGGATCCATGATGACGCCGTGTTTCTGCACGCGCGTGGCCCAGATATCGCCCCCGTCGCCGCCGTCGATGGCTTCCTGCCAGACCAGCAGGGCCATGTCGGCTCCCTCGGAATAGGCGACGGACGGAAGGGAGTGCGAAGCGTCATCCGTGACCACGGAAGGCCGGTCGATGCCGACTTCGGGGAAGACCAGCGGATCCAGCACGGCCGGGAAACGAGCTTCGTCCAGGATGTTCCGCGAAACGCCCAGAACGATGCGGTCCAGCGTCCAGCGGGCCGGAACCGGCCATCGGCGGCCGTCGGCGTCGATGAACGTGGCGTTTCCGTACAAAACGCCCAGGCCGGTATCCGCGTCCGCGAAATGCAGCCCCGTTTCGGTGGCTTCCTCGAAGGCCATGCCGTCCACGGAAACCCAGACCGTCAGTTCGCCGTCGCCGGCGGGCTTTTCATCGAAGGTCCAGCTCTGTTCCAGGGAGTCCCGGCGGTTGCGGATGTTTTCCGTCACGCTGGGGGAGAGCGTCCAGCCCAGTTGCCCGGCCGCGTCGATGAAGAGGCGCTCGTCCCCGGATTCGACCAGCGAATGTCCGTTCACGCGAATGTCTTCCGTCCGCAGGCGCAAGGGACGTTCGGTGGAAAGCGGGCCGGTTTCCGTCACACGCAGTTCCGTGTCCGTGCGTCCGCAACGGCCGCCGCGCAGGGAACGTTCCGCTTCCGTGGGGCAATAGCCGGTCCGCGCGGCTCGCCGGGAACGGGGCCAGAAGCGCAGTTCGCCGTTTTCGAACGAAACCGCGTGGTTGCCCTGGCGGCTGCTGAGAGCGCCCGGGCGGCTTTCGTCCGGCCGGAAAGCCACGGAAACGGTTTCCATGATTCCGCCTACGTCCAGGTTCCGGAATTCGGCGGGACCGGCGGTCGGGGCCGCGACGGCCGCGAGGGAACCGGCTCCCATCCAGGGCGTCATCCCCGTGGCGGGCAGCGGCTTCGCGATTTGCACGGGTTCGCCGGGCCGGGCGGTTTCGCCCTGGCAGCCGGAAAGACCGGACAGAATCAGCAAAAGAAGGCCGACGATACAAGGAAACAGACAGCGTTTCATGATTCGATTCCTTCCAGGGTTGCGGACGTTCCGACTTCGCACCCATTCGCGAGAAAGCGCGAAATCACCGGGTTCCAAATCGACAAAGGCCGCCGAAGAAAGCGTTCGCCCTGACTGGCGAAACTCCCCATTCGACGGCCCATTCATGCGGAAAACCGGAAATGGCGAAACACGAGGTTTTCATCGCCATCAACGAGTTGGACGTTCTTCCGGTATCACCTATTCAAAGGTAAATGAAAAGAGAGAAGAAATCAAGAGATAAGGAGCGTTCGTTTATGGTTTTCGGGGTTCATGGAATCTCGATGCGGGATGTTCCGCTTTCCGGTGCGAAGCGGCCCAAAAGTCGCGATGCAGCTTTCTCCGAGAAACCACCTCGGCGGTGACGGGGGACGGAGAATTCGGCGGGGAGGATTTCCGACGTAAGCGCCAAGTTCGGACGGACGAACTTTTTTACAAAAGTATTAACAGCCGGCTGGTGGTACTACCACCAGCCAAAAACTTACGGCCTTGTAAACTTTTCTTCCAACCGTTTTTCCCCCGGTCGGGGGGCCGGGCGACATCCGTTTTCCGGAACTCGAACGCGGAATTTCCCGACACGCGGAGGCGACTTTTGATAACTTTCAATTATGAATAAAAGCGAGGTCGGCGGACGATCGACCTTCCAAAGAAAAGACCGTCCGCGTGATTAAGGAAAGATCGGATCGCCGAATCAGTTGATGGTGCGAATCAAACCGGCCAGCGTGCCGTTCGAAGATCCGAAACCGGCGGCCAGGGTTTCCACCTGGGAGGCCTGAATCACGCCCCGGAAGGCCAGAACCTGTTCCTGAAACATCTGGTTGATGCGTTCTTCGCTCGTATCTTGCCGGAATTCCTTCGTTTCCATGTCAACATCGAGGGAGAACTCGGCCAGGCGTTCGCTTTCTCCGCGCACCTTCGAACTCACCTGGTAAATGACATCCAAGGTCCGGGCGGCGGCTTCCCGGCTGGCGACCGACAAATTCCCGGCAAAAGTCGTCGGTGTGTCCTCCGGCAAAGAATCGTCGCCGAAGGGGAAGGCCAGCACGTCCTTCAGGCCGCCTTCCGCCAGTTTATCCAATTCCTCGAAAAGCCCCTCGGCCTGGCTTTGCAGGCGCTGCCGAAAGTCGTCGGAAATGTTCTCGGAATCGGCCAATTTCCCCAACATACGGATTTGACTGAGAGTTTCTTCCGCGCCGCTCAGGGATTCGATGCGTGGATCGGCCACGGCGTTTTGGACTCCAAGCGATGCGATTTTCTTTTTGGGATTGGCGCCCAAAAGGTTTTGCCGCTCGCTTTCCACGTCTCGCACGGCGGCGTTCAGAATTCCGGTGGACCGCACGGCCTCTTCTTTGCCCGAAAGATCCATGGAGGCGGCGAAAAGAGCCTTGGATTCGCCCCACGGGACGAGCAGGCCGTTCAATTCTTTTTCGTTGATCGCATCCACATCGCCCATCAGTTCGGAAACACGCTCGCCCAGGCTGGCGCGAAACTCGTCCGAAAGTCCGTCCCGAGAAGCCAAGTCCGCGATATTCAAGGATTCTTTCAGTTTTTCCGCCACGTCGTCCAGGGCTTCCAGTTTGCGGCCGGTTTCCCGGGCTTCCTCGGAAATGAAAACGGAATCCCCCACCGACAAGGCGGCCGAGACAAGTTCATGCTTGTCTTCCGTTTTCGCCAGGCTTTTTTTGGGAGATACGCCGGATGCTCGACCGACGGGATGTCCGGAACCGCCGGAACTGCCGATGCTGTTGACTGCCATGACCGTGTCCTCCGTGACTTGGTCCGCTCCATCCATTTGGAGCCGTTGCGTCAATACCGAAAGCGGCATCCTTTACCGCTTATATTAGAGTATGAAGTTTCTGCAACCGTTTGTCAACCCGGAAAATGTATTAATATTCAACCGGGAAGAACGTTGGCAATTGCGCAATAAATTATATTTCTCCTTTAATTTCAAATATCTATTCCATATTACGATTAGCGCAATTGAGCTTCGTTTCAGTATACTGAAAATTAATTCGAAAACGGTGGGAAAAAATACGGAAAAATCGCCCGGCCATCAGGCCACGCCCACCACCAGCCAGGCGAAGTAGTAAAACACGGGCGCGCCGAAAAGCAGCGCGTCGATGCGGTCCAGAATTCCGCCGTGACCCGGAATGATGAAGCCCGAATCCTTGATGCCGAAACTGCGTTTCAGAAGCGATTCGCACAGATCGCCCAGTTGCCCGACATAGCCCACAACCAGCGAAACCGCAATCAAATGGCCCAAGGAAAAGCCGGTGGAGAGAATCCAGTTGAAAAAGGACACGAAAACGAAGCCCAGAAGCGCCCCGCCGATGGAGCCTTCCCAGGTTTTCTTGGGCGAAACGCGCTCGTAGAATTTGTGTTTGCCCAGAAAACGCCCGGCGAAATACCCGCCGGTATCGTTGGCCCAGACCACCGCCATCAACAGAATCACGTAGCGCCAGCCGCGCTCGAAATGGCACAGCGCCTGCATATGGACGGCCAGAAGATCCACGTAGAGAATGCCCAGAACGCCCAGACCCACCCGGGAGGCCACCGTCTGCATATCGCCGATGCGGAAGAGAAAGTAAAAGAATATCAGCATGATGGAGAAGACCAGCGGCCCCGGAAACACCATGAGATTCGACTCGTAAATAATCCCCAGCCCCCAGGCCAGAAAGACCGCCGCGCCGCCCAGAACGCCCAGGGCGCGAGCGCCCAGATCGCGGGGAAAGGCCATGGAATAGTATTCGAAAAGCGACACGAGCACCGCCGCGAAGAACAGGCACAAAGCGCCGATTTCACCGCCGAAGATGAAGATCAGAAAAATAAGGGGAACGCCGACCGCTGCGGTAAGAATTCGGGTGCGTAGCATCGTTTTCCTTTTCGAACGTTGAAATTATCGAACCTGGGCCGAGGTCTTTCCGAAGCGCCGCTCCCGGGTCTGCATCTCCCGGATGGCCTCGAACAGATGATCCCTGGTGAAATCCGGCCAGAAAACCTTGGGGAAATGGAACTCGGCGTAAGCGAGTTGCCAGGGCAGAAACCCCGAAATGCGCAACTCGCCCGAGGTGCGGATCATCAGGTCCACCGGGGGAAGTTCAGGAACGTAAAGATGGGCAGCGAACGTCTTCTCCGTGATCGCCTCGGGCAGAAGCTCGCCCGCCTTGACCTTTTCCGCGATGCGGCGGCAGGCGTGCGTCAGTTCCTCGCGCCCGCCGTAGGACAGGCAGAGATTCAGATACATCCCGGTGTTGCTTTCGGATTTCTCCATGAGCGGCAGGAGTTTTTCCTTCACGAAATCCGGCAGTTTCTCCACCCGGCCCGAGACCACCAGGCGGATATTGTTGTCCAGAATCTCGGATTCCTCCTCGATCAGGTAGCGGCGTAGAAGCCGCATCAGGGCGTCCACCTCGCGCTTGGGACGCTCCCAGTTTTCCTCCGAAAACGCGAAGAGCGACAGCGCGTCGATGCCCAGCTTGCGGCAGGCCGTCACGGTGTCGCGCACCGCCCGGACGCCTTCCTCGTGTCCTTTGACCCGCTCCAGAAGGCGTTTCTGAGCCCAGCGGCCGTTTCCGTCCATGATGATCCCGATGTGTTTCGGCAGTCGCAGTGTCTCGATTGTCTCCATGCACCGGCCCTTTCTTCCGCCTTCCGATCGTGCAAACAGACCGCTTTTATAGGCTTTTCAGACGCCCCGCGTCAACAAAAAAGGCGTTCGTTTCCTCCGTTTTCGCCAACGGTTGTCTCGCGGGAAACAATGTGCTAGCCTCGACCCGTATGAAAAACGGAAAAGGAGGTTCCCCATGTTGAAAGGCGTTCATTTTCTACTGACGTTGACCTGCAACTACGAATGCGATCACTGCTTCCTGTATTGCGGTCCGAGAGCCTCGGGAACGTTCACGGTGGAGCAGTTGGAAGAGATCTTCCGGCAGATGGACCGCATGCCGAGCATCGACGGGGTTTACTTCGAAGGCGGCGAGGCTTTTCTGTATTATCCACTGCTTCTGCACGGCCTGGCGCTGGCGGCCGAAAGGGGATACCGGCGCGGAATCGTGACCAACGGATACTGGGCCAACGGCGAAAAGGATGTGGAATCGTGGCTGGTCCCCCTGGCGAAAATCGGCCTTGACGATCTGAGCGTGAGCGACGATTCCCTGCACCACGGAGAACAAGAAGGCACCCGCAGCCGGTGGGTCAAGAACGCCGCCGAACGCCTGGGCCTGCCGTCGGGGACGATCTGCCTGGAGCGTCCGTCGGGTGGTCAAGGCGCGGATTCCGGAGAAAACCGGGGGGAGCCCATCGTGGGCGGCGATATCCGTTTTCGGGGCCGCGCCGCCGACAAACTCACCGACGGCCTGCCCCGGCGGCCCTGGCGTTTTTTCGATCACTGTCCCGACGAGGATCTGGCCGCCCCGGGACGCATTCACCTGGACGCCTTCGGAAACGTCCACGTCTGCCAGGGAATCTGCATCGGCAACGTGTGGAAAACGCCGCTGGACGAGATCATGGCGGCCTACGACTGCGAAAAGCATCCCGTCTGCGGCCCGCTTCAAAAAGGCGGTCCGGCGGCATTGGCCGAAGCCTTCGACTTCCAACCCGAGGACGGCTACGTGGACGCCTGCCATCTCTGCTACAGGATTCGCCAAAGCCTGCTGGATCGTTTCCCGGAAGAACTCGCGCCGCGTTTGGTGTACGGGGTGGAATAGAAAGCTTCACCTCCCCTTTCCGGGGAGATTTTTCACTTGATGAAAGGAAAAGGGCGTCTTCTCGTTCCCTTCCCCGACGGAGCCGCCTCGCGTCATAAGGCGCGAAGATCGGGGCGAAAAAGGGCGGCGGTCAAGGCCGGAGCGAGTGAAACGAGCGCAGCATGTTCAGCCTTGACGGCCGTCCGCGCCCCGATACAAGCCGATGATGACGCGAGACGAAAGCGAAGGAGGTGGAAGGGAACTCCCTTCCTCGATGGTGGGTCTTGTCCGAAAGCGGTCTCCCGATTTCTCCTCGGTTTTGGGATTTGAACCAAGAAAATTCGTACCGAGCTTCGAAAAACCGCCCGTGACGAAACGATCTCAGGTTCGAGGCGGCTCTTCCTCCGTTTTCTCGGAACCAGCGGGAAGCATGCAGACGTCCGCGCCCGTACGGATGGCGCAGATTTCCGGCTGGTAGAGGCTTTTTCCCCGGGAAACGCGGTCGTAGAGCATGGAAACCAGCATGGCCAGGGCGAAGCCTCCCACGGCTCCGAGCAGGGAAGCCGTGTCCGATTCCACGCCCAGGGGACCGGCCAGGGGGCTGGCCAGAAAGGCTCCCGCGATCATTCCCAAAAGCGGAAACAGGTAGACGAAAAACGAGGCTTTCAGCATGGCGCCCTCGGCCAGCCGCACCTCCACGACATTTCCCGTCACGGCTCCGATGGGATTTCTGGCCAGGATCTTGTCCGGCGTGTCCTTGCCCGCGCCGAAACACAAGCCGTTTTCGGAACAGTTTTCGCAGGCCCCACGCTTGGCGGACTCCACCAGGGCCATGTTTCCCCGGAGGCTCCTCACAATGCCGATACGAACGCTCGCCATGGGTTCCGTCCTTTTAAGCCGCTCCGTGCGGCCCGCAAACGAAAAACGGGCGACCCACGGGCCGCCCGGGGCCGCCCGCGCGATGGATCGATTCAGGCCCTCAGTGTTTCACGGGAAAGACGAATTCCTCTTCCTCGTCCTTCGTTTCCACGCGTTCCGCATCGGAGGAGTAACACAGCGTCCCGCAACGCAGGCAGCGCTGGGCCTCGTGCAGAAGCTGTTCCTTCGTGATGGTCTGGTCCACCTCGGCGTAACTCAGGATGCGTTCCGCAGGATCCAGCTCGCCGAATTCGACGCGCTCGGAAGGCTCGACGCCGTTCAGGCCGGCCAGGATCGAGACGGTCAGGCGCTCGCGCTGGATGTTCTTCGGGATGGTGATTTCCTCTTCGCTCAGGAACAGGTGCACGGCCCGGGCGGCCTTGCGGCCCGTCCCGATGGCTTCCACGGCCAGGCCGGGCCCGGTGAGGCCGTCGCCCGCCACGAAGATCTTTTCCAGGTCCGACTGCCCGGTTTCCTCGTTGGCCTGGATGGTGCCCCAGCGCGTGATCTGCAGGCCGCGTTCCTTCAGTTCGTCCTCCACGAAGCTGGAATCCACTTTCTGGCCGATGGCCGCGATGACGTTGTCCAGTTCGATGAGTTTTTCGGAACCTTCCTTCGGCACCGGGCGGCGGCGTCCGCTGGCGTCCGGCTCGCCCAGTTCCATCTCCACCACTTCCAGCCCCGTGAGCTTCCCGTTCTCGTCGCCCACGCAACGCACGGGCGCGGTGAGGAACATCATCTTGACGCCTTCCTGCTCGGCGGCGTGGATTTCCACCGGGTTGGCGGGCATTTCCTTGCGCGAGCGGCGGTAGATGATGGAGACTTCGTCCGCGCCGGAACGCAGGGCGGAGCGGCTGGCGTCGATGGCCGTGTTTCCGCCGCCGATGACGGCGACACGCTTGCCCAGGGTCACGTCGATGCCCTGCTCACGCTTGCCCAGGTACGTGATGCCGCCCCAGACGCCGTCCAGATCCTCGCCTTCCAGCCGCATGGTGGAGTTGATCCACGCGCCCACCGCCACGACGACGGCGTCGTATTCGGTTTCCAACTGGCCCAACGTGATGTCTTTGCCCAGGGTGACTCCCGTCTTGGCGACCACGCCCAGATCCAGAATGCCGTTGATGTCCCAGTCCAGGATTTTCTTCGGCAGGCGGTACTCGGGAATGCCGTAGCGCAGCATGCCGCCCAGGTGGCCCATCTGCTCGTAGATGGTGACATCGTGGCCCAGCCGCCGCAGGAACCAGGCCGCGGTCAGTCCTCCCGGGCCGCCGCCAACGACGGCGATTTTCTTGCCGGTATCGGGCAGGGTGGGCGGCTTGATGTGCTCGCCCTTTTCGCGCTCCCAATCCGCGACGTAGCGCTTTATGGTGTTGTGGAAGACCGGCTCGTCCTGCACCAGTTCCCGCCGGCAGCCGCTCTCGCAGGGCGCGGGACAGACCCGCCCGCATACGGACGGCAGCGGGTTTCGGTCGCGGATGACGGCCAGGGCCTCGGCGTAATCGCCGTCTCCGGCGGCCTTGATATAGGCGGGGATGTCGATTTCCGCCGGGCAGATCTGGCGGCAGGGAGCCAGGCATTCGTCCACGGTGTTCAGATGCAGCAGGCTGGACGAAAGCGTTTCCAGGCTGATGACGCCGTGGGGGCAGACGCGGGCGCAGACGCCGCAGCCCCGGCAGGCTTCGGCGTTGAAACGCGGATAACCGTCCGGCCCCATGCGGATGGCGTCGAAAGCGCAGGCCTCCACGCAGGATCCCAGGCCCATGCAGCCCTGGAGACAGGTGGAGTCGCCGCCGAAGAGCTTCGCGGCGGCCACGCAGTCCAGCGCGCCGTCGTAATTAAAGAGCTTCGTGGCGCGTTGATTGCCGGAGCAGTAGCGGTCGGCGATCTTCGGTTCCTTGATCTCCACCTTCACGCCCATGGCCGCGCCCACGGCGATGGCCGTGTCCGCGCCGCCCGCCACGCAGCCGTCCACCGGGGCGTCTCCCCGCACGATGGCCTCGGCCATGGCGCCGCAGCCCGGCTGGCCGCAGCCGCCGCAGTTCGCTCCCGGCAACGCGTCGGCCACCAGGTCGATCCGGGGATCCTGATCGACGTGGAAGACTTTGGAGGCGAAGGCGAGTCCCGCCGCGGCGATGACTCCCAGACCCAACATCAACAATGCAGCTCCGATCATATCAGCCTCTCGAACGCTATGGTGGGAAGGCCGGGGATTCGGCCTTCGGTACGCCTAGATCATTCCCTTGAACGCAAAGAAGGTCAATGACATAAATCCAGCCGTAATCAGCCCCAGGGCCGTGCCCCGCAGGGGACGGGGAACGGGGGCCGTCTCGAATTTCTCCCGGACGCCGGCGAAAAGAATCAGCGCCAGGCCGAAGCCGGCGGCCACGGCGAAGGAATAGACCAGACTTTCCAGAAAATCGTGTTCCTTTTTGATGTTCAAAAGGGCCGCGCCCAGCACCGCGCAGTTGGTGGTAATCAGCGGAAGGAAGATGCCCAGCGCCTGGTAGAGCGTCGGCATGGATTTCTTGAGAAACATTTCCACCAGTTGCACCAGGGCGGCGATGACCAGAATGAAGGCCAGCGTGCGCATGTATTCCAGTTCCAGCGGAATCAGGAGATAACGCTCCACCACCCAGGCGATCAGCGCGGCCAGCACCAGGATGAACTGCACGGCCAGCGCCATGCCGATGGCGGTCTCCATTTTCTTGGAAACGCCCAGGAAGGGGCAGTTGCCGAGGAACTGCCCCAACAGGATGTTGTTGACGAAGATGGCTCCGATAATCATGAGGAAGTAGTCCATGTTCCCGCCTTTTCTCTCCTAACCGTTCGTCCGGTTATTCATTCCGTGGTTTCCGTCGTTCGCGCCGGATCAGGCCTTGGCCACTTTCGGGCGGCCCAGAATGTTCATAACGCCCAGCATCAGGCCCAGGCACACGAACGCGCCGGGGGCCTGCTGCATGAAGGCGAAGGGCTCGAAATTCGGACCGAAAACCGACATACCCAGAAATGTGCCCGCTCCGAAGATTTCGCGGAGCGATCCCAGGGACATGAGCGAAAGGGTGAACCCCGTCCCGATGCCCACGCCGTCCGCCGCCGAGGCCAGCACGCCGTTCTTTCCGGCGAACGCTTCCGCCCGGCCCAGAATGATGCAGTTGACCACGATCAGGGGGATGAAGATGCCCAGGCTCTCCGACAGCGAAAAGAAAAACGCCTTCATCAGCAGTTCCACCGCCACGACGAACGTCGCGATCACGACGATGTAGGCCGCGATGCGGACTTCCTTCGGGATGACCTTGCGCAGCAAGCTAATCAGCATGTTGGAGCAGGCCAGCACGAAAATGACCGAAACTCCCATGCCGATGGCATTTTCCACGGACGTGGTGACGGCCAGGGTCGGGCAGAGTCCCAGAACCAGCCGGAAAGGCGGAATCTCCTTCCACAGACCTTTCGTGAATTCCTGTGCGATACTCATGCGTTCCTCCGAAATCCCTGGCGGTTACTGGATCCCCGTGAGGATCTTGTCCTTGTTTTCCTTATAAAATTTCGCCCCGTCCCGCAGTGCGGAACAGACGGCCCGGCTGGTGACCGTGGCGCCGGTCACCGCGTCCACCACGCCGCCGTCGGCCTTCACGTTGAAGTTGGCGTCCAGGCTCATGCCCTTGAATTGTTTCGTGAAGGTCGCCTCCTTCGCGCGTGTTCCCACGCCGGGCGTCTCGCTCATGGTGGTGATGCCGATGCCGGCGAGTTTTCCGGACTTGAGGTCGATACCCATCATCACGCCCACGTCGCCGCCGAATCCCTTGCCGGAGAACTCCAGAGCCACCCCGAAAAGGTCCGAACCCTTCTTGGCCGGGAAAACGATGCGCTTGGTTTTCTCTCCGAAATCCAAGCTCTTGCGGTCGTTCAGCAGGTCGTTGTCGGCCCCTTCCATCACGGCGCGGACGGCGGGCATCTGCTTGTTTTCCAGCACCTGGATCTCGATGCGTTCCTTGGTGCCGTTGTACAGTCCGCCCAGAGCGGTGCCGCTGACCAGGCAGATGATGGACAGGGCGAGTACGATGCGTACCGAATCAGGCATGGGTCTTCTCCATAGCAATCGGCTTGGGTTTGATGCGGTCCAAAAGCGGGTTGATGATGTTGGACAAGAGCACCGCGAAAGGAACCGCCTCCATCCAGATCCCGTACACGCGGATCAGGATCAGCAACATGCCGCCGATGAATCCGTACAACAGCATGGGGAGGAAGTTCGCCGGGGAGGAAGTGTCGTCCGGCATCAGGAAAAAGGCCGCCAGCATGACGTTGCCGGTCAGAAGCTGCTGCACCGCCGGGGCGACCGTTCCGGGATAGACGGCATGGAAAATCAGGCCGCCCACGAACACGCCCGCGAGAAAGGCCACGGGAATCCGCCAGGCGCTGCGCTTGAATGCAAACAGCAGCAAGCCGCCCGCGGCCATGGCGTAGGGACAGGCCGTGCCCAGCGATACGTCTCCGATGGGCGCCAGCAGGTGCGGCCAGGATAGAAGCATCATCAGGTAGCCGATCATGGCTGGATGGAAGGGATAGCATCCCAATCCGCCGAAGATCTGTTTGGCCACCACCACCGAAAGCGCGATTCCGAACGCCACCAGCCACAGCGGAACGCTGGGCGGCATCAGCATCGCAAAGGCCAGCCCCAGAAGCAGCGCGTGGCCGTTGAGGGCCTGCTTGGGCTGCCGCATGAAATGCTGGGCCAGGTATTCCACCAGAACGGCCGAAACGGCGGCCACCAGAAAAATCAGGACGGCGTCGAGGCCGTGCAGAACCACGGCGGCGAGCATGGCCGGAGCCAACGCCGCGACCTGCAAATAATGATAGCGCGTCATGCACACCCCGGACCGGATGTGCGGCGACGGTCCGACTGTCAAAATGGGCTTTGCCATGTGGAGCCTTCCTCCGGATCGATTTTCGCGGGGAGACGGGCTTCCCGCCGGAAATTCCGTACCTCGGTTATCGGTAAGAAACGCTTCCGTTTCTCTTCATCATTCCTCCGACCCGGCCAGGGCCTCGTGCGCCAGCACGAACCATTGCTTCAGCGGTCGGTAGCAGGGACAGACGTGGGAGCACAGCCCGCATTCGATGCAGTATTCCACGCCCTCGGCTTCCTCGAAACGGTTGTATTCGCAATACCGGCCCATGGAATTGGGTTGCAGGCGGGCCGGGCAGACATCCACGCAGGCCCCGCAATTGGTGCAGGGTGACGGCCGGGGCGGCGTTTTCGCGTCTCCCTCCAGAACCGTCACGCCCTCGATGCCCGGAACGACGGGCGTCTCGAAGGAGAACTGGGCGTAGCCGTTCAGCGCGCCGCCCATCAGAACACGGTCGTAATCCCGGATCGCCAGGCCGAACGCGTCCAGCACCGTTCCCAGGGGCGTTCCCGTGCGTACGGTGACGTTCTTCTTCCGGCCGTCGCGGCCGACCAGGGTCAACGCCACGGAATCCGGAAGCTTTCCCTCCGAAAACAGGCGATAGATCGCCAGCGCCAGCCCCACGGGCAAAACGCGGATCTCGGCGGCCGGAACGCCCTCGGCCGCCAGGCGGGTCTTGATGACGCGGTCGAAGGACTGGGGGAAATCGGCCGGAACCGCCGCGATTTCCAACGATCCGAGTTCTTCTTTCGGCAGCGAGGACTCGGTTCCGGAGACCACCGCCAGGCGCACCCGGGCCGCGCCCGTCATGTGCTGGAGCAGCGCCCCGGCCCGGCCCAGATCCCCGGCGTTTTCCCGCGCGGTCTGGATGCGGGAGCAAAGCCCCAGATCCTGATCGGCGGCGTTGATGACCAGCGTATGGGTTTTTTCGTCCGCGCCGCCGACCGGAAAGACGCTCTCCAGGCTCCGGCCCGGAATGAAGGATGGCAGCCCGGAGTCCTTCAGGCGCGCCCACAGATCCGCCACGGGAGCCTTTTCCGGGTTCGCGACGGGATCGAAAGCCGTGGCCGGATCGTCCGCGTCCACTTCGATCCGCACGGCCGGAACCGAACGCAGACCGGTGGGATACGGCGTCACGGTGGGAGTGACGATCCGCCCCGAAAACGGACTCGCGATCACGACGTCTCCCTCTTCCGTCAGGCGCGCCCCGGCGTCCACCGGACCGCTTCCCAGACCCGACCGGCAGGCGACGCCTCCCGAGACCAGAGGCACGACGACCTCTTCGGCCCGGTGGTGGGTAAACGGCCGTTCATCCCCGGACAGGGAAAACGCGATCTTCTTCATTCCGTCGAACCATCCCATGTGCTCTTTCCTTCCGGCGCGGCGTTTTCCGCTTCCGGGTCCAGATTGTCCGATTGTCTTACCATTAAATAACGGAATGCCAACGGAAAAGCATCCGCCAGCGGTCGATACTCTAATACGCTCGCTCCGTGTAAGTCAATGAAATCTTGAAGATTTATCCGATGCAAACCAATAAGTGATATGAAAAGAATTTATCAATCTTCTCCCTCCGGTCCGGACGGCGTTTCCCGCTCCGCCGCGCCCCGCCGCCCCGGCTTCCGGCCCCCTTCCGGGAGGGTCCGTGAAAATAAAAATCCGCCTTTCCTTCCATGAATTGTTGGACGAATCCCCGGCCGCTGCATATAATGAAATCGATCCGAAACGGTTTCGGATCGTCCAACGGAACCAGCCCCAGGGAGAACCCCATGTACGCACTTCGATCCTTGCGCCTGCTTGTAATCCTTTGCCTTTTCGTTCTGGCGGTCTCCTGCGCCGCGGAAGACGACGAGGAGACCGATGGAGACGATCCGGACGGCGACAGCCGCTGCTCGGAGGGATTCGCGTGGAATTCGCTTTATGAAATGTGCCTTCCCGTCGAGGCGGACGGAGATGACGGCGGCCCGGACGGCGATTCGGATGCCTTCGACGGAGACGAGGAATCCATCGACCTGGGCTGTGACGAGAACGACGCCGACCCCCTGCGCGCCATGGCCTGCACCATGCTGCGCTACGTCAACCGGGACCGCGCCCTTTTCCCGGAGGAATCCGGCCACGCCGGACCGCTGGTCTGGGACGAGGAAATGTGGAACGTGGCCCTGGCGCATTCCCAGGACATGTGCGACCGGCATTTCTTCGACCATTACAATCCGGACGACAAAAGCCCCTTCGACCGTATGGACGACGCCGGCGTAAGCTATCGTTCCGCCGGGGAAAACATCGCCCTGAACCCGGACATCCTGGACAGCCAGTACCGCTTCATGGCGGAATGCACCTGCAAACAGAACCACCGCTCGAACTGCCTGAACCCGACCTTCACCCGGGTGGGCATCGGCATCGTGGAATGCCTGAATCCCCTGGACGGTTTCACGGGAAAATATTACTTCGTGACGCAAAACTTCCGGGCGCTGATGAACGAATCCATCCAGAGCGTGCCCTACTGCAATATCGCGGGCAACAAGAACCAGTATTGGACGGAGCCCGCCTCCACCGCTCCGGTCAGCAGCTACTTCGGCCTGGAGGAACCGGACAGCGGCCCGTACACCACCTGCGACGGAACGCCCCCCAGCCGCAAATCGGGACGGCGGGCCGTGGGAGTCGGGGCCTATCTGGTCAAATAGCCTTTTCCGCCCCGTATCGCGATCGGAGCCGGTCATTCGCGTTCCATAAGGGGGTTAAACGCGCCCGTTCACGGTTTTCCCGGCCGTTTCGCAGAAAAAACTACCCGGAACCGAATGCTTTCGGTAATATGGCGACACTTGTTTTCCGGCGCGAGCCGACACATTCGAACTCCGGGGTCACACGATCATGACGCACCACGCCCACATCCGGCGGGCCATCGTACTGGCCGCTTTCTCCGCCTGCATACTGGCGGCGGAAATCTCGCTGACACGCATTTTCAGCGTGATTTTCTGGTACCATTTCGGATTTCTGATCCTCTCCACGGCCATGCTCGGTTTCGGCTTCGGCGGCTTGATCGTTCGGGGGCTGCACCGTCGGCTGAAGGACATGGAACCGGACCGCATCCTGGCCCACGGCATGGGAATCGCGGGAGTTTCCCTGGCGTTTTCCCTTTTCGTGCTGACTCACAACCATTTCTTTCCGGAATTCGTCCACCAGAATCTGTTGCATCTGGCGCGGCTGGCCTTGGCGGCCCTGGTGCTTTTGCCGCCCTTCCTGGCCATGGGGGCGGTGGTGCTGTTCATGCTGCAGAAATGGCCGGAACAGGCCGGAAGCCTGTATGCGGCCAACCTGGCCGGATCCGGTCTCGGCTGCCTGCTGGTGCTGTATCTGCTGGACGCCTCCGGCGGCCTGGCGGCGATCCTCCTGCTCGTCGCCGCCTTTCCCCTGCTGGCGGGCATCTCCGCTTTCGCGACATCCAGACGCGCCGCCGCCGGTTGGGTTCTGGTCGCCCTCTTGCTCCTGCTGCTGATTCCGGCCAAGGCTTCCCTGTTCCCCCTGGGAAGCCCGGTGCGGAAATACGCCAGTTGGGCCGGAATGTACGATGTCGTTTTCCAGGACTGGACCAGCCTGTCCAAGGTGGACATTTTCAAGGAAAAGATAGGCACCGACAATCCCCTGCTGGCCGGGGTGGGACTATGGGGCCTGTCCGCCCGCTGCAAGGCGCGGCTGCCCGAGCGTCTGGGCGTGGTCATCGATTACTGGGCCTACACCACCATCCTGAAGGAAAAGCCCGATCCGGACGCCTATGATTTCTACGAATGCCTGCCGCTGTACCTGGCCTACAAACTCGTCAAAAACCCCGAAACGCTGATCATCGGCGCCGGGGGAGGCATGGATATTCGCGGGGCTCTGCGCAGCGGAGCCAGACACATCGACGCAGTGGAGATCAACCCCGCCATCTATCGGGCGATGACGGAAGACCTGGCCCCCTATTCCGGACACATCTATCACCACGCCCGGGTTTCCGCCCATCTGGCGGAAGGCCGCAGTTTCGTGGAAAGCCGCAAAAAGACATACGATCTCATCCAGTTGAGCGGCGTGGACACCTACAGCGCCAGCCAGGCCGGGGCCTTCGCGCTTTCGGAAAACTTCCTGTACACCCGGGAGGCCATGGCCACGTATCTGAAACATCTTTCTCCGAAAGGCGTACTGACGCTGACCCGTTGGTACATGCCGAGTCCTGAAGGACTTCCGCGCTTTTCCATGCGCCTGTTCTCCCTGGCGGTGGAATCCCTGGCCGATGCGGGCATCCGCGAACCATGGAAAAACATCCTCTTCGTGCGTTCGGGACTTTATACGGTCATTCTCATCAAGAAAAGTCCCTTCAAGCACGCGGAAATCCTGAAAATCGAGCGGGAAGCCGAACGCTGGGGCTATGCGTTCCTGTTCCGACCGGACCGGGACACGGAGGAATCCGCCACCTTCACCGGGTATATCCGCACCGGGGACCGGGAGCGCTGGCTGTCCGACTATCCCTACCTGGTATCCCCCCCCACGGACGACAGCCCGTTCTTCTTCGAACATCGCAAGCTGCGCAACATCTATAAATTCACGGGATTCATCGACAGCCAGGGTGTGACCGCCATGGACGGCCAGACCGTGCTGATGCTGCTGCTGCTGGAAATGCTCCTGGTGGCGGCGGGATTGTTCTGGGTTTCCCGACGCATGGAACCCGGCGGAGGGCGTCCGGCCGCATGGATCTATTTCGCCTGCATCGGCCTGGGATTCATGCTGACGGAGGTCTGTTATTCACAGAAACTGGTGCTTTTCCTGGGCCATCCCGTCTACGCCCTGTCGGTGGTGCTCTTCTCCATGCTCATTTTCAGCGGCGCGGGTGCGATGCTGCACCGCCGCATCGCCCGGAAAATCCGCATCCCGAGGCTCCTGGGCGCTTTGTTCCTGCTGTTGACGCTCTGGGCCCTGGGCGGCCCGGCCCTGCTCCGAGCGGGAATCACCCTGCCGTTCGCATTCAAGACGGCGCTCTCCGTCCTGCTGATCGCTCCGGTGGCCTTCCTGATGGGCCTGGCGCTTCCGGAAGGATTGGCCCGGCTGCGGGATTCCGGCGAGGAGCAGTTCGGCGTCTACTGGGCCTGGAACGGCGTCGCTTCCGTGACGGCCTCGGTGCTGTCGGTGATTCTGGCCATCGGGGAGGGATTCACCCTGGTTCTGCTTCTTGCGGCGGCGGCCTATCTGGCGGCGGCGTTCCTTTTGAGCGCTTTCGCGAAGGAGAAAACCGCATGACCGCCTTTCACGACCACGTTTCCGTCCGCACGACGGCGGCCATCGATATTCTGGATATCACCGAACACGCCGCGGAGGCGGTGCGGAAAAGCCGTGTCCGCAACGGACAACTCTGCATCTTCATCGGCGGGTCCACCGGATCGGTCACCACCATCGAGTACGAACCCGGGGTGGTTCGGGATCTTCGCCGCACCCTGGAGAAAATCGCCCCCCGCGACGCCGCCTACGAACACGACAAAGCCTGGGGCGACGGCAACGGCTACAGCCACGTTCTGGCCGCGCTTCTGGGGCCTTCGCGGGTCTTTCCCATCCTGGACGGACGCCTGCCGCTGGGAACCTGGCAGCAGATTGTTCTGGTGGATCTGGACAACAAGCCCCGGGAGCGCAGAATCCTGTTCCAGATCGTCGGCGAATAGCCCCCATGAAATTGCAGAAACCCCTTCTATTTCTGCCGATTTGCCTGTTCTCGACGCTCTTGTTCCTCCATGCCTGCAACACCGACTGCAACCTGATCTACGCCGAATATCGGTTTTCCGGCGCGGTTTCGTACGATTCTCATCTGGGCGGTCCCATCGAGATCCGCGTCTGTCCCCGATCCGGCGTCTTTTGCGGCAATTCGCTGTTCATCGTCGGAACCGACCTGAAATGTACGGGAAAAACCACGCTGGAATCTCCGGGAAGTTTCAATATTCAGGCCGCCGTCAACGGAACGCCGGATGTCGATATCGTGGCGTTTTGCGACGAGAATCTGAACGGCCGCTGCGATGGAAACGACGCGGGTGGCATTCTCACCGTACCGGCGGGCGACCACGACGGACTGGAGTTGACGCTTGCCGCCGGTTTCTGCCCGGACGGGCATTTCGACGAGTGAAAACGGTCGCCAGTCAGTGGATCTGCTCGGGTTCGGAAAGTACGAATTCGTTGATGTGGGCGTGGAAGTTCTCTCCGTCATCCGTCACCATATGATAAGCGCCCTGCATGGTTCCAAAGGGCGTCTGCAACGGACAAACGCTTGAATACTCGAAGGAATTTCCGGGAAGAATGCGGGGCTGAACGCCCACGACGCCGAAACCCTGCACCTCCCGGGTCCGTCCCCATGCGTCGTTTATCAACCAACGGCGACTGACCAGCTTGGCGGCTTCCGTCCGTCGATTCGTGATTCGCACGGTATAGGCGAACATCCAGACCCGATGGGCCGGATCGGAACCTTTCTCCAGAAGTTCGCAGGCGGTTTCGATCAAAATCCCGTTGGTTTCCGTGCGGTTCGGAAATATCTGCTCCGTCGTCATCACCGGTTCACCTTTTCTCAAACAGGGGCCTCACCCTTGCATCCCGGAAAACGGGGAAGGACGATTTCGCCTTCTCGTTTCTCTTGTAAAAGATGGAAGAAGCACCGGGTCTATTCCGGAGGATGGAGGCTTTTTCCTTTGACTTTCCTTGGACAGCCAGAGATCGGTCCATTATAATCCGACCGAATTCTTGTTCCCGTTGGATCTCGCTCCCGCTCACTCTGGAAAAGGATGTTGTCATGCCCGAAGAAAAAAGCCCCACCCAGCGGATTATTGTGGAAAAAAGAGGCTCGGCCGCCTACCTGCTTCTGCGCGGTTTTCTGCGCGGACTGGGACGGCCCCAGGGAAAGCGCCTGGACGGACTGGCCGGAGATCCGCCCCTGCTTCTGGCTGAAACGCCCCGCTTCACCTACGATCCCCGGCGCATCCGGCAATTTCGGGAGGTCTGCGGCTATACGGAAGGCGACGCAGAGGTTCCTGTCGTGTATTCCGAGATCCTTTTCGTCGCCCCCCTGGCGGAGATGATCGTCCACCCGAGTTTCCCGCTCAGCCCGCTGGGCCTGATCCACATCCGCCAGCGCATCACCCAGCATCGCGCCATTCGGCCGGGTGAGGAGGCCTCGCTCTCCTGCCGGATTTCCGAGATGCGGGAAACCGAACGGGGCATCGAACTGGACGCCCGCATGGAAATCCTGGCGAAAGGCGAATGCGTCTGGGAAGGGCTGGCCACGTTTTTAAGCCGCAACGAGGACACGCGAAGCGGCAAGTCGCGCACAAGGCGCAGCGGAGACCGCCCCGCACCTCCGGAACCCATGGCCTCCACCCACCTGGAGGGCGACACGGGACGGAGATACGCCGCCGTTTCCGGAGACTACAATCCCCACCACCTCTGGCCCTGGTCGGCGAAACTTCTGGGGTACAAGCGCCCCATCGCCCATGGCATCTGGACCCTGGCCCACGCCCTGGCCGTATTGGAAAGGGAAACGGAAATCGCCTATCCCTGCGAGATCGACGCCCATTTCAAGCGGCCGATCTTCATGCCGGGCGATATCGCGCTGTCCTGGGAAAAACGAGAAGGCGGCTTTTCCTACGAGGTCCGGGATCCGAATAGCGGCGCGCCGCATCTTGTGGGAAACGTGAGCTTCACCGAGTAAGAATTCCCCCGCCGTTTCTGGGGTCGATTTATGAATCCCGAGGCGTTCCGGATGTTTGGGGACCGTC
This sequence comes from Myxococcota bacterium, assembly GCA_963668655.2. Taxonomy (GTDB): domain Bacteria; phylum Myxococcota_A; class SURF-8; order SURF-8; family SURF-8. Next base: position 299,524 of record CAXXPQ010000002.1, read on the forward strand.
CGAGGGCTCTCCTTCGTCCGTCCGTACGGACGTCTCGGACGATTCGCCGTCCTCCCGGGAAACGCTTCGTTCTCCATCCGGCGCATCCAATTCGGACGCCGTTTCGGCCTCCGGCGTCGTCTCGGGTTCGGCAGCCTCGTCCTTCTCCACCGCCTCGGGCAGGAGAATGGTAAAGGTCGCTCCTTCGCCGGGCTGGCTGCTGACCTCCAGCGTTCCTCCGAAACCGTCGATGATCTTGTCGCAGACCGAAAGCCCCAGGCCGGTGCCCTGGCCGGGCTCTTTGGTGGTGTAAAACGGATCGAAAATCCGCGCCTGCACCTCCTCGCTCATTCCGCCGCCGTGGTCCATGACGGAAATCACGATCAGGCTTTCCCCCGGCCAGAATTTGTCGGCGGCTTCCCGGTACGTCAACGAGGGATCGAACAGCACCCGCTCCAGGAAAACGGAAATGTCCCCCTCTTCCTCCATGCTGTGCGAGGCGTTCAAAAAGAGATTGACCAGAACCTGCTGTATCTGATGGGCGTCCGCGTCGGTGAGTGCGGGCCGGTGGTGGGAGGTGAAATCGAAACGGATGCGCTTGAACTGCTTCTGGGGCTGGAGCAGTTCGACGGTCTCCTCGATCACGCGGTTGAGATCCAGGCGCTCGATGCGCTCTTTCTGGGGACGGGAATAGTCCAGCAATCCCTTGATGATCTGATGGATGCGCGTCACGTCCGTTTCGATGCGCCGCAAAAAATCCTGTTCCGTTTCCCGATCGAGTCCCCCGCGCTGAAGCAGATCCACGTATCCCAGAATGGCGGAAAGCGGATTGCCTACCTCGTGGGCGACGCCGGCGGCCAGCCGACCGATGGAAGCCAGCTTTTCCGAGCGGATCAACCCGCGTCGGGTGAGTTCCAACTCCTCGTTGACATCCAGCAGTTCCTCGATCTGTTCGCTCATGTGCAGTTCGTGCTCGGCCAGCTGCTGGGCCATCCGGTTGAAACGGTGGGCCAGTTTTCCGAATTCGTTGCGCTCTTCCTCCGGCAGCGCCAGATCGCGCTCTCCGGCCATGATCCGTCGCACGGCCACGTTCAGGTTTCGTACCGGGCGCAACACCATCTGCGCCATAATCAGGGCGCCGAAAAGAATGACGATCAGCGCATATCCCGCCGCGATGCCCACGATCAGCCGACCGCTGATAAGCGGAGCAAGCTGTTCGGAAACCACCGGAACCACCATCTGCACCGAACCGGTGGACACGCCGTTGATCGTCCACGGAAAGATCACCACCAGCATTTCGTCCCCGCTTCCGGGATCGTCCATGCGCAGGACGTCCTGCTTGAGCGTGGGTAGGGAGATGTTGCGGTTGAAAACCTTGGAATAGGGCCAGCGATTCTTTTCCAGCGTGCTCCAGATCACCTGTCGCCGAAGATCGAAGAAGCTGATGGAATGCACCACGCCTCGGAAGTAGAAATCATCGGAAACCCGTTCCGCCAATCGCTGAAGCCCCTGCGATCCGGCGGCGACTTCCGCCTCGGTGGGTTTCTGCAACGCCTTTTCCATCAGGGACGCCGCCACGATCACCAGCCGTTCCTTTTCCTCCACCAGATAGCTTCGAGCCAGGTACGTCACCAGGAAACCCATCAGCAGCATGGCCGTAACGACCAGAAGCGAGATCGCCGCCACGATCTGGAAACGTATGGAGGATAGGAAACCGGTATTCTTCATGATCGCTCAGTACGCCCCCATGCATTGGGTCAGCCATCGATAATAAACGGTTCCGAAGAAGAGAAACTCCAGGGCCGCCAGGGAAAGAAAGGGACCGAAGGGAATCGCCGCCAGCCGCAGCGGAACTTCCTCTCTCGAAACGGGGCGCTCCCCGTCCTCCCATTCCTCCGGGTCCGGAAGAGGAGCTTCCTTCCGCATCAAACCGAAACCCATGGTAATCACGGCGAAGATCACGCCCTGGACCGATCCGGCCAGAAGCACGAAGGGAATGGACTGCCAGCCCAGGAACGCGCCGATCATGGCCAGCAGTTTGGCGTCTCCCATGCCCATACCTTCCCGCTTGGTAAGAAAGAAATACCCGTAGGCGATCACGGCGATGAGGCCGAAACCCAGAACCGCCCCGATGAGCGAATCCTGCCAGGTCACCGAACGGGTGAAGAAACTGACGCCCACGCCCAGAAGCGCGCCCGGAATGGAGATTTCGTTCGGGATGATCTGGTAGGGAATATCGATGAACGTGACGGCGATGAGCGCCGCGACGAAGACGAAATAGACGCCCAGTTCCGGAGTGAGGCCGAAACGATAGTAGCAGGCCACCGCCAGCACGCCGCTCAGAAGTTCCACCAGGGGATACTGGATGGAGATCGGCGTCCGGCACTTGCGGCATTTTCCCGCCAGAAAGATATAGGAAAGCAGGGGAATGTTGTCGTACCAGCGAAGGACGTATCCGCATTTCGGACAGCGGGAAGCCGGTCGGACAATGGACATCCCTTTCGGCAGGCGCAAGATCACCACGTTCAGAAAGCTTCCGATGGAAATCCCGAACAGAAACGAGAAAACGACACTGACGATTTCGATGGTGTGGCCGATCCCGTTCATTCCGCCTCCTCCTGCCCCTTCTCGTCGTCCATTCCCAGTTTTTTCAGCCGGTAACGCAAAGACCGGAACGTGATTCCAAGTTTCTTCGCCGCTTCCGTTTTGACGCCCTCGGTATGCTCCAGGGCCCGCGCGATGAGATCCCGTTCCTTTTCCTCCAGAATGGCGTCCAGGCGGATGCCGCGTTCCCAGTTCAGGGCGGGCTCGGCGAAACGCGCCCGATCCGTCGCCTGTTCGCCGGTGTAGGGATCCAGCAAAGAAACCGGCAGGCTCTGGGGACGGATCTGCCCCGTCTCCTCCAACGCGACGGAGCGCTCGATGATGTTAATCAACTCCCGGACGTTTCCCGGGTAGTCGTAGCCCTGGAGAATCATCATGGCGGCCTCGGAAACGTGCATGACGTTCCGCCCGTGTTCCTTGCCGAATTTGCCGAGGAAATGCTCGATCAGCAGCGGTATGTCCTCCTTGCGGTCCCGAAGCGGAGGAATGCGGATGGGAATCACGTTCAGGCGGTAGAAAAGATCCTCCCGGAAACGGTTCTCCGCCACTTCTTCCTTCAGGCTGCGGTTCGTGGCGGAAATGACGCGAACATCCACCTCCACTTCCTGGGTGCCGCCCACGGGAAGGACGCGCCGTTCCTGAAGCGCCCGAAGAAGCTTTACCTGCAACTTCATGGGCAACTCCGCGATTTCATCCAGGAAAAGCGTCCCTCCCGAGGCCGTCTCGAACAGGCCTTCCTTGTCGCGCACGGCTCCGGTGAAGGATCCCTTGACGTGCCCGAACAGCTCGCTTTCCATCAGTTCCGCCGGAATGGCGCCGCAATTGATGCTGACGAACGGCCGATCGGCCCGCTTGGAATCGGAATGGATTGCCCGCGCCACCAGTTCCTTTCCCGTTCCGCTTTCGCCGGTGATGAGGATGGTGGCCTTGCTGTTCGCGATCTGGTGAATCAGGCGGAAAATCTCCCGCATGGGTTTGGACACCCCGATCATGTTGGACGCCCGGGGAGCCTCTCCGGGCGCGTCCTTCGTTCCCCCGCCGTCCCGGCGTCGTTTCCGGTTTTCCAGCGCCTTCTGGATGGTCCCCTTGATCTCCTCCAGTTTGAACGGCTTCGTGATGTAGTCGTAGGCACCCGCCTTCATGGCCACGATGGCGTCGGTGGTGGAACTGTAGGCCGTCATGACGATCACTTCCACGGGCGGATGCTTGCGTTTGACTTCTTCAAGAAGCTGCATGCCGTCCATCTGGGACATGCGTACGTCGGAAATGATGAGATCGATTTCCTCTCGGTTTCGAAGATGTTCCATCGCCTCGATGCCGTTGGCGGCCGTCAGGGTTTCGTGCCCCTCCTTGCGAAGGAAGATCGTCAGAAAATCCCGCATGCTTTGTTCGTCATCGACAACCAGAATAACCGCCATACCTTTTCTCTCCCCTCCTTAAGCCCTCGCAGGCGAGAGGCTAAACCGCTTTCCGGGCCGATTCTCCGCCGGATCCCGCCGGCAATGAAATCCGAAAGGTCGTGTCCTTGCCCGCCACCGAATCCACATGCAGGGCCCCGGCGTGGGCCTGAATGATCTGATGGGCGATGGACATCCCCAATCCCGTTCCGCCATCCTTGGTGGTATAGAACGGATCGAACATCCGCTCCGCGACTTTCTTGCTCAGACCGGGACCGTTGTCCACAATCTCGATCACGACATCTTCCCGTCCGTTCATCGTCTCTCCGGAGGCGAAAACATGAACGGACACCTTTCCGGCCGGGGTGTTGGACGCGGATTCCACCGCGTTTTTAAGAATATTCCAGAGCATCTGCCGCAACTGGGAGGCATCACCGTACAGAAGAGGCGGCTCGTCATCGATATCCACCGTGATCGCCACGTGATCGAAGGCCGTGTCCGTGGAAATCAAGCCCACGATATCTCCAAGGATTCCCCGGGGATCCACCGTTTCCGGATGGGGATTTTTCGGCTTGGCGTAGGAGAGGAAATCGACGATGAGATTGTTCAGACGATCGGTTTCCCTCAAAATGATTTCGGTCAGCTTGCGACTGTCGTCGTCCTTCGGAAATTCGTTCTGGATCATCTGGATGGATCCGGAAATCGAGGCCAGGGGGTTGCGGATTTCGTGAGCGATTCCGGCAGCCAGTTTTCCGATGGCGACCAGTTTCTCGTTCTGGAAGGCGATTTCCTCCAGACGCCGACGCTCGGTGGTCTCGTTGATGATGATGATGCGTCCCTGCCGGTGTTTTTCGGCGTCCAAAAGGTCGGAAAAGGAAAAGGACGCCCAGCGCGGCTCTTCCTCTCCCGAATCCAGGGAAATCTCGATCTGGCGTTCCCAGGGCTCGCCGGCGAGTTCCCGCTCCAGGATCCCGGCCAGGCGGGGAAAAACGTCCGTCAACCGATGGCCGCGAACATCTCCGTAGGGACGCCGGAGGATCCGCTCCGCCGCGACGTTCAGGAACGTGACGACGCCCGTGGCGTCGGTGGTCATGAATCCGGAGGAAATTCCCTCCACGATGGAACGGTTCAAGGCCCGTTGCATATCCAGGCTGAGGCGCTGCTTGGTCAGAATCTGTTCCCGGGTTTCCAACTGTTCGCCGAAATATCCTCCCAGAAGCGAGACCAGGAAAAACATGCTGAGTGTCAGAAACACGTGATACATTTCGGCGGGAACCAGCAATTCCGTAAAAGATGCCTGAAGTCCGAGCATGCCGTGAAAAATACGATTGGCTTCCAGCCAGAGTACTCCGAAAAACATCAGGGTCGATAAAGCCGCCGTGACGTACGCGCCTCGTTTTCCCAGAAGCATGGCGCCATGGATGATGGACAAGGTGTAAAGAAACGTGAAAACGCTGTGAAGTCCGCTGGTTATGAAGATCAGGCAGGACCAGAAAATCAGATCCGCGAAAATCTGGGCCATGCTCTGGAATCGGTAATTGATCCGATACTTCAAAGCCACGAGATACAGGATGGAAAGAACGTAGACCGCCACGATGGCGTAGAGAAGAATGGAATCCACCGGCGCCCAGGATTTCCCCGAACGATAGCTCAACGCCACCGTCGCTCCGAGCAGAAACGTCACCGTAAGGATTCGAAAACCGACCAGGGCGAGCAACCGTCTGCGTTCGCCGGTCAGTGTTTTCACGGAATTGTTTTCGGTTCCATCCATGTCCGCCGTTCCCGAAGTGTGAGAATATGGAAACCCCATCGAATTTTGTATGTTATCACAGTCCCGTCCGTTGGCCAAAACAACCCGGTTCGGAGAGCGAAGAAATCAAGAACGATTCGCCGAGTTTCGGCCTTGCACGGAGTTTCGGAAGAACATCGAAAACCGTTGGAGATTATCGTAGACAGCCCTTCCGTTTTCCGCTAAGGTGAAATCCATCGTGAGGCGCTGGCGAATCCGATTTGGGATGATTCGGCCTCGGGCCGGGGAAACTCCTCCGGCGAACTGTTTCCACCAATTGCTATGGGATGTCGGGCCACATGGGTCAACTGTTTCTTTGGACGCAAAAAATCGGCGACGATCAGCAGGAGGAATTTCTGGCCCGCTTCGGGTTCGACATTCCCGGTGCGCTGGTCGAACTGCATGAAAATCTGCCGGAGGAATTCCTTCAGTTCTTCCGGATCCATTCCATCCGCCAGGTCATCGCGGAGGACTCCCGTCCCGCCATGCTGATGCCGGGGCTGATTCCCTTCGCGGAAGAAGGCGACGGGGATCTGTATTGCATGTATCTGCCGTGGAAATCGGCGGACGGAAACGTGCCCATCGGAATCTGGCTGAATGAAACCAACCACTTCCTGCCCATCACCAATCGGATGGACGTATTTCTTCTCTGGTGGCTGATAAAAGAAACCCACGACGCCGTGACCGGAGAGGACTGGACGGAAGTGGTCAAGATGCTGGAACTTTTCCAGCAATCCTGCGGGCTGGACCACATCGACCTGCTTTCCGATCCGCCGCGATCCGCCCTGGAATGGCATACCATCATGCTCCAGATGGACCCGCAGGCCCCGTTTTCGCTGACGTACGTGGCGCTGAGCCAATTCGCCCTCCAGGGCTTCGATCTGTCTTTGGAAATGCTGACCGACGCCGAACGTTCCGTCCCCAATTTCGGGGCGGCCTCTTTGTGGCAGGCCCGGATTCACGCCATGCGGGGCCACGTCCAGAAAGCCCACCAGGCCTATTGGAGGCATCTGCGCACGCCGATTTTCGCCAACGGCTACCATTACTGGTGGCACGCCGGGGATCTTCAGGTTCCGGAATCCTCTGAAATCGAGGCCATCCGCTTTTTCGAGGAAGCCGAGATCCGGCCGCCCCGGGGCATTCTGGAACATCCGAAGTTCCGCTTTTTAAAGGAAAACGATCCCACGGATCATAGAAAAAGGCTGCGCCTCGTCAAGGAACTGGAACGTATCGGAGATTTCGAAGGCGCTCTGGTGGAGATGGAGAACACGTTTTTCCTGAAAAGCTGGGATGCGGATATCGCCCAGGAACTGCTGGAATCTCTGCTCTGTGTCTACCCGGAACACAACCGCATCCGGGAAGCGGAACAATGCCGCCGGACGCTCCGGCGACTTCGCGGCGAATCGCCCGCCGTCTGATTTCTCCCCCCGCCGGCGGATTCCATTCCGAAATTGAAAATGGAAGGTTCGTCAGGGCGAAGCTTTCTTTCGGGCGCGTTTTTCCTTCGCCAGAAGGCTTTTCAAGGTATGACCGCTCAACTCCTTGATAAACGCCTCGCGGGCATTACGCCAGATATCGAAAAAGGCGCAATCCGGATTCGGTCGGACACCGTCGTTTTTATCGAAAGCGCTTCGGATTTCTCCATGCGCCCCGCCGAGGATGGAAACCATTTCCGACAATTCGATCTCTTCCGGTCGTCGGGAAAGCTGGAATCCTCCTCCGCTGCCTCTGCGGGAATGAACCATGTTTTCCCGTTTCAGTTTGAGCATCACTTGAAGAAGATATTTCTCCGGTATACCGTTCCTCTTGGAGATTTCATTCAGGTTCACGGTTTTTTCCGGATCGTAATGCTCACACAGATCCAAAAGAGCCCAATAGGCATACTCGATCTGAGCCGTCAATTTCATGGAAAACCTGCCCTTCCCAAAAGAGGGTGTCCTTTTCCGTCACTTTGTGAATGTTTGGGAGTGTAACAAATTATCGCTTGCAGTCAAGTAAAATATTGGACGGCATTTCAAACAAAACTATAGTTATTACAATAGAATAGCCTTCGAATCCGGAAAACCGGAAAGGGGATCTTGCTTTCGGCGCTCATCTTGCTCTAACAATTCCGGATTTTTTACCGTCTTGGGGTTTCCGTTCTTGAAGTCTCCAGGAAAATGCGGTAGTGAACAGAGACGGATCCAATTCGGGAAGTAGAAGGAAGGGCGCCATGTCAGGGAACGAATCGCCGCAAAACGATTACCAGACGCTTCTGGCCGAGATCTCCGCGCGCTACATGGCCGCGAATATCCCCATCCGGGCTCAGGTCGAGGTCACCAAACGCTGTCACTTGAATTGTCGCCACTGTTACGTGGACCACCTCGAAACGAAACGGGAATTGAAGACATCGGAGATTCTGAGCATTTTCGATCAGCTGGAGGAACTTGGAACTCTGTTTCTTACGCTGACGGGCGGGGAATTCTTTTTGCGAAAGGATGCATGGACCATCCTGGAGCAGGCCAGGGATCGGCAGTTTTTCATCAAATTGTACACCACCGGAACCCTGCTCGGCCCGGAAGATATCCGGCGGCTGGACCGCATGGGCATCGGCGAAGTTCACGTTTCCGTTTATTCCCACCGCCCGGAGATCCACGACGACATCACGATGAAACCCGGCAGTCACGCCAAGTCGCTGGAAGCCATCCGGGCGATGCGCGCCGTGGGGCTGGCGGTGGTGGTGAAAACGCCGATCCTCACGTTGAACAAAGACGATATCCTGGAGACGGTGCGAATGGCGAAATCCATGGGTTGCGATTATATGCTGAGCACGGAAATCGTCCAGGCGGAAAACCAGGCCCGGGATCCCCAGAAATACCTGCTTTCCCAGTCCGAAATGGACACCCTGATTACGGATCCCCGCCTGGCCCCGATCTTCTACAAAGGCGGCAGTCAGGAAGAGTTCTGCCGCCACGTGGTCGATCACGACAAGAAAGGCGTTGTCTGCGGCATCGGCCAGCAAATGCTGCTGATCGACGCGGTGGGAGACGTGCATCCCTGCGCGCTGTATCCCGCCATAGCGAACATCCGCGAGCACCGTCTGGCCGATATCTGGCGGGAGAATCCGGAGATGAACCGTCTGCGCGGCATCCGCTTCGAAACACAGACGGATTGTCCTTCGTGTGAGCTGTTGCCGTATTGCAAACCCTGCCCGGCTTCCGCCCTGTTGGAGACCGGAGACGACCGGGGCTGTTGCCGCACGGCGCGTTTGCAGGCCGGAGCCCTCCGGAAACTGGAAGAAACCTCCACAACGAAAAACGGCGGGGAGTGACCCCCGCCGACGAAAAACGCTGAGTTCCAGCCCGATCAGGCGCGTCCGCGTCCGAAACGTCGCAGCATCGGCACTCCCAGAAGCAACCAAATCAACCAATGAGCCGAGGGCGACTGGTTGCAGCCTCCGCTGGTGGATAGGCCGTCCAGGCCGCCCAGACCGCCGCCGTCATCGCCATCCGGCTGAACGTCCGGCTCGTCGCCGTCCGGCGGCTGGGATTCGTCGCCGTCCTCCGCCTCTCCGGTGCAGCCGCAGTATTCCGCGCCGGTCGCCATGGACTGGGTGCATCCGATGGATTGCTTGCCCTGGTCCGCGCAGACCGTATCGCAGTCCGCCGCCGTCCACTGGAGATTCTCGCATTGGCAGATGCTTTGGCTGCCCGGAATGCAGAAATCCGCCTCCAGCGGGCTGCACGAACCGTTGCATTCCGTCACCGTCGGACCGCCGTCGCACAGACAGGCATCCGTACCGGTCTCCAGATCCACGCCGCAGACGGCCACGGAAGATCCCGCGCAGAGGATCGAACAGCCGATGCTTTCGCGCATGTTCGTATTTTCGTTGCAGATACAGAGTTTGCCGTCGTCCATGCAGAATTCCGGAGCCACCACCGGGTCGCACGGACCCTGGCAGGGACCGGTCAGGACGCACTGCGAGTCCACGCAGGTGGATCCGGGATCGCACAAGCCGCACACGTCGCCGCAGCCGTCAGGCCCGCACTGCTTTCCGGAACATTGCGGATCGCAGACGCAAATCCCGTCCTCGCATTCCTCGTTTCCGTCGCAGGTTCCGCAACTGCCTCCGCAGCCGTCCGAGCCGCAATCCTTCCCGGTGCAGTCGACCGTGCAGGAGGTGCATTCGTTGGAAACGCAGGTCAGTCCGCCGCTGCAGGAACCGCAGTTGCAGCTTCCCACCATGCCGCATTCCACGTTCCGGCACGTATCCGCGCAATCCGTGGAGTGATAGCCGATACAGCCGGTTCCCTCCGGACAGGTTTCCACCGGTTCGCAGGAACGATAGCAGCCGAGATCCCCGCCTTGCGTCAATTGCAGGCAGAAGCCGGGTTGACCGTCCAGCGTCTGACAGGGGGTGCCGTTTTCGCTGCATGCCTGGGGACTGGATTCGAAACAGACCGGCAGGTAACCGCCGCCTTCGAGTCCCAATGGAATGCAGTACGAGAAGAAATCGTTTGGCGAGCAGGCGGCGGGACCGCAGATCTCGCCGCATTCGCTGGAACTCTGATCGTACTTCACGCAGGTCTCGTCATCCGAGCATTCCGTGGAGGATTCGCATTCCCGCCCGTTGGGCATCAACGTCACGCAGGCGCCGCCCGTTCCGGGCTCCATTTCCCGGCAACTGTTTTCCACGCACTCGAAACCGCGCGAACATCCCCCGCAAGTGCAATCGCCCACCTGGCCGCACTGGACGTTCTGGCAGGGAGCGTAGCATTCCGGATTCTCGTACTGGTCGATCAGGGCTTGAATCCAGTATTCGTTGGTTTCCACGGAGCAATAATGGGCGGTGTAGACCCATCCCTGGGCGGACGTGGACGCTACGCCGGCCACCTGAACGCCGCTGCCGAAATCGTACAGAAGCGGACCGCCCGAATCGCCGGGCGCCACGCCCGTGGCGCCACCGCCGTCCACCGTTATGGCGCTGGCGGCCACCCAGGTGACGGGCATGGTGGTCCAGTAACGGATATCGTTGTTCTCGGTCAGGTGGGTCATGCCGTATCCCGTGGACTGAGCGTATTGTCCGTTGACGGCGCCCACGCCGCCCCGCTTGATCGGCAGGGGGGTCGCGCCGAAATACGGCGTCTCCAGGATGACCACAGCGGTATCGTTTCTTTCCGTACCGTTCCAGGAGGTGTTGTAATGGACGTTGGAGGCGTCGAGGCGGGCCACCGGATTTCCGCTGTCGGCCCCGATGCGAATCTCCACGTCATCCGGTCCCAGAATGCCCACCTCTTCCTGCTTGATGCAGTGAGCGGCGGTCAACACGACCCGGGGGCTAATCAACGTTCCCGAGCAAAATCCCTGCTGCCAGGATTTGTAATACAACGCCACCACGGAGGCCTGCTGAGCCTGGGTCAGGTTGGGATATAAAGTCGGCGAGGTCTGGCCGTAGTAGATGGGATGAGGATCGGAAAGCGTCACGTCCGGCCTGGAAATCGGACTTAGCGGAAGATCCGGGGTCGCCGCCTGCGGGCCATCGCAACCCAACATTCCCGCCCCAAGCAGGAAAAGCAATACGAATGAAACAGACAGGGATCTCGGAATTTTCAAACGGCATTCAATCGGATGGTGCGGCATGGTTCTTCTCTTCTTCCTTTCGATATCATCGGCGAACAACGCCATGAAATCCCCCTTTGAGATCCATGCGCCCCGCCTCGGAAAAGGGTAGGACGAAAGTCGAAGGTTGTCAATGCATTTCATGCGATTGCCGGAACCGAAACCCGGCGTTTTTTCCCGGCAATCGCCGACGGAGGTTTCCGGTTTGGTGACCGGATCTTTTAAACGCCGACGCGAACGATAGCTTGCGAAAACAACGCATTCCGGTTAGAATAAACAGGTTACCGAAGACGTACGAAACCGAAACCAAACACGGGCGGGTGGTCCATTTCAATGGCGGATGATGCAAAAAAAGAAGTCATGCGGATTCTGATCGTCGATGACGACAAGGAATTCGCCACGGCTTTGAAAGAACTCCTGGAAGACGAAGGATTCGACGCCTGGAATGTCGCGAAAGGCGCGGAAGCCCTGGATCTTCTCCGGGAGCGCTATTTCGACGCGATCTTCGTCGATGCCCTTCTGCCCGCGATGGACGGGTTTTCGCTTTGCAAGGAAATCCGCCTCACGGCCAACACGGATTCCGTGCATTTAATCATGATCTCGGGAGTTTACAAGGCCAGCAACCACGAGGCCGAGGCGACGAACAAATATCGTCTTTCCGCCTACCTGGAAAAGCCCGTCGCCGAAGAGCAGGTGATCGCCCTTTTACGAAAACTGTTCAAATCCAAATATCCGAAAAGCATCACCCGCCCCATGGCCAAGGCCACGGAGGGAAACAAGAAAAGCACGGCAAAGACAACCAGTTCCAACCGCACCTTCCGTTTCGTGAACACCTATTTCCTTTACGATCCCAGCCGGATCGCCCTGATCGGAAAAACCTCGGAAGTGCCGCTTCCGGTGCTTTTCTCCCAGATTCAGGAAAGAAAACTGACCGGACACCTTCTCGTGGTATGGAAAAAGGCGAAGAAAGCCCTGACCATCGTGAAAGGGAATATCGTCGCCATTCAATCCAATATCATCAACGAATGTCTGGGGCAGCTTCTTCTGAAGGAAGGAACCATCGACCAGGAAACCCTGGATAAATCCCTGGGATTGATGAAGGAAACCGGAAAAAGCCAGGGAGAGATGCTGCTTCGAATGGGAGTCATGACCTCCCTTCAACTGACGGAATCCATTAAAAGGCAATTCGAGACCAAGCTGTTCAATACCTTTCCATGGACGGACGCTTCCTACAGTTTCAAGGTGAGGGATGAAATCCCCAAGCATCCCAGCTTCGTGGAAACATCCACCTTGCGTCTCATCCGGCGCGGGATCACCGAATTCGTCCCGGAACGCACGCTTGAAGCCTGGCTTCGCCCCTACCTGTCCTCGCCCCTGACCGCCGCCGAGGATTGCGAATTGCGCATGCAGAACGCCGGCTTCAACCTGAAGGAAATTCGTTTCGCGAAAGGATTGGAGGGCGATCGATTCCTGGAAGACGTTATCACCGGTCATTTTCGGAAACCGGCGGAAATGCGTCGAATGATGCTGACGCTGATCGTCATTCGGGCCGTCCATCTGGAACAGCCGACACGTTACGAAGCTCCCGAAACAACAAAAAGCGGGACGAAAACCGGCAGTTATATCGGTGTCCGGGAAAACGTGCTGGCCAGCCAGGCCCAGGCCCTTCTGACCGGCCAGACGGGAAGTTTGTCGGAAGAAGAGAAGCAGAACCGCGCCCGCCAGGACGAACAGGAAAAGATGGCCATGCTGAAGGCCGCCCAGGGGATGGAGGAGGAGCCCCGGAAACTATTCCAGAACTTATTCATCCAGCGGCGAAAGCTGCGGAACATGACGTATTTCGAGATCTTCGGCGCAACCCGGGACGCCCCCTACGAGGAAATCAAGAAGGCCTACCTGAAAATGGCCAAAAGCATGCATCCGGATTCCGTTCCTCACGGAAATGTCGTGGAAATCCGCCAACTGGCGGACGAGATCTTTTCCATGGTCACCAAGGCCCATGAAACACTCATGGACAAGGAAAAGCGCAAGGAATACACCGAGGTGCTGGAAGGCGGCGGCAACGTGGACGCCACGGGCGAAGTCGCTAAAATTCTGGCCTCCGAGCAGCATTTTCACGATGGCAAGGTGGCCATGCGCCGCAAGGACTGGCTCAAGGCCAAGCAGTCCTTCCAGGACGCCATCAAGCTCAACCCCAAGGAAGGAGAATTCTACAGCGAACTCGGATGGGCGTCCTACAACATGAAGCCCAACGATTCCGTCATCAAGGAAGAAGCCGTCAAGTATCTGGAAAAAGCGATTGAAATGAGTCCGAAACTGGCGGACGCCCACCACTATCTGGCCATGATCTACAAAACGGAAGGGAAATTGAACAAGGCCGTGGAATACTTCCAACGCACGCTTCAGTTGGACCCCCGCCACGCCCGCGCCAAAAGCGAGATGAACCTGATTAAGATGCGTCAGAAACAGAAGGGAAAAGTGGATAAAATGGGCTTCCTGTCCCGCTTCAAGAAGTAAACGGTTCCTTTGGCTCCCTCTTCTTCAGAATTCCCCACTTTTTTTGTATTCCATTCGAGGAAAGATACAAAACCGCCGCCAGAATCGCCGTAAGGCCGATGGCATACGGGTGCCCGGGACCGTATCCCAACGGCATCAGGAGAGGGCTGAAGGACACCAGGGCGGCCAGCGCGGAAGCATACGCAAGAATTTTGCGTCTCCAGGAAGAATCCCGGAGATGGGCCATGGAGATCGTGGCGGCCAGAATCGCGATCGTCAGGGCGAAAACATTGCCTCGATGTCGCCAGGGATCGAAGGCCAGCAGAACTTCGTCCCGGTAGGCCACGAACGCCTTCAGGCTGGCGAAACGATACGTCACCGCCGCCGAGCCCATCAGCAGGGAAATCAACAAGGTCCAGGGCGTTCGCAAACGTACGGGATTGGGGAGATTCCGGCCCCGAAAGCGAATGGCGGGCGGAGCCTCGAACCCACGCAAAAACGTACCGATGGCGCAAAACAGAAATACGGCCAGAGGCGCCTCGTGCAGATGGAGAAGCAGATTCCAGTACGGATCGGGCAAACGCTTGGCGAGTCCGAGCATGGAAAAGGTCAGGATCAGGCTGATAATCATGGCGTACAGCACACCGCGCTCCATCCGGCAGTCGAAAGGGTGCGTCATCGTAACGCAAAGCGTCGCATCGCGCAACGGAAACCTCGTTCCGTTTCCATTGTTTCATTCAACGTTGCAATGTTCCGCAAGACCCCAAAAGCGGTGGCGGTGCGTCAGGGCAATTCAGTTCTAAGGTATTCCCTGGCAAAGTCGTAAAATCCTGCCTCCTGAATCGAGATGGCGCATGATGGACGGGATGCTGCGATTTCCTTTGATGGTCTGAAGCAGACCCAGGGCGATTCGCCGAAATGCCCCGGTCGCCGCCGCGCCGCAACCCGCCCGCATCCGGCAGGCATCTTCCCCCATCGAACAATCAAGAACGTGATGAACCTTGTTTTCGATGCTCCAGTGATTCCGGAAACAGGCGAGTAGTTCTTTCGGCGGCGTTGTCTTCGGAAGGCTGGTCAGGGCGAAAAACACCTCGCGCGTGGGGTTCCCCGTGCGCTTGCGCTCCGTGATTTTCTCGACCGCCAGCCCTTGAGACAAGTAGGGCCAGTCGAACCAGCCTTCCATCTCGGGGAAGAGATATATTCTCCTCGTTTCGATCCGGTCGCCCACCAGATCGTTGTCCGCGAAGTCCGGCGGCGCGGACCGGGCCTCGATCAAGCGTCGCACCTCCTCGTATTGGGTGACCTGGTTCTCCTTCAGCTTGAAGAGCCAGGCCCCCCTTTTTCCGAGATCCCCCGGCAGAGATCCCGTTGGGCGAACATGGCGTCTCCCGTGACCACCGCGCCCGAAAGCGGCAGGCCCTCAAGCGCCCGCCGCGCCGCCGCGATCTCGCCTCCGGCCGGCTCGGAAACCACTTGTGAAAGCGGGATTCCCTGGGCCGTGGCGGCATTGACCACGTGAAGATACAGGCCGTCGCGGAGGCTTCCTTTGGTCGTTTTGCCGTCCACGGCGATATGGCGGGGACGCCACAGCAGCGACAGCCCGGCGTTTGCCAGCGCCCGATTGACCGATTCCAGGTCGAGTTTGTGAAACAGATTGGTGTAGACGCCGGGAGCGGGAACGCGCTTGAGCCCGAGAAAATCCAGCATGTCCCGGTCCTCGGCGTAGGATTCGAGAACGTCTTTCACGTTTTTACGCCCCCGCAGAAAGCCCAGGATAAGAAGCAGCAGCAGGGGCACGAGCTTGTACCGGCGCCCCTTGATCCGACGGGGATCGGGAATTTCTTCCAGTTGTTCTTTCAATTCCAGATAAAAGCTTGACACGTCCTGCTCCATGATCGTCTCCACATTTGTAGTATTTCCAGTATAATACACTTACTACATCTAGTGTCTTAAACCAAAACCTGCATAAAATCAAGAACTGAATTACCCTGGGCGGTGCGTGTTGCCGCTTGACATTGCCTCCTAAGCCCTTTAGAATGAAGACAGTGGGTATAAGGCGCATGAAACGGAACGTCTGAGCCACGGGAACGAATACGTTGTAACCTGATCGCCATCTGAAGCGTAAAAGAAACACCCCATGAGTGCGCCGGATTGCCCATGGGGGTTTTTCTTTTTATGCCGCAGCGGGCGGAAGGAGGATGCAATGAGTTCCATGGAGGTTCAACGCTACTCGACGGAAATCAAAGTCTACATCGTCGCCACCACCGTGGTCATCGTTTTCATCATCGGGTTGATCTGGTGGAATTCCGTCAAGGAAAGCGAGCGCCGCATCCGGCTGGCGAAGATCTATTCCAGCTACCGGGATCTCGGGCTGCACATCGACCAGAACATCAATCTGGATAGTCTTTCCGTCTGCCGGAAACTTCCCGAACCGGAACGTCCCGAAGAAGAGGAAGGAGAAGATCTCGATCCCGAGGCCGTAAAGAAAGCCCAGGCCCTGAGAGCGGAACAACGGCGCGAGCAAACCCAGAAAATCCAGATGCTGACCAACCATCTGACCCAGCAATACGGCTACCTGGACGCTCACCGGCCCTTGCAGGACGGATCGCCGGAACTGATGACCGACGCCCCGCTGTTTCGGCTGAACGAAACCTACAATGAATTCACGGCCACCTTGCAGATGCTGAGCATCAAATGCGGAGAACTGACCCAAGATCAGATCGTCGCCAGAAAGCGGAAGTTCACCCGGGCGCTGGCCCGATTCAACGACAATTTGAAGAAACTGGAGACTCCCCGGAACTGAGCGGATTTTCCAATCGGATCACGTCGTTCGCGAAAGCGCGGGAGTCTCCTTCCGTCCGGCCTCGGCCGGATTCTCCATAGCGGACCCGGAAACCACCGGGTCCGCGCTTTTTTTAAGGACTTGCCCGTTGCCGAAGAAACTGTCCAGCCGTATCGGGCGAACCGCCACCCAAAAGTAACTTTTCCGCAGCCGCAACCTCCACGGACCCTCCTGAAATGCCTCGGCTTTGCTTGACATTTGCGCGGCTTCGCGTGATAGTATCGGCAGGGTGACTGTCCTGGCCCCGGCATGGAGGTTGGGTTTGCGGATTCCGGCGATTATCTGCGGATTGGCGCTACACACGATATTCCTGGTATTTTCCACGTCTTCCATGGCCGGTCCGAAGGAAAAGGATGCGGATATGGCGGAAGAACGGGAACGGATGGTTCGTCGCCAGATCGCCGGGCGGGATGTCGCCGATCCCCGCGTACTCGACGCCATGCAGAGCGTTCCCCGCCATGCCTTCGTTCCGAAATCCTTGAAAAATCAAGCCTATCAGGATCACCCGTTGCCCATCGGAGAGGGGCAGACCATCAGCCAGCCGTACATCGTGGCGAAAATGACGGAACTATTGGCCTTGAAAGGCGATGAAATCGTTCTGGAAATCGGCACCGGGTCGGGATATCAGGCCGCCGTGCTGGCGAAACTCGCCCGGCGGGTGTACAGCATCGAGATCGTCGATTCGCTTTGCCGCAAGGCGGACGCCCTGCTGAAGAGCATGTCCTATGAAAACATCGACGTCCGCTGCGGCGACGGATATGGCGGCTGGCCGGAGAACGCGCCGTTCGACGCCATCATCGTCACCGCCGCGCCGCCCCGGATTCCGCAAGCCTTGCTGAAGCAGTTGAAGCCGGGCGGCCGCCTGGTTCTTCCCGTGGGAGAAACCAGCCAGGAACTGCTTCTGGTAACGAAGACCCCGGATGGAAAGATCGAGAAACGTTCGATCTTTCCCGTTCGTTTCGTGCCGATGACCGGCGCGGTACAAAAACCCGTGAAGGAGGAAGGTCATGGAGATTCGGATTCGCGAAGTCCCCGCTGAATACAAAAAGAATCCCAAAGAGGTGCTCGCCGGTCCCCTGGGATTCGGAAAGCTTTTCACCGACCGGATGTTCCAGGTGAAGTGGACCGAGGAAAAAGGCTGGCACGACGCGGAAATCTGCGCCCACATGCCCTTGCAACTGGATCCGGCGGCGCTGGTGCTGCATTATGCCCAGGAACTGTTCGAAGGCATGAAAGCCTATTACCTGACGGACGGCAGCATCGGCCTGTTCCGCCCGGAGATGAACTGCAAACGATTGAACGCCAGCGCCCGACGTCTGGTGATGCCGGAAATCCCGGTGGAAGACCAGATGCAGGCCATCGAGATGCTGGTGAGGGAACTGCGGGACTGGATCCCCACCCAGCCGGGCTACAGCCTGTATATCCGGCCCACCATGATCGCCACCAACCCGCTGCTGGGCGTCCAGCCGGCGAGGGAATACCTCTATTTCGTGATCTGCTCGCCCGTGGCGGCGTATTTCGAGCGCGGATTCCAGCCGGTGCGCGTGGCCACGAGCCTGGAGTTCGTTCGCGCGGCCGTGGGCGGCCTGGGGCAGGTGAAAGCCGGGGCGAACTATGCCGCCAGCCTGATGGCCGCGGCCGAGGCCAAGAAGCGGGGCTACGACCAGGTGGTCTGGCTCGACGCCAAGGAACACCGCTACATCGAGGAAATGGGCGGCATGAACGTCTTCGTCGTCTACGGCGACACGCTCAAGACCTGTAAGCTCACCGGTTCGATTCTTCCCGGTATCACGCGGGATTCCATCCTTCACATGGCTTCGGATCTCGGATTGAAGGTGGAGGAAACGCTGCTGGACGTCGACGAAGTCGTAAAGGATTTCGATAGCGGCAAGGCCACGGAAGCCTTTGCCTGCGGGACGGCGGCGGTGGTGACGGCCATTTCTCATTTCCAGCACGACGGAACGGAACACAAGCTCGGCGACGGCCAACCCGGCGACGTCACGACGAAACTGTACGAAACGCTCACGGGAATCCAATCCGGCAAGTTGGAAGACCGCTATGGCTGGGTACATCGACTGTAATGGTCCGGGATTGCAGGAGAATACGGAACGGCGGCCTTACCTGGGTCGCCGTTTTTTAGGTTCATCTCGGATTTCCGGGAACATCCTTCCCTCGATGATAAGAAAAAGGCGCCTTTTCGTTCCCTTCCCCGACGGAGCCGCCTCGCGTCATGAGGCTTGGAAATCCGGGGCGTTATAGGTCGGCGGTCAAGGCCGGAGCGAGTGAAACGAGCGGAGCACGTTTAGCCTTGACGGCCGTCCGCGCCCCGGTACAAGCCGGTTGTGACGAGAGGCGAAAGCGCAGGAGGCGGAAGGGAACCCCTTCCTCGATGGTGGGCCTTGTCCGAAAGCAGTCTCCCGATGTCTCCCCGGACTTCCGAGAAGAACCTTTTTTTAGGAGATTATCGCTTCGCTTCCCACGAGCCGCACCTTTTGCGGAAGAACAGGAAGAGCGTCAGCAGCAGCCATCCGACCGGAATCGTCCGGTCCGTCTGGGAACAACCGCCGCCGGAACCGTTGCGGTCGTCGTCGGTGGGCGGCGTTTCGACATCGCCATCTTCCGTATTCATCGGATCCATATCTTCGTCCGCATCCGGAAGATTGTCGTTTTCCATCTCCGCTTCCGGGCGCTCGGGTTCCATCTCGACCTCGCCGGATTCGGCATCGAAGTCGTCATCCGGTTCGCCTTCCGAATCTCCGTCTTCTTCCGCGAGATCAATTTCTTCCGTCTCGGAAAGATCCGGATCGGCATCAAGATCGGCATCAAGATCGGCATCCGGTTCCGCGTCCGGATCGCCGTCCGAAAGATCTTCGTCCGTGTCCTCTTCCCAACCGGACTCCACGTCGCCATCTCCAACTTCTTCCAACTGACAGACGCCTTCCTCGCAGGACCAGCCCCGGGGGCAGTCTCCGCAACTTCCTCCGCAGCCGTCTCCGCCGCACTCCAGGTTCTCGCAGTCCGGGATGCAGTCCGGGCGGCAATGGCCGTCCAGACATACCCAACCGTCCTGGCATTCCCCGCAGTCTCCTCCGCAGCCGTCCCCGCCGCAATTGTTCTGGCCACATTCCGGAATGCATAACGGAGTTTCAAAGGCATAGCCGTTTCCGCCATTGTCGTCAACACGGCGGTTTCCGAAGCGATCCGTTCCCGCCAGATGGACGACGTAAGCCGCCCCGGGCGAAAGATTCGAGAGCGTCAGCCGATGTTCCGATACGAGCGCCGGATCGTGGTGGATATGAATGGGTTCCCCCATCAGCCGCACCTCGCTGTCGGCCGTTTCGTCCGTTCGCCAACGAACCCGGGCCGAGGTGGTCGTGGGCGTCTCGATGGCGATTTCGTCGAACATCGGCCCCCGGCAATCGATGGAAAAAACGGTCTCCAGATCCCGGGGCGCTCCGCCGCAATCGGCGTCCACGGCCAGAAGACGGACTTCATCGCCGTCCAGCAGAAGAGGATCGAAGGCGGAAAGGTCCAGAAATCCTCGGAAAATGGCGCTGTCCGGCGCATCTTCCGTCAAGATCGTATCCATTCCGGCGTCCTGTCCGTTCACGAAGACGGAAACGGATGTCTGCTCCACGGCTTGCACATCCGTATTCAGATCCGCATCCGACAGTGTGACGTTCATGCCGGACAGGCATCCCGCCGTATCGCCATGCGCCATCAACAGGCCGCAATGGGTGGTGGAGACGGGCAGTTCGGCCAGAAACGGTACGGTGTCCGGCGCGGTGACCGTCAACTGCACCGGATCGAAGGATTGCGTCTCCAATAAAATCGTGGCCTGCCCTCCGGCGTCCGTGAAGGCCAGCACTTCCGTGTCCGCGGCCCGAACGAAGACCCGGGCGTCGGGGAGCGCCTGGCCGCCCGCGAAGACCCGCACGGCGAAGACACCGCCGCCGGCGGGAAGAAATTCCGGCGTCTGCACGTCCATTTCCATGGGCGCCCGGCTTCTCAGAGGCAGGGTCGGATCTCCGAAAAAGACGTATTGCTGCACCACTTCCCGCACGTTGTCGCCCGTGCCGTAGTCCCGCACCAGATCGAGAATGGCCTGGTGGATCGCCCGACCGACCACCCGTTTTCCTTCGGCGTAGGCTCGCACCATGCCCGCGCCCAGGTCGGCGGATTCGTCCCAGGCCGTGGCCGTGGAAGCCGAATATATCGCCACGGATCCATCCGGACCGGTGCGCATCCAGGCTTCGGCGAAACAAGGCTCCAATTGCTTGAAAGCGCCGTTGGTGCAGGAAACATCCATGACGAAGGGAACCAAGGGAGCGTTGTCCAGGCCGAAAACCTCGGTATTACGAAAGGCGGGCCGGGTGGTGCTCCATTGCACGCCCGTTCCGTGCCCGAGATAGACGGCGAAACCGATGCCCGTACGGAAATTCGTCGTGATTTCCTCCACCGTGTCGTTACGCAGACTGTGATAGAGCTTCGTCATCCGAAGCCCTGCGCCTTCCAGATCCTCCGCCATGTCGTCGCAGCGTTCGTCGTCGCTGGGATTGAATCCCTCCGAACTGGAAATCGCCAGTCCTCTGGCATAGTATTCCGTATCCATCCCCATCACCGGATCGGTCTCGTAGGCCAGACTTTTTTCCGTCTGGGCGTCCAGGTGATCCGGATTCTTGGCGGAAAAGCGGCCGAAGAACACGTCCGGAACGAAATCCGCGCCCTCCAGCATGGCGTATTCCGCATCCGCGTTGCAATTGTCGATTCCCGTCGGGGTGGGAACTTCCTCCGCGTCGCCCACCAGCAAGAGCGCGTCGGGTTTCGGTTCCAGCGTGTCGTAGGCGTCCTGGACGGCGCTTTTGACCGCCTGGCTGGTCGTGCCGTTCACCTCGCTCATGGGAATCACGCTGACCCGGTATCCGGTGCGGCGTTTCCATTCGATAAAGCTTTCCAGATCGTCCAGAAGATCGTCGTGGCTGACGATCAGCAGATGGCCCGCGATGGAAGGAGCGTCCACGCTTTCGCGATCGTCGGGCGGATTCAGTGCGATGTCATGAAAAAGACGGCGAAATTCCCGGGAAGATTCCCGTATTTTCTGCGGAAAAGGCCGGTCCGAAACCAGACGCGCCACCAGTTTTCCGGCCGCGCGAATGCGGCCTTCTTCCGGTCGATATCGGAACGGGCGAACCTCCAGACGCACGAAGGTCGATCCCCGCAGGCGCATGGGTTCGGAAAGCCGGAAATCGCTTTCCGGATAGGCGTCGGCCGAATCGTAGATCTGCGCATCCATCCGGAATGCCGCCGATTTTTCCGCCGACCGCCGATCGGGAGCAGGTTGCCTGGGAAACACGGGTGCGCCCGCGAAATCCCGTTCGTCCGCCCGCAGAATCTCCACCCGGATTTTCGCCCCCGCGGGAACGGCGACCAGCCGGGCGATGACGGGCAGTTCAGGACGGCCGATTTCCGTCAGGCGCGTTTCTCCGGGAAGCCGGATCTTGCGGAAAATTCTTCCGTTTCCCCGGACGTTTTCCTCCTCGAACCCGGGAATTTCCAACGTCCATTCCAGGGTGCTTTCATCCGTTCGCCGAAGATCCTCCCGAACGCCGCCGCCCACCGATCCCGTCTCGGCCTTGGCGGCCAGCGAGCGCCAGCGGGGAGCCGCTTCCGCCTGGACGGAAACAAGCGCCATCTGCAATACCGCCAAGCAGGCGATGACGATGTTTTTCACGATCCGAGCGATCCTCACGGTCTTTCCTTTCACACGCGCCGGAAACGCCGTTTCCTTTTACGACGTCGGCGGCCGAAATCGTCCTCCTCTTCGACTTCCTTCTATTTTATCGGGCAAGCGAAGAGCTGTCAAAGAAGAAGCGCAGACGGAAAACCGGAAACGGGCCTCCTTCCGGATCGTCGGGCTTGACAGCCTCCCGCCATCCATCCTATAAAGAACGGAATCAGAATACGCGATGCCGATGAACCACTGAACGAGGAAGGGAACAAAACCATGCATGAACGTCGTCTCTTCATGTGCTCCAGAATGATGCTTGCGGCGATCGCCGTTCTTTTCGCCTGGATCGTGAGCGGCTGCGCCGTGACACAGGATAAAATCGACACCTGGGCGGATTCCGTGGGGGGAGAGGCGCGCATCGCGGAAGCCGTGGCCGATCCCGGCGTGGACATGCCGGTTCGGGTCTACGGCATGATTAAGCTCATCAAGATCGAACAGTTCGATCTGCTGGTTTCCTCCATGAAGAAAATGGAGCAGGCCCAGCGCCTGTTGTTGATTAAAAATTCGGCGTCGGATATCGGGAAATTGTTCCAGGTGCCGGACATCAAGGTCCAGGCCGCCGCCAAGGACACGCTTTTCCTGTTTCTTTCCATGGAGAACAAGGCCGTCCAGGATTCCTCCAAGGCCATGCTGCTGAACTGGTACAAGACGAATTTCAAGGACAAATACGGCGCGGGCCGCTACTCGGCCTCGAACGTGCTGAAGGAGATGGGAGACGACGCGGCGGATACACTGGCCCAGGCCATGAAAGACTCCAAGGACACCCAGACCCGGGTCAAGATCGCGAAAATCGTGGAAAGCATCGCCAGTCCGAAGGTCGTGGAGAAGGTTTCCGACCTGTTCGTCACCTGGCTGAACGAGCAGACGCCGAATCTGGATCCGGGATTGTTGCAGGTTCTGTGTTTCGCCCGCGACGACCGCGTCACTCAGATGCTGAACCATTACGTCGTGAACAAGGATAATCCCTATAAGCTGCGCCTGGAAGCCATGAACACACTGACGTTCCACCCGTCGAAACTTTCGCTTCCCATGGCGATTAAATTGTTTATCGACAAACGCGGCGACATGGATTTCCGCGCGTATTCCGTGGATCTCATCAAGAAGATCGGCGACAGGGAAGCCCTGAAATATCTGCCGGCCTTCCTGAAGGAAGAGGCGGTGAAGTGGGCCACGTCCGGGGCGATCCTGAAAATCGACGGAGCCAACGGCGTGGATACGGTCCTGAAGGGCATCAATCCGAAGGTCAAATTCGTTCGGGACGATTACGACATCGCCCGCCGTCAGTTCAAGGAACTGGGACCGGACGCGGCCCCCGTTTTCGAAAAATATCTGAAGGCCAAACACGTACCGCTGGTCGCCATGGCGTTGATCGGGTTGCAGTACACGGGCGACAAGGCCCTGGCCGAAAAGTCGATCAAGCCGTTGTTCGAGGACAAACGCGACGTGAAGGGATACATGTACGACAAGCCGTATGCGCTGGGACAGCTTGCCAAGGCGGTTTACGGCGCGATTCAGAAGAGGCCGCCCCAAAAGCCCGCGAAGGCGGAAGAAAAGAAGTAGAAGCCGCCGACCAAATTCCGTTCCATAAATATGGAAGAGGCGCCCGCAAAGGCGCCTCTCTTTTTTTCAGACCGCCGCGCCCGGATCAGCGCACGCAGCGCACCGTCATGTTCAAAGAATTCGTCTTCGGCGCAAGATCGATATCTCCATCTGAAAAGCGCAGACGCCAGCTATAATTCGTTCCGGTACCTTGATCCGGAACTGTCGTACTGGCCCAATATTCTAAATCAAGATCCCCGCGCAAGGCCTGATGCCAATCACCCGGACTGCATGGGGAGTTGCAAGCCGCTTCGGTATAGCAACGGCTGTCATTTCCCAGATTGCACTCGTCCGTCACGCCGCAGGCGCCGCCCGGTTCCGCGTTGGGGCAATCCTTGACCAGCAATCGCAGTTCCGAGATCGTCGGCATGCGCCAGTCGTCCAGTCCCGCCAGTTCCAGATTGGAACAATAGGTCTGGGCGGCCGCCCAGGTCTGCCCGCTGGGAGAAGGATCCCGCGCCCAGAGACGGTCTCCCACCGCAACCACGTCGTTCGAATGAAGAATCATGACGGGCAGATTTTCTTCCAGGCGGGTCAGTTTTTCTTCCAGGCGAGTCAGTCTCTCGAAATTTCCGGTGACGGAGAAATCTCCCTTGACCTGCACGCGGCCGTCCTGGAAGAACGAAAGCAGCACCGCGTTGCCGTCATTGTTGCGTACATCCAATCGTTGGCCCGCCTCGTCCAACAGGAAGCGGAAATCCTGGGTGGAATTTCTGTCCCGCATCACAAGGCTCGCCGGGGAGACGGCGTTGATGTGCAGGGGAATGCGCGTGTCGTTTCCGGATTCGATGTTCACGTTTTCACCGTCGCTCCAGAACGGAGCGGCGCAGGTCCAGTTCGACCCGTCCCATCGGGCAGTCTCCCCGTCCGCGCAGGAAAGCGCCGTAAGGGCATCCGCGTCCGTTCGGCAGGTGATGTTTCCTACGGCGTCGAATCCGCTTGCCATCTGGTTTCCCGAGCAGTTCTGGTTGCTCGGCACGAAGTCCGCAGCGTCGTACGTGGTATTCGCATCCTCCCGGCAGGTCACGTCGCCGGATTCCCCGACGCCGCTCACCACCTGGCCGTCCGGGCAATTCTGTCCGGAAAGCGCGAAATTCCCGCCACCGTACGTGGTGTTCGCGTCTTCCCGGCAGGTCACGTCGCCTGATTCCCCGACGCCGCTCACCACCTGGCCGTCCGGGCAATTCTGTCCGGAAAGCGCGAAATTCCCGCCGCCATACGTGGTATTTGCGTCCTCCCGGCAGACGGGGTTTCCGTTGACTCCGAATCCGCTCACAATCTGCCCCTCCGGGCAATACTGGTTACTCGGCACGAAGTCCGAAGCGCCGTACGTGGTGTTCGCATCCGCGGCGCAAACCCAGGCCAGACCGTCCCACTTGGCGACCTCGTTTTCCGCGCAGGAAAGCGCCGCCAGGGCGTCCGTGTTGCCGTCCGAGGAGCACTCCCACTCCAGTCCGTTGAAGCGCGCCACATCGCCCGAGGCGCACTGCAAAAACGCCTTCGCCAGTTCGTTCACCAGGGGATCCGTCTCCTCCGTCAGGTAATTCGCATCGCCGTGGTCGCCCCAGGCGTAACAGGCGTTCCAGTGCCCGATGTCTTCCGAAGAGATCCCCGCCGCCGGAGCCGCCGAGTACAGCGGATCGCTTTCCTCCGTCACGCCGCCCGCGTCCGCCGCGCAGATCCAGGCCGTGCCGTCCCACTTGGCCACCTCGCCCGCCCCGCAGTTCAAGACCGCCTTCGCCAGGACGTTCACCGTGGGATCCGTCTCCACGACTTCCGTCAGATAGCCGCCCTCGTCGATGAGCGCCTGCACCGCGCCCGTGTCCAGGGCGTTATCCGCCACCGCCGCCCGCGTGGCGTAAGGCACCGAAGTCACCGGCGAACGCGGCTGAAGTTCCGTCCCGCCGTCCACCGAAACGCCCAGCCACAGGGACTGATCGCCCGAAAACACGCCTGCGTCCAGGGGATTGCCCGACCCGCCGAGAACCAGGGAGAACGCCCCGCCCTCCACCGTCACCGTGCGCGTGTCCGTCCAGACGGAATCCGTTCCGTCCTCCGAGCCGTAGAGCGTGAAGGCCAGTTCGTGCTCGCCCGCAAGGGGCGCGCCCGAGGCGTCGGTCAGATAGCCCTGGAAGGCAACGCCCTCGGGGACGTCCGCCAGAATCAGGCCGTGAACGAACCAGACCGCCAGTGCAAGAACAATTCCGATACTCCGTTTCATGTTCCGCATCCTTTCCGAATACTGGGATTCCTACCGTTAATCCCGTTTACTGGGAAAACGCCGCACCGTCCTCGACGGTATATTTTCCAGGCAGAAAGCACGTTGAATGTCTGGTTGAAAGCAAGAATTTATATAGCACGAAACGCTTCGTTGAAAAAGTCCTTTTTTTTTTCGCTCCGACGTTTACAATAGGTTCGCCCGGCAGGCTGATTTTGGTAAAGCGGCCCCCGGAACAGAGGATTTTGAAAGGACAACGACACATGGAACTCACCTGGTATTCGAACGCCGTGGTCAAAGTTCGGGGCGAGCGCGCCTCCATCATTTTCGATCCCTTTTTCGGGCGCAATCCGGAACTTCGGAAATTCCACCTGGATGACCTGGCCGGGGTGGACGCCGTTTTGCTGACCCACGGCCATTTCGATCACGCGGCCGACATTCCCGCCATCGCCCGGGACCGCGCGCTGCCCGTTTTCGCGCCGAAAGCCGTCTGTGAAAATCTTCGAAAACGCCACGGCGTTCCTTCCGAGCGTCTGCATGCCGTGGAAAACGGCGAGTCGTTTTCCGTGGGCGACCTGCGAATTCTGCCCTTGAAGGCCCGGCACGTCCACTTCGACACCCCCCTGGTTCTGGACACCGCGGCCCAGATCATCCGTGGATTTTCCAGAACGAAATCCTTGCTTTGGAAGGGACTGAAAGAGCACCGCCGTTTTCCCATGGGCGCCTGCATGGCCTGGCAAGTGGCCACGGAAGGAAAAAGCCTGTTGCATTTCGGCAGCCTGGCCCTGGACGAGAAACAGCTTTATCCCACCGGAACGGACATCCTCAGCCTGCCTTTTCAGGGCAACAGCCGGGTGGCCGAACTGTCCTTCAACGCGGTGCGCCGCCTGCGCCCACGCTCGGCCTACCTGCACCATTTCGACGACGCCTTCCCGCCCATCAGCCGCTTCGTGGATCCGCAGCCTTTCGCGGACCTCATGCGGGCGGAACTGCCCGAGATTCCCGTGCATATCCCGGAATATCGCAAGCCCATGAAATTTTAGGATTCGTATCCCAAAACAAGGATAAAATCGGAAAAACCGCATTCGGACAAGGCTTCACCATCGAGGAAGGGGTTCCCTTCCGCCTTCTTCGCTTTCGCCTCTTGTCATCGGCGGCTTGTACCGGGGCGCGGCCGGCCGTCAAGGCTAAACGTGCTCCGCTCGTTTCACTCGCTGCGGCCTTGACCGCCAACCTCTAACGCCCCGGAATTCCAAGCCTTATGACGCGAGGCGGCTCCGTCGGGGAAGGGAACGAAAAGCCCCCGTCATTTTTCATCAGGTGGCAAACGGAAGTTGAACCGACGGTTGCCCCATGCTACCCCCCTACGAAAAGGGTAGGGATCGCTAAAAGCCATTCGTAATTGCTATAGCGGTTCTTAATCATTTTTAGCCACCGCATATGGATTTGCAGATCAGTGGGTTGTCCTGCATGAATTTCAGTTTTTCGGCGAGATAATCCGTCAGTTCATCGTGTTTGCGCGCTACGAATCGGGTAAAGAACGTCTGCTTCAAGTAGAGCCAGATCCGCTCAATCGGATTGAAATCCGGTGAGTAGGGAGGCAAATACAGCGGCTCGATTCGACCCCAGTTAAGGGATTTCACTTTATGCCAACTCGCGTTGTCCATGATCATCACCACACGCTTTTTCCCGAGGTGAGGCTGGAGCATATCCAAAAATATCTGAAAGGTCTCACGATTGACTTCTGGCAGGATCAGACTGAAAAGCCGTCCATCCGCCGGTCGCACCGCCCCCACCACGTTGTCCTTGATATGATTGCCCGTAAACGGAATCGTCAGGCGCGAACCACGCCTGGCCAATAAGCGTCTTGGTTTGGGATCGCCCATCACGCCCGATTCGTCCTGATACCAGATCTCGATTTTCGGATCGGACTTGAGCGCGGATAAAAGCTTGCGAAAGCGGGCGCGCATGGCCTCGTCCTGCTTGTCGGGCCACGGACGCGGGCGCAAGTAGCGATAGCCCATCTGCCGCAGCACGTAGCAGACCTGGGAATAACTGATCTCTAATCGGTGTTTTTTTTAAGCCAGCCCGTAATCGCAATCGCCGTGACCGTTCTGCCGTTGATCTCGCGCTTGATTTCGACGATCTCCTCGATCTCGGCACGCATGTCGTTCGTTACCTTGGACCAGGAACCGATGCTTCGGCTTTTCAAAAATTCCTTTCCTCCCTCGTCCCAACGGGCGCGCCAGTTTCGGACCGTGGCTTTGCAAACGCCGACGACCTCGGCCACATCCTTACGTTTGTAACCCTTCATGAGCAGCCGGATCGCATTGAGTTTACAGGCAAGTTTCGGGTCTTTCTCCGATTTGTACCAACGCTCAACGTCGTCCAGACTTCCCCATTTCATATCTGGTGGTTTGAAAGCAGGCATACGATATGCCTAGCATATTTTGAATGGAATTAATACTCGAAAAGTGGCTAAAAATGATTAATAGGGACTCTATAAGCCGGGGAAAACAAGAGCGGAGATTCACCAGCCGCTGCGGAACAGATCGAGAACGGCGTCTGCATCCGATAGATCCGGCAGAATCCGGCAGGGTCCGGCGGCTTGCAGTTCTTCCTTCGTGGCGTACCCCGTGGTGACCGCCAGACAGGCCATGCCGTTGGCCGCCGCGCAGGCTACGTCGCCCTCGGAATCTCCGATGACGATCCCCTTTTCCGGCGGGAAGCGCCGCCCGTAATGCCTTTCGGCCCGCCGAACGGCGATGGGAGGAAGCCGGGCGCGGTCGCCGGAATCGGAGGCGAAAGCCCCCACGGGAAAGAAGCGGTTCAGGTCGAAGGGCGCAAGCTTCAGCCGCGCCCCGCGCTCGTCGTTGCCGGTCACGAGCGCCGGAAAAAGATCGGGAGCTTCCCCGACGCGGGCCAGAAGCGCTTCCACGCCCGGTAGAAGCCGCCAGTCGGTCTGCTTTCGCTGTTCCCGATCCAGATTTTCCAGGTATCGATTCATGAAGGCTTCGTAATCCCCGGGATCCAGACGATGCCCGTTCAGGCGGAAGAGTTCCGGCACGATGATCGGATCGGTCTTGCCGTCCGGACGCACGTGCCGAACGGAACCCGTATGTCCGGTAAAGCTCCGGAAAGCCGCTTCCATGGCCCGCATCCCGGCCCCGCCGGTCTTCACGAGCGTCAAATCGATGTCGAAGAGCAAAAGCCGCATCGGCCCCCTCGTTTCTTTCCGGATTTCAAGTTGCCGGTTCCATCGCCGACGAAATCAGTCCGGAATGCAGACGCCCTGCCACTGGCCCATGGCGCGGTGGCATTGGTAGTCCTCCCGGCAGCGAACCTGAATGTTGTCGCAGATGTGCAGGCAGATGTACCGGGCGTTGCCGTCCGTGTCCTGCACGCTCTCGCAGCGCGCATAGGGATTCTCGCAATCTTCGTCCTCCACGCAGAGTTTGGAGCAATATCCGCGGGGCCATTCCTCTCCCAGCACGTTGCCTTCTTCCACAATGCAGGTATGGCCCGTCCTGCAGTCCGCGTCCGCCTGGCAGCTTCCGCCGATGTTGTGAGGATTTCCGCAGGTATACGCCTCCGGCCGACAATAGCGGCTGAAGGGGCCGGACGAAACGCAACTAGCTCCCTCCGGGCACAGGTCGCCGTCGAAACAGTCGGCGGCGCAGAAGCTTTCCTGGGTTTCGTTGTCGGACAGGCAGGAGGCACCGTCGCAGTCGTTTTCGGTCATGCAGGGTTGGCAATACTTGGGCCAGTTCTCCGGGTTGGGATAGCAGCTCCCGGTGGCTTCGTCGCACAGATAGTACGCGGGACAACCGGTGTGGACGCAATGGCCGTCGATGGGGCGGCAGATGCCTGTGGTCTGGTCGCAGGAACTTCCCGGATCGCAGCGCGTGATGACGCAATGCTCCGGGTCGTAATCGCAGGAGCCGGTTTCCGGATCGCAGTGCTGGAGATTGGGGCAGGTCTTGCCCTCGCAGAGATCCGCCGCGTCGGCTTCCGCGGCGTCGCCGTCCGGGGCCACGGTCCGGCATTGTCCGTTCATGCAGATCTGGTTGGACAAACAATCGTTGTCGTAGACACATTGCGGCCGTTCCGCGTCTCGGTCTTCGTCCGTTTTGTCGCCGTCCGTCCCGTCCTCGTCCGCCGGATTCCGCGCTTCACAGAAACCGTCGATGCACCATTCGCCCGTTTCGCAATCCTCGTCGAAGGTGCATTCCCGGGCCGCTTCTTCGTCGCCGTCGGCGGGATTCGCGGTTCGACAGTTTCCTTCCTCGCAGGTTTCGCCTTCCCCACAATCCGCGTCGATCTTGCAGGCGTCGCTTCCTTCATCTCCGTCCGATGCGTCGCCATCCGGACTTTCCAGGACGCAATAGCCCGTGTCTCGGTTGCAGATTTTTCCGTTTTCGCAATCGGAATCCTTCGTGCAGCCACCGTCTTCCTCCGACGGCGTCTGAACCACGCTGGCCTGGCACGCCCAGAAACCGAGGCACAACAGCATAAATCCGATTTGTACAGGTTTGAACATGGCCGACTCCAAAGGGCATGGGGAAGTTCGGGGCTTTCGGGCGAAAACGTCTTTCCGTGAAAAACCGCCTTACGCCCTTGATATCTCTAAGGAAAGAGTATCACAGCCTCCCGCGATGCGTCAATGAACTCCCACGTGAAATCGTACACGCGAATGATTCCCGAAGGTGTCCGATTTCTCTCCGATTATTACATTAGCCTCTTGTGACTGCATTTGTTTATCCTTCGGCGAAGCGGGAATATTCCGAACATCGTGACGACCAGCGCCCCGTTTGTGGATACCCAAAAAGACCGCTCCGATGCGTTTTTTCCGCGTTCCTCCGGGTGGATCGTTTTTACCGTGCAACACCATGATATCCTTGCGTTTTCAGACGAAAAAGCGTTCACCCGGACGAACCACGAAAAACACCGCTTTCGGAGGCTGCCGCCCTTGCCGCCGGGCGAAGGCGTCCTGTACCTAATTGTCGAGCGATTCCGAAATGTTATCTCGGCTTCCCGACGAATTCGTCCAATCGTACCATGTCCTTTGCGGATGTCCCTGTGTCCGGATCGGGGTGTCCGTTGGTTTCCGCTTGGAATTTCCATATATTTAGTGGATAATAGAAAATCGATCCGATTTTCGGTTTCCCGAAGGTCGGAAAGCGCCCGAACCCACGATGGAGGAAATCCATGCCTGTCCGCTGGTGGATACTCATATGCATATGTACCGTCGTCTGGCCCGCTTCCGGATTCGCGGACCTGGACCTTTGCCGGAACGCCCGCCTCCGGGTCAGCGGCACCCAGGGCCAGTCCGACGTCCCCATCGATCCCAACCCGGGCCGCGCGGCCCTGCGGGACGGCGACGCCTCCCGGGCGTGGGCGCCGGAAACGGACGAACCGGCATGGATCGAACTGGACCTTTCCCCGGACGGCGCCGACACGGCGCTGACGCTGGATCGGGTGGAAATCGACTGGTCGGAAAACTGGGCCGAAAGCGTCACCCTTTACGGCGGGCCGGATCCGTACACGCTGACCCGACTGGCGAATGTCACGGTGACCGATCCGGAACGAAGCGTGGTTTCCTTCGACACGGAAACCGAAGAATCGCCGGACGATATCCGGTATCTGATCCTGCGTTTCCCGAAAGGCGATTTCGCCGTTTCCAGACTGTCGGTCCACGCCGCCCGGGCCCCAGCTCTTTCCGGCGTTCCGTCGCTCCAGCTAAGCGGCGAGGCCGGAATCCTTTCCCTGAAATGGACATCCGTCGCCAAAGCCCACCATTACGAAATCGAACGCGGCGGCGATGAAAACACGGTCTTCGAATCGGTCCGCGCCAGGGCCCTGGACCGCCCGCCCGTCTCCGGCGACTGGAGCTACCGCGTCCGGGCGGTGGACTATCTGGGACGGCCGGGCGACTGGTCGAACGCCGTGGCCGTTACGGACTACGATCCGCAAACGCCCGAAACCGTTCGCTTTCGCGGCGTGGTGGAAGGTTTCTACGGAAAACCCTGGAGCCATCCCACCCGCCTGCGCGTTCTGCGCTGGATGGGAATCTGGGGCATGAATCGCTATCTGTACGCCCCGAAAAAGGAAGAAAAACACCGCACGAAATGGAGGGAGCTTTACACGGAAGAGGAACTCGCTCCCTTCGCGGAACTGCTTTCCCATGGCCGGGATTACGGCGTGGAGACGATTTACGGCATCAGCCCCGGCCAGGACATCGATCCTCTTTCCGACAACGATTTCCAGGTTCTGACGGCCAAGCTCTCCCAGCTTCTGGACCGGGGATACCGGGAATTCTCGCTGCTGATGGACGATATCGACGTGGAGCCGGGAGCGGCATCGGGAGCCAACCACGCCGTTTTGACCGCACGGCTTTTCGCCTGGCTCCGGGATCGGACTCCGGACGGCGCGCTGATCCTCGTTCCCACCGTCTATTCCGGCACGCCGGGACGCCTGGACGAGGATAAAATCGCCTACCTGGAAGCCCTGAAGGATCTGGATCCGGCCATCGCGATCGCCTGGACCGGCCAGGGAACTTTCGACGAGGAAATCACCGCCGAGGAGGCCGCCGACTTCGCCACGCTGATCGGTCGCAAACCCCTGATCTGGGACAACTATCCGGTCAACGACTTCGATCTGGGACTGGGGTTGTACCTGGCTCCCGTCGCCGGACGCGACGCCTCGTTGCTGGAGGAAACGGAAGGCATTCTGGCCAATCCCATGATTGAGGGAACGGCGTCGCTTTTCGCCGTCGAGTCCTACGCCTCCCTGCTTTCGGATCCGGATAACTACGACGCGGACACCCACGGCGTCGGCGGCGTGGCCCCGGCCCTGGACCCGGAATTTCCGGAAGCGGACTGGGCGGCGCTGCAATCGTTTTTCCTCACGAATTCCAAGCTCTTCCCGGAGCGCGAGCCCAGTCCCGATCTGGCGGCGATCATCGAGGATTTCCTAACGGCCTATGCCCTGGGCGGCGAGGAGATGATCTCCGGCCTGGCAAAAACCCTGTTCGAGCGTCTTCAGGACATCCGCGAGCTTGTCCAGCGGATCCGGGACCGGAGTTCCGCCGTGCCGCTTACGGACGAACTGGAATTGCGCCTGGCAAAACTGGCGGCCCAGGCCGAGGGCGGGCAGATCGCCCTGAACCTCCTCCAAGCGGATCTGTACGGCACGCGGGGACAGTTCGGCAAATGGGAACAGCGGCTGGAGACACTTCGGGACGGTCCGCTGAACGTGCCCTTTCAGGCGGCCGACCTCGTGCTGGGCGAACTGATCGCCAGGGCGGAAGTCCCGGCCGACGAACGCGCCGAAGCCCGTTTTCTGGAAAACACCCGCCTCTCTCCCATACTGGCCGATCCCCTGCCCAGCGCCCGTAGCGGCCAGGCCTGGTATTTCGACGCCGGTTTCCGCATGCCCACGGACCTGTCCTGGTCGGTGGACGCCGACGCCTGTCTGAACGCTACGGTGAACGAGCGCGGGCTGGTTCGCCTTTTGCCCGACGCCCGGGGAGAAGACTGCGGGGGACTTTCCATTCACCGGGCCTGGGTCCGGCTGACGATCTCGGACAATTCGGCCGTAGAACGCCTGGCTTTTTTCGTGGACGTACTCCCGGCCCTGGCCGACGATATCGACGGCCTTCCGCCCCTGCCGCTCACCACGGAACGGATCCTGGTGGACGAGGTTCCCGTCCTGCTCCAGAACGGAGTGGTTCCGCCGGACTATGCCTTTTCCCAGTACGCCCGCAGCAACGAGCTGGCCGGAGTGTGGAAGAAACGGCGCATGGAACTGGATCACCGGCTGACCTTCGGGGACCGTTCCGAGGCCGTGCTGGAGCGCATGGCGGCCGAGGCTTCCGGGGCGCTGGATCCCGATTTCGACGATTCCGACTGGGAGGACATCGAACTGCCCGCGGCCGAAAACCGGCTCTGCCCCTTGGGAGACGAGTCCGGGCCGGAGGAATACTGGAGCGGCGTCTGGTACCGACGGGAGGTGGTGACTCCGGGCGCGGCCAAGAACGCCCGCCTGGTGATGCTGGGCGCAAGCTACGTCATCGACGCCTGGGCCGACGGCGTCTATCTCGGACACCACGAAGGAGGCGATACGCCCTTCGTGCTTCCCTGGCCCGAAAGCCTGGCCGATCGCGACCGCGCCACGCTGGTCTTCCGGGTGGATCGTCCCCTTCCCGGCATCGTGCCGGGCATGCTTCCCGGCCGAACGGACACGAAACGGCGACTCTACGCGGGCATCTACGGGAATTTCCACTGGGAATACCTGGAACCCGAGAAACGGGCCGTCCTGGCCCGGGTGGACCTGCGCCCGCTGCACATGAACGGGCGGATCCGGGCCGGCCTGGTGGTGGAAAACACTGCCAAGGAGGACTTGTCCCTGGTGGTCTACGTCGAAGCCTTCGAAACCAAAAGCGACGCGGCCGCCTACTGGAGCGGCGCTTCCGTTTCGGGCAGCCTCTCGGGGGAAGTCAGCCTTTCCGGAAAGTGGTCCTCGGAGATCAATCCGAAATCGGGCGAACGCGCCGCCGTCCAGCTCGACTTTTCGCTGAAAGACGCCCGCGAGTGGTCGCCGGAGGCTCCGCGTCTGTACGCCATGCGGGTCACGCTGCGGGACCGGGACGACAACCAGCTGGACCGCTACCTGACGACGTTCGCCTTCCGAAAGGACGAGATCGACGAGGACGGCGGATTCAAGCACAACGGCCAGGACGTCTTTTATCCGGGCATCACCTACGTGGAGGATTCCGCCCTCACCGGCCCGGGAACCTCCTGGTCAAGGATTCGCATGGATCTGGCGCGCATCCGCAATCAGGGCGCTCAGATGACCCGCACGGCTTTCCATCCGCCCCATCCGGAATTTCTGGCCGCCGCCGACCGCATGGGTGCGCTGGTTCAGGTGGATCTGCCCGCCTGGCGTCTCTCCCGGGAAGAACTGGCCGTGCAGGAAAACCGGCCGTTACTGCTCCAGATGTGGCATGAAACGCTTTTCGCCTCCACCAACCGCGGCAGCGTCCTGTTCTGGAATCCGTGCACCGAATGCGAGGCCGGTCCGGAACTGAATCGGCTGTTCGAGACGCTGAAAACGGACCTTCCGGAAATCGGCACCGCGCCGCAATACCTGGCGTATTCCATCTCCGCGGGAGGCGAGGACGCGCGAAGCGGGGAAAACGCGCCGGAGGAC
Source organism: Myxococcota bacterium (assembly GCA_963668655.2). Lineage (GTDB taxonomy): Bacteria > Myxococcota_A > SURF-8 > SURF-8 > SURF-8. The sequence continues at coordinate 335,044 of CAXXPQ010000002.1, forward strand.
ATGGACCTTTTGGCCGTAAGCACCCATTTCGGCGTGGATTACGGGACGGACATCATGAACGCCACCCTGGATTCCTTCGCCGCGCTTCAACGGGCTTTTCCCGCCACGCCCATTCTGGTGTCCGAATTCGGCGGGCCGAGCGAGCGATACGAGGAACTGGGCGTGCTGCAACTGGACGTGCTGGACGGCGCGTGGAACGCCATTCAGGCCTACGCCCGGGAAGATTCCTCGGGCAAGGTCAACGCCGAAGGCTTTCTGATCGGCGCCAACTGGCACACCCTGACCGACGGCTACGGCCAGGACGGCGGCGTGGATCTGTCCGGCCTGTACCGCTTCGACCGCTATACGCCCAAACCCTCGGCCGATCGTCTGCGCGAATTCTATTCCGGGTACTGGCCCACCGCGCTGGACGAGGTGTACATGCCGGTGCGCTACAACGTGGACAACAGCGGCTCCATGTGCCGGTCCGCGTATCCGGACCCGGGAAGCGCCGCATGGGCCGCCCTGGCGCTCTTCGTGTGGCTGCGGGCGATCCGCAGACGGCGGGCGAACCGACGACCAGAACGATGATCCGTCTGAATTATCTATGTGTCTGCAATGTTTTCGTGATACAAAACAGGGGAGTCAACGGAAGCTACGGAGGAGGAAGGAGACAGCCATGCTGAAGGTAATGAAACAATATTCCATTTACCTGCCCAACAAACCCGGTGAACTGAAGAAACTGCTGTTGAAGGTGAAGAAACTCAATCTGAGCGCGGCGGCCACGTTCGCCAGTCGGGACGGCGCCATCATGCGCCTGATTCCGCAGGACCGGGGAAGTTTCGAGGCCGTGCTGAAACAGGGCGGAGTCGCCTTTCACAAGGACGACGTACTGTTGATTCACATCAACGACCACCCGGGCGGCCTTCTGAAGATCCTGACCAAGCTTCAGAAATCCCACGTGAACATCGAAGGCATGTACATCGTCGGCGAAAGCGACGGCAAACACGCCAGTTGCGTTTTGCAGCCGGACGACGTACGCACCGCCAAGGCCGCGCTGGAGCACGGTCGCTAGGCCGACGCTTCGTCAATTCGGAATCGGACGGGGAGCCTCCGGGCTTCCCGTTTTTTTTTACCCGCAATCCGCAGCAAAGACGGGCCGTCTCGTTGCCGCAAGGCATCAAAGTTGACAAGCGGCCGGGAAACGACTAGCCTTGAGCTTTGGATATTCAACGCTTCGAGACGGAAATTTCGACGCGATTTCACGACGTTGGGCAGAATGAAGGAAGGCGGCGGACAAATCACGCGAGTGGAAAAACCGCTGGCGGTTTTCGGCGGATGGCTGATCGTCCACCACCGGGCCGTTCTGCTTCTGGCGGCGCTGGCGACGCTGCTGTCCCTTCTTCCGGCCCGGACGCTTCGCATCAGCCGGGCGGAGGAAATCCTTTTTCCCTCCAACCAGTCGGCCAAACTGGAAGGCGAAAGCCTGGTGCGCCGCATCGGCGGTTCCGGCGTTCTCATCGGAGTGGTGGAAGGCGGCCGGCTGGAGGATCGCAAGCGCTTCGTGGACGACTGGGCGCGAAGAGTGAAGGAAGATCACGACTTGCGCGTGTCCAAAGGGAAGCCGCCCTTGCTGAACTACGTCATCCACCGCTTTCCCATCCGGTTCTTCGAGGATCGGCGGCTCCTGTATCTCAAGGTTCCGGATCTGCTGGACATCGAGGATCGGGTCAACCGCCGTCTGGATCAGGAAAAAAAGAAAAAAAACCCGTTTTACGTGGACCTGGAGGACGAAGTCGAACCGGAGGTGGACGTCTCTTTCAAGGATTTGGAGGAGAAATACGGCGTCAAGCGCTTCCACGAATATTCCACCACGGAAGATCGCGCCATTTTCACGATCCTGTTCAAGCCCACGCAACCCAGCTACAATACGGCCTTCTCGGCCCATTTCACGGAATGGATCGAAAAAGAAGGACGCGAGCTGATCCGAAACGGCGGCTACCCCGGAGTGGGGTTCTCCCTGGGCGGAACCTACGTGGAACAGGTGATGAATTACCGCCTTCTGGGGCGAGAGTCGGCCCGTTCCGCCGTGATCGCCCTGGTAGGCTTCGCGCTGCTGGCCGGAATCGTATTCCGGCGGTTTCGTCCCGTCTTTCTGATCGGCCTGTCCGGTCTGGTGGGTTTTTTGTGGCTTCAAGCCGCCGCGGCGCTGGTGTTCAAGGAAATCGGGCTGGTGAGCGCCTTTGCATTGCCCAACGTTCTGACGCTTTTTCTCGCCAACGGATTCACGCTCCTGCACCGATACGAAATCGAGCGCCTGCGCAACCTGCCGTTCGAGGACGCCATGGTGGAGGCCATCGCCAAGAGCGGCCGCATTTCGGTTCTCACCAGCCTGCTTCTCCTGCTCAGCGGACTGCTTTTCATGCTGTTCGACGTGGACGATCTGAACGTCTTCGGCCTGCTGACGGCCATGGGGGCGGTCCTCTATCTGGTGGTTCTGCTTGCCGTTCTGCCGTCCGTCGCCATTCTCTTCGAACGCGCCTATCTGGTTCCCGTCAGCCCGGCCGTCATCATCGCCCAGCCAATGCCCCGGCGCATTCCCCGCGAAAAAGCCCTGATCGCCATCGGAAGCGCGCTGTCGCTGATCGGCCTGTTTCTCGTCGGCGAGATCTGGTGTCTGCGAAATCATCCGCCCTGCGTGGCGCAGGCGGAGGACGAGATCGAATCGTGTTCGCGGCCCAAATTCGATTTCGAGTTCGATTTCCACAACCTGGGCCGGAAAATCCGGCAGGCGGAAGAGGTGCGCCGAAAGTTTCACAAGGCGGTCCCGCTCAGCCTGGAACCGTTGGTGGTGCTGGCCCCGGACAGAAAAAAGTTGGACCGGTTCCTGAACGATCTGGACGAAAGCAACCGCAAAAGCGGCCGGACCATCGGGTCCAGTTCCATCGTCAACTTCGTTCCGGCCGACCAGACCGAGAAACTCCGTATCATGAAGCGTATCGACGACCTGGCCACGGAGGAAAACATCGGGTTTTTCGAAAGCCGGATCCGGCGGGAAATCGATGACGTACGTCCCCTCCTGCACCCGCCGATCATCAGCATCTACCAGCTCCCGCGCCCGATCCTGCTGGCCTACAGCCAACAGCCCATCGGCTCCGAACGGCTGATGGACATCCTTTCCATGGCGCTGACCCAGCTTCCGGCAAAGCTGTCGCCGGGGGAATGGAATCAGGCGGTGACGCTAACGCTGGATCGGATTTCCGAAGCGGAAATCACCTCCATCCTGGAAAGGCTTTCCGACACCGAGTTTTTCGTTTACAAAAAGGGAGACGCCTCCCGCTGGAGTCTGGAGCGCAAACGCAAGGAACTGCTGAACATCCTGCGGGAATTCCACGAGAGAAACGTGGGAACGGTGGCGTATCTCGATCCGCTGGAGGATCCTCTTCCGGGCGGCGTGGCGCTGGAACTGGAAGAGCGGATCGGCGCGCTTCGGGCGAAACATCCGGAAATCCGCGTGGTGGGGCAGGCGTTGGAACTGGCTCGCATGATCCGTAATCTTCCCAATACCGCGCCGCTTTCCGCCGTTCTGACCATTCTTTTCACCCTGGCATTGTGCGTGGTCTTCATTCGAAGACCGCTTCACGGACTCCTGGCCGGACTCGGCGTGCTTTTCGCCGATCTGTGGCTGGTGGATCTGCAAGCGTTGCTCGGGATGAAATGGAATGCGTATTCCATCATGACCGTTCCCCTGATATCCACGCTCGCCTTCGACAGCACGCTACGGTTTTATATGCAATATCGGGAAGATGGACAGGTGGGAGCCCTTCGTTCCATGCTCACGTCCGGACCGCCGATCATTTTTTATTGCAGCACGGTTTTCTTCGCGGTGGTGGGCATGATGCTCAGCGGCCACGGCGGCATTGTCTCCTTCGGACGAACGGCCGGACTGGGCATTCTCACGGCGTTTCTCGTCGCCCTGGCTTTTCTTCCTCCGCTTCTGGAATACCTGCACGCCAAAACCCGCAAGGTGAACTGAACGGACCATCTTCCGATATTGGAATTTCTCGCCATGCACGAAACGGATCGCGCGTCCATCCCTGGGAAACCGTCCCTTCATCCCCTTCCGGGCCGTGGACGCAAAAACGGCGATTTCCGATGTGTGGAAACCGCCGTTATGATTTGAAAATCCGCTTGATTCCGCTTCCGGCTATTCCGCCGCTTCCCCGCCTTCTTCCGCCGGGGCTTCTTCCGCCGGGGCTTCCTCGGCCGGAGCCTTTTCCGCTCCTTCCTCGGCCGGAGCTTCCTCGGCGCCTTCCTCCAGTTCGGTTTCTTCCTCGGCGGGAGGCGCTTCCTCGGGCGGCGCCTGGATTCCGGCTTCCTTCATGGCTTCCTCGGCCGTTTTCCAGGTGTCCACTTCTCCGTCGCCGTCCACGTCCACGCCGATACGGTCCAGGCGGCCCTTTTCCCAGTATTCCCAATAATCGATCCGGCCGTCGTTGTTGCGGTCCTTCTCCTTGCGAACCAGCTGGCCTTTCAGGAAATACTTGAACATGTCCGGCTTTTCGTCGAAAGCGAAGTCCACGTCCTTCTTGATGAGCTGGCCGTTGGCGTAGTGATCCGTCAGATCGATCCGCCCGTCGAAATCCAGATCGAAGGTTTCCATGACGATCTGGCGTTCGTCGTCGTACTCCGTGAGGACATCGATCTTTCCGTCGTTGTTCAGATCCAGTTCCCGCTTCACCAGAACGTATTCCGTGGTGCCGTTCTCGGCGTTCTTGATCGGCTTGTAATACTTGAAAACGTCCGGCTCCATGTCCTGGTTCAGGTCGAATTCCTTGACCTTCAATCCGCCTTCGGTAATCAGCGTTTTCTTGGACTGAACGATGCTTCGCGTCTGGGTTTCCTGAACGGTTTCAGCGCAACCGAGAAACAACCAGCCCGAAAGAAGCGCTCCGATAAAACAAATCCATCCCACCCGATTCTTCATCACTCTCTCCTTAACAGAGACACAAATCCGGAAGAAAGCGTCTGCTACGAAAATGTCGAGACAGTATACCCGATGCCTTGGGGCTTGGCAACAAGTTTCGCCCGTCAAAAAAACCACTTTTTTTCGGATTCCGTTCTCCTTCATTCCGTAATCGCCGACGCGCGTGTCCGGACTCCGGCGAAACGACGGCTGCCCATTGCCGAAAGATATCAGCCTTTTATGCAATATCCCGGTATTGCGAAACAAGGCGCTTCCCATTGAGACATGATTCTCGGCCTTTTATTCGATCCATCGACCAAACGGATTCTCTCGATTTTGCTTGCATTTTCCTCTCCGGTGGTCATCCTGGACCGACTCTGGAAAAAACGGTGCGGTCTTTCCGCCGTTTTTCCACGGAGTTTTTCATTCGTCGGAAAACAACATGATGGATACCATGGACAACAAGCCGCAAACCACCAATCTCACGAACCTTTCCGTCAACCGGGCCATCGTCCACATGGCGATGCCGGCCATGGGATCCATGCTGGTGGAAAGCCTGTACCATCTGGTGGATACATTCTGGGTGGGAAAACTGGGAGCGGCTCCCATGGCGGCGGCCTCGGCCGCGGCGTTTCTCCTGTGGACCATTTTTTCCCTGTCCGATCTGGCCGGCGTGGCGGCCAATACGCTTTCCAGCCAGGCCGTGGGCGCGGACCGTTCCGACAAAGTGGCCGGAATCCTGCGACAATGCCTGCTGGCGGCCTTGTTTCTCAGCGTGATTCTCATGCTGCTGGCCCTGCCCTTTCGACGCTATCTCTTCATGGTGCTGGGCCTGGAAGCGGAAGTCGTGGTGCATGCCGAAGCCTATCTGCTTCCCTGGCTTCTGGGCATGCCGCTTTTCTTTCTGCTATGGCCGGTCTACCAGACCTTTCGGGGAACGGGAGACGCGCGCACGCCCATGCTTCTGACGGGCCTCATGGTGGTCCTCAACGCCTTTCTGGACCCGATCTTCATCTTCGGTTTCGGGCCGATCCCGGAGTTCGGGCTGGCCGGAGCGGCCTGGGTCAGTGTCATCCTGCACGCGGTTTCGTTTGCGGTCGGCATCAGGATTCTCCGCCGACGCGGCCTCTGGCCCGAATTCACGGGGCGTTCCTTTTTCAAACCCGACCCGGCGATGTTTCGGAAAATCGTCCGTATCGGCCTGCCCATCGCACTGAACGGAGCCGTTTTCAGCCTGACGTATATCGGCCTGACGGGCGTCATCGCCCTGTTCGGAACGCCCGCCGTGGCGGCCATCGGAATGGGCCATCGGGTGGAGTCGCTGCCCTGGTTCGTCAGCTACGGATTCTCGGTGGCGGCGGCGTCACTGGTGGGCCAGTACATCGGCGCGGGCCGTCCGGACGCCGCCGCCCAGGCCGCCTGGCGGACCTGTTTTCTGGCCGGTGTGTTGATCTCCTTTCTGATCGGAATCGTTTGGCTTTTCGCCGAACCCATCGTGCAATTCTTCATCGCGGACCCGGTGGTCGTGGCCGAATCCTCCCTGTACCTGCGCATCGCCATGACCTGCTGGCTGGCGGGGATTTTCGAGGTGGTTCTGGAGGGGGCTTTCAGCGGCTCGGGGCACACGCTCCCTCCCCTGGTGATCGGCATGCCGCTTACGATTCTTCGCATCCCGGCCGCCTATTTCCTTTCCGTGACCCTGGGTTGGGGATCGGTGGGGGTCTGGTGGGCCATCGGCGGGTCCATGATTCTGAAAGGCGGAGCCATGGCGTTCTGGTTCAGCCGCAACCGCTGGAAACCGCATCCGGCCCTTGGGAACGAAACCTGAAAACGACGGTTCGAACCGTCCCGGAATTCCCGCCCGCTTCAACGGTTTTTCCGCGTGAGAAAAGCCCATGATTTTCCTATATGGATCCTTGACACTGCTTTCCTGTTTCTGATAAGATCTTCCCATAGGGAGAACCGGTTTTCTGGAGAGGGGCCGGATCTTCAACTCGGGAGAAAAACAAGCCGAAATTCGCCGAAAGGCCGTGATAGACTGGGCTGTCACATGGCCGAGGGCGCGGGATGCGTCCTCGACAGGAGGAGGAAAAGGTATGAGCTCGTCGAAAAAACTCCCCACGATCAAGAAAAAGGTCGCCCAGTTCTTGAACAGCGAAGAGGGGAAGATCACCAAAAAACAGGCGTTGACGGCCTCCACGACATTCCTTCTCCTGGGCCAATCCCTGGGCGAAGCAGCCTATGCCGGAGTGGACGGCGAGGACAACGATCACCCTCTCCAGGGCGGCCAGGATTTCGATTACCAGGACGGTCAGTTCAGTTTCGATCCCCCGGGGGACGAGGGCGAACTGCACGCCGGGCACGCCTCCCACGGATCCCACGGCTCTCACGGATCCCACGGTTCTCACGGATCTCACGGCTCCCACGGGTCCCACGGGTCGCACAGTTCCCACGGGTCGCACAGTTCCCACGGGTCGCACAGTTCCCACGGGTCGCACAGTTCCCACGGAAGCTGGTAGCCGGATCGTCGCTTCGTTTCGCCACGTTTCTCCCGTTCGCCGGCACGTCCGACGGGCATGCGGACATTCAAGCGCCTCCTCGCAGGCGCTTTTCTGATTTTTCCGGATAAACAAACCCAAGATAGGGGAAGGCGCTTGGAAATCAAACGACGAAACGTTCTTTCCATTCTCGTCCCCGGCCTGCTCACGGCCGCCTGCGGCGTCGGCGCGGGCGACCTGGCCACCTCCGCGTTCGCCGGAAACTCCCTGGGCGTGGCGGTGCTCTGGGCCGTCCTTCTGGGCGCTTTCCTGAAATTCGTCCTGACCGAGGGCCTCACCCGCTGGCAACTCGCCACGGGAACCACCATTCTGGAAGGCGGCATCCGGCGCATCGGAACGCCCTTCATTCTGTTCTTCGCGGCCTACCTGTTTCTATGGACCTATTTCGTCGGGGCGGCCTTAATCAGCGCCTGCGGCGTCACGGCCCACGCCCTGATCCCGGTTTTCGATTCGCCCGCCACGGGCAAGGTGGTCTGGGGCGTTCTGCACAGTCTGCTGGGACTGGCCATGGTGCGGCTGGGAGGCTTCAACCTGTTTTCGAAAGTGATGATGGCCTGTGTGGGCGTGATGTTCATCACCGTCCTGTTCACGGCCATGAGCCTGCCGAACGACGTTCCGGCCATTCTGAAAGGCGTTTTCATTCCCTCCATTCCCGACTGGAACGGCAAGGGCCTGGCCTGGACGGTGGCGCTCATGGGCGGCGTGGGCGGAACGCTGACCATCATCGGCTACGGCTACTGGATCCAGGAGGAAGGACGAAGCGGGGAAAAGGATCTGCGAAATTGCCGACTGGATATCGGCGTGGGATATCTGGTGACGGCGCTGTTCGGCATGGCCATGGTGGTGATCGGCCATCACGCCGACCTGTCCGGAAAAGGCGCCGGAATGGTGGTCAGCCTGGCGAACACTTTGGAAGCCCGACTGGGAGCGACGGGGCGCGGACTGTTTCTTTTCGGGGCCTGGTCGGCGGTCTTCAGCAGCCTGCTGGGCGTCTGGCAGAGCGTGCCGTATATCTTCGCGGATTTTCTCCATACGGTACAAGAGCGAAAGAAAAACACGGAAACGCGAGCTAAAACAGCTCCCGAACTGACGCGCACGCGCGCCTATCGGGCCTATCTGCTGATTCTCACTTTCGTTCCTCTGCTCTCGCTGGCGGCGAGCTTCAAGGAAATCCAGAAACTCTACGCCATCGTCGGAGCGGCCTTCATCCCCCTGCTGGCCTTCGTCCTGCTGCTTCTCAACACGCGGGAAAAATACGTGGGAGCCATGAAAAACCGGCTGTTGGACAACCTGCTGCTGCTCATCGCCCTTCTGGCTTTTCTACTGGCGGCCGGTCTTTCCCTGGCCGCGAAATTCGGCTGACCGTTCCCGACCGCCATCGACCGTTCCCGACCACGGGAAACCGGCTTTCGCAGCCCGTTCGCCCCGCATAAAAACGAAAGACCGAACCCATCGCCGGGTTGATAAGTGTCATAACCATAAACCATGGAAAAGCGGCACGTTTTTCTTGCGGTCCGCCCCCGAATATGCCACCATTTGCCCAAGCGCCGTCCGGCGATATCCGTCTTTTTACGTGGAAATCCGGATCGCCGCGAGCCGGTCTTCCCCTCGCGACGCGGCCGGTCGCCGGACACCCCATTACGAACCACCGGAAAACGGAGCGGGTCTCTTGAAAGCGACGATGCGACGAATTTTGAAAACAAGCGGGATTCTTGCGTTTCTACTCGGCCTGAACCTCTTGACGACACCGGCCTTCGCCGCCGAGGAGAAACAATGGACGGAGTTGGAAAACCGTTTCGGAACGGTCCACTGGAGTCATGAACTCCACGCCCGGGACGCCGTGCGGAACTGCCAGATCTGTCACCACACCTCCAAGTCCGGCACCGCTTCCCCACCCGCCTGTCTCACCTGCCATCCGACCGTGCGCACCGGAGATTCCATCTCTCCGGCCTGGCCGCTGAAAGCCATGGCGAAACCCGCCAAAGCGGAAAACGGCGAGAAAACGCCGCCCACCCGCCGCAATGCCTTCCACAAAAGCTGCCAGGGCTGCCATATGGCCGTGAAAAAAGGTCCGGTCAAGTGCCGGGAGTGCCACGAATCCGTTCTGGCCGTGGAAGCCGGAAACACGGCTTTCGAGCACCGCGTATACGCCCTGGACAAAAACATCGCCTGCACCCGCTGCCACACGGAAGGCGCGCCCGCGAAGATCGTCGATCCCGGCTGGGACGACTGCGGAAAATGCCACGAAAGCTACGTCCACAAAATCCTGAAACCGGAAGACCGCTTCGACCACGGCGCGCTGTTTCTGGGAGCCCCGGGAGAAGTCGTCTGGGATCATCGCGCCCACGTTCTGCCGGAAGTCATGGAACTGGGCGGCGAATCCTTCGGCTGCCTGAGCTGCCATCACAAGGAAAAAGACGCCAAACCCCAGGAATATCGCACCTGCCGCACCTGCCACAAGGCGGAAGACGCAAAGGCAGCCTCCGGCGAAACGGTTCCCCGCCGGGGACACGCTTTACACAAAGCCTGCACCGTCTGCCACGATCCCACCCGAAAGGATCTGCCGGAAACCCCGGCGCTCGGCTGCCGGGACTGCCACAATGGTTACACCCACCTGATGCCCGCCGAGTTCGGAACGGTGGTCTGGTCCCACGCCGGACACGGTGCCGACGCCGAGACGGCCTGCACCGATTGCCACCACGCCGACAAGGGCCGGGAAGACATGCGCGCCTGCCGCTCTTGCCATATGGACGATCTGCCGGGCAACGTCCTGGATCTGAAAATGAAGACGGCCACCCAGTGCAACAACTGCCACAAGGACAGCCTGGAAAAGCCCATCGAGGGTCAGTTCTGCCGCGCCTGCCACGAGCATCCCTGGTCCGAACTGGTGAAGGCCGAAAAGAACTTTGGCGAAAAGCACGCCACGCTCACCATGGAAAAGGCCCTGCATAAGACCTGTCTGGACTGTCACGCCAAAAAGAAAAAGGGGCCCACGGATTGCCGCGGGTGCCACGCCTATGCTCACCGGCGCGGCCAAGCCTTGAAGTACGGTCGAAGCGACAACGGTTCCGGCATGCCGCCGTCCAACATCATGAGCGCCAAATCCTACGAAATCCACCGCACGCACCTGGATGAAAACGGCTTCCCCTGCCTGGATTGCCACCACAACCTGAAGCCTTCGGCCAGGGTCGCCGCGCTCAAATCGCACTTCCCCGCCCAGCCCAACTGCAAAGAGGGCACCGGAATGGACGATTGCCGCCCGGGCCTGAGCGATCCCCAGCACTGCAAGAACTGCCACGGCCAACCGGGCGTACCGTCCTTCGACGAGGCCGCGAAGCACATCTGCTCGGACTGCCACAAAGATTTCGGCATCCCGCCGGCCGAATACGGCGACTGATCCGAATTCCCGATTCCGTCACCTCAACGGCCGCGTCTTTCACCCAAGGCGCGGCCGTTCTTTTTTATAATTCGCATCGGTGTGGCCGCCTTGCCTCCTTGCACCCGCCCCGGTCTGGCATGGTTTTTCGTAAGTCGCACGGCTCCCATGAAAACCGCCCGAATTTCAGTGGAACGTCTTTCGTTTTCGACAAGTGAAGAAAACGGTTGAATTGATAGTCGGAAAAAGATAAATTGGAAGCAAGCGTCCTTTTAAGACGCGATTCGACCATCCATGCCGATTCGATCGAACATCTTGGCGGGCATCAAGCGGATTCTCTTTCCGGACGGGAGCGGGATCATGAATACGTCGAGACTGACTTGGAGCCTTTGTTTTCTTGCTTTTTTCCTTTTAATCGCAGCCTGTTCGGACGGAGATTCCACCGGAACGGACGGCGATTTCGCGGAATCGCCGGATGGCGACGCCATGGAAGACGAGACGTCGGATGGCGATGAACTCGTTCCGGACGGCGACGGGGCGGAACAGGAGGAAACGCCGGACGGCGATCTGGACGCGGAGCCCGATCTTTCGGAAAGCGAGCCGGATCTCGATCTGGAAGAAAACGGAGAGCCGGAAAATTCCGAATCCGACGCCGAGCCCGAACCGGACGCCGAGCCGGAGCCAGACGCCGAACCCGAGGAGGAATGGGACGAGACGGGTTGCCTGTACGAGCCTCCCGACTACACCTGCGACGTGACCGACCCCATCAACACCTGCCCGGGCGGATACTGCCTTCTCGGCACCTGCATCGGTCCGGAAGCGGATCCCGATCGTTGGGCCGACTGCGGCGACGGTCGCTGCGGCGTCTGCGAGGACGAAAACACCTGTCCGGTGGATTGCGTGCATGAACTGCCCGTGACCGGACAAAAAGACTACGACAACGACACCACCCTCACTATCTGGGTGCACGGCTTCAGCAACAACGTTTCCGACATCCCCGAAATGATCTACGGGGAATCCGAGGGCTGCGGCGGGCTCTTCGAGGACATGGCGGCCTACGGCATCCAGGCCCCCTGCGGCAACACGCCGGAGGGTCTGGCCCAGCCGAACCACTTCGCAAAGGTGGAATATTACGGGGAAATTCCGGCGGATTGGCTCACGGACGACGACATCGCCGAGATCGAACAGTATCCCTGGGACGAAGGCGGCAACGGCCTGCAACGCTACGCCCTGATCGTCGCCAAGTTCGTTCGCTACCACCTGGAACAGTCCGGGGCGACGCACGTCAACATGGCCTGTCATTCCATGGGTTGCCTCATCACCCGCCACGTAATCGAAAACAACCTGGAGAATCTGTCCGCCGAAAACCGCTTCGTCCGCTGGTTCACCAGCGCGGGCGTCATCGCCGGGGCCCGGTTGGCACGCCTGTACGACAATCCCACCGTCCAGGAAATCGCCGAGCTTATCGGTCTGGGGATGTTCGATTTCATCCTGATGAACCCGGATTACGTCACGGACATGACCTCCTGGTGGGACCATAAGCTTTGGGAGGGCAACAGCCCGTATTTGCGGGATATTCTGATCCATCACAACGGCGGGACGGACCCCCGCATCGCGGAGGCGCTGAACATCCAGCTCCTGGACATCGACAATCCCGGCGACGAGCCCAACGACGGCATCATGTACACCTTCGACGAATTCTTCCACAGCCAGACGGAAGAGGCATCGTTTCACGCCCCGGGCGGAGAGGTGCTACCCGCCACCAAAACCTACGTCTACGTGGATCACATGACCGTTCCGGACAGCGACTCCTCCATCGTCACCGCCACGGGAAATCTGTTCCACGGACGCAAGGTCATCATCACGCTGACCGAAGTGGCGCTCTTCGATGACCTGGAATTCGGCGGAATCGAGGATCTGGGCCGCTACGGTTCGCCCCCGGGAGAGTTCGTGGTGGAATCGGAGGTGCGTTTCAATCCCTATTTGCAGAATACCTTCGGGAAGAACGTCCTGGTTCACGAACAGAAATTGGAGCATCGCACTCCGGATATGTGGTATCAGGCGGAAAACGAAGTGCGCCAGCCCAATCAGATTCTATATTCCGGTCCGGTTTTCGACGATATGACCGAACTGCACCTGAAATGGAAAATTCTGGAGGTGGATTGGTATCGCCGCTACGGCCTGTACGAAATCAACTTCGATTCCCACGACGAACTGCTGGGCTTCGACGGCCAGGTGTCCCTGGTGAACCAGGTGATCCAGTTGGGTAACGAGCGGGCCAACGCCAAGTTCGAAGTAAAGGTGATCGACCTCTATTAAAGAGAACGCCCGGAGAATCCAGGGGATTTCCATTCGGCTCCGGCAAGGAAATTTTTGACTTCGCTTCCGGAATCTGGTAACGTATAAGCTCTCTTTAGAATCATAATGAGAAGCGGATTTCTGGGGAAATCGGAAAACACGGAGGAGGACAGATATATGGCGCGCTATGAAGTATTTATTCCGGCCAGATCGGGTTCCGACGAAGAGAGCTTCACGGTTCAGGTGGAGGCCAGCAGCTGGCTTCTCGCCCTTCGCTCGGGAATGAAGCTGATCGGGGAGCAGGGCGAGGCCCTCAGTTCCATCATGGTGGAAAACAACCCGGACGGAACCGTGATCGTCAAGGATCCGAAGAGCCGCCGTGCTTTCAGGATTCGGGAGGTCGCCGGGGAAGCCGTGGATGCGGCCGCCGAGGAAGCCCGCAAGAAGGCCGAGGAAGAAGAGGCTCGCAAGGCGCGTGAGGCGGCGGAACTGGCCGCCAAGGAACGGGCGGAGGCGGAAAAGGCGCTTCAGGAAAAGATGGAACAACAGCGCCTGGCCGAACTGAACGCCCGCAAGGAACGCGAGGTGCAGGAAGCCCAGGCCAAGGAGCAGGCCGCCCGCGAAGCCGCGAAGGCTTCCATGGAACGCGCCGAAGCCGAGAAAAAGCTGAAAGCCGCGCAGGTAAAGGCCGCCGAAACGCAATTGAAGGCCGCCGAGGCCGCCGAAGGTCAGAGCAGTGAAATTTCCGTTGTCAAGACCAAGGTGACCAGCGAACAAATCGCCCAGGAAATGGGAAGCCTGGAAATGGGCGAGGATCCCTTCGACGTGGACGACGTGATGTCGGATCTGTTCATGGAAACCATGGACATTCCGGAAATGGACGAGCAGGAAGCCATCGAATACATCATGGATCTTTCCATGAACACCATTCAGGCCGAGGCCGGGTCCGTCATCCTGTCGGATATCAATTCGGCCTTGAGCGATCTTTACTTCGCGGCCGCCCGGGGAGAAGCCGCCTCCAAGCTGGAGGATATCCGCATTCCCAGGGGAAAGGGCGTCGTCGGTTTCTCCGTTCAGGTAGGCTGCCCCCTGGCCGTCAACGACGTGGACAAAAACCCCAATTTCTACCGTGCGGTGGCGGACAAGACCGGTTTCATTACGAAATCCATTCTCTGCGTGCCGATCATCAGCAGCGAGCGCACTTTCGGCGCTTTGGAACTGATTAACAAGACCGGAGGATCCGACCGCTGGTCCGCCGGTGAAATGAACGTCTTGGACTTTCTGGCGCAGAAACTTGCCGAGCGTCTCCAGCGAGCACACGACGAGGTGAAACTGGACCTGAAATAGTCGTCGAAAGTCTTTTCGGACGATCGGAAGAACCGAAAATGAAAATCCCCGTCCTTGCAGGCGGGGATTTTTCTTTTTATGGGGATTCTTTCGGTGATTACGGCCAGTTGTCCGCCAGAGAGCGGAATTTCGCGTTGGTCAGAATCACTTTCATCAGTGCGGTGACATGTCCTCGCTCTTCCTCGATGGCCTCCAGCAGCACCTTTTCGTCGCCCAGAACCTCGCGCAAGCCTTCATAGTACATTTTCGTGGATTTCTCGAAATTCAACGCCGTGCTCAAGGCGTCTTCGGCCGTCCGGATGTGATCCAGGTTCTTGAAAGCGCCTTCCTTGAAGAATTTGGAGACGGACAAGGCGCGAAGATAGGCGAATTTTTCGTAATCGATGGGCTTTTCATCTTTCGGCGTACGCTCCAGAAGTTTCCGGAACGTGGCTTCATGAGCGATCTCGTCGTTGGACAGACGCTGGAAGATATCGGCCACATCGGGATCCTTTTCAAAGCGCTTCGCCAGAATCGCATAGAAGGATTGCCCGTTTTGCTCCGTGATAACGGCAAGTTGGATGGCTTGGTACAAGGTCATGCTTTCCATATCGTTTTTCCTTTCATGAATGAGCGGAGAAAATATGTCTTCGTTCCCGTCATTCGATAACGAACCGGGCCTCGTTCTTTTTCACCGGAACGAACTCGCCGATGGGCGCCAGCTTTTTGCTCAATCCCTCGCAATCCACAAGCAATTTCCACAGAGCTTCCAGTTCCTTGCCTTCCCGGCCCTCTTCCGGCGTGACGCAGACGATGTTCTTTTCGATTTCTATCTTCATGGCTTTCTTCCTTTTCGTTTTTTTCGTACCCCGACGGAATAGATGGAACCGGCCGCTGAATTATTTCATCGGAAACAAAGAAATCCGATCCATTGAACGGTCGGGCAAAGCATTCATTCACGGGTTGACAGATCGTTCCGCATCGGCCATAAACATCTTGGAATTCTTGTAAAGATCGCGGCATCGACACCGGTTCCATCCGTCGGTCAGCGATCGGAATGAACGAAAGGACGTTTCTATGAGCGCTTCACTTTTCACGGACGATAACACCCCGGCCTTCGGCCTGTATACCGGGGAAATCCTGGATCTTCCGCTGGACGCTTATCAAGCGGTATCTCCCTTTTTACGGCGCTACCGGGCAAAGAAATGGCGCTTTGTCGGCCTGTTTTCACGCAGGCTGACGCTTGGCCTGGCCGTGGTGGAAGCCGGGTACGTGGGAACGGCTTTCGGATACGCCTTCGACATGAAAAGCAGACACATGCGGGAATTCAAGGCCACAAGCCCGTTGGCTCGGGCCTGCCGGATTTCGGATCATGCCGGTTCGGGCAGCGCGGTTTACGAAGGCGGGGGAAATTCGATCCGGTTGACCTACGGCCTGCCGGGCGAAGAGAGTCTGGTGGAAGCCTCGTTGCAGACATCGGAAGGGCCGTTGGAAATCCAGGCGCGTTTCTCGACCAACCGGGAAGCGGTGATTCCCCACCAGGTAATTCTACCGACACCCGGCGGCCGATTTCATTTCACGCACAAGACCGCCGGAATGCCCTGTCGGGCGACGGTTCGCATGAACGGAGAAACCATCGAACTTTCGGAAAAGGAATGCGCGGCCTCCGAAGATCACAGCGCGGGATATCCCGACTATCACTGGCAATGGCGCTGGGTCGCCCTGGGCGGTCGCACGGCGGAGGGTGTCCGTGTGGGGTTGAACCTGGCGGACCCGGTTTATCATCCCGAGTGGACGGAAAACGTAATCTGGATCGACGGCGAACGTTACCCCGTGGGACGGGCGGAATTCGCTTTCGATCGTCGCCGCATTCTGGAACCGTGGAGCATCCGTACGGAAGGCGGCGCGGTGGATCTGGAATTCAAGCCTCTCGGCGAGCGCAAAGAGACGCTGAACGCCGGGCTGATTCTCAGCCGTTTCCATCAGCCCGTGGGATTGTTCAGCGGGGTGTTCCGGCCGGATGGCACGACCGAAGTCCGACTGGAAGACGTTCCGGGCGTCTGTGAGGATCATCAGGCCCGCTGGTGAGTTTTCCGGTTCCGGATGCGGCGCTATTCGGAGGTCGTTTTCACCCCGAACATATCCAACACGCTCCGGGCGGCGTCCGAAGGATGCAGGCGCCCGTCCAGAACGTCTTTTTCCAGACGGGGAAGGTGTTTGGCCACGGAGGGATCTCTTTTCAGCGCGGCGAGCAATTCGCTTTCGATGTCCGCCCACATCCAACGCAGATTCTGCCGGCGGCGGCGCTTCTCGAAGTCGCCGGATTCGTTCATGTTCTGCTGAAGCCTGCGGATCGCGTCCCGGATATCCGAAAGCCCGTCTCCATTCATCGCACTGCACGTCAGCACCGGCGGAGATCCGATCGAATCGGCGGAATGCAGGTAGTGCAGCGCCTGTTCGTATTCCGCCCGGGCCCGTTCGGCCGACGGTCGGTTTTCTCCGTCGGCTTTATTGACGGCGATAAGATCCGCGATTTCCAGGATGCCTTTTTTGATCCCCTGGAGTTCATCTCCGGCCCCGGCCAGCATCAGCACCATGAAAACGTCCACCATGTCCGCGACCTGCGTTTCCGACTGCCCCACGCCCACGGTTTCCACCAGAATCACGTCATACCCGGCAGCTTCCGCCAGCAGGATCGTCTCGCGCGTACGTCGGGTGACGCCGCCCAAAGAACCCGCGCTGGGCGAGGGTCGGATGAAGGCGGCCGGATCGGAGGAAAGCTTTTCCATACGGGTCTTGTCGCCCAGGATGCTGCCGCCGGAAACGCGGCTGGATGGATCCACGGCCAGAACGGCCACGCGGTGTCCATCGGCGGTCAACAGCGATCCGAAGCGATCGATGAAGGTGCTTTTCCCAACTCCGGGAACGCCGCTGATGCCGATGCGCAGGGACTTTCCCGTATATGGCAATAGCCGGGCGAGCAGTATCCTCGCCTCGTCTCGGTGGTCGGAACGGATGCTTTCGATGCGGGTGATGGCCCGGCCCAGCAGGGTCTTGTCGCCACGGCGGACGCCTTCGGCGAGTCCGGCGATGTCGGTCGCTTCCTCGCGGTTTATCGAGGTCGGATCGGTCGGGGGCATCAGTTCGTTCCCGGCGCGTTTTGCATCAGCTTCATCAGTCGGGCCGCCGCGTGAGCGATAACCGTCCCGGGACCGAAAATGGCGGCCGCGCCGTCCCGAAAAAGCGCCTCGTAATCGCCGGGGGGCACTACGCCGCCCACGGTGATGAGAATATCCTTCCGTCCGCGTTCGTCCAAAGCCTTGCGCAGGGCGGGCACGAGCGTCAGGTGTCCGGCGGCCAGGGAACTGATCCCCACCACATGCACGTCGTTTTCCACGGCGTCATCGGCGGCTTCGGCGGGGGTCTGGAAAAGCGGTCCGATGTCCACGTCGAATCCCAGATCCGCAAAAGCCGTGGCGATGACTTTCTGTCCCCGATCGTGGCCGTCCTGTCCCAGTTTGGCCACCAGAATGCGGGGACGCCGCCCCTCGCTCCGTTCAAAGTCTTCCGTCATCTTTCGGACGCTGCGGATGTCCTCCGAATCCATGCCCACCTCGCTGCCGTAAACACCGCCGATGGCCCGGGAGGTCGCCCGATGGCGGCCGTAGACCTTTTCCAGCGCGTCGCTGATTTCCCCCACCGTGGCCATGGCCCGGGCGGCCTCGATGGAAAGTTCCAACAGATTTCCTTCTCCGGTTTCCGCCGAGCGGGTCAAGGCCGAAAGCGCAGCTTCCACACGGGCCGGATCCCTTTCGGAGCGCAGCCGCCGGAGCCGTTCGATCTGGCGCTCGCGCACCGCGCCGGTGTCCACCTTCAGGATCTCGATGTCCTCTTCGGTGTCGGGCGGATACTTGTTCACTCCCACGATAACCTGTTTTCCGGAATCGATGCGCGCCTGGGTGCGGGCGCTGGCCTCCTCGATGCGCATCTTGGGCAGACCGGTCTCGATGGCGCGGGCCATGCCGCCCAGTTTTTCCACCTCTCGAATGTGCGAGAGCGCTCGGTCATACAGGTCGCGGGTCAGCCGCTCGACGTAATAGCTGCCGCCCCAGGGATCGATCACCTTGCAGGTGCCGCTTTCCTGCTGGAGGTAGAGCTGGGTGTTGCGGCTGATGCGCGCGCTGAAGTCCGTGGGCAGGGCCAGGGCCTCGTCCAGGGAGTTGGTGTGCAGACTCTGGGTGTGGCCCTGGGTGGCGGCCATGGCTTCCACGCAGGTGCGCACGGCGTTGTTGAAGGGATCCTGTGCGGTGAGCGTCCAGCCGCTGGTCTGGCAATGGGTGCGCAGACTCATGGACTTGGGATTTTCGGGATCAAAGGTCTTGACCAGCCCCGCCCATAGCAGACGCGCCGCGCGCAGCTTGGCCACCTCCATGAAGAAATTCATGCCCACGCTCCAGAAAAACGAGATGCGCGGGGCGAAGGCGTCGATATTCAGACCGGCCCGGATTCCGGCGCGCAGGTATTCCAGGCCGTCGGCCATGGTGTATCCCAGTTCGATATCCGCCGGAGCGCCGGCTTCCTGCATGTGATAGCCGCTGACGCTGATGCTGTTGAATCGCGGCATGTGTTTGGAGGTGTGCTCAAAGATATCCGCGATGATGCGCAGGGACGGTTCGGGCGGATAGATATAGGTATTGCGGACCATGAACTCTTTCAGGATATCGTTCTGGATGGTGCCGGAAAGCTGCTCCTGACGGACGCCCTGCTCCTCGGCGGCCACGACGTACAGAGCCATCACCGGCAGCACCGCGCCGTTCATGGTCATGCTCACGCTCATGCGGTCCAGAGGAATGCCGTCGAAGAGGATGCGCATGTCGTGAATGGAGTCGATGGCCACGCCCGCCATACCCACGTCGGCGGCCACGCGCTCGTGATCGGAGTCGTAGCCCCGGTGGGTGGCCAGATCGAAGGCGATGGATAACCCTTTCTGTCCGGCGGCCAGGTTACGGCGATAGAAGGCGTTGCTTTCCTCGGCGGTTGAAAAACCCGCGTACTGGCGGACGGTCCAGGGCCGCGTGACGTACATGGTGGAATAGGGGCCGCGCAGAAAAGGCGGCAGGCCCGGCATGGTCTCCAGGTGAGTCAGTCCCTCCAGATCGACAGCCGAATACAGTGGCTTGACGGTGATGCCCTCCGGGGTGTTCCAGAGACTTTCCTCGGGAGGGCGGCCCTCCGCTTCGGCGCGTTTTCGCCAGCCCTCCGGACCGGAGGAAGGAGGAACCGGGATGTCGTCGAAGGCGATCTTGCTGAAATCGGGAAGGCGCGTCATGGGCTCACTCCTGATTTTTGCTGAAGCGATTCAAGAATTTCCAGGGCGTCACAGCCCAGGAACAGGAAGGTGTCCACTCCGGCGTCCATAAAGTTTTGTTCGTGCTCGCCGGGACGCCCGGCCAGGGCCACGGATTTCGCTCCGGCCTTTTTCAAAAGCGGAGCAAGAACCGGCACGGTTTCGGGATAGGTTTCATCCGTGGAGCAGATCACCGCCAGGTCCGCTTCCGAATCGGCGAAGGCGGCGGCGCAGTCCTCCGGGGTAAGAAAACCGTCGTTTTCCACGGCCAGAAATCCGCCCGCGCCGTAGAAGTTGGCCGAGAACGTGGCCCGAGCCTTGTGCTTGGGGATGCTGCCCATGTTGGCTAGGAACACCCGGGGCGGCCGTCCGGTCCTTTTCTCGAATTCTCGCGCCCGTTCGCGCAGACGCTCGAAGTCCTCCGCCTCTCGCTTAGGGACGAAGACCGGAGCGCTTTCCTCCGCGCCGTTCGTCCAGAGCGCGGCGGAAAGCTCGCCCAGAGTGGCGCCCCGTTCGGCGGCGGAAAGCAGCGATTCGACGTAGGTTTCGGAGTCCGCAGGATCCAGGTTGAAGGAAAACGCCACCGGCCGCCCCGGTTTGGCGCGAACATTGCGGAGCCGTTCATCCGTGGCCCGTCGCCAGGCGTCCGTTGCGGAGTTTCCGCGAACGGGCAGGATTTCGGCCGGATTGGGAAATTCGCTCACGCCGGTAATGGGATCCTTCCGCTTGGCGACGGCCTTCCGCCTTTTCTCCGCCGTCCGGACGATCCTTCCCAGCAACCAGCCGGACCGTAGCGCCGTCGCCATGCCGCCCTGTTTTTCGATCTCCTGAAAGAATTCCCAGGCCTTGCGGGCCAGATCCTCGGTCAGGCGCTCCACGTATGAACTGCCTCCGGCCGGATCCATCACCCGGTCCAGGTGGGTTTCCTCCTTCAGAATCGCCTGGGTGTTGGCCGCGATGCGCCGCCCGAAATCCTCCGGTTCGCCCAACGCGGCGTCGAAAGCTTGTGTGGCGATGCCGTCCGCGCCGCCCGCCGCCGCCGCGAAACTCTCCGCCGTCTTGCGCAGGATGTTCACATAGGGATCGTCGCGGGTGAGCGTCCGCCCGGAGGTGCGCGCATACAGACGCATGGAGGGAGACGATTCGTCGCCGCCGGAAGCCAGAACCAGTTTGGACCACAGCAACCGGGCCGCCCGCAGCTTCGCGATTTCCATGAAGAAATTACGCCCAACGGAGAAAATGAACTCCATGCGCAGAAGGGCCGCTTTCAGTTTCATTCCACGTTCCGTCAGCACCCGCAGCCCCTCCGCGCCGGCGGCCAGAGCGATGGCCAGTTCCTCCACGGCATGGGCGCCCGCATCGTGATAGATCCCCGTGTCCACGCACAGGCTGCGGAGGTTCGGCGCGTGTTCGGCGCACCAGCGCGACCAGACCGCGATTTGTTCGTAGGCGCGTTCCAGCGAACCCGGCAGCGATCCGGTTTCGGCCAGTTCCGCCAGGGGGTCGAAGGCCAGCGACCCAACGAGCGTTTGAGAAGAAACGTCGGATTTCCGTGCACGAACCAGCATCAGCGCCGCCAGCGCGAGCGTTCCCGCTCCCGCCTGAAAGGACAAAGGCGTTTCCTGAGGGTCGATACCCTCCAGTAAAATCTCCAGATCTTCCGCCGAGGAAACCGAAACCCCTTCCATTCCCGCACTTCCATGGGCGCGCTTATCGTCGGCATCCAATCCCCGACGTCCGGCGCAATCCAGGCGGATCCAAGGCGCGTCCACCGGCCCGCGAAGATCCGTCCGCATGGCGCGATTACAGGCGGCCGGATCCGCCATGGCGTAATCCTGGCGGATCTCCCACCCGCCGGGCCGCCCCGAGGCACGCGCTCCCCGGGTATAGGGCATCTCTCCCGGAAAACCGCCGGGATCGCCGTCGGACGGCCAGTCTTCGCACCGATAGATCGGTTGAAGATCCAGGCCCTCATGGGTGCGGGTCACCAGTCGTTTTTCGAAGGGTGCGCCCTTCAGATCCTCCTCCACCCGTTTGCGCCATTCATCGTAGGAAACCGCTTCGAAAGCGCCGACGAGCTTTGCGTTTTCGTCCGTCATTCCGTGCCCTTTCCCCAACGTCTGCATGGAAATCCGGTATCGGAGTCCATGCGACCATTCTTCGGATCATCGTTTTATGCTAGTGGCCCAAAGGCAAGCATGCAAGAGATTTTCTCAGAAGGTGGTCGAATTCGAATGCAATCCACGAAAAAAAACGGCGGGATGGAGGATCCACCCGCGCCGGTTTTCCTGACTTTGATCGGTTCGCCGTTCGGATCGTCAGAAAGTCACGCCCGCCTTGACGACCACCTGCCACATGCGCTCGTCCGTGGGATAGCTTTCCCAGACGCGCAGCTGCACGCCCGCGCCCGCCTGGAAGCGCTTGGTTTTGTAATTAATGCCGGGCGTCACGAAGATCGCGGTCTGGTGCTCGGGATAAATCAGGGTGATTCCGGTAGGTTCCGCAACCAGATGCACGCCGCCGAAAACCCGGAAGGCCACCGGGATACCGTAGTCGATACCGAAGGGGTTTTTGTCCAGACTGTAATCCGGGATACGCTGGGGATAGCATTTCTGGCTCGCTGCGTTGCTCGTTCCGTTGGCGCATTTTGTAGCGGAGGAATTGTTGCCGCTGTTGGTGTCGATGAAGATGGGAATACCGAAAAACGGCGTAATGAAGACACGATCGATGAAGGCCATTCCAACGGTAACGAAAGGCCGTGGATGAAAAACGTCCATGCTGAACACGTCCTGCAAACTCTGGCTGATGAAGCGAAGGTCCAGACCGGCGGCGATGATGATGGGCTTCTTGTTATATAAAGCATACAGGAAGCCGATATTGAAATCGGGAATGATGAAGCTGGTCTTCGCATCTCCGGAAAGAATTCCAAGACCCATGTCGAAATTCAGGGAAAGCTTCTTTTTCAGAATGACGAACTGTCCGCCTGGACGGAAGGTGTAGGCCTGGATGGCGTCGGTTCCATCATCGTAGAACGCCATATCCACGCCCAGGGAAAAGCGCCACTTCGGCACGATACGCTGTCCGTTAAACGGTTCCGGATATTTGCTTTCATCCACGGTTTTGCCGGTGTCGTCCTTCTTTTTCTTGGCGTTTTTCTTGGCCCGGGCGGCCATGGCGCCGGAGGCTGGAGAACCGGATTTCTTTGATTTTTTCGCTTTGGACGACTTTTTCTTTTCCGTCTCCGCCACTTTCATCGGACGGTCATCGGCATCGGAGATCGCGGTTTCGTCCGCCGGAAAAGCGAACGCCGCCTGGGAAAACCCGAAGAGAAAAAAGGCAAGAAGCCCGAAAAGCGAAAGTCTTGCAAGCATACGAGCCGGTTTCATGAATCCCTCCGATCGTTCGGTTAATCAAAGTCCGGAAAGGCTAGCAAATGCCGCTCCCGAAGTCAAACGAATCGCTCCTGGCTTGAGCCGAAATGACGATTCTTACAAGAAACAAGCAACATTCATGCCAAGGAACGCGTTTCAGGCGCCCCATTTTCAGAGAAACGAACCGAGCCGGGCCTGAAACCGCGCGGCGGCCGAGTTGCTTTATCCACCCGGCATTAAAGAACGATCGTTTTCGTCGGATTTTATTTCCGCTGAATGTATGAAGGCAACCTTTAAAAATCCATATTCCGCTGCGAACGAACCTGAAAATCGTTCGTTCTCGCGACGAATAGCCATTTTTAGAGGTTGCCTAAAGACGGACGGTCGAATATCGAGAAATGACGTCCCGCAGAACCTGCGCTAGCGTGCGGCACGGATGAAGAAACATCATTCCGCCATGCTCCAACCCGGCGAATTCTTTCAGGTTCCGTCCCGAAATCAGCAATAACAGGTGCGGTTGATGATGATCTTTTTCAGATCGTCGGAAAGCTGGTTGAAATAGGCGCAGTAGCCCGCTACGCGTACCAGCAGGTAGGGATACTTGTCCGGATGTTCGTAAGCGTCCAGCAAAATATCGCGACTGATGACGTTGGGTTGAAACTGCATGCCGCCCTTCTCGAAAAAGGTGCGGAAGATGTTGGCCAGGTTGCGCACGCCGCCCGTGCCCTGAAACAGCGCCGCGTCGATGGTAAAGGTGACCGTGGTGCCGTTGGGAGCATAAGCGGCGAAATCGACTCCCGCCACCGCGTTGAGCGATGAGAGAAGATCGTTGAACTCCATGCCGTAGTGGGGCGCGACACTGTTCGCCAGCGGTACGCCGCAACGACGTCCGGACGGCAACGCGGGGGTCTTTTTACCGTACACGTCGTTGACGTTGAGGGCGTAGTAGCCGGCCGTGTAGATGCCGCCACGCGGACAGTTCGGCACCTGCGCGAGCGCGTCGTTGTATACCTTCAGCGTGCGATTCACCCAGGACACGGCTTCCGGCGAATCGTCCTGACCGAATTTCGGCACGGCCAGAAGCGCCGCACGGATCGCCTCGTTAACCGGACCCTCGAAATCGGCATTGATGGCGGCGACGACCTCGTCGAGCGTGTAACGTTTCTGCTTGAAGACCACCTCGTCAAGCGCGTGCAATGAGTCGGCCACATCGGTAACGCCCACCGCCTGGATGCCGCTGCTGTTGAAGGTCGCGCCGCCCTCGTTGACGTCCCGACCGCTTGCGATGCATCCTTTGGAAAGCGTGGAGGCCAGCGGCGTGGCGAAGTTCTCCCGAATCGTCTTTTCGATACGCTGATGATCGGACAGAATCGACGTCGCCAGTACGTTCAGCCGGGTCTGGAAACGCGAAAGCAGTTCGTCCATGGTGGCGGGCGGCCGGGCTTTGGGCGTGCGCAGATGCTTGTACAGGCGACGCACACGTTTGTATCCCGAGGCGGCCAGACTTCGCACACGCCCCCGTTCCTCGCCCTCGCAGGTGAACTCGACAAACTTCGTCGCGATCTTCTCGGCCCGGTCCGCGGCGTCGAAGCGCCATAAATCCTTCTCCTCGCCCTTGAGCGCCTGAAGAAGCGGCAGCGCAAGATTCATATTGGCGCAGTCGGTATTGCCGTAGTGATCGTCCGAGGCGTTGGGTTCGACGCAGCCGACGATGGCGTAATTGCGCGCATCCTCGATGCTTGTGTCGTAATGCCGCTGCAACGTATCGAGATAGATTTCGTCGTTGTATAGCGCGGGCATGGGCGATCCGTTGATATACACTTCCGCAAGGCGGTCGAGATATTCGGGCGGGCTGTCGGGGTGGATGCGCGCCGTCATGTTGACGGCATAGGGCTGTAGTTCGCAGATGTCCAACAACGCGTAGGTGAGTTCGTTGGTGGCGTCGTCGCCGTTTATGTCCAGGCCGCCCGCCGTGACGGTCTGGTCGGTGGACATGGTTTCGAACAGCCGCCCGATGCGCAGGTAGGTATTGCCGTCATTGACGAGTACGGCCTCGTCCATTTTAAGGATGAACAACGCCAAAAGCTCCTTTGCGCGTTCGTAGTCGATACGCCCGGCGGCTTTATCCCTTTCATAGTAAGGGTTTAGGATCTGATCGAGACGGCCGGGAGAAATCGCGTTCTCGAAGGACTCGATGCACAGCGCAATATGCAGAAACAACATGCTCTGTAGCGCCTCTTGGTAGGTTCGCGCCGGATGCTTGGGGACGCGGCGGCAGATAGCGGCCATTTCCTCCAGTTCGCCGCGCCGTGCAACGTCGGGTTCCTCGCCCGCAAGATCCATCAGGTGGTCGGCGTAGCGCGCGGCCCAATTTTCCAGCGCCTTGAGCGCAACGATCGCGCCCTCGTAGAAATCCCGATTGTTTTCAGGCTTCTCGCGGCGCGTTTCCTCGATCTCGCGGATCAGACCGGTCGTACCGTGCTCCAGCAGGCGTTCGTAATTGACGATGAAGTGCGCGATGGCCGCCATGTTGTTGTTGAAACCGACGTTCATTTCGGAGCAGCGCGCCAGCGCAAGCGAAAGCTCGCCGAGCGGCCGGTACACCTTGCTCATCAGGCTGTGCTTCAGCCAAAAGGGCGCGGTATGTCGATAGAAATCAAGACGGTCCTTCCACGAACACTTGAAGGGAATCGGATCCTGGCGGTGAATCTGGTGCAGAAGGGACACCATCGCCACGCCGGAATGCTCCTCCCAGACCTGGCCGCCGCGTCGCTTGGACGTGAAGTTGCCGACGAGCAGTTCCTTGGGATAGACGATGCATCGCTTGCGTTCCAGCACGTAGGCCAGACGTTCCGCGCGGTGGATGAAGTGCGGCTTGTCGAAGCCGTTCTTCCTGTAATAATCGGTCTTAAGCTTCGAGACCTCGAAGCACAGATGGTAGTCGCTTTCACGGATGGCGTTCTGGATATCGTAGACACGTTTGGGAAAAGCCGCCCGCCCGCGTCGGGCCTGGAGTTCGAGGCACTCGGCCGTAACGTCCGACTCGCGGAAACGCTCGATGGCGTGGCGCACGGAAGCGACGGCGCGGTCGTTGGTGATGTTCAGCGCCTCGCGTTCCAGCCCCAGCCGCCGCGCCTTGTCCTCGTACATGTTGTGATATTTCAAAAGCTCGATGGAATCGTGGCCGAGCGACCTTAAAAACTCGGCGGCCGCGTCGATATCGGCGTCGGCGTCGTTGTAACCGGGCACCATCACCATGCGGAAACGAACCTCCGCTCCCGTATTGATAAGCTTGCGGATATTGGAGTGAATCAGACGATTGCTTTGTCCGGTACATTTTTTGTGCAAAGCGTCGTCGCCAAGCACCTTGAGATCGACCATAAAAAGCGTGATGAAAGGCGCCAGCCGGGCGACGTGTTCCCACGGAACGCAAAGCGCCGTTTCCGCCGCCACCGAGATGCCTTCGTTTCGCAGCGCCTCCAAAAGCGGGATCAGTGCGGACGGCTTCTGCAAAAGCGGGTCGCCGCCGCTGAGCGTAACGCCGCCGCCGCTGTTGCGAAAGTAATCCTTGTCGCGCAGAACGATGTCGAGGACGTCGGCCGTCGTGTAGCTACGCTCGGCTTGCGGCGCGTCCGTTATGGAAAGCGCCTCCGGGTTCTGGCACCAGGCGCAGCGCAGGTTGCAGCCCTGGAAAAACAGCGTGGTGCGCAGGCCCGGACCGTCGTGCACACAGGTACGCTGCACCTTCAGAATCTTGAGCGATTCCAGCGCCGGATCGATCTGGCGCACAGCAGAAGCGTCGGTCGGGCGGCGGTCGGTGGCGGGATGATGAGTTTGATACATAATCAGCTCCGGCGGTATGGATTTCGCGAATCGGACGGGCTCCAAGTCCGGGGCGGCGAAATCGGATGGGTGACAAATCGTACCGTGTCTCTCGGGGTGGAAAGACGGAACTCTTCAAGCGTTTCGAAAAGGATGATTCGGTCGGCGTTGCAAACACGCATGGACGTTACTCCCAATTACGCGCCGAAGCCGAAGAAGGCGAAGTCCACCAGTTCGGACGTCAGCGCCTTCAGGTCGACGGACGCGTTTTCGTCCTGCAACCACAGGGTGATGTGGCGTAGCGCCATACCCACCAGCGACTGGGAGACGATGGCGGTGTCGCAGCGCCGGGCAAATCCCTTGCCGATGGCGTGATCGAGGTAAAAAGCGGCCAATCCGGCGAATTGATCCAGCAGATTCTGCAACCGTTGTTCGAATTCTCGATCGACAGTTGGGGCTTCACGCAGCAGCACGAGGACAAGCTGTCGATTTTCCTGCATCAGGTTGGCCATCGCCAGTACGGCATCGCGGCTGGCCTGCCGATATTCATCGGCGTTGGAGGGCAGGTGGCTGGTCATGAAGTCGAACTCGCCCAGCAGCATGTTGCCGAAGTTGCTCATCACGGTGTCGATGAGTTCGCGCTTGCAAGAGAAATGGCGGTAGAAGGTTCCCTGCCCCATGCCCACACGCGCCACGATGTCGGAAATAAGCGTGGCGTGGTAGCCTTTTTCGTTGAACACCTCAATGGCGGCGTCGAGCAACGCCTTGGCGGTCTTGTTCTTGCGTTCCTCGTCGCGTTGTTTTCTAAGGATGGAAACCATTGGCAATCTCCCGACTTTCAGCAATCCGTCGCAACCACGAAATCATCATAACCCAAACGGACGGACTAGTCAATCTCATTTTTTCAAGTTTATTACGGTGTCGCAGAATCGGGGTGGGACTCAAGCGTTCGCGATGCATTCAAAAACGAAGAATTTCCCGAAAAACCCTCCCGATTTTTTGCCCGTCGGTGATACACTTCCGCCATGTGCGCCATGAACCACAAGGAAATCCGCGCCGTTGCGGAAGAATGGAAAAGCATGGAAGGCGCCGCGCTGAAGCGCGCCTACCAACCCACGCTCCACGAACTGATTCTGGCTTTTCGCCACCGGGGAAAGGAGCGTCTTCTGCTGATCGGCATCGAGGACGACCACAGCCGAATCCACCTTCTGGACAACAAACCGAAAAGTCCTAGGATTCCCTATGGTTTCGTCTCTCTACTGCGCGCCCGGCTGGGCGTTTCCCGCCTGGAACGCATTTACGCCGTGGAAAACGAGCGCCTGCTTCGGTTCGATTTTCAGGCCTTGGAGGACGAAAAGGAAAGCCGCTATCACCTGGCGGTGGAACTCACCGGCCGCCACGCCAATGCCTTTTTCCTGGACGCCGACGGCATCATCCTGGGCGCCATGCGTCCCAATCGCTCCACCAAGCGCTCGCTTGCCGTTGGAAGGCCCTACGCCCCCCCGCTCCCCGCGCCCCCAAAGACGGATCTCCCCATGCGATTGGACGGAGAAACGGACGATGGAGACGGCTTCGAAAAAAGCCGCCGTGCGGCCGCCCTTTTCGGCGCGGCCGCAAAAGCCTCGCGCACGGAGAAGCGCGAGGCTCGGATCCGCCGCGAGATCCGCCTGCGGATCCGGCGGCTGGAACGCGCCCGGCATTCCTTGGACCGCGATCGGGAAAAGGCCCGGCAAGCCCCGGAATGGCGAACCTTCGCGGATCTGTTGCAGATTCACTTCGGGGCGCTCAAACCCGGTCTTCGCGAGTTGAGCGTGGAGGATGTTATCGGGCAGACGGGAACGGTGACCATTCCCCTGGATCCGACGCTCTCGCCGCGAGCCAACGTGGAGCGACTGTACCGCCGGGCCAAGAAAGCCGATCGGGCGATTCCGCAGATCGATCGACGGGAACGGGAGATCGAGGACGAACGAGATCACCTGCTGCGACTGTCCGAACTACTGGACGAAGATGGAGAAGCCGCCTTTTCCAAACTGGAGAACGCCCTGAGCCTGCAACCGGAAGAAAAAAGCCGGGAGGTGGTGAAGCGGAAGAAGGAAACGCCCTGGCGACGCTTTTTAAGCGCGTCCGGAAAGGAAATCCGGGTGGGTCGCAACGCGAAGGAAAACGACGGACTGACCTTCCGGTATGCCAAGGGGGACGATTTCTGGTTTCATGCCTCGGGGTATGCGGGAAGCCACGTCCTGGTGCCCATCGACCGGGGAGCACAGATCGATCCGGAAACGTTGGCCGACGCGGCGACCCTGGCAGCTCATTATTCCAAGGCCCGGGGAGGCGGTATCGAAGTTTCCTATACCCGCGCCCGATATATCCGCAAGCCGAAAGGCGCGCCTCCCGGTCAGGTCATCATGAGCCAGAGAAAAACCTGGTACGTGGACCCGGATCCGGAGCGCATCCGTCGCCTGATGCAATCCTGTCCGCTCGAAACGCAATGAGGACAGGAAAATATGGTTGGGGGAAAAACGAAAGATGTTTCCGGCTAGATCCCGTTTTCCAGAATCACGGCCGGACCGTTGGGATCGGTTCCCACACGCAGACTGGCCTCGCCCCGAGCGAACTTCCAAAGCTTGTGTCCCACCAGTTCCCCGCGCCAGCCCCGCATCATGGGTAAATCCGGCTCCCGGGGAGATTCCGCCGCCCGGCGGCAGAGTTCCAGAATCTCGTTCTTGCGGGCGATCAAGCCTGGAGCGATACCCGCTTCCTCGGCAAGAATCGTCATGGCCAGGCTGACCAGCGGAACCCGGCTGGCGGTGCGCTTGTTTACGGAACGGGGGCCGGGATCGCGCTTCAGGCGGTCGTCCGGAAGCTCCCGGGTTTCATCGCAAATCCTCAAAATCTCCTCGCCGTATCGCTTGGCCGCGCGCTCGGAAACCAACCGCAACCCGCGCAACTCGGAGACCGCGGCCGGATGCTGCTCGGCAATGGCGGTCAGCCCTTCATCGGTGAGGATATGCCGGCGGGGCTTGTCCTGCCGGACGGCCGTCTCTTCCCGCCAGTGAAGCAGCCGACGCAAAAGTTCCCGCCGCTTGGCGGTAAGTCTCGGAGCATCCAGAAGGTTGGCGAAACGAGCCTCCACGTCCAGTGGGGTCAGCCAACGCACGCGGCGCTCTTCGATCTCGTCGGCCAGAATCCTCGTACGCCCCAGACGTTCCAGATCGGCGGCCAGACGCGCATGGATGCGTTCCAGGTGCAGCACGTCGGACGCCGCGTATTTCAACTGTTTTTCGCTCAAAGGGCGTTTGAGCCAATTGGTAACCTGCTGGCCCTTGGACAGGCGTTTGCCGGTAAAGCGCCGCACCAGAGCCGAAAGCCCCGTACTTTCCTTCATTCCGGCGAAGGAGGCCGCCAGCTGCGTGTCGAAGAAGCCACGGATATCGGCTCCGCAGCAACGGACCAGGATTTGCAGATCGATTTCGGCGTCGTGCATGATGACCGTGAGGCCGGACCGGGAAAGAGCCTCGCCCAAGGGGCGCAGATCCTCCAGCGCCAGGGGATCGATCAGCCAGACTTCTCCGGCATGGGCCATCTGAATCAAGGCCAGTTTGGGGAAGTAGGTTCGTTCCCCAATGAATTCCGTGTCCAGGGCAAGAGTGGAAAACTCCGACAGGTTCTTGCAGAGTTCGGAAAATGCGTTTTCATCGCTGATATAGTGCGTCATGCTGCGTTCCTCATTCACACCGGCCATCTCTCCGCCTGATCGAAACGCGGGAATGATATCCCGAATGGGCCGCACCTGTCAATTGAATGGATTTCTAGGGAACCTCGGGCCGATCCGACATACCGCCCGCTCCATACTCTGAAAGCTTTTTTCGTCTGAAATTCCAGATCGCGGCAATCCATCATTTCGGTTTGCAACCTTCCATCTCCGGTTCGGCGGAAACACGGCGATCGGACACAAATCCGCATCCTTCCCCCAAAACCATTGATTTATCTGATGATGGATAAGGCGGGGAAACGGGATCAGTCGTCGAAAACCATATTCTTTTCGGAAACCTCAAGATCCAGCGCTTCCAGAATACGGCGTTTGGTGGCGACCCGACACTTGTAGCCCTTCTCGATCCGATCGATGGTAACCGTCGAAACACCGGCCTTACGGGCCAGTTCGGATTTCGAGATCAGCCGTTCTTCCCTGATTTTCTTTAATTTGCTCATGCTTTCTCGTCCGAACCTAGCGAAAGAAAGTTTACTAAATTAAATAAAACTTAACGTTCTTTTGGATTCCTGTCAAGGAATTTTTCGCGCTTGCCCCACTGTATCGTTCCATGGTACAGGAATCTTTCCCACTCTTGTCCGAATTTCGTCCGGCGTCAAGTTTTTTCCGGTCGAATGATGGGACGGCGAATGGAATTTTCCTTTGCAATGGCGAAGGAAATCGGTGCGGAAACGGAAGGAGAACGCGTGGAGAACAATGGTCGGCTCCCGGTGATAGAAACGAAAAATTCGTCGAATCGGAGAGGGAAATTTCGGCAGCGGATAAAGAATTTCCTGATCCGGAATCTCCTTTTCGCGGGTCTGCTGTCTTATCCGAGGATACTCCGGCCGGTCTCTCCGCTGGCGGAAGCCGGGCTGGAGACGCTGGCCTGGCGACTGGCGACACAGGAACGCGAACGAGCTCTGAGCCAGATCCGGCAGGCCATGCCCGAATTCGATGACGCTCGCGCCCGGAAGCTGTCCCGCGGCCTGTGCCGCCATCTTTCCCGTTGCATCACGGAGGTGTTGGAGTTGCGGATCGATCCGGAGGGCGCGCTCTCGCGGGTGCGCTTCGCCCCCGGAGCGGAAAAGCGCCTCCGCGAGACCCACGAACTCGGCCGAGGCATCGTCTTCGCCACCGGGCACATCGGAAACTGGGAGCTTCTGGCGGCGCGGCTGGTGCGTACGGGACTGCCCATCCATACTTTTTTCAAACCCAGCTACGACCCCGGGCTGGACCGCCTGGTGCGTGATTTTCGCCGTTCTTACGGTATCGACGGCATCGACCGCGATGCTCCCAACCTTTCGGAACAACTGAAATCGGTTTTCCGAAACGGCGGCGTTTTGGGTGTATTGATGGATCAGGACACGAAAACCACCGGGATCTTTACGGATTTCTTTGGCTTCCCAGCGTATACGCCCACGGGGGCGGCTTCCCTGGCGTTGAAAAACGACGCCCCGCTTCTGGTGGGCTGGATTCATCGCACGGGATTGGATCACGAGTTGTTCATCGAAGGACCGTTCCTGCCGGATCCCACGGCCGACAGGAATTCGGAGATCCGCCGCCTGACGACCGCAGCCACGTGCCTTCTGGAAGGGGCCATCCGTCGCCGACCGGAACAGTGGGTATGGTTTCACGAACGCTGGAAAACCCGCCCGAAGGCGTGATAGTCCCGTAACTCGCGATAAATTCCAATCCGACAATTCCCTATCCCGGAAAATTCACGGCGTAGAGAGCTTCACGGAATCGCCGCCTTTGTGCAACGACCGCTGGGCGGCGTCGAGCACGCGCAGCACCGCCAGGCCGTTTTTGCCGTCCGAAAGCGGCTGCCGGCCCGTGCGAATGCATTCGAGGAAATGCATGGCCTCCAGGCGCAGGGGCTCGGCGGCGGGCAGTTCCGGCGTCCAGCTCTCCCCGTCGTGGACGGGCACCGGGGACGAGGGCGCTGCCGATCCGGAATCCGCCATCGCGCGTTTGTCGAAAATCCTCAAACGCCGGTCGGGCTCCATATCGTCGAACAGCGCCATGCCGTGACTGCCCACCAGCGTGATCCGGCGCACCTTGGACGGATCCAGCCAGGAGGAATGCACGTTGGCGATGCGGCCGTCCGCGAAGCGCATATTGAGAAACACCACGTCCTCCACGTTGCGGTTGAACGGCACGTAGCTGCTGCCGATGGCCGAGACCGAGACCGGCGACTCGCCGAAAAAGTGCAGAACGATGGAGATATCGTGGGGGGCCAAAGACCACATGGCGTTTTCGTCCCGCCGGATCTGCCCCAGGTTCACCCGCTGGGCGTAGAGGTAGTACAGTTCTCCCAGGCGGCCTTCGTCGCAGAGTTCCTTCAGTTTCGTGACGGCGGGATGATACAACAGCAGGTGGCCCACCATGAGCACCCGACCGTTCTTTTCGGCCAGGTCCAGGAGTTCTTCGGCCTCGCGGACGTCCAGGGTAATGGGCTTTTCCACGAAGACGTGCAACCCCGCTTCCAGGGCCCGGCGGCACATCTCGAAATGGCGCACCACGGGCGTGGCCAGCACCACGGCCTCCGCCTCGCCCCGGTTGATGACATCTTCCAGCCCCTCCACGGCCTCCACGTCCGGATAACTTTCGGCGCGCAGGGCGCGAAGTTCCGGATCCCGCTCGGCAAAACCCCACAGTCCGCCCAGACCGTGGAAGGTGCGCAACAGGTTCTTCCCCCAGCGTCCCACGCCGACAACCGCCGTCCGGGTCATGGATTTTCCCTTTCTTCCGCTCGGCCCGCCTATTTCGAAAGATGCGCGCGATACCAATCGATGGAGCGCTCCAACCCTTCTTCCACCGAAATCGCGGCCTCGAATCCGATTTCGTTCCAGGCGCGGTCCACCGAGGCCGTCGAATGCTTCACGTCGCCGGGGCGCTCGGGTTGATAGTCCGGTTCCAGGTCCGAGCCGATCAACTCGCGAATCTTGTAAAAGAGGCGATTCACCGACACGCGTTGGCCTCCGGCCACGTTCATTGGTTTGGCGCAGGCGGACGCCGGGGCCGCAGCGGCCTTCAGATTCGCCTCCACCACGTCGTCGATGTACACGAAGTCTCGGGTCTGCTCGCCGTCGCCGAAAATCACCGGGCGTTCGCCTTTGAGGAGCTTCGTCACGAAAATGGGGATCACGGCGGCGTAAGCGGATTGCGGATCCTGCTGGGGACCGAAGACGTTGAAATAGCGCAGGATCGCCGTGTCCACGCCGAAAAACCTCGTGAAGTCGGCGGCATAGTATTCCATGGCGATCTTGTTGCTGGCGTAGGGCGATTCCGGCTCCGGGCGCATGTTTTCGTTCTTCGGCAGTTCGGGGCCGTTGCCGTAGACGGCGGCGCTGCCGGAAACCACCACTCTTTTCACCCCGTTTTCCTGCGCCGCGCGCAGGACGTTCAGCGAGCCGGTGACGTTGACCTCGTGGGCCTTCTGCGGATCGGCCACCGACGCCGGAACGGAGGCCAAAGCCGCCATGTGGAAAACGGCGTCCACGCCCGTCATGGCCCGGGAAAGCGTTGGAAAATCACGAATATCCGCTTCCACCAGACGAAAGCGGTCCTCGTTCTCCGTGAAGGCCAGATTTTCCCGCTTACCGCTGGAAAAATCGTCCACAACCACCACGTTGGCGCCTTCGGACAGAAGCCGTTTCGAAAGATTGGAGCCGATAAAACCGGCCCCCCCCGTTACCAGAGCCGTTACCTGATTCCATTGCATGAACGTTTCCCCCAGACGAACCCCGGGGGCATCCACCCGGGGGTAAGGATTTTCAGAAAAAACGAATTTTTCCGCCCGGCATTGCCTTCAGTGAGGTTTCCGCCCGGCGATTCCCAAAGAAAATCGCCGACTTCAATCCCCCTGGGCTTCCATCAGATCCCGAATCCGGGCGATAGGAAGCGTACCGTAAGAAAGCAGGCGATCGTGGAAGGACTTCAGGTCGAAATTCTTTCCCTGCGCCTTTTGGACATCCCGAAGCAGGTTCTGGATCTCGATCTTTCCGATCAGATAGGCCATGGGCTGCGTGGGCGTCTGGCAGTAGCGTCGGACTTCCGCCTCGGCGTTGGGGCGTTCCAGCCCCACCGTCTCCACCAGCATATCCACAGCCTCGGAAATACTCATGGTTTTGGTGTGAAGCCCCACGTCGATCACTACCCGGCAGGCGCGCCACAAGGCGTCCCGAAGTTGAAGGAGCCGCTGGCGGGGATCCTCATAAAAACCGTTTTCCCACATCATCTCTTCGCAGTAAAACGCCCAACCCTCCGAAAACACGGGAGTCTGAGCGAGGTGACGCAAAAGATTGCGGTTGCGATTGGAGGTGACCAGTTGCAGGTGATGGCCGGGATAGCCTTCGTGCAACGCCGTTACCGCCAGGCCCCATTTCGAATGCCCCCGGAGACGCTCCTTGGCTTCCGAAACGGTCATTCCCACGGGAACCGTCACCCAGAACGATCCCTTCTGACGCTCCTCCAGTGGAGCGGGCGCCAGGTAGGTGGCATAGGGAATCAGCGAGGAGGCGAAGGGAGGCGTGGGCATGACCTCGATCTCCTCGTCCTCGGGGATCGTCACCAGATCCATGCTTTCCACGAACTGACGCGCGCGCTTGATCTCCCGCTTATAGGCGCCCACGAGTCCCTGGGTGGAAGGATGATCCTCTTTCAGGTCTTCCACCGTCTCCCGCCAGGACTTCTTCTTGCGGATTTTCGCCGCTACGGCGTTGGCTTCCGTCTCGATCTCCTTGATGGTTTTCTTGGCCATTTTCAGGAGGTTGTCACTGGTGTACGGCAGGTGATGGGCATGCTTCAGCAACAGGTTGTAGATCGGCTTTCCGATGCTGTAGCTGCCCTTGGCCTTGGGCAACAGATCTTCCTTGAGATACGTCGCGAAAGCCTTCAGTTCCGCAATGGCTTCCTCGTTGGCCTCCAGAAGCGCTTCTTTCAGTGCGCCGTGAACGTCCATGGAGAAAATCGGAATGGAATCGTTGAAAAAAGTCATGGCTCCGCTACAGGTGTGCAGGGCCGACTCGATGAATTCGGGCGGCGGATTTTTCAGATTCTTGCGCGCGTGCCGGAGCAGATTCGGAATCTGGGCCAGACGCCGCGTCGCCGAAAGCGCCCGATCCCGCAAGGGCGCGAAATCACGGGTAATCAGAATGTAGACGCCGAAAAGCGCCTCGTTCAGATAGAGGTCCGGTAGTATTTTATAAAGCGGATACTTCTTGTTCAGTAACAGTTCGACCTCGATCTTGCCGAGCATCAGGTCCAGATCCACCAGCAACGCAGGCGAGACAGAACGGCGGTTGACGGCTTTTAAAGCGGTCTTGAAACGCTCCAGGCGTTCCATACGCCGGGCGACTCCACTGGGCGAAAAATCAGGAAAATCCTCGTCGCCTTCATGGACCCCCACGAAACTGGCCATCACGGGGTAGGTTTTCAATAAGAACTGACAGAACTGGTCCGCCAGCTTCTCTACATTTTTGTCTTGAGAACTCCCCATAATCATTACCTTTTTCTTCGTCACTCCGGTTTCGACGCTTGAAATTTAGCGGTTTCATGCTAGCACCACTGCCCCGGGGAAGTCAACCAAAAGCACACCCTGTTTCATGGGAAATCCGACCGTCCCCCCGGTTTTTTTGAAAAGAGCCCTTCGAGATCCTCCAACAGGCTTGGTCGCCATGAAACTTCGCTTGGCTCGTTCCCCAGACCATGAAAAATCGTCCGGTGGCCGGACTCATTCCGTCTCTACTCCTTCAGAGCCTCACACAAAGGCGGCGCATCCTGACGCAGAAGCGAAAAGAAGTGGAGATCTTGCAGTTTTCCCCGCTGGAAAATCGCCTGACGCATGGTTCCCTCGTGCCGGAATCCATTCTTTTCCAAAACCTTCCGACTGGCTTCATTTCCGGCGATTGCAGTGGCATACAGCCGGGGGATGGGCTTCAGTTCGAACAGGTATGCCGAGAATACCCGCAAAGCCTCGGCCATGATTCCCCGGCCTCGATCCCGTCCCCGAAAGATTTTTCCTCCCAATTCATAACCCTCAACATAGTCCAGTTTGCGGAAAAATCCGATGAAACCCAGCAGATTTTCCTCCTTGTCCACAATCAGCAGTGAGCCCTGATCTTCTCCCCACATGCCGGTTTCCTCGAAACGTTTTCTGAAGGCGACTTCGGAATGCAGTTTGATGGGCCAGAATTCGCCGTTTTCCTCGAACCGGCTTAATTTTTGAAGCAAAGCATCGAGGTCGGAGGAGCGAATCGTACGCAACGAAACGGATTTGCTTTCGATCATTTGCATTCTCCCAAGAAAGAGAAAAAGTTTCATGTTTCCGGTCTTTTCCAAGCATTATACTATCAATTAGTCGAACTTCTCAAATTCATACTTTTCTTGCTTCGGTTCGGGGTATTTCCGCAAATAAGCAATATGGCAAGAATACAAGAACAAGTTTCATTTAGGATTCTATATCCTATTGTATTCTTTTGCAATTTGTCTTCATTGTTAAAATATCAGAGAAAATCACATTCCCTTACTTTTTCGTTAAATATCCTTGGAAAGCGAACGATTAATTTCCACGAAGTTCGGAATTTTACTTCGCCAGTTTGTTTCATTGAATTAGAAGATGGTTATTTATTTACCTGCTTGATCGGCCGGCCACCGTCTTGCACGAACCGAGAAAGGATGTACCGTGACTCACATGACCAAGCCGAATGGAAACGAGAAGTATTTTTCCAGTGGCGAAGTGGCCAAATTGCTCGATCTGCCACGGCGCACGGTCGCCCATTACCTGAAGACGAACGTACTTCCCGGCATACAGCATCCGATTTCAGGAACCTGGAAAATCAGTTACCCGGACCTGCTTACCTTTCTAAGGGAACGGAAACTGGACTCTTCCATTCTGGGGCAGGCGCCCAGCGTCCTGGTGGTGGACGACGAACCGGAAGTTCTAAAGATCGTGGAACGAAGTCTGGCCAAGAGTTCCTTGCGTTTTTCTTCGGTCACCGGAACGACCAATGGCTACGAGGCCATGATAAAACTGGGAGCCATGGTTCCGGACCTGGTGATTCTGGACGTACAGATGCCCGGCATGGACGGCCGCCAGGTGCTTTCCGCCATCCGCCAGGATGAGCGCACGCGTTATCTTAAAGTCCTGGCCATCACGGGGTATCCCGAGTTTCTGGATGAAATGCTGGCTCTCGGAGCGGATGGAGCGCTATCGAAACCGATCAAGGCTCCGGCCCTGATCGAAAAAGTGAGAGAAATCATGGGGATTTCCGAGGAAGCCATGCTGTCGGCATAGTTCTCTCTTTTACTTGGTCTGTATACGCGTTTGTTTTGTTATAGGCCTTGCTTTATTTGTAGAACGCTGACGGAAAAGTCAGCAAAGCTGCTAAAGATGGGAGGAGCATATGGAGACATCTGCCTAGGAATCGTTATCGGGAAATTCCTCCATCCCGAATCGGACCAGGGATATTTTCCGTACAACTGAAGAAGGCATTGACATTGGTTTCGTTGTTTTGATTATGTTTTAAGGGTCAACCAAGTCGGCATTTGGACAGGAGGGGAAAATGGAATCTTCATCTATACGTGCGACCGAAATCGCCCAAGCGCAAGCAGGGAACGCTTCACCGCTGGACGTTCTGGCGGGGAAGTACATGACGTTTAAGCTGGCCAAGGAGGAATACGGGCTTCAGATCCTGTATGTCCGCGAGATCATTGGACTCATGGGCGTAACCCGCGTGCCGAGAACCCAGCCTTTCATGAAGGGCGTCATCAATCTGCGAGGGCGCGTCATCCCCGTCATCGATCTGCGCCTCAAGTTCGAAATGCCCGAAACAGAGCCCACCGACCAGACCGTCATCATCGTCGTCCAGGTGGCCGCCGGACAGGGCGAGATGACCATGGGCGTCATCGTGGACGAGGTGCTGGAAGTCCTGGACGTGCCCGCCGACCAGATCGAGCCGCCGCCCGCCTTCGGACAGGAGCACGTGGAAAGCGACTTCATTCTCGGCGTCGGAAAGGCCGCCCGCCGCGTAGTCTTCCTGCTCGACATCAATAAGGTGCTCACCGGCCGGGAGATGGAGAAACTCCGCGCCGCCGCGGAAAACAACTGAACCGCCGGCGAACGTCGCCGGACGATGAACCATGGATCCCATTCTCATATGACAAGGAGCTAAATGATGTTTGATTTCAAGAACATGAAGGTCGGAAAGAAAATCCGGACGGGCTTCGCCGTGGTGCTGGGCCTGCTGATTCTCGTGGCGGGGGTGGCCTATTTCGCGCTGTCGAATTCCTCCGACGGCGTGGCGCGTTACCGGGCCATCGCGCGCAACACCAACATTCTGGGGCAGGTGCAGTCGAATCTGCTCATGGTGCGCATGAACGTGAAGGAGTTTCTCATCACGAGCAGCCAGAAGAACGTGGATCGTTTCGAGGATTATTACAAGAAAACCGGGGAGTTGCTGGATGAGAGCCTGGAATTGATCCGCAATCCGGAGCGGGTGGCGATCCTGAAGGACTCCGGCGCGAAACTGGAGAAATATCACGCGGGGTTCGGCGAGGTCGTCGCCAAGCAGATGATTCGGCAAGAACGCTTCACCAGTGTTCTGAACGTGAATGGCCCCAAGATGGAAAAGGCCCTGACGGAGATTCTCACCACCGCCCGAAGGGACGGCGACATGAATGCCGCCTACTACACGTCTCAGGCCACGCGCAGTCTGCTCCTGGGACGCCTGTACGTCATGAAATATCTGGAGAGCAACGCGGATGCCGACGCCGCGCGCGTGAAAAGTGAATTCGAGGACATGGGCGGGCATCTGGACACCCTGGATCGCAGCCTGCAGAACCGCGAACGGCGCGCGCTCCTGGCCCAAGTGACGCCCATGCTATCGACCTATACGCAAGCCTTCGGTGATGTCGTCGCCGCCATCACGGAGCGAAACAAAGTCGTAAAGGGAACCATGGACGTGCTGGGACCGGAGATCGCCGATATGATGGAGAAGATCAAGTCCCAGTATAAATCGGAACAGGATACCCTCGGACCGCAGCTGATGGAGGATAACCGCAACGCCACGATCGCAGCCATACTGGCCAGTATTCTGGCCATCGTCTTCGGGCTTCTCATGGCGCGCAAGGTGGCCAGGATGATCGTGGATCCGCTCTCGGAGATGGTGACGGCCGCCAACGGCCTGGCCCAGGGGGATATCAACCAGGCGATCGAGGCCGACAGCGAAGACGAGATCGGCGAACTGGCCGGGGCGTTCCAGAAAATGATCGAATCCCAGAAGGAAATGGCCATGGCGACCGAGGCCGTCTCCAAGGGCGATATCTCCGTTTCGATCGCTCCCCGTTCCACCAAGGATATCATGGCGATTTCCTTGAAGGAAATGATCGCTGTCCTGAAAGACCTTATGGCCGACGTAAACAAGACCATCCACAATGTCAAGTACGGCAAACTGACCATGCGCGCGGACGCCGGCTCCTATCACGGGGCGTGGCAAGATCTTCTGGGCGGGATCAACGTCATGACGGATGTCCTGGTGGGACAGCTTGACAACATCCCCACTCCGGCCATGGTTGTCGATCGGGAATTCAACATCCAATACATGAACCAATTCGGCGCGGAACTGATCGGACTTCCGTCGGAACAGCTCGTCGGAACCAAATGTTATAACCACTTCAAGACCTCCCACTGCCAGACATCGCAATGCGCCTGCTCCCTTGCCATGCAAAATCGGAGCAAAGTCACCCAGGAAACGGATGCTCACCCCGGCGGACACGATCTGGACATTCAGTACATCGGAGCGCCGATTCTCGATGAAAGCGGCAAGGCCGTGGGCTGTCTGGAATTCATCACCGACCTGACCGACATCAAGCGCGCCGTGCGCGTCATGAAAAAGCAGTCCGATTATCAGAGCAACGAGATCGTCAATCTGATCGCGGATCTGGACAAGATTTCCGCCGGAGACCTGACCGTGGTCACGACCGTGGCCGACGCGGACGAAGATACGCGTGAAGTTCGCGAAAACTTCATCAAAATCAGCAGCGGACTCAACAACACGGTCAAATCGCTTCAGGAAACGTTGCAGCAGGTGGCGCTGGCGGTGGACCAGGTGGCGGCGGCGGGCAACCAGATCGCGTCGAGCAGCCAGGCCGTGGCCGAGGGCGCGTCCGAGCAGGCCAGCAGCCTGGAGGAAACCAGCAGCAGCCTGGAGGAGATGGCCAGCATGACCCGCCAGAACGCGGACAACGCCCAGCAGGCCGACGCCATGAGCCGCGAGGCCGGCGACGTGGCCGAGCAGGGCGGCCAGGCCATGGGGCAGATGTCCGAGGCCATGAAGCAGATCCGCCAGGCGGCGGTGGGCACCTCGGCCATCATCCGCGACATCAACGAGATCGCCTTCCAGACCAACCTTTTGGCGCTGAACGCGGCGGTGGAGGCGGCCCGCGCGGGCGAGGCGGGACGCGGCTTCGCCGTGGTGGCCGAGGAGGTGCGCAACCTGGCGTTACGCTCCAAGGACGCGGCCAAGAAGACGGAGGATCTCATCAACGAGTCCGTCGCGCTTTCGGAAGGCGGCGAGAAGATCAGCGTGGACATGAACGAGAAGCTGTCGAAGGTGACGCTTTCCATCGAGAAGGTGGGCGGCATCATCGGGGAGATCGCCTCGGCGAGCCAGGAGCAGGCGCGCGGGATCGAGCAGGTGAACAAGGCGGTGGCGGAGATGGACAAGGTGACGCAGCAGAACGCGGCGAACTCGGAGGAATCGTCGAGCGCGTCGGAGGAACTGGCGGGCCAGGCCCAGGAACTCATGGCCATGGTGGGACGCTTCAAACTGGGCGAGCATTCTTCGCATACGGCCAATCGGGCGTCATCGGCCGGAACGAAAATTCTGAGCGTAAGAAAGACGAAACGTCTTCCCTCCAAACCGAAAAACGGTCAGGATATGATGCTCCGCCCGGAGGACATCATTCCCATGGAAGGCGATCCGGACTTCAAGGATTTCTGATCGGGAGAAATTGCAAAACACACAAGGGCGGGCCGCAAGGTCCGCCCTTTATTTCTCCGCCCCCTTCCGCACGGCATCGACATAAGTCTTCAGCGCCCAGGTCGCATGGTAGGTGGTCACCGCCTCGATGTCGCCCACGACACCCCCCACGCGAAAATCTTCCTTCGTGAAATGCATGCGCGGATCCATAAACAAGAATTTATTCACCACCCACTCTCCGCCGATATCCTGGGCGTTTAATAGATGCAATACCAGCAAGTCCACCGTCTCGGGAATCTCGTTCAACAGCGGGGTTCGCGCCACGCCCAGAAGCAGACAGCCCAGCGCGGCGCTGTCCACCGTAAGCTTCGCTTCCTGCGCGAAGGCCAGTTCGCGTAGAATCGCCACGGCCTTGCCGTAATACGCGTCTTTCGGGAGAATTCCTTCATCCACCAAAGCGGGGTACTCGGCCAAAGCGAAAATCCGGATGAAATTCGAACTCTTGCGTCGGTCGAGCCCCGGATGATCCAGGATCTTGTGATATCCCCGCACCAGCCGCCGCCAGACCTCCGGATAGCGATCTTTCGTGCCGCTTTCGTGAAAAAGCCGCAGCAGCATGGGAAGTTCGTCGTCCGCGCCGACATTCAAAAAAAACGGATCGACGGGCGGAAAGCCTCCGTCGTAGGTTTTGGGCGGCCCCTGCAACGCTCCCCAGGATTTGATGACGTATACGCCTTCGGTCTCCCGCAAAAGACCGTCCTCGGTCAGGCGTTCGTGAAGCGCCCACTGGGCGGCCCAGTCTGCGGCTTTTCGAGCTTCCTCCCGCTCTCCGTAACGCCACAGCGACAGGGCGAAACGCTCATGCACGCAGCCGTCATCGCTCCAGGGCCAGCTTCCGGTGTACGGATGCTGCCATTCTTTCAGCACCGCCACGATGCGCCTGGCCAGGGGCTCGTTCTCCGGATTTCGAAATGGGCCCATGTGACCGGCCATGAACCAGTTCATGTCGTAGGCCTGGGCCTCCACGAACATCCCGGGAC
Source organism: Myxococcota bacterium (assembly GCA_963668655.2). Lineage (GTDB taxonomy): Bacteria > Myxococcota_A > SURF-8 > SURF-8 > SURF-8. Next base: position 377,860 of record CAXXPQ010000002.1, read on the forward strand.
CGTACCGCTGGCACTGGCCGGAATCCGAATCCATCAGCGTCGTCCAGCCCCCGTTTTCGTAAGCGGCCGTGGAGGGTTCCGCCATGCGATGCAAGACGGCCTCCCAGCCCTTTTGCGCCGCCAGCTCGGCATCCTCCACCAGCCGTTCGCGAGGGGGCTGGCAGGCGGAAAGAACCAGCAGCAGCAGGAAAATCGGGACGCCGATCCCCGCCCGCGACCATCCGTTCCATACCGAGCGCGTGGCCGTCAGCATACGTCCCCCACGGTGTTCGGCAACAAGGTAAGCGCCAAAAGAATCAGTGTCAAAACCAGGGCGAAAAACATCTCCGCGCGTCGTCGCCGCCCGACCGCCGGAAATCGGTTTTCCTCCAAAGCCTTCGCCGTGGCCCGCAACGTGATCTGCGTAACCAGAAATCCCAGAAGCAGCACGACCAGGCGCAACCCGCAGAGCGTCGGGCCGGGGTAATCGGAAGCCTGAATCAGCGGGGTTTCGGAAAAATCCCCGCCGGTCAGCATATGCCAGAAACGGGAAAACAGGTCCGGCCACAGGGCGAAAGCCGGAATGTGAGCCGCGAAAAAGGCCGCCACCCCCAGAGGCAGAAGAGACAGGGAAAATCGCCGGGAATCTTCCTTTGCCAATCCGTTTCCACCTCGCGCCGCCCAGCGGACCAGCAAAGCATGACTTCCCGCCACCGCCCCGATGCAGGCCAGCAACAGCAAGACATAATAAACCGCCAGGGACCAATAGGGAATCCAGTCCGGAAGCGGCGGGGAGGGATGGAAGACGATGAAAGCATGTTCGTAAAACGTCGCGCCGAACTGGGAATAATCGTTGGAAAGCAGGCCAAGAAAGAGCAGGTGTCCCAAAAGCACCCAAAGCAGCGCCGTTTCTCCGGGCAAAGGATCCTTTGTAAAATCTCCGGAATCCGGAACGGAGAGAAACATCGCCAACCGGTTTTCCCGTCCCCGGAGGCAATCGCCGCAAAGGCTGCAAACATTGGGATTCTGAAGATTTTCCGGGTTGAGCCCGAAACTGCAAGCCCGTAAAGTTCGCTTTTCCTCATGCGATGGCCGTTTTTCCGGCGACGTTCCCCATTGCAGAAAGGAAAGGCGGGCCAGAAGCGCTTGTACGGCTCCCACGGGACAGAGGTGATTGCACCAGGCTCGCCCCCGGAAAGCGAGAAAAAACAGCAACGCCAGAGCGGAAATTCCCAACAAGAACGGTCCGGCCACCCACGGCCGTTCCTCGATACGCAACCCTTCGTTCAGCAGACCGAACAAGGCAAGGAGCAGCGCTGCAAACCACCACCCGCTTCCCGAAAGCCATGTCGGAACCGTGTGTTCCCGCCCCAGAACGGGCTGGAGCCAGCGTCCCGCGGCGCTGATCGGACAGACCGCGCAGAAGAGCCGTCCGCCGAAAAGGGGAAAAACGGAAAGCAGCGCCCACCATATGCCCCACAGCAACGCGCCTCCCGGATTGCCCGAGGCGCTCAAGGAACCGGCGAGAATCAGATAGGCCGCAACGAACCATCCCAGAAGGGCGACGATCTGAAAGGAGACCGGATGCAGGCGACTTTGAAACAGGAAACGAACCATGGAAATATCGAGAAGATTCAGCCGCTTCCGACCCGATCGCGCGCCGGTTCCGATCCAAATGGAAACCAGGACGAGAAGCAGCACCAATGTTCCCGTCAGTGGCCAGTTGACCTGCTGTTTCGGAGGCAACACCAGCAGATTGTATCCTCCCGGTCCGGCATACGCCTCCCGGTCCGCCAATACCTTTTCACAATCGACGTCATACGGGGAGGGGCCGGAAGGTTTCGGAGGTTTCCTCACCGGCGGCGGTTCTTCCGGGTCGAGGTTTTCACTCATGCGCCCAGGGACATCCCAGCACGGATCGATGCACTCGCCATCTCCGGAACCGTAGGGACGCGGGCGATTGTCCGGTCCGGAATCGCTGAAATCCTCCTTTGTCAGTGTCTTCCAAAGCGGTCGATCGTCCAGTTCGCGAAGTTTATCCAATAATACCGGCAGGATGGCCGCTCGTGTCTCCGTTTCCATGACGGCGACGGGTTCAACGCAGAACGCCCGGGTGCGAAAACGGCAATCTTCGTCCGGAAACCGAAGCAGAAATTCTCCGGCCGACAAACCTTTTTTCATCACCCGGATCCGGATTCGGTCCTTCAGAATGAGCGCCTTTTCCACCCGATAAGCGGAAGGAAAACCCGGATCGGCATTGATGTTTTGAATGAATTCCTGAAATATATCGGAAACTTCCGGAGGAAGAACCTTTTCCGATTCGGAAGAGGAACCAACGGAAACAAACCATAGTGGAAAGATGCAGAAAAAAAGAAAGCCGAGCCGCGCTTTCAAACTTCCTCCGATTTATCCGGTTTCGCGACCGTAGAAGATCCGGTTGCGATCCATGATTACGGACCGAAAAGTTTCACCGTCAATTCGCCCAGCATTCGGCCATAGGCGACACACTGCGCCCGGGCGGCGTCGTCCGGTTCCCGAATGGAGACCGGCCCGTAATGGTCCCCTTTCTGAACACCCTGAACCACCATGCCGTGGATCATCAGCGCCTGGAGAATGCCTAAAATGGTGGTCTCGTTCCCACCTCCGATGGAGCCGGAAGAGGAAAATGCGCCCCCCACCTTCCCGATCAGTTTTCCATAGCATCGAATGCTGCGGTCCAGAAGGTCTTTGACTTCCGCGCTCATGCCGCCGAAATACGTAGGACTGCCGATGACGATGGCGTCCGCCCCCGTGAGGTCTTCCATATCGGTTTCTTTCACGGTTTTAAGCACGACATCAAGCCCGGCGACCCCCTCGGCGCCCTCTTGAACGGCCCGGGCCATGGAGCGCGTATTTCCCGAATTCGAAAAACAGGCAATCAACATTTTCGGCATTCCACCCTCCCGAATATTTCCGTAATCGTTGGAAACCTGGAACCGGACGGTTTTCAGAACGTGAAAACCTTGGATTCCTTGGCCAGATCGATCAACACCTTTCCGGTGGAAAGCCGGGCCGTGCTGACGAAATCGGACTCGTCCGTCTGGCGGTTGTTCGCGCAGGGCGTGCAGACGTGAATGGGAACGTCACCGGCAAGCAGGGCATCCAGATAGGGCTTCAATTCGTCACCCGTTGGCGCCTTGACGTGATCGGACATGCCGATCTTGGCAAAGACCACCGCATCGTCGATCAGGAAAACCTCCACCTTGTTCCCGTCGTCCATGGCGAGTTTGGCGAATTGAAAACAGCGAGTGGCGCGTGTCGGATCTTCCAGCCCCCGGGACAGAACGAACAGGAAATTGGCCATTTTCATCTCCTTTGAATTACGGGTTACGGACTGTTTTTTGAATTCGAGTTTGGACCAGGGGGGGCGAAAAGTAAAGGTTTTAGTCAAATTCCTTTGTCAATTCAAAACATGTTCGGCGCCGAATCAGAAACCGTCGATCTTTTTCTCCGCCATCTCTCTTTTTCGTTCGGGAACTTCCTTCGAGAGTGCCATTTCGCACATTCAAGGCGTGCGAAATGATAACGTCCGGTTTCTCCACGATCCCTTTTCGTCGAAAGTCCGACGCAATATACTGAAAACAATCGGTTTTCTCGACGTTTTCCGGCAATCGTTCAACGTTCGGCGCTTTTGGCCCGTCGTTTGCTTAAGAACCAACCCGAAGATCGGCGGATACAATTCCAACAAAGAAAAAAAGCAACAGGAGGAAACCTTGGTACGGAAAACCCATTCGAAAGCGGTCTTTTTTCTCGCGGCGCTTCTTTTCGTAAGCCTTCCCTCCTTGCTTTTCGCGGCGGGCAAGCAGCCTTCCGGACAGGAAATTCTGGAAAAGATGGATCAACAGATCAACGGGTTCGAGGATCAGATCATGGAAGTCCGGATGACCGTCCGGGACACGGACCGATCCGAAAAGAATTACGATTTCACGATCTGGCAGAAAGGCCGGGTCAAACGCCTGGTTCGCTTCACCTCCGGTGAATTCAAAAACATGGCCACGCTGGCCGAGGACCGCAACCGGGTGTTCGTCTATCTTCCCGGTTTCAAGAAAGTGCGCCGCGTAGCCGCCCATAACATGAAACAGACCTTCGCCGGATCGGATTTCTCCACCAGCGACATGGCGAGCGTGAACTGGTCCGACCAGTACGACGCCGCCATCGAGCGCCAGGACGATCATATCTGGACCTTGCGCTGTACGCCGAGAAACCCGAAAGAAGCCGTCTACGGCTGGGTCCGCATCGTGGTGCGCAAACAGGACTACGCCCAAACGCGAGTGGAATATTTCGGTCACGACAACCAGCCGATCAAGATCCTGGAAGCCAGCCGTCCCAAGAAATACGAAGGCGGAATGGTTCGCAACAGCCTGGTTCGCATGCAAGACGCCAAAACCGGTCATTCCACCGATCTGGAGGTTAAATCTCTTCTGATCAACCAGAATCTGAAAGACAGCCTCTTCTCCAAGCGCAACCTGAAATGGGGGCGCTGAGAGTTCTTTTTCATCACCTCTGCGGTGGGGCTTCGGTATTCGGACCCAAGGAAATCTTCTCACCAACTTCCCTCTATACCGAAAACCTTATCTATTCGGCACCGCGAGCACCGAAGCCCCACCTTCCTTCCACCTTCCCGGAGTTTTTTTCCGCCCCGGGCGGGGATCCATTGCACTTTTATGGAAGTCGTGCTGTAATGCCCGCACGGAAACGACCGACGGAAGACTCGGACCATGAGCGAACCCATCATCGACATCGAAGAAATTCTGGAATCCATTTTGCGGGGAGCCGCCAAGATTCTCGGCTGCAATTCGGCCAATTTCATCATTTTCAATGATAAGCGGGAAGAAGCCCGGGTGGCCATCGGCACGTCCGCGGACAGTCACCGCGAGGTCGGAGAAATCGAGCGTCTTTTCGGACACGACCTGCAAAACACCGCCTTCCGTATCCAGGACGCCTGGGACACACTCATCGTCCAGTCCTGGCGGGAACGAAAAGTCATGGAAACCACCTCGTTTTCCGAACTGGTGGGGTCTTTCATTCCCCCGGACATCGTGGAAACCATCACCGATATCATCGGCGAGCACAGTTTCATTTGTGTCCCGGTCGTCTGCGGCAACCAAACCTACGGCGACATCGTTTTCGAAAAAGAAGGGCATCATAGTTACAGCCCCCAGCAGCGCGAGGTCATGCTTCGCTACGCCAAGCGACTGGGCGAGATCATCGAGAACAACGTGCGCGGTTTATCCATCGAATCCAAGATCCTCCCCACACGCCCGGGCAGTTCCATTCAAAACCAGTTGCTCCACCTCACCATGGGGCAATCCGCGCCTTCCGTCATGGTGGATCCCGCGTTTCGCGTCACATCGCTGAACGACGCGGTGACCCGGGATTTCGGGTATTCGCCGGAAGAGTTGTTGAACCAGCGGATCGATGTTCTCTTCCGGGATCCCGAAGACACGACGAAAATCCTGAATCACCAGTTTCTGGCGCTCACGGACGGTTATTTCCAGGAAATGACGGTTTTCCGTCACAAGACGGGCCATCTGCTTCCCGGCAAGGTGGAAGCCATGCTGCTGGTCGGCGATGAAAGCCAGGTGATCGGATTCCTGGTGATGATCCGGATCCATCGGGATGTCGGGGGAGCCCGGGACTCCAAGGACGGGTTCAACGACATGATAAAACGCGAACGGCTGGCCACCATGGGGGAAATGGCGGCTCAGCTCGCCCACGAGATCCGCAATCCCCTTTTGGCCATCGGGGCCACCCTGGAAAGCCTGAAGGAAGAGCTGCCGGAAAATCACTCGTCCGTGGAAGTGGTGGAAAGCCTGCGACGTGAAGTTTCCCGAATGGATATGTTTCTGCGGGATTACCTGAGCCTGGCCGGAAAACACGGGACCACATACTCCATGATGGATATCACGAAATTGGTCATGGAATGCAGCCACCTGCTTTCCGGAACCCGCAAACAGGCCGGCAAGGAAATCGATGTCCGTATTCCGCCCGGATTGTCCCTCCACGGTGATTTCGACGCCTTGAAACAGGTCGTCATGAATCTGCTTATCAACGCCCTGGAAGCGTCCTCGCCCGGCGGCCAGGTCCAGGTCCGGGCCATGGAAAGCCGGGATTCGGTCACTCTCTGGATCGACGATGAAGGCCCCGGACTGGATTGTCACCCGGAGGATTGTTTCGAACCGTTTTATACCCGAAAAAGCAATGGAACCGGACTCGGATTGAGCGTCTGCCGTCAGATCGTGGCCGGTCATGGCGGCGTGGTGACCTTGCGAAATCGAGAGGAAGGCGGCTGTCGGGCGGCCGTCATCCTGCCAAGGAGCATGAAGCAATGAGCGAGAAAACGCAACGGAACCTCCTTTCGAGAGATGAATTCCGCGTCCTCGTCGTGGATGACGAGGAACTCTACGCCCAGGCCATCGGCCGGGAGTTGCGCAAAAAGAAAATCGACTGCGATCTGGCCTATTCCGCCCGAGAAGCGCTGGACGCCGCCGCAAAGCGCCCCTATCCGGTGATTTTGTTGGATCATCGTCTGCCGGACGAAGACGGAATCAGCATCATTCCCGTTCTTTTAGCGACCCAGATATCCACCTCCATTATCATGATGACGGCTTATGAGACCATCCAAAACGCCATCCAGGCCATCCGGCAGGGCGCCGAGGACTACATTGTCAAGGAAACCAGCACCAAACCCATCGTGGCTCGCGTGGCGGAAATCCGAAAAAGGGAGGAAGTTCGGCGACGAAACGAGGGATGGCAGGAACACCGGCGCGAGGGATTGCTGGGAAAATCGGCCGGAATCCTGCGCGTGATCGAACAACTGGAGAAAGTCGCCGCCAGCCCGGACACGACGGTGCTGATAACGGGCGAGACCGGCGCGGGAAAAGAAGTGGCGGCCCGCCATCTGCATCGCATCTCCACTGCCGACCCCGCCCCTTTCATTTCCGTCGATTGCGTGGCCCTGCCGGGAGAGCTGGTGGAAAGTCTGCTTTTCGGCCACGAACGGGGCGCGTTCACCGGAGCGGACCGGGCCAGGGAAGGCGCCTTTTACGAGGCCGGGGAAGGAACGCTGCTTCTGGACGAGATCGGAGATATGGATCTGTTTTTACAGGGAAAACTCCTGCGCGTTCTGGAGAGTCGCACTTACCAGCGGGTGGGGTCGGTGAAGGAATATCCCGTCCGCTGCCGCGTGGTGGCTTCCACGAACCGGGATCTCGCCGAGTTGTGCGAGAAAGGCGCGTTCCGCTTCGATCTCTACCAGCGTCTGGCGGTTTTTCCCATTCACGTCCCGCCGTTGCGGGAACGGGGACGGGATATCCTGCTTCTTTCGGGACATTTCATGGATTTCTTCGGTTCCAAAATCGGGGTGAATCTCGATCCCCTGGCCGAAGACATCCAGAAACGGCTTCTGGATTACGATTACCCGGGAAATGTTCGGGAACTGCGAAATATGATCGAACGCGCGGTGATTCTTGCCGAAGAAGGACGGATCGATTTGCAACATCTGCCGGAGCGGATCCTCCGACAGGACCGGCCCCCCGCCACGGGCGAAAGCATTCCCTTCGATTTCGTCCCCGGCGTGGATTCCCTGGAATCACTGGAAATGCGCATGATTCACCAAGCCCTGAAACAAGCCAAGGGCGTCAAAGCAGAAGCCGCGCGCATGCTGGGAATCAGCCGATTCCAATTGCTGCGCCGCATGGAAAAACACGGCTTGACGGAAGGTAAAAAGAAGTAGAAACCATCTCAAAAATACGTTCGGCCGGATTTCGGATACTTTCCGGCCGTCTTCGCCGCCGAACGTTTCTCAAAAGATTCCCGACATTCCTCGTCGCGCCGCCGACGAATCCAACTGAAAATTCTCTCGAAATCTCTCGGTCCGTAATTCAGGCAACCTCTAAAAATGGCTACTCGTCGCGAGAACGATCGATTTTCAGGTCCGGTCATTTTCAGGTCCGGTCATTTTCAGGTCCGGTCATTTTCACGACCGCAGACATATCAAGAAGATACGTCGAGGATTGGGAAAAACGATCCGGATCGAAAAGATTCGTTTGCAGCGGAATATGGATTTTTAGAGGTTGCCTGAAATGGTTTCAGCGACGAAAAGGCGCTCATCCCGAGTGCCGCCAAGAGGGCGGTTTATCGAGGGACGCGCCGCCCGTAGCTCAATGCGATTTCGCTTCGCGAAATCACTCGCCATGAGCGGTTGAACCAGCGCTAAAAGCAAATAAGAACCGCGCTAAAATCCGGGCTTGAAGCGGCAGAAGCCTTCTTTCGAACCGGCGAGAAACTCCAATAAGATCCGGGCGTCCCCGTCGTCCGGCGGGGCGTGATCGGACAGGCGTTTCGCGCCGCTTTCCATATCGCCTTCGGAAAGCATCCGGAAATAGGATCGGATGCGCTCCACGCGCTCTTCGGAATATCCCGCCCGCAAGAGTCCCACGCGGTTGACGCCCGTAATGACCGCCCGGTCGCCCATAACCACCGCGAACGGCAGCACGTCCCGGCGCACCATGGCTCCCGCGCCGATGAAAGCATGCCGGCCCACGCGCACGAACTGATGCACCCCCGCCATGCCGCCCAGCTGGACGTGATCGCCCATGCGCACGTGCCCCGCCAAGGCCGCGCCGTTGGCCAGGATGACGCGCTCGCCCAGAAGGCAGTCGTGCCCCACGTGAGACTGGGCCATGAAATAGCCGCCCCCGCCGATGATCGTCCGTCCGCCGCCGTCCTCCGTACCCCGGTTGGCGGTGGCGCCTTCGCGAAAAACGCAGCCCGGCCCCACCTCCAGCAACGTGTCTCCGCCTCGGTATTTCATGTCCTGGGGCGGCGTTCCCAGTACCGCGCCGGGATACACGCTGCCATTCTCGCCCAGGATCAGGCGGCCTTCCAGGACCGTATGGGGCCCGACGACGCAGCCCGGCAGAACCTCCACTCCGGCGGAAATTACGGCGAAGGGCCCCACGCGCACCGTGGGGTGGAGCGTCGCTTCGGGATGGATAACGGCGCTGGGGTGGATCATTCTTTGTCCTCTTCGTCTCGGATCCGCTTTTGCAGAAATCGTTGGACGCGCACCCAGCGGGCGTGTTCCATGGCCGGATAGCCCGCCACCGTGACGCCCGGAGGAATCGATTTCGTGACGCCGCTTTTCGCGCCCGCCACGGCGCCGTCTCCGATGGAGAGATGATCCGCCACACCCGCCTGTCCGGCCAGAATCACGCGGTGGCCGATGTCGCAGGATCCGGCGATGCCCACCTGGGCCACCAGCAGCGTATCCTCGCCCACCCGCACGTTGTGCCCCACCTGCACCAGGTTGTCCAGCTTCGTTCCCCGCCCGATGACGGTCTCCCCGAAGGTGGCGCGATCCACGCAGGAATTGGCTCCGATCTCCACGTCGTCGCCCAGCACCACGCGGCCCACCTGGGGCGTCTTGACGTGCCGGCCGTTTTCGTCCTTGGCGAAGCCGAAGCCGTCCGAACCGATGCGGCAGCCGTTTTGCAGAATAACGCGCTCGCCGATCACGCAATCCTCCCGGATGCTGACGTGGGAATGAATCAGGCCGTTTGGGCCGATGACGACGTTTTCACCGATGAAAACATGGGGATGGATCACCGTGCCGTTTCCGATGGATGCGTTTCGGCCGATGAAAACGAAGGGGCCCACGGCGGAGCCTTCGCCGACGTGCGCACCCGGTTCCACCACGGCGAGTTCGGAAATCCCCGGGTCCGGACGCCGGGGAGCGAACAGGCGACTCATGGCGCGGGCGAAGGCCAGGGCGGGACGTTCGCAGACGATGCGCGGCGCGGGACAGGCGGCTTCTCCCGGAGGAAGGATCACCGCCCCGGCGCGGGTATGAGGCAGCCGTTCCCGATAGGATTCGTGGGAAAAACAGGCCAGATCGGCGGGGCAGGCCTCCTCCAAAGAAGCGACCCCTGTGATGTCCGCATCCGGGGATCCGCCCTCCAGGCGGCCCCCGATCTCCCGGGCCAGTTCACCGAGTTTCATCGGTTCGAAAAGGCCGGTTGCTCAGCGCTTTTTCTTGCCGGAATACATCTCGTCGTACATGCGCACCAGTTCGTTGGTGACGTCGTACTTCAGCGGGGAATAGGCCACCGTGGTCTTGTCCAGGACCAGACCATATCCGCCTTTTTCCGCGATCTTCTGCAGGACGAGCTGCATTTTCTCGTAGATGGGCGCCACGGCCTCGGTTTCCTGCTGCTTGAGCTGGGTCTGAAGTTCCATGGCCATCTTCTGGTATTCCATGAACTCCTTCTGAAGCTCCTCTTCCTTCTTGGCCTTGGCGTCGGGCGAAAGCATCATGCCCTGCTTTTCCAGTTCGTCCTTCAGACGGGTCAGTTTGGTTTCCATCTCGTTGACGACCTTCTGCTTCTGCTCCACGACCTTGCGGAAGGACTCCTTGGCCTGCTTGCCTTCCTCCACCTCCAGAAGCGCCCGTTGCAGATCCACCACCGCGATCTTGAAATCGGCGGCCTGGGCCATCCGGCCGAATCCGGCGCAGAAAAGAAGCACCACCAGCAATCCCATCCCGAAACGTTTCATGTTTTCCTCCTAGAACTGGTTCCCGATGGAGAATTCGAAGCCGATCTGCCCATCCTGCGGACGGCGGGTGATCGGCAGCCCCCACTCGAATCGAAGCGGCCCGATGGGCGAATACCACCGGAAGCCGAAACCGTAACTCATGTAGAGCCCCATGGGCAGATTGTACTCGTTCTGGTCGCTCTGTCCCAGATAAAAGAACTGTTCTTCCTCGCTCCAGGTGTTTCCGGCGTCGTAGAAGAACACCCACTTCAATCCGGCCTGTTCGATGATCGGAAACTCCAGTTCGAAATTCGCGATGAGTTCCTTGTTTCCGCCGATGAGATACTTCACCGGATAGCCCACCGGATCGTCCTGGGGAATGACCTCGATGGACGGCGAGATGGAGCCGTATTCGAAGCCCCGGATGGTGAAGATGCCGCCCAGCAGATAACGTTCCGCGATGGGAACTCCGGGGAAGTCCTTCTTGCCGCGCAGGTCCGCGAAGGGCTCCTCCAGCGTGGTGACGTAGCCCACCTCGGTATTGATTTTGAACACCAGCTTCCAGAAGATCGGGAAGAAATACTGGCTGTGCATGGTGAATTTCATGAACTCGATCTCGCTGCCGGTCCACGCGTCGGCGAACTCGGCCGAGAGGCGGTGCAGCATGCCCTTGGTGGGGAACAGGCGGTTGTTGCGGGTGTCGTACTGGGCGGTGGCGGTGAAACTACTGGTGAATCCGCTCTTGAACAGGTGAATGTGAACCATGTTGGCCACGTTGATGTCCGTATTCTGGATGGAATACGTGAGATAGAGCGTGATGTTCTCCCAGAACGGATAACCGAAGGTCAAATCCAGGCCGTAATTCTTCCGGGAATAACTGCCGAACTCGCCCTGGCGCGGATAGGTCAGGGACTGGCTGAACAGCTTGAAGCCGAATTGCAGCCTGGTATCGGCCAGATAAGGTTCGAAGAAGCTTAGGGAAAACTGGGTCTGGCGGCTGGACACCTGGGCCATGAGCGACAGGCTCTGGCCGCGTCCGAAGAGGTTGTTCTGGTTGATCTGGGACTGGAAGACGAAGCTGTCGATGCTGCTGAAGCCGAAACCCAGCTGGAAGGTGCCCGTGCGGCGTTCCTTGACCTCCACCGTCAGCACGATGCGATCGTCCCGGGAGCCCATTTCTTCGTTGATTTCGACCGTTTCGAAGTAGCCGAGCTGGTAGACCTTGGCCTTGCTCCTGCGAACGTCGGTGGAGGAATAGAGGTCGCCTTCCGCGATGCGCATCTCCCGCCGGACCACCTTGTCCCGGGTCTTGTCGTTGCCCACCACGTGGATGCGCTCGATCCAGACCTTGCCGCCCTTCTGAATCTGCATGTCGAAATTCAGGATGCGCCGTTCCTTGTCCTGGCGGGTCAGCGGGCTGACGTTGGCGTAGGCGTATCCCAGATCCTTGTACATGGCGGTGATGCGCTCGAAGTCCTGGATGAAACGCGAGCGGTTGAAGATCTGGCCCTTTTTCAAGGTGAAGGCTTCCTTCAACTGTTCTTTCGGGAAAAGCAGATCCCCGAAAAAATCCACGTCGCCCATGCGGAACTGCTCGCCCTCCACGATGGGGAAGGTGACGTAGATCCAGGTGCGGTCGGGCGAGATATAGACCTGAGGCGTGCCGATGCGCGCGTTGACGTAGCCGTGATCGCCGTAGTGCTTCTCGATCATGGCGCGGTCACGCTCCACGGCTTCCTCGCGGAACTTGCCGGAATTCGTAAGGAAACTGAGAAAATCGCCCGGCTTGGTGAGCATGATCTTCTCCAACTCCTTGTCGGAAATCTTTTCGTTTCCCTGGAGAATGACCTTTTTCACCACCACCTTGGCGCGTTCCTTGATCTTGAAAGTGACATCGACCTGGTTGTCCTTGGCGGGCAGAATGTCCGACTCGATCTCGGCCAGGTAAAAGCCCTTGTCGATGTAGACGTTGCGGATTTTGTCGATGTTCTGATAGATCCTGGCGTGGCTCAGAACGGAGTAAGGCTTGACATCCACCACTTCCATGATGTCGTCTTCGTCCACCTCGTCGTTGCCTTCCAGCGCCACCTTGCGGATGGAGGGTTGCTCCTTCAGGATATAGGTCAGGATGACGCCCTTGTCCGTGTATGCCACGTCCACCTGAACGTCCTGGAACTTGCCCAGCTTGTAGATGGCCTTGATATCCTTCTGAATGGTGGCGGGGCCGTATTCCGCACCCACGCGGGAGTACAACACTTTCTCCACGGAAGCCTGCTCCACGCGGTAAAGGCCCTGCATGCGGATGTCCAGAACGGTTCCGGAAAAGGCGTGGACCATGGCCGGAAGGCACAACGATAGGAGTATTACCAGGCCCGCCATCCGTGTCGCCATGCGTCCCGTTCCCTCCATCATCCGTCGTCCCGAACGCCGATCACGCCGCCGTGCAGCCGAAGCTGCCGGTCCATGCGGTCGGCCAGAGACTGGTTGTGGGTCACGACGACCAGCGTCGTCCGGTACGTGCGGTTCAATTCCTCCAGCAGATCGTGGATGCCCTCCGAGGTCTGTCCGTCCAGGTTACCCGTGGGTTCGTCGGCCAGAAGGACTTTCGGATTCATCACCAGCGCCCGTGCCAGCGCCACCCGTTGCTGTTCGCCGCCGGAGAGTTCGCCGGGCTTGTGGTCCAGCCGATGGCCCAGTTCCACCTGTTCCAGAAGTTTCCGGGCGCGCTCCCGGGCCTCCTCGGGCGAGGTGCGGTGGATCTTCAGCGGGATCATGACATTTTCCAGGGCGCTGAAATCCGGCAGCAGGTAATGGAATTGGAAGACGAACCCGATGGTGCGGTTCCGGAAACGGGCCAGGCGGCGATCGTTGAAGCGGAAAACCTCCTCCCCGTCGTAGAAGATCTTTCCGGAACTGGGGCGGTCCAGGGTGCCCAGAACGTGCAGAAAGGTGCTTTTCCCCACGCCGGACTTGCCCACGATGGACACCCGCTCGCCGGGCGAAAGCTCCAGATCGACGCCCTTCAAGACCTCGATGGTCTTCCCGTTCAGGTCGTACGACTTGCGAAGGTTCTCGATGCGGATGGCGGCGGACGCGCCGTTGTTCGGCCGGGCGTTTTCAGTCATAGCGCAGTCCGTCCACCGGCTTCATGCCGGCCGCCTGCCAGGCGGGATAGATCGTCGCCAGCCAGGAAATCATCAACGCGGAAATCAGGATGGCGGCCACCTGGAATCCCTTGACCTGCACGGGCACGGAGGTCATATAGTACACCTCCGGATCGAGTCGCAGATCCACGAAGGGAATCAGCCAGCAGATGAAAAAACCCAGGGACGCCCCGATGAGCGTCCCGAGCCCGCCGATGATGAGGCCGTCCAGCATGAACACCTTCATGATCGCGCGACGATCGGCGCCCATGGATTTCAGAATGGCGATTTCCTGGCTCTTCTCGATGACCATCATGATGAGCGTGCTGGCGATGTTGAAGGCCGCCACCAGCGTGATGAAGGTCAGGATGATGAACATGGCCAGCTGTTCGAGCTGCAAGGCCGAAAACAGGCTGCGATTCATCTGCTTCCAGTCCATGATTTTAAAGGCATCCCCGCCGATTCCGGCCAGAATGGCCCGGCCGATCTCCTCGGTCTCGAAGAGTTTTTCCTCTTCCACCTTGAACTCGATGGCCGTGATTTCGTCCTCCATGGAACTGAAGGTCTGCAAGGCCGGGATGGTGGTGTAGGCGAATTTCATGTCGTATTCGAACAGGCCCGTAAAAAAGACGCCCGCCACGCGGAAATACTCGTTGGAGGGAATCGGTCCCATGGGGCCGACGCCTCCGCCCAGCGGGTTGACCACGTTCAGTTCGTCGCCCACCGAGACACCCAGATATCCGGCCATTTCCTTGCCGACAACAATTCCCGGCAGCGCTTTATTCCCCAGACGTTTTTTCGTGCGCCCGGTCCATTCCGGCAAGAGCAGCCCCTCTTGGATCTTGTTCTCGATGTCTCGCCGGGTGTTTTCCATCAGTTTTTCGGGGTCTTTCAGATCCGCCAGTTCGCCGGCGATGAGCTGTTCGGGAAGTTTGGAAACGCGCCCGAGCCGCGAAAGATCGATGCCTTTCAGCACGGCGCCGGTGACGTTTTCGTCCGAACTGACCATGACCTCCTGTTTCAGGTACGGCATGGCGCCCACCACGCCCGGCGTCCGGTCCATCTTCTCCAACAGTTCGCGATAGCCGCCGAAGGGCAGATCGTCCGTTCTCAGCAGACTCCCGTGGGCCTTGTGACCGATGATCTTGTCCCGCAGTTCGTCCTCGAAACCCGCCATCACCGAAAGCACCACGATGAGCGCGCAGACGCCCACCGCCACCCCGCCCACGCAGATCAGCGTGATGGTGGATAGAAAGGCGCTGGAGCGCTGGGCCCGGAGGTAGCGCAGGCCGATGAAGGATTCGAAGGACATGGGTTTTCGGCGGTTCCCTTACTGTTCCTTGCGTAGCTGCGGAAAAAGGATCACCTCCCGGATGGAGGCCGAATCGGTCATGACCATGGTCAGGCGGTCGATGCCGATTCCCTCTCCGGCGGCCGGCGGCATGCCGTATTCCAGGGCGCGGATGTAATCCTCATCCATGTCGTGGGCCTCGGCGTCGCCTTCCTCCGTCTTTTTCCGCACCTGTTCCGTGAAACGTTCGTGCTGGTCGATGGGGTCGTTCAGCTCGGAGAAGGCGTTGGCGATCTCCTTGCCGGTGATATACAGTTCGAAGCGGTCCGTAAGCGTCGGATCGCTTTCCTTCTTTCGGGCCAGAGGGGAGATTTCCAGAGGAAAATCGACGATGAAGGTCGGATCGAAGAGTTTGTCCTCGCAGGTCTCCTCGAAGATCTCCATCAAAAGCTTCCCGTCGCCCATCTTGTCGGTGTTCTCGATCTTCAGCTTGTGGGCCGTGTTCAGCAGGGCCTCCCGCCCCAGCAGGTTTTCCTTCGGAATATTCGTGAATTTCAGCACGGCCTCCATGGGCGACAGGCGCTCCCACGGCGGAGAAAAATCGATCTCCCGGCCCTGGTAGGGCACCCGGTGCGAGCCGTGCAATTCCATGGCCAGGCCGGACATCAGCGTCTCGGTCAGGTCCATCAGGTCTTCGTAGGTGGCGTAGGCCCAGTAGAATTCGAGCATGGTGAATTCCGGATTGTGGCGCACGGAAATGCCCTCGTTCCGGAAGTTGCGGTTGATCTCGTAGACGCGCTCCAGCCCGCCCACCAAAAGCCGTTTCAGATACAGTTCCGGCGCGATGCGCAGAAACAGGTCCATGTCCAGGGCGTTGTGGTGGGTGGTGAAGGGCTTGGCCGTGGCGCCTCCGGCGATGCCGTGCAGCATGGGCGTCTCC
This sequence comes from Myxococcota bacterium, assembly GCA_963668655.2. Taxonomy (GTDB): domain Bacteria; phylum Myxococcota_A; class SURF-8; order SURF-8; family SURF-8. Next base: position 393,788 of record CAXXPQ010000002.1, read on the forward strand.
ACCTCCATGAAGTCCCGCCCGTCCAGGAAATCGCGGATGTGGCGGATGATCCGGCTGCGCATGCGAAAGATCTCCACCGCTTTCGGGTTGACGATCAAATCGGCGTAACGCTGGCGATAACGGGTCTCCGTGTCCGTCAGGCCGTGCCACTTCTCCGGCAGGGGCCGCAGATTCTTGGTCAGCAGCACGATCTCGGAGGCGTTCAGGGTCAGTTCGCCCGTGCGGGTCCGAAACGGCACGCCCGTGGCCCGGACGATATCGCCCACGTCGAACTGCTTGAAAAGCTCGAAGGACTCGGCTCCGATCTGTTTTTTCTGAACGAAAACCTGAAGTTTGCCCGCCCGGTCCTGCAAAACGACGAAGGCCGCCTTTCCGAAGGAACGGATGGCCAGGATGCGGCCGGCGATGGTGAAGCTTTCCTCCACGCCTTCCATTTCCTCCGCGGATTTGTCCCCATAGACCCGCTCCACGTCCCCGCTCGTATGGGAAACGGGATATCCGTTGGCGAAGGGGTTGACGCCCTGTTCGCGGAGTTGGGTGAGCTTGTTCCGGCGCGCCTCCATCAGGGCGCTGAGTTCTTCCGTCATAACCGCCTCATTTCACTCGATTTTTCACTTGCTGCACAAGGGGGCGCAACGAGAATGCAAGTGCGTATTGTTATCCCAGATTTCCCATGGAGTCAAGGCTTTTGCCAAGGTTTCGAGCCCGGAGGCGGCAAAGGGGGTCGCCGCAGAATATCGCCTCCCTGCAACGCTCGTCCCGAGTCGGGCGTCACGGTCTTTGATTCGGAGAATCAACGGCCGCGCGGATTCATGAAGCGCGGCCGTCGAGCGTTCCGCTCGAAGACCGTGACGCCCGATTACCGAAGAAGGTTCGGTCCCAAAATGGAAAACATTCAGAGTGGAAACGCCCCATGAAATGGTTGAAAACTTGACAGGTTTCGCCAGTGTGGGATAATGCGAAGTCCATAAACCGATCCCGGCGGGACGGACCGGCCCGAAAGTCGTGAGAAATCCGCATCGACGACGTGAAGCGGATGACCGGGCGGCGTACGCCGATACCGAAGGCGTTTCCGGACGGGCGAACCGGCGGAAATCGTTCGGCGGTTCGAAATCCAAACCGATCACGAAGGAGCATTGACCCATGGAACTCGATGAATTGTACCTCAATATGGAGGAAGGCGTAGAGAAGTCCCTGAACGCGCTGAAAAAGGATCTTTCTCGGCTGCGGACCGGCCGGGCCTCCACCGCGCTTCTGGAAAACGTCCGCGTGGATTATTATAATGTTCCCACGCCGCTCAACCAGGTGGCCACGCTCAGCGTGCCGGACGCCCGGATGATTATCGTGCAGCCGTGGGAAAAGAGCATCATCCAGAACGTGGAAAAAGCCATCGCCGCCGCGGACCTGGGAGTCAATCCCGTCTCGGACGGCAACGTCATCCGCCTTCCCATTCCCGCGCTGAACGAGGAGCGCCGCAAGGATCTGGCCCGCCAGGTGAAGAAGATGGCGGAGGAAACCAAGATCGCCGTACGCAACATCCGGCGGGATTTCAACGAACAGTTGAAAAAGGCGGAGAAAAACAAGGAGATTTCCGAAGACGAGATGCGCCGCGCCCAGGACGAGGTGCAGAAGATCACCGACAAGGCCACCAAGAACGCGGATGCGATCATGGAAGCCAAGGAAAAGGAAATCATGGAGGTCTGAGGCTTCCGGCCGAACCGGAACCGACATCGAGGAAGGCGGAAAATCCATGGAACGGATCATCGGAATCGATCTGGGCACCAGCAATTCCTGCGTCGCCGTGGTGGAAGGCGGCGGCGCCATCGTCATTCCGGACCAGGAGGGGCGGCGCACCCAGCCGTCCATCGTCTCCTTCTTTCCGGACGGCCGCCAGGTGGTGGGCCACGAAGCCAAGGAACAGATGGTCTACAATCCCGAAAACACCGTCTATTCCTCCAAGCGCCTCATTGGGCGCACCTGCAACTCGAAGGAAGTCCAGACCTTCCGGGATCTGGTGCCGTTCCACATCGTGGAAGGCCCCAACGAATCCGTGCTGGTGGAGGTCTTCGATCACCAGTACACCATGTCGGACATCGCCTCGCTGATCCTCATGCGCATGAAGCAGATCGCGGAGGCCTACCTGGGCGAGTCCGTGCAGAAGGCCGTCATCACGGTTCCGGCCAACTTCAACGACGCCCAGCGGCACGCCACCAAGCTGGCCGGGGAGATGGCCGGGCTGGAGGTCATGAAGATCATCAACGAGCCCACCGCGGCGGCGCTAGCCTACGGCTTCACCGAGTCCCACAACCAGCGCATGGTGGTCTACGATTTCGGCGGCGGCACCTTCGATGTCAGCGTGCTGGAAATCAAGGACGACGTATACGAGGTCATCTCCACCGCCGGGGACATGTTTCTGGGCGGCGACGACATCGACAACCTGATCGTCAAGATGATCGTCAACAGCTACAAAAAAAACTACGGCGTGGACATCAGCAAGGACATGGTGGCGCTTCTGCGCGTGCGGGCCGAGGCGGAAAAGGCCAAGCGCATCCTGTCGGCCGAGGACAAGACCACCATCCAGATTCTCTCGCTGACCTCCACCGACAAAGGCATGATCGATCTGAACGTGGCGCTGACGAGGGATAATTTCGACGCCATCATCCGGGACACCATCGCCAACAGCTTCAACATCTGCACCGAGGCGCTGAAACTGGCCCGGCTGGAGGCCGCCGAGATCGAAAACGTCCTGCTGGTCGGCGGAAGCACGCACATTCCCCTGGTGCGTCAGATGGTGGAGGATTATTTCGGCAAGCGGCCCTTCTGGGGCGTCAACGCGGACGAGGTCGTTTCCCTTGGCGCGGCCATTCAGGGGCACATCCTCAGCGGCGCGGCCTCCGAGGAAAGCGGAGGACAGGAGGCGGTTCTTCTGGACGTGACGCCGCTCTCGCTGGGCCTGGCCACCATCGGCGGGCGCGTGGAGAAAATCATTCCCCGCAACACCTCCATTCCGCTGGAGCAGACGCGCATCTTCACCACCTCCGTGGACCATCAGGAAATCGTCCGCATCCGCATCTATCAGGGAGAGGGCGAACGGGAGGAGGAAAACCAGCTTCTGGGCGTCCTGGAACTGTCCGACCTGGACCGCAGCGCCCTCCGGGGCGACGCGGAGATCGAGGTCACCTTCGAGGTGGACACCAACGGCATGCTCCAGGTGCGCGCCTACGATACGCGCACCGGCAACGAACGGCGCGCGCGCATCGATCTCCAGGGCGTCAGCGATTCCTCGGGGCTCTCGGAAGACGGCGCGGAACGCACCGAGCCCGACGAGGTGGAAGCACTGGTGGACACCACCTCCGAGTCCGACTGACGCCGACGGCTTTCGGACGAACGGATCATGATTCCCATCACCATCGTCGATAACGATCCGGAAAGGCAGGCGCTGTACGAACGGCTGCTCGCGCGTTCGTTCCGCATCACCTTCGTCTCCGATCCGCTCTCCGCGCCGGACGCGTTCCGGCGGAGCCCGCCGCTCATCGCCATTCTGAACGCGGACTACCCCGACGGAGCCGGGATCTCCTTCTGTCGGCAATTGCGTCATCTACCCGGTGGGGAGAAGGTGAAGGTGCTGCTCGTGGGCCGGGATCTGGACGACGCCATTCTGGACCGGGACAGCGCGCGCGGCATGGGCGCGGACGATCTGACGCAACTGCCGCTTTCGGAGGAGAAACTGCGGCGCAAGCTGCACGCCTTCATCCGCGAACTGAAGGAAGAGCACGAAACCCGCAAGAGAGGCGGCGGCGAATCGAAACCCGCGCCCCCCGCAAAGGCTCCCGAATCGAAGTCGAGCCCCGCGCCGAGGCCCGCGACCCCGCCCGCCGCGCCGCCCAGCCCCGCCGCGGCCCCGCCCGCGAAGGCACCCGCCCCGAAGGAACCCCCGCTGGAACTGGACGGCGAACTGGAAGGGCTGGCCATCATCGCGGAGGAAAAGGTGGGACCGCTCTCGGCGGAGGATCTGCGGCTGATCGGCGCGGAACGGATGAAGACCACCCTGCGGATCACCGGACGCATGGACGGAATGACGTATTACGAACTGCTGGATATTGCACCGGAAACCGAGCGCCGGGACGTTCGCAACGCCTATTTCGCCCCTGGCCAAGAAATACCACACGGACCGTTTTTCCATGGTGAAGAACCGACGCTTCGCGCGCTTCGTGGGCGATGTCTTCAAGCGCATGAGCGAGGCCTATCGCGTCCTGTACGACGCGGAAAATCGCAAGCTCTACGACAAGCAGCTTGCCGAGGGCGGCCCGGTGCGCCTGATAAAGAAGGAACGTGAAACGGAAGGCAAACCGGAGGAAACCAGGATCGCCAGTCCCCAGGCGCGCAAGTTCTTCAACCTGGGCATGAGCGCCATGGCCGAGGGCAACCTGGCCGGCGCGAAGATGAATCTGACCCTGGCGCTGAACATGGCCAAGGACGATCCCACCATCCTGGCCCGCCTGGAGGAAGTCAAGCAACGCATGGAGGAAAAGAAATCGGACGGAACCTGAGCCATCGCCTCGGATCGCCGGAGCCTCGCGGCGGGGCGATCCGCCGGATCGCCGGGCGGAAAAACGTCGCCAACCGATTGAATTTATTCGTCTTCATTCTTGTTTCCTTCATTTCCGTTGCCTGTACGGCTCCCATCGAAAGCCTGCCCGTGGAGACCGAACCGCCGGTGGAGCAACGCACGTTCCGCATCGTCCCCCCGGAAATCTCCCAGTTCGGAAACGAGTGGATCGTTCTGGAAGACCTGCCCGAACCCCTGGACACCGAACGGCCGGTGCGCGTTCTTGTGGGGGAAAAGGAATGCAACTACCCTGAATTCATTAACGAAACGTCGCTTCGCTGCCTTTCGCCCGGACGCTCGGAACCGGGCCGCGTGGCGGTGGCCGTGGTGCAGGACGAGACGGAGCAGATCGGCTATCGGCCCCTGGTGGTCACGGCGGCCAAGGATCGCCTGTTTTCGCGCATGGTCGCCCTGGGCGGCTCCAGCGCCGCGGGCTACGAAAGCGGCGCGCTTCGCCCGGACGGCCAGTTGCAAAGCGTTCCGGCCTGGGTCGCGCGCCGGGCGGGCGCTTATCTGCCGCTGCCGCTCGTCGTCCGCGATGGCGTTCCGGCCGAAATCGGCCCTGAAAGACGTGCTTCCGAGCACGGCGCTGTTGGATCCGGAAAGCCTGGAAACGGCCCTGGAGCCGTACCGGTCCGGCGGGATTTCCCTGGAAAATCTGGCGCTTGCAAATGTCGGAAAACCGGCGAACCTGGGGGTTCCCCGGCTTTCGGGCGTTCCGCCGCTTCTGGAAGGCTTCGATCCGGACGATCCCGCCGCCTTTTACGAACGGCTGATCCGCTATCCGGACGATCCGGAAGAAAGCCGCGTGCTCATCGATCAGGCCGCCGCCCTGTCGCCGCAAGTGATCGTCATCACGCATGAAATTCTGAATTATCCCGTGCGGAGAGACACTTCGTTCATCGGCGAGAACTGGATCGAGCGCGATTTGAACCTTCTGTTCGAATGGCTGCGCCGCTTCCCCTCCAAACCGTGGGTTTTTCTACTCAATCGCCCGCCGGGAAACCTGCCGCCCAATCGGGAATTTTCCGAATGGCGGCGCTATCAGACCCTCTGGGCCAATAATGCCCTGGCCGCCGCCGTGGGGCGCGCCAACGCCATGCTGGATGGCCCGCCGCGTTTCCATGTGGTCGATATTTATGAACTTTTCGTAAGATGGCTCGAAGCCGGAACCCGGCATCCGATGTTCGGACAGACCTTCCACGCGCGGGCGGGAGAAAACGGCGAACCGGATTTGCTATTGGATCTGCCGGACGGCGGCTCGGACGTTCTGGGTTTCGATCGCAACGAGGGCCTTTTCTCCCTGGACGGCGAGAATTTCACGCGCACGGGCATGGCGCTTCTGGCCAACGCCGTGCTGTGGCGCATCAACGAAATCATGGGCCCCGAGGGTGAAATCCCCACGCTGGCGCAACCCGTGCAACTTATCGATATCGCGGAAGTTTTAATGGACGATCCGTATTCCATGCGCCGGATTCAAGAGGCCCTTTCCAAGATGGATCCGCCACCCTACGGCTCGCCGGACCTTTACGCCGACCCGGAGGGCCTGGAGCCCCTGCGGGACGCCCACCGTTGTTCCATAAAATGGAACGATTCCATGGGCTTGGACGATTCAGAGTGTCCGTCCGGCCTGATCCTGCAAAACGGCAACGCGCAGATTTTTCCCGTTTCCGCCGGGCAAGATTCTTCCCTGGTGCTGCGCCTTCTGGATAAAAACAACCACACCGTGGGCGTGGAAAATATCGCCGGAGCGGCGCTTTTCGGAACCTTGGAAAAGGAGCGCGTGAAAACCGATTCCAACGGCCAGGCCACCTTCAAATACCGGCCGCCGGACGAGGGCGCGGAGGACCAGGTGCGCTTCGTCTGCGGCGAGGCCGTGCTGGACGTGGTGATGGAGATCGCGCGCTGATCCGTTTTCGAAGCCGACCCGCTCCGGACTCCGACGCGTTTTTTACAAACGGTTTTACACCCTTGTATTTCGCTCCGTTCGGGGCTTTCGTCCGGACGCCGCGAATTTTCTTGCAACCCATTGATAAGACTTGGTTTTTTAGCAAAAAAGCATTCACCCGGGCTCTCCCCGTTTTCGGGCGTTTTCGACCCATGGCCCGCGCTTGTCGCCTCGAAAATACGAATGACAAATACCATCGTATTTTCATGCGTTTACAAGACATTGCCACAAATCGTCCTCGCAAGCCTTCGTCCTTTGAAACAGAACCTGTGTCCCGACCGGGGTGCATTTCCTGAAATCCGGAAGAATTTCGCACCCTTGGCGCTTCCGAAAGGCCCCGATTCCGCAAAACGCGGAAAATCGGGCCTTTACATGCTACGCAGCGCTAATCTTTACAACATGTATCTATTACATCACATACACTCCGTAATGTCGCGCACGGAAACGCGCCCTTCCTCCCAAAGGCCGTTCAAGCGCATTTTCCCCTTGCACCGAACGGCGAAAGACGGCCATAATGGAGTGTTCTTTCAAGGCGGAAACGAACGGCCTTGGCGAATCGTTCACCCGAAAACCGAACCGAAAAAGGAGCGCTCATGGGGCTTATTTCATATACACGCTTGTTCCGGCCGGGCTTTCTTCTTCTGATCGCGGGCGCTCTGTACGCCCTCCCGGCGCTTGCCGCCCGAACCGCGCCGCCCGTTTCGCCGCAAACGAAAATCGCCCCGGAGGTGATGGATCTCCTCCTTCAAAACGACGCGAAAACCGCCCGGCGGGTGATCGTGGAACTGATCGATCCCTTCGCCGCCACGGGACGACCGGCGGGGATGTTCGGCGATGGAACGAGCGAAAGCAAGTCGTCGCCGAAGCGAACCGCCGAATTGGACCGCCGAAAGGACGCGCTTCTGGCCGAACTGGGCGGAAAGGGCGGGCTTTCCTTCAAGCTTCGCCATCGCTATCCCCGCTTCCGCCTGCTGGCCTTCGAAGCCGACGACGCCACGGTGCGCGCCCTGGCCGCATCCCCGCTCGTCAAGCGGGTGCATCCCAACCGTCTGCACCGGCCTTCCCTGGAAACCTCGCTGCCGTTTATCGGCGCGGACGTGCTGCACGGGCAGGGACACGGCGGCGCGGGAACGGCCGTGGCCGTGCTGGACACGCCCGTACGCTATTGGAACGGGGAATTCGGAGACTGCCCGGAACCCGGGGCGGACGGCTGCTCCATCGCCGTCTGGGAAAACTTCGTCGATCAGCCCGCCGAGGAGGTCGCCCGCAGCAGCCACGGAACCAACGTCTCCGGCATCGTGCTGGGCGTCGCGCCGGAAACGAAGGTGCTCTCGCTGAACGTCTTCCGCTGGACCGAAACCATGGAACAGCCGGGAGCCTACGACGAGGACATCCTGGCGGCCCTGGACTGGACCGCCGCCCACGCCGGGGAATACAACATCGTGGCCGTGAACATGTCGCTGGGCCACGAGCGCACCAACTCCAACCCCTGCAACGACGAGGCGGAATTCGACGCCTTCCGCACCCTGTACGACGAATACGGCATCGTCTCCGCCGTGGCCAGCGGCAACGAATCCACCATGAACAGCCTGGGCGGCCCGGCCTGCATCAACCTGGCCGTCTCCGTGGGCGCGCAGTTCGACACCGAACTGGGGCTCTTCATGCTCTATCCCTGCAACGACCAGAACCGCGATCCCTTCGTGGGCGGCATCGCCTGCTTCACCAACATCAACGGCCAGCTCGACACCGTGGCGCCGGGCGTCTGGATCGACGCCGGGGGTATCGACGACATGGGCGGAACCAGCATGGCCGCGCCCCACGTGGCCGGGGCCGTGGCGCTTCTGCACGCCTACTGGAACGACGACCGCGACGCCTACTGGACCGAGAAGTCCATGAAGGTGGCCGGAAAACGCCTGCCCTACGGCGAGACCGCCTTCGGGGCGCTGAACCTCGATCCCGCGCGCTTCCCGGACTGGGACCGGGCCGCCGCCTTCGAAAGTTTCTACGCGGAGGACGACGCCGCGCTCATTCCCCGAGGCGATCCGCTCACCTTCACGGTGGCGGTGGACGGCGTGGAGGAAAGCCGCCCGGCGTACTTGATCCTGGAATACCGCCACCCGGACCCCGAGGACGTGGAGGTGACGCTCACCGCGCCGTCGGGCGCATCGGTGACGTTCTCGCCGCCGCGCGCGCTCTCCAACTTCAACGGCGTCATCGGCCGGGAATTCGCTCCGGGGCTGCTGGACGCCTTCTCCACAGGAGAGAACGGAACCTGGACGCTGGGCCTTTCGGACACGGGCCGCGCGGACCGGGGGAATTACTTCAACGCCACGCTGTTCTTCACGCCCATAGACTGCGCCGACGCCTGCGGCGCGCTCGAATGCGGCGACGACGGCTGCGGCGGCGAATGCGGCCCCTGTGCGGAGGGATTCGACTGCGGCTTCAGCCAGGAATGCCTCTACCCCGGCGACACCTGCAAGGGCGACAGCTGCGAGGGCGCCGTGGAGATCCCGGTGGCCGACGGCCTGTACCACGGCAGCACCATCGGCTGCTCCAATTATTACTCGGCCGCCTGCGGCGGACTTCTGGCCGCCGAAAAGATCTACACTTTCACGGCGGAGCGCAACACGCACTTCTTCGCCGAATCCAACGGCTTCAACACCGCCACCTATCTGCGCAAGAACGGCTGCGCCGACGCGGACGGGGAACGGCTCTGCAACGACCAGCACGACGATCTGCCCGACGGCGGCAGCCGCATCGAAGGCGAACTCACCCCCGGCACCTATTATCTCTTCGTGGACAGCACCTTCGACTCCGGCGACTTCGACCTGGAAGTGCGCATGTGCGCGCCGGACTGCCGGAACCGGAACTGCGGAGACGACGGCTGCGGCGATCCCTGCGGCGAATGCGCGAACGGCGAGCTGTGCCTGGAGGGCGTCTGCTGCCTGCCGTCCTGCGAGGGCCTGGAATGCGGCGACGACGGCTGCGGCGGATCCTGCGGCGAATGCGACGCGGGAGAGGACTGCGCGGAAGGACTCTGCGAAGTCCCGCCGGAGCCCGACGGAGACGAAGAGAGCGCCGATGTCCCCGCCGACGGAGACGAAGCGCCGGACGCGGACGGCGACGAGACTTCGGGGAACGGACAGACGGGCGGCTCCGGATGCGCGGCGTTTCCCGCCGCTTCCGCCGGACTTTGGCCGCTTCTGCTCGTCCCGATCCTCCGTAGGCGCCGACACCCGAACTTCAGGAAAGACAGACCGTAACTTCTAACCTCATCGACTCGAACAAAAAGGAGACCCCATGCCCGACGCCATCGTCTGGAAGGAAGACCGGCTCTTTTTGCTGGATCAGACCCGACTGCCCGCCGCCGTGGATTACATCCGCTGCGACGATCACCACATCGTCTGCGAGGCCATTCGCCGCCTTTCCGTGCGCGGCGCGCCCGCCATCGGCGTGGCCACCGCCTTCGGCGTCGTGACGGGACTTCAGGAACAACTTGGAAAAAACGAGACGCCTTCGGACGCCCATTACGACACCGTGGAAAAGAACCTGGCCGCCACCCGGCCCACGGCCGTGAATCTCTTCTGGGCGCTGAAACGCATGCGCAGGATCTGGGAGGCGCACAAATCCGAAAGCGATATCCGGGAGCGTCTCCTGGCCGAGGCCAAAGAAATTCACGCGGAGGACATTCGCATGAACAAGGCCATGGGCCGCTTCGGCGCGGAGCTTTTGAACGACGGCGACGGCGTGCTGACCCACTGCAACGCCGGGGCGCTGGCCACGGGCGGATACGGCACGGCCCTGGGCGTTTTCCGCGCGGCGGCGGAAGCGGGAAAGCGCATCCACGTCTACGCCGACGAAACCCGGCCGCTGCTCCAGGGCGCGCGGCTGACGGCCTTCGAGATGGCGGAGGAAGGCATCCCCGTGACGCTCATCTGCGACAACATGGCCGCCGTGGCCATGCGCGAGGGCCGCATCCAGGCCGTGGTGGTGGGCTCCGACCGCACGGTGCGCAACGGCGACGTGGCCAACAAGATCGGCACCTACGGCGTGGCGGTCCTGGCCAAGCATCACGGCGTTCCGTTCTATGCCGCCCTGCCCAGTTCCACCATCGACCTGAACCTGAAGACCGGCGCGGAGATTCCCATCGAGGAGCGCGCCCGGGACGAGGTGCGCGGCTACGACGGCCACATCTGGGCGGCGGACGTGGACGTGTGGAACCCGGCCTTCGACGTGACGCCCCACGAACTGGTGGCGGGCATCATCACGGAAAAGGGCGTCATCCGCCCGCCCTACGACGTGAACATCCCCCGGATCATCGGCGGGGAGGAGTGAAGGGGAAATGAGTCCTTTCCCGAAAGGTTTCCGATTCGATGAAATGAAGATGGGGCCTCTCGTTTCCTTCCCCGACGGAGCCGCCTCGCGTTATGAGGCGAAAAGACCGGGGCGGAAAAGGGCGGTGGTCAAGGCCGGAGCGAGCAGAGCGAGCGGAGCACGTTTAGCCTTGACGGGCGTCCGCGCCCCGGTAAAAGCCGCATGGGACGCGAGCGTAAGCGACGGAGGCGGAAGGAAACCCCTTCCTCGATGGTGGGCCTTGGGATTTTCCTTCGGTTCGTGCGGCTCCTCGGTTGCGGCATCGATAAGAAAGCGGCCCGACCACGAAGGGAATCGCGGACTTGAAAACGACGAAACCCGATCCTTTCGATGGGATCGGGTTTCGCATTCTGGAGGCGCCGACCGGAGTCGAACCGGTGATCGAGATTTTGCAGACCTCTGCCTTACCACTTGGCCACGGCGCCATGTAAAACGAAGGCTAACCCGATGGTTAGCCTTTATTTTATGGAGCGGGAAACGGGATTTGAACCCGCGACGTCTACCTTGGCAAGGTAGCACTCTACCACTGAGTTATTCCCGCGAACCAAGCTTTCAAACAACGTTCTGGGCCACTTGGATACCCCAAGAGCGGATTTCTGTCAAGCTTTTTTCTGGCCGTTTCGGCAAAAAGAGCGAGAGCCCGGAAGAGGCGCGGGACCGGAACCGGAACCCGTTCGAAAATCATTGACGCAAGGGACTCCCGATGCTATTTCCCATGGATGAAACTTGCAACAAATGCCGGAGCGTGAACAAGTGGCGAGCGAAGCGAAACGCGGCGAAACGGGGGAAAACATCAAACGCATCCGCCTGGAAACGGTGGATTCCACCAACCGCTATCTGAAAAGCCGGATCCTGGAAGGAGATCGCGTGCGAGCCGCCGTGACGGCCGTAAACCAGACCGGGGGAAAAGGGCGCATGAACCGCGTCTGGCGTTCGCCTCCCGGCGGGCTGTATCTCTCGCTTTCCACGCCGCTTGCGGAAAACGTCCCGCCCGTGGCCTTTCCCGTCCAGGCGGCCATCGCCGCGGCGACGCTTCTTTACCGGGAGTTCGAACTGCCCCTGCGGCTCAAATGGCCCAACGACCTGCAATTATACGGACAAAAAATTTGTGGCATTCTGTCGGAACTGGTACACTCTTCCTCCGGTATCGCGCATGCAATCGTCGGAATCGGCTTGAACGCCAATGCCGGCATCGTCCTGGACGACGCCTTCAACAAGCCGATCTGGCTGGCGAAAGTGCTGGCCCGCGAGATCGATGTCGATCGGCTGGGCGATCTCCTCGCCGCCGACATCCTCGACCAGTGGGACCGCCTCGACGAAGCGTCCATGGAGACGCTGCGGGAGCAATGGAAAGCGCTTTCGGACACCCTGAACCGGCGGGTGGAGGTTCGTACGCTTCGCGGAACGATTCGAGGCGTGGCGGTGGATCTTTCCCCGGAATTCGAACTGCGTATCCGGCCGGACGACGGCGGGCCGCTCGTCGCCGTTTGCGAGGGCGATTGCCGCTCGCTCCGCCCCGACCCCTGGGAGAAGACATGAACGTGGAATTATTGAGGGAAGGACTGGAACTGACGGTGGTGGGCATCCTGGTGGTGTTCGTCAACCTGGGCATCAGTTATCTTCTGATCCGGCTGATCGCATGGATCGGCGAGGCGGACGAGGAAAAGAACGTCGCCCAGCAAATAGCGGAGGAAAAGGCCGCCTTGGCGGAAGAAGAAGCGGCGCTCCAAACCGGCGTTTCGGTTCCGGCAGCCCCGGCGGCTTCGGCCTTCCGGGGGATGGATCCGGCCGTGCTGGCGGCCATCACCGCCGCGATCCGGCGATACGAGAGCGATCTGGAAATCGAAAGCTGACGCGGCGCAAACGCCGTTTTCCCGGAATCGTGGACGCGAGGCAAGCGAGGTGTCGATGACGGACAAGAAGGCAAGCAAGGACGAGTTGAAGGCAAAAGGCGAGATCCGGGCCTACGAGGTGAACGTCTCCGGGCAGGTCTATTACGTCGAGGTGAAGCCCACCGAAGTGGGAGCCAAAATTTCTTCCGTGACCCCGGCGCCCGCCCCCGTGGCCGCTCCCCCAAGCACACGATCGGGACGCCCGGCTCCCCTGGGCGGTTCGGAAATGGCGCGCGCTGCGGCTCCGGCCCGGCCCACCCCGGCTCCCGCTCCGCGTCCTTCGGCCGCGTCCGCCGCGCCTGCACCCGCTCCCACCGGAGGAACGACCCCGGTCCAATGTCCCATGCAGGGAACCATCATCAACATGCTGGTGAAACCGGGCGACGCGGTGCAGCGGGGTCAAAAGCTCGGGATTTTCGAAGCCATGAAAATGGAAAACGACATTCTGGCCCCGGTGGCGGGCACGGTGGCGGAAATCCTCGTGAAAGAGGGCGATTCCGTCGCCGCCAACCAGGATCTGGTCATTCTGAACACCTGAAACCGCAAGCCGCCCGGCGGCCGACGCGCGTCTCCCTTTCCGGCGCGCCGTCGGAGATTCCGACCGGCTGGAGGATGATTTGGAATACTTTCAGGCACTGATCGTCAACACGGGAGTCTATCAGCTTACCGTGGGCCACCTGATTATGATCGGCGTGGGCCTGATGTTCTGTTACCTGGCGATCGTCAAGCACTACGAACCCTACGAACTTCTACCCATCGGCATCGGCGCGATTCTGGTGAACCTGCCCGGCCACCAGGTGGCGGTTTTCTCCGATCAGGTGCAATCTTCCGGAATCCTTGGGATTTTCTTCCATTACGGGCTGTATTTCTACAACATCCTGCCGCCCCTCATTTTCGTGGGCATCGGCGCGCTGACCGACTTCGGCCCATTGTTGTCCAACCCGCGCATGATCTTTCTGGGCGCGGCGGCCCAGGTGGGCATTTTCATCGCCTTTCTGGGGGCCTTGCTTCTGGGTTTCGACATGCGCGAGGCGGCGGGCATCGGCATCATCGGCGGCGCGGACGGCCCCACCACCATCTACGTCAGCGCCAAACTCGCTCCCCATCTGCTTGGAATCACGGCGGTTACGGCCTATTCCTACATGGCGCTGGTGCCCGTGATCCAACCGCCCATCATGCGGCTTCTGACCACGAAGAAAGAGCGTCTGATCCACATGGAGCCGCCCCGGCCGGTCTCCCGCAAAATCAAGATCCTCTTTCCCATTCTGCTGATGATTAGCGTGATCCTGATCGTTCCCATGAGCGCCCCGCTGGTGAGCATGCTGCTGATCGGCAACATCTTCCGGGAATCCGGAGTGGTTCCGAGGCTTTCCAAGACCAGCCAGAACGAACTCCTGAACCTGGTGACCATCTTCCTGATGCTCTGCATCGGCATCACGCTGAAGGCGGACAACATCCTGAACCCGGGCACCCTGAAGATTCTGGGACTGGGGCTTCTGGCTTTCTGTTGCGGATCGGCCTCGGGCATCCTCTTCGTCAAGATCATGAATCTCTTCACGAAAAAGAAAATCAACCCGCTCGTGGGCTCGGCGGGCGTCTCCGCCGTTCCCATGGCGGCCCGGGTGAGCCAGGAGATCGCGCACAAGGACGATCCCACCAACCACCTGCTGATGCACGCCATGGGCCCCAACGTGGCGGGCGTCATCGGCTCGGCCATCGCGGCGGGCGTTTTTCTGTCGCTGCTCTAAAAAAAGCGAAATCCGTCCGGGAGGCAACCGGGTCCAACCCGGGCGGAAAACCTGGAGTCCTTACCAGGGGTGGGTGCCGATCACCACTTTCTTGCCCCACTTTTCCTCGATTTTGGCCTTCATATCGTCCAGATCCAGGGGACAGCCGGCGGTTTTCACGGCCTTGACGATGCAGGTGCCGATGTGCACCGTGTCGTATTCCCGGCCCATCTTGTCAGCCAGTTCGTCCACCAGCACCATTTTCGGCATGAACAGTCCCGGGCAGCCGCCGCAGTGGGTCCAGAACACCGTCTCGATTTCGTCGTAATCCTGGAAGGTTCCGACTTTCTCCGAGATGGCCTTGTGGCATTTCATACAGCCGATGCAGAGATTATCGTTGATTTTCTCGCAGGTCAGAATTCCGATTTTCGCCATGAGAACGCTCCTTTGCGAGGGGGGAAGGGAAAGAAACCGGCCTATTCATAGAAATCTTTTCGGAAAATAGGATATCCTCCCGTTTCAGGCAAGTTTTTTCGGCGCCGATCTTTTTCCGCCCCGCGAAAAAGCCGGATCGAAACGGGCCTCGCGAACGCTTCCAAGCTCCCGACGCGGAAAAATTGGCTCCATTTTCCGGATTGTGTTATAATTTCCATTGAATGGACTTCAAGGCGTCCCCTCGACCGCCGGGGCGCGCGGGATCGATTTCAGGCGAAAATGTGTCCGGGAGGTTCGAGTGGCCAGGAAAACAAGCGTCAAACGAGTTTCCATCGCCAAGCCGGACGGCGGCGACTCCACCGCCGGACTTCGAAAAGGCGTGGTCGTCATTTCGGCCGCCCTGGCGGCGGCCGCGACCGTCTATTTCTGGGGCGAGGCCCTCCGAACCGCGATATCCGATCTGATCCTCGGACTTTCCGGATAGGGACCGAAACGGAAAAGAACTTGACGGACAACCATTAATTGGCTACAAATCGTCTCCAACCTGCAAGAATGAACCGAAAAAAAGTTGGCTGACCCCAGGCACGGAAAAGGAGCCGGATATGTTTCGCATCATCCTTCAAGCCGAAGGCAAGAAACCGCAGAATCTGGAGTTCGATCAGGATGAAATCACCATCGGCCGCCTGTCCTCCGCGGATATCACGCTGAAGGCCACCAACATCTCCAAGCAACACTCCCGCATCGTGTCCCGGGAGGGCAAGTACTTCATCATCGACCGGAAGTCCACCAACGGCACGTTCCTGAACGGCGATCGCGTCACCGCGCCCCGTTCGCTGAAAAACGACGACAAGATCTTCATCGGAGATTTCTCGCTCACGTTCGTCCTTCCGGAGGCCGAGACGGAAACCGAAGAAGAGCCGACAACGCCGCCCATGCCGCCCGCCCCGCCGAAGGCAGGCAAGCCCGCGACCCAGAAAACCGCGGCTCCCGCGCCGCCGATGCCCCAACCCAAACCCGAACCGGAACCCGAGCCGGAGCCGGAGCCCGAGCCCGAACCGGAAGAAGACGTGATCGACTTCAGCTTCCCGGATGGGGAAGAGGATGTGGACGGCATCGATGTGGACGAGGAACTGGACGCGGATCTGGACGCGCCGCCCGATCTCTATTCGGAGGAAATGCACGACCTGTATCTGAAGGCGCTGGCCTTCGACGAATTCAAAAACCCGGAGGACTTCGTCGCGTATTCGCTGGACAACGAGAAAACCGTCGCCACCATCCGGAAAAAGCTGGAAAAACTGGTCACGGACAACCTGGACGAGGACATTCCGGACAACGACCGGGAACAGATTATGGACGTGCTGCTCGCCGAACTGCTCGGCTTCGGCGCGCTGGAGGAATGGCTGGCCGACGACGACGTGGAGGAAGTTTTCGTCAACGGACCCGAGAAAATCATTCTGCTTCGCCAGGGGGACAAAGAAGTCGCTCCCGCCATCTTCTCCTGCGAGGAGGCGCTCTTCAGCGTGCTGGTGCGCATGCTGCGTCCCGTGGGCGTGGAGATCGACGACGACAGTTCCATGCTGGACGTGACCCTGCCCGAAGGCCGCCGCGTGATCTGCGTGCTGTATCCCTACAGCCCCCAGGGAACCTCCATCCGCATCACCAAGCCGAAGTTCGAAATGGGCAGCATCGGTTCGCTGGAAGAGGAAGGCGCCATCGACAAGGCCATGGGCGAGACCTTGCGGGAGGCCGTGGGAACGCGGAAAACCATCGCCGTGGTCAGCCCGAGGGAATTCGACCGGCTGGACGTGGCCCTGGCCCTGGGCGCAACCATTCCGGAGGCCGAGCGCATCGCCGTGGTGAAGATGGGAGCGGAAAGCCGCCTGCCTCACGAAGACCAGATCGGCATCGACTACAGTTCCGGCGATGTCATCGAAACCGAGGACAACATCGCGGACATGCTGCGCCACATCGACCGCATGGCGGTGGATCGGCTGGTCGCCCGGGATCTGCACGGCGAAAGCGCCCTGGAACTGCTCTACGCCATCAACAACGGCCTTTTGGGCTCCATTTTCACCGTCTTCGGGGCCTCCGCCGAGGACGGCGTGAACCGCCTGGTGCGTTCCATCCTCACGCATACCGGGGAAAGCCACCGCCGCGTGGTGGAGGATCTGGTGGGAACCGGCGTGGACCTGGTGGTCTACGTCAATCGCTTCCAGAACGGACAGCGGCGAATTTCCTCCATTTTCGAGGTGGACCGGGCGGGCGAGGAAAACAAGCTGAAGGAAGCCTTCCACTTCGTCGTCCAGAAGGATACGCCCAAGGAACTGAGCGGCCGCTTCAAGAAAGGCTGAGATCTCGCCATGGCAAAACGGAACGGATCCGGGGTTTGCGCCCCGGATTTTTTCGTTTCACCGAAAGATCCTTTTCCCGAGCGTTTCCGGGTTCCCCGAGAAATTCGACGCGACACCCCATGGCGACACCCGGAAGGCTTGCGATCCGCCCGGGATCGTGGAATAATGAGCCCGATGACGATGGTTGGATTTTCTGAAACACGACGGACAGACAGGTGCGGCCCATGCCCATTTTCGAATACGAGTGTCAAAAATGCGGAAAACGCCTGGAGATCATCCTGCATCTCGGCGAGACCCGGACCCATTGCGGCGAGGATTGCGTGGCGGACGACGCCCCCGGAGACGGGGAACTGACCCGGCTGCTCTCCACCCCGGCCAAACTGACGAATTCCCGCAACATGGCCATGGGCAAGGTGGATTACGACAAGGCGGCCAAGCAGGGATTCACCACGTTCAAGCGCCGGGGCAAGGGGGAATACGAACGCATCGCGGGCGACGCCGGTCCGAAACACATCGTTTCCAAGGACTGAGCGCCGTCGCCAGGACCGAAGATCGCACCGGAAATCTTCATTCGATGGCGGCGAACGGGCATCTCATGAACGGGCATCTCGGAAATACGAATCTTTCATCCGGTTTCGTCCTCTTACGGAAAAGGCGAAACGTCGAACGGAAAGGCGGCGGAAGATGATCGTGGCCTACATCCCCGCCCGGGGCGGCAGCAAGCGCCTTCCCGGAAAAAACATCATGGACTTTCACGGGCATCCGCTCATCGCCTACAGCATCCGCGCCGGACTGGAGGCGGAATCCGTGGACCGGGTGATCGTCTCCACGGAGAACGAAGCCATCGCGGAGGTTGCCCGGCGATACGGGGCGGAAGTGCTCATGCGCCCGGAAGAACTGGCCGGCGACCACACGCCCACCGGGGCGGTGACGAAACACGTGGCCGAGAGCGTTATGGAAGACGGTGGCACGCTGGAGGCGCTCGTGCTGCTGCAACCCACGAATCCCCTGCGCCCCCACGGACTGGTGGACGAGGCCGTGGCCCGCTACCGCCTCGCGGACGCAGCGGATTCGGTCTTCACGGTCAGCCGCAACGAACACAAGCTGGGTGTCCTCCGGGACGGGCGCTTCGTTCCCCAGTACACGCCCGGAACACGCAGCCAGGATATGGAAAAGACCTATTACGAAAACGGGCTGGTCTACGTCACCCGGCCGGAAATCGCCTTGCAAGACGGGGACGTTTTCGGCCGCGCCATGATTCCCCTGGTGACGGAGCGCCTGTACGCCCTGGGAGACATCGACGACGAACTGGATTTCCATCTGACGGAGTTTCTGTTCGAGAAATACCGGGAGAGGCTCATCGCCATCCCGTAACGAAAAAATTCTTCACAACCGGACCGCCAAGGAGAACCTGATGAATGCAAAAGAATTCCGTATCGGAAACCGCCTGGTGCGGGACGACCGCCCGCCGCTGGTGATCGCCGAGATCGGCATCAACCACGAGGGCGACATGGACAAGGCCGTCCGCATGGTGGACGACGCCGCGGCCGTGGGCGCGGAATGCGTGAAATTCCAGTCCCACGTCATCGAGGACGAGATGATCCCCAACGACGTGATTCCCGGAAACGCCACGGAATCCATCTGGGATATCATGAGCCGCTGCGCCATGACGGAAGACGAGGAATGGCAATTGAAGCGCTACGTGGAGGAAAAGGGCATGCTGTTCATGTCCACGCCTTTTTCCCGCGCGGCGGCGGTGCGGCTGGCCAAGATGGACCCGCCCGCCTACAAGATCGGCTCGGGCGAGTGCAACAACTACCCGCTCGTCAAGCACATCGCCGCCTACGGCAAGCCGGTGATTCTCAGCACGGGCATGAACGACATCGAATCCGTGCGCCCGGCGGTGGAGATCCTGCGCAAAGCCGAAGTCCCCTTCGCCCTGATGCACTGCACCAGCATGTATCCCACGCCGTACGATAAAGTCCGCCTGGGCGGTCTGGAGGATCTTCGCCGGGCCTTTCCGGACGCGGTGCTGGGGCTGAGCGATCACTCCTTGGGAATCTGGACCTGCCTCGGCGCGGTTCCGCTCGGCGCACGCATCCTGGAAAAGCACTATACCTCGGACAAGAGCTGGCCCGGTCCCGACGTGCCCATCAGCATCGACCCCGAGGAACTGAGGCAACTCATCGAGGGCTCCTGCGCCATTCACCAGGCCCTGGGCGGCGACAAATCCATTCTGACCGAGGAACAGCCCACCATCGATTTCGCCTATGCCTGCGTGGTGACGCTGAAACCCGTCCGGACGGGCGAGGCGTTCACGGCGGAAAACATCTGGGTCAAGCGCCCCGGCACCGGGGAGATCAAGGCCGTGCATTTCGAGGAGATCCTGGGGAAGACGGCCAAACGGGATCTGCCGCAAAACGCCCAGCTCTCATGGAAGGACATCGGGTAAACGCCCATGGAAACGAAGAAAATCCTGTTCATCACCGGCACGCGGGCGGATTTCGGAAAACTGAAGCCGCTCATCCGCGAAGTGGAAAACGATCCAACCTTCGAGCCGCACATCTTCGCCACCGGCATGCACATGCTGAAGCGTTACGGCCTCACCGTGCTGGAGATCGGCAAGGAGGGTTTCCGCAACGTCTACCGCTACATCAACCAGGACGCCCACTACCAGCGCATGGACAGCGCCCTGGCCAGCACCATCCAGGGACTGGGCGACTACATCCGGGAGTTTCCGCCGGATATGATCGTGGTCCACGGCGACCGCGTGGAGGCCCTGGCGGGCGCGGTGGTGGGGGCGTTGAACAACATCCTGGTGGCCCACGTGGAGGGCGGCGAGCTTTCCGGAACGGTGGACGAATTACTGCGCCATTCGGTGACGAAGCTTTCGCATCTGCACTTCGTGGCCAACGAGGAGGCGCGGGACCGCCTGCGACGCATGGGCGAGCGGGCGGAATCCATCTTCGCCATCGGTTCACCGGACATCGACGTGATGCTTTCGGAAAATCTTCCGGACCTGGACGCGGTGCGGGAAAAATACGAAATTCCCTTCGCCGACTACGGCATCCTGCTCTATCACCCCGTCACCACGGAGGCGCATCGCATCCAGCGGCACTCGGAAGATCTGGTGGCGGCGGTCAGGGACAGCGGCATGAACTTCGTGGTCATCGCGCCCAACAACGACTTCGGCTCGGAGATCATCAGCAACGCCTACCGGACGCTGGAGGGCGACCCGCGCTTCCGCTTCCTGGTTTCCATGCGTTTCGAGTATTTCCTGTCTTTACTGAAACACGCCCGGATCATCGTGGGCAACAGCAGCGCGGGCATCCGCGAGGCGCCGGTCTACGGCACGCCTTCCTTGAACCTGGGCACGCGCCAGCACAAACGCTTTCTGTGCGATTCCATCGTGAACGTACCGGAGAAAAAGGAAGCCATGCTGGGGGTGTTGCAAAACCCGCCGGAGCGCTCGCAACCCAACTATCACTTCGGTCGGGGCGACAGCGCCCGGCGCTTCATCCAGGCGTTGCGAGAGGATTCCCTCTGGCGGACGCCCATTCAGAAGCAGTTCTCAGAGGGCGGTTGAACATAACAGGCATTATCGTTATGCGTCCCTAACATTTATTTCAGATTCTATTTGCTTCGCTAATACCAGTAATTCTTTCGCTTTAACATAATAGCCTAAGTGAATGCTAAGATTAATTGAAGCTTGTGGCTTTTGTACCATTGGTATGTCCTCAATAATTATATCTCCTTTCTCTGTAAATTGAGGGCCGCCAAATAGAACACCTAAAAAAACAATTCGGGATGAACCAACATTCATTGCGTCTTTGGTCAGGAAACTGCCTTCATTTACAATCAAAACAGGCGAACCAGAAGAACCCGGAAAACATGCAGCATCGATTACTCCCCAACATTTTCCTTGAAAATTTAATGCAGGATGCGATGCGGTAATACCTCTTCGAACAATGGGCATGTTATTGAAGTCATCCCCTAGCCCAATAGGGTACCCGATTAGTAGCACATCCTCAATAGCCAATAGCGTCTTTAGCTTATCATCATCATAAATTAAACTGCCATTTAGGCACCGGAAAAATAATGGAACACCATTTGCTACAGATGGGAACGACATTATACAAAGATCCACTTCTGCATCAGGATGCATAATCCAGCGGCTTTCAAAATTCTCTAGTTCGAACATCATTTGTTGTCCGCTTGGAATACCGTTCTTACTTACATGAAATTGGAACCTCCCACGAACAGCATTACGAACAACATGTTTATTTGTTACAACGACATAACTGGACTTATTATTATCCATCAAACAATCATAAATGAATCCAGTCCCAATACCTACACCATATGGACCAATAGTTTGAATTTTAACAGTTGAATAAAGAAGTTGCTCGCCTATGCTCATTTGATCCGGCATCATCACCTCTTTCATTTATTATCATTACAAATCTCTCTGAATCATCCGACGGGCTTGATGCGTTCGCGTACGAATCCGCGCTGGACGGAGGCCACGTCTATTTGATTCTCTTCGGCTTTTTCTTCGGCAGCGCCTTTTTCAGATCGTTCGAAAGACCGCTCTTGCGTATTTCCTCCGCCGCTCCCTTGGCGGCGGCGGCCCCGATGGTCTTCAACTCCCCGAAATTACTGTCCAGAAACTTCATGAATTTCCTGATCGGATTGCCCTGCTTTCCCAGAGAATTCGCCACGTTTTGCAGCATGGACATCAGCTGGGCCTGCTGGGCCTTCGTATTGGCATCCAGAAAGCTCCTGAGCTTTGCCTGCGCCTTTTTCTTCTTCTTGTTCCGATACAGGCGAAAGGATTTCTCCAGCGCGCCGCACTTGGAAAGCTTGATCTGGCCGCAGAAATTTCCGATGGCCGTGGCCCCGCCCTCGGTGAGAGCCGCTTTTTTGGCGGCGTTTTTCGCGCCCTTCATGCCGGCTTTCTTCAGCGCTCCCACGTCGAAAGCGAAGGAAAAAAAGACGGCCAGAAGCAACAGCGACAACGGCAGAAGACGCTTGAGACGGGAATCGGGCATGGCGACCTCCAGCTTGAAAGCATTACAACAAACGAATCATTATACATCGGTGAATTACACCGAATGATACGTCTCCCCCTTTTTCGTGTCAAGCGAAATCTTGCGCCTATCGAGCGGCGGCCTCCGGAACGATGAAGCCGTAATAGCGGCCCATCCAGTACGGAGCCAGCACGTCCGCGCCGTCCATTTCGATCATGCCGCCCATGCCGCCGTCCACCTTGAACTGATGCGTGTTCCAGCGGTCGCAGCGCCTTTCGTCGTAGGGGATGATGAAGCCGTCGCTGCGCACGCGACCGGCCTCGTCCAGCCGAAACCGCTCGGGCGGCTCGATCAGGTCCAGCCGCTGGGAATTGTGCTGGTTCCAGCGGATCATATCCACGGGAGCCAGGCGAAGCCAGCGGGCGGCGACGGTCGGGTCCGCGTTCGCGCCGCCCACCGCCATGTTCACCATGTCCCACCAGGCCGCCTGTTGCTGGCTCAAAAAGGAGAACGAGTGGTTCCAGCCCTCGATCAGCCGCGCCCGGATTTCCGGATCGCGCTCGTAGCGCAGCAGCACGAACCAGCCCTCCATGCTCAGTTCGTCCGCGTCGCCGCCCGTCTTACGCATGGGATAATTCGCCTCTCCGATGGCGTTGTCGAGATAGTGATGTTCCTCGATCAGCGTGCGTTTCGCCTCCTGGAAGCGTTCCTCGCCGGTCATGTAGTGAGCCAGGGTGAGTTCCGCCAGAAGGCCCACACTGCGCGTGCCGCCGTCGCCGAATTTCCCGGAAGGACTGACGTTCACGTATTCCGGATCGTACTGGCCGTAGGTGGTCACCTCGCCGTCGATGTCCAGCAGTTGGAAACCGTTGTCGATCAGCCCCCCGACGATACCCCCGATGTGGGCGCGGATGCGCTCCTTCTGACCGTCGTCCGCGCAGAGATCGTAGGCGTGACCCATCATGAAGGCGTGGGCGATGACCTCGTCGTTGGAGGTGTCGCCCTTGACCCACCATTCGCCGTCGGGACTCTCGAACCACTCGCCGTCGTCGGGTCCGTCGCAATCGTCCAGTTGGCAGCCGTCCTTGCGGATCACCGAACGGGCCACGAAATGGTCCGTGCCCGTCTGGTCGCGCAGGCGCAACATGGCGTCCAGGCTGCGGTCGAAATTGGCCTTGGCGTCGGCCGCGCCGGTGGCCTTGTAGCGGAAGCACTCGGCCAGAAGCCAGTAGCTCGTCCAGCTTCCGTCGTTGTCGCTGTCCCACGGGATGTTGCTGGACAGATCTCCCTTCACCGGCAGGTGCGAGTCCGCCACCGCGCCGTCCCGATCGTGGCGGCCGGTGACGCGCTCCACGAAGCCTTCCAGTTTCTCTTCCAGCGTCATGCGCACGGCCGTGACCGTGGCCAGGCCGCCCGGCGTGGCGAACCATACGGGCCCGTCCGCAAGCGAGGCATCGGTGGCCAGATCCCGCACGTTTTCGTCGGGCAGCCAGCGCTCGGAGTTGTACACGCGCCATTCGGGGCCGTGGCCGCGTTCCATGACGCGATACGCGCCGCCCGTGGTGGCCACGATGAACCCGCCGTCGGAAGCTTTTACGGCCGTCACCGCGCCGCCCAGGGGCACCCGACCCGATTCGAATTCCGGAACGGACTGAAACGCCGCCGAAACCGCGCCGCCGTCTTCGGTAAGTCCGATCGCCTGAACGCCGTTTTCTCCCACCACCACCAGATCCAGCGCGGCGGGCAGGGTCACGTTCGGCAACAGCGCGCGCACGGGCAGGGCCGTCAGTCCCTCGGCGGCCGTGAGCGACCAGAGCGCCGTGGGCTCCGCTTTTTCATCTCCGAAAGCATACGCCGTGACGGCCGTGTCCGTTCCCACGACGAGAACGTCATCCATTTCCGCCAAACAATGGGCCTGAACGCTGGAAAGGACGTTCGTCACTCCCGTATCCGGGACGTATTTCTGCACGCCCAGGCTGGTCAGGACATACACGCCGTTCGCGCCGTCTTGCAGGCCGAGGATCTCGAAATCGGCGCGACCGAAAGCCACGTTCGTCAGCGTTCCCGCCGCATCCACGGAATAGAGGCGCGACGGCCCCGCCAGGACCAGCCGGCCGCCGCCCACGGCCGCGTCGATCAGGGCCTCGTCCACCTCCGGAATGGTGATGAAAGACAGCGTATCGCCGTCGTGCTTCACCACGCCCCGGGGCGTCACCTGGGTGGGAAGATCGAAATCCGTAAACGATTCCGGGGGGATAAGCACCGCGATTAATTCCCCGATGCCCGGCTCCACCTCGTTGGTGGTGTGATTGAATTCCTGGAGATAGGGAACGTCCACGTAGGGAGTATCGAACTCGGGCGGCTGATATGGAACGTCCAGCCAGGCGATCTCGGCGTCGTCTTCGTCACCGTCCGTATCGCCATCCGCGTCGCCGTCCACCTCCTCGTCGCCATCCACATCCGGTTCAGCCTCCGTATCGCCGTCCGGGGGCGCTTCGTCGCCGTCGGGAGCATCCGAGTCCGAATCCGAGCAGGCAAAAAGCGTCACGAAAAGGAGAATCGAAAGTAGAAACGGCATAAGCCTTTGATATTTCATCTTGTTTGTACCTCTCAGCAAAGACGTTCACGAAGGATTCCAAAAGTCTGGAAAAACGGGAAAGCCAGCATAACACGGCTTACGGATCGCGGCAAATCCGGAAAAAGGCGAAATCTCACTCCGATTTTCCGGCGCTTTCCTCCCGCGTCTTCATCTTCCGTTTCCCCACCAGCCGCGCCCAGACGATGCCGAATTCGTACAGCACGTACATGGGAAGCAGAAGCAGCACCATGGTCCAGGGATCCGGGGGCGTCAGAACGGCGGAGGCCATCGCCAGCACCACCAGCGCCACGCCGCGCCAACGGGCGAAATCCGCCGCCCGAACCAGCCCCGTACGCGCCAGAACGGACATCACCAGCGGGGCCTGAAATCCAAGACCGAAGGCCAGCACCATGCCCATGGTCAGGGAAACATGCTCTTTCATCGATACTTGCAGCCAGTCCATCCCGGCGGCCTGCTCGCCCACGAAAACCCCCGCGCCTCCCAGACTGTAGGCCACCAGAAAACGAAAGGCGTAAGGCAGAACGACGACAAACGCAAATCCCAGCCCAAGGAAAAACAGGAAAACCGACACCAGCGGGGCAAACCATCCGATTTTCCCGCCCTTTTCCCTTGCAACGCTGCGAAGGAGCGACCAGCCGTCCAACAGCAGCACGGGCCCGAGGGCAAAAAGCGAAACGTACACGCAGATCTTGACGTGCACCATGAACAGGTCCATCACCCGCAATAGAATCGTGTCCGCGCGCTGCTCCGGAAAGGCGGAAATCAGCGGCCAACGTAAAAGGGCGGTCAGATCTTCCCGGAAGATCCAAGCCAGGATGAAGCCGCCGCCGAAGAGCAGGGCGGCGCGAGTCAGAAACCCGCGCAACGGAACGAGAAACTCGGAAACTTGCCCCAAAACGCCTTCGGTCGAACCGGATTCCTCCCGCCCTCGCGTTTCCTCCGTTTTTCCGCCGTGTTCCGTATCCATGCTCGATTCCACCGCTTTCACTCTCCTTTCCTCCACAAATGCGCCACGATCATCCGAGTCCCATCTATCCTATTCGCATCCGCCGCCAAGGCAAGTCAATTCCATCCGCAAGACCCGTTCCCGCCTCCCGATGCATCTTTTCCGGAATCCCCGTAAAATTTTCTTAATGGAAACGCCCGGAAGGTCGAATTTACAGAAAAGCCGGGGCTGACGGATATCGAATCGCCGGAATCGTCGAACGGAGATGGAGTGAACCGGCTTGACATCGACGAATATCCACCGATGCGGGTGCGAGCACATGGCAATCGAACAGAATCCAATCGCGGGAACAGATCCGCAGAATCCGAACGCCTTGCCTCAAAATCAGGGCGAGACGGCCGAGTCTCTCCAGAATCCGGCCACGGCGGGCGCCTGGGCCCTCGCGCAGGATAAAAACCTGACCACTTCGATGCTGTACCACTACGGTTATTTCCCGAAGGAAATCATCCGTTTTCTCGCCATGCGGGTAAAGGAAGCCGGGATTCCCTGCGAGATCGGATTCGACAAGGAATTTTCGGAAAGTCCGGACCCGGCGGCCCAGGAGCTTCGCGAGCGATATCGCGACCCGCGCCCCTATTATTTCATCTCTTTTCCCCTGGAATTCTGGAATAAAGTCGCCCAGGCGCTGGAAGGCAGCAGCTATCCCCTGCCGGAAGACGAAAACGCCAGTCGCGTGGCCCAGGAACTGGAAGAGAAAGTCAAGCGGATGCAGCCGTCCAAACGGCTTCGGATGCTTTCCTTTCTCATCAGCATGATGATTCTGCTGTTCGGGCTTCTGGCGACCTGGAGTATCGCCGAACTGATCCTGGAATGACGAACACCTTTCTGCGCCGCAATCTCTGAAATCGAAACAACGAAATGATTATTCGGCGGGTTTCTTCATGCATTTCTGCCGAAACGATTCGGACAGCACCACGCCGCCGGCCACCGCCACGTTCAACGAATCGATCCGACCCCGGCTGGGCAACGACAGAACGCCGTCGCAGGTTTCCCGCACCAACCGCCGCATCCCCTCGGCCTCGTTGCCCAGAACGAAAGCGGAAGGGCCGGAAAGGTCCGTTTCGTAAAGGGAATCAGCGGCCTGCGGATCGGTTCCGTAAATCCAGTAACCGGCCTTTTTCACGGCCTCCAAGGCGCGCCGCAGGTTGACCACCCGCAAAACGGGAACGTGTTCCGCCGCTCCCGCCGCCACCCGAATCACCGCCTCGGTGACCGACGCTCCCCCGTCCTTGGGAATCAACACTCCCGCCAGGCCGAAGTTTTCCGCCGTGCGCAACAGCGATCCCAGATTGTGCGGATCCTGCACGCGGTCGAGGACGAGGACGTCCGGCTTCTCCTCCGCATCGACCAGCGAGGCCAGCCAGCCATCGAAATCCACATAGCGGAATTCCTGCACGAAGGCAACCACGCCCTGGTGGTTGACCGGCCCCATGCGACGCTCGAATTCCTTCGAATCCAGGTATCGAAGGGAAACGTTCAGGGAACGCGCCAGACTCTCCACCTGTCGGAAAGCCTCCTTGCGGTCGCCTTTCTGAAGATAAAGCGTCTCGATCCGCCCGGGATCGGTTTTCAGCAATTCGGTGACGGGATGAATTCCGGTGATGCGGCGGGACATCAGACCGCCTCCATCTCCCGGACGATAGCCTGGGCGGCGGCGATGGGATCGGGGGCCTGGATGATGGGACGGCCGATGACGATGTAGTCCGCGCCGCGCCGGACGGCCTCGCCGGGGGTGAGCACGCGCTTCTGATCGTCTTTCCCCATGTCTTCCTTCGGGCGGATGCCGGGCGTGACGATGAGAAAATCGTTCCCGCAGGTTTCGCGGATCAGGTCGATTTCCATGGGCGAGGCCACCACGCCGTCCAACCCGCAAGCATGGGCCAGCGCCGCCAGACGTTTGACTTCTTCCGCCATGGTGGAGGCGATGCCCACCTCGTTAAGTTGGGCGTCGTCGAAACTGGTGAGGATCGTCACGGCGATGAGCAGGGGACGCTTTCCCGTGCCGTCCCAGGCGTCGTCCACGGCCTCCCGGGCGCGGCGCATCATCTCCGCGCCTCCCAGGGCGTGAACGTTTATCATGGCGCTTCCGGCATGCACGGCCTCCCGGCAGGCGTTGGCCACGGTATTGGGAATGTCGAAAAATTTCAGGTCCAGAAACACGCCGGTTCCGGATCGTTCGATGCGGCGGATCGCCTCCGGCCCATGCCGGGTGAACGGCCGGTTTCCGAGCTTCACCATGCCCGCCGTGCGGGAAAACGCCCCCGCCGTCCGAATCAGCTCGTCCAGTTCCCAGTCCCCGTCCAGGGCCACGATCAGCCGTTCTCTCGCATCCATTCGCCCGTCCTTATGGCTGGCATTCGTCCATCAAGTCGCGGATGGTGTCCTTCACCCTGGCCACCACGCTTTCCACCGGAACCAGTTCCACGTCGCCGCCGCGCCGCAGCTTGAACTCCACCGCGCCCTGCTGGAGACCTTTCTTTCCCACGGTGATGCGCAGGGGAATGCCGATGAGATCCGCGTCCTTGAACTTCACGCCGGGCCGCTCGTCGCGGTCGTCCAGGAGCACTTCCACGCCCCGGGCGAGCAATTCCCTGTAGATCTTCGTCCCCGCCTCCACCAGGGCCTCGTCCTTCGCCTGAACGATGGTGACCAGCACCTGGAACGGCGCGATGGGCATGGGCCAGATGATGCCGTTTTCGTCGTGATTCTGCTCGATGGCGGCCGCCGCCGTGCGGGTCACGCCGATGCCGTAGCAACCCATGGGGCAGGCCACGCTCTCCCCATTTTCGTCCAGCACCGTGGCGCCCATGGGTTCCGAATACTTCCGGCCCAGGTAAAAGACCTGACCCACCTCGATGCCGCGATAGGATTTATAGGTTCCCTTTCCGCAGCGGGGACAGGTTTCGCCTTCCCGGGCCAGGCGGATATCCGCGAAACGTTCCACCGTCACGTCACGGTCCAGGTTCACGCCGGTCAGGTGCATGTCCTTGCGGTTGGCCCCGGTGACGAAATTGCGCATGCCTTCCACGGTGGTGTCGGCGATCACGGTGAGTTTCATGCCCACGGGACCGGCGAAACCCACCGGCGCTCCGGTGGCCCTTTCCACGTCCTCGTCCTCCGCCAGGATGACGGCGTTCACGCCCAGCGCCCGGCGAAGTTTCATTTCGTTCACGTCGCAGTCGCCGCGAATGCAGACGGCATAGAGCTTGTCCTGATCGTCGCGGTACACCAGCGTCTTGCACAGATCGGAAGGCTGAATCTTCAGAAACTCGGAAACCTCCTCGATGCTCTTTCGGTTCGGCGTCTCCACCTCCCGCAGCTCGTCCATCTCTTCCTTCTGCCGCTTTTCCGTCATGGCCACGGTCTCCACGGGACCGGTCTCGGCCATCTCGATGTTGGCGGAATAATCGCAGTGGGTGCAGGAAAGAATCTCGTCCTCGCCGGAACCAGCCAGAACCTGGAACTCGTGGGAACGGCTGCCGCCGATGGCCCCGGTATCCGCCTCCACCGGGCGGAAGTCCAGCCCGCAACGCTTGAAGATCCGCACGTAGGCGTCGTACATGTTCTTGTATTCCAGCAGGCAGTCTTCCTCGGAAACGTGGAAGGAATACGCGTCCTTCATCACGAACTCGCGCCCGCGCATGAGCCCGAAACGCGGCCGGATCTCGTCCCGGAACTTGGTCTGGATCTGGTAGAGATTCAGCGGAAGTTCCCGGTAGCTTTTAACTTCGTTGGCGAACAGGGCGGTGATGACCTCCTCGTGGGTGGGGCCGAGACAGAATTCGCCGCCCTTACGGTCTTTGAAGCGCAGGAGTTCCGGCCCGTACTTCTCCCAACGGCCGGATTTTTCCCACAGTTCACCCGGCTGGACCATGGGCAGAAGCACTTCCTGCGCACCGGCCCGATTCATCTCTTCACGCACGATCCGTTCCACCTTACGCACGGCCATCAGCCCCAGAGGCAGGTAACTGTAGATTCCGGCGGCGATTTTCCGGATCATGCCCGCCCGAAGCATCAGGACATGGCTGGCGACCTGGGCGTCGGATGGAACTTCCTTGACGGTTGGAATCAGCATCTGCGAATACCGCATGCACACACCTCGAAAGTTTTCGGTTCGTTTTGGCCCCGAAGGTCGGGTTGCAAGGAATTTCCTTATATCCTGCATTGGCAGGCTTGGCAAGACAAAGCACCGGATTTTTTGATGCTCCGGAGGCGGCCGGAACCATCGAAAGGGATACTCGCCCCGGAGCTCGCCCAAGCGGCAGAGGTTGAGACTCCCCTCGGACCCGTCATCCCCGACTCCGGATTATTTTTGCAATTTCTTGGGGTTATGGCCGATATCTGGTATATTATATGAATATCGGGATCGATCCATTCAACCGTGGGAAATCCGTAATGGAACACTTTTTCACCAAACTCGCCGGACCGCCGCTTCTGTCGATGCTTCTGGTCTTGTCGGTTCTGGGTTGCAAAAAGGTCTGCGAATACGAGGAAATCAACTACGCCGACCTCGATTTCGATCTGAAAACGGAAGTCGAATGGCCCTATCCGGACGGGGATCCGGATGATTACGTTCCCCCGGACGGCGACGAACTGGAAGCCGAGGAGGAAATGGAGGCGGAGCCCGAAACGGAAAACGATTCCGAGTTCCAGCTGGACGGCGACTGGGATCTTCCCCCGGCGGACCAGGATCCCACGGATATCGGAGAGCAGGAACCGGAAGAGCTGGTGCTGCTTTTCGACGACCGCGAGGTGTTGGAGAAATCGCCCTTCGGATTCTGGCAGTACAACATCCGCAAGGGAGAGTCCGACACGAGCCATTCGGTGGCGACGCTTCACCAGGCAGACCCCACCGGAACCGTGCTGGCCACGAACGAAGGAGCCGATTATACCTCGAATCCTCCCTGCCGCTCCTCGATGATGCAGGTTTCCGACAATATCGCCTGGGCGGCCTATACGCCGTTCGATGCGGATTCCCGGGTGCCTGAAAAGAGACTCGTCATCCTGCGCCGGGAACGCAAAATCAGCGATACCCTCTACGAAATCAAATACTTCCACATCGAGCCACCCGAAAGGAGCCAGGCGGATTTCCGGCAGGTGGCGCTTTTGCCCTATCAGGACGACATCCTTCCCCAAAAGGCGGACGAGGAAGTCAACCTGCTGCTGATTTACGCCAGCGAGGCCGAAGACAGCGCCGTTCTGCAAAGCCAGGCGGTGAAAGCCGTGACGGCGGACTCCACCGTCACCCTGACGCCCCGCCCGGGCCAGGAATGGCCCACCACGGTGGCGCTCACCGGCGGCTTGCGGGCGAGAACCAAGGTCCGTATCGTCGCAGGGAAAAACGCCATCTGGGTCAACGGCGGCGGCGTTCTCTGCCAGTTCGATCCCATGGGAGAACTGCCGGAAACCTACATCGTGGACTATTACGCGGGAATGAAGCGGGATATCGTGGACTTCGCCCTGTCGCCCAACGAGGACGACGGAGAGGAAACCTACCTGTCTCTGGTCATGTATTCCGAAAAGGGCGATCTGCGCTACACGTCATGGATGATTCTGGACACCGCCGATCCCACCGAGGTTCTGAAGGAGTGGCGGTTCGGCTCCACCTACGACTACTACCGCACGAATTTCACGCCGGACGCCCGTTACGCCGTAGTGGCCAACGCCGATCCGAACGTTTTCAACGACTTCTACATCCTGGACACCCGGACGGGAACGTGGAAAATCAAGGGCGCCTATCAGGTGAACTGGGGGCGGCCGCTCTTTCTGGAAAATCCCACCCGACTGCTGACGGCGTTTCCGGTCTCCCTGGACAGCTTCGAGACCGTCAGCAACCGCATCGCCATCACGCCGTTTGCCGACATCGTTTCCGGCGCTTTCGCCCTGGAAAACTGAGGCCCATGGCCGCTCCGAGCGACATCATCATCCGATTCGACCATGTTTCCAAGGCTTTCGGGGATAACTTGGTTCTGGATCACGTCTCCTGCGAGATTCTGCGCGACCGGATCACGGTCATCGTGGGTCCGTCGGGCGTGGGGAAATCGGTCTTCATCAAGTTATTGGTGGGGTTGCTTACACCGGACGCTGGAAGGATCTTCGTGGACGACGTGGACGTGACGGCGTTGCGGCGCAAAGACTTGTATTCCCTCAGGAAACGCTTCGGCATGATGTTTCAGGACGGAGCGCTGTTCGATTCCATGAGCGTGGGCGATAACGTGGCCTTTCCTCTGCGCCAGCACACCCGGCTGCCCGAACGGGACATTCAGGAAAAAGTGGCGGAAAAACTGGCGGCGGTGGGGCTGCCGGGTACGGAAAAACTGTTTCCTTCCGAACTGTCGGGAGGCATGCGCAAACGGGTGGGCTTCGCCCGGGCCATCGTCATGGAGCCGGAAATCGTGCTCTTCGACGAACCGAACTCGGGGCTGGATCCGGTCATGGCCGACGCCATCGATTCGCTCATTCTGGACATGCAGCGCCAGCTCGGCATCACGTTTTTGGTGATTTCCCACGATATCCCCTCCACCCGCCGCATCGCCGACAGCGTGGGCATGCTCTACCAGTCCCGCCTGGTGGCGTTCGGCGACCGGGACGAGGTGCTGAACAGCGGAAACCCGATTCTGGAGCAGTTTTTCTCCCGCTCCTCCGACGGCCCCATCCGGGTGGTCTGAATGAACCGGCGATCTTCACGGCCGATACCGCGCTTTTCCTTCCGATTCAAGATTTTCCTGCCCGTTCTGATCTTTCTTCCGCTCCTTTTCGGCTTCGATCCCTTCACCCGGGCCGATACCGTTACGGCGGGTTCGAAGGCGGGTTCGAAGGCGGGTACGGGAAAGGAGACGAAGCTCAAAACCAAAATACCCCCGGGATCCGTGGACCCGGCGACGCTTCGAAATCAACACAAACACTTCCGCGTCCGCAAGGCGCGCATGGAAAAAGCGGAGAGAATCCGCAAGCTTTTCTCGGAGGCGGCCATGACGTATCCTCCGAAGGAAATCTTTCTGCGGGCCTTCAAGGCCGAAGGCGTTCTGGAACTGTGGGCGCGATCCGATCTCCGAGAGCCTTTTCGCCGGATTCGCGTGTACACGATCTGCGCCTCTTCGGGGACGCCGGGACCGAAACGCAGGCAGGGAGACGAGCAGGTTCCGGAGGGCTTCTATCATATCGACCGCTTCAACCCGGCCAGTTCCTTCCACCTGTCCCTGGGCCTGAATTACCCCAACGAGTCGGACCGGATTCTTTCCGACCGCAGGCATCCCGGAGGCGATATCTTCATTCACGGCAGTTGCGTCACCATCGGCTGTATGCCCATCACGGACACGCAGATTCGGGAATTGTACCTGATCGCCCTGGACACTCACACGCATCAGCGGCGCATCCCGGTGCATGTTTTCCCCCGGCGGATGGACGCCGAAGGCATGCGGGCGCTTTCCGAATTCGCCGGGGAAAACGAGGCATTGTTGTCGTTCTGGAAAAACATCGAAGAGGGGTATCGTTATTTCGAACGCAAACGGACGCTGCCGAAATTCCGGGTGGACAAACAGGGGCGCTACGTGTTTTCGGAAAATTAGGAAAATATAGCGGTCATGAAATAACTTTAACGATGGCTCAACCGCTCATGGCGAGTGAATTCGCGAAGCGACATTGGTTCGAACCACGAGCGGCGCGCCCCTCGAACCACCGCCGTCAGTCGTCGTCCTCCTGCCACTGGTCGTCGAACAGTTCGCGGATGGTTCGTTTCAAGGTGATTTTTTCCGCCTCGATCTCGGACAGTCGCCGCAGACCGGAACGAATCGTCTCCCATTTCTCCGCCGCGTAATCCGACAGGTCGTCCGCGCGCAACATGCGCCGCTGTTTGAAGGGGCCCGATCCGGCCTGTTCCTCCACGCGCACCCAGTACCAGCGCGAGGACTCGCTGGGTTCTCCCTCCGTCTCGATGCGACCGGCCCCCCAGTTGCCGAAATCGTTGAAGATCACCCGGGTTCCGACCGTCCATTTCTGTCGCTTGCGTCGCATGCTCATTCCTTCGGTCCGGCGATTCCGATGACGGACAGCATTCGTCCGGTTCGTCCGGCGTCGCGCCTGTGCGAGTACCGATCCGCTTTCCCGGAACAGATGGTGCATCCGCCCAGTTCCTCAATCCGGCTTTCCGGCACGCCCGCCTTGACGGCCTGAACGCGATTGGCGTGCACCAGATTCAGATGACGGTCCTCCGGCCCTTCCGTCACGTCTCGTCCGAAACGGCGGCGAAATTCCTCCGCAAGTTCCGGAGAGACTTCGTAGCAGCAGGCCCGGGCGGCCGGGCCGAACGCCACCCGCAGGTTTTCCGGAAGCGTTCCGAACTCCTTTTCCATCCGCCGGATGGCCTGTTTGAGGATTTTCCGATACGTCCCTTTCCAGCCCGCGTGGACGGCCGCCGCCGCGCGGTTCACCGGATCGTGCAGAAGAATGGACTGGCAATCCGCCGTCTTGACGCCCACCAGCAACCCGGGCCGGTCGCACAGAATGCCGTCGCAACGGATCTGGCCGGAGGGCGGAACCAGCGGATCCGTCCGGCGCACCACCAGCAAGTGGGGCGAGTGAATCTGGCGCACCGTCAGGAGGGCGTCGAACGACGCTCCGGCCCGCGCCAGCGCGGCCTTCGCCGCACGCTCCACCGTCGCGCGCTTCCATTCCGAAAGCGCCTCGTCTCCGTCCGGCGGGTTGTTTCCGCCTCCGGCGGCCGCCGTGCCGAATCCGTGGAACAGGTCGGGAACGGTTTCCCACGCCGCGATTTTCAAGAAAGCATCCGTCACGATGTCTCGCTCCGTCGGTCCAGCCAGGCCAGCAATTCGGTCATGTCCCCGGGCGGCGGGCTCTCGAAAAACAGCCGCCGACCGTCCGGATGCTGAAACCCCAACGTGGCGGCGTGCAGCATCTGCCGGGCGACCCCGCGCAGGCGGTCGATGAGCGGCTTGTCCTTCAGGTGCGCCACCCGCCGGGAGCGTCCGTACACGCCGTCGCCCACGATGGGATGGCCGATATGCGACAGATGCACCCGGATCTGGTGAGTGCGTCCGGTCTCCAGTTTCAGTTCCAGAAAAGACAGCTCCCCGTAATCCGACAGGAGCCGATAATGGGTGACGGCGTGCCGTCCCCTGCCCTCCGCCACCGCGTACCGTTTGCGGTCCCGGGGATGCCGCGCCAGGTTTCCCGTCAGGATTCCCGCCTCGGGCTCCGGACGGCCGAACACCAGCGCCCGGTAAAGCCGTTCCACGCTATGCGCCTCGAACTGCGCGGCCAGAAAGTGATGGGCGGCGTCGTTTTTCGCCGCGACCAGAAGCCCGCTGGTATCCTTGTCGATCCGATGCACGATGCCCGGACGCAGCTCGCCGCCCACGCCCCGGAGATCGTCGCAATGATGCAGAAGCGCGTTGACCAGCGTCCCGTCCGGGTTTCCGGCCGCCGGATGCACCACCATGCCCGCGGGTTTGTCGATGACGATCAGGTCGCCGTCCTCGTACACGACCGAAAGCGGAAGATCCTGGGCAAGCAGTTCGGACGCTTCCGGCTCCGGGTCCGTCCAGGAAATCGCTTCCGACGAACGGCAGCGATACCCGGATTTCGTCGCCACCCGATCGTTCACCCGAACCTGTCCGGCCAGGATCCGCCGCTGGACCTGCCGACGCGAGACGCCCGTGGAATCGGACAGAAACACGTCCAACCGCACCCCCTCCCGTTCCGGTGGAATCTTGAAAATCCGTTGTTCCTGCAAGGCTTGCCGGCGTTTACCAGATGTCGGATTCGATGTGACCCTTGGATTTGAACAGGATATCGACCAGCGCCCGTTGGAAGAAATTGGTCTGGGAACGAAGCGTTTCATCCACCCGGGATTCGTACAGGGCGATGCCTTCCTTGATCTCCTCCGTCATTTCGGAAAACAGATTGTCCTTCTGAATTCCTTCGATGATCTTTTTCTCGTTGTACAACGAAAGATCCGACGCGATGGCTCGGGCCAGTCGTCTGGCCTGTTCGGGGCGGTCGATCTTGGCCATGGGTTCCTCCTGATCGATAGACGGAATTGAAGTATATCATAATTCCGCTCCAACGGGCAAGGAATGCCTTTTAGGCGCGTTCACCCGGGGGAACGCTTTTTCCCCCGTAACATCCCGATATTCCGACGTTTTCCCGGAAAAAAGCATTCACCCGGACGGGACGCGAAAATGCGCGTTTTCGGAGCATGCCGTCCGATTCTCCGAACGGGCGCTCCGCATTGAGGAATTTCATACGATTTCATAAACTTAGCCCGCCTCACGATCGATTTTTCACCGCCGCGCTTTGTCCCGAGTGAATCGCCCTGTGTCCCGATCGGGGTGCAAGCGCAATTCAAGTCACAATACGCCCGCACGGTTTTCTATATATTCATCGTGTCACGACCCGAAAAAGCTTCCTCCTTTTTGGTTTCCAAATCCCCGTGAAACGCTTATAATATAAGAACAACCATCGCCGATTGCATGGAATTCGGCTCGCCCCGGAGTGACACATGGAGGCACGACTTCAAATTCTGCGAGAAAACGCCGGTCCGATCCGGTTTCCGCTCACCGGCCATCCCCTGACTCTGGGGAGAAGCCCGTTCAACGATCTGACTTTCGACGAAGAAGGAATCGCACGAAAACAATGCGAACTTTCGCCGACGGAAAACGGCTATCGCCTCATCGACCGCTCGGGGAAAGGGACGCAAATCAACGGAGTCGCAAAGGAATCCCACGATCTCCGGGAAAACGATCGCATCTCCTTCGGTTCGATCACGCTTTGCTTCACGATGGACGTTCGATCCGCGGAAACCGAAAGCGGCCCCAGGGACGGCACGTCCGTCCTTTCGGACAACAGCCCCGGGCCGGCCAGGGCCACCCTGCGCTGGAAAGAAGGAAAACAGCGGCAACGCTTCCCGCTTCGCGGCCCCGTTCTGGTCGGTTCGGGCGAGGAAGCCCACGTCCGCCCGGACGACGAATTTCTTTCCCGGCGTCATTGCCAGTTCGTTCCCACGGACACCGGCGTCTGGCTGCGCGACCTGGGCAGCACCAACGGCACCTGGATCGGCGATATCCGCGTGGGAGAAGTGCGGCTTCCCGAGAAATGCACCATCCGAGTGGGCCGAACCGACCTGGAATTCAGCGGCGAAGCGCCGGGTGAAACCATCGGATCGTCGGAATCCTTCTACGGAATGGTGGGCCGCCACCCCGCCATGATCCACCTTCAGAACCGGATCAAGCGCGCCGCCCCCCTGTCCGAGGCCGTGCTGCTTCTGGGAGAAACCGGGGTGGGCAAGGAACTGGCCGCCCGGGCCCTACATCGGCTCAGCGGCCGAAAGGGCGCCTTCATCCCCGTCAATTGCGGCGCCATCGCCTCCGAACTGATGGAATCCGAGCTTTTCGGCCACGAAAAAGGCGCCTTCACCGGAGCGTCCGCCCATCGCAAGGGAGCCTTCGCGGCCGCGGACGGCGGAACGATTTTCCTGGATGAAATCGGGGAGTTGCCGCTTTCCCTACAACCGAAACTGCTGCGTGTACTGGATCACGGCGAAATCAAGGCGGTGGGATCGGACACGGTGAAACACACCGACGCCCGCATCATCGCGGCCACCCACCGGAATCCGGAGGAAATGGTTCAACGGGGCGAGTTCCGGAAAGATCTGTATTTCCGGCTCTTTATCCTGCCCATCACCCTCCCGCCCCTGCGGGAACGCCGGGACGACATTCCGCTTCTGGCGGCCTACTTCACCAGCCAGGCGGGAAGTTCGGCCACGTTCTCCAACGAAGCCCTGGACGCCCTGCGCTACTATTACTGGCCCGGAAACGTGCGCGAACTGCGCAACACGATCACCGCCACGCTCTGTCACCATGCCGAAGAGGCGGCGAAAGGGCCGTTAAGGGAGGAACACCTTTGCCTGCAAGGCCCCGGGGCCCTTTTGTCCAT
Organism: Myxococcota bacterium; assembly: GCA_963668655.2. Taxonomy (GTDB): domain Bacteria; phylum Myxococcota_A; class SURF-8; order SURF-8; family SURF-8. The sequence goes on from CAXXPQ010000002.1 coordinate 431,711, forward strand.
GGCGTCCCAGGCCGAATCCGGAAAATATTCCGGACAGACGCTTCAGGAAATGGAAGTGGAATTGATTCGGGAAGCCCTGAACCACTACGACGGAAACAAGCGCGCCGTCAGCCGGGCGCTGGGCATTTCGAAAACCGCCCTGTACGACAAGCTGCGCCGCCACGGCATCGAGGGGTAAGAGGGGATCCGATCCTGCCGCCAAGAAGCATGTCGTCTTCCATTTTCACGTTGGGTCAATAACTTCCTCGCAAAAAAGAAAGCTCTCACAGCTTCCATTCGACGGCGGCTCCGCCTCCACGCACGCATGAAACGTCTCGCAGGCCGCTGGTATCTCCACCGCGCAGACGGTTTCCGCAAGCGCCCGGAAACAGTTTTCCCGATCCTGCACCCGGCAGGCGTTGAAAGTCTTCTCGTATTCCGCGCAAGCTTCCGGATCCATGGGAACGTACACCGCCGTCTCGTCCTCCAGGTCCGAACAATCCGTCTCGCCCCAGTTTTTTTCGATCAGTTCCTTTTCCCAGGCGCAGAGCGAAAGCCGCTCGTCGGTGGTCAGTCCGGAGAGCATCCGCCCGTTTTCCAGGCCCGAATCGCCCAGGTCGGCGGCGTCCTCGCCGTCCTCGCCGCAGGCGAGAAAGCACAGGGAAACCGTGAAAAGAACGAACGAAAGCAAAACGAGATCTTGAAACGAAGTCTTTGTTTTCATTAGGATTTATCTCCTCATCGCACGCAAGCCTCGGTTTCACTGGAGATGCTGTCGTACATGTCGGCGGCTTCGCCGCGCGCCGCTTCG
>CAXXPQ010000002.1:440000-1662798 GCA_963668655.2 Myxococcota bacterium
CTGCTGCTGGCGCGGGATATCACCATCGACGAGGATCGCACGGGGCCCGCGTCCGGCGTTCTCTTCGCCCTGAACATGGCCATCAACACGGACGAGGGCGACGCTTATCCGCGCTCCGCGGTACGGCGCTGGCTGGAGCAAAGCGGCTGGTCCTCCCCCGCCGACATCGACACCGCCGAGAAGGGCATCTATATTCTCCGCGCGGTCAAGGAGGGCGATTGAACGCGCCGACGAAACGTCCCGCGCCGGAACCGCCGCCGCGCATCGGTATCAGCGCCGCGCTCTGGACCGAACGGGAGGACTGGACTGACGACCACCGAAAGGCGTACAGCCGCGCGAAGCAGGAATACGTGCGGCTCGTGGAGGACCGGGGCGGCGCGCCGCTCGTGCTGCCCATCGTGGAACGGCTCCCGCTGGCGCTGGCCATGCTCACTGGGCTGGACGGCCTGCTGCTGTCCGGCGGCGACGACGTGGATCCTTCGCACTACGGCGAGCCCGACCGCTTTCCGGATTCCATCATCCACCCCACGCGCGACCGTTTCGAGATCGCCCTGATTCAGGAGGCCGTGCGTATCGGCCTTCCCGTCTTCGGCATCTGCCGGGGTCTTCAGGTGCTGAACGTCGCCTTGGGCGGCACCCTGCACCAGGACGGCTCCCTGCGCCCCGGAACCTTGCCCCACAAGGCCGTGCGCGCCGGAGAGTATCTCTACCATCCCGTGATTCCGGTACAGGGAACGCTCTTCCGAGATCGCATCATGCCGAAGGAGACCGTCGTCAACAGCCGCCATCATCAGCACGTCAAGGATCTGGCCGGTTCGCTGCGGGCCTCCGCGCACGCCCCCGACGGCATCGTGGAGGCCGCGGAGTGGACGGACGACTCCAGGTATGTTATGGCCGTGCAGTGGCATCCGGAATCCGAACCGGATTCCCCGCTGACCGATGCCCTGCTTGACGATTTTCTTCGGGCCGCGAAAAACCGCCGTTTACCGGTGGGCCCCGGCTCCGATTGAGCGAAAGGAATTCGATCCCATGTCCAAGGTTATCATCACCGCCGCCATCTGCGGCGCGGAAGTCACCCGGAAACAGCAGCCCGCCCTGCCGATTCTGGCCGACGAACTGGCCGCCGAAAGCAGGCGCTGCGTGGAGGCGGGCGCGGCGATCATCCACCTGCACGTGCGCACGCCGGACGGACGTCCCACCCAGGACAGGGCCGTCTTCCGCCAGGCCATGCGCGCCATTCGCGAAGCCTGCGATCCGGTTCCCATCATCCAGCCGTCCACGGGCGGCGCGGTGGGCATGGATTGGCGGGAACGCCTCCAGCCGGTGGAACTGCTGCCGGAAATGGCCACTCTGGACTGCGGCACCGTGAATTTCGGAGACGAGATTTTCGTGAACGACCTGCCGCTCATGCGCCGCTTTGCAAAGGAAATGCACGCCCGCGAGGTGCTGCCCGAACTGGAATGCTTCGACCTCTCCCACGTCCTTTCCGCCCACCGTCTCTGGGAGGAAGGTCTGCTCGCCTGCCACAAGCACTTCGATCTCGTCCTGGGCATTTCCGGCGCGCTGGACGCTTCGCCGTCGTCGCTCGCCGCCATGCTGGAGCGCGTGGGCGCGGACGCCACCTGGACCGCCGCCGCCGTGGGCCGACACCAGAACGCCGTCCTGCTGGCCGCCCTGGCCTTCGGCGGACACGTGCGCGTGGGCTTCGAGGACAACATTTACCTTCAAAAAGGCGTCCGGGCGAAGAGCAACGCGGACTTCGTGGAACGGGCGGTGCGCGTCGCCCGGGAAATCGGCCGGGAACCGGCAAATCCGTCCGATGCGCGCGCGCTGCTGGGCATTCGCCCCGATCGCGTCGAGAAACTGAAACTGGAGGAGTGAACGCTCTTGTTCTTCTGGTTCCTTTTCTTATTTCCAGGATTCTTCTGCACTCTCACGACGCAATCCGTCTTCATCCGGATCGGCTATTCGCGATATTTTTCATCGGAGAGTATCCATTGTCCGAATTCCTTCCACATTCCGGAATTCATGGGTTGCCTTTCCCAAACAAGATTGTATAATCCCGCTGTTTTCCGGCGGCGAAGCCGCAATCGACCGTCCGCGTCGAGGCATTTTTCCGTGCGCCGAAGGATTTTGCGGACCCTCGATTTTTCCTTCGCCGCCCTTGCAATATGACCCGATCGGGCGTAGCCTGAAGACGTGAAAGGAGGTCCGAAATGACCGGGCAACCCAGAGGAAACCGCTACGGCGTCCACCGCGTGATCGAGCCCCCGGGCGTTCTTCCCCAGCCCGCGCTTCGCGTGAACAACGACATGAGTACGCTGTACGACAACGAGATTCTATGCGAGGTGCAGACGCTCAACGTCGATTCCGCCAGCTTCACCCAGATCAAGGAGGAGGCGGGCGGCGACGTGGAGGAAATCAAACGCATCATGCGTTCCATCGTGGACCGTTTCGGCAAGCACAAGAATCCGGTCACCGGCTCCGGCGGCATGTTCATCGGCCGGGTGATCGCGATCGGAGACGCGCTGAAGGAGCGCATCGACCTGCGGGAAGGCGATCGTATCGCGTCTCTCGTCTCGCTGTCGCTCACCCCGCTCGCCATCGAGGATATCCTGGCCGTTCGCCCGGAAACCGACCAGGTGGACGTCAAGGCCCGGGCGATCCTGTTCGAATCCGCCATCTACGCCAAACTGCCGGACGACATCCCGGACAAGTTGGCCCTGGCCGTGCTCGACGTGGCGGGCGCGCCCGCGCAGACCGCGCGTCTGGTGCGCCCCGGTGATACGGTCTGCATCATCGGCGCGGCGGGAAAATCTGGCCTGCTTTGCGCCTACGAAGCCAAGCGCCGGGCGGGCGTGACCGGAAAGGTGATCGGCGTCAAGCACAGCCCCCGGGGCATCGAGGTGCTGGAGAACGCGGACTTCGTGGACGAGATCGTCCAGGGTTCGGCGGTGGATGCGGTGGATCTGCTGGAGAAACTCGGCCGCGTGACCGATGGCGAACTCTGCGACGTAGTCATCAACTGCGTGAACGTGCCGGATTGCGAGATGGGCTCCATCCTTCCCTGCAAGGAAGGCGGCACGGTGTATTTCTTCAGTATGGCCACCAGCTTCACCAAGGCCGCCCTGGGCGCGGAGGGCGTGGGCAAGGACATCACCATGATCGTCGGCAACGGCTATACCAAAGGCCACGCCGACATCACGCTGAACCTTCTGCGGGAAAGCGCGTACATCCGCTCCGAATTCGAGAAGCGGTATCTGTAGTCCGGAAACGAGGAGAATTTCATGAGCATGCACACGGAGCCGTCCCGCTTTCGCGACCGGGAAATCTGGAAAGACGTAACCGAATCCCAGTGGAACGACTGGCACTGGCAGATGGGCCATCAGATTCGCACCGTGGAGGATCTGAAGAAAGCCATCCCGCTCTCCGACGAGGAAGAAGCAGGCGTCCGGGCCAGCCTGAAGAAATTCCGCATGGCCATCACCCCGTATTACGCCAGTCTGATCGATCCCTCCGATCCCCATTGCCCGGTGCGCTTGCAGGCCGTTCCCCGGGGGGAAGAAGCCGTTCGCGGCGTCAACGATCTGGAAGATCCGCTGGCCGAGGACGAGGACATGCCCGTCAAGGGCCTGACCCACCGCTACCCGGACCGCGTTCTGCTGCTCATCACGGAAGTTTGCAGCATGTACTGCCGCCACTGCACGCGCCGCCGCAAGGTGGGGGAGATGGACGACCACATCCGCAAGGACGACATCGAGGCGGCCTTCGAGTACATCCGCAACACACCGGAGGTTCGGGATGTCATCATCAGCGGCGGCGATCCCTTCACCCTGCACGACGACAAAATCGAGTACATCCTGTCCAGCCTGCAGGCCATTCCCCACGTGGAGATCATCCGCATCGGCACGCGCACGCCGGTGGTCATGCCCATGCGGATCACGGAAAAACTGGCCGCCATCGTGAAGAAATACCACCCGGTCTACGTCAACACGCACTTCAACCACCCGAAGGAACTGACGCCCGAAGCCGTGGACGCCTGCGCGCGTCTGGCCGACAGCGGCGTTCCGCTGGGTAACCAGAGCGTGCTCTTGCGCTATGTCAACGACTGCCCGCACGTCATGAAGGAACTGGTCCACAAGCTTCTCATGGCTCGCATCAAGCCGTACTACATCTATCAGTGCGATCTTTCCATGGGCATCGGCCATTTCCGCACGCCCGTCAGCCGCGGCATCGAAATCATCGAGGCGCTGCGCGGCCATACCAGCGGCATGGCCGTTCCCACCTTCGTCGTGGACGCGCCCGGCGGCGGCGGCAAGGTGCCCATCATGCCCAACTACATCGTCAGCCAGACGCCGGGCAAGATCCTGGTGCGCAACTACGAGGGCATCATTTCGCGCTACAACGAAAACCCGGCCGTGGACAGCGGCTGCGGGCACCACGACGCCTGCCGGAACCCCCGCTTCGCCGTGAAAGAGGGCCCCGCCGCCATGATGGCTCCCGAGGGGGACATGAACATCGGGCCGATCTCCGAACGCAAGAAACGAAAGGGAGTTCATTGACCCGGCCGCTGCTCAGCCGATCCTCGAAACCGCTGTTTCTGGTGGGCTGCTCGAAAAACGCCGGAAAAACGGCCGCTCTGAACCGCCTGCGCTCGGAGGCTTACCGGGCGGGGGTTTCCGGCTTCGGCCTCTGCACGAGCGGATGGGACGGGGAGGAGGCGGACCACCTCACCGGCTTGGAGAAACCCGCCGTCGTCGCCTTCGAGGGAGATTGGGTCGCCACCTCCGGGCGGCTGTTCGCCAAGGCCGCCGCCCGTTTCGAGATCCTCTGGGCCGCCTCCGAGAGCGGACGTTTCGGGCGCATGGCCGTCGGACGCTGCACGCGTCCCGGACGCGTGCAGCTGGTGTCTCCGCCCTCGGTGCGACTCCTGGGCGACATCATCCGGCGTCTTCGCGAGGCGGGCGCCACGCGCGTTCTCATCGACGGAGCCGCCGACCGCCGCACCCCCATCTCTTCGGTCTCGGACGGTGCGGTGGGGCTGGTTTTCTCTTCCGTTCGTCACGATTCCCCGGAACGTCTCGCCCGGCGCGTGCAAGACGCCCTGGAACGCTATCGTGTTCCGCGCACGGAACTTCCGCGTCCCTCCGACCTGACGGGCCACGGCATCGCGTACCTGAAAGGCGGACGCTGGCGGCGCGGTACCCGCTTTCCGTCCGACTGGCACGACGCCTCGGATCCTCCCGAAGCCGCCTGGTGCGGAGGACCGCTCACTTCCGGCGTCTTGAACGATCTGTCGGCCCTGGGCGTCCGCCGGATCGTCGTCGAGGATCCTTCCCGGATTTTTCTGGACCGCGCGGGGCTCGCCCTCATACGGAAACGAAACACGCTTTTGGAGTCGGGTGCGGTTTTTCCCATCGAATTCGTTTCCATCCGCTGTGACGCCGACACCTCCGGCTCGCTTCCCTTGCGAAAATCCCTGGACGCGCTGCGTCCGATCTGTGGAGACATACCCGTTTTCGATCCCTGGGCCGCTCGAGAGGAACCGTCATGATGCCGCTTTCCCGATTTCTGAACGCGGAAGGCGTCCGGTTCGTCGGACTCCGTGAAGCGCTGGATGCGCTGCATCCCTTCTCCGAGGAGGGGCGGCGGCGTTTGCGCGACCCGGAGGTTTTTCTTCCCGGCGATGAAGCGCGGCTTTCCCGTCACGGAGATCGCGTCGCCGCGGCCGTGCGCCTTTTCGACACGAATCCCGTCGCCATCGATCGGATCGCGCACGCCCTGCGCAATCTTCCGCGCCTGGACGATCTCTGGGAGGCCGACTGGAACGCGACCGAGTTCGCGCTCCTGGCCGCCTTTCGCCATTATCACGGTCTGGCCCGGGACGCGTTGCAGGACGAGCCGGAACTGGCCGGATGGCTTCGCCTCCGCGAAAGCGGCGAGTTGGGCGAAAAGATTTTCGGTTCGACGAACGGCCCTCGCTTTTGCCTCGACGCTTCCGAAGATGCCGATCTTGCCGCCGCACGCGCGGCCGTCCGCAAGCTGGAAGCGGAAATCGCCTCTCGGGAAGAGCGGATCCGGCAATCTCTTTACGCTGATCACGGCCTGTCTCCGGACGCCGCTCAATGGGTCGCGGATCGTTCGGACCACGATTTGCTGGAGGCTCTCGCCGCCGATTCCCGGCTGGTGCTCGTCTCCGAAAACATCAACACGCTTCGCTTCGGGTTGTCGGCCGTTCCGGAAATCCGAGATCTTCGGGCGGACCTTTCGGAACATCTGCGTGTGGAGCGCGCCATCGAACGGCGGCGTTACGCGGCCATGGCGACACCGTTGCGAAAGGAACGGGATGTCTGGATGGAGGAAGCCCGCAAGCTGGGCGATCTGGACTGGTTGCTGGCCGTTGCGGATCTTTCCCGCCGCTGGAAGGCGGTCGCCCCGATGATCGAACCGGACACGCCGTTTCCCAGGGTGAGCCGAGGCCGGCACGAGATCCTGAAGGAGCGCGTGCAGGAAGCGGGCGCTACGTATCAGTCTCTCGATCTTTCCGTTCCCCATCGGCTGGCGATTCTCACCGGCACGAACATGGGCGGCAAGACCGTCGTCCTGCAAACGGTGGGCTGGCTTCAGGCCCTTACGCAGCTCGGCCTGCCCGTCCCCGCCGAATCCTTTTGTACGCGGCTTTTTTCCGGGCTCTCGGCCATTGCGGCGCACGGCGTCGAACTGGGCGGACTTTCGGCCTTCGGCCGGGAGATCGAGTCGCTGAAGACCGCGCTTTCGCATCGGGCGAACGATCGTCTGTACCTGATCGACGAACCCGGGCGAGGCACCCACGTCAAGGAGGGCCGCGCCCTGTGCCGCGCCGTGCTGGACGCCGTGGCGCATTCGCCGTCGTCCGTTCTCGTGGCCACGCACCTGGACGGCCTGGATCGGGACGGCGCCCACGCCCTGACCATGAAGGGGCTTCGGCGCGACGAGGCCCGGCGCTCGCTTGCATCCGACGCTCCCGAACTCGGCCTGCACGCTCTGATGGACTATCGCGTGGAGGACGCCGGATGTACGAATCGCAAGGCCAGCGACGCCCTGGACGTGGCGGAGCTTTTGGGACTGGAGCGCGGCATCGTGGACCGCGCCAGGGAACTCTTGAACGAAAGCGAAAGTTGAACCGAAGGCATCGCGAGGAAGCATGAGCCAACTCCAACTCGATCGGGAAAAAATCAGCGAGGCCCGCGCCGTCGCCAAGCGCATCGCCGACGACGTTCAGGCCTACATCAACCGGCATACGACGGTGACCATCGAGCGCACGACCCTGCGGCTTCTGGGCGTGCGCGGCGTCAACGACGAAATGGAACCGCTTCCCAACGTGGTGGCCGACCGGCTGCACGGTCGTCTGGGCGACGGCCTTTCGCTTCCGTTTCTCACGGCCGCCGCGCGCACCGGACTCGACGCCGTGTCCCTTTCACGGGCGGTGGACGAAGGAGCGATCGACCTGACCGGCATGGAGCCGGTGGAGCCGGGACGCATTCACGATACGGCCGAACGGATGCTACGCCCGCAACTGGAGCGCATCCGGGAGATGCGCCGGATTCGGGAAGAACGCATCGCCGCCGAACCGCCCCACGGCCGTCCGCTGCTTTACGTCATCGTGGCCACCGGCAACATTCACGAAGACGTGCTTCAGGCCCGCCGGGCCGCCCGCCAGGGCGCGGACATCATCGCGGTGATCCGCGCCACGGCCCAGAGCCTGCTGGACTACGTCCCGTACGGCCACACCACGGAAGGCTTCGGCGGCACCTACGCCACCCAGGAAAACTTCGAACTGATGCGCGCCGCGCTGGACGACGTGGGCGAGGAACTGGGCCGCTACATCCGGCTGGTGAACTACGCCTCCGGCCTGTGCATGCCGGAAATTTCCGCCATGGGCGCGCTGGAGCGGCTGGACATGATGCTGAACGACAGCATGTACGGCATCCTCTTTCGCGACATCAACATGTACCGCACCTTCTGCGACCAGCATTTCTCCCGCATGGTCAACGCCTTTGCGGGCATCTCCATCAACACCGGCGAGGACAACTACCTCACCACCTCCGACGCCGTGGAGGCCGCCGACACCGTTTTGGCCAGCGATCTCATCAACGAACAGTTCGCCCTGAATTCCGGGCTCACGCCGAAGATGCTCTGCCTGGGCCACGCCTACGAGATCAAGCCGGAGATCGAAAACAGCTTCCTTCTGGAACTGGCCATGGCGGCGCTTCTGCGGGAGGTCTTTCCCGAGCACCCGCTGAAATATATGCCGCCCACCAAGCACATGACCGGCGACATCTTCCGCACGTTCCTCGTCAACGGTCTGTTCAATCTAGTGGGCCAGTGGACCGGGCAGGGCGTGCAGCTTCTGGGCATGCTCACGGAAGCCATTCACACGCCGTTTTTACAGGACCGCTACCTGGCCATCCGCAACGCGGAACTGGTCATGAACGCCGTGAAAAGCATCGGCTCGGAAATGATCTTCCGGCCCGGCGGACTGGTCCAGACCCGCGCGCAAACGGTGCTAGACCGCACGCTCGCGCTTTTGCGGCGGGTGGAGGAAAACGGGCTGATGGACAGCATCGCGGCGGGCGTCTTCGCGGAGGTGAAACGCGCGAAAAACGGCGGCAAGGGCCTGTCCGGCGTGGCGGCCAAGACGGACGCCTATTACAATCCCGTCCTGGACGTGTTCGCACGGGAACTCGATGCGGTGGTGGAATAGGAAAAGGAGCGAGGAAGATGGAAATCGATCTGAAACGCGTCAAACCCTACGGCGACGCCCTGAACGACGGCGCCGTCCAGCTTTCCTTCACCCTGCCCGTTCCTTCCGACGAGCGCGCCGAGGAAGCCGCCAAGCAGCTTGCGCGCAAGATGGGATTCCGTGACGTGGGCGTGGCGCACCGAAACGACCTGGGCGACGGCTTCACCTTCTTCGTGGTCTACGGCCGCACCTCCCATGTGGTGAACGTGGCGGACATCGAGGTGCCGAAGGTGGAGACGCCCCGCTACTCGTACTACGAGGTCAACGAGCGCATCGAGAAAATCTTCGGGCGCAAGCTGGTGGTGGTGGGGGCCTGCACGGGCTCGGACGCGCATACGGTGGGCATCGACGCCATCATGAACATGAAGGGCTACAACCAGCACTACGGCCTGGAGCGCTATCCCTGGGTGGAGGCGACCAACCTGGGCAGCCAGGTGCCCAACGAGGATCTCCTGCGCTACGCCATCGATCACGAGGCGGACGCGGTGCTGGTCAGCCAGGTGGTCACCGCCAAGGACAGCCACATCCACACGCTCACGGAGTTCATCGAACTGGCCGAGAGTTTCGGCGTGCGCGACCGCATGACGCTCGTCGTGGGCGGACCGCGCATCAACCACCGGCTGGCGGTGGAACTGGGTTTCGACGCGGGCTTCGGCCCGGGTACCTACGCCGAGCATGTGGCCAGCTTCATCCTGGAGGACCAGCGCAAGCGGCTGGGGATGGGGTAGGCCGGTCGGATTTTCCCGACTTTTTTTCATCCTCCGCCCGCCGTTTTGAAACCCATGGAATGCAGGCGACGATTTTTCCCGGGGCGCTCTCGATGCAGGGGCGCGCCGCCCGTGGCTCAATACGATTTGCTTCGCAAATCACCCGCCACGAGCGCTTGACCGTTCGCCAATGGCAAGGAATGAGCGCTAGAAACAGCGCCCGGACGTTTCTTTGCCGAAGCTTTTCCGCGCGGGATTGACAAGCGGGAAAAAATAGGTAACATGGGCGCATTCAAGGAACGCAGGAACCGGACGAAAACCGGCGAAGGCCATGCCTTTACGCCGCTTGAAGGCGAAACGCGAACCTCATAACCCCAACGGATTTCCGTCGATCACAGGAGGCCAACATGTCCGAAAAAGTTCTCGTAACGGGTGGCGCAGGCTACATCGGCACGCTGCTCGTTCCCATGCTGCTGGAAAAGGGCTACGATGTCACCATCATGGATATCTTCATGTGGGGCATGAAACCCATCCTGCATTTCGCCTCGCACCCGAAATTCAACATCGTCACCGGGGACGTGCGGGACCGCGAACTGATGGAAAAGGAAGTCCCGAAGTACGACTGGATCATCCACCTGGCCTCCATCGTGGGCTATCCGGCCTGCGCCGCCGATCCCATCCTGGCCAAGACCACCAACGTGGGCGGCACCAAGAACGTCTGCGATTTCCTCAGCCCCAACCAGCGGCTGCTCTACGCCTCCACCGGCTCCACCTATGGCAAGGTCGCCGAGATCTGCACCGAGGAAACGCCCATCAATCCCCTGTCCCTCTACGGCTCCACCAAATGGGAGGCCGAAAACATGGCCATCGACAAGGGCGGCTCGGCCATGCGCTTCGCCACCGTTTTCGGCATCGCCCCCCGGCTGCGCCTGGACCTGCTGGTGAACGACTTCGTTTATCAGGCCTACCACATGAAGCAGATCGTCCTCTACGAAGGCCACTTCCGGCGCACCTTCCTGCATTGCCGGGACGCCGCCAACGTCTATCCCTTCACCATGGAACACTGGGACGAAATGAAGGGCCACGCCTTCAACGTGGGCGATTCCAGCATGAACTACACCAAGACGGAACTGGCCCACGCCATCCAGAAAAAGCTGGATTTCTATCTGCACGAAGCCCAGGTGGGCCACGATGCCGACGCCCGCGACTACGAGGTCAGCTACGAAAAGATCAACAAGATCGGCTATAAAACCGAAATCAATCTGGACCAGGGTATCGACGAACTGATCCGGGTGCTGAAACATCTGCGCATCACCAACGAATGGCGCAACGCCTGACGGCGCGCCCAACCCCGCCTTCATCCCCCGCCCCGGTTCACGCCGGGGCGTTTTTTTGTACCGGCGATTTTCCGGTCCGTCTCGAATACCGGAGGAACTTTCCGCTTGATGAAAAGAAGGATGGGGCCTGCCCGTTCCCTTCCCCGATGGTGAACCTTGTCCGAAAACGATTTTCCGCTTTCTCCCCAGTTTCGGGATTGAACCCCAGAACCCCGCCGCTCACGCCCCACCGAAGATGTGCTCGTAAAACAGGCCGGCCACGTGGTCCAGGGTGTAGTGCTTCTCGTAGGCCCGCCGCGCGTTTTTCCCCATTTCGGCCAGGCGTGCGGGATCGGCCTTCAGTTCCAGAATGCGCCGGGCGATCTCCTCGCCGTCGTAACCGGCCTGCACGCCGCAGTCGTAGGCGCGCAGTTCGTGGGCCGTGTCCGCGAAGGGCCGCATGACCGCCAGGATGGGACGCCCGGCCGCCATGTAGGCATAGGCGCGGCTGGGCACGGAGGTGCGCTCGGTCCCGGGCTTGATGCCCACCAGCGCCAGGTCCGCCGAAGTCAGGCTGTAGGGCAGCACGTCCTCGGGAACGAAGTCCATCACGCGCAGGTTCGGGCGAGTGCGGGCCAGTTCCTCCAGGCGCGGCTTTTCCTGCCCCGCGCCGATGAAGAGGAAAAGCACCTCGGGGTCTTTCTCCGAAAGGATTTCCGCCGCGCGCAGGATGGACTCGAACTCCTGGAAACGCCCCAGGTTTCCGCTCGTCAGCACCACGAAACGATCCGATAGCCCGTGCTCTTTCACGAAAGGATTCTCGTCCTTCGGGATGGGCCTCAGGCGGTCGCCGTCCGTCCAGGCGGGCAGCGTGACGACTTTCTTGCGCATGTCCAGAGGCAGGTAGAGATCGGCGATGTAGTCGCGCACGAGGTCGCCCAGGGTGATGATGCTGTCGGCCCGGCGAAAGACGAAGCGGTCGATGGCGCGCCAGGCTTCGCCGAAGGGATTTCCCGGATGCACCACGCCGACGGTCTCGGCCACCTCGGGATAGAGATCGTAGATCAAGAGGTGGACGGGGCGTCCGGTAAAGAGCTTCGCGGGCCAGCCCGTCCACAGACCTTCCGGCGGGCAGGTGACGAGCAACAGCGGGCCTTTGTCCGGGGCGGCGAGCAGATGGGCGGCGGCATTGGCGGCGAAGCTCAGATCGCGCAATTTCCGCATCACCAGGCGGTTTTTATCGCTTTTGATGGAAGCGATGCGCCGCACATCCACGCCGTCCAGGGTTTCCCGCCGGGGCGCTTCACCGGCCGCATGATAACCCGGCGGCATGGTGAGCACGCGCACGGCGATGCCCCGCTCCGCGAGTTTCCGGGCGATGCCGTGCAGCAGCACGCCGGTGCTGGCCACGTCGGGCGGATAGTATTGGGTGACGATGGTCAAGCGTGGGGGGACGGCGTTCATGCGCTCCTCCGGATGGGGCCATTTTCGTTGGGCGTCACGGGTTTATCCTTCCAAAGCGCGGCGGATGGTCTCCCGGTCCTCGTCGGTCAGTTCGGGATAATTTCCGCAATAGAAACCGCAGTCGTGGATGAATTCCGCGCCCGGCAGCTCGAAGGTTTCGTTCACGTACTTTTTGTAGTACGGCTGCACCTGCATGTTTCCGCTGATGATCGGCCGGGTCTCCACGTCGAGCTCCGCGAAGCGCCGCAGGGTTTTCTCCCGGATTTCCGGGGACTTGCAGATGACGGAGAGCGAGTAGCTGGGGATGAAGGCGATGTGCTCGCGGTTCAGCGGGATGTAATCGTCGTTTCGTTCCACAATCTTTTCGAACCAGAGGTAGTTTTCCTGGCGCAGCTTCAGGGCCTCGGGCAGGAAATCGATCTGGTAACCGCCCAGAAATCCGGTGATTTCCGTGGGCCGCAGGTTGAAACCGAGATCGAAGAAGGCGAACTGGGCGTAAAAAGCGTCGTCCACCCTGGCGGTGGCTCGCCATTTTTCCTGTTCGGCCTTTTCCAGGTTGCGGTCCCAGCCGTTGGCGCGCACGATCCGCAACATTTCGGACAGTTCCTCGTCCCGGGTGCAGAGCATGCCGCCTTCCACGGTGGACATGTGATGGGCGACGTAAAACGAGAAGCTGGCAGCGTGACCGAAGGATCCGAGCTGCCCGGCGTGAAGCCGCGTCCCCAGGCTCTCGCAGTTGTCTTCCAGAAAAAGGACGCCACGTTCGTCGCAGAGGTCGCGGATACGGTCCAGATCGCCCGCGAAACCCAGGGCGTTGGTGATGAAAAGTCCTTTCAGATCAACGACTTCCAACCGCTCCCGGAGTTTTTCGGAGCTGACGTTCATGGTGTTCGGCTCCACGTCCACGGGCACGGGAACCAGGCCCATCTGGATGAGGGGCATCACGTTGGTGGACCAGGTCAGGGCGGAGAATCCCACCTTATCGCCCTTTTTCAGCCGCCCGAGGTTCATCAGGGCCTGGAAGAGCGCCAGGTTGGCGGAGCCACCGGAGTTGAACAGCATGGCCCGGCCGCTGCCCTGGAAGTCGGAGAATTTCTTCTCGAATTCCGTGCACTTCGGTCCCATGCTGAGCCGGTTGGTGCTGAGGATGAAATCGGCCAGAGCTTTTTTCGTCCGTTCCTCTTTCAGAAAGACGTTGCGCATCAGGGGAATCATGGGGGGCTCCTTTTCGCCGCGAGCGCTCCCGGGGGAGGCTCCGTCCAGAGGTTTGATATTTCAGGCGTTTTTCAGTTTTTTATATTCCGCGATCACCTCTTTCACTCCCTGTTCCAGAGAAATTTCCGGCCGGAAGCCCATGGCGTCCAGCTTGGAGGTGTCGAGGCATTTTCGGGGCATGCCGTCGGGTTTGCTCGTGTCCCATTCGAGGCGTCCCTGGAAACCGGTGAGCCCGGCAATGAGTTCGGCCAGTTCCTTGATGGACACGTCTGTGCCCCAACCGACGTTGACGATATCCGGTTCGTGATGGTGATTCAGAAGGAATAACACGGCCTTGGCCAGATCGTCCACGTGCATGAACTCCCGGCGGGCCACGCCGCTGCCCCAGAGCGTGACGGATTCCATCCCGTCGTCGGTGGCGTCGGTGAAGCGCTTGACGAGCGCCGAAAGCACGTGGGAATGTTGCAGGTCGAAGCTGTCGCCCGGGCCGTAGATGTTGCAAGGCATGGGGCAGACGGACTCGAAACCGTATTGGCGCTTGTAAAACTCGCAGAGCTTGAGCCCCGCCACCTTGGCCAGGGCGTAACCCTCGTTGGTGGGCTCCAGGGGCCCGGTCAAAAGGTATTCCTCGCGCATGGGTTGGGGGCATTCGCGGGGATAAATGCATGAACTTCCTAACAAAACCAGTTTCTTCACTCCGTTTTGCCGAGCGGCTTCCAGGACGTTGTTCTGGATCATCAGGTTTTCATACAGAAACTCGGCCGGGTGATCGATGTTGGCCTGGATGCCGCCCACACGTGCGGCGGAGAGAATCACCACGTCGATACGTTCATTTCTGAAAAATTCCTGCACCGCGCATTGGTCCACCAGGTTCAGTTCGGCGTGGGTGCGCGTGATAACATTCGGATATTCCTCTTGTTTCAGCAATCTGGCGATGCCCGATCCCACCAGGCCGCGATGGCCGGCCAGATAGATGCGGTCCGATTTTTCCGGTCGATATCCCATGAACTCTCTCCGTTTAACTGTTCTCTATCTGCGTTTCGGCCGTTTTCGGAAACGCGCCTTCGGTTCCATCCGTTGCCTTTTGGACCGTCAAACGATCAAAATCATTCACATTTTCTCGAATTCCCCCCGGGATTTTCCCGTAGAGAAAAACGGGCGTTTTCTGGGTCGCGATCGGCGGAAAAAATAGCACGATCGGCCCGCCGCGTCAACAGATTGCGCACGATGAAAAAACAGGTGATCCGGCGCGGGAATCGCCTGGCGGCCTCGCTCGGATGGTTTCAGCAATGGATGCCGATCGGCGAATTAGGTTAAACGAACTTTTTTACAAAAGTATTAACAGCCGGCTGGTGGTACTACCACCAGGGAATTTCTTACGTCCCTGTCAACTCGAATTTGCCTGGAATATGCCCCGTTTTCCGTTTCCGAACGACGGTGAAAATCGATGATCGTTTGCGGTTGACTTCCATCCCGGTCCCGTTCTATTTTTCTATTTTTTCAATGGCAAGGCAACACGACATGACGAACCTGAAAATCCCGAAATCGGAAATCATCGTTCGGGAGGCCGAAGAAGCGGATCGCGACGAGTCGCTGCGCGTCGAGACGGAGGCCTTCGGTGAACCGGACGAGTGGGAGCTGGTGGGCGCTCTTTTAGACGATCCCAGCGCACGGCCGCTGCTTTCGCTTTTGGCCCTCCACGACCGGCGCGCCGTTGGCCACGTACTTTTCACCCACGCACGGCTGGAAGGGGCGGACAAACCCGCGACGATCTCGCTGTTGGCTCCGCTGGCGGTGGTTCCGGAAGCGCAGAAACGGGGCGTGGGCGGCGAACTGATCCGGGCGGGGCTGGAAATGCTGGCCGAACGCGGCGTGGACCTGGTTTTCGTGCTGGGCCATCCGAGCTACTACCCGCGATACGGCTTTCGTCCGGCGGGCGTCCGGGGATTCGAGGCTCCTTATCCGATTCCGGAACAGGACGCCGACGCCTGGATGGTGCAGGCGATTCGGGCGGACGCCGCGATTCCCGCGCGGGGAAAAGTCGTCTGCGCCGAAGCGATGGACCGGCCCGAACACTGGCGCGAGTGAAGACCCGCGCGTTCGGCGTTCAGTTGGCGAAGGTCCAGGCGGGGATGAGGCCCGCGCAGTCCGGGCAGCAGGGCGCGCCGTCGGCGTACCAGAGGTCCGTCCGCAAGGTGCCGTTTCCGCAACGGCGACAGTTGATGGAAACGTCCGGATCGCCGTCTTTTGCGCGGCTTTTCGAAACCATGTGCTCCTCGATCCGGCAGAGCGTCTCCATGGGATCGTCCAGAAGGCGCAGCACCTGCCGGTCCAGCGAGGCGGCGTAGGCGGCCAGGCCGTAGGGATTTCCTTTCCGAACGTCAGGAAGCGCCGCCGCCCCTCGGGCGTCCATGGCCACCCGTTCCACCGCGAAAGTAAAACGCAAAAGCGTGCCCGTGATGGCATGCCAGGCCAGGGCGTGCCAGTCGGGCTCGTCTTCCGCGGGCAGAACGTCCAGCGGAAAACGGCTTTCCGTGAGAGTGGCCCGGAGGCCCAGCAGGAAATCCCCCGTGGGCGCCGCCGCCAGACGCACCTCGTCCAGGCCGTCGAACATCTCGCGGACGTGGTTGCCCACCCGCCAACCCAGCACCAGCGAAGGCGACAGGCGGCCCACTTTCCGCGCCAGAATGGAAAGATCGAGGGGAACGAGCATGGAACCTCCGTGGGATGAAAGACGCCCTCCGGAATCGGGCGGGAACTGGTAGCACGTTTTTCTGTTTCCTCATACCACGAGCCTTGATCTTCCGCAAGGACTTTCCTCGGGTTTCGCCGGGATTTCGCTTGTTTCCCGGAGAAAAGACGTCTTATTCCGCGCACATGCGCTCGGTCCAGGCATAGCCGGGGATCTCCGTTCCCGTGGGGTCCGCCGCGCGGCGGATCAGGGCGAAACGCTTGGGGTTCGAAAAGTCGCCCACTCTGGGATCATCATTCAAAAATCGATCCCCCATCCAATTCGCGCCCAGCATCAGCCAGCCGGAATCCGCCATGTAACGCGCCTCGGCCTTCCGGAAAACCCGGCAGCTCTCGTTTGCCGTTAGTTCGATATCGCAAAACGTGAACTCGGTATCCCAAGCATCACTTGTAAAGGAGCAATAGGCTGGTCCCTGGTTGACGGAAAATCCTTCGGGCAGTTTTAAGAAGCTTTTATGAAGCGCCGTGTTGAAAGCCAGAAGGACATTATCGTTTTGGAGAAGACTCATGGAACCGAAATGACAGTCAAGTTCGCATTCCGACAGCCATTCCACGGTGACGCCCTTTTCCGGATCCAGATCCGGAAGGAAGGGAATGCCCACGAACCCCAGAAACCACTGCTGTCCCCGGGCGTCCTCCAGAATCAGCCAGTGCTTCAGACGGTCGTCGATGGCGTTCAAGGCGGACGGATCCATGGTATCGGATTTGATCGTGCCTGCACCGAGATTGAAAGGCAAAGAAGAAGAATACCACAACATGCAAGGCGCGTGCTCGGCGGGAAAGCCGTCTCCCGAATCGACGATGGCTGCTGAATGAAGCGTACGGGTGAATGTATCAATTGGACCGTCAAGTGGTTCAGTGGTCGGCTCATCGAATTCCCGGGCATACATGTCCGCCCCATCCGTCCAGCCCTCAATGGGCGCGATGCAGGCCGCCAGAACGGGATGGCTCCAGTCCTCGCCGCAGGTCGGCAGGGATTCTCCATCGCCGTCGGCGACTTCCAGGTCCGAATCCGGAACGTCCGCGTCTCCGTCCGACGGGTTTTCTCCCTCCTCCAGGCAGGCGGGAAGTAGAAACACAAACAGGCAAAAAATCCAAAGCCGAGATAACGGTTTCATGGGAACCTCCTTTGCTTAAACATTACAAGCACTTATGAAGAAGAGTAAAGCAAGCGCTGCCGGAGCAATCGGCATCGTCTCGACAATCCGGACAATGGCCCGTCTGAATCCAGCCGAACGCACCCGTGGGATCGTCTTCCCAGACGCGCATGCAGTTCATGTAATACATCTTCGTACTCCAGGTTCTATAATCTCCGTATCCGATACTGGCAAAGAACTGATCCAGTTCATACCATAAATCTCGGATGTTGGGTTGATCCAGATACGGCCCGGAGGACAACTGGTCTTCTCTTTCATCCACTCCACGGTTTTCGTATCGCAGATCGCCTGCCGTTTCATACCGCATGCTGGCCATTTCATTGACCAATGTGAAAAACTGGATGTTTTTATTGTCCACATAGTCCGAATCTCCACTGAGTTTTTTGTTGAAACCGGAGGTATCTGCATGGGTATCGTAAAGATCCCAAAGATAGCGGGTGACGTTGTGTTCATGTCGAAACATGAATTCCTGGATGGAAGATCCGGCTTCATAACACATATCTCCGGAGGGAGGTTCTTCTTCGTAATATGGATTAACACCCGGCCTATACACAGGATTGCTGTGATTTTTCGGCCAGCGCGCCACCAGAGCCACGAAATTGGCCCAGCCTTCCGAAAAAGCACGCGATCCCCACCCGGTGCTGATAATATTCCAACTGGTGCCCCAACTCGTCCCCGAGGGCATGAATCCCGGATATCCATTGGGGTCTTTCAGGGCTAGGCACATGACAATATGCCCCAATTCATGAGCATGTCGATCGTTTTGTTCATCGCAATCTTCCTTGATCTTAACATCCTCATTGCCCGATTCGGAACACGAAGCCAGCCCACAAAAATGGTTGGGATTGCCATTATATGAAGAATCAAGACGAAGATACAATATTCCGGTTCCTCCTTCATCCGGATTTACATAATTTCTCGGCAGCCCGTAACGGTTCATCAAAAGAGGAGTTGGTTCGACCACGGTATGATAGAAATGATCGGCCGTGTGAAATAGCCCTGCTCGCTTCGAACCCTCTCCGACACCCCCGGCGTAGGTATAGGTTCCAATATCCCATAGGTAGTTGGATCCCCATATGGATGGATCATCGTCAGCATTCGTTATGCGATGGTCCGCAATAACACTTAAATCATCTGTAACAAGCCACCGCGGCTGGGCCGGATTGTTACCGTCCAGAAGCTGTACCCTGGCGTAGCAGAAATCCGGAGCATAGGCGCTGTCGAATTGAACCGTCGCCAGACCGTTATCATCCGTTACCGTAGAATGCGTATAGACGATATGGGCGTACTCGCAATAGAACGTGACCTTCGCATGTTTCAGCCGCGTCAGTCCATTGACCGGATCGTCCAGCAGATCGTCCGGCGCATTCTGTACACGGCCATCATTAAATTTTACTATCATGGAAACATAATTTGTAACCGCCAAGGCGCTTTGTTGCCAAACACCCAGCAGCAGGACGGCAAGCAGCAGAGTTCTGAACATGGTTTTCCCCCTTCCTATTGGAAATCCGCTTCGGTCATGTCTTCCAGGCGCACCATCATTCCGCAGATATGGGAATGCCCCTCGCAGTGCTTGCGCACGTGCTCCGGATAATGCGCCATCATCTCCCGCCGGAATTCACGGTTGTCCACCAGCCGGTAACGCCCCCTTTCCGACGACCAGACAAGATACAAACTGGGCGCCTGCGTGGAGATTTCCCCGCTTGCGTCCACCCCCTGGATCCGCAATTCGATCACCAGAAAAGCCTCCCGCCGACTGGGCAGGGGAATCACCAGTTCGTGACGGTCGCGCTCCGCAAGAAGCGCCTGCTCACCCTCCAAAAGAGAAAAACGCTCGTTCATGTGGACGGCCTTCTGCCGCCGGGAGTGCGCGTCTCCCTCAAAGGAAACCAATGCGTACCGAAACGTACTGACGTCCACGAAATCCCGGGAGATCTGCGCCGCGTCTTCTTTCGGAGGGGCGACTTTTGCAGGCAGACGGATGTCCGTTTCCGTCACCTCCGCCGCGTCACGGTCCAACTCGACGGGATTGCCGCCCGTGTCCTCTCCCCAAACATCGGAAGCCATAGCCTCCGGCGGAAAGGCGAAAACAATCGCCATCGTAAAAACCGATGCAGCAAACGACAGAGCCATTATCTTCCGATTCCACATGCTTTCCTCCTGTTTCGTATGATTCACATCTACGGCCCACTGCGTCAAAACGGCTTCCGCTTCAGATGTCCCATCCAGATTCTATGAAGATTTTCCGTGGCGAGTCTTTTCAGCGTACCCCGGCGGCCTCTGATTGTCAAGCCAAAAACATCCCCTTTGAAACAGGTGCGACATATTTTGACGCACGGCAGGATTTCTTCCCGCCCCCGCCGATTTTTCACGATTGGAATTGACACGGCGCGCCGCCCGTGATAGAAATCATGCGCCAAATTTCGGCAAAACGGAGCCCGGCCAGAAACCCGGCCGAACGTTCCTTCAGGGTAGACGTAACGTATCTTTCGTGTATCCGTATCGTTCAAGTGTACGGCCCCGAAGGCCGACAACAAACAGCCGTTTCTTTTCTTAAGGAGGTAAGGCATGGCATTGGATCCGACGAAACACCAGGATTGGGAGATTGCAGAAGAAGCCGAGTCTCGCATGAAGACCGTCTACGAGCTGGCCGAACAGCTCGGGCTGACGAAGGAAGAACTGCTTCCCCACGGTCATTACGTGGCCAAGATCGACTTCCGCAAGGTGCTCGATCGCCTGAAAGACAAACCCCAGGGCAAGTACATCGACGTGACCGCCATCACCCCCACCCCGCTGGGCGAAGGCAAGTCCACCTCCTCCATCGGCCTGGTCCAGGGCCTCGGCAAGCGCGGCAAAAACGTCACCGCCGCCATCCGCCAGCCCTCCGGCGGACCGACCATGAACATCAAGGGCTCCGCCGCCGGCGGCGGCCTGTCCCAGTGCATCCCGCTGACCCAGTTCTCCCTGGGCATGACCGGCGACATCAACGCCATCATGAACGCCCATAACCTGGCCATGGTCGCCATGACCGCCCGCATGCAGCACGAGCGCAACTACAACGACGAGCAGCTCGAACGCCTGACCAAGATGCGCCGCCTGGACATCGACCCCACCAAGGTCGAACTCGGCTGGATCATCGACTTCTGCGCCCAGAGCCTGCGCAACATCATCATCGGCATCGACGGCGTCAACGGCAAGTTCGACGGCTTCCAGATGCGCAGCAAGTTCGGCATCGCCGTCAGCTCCGAAGTCATGGCCATCCTGGCCGTCGCCAAGGATCTGAAGGACATGCGCGAGCGCATGGGCAAGATCGTCGTCGCCTATGACAAGCAGGGCAATCCGGTCACCACGGAAGACCTGGAAGTCGCCGGCGCCATGACCGCCTGGATGGTCGAAGCCCTGAATCCCAACCTGATGCAGACCCTGGAAGGCCAGCCCGTGCTCGTGCACGCCGGTCCCTTCGCCAACATCGCCATCGGCCAGAGTTCCATCATCGCCGACCAGGTCGGCCTGAAGCTCGGCGACTATCATGTGACGGAATCCGGATTCGGCGCCGACATCGGCTTCGAGAAGTTCTGGAACCTGAAGTGCCGCTTCTCCGGCCTGAAGCCCAACGCGGCCGTGGTCGTGGCCACCATCCGCGCCCTGAAGTGCCACGGCGGCGCGCCCATCCCCGTGCCCGGCAAGCCCATGCCCGCCGAGTACAGCGGCGAGAACGTCGGTTGGGTCGAGGCCGGTTGCCAGAACCTGATCCACCACATCAACAACGTCAAGAAGGCCGGCATCAACCCCGTGGTCTGCATCAACGCCTTCTACACCGATACCGACAACGAAATCGCCAAAGTGCGCGAGATGGCCGAGGCCGCCGGCGCGCGCGTGGCCCTGAGCCGTCACTGGGAACACGGCGGCGAAGGCGCGCTGGAATTCGCGGACGCCGTCTGCGACGCCTGCGAGGAAGAGAACGACTTCAAGTTCCTGTACGAACTCGACCTGCCGCTGAAGGACCGCATCGAGCTGATCGCCAAGGAAGTCTACGGCGCGGACGGCGTGGAATACAGCGCCGAGGCCAACGCCAAGCTGGCCAAGTTCCAGGCGGATCCGGAAATCAAGAATATGGGCATGTGCATGGTGAAAACCCACCTGTCGCTGTCCGACAATCCGGCCCTGAAGGGCGTGCCGAAAGGCTGGAAGCTCTTCGTGCGCGACGTGCTCACCTACAACGGCGCAGGCTTCGTCGTGCCGGTGGCGGGCGCCATCAGCCTGATGCCGGGCACCGGCTCCAACCCGGCCCTGCGCCGCGTGGACGTGGATGTCGAGACCGGAAAGGTGAAGGGTCTGTTCTAAGCGGACGCCTTTTTTCCCAGTTCCGAACGAACCAACGCGAAGCCGGGAGCCATTTCCCGGCTTCGCCTTTTCCACCCAGAACGGAGGAGAAACGATGAGCGCGGAGATTATCAGTGGAACTCAGATTCGCAAGGTGATCCTGGAAGAGCTGAAGGCCGAAGTGGAGGACATGAAGGCCAAGCATGACATGGTCCCCGGCCTGGTCACCATTCTCGTGGGCGAGAACCCCGCCAGCATCAGCTACGTCACGCTGAAGATCAAGACGGCCGAGAGCCTGGGCTTCCACGAGATCCAGGACAGCCAGCCCGCGGACATCTCGGAAGCCGATCTTCTGGCTCTGATCGACAAATACAACAACGACCCGAAAATTCACGGCATTCTGGTCCAGCTTCCCTTGCCGAAGCACATCGACGACAAGAAAGTCCTGAACGCCATCGATCCCGACAAGGATGTGGACGGCTTCCATCCCGTCAACGTCGGCCGCCTGATGATCGGCGGCGACGAAGTCCTGTTCCCGCCCTGCACCCCGGCGGGCATCCAGGAAATGATCGTCCGTTCCGAAACGGAGACCTCCGGCGCGGAAGTGGTGGTCGTAGGCCGCTCCAACATCGTCGGCAAGCCCATCGCCATCATGATGGCCCAGAAAGGCGTGGGCGCCAACAGCACCGTGACCATCGTCCATACGCGCACGAAGGATCTGGCCGGCCACTGCAAGCGCGCCGACATCCTCATCGTCGCCGCCGGCGTGCCGGACCTGGTGAAGCCCGAATGGATTAAGCCGGGCGCCACGGTCATCGACGTGGGCGTCAACCGCGTGGGCACCAACCCCGAGACCGGAAAGGCCATCCTGAAGGGCGACGTGAACTTCGACGAGGCCAAGGAGATCGCCGGAAAGATCACCCCCGTCCCGGGCGGTGTCGGCCCCATGACCATCACCATGCTCATGAAAAACACGGTCCGCTCGGCCTGGCGCGCCCTGGGCGTCAAATAAGCCTTGCGCTTCCGTTTCCTTTCGCCGGGCCCCGCGGGGTCCGGCTTTTTTTGTGCGATTTTCGGTTTTTTATTTGTAGACAATCCGAAAACCGGGGCGTACATTGGTGCGGTTTCAATCGTCGCCGGGCAAGGAAGATCCCGGACGACCCGAAATCGGTCCGGATCGGGGCCGTAACGCTCCGCCGGGAACCGATTTCCCATAATTTTCCGGAATGAATCGCATCGCCGGACGGTCGATCCTTTTGGAGACCTCTACGATCGAACCGTTTTCTGGAAGCCAGAGACAGGAGGAAGACACCATGGGTAAAGTATTTGCGGTCGCGGGCAAGGGCGGCACGGGAAAAACGACGGTCTGCGCCTTGATGGTTCGCCATCTTCTGAAAACCGGGCAGAAGCCGATTCTGGCGGTGGACGCCGATCCGAACAGCAGCCTGGGCGAATCTCTCGGCATCGACATCACCACCACCATCGGCGACATGCGCGAGGATTTCTTCCAGAACAAGGCCAGCGTGCCCTCGGGCATGTCCAAGGAAAACTACCTGGACATGCAGCTCCAGCAGGCCGTGCTGGAATCCTCCGGCTTCGACATGATCGTCATGGGCCGCCAGGAGGGCTCCGGCTGCTACTGCTTCATCAACAACGTGACCCGCAAATACACCGAGGAACTGGCCGGAAACTACAAGAACGTCGTCATCGACAACGAGGCGGGCATGGAACACCTGAGCCGCCGCACCGCCCACAAGGTGGATTCCCTCTGGCTCGTCACGGACTACGCCTTGCGCGGCCTGCGCGCCGTGGAGCGCATCAAAATCCTGGCTAAAAGTCTGGACCTCAAGGTGAAGGAGATGGGCCTGATCGTCAACCGCGCGCCGGAGACGCTCGACCCTGCATTCGTTCAGGAAATGGAGAAGATCGGCCTGCCGCTTCTGGGAACCATTCCCCCGGATCCGGCCCTGTCCGAATTCGACCTTGCGCAACGTTCGTTGCTGGAACTTCCGGACGATTCGCCCGCCATTCTGGCTATGAATTCCATCATACAAAAGACCGAGAAAGCGGAATAGACTGGAACCGGTTTTCGGGCGAGTTCGCCCGTGGAACACGATGAAGCGGAAGGCATAAGTTTATAAGGAGATCTTATGACCGGACTCCTTGACAGGCCGCCTCTTATAAGGTAATTGAAGTCCGATGGTCCGACTTATGTTTTCCCGATCGCTCTTTAACCGGTTCGTGAAAACCCGCGACCGGCGGGAGGCGGTTCGTTTTCTCATTGACGGCGATCCGCAAATCCGCCGCAAACGGTCCGACCGTTCGGGACAGGCGATGTTCGATCTCAATCCATCTCCGAGGAGCAAATCCAAATGACTGAAAACACAAGCCCTTCCACGAATCCCGGCCAGGAAATCTGTCCGGCTTCGGATCTCGCCAGGCGCGTGCAGGAAGCCACCGGCGTCAACGCCATGGAATGCTACCAATGCGGAAAGTGTTCCGCCGGATGCCCGCTTCTGGAAGTCACGGATCTCATGCCCCACGACCTGTGGCGTCTGATTCAGCTCGGCGCGGAGGATCGGATCAAGAACAGCAAGCACCTCTGGCTGTGCATCTCCTGCGAGACGTGCAGCACCCGCTGTCCGAACCAGCTCCCGCTTCCGGCGGTGCTGGATTTCTTCCGCCAGGAAATCATCAAGGACGGCCAGACGCCCACGGAAGAAAACGTGCTGCACTTCCACAACGCCTTTCTGGATACGGTCAAGAAAAAGGGACGCCTCTCCGAAGTGGGAATGGTCCAGAAATACAAGCTGGCTTCCGGTGAATACTTCAAGGACATGAAACTCGGCATGTCCATGTTCTTCAAGGGGAAAATCAAGCTCTTCTCCCAGAGCACGGCGGCCAAGAACGAAATCCGTGACATCTTCAAGGAGGCCGGCAAATGAAGATCGCCTACTATCCCGGATGCAGCGCCCACGGCACCGGCATCGAGACCGACCAGTCCACGCGGGAACTCTGCCGGATCCTGGGCATCGAACTGGCCGACCTGCCCGACTGGAACTGCTGCGGCGCGTCCAGCGCCCACGTGGTCAGTTCCGAACTGGCGCTGGGACTGAACGCCCGTAACCTGGCCCAGGCCAGCGCCATCGCGGACGAAGTCGTCACGCCGTGCCCGGCCTGCTTCAACCGCATGGCCGAGGCCAATCATCACATCAAGCAGCACGGCGCGCCGGAAAAGGCCGGGAGCATCAAGGAAAACCTGGAAGTCCGGCACGTCATCGACCTGTTCAGCCAAAAGGACATGCTGAAGAAGATCGCCAAGGCCGCAACGAGGGGGTTGAACGGCATGAAGGTGGTCACCTACTACGGCTGTCTGACCTCTCGGCCGCCGGAGATCACCGGGGCGAAGAACCCCGAGAATCCCACGGAAATGGACGTGATTCTGGAGGCCCTGGGCGCGGAGGTCATCGACTGGCCGCTGAAAACGCAGTGCTGCGGCGGAAGCCTGACGATTCCGAAGGACGAAATCGTCGCCAATCTGAGCAACCAGCTCTATGAGATGGCCGCCCGGGCGGGTGCCGAAGCCATCGTCACCCACTGCGCCATGTGCTTCACCAACCTGGAGCGACAGTGGGCCAACCCGGTGGAAGGCGATCACCCCGAGCCGCTGCCCGTGTTCTACTTCACGGAATTGATGATGCTGGCGATGGACCCGGCCAAGGCCCAGGCTCATTTCCGCCGTCACCTGAGCGACCCCAACCCCCTTCTTAGCGCGCGAGGTTTGTCATGACAGCCAAACAACCCGTAGGAGCGGTCATGGTCGTCGGCGCCGGCATCGGCGGGATGCAGGCGTCCATCGATCTGGCGAATTCCGGATTCAAGGTCTTCCTGGTGGAAGAGGACACCGCCATTGGCGGCCGCATGGCCATGCTGGACAAGACCTTCCCCACCAACGACTGCGCCATGTGCATCATCAGCCCGAAACTGATCGAGGTGGGTCGGCATCCGAACATCGAAATCCTGACGAACACCGACGTGCTCGGCATGGACGGCGACCCGGGCAACTTCAACGTGAAGCTGAAACGCCGCCCGCGTTTCGTAGACCTGGAGAAATGCACCGGCTGCGGCGAGTGCGCCAAGGTCTGCCCCATTGAGGTGCCGAACGAATACAACATGGGCATGGACGGCCGCCGCGCCATCCGCAAGCGCTATCCCCAGGCCATCCCGGGCGGTTACGCCATCGAGAAGAAGGGCACCAGCCCCTGCCGCGACGCCTGCCCGCTGCATACCCGCTGCCAGGGCTACGTGGCGCTCACGGCGGAAGGCCGTTTCGACGAGGCCTTGCAGGTCATCCGCAACCAACTGCCCTTCCCCTCCGTGCTCGGTCGGGTCTGCCCGCACCCCTGCGAAACCGCTTGCAATCGCGGCGACGTGGACCAACCCATCATGATCCGCGAGGTCAAGCGCTTTCTGGGCGACCGCGCCCTGGAACTGGGCTCCACCATCGTTCCGGAAACCGAGGCGGACACGGGCAAGAAGATCGCCATCATCGGCGGCGGGCCCTCGGGCCTGACGGCCGCCTGGTTCTTGCGCATGGACGGCCACCAGCCGGTGGTGTTCGAGGCCGCGCCGGAAGCCGGCGGCATGCTGCGCACCGGCATCCCGGCCTACCGCCTGCCCCGCGAGATCCTGGCCAAGGAAATCCGCTACATGCAGGACATCGGCGTGGAGATCCGTACCAACACGCGCGTGGGTAAGGACGTAACCGCCGATTCCTTGCTGAAGGACTACGACGCCGTTTACATCGCCGCCGGCGCTCAGAAGGGCCGCTCGCTGCCGATTCCCGGCGTGGAAGGCGACAACGTGCGCCTGGGCGTGGAATACCTGCGCGACGTGGCACTGGACAAAGCCCCGACCCTCGGCCGCCGGGTGGTGGTCATCGGCGGCGGCGACGTGGCCTACGACGTGGCCCGCACCAGCCTGCGCGTGCTCACCCACCAAGGCGAAACCCCCGAGGTGCACCTGGCCTGCCTGGAAAGCCGGGAGGAGATGCTGGCGAGTTTGGACGAGATCGTCGAGGGCGAGCATGAAGGCGTCATCCGCCACAACAGCGCCGGTCCGGTGGAAATTCTGCGCGACGGCTCCGGCAAGGTCACGGGTATCGTCTTCCAGAAGTGCCTGAGCGTCTTCGACGCGGAGGGCCGCTTCGCGCCGACCTTCGACGAGAACGATAAAACCACCATCGAATGCGACGAAGTCATCATCGCCATCGGCCAGCAGGCCGACACGAGTTTCCTGGAAGGCACCGGCCTGGAGAACATTCTGGAACGCGGCTGGATCAAGGGCGACGCGCTCACCTTCGAAACCGCCATTCCGGGCGTCTTCGGCGGCGGCGACATCTTCACCGGCCCGTCCATCGCCATCAAGGCCATTCACCACGGCTACGAAGCCGCCATCAGCATCGACCGCTATCTGCGCGGGGAAGACGTCCGCAAGGATCGCGAGTGGAATCCCATGCTGGCCCCCAAGCCGGACATCACCCGCGTGAAGGAGCAGGAGCGTCCCAAGATCCGCATGCTGGACGCGAAAGAGGCCATTCAATCCTTCGATGAAGTGGTCCAGGTGATGACCGAGGAAGAGGCCGTGGCCGAATCCAAGCGCTGCCTGGCCTGCGGCATCTGCTCCGAATGCGGCCTGTGCGCCGAGGCCTGCGTGGCCAAGGCCATCGACCATTCCATGAAGGAATACGAGCAGACCATCGAGGTCGGCTCGGTGATTCTCTCCCCCGGCTTCGAGCAGTTCGACGCCAAAGCCATCGGGGAATACGGCTACGGACGCTGGGATAACGTCATCACCAGCCTGGAGTTCGAGCGGCTTCTGTCCGCCACCGGTCCCACCGTGGGTCACGTAACCCGACCGTCCGATCATGTCGCGCCGAAGAAAGTCGCCTGGATCCAGTGCGTGGCCTCTCGCGACAAGCGTAATCAACGCAACTACTGCTCCAACGTCTGTTGTATGTTCGCCACCAAGGAAGCGGTCATCGCCACCGATCACGCGGGCGGAGACCTGAAATCCACCATTTTCATGATGGACCTGCGCGCCACGGGCAAAGGCTTCGACGAATACTGCAACCGCGCCCAGGAAAAATACGGCGTGCGCTACGTGCGCTCCATGATCTCCCGCGTGGACGAGGTGCCCGGCTCCAAGGACATCGAAGTCACCTATATCGGAGAAGACGGCAAGCCGGTCAAGGAGGTCTTCGATATGCTGGTGCTCTCCACCGGCCTGAAGCCCTCCGAATCCGTCAAGGAACTGGCCCGGCGTCTGGACGTGGAACTGAACGAGTACGGTTTCGCCAAGACCGATCCCTTCAAACCCCTGGCCACCTCCAAACCGGGCGTGTTCGTCTGCGGCGTGCTCCAGGGACCGAAGGACATCCCCGAAACCGTGGCCCAGGCCAGCGGCGCGGCCGCCGTGGCCGCCCGGGATATCGCACCGGCCCGGGGAAGCGAAGTGGTCCCCCCCGAGCTTCCGCCCGAACGCGATCTGGAAAACGAAGGCATGAAAATCGGCGTCTGGGTCTGCAACTGCGGCATCAACATCGGTTCCGTGGTGGACGTTCCCACCGTGGCCAAGCACGCCGGACGCCACGGCGACGTGGCCCACGCCGAGGGCGTGCTCTTCGCCTGCTCCCAGGACAACCAGGAGCACATGAAGGAGATCATCAAGGAAAAGGGCCTCAACCGCGTGGTGGTGGCCTCCTGCACCCCGCGCACTCACGAACCGCTCTTCCAGGCCACCCTGAAGGACGTGGGCGTCAACGGCTACCTCTTCAGCATGGCCAACATCCGCGAGCATTGCTCCTGGGTTCACCAGAAGACTCCCGACAAGGCCACCGACAAGGCCAAAATGATGGTGGACATGGCCATCAGCAACGCGCGCCAGTTGAAACCCCTGCACACCCAGGCCCAGACGCTGGTGCATTCGGCGCTGGTCATCGGCGGCGGCCTGGCGGGCATGGTGTCCGCCCGGGAACTGGCCGACCAGGGCTTCCCGGTCACCCTGATCGAAAAAACCGACCGGCTCGGCGGCAACCTGCTGCACATCACGCAGACGGCCGACGGCCAGGACGTGCAGGCCTTCACCAAGGATCTGATCCGCCAGATCAACGAACACAAGGGCATCACCGTCTATCTCAACGCCAGATTGATCCGGACGGACGGATTCCTGGGCAATTTCGAAAGCGAGATCGAGGTCAAAAACGGCGACAACAGACGCCTGAAGGTGGAGCACGGCGCCACCATCATCGCCACGGGCGCGAAGGAAAGCACGCCCGGCGAATACGCCTACGGACACTCGGACGCCGTGGTCACCCAACTGGACCTGGAACGGAAACTGGCCGACGACCGCGACGCCCTTTCCAAATTGAAGGAAGTGGTCATGATCCAGTGCGTGGGCTCGCGCAACAAAGAGCGCGCCTACTGCTCCAAGGTCTGCTGCTCCCAGGCGGCGAAAAACGCCCTGCGCATCAAGGAACTTTCCCCGTCCACCAACGTCACCGTGCTCTACCGCGAGATGCGCACCTACGGTCTGAACGAGGATCTGTACGCCAAGGCGCGCAAGGCCGGCGTGCTTTTCCTGCGCTACGATCTGGACAAGAACCTGCCCATGGTCACGCCCAAGGGCGACAAGGCGCGGGTGGAACTGGACGTGCCGCGCATGGGGCGGGTGACGATCGACGCCGAACTGGTGGTGCTGGCCGCCGCCATCGAACCCAACGACAACAAGTCCGTTAGCGAAATCCTGAAGCTGCCCCTGACGGCGGATAAATTCTTCCTGGAAGTCCACCAGAAGCTGGGCCCCATCGACTTCGCCAGCGACGGCATCTATATGGCCGGTCTGTCTCACGGTCCCAAGCCCATCGATGAAACCATCACCCAGGCGGAAGGCGCGGCGGCCCGGGCGGCCACCATCCTTTCGAAAGAGGTGCTCAACGTAGGCGGGCAGATCTCCGTAGTGGACCCGGACAAGTGCGCCGTCTGCCTCTGCTGCGTGCGCGCCTGCCCCTATGGCGTGCCGATCATCGACCCCGAACAGGGCGCCGCCTACATCAATCCCGCCGAGTGCCGCGGCTGTGGCGTTTGCGCCTCGGAATGCCCCGGCAAGGCGATCCAGTTGCAACACTTCACCAACGACCAGATCGAGTCCATGATCGAGGTCTTAAACGAGGAGGGCACAGACGTTGGCTGATTTCGAACCCACCATTGTCGCGTTCTGCTGCAATTACTGCGGTTTCGCTGCGGCCGATCTGGCCGGATCCATGCGGCTGGACTACCCGCCCAACATCCGGATCATCCGCATTCCCTGCTCCGGCCGGGCGGAGATCCAGGAAGTGCTCGACGCCTTTCTGAAGGGCGCCGACGGCGTGGCCGTCGTCGGCTGTCTGGAAGGCGACTGCCACTTCATCAGCGGCAACTTCAAGGCCAAACGCCGCGTCACCCGCATGAAGGAACTCCTCGCGGAAGCGAAAGTCGATCCGGAACGACTGGAATTCAGAAACAATGCCGCCTCCATGGGTCCGCAACTCGCCCAGTTCTTCAACGAATTCACGGAGAAGATCCGGGGGCTCGGACCCAACACGGCGACGATCAAGCTGAAAAAATCCCAAGCGAATGAACCCGACCCCAATGAGAAGAAGGAGGTGCACCCATGATAATGGCCGAGCGAAAACCGATGCCCGCCATCGAGGAGATGCTGGCCCCGTACAAGAAGATCGCCCTGATCGGCTGCAAAGGCTGCGTGACGGTCTGCAACGCCGGTGGAAAAAAGGAAGTCGGCATTCTGAGCGCCCAGCTCAAACTGATGCGGCCGGACCTTGAAATCACCGAAGTCACCCCGGAACGCCAGTGCGACCCGGAGTACGTGGAATCCGTGGAACGCTACGCCGAGGGACAGGACGCGATCCTCTCCATGGCCTGCGGAGCCGGCGTTCAGCTTATGGCCGAACACTATCATGGACTGCCCGTCCTGCCCGCCCTGGACACCACCTTCATCGGCGTGACCGAGAAAGCCGGTGAATACGTGGAACGCTGCCAGGCCTGCGGCTCCTGCAAGCTGCACCTCACCGGCGGCATCTGTCCCATCGCACGATGTTCGAAAAGCCTGCTGAACGGCCCCTGCGGCGGTTCGGTGGACGGACACTGCGAAATCGACCCCGGCGTTCCCTGCGGCTGGCAACTGATCGTGGACCGGCTGACGGAACTGAACCAGCTCGACAACTACGAGAAAATCGCCGAAGCTCCGAACTGGGCGACGAGTCGCGACGGCGGACCCCGGCGCATCACGCGGGAGGATCTGAAATGATTACGCAAAGCAATCTCGAAGCGGTATTCGAATCGGGCGAATTCGCCGTCACCGGAGAATGCGGGCCGCCTCGCGGCATGGACCCGGAGGTGGTGAAGGAAAAGGGCTCCATCCTGAAAGGCTACGTGGACGCCGTAAACGTCACCGACAATCAGACCGCCATGGTGCGCATGTCCAGCATGGCCGCCAGCCTGCTGCTGAAGCAGATCGGCCTGGAACCCGTCATGCAGATGGTCTGCCGGGACCGGAACCGCATCGCCATGCAGTCCGACATCCTCGGCGCGGCGGCCCACGGCATTCACAACCTGGTCTGCCTGTCCGGCGATCACCAGCGTTTCGGCGATCATCCCGGCGCGAAGAACGTTTACGATCTGGACTCCGTGCAGCTCATCAACATGGTCAAGAACATGCGCGACGAGAAGATGTTCCAGGGCGGCAAGGAGATCAAGAAGGGCGAACCGCGCATCTTCATCGGCGCGGCGGCCAACCCCTTCGCCGATCCCTTCCAGATCCGCGTTCCGCGTCTGGCCAAGAAGGTCGCCGCCGGGGTGAACTTCATTCAGACCCAGTGCATCTACAACCTGGACAAGTTCGGCGAGTGGATGGACGGCGTGTGCAAGCGCGGCCTGCACGAGAAAGCCTACATCATGGGCGGCGTCACCCCCATGAAGTCCGCCGGCATGGCCAACTACATGGCCAAGAACGTGGCGGGCATCGACATTCCCGACGCACTGCTCAAGCGCATGAAGGAAACGCCCAAGGAAGAGCAGAAGGCCGAGGGCATCAAGATCGCCATCGAGACGATCAAGCAGTTGAAGGAAATGGAAGGCGTTTCCGGCGTGCATATCATGGCCATCGAATGGGAAGAGGCCGTGCCGGAGATGGTTCAGGGCGCGGGACTTTATCCGCGACCGGCGGCCAAAGCCTGATTTCCCGTTTGAAAATGCGATGTTCCGGGCGGCCCGTGAAGACGCGGGTCGCCCGTTTCGTTTCCATTCGTGAAAACGGTTCGTTTTCCCATCTGATTCGGGAGGTTATGATGTGTGAAGCCACCGCGTTCTTCAAGAAGGAACAGGAAGAAAAAATGCTGATGGAGGCCGTCGCGGCGGTAATCCCCATGGACGGTAAATATCAGTTGCGCAGCATTCTGGGCGAACGCCTGGAAGTGGAAGGAAAGATTACGGAAATCAACTACATGACGAACCGCATCGTCTTCAGTCCGCAAGACTGAGCAGCTTGTCCGCCAGTTCCTTGAACTCGTCCGGCAGGGCCGAAAGATCCTCGTAGGGGCGCACACCGTTCCTGTCGGCCTCGGCGATTTCGTCCGTTTCGGGAAGAAACCCCAGGATCTCGATGCCGGATCCCTCCAGACCCTGGCGGATCAGTTCCCGATCCTTATCGTTTCGCACGCGGTTTCCCAACGCCAGGATACGCGTGATTCCCAGATCCCCCGCCAGTTTGCGGATGCGCTTGACGGCGTTCATGCTGCGCGCGCCCGGATTGACCACCACGAGTAAAGCGTCCACGTTCTTCGTGGTGGCCCGGCCCAGATGCTCCACCCCGGCCTCCATGTCCATCAGGATCACTTCGTCCCGATAGAGCACCAGGTGCATCATGAGGGCCTTCAGCATGGTGCTTTCAGGACAGATGCAACCGGACCCGCCGGACTGCACCGTTCCCATGACCAGCAGCTTCACGCCGTCGCGCTCCCGGGAGAAGCGCTCGGGAATGTCGTCCACCTTGGGGTTCATCGTGAAAAATCCGCCCATGGTGCCGGGTTTGGAGCCGGTGCGCTCCTCGATCAGGTCGGAAAGTTCGGCGATGGGCGTGATGGGTTCTTCTTCCGAAATACCCAATGCGGCGGCCAGATTCGTCACCGGATCGGCGTCGATGGCGATGACCCGCTTTCCCTTCTCCGCCAATAATCGCGAAAGCAGACCGGATACCGTGGTTTTTCCCACGCCGCCTTTTCCACCAACCGCTAGCTTCAGACTCATCGTACACCTTCCTTTTCACACCGTTTCAGAAGCGTTTTCCGCCTCTCCGCATTCATCGCTATTCTGAAGATCCGCCGGGACTTCGCTTTATTCCAACCGATGCCCGTCCATGGCCGTTCACGCCCACGCGTGAGCATGCTTGAACATCCCGCCGGAACCGCCTTCCATGGCGACATCAAGAAAAATGGCGCCGGGCCGGGTCGGTTTTCACCGAGCCGACCGCGACGCCATGATTTTCGCTCGTTTCACGGAACCGCGATCCCGTGAAGCCGTCGGTTACAGCTCCAACCAGGAATCGGAATACAGCGTCTCCCCGGTCAGGATCCGCACGGTCTTCGCAAAATCGGTCTTCTGCTTGTCCAAGCCGGCGAAATCGATGGCCTCGCCCGCCATGGCCTTTTTGACGATCTCCACCAGTTCGGGACGCTGCCCCTTGGCGATGGCGATGATTTCCTTGTCGAAACCGTCCAGGATGGCCGAGGTCATGCCCTGTTCTATGAGCATGATGAGGTAGACCTGGTTGACCAGCTCGCGCAGTTCCTCGGGGCCGCCGTTGGAGATGTTGGACAGGCCGCAGGTGCTGCAAGCGCCGGGGGCGATGTCCTGGATCATCCCGGTGAACTCGGTGCAGCTGATGACCTGATTCTGCTGGGAGGAAACCGGAACGACGATGGGATCGATGTACATGTCTTCATTGGCGATTCCCATGTCCATGGCGCGGAAGACGATGTCCGCCGCCAGCACGCCGCGCTCGTTGGTGTCGCGCGGAATGCCTTCCTTGGCGTACATCAGCGCCACGAACTTGGCGTTGTACTTCTGCACCAGGGGCAGCATGGCGTCCATGCGCTCGGGAATGGCCGAGATGGAATTGATGATGGGCTTACCGGCCTTTTCTGCGTTGTAAGCCTTCAGACCCGCTTCCATGACGTCGATGTTGGTGGTATCGAGCACGAGCGGAAGATTTGACACGCCTTGGACCGTCTTGACGATCCATTCCATCATCTCTTCGCCGTTCTTGCGAGCGGGACCGACGTTGAGATCGAGATAATCCGCACCATTCGCTTCCAGCTTCCTGGCGAAATCCTCGATCGGACCCGTTTCACGATTCTTCATCGCCGGACCGATCGTCTTCGACATGACGTTGATATTTTCAGCAATGATCTCAAACATCAATCCCCTCCTCGTTTACGTTTTTTCTCTATACAATGAATGCAACCACCCGTTATCAGGTGAAATTCTGTTTCAGATAAGCCGGGATCTGAGCGCTTTCACGCGGTCCCAGCAACACTTTCCAGTCACCACCGACTTCCTCTTCCACGTCGCCCTGGATAATGGCGAGCAGACCCGGGATGACCAGTTTCTTGTCTTTGACCTTGTCTGCGATACCGCACTTCTTGATGAGAGCGCCGACGGTCTCACCGACGAACTTGCCGGCCGCCCAGCCGGTCAGAACCGACAGGCCGTCCGTGTCGAGCACCACCAGCCAAGTGGGAACGCGACTGGCTTCGATTTCACCCGAAACGATGAAGTATGTCAAGGAGAAGTTGCAGGTAATCAGCACCGGAGAGTTTTCATCCGGATCGTTGATCGGATAAATGCCCTCGGTGGTCTTCATGGGCCGCTGCGGATCCGTATAGATGTTCAGCCGTTCCAGCAGCATGGGGAACAGGTTCTCGCCGCGCAGGTCGGAGAAAACGATGATCCCGGCGTACTTGGCCAGAAGCAGCGAGGCGTAGACCGTCTCCATCTGCGGATCGTTGGTCATTTCGCCCGGGAAGACGATGGTCGGGAAGCCCAGCTGCCGGAAAGTGGCCTGGATGGCCAGGCGGCGCATGTGAATCTGCTCGAAGAGCGCCGGTTTCAGCGCACGGTGGCCGGGATCCAAAACCAGATCCTTCAAGCCCATTTCGGTCAGCTTCGTGGTCAGGTCGGCCAGTTTCTCCATGCCGTCGGCCTTCACGGCCAGCGGGCAGCCGTGTTCCTTGGCCAATTCGCCCATGGCCTCGACGTTTTCTTCCGTCGCGGCGTAGATCAGGGGTTTGCGGTCGCCCAGAACTTCCAGACCGGCCTTCACGCAGTCAACGTCTCCCATCAGGATGGGAGCCGCTTCGCTGTTCTTCTTCACCAGTTCCGCAAGTTTCTTGAACTTTTTCGGATCCCCGGTGTTGGATTTCAGCGCCGCCGCCTCGGCATACAGCCACAGGCCGACACGCTCGTATTTCAGATTCATCAGGCGTTCGAGTTTGTCCTTCACGTCCTTGGCGGCTTCGTCGTCCGCCACGGTGACCGCCAGTCCGGTCTTGTTGAAGAACGTCTTCTCGTGGCGGTACAGCACCGTCTCGCCACCGACCTGAACCTTATTATGCCCCGTTCCGAAAGTGACCGTCCGGATGGGAGGCGCGGATTCGGCATCCAGCGTTTCCTTCGCCTCGTCCGATACGTGCGGACAGCTTGCCAGCTCGGCCTTTCCAGCGGCCAGATTCATGGCAAAAGCCAGGCAAGTCGGAACGCCGCAATCTCCGCAATTCGTTTTCGGCAACAGTTTGAAGATTTGAATTCCGGTAAGCGCCATGATTGTCCCTTTTGTTAGAGTTTACAGGTTTCCCCTCATTTCAGTTAACGGCCGACCGGTCCGGAAACCCTTCCGCCACCGGCCCGATCGGCCGCGTTTATCAGGTCGCTTAACCGACGATGGGATCCATTTCGAGAGCCGGATGTCCGACTTTCTGCATGTAGGCGTACACCTCGTCCTCGGACGTGGCGACGGTCTCATCGGCGATTTTGTCCAGCAGGTCCGGAATGCCGAGTTCCTTGGCGCGAACCCCGAAACGATCGGCGATTTCCTCTTTCAGGCGCTTGGGCATCCAGGCGATGCGCTTCAGGCCGCCTTCCGCCTGGATGAACTTTTTGCTGGTGACGTACAGCTTGGAGTGGCCCAGGAAGCCCGGCGTCACCGCGCCGCCGCCGACGGAGCCGGCCAGGGTGGTGAACTTCATGCCGGAAGGCGTCATACCGGAGTAGTCCCGGTCGCAGATCATGATGCCGTTGCAGACCGGCAGCACCGCCGCGATGGCCTCGAAGCAGCCGCAACTCGTCATGGGATTTTCCATGATGCTGTAAGCGCAGGTGGTGGGAACCGAGCCGCGCGAGGCCTGCTCCACGAAGTTGTCCACGCCGCTCCACGTTCCCTTGTGCCCATCCAGAACCTCGCCCTTGTTGATGGGCTGGTTCGGACCGGTGGGGTTGATCTCGTAGCTGGCCTTGCAGTCCAGCCAGCTGTATGCGCCGCAGAGGCCGTAACGCTCGGGGGTGACGACGCAGACGTGGTTCGGAGCGAAGGACTGGCACAGCGTGCAGCTGTAATAGGTCTCTTCCTCTTCATCCGTCATGCCCTCGACGCGCTCGTCACGTTGCTTGTAGGCATCGCGCGCCTTCTTGACCATGCGCTCCACTTCCTTCGGATCGGTGTAGATGGTGACCTGCACCTTGTCCAGGATGTTGCCGAAGTCCTGATGCAGCTTGGCATGCAGGATGTCGCCCAGAGAGGAAAGGCGGAAGCCCTTCTCGTAGGCGCTCTTGTTGATGCGCACCCAGGCGATATCGCGCTGTCCGATATGCATCATGCCCTGGGCGTAGTTCAGCAGATGGTGAATCTGGCGTTCCAGGATCGGTTCGAAGTCGGACTGCATGGCGCGTCCGGCCACCTCGACGTAAATCGCCAGGGGAGAACGGCGCTTCTTCGGGTTCTCTTCGCTTTCGAAGGAGTCCAGATCGGGACCGACCACGGTGATCTTGTTGTCCTCGATGTCGTTCATGTCCTTCATCTGGATCAGCTCGCAGGCCGGGGTGCGGCCGCCGCCCGCTTCGTAATAGATGTCCTCGCCGCGCACGCGCTCGCCCTCGAAGGCCGGTCCGTATGCCACGGGAACCGGAACCTCGGTGATCTGAACCTTCAGACCGCGGGTCTCGATGGCCTTCTGGACAATCTCGTTGTACGGGATGTTGGAGACGACGTGCTCGTAGGTGCAGACACCCGTGGGCAGGATTTCCGGGATCGGCGTGTCGGCGATGACCGGGAAGCCGTAGTTGACGATGCCGAGGCCGTTGGCGTACCACTCGTCGGCGACGGTTCCGAAGGTCAGCGCGAAGGCGAACACGCGGTCCTTGTTGTAAATCAGGATCTTGCGGAAGTCGCCGGGCTCGACACCGCCGAAGGACATGGCGGCGCGGGTGGCGAATCCGACGGCGAAGATGGCCGAACTGGTGTAGGGGCCGAAGCTCGCCAGACGGGTTCCCCAGCCGACGTCCACGCCCGCTTCCACGAGCTGCTCGGAGAAGGTCTTGCCTTCATGGGAGCCCGCCAGGAAGACGTACAGGTTCTTCTTTTGCAGTTCCAGGGCGATGTCCGCCGCGATCTGCGGGGTCGGGGCCGCGCCCAGAATGGCGGCGAATCCCGGGGCGGATCCGTCCACGAACTCCACGCCGCGTTTACGCAGGATGATGTCGTTGGCAGCGCCCAGCCAGATTTTCTCGTCGGTGACGTCCTCGCCGTCCAGGTAGAAGTCCGGCTCTTCCAGATAGCGGATGCACTCCTCGCATTCCTCGGCGAACAGGGTGGCCATACCGGCGTCCAGGGCCGGGCCGAGGTACGGCAGGTGATAAGTCTGCTTGATGTTCGGCGGAATCAGGCCCTTGCAGGTGTCCAGAACGAACTTCATGTCTTCCAGGGTCTCGACCTTGTGGCCGAGGATGCCGTAGATGACCGGAAGGTAGTAACCGGTGTTCGGGAAGCCGACTTCCGTCTTGCCGCCATGCTTGTCCATGGCTTCTTCCCACTTCTTGTTGACGCGATCGAAAATGGCATGCGCGCCGCGAATACCAGCCGAAGCAATAATTTTCGACATGGGTTGGTTTCCTCCTTTATATCTCTAGTCCTTTGAGAGCGTTTCCGGCTTATTGCATCTTCTGGCGGTCGGCCATGTCCATCAACACGCGCTCGCGCTGCTTGTCGATGCCCAGCTCTTTCCGCTTCAGGTCGATGTGGGCGATCATCTTCTGGGCCGCCTTGACCGGATCGTCCTCAAAGTCCCACTTTCCGCCGAGTTCCTTCTCGATTCCGTTGAACAGATAGTCCGTCAGTCCCGGAGCTCCCAGGGTCGGGAAGGCGGAACTGAAGATGGTGTACACGCCGGAAGCGACGAAGTAATGTCCGATGGAGATGGCCTTTTCGCTCATCCACTCCGGAGCGGCGCCGGCGGCGGGAAGGTCGCTGATGTCGTCGCCCAATCCGCCTTCTTTCACGACGGCGGTGGCGGCGATGAGGATGCGGCTGTTATCCACGCAGGAACCCATGTGCAGCACGGGCGGAATACCGACGGTCTCGCAGACCTCGGCCAGGCCCGGTCCGGCGAACTCGGCGGCCGCCTCGGGGACCAGCAGTCCCTCTTTGGCCAGGGCCAGCGCGCCGCAGCCGGTCATCAGGACGATGACGTCGTTCTTGATGAGTTCCTTCACCATGGCGATGTGGTAGTGATCGTGGGTGGTCTTCGGATTGTTGCAGCCGACCACGCCCGCGATGCCGCGGATCTTGCCGTTGATGATGTTGTCGTTCAGCGGGCGATAGGACGCGCGGAAGGCTCCGCCCAGCAGGTATCCGATGGTTTCGTGGGAGAATCCGGCGACCAGCTTGTGGGTCTGTTTCGGAATCTTCACGTTCTTGCCGCGATTCTTGAAGTTGTCGATGGACTCCTTCACCAGACGCTTCGCGGTATTGATGGCGTCGTGCTCGTGAAACTCGATGTGCTCGGCGCCTTCGATCTTCGCGCGCGGGCTGGTGGTGATGACGCGGGTGTGGAAGCCCTCGGCGACCTTCGGTAGGGCCGCCATGATGCACTGCACGTCCACGATCATGGTTTCCACCGCGCCGGTGACGATGGCCAGCTCCTGCTGGAGGAAGTCGCCCGCCACGTTGACGCCGTGACGCATGAGAATCTCGTTGGCGGTGCAACAGATGCCGCCCAGGTTGATGCCCTTGGCGCCCGCTTCCTCTGCGTATTTCAGCATCTCCGGATCCTGGGCCGCGGCGACGATCTGCTCGGAAAGCAGCGGCTCGTGGCCGTGGATGATGATGTTGACCTGGTCTTCCTTCAGGGTGCCCAGATTGGCCTCGCCCATGATGGGAACCGGCGTGCCGAACATGATGTCCTGCAACTCCGTGCCGATCATGGATCCGCCCCAGCCGTCGCCGATGGCGGCGCGGGTGCCCTGGAAGATCAGGTTGTGGAATTCCTGGTCCACGCCGATGTGGGTGCGGTGC
The DNA here is from genome assembly GCA_963668655.2 of Myxococcota bacterium. Lineage (GTDB taxonomy): Bacteria > Myxococcota_A > SURF-8 > SURF-8 > SURF-8. Next base: position 479,392 of record CAXXPQ010000002.1, read on the forward strand.
ATGATCTCAACGATCTCGCGATCGACACCACGCGGAACACAACCCAGTTTACGCCACAGTTCCTGGCGTTTCAGGGGAGCCTTCTTGATGAAGGAAACTTCACCGGACTGCTGACCGAAATCGGCCAGGGCGCGCTCGCCGACGTCCAGAGCGATTTCGTTGACGGTGCGGTCGCCGATCTCGATACCGAAGTCCAGGGCGACCTGCAACAGTTTCTGCTCGTCCTTGATTCCGTAGCCCGGAGCCTTGCCCTTGGCCACGGCCACCAGCGTCTCGGCCACGGCGCGGCCGTGATCGGAATGGGCGGCCGCTCCGCCGGCGATCATGCGGATGAAGTTGCGGGCGGCGATGGTGTCGGCGGTGGCGCCGCAGACGCCGCGGCTCTCCGAGCCGTCCTTGTTCTTCTTGATGCGGCAGGGGCCCATGGAGCAGATGCGGCAGCAGATGCCGTTGGCGCCGAAGGTGCACTGGGGCTTCTGGGCGTCCAGACGATCCCAGACGATCTGAATGTCGTTTTCCTCGGCGATTTTGATGGTTTCAATGGACGTGGGATCCACGGACTTGATCTCCGGGGAACCCTGTTTCTGCTTGAATCCGCCATCGTCCTTCACGGCCGCGGCGGCGCTCGGAGCGACTTTCTTCGGAGCGGCCTTGGCGGCCGGACGGGCGGCGACTCCGCCGCCTGCGGAAATGGATTTCAGCAGTGCGGTCAGTTCCACCTGCTGGGTGGCGATCACTTCGGTCAGTTTCGTCAGAGCGGTAGAAAGATCCGAACTGCCGGACTGCGGGAGGTTGATTTTAAATTCCATGGTTTGTCTCCTTTTTAACCAATCATTTCACGAAGCTTGGAAAGATCCGCCTGCTGTTTCGATAAAATTTCCGTCAATTTCTCGATCGCAGCCACAAGCTCCGCATCCTCGCCGCCACCGGAGACGGAGGCGGGAAGCGTGACCGAGAAGGAGAACGTTACGCCCTGTCCCGCGGGCGCGACGCCCGCTGAATCCTGAGCCTGTACGACCTGAACCGCTTCCTTGGCCCCCTCATCGGCCTTGGCAGCAGCTTCCGCCTCGGCTTTCGCCTTGGCCTCGGCCTCTTTCTTCTCCCTCTCTTCCGCTTCTTTCTTGGCTTTCGCCTCGGCTTCCGCCTTGGCTTTCGCTTCGGCCTCCGCCTTGGCTTTTGCCTCCGCTTCCGCCTTGGCCTTGGCTTCGGCTTCCGCCTTGGCTTTGGCCTCCGCTTCCGCCTTGGCCTTCGCCGCGGCTTCCGCTTTGTCGTCCTTCTTCGGGGCCGGCTTTTCAGCCGCCTTCGGGGCTTCCTTCTTCGGGGCCTCTTCCTTGACCTCGATTTCCGGCAGCACTTTCGGTTCCGGCTTGTACTTCACGTCCGCGAACGCCACGGGCTTGTCGAACATCCTCGGCTTCGGATCGTCGGTGGTGAGATCCTCGATGAGGTTGCGGATAAGCTCGATGGTGCGGGGATGGCGAAGAACCAGAATGTCGCCGCCGGCCACCAGGCAGGCGGAAGCCGTGATGGATTCCATCATCACGCCGCGAACGTGCTCGTCGCCCAGATCGTGCGCGTCCTCGACGGATAGCTTGGCTTCCTTCGTCTTCCAGACCTCCCGGCCCAGATTGCAATACATGGGGAACTGGAGTTTTTCGTCCTGCTGCGCCAGGGCGGCCATGCGGGCGCGCTCCATGACGGAGTAGCTGTACTCCAGACCGTAACCGAGGCCGCCGACGGTGGGATCCATCAGGATCTTGCTTTCGGCGACACCCAGGTTGCCGAGCAGGATGTTCAACTGCTTGGCCAGGTTGATGTCGATGGGAGAGGACGCGATGGCGTAGTGATTGTACGCCATGACGCCCGCGCCGATCTGCTTGTAATTCTCGTCCTGAACCGGGCCGATCAGCAGTTGCTTATCGGTCACGCCTTCACAGACGGCGCGCAGAACTTCGGCGTCGCGGGGCTGATTGGCGCATCCCCAGACGGCCAGCGGCACTTCGATGGCGTCCGCCACCTTCTTCACGGTATCCACCAGTTCCGCCACGGAACGGTTGGCGCCGTTGGGATCGCTACCCACGAGTTCCAGGTGGATCAGATCCGCCCCGAACTCATCCTGAGCCTTTTTGGCCCAGGCCGCCGGATCGTTGAATACGTCGCCCCAGACCGCCTTCAGTTCCTCGGACCACTCCGTCGGAGGAATGTCGTTGATTTCGATCGCGATCAGCGGTTTGTGAGGCATTTCGCCTTCGAACGTGTAGAACGGGTAAGCCGTCTCGCCGCCAACCGTGAAGCCTTTTTTCCCCTTGACTTCGATGGCCTTGATGCTGCCCGTGTACTTTGCTTTTGGAATCTCTACCTGCATTTACTATCTCCTTCCCTTCCGTTTAAGCAGGACAGCGAGTGATTAGGCCGGGTTCTTCCGTTTTTCGCTACCAAAGGGTTCGGGATCGTAGAAATACCGTCCCGAGGTCTTGATGAATTTCAGCATCTCTTCGCGGTTGCGCATCTTGCTGCGCCACTGGTAGGAACCCTCGGGAATGCCTTCCTCGTAGTCGGCGCCCACCACCTCGACCTCGGTTCCATCGAACTTTTTCTTTTTTTCCATATTCATGGCCGATTCACCTCCGTTCGATTGTCCAATTTGTCTCGTTTACGTTCTTTGAATCAAATAACCAGTAACCGATGAATTTATTCCAACCTAACTTTAGAGGCCAACAGATTGAGAATCTGATTGCAGGGGGTTCAAGAGCCGGCCTGCTGCGCAGTCGTTTCGAAACAACGAAACACCCAAGCGCCATCAACTCGAACCAATCCACAGAAAGCGCACTGGGGCCGGTCTATTCGACGGTGGTAATACTAGTTCAAGGCCGACCGGCCCGCAAGGGCTTTTTACATGGGGAACGATATCTTTTGGGAATGATTGAATTAACTAAAAGTGCGCCCAATCTGAAACGATTACAGTTTATGCAACTTCCTGGAAACACTTGCCATTTCGACAAGCCCCCTTGCGGCATTAATACTTTTTTCTTATACTTGCTACCCTCTGTTTTTGTAAAAAACAAAAAAAATACTTCAACGCAATCCTCCGATGCACCGCAAGCGGTTTTAGGACGGAAAACGCGTCGATCGTCGAGAAATATCGGCGGTGGGGCGTCGGGACAAACCCCCACCGCCGAAACCTCCTGGTCCGTTCAACCGAAGAGGCGGAAGGGCTTTCCGATAGGACGCACGCTCTGGTCCGGGTGAACCGCGGCCCGAAGGCCCTCGATGCGCTTGAATCCGCGTAGGATCATCAGGCGCACGGCGTCGTGTATTTCATAGTATCCTGGGATCGAACTAGCCAACATGGTGCGTTCCGGATCGAGATCCAGATCGGCGATGGCGCGGCCGTCATCGAAATCCTCCCCGATTTCCATGGCGTTGGCGAGATAAAGCACGGTTCCCTGGCGCATGACGAGCCTCCATTCAAGTAGAATTTGAAGACGACGCCTGCGGTGGGGATGTGAAATGGTGAGCCAGGCCGAGAGGAGAAAAGAGAATACGTCAAGAATGGCCTGACACCCGCAACACCCAATCCGCGAGGCGAAACACGGGTTCGACTGTCCAGGCCAGTCTCCGGACTTACGGCCATTATCTCCTCCGCCTTCCCGGAATTTTCCAGTGGCATGAAGGAAGAGCCTGACCGATCACCGTGACGGGATCGTGCCGGATTCTCACCGGCTTCCTGTTTCATCGCCAGATGGCGAACCTGAACGTATATTGAATAGCAAGGTCGAAAGGAAAGGTCAAGCTCTATTTTTCAATTCCCGTCTCGGAATCATTCAACCCGCCGGAGTTTCACTTCTTTTTCCACTTCCAGAATGGGACGCCCCGTCTCGTCGGCGATGCGCTTCAGTTCGTCGTACTCGGGAATCCAGCGCTCGCGGTCGTGAAAGCGGACCGTTTTCCCGCGCACCTTTCCGAAAGGCGTCTCCCGAACCACCTCCGCCCGTTCCAGCGCCCGGCGAAATACATAGTGATGACGCACGCCCAGGGTGGTCGTCTCGGAAAAGAGCGCCTCGCGGACCGGAGACAGTTGTTCCGGACGACACAGCACGCCGACCTGGACCGCCGGGCGGTTCTTCTTCATCTGGATGTGCGAAAGCCAGACATCCAACGCCCCCACTCGCAGCAGACGATCGAATAGATGATCGTAGTATTCGGGATTCATGTCGTCCACGTTGCTTTCCACCACCGCCAGCCGTTCCTCCTCCTCGTTTTCCTCGGAGGAAAAAAGCAGGGCGCGCAGCACGTTCGGAACCGTCTCGTTCCGGCGTGTCCCCGCTCCCAGACCGATGTCTTCCAGCGTTCCGTTCCCGAACGACGCGAAACGATCCACCAGCACCTTGATGATAACCGCGCCGGTGGGCGTGACGGTTTCCCCGTCGATGGGCGCTTCCCGAAGCGGCGCGCCGCGCAGCAGTTCCAGCGTGGCGGGGGTTTGCACGGGCAACAGGCCGTGTTCGATACGAAGGGTTCCCCTTCCCATGGGAAGGGGCGAACAGCTGATTTCGTCCACCTCCAGAAGATGCACGGCGGCGGCGCATCCCACGAGATCGAACAACGTATCGAATCCGCCCAGTTCGTGGAAGTGTACGGACTCGACGGGGATGCCGTGAACGCGGGCCTCCGCCTCGGCCAGCGCGTCCAGCATGGCCAAGGCTTTTTCCTCCACGAAAGCGGGCAGGGACGCCTTTTCAATGGCCGCGCGAATGTCCGTCGGGTGCCGGAAGTCCGGTTCTCCGGCGATTTTCAGATCGAGAGTCCGCGCTTGCAGAGAACATTCCCCGCGTGTTTGAAAGCTCGCCGCCCATCCGGAAACGGGCAAACCGGCAAGGATGCGCTCCCATTCTTTCAGATCCGGCAGTATTCCGGTAACGGCGGACAGGAACATATCCCCGGATATCCCGCCGATACAATCTAAATGCAAGGTTTTCATGGACTTACTTCCTTTCCAGTCCCGAGAGATAAACGCAGCCGCGTCGATCATACCGTTATTTTCCGGCAGATAAAGAAAATAATCGTGCAAAGTCGGGCAATTTTCGCTTGACTTCATTTTCCATTTGGTCCATTTTTTGCTAAATACGCCTTTCACGCTGATGTTGGTGCAGAGAAAGAGAAAATTCCCATGAAAAACGTCGAGCAGATCGTCCGTGTCTTCCGGAGCAAGGGCTTTAAAATCACTCCCCAAAGGCTGGCCATCTTCGAAATTCTTCAGGGAAACACCTCGCATCCCAGCGCGGAGCGTATCTATTCGCAATTGCGTGAATCGCATCCTTCCATCTCGTTCACCACCGTGTACAACACCCTGGAAACCCTGCGGGACATCGGGGAAATTCAGGAGTTGACCATCGACTCCAGACGCAAGCATTACGACCCGGACATCTCCCGGCATCATCATGTTCTCTGCACCAAGTGCGGACATATCGAGGACGTTTTCGTGGATTATTCAAGCTACTTGCGCCTCCCGGAAGAAGTCCGCGCCCGTTTCAAGGTGCAAAATCATCAGGTGCAGTTCTACGGTATTTGCAGCAACTGCCAGAGTCAGACCAGCCACTGACGCTCTCCGGGCGTCCCGACTTCCTTTTTCCGAACCGGAGCAAAGCGGAATTGGTCGGAATAATCCGTCCTTTCCTCCTTTCTTTCTTGACGAACAAGCATCGGAACTTAGTTTATTCGAAGAAAGATTCCATCGAATTCTCGATCAGGAGGACACCATGAATCCAACCTTTGCCATCACCAAAACGGTCCGGACGAACATGGCCGAGACGGAAGAGAAACTGCGCGGCCTGCTCATGGAGCAGGGCTTCGGAGTTCTGACGGAAATCGACGTCCAGGCCACCTTGAAAAAACGCATCGACGTGGACACCAAACCGTACAAAATTCTGGGAGCCTGCAATCCCCCCTTCGCCCACGAGGCGCTGGCCATCGACGAAAACGTCGGATTGGTGATGCCCTGCAACATCACCCTGTCCGACAACGGCGATGGAAGCGTCACCGTACAGGCCTTCGATCCGGAAGCCGGAATCAAGCTCTTGGGAAACCCGGCCCTGGACGACCTGGCGAAAGACGCAGGCGGCAAAATCCATCATGTGATGGAACAGTTGTAACGTATCACACACGGCAAAGAGGAAAGGGCCGACGATGGCGGGAAATGCAGCGTTTCAGGGCTTCCCGAAAGAATGCCTGCGCTTTTTCGAGCAGCTTCGAAACAACAACAACAAGACGTGGTTTGACCTTCACAAGGCCGATTACGAAAATCACGTCCTGAATCCGGCTCGGGCCTTCGTCTCCGAAATGGGCCTCCGTCTGCTGGAAATCGCCCCGACGATCCACGCCCGGCCACAGGTGAACGGCTCCATCTTCCGGATCTACCGGGACACGCGTTTCAGCCGGGACAAGACGCCTTACAAGGATCACCTGGGCATTTTCTTCTGGGAGGGCCCGGGAGGAAAAACGGACAGTCCCGGCTTTTATTTCCACGTGGAACCGGGCAAGCTTCTACTGGGTGCGGGTCTGTATCGTTTCGGCAAATCCAACCTGGAAGCCTATCGCCGGGCCGTGGCGGACCCGAAGAAGGGTCCGGCGCTGGAAAAGGCGCTGAAAACCGTCGAGAAAAAAGGCTACGAGATCGGCGGGCGGCACTACAAACGCGTTCCCCGAGGATTCGAACCCGACCATCCCCGGGCGGGCCTGCTTCGACACAACGGCGTTCACGCCGGGCTGGACCTGGATATCCCGAAGGCGTTTTTCGGTCCCGAACTCACGGACCTCGTGTACGGCCATTACAAAAAACTGGCCGAAATGCACCGCTGGCTGCTGGACCTCGTGACCGCGCCGAAAGCGTGAACGACGGCGAACGTCGATAGCCGCCCGTAAACACCGATGAGCGTCAGCGAACGGTGACGGTCACCCGGGAGACGCGGCCCATGTCGTCCGCGCAGGCAAACTCATGCCGCCCGGGAGTGGGTGTGTAGAAAAGCTCCTCGGCCGGATCGCCCGACCAGAACAGTTCTCCGTCCACGTACCAGAAAACCGTATCCGTCTCGCCGGTGACGGCCGCCTCCAGCCGGATTTTCTGATATTCCAGGGGCCGCCCCTCCACCAGCACGATTTCACCGTCCGGATGGGGAGAACGAATTTCCGGCGGGTCGCCGCTCTGAACGGCCGGGCATTCCGGATTGTGTTGCGGCGTCTCCTCCACCGAAAGACCTTTCTTTCGCATCCACGTCGCGATGCCCGGCGGCCAGAGCGTGAACGTCTTCCACTCCCAGTCCTTTCCCTCCCGGCAGCGGGAACAGAGGCGAAAACCGGTTTTCCGGTCGATGGCGAAGATTCGATGAAGATTGCATGGCGTTTCCGGTGAAACATTGCGGATGAAGCCGCCCGTTTTTTTGTGGGGACAATCCGGCCCGGCGGGCATACCGCTTGACGCACAGATTTCACGGAACCCCGCCCCGGGCGGACGTTCGAACCAATCCCTTCCTTTCCCGGGCAGGGCATGAAAAATGTCGAACAGCGCGGGCGCGGCGACTCGGGAGCCCACCAGTTCCGGCGCTCCCCGCCCCGCGAAGTTCCCGGCCCAGACGCCCACGGTGTAGCGCGGATCGTACCCCACGCTCCAGGCGTCGCGATGCCCATAGCTGGTGCCGGTTTTCCAAGCCACCTTGGGCATGTCCACGGTAAACTCCCAGCAGGCGGGCAGGTCGGGCCGCTCCACCTCGGCCAAGATCTCCGTAACCAGAAAAGCGGCGGCGGCGGATAAAACGCGCCTCTCTTTCCCCGGGGGGGCCGCTACGTCCAATCGATAGGGCCGCCAGACGCCTCCCCGCGCCAGCGTGGCGTACAGATTGGCCAGTTCCAGAAGATTCAGTTCGCAGCCGCCCAACACCAGGCTAAGCCCGTATTCGCTTTCCTTCCGCGAAAGAGTCGTGACTCCGGACGATTTCAGGAAAGGAAGCAGCCCTTCGCGTCCCAGGGAGGATAACGCCGCCACCGCCGGGACGTTCAACGATTGCGCGAGGGACTCCCGCACCGTCACCGCCCCTCGAAACTCTCCGTCGAAATTCTCCGGTGCATAGACGCCGTAGCGCACGGGCAGATCCTCCATGAGGCTGTCGGGCGTGAGCAGCCCCCGGTCGAAGGCCAGGGCGTAGACGAATGGCTTCAGCGTGGAGCCGGGCGAGCGCGGGGCGAGCGCGCCGTTCACCTGCCCCTCCATCTCCTCTTCGAAAAAGTCGTTGGATCCCACCAACGCCAGCACGTCGCCCGTGCGATTGTCCAGGACCACGGCAGCCATCTGCTCCACGTCCCGGCTTCTCCAACGGCGCACGTGGCTCCCGACGATGTTCTCCACGATTTCCTGGATGGATCGATCCAGGGTCGTATCCACGCGATGCCTGGCGGGATAAGCCTGTCCGACGAAACGACTGAAATGCGGAGCCTTGAAGGGGGGATCGTGTCGAACGGCGGGGACGGGCTCCGACGAGGCGCGCCGGGCTTCTTCCCGTGGGATCTCCAGACGATCGGAGAGAATGCGCAGCACTTTGTTCCGCGCCTCCCGCGCCCGCTCCGGGTGGCGATCCGGGCGCAGGCGCTCGGGAGAATTGGGCAATGCGGCCAGAAGCGCGGCCTCCCCCCGGCTCAGTTCGGCGGCCTCCTTGCCCAGGTAGAACCAGGCCGCCGCGCCGATGCCTTCGATGTTGCCGCCGTAGGGCGCGCGATTCAGATAGGCTTCCAGGATCTCGTCCTTCGAACAGCGGACCTCAATCTGCACCGCCCGAAAAGCTTCGACGATCTTCGCGAGCAACGTGCGCGGTTTCGGCTCCAACATACGGGCGAGTTGCATGGTGAGCGTGGATCCGCCGGAAACCACCCGTCCGGCGCGGAGATTCTGTCCGAAGGCGCGTAGGAGGGACAGGGGATTGACGCCGAAATGACGATGGAAGTGGCGGTCCTCGTAGCGGATCACCAGATCCCGCGCGGCCGGGCTGATGTCATCCAGAGTTTTGAGGAAACGCCATTTTTCATCGGAAGAAAGAAAGAAACGCAGGGGACGTCCGTCGCGATCGGCCACGATGCGCGAGGCGGGTGGATGCAAATCCTCCAAGGGCGGAGGAAACAGGAAATCCAAAAGAAGCGCCAAAAAGACCAGCAGCACCCCCGCCGCCGCCAGCCGTCCGCCCCATCGCGCGACCTTCCCCGTTCCACCGCTCACGGCGCGCCGCTCCTTTTCCGACTTCACCCGAATCAGGGCGCCGCGACCACGGACGCTTTTCCGGAACCGGCCAGGCTGGTTTTCACCGGATCGTACATGGCTTCCGCCTTGACGGCGGGCAGCGCGAATTCTCCCGCCGTCACCGCCCGCAGGGTATAGTGGAAAACGTACGGCTTTCCCTTGCGGATATTGGCAAAGAGCACCAAGCGGTCGTCGCGGATATCCATGTATTCGGGACTCAGACTCCAAGCGTCCTTGCCGGGCTGCATCCACTCCAGGCCCTCGCGTGATTTCAGCCGGGGGTTTTCGATCTCCAGTCCGGCGGGCAAAAGGTCCGTAATCACCACGTTATCCACCTGGTCGTCCTCGGTGGACAGCCGGATTTCGGCCACCAGCATGTCGCCCTGCCTGAAGCGGTTTCCGGACACCTCCTGCCCGTCGCGGCTCAGATAGCGCCGCCGCACCTTCAGATCCACGTCGTGCTCTTTTTCCGCGCCTTCGGTTTTCACGCCCTCGATCTGCCAGAAGTAGTAGGCGTCGCCGGTACCCTCGATTTCCAGGGTGACGCTCTCGCCCGTCATTTCAGGTTTGGAGAGCGTCAGGCCGCTTTCATCGAACTCCGCCAGGGTGGACAACCCCGCCGTCACGGTCCCGGTGAAATCCGCCTTCGGCGTCCGGGCGTAGAGTTTGCCCAGCGCAAGAAGCGCCATGGCGTTTTCCTGGGTGGTGCCGTAGCGCCCCACCCGCCGCGCCTTGGAAAGCGAGGCCGCCAGCACCGCCACGCCGGAATGGCGGGGAGAAACTTCCTGCAAGGCCAGGAGCATGAAGGCGTCCGCACGCACGGAGGAATCGAAGTTTCCGCCGTTTTCTCGCTTGGCCTGGGCGGGATGGATTTTCTTGGGAAGCAGCGAGCTCGCGGTCTTGCGGTCGCCGGCCAGGGCGAAGGCCGCCGCCAGCAGGTAACGCGAATCCGAGGGCAGTTCCTTCAGGCGGTTGTCCTTCAGATAGATCATGCCGCCGTGGTCCGGTTTGCCCAGCAGCGCGAGCACGTACAGGGCGTACACCCGCCGTTGCAGGCCCCGGCGCACCTCCCAGTCCTGTCCGCTACTGATGGATTCCACCGCGAAGCGCCGCATGCGCCGAAAGATGCCGTCCAGCGTGGCGTTCTGCACCAGGAACCCGGCCTTGTCCGCCTCCACCAGAAAATGGGAGGCGTAGAGACTGCTCCAGGTGCTTTCGTAGCTTCGCCCCGGCCAGTAGGAGAATCCGCCCTCGGAAAACTGCATGGATTCCAGTTTGCCGATGGCCTCGTTCACGTAATAATCCACCGATGCGTCCGCGAAAAGTTCCGGCTCCACTTTCTCGGCCAGACTGCGGAAATACAGCAGCGGAAAGGCCCGGCTGGCGGTCTGCTCCGCGCAGCCGTGGGGATAGGTGAGAAGGTATTGCAGGCTGCCGCCGAATTCCGCACCCGGCAGGGAGGAAATCACAAGGCGCGGGCGCTCGGTTCCTTTCAGGAAACCGCCGGGAAACACGATCTTCGCCTTCTTGTCCGCCGACAGCACGCCGCTTCCCGATTCGATGCTCAACGCGCGCGCCGGGCGCACGGCCAGGGACTCGGCATGGGCCGTCTTTCGGCCGTTCCCCTCTGCGCAGATATCGAAAGACGCTTTCCCCGCCTCTTTCAAGGCGCGGCCCTCGAAACGCACCAGCGCCTCTTTTTCCTTTCCGATCTTCACCGACTGTTCGGCCTTTTCGAATCCCACGGGGCCTTCCGTCCGGACGGCGACGGTAAACGTTCCATCCCGGCCCGTTTTGTTGAACACGGAAACGGGCAGCGTAAAGCGGTCCTCCGGAGCCAGAATGCGCGGCAGCGTGGGTTGCAGGACGATGGGATCCGCCACGGTGACGGTCCGCTGGGCCGCTCCGAAGCGGTCCTCTCTAAAGGCCACGGCCATCACTCGCAACGCGCCATTGAACTGCGGCACCTCCAGTTCCACCACCGCCTTGCCGGAGCCATCCAGATTCACCAGGCCGCTCCAGAGCGCCACGGGCTTCACGCGCCGGATGGCCACGGGGTTCAGGTTCTTCCGGCGGGCGTCGTCCATGGCACCGCCGCCCGTGTCGGAATGCTTCTTCACGCCCTCCAGTTCCGGCAGCAGAAGGCCGTACAGGTCGTGGGTGCGCACGCCCAGGCGTTCCTTGGAGAAGAACCAGGCCAGGGGATCGGGCGAGGCGAAGCCGGTCAGTTGCAGGATGCCCTCGTCCACCGCCGCCACGGTGGCCATGGCCTTTCCGCCGGACGCGCCGGCGGAGACCGTCACCTTCAGTTTGCGCTTCGGCAGCATGTTTTTAGGCGAATCCAGTTTCAGTCCCATGTCGTGCGCCGCGTGATCGACGGTCAACGGGAAAGCGCCGTAGGCCCGAGCCGGGGCGTGTTTCTCCAGCGACTTGGTGCTGCGGATGAGCGTGCCCACCACGTAAACGTTGGGCGTCCAATCGGCGGCGACAGGCAGGGAAATCCGCGCAGTGTTTTCCTTCATTTCCACGGTCTTGTACGTCCGCACGCCGTCTCTTTCCACGGTGAGCAGCAACTGGCCGGAAAACGGCGCGCGCACCTGGACTTCGGCCGTCTCGCCCGGCTTGTAACTGGATTTGTCGAAGTCGATGTCCAGCCGGTCCGGCTGCCCCATGGCCCAGGGCGCGTATCCCCAGCCCGAGGCGTAAAACGAGACGGAGGCGCTGGCCCCGTCGGCGTCGCGCAGAACCACGCGGTAGGAGCCGTACTGCTTGGGCGTGAAGGCGAAGTCCAGCGGCCCCGCGCCGGAAACCAATTCCTTCTTCTCCAGACTTTCCTCCGTTTTTTCGGAGACATAGCGATAATAGCCACGCTCGTCGCGCTTCAAGGAAGACTGCCAGACCACGCGGATGAGTTCCGCCCCCACCTTGCGTCCGGCCACGGGTTTCCCCTGGGGATCCACCAGCAACATCTGGAAATCCACGGGTTCATTGGGTTTTTCGTAGCCGTCGTTCTTTCTCTTTACGCCGACGTAATGCGGGTAGGGGTGGATGTCGAAATTCGTCGCGGCGCTCACCGAGCGGCCGCCCTCGTCGGTGACGGTGGTGAAGGCCCGACCCTCCAGCATGGACGGCGGCAGGTGGCCCTCGCCGATTTCCATTTCGAAACGGAAGCGCCCGTTTTCGTCCAGTTTTCCCTCTCCCAGGTCCACGGGCAGGCGCTCGAAACGCCGCTCCGAATCCCCGAAAACGAAGGAGCGGTAGTTTTTCACTCGGAAATTCTTGGGAGAAATCGTTGCGTTGGCCCGCACCCGTCGTCCGGCGGCGGGAGGCCCGAAGAGCATGGTCCCGGTGGTGGTGAGCGCGGCCGTCTCGCCGGAACGATAGGACTTTTTGTCGCTCTCCAGTTCCACCTTGATGCGGTCCGGCATGAACTCCTCCACCTGGATGGAGAGCCGTCCCAGTTCGTCGCCCGTCATCATCAAAAGCCGGGCGGTGTAGGAGCCGGTCATGGCCCACCCGGGAAATTCCAGGTCGAAGGCCGCCTCGCCGTTCGCGCCGAGTTTTCCCTGAAGCGTGAGGAAACGCCGCTGGTCCGGGGCGAGCACTTCCAGTTTCACGGGCATGGAAGGGGGCGTTTTCAGGTCGCTTTTGCGCACGATGGCCACTAGGTGGGCCTTGTCGTCCGGGCGATAGACCCCCCGGTCGGCGTAGAGGTACGTGCGATAGCGGAAGGCTTCCGGCGCGGAACGCCCGCCCACCTCGAAGTCCGCCACGCCGATTTCGGTGTCGGAAAGCTTCAGGAAGGTGAAATCCTCTCCCTTTTCCACCACGATCAGGTAGGGATCGATATCCCCGGGGTTTCCGGAAAGATCGGCGATTTTCGCCACGCCGTCCGCGCCGGTCCGCGCCCTACCCAGTTCCTGATTCGTGCGGTCGATCAGCCGAACCCGGGCGCCGGGGACGGGTTCCAGGGTTTCCAGGGAATTGACGAAGACGTGCAGACTGTCGGACCCCAGCTTGGCCACCACGCCTAGATCGCTGGCCTGGATCCACTTCCGGTCCCGCCGCCAGTAATCGTTCTCATCCCGGATGGACACCACGAAGACGCCCCGGTCTTTCTTTTCCAGAAACGTCTTCAGGCCGAGCGGCGTCACCACCCGCTCGTTTCTCTTCGCCGCCACGGACAGGGTGTCCTCGTACAGCCGCCGCCCGAAGTCGTGGACGCTCAGCCCGGAGCCGTACTCGTCCCCGGAGGATTCCCCCGCGCCGGATTGCATGAAATAGACCAGATTGTTCGAAAACACCTTGAAGACTTCGACCTTCACCTTTTCCAGGTTCACCGTCTCCACGCCCACGTTGCCCAGACCTTTCAGCGGCAGGTAAGCTCCGGGCGAGGAAAATTTCAGGCTGGGCTCGTAGTCGGGAATCCTGACCAGGCGGGAAAAGTCGTTTTCCAGAATCGCTCCGTCGTCGGCGATGAAACCCTTTTTCAGACGCACCGTGTAGCTTTCCGTGGGTTTGAACTCTCCCACCAGGCGGAATCCGCGCCAGGACGACTCCAGGCGGGTATCGATCTGCGGTTCCACGGAGACATAGGGTTTCAGTTGCTGGATGGTGATGTAGGAGGAAAAACGCACCGCGATGTGGAACAAATCGCCCGACTGACTCGGCTGGACGGATTCCACCTTCAGGGACTTCGAGCCTTCCACGGAGAGTTCCCGCGACCATCCGGCGGAAAGCGACATGCCGCCCGCCGCGGCGGGAAGCGGCTGCTTCAGTTTCAGCTTCAGTTTGCGGGCGCGGTCGCTCATGGCCACCGGGCGGGTTTCGGCGGTGAGGTGATCGTCCGGGCGGGTCTGGTTCACGGTGAAGTCCAACGGACCGTAATCGGCCAGTTCGAGCGCCAGGGAGCCCTTGAGGTCCGTGGGATCCACCGGATAAGAGAAGTGCAGGTCCAGGATGATCTTGGCGGTTTTATCCTTGAAATTCACGTACTTGATGCGGATTTCGGATTTCTTCACCTCGAAGGCGCGCGTCTGGAAGGCGAAGGCTTTTTCCCCGGCGAGGACGAGATTCGGCAGAAGGAGCGCGTCCTTCGTCACCGTGACGGTATAATTCACGCCCCCCGGCCACTGGGCCTCCGGATAGAAACGCACGGAATCCCGGGAGATCCACTTGTAGTTTCCGGCCACGGCGGGGGTAATGGTAAACGGCGGGCGCTGGGGAGCCTCGCCCACGTTTTCCTGGGGAATCACGGAGGCGTCGAAGGACACGGTGACGTTCGTCTTGCCGAAAATCTCGCCTGCGGGCTCCACGGAACGCACCCGGACCTCGCTTCCCCCGGGCTTGTCCTCGAAACAGCCCACGAGAAGCAGGGCGATGACGAACAGGAAAAAAGGAAAGGCGGCAACCTTCCGAAAAGCGTCTCTTTTCATGGCGATACCCCCGTAACGGTTGAAAAGCGTACGGCTTATGGAATCGAGTCCGCCCCGTCGAGGCGACGCCCCGAAATCATCGCATGGTTTGGGAAACCACCAGATTTTCGGCCACTTCCGCGTCCAGCCAGACGGGCGCGAGTCCATCGCCGAAATCTCCGGCGCCGTGGAAACGCGGCTGAATCACCGTGCGACCCCTGGGATCGATATACCCCCAGAGCCCGCCGAAATCCACCGCCGCCAGGCCGTTGACGAAGTTGCGCGCCTCGCTGTAACGCGCCGGAATCACGAAGTTTCCCTTCGGATCGATAAACCCCCAATGGCTCTCCAGACGCACCGCCGCCAGACCTTCCCGGAAGGGGCGGCCCTCGTCGAACTGATAGCTGATGACCACGGTGCCTTTCTCGTTGACATAGCCCACGTTGGGGTGCTTTTCCACCGCAGCAAACCCCTCCGAGAAATCCCAGGCGTCGTCCAGGCGCGGCTCGATCACGATCATCCCGCGCCGGTTGACGTATCCGGCCCCGCCGTTCAGTTCGATCCGGGCGAGTCCTCCGTGAAAGGGCCCGCATTCCTCGAAGGTCTGGTCCACGATGCGGTCGCCCGCCTCGTCGATGTAGCTGCATCGGTCCTCCGGCCGCAGGACCGCGTACAGGCCGTCCTCGAAGCCCATGAGTTCCACACCGGGCCGGGCGGCGGTATAACGGCGCTCCTCATCCAGGTAGCCCGCCCGGTCGTCCCGCATCACGAAGGCTTTTCCGGATTCGAAATCGTGCGCCTCATCGTAAAGGTAATCCACCACCACCTTGCCGGTCTTGTCGATATAGCCCCAGTACGGTCCCTGGGCCACCCGCGCGAAACCGCCCTTGAACGGCTCCGCCCGGTCGAACTGCGCCAGAACGACCTCTTTCCCCGTCTTGTCGATATATCCCCACACGTTGTCCTTCAACACGGCGGCCAGTCCCTCCGAGAAGGGGCCCACATCGTCATAAGTGGGTAGAATGACGATATTTCCCGTTCGGTCGATGTATCCGGCCTTCATGGGCGCGCAACCGGCGAAACTCATAAACGCCAGCGCGGCCGCGATCAGAATTCCCAGGATACGCCCATCGGATCGTTTCATCCTTCACTCCCCCTTGCCTGACCTCGTTCCGGCATGTCTCGATGTGTCCGCTCGATTCGCTCTTCGCGCGTCCTTCGGGCCGATCGACAACCGTTCCCGGCCGCCTTCGGGGCGAGCCTACCGACAGGTGGGGTCGTCGATTTCCCAGATTTCCAGACCCGCGCGTCCGTTGCAGAAGTAGCACTGGGCGGTTCCGATGTAGAGCTTGTCATTGTAGATCGCCATGGAGGGAATTCCGTAGTTGTGATCGTCGCCGATTCCCGGACCGGCCCAGCGGCCATTTTCGCCGACCATCTTCACCAGATCCACCGCATCCCGGGTCATGTACAGATTGCTTCCCGTTCCGAACAGGTTGAACAGGGTTCCCTGACTGAAGGTGCCCATGAACAGCCAGTCGCCGAATTCGGCGAAGGACCAGCCGTAGGCCATGTTCGAGTCCCCCATGCCATCGGAGCCGATCTGTTCGATCAACACCATGTCCTTGCTGGTGAACATGCCGAAGCCGCTGACCAGGTTCACCGTACTGAAGATCAGTCGCCGGTTGAAGGTCGTCAGCGCCAGAATGCCGGAGTGCCCGGCGGGCAGCATCTGCACGGACCCCAGTCCGACGATCCGATGCAGATTCGATCCGTCGAAGCGGAACAGTTCTCCGCCCGTGACGTTCGTGGTGCCGAAAATCAGAAAGCCTTTGAAGGCGGTCATGGCGTTTACGCTGTAATTTCCAGGACTTCCGAATCCTTCCGAAGCCCGGACCTGGAAACGGTTCGTCTCCAGACGCAAAATCTGCGCCCCGCTGCCCCGGTTCTCCGTTCCCACGTACAGTTTGTCCAGGAAGACCAGCATGGAGGCGATCATCACGTTTCCCGGATCCCCCAGCCCTTCCCGCTGCACTGCTTTCCAGTTTTCGCCGTCGGAAGTGACCCAGACCTCGCCGCCCGTTTCGTAATTGATGGTTCCGGCATAGAGTTTGCCATTATACTCCGCAAAAGTCCGCACGGCCACGTTGTCCGGATTGCCGAATCCCCGGTTGGCCACCCGGGCCCAGCCCTCGCCGTCGTAGGCCCAGACCTCCGCGCCTTCCGAATCATTCGGATTCTGGTTCACGAAACTTCCGCCCGAGCCGTTGAACGTGCCCACGAACAGGCGATCGTTGAAGGCGATCATGGCGTAGGCGTACTGGTTCATCGCGTCGCCGAAGCCGGGCTCGGAAATCCGGCGCATGCAGGTGATCGTTTCCTCCGAATCGCCGTCCGCGTCCCCGTCCGGCAGAACGCCGTCGCCGTCCGTGGAAGCCTCATCGTCGCCGTCCGGCGTAACGCCGTCGCCGTCGGGCAGAAGACCATCGTCCGCGTCCCCGCCCAGAAACTCGGCAGGCTCGTTGGGATGTCCGTATTCATAGGCTTCGGGCAACCGGTCGTTGCAGGATGCCACGAACAGAAACAGGAAGAAAAGCATGGCAAACGAGCGACACGACACGGAGCACCTCTTCCAATCAACGGGTTCGGAGGTTCGGAATGTCTTCACCATACGACGGGCTCCGGGTGGAAGTCAAGTGCGATGAAATTCCCGGAGGTTCGGGCAAAATGGATCGATCGTCCGGCAGCGGCGAAAGGAAATGAAAACGCCGGAAATCCGGGAAAACGAATGTCCCGGACCCCGGCGGAGAAGGCCGAGCACCGAAATCGGCAAGCAAATGAAATTACAAAGAATTCCGACGCCACTCCGGCATGTTTTCCGGCAGGTAGCGCGGCAGGGGCGGCAGGGCGATCCGGGGCGCGCTCTGAGGTACGGGGCGTTTTTTCAGGCGCGCGCCCGCCTGCCCCGCACTGGCCCAGTCGTCGCAGTCGAAGGTGTCGCCGCCATGCTGATAGCAGCGGCATCCCTCGTCCGTCCCGAAGAGCGTCTGAATCTGGTCCGCGTCGTAGATCAGCGGAACGTTTCCGGCCGCCTCGAACCCCTCGCCGCGGACGAATTCCGTGTTCTGTTCGTGACAGACCCACAGGGCGGAATTCTGATCCTCGAAGTCCAGGATTCCCTTAGGACAGATCTTGACATAGCGGTTCTGGCCGACGGTCTTGTCGTTGATTTCCGCCACGAACGAGAAGAATTCGCCCTTGTCCGCATGGTAGTTCACGCGATGCTCACCCGAAGTCTTCAGCTCGTTCAGGGCGTTGACGCTGATGCTCGTCTCCGCGTAGAAGAAGTGCAGTTCCCCCGCTGAAAGCTGCTGAATGTTCCCGTATCCCATCATGGCGACGATCTCCACGCCGTCGTTCGAAGTCCGGCGGTCGGCGGTCACGGCATAGGTGTCCACATCGTACTCGACATCATCCACCTCGGCGCTCATTTCCCCCGGTCCCGGCTGCCATTCGGCGATTTCACCGTCGAACAGGAACCGAAGCCGATTCTCGCTCGGCACCGTCATGAAATCCGCCGGAAGACCGCAATCGATGCTCACGGCCTCATCCTCCCAGGCGTTCGCGGTTCCGAGGTAGTATTTATTGTAGGCCGGTTCGCCGTTGAAATCGATGGGCCGCAGGTCGGAAAGACAGGAGGTGTCCGGGGTCTTCAACGGATCGTCCATGTAGGAGATCATGATCTGCGCGCCGCAGTCCGGCTTTCCGGTGGTGAGAACGGGCGATTGCGTGATGACGCCGTGGTTGGAGTCCGGAATCTCCACGAAGTACTGGTGCGGACCGGTCAGGTTGTCCCGGGCGGACACGGCCATTTCGATGGGACTTTGCAGATCGAAGGAGCTGTTCATCATCAGGAAGGGCACGGATTCGTGCGCCCACTCCCGGACGTAGCCGTCCCATTCGTACACCGGCCAGAACTCCGCCAGTTGCATCATGCGGAGACCCAGGTAATTGTTGACCAGCAGATCCTCGTACGCCGTTTTCAGTTCGGCGATGGTCATCGGCTCGTCGCTCAGCATTTCCGAAAGCACGATATGATTTCCCAGGGCGACGCCGTATTGTTTGTCCGCGAAGGACGCCAGCGAAGTCATATCGACGGAGCTCGCGCCGCCCCCCACCACCCGGGTCGCGGCCTGGACGATGGCGTCCACGTCCCCTTCGCCGCATCGGCCCAGCCGGTAGTAGAGCGCCGGAACGAGGATACGGGAATACACGTCCCGCCCGATGGTGAACAGAGTGTAGTGCCAGATTTGCAGATTGATGCCGTAGGTCGTCAACAATTGGCTGCAATGGCCGTCCTTGAAATCTTGAAGAATCTCCCCGGCACGGGCGGCGGGATCGGCACCCAGTTTTGCCCGGCAGAGTTCGTCGTCGGCGCAATGCGCGAACAGTTTCAGCATGTTCTGGTTGGCGTAGAGATCGTATTTTTCAAGATACGTGGGCGTGGACGGCGGAACGGAGTCGAGCACGATGCCTTTGGCCTGGCTGGGGAAAAGCTGGCCGTAGCGGTGCCCCCAGTAGGCGCCGTAACTGATGCCGTAAACGAAATCCTCCCGGTCTTCCCGCCCGGAAATCTCCACCAGGTAGCCCACGTCGATGGCCGCCTGGGTGACGGTGAAGGCGTCCAGGGGATAGTCCCAGTCGGATTGCAGCCAGTCCAGGCAGTCCGGCCATTCGTCGTTCGTAATGGAGAATCCGCCCTGGGAATCGTCCGCTTCATATTGCGGGCAGCCGATGCGCGCGGAGTAGCCGGTTCCCCGGTGGTCGAGCAGATACACGTCCAGTTTCGGATCGGTCTGGTTGAGGTAATCGGCCATGAAGGCCAGCCCGGTGGTTCCCGGACCGCCCGGACCGCCGTGCAGCACCCAGACCTGGCGGGTGGCTCCGCTGTCCTGCAACAGCCGCTTGACCTTGATATCCATCGTCGGGCCGGCCGGATCCGACCAGTCCACGGGCATTTCCACGTAAGCGCATTCCGCCGCCCGCTGGGAGGACGTGGTTTCGCCCTCGTAAAGGTCGCAGGACGACCAGGAAATGGTGCGGTTCAGCCAGGCTTCCGGCAGGGCGTAATTCTCCGTTGGATCGGCCTGATCGCCGTCCTCGTCTCCGTCCGCATCGCCATCCGGCTCGTCGCCGTCCGAATCGCCGTCCGGGTTTTCATCGCCGTCCTCCGTCGGGACATCGCCGTCCGAATCGCCGTCTGAAAGGTTGTCGTCTCCGTCGTCGCTACAGGCCGGCAGTCCCGCCAGAAGCAGACTCAACATGCAAATAACAATCAGAAAAAGGGGCTTGCGGACTCTCGATTGGCTCATCTTTCCCTCCCAAGGTTCGGTTCCGTCTTTTCATCGATGCGAAACGGCTTTACGAACGGGTTTGTTTCATGCGTTCCGTAACCGCGGTATTTTCATCCTAATTTGCCGGCGCGTATCGCGGCAAGGGAAAACCCGGACGGAAGCGAAATAACGTACGCTGCGAGTGAACGCCGGAAGTGAACGAAGCGGGGAGAGAGACGCGGGGCGCGGCCCTCAGCCGTCTGTCCCGTGCGGCTTTGAGGAACCCTTTCCATCCCGCCAGAGCCGCCACTGGTCGCGGTAGCGGCGGCGAATCTCCAGAAGGATGCCGTTGTAGATCCCGGAGCGGAAATCCGGAAATCCCCATTCGAAGGGATGAAAGCTTCCCTTGCGGTAGTAGAGCGTGGGATCGGCGTAGATGCCGCCGCCCATGTAGATTTTCTGCCAGCCGTACTTGGCGGAGGCCAGCACGAGTTTCATCAGGTCCAGGTAGCCGGGATCCAGGTTCACCGTGCGCCGCTCACCCTCCAGGTAGCGGTCCTCCAGGTCGTTGGTCGCCCGTTTGATCTCCGCCAGACCCCCGGGATCGACCAGCCGTTCGAAGGCGTAGAAGCGACGCAAAAGCCCCGCGCCCATCTCGGGTTCGTAATAATCGGTGGCGTCGAAGGACAGCGTTTCCGAGCGAAAATCCACGGGGCCGAAACGTTCCTCCAGATCCCGGACGAGCGTTTCGTCCTCGAACCCGGCGGGAAACAGCGCGCCCACGAGCAGCTTGACCGGATCGGGCGGATGGGCTTTCAAGGCGTGGCCTCCGCGCTACATGTCGAAATACAGCTTGATTTCGTAAGGGTGCGGACGGTTGCGCACGGCGAAGTACTCCTGCTCCACCTTGTACTCGATCCAGGTGTCGATGATGTCCGGCCGGAACACGTCGCCTTCCAAAAGGAATTCGTGATCCTCCCGCAACGCCTCGCAGGCTTCGTACAGGCTGGAGGGAACGTCCTTGATCTCCGCCAGCTGTTTTTCGGGAATGGCGCGCACGTCCATGTCGAACGGCCCCATGCCCAGGGCGGTGGGATCCAGCTTCCTGCGGATGCCGTCCAGGCCGGCCATGAGCTGAGCGGCCATGGCGAAATAGATGTTGCAGGTGCCGTCCGGCGGGCGGAACTCCATGCGTTTCTCGCTTTCCTTGACGGCGTAGCGCGGAATGCGGATGGCGGCAGAGCGGTTGGCCTGTCCGAAGAAGAGCTTGGTGGGCGCTTCGAAGCCGGGCACCAAGCGCTTGTAACTGTTGGTGCTCGGGTTGGTGAAGGCCAGAAGCGCGCGCCCGTGGTGCAGCAGGCCCGCGATGTAATGCAAGGCCGTGTCCGACAGCCCGGCATAGCCCTTTTCGTCGTAAAACAGATTGCGGCCGTTTTCGTCCACGAGCAGCTGATGGAAGTGCATGCCGCTTCCGGCCTCGTTGAACAGCGGCTTGGGCATGAAGGTGACGGTCTTGCCCCGGCGCTTGGCCAGGTTCTTGGCCACGTATTTGGCGCGCATGGTGTTGTCGCCCACCTGTTTCAGCGTGCCCAGCATGACCTCGATCTCGGACTGCCCGGGACCGCCCACCTCGTGGTGGTGATAGCGGATGGGGATGCCCAGTTTCTCCATCATGAACGACATCTCGGCGCGCAGGTCGTGCATGGCGTCCAGCGGAGGAACGGCGTGATAGCCGCCCTGGCGGGGGATCTTGTTGCCCAGGTTGCGGCCTTCCATCTGGCTGTTCCAGTCGGCCTCGTCGGAATCGATCATGTAGAAACTGGTGTTGATGTCCTCACGCACGTTGACGGAATCGAAGATGTAGAACTCGTACTCCGGCCCCCAGTAGCTCTTGCCGCCCAGGCCGGATTTACGCAGATAGGTTTCCGCGCGTTCGGCCACGCCCCGGGGATCGCGCCCGAAAGCCTGCTTCGTGTCGGCCTCGCGGATATCGCAGATCAGGCTCACGGTGGGTTCCTTCCAGAAGGGATCCATCTCCACGGTGTCCAGGTCCGGGATCATCACCATGTCGCCCGACTCCACGGACTTGTACCCGGGAACGGAAGAGGCGTCGAAGGGTTCGCCGTCCTCGAAGAGCTTCGGCGAAAGCCGCGTGGCGGGCAGGGTCAGGTGATACCAGCGACCGAACAGGTCGATGTATTTGAGGTCGATCATCCGCGCTTCGGTATCCTTGCACAGTCTCAACAGGTCGTCGTAGGTCTTGGCCATGATTTCCATCCTTTCGACAATGAAACCGTCGTTCCCGCCGGGCGGCGGACCCGTCCGCCTTCGGGAACTACTATCGTCTCCCGGCGACTTTGTCACGAAAATTCGGTCCGCTCGGAACGGAAAAAATGGCGGCGGATATTGACCGCAAGGACCAGGCCCGGTATGATGCCGCACCCGCGACGCGGACATAGTGAGAATGAACGAAACAGACTGGAGGACACCCGATGAAAGCCATTTTCGAAACCACGCTCGGAACCATGGAATGCCGCCTTTTCCCGGAAAAAGCGCCCAAGACCGTCGAGAACTTCGTCGGCCTGGCCAAGGGAGAAAAGGAATGGACCGATCCGAAGACGGGCGAGAAAGTCACCCGCCCGCTGTACGACGGCACCATCTTCCACCGTTGCATCCCGAAATTCATGATCCAGGGCGGCGATCCCCTGGGCAACGGCACCGGCGGACCGGGCTATCGCTTCGAGGACGAATGCGATCCGGAAATCAAATTCGACCGCCCCGGAAAACTGGCCATGGCGAACGCCGGACCCAACACGAACGGCAGCCAGTTTTTCATCACCCAGGTTCCCACGCCGCATCTGAACATGCATCACACCATTTTCGGAGAAATCACCAGCGGCCACGGAATCGTCAAGGCCATCGCCGAAACCAAGACCGGTCCCGGCGACCGGCCGCTGACGAACGTGGTGCTCACCAAACTGACCATCGTGGAGGAATAGCCGTCGGCATCGGGCGGAAATTCGAACTTACAGCCTCGTAAGTTTTTTCGCTGGTGGTAGTACCACCAGCCGGCTGTTAAATGAATTTGCGAAAAAAAACGCTCCGGCGGAAGCGGGGAAAATCCCCGTTCGCGATGTCGGGTTTCGCTCGCTAAAAAAAACGGATCGAAGTTTTTGCATGGCGGGAATAAAATCGGCGCGGCGAGTGTTGGAAGAAACAAGCCCTTTGGCATTCAATCCCCGCACCACTTCCACACAATTTCCGCACGATTATCCCACCTGCCCTTCCTAAAACGCCCCGGTTTTCCGGGGCGTCGGCATTTTATGCTCTTGCAAACGTCTTTGCCGTGGCATGTTTTCCCCAGGAAAAACTCCCGACTCGATTTCGAAATTTCCCAATGGTAAAAAAATCGGCTAGAATGTCCGAATCAATTGAAACCGTACGGCGAGTTCAAGCAATCCGGGAGGTTTTCGTGGCCCAGAAAGATCGCAACGCATGGATATTGTTTCTGTTTCTCATCTGCCTTTCCCTTTCGGCCTCCGCCTGCGGAAAGGGAACGGTGTATCCGGACGAATGGGGAAAACGCTCCCTCTCCGAAATCGGAATTGACGCCGACCACTGGCGGCGGGCCACCCGAAGCCGGCTTTCGGCCACGCGCTTCGATCGGGCGTTGAACGTTCGCAGGGACGAATCCGGGACGTACATGTCCGTTTTGCTCGGCGCTCGCAAGGACTTCGGAAAGAATTCGCAACCGTGGGACATCGCGGACGTGGAGCATCTGAGCGGGGCGGATTGGCTGGGCCGGGTGGCCGCCTGCTTCGCCAAGATCGGCTCCGGGCTGGCGCTGGTGTTTCCGGAGCATCCGGAATGGAACCGCCTGGCGGACCTGTCGCCTTTGCAACTTCCTGAAAACACGACATTTCTAACCGAGGTCTCCGGACCGGACCTTTCCGTCTGGATCGTCTCCACAAAAGACGGACAAATCCTGCGCCCGCTCTACGCTTTCGATTATCGCAAAGGGATTCTGCGCGTTCGGAAATTGAAACTCACGGACGGCCCCGACGCAGAGTGACCTGCTCGCAGCCGGTTTCCGCTTCCACGCCCCGGCGGATGGCTTCGAAACCCATCCGGCGGTAGAAAGCCAGCGCGCCGGGATTCTTCACAAAGGCGTCTACCGTCAGTTCCTCTTTGATTTCAGACACATGGAGAACCAGAGCCCTTCCGATTCCCTGCCGCTGAGCTTCCGGCGATACGAACAGTCCGCCGATATGATCTCCCAAAAGAGAAATGAAGCCGGCCACCCGGCCATCGCTTTCGTACACATAGGTTTCCGCCATGGGCAGGTATTTGTCCCGAATGGCCGCGCGTTCCTTTCTCCAGAAATCCTCGGGAACGAAATCATGTGCGATAATGGAGGCTTCGAACCAGACGGCAATCAGGCTTTCGGTATCTTCCTTTTGAAACGGGCGAATCACGGGATTTTCCTTTCTTCATTTTATCGTACCGATTATCGTACCGAAAAAAACGCATCCCTGTCGGCCATACCGGATTCGCGCCCGGCGGTCAAGGGAAACGAAAACGATTTTCCGGCGGCTCCAATTGACGTTTTTCGAAATCCGACGGATTCCGACAGGCGAAAAAGCTTCAATTTCCGGCGGTTTGTCCGAATACATACCTAGAGTCGCGGATGCCCGGCAAACCGGCCACTTGGCATTGCCCATCCGCCGAGCCTGTGATAGAGTGAATGTGTCGCGCCTCCGATTTTCCGTCGGACGCACGGCGGATAACGATGAACGAACCACCCACGAGGTATGTCCTATGGGAAAACGGACGATCTTCCTGCTGTTGCCGCTGCTTTTCCTCTGCACTCCGCTTTTCGCGGACTCGGACGCCGACCTGGAGCCGGAATCCGACGTTTCCGGCGACGGCGACGAGGAAGTTCTTGAATTCGATGAAGAATTCGTCCCGGACGGCGACGACGACGCCTTGGAAGACGCGGAGAACCCGGAAGCATCCGACCTTGAATTCGAACAAGACGAGGAATTTGCAGACGGCGACGCGGACGATGGCGATGCCGACCTTGCGGATGAATTCACCGATGAAGATCTGAACGACGACTTCACGGACGGCGATTCCGCGCTCGATCCCGGGGACGAGGACCGCTCCCTGGGCGTGGTCAAGGACTGCCACACGGAATGCCGCTGCCAGAACACCGTCAACGCGAAGGTCACCTGGTCCTCTCTGGCGCTGGGGTTGCTTCTGGCCTCCTGGATTCACCGTCGCAGAAAACGCCTGCTTTCCGAAAGATCGAAGAAATAAGGCAACCTCAAGAAATGGCTATTCATCGCGAGAACGAACGATTTTCAGATTCGGGCGTTTTTCACAACCGCAGGCATATCAAGAAGATACGTCGAGGATTGGGAAAAACGATCCGGATCTGAAAGATTCGTTCGCAGCAGAAGTTGGATTTTTAGAGGTTGCCGTAATCCTCGCCGGTTCCCACCGGATATTTTCGGCATTTCCATCCGTTATGCCTTTTGTTTTTCTGTGCCCGAAATCCCTTCGATGATCTCGTGGCCGTGGGCGGCATGCCGCCCCGTGAAATCGCCCGGCGACAACGTGAAAGATGTTGAGCCCCTTCCACGAACATGCTATTGTTAAACGATTTATGGAAGGCGAAAAGAGCCGCATGGAAGAAAATCGCAAGGAAATCGCCATATTGGGAAGCACCGGGCACGTGGGCGTCGCCGGGTTGAAACTCGTCCGCCGTTTCCCCGATCGTTTTCGAGTGACGGCGCTGGCCGCCGGAAGCCGGGTGGATCCGCTTTTTCACCAGATCCTGGAATTTCGCCCCCGCTTCGTTTCCCTGGCCGGAGAAGAGGCGGCGGAAGCCCTGGAAAAACGCCTTGCGTCCGAAGGCGTTGGAAATCCTCCGGAAATCGGCGTGGGCGAGTCCGGTTTTCGGGCGGTTGTTCGCGCGGGGAAAGACGGTCTGCTTTCGGCCATGTCGGGCCTCGCGGGCCTGCACGCCACGCTTTTCGCGCTGGAATCCGGCATCCGGGTGGCGTTGGCCAGCAAGGAACCGCTGGTGACCGCCGGACGATTCCTGCTGGAGGCCGCCAAAAAAGGCGGAGCGGAGCTTTTCCCCGTGGATTCCGAACACGCGGCCATTTTCCAGTGTCTGCGGGCCGGACGTCGGGAGGATCTGGAGCGCATCTACCTGACCGCCTCGGGCGGGCCGTTTTTCGGAAAAGACGGCGAAAACGCAAGGAATCCCGAGCCCCGGGAGGTGCTGGATCATCCGGTCTGGCGCATGGGATCGAAAATCACGGTGGATTCGGCCACCTTGATGAACAAAGGTTTCGAGATCATCGCCGCCCACGTTCTTTTCGGCCTGCCGGAGGAACGCATCGAAGTGCTCATTCATCCCCAGGCGAAGAACCACAGCATGGTGCGCTTTCGGGACGGCACCATCGTGGCGCTTCTGGGCGAGACGCGCATGGAGCCGTCCATCGCCCACGCCCTGGCCTGGCCGGAGCGTCTGCCGCTGGAGCGCCCCGCTTTTCGCGCGGAAGATTTCTGCGGCTGGGAATTTCATCGGACGCCGCGCGGTCAATATCCTTGTATGGACCTGGCGCGGGAAGCTTTAAATCGCGGCGGACTCCATCCGGCGGTGCTGGACGGCGCGGACGAAGCCGCCGTTTCCGCATTTCTGAACGGAGGCTTGCCCTTCGGATCGATCTTCCCGCTGATTCGGGAGGTTTTCGAGCGCTCGACGTTGCTGATCGCCGGGACATCCGAAGACAGCCTGGAGGACGCCCTGGACGTTCGCGCCCGGGCGAAAGAGGAAGCCTTCCGCCTGTCGGGCGAAAATCGGCCGCTTCGGGCGGCGGAAGGCGGATAGACAACGAATCTCCCCGGGGTTTCGGACGGACGGGGTTTCAGGAGGATCATCATGTTTCTGCTTTGGGCGGCGATATTGCTGGGAGTTCTCATCCTGGTTCACGAACTGGGACATTTTCTGGTGGCGAAAGCGACCGGCGTCAAGGTGTTGCGTTTTTCCATCGGTTTCGGCCCCAAACTGCTACAATTTCGCATCGGCGAGACGGAATACCGCCTGGCGGCGATTCCCTTCGGCGGCTACGTCAAGATGCTCGGCCAGGAATCCTCGGAATCGATTCCCGCCGGGATCCACGCCGTGGAGGCGGACGGCCCCGCCTGGACCGCCGGTTTTCGCTCCGGAGATCTGCTTCTGGCCGTGAACGGACAGGATGTGGCCGACTGGAACTCCGTGCGGGACGTACTGGCGGGAGTGACCGGCGGGGAAGTGGAATTCCTCCTGGATCGCGAAGGCAAAACCCGCACGGCGAAACTGCCCGCCGAGGTGGCCATGACTTTGCGGGCCCGCATGCCCGAGCAAAGCGGCCGCGGCGGACGGCTGGACATGCCCGAGGCCGGAATGGCGGTGGCCGATCATCAGGGCGAACTGACCAACGCCTTTCACCAGAAACCGCTCTGGGCGCGCTTCGCGGTAGTCTTCGCGGGACCGGCCTTTTCCCTGCTGTTTCCCATCCTGATCTACTTCGTCTATTTCATCGCCGTGGACTCCATGACCAGTTCCCGCGTGGGCCAGGTGCTGACCGACACTCCCGCCGCCCGGGCGGGATTGCGCGCCGGAGACCGCATCGTGGCCATCGACGGCGAGGAAACCCCCTTCTGGGCGGACATGGCGGCGCACATCCAGGCGGCCGGAGATCGAGCAATCACCCTGCGGGTGGACCGGGACGGCGAAAAACTGAGCATCCCCATCACGCCGGAAGCCTCCACCATCCGGAACCCGTTGGGCGACGATATCCGCCACGGTCGCATCGGCATCACATCCTCCACCATCCCACCCCTGGTGGGCGTCACCTCCGGCGACTCGCCCGCCCACCGCGCCGGAATCCGCCTGGGCGACCGCATACTCTCCGTCAACGGCCAGAAACTGGATTACATCTGGCAGTTGGAGGACCAGCTTTCCGAGATCGAGGTGTCGGGCCGCGCCGTGACGATGGAGGTGGAACGCCCGGCGAAGAAGGACGGCGGGAAACCGGAAACCTTCCAGGCGAAAATCGTTCCCACGCCCCGGGCCGAGGGCGGCTTCCTTGTGGGGCTGGCCTCCCTGGACACCTTCGTGGGACGGGTGGACGAGGACACGCCGGCCGCGCTGGCGGGGATCAAGACCGGCGACCGCCTGCTGCGGGTGGACGGCCGGGAGATTTCGGCCTGGATGGCGGTGGAACAGGTGCTGCGCCAGAAAATGGAAAAACCCATCGCCTTCGACATCGACAGGAACGGCGTGGCGCTGTCGTTCGCCGTGGAACAGAAAAAGGAAGTGCTGAAAGGCGAGTACCAGGAAGAAGTCACCCGTTACCGCTTCGGCGCCTGGCCCGCCACGCCGCCGGACGCCTGGCTGGAAGGCGAGCGCCTGCCCGTGGAAAATCGCCTGGCCTTTGCCGTTTCCGGCTCCGTCTCCACCATGATCGACATCACGCTTCTGGAACTGCGCATCTTCGGAAAGCTTCTGAGCGGCGAACTGCCCTTCAAAATGGTGGGCGGCCCCATCGCCATCTTCGACATCGCCGGAAAGGCCGCCGAGAACGGCTGGCGATACTACCTCTGGGTCATGGCCATGATCTCCATCAACCTGGGCATCCTGAACCTTCTGCCCGTTCCCGTGCTGGATGGCGGGCACCTGATGTTCTTCACCATCGAGGCCGTGATCCGCAAGCCGCTGAACCAGCGACTGAAAGAGCGCGCCACCATGGTGGGCTTCGCCATGATGATGATGCTCATGGCCCTGGCGGTGGTGAACGATCTGCAACGCTACTGGGACGTGATTTTCGGCTGATCGGATGAAATACATGCCGGGGAACCTGCTGGCCATCGAGGCCTCCGGGCAGGCGCTCAGCGTCGCCCTGTTCGAGAACGGACGCCTCGCAAAGGACGTTTCACTTTCGGAAAAGCGCCTGCGCCACTCCGAGACGCTGCTTCCCGCCGTGGACGAACTGCTGAAAAAAACGGGGCTTTCGGTAGGCGACATCGAGGCCTTCGCCGTCACCCGGGGACCGGGCTCGTTCACCTCGGTGCGCATCGCGTTGGCCACCGCCCTGGGCTTGGCGTACCCGGAAAAGCGGCCCGTCTACGCGCTGAACACTTTGGAGGTGCTTGCCGCCGGGATCGAACCTTCCGCCGAGTCGGCGGGTCCGCCCCTCGGGGAACGTCCCCTGCGGCTGCCCATGCTGGACGCCCGCAAGGGAGAGGTTTACGCGGCGCTGTACGGAGACGACCTCGCGGCGGAGGTTCTGCTGCGGCCCGGCGTGGGAAAGGTCGCGGACTGGATCGAGCGCGCCCTGGAGTTCGGGCGGCCGCTCCTGGTCTTCGGCGAAGGCGCGCGGGCTTATCGTCAGGCGCTTGAAAACGCCTCCGAACGGATTCGAACGCTCGCGAACGACGACAGCCGCCCGCTGGCCCGCCACCTGGGCCGCCGGGTGCTGCAACGGCTGGAAGCGGGCCTGCCGTGCGAACCGGTCGCTCCGCTTTACCTGCGCAAGCCGGAGGCGGTGGTTCATTTGCAAGGGAAAGGAAGTCGATGACAAGACCACGTGGAAGCGACGCGCCCGCGGGGCGGTTGCCTGCCGTTCTGGCCGTTCTGGCCGTTCTGCCGATCTTCTTTTTCGCCGAAACGGCCTTCGCCCTGGAGGACGCCCCGACACGGGCTCTTTCGCTCGCGGCGAGAATCGAGAAAGCGCCCGACGCTCCCGAATCCCTGGCGGATTTCTTCCGTCTGCGGGATCTGCAACCGTTCCTGACCGCCGAAAACCGCATGGACGGGCTCTGCCGCGCGCTCGACACCCACCCCCGGACCTCGCTGGATCTACGTCTGGCGGCCCGCTGGTGCCTGTGGGACGCGGCCCGGCGCTCCGGAGATCCGGCGGCGACGGAGACTCTGCGCGAACGCCTGGGACTGCTGACGCGCTGGCGCAGCCTGGGACCGTTCGACAACGAAGGCGGATCCGGCATGGAACATGCCCTGCCTCCGGAAGACGCCTACGATCCCGGCGCGCTGTATCCGGGCAAGGCGCGCCCCGTGAGCTGGCGCGTCTTTCCTCCCATCAACGAACTTTCCGGCTATCAGAATTTTCAGCGCGTCCACGAACCGGGCCGGCAATCCCTGGGCTACGCCTACGCACGCGTACACTCGCCCAAGCGTCGGGAAGCCGTGCTGATCCTGGGCGGAGCGGGCTCGTTGCGGGTCTGGGTCAACGGCCGTTACGCCGGAGGATGGGACGGCGACCGCAACAACCGCCGCTTCCAGAACGCCTACGTCGTCCGGTTGGAGCGGGGCGTCAACGATATCGTCGTGAAATCCGGCGGCCAGTCCCGGGGCTGGGGCTTCCGGCTTGCGCTTCTGAACCGGAACGGCGAACCGTTCGCCGATCTGACGGGGCTCTCCCACGGCCGACCGGCCGACCGCCTGGCCCCGTTTCCGGAAAGCCGCACGGACTGGAAACTTTCCGAAACCGCCGGCGAACGTCCCCTGCCGCTGTCCGTCGAGCGGCTTGAAAAACGTATGGAAAGCCGCCCGGACGTTCGCACGGCCCTGGATCTCAGCCGACTTCTGCACCGGCTGCGGCCGTTCAAGGCGGAGGAGAAACGCCACGAGCATTTCGCGGAACGGGCGCTGGAACTGGACCCCGGCGACCCGGAGGCGCTTCTCTGGTGCGGCGCGCTGATGGAAAACCACAACCGCCGCCTGGGCTGTCTGACCGAGGGACGCATGCGCCATCCGGACGAGCCGCGCTTCGCGCTCCATCTGGCCGGTCTGCTCCGGCGGGAGGGACGCTTTCTCGCCGCCCGCGACCTTCTGGAATCCATCCGGAACGTCTCTGCACTCGAAGCGCGGACGGCGCGCGCCCGGGCCTCGCTGCTCAACCGCCGGGACTGGAGCGCGGAGGCGCTTCTGATCCTTCGGGACGCCTACAAACGCCATCCCGTTCCCTACCTGGAGGAAGCCCTGGTCAACCAGTACGACCACCTGGAATACCGGAGAGAGGCGCGCCGTTTGCGGCTGGACATGTTGAAGCGGGCTCCCGGCGACCTCCAGACCCTGCGCTGGCTGGCCGCCGACGCGGAGGACCGCCGGGACATCGCCGCCGCCATCGATTACCTGGATCGCATCACTGCGCTTTCGCCCGACGAATTCGGAGAACGGCTGCGCAAGGTCCGGCTTCTGGAAGGTCTGGATCGCACGGACGCCGCCAGGGAAATCCTGGAACACCTTCTATCCATGGCTCCGGAGGAGACGCTGTTTCTCGACCGGCTGGCCGATCTCGAACACCGTTCGGGCCATACCGAGCAGGCGCTGGCCCTGTGGAACAAATCCCTGGAGATCATGCCCCAGAATCCCGATCTGAAAAAATACCTGGCGCTTTTGCAGCCGGAGAGCCGGGGATTCGAGGTGGATTTCGTCCAGGACGCGGAAACCGTGGTGCAACGCATGCCGCCGCAGGCCGAAAACGGGGAAAGCGCCGAATACCTGCTGGACCTGACCGTCCACAAGGTCTTCGAGAACGGCCTCAGCAGCCAGTTCCGGCAGCAGATTCTGCGCGTCCTGGATCCCACCGGCGCGGACAGTTTCCGAACCTTCGGCGTGCGCTACTACCCCGGCCGCCAGGAAGTCACCGTGCTGCGCGCCCGCATCCTGCGCCCGGACGGAAGCGTCAACGAACGCCACCTGGAGAACGACCGCTCGGGCAGCCGCTCCTACAAGCTCTATCACGACTACAGCATCCGGCTGGTGACCTTTCCGGACCTGAAACCCGGCGACGTGGCCGAGGTGCAGTACCGGGTGGACGACATCGCCAGCGAAAATCTCTTCGCCGACTATTTCGGAGCCATCCAGCTCTTTCAGGATTACACCGTCGCCCGGGAGCGCCGCTTCGTGGTGCTCATGCCGGAGGGCCGCGAGCTGTACGCCAACCGACCGGCGCTCTGTCCGGAACCGGAAATCACGCAGACCGCCCACGGCCGCCGGTACGCCTGGCGGGCCACGGACATCCCCAAGCTCCGCCGGGAACCGAAAAGCCCGCCCCTGGTGGAAATCGCGGACTACATCCACGTCTCCACCTTCAAGGACTGGAACGCCATGGGGGCGTGGTACTGGGGCCTGATCCGGGAGCAGTTCGCCGTCAAGGAAGCGCTGAAGGCCAAGGTTCGCGAATTGATCGACGGCGTGGACGATCCGCTCCAGCGCCTGATCCGCATCCACCGCTGGGTGGTGACGAAGACCCGTTACGTGGGCCTGGAATTCGGCGTTCACAGCTTCAAGCCGTATCCGGTCAACCAGATTTTCGACCGCAAGTTCGGCGACTGCAAGGACAAGGCCACGCTGCTCGTCGCCATGCTGAAGGAAGCCGGAATCCGGGCGCGCATGGCCATCATCCGTACCAGCAACGTCGGCGCGCTTCAGGAATACCCGCCCAGTCTGGCCATGTTCAATCACGCCATCGCCTACCTGCCGGATTACGACCTGTACCTGGACGGCACGGCCGAATTCTCCGGAAGCGGCGAACTTCCCTATCAGGACCGTCGCGGCCAGGTAATGCTGGTGGGGCCGGAAGGAACCGAATTCACCCGCGTTCCCGCCGCCGATCCGAAAAGCAACGTCTATCGGGAAGACGCCCGGGTGCGCTTCGACAAGGACGGCGCGACCGAGGTCGTAAGCAAGGTGCGCGTCACCGGCTCCCTGGCTTCCAATTTCCGGGCTCATTTCCAGGACAGCGACCGTCGCAAGGAATACCTGGAAAAGCTCATCAACAAGGATCTTCCGGGCGCGAAATTGCGGACGTTTTCCTTCCGCAACATCGAAAACATCCGGGATGACGTGGAACTGGACTACCAGGTTCTCGCTCCCGGCGCATTGCGCGATACGAAGGACGGTACGGCCTTCCGACCCGCCCTGGACCGGGTGAACCTGGTGAAGGAATACGCCTCGCTTTCCGAACGCGATTATCCCGTGGCCGTCACCCGGCTTCAGACGCTGGAGAAAACCATTGTTTTCGACCTCGGCGACGCCGTATCCGTCCGGGATGCTCCAAAGGACGTCCATCTGGAAACGCCCTTCGCCGCCTTCACCCGCACCCTTCAACAGGACGGAACCGAACTGCGGGTCCGAACCCGCCTCCAGTTTCGGAAAAACCGGATCGGCGTAAAGGAATACGACGATTTCCGCACGTTCTGCCAGGATGTCACGCGCGCCTTCAACGAGGAGGTTCACCTTGTCCCGAATTCAAGCATCTGACCGGCGGCCTTCGGCGAACCGGATCGCCCTGCCGCTGCTGCTCGTTCTGACGGCGGCTCTTTTCGCAGGCTGCGCGCCCCGCGCCATGGGCGCTTTCCGCATGACGCCGGGAAGCGACCGGGCGACACGGACCCTGGAAAAGCTGGAAACCGCCGCCGCCGCCGATCCGGACGCGGCAGATCTGCGGGATCTGGCGTTCGCCCGCTGGTTTCTGAAGAACGATACGGACGGTGCGGAACGGGCCTTTCGACGCTCCCTGGACAAGGAGCCTTCCGCCGAGGCCCACATGGGGATGGGATTGACGGCTTATTTCCAGGGGCGAGTGGACGAGGCCCAGGGACATTTCCTGGAAACCTTCCGCCTGGAACCGGGCGGGGATTTCGCCGCTCTCGCCGTGGGATTTCTCGCCGAGTTCCGGAATCAGACCGCCGATTTCCCCACGGCCGTCGGCCCGGTTCTGGGCCAGTTCGTGGACGACCCGCGCCTGGACGCGGAAAGCCGCCTGGCCATCACCGAATGCCTGGCGGACCTCGATCGAGAGGCCGGCGACCTGCAAGCCGAGAAACGCATGCGGAGACGCCTGGGAGAGATGCGCCGTTTTCTGGCCTACGGCCCCTTCGGCGCCGTCCCGCTCTTGGATTTCGACCGCGCCTTCGGGCCGGAAAGCGCGGCCCGGCCGGAAACGGCCTACCCCTCCGAATCCGATCCCACGGAAATCAAGGGGATTTTCCTGGACCGCGACGCCACGGATGTTTCCATTCGGGATCTCTACAAACGCGGAGGCGTGTTTTACCTGGTCACCTACATTCACCTGGACGCCTCCCGCACGGCCCGCTTCCGTCTGGCCGGCCGTCGGACGGCGCGGCTTTTCATCGACGGACGGCCCATGCTGACCGTGGACGACCGCGCCGCCCTGCCCGAGAACGTCAACGCCGTTCTCGTATCCCTGGACAAGGGCTGGCACAAAATCGCGCTGAAACTGGCGCGCACCGGCCGTCCCTCGGAACCGTCCCTGCGCATCCTGGCGGAAGACGGCGGCCCTCTGGAGCACGGAGACGATTTCGATCCCGAAAACCCGCCCGCCGTCCCTGAAGGCGCGGCGAAACGTCGAGGAAAACCCGAAAACGCTTCCACCCGCTGGTTCGAAAAGGCGGAAAAACACCAGGATCTGTACCATAGCCTCTTCGCGCTCCTGGCCGCCCTGAGCGAAGGCCGCCACGAACGCATGAAAATCCTTCTGAAAAACGCCCTGAGCCAGAACCCCGATTTCGCCCCCCTGCACGTCATCCGCTCCTTTTCCGTGGACGGAGACCCAGCCATTCCCGGCAGCGTGGGCCGGGAGATCGTGCGCGCCTCCATGAGCCGCGCCCTGGAACTGGATCCCCGAATGGCCTTCGCCGCTTTTCACATGGTGGACGAGGATCTGGCCCGAGACGACACCGCGTCCGCCATCCGGCGGCTGAAGACGCTTTCCGAGTCCGCACCGGGCTATTATCTCTGGCCCCGCACCGCCTTCGAGATCCACCGTTCCAACGGCTGGTTCAAGGAAGCGGACGCGAACGCCGCACGGGCCCTGGCCCTGAACGGGCGAGACCTCGCCTTTCTGAGGGATTATCGCAACTACCAGGAAGAGCGCGGCCGCTACGAGGACGCCCGCCGCACGGCCGAACGCATCGACCTGCTGGACGGCGCAGGAACCACCCTGGCGGCTCGTTACGAGGCCATGGACGCCCTGGAGGACGCCGCAATCCTGTACCGGAAATCGCTGGAGCAAACGCCGGAAAAGACCTTCATCCGCCGCGCCCTGGCGGGGCTGGCCGAACGGACGGGAAACCGCAAGGAAGCCGTGCGTCTTTACGAGGAACTGCGCGCCCTGCCGGGAAACGAAACCCGCTTCGCCCGCCACCTGGCCGACCTTTACCAACTGGAAGGCGACACCGACCGCGCAATTTCGCTCTTGCGGGAAAATCTGGACAAGGAACCGGATCGCTTCAACCTGCGCGCCTCGCTCGCCTTGCATGAGGGCCGGGAACTCCTTTCGGAATTCGCCACCGACGGCGACAAACTCATCGCCGAGTTCAAAGCCGCCCCATGGAAACCCGAGGCCGGAGCCGTCATCGTCCTGGACGAGTACGTCACTCGGCTGCTTCCGGGCGGGTCGGTGGTGAGCCGCACTCACATCATCGTGCGCGTCCAGACCAAGGAAGCCCAGAGTCGCTATGGCGAAATCCACCTTCCCTCCGGCGCGGAGGTCTATCGCGTACGCGTCCTGAAAGCCGACGGCCGGGAACTGGTCCCGGAGCAGATCACCGGAAAAACCTCCGTAACCCTGCCCGACGTGGGCGTGGGCGACTTCATCGAATACGACTACGTGGAGGGCGGCAAGGCCGTAAACTGGCTGCCCGACGGCCGGGCCTTCAACGCACGCTTCCTCTTCCAGAGCATGGAATCGCCCACCTTCCGCTCGCGCTTCGTGGTGGAGCACCCGGAAAACATGGACGTGACCTTTTTTCCCCTGAATTACCGCCTCGCCCCGCCCCGCAAGGAAACGCAGGACGGCCGAACCGTGGTCCGTTACGCCAACGAAAAGCTGGACCAGATCGTTCGCGAACCCTTCATGCCCATCCCGGACGAGGTGCTTCCCATCGTCGATCTGTCCCGCTCGTTTTCCTGGACGGAGTTCCGCGACCTGATGCGCCAGTCTCTTTCGGGCAAACGGCGGCCCACCGTGGAACTGCGTCGCTATCTCGAAGACGCTCTTTCCTCGCTTCCGTCCGACTCCCCCATCGTCCGCCGGGTGGAGCATCTTTTCTATCGCCTGGCGAACGACGTCGAGGGCTCCCGGCAAAGCGCTTCGTTTTCCGATTCCGCCACCCGGATCCTGCTGAAACGGGAAGGAAACCGCCTGCTGGTACTTTCCGCCTTGCTCGACCTGATGGGATTGGAAAACACCTTCCTCATGGCCAAGCCCATCAATTACCGGGAAATTCCCTATCCCAACGCCAATTTCAAGGTCTATCCTTACGTTCTGCTACGCGTCCTGCTGCCGGACGGCCAAACGCTCTACCTGGATGGCGACTACAAGGAAAGCGTTTTCAACCACCCCACACCCATGCTTTCCGGCTCCCGCGCGCTAGTGCTGGACGGCGGACCGGAGCTTTTCACCGACCTGCCCGCCTGGACGGGCATCGGCCAGGCCAAGGAACTGACCCTGCACCTGCGACTCCAGGCCGACGGCTCGGCGGATGCCGAAGCCATCGAACGCGTGGACGGCCACGCCTCCGTCTCCCTGCGCCAGCAACTCAAAAAACTTCCCAAGGACCAGATCCGCCTCTTTTTCGAGATGGTTCTGAATAAGTCCTTCCCCGGAACCGGCGTGAAAGAAGTGCGCGTCATGAATCTGGAAGATCCATCCAAGCCATTGGAATTACAATACGATTTCCATTCCAGCCGCCTGGCTCGTCGCGCGGGCGAACAGCTTCGCGTAGAGCGCGCCTTTTTCCCGGTGGAATTTCTCCGCAGTTACATCCAGACCGCCGGGCGGGAGTTTCCCTTCCTCATCAACGGCATCAACTCCGGAACCAATACAATTATCCTGGAATGGCCCGAAGGCCTTCAACTCGATGCCTCTCCCATCAGCCAATCCATTCTTTCCCCCTTCGGACACTACCACCTGAACGTGGAAAAAAGCTCGGGGAAACTCCTGATGGAACGGGATTTTCGTATTCCCATCCAGCGCATCGCGCCGGCCAAGTACCTGGATTTCTACAAGTTCTGCAGTAAAGTGGATCAACTGGAACGGGAACGGTTGATCTTTTCCGAACGGAGTCCCGCAGCAGGGCCCGCCATCCGTCCCTGACCCCTTCCCGAAACGCCGCCCGGATGACGAAAAGCGCATCCGCCGCCACGGTCCGGCACGGATTTCTGCAAGCGGCATGCCTTTTGCGCCGGCATGCGGGATTGCAGGCGTCCTTCCGAGCGAAAAACCGGAATGTGTACGGAATTTTCCCGGGTGCCGGGGTCGGAAATGGCGGAACTCGGCGCTCGGAAGGACGACAAGTCGCAATCTCCATGCCGGATGCAAAAGGCATGCCGCGCCGGTTTTCGGCGGACGAACGAAATCTGCAAAATCCCGAACGCCCACACGCGCCGCGTCTTCCGCCCAAAAGGCGGAAGACGCCCCCGAAACCGCCGGTTTCGGGGGCGCGAGGATTTCACGGAAATCCTCGCGCGGCTCCAATACCGTGCAACCTGTAAAGCCGCACTTTCTCTTCTCGTCCGGCCGAAAACCTTCGCAAAATCCGTGCCGGACCGTGGAAGATGCATCCTTGGATCCGAAATCCGCACGCCCGGCCCCTCCGATCATCGAAAAGGATTGAATTTCCACCGTAAATCTGTTATCCAATATTAATACAACGGAACCGCCACGGGAAACCCGTTCCGTAACCAGAAAGCGTGCCGATTCACCGCAACAACCGTTCTTTTCCGTGTTGGGAGAGGTGTCATGATGTTCGCCACACCGAAATGGGGTTTTGCCTGTTTATTCGCCGCCCTGCTTTTCCTTGCGGCCTGCTCGGGAAGCAGCCTTTCCTCCGGAGACGGAGACGAGTCCTCCGGGGACGAAGACGGCGATCTGCAACCGGCGGATGAGGATGGAGACGAATCGCCGCCAGACGGCGACGGAGACGACGAAAACGCGGACGCCCCGGACGGCGACATCGACGGGTCGGACGGAGATGGCGAGGAGGACGCCGAGGAGCCTCCCTGCTACAGTCGCTGTTATACGCTGAGCCGGGAAGAACTGGATTTCGGCGCGGTGCTCCCGGGCCAATCCAAGTGCCTGGACGAAATCATCATGTCCACGGGAATCGATCCCCTCACCTTGCACGATATCCGAATCGACCAGGGCACGGGCACGGCCTTCTCCATCGAAAGCATCCAACCGGTGGCGCCGCCGGACGCCGTGCTGAACCCCCAGCACCCCATGAACGTCCGCCTCTGTTACCTGGCCGACGACCTGGAGCGGGACGAGGCGACCCTGCTGATTCTCACCAACGCGGATACCGTGCCCCTGAAGCGCCGTGAGGTTCCCATGAGCGTCGGTTGCAAGGGATTCATGACCATGAACGTGCAGCCTCCGGCGCTGGATTACGGCGAGCACAACAGCGGATCCGTCCCCCAGGATCTCACCTTCACCATCCAGGCCATTCCGGACGAAGAAAGCACCACCTGTCCGCTGTACGTGCGGGAAATCGCCCTGGACGTGCCGGACGGCCCTTTCCGCCTGCGTTTCGACGCCGCCCGGGTGGACGGAGAATGCCCGGAACCCCCGTTCTATATCGACCCGAAGGAAGGCGCCATTCGCCTGACCCGGGAATGCGCGGTGCGTTTCACGCCTCCCGTCGGTGCATCGGCCGAATTTTCCGACACGGTTTCCGTCGCCGCCGTCGGCGCCATGGGGGGCGACGAACTGACGGCCGATGTCACGTTGAACGCAACCACCGCGGCCCCGGTGATCTCCTGCGCGCCCACGTCGTTGGATTTCGGCTACACGCTGACCGATTCCGGACGGACGGCGGTCCTGAAGCAGATCGCCTGCACCAACAACGGCGACGGTTCGCTGATTCTCTCGCTTCCCACCTGGCAGATCAACGACGGAGCGGCCTTCCTGTTTCACGATCCCGACAGCCTGTTCAAGACCGATACGGCCGAGGGAACCCCCCTGGGCGCGGGGGATAGCGGAACCTTCCAGGTGTCCTTCGAACCCGCCGCCGTAGCCAACGCCACGGCGCTGTTGAAAGTGGCCAGCAACGATTACACCGGGCGGGTGGAAAGCATTACCATGTCGGGCATCGCCGTGGACGCCTGTCCCACCGGCATGATTCCGGATCCCACCGACAATACGCGGAAATGCGTGCCGAGCTGCTCGCCCGGACAGATTTTCTGCTGGCCGGAATACAGCAACTACTACCGGGAATGTCAGCCGGACGGCGCGTCGCTTTCCGACCCCATCGAATGCGCCAACACCGGACAGATCTGCGTGGAAAACATGTGCCAGGATCCCCCCTGCGATCCGGGCGAACGCATGTGCGACGATCTGAACCACGACAAACGCTGCTCCAACGACGGCACCCACTGGGAGGAAGCCGAAGCCTGTCCGACCGTTACCAACCAATGCCAAGTCAGCGAGTGCCGTCCGGGAACCACCCGCTGCCAGACGTACAACCGGGAAGACGGCTATGGCTGCGACGATTCGGACGCCTGCACCCTTCAGGATCACTGCATGAGCGGCCAGTGCATCAGCGTGGTGGACGAGGTCTGCGACGACGGGGAGGATTGCACCGACGACGACTGCGATTCCATCTTCGGCTGCCAGTTCGTTCCCAACGACGCCAACCCCTGTTCCGACAACAACGACTGCACCACGGACGACCATTGCCAGAACGGCCAATGCGTGGCTGGCCAGAGCCTGTACGACTGCGACGACGACAATCCCTGCACCGACGACATCTGCAATCCCACCGGAGAACCGCACTGTACATACCAGCCCAACTTCGGGGACTGTAGCGACAACAACCCCTGCACGGAGAACGATGTCTGCGGCACGGACGAGTTCGGCAACGGCGTTTGTCTGCCCGGCCCGGACGAGCGGGACTGCGCGGACACCAATCCCTGTACGGACGACTGGTGCCTGGATTTCGAGGGCTGTCGCCACAGCCCGATGCCCGGGCAGGACTGCGAGGACGGCAACCTCTGCACCATCAACGATTCCTGCGGCACGGATATCTACGGACACCCGGTCTGCCAGCCCGGAACCACCGTGGACTGCGACGACGACAACGACTGCACCGACGACTACTGCTGCGTGGAGTCTCCAGACCATTGTTGCCACACGTTGCTGACAGGCGAGGATTGCAATGACGAGGATGTCTGCACGGAAAACGACACCTGCAACGAACTGGGCCAGTGCGTGGGCGATACGAAGGACTGCGAGGACGGCAATCCCTGCACGGACGGCTACTGCCATCCCACCCTCGGATGCCTCCAGACGGGCAACACCGCCGACTGCGAGGACGGCAACCCCTGCACCGTGGACGACTACTGCCAGAACCAGATCTGCCGTTCCGGCCCCGAACGCTCCTGCGACGACGGCAACCGGTGCTCCTTCGACGACTGCGACCCGGACGCCTGCACCGGCGACGACTGCCAGCCGGAGGATTACTGCACCCACGACCTGATTCCCACCGTCAGCGAATGCGACGGCAACCCCTGCACGGAAGACGACACCTGCACCACCAACGGGCAGGGGGAGATCGTCTGCATTCCCGGAGACAGCTCTTACGACTGCGACGACGACAATCCCTGCACCGAGGACACCTGCGATCCGACGAACCCCGGCGATCCCTGCACCAACACGCCGCTGGTCGGAGAAGGCTGCGAGGACGATGATCCCTGCACCATCAACGAATACTGCAACGCCAATTCCCGCTGCGTGCATTCGGGGCTGCCTCAGGATTTCCTCTCCTGCGACGACGGCAATCCTTGCAAAAACTGGTATTGTCAGGAAAACGTCGGTTGTCGCTGGACGGCCTATCCCGGAACCTGTAGCGACAATGACCCCTGCACGGAAGGCGACTACTGCTCCAACGGCGACTGTCGATCCGGATCCGGAACCAAGGAATGCAGCGACGGCAACCCCTGCAAGAACTGGGACTGCGACATCGCCCAAAATCCGGACGGCGGCTGCTATTTCACGCCGAAGACGGGTCAGGCCTGCATCGACTCGGACGCCTGCACCAGCAACGAGATCTGCAATGCGGACGGGGTCTGCGAGAAGGACACCGTGAGCTGCGACCCGGAGACGGTCTGCACGGGCGACACCTGCGACACCCAATGCGTCACGGTCTTCTGCGACCCCGCCGCGGGCTGCACCTATTCGCTCATCATGCCCGCCCCCAATTGTAATGACGGCAATTCCTGTACGGGAACCGCGGCCAACCCGGATCGCTGCATCAACGGCCAGTGCGTGTCGGGAGGAACGGTCACCTGCGATCCGGAGACGGTCTGCGAAAACGGAACGCTCTGCCATCCCTCCTGCGTGGATGCCGAATGTGCGCCCGGCGTGGGCTGCCGGGCCGTGGCCAACGACACCTACAACTGCTCCGACGGCACCACCTGCGTCACCGGCGACCACTGCGAAGACGGGTTCTGTGTCGGAAACAGCCGCAACTGCAACGACAGCAACGATTGCACCGAGGACGACTGCCTGGAGCCAGCGGGATGCGAGAACATCCCCTACGATTACCCGACCGACAACGTAAGCTGCACCGCCGACGCCAACGAATGCACCCTGGATGTCTGCGACGCCATCGGAGGCGAGGGCGTCTGCGACCACAAGACCGCCCCCATGGACGGTTCGGACTGCACGCCGGACGCCAACGAGTGCACCCAGGACTTCTGCCAGGGCGGATCCTGCACCCACCCGCCCAAGACGAACGACACGCCCTGCTCGGACGACGGCAATCTGTGCACGGCGGACGTCTGCCAGGGCGGCAACTGTTCCCACCCCCTGGCGGTCACCTGCACGCCGCCCAACTCCTGCTACACCTCCGCCTGCGTCCCCGCCACGGGTCAGTGCGACGACACTTACAAGGGCGACGGCCCCTCGCACTCCTGCACGGACGACGAGAATCCCTGCACGGAGGATTACTGCATGTCGGGCGACTGCACCCATCCGGCCCTGCCCGACACCGCCGGATGTGGATCGGCCGACCAGTGCCAAGCCGGCGCGCCCGCCAGCGCCTGCCTGGATCCGGCTCACGAAGACGACGCCAGTTGCTGCGTGGACTGCGTGACGGACGCGGCCTGTTCGGACCTGGCCTGGGGCGAACACGACTCCGAGTGCGAACGGAGGATCTGCACCGCCGATTTCGCCTGCGGTTTCGAGGACCGGGACGACGGCACGGCCTGCGGAAGCACGGACCAGTGCCTGGACGGCGAATGCGTGGACTGTATCAACGATTCCGGCTGCTCGGATCTGGCCTGGGGCGGGCGTGACAGTTCCTGCTCCGCCCGCGTATGCAACGGAACCTCCTGCGAATTCGACGATGAACCCAATGGAACGAACTGCCCGGACGACGGCAACGTCTGCACCACGACCACATGCGCCAACGGAGCCTGTACAGCGTTCCCGGCGGCGGGAGGCTGCAACGACGGCGATCCCTGCACCGTCAACGACTCCTGCTCGGGCGGAACCTGTTCCGGCGATCCCATGACCTGCCCGGGAGGAGAAATCTGCGTGGACGGCTCCTGCGTGGAAGATCTCACTTGTCCGGGACACTCGGACATGGTGAAAATTCCCGGGGATACGCGCTGCATCGACAAATACGAATCCGTACTGTGCCGCACCAGCAACTGCGCCACCGCTACGGATTGCAAATATCAGGACAGCAGCAACGACTACTGGAGTGGCTGGGGCAGCAACTGCTGGTGGGACAACGCGAACTGGAGCACCACCCGCTGCGGCGACACGCGTCCCCGCGCCTGTTCGCTGCCGGGCGTCACGCCTTCCCGCTGGATGACCTACGACCAGGCCCGCGCCGCCTGCGAAACCGCCGGAAAACACCTGTGCAGCCCGTCGGAATGGGCCCAGGCGTGCACCCTGAACGCCGGTCAGACCTATCCCTACGGAAACGCCTATCAGGCAGCCACCTGCAACGGAAACGGGGACTCCGTCTCCGGAATCGCCAACACCGGGCAGAAAACCGCATGCAATTATCCGGACTTGAACGGTCCCTTCGACATGTCCGGAAACGCGCGGGAATGGGTGCGCTCCGAAAACGGAAGCGGAACGGAATCCCGCTACGGCGGCCATTACGACTCCGGCTCGGGCGATCTCACCTGCGGATCCAACAACCCGGGAGACTGGGACGATAAATCGCCGCGCACCGGCATGCGCTGCTGCATCGACTATTGAAAAACACCGGATCGGGGCCGTCTTCCTTCCCCGGAAGGAAACGGGATCCGGAACTCCAAGGTCGGGAAATAGTTAAAGAACTCCCCCTTCCCGACCGATTGAAAGACCGTGGGACGCTTCCATTAGCGAAACGGGAAAAGGTTGGAGCATCCACCCGTTCGTAGTAGAATTCTGGAATATTTTCAGATGAGGATGACATTTCTTCGCCGGATGAGGATCCGCCATGCAAAACAACCGCAAGCATGAACGCTACAATCATCGGCTTTCCGTGCAGTTGAAGGACCGCAAGGGAAGCCATCCCCTGAAAACGGGAAACATCAGCCGTTTCGGGCTCTTTCTCATTACGAGCGATGTAAAGAATCTGCGCGAGTTGATTAAGTTGGAAGTCCAGTTGCCCCATTCCGGGCGCAACCTGGAAATCCTGGCTCAGGTCATGTGGGTGGACAAGGAAGGCAAGAGCAGCAATCCGGGCATGGGCGTGAAGTTCTTTTCCATGCCGGACGACATCAAGCGCGAG
Organism: Myxococcota bacterium; assembly: GCA_963668655.2. Taxonomy (GTDB): domain Bacteria; phylum Myxococcota_A; class SURF-8; order SURF-8; family SURF-8. The sequence continues at coordinate 523,254 of CAXXPQ010000002.1, forward strand.
TGGGAACAGTTCGTGGATATGGTCCGGACGGGACGCGTCCAGGAAACACCGCCGGACCTTCCGGAAGACAACCCCATGCACTCGGGAACCGTGCATGCCATCGGCGAAGAGGAACTCCAGGCCCTGGAAGGCGTCGATTCACTGGAAAGCCTGGACGACCTGGAAGACATCGACCTGGGCGATATGATGAACGGCGACGAACCCGACTCGGCCCAGGATCTGTCCGCCGCCATGGCCGATTACGATCCCGACGGCAACGGACTGAATCAGGCCCTGGAGGAAATCGAGACCGAACTCATCGATGACGACGACGAAGCGGGCCCTCCCCCCTTGCCGGAAACGGACGATCCGCCGCCCTCGGACGGCTCGGAGCGCCGGGAATTTCCCCGCAAGGCCGTGTCTTTCCTGGTGAATCTGGAAAATATCGAGGCATTGAAACAGCCCTACACCCGGGATGTTTCCCTGGGCGGCCTTTTTCTGGAAACCGGGATGGCGCTGAAGGTCGGTCAGACCGTGAACCTGCGAATCGTTCATCCCTGGACCCGGCGCGAGTTTCCCATGAAAGCCACCGTCCGCCGTGCGGAAACCGATTCGAACGGCCGCCCGGCCGGCGTCGGCGTGGAATTCATGGAGATCGACGACGACCTGCGGGATTCCCTTTTGACCTTCATCGAATCCGGATTCGTCATCATCAAGGAAAAGCCGGACATTCCCATCGAATCCCAGGTAATTCGACTGATCGAGGAAACCGAGGAACAGATCAAGCAGAATCCCATCGACAACACCAAGCACTATGAAGTCGGCCTGCTGTATCTCTGTCTCTCGGATTGGGAGAAAGCCGGAGAGCACTTGGGGATCGCGCTGAACCTGGGGTATCCGGTTCCGGAAGAAATCAAGGCCCGCCTCCAGGCGGATTGAGCGGCCATCCGTTCCGACGCTCACGGGGCATGCCGTCAAGGGGCGGCCCGTCGATGGCCAGCCGCCGGAAAAATTCATCGCACCAGGATCCGAAAGCGGAATAGAAGATTTTCGGCGCGAAACAGGTGGCGCTGTATAGGCCGCTGCTCGTGGCGGCCAGGCGGGTTTCCAATTCGTAGGGATAGGACGGCTCCACGGTCCGGAACCGAAGGCGCACGTAACGTCCTTCCAGCCCCCCCAGGCGGGCTCTTTCCTCACGAAGCACCAGAATGCTGTCCGCATCCACGGCCGAATCTCCGGCAAGTTCGTCCACCACTCTCGTCAAAAGGTCCGCGTCGGCGGGAACGACCCCCGGCTCGAACTCCACGGCCATGGAGAAACGCAGGTTCGGCTCCACGAACTGCGCGCCGTAGGGAATCTCGCCCGCCGGAAGCCGTAGCAGTTCGGAGGGAATTTCCGCCCGGATGCCGGAAGCCTTCTCCGAAAACGGACGCCAGGTCTTCGGCAACGGAAGGGCGAAACGGTCGAAAACGTTGATTCCCATGAAAATGATGGCCACGGCCATGCACAGCACGGCGGCAGCGGCGGAAAACGTCAGCAGGATGCGCGTGGGGCGGGAACTCCGGCTGGGGGAGATCATGGGGGCGTCCAGGAACAGACTGACCAGAACGCCTGCCAGAAGCCCGCCCACGTGGGCGTAGTTGTCGATGCCGTCGATGAAAAGCCCCAAGGCCAGGTTGAGCGCGATCCAGGGCACCATGCCCCGCCCGAAGAAACGACGAAAGGCGAAGGGGATTTCGGTGCGGTATTTGTAGCCCACCACGGTGGCCGCGCCCAACAGACCGAAGATGGCTCCGGACGCGCCCACGGACATCACCGGCGTGGCGAAATAGCTGGCCACGATGCTGGCCACGCCCGAAAAGAAGAAGATCAGCAGAAAACGGCGGCGGCCGTACAGATTTTCGATGATGCGGCCCAAAAGATACAGGGCGTAGCCGTTGAAGAGCAGGTGAAGCAGGCCGAAGTGCAGAAACAGCGGAGACACGAAGCGCCAGACCTGTCCCTGATCGATGAGAAAATTGTTCTTCGCACCCAGAAGCAGGAGGCTCAAGGGATCGCTGTGGGTTCCCACGGCCAGTTTAAGAACCGTGGCGAACGTGGGATTGTTGGCGGAACAGACGGCCAGGGAGATCATCCAGAACAGGAAGATCAGGCGCATCAGCCAGTGGGTGACCCGGGGTTTTTCGCGCAGTTTTTCATAAAACCGGCGAGTTTCCTCCAGTTCCTTGACCTGCCGGTCGGTCAGCACGACCCGCTGGGGATCGATACGGCGGCTCTTGCGTTTGAACATACGTATTTACGGCCGGGAGGTCGAGCCTCCGCACTCCTTTCCCATCGCCCCGTCGTCCGATCGAAGCTCGCGAATCGTCATTCCCGACAGGCGCACTCACCCGCCCGGCAGTAATAGTCCGTGCCGAAGGTCTCGATGCAGTCGATGTTGTACTGGCACGATTTGGTGCAATAGCGCTCCATGAGCGGCCACCATTCACCGGCGCAGTAGGTGTCGTCTCCGTAGGCGCTCCAGCAGTTCTGGTCCAGGAAACAACTTCCGTAATTGCACTCGGGCGGCGGAAGCGGCTCGCAGGCGCAGAAGCCGTTCTCGCAATAAGCGTAATTCGGGCATTCGCCGCCGGTGACGTCGTCGCAATCCGAAGTGCAGATGCGCTCGCCCTGCCAGGGCACCTCCGTACAGAGATCCCAGCCCGTCTCCGCGCATTGGGACGGACGCTCGCAGGCTTCCTGGACGCAACGGTCCATGGGAAGATCCTCGCAGACGCAATTTCCGAAATGGCAGCGATACCCGTCCGGGCAGGGCTCGTCGTCATTGCAGGCCCGGGAGCATTCGCGCACGCCGTCCAGTCCGTATACGTCCGCGCAGACCGGCACCTCGTCCGGACACTGACTGCCGGAACTGCACGTCACCGGACATTCCGGAGGCTCCGGCTCGCACCGGCAGCGTCCCTCGTAGCATCCCCACGGAGCCGGGCAGTCCGCCGCCGTGTCGCAGGAATCGCCGCACGTTCCGGAATCGGGCCAGCAGGACAATCCGAAGCGCGCGCAGCCGGAGTCGGCGTAGCAGGCGATATCCACGCAGACATCCTTCTGATACGGCGTGGGATCGCAGGCATTGCCCAGGCCGTCGTTATCGGTATCTTCCTGGTCGTCGTTGTCGGCGTAACGGCAATTGTCGCAGGCGTCGCCGTGCATGTCCGTATCCGAGTTTTCCTGGTAGCGGTTATACGTGTCCGGGCAGTTGTCCTCCCCGTCCGGAATGCCGTCTCCGTCCCGATCCTGGGTGTCATCCAAATCCGGCTCTTCGTCCCCGTCCGGGTCCGGATCCACGTCGCCGTCGATGATGTTCAGGCAGTCCGGAATGTCCGGGCAGGGAGAGAGCGTGGCGCATTCCAGTTGCGCGGGGGAATAGCCGCCGTCCTCGCAGCGGTCCACGCATTCCACCACGGTTCCGCCGAAGGGCGACCCCGGGAAGAGATAGCCGCAATCCATGGCGTGCTCGCAGGCCGTGAGGCAGTCGTAGACGGGCGGAAAATCCGCATCCCCGTCGGGATCGGGATCCACGTCGAAATCCTCATCGGGATCGATGTCGCCGTCGGACTGAACGCCCACGCAGACGCCCTGGAAGCAGGCGGATTCCGGAGTGGTGGGATCGTTGTCGTCGCAATAGGAGCCGTCGGGCGCGAAGGTCCGCACGCAGCCCGTCGGTTCCACGCAGCGGTCCACGGTGCAGGGATTGCCGTCCGAGCAGTCCAGGGTCTGGCCGCCGTAGCAGCCGCCGTTGAAGCAGAGATCCGACACGGTGCAGATCCGACCGTCATCGCAGGGCTGGCCGTTGTTGGGAATGAAGATGCAGTCTCCGGTGTCCTGATCGCAGGTGTCCGCCGTGCACAAATTGTCGTCCGTGCAGACCACCGGCGTTCCGATGCAGGAACCGTTGTAGCAGGTATCCGCATCCGTGCAGAGATTGCCGTCCTCGCAGGCGCGTCCGTCCACGGGAATGTAGGCGCAGCGCCCGGTGAGCGGGTGGCAGGCATCGTCCGTGCAGGGGTTGTAGTCCTCGCACCGGATTTTCGTTCCCTGGCAGTCGCCCGCCTGGCAGCGGTCGTTTTCCGTGCAGAGGTCGCCGTCGTCGCAACGCTGGCCGGTCTGGGGCTTGTGATCGCAGAGGCCGGTCGTCACGTTGCAGACATCCTCGGTGCAGTCGTTGTCGTCGTCGCAGGCCACGGGCGTTCCGCCGCAGACCTTGTTCGCACAGACATCGTTTACGGTGCAGGCGTTGCCGTCGTTGCAGGGGGCGTGGTTCGCCGTGTGGACGCACAGGCCGGGCACGCTGTCCGAACAGGTGTCGTCCGTGCAGGGATTGTTGTCGTCGCAATCCACCGGAACGCCCTCGCAGACGCCGTTGTCGCATTCGCCGGAGAGCAGGCAGGAATTTCCGTCCGGATCGTAGTCGGAACACGCGCTTCCGTCCGGAAGGACGCGATAGGTGCAGCCGTCCGGCTCCAGGCAGGTCTCGGCGGTACAGTCGTTGCCGTCGTCGCAGTTGATCCTCGTCCCCCGGCAGTTTCCCATGACGCAGCGGTCGTTTTCCGTGCAGACGAGGCCGTCATCGCAGGTTCTTCCCGTCAGCGGGGTGTACACGCAGCGATTCAGGCGCGGTTCGCAGGCGTCCTCGGTGCAGGGATTGCCGTCGTCGCACCGGACGGGGATGGCTTCGCATTGGCCTTCCCAGCAGTATCCGCCGTTCGTACAGGCGCTGGGATCCGGCGTGCAGATCGTTCCGTTATTGGCGGGCGCGAAAATGCACTGGCCGTTGGGGCCGGGGTAATCCTCGGTGCACGGGTTATTGTCGTTGCAGACGACATCCGCGTCCTCGTCCAGATCTCCGTCCGGAATTTCCAGGCAATTGATCATGTCCCAGCAGGACACCACGGACAGGCAGGTGATCTGGGCGATGGTAAGCCCCGCCTGATTGCACTCGATCCGGCATTCGTCGAAATCGGATCCGAAGACGGACCCCGGATAGAGATACCCGCAGTCCTTGGCGTGCTCGCAGGCGGTCAGGCAGGTATACACGGGCGGCTCGTCGGAATCGGGCTCGATATCGCCGTCCGGATCATCCCCGTCCACATCCACGTCGCCGTCGGGATCGTTCAGACAGTCCACGATATTCGTGCAGTTCATGGTGGACAGGCAGGCCATCTGGTATTCCGTCAAGCCGTAATCGGGGCAGAGTTGCAGGCAGTCGGCCAGGCTGTCGGCCAGGGGCGAGCCGGGGAAGAGATAGCCACAGTCGTCCAGGTGTTCGCAGACGGTGGCGCAGGAATACGGATCGTCCGCGTCGCCGTCGGTGTCCGCCCAGACGGTGTAACGCAGGGTGCGTTGATCGTCGAACTCGTCCGGATGCAGACTGAAGGCGTCCCGGACCTCCACGCGAAGCCGCCATTGGCCCTCGTAGGGAGGCGTCCAGGTCGTCCGGTACGAGCCGGGGTAATCCAGGATGGAAATCCATTGTCCCGCCGGCGTGCGCACTTGGTAGCGGTATGCGGGATAGTTGTAGCTTTCCGCCGTGGTGGTCAGGGTGACCGTCCGCCCCACGGACGTGCCGGACGACGGATTCGCCCGGAAGTCCAGGATGCGAGCCTGGGGCGTGTCCGCGTCGCCGTCCGTGTAATCCCAGTCCTCGTCCACGTCGCCGTCCGGATCGTTCAGGCAGTCCACGATATCCGGACAGTTCATGGTGGACAGGCAGGCTATCTGGTATTCCGTCAAACCGTAATCGGGGCAGAGTTGCAGACAGTCCGCCAGGCTGTCGGCCAGGGGCGAGCCGGGGAAGAGATAGCCGCAGTCGTCCAGGTGTTCGCAGACGGTGGCGCAGGAATACGGATCGTCCGCGTCACCGTCGGTATCCTCGCTGACGGTGTAGTACAAGGTTCTCCGGTCATCGTATCCGTTCGGATCCGGTCCGTAAGCGTCCCGGACCTCCACGCGAAGCCGCCACTGCCCCGCGTAGGGAGGCGTCCAGTTCGTCCGGTACGTGCCGGGATAGTCCTGGATGGAAATCCATTGTCCCGCCGGCGTGCGCGCCTGATAGCGGTACATGGGATAGTTGGGACTCTCTGCCTCGGTAATCAGGACGACGCGCTGCCCCACGGTCGCCGCGGTCGAGGGATAGGTGCTGAAATAGAGAATGCGAGCCCGGGGCGTGTCCTCGTCGCCGTCCGGGTCGTCCCAGTCCCCATCCGAAAACGGAACCACGACCTGCGTAAGAGTCCGCTGGGCGTCGAAACCCCGGGGATCGGCGGAAAACGGATCCCTGACTTGAACGCGGAACTCGTAGATCATGGGCGACCGGGGCATGTAATCCGTGCCGGAGAACGGGGAATAATCGGCGAGGCGGGTCCATTCCGGCTGCGTTTCGGTGCGCATATCGAAACGATAAAGCACTTCCCCGCCGGAAGCCGCCTGGGCGAAGGCTATCAGCCGAAGTGGTTCGTAAGTGCTGCTCGGGGAGGAAGGCGAGATGGTGAAATCGTACAGGCGCGCAGCAGGCCAGGGCCTGTCTTCGTCGCCGTCCGGGTACTCCCAGTCGCCGTCGGGGTCGTCCCAATCCCCGTCCGGATAATCCCAATCGCCGTCGGGAACATCCTTATCTCCGTCCGGGCGATCCCAATCGCCGTCGGAACTGTCCCGGTCGCCGTCGGGACGGTCCTTGTCGCCGTCCGGCAGAAGGTCGCCGTCGGGCGGAACATCGCCGTCCGGCAGGGTTCCCGGACCGGGTACGCAGACGAAATCGTCGTTGCACAGGTAGCCTTCCTTGCACTGAGCGTCGGTCAGGCATTCTCCATCGATGCCCAGCGAGGGCGGACCGTTGCAGGCGCCCGCGAAAATCAGGACCAGGATGACTCCGAGAACCATGCGAAGGTCTTGCATGTTATCCTCCACAAGACGGACTAACCGTAAATGAGAACGGATCGAACATCCGGCTTCCATACCCCCTATGAAGGCCCTGTCCCGGCTGTGCATGCAGGGGGTACAGCCGAAACCCGGCTGCCGAGAAAAACGAATCGAGATGGTCGGGGCGAGTCCGTACCAATTTGTATTGTACAGAATCGGTTTCGAAGTGTAAAGAATGAAAAGCTTTTTCCGGAATTCTTTCGTGTAGGCGAATTACTCCGACTGCACCGAGATGGAGAAAGCCTCCTTCCGGCAGGCCCGGCGGCATCGGAAAAGAAACAGGCGGCCGTTCTGGCCGAAAACGAAACCATGGGGCTCGCCGGAGGAAATCTGCCCCCAAAAGGCCGTTTCTCCGCCGCAAAAGCGGCAGGCAGGAAAGTCCGGAGCGTTTTCCCAGGCCGGCCAGCCGCCGACCTTCGAGGACGTTCGCACCGGAAATTTCCGGGAAAGAAGCTCCCGCTCGTCCGGAGTCAGGCCCTCCGAACCGGACCGGTCCAGGATGTGAGGAAAATCCTCTTCGGGAACCAGCCGCACGGTTCGGGTGGGAAGAATCGGCTTCATGGGGGTCTTTTTGGCGGGCAGAAGCGGAAGGTCTCCCAGGGGAAGCAGTCCCAGGAAGAATCCTTTTCCATCCACATCCCACCAGGGATTGCAGGAAAAACAGTAGAACAGCGACAGCATGTGAGGAAGGCCGGGAAACCGTCCGGGAACGTCGCCTCCGTGAAGCTGGAAAACGAACGTCAGCGGCTTGCCGCATCCCGAGCAGAGCGGCCATTCGCTCTGTTCCGGCCAAAAGGGAAGCCCGGAGAATTTGCTTCGGAAGCGGTCGTCGGGCCCCTGATGTTCGTCGCTTCGGATCAACAGGCATTCTCCGGCTTCCGGAACGAATTCTTCCGTATAATCGCCGGGTTTCACGATGCGCAGTCTGGGACGGCTCATATCGATTCACTCACGTTCGGGAAGGATGACGCCTGTCTCACGGGTACTGCCAGCCGAACCCGCCGGAAACCGTGAGATTCGTCCCGGTGACGTGCCCCGCCTCCTCGGAGAGCAGAAAGCGGAGCGCCTGCCAGATATCCTCCAGGGAGGCCAGACGACCTGCGGGAATGACCTTTTTCAAGCGATGCTCCTCCTCCGGAGCGCTCTCCACCACCCCCGGAGCGATGGCGTTGACGGTGATGCCGTGAGGAGCCAGTTCCAGGGCAAAGGAGCGCATCAGGGAAAGCAGTCCCGTTTTTCCGGCGGCGTACGCGCCGATCTTCGAATAGGATCCCAGCTTTTCCAGACCGGCGAAGGTGAAAAACACCACCCGGCCGCCGCCGTTGGCCCGAAGCAGCGGCGCGGCCTGCCGAACGGAGGCGAAAGCCTGGACCAGATTGCCCTGGAGCAGATCCTCGAATTCGTCGTCCGAGGTTTCCAGGAGCGGCTTTTTCAGCCACGGACCGATGGCGTTCACCAGTCCGCCGAGCCGGTCCGTATTCTCCCGCACCTTGTCGAAGAAGCGCCCCACGGCTCCCGGCGTTCGGGCGTCCAGGGGAATCGCCGCTCGAACGAGGTCGGGATGCTCGATCTGCAAGGCTACCACGTCTTCCGGGCTGCGGCGGTAGGACAGGATCACCGGACGACTCTCGGCCACCAGCTTCCGAGCCATGGCCAGCCCCACGTTTTTTCCCGCTCCCAGAATCAGGACGGGAGCCGGAGACGTTTCCTCCCCGGCCGATCGCACGTTTTCAGGTCTGCTTGACTGCATGCGTTCCTCCACACGGCGGTTCCGTCCGATTGCGGAATGCCGCCTCGCCCCTTCATTATGTCCGGAATCCGGCGAATGGCAAGGGAAAGCGAGGTCCGGAACCGACGCGAAAGTGCGGAACCGTAGGATTCAGGGCTCGGGTTTGAAGATCCGCCGCGCCAGTTCGATCCAACTCCTGCGCTGATCCGCGCCCTTGTACAGCAGCCCGTACAGCACCACTTGGTCCAGTTCTTCCTGCTCCGGCTGGTCCCGGGTTTCCTCGAAAGCGGCCCGCAGGGAGGCGAAAAGCTTGTTGTCCAGCCAGGATTCCACCTTTTCCGCGCCCAACCCGGCGGCGTCCTCCGAATCGCCCACCGCCACCACGGCCGACTCGGAGAAGCGTTCGAAGCGGATGTCGATCCGATACACGTCCTTGACCGGCTCGGGTTGTTCCTTCCCGCCGGAGGCCCCCTTTTTGCCGTCCTCCGCCTGCCAGCCGGGACGGTAATACGGCGTAAAGCGAAGCCGGATATGGCGGCCCGGCGTGTCGTCCCGCTCCCCGTCGGCGGCGAAACGCCAGCGCACCATGCGATCGTCGAAAATCCACTCCAGTTTTTCCTTCATGCGAAGAAATCCCGGCTCGATCACGCCGCCCTCGTCTCCGGCGTCCAGGGTCAGCACCAGGGTCGCCCGGGCGACGGCGCGCGCGAAGGCATCCTTCCAGGCCGGGCCTTCCTGGCCGGCCCGCCGGGCTCGAACGGCCTCCAGCATCAGCGCCTCGGCCCAGGTCTTCGGCTGGACGGCGGCGAAGGCGGCTTCCAGGGCTTTCGCCTGTTTTTTCTCCAGTTTCGCCCGTTTCCCGGCGCAGGTCCGATCCCCGGAAAACGCGTCGCAGGCCGCATAGGCCAGCCAGGCGGACGCGAAATTCTTTTCTTTTTCCGCCTCCCGGGCGCGCTTCAGAAAGTCCCGGATGCGCCCTTTTCTGGAATCGGCCAGAAGCTTCTTGGCCGCGCGATCCTTGGGAAGAATCCCGGCGGCTTCCTCGAAGCGCGTCCGCGAACGTTCGATCCAGCCTTTGGACAGCCAGCCCTCGGCGTCCTTTACGGCCAGCTTCACCTGCTCGCGTTTCATCAGCAGTTCCGCGTCCGCCAGCCAGGAGGCGATGGAGCGATCCTCCCAGAGTTCGTGCGCCCGCTTGAATTTTTTGGCGGCGTCCTTGTATTTCCCGTTTCGGTAGTCCTCCCAGGCCTGTTCCGCCAGGTTCACGGCCTCCAGGCGGCCGCCCTGTTTCTCGGCCCAGCCCGCGTGGAGATGAAACGCCCGGTCCAGGGAGGTACGGCAGTCCTTGTAATTTTTGCGGCGCAGCGACACGGTGGCCTGCTGCATCCAGGCCCGCGCACCCTGTTTCGTCTGGTACAGTTCCCGCAGGCGGTCCTGGACCAGGGCGGGCAGCACGCGTTTTTTCACCAGGGCGTTGAAATGAGCCTCCGCCTGATCCAGGCGACGAGTGGCCAGGAGTTCGGAGCCTTCGAAGTATTCCTGAATATTACCAAGCAATTCCTTCGCTTTCGGGTTCTGGCGGTCCAGTTCCAGGGCCTCCGTCAGTTCGCTGTAGGCGTCGTCCAGAAGATGCTGGGCGTACAGGGCCTCTCCCTTGCGCGTGTTTTCCATGGATTTCTGCTGATACTGGCGAATCTGCACCCGGACGAGCTGGTCGTGATGGGCGAACAGACGCCCGTATTCCTGATAGCGCAGATTGAACGCCTTCAGCGCCTGGTGATTGGTGCTGATGTTGCAGATACAGGTCTTGTTCAGATAATCCTTCGTCTCGTCGGTCTTTTTGCGCAGATCCTCCAGACCCCGCAGAATGTTCCGCAGCGCGTTGGCCTCCCGGGTGGTCTCGATTTCCTGCTGAATGTCGAAAAACCGCCGGTCCGTGAATTTCATGACCCACTTCACGTATTCCGCGAAGAACTCCGGCTCGTCCTTGGCCTTGGCCGAGACCATCCGGCGGTATTCCTGGTGGATTTCCTCCGGGGTCCGCTGGGTCTTGTCCGGATTGAAGCGGCTCACGACGTTTTTCTTCGTGCAGGCCGGGACGCTCACGGCCAGAAAAACGCAAAGAATCAGCAGGCAGGCGAACCGGCCGAGAATGACGCCGATGCGAGGCATATCGAACCTCCCGAGATGATGGATTTCCCTTTTACGCGGGGCACTCTATCACGGCGTCCGGCGAGTTTCAACAAGATTCATCATCGGAAAAACGGGAGAAATCGACCTTCGGATTCAGGGAAGAGGCAGATGGATGAAGAACGTACTTCCCTTTCCGTATTCGCTTTCCACCCGGGTATACCCGCCGTGCGTCTGGACGATATGTTTCACGATGGCCAGCCCCAGGCCGGTCCCGCCCAGTTTGCGGCTGCGGCTCTTGTCCACCCGGTAGAAGCGTTCGAACAGGCGCGGCACGTCCTTTTTGCGAATGCCGATGCCCGTGTCGATGACGGAAATGACCGCCTCGCGCCCCTCCGCCCCGGCCCGGATATGGATGCTACGATCGTTTCCGCTGTATTTGATGGCGTTGTCGATCAGGTTGACCACGGCCTGTTCCAGCAGATGCGGATTCATCACGGTGGCCAGATCCTCCGGGGCGTCCAGACAGAGGGAGATTTCCTTCTGGGAAGCCTTGACCTCGCAGATCTGGCAGGCGGCGCGCAGCACGGGAAGGATCGGGGCGTGCTCGAAAGGAATTTCCTCTTTTTCCTTTTCCTGTTCCACGCGGGAAAGCGTCAGGAGGTCGTTGATGATGTCGTTCATCCGCTCGGCCTGCTTGGCGATGATCGTCAAAAAGCGCTCCGCCGTGTCCGGATCCCGCAGCGCCCCATCCAGAAGCGTCTCCACGAATCCCTTGATGGAGGTGATGGGCGTCTTCAACTCGTGGGACACGTTGGCCACGAAATCCTGCCGAACCCGCTCCAGCCGCCGCAGGCGCGTCACGTCGTTCAGCACCACCAGCGCGCCGATGCTCTGCCCCCGGGCGTCCCGCAGCACCGCGCCGTGGGCTTGCAGGTAGTGTTCGTCTCCCACGTCCCAGACGATCTCGCCCTCCACCGGCTCCTGGCGGTCCAGGGCGGTTTCCAGAAGGGCGCGCAGATCCTCGTTCTGAACGGCGTCGTCCAGTCCGGCGCCGGGCGAATGGACGACGCTGCCGCCGGTGAGCCGGGCGGCGGCCTTGTTCATGCTGAGCAGTTTGCGGTTGGCGTCCACCGCCAGCACGCCCTCCACCATGGACGAAAGCACGGCTTCGTATTCGTTGCGCTGGCGAATGACGGTGCGGATGCGATCGTCCAGCTGGCGGGCCATCATGTTCATGGCTTCCGCCAGGCCGGCGATTTCCTCGGAATTCGGAATGGGCAGCTTCAGGTCGAATTCTCCCCGGGCGAAACGCTCCGCGCCCTTCTTCATCTCCTCCAGCGGCAGGGAGATGCGTCGGGAAATCCACATGCTGAGCGCGGCGGCGAGAACGGCCACGATCAGCCCGGCCACGGCGATCTTCTGGTGAATGGCGTCCAGCGTGCTTTCGATCTCCATGGCCGCGATGCTGGTGCGCAACACCCCCAGGATCCGGCCGCCGTCGTCCTTCACCGGAACGGCGATGTACATCATGCGCTGTTCCAGCGTGCGGCTGTAACGGGTGCTGCGCCCCGTCTGTCCGGCAAGCGCCTCCCGGATCTCCGGCCGGGTGGAGTGGTCGTCCATGCGCGCCGGATCCTTTTCCGAATCGCAGAGCACGCGCCCCCGGGGCAGCACCAGCGTCAGGCGGGCCTTGGCGTCCTCTCCCAGACGTACGCACAGAGCGTTGGGAAACTCCGGACCGTCCAGGGAACTGCGTTCCCGAATCTGACGGATGGCCAGGCGGGCCTTGGCTTCCAGGTTCGCCGCCGTCTGGTCCAGGTAGAAGGCGCGCAGGGAACGCGAGGTATACCAGGTGACGGCGGATAAAGCGATCAGCGTGATGACGAGATAGGACGGATAGATCTGCCAGAGAAGACGGGTTTTTCTTCCCATGGCTACTCCTTGAAGCGGTAGCCTACGCCCCGGACGGTCTCGATCAGTTCCCCGGCATCTCCCAGCTTCTTGCGCAACCCCACGATCTGAACGTCGATGGAACGGTCGGTGACGGGATAGGCGTCGCCGTGGACGGCCTCGATGATGCGGTCCCGGGTGAACACCCAGCCCGGCTGCCGGGCGAGGAAGTGCAGGATGCGGAATTCGGTGGTGGTCAGGTTCACGGAGCGGTCCGCCACCCGAACCTCGTGACGCCCCGGATGGATGGAAATGTCGTGAATGGTCAGGGGCTCGTCGTCTCCCTTGGGGCCTTCGTTGCGCCTCCGCAGCACGGCGCGGATGCGCGCGATCAGCACACGGGGGCTGAACGGCTTGGTGACGTAATCGTCCGCGCCCAGTTCCAGCCCGGTGACGATATCCGCTTCCTCGCTTTTGGCGGTGAGCATGATGATGGGAACCGAACGCATGGCGGCGTCCATTTTCAGCGTGCGGCAGACGTCCAGGCCGTCCAGGCCGGGCAGCATCAAGTCCAGGAGAATCAGATCGGGCTTCTGGCGGTTCACGGCCTTCAGCGCCTCCTCGCCCGACGCGGCCAAGGTCACGCGGTAGCCTTCCTTGGAGAGGTTGTACTGGACCAGTTCCTGAATGTCTTCCTCGTCCTCGACGCTCAAGATGTGCTCGTTCGACATGTTCATCCTCCGATCCGCAACGATTGGGTGCGACGATCCGGGATGGGGATACCTCAAACGCCCCCGGAAATCAACCCGTTTCGGCATTCTAACAGAAAACAAACCGAATGGGGCGGAAAAGATGAGAAAGGACTTGCGGCGGAAATCCGAGATTGTTTCGATTTCGCTCCATGCGTATCCAATACGGCAGCGCTACCCCGACCGGGACACAGAGTCTATCACCGGGAACATAGGCTTCTCTGAAAACGCAATGACCCATCGGTATAAATCATTGATATAATTACGGATCCCGTCATTCGTATTCCGAAGGATTCCGAGGGAGAAAAAGTCGCCAAAGGGCCGTTTTCGCACGTCGGCCCGGGGGAATGCATTTTTGCCTGATTCTCGAATGATATCGGAAGGTTGGAGCGTATTTTTCTTTCACCCGGACGCACCGCCCGGAAGGGACGCTTGCATTGCGCCCCGAACCTGATTATAGTGCCCGGATCGAACGGGAACGCGAAGCATCCGGAATCGGAATTCTCACTCGGAAACGGAACCCCCATGGACCTGTATGAAAGCGTATTGCAAGGCGAGGTTCGCGCGGCGGCGAAGCTCATGCGGCTGGTGGACGACGACTTCGAATCCGCGATAAACATCATGAAACGCCTGTACGCCCATACGGGCCGGGCGGACGTGATCGGCGTGACGGGTAATCCGGGGGCGGGGAAATCCTCCCTGGTCAACTACATGATTGATCGCTACCGGAAGAGAAACCGCAAGGTCGGCGTGGTGGCCATCGATCCCACCAGCCCCTTTTCCGGCGGCGCGATTTTGGGCGACCGCGTGCGCATGGACCGCCACTTCGAGGACGAGGGCGTTTTCATCCGCAGCCTGGCCACCCGCGGGCATCTGGGCGGGCTGTCCAAATCCACCGGCGAGGTCATTCGGGTGATGGAAGCCTGGGGCGCGGATCCGGTGATCGTGGAGACCGTGGGCGTGGGGCAGGACGAGGTGGACGTGGCCAAGATGGCGCGCACGTCCATCGTGGTCATGGTGCCCGGCATGGGCGACGAGATCCAGGCCATCAAGGCGGGCATCATGGAAATCGCGGATATTTTCGTGGTGAACAAGGCCGACCGCACGGGAGCCGACCGCGCCGTGCGCGACATCAACATGATGCTGGACCTGGTGCATCCGGAAGGAGACGATCCCTGGCGGCCGCGCATTCTGCGCACCGTGGCGTTTCGCAACGAAGGTATCGACGAACTGGTGGACGCGGCGGACGCCCACCGGGAATGGCTGGAAAGAACCGGAAAGCTTTCGGAAAAGCGACGCCGGAACGCGGAACTGCAATTCTTCGATCTCTTGTACGAACGCATCTCGAAGCGCATTCGCAAGCGCCTCGACCTTCCGGAATACGAAGGCTGGAGCGAGAAGCTGGCCGGCCGCGACCGGGATCCCTACGATCTGGCCGAACGGCTGGAAGCGGAACTGATGCGCGATCCGGACACGGAGGTCTGAGCGTTCATGGCGGCCGCGAAACCCAAGATATCCGGGGCGGGCGCAATGAAGGCGCCCACGCCCATGATGCGCCACTTCCTGGAGGTCAAGGAGGAGCATCCTGACTGCCTGGTGCTCTATCGCTGCGGCGACTTCTACGAAACCTTCTACGACGACGCCCGCACCGCCGCGCGGGAACTGGACATCACGCTCACCAGCCGGGACAAGAACTCCGATTCCCCGGTGCCCATGGCGGGCGTTCCCTACCACGCCGCCAACCAGTACATCTCGCGCCTGGTGGAACGCGGCTACAAGGTCGCCGTCTGCGAACAGATGGAGGATCCCAAGACCGCCAAGGGCATGGTGAAGCGCGAGGTGACCCGCGTGGTCACGCCCGGGCTGGTGGTGGACGAAGAGAATCTGCAAGCCGACAGCAACAATTATATTCTCTCGATCTGGCCGTCGGAGGAACGGCAGGGACTGGCCGCCCTGGACATCTCCACCGGCGAGTTCACCTGCACGGAGACGAACGGCGAGGACGAACTGGCGCACGAACTGGTCAAGCTCTCGCCCCGGGAACTGATCCTGCCGGAATCGGCGCGCGCGGAAAAAGACGGCCCCGCCTGGCTTCCCTGGGGGCTGCGGCCGCTCATCAATCACCGTCCGGACATCGAGTTCGACCTGAAGCGGGCGCGGGAAAACCTCCTGCACCAGTTCAAGGCCGACAGCCTGCGGGGCTACGGCTGCGAGAACCTGGACAGGGCCGTACGCGCGGCGGGGGCGCTTCTGTCCTACGTCCGCGAAACCCAGAAGCGGCAGGCGGAACACGTCACCGCCATCCGGCCGTATTCCGTGCGGGATTTCATGGTGATGGACGAGGCCACCAAGATCAACCTGGAACTGGAGCGCACCATCCTGGAGGGCCACAAGCACGGCTCGCTATTGGGCGTCCTGGACCGCTGCCGAACGCCCATCGGCTCGCGCACGCTGAAACGCTGGCTGAACTATCCGCTTCTGGACGCGGACCGCATCCGCCGCCGCCTGAACGTGGTGGAGGCGCTCTTTCTCCAGGGATCGCAGCGGGAGACGCTTTCGGATATCCTGAAGGAGATCGGGGATCTGTCCCGCCTGGCCACGCGCATCGGCATGGACCGCTGCAACGGGCGCGACCTCTTGCAACTGGCGCAGTCGCTCGACGCCGTGGGGCGGCTGAAGGCGTTTCTTACCGACATGCGCGAGGACGTCTTCGGGCCGTTTCATCGCCGGGTGGATCCGCTGCCGCTTTTGGCGGAGGAACTGGAGCGGGCCGTGTCCGAGGATGCGCCCGTCACCGTGCGGGAAGGTCGCATGTTCAAGAAAGGCTACCACGAGGAACTGGACGAGCTCATCGACCTGGCCCTGCACGGAAAGGACGAGATCCTGCGCATTGAGGCCGCCGAAAAGCAGGCCACCGGCCTGCCCACCCTGAAGGTGCGCTACAACCGCGTCTTTGGCTACTACATCGAGATCTCCAAGGCCCAGGCCGAAAAGGCCCCGGAGCACTACATCCGCAAGCAGACGCTCACCAACGCGGAGCGCTTCATCACCCCGGAACTGAAGGAATACGAGGACAAGGTGCTCCACGCCGAGGAGCGCCGGAACGACCTGGAATACCGGCTGTTCGAGGATCTGCGCGGGCGGATCTCCGAGCGGCTTCCCGCGCTTCTCTCCACCGCCGAGGCCGTGGGAAGCCTGGACGCCCTGGCCTCCCTGGCGGAGGTGGCCGCGCGCAACGATTACGTGCGCCCGGAGATTCTTCCCGAGGGCCCGGTGGACATCCGGGACGGCCGCCACCCGGTGGTGGAGGCCCTGCAAAAAGACGAGCCCTTCATTCCCAACGACACGCTCCTGGACACGGAGTCCAACCGGCTCACGGTCATCACCGGGCCCAACATGGCCGGAAAATCCACCATCATGCGCCAGGTGGCCCTCATCGTCTTGATGGCCCAGGTGGGAAGCTTCGTCCCGGCCGGAAAGGCGAGCATCGGGCTTGCGGATCGGATCTTCACCCGCGTGGGCGCGGCGGACAACCTGGTGCGCGGGCTGTCCACGTTCATGGTGGAGATGACGGAGACCGCCAACATCCTGAACAACGCCACGAAACGCTCGCTCATCATCCTGGACGAGATCGGCCGGGGCACGAGCACCTTCGACGGGCTGTCCATCGCCTGGGCGGTGGCGGAGCACATCCACGACCGCATCGGGGCGCGCACGCTGTTCGCCACGCATTACCACGAGCTGACGGAATTGGCGCGCACGAAATCGGGCCTGCGCAACATGAGCGTGGCCGTGAAGGAATGGGAGGAGCGCATCATCTTTCTGCGCAAGCTGGTGGACGGCGCCACGAACCGCAGCTACGGCATCCAGGTGGGGCGTCTGGCGGGCCTGCCGCCGGAGGTGATCGCCCGGGCCCGGGAAGTTCTGGACAACCTGGAGCACGGCGAATCCGACCGCATGGGCATGCCCAGTTTCCCGCGACCGCGCGGTCGCCGCCGGACGGATCCCGGCCAGCTTTCGCTTTTTTCCGCAGGGAATAAACCCGACGCGGACGATCCGGTGCTTGTGGAACTGGACCGCGTGGCGCCCGAGACCCTCAGCCCCATCGAGGCGCTCACCCTGATTTTCGACTGGAAGAAGCGGAGGAAGGGGCGGGAGTAGTTGCATTGTCAGGTCCAAAGGACCCGACCGACTTCACTCCAGACGCCACAACCGACCTCATACACCGGACATAGACATAGGTGTCGGTGAAGGTGAAGTTCACCTCGCCGTAGACGAAGTGGACGCACCACGCGAAACCATTACTGTCCTCGATGGGCGACAACGACCAATACCAGCTACACCTTCCTTCCATCTCATCCGGCCAGTAACAGCCATCGGCGGGATCCTCATAAGGAGCGCAATCATAACAGTCGCTATCTTTACATGAACCGTTCAAACAACTATCCATTCCACAGCAGGAGCATCCCGTCAGACAGCATTCGATGTCGCGCAGGCTCTCGCGATAGGCCAGTTGTTCACTGGACGGGGCGATGACGAAGGCTCCTTTGGGCAGGGAAAAAATGCTACCCCGCCGATTACCACAAGTGTTCTACTCTCTTCGGGATAGCCTCAGGCCTCATCGTCATCGTATCCCTCCTTTGCCATCCTTTTCTGCGCGCGAGATCCCTAAAATGCTGAAAGCGTTCTTTTTTTACTCGTCGAGACATTTGTCCCTCATCCACGAGTATGCTATTTCGCGCCGGGCAGCGTGTAACGGTGAAATCTTCCGCCTGTGGCGGCTGGATCGCCCTTGTATCCCATCGCCTCGAAATCCGAGCGCTTGAGTTTGGCCTTGCTTTCCGGATAGCGAGGGCCGATGAGGCGGGCGCTGTCGAAGCCGGGTTCCTGGCCATGGCAGCGCGAACACGTCACCGCCTGCGACTGATGACAATCGGCGCAACGCAGCGCCTGCTTGGCTGGAACCACTTCATGGTTGATCGCCCAGAACATATCCGCCTTGCCGAATCCGACCTTGCCGGAGAAGGGCTCGCCGTAAAGCTTCATTCCTTCGCTCAGACTCTTTTGCCAGTCGAAGTCCTTCCAGAACCCCATCCACAGATTCGGCACGGCAAACACTTGGCGTTCGGCATCCATCGGGATCACGGCCGAGTAGCACTTGAATGGATACAGCTTCGCCTCCGGGGTCTTCAGCGAGCCGGTCGGAGCATTCAGCAATGTCGGCGTGCCCGGATCTTCGACGACATCACCCAGCAGGTAACGGGTGTGGATCCCACCATACCAAGTGATACAGGGATCGACGAACATTCCCCAGCGGAAATGCCCCTTCTTTTTATCGTAGGACGGCATACCATACTCGTCCTTTTCAACCGGCAGATCTTTGCCGGCTGTAGACCAATCCCAGAATACTTTCGTCGGTGTCTTTTTAGCGAATTGCGGAATGTGACAGGTCTGGCAAGCTACGGTGCGGCTATGCTTGTCAAGGTGAAATCCAATGCTGTTATTCATGTTATGAGGCGTGTCCCCGTGACACTGTTCACATGAGACACGACCCTCGCTACTTGGAATCGCCAGACATTGACCTGCAATCTTGTGCTCGCTTGCCCTGTGGCAGTCCTGGCAATCCATATTTGCGCGACCCATATGCACATCAAACTCATCCGGTGGATCAAGAAGAGTCGGTTCCAGATCTCCGTGTTTGACGTTCGGGCCTCCGCCTCCGTTGAAATGGCACTTTCCGCAGGTCTGCCGGGATGTTTTGCCCACGTTCTTCGCCACCTGAACGAGATTGACCTCCTGTTTCGGCATGCCTCCGTTGGGGGCGTCCTTGGCATACGTACCAGTTGTGTCGTGACAGACGAGGCAGTCGATATTGGTCGGATCGTTGAAATCAAACGTGTCATCCTTCCAACCGTACCCGATGTGACACTGAGAACAACGGGCTTCGTTGGATCGGACATGAATGCAATAGTTGTTGATCACATTCTTCTTGCCGAGATCCGTTCGATGCTCGTAACCTTTGGTGTTGGGAGAAGGGGCTTCCCATTTCCAATGGGCGGTTATTAAGATGTCTTCACCGACATGCTCATGGCATTCGAGGCATCGGGCGGTGATCTCCTGGGGTTCCGGCTTGCCTGCAAAATGAATGAAGGCTTCATGGTTCGGCGTTCGCTTTTCGTGACAGCCGATACAGTCGGTAGGAGCATTCGCGGAAGATTCCTTTTCGTGACAGCCGATACATTGCGCATGATAGGCGCCTTTCAAGCCCGGCCGCACAGGAACGTCCGCTTCGTTCGGATACTGGTGACAAGCCACACAGGAGGCTGGTTTACGATTGTCCATATCGGTGAATTCAAGCTCTTCGCCTACCCGATCGTCCGGTTCTTTCTGGACTCTGTGGTGGCAGATACTGCAATTTCCATCCAGACGCGAGGCATGCGCCTTGTGCATGAAGCGTACCGGCTCGTAATCATTGATCCGTTCGTTCGTCTGGCGACGGTCGATCAGGAGACTTTTCGGCATCGTCTCCGCCGAGAAGGAAAGCGGCTCCGGAATTGCGATGGGGTCCGGGCGCGTGTCGGGAGCTGAAGCGGCTTCGGCGTACACGGTTTGCCCAGGTCCGACGACGGATGTCTTGATTCCGCGTTCGTGAGCCACGGCGTATAGAATCACGAAAGAAAGCATGAGCAGAACGGCGAGTCCGCGCGCCATCCAGGCCAGCACGGGCGCACGTCGCCGACGGGTCTCGCATTCTTCCTCGTGTACAACCAACTCCTTCTGATCGAAAACGGGGAAATAATAGGCGAAGAATCGATACAATAGAACGATGGTTGCTACAAGCCCAATCGTGACTGCGATTTCACCGATGGAAGGAAAGTAACCAGCCTCGCCGAAGGGGGGATGGAACCCTACGATGAATACATTGATGCGATTGAGAAGCACACCTAAAATTATCGAAGTTACGGCGATGAACAACCAGAATGGCGAGCGCCGCACGGATTTTTGCAACAGCATGACAAAGGGTATCAAAATGCCGATGCCGATTTCGACGAACAAGGCGGCGGTATCGGATGGATGCGCATAGAAGTCGAGTTGCTCCCATCGCAGGATCAGATCTCCGATCTTGACCAAGGCATACACGCCGACGAGCCATGGAATAAAACGTGACAAGGGAGTCAGAAGTTCCATTTCCGGTTTGTGACCGAAGGATTTGGCGGCGATGATCGATTCGAAAATGACCATGGGAAAGCCAACCATGATGGCCGACAAAAGGAAGAGGATCGGCAGGATCGGCGTCCACCACAGGCTGCTCAATTTCGTAGGAGCGATCAACATCAACGAGCCGAGCGAGGACTGGTGCATGAACGACAAGACGACACCGGCGATGATGAAAAGCGGCAAGACGCGGCAAGTCATAAGATGTAGAATCTGTAGCGGTTTTTGAAATCGTTGAGCGAAGCGACCGAGAAAACTTTTCTCCCCGGCACGCTTGATAACCCCTTCCAGAATGGTTGGCGAAAATTCGACGGTCAGTACGGTGATGTAGAACATCACGCACATCCCCACCTCGAAGAGCACCGAGTTTCCTTGCCAATAGATCGCAGGATGCCAGATGTTGTAGTAGCGGCCCAGGTCGAACATCAACCCCACGCCGACAAAAGTATAGCCAAGCCAGGCCGTCAAGAGCGCTGGGCGTTCGAGGGCATGGTATTTTTTCCGTCCGAAGATGTTGATCAGCGCCGCCGTTGTGAAGCCTCCGGCGGCCAGAGCGACACCCGAGGCTACATCGATGCCGATCCAGATGCCCCACGGGTACTGGTCGGATAGGTTGGTGACGGGACCGAGACCGGTAATGAGGCGAGCCAGCCCGAACAGGTATCCCACGGCCATGACGGCCAGCAAAACAAACGCACCCGGCGTCCAGAATCGAAGCGGTTTTATATTCTGCATGATCGTTTACTCTTCATATGTTCGTTTAGGCCTAGGCTTATTGCTCGTTGTCCGATTCAGAAGAAGCTTTGTGGCTTTTCCGATTGCTCATCCACATTACGCCTGCCAGGCTTCCGTAAAAAATGAGCGGGATAGCGCCGTAGTTGAAAATGCCGTGTTGAATGGACTCGGACAGCCGGGGCGGAGCCGCTTCGGGTAGACGAGGAAGATCGAGTTCTTCGGCCGGTCGGCCGGTGAGATACAGCCAACTCGTACCGCCAACTTCCTTTTCGCCGTAGATGTGATCTTCATAGCGGTCGGGTTCGGCTTCGATCCGCTTGCGCCCCAATTGGAGCAGTTCAGATCGTTTACCGAACACGATGGACTCCATCGGGCATGCAGCCGCACAGGCTGGCGAAGCGCCCGTCTTTTGCTGCTCGTCCACGCAGTACGTGCATTTCATAACCCGCGGCACGGTGGGACTGTTGTATTCATAGGCCGGAATCTCGAACGGACAGGCCACCATGCAGTAGCGGCAACCGATGCATTTGTCCGCATCATACATCACCGGGCCGGTTTTCGATTTGGTCAAAGCTCCAACGATGCAGGCGGATACGCAGGCCGGATCCAGGCAATGCATGCACTGAACCTTGATATTGGTTCGATCGCGATCCTGCTGGACCGGCGAGGGTTTCCCCGGATAACTGTTGACGACCGTGAAGCGAGTTGCATCCGGTCGGCGGCGCTCGCGCAGCACCCAAAGATCGTCAAACGGCTTGTCGGGCATGGGCAGCCGGTTCGCCCGGTTGCAGGCTTCCTCGCACTTGCGGCAACCGATACATTTCGTGGTATCGACCAGGCAGCCGATATGGTCGGGATCAGGCGCTTTCGACTCATCGGCTTGCGCCGATCGTGATGGCAGACTCACAGCAACCGTCGCCCCGGTGACTTTCAGAAATGTCCTCCGATTCATTCCCATCGCATTCTCCGCTTCAGTTCTCGGTTTCACATGGATTGTGGGGCCAAAGCGGCCTGATTTCTGCTATGCAACTGCTCCAGCAGGCCTTCTCTGATCTTCAAGCATCCCTGAACGAACTTGTCGTTCGAAATGCGGTATAGAATGGTTTTTCCCTCACGGCGATACGTCACCGCGCCACGGTCGTACATCATGCGCAGATGCTGGGAGGTATTCGATAGCGTGAGTCCGAGTTCTTCCGCCAGATCGCCGACGGACCGTTCCCCACCCTGTAGTGACCACATAATCCGCAAGCGCTTGGGATCGCTGAAGACTTTGCAGAACTCCGCGTGAAGATCGAAGATGTCGTGGGTGGCCAGTTCGTCTTTTTGTTTGCGGTCGCCCATGGTTCTCATCCTTTTCCCAGAGAAAACTAAGCAATAATGATCCTATAATCGCACGATCTTGCGAATGTGTCAATATGATTTTCCCCAGCCGACGCCTTTTTTAAGCCGCTTCAAATTCTCATTTTCATGAAGCCTTGCCAAGGAGTTGCAATATTGCTACCTTCTACGAAGTTTCTTGGTGAATGAGGTGCAAATATGGTTGACAAAATGAAATGCTTTGAAGAAGGCTCTTGGAAAGAATCCACTCCGGAGGAGCGCTTTGAGGCTGTTCTGTCCAGTATTTCCGATGGCGTTTACGCGGTGGACGACCGCATGCGGATCGCATGCTTTAATCGCGCCGCCGAAGCGATCACGGGCTATGGGCGGGAGGACGTTCTCGGTCATCCCTGCCAGGAAATTTTGAAAACCAGCATCTGTCGCGACGCCTGCGCCATGCGCTACACCCTGGAAACAGGCCGCCCCATCGTGGATCTAGCCATCACCATTACGACCAAGACAGGCGAAACCATCCCGGTCAGCATTTCCACCTCATTATTAAGGGATAAGGACGGACGCATCGTAGGAGGCGTGGAAACCTTTCGTGATTTGCGCCTAGTGGAATCGTTGCGACGGCAAGTCGAGGAGCGTTACACGTTTGAAGATATCATCGGCAAGAGTTTCGGCATGCAGAAGATATTCAGGCTGTTGTCAACGGTCGCGATTGGCGATAGTACAGTCCTGATTCGTGGAGAGAGCGGCACCGGCAAGGAACTGGTCGCCCGGGCACTGCACAACCTCAGCTACCGTAAAAACGCCCCCTTCGTTCCCGTTAACTGCGGTGCGCTTCCCTCCGAACTGATCGAATCGGAATTGTTCGGGTACAAAGCCGGGGCGTTTACCGGTGCAAACCGGGACAAGCCCGGTCGCGTGGCTCTCGTCGAGGGCGGAACGCTCTTTCTCGACGAGATCGGTGATCTTCCGTTGGCGATGCAAGTCAAGCTACTGCGCTTCTTGCAGGAAAAGACGTACGAACCGCTCGGCTCAAATGAAACCAGGAGCGCCGACGTGCGTGTTGTGTCCGCCACCAACCGACATTTGATGGAAATGGTGCAAAACCGGATGTTTCGGGAGGATCTGTATTATCGTCTCAATGTTATCGAACTCGTTTTACCGCCATTGCGAGATCGTGAAGGCGATGTGCCGCTTTTGGCAGAACATTTCCTCCACCGGTTGAGCGCCCTGCGCAACAAGCCGGCATCCGGCTTCGCCCCGGAAGCGATGCGGGCGCTCATGGCTCATGACTATCCCGGAAACGTGCGCGAATTGGAGAATATCGTCGAACATGCGTTCGTGCTATGCCCTGGCGGAATGATCCGTTCAGAGCATTTGCCCGATACCTTGATCGCCGATCGAAAACCGCCCGATAGTAGCACTCCCGCTACCCTTGAAGAATCGGAACGCGCCTTTCTAACTCGCAAATTGGCTGAACACGGCTACAACCGTCTGGCCACGGCCAAAGCGCTCGGCATCCACAAAACCACACTGCATCGCAAAATCCGGAAACTAGGCATCCTGCTCCCGAACCGCGATGGTCGTTCCCGAAACAGAGAATAGAGTGGTGAAATTGCTACTCTATCCTGCGATATAGTTGCAATTCTGCCTCTATATTGAGCGTCAATGGCTTTTCTCCTCCGCAGTCGAGGGTTGAATTCCCTACAATTTCAGTTGGTTGCAGAAATGTACACCGGATTGGCATTTCTTTTGCTAATTCTGAAGTCGGTTGCTTGAAATAATCGACCCCGAAAGGAGGTGCCATATGATCGGACTTGATCGGCTGATGGAAAAGAAAGGCGTGCTCGCGGCGGGCCAGTTTTCGGAGGAGAGGTTGGTAATCCGCTCCGTGGGCGATTTGAGCGAACAGCAGATGACCCAGGTGGCGCAGATCTGCACGGATCTGAACGTCAACATGAGGCAGAAGGCCAAAAGTCTCGGCGCGAAGACCGGTATGCCCTGGGGCGAGATGCAAGGCTGGGCGCTGGCGGCGGGCGATCTCGCTCTTTTGGTTGCGGGTAACACGGGTGTCTTCGTCAAGGTGAGCGAAGCGGATTTCAACGAACTGTTCATGGGACTTTACTTCGATCTGGGCGATCCGACGCAGCAAGTAGCTTATTAATCCATCAAAGCTGTATACGATTAACGGCAAAGGAGAAAACAATGAATGACGAAAAGAAACTGGAAGGAAGTTTCACCACGACGATGGAGCCCCACAAGGCGGCCAGGCCGATGAAGGTGATCGTGGATGAGGGAGGCTGCAACTGGATCTGTGACGCGGACGTAGACGAGAGCAAGGATCTGGAGAAGCAGGGCTGTTGGCGCTGCTCGGATGTTGCCTTCACGCGGCACAGCTGACAGGTCCGTCCCCTCCGGCGCTTCTCCTTCCGCCGGAGGGGATGCATTATTCCGACATCAAAAAGGAATTCCCATGCCCGACACACATAGCTTCAAAGGATATTCGATTGTTTCCTGCGGCGTCATGCGTCCGGAGTTGAAACACCTACAGGATGAAGGTTGGCTGGATGCAGACAGCATCCTGTTCACCGGCCCCGGCCTGCACGACAATCCGAAGGAGTTGGAAAGCCAGCTTCACAGACAGCTGGAAAAAGCCGTCGCGAATTCCGAACGGGTGATCGTGCTCTATGGGAAGCGATGCTACCTCGACATGAGTAAACCGGAAAAGACAGTTGAAACCATCATGAGCGAATATGGCCCCGGTGTCACACGTTTACAGGCGGCAAATTGTTTTGATTTCCTCGCTTCCGAAGAAGAACGTCGAACGTTGTACAAGGACCAGGAACCCTACTGGCTGACGCCGGGCTGGTTCCTGTATTGGAAAAGCATCTTCGCCTCTTGGGACGATGGGCTCAAGAACGAAACGTTCCCAAAGCACGGAAAGGCCTGTCTCTTGTGTCCACTCGATAAGTTCAATGAAATAGCCATGAACGACCCGGAAAAGATTTTCGAGTTTTCCGACTGGATGGGCGTTCCCATCGAACCGCAGACAGTTGGGCTGGAGCGGCTGAAGGGCTTGCTGCTCGATCAGTTGAAGTAGATCCAATCAGGAGTCCGCGCCCTGGATATTGGTTTCCCTATCCCTTGTCCGCCCGGATAGCGACGAAATGTCCTTCGCCGAAGCCTTCCCTAACAGGTTCATGGGATCCCGTGTCCTTCAATGGACCGAACAGCGTCTGGAGGATCCGAGTATGCGTAAAACCCGCCAAGTCCAGAAGTTCCAGGACATCCCGCGTCGAATAAAAACGTGCCTCGGCGTAGAAAAGGCTTTTACAGCGATTAGCATCGTAGCTCTGTCCGAGCGGGCTATCGGAATCAACGAATCCCAGCACAAGATAGCCACCATCGCGAAGGATGCGATAGGCTTCTCTGAAGGATGCCAACGGATCGTCCACGAAACAAATCGTAGTCACCATGACCGCGAAGTCGAAGCTCCGATCCTCAAACGACAAGGACTCCGCGACTCCCTCAACGACATCGATTCCACGTATACGGGCGATATCAGCCATCGCGGCGGATGGCTCCACGCCTTTTCGAATACCCAAAGGTTCGGCGAAGCGTCCCGTTCCGACGCCGATCTCGACACCAATATGCTTGGAATCAATCAACTGTTTGATGGCGCGCAGCTCCGCTTGGTAAGCGTGCGGGTATCGCTCAAACCACGCTTCGTATTCCTTGACATATCGGTCGAAGGGATCGGTTTTAGGCATGAATCACACCTCGAACCGGTTGCCGGTGTGCAGGGCGCGCAGCCTTGCTCCGAGTTCCTCTTTCATGACCCCGAACGCCTCCGCACCCGTGCAGTGGCCGGCGAAAATGTTGCGCAGAAACTCGCCGTGCAGCGAGACTTCCTTGATGACGCCCAGCGTGCCGCGATCCAGCAAGGTTATCCAGCGCGCCACCACGGCCCGGCGGGCGTCCATGTCGGACGGAAAGGCAAAGCCCGCCATCGCCTTGGCGAGCGTCTTTTCGTGGAACAGCAGTTTATAGTGCCGTGAGGACATGCGACCAACTTTTGTCTAGCGTCTAGGATTTGCGAATCGTCCGGGAAGTAACATAGCGGAAACAGGACGGAAAATCCATTTTAAACTTCCGAAAACACTTCACCACCATCGTGCGGGAGTCGAACGCTCCGATTTTCAGAAGAAATGTCCGCCTCTCCAACATGCCGTAATCGTTTCGAAAAAAAACTGGAGACGGGAAAAGGCCAAACTGGGGACTAGAGCCCAGCTTTTGGAGACAGAGACGGAGAAACGAGGCAAAAGCGGTTGAAATGGGCCAAAACGGCACTGGGTTAATCCCCAGCATCAAGCAGCCAGGGATATCGGCCAGATCAGAAATCCTTTACAGATTCAGCACCTATGCGCCGCAACCATAAACAACAACCGGCCCCACGAATCGTCGTGGAGCCGGTTTGATCGTAAAGAAATGGTGGAGCAATGCAGTCGTGGCGTCGAAAATTCTCTGAATTTTGGCGGCTTCTAATGTGTTGGAATCACACATCTTTTCAATAGCCAACAGAGAGAGTTTTTTCGTAACTCGCGATGACCGCGAGGAACTAAAAACTTTTCTCTTGAAATCATTACGTTTTTTCGCCTCACGCGCCGATTTTCTCCAGTCCGAAATCTTGTGAGAGGTTACGTTTGGGTTCCTTGCGGTATGCGGAAACGCTATCGAAACCCACTCAAACAGGCCTAAAAAAGACGAACCCAAGGTTCGCTATGCAAAACCGCCATCGAACCCATCTCTGATTGATTCTGCGGCAAATAGAAATCATTTGAAACTAAGGATTCATCCAAAAACCGACATACATTAGCCATCTTCTCCGCCGGAAGTCATCTCTCTTCAGATGGTCACTACCCAATCCTGCTCGGATGGAGTTTTCGGGCAGGACGAGATTTTTCACCATAGCGACACACTGCGAATAACCCGCAGTATCTCGTTCAAACTTCCTAATAGACGATATGTCTGTCTGAGACATACACTAACAACGTAGACTCTAATGAACGAGAGGAAAAACAACATGGAATCGTTATTCATGACAGGATCGGCAATCGTACTTGGCTTTATGGCTCTGCTGGCGTTTTCCGGCATCCGTATTCTCAACCAGTACGAACGCGGCGTGGTTTTTCGCTTCGGGCGCATCACGAAGACTCTGGAGCCTGGTTTCCGCTGGATCATTCCGGTCGTCGATCGGATGGTGCGAATCAGCACGCGCATCATCGCAACCGATGTTCCCGAGCAGGATGTCATTACACTCGACAATGTCTCGATCAAGGTGAACGCCGTCGTATATTTCAAGGTGCTCGATCCCATCAAAGCGGTGATCGAGGTGGAGAATTACCTGTACGCAACCAGCCAGATCAGTCAGACCACGTTACGCTCGGTGCTTGGCCAGAGTCAGTTGGATGAACTTCTGTCGGAGCGGGAAAAAGTCAACGAGACGCTTCAAAAAATCATCGACAAGCATACCGACCCCTGGGGCGTTCGCGTGACCCTCGTGGAAGTCAAGCAACTGGACCTGCCGCAATCCATGCAGCGCGCCATGGCTGGTCAGGCGGAAGCCGAGCGCGAGCGACGCGCCAAAATCATCGCAGCCGAAGGTGAATTCCAGGCATCCACCCGTTTGCGTGAAGCGGCGGATATCATGTCGGAAAACCCGACAGCGCTTCAGCTGCGCTACCTGCAGACGCTCAATCAAATCGCTACCGAAAAAAATTCGACGATCATTTTCCCGCTGCCTATCGATTTGCTGTCCGCGATGTCGCCGAAGAAGAACGATAGCTGATTTCCGGAGAAACCCAATGACAATGCATGACGAAATGACTTCCCCCCGAACCGCAAACGAAACGGCGATCATAAACAGACGCCGTCGTTTGTTTCGCCTGATTTTGCCCGCGTTTCCGCCGTTCAATATTTACAGCAGGATAGCGAAGACGACGACGGCTCTGGGACCGGTTTGCGTCGGGACAGCCGCTTCGAAACTGGAAAACTGGGATGTTGAGATCATTGATGAGAACAACTGCTCCAGCAAGTTCTGCCCGAAAGACGACGACGGATTGCCCGACCACGACGCCCTCCAGAGTCTCCGTCCAGCCGACGTGGTCGGCTTCTACGGTTCGATGACATCGGCGATTCCAAGACTCTATCATCTCGCTGAGCGATACCATGTACTCGGCGCGAAAACGATCGCGGGTGGGTACCACGTCAGAAGTTTGCCGGATGAAGCGCTGGACAGTTTCATCGATGTCGTGGCCCTGGGAGAAAGTGAAACGATCATACGGGACGTGCTATCGGCATTCGAACACAATGAAGCCCCCTTGCATGTGCCCGGCATCTGTTTCAATCGGAACGGCTCTCACGTCTTCAATGACGATATGACGCCGATTGACGACCTGGACGGATTGCCGTTTCCCGATTTCAGCCTCGTCCGCTACGCGCGGCTGAATATTTACCCCATCGGGCGGACCCGCGGCTGCAACATGAACTGCGAGTTTTGCGCCGTGAAAGATAAATCAAGATGCGCCTCGCCGGAATGGATGGTCGCCCAGATCGCCCATTTGATCGAAACGAGAAAGGCGCGTGAATTCTTCGATGTCAGCGATCATTTCTGCGCGTCGGGCGTGGAGGAATCCATCCGATTCTGCCGACTGCTGGCGGAATATCTCAAAAAAGTCGGTGTGCGCATTGAAATGACGGTGCAGATCCGCCTTACCGACGCCCGCCATGAAGAGTTGCTAGAGGCAATGCGAGAAGCCGGTATCTACAACCTTGCGATCGGGATCGAATCCTGCATCGACGAGGAACTCACATTGATGCGCAAGGGCTACCATGAAAAGGATATTTACGCATTGCTAGACAAGTATCATAAGTACGGATTCTTTGTACACGGAATGATGATTTTCGGCTACCCGGCGAAGCCGGAACATCGCATCGAGGTCTCCCTGCAGCAACGCATGAACAGTTTCAGCAATTTCATCAAACACCTGGATACGGCCCAGATTCTGCTGCCCGTACCGCTGCCTGGAACGGAGTTGACCGAACGCCTGGACAGCGAAGGCCGTCTTTACCATCTGGACTACCAATACTACGATGGCCAGTTCCTTCTATTCGAACCGGATGAGGGAATCGACGCCAGGGAATTGCAGCATTCCGTCATCACCCTGATGAGCGGATTCTATCGGCCGGGATACTTAGTGAAACTGATCAACGCTGTTCTCATCTTTTTCCCGAGCATCGTTTTTCCTCGCGCTGCAACGCTTCTCACCTTTCGCGCCCGATACATCGTTCGCGGTTTTCGATCCTGGTATCACAAACATTTCCGTAACAACGCCATCCGATTCGCCGGCAGTTTCATCGTCAGAAAGTGGAAGTCGTATTTCCGAAAAAGCGATTTCACGGATCAACTGGAACGGATGCGGATAGCCTTTGCCAATGAGCCGAGGAAACAAGATCCCTCATTTAATCAGGAGAAAAGCAAATGACATACAAAAAATGGTCGGTGCTCGTCATGTTCGCTTTGCTGTGGCTGCTGGGCTTGACCACAAACACCACATTCGGCGGCTGGGTCCATGTTCTGCTGATTGCGGGGGTTGTAATGGGTCTGGTGTTTATTTTCCAGGGACGGGGGGTAAAAGGGGAATGAAAGAATAGTGAACTTTGAGGAATGAAGGAGCGGTATCTCGATCGAATGTTTCGCTTGGGAGTCGCAGGACAGTTCATAAAAGGAGAATCCAATGAGAAATAGTATCGTGAATATGCTGTTTACCATGGTCGTCTTGTCCACTGCAATCGCGGTGGGATGCGCAAGCGCCCCGTTGCGCACGGAGGCCTCGACATCGGGGATTCGCGCAGCCGAGGAAGTGGGCGCCTCCGATGTGCCGCAGGCCTCACTCCATTTGCAGCTCGCCAAGGAGGAGTTGGCGCGCGCTCAGAAATTGAACGAAAACGGTGAAGAAGAGCAGGCCGCATCGATGCTGATGCGCGCCGAAGCCGACGCCGAACTGGCCGTAGCGCTCTCGCATGGAAACGCCGAAAGGCTGGAAGCGAAAGAAGCCATGGAACGAGTACGCCAACTCCGCCATGACAACCCATAACAAGAAGAAAGGAAGATATCATGAAAACGTTACTATTTATGTTTCTGGTCGTGTTCTTCGCCGGTTGCGCAACTGCAACACCGAAAGAACTGATAAGTGCTCGCTCGGCCTATCAACAGGCGAGTGAGGGACCGGCAGCGCGCCTTGCACCGGCGGAATTGCACAAGGCGCAGGTGGCGCTCAACAAAGCGGAGAAGTCCTTCAAGAACGACTCCGATTCCTACAAGACGCTGGATCTCGCGTATGTCGCTCAGCGCAAATCCGAACTGGCGGGAGCGCTTGGGGCCATGGCGGCAGACAAGGCCAGTAAAGCCAATTCCAATTCCGCCTACGAGTCGGAACAGGCCGATATCGCAAAGCAGGCGAAGCAGGATCTGATCGACTCTCAAAAACGGGCGGCAGACGCCAAGGTAAAACGCGACTTAAGTGATTCCGAGGCGCGAACGGCTGCCGCTCTGGCGAAACTGGAGAAGCTGGCCGCTGTTAAGGAAGATGAACGTGGGCTGGTTGTGACCTTATCCGGAAGCGTCCTGTTCAGATCCAACGAATCCTCTCTTCTGCCCGCGGCAAAGGCCAAACTTGATGAAGTTGGAAAAGCCTTGAGGACGGTGAGCGAGCGCAATCTTATCATCGAAGGCCACACCGATTCGATGGGCAAGGCGTCTTATAACCAACGCCTCTCTCAGCAACGAGCCGATACCGTGCGCAATTACCTCATCGACGGAGGCTACCCGGCCAGCCGCATTCGCGCCAGTGGTATGGGTCAGGGAAGTCCTGTGGGCGATAATTCATCCGCAGAGGGTCGCGCCAACAATCGCCGCGTGGAAATCATCATCGAACGCGAATCACATGCCTATAACGAATAGGCTGAGAAGGTAGAAAAACATGAACAAGGATCAAGCAAACGGCAAATGGGATCAGGTCAAAGGAAAAGCCAAGAAGGCCTGGGCCGAACTCACGGATGACGACTTCTTGAAAGCCGAAGGTTCCATGGACAAGCTATACGGTATTATCCAGGAAAAATTCGGCGACACCAAGGAAGCAATCGTCAAGAAGCTCGACAAGCTTCAGCTGAAATGATCCCCGACGGACGAGAGGCGGCTGGAGCGAGTGCAGTACGCCTTGCTTCAGCACCTTTCCGCCTGAACGAGGTTGATCGGTAGGATCGAAGCAAGAAAGGAAGAACATCATGTGGATACTCGTAATAGCCATTTTGTTCTGGGCGCTGGGAATAATCCCTTGAATCGGTGGATTACGATTCATTCGTAAATGTCCCAGAAATCGAGATTGCGTTTATTTTTAGGGCGGTTTTCCAAATCTGGTTGAGGTGAATCATGGCGATTGAAACAGCAATAACGAAAAAAGCTATTATTGCCGTATCCGCGATAATCATCGCGCCCTTGCTTGTCATGGCGGTCTGGCTGATCATTTCCGCCGTGAGGTGACTGCAGCGTTGGAAGCGCGCAATCGCACCAATCCAACAAACTTTGAAAGACGGTTTGTCTGGAACAATGGAGGAATTCTATGAGTGAAACACCTTTGAACGAACCCCAAAATCCGGGCAGACAGACGACGGATATGATGCAGAACGAACGTTCTTCGTCGAATATGAGCAGAATGGGCAGCATTGAAGTAAACCATAGAGATACGAGCCCAATAAAGCCGTTTCATTTTGCCAAGCGATTATCTATCCAAACAAAGCCGACCACCAGTCTTCGCAAAATCGCCATACTTGGAAATCATTTGCCGCGTCAGTGTGGGATCGCCACGTTTACGACCCATTTAAGCGAAGCGATCGGAACCAGGTTCTCGGCGCTCGAATGTTTTGTCCTGGCAATGAACGACGCCGACCATCGTTATGATTATCCGGAGCAGGTTCGGTATGAGATCAGGGCGACCGATGCCGCTTCGTACAGGCGCGCAGCTGACTTCCTGAACGTCAGCCGTGTCGAACTGGTGTCCTTGCAGCACGAATACGGGATTTTCGGGGGTGAGGCCGGCAGTCACATTCTGGCATTGCTTCGTGACTTACGCATGCCGATCGTGACGACTCTTCACACGATCCTTGAACATCCCAATCCTATGCAGCGCCTCGCAATGGATGAGCTTACGCTGCTTTCAGAACGTCTTGTGGTTATGAGTACCGATGGCGCAGATATTCTGCGCGCGGTTCACAACGTTCCTGATGAGAAAATCGATGTCGTTCCCCATGGGATTCCAACCCTGCCGAATGCCAAGCAAAGCAGGCAAAGGCTTGGAGTTGAAGACAAATCGGTAATCTTGACCTTCGGGTTCGTCTCGCCCGGCAAAGGGATCGAGCATGTCATCAATGCAATGCCTGCGATTCTGAAGCGCTACCCCGATACACTATACATCGTGCTGGGTGTTACGCATCCGCATGTCAAGGAGAGCCAGGGCGAGACGTATCGTAACATGCTTGAAAGTCGCGTGCATGAATTGGGAGTGGATTCCAGCGTTATTTTTAAAAACAGCTTCGTTAGCCAGGAAGAACTCAACGAATTTCTTGCCGCTGCGGATATCTACATTACGCCATATCTCAATCCGGAACAGATCACGTCCGGAACACTCGCCTACTCGGTCGGTAACGGGAAGGCTACTATTTCAACACCCTATGCTTATGCAAAGGAGCTTCTATCGAAAGGTCGCGGAATTCTTGTTCCCTGGCCCAAGGACGATCCGCAAGGTATCGAACGCGCTGTAATAGGACTGCTTGACGACGATAACAAACGCCTCGCGCTTTGTGAACGCGCAGCGGCCTACGGTCAAGGCATGCACTGGCCCGAGGTGGCGAACTCCTATGTCCGCAGCTTCGAACGAGCGCGAAATGAAATCGGCGTCAAACTCTAATGATTAGCCAACCGGAAACATTCGCAGAGAAATCACTTAATTTGCCAGAAATCAACATGGAGCATCTTGAGTGCTTGAGTGATGGCACGGGAATTCTGCAGCATGCGGCGTTCAGCGTACCTCGCTATGAGGATGGATATTGTCTGGATGACAACGCCAGAGCATTGCTTTTAACATCTCTTATTGAAGGCTCCGGTATCAAGGACATCAAAGCGATCAACCCGCTTGGGTCCCGATACTTAGCCTTTGTAAGGCATGCGTTTAATGTGCAAAACGGATTGTTCCGTAACTTCATGTCTTATTCCAGGCAATGGATCGAGGAACGGGGCTCAGAGGATAGCCATGGACGGGCGCTTTGGGCGCTCGGTTTCGTAATAAATCGCTCAGGCGACCCGGGACGCCGTGCACTTGCCAACTCTCTCTTCCGTGACGCACTTCAAAAGGTCAATGATTTTAAAAGTCCTCGTGCATGGGCCTATACGCTTCTGGGAATCGATGCGTATCTGTCTGCATTCCAGGGTGAGAGGGACGTTAAAGAGCTTCGTAGCTATCTGGCCGAACGCCTCTTCGATCTATACCGGCGTGTGAGTAGGCCGGAGTGGCCCTGGTTTGAGGAACGGGTGACGTATTGCAACGCCCGTCTATCACAAGCCCTCCTTGTGTCCGGATGGCGAATGGAGCACGAAGAGATGAAATTGGCCGGACTGCAATCGCTTCAATGGCTTTGTGAGGTTCAACGTTCGCCTTCCGGAGATGGAACCTTCGCCCCAATTGGTTCGAATGGCTTTTACGAAAAAGGTGGAACCAAGGCCGAGTTCGACCAGCAACCTGTCGAGGCCTGTACGATGGTCTCGGCCTGCCTTGCCGCTCAGCGCGTTACAGGTGCTAGAAACTGGGCATTGGAAGCCCGCCGAGCATTCAGCTGGTTCTTTGGTGAAAACCAACTGCAACAATCACTCTACGATCCCGCAACCGGTGGCTGTCGTGACGGGCTTCACGCGGACCGAGCGAACGAAAACCAGGGTGCTGAATCAACCTTATCTTTCCTCTTGGCTCTTGTCGAGATGCGTTCCTCCGTTCCAACCGTTCAATCTGTTCGCACAGACACTAAAAAGACAGACATTAGAAAGGCCACCTTATGACCGAAAGCAAGAAGCCGTCTGACTACGAGATACTCTTTCACCGTAACAAAGCAAACCCGATCCTCACCGCGTCTGACTGGCCTTATCCCGTCCATACGGTTTTCAATCCCGGCGCGACGCTGCTCAAGGATGGTACCACATTGCTATTATGCAGAGTGGAAGACCGCCGCGGCCTTTCCCACCTTTGCGCCGCACGCTCGGCGAACGGAGTTGATGGGTGGGTTATCGACAGCAAGCCGACGCTTTTACCCGATCCGCAGAAATTTCCCGAAGAGATATGGGGCATTGAGGACCCGCGCATTACCTATATCGACGAGCTTGGAAAATACGCAATCACCTATACGGCTTTCAGCAAAGGCGGCCCTTGTGTGGCACTCGCCATGACGGAAGACTTCCACCGCTTCGAACGTTACGGTGTCATTATGCAACCTGACGACAAGGACGCGGCGCTGCTGCCTAGGCGCATAGACGGGAAATTCGCGCTCGTTCACCGGCCTGCGAACCATTCTACGGCGCATATCTGGATCACCTATTCACCTGATTTAAGCAATTGGGGAACGCACAAGCCGCTCCTGATGGCGCGCAAGGGTGCATGGTGGGATGCGTATAAGATCGGCCTCTCGCCCCCCCTTATTGAGACATCGCGAGGCTGGCTGATGATTTATCACGGTGTGCGAACCACCGCTTCAGGTGCGCTCTACCGCATCGGGCTTGCTCTCTTCGATCTCGAAAAACCGACGGATCTTCTCCTTCGCGGAGACTCATGGATATTTGGACCGGAAACGCCGTACGAACTTATTGGCGATGTCAATAAAGTCGCCTTCCCCTGCGGTTATACGATCGCCCCCGATGGCGACACGATCAACCTTTATTACGGCGCGGCAGACACAAGCATTGCGCTGGCGACGGGAAGCATTCGCGGACTCTTGCAGTGGCTCGATCACAACGATCTCCAGGCTCAAAAGACTTTCGTCGAGCGCAGGAAATCAACGGGAAGCGAATTGATTCAACAAACCTCTGAAGATGAAGAAGGAGTCTCGTGAGGGAAATTCTGAAAACGTGCGCCAATAATATGGAGTGAGAAGCGATATGGACGGGGATAATTCAAGGAGATCGGATGATCGGAATATCTCCCGAATATCGTTCGGATCGGAACCTCGGGCGCTGGTTGTCGTGGCCCACCCGGATGACGAAACATTATGGGTCGGTGGCACCATGCTCTTGCACCCTGATTGGAGATGGAAAGTGGTTTCGCTCTGCCGGGGAAATGACCTTGATAGGCGGGGCAGATTTTTTTGTGCGGTGAGTCGTCTTGGCGGACAGGGTACTATCTGCGATGTGGATGATGGGCCGGAGCAAATTCCGCTACCCGACTCTGTTCTACAAAATGCAATAAAACTCAAACTCGACAATACGGATTTTGATGTCATCATCACTCACAGTCTCTTCGGTGAGTATACGCGCCATCTGAGACACGAGGAGGCTGGCAAAGCGGTGCTGGATCTTTGGCATGCCCACGAATTGACCGCCAGGGAGTTGTGGATGTTCGCTTATACGGATAATGCGAAAACGCATTACCCCAAAGCGATTGAAACCGCCGATCTGTATGTTTCGCTCCCGGAAAACATCTGGCGGGAGAAACGGGCCCTCATCCTGGACGTGTACGGATTTTCTCATGATTCCTGGGAGGCGATGACCACTCCGAAAAAAGAAGCCTTCTGGCGGTTTTCCATACCCGATGATGCGTTTGCCTGGCAACGGCGATATGCGTCTCGGACGCCTCATGGAGCGGGCGGAATGGGCATGGAAAAAGGAGAGTAAAATGAAAGTCCTCGTATTGTACGACTATCCACCTTCTCCGGGAGGCTTGGCTACACAGGGGGATCTCATATACAAAGGATTGAAGGAAGTGGGTGTGGAGGCTCAGGCGGTAAACCTTGAATCGGCCCAGGAGAAGGAATGGTATTATCGCTGGTTCGAACCGGATGTAGTCGTCGGAATCGGCTATTGGGGGCATACGCCACATCTGGTGCTGCATCCCCAACGATATGGGGTGAAGCCGATACCATGGCTCGTGGCCGACGGCTATGTGGGCAATTTTCAGGAAGTGTTGCAAAGCCTGCCGCTGGTCCTGGTGACCTCTAACTGGGTCAAGGAAGTCTACGCCCGCGACGGAGTGAAAACTGACAACTTCGAAGTTCTGCCCGTGGGATGCGACACAGATTCGTTCATTCCCCGCGATAGGCATGATCCGAAGGTCAGCGCCGTGCGCGAGGCTCTCGGAGTAGCTCCGGATCAGATCATGATTCTCACCGTTGGCGGCGACGCAGCCTCCAAAGGCGCGCAAGAAGTTATGCAGGCGCTAGCCATGATCGATACCCGGATCCCCGACTGGAAATACGTCTGTAAAGTCTGGCCCCAAGAGCGTACAGAAAAGCAGAACATGGAGGATCTCCAACTCGCCCATCACCTGGGTATCGAGAAGAACGTTGTGTTCACCATGAGCAAGAACTCAAGAAATTTCCTACCCTACCTGATCGCCGCATGCGACATTTATGCCGGACCGTCAAGGCTTGAGGGCTTCGGCATGCCCCAGGTTGAAGCTGGCGCTTGCGGCAAGCCGGTGATTGGCATCCACGCCATGGCCTTGCTTGACACGCTTGTGCACGGCGAAACCGCATTCTTAGCCGATGTGGCCAGCGAAGTCTGGATCAAGGAAACAATCGTTGGCGAGGATCAGGGATTCTCGGATACCAGGCGCATTATATTCCCCAATCCCAGAGTTGCCGACTACCGTGCCAGCGTTCACAGTATCGCCGAGCACTTGCTTAAACTCATGGAGGACGCACAACTGCGCCAACGAATGGGGGCGGCGGGTCGAGAACGAGTGAAAGCCAACTACGACTATCGTGTAGTCGCGCGTAGGTTTGTGGACATCGTCTCGTCCAAACTCGGCCTTTCATAGAAACAGTAAGGACAAAATGAAATCGAAGATTGACGGAAATGTTGATAAAGCCAGTCAAGCGGCATTGAACGTGCTGCTGCATAACGTGCGCTCGGGACGATCGGGCCTGCCGCGAACCGCCTCATGGGGGTATCCGGAGCCTTACACCCGCGACCTGATGATTTCATCGTTGGGGATTTTATCGAGTGGCGACGAAGAATTGATCGACTCTTTGCGTCGCACCTTAATCGCCCTTTCCGTCAGTCAAAGCCCCTTGGGTCTCATTTCGGGTCTGGCCGACGATCCCGAGGATCTCGGCGCCAGCGATACAACGCCGCTTTTTCTAATCGGGATCGCCGCATACAGAAAGGCGGTGGAGGACTCGGATTTTCTCGAACAAGCCGTATCAAAAGCTATTCGCTGGATGGAACACCAAAGCCCCACGAATGCCGTGATCGTCGCCCAGCAACCCACCAGCGACTGGCGGGACGAGCAGTGGGTGCCAGGCTACGGTCTTTACGTGAATGCGCTTGTTTATAGCTATCTCAGGTTATTGGGACATGATGAGAGAGCCGATCGGCTGAAAACAGACATCAATAAGCCGGTGCACATCGACGATTTTACTCCGTCGCATAAGTATGAGGGCCTTGTACTTGAACACAAACCGCACTACGCACTCTGGTCATACAAGCTTTACCATAGCGAGCGCTTCGATCTCCTCGGCAATAGCTTGGCGATACTGTCCGGTATCGCCACACGAAAAAAAGCAGACTCCATCATCGACTGGATCGAGTCGAGCAGTCAGACCTTGCGCAATGAAGGGAATCTGGCGGTCGACCTTCCTCCCAACTTTTTCCCATATATAAAACCTTCGGACCCCGATTGGAAAAGCAGGTACAAAAAGTTTAACAATCCAGGCGAGTATCACAATGGTGGAATCTGGCCGTTTGTTTGCGGGTTTTATATTGCCGCGCTGGTGGCAATCGGAAGACAGAGTCTGGCTGAACAGAAACTGGCTGTTTTAACTGAACTTGTCCGTTGCTCCAGGAATCCCGATCTCGATTTTGGGTTCAATGAATGGATCCGGGCTCAAGACGGCCTTCCATGCGGACAGGATTGGCAAACCTGGTCGGCGGCCATGTACCTATACGCGGTGGAGTGCGTGGAAACCGGTAAAACTTCTCTCTTCGATACGGTTAGGGCTAAGCATTGGTAACACAAGCTTATGAAGATTAGTCATTTTCACTGAACGAGGCATTGCACAAAAGTCAAATATGATGAGGTACCGTTCATGAAAATAGCCATGTTATCCCCGATCGCCTGGAGGACTCCACCAAGGAATCTTGGCCATCGGGAGCAAATCGTTTCAACGCTGACCGAGGGACTCGTAAAAAAGGGCGTAGATGTCACCCTGTTCGCAACGTCAGACTCGCAGACTGCGGGCAAACTGCACTCCATCTGCCCTCGGCCTTATAAGGAAGACAAGCAACTTGACGCTCAAATATACACCAGCTTGCACATCTCGGAACTCTTGGATCACATTGCTGATTTCGACCTGATCCACAACCACCTCGGTTTTCTCCCCGTGACTTACTTTGGGGCCGCCGAGACCCCGATGCTTACCACCATTCACTGCTTTTCCCCTCCGAAGATTCTACCCGTATTCGAAAAATATATCGGTAAAACCTTTTACGCATCGAGCAGCAACGCCGACCGATCGCCAAAACTGGAATACATTGCCACGGTTTACAATGGCATCGACCTGAATCAATTTACCTTCCGTAAAAACCCGGAGGACTACCTCCTCTTTTTCGGTCCCATTCACCCGCACCAAGGAGCAGCCGAGGCTATTAAAATTGCCAATACCGTTGATCGGCCATTGATCGTGGCCGGTGTGATTCACGACGAGAAATACTTTAAATCTGAGATCGAACCGCACATCGACGGCGACAAGATACGATACATCGGCAGTGCTGGTCCTGCAGAATACGAAAAGCTTTTGGGCAATTCGATCGCTCTTTTACATCCGATCTCTTTCGGGGAGCCTTTCGGACTCTCGGTGATCGAGGCAGGCGCCTGCGGCACGCCGATCATCGCTTTCAACAAGGGGTCGATGCAGGAACTGATACGTGACGGAGAAAATGGTTTTCTCGTTTCTAACGTGAACGGCGCGGTCGAAGCCCTTGATCGAATAGGCGAAATTGACCGGCGGCGATGTCGTGAATGGGTCGAGCGAAACTTCACGCAGGACATCATGACGGACAACTATATGAGGGTCTACGAAACCATCCTGAAAAAAACAAAACGTGAAGATCATCGCCCGTGGGGTTATTATCAGGTTCTTTTAGACGAGCCGGATTACAAGCTGAAACGCATTGTAGTCTACCCCGGCAAGCGGCTTAGCCTTCAGTCTCATCGCCGCCGTTGCGAACATTGGAGCATCGTTCAGGGTAAAGGTGTTATCACCAGGGACCATGAGGAAATCAGAGGAGAGCCAGGCGATTCGGTGGACATTCCCATAGGTGCTGTGCATCGCATGAGGAACATCGGAGACAATGAACTGGTATTCATCGAAGTGCAGCGCGGCGATTATTTCGGCGAAGATGACATTATACGCATCCAGGACGATTTCGGCCGAGTTGACAAGGGCGTTATTCGAAGTGTTGACGAATAATCTAATTCCGAATAAGCCACTTATCTTTTTAACCCGGTGGCGGGTAAAAAAACCGGTCGGAAGACAATTAATTGACAGGCCTCGCCTAGCTTGTTGTAGACACGTCTTCCGACCGGATAACATTTGGATACTATACCACTCCTATGCAAGTCACATCACCCGGCTTTGACCTGAATCTGCCTGGGCTTGACCGCCTCTGACTTGGGCAGATGCAGCCGCAATACACCGTGTTTGTTTTCGGCCTTGATCTTCATTTCATCGACCCCGGGTGGAATCGTGAAAATGCGCTGGTAGTCATATGCTGAACGCTCTACCGCCAAGGCGTTTGAGTGGGTGGATGCTTTACGCTTACCCTCGATAATCAACTCGTTTTTGTCCAGGTGTATCTTGATATTATCCGAATTGACACCGGGCATATCGGCGACGAGCAGCAACTCATCTTTGTTTTCGAAAATGTCGAATAACGGCGTCTGCCATTTTCGTTGCTGGGCCAGTTCCGGTGTCTCGACGTTACTTTTTGTTATCTCAGTAGTCATGGTCTTCTCCATCTTGGCCTTAGCTGGCCTTAATCGTGATTTTGCGGGGTTGAGCTTCTTTGGCCTTTTCCATTGTCACTGTCAGCAAACCATCTTTAACTGCCGCTGCGACCTTCTCCGAGTCCACTTTGCTGGGCAGTGAAAAACTGCGAGCGAACTTAATTGAACTGCGCTCTTGTCGATGTACGGCATAGTCTTTCGGAACCTCAACCTTGCGCTCACCACTAATGGAAAGGACGTTTTCATTGAGTGAAAGCTGGATCTTGTCTTCCGTAAGTCCCGGGACTTCAGCTTCGACAATCAGGTTGCTGCCTTCATCATAGAGATTGATAGCTGGCCAACTCCCCGCCGGTCTTTGATCCGTTTGGTACACCCATAGTGGATGCCCCGCCTCATCGAAAGCGTTGTTGATACGCCGACGAAACTCGTCAAGCGCAGAGAATGTCCTTGTAAAATCATCCCATTTTGTCAGCATAACTTGCTCCTTTAGCTCGTTTTGAGCCCATGTTTCTGTTCGTTCTTGCAAATGAACGCTGTTGATGCGCTGCATTTGGCGACTTCCATACCGATTATCCTTTTCTCTTGGCAGTGACTTCTTTCTCTGCCTCAAGCCAGTCCTTCAGGGGATCGCCGCTTTCGAAATTGCGGCTTAAGGCCCGATAGTAGGCGGCTTCGGATACCATCTTTTTCATCTCGCTTTTTTCCAAATCAGGCATGGCCTCGGTGAGTTTTCTATCCTCCGGACGAGGCTTTTTCGGATTGTTCATTGAAAGGGAATCTTCTTTCAGCTGAGTAGCCATTTCATGTCTCCTTAATTACGATAGTGAATTTCCTATATCCCATGCTTCCGCATAGACCATGCTTGCAACTTAATCGATAAGGGGGCTGCATAAAATGCCCCTTACTATGTCGATGCACTTGAAGTCAGTTGCATGCATCTCCTATTGTCCTGTAATAGTTCCGCTGCTTTGGTAATCAACTCATCAAGATTCGAGGATTTGGTGATGAACGCATCGGCGATACCGATTCTAGGATCACCTTTTAAGTGGCTGTACCCGGTGTTGATGATTATAGGAAGGTGAATATTTGTCCGATGGATGGCAGAAATCAGCTTGAGTCCATCATCAGGGGGCGATCCAAGATCCACAATAACAAGGTCCGGCTTATTCGCTTTAGCTGAAAAAATGGCATCGGAACTGGTTGCAGCTAGAGATACGATATAGCCGATGTCTTTAAAGCTGACCTTGTATAAAAGACGAAGGTGTTGTTCTCCTTCGACGATGAGGATTTTTCGTTTTCTGCTGTTTTGCATGGCTTTTCACCTTTAATATTTGGCTCTGTTTCTCGTGTTAGACTGGCCACAAGAACCGTCCCATCACCTTTCCCGCCGCGCCTCATTATCCTTCTCATCTTCAGAACAATCTCGGCTTCTGAAGGAACAATTCAAAATTGTTCCTTTTATTTCTCCCAGCAAACCGAGGATATTTTGTTTCCGTCCACTGATGTATTCCTTTACGACTCTTCCGTTATCCAGCATTCTTTCAACCAAGATCCGCCGATTGGGGTTCGGCCCCGTCATATTATCATCGGGAGCGGGTTTGTTTTTGAGCATCGCTTTGCCCCTTATACAACGGTAATTGTATTCATCTTTCAATCCAAGATGCTTCCACGCTACGGGTTTTCGGTCTCGGATGCCCTTTTCTTCATCAGATCACGGGGCATACCTTCAAGCTATTTTTAGCGCTGCAGGGAATGTAAGACAATAATGTAATTTGGATGGCTTCAATCGAGAATCTCGAAGTGTACAGGCAGGGTAGACCACACAGAACCAACACATCGTCTTATTCGAAGTATATTGTCCAAATTTCCTTATGGTCGATATATATGTCAAAGGAATACATGGAACCTCAGCAATGGAGTCCATCAACGAAGGGTTAGCTATTCTCGAAGCATAGGGCTCACTTTTCCTCATAGACCTAACCATTAAAAAAGGGCTAAATAGAAGGTGGATGTTCAGTTCTGGCGGTCGACGATCAGAATTGAACAAATATTTACGGATCGATTCTGAAAAGGAGTCGGTGCAAACTGGTAATGCTTTCGGAATCGCCTTAACAAGGAGGCAAACATGTGGCTCTTACTTTTAGCAGTTTTACTTTTATCTATTGCGCTCGCTGGCGGAGGGTGGGGTTACACACGGTATGGTTATTGGAGTATGTCACCAGCAACCA
The DNA here is from genome assembly GCA_963668655.2 of Myxococcota bacterium. Lineage (GTDB taxonomy): Bacteria > Myxococcota_A > SURF-8 > SURF-8 > SURF-8. Next base: position 566,533 of record CAXXPQ010000002.1, read on the forward strand.
TAATACTGGTAGTGGTCGTAGCGCTGTTTTTTACGGGCCACCTTGGTTGGAACCAATAGCGACAGTGTACGTGAGTTAGCCGACTCGCAGCTGGTGGCTGAGCTCATCCCGGTAAAACAGATCCCAGGGAAATCCGGGCCAGCAGCCATTTACCCGTATTGAGCAAATCACAATCAAGACAGGCGAACACGATGAATATTATGATAAAGACCGACCATAACATTGATGGACACCAGGCGCTATCCGATCAGATCAGCGGTGTAGTGGAGGGTGCCCTGAACCGATTCAGCAATCACATCACGCGAGTGAAAGTGCACCTAAGCGAAGAGAAAGACGGCAAGAACGGCCAGAGTGACATGCGTTGTATGATGGAGGTTCGCCTTGAGGGTCAGCAGCCAATAACGGTCACCCACCATGCAAAGACCTTGGATCAAACTGTCGCTGGTGCCGCAGATAAATTGACAGGAATTGTCGATAGCACCCTTAATCGGCAGCGCGATCTGAAGCGTCGCAGGACGGATCCTTCGCAATTTCCGGAGGACGAATGACGGAAGAGAGACTATGAAAAACGATCATGCACAATCATAAACAACCCAAGCTCCTCATCGTAGACGATGAAGATTATACTCGTCGCTTGTACGAGGATAATTTCAAAATATCCGGCTATAGCGTTTCGTTGGCAACAAACGGTTCCGACGCTGTGGCTGCTGTAAAAAGAGAAAAGCCGGACCTTGTTATTCTGGACCCCGGACTATCCAGCAATGATGGATTTGAAGCAATGGCTGCCATGCATGTGGAAAACCCGAACCTTCCTGTGATAATTAACACCAATTATGCCCATTTCCGTACTGATGTTCGCAGTTGGTTCGCTGATGCCTTTATGATTAAATCTTTAAATGTAGCCGAATTGTTGACGAAGGCCTCGGAACTTTTAGGCAACTTACCTTTTCCCCCAATGGGCCCTTCGAAGCGCCGGGTTTCTATTACAGAAAACTCCGGTGGTTGCGAAGGGCCTCCCTCCTTTTTGAGGCAGATAAAAGCGGATAGTAGGCGCCGGGTTAATGCTCGCGCGCGGGATAATGGCGGTCATTATGATTCAGATGAAAAACAAGGAAAGCAGCGACCCGCCGATGAAGGTCTGGTTTGCTCGAATTAGATTGTGAGTAATTTCGGATTGCAAGGTCATATCATGGGAAAAGACGACCAAGAAGGAATCTGGACACTTGCGGACGGCGCGAAGCTAATGCTTCGCCATATTGCCGCAAGCGACGCCGCCAGAGAGCAGGCGTTCGTAAAAGGACTTTCTGCTCAGTCCAGCTATTTCCGTTTTCATGGTGCGATCCGGGAGCTCAACAAGAAGGATTTAAAGAATTTTACGGAACCCGATTCACGAAACGCGGTTGCCTTGATTGTTCTACACAATGGAGAATCAGGTGAAGAAGAAATCGGGGTGGCGCGCTACGTGATCGATCCCGATCGGGCAAACTGTGAGTTTGCGATTGTCGTTGCGGACAAATGGCAAAGGCTTGGCATTGGGACCAGGCTGATGACATCCCTGATCAGTCACCTTAAGGCAAACGGTGTACATCAGATGTCTGGTTCCGTGCTCAGAAGCAATTCGACCATGCTCACATTTATCAAGAAAATGGGCTTTACGGAAATGAACATTTCTGACGATCCGTCAACCGTTTCGATCACAAGGCATTTGGATTAGCAGGTTTTCCATCCCGAATGAGTTCGATAAAGGTTGAGCTGCAAAGACAGGAAATCATTTACCTCGCCAGTATCGGGGCCATGCGAAGCAATTCCGGGTCCAATGGTTTGGATCGTTCGGCTACTTCGCCAAGCGGTGTCGCCGCAACCACGCCTCGTAACAAACCGACCAGCACACCGAAATTGCCGTTTATCAGCATATCTACAGCTGCCACACCCAATCGACTGCCGAGAAGGCGGTCGAACGGTCCGGGAGCTCCGCCCCGCTGAACGTGGCCGAGTGTGGTCACCCGAACCCCGAACCCGAGCTCATGCCGATTGGCCTCGACATACCGAGCGATGTCCGATGCCCGGTGGTGTGCTCCCTCTGATATCACGACCAGCGCATGAGGCTTTCCGCGTTTGTACGCATCTGAAAGCTCTTTCGCTACATCTTCCGGCATTACTTCCGCCTCGGGAATCACCACCGACTCTGCGCCGCCCGCAATAGCCGCCGCCAAAGCCAGGTATCCGCAGTTCCGCCCCATGACTTCGACCAGAAAGGCCCGGCGATGTGAGGAGGCCGTTACTTTTAGGCGGTCAATCGCCTCAAGCGCCACACCCAAGGCAGTGTCCACACCAAGGGTGATATCGCTGCCTGCCAGATCATTGTCTATGGTGGACGCAATCCCCACGACGGGAAATCCGCGTTCCGACAACGCGTAGGAACCGGTTTGAGAGCCGTTCCCTCCGATGACCACAAGCCCATGGATGTCATGCCAATGCAGAATCTCCAATGCTTTGGCTTGACCATCTTCTGTTTTAAATTCCAGGCTTCGGGCGCTTCCCAGCATCGTACCGCCCAATTGGATGATCCCGCCGACATCCCGAGGTCCAATCCGGATGCAATCGTCCTCGATGAGCCCCGCGAAGCCTCGCCGTACTCCGAATACTTCAAGACCTTTATCGTCCCCGGCCCGTACAACCGCCCGAATGGCAGCATTCATCCCCGGCGCATCACCCCCGCTCGTCAGCACGGCGATCCGTTTCATCTTTAATGGCCCTGGATTCATAGAATTAATCTCCGTTGCCGAAAATCCTTTTCCGGGCTTCTTCATTGATTGCGACCAGGACAGGGTGTTTCAGTTTCTTCTCCACCGAAACGGCATAGAACTGAACACGCACGTCATCCAGTCTCCCGACCGGGCGGACGTCGTATCGTTTCTGCATCTCATCGGCAATGACGCTGGGCGCAGGAAAAAGCCCCATGCCGGATTGTCCAAAAACCTTGAGAAGGATACTATCTTCAAATTCACCGACGATTTGCGGGAGGATTTCCCGAGAAAGAAACCACTGGTTCATGGATTGCCTGATTACGGTATTCTCCGTCGGTAAAAGAAACGGAGCGCCGTCAAGTGACTGCGGAAAACTTCGTTTGTAGCGTTTGATCAGGTCATCCGTTCCAAAAATGGTAACTCCGCATTCTCCCAACAAGTGATTGTAAGCTTTGACTCTGATGGACGGATCCATCGGAGCATCTGATAAAACAAGATCGAGATTGTGAATAGCCAGTTCGGCCAATAATAGTTTCGGCTTGTCTTCTCTGCAAACGAGATTGATCGGACCTAGCTGTTCGATCGTCGGAGCCAGCAGCATGTGAGCAATCAGCCGAGGAAAGGAGCTTGAAATCCCAATAACCATTTTAGGCGGTCGATTGGTAGGACGGCCCTGTAACACATCCTGCATCTCTCTCCCGAGGGTGAAAATCTCATCGGCATAGCGGAATACCAGACGGCCAACCTCGGTCAGAATCAGATTGCGGCCTCTTTTTTCGAATAGCTTTTCCCCAAGAACCTCCTCGAATCGCTTGATCTGGCCGCTGATCGTCGGCTGCGCCAGGCGAAGCACCTCACTCGCTTTAACGATGGAGCCTTCCTTCGCAACAGTCCAGAAGTAAAGGAGATGATGGTAGTTGATCCATTCCATTTGCCTATAATACTTTGAAATATTCGAAGAAACAAGCCTATTCTTTCTAATTGTAAAACTAAATGCAACGATTCATCATTGGGATAGGAAAGAACTATCCAATGACTAGGGATAAATGTATGCTTGATCGGAAGAGCAAGAAAACGAATATTTCGAGAAGCGTCTGTTGTCGGTCGGTTCAAAGTTTATACTGTAGTGGCGCTGTAACGAATATAATATGTTTCGCAATGAGGAGCACGCCATGAAGGACAACAAAAAACTCGATAAGAGCGCCACGAGCCTGAGGCGCAAGGCAGAGAAAAAACTGACGGCCCGGAAGTCCTCTAAGGAGCCGGATGCAAACGTATCTTTCGAGGAAATGCAGCGCTTGATGCACGAACTGACAGTTCACCAGATCGAGTTGGAGATGCAGAACCAGGAGCTTTTAGATACCCAGGCAGAACTCGAAACCGCCCGCAACAAATTCGAGGAATTGTATCACTTCTCTCCGGTCGGGTATTTAACGATCAACCGGGACGGGATCGTCGATGAAGCCAACCTGAAAAGTGCGGGTATGCTGGGCGTCGGGCGGCTCGCTTTCCTTGGGAAGCCATTCCATCGTTTCATTTTGAAAGACGATCAGGCCGCATTTCTTCAATGTCATCGAATCGTATTCTCAACGGGTGCGTCCCAGTCCTGTGATGTCCGAATCCAGAGAAAAGATGGGACTTCGTTTGTCGCTGAATTGCTGTGTGCTCCCATCGCCGAAACGGACACAATCAGTCAATACCGAATGATTATCATAGACATCACTCTTCGCCGACAGGCCGAAGAAGACCTTCAACACTCTCATGATGATCTTGAACGGCAACTTGAGAAACTCAAGGCCGCTTCGAAGAAACGAAAGAAATGACCGGGAAAACGGATTGATCTCCATTCAACCTGCTTTCATCTCAATCACATTTTAATCGGCAATAGAATTTAACATCTATGGGATTCTGTTCTTTATCGTCATGCCTGCTTCTCAGGCAGCTTTCCTTAACACAACGCTTTGGCCAACGCCATTTTCAGATCAGCCAACAGATACGGTTTCTGCAGGAATGCCTGCGGCATTTCGGGATGCACTCCTTCCATCACATGGGGGTGGTCGTACCCACTGGTCAGAATGACGGGGATGTTGGGTGCAATCCGGCGCAATGTCTCCAGTGTCTCCCAACCGTTCATCCGGGGCATGGTCAGATCGGACAATACACAACGGATTTCGTCCTGACACTCCCTGAAGAGTTCAATAGCCTGGATGCCGTCTTCAGCTTCAATGACCTTGAAGCCGAGACGCATGAGCATTATCGAACCTAGACGTCGAGCCGAGGGCTGATCGTCAACGAATAGCACAGTTCCTCCATCAGTGAACTCTGCTGCTTTCTTTAATAAAGGCACCTCAGGGGTTAAAACGGCCTCGGACGTAATTGGCAGGAATACCCGGAAAACACTAACATGATTTCCGGCGCTTCCCACGATGATGCAACCGTCATGTGCCTTGATAGCGCCCAAAGCAACGGCCAGACCCAATCCGCGGCCGGTGAATTTGGTCGTAAAAAAAGGATCAAAGATGTTTTCATATACCGCTTCCGGTATCCCGCATCCGGTGTCCGCAATCTCCAGGCAGGCGTAATCCGCATCTTCCATCCGGAATTCGATCGGTAGCCGGTTGGTAACAGGTATGTCAGTCGGGTGAACGGTTTTGACGACGAGGAATATCTCGCCCGGCTGACCTTCCAGCGATTCCCATGCATTGACGATCATGTTGTGAAGGATTTGTCGAATCTGGGATGAGTTTGCCATAATCGACGGCCCAATGGCGGGCAGATCGGTCTTCAATACTACGTTTTCCGGTAAAGCGGTCTTAACCGAGGGAAGCTCCTGACGGCAGATGTCGCAAAGGTCCAGCGGTAGACGCTGAGCCACCGTCTGGCCCAGGTACGCCAACATTGTACCGCCAAGGTCGGAAGCACTTCGGGCCGCACCCATGGCGTCCGTCAATTGCTCATGCAGGTTGGAATCCTTCGATAATTTGTCCAGACTCAGCTCAAGATTCCCCACCACTGCGGTCATCAGATTATTGTAACGATGGGCGATGGCGCCCGCCATGCGTTTCAGACTTTCGGCTTTTTTGAGATAGTGGATCTGCTGGTCAATCCGTTTACGTTCGGTGATGTCGTTTATCGACATGCGACATAAGGGATACTCATCATCGTCGAGGTTGATGCTTCCCGACAGATTTCCCCAGAACTCCGTTCCATCGCTTTTTATCATCCGCAGTTCGCACGATTGCGGTTCGCCGGTATCGAATAGCTGCTGCCTGTGATGATAATACATATTCTGGTCGGTTTTGAGGATAAACCTGGCGAGCGGTTGCTTGATCAGTTTGCTTCGCTCCACGTTCAGCAAGGTGGCGGCTGTCAGGTTGGCTTCCAGGATGATCCCCTCTGCATTGATCGTGCAATAGCCCACGGGCGCAAAATCGTAGAGATCGGCATAGCGGTCCCGCGACGTTTCCAGTTCAAGTTGAGCCGTATGAAGCTCTTCGTTTTGCATCTCCAGTTCGATCTGATGGACCTGCAATTCGTGGAGGAGCTTGTGGACATCCGCTTCCTCCGATGGGGTCGAGACGCTTGTCTTTTCTTTTAGTTCGTCTTCCGCCCGACGGCGGAGTTCGGCAGGGTCCGACGCAGCCTTTTTCTTGTCGGTCATTCGTTGGACCCTTTCGTCACTCCTGCTGAAGATTCCTCCCGCAGCCTGGTCTCAAGTTTTTTCGCCGCGCTGATATCAATTAATGTGATGACCAGCCCGTCGATGACGTTATCCGTCGTGCGGTACGGCATGATACGCACCGTAAACCAGCGCCCGTCGCTGGTGGCGACCTGCTTTTCCGAAAACACCAGGGTTCGCAGCACCTCTTGAGAATCGTCCGACAAATCCGTGTAGTTCAGGTCGGTGACAAGATCGCTCAACGGACGCCCCACATCGCCTGGAATCAACTTGATGATTTTGGTCGCCGGTTCGGTGAAGCGCCGTACATTCAGTTTGCCATCCAAAAAGACCGTGGCGATTTCCGTGCTGTTGAGCAGGTTGGTCATGTCGTTGTTGGACCGCGAAAGGTCGTCCAGCTTCGATTGCAATTCGGCGTTGACCGTCTGCAACTCTTCATTGAGCGACTGCATCTCTTCTTTTGAGGTGGTCAGTTCTTCGTTGGTGGACTGCAATTCCTCATTCGTCGATTGCAATTCCTCGTTGGCCGATTTCAATTCCTCGTGCGAGCTCTGCATCTCCTCGCGCGTGCTGTGCAGTTCCTCGCGCAACCGTTGCGTCTCCTCCTCCAGTTCCGCAACCCGCGAGGCATCGACCGGCTTGGATTCGGCGCGCCCTGAGCGTTTCTGCTGCGCAAGCGATGCGACATCGGAGAACACGATCAACACCATCCCGGTCAACGCCTCCGGCGACGAAAGCGGCTGAATGGTCAGATCCACCACCTGCGTTCCGCCGTTGGTTCCCACCTTCATGTTTTTGACCGTGACGTCGGCTTTTTGCCGAAGTGCTTTTCTGAAAGCGCCGGACAACTCGTGCCGCAATCCTTCTCGCGCCATGGCAAAGATGTTCAGATTGGCCTTGCCCACCGGCGGTTCCAGGTATTTTCCCGTTCGGGTGCTGGTGTATAGAATGTCGCCCTGGGCATTCACCAGCACGGTCGCCGGGGAATAGCGTTGCAGGATGAGTTGTTCGGCCAGGGACTCCAGATTGGCAGGGGGCTTCCCCATAGCGACGTTCTCCGTTACGGTTTTGGGCTTAGCGGCAAAGATGGATGGGAATTCAATGGGCGTGACGGACAGCGCGCTTTCCTGACGTTGATACAACTTCAGCCGGCTATCCAGCGGCGCAAACTGATCCGTGAAGTTTCCGATGGTCTCCGCACTTCCAAGCAGTAGCACGCCGCCGGGATTCAGGCTGTAGTGAAACAGCGGCAACAGCTTTTTCTGTAGCTCCGCGCTCAGATAAATCAGCAGGTTGCGGCAGGTGAGGATATCAAGTTTGGTAAATGGAGGGTCCATGATCACGTTCTGCGGGGCGAAGATCACCATTTCGCGGATCTCTTTGCTTACCCGATACCGACCTTCTTCTTTCGTGAAAAAGCGGTCCAGCCGCTCCGGCGAGACGTCGGCAGTTATGTTAACTGGAAAAACGCCCGCACGGGCCCTGTCGATGGCGTCCGGGTCCAGGTCGGTCGCGAAAACCTGCAAGGAAAAGCCGTTTTTAACCTTGAGCGTTTCCAGCGCCTCCTTGAACACGATGGCCAGCGAGTAGGCTTCCTCGCCCGTCGAGCAGCCGGGAACCCAGGCCCGGAGCGCCTGTCCGGCGCGCCGGTTTTTCAAGAGCGCCGGAATGATCTCCGTTCTCAGCTTCTCCCAGACATCCGCATCGCGGAAGAAATTCGTCACGCCGATCAGCAGTTCCTTGAACAGCAGATCCAGTTCGTTCGGGTTTTCTCGAAGATAGCGGACGTACAGGTTGATTTTTGCGATCTGGTGGATACCCATGCGCCGCTCAATGCGGCGATACAGCGTACTCTTCTTGTAAAGCGAGAAATCGTTGCCCGTGCGCGACCGCAGCAGGATCACGACCTTGTCCAGCGAACTCCGGGTCTTGTCGTCCACAACCGTCGCCGCTCCGGTTTTCACCAATGGCGCGTGTTTCAGATAGGCGACGATCTTGCCCGGCAGTTCGTTGGCCGGAGCGACAATATCGGCCAATCCTGCCTCGATCACACTATGTGGCATGCCATCGAACTTGGCCGATCCCGGCTCCTGCGCAAGCGCCAGCCCGGCCTTTTCCTTGATGGCCCGCAAACCCAGGGTGCCGTCCGAGCCCATGCCGGAAAGGATCACCCCGATGCTATTGACTTGCTGGTCGTCGGCCAGCGAGCGCAGAAAGAAGTCGATCGGCAGGCGCAGGCCGCGCCGGGCCGTGGGCTCCAGCAAGTACAGGACGCCGTGCAGAATCGACATGTCCCGGTTGGGAGGGATCACATAGACGCAATCCGGCTCGACGGGCATGCGGTCCTTGACCTGGCGCACCTTCATTTTCGTGATGCGCTGCAGAAGTTCGGGCATGATGCCCTTGTGGTCTGGGTCCAGATGCTGCACGATGACGAAGGCCATCCCACAGTCTTTCGGCACACCGCCCAAAAACTGCTCCAGGGCCTCCAATCCTCCGGCCGATGCGCCAATGCCAACGATGGGGAAGGCATGGGAATCGCCGTGGGTGGTATGACTTTCTTTGGTGCGAAGGGAGGCCGCTTTTGGATTGGTCGTTTTGGAGGCTTTCTTGGTTGAGCTTTTAGCTTTGGCTTTGGGGATGTCAACGGAGACTGTCTGGGAAGATCGTTCAGTCTTCGTATTGGCTGTAGAAGCGCCGTTCGACTTTTTCGTCTTTACGCTTTTCCTAGCCGTATTATTCTTCCTGGCCATTTGCGCACCTGTCCTTTGCGGAGCGGTGCTAAACGCTCCTGGCCAACATCGCCGAATGCTTTCATTTACGACCCGTAAATAAAAGCTCAAGCTACAGCGAAACTATCGATTACATCCTACAATCACTATAGACTATCTGCCTGACTTTACAATGAAAATCGGAAATTGATTGTTTGGCTAAACGACCGCGCCGGGCGGAAGTAGCCGAAATGAAAAGGTACAACTGGGGGAAGGGAAATTGATCCGTAGCTATCTTCGCATCTGCCATTTCGTTTCTTCAAAATTCTTCTCTGATTTGATATCCTGCCATGCGAAATAGGTTTATATAAACTGAGGCGCGTTCCATGAATGACCGTCCGGCTCCCATCTCAATGAAGGACCTTGATACCGACTTTCGGGCGCAAGGTAGCAGGCGTTGAGAAACGAACCTCCCTTTTTCAGAGTGCGATGGAAGTGGCCAAGGATATTGTCCAAGAGAACTGGAGCCGCATCGTGCGCCTGACCATCGGAGCCTCCTACTACGGCCCAGTTTTAGACGGCGCGCGAATCATGGATTTGATTGTCGGGGCGATTGAAATGGAAGAAGATGCTTCGATTTCCTCCAGCCTCCACTGCTAAAACAGAGTTCACACCGCCACCCTCCGCCGCTTATACTCAATCCGCAACCCAATGAAATGACAGGGATTCGGCAACGGGTCTAGTTCACTCAGCCGGGCGACGGCATAATAAGTGTAGGCGACGATGCCGCCGGGATAGACCATCTCCTGATCGCTGGTGTCCAGTTCGATGCCCGCCGCCATGTTGCTGGTGGGGCTTCCGAGCAAACCAACGCTATCCTGCACAACCAGATCGGCGGCAGGATCAGCCGTAAATGTGGATTTCCGGTAGACCTTGCAATTGACGTTTGTCGGGTTCGGGTTGCCCGCCTCGTTGGTGAAGAAGAATTTCACCGTATGCAGCTTGGCCTTGTTGATTCCGGGGATGGGGATAGCCACTTCGTCCCCGTAGTGCTGCATGTGCCACACCCCATGGCTGTTGCTGAATTCGCAGTCGTCGCTGCGACCGGCGGCGGCCGGGACCGTCCGGATGAAGATGATGTCCTCGTCGAACTTCACGTCGTCCACGTCGTCGGCGTCGAAAATGACGTCATTCTGAAAAGTCACCGCCCCGGAAAACGTGTCTCCCGCCTTCAATGCCCTCAGGTTCATGCCGCCCACGAGCGCCGCCAGGGCCGCCTGGACTTCAGCTTGCGACAGCGAAAACGGCGATCCGGAAACGGCTTGCGTCGAGATGCTGGACGCAGCGTGCGCCCCGGAAGCATTGCCGATGTGGTTCGAAATCGAATCCGCATTGCCTTTGACCGTCTGGTTCGTGCGTCCGGACCCGGCGATTTCCTGCAAAGCAGCCTCGACATTGCCGCCGGAGTAGCGGTTTCCGGAGTCCTGGATGGGTACGCTGCTGGCCGCATGGGGGCCGCTGGTGTCGTTCAGATGGTTGGTGATCTGCTGCTGGAGGTTACTGTCGCCCGACTGGCGGGTGCTGGCCTCCTGCGCGATGGCGTCGGCGTTGGCTTTGACCGTTTCGGTAGTTCTGCCTGCTCCGGCCAGATTATCGATGGCCTCCGCGTTGCCGTGAACGGTTTCGGTCGTCCGATCCGGCCCGGCCAGTTCGGGGGCTGTTCCTACCGGCGGCCCGACGTTTATTATCTCCGTCCAGGTACTCTCGCCCGCATTCATCCGGCATTTCGCCAGAAGGACGGCATGCTCCGGCAGGCCCGGGTAGTCCGGAGCGGCGGCAGGCGTACCTTCCACCACTTCGAAATGCGCCGCGACATTCAGAACCGTGGCCAGATATTCGTGGACGCAGACCACTAGGTCGAGACGCGGGTGCGCAGCGTCGCCCGGTGGAACCGATACCGAAATGGGACTGTCTTCCTCAATGCGTACACCCTCTGGAGTCAGCAGCACACCCGGATCGATGGTTCCGTCCGCGTGGACGGTGAATCCTGCGTAGACGCCCGGCGGCAGAATGCCGACCAGCTTGCGGTTCAGATCCGCCGACGAGCGCGGCGAACGATAATCGTGAGTGCGGGATTGGGTCATGATGAAGCTCCTATTCGAAGATCCAGTCGTCCAGGCTCCCGCCGTCATCCATTTCCCCGCCATCGTCCCAGGTACCCATGACGATGGTGGTGTCGACGAGCGGCAGCGTGTGCGCCGGTTTCAGTTGTTTTATGGTGTCGTAAAAGACTCGCTGGTCGGCGACCACACCGTCCCAATTGATGATGTGAACCAGAAAGCGCGACCAGGTGGAGGTTCCCTTGTATGGCTCCAGTACCTCGACGTTGTAGCCGAGTCGGGTCAGCCCTTCGGTCATGCCGGGAATCGTGCCGCCCTTGCGTTTGATCGTGTGGGCCGCCAGCACGCGCGCCCGCAGGGACTCATCCGACTCGCCCACGCCGCGAAAGACTTGCCGCTGGCGGGCCAGGATGTCCAGGTATTTACCGGAAGCGGTGGCCGCAAGCAGCTCCGGGATGATGGCGATGAGCGTCTCGCGTGCTTCGTCCAGCTGCTCTCCCCATATCTCCGCAAAACGCGCCACCAGGGATTCGGCCCGATCCTTCTTCTTGAGGAAGGTCGGCAAGAGCCACCAGAGGTAGTCGGCCAGTTTCGAGATGCTGTCGGCGGGGCGATCACTCATGACTGGCCGCCTCCATAATAATGGTCACCGCGCCCAACTCGGGAAACTCGTTCGGGTCGATCTCCACGTCGCCGGTGGGCTGTTCGACGATGACCGAGTAAACACCCGGCACAGCCATGACCAGACCGATCAGCTGCGAAACGATCACGTCCTTGCCGACGCCCAGTGCAGTAATACCCAGTGTTGCGTCCTCAATGTCGCCGAAGAAAATCGACAGCCTTCGGCGGATTTCCTGTTCGAGCGTCACCGTATCGAAGCCGGAGCGCGGCGTGATGCGGAACGAGACAGGCACCGATACGATGACGGGCGCGCGCACCAGCGCGTCAGCGGTAATGGGCCGGTTGGCGACCACCACCTGCTGCACCACATCGATCAGCGTCGGATCGGGAGATCCGGCCTCGCCCATGATGTAAATATCCACCGTTCCTTCTCCACGCGGCAGGGTATCGTCCACAAAGGCCGATTTCACACCGGGAACAGACAGCGCCCAGGACACATACGCCGCCGCCGTGCCGCCCTGAGATAGTTCCTCCCAGGCCAGAAAACAACGCTGGCGCAGTTCGGAGTCGGACTCTTCATCCACACCCACGGTCGTGATCCAGTCCGTATCGTTGGTTACGGTGGAAATACCCGTGATGTAGGTCTTCATCTTCGTGATGGAGGCCGGGCCGACGTTGAAACTGGAACCGGCGCTTTCCGCTATCACCGGTACCTGGACGGAAATCTGACCACTTTCGAGAATGGCGTCCTCGGTTGTGAAGAACCGGTACTCCCTGCCGGATTGATCCTTGGGCGTCGTGACGATGGAACCGGTCGGGATGGGGATGTTGGTGTTTTTCGCAACTGGTCGTGCATAGACAACCCGACCCTCGGTCTTGATGGCCGGTTTGCGTTCCAGTCCGTACTCACGCGCCTTGCGATCCAGCCAGATGCCGGTGGCCGTGTCGAGAAAACCCTGCTTCAGCATCTCGGCTCCGAAGGCGTAGAGTTCGCCGACGACCTCGGCTACCACTTCGGTCAGGGTACGGACCACGGAGCCGATGTTAAAGTTGGTGAGTCCCGTCCGCTGGCCGATGGCGGTCAGCATGGAGGAGACGAGTTCAGTATAGGTCTTGATCTGCGGGGCCATCAGATATCTCCCTGCCCGGCATTGGCCTGCCAGGTAATGTTCAAACGGTTGGTAAAGTCTTCACCGAGCGGGACGAAGGACACCCGGAAACTGGCTTCCCGCCCACTGCGATCCGCCGTCACCTGTACGGAATCCGGTTCGATGCGCGGAGCAACGGACGGATCGTAGGTTAAGACGTCCGCGATGGCACGGGCGACCAGCTGCTCGAAGTCGGGCCGGTCTTCCTCGCCGAATAGTCGCGGCACGCCCGCCCCGTAATCCGGATGACCGAAAAGATCGCCCGGCAGCGTGTCCAGCAGATGATGGACATCCTGAAGCAGCGTCGTCCGTCCATCGGGCGTAATGGCCAGATCGCCGGTCGCTCCGACCTGGAGATCGCCGTCATCATCCAGCAGAAGATCGATACCGAGATTTTCAAATCGCGTCATCATCAACCTCCCAACAGTTCCACGACCGGCCCGAAATCCGCTGTGGCGGCCAGCAGGCAGGTTCCGGCAACCCATGATTCATAATTCCAGGGAGGGACATCCGTTGCTGTTTCAGCCTGCGCAATGAGATCGTCGACACCGCTTCCATCGATCTGCAGGACGTACAAGCCCGCCGACTCGATCAGCGCCGTGATGGCGTCCACCAGGGACTGGATTTCGTCGGCGATGGCGGCCAGAAGCGCGGCCTTCTCGGAGATGATCTCGGCCAGGGCGTCCAGCATATTGGCGTAGTCGTCGGTGACATTCAGCATGCCCATGGCCTGCATCAGGATCTCGGCCAGCCGGGCGAAGGGCGGGCAGACCTCTCCCAATCGCACGGATTCCCAATCGGGCGGTGTGCCCATGCTGTTTTCGATGCGAGTCGGGATATCGAAGCCATACTCGTCCTCCTCCCAATCCAGATCCGGCTTGCCGAAGAGCATGGCCAAAAGGCGCAGCAGGCGATAGAGATCCGGCAGGTCGTTGGCTCCCACCACGAAGAGCATGGCCGACATCTGCGCGTTTTCTTCAAACTGCGGACGGTTGCTGTCGCCGATATCCTCGAAGCTGGCCTTCCAGCGCGAGAGGAATCCGTGCAGACCGTCCGGGCTGCCTCCGGTGAAGAACGGTCCCTTGTCCAGGTAAAAGTAGATGCCGGTCTGCAAGAGGTTATAGATCTGGTTGATGAGTTCCTGAATGATGGCGATGAGCGCTTGTATGGCGGCATGCATGGCGTCGGCCATGAAGGATACGAGTTGGGCGAGCGTTTCCAACAAACCTGCCAGGGTATCCAGCAGGCCGGAGAGCGTCCCGGCGGCTTCGTTCACCGCATTGAGGGCGGGCGGCACGCCCGGTATCATGGCCAGGTTGAAGGGGCGCCACTCAGGCATCAGGCTCCTCCTTCGGCTTCTGATTGATCGCGATAGCGGTCTTGGCCATGCCTTCGACAGCCTTGGCCTGCGCCTCAACGATCTGAGGCAGGATGGCGCTCAATCGCTCGGTCACCTCGCGTAAACGTTCAGCCAGGCCGATGGTTTTCGGTTGTTTCCAGTTCGCTTTCATGTCACCAAGTTCGGCTCCTCATCGATCTCCGCGTTGGTCACGATGTGCTCGCAGATCGGCCCCAGCACCTCGGCGATGGCCGTGCCGATATTTCGGTAACCGTCGCGAAGTTTCTGTTTGGATGCCTCGTCGGGGAGCGTGTCGATCAGGGACTCGTTCAGTTCCTCCAGCTTTGCCGCTACCGCATCGACCATCGCCTGCTTCGTTGCATTTTGTCCGTCCGTCAGTGCCATCGTCACACCTGTGAAATAAAGACCTTCGTGCTCAAGAGCTGCGCCATGGCGGAATCCGCCGCCGCCAGCGCTGCCGCCACCGCCGGATTGGGAGCAATGGGCGCACCGAGGTTGCCCGTGCCGAGAGGCACGGTTTTGAGCACGGTCAGGATCGTGTTTAAGATGATTTGCAGGGGCATGCCGCAGGCCGCCGGTTGCCCCGCCGCCGATATCCCACCCAGTTGAACTGGGCCGGAGGCGACCGAGCCCAGATTGATCATGGCGGGCGGCGTGGGGATGTTGGCTCCGATATTGATCTGGCCTCCCATGGCATCGAGAGCCAGAAAGCCGGGGGCATTGACCAGCACCTGGTAGGCCGCCTGCGGAGCCGTGGGTGCAATACCGGGCGTTGCGGCCACCAGGATCTCGTAGCCGCCGCCCACCACTTCACGTTTGTTGAAAGTCGTGGCGACCGACACGCCGCCTGCGACCTGCTGCGAGACAGATCCAGCCACCTTCTGTTTGAAGGAGCCGCCCACTTTTTGGGTCAGATCACCTTTCGTATGTTCTGTCAGCGCGCCGCACTGAATGAAGGCTTCCCTATTGACCTGCAGGTTCCAGGCATCGCAGGATATGTTTTCCGCGCCGTCCACCTGTGATTGGCGCTTGCCCTGCACCCGTTTGATCTCGTTGCCAACGGTATGCTCCTGGCGCTTGTCGGTCGTGATCAGTTTCAGTGAGGCGCAGGAGAGGACGATTTCGTTGGCGTGGGGCTTCAGTTCGATCTTCTGGCCCTGCTTGCCCCGGATGGCAATCGTACCGGAGGTGAACCCGGCGGGAGCCTTGTTGCCGTAAAAAATGGGCGATTCGACGTAGGGACGGGTCACATCGCCATCGTGAAAGGATACCGTGACCTCCGCGCCGACTTCCGGAAGTGCGAAGATTCCGTAGCCGTCCTGGGCGAAGAGCGAGGCCACCGGAACCTTGGGCATCGACAAACCCTGCTCGCCGGATTCCTCATCGGCTCCGACGACCACATCCACCCGGTAGTAATTCTCGGAATCCTCATCATCATCGTGAACCGCCACCACCTTGCCCAGCAGTGACGGGCGAAAATGCTTGCGCAGATCCGGATGCAGACCCTCGATCAGAGCGCGGAGTTCAGCTGCCAGGTTGCCGCGATCAGGCATGGTCCACCTCGACCACCCACAAACGGCTGCGCGCGCCCTCACCGAAGAGCCCAACCGTGTGGCAAACCTGCTCAATGAAATAGCGGATCTCGCTGCCATCCCGGTCGAAGACGGAAATGACCTGCGAGTGCCAGAGCGGCGCGCCCATGACTGTCAGCAGAAAGCGATTGCCGGGCAACTGCTTAAACGCTATGACATCCTCACCGTGAGTGAACGACGCGGCGGACTCCTGCTCCAGATCGCGTGGCCCCCAGTGAAAGCCACCAGTGGGATCGCACCAGAAGTCGTGCTCGAGTTCGAGACGACGATTGAGGTACTGGATGGCCTCCACAATCGTGCTGTCGTGCAGAGGCAATTTATCCAGGATGGCGTCGCAGGACACAATATCTTGTGTGGCGAAGCCGCAGTCGCCCACTAGATGTTCGATAATGGCGGTTGCTTCCTCGTCCTGGTAGGTGCGGGTAATGTACGTATCCGACAGCGCCCGGCCACGGCACAGCCCCAATAGTTTCAGGTTCTCCCGCTGACAAACTTGCAGCACGGTCCCGTCGAAGAGCGGCGAAAGTTCCTTACCGCGCCAGCCCCATTTGACGAGCAACGGATCGCCATCAGCCGCACCATCTTTCCACTCGAAACGCAGGTTGGACAGGTCCAGGTAGGCCGTGGCCACCGGTTGCGAACGCGCCGCCGCGATTTCCATCTGCCGCACCGTGCCGATACGCGTCCGCTCACCAATCGTCACCTCGATTTCAGGGGCATCCCATGTCGAGACATTCCAACTCATGGTCCACCTCCCATGGCATCGGACTTGCCCGCCCGGTAGGCGGCGGCCAGCGGATCTTCCTCGCCCACGGCGTCGTTGTGGGCCGCGTCGGCCTGGCTGTCCTGCTGGACGGCCTGCTGGGCCTCCTGCGTCGCCTGCTGTTTCTGGACAGCCTCGCGGCCGCGTCGTTCCACCTGGCGGGCCACCGGCTCGAATTCGACGAAGGTGAGGCTCAGTTCCAGATCGGTGGATCCGGGCTGATCGGAGACATCCAGCCCCTTGAACAGCACCGTTTTGATGCCGCAGGCGTCGGTGAGCGGCGACTGGATGGAAAAGACGGTCGGCACGGCATAGGATGCCGAAGCGGTGCTTTCACCATCACCCACCGGATCCGAGCGATCACGAAAAGCCGACTGCAGGGTCTGATACTGCTCCATGGCGGATTTAATCACCTGGCCGGAGCGATCCTCTTCATCCACCAGTTGCAGCGAGATGGAGATCTCCGTGTCTTCGTAGCCCACCGCCTGCTTGATCTTGCCCGAGCGTCCAGGGATGTCGGCCTCGTCCACCTTGACCGACTGGCGGATGGCCATCTGGCGATGGGGAACCGGAAAACGGAATCGCACATCGGCGATATCGGGCGTGCCGTCCGATTTGACGGAGCCCAGCGTCACCACCTGAAACTGTTCGTTACGAATCTCAGGCATGACTCACCCCCAGTCGGAGCGCCAGCCGCCCGAAGATTTCCGTCAACCGATCCTCCAGATCGTCGATGGAATCTCCACTGGAAACCGTGATCTGGAAGGCTCCACGTTGGAAGACAACAGAAGGCGCATCCGATCCGCTCGAACGGTCAAGCATTCCTTGACGGTTGGTGGTTGGCTCAACTTCCAATGGCGGAATTCTCGGCGCATCCAGTTGGATTTTGGCCAGCGAGGTATTGACCGCTTCGACCGGCTCGTCGGCTCCCTGCTCGATACCACGCGCGAAAGTGGGCAAAAGCGAACGTCCGGATTTGGTGAGCGAGGATAACGGACCATCCTCGGCGTCCGAGAACGGCAGCAGGCTCCGGAGTCCCTCCAGCAGTTGGGTGAAGCCTTCCTTCAGCGTACTCCAGGCTGCCTGAATGCCTGCCCAGAAGGCGTCGATCAGGCCGCTGCCCGCGTTCAAAAAGATGTCTTTCAGCCCCACCAGCCAGTCCATCCAGGCCCCGAAGATGCCCTTGATGTTGGCCCAGACGTTGGTGAAGGTGGTCTGGATGGTCTGCCAGGCCCCCGACCAGTCACCGGTCAACAGCTGCAATCCGGCCTTGAAGACACCGGAAACCAGGTTCCAGACCAGTGCGATGGAATTGTAGATCGAGGTCCAGACGGTGGTAATGGTCAGTTTGAGATATGCCCATGCCGCGCCGGTCACGACCTTGATGCTCTCCCAGGCGAAGGTGAACATCCCCTTGAGGATGGCGATCTGCGGGAAGAGCAGTTGCGTCACCGCCGCCCAAGCCCCGCCGATGATTGTCTTAATGAGTGGCCAGACTTCCGCCGTGTAGCTGGAAACCGTGCTCCAGGCGTTGGTGATGACTCCCGCCAGATAGCCCACACCATAGGCCACGGGCACAGCCACCGCATAGAAGGCGGATTTAAGGGTATCCCAGACCTTGGTCAGGATCCCGGTGCTCTCGCCCATCTCCTCGGTGCCGGAGGTCCACCACATGACCAGCGCCGTAATGCCGGTGATCAGAGCGCCGACAGCCAGCAGAACGCCGCCGGTGGAGACATTGACCATAGTCATGGCCGCCATCACCTGTGCGCCCATGATGAGCGCCGCCCCACCGATAAGAAGGACACCCGCCGTGACCGCCGCCAGAACGACCACCGTCTTCGTGAGAAAGGGATGCGCCTCGGCGAAGGTCGAAATCTTGCCGGAGAGCCAGGCAAAGGAATCCGCCAGGCCGGAGACGACGGGTAACAGCGCATTGCCGATAGTCTCCATCAGCACGGCTGCGTTGGACTTGGCCCGGTCAAAGGCGGCCTGCGCCGATTCGTTCACCTTTTTGAAGGCTTCGTCCGTAGCTCCCGCCGAGTTACCCATCTGCTCCAGGATGGAGGAAAACGCTCCCGCCTGGTTGCCGGTCAGCGCCAATACGCCGGATAGCGCCTCCACCCGTCCGAAAAGCGAGGACATGACTTCCTGGGAGCCGCCGGTCTTTTCGGCCACCTGGGCCAGCCAATTCTTGAGCCCCATGGATTTCATGGCGGCGGTGGAGAATTCAATACCGAGGCTCTCGGCGGTTTTCGTGGCGTCCGCCGTCGGTTTGATGACCGCCGCCAGCATGCCGCGCAGGCTTGTCACGGCCTCGGCGGTGTTCAGGCCGCCCAAGGTGAGCGCCGAGGTCGCCGAAAGCACTTCATCCAGCGAGATGCCAGCCGACGAGGCCAGCGGCGTTACTTTGCCCAGCGATCCGGATAATTCCCCGATGGTCGTCTTGCCCGCCTTCATGGCGACAAACATGCGGTCGGAAACTCCGTTCACCTGGCCCGCAGCCATACCGTAGGAATTCATAATGGAAGTCAGGCCGTCGATAGCGGTCCCGGTATCGGTGATGCCGCCGCGCGCCAGTTTCATGGCCCCTTCAAGCATGACTGTGGCGTCGGCTGCGTCGCCGTAACCCGCCGAAATGGTGGTGTACAGCGCGCCTGCCGTATCCACCGGCATTTGACCGTATTCCTTGGACAGCGACCGGACCTGGGACGTCAGCGCGCCCATGTCGGTGGTGGCGGTATCGACCAGGGTTGAGACTTCCGCCATGGCGGCGTTGAAACCGGTGGCGGTATGTACGGCCAGACCCAACCCGCCCGCAATGATGCCGCCCGCCACCATGGCTTTGGTGCCGAGGCCGGTCAGACGGGATTTGGCCTGATCCACGGCGCTCATGTCGATGTCGCCTGGAACGAGCGAGGAATTGACGGACAGCGCTGTCTGTTCGGCAGTCTTGCGGAAGGACGTGAGCGAGTGCTCCGCCTTGGTCAGCGATGCGGTCAAGGCGTTATGCCCCTTGACCAGCACCCCAATCGTTTGACTCATACCGCCCGACATCTATCGCCGTCGTCCCTTTCTTTTCAGGTTCTTTGCTGCCTTGGCTTCCTCGTCACGTAGCCAGAGTGCGGATCCGGCCACTTCGGCAAACTCGTCCGCACAGAGTCCATCGACCTTTTCAAAGTCGTAGGCTCCGAAACTGTGGCAGATGATCGCTCGCATCTGCCGGTATCCATCCGAGCGACAGGAAATCCGCTCGGCCTCTACACGTTTTTTAGGGAGGCCCCCTGCACGAAACCGAGGCCTTTCTGGATCTGCTGGGCCAGCGTCACCACCAGGCCCGGCTCCCATTCGGTCTGCATGGCCTCGAAATCGGGTTTGGGATGCATCAGAAACTTCTGCACGAGGATCTCGTTGGCCTCAGCCTCGTCCTTGACCGCGCCGATCAGCGCCTTGTACTCGGACCAGCTGGCTTTGCGGGCCAGGAAGATTTCATCCTCGCGGCCGGGGATCACGATCTGGAAAAGCTTGAGTTTGGGGTTGTCGGCGCGCAGGCCGTCGGCGATCTCGCGCACGTTGTGTTCGATATGCTCAGACATTTGCCTTCTCCTCTCGTTCGTCCCACCGGGCCGGGCCATCTTCCCGCACGTCCAGGTGGGTGAAGTCGTCGTAGCGGCCAATGCCGCCGTTAGAAAATGCAGGAATTGTTTCTGCGATGCGGGCGACCGTTTCCGGATCCACACCCTTTGCCACCACGTCGGCGGCTCGACCCAGCAGATGCTGGCTGTCGGGAACGCCGCCCACTTCGCGGTTGTGGAAGAAGCAACGGTAGCCGGAGATCACCGTCACGGGCTTTCCGATCCGATCCCGGAGTACCTGCAGCGTCTCCACCAGTCGTGGATCGACCAGCACCTCTCCGCAGCCGCAGTGACAGCGAAACTCCCACTCACTGAAATTCCGACTCAGATCCCCCATCAGCCGCCTCCCAGAAGCAGCAGCACTTCCTTGATCTGCAGCGCGCCCGTGCCGAGCATGACGCCGATCAACAGAAAAGCCGCGTTGCGAAGCAGCTTGATGGTTTTTTCCAGTTCGATGACGCGGGTGGAGAGTTGCTCCACCGACTGCGCCAGGCGCTCGGTGAGCTTGACCAGTTCGTCATGACTGGCGCAGGTCTGAATGGTTCCGTCCGGTTGCTGACTGCACATGCTGTTCCTCCTCAGACCAGACCTTCCGCATCCATAGCTAGGCCGGAGAGTTTGCGGCCCACCGCCTCGTCGTCCACGGAGAAGCCGCCCTCGACATCGGTAAACTCGAAGCCTAAGAATCGGATAATTCGGGTGGCGTTGTTTTTCGGTGGATAGACGATCAGGATCGTGCAGTTCCTGAGATCCAGCAGGTCGGTGAACTCCTGTCCACCAACCACGAATTTCTTGATCTGGACCTCGCGCGAGCGCGGGCTGTTGACCGCCTCCTCGATGATGGCCTTGTTGAGTTCCTTGACCTCGAAATCGAGTTCGTAGTCTTTGGGTCCGCGTCCCATGGCGTGAGGCTTTCGATAGCCTGCGCCTCGAATCACGGATTTCGACTGGCTGGCCTTCCAGGAAAGATTCTGCAAAGCCATTATCTTGATGCCGTCGACGAGGAGGCTGATCTCTTCGCCGTGCGCGCCTTGAATGAAACCTTCTTGCGACATGGCTTATCTCCTATTTCAGGTACACGGTGGTGTAGATCATCTCCATGGCCCGGCGTGGCTGAATACCGAGAGAGACGTACACGTCGCCCAAGAGCCGGTCCTGCTGGGTGCTGACCGCGCTCAGATCGAAGGCGTCGATCTGGCCGCCGTCGCGCATCTGTTCGAGCGGACGGGCCATCGCGGATTCAAGCCGTCGCAGGCCTTCACCGGCAGCGTCGTTCTCCTCGCCCACATAGGGCTGCGCCGCCTCGCGGGCCGCCTTGGATCCGTAATAAACTGCACGCAGATCGTTGACCCGCGAGTAGTCCGAACCCTCGGCCGCCGCCGTCAGCGAATGCGCGATGATGAAGCCGCGTCCCGGTTTGAAGCGCAGGCAGTTGACCCGGTTCTGGATGAGCGTCTGGATGTGACCCGGCGTAAACTCCGGGACGAGCCGCAGCACGCCTTTCACGGGTTTGTTGATCAGGGACTTCTGGACTTCAAGTCCAGCCATGGTTCCGCCGCAGGCGGAGGTGATCGGCAGTTCGATCTCATCGCCGTCCGAGTCCAGGAAAGCGGCTCCACCGGCGAAGACGCAGGCGTTACGGTCGCCGACCATGGCCATGCGCATGGCGATGTCGTCCACGTAGTCCTGCAGGTCACTCAGATACTCGGCGCTGCCTTCCTCGTAGTCGGAATCGAACTCCGGCGTCTCCAGAATGGCGAAGCGTTCGGCCTGATGGTCTTCCGCCATCTCGTCGCAGTGCAGCAGCACGGCGGTCCACAGGGCTTCGGTCGTCGCACCCACGGCATGAATCCAGGCCGTGTCGGTCTTGGCCTTCGTGGCTTCCAGCCCCGCCAGGTAATCCTCGTTGATCGGCTCGCCGCCTTCTTCCCCATCCTCGAACGGATCGAACTGGGTCGGATCGGGCGGCCCGTCACCATCCTCCAGGGATGGCATGAGCCAGAGGGCCGGATCGGTCAGCAGCTCGGCACTGTAGATGCCGCCTGCATTGATGACGTCCGCGACGTATTCCGTGGCGGTAGCCATCGTGCCGACAGCCTCGTAGACGCGCACGATAAAGGGCGACACGTTGCGATCCTGAATGGTGATGGTGGTGCGAACTTCGGCGTCGGCGATGCGATAACCCAGTCCCTGCACGCTCTGCGGCAGAGTCATATCCGATACAAACGTCCCGACCGGATCCGGATCGCCGTCCCAATCGACGTCCAGCGTCAGCAGGCGATCCTCAGCGAACATGTCGTTGTGAACCGCCACCATAATGTGTCCGCTGTCCATGTCGGCAACGATGCCTTCGGGAACATCATCCACATCCAGCCACGGATCGAGGGACAGTTCGCCGATCAGGCTAGGCGGCGCATCGCGTTCATCGAGGATGGCGACGATCTTGCGCGCCGTGCGATCGAGGAAGAAGGCGATCTCCTCCGGGTCCTCGCCGCGCATGACGGCTGCCAGGTCGATCCAGAAGGCCGCCGAGGAGATATCCGGGTTCAGGAGACCGAAGCTGCTGTAATCCCAGACATCTTCCACCATCGGCGGCGAAGATTCCGTGTCGATGTAGTAGAGGCGCTTGTCCGTGGTCATGGCGAGTTCGCCGCCGGGACCGTCGAATGCCTGCACCAGCCCGGTGATGCTTTCATCCAGTTGGAGAAACGGCGTCAGGTCCAGGGTACGTTCCGGGATCAGCGCGCCCGCGCTCGTAAAGTTCCAGATGGTGGGATGACCATCCGCCGTCGCGAATCCCAGAACGGCGAATCCGGCCTCCTCCAGCGGTCCATCCGGGATAATCGGCATCTCGACGCCGACCACCGAGGCGATCTCGGGCGGCAAGGTGATTTCCTGCGTGATCAACATATCCTCGTCGTAGAACACCACGCGGTTGGGATTGCCGAAGACCGTGGCATAACCGGAGATGATCCGCTCGAAAGTCTGGGCGACGTTCAGGTAATGGTTGTTGCCCGCGTCACCATAGGGGCCACGGATACGCATGGTATCGGAGCCGTCGATGCCGGGCAGGACAATCTGGGAGCGGACCCCGGTTCCGATGCGAACGGCATGGATGCGAGTCGAACCTGCATCAAAGGCTGCCTCGATGGCGTGCAGCAGCGGGCCGCCCTGAAAGATGGTCTTGGCCTGTTTCTTCGCGTCCGGACCGGCGAGGGTATAGACCTTGTTCGGCTGGCCGTCATCGGCGGGGCCGATTTTGGCCTCCACGTTGGCCAGCGAGGCTGGAATGACCCCGAGATGGCCGTCCTCGTATTCGGTGTAGGCGTCGGGTATGATGCGTCGGATGGTCATTTATCCCTCCTTCACCGGGCGTTTGAGCCAGTCGTCGCGCAGACCTAGGAATTCCGCCTGCGACAGCCGGGTCCGCTCCGTCCAGCCATAGGCGGCCTTCAGAGCGCCAAGAACGACGGAATCCGTCCCGGTGCGGCGGGCCAGCGTCTCGACAGGCAGCGCGGCGCTGTTGACGCGCCGACTCAGCAGGCCGCTGCGTCGCGGGCGGGGTTTATTGGGTTGGACAGGCGCTGCTTTCGTCGCCGCAACGTCCGTTTTCGCTTCGGTTTTCTTCGGCTTCGGATCGACCGCCTTTTCGGTCTTGGGCTTGGATTCGGGTTTGGCTTCCGTCGTGTCCGCAGCCGGTTTCTTCGTTTCGTTTTCACTCATGGGCTGTCCTCGTTTACGTGAATGCGCTCGATGACGTGCTTGACATCCCGTTCGATGGGAACGGTGCGCCGGGCGGCCAGCGTGAGCGCGGCTCGGTACAGAAAGGGTTCGCCCGTGATGTCGGGCGGTATGGATTGACGTCCGATGGGTTTCAGGCTGTCCAGCTTGAAGGCGGCAGGCGGATCGGCATCCGGATCCGTCAGGGTGAGCGGTCCCGCCGACAGCCAGGTCTTGAGCGCCGCCGATTCCAGCGTCTCCACGATGCCGTCCACGATCTCCTGGCCATTTTGATGTCGATCGGAGGGAGCGGTGACGGTCAGACGATAGCTGACGGCGTTGACGCCCATCTTTCCGATTTTTGCAACAGCTCCGCTTTCCGCATCGCGTGTGACATATTCTGTCACACCGCAACCCATCGGCTGGGTGTCGTGGGATAGCTCCGTCACGACCAGCTGCGGGTACCGGTGCTTCGAATTGGCCAGATCATCGGCGAAGGCGTGCAGATCTTCGACCTGCGAAGTCGCCCAATAACCAATGGCGCGTTTGAGAGATGCCGTCATCTGGCCCTCCTCTCGAAACGGGCGATGGCCCGGCTGACGGCTTTTCCGAAGACCTTGCTGGCCTGTTTCTTTCCTTCCAGAAAGGCGGGCTCCAGAAAAGGCTGGGCGGCCGCGTGCTTCGTGCCGTACTCGACGTAGGGGGCGTAATGAGTGTTGGTGCCGACATAGGCCTGCGCCCAGCTTTGAATAACAGGAGTGATTGATGCTCTAAGCTTTCCTGTATCAACGGGGCACAGCTCCTTTGCCTTGGCTTCGACGATCAGCACCAGGTCGCGCACGGCCTTGCCCAGCTCTTCTGCGATCAACTCCGGCATTTCCTTCATGGCTTTCTGCAGCCGCTCGATCTGCCGGAGGTCGATATCGATCATGGCGAGGCGATTCTTCCTACCCATGGGCCGCCTCCCGCTTTTCAAGTTCCAGATGCAGGTCGAGATGCGTAAGCGCGCCGAAGCAGTTCTGCGGTTTGACCTCGCTGACCCGGTAGCGGACGCCGTCAATGTCGAGGATGTCGGATTCCAACACGCCCGAATCGGGCAGCACGCTGGCCGCCGCATCGGCTCCGATCTCGGCCAGATCCTTGGGCGACAGCGCCTTGATCTCGATGGGGATGACGGCGATCTCTACCTCGGCGGGTTCGTGCGAACCGAAGAAGTAGTCCTCTCCCTCCCGATCCGAACGAAACACGCGGGCCGAGATATCCGACTGACGAATCAGCCAGGCCACATCCCCGTTCATCTGGCGGCGCTGCCGGTCCTTCATTTCGACGCTTCCTCACGATTCCAGATGGACAGGGGCTCACACTTCATGCGGGTTTTGCCGGTCTCTTCGTCCTGGTAGGCCTCGCAATGAAAGCGCAGAATGCGGCCTTCAACCTCGCAGCCCGCGAAGACGCCGCCGCCGTAGGTGACGGTGTCGTTCCAGTCCACGGTGAAGGCCGGGGCGATGGTCGCCTGCTGACAGCCCATCAGGTAATCTCCGGCTTCGGTCAGGATGGCCTTTCGCGAATCGATGACGAACTGCTTGTCGATGCCGCAGCCGGTAAACAGCACGACCGCGACCACAAGCAGCGCGAGCAGAGGCAGACGGATGAAGCCGCCGCGTTTCTTTACGTTCGGCTGGCTCATCTCCTCGGCCACCTTGCGAAACATATCGCCGACCAGCGTGCCTTTGCCGCCGCCCGCCAGTGCGCCAAGCGCCAGCAGACCGGCGGTGTTGCCGTTTACGGCCAGTACGATGCCCGCCACAACGGTGGCGATCTGCACCAGCGTCGTGACCACATCCCACTTGCCGTAGGTGAAGGGATCGAGCTTGATTTTGCTTTCCATGGCTTATTCTCCGTTGTAAAGCCGCCGGTTCTGGGTGTAGAGCAGCGGCGTAGCTTCCAGTTGAATGAGGCTCTCGTCGGCGGCCGGGTTGATGCGTTTCACGCGGCCCGTGTAGTCGGCCAGCAGCGATTTTTCCAGATCGCCCCAGTGCTTGGCCTCCTGACTGCGATTGACCCGCTTGTCACCGGATGAGAAATCCAGCCGAGTGGAGGCCTGCGCCCGGAGCAGACGACAGACGAGAATTTTCGCTCTGAGACTCCAGACCTCGCGATGCGCAGCGGGCATGACGGGGACGATCACATCCTCTTCGAGCGTGTACGTGACGCCGAGATCAAACCCAGCCACGGGCAGGGCCCGCTCCAGCGCCCGACGCACGTATTCCTCAGCGACAAGCGCTTCGCCTGTCTCATCGGAAAAATCCGACAGGATGTCCGCAGTGAGCGCTTCCAGCATCAGTCCGTCTCCCCGGTCGTGCTCAACGAGTTGGAATCGGGCTCGTGCTTCGATTCGGTTTTCGGTTCGCTTTTCGCAGCGGTCTTCGCTTTGCCGCTCTTGCGGGCCGGGGGATAGGCGATGGCGAGCAGGCCGCGTTTCTCCGCGTCCTTCAGATTCGCGGTCACTTTCTCCACCTTGGCCTCGCCGTTCGGCGGCAGGGTCAGAGCGCCTTTTTCGGCCAGCCCCTCCGGGATGAGCAGGTTGGTGGCCAGCCGGTTCGATACGGTCAACATGCATGCCTCCGGTCAAATGGGGAAGGGACCGCCCGTTACGACGGCCCCGATCCCGTCAGGGGTTTACGCGAAGGTCAGATCCAGCGATTCGCCGCAGGACACGAAGCCCGAGCCCTGGGTCACGCCGCCGACCACGGTGACGGTGCCGGTCCCGGCGTAATCGACCTGCAGGTCGAAGGAGCCGGTGGTCTCGTCGGTTTCGATGATGATGTCCTCCGAACCGTCGCCGGAGAGCACGGTCCCGTTCCCGGCATCGACGAGGCTCATGGTGGCCCCGGCGGTGCAGGTCAGGCGGATGCGCTCCTTGACGGCCAGATCCTGCATCAGCGGATTCTTGAGCTGCAGGGTGACGGCGATGGCATCGTCGGCCTCGGCTCCGGGCGTCCCGAAGCTCAGGATGGCGAACTTGTCGGCGAATTCCTGGGCCATTTCGTCGATGGTGACTTTCTGCACGGGGGCGACAGCGTCTTCGATAGGCATGATTCTTCTCTCCTTTTCTTTACGTTTGCTGGAAGGTCAGTTGGGCCGGGATTCGACAGTCGAGCATGGGGCTTAACTGCGTCGGCCCGGCGGCAATGAAAATGTCCGTGTTTTCGTTACAGGTTACGGTCAGGGCCAGATGGCCGGAGGCGTTGGTTTGAGCGATCAGGTCGGCACTTTCGTTTCCGGATAGTGGTGTTCCTTCCTCGCCGACAGCGAGCGCAGCGCGATCGTCACAGGTGATGCGCAGGACATGCTCAGCAGTCAGAGGTTGGCCGAGCAGGTCAGTCAACTGCAGGTCGAGGGTCTTGGTATCCGGGGAAATGTCGACCGGCTCATCCCAGGTGACGATGGCGAAGCGGGCAAGCAATGCCGCCGACAGTTTTGCAGGCGTTACCGCTCCATCCGGCAAAGCACCGCCACCGCCGATCAGAATCTCGGGATCCAGCCGGTCGGCCGGAATCGATCCGGGTTTGAGGAAGCGGCCATCCAGTCGGGTCATCGGCCACCTCCAATCAGGACGATCCGGTCGCCCGCCTTGAGTTCGATCTCCTCATCCAGCCAGATAAGCCGATTGGAAACAGCATCAACCGTGTAGTCGGAGCCAAAGGCGAGCAGCAGACCGTTCAGAGCCACCGGCATCGCATCCGGACCGGGCCACGGCATCGGCAACTCGAATTCCGAATCGCCATCTTCCGCGACGATGATCACGCTCGTGGCGCTTTGTTCAACCACCTCCAACTTGCCCGATTGGATGGCCGCCGAAAGCGCGGGACTGATCACATCCACGGTCTTGCTTTCACCGGGATCGAAGATCAGCCCCGCCCCCGGCACGTCGAGGACGGTGGCCATGGTGTTTTGTACGGTGATCGGCATGGCGGCTCCTTAGGCTTCGATCACGACCTTGGCCAACAGATCCGGACGGGTGACGCCGTGCGCCGCCTCCATCCAGGCCAGCCAGCCCACCTTGAAACGCTTGGGCTCGTTGATCGTGTCGGTCGAGAGCACCTGCCGGATCGCGAACTTGCCCACTTCCTCGTCGGGTACCAGGATGACCTCGTTCAGGTTCATGGAGGCGGTGGAGATGATGTCCGCGCCGTTGTAGGTCTTGAAGATGCCCTTCAGCTGCAACTCACGCCGGGTCTGCGGATCGAGTTCCCAACCACGCATGTCGTTGGCGCGTGCGCCGCGCAGCAGGATGTACTTCACCCGCAGCTCCATGTCCTCGATGAAGCTGATGGCCTGGTTGATGGCCTCGTCGGTCAGCTTGCCGCCGGTGACGGTCACCGTGCGTTCCGCCGGTACCGATGCCGAGAGCACCGTGATGGTGCGCTTGTCGATGGCCTTGCGGATCTCGTCGCCCGCCGATTTCTGGATATCCAGCATGGTGCCGACGTTGCCGTGCTTGAGCACGCCGATATCGACCATGGGCATGGAGTGGATGCGGTGAATGGGGAAGACGATCTCCTCCTCCTGAATACCGCTCTCCACCGCATCGCCGTCCTTGGAAATCCAGTAGGCGTTCAGTTTCGGCTTCTTCTGGTACTTGGCCTCTTCACCGGCGGGCAGTTTGTGTTTGGTCAAGAGCAGCGAGGTGATCTCGCGCGTCTTGATCTCCATGTCGATGGGCGGCGCGATGGCGGCGGCCAGCGCTTTCAGCCCCTCGGGGCTGTCGGCGGCCTCGCTCATCAGCTTGGCCATCGTCTCCATGTACTCTTCGGAATGGACTTGGGTCAGGTTTTCCATGGTTTGCGCCTCCCTTACACCAAGAGCTTGAAGCGCAGGACACCCGCGCCCACGGCAATGGCTTCGGCCACGACGGCGTCGTCTTCACCGGCCACCTTCAGCGTAGCGGTGGCGGCGTCCACGGCCAGGTTGTCGCCCGGGCTCGGATCGCCCACGAAGACATCCGTCTCGTAGATCCCGCCCAGACAGAAGATGCCGGGCATCTCGCCGTCTTTGACCTTGCGTTCCAGCAGGCCGAAGGGTTTGACCGCTGCGTCATCGGACACGGCGAAGGCGTTGTCGCCCGCCACTTTCACAAACTGGCCCGTCTCACCCGCGCCTTCGATCGTCCCCAGGCCGTAACGGAAGCCCGGAGCCAGTGGTTGCACATACGGCATATCGCTCCTCCTTTACTCGGCCGGAATTCCGGCGCGGTCCTTGTAGGCGGCCATGAAGCCCTGCGTGAGCTTGCCCGCCAGATCCTTGGGTTTCGGGTCCGAGGACGGCACCGGAACGGCTCCGGCCTCCGTGCTCAGACTGGCTTTCTTCTTCGGTTTGCGCCGGGGAGCAGGCGGTTCGACCTCGTCGGTTTCTTCCTCTCCGTCCTCCGGCTCGTCGGTTTTCTTCTGTTTGCGCGTGGCGGCGATGGCCGAGACGGTCTCTTCGGTGGCCGCGAAGGCCTCCTCGGAGAGCTTCATCAGCCGATCGAGTTCGCTGGCGCGGGCGGATTCGTCGCCGAACTCGCGGCCCGCCTCCTCCCACAGCGACAGCAGTTTTTCGGCCTTGGTCTTACGGACCATGGCCCGGTGAGTCGCCTGGGATTCGTCGAGCTGTTTCTTCACGGCGTCGAGTTCCTTCGTCAGCTTCTCGATCTCGCTCTGCTGCTGCTTGATGAGCTTGGTCTTTTCGGCCTCGCTCATCCCGTCGGGTGCGGGCGGGGTCTCCGCCGCCTTCGTTTCCTTCGTCTTCTCGTCGGACATTTCCGTTTCTCCTTGTCTGGATGTTTGGCTGGCGACCTGTCGGATCTCGGCGCGTTCGTCGGCTCCTTCGCGATCCAAGAGGCCCATGCCGGTGAAGGCCACGCCGTGCAGGATCTCGAAGCAGGGCTTGCCCTTGACCTCGCGGCCCTTGAAGTTTTTGAGATGGCTGCAGTACTCCGCCTTGCTGGCGATGGTCTTGCCGCAGATGGAGCACTCGCCCTTCTGGTAATCGCATTCCATGGAGACGTGGGTGACGATGCCGCGCTTCATCAGCTTGTAGGCCAGCCGGGCGGGCTCGCTCTCGGCGGTGAACAGTTCACCGACACACTCGATGCGGGAGCTTTCCCCGTCGTCGATGTAGCTGGCTTCGACAATGCCGCCCACGATGTCGCGGAATTCCTGGCTGTGGGCCAGGTCGATTTTCTTGCCGATGGCCGTCTCGGCGGCCTGCTGCAACTCCTCGGCGGTGAAGTGATCGCCGTTTCGGTTGGTGCCGACATGCGTCAGGATGAACTTGAAGCGCTTGTCGCCGGTCTGTTCGGCTTCCGCCGTGAGCGATTCCGCATCCACCAGCCCCGTGATGCGGGTGTGGCCATGGCGTTCCACAACCTGATCGGCCTTCGAGGCCAGTTCCTCCGTCCCGATAAACAGCAACTCGCGGGCGTGCTTGCCGCCGCGCTCGGGATTGTTGCGGATCATGGCGTATTCCACCTCGATGCCCTTGACACGCGCCTGCTTGAAACGCTGCTTGAACATCCCGTGGATGGTCGGCTCATCGGGAAAAGCCTGGTCCCGGTAGGAGAGCATCAGCGTTTTGCCGCGCGCGCCGTTGACG
Source organism: Myxococcota bacterium (assembly GCA_963668655.2). Classification (GTDB taxonomy): domain Bacteria; phylum Myxococcota_A; class SURF-8; order SURF-8; family SURF-8. The sequence goes on from CAXXPQ010000002.1 coordinate 597,265, forward strand.
ATGCTTTCGATCAGCTCGCCGATGTTTTTCCGGGTGTAATGGGTGCCGGACTCGTAATCGCGCTTGGCGTTTTCGTTAAGGGTCTTGCCTTCCCACATGGTCATCAGGCCCTCGACGAAGTGCAGGTTGCGCTCGTAGTCGTTGGTCCCGAACTGCGTGATGTAGGGCGGATCGGCGTAAACCAGATCGCAGGCTTCCGTCTTCAGGGCCTCCAGCGCGTCCTTGCGGATGGCTTTGTTCTCCTGGCCGTTGTCGAAAACGAGTTTGTTGACCCGCTTGAGATTCACCCGGAAGCGATCCGTGAAATTGGACAACGGGATGTTGGTGAGCGAGGTCTGGCGATTCTCCGGATTGCGCACCGGGCCGGTCAAACCCTTCTTGCTGCGCGAAAACTGCCCGAACTTCGCCTTGCCCGTCACCGTCCAGCCGAGCGCCGTCAGCGCCAGATCGCGTTTGTAGCCCTTGAGACCCTGGATATTGGCCCAGGCCGAATCGAGAAAACGCAGGATCTGCTTGGTGAAGTAATAGCCGTGGAACTGATCGACGCAGAAGCTCCCGGCCTGCGGGTTTTCCACGAAGATCGATTCCATCTCCTCGTCGGAGAGCGTCTCATGACCGTTTTCGATCAGCGCACGGGCGATGTGATAGGGATAGTGCAACTTGTCGTTGGCAATGACCTTGAGGCCCTTCTTCTTGAAGAAGTAGCCGACGTTCGAGCCGCCGGAAAACACGTCCAGCGCCGATTTCGCACCCTTGGGCGTCTGCTTCCAGATGAAATCCAGGATGAAATATTTGTTGCCCATAAACGGCGTGACACGCACGGCGTCATTGTCTTTCGGGGCGGCCATCGCTTCCAGCAGATCCGGATCGTGATCGGCGGTGAGCGACAGGAAAAACGCTTCCTGCTCGTCGAAACCGCCGTCCACATGTAAACCCTCATCATCGATATCCGCCTTCGTGCTCCCGGGCGTACACACAAACAGATGCTCTTTGGCCAGACTGTTTTCCCCGTGGCCCGCCGAGATGTGATACTGGTGCTCGTGCGTCTTCATGCGGCTCGCTTTGCCGTTGGCCGCGACGATCTTCTTGATCTCCGCTTCGGTCGGATAGGCCTGGTCCCGGTAGCTGATGATCCAGTGCGGGACGTGTTTGGCCGCTCCCAGAAACTCCTCAAAGAATCCCTTAGCGTTTGTCTGCGTCACTTCCGTGCCGATCTTGTACTGGCGGGTCTTGGAATCCTTCTGGATCTCCTTGCCTTCCCACCAGGTCATCAGCCCCTCGATGAAGTGATAGGCGCGTTCGTAGTTGGTCTGGGAGAACTGGGTGGCGTAGGGCGGATCGAAATAGGCCACGTCGGCGTTGACCTTGCCGAGCAGCTTGCGCGTATCGCCGTGATGCGCCTTGCAGGCCTTCTCGCCCTCGAAGACCAGCGCGCCGATGCGCTGGCAGTTTTTCGTGAAGCGCGTCTTGAACTCGCTCGGATTGTCGGCCCGATTGTCCTGCTTTTTCGTCGTACCGAAGTGACCGAAACCACCCTTGGCCGTGATGCAGGTCTTGCCGAGCGCGAAGAGTGCAATGTCTTTCTTGTAGCCGGAGAGCTTGTCGGCGTTCGAGCGCACGATGTCGATCAGTTTGTGAACGCCCGGCTCGAAGTAGAGCCCGCCGAACTGTTTGCGCACGAAGTCCCGCGCGTCGCCGTGATCGGTCAGCAGGCTCTCGATTTCCTCGTCGGACAGCGTGACCGAATCGTTTTCCACGATGGCGCGGGCGATGTGGAAGCAGTAGCGCAGCCGGTCCATCGACTGCACCGCCAGGCCCTTCGACTTGTACATGTAGCCGACCACCGAGGAGCCGGAGAAGGCGTCCACCGCCGACTGCGCGGCATCGGGCGAGGCTTTCCAAATCCAGTCCACCAGCTTCTGCTTGGAGCCGATGTAGTTGGTGATGTACTTGGGCCGCTCTGAAGCTTTGGCCTCGGCGGAGAGATCCTCATCCTCCGAAGCGAGCCACGCGATATCGGCTTCGGCCTCCAGCAGAAAACGGATTTTGTCGGCGTCGGTGGAAAACATGCAGGCTCCAAATAAAAACGGCCCCGAACAGATGCGAATCGAGTGCGTCTCGAATCGCTTTGTCTGTCCGGGGCCGCTGGTGCTTCCAACTAACCCTGGCGCGTTCTATGTCCGTCCATCCGGCCGCCGAGGTCTTCGGCTAACCGGTCGGGCGATACGGTCGATCAACCGTACACGCGAAGTCTCTCACGTTTTGAAATCCCCCGCAACGTGACCTGTTTTCCGAATTTCGGTCAGTGGCTCTGATTCCGGTTTATCACCCGGTGCGGGCAGGGAATCCAGCCGCTGCAACGACTCCGTGAGAATCGTATCCACGAGCCCGTTCTGAAAGCGGATGATGACTCTGCCGTAAAATCCGGTGTCGGAGAGGTTTTCCAGATAGGCAGTCAGTTTTTCCAATTCGTTTTTCTTCATCCGGCCTCCCTAATCCAGCACCGACACGACTGTGCATCGGCAGGCCGGATGTTTCGGCGGCCCCGGCGCTTCATCGATCTTGAACACCCGGCCATCCAGCGGCGCGCACTCGGGACAGGTGCGTTCGTCCTGCGCGGTCAGCCACTTGACCTTGGCGACGCCCACCTCCCGGTAAAACACCTTCCGGCCTTCGTTGTGGGCGCGCAGGGTTTCCGTTCTGGCGATCAGCGTGGCACGCTGCTGCGCCGACTTGAAGACCGTCTTGCCCGCCTTTTTGAAGGCGTCCTTGTCCGTCACCACCTTTCCGATCTCGCGCGCCACCTCCGGGATGCTCTTGCCGGTCAGCACGCCCTGCGTGATCGTGCGCTTGATCCCGGCGGCCAACTCCGTCGAGACATCGCCAAGCAGGTTCAACTGGTAGTTGGCCAGAAAGTCGATGGCCGCCCGGTCGATGGTGGAGAAGGTCTTGGTGATGGCGGCGCGTTTCGCCTTATCCGAGATCCCGGAGAAGTCCGGGTGCTCCAGAGTCTCCAGTTGGCCGACGCCATCCTCGATACCGAGCTTCATCGCTCCCTCGACGTTGGCCCTGACGCCGACCTTCCAGTTGGCTTTCAACTCCTTGGCGATGTCGTCGATCTCGCTCTCCAGATCCTTCAGGATGGACAGACGCAGTTCCTGCCACTCTTTCAGCGCCGCCTTCTTCTCGAAGCGGGCAATCTGCTTCGCCACGTCATCGGCGGCCGCGTCCAGCGACTTCAGCAGATCGTCCACCCGATCCTCCGCATACCGGTCCCGGCGTCTGGCCGCTTCCTCAACGGCCAGACGGATACGTTTTGCCTGCTCGGTTTCAGCTACGCTTCGCATAGATCCGCTCCACATCCGCCCGGGCAGCTTCGTCCTTCGCTTTCTCCACGGGTTTTTTCAGGCCCAGCCGTTCGCGTGCTTCCTCAACCGTCAGCACCTCCAGCGCCACCAGCTGCGAGATTTCCTGCACGGACCAGTTGCGGTCCACCACGATTTCCTCGTCCTTGCGGCCCTGCTCCTCGATATCGGGGGACAGGCCCATCTTCTGCTGCAGAGTGTTCTTTGAGATCAGGTTGCGGTCGTACAGGTCGATCAGCAGCTTCTTCTGGTCCACCTCAGCATTCAGATCGAGATCGGAGAATTGGTAATGCAGCTCCGCGTCCTCGTATCCCTTCAGCGTCAGCCATTCCTCGAACACCCAGTCCAGGATCCGGCGCGCCGCCTCCTTGATCTCTTTGAGCTGTACGATCATTTTCTGCATCGACACACTGGCCGTAGCGAAGTTGGGGCCGTCGCCGGAAATGATGCCGCGCCCCAAGCCCAAGGCCGTCATGATGTCCTCCTTCGTCTCGCGCACCTTGGCCTCGGTGTTGAGCGAGATGCCCTCGGCACCGTAGGTCTCCGCCTTCACATAGAACGGGACAACCAATCCGCTCTTCAGATCCATTCGGTCCACCTCGTCGCGCACCTTCTCAATCATCTTCTGATCAGGCGTGATGATTCGCCCGCCGTAGGCTCCGCCGACCTGAATAAAACGCATCGGCGTGGCCCAGCGCCGGGCGATGGCCCGCTCGGCTCTGCGGTAATCCCGAAGCAGTTCGATCGCCTCGAAAGCGGGCAGCACCATGCTGTTGCCGTGGATCTCGAACTCCGGACAGTTCCACTTGAGATGCAGCAACTGATCCAGCGACAGCGGGATCGGCTCGCCCATCACGCCGTCGGCGTTGACCGGATGCTGCACCGCCTCGATCAGCGTCTCGTTCTCATAGGTGAATTTCACCGAGACGGGATTGACGCAGATCACGCCGTCCAGATCATCCTTGCCCTTCGATGGAACGACGTAACCAATAGCGTCGCCTTTGACCAGCAGCTGCGAAACCATGTCGCGCACGAAGTCGTTCAAATCGAGCCGCCAGAACAGATCGCGAGCCTCTTTTTCGATGGTTTCGTCCTTGCAGCGAACGCCGATCTCATCACCGAGCGCGAAGGCCCGCCAGGCGTTGACCGCGTTGGCCACGATGGGCTCCTGCTGGTAATACTCCCAAGCCTTGGTCGCGCGCTCGTCCCAGGCATCGGGGATGGCTGCTCCGGCTACCTGGGATTGAAAGATGTTGGTGGAGAGCGCCGCCGCCGTCGCCAGCACGGGCGGATCGGTCTTGCCGGTGGTTGTGGGAGTGTGAGTAGTCTTCCGTTTGCGTTTTCTGCTCATGGTTGCTCCTTCTCAGTAAAATTTCCGGGTCAGGGATACCGGGAACGCGTCCACCCGAATCTCGACCGGATCGTAATCGTCGTTTTTCTCCTGCGCGCGCCGCATCAGAGCGCAGCGGATGGCGTCCACGCAGTGGTCGTTTCCCTTGGAATACACAATGCTGTTGTCCTTGAGGATGTAGGTCTGGGTGCAGAGCTGGTCCTCGATCTCGTGGTCGGATTTCGGCAGTTTCAGCTTGCGGGCGTTCAGGGACTCGTTGATCAGCGCCGTCATGTGCTCTTTGACCCGCTTCTTGATCGGCTTGCCCGCCTTGTCCTCGCCGATCGCGATGGAGCCGCCGAAGTCGTAGCCCACCAGCCGACCGTCCAGATGCAGGTCGCGGTACTTGTCGAGAAGCAGCAGCTCCTGCACGACGCTCATGCCGTTGCCGCCCCGATCCACGCCCAGACCCAGGGGGACGTAGAGCCGGTCGATCAGGGCGATGATTTCCGTGATGACCGGATAGGGAATGTGTTCGGCGTGGATCCGCAGGATGAGCGACAGCCGTTCCTCCTCGTCCTCTTCGAAGAGCAGGATCTCCGTGGGATCGGATGTGTAACCCAGATCGCCGCCGAGCCAGTACGTCCCGTTGCCGCCCGGCAGATTGAGAATGTGCTCGATCCTCTCCCGAATGGCGGCCTCTTCTTCGCAGCCTTCCAGCGCCTCGGCGCTGATCGTGACCTTGCGATAGTCCGTCAGATCGGCAAGCGCCCGGATGACCTGGGCGGTGTTGAAAGCGCCATAGCTCGGACTCCCGTGCTCACCGGCGACTTCATGCTGCCAGCCCGGCGAATCGCTGCCGTCGTAGAAATCCAGCAACTCCTTCTCGCGCTCCTCGCTCCAGTCCGGCGCGATCCAACTCGGCCAGTGGAACACCCGCCAGCTTTTACTCTGCGTGATTCTGTAATAGGGCGTATCCCGCAGTCCGTTGGGCGTCGAGTACACCCGGAAGACACCACCCGCGTTCAGACATTGCCGCAGGGCATTCCAGGCGGCCTCCGGCAGCCACGCGGCTTCGTCCACCAGCAGATAATCCACATGCAGGGATCGGAAGGAGGTGCCGCGATCGCCCGCCGGTCGGAAGTACAGCATCACGCCGTTGGTGAAGGCGATCTCGAAGTACGGCTGGCGTTTGATCTTCGGGCGGCCCTTGGCGTTGCGCGCAAGGGATTCCCGCAGCACATCCACGTGCTCCAACTGGAATTCCACCTCCTCGATGATCGTGTCCAGATGGCCCTGATAGGGCGCGCCGACCAGAGCCGACTTGCCCGGATGCGTGAACGCGAACCACAGCACCAGCGTGGCGAGATCCACGGTCTTGCCCACGGCGCGTCCGTCCAGGTGCGCCACGCGAAGATGGTCGCACTCCAGATCCTCTTTCTGGTAATCGCGGTAGCGACGGGGCGTTCCATCACGGTTGACCAGAAAGGCCTCGCCCCACTTGGCCGGGCTGAGGATGACGTCAAAGAGCGCCTGCTCCTCTGGACTGAGTGTGCCGCCGGTCGCGGGATTTGGATGTTGTGTTTTCTTCGCCATGTCTTCCTTCTTCGCAAAGAGAAACCGGCGGCCCGGTCCGAGCCGCCGTGGGTTGTGGATGTCGTTCCTAGTTTTCGCTGCCCAGCACCTCCCGGCGGAAGCTCGCCACCAGGCGTTCGGCATAGGCGGGCTGCTGCTCCAGGATGGTCTTGTAGATCTTGAGCTTGAAGGCGTGGAACTTGCCGTCTCCCAGGCCGATGGCGTCGCTGGCGATGGCCACCACGTCGAGGATGTCGCCTTCGGTCATGTCGAACAAGCTGGCGCGTTCGGCCAGACGCTTGCCGATGCGTGCCGCCGCCTGGGCTTCCTCTTTCGTCAGTTTCTTTTCCCGTTTCATCGTGTGCTCCTGTCGGTATGGGGCGGACTCGAAGGCCCGCTCCCGTGTTCATTCGGTTCAGTAGACGTCGCAGTACTTGTCGGCGGTGGCCAGCAGGTGGGCGTAATCGCCCGAGGTGGCTTCCTTCACGAAGGCTTCTGCCTCCTCCTTCATCCCAGCGTCGATCAATGCCCGGCGGCAGCGTCCGATGATCGAGAAGGCGTTGCCGTCCTTGCCGACCAGTTTGACCCTCGGTTTCTTCTTTCTCTCGGTATCCTGACTCATGCTCTGTCTCCTTGTTTCGTGCTGCGCGCCGTTGCGCAGTTGTCTTCATGTACATGCAGGTTGCGGTCCAACTCCGACGAATTGCCGAATGATTCCAAGAGGATGCAAGCTCGCGAAATCTCGCGGCCTTTGGCGTCGCATCGTTTTCCCACTCGTTGACCCGCTCCGAAATCCCGTGCGGGCGAGCCATGTTTCCAGACACCGCTGACATTTCCAGCAGAGTGAATCCCGCGTGGTTTCGCGCGCTTGTACGAGGTGACAGCTTTGCCTGGCTGTGGCGCGTTTGGGGCCGGATCCGGTGGATGCGCGAGTGTCAAAGATGGGCTTCGGGGCCGGGGCGGAAAGCCCGCAGGTTTGGCGAGCTTGCGGCGTCGATGACAAACATAGGCTGCGTCGTAGCCCTTGTCGGTCACATTTCACCGCAGGACCATTGCTGGCGCGGTATTCCGCGTTTCCACCGTCGAAATAGCCGCGAGGTTTCGCGGAGTTGGGATGCCGATTTTCACCGTCCGATTCCACCGAATTGGAACACGACCTGCATGTACATGAAGCCAGAACGGCAACGCAGCCGCCAACGAAAGGACGAAGACCATGAGCAAGCAGACCGCCAAGCAAGCCTACGAAGCCCGGATGAAACAGATCAACGAACGACTGGCCACGATCCGCCAGGAACTCGACCGCCACCAGCGCGAATTCAAGCAAGACGGCAAGGAACGTGACTGGGGTTACGCGGGAGACCTGGGTTACGTCGGTGAACAGATCCGGATCATCGAGGCCTTCCTGAAAAACGAAGACATCGACGACTGAAGGAGGAACACCATGGCACGCCTGATCAAAACCCGCAACGCTTCGGACACCGCCGCAGGTAAGACGATCCAGCATGCTCTCTACAGCACCGGCTGGTCTTTTCAGATCCACCGATGGGAGGAAGCCACGAACAGCAACCGGGTGGTCGAGGAGATTTCCTACGAAGGCCACGCCGACCGCAAAGCCGCCCGCGCGATGGCGATGGGCGCGCTTGACAGCCTCCACCAGCAAGCCCTGAACGAGATTCACGGCGACAGCTACACCGACAAACGCGGAATCACCTGGCACTGGGCCGCCGACATGGGTCGCTACGTCACCATCCCCGACCGCGACGAATAACCCGTCACACCATCCCACCCCAGCGAACGGGCCCGACTGGCCCGTCTCGTCGTTTACGGCTCTCAGCCGCCGCCACTCACGATCTCCAGCGCCAGCCCATGCGCGACCATCGCGTCCACCAGCGCCTCGCAGGCCGTCGCCACGTCCCCCTCGGGCATCTCGATCTCCGAGCCCGTCTGCTGCTCCATCTGCGTTTTCAGCCAGTCCAGGTACTCGGCCAGCGTGCGCCCGTCCCATCCGAAGGCCAGCGACTGCATCTGGGTCAGGATCTCTTTCGGTGTCCCGACGAACATCCGTCCGTCCACCGGCATCTTCAATCGTCGCGTCTTCATGTCTCACTCTCCTTTCACCGCGCGCCAGTCGCCGCTCGGGATCACCGGGCAGTCCTGCGGGCGTCGCGGGAAGATGTAGGCGGCCACTTCCTCGCCGCTCTCCAGTCGGATCCGGCGGCGGATATAAAAGCGTGGATGGCCCTCCAGTCGGTCGAGCGCCGCCAGCGTGGGGCGGTCCACCTCGTAGACCTCGCCCATGACCGCCGTCGCGCCGCCCATGGCCATGCCGGGAAAGGCTCCCAGGTTCAGCAGATCGTAGCGCGGCTCGGTCCTGGCGGTTCCGATCCGCCTCGCACCCACCAGCAGCCGATGGTTGGGCTGGCCCGTCATCAGCGTCCCGTAGGTGAAGACCCGCGTGGTTTCGTTCATGGTCGTGTTCGTGTTCATCCTTCGCTCCTTTCCTTACGCCGCCCGGCGCGTGTTCTTCCAGGCGCTCTGGCCTTCGAAGTTCTTCAGCAGGTGCAGGCGAGCCGTCTTGTATTCGTCTCCGATCATCCCGAGGCTGAGCAGGAAGACCCGGAAGTCGTATTTGGCGGTGGCGGCGTTGTAGGCCCGCTTCTCGCTCTTGGCCGACCGGCTCTCGATGGCCTTGCTGGCCAGCGCCAGGCAGAATTGGATGTAGGCCTTGACCTTCCCGGCGTGCAGTGTCGCGTTGAAGAGTCTGAATTCGATGGTCCCGCGATACCAGATGTTGTGCAGGTTCAGTCCGTGGTAGCGGCTGCGATCGTAGTGCTGCGGGTTGCGGTTCAGGCTTCCGTACCAGGCGGCGTTGAGGTCGTCCATCCGCTTCGGGCGGCGCGTCTCGATCTTGCGCAGGAAGCTGGCGTCCACCGGCTTGGCCCATGATGCCTTGCGGCTCGGGTTGACCTTCAGTGCGGCGTAGATCAGTTCCTCCTGCTTGTTGACCGTCTTGACCATGTTGGTGACCGCCTTCGGCGTGAAGGCGTCGGCTCCGATGTGGATGTGGATCCCGCAGCTGCTGTCGACTTTCGCTCCGGCTCGGCGCACAGCCCGGATGATCTCCTGCAGTTCCTCGATGTCGGCGGCCTTCAGGACCGGGCTGACGATCTCGGCCTGCCGGTCCCGGCTGGCGTTCAGGCTGCTGTCGGTGACCACCTTCCAGCTGCGGCCCTTGGCGTCCGTCACCGTCCAGGCGTCGTAGGTTGTTCCGATGTGGCGCACGCTGCCGCCCACCACGCTCTGGATGGCGTTGGCGACTCTCTCGCGCGTCTGCTTGATGGTTTCGATCTCGATTCCGAAGGTCAGGTCCTGCATCCTTGTCTCCTTGTCCTGCGTGGGTTTCGTTTGCCTCACGCCTGTACAAGGTTGCAGGTAGCGTTCCAATTCGATCGAATTGCGCCTGTAATTCCAATGAGTTGCAAGCTCGCGAAACATGCGGGCTATTTCGCCTTCGCGGGCATGGACGCGCTTTGTCGCCTCCTATGAAGGCGCGCCCCACCGACAGCTTTGATTGGCTGGCGTGACAAAGGTAGCAGAGTGAATCCTTAGAGGTTTCGGGAGCTTGCAGGTCGAGACAGGGTTCATTGTCGTTGCGCCGATTTCCCGCCAAATCGCGTCCTTGTCCGCTGACCTTTTGGGGCTTGTTCGCCCATGCGAATTGTCGCCAGCTTTCGCGCGCTTGGGGCCGCGCTGACCTTTCAGGGCTTTGCATGAGCCCTTCTTCGTCACATTCCGCCGCAGAGCCAGGTATGGCGCGGTTGGGAGCGAATTGCCGATGCGAATAGCCCGCAGGTTTCGCACGTTTGCAGGCTCGGCTTTCGCCATCGGAAACGCTCGAGTTGGAACGCGACCTGCAACATGACATGGACAGCGCGAGAGAAAACGCAAAACCCAAACCAAGGAGCAGACGAAGATGACGCTCTACGAAAACATCATCATGGACCTCTACCGAAAAGTCCTTAAGCAAGGAGCGGAAGCCAACGGCATCAGCACCCGCGAACTGGACGAACTGGCCGCCTGCTTCGAGATCGACCTGAAGAAACTGGCGCGCGTCACCATCCGCAAATCGACAAGCTTCGAGCACGCGGTCGAGATGATGACCAGGGAAATCGAAACCCGGCTGCGCGAACTCGACGCCGCCATGAACGCGAAAGGATAAGCCATGACCGAGCAGAGTCTGAGATTTGAAGCGACCGTTGACGGGATCACCATCCAGGCGGATCTCACCGGCCTGAACGAGGATTTCACCCGATACAAGGGCTACGACATCGAGGATCTGAAGCAGGTCTTCGACAAAGTCTGTGACCCGGATGACTGGCGCGCACCCATCGCCGTCTGGGTACCGGGCGAGGCGGTGCTGCCGGTGGTCGCCGCCATCGAATTCATGACCGCAACACATCCACGCGTACAACTCGATCCCGAGCGGATGCGCTACCTGATTGAGAGCGAAGGATATCGAAACGGACCTGCCGGGCCATAACGGATCCCGGCCTGACCCACAACCCAAGCAAAGGAGAACGAGACCATGAGCACGACCATGAACCTGAAAGAAGCCAGCGACGCGTATCTGGAGCACCTGAAGGCCATCGGCAAAAAGAGCAGCACCATCGGGACGGCGAAGCGCACGCTCGATTTGCTCGTCACCGAGATGGGCGAAGCCAAGGAGGTCGGTAAGATCCTGCCGGTCCATGTGGATCGCTTCTTCAAGAGCGAAACGGCCACCATGCTCAACGGCAAACCGCGCGCCGACGCGAGCAAGCTGCAGATCAAGCGCATCATCCGCCAGGCGCTGGTCTGGTGGCACGAGAAAGGCTGGTCCGAACGCCTTCCGCTTCCCGGCGACGAAAAACGCTTCGTCGAGCCGAAGGAGAAGAAGGCCAAGGCCGACAAGCCCAAGTCGACGCGCAAGAAGAAGGCGAAGGAGACGACCACGGATGATTCCGCCTCCACTGAGTCGACTGATGCCACTCAGGAATCGAAACCGTGGACCGGCTTCGAGGACGGCGATGCAGAACCCGCCGAGCCCGGCGAGACGATCGCTAGCATGCACTTCGACCGGGAGGGAGAGTAACCCATGCAGGTCAAGCAAGGAGATCGTATCCGCCTGATCAAAATGCCCGACGATCCCGATCCGATCCCGGCAGGATCCGAGGGCGTGGTGGTCGAGGTCACCGAAGGGCCGCTCGCCCAGATCATCGTGACGTGGGACAGCGGTCGCTCGCTCTCCCTGGTGCCCGGTGTGGATGTCTTCGAGATCATCGAACGGAGCGAATAGACCATGCAGATCTCCGAGGCCAGCCGACGCTTCCTGATCTTTCTCGACGCCAACGGGCGCAGTCCGCGCACCCTCGACGGCTACCGACGCGATCTGGATCTGCTGCTCGCATACACCGGCGACATTGATTTGGTCGAGCTGACGCCCGATAGGCTCCACGCCTTCCTGATCTCCGATCCGGTGCGCAGGCGGCTGGACGGCAAAGCTCGCGCTCCCGTCACGGTGAACCGCATCAAGGCGGCGGTCAAATCCTTCGGACGCTATCTGGTCCAGACCGGACTGCTCCCACGGGATCCGGCCGCCGCCATCGAGATCCGGCGCGCCGAACGGCAGTCGCCCTCGGCTCTGACCGAGCCGGAGCGCAAACGGCTTCTGCGTGAACTGGCCTCCCGCAAGGGACCGGCGGCACGGCGTGACCGGATGATGCTGGCCCTGATGCTCGGAGCGGGACTGAGGCTTTCGGAACTGGTCGGCCTCGACATCGCCGATGTGGACCTGGAGACGAAGCACATCACGATCCATGCCAAGGGCGGTCGCTCCGAAACCCGCTTTCTGAACTCCGATCTGCGTCGACAGCTGCGAAAGTATCTTCGCGCTCGCGCCGACCTGCCCACCCATGCCGAAGCGCTGTTTCTCTCGAACCGACTGACGCGGATCTCGGCGCGCCAGGTCCAGGCCCGATTCAAGCAGTGGCTTAGCTGGGCCGGGATCGATCGCGAGGGATTGACCGTCCATTCGCTGCGCCACACCTTCGGCACTCGGCTCTACCGCAAGACCAAGGATCTGGTCCTGGTAGGCCGGGCGATGGGGCACCGCACGATCGAAGCCACCCGCGTGTACGTCCACGAAGACGCCGACGCGCTGGAGGACGCCCTCGAACGGCTCTAGCCTCGGCGCGAACATTCACCCTCCACCGACTCCGGCCTGATCTGGTCGGGGTCGCTCTTCGTGCGCAACTCCCCCAGCGAAACACCCGGCATGGTCAGGCCGCAGGCCCGACAGATCAGCGTGCCGATATCATCGCCGCAGGAGGCGCAGCCGATCCACTCGGCGGGTTGTCCGCAATGGGGACAGGTGGTCATCGTGTTCATGAAAAACATCCTTCCAGCAGCAACAGTCGCCGAGTACGGTCACGATCAGACCGGCCCAAGCGCCCGTTCTCTTTGTCGAGCAACACGTTTTGGACGCACCCTTCGCCGATCCTGAATCGCCAGATCACGCGAGCTTGCGGAACTGACGATGGCGTGATGCACGACGTTCTTTTCGCGCTTTTCACGGTTTCACTCTCCCGACTCGTTCACATCGGATTCCACCGGAACGGCCTTGGCCTCGATCACGTTCGGATCGTGCGTCAGGGCATTGACCTGCCTCGGCTCTTCCACGGCGCGCACTTTCATCAAGAGCGCCGCCACCACTTCGGCGGGCGAGGTGCCGGTCAGGGCGTTGCTGTCCTTGCTGGCGCGGGTGGCCTTGAGTTCGCGGAGATGGTCCATGACCAGGCGACTCAGATGAGTTAGAGCGTCGGGCGGCGCTCCCTTCTCCAGCGCTACATCGAACTTCGCCGACACCGCCGCGAGTTGATGGATCAGCCGCTCGTCGGCCGCCGAGAGATCCGTCGAGCCGAGTTCTTTCAGGAAGCGCCCCTTGATCTCCTCGTAGCGCTCCTGCTCGTCGGGCAACAGCCGGGCCGAGTAGGCTCCATGCTTGACGGCGTTGGTGTTTTTCTTAGGAGGCGGCCCACCGGATCCGGCAGGCTTCTTGATTTTCGGGCGGCCTCCGGCTCCGTGGTAGTGGCAGACTTCGTAGCCAGGCACCGCCCAGTTCTTGCAGCGCTCACCGCTCTGCTTGCTTTTCGCTTTGCATCGTTTCTTCTCGTGTGTCTTCGCCATTTCGGCTCTCCAATCGTTAAAAATCCATGAGGTTACGGCTGTTTCTTCTCGGAGGCGGCCAGCGAGGGATGGCTCTCCGCCCTCTGTTTCTTCAAAATCCGCCAGACATGTCGCTCGCTCACGCAAAGCCGCTCGGCGATTTCCGTGGCAGGCACACCTTCCGACGCCAGTTTCCCGATGTAGCGGTTCCGACGTCTGCGCGTGATGTTCTCGCGTGACGGCAGCCACAGATACACAGGCTCGCCATCCACCTGATCGAGAATCTGGTCGAGCAGATCGTCGGGAAGGACGTCGAAGGCGTTCAGGTGTTTTCGATGTCCCATGTCATCGTCTCCGTCTTGTCCACGAAGGATCCGTCCGGTTCGTGGATGTGTCGTTCAAGGGGCAGCAGATCCTCCAGGTCGTCCAGGTACTCACGACGGGTGTTGGCGTCGTCGCTGCTGGATTCGTAATCGCGGCAGGAAACCCGGCTTCTGGCGCTTACGCGATGCAGATCGCAGGTGTCTTCCTTCGATCCCTTCCGCCAGTGTCCCCTGGCGCAGCGGGCTTTCAGGATGTAGCGACCGGATTTGGCCACTTCGCGAAAGGTTTTGCAGTGCAGGCACTCGGCGCAGTGAAAACGGGGCTTGGCGCGAAGCGTCTCCTCCAGTTTGCGGTCGGGTTCGTCATCGCGGGCGATGCCGGAGTCCTGCATGTCGGTTTGCGTGTGTTTCATCGTTCGGCATGCTCCCTGGTTTCGGGGTTGGGTTGAGATTGCGGATCGCCGGGAGGCGTGTTCTGGCGCATTCCGGGCTTGGGCCGGAAATACAGGCTGTGTCCTCCACGGCAGATCACTTCGATTTTTTCGGGTGTCACCTGACCGAGGCGCTGGCCGGGATCGACGTAGCAGACGATGCCGTAATCAAACGCGCCACTGGGGAAACGGATCTGCCCCCGGTTCTGGTAAAGCTCGGCTTCAGTCCAACCAGCGGTGAGGGCTTCATCGCGGATGCGATCGACCTCCGACAGGGCGTAGCGCAGCACTTTCTGGGTGAAACTCAGCTTCGGATGCTCGCCCTTGGGGAATTCGTAATTCTCGACATAGGGCGACGGCATGGCTGCGGGCCTGCTGGTCTGGATTGGCGGCTGCGTTCCCGGAGCCGGATAGGATTTGACCTCCGGACTTTTCGCTGCGTCCTGAAGCGTCTCCACCCCGAACAAGTCGACGGCCTGGCGGTGGATCTCCATGAAGCGGGCGCGAAGGGCCTGGTAGATGGCCGGATCGAGTTTCCTGCTGGCCAGTTCCACACGGCGACGCAACCAGGCATAATAGGCCGGATCCAGGCGACGGTAGACGCGACCCCCCACGGTGACATCGGCGATGTTGTAGTTGCCCGTCAGGGTGGAGAGGTCCGTGGCGACGTGGAGATGGCTCATCGCGCAATCTCCCGGTGGTCGAGAGTGTACTGGCGCGGATAGCCGGTGACGGTCAGATCCACCAGTCGAACGCAGAATTCATCTTGCTCCAGATCTATGTTTCGCCAGATCAGGCGATTGAGGTTGGAGACGGTCTTGCGCGGACTTGATCCCAACAGGCGGTTGGCGAGACGGGACTGATGGAGCACGCCGAGCAGCGAAGCCGAGGTCACGGGTCTGGAGCGATAGGCTTCCCACCAGAGCTGCAGGAAATCCATCCACTCGTCCCAGGTTTCGTCGACCAGCTGGTTATGCACACAACGGTGCGGTTCATGACGAGTCATGCTTTTCCCCTTTTTGCGCAACAAACCGAACTTTTTTCCGGTGCAGATAGTGCTCCTCCACTATCAGCACAACTATCAGCAGGAAATGTATTTGTAATTACAGTTGGTTGCGCGAATTGCAGATAGTGCTGATAGTGAGCGTGGCCCCACGCGTGTGAATCACGTATATTTCTTGTCTTCTTTCCTCTTTTTTCTACCTCTCTCGCGCGTAAGCATTGTTTGACTATCAGCACTATCAGCAACATGAGATAACCGGTTGAAATAATGAAAGAAAAGACTGCTGATAGTGGTGCTGAATGTTTGCTGATAGCTGCGACTTTTTCGGGCCGTGAACGGTCAATGCCAGTCGTCGCATTTCGGGAATGGAGTGTCAGCATGACGTTTTCTCCGTCTTGCCGACCTGACCCGGTTCGGAATCAGCGGGATGTATTTCGCTCTGGGATCTGTTCGTCGATGACGAAGTTGAGTTGGATTCCAGGCAATAGAGCTTCCCCTTTCGGTCATTCACAGACGTCACACTCAGACCGTCAAAGTCGATTCCTATGATCGCTCCGAGCATCCTGCCGAGTCGAATGACCTGGGAACGTTCGCTCTTGTCTCCACGCCTGTCCTGAAGCAGTTCTTCACGCCTGCAGAGATTATTCAGATCAGTCGCTCGGACAGGTTTCGAACCCCACATCCTGTTCCATGCCTGGATCAAGACGCACATCTCCTCGCACAACTCGGGGTCCAGTACTTTCCGGCTCCTCGTGGTTTTTCTCTGCAGGAAATCATCCAGGTCCGAATAGCGAAACCGGATGAACGAGCCAATTCGTGTGGTTGGCAATTCACCGCTATCGATCAGGTCACAAATTATCTCCGTGGGAACGGCCATGTACGCCGCTGCGCCTTCGATGTTCGTGACCGCACTTTTTCTATCGTTCATGTTCGATAACCTCCGATTTCGCCATCTCAGGATTCCTCATCAGGCAGATCCGCCAGATCGAAAGGTTCCAAAGGCAACTCGGCTTGTGAGGGGGTATTTGGCTCCTCCAGGTAATAAAGCAAACCAAGACGGCCCTGTTTCCGTTTCACCCGTAGGCCGCCGAAAATGCGTTCCTTGATGCCGCCCAGCATCTGGCCGAGACGGATGACCTGGGAGCGCTCGCCCTTGTCACCACGCTTGGCCAGAAGCAGGCCTTCGCGTTCGCACATTGTGTTCAAATCGGCCGGTTTGACTTCCGTGGATTTATACTGGCGATGCCACTCCTCGACGAAGGCGCGCAGCTCGGTCGATTCTATGTCGGCCTGCTCCCGGAGCTTGTCCACGTTGCCGAGGAAGCCATGGATCCCGGCGGTGCTGAGAATGCCGCCGATGACCCTTGCCCAGCTCTCGAAAGAGCCGATGGAGCGTCCCGACCACTCCGGGGATCCGGCGGCCAGCCAGGCGCGCACCAGTACCAGCAGGGCGGCGATCAGCTCCGAGCGGTTCTCCCGCACCCAGAACAGCAGTTCGGGATGCTTGAAGGCGCTGGTGGGGCGATCAGCGGGGTTCTCCAGCCCGCTATCCAGCCGGATGCGGATGGAACGCCTGGCGATCTCCTTGGAGAGCCGTGGATTGTTGCCGGTGAGTAACCACAGACAGGTGTTGGGGAGATTGAGCGAGACGCTCTCGCCCAGCTTGCGGTCCTCCCATTGCCGGGATGTCAGGGCGGCGGCCAGCGATGCGCTGCCCACCACACCACTCACGTTGTCCCAGAGGATCACGTCTCGTCCGGTGGCCAGAAGCGTGGTGATCTTTTTGCGGATTTCATCTTCCTGACTCGGTAGGGTCGTGATAGCAGCAGACGAGCCGGTAATCACCGAGGAGATGACATCCGAGAGCAATCCTTTGCCGGTTCCAGCCTCGGGCGCCTCAATGACATGCAGAGGGCTTGGCGAATCGATCATGCAGCGCACGAAGGGCAGAAGCAGAGCCGCCACCACATGCGCCCGATCGGCATCGCCCTCGAAGGGAAAATCGAGCAGCAGATCGTCAATGATCAGGGAGCGAGCCTTCGCGATGTCCTGCGCCGTCGGTGGATCGGGCAGCGTGGGCAGCTTCAGATCCTTGGCTGGGGCGTGCCAGGTAGCGGCCTTCGGGTGATAGCCCGAGGCGAGCAGCAAATCTCCATCCGGCGCATAGATCGGGATGGAGGTCACAATCTCCAGGCCGGGCAGGGATGCGTCCGGAGCGGCCACCATGTCGCGAGACACATCCCGTGGCGGAACGGCGTCGAGCACCGCGTTTTCCACATGGCGCACCCAGTCGGCTTTGCGGATCAGCAAGCCGTGCATGTACACCGGGTCGATGGTGTCGATGCGCGGCGGCTTGGTGAGGAAGTTGACTCGCACGAGCTTGCCCGAACGCAGGAAGATCTCCGGCGACTTGTGGTTCGCGGCCAGCAGAACGCCCCAAGAATCGAAAACGATGCTGCGCATCTGGCGGTTGTTGACCACGATGGACGGATAGGCCGTTGGCGGCCGGGATTTCGATCCGGCCTTTGACTTCTCCGGCGGTTTGTCCTTACCGGGTAACGAAACGCCCGACCAGTCGGCCACCAGGCGCACGGCCTCGCCGAAATTGACGGCCTTGCCGGTCTGCTGCAGAAAATCGAAGACGGAAATGGTCCGGTGGTCGCGGAAGGAATGGAAAGCGCCACGGGCGGCGTCTCCGGTCCCATCAGCCACACCGGCGGAAGGGTTGCGATCACCCGAGGGTGAGTCCGGATCGCGGCATTGCAGCCAACCATCGCCGGAGCGTTCACCGGTCATCCAGTTGCCGTACACAGCTTCCAGATCGAGGGCGGCCAGCGCCTTTTCCCGCCAGTCGCGCCAGTCATCCGAGGGACGTGTCGTGTCCTCCTTGTCCGTTTTGGAGAGGTAGGACTCCACCGCCTGGTCATCGACTTTGACGCGCGAGGCTTTATCCGGACCATTTGTCGATTTTCGGTCAGTGACGGGTTTTTTGACTTTGGGTCCGATCGCCTCTACCTGCTCGGCGGACAGCGTGTCGAAGCCGTCTGGCTCGTAGGGTGACAGGTCACCGTTCTCAATTCGGTAGAAACGGTTGGCCCCTTCGGGCGCATCCATCCAGAACGGCAGCCAGACCAGGTTGCCCAGCGGTGGGCGCTTCTTCTTCCCGCGCGGCTTGAGCGGCCCGTCCTGTTTGGGAAAAACCTCGACGCCCTTGTTGCGGCCGGGATTGGCCACACCGCCTGAGACCAAGGGTAAATCGCGTGGGGCGATGGTCAGAAGCAGGTGACGGACTGACTTGGCGGGCAACGGCTCCTCAAAGAAGATCCACAGATGATAACCGTGGCCACCGCCGGAGCGCTCAATGTAGGCGGGGACGCCAAGCTCCTTTGTTCTCGAATGGGCGGCGATGACCGCCGCTTTCGGATCCTTTAGGGCGTCGGCATGGCCCTTGCCATCAAAATCAAGACAGCCCCAGCGGGTCATCCCTTCCGGTGTCGGGGTGTAGAAGCCGAGCCGCACCTTGCCTTTGTTGACTCGGGTCTTGCCCTGGCGGTTGGTGTAATGGATCGGCGCGGGCTCGCCCGTCAGATGCGAGCGGATCAGCGCGTCGAGATAGTCCTCGCCCTTGACCGGCAGGGGTTTGTTCCAGTCGCCGCCGGGATTGACCGCCACGATGTCACGGCGGTTGAGAAAATACGACCGCAAGAGGTCTGCGTGTTGCTCCACCGTCACGTTTACAGCCCCCTTGCCGTTACATTCGTATCCGCGATCGCACGGCGGCGTGTGGGCGGATGCTCCAGGTAGGGGATCTGCGAGAGGAAGGTTCGGCGTTGGCTGGCCTCTTCCTTCTCGGCGCAGTTTTTCACGCCCCAGTGGTCGCCGACGATCACAACCGAACGCTTGGCGCGGGTGACGCCGGTGTAAAGCAGGTTGCGGTGATGCATGAAGCTGTGGGACTTGTGACAGACCACAACGGCGACGGGGAACTCGGAGCCCTGGCACTGATGGATGGTGAGGGCGTAAGCCAGATCGAGATCGCCCAGATGGCCCTCGGATTTCTTCAGCAGGACCAGATCGCCGTCGAACTCGACCTGCAGATCGCCGTTGTCTTTCACGTCCGAAACAAAGCCCACCGTGCCGTTCATGACTCCGATGTCGTAGTTGTTACGACGCTGGATGACCTTGTCGTGAAGTAGAAACGGCGGTCGCCGGTTGGGATGCGTATCCGGAGCCGTCACGCCGAACAGACGTTTCTGGATCAGGCGCTGCAGCAGCCGGTTGAGTTGGGCGACGCTCAAGGGTCCCTTGCTGCGAATCGGCGTCAGCACCTGCACGTCGCGCAGGAGATCCAGTCCGGAGACGGCGGGAAACTGCTTGGAGTACAGATCGACAATGCGACCCAGCGCATCCTCGGCGCTCAGGTGGCCGAGGACCGTCTGCCAGGGAGAAAGGCCATTCCCATCCACCACGACTGCTTTGGCGATGCGCCCATCCAGGATGGCCGAGCAGTTACGTTTCAACTCGCCCGCCTGGCGCACGACCTCGGTCAGCCGGGATACCGGGACCATCTCGGTCTTGATGAGATCGCGCAGCACATTGCCCGCGCCGATGGGCGGCAGCTGGTTGTGATCACCCACCAGGACAACGGATGTGACATCGAGATCGACGGCGCGCAAAAGATGCCAGAGCAGGGAGACGTCGCACATGGAGACTTCGTCCACCACCAGCAGGTCCGCATCGATCGGTCCCTCGTTCTGGAACTCATGGCCGTTGTAGCCGAGCAGGCGGTGAATGGTCTGGGCGGCGCGTCCGGTGCTCTCCTCCATGCGCTTGGCGGCTTTGCCGGTGGGCGCACAGAGCAGAACGCTGCGACCCTCGTTTCCATAGAGATCGCAGAGCGAGCGGACCAGAAAGGTCTTGCCCACGCCCGCGCCGCCGGTGACGACTGCCATGTCATGGCTCAGGCAGCGTTTGACCGCCGTTTTCTGGCCGGGATTGAGTGATGGGGCGATATCGAGGATGCGCGCTTCGAGGCCTGCCTCATCTCCAAAATGCGGATTGGCACCTCGGCCACGCTGGAAAATATCGGCCAGGTCCATCTCCATGCGACGCACGCCGAAATGCGCCACCACCGGCCAGCCGTTCAGCGACTCGCAGGCCAAGAGCTTCTCACGGATGAGGTGGTCGAGTTCGGCCTCAATGCGGTCGCGTCCGTCCATGCTGTCCAGCAGAAGCAGCGCATCGGCCTTGTCCAGCAACTCCCGGTACTCGGTCCAGGTGTGGCCGGAATCCAGTTCTTCATTCACACACTGAAGGATGCCAGCCCGGATACGTTCCGGGTGCTCCTTGGCCACGCCCATACGTCGGGCGATCTTGTCCACCTTTTTGAAGCCGTAACCCTTGATGTCACGGATCAGCCGGTACGGATTCTCCTTGAAGACGCCCACCACGCCGTTGCCGTACTTCTCGATCAGGGTGGTGATCTGGCGGTGGGTCAACTCAAAGGCAGCCAGCCAGGTATTGGCGGTGTTGAAAGCGCGGGTGCGGGTCCACTCGTCGCGCAGGTTTTCGATGACGGCGACCGGCACGCGGGCGGCCTTGGCGATGGCCTCGGTACTCTCACTCAGGGCCACGTCGAAATCCTGGCCGAATTCCTTGGCGATCAGCGCCGCCTTGGCCGGGCCGATGCCCTTGATCTTCGGATGCGTGGCCAGATAATGCGCCAGTCCGTTCGCCTCAGTCGGCAGATCGTGCTGGAAGGAGGACACCTTGAGCTGCATCCCATAGGGCGTGGACTCGAAATGCCCCTCCAGACGCAGGCGGTCGCCTTCGGCTGCCATGATCTTCCCGGCGAAGCGGATCTCCTGGCCGCTGTCTTTTCGGATCACCCCGGCGCTGAAGCCGGGCGTGGAATAAAAGGTCTTCGTCACCCGGCCCGTGACGGTCTGTTGTTTTCGTGGTTGGCTCATGAATCGCTGTCCTCGCGCTCGGAAGTGTCGGAAAGGTCACGGGTGAGATTGCCGTGCAGACGCAGCAGCAGGTTTTCGACGAAACGGCGGGCGAGGCGGCGCTCGGAGCAGAAGAAGACCGGGACGCGCATGTCGGCCATAATCGAGATGGTAGCGCCCAGCACCGACTCGGGCCGGGCCCCGCTGCGATAACGCCCCGCCAGGATGTCGGCCAGATCGGCCTCCACCACGACGCAGGCGAAATCGTAAGAAGCGAGCCGTCTCAACTCCGCGCCAAAGCGACGCCGGTTCCGGATGACGGTGGAGACGTAGTCATCGAGACTCTTGCGCTCGATGGCCACTTGCGTCTCCAGACCCGCCAGGCTGTAATCTCCGGCGTCCAGCTTTCGGCGCACGGAGGGCGCGCCAAAGTCGTAAGGCTCCTGTTCGCGGGTGTCGATCACGATGACCGCCCCGTCCGCCGTTCGTTTCGTCACCACGGGATGTCGTCTCCGTCATCGGCCGCAGCCGCGTTTTTGGCCAGGGCTTCCTCGGCCAGCTTGATGCGCTTGTTGAGGAAGATGTCCTCGTACTCACCACGCGTGCGCTTGGTTATCTCCAGCGTGACGTCCAGTAACCGGTCGAGATTGGCGGGCAGCTCGGACAGCTTCTGCAACTGAAGCCCGGCGGTGTAGAGGTCTTTCTTCAGCCACTTGACGTTTTCCTTCGTAGCGATGACGTTGTTGCGCCAGAGCAGGCGACCGGCATGGCTCGGGCCGATGATTTTCAGCGCCCATTTCAGCATGGGCTGCCCGCTGGTCTTGGTGCGGGTCAGCTCCACGCGATCCACACGGACCTGGTACTTGCCGTCCGGAACCGGCTCGAACTCGGTTTCGGCCTCCGAGTTTTCGAATTCCTCGTCCAGATCGACGAGATCCACATCGGTGACGGGGCTGTCGGGATAATCGCTCATTTTCTGTGTCTCCTATTTGCCGTTGGTGGTTTCGCGGACAGCCTTCTCGAAGGCGGCCTTAAATGCGTTGAAATCGAGGGGAATGGGATCGGGCAGGCGTCCGGTGCGGTCACCCGCCTCGTAATGCTTGTCGGGCTTGGTGCGAAGCACGCGCCGATAGCTGACCGAGCCGTCCTTGTCGGCCACGCTCTCCAGGTCGGCGAACAGGATGATGTCGGTCATGCCGAGCAGGATCTTGCGCGCGCCGTCCGGAAGGGTGGGCAGGGTCTTGTGATACTTGCCGGTGCGGGTTTCGATCTCGCGCTCGACGGCGTGGCTGATGCAGAACAGGCCGTAGGGCAGCGCCGCCAGCTTGGTCATTACCCGCTGGAACTCGTTGTTGACCAGCGCGTGGCCCTTACCGTAGGACAGATCCGAGGGATGCTTGATCCCGTGCTTGGCGCAGACGTGATCGAGACAGAATTTGTAGGCGTTGTCGATCGTGTCGACGATCACCGCCTTGAAGTTGTGGCCGCCCTTGGCGACCTCGGCGGCAGCGGCCAGGAAGGTTTCCCAATCCGTGACGGGCACCTGGTAGACGTCCAGATGGTTCAGGCCCGGCTCGGTGGCCAGAAAAATGGCGTCCGGGATCTGGGCGCAGGTGGAGGACTTGCCCGCCTTCGGCATGCCGTACAAAAGTACGGTCTGCTCGGAAAGCGAGGTGCGGCGCTTGGTTTTCTCTTTGGGCAATAAAGCCATATCAGGATCTCCTTTCAAAATGGCGAAGGGGTATCGGACAGCTCAGAGTGAGCGGGTTTCGGCTCGTACTCGTTCTCGATGACGAGGGGATTGTTTTTGGAACTGCAGATGGCGTAGTAGGGACAGGGCCGGTTGTACTGGAAGCAGTAGGAGGTGTTCTGATACCAGGCGTCACGGCGGCGGGCGTCCAAGTACTGCTGGGTCAGCTCCCAAAGCTCGGATCGCAGCAGTTCGAAGTCGTCCGTGTCGAACAGCAACTCCACCCGCAGGAAGGCGTCCTTTTCACAGAACCACTCGGCGAGCCGGGATTGGTATTCTTCATCCGACTCGGGCAGCTTGCGCTTGGCGCTGGACTTGCCATTCTTGTTTTTGGCGGCCAGGGCGCGGCGGCGCGTCTCGAATTCTTCTTCCGTCTCGCCCGCCGACTGAATCAGCTTCGGTTTCTGCAGGATGTTGTAGATGATGCCGCTGACCGGGATTCCCAGCGCTTCGCGCACGTAGTGGCTATACAAAATGACCTGAAAATCGGTCCACAGGCGGCTGACATAATCGCCACCGACACTGGATGCGGTTTTATGCTCCAGCAGCCAGTACGTGCCGTCCGCTTTCTGGACGATGCCGTCGACCTTGCCGGAGAGCACGAAGGATTTGGACTTCGCGCCGGTGGCGGGGTTGATGATCTCGCCGGTGAATTCCTTCTCCAACTCGATGACGGTGAAGTCCTCGGTCGGGTACTGCTCGGCGTAGGCCGTCATCATGGCGCGAGCCACGTTCCAGTCCCGCTTCACGTCCGGGTCCGAATCGCGGTTCAGGCAGGCCCGGTCGATGTGCGCCAGCACGGAATCCAACTGGCGTGTGTTGTGCCAGGTCTCCAGGCATTCATGGATCAGCGAGCCGAACCAGAGCGAGGCTTCCTTCAGTTGGATCGGGACAATCTGCTTGACGTAGCGCCAGTAGCAGGCCCGGCGGCAGTTGCGGAACTTCGACCACATCGAATAGGTGGTGGTGAGGCGGGTGTCAGCCGTCATGGCGCGCCTCCCGTCCGTCATCCTCCGGATCCAATAGAGATGCGGCGCGCAGCAGATAGGAAGCGGCTTCCCGCAATTCCTCGGCCATCAGCGACTCGTCCATGGTTTGCGTGATCTGGATGCCGCGATGACTGAAACGCACGATCCGGCTCAATTTTCCAATTGCGAAGGCGATGGCGAAGGAGGGGCTCATCCAGGGGAAATCGGCTCCGTCCGACCGGCTGGTGCGCCGGGGATCACCTACGGCCTGCAGCATTTTCTCGATCTGCCGCCTCATGCCGAAACCTCCAGACCGTCCATGCGCTGCATATAGCGCCGCACGGTGCTGCGGGCCTGGCATAGAATCTGGCGCACGCGCTCGCGGCTGATCTCGAACTCGCAGCCGACTTCCTCCAGCGTGCGCTCCTCGAGAACGCACAACCGCAGGATGCGTTTCATGCGCGCGGCCTTTTTGGGCTTGTCTTTGCCGAAGCTTTCATCGATGGCGCGTTCGGCGATACGGAGGGCATCCTCGGCCAGCAGATGTTCTTCGGGATCGGTTGCGGCGGATTCAAGCCGGTCGCATTCCTGCATGCGCCAGGCTTCAAGAGTGTCTGTGTCAAATTCAGGACTTAATGCACTTTCCATATATGTCATCGGAAACCTCCTTGTATTCATGTGAAAGCGGGTTATAAGAGTCGGCGACTGCATCGCAGCAAGTCAGGCTGGCACATCGTCTTCCGGCAAACGTCGATAGAGGGCGTAAAGATCGCAGCCGGAAGAATCCTGACCCCACTCCTCGACTCGGTACTCAAAACCAGCCTCAATGACCTGTTCCAGTTCCCAGCGGCGGTAGAGTCCAGGGAGTCGGACATACCGTTTGGGATCCGCTGTTCGCCGCATCAGTTCATCCAGTGTTTGGGGCATGAATCCTCTCCTTCGTCATCGTTCGAAAAATCGCCCTTCTTACCCTCCATGCCGTTGAGATTTGAATGTGTGACAAGGGTTCGGCGAACGCGCACCGGGAGCGCCCTCAGACGCTTGATGATGCGGCTGCAACGCTGGCGGCATGCCGCAGGGGTGATGTTCAGGGTGGAGGCGATATCGGAGAAGGATTCGCCCAGTACAAAATGGCGAACGACCAGATCGGCTTCCGCTTCGGAAAGCCGTAGAACCCCTGTTAATTGAGAATGGATGGTGTACAGTTCGTCGGAAGCGAACCCGGCTTCTTCATCGGATTTCGAGCGGAATTCCGGCCAGGTCTCCATGATTTCCGGTTCGGGATCGCTGGCGTCCTGTCGCTTGGGTGCGCCTGCGGCCAGATGTGCATGCACTTGTGCGAGCTTTCCATGCTCTAATTCCACTTCACGGATGTTCGCCCTGGCGCGTTTC
This sequence comes from Myxococcota bacterium, assembly GCA_963668655.2. Lineage (GTDB taxonomy): Bacteria > Myxococcota_A > SURF-8 > SURF-8 > SURF-8. Next base: position 622,553 of record CAXXPQ010000002.1, read on the forward strand.
CAAAGAAAATACATCCACCGCTTGGCGACACCCGTCTGGCTCCAGAGGTCGTCCTTGTCGAGGGCGGCGTTGAATCCACCCCAAAAGGCCGAAATCACTTCCTCGTCTTCCGATGCATCCCTGATCTTGTGATAGACCCATTCGGCCATCGGCCAGAGGCCAAGCAACAGGATGGATTGCCAGATCCCGGCTTTCTCGCTCTTGTCGAGACACAGATCGCGTAGGATCTTGAGCGCTCTGTCTTCCTCCAACATTGGATGACGATCATGATCGAGCAACCAATTCACCAGGGCTTTGGGATCCTGAAAATCCTTCAGCACCGGATCACTTTCCCGGATACCTGCGAAGATCTTTCGCGCTTCAATGCTTTCGATTTCACGATTCAGGGCAATACGTAGCTCTTTCCATAATAATGACATGCGTGCGTCCGCTTTCTACGGCGGGCGTCACGCACCTCACAGTGGCCGGTGTTTGGGCCTCAGGGGCCTCCGGGTTTGGTTGTCAGTGAGCGATCAGCGAATCGGATTAGCCTGGGGCCGTTCGCTGGAAGTTGAAGGGGCGATCACCTCGAGTGATCCGCAACGGCGGCAGACGGTCTTCAAAACGCCCCCCGCAAACGTGTATTGATGCTTCTGGTCGCGGATGATCAGTTCGCCGCTGTCTTCCTTGCACAAGAGCAATCCGCATCGTGAGCACCTTCGATCCTTGGCCATGCCGAGCCTCCTATCCGTTTGAACACACAAAAAAAGCCCCGAGAGGGTCGGCCCGGCTATTGGCTCCTCTCGAGGCTGGTGCGACGCTCTTGCGAGCGCCGGTTCCAATTATGGTCGCGGTATGCCGGGCCGCGCCTTCAAAAGGGAGGCGCTACTTCCGGCGTAGCGGATGCTACATTTCGTGTAGCATTTTCAGATTGTTTCTAAGTGTCCCATTTGACAGGAGAAATTGGCTGGTACAAACATTTGAATCCCTTGCGGATGTTGGGGGATTTCAGGTGAGTGGCGAGTTCCGGATTAAACGAATGTATCTTCTTACGGGCTCTTTCAATGGCGTTTGAAACGGCTTTTCTTATTCGATCACGGTCATCCTTGGCTTTACGGAGACGTCCGCCTAAACCACTACCAGCGCGAAGCGCATCTTCGTAGAACCCAATGTCTCGCTGTATTTTTCCTATCGTACCGATGTCGTTATTGGATTCAGCCTCGGCCAGTTGTTCGCGTAAATTATCCAATTCGAGCCGATACGCACCCAGCCCGATATCATCGGTCTCTACCCCGGCGTCACCCAAGAAAAATTCCTTTGGCTGTTTGGCGACCGCCGAATATAGTTTCTCGACGGGAAATTGTTCTCCAGGGTTGGCCAGAAGGATACTCAGATAGGCCGCCCCCTTGCACGGCAGAAGAATTCTCGGTGCGCTGCCATTGAATCGCACGCTCCATGCCTCTCCGTTTTGCTTGAAAGCATAATCGCCGAGTTGGACCTGCTCGACTGGCGGTGCGCTTTCTTCGGATGCCGTTTGCCGAATCTCTGTTGGTGAACCTGTTCGCGGTTGTGCGCAGACAAGATTGATAAGCGACGTTGACGGCAGGGAATGATTGAGGATATCGCCGGAGTGGTCTTTGATCGCCTGCTCCACCACGTTTGTAACCGCCTGGGCGTGGCGTTTATGAAGCTCGAATATCTTCAAGGCATTGCTGTCCGGGGAGCCTTCCAGCTGCTTGAGCAGTCGACTGGTTTCTCCATATTTCGAATAGAAATCGAGCGGCGACATCTTTGTGATTCGTCTGGCCGAATTGACGTATTCGGCCAACATCGTTCGAGGTTCACCCGGCTCGCGTTCACCTGTCAGAAGATCCACTCCATACATTTCCGGTGGATCCTCCTCGCCGAGGTCGGCGGCCAAGGCGGCAAAACGTCGATCTATGCATTGTGAACATTTCCCGCAATGAGTCCGATAGTTCGTCATTTCCCATGTATGGGTGCAGCTCACGGAATGCTTGATCAATTGGGTGCAATCCGCAGCCTTTAGGACGTCGAGCACCTCCGCCTTCGTTTTCCACAAAAATGGGTTTTCAACGGCAAAGGCTCTTTCAGACACCAGCGAGAATAGTTGAGAAAACCCATTCAATACGCGGGGATGGGTTGTCCTCGTTGCTTTCGCCCCAACCACTTGAGCGGATAGCGGCAGATTGAAGCTGACAACTCCGTTCTCATAGAAGCGAATTTTGGACAGGTCTACCATTTGGGCAACGGTCGCTCCCAGACATGCGTAAAGGAAAGACCTGCTGCGCTGGGTGTATTCACGATTGAGCTTCTTGTTTTTATTGATTTTTACCGGGATATGATAGGGAATTCGGCCATCGGCTTTTTCCTGCAATTCCTTAAGAACCTATCCCAATAGGCCAGTGGCCCGCCATGTGATAATTCCCAAGGCGAAGTGCAGCATGGCGATGTAGGTGTCCGCGCGTTTCTCCCAACGCACGAGAATGCGGCGAAAGCGATTCAGCCAACTGTGCGTGCGTTCCACCACCCAGCGTCGCGCCTTGAAACCGGCTTCGTGCTTGATGGCGATCGCTTCCTCGCCCCGCGAACGAATGTGAGCCGTGAACTTGAATTCCTCCACCAGGTCTCGAATCTCATCGTAGTCATAGCCCTTATCCATGCACAATCCCTGCGGCTTCCTGCGGGTCGGCCTCGGACGTTTCGCTTCGATGCTTTCCAGCGTCGCCTTCACCAGCTTCATGTCATGCCGGTTCGCCCCGTCCACCGCTACGGCCAGGGGAATTCCCTTCGCCTCCACCAGAAGGCTGCGCTTGACGCCGCCTTTGCCGCGGTCGGTAGGATTGGGACCGGTTTTTTTTCCCGCCCAAAGGAGCCTTCGTCATCGCCCCGTCCAGCGAACACCACGACCAGTCGATGCCCTTCAATTTGTCATACGCCAGCAACCCACGCCGCCAGAATTCCTCGAACACCCCCGCCTCGGTCCATTCCCGAAAACGGCGGTAGGCCGAGCCGCACGAGCAGATGCCCGTGGCGTTGAGCGCGTTCCACTGGCAACCCGTGCGCAAAACGAACAGGATGGCGTTCAAGGCGGCCCGGTCATCGACACGGGGCCGATGACACCCCAGCGGATGCGCCGTCACATGAACCGGCAACAAAGACTTCATCTTCTTCCACAACTCGTCCGGGATGCGCCAACCATCATCCTTTACCACCAGACCCATGATCTACTCCTATAAATATATTATACTCATAGGAGTATACCACAATATCGCCTATTGGAATAGGCTCTAAGTAGAAAACCATGGCGTTTTTGAATTTTACTTGTCGGACGATGATGGACAAGGAAAACGTTTCTCTGGTCGAGTACGGCTTCCTGCACCGCGCCTCCCAGAGAATCCAGTCCCCCCGAAAACATGATGATGCTGTCAGGATGCCCAAGGGAGATATCTTCTTTGGCGAAGGGAAGGTAGTCCTGCACTTTGGAGCCAGACTTCAGAGGGATGAAATCAAACAGGTACTCATCCTCAGAAAGAAAACCAAGGGTTTCGGCCAATACTCCCGTAACTTCACTGGAGGACCAGAAGTCGAGATCTCTGACTGGTATCCGGAAAAAGAGACGACGCCTCCAGTTTCCGCCCAGGTTTTTGAGATCTTCTCCGCCACGCGTAACGGCCTGGTCGGCGCAGTAAACATAGGTTGCAATCTCGATCAAATCGACAAAGCGATCTGGTACGCGCTGGAGCACATGTTTTGAAATGACCTCGATCTCAAGATTGACGTTTTTGTTCGGGGTCGTGAACTGGAGGGCAACGGGACGTGGATCTCCAAATGGCGCATTGCTTGCGTCCGCGCCGCCACAAAGAATGAGTCGCTCATTCGACATTTTGAGCGGCTCCTTCCTTCAACTCGCTGACGAGCTTTTTCATGGCGACATGAGTGAAAGCAGAGGCTTCCTTCCTGGTGATCCCTCCTTTTTCCCAATTGGTTTTTGAGAACCAGCCTCCGGAGAAATTATCCACGATCAGTGAGGCCTGGTGGCTATGAACAGTCAATGCCTTGGAAAAAGCATCTTGATCCGCCAACGTGGCGAAACGCTGATCGGGGCCGGTATGATTCGAAAGCGTGCGGCTCAGGTAATAGCCAAGCAATTTCGATGTTAACCCGGAGAAGAAATCGCGGGCGAGCGCCGAGAATTGCTTGTTGGTCGAGTATTTTCCGAAGGCTACCTTGAGGTCGTCTGTAGTCGTTCCGAATAGACTCTGAACCGACGAACCGACGAGTTGGTGTATCGTCTCCGTCGCCGCCATCTGCGCCATCTCGCCGAGATCGGTCCTGCCGTTATTGTTGCCGACCCGAACATCAATGGCCTCGCTGAAAGCAGCCGTCACCTCCATCAGTGTGGGAGAATTCGACACATCCAGGCCGATGTCGCGAAGTCTTTGAACGAAATTGTCGGACTTGGCCGCCAGTGGAAGTTGGGTCAGAAGCCAAATGGTTTCAACCAGCCCCTTGTCGTTGGCGGCGGTTTTCAGACTCTGCTCGGCCGCTGCGATGGTCGCGTTGGCGATCTGTTCGGTTCCCGCTCCAGCGTCGATCAGGGCGACGACTTCCTGCCATTTCCTCGAGCGGGGAAGATGTCCAAGCCTTGTATGTCCCATGACACGGACCTTTTCCGAAGACTAAATCCATTTAAATTTCTGCTGTTTAGCGCGTTGTTGACGCATAATTCTATCACTGGGGTGCTCACGTCACCAAGAATTTTCAATACCAATAGGATTTTAACATGGGAATGCGCCATAATATGTCACATGGTCGTAAGAGATTCGTTACGTATCCCATTCGATATCGTCAGGAGGGTTGTAGCTGGGGGTTGCGCCACATGTGATGGTTTTTTGTAGATGCTCGGCAAGCTCCTGATTGTCTTCTTCGATGGCTTTGCGGGTGTCCAGGATGGCCTTATAGACTCTCTTTCGAAGCTTCTCGAAATCGCTTGCGGCTTTTCTGGGTTTTCCTCCTTTTCCGACAGCAGCTTTGAGTTCTCTTAAAAACCATTCCAATTCGAAGGTCAAAGCCTCTTTGCGAGCACTATCGTTATGTTCTTCCGCCTCCCTGATTTCCTCCTGCAGATCCTCGTAACGTTCACGATACTCTTTGATGGCTTGCTCATCCAGCAATTCGCCAGCGTCATTCGCGGCATACATTACCGTCGCCTTCGTTACGGCCTGTACAAGATCGCTGATTTTGAATGCTTTTCTCGGGCTGGAGAGGAGGATGTTGAGGTAATGCGCACCCACACGGTCATCTAGGTGATGGACATCGCCAGCGTTGAATTTTATCATCCAGACCTTTCCCGAACGCTTGAAAATGTTTTCGCTTTCCTTTTCAGCAGGGTGCTCCGCCACATTGGGACCAGCCTTCTTTTTATCGCCAGTGAAAAGGTCGTTCAGGGCTCGGTGAATTTTAGATATGGCAACACATTCATTATTGATGATATCCGCCGACACTCGCTCGTTCTTGGCGAAGCCTTTCTCCAGGGGGTTGCTCGTCAAAGCAAGCACCATCTCTGGAGCCGCATTCAATCGACTGGCTGAATCACCATCGATCTCTATGGCTACCTTGCGTGTCGTCATAGCCTGAAGGTCGTTTTTTATGACGCCGAAAACATGCTGTCGTTCCTTGGGTAAGCCTTTGAGCGAATCCAGCAGTACGAGCTGCTCCGTCCCTAGTTTTTTGTAGATCGAAGATGTGAGACGTATACGTCCGTTTAGTACGGATTCCACCTCTATTTCCCATCCGGAAAGCTTCTTAAGGAGAGTCAAACTCTCCGCTTCCTGATCCGTCCCTGTCGCCATCAAGTGAATAAATGCGGCCAGCGCCGTCAATCCGCACCCGGAAAAAGGCTCTCCAGGGGTAGAATCCTCTGCCAGAATCTTCAGCGCATCAGCCAAGGGAACCAGTTTTCGTTTTTCAAGTGCTTTTGTTGGCGCACCGGATTGGTTCAGTTCGTCGAGAATGGCAGCGGACTTGTCATCCGTATCTCGAAAGCGTTTGGCTGCGTCGCTCTTTTTCCACTCACTAAAGCGAAGCGCCTGCCACGACATGGCGACTGCCAATGCTTCATAGCGAAGCATCAGGTGCATGATCGCCAGATTAAAGCGGACTTGCGGGTTTCCGTTGTTGACGGAACCTCCCGTCGATTGAAGAGCCTCGATTTTCCCGAGCAGCACATCGAGGCCGGATGTCGCTAAATGGAGGCCGGTTTGTTCACTTTCATTCAGATCGCTTGAATCCCCGAAGGCAAAGGATCGAGATCGGCAGAAATATCCCACATCGTCCATCGCTCGTTTCCAGGCCTGATGAGCCTTGACTTCCACACCCTCGCCCTGGAAGCGGGGATTTCGCCAGACATCCTGAAGACGCATTTCCGTAAATGTCGATACCTGCCAACCGAGAAGGTCTTTCCGGGAAACGCCGTTTTCCTTCATTCTTCGCATTTCATCCAAATGAACGGGGTATTCGTGAATCAGCCTTCGCAGAGAGCCTTCTTTCAAAGGAGATCGGTACTCCTCGAATTCATAGGTCAAGCGGCGCAGGAGACGAGAATGAAAAATGGAGACGGAATGCAAGTCTTCCGAATGCGTCAGGTAGCGTTCCGCGCCTCCCTCGGACTTAAGGCGTTTCGCCTCTTTGATCGGACATTTTCCAGTAAGCATTTCGAAGCTCAACCGACCGAGAAAGAGTGAATCCGAATGCAGGGAATCCACGATTTCGCTAGCTCGATCAAGGCTCGTATAGCGAGGCCGACAGAAGGCGGATCCCATTCCGATCATCTTGACGTTTTCAGAGATATCCGTCGTTATCGAGTAGGATGTTATGGTCGGCGCTCGAAGCTTTCCATGACCCAGATTTTCAAGATGTATGCAGGTCGTCTGAATACGTTCAATGATGCGAGCCTGGCGACGTTCATCGAATATACTGCCCACAAGAAGATCGGCCAGGCGTCGATACTCAGATGTCAACCGGTAATGGACTCTCACAATGACAGGCTGACCATCGTCATCCTTCAGCACTTCGCAATCGTGGAAATCCGTCCATCCTTTGCGCCTCGCCTCGTTTAAAAAGTCTTGCCAACCGTAGGCGTCGTCAAAGGCGCCGGATGCGATAATCCTTTCAACCTCCACAAACTCCCAAATATCGAGTTGTTGTCCTTTGTTTCCCTGGTAGGCGTGATACGTTACGCCATGGTCATTCAGGAAGGCTATATCCACGGATTCGGCGTCGTCAGGCAACTCCTCCAACATGGGGCCGATATGCTTGTTTTCGCGAATCGCCTTATCGCTAAATTCAATCAGACGATCCCTTACATCCTCGTCGGATGATCCGAACCGTTCCCGCAAGGGAATGAGCAAACCGTCATGAAGCAGATCCCGAAGCCGTTGATGCTTCAGCCGTTTCAGGTTATCGATGAATTCAAGAATCGTGCGTGCGGTAACATGACCGGACTGGTGCAGATCGTAAACGCGAGCAAGGATGATTTTATATGCTTCTGAAATACGTGAGGCCCACCGGGGATCCTCGGCCCACGTATTAAGAGCAACCATTGCCTCGCGGCTGCCGTCCCAGAGAATGGCATACAGCCATTCAACGAAAATGGCGTTGTCCTGATCCACTCTCGTTCGACGGATAAGCTTCGGAAGTGCATCACGCGAGCCACGAGCCGCCACCAGTGCGTGATAGTTTGTCTCGGAATGTTCCTTCGCCGCCGTTTCAAGAAACGTAGAAAAAGAAGATTCCGCTCCTCCATCTTGCAACAGATGTAGCAGACGCCCCTTCAGCTCTCGGATCGGCTCTTTCTTAAATCGCTTACGAAGGTCAACATGTGCTATTTTATATCCATTCGCCCACAGGCAGTTGGCCGCGGCGAAGCGAACGAAGAAAGTGGGATGGTCAAGGAAATCAAGAACCACTCCTTGCAACTCTGGGCCTATATCAGCAAAAAAGCGATTCTCCTGGACAGCCTGAAGAAAAAGCACCCTCTTGAAATCCGGTGTTGCCGGATTGCGAAGATGATCCGCGAAATGATTTGAACCCTTACTCTTGACTACGTGCGGGATAATCCGTTTCAGCACTCCGGCCATGGAGGTGTGTTTGAAAGATTCGGAAAAAAGCAGTTCAATGACGAGGTTTAAAATCGCCTGCCGGTTCTTTTGGAAGTAGTTGGATTTGTCCAGTTTGGCAACGATAAAGGGGATATTCTGAGATGCCTTGGCCAGGTCATCCTCGCCAGCCAATGCAAGGAAATCCTTTTCCACGACCTCATATAGCGCTTCGCGCTGATCGACGGTCAACTCCTCGTCATTATCAAGGAGCTTTCCAAGTGTGTATTTGCGCGAGCGCATTTCCTCGACGACGGGCTCGACATCGGAGGATTCGTGAATTTTTGTTTTATCCTCGGCAAGCTGAAGGTTCCATTCGGCCAGGAGGGCTTTGATGGTCTCCAACCCTTCCTCGGCATCATTCCTCGATTTGAAGAGGATGAAGAAGTCATCCACATACCGGCTGTAGCCCAGAGACTTTTTCCTGGGAGGACCAGGTTTGGATTCTTCTCGATGCTTGGACCTCTTGAACATACGAAAAAGAGTCCGGTTGATCAGGTCGTCCTGATCCGAGGCAATGCGCTCCTCGACAAATCGGTCGAATTCGTGGAGGTACAGATTGGCGAAAAAGTGGGCGTAGGCCGGACCTTGCGGAATGCCATGAGGACCGGAATCTTTTACAGAGCCATCGTCCAGAAGAATCTTATAAGCGAGGAATCTATCGAGAGTCCCCAGAGTCCAGTCGTCGGCGGCGTAATCGGCCAGAAGATCGTGCATGCGGCTGCGGTCCACCTTGTCGTAGAAGGCGGTAATATCAGCCTGTAAGTAAACGCATCCGGTTGGCGACCAGAGAAATTTTCTCAATTTCTCCTGATACTGCCCCCATAAAGTGGGCCAGCGTTCGAATATAAGATCGCTTTTTTCAAAGCTCTTTGCTAACCGATGACCGAAGCTGTTGGGTGAAAAGTGCTTTTCAATCTTGGGGGCCAAGACGTTGAGTAACGCCTGAATGACAATCCGATCCTCAATCCGGGCCATGATGGCGATATCTCGAATTCCACCATTCGTCTTGGTGATGCGAAGGTGACGGAAAGGACCGGGTTGGTAGGGCTCGCCGCGTTCAGCTAGACCCATTAGCTTGTTTACCAACTCATGCAGGTTGGCCTCAAGATGCTCCTCGTATAAATCGAATAGCTTGGAATCAAAGTATACGTCGTGCTCGCTGGCGAAGGCTTTCACTTTTCGCCATGCCAGAAGTAAGTTTTCACTCGAAGTGATGGACGCCAGTTCGCGTTGGCGATCCTCTGGAGAAACGGATGGAGTGACACCCACAGGTGATGTTGCGCCGGTGTCGATAGTTTCGGAATTCTCTATTTTTGAATAGTTCTTCTCGAGGACCTCTTTCTGCTCTGCCGTCAGATTCAATTGCTTGGCCAATGTATCAATATCGACGCCGAGGTTGACTCTTTCTGGATGTGTCTTGCTGGTGGGCTCATCATCTCTGTCCAACTCCAATGCGCTTCGCAAATCCTCCATCGCCTCCTCTGGAGAAATGGAGTCGCATTCTGCGATGAAATCCACCACGTCGCCTGACCAGCCGCAGCCGAAACAGGTGAATACCCGCCTTTCGGAGTCGATGTACAAGGGTTCGGTCACATCCTCGTGACGAGGGCATTGGCAGCGAAAATCCCGACCACTCGACTCAATCGGCACGCGGCGCTCGATCTCCCGAACGATAGCGACGCGATGGCGGAGTATCTGTCGAAGATCCTCACCGGCCATCCCGCCTCCACTTCACTTCGACCTCGCGCCTCTCTCCATTTCGGTCCGTGTAGGAAACCGATCCATGGTCGCAACCATGAAAATAGAGATCCCTCGTAATCTTTACGTCCTGAACGCAGTACGCCGTCAATTCGTACATTGCGCCTTCCCGGAACAGGCGCAAAGCATCCTTCCCGGAAGCCGTCTTGGACTCGTTAAGCGTCGTTTTCGCCAGATTATCGAGCTTGACTCTATGACCGGCGGCTTTCCCGACATCGTCCATCATGTCCAAGGTAGGTGGATACTTAAACCTTTCCGGCTGGTAATGCGAAAGCACGACATAATCGAAACCAGAGATGTTGTAGCCCACCACCAGGTCCGCAGCCGTCAGTTCATCGAATAAAAAGGAAAGCTCGTGCTCCTCGTAGACATGGAAACGTTCGTCCTGGGTGTTGTAGGTCACGACCACCGAAACCAGCATTTCGGACGCACGATCCCATCCTCCGACGTCGGCGTCGGACAGCTGGGTTTCCAGATCCAGAAAAACGATACTGGCCACGATCAATAACTCCTCAAATTCACTAGGGAAGATGGATTCCCATAGGCTAGACATTCTATTCGAGAGACCGGTTTTCGTCAACGAGGATGTCACAAATTACCGCCTCATCGGCATGCGTAGATAGGAGCACGCATGAATCGACGTGCCGAGGAGGAATCGTGAAGAGACTTTTACCCATGGATACGGACATTGAGCTGGCGGTCATTCTCGCCACCGGCTACCTGCGATACCGCAGAAGGCAGGTCAGGCAGGTGACTCGAACTTTCTTTGAGAAAACCCTTGATGATGTGGGTGACAGCGCGAAGTTCGATACCGGAGAAACTCGAACTTTGGAGAAAGGAGCCACATCGAACGATGGCTAAGCAGACGAAAACAGACAGCAGAAAGAAAAACGGCATTCTGGCCCAGCTCGCCGAACTGGAGGATCTTCCAACTCCGGAATTGAAAAACCGCTGGAAGGTGCTCTACGGATCCGAACCTCCGCGTTTCAACCGACAGTTTCTGGTCAAGAAACTGGCCCACCGGATTCAAGAGATTGCCTATGGCGGATTGGATGAAACGACGCAAGGTCGGATGGAGTCGCTTTTAGACGACGAGGGGTACGACGACATGGGCCGCAAGGTGCGAAAACCCGTTCGCCGCGCAACCGAACGCGCCATAGTCCCGGGTACGGTTCTGACCCGCGAATGGCAGGGCGAGCGGCACGAGATTATCGCCATGGAAGACGGCGGCTTTGAATATCGCGGCATGCCGTATCGGTCGTTGTCGGCGGTGGCGCGCAAGATCACAGGCACCAACTGGAATGGTCCCGCATTTTGGGGCTTGCGTGGTAAAGGCGCTAAAATGAAAGAGGCCGGGCATGAAACACGATAACCATCCCAAAGGAGCAAACGGGCAGATCCCCGTGCGTTGCGCCATCTATACCCGTAAGTCCACCAACGAAAATCTGGATTCGGATTTCAACTCGCTGGACGCCCAACGCGAGGCCTGCGAACTCTACATCCAATCCCAGACGCGTGAAGGTTGGATCGCACTGGATGAGCGTTACGACGACGGCGCTTACTCCGGAGCTACGATGGATCGCCCTGCTGTGAAACGCCTGCTGGCCGATGTCGAAGCGGACCGCATCGACGTCATCGTTGTGTATCGCATCGATCGTCTATCGCGCAACCTACTCGATTTCACGCAGACCCAGCATTTTCTCGAACAGCACGGCTGTTCCTTCGTCTCGGTCAGTGAACAGTTCAACACCAAGACGCCGATGGGCCGCTTCGCAATGCATGTGGTTTCCTCCTTCTCAGAGATGGAAAGGGAAGTCATCGCCGAGCGCATTCGCGATAAAGTGGCCGCCAGCAAGCGCCGGGGTAAATGGATGGGCGGCACGCCGCCGCTCGGGTACGACGTGGATCGCCGGAGAAAACGGCTCGTGGTCAACAAGGAGGAAGCCGCGCTCGTTCGCTTCATCTTCCGCCGCTACCTGCAATTCCGATCCGTCATGGCCCTCATCAATGAGCTGAACGAAAAAGGATTGACCACCAAGTCCTGGACGACGAAATCGGGAGCGAAAAGAAAGGGCCGTTCGTGGAACAAATCGCACATCCATCGTCTGCTGAACAACCCGGTCTACATAGGAAAGGTGCGCCATAAGGAGGCGACCTATCCCGGAGAACATGAGGCGATCATCGAAAATTCCCTGTGGGACGAGGTGCATCGGACCATCAAATCGGAAGGCAGGAATCCCTCGGGTCGCTCCCATACGCATGCTCTCCTCAAAGGGATTATCCGCTGCGGGCATTGCAAAACCAGCATGGGCGTAACCTTCACGAAAAAAGGCGACAAGCGTTATCGCTACTACCTCTGCCATAACGCCAACAAAAACGGCTACGCGGCTTGTCCGATTCGGACGGCTCCGGCTGGAGACATTGAGAATCTCGTGCTGATACAAATCAGGCGGATCCTGAGTTCACCCGAAATTGTCGCCGAAACCTTTCGTCAGGTTGAAGAGTTGGAACGGCATGAGCGGGAGGAACAGGATGCGCGCAAAAACGCATTGCGCGAGGAATTGACCACGATCCGGGCCGCAGCCGAGCGAATGCGCGACACCGAGAATCACACCGATCTGATCGGCGAAGAATTGGGAGCGCTGGAAGGCAAAATCGGGAAATTGACCAGGGAGCTTGAAGCCATCGAGACTGAGACGGCGTATTACAGACAATACCCGCTCTCGGAGAAGGAACTGGGTGATGAACTGGCTCGACTGAATCGTCTGTGGGACGAACTGTTTCCCGCCGAGCGGGCGCGGATCGTCCACATGCTGGTGGACGAGATTACGATATCGGAAAACGGCGTTGATCTTATTTTGCATGACAACGGCATCGCCGGTCTGGTTCTGGAGATGAAAGGAGAACACGAGCATGTCGATCACCACTGAAACGCAGGATCCATGCGTGGAAAAGAAGGAAACCGTGTATCGCGATGAGCGCGGACGCCTGGTTATTCACATCCCGATGAACTTCAAAAAGCGCGGCGGACGCAAGGAAATCATCCTGCCACCCGGCTGCAAACTGAACGATGGCGAGGACGGACCTTCCATCAATAAACCCTTGGCCGTCGCCGTTGCGCTGGGCCACCGCTGGCTTGGCTTGATGATGGAAGGCCAGGTGCATTCCGTATCGGAAGTCGCCGAAATCGTCGGCATGCATCCATCCAACGTGCGGCGCTTTTTAACTCTGACCTGCCTGTCGCCCAGGATCATTAAGAGCATCCTGAACGGCCGGGAGCCGGACGGTCTGTCTCTGGAAGGCTTGCGGGATGTGCCGATGCTGTGGGAGGAGCAGGGGACGTAGCAGAACTTGGGCGGCTAATCGTAGCAGACTTTCACGCCGCCATCATCTTCGATCTCCGTGGATCGGCATTTCGGACAACGAACGGGGGCGTCGAGGCGAAATGACCCGCCGCAACGGCAATCACCGGCCAGAGCTTCAACGGCTGCATCAAAATCCGTCTCTGTTGTTTGGGGTGATTCAAGATGCTTATATACTTCAGAGTGTCCGATTTCCTTTGTTTTCCCGCAGCGCGTGCAGTGCAGCAATTCAAACGCCATGCCGCCGCCGTACTTGGCCTCGAATTGATGCCCACATGATTTACATGTTGCTTCGCGTGAGTAGCCCATGGTTTGTCATTTCTCCTGTCGTAACCCGTTTGAGCTTTCCCGCCATATCGGACAATCTTCCCATTCCGGCGGAAAGCCCATATCGCACTTGGGCACTTCCGGGTATTTATCGAACAGCGCCACCAAGCGCTCTTTCCATTCGCTTTGCGGGCTGATGATGTTCAGCAGATATTTGGCCATGGTCAACACGGCGAAAATGCGCTGGTTGCCGATCTCCACAGGTGTGTGAAACGCCTCGATCTTGTTTGGAATTTGCGGCTTGATGGCCAGTTCCCGGTTCCACAGTCGTCCATGATGAGCGCAGATGTTGCGGATGTAGTTCAGCGTTTCAAGCCAGGTGGTGAAGACCTTGGCGGGCATGCCGTACTTTTGGGCAATTACCTGCTGCTCGTCGCGATTCAGCATGTTGTACAAGGTGAACATGTTGCCAAAACTCATGATCTCCGCAACGATCCAGAGGGGTAGATCGGGAAACCCCTGGTAGGTGCGCTTGAAATGTTTGACAAACACCTCCTGGCTATGCCTTGCCGTTTTGCGTAATCGCTGAAGCAAATCGTCGAATTTTTCCTCGGTTTCTTCTCCCGGCTTGAAGTTGCCTCGCTCGAGGTGACCGAAGGCTCCATACTTGCGGGCAAGCTCGTAGACCATTTTGGTTCGTACGGAAATTTCAATGCGCTCGACGGCATCCATCAGGTTCAGGCGCAGCTGCCGATCGAACTGGTAGCGATCCCACACCACCTGAAACGAGGTGCCGGGCTTAAGCCTGTCTCCGGTATCGCGGAAGGGATACCAGTAGGCGCTCAAGCGGTAGTAGTTGACTTCACTCAGCTTTTCGATAAGAAAGTTGACATTGTCCACCCTGAGTCCGCGCTTGATGAGTTTCTCGGCTTGCTGTTCAAAGGTTAAGGCGGGTTTGCAGTACGAGGATTTCATGGCAGGCCCCTAAAAAGAAAAAACCCGCCACATTTGAGCGTGCTTCCGAGGAAGTAGAGGCTTGGCGGGTATGCTGAGTCTATTATAGCCATTCAGCGTGACTTGTAAAGGGTTTTTGCATGGCATTGCGTGCTTTTGCGTGTCTCCGCGTACTATCGCGCACCTCCGCAGGTATCCGTGCATTTAGTCCCCCTCACGCCCCCTCCACCAACCGAATCTCCTCCGCCGTCAGGCCATACAGCCGGTACGTCAGCCGGTTCATATCCGCTTCGGCCTGGGCGATTTGTTCGTCCAGCGCTTGGATGTCGGCGTCGATCTTCACGACCTGTTGACAGATGGCGTCGTTGGCGGTCTGGCGGAGCTTCAGCAGCAGGTTCACGAGGCGCTTGGCGTCGAATTTCTCCGTGACGTTCGTCTGGCGGGCCTTGTGCCGCCATTGGGCCGCGATGAAGGCCGCTTCCGCCTCGTCCACGAAGATCCCCTCGATCAGCGCCGCGCCGTTCGCCAGCACCTTCAACTCGCCGTACTCGTTCGCCACGCTCAAGCGCACGCCGGGGCGTAGCATGGCGTTCAGTGTGTCCAGGTGCCTCGTCAGAGCCAGTTCGCGCTGGAGCTTGGCCCAGGCCGTCAACTCGCGGCCTTTCAAGCCCTCGGCCTGCGGGGTTTTCTTGAAATCCGCCACGGGTTTCACGTCGGCCCACAGCCAGCCCTCGTCGCGCTTGTCGTCCTCGCATTGGGCGCTGTCCAGACGCTTGTCGATGGCCAGCAGCAGGTCGCGGCGCTGGGTGTGCAGGTCTTGCAGGCGCTTGGCCTTCTCGGCCACCTGGGCCTTTTCGGCGTCGCTGGTTTTGGGAATGGGCAACGGGGCGAGGAACTGTGTTTCGATGTCGTAGTAGCCGCCAGCTTTGGGCCTGGCAATTCGCGTAAAAAAGAAATTCGCAGCCTTGGAATTCAATATCCCGGTGAAAAAGAATACATCTTCGCTATGGGTCGGTAGAATTCCGTAGACCCGCCCGCCCAAAAAGGCGAACTTTCCGTCTGGGTCGCTGGAGACTCTAAGTTCAGGGGCGGTACCAGCCACCAACAGCTTTGGAAGCCTCATTTGCCGCAGATTTTTAGGATAGATGAAAGCCCACCAATGGGAATCGCCTTTCATTCGCCCACGTTCGCGGGCTTCAAATTCGATTTTTCTTTCATTTAGATAGTTCCAGCATTTGGGAAACGACCGCTTTAATTCTTCTTCTCCCAACGCACGAGCCTCTTGGTCGTCAACTTTGTATGGCACGAGAATGCAGCGATTCGTCGCTGGCAACTCGTATCTGTTTGATTCCGCTCCAGATAGGACAGGAAACATGACATCGGACTCTATTTCTCGCTCACGAACATCATCTTTTTTAAACTGGAAACCGTAGCGATTGGGAGCTACGATATCAGCGATGTACAATGAATCTCCACTTGTCTTGAAACCCTGGAATATCTGCAATGTCAACTCTTCGTCACCAAGTCGCAGGCATTCAGCGGAAAGCCTTTTCAGCAGACTTCTCTCGGCAACGGGCATGAAATTCCAACTGCTATCTTCCGGCAAGTCCTGATAGAACGCAGCGTCTTCAATCTCCCGCCAATCCACCGCCGCAATGTCCTGCTTGCCATGCGGGGCGAACACACACCGGATACGATCCTGCGGAAAGCCCGTGAAGAACTGCAAGGCCGTGTAGGTGATCGCCTCGTCGAAGACCTGGAAGCTCTTGAAGTCGATCCAGCGGTCCAGCCGTTTCGTATGCTTGAGCTTCTGCCGCAGGCCCTTGCCGTATTCGTTCACCATCCACACATTCGGGGCGATGTAGCCCATTTTCCCCTGCGCGTTCAGCAACTCCGCGCCGCGCTCGATGAATGGCAGGTACAGGTCGAAGTTGCCCGTCTGGGTGCTCTCGAAAAGCGGCCCGCCGCCCTTGCGCTTGGCGTTCAGCAGATAGCCCGCCACGTCTTCCTGTATTTTGCGGAAGTGCTGGAGCTTCACATACGGCGGATTGCCGATAACGCAATCGAAGCCGGGATTCTCGCGCTTATAGACCTCCGGGAAGGTTTCGGCCCAATCGAAGGTATTGACCCGCTCGCACTCGTCCTCGCCGAACAACTCGCGATTGATGCCCATCTGCGCGTAGAAATCATGGCCGATCAGCGAATTGCCGCAACGGATATTTTCGTCCAGCGAGGTCAGGGGCCGATCCGGCAGCGCCGTATGCAGCCACAGGGCCAGCCGGGTGATCTCCACCGACTCGGCGTTGATGTCCACGCCGTATAGGTTCTTCGAGAGCACCGCCCGCATGGCCGAATGCGTGTCGAACAGCCCCATCGAGCCGCTGACGCGCTCCAACTCCTTGGCGATCCACTGGCGCTGTTCGTACAGATACTTGAACGCCTGAATCAGAAACGCGCCCGACCCGCAGGCCGGATCGACCACCTTCAATTCGTCCAGCCGTTCACGGTAATGGTGCAGGGCGGCTTCGTATTCGCCGACCACCCTGGCGTGGCCCTTGTTCTTGCGATGCGCCGCGATCTGTTCGTCCGTCACGTCCGCGAACTGGTCGAAGCCCAACTCCTTGCGGATCTCGGCCAGCCGCGCCCCGACGGTTTCCTCCACGATGTAATGCGTCACCCATTCCGGCGTGTAGTAAACGCCGTCGCGCTTGCGCTTGGTGAGTTCGGTCAGGGACTCGCGGCCCTCGGCGTGGGCCTCCATCACCTCCAGATCGGTGATGCTCTGCTCGAAGATGCGCCCCATCGCCGTCAGGGTCAGGGTGCGCCCCTCGCCATCATCCGCCGCGCCGAAGTTGTACTTGGCGGAGAAATACAGCAGCGTCTTCGGATACTGCAAGAGCCGCTTCAGGCTTTGTCCCTGGTTCTTTTCGCAGAAGACGGCGTTCGGCAGGCGCAGGGCGTCCATCTCCGGGTCTTCGGCGAACAGCCCGCCGTTGAAGCGGTTGATTCGCTCGGAGCCGAAGGGCGTGCCGTCGCGCATGGAGACGAACAACTGCCTGACCATGCCCCAGGCCTGCTCGCCGTCCGGGTTGTAGAATTTGCTGTCGGCCACCTCAATCAGCACGTCGCGCAGCACGTTCGGCGGGAAGTTCAACTCCCGGCCCATGTCCTCGCAGTACAGGATGAACAGGCAGCGGTCGAGGATGCGCTGGGTGAATTTGACCAAACGCCGCAAGCGGCCTTCCTGCTCATACTGCGGGTTGTGCTTGCGCAGGGCGTGGTAGATCGCCTCACGGAAGGCGTGGTACTCCAGATAGAATTCGTTTTCCAGCGCCTCTTCATGGGTGATCTGCTCGCCTAACAGCTTTTCGAGTTTCGACTTGCCGCCGGTGGTGAGCAGTGAATCGAGATGGAACATCTGCCGGAAGAGGAAGCGCTGGAAGGCTCCTTCATCGTTCTCGGCCAGCAGCGAATGCGCCAGATCGCCCTCGGCGGGCTTGATGACGAAGCGCTGGTATTGGGCCTTGTTGCCGTACAGGTACAGCCGAAACTCGTTCATGTCGGTGACGAGCCCCCAGGTCGGCAGGATGGGTGAAATCAGGCCGGTGCGGGATTCGCGCAGGTAGTCCAGGCATTGATCCACGGGCGAGCGGTCGTTGGGACGGTTCGACTGCGGCTTGTCCAGGCCGGAGCGGTCGTCCTTGAACTCGCCCAAGACCTGCGGGATCTCCTCCATGTCCTTGCGCCCGAAATATCCGAGCGCCACGTCGGCGGCTCCCGTTCCACCTTTCTGCCCGGCCCCCGCCACCGGGAACTGCTGCTGGAGAGTGTAGCCTTCGCCCTTGGCCCCTTCGCCGCTGGCGAGATAACCCCAGGTCTGCTTGAAAAACACGTCGATAAACGCGCCCTCACTGGCGGTTTCCTTCTGCCAGTCCTTCGCGGCCCAGTTCTGCAAGCGGGTCAGGAGGGCGGCGGCGTCATCCGATAACTGAAACGCCTCGAATTCCTTCGCCCAAACGGAGCGGAGGTAGGCGGTATTGAACAAAGGCTGATGCTTCTCCGGCATACAATCTCCTAAAAGGTGAAAAATCTCGAAACCTTGGCGTGCGGCAAAAATAGCACGGGCGACATTGTTCCGGCAAACTATTTTCCGGAGCGAATCCGGAGATCCGAAAGAATAACATTGGGATGTGACATACTCTGTCGTATCGCCGTCTTTTGTTTCATAAAAGTTCGACGGTTACAATCCCATGTCCTACCGGGAGTCGAACTTGGAAGAATTAGATAGCCCAAACTATTTGGCGCAACATGTTGATATTGGAACGATTTTCCAAAAGAGTAGAGCACGGCCATAAAAAAGTAGGCGCTCGTTTTGACAGAGAACGGAGAGAGAAAACGAGCGATTTATGGGCGAAATGGGGAAACCACGGGTATGCCCCTACTCTTTTCGGTCGGCGACAAAGCACGTAGTGAAACAGGAATTTGCTTAGAAATCAGGCGGATATACGCGATTCCAGAAACACGAAACCCGCTTCCGGATCATGCCGAAAGCGGGTTCGGTTTTTTAGACTTGGTGGAGGTGAGGAGATTCGAACTCCCTACTTCCTGCATGCGAAGCAGGCGCTCTACCAACTGAGCTACACCCCCATTCAATGAAAATGAACCAAAACCACGATTCATACATTGGAAAGGGAATATAGCAAATATGAAAAGAATAGCAAGAACTTTTGCATTGCCATTCAGCCCCGGGCGTGAATTCTTAAAGTGCGTTCATGCGGCCTTTCGAATCGACTCGAAGACAGCCTTGGCAAACTTTGCCGGTCCCACGGATGATCTCAGCGCCCTCAAGGTCGCCATGCGTTGCGCGTTTCTGGGAGACCACATCATTCCCGACAATTTCATCCGCTTCTGCAAGACCGTCTTGTGTGAGCTTTCGATCGCTCCACTCCCGATCGGCCAGCCGCGCTCCAGAAAATAGCGGTAATCCAGGCGCTCACGATTCGATTCCAGATAATCCAGAAGTTTTCCGAAGCTCTGTGCCCGCCGCTTGTCGATCTTTTTACGCGGTCGGTAGGGAATCTGCTCTTTCACAAGATCGAAAACCGCTTCCTTATCCTTCCAGATCAGGCGATGCGTCAGGGCATTCATGAAGCACAACGCTTCATCGCTGCCTTCCCCATACGCCTGAGAAGCCGCCGCTTCGCCATGCTCCAGTACATGATAAAAATCAAGTAACTCGCGAGCGTTCGGGCATAAGCGCTCCTTCATCTTCCATATCCACCCCGCGCCATCCGCAATCCAGAAAACTTCGCGCTTTCTCAGTTTGGCGAAGCCCGGTGATTCCCGCAATTGCTCTTCAAAACGATCCTTGTCCGCCGTCTCGGCATACGGGCGCTCACGATCCGCAAACGGAGCACTTTTGCGCTCGAAAACATGTTTGAGTTTGGTGGCGGATAACCGGATTCCGTGGTGCAATTCCAGTCGTTCGCGGGACGCCTCGAAAGTGTCGGTCACCACGAAATCCAACACTTTCTCCAAAACGTCCCGCGATAGATTCTCCTCATCGAATCCCATCTCGATATCCCGTGGATAAAAACCGTGGCCGCAACGGCAGACGTGATAATTCCGACACACCGAAACCTTCCGTTGGAGCAGGTCTCCGACCTGCTCTTCAGATTCATGCCGGATCGGGAGACTTGAACCAACGGCCGGAAAACTCCTCGCCTGAAGGCGAGGGGAAATGATCAAATCACCAAGTGACCGAATAACCAAGTTCACGGTCTCCTGACGCCACTACCTCACACAGCGGACAAAGACGTTGGAGTCGACGATGCCGTAGCCCACATAGCCGCCGTTGAAGCCGACGTGCCACGCGTCGCTACCACCGTCCTCGACGGGCGACGACGACCAATAACTGCTACACCACCCTTCCATCTCATCCGGCCAGTGACAGCCATCGGCAGGGCCATCGCTGTCGGAACAACCGCCACAGTTCCTCCTGCAGTCCGAAGACAAACAGCCGTCATCCTGAATCGTGCAGCTTCCACCCGTCTCAGTGTTCGAACAACCTCGAATCAGTGAACGTAACTCCGATATCGTCGGCAAACGCCAGTCGCTGTGGCCGTCCAGACTCAGGTTGGCGCAGTAATCCTTGGCATCATCCCAAACTATTGATCTGTCGGCAGGCGGGTTCTGCCAGGTCAGGCCGGAGGAAGAGTCGGTCCATGTGCCGCTGATGGATGAGTCGCCATCGGTGTTTGAATCGTCCCCGTCAGCCGTAGAGTCGTCGCCGTCCGAGGCGCTCTCGTCCTGCACGCACTCCTGATCCACGCACTTCAAGCCGCTTTGGCAATCGTCCGTCTTGGTGCAGCTCTCGCCAAGACCGCTCTTTCCGCCTCCATCGTCATCATCATCCCCACCGCAGGCGGCGAAAACAAACGGTACGGCCAACACCAGGAACAACACCATCGCCAAACGTCCCATGAATAGCCTCCCTCTTTGCTATAAGCATTTTTCCGCAAACATGCGTAAGTCATGAATGTGTAAGACTTCATCCCCCCCCCCCCCCCCCCCCGGAATTGTCAAGATCTTTTTGGGGATCTCTTCGGCGCGGGGTTCGTGGCATCTTGGGTCTGCAAAGTTCGGTTCCACGATACGGCCGTGATGAAACAATCCACAGTTTCAGTAGGTTGGACCAATGTCTTACCCGACACAAAAGGAGATTGTGATTGTCTTTATTTACACATTATCCATGAAATCATAAAGTGTCAAACTATGAAAAACAACCCCATTCCGCTATAATCCCCCCCCCTACTCAAGCACCACCGAGCACTTGCCCACGATGGCCTCGATGTGCTCGAAGAGTTCCGTCCCCGGCTCGATGCAGTATTTGTTCGGCAACGTCACCACCGACTCGTATTCGCCCTCCCGGCGCACGTGGCAGAGCACCGGACAGTCCCCCGGGAATCGCACGATCTGCTCGTGAATCCGCAGAAGATCCTCGCGATTCACCGATTCCGGCAGGTGGACATGCACCCGCTTACCCCGGGATTTCATCATCTCCATCAGCGGATGGATCTCGGTCACCCGCACCTTGGTTTCCGTCTCGTCGCCCTCGCCGTCCACCATGATCTGCCCCGTCACCAGAAGAGGATCGTCCCCGCCCAGGTGCGGCGCGCAGCTTTCGTAAGCCTTGCGGAACACCAGACATTCCACCGAGCCGAAACTGTCCTCCAGGTCGAAAAACGCCATGCGCCCCTTGCCGTCCCGCGTGGGCCGGTCCGACAACCGCGCCGCCACCCCCGCCAGCGTCACCGTCTCGCGGTTCTCCAGCGACGCGACGCCCGCGATATCCGAACGGCAGAATTTCTTCGCTTCCGCCATGTAGCGATCCATGGGATGCGCCGAGAGATACAGCCCCAGGGCCTCCTTCTCGAACTGCAACTTCTCCTTTTCGGTCCATTCGGGGATGTCGGGATAATCCTCCTGGATCACCGCGCCCGAGCCCCCGCCGCCGCCCAGAAGATCCATCATGCTGATCTGCCCGGAAGCGCGCTCCTTCTGGCGGGCCTGGCCGTTTTCCACCGCGCGGTCCATCACGGCCATCATGCGCGCGCGCGGCACCCCGGTGTAGTCGAACGCGCCGGATTTGATGAGCACCTCCACCACCTTCTTGTTCACCCGCGTCAGGTCCACGTTTTCGCAGAACTGGTACACGGAGCCCAACCCCTCGGGCTTTTCCTCCCGCGCCTCCACGATGGCCTCGATAGCCCCGCCGCCGATGCCCTTCACCGCCGAAAGCCCGAAGCGGATCTTACCGTCCTCCACCGTGAAATCCCGCTCCGAACGCAGGGCCGAGGGCGGCAGTACGGTGATGTTCAGCGCCCGGGACTCGTTGACGAACTTCACCACCTTGTCGATGTCGCAGGTCAGCGTGGCGGCCATGAACTCGATGGGATGGAAGGTCTTCAGATAGGCGGTGCGATAAGAGATCAGAGCGTAGGCCGCCGCGTGGGACTTGTTGAAGCCGTAGCGGGCGAAGGCCACCATGTCATCGGCGATCTTGCGCACCACGGCCTCGTCGTAACCGTTTTCAACGCCCCCCCGATGGAACTTGTCCAGCATTTCGTCCATCAGCTTGCCCTTTTTCTTGGCGATAGCCTTGCGCAGGCTGTCGGCCGTGCCCATGCTGAATCCGGCCATCTGGGCGCCGATCTGCATGACCTGCTCCTGGTAGACCATCTGCCCGTAGGTCTCCTTCAGGATGCCTTCCAGTACGGGATGGGCGTACTCGATATGTTCCCTTCCGTGCTTGCGCGCGATGATGCTGGGGATGTAGTCCATGGGGCCGGGTCGGTAGACCGCCACCGCCAGGATGATGTCCTCGAAGTTGTCCGGGCGCAGGCGTTTCAACATGCGCTGGAAACCCGCGGATTCCATCTGGAAAACGCCGTTGGTGTTGCCCGAGGAAATCAGGTCGTAGATCTCTTTTTTGTCCAGGGGAAGCTTCTCGATATCCAGCCGATCCGCCTCCGATCGTCCCCGGTTGACCAGTTGCACGGCCTCGTCGATCACCGTGAGGGTCTTCAGCCCCAGGAAGTCGAACTTCACCAGCCCGACCTCCTCCACCTCGTCCTTGGCGTACTGGGTCACCAGCGCGCCGTCGTCGTTGACCACCGGCACCTCCCGCCAGAGTTCCCGCTCGGCGATCACCACCCCGGCGGCGTGGACGCCCCGATGGCGCTGGAGGCCCTCCAGCCCCTGAGCGGTTTCGTACATGCGGCGATATTCCGGAGAGCTTTCCAATAGTTCGCCCAACCGGGGCTCCTCCTCCAGAGCCGAGGCCAAGGTGGTGGCCGGACCCTCGGGTACGAGTTTGGCGATGCGGTCGGCCTCCTGCAACGGGATGTCGAAGACCCGGCAAACGTCGCGCACCACGCCCCGGGCCTTGAGCGAACCGAAGGTGGCGATCTGGCCGACGCTGTGGACGCCGTATTTCTCCGCCACGTAACGGATGACCTTGTCGCGCTTGTTCATGCAGAAATCCACATCGAAGTCCGGCATGCTGACGCGTTCGGGATTCAGGAAACGCTCGAAAAGCAGGTTGTACGGCAGGGGATCGAGGTCGGTGATGCCCAGCGAATAGGCTACCAGGGAGCCCACCCCGGAGCCGCGCCCCGGACCCACGGGAACGCCGTTTTCCCGGCCGTATTTGATGAAGTCCGAAACGATCAGGAAGTATCCGGAAAAATTCATCTTTTTGATGATTCCGATCTCGTATTCCAGCCGTTTCTCGTATTTCTCGCGGTCGATCTCGTAGATTTTGGACTGGGTTTCCAGGCGTTTCTCGAAACCCTCCCGCACCAGCTTTTCGAAATAGCTGTCCTCGTCGTAGCCCTCGGGCGTCTGGAAATGGGGCAGGCGCGGCTTGCCCAGGGTGAAGACCACGTTGCAGCGGTTGGCCACCCGGACGGTGTTGTCCAGCGCCTCGGGAATGTCCTTGAACAAGGCCCGCATGTCCTCCGGCGAGCGGAAATAGAGGGAATCGGTGTCGTAGCGCGCCCGGTTGGGGTCGGATTTCAGCTTGCCGCGCCCGATGCACAGCAGGGTGTCGTGCAGATCGTAATCTTGATCCTGGATGTAGTGAACATCGTTGGTGGCGATCAGGGGAAGGGATAACTCCTTGGATATCTTAATCAATTCCTCGTTCACGCGCTCCTGGCTCTCGATGCCGTTGCGCTGAAGTTCCAGAAAGAAATTGCCCGGACCGAAGATCTCGGAATATTCCTTCGCCAGAGCGCGGGCGTCGTCCAGGCGTTGGTCCAGAATCGCCCGGGGGATCTCGCCCGACAGGCAGGCGCTCAGGCCGATGAGCCCTTCCGAATTTTCCGCCAGCCGCTTGCGGTCGATGCGCGGCTTGCGGTAGAAACCCTCGATGTTGGCCTGGCTGACCAGGTAACAGAGATTCTCGTAACCCTTGTTGTTTTCCGCCAGAAGCACCAGATGGAAGTTGCGCCGCTCCTGCCGGGAATGCATGTCCCGCTCGGCCATGTAGATTTCCACCCCGATGATGGGCTTGATGCCCGCCTTCGTCATCTGGATGTAGAAATCCACCGCTCCGTACATGTTTCCGTGGTCGGTGATGGCCACGGCCTTCATGTCCAGTTCCTTCGCGTGCTTCACCAGTCGCTTTATCAGCACCGCCCCGTCCAGCAGGCTGTACGACGTGTGCAGGTGAAGGTGAACGAAGGAGTCGTCCGGAACGATGATCGGTTGCTCTTGCTTTTCGGCGCCCATGGTCCCTCTCGAAATCTACTTAATGGAAAATCCGGCCTCTCCATTTTTATCAGATCCGCCGAGGCCGTGCAAGGGCAAAGACGGGGGTTGGAAGCGTAAATTTTCCTTTGGGCGAAGGAGGGGCGCGCCGACCGCGAGAACGGAACGCTCCATCACACATCTGTATGATTTTGTTGAATTATTCTACCGGATAAACCGGTTTTTGCGAGAGATCCGACGTGAAGCTAGATCTCATTTTTCAGCAGGTCGGCCAGGATCTCGGGGTCCAGCCGTCCGCGCACCCGCAGGCGCTTGACGCCTTCGAAAACGCGGCTCAGATGATCCATATCGGGCCGGGGAAGACGCTCGCCCCGGGTGTTGTTCAGGTCGAAAACGCCCAGATCCTTGTAATAGACGGAAACCTGGGAAAGCATTTCGTCCGTGTCCATGGGCTCCGTGCGGGTCTTGTAGCGGCTCTCCGGCTCCCATTCGAGCATGCAGACGGCCTTCAGATCGCCCTCGGTGCGCCAGATGTCCGATCCGTAAATCCGGCTGACATCCACGGGAACCACCTCGTTCAGGCTCCAGAGCTCGGCCGGACTCAACTGCCCGTAACGCATGGCGTTTTCGGCGGAAAGCGTATCCGCGATCCGAGGCATGGCCAAGGCGGAGCCGGGATGGATGCGGGGCTGGAGATGGTATCCCAGCGCATGGTTGCGGTCACCCGTGTTGCGCACCATGAGGCGGTCGAAGGTGGTGAGCTTGAAGCCCTGGTCCAGAAAAGCCAAGAGCACGGAAGGCGACGGCCCGCCCGTCAGGGCGATGATGGAATCGCCGTGGGCGATGGCGGCGGCGTTCAGCAGCATGTACCCGCCCCCGGCCAGGAACGTGCGCGCGTAGACGACATTGAGAAACAGCGCGATCTGATGCACGTTGTCTTTCAGATCGCCCACCATAATGTTGTTCATGCCGTCGAAGTACATCTCGATTTCATATTTCTTTTTACGAACCAGACGCCCCTCGAAAATGTCGATGAACTCTTCCTTGACCTTTTTCCCCTGGGCGATGCGGCTGAAGTCGCGCATCTGGTAGTCGCTGCGGAAACCGGGATGCTGGTACAGGTAAACCACCCGCCCGTTCGCGGTGGATTTTTCCTCCACGACATGGGCGGCGTGATAGCGGCGAATCTCTCCGATCACGGCGGGATCGTTGCACCGGATGCAGATGCCCACCGGGCCGAAACGCAGGTTCAGTTCCTCCGTGGCGGCTTCCACGATCTCGGCTGGAATCTTCAACAGGGATTGAATGTGTGTCGGCATGAAAGCGTTCCCCGCGGCGTTGGAGGTTTCGTCCGGATGCGCCGGGCGGATGTTCCCGCGCCGCCCGATTCGTAGCCTTTGATTTTAGGATTCCCGCCCGGGCTTGTCAACGTCAAAAAGACGCATTGCGCCATCTTTTCGCTTGACTTCGCATAGGCCCGGGATAAAGTTTAGATGTCCGTTTAGATAAAGGAAATCAAGGCTTTTCGAACGAGCAGGAAGAAGGTGTCGCCCATGCCAGAGAAAAAAAGCGCCGCGGAGACGAAAGCCGCGAAGCCGAAAACCGGGTCCGACAAGCCGACGGCCCAAAAGAAAGCCGTGTCCGGGAAATCGGCGGAAAAGAAAAAAGCCGCCCCGAAAACCTCAAGAAAATCAACGCCGAAGAAGACATCCGCCTCGAACGCCAAAAAAGAGCTTACGGCCGCCGTGGAGAAGAAAACCGCGCCCAAAACCGTCCCGAAACGGGAATTCCGGGTCTGCGTGCTGGGCGGTTGCGCCGCCATGGCCGTCCCCGCTTTGCGCGAACTGGCCGCCGAGGACGAGGTCAAGGCCGTGACCCTGGCCGACCTGAACGGCGTGGCGGCCCAGGCCGTCGCGGCGGGCATGGGCCCGAAGTTTTCCGGCGTGGCCGTGGACGCCATGGATCACGATCAGGTGGTGGAACTGGCCACCGCCCACGATGTCGTCATGGGCTACGTGGGACCGTTTTACCTGTTCGAGGATAAAATCGCCAAAGCCTGCATCGAGGCCCGCACGCCCTACGTCTCCATCGCGGACGACTTCGACAGTTACCTGAAGGTGGAACAGCTCTTCGACGAGGCCAAGGCCGCCGGGGTGACCATCCTGACCGGATTCGGCAACTCGCCCGGAATCACGAATGTTCTGTCCAAAAAGGGCTATCTGTCCATGGACGAACCCGAGCGCATCAGCATCAACTGGACGGGCGGATCCGACGAGGAGGTCGGCCCCACCAACGTGAAGCACGTCATGCACATCTTCGAGGGCGAGACCCTGCAATGGATCGACGGCCGGGAGGCGCGCGTCAAGACCGGCCGGGGCGAGAAAGTGGTGGAATTTCCGGAACCTATCGGTATCCAGACGGTGTTTTACACCGGACACGCCGAATCCGTCTCCATCCCGCGCAACCTGAAGGGCCTGAAGGAAGTCACCCTGCACGGCGGCGTGCGGCCGGTCTGGGTGGCGCGCATCGCCACGTTTTTCGGCGACCTGGGCCTGACCACCTCCCACAAAAAACGGGAGATCATGACCAAGCTCCTGACCCCCATCATGGGCGCATTTTCCGTAGGCGACACGGCCGACAAGTCCGTCTTCCGCATCGACGTCACCGGCCGGCATGAAGGCGAACCCCGCCATCATTTCTATACCGGCGTGGGCCACATCGCGGAAATCACCTCCATGCCCACGGTGGAAGCCGCCATGATGCTGCTCCGAAAGGAAATCGACAAGCCGGGCGTCTTCGCCCCGGAAGCCATCGTGGATCCGGACGATTTCCTGCCGCGCATCGCCAAGCGCGGCGTGGAACTGACCTATTACGAAGGACGGCGGGAAAAACCTGTGAAATGACGCGGAAGCGACGAACGCCTTACCAACCCTAGCCAAGGACAATCTGCGATGAACAAAGCAAGGATCAAGGCCAATCTCTACCTGTACGCCGTACTGCCGCGGCTCGAGGAACTGGCGAAGCTGGACGACGAGGCGCGACGCATCGCCGGGGAACTGGACCTGGTGGTGCAATTCGTGGTCAACGCGGGCCCTGCTGTGCAGATCGCCATCAAAAACGGCGAGATCAAGGCCCACCGGGGCAAGGTGGTCAAGCCCGGAGTGGCGCTCTTCTTCCACTCCTGCGACCAGCTCGTGCGAATGTTCAACCAGGAAACCGTCATCCCGATTCCCTATCGGGGTTTTACGAAACTGCCGTTGATGAAGAAGTTCACCCGACTGACGGAAATTCTGACCCGCTACCTGGAGCCCTCCGACGAGGATCTGAAGGATCCGAAATTCAAGGCCGCCCACGTGGAAATGAGCCTGATGGTGGGCATGGCCGGGGCGCGGGAAATCGCGGATCTGGACCCCAAGATGCAGAAGGTCGTCAAGAAACTGCCCAACGGCACGCTCCTGTTCCAGGTGGAGGGCGGCCCCAGCGCCCACGTCATCGTGGACAACCGCCGCATCTTCGCCTTGAACGGGCCGATCTCCGACCCGGTGGGAACGCTGACCTTGAAAAACGTCGATATCGCCGCCGACGTGATGGCGAAGAAGGTGGATACCTTCGCCGCGCTGGGCATCGGAGACATCAAGGTGAGCGGGCTGATTCCCCTGGTGGACGAGTTTAACGCCCTGATGGATCGCGTGTCCTATTTCCTGATGAAATAACGCCCCAAGGAGGCTACGAGCATGACCGAATATAAATTCAACGAATCCATGGCGATGTTCCAGCGGGCCGCCGCCGTCATTCCCAGCGGAATTTCCGGCAACAAAAACCCGGCCTTCGCGGTGCCCGGCTCCTTCCCCTACTTCGCGGTGCGCGGCCAGGACTGCCGCTACTGGGACGTGGACGGAAACGAATACATCGACTATCTCTGCGGATACGGCCCCATCGTTCTGGGCTTCAACCACCCCGGCATCGAGGCCGCCGCCGCCAAGCAGCGCGAAGTGGGCGGGGTGTTCAACCATCCCACGCCGCTGTCGGTGGAACTGGCCGAGAAAATGGTGGGGCTGATTCCCTTCGCGGACTGGGCCGCCTTCGGCAGGAACGGCTCCGACGTGACCACCTACGCCATCCAGGCCGCCCGGGAGTACACCCAGCGGCGCAAGATCATCATGGCCAAGGGCGCCTATCACGGCTCCCACGCCTGGTGCACGCCCGGACACGGCGGGCTGATCGACGAGGACTATCGCCAGGTGCTGACCTTCACCTGGAACGACGCCGACGAACTGGCCGACCTGGTGAAGGCCAACGAGGGCGACGTGGCCGGCATCATCCTGACGCCGTACCACCACCCGGCCTTCGGCGATCAGATTCTGCCCGCTCCCGGATTCCTGGCCGACGTGCGGCGCATCTGCGACGAACACGATATCGTATTGATCTGCGACGACGTGCGGGCGGGCTTCCGGCTGGACATTCGCGGCAGCCACGAGTATTTCGGCTTCCAGCCGGACATCTCCACTTACTGCAAGGCCATCGCCAACGGCTACTGCGTCTCCGCCATCGTGGGCCGTGACAAGCTGAAGAACGCGGCCTCCAACGTCTTCTTCACCGGCACCTACTATACCAGCGCCGTGGAGATCGCCGCGGCCATCGCCTGCATCGACATTCTCCAGGAAACCAAGGGTATCGAAAAGATGCTGAAACACGGGCAAATGCTGATGGACGGGCTCCGGAAACTTTCCGAAAGCCACGGCGTGGGGATCCGACTCAGCGGCCCACCCTCCATTCCCTACATGACCTTCGCCAAGGAAACCAACTTCCGGCGCAGTCAGTTGTTCAGCGGCGAGTGCGCCAAGCGCGGCGTGATCTTCCACCCGCACCACAACTGGTTCCTGATGACCGCCCACGAGGAAGAGCACATTCAAAAGACTCTGGACGTGGCGGACGAGTGTTTCGGCATCGTGAAGAAGGAATTCGGAGAATAGGTTTCCATGAAAACGTTTCCCGCGCGTGCCGTCGTGTTCGATCTCGACGGCACGCTCACTTCCGTGACCAGCCCGTGGCGCATGGTGCATGAAGCCTTCGGCGTCTGGGAAGAGGCGGTGGTCTATCACGATCGCTTCTTCGCGGGCGAGATCGACTATCCCACCTGGTGCCGCCTGGACAGCGCGCTGTGGCGGGACCGGAACTATGCGGATGTTCTGGAGATTCTGGACCGCATCGAACCGACACCGGAGGCCGTGGAGATCCTGCGCGCCGTGGCCGCACACCGGCATCCGGACGGTTCGGACGTGGCCATGATGATTCTTTCGTCCGGATTCGAGCGCATCGCCCGAAAGGTGCTCCGCAAGGCAGATCTCCCCCGCGAGCGGGTGACGGTCGTCGCCAATGAAATCGAACAAACCGAAGAGGGAATCGAGGGACGCGCCACCGTGGTGCTGGACGACCCGGAGCACGGGAAAACCGCCCACGTCCGGCGTTTTCTGAAAACGGCGGGAGTAAGACCGGAAGCGGCCGTCGCCGTGGACGACCGTCTGGACGACCGCGATCTTTTCAACGACCTGGGAGCCTTCGTCCACATCGAAAAACCCGCCGACCTGCGGCGGGTTTACGAGTTTCTTCCGTAGAGCGGTTGTTGTTTCCTTTTGGCGATGGCTCAACCGCTCATGGCGAGTGATTTCGCGAAGCAAATCGTATCGAGCCACGAGCGGCGCGTCCCTCGAACCACCGCCCTCCGGGCGGCGCCCGGGATGACCGCCTTCTTGATCGCGAAGATCAAAGAAGAACCCGAATAAGAGCCGCGATGAGCCGGCCCGCCGGGGGTCAGTCCTTATCCAGTTTCAAGCCCTTCAACAGATCCGCCATGCGTCCGGAGGCGATGACGTCCTTTTTGGGTTCGGGCGGGCGGGTGTCCCGGCGCGGGGGGCGATCGTTACGCCGGTTTCCGTCCTTGCGGGGCGGCCGGGAATCCCGGTGGGGACGCGTATTGCCGTCCCGGCGACCGTCCTCCCGCCGGCGTTCCGGGCGGCCTTCGGCGGGCAAAGCCTTCGGGCGGGCGGGCGGCCCGGCGGGTTCCATGGTCTGCTTGCGACTCAGCCCGATGCGCTTTCTCGCCGCGTCCACCTCGATGACCTTCACGCGCACCTTGTCGCCCACCTTCACCACCTGCCCGGGGTCCGAGACGAAGCGCGCGTCCAGTTCCGAAACGTGGATCATGCCGTCCTGGTGCACGCCGATGTCCACGAAGGCGCCGAACTTCGTCACGTTCGTCACCGCGCCCTCCATGAGCATTCCCACTTCCAGGTCCGTGATATCGTTGATTTCTTCGCTGAATTCGGGTAGCGAGAAATCCTTTCTCGGATCGCGGTTGGGCTTGGCCAACTCGGCCAGAATGTCGTCCAGGGTGAAATTCCCGACATCTTCACCGAGATAGCGGGATTTGTCGATTTTTCCGATCAGTTCCGCGTTGCCGAAGAGCGCTCCCACCTCCACACCCAGATCCTCCGCCATCCGCCGCACGACCTCGTAACGCTCCGGGTGAACGGCGGAATTGTCCAGGGGTTCCGCACCCACCACGCGCAGAAATCCGGCCGCCTGCTCGAAGCTCTTCTCTCCGAAACGGCTGACCTTCAGAAGCGAGCGCCGGTCTTCGAACGGCCCGTTTTCGTTACGAAACGCGACGATGTTTCGCGCCGTGGCGGCGTTCAGTCCGGACACCCTGGCCAGAAGCGGAGCCGAGGCGGTGTTCAGGTCCACGCCCACGGAATTGACGCACATCTCCACCACCTCGTCCAGTTTGGCCGCCAGCCGCTTCTGGTCCACGTCGTGCTGATACTGGCCCACGCCGATGGATTTGGGGTCGATCTTCACCAGTTCCGCCAGGGGATCCTGGAGCCTGCGCCCGATGGAGATGGAGCCGCGCACGGTCACGTCCAGTTCGGGGAATTCCTCCCGGGCGACCTCCGAGGCGGAATAGATGGACGCTCCGGACTCGTTGACCAGCACGGCCACGATATCCGTACGCCCCCGCTCCTTCAGATAGGCGCGCACCGCCTTGAAGGTTTCCTTGCCGGCCGTTCCGTTGCCCACGGCCACCGCGCCGAAACCATGCGCCTCCAGCATGCGATCGAAAACGGCATAGGTTCCTTGCAGATCGTTCTTCGGCGGCGTGGGATAAACCGTGTCGCCGTCCAGGAATTTGCCCGTCTTGTCGATGATCGTCAGTTTCACCCCGGTGCGGTAGCCCGGATCCAGGGCCATGACGGCCTTGTCCTTCAGCGGCGGAGCCAGAAGCAGGCCGCGCACGTTGTCCGCGAAGACGTTCACGGCCACCTCGTCCGCGCGCTGCTTGAGTTCCTGGCGGATCTCCGTCTCGATCTGGGGGGCCAGAAGGCGTTCATAGGCGTCCCGGATCGTTTTCAGCAGATCGCGTTTCCAGATGGAGTTTCCGTTGACGATGACCTCGCTGTCCAGCACCGCGTAAATTTCGTGGGCGTCCAGGTCGATGCGAAAGGCCAGTTCCTTCTCCCGGCTGCCGCGCATGATGGCCAGCACACGATGGGAAGGAATGTTCCGGATAGACTCGCTATTGTTTCGGAAGGTCTCGTATTTCCCCGGGTTCTCGCCTTCGTCGCCCAGGATGCGACATTCCAGCATCCCCTCCCGCCAGGTCAGATCGCGGACCACGCGCCGGATTTCCGGCGTCTCGCAGATCCGCTCGGCCAGGATGTCCAGCGCGCCGGAAAGCGCTTCCTCCGGGTTGGTAATCCCCACGGTGCGCCCGAATTCCTCCGCAATCTTCAAGGGAATCCCCTGCTCGTCCCCCTGCTCGAAAATCCGGTCGGCTAAAGGCTCCAATCCCATGGTGCGGGCCACCTGGGCGCGGGTCTTCCGTTTGGGTTTGTAGGGAAGATACAGATCCTCCAGTTCGAACTGGTCCGTGCATTCCTCGATCTTCCGGCGCAGTTGTTCGGTAAGCTTGTCCTGCTTCTCGATGGTGGAGAGGATGGTTTCCTTGCGCGCCTCCAGTTTCTCGAAGTAGTCCAGGCGTTCCTTGATTTCCAGAAGGGCCACCTCGTCCAGGCCTCCGGTCTGTTCTTTCCGATAGCGGGCGATGAACGGAACGGTGTTTCCGTCCGCAAGAAGCGCGGCGACACCCCGGATGCGCGTCAAAGGCTGTTTTTGTTCCTTGGAGATGCGTTCGAGAATTGTTTCCTGCATGGACGTTCCGCCGTTTGGATTGGTAAGGTTTCCGTCTTTCGGCCCATGGCTTGACCTACACGAATTCCCGCGTTTCGTCAAGCGGAAGCCTTCGCAAAAGCGCCCGGGGGTTGCGTTTCGGGAATTTCGGCTCACCCGGCCCCGCCGAGTTTCGTGCGGTTTCGGAAAATTCCCGATGCCGGAACGTTCAGAGAAGCACTCGCAGCCCAACCTCTTTTCCATCCGGAAATCGAGATTTCCTGTCAACGCCGCCGTTTCGGCCTCTTTTTTTCCGATTTTTCCGCCTTTCCGCCTGAATTTCCATATCCTCCGCAAGATCCGCGAACTGGCCCGCCATTTGCATGTATCGATAAAACAGCGATCCGGTATCCGTACGATTCAGCAAGGGAGTCCGCCATGTGCATCGGCCTGGAAGCCATCTCCGTTCACGTTCCCAAGCATTACCTCGATAGCGAGGATCTGGCGAAGGCCAACGGCGTCGATCCGGAAAAATACAGATTCGGCATCGGTATTCGGCAGATTTCCATCCCGTCGCCCGACGAAGACTCCGTAACCATGGCCTTCGAGGCCGCCCGAACCGCCATTCAGCGGTATCGCATCCGCCGGGAAAAGATCGGCATGCTCATCGTCGGCTCCGAAACCGGCGTGGACGCCGCCAAACCCATCGCCTCCTTCGTGCACGGACTCTTGGGCCTTCCGGCCGCCTGCCGGACGCTGGACACGAAACACGCCTGCTACAGCGCCACGGCGGCGTTGAAACTGGCCCGGGACTGGTGCGCGGGAACCGGCAAGGGACGCAAGGCCCTGGTCATCGCCAGTGACATCGCCCGCTACGAAGTGGGGTCTCCCGGAGAACCCACCCAGGGAGCCGGAGCCGTGGCCATGGTGGTGAGCGACAGCCCCGTGCTTTTCCGTTTCGACGACTTTCCGGAGGCGACCTATACCCGGGACGTGATGGACTTCTGGCGTCCCCACTACAAAAGCACCGCCTTCGTCCAGGGGCGGCTTTCCATCGAAAGCTATCTTTCCGCGCTGGAACACACCTACCGTGATTATCGCGAACAATCCGGGCTTTCCTGGCGGGATTTCGATCACGCGCTTTTCCACGTCCCCTTTTCGAAGATGGCGCTGAAAGGATTCGAGCGGATCTTCGGCATCGAACGGGAACGGGATCCCGAACTGGATCCGGAAAATCTGACGGGCTATTTCGAGCGGTTCACGCTTCCTTCGCTGTACGGCAACATTCGCATGGGAAACCTGTATTCCGGTTCCCTGTATCTTTCCCTGGCGTGCCTTCTGGAGCGGCGGGGAAAGGCCGCGGTGGGTGAACGCATCGGACTGTTTTCCTATGGAAGCGGCTGCTGCGGCGAATATTTCAGCGGAACGGCGGGCGCCGACGCCGAACAGTGGAAAGATCGGATCGGCCTACAGGCGGGATTGTCCGCCAGAAAACGCATCACCCACCGGGAATACCTGGCCTTCCGCGCCGAATCGGAGGCCCGCATCCGGAACGGCTCGGCCTCCTCGTCCCTCGACCGGCCCGATATCTTCGCCACGAACCGCCCGTCCTTTCTGGGAATCGCGGATAACCAGCGGCTCTACTGCATTCCCGAACTAGGTGACGAGCTTTCGGTACGGCAAGGCGAAGCCTCCCGCTTTCGCCGCACCTTCGCCGCCTGACGCCCTGCGACGGCGGTCCGGAGCGTTCTTTCGCGGCCATCGCCGCTCTTTGCCGATCGCTGCTTGATATGCCGATCAATCGGACCGCAGAAACTCCCGGTAAGCGACGAGCGCCCAGAGCGGAAAGATATGGCGATAGTTGTCGTAGTCGATGGCGGTGGTTTTGTTGAACATGCCGGTCATGGTCTGCCGGGGCCAGGTTCCATCAACCTGTTTATCTTGCAGGAAACGCGCCGCGCGGGCCGCGGATTCCGTGTGGCCGCAACCGGATTCCAATAGCGCCAGCAGCGCCCAGGCCGTCTGGACCGCGTGGCTTTCGACGCCGGAAATCCAGCGTTCTTCGAAGTTGTTCCGATGGTGCTCGCCCCAGCCGCCGTCCGCATTCTGGTGTCGGAGCAGAAACGCCGCGCCCTTGCGCAGGGCGGCCCTGCTTTCCCTTCCACCGCCGGCGGATAGGGCGGACAGCGCGAACCATCCCGCGTAGGTGAAGCAGATGCCCCAGTTCCCCACCCAGCCGCCGTCCGGACGCTGGATCTTCCGGATAAATCCGATTCCTTTCCGCAATGCCTTTCGGCAGCGTCCCGCCAGAGGTTCCGGGAAATGTTCCGCCGCGTCTTGCAGCGCTAGGACGCAGGAGGCCGTACATTCCACGTAGCTGTGCTCCACCATGATGTCCGAAAACACCTGGGACGGGTTCAGGCGTTCCAGCCAGAACGGCCCCCGGCGGCGCTCGTAGCTGGCCCATCCGCCATCCGTGTTCTGCATGGAGAGAATCCGTTCGATGGCGTCCGCCAGCCGTTCGTCGTTCACGGGCCGTTTGGCGCGCTTCTGCATAAACAGCGCCGCCCGGAATCCCTCGGCCGTGCAGTCCGAGATGGGCCAGCCGTGGGGGCGATCGCTGAAGGGCCAGCCGCCCTTCGAGGCCTGGCGAAAAAAGCGTTCGCGCCGGGGCAGGTCTTCCCGCACCTGGTTTCTCTCGATGAAATCGTGGCATCGTTCCAGGATCCGGACGGCGGAAGCGCTATCTTGCAAGGGACGAAGCGTGTGGGCGGCGAAAGCGGTGTCCCACAACGCCGTGCTGTTGTAGCCGTTGAAATGCACACCGTCTTTCGTGGGACAGAGATAGTCGTTCAGCCGCCGGAAAGCGCGTTCCTCCATGGCGGAGCCCGGCCGTTCGAAATGCCAGATCACGGCGTTCAGAACGCTGTTGACCGGCCCCAGATTGATCCCGTCGGTGGCGTCGTCCTCGTAGGCTATGTGCCGGACGATGGTTTCCAGCGCTTTTTTTCGCAGGCGCTTCGAATGTCTTTCCTCGTAAACGACCATGGCGTCGGCCAGCCGTTTGTACAGGCCGGTCACGGGTTCCAGGTTGTCAGAGGCCGCCACGGTGTTGCGATGGGACGCGAAGGGCAACTGCTCGTAGCGCGCGCCGTAGAGTTCGCCGCGCAGTTCGCGGATCAGCTCGTTTTCCTCGCACCGGGCCTTGACGCCGTAGAGATAGGCCATGGGCAGATAGACCATGCGTGTGTGGCACCAATAGCGGCCCGGGTGAAAGGGAGCGGATTCCGGCAGCAGCCATAGTTCCGGCAGAACGGGGTTCAATCCTTCGTACGGATAGAGATTCAAGAGCGCCAGAAAGAATTTGCCCCAACTGGCCGCGCCCAGGGCCGTGCCGTTTCCAGCGATCCACGCTCGCATGGCGGAAAGGCTCGGATCTTCCGCGTTGCGACCCAGAAGACGCAGCGCTACGTAGGTCAGCACGGTGGTGAACATGCATCCCGCGCCTTCCTCGTGCAGCCCCACGCTTCCGTCCGCATGGCGACAGCCCTCCAGGTGGCGGACGATTTCCTCTCCGACGCCCTCCGGAAGCGGCTTTCCGCAGACGGTCATGCCGATCACGTACAGGGGAGACAGAAACATGGGGCCGCCGTAGCGGCAGCGAAAGGCGCCGTCCGGCTCCTGCCGCCGTTCCAGATTCAGCAGCGCCGTTTCGATAGCCCCATCCAACCCGTCGGATCCTTCCGCTTCCCGGCGCATAATTCGATCACCCGGCCACGCGGCGAATAGCCTTCCCGGCAAACTCCCGCGCCGATTTCAGGTAAGGATCCCAGAAGGAGCCGGAATCGATTTCCTCCAATAAATCCTCGTAGATCGCGCCCATGCGCCGCTTCCATTCCGGATCGATCTTCACCGTGCGATCCGCCCACTGGTGGCAGTAGCGGCAGGATTCGCAGTCCTTGGCCTGGCAGCCGCTCTTCTTGAAATGATCCAGAAAGCCATCCAGCGAGCGGTTGTCGATCTGCACCGGGTTCGGTCCCTGCAAGGGATACAACACGGAAGCCGTCTTTCCGAAATCGATCACCTTGGCGAACTTCGTCAGGTTCACGGCCTTGGGCTTGAGGAAATACTTCAGCATGCGCCGATAGGAATAGGCGTCCTTTCCCTTTTCTCCCACCTTTTCGATGGGATAGGCGTAGTTCTGCACCAGGTCCAGCAGGTTGCCTTCGTAACGCCTTTCCGCGTAGGCTTTGGCGCGCTCCAGCAGGATCTGGGTGGGCGTATTGCGCTCCACGATCTTGAAGTTGTGAAAGCCCATGTCCTCGTAAACGAGCAGATCCTCCGGCCGGATCCAGTTGGCGCGGATATAGTTCACGGGCTGTTCCAGGCGAAGCTGGTTGCAGACGATGGAACAGTAATCCAGGGGAAACCCCCGACCGTTTTTCCGGCTGGCCGACGACAGTCCCACCGCGTGGTTTCCGGCGATGGCGCAGTCCTGGCGGCACCAGTTGTTCACGATCAGTTGCAGTTCCACGCCGCCTGCGGCCTTCTGCATGCTCTCCAGCACCTTGAATTCCCGGTGGATATTCACTTCCGAGACCACGATCACATCCGCGCCGTTGTCCACCCAGAAGCGCACCTTGCGGGCGTTGTCCGTATAGCGATGCGAACTGACGCGCACCTTGATGCGTGGATGGCGACGCTTCACCAGCCGTAGAAAATAGGCGTTGGCCACCGTCACGCTGTCCACCCCGATCTCGTCCAGCCACTCCAGGATCTCTTCCATGTTGCGCTGGCCTTCGCGGGTGAACTCCTGGTTGGCCATGGCCGAGGCGTTCAGGAGATAATTGAACTCGATGCCGTGCTCGTGGGTTTTCCGCACGTATCGTTCCAGTTTCTCGCGGTTGACCTCCGGCAGGTAGAACGAAGGCCGACCGCCCCCGAAGTAGTCCGAGGTGAGTTTCCCGAAGATTTCGTAGACGGGATACGGCTTCAGGCCCTCCAGCAGGGCGTCGTCGAAGTTGCAGGCGACGGAAAGTTTCATGATCTTTGCTCCGATCAGTTTAATGGCCCAGGGGCCGCGCAACGGAAACTGTCTCCGCGTTTCCGGAAACGAGAAGCGGGCTCTTGTTCCCCACCTTTTCCAACGGTCCCAGTTGTTCGAGAAAATGGCGAAACTCGTCCAGATCCAACTGCTGCTGGCTGTCCGAGCGCGCCACCGCCGGGAAGGGATGCACCTCCACCATCAGGCCGGAGGCCCCGGCGGCCAGGGCGGCGCGGCCCAGGGGCGCCAGGATGTCCTTTCTGCCCGCCGCGTGGCTGATGTCCACCATCACCGGCAGATAGGTCATGCGTCGCAGGATGGGCACGGCGGAAATGTCCAGCGTGTTGCGCGTCTGACGCTCGAAGGTTCGGATGCCCCGTTCGCAGAGAATCACCCGCTCGTTGCCTTCCTTCACGATGTATTCCGCCGAGGCCAGGAATTCATCGATGGTGGCCGAGAATCCGCGTTTCAACAACACCGGCTTTTCCTGCCTGCCCACCTCGCGAAGCAGGTCGTAGTTGTACATGTTGCGCGTGCCGATTTGCAGAACATCCGCGTATTCACCCACGATTTCCACGGCTCGGGTGTCCATCACCTCCGTAATGACCCGCATGTCGTAACGGTCCGCCGTCTCCCGCAGAATCTTCAGTCCCTCCACGCCGAGGCCCTGGAAACTGTAAGGCGAGGAGCGCGGCTTGAAGGCCCCGGCCCGCAGGATGCTCACGCCGGCGGACGAAAGCCCCCGGGCGACGATATCCATCTGGTCCTCGTTTTCCACCGCGCAGGGACCGGCCACCAGCACCGGCCGGTCACCCCCCAGGCGTTCCGTTCCCAGCTCGATCACCTGGTCGGTCAGATGGAAGGCCCGACTGGTGCGCATGGCCCCCGCGCTGCGATCTTCCATCAGGCCCACGGAGGCGTGGAAAATCTCCTTGAACAGATGCCGGATGGTGTCGTCCGAAAACGGTCCGGAGTTCTGTCCCACCAGGTCGCGGATCATTTCCATTTCCCGCTGGGGAACGTACAGGGGAATGTTCTCGTTTCTCTTCACGTCCAGGACGTCCGTCACCACCCGAGCCCGCCGGTTGAGCAATTTCAGAATGGCGTGGTTCAGGTAGTGCAGTTCGGAACGCAGTTCCTCGATGGTCGGACTCATGGTTTTCCTTCCCGATCCGGAAAAACGGATCGATTTCAGTTGGTTCGCTCCACGATGAAACGCCCCAGGTCGCAAAGCGGACGGGCGTTTTCGCCGAAGGGCGAAAGGCGTTCGCAGGCCTCGTCGATCAGCCGCCGGGCGTAGTCACGGCTTTTGGCAAGCCCCAGGTGTGCGACGTAGGTATTCTTCGCCTGTTCCCGGTCTTTGCCTGCGGTTTTCCCCAGCGTTTCAGTGCTTTGCGTCTCGTCCAGAATATCGTCGGCCACCTGGAAGGCCAGCCCCACGCGTTCGGCGTAATCGGTCACGGCGTCCAGTTCGTCATCCGTGGCTCCGCCCAGAATGGCCCCGCAGCGGATCGCCCCGCGAAAGAGGGCTCCGGTCTTCATGGCGTGAACACGCCGCAGGCCGTCCAGATCCAATTCCTTTCCGGTTCCCAGGGTATCCAGCACCTGGCCGCCCACCATGCCCGCGCTTCCGGCGGCCCGGGCGATTTCGTGCAGGACGCGCATACCGATGTCCACGTACGCTCCCCGGTAAGCGGCGGAAACCTGCACGAAAGCCTCCGTCAAGAGCGCGTCTCCGGCCAGGATGGCCAGCGCCTCTCCGAACGCCTTGTGGTTCGAGGGCCGTCCGCGCCGGAAATCGTCGTCGTCCATGGCGGGAAGATCGTCGTGAATCAGGGAATAGGTGTGAATGTACTCGAAAGCGCAGGCGGCGGGCAGAGGATCCGGCCCGCCCCCCGGAAACATTTCGCGCACGGCCAGAAGCAGCACGGATTTGATGCGTTTGCCCCCGGCCATCAGGCTGTAGGCCATGGCTTCCTTCAACGCGGAAGGCCCTTCCACGGCGCGAAGAGAATCGGACAACGCCGTTTCCACCGTTTGCCGGTATCGATTCAAAATTTCGGGATACGCCATGCCGTCACTCCTGGTCTTCGTCTCTTTCCGCAGCGCCGAACAAGCAAAATCCAGGCCAAGCCGCCGTTTCCGATGCAAAGCGCGGAAAATCCGCGTTCGGAGGCGACGTTCGGCAAAAATGTTTTCTCGCCCTCTCTCCCGGAGAGATCCGGGAAAAGCCGCTTTTCGGGCAATTTCCGCCATGAAGATTCCCGTCCGGGTGCGATACCGCACAAACGGCGCGCCGCCGCTCGGTCCATGCAAAAGATTTCCGCAAACCATGATCCGAGAAAGGCGGAAAAAGCGTATTTATCCGGACACCTGGGACGTTCCTATTCCGGATTGAAACTTGGCATCCGGTTTGCTTACGTGTATTCTGAGGAAAATGGTTCCCGTTCTTTTACGGAAAGTCATCAAGGATGAATCGAAACCCGAAACCCATGCCGGAATCCGGCGCGCCGTCTCCTTGGTCGGAGCGCTTCGCGCCGCTTCGGACTCCGCCTCCGGACACCGAAAGCGCTTTGCGTTTCTGTCATAACCTGGCGGCGCGTCACTATGAAAACTTCCCGGTTTTTCTACGCCTTTTCGCCAAGGAGCAGCAAAACGCCCTGGCGGCGGTCTACGCATTCAGCCGCCTGGCGGACGATTTCGCCGACGAACCGGAGTTCCGTCCCTACGCCCGCGATCTGCTCCAGGCCTGGGAAAATCAACTGCACGAAACCTTCGAAGGCCGCGCCCGGCATCCGGTCTTCATCGCCCTCGGTCGGGCCGTACGGCGATTTCCCATCGAGAAAAACCTGCTGCTGGATCTCCTGGACGCCTTTCGCCAGGACGGAAAACGAAATCATTACGAAACCTTCGACGAGGTATTGGACTACTGCCGCCGCTCCGCCGATCCGGTGGGACGGATCGTGCTGGCCGTTCTGGGTGAAACGGACGAGGAAAACCGGGTGCTTTCCGACCGCATCTGCACGGCGTTGCAAC
Source organism: Myxococcota bacterium (assembly GCA_963668655.2). Classification (GTDB taxonomy): domain Bacteria; phylum Myxococcota_A; class SURF-8; order SURF-8; family SURF-8. The sequence goes on from CAXXPQ010000002.1 coordinate 663,574, forward strand.
TGACCAACTTCTGGCAGGATCTTTCCGTGGACATCCCCCGGGGGCGGCACTACATCCCGGACGAGGATCTGGCGCGTTTCGGCCTTCGCCGCGAGGATTTGCAAAGCGGACCGCTTCGGGACGCTCACCGCGAATTGATCCGCCTGGAAACGGAGCGCACGCGCGTGCTCTTCAGGGAAGGACAGGCCATCCTGAGAAGAACCGGCTATCCGGCGCGCCTGTATCTGGCGGGCGTCCTTTTGGGCGGCCGCACGGTGCTGCGCATGGTGAAGGATCTGGGGCCGGACGTGCTGCGCACGCGCCCGAAACTGGGCAAACGCGGCGTGGCCGAAGCCTGGCTGCGGGCGGGCATGGATCGCGTTTCCAATCCGATGGAGACTCTGCCATGGATGCACTAGACGTCTGCCGCCGTATTCTGAAGGAATCCGGATCGAACTTCGCCCTGGCCTTCCGCGTACTCCCCGCCCGCCAGCAGGACGCCATGACGGCCTTTTACGCCTTCTGCCGGGTGGTGGACGACGCCGTGGACGGGGCGCGAAACGCCGAAGAGGCCCGGTTGGAAATCGATTCCTGGCGGAAGGAAGTACGGAGCGTCTTCGAAGGCGGCGCGACCCGGCCGGTGGCGCGCGCCCTGGAATGGACCGCCGCCCGCTTTCCCCTGACCCGCGCCCACCTGGACTGGATCCTGGACGGCGTGGAACAGGATCTTCACCGAAATCGCTTCCGCACCTTCGAGGAACTGTACGCCTACTGCTACCCGGTGGCCTCGGCGGTGGGGCTGGCGGTGGTGGCCATTCTCGCGCCGGACCACAAAGACACGGGAACCTATGCCGAACTGTCCGGAATCGCCGTGCAACTGACCAACATTCTTCGGGATGTGGGCGAGGATGCCCGGCGCGGGCGCATCTATCTGCCCCTGGAGGATCTGGAGCGCTTCGGCGTAGCCGAACGCGATCTGCTGGATGGGAGGAACACGCCCACCCTACGAAATCTGCTCCGCTTCCAGGGCGCGCGGACCGAGCATTTCTACCAACTGGCGGAAGCCGCCCTGCCCCCGGACCTGGAACACCGGCTGTATTTCGCGGAAACCCTGCGGCTGACCTATTACCGGCTGTTCCAGCGCATCCGGGCCGTGGATTACGACGTTCTGCATCGATCCGTGCGCCTTGGAAAGCGGGAAAAACTGGCCGTGGCCGTCCGTAAACGCCTGCACCCCAAAACGTTTCTGGAATCGTTTCGATGACACACGTCGCCATCATCGGGGCCGGGCTTTCCGGCCTGTCCGCCGCCGTCCATCTGGCCAAGCGGAACCACCGGGTGACGTTGATCGAGCGCCACAAGGAAGCGGGCGGCCGCATTCGCCGCATCCTCCCGGAATCGAACGCAAACCCCATGGACTGGGGCCAGCATCTCATGCTGGGCGCCTACCGGGAGACCTTCCGGCTCTTGGAAGATCTGGGCACAAGGCATCGCCTGAATCCCGTTCACGAGGCCACGCCCTTCATCGGTTCGGACGGACGGCGGCACGGCTACCGGGTGGGCCGCCTTCCCCGTCCGCTGCACGCGCTGCCGGGATTGCTGAATCTGGGTCAGTTGAGTTGGACGGAGCGCCTGGCGCTGGGACGGGCGGCGCTTTCCGCCAAGGCCGGAACGTTCAGCGGATCGAAAAAACTGGATCACATCAATACCCTGGACTGGTTGCGGAAAAACGGCCAATCGCAACGCGCCATCCGTTATTTCTGGGAACCGCTGGTGCTGGCCACCTTGAACACACCCATCGAGGAGGCTTCCGCCCTGCTGCTCGCGGCCGTGCTGAACCAGGGGTTGTTCTCGGCCGCTTCCGACGCCGTGCCCTATCTCTGGAGCGGCACGCTGTACGACCTGTTCGTTCCCCCGGCGATGGAACGCATCCGCGCCTCCGGCGGCGCGTTTTCTCCCCAAACCCGCGTCCTGGGCCTTGAAACCGACGGAAATCGGGTTCTTCGCCTGCAAGTGAACAACGGCGAGGCCATCGAGGCGGAGGCCTTCCTATTGGCGCTGCCGCCCTGGCAGGTGGCGAATATGGTGAAGGATATCGCTCCCTTGAATCCCCTGCGGCACGCGGCCGAGGCCTTTCAACCCTCCTCCATCCGCTCGCTGGAATTCTGGTACGAACGTCCCTGGATGCAGGTTCCTTACGCCGCCCTGCTGGATCGCCGGACCCAATGGGTATTCAATCACCAGCAACGGGAAGAGGCTTCCGGCTTCCGCGTCTCGGCGGTCATCAGCGCGGCGGATCATTCAAAAACCGGCTCCGATTCGCTGTCGGAACGAATCCTTGCGGAAATCGGCGCGGCCTTCCCGGAATCCCGTGGCATTCCGGTGACGAAGCAGTTGTCGATCCACGCGCCTCGGGCCACGTTTCGCGCCCGGGCGGGCCTGGACGCCCTGCGTCCCGGAAACCGCACCCCACTGGCCAACCTGTTTCTGGCCGGAGACTGGACGGACACCGGATTGCCGGCCACCATTGAAAGCGCCATACGAAGCGGTCTCCGCGCCGCCCGGTGTCTGTCGCCATGAACGCCAATGCACGGAAGCGACCGCTTTGCGGTCCTTCCTCAACCTCTTGGAAACGGTAGTTCGATGAACGTGCAAAGCGCCGAGATCCCCCGGGAACCGAAGCCCACGCCCTTTCGCGTGCTGATCGTGGAAGACGAACATTTCTTCGCCCAGGCCCTGGGCCGCGCCATGGATCGGCTGGGAATGGAAACGGATCTGGCTTATTCCGCCGCCGAAGCCCTGGCCGCGGCAGGAAACCGGGAATACGACCTGATTCTTCTGGATCACCGCCTGCCGGACGAGGACGGTCTGCGCCTGATTCCCCTGCTTCTGGCCCGCCAGATCCGGGCGTCGATCGTCATGATGACCGCTTACGAAACCATCCCGAACGCCATCCTCGCCATCCGTCAGGGCGCGGAGGATTACCTGGTCAAGCAACCCAGCGTGAAGCCCATCGTCGCCAAGGTGCTGGAAGCGAAACGTCGCCACGAAGTTCGCGCGCGCTTCAACGGATGGGAGGATCACAAACGAGAGGGCCTGTTGGGCGCTTCGCCCGGCATTCTGCGCGTGATCGAGAAACTGCGCAAGGTGGCCCAGAGCCCCGAGACCACGGTGCTGCTCACCGGAGAATCCGGGGTGGGAAAGGAAGTGGCCGCGCTGCACCTCCACCGACAGTCCGCCGACCCGAATCGTCCCTTCATTCCCGTCGATTGCGTGGCGTTGCCGGAAAACCTGGTGGAAAGCCTGCTGTTCGGCCATGAAAGAGGGGCGTTCACGGGCGCGGACCGCAGCCGGGACGGCGCGTTCGTCCAGGCGGGCGAGGGAACCATTTTTCTCGATGAAATCGGGGAAATGGATCTGGGATTGCAAGGAAAACTTCTGCGCGCGCTGGAAACCCGCAAGTGCCAGCGCGTGGGCAGCGTGCAGCAATACGACATCAAGGCGCGCATCGTGGCGGCCACCAACCGGGATCTGCGCCATATGGTGGAAGAGGGCCGCTTCCGCTTCGATCTCTATCAACGGCTCTCGGTCTTTCCCGTCTACGTTCCTCCCCTTCGGGAGCGAAAAGAGGATATCCTGGTCCTGGCCCGCCATTTTTTGAACTTCATCCATTCCAAACTGGAACGCCCCTCGGCAAAATTCTCGGAGGAAATGCAGGACATTCTCCGCTGTTACGATTATCCCGGCAACGTTCGGGAACTGAAGAACGTCATCGAGCGGGCCATCATTCTGGCCGAGAACGAACAACTCGGCCCCCGGCATCTGCCCGAGCGCATGCTGCGAAACGCCGGTCCCTCGGAGGCTCTTCGCGGCGAGAAATCCCGCGTCCCGGTGGATTTCATTCCCGGAGTGGATTCGCTGGAGTCGCTGGAACGCAAAATGATCGTCTACGCGCTGAAACAGACCAAGGGCATGAAGTCGGAAGCGGCCGGCCTGCTGGGAATCAGCCGCTTTCAACTGATTCGCCGTCTGGAGAAATACAAACTGAATCGCGACGACGACGCGGAAAAATAGGCGGACGATCGGCATCATGAAAGTTTTGCGCCACGAACAAGATTTCCCCTCCCGACTATGCGTTTCCATCGGGCGCGGTTCCCCTGTCAGGGCGGAAACGCTTGTCAAAGCGCACCCGTTCGTGGAATTGCGCCTGGATCTTCTGACGCCCGGACCGGACCGGGCCGAGTCCCTGTGCCGGAAGGCCCGCTATGTCATCGCCACCTGCCGCGAGGAAAACCTGACGCCCACGGAGGTGTTCGATTATTATCGAAGCGCCATGCGGGGCGGCGCGAACTGGGTGGACCTGGATCTGCACGCTCCTTCCGATCTTCGGCGGGAAATTCTGGAGGAAGCCGGACGGCGGCGAATTCGGGTGATCCTTTCGCACCACGATCATTCCCGGACACCGCCCCTGGAAGACCTGCTTGATCTTCTTCGCCAGGCGCACGAGCGGGGGGCCGCCTTGACGAAGATCGCCTGCCATGCCGAACGTCCCCGAGAAATCGCCCGCCTGCTGGGACTGTTGGATCGAAAACGGCCGCCCGTGGTCCTGGCCATGGGGCCGCTCGCTCTTCCCGCCCGCCTGGCCGCGCTCTGTTGCGGTTCGCCCTTCGTCTACGCAGCTCCGGACGGCGCATCGCCCACGGCGACAGGCCAGCCCGACGTCAACACCTTCCGCAACGCCCTCGGCGGCTGGAACGGAGTCTGACATGTATCGTCTGGCCGTCCTGGGCTCTCCCATCGCCCATAGCCTCAGCCCGGAGATTTTCCGGGATTTCTTCCAAGCGACGAATACGGACGGCGCCTACGTCCGTATCGCGGAGGATCGCGCGGAACGGATCCGCCGCTGGTTCGAGGAATTGGAACTGGACGGAGCGAACGTCACTGCCCCATTGAAGATCGGCGCGGTGGGACTGGCCGCGCGACTTTCCCCGGAAGCCCGGGAAGCCGCCGCGGTGAATACCCTGTTAAGAAACGGAAACGGCTTCTTCGGGGCGAATACCGACGTCTTCGGTATCCGTTCCGCCTTCCTGGCCTTCGGCGCCGACGTTCGCGGAAAAGACGGACTGATTCTCGGGGCGGGCGGCGCGGCCCGTGCGGCGGCGCGCGCTCTTCACATCCTGGGCGCGAAGCGGATCCGGATCGTCAACCGCGATATGCAAAAAGCGCGGGATTTGGCGGAATCGGTGCGGGGAACCGCCCTTCCGCTGGAGGATCTTTCCCGAAGTTGTTCCGAATCGGCATGCGTGATTTCCTGTCTGCCCGGAGGTGTTTTGGCAAACTGGATCGATAAAAGCGCCATCCGGCCGCATTCCGTCTGGCTGGAGGCCGACTACCGCACGCCCGGTCTGGAAGCGATGGTGACCGAGGCCGGAGCGCGATATCTGGGCGGCCGGGCCTGGCTGCATTATCAGGCTTACCTGGCCTTTCATCTCTTCACCGGAAGGGAAGCGCCGGATCCGCCGCCAGCCGGTCTCGAAGCCCTCCTTCCTCCAACGGAGAATCTGCTTCTCCTGGGATTCATGGGAACCGGAAAAAGCCGGTTGGGTCGCCGGATCGCCGATGAACGCTCGTGGACGTTCATCGACGTGGATGAACGCATCGAAACGGCGGCGGGCCGTTCCATTCCGGAAATCTTCCGCTCCGAAGGCGAGGCGGAATTCCGTCGTCTGGAAGAGCGGACTATAAAAGCCCTGTCACCGCTTCGCCGCACCGTCATCGCGTTGGGTGGGGGCGCTCCGACGATTCCCGGTCTGGAGAAAACGATCCGCAAGCTGGGTTTCGCGGTCTGGCTTCACGCCCCGTTTTCCACCTGCCTGGCGCGCATCCGCGAGAGTTCACGCCCGCTGCTGGAAGAAGGGCCGGACGCCTTGAGAAAACGGTTCGACGAAAGAAAAGACGCCTATTTCCGCACGGCGGATCTGGTGGTGGACGCCGAACAAACTCCGGAAACGTGCTTCCGAAAGGTTCTGAATGAGACGAGTTTCCTTTTCCGAGATTGAGGGCAAGGCCGAAGCTCCGCCGTCCAAAAGCGTCATGCAACGCGCCGTGGCCGCCGCCTCGCTTTGCCGTGGCGAAAGCCGTCTGGAACGTCCCGCCCGTTGCCGGGACGCGGAAGCCGCGCTCGGCATCGCGGAGGGCCTGGGCGCAACCATTCTGCGGGAGGCGAACGCCCTGCGAATCGTCGGAAACCCCCGGTTGCAGCGGGAGGCGTTTCAAGCGGAAGAGTCCGGGACGGCCTTCCGGCTTTTTGCCCCGATTCTGGCCGGCTTTCCCCGAGCCACGCGCCTGGAAGCCTCGGGCAGCCTGCGGAGGCGTCCCATGTCCATGCTCGAACCCCCGCTGCGCGCCCTGGGGGCCTTGGCGAATACGGAAAACGGCTATGCTCCCCTGGTTCTCCGGGGACCGCTGAAAGGCGGATACGCCCACGTGGACGGCTCCGTCAGCAGCCAGCACCTCAGTGGCCTGCTGATGGCCGCGCCTTTGGCACGTGAAGATGTTCGGCTTCACGTATCGGATCTCCGCAGCCGCCCCTACGTCGAGTTGACCCTGGAGATCATGAAACGCTTCGGAATCCTTGTGGAAAGCGATTTCGATACCGGTACGTTCCGGGTGCCGACCGGCCGGGATTATCGTCCGTGCCGCCTGGTCGTGGAAGGGGATTGGTCGGGCGCGGCGTTCCTTCTGACCATGGGCGCGCTTTGCGGAGACGTGTGCGTGGAGGGACTGAATCTCCAGAGTCTCCAGGCGGACCGTCTCGTCCTGGAAGCGCTTATCGAAAGCGGAGCCTCGGTGCATGTCGGCCCCGATTCGATCCGGGTGATGCAAAACCGACTGAAATCCTTCGACTTCGATCTGAATCACTGCCCGGATCTCTTTCCTCCGCTGGCGGCGCTCGCCGGCGGCTGCGAGGGCACGAGCCGTCTTTTCGGACTGAACCGCCTGCAACACAAAGAGTGCGACCGAGCCGCCGCCATCATCGAAACGTTGTCCGCCGCCGGTATCCGAACGGAACGGTTGGGCGATCAGTTGCGCATCCGGGGCGGCGCCATCGGCGGGTTCGTCTCCGACCCGCGAAACGATCACCGCATCGCCATGATGGCCGCACTCCTGGGCCTGCGCTCCAGAAGGGGCGTTTCCATCCGGAATCCGGACTGTGTGGAAAAATCCTTTCCCAATTTCTTCCATCAATTGAAATCCCTGGGAGGCCGCGTCGCATGAACACTTTCGGAAGGCTTTTTCGGGTATCCCTGTTCGGCGAGTCCCACGGCCCCGGCATCGGCGTATTGATCGACGGCTGCCCGCCGGGAATTCCCTGCGATCCAAACGACTTTCTCACCGATCTTTCCCGACGGAAAAGCGGAGGCGAAGGGACCACCGCCCGCAGGGAAACGGACCGGCCTATCGTGCAAAGCGGCCTGTACCGGGGACGAACCAGCGGTTCGCCGATTGGCATCCGCTTCGATAACGAGGACACCCGCTCCGAGGATTACGACGCCGTCCGCCACATCCCACGCCCCGGTCATGCCGACTTCACCGCCTTCCGCGCCTTCCACGGCTTCAACGACCCCCGGGGCGGCGGTTCGTTCTCCGGCCGGATTACGGCCGGTCTCGTGGCGGCGGGCGTTCTGGCGAAGAAAATCATCTCCCCCGTCCGCGTCGAAGCGAAGCTGATTTCCGCAGGCGGATCGACGGATATCGAGAATGTCGTTAAAGACGCCGTGCGAAACGGCGATTCCGTAGGGGGCCGGATCGAATGCCGGGCCGAAAACGTTCCCGTGGGCCTGGGCGATCCTTTCTTCGCCTCGGTGGAATCCGCCATCGCCGGGTTGGCCTTTTCCATTCCCGGCATCAAGGCCATCGAATTCGGGGCGGGGTTCCGGGCGGCGGAGATGCGCGGATCGGCCTTCAACGACGTTTACCTGGACAGAGACGGTCGCACGGCGAGCAACAACGCCGGAGGCATCAACGGCGGACTGACCAACGGCAACGAACTGTTTTTCCGCGTAGCGGTCCGTCCTCCGGCCAGCATCGGAATGGTCCAGGATTCCATCGACTTGCGTACGGGCGAACCCGCGCGTCTGAGCATCGGCGGGCGTCACGACGCCTGCATCGCCCTGCGCATGCCGGTTATCGTGGAAGCCGCCTGCGCCATCGCCCTGGCGGATTTCACCCTGCTGGCCCGCGCCCGTAACGAAAGCGTCCGCGTCACCCGTCCGCCGGACGATCCGGACGACAGGGAAACAAACCCATGACGCGGATTATCGCCCGGCCCGGAGCCTGGAGAGAATTATCGGAGGTCTGGCGGCCGGACCCAGGTGCCGTGGCCGTCATCGGAGATCACACGGTGACGAGGCTTTTTCGGCCGCGACTGGAACCGATGGTCGATAAACTGGCGAAGGACGTGCATTTTCTGTCCTTTCCCCCCGGCGACCCGCACAAGACCCGGGCCGAAAAGGAACGCCTGGAGGATCGAATGCTCGCACTGGGAATCGGCCGGGACGGGCTGGTGATCGGCCTGGGCGGCGGGGTGTCGCTGGATCTGGCGGGCTTCGTGGCGGCGACGTATATGCGCGGAATTCCCAGTCTGTATCTTCCCACAACGCTTCTGGCCCAGGTGGACGCCGCCATCGGCGGCAAAACGGGCGTGAACACTTCCCACGGAAAGAATCTGATCGGGGCGTTCCACCCTCCCCTGGCGATCCTGGCCGATCCGGAGACGCTGGAAAGTCTTCCCGAGGCCGAATGGCGGAACGGGCTGGCGGAGATGGTGAAAACCGCCGTGGCGGCGGATGAAAGTCTATTTCTGTTGCTGGAATCCCGGACAAAGACAGCGGATATCCGCAGCATGGCCTGTCCGAAATCGATCCGGCGCTGCATGACCGTCAAAACGGATATCGTGCGGCAAGACGAAAGGGAGCACGGCCTGCGCGCCGTCCTGAATTTCGGCCACAGCATCGGCCACGCGCTGGAGACGCTTTCGGAGCATCGGATTTCCCACGGCGAGGCGGTGGCCGCCGGAATGTTGGCGGAATGTCGGATCGCCGAGATTCTGTGCGGCTTTCCGCGTTCGGAATCGGAAAGAATCGGAACGGTTCTCCGCGGCATCGGATTCGATCTCCGCCTGCCCTTCGACTCTCGGCGGATCCTCGAAACGCTTCGGACGGACAAGAAGAACCGTGCCGGAGAAATCCGCATGGCGCTGCCCGAACGGATCGGCCGCATGGCCGGTAACGATAACGGCCATACCCTGTCCGTTTCACCGGAGCTTTTGAAGAAAGTTCTGGAGAGTTCCGCCCCCGCACGCTCTTGAGACACAAAAAAGGCCCCGCCATCGTGACGGGGCCTTTCATTCACGGAGCTTGCGAACTTTATCGGAACCTATTCCGCCTGCGGTCCCGCGCCGGTGACCTCCGAGGTGGCGAAGCCGGAGACGTCCACCACGCCGGTATCCGAAAGCACGAACCGATCGTAGAAGCCCGCGCTGAACGGTCCCCAGAAATTGCCGGTGCAGTTCAGTACGCCGCTCTTCAAAATGGCGGACAACTCCACCACGCGCGGCGGCGAAACGGTGCTCATGCGGAAGAACGCCTTGGAAATGCTGGTGGACCCGTAATAGCTGGAGCTTGCATCGTACACCTTCGCCCGAAGCCCCGTCAGCCCGCTGCCGGTATACGGATACCACGTACCGGAAACCGACGTGGAGAATGTGCGCAGGTTGCTGCCGCTCGGCAGGCCGACCACGTAGCCCTGAATGTAATTGGAATAGCTGGAATCGCTCTCGCTGTAGCCGGACTTGTAGAACAGAATCTCCTCCCCGCCGGGAGTGGACCAGGGGGCGGAAACGTAATCGCCGCCGTGATCGGAGCTTGATGTCGTGACGCTGAGATTGATCTCCTCCACATACCCGGCTTCCACCGTGCCGTTGCCGTAAATATTGTTTCCGTTCAACGCGCAGGTGGGATCGCTTCCGTCCACCATGGCGAACACGCCGTCCGAACGGTTGTACTTGATGTTGTTGGCGCTGATCGTTCCCAGCGAGCTGTCCTGCATCTGAAGACCGATGCCGTTGTACTGGATGTTGCAGTGAGCGACGTCGATCTGCGACCGGTCCAGTTTGACGCCGCCTTCGTCATTGTACCGGATGGTGGAGTTTTCGATGACGTTGCCCGCGTCCTTGGCGTAGAGCAGGTACAAGCCCCATGCACCATTGTTTTCCAGCGTCAGATAATCGCCGGTGAAGGTGTGATTGTCGCCGTAAACGTACACGCCGTCGGTCACGCACTCATGGACCTGAACGTGATCCATATCCAGGGCGCCGTTTTCGTGGCGCACGCCCTGCATCCCCTCTTCAATGACCGCGTGGCTGATACGGGTGCTTCCTGCGCCGCTCGCGTCGTAGATGTAGGCGTAACCGCCCCCGGCGGGCATGTCGCCGTAGGTGGTGACGATCACGGGGTTGGCCGCCGTGCCGTTGATGTTAAAAGCGCCCGAACTGCGCTTCAGCCACCAGTCGCCCCGGTCGTCCGCGTTCTGGTCCGTGGGAACGAAGTACACCGTACTGCCGGCCGTGATGTCGAGCGTTCCGCCCGAGGCCACGTCCACGTTTCCGGTGAGGTAGACGTTCCCGCTCCAGGTCTCTGCATCCTCGATCGTCTCGCCGCCTTTGTACGGCCCTTTGTCCCAGGTTTCGTCGAAGGCCTGTCCCACGAAACCCTCGATGTCCAGGTGGCTGTGGTTGTTGAATCCGATCACGGACAGTACGTCCGGGAACACGCCGAAATAGTTGTGGCGGGCATTAAAGATTCCGTTGCTGGAAACCAGGACCATTTCCCGGCCGACGCCTTCCTTCACGTACGCCACGTTCTGAATGCTGGTGGACCCGTAATAGCTGGAGCTTGCATCGTACACCTTCGCCCGAAGCCCCGTCAGCCCGCTGCCGGTATACGGATACCACGTACCGGAAACCGACGTGGAGAACGTGCGCAGGTTGCTGCCGCTCGGCAGGCCGACCACGTAGCCCTGAATGTAATTGGAATAGCTGGAATCGCTCTCGCTGTAGCTGGACTTGTAGAACAGAATCTCCTCCCCGCCGGGAGTGGACCAGGGGGCGGAAACGTAATCGCCGCCGTGATCGGAGCTCGATGTCGTGACGCTGAGATTGATGAGATCGATCACCAGGGCACGCTCCACCGCGTTTCCGAAAATGTTGTTGTAATTAATCACCGGCGTGGGACTGGTGGAGCCCGAAGGCACGCCGCGCACGCCTTCCTCGTCGTTATATTTGATGTCGCAGTGGGTCACGTTTCCGGTGGCGTCGCCCTCCCAGAGCATGCCCGTCTCGCCGTTGTAGGTGATCTCGCACAGGTCCAGGTCCACGTTGTCGGCCGCATAGACGTGAACGCCGTGGGAGCCGTTTCCGGTGACGGTGCAGTTTTCGTGACTCTGATTGTCGGCCCGGTCGATGTACATACCCCGGCCGCCGTTGTTCTGCAAGGTGAGGCCGTCGCTGGCGACGGTGGAGTTGTAAACCTTAAAGCCGTCGGACACCGAATCCCGGATCAGGGTGTCCGTCACCGTGACGGTGCCGGAGGATGAATAGACGTAGATTCCGTAGGCGTTCTCGCGGAACTCGCAGTCGCTCACGGTGGCCTCGGACCGGATCCGCAGGGCCTCGTGTCCGTATTCGAAGACGGCGTGTTCGATGCTATGCGCCCCGGTGCTGTCGGAATCCAGGATGATGCTGTTCCAGCCGGAGGGCTCCAGGTCGCCCAGCACGGTGAAGATGACCGGCGCTTCCTCGCTTCCGAGCACCTTCAGTTGTCCGTGAATGGTGAGATCGAAATCGCCGATGTCGTCGTTGTTGGTATCCACGCCGTAGAAAATCACGGTGGTGCCGGGAGCGATGCTGAGCACTTCGTTCTGAGGCAGCCAGGCGTCTCCGGTGATGTTGATGGTTCCCATCCACAACGTTGTGGAAATGGCGCCGGAAACATCCTGGGTCATCTGGAAATCGATGGTGCGGGTGGTGCTGTCCCGCTGGTCCACGTCGTCGCGGACTTCCATGGCGATGGTGTGCTCGCCGTCCGCCAGGTAATCATGAACCACCACCTTATCCGTGCTCCAGCCGGTGTCCCAGGTTCCGTCGTTTTCCCAGTCCCAACGCACTTCCAGGGCGTCCACGGCCGTTTCCGTGTCGCTGACGGCGGAGGCGTCCACCGTGATCTGGAGATTGTTGGTGATGACGGCGGTGAAGGCGGCCACGGGGGGATCGTTCCGCACGTCCAGGCTTCTTGGCGGAGAAACGCCGACGCCGCCCTGGTCGTCGGCGGCGCGCACGCGCAGTTCGATGATGCTGCCGGTGGCGGCCTGCTCGTCCACGTGATAGTCAAAGCGGTAGGGAACGTCCTCCAGCGCCTCCCCGACAGGCGATCCGTCCGCCAGAAGTTCCACCGAGGTGATGACGCGGCCGGGGGCCGGAGTGGCGTCCGCCTCCACGATGATGTCGTCTCCCTGGGTGACGATCAGATCCTCCATGGGCCGGACGATCACCACCTCGGGACTGTCCGCGTCGGCCACGACCAGGGTGCAACTGTCCGTATCCGTGGCTCCGCGGTCGTCGGTGACGGTAAGCGTGACGGTATAGGTGTCCGGGTCGCCGTAGACATGGTAGGTGGTGTTCGCGATTCCGCTGGAGTTGGTGTCGTCGCCGAATTCGAAGCGATACTGCACGATGCTGCCGTCGGGATCGTTCGACGCAGAGGCGTCGAAGAACAGGCTTTCGCCCACGTCTCCGCCTTCCGGGCAGGACAGCGAAGCCGTGGGCGGAATGTTTTCGCCGCTGGGAACGCAATCGCCCGCGTCGCAGACATAGCCGTTCTCGCAGGTGACGAGTTCGTCTTCCGGACAGGTTCCGGCATCGTCGCAGACTTCCTCCAGATCGCACAGATCCACGGCCGGACGGCAGACGAAACCTTCCGGCTCGTGGTTCGACAGGCAGGTTCCGGCGTCGTCGCAGCGGTCCGGATTATCGCAAAGCGTATCCGCGCCGTTTCCGCACAGCGCGCCTTCCGGCTTGAAGGCGTCTTCCGGACAGGCGCCGAAGCCGTCGCATTTTTCCAGGACGTCGCAATCCGTCGCCGCCTCCCGACAGACGGTTTCCGGCCCCATCAGGTTGCCGTCGCAGACGCCGAACCCGTCGCAGGCGTCGGCCAGATCACAGTCGGTTTCCGTGTCGGAACCGCAGGGGACGCCCTGCGGGGCGAATTCGTCCTCCGGGCAGTCTCCGGTGTAACCGGTGCAGGTTTCCGCCGCGTCGCAGATATCCACGGCCGGGCGGCAGGGATAGCCGTTGGCCCGGGGCGTCCAGCCGTCCGCGACGAATCCGGGGTTGCAGACGTAGCAGGCATGGTCCGGATTCTCCGTCCCCGAGGCGATGCAGACGCCCTCGATATCGCAATAGTCGTCGGCGCAGAGGCAGTCGCCGGTTCCGGCCTCGCACACCCGATGCTGTTCGGCCGAGCAGGGATTCGGATCGCAAGGATCGTCGGTGCAGGCGTCGCCCACCGAGTTCCAGTGATAGTTTTCCAGGCAGACGCCGCAAACGGCCACGCCGCCGCTGTTGATGCAGACCCGATTGGCCAGCGAACACACGTTCTCTTCCGCGCAGGGATCGGCCTCGTCGCCATCGGATTCCAGATCGCCGTCGGGGGCGGTCTCGCAGATGTCGTCCAGATTGCAGACCAATCCCAGGTTGCAGGTGCCGTTGGGATAGCAAACCCCGTCCAGCGTGCCCATGGCCGGTTCCTGGTCGCCGTCGGGGGCGGTCTCGCAGATGTCGTCCAGATTGCAGACCAATCCCAGGTTGCAGGTGCCGTTGGGATAGCAGGCCCCGTCCAGCGTGCCCATGGCCGGTTCCTGGTCGCCGTCGGGGGCGGTTTCGCAGATGTTGTCGATATTGCAGACCAATCCCTGGTTGCAGGTGCCGTTGGGATAGCAGGCTCCGTCCAGCGTGCCCATGGCCGGTTCCTGGTCGCCGTCGGGGGCGGTTTCACAGATGTTGTCGATATTGCAGACCAATCCCTGGTTGCAGGTGCCGTTGGGATAGCAGGCTCCACCCAAGGTGCCCATGGTCGGAGTGTCGTCGCCGTCGGGCGTGTCGTCGCCATCGGGCGTGTCGTCGCCGTCGGGCGTGTCGTCGCCGTCGGGTGTGTCGTCGCCGTCGGGTGTGTCGTCGCCGTCGGGCGTGTCGTCGCCGTCGGGGGTATCGTCGCCATCGGGCGTGTCGTCGCCGTCGGGGGTGTCGTCGCCATCGGGCGTGTCGTCGCCATCGGGCGTGTCGTCGCCATCGGGCGTGTCGTCGCCGTCGGGCGTGTCGTCGCCATCGGGCGTGTCGTCGCCGTCGGGTTCATCCCCATCCGCGGCTTGACAATAAGCATCGCCGGAGCCGCCGTCGTCCATGCACACACCATCGCAGGCCACCGTATGACACTGGCATTCCCCCGGGCAGCCGGCGCAATGGAGCACCTGGCCGCATTCATAGAGTTCGCCATCCACGCAGCGATATCCGCTGGTTCGTTCGTGGTCGAAGCAATACGAATAATCCGCCTCGCAGGCGCAATTTTCGGAATCCAGGTCATCGTCGCCGTCCGGGTCGTCGCCGTCGGGCGTATCGTCGCCGTCGGGCGTATCGTCGCCATCGGGCGTATCATCGCCGTCGGGCGTATCATCGCCGTCGGGCGTATCATCGCCGTCGGGCGTGTCGTCGCCGTCCGCGATGCTTACGCAGATACGATCCGCATTGCAGGCCAGCCCCTCGTTGCATGTGCCGTTGGGATAGCAGACCCCGTCCAACGTGCCCATTTCCGGGGAGGAATCGCCGTCTTCCACGGGATCTTCGACATCCCCATCCGCTTCGTCCGGAACGCAGACATTGGATTCGTTGCACATCAGCCCCTTGTCGCAGGTGCCGTTTGCATAACACGCCTGGTTCTCGCCTCCCTGATCGGACTCGGAATCCGCAATTTCGGAAGAGTTACAGGCGGACAACATCAGAAGGGCGAGAATCACCGAAAAAACCACCACTAGCCGTTGCGTCATGTCTTTCTCCTTCGGAAGACCGCTGGAGGCCGCCGGCCCGCGGCCTGCCATGCAAAATGCGCCTCAATGCTTGTCGCTGCTTTCGTCGCCGCTTATCGGGCGACTCGCGCATTATATCCGCTTCCGTCGGCGTTTCAACTACTTTACACATCGGGAAAGGAAAAAGTGTTCGAAAAGGCAGGGAAACTCGGCTACGGTTTCGGCAAGTATATGTTTTCCTTCGTAATTTCCCACCCACTAAGCGTCTGCCAGCGCAGCATGCGGATAAATCCGTCGCTGCGGGAATAGTGGGAGGAAAGATCCTGGCGGATGAATTTCGGAATGGCTTTCTCATCCACAACCACCGCCCCGTAGCGTTTCTCCCGAATCGGGTCCAGGAATTTTTTCCGGAACGGATGGTCGTCGTTCTCCACTTTCACGATGTCCTTCACGATGGAAACATGCACGCCGCTTCCTTTACCCAGGCGGCTGGAAAGGTTGTTGTATCGCATCACCCAGACGTTTCCCGGGATCTTGGAAAGGGTCTTCAGCGCGGCCTTGCCGTCCCGAACCGCCCGCTCGGGAGGAAGAAATCGGGCGGGATCGTACAACCCCAGCACGAACTGAAGCAGAATCAAAAACAGAAAAAAGGGACGCAGGGCGGCGGGAAAGCGGTCGTTTTCCTTGTCGTTTTCCCGCTCGCTCAAACAGCCGAACGCCAGGCCGGAAAGCAGCGCAAGCCCGAAATGCAGGGGAATCAGCACGTTGCAAGCTCCTCCCACCTTCATGCGGGACAGAAACGCCGCGCCGAAAAGCGATCCGCAGAACAGGAAGGCGAACCAGAAAACCTCGGGCAAGCGGATCCGGCGACAGGCCAGCAGATAGAAAAGCGAGGCGATCAGCATGGGCGATATGGGATGCAGCAGATCGTTGATCCAAAACGTCCGGAACCGGCTCCAGATCACGCCGTGGTTTCCCGGAACGGTGAACGTGTAAAAGAGAAACCATCCGCCGGTGGCCGCATCCAGAATCACCAGGCCGATGCCGATGCCGCCCAGAACGGTCCCCACGAACCACCATGCGAGGGCGCGCCGGAAAAGAAAGACGTAGAGCGCCAGCGCCAGGATCGGCCCCAGGGCGGTCTGCTTGGAAAAAAAGGCCAGAACGGCCAGAATTCCCGCCGCAAACAGCGCCCGAGCGCCTTTTCCGAAACGAACGAGGTAGGCCGAGACGGCGATGAGCGCCAGAAAAAGCATGTCCACCCGCGCCAGGTCGAACCAGTAGGCGTTCAGGCGATAGGTGGCGGCGAAGAGTCCCGCGGCCAGAAGACCGTAGCTCCGTTTTCCCGTTTCCCGGCGCACGAAAAGAAACAGAACCAGCAGGCAGCCCGCCGTGGAAAGCACGTTGATGAGCCGCAGCGGAAGATACCCGATTCCCAGGATTTTCGAAAAGAGCGCCCCGAGGTAAATGTAAAGCGGCGTGTAGGGAAACGGCACATGATCCAGCGAGGGTCCGGTATACATCGGCCGACCGGCCAGGACGCGGCGGACCTGATCGACCATGGCCCCCTCCACCCATTCCAGATCGAAGGGAAAATTCATGCGCAAAACGGCCAGGATGAAAAACGTCACGATGAAATACAGGGAGGCGGCCGCGCCTATGGTCAAAGGCGCCGAAGCGAATACGGATCGGCAAATCGCACTCCATTTCATCGAATACCCTCTTAAGCGTCGTTCGTCACCCGGACGGATGCGAACGAAGCACGCACGCAATCTCCGGGATCCCCTCCAAATGTCTCTCGGGATGGACGCGACCGCATGGTCTCGGACGCATCGAACGTGCAAAAACGAAAGCAAGGATCATGCCATATAAGATTTTCCTTTATCCTCAAGGGCTTAGGAAATTGCTCCCTTTTGAGACCATGAAATCGCCTTGTCATACACGACAAATATGTCGCGAAATGTTCCCGTAACTCTCACCATTCCATATCGGAATCGGAAATTGCGCCGATCGCGCGAGCGGGCCATTGATTTTCTCCCCATCTCATGTCATGGTATTCTTTATCGTGCGCGCGATGTGACATACCGTGCCGCCGCAGATCGTACACTCGGCTCATCCTGTTGTTGACTTCGGAGATTCGCCCATGCAACCCGATCCCGTTACCGTCGATATCGCCTGGTGGATTCCGCCCCTGGTTTCCTTCGTCGTGGCCTTTTTCTCCTCCACCGGCGGCCTGTCCGGGGCCTTCATCCTCATGCCGGTGCAGGTCAGCCTCTTCGGCTTCGTCACGCCGGGAGTGACGCCCACCAACCACCTTTACAACCTGATCGCCATTCCAAGCGGGGTGTATCGCTACGTGCGCGAGGGCCGCATGCTCTGGCCCCTGGCCATCCTTCTGGCCCTGGGATTCATCCCCGGCATCGTGCTCGGCTCCTGGATCCGGGTGAAGTACCTGCCCGATCCCAAGGCTTTCAAGCTTTTCGTGGGCTGCGTTCTGGCGTTCATCAGCGGGCGGATGCTCTATCAGAATCTTCTCACGCCGCTTCTGGTGCGCCTGGGCGCCTGGAAGAAAAAGGAGGAGGAAAAGCTGGAAGTGACGACGCTGGAAATCCGGGAGTTCACCCTGAAGCGCCTGACCTTCCACTTCTCTGGGCGGGACTACAGCTATCCCACGCCGGGGCTTTTCTTTCCGGCAGTGCTCGTGGGCGTCATCGCGGGCATCTACGGCGTGGGCGGCGGGGCCATCTACATCGCGCTTCTGGTGACCCTCTTTCCCATGCCGGTCTACGCGTTTTCCGGCGCGCTCCTGTTCGGCACCTTTCTTTCCTCCATCATCGGCGTGCTGTCCTTCACCGTGCTTGCGCCATTATACGGCGACGCGGGCATGGCGATAAACCCGGATTGGCGGCTGGGCGGTCTTTTGGGTCTGGGCGGCGTCTTCGGGATGTACCTGGGCGCGCGCTTTCAGAAGAAAGTCCCCCAGGCCACGATCAAATCCATCATCGGTTCCGCCATGATGGTCGTGGCCGTCCGCTACATCATCGGGTATTTTCTGTAGACGGGCTGCTATCTGCTTTTCACGATGCTTCATCCGCTCATGGCGGGTGATTTGCGGAGCAAATCGTATCGAGCCACGACAAGCCACAAGCGGCGGATCTCTCGATAAACCGCCCTCCGGGCGGCACTCGGGATGAGCGCCCTTTGATTGCTAAAAACAAACAAGAAAAACTTGTAAACGAAAGAAAGCCGGGCGCACGGCCCGGCTTTCGGATGCGAATGCGCCGCCCGAACTCAGGTTCCGGCGGAGTAGTCGTTCAGATAGGCCAGCTGATCGGCGGTGAGCTTGTCGATCTTCGCGCCCACGGTGGCCAGTTTGAGCGAAGCCACGCGTTCGTCCTGCCCCTCGGGGATGTCGTGAACCACGTGTTCCAGCTTCGATCCGTTCTTCGCCAGATGCACCATGCTGAGGAACTGGTTGGCGAAGGACATGTCCATCACCTCGGAGGGATGCCCCTCGGCGGCGGCCAGGTTCACCAGGCGACCCTGGGCCAGGACATAGATTTTCTTGCCGTTCTTCAGCGTGTATTCCTCGTTGTTCTCACGGATGGTCCGGGAGGATTTGGCGACGGTTTTCAGCTCTTCCAGGTTGATCTCGCAATCGTAATGCCCGGTGTTGCTGACGATGGCGCCCTCGCGCATGTGCTCGAAATGCCGCTTGACGATCACGTCCTTCATGCCGGTGGCCGTGATGAAGATGTCGCCCAGGCGCGCAGCCTGGTCCATCTTCATGACCTCGAAGCCTTCCAGGGTGGCCTTGAGCGCCTGAATGGGATCGACTTCCGTCACGATCACCCGGGCGCCCATGCCCTTGGCGCGCATGGCGCAGCCGCGACCGCAGTGACCGTAACCCGCCACCACGAAATTCTTGCCCGCCAAAAGCACGGCCGTGGCGCGCAGAATGCCGTCCAGGCTGGACTGGCCGGTTCCGTACACGTTGTCGAATTCCCATTTGGTCTGGGCGTCGTTGACCGCGATGACGGGATACAGCAGTTTCCCGGCCTTACCCATGGCGCGCAGCCGGTGGACGCCGGTGGTGGTTTCCTCGGTGCCGCCCAGAACGCCCTGGGCCAGCTTGGGGAACCGGTTGTGGATGGTGAAGATCAGGTCCGCGCCGTCGTCGAGCGTCAGCGTGGGCTTGAAGTCCAGCGTGCGGTCGATGCTCCAGTAGAACTCCTTCACGTTCTGGCCGTGCCAGGCGTAGACGGAGAAGCCTTCCTTGGCCAGCGCGGCGGCCACGTCGTCCTGGGTGGACAGCGGATTGCAGCCGGACCAGGAGAGTTCGGCCCCGGCGGCCTTCAGCGTGCGGATGAGGATCGCCGTTTCCTTGGTCACGTGCAGGCAGCCGGCGATGCGCATGCCCTTCAGGGGTTTGGTCTTTTTATATTTCTCCCGCAGCGCGGCCATCACCGGCATGCGGCTGTCGGCCCATTCGATTTTCTTTTTGCCCTGCGCGGCCAGGGAAAGATCCGCCACCTTGTAATTTTGTTTCGCCATTCGATCCAGCCTCCAGATTGCTTCAGAAAAGTCCGTTGTTTCCGCCGCTTCCACCGTACGAACCGGCCACGGGGCCGGAAGAACGGGCCGGGAAGCGGCGCCGTTTCGATGCGGGTTTCGTTGTCCCTGGGGAACATCCCGTATTTACGGGAAAAGATCAAGAAAAAAACCCGCCATGGCCGTGTGGACGGGCACTTTAGCCCTCGTTATTACAGGTGGGGTCTACTATGGCGCTTCAGGCTGCCCTTTGCGGGTTTGCTCACCACGTCAGGAAGCGGACCCCGGGCTAATTTCTATCGAGCTCAAAGTCAATCCACCCATCACGAGCCTGGCAGGCTGATTCCATTGTAAAGGCTCCCGGCGGGGGCGTCAAGGAAGATCGGAGAGCATGCGAGAATTTGGGGAGGGAAAATCCGGCAGGCCGGAACCAATGCATTCGGCATTTCCCCGGGTGCTGATCCTACTCCGAAAAAATCTCCTCGCCCACGTCCGGAATCGGTTCGGGGTCGGGCAGCGAGACGCCCAGGATGCGTTCCAGATTCCAATCGTTTTCGGCCAGAAGTTCCTCGTAATCCATGTCCATGGAAGCCTGGCGCTCCAGCGCCTCGTCGATTTCGGGGCGCGTGACCACCGCCCCCCGGCCCATGCCCTCGCAGCCTTCGTGAAGCCGGTTCCAGCCGTCTGGTTCCAGAAGAAATTCCGCCACCAGCGGCGTGGCCCGGCAGAACTCGGGCTTGGCTTCGTGGATGCGGCAGAGTTTGCCGTCCAGAAAGACGCAGCGCCCGTCGTCCACGTTCAAGGCCAGGTACGGAACCACGCTGGTTTCGAAGGGACCGCGATACTCCACGGTGATATGCCGGGTGTAGGTCCGCACGAATTCGTCCAGGCCGATCTTCAGGAAGCCGGCCGCCCGGCGGACGTCCTCGGGATACAGACACAGCCAGCCGCCCCAGGTGCAGCAGCGGCCGCAGGCGGTGCATTCGAAATTAAACGATTGAAGATTCACGGCGGCTCTCCATCAGGGTCAGAATCCGATCCACCACCTCGTCCGGCGAAAGCCCGGTGGTGTCCAGCCGAATCGCGTCCTCGGCGGCTTTCAGCGGGGCCGCCGCCCGGCCGCTGTCCCGGGCGTCCCGCTCGCGGATGGCGGCCATGACGGCTTCCAGGGTGGTGCGTTCTCCGGCGGCCTCGTAGTCCTTCAGGCGTCGGCGCGCCCGCTCTTCCACACTGGCGTCCAGATAGATCTTCAGTTCGGCGTCGGGAAAAACCACCGTGCCCACGTCGCGGCCCTCGGCGACGAGCGAACCCTTGCGCCCCACGGCGCGCTGCAACTCCAGAAGCGCCTCGCGCACGGCCGGGTGGCGACTGACGCGGCTGGCGCCCTCGCCCATGCGCGGCGTGCGGATGGCGTGGGTCACGTCCTCGCCCGCCACGCGGACCGAGGGAAGCCCCTCGTTGGAGAAGAATTCCAGTTCCATGTTCGCCGCGAGCTTCGCCAGGCCGGGTTCGTCGTCCCAGGAAACGCCCTCCCGGTCCGAAAGCCAGGCCAGGCCGCGATAGATCGCGCCGGTATCCAGGTGGACGAAGCCCGCTTTTTCCGCCACCATCCGGCTGATGGTGCTTTTTCCCGATCCCGCCGGACCGTCCAGACAGATCCGCATGACACGAAGCCTCCTTGCCATCATTCACGTTCGATTCTGGTTCGTTCGAAGCGCCTTGTCAAATGAGATTCGGGCCGGGAGTCGTGAACCGGCGGTTATATATTCACCCGTTCGTCGCCTGAAAACAGGGGCGTTCGGACCCGGAAAAGGCGTTTTACGAAATGGCGGGCGGTCAGGCGGCGTCGTTTCCGTCGTCGCTGTCCTTTCCCGTGTATTTCAAACGGTTTTCCACCAGATGGGTATCGATGTAGCGGCGCAGTTTTTCCCTGGATTCCCCGGAATATTCGATGAAATGCACCCCCATGCCGGGAATGGATCCCTCCGACTGAAGCGCCTCCACCATGGAGATGAAGTGAGTCACGCGTCCCAGGGCCTCGAAGGGCGTCAGTTCCCTGTCCGGAAGCGTGAAGCGCACGATGAATTCCGTTCCCACGGGCTTCGGGTTGCGGGTCTGGATGAAGGCGCCTTCCGCGCTGAGATTCAGAATGCTGCAATTGCTGGCCTCGCGCCCGAGAACCTCCCCGTCGTTCGGCGACAGCACCGAGACGGGCACCACTCGGTTGATGCGCTTCTGTTCGCGGAAATCCATCTGGCTGAACATGATGCCGTCCACGAAGGCCCGGTAGCGGCCGTGGGGTTCCCGCAGCGACGCGCCCAGTTCCACCATGCCGCCCGCGCCTTCTTTCAACTGACGGGCCCAGTGGATATAGGCGTCCATGGGCGGCTGATCCTCCAGTTGCAGCGAGACGATGGACGAGGCGGGAATGTCGGAGTGCAGCCGGATGCGCGCCCCGGTATGGCTGACCTCCAGGATCTCCCCCATCAGGGGCTGGTTTTCGAAATGGACGATGGCCTGGGCGGAATGATAAAATCGCGGCTCCTTGCGCCGGTCCTGCCAGTCTTCCTCCTGGTTCCGACACATGTGCTTCTTGTAGAAATCGAGAAAAGCCTTGGCGGCCACCGGACAGAACTGCTTGCCGATGCCCGCGATGATCTCCTCCACGGCCTCCTTGGCGCTTTTGGCCGAACGATAGACCCGGGTGGAGGTCATGGCGTCGTAGGCGTCCGCCGTGGCGATGATGCGCGCGCCGAAGGGAATCTCCTCCCCCGCCAGGCCGTCCGGATAGCCGCCGCCGTCCCAGCGTTCATGATGGTGGCGCACCGCTTCGATGATCTTGGGAAAGTCCTTGAAGATCGGGGCCAGAATGCGCCCGCCTTCCGAGGGATGCACCTTGATCTGCGTGAATTCCTCGAAGGTCAGCTTGCCGGGCTTCAGCAGCACGGCGTCCTTCACGCCGATCTTGCCGATGTCGTGGCAGCGGGCCGCGGTGACCAGATCGTTCACCTCGTGGGAACGCATCTTGGCGGCGCCGGCGATGCCCTCTGTCAGCAGCGCCACCCGGGAGGAATGGCCCTCGGTGTAATCGTCCTTGGCTTCCAACGCCCGGATCAGGGCGTCGATGGAGTTCAGGAACATCTGCTGGCCCTTCCAGCGCTCGCTGATGGCCACTTCTTCCAGCAGTTCCTGGAACTTCTTTTCCTCCCGCTTCAAGTGCAGGAACATCAGCGCCGATTCCACCTTGTTCCGAAGATATTCCAGATCCACGGGCTTCAGCATGAAGTCGAACGCCCCGTGGGTCAGGCAATGGATGGCCACGTGGATGTCGCTCTGGCCGGTGACCATAATGACCATGGGCGGCTCTTCCAGCGCCTGGAGTTTGTCGATCAGCCACATGCCGTCGTGGCCCGGCATGTTCAGATCCAGAAGCGCCAGGTGGAAGTTCTCACGCTTGGCGATCTGAATGGCCACGTCCGCGTTGTCGCTCTCCGTGACGCTGTAGCCCCATTTCGTCAGGGCCCTCACCAGCAGCTTGCGGATGATGTCCTCGTCGTCCACCACCAGAATCCGCGTGTTGCGCCGATCGCGTTTCGAAGGCCGCTTCGTTTCTTCTCCGTTGCCGGAGCTTTCGTCGCTCCCATTCGCGTTCGAGTCTCCGACATGGCTGAATCGATGCTTCATCAATCCCAGATGCGTGACGGGCGACATGCAACTACTCCCGATCGAGATAAGTTAAAACCGAACCAGGAAACGAAGTCGGATACACGAAAACGGATCCGGCGCGTCCCGTGTGCATTAATTCGTAACCTTTCACCAAAAGTTGACGAAAAAAACGGCCAGCGGGACGGGAATCCGCCTCCTTCCCCATCGGTCACATAAAGACGTTTTTCCGGGCTTCGTCCGGACGGACGTGAATGGTGCGATAAGTTGCCGATATTCATGAAGATTTCATTGAAAAAGCGTTCACCCGGACGGAGGGCGCTTTCGGGGAGAAACCGGCCGTTTCGCATCGGCCATCGCTTGCGTGGAACGTTGCCGTATTCTCAACTGATATCAAAGAGTTATACACTATCGAATCACAAACGACTCATCGGGCCTCGTCCTCTGTAACAGGCCCTGTGTCCGGATCGGGGTGGTTTTTCATTATTTCTTATTGATATCAACACGTTATCTATGATTTTGCGCGGCATCGCTCCGAGGGATGAAATTCCGGCTGACAGTTCGGACAGACGTGCGTTCCCCGTTGACCTACGACCAGGCGTTGAATCGCGCCGCCGCAACGGAAGCAGGATTCCCCCTCGCGGCCGTAGACCCGCAAATACTCCTGCATGCCGCCGCCGGGATAGATCCAGTCGATGCTGGTTCCGTTTTCCCGGATGGCCCGGCGAAGCACCGCGCCGATGGAGCGGTGCAGTTTTCTAACCTCATGGAATTCCAGTGTATTCGAGCGTCGAAGCGGATGCAGACCAGCCCGGAAAAGGCTTTCGTCGGTATAAATATTCCCCAGTCCGGCCACCACCGACTGGTCCAGCAGAAGCGGCTTCAGTTGTCGGGCATGGCTTTTCAGGCGCGCGGCCAGGGCGCGTTCCGTAAAGGCCGCGCCCAGGGGATCCAAGCCCAGGCGAGATTCCAACTCACCGAGATCGTTCAAGTATTCGATTCTGCCAAACTTGCGGGCGTCGGAAAAAAGCAGCGCCTCGCCTTTCGCGAAGCGAAAAACGGCCCGCACGTGATCGGCCCGGCCTTCCCGCTCCGACGCCCACTCCAGGCGGCCGCTCATGCGCAGGTGAATGGAGAGATATCCGCTATCCAGTTGAAATATCAGGTATTTTCCAATCCGATCCAGCGCCTTCACCCGTTGTCCGCGCAAGCCCCGGCGCACCGTATCGAGGTCCGGGCGCATCTGGCGGGGCCAGCTCGATTCCACATCCGTCAACATTCGTCCCACCAACCTCGGACGCAGACGGCGAACGATGGTTTCCACTTCCGGCAATTCCGGCATTCCGATTCTCCGCACAAGCCATACACAAGCGAAATCAACCCGTTACATCGAAACACGACGATGCGCGTCCGGCGTCATCAGTATGATGAACCTTGGAAGTTTCGCAAGGATTCGCATCATGGATCGCGCTATAAAGGGCGGAAAAACGGATCAGAAGCGCCCCTCCAGCGTCAGCACCGCGTTGGTGCCCGCGCCGTAAACGCCGCTGGCGTGGTATTTGTATTTCGTGTTGGTCAGATTCTCCAGAAGCAGCCCCACCCGCACGTGATCGTACAGGTCCGCACCGCCGCGCAGGTTCCACGTCACCCAGCCGGGAGTGCCGCCCTCGGGAATGCGTACGTCGCCCTTGTCCCATTCGGAAAGCCGGCCCTGCTTGGCGGCCCAGAGAAGGTACGTTTCCGCGAAAGGCTTGATATTCTTGTATATTTTCCGATCCTCCCAGCGCAGGCGACTCTCTCCGAAGACGGGAGGAATCTTGGAAAGCGGCATGCGATCCATCTCCAGCTTCTGCTTGTCCTCACCGGTCAGCCATTCCGTTCCGTAGGCATAAGTCACGCTGTTGATGAGGCTCAGGCCGTACCCCAGGCGCGCCTCCAGTTCGGCCTCGACGCCGTACAGGCGGCCCTTGCCGCCGTTGACGTTCCGGGCGACGCTTTTTCCCATGATTTCCGTCTCGCCGTCCAGTTCGGTTTCCTCGCGCCGGATCAGATCCGACAGGAAGGTCACGTAGCCCGTGAGCGAACCGCGCAGCCGCCAGGCATCGAAGCGCGTCAGCCATTCCAGCGTATCGCTGCGCTCCGGACCCAAGTCGTTATTGGCGATGTGATACCACTCGCCCGTATCCCCGATGAACACGCTTTCCTGGAGATTGGGAGCGCGGAAGCCCTGGGACCAGGTGAAGGCGGTCATCCAGTGGGACTTGTACGAGGTTTGCAGCCCGGCCATGAAGACGTGGGCCAGATTGCTGTAATCCACCGCCTGCGCGTCCTCCCGGGCGTCGGCCTCGCCGTGCATCTGCTGGATGCGGTAGCCCACCGTGAGTTTCAGATTCCAGTCCCAATCCAAGGGCAGCAGTTCCCCCGTGGGCGCCAGGTAGGCCCCAAGCTGGCGATATTTCGAGCCTTTCGGAAACGGCGTGCGCGTGCTTTTTTCCCACACGGCGGAAAGATCCCGGGACTTGCGCCCGCTGTCCACGAAGTCGCTGTACATCTCCAGGCCGTAAACCAGCCGGAAACGGTCCTTGAAAAGCCGGGTGGTGAACTGAGTGTCCAGTCCGATGGTGTCCACCTCGATGCGGTCCCTTGTCTGGCTCATGATCGTGTCGTGGCTGGGATCGAGCTGGTTGGAGTCCTTTCCCTCGTAAAAACGCTGGTAGGAAACGCCGATATCGAAAGCGGTGTGAATGGGACGGAAGATCAGGTGGCCCTTTGCGTACACCAGATCGGCTTCGTTCCGATAGATGGCCACGGCGTCCTTGCTTTCCAGCTTTTCCGCCCGACCCACGTCGTACATGCGCGCCAGGTAATAGCCCACGTCCATCCGCCAGTCCTTGACGAAACCTTCCCTCAGACGATAGCTCAGTTTGCCGGAGGCGTTCACCTGCCGGTAGCCCGTGTACGGCTGTTCGCCCACGCCGCGACCGCCGGTCATGTTGTCGAAGTCCTTCAGGCTGGCGCTCGCGGAAATCCCCAGTCCTTCATACCCCACGTCCGCCAGGGCGTGAACGGTCTTTTCCCGGGCGGCGCTTCCGTATTTCACCCCGGCCCGGCCGTTGGCCCCGAAGCCTTTCGTCCGGCGGTCCGCCGGTTCGTGCCCCACCAGGTTGATGGTGGCCCCCAGGGCGTCCGAACCGTACAGCACGGATCCCGCACCGCGCACCACTTCCAACCGCCGGATCTGGTAGACGTCCAGAAGGTTCAGGTATTGCAGCGGACCGGTGCGATAGACGGAGTTGTTCAACCGGACGCCGTCCACCAGCAAAAGGATTTGCGGCCCCACCATGCCGCGCACGATGGGCGAGCCGCCGCCCAGGTTGGTCTGCTGAACGAAGACGCCCGTGGATTCCCGCAACGCCTCGGGAACCGTGCGGGGAAGACGCTCGGCGGCTTCCCGTTCCGTGATGATGTCCAGGGAGCGCTCCGAACGGAAGATCTTTTCCACTGTGCGGCTGGCCGAAACCACATGTTCGGGCAGTTCCGCCTCCATCTTGCCGGAATTCTTCTTTTTCTCCTTCTCCGCCGGTTTCGCTTCCTCCGGCTCATCTTCCGCCAGGAACTCGGCGATGTCGGCTTCGTCGTCGGCGGGTTCGGATGTCGGCGCTTGGGCGTTCTCCTCCGGCGCGGCGGATGTTTCCGGCGGCGACGCCTCCGCGCCCGATCCGGCCTCGGGATTCTCCGTGCTTCCGGTTGGAGAAACGCCGTCGGACGCCGAGGGTGCGCTTTCTTGCGCGTAACTAACGGATACCATTGACATTAACAAAAAACACAGAACGATGGGCCGTTTTCCGAATCGCATTCGCCGCTCCTTGCAGATCATGAAATAGTTAAATTTCCCGGGGATTTGGCGCCCATGAAGAACGCTCGAACAACCTATATATCAACGCTCGGATCCGGTCAAGATCGGATTCGGCCATCGAGCGTTTTTAATGGTTTCAAAACAATGGCGGGATCGTTTCTCGCTCTCTCGTTCTTTCCGGAATTCATAACGCTTCGCAATCCATTGACAGCCGGAAAAGGGTTTTGGTAACATTGCAAGTTGGCTAGGTTTCGGGTCGGAGAGGAATCGTGCGACCGCAGGAATGGAAACGGGAAAGAAAACGGGGGCACATCCGGCGTTTGGGACCGTACGCCCTGCTGGCGTTTCTTTTCGGATTCCTGCTGCTTTCCGTTCTTCCCGTTCCGGATCCGGCCCCGGAGGAACCTTCCCGCCATCGGGTGGGCTTTCGCACCATGAGTCAGAAACAGTGGATGCGGAACAAGGCCCGGACGCCCGCCCCGGAGAAACTGGCGGAGAAAAAAGAGGAACCGAAAAAAGAAGAGAAAAAGCCCGAGGAGGAAAAGAAACCGGACAAGCCGGACGGTCGGATCGTGGATATCGCCATGCCGGAAAAGCAGGAACGCCCGGAAGACGCCCGCTTCGTCAGTCAGTACGATTCCAAAACCCAGAAGGAAACCAAGGCGCGCATTCGCCTGCCGGCGGAAACCGTCACCAAGCGCTTCAAGCCCCGGGGACTGAAGCGCCCCAGCCAGCCGATCGGAGAATCGGAGGACCGCATCGTCCTGAAGTCCGAGTCCCGCCCGGAAAAGCCGGGAACGCGCATCCGGGAAAATCTCTTTCTGGTGCCTCGCAAAGAACGCCGGATGAAACTGGCGCTTTTGGAGGATCCCGCGGCGGGCCTGTTCCGCAACCGCAAGGAGGAAAAGGAAAGCCTGAAGGGAAACAACAGGGACCGTATGGAAATGGTCATGAAGGAAGAAGGCGAGGACGGCCGCCCCGGAGACGACGGTCGCGATCCGCGCACCAATATTCCCAAAAACCTGCTGCCTGACTTCAGCACGGCCATCGAGATTTCCGGCGCGCCCATGACGGACTATCTGCCGGAAGTGGAGGAGGACGAGGAAACCGGGCTGAACACCAAGGCCTTCAAATACGCCACGTATTTCAACCGGATCAAGCGCAAGGTCGCCAATCGCTGGTCGCCGGTGGAGGCCCAGCGCCGTTTCGATCCCACCTACGCCATTTTCGGCTACCGCAGCCGCTACACCCAGTTGTACATCACCCTGGACGACAACGGACGGCTGGTCAGCGCGGAGGTCAAGCGCAGCAGTGGCGTGGATTTCCTGGATCAGGAGGCCCTGGCGGCCTTCCATCGCGCCCAGCCGTTCCCGAATCCGCCCATGGGCGTTCTGGAGACCGATCGCACCGTGAAGTTTCCCTTCGGATTCTTTTTTGAGATGACAAAATCCGGATTCCGTGTTACAGGGTACCGTTGATTTCCTCGACAATACGGCTGTTCCCCACGCGAACCCTTAACAGTGAAAGCGCCATGAGTTCAAAATCGAAACTGCCATTGCCCGTCTGGTTGATCGTGATTCTTTTCGTCGTCGGCGGCGTCGCCGGACTCGGCGTGGGCGTTCTGGCCACGCCGGACGACGTGACCTTCGATTACAAATCGGCCGAGCGCGCCAAGCGCGCCTGGAAGTCCCGCTGGGCCAGAAAGACCCCGCCCAAAAAGGAAAAGAAGGCCGAAAAGAAGGAAGCCAAGGCCGAGGCGGAACCGCGCGTCAAACCGGACGACGCCCGCCTGCTGGCCAACCACCTTGCCGGCCCCACCAAAACGCACCTTCAAAAAAACCTGGAGATCATTCGCCCCAAGGTGGAAGCCTGTTTCGACAAGGCCGAAAAGGAGCATCCGGGGGAAGTCTCCGGACGCCACCTGCTGGTGGAATACGAAGTCGTCGGGAAAATGGCCACCATCATCGGCGTCAACGCCTTCGGCGACCGCTCCGGCGACATCGCCGTTCAGGGCTGCGTGCTGAAAAGCACGGCCGACCTGCTTCTGGAATTCAAAAGCCGGGACGGCATGGTGGAGGTGATCTACACCTTCGATCCCCCGCCGGAAGCAAAACAGGAAAAAGGCGGAAAGACCGCCAAAACACGCTGAACGTCCGCTTCGCCCGTTACGCATGAATGAAGATCGTCCGCCGGTTCCGCAGCGGCGAATAGCACGGCGGCGACTTCGTTCGGAAAACGAGAATACGTTCACTATTCCCGCCGAAGTTTTCAAGCCGCGAATCGACGAAACGAACGAATTCAATCCTATTTTCAAATAGATATATGCAATCAGTCTCCAACCATTCGTTCACAGCCTGTGAACGTTTTATGCCTTTCCGGCATCTTTTCACTTGCCCCGCCTTGCGGGAAATGCCAAACTGGTGGCGTTGACGGGTCTCGCGCCGGTCCGCCGCCCCGGGGCGGGCCGGTAAGCAATGGGATTCCAAGGGAAAAAGCGCGGGCGGTTTTCCTTGACATTTATAGGGACCGAACATAGAGTGAGTCCTTGATCCGCTGGTCCGGCGGATGATTTCGACCTTTACGCGAAGGAAATCATGAGCAAAACGATAGATATTTCAGGAGGACGTACAATGCAATTGCGCTCGTTGTTACTTATGTTGATCGTCTTGACGGCGACACTGGCCTTCGTCGCCTGTTCGGACAGCGACGACAATCCCCCCGATGGAGACATGGACACGCCTCCCGAAGACGGCGACGATGACGCCCCGGAAATCGACCTGACCGCCCGCGATTGCGGCGGCCTCTGCCAGGTGGACGACGGCTACTACTGCGACGTGGAAAGCCAGACCTGCAAGATGTCTTCCTGCACGCCCTGCCAGCCCGACAAAGCCGAGGAATACTGCGGCGCGGGTATCGGCTGCTATGAATACACCTACGATTACGCGAATTCGGACGACACCGACAGCTACTACCTGTGCATGCCCGCCTGCGAAGACGGCTGCCCGAGCGGCTTCGAGTGTCAGAGTTACGAAGTCGGCGGCCAGAGCCAGCAACTCTGCGTGCCCAACGCGCGCTGCCTGTCCACCGTTCCCATGGCGCTGCCGGGCGATCCCTGCGGCGACGGCGGCGGCGGAGCCTCCTGCTTCCCCGGCGACAGCTGCCTGGGCTTCTATCTGCCCACCAGCGAGTGCAAAACCAACGCCGATTGCGACCAGTACAATCTGGGCGAAGGCGCCTACTGCAACTCCGACGGCCAGTGCGCCTTCGGTTTCTGCGCCACGCCCTGTCTGCCCGGCGAACGTTGCCCGGAAGGCACGCATCCCGTGCCCGGATATCCCACCTGCATCTGCGCCCCCTGCCCCAACGGAACCCCGGTGGGCACGAGCAATGTGGGCGAAGCCTGCGGCCAGCAGTGCGTGGACAACGACGTGGACCCCTGGGACCACTATTGCCCCAAGGATCTGAACTGCCTGGGCAACACCACCGACGAAGACTGCACCTATCACGCGGACTGCTACGCGCTGTTCCCGGAGGAATACCAGGACGTGGTCAGCTGCAACGGCGGCAAATGCGCTTTCGGTTTCTGCGCCGCGCCCTGCCTGGAAGACGGCACCTGCGAACAGGAAGACGGCCAGCCCTCGCGCTTCCCGGAACAGGTTTCCGGTCAGTGCTTCTGCGGCACCTGCCCCTTCATGAGTCCCGTAGGAACCGCCGAACCCGGCGATCTCTGCCTGGACAGCGGTAACTGCGACGGCGAACTGACCGACTACTGCACGGAAACCGATTCCTGCAACACGTATTCCTATCCGGAAAGCAGCTGCACCAACGTGCAGGACTGCACGGATTCCGGCTACGAAATGGGCGGAAGCGGTACCTGCTCCCAAGGCAAGTGCACCGTTCGCTACTGCGCCACGCCCTGCCTGGAAGGCGATGTCTGCGCCGAAGGTCTGGGCCGCGTTCCCGGCTTCCTGTGCCTCTGTGCCCCGGCGCCTTTCGGCGAAATTCCGCTGACCGGCCCCGAAGTCGCCAGCCCCGGCGTGATTCTCAACATGATTAACGTGGCCGACGCAACCACCGGCTTCGACCTGGACAGCACCAGCCCGGGCGGAGACGCGGACGTGGACAACAATCTGTCCTTCACCGCCAACCTGGTGAATCCCGATCTGAACGCCGACATGCAGGACGGCACGGAACTGATCGGATTCCGCTTCGTGGATCTGGAAAAGCTTCCCGGCCCGGGCCAGAGCCTGCGCGTCAACCTCATCGGATACAAACTGACCGACGGCGACGACAACCCCGCAAACAACTACAGCGGTAATGAAACCTTCACCATCAACCCGGATTCCTTCACCGATCTCGGCGATCCGAAGGTTCAGATGAACGGCATTCTCATCAGCGCCGACACGAGCGGAAATCTTTCCTTCACCGGCATGACCTCCGTTTACGAATTCACCGCCGAGGATGTCGGCGGCGTCACCGGCGAAATCGTTATCCAGCTTCGCCAAGTCAAGATCCGCGGCGACCTCACCGTGGCCGACGGCAAACTGTCCATCGCCAACGGCGTTCTGGGCGGCGTGGTGCCCACCGAATACTTCACCGAGGATTACAGCGCGGCCTGGGGCTTCACCCCGCTGCCCATCCTGGCCGAGTACGTGGACGTGGACCTGAACGGCGACAACGCGCTGGACACGGACACCGAGGCTCCCTATGAAGACGGCGTCAGCGCGGCGCTGATCTTCACCGGCGTCCCGGCCGTCATCAACGACGCGGCCGCCCGAAAGGCGAATCCGAAGCCGATGCTTCCCCAACCGGTGAAATAGGGCGAACCCGGCCGAACCCGAATCTCTTTTCCCCCTTCGCGGCCCGGGTCGCGAAGGGGGTTTCTTTTGATGCGAGGCAAACCCCATGTCCATCCGAAAAACATCCGGAATCTGTCTCCTTCTTGCCGTGCTGCTTCTTGCCGCCGCTCCGATCCGTCCGGCCCAGGCCCGGGATAAAATCACGGACGGAAAGCATTTTCCCGTGGAGTCCATGAAACGTTCCGACCCGGACGGCCGCATCCGGACCCACGTGGACCCGGCCAAGTCGCTGCCCACGGAACAGGCCGCGCGCGCCTCCCATTTCTACAAGGACGGCCGGAAAATCAAGCTGGCCCAGGATTTCGGTTTCGTGGCCTTCGCCTTCAAGGATCCCCGCATGGCGCTCGATCGCAAGCGCCGCCTCAAATACTACGAAAGCATCAAGCTGGTGGTCAGCGAGATCAAGAACCGGGAACTGCTGGACATGGGGCTTTTCGTCCTGCGGCTCGTGCCCAACGCCCAGGCCGCCCAGTGGGACGTTTTCACCGCCTACATGAAACGCAGCGGCGACCTGTCCTACGTGGGAGCCGTCTACCGGATGGATCGTTCGGACGGACTGAAGGATCTGATGGTTACCACGAGACGCGTGCGGCTGCGCTTCGCCTCGCCGCCGGATCCCGAGCGGCTGCGGAACGTGGAACGGGATTTCCCCCTGCGCCGCCTGCCGAAGGAAAGCCGTGACGGCGAATTCGTCTATGAAATCCATACCGGCGACGTGGATCCCGTGGATCTGGCCAACCGCATGGCGGAATCCGGCGCTTTCGCCTCCGCCGAGCCGGTTTTCCAGCGCATCGAAGCCAAGCCCGTCACCCGGGAAATGTTGAAGCGGATCCGCCGGGAATTCGAAAAAGCCGCGCCGCCGGACCAGAAAAAGCGGCTCCCCGATCCCCAGGACGCACCGTTCCAGTAAAATCCGTCTCGGAGACCGTTCCTGTCGAGCGGCTGACCGGAGATCGATCGTATCGGGATACGTGGAAAACGGACGCCTCTTTCCTCGCGTCTTGCCGTGTCGCGATTTCATCGAGAAATACGATATGCGCGGAAACGGCGCTGAACGGCGTTCACCGAGACGAAATCCGACCGCAAACCGCCGAAAACCCTTGCATGCCCTCCGAATTCTGGCATAATGTCCGACAGATACGCGTGGCTCCGCATCCTTTGGGCCGTCCACGAACAGCTAAAGCCAGCGGGAAATCAGCCGAATGACAACACCGGGAGGGAAAGGCCGAAAAAAGGTGGTAACGTCGGTCGGCGGGCAATGGAGCGATGGCCGGATTTCGGACGGAAAACGCCGCCCTTGCGGGAAGGAAATGCAATGCCCGAGTTGAGACGGGATCCGATTCAAAAACACTGGGTGATTATCGCGGCGGAACGCGCCCTGCGTCCCCACGATTTTCCGCCGGTTTCCGAGGCGCCCCAACCGAAATTCTGCCCCTTCTGTCCCGGAAACGAGGACAAGCTTCCCGGCGCCATCCGGGAGTTCGGGCCGGGCGGCATGCGCACTGCCGGAGAACCCTGGTGGGTTCGCGTCCTGCCGAACAAATACCCCGCCTTGCAGGTGGAAGGAGACCTCGTCCGCAGCGCCGACGGCATCTACGACCGCATCACGGGAATCGGCGCTCACGAAGTCATCGTGGACAGCCACGAACACCAGGGACACATGGCCGATCTTCCCGGCGACCATCTCTTCCGGCTGCTTTCCGCCTATCGGGAACGGCTGGACGATCTGTTGGGCGACCGGCGGCTGCGCTACGTCCAGATCTTCAAGAATTACGGTCCCATGGCCGGGGCGACCCTCTCCCATCCCCACAGCCAACTCATCGCCACGCCGGTCACCCCCCGCACCGTGGCCACGGAACTTCGCAGCGCCCGGGATCATTTCCATCTGAAGGAACGCTGCCTGTTCTGCGATATCCTGGCCCAGGAACGCAAGGACGGCCTGCGGGTGGTCTATGAAAACGAACGTTTCCTGGTATTCTGCCCCTACGCGTCCCGCATGCCGTTCGAGATGCAGATTCTGCCGCTGGCCCACGCCCACGACTTCGCCCGGGCGGACGAGGACGATCTGCGCGGCCTGGCCGACGCCCTGCGGCAGGCGCTTTTCCGTATGAAAACCGGGCTGAACGATCCGCCCTACAATCTGGTTTTCCATACCAGCCCCAATGTGAAGGCCACCAGCCGGCGCACCGGCTATTGGAACACGCTGGAGCATGACTATCACTGGCATGTCGAGATCATGCCCCGCCTGACGCGCATCGCCGGTTTCGAATGGGGGACGGGGTTCCATATCAATCCGACCGCCCCGGAAGAGGCGGCGCGTTTCCTGCGGGAAGTCGAAGGCCCCGCCTCGTAGCGGGACCGGAAGGAGGCCACGGTGAAGATTCTATTCTGCACCACGGAAATTCATCCCTATTCCAAGGTCGGCGGTCTGGCCGAATATTCATACAACCTGACCCGCGCCCTGGCCGTGGCGGGAGAGGATATCTCCGTGATTACGCCCCTTTACGGGCAGATGGACCGCTCCGACCTGAACCTGAAGCCCCTGTCCGGCTGCGAACGGGTGGACCTGCTTCTGGGCCAGGAAAGCCAGACCTTCCGGTATTTCGAATCCCGATTGCCGGACACCGAGATTCCGGTTTATTTCGCGGAGTGCGAACCGCTGTTCGGGCGGGACGGCATCTATACCAATCCTTCGGACGGCAAGGGCTTTTCGGACAATCACAGGCGATTCGGCTTCTTCCAGATCGCCGTGCTGCACCTGATGGAAATCGGCCTGCTGAAACCGGAGATTCTGCACCTGAACGATCACCACACGGCGCTCATCCCCGCCATGATCCGCTCCCGGCCCCACAGCCGGGCTTTCGACGGAATCCGGACCCTGCTGACGCTGCACAACGTCAGCTTCCAGGGAGACTGCCCGGAGGATTTCGCCTGGGAAATCGGGCTGAGAAACGAACTTTTCGAACCGGACGGCCCCTATCGCCGCAACGGACGGCTGAATTTTCTGAAAGCCGGCGTGCTGTTTTCCGACAAAGTGGCCACCGTCAGCATGACCTACGCGGAAGAGACCCGCGACGACGCGGAACTGGGATACGGCCTGAACGAGGAACTGGCCCAGCGGGGCGAGGATTATTTCGGTATTCTGAACGGTGTGGACTATACCGACTGGAATCCCCGAAAGGATGCCTTCATCACCAAAACCTACTCGCCCGAGCGACTGGGGCAGCGCGTCCAGAACAAGGTGGAGCTTCTGGCCCGGAACGGCCTGGATTCCTCCAATCCCGACATCCCGGCGCTGGGGATGATTACCCGGCTGACCGACAACAAGGGCTTCGACATGCTGGGCTCGGTCTTCGACAAGCTGATGACCTTCGATCTGAACCTGATTATCGTCGGCACCGGCGAGCACAAATATCACAAGCTTCTGGAAAGCATCAAGATGCGCTATCCCCACAAGTTGGGACTGAACCTGACCTATTCCAACAAGCTGGCCCACGAGATCCTGGCCGGAACCGACTTTTTTCTGATGCCCAGCCGTTTCGAACCCTGCGGACAGCATCAGATGTTCGCCATGCGTTACGGCTCGGTTCCCATCGTTCACGCCACGGGCGGCCTGGCCGACACGGTGGAGGACGTGAGCGAGGACGGCCGGGAAGGCTGGGGATTCTGTTTCAGGGAATACGAGGACACCGCCCTGCTGAAGACCGTCTGGCGGGCGATTTCCGCGTTCAAGGACAAGCGCGGATTCCGGAAGATCGTCCAGCGCGCCATGGCCCGGGATTTCTCATGGGACGTCACCGCCGAACAGTACGCCCAAGTGTACAGGAACCTTTTGGGGATTTAGGCGGCGGGGCGCTTCCCGCCCGCGTCACTGCGGCTGACTTCTCCACTCGTCGTGAGCCGAGGAGGTGCGGGCGCATCCCACCGTGCAGCGCGTGTTGCACTTCTTATACCGATAGAACTGCTCTTTCAGATCCTCCAGGGTGTAATTCAGAAGCGGCTTTTCGAAACGCTCCCGCTGCTGGCTGCACCAGTGAACCAGCCCGAATTCGTCCACGTACAGGTAACGCGCCCCGGCGCGGCATTTGAACGGCGCCTCGCCCGTCTCCAGAAGGCGCTCGCGATAGCCCTTCGATTCCGCGAAACGACGGCCCAGCTTGCGCTTGGCCTCTTCATAAACCGCCCGTTCCTCCCGGTTCAGGGTCAACTGCCCCGAGCCGTCGTGGACCAGCAGCACCCGGGGAAGAAAGCCCTGCTCCCGGGCGAAATCGATCATCTCCAGGACTTCCTCGGGCGGTCCCGCGCCGATGACCCCGGAAAGCTGCACCCGGAAGCGTCCCAGACGGCTGACCATGCGCAGCTTCTCGCGCAGGGGATCCAGAACTTTCACCGTGATTTCATTGGGTTTCACGCCGTCGATGCTGATCTGAAGATCCGTCAACCCCGCTTCGTTCAGCTCGCGGATCTTCCTTTCCGTAAACAGATAGGCGTTGGAAATCATCATGCGCGCCACGAATCCCCGCTTCGTGGCGTAACGCACCACGTCGGCGATCTGCGGATGCAGAAGCGGCTCGCCGCCCGTGAACTCGATGGCCAGGCTGCCGAGTTCGTAGGCCGCGTCGATGCGACGCTTCAGTTCCTCCAGCGGCACGGGGTCGCCCGTACGCGTGTATTCGTTGCAGTATCCGCAGGCCAGGTTGCAGCGACGGATCACCACCATCTGCACCAAAAACGGGCTGAAGCGAAGCTGGTTCGCCATGGAAAGCTTCCGGCGGGGACGATCCCAGGCGAAACGAAGCGCCGAACGGAATCGACCGTGTCTGTTCAACATCCTCTTCTCCTTCCCTCGATATCCGATTCCGTCTGAAACGGCGAAAGTTTGCAGGGCAATATACGCCTTTCCGGCTTCGGGCGCAACTATCCGGCCGAATGGACAGGCCATCCGCGACAGCACGTCCTCCGCGCCGGAAATCGATTCGTCTCTTGCGAGGGCGGCGGAAATGGATATATAATCGCGGCATCGAAGTCGAATCGTCGGGTGGATGCTGAATCCGTAAAGAATGTCATCGAAGTAGCCGATATGAAGGATCCGTGAAGCTCATCCGCCGCCCTTTTCTCGATGAAAGGAAAAACGCCATGGCGCGCCTCGTTTCTCTTGTCGTTCTCGGTTGTGTCTGGATGGTCCTGTTTTCCGGAACGGCCCCGGCTTTCGCCGAGGAAAAAACGCTTTCCTACGACGACGGCACGGCGGACACCTGGCTTGAAAACCTGGGAGCGGGAACCCTGGAATCCATCATGTTCTTCATGGAACATCCCGCCACGGTGCAGCGCTTCCGGCTGATGTTTAAAGCCGCCGGACCGGTGGAGATCCATCTCTGGGGCGACGGCGGCGGCAACGACCCGGATCGCTCCAAGGATCTCGTGGCTCCCATTTCCCGTACTATCGAGGAAAACGAGATCGACCAGTGGGTGGAATTCAGTGTGGCGGACCTGGACGCCCCCGGGGGCGACCGCGCCATGGTGGAAGTGCGGGCGCTGCGTTACCTGCACGTGGGCATCATCCGCCAGACGGGCGGCCCACCCCTTGCCCTGGACACCTCGTCGGCGGGCCAGGGCTGGTCGGCGGTCTATCCGGCGAACGATCCGGTCACCAAGTACGGAATCAGCGACGGTAATTACATGGCCCGAGTGGACGTGAACTATCACGATAAGGCCACGGATCTTCTGTTCGAGGATCTGACGGAAGCCGCCGGGCTTTCGGCCTCCAGCCGCCCGGCCTGGGGCGACATCGACAATGACGGCGACGACGACCTTCTGGCCTCGGCCTCGAAACTTTTCCGCAATAACGGAGACGGCAGTTTTACGGACATCAGCGAAGCGGCCGGAATCACGGGAATTTCCGGATCCGGAGTCTTCGCGGACTACGACAACGACGGGCATCTGGACTATTACGCCTTCGGTAGCGGCGACACGGAGGAAACCCGGGACCGTCTGGTGCACAACAACGGCGACGGCACCTTTACGGCGGTGGACCAGAACGAGGGACATCCGTCGGACCTGGTTCCCACGGAAGCCGCCGCCTGGGCGGACTACGACCGGGACGGCTGGGTGGATCTGTACGTGGCCAGCTACGAAGTCCGCGACGAGGAAGGCAACAGCACCTGCTACGGCGACCGGCTGTGGAAGAACCTGGGCTTCGGTGTCTTCAAGGACGTGACACGCGAATCGGGCATGGAACAGATCTACGCCCAATGCGGGCGCGGACTGGCCTGGGGAGATTTCGACAACGACGGCTGGCCGGATCTCTACGTGGCCAACTACCGCCTGGATCCGAACTTCCTGTTCCACAACAACGGCGACGGCACCTTCACGGACGTGGCGGAGGAGCGGGGCGTCAAGGGCGTCATGCAGCAGTTGTACTACGGCCACAGCATCGGCGCGGACTGGGGAGATTTCGACAACGACGGCGACCTGGACCTGTTCGTGGGCAACCTGGCCCATCCGCGCTTCATCGATTTCTCGGACAAGAGCATGCTGTACCTGAATTCCGGCGCGCCGGACTACACGTTCACCGACATCCGGGAATCGGCGGGCATCGCCTATTCCGAAACGCACTCGGATCCGGTGTTTTTCGATTACGACAACGACGGCTGGCTGGATCTGTTCGTCACGGGCGTTTACACGGAATACATCTCTTTTCTCTATCACAACAACCGGGATCAGACCTTCACGGAAACGGGCTACGAAACCGGTCTGTGGCTCCGTAACGGCTGGGGCGTCTCCGTTTCGGACTACGATCGGGACGGCGATCTGGACGTGATGACCAAACAACTGTTCCGAAACGGGCTCGACCCCGACGGATCGTCCAATCACTGGCTCCAGGTGCAAATCATCGGCCACAAAACCAACCGGGCGGGCATCGGCACGCGCGTGCGGGTGGTCACCCCCGCAGGTGGCCAGATTCGCGAGGTGCAGGGCGGAAAGGGAACCGGGGCACAGAACTCCATGGTGCTGCATTTCGGCCTGGGACAGGCCACGGAAATCAGCGAAGTGCGGGCCTTTTTCGCGGACGGCGGCGAAGCGACCGTGGAAAACGCCGTCGTGGACACGCGCATCGTGATCGAGGAGAGCGGGACGCCCGAGTGCCGGAATCAGGACGGCGAGTGCCTGTCCGCGACGCGGCTGCACACCTGCCGGAACTGGACCTGGGTGGACATCGACTGCCCGGACGGATGGACCTGCGAGGACCGATTCTGCGTCAATCCCAACGAGCCCGAATGCCTGTTCGACAGCGACTGCGGCGAATGCGCCTTCTGCACGAACAGCCAGACCTGCCAGGAGATCGAAACCGAATGCCGCCAGCACGCCGATTGCTCCGAGGGGCTGATCTGCAAGTTCACCAACGACCCCTGCATCGGTTTCTGCGTGGAATGCCTGAACGATTCCACCTGCGACGATTGCTTCACCTGCGACACGGACAGCAACACCTGCGTACCCGTGGAAACGGATTGCGAGACGGACGAGGACTGCGGGGACGGCCAGGTCTGCGAACCGGTGGAATGCGGCGGCGAATGCGTGGATGCTCCGGACGGCGATGCGGAGACGGAACAGGACGGCGATGCGCCGGAATGCGTGCTGGACATGCAGTGCGGATCCTGCGAAACCTGCGAGGACGGCGTTTGCACCGCCATGACGGATGAATGCGCCGATCACGAGGACTGCGGGGAAGGCATGGAGTGCGTGCCGGGCGCCTGCGCCAGCGTCTGTCAGCCCGTTTCAACCGACGGCGACATCGCCGACGGAGACGACGGATCCGGGAACACGGGCGGCGGGGGAGGCTGCACGGGCGTTCCCCCGTCTTCCGCCTGGTGGCTGGCGGGTCTTGGCGGGCTCTTTTTCCGCCGCAGACGGCGACGGTGAAGGTTCTCTCTCCCCAGGACTTCGGTGCGATGGACGGAACCGGCCGGGGTTGACGAAAACACTTGAAATCCCCGTGGGAACCTTTATAATAAAATACAGGAATGAGATACGCATCGAACATACATTATTTTTCCCGGAATAAAACAGGCGGAAGGAGGGGTTTAACCAGATGCGGGCGCTTGCGCGCCGAGCGGCGGGAGTTCGGAAACCGAAGGAATTTCCGCCATGTCGAAGGCGTTTCACGCCTTCCCTGAACACCCATATTGGAGGCAAGATACCATGAACGTCACCATCCGATTCAAAGGCTTCGACGCATCGGACAGCGTCCGGCATTACGTGGAAGACCGGGCCACCAAACTGGACAAATTTCTTCCCCCCACGGCGATGCTCAACGCCACCCTGGAGGATGACAAGGTTCGAAAGATCGCAGAATTGAACCTTCGTCACAAGGGATCGGATTACGTTGCGAAAATGGAGAGTGAGAATCTGCTCAGTTCCATCGACGAGGCCGTTGACAAGTTGGTGCGCCAGATTTCCAGAGCCAAGGATAAGAAATCCAAACGCTCCGGAAATACAAAGGATATTCTCCCCGATCTGTAAGCGTTTCCCGGATTGACCTCCCGGGCGAGGGGCCGAAGCGGTCCCTCGCCTTTTTTTTCTCATCTCCCCGTCAGGAAGGCGGACCATGAAAAAAACGACGCCCGTCAGCGGATGGATGGCCTGTTTTCTGTTTTTCCTGATTTTCGCAACACCCATGGGCTGCTCGAAAACCGAAACGGCCCCCGACAGCGTTCCGAAAGCCAGGGATATTCCGTCCGAACTTCCGGAAAAACCGTCGGATCCGGAGAAAAGCGAAGCCTCCGCGAAACCGGCCCCCTCCGTTTCCCCCCGATGGGACGCGGAGGACGGCGAATGGCGCGGACCGGCGGCGAACGAATCCTCGGACGTGAAAGACGCCTATCGAGTGTCTCCACAAGGCGTGGGGCCCTGGACGGCCTGCATGAGCGGGGACGATCTGCGCAAGAAGCCCGGCATGGAACGATGCCCCGGCCTTCCCGAAATGTCCGACCTGCGCTGCTATGTCCAGAGACGGAAGGGCGTGGATCGGCCCCCGCTTCTCCAACTGTGGCTGGAACGGGATCGGCTGGCGCGCGTGACGATTCTCGGCCGGCCCTACCGTACCGCGGAAGGCGCGGGTCCGGGCGAACCCCTGGCCGGTATCCGGGCGCGATATCGAAATCTTCAGTTTCTACAGGGAGATGAAGGGCAATGGATCGCGACCTCTCCCGCTTTGGGCATTCACTTCCACCTGGCGGACAAACACGCGGCGAATCCCGACGCCATCGACCCCTTCACCAAGGTCACGCAAATGGAGGTCGTCTTCTCCTGCGACGAAATTCCATAGAATTTCCGCAGGAGTCGCTTTCATCGCTTGCCGAATGATATCGCGGAGGAGACATTTCGTTTCCACTCCGAACCGTTCGGCGCACGCCGGACAAGAGGGCTCGACGATCGCCCCAGGATGCATAATTCAAATACACGTCATTTAAACATGCGCGGCTTTCCAAGCCCGCTCCGTTATGATATAATTAATGGAATATGGGTTTTCTCTTTCGAGGACGGGTGACACATGCGAATTCGCGGACGGAGTTTTCATCGGGGATGCTTGCTGATGGCTTTCATGGGGCTTTGGGCCGTCTTCGGCTTCGGCTGTCAACCCCATACGGAAGTACCGGACAAGGACGCGAGAACTTCCGGCCCGGCCGAGAACGGACCGCCTCCCATTTCCGTCCCGGTGGAGTTCTCTCCGGAAGCGGATTCCCCGGCGCCGCCCCCCAGCCTGGACCCCGTGTTTCGTTCCATGGAAAGCGCTCCGGACTGGGTGGAGAACGGCCCCATTCCAACGGACGAACTGGCCGTGGCCGTGGGCAAGGGCAGCAGCGTGAAAAACGTATACGAAAGCCAGCACAAAGCCCTGGTGGCGGCCGCCACGAAGCTGCTGAAAGAACAGTTCGGAGACAAGACGCGGGTGGAGGTTCGGGTGGAGTGGCTGACGGGAGCCGACCGCATCACCGTGAGCATGGAAGCCCTGGTCCACCTGGGAGCCGACCCGGTGGTGGTGCGGGATCTGATTATCGACGGTTCCTATTACGAAGTCTGGGAAACCTCCGGCCAGAAGGTCTGGGTCTTCTGGGCGCGCGTCTATTGGCCTTTGGAACAATACCGCAAGATCCTTCGGGAAAGCTCCATCTGAAGAACCCGCCTAACCGTTCTTCCACAAACCTCGCGGCTCGCTCCGATAGCGAGAAAACGAAAAAAAACGGGGAACCCGGCCGGGCTCCCCGCTTGCATGCCATGCAGATCCTTAACTTTTTTCCGGTCAGCGATTCGCGTTTTTGCGACGGCGGCGTTCCGCCTCGTCCTGCTTGCGTTTGCGGCGCACGGACGGCTTTTCGTAGAAACGGCGTTTCTTCAGTTCCTTGTACAATCCTTCCTGGGCCATTTTCTTCTTCAGAACCCGGATGGCCTTTTCAAGGTCGTCGGAAACCCGCACCTCCAGGCACTGCATCTGCGCCCCACGGGTAAATTTCTTGAAAGCCACGCGTCATCACCTCCCATCTTTTCGGAATTCCCCCCGCCGTCAGGGGCCCGGCAAGGAGTCCGCCCGAGACATAAAGACCCGGAGCGGGATGGAATCGGTACCAAGAAACCGCCGGGTTGTCAAGCAAAATCCGGGATTTCTCCACGTTTTCGTGTCTGCCGTTTCGGGAAG
The DNA here is from genome assembly GCA_963668655.2 of Myxococcota bacterium. GTDB lineage: Bacteria > Myxococcota_A > SURF-8 > SURF-8 > SURF-8. Next base: position 706,310 of record CAXXPQ010000002.1, read on the forward strand.
GAAGCCGCGGTCAGGAAAGAATTCGCTGGTACAGCGAGTGGATGAAGTCGGCCCACACCAGACGTTCGTCTTCCTCGAATTCCAATCGGGCTCCGAAACCCGAACTGGTTCCCAGTCTGCGCGCCTGGCTTTCATCGACGCCGTAAATCACTTCTCCCGTCCCGGAGATGGGTTCCTTTCCCGGCGGAATGGCGGCCCAGAAGGCGAACGTCGTCCCCGGATCCGGTATTTTTTCGGAAAAGGTCTGGATAAAGGCGCCTCCCAGGCTCACGTTGCCGCTTTCGGTTCGAAAACGTCGGTTGTTCAGCCGAAGTTCGAAGGGCACGGCCGAATAAACCCGCAAATCCTCTCCCATGGAGCGGCAGGATATCCGCAGAGCGTCCAGAAAGCGCCGATACTCCGGCCAGTTGGAGGATAATCGGCCTTCCGTCTCGAAATAATCCAGGCCGGCTTGGGGATCCTGCCGGCGTTGACAGGATAGGATTTCGGCCTCGAACTCATACCGGGAATGGAAATCCGGCATTCCGGCCAGGCGGACGGTTTCTCCGGGAACCACCGAACGGGAACACCGCAAGCCAAGCCGGTCCGACGCGGCGGCCACGAGCAACACCGTGGAATCCATCGTGTTATCGGGCAATTGCGACTCCATCCGGACGTTGATGCGGAGGACGGGGACTTCGCTGTCATGCATGATCGGATCTCCTTTGCTTCCGTAATAATCGGATGCAGGGAGGAAAACGTGAAGAGGGTTGATTGAAAAATGAGGCCGGCGGGAAACGACCGCTGCCCATGGGCGGCCGGAGAAATGCGCTTCTTCCAGAAAATAGAACAATCTCAATTATTTGAAAGAAAAGGCCGCGCCGGGCGATACGTGGCGGAAAGCCCTTGCCGTACCGTCTCAGCCTTCGGATTCCGCTCCCGCAACCACCCGCGCCAGAGCGGCGTAATAGAAGCCGAAGCCCGTCATTCGTCGCGAAGCGTCCTTCCAGTACATGCGTCGATAGGCGTCCGCGCCCATGTTTTCCAGAAGGCCGAAGCCCCGCTCGCGAAGGAAAACCGATGCCTCTTCCGGGTCCAGACCCCAGATCCACGGCTCGTTTTCCCGCGCCACCCTGGCCATGGGAATATGCGCCCGTTCGAAAGTCCGCGTGCCTTCCAGCAGCCCCCGGTGAAGATAGGTAAAGGCCAGCAGGCTGCCCGGCGGGCACTGGCGCGACAAGGCCCGCAGGGTCGCGTCCACGGCCGTTTCCCGGAGATAATGGGCCACGCCTTCCCACAGAACGAAGACGGGCGACGTTCGGTCCAGTTCCGCCCGACTCCAGACATCCTCCAGATCCTGACGGGCGAGATCCGCTTCCAGGTACGTTACGCTGCCGTACGAAACATCGGAAAGCTCGCGCATGCGCGCCTTCTTCGCCGCCTGGGTGGCCGGATGATCGATCTCCACGATCCGGCAATTCTCCAGTTCCGGCATGCGTTCGGCGCGACAATCGTAGCCCGCGCCCAGAAGAACGATTCGGCGGATACCTTCGCTTACGGCCATACGCAACCAGTCGTCGATGAGCCGGGTGCGGGCGATGCCCGAAGACATGGCCCCACCGGAACGCCACTCCACGAGCGAACGCACGAAACCGCCGACGACCGGCAGGGCCGCCAACCGCACGTAGCGCCCCGGCTCGGAACCGAGAAAGGCCAGGGACAGGGGATCTTCGAAAAGGCGGGACCGCGCCGGTCTGCGAACCGTTTCCATCGCTCGGAAAGCGGCCTGCCATTCGGCGGTTCGACTGGCTTCATCTGGTTGCATGCTCGCACCCTGAAATGAATTCATTTGCCGCGCGGAAAAGGACGCCCTATTCGGCTCCGCCGGGACAGGAAGGAACGGGATTCTCAGGCCGGGGTTCGGACCCGACTTCCGGAGTTTGCGGATCGGACCCCGTGGATGCGGGTTCGTCGGGTTCGTCGTCCCCGCCGAAGATGGAATTCCAGAAACCGCCGGATTTCTTCTTTTCCTTTTCCGGAAGCTTCCAGCGCAGACGAAAACTCCCGTCCACATCCTCGCCATCGCCCGCCACCATGATGCCGTCCGTATCGTAATAGAACGTCCCGCTGTTGGCTTTGCGCTTGACATCCAATTGATAGCAAAGGCCGTTGGCGGGTTCCGGACAGGAACCCAGTTTCTCCAATTGCACTTTCGCGAAATCCAGTTCGCCGGAGAAAAGGTCCAGCACGGTCCAGGACAACTCTTTCTGGGAGAAGGAAGCAATGGCGGGATAATTTTCCGAACTGGTGAAGTGGAAGGATTTCATGGGGATTTCCCGCTCGAAAAGCTTGCCTTCCTTCACGCCGAAGATGTGAATGACATCCTCGCCGTACCATTTACGCACCCGTTCGCCGCTCAGGTTGGTCAGATCGTCGTTGCGATTGATCGTCGTGGTGAAACGGACCAGCCCATCCTTGTCGTACAGCGCCCGAACGGTGGTTTTGCGGCGTACCGAAATCACCAGGGCCGAAACCTCGACATCGATTTCGGAAACGATTTCCACCTGCTCCTTTTCCGGAAAATAATGGATCCGCTTCCTCATGGTCCCCACGTCGATTCGCGCCAGGGTGATTTTGGTCGAGATTTGCAGATCCTCCTTGACCGTAAGCGCCGGAGCCTCCGCCGCCCAGACGGAGAAAAAAGGAAAGAGCGTCAAAAAAAGTGTCAGCAGTCGGTGTAGCATTCGCGAGATGTCTTTCTCCCGTTCATACGTTATAATTTCATCTTGTTCTTGTCCTTGCCCTGCCGAAAACAATTGTACCCGGCTTCGGGAAAACCGCAAGTTTTCGTGAATCCATCGGTCCGAAAAAAAATTCCCTCGCGATTCGGTGAAAAGAGGGCGCATTTCCTGGATTTTTCACGATGGCATGGATTAAAATACGAGATCATCGGTTTGTCAAGCGGAGGCTCTTTTCTTGCATCCTCGTCATCCAATTTTTTGGATTCTGCCGATTTTGCTGTTGGCGACCGCGTGGGCCTGCGATTCGGCCTTCGCTCCCCGCCATTCGGCTTCCGACGGGGACAGTCCTGATGGAGATCTGGACGCGGAAACGGATGCGGAGGAACGGGAAATCGATTCCTCGGACGCGGACACGGAACCCGTACGCCACCTCATCATCCTGCCCCAGTTCGCCTATCGCGGCCGCACGGTAAGCAACGCCAGCGTGGAATTCGACAACACGGAAGAACTGCGCGAGATTCTCACTCACGACAATTCCTGCACCCGGTTCTACGGCGCGCTGGATTTCGGAGACAAGATCTATTTCGACACTTTCGAGTTCGACCAGGACGAGTTGAAGTTCAAGAATATCAAGGCCCTGGTGGATGGCGGGGCTAAAACGGGCTCCCGGACCGTCAGCGCGCGGGTGACCTGCGGCCGGGTGCATGTGACCGAATACGGCCGCTTCGCGGTGCTGGATCCATAGCCCTACCTCATGGGCTTCTTCGGAAAAAAAGGACGATTCCATGAACGGCGCTTTTCGAGTTCTGACGATTCTTCTGATGGTCTTTCTTGTGGTGTTTTCATCCGGCTGCGACGACGGCGGATCCGGTGGGGGCGACCTGACGGACGGCGACGAATCACCTGATGGCGACGCTTCCCCCGACGGTGACGACACGCCCGACGGCGATGACACGCCTGATGGCGATGACTCCCCCGACGGCGATGACTCCCCCGATGGCGATGACTCCCCCGATGGCGATGACTCCCCCGATGGCGACGACACGCCTGATGGCGACGACGCGCCCGATGGTGATGACACGCCCGATGGCGACGACACACCCGATGGCGACGACACGCCTGATGGCGACGACGCGCCCGATGGCGATGACTCCCCCGATGGCGACGACACGCCTGATGGCGACGACGCGCCCGATGGCGATGACGCACCCGATGGAGACGACATACCCGATGGCGACGACGCGCCCGATGGCGACGACGCGCCCGATGGAGACACGGACCCGGACCTCCCGGCAAGCTGCAATTTCGGTTACGATTTTCAATACGACCGCAGCCGGATGACCTTCCCCCCGGCGGATTTCTTCGGAAATATTACCCAAGTCGATCAGGGAGACGGAACCATCGCCCACGCCGAACCCGCTCCTCCGGGCTACCACCTCCAGACGCTGCCGGGCGCGGACCGGTCCGACCGGGATCTGGTCTTCCCCGACTACACGGACAATATGCCGCTTTTCTCCCGGGGCGCGGATTGGCTGGGAGAACGCTGTTTCGAACTCCCGGACGGGGCGCATTATTTCGACGAGGCGGAAGCCTATGAGTTTTACGTGGCCATGATCGAATCCACGCTCTGGTACACCGTGGACCGCACGGCGGGCCATCGCACGGTGCTGGGCCTGCGGGGTGCACATCCGGGAACGTTCGCGTGGAACGAAAACCTGCCCAACCGCTTCAACGACACCCTGGTGCTGCTCTGGCAGGAAACCGGCGTGAAGCATGTGCTGGAATTTCCGGCCCACACCGACACCGGTCCGGTGGATTTCGGCGTGGACTCCAGCAGTTCGCTCTGGCCCAACCGGCGCTATGCCTACGCCGACGGCTGGCATCGGGGCTACAACGCACTGGCCATCCAGGAATGGAGCTACCGCGTGCGCGACGACACCAACCACAACGGACACTGGGACAGCGATCGGAACGGCTGGCTTGGGCCGTACTACGGCGAAGACCACGACCGAGCCGGAAGCGCCCACAACATCCACCTGGCCAGCGTCAACGCTCCACTAGAGTCTGCGGCGGTGAACAATTGGTCCGCCGGCTGCCAGACCCTTCCCGGACAGAACAACTGGCACGCCTTCATCACCCACGCCTGGACCTACGAAGGCGCGGACGTGGACTATTATCTTCTGGATATCCGCGATATCGCTCCGGAATTCTGGAACGTATGCGAGGGCGAGATGGGCACCCACGCCTGTCCGCACCACATCGACTCCCTGCCCTACAGCCACGACGGAGACACCCGGCTTTCCGCCGAGGAGGACTACGACGTCTACAATTGCTCGGACGCCGACGAAAGCGGCGCGGAAATCGTTTACGTCATGAACCTGCGCACGGCCGGAACGCTGACGGTCTCCGTGAGCGTGGACAACGAGGAACTGTACGACCCGGACGTTCACCTGCTGATGGGCGACGACCCGGACGCCTGCCTCAATCGCGGGCATCGATCCTTCGATCAATGGGTTCCGCCCGGCCGCTACGTCATTATCGTGGACACCTGGGCGGACAACGGCACGGCCTTCCCGGGCCCATACCGGCTGAGCGTGTCGTTCAACTGAAATTCCGGCTCTGAAATAAGGCAATCCAGGAAGCGCCCTTTCCATTCCAAGGTGAATCACGTGGAGCCCCCATGCCGGAATTCTCCGTTTTAGGCTTGACAGACCCGGTGGCTTGGGCTATGGGAAAGCGTATCGGATGCAATCTTCAATCTTCCGGAACGCCGTGCTTTCGGAGCGGAACGTTTTGTCTCTCCAAGGCACGAAAGCAGGGACCGCGAACCCATTCATGAAAGGATAACGGAAAATGCTGGAACAACTCATCGCCTTAGCCATCGTCGTTCTGATGATCGTCGCCATGTGGAAGGTGTTCGCCAAGGCGGGACAGCCCGGATGGGCGATCTTCATTCCCATTTACAACCTCATCGTAATTATGCGCATCGTCGGAAAACCCTGGTGGTGGCTGTTTTTGTTCTTCATTCCCATCGTCAACTTCATTGTCGCCATCCTCATCGGCATTCGCATGGCCAAGGTCTTCGGCAAAGGAACGGGATTCGGTCTCGGCATCACCTTCCTGGGCTTCATCTTCTATCCCATTCTGGGCTTCGGAAGCGCCGAATACCAGGGCGCCGAGGTGGAATAGATCTCCAGCCGCAACCCGGAACGGATCCAAGATCCCGTGATCTCAACGCATTCGGCCTTCCGAGATTGACTCGGAAGGCCGATTTTTTTCAGCCGTATCCCCGAAATCATTTTAAAAACTGACCGAACGTATTTTGAAAGATTCCCAAAACCGGGGAAAAATCGGAAAGCCGTTTTCGGTCAAGGCTCACCATCGAGGAAGGGGGTTCCCTTCCGCCTCCTTCGCTTTCGTCTCGCGCCATTTTTCGGCTTGTACCGGAGCGCGGTCGGCCGTCAAGGCTGAACATGCTTCGCTCGTTTCACTCGCTGCGGCCTTGACCGCCGCCCTTTTCCGCCCCGGTTTCTTCGCCTCATGACGCGAGGCGGCTCCGTCGGGGAAGGGAACGAGAAGATGAAGTCTTTCTTTTCATCAAGCAAAATCTCTCCGGAATCGGAAGTTGAACCTTTTTTAGCCGACCTCCAATTCCCGCACGAACGCTCGGGGAAAAACTTTCCCTTTCGCCCGCTTTGGCCTATACTTTCTTTTTTCTGAAAGGAATCGAGGAACGGCATGGAAAGGCTTTCCCGGGTCGAAATCAGCCGCGAGGCCATCGCGGAAAACATGAATACATTCCGGCAGTTGATCGGCCCGAAACGTCTTTTGCTCTCCGTGGTGAAAAGCAACGCCTACGGGCACGGCATGATTCCCTTCGCTCAGACCGCCCTGGAAACCGGCGCCGACTGGCTGGGTGTCTTCGCTTTCGAGGAAGCCTGCGCCTTGCGGGAAAGCGGCATCCGGGCACCCATCCTGGTCTACGGCCCCGTCTCCGCCGATGACCTGGCCCACGCGGCGAAAGAGGATATCCGCGTGACCGTGGCCTCTCCGGAACGCCTGCGCCAACTGGCCGTGTCCTGCCCGGAAAACCTGCGCATTCACCTGAAAATCGAGACCGGAACCAATCGGCAAGGTCTGCAACCCGCCGATTTCGAAGCTCTTTCCGGCCTCCCGAAAGACGGCGGGCCCACCGTGGAAGGCGTTTACACTCACTTCGCGGACATCGAGGACACCACCGATCACAGTTACGCGGAAAAACAGACGAAACGCTTCCGGGACGCATTGGACAACCTACGCGGCCTGGGTATCGTCCCGTCCATCCGGCACGCCGCCTGCAGCGCGGCGGCCATTCTTTTTCCGGACACCTATTTCGACCTGGTGCGGGTGGGCATCGCCGGATACGGCCTGTGGCCCAGCAAGGAAACGTACATTTCCGCCCGGGAACTGGGACGCGACATCCACGGCTTGAAACCGGTGATGACCTGGCGGACGCAAATCATCCAGATCAAGACGCTGGCCGCCGGGGAATACGTGGGTTACGGCCGCAGCTATCGCACCACCCGGGAAACGCGCGTGGCCACTCTCCCCGTGGGATACGCCAACGGTTACGACCGCAAACTCTCCAACAACGCCCACGTCCTGATCCGGGGTCGCCGGGCTCCGGTGCTCGGCCGCGTGACCATGAACATGATTATGACGGATGTCACCGACATCGAAGAAGCCAAAACCGGAGACGATGCGGTTCTGCTTGGGCAAAGCGGCAACGAGTCGATTTTTGCGGAAACCTTGGCGGGCTGGATCGGCACCATCAACTACGAAGTCGTCACCCGCATCGAACCCGGCCTGCCGCGCGTGCTGATAGCGTGAAAACGGGTGTCGTTCTCCATTCAAGCCTGATTCATAATGCAAGAGAATACTTGACTTTTCGAAAGACGTGCTGAAAAATTCGTAATATCTCCCCATGACCGTTGATAATGTAATAGAAAAGCTGACGAGGTTCGACATGCCCAAATTCCGGTTGCGTCTTCCGACCGTTCTCTTCGTGTTGCCTGCCGTTGTCGTATTCCTGTTTTCGGGTTGTGCGCTGACAAGATCGGTGGAATGTCAGCGAAGCCGCGACAACGCCGTTCGCATCGGAGCGAATGTCAAAGAGTTCGGCGTAGAGTTCGATCAGGAAACCAAGCGCCGGGTTTCGTCCGAGTACGACGGCATCCTGGAAAGCTACGACATGATCTGTCAGAACCAAAACCATATGACCGGAGACGAATATACCTGCGAGGTTCGGCGACATGCCTCCATGAGCCGCCTGATGGGAGAATATCTTCAGGAAGCCAAGGCTTGCGGAGATTCGGAGGATTGCCGTCGGGACGCCATGACCCATTGGCGGGCGAAACGGGCGGATCTGTCCGGCGGCTGCAATTTCGTCAAACGCCAGGTGGAGGACAGGGCTCCCGTCCAGACGCAGACGGGCGCAAGCCTGCCCACCGAAGGAACGCCCCACGGATCGGGCCTGATTACGGGTGCGGGACTTTTCGGTGGACTGGGACCGATCATCGCACTCGACACCACGCTGGCCTACGCCATCACCAGCCGCCATGAAATCGGAATCGCCTTCGATTTCGGGGACAACGACGGCGGCACGTTGTACGGGCTTCGAGCGCGGTACACGTATTATTTCCGGGCGGACAAGGACTTCAAGCCTTTCGTGCGAGGCAGTTTGGGCTATTTTCGCACCGAGGGCATGGAGGACGAATGGTACGATCCGATCACGCTGGAAACCTTCGGTCCGCTGGTGGAAGGCGGTATCGTGTACGATTTCACGAGATGGGTGGGACTCTACGCCGAAGCGGCGTTCGGGTACGCCATCGCCGTAAACGATGATACCGGCTCCACCCCGATCCTGATGGGTGGATTGGGCGTGCATTTCCGATTCGTCGATTGATCCGAGGAAAACCCATTTCCATCGAACCCGGCCTGCCGTGCGTGCCGATGGCGTAGGGCGGCGGTGCGCGCCTTTTATCCACAATCGGCTGGAGAACCTTTGAAAATTCAATCCCTTCCGGAGTCCGGAAAACGCGGACCGTCACCGGTTTTTCCGAAATCCGGAGCGGCAATCGAATCCTCCACGGCTCCGGAGCCCCGACGCAGGTCGGAAGGTTCCGCTCACCCCAGAATCTGTCGGGCCAGCACGTCCGCGCCGTTTTCCGTCATGGACGCCGTGGCGCAGGCCCGGGCGCGCCATTCCTGGCTGTCGATACTGCGTTTGAAGGGAAAGAAAACCGTGCGGTCGAAATACCCCATCCAGCGCGCCTCCCAAAAGGCATTATAACCCGATCCGCAGAAGATCTTGTCCGCTCCGTTCAACCATTCGGCGGCGGGAAACAGGGATTGCCTCGTAAAGGGGCTGAATGTCAGGACGTGTTCGTTCGGATCCTCGCTGCCGAAAAGCTCTTTCTCCTCCCCGGGCCAACCGGCTTGAAGCCGGACAATGAGGCTCTTTTCCGGCGGCACGTCGAAACGCTCTCTCAGGGCGTTTTCCGGCTGGGCCTCGTCCGGATTGCAGATCACGATGGGATCGATGGTCTCGCGGATCTGGTCCCGCCGAAAGGGCTCGATGGCGATGACGCGGGCGTATTGGTGACCGGGAAAGGGATGGGACGGCGGCCCCTCAAGCCAGACCTTGGGTTTCCAGTCCAGGATCAGCCAGGCCTCGCAGTCCAGTTCCGGCAGAATGTGGAACAGCGGAAACCACCAGATATCCACGATGAGTAGATCGGGCCGGAAGGCGAAAAGCGCTTCGGCAACGGGGGTTTGCAGAGCGGTTTCTTTTTGGGCGAAGGCTCGGGGCGTGTCGTCCGCGACGACGTAATTGTCAGGCAGCGGAAAGGGAACGCCCGGTCGGCAGCCGATGATGCGATACTCACCGGTAAAACCGGCCCGGCGCAGGCCCCGCTCGATGGCGAGGCCCCGCGCCAGGTGGCCGGCTCCACCGTTTCCCTGGGTGTAGAAACCGACTTTCATACGGACGGAATCAATAGGGATATCCGCAGAAGAAGTCGATGTCACTGGTGGAACAGCCCGCGTCGCCGCAGGCTTCGTAATCATCGGTATCGTCGTCCTCGACGGAGAAAGAATCTTCGTCCCGGTACTCGCAGATTCCGTAATAGGGCGTATAGTAGCCGTCCTGCCAGAGTTTGACGATATAGTAGGCGTATTCCTTGGGCGCCAGGAAGCAGAAATCCCCGGAATTTCCCGTATTTTCCGGCATGAAACGCCCGCGGAAGGGACCGGGGCCCTCGTACTGTTCATAAACGCTCATGGGATAGATGAAAGGCTCCACCGGCGACTGGCTGTCGTCCTGACGAGTGACGCGGATGGTTTTGCACTGCGGATTGGCCGGCTGGAGATTGATGTCGCCGAGCGTATTGCAGTAGATTCCTTCCTCGTCTCCGCAAAGTCCGTCGGTGCCGGTGCTCGGCGCCCAGATCTCGGAGGCGTAACGTTCGCCGGGGGCGGCCCAGTAGACGACCTGAAGTCGCGACGAGTAACCTTCCGCGAATCCGTCCAGGCAGAACGTGCCGTCCGCTCCGGTGGTCGCAGAGTGTTTCCAGTACGTATAGTCTCCGAAAAAGATCACTTCCGCTCCTTCCACCGGCTGGCCGTCCAGAAGCACTCTTCCGCTGAAGCAGGTGTCCTCGTACGCTTCATAGCCGCCCACCCACCAGCCGAAGGCGTCGATCTCGGCGTAGACCTCGTCGAGCGCATAGGAAGACCGCTCTCCCCGGGCCTGTCCGCCGCCGGAATGGTAGGAAATATCCCGCTGCACCCACATGCTGTTGTTCTCGTCGTACCAGTACCACTGCATTTCCCCTTCAAGGTAAGTGGAAAGCGGGAAGAGGAAATCCACGTAGGAATCCGGATAGGGAGTCAATTCCACGGTGGGATCCAGCGCATCCTCCACCTCGACGTAAGCGGCGGTAAGAGCGACGAAATTGTCGTTGGAGCGCATGGGAAGCGGAATCCTTCCCCTTCCCTCCGGCAGGGCTTTCACCTGTAATTTGTCATCCAGATTGAGGCCGCTGATATTGACCCGGTACGATTCGCTGTAGTTTACACCGGAGAATATGGTGGGGCTGTCGCCGCTTTCCATATAGAGGCTGCTTAGGTGATCCAGCCAGCCGCAGGTTTCGGCGGTTTCGTTCTGGAAAGTGTTGATTTCGTTTGACATATCGTCCGTGTAGGCGTCGGTGCGGCAGGCCACCAGCAGACGCGGATAGATTGTGGTGGTCTCCCCCAGGGTGACCGAGGTGACGATCTGGTTGGACGTGTACGTCAGGTTCAGCGCCTCGTTCACCGGACCGCGAATATTGACCACCACTCCCTGCTGAGTAAGCAGTCCGTTGATGGAGAAACGGCCGTCCGCGTCCGTCACGGCGCTGGGACCGTCCACGATCTCCACCGTGGCTCCCGCCACCGGAGCGATGTCGAACTGGGTGGCGTTGGTCACCACGCCTTCCAGGACGCCGGAATACACGGTGTGTTCCATGCAGGATGTATCGCAATAGGTGCAGAACTCCACTCCGGACGGATCGCAAGGCGTGTCCGTGTTTCCGCCCTCGCCGTCGTCGCACTGCTCGCTCTCCTCGTTCTCGCCGTTACCGCAGATGTCCGGAATGCAGACGCCGTCCTGGCAGCGATCGTTATAGGTGTACGGGTTTTCATCGTTGCATTCATAGTCTTCCGGCATGATCGGATCCGAGCAGATGCCCGTGGCCGGGTCGCAGACGCCGACGTCGTGGCACTGATCCAGGGCTTCGCAGACCACGGCGTCTCCGGCGGTGCAGACACCCGTCATGCAATAGTCCGGAGTACAGAGACTCTCGTCCAGGTCACAGGCGGTTTCATCGGCCAGTTCCGGATCCGAGCAGATACCCGTGGTTGGATCGCAGGTGCCGACGTCGTGGCACTGGTCCATGGCCTCGCAGACCACGGCGTCTCCGGCCGTGCAGACGCCCGTCATGCAATAGTCCTGGGTACAGAGATCCGTATCCAGGTCGCAGGCGGTTTCGTCGGCCAGGGCCGGATCCGAACAGATGCCCGTGGCCGGATCGCAGACGCCGACGTCGTGGCACTGGTCCATCGCCTCGCAGACCACGGAATCTCCGGCCGTGCAGACGCCCGTCAGGCAATAATCCTGGGTGCAGAGATCCGTATCCAGGTCGCAGGCGGTTTCATCGGCCAGGGCCTGGACGTTCTCACACTGGCCGTTCTGCGGGTTGCACGTTCCGGCATCGTGGCACTGGTCGGGGGCGACGCAGACCACGGCGGTACCGGCGGTGCAGACGCCGGATTGGCAGGTATCCGCCGTGCAGGCGCTCTGATCCAGATCGCAGGCGAAGCCGTCTTCCTTGGCCGAAGCGTTTTCGCAATCCCCGCTTTGCGGGTTGCAGGTTCCGGCATCGTGGCACTGATCGGGAGCCGTGCAGGTCACCGGATTGCTTCCCCGGCATTCCCCATTCTGGCAGACATCCGTCTGGGTGCAGAGATTTTCGTCGTCGCAACTCGCCGTGTTGTCGTAGCTCCAGCCTTCCGCGTCGGCATCCGCATCGCAGGCCAGGCAGACGTTTTCCGTGTTGGATGTTCCATCCGCCACACAAGCGCCGTCGATGCGGCAATACCCCTCGGAGACGGCGTTGACGCACGCGCCCGTCTCCGGGTTGCAGGAATCCACGGTGCAGTCCAGTCCGTCCGAACAATCTTTCGGGACGTAAACGCAACGGAAGTTTTCCACCAGATCGTCGGTGCAGGGATCCTCGTCGTCGCACTCGGGATCGGGAACCCGGCCGGGATCGCGGACGATGAGTACGGTCCATTCCCGATACTGTCCCACGCTTCCGTCCTTCGACTTCAGCGCCAGCATGAAGGTCAACGACCAGTCGATGACCTCCAGATCCTTGGAAACGGAGCCGGGAACCGTCATCACCAAACCTTTTTCCGTGGAGGTAACCGGCCCTTCCACCACAAAATAGCCGTCCGCGATGGGCAGCGAGATGATGGCGGATTCCAGATTGTCCTTGTTCGCATAGTCCGTATACAGATCGATTTCGAAGGTGACGCCGGGCGTCAAATGGGTGGGGCTTTCGATGTGAGTGATCTGGGGGGCTCCGGCGTCTCCGCTTCCGGGAGGCGCGTCGCCCATCGTCAGGGACCAGCCCTCGCCGCCGACTTTATCCGCGATTTCCTCCGGGGTGACGGGATCCCGGTTCAGGATCGTCAGGTTCCAGACGATGAACGTACCCACGTTTCCTGATCCGTCCATGAGCATGACATGGATCACGAAGTTCTTGCCTCTCAGATCCGCAATGTCCTTCAAGCGACCGAAAAGAATGGCCTCCATCCCGAAATCGCCCACCTGGGGCAAACTGGGAACCTTGATGTATCCCGTGGCGCCTTCCACTTTCACCAGGGTGTGGGTAAAGGGCGTTTCCGCGTTCGGACCGCTGCCGGTTTCATGGGTGGCGACCACGGTGAAGGTCTGGCCGCCCACCAGATCCACCGGAGCGTCCAGATCGATCATCTGGGGCGCTTTTTCCGGATCCGCTTCCGTGGCGGGCAATTCTCCGTTCACGACTTCGCCGCCCTCGAACTCCAGGGCGCTGGACAGGCGATCCTCCAGAGAGGCCCCGATGTCGTCCGTATCGCTGTCTTCCGTCGTACAGGCGGACAGAAGAACCAGGCCACAAATCAAGATCCATCCCATTTTCCACTTTTTCATGCTTGTACCCCTTTTCCTATATTGCACGCGTTCGTTGAATTTCACGCAGTTTGACCCCAAAGTGATTTTATTGTCTGTTTCTCCTGATTTCGAGGCCGATCATCTCAGTTTCACCCTGTTTTGTCAATGGAAAATCCCTTATGGCCGGGAACCGGAGAGGCTCCGAAAAGCGATTTTCCATCGGTCTCCACGGCAGATTTCGTATGGAATGAAAGTTGACGTCGGACATCGGAAAGGAGTATGCTGCCGGATATTCGGCAATGGAAGCTGAAGATTCGAACGAATCCGGAAAGGCAAGCGATATGGCACTGTTGCAGCGACTCATGGGCAAGGCGTCCTCCGAACCGGTGGGGTTTTCCATCGAGGAGGTCATGAGCGGCGAGCATGAATTCGAGCCCGGTGTCGGCCCGGAAGGACGATTTCCCTTCGAATTTCATGTGGTTTGGGGGCCGAAAGATCTGGGCGAGTTTCTGCGTCCGGGCTCGGAGGTTTTCATGACCAACGACCTGGAAGGGCGGATCAGCGTGGAGGGACTCTGCCGAAACGTCCCATGCGCCGGACGCCTGGAACTGCGCTATTTCAAGGATCGCTCCATCCGTTATTCCTTCGAATTCGAGACGGGCGGAAGTGAATATCGTTTCGTGGGCGAAAAGGTCAATATCTGGCCCTGGAACCTGGCCGTCAGCCACACCACCTGCTTCGGCGTGATTACCGAAAAGCAAAGCGGCCGGCTGGTTTCCCGTTCGGTGAGCCATTTCCGTCTCCGCTCCCTGCCCGGATTTCTGGCCAGTCTGCGCCTGACCTGAACGGGAGGGTACGGAATTTCCGGGAATAATCGGACGGTTGGACCGCTCCATACCCATGAAAACGTTCAGGGAGTTCCTTCATTCACCCTTGCGTTCGAAACGCGACGAAAAGGAAAGGAAGAGAGCATGTCCACCCGGGAAAAACAGGCCGAGTTGGCCGCCAAGCTGAAAGCCTGGCAGCGCATCGAAAACACCGCCATCAGCCAGACCGCCCAGGTGATGGAGCGGACGGAAAACCCCGTCATTCGCGCCATCATGGAGATCATCCAGCGGGATTCCAACATGCACTACCGAATTCAGGGGCTGCTGATCGACGCCCTGCAACAGGAAGCGCCCATCCTGACGCCGGAAGAACTGACGGATGTCTGGAGTCAGATCGAGCGGCACATCGAGACGGAAAAGAAGACCCGGGAATACCTGCACGATTGCATGGAACTTCAGAACGCCACCGGAAACGTCATCGTGTATTACCTGCTTTCCTATCTGGAAAAGGATGAACGCAAACACGACGACCTGCTGGACGGCTTGGCCGGCATCAAAAAGGGCATGTATCCGTAATTCCCATTCCTGCGTCCCTTTGCGCTTGACAGAAGCCGCTTCGGGCGGGTATCCAGTTACAACGCCGACAGCGGAAAGCCCGGCTCGGTACATACTCGGGGAACGATTTCCCCCGCACTCTCATAAGGGGATCCATCATGAATGAATTCAAGACGATAGATGACCTGTTGGATTTCGCGATCAAGGAAGAGGAAGACGCCGCCGCCTTCTATCTCGAATGGTCCCGCAAGATGGAAACGGACTGGATGCGCAAGATTTTCGAGGAGTTCGCCTCCGAGGAAGCCCGCCACAAGGCCAAGCTGCTCCAGATTCGCAAAGGCGGCCGGATGGAGCCCTCTCGGGAAAAGATCATGGATCTGAAACTTTCCGATTATCTGGTGGACGCGGAGAAAGACGCCGTGAACGACTACGAATCCGCCCTGGTGTTCGCCATGAAGAAGGAAAAGGCCGCCTTCCGCATGTATTCCGACATGGCCGCCGCGGTGGAGGACGACGAACTGAAGCGGACGCTGCTCGCCCTGGCCCAGGAAGAGGCGAAGCACAAGCTGCGCTTCGAAGTGGAATACGACGAGTGCGTTTATCAGGAGAACTGAACGCTCCTCGTCCCGAACCAAGGAGATAAAAAATGCTGAATAAAAAAGTGGAAGCGGCGCTGAACGCCCAGATCAACTATGAACTGTTTTCTTCTTACCTTTATCTTTCCATGGCCACCTGGTTCGAAAGCCGGGATCTGCCGGGGTTCGCCAACTGGATGTTCGTCCAGGCCAAGGAGGAACTGCTGCACGTGGAACGCTTCTACCGCTACATCAACGAGCGGGACGGGCGGGTGACGCTCACCCAGGTGGAAGGCCCTCGAACGGAATGGGAATCCGCGCTGAACGCCTTCCAGGAAGCCTATGAGCACGAACAGAAGGTCAGCGGCCGCATCAACGATCTGGTCAGCCTGACCCAAGAGGAAAAGGACAACTTCACCCAGAATTTCCTGCAATGGTTCATTACCGAGCAAGTGGAGGAAGAAGCGTCCGTCAAGGCCATCGTACAGCAACTCAAGCTCATGGGCGACCAGGGGCAGAGTCTGTTCCTGATGGACCGCGAACTGGGTCAACGGGTCTTCACGCCGCCGCCCGCCGCGCCCTGACGGTTCCGAAGAATCCTGTAACCATCCGAAAACACGACCGAATCCGGAACGTTTCGGCAACCTCATGGAAACGACATGCCCATCATCGCCCAGCGAAAAGAAGAACTGCGAAATCTTCTGGCCCTTCGGGACTGGGAGCAACTGAAAACCTGGTCCAAGGGGCAGCGCAACGTGATGAGTTCGCTGCTCGCGCTGCTGTTCGAACCGGATCCGCTTCTTGCCTGGCGGGCCATCGAGGCCCTGGGCGTCATGGCGCCCGAAAACCGGCAAGCCAAGGTCATGAACATTATTCGGCGGCTGTTCTGGCAGATGAACGACGAATCGGCAGGTATTATCTGGAACGCGCCGGAAGCCGTGGGGGAAATCTGCCGGAGCCTGCCGCCGCTGATCGCGGAGGTGGGGCGTATCGTGGGATCCTTCGTCTTTCAGTCGCCCTTCGAGGCCGGGGTTCATCGGGCCATGGTGCGCATGTGCGCCGTGAATCCGAAGCCTTTCATGGATCTGGCGGAGGTGATGGATTATTCGCTCATCAATCGGGACGCGACGATCCGGGCCAATGCCGCGCGGGTGCTGGTTCTCATGGGCGAACGCCGCCTGGTGGAAGGCAAGCCGAAGATTCTTCGGGACGAAGCCGCGTTCGAGGAATACGACTTCTCGGACGGAACGATGAAAACCATGCGGGTGATGGACGCCGCGGCGAAAGCCCTGGAAAACGGATGAAAACCTAAATGAAAAATTCCGGACCGAACCGCCGCATTCTTTTTTTTCCCTTTTTCTGTTGCAATTTCCGAAAGCGCGACTATACTTTGATGCCTGTTTTGCCGGGCCTATAGCTCAGTTGGTTAGAGCCGCCGGCTCATAACCGGCTGGTCCCAGGTTCGAGTCCTGGTGGGCCCACCATGATCGGTACGAAACGTCCAGGTTGCATCCATGATGAAGGGCGCGCTGACATTTCATCCAAATACAGACAAATGCGGAAAACCGGAAGACGCTTGGTGTTATTGGGCCAAGCGTCTTTTTTTATCCGTCGGCCGATGGGTCACGCCGGGAAAGAGGCCGGAAACGTGGCCGTAACCAGACACCATACGCGGGAGAAAGCGTAAAGGATTCCGGAAAAATCCGAGTCCAGCCCTCCACGCCATCGATTTCAGCATTTCCAGGAGGTCCAAGCCATGACGAGTGCCAGCCCGATCCGCGAACAGCTAATGCTACTGATGGAACTTCAGGAACTGGACAACGAGATCATCGAGTTCGAACTGGGTCGGGAAGAAATTCCGGATAAAATGGGCGATCTGGAAGGCGGGCTCCTGGAAAAACGCAAAAGCCTGGACGAGATCGAAACGCAGATTCACGGAATCGAAGACGAACTGGTGGAACGCCAGAAAAAGATGGATCTTGAGAAACTGAAACTGAAGAACACGCGGAACAAGGAAGCCGCCATTCAGAATATCAAGGAATACGAAGCGTTCATCAAGGAAATTGAGACCCAGGAAAAGACCAGCGGGGATTACGATCGGGAAATCACCGCGCTGAACGAGCGGCTGGAGATCCTGAAAGAGGATTACGCCAAGATCGAAAAGGAGATCGAAGCGCTGACCGCCACCCAGCTGGAACAGAAGCGGGAACTGAAAGAGACGCTGGCCAAACTGGATGAAACTCTGGAAGAGCTCTACGACCGCCGGGACGAACTGGCGGACAAGCTGGAAGAAGACATCTACCTCAAATACGAATACATCGCCGAACGCAAGGACGGCATCGCCGTGGCTCCCGTGGAACACGGCCATTGCAGCGTCTGCAACATGGCGATATCCCCCCAGATGTACAACGAACTGATTCGCGGCGACTGGCTCATGGCCTGCCCGGCCTGCAACCGCATCCTGGTCTACAAAGAAGAAACGGACGAGGCCGAATAGGCCCCGTCCGCTCCGATCATCCGATAAATCCGGGAAACAGGAAAAATCTCAGTGAACCGGATCGGTCTTTTCGATCACGGTTTGGCTGACTTTTCCGGCCAGATTGCGAGCCGCGTCCAGAAGCGCCTTGGCGTATTCGGTTTCCTGGTTTTCCCAGACGGCCGGGACGCCCCGGTCGCATCCCGCGCTTAGATCCGAATGGATCGGAATCTTTCCGAGAGTGGAAATCCCCAGTTCCTTCGATGCCTTATCGGCTCCGCCGCCCTTGAAGATTTCATGAACCGCGCCGCAGTCCGGGCAGATGAAGGAACTCATGTTCTCCACGATGCCCAAGACGGGTACGTCCACCTTGTCGAACATGTACTTGGCGCGATAGACATCGGCCAGGGCCACGTCCTGGGGCGTGGTCACCAGCACTGCGCCGGTGGCTTTGATCTTCTGCGCGAAGGTCAGTTGCACGTCGCCGGTTCCGGGAGGCAGATCGACGATGAGATAATCCAGCTCGCCCCAATCGACATCGCGCAAAAACTGCGTAATCAGGCTGGAAAGCAGCGGTCCGCGCCAGATGACGGGCTGGCCTTCCTCCATCAGGAATCCCACGGACATGACCTTCAGGTCGAAAAGATTCAGCGGCTGAATCATTTCCTTGTCGGGATGCATGTTGGGTCGCTGGTTGCGCGCGCCCAGCATGGTGGGCATGGAGGGACCGTAGACATCGGCGTCCAGAAGCCCCACCTTGGCGCCTTCCTTGCGCAGGGCCACGGCGATGTTCAGCGCCACCGTGGATTTGCCCACGCCGCCCTTGCCGCTGCCCACCAGAATGGTGTTTTTCACGTCCGGAATCAGGTTTTCCTCGGTGGTCTGCTGCTCGGCCTGACGCACCCGGCTGCTGAATTCGACGGCCACAGACTCCACGCCGTCCACCGCCTTTACGGCCTTTTCCACGTCCGTACGGATGGTGTCCTTCAGCGGGCAGGCCGGAGTGGTCAGTTCCACCGTCAGCGAAACCTTTCCGCCCTCGATGGCCACGTTCTTAATCATGCCCAGGCTGACCAGATCCCGCTTCAACTCGGGATCCATCACCGTGGACAGGGCTTCCATGATCTGTTTCTCTGTCACTGCCATTTCGATCCTTCTTTCTTTTGCGTTTTCCTAACCAACGTACGCCAGCTTCAACCATGAATCGCCGGATGAACGAAGTCGGCGCGGATATCCACCTTCCAATCAGGAAGGAGCTGTTTCCGTCTGTTTTTTCGTCCCTTTTTTGGATGCTTTCTTCTTTTTCGGAGCCGCTTTCGCCTTTTTTTCCACGGATCCGGCTTGCCGGGAGGGTTCAGGAAGGTCCACCCGTTCGCGCAGAAACTTCTCGATGCGCAGGTTGATGAGTTCCGGCTGCTCGATGGGAGCGGTGTGGCTGCCCTCGGGAACGAACAACAATTCCGCGTCCGGAATCAGGCGCTTCATGTTGCGGCTCAGCCACATGGGGGTGAAGGTGTCCTTTTCCCCACCGATAATCAGCGTGGGTACGTCGATCTCCTGGAGGTAGGGCTTGGCGTCATGTTCCTGGGCCAATCCGAGCATACCCACGAACAAGCCGGCGTCCACCTTGGAGATGTCCTCGAAGTAGGGCTTGAAATCCTCCCGGCGGATCATGCGTCCGTTGACCTCGAAGCGCGTGGCGACCTGGTAGGCCAGTTCCGAATTGGTAATCAGTTCCCAAAGGAGAGAGGACACATTCGGCCGGTACTGAACCACCCGTTTCAGGTAGGGAAAGGCGGTCTTCAACAGGCTGTTGTCGTGAAAAGTGGACAAGGGATTGCCGTAGGATCCGCAAATCGGGATCAAAGCGCAGACCCGCTCCGGGAACATGTGCCAGAATTCGAAGGTCACCTGAACGCCCATGCTGTGTCCCACCACGACGGCGGGGGGGAGTTCCAGTTTGCGACAGAGTTCGGCCAGGTCGCGGCACAGGTCCGGGATTCCCAGTTCGTCATGGGAGACGGGACTGTCGGACTTTCCGTGGCCTTTGTAGTTCCAGTGGACGATCCGATAACGATCCTCGAAGTTCGGGATGAAATATTTCCACACGTATCCCGAGCAACCGATGCCGTCGTTCAGCAGGATGGGAATCCCGCTTTCGTTGCCGGTGGTGCGGTAATAGAGTTTGGTGCCGTCCGCTCCCGTGAACCAGTCTTCCAGCATGTTCTCTTCCTCCGAAGCGATCAAAGAAACAAACCGTGCAAAGATAGAACAGGATCGTTAAAAAATGCAAGTCTTATTCACGGTTTCAAAAGGGAGCGTAAAAACGCCGGGGATCGGTCCACACCGAAACACAGGCTCTTGCCGTTTCCGGACGAAATCCTTGAACAGAGAAGGAAAAGCGTCGTTTTCCCTTTGATTTTCATGGATTTCGGTATAAAATGCTTTATTGTAATTGTTCCAAACAGAACAGCATGGGGTCATTCATGATCCGATATATTTTCGATTTCGATCGGGACACCCGGTTTTGTTTCACCGTGGACCCGAACACGGAAACCGGATCCGAAGCGGACATCTCCGACTTTCCTTCCTGGATACTTCTTTCGGAAGGTCGTTGCTCGCACTGCGTCATTCCGGAAGGCAGCCGCAGAACCTGCCCGGCCATTCTTTCTCTGCGGCCGGTAATCGAAGTCTTCAACGGGAAAATCAGTCACGAACTCGTGAAGCTTTCGGTGGAGACGGAAAAATCCATACTGGAGGCGGTGCTGCCCATCCAGAAAGCACTTTCCTCCCTGACCGGACTGCTTCTGCCCCTTTCCGGCTGTCCCACCATGGCCGCCTTCCGACCCATGGCCCATTACCATCTCCCCATGGGCGACCCGGAACGAACGGTCTTCCGAACCCTGGGAATGTATCTGCTTGCCCAATATTTTCGGAGAAAAGAAGGGTTGGAACCGGATTGGGATTTCAAAGACCTCGAAAAAACCTACGAAGAGATTCATCACCTGAACATCAAGCTGGCCAACCGGATTCGTAAAGTCTGCAAAGAAGACGCCACCGTAAACAGCCTGATTATCCTGGACGCCTTCGGCCAGGCTGTTGAAGTTGCCATCCTGGAGGAACTGGATCGGATAAAACCCCTGTTTTCCGCGTATTACAAGGGATAAGAAAAGCTCCAATTCCAAAACCGGGGAGAAATCGGAAAACCGTCTTCGAACAAGGCTCACCATCGAGGAAGGGGGTTCCCTTCCGCCTCCTTCGCTCTTTCTCGCGTCATCTTTCGGCTTGTACCGGGGCGCGGCCGACCGTCAAGGCTGAACATGCTGCGCTCGCTTCGCTCGCTGCGGCCTTGACCGCCGCCCTTTTCCGCCCCGGTTTCCGCGCCTCATGACGCGAGGCGGCTCCGTCGGGGAAGGGAACGAGAAGGCTCCGCTTTTATTTCCACAAGTGAAGAGTCTCCCCGGAAAGGGGAGTTGGACCACGAAAAACGGGCGGTCCGCAAAGACCGCCCGAAGAAGTCATCATGATGGAATTCGGAAATCCGGCTACCACTCCACCCCATAGAGCTTGCCGAATCGCTCCCGCAAATAATGATCGAAATGCTCCGGATTCAGCGTCTCGCCGCTGACCCGCCTGGCCAGTTCGTCGGCGGTGTAGCGTCGGCCGTGCTTGTGAATCTTCTCTTTCAACCAGGTGCGGATGGGCAAGAGATCGCCGCGCGCAATCATGGAGTCCAGTTCGCTGAAGTCGCGTTGCAGGGCGGCCATCCATTGGGCCGCGTAGAGATTGCCCAGCAGGTAGGTGGGGAAGTATCCGAAGCCGCCGAAAGACCAGTGGATGTCCTGGAGCACGCCTTCGGCGTCCTTCGTCGGGCGAACTCCCAGGTAGGCTTCCATTTTATCGTTCCACAGGCCCGGAAGCTCCTCCACCTTCACGGATTTCTCGAAAATGGCTTTTTCCATCTCGTAGCGCACGATGATGTGCAGATTGTAGGTGACCTCGTCGGCCTCCACCCGAATGAAGGAAGGCTGGACGTTGTTGACGGCGAAATGAAAGTCTTCCAGGCTCACGTCGTCGATGACGCCCGGGAAGGTGCTCTTCAACTTCGGAAGGAAGAACTTCCAGAACGGCAGGCTGCGTCCGATCTGGTTCTCCCAGAAGCGGGACTGACTCTCGTGGTATCCCAGGGAGCGCGCCTCGGCCAACGGCGTGCCGGTGTGCTCCTTCGGAAGACCCATTTCGTATAGCGCGTGCCCGGCCTCGTGAATGGTTCCGAAGATTGCACCCGGCAACCAGTCCTTGTCGTACCGGGTGGTGATGCGCACGTCGTCGATATCGAAACTGGTGGAGAAGGGATGTACCGCCTCGTCCAGACGGCCCGAATCGAAGTCGTAGCTCATCTGCTCCAGCACCTGGAGACTGAAGGTCTTCTGACCCTCCACGGCAAAACTGCGTTTCAGGATGCCCGCATCCGGTTTCTTTTCGGCGGCGGCGATGGCGCTGACCGCCGGGACCACGATCTCCCGGGTCTTTTCAAGAATGGGATCGAGCATCTTCGTGGTGGCGCCGGCCTCGTACTGGTCCAGAAGCGCGTCGTAGGCCACGCCGCCCTCGGCGAATCCCACCGCCTCGGCTTCCCGGGTGCGCAGGTCCACCAATTTCAGCAAATAGGGGGCGAAGAGCTTGAAATCGTTGGTTTCCCGAGCCTTGGCCCAGACCATGTGCGCCTTGGCGGCCGTCTCGGTGATTTCACGCACCAGATCGGTGGGCACTTTCACCGCGCGGTCCCGGTCTCTTTTGGCTTCCTTGACCATGGCCTTCTGGTTGTCGGCCAGACTCTCGTCCTCTCCGCAACGATCCAGAAGTTCCCCAAGCTTCGGCTCACAGACCTTTTCATGGGCGATGGCGCTGAGCCGGGCGGTCTGCCGGGCGCGGGCCTCGTTGCCGTTGGGCGGCATGAAAGTCTGCTGATCCCACTCCAACAGGGCCTCCGCGTGCTTGAGATCACTGATTTCCAGCAGGCGTTCCTTCAATTCCCGATACGGCTGACTCATGATCCTCTCCTGGGCTCTCACACATAATGTTTGCTAAATGTTATTTCACTTTATAAAATTATGCAATATTTTTTTATATTTTTTACGTTTTTTCAGGAACCAGGAATTTCCGAACTTCTTTAGAAATCACCCGATAATTTTTCTTTGGAGATGGCCTTGGCGGGAGAATGGCCCGACGTTCTTACGGAAAAGTATCACACGACACGATCCGATTGGATTTCCACGCTTTTCCAACCACCTATATCGATCCTTCCATCGGTTTCGATGGCTCGACCGCAATGCCGTTTTCAGGGCGAGACCGAAGAAAAACGAACGACAGAAAGCGACCGTCGGGTTCGAATGGACGGAACGGTCAATCGGCCAGTAGATCTTCCAGCAGCCTTCCGGCGTGCCCCGCCGCCTTGACGTTGCGATAGATATCCGTCAAATTTCCCTGTCCGTCGAAGACGAAGGTGCTTCGCAGGATACCCATACCCACCTTGCCCGAGCGTTTTTTCTCCACCCAGGCGCCCAGGGCATCGATGAGCGTCACTTCCGGGTCGCTGAGCAGCGGAAAATTCAGATCGTGCTTTTCGACAAAGGAACAATGGCTTTTTACGGAGTCTTTGGACAACCCCGCCACGGCGTAGCCCAACTTGGCGAATTTCTGAATAAGATCCCGGAATTCCTTGGCTTCCGTGGTGCATCCGGAGGTATTGTCCTTGGGGTAAACATACAAAACCAGCCCGGCCTTTCCCTTCAGATCCGAAAAGATCCGCGCCTCCCCGCTCTGATCCGGAAGAGAAAAATTCGGAATCCGATCTCCGAGTTCGATCATGAAACCCTCCTTTCCGATGCAATCGCAGATGAATGTTCTTCAATGACAAATCGCCTGCTTCCTAATGGCTCTAAGGACTATGAAAACGATCGGTTTATTCCCGCCTTTCCTCCGGAGCGTACACAGCTTGTGGACACCTAAACATGAATAATCGTTGGCAAATTCCGTCAAAGTTGTTTGACAATCGAACACCCGTGCAGGTACTCTTGTATCTGCACAGAAAAATCGACATCCTTGAGCGCGCATCGGACGTTTCGCTTTTCCAGAGGAGGGATGGAGCCATGCCGAAAACGGATCGGATCGTGACGTATCTGCTGTTCTGCGTCTTTTTTTCGCTTTCCCTGCTGGCGTGCGAGGGGTCTTCCCTCACGGCCGGTCCGGGCGGAGATGAAGACGGTCTGGTTCCGGATGGGGATATCGACGGAGCCGTGGATGGAGACATTGACGGAGACGCCGACGGCGATACGGATGGCGACGTGGACGGAGACGCCGACGGCGACACCGACGGAGACACGGATGGCGACACGGACGGAGACACGGATGGAGGCGCCGATGGAGACGCCGATGGCGACACGGACGGAGACACGGATGGAGACGCCGATGGAGACGCCGATGGAGACACGGACGGAGACGCCGATGGAGACGCCGATGGAGACACGGACGGAGACACGGACGGCGATGGCGACAGTCCGGTTTGCACCTGCTCCGAGGTCAACGACTGCTGCGACGGCTGCAACCCCATCAACGAACTGGGCCCCTGCACGGACGATAGCCTCTCGTGTACGCTGGACTTCTGCCGATCCGGCCTCTGCATCCACGAGGTGGACGGCGAACATTGCCTGATCGACGGAACATGTCGCGAACCGGAAGAACTCAACCCGGCCAACGAATGCCAGCTCTGCTTCCCGCCCGTCAGCCGGGACGGCTGGCTTCCCGTCTTGGACGGCACCGCCTGTGACGACGAAAACGCTGAAACCACGGCGGACGCCTGCCGCATGGGTGAATGTCTGGGCGTAGAGGCAGGCTGCGACTGCGCCGGAGTGGATTATTGCTGCGACGGCTGCCATATCATCAACGAAGGCGGCGACTGCACCCCGGACGGGCTGTTCTGCACCCGGGACACCTGCACTTCCGGATTCTGCGAACACGAAATGGAACCGGATTTCTGCCTGATCGGCATCGCCTGCGTGGAGGCCGGAACCCCGGCCCCGGAAAATTCCTGTCTGGCCTGCGTTCCGGGGACGGAACTTCTGGACTGGTCCGCCCTGGACGACGACGCGGCCTGCGACGACGAGAATGTCTGCACGGAGGGCGAAACCTGCCTGTCCGGCGAATGTCAGGGCGGAACCGCGATCTCCTGTCCCGAACCCGATACCTGCAAGCAAACCGGTGTCTGCGATGTGAATACAGGCGAGTGCGTCTATGAAAACGTGGAAAACGGCATGCTCTGCGATGACGGCAATCCGGACACCGTCAACGACGGCTGCCGGGACGGCCTCTGTCTGGGCGAGGGCTGCGAATGTAATGAAATCGGCTCCTGCTGCGACGGCTGCCTGTTCATCAACGAAGGACAGTCCTGCGAGTCGGACGGCCTGCACTGCACCCGGGAAACCTGCGAAGCGGGTACGTGCCGGGCGGACCTGCTGCCCGACTGGTGCCTTATCACCGGAGCCTGCATCTCCACGGGCGATCAGAATCCGGAAAACGCCTGCGAAATCTGCGAGGCCGCGCTGAACCCCGAAGCCTGGAGTCCGGTGGCGGAGGAAACGCCCTGCGAGGACGGAAACCTGTGCACTTCCGGCGACTTCTGTCATGAAGGCGTCTGCGAGCCGGGCGTACCGAACACCTGCCCGGCCCCGGATCAATGCCACACCTGGGGCGAGTGCGATCCCCTGACCGGCGACTGCGGTTATCTGGCCGTGCCGAACGGACAAGGATGCGACGACGGCAATCCCGACACCGCGAACGATGCCTGCCGGAACGGCGTCTGCCTGGGAGAAAACTGCGAATGCGGCGAGGTGAACGCCTGCTGCGACGGCTGCCACGCCGTCAATGAAGACGGGGCCTGCGAAACGGACGGCCTGGACTGCACGCGGGACGTGTGCGAGGCGGGCCAATGCTTCCACCCCCGCAAGGCCGGATGGTGCTTCATCGAAGGACAGTGCCGCATCAACGGCGCGGCCAATCCGGAAAACGCCTGCGAACGTTGCGACGCGGGCGGAAGCCCGGAAACCTGGACCGCGGCGGAGGACGGCCTTTCCTGCGACGACGGGAACGGCTGCACGCTTGGCGACGCCTGCCTGGGCGGAATCTGCCTGCCGGACGGAGAGATGGACTGTTCCGTTCCGCCATCGGTCTGTATTTTCCCCGGCGAGTGCGACCCGCTGCACGCCGAATGCGTTCACAACGCCATGCCGGACGGAACGCCCTGCGCGGATCCGGACAACGGCGTGGACGACGGCTCCTGCCGTTCCGGCGTCTGCGTGGCGGAAGGCTGCGAGTGCAACGAAATCACCGCCTGCTGCGACGGCTGCCACACCGTAAACGACGGGCAGGGCTGCGCGGACGACGGCCTGGCCTGCACGGCGGATATCTGCAACGCCGGGATCTGCGAACACGCCCTTGCGGCCAACTGGTGCCGCATCGACGGCCGGTGCTTCGGCAACGGCGCGCAAAACCCGGACAATACCTGCGAAGCCTGCAATCCGTCCACGGACGATACCCGCTGGAGCCTCCGGCCGGACGGAGCCGCCTGCGACGATGGCAACGCCTGCACCCTGATCGACGGCTGCCGGACCGGCGTATGCATGGGCGAAAGCGCCGTGGAATGCCCCCCCACGGCCCAATGCCTGCGCGAAGGAATCTGCGACCCGCCGACCGGCGAATGCCTGAACGGCCCCCCGGCCGCGGACGGAAGCGCCTGTTCGGACGGCATCTTCTGCAACGGCGCGGACTTCTGTCAATCCGGCGAATGCCTGGACCACGAGTTCCCGAACGGACTTCCCGCCGAATGCGATGACGACAACCTCTGCACGGAGGACGCCTGTCGCGAGGAAACCTACGGTTTCGTATGCGAAAACGAAAACCTGACCGGGACGGATTGCGACGACGGCTTCTTCTGCAACGGAACGGACCGCTGCCAGGAAGGCGCATGCCTGCACCAGTGGGCGGACGGCTTTCCGCCCGAATGCGACGACGAGGAAGGCTGCACGGACGATTACTGTGAAGAAGGCGATGGCGCGTTCGTCTGCATGAACGACGGACTCACCGGCCCCGACTGCGACGACGGCAACCTCTGCACTCTGGGCGACAGTTGCGAGGCGGGCGTCTGCCTGTCCGGCTCCCCCGTACTCTGTCCCACGGAAAATCCCTGCGAAAGCGGAAGCTGCAATCCGGAATCCGGCGGGTGCGACTTCGACTCGCTTCCCGACGGCTATGGCTGCAACGACAACGACGCCTGCACGACCGACGACGCCTGCAACGGCGGTGCATGCATCGGCGCGGATGTGATCTGCGACGATCCCGGCATCTGCCGAGAGGCCCCGGGCGTGTGTGAAGATTCCACCGGAGCCTGCGCCTACGAGTTCACGGCTTCGGGCGAAGCCTGCGACGACGGCGACCCTCAGACCCAGGGGGACCACTGCGACGGCGCGGGGCACTGCCTGGGCAACGACTGCACCTGCGACAACAGCGCCGCCGCCTGCTGTGCGGACTGCATGGCCATCAACGAAGGCGGCGAGTGCGACGACGGAGACGGCCTGGCCTGCACGGCGGGTTCCTGCACCGCCGGTTACTGCGACTCTACGCTTCTCGACGGATGGTGCCGTATCGGCGGAGCCTGCGTAGAGGCCGGGACCGTGGATCCCGGTAACGCCTGCCGGGCCTGCCGCCCGGAGATCGACGCCTTCACCTACAGCGCGCGGGACGCTGGATCGTCCTGCGACGACGGCCTATTCTGCAACGGCGCGGACGCCTGCAACGCAAGCGCCGTCTGCGAGCACCAGTGGCCGGACGGCCTGCCCCCGACCTGCGACGAGGACTCGGCCTGTTCCCGGGACACCTGCCAGGAAACCGAAGGCTCCTATGCCTGCAACCACCAGTTGCTTTCCGGCACGGCCTGCGACGACGGCATGGCCTGCAACGGCGCGGACATCTGTCATTCCGGAGAATGCGTGGGACACGAGTGGCCGGACAACCTGCCTCCCGATTGCGTGGACGACAACGAATGCACGGCCGACACCTGTCAGGAAACCGGCGGCGCGTACGCCTGCGAGCATCCCTCGGAGCCCAAGGACGGCGCCGCCTGCCAGGACGACGGCCTGGCCTGTACGGAGGATCTGTGCGACGCGGGGAATTGCGGACACGAACTGGCCGCGAATCGCTGCCTCATCGACGGCGCGTGCTTTACGAACGGCCAGCCCAATCCGCAGAGCGAATGCCAGGTCTGCGACGCGAACAACTCGCCGGAAGTCTGGCGGAACCGGGCGGACGGCACGGACTGCACGGGCGACGGTATCAGCTGCACGGCGGATCAGTGTCTGGGCGGCGTCTGCGATCACAACACCGTACTCACCGGCTACTGCTTCGTTTCCGGAGCCTGCCTACCCAACGGAACGTCGAACGCGGAGAACGAGTGCGAAATCTGCGACGCCCTGGCCCTGCCGGACGGCTGGTCCCCGAAGGCCGACGGAACGCCCTGCACGGAGGACGAAAACGTCTGCTCGAAGGACATCTGTCAGGCGGGCGTCTGCTCCCATCCGGATGAAGATCCCGGAACCACCTGCAACGACAGCGACATCTGCACCTCGGACGACCAATGCAACGGCGGTTCCTGCCAGGGCGACCCCGTGGTCTGCGACGCCCCGCCCGCCTGCCAGGAGATTCCCGGAACCTGCAACCCGGGCAGCGGGGATTGCGAATACGTCTTCACCGCGTCCGGCGAATCCTGCGACGACGGCGATCCGCAGACGGGCAACGACCAGTGCGACGGCATGGGCCACTGCATCGGAGAAGGCTGCGTCTGCGACAACTCCGACCCGGAGTGCTGCCAGGACTGCGTAGCCGTCAACGAAGGCGGCGCGTGCGACGACGGCGACGGTCTGGACTGCACGGCCAGCGGATGCAGCGGCGGATACTGCCTCTCCGCGCTTCAGCCGGGCTTCTGCGTCATCAACGGCCAGTGCGTCACGGAAGGGGAACTCGATCCGGAAAACGCCTGCATGAGTTGCCGGCCGGGCGTCAATCCCTTCACATGGTCGCCGCTGGCCGAAGGCGTATCCTGCGAGGACGGCACGTTCTGCAACGGAGCGGACACCTGCGACGGCGCGGGAACCTGCCTGCACGCGGGCGATCCCTGCGAAAACGGAGATGTCTGCAACGACACCTGCAACGAAAACGCCGAAACCTGCTTCAGTCCGGCGGATACGTCATGCGACGACACCGCCTTCTGCAACGGCGTCGATGTCTGCGACGGTGCGGGAGCCTGCCTCCATGCGGGCGATCCCTGCGAAGGCGGCGATCTCTGCAACAACACCTGCAACGAGGACGCCGACTCCTGCTTCAGTCCTCCGGATGCCGCCTGCGACGACGGCCGCTTCTGCAACGGATCGGACACCTGCAACGGCGCGGGAACCTGTCTGCACGCGGGCGATCCCTGCGAAGGCGGCGATCTCTGCAACAACACCTGCAACGAGGACGCGGACAGCTGTTTCTCGCCCGTGGACACCTCCTGCGACGACACCCTCTGGTGCAACGGAGCGGACGCCTGTGACGGACAGGGCGTCTGTCTCCACGCCGGAACGCCGTGTCCGGACAACGGCCTCTGGTGCGACGGCGAGGAAAGCTGCGACGACAATACCGACAGTTGCGTCGTAGAGAACGCGCCGGACTGTTCGGACGACGGTCTCTGGTGCAACGGCGCGGAATACTGCAACGAAGACACCGACGCCTGCGACGCCGCCGACGTGCCCGATTGCCCGGACGACGGCCTCTGGTGTAACGGCGCGGAGTTCTGCAACGAAGACACGGACGCCTGCGACGCCGCCGACGTGCCCGATTGTCCGGACAACGGTATGTGGTGCGACGGCGAGGAATACTGCAACGAAGACGCGGACGCCTGCGGCCACCAGAACGCGCCGGACTGTTCGGACGACGGCCTCTGGTGCAACGGTGCGGAGTTCTGCAACGAAGACGCGGATGCCTGCGACGCCGCCGACGTGCCCGATTGTCCGGATGACGGCCTCTGGTGCAACGGCGCGGAGTTCTGCAACGACGACACCGACGCCTGCGACGCCGCCGACGTGCCCGACTGCTCGGACGATCGTCTCTGGTGCAACGGCGAGGAATTCTGCAACGAAGACGCGGACGCCTGCGATCATCGGAGCGCGCCGGACTGTTCGGACGACGGCCTCTGGTGCAACGGCGAGGAATTCTGCAATGAAGACGCGGACGCCTGCGGCCACCAGAACGCGCCGGACTGCTCGGACGACGGCCTCTGGTGCAACGGCGCGGAGTTCTGCAACGACGATACCGACGCCTGCGACGCCGCCGACGTACCCGATTGTCCGGATGACGGCCTCTGGTGCAACGGCGCGGAATTCTGCAACGACGACACCGACGCCTGCGATCACGACTGGCCGGATGGCCTCCCGCCGGACTGTGACGATGGAGAGTTCTGCACCCTGGATCTGTGCGAGGAGCATTCCACGGAATACACCTGCATCCACGATCTGGAAGCACTGAACGACGAAGCCTGCAACGATGAAAATCCATGCACGGACAAGGACATCTGCCGAAACGGCTTCTGCCTGGGCGAAGACCGCATGTGCGCCGACAACAATCCCTGCACCCGGGATTACTGCGATACGGCCGACGGGCTGTGCAAAATGGACGACCTTCCTCCGGGCACGCCCTGCGAAGCGGACGATAATCTATGCACCTGGGATACCTGCCAGTACGAAGGAAACGAGATTTCCTGCGTCCAGGCTCCTGAACAGGACTGCAACGACGAAAACGTCTGCACGGAAGACCTCTGCAATCCCGAAAGCGGTCTGTGCGAAAACTGGCCCTACGACTACGATCCGGACAGCCCGGATGGAAACGTCCCCTGCAACTGCGACGAGAACTTGTGCACCCTCGATATCTGCCGCTACGGAACCTGCGTCCAGGGGCTCGGCGGGATCGTCGAATGCGACAGCCCCTCGGTGGACGATCACGGAGAAATCACGGACAACGACTGTTTCGACGGCTATTGCGATCCGGCCACGGGCCAGTGCGCCACGGACGAAAGCGCCACCCACGCGGACGGCTCGTCCCCGGTCAATTGCCGGATTCCCGGCCCCTACGGCAGCAGCCAGCCCGGGCTGTGCCAGGATCAGCCTTTCGACCAGACGGACGGCTGCTGCAAGGTCTGTGACAAGATCTATATATACGGAGAACTCTGCATCAAAGATTATCTCCCCGGACATGACGATGAAAGCACCTGCTGCATCCCGGGATGGACGCCCGAGGCTTCCACCACGACGCTCGGATGCTGCAAGCCGGAGGCGCGTGACGCGGGAATGGGGCGTCAATACTACGTTTTCATCGCCAACGACGATCCGAGGACGGCCATCTGCGAGGACGACGGCCTGGCCTGCACGGCGGAAGCCTGTAGCCCGGAAGGCTTCTGCGTACATGAAATCCTGCCGAATTCCTGCGTCATCGACGACACCTGCTATGAAATCGGCGAACGCAACCCGGAAAATCCCTGCGAGATCTGCATGCCGGGAGAACGGCCGGAAAGCCGTTACAACTGGGAGGAATTGAACGAGGGCGATGCTTGCGAAGACGCATGCAGCGCCTGCACGGTGTCTCATTGCGAACCCAATCCCGGGACAGGCCGCATGCAATGCAGTTCCTACTTCGACCCGTGGAGCGCCTGCGACGACGGCGATCCCTGTACGGAGGACTTGTGCTCGCCGGAAGGAGAGGATTGCACGCATCGTCCGGCGGAGGATTACACTCCCTGCGACGACGGCGACCCCGAAACCGATAACGATGTCTGCATCAGCGGCCTGTGCGGCCACGCGGACCTTGGAAGAATCGGGGAACCGGCGCGCGGCGCGCTGGATGTTCCGGACGGCTATCCGGACGTGGTGTTCAGCAACGGACTTATCTTCTCCTACGACCCGGAAGAAGAAAAAATCATCGACGATCCTCACGACCTGGGCATCGGAATCGGAACGGATGTCAGCCTGGGAGATCTGAACCGGGACGGATTCATGGACATGGTATTCTCGCGTCCCGGCGAACAGGCTTCCGTCATCGTCTTCGGGCCGGTGGCGGCCGATTATCCGCCGCTTCAACTGCCCACCCTGGACGCCCGCTACAACTGCGTGGCCGACATCAACGGAGACGGCCTGAAGGACATCGTTTTCGCCAACAACCTGGGACCGGCCCAGATCTTCTGGAACAATCCCGCCAAGCCGGGATCCTTCGATTCAACCACCAACCTGGTTCTGAACGGAGCCCGGGGATTCGGCTGCGCGGTGGCGGACATCAATTCGGACGGCTACATGGACGTCGTCATCGGAACGGAAGCCGACGCCTCGGGCGATCCCATGACCCTGGCCTACGGATTCCTCGGCAACCGTATCCAGGGCCAGTATCTCTTCAACCATGTCGGCGCCGTCTGGGTGCACGACGCCAAGGATATCTCGGCGGCCCAGTTCGATGCGAAGATGAAGGGCGGCCGGGACTTCGGTTTCATCGACCTGGTGATATCTTACGGAGAACTGCCCTATTCCCAGATTCTCTGGAATCCGGCCCTGGGGCAGCAGAATGCCGGAATGCTGTCCGAGCGACGCTCCAGAAGCCAACTTCCCAACTACGCCGTCCTGAACCCGGAGGGAAAACTGCTCACCGGAGCCCATGGAAACAAGGTGGTCGATCTGGACAACGACGGCCATCTGGACGTCGTGCTGGCCTCGAAACTAGGCGTGCGACAGGATCCGGCCATCTCCTACGGATATACCTCGGATCGAGGCGTGGGAAACCAAGTGCTGTTCACCGACGAATTCGTGTTCGAAACCTACGGCGCAGCGGGAGTCGCGGTGGGAAGCCTGAATTCCGACACGCATCAAAGTCCCGAGGTGGTCTTCGCCCAGAACGGCGGAGAATCACTGGCGTTTTTCGACTTCCAGTACGTTCAGCGCCTGGCTTGCTATCCCCAACCGATGCTGGAAGCCGCCATCGCCGGAGACCTTCGGCATCGGAACTACACCTGCCAGTGCCACGAGGTCAACCAGTGCTGCGACGGATGCAATGCCTACAAAGAAGGGCAATTCTGCTCCCCCGAGGGAGATCGCGTGTGCAACTACGGCCGCTGCCTGCCGTATCCGCTTCCCATGACCTATCAGGTCCGCTGATCGGGGAAATACGACCCGAGAAACACGAAAGCCCTTGGATTTCCAAGGGCTTTTTCGTGTTCGAAAAAAAAGGAAACGGCTATCGTTCCACGATGCGGATGCGCTTCAGAACCACGTCCTCCAGCGGCTTGTCCCGACCGTCCCGGGGAGTGCGGGCGATGGCCTTGACGACCTCCATCCCCCGAACGACCTCGCCGAAGATGGTATGTTTGCCGTTCAAGTGCGGGGTGGGGGCCTCGGTGATGAAGAACTGGCTGCCGTTGGTGTCGGGACCGGCGTTGGCCATGGCCAAGATTCCGGCGCGATCGAAAACCAGACCGGGATCGATTTCATCCTCGAAAACATAGCCCGGCCCGCCCGTTCCATTGCCTTTCGGGTCTCCGCCCTGGATCATGAAATTGGGGATGACGCGATGAAAGACGGTTCCGCTGTACAGGGGGCGCGTGGCGCGCTGGAGGGTTTTGGGATCCGCCCATTCCTTCTTCCCCTGGGCCAGCTCCACGAAATTCTTTACGGTTTTCGGGGCCTTGTCTCGATACAGCTTCGCCTCAATATTTCCCATGGAGGTTTCGAAGACGGCAAAAAGCGTTTTCTCCGCCTTGGGCTTCTCCGTGGTTTTCCCCGACTTTTCGCCCACGGACGCATCCTTATCCTCGCAGGCAATGAGAAACAGCAATAAAATCAACACGAAATATAGCATCGATATTTTTTTCATGGCTCGGCCACCTCCCTCGCTATTCATGAATTCGCGTTTGTCTTTTTCCTCACCGTCCTCGTTTTTACGGTAATGATTCCCGCGCCGGATGCAAGGTTTTTCTGGACGGATGGAAGCCGAAAAGACCGGAAACGGAAAAACGGAGAGAGTCGGAACGGGAAAAAATCGCTTATTCATCCAGGGACCAGAGAACGGAAGAAGCGATCAGCGTGTCCCATCCGCTTAAATCCGTATCTCTGAATTCCGGAATGATCCCGCAAAGTTCGGAAAATAAATCCATTTCCCTGCTATTGAAGTCGAACAGGTTGAACGCAATGCGATGCCGGTCGGGGGAGGCTTTCGGGCATTCGTCCTCCAACTCCTGCCCGGACTGAGGATCCACGAAGGGAATGCCCTGAAAACGGCAAATGGACGGCCGATGTTTGTAGATACGGCAACGCCCTTTTCCGTCGAGAAGAGGACAGGGCGTGTCGTCCAGTTCTTCGACGTTGGGAGGCGATTCGTATTCCTCGATGGTCTGGAAAAGATGCGGATAGGGCCAGGACGCTTTCGTCACCCGATCGGAAAGCTTCTCCGCCTGCTTGTAGGTCGTTTTCGGGAAAGCCCGCTTCAGACCCCGCCGGGCGATCAGCAGGGCATCCAGAACGGAGATTTCGAAGATGCCCCGGCAGCATTCGCAGCACCCCGGCTCGCAGAGCGGACGCGCCTCCCCTCTTGCGATCGCGTCGGAGAAACAGGCGTCGATACTTTCCAACTGCCGTTCGTAGCGGTCGAGAAGTGGATCCATCTCCCCTCTGGACACGAGATCCAGGGCCTTTTGTATCGCTTTGACCATCATGGTGTTGATTATATAGCAACACCGAGAAATGGCTAGCTTTTTTCGTCCGGGAAAACGAAACGACGCGAAAAGAAGCGAAAGCCGGCCGTTGCCCGTTTTCGAAGGGACGGTCTTCGTCGATCGGGCGCGAAAAAGAAAATTATCCCATAACCTGTTGTTTTTACTTGGAATATACAATTTCGTGCATCTTTCGTCCGCCCCGGCGCTTCCGCCCCGGTTCTCCCCTCGGAAATCACGGCAAAAAAACGGAAAGACCGCCTTTGCAAATTGACTTGACCGAAGGCTTGCCCTACAATATGGGAGATTGCGCCCCGGGAGAAGAAAATCGAAGGCATGGAAAACGTCTTCGGGATCTCTTTTTGGTGCGAATTTTGCATCCATCAAGCCTTTGGTGCTACGGGTCGAAGTCGTCCGATCGACCGGGCGAACGATCCTTTCGGGATGAAAACCGAAAATGGAGCAATACAATAACGATAACAGAGTGTTACAGCGATTTACGTGGGGCGGGCGACCGGATCTATTTTTCAGCGGGTCCGCCGAAGCGTGCAAATATGTTAATCGGTTGTGAAAAAAATGCGGGTCTGGCCCGCGAACGGGTCTTAACCGGACCGGAAATCGAGGTGGGAGCATGATGAAGTCAATCCTTTCGACCCTGGCCGTTTTTCTGCTGGTTGCCGGTTACGGGACCGATGCATTCGCCCAGTACAACTGCGTAAACCACGGCGGCGTGGACTGGACGCTCACGACCGATCAAACCATCAGCGGCTGTCATGAAGGCATCGAGACCTTCACGATCAACGCGGGCGTCACCGTCACCTCGGGAACGGAAACGTTGGTCATCCGGGCCCGGGACATCGACATCGCCGGCAACTTGGACGCCACCGGCCTGGGAGCTCCGGGCGGAGACGGCGGAGATCGCGGCTGGGGCATGGTGGAGGACGCGGGCGGCGCGGCGCCTTCCGGCAGTCCCGTGGAACAGGGCTACGGCGGCTATCCGGGAACGGACGGCGCCTACGGCAGCACCGGAGCGGGCGGCGACGACGGCACTCCAAGCGAAAACAATGACGGCTGCGAGTTCGACTGCGACTGGTACCTTTTCGCCGAATGCCCCTCCGGCGGCATCGATGACTGGATTCAGGACTGCAAAAGCATCGATGGTCAGTATTGCGGCGGCGGCGGCGGCGGCGGCGGCGGCGGCGGCGGCGCCCAGACGGCGGGCTGTGTGGGACAGGAAGGCGAAGACGGCGGCACCACCAGCCCCTGCACGGGCGGCGGCGGCGGCGGCGGCGGACTGGGCGGCGCGGCGTATGCGTTCGCCGCTCCGGACATGCCCATCGGCATCGGCGCGGGCGGAGCGGGCGGCGGCGGCGGCGCTTCCGGCCCCAGCCTGACCTACCTCTCCGACGACGAGCCTCCGCCCTTCGTAGGCCCCGTGGGAGCCAGCGGCGGCGGCGTTATTATTCTGGAGGCCGCCGAAAGTTACACCCAGACCGGATTTGTCCGGGCCAACGGCGCGGATGCTCCCGCCGGCGGCGGCGGAGAGCCGGGCGGCACCGGATACGACAAACGCTGTCAGGAAACTTGGGAAGTCTTCGGCTGGGAATGGAATCACTGGGAGGATTATTGCGACGCCGCCGTGACTTTCGGCGGTTCGGGCGGCGCGGGCGGCGCGGGAGCGGGCGGCAGCATCCGCATTTCCGCCAGCGACATATCCATTCCCACCGGATCGCGCCTCCAGGCCCGGGGGGGCCAGGGACGCACGGCTTATCCCGGAGACGCCCTCGGCGGCTCCGGCGGAGAAGGCGGCGCAGGCGTCATTCACGTCTTCCGGGAAAAAACCAAAAATTTCCAGTGCGGATCCTCCAACGGCGTCGGCAACACCACGTGCACGGACGGCTTCGACCTGGGCGGATGCACGTCGGGCGATATCAGCATCCAGGACGCGCAGTACGTTACGTTCATCGCCGAGGACATGGCCGGAAATCCGCTGGTGGATCCGGTCTTCCAGGTCAACCATGTGGAACTGGGGCCGGGAACGGCCGAAGTCCAGGTTTTCCCCGGCCTGGTTTACAGTTTTTATACGGACTCCATGCAGCGTCTCGCCAGCACGGGCGAACTATGGGTCTTCAATCACTGGGGTTTCGACGGTGTGGACCACGAAGGCAACCCCCGGACCGACATTCCCTCCAACGACATGCTTTTCACGCCCAACGGCTCCACGACGACCGTCAAGGTGGTCTTCGAACCCGCCGGGGCCTTCCGCTGGACCGGTGCGACTTCCAGCCTCTGGGAGTGGGCCGGAAACTGGGTGGTGCAGCAGGGCGGCACGGAAAAAGTCACTTTCTTCCCTCCGAGTGCGTCGGACAACGTCCTGGTGGACGCGGTTCTTCCCGGCGATCATCTGCTGAACATCGAGGCGGGGATCATCGATTCCCACAAAGAATGCAAAAACATGACCATCACCGAGAACGGCCATGTGGAATGGCAGCACGGCGTCGTCTCGGATGACCTGACCATTCACGGAAACTTTCAGAACTCCGGGTATTTCGGAGTCAACACGGATGGCTCGACGGCCAACAATTCATGCCACTTCACGGTGGAAGGAAACGCCCATTTCATGGACAAGGCGGAGGGCGATCCTTCCATCACGGAGTTGACCAACATTCGGACCCGCATCGAAGGGAATCTGGTGATCTCCTCCTACGCTAATATCGTGAAAGGGGCGGACGGCCAGACCATCACCATGGGCGGCGCCGGCGACGTCAAACTGGAAAACCAGGGAGGTTCCCTGGAAGCTCCGCATTTGACCATCGACAAAACCGGCGGTTCGGTCACCATCTACGGCCATATCGGACGGCAGTCCGCCGCGGACACGCGCTATCTCACCGGATTGACCATCGACGACGGCACCCTGGATCTGAACGGCTATCATCTCGTCGTGGACGAATACATCGATCTCGCCGGGGAGGGCCGTCTGCTGGTCGAGGGCGATTCCAGCCTGCGGGTCATCGGAATGAACTACGATCCGGCCACCTCCACCCCGCCGA
This sequence comes from Myxococcota bacterium, assembly GCA_963668655.2. Lineage (GTDB taxonomy): Bacteria > Myxococcota_A > SURF-8 > SURF-8 > SURF-8. The sequence goes on from CAXXPQ010000002.1 coordinate 744,079, forward strand.
TCAACCTGGATCGGAATAACAATTCCGAATCCGCGCTTCACATCGACGGAGCGAATGTCTACATCGGCCCTTATGAAGACGGAACGCCGGTGGCTTTCACCACAAACGTCGGCGATGTTCCCCTGGCGATCTTCATCGGAGACAGTTCCTGGATCGATCTGGAAAACGGCGGCAGCATTTTCATCGACAACCAGGATCCGGATTCCGGCTGGGACTTTTACCTGGGCGAAAACAACCAGATGACCATGGCCACGGATTCCCGGCTTTCCGTGGACCGGAGTCTGTTCATCGACAACCCGGCCACCCTGGTCAGCAACGGCGCGTTTTTCTACGCCGGCACGGGCGTCGCCAGTTCCGGCGGCGAGTTGAACATCGCGGATTGCACGAACTGCACCTTCAACACGGACACCGAGTTCATCGTCAATGGAAACTTCTCCACGTCGGGCGACTTCACCGGAAATCTGGTGAAAGTCACCATGAAGGGCGACTCCTCGGTCATCAGTACGACGGCCTCGGTGAAGAGTCTGTACGTGGAGGAATCCGGCGCGGGCGCAACCTCCCTGGCCGCCTCGCCGAGCGAACCCAATTTCCTGGAGGAAGTCTTCATCGCCGCCGGCGGCGCGCTGACGGTGCCGCCCAATACCTCCCTCGTCATGGCCGCGAACTCCGTGGTCAATGTCTACGGAACCCTGACTCTGGACGGCATCCCCACCGGCGCCGCCACGATCACCAGCACCAGTCCCACCGTGGATTTCTATGAAATCCTGGTTTATTCCGGAGGCACCTTCGCGGCGCGGGAATGCGTGGTGGAATCCATGAACCGCTACGGCCTGGTCATCAAACCCGGAGCGATCATCGATCCCACGTACAAACTGGACTACTGTCGTTTCCGGAACAACGACACCTCCTCCGTGGCTCCAGATTATTCCGTCTACCTGACCATCGAAAACGACCAGTCGCTCATCGTGGACAACGCCCGCTTCATCAGCCCCAACGATCCGCCCACCGGACAGGAGCGTAACGTCAAGAAACTGATGGGAAGCGGATTCATCGTTTTCGTTAACGAACAGTGCCTGACCGGCGAAGCCGACTGCGACGCCGGTTCGGACCTGTCCGGCGACATGTACGAATTCGACAGTCTGGACCGCATCTTCTGGACCCTCCCGGAGGCCGAGTTCGCAGACATGAGCATCGGAAACGCTCCGCTGAATTCCGAAATGGGACTCATCGAGCAGTACATTTTCAAGAAAACGTCCAACCTGGGAGAACGCTTCTGCATCTATGAACAGGACAGCGGCTACTTCGTGGACGCCTCCACCTCCCTGGCCGGAACGGAGTGTTACTGGGGCGACTTCGACTTCTACGGCGGCCTGGACGGCTATTCGCTCATCACAGACGATTACACGTCCTTCAATTTCCAGATTCAGGCCAACATCGTTCTGGATCTCACCGACACCACCTGCGATCCCATCTGCGCGGACGGAGAGTGCTGCATCAACGGAACCTGCGGAGACTGCTGCGATCCGGGCTGCGGCGCGCATGAAACCTGTTCCAACGACGCCGGCGATTGCGGCGGAGCGGCCCCCTGCTGCGTGACGATTCCGGCCTGCAAGGACAATCCGGACCTCGGCATCACGGACCACTGCTACATCGAAACCGAATGGTCCGATCCCTGGCCCATCGGCCCGACGCCGGACCGCACCCCGCCCACGGATCCGGCCGCTCCCTCGGCCGTCCAGGACACGGACGAGGACTACCTGAGCCTCTCCTGGGGTTCCAGCCGGGATCTGGTCGGCCCGTCCCCGAATGTGGATTACATCGTTCTGCGCGGACTCGGCGACGACATTCACGATGTCTCCGGCGCCGCGCCTTTCGGCGTGGAACCCGGCAACTACCGGCCTCTGAAGGGAGAATGGGACAGCTTCCAGGAGGAATACGACGACGAATTCACCATTCCGTGGGTGACCAACGGCACACCGGACGATTTTTGGGTGTTGGAAGACGGCGTGGCGAAGGGACATTACACGGACCCGACCCCGGCTCCCGCGGACGGCGACGCCGACGACGATGCCGAGGCGGACGAGGAGGAAGACACCAATTACAAAGGGCGGGCGATCCTCAGCCTGACCGATCAGCCCCCCGCCGACCCGAAATACGACCTGTCCAACGGGTACCTGCTCTCGGTGGAAGCCACCAAGGTTTCAGGTGACAACGGCGTGGAAATCATGTTCCAGTATCTGGACAAGTACGTCATCTGGGCCGTGGGCGAGGAATCCGAGGCCGACCCGGGAACGTATCGTTCCATCGTCTACAGCGACCCCATCGACCGCTCCCGCACGGATCCCGACACCCGCCCCTTCGAGATGACGCCGGGCCTCTGGTACAAGCTGATGGTGTACGTCAAGGGCAACCTGGCCCGGGGATTCATCGACGGCGTGCAGATGTGGGAAATGCAATACAACACCATCAACGGCGACGATCGGGCCAACGGCATCGGTCTGCGCCTGGACCGCACCACGGCCTTCTTCGACAACTTCATGCTGGCTCCCTTCCTGACCACCAGCGAGGCGGGCGGTACGAACAGCTTCGAGGACACCTACGCCCTGGACGTGTCCGCGCCGGGAACTCCGGAATACGAAGACACGGACGTGGAGGCCCTGGGCGAATCCTCCCTGCGCGTCCACACGCGCACCCCGGAGTCGGATCAGAATTCCCCCGCCCTGGGAGACGACAAGGGCACGGAATACCATTACGTCACCATTGCGGTGGACTCCATCGGAAACAGCACGGCGGAAATCGAGAACCCCCGGCCGTCCCGCTCCGGTCATCCGGACGGCGTTCCCATGGCGGAACCGGCGGCTCCCGTCTCCATCCGCCCCGGCATCATGGAACGGCTGCGTAACGGCGAGATCACTCGGGAAGAAGCCCTGGCCCAGTCCGTTCTGGGACGCGCCATGGCCCTGTCGGGAGGTTACGAAATCGACCGCCCCCTGGCGGCGGCTCCCGCCAATCCCTACATGGCCACCATGGCGTCGGGTCTGCTCGCCCAAAGCACCATGGCCGACCGCGCGCCGCCGGATCTGTATACCGGCGTGGTGGCCAAGGGCTATCAGTACAGCCACATGCGTTTCCTCTACGAGGGAGACAATCCCTGTCTGAACTTCACGGATCTGATTCCGGACACCAACGCGCGCACCGACGCCGCCACCGTGGACGAGACCGGACTGGCCGGAAATACGCCGCGCTCCTACAAGTGGCGCTCCTGCGACTCCAAGACGGATCCGAAAGACGACATGAACTGCGGAAGCTGGCGGGGCGGCATCCCGTGCAGCACCATCAACGACTGCCCCATCGGCCGGGGATACGTGGCCTGCGCCATGTTCCGCCGCGACGACAGCGACCAGACCTATTGCACCACCGCCGGCGTCCGGGGAGCCCACACCTGCACGACCATCGCCGACTGTCCGGACTGCCCGGACGGCACTTCGAACTGCGAGCTTCGGGACCGTTACGCGGCCTGCGTGGCCTACGGCGCCACGAGTTACTGCACCCAGGCCAATTGCCGCCTGGGCGTCACGCGCTACACCCTGGCCACCACACCGCCCAAGCCCGATCTGGACATCCTTCTGTCCGGCGGCGACCCGGTGGCGGGAAAACTGCACACGGAGTTCGACAACCCGGCCACGCCTCCCCCGGCGTACAACCGTTACGGAACCAAGTTCCTGACCTTCGCCTTCACCGCCGAGGAAGCGGGAGAATGCGTGGAAGGGGGCGATTACGAACTGGCGGGCTTCGTGAACGCCGCCGGAGAAATCGTCACGCCCTGCGCCGTCAGCGCCGTTCCGGGCTGCGTGAACGCCGACGCGGCATCTCTGGAACCCTTCTGGACCACCTCCCGTTCCCGCGACATGGTGAACCTGGAAGGCGACAAGTGGCACTGCATCAAGGTCATGGCCCGAAACGGCGACGCGGTGACCACCGGCCTTTTGGACGGATGGACGGACGCCTGGACCGGCTGGTCCCCCATGAGCGACGAAGCCATTGCGCCCGCCGTTCCGGAAATCAAGCCCGGAACCCTTCAGGTGCTTTACGGCGTCAACAATGCCGTGGGCGAATCCCGCGCGGCGGCCGTGGACGGCGTCAACTACCAGGAAGTGCGTTTCACCATCACGGACGACAACAACCGTTCCGGCAGTACGGCCAACCCGGCTTACTACTACAACAACATCGAATCCATCTACCTGCGCGTCTCCCCCCACGGCGTCTGGACCGGCATGGGAGACAAGAAGCGCGGACTGTTCATGGCGTCCTACGACTCCGGTACGGACAACTGGAGCCTCCAGGAGGTTCCCCCGGACGATCCGAACTACGGCAACAACCGGGTGCAGTTCTTCGACAACACCCATCCTTCCGCTCCCAGTTCCGTCACGGCCAACGGATCGGAACTGGACGTGGTCTTCCGCTGGTCGCTGAACAGCAGCGGCGCGGACTACGGACACGACCAGGATCAGGGCGTTGAAATCAAGATCATCGACGCCCAGGGCGGATACCTGGATTGGGACGTGGAACGCCAGGGAACCTGCGACAAGGTCTTCCACACCTCTTTCCCGCCCCAGTCCCCCACGCTGGTTTCGCCCGCGGCCGATCAATGGACCAACGGCAACAGCTTCCGCTTCGAAACCTGGGGCCACATCGATCGCGACCGGGCCTACCTGTACGACCTGTTCGCCTTCTGCAACGCCAACGGCACCTGCCCGCCGGGGCTGACGGAAGCCTACAACTGTCTCGACGGCCCCAGTTCCGTGGGCGACACCGTGGAATACCGCCTCAGCATCTACGACGGCGTCGATATGGGCGGCCAGTGCTCCGGAACCCTGATGGCCCAGACGGCCTGGATCGAAGGCGTCTTCAACAACCTGCCGACACCTGACGTATACGATTTCGCCCAGGATGTGGATCTCTCGTCCCTGTCGGACGACTACTATCACTGGTGCATGGAAGCCCGCGACCAGCACGATTACGCGGCCGAGGGCAGCCCCGCCGCCCTGCACACGGTGGAACCGGCCATGACCTACATGTTCGGCCTGGATCGCCACGCTCCCTCGATGAACGACATCCAGGTCTACGTCACCGCCGATCCTCTCTCCGAGGACATCACACCGCTTTCAGGAAGCTGGCACCTCTACAACGATATCACTATCGCCTGGGAGGAAGGAAACGTGAACCCGGACGGCCAGTCGGTGTTCAGCCCGCTGTCCGCCTACCACATCGCCCTGATTCCCGGCGGCCCGGAGGTTCGGGTCACCGATCCGGCGGACGCCGCAGGAGTGGACAAATGGATCGTGCCGCCGGGGTCGCTGAACTACACCCTGGACATTCCCACCATCGCCACGCCGGGCATGTACCAGGTGGGCGTGCAACTGGTGGACGAGGCGGGCAACCGCTCCGACGCCCATTGGTACGACCTGCGCGTCGATACGGATACCATTCAACCACCGCTGATCTCCTCCACGACCCACCCGGACGAAACCCTGATCTATTGCAACGTGGGAGAAACGCCCTCCGATACCGGCACCATTCCGGTGGGCGATCCGGAGGCCTACACCCCGGTCTTCAACATCACCGATCCCATCATGGCCAACGTGGCGGAATACGTCACCGCCGGCGTCTGCGCGGACGCGGCCACCTGCGACCTCTCCCTGGGCATCATGTACGGCTACTCCTGGACGCTCGACAAGGTGGAGGCGGACCAGCCGGACCTCAACGTGGAAGACACCTTCCATCCCGGGAAACTGACGGACTGTGGCGTGGTGGACGACGACGAGCCGGGAAGCTGTTACGCGGCCGAACCGCCCTGCTCCGAGGTCGAGGGTCAGAACTGCACGGATTCGGACATCATCACCAACGACGCCGGCGGCAACTACGACAGCCGCTTCCACTGGTACGGCGCCAACGAACTCGACGGCCTGTTCCACGACATCAAGTACACGCTGGTCTACAACGGCGACACTCAGCAGTCCGGCGTGTTCTATTACAAACTGCGCGGCTGGTCCGAATCGGGGCTGGCCACCACCGTTGCGACGTACCGGGTCAACGTCTGCAACTGCACCACCACCGACGAGCCCTGCAAGGACGCTCCCGGAAGCCGCAGCGGCGGCCCCTCGTCCAAACCCATGGCCCGTTTCGAGGGCGGCTCGTTCAGCCTGCACGGCGGAACCGCAAAGGAAGAGGAAGTCGCCGTGTCGCCCTTCGCCCTGGATCAGTCCGAAATCACGAACGCCGAATACACCCGCTGCGTGGCGGAAGGCGTCTGTCCGGCTCTGCCGGAGGAATGGACCGATTCCAAGACCCGAAAAGGCTACGCCACCGACCCGGATTTCGCGGACCATCCGGTGCTGAACGTCACCTGGGACATGGCCCAGACCTATTGCGGCTGGCAGGAAAAGCGGCTGCCCACGGAACTGGAATGGCGCTACGCCGCCCAGAGCCTGGTCCGCGAGGTTCCGGACGGAATGGACGCCAGCTTCGGCAACGAACTCTACGCCACGGGCGATACCGCTCCGGCGGACGAACATCACGGCCCCGCGCTTCCGGAAAACGTCCGGGTGCTCAACCTCTTCGACAACGTCAGCGAATGGGTGGCCGACTGGTGGCTGCCGGAAGAGGCGCTGGACTACGGTGAAATGCCGCTCGGACCGGAAGATGCGGAAACCTGTTCCCTGCGCTGCCGCAAGACGGTGGAAAACATCCTGGACGGCGAGAAAAAGCAGCTTCAGGGCGTCGGCATCGATCCCGCGTTCGGGAACATCCGCGCGGACGAACTCGACCGTTGCGACGATCAGTGCGGCCGCAAGGTGCTGCGCGGCGGTTCCTTCGAAATGCAGGTCATTCCCGTGGATTACCGCGACGCCATGGCCCCGGACGACGCCTCCTCCCATGTCGGCTTCCGGTGCGCCAAGGACGTGAAATCCCTGGCCGAAGGCCTGACGCTGCCCAAGAACGTGCGCACCATCCAGACGGATCCCCTGCGGCTTCCCGGTCAACAGACCCTGAACCTGGAGCATCGGGACTGAACGACAAACCACGCGGGTGGACGGAAGTTCCGTCCACCCGCCGTTTTCGAAAACTCGCCACGGAAAAAAGCAATCTCGGATTGCCCATCCCTTTATAAGGAGGAGCCCGCCGATGACGCGCCTTATTCAAATCCCGGCCACGCTGCGGCGACCGATGCTGCTTCTGCTGATCGCGCTGATCTGGAACGCCATGTCCTGCGGCGGCGGAAACTCCAACTCGGACGGAGACGTGGAAGTGGAGGACGAGCCCCCGCCTACCTGCCTGTGCGGCGGAACCTGGCCCAACTGCAATCCCTGCGGGGACGGCGACACGGATGGGGACGGCGACACGGACGGAGACGGCGACACGGATGGGGACGGCGACACGGACGGGGACGGCGACACGGACGGGGACGGCGACACGGACGGCGATCTCGACGTGGACGGAGACAAGGACCACGACCGCGAATATCCGGACCTGGCGGACCAGGACATGCCCTGCGAGGGCTTCTGCACGGACGAAGACGTGGACAACTGCGACTGCCGGGAAGACGTGGATTGCCTGGGCACCCAGTACTGCGACGGCTGCCACTGCCAGGATCTCGCGGACGGCGATCCCGAAACCTGCGAACAGAACTGCGCCTCCCACGCGGACTGCGATCTGTATCACCTCTGCAACCCGGACAGCAACTGCTGCGAAAGCGAACTTCAGTATTGCGAGTATTGCACCTACGCCAGCGACTGCCCCGCCATGTGGCATTGCAACATCAATACCAATTGCTGCACCTTCGAGTGCCGGGCCAATCAGTACTGCAAGCAGAATTACGGGTTGAACTACTGCTGTTCCTCCAAGGGGCGCTGCCTGCCGGAACCCTGCCAGGAAGCCGGGGGCGACGGAGACGGAGAAGAGGAGGAGGAATGGTTCTGTAGCTCCTGCCTGGACTGCGAGGAAGCCTTCGGTACGGATTACTATTGCAATGTGGACACGCGCAAATGCCTGCCCAAGGTGGAATGTTGCCGGGATTCCGAATGCACCGCCACCCCGGACAGCTATTGCGATCTGCACAGCAGCCAATGTATCGACCCCATCGTGCCGGAATACGGCTCCATCGGCGGCAAGGTTTACGTGGGCACGGATCCCCTGCTGGAGAAGTTCCACGTGGAGATTCGGAACGAATCCGGCATCGTGGTGGACGTGAAAGAACACCTGCGGCCGCTGTCGAACGGAACCAACTGGTCCGTAAATTATCTCTTCGAGGATCTGGACGAGGGTATATATCGCCTCTTCGCCCGGGGGGAGGTCTGGCTGACCGAAATGGAGGAATACTCCTTCAATCCGCTTCAGGTGCGCATCGAGGGCGGCACCCGACACTGGACCGGCATCAATTTCTATTTCGAGATGCAAAATCCCGAACTGGCCGAGGTGCAGGGAACGACCTATTTCCAGACCATCGTTCCGAACACCAACCTGCTGATCCAGGCCCTGAAACTGGACGATAACGAGACGGCCTGGAGCGTCGTCCAGGAAGTGGTCAATCCGGCCCAGACCCGGCCCTATAATCTGGTGGACCTGAACGACGGCTCCTATTTGTTCCGCGCCATTCTGCGCAACTCTTCCGGCGTCCAACTGGACTCGGACTGGCGTTCGGCTCCCGTCGTCATCGATCTCGACGCCGCCAGAACGGGCGCCCTGGTCATTTCCGATATGAATTTCTACTTCGGCCAGACGGTGGACGAGCTGGGAAGTATTCGCGGGTCCATCACCTATGCGCCGGACTACGACGGCTACACGTTCGCGGCCAAACTGTATCGCGGAAACGCCCCCTACGTGGTCTCGGAGGCCCGGCTGACCCTGCCGACCAATCCGTCCACGCGGGTGATTCCCTATGCCTTCGAAAACATCGAGGACGGCTTGTATTCCATCAAGGCTTTCGCCACCCAGGGATCCACCACGGTGCAGGCCGCGCCCACGGCCGGACCGTTCTATATCGAAACCGGCGGATCGAACGATCACTCGGGAGTGGGCATCGTGTTCGAATGAAATCACGCGGGATTCGTTGACGAAAGCCCGCTCCGGCGTGTACAATATTCGGGTTGCGTTGTCACAGGCGAACCTGATCGAGGAGGTATCCGATGCGCATTCGTAATCTGGAAATTCTGCTTATCCTGTCCATCGTCCTGTCGGTTTTCCTGCTGGCCGGCGGATGCTCCAGCGACAGCACGTCCGGAGACGGCGACGAAGAGGAATGCCCCGCCGGGCAGGTTCTCGGTCCGGACGGAAAATGCCACGATCCGGTCATTAACGACGGGGACGACGAAACCCTTCCGGACGGCGACAAGGACGATGACGCTCCTGACGGAGACCATGAAATCGACGGAGACCAGACGGACGGCGACGGAGATCCGGACAAGGATCCCGAAATCGATGGCGACACCGACGGCGATACTCCGGACGGCGATACTCCGGACGGCGATACTCCGGACGGCGACACTCCGGACGGCGATACCCCGGACGGCGACAAGGATCCCGACGCGGAAACCGACGGCGACAGCGAGGACGGCGACGAAACCGACGGAGAAAGCTGCTTCAATCAAGGTTGCACCATCGACGAGGACTGCTGCTACGGGCATTACTGCATCGGCGGACATTGCGGTTACGACTGCACCCCGGCCACGGAATTCCTGTGCAGCAATCCCACCGGCTGCTGCGACGCGGCCACGGGGCGCTGCGTAGTCTGCGGCGGCGATCCGGACGAGGAAGAAGCCGAGGGGCCGCAGATCTGCGATGTCAACGGCATCGGCGGCTATCAGTTCGACTTCCTCTGCCCCACCGGCGAAATCTGTGAAAGCGGGACGGGCTGGTGCGTGGAAGGCTGCCCCAACGGACAGAGTTGCAGCGCCTCCCAGATCTGCCCGGGCGGCGATCATCCGCGCTGCGTGCCGAAGTGCAACGTCTCCGGGAACACCGGCGGCGAACTGTACGACAACAACTGCGAGATCGGCCTGATCTGCGGCGATACGGAAAACTACTGCATCGAAGGTTGCAGCGCTTCCAATCCCTGCGATGCGAACTTCACCTGCGAAAACGACGATCACCCGCGCTGCGTGGCGAATCGCCGGGGGCTGGACGGCGGAGTGAAGTAATCGTTTGGAGAGCATGCGTTTCTTTCACGGGCGACCCCACGGGTCGCCCGTTTTTTCATTCTTGACTTTTTCCCGTAAATCCATATTCTGAAACGACTTCAATTCAGAAAGTGTCGGTATCCGGTTGGGGCGAACAGGGGGTTCGTCCCCGGGGGATCGTTCAATCCGTGAAAGGAAACATCATGCAAAAAAAGAACATCGCGTGGACTCTGTTGATTTTATTCGTTCCGGCTTTGATTGTTTGGGGATGCTCGGACGGCGAGGATGAATCCGACGAGATTCCCGGTCCCGTCTCGAAAACCGTCACGGCCGCCGAGGGAGGAAGCGTGGCCCTGGACGACGGCTCGGCCAAGGTGACCATTCCCGCCGACGCGCTTTCCGAAGATACCGAAATCACGATTGAAACCCACGCCAAGGCGGATTACGACACGGATGGAATTCTGGGTTCGAACGTGTTCGAGTTCGGTCCGGACGGGCTTCAGTTCAATCAGGCCGTGACGCTGGAACTGGCGTTTTCCGGATCGGTCCCGGAAGGAAAGAAGGCGCTTCTCGGTGTCTACGAAAACGACGCCTGGCAACCCGTGGAAGGATCGTCCCTTTCCGGAAACACCGTATCGGGGCCGGTGATGCATTTCTCCCTTTACGCCATCGTCTTCGTGGATGGAAACGCCGTCATCACCACCCTGGATGAAATGTGCCGGGATCTGGATTTCAGCCCTTGCGGCGGAGATCTGGTTGCAAGTTGGGCGATCCAAGGACTTTGCTACCAGGCCGAGGTTTCGAACGATGAAAATCCCTTTACCGACATCCCCGAATGTTCGGATTACCGGCTTCTGGCCGATGTGGACTGGCAGGGCGGCATCGAGTTTCTCTCGGACAACACGTACACCGCCGATATGACCTACGACATGGATGTCATCGTCGAGGTTTCGGAAACCTGCCTATTGAAACTGCGCGATAAATACGAGGAAATTCCGGCAAATACCGCGCCCGCCGATCTCTGCACGATGATCGCGGAGATGAACGGCGGCACAGACGTAGGCGCAGAAGCCCTTTTCGAGAATGAACTGTGCACCATCACCACGCCGACGAAGGAAGGCGAACCTGCCGGTCCCGGAACCGCCGGAACCTGGAGCGTGGAAGGCAATACGGCCACGATGATCTCGGACGATCAGAATTACGGCGCCATCTACGCCTTCTGCATCGAGGACGATCAACTCATTTTCGAGATTCCGGAACCGAAAGAGGATGAAGGCTACAACTATCACCACTTGGTGCTGGAGAAGAAGTGATTCTGAAAGGTTAGAGTCAGTATTACTCATTTTGCGCCACCGCAGATGGAGCGGCAAAGCGCCGGGTTTTGCATGAAGGAGCGCAGCGCTTCCATCAGGTGATCCGTCAATTCGGCATGATTCCTTGCAATGAACTGACTGAAGAACCGGTTTTTCATCACCAGCCAGATACGCTCGATAGGATTGAAGTCCGGCGAGTACGGAGGCAGATACAGTGGCTCGATCCGGCCCCAGTGCAAGGCTTTCGTCTTATGCCAGCTTGCGTTGTCCATAATCATCACCACCCGCCCCGAGCCGATCTCCTTCTGCATGTGATCCAAGAAAATCTGAAAACTCTCCGTGTTCACAACCGGCAGAATCAGGCTAAAGAAAGCCCCGTTTTCAGGACAAACAGCCCCCACGATGTTGTCCTTGATGTGCTTGCCCGTGTACGGCATTGTCGGCTTGGAGCCGCGTTTGGCCAGAATGCGCCGCGGCTTGGGATCGCCCATCACCCCGCTTTCGTCCTGATACCAGATCTCGATCTCCGGATCGGATTCGAGCGCGGACAAAAGCTCCTGGAAACGCGCGCGCATCGCCTGGTCTTGTTTGTCCGGCCACGGACGCGGGCGCAGGTAGCGATAGCCCATCTGCCGCAGCACGTAGCACACGTGCGAGTAGCTGATCTCTAATCGGTGTTTTTTTTAAGGTGGCCGCGAATGGCGATGGCCGTGATCTTACGCCCGTTGATGGTTTCGCGGATGTCGAAGATGTCTTCGATTTCCGCCCGCATCTCGGGCGTCACTTTCGAGGCGCGACCACGGTGTCGGCTTTTCAATCCCTCCCTTCCAAATTCATCCCAGCGCCGGCGCCAGCGCGTGATGGCCGACTCGGAAACCCCGATGATTTCTGCCACATCCTTGCGTGTGCGTCCCTTCATCAACAGGCGGATGGCGTTGAGGCGCTCCTTCAACTTCCCGTCGCGCTCCTTGCGGTACTGCGCTTCGACTTCCTCAAGCCCGCCTTTCGTCGTGTCTGGTCGCTTCAGGTTAGGCATGCCCACAAGCATACCTTATTTTGAATGGAATTAATACCCCCCGTAGCGCATTTCTATTAATAGTGGCTATAATAGTGGCTATAACAACCCGTATTACAAAGACACACAGCCTCCCCGTCTTCGACGGTGAGACTATGGCACCCATGTCCGGGGCACCCGGGGAGAGAAAAATCGCACAAAAAACGGGCGGTCCTTTCGGAACCGCCCGTGCATGAATCGAACGCTTGCCTTCGGCCTATTCCTCGCCGAACTCCTCCACTTTCTGGGTGGCTTCATCGGAAGGACCGGCTTCCAGGTCTTCCCGCAGGAATTCGATGATGGATACGGGGGCGTTGTCGCCGGGGCGGAAGTGATCCTTCAGGATGCGCGTATAGCCGCCGTTTCGCTTGGCGAAAACCTTGCCGTATTCGGAAAACAGTTTCTGAACGGCCCGCTTGTCGAAAAGCTTGGAAGCGACAAGCCGCCGGGCGTGAAGATCGCCGCGCTTGGCCAGGGTCACCATCCGTTCGACGTAGGGTCGAAGCTGCTTGGCCTTGGTATCGGTTGTTCGAATGCGGCCATGCAGAATCAGAGAAGTGGCCAGATTCCGCAAAATCGCCTTGCGATGTTCGGAACCATGCCCGAGTTTGTTGTGAGCCTTGCGATGTCTCATCTTCCGCGTCCTTTCCCTTCACGCTCCTCTCCGGATGGCCGGAGCGGTTTACACTTTGTCTTTCGGAGGCACGAAGCCTTCCAGTTTCATTCCCAGGGAGAGCCCCATTTCGGCCAGGATTTCCTTGATCTCGTTCAGGGATTTCCGTCCGAAGTTCTTGGTTTTGAGCATCTCGGATTCCGTGCGGGTCACCAGTTCATAGATGTATTTGATGTTCGCGTTCTGCAGGCAGTTGGCCGAACGAACGGACAGTTCCAGTTCATCCACGGAACGGAGCAGGTTCTTGTTGAACTCCTCCTCCGGCCGGTCGGCTTCCTCGATCTCCGCGTCCACGGTCTCGTCGAAGTTGATGAAGATGGAGAGCTGCTCCTTCAGGATCTTTGCGGCCAGGCCCAGGGCGTCGTCCGGCCGAACGGATCCGTCCGTGGTGATCTCCATGGTCAGCTTGTCGAAGTCGATCCGCTGTCCCACGCGGGACTGGTTGATGTAATAGTTCACGTCCAGCACCGGCGAATAGTTGGCGTCGATGGGAATCGTGTTGATGGGCAGTTCCTGCTCGGCGATGCTGCCGGCCTGCACGTACCCGCGCCCCATCTCGATGGTCAGCTCCATGGCGAATTCGCCGTTCTCCCCCACCGTGGCGATGTGATGGTCGGGATTGATGACGGTGACCATGTTATGGGCGATATCTCCCGCCGTGATCTCGCAGGGGCCCTTCTTCTCGATGCGCACCTCCACCTTTTCGGTGTCGTGCATTTTCAGCTCGACCTGCTTCAGGTTGAGAATGATCTTCGTAACGTCTTCCGCCACTTCGGGGATCGTCGCAAACTCGTGCAGGACATCATCGAAACGCACGGCGGTGACCGCCGCTCCGCGCAGGGACGAAAGCAGAATCCGCCGTAGCGAGTTTCCGATCGTCGTGCCGTATCCGCGCATCAGCGGCTCGCAGGAGAACTTCCCGTAGCGATCGGTCAGTTTCTCGCGGTCCACTTCCAGCCGTTTCGGCTTGATGAGGTCATGCCAGTTTTTATACAACATGGTTCCTCCTGGTTCGATGGCGAAAGCCGCCTATCGTTTATTTCGAGTACAGCTCGACAATGAGGCGCTCGTTCACGTCCAGTTGGATATCCTCGCGCGACGGCAACTGCTTGACGGATCCGGTGAAACTGTTTCGATCCAACTCCAGCCAGGCCGGAAGTCCGCGCCGATCGATGGCCTCCAGAGCCGCTTTGATGCGCTCCACCTTGCGGCTCTTCTCGTTCACGCTGATCTCGTCTCCTACCCGGACCTGCAGGGAAGGAATGTTCACCCGCCGCCCGTTCACGCGGAAATGACGATGGCGAACGAACTGGCGGGCCTCCGAGCGGGAGGACGCCAGACCGAGGCGATAAATGACATTGTCCAGCCGCTGCTCCAGAAGGCGCAGCAGGTTTTCGCCGGTGATGCCCTTCTGCCGCTCGGCGATACCGAAATACTTGCGGAACTGCTTTTCCAGAATCCCGTAGATCCGGCGGACTTTCTGCTTTTCGCGAAGCTGCAAGCCGTACTCGGAGGTCTTCCGCCGTCCGAAGGCGTGCTCGCCCGGCGGATAGGGTTTCCGCTTCTGCTCCATGGAACACTTCATGGTGAAGCATCGTTCGCCTTTCAGAAAGAGCTTCGCTCCCTCCCGGCGACACTGACGGCATTTCGAACCTGTGTATTTAGCCAAACGTCATTCCTCCTGTTTCGGAACCGCGAGAGTTACACCCGCCGCCGTTTCGGCGGCCGGCAGCCGTTGTGCGGCACCGGAGTGACATCGCGGATCAACGTAATTTTCAATCCCGCCGAGGAAAGAGCCCTGAGCGCGGATTCGCGTCCGGACCCGGGCCCCTTGACAAAGACGGAAACGTTCTGCAATCCATGCTCCTTGGCCTTCTTGGCCGCATCCTCGGCCGCGCTCTGGGCCGCGAACGGCGTGCTCTTGCGCGAGCCCTTGAACCCGATCGTGCCGGCGGAAGACCAGGAAATGGCATTGCCCGAAACGTCCGTGATCGTAACGATCGTGTTGTTGAACGTGCTCGTGATATAGGCAATACCCGTCTGGATATTTTTCTTTACCTTCTTGCCTCGCGTCCTGCGCGTGGGTCGTGCCATTTCGGCTCCTCCAGAATAGAGAAAATCTTATTTCTTGCGTCCGAGAATCTTCCTCGGTCCTTTGTGCGTCCGAGCGTTCGTGTGCGTGCGCTGCCCGCGTACGGGGAGTCCGCGCCGATGCCGAAGCCCGCGGTAGCAGCCCAGATCCATCAGACGTTTGATGTTCATCTGGATCTCGCGACGAAGGTCGCCTTCCACGGTGTATTCGTCGTCGATGAGACGGCGGATCTTCTGTACGTCCGCTTCCGTAAGGTCATCCGACTTCAAGGCTGGATCGATTTTAGCCTTTTCCAGGATATTTCTCGCCGACTGCCGGCCCAGGCCGTAAATGTAAGTCAGCGCGATATCGATCCGTTTCTTGCGCGGGAGGTCAACACCAGCTATGCGTGCCAAGGTTCTCTCCTTTTACCTCTCAATTGATACCCACAGGCGCCGGACTAGCCCTGCACCTGTTTGTGCCGGGGGTTCTCGCAAATCACGCGAACCTTGCCCTTGCGCTTGATAATCTTGCACTTGTCGCAAATCTTTTTGATCGAAGCTCTTACCTTCATTATCCGTCTCCTCTTTTGGACGGTTCAAGTTCACGTCAGAATCCGCGGACCGTCTTTCGTAATGGCGATGGAGTGTTCCCAGTGCGCGGAGAGTTTTCCATCCGCGGTAACGGCCGTCCAACCGTCATCCAGAATCCGCAAGTCGTACACACCCTCGTTTATCATCGGCTCCACCGCCAGCACCATGCCTTCCTTCAGCCGGATGCCGGTGCCCGGGAGACCGTAGTTCGGAACCTGCGGATCCTCGTGAAGCTTGCGTCCGACACCATGCCCAACGAATTGCCGGACGACGGAGAATCCGAAAGGTTCCACGTAGGACTGCACCGCGTGGCCGATGTCTCCCAGTCGGTTTCCGGGGAGCATCACGGCGATGGCCCGGGCCAGGGATTCCTTCGTCGCCTCGTTCAGGCGTTTCGCCGTTTCGGAAGCGCTGCCGGCCACATGACTCCTGGCGGCGTCTCCGATCCAGCCGTTCAGCGTCGCTCCGACATCCAGGCTGACGAGATCGCCATCCTTGATCTTCCGCTTCGGACTGGGAATCCCGTGCACGATCTCCTCGTTGATGGAGATGCATACGCTTGCCGGATACCCGTTGTACCCTTTGAACGACGGAGTGGCCTTGTGTTTTCGGATGTAGTCCTCCGCGAACGCATCCAGTTCCGCCGTCGTTACGCCGGGTTCCACCATTTTGCCGAGCGCTTCGTGGACGCCGGCGACGATCTGTCCTGCTTCAAAGACCCGTTCAATCTCGTCCGGACTCTTCAGGTGAATCATACCGGATTACACAAGCGCCTTTTCAAGGCGCGCAAAAACTTCATCGAACGTGCCGATTCCTTCCACTTCGCGAACCAGGCCCCGCTCTTTGTAGTATTCGATCAGCGGCTTGGTCTGTTTGTGATATTCCGACAGACGTTTGCCGATGGATTCCTCGTTGTCGTCGGAGCGCTGGTAAACCTCTCCGCCGCATTTATCGCACACGCCGTCCTGCTTGGGCGGCTTGAACATGACGTGGAATTCCTCGCCGCAGGCCTTGCAGACGCGGCGTCCGGTCAGGCGTTTCATCAGTTCCTCGTCCGGAACGATCAGGGCCGCCACATGGTTCAGCTTCCGGCCGCTTTTCTCAAGAACCTCGCCCAGTGCGTCCGCCTGGGGAATGGTGCGCGGGAAACCGTCCAGAAGGAAACCGCCCTTGCAGTCGTCGGCGGCCAGCCGGTCCGCCACGATGCCCACGACCACTTCATCGGGCACCAACTCGCCCTTGTCCATGTATTCCTTGGCCTTTTTGCCCATCTCCGTGCCTTCCTTGACGGCGGCTCGGAAGATTTCGCCGGTAGAAATCTGCGGAACGTTGAACTTGCCGATAACGCGCTTGGCCTGGGTTCCTTTTCCCGCTCCCGGAGGTCCTAGAAAAATCATGTTCATGGGTCGTTTCCTTTCCTCGTCTCGCTTCGATATTCAGCTTCAGCGGCCGCGCCGTCCACGAATCCGGGGCCCCTTGGCTCCCGTGAAGCCGTCGTAATGGCGCGTAATCAGATGCGACTCGATCTGGCTGACGGTATCCAGGGCGACGCCCACCACGATCAACAGCGCCGTGCCGCCGAAATAGAAAGGCACGTTCATCTGTTGTTGCAGCACCATGGGCATCACGCAGATGGCGGCCAGGTAGATGGCGCCCACCACGGTGATACGGGTCAGCACGGTATCGATGTATTCCGCCGTCTTCTTTCCCGGCCGGATGCCGGGAATATAGCCGCCGTTTTTCTTCATGTTGTCGGCGACGTCCATGGGATCGAACTGAACCGCCGTGTAGAAGAAGGCGAAAAAGATAATCAGGCCGACGAAAATCGAATTGTACACCCAGGATCCCGGCGTCATCGCGTTCCGGAAAGCCTCGACCCAGGGATGGTCGATGAAGTTGGCCATGGTGGCCGGGAACATGATGATGGAGGAAGCGAAAATGGGCGGAATGACTCCGGAAGTGTTCAGTTTCAGGGGAAGATGGGTGGTCTGTCCACCGAACATTTTCCGCCCGACGACGCGCTTGGCGTACTGTACCGGAATCCGCCGCTGTCCGCGCTCCATGAAGATGATGAAGCCGATCACGAAGATCATGACGATAAGGAACACGGCCAGAACCAGGGGCGTCAACTGATCGCCGCGAACGTAATCGAAAGTCTGCTTGACCGCCGTGGGCAGCCGCGCGATGATACCACCGAAAATGATGAGCGAAATGCCGTTTCCGATGCCTTTTTCGGTGATCTGCTCGCCCAGCCACATCAGGAAGGCCGTTCCCGCCGTGAGAGACAGCACCGTCATGATACGGAATCCCCACCCGGCAAGATCCGGATCGACCACCGTCTGCGTTCCGACTTTCACGGATTCCAGCCAGACGGCGATACCGAAACTCTGCAAGGAGGAAAGCAGCACCGTTCCGTAACGGGTGTACTGGGTGATTTTGCGCCTGCCGGCCTCGCCTTCCTTCTTCAACTGCCCCAGATACGGCCAGACGACCGTGAGAAGTTGCAGAATAATGGAGGACGAAATGTAGGGCATGATACCCAGCGCGAACACGGACACCTGCTCCATGGCACCGCCGGTGAACATATTGAAAAGGCCGAAAAGGCCGCCGGCGCTCCCCAGGAATTCGGACATGATGACACGGTTCACGCCCGGTGTCGTGATGAAGATGCCAAGTCTGAAAACGGCAAGAAGCGCCAGGGTGAAAAAGATGCGCCGTTTCAGTTCGGGAATCTTCGCGATATTTGAAAACTGAGTCGCCACTTAGCCGATCTCCTCGATTTTCCCGCCCGTAACCTTGATGGCCCTGCGGGCTGAAGCGGAAATTTCAGCGACACGGAAGGTTCTAGCGTCTTTCAGAATCCCCCGTTTCACCAGCTTGAATCTCTTCACTTCTTCCGGAATCAGGCCGACTTTTCGCAGTTGTTCCTCATCGATGACGCCCGCCTGAATTTTGCGCGCCGCCTTCGCCACGTCCACGTGGTAAATCGGCGTCTCCGGGTCGATCAGTTCGATCGTCCCACCGGCTTCCTCTATCTTCTTCCGGGCGCCCTTGGTCACCTTCTGGACGCGAAGGGTGACGGCCTTCTCGATCTCGCCGGTTCCGATGATCTTTACGCCATCCAGCCCCGACCGGGCGATTCCCGCCTCGACCAG
This sequence comes from Myxococcota bacterium, assembly GCA_963668655.2. Taxonomy (GTDB): domain Bacteria; phylum Myxococcota_A; class SURF-8; order SURF-8; family SURF-8. Next base: position 763,113 of record CAXXPQ010000002.1, read on the forward strand.
AATGGAGGAATCAATGACATCCGCCTCGATCTTTCCCAGATCGCTCAGTTTCACTTCCGCGAATTCCTTGCGGAAAATGTTCGTGAAACCGAATTTGGGGATGCGCCGATAGTAGGGCATCTGTCCACCCTCGAAGCCGGGGCGAACGCCGCCGCCGGATCGGGCGTTCTGACCCTTGTGACCCTTTCCGGCCGTTTTTCCCCAGCCGGAAGCATGACCACGCCCGATACGTTTTCTGTCTTTACGAGCGCCTTTCGGCGCGCGAATGTCCTGCAAATTCATCGTTCCATCCCCATGGGCTAGGCGTTATTCCTGTTTGCGCGACTTCTGGCCGAAGGGGTAGGAACCTCCTCCGTCTCCGCCACGTCCACAAGATGGTTCACTTTGGTAATCATACCCCGGATAATCGGCGTGTCCGGCCGTACCACGGTCTGATGCATTTTTTTCAACCCCAGGCCCAGCATGACGCCACGCTGATGCTTGTTTCTTCCGATGACGCTTCGGACCTGTGTAATCTTAAGGTTGGCCATGCCTCGATCTCCTTACCCGCTATGCCGGAGGCTGCTCTTTGCCGAGCCGCCGGGCGAATTGCTGCTCGGTGACAAGCCGGGTCAGCCCGTCCATGGTCGCGCGAACGACGTTGTGGGGGTTTCGCGAACCGATGATCTTGGACAGGATGTTCGGAATGCCCGCCGATTCGATGATGGCGCGGACCGTTCCGCCGGCGATGATTCCGGTACCGGGAGCCGCGGGCCGAAGCACCACTCTCGCCGAACCGTACCGACCGATGATCTCGTGCGGAATCGTCTCTTTCACGATGGGAATCTTCACCATGGAGCGCTTGGCGGACTCGCTGGCCTTCCGGATCGCTTCCGGTACTTCCTTGGCCTTCCCTTTGCCGACTCCCACGTTCCCGGCGCCGTCACCGACGACGACCAGGGCGCCGAAACTGAAATTCCGACCGCCTTTGACGACCTTCGCCACGCGGTTGACGTGTATGGTCCGCTCGTCGAACTCTTCCTCGGTACGGTCAGCGCCTTCCCGTTTCCTGGAAAATCTATCGTTTGCCACGAATGCCTCCTTTGTGCCGGCCGTTTAGAAACTCAAGCCGGCTTTGCGGGCCGCCTCGGCCAGGCTTTTCACCCGCCCGTGATACTTGTATCCGTTTCGGTCGAAAACGACCTTTTCGATCTTCTTGTCCTTGCACAGGGAAGCCACCGCTTCTCCCACCCGCCCGGCGATCAGGATGTTCTTGCTGGGGGGACGTTTGGGAGCTTTCGGCTTCCCTTTCTTGGCCTTCTTTCCATCCTCGGCGGCTTCCGCTTTGGGTTCCGCGGGAGGCTCCGGAACGGCGTTCCGGATTTGGGAAATATCCTCTTTAAGATTCTTGTCCAGCGAAGAGGCGGAAACCAGCGTCTGGCCGCTTTCGTCGTCGATCACCTGGACGTAAATCTGCTGCTGACTGCGAAAAACGGTCATGCGAGGGCGCTCGGGCGTTCCCTGAACCCGTCGGCGTACCCGGCCTTTTCTCGCCTGTCTCTGAATCACTTTTCCACTTGGCATCGGTTTGCTCCCTGAACCAGGATGACGCGCTTCGTATTATTTGGAAGCGGCCTTGCCTGCTTTCCGTCGGATCGTCTCTTCGGTATACTTGACGCCTTTGCCTTTGTAGGGCTCGGGCGGCCGGAGCGAACGAATATTCGCCGCCGTCTGGCCAATCAACTGCTTGTCGAATCCCTTCAAAACGATGTGATTCGTTTTGGCGTCCACTTCCGCCGTAATCCCCTGGGGCAGCGGGAAATCGATGGGATGGGAGTATCCGAGTTGGAACAGGATGGAGTTGTTCCCCAGTTCGGCGCGATACCCCACGCCGACGATATCCAGTTCGCGCTTGAATCCCTCCGAAACACCCGTGACGTGGTTCGACAGAAGGCTGCGATAGAGTCCGTGGTACGCACGGGATTGACGCGTTTCGTCCTTCGCCTCGCAAAGAACCTGCCCATCCTCGATCTTCACGATGACGGAACCCTTCATGTCCTGTTCCATCTCGCCGAGCGGTCCCTTGATCCGGACGATATCTCCATCGATCTTGACATCCACCTTGTCGGGGATGGGAATCGGGAGTTTTCCAATTCTAGACATTGCTATACCCTTCCCGGCAAAATTACCAGACCGTGCAGATCAGTTCTCCACCGATCCTCTGTTTCCTGGCATCCACATCGGTCATCAGTCCCCGCGAAGTGGAAAGAATGGCGGTTCCCATTCCGTTTCTCACTCGGGGAATCGTGTCGTGTCGGACGTATCGGCGCAGGCCGGGACGGCTGACTCTCTGGATTCCAAGGATAACCGGAGACCGGTCTTCCTGATACTTCATGCTGATGACGATCTCATCGTGCTTTCCGCTTGTATCCACGGAAAACCCCTTGATATAGCCCTCATCCTTCAAAATGGAAAGAATGCGGGTCTTCATCTTGGACGATGGGCATCGCAATTGCTCCAAGCCGGCCATATTCGCGTTTCGAATCCGCGTCAGCAGATCGGCAATGGGATCGGTCATCGTCATTTTTCATATCCTCGCTGGTTGACGGCGTTATCGTATTCCGATGATTACCAACTCGCCTTGGTTACACCGGGAATGAGTCCATAAGATGCATTGTCCCGCAGGCAGATACGACACATACCGAACTTGCGGTAATAGGCCCGGGGACGACCGCAGAGCGGGCATCGGTTGTAACTCCTCACCTTGAATTTCGGTTTCTTAATCGCCTTGACTTTCAAGCTTGTTTTGGCCAATTCGAACCTCCTGTTCGGCTACCGTTTAGTGTCTGAACGGCATTCCAAAATGCTTCAACAAGGACCGGGACTCCTCATCGCTTTTCGCCGAGGTGACGATGGTGATGTTCAGCCCCTTGATCTTGTCGATTTTATCGTAATCGATCTCCGGAAAGATGATTTCCTCTCGGATTCCAAGACTATAATTTCCCCTGCCGTCGAAGGCCTTCTGGCTGACGCCCTTGAAGTCGCGCACGCGGGGCAGCGCCACGTTCACGAGCCGATCCAGGAATTCGTACATCCGGTCTCCGCGAAGGGTGACCTTGGCGCCGATCTTCATGCCCTCACGAAGCTTGAACTGGGCGATGGACTTGCGCGCCTTGGTGACCACCGGGGCCTGCCCGGTAATCATGCGCAGTTCATCCACGGCACCTTCCATCATTTTGGGATTCGTGATCGCCTCACCGAGGCCCATGTTGACCACGATTTTCTGCAATCTGGGAACGGCCATCTTGTTTTTATAGCCGAATTCCGTCTGCAAGGCCGGGACGATCGTGTCCACGTATTGTTGCAACAGCCGAGCCATGTCCATCCTCCTGCTTATTCGAACACTTCGCCGGTACGGGCGCAGCGACGCATGACTTTGCCGTTATCCAGCACATGCCGTTTGGCCCGTGTGGGCTTTCCATCCGCCGGGCTGATGAGACGCACGTTGGAAACATCCATGGGGGCTTCCTTCTCGATGATCCCGCCCGTGGGATACTTCTGGTTCGGCTTTTGATGCCGCTTGACCATGTTCAGCCGCTCCACGACGACCTTGTTCTTTTTCGCGACCGTGTAGAGCACCTTGCCGCGCTGGCCCTTGTCGGAACCGGCGATGATTTCCACGGTGTCGCCCTTTTTTACATGAAGAGACTTCTTCATCTCTCAATCCTTCTATCCACCCGTTACAGAACTTCCGGGGCTAAAGAAACGATTTTCATGAAACGCTTGGCCCGGAGTTCCCGAGCGACCGGTCCGAAAATGCGCGTTCCAATGGGTTCCCGCTGCGCGTTGATCAGAACGGCGGAATTGGTATCGAATTTCAGATACGTTCCGTTGGGCCTGGCGATTTCCTTCGCCGTCCGGACGATGACCGCCTTCACGATGTCGCCCTTCTTGACTTTGGAGTTCGGCATGGCTTCCTTCACGGAGGCGACGATCACGTCTCCGATGTGGGCGTATTTACGCTTCGAACCGCCGAGCACCTTGATGCACTGTATCCGCTTGGCGCCTGAATTGTCCGCGATGTCCAATCTTGTTTGCATCTGGATCATGGCTCATCTCCGCTTCTTCCGAGAAAAAAGGCGATCGCTTTACAGCGCCTTCTTGGTGATTTCCTTGACACGCCAACGTTTGGTCTTCGACAAAGGCCGAGTCTCCTGCAGAATGACCTCGTCTCCCGCGTTGCATTCGTTGCGCTCGTCATGGGCCGTATACCGCTTGCTGGACGAGATATATTTCTTGAACAGCGGGTGCTTGAAGCGACGGATAACCTTCACGACGACGGTTTTGTCCATCTTGTCGCTGACGACGACCCCGATTCTCGTCTTCTGATGCCCTCTGGTCTGCATCTTCGTCTACCTTCCTCAGTCCGCGTTTTCGATATTGGAGGCTGCGTTCGAATCGTTCAGCGACCGGATCGCACGTTCCCGGACCACCGTGTTCAGCCTGGCGATGTCTTTTTTCATCAGTCGGAGCTTGCGATGATTTTCCAATTGCGCCGTGGCGTGCTGGAAACGAAGCCGAAACATCTGCTCCTTCAGCGAAACCAGTTCGGCGCGAAGATCGTCGTCGGATTTGCTGCGAATATCGATGGTTTTCATAACACATCCTCCCGAACGGCAAAGCGTGTTCTCAGCGGAAGTTTGTGAGCGGCCAGACGAAACGCCTCCTTGGCCACATCGGGATCGACACCGTCCATTTCATACAACATCATTCCCGGCTTGATGACGGCCACCCATTCCTCCGGACTTCCTTTTCCCTTACCCATGCGGGTTTCGGCGGGCTTCTTGGTCAGCGGTTTGTCCGGGAAAATCCGGATCCAGATTCTTCCGCCGCGCTTGATGTAACGCGTCATGGCGATACGAGCGGCCTCGATCTGCCGAGCCGTGATATACCCTCGATCCAGCGCTTTCAATCCGTAATCCCCGAAGGACACGTCCTTTCCCTTCTGGGAGAGGCCGCGAATCTTGCCCTTCTGGATCTTGCGATGTTTAACTTTTTTCGGTGCCAGCATCGGAAAAGCCTTTCTTGTCTTGTAGTCCCACCCGGTTCAGTAAAGAAGTTTCCGGATGGACTGCTTCTCCTCGAAGATTTCGCCCTTGTACACCCATACTTTCACGCCGATGACGCCGTAGGTCGTCCGCGCCTGGGTGTACCCGTAATCGATATCCGCCCGCAGGGTATGCAAGGGAACCCGTCCCTCGTGATAGCGCTCGCTGCGCGCGATTTCCGCTCCCGCCAAGCGACCGGCGAGATTCACCTTGATTCCCTTGACGCCGAACTTCATGGCCTGGCTGATGGATTTCTTCATGGCGCGGCGATAAGCGATGCGCTTTTGAAGTTGCAGGGCGATGGATTCGGCGATCAGCTGCGCGTCCGTCTCCGGCTTGCGGACTTCGACGATGTTGATGAAGACGTTCGAATTCACGCGCTTTTCGATCTTCCGCTTCAGTTCCTCGACACCGGCGCCGCCCTTGCCGATCACGATACCGGGACGCGCCGTGTGAATGGTCACCTTCAGCTTTCCGGGAGCGCGCTCTATCAGGATTTTCGAAATGCCGGCCGAATACAATTCCTTCTTGAGGAATCGGCGGACTTTCATATCCTCGTGGAGCCATTCGGCATAATTCTTTTCGGCAAACCACTTGCTGTTCCAAGTTTTGTTGATGCCGATGCGAAGGCCAATCGGGTTAACTTTCTGACCCAAAACTTACCTCCAATTCGGTTTAGGCTTCCTCGAGAACCACGGTAACGTGGCTGGTTCTCTTGTTGATTCGTGTCGCGCGCCCCATGGCTCGCGGGCGGAAACGGCGCAGGGTCGGTCCCTCGTCGACGAAAATCGTCTTGACGAACAACGTATCCACATCCACGTCACCCGCGTTGTCGGCATTCGCCACGGCGGAGTGCAGCAGCTTCGCGATGGGCTGCGCCGCGCGCCGGGGGCAGTAGTTGAGGATGTTGATGGCCTCCTCGATCTGTTTTCCCCGCACCAAATCCACCACGCGCCGAGCTTTTCTCGGAGCGATCCGCAGATATTTCAGCTTCGCCGAAACAGACATGATAGCTTCCCCTTATTTCTTCTTCTTGTCCCCGGCATGGCCGCGGTACGTTCTCGTCGGGGCGAATTCGCCGAACTTGTGCCCGACCATGTTTTCCGTCACGAAAACAGGTACGAATTTCTTTCCGTTGTGCACGGCGAAGGTCAGGCCGATCGCCTCGGGAAGAATCGTCGAACGGCGAGACCAAGTTTTGATCGCCTTGCGGTTTCCCACTCTCTGCGATTCGATGGTCTTCTTCAAAAGGTGGTCGTCTATGAACGGACCTTTTTTTACGGAACGGGGCACGGTGTCGTCCTCCAGCTAATCAGGCATCCATTAACGTTTGTGGCGGGAGCGAACGATGAGATGATCGTTCCGCCGATTCTTTCGGGTTCTTTTGCCCTTGGTGGGAACGCCCCAGGGCGTCACCGGATGGCGACCGCCGGACGTGCGTCCCTCACCACCACCATGCGGATGGTCCACGGGGTTCATGGCCACGCCGCGAACTTTCGGCCGTCGGCCCAGGTAACGGCTTCGGCCGGCCTTGCCCAGGGCGATATTGTCGTGTTCGGGATTTCCCACCTGTCCGATGGTGGCGCGACAATCCAGCAGCACCTTGCGGACTTCCCCGGAAGGCAGGCGAAGCTGGGCGTAGCGTCCTTCCTTGGCCATGAGTTGCGCCGAGGTTCCGGCCGCCCGGCAGAGCTGCCCGCCCTTGCCGATCTTCATCTCGATGCTGTGAAGAATCGTTCCCAGGGGGATGTTCCGGATGGTCAGATTGTTTCCGGGAAGAATATCGGCCGTATCGCTGGCGATGATCGTATCGCCCACGTTGAGCTTGTTCGGCGCCAGGATATATCGCTTTTCGCCGTCGGCGTAATGCAGCAGGGCGATGCGCGCGGACCGGTTCGGATCGTATTCGATCGTGGCGACCTTGGCCGGAACTTCCAGTTTGTTGCGCTTGAAATCGATGACTCGATACTGCCGCTTGTGTCCGCCTCCGCGGCGCCGGACGCAGATCCGGCCCGTGTTGTTCCGACCCGCTTTTTTCTTCAGCGGACGAAGCAACGGCTTGTACGGCTGATCCGTGGTCACGGTATCGAAGTCCGAAACCATCATTCCCCGGCGACCCGGAGACGTGGGCTTGTATTTCTTGATACCCATCTTGCTTCCTCTCTGCTTCCGCTTTCCGGCTTAGACGCCTTCGAACAACTCGATGCTGTCGCCTTCTCGCAACGAGACGATGGCCTTCTTGTAACTTTTCGTCTTGTAACGATGCAGGCCGCGCCGCTTGGTTTCGCCGGGGACGATCAGCGTATTGACGCCGGTGACCTTCACCTGGAAAAGCTTTTCGACCGCGCGTTTGATTTCGGTCTTGTTGGCGTCTCGACGAACCTCGAAGAAAAACTGGTTCGCGATTTCCTGTATCTTCGTTCCCTTTTCCGTCATCAGTGGACGAAGGACGATGTTTGCCGGTTCACGATTCATGGCTTCAAGACTCCTTCCACTTTCTTTATGGCTTCCTCGGTCAGAACGATTTCGTTGTGCCGAAGAATGTCGTAGACGTTCAGGCCGACGGTGGGAAGCACGTCCGCGCCGGGAATGTTGCGCGTGGAACGAACGAGCGTATCGTTTCCGTCGTCCACGAAAAGGGGTTTCGTCAAGCCGAATTTCCGCAGCACGCCGGCCATGGTCTTGGTCTTGATCTCCGCCAGTTCGATCTTGTCGAGGACGATCATCTTCTCCTCGGCGGACCGGAGGGAAAGCGCCGAAATCAAGGCCCCTTTGCGGACGCGCTTGGGAAGCGAATACCCGTAGTCCCTCGGCTTCGGGCCGAAGACGACGCCGCCGCCGCGAAGGCCGGGAGCCCGAAGGGATCCGCGCCGAGCGCGGCCCGTGCCTTTCTGCCGGAAGAGCTTGGCCCTGGTCGCGCTGATCTCGCCGCGGCTCTTCGCCTTGTGCGTGCCGGCGCGCCGTTTCGCGAGCTGCCATTTGACCACTTCGTAGAACAGGTCGGTATTGACTTCGGCGGCGAACACTTCATCCGCCAGTTCGATCGAGCCGACCTCGTTTTTGTTCAGATCGTAAACCTTCAACGTCGCCATCGTTTTCTCCTCGGTGCCATTCAGCCGGTTTCGTTACGATTTGTGAATGTACACCACACCGTTTGTCGCTCCGGGGATCGCCCCCCGCAGATACATCAGGTTGTTGTCCGTATCGACGGAAATCACGTATAGATTTTTCTGTGTGATGCGCTTGTTTCCGGTCTGTCCGGGAAGTTTCTTGTTCTTGAAAACCCGGGCCGGAGTGGCGCAGGCTCCGATGGAGCCGGGCAAACGGTGCAACCGGGAACCGTGGCTCATCCGGCCGCCTGAAAAATGGTGCCGCTTCACGACGCCCTGGAACCCTTTTCCCTTCGACGTGCCGGTCACATTGACCACATCGCCCCGCTGGAACTCGGACAGGGAAATTTCCTGACCGACCTCGAAGGCGTCCACGTTCTCCATCCGAAACTCGCGGATGTGGTAAAATGCCCCTTTGCCCGCGGCCTTGAAATGGCCGAACAAAGGACGACTGACGCTGTTGCACTTCCGGGTTCCCTTGGCCTTTCCCTGACCCATCTTGCCCTGGGCCTTGGATTTCCACTGCACGGGCTTGGAGTCGAAACCGAGTTGCAGCGCTTCGTATCCGTCCGTGTCGGCGGTCTTTTTCTGTAGAACGACGCAAGGCCCCGCCTCGACCACCGTCACCGCGTGTCGGCTGCCGTCCGGCGTGAACATCTGCGTCATGCCAACCTTTTTTCCAATGATTCCAAAAGCCATGGTTTCCTCAACTGTTCTTTACGAAACCCGTTCGAGTTTACAACCCAGCGGCCGAAGCCCTTCGAACACCGTTCGGACGGATCCGTCAGGTCTTGATTTCCACATCCACACCGGCCGAAAGGTCGAGTTTCATCAGTTCGTCCAGGGTCTGCTGGTTCGGATCGAGAATGTCAACCATGCGGTTGTGCGTGCGGATCTCGAACTGCTCCCGGGACTTTTTATTGACGTGCGGCGAACGGAGAACCGTATAGCGGCTGATGTTCGTCGGCAGCGGAATCGGTCCCGCCACGTGCGCTCCCGTGCGCCGTACGGTATCGACGATTTCCACCGTGGACTGGTCGAGCAGCTTGTAATCGTATGCCTTCAGCCGAATGCGGATCTTTTGTTTACCCACTTTCGTTCTCCTTCGTTTCTTACTCGTTGATCTCGGCGACGACGCCGGCGCCCACCGTGCGGCCGCCCTCGCGGATGGCGAAGCGAAGCTCCTTCTCCATCGCGATCGGCGTAATCAGTTCCACGTCCATCGAGATGTTGTCCCCGGGCATCACCATCTCCACGCCCTCGGGAAGCGTCACCGCGCCCGTAACGTCCGTCGTACGGAAATAGAACTGCGGACGATAACCCTTGAAGAACGGCGTATGGCGGCCGCCCTCTTCCTTCGACAGAATGTAAACCTCCGCCTTGAACTTCGTGTACGGCTTGATCGAACCTGGAGCCGCCAGAACCTGCCCGCGCTCGATCTCGTCCTTCTTCACGCCGCGAAGCAGAACGCCCACGTTGTCGCCCGCGCGCCCTTCGTCCAGAAGCTTCCGGAACATCTCCACGCCCGTGCACACCGTCTTGCGCGTCTCACGGATGCCCACGATCTCCACGTCGTTCGAAACGTGCACCACGCCGCGCTCCACGCGACCCGTCGCCACCGTCCCGCGACCCGAGATGCTGAACACGTCCTCCACCGGCATCAGGAACGGCTTGTCCGTCACGCGAACCGGCTCCGGAATGTACGCGTCCACTTCCTCCATCAGCTTCAGAACCGAAGGCTCGCCCTGCTCGTCCTCGTCCCCGTTCAACGCCTTCAGCGCCGAACCCGGAATGATGGGAAGATCGTCGCCCGGGAACTCGTACACGCTCAGAAGCTCGCGAAGCTCCAGCTCCACCAGCTCCAGAAGCTCCGGATCGTCCACCATGTCCACCTTGTTCAGGAAGACCACGATCGCAGGAACGCCCACCTGGCGCGCCAGAAGAATGTGCTCCCGCGTCTGCGGCATCGGGCCGTCGTTCGCCGCCACAACCAGGATCGCGCCGTCCATCTGCGCCGCGCCCGTAATCATGTTCTTGATGTAATCCGCGTGACCCGGGCAGTCCACGTGTGCGTAATGGCGGTTCGCCGTCTCGTATTCGATGTGCGCCGTCGCGATCGTGATCCCCCGAGCCTTCTCTTCCGGGGCCTTGTCGATCTCGTCGAACGCCGTGAACGTCGCGCCGCCGGACTTCGCCAGAACCTTCGTGATCGCCGCCGTCAGCGTCGTCTTGCCGTGGTCGATGTGTCCGATCGTTCCCACGTTCACGTGCGGTTTCGTCCGCTCAAACTTTGCTTTCGCCATCACTGCCTCCTTGGGTTGCGGTTCCCAACTATTTCCTTATGCTTCCCTTTTCCTCGATATCCGAACTCTTCAATTTAGGTATAGCTCTGGTCCGTCATCGCTTTCTGCAATTTCTCCGGCACCGGAGCGTATTTCTTGAACTCCATCGTGTAGGTGGCGCGTCCCTGGGTAAGGGAGCGTAAATCCGTTGCGTAACCGAACATTTTCCGAAGCGGCGCGATTCCCTGCACCGACCGGGCGGTCCCGCGAACATCCGTACCGAGAATCTCTCCGTTACGCGCGTTGACATCCGCAAGCACTTCACCGACGAACTCTTCGGGAGTGACCGTCTCGATGTCCATGACCGGCTCCATCAGAACCGGTTTGGCTTTCTGCAAGGATTCGCGAATGCAGAAATTCGCGGCGGAGCGGAACGCCAGGGCCGTTGATTCCTCTTCCCTCGCTTCCACGCGAAGCAGGGTGACTTTAACGTCCACCACCGGGTATCCCAGGACGGGACCGCTGTTCATGGAATCCGCCGCGCCTTCCCTGCAAGCCTGAAGGAATTCCGGCAGAAATTCCCTTCCCGTTCGAACCCGGCTCTCGAATACGAATCCCGCGCCGCTTTCCGCCGGTTCGATTCGCATGTCCACGACCGCGAACTGGCTCTTGCCTCCAATCATCTTGTCGAAACGATAGCTGCCATCGAAAGGCTGCGTAACCGTTTCCCGGTACGCCACCTGGGGGTTTCCGATGTTCGCCTCGACATGGAATTCGCGTTTCAGGCGATCCACGATGATTTCCAGATGAAGCTCGCCCATGCCTTGAATCACCGTCTGTCCGGTCTCCGCGTCCTGTTTCACCTGAAAGCTCGGATCCTCCAGGGCCAGACGCTCGAAGGCTTCCGCCATCTTGGCTTCGTCTTCCGTGGATTTCGGTTCGATGGCCACGGAAATGACGGGCTTCGGGAAGACGATGGATTCCAGAATGATCGGATGGCCTTGCGGGCAAAGCGTATCGCCCGATGCGGTGAACTTCAGCCCGACAACCGCCACGATCTCTCCGGCTCCGATCTCCTTGACTTCCTCGCGCTTGTTGGCGTGCATCTTGAGAAGCTTGACCAGCCGTTCCTTTTTCTGGGTCCGCGGGTTGAACACCATCTGCCCCGCGCCGATCATCCCGGAATACACCCGGAGGTACGTCAGATGCCCGACGAAAGGATCGGTGGCGATCTTGAAAGCCAGAGCGGCGAAGGGTTCCTCCCGATCGGTCTTCCGCTCGATGTGCCGTCCTTCCCTTTTGGGATCCTCCCCGGTTACGGCGGGCACGTCCAGCGGCGACGGCAGATATTCGATGATGCCGTCCAGAAGTTGCTGTACGCCGCGATTCTTGAAGGCCGAACCGCAGAAAACCGGCACGATCTGGTTGGCGATCACCGCTTTCCGAATCTGGGCGACGACCTCCGCCTCGGTCAGTTCCTTTCCATCGAGATAGCGTTCCAGGATTTCCTCGTCCTGTTCGGCGGCGATCTCGATCAGTTCCAACCGGCGGGCCTCGACCTCTTCCAGAAGATCTTCCGGGATCGGAATCTCCTCCACGGTCTGCCCCAGCGTCTCTTCCGAATAGGTATAGGCTTTCATCCGGACCAGATCCACGACGCCCCGGAAGCGATCCTCCAGGCCGATGGGCAACTGCACCGGAACGGGCCGGGCGCCCAGCCGCTTCTTCATGGATTCGATGACCCGGTAAAAGTCGGCTCCTACACGATCTAGTTTGTTAATGAACGTTATGCGCGGCACCTTGTAACGATCGGCCTGCCGCCATACGGTCTCGGATTGCGGTTCCACTCCCCCGACGCCGCAGAAGATGACCACGACGCCGTCCAGAACCCGCAAGGAACGCTCCACCTCCACGGTGAAATCCACATGACCCGGCGTATCGATGACGTTGATCCGATGGTCTTTCCAGAAGCAGGTCGTCGCCGCGCTGGTAATCGTTATCCCGCGCTCGCGCTCCTGTTCCATCCAGTCCATCACGGTGTTGCCGTCGTGGACTTCGCCCATCCTGTGTGAAACGCCGGTATAATAAAGGATGCGTTCCGTTGTCGTGGTCTTGCCCGCATCAATATGAGCCGTGAAACCGATGTTGCGTATTCGGGCCAGATCGTCTTTGCCGGACACGGAATCCCTCGTCTACCTGCGCCAGGAAGGCGTTCCAAATCAAACTGTCAACCAGCCGCAAGCGGCCGGAACCAAAGAACTTTTCGAATTACCAGCGATAATGGGCGAAAGCCTTGTTGGCTTCGGCCATCCGGTGAACATCTTCCCGTTTCTTGAAGGAACCGCCACGCTGATTGAACGCATCCATCAGTTCGCCGGCCAGCCGTTCCATCATGGTGTTTTCGCTGCGGGCGCGGGCGTACTGGATGATCCAGCGGAAAGCCAGCGCCTGGCTGCGATTGGGGGCCACGTCGGTGGGCACCTGGTAGGTCGCACCGCCGACACGCCGGCTCTTGACCTCGATCAGGGGGCGGATGTTGTCCACGGCCTTCTTGAAAACCTGGACCGGATCCTCCTTGATCTTTCCATCGATGATGTCCAGCGCGCCGTACATGATGCGCTCGGCCGTGCTCTTTTTGCCCTTGCTCATGACGTTGTTGATGAACTTCGCCAGCGTCACGTCGTGAAATTTCGGATCGGGCAGGATTTTTCTTCTCGGGACAGCACCTTTTCTGGGCATTTCAACCTCGCTTTATCGATTCTCCGAAATCGGAAAAACCGGAATCGTCCAGTTATTTCGGGCGTTTCGTACCGTACTTGGAACGTCCCTGACGCCGGCCGTCCACGCCGACCGTATCCAGCGTACCGCGAATCACGTGATAGCGGACACCGGGGAGATCCTTTACGCGTCCGCCACGGATCAGGACGACCGAGTGCTCCTGCAGGTTGTGCCCCTCGCCCGGAATATAGGTCGTCACCTCGAAGCCGGAGGTCAACCGGACACGGGCGACTTTCCGCAAAGCCGAGTTCGGCTTTTTGGGCGTGACGGTGTAAACCCTGACGCAGACGCCGCGACGCTGTGGACAGGATTTCAGCGCAGGAGAGTTGCTCTTTTTCTTGATCTGTTTCCGGCCTTTTCGAACCAGTTGGTTAATCGTCGGCATCCGGATCCTCTCTTCGTCAAACCTAGGGGAAAAAATTCCTTCGCCGCCTGTTTCCCTTCGGGTCACAGTCGGAGCTCTCCGCAGAGCCAAAGCATTATAGAGGTGCTTCGCTCCATGTCAAGCAATTAATTCAAAAAACGGATTTTCTTGCGCAAACCAAGGGGAAAATCGCATTCCAGGGGGGGGGAATCGACCGGGCAGGGTTTCTAAATTCCTTGAAGAATCGAACCGAACCATTGTCTATCCACCCACTTACCCCAAACGCCTCAGGCGTCAAAGTAGTTTGGGCAAATCACGCACCGCCCTATTCGGGAGGCAACGCTTTTCTCAGCCGGCCAGCTCCGGCGAACCATCGCCGGATCCGTCTGGCGTATCTCCATCATCGCCGGGCTCTTCGGATTTTTCCGGATGAAGGGAAAGAACCAGGTCGTCCTCGTCGTCCTCCAGATCCTCGGGCCGGTCGATTTTGATATCAACTCCACGGTACTTGGGCAATCCCGTACCGGCGGGGATCAGGCGTCCGATAATGACGTTCTCCTTCAGCCCCTTAAGGTAATCGATCTTGCCAGCAATCGCCGCTTCTGTCAAGACTTTTGTCGTTTCCTGGAACGAAGCCGCCGAAATGAAACTGTCCGTAATCAGCGCGGCCTTGGTGATTCCCAGCAGAAGCGGCTCACCGATGGCGGGATGTCCGCCCTTGGCCTGAATACGCCGGTTCTCACGGAGGAAGTGGAACTTGTCCACCTGCTCGTCCACCAGGAAGCTGGTGTCGCCGACATTCTTGATTCGGATCTTGCGCAGCATCTGCCGCACGATGACCTCGATGTGCTTGTCGTTGATCTTGACGCCCTGAAGGCGATACACCTGCTGAACCTCGTCCACCAGGTACTTGGCCAGTTCCTTCTCGCCCAGCACTCGAAGGATGTCGTGGGGATTGGAGGAACCGTCCATCAGCGGCTCACCCGCCTTGACCACGTCGCCTTCATGCACGCTGATGAATTTTCCGCGCGGAATCAGGTAATCGCGGGATTCGCCGATATCCGGGGTGATAACGACCTTGCGCTTGCCTTTGGTGTCCTTTCCGAAGGAAACGGTGCCGTCGATTTCGCTGATAACCGCATGGTCCTTGGGCTTGCGGGCTTCGAAAAGTTCCGCGACGCGCGGCAGACCACCGGTGATGTCCTTGGTTTTGGTGGTTTCCCGGGGAATCTTCGCCAGCACGTCGCCCGGTCCGACGACATCGTTTTCGTTGACCGAGAGGTTCGCCGCGACGGGCATCAGATAGCGCGCGGGCTGTTTGCTGGCCAGAAGCTTCATGGTGCGCCCGTTCTCGTCCTTGATGGATACGCGCGGGCGCAGATCGCTGTTTCGACTTTCCACGATCACCTTACGGGAAAGGCCGGTAACCTCGTCCACCTGCTCTTTCATGGTGATGTTTTCGATGATGTCGCCGTACTTGATTTTACCCGCGACCTCCGTGATGATGGGCATGGAGTAAGGATCCCATTCCGCGATGGTCTGGCCGGCCTTGACCGCGCCGCCGTCCGGCACGCTCACCTGGGTGCCGTAGATCAGCGTATAGCGCTCCCTTTCGCGACCCGTCTCGTCCACGTTGATGAGTTCCCCGTTGCGGTTCATGACAATGATGACGCCGTCGTCGCGCGTAACGGTCTGGAGGTTGTGGTATTTCACGAAACCGTTGTAGCGGATTTCGATGGAACTCTGTTCCACGCGCCGGGAGGCCGTTCCGCCGATATGGAAGGTCCGCATGGTCAGCTGGGTTCCGGGCTCGCCGATGGATTGCGCGGCGATGATGCCCACGGCCTCTCCGATATTGACCCGCTTTCCTCGGGACAGGTCGCGTCCGTAGCAAAGCGCGCAGACGCCGCGTTCGGCCTGGCAGGTCAGCACCGACCGGATGGCGACTTTCTCGATGCCCGCATCCTCGATTTTCTTCACCAGGCTTTCGGTGATTTCCTCGTTCATGTTCACCAGGATCTCATCGGTGTACGGATCCCGGATGGGATGCAGGGAGATGCGGCCCAGAAGGCGCTCGCCCAGTTTCTCGATGATCTCGCCGCCCTCGGTGAGCGCCGTCACCACGATGCCGTCGATGGTTCCGCAGTCGTGCTCCGTGATGGTGCTGTCCTGGGCCACGTCCACGAGCCGCCGGGTCAGGTATCCGGAGTTGGCGGTCTTCAGCGCCGTATCGGCCAGACCTTTGCGCGCTCCGTGCGTGGAGATGAAGTACTGCAAGACGTTCAGGCCTTCGCGGAAGTTGGCCGTAATCGGAGACTCGATGATCTCACCGGAGGGCTTCGCCATCAGGCCGCGCATACCGGCCAGCTGACGGATCTGCTGGGCCGAACCACGGGCTCCGGAATCGGCCATGATGTAGATGGAGTTCCGGCTGGGCGCCTTTTTCGGATTGCCCTCGGCGTCGTACAGAACGTCCTCGGCCAGTTCGTTCATCATCTCCTTGGCGATATCGTCCGTGGCCTGGGTCCAGATGTCGATGATCTTGTTGTAGCGTTCGCCGTCGGAAATGTAACCGTCGTCGTATTCCTGTTGAATCTGCTGGATCTGGCCGTTGGCCTCTTCCAGGATTTTCGGCTTGGAGGCGGGGATTTTCATATCCTCCAGGCCGATGGAGATACCCGCCCGGGTGGCCATGCTGTACCCCAGACTGCGCAGGCGGTCGGCCAGGAGAACGGTGGTTTTGCCGCCGGAGGCGCGGAAGCTGGTGTCGATCAGATCTCCGATGGCCTTCTTGTCCATCACCCGGTTGATCTCGGAAAACGGCACGTCCTTCGGCAGCAGTTTGGAAAGAATCACGCGTCCGGGCGTGGTGTCCACCAGCCGGCCTTCCTGGTGCCAGCGCATCTTGATTTTCGCCTGGAGGCTGACCGCGTGGCTGTCCACGGCGGCGACGACCTCGGCCGGGCTGGAGAAGATCATGCCCTCGCCGGGTTCCAGCGGCATCTCCCGGGTGAGGTAATAGATGCCCAGAACGATGTCCTGGCTGGGATTGATGATGGGCTTGCCGTGCGCCAGGGACAGAATGTTGTTGGTGGACATAATCAGCACGCGGGCTTCCAGTTGGGACTCGATGGACAGCGGAATGTGCACCGCCATCTGGTCGCCGTCGAAGTCCGCGTTGAAGGCCGTGCAGACCAGCGGGTGAAGCTGGATGGCCTTGCCCTCGATCAGCTTGGGCTCGAATGCCTGGATGCCCAGCCGGTGCAGGGTGGGCGCGCGGTTCAGCAGCACGGGATGTTCCCGGATGACTTCTTCCAGGATGTCCCAGACCTCGTTCTTCTCCTTTTCCACCATTTTCTTGGCCGACTTGATGGTGGAGACGATGCCCTTGTCGATCAGCCGGTTGTAGATGAACGGCTTGAACAGTTCCAGGGCGATTTTTTTCGGAAGGCCGCACTGGTGCAGTTTCAGGTCGGGGCCGACCACGATGACGGAACGGCCGGAATAATCCACGCGCTTGCCGAGCAGGTTCTGGCGGAAACGTCCCTGCTTACCTTTCAGCATGTCGGAAAGGGATTTGAGCGGGCGCTTGCTGGGACCGGTGATGACCTTGCCGCGCCGACCGTTGTCGAACAGCGCGTCCACCGCCTCCTGAAGCATGCGCTTTTCATTCCGGATGATGATCTCCGGAGCGTTCAGTTCCATCAGGCGTTTCAGCCGGTTGTTCCGGTTGATGACGCGGCGGTAGAGATCGTTCAGGTCGCTGGTGGCGAAGCGTCCGCCGTCCAGGGGAACCAGGGGGCGCAGATCGGGCGGAAGCACGGGCACTCGTTCCAGCATCATCCACTCGGGCTTGTTTCCGGAGTCCTTCAGCGCGCTGACGATCTTCAAGCGTTTCGAAACCTTTTTTCGCTTGGCCTCGGAACTGGTGGTCTTCATCTCCTCCCGAAGCTGGTCCGCCAGGGTCACCACGTCGATCTCGCTCAGAATGAGCTTGATCGCCTCGGCGCCCATCCCGGCCTCGAAACTGTCCTCGCCGAATGTTTCCAGGGCCCGGTAGAATTCCTCCTCGGAGAGAATCTGGTTTTTCTGGAGACCCGAATCCTTCGGATTGGTGACGATGTACGCCTCGCAATAGAGAATTTTCTCCAGATCCTTCATGGTGAGATCCAGCAGGTTTCCGATCCGACTGGGCAGGGATTTCAAAAACCAGATATGCGCCACCGGCGTGGCCAGGTCGATGTGCCCCAGCCGCTCCCGGCGGACCTTGGACTGGATGACCTCGACGCCGCATTTGTCGCAGACCACCCCGCGGTGTTTCATCCGCTTGTATTTTCCGCACAGGCACTCGTAATCCTTCACGGGACCGAAGATCTTGGCGCAGAACAGGCCGTCCTTTTCCGGCTTGAACGTGCGGTAGTTGATCGTCTCCGGTTTCTTCACCTCTCCGAAAGACCATTCCTCAATCTTGTCCGGCGACGCCAGGGAGATGCGAATGGCGCTGAATTTCAGCGGCTCCGCCGATCGATCGAAAAACGATAGAATGTCTCTCACGGGTCTCCTCCTTTATTCGAGTGAAAAGCCGGGATTCAATCGCATCCGACCCCTCAGGTGGCCGGCGGCTTTTCGTCGATCAATTCGACGTTGAGGCTGAGGCTCTGCAATTCCTTGACGAGCACGTTGAAGGATTCGGGCAGGCCCGGTTCCGTATCGTGCTCTCCTTTGACGATCGCTTCATACATGCGCGTCCGTCCGATCACGTCGTCCGATTTGACGGTCAGGAATTCCTGCAAGGTGTGCGCCGCGCCGTAGGCTTCCATGGCCCACACTTCCATCTCTCCCAGGCGCTGGCCGCCGAACTGGGCCTTGCCGCCCAGGGGCTGCTGGGTAACCAGCGAATACGGGCCGATGGAGCGCGCGTGAATCTTGTCGTCCACCAGGTGATGAAGCTTCAGCACGTACATCACGCCGACGGTCACGTCCTGGAAGAAGGGATCCCCCGTGCGGCCGTCGTACAGAAGCGTCTGTCCGGAGGTGTCCAGGCCGCTGTCGGTCAGCATGCTCTTGATCTTGTCCTCCGGCGCGCCGTCGAAGACCGGGGTTCCCATGTGGACGCCGCCCTTCAGGCGCATGGCCAGATCCGTAACGACTTCGTCGCTGGCTTCGTCCAGCAGGGCGTCGAATTCCGGATCCTCGTAGATTTTCTTGAACTGGGCGCGGATCTTGTCCGCTCCGTAGTTTTCCTTCACGTACCGTTCCAGAAGCTCGCCCAGTCCCTTGGCCGCCAGTCCCAGATGGACCTCCAGGATCTGGCCGACGTTCATACGGGAGGGCACGCCGAGCGGGTTCAGCACCACGTCCACGGGTCGGCCGTTGGGCAGATAGGGCATGTCTTCCAGGGGAAGAATCCGGGAAACGACACCCTTGTTTCCGTGGCGGCCGGCCATTTTATCGCCCACCGCGAGCTTGCGCTTCATGGCGATGTAGACCTTGACCATCTTGATGATGCCGGGGGCGAGTTCGTCTCCCCGTTTCAGCCGTTCGATTTTTCCAGAGAAATAATCGCGAATCTGGTTGATTTCCTGCTGGGAGTTCTGGAAAATCCGCTCGATCAGATCCTCCAGTTCCGGCTCGTTCTGAAGCTGGATCTGGGTCAGGTATTTCCGGGCCACACCGCCGATGGTCTCTTCCGTGATCTTCTGCCCCTTGGTCAGAAGCACCTTGCCGTTGTCGGCGACCAGGTTGGCCTTCGGTTTTTTTCCGACCAGCATTTTCTTGGCGTGGGAATAGGCCGATTCCTGGATGATCTTGATCTGGTCGTTCTGGTCCTTCAGCAGGCGGTTGGTTTCCGCCTCTTCGATTTCCACCGAGCGCTGGTCCTTCTCCACGCCCTTTCGGCTGAAGATGCGGGCGTCGATGACGATCCCGTTGACGCCGGGGGGAACGCGCAGGGAGCTGTCGCGCACGTCTCCGGCCTTTTCTCCGAAGATGGCGCGCAGCAGTTTTTCTTCCGGGGAAAGCTGGGTTTCGCCCTTCGGCGTGATCTTGCCCACCAGAATGTCGCCGGGCTTGACTTCCGCGCCGATACGGACGATGCCGCTTTCATCCAGATTTTTCAGCGCCTCGTCGCCGACGTTCGGGATGTCCCGGGTGATTTCCTCCTTGCCCAGTTTCGTATCCCGGGCCACGGTTTCGAATTCCTCGATGTGGATGGAGGTGAACACGTCGTCGATGGTCATGCGCTCGGAAACCAGAATGGAATCCTCGAAGTTGTAACCGCCCCAGGGCATGAAGGCCACCACCACATTCTGACCCAGGGCCAGTTCGCCGGCCTCCGTGGACGGCCCGTCGGCCAGCACGTCGCCCACCGAAACCCGGTCGCCTTTCTTGACGATGGGCACCTGGTTGATACAGGTGTTCTGGTTGGAGCGCTGGTATTTGACGAGGTTGTAGATGTCCACCTGGCTGGTGGCGGTTTCGTCGTGGGTGTCGGGATTGGTCTTGACGACGATGCGCGTGGCGTCCACGGCGTCCACCACGCCGTCCCGCCGGGCGACGCAGGTCACGCCGGAATCCCGGGCCACCACGGGCTCGATGCCCGTGCCCACCAGCGGCGATTTCGCAGTGAGCAGCGGCACGGCCTGGCGCTGCATGTTCGATCCCATCAGGGCGCGGTTGGCGTCGTCGTTTTCCAGAAACGGAATCAGGGAGGCCGCCACGGAAACGAGCTGGTTCGGGGAAACGTCCATCAGTTCCACGGAATCGGCGCGCTTCAGAACGAACTCGCCGTCCTCGCGGCAGGCGACGTATTCGTTGATGTACTGGTTTTTCCGGTCGAGCGGCGCGTTGGCCTGGGCGATGGCGTGCCGCCCCTCCTCCAGGGCGGAGTAGAACTTGACCTCGTTCTTGACCTTCGCGTCCTTGACGGTGCGATACGGCGTCTCGATGAAGCCGAAATCGTTCACCCGGGCGTAGGTGGACAAAGAGGCGATCAGGCCGATGTTCGGACCTTCCGGCGTCTCGATGGGACAGATGCGCCCGTAGTGGGTGTTGTGAACGTCGCGCACCTCGAATCCCGCGCGCTCGCGGGTCAAACCGCCGGGCCCCAGGGCCGACAGGCGGCGCTTGTGGGTGACCTCGGACAGCGGATTGGTCTGGTCCATGAACTGGGAAAGCTGGCTGCTGCCGAAGAATTCCTTCACCACGGCCGAGACGGGCTTGGAGTTGATGAGGTCGTGCGGCATGAGCGTATCGACCTCTTGCAGGGTCATGCGCTCCTTGATGGCGCGCTCCATGCGCACCAGGCCGATGCGGTACTGGTTTTCCAAGAGTTCGCCCACGGCGCGCACGCGGCGGTTGCCCAGGTGATCGATGTCGTCGATCATGCCGTGGCCGTCCTTCAGGTGGATCAGGTGTTTGACCACCTCCATGATGTCGCGCCGGGTGAGCGTGGTGTTTTCCAGCGGCTCGTCCATCCCGAACTTGTAATTCATCTTCAAGCGGCCCACGCGGGAAAGATCGTAGCGCTCCGCGTTGAAGAACAGGTTCTCGAACAGGCGCCGGGCGGAATCCTCCGTGGGCGGATCGCCGGGGCGCATGCGGCGGTAGATCTCGAAAATGGCCTCTTCCGGATTCTGGATCTTGTCGGCCTGCAAGGTCAGGTGGATGTACGGCCCGACGTTGGAATTGTCGATGAAGACCGTTTCGAAGGTCTTGATCTTGCGGTGCCGGATCTCCTCCAGCGCCTCCTCGGTGATCGGAGTATTGACCTCGACGACCACCTCGCCGGTTTTCATGTCCACCACGTCTCTGGCGACCACCATGCCAATGATGTCCTCGTGGTTGATCGGCACGGATTCCATCTTGGCCTGTTTCATCCGCCGGACGGCGGCCCGGGTAATCTTCTTGCCCTTCTTGACCATCACCTCGCCGGTGGAGGAACGGATCTCCCGCTCGGAGCGCAGGCCGACCAGCAGATCCAGGCGCAGCTTGCGGATGGCCCGCTGGGATTCCAGGGTGATTTCCTGTTTTTCATAAAAATATTCCAGCAGTTCCTCGGTGCTGTAGCCCAGGGCGCGCAGCAGCACGGTGGCCGGAAGCTTCCGCCGCCGGTCGATGCGAACGAAGAGAATGTCTTTGGGATCGAACTCGAAATCCAGCCAGCTTCCCCGATAGGGAATGACCCGGGCCGAGTACAGCACCTTTCCGGAACTGTGGGACTTGCCCTTGTCGTGGTCGAAAAAGGCGCCGGGCGAGCGGTGGAGCTGACTGACGACGACGCGCTCGGTTCCATTGACGATGAACGTGCCGTTTTCCGTCATGAGCGGGATCTCGCCGAAGTAAACTTCCTGCTCCTTGACGTTGCGAATGCTCAGGGCGCCGCTTTCCTCGTCCTGGTCCCAGACGACCAGGCGAATGAACACCTTCATGGGGGCGGCGAAGGTCATACCCCGCTGGCGACACTCGTCCACGTCGTATTTCGGCTGATCCATCTGGTAGCTGACGAATTCCAGCGAGGACGTCTCGTTGAAGTCCTTGATGGGAAAAATACTGTTGAAAACCGCCTGAAGCCCTACGTTCTCCCGGTCTTCCGGGGCCTTGTCGAGCTGGAGAAAGTTTTCATAGGATTTTTTCTGGATTTCGATCAGTTTGGGAAGTTCTACGACCTTTTTGATGGTAGCGAAATCTTTGCGGATGCGAAAGTTCTGTTGGGCTAGTTTCGACATCGTCGCTCCTCAGCATTGGGTTAGCCGGGCTGGCCTTGTCCATGAACCGGAGTTCGGCCGGTGGTTCCGAATCGTGTTCGAAACCGGCGGCAAATACAATGATCTGAATTTCAAACACAAATATCCGGCATGCCCTGACCGCCGCCTCGCTTATCCGCGAAGCGGGCGATCAGGACAACCGGAAACGGTACGGGCTTCTGCGTGTGGATCACCACACAATCACTTGATCGTAACCGACGCGCCGACTTCCTCGAGTTGTTTCTTCGCCGCTTCGGCGTCGTCCTTGTTGATCGCCTCTTTGATATTGGCGGGCACGCCCTCGACCAGTTCCTTGGCTTCCTTCAAGCCCAGGCCGGTGAGTTGCCGAACAACCTTGATGACCTGGATCTTCTGGGCTCCGAAGTCGGTCATAACGACATCGAAATCCGTCTTTTCTTCCTCGACGGCGGCGGCTTCGCCACCGGCGGCGGGACCGGCGGCCACGGCCACCGGAGCGGCGGCGGAGACGCCCCACTCTTCTTCCAGTTCCTTGATGAGACCGGCCAGGTCCACCACGGTCATGTTGCTCAGGAATTCTTTGACTTCTTCTTTGGTAACGGCCATGATTCCGTCCTTTCTATGAAAAATGCTTGGTTTCGTAAGTTGTTTCGCGTTCTTGTCCGCGCGCCGTCAGGCGGCTTCTTCCATTTTGCGACGCTTGGCGTCCAGCACGTTGACCATGCCGCCCGGCACGGCGTTCAGCACGCGCAGGAATCCGGCCGGTACGTTGTTCAGCAGGCCCAGGAAAGACCCGCGCAGTTCGTCGCGTCCCGGCATCTTGGACAGGGCGTCGATCTCGGCCGCGTTCAGGGCCCGCCCTTCCAGGCCGCCGGACAGCAGTTCCAACGCCTTGAACTTCGAAGCCTGCTTGACCAGCACCTTCGCCGGGGCGGTTTGATCCTCGGTGGCCATGGCGATGGCGACGGTCCCCTTCAGGTGCTCGCCGAGAAATTCGTAGGCGCTTCCCTCGATGGCGCGCTTCGCCAGCGTGTTCTTCACGATCTTGAACGTGACGCCGGCGTTCCGGCATTCCTTCCGGAGTTCGGCCATTTCGTCGGCCTTCATTCCGGAATAATCGGACAGTAGAACGACCGCAGCGTCCTGGAACAGACTTTTCCACTGTTCCACGACTTCCGTTTTCTGGTTCAGATTCATTCGGCATACCCCCTTTCCATTGGTTTTTCTATAGGATTGCCCCTCTCGGCAACCCCGTCAAAGGGAAGAGGGAAGAATCGATTCCCTCGTCTGCGCAGGCCGTGGTTTTAAGAGCTGCATCGACTCGCCCGCGGTCTTTGACAAAAACACGATCAGAACGATTCCGACCGCAATCGACCTTGAAAGAAACGGTCCTCCGCGAATCCGATCAGCGGAGGTATTCCAGGACGTTTCCGACATCCAGCCGGATGCCGGGCCCCATGGTACTGGAAACGGCGATGCCTTTCACGTAGGTTCCCTTCGTGGAGGAAGGCTTCGCCTTCTGAATGACGGACAGCAGTTCAAGAAGATTCTCCTTCAGGTGTTCTTTCTCGAAAGAACAGCGACCGAAGGGAGCGTGCACGATACCCGCTTTTTCCACGCGGAACTCGATGCGCCCCATCTTCAGTTCCTTGACCACCCGGCCGACATCCTGGGTGACGGTTCCGACTTTCGGGTTCGGCATCAGGCCCCGGGGGCCGAGCAGGCGGCCGATCTTACCGACCTGGCCCATCATGTCGGGACTGGCGACGACGGCATCGAACTCGAACCATCCGCCCTTGATCTTCTCGATCATCTCCTCGTTGCCGACGTAATCGGCTCCGGCTTCGGTGGCCTCGGCTTCCTTGTCGCCCTTCACGAAGGCCATGACGCGGACGGTCTTGCCCGTGCCGTGGGGAAGCAGGGCGCTTCCGCGAACCATCTGATCGGCGTACTTCGGATTGACGCCCAGTTTGAACGAGACGTCCGCCGACTCCTTGAAGTTGGCGAAGCTCAGTTCCTTCATCAGGTCCAGGGCTTCGTCAAGCGTGTACTTGCGAAGCGAATCGACCTTGGTCCGGGCTTCCCGAAGCTTTTTCCCCTTTTTTGCCATAGCTCACTCCTTCGCGGTTCAAACGGCCGTCAAGCCTCCCGCCGCAATCGATTCCGCCGAACCCGGCGGGAATCTCAGACGACTCTCAAGCCCATGGAACGGGCGGTGCCTTCGATGATCCGCATGGCGTTTTCTTCATCGTAGGCGTTCAAATCGGCTTTCTTGATCTCCACGATCTCACGGATCTGGTCCTTGGTGACCTTTCCGACTTTCTTCTTGTTGGGCTCGCCGGAACCCTTGGCGATCTTCGCGGCCTTCAGAAGCAGCGTGGAGGCCGGCGGCGTCTTCGTGACGAAGGAAAACGACCGGTCGGCGTAGACCGTGATAAGGACGGGAATAATCATCCCTTCCTGCTTTTGTGTCCGGGCATTGTACTGCTTGCAGAAATCCATGATGTTGACACCATGCTGACCCAGGGCCGGACCCACGGGAGGAGACGGATTGGCTTTTCCCGCCGTGATCTGCAACTTGACCAGACCGATGACTTTTTTAGCCATGGTTCACCTCGACTTATTCTTTTTCGACCTGTGAATAGTCCAATTCGATCGGCGTGGACCGACCGAAAATGCTGACCGTCACGACGACGCGCCCCTTTTCGGGTTTCACTTCCTCCACCGTTCCGGTGAAGTTGCTGAACGGGCCGTCCATGACACGAACCGCCTCGCCTTCCTCGAAAATGATCTTCGGCTTGGGCTTGGCCACGCCTTCCTCGATCTGTTTTTTCAGACGGCGGATTTCATATTCGGGCACGGGAGGCGGATTGGTTGAATTTCCGACGAATCCCGTCACCTTCGGTGTATCCTTCACGCAATGCCAGGAATGTTCGTTCAGAACCATCTCGACCAGGATGTAACTGGGGAAGAACTTGCGGACCGTGGTGCGCTTCTGGTTCTTCACCGTCTCCACCACGGATTCGGTCGGGATGAGGATCTCTCCGAAAAGGTGTTCCAGCTTGCTGTTCTTGATGTTCTCCTGGAGAGACAGCTTGGCCTTGTTCTCATACCCGGAGTAGGTATGAACGAAGTACCATTTTTTTGCGATTTCGTTATCAGCCATACAGCCGAACCTCCAGTTTCGCGAACGGAGCGCCGAGCTCCGCCACCGCCTTCTCTTCCCTCAGGAGTAAATCAGGCTGGTCAGAGAGGCAAACACATAATCGAACAAACCGAGAATCAGGGAAATGATCGCCGTGAGAATAATCACCACGACGGTGGCCGCGCGCGTCTCGGGAATCGTGGGCCAGGTGACTTTCCGCGTTTCCTTGACGACATCGTTCCCGAACTCGTTGGCTTTCTTGTGCTTATACAGCACCAGGAACGTGGCCAGGCCGGCCGCCAAGCCGACGATGTTCGTCAGGGGAAAAACATGGGCGAGCGGATCTTCCACGTCGAACAGACCCAAACCCGCGCCGATCAGCTTCGCGGCGATGTAGGCGACGATCAACGCGACCACACCGAAACTCAGCATCAACCATCGTGCATTGTTGGACATGGAACCTCCTTCATTGACGACGCGCCCATCTATCGAAAAAGCTGGCAGGCCAGGAGGGACTCGAACCCCCAGCATCCGGATTTGGAGTCCGGCGCTCTACCAATTAGAGCTACTGGCCTGCAGCTAGAGAAAACTATTTCTTTTCCTTGAAGGTCGTGTGTTTCCGATCCACCGGGCAGTACTTCTTGAATACCAGCTTTTGGGGGGTCGTTTTCTTGTTTTTCGTGGTGTGGTAGCGATAGCTGCAGCTTTCGCATTCCAGAATGACCTTGCTACGATTGCCCATGGGATCCTCCAGATTTACGCGAACGGAATCGTCCGACTCCGCTTACTCGTTGATCTCGGCGACGACGCCGGCGCCCACCGTGCGGCCGCCCTCGCGGATGGCGAAGCGAAGCTCCTTCTCCATCGCGATCGGCGTAATCAGTTCCACGTCCATCGAGATGTTGTCCCCGGGCATCACCATCTCCACGCCCTCGGGAAGCGTCACCGCGCCCGTAACGTCCGTCGTACGGAAATAGAACTGCGGACGATAACCCTTGAAGAACGGCGTATGGCGGCCGCCCTCTTCCTTCGACAGAATGTAAACCTCCGCCTTGAACTTCGTGTACGGCTTGATCGAACCTGGAGCCGCCAGAACCTGCCCGCGCTCGATCTCGTCCTTCTTCACGCCGCGAAGCAGAACGCCCACGTTGTCGCCCGCGCGCCCTTCGTCCAGAAGCTTCCGGAACATCTCCACGCCCGTGCACACCGTCTTGCGCGTCTCACGGATGCCCACGATCTCCACGTCGTTCGAAACGTGCACCACGCCGCGCTCCACGCGACCCGTCGCCACCGTCCCGCGACCCGAGATGCTGAACACGTCCTCCACCGGCATCAGGAACGGCTTGTCCGTCACGCGAACCGGCTCCGGAATGTACGCGTCCACTTCCTCCATCAGCTTCAGAACCGAAGGCTCGCCCTGCTCGTCCTCGTCCCCGTTCAACGCCTTCAGCGCCGAACCCGGAATGATGGGAAGATCGTCGCCCGGGAACTCGTACACGCTCAGAAGCTCGCGAAGCTCCAGCTCCACCAGCTCCAGAAGCTCCGGATCGTCCACCATGTCCACCTTGTTCAGGAAGACCACGATCGCAGGAACGCCCACCTGGCGCGCCAGAAGAATGTGCTCCCGCGTCTGCGGCATCGGGCCGTCGTTCGCCGCCACAACCAGGATCGCGCCGTCCATCTGCGCCGCGCCCGTAATCATGTTCTTGATGTAATCCGCGTGACCCGGGCAGTCCACGTGTGCGTAATGGCGGTTCGCCGTCTCGTATTCGATGTGCGCCGTCGCGATCGTGATCCCCCGAGCCTTCTCTTCCGGGGCCTTGTCGATCTCGTCGAACGCCGTGAACGTCGCGCCGCCGGACTTCGCCAGAACCTTCGTGATCGCCGCCGTCAGCGTCGTCTTGCCGTGGTCGATGTGTCCGATCGTTCCCACGTTCACGTGCGGTTTCGTCCGCTCAAACTTTGCTTTCGCCATCACTGCCTCCTTGGGTTGCGGTAGGCTTGGAATACTTTCTTTATTAATGTTCGACCATCATTAGCATAAGGCAGTGGCGAAAACGCCACTGCCCGAATATCGATGGAGCCCACAACCGGATTTGAACCGGTGACCTCGTCCTTACCAAGGACGCGCTCTACCTCCTGAGCTATGTGGGCGCTGGAGCGGGAAACGGGACTCGAACCCGCGACCCATAGCTTGGAAGGCTATTGCTCTACCAACTGAGCTATTCCCGCCGAATGGTGGAGAGGGGAGGATTCGAACCTCCGAAGTCGACAGACGGCAGATTTACAGTCTGCTCCCTTTGGCCACTCGGGAACCTCTCCGGTATATGTAAGCATCGGTTGCGCGGCTTTCCGGTTGGAGCTGGCGATGGGACTCGAACCCGCAACCTGCTGATTACAAATCAGCTGCTCTACCGATTGAGCTACGCCAGCAACCGCTCACTCAAGCTGTTCAAGGTCAAAGAACCCGTTCGAGACGGCGCGGATCGGCCGCTCTTCCACATCTCCCGGCCCAGTGGCAGGGAACGGCAATATATACGCACAACCCCTGGGTTTGTCAAGCTTTTTTTTGAGAGTTTTTCATCTCGCGTCCCGTTCCGCCAAAACCGGCGGAAGTCCGTGAAATGTCCTGTTTTTTCTCCGTTTCCACATTCCGGACGGCCTTCTGTACCACCGAAACGATAAAAAATCCAGGAAATTCCGCCTGTATGGTCGCGGCATACAGAACGGCACGCTTCCTGCATCCCTTCACGGCGAGCTTTATATATAAGGAGGCGAACATGAATCTACGGCATCTGCTCGGCAAGGCGCGTTCGGCGAAGGACGATCTCGGAATTCTGTTGAATCACCTGTCGGAAGGCATGAAAGAGTCCGGAATCACCGGGCGTTACGCATCTTCTCCCGCGCTGTCCACCGGATTCCGGAGCCTGGATCTGTTGCTTTCGGGAACGGGTTTTCCCCGGGGGGTTTCCGTGGAAGTCTGCACGTCGGATTACGAACTTCTGGCCGAGTTCGCCCGCCGTTTCCTTCACGCCGCCATTCGGGAGGAACGCATCTCCCTGCTGCTCGACCCTTTCGACGAATTCTCGTATCTACGCGAATATACGAATGAAAACGGAATGATCGTGCAGCTTCGGGAGAAAGATCCGCTGAAACTGGCCGCGGCGGCCATGCATTTCTTTCAGATTCGGGGAACCGACCTGGTTCTGCTTTCTCCGGGTCTGATCTGGGAAAAGAATCTGGCGGATGGAAGCCGAAACCGGACGCGCTCCCAGGTGTTTCAGCGAACGCTGGGTTCCTTTTACTGGGCGGCGAAGCGAAGCGACTGCATCGTGGTGCTTCTTCGGCTGCTGCCGTTCGAAGCCTCCTTTCCGTCCTTGGGCTGGTCGAGCATCCGTCTGCGGCTTTTCCGGGACGCCGATCCGTCCCGCGCCCGCGTTCGCATCGAGCAGCACGCCCACGAACCCGAAGCCTGCAGACGCACCACCCTGGTCGATCTGTCCGATCCTTGGGGCGTAACGGTAAAAGCGGAAATGCGCCCAAGGGCGGCAAGCCTCCGCCTCCCGAAACCCTGACTCGCCCCAAAATTTCCCCGGGCAAGCCCGGGGTATTCCGCCTTCGGCCGCATAAACAAGAAAACCTCCCGGGGGGCCGGGAGGTCTTCCTGACTTTCGTGGAAACCGAATTATTCTTCGGTGGTTCCCGCGCAATGTTCCACCAGGGCGGTGGCGGCGGCGGTGCAGTCCAGTCCGTCGCACTCGAACTTCTCGCCATCGGCTTCATAGTAGCAATCGTCCGTGGAGCAGCAAGTCTGAACCGAATCGCAACCCGTCGTGGGGGTGTCGACGCACTCATAGTCCGAATCGTCGGAGCAGCCGGCGAAATAGAACGTGGACGCGGCCAGAACCATGAGCACTACCAAAAACTTCTTAAACATCATTCCCCTCCTTAACAAAGAGTACGTTAGAACGGGGATCCGAAGATATCGGATCCCAACCCGAAACTTCCAACTGACAACCTGCTCTTCATTGAACGAGCGAACCTGATCCGGAAACGGTACAGGTCCACCCTCAACGACTATCGTTAAGTGAAGATATGTCTATCACATGCCCCCATCCGCGTCAATACTTTTTTTATTCGAAATCGACTGCCGTCCCCGCCCGATTTCAGCGCTTACAAAATACAACACCCATACGCTTTGCTTAGTATTCATGACAAGCCGACGCCGGGAGCGCGGATTCTTCCGCTGCGGAGGGACGTCCCGGAGGCATTTTCTCGGCTGCGCCCGGGGGCATTCGAAATACGTCGTAACGCATGGATATCATTCATTTATTCTGTGAAAAAGCGTTCACCCGGACGGGGCGCGTTTTTCGGACCTGTTTATACATTTTGATACATCGCTGCCTTTCGGATGATCGGCATGAATAACGATGTGATTTCAACAAGTTCCAGCGGCATGGTAAAAATAGTATCCGGCCGGCTATGTCCCTTGTGATAGGCGCTTTGACCCGGCCGGGGTGCTTTTCAATGAATTCGCCCTGAAATCCAGCGGTTACATCTTCCATTCGCCGGTTTTATCGCGGCCCCTGCCGCTCCGCGTCACGCTTTTTCGAAGCACCGCTTGACTTTGCGTCCCCAAGCCGACTATAAATGAAACGTTCATCGCGATCCGGAGCCACGCCATGCAACCCGTCGTCGTTCAGAAATACGGAGGATCCTCCCTGGCCGACCTGGACAAGATCCGGGCCGTCAGCCGGCGGATCATCGCCACCCGGAAACGGGGATACCGGGTGGTGGCGGTGGTTTCCGCCATGGGGACCACCACCGACAACCTCCTGGAACAGGCCCGGGAGATTTCCAAGGCGCCCAAAAAACGGGAACTGGACATGCTGCTCAGCGTGGGCGAGCGCATCTCCATGACGCTCATCAGCATGGCCATCGAGGACCAGGGCCTGGAAGCCATCTCGTTCACCGGCTCCCAGTGCGGCATCATCACGTCCGACAGCCACAGCAACGCCCGCATCATCGACGTTCGCCCGGTGCGCATTCAGGACGAACTGGAGCGGGACCGCATCGTCATCGTGGCGGGGTTCCAGGGCATGAGCTACAAGCGGGAGATCACCACGCTGGGGCGCGGCGGCAGCGATACCACCGCCGTGGCGCTGGCGGCGGCCCTGGGGGCGAAGTACTGCGAGATATGCAGCGACGTGGACGGCGTCTACAGCGCCGATCCGCGCATCGTCTCGGACACCCGCAAGATCTCGGAGTTGTCCTACGACGAAATGGAGACCCTGGGCGTGGCGGGGGCTTCCGTACTGAACCCGGACGCCATCGAGTTCGCCCGACAGCGGGGACTGAAAGTGCTTCTGACCTCCACTTTTCAGGACGGCGCCGGGACGCTGCTTCTGGAAAAAAGCGCCCTGCCGGCAAACGGAGAGATCAAGGCCATCGCCACGAGAAAGCGGCTTTACCGTCTGTCGCTTTTTACGGAAACGCCGGAAAAAACGGCGGATCTCTTCCGTTTTCTGCACCTCCACCGCCTGCCGCCGGAGTGCCTGCGGACGGACTCGGAGCGTTCGGGGGCGACCGAGATCCTGCTGGATCCGGAACGCGCGCCGGACTGGTCCCGGCTGGAGAAAGCCTTTGCGGAGTCCTTCCCGGACGGCCTGCGGATCGAGGAGGATCTGGCCGCCGTGAGCGCCGTGGGCGCGGGGCTGTCCGGAAGGCCGGATCATCTGGCCCGGGCCGTGGAAGCGCTGAAAGCGGCGGGGATTTCCTGGCTCGGTCTGAATCTCTTCCGGGACCGGATCGATTTTCTCCTTCACGCCGAAGAGGCTTCCGCCGCGACGGCGGCTTTGCACGGCGAATTCTTTTCCTTCCCGAAGGACCGAGGAAAAAACCATGTCTCTTGCGTTTGAAATCCGAAAGTTGGGCCCCAAGGAACTGGGCGAGGCGTTGGATTTTCTGGCCGCCGTTTTCATGGTGGACAAGGCCGCCACGGCCAAGCGGCTGGGCCCGAGACTGGATTCGGACCGCCACCTGACGCTTCTGGCGAAAGCCGGAGGCGAAACCATCGGGATCATCGAGTGCGCGAGCCACCCCACCGGCGTCATCAGCAACATTTACGTCCTGGAGGAATACCGGCGCAACGGCGTGGCCGAAAAACTTCTGGAGACCTGCGGATACTGGTTCCAGGGCGCGGGCGTGGCCCACGTCTCCTGCGAGTTTCCCATTGCGGAAGAAAGCCTGCGCGGCTTCTTCAGCACGCAGGGCTACGAGCCCGCCATGCTGAAGGTGGTCAAGGAAATCCCCCAGGACGACGAGATGCACTGAGGAAAAGGGGGGTTCTGTGGAATGATGGCCGGGTGGCCGAGATGATGGTAAGGATGGGTGCCATAGTCTCACGACATCCGAAGGATGGCGGGAGGCTGTGTGTGTCTTCGTTTTGTGGTATGATGCAGTCATGTCCGAATCCATTCGAAAGAAGCTCAAACACTTCAATGATCCGGGTCATGCCCATGCACTGACCTTTTCCTGTTGTCATCGCTGGCCACTTTTATCAAAGGACCGTAGCCGACAATGGATGGTTGATTCTCTTTCCGATATGTGTACGAAATACCGGTATGATTGTCTGGCTTATGTGATAATGCCGGAGCATGTACATGTGATCGTCGTGGCTCGGTCCGAAACGTACGACATTTCGGAATTGCTGAGATCGGTGAAGCAGTCGGTATCCATCAAGGCCAAACACTGGTTGATGGGAAATGACCTCGGATGGCTGGCTAAGCTGACGTTGACCGACGGAAAGGGAAATAAACGTTTCCGTTTCTGGCAGCAGGGAGGAGGATACGACCGAAATATCATCAAGGAAAAGACACTTGATCGAACGATTGACTATATTCACAACAACCCGGTTCGTCGGAAACTGGTTGATGATCCGGTGGTATGAACGGGGCGGTATCGGATCTGTTTTTGAAGACACACAGCCTCCCGACCTGCGGTCGTGAGACTATGGCACCCATAAAACCCGGCCACCCGTCCTTCGGATGAATGTCGGGCGACTTCTCACCCCGCCCGACTCCGCGCAATAAGCTTCATTCAGATATCAACCCTCAAACCTTCCCTCCGCTCCCCGCCGAACGTCGTAACATCCCCACCACCAACGCACCCACGGCGAAGAGAAAGGACAGAAGCGTGATCGGCGGCAGTCCGCCCGGCCAGGACGCGGGCGTCCACCAGCCCGGCCAGCCGTAAAACAGGCAGTGAAAAGCCGCCAGCGCCAGCGTTCCCCGCACCAGCCGGGGCAAAACGGCATGCCATGCGGCCGATTCCTCGCGCCTGGGCCAGGCCAGAAGAAAAAGCAGAAAGATTCCCAGCGAGCCCGACAGAAGCGAGAGTTCGCCCGAAAGCGACAAACCGTGCAGACCCTCCCTCGCGGCGAACATCTTGGGATAGTTGTCGGGAGAAAGCAGCGCCTGCGACAGCAGCACGTGCAGACCCGCCGCGGCGAAGCCCGCCATCCCCGCCCGCCGGCGCACGTCGTTTTCACGCGAAACGTTCGACAGGCCGATGAGGAACAGGGCGGTCATGGAGACGACCTTGTTCAGCACGTACATCGGCAGGTGGTCGAGAGGCACGCCCTTGAAGACATGGTAGCGCAGCACCGCATAGGCCAGCGACACGCCGAACACGATCGGAACAAGGCGCGCGAGCCTCACCGGCCGCTCTCCTCGCAACCCCGGCAGAGCCGCTTCCCGTCCCGCTCGATCATCTTCAGCGGCATGGTAGGTTCGCCGCAGACCGCGCAGGGCTCGGAACGCTGCACCCGCGCCATGTCCGGAAGTTCCACCCGGGGATCGGACTTCGTGAACAACGCTTCCGTGGGGGTTTCCAGAATCGTGCGCATCGCGTTTTCACGGCGCTGGGCCAATTCGTCCCGTTCCTCCGCAGAGGCCGCGCCTTCCCGGCTTTTCATCATCAGTTCCCGGTAGCGGGGATCCAAAGGCGTCGCGCCGGATTTCAGCGAAAAGCGCGCCGCCCGGCCCGTGTCCCGGTTGAAGAAGGTGAAAACCTGCTTGCCGTAATCCTTGTGGATCAGGTTGCCCTTGCCGAAGGTGCAGCCGGTGAGCACCTGCACGGCGTCCACGCCGCAGGCGTCGTTCTCCACGATGGTCACCACCTCCTCGTCTTCCGCCCGGGTGGACTCGATCCAGGCCAGGCCCGCCTTGGCGGCCATAAACCCGATGGCCAGCCCCGGGCATTCATGGCCGTGAAAGGCCACGCAACGCGTCCAGTCTTCGTTTCTCCATGCGACGTTCGGCATGCGATTTTTCCTTTCCTTTGAGAACGGAACCCGTGCAAAGCATCAAGTCGTGATTCAACCGAAGCCGTCCGAATTCCCTTTTATTCCTACTTTCCGATTCCAAATCATCATTATCAACAAGAGGGTCATTGGAAATACTGCTATCGCCGAAAAGAAAATCATCAACCCAATACTTCTATCGGATCTCTCCATCATGTAAATTAAATCAATGAACATGAACGATACATATGAACAAGGAAAGCATGCCAAGAAAGCCCGTCGCATGGCTCTAACGCTGTCAGTTTTTCTTATCTTCCGACTCCAGTAGTATACGGTTATCGCCCAAGGCGAACAATAAACGCAAAGTACCAGAAAGATCATGAGCACCTGCATAAAAAGTTCTTCCTTATTTCAACAGTTGCTCCTTCCGCCGCAGGGCCTGATACAGGATCTCCGTCTTTCCCTGGGCGTCCAGTTTCCTTCCCACGCTCTGAAGGTGCTTTTTCACCGTCACTTCCTGGATCCCCAGGGCCAGGGCGATCTGCGTGTTGGTCAGTCCCAGGGGCAGATATTCCAGCACGTCGATTTCCCGGGGGCTGAGCCCGATTTCCGAAAGAGCGGAGAAATCCACCCGCCCGGCCTTTTCCTCTCCCGGATCCCAGCCGGAAGCCGCCGATTCCTCGCCGCCTTCGCCGTCCTCCCCGCCCTCGCGCATCCAGGCCAAGCGCCCCATGGCAAGTTGTTCGAGCATGGCCTTTTCCGTCGTGGAAAGCGGCCCCGGATCCGCGCCGCCGCCGTGAATCCCCAGGCCGGGGGACGCGATCTTTCCCAGTTTCGGGCTGAAAAACGACCCGCCGCCCATCACGATTTCGATGGCCTCGATCAGCTCCTCGAAAACGGTGTTCTTCAGCAGGTAGCCGGAGGCTCCCGCCTGGACCATCTGGCGGATGAACAATTCGTCGGCGTTCATGGAAAGGGCGATGATTTTCGCGGGGTTGCCGGAAACCGAAATCTCCCGGGAGGCGTCGATACCGTTCATTTCCGGCATGGCGATGTCCATCAGCACCACGTCCGGCCGGTGTTTCCCGGCCATCTCCACCGCCTGGCGGCCGG
Organism: Myxococcota bacterium; assembly: GCA_963668655.2. Taxonomy (GTDB): domain Bacteria; phylum Myxococcota_A; class SURF-8; order SURF-8; family SURF-8. The sequence goes on from CAXXPQ010000002.1 coordinate 798,017, forward strand.
TTTTCGCCTCCCCCACGACGACGAAGTCCGATTTCCGTTCCAGCAACGTACGAAGTCCCAGAAGAAACAGGTCGTGATCGTCCGCCAGCAACACCCGAATCGGCATCTCAACTTCCTTCCGCTCGTTTATCCAGGGGGATCATGATCGTAATGCCGGCGCCCTCGCCCGGAGCCGCCCGGACCGAAACCACGCCCCCGAAATGCCGCACCCGCTCGCGAATGCTGAACAGGCCGAAACCCGCCGATTTCCGCTCCCACTTCGTCAATTCCGCCGGGTCGAAACCCACGCCGTCGTCCTCCAGCTCCACTTCCAGCCACCGATCCACCGTCCGGATATGTCCGCGCATGCTTTCGGCCCGGGCGTATTTGGACAGATTCACCAGCAATTCCCGATAAATCTGGAAAAGCAGAATCTTGCGGTTGACCGAAAGGGCGGGAATCGGCTCCCGGATTTCGAAATCTCCCCGGATGCGGAGCCGTTTTCCATATTGATCGAACAGCCATTTCAGCGCGTTCTGGATGCTCATCTCATACAGAATGGGCGGGCTCAACTCCATGGTCAGCCCGCGAGCCTCGTCGATGGTCCGGTCGATCAACTCGCAGACCTCGTCCAGAATCCTTCCGGGACCGTCGTCCCGAACGTCCTCCCGCGCCATTTTCAGTTGAATGTTGGCGAAGGCCAGTTCCTGCCCGATGCCGTCGTGCAGCAGCAACGCCACCCGGCGGCGCTCGTTTTCCTCCGCCAGAGTCAGTTCGGAGGCCAGCGAGCGCAGTTGCTTCTGATAATCCAGAAGCTTTCGTTCCGCCTCTTTCCGATGACTGATGTCGCGGACGGCGGCCACCCGCATCCGCGAATCGCTTCCGATCATGCTCTTGCCCTGAATCTCCAGGGGAAAGGTCCGCCCGCTCTTGTGAAGGCCCGTGACCTCGTACGGCCCCTCCGTCTTTTCCCGGATCTTGCGCTGGACGATCACGGCCGATTCCGGCGTCACGGTCCGGCTCAGGGCGTCGCCTCCCTCCAGTTCCTTGGGCATGTAGCCGAACAGATCGTAGAATTTCTGGTTGGCCAGAAGAATCCGTCCCTCCCGGTGAAAAACGATGCCCTCGAAGGCGGCCTCGGAAAGGGATCGGAACTTGCTCTCGCTCTCCCGCAGAGCGTTTTCCACCTGTTTTCGGGCGGTGATATCGCGGGTCAGTCCCTGAAGATACCGGAGATTGCCCTCAGCGTCCTTCACCAGCACCAGATCCACGTCCGTCCAGATCAGCGAACCGTCCGCCCGATACTGCGTGATTTCGAAGGAGGTCCGGTTGGGAATGCCGTCGCCTCCGGACATGATCTGGGAAAATTTCTCCATCAGCGTGTTCAGGGATTCCGGTGGCATGATCTCGTACAGACGGTTTTCCAGGGACTCTTTCCGGGGATAGCCGTAAACCCGCTCGATGGATTGACTTACGTAGGTGAAGCGCAGATCCTGGTCCATGGTCCAGATCACGTCCGAGGCGTTTTCGGCCAGCAGGCGAAAACGGCTTTCGCTTTCCTTCAGGCGTTCCTCGGCCAGTTTGTACTGGGAGATGGGTTTCAGACTTCCCACCACGAACACCCGGTTGGGCTCCTCGCGCATGACGTGATAGGTTCCGCGAAAAAACTCGAAACCGCCGTCCCGCCGCCGCATGCGGAATTCCATCTCGTAGTGGGGTTCACCCCGTTTTTCCATTTCGACCAGATTATGGCGGAACTCGTGCACCATGGGCAAATCCGCCGGGTGGAACAGTTTTTCCCCTTCGGAAAGGCTCATGGCGCACATTTCCTCGACGGTGTACCCCAGAATGTCCTCCACGGAGGGGCTCATGTAATCCATGTCGCCGGTCACCAGATCCTGGCGATAGAGGATGTCCTCGGTGCTCTCGATGATGGCCTTGAACCGGGTGTCGGACAGGCGCAGTTCCTCCACCGCGCGGCGGCGTTCCTCCACCTCCGCCCGAAGATCCTCGTTCGCCCGCTGCAAGTCCTTTTCCTGCCGCCGGGAGGCTTGCAGCGCCGTTACCATGCGCCGGAGCACCAGCCCTTGGCTGCCCACCATGGCCGTGACCAGCATGGAGAAAATCAGGGCGGCGAAAACCCAGTGATATTCCGGAAATGCGTCCCGGTAGGGCGTGTGGTCGAAGGATAAAATCTCCAGGGCCTCCAGAACGCCGGCGGCGGCGAAGGCCAGCAAGCTGAAGAAAAACGCGACGGCTCCGGCGTAAAAGCCCTTGAAGGCCGTGCTTAAAACGCAAAACGCCACCAGAAAATAGGGTCCGATGCCTCCCAGCCCCATCCGGAACAGGACGATGACGGCCAGGATGTAAAACAAGGACAGGCCCGCCGTGGCCCGCGTGTCGAAGGAAATCCGCTTGCGAACCAGGGCGATGGCCAGCGCGGCCAGTAAAAAACCCGTGTAAGCCGCCGTGATGCCGTATTCTCCCAGACGGTGCTGGTTCCAGACGAACACCAGAAAAGCGGGCGTCCCGAAGACGAGGAACAGGAAGAGCACCCAGTTCATCAAACGGTTGCGGATATCCCGCAGTTCCGGAATGTCCGCCGGATCCGGTTTCGGAATTGTCGGGTCCAATCGCTTCACGAGAAACCCATTTTCCATTTCACGGTTCAAGAGAGGATCGAATCGATCATATTTGACTATAACGCAAAACGGGCGAAAGAAAGGCAATTTTATGCGGATCGCATAGAAAACGACAAACGCCGACGGCGGGAAGATGGACGCTCCACGGACTTCTGGCGATTTCGCTTGACTTTTCCCACCGAATGAACGATGGAGAATTTATCGGAAGCGCGTTTCGGCGGATGTCCCGCCGGGCGGCTTTCTCCCTGTGGCCTCCGTCCCGGACAGGATGACGCCGCCATGAAAAGGACCGCACGGCTGTTTTCGATTCCAGGGGATGCTCGCCGGACGCCGGTGACGGTTTTGCGGGCGGACTCCCTTTTCTTCACCGGCGGCCGCCGTTTTCTCAATCCTTTCGCCCATCTTCAGGAAGAACGCCGGAACGGCCCGAGCGAAATCGAACTCTGGGCGCTCCAGCGCGACCCCGGAGGACGGTAACCTACCGTTTTCCCGTTGAATTCTCACGAAAATCGCGTTTCCCGACCGTTGTCGGCCGGCGGTTTTTGTGTCCGGAATCCATACGAGCGCACGTTTCGTTTCCGTAAGAAAATACAATCCGTTGAAGAATAAGGAGATTCCTATGAGCAAGCAGAAAATGACCCCCAGCGAGGCGATGGTCGAAACCATGGTGGCCGAAGGCGTCACCGACGTGTTCGGCATCGTCGGTTCCGCCTTCATGGACGCCCTGGATCTGTTCCCGGACGCCCCCATCCGCTTCATCCCGGTGGCCCACGAGCAGGCGGCCGCCCACGCGGCGGACGGCCTGGCCCGCGTCACCGGCAAACCCCAGGCCTGCATCGGTCAGAACGGCCCCGGCGCGGCCAACTTCGTCAGCGCCATCGTCGCCGCCTACTGGGCGCACTCCCCCGTGGTGGCCATCACCCCGGAAACCGGCAGCATGGGCATCGGCACCGGCGGCTTCCAGGAACTGGACCAGATGGACATGTTCCGCCGCCAGACCGTCTACCAGGTGCGCGTCAACCGCCCCGAGCGCATGGCCGAACTGACCCGGCGCGCCTTCTACATGGCCAAGCTGGAAAACGGCCCCACCCAGTTGAACATCCCTCGCGATTACTTCTACGGCGCCTGCACGGATGAAATCTACAAGACCATGGACATCAAGCGCGGCGTGGGGCCGAAGGGCAACCTGGAAGCGGCCGCCAGACTTCTGGCCGACGCGAAATATCCCGTCATCCTGGCCGGCGGTGGAGTCAGCCAGGGCGACGCCCTCCGGGAGGTCACGGAACTGGCGGAATACCTCTCCGCCCCGGTGGTGAACAGCTATCTGCACAACGACACCTTCCCCCAAAAGCATTTCCTGGCCTGCGGCCCCATCGGCTACTGCGGATCCAAGGCCGCCATGCGCACCATCAAGAAGGCGGACGTGGTCATCGCTTTGGGCAGCCGCCTGGGCCCCTTCGGCACCCTGCCGCAATACGACATGACCTACTGGCCCGAAAACGCCAAGTTGATCCAAGTGGACGTGGACGCCAAGGTGCTGGGACTCAGCCGCCGCGTGGACGTGGCCAGCTGCGCCGATGTGAAGGAATTCACCTTCGAACTGCTGAAGGAAGTCAGGGCGCTGAAGCCGGACCTGGTCCCGAACAAGGAGCGCGTGGCCGAACTCGAAACCGAAAAGAGCCGCTGGGCGGAAGAACTGGAAAGCTGGTCGACGAGCACCAACAAGCTCATGCACCCGCGCCGCTTCCTGCGCGAACTGTCCGCCGCCATGCCGGAAGGCTCCATCGTCGCCACCGACATCGGCAACAACTCCTCCATGTGCAACGCCTATTTCCGTTTCAGCGACATCCGCCAGCACATCAGCGCGCTGAGCTGGGGCAACTGCGGCTTCGCCTACGGCGCGGCCCTGGGCGCGAAGATCGGACGCCCGGACGCCCCGGTGTTCGCCTTCCAGGGAGATGGCGCTTACGGCATCAGCGGCCTGTCGGAAGTCATGACCGCCGTGCGCGAGAACATTCCCGTCATCGCCGTGGTGGCCACCAACAACGAGTGGGGCGCGGAAAAGAAAAACCAGATCGACTATTACGACGACCGCTTCGTCGGTTCCAACCTGCCCGACAACCCGGACTATGCGAAGCTCGCCGAGGACATGGGCGCCAAGGGTTACAAGGTCGAGAACTACGACGAGGTGGGCGACGTGGTGAAGGACGCCGTGAACAGCGGCCGTCCCTGCGTCATCAACGCCATCATCCAGGGCGGCAAGGAAGTGCTGGCCGAGCCCTTCCGCCGGGACGCGCTCAGCCTGCCGGTGCGCCATCTGGACAAGTACAAGCACCTGAACCACAAGGGCTGATCCGAGAGGAACATCCGCCCGGACGGCGGCATGACCACCGCCCGGGCTTCGCACCAAACACCCCATGGACCGGTCCCGAAAAACGGACCGTCCATGAATTTATGGAGAGGTACCCCATGACGAAGCGCGTCTACAACTTCTACCCCGGTCCCTGCATGCTGCCTTTCGAGGCGCTCCAGAGCGTGCACGAAGCCTGCATGAACTTCGAGGGCAAAGGCATGAGCCTCTGGGAAACCAGCCACCGCACGCCCGGATACGAAAAGCTCCATTCGGACGCCGCCCGGCTGATGATGGAGGTCTTCGAGATTCCCGACACCCACGAAGTCCTGATGCTCCAGGGCGGCGGCACCTTGCAGTTCGCCATGATCCCCATGAACTTTCTGCACGCGGGAACCTTCGCCGAGTACGTCTGCACCGGCCACTGGTCCGAAAAGGCCATCGCCGACGCCAAGCTCGTGGGCGACGCGCGGGTGATCGCCGACAGCCGGGACAGAAACTATTCCTACGTGCCCAAGGGCTATCCCGTAAGCCCCGACGCGGCCTATCTGTACGTGACCACCAACAACACCATCTACGGCTCGGAACTGCACGAATATCCGAAGACCGACGTGCCGATCATCGCCGACATGAGTTCCGACATCCTGACCCGCAGGGTGGACTGGTCCCGGGTGGTGCTGGCCTTCGCCGGACTGACCAAGAACCTGGGGCCGGGCGGCATGGCCGTGGTGATCGTCAGCAAGGATTTCATGGCGAAAAACAATCGCAAGATCCCGGCGTACCTGCGTTACGACATCCACAGCGAACACAACAGCATGTACAACACGCCGCCCATGTTCTGCATCTACCTGATGAAGGAAGTCCTGGAGTGGACGAAGCGGAACGGCGGGCTTGCCGCCATGGACGAAAACTGCGAGAACCGGGCGAAAAAGCTCTACGCCGCCATGGACGCCGAACCCGGCTACTACCACTGCCCCGTGGCGAAGGAGGACCGCAGCCGGACGAACGTGGTCTTCCACCTGCCCACGCCGGAACTGGAGAAGAAATTCGTGGCCGAGGCCGAAAAGGCCGACATGATCGGCCTGGGCGGGCACTTCCTGGTGGGCCACTGCCGGGCGTCGCTGTACAACGCCATGCCCATGGAGGGCGTGGACCGTCTGGTGGAATTCATGGCGGACTTCCGAAAGAACAATCCGGCCTGAGCCCGCGATCCGTCGGGCCGCGACCGCTCGCGAGCGCTCACGAGCGTTCGTAAGCGCGCATCCATCGGCCGATCGACGATTCTCCGGCAATAACCTTGCAGCGACCGCCTCCACCCCGGGGGCGGTCGTTTTCGTCCGGCCGACGGAAAATCCTCTCGCAATCCATCGGTCGGTATTTCCGAAAGGTTTCTTACGGCGCCACCACCCGGCCGGCCGTGGTCAAGAGCGTCAGGATGTCGTACATATTCGAAACCTTGCCGCAGGCGCGCCGATCCATCAGGCCCAGGTAGTCCAGGCAGGTGCCGCAGGCCACCACGGTAACCCCCAGCTTTTCCAGTTCCATCGCGGCCTCGGCGGTCTTGGTTCCCGTCTCCAGAAGCGTGACGCCGTTGTGCATGAAAATCACGTGCGAGGGCAGCGGGCGGACGTCCTTGATGGTCTGCAAAAAAGCCTGCATCAACCCCCGGCCCAGTTCCTCGGGCTCGCCGTTGCCGATGCGGCTTCGGGAAACGTAAATCACGTGAGGCGCATCCGGCGCGTCCACCCGGCAATACCCCTCGGCCTCGCCGGAGGTTTTTTGCGCGCCCTTGGTGATGGTCAGCGTGGTGACGTTGCCTTCCTTGTTCATTTCCGCCCGGCCGCCGCTTTCCAGCACGAAGGTCCGCACGTTTTGGGCCGAAGTATCGTTGTCCACCAGGGTGAACATCCGCTGGCCTTCCTCCAGCCGATCGAACTCCTTTTTGGTCATCACCAGGGGAACCGGACAGAGCTTTCCCCGCGCGTCCACTTTGATATCCGTCATGCCTTCCTCCGTTTCGAATCCGCCCTTCCGCCGGGATCGGGCGGGGTCATTGTCGTTCCGCCAGCGTGCAGCCGAAAGCGGCCACGGTCTGCGGGTCGGCCGCCACATGGAGCGGCAGTCCCAGTGCGTTCTCGATTCCCGCGGCCAGGCAGGCGTTTTTCGCCGCGCCGCCGCAGAACACCACCTCCTCGACGATCTCCACCCGGTGAAGCATGGCCGTCGCCCGCTTGGCCACCGCCAGATGGAGCCCCAACGCCAGTTCCTCCCGAGGCGCTTCCCGAGCCATCAGCCCGATCACCTCGCTTTCCGCGAAGACCGTGCACATGGCGTTGATGCTGCGGGCCTTCGTCGCTTCCCTCGCGGCCTTTACGAAATCCTCCATGGAATATCCCAAGGCCGTGGCCATCACCTCCAGGAATTTCCCCGTCCCGGCCGCGCATTTATCGTTCATCTCGAATTTCTTCATCCGGCCTTGCGGATCCAGGGAAACGGCCTTGGTGTCCTGGCCGCCGATATCCAGGATGGTGCGGCACTCCGGAAAGAGCGCCCGCGCTCCCAGGGAAACCGCCTTGATTTCCGTGATGGTCTCGCAGTCGAAATAGCGCTCGAACAGGTGGCGGCCGTAACCCGTGGCCACGATGCGATCCGCCTCCCGTCCGCGAAGCAAGTCCCGGCAGACGCCGATGGGATCGTGGGAGTTCCAGCGCACTTCCTCCACGATCACCCGACCGGCGTCCGCCAGCACGAGCTTGACGGTGCGCGACCCGATGTCGATACCCGCCGTGCGCATGCTCAGGACCGGATGCGTTCGATGAAAGCCTCGACCCGGGTGCGGATCTGTTCCACATCCTCCGCGCTGTAATCGGTGTCGATGCGCAGGGTCGGAACGCCCGCATCCTCCAGTTCGCGCTCGAACGGCATGGCCTCCATCTGATACGGCGAACAGAATTGCAGGCCGTAATGCAGCACGCCGTCGGCCTTGGTCTTCGCCGCGATGGATTTCACGTGCTCCAGGCGCGAGGGATTGGGCGTGAACACGGCGCAGTCGATGGACAGATAGCGTTCCACCAGGTTGTCGATAAGCCCTTCCACCGTATCGCCTTCCGGATTGGTGAGCGTCTGGGTGCCGCGATCGCCCACGCAGGATTCGTCGCCCACGAGGACGGCGCCCGCGCTTTCCACGATGCTGTGCAGCTTCCAGTTCGGCACCGCCATGGGGCAGCCGGACACCACGAGGCGCGGCGTTCCGGCGGGCGCGGCCCCCCGTTTCTCGGCGATGCGCGCCTCCAGTTCGTCGTTGATCTTCTCCACCGAGGCGGTGAAGCGCTCCGGGTCGTCGTAGAAAAAGACCTGGTTGGCCAAAAGGGCGTCCAGCCCGGAAATCGGTGCGGGATCGGCGCTACGCAGGTCGGAGAGGCGATGCATGGCCCGGCGCTTCTTGTTGACGATATCGATGCCCTTCCGGAAACTCTCCACCGTGATCGTGCGGCCGGACTTCGCCTCCAGCTTTTTCATAAGCCGCATGAACTCCGCCTTCAACAGCGCCTTTCCGGCCTCGCTCTTCACCTGGGGAAGATCCATGGCATAGAAATCCGGCACCATGGACGCGAAGGTTTCGTAGCTCTTCTTCTTGCCGTCGCAGGTGTTTTCTCCCACGATGACATCGGACGCGGCGATATAGGGGCAGACGCGCTCGGCCACGAAGCCGAAGGCCGACTTGATCAGCGAGCAGGTGTTGCGCGGAACGTGACGCTCCGCCGCCTCCAGTCCGAACTCGGCCCCGGCGCAGAGCCCCACGGAAACGCCGTCCACCGCCAGGATCAGTTCCTCGGGCACGAACACGCAGAACGAGCCCACCACGATGCGGCCTTCCGCCTTGGCGTCCATCAGTTCCTTGATGCGCAGGCCGTGGACCTCACTCATTACGAAATCGAAATACCCCATGCCCTCCGGACGGTCCTTCTGTGAAAGAAAGATGTCCTGATAGGCCTGTCCCAGCACGCCCAGCAGGGCGTCGTGTTTTTGCAGATCGAGCCCCAGCTCGGCCCACATCGGATGATAATCGACGGCTTGATCGTTCATGGCAATCCTCCATTCGTTGCATGAGGGCGGTCGTCCCGCCCCGGTCCGGAGGATCGATTTTCTGGGAGAATCAGATTCCGGAAGGAGAGGAAAAACCGCTCGGTTTAATCGGGAAAGAAGCCCCACGGGCTTCCAAGGCTTCCCTTCAGGTTTTATGACCTATGTGCCTGCGCATCGCTTTCCTCTTGAAAAGATGTCGGTTCGATCAGGGCGGCATCGAATTCCGCCGCAAGAAAACCTACCCGAAAAGCGCGCCGAAATCAAGTTCCGGTTTCCCGCGCCCGGGGAAAACCGGCGGGATCGCGCCGCCGGACGATTCTTCGGGCGTGAAAAGGCGAAAGCGACCGCTTTCACCGCCAACCATGTCTCTCCGAATCGGCCGAAAAAGCGGGATTTCCCCCGTTTTCATCCTCCCGGAGCCGACACGCCCCGGCTTTTTTTTCCTTCGATCGCCGGATAAAAATCATTAGCATTCCGTTAGGATCGTGTTAAGATTTCGTTCCGACACCCGCTCGGGTTTGGCGAACATCCCGTGGAAAGATCGATCCCGGAGGTTGGAATGGAACGGAAACACCTGAACTTACTGGTTTTATTATCCTTACTGGCATTGCTGAGCCTGGGCGCGAGCGCCTGCCTGGAGTCGGATCGGAACGCCCCGGACGGCGATCTGTCGCCGGCGGACACCGATTCCCCGCCGGACGGCGACGCGGATACGCCCACCCCGCCGGACGGCGACGCGGATGCGGCCTCCGAGGAACCTTTCAGCGAGGTGGTGGATGTAAACGAGCCGGATTCCTGGATCTCGGAGGAAAACCGCACCCCGCGTTTTCTGCACCTGACCTACCGGCAGGATCCGAAAAACGCCGTCACCGTGCAATGGCAGACGGAATTCACCGATATCGATGTCTATCCGGCCAGGGTCTGGTTCGTGAAAGAAAGCGACCTGGTGGAATTCGAAGACGTCAAACACATGCCTTTCGCCACCCAGTTCACCCGCAAGGGCGAAAGTTTCACCTACGAGACCCAGTTGAAGGATCCCGACAGCGGCGATCCGTACACGGCCCGGCTGGCCGTTCACGAAGTGGACGTTCAGGGACTGGAACCCGGAACGACCTATCATTTCCGAGCCGGAACCTGGAAGAGTTTCGACTTCGAGACCGGACGTTTCGATATGCCCAACCTCTCGGCGACCTCCAGTTTCCACACCGCGCCGGAACCTTCCGCCGCCGCCAAACTCTCCTTCGTCATGGCCGGCGACAGTCGGGGAGGCTACGAAGGCATCCATGCGAACATCGAACGGTTGAAGGATCTCGGGGCGGACTTCTGGATCTTCAACGGCGACATGAACGACGTCGGCACTCAGAACGAATGGTTCCTCTGGTTCGAGGCCATGGCCCCGGTTCTGTCCGCCACGCCGCTGATGCCCGTGCAGGGCAACCACGAATTTTTCAGCGAGGAATTATACTATTACAGTTTCGCCCTGCCGGAGGAGGACGGCCTGCCGGAAGGGCTCGAGGAACACGCCTGGCATTTCGTGTACGGCAATACGCTGGTCATCGGCCTGGATTCCAACCCCGGAACGCCGGTGGATCAGCCCACGATCGACCAACTTCCCTGGCTGCGCTCCGTTCTGGAACGCTATAAGGACGATCCCGAGATCGTCTGGCGGGTGGCCATGACCCATCATGCGCCCTATTCCGCTTCCAAACACGGCAGCACGGAACGACTGATCGAGCATTTCGTGCCGGTCTTCGAGGAATACGGCGTGGACCTGGCCTATGCCGGGCACGATCACAACTACGAACGAAGCTGGCCCTGGAAACAGGGAGCGAAGGTCGAGGACGGACAAGGCGTGGTGTACATCGTCGCGGGTGGATTCTATTGCACGCCCTACAGCGCCGGGACGGACGAGTGGACCGCTCTCAGCCGGGACGGCGACGACAGCAATTACGCGGTGGTTCGCATCGACGGTCGAAGCCTGAACGTGACCGCCTATAACGGCGTGGGAGAGAAATTCGACGAAACCACCCTGACAAAGGAATAACGCCGTTTTATCCCCATCATGCCGCCCCCCGGCCGTCGCCGGGGGGCTTTTTCGTTGTAAAGGCAACCTCTAAAAATGGCTATTCGTCGCGAGAACGAAAGATTTTCGTCTCCGGGTGTTTTTCACAACCGCAGGCATATCAACCGGATACGTCGAGGATTGGGAAAAACGATCCGGATCGAAAAGATTCGTTCGCAGCGGAATATGGATTTTTAGAGGTTGCCTTAAATCGGTCATTCGGGAGAACTCCCGCCGTTTCCTCGCTTTTGGATTTGTCGGATTCGGGCTTCCATGTATAATGAGTCCGATTCTACTGTTTTCCAAAACCAGGGGTTGACCATGATCCATCGAACCGGGTTCGCAAAATTCGGGTTGGCTTTGCTTCTGTTCACGCTCATCGCACTCGCCGGATCGGCGGCGGATTTTTCGAAAACGCCGGGCGGATCCTCCGCCGCGTTCGCCGAGGAATCGCCCGTCGCTTCGGTGATGATTAAACCCGCCAGCCTGCGCCTGGAGCCTTCCGTCCGCGCCACGAAGATCAAGACGGCCCGCAAGGGCTGGAAGGTGACCGTGCTCAAGCGTTCCGAAAACATGCGCTGGCTGATGGTGCGCCTGGACGACGGCATCGAAGGCTGGCTTCCGGCCGAAAGCGTGGGAGAAATCAAGGAGACCGAAACCGTGGAAGTGGATCTGGAGGCCGAGCCGGAAGACGAGGAGCCGGGGCTCCCGGAGCAGGCCCCGCCCACGGCCGCGCCCGCCGAACCGAAGCCGAAAGCCAGAAAAACGCGTAGCGGCCCGGATCCCTGGGGAATCGCCTGGGCGGCGGAGTTCAAGAAACTCACCCCCATCCGCGAACAGCCGTCCCTGTCCGGCCTGATCTTCCTGGAGCCGTCCGCCATGACCGGCGGCGGAGACTGGCGACTGGTGGCCGTGGACGCCGCCACCGGGACCATCCGCTGGACCTACAAGCCCTATCCCAAGGCCGCGCGCACCAGCAATATCCTTCCCTGGGGCGGCGGGTTGGCCTTCGCCTTGTCGGACAAGCGCCTCGTGGTGCTGTCGATCCTGAACGGCAAGGAGGTGAAGAGCCAGGCGCTGCCGGAACAGAACGTGGGCCTGATGACCCCCTGCGGAAAGAATCTCTGTTTCATGCAGGCCGAGTTTTCCTCCACGTCCCTGCCGGCGGCCACCAACATCTTTTTCCGGGCGTTGCCCCGCCGGGTATCGAAGCTGGACATGGGCGTCTGGGATCCGAACGCGAAGAAGTTCGTCAGCCACTATCCCATTCTGAGACTCGGCGTCCTGCCCAGCGCTATCATCGTGGACAAGAAAAAACTGGCCGTGGTCATGCCGGAAGGCGACATCGAGGTATACGGCCTGGACAAGGTGAGCCGCGAGCCGCTGAAACGCTACCAGGCTCCGTATTCGGAATGGCTGATCCAGGACGGAACCCTGGCCTGGATCAACGCCAACCAGCTCTTCACCATTCCGCCGGACAAGGTGGCCGCCACCCCTCCGGTGGCCTTGCCCGTCCGCAGCCGCGATTTCATGGCCTACGGCGCCGGGCTGCTCTCCATCAGCCGCAACATGAAGGAAGGCATCAGCGCCTGGAGCTTCGACCGCAACACGATGACGGAGCAGCGCATCGGCGACTGGATGGGCGACGATACTTTTCATCACCAGCAGACCGGCGGAACCGTCGCGTTATCCCACAAGAATCGCTCCGCCATCCTGGACCATGCCGCCAGGCGTCAGATCGTGAATCAGGCCATGCCCTGGCTGGACGATCTGAACGCCCGCCCGCTGTATTCCTCGTCCGGCCGCTTCGTGGCGGTGGTGGAGTCGGGCAGCGCCTTTTTCCTGTTCGGGCTGGCTCCCATCGCGGAGATGAAACCCGGCGCGGCGGAGACGGCTTTCGGCAAGGCGCTCGATCCGACCAGCGGATACCGCCTGCTTTCCGGGCCCGGCAAAGCGGGACAGTGGCCGGCGCTGGAAGCGATCTTCGAAAAGCTGATTCAGCGGAAAGGCGGCTTCGAGGCGCGCTGCAACTGCCTGGAGGCCTTCGGTTCCCCGGAAACGGTGAAAAAGGCGCTGACGCGCATGCTGGCCACCCGCAACCGCTGGCTGGTACCCCTGGCCATGGGCGAATGGCCGAAATACGCCACGGACGATCCCCCCGAGGTGCTGCTGGACCTGTATTTCGCCGCCCAGCTCAAGCGCGGCACGGCGGCCACGGAAGCCTCGAAGATCGCCAGGGCCCTGGCGGCCGACTGGCCGGAGGGATGGAAGGACGAGGATCTGCAAGCCTTTTCCCAGTGGTGCCTGGATCAGCTGATCGCCGCCAATCCGGGCCTGGTGGCGCCGATTTTCCGCAATCGATTGAAGGACGAATCGCTGCCCTATCCGGAGCGCCTGAAAGCCTTTCGTTTCCTGGCCGGACGCTACGAGCAGGAAAAGAAGCTTTTGAACGGCTGGTACAAGGCGCTTCTGAAATGGGAGCGCAAGGCCAAGCGCATCAATCGCAAGATTCCGCATCCCGACGCCGAGGATCTGCTGGTGACGCTGGAGCACGGAAATAAAAAATACGGCGTCTTCATGTTCGATTTCCCCTTCACCGGCTCCATGTGGCTGTACATCCAGCATCGGGGCGCGAAGTCCGGGTCCATCTATTCCATGGGCCAGGTTCTCACGCCGCGAAACCGCACCATCCTAAACAACATCACCCGCCGCTACAACCGGCTGCCCTCCGACGTGAAGCAAAGTCGCCGTCCGCCCGTGGACCTGGAGATGGACGCCGCGAACCTGGTGCTCACCCTGCGTTATCCTTCCGAAGAGAAGGTCATCACCTTCCGCCTCGATTCGATCAAGCGGGATCGCGATCGGGACGGGCTCACGGATATCGAGGAAAAGGATCTGGGGCTGGGACAGCGCAAGCGCGACAGCGACTCCGACGGAATTCTGGACGGCCTGGACACCAATCCCCTGGCCAGCCACAAGGAAAAGATGAACGACAACCAGCAGATCACCCAGGCCGTCTACGTTCATCGCATGCAGACGGGAAAGAAGCCGGAACCGATTCCCACCCGGAATCCCAACGATTTCCAGCGCTTTCACTGGGTGGACTTCGGCGGTCTGCGCCCGGCGGAACTTCCCACGAAGGACGAAGCCTATCTCGTCGTCACCGAGGAAGGCACCGCGCGCGCCTGCTCTTTCGTGAAGCCCGATGAAAAACTTCCCCTGAAACCGCCGGAAGGCGCGCGTTTCATCGGTCCCATCGCCTTTTCAAAGCCGGGCAACGAAGCCTGGGTGGGGCTTTCCTGCGCCAAGCGGGACGTGACCAACTATTACCTTCTGCAACTGGACAAGCACTGGATCGCCCTGGACGCCGCGTCCAGAAGCCTCGTGCCCGAAGCGGACGAAAAGAAACCGGAAAAATGATTCCCATCCGTTCGGTTCCCTCGGAACGCCAAGCGAAAGGCCGGGCATGACGGAAAACGACTTTTCGGAAAAGGACGGATACAAGGCGGGAGAGAAACCGCGCTACACCCGCAAGGCCGAATTGCTCCTGGTGCTCTGCCTGGTGGCGATTTTCACCCTGCCGGGGTTCGTGACCGCGCAGGTCGTGTTTTCGAATCTCCAGAAGATCCGCCTGGATTTCGTTCGGGGCGCGGCCCGCTATCGCGGGCATCCCGTGGCGATTCTGCAACGCGTTGATGTCAAGAGCGTCATGGAGGGCGAATCGCCGCTTCAACTCGCGGCGAAGCGCATCGAAGACGGTCGGGGAACCGATGAAACCATCATCCCGGGCGATCCGGCGTTCTCCTGGCCGGAGAAGGATTTCGATCCCGGCATCATCGCGACTTTTCAGCGGCTGGCCGACAGCAACCGCATGAAGGAGCACATGAAGACCATGCGCATGCCCTCGGAGGCGTTCCGCTATTTCGGACTAGAGCGGGATCTGTGGATGGTGTCTCACCGGGGGATCTTCGTCTTCGACGGCGTGCGGACGACGTACACCGAATGGGAAGACGCGGAAATTCAAGACGCCGGAACGGACGGGAAAAACGTCTGGCTGCTTCTGCAACAAGACAACGATCGCCTGTTGCAGCGCTACGCGAACGGCGCGTGGGAGCCGCCGGTGGCGGTGGAAACGGAAGAAACCTGCGAGGAATCCTTCGGAAAACGCTGCGCCTGCATGAAACTGAAGCGGCTTCTTGCGGCTCCGAACGGCGTCCTGCTGTTCCGATACCTGGAAAAGTCGTGGGAATTCGCCCGCTTCGATCCGCAACGTCCGGACGACCCGCTTCGGTATCAACCCTCGGGAATCACGGAAGCGGAGTGGAAGGGCTTTCTGGACCGGGGACGACCGCGCATCCTGGCCTTCGCGGAGGAAGATCGGCGCAAGGCGTCGGAATTCCTTCCCTTTCAGGAAGTACGAGTCATCCTGCACGACCTGGAAAACGATCGGTGGGTTTCGAAATGGGAAATGGATCTCCCGGCCTGGATCTTTCCGGTGTCCGGTTTTGACGCGGAAACGCCCGCCGGGCTTCTGGCCACGCGCTTCCGCTTTCCCGACGGATTCGAAAGCCGCTGGATCGATCCGGACGGGCATGAAGACGAATCCGGCAGTGAATTCAAATTGTTGACGGATTTCGGGCCATTGATCGGCTTGGCGAAAAACACTCTGATCTGGATGGCCGCGCTTCAGATCTTCCCCGTTTTCGTCGCCTTTCTCTTCGCTTTCTGGATTTCAAGAATGATGGCGCGCCACCGGGAGGATCGCTACGTTTCCGCCGAGGGCGCGTCCGTGCGTTTCGCCAGCATCTGGAGGCGGGCGCTCGCCCAGTTCATCGACGCGGCGCTGTTGCTGATTCTGCCGCTTCTCGTAACGGCCTGGGCTACCTACGCGCCGCCGGGTTTCGAAAGCGCCAGGGAACTGCTGCCCTTCGCCCGCTTCCTGGGAGCGATGCTCGTCGTCCTGGGAAGCGGCATCCTGTTGCTGCTTCTCTATTCTTCCGTTCTGGAGGGACTATTCGGCTTTACCTTGGGGAAGTGGATCATGAATATCCGCGTGGTGAAGATGGACAGCCTGAAGCCCTGCGGGATCGGACGCGCCGTTTTGCGCAACCTCTTGCAACTATTGGACGGCCTGCTGCATTTCATCATCGGCATGGCCTTCGCCGCCTTCAGCCGCCACTGGCAGCGCCTGGGCGACATGGCCGCCGGGACCATCGTCATCCGCCGGGAGGAAGGGTGAAGCGGAATCGACCCGTTTCGAGCGCCGCCCCTCACCCGCCCATGGGCGGCATGATCCACATCAGCAGGCCGAGATAGGCCGTGAGCGCCCAGAGCGTGCTTTCCACGGCGCGCTTGGGCTTTTTCATGCCCAACAAGAGCGGCGTGGGCAGTCCGGCCAGCACGATCAACAGCCACGGCCCGACGCCCGTCATGCCCCGGTTCAAAAGCCAGACAGCCGGGACCAAGAGCATGATCGAAAGCGAGAGCGCCACGAAACGGTGGACGTTCTTCATGTTGCGGCGCTTGGCCAAGGAGCGGGTGTAGATGGTGCCCACCTTGGAGGCGTAATCCTGGTCGATGTCCTTGTAATCCTTGAACATCGAACCCAGGGAGAAGCCGCCCAGCACCAGAAGCACCGTCAGCGGAAGCCACTCCTGGTCCGGGTAGCGATTGGGTAAGAGTGCGCCGAACATGAAGGCCGAGGCCGCCGCCAGTCCCTCGATCTTGTAGCCCAGGCAGAAGAGCTTTTTAAAACGCAGCTGTGGGATGTGGTAGACGAGCGCCAGGGACATGAAGAACAGGTGCAGGTGCCAGCCCACTTGGTGGAACTGCTGCGCCCAGTAGATCAGGTAGACGTGAAACGCCAGGATGACGACGATATCCTCACTGGAGACCGGGCGGCTTTTGCCCTTGGCGGAGCTGTCCTGCTCGCGGTCGAAATAGTCGTTGGCGTAGGTCATCATCAGGAAGGAAAAGGCGAACAGGTAGCCCTTGGCCCCGGCGATGAGAAAACTTTCACCGCTCATGCGCGAGCCGACGGCGGCCAGAAATCCCCAGGGCAGGGCGTGGTTGAAGCGCGTCAGCGTGGGGCCCATGGTCTTCCAGTTCAACCCCACGTATAGGAAAAAGACCACGGTCATGAAGGCCAGGTTGTTGATATCCAGCCAGGCGATCTTCCCGTACTGCGTGGAAAAAGGGCGAAGGAGCGCCGGAAGACCCCAGGCGGCGAACTGCGTTGCAAGATAGGCCAGAACGAACATGGCCAGGAAACGCGTAACGCTTTTCGTCAGCCAGCCCACGAAGACCGCCGAGGACAAAATGCTGAACCAGACGGTGACGGTTTCGCCGATCAGTTGCTTGTCATGAACGAAAAGCCAGGTGAATTCGGGGAAGTAGATATAGAAACGATCCTCTCCCCCGGGCAGAAGCAGATCCAGAAAGGGCGGCAGAATTCCCAGGACAAGCCCCACCGCCGCGATGCCGATGGTCTGCCGCCAGGGGCGTCCCGTGGTCAGGTTGAGGATCAGGGAGAACAGCAGAATCAGCAGGGAATAGAACAGGAACATATGGAAAAACACGCCGGAATGCCGGTAGGGCAGATCCAGCAGCATGATCTCCTGGGAATAGCGGATGGAGGCGATTAAAAGCGGAACGAAGACGATCAGGTACGGGCTGTAGGTCACCCGCAGGAGCCGTTCGAAGAAGTTGGTTACGGATCGAACGATAATCATGAAGCCTCCCTCTGCTCGACCCCGGCCCGTCCGGCGGTCCGTTATTCAGAATGGATGGAGTGTATCATCTCGTTCGAACGGCGGCAATGAAAAGCGGGAGGCTTCGGCGAGGCGACGCGGCGATTCGGGAAAAAGTTGTTTTTTTCTGAAATATTCCGTACACTGAGCCTTGCTGTATTATCTCGATCAGATTGTTTTTGGGCGGTTTTCGCCCCCCCACGCGAATGGAGGGACAGATGGTGCGCGCCTATGTGTTGATGGAAGTCCGGCAGAACAAGGTTCAGAAAGTCCTGAACGCCCTGACGGAAATGGAGGAAGTCAAGATCTTTGACGCCATTACGGGAAACTTCGATATCATCGCCCAGATCGAAGGACTGGACAACAACGACATCGGCAAGATCAGCTCGAAGAAACTCTCGGGCCTCGACGGCGTACGCCACTGCATCACCTACAACGTCGTCGAGTTCTGATCCCGCTCCGCTTTTTCACGACGCGACAGGGGACCGCGCGACAACGGACGGAAGTCCGTCCGTCGCCGTTGCAGAACGGTTGCGCATCGCGTTCGATCAGCGCCTTGCCAGGGCCAGTTTCAGCGCCAGACCGAGAAACAGCAGTCCCGCCGCCCGGTTCAGAACCGTACGAGCCTTCTCCGAACCGGTGAACCAATCGCCCAGGCGACCCGCCAGAAGGGCGATTCCGCCGAAAACCAGCACCGTCGCCAGCATGAACACCGCGCCCAGAAGAAAGATCTGCACGGAGATCGACCCCCGGGCCGGGTCCGCGAACTGCGGCAGAAAGGCCAGAAAAAAGATGGAAACCTTCGGATTGGTGACGTTCAGCACGATGCCCCGCAGGTAGAGCCGCCGCAAACGAAGCCGTGGCGGGGCCGTGGAATCCGCCGCCTTTCCGGAACTTCGGAAGGTCTGGGCGGCCAGAAACAGCAAGTAGCCCGCTCCCAGGATTTTCAGGGCGGTAAACGCCGGGGCGGAGGTCCGAAAAAGCGCCGCCACGCCCAGGGCCACGGCCGAACTGTGGACGATCAGCCCCGTGCAAAGTCCCAACACCACGGCCAGTCCCGCCCGGCTTCCCTGGGTGGCCGCCTGGGCCAGCACGAACAGGTTGTCCGGCCCCGGAGAAAGCGCCAAAAGCAGGGACGCGGCGAAGAACGCCGCGAGCGTCTCCACGGGAATCATGGCCGCGCCGCCTCCGCCCCGCCCACGATCGGATCCGGGTCCGGGCGCAGGTGAAGACCGAGGAAATCCGCCATCTTGCGATAATAGAACAGGCGGTTTTCCAGCTTGGCGATACCGTGGCCCTCGTCCGTAAAGAAGATGGCTTGAACGTCGTGTTTGCGGCCTTTCAGGGCCTCCAGGATTTGCCTAGCCTCGCCCACCGGAACCCTTGGGTCGTTTTCCCCATGGACGATGAGCAGCGGCGTGCGCACCCGGTCGATTTTATGGACGGGCGAGATGCTTTTCAGAAATTCCGGGTCGGACAGGGGGCCGTATTCCGCCTCGCGCACCTTGCGCCGGTAGGGCTTGGTGTTTTGCAGGAAGGTGACGAAGTTCACGATGCCCACCTTGTCGATGGCCGCGCGGAAGGTATCCGGATACTCGGTGATGGCCGCCATGACCACGTACCCGCCGTAACTGCCGCCGGTGATGGCCAGCCGTTTCGGATCGCCCGCGCCGGTCTTCGCCAACCAGTCCGCCGCCGCCTTGAAGTCCCGCACCGAGTCCATGCGCTTTTTGTAATCGTCCAACCGCGCGTAGCTTTTGCCGTAGCCCGACGAACCGCGCACGTTGGGCGCAAGAAACCCGATGCCGCGCTCCAGCAGATATTGCACGTTGCGGACGAAGCGCGGGCGGAACTGGGCTTCCGGCCCACCGTGGGCATAGATGACGAAGGGCGCGGGGCGGTTTTCGTAACCTTTCGGACGGTAGAGAAAGGCCGGGATGCGGCGTCCGTCGAACGTCGGATAATGCACCGCCTCCGGCGGAATGAAACGGCTCGGATCCACCCCCGCGTAATCCGCGAAGGTGCGCTGGACGGGCGTTCCCCCGTCCGTGGGGATCTCGAAAATATCCGGGGCCTGGAGCGCGCTGGAGAATACGTAGTAAATCCGGTCGTTTCGCAGGCTGAGGTTTTCCACCACGCCTTCGCCCACGTCCGGACCCGGACGCACGGCAAATGTTTCCGCGTCGATGATTTTCAGGCGGCTGAAGCCGTTTTCGTTCAGAACCGCCACGACGAAGGAACGGTCGGGGGAGAGCCGCAGCCCCTCCGCCTCTCCGTCCCCCGCGAAAAGCACCGTGAAGACGCCCGTTCGGCCGTCGGAAAGGCGCATCGTGGCGGGAGTGAGTCTCTCCTGGCCGTCATCCGTCAGGAAAAACAGCCGTTCGCCGTCTTTCGAAAAGCGCGGCTCGTAATAACTGCCCGTCTCGCGCCCTGGGGCCGAAAGCTCCCGCACTTCCTTCGAGGCCAGGTCGATCAGATACATTTCGGAGAGACTGCCGCTGCGATAGCGTACGAAGGCCGCCCGCTTTCCATCCGGGGAGATATCATCGATTTCCGTATAGCCCTCCCGCTCGACCAGGGTCTCGGGCGCGTCCTTCGCCAGTTCGTAACGCCAGATATCGAAGTCCCGCCCGTTTCTGCGATTGGAGCGATACAGGAAGAAGCTTCCGTCGTCCGCCCAGCGAATCGAGCCGCAGCGCACGTTCCGTCCGCCGTCCAGAAGACGCGGCTCGGCGGAAACGTTCGTGGAATCGAGCAGATACAGATCGTACTGCTCGTCCCCGCCCCGATCGGCCAGAACGGCCAGGTAACGGCCGCCGGGCGAAAGACGGTACTCGTCCACGCCGTCCGGAAAATGCGTCTCGCCGGTCACCGGAACGGGGGCGTCTTTTCCCACCCGGAAAATCTGGTTTCTGCCCGTGCTCCAGTCGATGAAATACACCGCGTTTTCGGACGCTTGCACGTCTCCCACGGCGGAAATCCGCATGTAGTCCTCGATGGGTGAAACCTTTTGCACCGGGCTTTTCGCCGTGGAAGCGGCGTCGGGCCGGTTTTCGGTATTCGCGGCGCAGGAAAAAAACAGCAGGGACGGCAAAAGGAGCCGCCATAAAAACCGGTTTACGAACGGGATACGAAACATGCCAGCCTCCGAAACGACGGTTTGGGAAAATACGTGAACCACCGAGCCCTGCCGATCTCTACCACAGGCCCCGCAGCGATGCAAGATCCGCAAGAATTCGGGCGAAAAAAGGCGGAAATCCTCCGAACCGATGAGGTATGGACACGCAGAGGTGCACTTTTTTCGGTGAAGAAGTTTTCGCCATGGTTGCGAACTTTCGATTAATTGTCTATAAAAGGATCTTCATTCGCACGGATCGTACGGAGGAGTAAAAAATCGTGACGCCAACGAAGAACGACCTGCCCCGGAGCCTGCCCTTCGGTCTGGCCCTTATCACCTCCGCAACCCTGTTGCTGGAGATCGGCCTGACGCGCATCTTCTCCATCACCATGTGGTATCATTTCGCCTTCATGGCCATCAGCATCGCGCTGTTCGGCATGGCCTTCGGGGCGGTGCTGGTTTATCTGCGGCCCGAGTGGTTTCCGGAGGAGAAGATCTTCCGGCGGCTGGGGCAGTTGGGGCTGCTGTTCTCCCTGTCCACCGCGCTCTGCTTCTGGCTGCACCTCCAGATTCCGTTCTCTCCGGTGTTCAACGCGGCGGGAATCGTTTCGGTGGTGCTTTCGTTTCTGCTGACTACCATTCCTTTCCTGTTTTCCGGCGTTCTGGTCAGCCTGATTCTGACCCGTTTTCCCCGTCATGTCGGGCGCTTGTACGCCTACGATCTCATCGGCGCGGCCGTGGGCTGCCTGCTGCTCTGGGCTTTGGTGCGGCCGCTCACCGGCCCCGGCATCGTGATTGCCTCCGCCGTGCTGGCCGCCGCCGGGGCGCTCTTTTTCCTCTGGAACGAAAAAGGCAAGAGAATCAAGGCTTTTTCCGGCGGCGTGCTGGCCGTGCTGACGGTGCTGATGCTCCTGCAGCCCTCCACGCGCCTTTTCGAAATCAAGTGGGTCAAGAACACCGTTGGCGCACCCGTGGCTCAGCGTGTGCCGGAAGCGCCCGTGATCGAGCGCTGGAACAGCCATGCGGTGGTGACGGTCTTCCGTTACGTGCTGGAGGACGCCTTTGCGTGGGGCATGAGCCCGGTCTTCAGACCCGATTCCAAGACCCAGCAACTCATGCTGACCATCGATGCCGCCGCCGGAACGATCATCACCAAGTATACGGGAAAGTCCCACGAAATCCGGCATTTGAAATACGACGTCACCAGCCTGGCCCACCACCTGCGCCCGGAATCCGAGGCCCTGGTGATCGGCACGGGCGGCGGCCGGGACATCCTGACGGCGCTGTCCTTCAACGCCCGGCGCGTCACCGGCGTGGAGATCAACCGGGACATCCTGAAGCTCATCAACGTGGAAATGGCCGATTTCACCGGCCATCTGGCGGACAACCCCAAGGTGCGCTTCCAGAACGACGAAGCCCGCAACTGGATCGAGCGCAGCGGCGAACGCTTCGACATCATCCAGGCTTCGCTCATCGATTCCTGGGCCGCCACCAGCGCCGGAGCCTTCGTCCTGACCGAAAACAGCCTGTACACCGCCGAAGCCTGGACGGAATTCCTGAATCATCTCACGGACAAGGGCGTGCTGACCATGAGCCGCTGGTGGATGAAGGACCGCCCCGGCGAGATGATCCGCTGCACGTCCATCGCCTATGCGGCCCTGAAAAATCTGGGCGTGAAAGATCCGCGCGCCCACGTCATGATCGCCACCACCGATTACGAACGATTCGAGGACGCACCCAACGGCGTGGGAACCATCCTGGTGTCCCGCCGTCCGTTCTCGCCGGAGGACATCCGTTCGTTCAACGAGATCTGCGAGCAGTTTCAGTTCAAGGTGCTGCTGACGCCGGAAGAGGCGGCCATCCCGGAATTCGCGGACATCCTGGACCTTGTGAAACATGACGCCGTGGTGGCGGCCTACCCGCTGAACGTCGCCCCGCCCACCGACGACGATCCCTTCTTCTTCAACATGCTGCGGCTGTCGGACATCTTCCGGTCCGGGGAACTGGACCAGTTCATGACCAGTTTCAACGTCAAGGCCGTGACCATCCTGGTGACGCTCTTCGGCCTGGTGGTGCTGCTGTCGGTTTTCGGGCTGCTTCTGCCGGTCTGGCTGCACGAACGCAACCGGCGAAAGGCGGGCGGCGAGGCCCTGTCCGCTCCGGCGCTCTTCCGACACTCGCTGTATTTCGCGGGCATCGGGCTGGGCTTCATCCTGGTGGAGATCGGCCAGATGCAACGGTTGACGCTCTTTCTGGGACATCCGGTGTATTCGCTGGTGGTGGTGCTGTTCTCGCTGCTTCTGGCCACGGGCATCGGCAGCGCGCTGGCCGGGCGGCTGGTGCTTCGAAGCGAAGACGGCGGACGGCGCGCCATGCTGGCGGTGGGCGCGATTCTCGCGGTGACGCTCTTCGCGGCCCTGGGGCTTCCACTTCTTTTGAGATTCTTCCACGGCGTGAGCCTGCCGCCGCGCATTCTCTTTTCCGTGGCGGTGCTCTTCGCCATGGGCGTCCCCATGGGCATGGCCTTCCCGGTGGGGTTGAAATACGCCGATCGCGAGGTTCGCAGCGCCACGCCCTGGCTGTGGGCCATCAACGGCGGCCTGTCGGTGATCGGTTCGGTGCTGGCCATGATCCTTTCGATCGCTTTCGGCATCACGGCCACTTGTCTGGTGGGAGCTTTGTGCTACGCGCTGCCGCTTCTGGCGCTTTCCCGGAACCGGCGGGCCGCCTGAAAGGACCGCGATGAAGTCCGCCTTTCCGATCGTCGTCCGGGGGGCGCTGTTTCTGTTTCTGGTGCTGCTGGTCACGGGCTTCCGGCCGGCCGGGCTTTTCACCGCCTTCGCGCCCATTCCCCAGATTCTTTTCGGCCTGCTGCTGCTCGCCTGCATTTTTCTGCGGCCGTTTCTGGACGCCCTGGGCCGGGCGCTGCTTACGGTGTCCGACCGCTTTTTCCTGTGCGCGAGCCTGTTGCTGGCGTTCGGACTCACGGCGCTGGCCAACGTGCTGGTGCTCGAGCGCGTGCCCCACGTCACGGACTCGGCCGCCTATCTGTTGCAGGCCAAGCTCTTCGCCATGGGACGCTACACGCATCCGGCCACGGCGCTGCCGGAGTTCTTCCGGCCGCATTTCTTCTTTTCGGACGCCGCCGGGCGCTTCGTCTCCCTCTTCCAGCCGGGCTGGCCGCTGATCCTCACCCCGGGCGTTCTGCTGGGCGTTCCCTGGCTGGTCAATCCGCTGCTGGGGTCGCTTACGCTCTGGCCGCTGTATCGCATCGTACGGCGGGGGTTCGGCCCGCTCGCCGCTCGGCTGTCGGTGATCGTCCTGCTGTGCTCGCCGTTTTTCGTCTTCATGTCCGCGTCCTTCATGGCCCACACCGCCAGCGGCCTGATTTCCCTGATCGCCCTGGACCAGATGCTGCTTCACGGCCAGGACAACCGGCGAGGACGGTTGTTCCTGTCGGCGCTGCTGCTGGGACTGCTGTTCACCATGCGCAGCTACAACGCCGTATTGCTGGTGTTGCCCCTGGCCTTCGCCGGGCTGCCCATGTTTTTCCGCCGCCGCTTTCCGTTCAAGGAGCTTTTCGGGGCCTTTCTGATCTTTCTCGCGCCCGCCTCCGTCCAGTTCGCCGTCAACGCAGAAATCACCGGCGATCCGTTTTCCTATCCCCAGGATCTTTACTTCGCCCATACGGAGCCCGACGCGCACTGCCACCGGCTGGGTTTCGGCGCGGATGTGGGCTGCGAAATGGAGCACGGCCAGTTCGGTTTTCCCGACGGATTTTATTTTTCCGACGCCCTGGGCGTGACCCGGCAGCGGATCTCCAGCCTGGCGCTGAATTTCCTGGGCGTTCCGGCGGCCCTGGCGCTGCTGCTGTTCCCCCTGGCGGCGGGTCGCTTGAAACGAGAGGGAATCGCACTGATATTGCTGCTGTTTTCGCTTGTCGCGGGGTATTTCTTTTTCTACTACCACGGCAACTGTTTCGGACCGCGTTTCTATTACGAGGCGGTGGGGAGCCTGGGTTTTCTGGTCGCTTTGGGCGCGCTGCGCCTGGACGGCATGCTGAACGGGGCCGCGCGGCGGCTCCCCTCCGTCCGCAACGCTCTGCGGGCGCTCGCCCCCGCCCTGCTTCTGACCATGCTGCTATTCACCGTGTTCTGGGTGTATCCCAAGCTCTGGCACTCCTACAAGGGATTCCGGGGCATCGACGGCCACATGCGCGGCATTCTGGAGGAAAGCGGGGTGACGCACGGGCTGATCCTGCTGCCCGGCACGGGGCCCAATCTCTCCTTCGGCCTGAACGTCGTCCCGCCGGGTTTCGACGGCGAGATTCTCTTCGCAAGGCACCATTACGAACAGAGCGCCCAATTGATGTACGCCTTTCCGGAACGCGATTTCTACCGGCTGGAGCCAAGACGCAACCGCCTGATAAAGCTTAGGAAACAACTCTTCGATGGCGTGATTTTCATCAAGATGGACAGCAAGATGCCCGCCTGGAAGAACCAGGGCGGATTCGCCGAAAGCCAGAACATCCAGCGCTACACCGACGGTCGCGCCGACCGTTACCAGGCCTATTTCGAGGGCCACGGTCCCGGGGCGTATTTCGCCGTGCGTCAATTCATCTTCGAACCCGGCGCGTACAGGCTGGAAGCCAACGCCATGCGCGGGCCGTACATCGGAAACTGGCGCCTCGTCGTCAACGACACACCCATGGAGCCGGAATTTCCGGGCTACGCGAAGGATTACGGCTTCACGAACTGGCGAAGCGAAAACGCCGTGCGGCTGGAGCGCGGCATGGCGGAACTGCGTTTCGAGGCCACGGGCAAACATCCCAAGGGCTGGGCGCACGCCGTCGGAGTGGAAAGCCTGGTTCTGCGGCGAATTCCCGACGGTCTGGAACGTCCCGTCCCGCCGGTGGAGGATCTGGGGTACATGGACCGGGGCCGCCTGCTGCCCCTTGCGGACATAAAAAAAATCCCCAAGCTCGTGCTTCCTTGACAGACGCCGCCGAATGCCGATAATGCGGGCCATGAGACCGGACGAACCGAAAATCGATCTGCGCGACCTGACCTTCGACGAATTGAAGGAATTCGTCCGGGAGCACCTGGAGGAAAAGTCCTATCGCGCCAAGCAGATTTACGAATGGCTGTATCGCCACGGCGCGAATTCCTTCGAGGAAATGACCAGCCTGAAAAAAGAACTGCGGCTGCATCTCCAGGCGGTCGCCAGCGTGGATCCCCTGGAAATCACGGAAATTCTGAAATCCGAGGACGGTACGGAGAAATTGCAGTTTCGTCTTCAAGACGGCGCGGCGGTGGAGGCGGTGCTGATCCCCAACGAGGGCCGCATGACGCTCTGTCTGTCCACCCAGGTGGGCTGCGCCATGGGCTGCGCCTTCTGTTTCACGGGCACCCTGAAACTCTCCCGCAATCTGACTCAGGCCGAGATCGTGGACCAGTACCGCCAGGCCCTGCGGCACGTGGGCGGGGACCGCGCCTGGATCTCCAACGTGGTGCTGATGGGAATGGGCGAACCCTTGCAGAACCTGGACAACGTGGTGCGGGCCTGCGACATCCTGATGGACGACAACGCCTACGGCCTTTCGGCCAGACGCGTCACGGTCTCCACCTCGGGCCTCATCCCGCAGATCCGCGAATTGCAGGAACGCAGCCCCATCAGCCTGGCCGTCAGCCTGAACGCCACCACCGACGAGGTGCGCAGCCGCATCATGCCCGTGAACAAGCGCTACCCCATGGAGGAACTCATCCGGGCGCTGGAGGCGTTTCCCAACCCCCGCCGGGCGCGTATCCTGATCGAGTACGTCCTTTTGGCCGGCGTGAACGACGGCCTCGACGACGCCCGCCGACTGGCGGCCATCGCCGGCCGCATCCGCTGCAAGGTCAACCTGATTCCCTTCAATCCCCACGAGCGCTCGGACTTCCGGCCGCCGGAGCCGGAACACGTGCTGGCCTTCCAGAACATCCTGCTGAACGCCGGAATCAACACCTTCTGCCGTCAATCCCGGGGCCAGGACATCCACGGCGCCTGCGGCATGCTGGGCAAGGGCGCGGCGGACGGGGGTGAGGAAACCCGGGGGACGGAGCCTTCCCCGTAACCGATCGGGCAAAGCCCCCGCTCCATGCATGAAGACGAGGACATGAAACCCATGGGAACCGGCATGAGGCATCGCATTGAGAGCCTGCTCGCGATCGTTTCGCTTCTCGTTATCGGCCTGTTTCCGGCGGGCTGCGCGGACGACGGCGATCCCTGCGGCCCGAACGAAAGCCTGGACGAATCCGGCGATTGCGTCTGCGATTCCGGAACCGCGCGAAACGGCGAGGGCCTTTGCGTGGCCCTGTCGAGCTGCGAAGAGATCGTGGAAGTCGTCCAAGGCGAGGATCCGTTGCGTCAGTCCTCGGGCGGCTACCGGACGTCGGGAGACATCGTGCTGCGAAACGTCTCCGACGCGACGATGACCGTAGTCGGCGCGACCTTCAGCACGGAGTTCATCAACGGAGGCGAGATTCGCCTGGAGGCGCAACAGGGGGTGACCGAGTGGCCGCCGGGAGGCGAGATCGCGTATACGCTGAGCTTCACGCCAGAAAGCGAGGACGGCTGCGCCCAGCGGGCGAAGGGCGAGGCCACTTTCGGTTTCGTCAATCCTGAGTTCACGGGCTGCGAGTTCTTTTCGCTGCCCTTCGTCTATTTCGGCGAATGCGAAGCGAGCCTCGTCTGCGCGCCCACGGCAATCGTCTTCGGCGAGCGGATCGCGGGCTTTCCGGCCGTGGAAACCGTCACCTGTTCCAACGTCTCGGACGGGCCGCTCGATGTTTTAGGGGCCGAGATCGGGGGCCGGGACGCGGACGTCTTCGCCGTGACGGCCGATGCCGACTGGCCCGTGTCGCTGGCGATGGGCGCGTCCCTGGACCTGAAGATCGCCCTGGATTATGAAGACATCGGCGATTTCGAGGCCGAACTGGCG
Source organism: Myxococcota bacterium (assembly GCA_963668655.2). Classification (GTDB taxonomy): domain Bacteria; phylum Myxococcota_A; class SURF-8; order SURF-8; family SURF-8. Next base: position 825,982 of record CAXXPQ010000002.1, read on the forward strand.
GTGGAGCCCGAAGGCGACGATCCCGTTTCCATTTCCCTTTCGGGCTCGCTGGTTCGCCGCCGCCCTCGGTGCTCCGATCCGAGGCCCGACTTCGGCAGACCACCCCTGGAGGGCGGCGACTATTCCATCTCCCTGGAAACGGAGGTCATGTCCACCTACACGGGCCAGGTGCGCTCGCTCTATCGGTATACGGACATGCCGCCCCTGGTGGGCGATTTTCTGGTGACCTCCGGGGCGTTCTCCGATCCCGCCTGTTCGGTGGGGCAGAACGGCCACCGCTATTACTGGCAGGGAGAAGCCTGCGTCGCCGACGACGGCGCGATTCACAACATCCACGCCGTGCCCGCCCACGAAAAAGCGGCGGAATGGCTTTCGGAGGTCGAAACGGACGAGGAACTGACCGTCATCGGCTGGGAGGTGCTGCGCATCACCTACGACGACGGCGGCTGGTGGCAGGACGACGGCTGCAACACGCTGATCGTCGCCTGGGTGTGCGAGGATTGAGGGAATCCTTTCCGTTTCCCGGTCCGTGGCGACGAAAAGCGGGAAGCGGACGGAGTTTTCCATGAAAACGGAAAATGAACGAAAAAAGCGGGCCCGAAGGCCCGCTGCAATCTCTTTCCCATGGCGCTTTCAGCGCAGACGCACGTTGCGGAAGGTGTTTCGGAAGAAGGCCCGGCCGCCCATGTTGCCCATCAGGCCGCCCCCGGGCCCCGTGGTGGGGTTGTTGCGCTTGAAACCGGTGGGATCGCCCAGACCGGCGTCGCAATCCACGGGATCGGCGAAACCGCCACCCACCTTCATGGAGGCCCGATGCCGTTCGCCGCGCACCATGTTCACCTCGGGAACCACGAAGCCGGTTCCTCCCCGCGTCATGTGTTTGGCCGTGGGATCCAATTCCCCGCCCAGGCCGTCAGTGGGATTGCCCATGCCGCCGTCGTCACCCACGGGATCGGCGAAACCGCCGCCCACGTTAAGGCTCATGCGCTGTCCCTGGGGAGTCTGGTTGGGCCTGGCCTCCGGTTTTTGCGGATGCTGCACGGCCTGGCTTTTCCCGCTGGGATCGTGAATGCCGCCCAGTCCCTGGGTGGGATCGCCCATGCCGCCGTCATCCTCCACCGGATCGGAGAATCCTCCGCCGTTGTTGGTGGACAGTTTGCGGCCGTTTCCATCGCCCACGCCGCGATCCTTCATGGTGTCGGGCATTTTGCCCTGGTCGGCACGTCCGCCGGTGGCGTTCAGCTGCTGGAGTTTCATCTGGCTGGGATCGCCCATGCCTCCGCCGCCGTCCTCGGTGGGATCGGAAAATCCGCCGCCCACCTTCACGGACATAAGGCGCTGACCCGGATGCCGTACGGCGTCGTTTTTGGATCTGCGCTCCTGTTTCGAACGCGTCTCGGCATCCACGATTCCGCTGTCGATGGTGCAATCTCCGTTGTCGCAATTTCTCAGGTGACGGGAATCCAGGGCCGGATTCTCGAATTCAAGCTGTTTGGCCGGTGCGGCGGCCATGAGAAACGCGCCAAGCAGGATCGCAAAACCCGCCATTGCATATCGTCTCATGTCGTCCCTCCTTTGTGATTCAAGGATCAACCGTTATCTCGCTTGGTTGAAAGAATAAATCTTTCTACGCTTTTCGTCAAGCCCGAATTGCGAAATCTGTAAAGAAACTGTTCACTGTCTCCCGAAAGTGTTCACTGGCTGTGCCGCCTTTGAAAATCTACGCTGCATCTCGTTTCTTTTTCCTTTCTCAAAAGATCGCGTCCGGTTTTTCTCGCCTGACGGGCGTTGGGTCTGGTAAAGTGAATCGTTCGTCCGAAGCCGCGCAGTGGAAAGAGAGCGAGGAGCATGTTGCGATTCCCGAACGATTTCCTTGGGCGCCTGACGCGTATCCCGACCGGCGGGCACCTTTATGGCGCGCCCCTTTTGCTGGTGGCGCTTATCCGCATGGGAGAGGAAGCCGTCTTCCATCATAAAGGCGTCTCGGTCCACCTGATACTGGATTATTATCTGGCCTATCTGCTCTTGTATCTCAGCATGCTTTTCGGCATGCGCCTGGCCACGGGACGCCCCCTCGATATTTTGGGCGGACCCATGCTGGTGGGCCTTTCCGTCGCCTTCCTGCCTCCTCTGCTGGATGTTCTGTTTTTCGACATGACCGGGCGCGGGTACGTCTATTTTCCCAGTTTCCATTGGGATTTCGCGGCGAAATACATGCCCGTTGGCGAGACCATCGGTGTCTGGCTGGGGGTGTTCTTCGCCGCCGTCTTCGCCCTGTGGCTCACACGCAACCCGCTGCGGGCGTTGCTGGCGGCGGGCTTCGCCTGGCTGTCCATTCAGATCTTCGGCCATTTCTGGTTCGCCGGTTCCCGGATGCTTTACGATGAACTCATCGGAATTAGGGGCGTACATATCGCCGGTCCGATGAACGTGGTGGCCGTCCTCTATTGTTTCATCCTCTACGGAATCCTTCATTTTCGACGCTTGGCGCCCACTCTGCGGCGAACGGTCCATACCCTGCCGTTCGGCCTGATCGCCGCCATCGGAGCGCGCCTGGCGGGCCAGGATTGGGTATACGCCGGATTGAAGGGCGCGCTGTTTTCCTTCGCCTTTCTGCTGATTCTGGTTGGTAACGATCATCACGACCGCGCCCAGGACGGTCTGGAGGGCGGCGAGGCGCGAAAAACGGATGCGGACGACGCGATTTTCTCCCTGATTCTGCAAGCTTGCCTGGTGTTCTGGGCCATGGCGGCCTATCCGCCCGGCGCGGCTCCTCTCCTGTTTTTCTTCCTGTTGGGCGTGGCCTACCACACGCCGCCCCTGCGTTTCAAACGGGTTTTCTGTCTGGCCTACAAAATCGAGGGGCTGGCGGCCACGGCGGCCTTTCTTTTCGGCGTGATGGGTCAAAATCATCTGCCGGAGCAAAGCTGGGTTCCGGTGACGGCGCTGCTCGTCTTCGGTGGTTTCGCGGCGGGTTCGATGTTCAAGGATTACAAGGACATCGCCCAGGATCGTGCCGGGGGAATCGCCACGGCCTACACCCAGACCCTGGCGCGGGGCCGGTCCGTGCGGAAAACCCATTATTTCGTATCGATTTCCCTGTCGGTCATGCTTTTCGTGCCGTCCGTCTGGTTGTGGGGACGGGCGAATGCGGTTTCCGCCGTTTTGTTGCTTGTCCTCGCGACGTTTCCCGGCCTGGCCCTGCTGTCGATAAAAACGCCGAAGACGGCCGTCACGGCGGCGTTGTGGATGCTTTCCCTGTATCTGGCGGCCTTCCTGGCCGTAGCGCCGAATCTGGGCCCGCCGTAGCGCCGTCGCTAACGACTTCTCCGATGCGGGCGGCCAGCGCGACCCAGAAAGCCCGCCACTGCTTCATGCTGAACGAACCGAAACCCGTCCCCAGCCGCACCAGAACGAGGTTTCGCTTGTAATCCACGTAAATATACTGCCCCAGCCAGCCGCCGGCCATGAGATCGTGGCCGTCCGGCGAGAGTTTCCACCACTGGTACTGGTAGCCCCAGGGACTGCCCTCCCGTTCGTCCAGCATGGTGGATTTGCGGATCCAGTCCGCCGGAACCGCCTGTTGTCCGTTCCAGGTTCCGTTTTGCAGAACCATCAGGCCGATCTTCGCGAAGTCCCGCGCCGTGGCGGCCAGACAACAGAACGTCTTTTCCAGTCCGTTCGGAAGCCGGTCCACGCAGAAACGCGCGCCGTCCTCCATCCCCAGGGGATCCCATAATTTTCGTTGCATGTAATCGGTGACGGTGACTCCCCGGGGCAGCGCCCTTTGGAGAATCCAGCCTAGAAGCTCGTTTTCGCCGCTCTTGTAGCGCCAGCGCGTTCCGGGTTTATCCACGACGGCCATGCGTTTGAGGATGTATTTCATGTCGTCCGTGTAGTACAGGTACGGATGAACCGCCAGGGGATGGTCGGCTTCCAGGTAGTCGCTCCCGGCGGTCATTTGCAGAAGATGCCGGATACGCACCTGGTCGAAGCCGTTTGGGGCCAGTTCCGGAAGAAAATCCGTCACGCGCTGATTTTCCGAGCGGATGTAACCGTCCCGGATGGCGCAGCCGATCAGGAGCGAGGTGAACGATTTCGCCATGGAAAAGGACATCGAAACGGCGTCGGGCGCGTGGCCGTTGTAGTAGCGTTCGGAAATCCGCTTTCCATTCCGGATGGCGATGAAGGCCAGCGTCTGGTTTTCCCGGAAAAAGCGGTCCAGTTCCAGCGTCTTTCCCTCGAAAACCAGGCTTTCCGGCATCCGTCCGGAGGCCGGATCCTCCGGGATCGGCCGGGGCTTGGGCGACGGCTTCAGTTCGCGGTACGGAAAAATGCGGTGATCCTCCACGCCGGACACGCCATGGCGGATCATCTTCCCCAGCGTGCAGGACGAAAACGCCAGGGACAAAAAAAGAAGCCAGCCCAGACAAATCCCCGCGCCTTTTGCGTTTTTCTTCGAATGATACATGCCTTTCATTTTACATCACCGGCGAAGCCGAAGCCAGTTTTCCTCGCCCCGAACGAAAAAGCCGGGAAGATCCTGCAAGATCTTCCCGGCCCGGATCGCCTTTCGGCGAGCTTTTCGAAATGCTATCGGCTGATGAAGAATTCGTCCGCGCCGATGTCCGGCTGGCCGTCCTGGATGCGGCATTCGCCGTCCAGATCCCAATAGTTGTAATAGCCTTCATGATACGGCGTGGTGTCCGCGCCCGCGCCGACGAGCGGGTGGCCGTTGGAAAGGGCGTAGCCGTTTTCCACGAAGGGATAGCTTTCCATACCGTTTCCGAAGGCTTGGGTGCAGCCGCTGAAATTGCAGTCGTTCACGTCCGCCAGGGACAAGCAGACCCGGCCGCCGCTCCACATCAGAACGTTGCAGACGCTGTCGCCGCCCGTGCCGCCGTAGATGTTGTTGTGCACCAGGGTGATATCTCCGCCGCTGTGGAAATTCATCCCCATGCTGTCGCGGCCGGTTCCGGTCTGGACCAGATTGTTGACGGCCACGATGGTGGCGGTGTAGGAGCCCAACTGGCTGCTGTTGTTGATGCCCATGCTGTAATAGCGGCCGTTTCCGCCGTAGATGGTGTTGTTGACGAGCGTCACCGTGGAGGGCGATCCCAGGGTCACCGCCGATACGTCGCCGCCGGAGGCCGAAACATCCCAGCCGTCGCCGCCGTCGATGTAGTTTCCGAAGATATTCGCCGTGACGTGGAAATGAATCTGCACGGCGTAGACGGCGGTATAGGCGCGCCCCAGTCCGCCGTAGATGGTGTTGTTGACGAGCGTCAGCCGCGTATCGTGGGATTCGTCCCCGCCGATGCTGATGCCGGTGACGGGGCCCTTGGCGTTACTGCCCCCGTCGATATAGCTGTTGCGCACGCTCACGTCCGCTCCCGGATCCGCGTAGATGCCGTAGAATGCATCGTCGTATTCGGTGTCTTCGCTCGTGCAGCCTTCCACCACGGTGTCGATCAGGCGTAGCCGGCCGCCGTTCGTCATGCGGATATTGCCCACTTCCGTATAGGTCGGGCCGTCGTGAACGCCGCACAGGAAGACCACGTTGTGGAAAAGCGCCTCGGCGTTGTCCATGGCCACGACGTACGGCTGGTCGGCGGGGCGCTGAATCACGGTGCCGTCCCGGCGGGCGCTCCGGACCCAGGTGCCCGGCGTGTATCCGCCGAAGATACTCCGCGTGGGGTGGATGGATTCCACGTAGGTTCCGTTGGCCACGATGAGATCCTTTCCGTCCGTCTCAGCCTGAACCAGGGCCGAGGCGAGCGTCTGCATGGGAGCGCCCGGCGTTCCGGTGTTGGTGTCCAGACCGTTTGCGCCATCGACGAAGACGAAGAGATCGGCCTGATTCGCGCTTACCAGGTCGCCCCCGGCGCAGTCGTTGTCCACCAGGTCGTCCGGGATTTCCGGCTGATCCGGGCTGGTCCAGGGATCCCAGTCCCAGCAGTCCGTTCCCGCCGTGACGGGCGCGGCGGCGGTGGCGTCGCCGTAGTCGTCCAGATCCTTGTCGGTCATGCAGGCCAGGGGGTCGTCGTTGGGCGCGGCGCCCGGGTGGGTGAAGAAGTCGGAGTCCACGCAGTCCACCACGCTGCCGCCGGTTCCGCTTGCGGCATAGCCGTCGTTGTCCGTATCGCCCGTGGTGGCGTCTCCGAATTTTCCGTCGCAGTTTTCGTCCACGGCGTCGGTGTCGTCGTCCGGAGCGCCGGGATGGATGGCGTCGTCGTCGTCGTTGCAGTCGTCGCCCACGGCCCCGTTTTTCTCCTGGTAGCCGTCGCAGTCGTCGTCCACCCCCTCGTCGATGACGCCGTTGCAGTTGTTGTCCAGGCCGTCGAAGATTTCATCCACAACCCCGGGATTGACGGTGTTGGCGTCGTCGTTGCAGTCGCCTTGTTCTTCCGAATAGCCGTCCTCGTCGTCGTCCGTGGCCGTATCGCCGTTATTCACCTGCACGGCGGCGCAGGGATCCACGGGTTCGGATTCCTCCTCGGCCTCCGGTTCCAGTTCCGGTTCCATCTCGGCGTCCGGTTCCAGTTCCTCGTCCAGATCGCCGTCGATGTCTCCGTCCACATCACCGTCCGTGTCGCCATCTATGTCGCCGTCCTCGTCGCCGTCGGTGTCTCCGTCCACATCTCCATCTACGTCGCCGTCCACGTCGCCGTCCTCATCGCCATCCACGTCGCCGTCCTCATCACCGTCCACGTCGCCATCCTCATCGCCGTCCTCATCGCCATCCACGACGAAATCCGTGTCGCCGTCCGCATCGCCGTCCGTGTCGCCGTTTCCGCCGTCGCTGCAACCTAAAACAAGGAATACAAGCAGTAAAATCCAGATGCCTTTCGCCAGGGTTCTTTTCATGATACTCCCTCCAGAAATCTACGTTTAAAGCCGCGTTACGTGAAAATCCGGCAAATCCGGTGTGGAATCCACTTTCTTTCGCCCCGATCGAAAACGGTTGACGACGGATCCGCCCGCCGCGTCCGCCTTTCTCTTTTCTCTTCCTTCCGTGCGTCGGAATCGCCTTCGATCCTAGCACGTTGGACGAAATACGGCGGCATTTATTTAGAAGCCATCTCAACAATACGTTCGGTCGGATTTCGGATGCTTTCCGGCCGTCTTCGCCGACGGGCGCTTCTCGAAAGATTCCCGATATTCCTCGTCGCGCCGACGACGAATCCGACCGAAACTCCTCTCGAAATCTCTCGGTCAGTATTTTTGAGACGGCTTCTACGAATGGAATTCGGTTTTTCGCGGGAATTCTGAAGAGGAAAACCAGACCAATGCATGGAAAGGGATGCCATGGCATCCTTCGAGCCCCAAGGACGTCCGTTTCGACAGAAGAAAAACCCCCGGCCTCTCATTCGTAAACGGGAGAAGCCGGGGGTTGAAGATTGGCGATTCGGCCGGAAAAAACCGGCTCAGCCGCAGCCGTGCTGGGTGCCGCAGTTCAGACAGACATAGCAGCTGGCGCTACGCGTCATGATGTCGCCGCAGCTCGGGCAGCTCGGGGCGTCGCTCTGATTGATGGCGGCGGCCTTGCTGTTCAGCGTCACCGCCGGGGCGGCCTTCGGCTTCGCTTCCTCGCCGTCGGCGTGGCCGTTGGTGATGGTGGGCTGGATGTTGTTGCCGATCTCCTGCTGTTTCTCCGGCGAGAGGAACTTGCTGGCCAGCCAGCGGAAGATGTAGTCGTAGATGGATTTGGCGATGCGCACCTCGGCGTTGTTGGTCATGCCCGCTGGTTCGAAGCGCATGTGGCTGAACTTGGAGACCAGATCCTCCAGGGGTACGCCGTATTGCAAGGCCAGGGAGGTCATGGTGGCGAAGCCGTCCAGCAGGCCCGAGATCGAGCTGCCCTCCTTGCTCATCACGATGAAGATCTCGCCCACCGCGCCGTCCTCGTAGAAGCCCGCGGTGACGTAGCCCTCGTGCCCGCCGATGTTGAACTTGTGCGTGATCGACGGCCGTTCGTCGGGAAGCTTGCGGCGATAGGGACGCCCTTCCGCCGCCACGCCTTTTTCCTTCTTGCGCGTGTTCAGCGGCTGGGTGCGCTTGCTGTTGTTGCGGTAGATGGCGATGGCCTTCAGGCCCATTTCCCAGGCCTTCGTATAGGCCTCGGCGATGTCGTCCACCGTGCAGTCTTCCGGCATGTTCACGGTCTTGCTGATGGCGCCGGAGATGAAGGGCTGTACGGCGGCCATCATGGCGATGTGTCCCATGTGGGCAATGTAGCGCGTGCCGTTCATGGGAACCAGGGCGGTGTCGAAGACCGGCAGGTGCTCCTCCTTCATGTGCGGCGCGCCCTCCACCGTCTCCTGCTCCTCCACGAAGGCCAGGATCTCTTCGCGTTGTTCGGCCGTATACCCCAGTTTCGTCAGGGCTTTTTCCACGGAATGATTCACGATCTTGAAGGTGCCGCCGCCCACCAGTTTCTTGTATTTCACCAGGGCAAGATCCGGCTCGATGCCGGTGGTGTCGGCGTCCATCATGAAGGAAATGGTGCCCGTGGGCGCGAGCACGGTGAGTTGGCCGTTTCGGAAGCCGTGGCGCGCGCCGTTGGTGAGCGCGTCGTCCCAGGCCTTTTCGGCGGCCTTGATCAGCCGGTCGGGAATCCGGGATTTATCGATGGTTTTCACCGCCTTTCGGTGCATGTCGATGACCTTCAGGAAGGAGTTGCGGTTCTTGTCGAACTCCCGGAAGGGCTCGAAATGCTCCGCCACCACCGACGAGCGATGATAGGCCCGTCCGGTCATGAGCGCGGTGAGACCGGCGGCGTAGGCGCGGCCTTCGTCCGAGTCGTAGGGCAGCCCGCGGCTCATCAGGAGCGCGCCCAGGTTGGTGTAGCCCAGACCCAGGGGCCGGTACAGGTGGCTGTTCCAGGTAATGGGTTTTCTGGGATAGGCGGCGTTGTCCACCAGAATTTCCTGGGCCAGCACGAAGGTGTCCACGGCCTTTTCGAAAGATTCGGTGTCGAATTCGTCGGCGTCGTCCAAAAAGGTCATCAGGTTCAAGGACGCGAGATTGCAGGCGGAATCGTCCACGAACATGTATTCGGAACAGGGGTTGGAGGCGTTGATGGTCTCCGTATCGGCCACGGGGTTCCATTTGTTGATGGTGTCGTGAAACTGCAATCCCGGATCGCCGCAGACGTGGGTGGCCTCGGCGATTTCCCGCATGACGTACTTCGCGTCGTATTCATCCATGCGGCGTTTGTCGGTGACGGCGCGGGTGTACCATTTGTCGTTCGCCTTCAGTTTTTCCATGAACACGTCGGAAAGCCGAACGGAATTATTGGAATTCTGGAAAAAGACGGAGGCATAGGCCTCACCGTCGAAATTGCCGTCGTAACCCGCGTCGATGAGCGCCCAGGCCTTCTTTTCTTCGCGGACCTTGCACTGGATGAAATCCATGATGTCGGGATGATCCACGTCCAGCATGACCATCTTGGCCGCCCGCCGGGTCTTGCCGCCGGATTTGATGACGCCCGCGAAGGCGTCGTAGCCCTTCATGAAGCTGACCGGCCCGCTGGCCACGCCGCCGGCGGATAGATGTTCCCGGCTGGAGCGCAGGCTGGACAGGTTGGTGCCGGTTCCGGAGCCGTATTTGAACAGCATGCCCTCGGTCTTGGCCAGGTCCAGAATGGACTCCATGGTGTCGTTGACGGAATTGATGAAGCAGGCCGAACACTGGGGGTATTCCTCCTGGCCGACGTTGAACCAGACGGGAGAGTTGAAGGAGCCCTGCTGGTGGAGCAGCAGGTGGATCAGTTCCTCGCAGAAGATGTCGCGGTCGTCCTCGGAGGCGAAATATCCCTGATTGAAACCCCATTGGGCGATGGTCTTGGCCACGCGATCCAGCAGATTTTTCAGACTTTTTTCCCGGGTGGGTTCGCCCAGTTTGCCCCGGAAATATTTGCTGACCACGACATTGGTGGCCAGTTGCGTCCAGGACTTGGGAAATTCCAGGTCGTTCTGCTCGAAAATCACCTGGCCTTTATCGTTGGTGATTTTGGCGGTGCGCATCTCCCATTCGACCTCATCGTAAGGATGCACGCCGTCCTTCGTGAAATAGCGGCGGATCGTCAAACCGGGGCCCTCGTGGCGCAGTTTCTCCACCCGCAGCCGAAAATGGCCGCTGGGGAGCTTTTCCAGCAATTCGCTTTTGCTGTAGAGCTTCGCACCGGTTTTCCGTACCGGTTTCACCGTCCTGGGCTCCTCGTACAGATCCTGAATGCTGCTGAGATCCTCTTCCGGGTGTTGCGGCGCACCCACGTCGCCGGCCGGAAGCGTCTCTTTCCGCGCGCTCGTCGTTTCCGTCTGATTCACCGCCATCGTCTGCCTCCCTTAAGGAATCAAATAAGAAAAAAAGGAACCCGTAAAGACCGGAGGGGAGAATTCGTCCGTATTTCCAATAAGTTTCCTCTCCGACCCTTCATATTTCGCGCGTTCCGAGCCCGGGCGCAAAAAAACCCCATCCAATCGGACGGCAGCCGATCGCGACCCCTGTTTCTTCATGGTGTTATGCTTTTCGACTCTCTATTTTCTTCACCGAAGCCCGGAAATCGATCTTCTTTCCATATCCTTTGCCTGCCATGGAACCGTTATTCAATATCCGGAACCTCGGTGGTCCGATCCGAACCCGGTTTTCAGTTTCCCGCAACGGTTTCAACGGCCGCCCCGGGAAGAGGCGTCGCTTCAGGATTCCGCAAAAAACGGCCGGAGCCCTGAATTCCGAAAACGCCTCTGGTTGAATTCACGATGCGAGACTCTATTAAAAATACGTTTCTTTGTCAAGGCCCATCTACTACATCTCGTGGCGTGAACTGAAAGGGAGTATACCACATCTGGGGTGGAAAATCAAATCATAATGGGGGGATAGCCGGCTTTTCCACAACGTATCCTCAGGCTTTTCCACCCCGGGCCAAGCTCCCGGGATAATTAATGATTTCAACGTGTTTCCGGCCGGTTAACGTCTTCCGAACCGAACGCGAAAAAAAAAATAATAATCCGAAAAAGTGCGTTGACGGCTCCCCGTGGAAGCGCTTTTCCGCAGGCGGCGGAACGAAAGCCGAAAAAGATTAATGATTTCACTTCATTGACACGTGCTTTGGATATCGAAACCGATCGATGTCATCCAGCGTCAAGGCATATTTACCATAATATATTGTTATTATTGATTTTTTCGATGTCGAACATCGAATTTGCCGCAACGCATAGATATGATTATCCGAATATATTGGAACTATGAAACAGATTCAATAAGCATTCTCTGTGGTTGTATTCCATTCTTGTCCGCCAATACGAAACCGAAAGAAGACCCTGAGAAAAACCGAACCCGCCGGAACAAGAAGGAAATCCCGGCCTACGTTTTCGGTTTTCCGTCTCCGAAATCGAATAGCGTCCGGTCCAGCAAATGACTGGGGCGCACCCGGGTAAGGCTGGCCAGAAGATTCGTCTTCACGTCGGGAATGCGCTTTTCCAGATCCAGCAACAGTTGCTTGGCCAGGGCGCGTTCGCTCTCGTCGCGCTTGCTCTTGTACGGACAGTGGCAGTCCGCAAGGAAAAATCCCATGTGGCGGGCGAAAGCCCCCAGGGTGTCTTCGAAAAGATAGGCCAGGGGCCGGATCACCACCACCGAACCGTCGTCCGAGCGCAACTTCGGCGGCATGGCCTTCAGTTGTCCCGTGAAAAACTGGTTGATGAGCGCGGTTTCGATGATGTCGTCCGCGTGGTGGCCCAGGGCGAGCTTGTTGCAGCCGCGTCTTCGGGCCTGTTCGTATAAGGATCCGCGTCGCAGGCGGGCGCAGAGCCAGCAGGCGTCGCCATCCGCCCCGAATTTGGTCCGGCAGACCGTGGCGATGTTCTCTTTCAGGAGATCCGCCGGAAGTCCTTGATTTTGCAGGAACTCCACGACTTTTCCGCCCTCGAAGCCTTCGAAACCGGGATCCACGGTGACGAATTCCAGGGAAAACGGAAAGGGCGCACGCAGGTGAATGCGGGAAAGCGCCCAGGCCAGCGAGAAACTGTCCTTGCCTCCCGAGACGGCCACCAGGATGCGGTCGTCGGGTTCGATCAGGCCGAAGTCCCGGCTGGCCCGCCCTGTCTGGCGCAGAATCTCTTTTCCTTCCCGGCTCTTCCAGCCCGCTCCGCTCCAGGGAAGGCCGGTCCGTTCCGTGCTCATCCGTGCTTTCGTTCCTTTCTCCATTTCTTCATTCCATGTCCGGCGTCCGGCGGATAGACTTTCCGACGCGGACATCCTACTCCATCGTTCCGACGAAAACCAGCCTTTCCCGGAGATCGAGCCTTGCGGGGAAGGTATTTTTCCCTTGAAACCCGGCCCGGAACGGGGTAGGTCTGGAGTGGCGCGTACCCCCACGCCTTCAACATCGTTTTCCGGGAGTGACTGGGATGGAATACCTTGTGATCGCCGCCTTTTTCGCCGTCGGGATCCTCGCGGGCGGACTTTCCGCCTGGCTCTGGCGCTCCGCCGGTTTTGCGGGAATGCGCGCGCGCCTGGACGTGGCGGAAAACGAGTCGAAAAACCGGGAGGAAAGGGAGAAGACCCGGCGGGAGGAGGACCGGGCGGTCCTGGGCGAACTTCGCGAAAGCCTGGCCCGGCGCGAGGAGGAAATCCGCGCCCTGCAATCCGATTTGCAGGAGGAAATCAAGCAGCACAGCGCCGCGCGCACCCGGGCCGAGCGCCTGCCGGAACTGGAGACGCGTCTGGAACGGCAGGCGGAGATCGTGGAGGAAAAACAGAACGAAATCGCGCGCTTGAAGGCGCTTCTGGCCGAGGCCGGAACCCAACTGGAAGAAGAGCGCAAAAACGCGGCGGAAAAGATCGCCCTTTTGGAGGACGCCCGCGCAAGACTTACCGAAACCTTCCGCTCGCTCAGTTCCGAGGCCCTGAAAAGCAACAACGAAAGCTTCCTGCAACTGGCCCGGGAAAACCTGTCCAAGATGCAGGAAAGCGCCCGGGGCGAACTGGACCTGCGCAAAAAAGAGGTGGACGGCCTGATCGATCCCATCCGCCAGATGCTCGACGGCATGAAACAAAACATTCAGGACGTGGAAAAGGAACGCACTTCCGCCTACGCCGGGCTTCGGGAACAGGTGGAATCCCTCATCAAAGGGCAGAGCAGCCTCGGAGCCGAGACCGCCAAGCTGGTGCGCGCCCTGCGCAAACCCAACGTGCGCGGCCGCTGGGGCGAGATCCAGCTTCAGCGGGTGGTGGAGATCGCCGGGATGACGGAACACTGCGACTTCACTCAGCAGGAATCGGTGACGAGCGCCGACGGCCGCCTGCGGCCCGACATGACCATCCGGCTGCCCAACGAGCGCCGCATCGTGGTGGACGCCAAGGCCCCATTGGAAGCCTATCTGGATTCCGTGGGCGCGGAAACCGAACAGGAAAAGCTGAAGTTTCTCCAGACCCACGCCCGCCACGTGAAGGACCACCTGCGCAAACTGGGGGAAAAGGCGTATTGGGACCAGTTCGACAGCACGCCCGAGTTCGTGGTGATGTTCCTGCCGGGAGAATCCTTTTTCAGCGCCGCCCTGGAGGCGGAACCGAGCTTGATCGAATACGGCGTGGAGCAGCGCGTTATCCTGGCCACACCCACCACGCTCATCGCTCTTCTGAAGGCCGTGGCTTATGGCTGGAACCAGGAACGCATGGCCGAGCACGCCCGGCAGATCAGCGAACTGGGCACGGAACTTTACGACCGCATCGGCACGCTCTCGGGGCATTTCTCCAAACTGGGCCGCCACCTGGACAACGCCGTGAATTTCTACAACAGATCCGTGGTCACCCTGGAAAGCAACGTGCTCACCAGTGCGGATAAAATGAAGAAGCTGGGCATTCGCAGCAGGAAGGAACCCGATCTCCCGGAGATGATCGAGCGGACGAGCCGGGAGTTCAAGAAGAAGGAACTGCTGCCCGCGCCGGAAACGGAAGCCGAAGACAGTCGATCGGCCGAATGTCCCGAACCGACGCCGCCCGCAGCGACCGCCGTTCCCGCCGAAATCGAGGATGGAGCGGAGCCGATCACAGGCGAATGACCCGTATCCGTCCGCTTCGTCTACGGGACTTCCCCGGTTTCATCACCCAAAAAATGCCAATATCCGGAAGGACTTGCACTCCTTCTCCATCCATGGCATCATGCGCGGGTCATGGTTACTTGCATGGTTTGAATCGGGAGAGGACAGACGATTATGCCGGACGAAGTGAAGGACGCTCGCCTTTCCGCCGAGGTGGAAAAGCGCATCCGTCCATTCGTGGACGAAATCACGGGAAAATCGGGCCTGTCGCCCCGGTCGGCGCTGCTTGTCGGCCCGGCGGCTCGGGGGGAATTCAGCGAAAAGAATCCGGAAATCCATCTGATTCTGGTCTTCGATCTCGTTTCGCCGGAAATCCTGGACGTTCTGGCGGGACTGGGGCGGCGCTTCGGTGCTGCGGGTATCCGCGCGCCCATGGTGCTGACCTCGGAATATTTCACGGGTGCGACGGACGTTTTTCCCATGGAATTCCTGGATCTTCTGAACAATCACGTCCGAGTGTACGGAGAGGATTTGCTTTCCGGCGTGGCGGTGGATCGCGCCCATCTGCGGCTGCAATGCGAGCGGGAACTGCGCCTGTGGCGGCTGCGGCTGCGGCGGGCCTATTTGCAGGCGGCGGGAGACGCGGCCTGGCTTTCGGGCTGGATGCAGGAAGCGATCATCGACCTGTTTCCCGCGTTGCGGGCGGCTCTGCATCTTCTGGGAGGTGACGACCAGGCGGGAAACACGGAGACGGCGAGTCACCTGGAGGCTCTGGCTCCGGTGGATTTTTCCGCCGCCGTAGAGATCTGGGAAGACCGCAAGGCCGGGCGAAAACCGGACAAGGACATGGCGAAGGAACGCTTTTTCCGCTGGGAAAAGGCCCTGGGCGAATTGGTGGGAGCCGTCGATGCCCTGGAAAAATAACGGCATTCCAAGAACTTGGGTTATTGTAGTTTTCCTGGCGCTCTTCTTCGCCCTTCCTGTTTCGGCCGAGCCCCTGGACGACTGGCCCGCCAAACCCTCGCATTACGTCACCGACCGGGCGGGGATGATCGAGGCCTCTGCCGAACGGCAACTGAACGGCTTTTTGCAGGAACTGGAGCAGAAAAGCGGCGTGCAGTTTTTGGTGGTCACGGTGGACAGCCTGGACGGCGAGAGCAAGGAAGGCTACGCCCTGGCTCTGGCCGAGAAGTGGCGGCTGGGCAAAAAAGGCAAGGATGACGGGCTGTTGTTCCTGCTGGCCAAGAAGGAACGCCAGTACCGTTTCGAGGTGGGCTACGGCCTGGAAGGTCTCCTGCCCGATGGCTACCTGGGATCCCTGGGCCGGGAGCGGCTGGTTCCCTTTCTGAAAAAGGGTCAGACGTCCGAAGGCGTCCTGGCCGCGTCGATCAGCATCATCGGGCGTATCGCCGAGGACCGGGGCCTGGAGATCACGGGCATGCCCAAACTGCGGCCCCTGCGGCGGCGCTCGGGCGGCAACCTGTTCGGATTGCTGTTCTTTTTCCTGTTTTTCGTCGGTCCCATCGTCGGCGGTTTCGCAAGGCGTTCCAGCTACGGAGCCTCGCGCTGGCGGGGCGGAAGCGTTCCCTGGTGGCTGTTTCTGCTCGGCGGCGGATCCTCCCGGGGAAGTTCGAGCGGTTTCGGTTCCTTCGGTGGTGGCGGCGGCTTCGGCTCTTTCGGAGGCGGGGGCGGCGGCGGTTTCGGCGGAGGCGGGGCCGGGGGAAGCTGGTAGATTGCATGGAAAAAGTCAAATAAATTCAATGTACATGAAATCATAAAGGAATCGTCATGAAAAACAAGCTTCTGCGTGCGGGGCTGATCCTTCTCCTGCTCTCCTTTCTGTCCGGCTGCGGCTACAACACATCCATCGAGCTGGAGGAAGGCGTCAATGCCCAGTGGGCCCAGGTGGAAAACCAGTTGAAACGGCGCTACGACCTGATTCCCAACCTGGTGGAGACGGTGCAGGGTTACGCCAAACACGAAAAGGAACTGCTCTCCGAAATCGCCGCCGTGCGCAAGTCCTATTTCAGCGCGGCCTCGCGGGACGAAAAGGTCAAGGCTTCCATGAAGTTGGAGGGCGTTCTCTCCCGGTTGCTCATGCTGAAGGAAACCTATCCGGACCTGAAGGCCAACCAGTCTTTCCTGAAACTCCAGGACTCGCTGGAGGGCACGGAAAACCGCATCGCCGTGGAACGGAAACGCTACAACGAGGCCGTGAAAGAGCTGAACAGCTACATCCGGGGGATTCCCGGCAAGTGGTGGGCCGACATGACGGGCGTCAAGCCGGCTGAATACTACAAGATCGCAGAGACCGAAAAGGCCGTTCCGAAAGTGAAATTCTAAGCGAATCCAAGGAGTTCCATGTCAGAAACGCGCGCCGCAAAGAGCGTTCCCGCCTACCTCCTGCCCCTGCTGCTCATCCTGGGCGCCGCCGGGGGGTTTCTCGTGGGGGGCGTTTGGGGCGAACACTGGACGCGGGGCGACTGGCCGTTTCTGACCGGCCTTCTGCGGCTTCTGGGTGATTTGTTCATGAACATGTTGAAGATGGTGGTGGTGCCGCTGATCGTGTGCAGCATGATCGTGGGCATGGCTGCCTTGGGCGAGCGTCGCCGCTTCGGAAAAATCTTCGGCTTCACCTTCGGATACTATTTCCTGACCACCTTCTTCGCCGTCATCATCGGCCTGACGCTGGTGAGCCTCATCCAGCCCGGACAGGGCGCGGGCGTGGAACAGGCCGCCCTTCCGGAGACGGGCCGGGCGCTCCGTTGGTACGACGCCCTCTTTGACATGCTGCGGGGGCTGGTTCCTCCCAATCTCTTCGAAGCCGCCGCCAAGGGCAAGATCCTGGGATTGCTGACCTTTTCCGTTGTCTTCGGCGGTATCGTCTCCCGCATGGGCGAACCGGGAAAGCGCGTCATCGAACTGGCCGACACGGTGAACCGGGCGCTGATGATCTTCGTCCGGGCCATCATCTGGGCGGCCCCGCTGGGCATCATCGGCCTGGTGGCCGACCGTGTGGGTCAGGCCGGAGGCGGCTCCGCCGTCTGGACGGAACTGGCGCGGCTGGCCCGCTATTTTCTCACCGTCCTGCTGGGTCTGGGTCTGCACGGCCTGGTGGTGCTTCCCCTGCTCTTGTACGTTCTCACGCGGAAAAATCCGCTCAGGCATCTCGGGCACTTCGCGGAGGCGATCGCCACCGCCTTTTCCACCGCCAGCAGCGCCGCCAGCCTGCCCATCACCCTTCGCAACGCCGTGGAAAACGCGCGGCTGTCCGACCGCACGGCGCGTTTCGTGCTGCCCTTGGGCGCCACGATCAACATGGACGGCACCGCCCTGTACGAGGCCGTGGCGGTGGTCTTCATCGCCCAGGCTTACGGCATCGATCTTTCCGGCATGCAGCTCGTGGTGGTGCTTCTCACGGCCACGTTGGCCGCCGTGGGCGCGGCCGCCATTCCCCAGGCGGGACTTGTCACCATGGTCATGGTGTTGACGGCGGTGAACGTTCCTGTGGAGGGCGTAGGCATTCTTTTATCCGTGGACTGGCTTCTGGACCGGTTCCGCACATCCATCAACGTCTGGGGCGACAGCATCGGGACCGCCATCGTGGACGCCCGTTTTCCTTCCGAGGCGGGAATACCTCCGGATTCGGAAGCGTTTCATGGTGAATGATATTCTGAAATGGCCGTTAACGGAATTCATTTGGAAAAAAGGCGGTGAAACATGATGAAATTTTCGATGAAATACGAGGGCAGCGGCGAGATCATTCAAAGTTTCAACCCCGCCACGGGCGAGGTGATCGGGGAAGTCCGGGGCTTCACGGAAGACGAGGCCCGCGCGGCCGTGGAACGGGCAAAGAAAGCCCAGAGGCTCTGGTCGGCCCGGGGCATCGACGAACGCGTGGCGGTCATCCGGCGATTCCAGCATGTTCTTACCGACCGCGCCGAGGAGGTCTGCGAACTGATCGCCATGGAAAACGGCAAGCCGCTCCAGGAAGCCCTGGAAACCGAGGTCTTCCCGGTGGCGGACCTGGCCGGATACTTCGCCGGACGCGCGAAGAAGATCCTGGCCGACCGCAAGATCTCCATGCACCTGCTGAAGCATCGCCGAAGCCTCGTGCAATACCGCCCCCGGGGCGTCATGCTGGTGATCTCCCCCTGGAATTTCCCCTTCACCATCCCCATGGGCGAGGTCGTCATGGGACTTCTGGCCGGAAACGCCGTGGTCCACAAACCCGCCAGCCTCACACCGCTGATCGCGCTGAAGGCGCGGGAACTCTTCGACGAAGCCGGATTGGATCCGGATCTCTACCAGGTGGTTCCGGCCCCCGGACCCCTCGCCTCGCGCATGATCGAGATGGGGGTGAACTTCGTCAACTTCACGGGTTCCACCGCCGTGGGCCTGCGGGTTTCGGAAACCTGCGGGCGGCTTTTGATTCCGTGCAGCATGGAACTGGGCGGCAAGGATCCGATCATCGTGACCGACGACGCCGACCTGGATCTGGCGGCGGGGTCCATCGTCTGGGGCGGACTGGCCAACGCCGGGCAGGTCTGCGCCTCGGTGGAACGGGCGTACATTCACGAATCGGTTTACGACGCCGTGGTGGAGCGGGTACGGGAGCGCACCGCCGCGTTACGCGTGGGCAACCCCATGACGGAAGAGGTGGACATGGGCGCCATGGTGGACGCCCACCAGCTCGACATCGTGGAGGCCCAGGTGAAGGACGCCCTGGAAAAAGGCGCAAGGGCGCTCGTGGGCGGCCGGCGCATCGGCGGTCCCGGGCAGTTCTTCGAACCCACCCTCCTGGTGGACGTCACCGAGGACATGGACGTGGTGAAGGAGGAAAGCTTCGGCCCGGTCATTCCCTTGATGAAGTATGCCACGGACGAGGAGGCCATTCGCAGGGCCAACGATTCCATCTACGGCCTGAACGCCTACGTCTTTTCGAAGGACCGGCGGCGCGCCCGGTACATCGCGGAGCGCCTGGAAGCGGGAACAGTGATGATAAACGAAGTGCTCATCACCCACGGCTGTCCGGAGACCCCATGGCAGGGCTGCAAGAAAAGCGGCGTGGGCCGGGTGCATTCGGACGACGGCCTGAGGGATCTGTGCTACGCCTATCACATCAACGAGAACGCCACCCCGGTGCCCTCGAAAAGTCCCTTCTGGCAGCCCTATTCCCGCTTCATGTACACGAAGCTTTTGGCCCTGACGCGCACCCTGTACGGCAAGGACTGGTCGGAACGCTGGAAGGGCGTGACGAACCTGTTCACCAACAACGGCTGACCTTTCGGCCTCTTTCGGTGGAGACATCCCCATGATCGCACCCGAGAAACACGCATCCGTTCTGGCCCTGGTGGACCGCTCCCTGGAAGAAGCCGAATCCGTGGAGGAAGCCGCCCGGGAGGCCATGCACATTCTGTACGACAATCTCCCGGCCTACAAATGGGTGGGCGTCTACTGGCTCGCGGATGACGAGCTTCGCCTGGGGCCCTACGTGGGCGCGGACACCGATCACGTCCGCATCCCCGTGGGCCGGGGCGTCTGCGGGGCCGCCGTGTCCGAAAACCGCAACCGGATCGTGGAAAACGTGCGGGAACTGGGTAACTATCTGGCTTGCAGCCTGGAGACTCGCTCGGAGATCGTGGTGCTTATTCGGGATGAAATGGGCCGGATCCTGGGGCAGATCGACGCGGACGGGCACAACTTTGGCGACTTCGATGATTCGGACGAACGGCTTCTGGAGCAGATCGGTGGGCGGCTGGCGGTGTTTATGGAGGCGAGAAGATAGACGCTTTCTCATTCGGTCGGATTGAGATCTAAAGCGACCGGCTTCATCGGAATGGTTCAATATTCAACGGGACGGTTGCGCTCGGAGGCCGAGCGAGCGTGGGCGCTTGCGAAGGATTCCTTTCCGGCGCGTCCCCGCCGAGTGTAATTCATGGACGAATTTCCATACCGGACGAAGAAAGAAATTTTCGGCTTGCTTGGCGGCGAGGTCATGGAGTGCCGCTTTGCGCCCTTTCGCACGGCGAGTCCCCGCACACGCAGAAATAGACCCATGGTTGAAGATGTGGGTCATTCGAGATCCCCATTTCCCAGGCCCTTGAAGCGCCCCCGACGTTGGGGGCGCTTCGAGATCAGGGCGTGGAACGATCGTGACCCAGCAAAGCGGCCGGGATGGTTTGCGGATCCATGCCTTTTGCGATCATGCGCGGTGTTCTGTATTTAAGCTGCATGTAGGCGCTGGAACTGTAATCCGCCAGCCGCAGGGTCAGCCGATGCCAGCCTTTGGAAAGATAAATCAGGCCGGTGTGGTAGCTATCCCAATTCGTGTAACTGGAATTGCTTATGACCGCACGGCCGTCCACCGTCAGATATCCTCGATATCGATGGCAGAGATCGAATTCGTACTCGCCCTCCTCCGCGGCGTAGAAATACCCGTCGGCGATCAATTCCCAATAGTTGCAGGATTGATACTCGTTGACCAGAGCCGGACAACTCGTTCCCCAGTTCTGTTCGAGATTCTCCAGGCATTCCGACCCGATATATCCACGGTAGTTGTTGTTGTATCCTGTGCTGCTTGACAAGGTGTAGTAGTGCACGGGCAGACATCCGTTTTGCGGACGGCTTTCCATATAGGTGTGGTAGTTGGTGATGAGTCCGCGCGCCGCGGCGTACTCGCGCCCGATGGAGACGGTTCCTACGGTATAGGAAGGCGTGCTGTTCTTGATGAGAACCATTTTCTGGTCATCCACCACGTTATAGAAAGCCTGGGCATGGGTAGTCGTATCCACGCCGACATAGCGGCCGAAGGCGGCCACGTGCCGGGCGGTGGTCACCGTCTCCACGGTGGTGTTTGCGCCCATGCCGCCCGAAGTATAGTCTGCGTAGAACGTATAGATCGTATCGTCGCTGTCGCGAATGTAGGCGCCCCGCCCCGCGGCGAAATCGAACTCGTTGATGAGTGAATTCAGCTTGGATCCGAGATATCCGGTAGAGGGGCGGTAGTATCTCAGGTAGCCGTTATCCGAATCCGTAAGGAATATGAGGTTTTGGAACATTCCCAGAACCTCGAAATCATAGGCGCTCGACGCGGTGATCTCTCCTCCTCCGATGTTGTAAATGAGTGCGTGGTTGTTTCCTGAAGTCTGTTCCTTGGCGTAGGCGTATCGATCGCCGTATCGGGCGACGGAGTTGATATTGTATCCGTTGGTGATCCAGTCCACGGCGAGCCCCTCCGTGGAACTCGGCGTATCGCCGGGGTCGATGGCGTCCATGGTCAGCAGGTCCGCTTCTCCGTTGCAACCGCCGCCGCTGCCCGAAATCAGATCGATCCGCCGGTCTCCGCCGTTCGATCCGTCCCAGATCGTATGTCCGCAGATGGTGTCCACCTCCTGGCCGCCCATGCCGATCAGGTACTTCTGCCCGATGTCGAAGAAGAGCGGAAGACTGTAATCGCCTTCCAGCACGCGCATCGTCGAAACGGCGTCGCCGTATATGCGGACCGGCGTGGTTCCGTTGTAATCGCCGATGTGCTTGGCGTCGCCGGCATGGAAAACGCGCAGGTCGTCGCTGCCGTCACTGTAATAAAAGATCTGGCCGAAATGCAAGGTGGGACGCTGGTCCATTTGCATCGGAATGACCTGCCCGTTCCGCAGGTTGCGGATAACGTATTCGTCGTTGAAGGTATCGAGATACATGGCCAGATCGCCCCAGTATTCCAGGCGGCGTTTGACGGTCATGTCGTCCGTCAGTTTGGTGGTTTCGCCGGTGGCGATGCTGGTCATGTAGATCTCGTGATTGGTCGAGGTCCACATCACGTTGTCGCGAAACGCCTTGAGACCCCATAACTGGTAAGTATCCGAAAATACCCTGGATTGACCAACCTGGGGCCGATTCCAGTGATAGAACGAGAATCTCGGATAAACGGGTTCGATGTTGCCGATCCCGAGTTCGGCCGAGCCTTCCAGGATCTTCCGGGGAGTGCCCGCGTAGTAGCTGCCATGGAAGGTGCCTTCCTCGATCTGGTAGACATACATGTCGTTCCAGCCGTCTCCGCCCAATTCGGTGTAGTCGTTCGTGACCCAGAACACGCGGCCGTCGTGGATGTCGTAGCTGTAGCAATCGACATTCCAGTTCGTGCTGGTGTTGTTGCAGCACAGACCGTCCGATATGGTGAGATCGTACGTGCGCCAACCGCTCGGCGGATCGCTCCAACTGCCGATCTCCATGATGCGAAGAACGTATTCGCCGGGGTCCGCGCTGCGGCAGGCGACGATATATTCGCCATCCGTGCGCATGGTCTGCCAGACCTCGTTGGTGTAGATCTGATGCACGGTGTCGGTCTCCGTGTTCAGCACGAAGTTGTCAAACCTATTATTATAATTGAGTCTCCGCAGGGTGTACACCGCCACGTTGCGTTCGATGTCGAATCCGTCGTTGATGTCGCCGGCGTAATAGCTGTAGACGTCGTTGTAGGAATCCCAGATCTTGGAGTCGGCGGAGGATCGCATGGGATCGTATTTCCAGAGGTTGATGCCCCATCCGGGCCCCATAAATATGAAGTCAAGATCGTAGATCTTTCCGTTGGAGGATCCCCAGAAGCGGTGGTGGTATCCGCTCATTCCATTGAAGACCTCACCCAGGTTGGTGGACGAATCTTCCGTTATGGTCACCGGGAAAGAGACCGGCCCCGCGTTCCCGGCGCCATCGACCATGCGAATCTGGAACTGCTGGCTGTTGTTCTGCAACAGTTCCACATCGATGACGGGAGTGACGTAACTCCGCTCGTCGTCGATGAAGGTGTCTACATCCGTCCATTCCAGGTACGGTCCTCCCAGCACCTGGTAGGTTTCCGCGTTGTCGTCCTGGCTTGTGCCGCTGATGCTGAGCCAGAAGTTGTCCGCGTTGCCCGTCCACGAGGAAGGCGACAGGCTGGGACGGTTAGTCGGGGGCTGACGGTCCAGGGTGATGTTCATCGTTCGCGTATTCGATTCACGTCCGGCGCGGTCGGTGACGAGGGCGGTGATGGTGTACTGTGCGTCCGTGTCCGGAAGGAGCCAGTTCACCAGGGAAGTGTACGGAAATTCCGTGAAATTGACGCCGTCGTTGCTCAACAGAACGCTTTCCAGGCCGGATTCGTCGTCGTAGGCCGAGAGGAGAATCTGAACGCCGCGTTCGTTCGTGAATTCGGGGGTTTCGACGATCTGCGCCACCGTCAGCGTCGGGTCGTTCAGATCCACGAAAACCTGCAACTGCACGTCGCTTGTTTCGTTGTGGGCCGCGTCCCTGTATCGGACAAAGAGGTTCTTATGCCCGGAGGAATTCGTGAACGCGATCGGAACCGTGAAAGCCTCGCCGCAGTCCTGAACGCCGCCGGAGCCGTAGTCGCAGAAATTCCAGCGATCCGGCGGCAGGCCGTTGACGGTAGTGACGTCTCCGCTGACGAGATACTGGATGCCGCCCGTGGCCTGGAGATTCAGGGAGGCGCTGATGTTGTCAAGGTAATACCGTCCGGTCATACCTCCCGCAAGAGCGACGGAAGGCGCTTCCGGCGGAATGGTGTCCACGACAATGGTCGTCTGCGAGGCGTCCGTGCTGTTGCCCGCCTTGTCGATGCAGTCCAGATTGAGCTTGTAAACGCCGTCGCCGTACGCGACCGGGAAATAAACCGGGTCGGTGTAGGGAAGCTCTTCCGTGTCCGAATTGCCGCTATCGACATGCTGGTATTCGACGCTGAGATGGTCGATGCCCGATTCCATATCCTCCGCCGACGCCCCCAACGTGATGGTCGTATCGTTGATGTAGCGGGCTCCATCGAACGTAAAGCCGCCCAGGTAATCGACGTTGCATGTGGCCGGGACGAACGGGTCGAGGAAAAGCGGTTTGGATAGGCCACCGGTGACGTTTCCGGCGATGTCCTTGAACTGAAGGTTCAAGGTCTGAATGCCCCAGGGTTCCCGGAAACTGACGTTTTCAAGTTCGATGGGGTCGTTGGAAACGGTGCGGCAGCGGTCGAGTGCGCCGCGGGTGGACAACAATTCGCAGTCCACCCATTCGAACATGTATTCGGAATCGTCGTCGATGCCCCCGGACAGGTAGTATTCGGTTGCATTCTCCGCGTACATGTTCAACGTGAACGTCGATCGGTTGATGTAATACCCGTCGTAATAGCCTCCGCCCGCCACTTCCACCTCGACGCTGGCGTTGGTGGGGGCTACGCGATCCAGGTAGATATTGGCCGTGGCCCGGCCGTTTCCGGCGGGGCTGAAATTTCCCGCCCGGTCTTCATACTGTACGAAGACGGTATACATGCCGTCGACCAGGGAGGATTGTAGGGCGGGAGGCGTCAGCGTATAAAGAAGGAAGGATTGGTAGATCACCTCGTCCTGATCCGTCTCCGCCCAGCCGCCATGCATGCTGGACAGATGGGCCTTAGAGATACCGGAGTGTTCGTCCTCTGCGGCAAGCTCCAGGCTGAGAACTTCGCTGTTGATGTATTTCACGTTGTTGTATTCGGTGCCGTACACGTCGATCGATCCCGCGAGCGGGCCGGAGTTGTCGAAGTAGGCCGTCGCTACGCCCGTGGAGCTTTCGTTCTGGGCCTGATCCCGGAACTTGACCATCACCTGCTTCAGGCCGAGCGTCGTGATGTTCAAACGGACGCCGACGTCGGTGGAACCCGAGAGCTCCGTCCATTCCGGATCGGGAACCACGATGTCGCCGAAGAGCATGTACTGGTAGGCTCCGGCGGCATTGATGGTGGCCGTCAGGACGGGATTGTTGGTGTAATAATCGCCCGATAGTGTGATGGAAACGCCGCTGGGCGCGGTGGCGTCGTATACGATCCGGTCGAACACGGGCGTTCCGTCGTCGCAGTCGCCGTCCCGGTTTCCCGCTTCGTCCCGCGTACACAGGTAAACGGTGTGCGAACCTTCCACCGAACTCAGCGTGAACGTGGTGACCATGCTGAACGGCTGCCATTCCGCGCCCGTGAAGTCGCCGCTCTCGCTCAGCATCATTTCCGTGGCTCCCTGTCCTTCCAGGAAGACCGTGACCGAGGGGGTCTTGGTGTACGTGCTGGCGCCGACGACGAAACCCTTCAAGTCGATGCCGACGCCGGAAGGCGGCGTGGCGTCGATCTCAACGATCCAGCTTGTGGACCACGCGCTGGTGTTGCCCAACTCGTCGCTCGCGCGTACGCGCCAGACATACACTTCGCCGTCGATCAGGTCCGAGGCCGGAGTGAAACTCGTGGACGTCGTGACGCCGCTCGCGGCATTCAGGCCGCTGGACACCTGGTCGATGGCGATCTCGTAGGTGATCGTCGCGCTTCCGTGATCCGGATCGGCGGCGGCGTGCCAGGCGAACGTCGGCTTCAGATTCTGCGTGATCGCGCCCGGCGACGGCAATCGCAAATTGGGCGTGCCGGGCGGCGTGGTGTCCAGATCGATGTCGTCGCCGCCGGTTCCTTCGTTTCCGGCCTCGTCCCTCACGCAGACGGTGACGGTCTTGTCCGTGCTGTCCCCGTCGCTCAGCACCCAGGTAAAGCTGCGCTGGAACTCTTGATAGGTGGCCGTCCCGCAATCCAGGGAACCGCCGTTCGCCACGGCCATTTCCGTCGCGTCGCCGTCGCCGACGGTCAGGCGGATGCTGACCAGGGTGCTGTCCGTACTGGCGTCGCCGCTATTGATCGATACCGCCACGGTGGGTTCCTGAAGATCCACGGTAACGAAATCCGATCCCAGGGTCGTGTTGCCCGCCGGATCCTTGAAACAGACGTAGACGTAACTCGGGCCGACGTAGTCAGCGGTGCCGTCCGTGGAGAGATTCACGGATTTCGTTGTGGCGTAGGGCTCGTAGGTTCCGACGCCGCAGTCCGGAGTCAGTTCCGTGATCGATTGGACGACGCGCATCAGCGTCACGTCCGAACTGGCTGAAAGCGATACGCTGACGCCGGAAACGGCGTTGGTCGGGTCCGGACCGCCGATGGAAACCGCCACCGTCGGAGGCGTGCCGTCCACGACGATGCTGTCCTTCTTGCTGACCGTGTTTCCGGCTTCGTCCTTGAAACAGGCGGAAACCCAGCGGGTGCCGTCGCCCGGCTCCAGAAGCCAGTCGGCCACGGCGCCGGCGAAGGGCGTATCCACGCCGGACGAACAGTCGATGCTGCTGCCGTTGGCGATCTTCATGTACTCGACGTCCGCAGGGGCGGAAAGCGCCAGATCCACCGTGGAGGATTGCGTGGTGGATCCGCCCGAAATGGTTATCGTGGCGGAATCCGGAGCGTCCAGATCGACTTCCACGACGGTGGTGTCCGATCCGGTGTTGCCCGCCTGGTCCTTGAAACAGACGGAAACGGATTTGGTTCCGGTGCCTGCGGTCAGGGTCCAGGGATAGGTCGGTGCGAACGTGATATAGGAGGCCGTTTCGCAGTCGAGCGAACCTGCGTTGGCGATGGCCATCCGGTTGACGTCTTCCGGCGCGGCGAGTTGCAGCGTAACGCTGATAGTGTTGATCGGCGAGCCTTCGGCCACCTCGACGCTGCCGGTCGTCGGCGCATCGACATCGAGCGTAACGGTGTCGATGGCGCTGCCGATGCGTCCGGCACGATCGACGAAACAGGCTTTCAGCACATATTGACCGCTGACGTTCGGAAGCTGCATCGCGCCGGTCTGGTTGAAATCCTCCCACAGCGCAGGGTTCGGATAGGCGGGGCAATCGGTATTCGCTCCCAGAACGAAGGCCATTTCCTCCACATCGACCGAGGCGGAAAGGGAAAGGGAAAGCGTGCGGTTCGGCGTGGGATCGGACCCGTTGATAATCACGCTGCCCGTCGGCGGCGTCAGATCCACGATCACGCTGTCGGTGTCCGACGAGGTGTTGCCTGCGGCGTCCTTGAAACAAACCGAAACCGAACGCGAGCCGTCGCCGTCGTCCAGCGTCCAGTTTGAAATGGTGGGCGAAAAAGCCGTGGTGACTCCGGACGAACAGTCGATGTTGGTGCCGTTCTGTATCTTGATGCGCGTGACGTCGGCCGGAGCAGAGAGCGTCAGAGTTACGGTGCTGGACAGGACGATGGCGCCGCCTTCGATGGTCACGGTGGCCGCATCGGGGTTGTCCAGATCCACGGTGACGTCAACGGTGTCGAGCGCCGTGTTTCCGGCTTCGTCGCGGAAGCAGACCGAAACGGTCTTGTCGCCGCTGCCGGCGGTGAGATCCCAGGGATAAGTGGGAATATAGGCCACGTAATTGGCCGTGGCGCAATCGAGCGTGGTGGCGTTCTTGATGGACATGTGCGTGACGTCGTCGTCGGCCGTAAGGAGCAGGGTGACGTCCGTGCGGTTCACCGTCGTCCCCTCTTCGACCTCGATGCCTATCGCCGTGGGAGGATCGATATCCACGGTGACGCCGTCGGAGCCCGCCGTGACATGACCCGCGTGGTCGCGGAAACAGACCTTGATGACGTAGTCGCCGGATCCGTCCTGCACTTCGTGGGTCGTGGCGGACTGATAATCCTCCCAGGAGGAAGCGTCGGGCCAGGCCGGACAGTCGGTGGATTCTCCCTCGACGATCGCCATGTGCATCACGTCATCGGAGGCGAAGAGTTGAAGGTCCAGTTCGGTATCGTTGGTGGGATCCGGATTCAGGATCGTGACGCTGACCGTGGGCGGATCTACGTCCACCAACGTACTGGTCACCGCCACGGCCACGTTTCCGGCCGCGTCCTTGAAACAGGCGGACACGTATTGCATGCCGCCGGAACCGGCCAGAACCCATCCGGCGATCGTCGGGGTAAAGGGGGTGGTGACGCCGCTGGAGCAGTCGATGCCCGCGCCGTTGGCCACCTTGATATGCGTCACGTCCGCCGGAGCGCTCAGATTCAACGTCACCGTGGTATCCGTTACGATGCCGCCTTCCGCGATGGCGATGGCGGCCGAATCGGGCGGATCCAGATCGAGGACGACTTCCACCGAATCGGAGGCCGTATTGCCCGCCCGGTCGCGGAAGCAGACGGTTACGGTCTTGCCGCCGCTGGCGTCCGTCAATCTCCACGGATAGCTGCTGACGTAGGAAATGTACATGGCGTTGGCGCAGTCGAGGGAACCGGCGTTGGCGATGCTCATGTGCGTCACGTCGGCGTCCGCGGAAAGCTGCAACGTAACGTCACGATCGTTGACCGGGCTGCCCTCGGCGATTTGCACGTCCACGGCGGACGGTGCGTCGATGTCGAGCGTGATCGAGTCGGTCGCCGTTCCGACGTTCCCGGCGGTGTCGCGGAAACAGGCTTTCAGGACGTAGGCGGCGCTGACGTTCGGGAGCTGATACGTATCGGTCGCCGCAAAATCGGACCAGATCGCCGGATTCGGATAGGCCGGACAGGCGGCTCCCGCTCCGAGTACGTAGGCGATCTCTTCCGTATCGGAGGAGGCGGTCAGTGCGAGGGTGAGCGTGCGCGTTCGGGTCGGGTCGGCGTCCGTGATCGTCAGGGTTCCCACGGGAGCGGCGGCGTCCACGATGATGTTGTCCGTGGAGGAGGCCGTGTTGCCCGCCGCGTCCCGGAAACATACGGAGACGTACCGCGTACCGTCGCCTTCATTGAGATTCCAGCCGGTTACGCTCGCGGCGTAGGGCGTGGCGACACCGCTGGAGCAGTCGATGCTGGCGCCGTTGGCGACCTTCATGAGGGTCACGTCGCCGGGGGCGGTGAGCGTCAGATCGACCGTGCTACTGTTGGTGAGATTTCCCTGGTCGATGGATACCGTCGCCGAGTCCGGCGGATCGAGATCCACGGTCACCTGCGTGGAGGCCGCTCCGGTGTTACCGGCCGCGTCCTTGAAGCATCCGCTGATGGTCTGGATCGCCGATTCGCTGCGCAGTGTCAGGGAATAGCCGGAGCCGAACGGAATGTAGCTCGCCGTGGCGCAATCCAGGGAATCCGCATTGACGATGGACATCCGGTTCACGTCCATGTCGGCCGAAAGCGAAAGGTTGACTTTGGCGTCATTGACCAGGTCGCCTTCGACGACCGCGATGGACAGCGCCGTCGGAGGATCCACGTCGAGCGTTACGGCGTCGATGGCCGTGCCGATATTTCCGGCATCGTCGCGGAAACAGGCTTTGACGATGTAGGCGTCGCTGACGTCGGGCAACAGGTAGCCCAGAGTGGTCTGGTATTCCTGCCAGACGGCCTCATTGGGCCAGCTCGGGCAGGCGGTGGCCGAACCCAACACGAAGGCGATGCGGGTGACGTCCGCGGAGGCGCTGGCGGTGATCGTCAGGGAGCGTTCGTTCGTCGGGTCCGGGCCGCCGATGAAAATGGAACCCTCCGGGGCGGTACCGTCCACCATGATGCTGTCCGAATCCGAACTCAGGTTGCCGGCCCGATCCTTGAAACAGGCCGAAACATAGCGCAAACCGTCCCCTTCGTTGAGCCTCCATCCCGAAACGGCGCCGGTGTAGGGCGTGGTGACGCCGCTGGAACAATCGATGTTCGCGCCGTTGGCGATTTTCATGAATTCCACGTCGCCGGGGGCCGAAAGCGTCAGATCCACCGAGTGACCGGTCGTGGTGTCGCCGCCGTCGATTGTCACGGTCGCGCTGTCCGGGGCGTCCAGATCGACCTGGACGGTGATGGTATCGGCGGCCGTATTTCCGGCGGAATCCTTGAAACAGACGCTCACCGATTTCGAGCCGCTGCCGGGGGTCAGCACCCAGGGGTAGCTGGCGAGGAAGGACATGTAGCCGGCAGTGGCGCAGTCGAGCGATCCCGCGTTGGCGATCGCCATGCGTGTGACATCTCCGTCGGCCGAGAGACGCAGCGTCACCTGGATCGTGTTGATGATGTCGCCTTCCGCGATTTGCACGTCGATCGCGGAAGGGACATCCACGTCGAGATTGATGGAATCGTAGGCGGCGCCGACGTTGCCTGCGTCATCGCGCAGGCATCCCTTCAGTTCGTACAACCCCGAGACGTCGGGAAGCTGGTGGGCCGCGGTCGGCGAATAGTCCTGCCAGGACGCGGGATCGGGCCAGTCCGGACAGGCGGTGGCCGATCCCCGCACGATGGCCATCTGCGTGACGTCCGCGCTTGCCGTAAGGTACAGGGCAAGATTTCGGTCGTTGGTGGGGTCGGACGCGGCGATGCTCAGGGAGCCGGTCGGCGTATGCGTGTCGAGCGTGATACCCGCCTGGGCATTGGCGATGTTTCCGGACTGGTCGTACACGCGCAGGTAAATGATTTTCGGACCATCGTCCGAACTGAGGGTGAAGGACGCCGCCGTCGGGTCGCCGGTGTAATTCTGCAATACGGCTCCCTCGAAGGAGGGATCCTCGCTCAGCCGGAACGTTAGATCCGTGTCGAGCGTCAGATTGTCGCTGGCCGTGATTTCCAGACCGATATCCGTCGTCTCGGTATATGCGCCGCCTCCCACAACGGACAGTTCCACGTCGTTCGGAGCGATCTGATCCAGCGTGATGGCGTCGGAAAATTCCCGGCTGTGACCGGCCGCATCACGGTACTGGACGCGAACGGTCTTCATTCCGCTTCCCGAACTCAACATCCAGGCGCGAGACGAAAGGAATGTTTCCCAGGTTTCCGTCGTGAATTCGGCCGCTTCCGTGAGCCGCATGTGGGTTACGCCGTTGTCGTCGGTGGCCGAAAGGGCGAGCTGCACCTCGCGGGTGCGGGTGTATTCGCTCGATCCGACGGCGATGGAACCGTCGGGCGGGGTGGTGTCCAGAACGGTGCCGCGCGAAACGGGTCCGAACTCGTTCAGCGCCGAATCGCGGAAAAGGGCGGTGACGGTTTTCTCGCCGTCGCTTTCGTCAAGCTCCACCGCGATGCTCGGCTGGATGGCGATCCATTCGTTGGTATTCTCGTCGTCGATCACGTCGCCGCCGATGAAGATTTCGGTCGCGCCGCGGGATTCCACTTCCAGGTGAATCGCCCGGGCAGGCGCATAGGGCGACTCGGAAATGTAGAACGTCGGCGAATCGGGGCCCTGGGTGTCCAGCACGATGGTGTCCAACGCGTCGGCCAGGTTGCCCGCCTGGTCGCGGAAACGGACGTAGACCGTCTTTTGCCCGTCGTCGCCGGAGAGTTCGAACGTCGTGTCCAGCCGGATTCCATAGCGGGTCCATACGGCGTCGTTGAAGCCGGGATCCTGTGACAGCGCGTATTCCAGGTCGGCGTCGTTGGTAAGATTGTCGCTGGCGCCGACGGAGACGCCGATTTCCCGGCTGGAGGTATAGGCCGCGCCATTGGCGAGGCTGATCGTGACGCCGTTGGGCGCGATGGTGTCCAGCGTGATCTGACCCGTCTGCTGTTGCGGGTTGCCCGCGCCGTCGATGAACTCCACGAGGATGGATTTCGCTCCGTTGGTTCCTCCAAGCGTCCAGCTGCGCGTGCCGGAGAAGGCTTCGAGCGGCTCGCCCGAAAACGCCACGGCGTTGGTGAGGCGCATGTAGGGCACGCCGTTTTCGTCCGTGGCGGAAAGCGTCAGCTCCACCAGCGTGGATTTCGTGTGCGTCGCTCCGCCGTTGACGACCACCGACGCGCCGGACGGCGGGGTTTCGTCCAACGTGATTCTCTGCTTGACGCAGGTCGATTCGTTTCCGGCCCCGTCCTTGAAGTGCGCGGAAATCCAGATGTCGCCCTCGTCTCCGACGAGCGTATAGGCTTTTCGGTTGGCGAAGGTTTCCCAGTTGGTGACGGCGCAGTCGGCGGATTCGTGCAGGCTCATGTGCGTCGCGCCGGTGGCGAGAAGCGTACAGTTGACTTGGCGCTCGTTGGTCAGCGGCGCTTCGTCGCAGGCGAAATAGAGATCGCCGGGCGCTTCGGTGTCGAGGGTGATCGACCGGCCGGCGACGGCCGAGGCGTTTCCGGCCTCGTCGAAGTAGCGGGCGTAGATCGTATGGACGCCGTCGCTGTCCTCGATGGTGAAGGCGATGGCCCCCGCCGTGGGTTGACGGAGACTCGCTCCGAACGCCGCGCTTTCGCTGATTTCGACCTCGAACCCCGCGCCGGGGTTCCCGAATTGCAGGTTTACGCCCGTCTGCCCGGTCACGGATCCCTCGGCGATGGTGAAGGCGGGGGCTTCGGGCGGTGTACGGTCCAGCTGCGCGCGGGTCATGATCTCCCCGCCCGCGCTGCCGCCCAAAACGTTTCCGGCGCGGTCCTGCACCAGAAGATAGATCTCGTATACGCCGTCCACCAGCGGCAGGGATTCGAACCAGGTGAACGGACTGGCGGCGGAGGAAACCGATCGCCAAAGGAGGCCATCGAATTCCGGCGAGCCGATGGCCACCTTCATCTGGGTCACGTCGGACTGCGCCATTTCAAGCTGAACCACCGGCGAATTGACCAGGCACGTATCGGAGGGCTGGCAGCCGCCGACCCGGAACGACGTCACGTCCGGCGGCGTGCGATCCATTTCGATGCTGTCCGAGACCAGGTGGCTTTCGTTGCCCGCCTCGTCGATGAAACGCACGCTGACGGTTTTCTCTTCGTCGATGGCGGGATCGGCCACGATGTGCGTCGTGGTGAGGCGGTAGCTCATTTCGGTAAAGGTTACGCCGCCGTCGTTGGAGATCCGGACGGAGGCCACGCCGTTTTCGTCCTCGGCGAACAGATCGAGCGATACGAAGCCGGCGGAGTTCTTGGAATACGTATTTCCGTCGTCGATGGTGACGACGCCGTTTTCCGGCGGCAGGGTGTCCAGCGTGATATACCCCGTGAAAACTTCGGAGTTCACGCCGTCCGCGCTCTGGAATTGCACGTAAATGATCTTCAAGCCGTCGTCGCCGGACAACTCGAAGGCATAGTCCATAGTTCCGCCGCCGCCGGTGAAGTCCACCCAGGCCGGCGTGGGGGATTGGGGATCGAGCAGGAATACGTCGCTTTCGCTGGCGCGCACCTTGGCCGCCCCCGTGTACTCCAGGGCGAGCGTCACGTTCGTTGAATTGGTGTAGGCGTCGCCGCCGTTGATGGTGAAGTCGCCCTCCTTGGGATACAGCGGAATCGGGGCGCTAACGGTCGAAAGCGTGGTCGTCCGACCTTCGAGAATCTGGACGTTGGCGCGGCGCACCGTCTGGAATCCCTCGCGCTTGATTTCGAGATTGTACGTTCCGGCCAGGATGTTTTCCCGCACGAAATATCCGTAATAGTCGCTGGCGGCGATGACGTTCGTTCCCACCAGCGTGACGATCACTCCGCTGTTGTCGCTACGGCCCTGAAGGTTCACGTACCCTTCGATGGCTCCGCGGGCGCGCGATAGACGGACATCGCCCAGGTCGGCGTCCGCGGCCGGTTCGACCTCGAAAGGCGCCAGGACGGCGTCTCCGTAGCCGGCGACCTTGAAGGTCGCGCCGGTATACATGCCGGTGCCCACTTTCGCCATGTTGAATACGCCGAACTTGGCTTCTCCGGCGGTCTGAACGTCGAGCGTGTAATCCGTGCGCAGTTCCCCCCCCAGATAGACCTCGAAGCCATCGAAGGCGTCGGAGGCCGATTCCAGAAACAGAACGGCCGAGATCGAACCGTACCGGTTCACCAGCCGCAAGGCGCCCACCGGCGTTTCCTCGGCCGACTTCACCTCGATGAAGCTGGCGGAATCGCTGCCGAAATCGGGCTTGGCGACGGTCAGGGCGGGATAGGTTCCCACGCCCGCCCGGAACGAGAACGCCCCGGTGTCGGCGTGGATGCCGGGGTCGGCGATCAACGTACCGCCCAGTTTGACCGTTACGTCGTCATAGCCGGATCCGCCTTCCAATTCGATCGTTCCGGCGACCGTTCCGTAAAGGCTAGAGAGCGTGACCGCGCCCAGTTCGACCATCTGGCCCGGACGTACGTCCACGTAGCCCACCGACCATTCGGAAAAATCGGCCATGCCGAAGCGCATGCCCGGATAAGCGCCCACCGCCGCCGTCGTCGTGAAACGCCAGCCGGTATCGGTTTCGGTGAGTTCGTAATCGGAAAGCGCGGTTCCGCCGAGCATCACGGTCAGGTTCGCGATGTCGCCCTCCCCGACGATCCGAATATCGGCGGCGATGCTTCCGTTTTCGTCGTACAGCACCATCTCGCCGACGTCCGACTGCTCTCCGGGCTGAACCTCGACCACCAGCGCTTCCGCTTTTCCGAATCCGGGCTTGGAGACCGTAAGGCGGTTGTAGACGCCCACCGGAAGGTCGTCCAAAACGAAGGCCCCGCTTTCATCCGAAAGGCTGGTCGGCGTGACCGGCGTTCCGTCCAAGGTGAACCGAACGTCGCTGTAATCCGAACTCTGCACGATGCGGACGCTGCCGACGATTTCGCCGGTGGTGTCCACGGTGATCGAAGCCTGTAGGATGTCGGTCGCGTTCCCGGCGAAGTCGCGGAAACGGGCGTAGACCGTGCGTTCGCCCTCGCCGTCCGTCAGCGGCCAGGCGTTGACGCTGTGGCGGAAGGTCTCCCACGCGGCGTCTTCCATGCCGCCCAGATTGGACACCTGCATTTCGTCCGCGTCCTCCACGTTGAAGTCCAGGCGGACGGCGGAATTCGAAGTGACCGACGCCCCATCGTCGATGACGATGGCGGGAGTGGCGACGGCCGGTCCCTGGGAATCGTACAGGATGGAAATCGCGCGGGCGTCGGTGAGGTTGCCCGCGCCGTCGCGGAACTGCACCCAGCCGCTCTGCGTTCCCTGCGCCTGCGTGTCCACGGGAAGGACGTACTCCAGGTTGTAGTCCACCCACGGCAGGTCGTCGGCGCTCGCGGCGAAGCCCACGCGCATGTCGGCGACGCCGGAATGGCGGTCGCGGGCCGAGACGGATACCGTCACCTGGTTTTGATTGGTGTAGGGCACGCCGCCGTTGACGGAAACCAGATCGACGGTGGCCGGCGTGGTGTCCAGGATGATGCTGTCCGAACTGACGTCCGACAGTTCGCCCCGATCGTTCTTGATCTGCAAATAGACCGTTTTCAGCCCGTCGCCCTCGCTGAGGGTGAAGGGCGCCTGCAACGAGAATCCCATCCATTCGGTGTCGGCGAAGTCCGGGCTTTCGCTGACGCGCATCTCCGCGGCGTTGTTGGCCACCACCACGTTCAGGGCGACCTCGCGGGAGTTGGTGAACTCGTCTCCGGGGTTGTTGATGGTGAGCGCACCGGAAGAGGGAAGCAGTGTGACCGATGAGGAGACGACCACTTTGTCTTCCGTGATGATGACCTCGGAAAGGCTGGCCGGGACGTAATCGTCCTTGTAGATCGTTACGTTGTAGGTTCCCACCGCGATCCCGCGAAATTCGTAACCGCCGTCGGCGCCGGTCTGCTCGCTGTATTCGAAGACGACGCCGTCCGAGGAGCCGCTTTCGCCCTCGTCGTCCGTTTCCCCGCCGTCGCCGTCGGTTTCCAGGGCCAGGATTCTGGCCGAGACCCCCTTCGCCTTGCGCTCCAGAAACACGTTGATGCCGGTGTGGTCGTTCCGATCCTGGAGGAGCGCCGCGCCGGTCAGGCCGCCTTTCTTGGCCTCCAGTTCGACCGTGCTCAGAACGGCGGTCTGGTCCAGCGTGATCGAAACCGCTTCGATCGAAAACGGCTTGAAAAGATCCTCCGCCACGTATTCGTAGTCGAGCTGGTAGTCGCCGGGCGTGATGTCCGTCAGGCGGAAATTGCCGTCCGAGTCCGTGACCGCGAATGTTTCCGACTTCTCGTTGGTGATCGTCACGCGGATATTGCCGTGGAAACTCTGGTTCTCCAGGCGAACCTTGCCCAGAACCTGCGCGGGCGCCTGTTCCGTCAGCGGCGTATCCGGATCGTAGGGGTTGGTGGCCTGAACATAGTCGCAGGCCGAGCCGAAAAGCGCGGCGAGAAGCGCCATGGCGAAAATATGGAAGCGACTTCGGGCGAATCGGGTGTGGTCCATCATGGCTCTCTCCTTCGAAGCGGAATCCCGAAAGGGGATGGTGCTCGGTTTCGTGACGGGAGGCTGTGTTCCGTAAAACATGGCGATCTGTCCCGTTAATAGTTGATCTGGAGGTTCAAACCGCCGCCGAACGGGTCGTCGGCCACGGAGAAACCGGACACCGATACGGACGCCCCGTCCCTGTCGGATCCGTCAAGGCGCACCTGCTGAATCGATCCGTCCGGCATGCGCTTGTAGGTTTTTGCGGAAACCACGGCGTCGATGATGCCCACCACCCAGACGCCGACCGTCAATCCGATGCAGACGTTGCGCCACAGTTTCAGTTCGTTCGCGTCGTCCCGAAGGGGTTTGCATTTTCCCGGCGTAATGCAGGCGTCGTAGTCGTCCGCCTTTTCCTCGCTCAGAAAGTGCAGGGTGAGCGTTGCGGCGATGGCGGCCGCCTCCGCGCCGATGAAGATGCCCGCCTTCACGGGCTGTTCGTTGTAGACCTGCCCCCACCCGGGCAGCAGGCTGCGGTAGAAGGCGTCCGCGCGGCTCTTCAGAACCACGGACTCCGAACTCAGGGCGACCATCGACGCGTGGGCGATCTGCACGCTTTCCGAGGCGATGATCTCCGCCGTTTCGGTGTTTACCACGCGAATGTTGATGATGAAGTAAGCTCCTGCGTCGGAAACCGAACCGAAAAGGAAGCTCTGCACGTTGGCCATGCGCCCGATTTCGACGGCCTTGGCCTCGTCGATGACACCGGTCTGACCCAGTTCGATCTCCTTCAGGATTTCCAGAAGGCGGTCGCGTTCGATGACGTTGAAGCGGGCATCCTTCATCAGGCGGATCAGTTCGACCGCCGAGGTTTTTCCCAGGGCGTACTTTTGACTTTCCGGTCCGTTTTCCCGCAGGTCCGGCACGGCGATGGACTTCAGATTCAAGGCATACAGTTTCTCGGTGAGGGAAGCGGAAATCGTTTCCAGACCCTCCACGATCTGAGCCTTTGTTGTGGAGTGTATCTTCGAAGCTCCCACCTCCCCGCTCCCTTGGGTCGTGTTTGCTTTTGTGTTTTCATCAGTATTTCCAGCATGTTGCGCCGCCGTTGCTGGCGGGGTGATAAAAACCAGGATGAAAACTAAGGTTGAAAGAAGCCAGAAATATCGATTTTCCATCATGCCTGTTCCCTTTCACGCACCGGTGATATCATCGTCCCGAATAACATGTCCGACGGCCCGGGATCTGTTCGGTTTTTACACTGCGGTATCATATTGGGGGACCGGGGGGATTCTGTCAATACAAAAAGCGATCTTCCCGGGGCTCGGGCGCTCGTTCGAAGCGTGGATGGACAAATCCAAGGAAAACCGCTCCCTTCTGTCGGGACTTCTTGACCGGGGGCGAAGGACGGGCTAAGCTTTTTCCGTAAAACGATGGGACGTTCATCTTGTTGGAAACGCGAGGCAGCCATGGCCAATCTCGGCTATATCCAGATCACCCGGCGCTGCAATCAGAACTGCCGGTTTTGCAGCAATCCCGATAACGGCCGCACCCTCGACATGGAACAGGCCAGGGAATTCGTGGACGATTTCGTCCGGCGGGACTATCACGGCATTATCCTCACCGGCGGAGAACCCACCCTGTTCACCCCGCTGGACGAACTGATTCTTTACGCTCACGAACGCGGCATGCCCTCGCGCATGATTACCAACGGCCAGAAGGCCGCCAATTTCGATTACCTGAAAATCCTGAAGGATTCCG
Source organism: Myxococcota bacterium (assembly GCA_963668655.2). GTDB lineage: Bacteria > Myxococcota_A > SURF-8 > SURF-8 > SURF-8. Next base: position 863,666 of record CAXXPQ010000002.1, read on the forward strand.
GCCTGGTCCATATGACGCTTTCCATCCATAGCGTGGACGCGGAACTGCACGACGATCTCACGCGAACCCCCGGATCGTTCAGGAAACAGGTCCGCTGCCTGGAAAACGCAGAGAAACTGGGCATCACCGTGGACGTCAATTGCGTCATCAACAAGCGAAACGCCGACAAACTGGAGGAAAACGTCCGCTGGTTGACGGAGCGCTTCCCCTTCCTGCATCATTTCGTGTGGAACAACCTGGATCCCTCCATGAACGAAAACATGGATCACGACGCCCTGGTGCCCCGGCTGCGGGACTTCGAAATCTCGCTTTATCGCGCCATGCGCTTTCTGGAAAGCACGGGCCGCACCTTCCGCGCGGAAAAAGTGCCCCTCTGCTACATGCCGGAATACGCCCATTGCAGCACGGAAACCCGCAAGATCATCAAAAACGAGGAGCGTGTGATCCATTTCCTGGACGACAAACGCACCTTCAAGGAAAACCGCTTCGAGCACGTCAAGGCCGAGATCTGCGTCGTCTGCGGCTTCAACGAGATCTGCGCCGGGTTGTTTTTCGGAAACACCTATTACGATCTGGCGGAACTTTCTCCGATTTTCCAGGATCCGGACAGCGTGCGGAAACGGATCTTCGCCGACCGGGAAACGAACCCCGACGAAAAGGAAATCCTTCCGGAGTTGCCAAGCGAGAAAACTTCGGCATAATGGGGGTATGCTGGACGCCTACGCCGAAACCCTGATTCTTCTGCCGATTTGCTACATCGGAATCGTGACGAGCATCGAGGACGCCCGTTTCGGGAAGATCTATCACCGGCACGTCCTGTTGGGACTGGGCGTGGGTTTCGGCTGGCTGGCGCTGTTTTCGGCCTATCGCTGGCTCCTTCACGACGATCCCGGATTCCTTACGCACACCGTTCCCCTGGTCCTGGCGGCCACGGCCATCGCCTTCGCCATCAGCGGCGCCATGTGGTGGTTCAACGTCTGGTCCGCCGCCGACGCCAAGCTCTTCACCGTCTTCGCGCTGCTTCTACCCCTGTCCGTCTACCACGGCGGCAACCGCTATTTCTCCTCCCTGGTCCTGATGGTCAACAGCTACGCCATCGCCTTCGTCGTCATCTCGGCCGACTTTCTCGTGCGCCTTTTGCGCATCCTGCGGGAAAGATGGGAAAAAAGCCGCCGGGCGTCCGCGGAGGAACGCCGGGAAAGCCGCCGCCAAACGAAGGAATATCTGAAGGAAAACGCGCCGGTCTGGCTGAAGACCTTCCTGGGCTTCCTGCTTTTGCTGATGGCCATCCGCATCCTGCGAAACATCGCACGGGGGGAACTGGAACACGTGATCCACGTGAATGAAACCCTGTTGTTTTTACTGCTCTTTCTGGCTTTCAAGCCGCTGCATCTGCTCTTCCAGATCCGCGCCGTGGCCGTGGCGGTGGTGGTGGGGCTTTGCGGATTTCTGACGATCCTGTTCTATCAGGATCCCACCGGCGGGCGGCTGGTGGAAATGGTTCACATGGGCCTCTGGTCCCTGGGACTGATGTGTTTCCGCCAGATCTACTCCTTCTGGGCCAAATTGATCGAAATCCGCCGGATTCCGCTCGCCGACTTGCGCGAACACATGATCGTGGCGCATGGCGTCAAGCTCGAACTGCTGGCGAAGGAGATTTTCACCGCCGAGGAAATGAAGCTCCTGGGGGTGGAGGGACTTTCCGCCGAACACGCCCAGCGTATTCGGGAACTGTACGAGGACGAGGAAAAAAGCGGAACCATCGCCGTGGAAAAGACCATTCCTTTCGCGCCGTTTCTCTTCGCCGGGCTATTGGCCACCTTCATCAAGGGGGGCGTGCTGATCCGGCTGGGATGAGCGCTTCCGGGGCCGGGGAAAACCGCGGAATTCCGCGATATGCCTTTGATCTGTCCGGTCCGTACGTCCCGGTTGACTTTCCCCCTCCCAGCCGCTACCATGAGCGCCGAAAACGACCGAGGACATGCGAGTCATGACGATCGACCTGGCCTGTCTGGCCTTCTGCCTTCTGTACGCCCTCTTCGGCTACTTCACCGGGGGGCTGATTCAGCTGCTCAAAATCGCGGCTCTGGTGGCGTCCGTCCTGATCGCCGTCTGGAGCGCGCCCATCGTGGCGGCGCTCATCCGCGATTACGTTGGCGTGGATCTGGTGCTGGCCAAAATGGGCGCCACGGTGCTGGTCTGGATCGTACTGTACATCACGCTTTCCATCGCCGGGCGGATCTTCATCAAGGGCCTGCACGAAGCCTCGGAAACCGTCACGGCCGCCGATCGCAAATTGGGCGCGCTTCTGGGACTTTTCAAGGCCCTCGTGCTGGTGGCGGTGCTGGTCTTTCTGCTGGGAACCGTAAAGGACTATATCTATCGCTACCGGCCCGAGAGCGTGAAGTATATCGAGGACAGCCGGGTCGTCTCCGTTCTTTCCCGGCTCGGAGCGGCCGAACACCTCCTGCCCGGCGAAATCCTGGACGCTTTCCGGGTGGTCAAGGGGCTTTCCGGAAAGAAAAAGGAAGAGATCCGCAAGGAACTTGAGAAAACCGGAAATCCCCTGTTGAAAAACAAGGCCATGCGGGAGGTGCTGGCCGATTCCCTTCTGATGGAACAGATTCGGGAAGGCAAGCTCTTGGAAATCATGAAGAATCCGAAGTTTCGCCGCCTGGCCTCCGATCCGGAATTCCACCGCCTGCTGGCCGGAATGAGCCTGTCCGGGAAAACGCCGGAAACGTCCGCGCCCGATTCTCCGAAACCTTCGCCGAAAACAAAAAAATGATTGTCATTCTCCGTCTTTATCCGGTATGATCGGCGTTTTCAAACCGGATCACGCCACTTGAATCTCGAACTTTTTCACGAATGGATGCATCGATGAGCGAGGCAAAACATCAAGCCTATCCGGCGGACTGGGACGACGAGGAAGCCCAGGCCCGCCTGCCGTTCTGGAAACGCCGGGAATTTCTGCTCGGCCTGGCGATTCTGCTCGTGGGGCTGGCCGTCTACCTGCCCCGGCTGGGCGATTACGCCTTCTGGGATCCCTGGGAGCCCCATTACAGCCAGGTGGCCATGGAGATGAACGACGGCGGAAGCTGGCTGGTGCCCCTGTATCGCAAAGGCGACCGCTGGTTCAGCAAGCCCATCCTGCCGCTGTGGTACTTCAAAATCTCTTTTCTGCTTTTCGGACAGAGCGAGTTCACCAGCCGGCTGCCCATCGTCGTGCTGTCCATGTTCGCGTTATTGATGGTGTATTTCTTCGTGGGGAGGCTGTTTCATTGGAAGGCCGGGGTGATCGCCGCGCTCGTTTTAGGCACCTGCCCCCAGTTTTTCTTCATCGGGCGGCAGGCGATTTTCGACATGCCTTACGTGGCCATGCAGACCGCCGCCCTCGGGTTTCTGCTGCTGGCGCTGTTCAAATACCCCGACCGTCCGCGCTGGATCTACGCCTTCTGGATTTTCAGCGCCTTCGCCATGATGTCCAAGGGACTGCTCGCGGTGGTCCTGCCCGCCTCCGTGGTGGGCGGCTACGTGCTGATGACCTGGGACTGGGCCATCCTGAAGCGGATGCGTTTTCCCTCGGGGCTTCTGGTGTTTTTCATCGTTTCGGCCCCCTGGTTCATCTTCATGACGGCCAAGTTCGGCCTGGCCTATCCCAAATCCTTCTTCATCTACCACCACTTCGAGCGCATGGCGGGGATGATAAAGAAACCCAACAACACCTTCGATCTCTACATCCAGCAGATCATGTACGCCACCTTCCCGTGGTCGGCGTTTCTGCCGGTGGCGCTGTTGCGCTTTCTGACCTATACCTCGGAGGATCTCCTGGGCCGGACGCGGAAAAACCTGATGGTTTTCCTGTGCTTCGCCATGCCGTACATCTTTTTCACCTTCAGTTCCACCAAGTTCAATCACTACATCTTCCCGGTGGTGCCGTTTCTGGCCATTATGGTGGCCTATTACCTGCACCAGGTGACGAGCCGCCCGGAAAGCCCGGTGCTGCGCTTCGAAATCCTTTTGTCCGTGCTGATCTTCGCCATTCTGGCCAAGGATCTGGTGACGGATTACAAGTACCTGATTCACCTGTTCATTTATTACTACGACCGGCGGCTGCCCACCGGCGTCAACCCGCGCACCGCCTTTTACATCCTGTTCATTCCCATGGGCGTCGTCATGGGACTGCCGCTGATCCGGCGGCGTTTCACCTCGACGATTCTGACCGCCTTCGGCGCGGTGGTGGTGGCCTTCACCCTGTATTGCAACGCGGGGCTGATTCCGAAACTGGCCGACACCTTCAGTCAGAAAATCCTCTGGGAAGCCTATGAAAAGGACGCCAAGAACAACGAACCCGTCTGCGAATACCATAGCTGGCAGCGCCGCAGCGTTTCGTACTACTTCAAGAACAAATCGCGTTATCTGAACAGCCGCAAGGCCGACAGCCACAAGCGCTTTTTCCGCACGCCGGGCAAACTGTACTGCATGGTGGACAGAAGCATCCTCGGAAAATTGCGCGAGCGGGTGCGCAAGGACAACCAGCGCGAGCTGTTCATCGTCAACAGCCGCCACCCCTTCACCTACCTGGTCAGCACCGAGGCCCCGGAGAACCAGAAGCACAAAAAAACCGACTACCTGTTCGAAAAGGAACCGCTGATCGTCAACCGCATGGATGTCGATTTCGAAAACGGTATCCGGCTTCTGGGCTGGGAAATCGAGGAACCCGAGGTCAAACTGGGAACGCAGGTCAAGATTTCCCTGTATTTCCAGGCCATGAAGGATATCGATGAGGATTATCAGGTGTTCATCCACGGCGATATGTCCGGAGGCGGCGGACGGCTGAACGGCGATCACACGCCCGTAAGCGGGCAGTATCCCACCGGCCGGTGGGAAAAGGGCGATATCGTCAAGGACACCTGGACGGGGGCGGTAAGCCGCAACCTCGCCACCGGTCGCATGAGCCTGCATGTGGGCTGGTTCAATTCCAAAGGCCGGGTGAAAGTCACCAAGGGCCGGGATGACGGAGAGGACCGTATCCGCATCGGAAATATCCAGGTTACCGAATAGGACGAAAACGGATGGATTTCCGGCGCTTCCACGGCATGTTCCTTTGCTTTCTGCTGGCCGCCTTTCTGGCGGCGGCTTGTTCCTCCTCCGGCGATTCCGGCCCGGGCACGGACGGAGATACGGAACGGGAGACGGATGGCGACGGAGAAACGGACGGGGAACTTCCCGATTCGGACGGCGATTCGGACGATGAATCCGCCTCCGGCGGCGATAGGGATGCCGAGGCCGACGCCCCCGATTTTTCGCCCGCCGACCGCCCCGGCCCTCATCATGCGGCGGCCATTCTGCACACCTTCACGGATCCGGAGCGGGATCGGGAACTTCCCGGCATCGTCTGGTATCCCACCGACGAAACCGAGGGCCCCACGGTCAACTATCTCCTGGGACTCGTCTCGGACACGGGCGTTCTGGACGGAGCCGCCCCGGCCCTCGCCGGACCCGCCCCGCTGGTGATTTTCTCCCACGGCCACCAGGCCTTCGACGCCCAGTCCTATTTTCTGACGGAATACCTGGCCACTCACGGATACATCGTAGCCGCCTGCAACCACACGGACGACACCTTCACCGCGCTGGGCAACGAAAAGCTGATTCAAAGCGCCATGGACCGCCCCGTGGACGTTTCGATCCTGATCGATACGCTGCTTGCCTGGAATGCCGAGGAAGGCCATCGGTTTCACGGCCTGGTGGATCCCGAACGTATCGCCGTCATCGGCCACAGTTACGGCGGATACACGGCCGTCGCGTCCGTCGGTCCTTCGCTGGACATCCCGGCCTTTTTGGACGAGTGCCGGGAGAAAGGCGAGGACGGCTGGCAGGGCGCGTACGAATTCTGCGATATTTTTCTGGACGCCGATGCGACGCCGGCGGAAAACTGCCGTCCCTGCTCCCTTGGCGACGCCCGCATCAAGGTTTCCATTCCCATGTCTCCGGCCTTCGAACCGCTGTTTTCCGACAATGCTCTCCGGAACGTGACCGTACCCATGCTGCTGATGGCGGGATCCATCGATGAAGTGATTCCCCCCGATCAAGTGCGGCTGTATTTCGAGCACACGCCGCACGGAACTCTGTACTGGGAACTTTCCGGCGCCACGCACTATACGTTTTCAAACGTCTGCGATCTGGAATCCCTGGCTTCCATCGAGAAATTCCGCTGCGGAGAGCAAACCATCGGCAAACAACGCGCCTTCGACCTGATCGCCACGGCCTGCACGGCCTTTTTGGGGTGGCGTCTCCTGGAGGATGCACGCTACGAACGTTATTTCGAGGGCGATTATCTGGCCGCAACGCCGGAGATTGCTCTGGAGAGACATACGAAATGAGATCCTTCGGTCCGGTATCCGTTCGAAACGCGGAAGATGGGGGCTCGCCATGGCTCGCAAATCCCTGATCGGCCGGATGTTTTATCTGGCGCGGGACGTCATGTGGCGGCGCATGTACCCCGTTCTCCGAACCTACAGCCACGGCCACGTCCTGGACGTGGGCGGCTGGGACTTTTTTCTGACGGCGAAACGAAAGGGCGTCCCTTTTTCCCGCTGGACGACGTTGGAGCCGGACGCGGACAAACTGATGGAATCCTTCGACCCGCGGGCGGAAGTGGTTCAGGGCGACGGTTGCGCCATGCCGTTCGAAGATGAAAGTTTCGACACCGTGCTGAATCTCCAAGTGCTGGAACACGTTTTCGAACCGCTTCGCATGGTGGCCGAAATCCGGCGCGTCCTGAAACCGGGAGGACACGCCGTCTTTCTGATCCCCCAGTCGAACACCATCCACCTGGAACCTCATCACTATTACAACTTCACCCGTTTCTGGGTGAAAAAGGCCATGGAAACCAACGGGTTCGAGACGATTCGGCTGGAACCTCTGGGGGGATTCTTCAACAGCGAAGCCTCGCGCCTGCTGCATTTCATGGTTCAGAGCCTGACCCGGCGGCTGAAATCCCCCACCGGAGACCGGCGGCCGCTTCCGTTTTACGGGTTGTATCCGTTCATGGTCGTCTCGGCGCTGGCCATCCTTCCTCTTTTTCTGCTTTTTGGGCTTGCCGATCTGAGGGAAGAAGCCAACAACCATCTCTGCGTGGTGAGGAAACCTTCGGCAAGAGACTGAATTCGTTTGGGTTCCCGTCCCATTCCTGTTTCATTTCCACGGGCGGTCGTTCCACCGGCGGCCCGTTTCTTCTCCGAAGATTTCCGGATACGAACGGAGATGTGGAGCGGCGAGATCGCTGCAAAGCTGTAAAATCGAACCCCGGGAAGAACCACCTCCCGGGATCCGGATCGTACGGGAAAGCCCGGCGGACCGTCAGCCCAGAATGGACTTCAGATCCTCCTCCACCGTGGTGATGGGCTTGATGTCGAAGTTTTCCACCAGTACGTTCAGCACCGCGGGCGTCACGAAAGCCGGAAGCGTCGGTCCCAGGCGGATGCCCTTGATCCCCAGGTGCAAAAGCGAAAGTAGAATGGCCACGGCCTTCTGTTCGTACCAGGAAAGAATCATGGAAAGCGGCAAGCCATTGACATCCGTTCCGAAGGCGTCCGCCAGGGCGGCGGCGATCCGGATGGCCGAATAGGCGTCGTTGCACTGGCCGATGTCCAGAAGGCGCGGAATCCCGCCGATGTCGCCGAACTCCAGCTTGTTGAAGCGATACTTGCCGCAGGCCAGGGTCAGGATCACGCAGTCGTCCGGGACGGCTTTCGCCATTTCGGTGAAATAGCTGCGTCCGGGCTTCGCGCCGTCGCAGCCGCCGATCAGGAAAAAGTGCTTGATATCTCCGTTCTTTACGGCCGCGATAACCTTGTCCGCCACGCCCAGAACGGCGTTTCGTCCGAAACCGACGGTGATGAAATGCTCCGGAGCGTCCTCCGTGAAGCCGGGCGTTTCCAAGGCGGCCCGGATGACGGGCGTGAAGTCGTAGCCCTCGATGTGCGTGACGCCCGGCCAGGCCACCAGGTCGGTGGTGAAGATGCGGCCCTTGTATTCCTCTTTCGGTTTCTGGATGCAGTTGGTGGTCATCAGAATCGCGCCCGGAAAGGCGTCGAATTCCTCGCGCTGCTTCTGCCAGGCGGAACCGTAGTTGCCCGCCAGATGGGCGTATTTTTTCAGACCGGGATAGGCCAGGGTCGGCAGCATTTCCCCGTGGGTGTAAACGTTGATTCCCTTCCCCTCGGTCTGCTTCAGGATTTCCTCCAGGTCTTTCAGGTCGTGGCCGGAAACCAGGATGCACTTGCCCTTGACGGGCGTCACGCGGACCCGGGTGGGTTCGGGATGGCCGTAGGTTTCCGTGTTGGCGTGGTCCAGGCGTTCCATGGCCGTAAGATTGATTTCTCCCACCTTGAGCGCCATGCCGGTCAGTTCCCCGGCGTCGTGGCTTTCCGTAAGGAAGTTCAGAACTTCGTGGATGGAGGCGTAAACGCCCTCGTCCACGACGCCCAGGATCTCGGCGTGATCCAGATAGGCGCAGACGCCCTTCAGTCCGTAGGTGATGAGTTCCTTCAACCCGGTGACGTCCTCGCCCTCGGTATCCTTGCGGATGGAGATGGAGAGCGATTCGCCGCGCCGGACGAGATCGTCGAGGCTTCCGGTAAGATCCAGATCGGCGAAACCTCCCGGGGAGACCGTCGCTCCGGTTTTCTCCCGGAAAAATTTTCCGGCCTTTTCACGCAGACGGGCGGCTTGGCCGATGAGTTTCACGAGGCGCTCCGGATCGAAATTCACGTTGGTGATGGTGGAGAAGACGGCCTTGACGGTGAAGGTGTCGATCTCGGCGTCCCGGACGCCCGCCCGGTGCATGTACATGCCGATGCCCTTCGCCGCTGCCAGAAGCAGATCCTGGAGGGCCGCCACGTCGGGTTGTTTGCCGCAGACGCCCGCCACCGTGCATCCCGTTCCCTTCGCCGTCTGTTCGCACTGATAACAAAACATGTCGTTCTCCTTTTTCCCGGTTTTCGTTCATTGTTTCCTGTCCGTGGGTCCGGACTCCGTGTTTCGTTCGGATCGGTCACCATTTGCGTGAAGGTTACAACGAAGAGCGGAGGGGCGCATTGACCGAAGTCAAGGAACGGGGAATTTCCGCGCGAAAACGTCAAGCGAAATGGAATGCGGCGCTTTGCGGGGTTGCTTGAGTTTTTTTGTTCAACTCCCGATTCCGGGGAGATTTTTCGCTTGATGAAAAGAAGGTGGGAGCTTTTCGTTCCCTTCCCCGACGGAGCCGCCTCGCGTCATGAGGCGCAAAAACCGGGGCGGAAAAGGGCGGCAGTCAAGGCCGGAGCGAGTGAAACGAGCGGAGCACGTTCAGCCTTGACGGCCGACCGCGCCCCGGTACAAGCCGATGGTGACGCGAGAAAAAGCGAAGGAGGCGGAAGGGAACCCCCTTCCTCGATGGTGAGCCTTGTCCTAAAACACTCTCCGATTTCTCCCGGGAAAGAAGAGTTGACCATTTTTCCGGGAGGCGTTCCGCCCCGCCGAAAGCGCTTCCCCGCTTGCCATTTTTCCAAATCGCGCTATCATGCCCCATCGGCATGGCGAACGGACGAAAGGTGCGGGCATGGGCTGGTTCCGAAACGAAATGAAGCACTGGTGGCGCACCTATACGGAAGGCCTGCCGTTTTTCCCGGTTTTCGCGCTGGTGCTGGTCACCTGCCTGGTGATCCTGGACGAGACCTACGGCAAGACGGGCTATTTCCGCCGCCACCTGGGATGGATGAAGGACGATCCGCGCGCGTGCTGCAAGCTTCTGCCGCATCTCTACTGGTTCGGCATGTCCTTCCTGTTTTACGCCGCGATTCCCATCGCTTCGCTGTGGATCTTCCGAAAGCGCCTGAAGGATTTCGGGCTGCGGCTGGGCGACTGGCGGCTGGGGCTGAAGGTGATGGTTGTCTTTGCGGTCGGCATGGCGCTCGTGGTGGCCGTCGCCGTGCAGACGGACAGCTTCTCCTCGCACTATCCCTTCAACAAGGCCGCCCTGGCCGGCGTCGCCCCGTTCCTTCTGTACGAAAGCTTTTACTGGCTGTACTTCTTCGCCTGGGAGTTCGTCTGGCGCGGCTATCTGCTGTTCGGGCTTTATCCGCACATCAAGAACTGGGCCATCGTGGTGCAGATGGTGCCCTTCGCCATTCTGCACGTCGGCAAGCCCGTGCCGGAAGTCTTCGCCTCGGTCTTTGCGGGACTGCTTCTGGGGGCGTTCGCCTTGCGCAGCCGCAGCATGCTGTACTGCTGGCTTCTACACGCCATCGCCGCGTCCTGCATGGACTTCAGCGTTTTCACGCTGAAAGGAACCTGGGCCTGGTAGGGACGCGCTTTCGCAAAAGCGCCGATTTCCGTACGCCCACTAGCCTTCCGCCCGCACGGCCAGGGCCTCGCCCCGCGCGGTGAGTTTCTCACCTGCGTACAGCTCCACCTCCACCACGGACGAGCGCTCGCCTTCCTTCGTCACCCGCCCGCGAATCAGAAGCTCGCGATCCACGGGCGTGGGCTTCAGATATTCCACCGTGAGCTTGCGCGTCATGAACATGGCCTCGGAACGCTCCAGTCCGCCCGGGTTGTGGCGCAGAAGATGCACGCCCACGGCGGTCCAGATGGCGTGGCAGTCCAGCACGGTGGCGATGACGCCGCCGTTCAGAATGCCCGGAAAGGCCTGGTGGTGGGGTTCGGGCGTGAAGCGACAGACGGCCTGTTCGCCTTCCATGCGGCTTTTGATGCGCAGGCCGTTCGCGTTGTCCGCGCCGCATCCGTAGCAGACGCGCGCGCCGTGGCCTTCCGGCAATCGATCCTGAAGCGGGCGTTCGGTCATCCGGTTTCTCCTTTTCCGCTTTTTCGCTTTTGCTTCTTCGTGTTTTTCGGTTCGTGTTTCAGGATTTTCCGGTTCTTCGGCAGGCGGGTCGCGCCCGCCCTTGCGTCGTTCATACCAAGCCCGGGGCGATTTGTCGAGCTTCCCCGATTCCGGCTTTCCGAAACGGGTGTTTCGGCGCATTTTTCCGCGTGCGTCCGGGTGAACGCTTTTTGCGCTGTAACCGATGGATATTCTTATGTTTTCATGGGATTTTGCATTCGTCCGGACGGGACGCGAAAAACGCGTCGTTTTCGACTTTTTCGCCGCGCTCGCGGCCATCCGGCCAACTTTGGAATAAGATATGTGATATCAATGGGTTACGGCTACGCCTAGCTCGAATTTCATGATTTTCCATGTCCCGGGACAATGGGCCTATGACCCGGTCGGGGTGCGGCGCGTGTTTTTAGGATCGTATCGTCACGGGTTATTTATTAACCCGGTCCCATTAACATAGCGTACTATGCGGCATACTTCACCTTTCGGTGTTCGAAATATTTGCATACTCTCGATGGTGTTTTCTGAAGCATTCGCATATGTGACAATATCTTCTTCTTCAACTGCTTCTCGTTTCTGGCCGGAGCGCCGGAATGCACACCCGCCTTCAGGTCACAATTGAGAAGTTCGTCCGGATTCAGCTCCGGCGAGTACGACGGCAGGTGAAAAACCTCGATCTCGCTCCGATGCGTCGTCAGCCACTCTTTCACAATCTTTGCGTGATGCACACGCAGGTTGTCCAGGATCACGAAGATCTTCCGCCCGGCGTCTCGAATAAGCTGTTTTAAAAACTTGATGAGCAATTGGGCATTCATCGCTTTGTTGTAAATCATGAAACGCACCTTACCCTGATTGGTTACCGTCGAGATCAAACTGGCGGATTTGCGTTGCGCGTTCAAGCGAATCACCGGCGTCTTGCCTTTCGGCGCACAACCTCGCCCGTGTTGGCTGTCGGATCTCAGCCCTGTCTCATCCGCCCAATGAATCTCGGCGTTTTCCGCTTTTGCACGGGCATGAATCGCCGGATATTCATCGTCCAGCCAGCGCCCAACCGCCTTGGGATTCTGTTCGTAGGCCCGCTTCAAAGGCTCTTGTGGGGTGAATCCCCAGCGCTTCAAGTAGCGACCGATCGTTCGAACGGCAATCGCTACACCGAAGTGATCGTGGATCAATTCCACCACGGCCCGACGGGTCCATAGGGCGAAGCCCAACTTTAACTGATCAGGGGTCTTTTCCGCGATCAGGTCACGAATCTCGCGCTCCTGCTCGGAATTCAAACGGCGATAGCGACCGATTTGACGTCCTCGCTTGGGGGGATCAAGCGCCGCATTTCCTCCTTGCTTGTACAGCGTCCACCATTTCCGCACGGTGGATTCCCCAACTCCGAACGCTTCAGCCACCGCTGTATGCGTGTGTCCGTGAAGCTTCATTCGCACCGCCCGTCTGCGCAAGTCGTACAACTCATTTCCGGTCAAATGCAGGTTTTCGTTTTTCATCCATTCAGTATACACCAATTCGACCCAGATCGCTATGAATATACGACCGGGTTAATAAGTATCCTATCACGGATTAAAAATATGAAAATTGGTCGAAATGAGGGCGCCATCGTCTTACTCGCGGAGCGAGGAAGGCTGTGTTTTCCATGTATTCACAGCCTCCCGGACCTTCCGGTCCGTGAGACTATGGCACCCTTTGGATTTATGAATGACTAGTAATAACAAATACATACCGCTTGGTTATATAACATGTGACGACACTGCCTAGGACCGGCTTTCCGATGCATGGGGCGGTTTTCCGGATCCAGAAATGCGTAGACATTTCCGATGGTTCTGGTATAATCAAAAAGATTCCAGACAACCGTGGCGGTTTTCGTAACGGAAGATCGAAGGCCGCCGGACGAGACAACCAGCATCCGGGAATCCAGACAGAACGAACCATCGGCCCGGGGGAAGACGCATGCGTCCGCAGGACAAGGAACGGATCACCGTGGAGGTCACCCGCCGGATTCTGGAACGGGAGATCGAAACGGCCGCCCAGAGTCGGGAAGCCTATCTCGACAACCTGATTCACGAAGTTCTGTACTTCGAGGATCGGCGGCTGGAGTCCATGAAGTCGGTGCCGGAAGCTGATCGGCGCTTTCTGTCCGGGATCCGCAACCGCTTCCACAACGCCAGCGAGCAGGACAAGAAAGACATCCTGGAAGCCATCATCCGCTGGCACGCGGGCGAGGTGGTGGGCCATTTCAGTCCCACGACCTACAACCTCAGCACCATCTTTCTGCCCTCGGCCATGGGCGTGCTGCTCAACGGCATGAGTCCGCTCAAACTGGCGAAAACCTTTCCCCGGCTGCCCAGTGTCTCCGAAAACATCGTGGTGCGCGGCGAGGTGGATCAGATCCGGGCGCTCGACCGGCTGGGCACCATCATCCTGGTGCCCACCCACAGTTCCAACCTGGACAGCATCGCCATCGGCTACGCGATCTACAAGCTGGGGCTGCCGCCCTATACCTACGGCGCGGGGCTGAACCTGTTCCGCAGCAAGGTGCTGGGATTCTTCATGCACCGGCTGGGGGCCTACAAGGTGGACCGCCTGAAGAAACACCGGCTGTACAAGGACGTGCTGAAGGAATACGCCACCATCACGCTGGAATTCGGTTACGACAACCTGTTCTTTCCGGGCGGTACGCGCAGCCGCTCCGGCGCGGTGGAACAAAAGTTGAAACTGGGGCTTCTGGGTTGCGGACTGAGCGCCTACTACAACAATCTCCGCCGCCGGACGCGCATGCCGAAGATCTTCATCGTACCGGCCACCATCAACTACCAGATCACGCTGGAGGCCGAAACGCTCATCGAGGACCACCTGAAGGACGTGGGCAAACAGCGTTACATCATCGAGGACGACGAGTTCAGCCAGTTCGAGCGCCTGTTCACCTTCACGCGCAGCCTGGTGACCCTGGACGCCGATATCGTCATCAACATCGGCAAGGCCCTGGATCCCTTCGGGAACCGGGTGGACATGAACGGACGCAGCCTGGACGGGCGCGGACGCCCCATCGAGATCGACCGCTACCTGTATCGGAACGGGGAACTGACCCCGGATCCGGATCGCGACGCCCAGTATTGCCGCGAGCTGGGGCGCAAGGTGGTGGACGCCTTCATGGAGGACTCGATCATCTTTTCCACCCACGTCCTGGCCTGGACGGTGTTCCGCATGTTGCGGAAAAAACACCCGGATCCGGATTTCTATCGGTTTCTGCGCCAGAGCGGCTACGAAAGCAGCCTGCCCATGGTGGATGTCTACCGCGCGGTGGAACGGAACCTGGTTCACCTCAGGGAGTTCGCCCAGGTGGGGCGTTTCCGGCTGGCGAAAACCCCGGCGGGGGAGGGGGCGGAGGAAGTGGTGGACCGCGCGTTGCGTCTGTTCGGGTGCTACCACAAACGCCCGGTGCTGGAGCGGCGCGGAGATCGCCTGTTTCCGGTGGACATGAATCTTTTGTATTACTATCGGAATCGCCTCTGGGGCTACGGCCTGGACGCGGCCGACTGAACCGTTGCGGATGAACGCCATGGAAAGCCTGACCGTCAGCATATTCGGAGCCGGAAAAGACGCCGTGGCCTACGGCCTGATCGCCGCCCGAAAAGGCCACCGGGTGCTCCTGTGGGACAAGGAGGAATCGCTCCTTCGCCGCATGGACGAAGCGCGTGAGTGCGAGGGGCTGGACGGCCATCGTTTTCCGGATGATCTGCGCCTCGTGACGAGCCTGGAGGAGGCGGCCCGGGAGGCGGACCTGCTGCTCCTGGCCGAGCCCGTGTATCTTTTGCGGGAACGCATGGGAAGCCTGGGGCCTTTCCTCTCCGGCGAGCAGATCGCGCTGCACATGGCGAAGGGCGTGGAGCGCCGGGGCAAGGCGGGCATCCGGCGGGTCAGCGAGATCGTCATGGAGGAATGCTGCATCAAGAAAGTGGGGGCGCTGGTCAGTCCGTCCACGCCCGTGGAGCGGCTTTCGGGCGAGCCGGGCGCGGCGGTCATGGCCTCGCCGTACCGGGAAGTCGTGGCGCGGGTCAAGGATATCCTCACCACGCCCAGTTTCCAGGTATTTCAAAGTCCCGATCTGGTGGGCGTCGAACTGGGAGCGGCGCTGACGGAGGTCTTCGCCATCGCCTGCGGCGTGGCCGACGGCCTGGGATACGGATCCGGAACCCGGGCGCTGATCGTCACTCGCAGCCTGACGGAAATGGCGCGCATCGGCGAGGCTCTGGGGGCCCAGGCGGCCACCTTCTCCGGTTTTTCCGGCCTGGGCTGCCTGGTTTCCGCCGTGGGATCGAGCGAGCACGCGTCCTACGCCTACGGCCTGGCCCTGGGGGGCGAGCGCCGGGATGCCTCCACCGCCGTGCCTTCCCTGGACGGGCTCCAGACCGTGCAGGCCATCGATCCCTTCGTCCGCCGCCGCGGCATTCCGGCCCCGATCCTCACGGGGATTCACGAGATCGTCACCGGCCGGCGCGGTTCCCGGGAAACGGCCGAACGTCTGGTGCGCATCGAGGCGGGCCGGGAAATGGACGCCGTCATCGGTTCGTTGTCCTGCGATCCCCAGAACGTTCCGCACGGTCCGCGCGGCGGGGAAGGTTAGGCCGAATCCGACATGTATCCGCTGATCCGCAAGGACGACCGGCCGCTTTCGCCGGACTACCATGGACTCGTCATCACCTGCGACGTGGACAAAACCTATCTGGACACGGATTTCAAGTCGTTGAAAGGGCTGTGCGCCATTCCGCTGGAGTGGGCGGAGGACAAGTTGGCCCTTCCGGGCATGGCCCCGTTGTTGCGTGGATTCCGTTTCGGCGGGGAAGAAAACGACGACCTGACGCCCTTCTACTTTCTCACCGCCAGCCCTCCGTTTCTGGCGCGGGCGCTGGCCCGGAAAATGCTTCTGGACGGCGTGCAGAGCGACGGCCTGACCTGCAAGGACTGGAAACGCGTGCTTTTCGTGCGGAGAAAGCCCCGGTGGCTGAAGCATCAGCTTTCCTACAAACTCTCGGCCCTGCTGAACCAGCGGCGCGCGCTTCCCCGCGACGCCCGGGAGATCCTGATCGGCGACGACGTGGAAACCGACGCCCTGGCCTACGCCGTGTACGCCGACCTGATTTCCGGGAACATGGACGAGCGCGCCCTGATCCGTCTGGCGCGGACCGAAGGCTGCGACGAGGAAGAAATCCATGAAATCTTGGAAGCTTACCATGCCCTGGAGCTTCCCGGGGACCGGGTGGAATGGATTTACATTCTGCTGGAGCAGGGCAGTCCTCCCGCGCTTTTCCGAACCTTCGGCGATCATCTGACCGCCTGTCGCGGCGCGTTTCAACTGGCCCTGCACGCGGTCTGTCGCAAAACCGTACGTTTTCGCCATCTGCCTCGGGTGGCGCGGGACATCGTGGCGCGCGGACGCAACACGCCCGAAGGACTGGTTTCGGAGATCGAGGACGGCGTGGCGCGGGGATTTCTGGATCCCGAACGCTGCCGACCCATCCACGAGGAACTGTACCGGCAGGGCCTGCTTCCCGCCTGGAAACCCTATCCCGCCCCGGATGCGGACCTGGCCCCGCCCTCCAGAAACGATCGCGGGGGAAACTGGGTGGAGCGCCGCTCCGGGTGAAGGCCCGCCTTCCCGGCCGTGAGGCTCCGGCCCGGGATTCTTTCGTCATTCCGGTGTGTTGAGGCATGCCATTGCTCCCCGCCCGCCTTTCTGTTATATTCGCTATAGTGAGGAAAACGGAATCGAAACCGGAAAACGGGAGTCCGGGCGGTGCGGCTGAAATCGGGTCTGGACAGGGAAAAACGGCTGGAGATCCTGGGCGAAGCCTCCCAGTACGACCTGGCCTGCGGCGTCTGCGGAGAAAGCCGCCGCCCCAGCACGCAAAAGGACCGCTGGGTCTATCCGACATCCTCGCCCGACGGAAAAAGCCAGAAACTGCTGAAGGTTCTCCAGACCAATCGCTGCCGACACGATTGCGCCTATTGCGCCTTCCGCACGGGCCGCGACGGACCGCGCACCCGATTCGATCCGGAGGAACTGGCCGGGCTGTTCAAGGACATGCACGCAACCGGCCTGGCCCAGGGGCTGTTCCTCAGTTCCGCCATCCGAGGCCGCTCCGTCGCCACCATGGACGAGATGCTGTCCACCGTGGACATCGTGCGGAATCGCTACGGATTCCGGGGGTACGTTCATCTGAAGCTGCTGTCCGGCGTCGAGGAGGCGCAGATCGAGCAGGCTCTGCGGCTGGCCGACCGCGTGTCGGTGAATTTCGAGACGGTCAGCGACGTCCATCTTGCCCGCATCGCCCCGGAAAAACGCCTGGAAGGCGGACTCTGGGACACCATGCGCACGGCGCATCGGCTCTTTCACGCCATGAAGGCGAACGGATCGCCCATGCGCTGCACCGGCATGACCACCCAGCTGGTCGTCGGTCCCGCCGGGGAGACGGATCGTGAGATCGTGACGGCGACGCACCGGCATCACAAGGAATTCGGCCTGAAACGGACCTATTTCAGCGCCCACAACCCCATAGAGGGAACGCCCCTGGAGGACCGCGATCCCACGCCGCCCTGGCGGGAGCATCGTCTGTATCAGGCGGACTTTCTGGTGCGTCAATACGGCTTTAAACCGCAGGAAATGGTGTTCGGGCCGGACGACGGCCTCTCACGCGAGATGGATCCCAAGACCGGCTACGCCCTGGCGCACCCGGAGCTTTTTCCCATGGAAATCAACCGGGTTCCGCTGGAGGCGCTGTTGCGGGTGCCCGGCATCGGTCCGGTGGGAGCGAAGCGCGTTCTGGACGCCCGCCGGATCGAGACGATCCGCGAGCCCCGGCAGTTGGCCGTCCTCGGCGTGCGGGCCCGCGTCGCCGCGCCGTTTCTGCTCTTCGACGGCCGCCGCAGGCTTTCCGGCGGCCTGCCCGATCAATTGGTCCTGCCGTTCTGAGACGGAAGATGGGATTCCGTCCTTCAACGCATTTTCCCTTGTCGGCGGATGGCTTCCATCCGGGTTCGGGGATCCGCCCCGCGTTTTTTGGGATTGACTTCAAGACAAAATAGAGGTACATGATATTGTTATACAATCAATCTTCGGCCGAATCGGAGGCATGGGATGTCGAATTGGATGAAAATCGTATGGCCCGGAGCCAAAACCTTCTTCATCGGTTCCGTCGCCGGGATCGCCCCCTTTCTATTCATGCAGATCCTGCCGGGCATGCTGCAATCGGATTCCGCTTCCATGTCGGTCACTCCCGCGCCGATTTGCATGACCGGCTTCATCGTCGGGGTAATCACCATGATTATTTTCGCCAAGGACGCCGGGAGCGGCGAACCCCAGCATGAAAACCGCGACATCTTCTTCTATGCGCTCGGCATTCCCGCCATCCTGATCGCCATGATAAGCAATATCGGCCAGCAGATGACTACGAACCAGGTCAAAGCCAGCGCCTCCGAAAACATCATCAATCGAGCCGTGGAGGACAACACCGTAGAAAACAAGATCGAGGAAATCGATATGGACGCCATTCTTCAGGGTCAGGCGTCGAATTTCACCGACTGGTTCCGTCCGAATCTGGCCTATGCCGACGATAAAAAGCCGCCTTCCGCCGCGACTCCGCCCGCATCGGAGGGGGACGTTTCGAAAAAGGAGGAAAAAGACACGATTCCCGACGAACCGGCCGCCCCAGGCCGGGACTCCGCCGCGAAACCGAAAGGAAATTCCGGCGATACCTATCTCGTGACCATCGGCAGGTTCAACAGCGTCAAGGATCCGGCGCTGCGCGAAACGCTCAAGCACAGCATGGAAACCACGTTCATCACGGAGCAATATGTCACCAAGGAATTGAATGTCGTGGAAATCGACGGGAATCCCTACATCGTCTATTCGAAGCACGGCAGCAAGGAAAACGCCGAAAAAACCTATAAGCTCTTGCGCGTCAACGATCCGAACACCAAACCGCAGATCTTCAAGGTTCCGAATCGATTCCAATAGAGGATATCCTCGGAGCCGGGGCCGGAACAAACTCCGTCCAATCGTTTCCGTCTCGGCGTTCCGATGAAATCCATTGGAGCCTTTCGGTTTTTATTCTATAGCCCGTTTTTATTGAAATGCGCTATTGGGGCAGTTATTAACCGCCAACACCGCCGCCCCTCTTTTAAGGGGCGGCCTTCGGTTGCGAGGGCGTATGAGCGAACGTAATACGAATCGGATCGTGGCGTGGTTTTGCTTTCTCGTGGCCGGGCTCTGCCTGTTTTTAACGGTTGGCTGTACGAAAGAGGCCTGTAAAGATTGTCCGGAGCCGTTCATCATCGATGGCGATCTGGACAGGGATCCGGATCGGGAGGCGGATGGAACGGAGAATGAAGCGTCCGACGGCACGGAAGACGAGACTGGCGATACAGATATAGAAAGGGCCGAAGTCGCGTTCATCGACCTCGCCTCCAACAGCTTCGTGCATGATCCCAATTTCAGTGTTGATAATGTTGCCGCAGAAGTTTTCAGATTCTATGTCAGCAGATTGAAGCCCTTTACCATTCAGAACGTGGCGGTTACGAACCGGCAGTTCAAGGAAATCACGAATTATACGCCCACGCCGCGAGGATATGACTCCTGCGTGGATCGCTCGCCGGACATGCCCGAGGCGGCCGTGCTGACCAGCTTCGTGCAGGCGGCCGTGTTTCTGAACGCACTTTCCGAAAAGGAAGGTTATCCGCCATGTTACGTCTGCCAGGCATGTAGCGGGAACGAGAATGTATGCCCGTACGGCTCCTATGATTGGGAGAACGGGCTGGAGTGCGAGTTCGATCCGCAATGGCCCTTCCCCAAGGATTGTCCCGGCTATCGGCTGCCATCCCCCCTGGAGTGGGAATATGCCGCGCGCTCGGGCGCCCTGGGCAGCCTTCCGTGCAAGGACGACCCCAGGTACGGTTTCTGCGGCGAGGACGATTTCGCCGACCTGGCGGAACTGGGCCATGTGGAAGATCCGGAAAGCTGCATGTGGCCGTACAACGTGGGCACCATGCCTCCCAACGCCTTCGGCTTGTACGACACCATCGGCAACTCACGTGAAATCACGCTCGTCGGAATGAAAGACCCGGATAAATACGGAGCCCATATGGAAGCCATCGATGATGATTTTGAATATCGTGAAGAGAGACTCGACGATTATTGCATTCATAGAAAAAATTGCAGCACGACGGCATCAAACGTTCATTACCATCAGTGTCTTTTTTACGAATTTGAACCTGGCGTTTTCCACAATATTCGTGACTTTGCTTTCCGGCCCGCCCGCACGCTTTTCACCGAAAACAGTGGCCTGACTCCTGCGTCTTCCTATACCTCCGAGAAGTCCATGGAAGCGGCCCGGCCTTCGCCCGTTTCCTGCCAAGAGGCCAATCGGCAGGAATTCGCCACCCCCACCCTGAGCTTCATCAATCCCTTTCCCGGTCCGTACTACATCCAACCGATGGCCTGGCTCCGCAACGGCCTGTGGTTCGGAAGCTGGGCCGGAAACCAGGTCTGGCCCTCGCAACTGGCCGGAGGACACCAGCCGAACTGGGGGGAAACCGTGGCCGGCCCGCCCGTGGAGGCCTGGGGAGGCGTCTGGGCGGGAAACAACCAGGGGGCTATTCTCGCCGCACATACGGACAGTGAAAAGACCTGGCCCGCCGTGACGGAAATGACCGGAAGCCTTCCGAAAACGCTGGTTTACGATTCCGTCGGCGATCGCATTCTGGGCTGGGAGAATTTCCATCTCTTCGTCCGGGAAGCCGGCGGCGCTTCGCACGTCTTCCACTACAACGTCTACAAGCCCGTGGGTGCCTCCGGACGCTTCGAGCAGGTCGGCGAACTCGACGGCGTGTACATCCTGGGCAAGGGAAGCCTGGTTCTTTACAAAAACGACGTGCTGCTGTTCGATTTCATCGTGCGCGGCATGGCGGAGGACGATCTGCGCTTTTCCGCCGGTCTGTTCAAACTGGAAGGCCGGGACTGGCGCTTGCTCGCCGAATTCGGCGAGGACCGGTTCGCCCCCTACGCGAACAGCGACGAGGCCTATCTCTTCCGGGGAATCCCTATGGAGTTTCAAGGCAAGCTGATCCTCCCATCCATTCCCGGGACGCTCTGGCAATGGGATGGGGAGAACGCGAAGATCGTCCTCCAGGATGAAAGGATCGAACCGTACCGGGCCGAGCCCTATCTCGCCGCCACGTCGAGCGAACTTTTTCTGGCGGCCAACGGGGATGTCTTCCGGATCGAGGAAAATCAACTGGTTCAAGACCTCGATTTCGAGGATCCCGTGCGTCTCTTCGGACTCGCGAGCGGAAACGGCGAAAAGATCTACGTCGGCGGAGCGAAGGTCGTCCACCAGGGCGACAATATCGTCAAGAGCTTCCTTTCGGTTCGGAACGGCGACGCCTGGACGTCTCTGGACAAGCACATCTACGGCAAGGCGTTCCCGCCGCCTCTGACCACGGTGTCCATCGGCGAGAATGGAAAAGGCCTCGCCGGAGGATACCAATACGGAGACAAGCCGCATTTCGGGCCCGTGCTGCGCTTCGACGGAATGAGCTGGTATCCGTGGACCGAGAGCGATTATCCCGTGGTGGGAACCTACACGAAAGATGGAGAGACGGCCTGGTTCGCCACGCAGGCCGGGATTTATCGCATCTCCGATGAGGAAGGCGTGGTCCGCGAGCGCATTCCCCATTCGAAGGGGCGCTACATTTTCCGCCTGACCGGTCACGGCGACGAAATTTACGCCATCGGGGAATGGGGGCTGCTCTGGAAACGCGGGGAAAGCGGGTGGGTGGAACTGCCGATCGATAGCACGTCGTTCATCTTCGACGGCTTCTTCGAGGCGAACGAAGCCGTCCTGGTCATGGACGACGACTGGGCGGAAGCCGGCCGATACCTCTACGTCCTCGATCTCGACAGCCGGGAATTGACGCCCTGGCCCGCGCCCGCGATTGCGGAAGGATACGAAAAGAACATCAACAGCACGTCCGTCGGCATGAACGAATGGCACTATCATTTGCAACGCAGCCACCTGGTTCGCGACAGGGATGGAAGGGTCTGGCTGGGTCGGGGCGACGGCGTCTGGGTGGCCGACCGGATCGGAAGCGCATGGACGCAGGTGCTGGCGGCTTTTCCCCTCAACCGGTATCGAATCACGGACCTGGAAATCTGCGGCGACGGCGTCTGCCGGGTCGGAATCGGAGATTGGACCGGATATGAAAAATATTCTTGGATGGACATCATCCGCCCGGGACAAGGCGATGGCTGGGAGGTGATCCGGCGGCCGCTGGTTTATGTTCCCAAGCGGTATGGTGTTTTCGATACCGAGGCGACTCCCGACGGCGGCATGGTCCTGGTGGGAGGTGACGGCCTCATCATGGAATACGGAACGTCCGCCACGATCCCCTGCGATCTGCCGATTTCCGTGGAGACGCACGCGCCCTATCCGACCTTGGTCGATACGGAAGCGCTGTACGGATCGTGCCAAAGCTCTTTTCTGGAAGAGGAACCGAATTGCGCGGACGGCGCCTGCGCCATTCCGGCAGAAGAGTATTGCATCGGCGCGACGGTGGAAGGCGACCGCTACGGATACGCCCAGGCGGACGACTACCCCGTATCGAAACGGACGATTTCCGGTTTCGCCATCGACGAGAATCCGGTGACGAGGAGAGAGTACGCGGAATTCCTCAACCTATTTCCACTGGAAACGCAGCAGAAATACGTGGCGTTCGCCATCGGTTCCCTGGAGGAGGCTCTGTACGAGTTATCCTCCGACGGCGGTTCTCTTCAGTTGCTTTCTCGCGAGGACGAGGTGTTGGACTTCGCGACCCGTGCGGGCGCGGAAACCTATTGCGAAAGCTTTGGCAAGCGTTTGTGCTCGGCGGAGGAATGGGAGGCGGCCTGCCGGGGATTCGACGACGATCCGTTTCCCGAGGGCATCTACGTATCGCTCCAGGAGGAGAGGGCCGTATCGGACTTCGGCGTTCGAAATTTAGGACGTTGGCATTTCGAAATCGTCTCGGATGCGTATTCCCACGATTCTCTGCGGGAGACCCCCGTCGTTTCGGAGGAGGAATCCACGGTAATGCTGAAGGGCGGCGTCAACGAGGTGGAGGCGACCTGCTGGTCGAGAAGCGATGGGTATCGCGTCAAGCATCCCCGAAAGATCGCCTTCCGCTGTTGTAGGTAGGGGGCAATCTCTAACGTGCCCTACGCTGAGCGGACACCGGGCGGGTAGGCTTCATGCCGCCCTTGTGGTTTGGCCATACGCTTTAAATTTCGCCGGGCTGACATAGCCCAGTGACGCATGACGACGCTTACGATTATAGCCACTATTAATAGAAATGCGCTACGGGGGGTATTAATTCCATTCAAAATAAGGTATGCTTGTGGGCATGCCTAACCTGAAGCGACCAGACACGACGAAAGGCGGGCTTGAGGAAGTCGAAGCGCAGTACCGCAAGGAGCGCGACGGGAAGTTGAAGGAGCGCCTCAACGCCATCCGCCTGTTGATGAAGGGACGCACACGCAAGGATGTGGCAGAAATCATCGGGGTTTCCGAGTCGGCCATCACGCGCTGGCGCCGGCGCTGGGATGAATTTGGAAGGGAGGGATTGAAAAGCCGACACCGTGGTCGCGCCTCGAAAGTGACGCCCGAGATGCGGGCGGAAATCGAAGACATCTTCGACATCCGCGAAACCATCAACGGGCGTAAGATCACGGCCATCGCCATTCGCGGCCACCTTAAAAAAAACACCGATTAGAGATCAGCTACTCGCACGTGTGCTACGTGCTGCGGCAGATGGGCTATCGCTACCTGCGCCCGCGTCCGTGGCCGGACAAACAAGACCAGGCGATGCGCGCGCGTTTCCAGGAGCTTTTGTCCGCGCTCGAATCCGATCCGGAGATCGAGATCTGGTATCAGGACGAAAGCGGGGTGATGGGCGATCCCAAGCCGCGGCGCATTCTGGCCAAACGCGGCTCCAAGCCGACAATGCCGTACACGGGCAAGCACATCAAGGACAACATCGTGGGGGCTGTTTGTCCTGAAAACGGGGCTTTCTTTAGCCTGATTCTGCCGGTTGTGAACACGGAGAGTTTTCAGATTTTCTTGGATCACATGCAGAAGGAGATCGGCTCGGGGCGGGTGGTGATGATTATGGACAACGCAAGCTGGCATAAGACGAAAGCCTTGCACTGGGGCCGGATCGAGCCACTGTATCTGCCTCCGTACTCGCCGGACTTCAATCCTATCGAGCGTATCTGGCTGGTGATGAAAAACCGGTTCTTCAGTCAGTTCATTGCAAGGAATCATGCCGAATTGACGGATCACCTGATGGAAGCGCTGCGCTCCTTCATGCAAAACCCGGCGCTTTGCCGCTCCATCTGCGGTGGCGCAAAATGAGTAATACTGACTCTAAAGGGTATGATTACGATGAGATTCGAGACCTGGCGGAGGCATTCCGGTTCACGGCGCACATTCGTTCGCGGGGCGAGGAGGCGAAAGCGATCAAACAGGAGGCGGGTTTCAAGGCGCGGCGCTGGGTGGTGGAACGCACGCACAGTTGGCTGAATCGCTTTCGCCGCATTCTCGTGCGTTTGGAGAAACGCGCGGACACCTACATCGCCATGCTGCACTTCGCACTTGGCATCATCACGTGGCGAGCGACAGGACTACTGGGATAGGTTCTTATAGCAAACTTTATGCGGATATTCTCATTTCCTTGCAGCGAGATCCCGAATCCGCAGGTTGTACTTGCGCAACAGTGCCTGAAAGTTCGGTCGGCGCATCCCGACGTCCACCGCTGCCCGGCTTGCGTTATAGTCGTTGCGCACTAGTGCCTCCTGTAGAAAAGCGCGTTCCACTTCCTCCACCACCTGTTCGCGCAATCGGCGCTTTAACACGTTCAGCTCTTCGAGTGTTTGGGGAACGGATGCATTCGCCTCAATCATGGGGGCGTTCTTTTCTATACCATTGCTGCCTACAACACCTTGGTCGCAGAGAATGACCAATCGCTCGATAACATTCGACAGTTCTCGAACGTTACCCGGCCAGTCGTAACCCTTGAGCGCTTCGAGTGCTTCGGGGCTGAATCCGGTGATGTGCTTGCGCATTCGTACCGCGAACTTGATCAGGAAATATTCCGCCAATGGACCGATATCCTCCCTGCGCTCGCGCAAAGGTGGCAGGTGGATGGGAAAGACATTCAGGCGATAGTACAGATCCTGCCGGAATTTTCCATCCTCGACCATGATGGTGAGATCCTGATTCGTTGCGGCAATCAAGCGCACGTCGATTCTTTCCGTACGGGATGCCCCGACCGGCCGCACTTCTTGTGTTTCCAATATCCGTAAAAGCGTCGCCTGCTGGTCGAGTGGAAGGTTGCTGATTTCATCCATGAAAAACGTTCCGCCGCTGGCCGACTGGAACAGTCCAACGCGGTTTGAGGCCGCTCCCGTAAAAGCACCTCGCACATGGCCGAACAACTCGCTCGCGATGAGTTGCGGGGAAATGGCGCCACAGTCCACAGCGAGAAAGGGCTTTTTACTGCGAGGACTTCCTGCATGAATCATGCGTGCGAACAATTCCTTGCCGGTTCCGCTTTCCCCGATCAACAGCACCGTACTGTTTGTTACAGCCACCTGCTGCATTAATTCGAACGCTTCTCGCAAAGCGACGCTCTGTCCCACGAGGCGGATGCCGTCACGTTCGTTGATGTGTCCACGGGTGATCTCGCCGAAGCTGCGCAGGCGAGCACGCCGCGAAAGGGCATGCTCTACGACCTGTTCCAATTCTTCCGGGGTGAAAGGCTTGGACAGGTAATCGAAAGCTCCCAGTTGTATTGTTTCGACGGCGTTGCGCACGGTCGAGTAGCCGGTAATGATGATGATGGGAATGCCGGGGAACGATTCCGGGGCTTGCCGTAAAATTTCCATGCCGCCGATATCCGGAAGCTTCAGATCGACCAGCGCCAAATCCACGACACCCTTTTTCAGTCTTTCAATCCCCTCCTGTCCCTTCTCCACCACGGTCAGATTGTAATTACCCGATAGGATACGCTGAATGCTGCGGCGCACCATCAGATCGTCGTCAACCACCAGAATGCGGTATGGCCTCTGCATGGTTTCCTCCCTCGTTTTCCAACGGTAACCGGATGACGAAGCGCGCGCCTTTTTTTGACTTATTCTCCGCTCGTATGGTTCCGCCGTGCTCGGTTACAATTCCATAGGATATGGCCAGGCCGAGACCCGTACCCTTGCCTGCAGGCTTGGTGGTGAAAAACGGGTCGAAGATGCGTTCAAGGTCGGTTTGCGGGATACCTGTTCCTGAATCCTCCACCACTATTTCCACATACGATTTCCCGTTTTTCTCCACCAATCGGCTCACGACCCAGAGTCGGCCGCCATCCGGCATGGCGTCGATGGCGTTGACGATGAGATTGACAATAACATCCTGTATCTGTTTGCCGTCGGCAACGATCTGCACCAATGCGGTATCGAGTTGCGTCTCCGTCTCGACATGGTTGATTTTCGCCTGATTGCTCATGAGCTTGAGTGCGTTGACGATCAGATCATTCAGGTTGACCAGACTTTTCTTGGGTTCATTCTGGCGCGAAAAATCCAACAAACCCCGCACAATCTGTTTGCAACGCGTGGTGGCCTCGATGATCGTGTCCAGGTCTTCCGCTTGCTGCGAGCCCTCGACGGCGTCGCGTCTCAACAGATGGGCGAAGGTCAATACGCCGGTCAACGGATTGTTGATTTCGTGCGCCACTCCCGCCGCCAGGCGGCCGACCGATGCCAGCCGCTCGGACTGGGTAAGTTGTTGACGCGTGCGTTGTTTCAGCAGCTCGTCACGCTCTTTCAGCGATTGTATCATTCGCTCGAAGGCGTAGCGCAAGCGCTTGAATTCATCCTCACGGCGGATCTCTCCGCTCAGCGTGAAATCTCCGTGGCCGATGGCATCCGCGGTCTGCGCCAGTTCTTTGAGCGGTTGATATATCCTTCTGGACAGTCGCCAACCTACGAATCCCGCTGTCATCGCTCCTGCAAAGGAAACCACGCCGAACGCCAGCAGAATCTGAAAGACAATCCGTTTTTGAGTCCTGGCCGACACACCCGCACCAAGAACCCCGACGATCTGATCGTCAATGTCCAGAATGGGCTCGTAGGCGGCAATGTATTCCGATCCGGCGGCCTCCACTCGTCCAAGCCATTTTTCATCTTGCGAGGCGACCGCTTGATATACAGACGAATCGAGGCAGGTGCCGAGCGCCGTTTGTCCGCTTTTGGTGCGGACATTGGTAAGTATTCTTCTTTGGCGATGAAACACGGTACGATATGTCGGTGCGGCCTTCGTTTCCCCTGTAGTTTCCAAGCCGAAGATATCTCCCCTCCGGTGGAGGAGAATTCCTCCGATCAGTATTCCCACCGGTTGGTCCGATACGGTGTAAACAGCGCTTGCGGCGGCAAGGAAAAGGACTGTATCCAAGGGCGAGCATCCATCGTTTTCCAAATTCTGACTTATGCTTACATCCGCTTGCCGGGCAAGTCTGGGACTTTCCTTCGTAACCCACGAAGTCGGGAGCGAAACGACGCCGGAAACATGGTTTTCGCCTCCAAGTATGCGCTTCACAAGCAGCAGATCCGTCTGTGGGTCGCCTGAAATTTCAGGATGATGAACTCGATAGAGTACGTGACCCGTGGCATCCGTGGCCAAGAGAAAATCCAGCCGTGCGGTTTTGGCTACGAGATCGAGTCGGGGGGTGAGATAGGGCAAATCGCCATCGGCAACGGCTTGGGAGAAGCGTTCACCGAGTACGGTGAAACGCAAGGAAGCCTGGATGGCCTCGACGGTCTGGTCGAGAGTGCTACGGGCGGCCTTGAGATCTTGCCAGGCTAGGTGCTCGGCCTGGGTTTTCCATTGCTGCCAGAGAAGATAACCACCGATGAATGCGGTCGCACCGCACGCAATGAGCATGACCAGCAACATGCTCGTCGTCAATCGGCGTGCGAAGTTCACATGGAGCCTCCGAATATAAAAGCACCAGTGAGATTATCGAATGTTTCGGAGGCGGAAACAAGCAAAAAGACATAGGATTATTTTTAGATTGAAATATGTGTCCTTGAATTTTATACACCTGATGCCATCCGAAGACTCATTGCCGTTGGCATTCATTTCCATCAGATTCTCCATGGTCAATTATATTAGTTATTTCATGCATATACGACCATCAGTACGAAAGCTGACATTGGCACGCGATATGCTTCCTTTATCTTCAGCCCCCGATCGGACGGAGGGCGAGCAAGAGGGAGGAAGCCATGATACCCAAACCAAGAATTCTGATCGTGGATGACGAACCGGTCGTAACCAAGAGTTGTGAGCGGATTCTGGCTGGGATGGCCTATGACGTTGTCACAACCAACAGCGGCCGGGAAGGTCTGGAACTTGCGACAAGAGAAACCTTCAATCTCGTGGTGACGGACCTCAAGATGCCGGATCTGGACGGCATGGACCTCGTGCGCGAGTTGCGCAAGGTCCACCCCGAAACGTCGGTCATCATCATCACCGGCTATGGCACGGTACCCTGCGCGGTCGAGGCGATTCGGCTTGGGGTCAAAGAGTTCGTCGAAAAACCCTTCACTCCGGACGAAATCAGTGAGGCCATCGTGCGGGGCGTAGACGACTCGCTGGAGGAAGTCGGACCGGACGGCCACCGTATCGAGGCGGATCTGGTGAAGGAAGTGCTCAAGGCCATCAGTCGCGACCACAACTTCGCGTTCTCTCTTTGGCAGCACGGCAGCCGGGTGCTTGACGGCTACGCGCTCAGTTCCGAAGCGCAACAGGCCATCGCTTCCGGCGACATCGCGTGGATCGAGAAACACTGCGGCGAGCTATCGGCCGAGGAGCGCGACTGGCTGGAGCGACGTTTGAGCGCCGAACGCTGGTAACCCCATCGGGCCGTCTAGCACAAGGGGAAACGAAACATGCTGAACCAACAACGGATTCTGGTCATTGACGACGAACCGTTCGTGCGCGAAAGCTGTAAACGGATCTTTGCTGACAAAGGATACGACGTGGAAACCGCTTCCAGCGGCGAGGAAGGGCTGGAGATGGCGCGCCGGGGCTATTTCGATTGCGCTCTGGTGGACCTTAAAATGCCGGGTATCAACGGCATGGAAGTCGTGCGTACCGTGCGTGAGAATCGGCCGGGATCGGCCGTTCTGATAATCACGGGGTATGGCGACCTGGAGACGGCCGCCGAGGCCACGCGGCTGGGGGTGTCGGATTACGTCCTGAAGCCCTTTACCCCGGACCAAATCATCGAGGCTGTGGACGTCGCCATTACCAACCACACCAAGGAAGGCGCCCTGCCTGGCGTCACGCGCCTGTTTTCGTCTCTATCAGAGCGCCTGCCGGGCCCGGAAGCTTACGAGGACCGCAGCCCGCAGGCCGTGGCCCAGATGGTGACACGTGCGGTGGGCACAAAGAAAATCGCACTCTCCATGGCGAATACACTGGTCTTGGGCGCGCTGGCGGGGGCGTATATCGGTTTCGGTGCGGCAATGGCTACGCTGGTGGGATCGGATGCTCCGAAACTGCTCGGCGTCGGGTTATCGCAAGTGGCCATCGGAGCCGTGTTCTCTCTGGGCCTGATTCTCGTCGTGATTGCAGGGGCGGAACTGTTCACCGGCAATAACCTGATGGTCGCGGGCTGGCTGGGGCGTCAGTTCGGCGCGAGCCGGATGCTTTTGAGATGGCTGCTCGTTTTCGTAGCGAATTTCATCGGCTCTGTCCTGCTTGCCTGGATGGTGTATGAAAGCGGCATCTGGAAGCTCGGCGGAGGCGTGGTGGCCCAGAAAGCCTTGGCCATTGCCAATGCCAAGGTGCAACTTGGGTTTTCAGAGGCTTTCTTTCGCGGTATCGGCTGCAATTGGCTGGTTTGTCTGGCCGTCTGGATGTCCCTGTCGGCGCGGGAGATCACGGGCAAGATTCTGGCGATTTTCTTTCCGATCATGGCCTTCGTAGCGCTTGGCTTCGAGCACTGCGTGGCGAATATGTATTTCATTCCGATGGGCTTGATGCTGAAGGCCGGAGCGGTCGGCGGCACGGAAACCGCATCCTTGACCTGTAAGGGTTTTCTCGTGGACAACCTGGTTCCGGTGACCATCGGAAACATCGTCGGCGGAACGATCTTCGTGGGTTCGATCTACTGGTGGGTTTACGTCCGCGAAGTGACGAAGAAATCAGCATCCAAAAGATCGTAGAAAATCGTTTAACGCCGGGAATACGTAATGGAAACAACAGTCATGCTCGCGCCCTTGGTAAGCACGATTCGAGAAAAATGCCGTATGTGTTACACCTGCGTGCGGGAATGCCCGGCCAAGGCGATCCGTATTTCCAACGGGCAGGCCGAGGTGATCGAGGAGCGTTGCATCGGCTGCGGCAATTGCGTGCGCGTATGCAGCCAGAAGGCCAAGCAAGTGCGCAGCGATATCCCTCTTGTCGAAGAAATGCTTGCATATCGGGAACCTGTCTCTGCAATCCTTGCTCCGAGCTTTCCTGCGGAGTTTTCCGCCAAGAAACCGGAACGCGTCATCGGCGCTATTCGAGCGCTCGGTTTCCGCTACGTTTACGAAGTCGCATACGGAGCCGATCTCGTGGCCGCGCAATACCGGCGACTGCTGGAAGAGAAGCCGGACGAAAAGCACATCGCCACTTCCTGTCCGGCCCTCATATCCTACATCGAGAAATACCACCCTGGCCTGGTCGGACAATTGGCCCCCATCGTCTCGCCCATGATCGCAACGGCCAGAGCATTGAGGGAACTTCATGGATCGGCGGAACGTCTCGTCTTCATCGGGCCCTGTATCGCGAAAAAGCACGAAGCGCTGGACGATCCGGTGGCCGGTGAGATCGATGCGGTTTTGACCTTTGCTGAACTCCGGAAGATGTTCGATACGAGTGGAATCGATCCTTTCCAGGCCGTGCTAAGCGCCCCCGATCCTCCGCGAGCCGGGATGGGGATGCTGTTTCCCATCAGCCGAGGCATGCTGCAAACGGCAGATCTCCGGGAAGATCTTGTTTCGGGAGAAATCGTCGCCGCGCACGGACGGGTGAACTTTGTAGAAGCCGTCAAGGAATTCGAGTCCGGCGCTCTGGACGTAAGATTATTGGAAATACTCTGCTGCGACGGGTGCATTATGGGGCCCGGCATGACGACCAAGGAGCCGATGTTCCGTCGCCGGTCTGCTGTCAGCCAGTATGCGCGTGAATGCCTTGAATCTCGATCCGTTAAACCGGACCTAAAAGAGTCGGATTCCCAGGAGTTGAATCTTGCCCGAATTTTCAGCCCCAATGATATGCGTATTCCCGAGCACGGCGAAGACGACCTGGCCAAAGCGCTTTATAGGCTGGGAAAGTTCCACCCGGAAGACGAACTTAACTGTGGAGCCTGCGGCTATGACACCTGTCGCGAGCACGCGATCGCCGTCATGCACGGTCAAGCCGAGAGCGAAATGTGCCTGCCTTACACCATCGAACGCCTGCGCCGAACCGTCGGCGATCTCGCCGAATCGCATCGCAAGCTTGCGGAAACGCAGCAAATGCTGATGCAGTCGGAACGACTGGCCAGCATGGGGCAACTCGCCGCCGGAATCGCACACGAGGTGAATAATCCCCTCGGCGTGGTCGTACTCTACGCCAACATCCTGCTCGATGAGATCGATCGCGCCTCCGACCACTATAAAGATATCGCCACGATAGCCGAACAGGCCGAACGTTGCCGCAAGATCATCGCGGGACTGTTGAACTTTTCGAGACGAAACAAGCTCAATCTCCTGCATACGGACATCACGGAGTTGCTGGACGGCATGATGAAAGTATTCCCTCTTCCCGGTTCCGTTTTACTCGATGTGCGGCATGGCGCACGACCGTTGTTCGCCGACATCGATCCCGACCAAATCACGCAGGTCATCACCAACTTGCTGACCAACGCAGCAGCCGCTATGCCCAACGGTGGCGGCTTGTTCATCTCGGCCATAGAAGATGGCAATTATGTTCGTATCGAATTCAAGGATACGGGTACTGGCATCGCGACAGACAATATGGAACATATCTTCGAACCGTTTTTTACAACCAAACAGATGGGCCATGGCACCGGCCTGGGACTGGCCGTCGCCTACGGCATTGTCAAGATGCACGGAGGGAGGATCGAAGTGGAGAGCAACGCCGACCCGGGCCTAGGTCCAATCGGCAGTACGTTTACGCTCATATTACCCAAAGATAGAGAAACAACCGACGTATTTTCGGGAGAAGAGTCATGAGCGAGCTTCGCCTTCTAATCGTAGACGACGAACCTGGTATACGCGAGGGTATGCGGCGAAGCCTGCACGAATACGAACTCATCGTCGAGGAAGTGGAAGAGACTTTCTGTCTCACGCTCGACACCGCCGCAAGCGGCGAGGAAGCGCTCGAAAAACTCGCCCTGTCGCCCTGCGATCTTATCCTGTTGGACAACAAGCTGCCAGGCATACAGGGATTGGATCTTCTCATGCGTTTGCAGGAAGAGTTCCCGGAGACCGTGGTCGTCATGGTCACGGCCTATGCTTCCATCGAAGCGGCCGTTAGCGCTACGAAAAGAGGAGCTTTCGACTTCATCGCCAAACCCTTTACTCCAAAGGAATTGCGCGAAACCGTAGACAAGGCGATTCGCCACTTCGTCCTGAAACGTCACGCCCAAAAGCTAACGCAAGAGAAGCGCCGGGCCCGCTTCGATCTGATATCCGTGGTATCGCACGAACTGAAAGCTCCGCTCAGTGCGCTGGAGGGAACGCTGTATCTGCTCGAAGAGCCGGAGCGGCTGGACGCCAAGGCTTACGCTCACAGTGTCGAGCGCAGCCTGCGACGGGTGGAAGAAATGCGCAAGCTGATCGACGACTTGTTGGATTTGACACGCATTGAGTCCGGCCAGAGGAAGCGGAAAATCGAAAGGGTGGATTTGTGCAAGGTATTAGTGGCCAGTGTCGATACAATCCGCGAGGAAAGCACACGCAGGAAAATCTTACTGCGAATCCGTTGTTGCGAAGACACCTCGCTGGTTGAAGCCGATCCCGGCGAAATGGAGATCGTGTTCAACAACCTACTCGGAAACGCCGTTAAATACAACCGGGATGAGGGAGAGATCGACATCGATATCGACCTGTCTGACGGCCTTCTGTTGCTCCGTGTATCGGATACAGGCATCGGCATGACCAAGGAAGAGATGGCCGGTCTTTTCAAAGAGTTCTCGCGCATACGCAACGAGAAGACTCGCGATATTAGGGGAAGCGGATTGGGGTTGGCTATCGTTAAGAAAATCGTGGGCCTGTACGGAGGAAACATCGAGGTGCAAAGCGAACCGGATGCCGGAACGGTGTTTACGGTTCGGATGCCCATGACAAGGTGTGAAAAGGAATGTGCTGATGCAGAAGCAGGAAATCCTGACGTATCTGCGGGAAGATGATCCTACACAAATCGAAGCCTTGCACCTGCGGGCGGAGGAAACA
The DNA here is from genome assembly GCA_963668655.2 of Myxococcota bacterium. Taxonomy (GTDB): domain Bacteria; phylum Myxococcota_A; class SURF-8; order SURF-8; family SURF-8. Next base: position 897,139 of record CAXXPQ010000002.1, read on the forward strand.
CGTCATCGCCATGTCGGCGAGGAAGTTTATCTGCGGGCGCTGATCGAAATATCCAACCACTGCACGAATACCTGCCATTACTGCGGTTTGCGCGCACCTAATTTCGAACTGGAGCGCTATCGGATGGAGGAGCAGGAAATCCTGGATTGCGTGGATCTCGCTGTGGAACTGGGCTTGCGTACGATCGTGATTCAGGCAGGAAACGATCCGCGCCTTACGCGAAGTTGGGTGGCCAACCTGGTTTCGTGTATCCTGAACAGGCATGACGTCGCGATTGCACTCAGCCTGGGCGAGCGTTCCTATGACGACTATGGGGCTTGGCGTGAAGCCGGAGCACAACGATACCTGCTACGTTTCGAAACTTCCGATGAAAATCTTTTCGCTTCATTGCACGGTTCGAAACGAGTTCATCCTCATCCCAGACTACTACGGCTTTCATGGATGCGGAAGCTCGGTTATGAAACCGGTGGCGGTATCATGGTCGGGCTTCCGGGTCAGACTCTGGAAACTCTGGCCGATGACATTCTGATATTCCAGCGTTCCGATCTGGACATGATCGGTATCGGCCCCTTTATCCCGCATCCAAAGACACCTCTTGCCGGCTGGGCAGCCAATAAAAACGATGTTGCGCAGGTTCTCCCAACGCCTGCAATGACGCTCAAGGTGATTGCTCTGTCACGGCTTGCATGCCCGGAAGCGAACATTCCCGCGACATCGGCTATCGCCGCCGCCGGCGGCGAAAAGATGCGATTGAGGTCCTTGACGTGGGGAGCCAATGTCTTGATGCAGAACCTTACACCGGAAAAATATCGTCTGTGCTACGACATCTATCCTGGAAAAGCATCGTCTCCAAACTACACCTTCGTTCAGCATCAACATGTTTTGGATGCACTTGCCCGTATGGAAAGACCCGTGGGTGCAGGATACGGAGAAGCTCCCAGCTGGCTACGGCGTATGCGCGATGGGAACCATGGTCGCTCTAGAAATACAAATCCCGCTGACCGTTCGTCAGCCTGACCAGCTTCTTTGACAGCTCCTTCAAGGTCTTCTCGGACACATCGCGTATCTCACGTTCGAGGATGCGATCCCCTGCAACAACCGTTTCCTCTTTGGCATAGTCGATAAGGAATTCCTTGAAAGTCAGGATGGCGTTGGGCTGGCAGAATCGTTTGACGAAACCGTCTCTTGCCAGCGTCATGAAGTGATCGCCCGTGCGTTGTAGACGGTAACAGGCCGTACAGAAACTGGGAATGAAGCCGTCCTCGGCCAGTTCCCGCACGACCTCATCAAGGCTGCGGTCGTCGTGAATGCTGAACTGCTGGCGTTCCGGCACCGGGCGTATATCGTCTCGCTGATAGCTTCCGATACCGATACGGGAGCCGCCATCGATTTGGGAAACGCCGAGACGCATCACATCGCGCCTGAGTTCGGGTTTTTCCCGTGCAGTCAGAATCATACCCGTATATGGAACGGCAAGCCGGATGACAGCGACGATCTTTTTAAAATCTTCGTCGCTCACCTTGTATGGCGTTTCATCCACAAACGGTGTATTGATGGCTTCCTCCAGGCGTGGGAAACTGATGGTGTGCGGCCCCACACCGAATTCACGCTCCAGTTCCATTGCATGGAACAACAAGCCCAGCACTTCAAAGCGCCAGTCATACAGACCGAAAAGCGCACCGATAGCTACATCGTCCAGTCCGGCACGTTGCGCTCTGTGCAAGGCGTTCACGCGATAGATGTAGTTCGCCTTGTTCGTTCCGGCCGGATGCAGTTCGGCGTAACGACCGGGGTGATAGGTTTCCTGAAAAACCTGGTAGGTGCCGATTCCAATGTCCTTGAGCTCTCGATACTCGGCCTCATCCATAGGCGCGGCGTTCACGTTGATCCGCCGGATCTCGCCGAGTGGATCGCTCGTTTTCGTTTCGTATGCGATACGAATGGTATCGGCGATATAGTCGCAACCATAACGCGGGTGATCGCCGTACACCATCAAGAGCCGTTTATGTCCGGCATTTTCAAGAGCCAGCACCTCGGATTGCAATTCTTTCTCGTTCAAGGCATGCCGTGAGCATTCCGGATTGCTTTTTCGGAAGCCGCAATAGGCGCAATCGTTGGTGCAGTAATTGGAAACGTACAGCGGTGCGAACAGGACGATCCGACGGCCGTAGATAGCTTCCTTGATCTTCCGTGCCAGCGCAAAGACATCCTTCCACACCGCCCGATCTCGGACGCGCAGCAGAGCGGCCACTTCTTCCGGGGCGAGGCCGCGTTTTTCGGCAGCATGTTCCAATACATCTCGTATCTTTACGGTATCCGGCTCGCGACGCTCGCCAAGAAGCGCTTCGATCTCATTTACGTCGATGAACTGTTTCTCCCGTGCGCTCATGATTTCACCTCCTACACGATTTGTGAACCTCTCGGTGTGTAGTGAGTGTGTAACAATTCGTGGCTCTTGTGGCCGCAAGGGCCTTCCTGCAAGAACTCCTCATAAATACGTTTAATGACGGGATTATCATGCGACTTGCGATACGGCATGTTTTCATCTTCCTCGTAGATGGCGCGAGCGCGGGCTTCGCGGATCTCGGGCGAAGTGGGAATGGGTTGGCCGCCACCACCCAGGCAACCGCCCGGACAGGCCATGATCTCGATGAAATGCACGCCCGAAAGCTCACCAGCAGCAAGCTTGTCAACGATTATCCTGGCGTTGGCAAGACCGTGCGCCACCAATACTTTCAGCGTCGCGCCTTCGAGAAATTTCCAGTCATTCACCGCTTTGACGATCGGCAACTCCGCCTGCCGTATACCTTCCATGCCGCGCACGGGTTCGACACGCAGCATCTCGAAGGGCACCTCCTCGCCGGTTACGATCTCGTAGGCCGTGCGGATAGCGGCTTCCATCACGCCGCCCGTCGCGCCGAAAATCTGCCCCGCGCCGGTACCCAGTCCCAGCGGTTCATCGAACTCCGTGCTTTCGAGATTCGGCAGGTCGATCCCGGCCTGTTTGATCATGCGCGCCATTTCGCGAGTGGTCAGGACGATGTCAACGTCTTTGTAACCTGAATCTCCCATCTCCGGACGTTCGCATTCGAATTTTTTAGCCGTGCAGGGCATAAGGGAGACCGTAACGATGTCGGAGGGGTCGATATTGTTGGCTTCGGCGTAGTACGTTTTGATGATCGCGCCGAACATCTGTTGCGGACTTTTGCAGGTGGAAATGTGATCCAGCAGTTCGGGTCGGACCTGCTCAACGAACTTGATCCAACCCGGCGAGCAGGACGTGATCTGCGGCAGGGCAACGGGCTGTTTGTCGGCCAGTGCCTTTTTCAGACGAAGCAGCAACTCCGTACCTTCTTCCATAATGGTCAGATCGGCCGTGAAGTTCGTATCGAACACCTTGTCGAACCCCATGTGCTTGAGCGCGGTGTTCAACTGTTTCGTGTAGCATTTCCCCGGCGGCTGGTCGAAACATTCACCGATGGCGGCACGTGGAGCGGGAGCCGTCTGGATGACCACATGTTTCGTTGGATCGTCGATGGCGTCCCAGACACGAGAGATGTCGTCACGCTCCGTCAGCGCGCCCACCGGGCAGCGGTTGATGCATTGCCCGCAGCCGACGCAAAGCGCTTCCAGCATGGCGTAATCCATGAAAGTCGCCACGTGAACGTCGTCACCGCGACCGAGTCTGCCGAGTGCGCCCACGTTTTGCAACTCCTGACAGGTGCGCACGCAGCGGAAACATTGAATGCATTTATCCATGTCTCTCACGATGGGGCCGGCATCGTGAATCTGAAGCACCTCTCGCTCCCCGCGCCCGAACGGATGGTCGGAAACGCCGTACTCCTCGGCCAGCGACTGCAACTCGCAATTTCCGTTTCGCGGACAGGAGGTGCACTCCGCCTGATGGTCGCGCAGGATGAGGCTCAGGATGTCACGTCTGGCCTGGCGAATACGAGGTGACGTCGTCCTGATACGCATGGACTGTGTGACGGGGTACGAGCAGGCGGTCTGGATCGCACCGCTTTCCTCGAACTCAACGAGGCAAAGGCGACAGGAGCCGGAAATGCAGAGATCCTCGTGATAGCACAAAGTCGGGATCCGAATCCCATGTCGGCGAAGAACCTCCAGCAATGTTTCACCGAGACGAGCGGTGATCGTCTTGCCATCGACGGTCAAACTTATCGAGCCGCCGATATCCTCTATAATTTGATTTGGCATGGTTACTCCTTCTTATTCTTTCGGTCTGCGGCCGAGCAGTTCATCTTGAAAATGATCGACGATTCCCATGAAGGCGTTCGGCGCGCTCTGGCCGAGACCGCACTTGGATGCAATCTTCATGCTGGCGGAGAGCTTCCTTAGCCGCGCTAGGTACTCCAGGCTGCAGTCGCCGCGCCTTAGCAGGCGCACGCCTTCGAGAAGCACCTGGGTGCCTTTGCGGCAGGGGATGCACTGGCCGCAGGATTCCTCCGCAAAGAATTCCAAGAAGTTCTCCGCAACGTCCAACATATCGCGATCCGGACCGATGACGATAATGGAACCTCCCGGCGGCGCATCCTCAAATGAAATGCATCTTTCGAAACCGCTACGCGGAACACACTGGCCGGAGGCTCCTCCGATTTGCACCGCCTTGGCGTCCTCGCCGTGGGCTTCCTCCAACACTTCGGAAATCGAGATACCCAGGGGAAATTCGAAAATACCCGGAGAGATGCAGTCGCCGGAAATGCTGAACAGCTTGGTGCCCGTAGATTGCGCGGTACCGTTCTGCTTGTACCATTCCGGCCCTTTATCGAGGATCAAGGCTGCATTGACGAAAGTTTCCACATTGTTAACCGCCGTGGGGGAATTCATGAAACCGGTATTGACGGGAAAAGGTGGGCGGTTGCGCGGTTCGCCGCGTTTGCCTTCCATGGATTCGATCAGGGCGGTTTCCTCCCCGCATACGTATGCGCCCGATCCCATGCGAATGTCCACGTCGAAGACCATATCTTCTTTCCCAAAAATCGATTGACCCAGCAAAGACTTCTTCCTTCGGTTGGAAATGCTTTCTTCCAGTTCTTCCCTCATGAATGTATACTCGCCGCGCAGATAAATCAGCCCCTGCGTCGCGCCGATGGCGTAGCCTGCGATCGTCATGCCTTCGATAACCTTGTCGGCGAAGTCGAGGAGCAGCAGCCTATCCTTGAAGGTGCCCGGTTCGCCTTCGTCGGCGTTGCAAACCACATACTTGTTTGCTCCCTTCGCCGCCGCCGCGATCTGCCATTTGGTGGAGACGGGGAATCCCGCCCCACCACGGCCGCGCAGGAATGCGGCGCGGATTTCTCCTATCACCTCGGAACGTGGCATACGAAGCGCGCGCCTCAGCCCGGCCTCGGCCTCGGAAATACCCGTTAGGATCGGGCCGACCTTCCGGATGTTCGGATTGAAATCGACGAGACCCGTCTGATATTCGCCGAATTGTCGTCTGCACTCCGTAACAATCCGGTGAACCTTCTCCGGCGTTACGTGCGTGAAGATGCGGTCGTTGACCAGCATTGCCGGTCCCTGATCGCACATACCCATGCAGTTCGTATATTCCAGGGTGAACAGCTTGTCCGGCGTGGTCTCTCCGAAACGGATTCCCAGCTCGCTCTCCAATTGGTTCGCGACTCGTTGCTTGCCCTGCATGTCGCAGGACAGGGTTCGGCAAAGTCTGATGATGAACCGTCCAGCGGCATCTTTTCGCAGGAATGAATAAAACGAAATGATCTCTTCGACTTCCACAGGCCGCAGGCCGACGGCGTCGGCCACTTCCTGCATGGCCTCGCCACTGATACAGCCGAACCGCGCTTGCAGATGCTGTAGAACCGGCAGCAGTTTTGCTCGATTCCCGTCGAATGCGCCGCCATTGACTCTCTTGATTTCATCCCGAATCTGGGAGGTATTTATTGCGGACATGACGACCTCCTACTTCGCGTACTTGCGCACGAGCGCAAGCAGGTTTTTCGGTGACAGGGGTTTTTCGGCATACTCGTCAACGGGCACCATCTCTTCGTCGATGCCGAAATCCAGACCGGTCACCCGCCCGATGTTTGTCAGCATGATGATGGGAATTTTGCAACCGTCTTTGCGCAGATTCTGAGCGAGCACAAAGCCGTCGTCTTCGGAATCCATCATGACATCCAGCAGAATCACATCCGGCTCCTCTTCCTGCACGGTTTCCCAACCGTCGTCCGGATTCGACGCAGAAACGACTTCGTAGCCTTCCCGCTCCAAGATGAGTCGTGTGACATCCACCAGATCGCGGTCGTCATCGACAATCAAGACTTTCGCCATGATCCAATCTCCTTGCTAGAGGATATTTGCCAACGATTGTCAAAATCGGTTCCAGGCGCTCTTCTGAAAGCGCATTCCTTTTCATTTCCATACCTCGCAAATCCGATGCCAATCTGTATCCAGGACGCACACGGGATTATGCCATCGAGTCGTCCACACATTTGTTCCAACATGCGGGGGGAGAAAATGCGGCTGGCAAAGGGAAAAAAGCGGGTTCGCGACGTTGGAAAAGAAATAAAAACGAGTCCGGATTGGCAAAACTAACATTCTCAATGAATTTGCAAGGTAGGCCCGATGTTTACGACGCTAGAGACACCTGTATATTTCGATTAACATTCATTATGAGAAAGATGATAAAATCAGAATGGTTTTGCCCGAACAAACTGGCTTCACTCTTGCATGATAAAAAATCGGCGTAACGACTGGAAAGATCGTTTCATGCAAAAAGAACCCTCAAGCATCCGCCCACACATTGTTCTGGTGGGCCGCCGCAACGTCGGCAAATCGTCCCTTGTCAACGCCCTGACCAATCAACCTCTCTCTCTTGTTTCCGACACTCCCGGAACGACGACCGATCCGGTTCGTAAGGCCTTTGAATTGTTGCCGTTTGGGCCGGTTGTGTTCGTGGATACGGGCGGCCTGGATGACACCGGCGAGTTGGGATCGATGCGCGTCGGTCGCGCCCGTCGGGAATTGGCCACGGCCGATCTCGTGCTTTTAATCGCCGAAGCCGGCATCTGGACAAACGAAGAGCAGGCCCTGCTGGACTTGCTGAAGGAATCGGGCAAACCACATCTGCTCATAGTCAACAAGGCCGACCGGCCTCGCGGGGATGTATCCTATCCTGCGGGTGCGAACTTTGTAAGCGCCCTGACCGGTAAAAATGTGGATTCGCTGAAAAGGGAGCTTTCCGAACAGCTCACCAATATCGTTCGGAAACCTTTCACGGTGCTCGGCGACATGATTGAAAAGGGTGGTTTGGTCGTGCTGGTCGTCCCCATCGACTATGAAGCCCCGCAGGGGCGTATCATCCTGCCTCAGGTCATGACCCTCCGTGACGTGCTCGATCACGACGCCATGTCCGTGACGGTGAAGGAAAACGATCTGGCCGCAGCGCTGGATATGCTCAAGCGTACACCCGATCTGGTCATTACCGATAGCCAGGCCATTGAGACGGTGGCCCGCATCGTGCCACGGTCCGTTCCACTTACAACCTTTTCCGTTGTGTTCTGCCGCATGAAGGGCGATCTTTCAACGTTCGTAGACGGCGCACGGGCTTTCGAACGATTGCAGGACGGAGATAAAGTCCTGATTTCCGAGGCCTGCTCTCATCACCCCATCCGCGACGATATCGCCACCGTCAAACTGCCGAAATGGGTTCGGCGCTATACCGGGAAAAGCTTGCATTTCGAAACGACTCAGGGCGGAGCCTTTCCCGATGACCTCTCCAAATTCGGAATCATCGTGCATTGCGCAGGGTGCATGATTACACCACAGGCCATGCGAGTACGCATGGAACAGGCGCTTCGGGCAGGAGTTCCAATCACGAATTACGGCGTGGCGATTTCCTACCTGCACGGCCTTCTCGATCGGGTGTTGGAGCCACTGACCGCCAACGGATCGCGTTTCCCTTCTCCACCTGCCCGAACAAGAATGGAAAACTCCGTATGACCGTCGAACGCGCGACATTTGATGAGAGGGTGCGCCGGGAGGTATCGTTCCCCATCAAGCGACAGGTGGCGCGCAGTTCGCTATGGTTCATCCGGCTTCGTTGGGGAGCTGTCGTCGGTATCGCCCTTGCAGGGTCTGCTTTTCGCTTCTTGGGATATCCGTTCGATTGGCGATGGATGATCGGAGTGGCCGTTGTCTTATCGCTCGTCAATGTCGTTTTTCATTTTCTTAGCCCCCGCTTCATGCTCGCCGACATCAAGGGAAGCCGCCTGCGGGCCTTCAATCTCATGCAGATCATTGCGGATTGGCTGGCCGTGGCGGTGCTGGTCCATGCAACCGGTGGCGTGTCCAGCCCGTGCATCTTCTTCTTTTTCTTTCATCTGGTCATCGCCGCCATTCTCCTTCCGGTGCGGATGGTATATGGACTGGCGGGTGCGGCTATTTTGCTGGTTTCTACCGTATTTTATATCGGATCGCATGCAACGGCTCCGCTTGTATCGATGACCCTTGCGGGATTTGGCATCAGCGCCTTCGTGCTTGTCCTTGTAACAAGCTGGGTAAGCAACCTGATTCGCCAACGCATGCGCCAGCTTTCCGAAGCCAAGGTTCGCCTGGAGGACGCCACCGGACAACTGGAGGCGATTCTCAAGGTGATTCGGGTCATTGGAGAGGACAGCGCCATGGATGATCTTCTGGCGCGAGTGCTGGAGCAGGCCGCCGGATTGTGGGAAATCCGAGCCGGGTTCGTTTTGTTTAAACCGCCAAAGGAAGAAAACGCTTTCTTCGCTGCAACCCACGGCTTGGATACCGCCGCCCCGGAGGCATCCTGGCTGATGGAATTGGAAAGTGTCCGAAAAGCGCTGGAGTCGAGAGACAGCTTGATCGTGGACGACATCCACAACTTACCGGAATTCGGCAACTGCCCCTCGCTTCAGTGGCTGAACAAGGTGGACAAGCGTTCCTTGCTGCTCGTTCCCCTTCAGGTTTCGGATGGAATGATTGGAGCGATCGGTTTGGTTTCGCAGTATCCGGGCCGTTTCAACGAAACGGACGCCGATTATTTTCGGCTTTTCGGTGATCTGGTGGCCATCGACATCCAGAACCTGCAAATACAGCGAACGCTTCGTGAGCACGAACAAACGCGCACCTGGTTTTATCGTCGCGCCGCTCACGATTTGCGAGCGCCGTTATCCGCCGCAAGAACGATGTTAACGGCGATCGTGGAGAATTACGCTGAAGATCCTCTGCAACTCCACGCGTTGATGGGAAAAGCCGATCGCCGACTGGAAGAATTACAGGAATTGGTGGACGAATTGCTCCTTCTTGCCGAGAATCGGGTGGAAAGGCTTGAGGTTGATAGCGAACCGGTTGATCTTGCGGTCGTGATGGAAGAAGTCGTCGAAACCTATCGTCCACAGGCCGAGGAGCGCTCCATTAAACTGATTGCACCTCGGCTGACTGATGAAATGCCCGTTCGAGCCACACTCGGGGGACTACGGCGCATCCTGTCAAACCTGATTTCGAACGCCATCAAATACAACCGCGATGGTGGCGAGGTGGAGGTCAACCTATCGATTGAGGAATCGCGACTGATGCTGGTCGTCGCCGACACGGGTATCGGCATCCCGGATGAGGCCGCGCCACGTATCTTCCAGGAGTTCTACCGAGCCCCAAACGCAAAATCCCACACCAACCGAGGCACGGGGTTGGGCCTCGCCATTGTCAAGCAACTGGTGGAAAGCTACGGAGGACGGGTACAGGTTGAAAAAGGCAGGAAAACGGGAACGTCTTTCATAGTCAGTTTCCCGCATCCTACCAAGATCTGATTGGCAGAAATATACACGACAATTTCCAGCCCATTTAAAAGAAGAGGATTTCGCCTCTTCCCGGGAACTCACGTACCCTTATCCGATCTTTTCAATGATCCCATCCGCATATCCCCACTCCCCCAGCGCCTGCAGCACCGACCAGGGATCCACCGTCTGGCCATCGCCGCCGAGGATGCCGTCCAGCACCATCCAGAGTTCGTCCGGATCGCCCTGTCCGTCCTCCAGGGCATCCAGCAGTTCCGCCGCCTGGTCGGGATTCAGGCCGACGAGTTGCAGTTCGGTGAAGACGTTGTCGTCGGGAGGTGCATGGCTCGTCCGCTCGCAGAAGCGCCGGTCCAGCGACTCATAATCTGGATCCGGCTAGAAGCCGAGACCCCGTTCGCCGCGCCGATTCTCATCGATCCACATCGAGCCCCACGGCGACGAGGGCGCGCGGACCTTGTCGTGGAGTTCCTTTTCCAACGCTTCATCGCGCTCCACGCTGGCCAGTAAACCCACCTTGATCCGATCTAAAAGAACAAGACAAACTGGAACAAGCCGCCGCTCACGCCGAGAAAGAGCAAAACAAACGTGCCGACGAATTGGCCGATTTGGAATACCAAGGCAACGAACCTCAAGTGCCGCTTTACGCCAAACTCGTTTCCACCTTGGTCATGGCGCTAAGCCTCGCACCCAGCTTTCACGATTTTCTCTTCTCTCCGCTCGAAGACGACATGCTGAACTGGGTCTTGTCAATGCTGGCGGGAACCAGCATCGGATTTTTCGTAGTCTATAGTATTCTGGGTGTTGTTGATTCCTCCGGCACCCGCAACAAAGCCAATCTCTTCGGCTTGATTTCCGGCATTGTCCTTGTTTCCGGTTTTGCCCTGCTTCGCTTCTCGGGAGCCGAAAGCACTGGTGAATACCTCCACACCGTTGCCCTCATCGTTGTGGAAGCCGGAGCCGTCCTTCTAACCGAAGGGGCCGCCATCGTCTTTCGCCAGCGCTATGTCCGCTGGTTCGCCAAGTCCGAAGCCTATCTCATGGGCCAAGCTCGTTTGAGCGCTGCCCAAAAACAGCTTTCCGACATCAAACAGAAAATCTCCCAAGGACACGACAATATCCAGGATCACGAAAATTACGTCGAAGACCGGATGCGCCGCTACTTGGGCGTCGGGGCTTTGGAAGATGCTGCCGCCGCTTCAACCCGAGACGAGTATCTTTCAGGCCTTGCCGACAATCGTGGAAAACTTTTTGGAACGCAGGAGTAAGAGCCTATTCCAATAGGCTCTTAAAGCGGGAGACTTCGACTTTTATAAAAACCGCGTCTGGGTCCGAGGCTCCCGTACCGTCATCCACGGAGAACGTGCGGCCGACGAACTGAAACCCACGAAAACCGGCAAGCCCCGAGTCCTGCCGCTTCCGCTATTGGCAGTAAAGTATCTCAAGCCTGTGATTGAAGGCAAGAATCCGGATGAAATGCTGTATCCTACTTTCCGTAACGATCTTCCGGACCGACTCCGCGTCGCCTGTAGGAAGGCGAAGGCGCCATACCTGAACCCTCACTCCCTTCGGCATGTATGCTTATCACTGCTAATGGAGACTCACGGTCCCGCCGTCGCCAAGGAATACGCGGGGCACAAGGAGCTCAGTACGACGGTGGACGTTTATGGCCACCTCAGTCCCGTCTATCTGTCGCGTGTCATGGCCCAGGCATACCTTGACCCGGAGATTCGGGCTTTGCAGGAAATGGCAGAGGAGCTTGAAGGGCACGAAGACCCGAAAGTGCAGGCTCTGGCGGCCAAAGCGTCGTCAATTTGTGTCAAATGGTGTCAAGGGCAAGAAGAAAGGGCCTAGCGAAGACCGCTAAGCCCTTGATTTTACTGGTCGGCGTGAGAGGATTTGAACCTCCGACTTCTTGGTCCCGAACCAAGCGCGCTACCAAGCTGCGCTACACGCCGTGGTGGCAACGATGTCTATCATCTGTTTTCTTTCTTGTCAAGAATTGTTATCAAAACTCCCGGGCGTTTCAATCCCGGAAAAGATTTCCGGGTTTCCATCCATTGCGCATGGCGGTTTTTTGGGGGATCGTTCCCCCTTCGGGCGGCGCTCGTATAGAGCGTATTTTTATTTATAGGAATCACCTGTTATTCGATTACATCAATACGATAGGATTGAAACGCCCGGGGGGCCATATCGAGAAACGCCACGATTCGTGACGGCGTCGGATCAATCTCAGCTTGCCGCAGCCGCCGTCGTTTGCTATTCTGCTTGTGAAAATCACCACGCGCCAGGACAGAAAGCCATGAAGCCGGGTTATGTATCCAAGAGGTCAACCTCTTTTCCGATCTTGGAATTTCTCGTGCTGTTATTCATTTTCCAATGCTCGCTCGTGTTGGCGGAAACTCCGGATGGCCATATTCCGGAATCTCCTGCTTCGCCCGCGCCCAATGCCGAGGAAACCGAATCCGAATCCGTTCCTCCCGCCGCGACCACGCCCGCGCCCTCCGCAGACACGCAAACGACTTCCGAATTGCAGCCCACCTCGAAAGAGCCCCTGCCGCCCGTCCCGACGAAACCGGAGGCCGAGAACACCGGCCGTTTCCGCCGCCACCTGGATTTTTTCGGGATGAACCTGGGAGGAGGGGGAATTCTCTTTATGGCGGAAGAAAAAAACCGTTTTATAGCAATGGCAAAGATTCACGTACAACTTTTCAATATTCGCCTGAATTACCTGTATTTCACGGTTCTCGATGTCTATCTAACTCCCATAATTGGCCTATTAGGAGGTGGGATTAGAGCTGGATATCGTCATCCATTAAGGACAGATTGGAAATCTGAAATTCGTTTCGGAGGCTCTTTTGGTGTCGGTAACATCGTTTTCAGTCCGTTTTCCACTTCAACTGACAGCATCAATCTGTTCCCTCTTTCGCCCCATTTTGAATACGTCTATAACACGAGGCATGGAACCGTTGGTCTTGGTATTGAAATACCGGTTTATTTCCACAGGGTAAGAGTTTTGGAAATTTACGGAGACCGCTACCATTTACCTGCGGCCAGTATCGGTTTCGGGGTCTACTTCCACTTCTCCGTGGGGCGCATCGAACTGAAACACCGTGAAAGGGAAGATCTCGATGTAATGGATAAGAACCAGGAATCGGGTGTAAACCCATGATGGGGCAGGCCGATCAGCGGAGGCGTGGATTGCTTTAGGATCGTTTTCGGATCGATTGCTTTATTTATCATGCTTCAAACTAGCCCGGCCTTTCCGAGAGGTTTCAGCCATATCGTTATTGCATCGGAGAGGATCGGAATCCATCGCCCCCCGGCCCGCGAACCTGCCGTTATTTCTATGGAATTTCTCCCGGACGCGCCGTTTTTCGCGTTTCGTCCGGGTGAACGCTTGAAAATCGGTCGGTTTCATCGAGAGTGTAATTTTCTCTGAATTCGACATAACATACGGATATCACGGAAGATATTCACGATCGTCATCGCCGGAGCCCGTTTGTGTGAAACGCATGAAACGCTCCGTTTTCCGGGTCCGAGCCGGACGGGGGAAAAGAAATCGGATTGTGAAGTAAAATCGAATGGTTAAGCCATAAAAAGCGATCACCCGGGCGGAACCGACAAAAAGCGCCGTGAAGCGGGTCGGAATCCGCGGGACGATCCCGCCGCTCTACACTCGAAAAAGCGGCGGAGTGGAGGCCGCGCAACCGTTTTCAGACTTGACAATACGCGCAACTCGAAGTAGGTATTATTCGTATCGTCAAGGTGATCGATTGGAGGTGTTTTTGACAACCGCTGTTCTTCCCGTGGATCTTGCATAGAGAGAAAGGGCGAACGAAACCGCGTTCCGTCCCTTTTCCCGTCATCCACTCAACCCATGATTTCCCCGGAAACGGAGCGGTTTCCGCCGTTTCGCGGGAGGATTGCGCGCGGTGTCGCGCCGCAGGGAGAACAGCATGTACGATCTTGCCACGATGGGCTTCGGCCCCTTTTTCAGACGACAAATCACGGATGACGATGCGATTTTCGCGCGAATCGCGTCGGAGCATCGAGGCGCGTACGATATCCGGACGTCCGCCGGCGAATCCAGGGCGCGGCTTGCGGGCCGGCTCGCCCGCGATCTCGGCGAGGAGGCGCTTCCGGGCGTCGGGGACTGGGTGACCTTGAAAGCGGAAATCGCGGACGATCGACCCGCCGTCATCGATCGGGTGCTCGAGCGGCGCACCGTGTTCACAAGAGGCGCGGCGGGCCGCCGGGCGCAAAGCCAGATCATCGCGGCCAACGTCGATCTCGTCTTCATCGTCTGCGGCCTGGACGCCGATTACAGCCTGCGCCGGATCGAGCGTTATCTCGCGCGCGTCTGGGCCGGCGGCGCGCGGCCGGTGGTCGTTCTCAACAAAGCCGATCTCTGCCAAGACGTCGAGAGCCGGATCGGCGAAGTGGAAGACGTCGCCATCGGCGTGCCGGTGCTGGCCTTGTCCGCCCTGAAGGGCGACGGCGCGGAGGATCTGCGCGCGCATCTGAAGCCGGGGCTGACGGCGGCCTTCGCGGGATCGTCGGGCACGGGAAAATCCACGCTGATCAACGGCCTGCTGGGCGACGCGCGCATGCGCACGGGCGAAGTCCGCCCAAGCGATCAGACGGGCCGCCACACCACCACGCATCGCCAGCTCATCCTGCTGCCCCGGGGCGGCGTGCTGATCGACACGCCGGGCATGCGCGAGTTGCAGATGGCCGATGACGGGGGACTGGATACGGTGTTCGCGGATATCGAACGCATCGCAAAGCGTTGCCGTTTCCGCGACTGCACCCATCGATCCGAACCGGGCTGCGCCGTTCGTGAGGCCGTCGCGAGAGGCGAACTGGATCCCGACCGTCTCGACCATTACCGCAAGCTGGAAGCGGAGGCGCTTGCCTATGAAATCCGGAAGGACAAGCGGCGGCGGCGGGAGTCGGAGCGGGCTTTCGGAAAAATGGTCCGGCGGACCATGGCCCTGAAAAACACGAAGCGCTGAACCGGACGACCGGATTCCGACCCACGCCCTTTTTCCGGGCGAAGCCGAAAGAGCTTGAAATCGCGGGAATCCGCGTGATAGACATCGAAACGGCGTGACGCACCGCGCTTTCGCCGTTTTGCATCCCGGTTCCTTCACCGGAGGATTCCATGCGAACCATCTACATCGACGCCGACGGCTGTCCCGTGAAGGATGAAACCTACCGGGTGGCGGCGCGCTACGGCTTCCGGGTGGCGGTGGTCGCCAACACCCTGCATCGGGTTCCCGACTCGCCGGACATCCGGGCGGTTCGCGTGGAATCCGGCTTCGACAAGGCCGACGACTGGATCGCCGAGCGCGCCGAAAAGGGCGACATCGTGATTACGGCGGACATTCCCCTGGCGGCGCGCTGCATCGCCAACGGCGCCCGCGCCCTGGGGTCCAAGGGGCGCGAATTCACGGAGGACGCCATCGGAAACGCCCTGGCCTCCCGAAATCTGTCCGACCATCTGCGGCAGATGGGCGTGATGACCGGCGGCCCCGCGCCCATGGCCAAAAAGGACCGCTCGCGCTTTCTGTCGGAACTCGACCGGATCGCGGGCGACGTGTCGCGCCGGAACAAAGCGCCTTTCGGAGAATGAAACCGGGCGGCGAGAAGCGCCTGCAACCGCCGTCGATCGCCCGTACGCGCCGATGAACGCCGCCGCCCAATTTTCCATGCTTGCGTTTCCCGGCGATCCGTCGCAGAATAAACGTCCATGACGGAAAACACGCCAGCCTTATGGAAGGATCGACCATGCCCGCATTCACGAAGATATTGCCGTTTTCGACCGGTCTGCTACTTCTTTTGCTGCTTCTGACGAGCCTCCCGGCCTGTTCGAGTTCGGACGATACGTCTCCTTCCGGCGACGGGGACCGGGAACGGGTCGATCTTTCCGAGCCGGACGGCGACATGGACGCGGACGAGGAAATCGTTGCCGACGGCGACGGCGAGGACGCGGAGCAAAGCGACGCCGCCGATTCCGAAAACGACGCCGAAGCGGAAATCGAAGCGCCCCCCGCCGTCACTCCGGCCGAATGTCTGGCCGATTCGACCTGCGAGCAACGCATGGTCACCGCCCATCGGGGGTACAAAATCACCCATCCGGAAAATTCGCTGGCGGCCATCCGGGACGCCGCCGCCGTGGGCGCCGAGTTCGCCGAGGTGGACGTTCGGGACACCGCGGACGAGGCCCTGGTGCTGATGCACGATTCCGATGTCACCCGCACCACCGACGGCGCGGGAAACGTGTCCGATCTGACCCTGGAGGCAATTCGGGCGCTGCTTCTGGACGGCGGCGAGGCGGGTAACCCGGAAAGCGAGCGCGTGCCCCTGTTTTCCGAGGCCTTGAGCCTGGCCCGGGAACTGAATATCATGCTGTACGTGGACCAGAAAACCGGGCGCACCGACCTGGTTCTGGCGGCCATCCGGAACGGCGAGTACTTCGCCGAAGCCCTGGTGCGCGACGATCCGGCCCCGGTGATCGCCATGGCCGCCGAGGAACCCCGCCTGTGGGTCATGCCCGCCGTGGAGGACGAGGCCGGTTTCAACGCGGTCTTGGAGGCCATCCCGAACCTGGCGGTGGTGGAAGTCGGCACCGCAGGCATCCGCCCCGACCTGGTGACGATCATCCGCAACGCCGGCGTCAAGGCCCAGCAGGACATCATGGTGGGCGATCTGTCCGCCCGCGTGGGCGACTATTCCACCTGGAAATCCTATGTGGATTCAGGTATCTGGCTGCTTCAGACCGACCTGCCCCAGTTGCTGGTCCCGGCGGTGGAGATCTGCAACCGGGAGGGCGAATTCCCGAGCGAGGGTCCGGGGCTCCTACGCTGAATCCCGGGGAAGATTGCCGGCCATGCGGAATGAGCCGCGCCCTTGCCAAGCGTGCGCGAATTGAATACAATCCGAAAACGTGCTTGCCGAATCGGTTTTCGTCATCGTCGCAAGGAGGATTCGCCCCATGCCAACCGCCTATACCATTTACCCCCTCGTCGTGGGCCTCAACCAGACGGACCAGGGGGTCATGACCTACATGAAATACTACGGCGAAAAGATCGATCTGCCCATCTACGTTTTCGCCCTGGAAGGCGGCGGGAAAAAAATCCTGATCGATACGGGCCTGGAAAACGTCATCGTGCCGCCCGGGGTGGAGGAAAAATACGGCTTCAAAGTGATGGAGTTCGAGGAGGCGCTGGCTTCCATCGGCTGGAAGCCGGAGGACGTGGACGCCATCCTGCACACCCATCTGCACAACGACCACTGCGAGAACGATTACAAATGCCCCAACGCCGTGGTTTATGTGCAGGAAAAGGAATACGAATTTCTGAAGAATCCCCACCCCCTGGACCACCGCATGTTCGAGGATATCCTGGACGACGTGAAGGAAGTGCGCACGCTTTCGGGCGACGGCGAGCCCTTCGACGGCATCGAGGTGCTCTTCACTCCGGGGCACACGCCCGGCGGCCAGTCGATTCTCGTGAACACGGAAAAGGGCAAGGTGCTCATCGTGGGCTACTGCTCCAACGCCCGCAATTTCCCGGACGGACAGCCGCCGGTGATTCCCGGGGTGCATCTCGACGCCGTGGAGGCTTACGACAGCATGCTGAAGGTGATGAACACGCCCGCCGACATCCGCCTGGCGCTGCACGATCCGGCCGTGGGAGCCATGAAACGGATTCCCTGACCGGCCATCGGCAAGCCGAGCTTCCCCCTTATCCATAGCCGAACGAAGAGCCCGGAATTCCAAGGAATTTCCGGGCTTTTTCATACGAGGCCGGGAATCGCCGAACGCGCGGATTTCCGTATCGAGAAGCGAGGCGGCCCCGCGCCTCCGGGATTTTCGTCTTTTCAACTGCAGACTTTGCTTCATCCGGACGATTACTCTCTATGGATGTGGGGATTCGTGTGGAATCCTTCCGTACGGTCACAGAGGAATCATGAGCCGGGAAAAACTGGAAACCCTGTATCATCTTGAACGGTTGGACGGTGTTTTCGAGGAACCGAGTCCGAAGGAATTCGCCAGACTTTTCGCTCTGCGCCGGTACGTGAAAATTCTGTTTCCCAAAACCGCCGGGGGAAAGGTGATTCTGACGCGCATCAATCGCCACACGCAGAAACACTTCTGGGTGGCGGGCGTCGAGGATCTTTACATCCCGTCCGGCAGTATCTGCCAGGTGATTCTGGTGGACGACGAGGCCGTATACGTTTTCGCCACCCATTTCGTCTGTTTCGATTCCAAAAGCTCCATGGGTCTGAAAACCATGATGATTTTCGATCGGCCCGCCACCATCAAACGGATTCAGCGCCGCCGGGACGTGCGCGTTCCCATCCGAACGCCGCTGACGCTACGAACGGAGGAACGGCCGGAAAGGGTCGTGAACGGAGAAACCGTCAATCTGAGCTCCTCCGGCCTGCTGCTGGCCTCGGAAAGCGAGATGGCGAACGGCATGGAGTTCGATCTTCGACTTGCGCTGAAGGATACGGAACAGTCCTTCCTGCTTCGAGTCCGCGCCCGGGTGGTGCATCATCACCAGAAAACGGCGTTGGAGCGCCGCAGCATGGGAAAAATGGAATTCGGCTACATGCACGGCTGCATGTTCATCGATCCGGACCAGGACGACAAGGATCAACTGGCGCTCTTTCTTTTGAAACGTCAGAAAGACTTCGTGACATGATCCCGGCTTTTTCGAAACACTTCCGGCCGGTCCGGGCGGCGCGATGGGTATTCCTGACCTTTCTGGCCGTCTGCTTCGCGTTTTCTCCGTCCTCGGCGCGGGGAGAGGAATCCAAACGCCTGATCGTCGTCCTGGACGACTCCCGAGGGGCGTCCCTGGCCGATCCGGAAGATTTTCTCTCCGAGGCGGTGGAGATGCTGTTCGGGCTGTTGCCCGAAGACCTGTCGGCGGGCGTCGTTTCCGCCGGAGAAACGCCCGCCTGGCTGTGGAAGCCCGCCACCGGATGGGACGACGACCGCGCCCGGGATCTGGGGCGGCGCGTGAAACACATGCGCCGACAGGCTCCGGAGGCCGACTTCGAGGGGGTTTTCGATTTTCTGGAGCAAAATACGGACGCCTACGACGACGAGGATTCGCCCATCTCCACCCGGATTCTGCTGGTGATGCTTTCGGAGCATCCGGCCGAACCGGACAACGAGTTTCTGCATCGGCTGGGGCGGAGGGATCTGACCTTGCACGTCCTGACGCTGGCCGATCCGATGGCCTCCGGCCTGTGGCGCCGCGCGGCGGGCATGAAGGACGGCCTGGCCCGGCAGGCTTCCGAGGCCCGGGATCTGCCGTTTTCGATGTTGCGGATGTTTCTGACCATCTGCCAGTTGCAGCAGTTGCCGGTGGAGAACGGCGGTTTCATGGTGGATCGTTTTTCCTCACGGGTGGTCTTTCTGGCCGCTCCCGCCGGAGATGAGGAACTGGTGCTGATTTCGCCGGACAACATCCGTTACCGACCCAACGCCCCGGGGGGCTCCCAGCGGGACACGGCCCGCTTTCGGCGCTACGGCGATCTCCAGGTCATCCATCTGAACGCCCCGGCTTCCGGGATGTGGGGGGTGAAGGGACACGATCCGAAACGGGCCTTCGCCCTGACCCGCTCGCGCCATTCCATCGAGATTCTGCTGTCCCGGCGGGTCTTCGCCCAGGACGAAATGCTGGTCGTGGCCGCCTATCTGGCCCGGGACGGAAACGTGACGCGCCTGCCCGCTCCCGTGCAGGATATCGGCGTCCGCGCGGAACTGCTCGACGAGGAGGAGGACGGACTGTTCCCGACTCCCTTGGAGGACGACGGCCGCCCCCCGGACCAGTTCGCCGCCGACGGCGTGTTTTCCGGAATGCTTTCCCTGGAGGGACGCAGCGGCATACAGTCGTTGCGGGTCTTCGCGCGTTCCAACGCCCTGTCCCGCTCCCGAGTGGAGCACCTGAAGGTGTTTCCGGAAAACGGGATGACGCTGATCCAGCCGAAGGAATCCGTTCCCACCGGAAAACCGTTTTCCGTGCTGGTGCAGCTCCATCCCCTGATTCCCACGGACGCCATGCGGAGCTTCGTGGTCGATTTCGGGCGGGAATCTTACGACCTGAACCCCGTGGAAGGCCATCCCGGACTGTACCGGGCGGAAGCGCCGGCCTTTCTCGGCCATGGGCGGGTTTACCTGACCCTTACCCGAACCATGGCTTGCAGCACGCTGACCAGCGATCGACAATCGGTGCGCGTTCCGCTGATCGTGCAGCCCCCGCCGGAAAAGACGAAGGCACCGATTCCGTGGAAGATGCCGGCGCTGGTGGGGCTGGTTCTGACGCTTTTCGCCGGAGGCGGCCTTTTCTTCCGGAAATACCGGGCGCTGAAACGGGAACTTCCCGTGGAACCCCTGAAAGAAATCCTCGCGCCGGAACCCGCGCCCGTTTCCGAACCGGCGCCGGAAGGAAAATCCGAGCCGGAATCCGAGGAAGAACCGGAGGACGAGCCCGAATCGCTTTCTCCGGCGGAGGAAAGCAAGAAAAACGAAGGACGCATGCTGGACAATGTGAGCCAGCGGATCGAGGAGGTTATGGAAGCCCACGTTACGGAAGGCGCGAAAACGAAATCGAGTCGGCTCGGTTTGAACCAGGAAGACCTGGACAACGATTCCGACAGCGCCTCCGTTCAGGATATGAATACCCAGGTGAACGCGGACATCGAGGAGCTTTTGAAGCGCAAGCCGGAGGATCTGAAATCCGCCTTCCCCGAAACCGGGACGCCTGAAGACGATTCCAACGAGGATTTTGGCGGGGAGGCGAAAACGGATTCCAGGGAAGCGGTGACTTCCAAAGCTCCGGAAACCCCGAAAACGAAGCAACCCTCCGAAACCACGGAAAGATCGGAAAAGCCGGAAGAGCCGAGAAAGTCGGAAGATATGGAAAAAGCGGAAGACCGGAAGCCCACCGGATCCGCCGATGTTTCCGAAACGAAAAAGAACGTGACTCCGCCTCCCGTCAGCGTGGAGGATGGAGACGACGCTTTGCTGCCCTCGGACGATTCCCTGGAAAACCTGCTGAAACAACAGATCGAGGCCGCCACGAAATCGGAACGGTGAGCCTCCGGAAGCCAAATAGATTCAAATGATTCCCCCGCACACACGGGGATAAACCTCTACTACGCCGGCACGCTTGCTACCAGGGCGGGATTCCCTCTTACCCCTTCTCCTCGCCCCGCAGAATCTTCCAGCCGTTGTCCATCGGGATGTCCATGTGGAAACGCGTGTATCGGTTGACGACGCTCTCCACCGACAGCTCGCCCTTGTGCTCCTTGACGATGCCGTGACTGACGGAAAGCCCCAGGCCCGTGCCGATGTCCCGGGATTTGGTGGTGAAGAAGGGATCGAAAATACGGTCCTGCATCTCTTCCGGAATGCCCGCGCCGTGGTCCTCCACCGTGGTCCGGATGTAGTCCCGCCCTTCGATCTCGATGGGTTCCGCCTGAATGCGGATGAGCTTGTCCTCGTGGTATCCTTCGTAGCGCTCGTTCAAGGCGTCCCGGGCGTTGACGATGAGATTCACCAGCACCTGCTGGATCTGCTGGCTGCGACACTTGATCTTCGGAAGATCCTCCGGCACGTTCCATTCCAGCTTGATCTGGTTTTTCCGAAGCGCCGTGCGGAACAGCGAAACGGAGCGGGAAACGATGTCGTGCATGGACGCCGGGCTGTGGGTCTCCTTTTCCTGGCGGGCGAAGGCCAGAAGATTCTTCACGATTTTGGCGATGCGCTCGCATTCGTTGGAGATTTCGTCCGCGAACTCCGCCGTCATGCTGTCCTGTCCCTTCTTGGAGGAAATCAGGTCGGCGTAGTTCATGATGCTGTTGATGGGGTTGTTGATTTCGTGGGCGACGCCGGAAGCCAGCGTTCCGATGGATTCCAGCTTCTGCTGATGACGCAACTGCGCCTCCAGGTTGCGCCGTTCCAGTTCTCCCCGCTTTTCGCCGCTGATATCCCGGGCGACGCCGATCACCGCCGGTTCTCCCTTGTCGGAAAACGGCGTGGCCCAGACCTCGACTTCTATCGCCCGGCCATCCAGGCGCAGGAAACGCTCCTCCATGGCCGGAACGGGCCGGCCCGCGTCCATCATGTTTTTCACCCGATGCATGACGGCTTCCCGGGAATCCGGGTGAACGAAATCCGCCAGCGGACGACCCAAGATATCTTCCGGACTTTCGGCCCCCACCATCTCCGCGCCGTAGGCGTTGACGAAGGTCAGTCGGCCTTGGCTGTGAATGAAAATGGCGTTGGGCGACAGCTCCACCAGGCGGCGATAACGTTCCTCCGAGTCCTTCAGCGCTTCCTCGGCCCGAACCCGGTCCGTGATGTCGCGGACGTATTCGATGACCCCGGTCAGTTCTCCGCTCACCTGGTCGAGGATGGGAAAACTGTACAGATCGATCCAGCCTTCCTCTTTTCCACCCGCCCCGACTTTTCGAACGATTTCCCGCGCCGTTTTCCCCGTTGCGAAAGTCTCCGCCACCGGGCAGATTTCGCACCGCTTTGAACGACCATGGAACACTTCATGGCACAAGCGCCCCTCCAAGGGACTGGTGTGGCCGTACATCCGTTCCAGGGTGGAATTGACGCGGATCACCCGGTAATCCCGTCCCATGACGCACATGCCGTCCTGGATGCCTTCGAAAATGTTGGACAGGAAACGTTCGCCCGTACGCAACGCCTCGGTGGCGCGCTGCCGAACCATGTACGTCGCCAGGATATCGGCCGCCGTGCGGATCAGTTTCTGATCCTCCTCGCTCCATTCCTTGCGCCTTCGCAGACAGTCGAACCCGATGAATCCGAGAAACTCCCCGGAGGCGTACGCGGGAATCAGCGCCAAAGATTGCAGGTTCTCCCGCTTGAAAATCTCCCGCTCCAGCGCGGCCTCTTCCGGCAGATCCTCCGGCCCGTTGATGATCACGTTCCGCCGGTGGAGGATCTCGTTTTGGATCCAGGGATAATCGGGCGCGTTCAGTCCCTGGTAATCGTTCATGACCGCGTGGATGCCGTCCGCGCACCATTCCACCGTATTGTCCACCTGCTCCTCGTCGGCGCGGTAGTGGAAATAGAAGGCCCGGTCGGCGGACACCGCCTCGCCCAGAATCCGAAGCACGCGGTTCATGTCCGGCTCTTCCTCGGCCAGGAGCATGGTGGTGAAATCGGAAAGCGCCCGCTCCAGCACGAGGCGGTGCTTCAGCGCGTTTTCCATATCCCGTTCCCGGGTGATGTTGCGGGCGAAAGCGATCAGGCGCGCCGGGTCTCCTCGTTCACTGCGAACCAGCGTGGTGGTCATCTCGGTCAGGAACAAGCGACCGTCCTGCATGCGGTGTCCCACCTCTCCCCGGCAGACGCCTTTTTCGGCCACCCGCCGGTTGAAGGGCAGAACGTCCTTTTCCATTTGTTCTTCGGTATGGAAAATCCGCAGGTTTTTCCCGATCAGGGAATAAGAATCCTCGTAGCCATGCATCACGGCCCAGGATCTGTTGGCGTAGGTAATGGTCCCGTCCCAGTCCGCGATGGCGATGCCCTCGGCGAAACTTCCCGCGAAGTTCATCACCCGGGCCAGTTGATCCTCGGCTTTCTTGGACCAGGTGTAGTCCTTTCCGAAAGCGAAGACGTCCGTGCAGCGGCCGCTCTCGTCGAAGGAAAGGCGGAAACTCCAGTTCATATACACCCGTCCGCCGGACGGACCGATCAGGCGATTGTGAATCCGCGGCGTCTCGGCTCGTTTCTCCAGCCAGTCGCGAAATTTGGCTTCGAAATATTCCCGGTCTTCCTCGTACAGAAAATCCGTAAACGGACGCCCCACGCATTCCTCGGAGGTAAGCCCGAGAATTCCCCTGACTTTTCCATTGGCGAAACGCACGACGCCCGTCTCGTCCAGTCGCAGAACGAAATCGTTCGTCAGTTCCAGAAATTCCCGGAACTCTGGGTTGTTTTCCGAAAGCGCCATCACTACTACTCCAGCGACATCGGGAAAATTACCGATTCCGGAAGCGTGACGCCCCGTGCGCCGAAAGCTTCCCGGCCATTCTCTTTTGCCTGTATGGGAGCCGAAGGGATCGGCCGAGTCCATGGCCGATGCCGGCCCCACACCTGCTCGTTCAGTTGCCCTCGTAGCCCGGATGCTAGCTCCCTTTTTCCTAAAGCACAAGGAAAATCCCTCCTTATAACGTTAATTTCACGCTGAATCCCGTTCATCGACGCCATCAAGACCTTGACGCCGATTCCGGGCATCGGGTAAAGTGACAATCGTCGCCCCCGGCGGCGGCGATTCTTTTACAACCACCGACCCCGAATTCCGTCCAAAGGAGGTCCGCCGTGAGTATTGGTCTGTTCAACGCCCCGTATCCGGAAAACGAACCGATCCTTTCCTACGCCCCCGAGAGCGCCGAGCGCGCGTCGCTGAAGGCCGCCCTGGCCGTGCACGCCGCGAAGGAAATCGAGATTCCCATGGTCATCGGCGGGAAAAACGTCCGCACCGGAAAGCGGGGCGACTGCCGCATGCCCCACGACCACCAAAAGCGCCTGGCCCGCTATCACGTGGGGTCGGAAAAGGAGATGCTGCGCGCCATCCAGGCCGCCGGAAAAGCCCACGCGGAATGGGCCTCCTGGTCCTGGGAGGAACGCGCCGCCGTCTTCCTGAAGGCCGCCGATCTCCTGGCCGGACCCTACCGGGACACCCTGAACGCCGCTACCATGTTGGGACAGAGCAAGACCGCCTTCCAATCGGAAATCGACGCCGCCTGCGAACTGATCGACTTCTTCCGCTTCAACGTCTCCTACGCCCAGCAGATCATGGAGGAGCAACCCGAGTCCGCGCCGGGCGTCTGGAACCGCCTGGAGCACCGCCCACTGGAGGGTTTCGTCTTCGCCGTGACGCCCTTCAATTTCACCTCCATCGCCGGAAATCTGCCCACCAGCCCCGCGCTGATGGGCAATACCGTGGTCTGGAAGCCGGCTTCCACGGCCGTCTACTCCGCCCACTTCCTGATGCAGCTTCTGAAGGAAGCCGGGCTGCCGGACGGCGTCATCAATCTGGTCGCCGGTCCGGGGGCGAAGGTCGGCCAGGCGGCGCTCACCCACCCGGATTTGGCGGGCATCCACTTCACCGGCTCCACGGGCGCCTTCCAGTCCATGTGGAAAACGGTGGGAACGAATATCCACAATTACAAGGGCTATCCGCGCATCGTCGGCGAGACGGGCGGCAAGGATTTCATCTTCGCCCATCCCTCCGCCGACCCGGACGCCCTGGCCATCGCCATCGTGCGCGGGGCCTTCGAATACCAGGGCCAGAAGTGCTCGGCCGCCAGCCGGATGTACATTCCGAAAAGCCTCTGGCCGCGTCTGCTGAAACGCCTGGAAAAGGAAATCGCCACCATCAAAATGGGCGATATCGCCGACTTCTCCAATTTCATGGGCGCGGTGATCGACAAGCCAAGCTTCGACAAGATCGGAGGTTACGTCGATCGCGCCAAAAAGAGCCGCAATGCCAAGGTGCTCATCGGCGGCTCTCGGGACGATTCCGTGGGCTATTTCATCGAACCCACCCTGATTCAGGCGTTGCGCCCGGACTACGAAACCATGACGGAGGAACTCTTCGGTCCCGTGGTGACCGCCTACGTTTACCCGGACAAGGATTTCGAGAAGACGCTTACGCTCTGCGACCGCACGAGCCCCTACGCCCTGACCGGCGCGATCTTCAGCCAGGATCGCCGGGCGGTGAAACAGGCCGTGGACGCGCTGCGCTTTTCGGCCGGGAACTTCTACATCAACGACAAGCCCACGGGCGCGGTGGTGGGCCAGCAGCCCTTCGGCGGCGGGCGCGCTTCCGGCACCAACGACAAGGCGGGCAGCTATCTGAACCTGGTGCGCTGGGTCTCGCCGCGCTCCATCAAGGAAACCTTCGTTCCGCCGAAGAGCTATCCCTATCCCCACATGGACGAGGAATAACCGCCTCCTTCCGGTTTCGGCCGGAGAACGAGTTCCGCCAACGAATCCCGGATGTCCCAGGGCGTCCGGGTTTTTCTTTCCACCGGGAATCGAAGGAGCCGCCCCATGCCCGCATCCTCCCTGGTTCTGGCCTCCACCAGCCGCTATCGCAAAGAACTTCTCGCGCGGCTGCAACTGCCCTTCGAGGCCCGTGCGCCCCGTTACGACGAGCCGGATCCGGGGCTTTCGCCTCTGAAAACCGTACAGATACACGCCACGTCCAAGGCCCTCAGTCTGGGCGGAGATTTTCCCGACGCGCTCATCATCGGTTCGGACCAACTGGCGGCGCTGGACGACGAGATTCTAGGCAAGCCGCACACGGAGGAACGCGCGCGGGCGCAACTGGCGCGACTCTCGGGGCGTACGCACCGCCTGATGACCGCCCTGGCCGTGTTCGAACCCGCTTCCGGACGTCTGGAAACGGCCGTGGACGTTCACGAACTGACCATGCGGCCGCTTTCGGAGGAAAACATCCGTCGTTACGTGGAGCGGGACCGGCCGCTGGACTGCGCGGGATCGTACAAACTGGAGAGCCTGGGGATCGCCCTGTTCGCGTCCATCGAGGGATCCGACGACACGGCCGTGATGGGGCTGCCCTTACGGCTTCTGACCGGGCTTTTGCTGCGTTTCGGCGTCGATCCCCTGGGCTAGCTCCTTGATGTGCGCCCGGCAGAGGGGATGGCGTTTCGGCTTCGGAGCGTTGTAGTGCCACCACTCCCGGCGGATGCCGGAAAAACCCGCCCGGGCCATGGCGTCCTTCAATACCTCCCGGTTCTTCGTGGCCGTTTTCGAGCGCAAGACGGCGTTTCGCCAGGCATCCTTGCCGAAGTGATCGAATTTCGTGGGCATTTCCAGATAGGTTCCGGAGAGATCCGCCAGGGTCACGTCCACCGCCGCGCCCCGGTTGTGGTTGGATCCGCTTTGGGGCGGCGCGACTTCGCCCCGCACGGGATGGGCGGCCCACATGGCCTCCTGGACGTGCAGCGGCCGGTAACAGTCCCACAGGACCAGACGCAACTTCTTTTTCCGCAGGAGATCGGCGGCCTTTTCGAGCCGTTTCGCCACCGAGCGACGCAACAGACAACGCTTGCTTTCATAGAAGGCCCGCTTCAGGAAATTGTCCGTGGTGGCGTACTTCAGATCCACGATGGCGTCCGGAATTTGAAGCGCAACGTCCACAAACGGCTCTCCGGAAACCCGGGCCACGGACTCCGAGGTACGGGCGGGGGAATCCTTCGCCCCGGCAAAGGCCGCCGGAAGCAGCAGCCAGAGAAGGAAGGCCGTCCGGATTGTTTTCCTCATCGCCATGCTCGCCGATCTCCATGTCCTGTCAAATCCCCGCGTTTCATCGCAGCATACCCAAGCTCCTTCCGGCGGTCAAGTTCGGCCCTCTCTTCCGAAAAAACGATTCGTTCCATGAAAATGAAGGCGGGTATTTCCCGTTCCCTTCCCCGACGGAGCCGCCTCGCGTCATGAGGCGAGAAACCGGGGCGGAAAAGGGCGGCTGTCAAGGCCGTAGCGAGTGAAGCGAGCGGAGCATGTTTAGCCTTGACGGCCGCCCGCGCGCCGGTACAAGCCGAAAATGACGCGAGAAAGAGCGAAGGAGGCGGAAGGGAACCCCCTTCCTCGATGGTGAGCCTTGTCCGAAAACGGCTTTCCGATTTCTCCCCGATCCTGGAGTCAAGCCAAAAAAGAATCGAGCCGCCCCGCAAAAGCGGAACGGCTCGACAGGGAGGTAAAACCGAGTCGAATCAGTACACGCAGACCGGCGGACCGCACACGGCGCAGATGGGGCAGTCCGGGTCCGGCGGGCAGGTGTCGCAATGCATGCCCCGGGGGCAATCCGAGTCGCTGCTGCATTCGGTATGGGACACCGGGCGGCATTCGAAACCGATGCAGCCGTCGGCGGTGGTGATTTCCACCGGTTCCTGGCCGAAGGCGCAATCGGGCGCGATCACCGCCGGGCAGCAGGTGCCGTAGCAGACGGCGATGCAGTCCATGCCCTCTTCGCATCCCGGAGCGGGCAGACAGGCTCCCGTTTCCACGGTGCAGTACTCGCCGAAACCGCAATTCTGGTTGCTGGTGCATTCCGCGCCGTTTCCGGCGGGGACGCACTCGCAGAACGGGCAACCGTTGCCGTCTTCACGGCATTCCACCCTGAAGCCTTCGTCGCATTCGGGCAGCACGCCGGTGGGCGGGCAGATGGGACCGCAGAAGCCTTCGTAGGCAATTTCCGCGCCGGCGCAACGGGCGAAGCACTCGTTGTCGTAGGTTATGCCGTCGATACCGCAGACGGGATAGTAGTATTCCGGGCAGGCGCAGACTTCCTCGACGCACAGGCCGTTGACGCAGGCCATGTCGGCGGGGCAGTCGGCGTTCGCCGCGCAGGGCATCGGCTCGCCATATTCGCAGTAGGATCCGCCGCAGCAGGTATAATCGTCTTCGTCGCAATCCATCTCCAGGAAGACGCACATGCCGTTTTCGCCGCAGTCGTCGTCGCTGTAGCATTCGTAGGTGTTCCAGCAGGCCGCCTCGCAATAGCCGTCCACGCAGATATAGCCGCCTTCCGGCATGCCGATGGAGGGATCGGCCTCACCGAAGTAGCCGTAGCAGTCCGAGTCCGTTTCGCATTCGTTTCCGCCGTCGGCCACGCACTCGCCGTAGCCGTAGGGCGGCATGCCGGGATCGTTTCCGGATTCGTCGGGATCGGTATAGCCGTCGCCGTTTTCATCGAACCACTCGTAGTATTCGCAGTGATAGCCGCTGGGGCAGTCGCGATCCTCGCTGCATTCCAGACTCACCGGCACGCACACGCCGCCCATGCCCGGCTCGATCCAGTCGTCACCTTCCGGATCGCCCGGAACCGCCATGTCGTCGTCCCAGTAGACTTCGCAGATGAATCCCACGGGACAATCCGAATCCGTGTAACATTCGTTCTGGTAGGGCACGCAGGTGCCGCCCATGTAGCCGGGGTTCGGCGTGCCGATATCGTCCGGATCGCCTTCGTCGCCGGGAACCACCGTGCCGTCCTCGCCGTAACCGTAGGTGTATTCGCAGTACTGGCCGTTCGGGCAGTCGCTGTCGTCCATGCACTCGAATCCGCTGCATTCGTAGAAGCACATGTGGTTCTCGCAGCTCCAGAAACCCGGGCAGCGCATGCCGTAATCCTCGTCGGGGTACATGCCCTCGCAATCCCGGGCGGTGTCGCATTCCCACGGGGTCGGTTCGCAGACGCCGCTGGTGGGATAGGGGGTGCCGCCGCCCACGCAGAGGCCGCCGAACCAGCCGCAGTCGCCTTCGCCGTCGCAATCCACGTACTCACACCACATGCCCTCGGGGCAGTCCGCATCGGCCTCGCAGTACAGGCCGGGCATGTCTTCCGTGCCGCCGCCGATGGGCGTGCCGTTTTCGTCCCATTCCTCCTCGCCGGGCAGGAGAGTGTCGTACCAGACGCAGGAATAGCCGTCCGGGCAGTCCCGATCGCTCTCGCAGGACATGTCTCCGTTGCACTGGAACCGGCACTGGCCTTCGATGCAGGCCCAGTCGCCCTCGCAATCAATGGGCGGCGCGCCGATGTGAGCGCAATCCGCGTCCGTCTCGCAGACATCCGGGCACTCGCCGATGGTGACGTTGACTTCGCCGAAGAGGGTGTCCTTGAATTCATCCCACACTTCGATGTGATAGGTTCCGTCCGTAAGGTTCTGCAGTTCCACCGAAAGATCGATGAAGCACATGCAGTCGGTCACGTCGTTGGCCGTATCGATTTCACGCAGAAGAAGATCCCGTCCGTCCGCTTCCAGGGCGAAAGCGATCTCCGCGCCGCACTGATAATAGGCGTCGTGATGGAAGATGGTGACGTTTTTACCGTGAATCCGCGCCTCGATGGGATTGTACGGATAGGGCAGGCCCGGATCGGTTTCGTTCCACCCTTCCCGCTGGCGGGCGGAAAGATCATCCTTGCAGGCGCTCTGCTCGGTGTCGCCCAGAGTGGGATCGGTGGTGGAATTCGGATCGTTCGGGTCGTCCGTGGTTCCCGGGTTGATCGTGGTTTCCAGGCAGCCGGAAAACACCAGCGCCAGGGAAAGCAGCAAGGTACAAAGGATGGCCTTTTTCATGGGGTTCCTCCTTGGGGTGAAACGGAATCTCGTCATTTTCGGTTCCTATATCCGTGGTTTTCAAAATATGCGTTTCGCGAACACGCCCCAAAGAACAAGCACAGGCCGTGCCAATTTTGAAATAACCGACAAGTTTTCATGCAAGACATTGAAATTGCTACGGAATACTTACACAAAATCCCGATGAAATCCGAGCCGGAATGTCCCGGCGTGTCAGGCTGACTTGTCATGCCTGCCTGACAGGTCGGAATTCCGTCAAGAATTCCTTTCAATCCGGGGTTCGAGGCGGAATCGGGCCGCCCGAGGGAGCTATTCGGCAAAAGCGGGAACATGGGATCTCACCCAGGCCACGCCTTCGTCGTTTTGTTCGGGGGATTTTCCCTCCACCGTGAGGCTGAAGGGATGCGACAGCCCCGAAAGCACACGCAGAAGCGGCGTGTAATCGATGGAGGCCCGGCCGGGGGGCAGGTGCAGATCCTCCCGCCCGTGATTGTCGTGCAGATGCAGGTGGAAAAGGCGTTCCCGAAGCGGGGCCAGCCAGCGTTCCAGGTCCGCGCCGTGATTGAACATGTTGAAGTGGCCGATGTCCAGGCAGAAACCCAGGCGCGGGTGATCGATCTCCCGGATGGCCGTGGCCAGGGGCCGGGGAGCATCCTCGAAGATGTTTTCCAGGACGATGTTGAACGGGGGATCCGGCAGCTTCGCCAACATCCTGGTATAGAAATCCACCGTGCGTTTGGTCCAGACCTCTTTCTGGAATCCGTTGCGGCAGGGGATGTAACTGCTGTGAAACACGACGGTTTCCGGTTCGGCCAGCTCCGCCGCCTCCAGGGTCAGCCAGGTGCGTTTCCAGGCCAGATCCCGCACGGCCCGGTCCATGGAGGCCGGTTCGTAGCCGAAGACCGGCCCGTGGATGCAGACGGGCGGGTCGTAATCGGCCTGCAAGCGAAGGATGCGTTCCCTGACACCGTTGGTTCGCCATGCGTCCAGTTCGTCGCCGTGCAGGGCGATTTCCAGGGCGGCGTTCGCCCGGCGATGGTGCTCGAAGTCGGTATCGAAACGCGTCATGGAGATGTGGCGATACACCGGCTTGGTCATGAGAGGCTCCTTTCCCTAGCGTATCGGATCATAGATCCCCGCCCGACGGACTGTCAAGCCGCCCGGTCGATATTCGCGCCTTCGGGATGAAAGGACGGACTCTTTCCCTTTTCCCGCAAGACGTTTCTCCCGGGCAAAGGAATGTGATACAATGCGGCGATTTCGTTTCGAGGTCCGGTCCGACCTTCGGCACAGGTTCGCATCGCATGGGGAGACGCATGGCGCGCATCGCAGCTACCATTTGCCTGTTCCTATTCGCCTCGTGGCTTTTGATGGCCTGCCAGACGGAGAAATCCCAAAGGCTCCAGCCCCGGCGCATGCCCACGGGCGATGAACTCATCCGGGAACTGGGCATCGAGGAAGGTCCGGACCGCGAACCCGTACGCTCCGCCGAACCCCTTCCGGACGTCTACCTTCCCAAGAAACTTCTGGCCAGAAACCTGGAGGACGGTTCGGACCTTTCCGGCTATAAAGGCCGCTGGCTGCTTCTGAATTTCTTCACCACCTATTCGGTTCCCAGCCAGCACCTGCTTCCGAAGCTCCAGGAAATCGCGGAAGATTATAAAAAAACGAACCTGGCGGTGGCCGGGATCAGCCTGGACCTGAAGGGCGCGGAATCCATGGTGGGGCTCTTCGCCGAGACCCTGGGCGTGACCTTCGACATCTACCTGGCCTCCTTCGAAACCCAGGAGGGGCAGACGCCCTACGGCTACATCCAGGAGATTCCCCTGACCTTGCTTGTGGATCCGGCCGGACGTATGGTAAAGGGATACGTGGGCCCCGTGGACCCGGATGAACTTAGAAAAGATCTGGACCGCCATCTGGGCGGCCCGTTTGGAGGATCCCGATGATCGAACTGCTTTCGAAGGGCGGCCCGGTGATGATTCCCATCGCCGTGGCCGGCGTTCTGGCCCTGGCCATCTTTCTGGAACGCGTGGTGAGTCTGCGGGGCGAGCGCGTGGCCCCGGAACGGCTGGTGAAGGCCGTGAAGGAACTGGCGAAAGACGGCAAGTATTCGGAAGCGGGGGTGCTCTGCGAGCAGGATCGCTCGGCGGTTTCGGTGGTGCTTCTGGCCGGAGTGCGCCACGCGGGCAAAAGCCGGGAGCGGCTGAAGGAACTGATGGAGGAAAGCGGAAAGTCCGTGGCGGCGGAACTGGAGCGTTACGTCAACGCCCTGGGGACCATCGCCGCCATCTGCCCCCTGATGGGCCTTCTGGGCACGGTGCTCGGCATGATTACGGTCTTCCAGAAGATCACCTCCCAGGGCGTGGGCGATCCGCGCATCCTGGCTTCCGGCATCTGGGAAGCCCTTTTGACCACCGCCGCCGGTCTG
Organism: Myxococcota bacterium; assembly: GCA_963668655.2. GTDB lineage: Bacteria > Myxococcota_A > SURF-8 > SURF-8 > SURF-8. The sequence goes on from CAXXPQ010000002.1 coordinate 929,530, forward strand.
ACCATCGCCATTCCGGCCTACATCGGCTACCGCTATCTTCTGGGCCGCGTGGACCGGCTGGTGCTGGGGATGGAGGAAAGCGCCCTGGAACTGGCGGACCTGGCCGCGAAGGAGAAAGCGGCATGAACTTCCGTTCCCGCCCCGCCGGGCGGCGCATCGACGTGATCGTGGACGTCACGCCGCTGATCGACGTGGTGTTTCTCCTGCTGATCTTCTTCATGCTCACCACCACCTTCGTCAGCAGCCCGGGCATCGACGTGGACCTGCCCAAGGCGGCCCACTCGGACAGCCGCATCGAGGCCAGCGACATCATCGTGGCGGTCAACGGCGAAGGCGAGCTGATCTACCAGCAGAAGGCCGTCAGCCTGGATGAACTGGCCGCCCTGCTGGAAGAACGCGCCCGGGCCTCCAAGGCGGCCACCGTGATCGTCCAGGCGGACGAGAACGTCCATCACGGCCTGGTGGTGCAGGTCATGGACGCGGCCAAGGCGGCCGGTTTCGGGAAGCTGGCCATCGCCACCCAGGAGAAATGAAGGACGAAACGAAGGGAGAACCGCCATGATTCGCGAAGCCGTTTTCGCCCGGCAGGGCTGGTATCCCCTGGACGAGGCGGAAGCCAGAAAAGCGTTGAAATCGTTCCTGAAATCGGACAATCCGCCCCGGCCCGCCGTGGCGGCCATCGCCCCCCACGCCGGGTGGGTCTTTTCCGGACCCGCGGCCGGAAGACTGTATGCCGAGTTGGAGATTCCCGAGCGCGTGGTGCTCCTCTGCCCCACCCACCGCAGCCCCGGTCCCCTGGCGGCGCTCTACGACCGGGGGGCATGGGAAACGCCGCTCGGCCCCATGGAGGTGGACGAGCCGTTCGCGGAGAAACTGGCCGAAAATTCGCCGCTCGTCACGCGGGATCCTTCCGCCCATAGGGACGAGCATTCCATCGAGATCCAGCTTCCCTTTTTAAAGGCCCGCAATCCGAACGCGAAGATCGTCCCCATCCGCCTCATGCACCCCGGCCCGGCGGAAATCGCCCGGCTGGCGGAGGATCTGGCCGCGACCATTCGCGAAGCCCACGGGGAGACGCTGATCGTCGCCAGCAGCGACATGAGCCATGAGGACGACCTTCACCGCTTGCAGGAAAACGACCGCCTGGCGCGGGAAAAGATAAAGGATTTCGACGCCTTCGGGCTGATGGAGACGGTGGCGGCGCACGGCATCACCATGTGCGGCTATCTGCCCGCCGCCCTGGCCATGCAGGCGGCGAAACACCTGGGAGCCGTGAAGGCCGCGGAAGTGGCCTATACCAACAGCGCGGAAGTCAGCGGCCGCAGCGATTACGTGGTGGGCTATCTGGCGGCGCGCTTCGATCGCGAAGATTAGTGAGAAAGCGAAATCGCCTTCGGCAGGCCGTTTTCGAGGACAACCACGGGAAACGAAAAACGAATGAAACAGAATCCCAAACGTGAAAACACCGCCCGGTCGATCCGGGAAGGATTGCTGCGCCTTGCCCCGCTGTTCTTTGCCCTGGTCGCGGCGGGATTGCTTCTGGCCGGGTTGGCGGAGCACGAAAACCGGACACTCTCCGCCATCTGGATCGGAATCTTCAGTGTTTTCGCCGTTCTGCGCACGATCCAGCTTTTCCTGAAACGCAGGAAAAACGAAAAGGAAGACCGCAATTTCATCCGTGCGGTGGAACCCGGCGTCCTGCTGTTCACCGCCATCTTCTGCTGGGTGGGCTTTTCCGGCGGCATGGATTCGGCCCTGTTTCCGCTGCTTTACGTCGCCGTGACCGCCATTGCGCTCTTCAGCCGGCGCGAACCCACGGCGGCCTTTCTGGCCTACGCCGTGCTGCTCACCCTGGCCTATCCCCTGGCCCGGGGAACTTTCGACGCCCATCCGGCCGACGCCCTGGGGCGAGGGGGACTGATGCTGTTTTTCGGGGCGCTGCGCTGGCTGGCCCTGCGAATCGGATATCTCTCCGAAAACACTCCGGAATCCTCCGATCCCCAGACGATCCTGGGCGACCTGGAGCGCCAGGCCCGCCAGTTCCGCAAAATGGAACCCGGCATGCCGGAAAAGGCCGGAACCCGGGCGCGGCGCATGCTGGAAGCCTCGTCCGTCTTCGAGATCCGGCGGGCCATGCAGGAATTGCTGAGCCTCCTGTCCACCTACACGGAAGCACACAGCGCCGTGGTGCTGTGGTACGACCGCGGCAAGAAGACTCTGCGGGTCACCGAGGCGCTGACCAATTCGAGCAACGTCGTGGAGCGCGAATTTCCCTCGGAATCCGGCCCCCTGCACGCGGTGGTCACCTCCGCCTCGTCCATCCGCGTCAACTGCTCGCGCTGGCAGGACAATCCCTTCGGTTACTACCGCGTACGCGAGCCCCTTTTCGCGCTCTGCGCCACGCCCATTCTGCACCACAAGCGCGTCCACGGCGTGCTGGTGCTCGACCGCACCGAGGAACGCGAGTTCACGGACGAGGAGATGGAGGCCGTGAAAACCGCCGCCCTGCAGATCTCCCGCATGGTGGCCAGCGAAAATCTTTTAAGCCGCCTGGAGCGCAACCAGGACGATTATCACCGCCTGACCGAGGCTTCCAAAGAACTGGCCAAGACCCTGGAGCGCGACGAGGTGCTGCGCGTCTCCCTGGAAACCAGCCACACCATCATCCCGTACGATCTCGGGGCCATCGTGCTGTTCCGTCCCGAGGAACGCGCCTATGAAGTCGTGGCCGTCTGGCCGCCGGAAAGCGGCATGCAGGGCGCGACGTTTTTCGGAGAGAACAACCTGGTGGACTGGGTGGTGCGCAAGAACCAGGCGCTGACCTATCCGGATTTCGCCAACCTGCCGAAACGGCCCACGATTTTTCACCCGAACGAAAAGCTGGACAACGTGGCCTCGCTGCTCATCGTGCCCCTGAACGTCCAGGCGAAAACCGAAGGCGCGCTGGTGCTGATCCACGGCGAGGCGCGGGCCTTCACGGACGACCACCAGCACATCTTCGAGATCCTGGCCAACCAGATCGCGGGCAGCCTGGAAAACGCGCGCATGATCCGCAAACTGGAAAACATGGCCATCTCGGACGGCCTGACCGGCCTGCACAACAAGCGCTATTTCAACGAGCGCATGGACGAGATCCTCAGCCGGGCCGAGCGCTACGAACAGAAGCTTTCGCTCATGATGATGGACCTGGATCACTTCAAGAAGATCAACGACACCTACGGCCATCCGGTGGGCGACCTGGTGTTGCGCGAGGTTTCCAAGACCCTGCGGAACTCCCTGCGGAAAATCGATCTTCTGGCGCGTTACGGCGGCGAGGAATTCGTGCTGATCCTGGATTCCACGGCGGGCGACCAGGCCCTGCTGAAGGCCGAGGAACTGCGCGAGGCGGTGGCGGATCTGGCCTTCGACACCGATCTGGGAAGCTTCCACGCCCACATGTCCGTGGGCATCGCCGTCTTCCCGGACGATTCGCGCCACAAGGAGGAACTTCTGGAAAAGGCGGACGTGGCCCTGTACCAGTCCAAAAAGGCCGGCCGCAACCGCACCACGCTGTACGGGAATCTGTAGGGAGGCAAAGGCTGATGGTTTTCATCCTGACACAATGCAAGAAAAGAGGAAAACACTGTGGATGGCCTACCGAAAACTTCCTTCAACGGCATGTTGGATAAGGCTCGCCGTTATTCCGAGAATAGCTTGGCCAGAGCAGCCATCCAATCCATACCCATTGTTGGAACATCAATTGATACATTGTTAGCTGGAGAAGGTCTCGCATATGAGAAGCAGCGGGTTGAGTCTTTCTTTATGAATCTTAATGAACGTATGCAAACTTTTGAACAGGAATTTGGAAAAGTTAAACTGAAACCCACTGAAGAGTTGTATGACCTTCTCAAACAAATTGTTTGCCATGTCATGAATACTCGTTCCGAGAATAAACGCAAGCAATTCGCAGCTATTATTGAGAATCGATGCAGAACCAATGCATCCTGGGAAGAAGCCGAAATGGCGGCAAAAATGCTGAACGGTCTATCAGATCTGCATATTCAGGTACTTTCGTGCATTGCCAATGCCAAGCCAGCAGAAAGTGAGCATTATCATGGCTCTGTGGTAGCTCGCTTGAATGACATCAAAGTTGATAAGTACAGTGTGATCCTAGAGAACGAGTTTTCGCAAGTGCCCTTTCATCAAGTTAAGGCAGCTGTTGTAGATTTAGTTTCTTTAGGTCTGCTTCGTGAAATCAGACTAGCGCGGATTGGCATGACCAGTTCAAATGAAGAAGTTGGAAAGACTGATTCAACAGACTGGTTTTTAGAATGGATTACAAATTCAAATGAGAAACCAAACATCTCAAGCTGATTCTTTGGCCGACATTTTTCTTATCTATTTGGTAAGGTCGGGTGGTCCGCCCTTGAACGGGTGCCACGGTTTTCGTTCCGCAGGAACAATAGCCGTGTCCGGTTGTTTCGGATGTTCGTTCCATAATTGGATTTTATCACAATTTTCCAGATCCGCACGGCCATGTTTCGTTACACGAAACAAGACCGTGGCGTCTGCTGTATCGTCAATGCCGAAAACCCGCCGCCCCGCCCAAGTTCGTTATGACAAACTGTTTGACAAAAGTATTAACAGCCGGCTGGTAGGTACTACCACCAGCCGATTTCTTACAGACGTGTAATCTCTCCAGGAGAGATTTCGAGGACGGTTTGGAGGGGTCGTTTCGACCCAAAAACCGGAAGTCCGATTTCCGGTTTCAGCGTCGGGATTCGTCCCCGGCCTTCCGGAAAATCGCCGCCAGTTCCTCCCGCATACCGTGGCGATGCGTGGCGGGCCAGAAAACGCGGCCGCATTGCGGACAGCGGGAAAATTGCGTCTGGGTTTCACGAACGTAGGGCGGTACGCAAAGGAACGGATCGTCCGGATTCACGGGGGAAAGCGCCCGGTTGCAGCGCGGGCAGATGCCGCCCTCCCCTTCGCGATCGAGTCCGAAAGTCCGTATGATTTCAACCAGTTGCTCCCTGAAGAAGTCGGATTCGACCAAGATGAACGGATGAGTCTTGAAAAAGCGGCGTTTCAACAGCGCCCGGTCCCGGGTACAGACTGCCAGGCCGCCTTCCTCCGCTCGGCGGATCAGATCGTCGTCATCGATTTCCGGAATGAATTCGGCCGGATAGCCCAGGATGCGCAGCCAGGTGGCCAGACGGCCCAGCATGGCGTCGCAGATGAAACGGGGACGCGCCATGAAACACCTCGGAAACAACCGAAGTGATTGGAAATATTACGGAATCCGGATGGGTCAGTCGCCGATGGCGTACAGGAAACCGTCCGTGCTGCCGATGTAAATGGTGCCGTCCCCACCGATGGCCGGGGAGCCTTCCACCGGACCGCCCGTCTCGAAAGCCCAGATTTCCTTGCCCTTGGGGCTGATTCCGTAGACGAAATAATCGTTGGCGCCGAAATAGATGTTTCCGGCCGCACCCACGGCCGGCGAACTGCCCACGAAGCCCTCGCGATCGTCCATCTTCGCGCCGCGGGTTTTGAAGCTCCAGCGCTTGCCGCCCGAGGCTTTGAACGCCACGAGTTGCTGCCCGTGGGTGCCGATGTAAATGCTGCCGTCCTCGCCGATGGCCGGCGAACCCACCATGATTTTATTCATGTAATTGTTCCAGAGCTTGCGGCCGTCCGGGCGCAGGCCGTAGAAATTGCCGTCCCGGCTGCCGACGTAAATCGTTCCGCTGGCTCCGATGGCCGGGCTGGAATGCACGATGCCTTCCGTCTTGTAGATCCAGGAACCCCGGCCGTCGTTCTGAACGGCGTAGACCGCGCCGTCGTAACTGCCCACGTACAACATGCCGTCCTCGGCCAGAACGGCGGAGGATTCCAGCGGTTTCTTGTATTTCGAGACGAAGACCCACTTCATGGTTCCGTCCGGATTGATGGCGAAGAGCTTGCCATCGTTGTTGCTGCTGTAGACGGTGCCGTCCGGGCCGATGGCGGCCGAGGACCAGACCTTGCCCTTCATTTTCACGTTTCCGGCCACGTCGTTGTAGGACCATTTCAACCGGCCGTCCGCGTCCACGGCGTAGAACTTGCCTTCCCAATCCCCGAAATACACCGTGCCGTCCGCGCCGATGGCGGGCGTCGCCGTGATCTCCCCCTTCGCCTCGTACGCCCATTTTTCCGTGCCGTCCGCGTTGATGGCGTAAAGATTGTAGTCGTAGGAGCCCACGTAAACGGTGCCGTCGGCGGCCACGGAGGCCGAACCCAGAACCGGACCGCCGGTTTCGAACTTCCATAAAAGTTTTCCCGCAACGGTTCCGGCGTTGGGGCCGCGTCCCTGGTGGCTGGGGCAATAGCCCTTCATGGGCCAGGGAGCGTCTTCCTGCAATCCGGACATATCGCCGCAGGAGCCGCCCTCGTTGGGTTCGTCCACGGAAGATCCGCAACCGGCGGCGAAAGACAGGGCGAGCAACAATACGAAAAGGCCCGGGATTCTCATTTTCATGGTCGTCTCCGTTTCGTGAACCTCTGCGGGCGCGTCGGATCGTTCTTCCGCGCCTCGATACGAATGGGGGGATCGTGAATGTTTCCGCGCCCGGCCGCGAACGGCCGACGGGTGCGAAATCACCCTACCGGAAAAAGGAGGGAAAATCAAGGTTCTTCCACGTCGCGTTCGGTTTTTTGGCGGTCCTCGCGATTCGGGAGCATCGTCCCGGCACGAAAAAAGGCGACCCGCAGGCCGCCTTTCGCATTCGTCTTTCCGAGCGTTGAAGCCGGAAATCCTTATTTCTTCGAGGGAACCAGTTCCTCGAAGGCTGCGCCCTTGATTTTCTCGTAGGTGCGGCTGAAGGTCTTTCTGGCCTTGTCCGAGGACAGGAACTTCGTGTTGAAATCCTCGGTCAGGACGAACTCGGCCTTGACGTCGTAGCCGAATTCGGCGGTGACGATATCGGTGATGTTCTTCATCAGATCCTTGTCCGGGAAGGTTTTCTTGTCGTTGATGACCGCGACGAAGTGCGCCGATTCGCCGGTGCGGACGGTGGTGAGCTTCCAGAAAAGGGAAACCAGTTCCGGGCCGCTGGGGCGGGCGAGTTTCTGGACGCGGGCGATGACTTCCTTGTGGATGACGCGCTCTTTCTGGAAAACGGGCTCCAGAAGCTCCCAGATCATTTTATGCTCGCGGTTGACGGTATAGGAATAGGCGCGGCCCACGGCCTTGCGGAACAACGCCTTGTTCTTCACCAGGCTGTCCAGGGAAAGCTGGCAGGAACGGGGCGAGATGCCGGCCAGAGACGCGATGCGGCGTCCGGTCATGGCGTCGTCCGATTCGTACAGGACGCGCAGAATCTCGACTTTCGACGTCGTTCCCAACAGGTAATTGAGCATTTTGCTTTGGTTCATTCGTTCCTCCTTCTTGGTTCCCGTGGCGTGATCGGAATCTTCTTTTCTCCGACCGATTTGCGTGCTTCATCTACAAATTCATACATGATATTACATATTCCTGCTTATACCTACCCGCTATGTGGCGGCTTGTCAATGATTATTTTGAATTTTTTCATAAAGTTAAAAATCGATATCGCCTGTATTTTCATGCGATTCTAAATTTCTATTGGAGAGATGAGATAAAGACGACACATAAAAGAAAACCCGGAACGGCCCAAAAGCCCGTTCCGGGAGAAAATGTCAAGTAATTATAAAGCCTTATACAAATAGAACCGAAAGGCGCACCTATGCAGCCCGGATCTATCGCCGAAGAATCCAGCCATGGCCGCCCGCCGCGAGCACCCGGCTTCCGCCGTGGGCGTTCAGGGCGCGCAGGTTCTTCGCGGGGAACTGCTCCAGCCGCCGCCAGTACAGGCCGGTATGGGCGTACAGTTCCGTGCGTCCGCCGTTGTCTCCCAGCAGATAGACATCATCGGACGTGACCGCGAAACCGACGGGGACGAGCGCGGCGGGCAGATAGCCCGTGGGAATCCGGACCCATTCGGAATCGTCCAGAACGTAGACCACCGGGCGGCCGTTCAGGATTCCGGCGGCGGCGATGCGGTCGTCGGCCGATCCGGCCACGTGGGTCATGTTCGCGCCTCCGGCCGAATGGACCACGGTCATGACGCCGGCATGGAACTTCAGAATACCGTCCGGGCCCGCGCCGTAGAGCGTGCCGCCGGGGCTGATCCAGAGATCCGCCACGGTCCGCGCCGAGGCCGCCGCGTCCCAGGTCACGTTGGAGAAGGTCAGCCCGTTGTAATGCCTCAGCACCGGACCGACGTAAATGGAGTTGGCGTCGATGGCGGCGAGCGTGCCGACCGGCAGGCCGCCCGTGACGCCCAGCATGCTCCAGGTGGCCAGGTCGGGATCGAAGGTCAGGATGGCGTCCTGGTCCGTGGCGATGTGGACGAGTCCGTTTCCATCCTCCCAGGCGTCCAGGTATTCGGTGTCGTCCGGCAGACCGAAGGCCGACTCGGCCGCGCCATCCGCCAGGGACCAGGCCCCGCCGTGGAAGCGCGCCAGCGCGCCGCTTCCTCCCGCCCAGGCGTCCGTTTCGGAAAGGTCCAGCGCGAAGTTGAAATCGGCGTCCGTGAGACGTTCGTCGAGGGCCGTGAATCCGTCCGCGGCGTTGCCCGCGCGGAAGGCTCCGGCCGCGCCGACCAGGAACACCTTCGAGGAGGACGAGCCGTACACCCGCCGCCAGGCGTCGTCGGCGAGGTCCACGCCGGACAGGGCGTTGTAGCCCGTGGCGTTCTTGTAGATGACCCGCTGGACGCCGGAGCCCAGGATTTCTCCCACGAAGTAGAGGTCGTCCATGGACGTGCCCCAAAGATCGGCTGTCTGGAACAGTTCCCCGAAGTTCAGCGCCGTCCAGGTGCTGGTGCTTCCGTTGTTGTGCCAGGTATCCAGGCCGGAGAAGACGAAGATATCCCCGGAGGGCAGGCCGAAGATGCGCCGGAAGGGCGAGGATCCGGCGGCTTTGTTGCGGATGCCCCAGGCGCTACCGGTCCAGCGGAAGACCTCGTAGCCGGAAAGATAGATCTGCCCGGAGGTTCCGGCCCAGATGTCGAAAGGTTCGCCGTTGAAGCCGGGCTGGCCGTTGTCCAGTTCGAAGCCGCCGCCGCCCAGATAGGCCGGAGCCGCATCGCCGATGACGGTGACGAAGGTGTCCGGATCGTCGTATTCCAGCACGTACAGCGTGTTGTCGCTGCCCAGATCCATGGCCTTGAAGACACCGGCGGCCTCCAGAACCAGGGAGGTTCCCGCGCCGTCGTACAGATACAGGCCGCTTCCGGTAAGCAGATACACTTCATCATCCGCCCGGGCGGCCACGTCCAGAAGATCCTCGCCCGCAATGCCGTCGTCTCCCAGAACCGGCTGGCTCCAGCCGCTTCCGTCGTAGGCCAGAAGCGATCCGCCCGTCCCGGCGGCGTAGACCCTGGAGTCGGAAAGAGCGTGCATGCCGTTGATGATTTCGCCCTGGAGCCCGGGATTTTGCCAGCAGAAGCAGTCCGGCGTGCAGACCTCTCCGGAAGCCTGCGGGCAGATCTCTTCCATGGGATCGTACAGGGCGATGGTGAGGCGGTAGCTCCCGTGGGAGTTGGCGGCGCGGCTCGCCGTGTGGCGGCTGTCCACCACGACGTAATAGGTACCGTCCTCCTCGGCCGTAAACGCCAGGCTTTCGGGTTCGCCGTCTCCGCCGTCGTCCGCACCGGCCAGACATCTGGCCCGGTTGGAGAACGCGTCCGCCAGAATCAGGGCCGGATCGTAGGTCGCTTCCACCCGATCCAAAAGCACCCGCACCTCGTCGCCCGCCGCCAGGGGAATGGAAACCACGTGGTCCTCGCCCGGCATGGCGTTTCCGGCGCAGTCCAGTCCGAGTTGGAAATCGTCTCCCATCGAGGTCGTGTCGTTTTCGAAATAGGTGGGAACGGCCAGGGAGGAAACATGGTTGTCGGCATTGGAGGAACAGGCGCAGAAGTCATCCTCTCCGTCCGCTTCCACGCAGCCGTTGCTTTGATCCCATCCGAAGCCCGTGCAGTAGGAACCGCAATCGACCAACGCCCAGGTACCGTTGCAGACGCACAGGCCGCTCAAGTAGCACAGATCCGCTTCAGATTCGCAGACCCCGGTACAATCGAAGGGAGCGTCTTCCTCGGCGTCTTCCTCGGTTTCCTCTTCGTCGCCGTCCGTGTCGCCGTCGGTATCGCCGTCCGTGTCGCCATCGGTATCGCCGTCCGTATCGCCGTCCGTGTCGCCGTCGGTATCACCATCGGTGTCGCCGTCCGTATCGCCATCCGTGTCGCCGTCCGTGTCGCCGTCCGTGTCGCCATCGGTATCGCCGTCCGTATCGCCATCGGTATCGCCGTCCGTATCGCCATCGGTATCGCCGTCGGTGTCGCCGTCGGTGTCGCCGTCCGTATCGCCATCGGTGTCGCCGTCGGTGTCGCCGTCCGTGTCGCCATCGGTGTCGGTGTCGCCGTCCGTGTCGCCATCGGTGTCGGTGTCGCCGTCCGCGTCGCCGTCCGTCGGGAAGTACCCACAGTCCGCCGCCGTCAGGCACTTGCCCTCATTGGGCGCGATCCAGCAGCAGATCAGATCTTCCGTGCAGACGCCCAGATCGTTGCAGTTCTCGCCCTCTCCCCCGACGCCGGAAAGCATGCAGGAGCTGGCGGTCGCCAGAAGAAAGATTCCGGCCATAAGCCGCAGCAGATTCCCTTGGCGGAATCCGCTTCGGCGGTTGCGATCGGTTACCCGGTTCATCATCATCTTTTCCTTGCCGCAGGATTAGAAACGAAGCTGATAATTCACGTACACGCCATCGGGCGTCACGGCCACGCCGCCGCCCGAACCGCCTGAGCCGCCCTCCAGGACATCCGTCCAGTCCAGGATGAACAGCACCAAGCTCGTGGCCAGAAGTCCACCTCCTACCCCATAGAGAATGTTGGCGGACAGCCCGTAGGTGTCCTGGTCATCCCGGAGATTTTGCAGTTCCTTGCTGGTGGCGGCGGTTTTCATGGCCTTGTCGTGCGCCTGTTTGGACAGAAGCGTGAAGGTCACGCCCAGACCCTCGGCCAGAATACCCGCCCCGAAGGTGGTCCAGGCCGCGATCTTCAGATCCCGTCCGGTCTTCGTGGTGTCGTCGTACTGGATCGGACCGTCCTCGTCCGAGGGAGTCGTGGTGACGGGGGCGACGGAAGCCGGCGCGTCATCGGCCACGGGCTCTTCCGGACCGATGGCGTCCTCGTCGTCCGCAACGGCGATTCCGGCGGCGGCCGCTTCCTGTTCGCGGATGAGCCCCACCCGCTTGAGCTGGTCGTACATTTCCTTGCGAACCTTGTCCCGCAGCCGGCGGGTATCCGTGTCCTGAACGAAAACCTCCGCGAACTTCCTTCCCCGCTGGGTGTCGAAAACCACGACGAAAAGAGAATATTCGGCGAATACGTCGGGCTTTCGTTCCGAACCGCCCAGCACTCCCGTATCCACTTCCTTTTCCAGATCCACGTGGATGGACTTTCCCTCGCTGTCTACGATGGTGCCCTCGGAGATTTTCTTCATCCGCAGCTTGCTGGCGACGATGATGTCCAGATTGTTGGGTTTCAGGACTTTCGCCAGGCAGATGCGATTGATCCAGCACTTTCGGAACGACAATTTCTGGCGAGGATCCAGAAGCTTCATCAGACTGTCGTTGGGAATCACCACCCGATTCACGGCGTTGATCTGTTCCGTTGTCTCTATCAGCGCCTGGAACAACTGGCTGCGGACGGTTTTGTTGACGTGGCGTTCGGCGTCGAACGTGGAACGAATGTCCAGCACGCCAATCCGCATGGTATCGCGGTTGACCGTCCGGGCGGCGGGGCGCCCGTAGGAGTCGTCCGATCCGTAGTCGTCATCCGATTGCGCCAGGGCGGAGCCCGGAATCCCCGGCCAACTCAACATCGCCAGGAGGAAGAAACAAGCCGTCATGCCGATTTTCATTCCCGATCACCTTTCCTCGTCGAATAACAAGCCGTTCCGGATCCGTTCCGGCTCCGGCCGCGCCACTATTCCTGCAGACAACGAAATCCCACCCGTTGATCCGTTCCGCTTTCGTTGAACGCGGCGGGATTGGACACCCGCAGCATGAAATCGTTGGATTCATAGCTGCCGCCCCGGATCACGCGCTTATCGCAATCCCCGCCCTCGAAAACGCTTCCGTCGCCCGGCGCGCCCTGGTAACCTTCATGGGGGCAGTCCAGCGTCCATTCGAACACGTTTCCCAAAACGTCGTACAGTCCCCAGGCGTTTTCCTGCAACCGCCCCACGGCCTGGGGGCTCGTTACGGCGTTGTTCCACCAGGCCAGGCCGGACAAACAGGCCGTACTCGTTCCGCAAATGTAACGCTCGGTGGTTCCCGCCCGGGCGGCGTATTCCCATTCCGCGCTGGAGGGCAGACGCCCGCCGACGGCCTGGCAGAAGGATTGCGCGTCCTTTCGGGAAACCGTTTCCACGGGACAATCCGGGCAGGAGTTGTCGAAGGTGCTGGGATTGAAGCCCATGACCGCCTCGAACTGCGCCTGGGTCACTTCGGTTTCCGTCATCCGGAAGGCATCCAGTTCAATGACGTGGGCGGGCCGCTCCACCTCCACGAACGTATCATCGTCCGGAGAAACCCCCATGGAACAGGATCCTTCCGGAATGTCGATCCAGGTCACGGTGCCAGCTCCGTCTTCATCCGTTTCGGTTCCATCCTCGTCACCGTCCGCCCGTTCCGCCTCCGTGTCGGTTTCCGGGGCCTCTCCGCCGTCCTCGTCCCCGTCCACGGACTCGTCCTCATCTCCGTCCAGAAGCGGATGGACCGACACGTCGCCTCCGTCCTCATCGCCGTCTTCAAAAGGAAAAGGCATTCCGTCTTTCACGCAGGTTCCGCCTTCTTCCCTGTATCCTTCCGGGCAGACGCAGACGCCGTCGATCCATTCGAAACCGTCCGCGCAACCGGAGGAATCCTCTCCGCAACCGCCGGCGGGCAAGACCAATAGGCCAAGCAGAACCCAGAAGATTCCCCGGTTCGAATGAATACCGTCTTTGTCCATCAAACAAGCCATTGTTTTCACTTGCCGCGTTTCCTTATAATCCCCGGCGATTCCGAACGTTTGCAGACGTTTTTCACCGTTCATTCATGGAAACTCATCGCTCCGTCCGCGATCGGACCAGTCGAAAGCCGGTGCTGTAGGCCCGGGCGGTGGCGCCGGTGTCGCTCCGGGCGGCGCTGCGGCAGTATTCCGCGCCGAAATTCCAGCCGCCGCCGCGAAGGATGCGGTTGGAGCCCGTTTCCGGTCCCACGGGATCGCTGACCGCCTCGGCCGAGTACGCGCCTTCCCGGTCCCAGACCCATTCGTAGACGTTTCCGGCCATGTCGTAAAGACCGAAGGCGTTCGCGCCCTTCATCCCCACGGGATGCATGGTGTTTTCCGAATTGAAGCAATACCAGGCGATGTCCGCGAGCGCGGCGTCCTCGTTGCAGCCGGTGACGGAGAGATCGCCGTTGGGAAGCGCGGTCTGGCTGTTCGCCCGGGCGGCGAACTCCCATTCCGCCTCCGTGGGAAGCCGGTATCCCGGGCAGTCCTGGGGCCGTGTATATTGCGGCAGAAGCTGGCAGGTGAAATTGGGCGCTTCGCCGAAACAGTCGAAACAGTCGTCGAGTCCCTCGAAATCGCTCAGCAGATTGGCGAACACCAGGGCCTCGTGCCAGGAAACTTGCCCCACGGGACAACTCTCCCCGCAGGTGGCGTAATCGCTGGGATTGTATCCCATCAGCGTCTCGAAATCTCCCTGGGTGACCTCGTGAATCATCATGTCGAAATCCACCGTCAGCGAAACCTGATGCTCGACTTCGGAAATCGTATGCCCGGTTTCCGTGTCCGGACTGCCCATGGTGAAGGTGCCGGCGGTGATCGGCGCGAAAACCGGCGGAACGAAGGTTTCGCCATCGGCGTCCCCGTCCGTGTCTCCATCCGGATTTTCGTCGGTGTCTCCGTCGGGATTTCCGTCCGCGTCGCCGTCGGGCGTGTCGTCGCCATCGATGTTTTCATCGGTATCCCCGTCGGGATCGTCGCCGTCCGCATCGCCGTCGGACGTGTCTCCGTCCGGATGGATCGTATGGTCGGGAGGCGCCACGCATTGCCCGTTCTGGGGCACCGCGCCCAGGGGACAGACACAGCGTCCGCCTTCGAAAAGGAACCCGTTCGGACATTGGGCCGAAACATCGCACCCCACGATCCAGAGGACGGCGGCCATGACGGAAAGATTCAAAAGCATGTACAGGTATCGTCTCATGAGATCCACCTCGAATCGATCCGGGAACACGTCCCCGGACGAACGTCATCCAAAAGCCCACGCGCCCCGTCCGAATTTTCGGACAGGAACATCCCGCGATGAGCCTGCTACGGAATCATTGTGTAAATCCGGGCACGGCGACCGAAACCCGGATCGGGACAGAGTATATCATAAAACGTTTCGCAACGCGAAAAGACCCTTGCAAAGAGGTGCGATTTTTTTCCCGGGAAGCGCGATGGCGTGCTAGCCGTACGCCATTGAAATCACTGAATGTATTCATTGTATCCCGTGGCGTGGTTTCCCGACGGTCTTCCGGCGTTTCGCTGGAGGCCGTGCGGCAAAGCGCCGCCTTTCCGGCAGGCATGTGGACCCGCCGATTTCCATTTCCCGAGAATCGGCTTCGCGTCCGCCGGACCCGGTTTCTTCTTGCGTTAAAAGCGCTTTTCCGGTATGAAATAAGATCCTGTCGACGTTGCGGGCGGGAAACGTAAGCATTTGGAATCTCTGCAAGAAAGGCGTAACGGTCATGTATCGCAAGGTGGAATACTGGGTTGATGTCGTCGAGATGGAACACCGCATCCAGACGTTCTGGGACGAGACGGAAGCCTTCCGCAAACTCCGCGAGAAAAATGCGGGAAAACCGGCCTGGTCCTTTCTGGACGGTCCCATCACCGCCAACAACCCCATGGGCGTCCACCACGCCTGGGGCCGCACGCTGAAAGACTGCTTCCAGCGCTACTGGGCCATGAACGGCCGCGAGTTACGTTACCAGAACGGCTTCGACTGCCAGGGCCTGTGGGTGGAAGTAGAGGTGGAAAAGCAACTGGGCTTTACCACCAAACGCGAGATCGAGGACTTCGGCATCGACCGTTTCGTGGAGAAATGCAAGGAAAGAGTCCGGAAATACTCCGGAATCCAGACCATGCAGTCCGTACGGCTCGGCTACTGGATGGACTGGAACGATTCCTATTACACCATGAGCGACGAAAACAATTACACCATCTGGTCGTTTCTCAAAAAGTGCCACGAGCGCGGCAAGGTCTATCGCGGCTGGGACGTGATGCCCTGGTCCGGGCGCAGCGGCACGGGCTACAGCCAGATGGAGGTGGTGGAAGGCCGCAAGCTGGTGGCCCACGAGGCCATCTTCCTCAAATTCCCGCTCATCGAACGCGAGGGGGAAAACCTGCTGGTCTGGACCACCACGCCCTGGACGCTCACCAGCAACGTGGGCGCCATGGTCAACGGCGAACTGGAATACGTGAAACTTCGCAGCAAGGCCGACGGCGAATTGTATTATTTCGCGGCGGAAAACCTGAGCTTCAAACGCCTGGAAAAGGAGTTCAAGGAAAAGAAGGAATGGGTGGAGGGCGTGCCCAAACTGAAGACGCTGGAGCAGATCTTCAAGGAACGCGGCGGCTTCGAGATCGAAGGTTACGTCAAGGGCGCGGAGATGGTGGGCTGGCGCTACCGCGGGCCCTTCGACGAACTGGAGGCACAGAACGTTCCCGGCGGCTATCCGTTCACCGACGAGGCCGTCTCCGACAGCGGAAAAAGCGCCCACCGGGTCATCGACGGCGGCCGGGACAGCCGGGGCAACGCCGTGGTCGTGGCGGGCGAGGGAACCGGCATCGTCCACACCGCGCCCGGATGCGGCGACATCGACCACGTCATCGGCCAGGAGATCGGCCTGCCGCACATCGCCCCGCTGGACGGCGAGGCGAAATTCCTGGACAAGTTCGGAGAACTCACCGGCCGCCATGCGCTGGATGAGGACACCGTGAAGTGGATTATCGCCAGCCTGAAGGAAAAGGGGCTGCTCGTCGCCACCGAACTCTACCCCCACGTCTATCCCCACTGCTGGCGCAGCGGCGATCCGCTTGTCTTCCGACTGGTGGACGAGTGGTACATCAACATGGACTGGCGGGACGAGATCCAGGAAATCGTCAAGAAAATCGAATGGATCCCGGACTGGGGCGAGGAACGCGAGCTGGAGTGGCTGACCAACATGCGCGATTGGATGATCTCCAAGAAACGCTATTGGGGCCTGGCGCTTCCCGTCTGGGTCTGCGAGGACTGCGAGCATTTCGACGTGATCGGCGGCCGGGAAGAACTGAAAGAGCGCGCCACGGAAGGCTGGGAGGCGTTCGAGGGCCACAGCCCCCACCGGCCGTGGATCGACAACGTAAAGCTTTCCTGTCCGAAGTGCGGCGGACGCATGAGCCGCGTGGAGGACGTGGGCAACCCCTGGTTGGACGCCGGCATCGTGCCCTACAGCACCGTACGCTACAACACGGACCGCGAGTACTGGAAGCGTTGGATTCCAGCCGACCTGGTGCTGGAGTGCTTCCCCGGCCAGTTCCGCAACTGGTTCTACAGCCTTTTGGCCATGAGCACGATGATGGAGAACATCCCGCCTTTCAAAACGCTGGTGGGGCACGCCCTGGTGCGCAGCGAGACCGGCGAGGAGATGCACAAGTCCAAGGGCAACGCCATCTGGTTCGAGGACGCCGCCGAGAAGATGGGCGCGGACATCATGCGCTGGATCTACTGCGACCACGAGAACACCAGCAACCTGAACTTCGGTTACGGCGTCGCCCGGCAGGTGCGCGGCAAGTTCTACAACACGCTCTGGAACACCTACGCCTTCTTCGTCAACTACGCCCGCCTGGAGGGCTTCGTTCCGCCGGAGATGCCCACGCCCTTCGCGGACCGGCCGGACTTCGACCGCTGGATCCTGAGCCGTCTCCAGCATACCGTGGAACGGGTGCGCGAGAGCATCGAGCATTACGAAACCCGCTTCGCCACCAAGGCCATTGCCGACTTCGTGGAGGATCTGTCCAACTGGTACATCCGCCACAACCGCCGCCGCTTCTGGAAGGGAAAGGACGACGCCTCGGCCGCCATGGCCTTCGAGACGCTGTACGACTGCCTCGCCGCCCTGGTGCGCCTGGCCGCGCCCATCATGCCGTTCACCACGGAGGAGATCTATCAGAACCTGGTGCGCAGCCACGATGCGGCCGCCCCGGAGTCGGTGCATCACGCCGATTTCCCGCAATCCGACGCCGGTTGGGTGGACGGAGAGCTTCTGGCCGACATGAACGCGGTGCAGCGCCTGGTGAATCTGGCGCTTTCCGCGCGGGAATCGGCGCGCATCAAGGTCCGCCAGCCGCTTCGCGGGCTCACCATCGCCCCGGCGGACGCGGACGAGCGGCGCGGAGCGTTGCGCTTTACGGAAATGTTGAAGGACGACCTGAACGTCAAGAACGTCGAGGTGCTGGAGCCCGGCGCGAAGAGCCCCTGCTCCCACGCGGCCAAGCCCAATTTCAAGACCCTGGGCAAGCGTCTCGGCGGGCTGATGAAGGCCGTGCAAGCGGAAATCGCCTCCCGTTCCGAGGAACTGGCCGCCGCTCACCTGTCGGGCAGGGAAACCTTCGAATTCCGCATCGAGGGCGATACGCTGGCGCTCGAACGCGCGGACATTCTTGTGGAAAGCGCCTCGCCGGAGAATCGCTCGGTGGCCGAGGACGGCGGAACCTGGGTGGCCGTGGACACGGAACTGGACGACGACCTGATTCTGGAAGGCCGCATGCGTGAACTTTTGCGGCGCATTCAGGTACAGCGCAAGGATTCCGGGTTGGAGATCGAGGACCGCATCCACATCCGATATCGGACGGACTCGGAGGACATCCGCGCCATCTTCGCGCGCTTCTCCGAGCTTCTATCCGCCGAACTCCTGGCGCTTTCCATCGAGGAAGGCCCCGCCGACGACGGCACGGAATACGCCATCGGCAAGGAGAAGGTCGCGGTGCGCATCCGGAAGGCGGAATGAGCCCGCGCCGCCGGGACGAATCCCAGCCCGGCGGAGACTACCGCCCGGAACTCTACGGCCCCGATTTCTACCGGGAATGGGGCGTGGAAAACGCGGCCTATCGGCGTTCGGCCCGCGAGGTGGCCGACATCGTTTACGAGCAATACCGTCCGAAAAGCGTGCTGGATCTGGGCTGCGGAGCGGCGCTCCATGCCGGTCGGCTTCGAGAACTGGGCGTGCGGGTAACCTGTGCCGACCGCTTCCCCTGTCCGCCGGAATTCCGCGCCGCGGGCATCGACGAAATCGAAACGGCGGACCTGATGGAACCGCTTGCTTCGGACCGTTTCCCAAGAACGGAGCTCACGCTTTGTCTGGATGTGGCCGAGCACCTGCCCGCCGAAAGCGCCCCGGTCCTTGTGCAAAACTGCTGCCGCTTTTCGGATCTGGTGGTGTTTTCCGCCGCGCCGCCCGCCCAGGACGGTATCGGCCACATCAACGAACAGCCACGGAATTACTGGTTCCGACTTTTCAACGAAGTCGGATTCCGGCATTGTCGCCGGGAATCCGGATACCTCGACGCTCGCGGGCTGCAACGTAGGGAAACCCTGACCCTGCGCTGGATGATTACCCAACCGGCCGTTTTCCGAAAGGGAGCGAAATATCCGTTTCCCCCCATCGATCTTTCGGCCATTCCGCCGGAATGAAGGCGGAAATTCCTCGCAACCACGGCGAGGCGTCTGGCGAACGGCGCGAGGACATGCTATGATTCGAAACAGGAGCATAAATACACGAAACGGCGCGAGAACGTGAGACGAAACGCGGACATTCTGCTGCTGAAGCCGCCCACCGTCCGGGAGGCCTCCTATCCCCTGGACCTGGCGTTTCTGGCCGCCCCCATTCGCCGGGCGGGTTATACGCCCGTGGGACGGGACGCGGATTTCGGGGAGTTTCGCCCGGCGCTCATGGAACTTGCCGCCGGGCGTTTCCGGGCGGTGCTGGTTTCCATTCGTGCGGGCCAGCGGGAAGAGGCCGTCTCGATGATCCGCCGGGTCCGCGCCGTGAGTGGCGACATCCCCGTGGCGCTCGTCGGATCGGTTCCCGAGCGGGATCCGAAAGCCCTGCTTCCGGAAACCGGCGCGGACGCCGTTTTGGCGGGCGATGCGGAATTCCAGGTTGCGGCGTTTCTGGAAAATCCGTCCCACGATTCCGTTCACCTGCCCGGCGCGACCTTGCGACATGGAACGGAAATCGAGACGCTACCTCTCGGATCCTCATCTCCCGACCTGCAAGACCTGCTTCCTCCGGACCGGCGCTTCCTGCCGCTTCTTCGCTACGGCCATGCCTATCGCAGCGTGCGCTATCCCTTCGCCGCCGTCCAGGGCAGCCGGGGGTGCTCCCGCGCCTGCGCGCACTGCAACCGGCCGGGCCGACCGAGCCACCGTTTCCGAGCCCGCAAACCCTCCGATATCGCAGAGGAAATGCAACGCCTGGTCCGGGATTACGGCATCCGGGATTTCCATTTCGAGGACGACAATTTCTTCGAGCCGACGGATCACCTGGACGCGCTTCTGGAACTTCTGGCGGAGAAGCGGAGAGGCTGGATCTGGGAGGTGGCCAACGGCGGACGACCGGAAGATCTCGACGGAAGGCGACTCTCCCGCATGGCCGAGGCCGGATGCCGCCGCATCGCCATCGGCGTGGAGGGGCTCTTTCCCGAAGGGCGACCCTCTCCTCATCCGCTCTACCAACCTTTCGAAACCACAAGAAAAATCGTGCGTCTGGCTCGAAAAAACGGCATCTCCGTTACGGGATACTTTCTTCTGGGACTGCCCGGCGTGAGCCTGGAAGCCACCGTGCATTCCCTGCGGTTGTCGCGCAGGCTGGGGCTGGACATGGCCCATTATTCCGTTTTCCGTCCGGAAAACGCCCATGAAAGCGCCGATTTTCGGACGACGGACGACCTCCCGGACGCCGCCGCGATGCGCCGCCTGGCCGCCGCCGCCTATCGGCGCTTTTACCTCACCCCGATGCAGGTGTCCTGGCTTGTATCGGAAGTGGCGCGGGAACCGGGCCTGGTTCGCGCCATGGGAAAGAAAATCCGCACGGATCTCTTCGAAAACCGGGAGAAAAGATAGGGCGGGGTTCATGGACGGAGACGGCAGAGAGGCTGCGCGCGTTTCCGAAAGCCGTCTTCAGCACAAGAGCCATCCGTAAAGCCGCTTTCAGGGAAACAGGCCGTCGATCCGCTCCACCGAACGCCGGAACAGGTCGCCGATCAGGCGCAGGATCTGCATGGCGTCTTCCGACCATTCGCGCCGCTTTTTCACGCTGTCGAAACCGAGAAACCCCACCAGCCGCCCCTCTACGGCCACGGGAGCCACCAGCAACGAGCGGATGCTCTGTTGTTGGAAATGCCGCCGTTCCCGGGCGGCCTCGTCGGGCAGGGCATCCACGTCCGGGATGTGAATCGTCTCCAGGCTTCGAATGCGGGGAGCGAACCACGGCAGATCCCGGTCCAGGTCCAGATCCTGAAGATGGTCCCGCTCGCGGGATACGCCCCCGGCGCACCATTCGTGGGTGTTGGCCATCCGCTTTCCATCCTTGCGGAACAGAAAGAGATAGCTGCGATCCGCCTCCACCGTTTCGCCGATCCACTTCAGGGCATCCTGAATCTCCTCGTCGGTCCGAACCGAGCGGAAGCTTTTCAGCCCCGGCGTCACGGCGTGCAGGATCCGATCGTACCACTCCCGCCGATCCTCGCCGTCGGCCAGGATACTCTGGTCCGTCACGTCCCGCCCCAGGGCGATGGATCCGATCACGCGCCCGAAATCGTCATGCAATTCCTTGGAATCCCAGGAGATCACGCGCCGGAGACCGTCTTTCCGCCGAATCACGGTTTCCAGACTTTCCGCGCGGTCCTTTTCGTGGAGGATGGCCTGGACCTTGCGAAAGATCAGGGCGCGGTAATCGGAGTCCGGATACAGCCATTCCCAGATCCGGCCGTGCCCGACCACTTCCTCCTGGCGGTATCCGCTGATGCCTTCGGCCGCCTTGTTCCAGACCACCACGTTGGCTTGCTTGTCCAGAACATTCAGCCAGATGTCCGCGGAATCCAGAATGCCGCGTTGGAAATCATTCAGCTGGCGCAAGCGCGATTCCGTCCGTTTGCGCGACGTAATATCCTGCGCGTGGGTGGCGAATCCGGCGATTCTCCCATCCTGAACGATGGGCGTGTAATGAATTTCCAGGACTCGCGCTCCCTTGCCGGAAAGATCGACCTCGAATTCCTCGTGAAAGCGTTCCCCGGCCATGACCCGCCCCACCTGGGCGGACCAGAAGGCATGCGCGCTTTTGCTCAAGGAATCACGAATCCGCTCTCCGGTCTTCGGCAGCCTTCCGGTCGCCGCCCGAAACCGCTCTGCAAACGCCGCATTGAAAACCAGCAGGCGCTGCTCTTCATCGAAAGAGGCGATCAGCGCATCCGAGCTTTCGATCAGGGCCGCCAGGTTGGCGTGGGACCGCTTTCTTTCGGAAACGTCCCGGCTGATGCCCTCGATGGCCACGGGAGTTCCATCTTCTCCTCGAATAATGGTGGCGTTGATTTCGAACGGGACGCGGTGCCCGTCCTTGTGAATGTAATCCATTTCTCCGCGCAGATGGAGCTTTTCGCCGCCTTCGGCCAGGACGCGTTCCAGTTCCTTCATGGCGAATTCGTCGAATTCGGGGGGCAGGTAGTCGGCGCGGGAACAACCGATGATCTCCTCGGCGCGATATCCGAGCAGATTTTCCACGGCCGGGTTGACGTATTCCACCCGGCCTTCCATGTCCGTTCGCCAGATAAGATCCTTGGCGTTTTCGGCCAGCCGCCGGAAACGGGCCTCGCTTTCGGACAGGGCCGCCTTCTGCCGATCCCGCTTCTCCTTCCGGGCGGCGGCCTGTTCCACGATGTCGCACAGTTCCATGCCCATGATCGGTTTGGCCAGAAAATCGAAGGCTCCCAGACGCATGGCCGTGACCGTGGCCCGGATGGTGGGCTCGCCGGTAATCATGATGACTTCGCTGTCCAGATCCCGATTTCTGATGAAGACCAGCAGGTCCAGACCGGATTCCCTTGGAAAAAGGATGTCGGAAACCACCACGTCGTAGCGCCGCGTCTCCAGAAGGCTACGGGCGTCCTCGATGGTTTCGGAGGTATCGACCCGATGCCCGCGATCCTCCAGGAAGATACGAAAGGTGTCGCGAATTCCCCGTTCGTCTTCCACAAGCAACACCCTGGCCATGGCCGAACTCTCCAATTGTCGGAATATTTATCGCATGTCGGGGAGTTATACCGGATGGAGGGTGACTTTGTAAACTCTTATCCGCAGCGGGGAGCAAAACCGGCGGCACCCGGCCGTTCATCGTCATGATTCCGTTGCCATTTCCAACCGCTTCGGCTATTCTTGGCTCGGCTCGGTATCGTTCGTTTTCGTCAATGAGAGGTGCGATGAAACGGTTGTCGTTTTCAGGCCGGATCCGATTTTTCCTTCTTCTCCTCCTGGTCGCGGGCCTGTGGCTCGCGCCTTCCTGGCTTCACGCCCAGGCCGAGGTCCGCGAGGGGCGGCTGTACTTCGGCAAGGAAGAGGTGGAATTCGTCCAACTGACGAAGATCGTGGCCGAATTCTGCAAGGTCAACATCGTCCTGCCGGACAACGCCAAAGGCGGCAAACTCTTCGTGCTCACCCCGGACGGCATGGACCCCAAGGAAGCCTGGGCCACCTACGTCCGCATGCTGGAACTGATGGAAGTCACCTTCTCTCCCACCGGCCTGTACGCGAAATACGACACGACGAAGAACATCGAACAGCTGCCCAGCAAGATTTTCATCCAGAAAGTTCCCGCCTTCGACGCCAGCCAGCCCCAGGTGACGCTCCTGTACAAGTTGCGAAGCCTGGAGCCGGACGAAGCGAAGAAAATCCTGGACGCCCTGCGCAGCAATTCGGGAAAAGTCTTCATCGCCGGAGATATGCTGCTCATCGTCGAACTGCAACCCAACCTTCCCCGCCTGATCCGCATCCTGGAGGATCTGGACGTGGGCGCTCCGGATACGAAAATCTATTTCTGGACGGCGCAGAACTCTCCCATCGAAGACATCGTGAAGATCGCCGAGGAACTTTTCATGAAGGGCGGCAAGGGCAAGGACACCGCCGTGGGTCTGGAGAAGTTCGTCACGGACGAACGCACCAACGGCCTGTTCGTGGTGGGAACGGAGGAAGCCTGCAAGCGGGTGTTGGCCTTCATTCCGAAGCTGGACACCAGCATCAACCGCCTGTCCGAGATGGACGTGATCTTCCTGCGCTTCGCCGAAGCGGAGAACGTCAATTCCACCTTGCAGCAGATCGTCACCAAGACCGCGACAAAGAAAACCAAACGCCGGGAATTCGGAGAGGATCTGGAGGTGAAGACCACGGCGGACAAGGAAAACAACGCCATCATCGTTACCGGACCGCCCCGGGGAATCCGGGAAATCAAGCGCCTGGTGGCCCAGCTCGACCGCTTTCCCCGGCAGGTTTTCCTGGAAGCGGTCATCATGGAAGTGGGCGTCTCCGACGACATCGATACCGGATTCTCCGTTACCGGAGCGAAAAAAATCGACAGCCTGGACGGCAGCATGGTGGCCGTGGGAACGAATTACGGATCCCTCAGTTCGGCGGCCATTTCGCCGTCCACGCTGATGGGACTGGCAGTGGGCGTCCGGGGAGAAAGCGTAAAAGACGCCGAAAGCATGGGCCTGGGGGCCGATTTCCCCTCGTTCGCCGCGCTCTTGCGCCTGCTCCAGACCAGTTCCAAGGTGAATCTCCTGTCCAACCCCTACCTGATCGGCATGGACGCGGAGGAAGCCGAGATCATCGTGGGATCCAACGTGCCGTTCATCACGGGGGCGTCCATGGACAGCTACAACCAGCCGGTGCTGTCCATTCAGCGCCAGGACGTGGCGCTGACCATGAAGCTGAAACCGGAAATCAACGAAAAAGGGCGGGTGAAGCTGAAGGTGGAAATCACCATCGAGAACCTGTCCTCCATCTCGGAAGTGCTGGGGCCCACCACCACCAAGCGCTCCATCAAAACGGTAGCCTCCACGGGCGACGGCGAGCGGCTGGCCATCGGGGGCTTGTTGAAGGACAGCGAGATCGAGGACAAGGAAAAAGTCCCCGTCCTGAGCGACATTCCCATCATCGGCCTGTTGTTCCGGAACACCGGAAATCGCACGACCAAAAACAACCTGTTGGTGGTCCTGACGCCCCATATCATCGACTCCCCGGAAGACCTGAAAAAGATTTTCAAGAATAAGCTGAAGGAACGCACCAAGTACATCAAGGAATTCTACGGCGAGGAATATACGGGATACGACCTTCCCGAAGAGTTTCACGACCGCGTGGGACTGGCCGAGGAAATCCGCCAGATCATCGCGGAGCAGAAACGGGAAGCCTCGCTGGAATCCGAGGATCAGGTGATCGTGGTGACGCCGGACAGCGTCCAGGCGGTTCCCACGGAGGACGTGGACGAGGCGTCGGGCGGTTTCGAAACCCGCAAGGGAATTCGGGTCTCTCCGGACGTTCCACCGGAATCGGAACGTTCCGAAAAAGACATCGGCAAACCCGAAAGCGCCGCGGAGGATGAACCGTCCGACGATGAAGAAAGCCCGGAGTCGCTGCAACGCCCGCCCGTCCCCGACGAACCGGCCCGGCCGGAGAATTTTCCGGAAGGCGTTCCCATTCCCCCCGGCACGCCGCCCCCGGCTCCGGCGGAACCCTGATTCAACTTCCCGGAAACCATGAGTTGGAAACGCTGGCTGACCGCCGCCGATCCCGCCGACCGGAAAACGCTCGTTCACCTGCGGGAACGGCTGCTGCGCTCGCTTCCACCCGGGTACGGACTGGACGTTCTGTTCGGCGAGACGGCGCGGATTCTGGGCCACGGACTGCGATGCACCCTGGCCGATCATTCAACCCCCGTGGATGAACGGCGGCTGGCCGACCGTTGCGGCCTGACCATGGACGCGGCGCGAACGGCCCGGGCGATGATCGTACCTTATTTGGGCGGCCTGTCGCCCGATTCCCTCGATTTTCAGGCCCTTTCCGCGCGCTCCATGGATTTCGCCGCGCCGCTTCTGGACACGCTGGCCCCGAAGGCGGAACGTAAATGCACGGGCTTTTTCTGCACGCCCCCGGAACTTTCCCGCGAGATGGCCCGGAGCTTGTTCGTGAAAGACCGCGTGGCCGACATACGGCTTCTGGACAACAGCGCCGGAACCGGAACGCTGGCGCTGGCCGCGCTGGATCGTTTGGCTCCGGATGAATCCGGCGGCGGTGTATCGGACTTCAAGGTTTCGTTTTCAGATGCCTTTTCCTCCTGGCGAGTGGTGGAACAACATCCCTCGCTGGCGGCCATCGCCTCCATTCAGCTTCTCCTCTGGCTGGCGAAACATCGGAAAGAATTTGAGGGACGGATCCGACGCTGGCCGGTGAAATCGGGCGATGCGCTGCATCCTCACGCGGACTCCGGCTTCAGCCACGCCGTCGCCAATCCCCCCTATCTGGGTGAAAAGACGGGAAAAAAGCGGTTCATCAAAGCCCTGGAGATCCAACCCGCGCTGAAGAAAAGCTACCAGGGAAAGGCGGATTACTCCTTCCTTTTCCTGGCCCAGGCCCTGGACGCCCTGCGACCCGGCGGACGTCTGGTGTTTCTTACGCCGGCCTATTGGCCCACCGCCGACGGCGCGGCCTCTTTACGCGGCTCCATCCACCGCCAGGCCCTGCGATTGTTCGTCCGGGAAACCCACGGCGGCGTGTTTTCCGCCTCCGGGGTGCGGGTTTCCATCGTCGGGTTGCGGAAACGAGACGCCCCTCTTCCCGAATGTTCCGGAAACGATACGCCCTGGCGACTGGTGGAGGACGATCGCGAACGCGACTGGCTGAACCGCATGGAACGAAACGGCCGGCCCCTGGCGAAAACGGGCTTCCGTCTGTTTTCCGGCATTCAAAGCGGCGCGGATCGCGTGACCGCCGCCCATCCGCCTCGCCTGGGACCGGGGGCAAAGGTCGGCGACGGCATCTTCGTCCTGTCCGAAAGCGAAGTCGCGGATATTCGCCGTACAGCCTCGAAAACGGAACGAAAACGCATCGTTCCCTTGCTCAAATCCCCGGCCTGCGGGCCGTTTCTCCTGGAAAGCGAAACCCCGTGGCATCTGCTGTACCTGGACGGATCGCTTCCGCCCGAACGGCTGCCCCGCCTGCTGGCTCACCTGAAGCCGTACCGGGCGCTGCTGGAAGTCCGCCGGGAATGCCGCCAGGGACGCATGCCCTGGTGGCGGCTGCACTGGCCCCGACAAGAGGTCATCTTTCGCGAACCCTCTATTCTGATCCCGCAACGGGCCGAATATCCGCGCTTCGCCTACGCCGAAAGCGGAGCTTACACCAGCGTGGATGTCTATCATCTGCTTTCGGAAAACGGCGAGAAAGACGAACTCCAGGCCGCCCTGGCCTGGCTGCACACGGCGGCGACGGCCTTCTGGCTGGGACATCGCGGCAAGCGCAAGGGAGAGCTTCTGGAACTCTACCACCGCCCGCTTTCCAACCTGCCCTTTCCCGCCCGGCTGGCCGCCCGGGAAAAAGACTGGCTCCGGGATCGCGGCGAACGCCTGCGAACGCTCATGGACGGCTTTCGACGTTCGATCGCGGACCATCGCCCCTGGCACCTTGCATGGCGGGACATGATGGAAAATCCCGAGACGTTACCGGAAGCGGCCCGGAAATGGCGACGACTCTGCGAGGAACTGGACGATCGCGTCCTGGGGTATTACGGTTTCGACGAAAAAGAGCGTCCGGTTTTACGGGAACATTTCGGACACCGGATCCGATGGGCGCTACAACCGAACGGGAAGAAAGGAACTCCGGGATAGACAATAGAGCAAGCCGCCGGAGCGGCCGTCCTCAGGAGAGAAATTCCAGGGGGTTGTAACCCTTCATCTGACAGTAGGCTTCCAGTTCCAATCGACAGTTTTCCACCACCACGGCCGTCACCATGGCGTCGTCCAGCAACCCCACACCGGTGGTTTCATCGGGAACCAGATCGGAGGGATCCAGGAAATAGCGCAGGGCGAAAACCGCCCGCGCCAGGGTCCAGAAGGGAATTTCCGGATCGTCGCCCTCATGGAAATCCCGCACCAGTTCGGACAACAGCTTGATCCGCCGGGAAAACAATTCGTCACTCTCCGGAATTTCCCCGATTTTCATCAGCAAATGCCCCATGGATTCCACCAGCCGTTCCACGTCTTTCCGGCTGATCGCCTGGGCGTACTGATCCACGAAATCGGCCAGTTTCTTCCGGTCCTCCTTTTCCGTCGCCGCCATGCATACCTCCGGATTTGTACGAGATCCAAGATACGGGAAATCCGCTCGCGCCCTCATTCACCCGCGCCCGTAAAGGCATAAAACGGCTTTCCTCGAAGCCCTCCCCTCCATCATCGGTACAAGGGCTGCCCCTCCACGCCCAGATTCACCCGGTATACCGAGGTGCCGAACAGCGATGTAACGTAGACCGAACAAGGATCGAAGCCTTCCCCCTGGCCAAAAGCCAGGCTGGCCGGCGTCATCAGATCCTCGACAATGGTTTCCTGCTGACCGTCCGGCGTCACCCGGACGATCTTTCCGCGCACGTTGGCCGCCACGTATAGATTGCCCTCCACGTCCATGGCCACGCCGTCGTTGGCCACGTTTCCCTCCAGCAGCTCCGCCAGAATGGAGGCCGTCCCGGCCGCGTGTTCCTCCACGGGAATGCTCCAGATGGGATTGCCGCTCTCGAAAGTGCTGGCCACGAACAGAATCGAGCCGTCCGTGGAAAACACCATGCCGTTGGGCGAGGAAACCTGGTCGGTCCACAGGGCCGCCTGGCCGTCGTCGCCCACCTCCCAGATCTCCGGCACCAGATCGTCGCTGACGAGCCAGCTTCCCCAGGGCGTGCGGGTGATGAAATTGGGATTCAGAATCGTCCCGGCGTCCAGCACCGTGGAGATATTTCCCGAGGCATCCACCCGATAAAGCGCGCCGTCCCGGGTGTCCTTATCGAATTCTTCGCCCAGCGAACAAACCAACAGATCTCCCGCCTGGTCGAAGGCCATGCCGATGGCATCCGGAATTGCCGCGAATTCCACGAAGTTTCCTTCCGCGTCCAGGCGCAGGACGCGCTGTTTGTTGCTGACAAACAGTCCGCCCAGGCCGTCGAAGGCGATGCCTTCCGTCCCGGATGTGATTCCGGTGGCGAATTCCTCCCATTGTCCCACGCCCAGATCCCCGAAGCAAACCGATGGCATGTCCTCCTCGGCCTCTCCGTCGCCGTCCGCCGCATCGGCGTCGCCATCCTCATCGCCGTCCGGCGTTTCCCCGTCACCGTCCGCAATCTCCCCATCTCCATCGGGCGTATCGCCGTCCACGGCATCCTCATCCTCCGACGAACAGGCCACCAGCGTCAGCAGAATAGCCGTGACGATCACGATCCAACGGAAACCAAACCCTCTCACATCCCGAGCCATGAGCGCACTCCTTCGAATAAAGATGAACGAAACGAATGGTTCATTAAACCTTAAGCCAAGCCGAAAGGCAAGAAACATGCGAAAAGGCAAGCACCCGCCATCTTCGGCGGTCTGGCATGGGTTTTTGCAAGCGGCACGCCTTTTGCTTCGGCATGCGGGATTGCAAACGTCATTCCGAGCCGTGACGACCGTCCTCGCAGGGCCGCAAAATTTCGCCGCCGCTCGCTAAATCTCCGCACGCGCTTCGTTTTTCGCTCGGAATGACAGAAAACGCAATCTCCATGCCAATTGCAAAAGGCGTGCCGCGCCGGTTTTCGAACGGACGAACCCCCGCATGTCCGTTGTGGAAGGACCGCTTTCGCCGCGTCTTTCGCCGTTTCGGCGAAAGACGCCCCCGAACCCGACGGGTTCGGGGGCGCGAGGATTTTTTGGAAAATCCTCGCGCGGCGGCGAGACGGCACGGAAGGAAAGCCTTTTCATGTTCTGTTTCGTCCGCTCGAAAACCTTCGCAAAAACCATGCCAGACCGCACAACCACGCAACCTCCCGAGTGGGAGTACCGTCATTTCCGGAATAATCGGAAAGGCTTCGAGGCTCCAAGTATGGAAAGAATGCCGTTTTCCATGGCGTTTTGTGGAATGAGACGCTGAAATCTTTCCATTTCGAAAAGGTCCGCTCGAATGAATCGTCAGACCAGCAGGAGCAAAACCTCTCCGAACCGTTCCACACCCACGCGGCCTTATGTCAACGAACGCCGCTGCCTGGCCTGCGGCGCCTGTCTGGCCGTCTGCCCGGCCAATCCGTGTGTATTCGAGTTGGAAGAAGCGGCGCTGACGGTTCATCCCGAAGCCTGTACGGGCTGCGGCCGATGCATGCAAGCTTGCCGGCTGGACGCCGTTTTCGTGGAAATGGCAGACGAAAACGACGAACCGCCTTTCGCGTAGAAGATTTACCGATAAGTCGATGACTTGACCGGGCGGCCGATTATTTCGGCGTGGAATCCGCCTTGGAGCTTCCGGAAGCCTTTGGAGCGGCGGGTTCGTTCTTTTTCGGCGTTTGCGGCGCGTCGGTCTTGGAAGAGGCGGACTTCGTATCCGATTTCTTTTTTCGGGAAGAGGGCGTTTCGGCCGACTTCTTTATTTCACGCGTCGCCGCGCTGGCGTCGTCCGGTTCATGCTGCACGGCGTCCTTGTGCTTTTCCCGCACCCTGGGAATCGTATCCAGGGCCTCTTCCACCGGCAATTCGCTTTCCTGGGGATTCTTCGGAGGAGGATATTTGCGATCCTCGGGGAACGGCTCGATCATCTTCGGCTGAACGTCGCGAGCAGGTTCCCTGGAGCTTTTCAGGGACCATTCCGGCAGGCCGTCGCGGTTGGCCTCGTTCACCTTGCGAGCCCGGGCTTCCATGATCCGTTCCCGCACCACCTCCGCGTTGGGATAGCTGGAAATGGCCTGCTCGTATATCTCCAGGGCCGAATCGATACGGTTCATCTTCAACAGGCAATTACCCATTTCGAACAAGGCCAGGCGGGCGTAATAACTTTGCGGGAGATCCTGGGTGATGCGGCGGTAGGTTTTGAACGCCTCTTCCCACTGCTCACGGATGGCGAAGGATTCGGCGATCAGAAAGAGAATGGAGGCCCGGTCCGGGTGCTCGGGATCCTGGCGAAGAATCTCCTGCCCCTCGGCGGCCACCTGCTCGAAATCATGCAGCGTCATGTAGGCCTGAAGCAGTTTCAGCGCCAGAGGCCGCACCCGGGGATCTTTCGGCCACTGCTCCAGCAGATCCCGGTGAATCTGGATCGCCTTCTGCACTTCACCCAGTTTCTCATGGTGAATGGCCGCCATTCGGATGCGGGCCGGGATCGTTTCCGGACGACGGGGCGCCTGGCTGATTACGTCCCGATAGATTTCCAGCGCCCGGCGGTAGCGGCCCAGCCGGTTTTCCAGAATCTCCCCGGCCATCATGAAGGATTCGATCATCACCGGCCGCGATTCTTTCGTTCCATCCTCCTGGGCCTCGCTGACGGCCTTCAGAAACTCGGTGCTGGCCCGCTCGTAGTCCGCGTGCTGATAAAACTCCAGACCCCGTCGGTAGAATTTCTGATAGGAGGGAACGTGAAAGTGACTGTACAGCCCGAAGCCTGCGGCGGCCAAGATCACGATCGAGATCCAGCGCGAAATATCCATCCATCCCCTTTCGAAATCAACGATCCGCGCCCGGCTTCTTCCGGGATCTTACGTCATGGAAACAAGGAAACGACGGTGCTCAGGATTCGTCCGGTTCATCCGATTCATCCGATTCATCCGGTTCGTTCCCGCTCTTCGATTCCCTCTCCGGAACCAAAAGGTCCAATTGTTTGTTTTCGCTGGGAGAATCGACGATTTCCGTTTCCGTTCCGTCCGCTCCGCCGCCATCATCGTTTCCGGAATCCCCGTCGGCGCCGTTCTTGTCTTCCCGTTCGGCCAGTTTGGCGATACTCACCACCTTCTCCTCGCCGCCCACGTTAATGAGGCGCACGCCCTGGGTGTTGCGACCGATCACCTTCAAACCACTCATCTTCATGCGCAGAATCACGCCTTTCAAGGTAATCAGCATCACCTCGTCCTCGTCGGTGATCTGCTTGACGCCCACCACGTCGCCGTTGCGCTCGGTGGTTTTGATGGTGATGACTCCGCGGCCTCCCCGGCCCTGGACCCGGTAATCTTCCGTGCGGCTGCGCTTTCCGTAGCCGTTTTCCGTGACGGTCAGGATGGTGGCGCCCTCCGAAAGCACGTCCAGCGCCACCACGCGGTCGTCCTCCACCAGGGTGATGCCCCGGATCCCCCGACTGACGCGCCCCATGGAACGTACGACCGATTCCTTGAAACGGATGGCCTTGCCCTTCAGCGTCGTCAGCAGGATATGCTTTTCCCCGTCGGTCAGACGTACGTCGATGATCTCGTCGTCCTCGTCCAGGTTGATGGCCTTGGTGCCCACGCTGCGGGGGTTGGAATAGGCGGTCAGGGCCGTCTTCTTCACCACGCCGTTTTTCGTGGCGAACAGGACGTTGTAGCCTTCTTTGTACTCCCGAATGGGCAGAATGGCGGCCAGCCCCTCGCCGGGCTCCATCTGGACCAGGTTCACGATGGCCTTGCCCCGGGCGGCCCGACCCGCCTGTGGAATTTCGTGGACCTTCAGCCAATAGACCTTGCCTTTGTCGGAGAAGATCAGCACGGTGTCGTGGGTGGAGGCGATGAAAAGATCGGTGACGATATCCTCCGCCTTGGTGCCCATACCCATCTTGCCCTTGCCGCCCCGTCGTTGGGAACGATAAAGGCTGATGGCGTTTCGCTTGATGTAGCCGGAATGGGACACGGTGACCACCATATCCTCTTCCACGATGAGATCCTCCACGGACAATTCTCTGGTTTCGTTCAGGATTTCGGTTCGTCGGGGATCCGCGTATTTTTCCCGGATCTCCATCAACTCCTCTGAAATAAGTTTCATCAGCAGTTCGTCGTCGGACAGGATGGCTTTGAGTCGTTCGATCTCCGCCAGTACGGCCTTCAGTTCCTCTACGATCTTCTCCCGTTCCAGCCCGGTGAGGCGCTGGAGACGCATGTCCAAGATGGCCTGGGCCTGGCGTTCCGACAGAGAAAAGCGCTCGATCAGCGCTTCCTTGGCCTCCAGCGGGGTCTTGGAACGCCGGATGGTGGCGACCACCTCGTCGATGTTGTCGAGAGCGATCTTCAGGCCTTCCAAGATGTGCGCGCGTTCCTCGGCCTTGCGAAGTTCGAACAGGCACCGGCGAGTCACCACGTCGCGGCGATGGTCGATGAAGTGCTTCAGCACCTCTCCGAGAGACAGCACGCGGGGCTGTCCGCCCACCAGAGCCAGCAAAATGATGCCGAAACTGGTCTGCATCTGGGTGAGTTTGTACAAATTGTTCAACACCACGCCGGCCACGGCGTCGCGCTTCAGTTCGATGGCGATGCGCATGCCGTCCCGGTCGGATTCGTCGCGCAGATCGGATATGCCTTCCAGGCGCTTGTCCTTGACCAGTTGGGCGATGGCCTCGATGAGTTTGGCCTTGTTGACCATGTAGGGAATCTCGGTGACGATGATGGATTCCCGATCGGTGCGGCGGTTGCGTTCGATCAGCGCGCGGGCGCGCAGGCGGATGATGCCCCGCCCGGTGCGGTAGGCCTGTTCGATGCCGTCCCGGCCGTAAATGAAGCCCGCCGTGGGGAAATCCGGGCCGGGGACGATGGAAAGCAGTTCGTCGTCGCCGATTTCCGGGTTTTCGATCATCCGGATGACGCCGTCGATGATTTCGCCCATGTTATGGGGTGGAATGTTGGTGCTCATGCCCACGGCGATACCGGAAGAGCCGTTGACGAGCAGCGTGGGAATCCGGGTGGGCATCACCAACGGTTCCTGTTCGCTGCCGTCGTAGTTGGGCGCGAAGTCCACCGTTTCCTTGTCGATGTCCCGGATGATCTCCCCGGCGATCTTTTCCAGGCGCACCTCGGTGTACCGCATGGCGGCGGCGGAATCGCCGTCCACGGATCCGAAGTTTCCCTGGCCGTCCACCAGCGGATAACGCAGGGAAAACGGCTGGGCCATGCGAACGATGGTGTCGTAGACGGCGGAGTCTCCGTGAGGGTGGTATTTGCCGATCACGTTTCCGACAACACGGGCGCTCTTTTTGTAGGGCTGGTTCCAATAGTTCTTCATTTCGTGCATGGCGAAGAGCACCCGCCGGTGAACCGGCTTGAGCCCGTCGCGCACGTCGGGAAGCGCTCTGGAGATGATGACCGACATGGCGTATTCCATGTAGGAAGTCTTCATCTCCTCTTCGATATTGACGGGAATTTCCTTGGGTTGGAACAGCATTTACAACTCCGTTGCGCCTCGGTTCGAATCCGATTTTTCCCTGGTGAATAAGGGGCCGAATCGGGGGGTGAAAAGCCCCGACAAAAAATCGATTTAGTATAAAATTTCCGGGGGGAATTGTCAATAAAAATGCGTCGCCAAAACCGTTCTTATCTTATTGTTTTCACTGATATTTTTCCCGTCATCGGAATTTCGTCGGAATCCTCGCCCCGCCCTGCCGTTTTCACGAAATTCCACCCGTCCCGCGACCCTCTTCGCCGTTCGTCCGGCGCGCCCCGGAAGCTTTCTTCGATTCGAGGAAACAAAAAATCGTCTTGCTTGTTTTCATCTGTATTATCATGCAGTTGACGGAGTTCATGACATTCCGCGCTCAATCTGTAAAGGAAACGAGACAATGAAGAGAAACGTCGCGAAGCATGAATATTTGACACGTAGGCACATTTCCTGTAGCAATATCGGACAGATAGAACGTTTTCTCCCCGGGCGCTCGCCGGATCTTCATTCTGGTACGAGTTTTGCTGTATACTAAAATGGAGTGAGGGGACCGTGGGAAAGAAAGTCGGACGAGGCAGAGAACATGAAACCGCAAAAGCCGAATCGACACTCCGTTTGCATGGCGTCCGGACCGCCGCTTTTTCGCCTGTGGCTCCCCCTGCTGCTTTTATGGCTGCTGCTGGCGGGCTGCTCGGATTCCACGGTGAACCGGGAGGACGGAGGAGACGGGGACATCACTCCGGACGGAGACGAAACGGAAAACGATTACACGGACGGCGATGACGGCGACGGCAGCCCCGACTCTCCGGAAGGAACCACCCAGTTCTATCCCCCGATGTTGTCCGACCCGTCCATGCTGGAAGAGATTTTCGGGGAGGAAAGTCAAAGCCGCAACATCGATTTCGGGCAGGTCGAGAACAGCGTTTACAAATCGGACCGATCCTTCCAGCCCTTCACCTTCGACGCCCTGCCCGGCGCCCGGGTGACCGCCACGCTGGAAACCGACGATCGCAGCCAGCAGCCGGTCCTGGTTCTCTACGGTCCCAAACGAAAGAACGGCCTGTGGGGCGAGGCCATGGTCGTCAGCGAAACGCTCGGTTCGAACAGCCGGGCGATAATCTACGATTTCCGCACGCCGGAATTCGGGCAGTACCTGCTGCTCGTCACCTCCAGGGATCTCTCCGGTTCGGGAACGTTCACCCTGACCCTGGGCTGCGTCAACCAATGCGCCGAACCCCACTGCCCGGATCTCACCTGCCAGACCTATTGCCCGGATGGCCGCCTGGTGGACGTGGACGGATGTCCCGCCTGCAGTTGCTCCCGATGGGGAACGGCCTGCGCCGCGGATGCCGACTGTCCCGTGGATTACGTCTGCGAAAACGGCCAGTGCATCGAAGGCGGAACCAACAACCCCGACTGCGACTGCCCCGCCACCTACGATCCGGTCTGCGGCGACAACGGCATCACCTACCCGAACGGATGCTTCGCCGAATGCGATGAAGTTACGGTGGAATACGACGGGGAATGCGCGCAGATCACGGGCGGGGCGTGCGCGACGGACAGCGACTGTCTCGAATTCGAAATCTGCCTGGACGGCTTCTGCACCCCCGTTACGGACGGATGTTCCTGCAACGACGTATACGACCCCGTCTGCGGCTCGGACGGACTGACCTACGCCAATTCCTGCGAAATGGAATGCAACGGCGCCTCCTACATACACGACGGCTCCTGCGAGGAAGGCTTCGGCTGCGACCCCATCTGCCTCCCCGACGAAAATGACCAGGGAGGGGGATGGATCGATCCCTGCACGAACACAATGCTTCTGGCCGCCGCCGACTGCGAGGAATGCATCGCCCAGTGCGCCTATCCGAACAGCCCGTCGGAAGGATGGTATTCCTCCTGCGACGGAACCCTGATCCGCCATGCCGATTGCGCCTGGGGTTGCGACTGCACCCAGATCTGGGAACCCGTCTGCGGCGCGGACGGCGAGACGTACGAAAACGAGTGCGCGGCCGACTGCGCGGGCCAGGCCATCGCCTACTATGGCGAGTGCAATCCCGGCACATACGGTTGCCTGGAAAACCGCGACTGCCCGACGGGCCAGATTTGCGCTTTCGATCCGGAGTGTTCGCCGTCCGATTACAATACCGAAGACTGTTACGGCATCTGCCGGGATCCGGACGACATCACCGACCCCTGGGCCTGCGACAGCGACGCCGATTGCCCGGCGGGCATGTATTGCGCGGCGACCGACGAAGGCGGGATCTGCATCGATCCGCCCAACAAGGGCTGCGTCGTCAGCGGCTGCCACGGGGAAGTCTGCTCCGAGGAACCCGTGGCCACGGCCTGCGAATGGGAACCGGAATTCGCCTGCTTCACCTACGCCGACTGCGAGCCGGACATCAACGGCGTGTGCGGATGGCGATCGGCCAGCGAGGACTACGGAACCTGCTTCGACAACTCCCTGGGCATGGGAGCCTGTGAGCTGGACGAACAATGCCCCGGAAACACCTTCTGCGACCAGGGGATCTGCGTCGAACGGCAGTGCGCCTGCCCGGATCGGGAGGATACCCCGGTCTGCGGTGAAAACGGAACCACCTACCCGAATCCCTGCCGGGCCGCCTGCGATCGCAACGCCCTGGTTTTTCCGGGCGCGTGCAGGTAAGCGGCTCCGATCGTCAATTTCGCCCCGGCCCCATCTTTTTTCGACGGTGGCCGGGGCGTTTTTCCTTCACGCTCCGACTCGTTTTCTCCTTTCCATTCCGTCCCTTTTCGGCTATAACAACCGAGGCTCGGATCGAGTCCCGGCTTTAACCGACCACCGGAGAATTCCGATGTTCGAAAGGTCGTAAGATATCGATCCGACAGGGAAAATCGTCCGATGGGGGAAACGGCGAAGCCGGAAAAACTCGACTTTTTCTTCCGCTTTCTCCCTTTGAATATGGAATCTCATGCGTTTCGCACTGGACAAAAAACTCTCCAAGGACGTGGTGAAACTGGCGGCCCCGGTGGTGCTGGCCATGCTTTTCCAGACGTCCGTCAACCTGGCGGACACCATGATGATCGGCTGGATGCCGGACGAGAGCGTTTCCGTCGCCGGGGTGGCGGCCATCGGCATCACGCTGCCTCTTTTCTGGGCCGTGGGCGGTTTTCTCTCGGCCATCGCCGTGGGCACCCAGGCCCTGGCCGCACGACGTTTCGGTGAAAAGAAGCATACCCGCTCCGGCGAGGTGCTCTTCAACTCCCTCATGGTTTCATTTACCGCCGGAACGCTTTTCAGCATCGTCGGCGCGCTGCTGATCCCCTACATCTTTCCGTTTTTCAACTCCGATCCGGAAGTCGTGCGCCTGGGCGTGCCCTACGCCCAGTTCCGATTCATCGGCGTGCTGTCCATGGTGGCTTCCTTCAGTTACAAGTCCTTCTTCGACGGAATCGGTAAAACCTATATCCACATGGTGGCCTCGGTGGTCATGAATCTGACCAATATCTTTCTGGACGCCGTGCTGATCTTCGGTTTGTGGGGATTTCCGAAACTGGGCGTTCTGGGAGCCGGAATCGGCACCATGGTCGCCAGTTATATCGGCTTTTTCATCATGATCGCCTGGAGCTTTCTTCCGGAATATCGGAACAAATTCAAGTACTATCGCAAATCCAACCTGAACCTCGGCGTGACGAAGGAAATCGTGCGCCTGTCGTTGCCCGGCGGCCTGGCCACGGTTTTCGTCGCCAGCGGTTTTCTGCTCTTCCTGAAGATCGTCGGCATCATCGACCAGACCGAATGGCTAGCCACCTTCCCCCGGGAAGCCGCCGCCGCCCTAGGCGCCCAGGCCGATCTGGGACTCCAGGCGGCGAACGGAGCGCATCTGATGGGAATGATTCAGGAAATTCTTCCCAGAATCGATCATTTCACGGAGAGCACCCGCATGCCGGTCTACAGCGCGGGCACCAAGGTGATTTTCGATTTGATGAGCATCACGTTCGTTTCCGCCATGGCCATCGGAACCGCCACGGCCACCCTGGTCAGCCAGAATCTGGGAAAGGGCAACCCCCGAATGGCGGAGCGCTATACCTGGGAAGCCGTCAAGGTGGGAGCGTATTTCTTCGGATTTCTCGGGTTGTGCGAGGTCATCGCCCCGCAGCTTTTCCTGCACCTGTTCACCAACAAGCAGGCCGTCATCGAGGCCGCCACCGCCAGTTTGCGCATCATCGGCCTGGTCAATTTCATGATCGTGGCCGGACTGGTCTTCATGCAGGCGCTTTTCGGCGCGGGAAACGCCAAATTCGTGATGTACACGGAAATGAGCCTGCATTTTCTCTGTCTGGTGCCCCTGGCCTATATTTTCGGCGTGGTTCTGGATATGAAGCTGGAGGGCGTCTGGCTGGCCGGAGCCATTTACATCATCTCCTTGGCCTCCGTTCTCGGCTGGAAATTCTGGCAGGGAAAGTGGAAGTACATCAAGATCTGACACTTGCGTCCATCCGCCCAACCTGTCGCCTTTCCATTGACCGCCGCACCCGCAATGGCGTATGCTGGACCCATGCCGGATCATCCTTTTCCAACGCCTGTCTGCATCGCCTGCCGCCACTTCGACCGCTGCCGAAGGGAAAAGGCCGGAACGCGGGTGGATGCCTCCAAATGCCTGGAGGATCTCCGCCGGGTGAGCGAAGGGGCTCTCCGCGCCCACTTCCGGCACTTGCGAAACGAAACCGGATTGCCTTCCGACCCGTACGAGGACATGGAGGAGATTCTGCTTTCGCACTGGCGAAGCACCCGGGATCGTTACAGTTTCACGCTTGAATTCTCCCGGTCGGACACGCAGGGGGCAAGCTCTTCCTATCGCTTTTCCTATGCATTTCCCGCCTTTGGCGAAGGCCGGGAAAAAGAGGAAACGGCGGCCTGCGTCGCGCTCTTCCAACCTTTCGGACAAGCCGTCGCCGATATGGCCCAAAGACTTCTGGACGTCGTCAAACCCGCCGCCATGAACCAGATCCTGATGGGCCTGGACGCCGCTTTGTCCGGAAACCGCTACAAATTGTATTTCCAGTTTTCCCCGGGAGAAGCCGCGCAAAAGCTCGCCTTCTGTCGCCGCCTTCTCCCAACGAACCGACTGAAAACACTGGCGGATTCCATCTTTCGACTTCACCTTGCGGGTGTCGATTTCAGCGAACGGGGCGTTTTTCGGGTCAAATTGTATTTTCTGTTCGATCCGCTCAACGGCGCGGTCTTCGCCTCCCGTTACGGAAAAACCCATCTTTTCGGAATCCTGGGAGATTTCGCCCGGGACGGGTTGCGGGATTTTTTAGAGATTCATCGCCTGGGGGCGGGGGGAAAACAGGAAGGCCTGGAGATCGACCTGGGGCTTTTGCCCAATCATTTGACGGCCGAGGATTTTCTCAAAATACCGACAATCGCCACTTCCGGATCCAACGCATTGAATATGCTGGAGAATTCCTGCGAAGACCGGCGACACGTCGTCAACCGCATCTCGTTGGCCGTAGACGATCCCCACAAATTGAATCTGTATTACCGCATCGTGGAACCGGAGGATCGTGGGTGATCCGTCGGTTCGGACGGATCAACGTGGAATGGAATGCTGATACAGGATCTCGATTTCCGGATCGGCCTTCAGCGGGTTCAGATCCGGCGTGAACATGTGGATTCCCCGCCCGGCGGAAAACAGGGTCAGGTTGCGCTCGGAATCGTAGCGACGCAGAATCCGGTACTCCCCGTCGGCGGATCCGCCATCGTTTCGGGGATTCACGTTCAGGATGGAATAGGGATAGTACCAGGCGGCGGGCCTTCCCATGGAACCGTTCATGGACAGGCGTTTCAGCATATCGACCTGTATTCTCTCCCGATATTCCTCCGGCAGACGCAGAAGCCATTCGGGCCGCCAGCGGATCCGTCCCAGATCGCGTAACCCGAAATTCCAGCATAGAAGCCGTCCGGGATCGATGCGCAACCCGCTCTTCGTCTTCGCCCGTTTCTCCAGGGAAGCCAGCAGTACGGGATCGTTCACCACCACCCGCAGGTCGCCCTCGGCCAGAAGTTCGTCGATGAGCGTCAGCCAGTTTTCGGCGGAACCGGCCAGTTCGAACGGAGTCAGCATTCCGAAGTTCAATCCCAAGTCACGAATATTCCTTGCGAACTCCGGCAGAACGCCGAGATCGAAATCGTCCGCGTCCAGTTCCCGCCCAAGGAGCACCGAGGAAAAGCCCTCCACCAGCGCTCGATCTGGAACATCGGGATATACCAGCGTTTTCGGGTTTTTCAACTCCCTCGTCTTGTAAAGAAAATACTCCTTACGCACTTCCCGAGCCACGAAATGTTCGTTCAGCATGGCGCTTTCCGGCTGGCGGAATTCGGGATCGAGATGGTAGTTGCGCAAAAGTTTTCCGTTCCGCCCCAGAAGATTGAAATCCGATCGCAGGATGCTTTCGTAGTCGTAGGGCGCCATTTCGAAAAACAGGCGCAGCACCTCCATCTCTTCGGCCTTGAAATCCGAAGAAGCCAGGCAATAATATTCCGGCGCCAGTTCGAACAGATCCTTGTCCCGGATCAGGTGCCGGCTTCGATCGTATTCCGGCGTTCCGGGAATGGGAGTAAAGGCCATCAACAGGGGCGGAACGCCCTGCTCCCAGGTGAAAAGGATGGACCGCAGGGCCTGCGTCAGGGTCTGTCCCTCGAAACCCACCAGGACGAAATATTGGACCCGGATGCCCTGATCCCGCAGATGCCGGGTGGCCCGGATCAGGTCTTCCAGATCGTTGTCTTTCTTGAAACGCTCCTTCAGAATGTCCTCGCAGGCCGTCTCCAAAGGCAGCGCCAGCCAACTTGTCAGGCCGGAATCCTTCAACTTTTTCGCCAGCCCGGCATCGATCATCCGAGGCATCAGACCTTCCGGAATCACATACTGGATATCCAGATTCCGCTCCAGAATGCGGTCCATGACGCCCTCGAAATATCCCGGACGCACGAGCAGATTGGATTCCCAGAAAATGAAGGTGCGGATCCCGTGTTCCGCCTTCAGGCGGGCCATCTCGTCCACCACCTCGTCCGGATCGCGCACGAGCACCTTGCGGCCCTCCAGGATGGAAACCGCGCAAAAACTGCAAGCGAAGGGACATCCGCGCGTCATTTTTATCACGGCGAAATTCGGCGGCGTCTCGTAGACCGAGAAATCCGCCGGACCGAAGTTGATCGGTTCCAGAACGCCCTCGTGAACCTCGTCCGCTCCGCTGGTTCGGGCGTGTTCGGGGCAGAGCGTGGGATAGATGCCGCCCAGGGTGATTTTCGCCTGTGGCCAGCTTTCCCGCACCCGCTTCACCGCCTCGTGGGTTCCGATGTAGTGATAGGTGAAGACGGAACTGATGTAGACCTCCTCCACGAAATGCCAGCCTTCCAGACGTTCCGTCAGGCGGTCGAAATCCTCCCCGAAAAGATACAGGGGCTTGGTGCGCTTCTCCTGTTCGAAATTGCCGCAGCGTCCCGATCCCCAGCGGCGGGGTCGGTGGATGCGAATGAAATCCTCCGCCATTTCCTTGAACAGCAGATCGCCGTAGTCCAGGTAATCCCGCATGGGAATCATGTCGTGAAAGACCACGTGGACGCCCTTGTTTTTCAAATGCCCGGAAAGACGCAAGAGGGCCGTGGGCTGGGTACAGTAGAATTTCGTGGGATAAGAACAGATCACGGGAGGATAAAGCAGCAGGACTTTTTTCTTTTTCCGGTTCCGCCGAAGTCCGGTGACTCCGCCGTCCTCCTCGGTGATTTGCTTGAAGTGCCGCGTCAGCAGATCCTTCAGCACGGCGGAAGAAAGATCCCGGGAGGCCACCCGCAAACGCGTTCCCGGTTCCATGCGGGAATACAACGCCCGAACGGCGGATTCCCGCTGCAAACGCCGACTGCCCTCCGGTAAATCCAGGCGCACCGTTCCGGAAAGTTCCGGCAAAGTCTCTCCCCCGTCCTGAAAACCGAATTCCAGGCGACTTCCATCGGGCAATGTCAGCCAGCATGTTTCGCGCGCGGCGTTCATACGTCCTTTCCGGCGCGTGGATCGTTTTCCACCCCTTGCCATTTTTCATCCCCGGTCGCGAACGACCGGCCCCCAATGCATGCGGATGTCTCGCCGGGCAATGGGCCCGCGCAATCATCCCGGAAAATTCGCCCCCACGAAAATCCCAAAATCGAGAAGTAAGCTATACTGCATGCTTACGGAAAACGGTACATGGATTTATTTCAGATTGCAAGCGGAAAGCGCCGTCGAAACCGGAGAAGCGAATGTCGGAAAGTGGAAGACCTTGCTTCCGAACCAGGCCTTGGCTATAATGCTCCCCACGATCTTGCGGATTTTCCGGACCCCCTCGGAAAAATCCTATCGAAAACACTGCACAAGGAGAGCTGATCGATGCACCGTCCCCGCTTCACCCGTTACGTTTCTCTTGCGATACTTCTGCTTGTTTCACTGTTGTCCGCGCAGTCCTCCGCCGCGGACGACAAGCGTTTCATCGTCCTGGAGCCCGTCAAGGCCGCCAAATCCCTGAAGGGATTCGACAAATTGCAAACCTTCGCCAAGGCGTTTCTGGAAAGAGATTCCCGAATCGCGGTTCAGACCGCCCCGGACGACAAGACCACCCATTTCCTGTCCGTCCAGGCGAAGAAATCCGGCCGCCAGATCCTTCTGACCGTTACCGGCAAAAACAAGGGGGGCGAGAAAGCGGATGTCACGGCCAAGCTTTCGGCCCGTCCGGGACAGGCGGAAGTGGAAGCCCAGTTCGCCAAGGCCGTGCGGCTGCTTTTCGATTACAAGCCCGCCCGCACCAAGGCGCTGGTCCGCATTCTGGCCAAGGCCGCCCAGGGCGAGGCCGACGGCGGCGTGGTTCAGGACAAGATCGAACGCACTCTGGCTGCGGAGTACGAATTCGTCTCGGCCGATCCCTACAAACTCCCCGTGACGGACAAGGACGTGCCGTTTCTGTACAAGGGCGACAAGGGCCGCCTGAAAAAGCTTTTGGAAGGCGGCGGGGCGGAACTGCTGGTGACCGGAACCGTGGACATCCCGAAGGCCAAGAACGTGGGATCGGCCACCGAAGTCCGCTTCAAGGGCAAGGCCCGGGCGAAAATCCGCGTCTGGGACGTGAAAAACCACCGCCGGCTCTCGGATCTGGATCTGACGCTCAACGCTGAAGGAATTTTCTCCGAACTGATCTATCTGCTGCTCGAAGGCGCGGGCGACCAGACCTCCAAGCGAATCGCCGCCGATCTCGGCTTTCCCACCGAGGAGGAAATCAAGACGTTCAACGCCGAATGAGGATTGAAACCGGGCCGGTGTTCATTGGGTCCGGCATGCACGGGGACGGCTTCGGCCGTCCCTTTTTTCGCGGATCGAACCGCTTTTCCCGTTCGGGAACAAAAAACCTCGTGCGCCGACGCACGCCCGGAATCGCCTTTGGTCGCTTCCGCCCGCCGGGAAGCGTCCGTCACCGCTGAAAATCATTGGTTCAAGCACCCATCCTGGGGTACCATTCCAGATGGGGATGTCGAAGGAACCAAAAACCGAACCGCGGGGTTGAACTTATGCGTAACGAAATACGTCTCTTTCTTTTTGTCCTGCTGTCCTTCGCCCTCCTGTTCGCGGGATGCGGCGATTCATCGGAGAGCGATTGCGAAACACCGGACGGCGATGCGGATCCGCCGGACGGGGACACGGAGAACTCCGGGGACGACGAAGCGAATGCGTTTGCACCGCCTGCCGCCTGGACCGTCCACGTTTCCAAGGACGCGCCGGAAGCCGTACGCATCGCGGCGGAGGACGCGAAAAGCTATCTCGCCGCCATGGGTTTCGAAACCGTACTGGAGGAATCCGCCGGGCCGGAAACCTGTGCGGATGGTGCGGGTCACGCGGTCTTTTCGAATACGCTCCTCGCGGACGAGGGCGATACGGACCAGACCTTCGCCATTTCCGAAACCCGCTGCGAGGGCGGGGCGCTCGTCACGCTGTCCGGCGGCGGCCTGCTCGGCCGCCAGTACGCCGCCTACGATTGGCTGCGCCGCCTGGGCGTGCGTTTCTTCCACCCGGAGGAGGAATACGTTCCGGACGCCCCCACCTGGCCCGAATCGCCCCTGGACGTAAGGCGGACGCCCCCGTTCAAGTGGCGCAGTGTGAGTCTGCACCTGACCCACCCCCTGGAACTGGGCGACGCCTTCGAGTTCAAAAAAGAGGAATACCTGGAGGAGGGCCGCCGCTACATCGACTGGCAGATCAAGAACCTGGCCAGCAACGGCAAGGGCGGCGTGGGAAACGGCGACCTGTCCGACTACGGCCACCGGCGGGGTTTTCCCACCTCGGCGGGCGTTTCGCTCTACGGCCAGCAGCAGGGCGCGGACGGCCTCCTGGATCCCCTGGACGAGGACTGGCAACCCAAGGTGGAAACGGCCCTTCTGGAACGGCTTGGCGAGGATCCTACCCAGGCCCCGGACTTTTTCTCCTTCAGTTTCAACCCTACGGAATTCACCGAGGTGGACGACCGGAAGGCCGTGGAGCAGATGACCTTCATCGCCGATTTCATGGCGGAGCACTATCCCTCCGTGCAGCTCATGACCACCAACCACGGCACCTACGGCGATCCCACGGATTTCTACGGCGTGCGCTACTACGACCTGCCGAAGTTCGCGCCGGCCAACCTGGGCGTCAAGGTGCATACGCTCATGTTCTACGACCTCTTCCGTCCCGCGCCCATGTACGGCAACGAGAACTTCAACTTCGCCTACGACTTCATGGCGGGCGAATACCGCACCCGCAAGCTGTGGCACTTTCCCGAGTCGGCCTGGTGGCTGACCTTCGACATCGCCGTGCCCTGGTATCTGCCGATCACCATCGAGGCGCGCCACCGGGACATCCAGGCCATCGCCTTCATGCTGGACGGCGGGCTGGAGGGCCACCACGTCTTCGGCTCGGGCCACGAGTGGGGCTACTGGCAGAACGAATACTGCTCCTTCCGCATGGCGGCGGATCTTTCCGTCACCTGGAAGAACTGCCTAGCGGACATCACCGGGACCATGGGCGCGGCCGCCCCGGAAGTGCAGGCCGTGCTGGAATACCTGGTGGAACTCCAGGAACGGGATTTCATCTACGGTGACATCCTGGCC
Organism: Myxococcota bacterium; assembly: GCA_963668655.2. GTDB lineage: Bacteria > Myxococcota_A > SURF-8 > SURF-8 > SURF-8. Next base: position 974,227 of record CAXXPQ010000002.1, read on the forward strand.
TACCTGGTGGGTTCGGACTCAGAAACGGAAGCCGCCGAATCCCTGGGCATCCGTTTCCATCCGCTGCCGCCGTCTCCGAAAAAGATCCTCACCTGGAGCGCCGCCGAGTGCAAGGACTGGGATCGACGCATCGCCCCGGCCCTGGAACGCATGGACGACGACTACGCAACGCTGCTCGCTCGTCTCGCGGACGTGAAGACGCTCGTTCCCGAAAACGCTCGGCCCTGGTTCGACGAAATCGTGGACGGCATCGAGGCCACCGGCCTGCGCGCCCGTCACCAGCGCGAGGTCTACGGCGCCCTGGTCACCTTCCGCCAAAGCCGCCTGGAGGCCTCGGCGGACCTCGAAACGGCCGCCTGGGAGTGGCTGGACAAGGCCCAGACCGCCACGACGGATTATCTGGCCGTGGCCCACCGCCGGGAGGAAGGCTACCGCTACCGGCCCCTGGAGCGCTCCATCGCGGGCGGCGCGGACGGAACGGAAGACGACAACTGGACCTCCTACAGCTATCGCTATCTGAACCGCGCCCACCACGGCTTCTACTACACGCGTATCGATAGATTGGCCGAGGAGGCCATGAGCGCCCGGGGCGCGTCCGTCGTGGCCACGGACACTCTGCTGGCTCCCGGGGACTCTCTCGTCGTGGACGCCGTGGACACGGAGCTTTCGAACGTATCCTACGCCTTCGGGGACGGGGAGAGCGCCGCGGGAAACCACGCGGAACACACCTACGCCGCGCCGGGCGTCTATGCCGTCCTGGTCACCGCCGACAAGTCCGGCCAGCCGTTCGCCTTTTCCGGCGATGTAGCCGTGGTGGAGACCGAATACCTGACGGGGTTTTCCGGAAAGGTGGTGGAACCCGCCGGGGTAAGCATCATCGAGCCGGTCCTGCCCGCCTGCGCGTTCGGGAAAACGGATCCATCGGGCACGGCCGTGGCGATCTCGTTTTCCGGCTTCTCGGACGGCCGCGCGGACTTCGGCGGCTTCTCGATGTTGGAGAACGGCGAAACCGAATCTCTTTTCGAAACCCAGCCCGTAACGCTGAACGTTCCCATCGTGAAACACTCCGACGGGTCGGTCACCTCCTCCATCGTGGTGGAAAACGCCCGTCTGGTGATGGAGATCGATACGGAACCCGTGCGCCTGACCGGCCTGCTACAGACGGAGGCGGTCATCCAGGCCGTCATCGTGGTGGGCAACGGCGCGTTCGACGAACGGAACGCCCGGGAACTGGTGGCCAGTTTCCTGGGATATCCGGTGGAGGAATTGCCGGAGCGGGTGCCCTTCGTGGTGGAATACGATCTCAAGACGGAAGACGCGGACGAACGCTGAGACACGCCTTTTTCGCCACCGCTTTCGGAAAGTGACGAGGAAACGACCATGAGCACGAAAGACAGACCGGGATTCGCCACGCGCGCCCTGCACGCGGGCTACGACCCCGCCCGGCACAACCAGTCGCGCACGGTGCCGCTGTACCAGACCACGGCCTATCGCTTCGAGGACACGGACGCCGCCGCACGGCTTTTCCGCCTGGAGGCGGACGGCTACATCTACGCGCGTCTGAACAACCCTACCGTGGACGCCTTCGAACGGCGCATGGCCGACCTGGAGAACGGTTGCATGGGTCTGGCCTTCGCCAGCGGCATGGCCGCCATTCACGCGGCCGTGCTGAACGTCGCCCACGCAGGAGACGAGATCGTGGCCACCGAGAGTCTTTACGGCGGCAGTTTTCACCTGTTTGCAGATACCCTGCCGCGCCTGGGCGTCACCACGCGCTTCGTCTCCGCCGTCGATCCCGCGGCCGCAGACGCCGCCGTCACCGACAAGACCCGCCTGGTCTACTGCGAGACCATCGGCAATCCGTCCATCGACGTGCCGGACCTGCGCGCCCTCGCCGAAGTCGCGCACGCCCACGGGCTGCCGCTGGTCGTGGACAACACCGTGGCCACTCCGGCGCTCTGCCGCCCGCTGGAACACGGCGCGGACGTGGTGCTGCACTCGGCCAGCAAGTACATCGGCGGCCACGGCGGATCCTTGGGCGGCGTGGTCGTCGCAGGGAGCGACTTCGACTGGATCGCCCACAGCCCGCACCTGAAGCCCTATGAGACTTTTCCCTCCCCGTACATCGTGGGCTTGCGCGCGGAGATCCTGCGGGACTTCGGCGCGGCGCTTTCACCCTTCAACGCCTATATGTTCCTTCAAGGACTGGAGACGCTGCCCTTGCGCATGGAGCGGCACTGCCGGAACGCCGAAACCGTAGCCGCCCGGCTGCGCGAGCATCCGGCCGTGCGCTCGGTGAACTATCCCGACCGGGACGATCATCGCACCTTCGAAAACGCCCGCGCCTATCTTCCGCAAGGCTGTTCCGGTCTGATGTCCTTCCGGCTGAACGGCGGATTCGAGGCCGGAAAGCGCCTGGTGGACCGGGTGGAGATCATCCACCACCTGGCGAACCTGGGCGATACGAAAACACTGATCCTCCATCCGGCCTCCACCAGCCACGAGCCGCTTTCGCCCGAGGAACGCCTGGCCGCCGGGGCTCCCGAGGATCTGATCCGGCTGAGCATCGGCCTGGAGGATCCGGAGGACATCGTTCGCGACCTGGAACGGGGACTCTAGCCATGCGGCGCACCTTCGCGCTCTACGGGGAGTCCTCGCCGTCTCGCTCCTTCACGGAGCGGCTGACCCCGGGACGTTTGCACAAACATCGACTGGACGACTTCGAACTGGAGAGCGGCGATCGCGTGGTGAACCTGACGATCGCGTACCGGGTCTTCGGGCGGCCTTCGCCGGAACGGGACAACGTGGTTCTGGTGCTCCACGCGCTCACCGGAGACGCCAATTGCGCCGGATACGAAGGTCCGCTGGGCTGGACGCCCGGATGGTGGGAACCCCTCTTCCGTCCCGGCGCGCCCCTGGACACGGATCGCTACTGCGTGATCTGTCCCAATCATCCGTCCAGTTGCTACGGATCCAGCGGCCCCCTGGACCGTGAAGTCGGCGCGGACGCCCCCCTGGGGCTGGACTTCCCGGATTTCACCAGCCGCGACCTGGCGCGTGTCCACCGGGAACTGCTCCGGGCTCTCGGGCTTATCCGTCCCGCGCTCGTCATCGGCGGATCGCTGGGCGGCATGATCGCCCTGGAATACGCCGCCTCGTTTCCGGAGGATGCCCGGCGCGTGGCCGTCATCGCCGCGCCGTCCGCCGGCAGCGCCCAGTCCCTGGCCTTCAGCCACATTCAGCGCAAATGCTTCGAGCTGGACCGGCATTTCAACAACGGGAACTACTATGACGGCCCCAAGCCCGTGCTGGCGCTTTCCCTGGCCCGGCAGATCGGTATGATTACCTATCGCAACGGCGGGGAATTCGCCGAGCGCTTCGGCAGACGACTGCGGGAAAACGCGGACGGGCGCGCCGGCTACGAAGTCGAAAGCTATCTGGATTACCAGGGCGACAAGCTGATGCAGCGCTTCGATCCCAACGCCTACCTGAAGCTGCTCCAGGTGCTGGATGGCCACGACATCGCCAGAAATTGCGGCTCCGTGGAAGCGGCGCTTCAGCCCGTGCGCTCGGAGATGCTGTTCGTCTCCATCGACTCCGACATCCTGTACACGCCGGAGGAAGTCCGGCACCTTGCGGAACAGGCGCAGGCCGCCGGGGTGAATGTCCACCACGAAACACTGAAATCCATTCACGGACACGACGCCTTCTTAATTGAATACCGCCAGTTGCATGCTATATTGGCCGCCTTTCTGGATCCAAGAACTGGAGAAACACAGAGGGAGAATTCGAGATGAGTCAGACCGTCCGACTGGGAGTTTTCGGCCTGGGCACCGTGGGAAGCGGGCTGGTGAACATCATCCGCAAACGCAATGCGCACCTGAAGGATCGCTACGGCATCGAACTGGAGGTCAGCCGCGCCGTGGTGCAGAACCTTTCCCGCAAGCGTTCCTGCGAAACCAACGGCATCCGCATCGGCACGGATTACACGGAAATCCTGGAAGCCGACGACGTGGACATCGTGGTGGAACTGATCGGCGGCACGGACGACGCGGCGCACATCGTGCTTTCCGCCCTGGAGGCCGGAAAACCCGTGGTCAGCGCCAACAAGGCGCTTCTGGCCGAACGAGGCCCGGAGATCATGGCATTGGCTCACAAAAAGCGTACGCCGTTCTTCGCCGAAGCCAGCGTGGGCGGCGGCATTCCGATTTTGAAGACCCTGCGGGAAAGCCTGGTGGCCAACCACATCGACTCGCTCACCGCCATCATCAACGGCACCTCCAATTTCGTGCTGACCAAGATGGAGGAAGAGGGGTTGAGTTATTACGAGGCCTTGAAACTGGCCGGAGAAATGGGATTCGCGGAAGCCGATCCCACCTTCGACGTGGAAGGCATCGACGCCCGGCAGAAACTATTGATTCTGGCGGCGCACATCTACGGCGGCGTCTTTCCGGAGGGAGAGATTCTCTGCGAGGGCATCACCCGTCTGACCGAAAGCGATTTCCGCTTCGCACGCAAATACGACATGACCGTGAAACTTTTGGCCATCGCCCGCCGCCTGGAGGACGGTATCGAACTGCGCGTGCATCCCACCCTGATTTCCAAACGGCATCCCCTGGCCGGCGTCCGCAACGAGTTCAACGCCGTCTTTTTGAACGGCGACGCCGTGGGCGAGGTGATGCTGTCAGGTCGGGGCGCGGGCAGCCTACCCACCGCCAGCGCCGTCTATGCGGATGTCGTGGACATCTGCACGCGCAAGGCCGCAGGCGATCCGCCGGAAAGTCACCGGAAATCGCCGGCCATCGTTCCCCCGGATCGCATTTCCAGCGAGTATTATCTGTCTTTCACCATCGAGGACAAACCCGGCGTGATCGGAGAGATCGCCACCACGCTGGGCGCGCACGGAGTCTCCGTCTCCAGCGTGTCGGCGGAACTGATTCCCAACGTACCCGACCTGGGCGAGGTGGAGATCATCGTTCACAAAACCACAGAAGCCCAGATCCGACAAGCGGTCCAGGCCATCGGCGATCTCTCGCGCATACGCGGAAAGGGAAAATACATCCGCATCGAGGGCGGCCTGAACGCAAAGTGAATTCCGGAAAAAGCTATTCCTCGATCTCGATTTCCGGACAGCGCCCGACCTCCACGCAGGTCGAAAGCGGGGTGATTTCCTCGGAGGGAATGCAGGGATTTTCGAACTGGCAGAGGATGCAGTCTTTCGTGGCGACGGCCTCACAGGATTTCGTGAATAGCGTCACGTAGTAATCTCCGCGCAGATTCTCGCCGTCTATGCGGTTCAGACAGTAGGCATGCGCCTTTCCGGCCTCTTCGCAGGTGGCGGTATCGTTCTCGTCCCCACCGGCGCCGCAGGCGGAAAGCAGTCCCGACAAAAGCAGCATCGCAAGCATTTTTCTATAAGCCATGGGATTTCTCCGATTTCGAATCGCGAACTGCGGCGTTTCAGTCCACGTGTTTGTAAAGATCGTAGCTCAAGGTCAGCAGGATGTTGTTTTGAATCTGCCATTCATCCAACACCTGCGGCTCCCGAAGCGCCTTGAACTGGTAGGATAGAAAAAACCATTCCACCAGACGCAAGTCCAGCCGGGCCGAAAGCGACACGTTCAGACGCTCCGCACCATCCAGGTTTTTAGGCTCCGGGTCGATGTAAAACGGAGCCATCAACTCGGCGGCCAGCGCGTACCCGATACGTTTTTCCCACAGATCTCCCCACAAGCGATTGATGCTCTCGAAACCGAGCTGCACCGTATCTTCCAGGAACTTCACCTCGATGGCCTTCGTCGCGGCCTTGTCGGCAAGCGTCAGGTTGCCGTCCGCGAAGGTTTCCCAGGCACCCAGGCCAAGCAGGAATTCCAGATTGACCTTTTCCTTTTCCAAGGGACGGAAAAACGGACCGAGCCCCTGCTTCAAAGTCAGGGGAGCGAAGGCGTCATGAAGGCGGATCTTGTCGTCCAGAAACAGATCGATGCGGCCGTCCTTGCGGGTGATCGCGTACATCACCGTCTCCGGCTGCACGTCGCGACCGGGAAAAAGCGGGGACTGCACGGCGGCGCGGCCATACACGCCGACCCATTTCCTGAAATAGTACATATAGAGGGTTTCGAAATTGAACTGGTCGTTGGAGATGATGAATTCGTCGATCAAAGGCGTGCGCGACACGGCCTCGGCGATCATCAAGGTGTTGCGCCACTCGTGCTTTCCCCGAAACAGCGTGACGCTGGTATCGATATTGACTCCCAAAATCAAGGTATAGCCGTCCGGCTGCCCAACGACGTTGCGATTGTCGGCGAGGGAAAAATTCAGGGCGGGTTTCAGGCGGAAATGCCAGCCGTCCTTCCGTTCCTCGTCTTTCTTCTCCCCGTCCTGTTTCGCCAGATCGGTGGGAGAAACCGCATTCACTTCCAAAGCGAATGCCTGCGAGGTTCCGGCAAGCACCAGAATCAGAACCCAAAGCCACATGTTTTTTTCCAAGCTCCGCATGAAATTCCCTTTCTCGATGATCGGAAAACCGAACATTCCATCCGCCGGATGAGATTCCATCGCCATCTCGCGGAATCCCCGATCGATTGCATAAAGCGCATGAAGGATGATTTTCGGATATAAGCCTATTCCAAAAAACCGGAATTTTCAAACAAAGATTTGCCGTTCCCGTGAACGGGGAAGGCCATCTCGACCATCGAAGCTCATCGGTCAGGCTCCGTTCGGATAGTTTGTATACCCGAAAGTATACGGAATTCCGTACCTTCCGCTTTTATTTCCGCATTCATGGGTATAAAATATCAGCAAGAGAGTTTCGCAGATATCCATTGGAGGAGGCCACCATGATCCTGCCGCCTTTGAAGAAAAATCGGGATGACGCCTTCCGAGGCCGGCCTTTTCTATTTGTTCTTTTCCTTCTCTTCACCTTGATTTTCATCGCCTGCGAAGTGGAAAATGCCGACCTGACGATCGACGCCGACCTGGATACTTCGGGAGAAGAAGACACATCCTCCCCCGAACCGACTCCCATTCGTTGCGAGAAGGACAACGATTGCCGCAAGGGAGACGTCTGCGATCCGAAGCGAGGATTCTGCATGGAAGGGAGCTCGGAAGGGAGTGACGGCGACGACGAATTCGAAACGATGAACGAATCCGACGACGAGCCCCCCAACCCCTTCCTGGGTCGTCCCTGCGAGGAAAGCGGGAACTGTCCGGGCGATCTGGTCTGCGGCATCGAGGCGCAATGCGTGGAACCCTGCACGGTCACGGGATGCTCGGTGACGGAAGGCAAATGCAATCATCGCAACGGCTACTGCGAGTTCTGCGAGAACTGCCGCCCGAACCAGTGCTGCAATTTTCAGGGAGGAAGCTGGCGTTGCGGCGCATGCTGCCGCCCGCTTTGCGGACCGGGAACCGGCTGCCAGATGGGTGAATGCATCGATCTGGAGTGTCCGCCGTGCCGGAAAAACGAAACCTGTAGCGCCTTTACCGGCTATCAGTGCGTCCCGCTGCCGCCTGTGGATCTGGACAACACGACATCCATCCAAAGGCCCCGCGCATTGGCCTTCTCTTCCGACGGTCACTATGTTGCGTTATCGGGGTGCGCCCGCGAAACCATCGACGATTCCGATCCTGAAAACCTCTATGACCAGATCCCGCTCTGCGTGGGCGGCTTCGTGGATGTTTACCCCGCAGGGGAAGCCGCACCCATCAAAAGCCTGAATCTCGGGCATGCGTCGGTATCGGCCCTGGCCTATTCTCCCCGGGGCCGGTGGTTGGCCACCGTAGACGAAATCGGGCAAGTACGGATTCTGAATGCGATAAGTCTGGAAAGTTTCAAACATTTTCAGGTTCCGCCCGAGGAAGCCTATGCGCTTTCCTTCTCTCCGGACGGGTCACTGCTTTCCGTTAGCGGAAAAACCAAGAGGATATACAATTCCCCCAGGCAAAGACAGGATCTCACGCTGATCCGCACGGCGGATTGGAGCATGCGACAATTGCTTGCGGATCGCTGGCTTTTCGCCGCGAGTTTCGGCGCGGATGCCGAGGAACTGCTGGTTGTGGAAGGCATCCCCTGGGAAGGAGTGTATCCCGAGCTTTATCTTCTGGTTCTGGATACGCGCACGGGCAAACCAAGCCGGGAATTCAAGGCGACGGTGTTCACGCCTTACCCAATCTATCGGGATTCCCGTTATCCCTCCGGATGCCGCCGCACCCCGACCAGAGCTTCGGCAAGCATTTCCCCATCCGGCGGCTGGCTACAGGTCGGCGGCGGTTTTGTCGAGTCCTGCCTGTTCTTCCCGGGTGTCAGCTATACGTACTATTACGGAACCGGGGTGATTTATTCCCTGCGCGCGGGAGAAATGGCCAACAACTGGATATTCAGGGAACATCCGATGGAATATACCCTGCCCGCTCCGGACGGCGAATGGATGGTTTTCGCGGAAGAAGATCATATTTACCTGCATCATGTCGCTTCCTCCACCCCATATTCCCATGTCTACTCGACGCCCGGTTGGATCGACATGGCCTTTTCCCCCACGGAGCCGCTTCTGGCCGTGCTCAACGGGAACGGATTGGACTGGCTGGATCTTTCGGAGTGGATGCCGCCGCGCGAGATCGGCTGCCGCTTCGACCTTGAATGCGAGGAAGGCGAATACTGCAACCGCGCGCTGTTCCAATGCCGCCCCGATCATTGCGCCGACGGGCTGGACAACGACCTGGACGGCCGAACGGATCGCGCCGATCCCGATTGCGTTTTCGGAAATTTCGAGCTTTCGCCCATGGAAAACTGAGAGAAAGATCAGTCGGGATTCGCTTCCTTTTCCGCCTGACGTTCCAATCGTCCGCGCAGTTTCAGGATTTCACGATCCCGGTGCGCCAGCATCTGTCGCAGATCTTGGAGTGTTTCCACCATTTTCGCGTCTTGACCTTCGTCCTGCCCCCGTTTGACGATCATCCCGGCCAGTTCACCGCGCAGGGCTTCCAGGCTTTTTTCCAACAACTCCACCTGTTTCTTCAAGGCCAGGTTTTCCAGGTCACGTTCCTCGTACACGCCGATCCGTCGAGACGCCTCGCCGTTTTTCGATCCCGCGTCATCGGAAACGGGCGCTTCGCGATGGGCGCGTTCCTCCGCAAGCGCATGATTGCGGGATTCCAGGCCGCGGCGCTTGCGTTCCGATTCGGATAGCGATTCCCGAAGTTCCTCCAGTTCGGCGATCATGCGTTCCCGCGAAGATTCGCTTTCCTCGATCCGACCCTGAAGTTCCTCGATGCGCCCCGCCAGCCGATCCTCGTCGTTTTCGGCTTGCATGCGCTCCAGACGCTCCTCGCTGTCCCGCACCTGTTTCCGCAGGGCCTCGGCGCTTTCCCGAAACTCGTCCCGTTCTTTCTCCGCCTGCTCCACGGATTCCCACAACGCCCGGATATCCTCCTCCTGGCGAGCCTCTTTCCGCTCCCACGCCTTCGTCAGGTCGTGCGCCTCCTCGCGAAGCCGTTCCACCGTATTGGAAGCCTCGACCAGTTGTTCCCGAAGCGACCGGATTTCCTCGGATTTCTCATCCAGAGCCTTGACGACCACCTTGCGTTCGCCCTCGGACGATTCCCAGCGCACCTCCGCCCGGTGAAGTTCGGCCAGAAGTTCGTCCCGCTTCTCCTCCAAGACCTCCAGGCGTCCCCGGTCATTCTCCCAATCGGATTTCCGTTCCCGAAATTCGGCCAGCGCCTGCCGCAGCCCGGCGGATTCCTCCATCTCACGATTGAGCATCGCACGCAGGGATTCGGTTTCCTTCCGGGCGGCGTCTCGGGTCGTCTCCAGCCGCTCCCGCTCGCTTTCGAGCGTTTCCAGCCGCTCACGACCGTTTTCCAATGCGGCGTCTTTCTCGTCGATGCGCCGCTGAAGTCGTTCGATATTGGCCTGGTTCTGCGCCATCTCATCGGCGTGCCGTTCGGCCTTCCGTTCGGCTTTTTCCCAGTTTGTCTGAAACTTCGCCGCTTCCTCGCGCAGACGCAAGACTTCCCGGCCCTTGCTTTCCAGATGCTCGCCCAGTTCCTCCAGACGGATTCGCAAGGCTTCTTCTTTTTCGGAAAGCGGCAGGCCCGACTCGTTTCCGGCGCCCTGAGACAGCCGGAGATAACGTTCCCGAAGCAAGGCGGCGGCGTCCCTCAAACGGATCAGATCTCCTTTCAACCGCGCGATCTCGCGATCTTTTTCCTCCAGTTGCTCCAGAAGCCCCTGTTCGATTCGCTCTCCTAGTCCCGGCATCGTTTCCTCGTCAATGTGCGTTCTCCCTCAACCAGCGACGCACCGCCGAATCGGCGTCGTCCCCCGCCTTCTCCACGTAACGTTTCCAGACCTCGATTCCTTCCGTCTTTTTTCCCAGATGCTTGACCAGCACCAACCCCAGGTTTTTCATGGCGGGATAGTATTCCGGATCGTAACGAAGCGCCCTCCGAAGCGCCGGAAGCGCCTCTTCCGGTCGCCCCGCCTCCACCCATTCGATGGCCTGGCGATTGCAGGCCGTGGCATATCGGCCGATCAGGCTCTTTTCCCGGGCGTCCCGGAAACGCTCCTTTCCCGCCAGATATTTCGGAGAAAATTCGCAGGCGGATACGGGTTCCCGCTCCTCTTCATCGAATACCACTTTAGAGACCACACCCGCATTTTGCAAACGGAATCCGAAGGCCGTTCCGCTTTCGTCCCCCGCATCCAGACGATAATAGGCCATGGGCCGCTTTCGAGCCAAGGTCCGCATCAGTTCGCGGGTCATTTCCTCCACCAGATCCTGCCTTTTGCTTCCCAGGGCCTCGCCGTCCAACTGTTCTCCGGCCTCTCGGAATGCGACCCCCAAGGACTCCCATTCGGGCGGATGCTCCAGGTCCGGATACCGCCGCGCCAGGAATCGGCGATACCAGTCGAATCCCAACAGATAGGGATTCACCACCGCCCGATCGGCTTCGATCAGCCCCTCCCGCTGGAGGATCAAGGTGGCGTAGTGCAGGTTGATGTCTTCCGTAATTAGCACGGTTTTCGGAGGAAGCACGCGCCAGACATCCACCGACAGATCTCGCAGGGAACTGTTGTCCGCCTGACTGGCCCGCAATGCCTGGCCAAGCGGCCAGATCAGGACGGCCACGGCAAGGAAAATGGGCCAATGGGCGCCCGTTTTCAAAAAGGACAATCGCATTCGGGCTTGTTCGTACAAAAGAAAGAACCCGCCACACACCGAAAGCCCCACCAGAGCATAGGTTGCCAGATGATAACCATCCTTGTCCGGAATGTAGTAGTTCCAGACGTATAGACAACCGAGAAGCAGCCAGGAACCCAAAGCCAGAAGATCGCGTCGGGCCATTCGCCCCGCCAGCCAGATGCCCCCGGGAAGCACGGCCGCAAGATAAACCGGGCTCCACTGCTCCCAAAGGCCCTGCCCCCAGAGGCGCGCCTGCTCCAGAAATTCGGCCCAGGAAAGCGTAAACAGCCGATATCGATAGGGTTTCCCGCCGATAACATCCAGAAGGGCGGACAGGGTGGATGGATCGCCCTGGTTGTAGAGCGGATCCGACAGGGCGCGAAGGGGCAGGTAAAGATAGGGAAGCAGTCCGGCCAGGAAACATCCGCCCGCGAGAAGCCAATGCCTCCATGATTTCAAGGACTTCCTCTCGTACCAAAGCCAGATCAGGATGGCCGGAAACAGCCAGAAGCTGGTCAGGTGATTGGAAAAGGAAAGTCCGAAAACCAGCCAGAAACTCGCCCAGGCCCCCCGACTGCGCGTTTTTCGCCATTGAAGGAGCCGCTCCACCGCCAGCCATTGAAGAAACAAGTGCAGGCTGTAGACCTCCGGAACCAGCGAAAGCCGCACCGTCACCGCGCCCAATCCGATGAAAAATGCGGTGAAAACGGCTTGTTTCAGCGTCCAGCCCAAATGTTGGAGAACCCGGACCAGCACCGCGGCGAACAGCGCCGTGAATAAGCCGTTGGAGATGGACAAGAGCCAGGCGGTGGGGCCCTGCAACGCTCCGATCAGGTTGCAGAAAACGGTGTAGAGCGGATAACCGGAAGGATGGGCGATGCCCCAGGTTCCGGCCAGATAGACGAACTCGGCCGAGTCGTCCCAATAGAAATCCCGAGAGGCCAGACAGGCGAAAAGAATGGAAAAAAACAGAAACGGCGCGGCGGACGCCCCGGCGGTTTTTGAAAAAAAGTCCTTCACGCCACCGGTTTGCGTTTCCCTATTATCCGCCATGACTCGGATCAGCCGTTGACGGCCTCGGGGGTATTTTCCTTTTCGCCGTAATAGTAGCCGTAGCGGTGATAGTAGTAGTAGTAATAGTGGCCGTATTCCTTGTTGTCCAGATCCAGGTCATTGATGACCGTTCCCAGGATGTTGGCGTTGACATCCCGCAGGTTCTGCACCGCCTGGATGGCCACGTCGCGATGGGTCTGTCCGCATTTGACCACCAGCACCACGCCGTCCACGATATCCGACAGGATGGCGGAATCCGTCACCGCGATGACGGGGGGCGAGTCGAAAATGATGCGATCGTAAACCATGCCGAGCTGGTCCACGATCTGACTGAAACGCTCGGAACCGATCTGTTCGGCCGGATTGGGCGGAATGGGCCCGCAGGTCAGAATGTCCAATCCCTCCACCTGTGTCCGACGGATGGCCTCTTCCTGCGTCATGGTTCCCATGATGATGTTGGACAGTCCGTATTCGTTGTCCATGCCGAACGCCTTGTGCGCGCGAGGACGACGCATGTCCGTGTCCACCACCAGAACGCGCTTGCCGCTGTTCGCCATGGTAATGGCCAGGTTGGAAACGATGGTGGTTTTGCCCTCCTTGGGGGAAGCGCTGGTGACCAGCAGGCGCGCTTTGTCTTTCTTCGGCAGAAGGAAGCTGACGTTGGTGCGGATGGTGCGGCAGCATTCCGCCACGGAGGATTTGGGCTTGTAAAACGAGAACATGTCCGCGACATTGACCAGCCCGACTTTGGTCAGTTCGGGATCGTCCTTCACCCGGGGAACGATCCCCAGAAGCGGCAGTCCCAGATAACGCTTTACATCCTCGGCGTTTTTGATGGTGTTATCCAGCATTTCCAATCCCAACGCGGCGGAGATGCTGAGCAGAATGCCCATGAAAATGCCGATCAGCAGGTTGAATTTGACATTGGGCTTGATGGGCAAAGCGGGTTGTTTCGCCTTATCCAGCATACGGATATTGTTGGCCTTCAGCATACCGGCCAGATCGATTTCCTTCAGGCGCAGAAGAACCTGTTCGTAGACGCGCTGGTTGCCGTCTTTTTCCCGCATGAGACGGTTGTATTCCGATTCCTTCAGGGTCAGTTCCTTGGCCTGACGTTTCAGTTCGTCCAGTTGGTCGTTAATCATACGAACTTCTTTCTGGGTGGCCAGATGCTCGGCCCGCACGCCGGAAAGATTGTTCTGAATCTCCCGTTTCAAGCCCGTGCGGGCTTCGTCCAACTTGGATTTTACGGAAACGACATCGGGATGCTTTTCCTTGTACCTTTTCAAAAGCTCGGTGTAATCGTTTTCCAGGCGGGAAATCGTGACCTTCAATTCCCGAATCAGGGGATCGTTCATCAACTCAGTGGAAGCCACCGTTTCCAGACTGTTTTTCGAAACCATGGTCTCCAGGCTCTCCATCTTGGCCTTGCTGGCAATGTATTTCGCCTCCACCTGGCTGAGATGGCTGGACAGCGCCTCCAGACGCGAGCCGGTGAGATTCACCTTGTCCGTCATGCTGGTGGACAGAATCTCGTTGGCCTTCTTGAATTCATACAGGGCGCGCTCGGATTTCTCCAATTCCTCCCGCAAATCCCGAACCTGTTCCTGGAGCCAGTTCAAGGCGTTGCGCGTGGAAACCAGTTTGCGCTCCAGGTTCTGCGTGATGAAGGAGTTCGCCACCTCGTTGGCGATGGTGGTAATCAACTGCGGATCGGTGCCGCGATACCGGATGCAAACGAGGCGGCTGTCCGGAATCGGATCCACCTGAAGATTCTTCTTGAAAATCTCGACGGGATCCGCTTTCTCCAGACCCTCCGCCAATTTCTCCTGGTCCTCCACATTCGCCAGTCCCAAAAAGGCAAGATCCCGATCCAGATGCAGATTTTCCACCACCATCCGAGCCACGCGATTGGATTGGATGATTTTGTACTGTGTTTCCAGATAAATGGAACTGTCCCAGTATCCCGTGCTACCCAGTTCGTGCACATCGGAAACGTTCAGAATACGATCGGCCTGCTGATCGATTTCCACCGTGGCGATGGCCTCGTATATTTTCGGCTGTCGAATGGTATAAAGCGCGGCAAGGAAAGAAACGGATACGAAAATGGAAAGCACCAGCCATTTCCGTTTCCATACCGCCCGGTAATAATCCGCAAGGATCGCTCCCCAACTTTCCCCCGCCATGCTGCTGTCGTATTGATCCACGCCCGTCTCCATGGTTTATGCGAACCGTACACCGGATATTAGTGTCAGAACAACGCCTCCGGGACGAAAATGATGTCGCCCGGTTTCAAGAGAAAGTTGGCGGCCTTTCCTTTCCATATTTCTTCGATATCGTTGACGATTCGTTTCTCCTGCCCCTTCACCAGTCGAGTGACCCCCACGCTGTTGCGATTGGCGGTTTTTTTCATGCCGCCGGCCAGGGTGATGGCTTGGATAATGCTCATGCCGTCCTCGTACTGAAACGTCCCCGGCTTGTTCACCTCTCCGAAAACGAACACCTTTTTGCTGTTGAATTCCTTAACGAATACGCTAACATACGGAGATTGAAGGTAATCCTTGGCCAGACGATCCCGGATATCCACCTCCACCATCTCCGGAGTTTTCCCATCCACCGACACCTTGCCGATCAGGGGAAAATTGATGGTTCCATCGGCGGAAACACGATAAATGGACGTAAGATCCTTTTCCTGGAACACCCGGACCTCGAAGACATCGCCCTGTCCCAGCGTGACAGCGCTTTTCAACATCTCCATGCCCTTGCCCGCCTTCAATGCGGCCTGCCCGGCGTTCATGGATGTCCGACGATTTTCCTTGTTATACACACAAGAAGCCAACCCCAGAAGCAAAAGCGCCAGAATCAGGCAGCGAATCATCGGAACACCGGCACCCGAACGTTTTTCAGGAAACATGATTCAAGCTCCGCACATAAAAATTGCCGGTCATGGTCAACCGGCAAGGAAAGTTTTTTCCGTTTCGAATACGAACGCGGCGATCAGTACGCCATGGTGAATTTGAGGAATATCTGATGTTTGGTGAAATCGTAATACGTGGTGCTGACGGTCTGCGTTGTCCCGGAGGACGAATCCACGCGTTCGAATTCGTAATCCGAAAGCTTCATTTTCAGGGTATAGCCGGCTTCCAGATACAACCAGGCCAGGAAATCGTACCGTAGGCTGGGCGTAATGGTCAAGACCTGCTCGAGGCCCCGGGAATTCAGGCCCTGATCGGTCGTGCCGGGAGCGGTATTGGCATCGACGCGGATATTCTGATCTTCCTGGCCATATTCCATGATGGAAAAGGCGCTGTACAAATAGATTTTGAATTTATCTTTGAACAACCACTGCTTGAATTCCAGATAGATCTTGTTGTCCGTCAGATACGAAAAGGTGTTGATGGGACTGAAGGAACGCTCGAAACCGCCTTTCAGCGAGGTTCTGCGGGTGAACTGTCCGGTAAGTTCCGCCTTGGCGATGGCGCTGTTGAAGCTTTCGTAGTTTTTGGAGAAACTGTTTCCGTAACCGACACCCAGGTTCAACAGAAGTTTGCTGGTCACGCGGCCCATCAGACCGACCATGACCCGAAGGGGCATAGCGTTGGGAGATTGCGTATTGATGACGCTGTTTGGATCGGCTTCGTACTCGTAATAGTCGCGCAGGCCGAAGCGTGTCCGCATGAAGAAAGCCGTCTTGGGCAAAAATTCCAGTTCCCAATCCAGAAAGAACTGATGCTCGGTCCAGTTCATGTTCTGGTTGGCGCTGGCGTCGTAACGCTCCAGGTCATTGAGATAACCGAAGAAGAAGCGAAGCTGGCCGCCGCCGGGTTTGACGTGCATGCTGGCGCGACCGGTGTTGTGAATGCGGTCGTTGGTCTGGATAACACCGACCTGCGTGGGATCCACGGCGCGCGTGAACGTATCCGACAACGTAAATCCGACCACGCTGTCCTTGAACGCCGTCAACGTCAGACGCGCCTTTCCTTTCAGCGCGGAAAGCTTGGTGGTATCGCTGTCATCGACGCCGAAGTAACGGGCGTAGCTGATGGAGGAATCCATGGTGAAGGCAACCGTTTTTTCCGGGTAATCCATCCGAAACGATCCGATGACCATAAGGATGTCATCCATCTTCGGCTTCAGAGCAGGAAGATTATACTTGTCGCTGGCATTGTTGACATTCGTATCATAAACATTATGCAAACTGAGGCCGGGGTGCAGATGAAGCTTTCCGACCCGGAAACCGACTTGTTCGGATTTCGCCTTACTCGCTTCCGCTTCGGCTGTAGCCGCATTGTCCTGAGCATAGACCTGCCCGAACGTAAGCAGAACCATCGCCGTCAACAGCACCGCAAGTCGCGTGAATTGATTGCATCCCATCTGAGTTCCTTAAAGCGAAGACATCTTTCGCGCCTGGAATGCTGCCATTCCCAGCGTAAAAGCAAAATGGCAAGCCGGCTTTTCCGTACGGGTTAAGACGCCGCCATTTCGTTTTTATTCACGGAAAGCCTTTCGCCTCCCGTTCGATTTTTTCTATACCTGTTTTTCAGTTTCCGTTTTGAAAACGTTTTTTAGCCTATTTATCCGTGACTTCCCGTTTTCTTGAAAGCCATGGAGCGTTCTTCCTTCCGCCGGGCCGATTGGCTACTGGGCGGTAAGGTAAGTGCTCGGATCGTTCGGCGGCTGCTCTTCGCCCGTTGTATCATCCGGGGTGTTGGGAGGCGCCACATCCCCGATACGCCCACCGGTCTGGGTATCCGATCCGTCGGATTGATCCGCCGTACTGACGGGAGCCGCATCATTTGGATTGCCGCGGTCCACGATCGTATCGTCACCGGTAGTCGTCGTATCGACGTTGATATCGCGACCGGCTTCCTCGCCGAACCGCGTGTTGGATCCAAGCTGTTCCTCGGTTTCCTTGATGAGCTGGGTAATCTGCTGATCCGCGATATCCACCACCTGGCAGTTATCCCCGACACACTCATCGTCGGAGCAGCCGCTCGGATCGCTCAGTTTGTCCTGCGCATTGGTCACCAGCGTCTTCAGTTTTTTCAGTTCCCGGATCCATTCCTGGTACTTGCTTTTCTGAACGGGCTCCGCCGCTTCCAACTGCTGGTTGTATTTTCCGATCCATTCGTCCAAGGACTTGATGGCTTCCTTGGCTTTCTGCTGACATTGCCCCCGATCCGCAGCGAAAACCGAGCCGCTCATCAGAAGCATCGACAGCAATATGGCAAACAGAATGGATGTTGTTCGTAACTTCATGGCTTTTTCCTCTCGGTCGCCACCCAACCCCGTTCTCTGACTGATTCGGGCGGCATTATACTATACCCTCTTAGGTTCGGCAAGTTTTTTCACCGAAACCATGCCTTGTTCGAAGATCCTTCGGGAAACCTCTATCCCCTTGAATCTTCCAGGGCTATCACCCTACGAGGAATAAGTATCTGTTAGACACCCGATAGGATGAAATATTTTTCGTTTTTTTTCCGGCTTTCGATTTTTACATCTTCGGACCGGATACCGTTCAGCGTACACCCTCGAAAATGAAGGGATATGTAATGATCGTGGATCCGCCTTCCGGCTTTGGGAAACGCCAGCGACGGATCTTTTTCACGATGCAACTTTCTACTTTCTTGTTGTTCAGGGAAGAACTGATAACCTCGGCCATACTCACCGCGCCGGTGCCCGCCACTTCGATATCCACCGTGACCTTTCCCTTCAGTTTGGGATTCAGACGCAGTTCCATTTCATAGCAGAGCGTAATGGCCGGAAGGCCGCGGCGGACGACACGCTTGATGGCCGCGCCATCAAGTTCGCCATCCACATCGAAGTTCCCCATTTTGGTCTTGGCCTTGATCTGGGTCTCCTGGCGGCCTTCGATTTTGGCTTTTCCGCCCTCGCTTACACCCAAAGACCCGATATCCTTCGCTTTTCCACCGGCTCCGTCTCCGGCGCGCAGACCGCGTTCCGTGCTTTTCGAGGCGATGCCCATTCCGGTGACACCCTGCATGACTTCGTCGATGCTGCTGCTGTCGCCGCCGTTCAGCAACGTGTCGATGGCGGCCATGGAATCGGAGCCGCCTGGACCTTTCGCCGTGAGAAGACGGTTCAGGCCGACGCCGGCGACTTTCTTGGCGATCTCGGCCTTGCGCCTCGCGGCGGCCTCCGCCATTTCCTTTTCGCTGATCTGCTTTTTGGGTTTCTTGTCGCCCTCGTTATCCGATTTTTCCTTTTTGGCGACCTTTTTCTTCTCTTTTTTCTTCTCGCCCTCGCCCTCGCCCTCGGTTTTCGGGGCTTCCTCTTTCTCCTTCGGCATCTCCGGAACGACGATCTTCGCAAAGCGTTCCGGAACCGCCTCAAGGGCGACCTTCTTCGGAATCGGCTGCGTGGAGGCGTAGCCTAGGATGCCCGAGTGGAGAACAAACGAACCGAGCAGAATCGCCACATACACCCAATCGATGGATTTGACCCAACCGCCGCGAATCGATGCGGGCAGCTTGGGCTTGGCCGGGATCGGAGGCGCCTTGACGAACGTAAAGAGGATGATTACGTCACCGACCTTGATTTTACCACGCATGGAATCGGTCAGTTGAAAGACGTTCGCCTTTCCGCGCTTCGGAGCTTTTCCTTCCTGAATCAGATTTTTAAGTTCCGTAACTTTTCCATCGACCGTGATTTTTCCGGACATGGTTTCCGTGAAATGCAGATCGTAAAGATCCTTACGGACGGTAAACAACGGAAATAGTTTTGGAATAGGCAGATTGGAAAACGGAAGGATGAAAGTCGCTTTATGAGATTCGCCCACGGTGACGGTATCCCGCGTACGAATAAAGCGCTCTTCGATAATTCTTCCCCCCTGGAGAATTCCAATCCGTAGGATCTTTCCGGATTGCTTCGTAGCCATACGAGCTTCCCTTTCCCGAAGGCATGGGCCAGTTCGTGCTCTCGGCGCCCTTCGTCAAGCTCAGCGGACGCGGGAACCTTCAGTTGTCACTTTTTTCTTCTTACGTCAATTCCGAAAGCAGATCACATAAATAATGATCGATGCTTTCCCGAAACATAACGATTCGAAAAAGCGCCCCGGCCCATGGCCGGGAACGTTTTCTCGATATCGGAATGTCAGAGCCGTATGACGGCGAATTCGAATTTTCCGAATTCCGCCTGGCCGGCCGTGTACAGAACCTCCGATAACAGGCGGAACGGAACATCCTTGTCCGCCACGATCATCAGCTCTCCCTCGAATTTAACCGAAGAGTTGTACTCGGCCAGTTTTTTCTGGTGCTCGGCCGTAGCCTGCAATGCGTCGAACAAAGGAGTGATGAAATATCCGTCTCCACCTTCGCGCTTGGCGGTGGCCGAAACTTTTCCATCCTTGACCTGAACGACCGGCTTATCGTCCACCAGAATATGTTTGCTCGTAATCGCCAGAGGAACCAGGTGCTTGTGCGATTCGGAAACGTCCGTGGATTTGACAAGGCGCAGGTCGCCCGACGGGTTGATGTTCATCGGGTTGGTCGCATAGTTCTTCAACATAAAGACCAGAAGAATGGTCATGATGTCGAGGAGCGAAGTCGGCGTCAGGGCGACTCCGCCGCCCGGGCGTCTCAACTTCATTTTCTCTTTCCGGGCGTCTTTGGCTTTCTTCTGAAATTCGAGTTCCTCGATTTCTTCCGGAGTCAGCCCAGCCAGGGAATCTTTCGTTTCCGTCATCCAATCACTCCTTAACTCCCTGCGGATGCTTCACGGCCCAAAGGCGAAAGTATCCCGCGAGTTGAATCTAGACTACACCAGCGCTGAGAACGACCTGGGGAAACAGATATTTGGTCTCCCCGCTTTCTTCGTCCTGGTAATTTCGGGTCGCATCCATCACGCGGACCACCGACTCGAAAACCACGTTCGGATCGGCGGAGATGATGACCTGCCTTTCCTTCTCGAAAGCCTTTTTGATGACCTTGAGTTTTTCGTGCAGGGCCGGATAGTTGTGATCCAGCACGTCCTTGATCTGGACGCTGCCGTATTGGGCTTTCCAGCCAGCGACCCGCTGGCTGATCCCCTCGCTGGTGACCGGTTTGATTCCGAGATTGTAGGTCTTCCCGTTGAATTCCCACACCCGCATCATTTCCTTGACTTTTCCGGAGGGCTCCTGGATGGAATAGGACTTGGCGGTGACCTTCGGGATGGTCGGTCCGGCCGCCTGTTCCTGCTGCTGTCCCTCGCTTCCGGGCAGTACGTTGTTCGCCGAGGCGATGTACAGGCCGATGGAACTGATGGCGATGGTCAGATTCAACGGGGGCTTTTCATCCGGCTTGTCCACCTGCGCCGGCTGACTGGGGCCGATGCGCGGAGAGGAAACCGCCAGGGAGGCGATCTTGACGAACTCCGTGGAGTACATCAAGGCCGGAATGAGGATGGCGATGAGATTCATAAAAGGAATCAGATCGACTTCCTTTTCTTCCTCTCTTTTTTTGTACTTATCGGTTCTGCCCATGATTCACCCCTCGAAGGCTAAAAAAGTAGGGGAACGTGTCGTTCCGACTATTTCTCCACCGTGGTGCCTTTGCCGCGGGACACGAGCAGGTTCTCCAGTTTGACCGAGTACTGGTCGATCTCCTGAACGATCTTCTGCGTGATGTTGGAAAGCAGAAGGTGAACGGCCATGCAGGGAATGGCGACGATCAGACCGAAGGCCGTGGTGTACATGGCGATCGAAATGGCGGCGGCCAACGCGCTGGCTTTCTGCTCCGGAGCGGCGGAGGCCACGGCCTCGAAGGCCTGGATCATACCGAAAATGGTTCCGAGCAGTCCGAGGTACGTGGCGACCTGGGCCAGACTGGTCAGGCTGTTGGTGCGCTTCTGAACCTGCGGCAGCACTTCAAGGCTGGCTTCTTCGATGGCGTTGGCGATTTCCATTTCGCCCTTGTTGGCGCGCGTCAGACCGGCCTTGATGACCTTCGGCAGCGCCGCGTTGGTGGCCGCGTTGCAGAGCTTGATGGCGCGATCGATGTTGTTCGCCATAACCAGCTTCTGAACCTGGGCCATGAAGGCGTTGGCATTGATGTTGAAGCGGAAGAACAGGAAAATGAACCGCTCGATCATCACGGCCAAAGCGAGGACCGAAACCGCGGCGATAACATACATGAACGGTCCGCCCTCTTCCATGAATTTTTGAATAGCGCCCATAGCAAACAACCTCCTCTGACTTAGTTTTTCGGCTCTTTGGTCCTACCTATTGGTAAAGAATGGGAATCTGAAATCCCGCAATCTCGCACTGCCATTCATGGCTGAATCGATTTCTCGAACGATGTTTCGGATCGGTTTCGGCTCGGAACTAGAACGGTTCGTGCCTGACCGACTTTACGATCCGGTCCAGAAAACTTTTATCTTGCTTCAGCGCTTCGTAGTTGATCTTCGAACGCTGTAGAATCAGTGACATTTCGGGTCGGATGATCTTACCGCTGACCTTGGTTCCTTCCTGAATGACGATCCGTCTTTTCCTGGCCTGCGCCTGTTCCGGCATGACAAAAGAACCGGCCAGAGCCAGGATAACCAGCAGTAAAACAATCCGTATCAAACGCTTGCCGAGCATATTCCACCTACTTAAATTAAGGCCTGGATCATAGATTAATATTGGCGCAATTTCAAGATATTTTTTCCTAAAATTAAAATCCTATCCCTCCAGGCTCAATTCCGCACCTATTATAGGTGTTTCGAACGTTTCGTCAAATTAATAACACCCGCAATCGAGAATTTGCAAGGCGGGTCCGAAAACGCCGTCTTACTCGCTCTTTTGCTTCTGGGCTTCCTCGAACCGCCGCTGGGCCTCTTCCATGGCCTGACGTTCTTCTTCCGAAAGCTCTTCCTCGCCGGACTCGGAACCTTCCGCCGGAGCAGCAGCAGCACCCTCCTCGGACTCGGAACCTTCCGCCGGAGCAGCAGCCGCGCCCTCGCCGGACTCGGAACCTTCCGCCGGAGCCGCAGTCGCACCCTCGCCGGACTCGGAACCTTCCGCCGGAGCAGCAGCAGCACCCTCCTCGGACTCGGAACTTTCCGCCGGAGCAGCAGCCGCGCCCTCGCCGGACTCGGAACCTTCCGCCGGAGCAGCAGCCGCGCCCTCGCCGGACTCGGAACCTTCCGCCGGAGCCACAGCAGCACCCTCGCCGGACTCGGAACCTTCCGCCGGAGCCGCGGCAGCGGCAGCCGCAGCCTCAGCTTCGGCCGCCTTGCGTTCCTCTTCCTCACGGGCCTTGCGTTTGGCTTCACGCTCTTTTTGTTTCGCCTCGCGCTCGATGCGCTTGTTCAGGCGTTTGATCTTCCGCTCGTAATCCTTTTTCAGCGCGCCGATTTCCTTCATATAGTCGTCGGTGGGATCGTCCTCGGGAAGCTTGCCCATTTCCTGCTTGTACTTCTGAAAATGGCCGTCGGCGATGTCGATCCGCGCCGTAAGATCTTCAAAATACTTGATCTGGTCGGCATACGAGGCATCGTCTTTCATGGGCGGATTGATCTGCATATAGACTAGACCCCGATTGAACTCGATCGTCTTCAATCCGGGATCCATTTTCCCGGCCTTGTCGTAGTTCTCTAGGGCTTCCTTTTCCTTGCCGAGCCCCGCGTAGGCCGCTCCCATGTTGAGATAGGCGACGGCGTAATCCGGATTGTACTTCACCGCTTTCTGGAAAAACTCCAGGGCCTTGTCGAAGCCTTCCGTTTTCAGATGAAAAATGCCGAGATTGTTGTAGGCTTCCGGAAAATCCTCCCGATACTTCAGCGCATCCAGAAAATGCTGCTGGGCCTTGGGTTCCTTTTTATCGGCCCGCGCCACAAGTCCGGCGGCGTAATGCGCCTCGGCCATGGACTGATCGATACGAAGAATGTTTCCGAACACCATGTCGGCCAGTTCATTTTTTCCCTGTCGGAAATACGCCCACCCGAGCGCCAGCAACGCCAGCGTATTCTTCTCGTCCTCTTTCAGAACCGCCTTGGCTTCCGAGATGGCGCGGTCGTATTGGCCGGTATAGACCAGCACCCGCGCCAGCCGGGCCTTGAGCGTGAGCTGGGCGGGAAATTCCGCGATCTTTTCCTCCAGAAGGGACAGGGCCTCGCCGGTTTTTCCCTGCCGGACATACAGCATCGCCAGGTTTTCGATGGCCCGGGGATAATCCTGCCGCATGCTCAGCGCGCTGTTGAAACGCCGTTCGGCCTCGTTGTCGTCCTGTTCGTACTCCGCCACCAGTCCCAGGTTGTTTTCGGCCTGGTAACATTTCGGATCCGCCGTCAGGGCGGCCACGTAATGCGTGCGAGCCTGACCCAGATCCGTTCCGATCACGGCGTTTCCCCGCTCCAGGTCCGGACGGCAGGCGTCGCTTGCGGGAAAGGCGTAAACTTCCACCTTTTCCTCTTCCAGCAGCTCATCCTTCTTTTTCTCTTCCTCGGTTTTGGCCTCTTCTTCCGCCTTCTTTTCCTCGGCTTCCTTCAAGGCGTCCGCCGCCGCTTCCTCGGCGGTCGGCTTCTCCTCCGGAGCCGGCGGCAACAACTCGGCGGCCTGATCGGTCCGCCGCATTTTCTCGGACGGCCCGCAGGACACCAGAATCATCACCATCGCCGCGAGCGACATCGCGACCGAAACCCCGGACCAAATCGTTCCGAGTCGAGAGCTGTTCTGACGCACCTGGCGCTCCCTTCCCTGTCTGTTGGATTGTTCCATCATCCCGCCGCCGGCTCGGTCGGCGCCTCCGTCTGTCCGCCTTCCGGCGCGGTCTCGCCCTCCGGAGCCTCTCCCTCGGCGGGCGTCTCCCCTTCTTCCGTGGCCGGAGCCTGTTCCTCCGGTTTCACGGGCACGTGCGCCACGCCGGTATCCATTCTCGGCGGCAGAATCGCATCGTCGATGAATTCGTATTTCTCCGGCTTGCGCATCTTCATTTCCGCGCCGATCTGGCTCTGGATATTGGGCCGGTTCAGGGCCTGGAAGACACGCTTCATCCACGGAGAGGCGAAGAGTTTCTGGACCTTCGCGAATTCCAGCGCCTCCAGATAAGCCTGGGCCGCCTTCTGATAGATGGGGCGGGCCTGATCCGACAGAATCTGCTGGTATTCGAGCACGTATTCCTCGCCCAATTTCTTCAGTTCGCGCGGAACGGGGGCGTCGAAGAGCGCATCCGCGAAAATCTCGACGGCGTGGGCGGCGCGGTAGTTCGAGGCCAGCCAGTATTCCGGGCTCTTGTACTTGCGCACCGTGGCCATCAGCTGGCCGATCTCCGCCATCTTCTCCTGTTTTTTCTTGAAGGATTCGGCCATCAGCTTTTCGTTCCGGCCGGCGATCTTCATGCGGACGTACTTGTTGAACTCGATATCCACGAAGGCGAACTTGGCCTTGGCCGCCAGCTGGTTGGCCAGGAAGTCCGCATGGATGTGCGGATTGGCGTCGAAGAAGTCCAGGGCCTTGTTGTAGTACTGGAAGGCCTGCTTCATCTTCTTCCGGCCCTTGTACGCCTCGCCGATCTTGAAATAGGCCTGCACCACGAACCGGTGATTGGCCTTCATCTTGCCGAAGCGCTTGATGAAGTCCTCGTACACCCGATTCATGTTGTTCCAGTCCTCCAGTTTCTCGAACAGTTCCCCGGCCCGGAAGAGAATCAGCGGAGCGTCCGCCTCGACTTCCGAGCATTCGCGGGAGTATTTCTCGTAGATGCGCGCCGCCTGCCGATATTCGTGGTTGAATTCCTTCAGTTGGGCGTGGTTGTAAATGGCCAGACACTTGCGCTTGGGCTCGATGTCCTTGTACTTGGTGTACAGATTTTCGAAGGACTTGGAGGCATGCTCGAGGTTGAAGGCCCGGAAAGCGTTGTCGGCCACGTTGTAAAGGGCGTCCGACGCGAATTCGGATTCGGGATAGTCGTCCACCATGCGCTGATAGAGATCCATGGCCTTGGCCGGACGCTCCGCCTTGGAGTAGTTGAAGGCGGCGTTGTACAGCATGGCCGGCGCGTCCTTGCCCTTGGGATCCTCGGCGATGGCCTTCAGGTACTGCCGCGCGGCCTTCTCGAATTCCTTGCGCTCCTCCAGTTCCTTGGCGTAAAGGGCCATGGCGTTGCCCTTGATCATCTTCATCTCGGCCTGCATGGTCTTGCGGGTTTCCTCGTCGCCCAGTTCCAGCGAGGCCAGTTTCTCCGACCATTCCGTCACCTTCACCCAGTCCTCGACCAGGGTATAGGTGTCGATGATGCGCTTGGCCGCCGGCGGGGCCAGTTCGCTCTTCGGGAAGTTGTTGACCAGATCGATGTAACGCTCGCGCGCCTTGTCCAGATGGTTGTACTCGAAGAAGATTTCCGCCGTGTTCCAGGCGATCTTGTCCCGTTCCGGGGCCTGCTTGGCGTGCAGGACGTAGAAGTCCGCCACGTCGATGTATTTCTGCTTCAATTCCGGAATCGTCTCCGCCTTGATCTCTCCCTTGGCCTTCAGGCGGTCTTCCTGCTGCTGCTGGGCCTCCTCCTCGGTCTGGATCAGGCCCTCGCCCTTTTTGCTGACCAGGTTGTCGTAGCAGATCACGGCTCCCCGGGCGGAGGCGATGAAATACTTCTTGTTCCCCCGATCGTCGCGCACCTTGATGAATTCGGGCGCGGCGGCGGCGTAGTCGCCGGAGAAGAACAGCGCGTCGGCCATCAGGTAGTGCAGTTCGTAGGCTTCCTTGTCATGGGGGAAGGTGTCCAGGAATTTCCGATAGGCGGCGGCGGCTTTCAGGTAATACTCCTTGGCCTCCGCGTCCCGTTCGAGTTGCTTGTATTTCTGGGCCTGGATGTGCTGATAGGTGGCCCATTGCTTCAGGGAGTTCAGGGCCAGGTCCGTGGCGATCTTCACCGCCTCCGGATTGTCGGCGTTCTTCAGGGCCCATTCGCTGTCCATGCCGTAATCGTTGATGAGCCGCTCACGCTCGATGTTCTGCTGCTGTTCGTCCCGGATGCCGGAGATATAAATGTTGATGATCTTGTTTTGCAGCTCGGGGTTTTCCGGGTTCCACGGATCCAGTTTCAGCACGCGCCGATAGGAAACCACGGCAGGCTCCCAGGAGTTCTGCTTGACGAAGTAATCGCCCAGTTCCCGGAACACGTCCGGTTCCCAGATCCGGCCGGGGTTGGCCTCGAACCAGGCCACGGCGTTTTCCACGCCCGCGTTGGCCCAATACCCCACGTCCTGGGCGTAGCAGAAGGCGATGTATTTCACGGCCTCGTCCCGGAAATAGCTGTGCTCTCCCTTTTCCGCCTTTTTCTTCTCGCTGTAGTCGTTGACCATGGCGAAGACGCGAACGGAATCCTGGAAACGATTCAGAATGAAATACGTCGAGGCCAGCTTGTACAGGATCTGATCGTAAAAGGGAGAATCCTTGAATTTCTCCGCCTGAAGCAGCGCCTGAAGGGCGTCCTGGTAGTTCATCTCGTTGAAGTAGGCGTCGCCGATCCGCAGATAGGCCTCGGCCACGTAGGGGCTGTCCGGCCGGTCGCGCACCAAGCTGGTGAGCGCGTAGCGCACCCGGGGCAGATCTCCCGTTTCCTGATAGCAATACGCCAGAATGTAGTATACGGCGTCGATATAGCGGTATTGGGGGAATTCCGCGATGATTTCCTCGTACAGGCGGACGGGCTCTCCGAAATCCGGATGGGGCGGCCGGGGCTCCACTTCCAGCAATCCCTCGTCGAACATCGCCAGGGCCTTTTCGTACTCGGCCAGCTTCTGCTCGCGGACTTTCTGGAAGTCCTTCTTGGCTTTCTGATAGTACAACTCCGCCAGCCGGAACTTGGCGTCCGGCGTGTATTTCCGCTCGTGCCCGTAGCGGGCGATGAAGGCTTTCAGGCGCTTGATGGCCTTTTCGATGGCGATCAGATCCTTCTCTTCCAGAGCTTTCAGCTTGGCGTCGTATTTTTTGTCGATCTCTTTTTCTTTTCGGCGGAACTGATCGTCCACCATGGCGCCGATGTCGCTCTGGTATTCGCCCACCCGCTGGGTGAAGCGCATCACGGCTTCACGGATGTCGTCCCGGGCCAGGCCGAGCTGCTCGGCGTCCTTGACGTTTTCGTGGGTGCTTCCGTCCGCCGCCTCGGAGGCCTGCATCCGGGCCTGTTCCAGGGCGTCCTTCGGCGTGGCGTCTTCCGCCGCGGCCGTTCCGGCGACCAGAACGAAACATACGATCCAGGCGAGGATCGGCGGCGCCAGGCGTTCGAGCCGACGTTTCATGCGGCTTGCCTCAATCATTGCGCAGCTCCTCGAAGGAATTGGTCAGCCGCTGTTTTTCCGTGCTCCGGGTTTCCAGAAGCGCATCGACATCGGCGCGGATTTCCTCGCGCTCCTCCCAGGCGGTGTCGATCAGTCCGACGTTGGCCTGAAGAACGATGTCATAGAAATGCTGCCGCACCACCTTCAGATTGACCCGGGCGATCTGGGCGGCCAGCTCCGTGGAGCGGTTTTGCAGGTCGGCCAAAGCCTTGGAGTAATCCTTCAGTTTCTTTTCCTCTTCCGTCACCTGCTGGTCCAGCTTCTTGACGTGTTTGCTGACCAGCACCTCCAACTCGTCGAAAAACGCCAACACGTCCTTGTCCAGCTTGTCGGAACGCGTTTTGGCCTGTTCGATGCGATTGAAAAGCAGCAATCCGGACGGCGTGAGCATGGTCTGCATCTCGGCCAGCAGATCCTTTTCCTCGGCCACCACCGCATCCAGTTCCCGGCGGATCACCTCATCCTGGCGGTTGGCCGTGTCGCCGATACGAATGTCGTCCAACTGGCGGTTGACCTCGCGCTCCAGTTCCTCCACGGTCTGTTTCAGATCCGCGTGGAAACTCCGGAAATCGTTCACTTCCTTTTTCACCTTGCCCAGGTAGGTCTGGCTGATTTTCGGGTTGCCGCGCAGGTGCTCGTGGCGCGCCATGACATCGTTGATGACGGTCTGAAAATCGTCCACCTGAAGCTTGAGCTGGTGGATGGTCTTTTCCAGCATCTCCATCTGGCCCACGAACTGCCCCCGCCGTTCCTCGCGCTGCTGAACGGTTTTGGGGATCTTGGCCCACAGTTCCTCCAGGCGTTTTTTCTCCGTCTGAAGCTCCTCCAGGCGCTTGCGACTGGCGGCCGGGATGCGCTCGCCGACCAAAGCGGTGGAAATGGTCACCAGTTCGCGCCGGGATTCGGTCAGCTGATTTCGAATGGCCAGCCCGCGCTCGCGCCCCTCGCGCATGTTCAGGAAGATGTTGGCCTTGGATTCCTGTTTCAAATTGCGGCGCAGGGTTCCGATGATCTTCTGGCCGGCGACGGCGTTGTCCTCGGATTCCTGGAGGTCGGATTCGAGATCCATGGCCTTGGTGACGCTTTTTTCCTGCTGGAGCCACTGGACGGCGATGTGCGGCAGGGTGACGGCGTGGCCCAGGATCATGGCCTGGATCTGTTCCGCCTTGAGCCCGGTGGACTCGTCCAGCAGTTTGTCCATTTCGCCGATGACGGAACTGTATTTCGCGTCCACCGTCTTGAAAGCTTCGTCCGCCTGGGAATAATTGCGGTCCCAGAGATGGACGTTTCCCTTCAGCACCATGAAATCCGGGCTGTACATGGAATCCTTCAGAGATCCGAGCAACATGTCCATGGTCAGGGCGGCCTGTTCGAATTTTCCTTTTTCGATGTAGATCCGGCAAAGTTCGTAATAGGCCTGATCCACGAAGGCGGAATCGATGGGAATCTCGCGGTACACCGACAGGGCCTCTTCGTACTCCTGGCTTTCGATCAGGATCCGGGCCGTGGCCAGGGTGGCCAGTTCCTTGACCTTGCGTTTGTTCTCTTCCTTGGCGTCGATCGCGCGCAGCTTGTTGAAAATATCCATCGCCTCTTTCAGCTTGCCCTGTTTGACCAGGATGGTGGCGATGAAATAATCGGCTTCGATACGTTTTTCGCTGGTTTCCGGAATGCGCCGGAAGGTCCGTTCCGCTTTCTGGAGAAAATCGGCCTGGCGCTGGCCCTCGGCGGTCTCCGCCTTGAAGAAGAGCGACTTACCGTGGGCGTACTGAATCATGTCCCAGCCCGCCGACCCCTCGGTGCGGCTGAGCAGGCTGTAATATTTCTCCGCGTTGTCCGTCTTGCCGCCGCCGTCGGTGGCCTCCTCCACACGCAGAGCGATGTCGATCAGGCGAACCACGGCCTCCTTGAACTGGGGATGAACCTGGCCCTTGTCGTAAACCAGCAGTTCCAGCCACTTGATGGCGTCCTGATAGTAGGCCATCTGATAGAAGGAATCTCCGATCAGCCAGCAGATGTCGTAGTAGTTGGGATGGTTTTCCACGTCTTTCGTGGTGTTGAGCAGATCGATCAGAATGACGGCGGATTCTTCGTAGAAACCCTGCTTGTGCTGGAAACGCGCGGCCTGGAGGCGGGTTTTGAAATAATCGCCCGAGCGCGCTTCGAGCGGACGCACGAAACGGCCGCGCAATTCTTCGAGCCGCTTTGAAAGCTCCTCGATCCGCTCTTCCGCATTGACCAGATCGCCCTGAACATCCGCCACCGCCGTTCCCGTTCCCAGAAACAGGAACAGGAACAGGGGACCGAGAATCCGGGCGACTCGCCGTATCGTTTTGGGAGGCATGAAAGTCATCCTCTTTTATTATCCTTGCCGTGCAGTTCGAAACGGACGAAAGACGCTTACGGAGCCCCGCCCGCGTCCTTCACCTGGGCCGATGGCAGATCCGCTTCCTCCAGATCCATGAAGCTGGTCTTGAATTTAACGGACGGGCGCTGGTCGAACTTGGCCAGCACGCCTCCCCGGTCGTAGCCCTGGACCTTGATGTCGGTGATCTTTCCTTCCTCGGCCTTGAAGGTGTAACTGGATTTCAGTTTGATCTGGATGCCGTCCACGTAGACGAAAATGGGGGAGGTGCCCCGGTAGACCATGTAAACGGAAAGCATGTGGTTTCCGGGCTGGATGGGCCCGTTGTAGATCTCGATTTCCTTGTCGTTGTTCAGGCTGCCGTCGATATCGATCTTTCCGAAGATGGGCGATCCGTCCAGATAATAGGCCACGCTTTCCAGCTTGAAGGCCGAGCCCAGGGTGTTCCGGTGGGAAACCACGGCCTTGGATCCGGCCAGAACGCCGCGCAGGATGGTTTCCTTCAGAAGCAGCAGGCGGGCCTTGGAACGGAAAATCTTTTCCTTCAGCTGGTCCACCTTGTTCTGAAGTTCCTTCAGGTTGATGTCGTACACCTCGTTGGCCGTGGTCAGTTCCTGCCCCTTCGGCTCATCGGCCGGAGCGGGAGCCTCCGCGGGGGGGGCGGGTTCCTCCGCCGGAGCCGGTTCCGCCGCCGGAGCGGCCGCGTCGGCAGCATCCTCCGCGGGAGCGTCCTGGGCCAGGGCCGGAACGCAAAACGCCAGAACGACGATGATCGCGATCATCAAACGAACGAAATATCTCGATGCCTGCATACCCGATCCTCCACTCATCACCTTCCGAAAATCCGGAAAGATTCATCCCTCCACATGGGGTGTTTTCACGTACCGGTCAATTTACGGTGCGAATCCTACATAGCAGAAGAAGGGAAAGGTGTCAACGAAATCATCATTAATTTCATTAATTTCGAAGCCCAAAACCTCTCTTTTTCCCTCTTCGGAAAACCGACGTTTTCGACGAACCGTCTTTCCTCTCCCGCTTCTCTCCGCAACCCATCCCCTCGGTTCGAACCCGTTGCGGCATGATACCCGATGGCGAAAGATTCTTCAAGTTAATTCGGTAAGTTACAAGCTTCTTTGCGCTTCCGGTTGACAAATCCGCCAAGGCTTTCCAGAATAGCAATCGGATTTTGGACGATGAAACCGAACCTTTATTCATGTGGAGATCGAGATTCCATGTCTTTTATCCATCCATCCAAACGGCCGCCGCGCCTTGAAAAAGGCGATCTCGTGGCGGTGATATCCCCCAGCGGCCCCATTTCCGAGGATCGCCTTGAAAATGGAATCAAGCATATGGAATCGCTGGGATTCCCCGTTCTCCACCTTCCCGGATACTTGTCCCCGACGGACTATCTGGCCGGGTCCGACGAGCGGCGTCTGGCCGAACTGCGGGCCGTGGCGGAGCGGGACGATGTGCGGGCGGTCTTCGCCGCTCGTGGCGGCTATGGCCTGATGCGGCTATTGGGCCAACTTCCCTATCGCCTGCTGTCGGATAAGCCGAAACTCTGGATCGGGTTCTCCGATATCACCGCCCTGCACGCCGCTTTGAACCGCCGGGCGGGCCTGCTCACGGTCCACGGCCCTAACCTGGGATCGCTGCCCGACGCGCCGGAAACCGTTCGGGAAAACCTGTTCGCTCTTCTGGGCGGCGTCTCCCCGCCCCGACCGCTGTTTCCCAAGCCCGCCGCCTGCTGGCGACCGGGGAAGGCCCGAGGCCGCCTGATCCCGGGGAATCTGTCCATTCTCACGCGCCTGGTCGGCACGCCCTTTTTCCCCGATCTTTCCGGAGCGATCCTGGCCATAGAGGACGTGGGCGAGGCCGCCTATCGCGTGGACCGCATGCTGACCCACCTGGAACTGGCCGGGGCGCTGGACCGTATTGCCGGGCTCGTACTGGGGCGCTTCACCATGGACGGCCTGACGGAAGCGGACCGCGGCCGTCACGAAGGTCTGATCCGCAAGCGGGTGCTGGAACTGGCGGACGCCCGCAGGCTGCCGGTCCTGGGCGACGCTCCGTTCGGCCACGTGGACGAAAATCATCCCCTGCCCTTCGGCGCGGAGGTTCGCATGGACACCGAAACCGGCACGCTGGAACGGCTTGAAAACATCGTGGAATAAGACATGACGACACCGGAACCCGCTTTAGACCGCCTGACGGACATCCTGGAATCGGCCCGAAACGACGGCGTGTTCAGCGCCGCCCGCATGCGGGTGCTTCATCGGGGGGAAGTCGTGCACGACTCCGCACACGGCCATACCCGCAAGGCACGACCCGCCCGGGAGATCAAGGCCGACTCTATTTTCGATCTGGCCAGCCTGACCAAGCCCCTGGCCACGGCCACCCTGGCGGCGATTTTCACCGAACGCGGCCTCCTGGACCCGGACGCTCCGGTCGCGCAGGTTCTTCCCGCCTTTCGGAACGGCATGCGGGAATCCGTCACGCCGCGCCTTCTTCTTCTGCACGCCGCCGGATTTCCGGCCTGGAAGCCGTATTACGAAACGATTTCAAAACTTTCCGATCCGTCGGAGCGCCGGGAAGCCCTCTTTCGTCGGGTGATGGAAGAGCCCCTGGAGTTCGAACCCGGCAGCCGCTCGGTCTACAGCGACCTGGATTTCATCCTCCTGGGCCGCCTGCTGGAAGAACTGGGCGAAAAGCGCCTGGACGCCCTGTTCGACGAATGCATCGCCGAGCCCCTGGGGCTTTCCGATCTGTTCTTTCTTCCGCTTTACGAACACAACAACGACGACAAGATCCGGGGCCGGGCCGTAGCCGCCACGGAAATCCACCCCCAACGGGGGGAACTGGTGGGCATGGTCCACGACGACAACGCGCACGCGGGCGGCGGCGTCTTCGGACACGCGGGGCTTTTCGGGGGCGCGGCGGGCGTGGCGACCGTGCTGGAGGTTTGGAGGCGGGCCGTCTCCGGCGAAAGCGGCCTGATCTCCACGAAGACCGCCCGCAACTTCGTCTTTCCGGATCCCACCGTGGTCCGGGGCTCGTTCTGCCTGGGCTGGGACCGTCCCGCCTGGAAGGTCAGTCAGGCCGGACGCTACGCCTCGCCCCACGCCATCGGGCATCTGGGCTTCACCGGAACGTCCGCATGGACGGACTTCGATCGCGAACTGACCGTGGTGCTTTTGACCAACCGCGTGCATCCCTCCCGGGAGGAAGACCGCATCGGCGCGCTCCGAAAAAGCGTGCACGAACAGGTATACGAAATCCTCGGCCTCACCGGCCCGGGGCCGTACAAAACGCCGCCGACGCCCGAAAACACGAAGGAAATCCACATGGTGGGCGTGGCCGGAACGGGCATGGGCTCGCTGGCGGGCATGCTGAAGGAAGCCGGATATTCGGTGCGCGGATCGGATCAGGCGGTCTATCCGCCCATGTCGGATTTTTTGAAAGACAAAGACATTCCGGTGCGCCAGCCCTTCGGCCCGCAAAACCTGCGCCCCGCCCCCGACCTGTGCATCGTGGGCAACGTCTGCACCCGGGACCACGAGGAAGTGGCCGCCATCCGCCGGGAGGGCCTGGCCTACGACTCCTTCCCGGGCGTGCTGGAACGCTTTTTCCTGGCGGACAAGAAACCCCTGGTGGCCGCCGGAACCCACGGAAAGACCACCACCAGCGCCATGCTGGCCTGGCTGCTGCACCACCAAAACATGGATCCCGGCTTCATGATCGGCGGCCTGACCAAAAACTTCGACTCCAACTATCGCCTGGGCCGTGGGGAATACTTCGTGGTGGAAGGCGACGAATACGACTCCGCCTATTTCGACAAGAACCCGAAATTCCTGCACTACCGTCCCTTCGGGGCTGTGCTGACGAGCATCGAGTTCGATCACGCCGACATCTACGACAGCCTGGAGGAGATCGAAAGTCGCTTTCATGAATTCGCCCGGCTGATTCCCGAAGACGGCGCGCTGGCCGCCTGCTGGGACTATGAAACCGTGCGCCGAGCGGCGAGCCATGCCCGCTGCGAAGTGCTGGCCTACGGCCGCCATCCGGAGGCCCGGTGGCGGGCCGCTTCCGTGGTCCGCGACACCGAGGGCCAGAGCTTCGACCTGATGCGGGAAAACGAGTCGCTGGCCCGTATCCGCCTGCCCATGAGCGGCGCGCACAACCTGGAAAACGCTCTGGGCGCGGCGGCGCTGCTGGTCCATCTGGGTTTTGCGCCGGAACACCTGGATGCGGCCTTCCGCTCTTTCCAAGGAGTGGCCCGCCGCCAGCAGGTGCGCGGCGTGGTCGGCGGGGTGCGCGTCATCGACGACTTCGCCCACCATCCCACCGCCGTGCGCCTGACCCTGGAAGGGCTGCGCGATCTGTATCCGCAAGGAAGACTGTTGGCCGCCTTCGATCCGCGCACCAACACCAGCAGCCGCCGCTTCTTCCAGGAAGCCTTCGGCGCGGCCTTCGAGAGCGCCCACTTCGTGGCCATCGGAAATCCCTCGCGCATGGACCGTATTGCTCCCGAGGAGCGCCTGGACCCGGGGAAACTGGCCCGAACCATCGCCTCCACGGGCGTCCCGGCCCATCACATTCCGGACATCGACGAAATGGCCGCGCGTCTGGCGGCGGAGGCGCGCCCGGGCGACAGCATCGCGGTGCTGTCCAACGGCGGCTTCGGCGGCCTGCACGAAAAGATCCTGGAATTGCTGAAGGATCGCCACGAGTAACGGACTGATAGAGCCATCTTAAAAGGTTCCAATCCCAAAACCGGGGAGAAACCGGGAAACCGTTTTCGGACAAGGCCCACCATCGAGGAAGGGGTTCCCTTCTCTCTCCTACACTTTCACCTCGCGTCACAACCGGCTTGTACCGGGGCGCGGACGGCCGTCAAGGCTGAACATGCTCCGCTCGCTCCGGCCTTGACCGCCGCCCTATAACACCCCGGATTTCCAAGCCTTATGACGCGAGGCGGCTCCGTCGGGGAAGGGAACGAGAAGGCCCCGTCTTCTTTTCATCAAGCGAGAAATCTTCCCGGAAACGGGAGTTGCACCAAAAGAATTTGATTTTGATTCGGCTTGGGTTAGGATGGCATTAGGTATGGCTTACGTTCCAAGGAAATTCCCAATTTCGTTTTCGGAGGCACTTCATGTCCATAGCGGCCATTTCCCGCGATATCCCCGGTTCCGGCTTGTCCGTTTTTCGGGGATTTTCGACGCTTTGCATCGCCTTTCTGCTGCTTCTCGGCCTGTTCGCCTGCGATTCCTCGGACGACGAATCGCCGCCGCCGGACGGCGATACCGAAGCCGACGAGGCCGCTCCCACGGACGGAGACACGGACGACGAAGCGGCTCCCGACGGCGATGACGACGGCGACGGCGACGACGAGGCGGACGCCGACGCGGAGCCGGAGGCGACGGCGCTGGAACTGACCGTCATGACGTACAATGTTCTCTGTTCCTTCTGCGACAACAGTTACGATCCCTGGGAGGAAAGGCTGGATTACCAGCGGGAAATCTACCTGCGCCACGATCCGGACCTGATCGGCACCCAGGAGATTTTCAGCGCGGACGAGGTGGACGAGATCCTGGCGAAGAACCCGGAATACTCCGCCCTGTACTTCCACGACCCGGAGGAACAGATGCTGGTGGATTATCCGGACGCCTGCATCCTGTACCGCACGGAGCGTTTCGAGCTGCTGGAGGAAGGCTATTACTGGCTTTCGGACACACCGGACGAGGCCTGGAGCACGGGCTGGGCGAACGGCAACCTGCCCCGGCTGGTGGGCTGGGCCAGGTTCAGGGATCGGCCAAGCGGCCTGGAGTTCTACATCGCCAACACGCATTTCGACAACAACACGCCCAATCAGGCAATGAGCGCCCCGCTGGCGATCTCGCGCACCGAACCTCAAGCGGCGGAAGCGCCGGTGATTTTCACGGGCGACTTCAACAGCAAGCCCGACTCGGAAGCCTACGCCACGCTATCGACGGGCATCGATGGAAACGGTTTTCAGCTCGTCAACAGTTTCGACATCGCCGAAAGCTGGCGCGTGGAATCCAATCAGGCCACGCCTCCGGATTACGATCCCGCGCACCGCATCGATCACATTTGGCTGCAAGGCCCGTCCGCCTGGACCTGCTCCGAATGGGTGGTGGACGTAAGTGTCTACGGGGAAAACGACATGCCGCCCTCGGATCACTACCCGATGATCGCCGCCTGCCGCTACGAACCCTGAACGCGCAACGGATGCGAGGGAAGGAAAGTCACGGGGCGACGAAATCCCCTTTCGCGCCGGAAACCCCGGCCGGGTCATAGTGCTTATAACCGGGGACATAGACGCTTGGGAAAAGGCTTCGTAATTTCTTTGTAAATCTTTGATATTACACACGAATTTACCATTCTCACCTCGAAGGCGACCGACGGAGAGCGATGGTCGAAAACGGCCGAATTTCATGTGCGGCCCGGGTGAACGTAAAAACTCCGGAAAATCTAATTATATCATAGGGATACGAACGAGAAACGCGTCACCCGGACGAAGCCCCGAAAACGGCCGAAAACGGACCGAACGATCGGGCGGCCGACATGGGGAAAAACGTGCCTTTCCAATTCATGCCCGGGGCGATCTTTCCGACCGTTTTCATTCCGCCGGACTCCGCTTTCATGGTATGGTCTTTCATGGACCTTTTCCGGTCGGCGCGAGCAAGGCCGGGCCGTATCGACTGCCTACCATTTGGAGGAAACGGCTTGATTCCGCTTCGAGACACCATTCCCGTTCGTCGCACGCCCATCGTCAACTATGCGTTGATCGGGCTGAACGTGGCGGTTTTCGCCTTCCAGCTTTCCCTGGGAGACGCCGGGGATCTGGCGTTCGCCGAGCAGTACGGCGTGATTCCCCGGAGATTTTTCGCCTGGCTGCTCGGAGAAGGCCCCCATGCCGCCGACGCGCTGATTCCCTTCGTTTCCTACATGTTTCTGCACGGCGGGTTTCTCCATATCCTGCTGAACGTCATGTTTCTCTGGATCTTCGGAGACAACATCGAAGACGCCTTCGGGCGCCTGAAATACCTGGCCTTTTACCTGCTTTGCGGCGTCGGTTCGGCCCTGGTCCACGCCGTGCTGGGTTGGCGCTCCGAGCTTCCCACCATCGGGGCCTCGGGCGCCATCGCCGGGGTGATGGGCGCGTACATGATCCTCTATCCCCAGGCGCGGGTGGTGACGCTGGTGCCCATCCTGATCTGGGCGCGCGTCATGGAGATTCCCGCCTACGTGCTCATGGGCCTGTGGCTTCTGCAACAGTTTCTGGGCGCGGGCGGAGCAATGGATTCCGGCGTGGCCTGGTGGGCGCATATCGGCGGTTTTTTCGTGGGTATTCTGCTGCTCTCCGCGATGAGGAGATGGGACAAGGTCGGAAAGAAACCGCCCCTGCGCGTGATCCCCGTCGGCGGAAACGGGCGGCGCGGCAAGAGCAACGGTAAGAAAAACATGGACGAGACTCCGGACCGCTGGTTGAACTAGGCCGGATCTTCGCAAACAAGGACATACGAATGGAACGCCGATTCAAACTCATTTTCATATTCAGCGTGGTCATCCTGGCGGCGCTTACGGCGGCGACGCTGGCCATGGGATACGCAGGGCACCTGGACGGCGTGCTCTCCGGCGGCCTTCTGGGTATGGCCAGTTTTCTGGGCTGGCCCCTGGCCTACAAGCGTCTGATGGCGGACGACGCCGGGGCCGGGCGCATGCTGATTCTGGCGCTGATGAAGTTTGTCCTGCTGTTCGGCCTGACGGCGCTGCTCGTCTTCGTGGCGAAAGTCAGCCTGTTCGGCTTCGCGGCAGGTTTCGCCAACGTGCCCCTGGCCATCGGGTTGGAGGGCGTTTTCGGCGGATCGGGAAAAGAGAAGCAGCCGTAGATTTTCAGAAGCCGTCTCAAAAATACCGACCGAAAGATTCCGAGAGGGTTTTCGGGCAAGACCCACCATCGAGGAAGGGGTTCCCTTCCGCCTCCTTCGTTCTTTTCATCAAGCGAAAAAAATTCCCGGAAAGGGGAGTCGGTTTTTTCCGGCTACGAAACCGTTTCCTCGAACAGCATGGACAGGTCCACCGCCGGGGCGCTGTGCGTCAGGCGGCCCACGGAGATGAAGTCCACCCCGGTCTCGGCGTAGGCCCGCACGGTGTCCAGATTCATTCCGCCGGAAACCTCCAGCTTCACCCGGCCTCCGACGTGTTCCACCGCCCGGCGGGCGGCCTCCGGATCGAAGTTGTCCAACATCACCACGTCCGCTCCGGCGGCGATGGCTTGGTCCAATTCCTCCAGGTCGGTGACTTCCACCTCGACCCGCGCCAGCGGGTGGGCCAGCCTGCGGCAGGACGCCACCGCCCGCTCGATGGATCCGGCCGCGCGGATGTGGTTTTCCTTGATGAGCACGCCGTCATAGAGTCCCGTACGGTGGTTCCGCGCGCCCCCCACACGCACGGCGTATTTCTCCAGGGCGCGCAGTCCGGGCGTGGTCTTGCGCGTATCCAGAATGGTCGCCCCCGTTCCCTGCACGGCGGCCGCGTACTGCGCCGACAACGTGGCCACGCCGGAGAGCCTTTGCATGAAGTTCAGGGCGGTGCGCTCGGCCATGAGCATGGGAATCGCCCGGCCTTCGACGCGTAACGCCTCGTCGCCGGGCGCGAACCGCTCTCCGTCCGCGCGTTCCGAAAGGAAGCGGCAGCCCGCATCCAGAAGGCGGAAAACGTGTTTCGCCACATCCATCCCGCACAGGGTCAAGTCCTGCTTGGCCACGATGCGCCCGACGCTTCGCGCGTCCGGGCTCACCGCGCCCATGGCGGTGAGATCGCCGCTTCCGATATCCTCCGAAAGCGCCAGCTTGACGATATCCGCGTATGCCGATGGATGCAGCCCCATGATTCAGCCCTCCAGTTCCCGGAGATGCGCGGAAAGCTTCTCGCGCTTCTCCGAAAGATCCCGGGCGCGTTCGCGCTCTTTTTCCACCACGTCCGCCGGGGCGCGTCCCACGAAGTTTTCG
The DNA here is from genome assembly GCA_963668655.2 of Myxococcota bacterium. GTDB lineage: Bacteria > Myxococcota_A > SURF-8 > SURF-8 > SURF-8. Next base: position 1,013,124 of record CAXXPQ010000002.1, read on the forward strand.
TTCGAAAGCCGTCCCTCGCAGGCGGCGAGTTCCTTTTCCACCTTCTCCAACTGCCCCTTCGCCCGCGCGAGTTCCTCGGCGATGTCGATCAGTCCCTCCAGCGGGATGAAGATTTCCGCGCCCGTCACCACGCCCTTGGCCGCCGGGCCGGCCTTTTCGTAGTTCGCCACGATTTGCAGGGAATCCAGCCGGGCCAGGTCCGTCAGGGCGGCCCGCTGGCCGTCGAGCAGCGAGCTGTCGTCCTCGTCGGCGGCCCGAACCACCAGGGGAATCCGGCGGCCGGGTTCGATGCCGCATTCCCCGCGGATGTTGCGCGCGGAGCGGATGACGGATTGCAAAAGCGTCATCTTTTTTTCGTCCGGCTCGAAATCCAGGACATCGGCGAACTCGGCCGCCTTGGGATACGGCGCGATCATGATGCTTTCGGGCGCGTCCGCCGGTTTCGGCAGCTTCTGCCAGATCTCTTCCGTGATGAACGGCATGAAGGGATGCAGAAGCCTCAGGGCCGTGTCCAGCACGCGCACGAGCACGTGCCGCGCGGCGGCCTTGGCCTCGGGGCGCTCCGGGCGATACAGGGCGGGCTTGACCAGCTCGATGTACCAGTCGCAGAACTCGTCCCAGAAGAAATGATAGACGGCCATGGAGGCCTGGTCGAAATGGTAATTCCGGAAACCCTCGTCGGCGGTCTCCACGGTCTTTTTCAGCCGCGACAGGATCCAGCGGTCGGCCAGGCTGTAGGCTTCCGGGTCGATCGTTTCGGCCGGGACGAAGTCCTCCAGGTTCATCAGCGCGAAACGGCTGGCGTTCCAGATCTTGTTGGCGAAAAACCGGAAGCCCTCGATGCGCTTCACGTCCAGCTTGATGTCCCGCCCCTGGCCGGTCATGCTGATGAGCGAAAACCGCAGCGCGTCCGCCCCGGCGGCGGGAATGCCGTCCGGGAAAAGCTTCTTCGTGGCCTTCACGATGCCTTTGACGTTTTTCGGCAGGATGCCCAGGGCCTCCGCGTCTTTCTGGCGCTTTTCGAGAATCTCCTCCTTGCCGATGCCGTGGATCAGGTCGAGCGGATCGATGACGTTGCCCAGGGATTTCGACATCTTGCGGCCTTCGTGGTCGCGCACCATGGCGTGCAGATAGACCGTGTGGAAGGGCGATTTTCCCAGGAAGTGGATGCCCATCATCATCATGCGCGCCACCCAGAAAAAGATGATGTCGAAGCCCGTCTCCATGACACTGTTGGGATAGAAGGTCTTCAGGGCCTTCGTCTCCTCCGGCCAGCCCAGGGTGGAAAAGGGCCACAGGCCGCTGCTGAACCAGGTGTCCAGCACGTCCTCGTCCCGGCGGATGTCGGTCGATCCGCATTTCTCGCAGCGGTCCGGATCCTCCCGCGCCACGGTGATGTGCCCGCAGGCGTCGCAGTACCAGGCCGGAATACGGTGGCCCCACCAGAGCTGGCGGCTGACGCACCAGTCGCGGATGTTGCGCATCCACTCGTGGAAAGTCTTCTCCCAGGTGGAAGGCACAAAGACCGTCTCGCCCGTTTCCACCGCCTTCACGGCCTCCGCCGCCAGGGAATCCATCTTCACGAACCATTGCTTGGAGATGTACGGCTCCACCACGGTCTCGCAGCGCTGACAGTGGCCGATGCTCATCTCGTAGTCCTGGCTGCCCCGGTCGAGCCCCTTTTCGGCGATGGCCGCCTTCACCGCCCGGCGGGCCTCGAAGCGCTCCATCCCAGCGAAGGGCCCGCAGTGCTCGTTCAGCGTGGCGTCGGGATTGAGGATGTTGATGAACTCCAGATCGTGGCGCTTGCCGGTCTCGAAATCGTTGGGATCGTGGGCCGGGGTGACCTTCACCGCGCCGGTGCCGAACTCCGGATCCACCAGTTCGGCGTCGCCCACGATGGGGAATTCGTAGTCCAAAAGCGGATGGCGCACGGTTTTGCCGATGAGATGCCGGTAGCGTTCGTCCTCCGGGTGGACGGCCACGGCCGTATCGCCCAGCATGGTTTCCGGCCGCGTGGTGGCCACGACGATCTCTCCGGAGCCGTCCGAAAGCGGATAGGCGAAGTGCCACAGTTCGCCCTTGACGCCCTCCTTGTGCTCCACCTCCAGGTCGGAAAGCGCCGTAATGCAGCTCGGGCACCAGTTGATGAGCCGGTTGTCCCGGTACATCAGGCCTTCCTCGTACAGACGCACGAAGGCTTCGCGCACGGCCCGGGAGCGGCTTTCGTCCAGGGTGAAGCACTCGCGTTCCCAGTCCAGCGAAGCGCCCATGAGGCGTTCCTGTTCCGTGATGATGCCGCCCTTTTCCTTCTTCCATTCCCACACCCGGCGGACGAATTCCTCCCGGCCCAGGTCGTGGCGGCTGATTCCCTGCTGGAGTTTGAGATTGCGCTCCACCACCATCTGGGTGGCGATTCCGGCGTGATCGGTGCCGGGCATCCAGAGGGCGTTGCGGCCGCTCATGCGATGCCAACGGGTAATCATGTCCTGAATGGAGGTGGTCAGGGCGTGGCCCACGTGCAGGGTTCCCGTAACGTTGGGCAGGGGAAGCATCATGCAGAAGGCGGGCTTTTCGCTTTCGTCCTCCGCGTGGAAAAAGCCGCCCTTCTCCCAGAACGCGTACCATTTGCTCTCGACCTTCGTGGGGTCGTATCCTTTTTCCAGAATCTCGGCCATGCCTGTCTCTCCCAAAGCTGGTGTCTCCATGGAGCGCGTTTTCGTCCCCTTCGTTAAAACCGGGCGGAATCATACCGTATTCGTCGGGCGGGATCTAGGGAACATGCGAAAAAAAAATCTTCTCCCGCTTGCGTGAAGACGGAAGGGCCAAGGCCCACCATCGAGGATGGGGCGTTCCCATCCTTCTCCTTCGCTTGCGCTCGCGTCACATCCGGCTTGTACCGGGGCGCGGGCGGCCGTCAAGGCTGAACGTGCTCCGCTCGTTTCCCTCGCTCCGGCCTTGACCGCCTCCCTCAACGCCCCGGAATTCCAAGCCTTATGACGCGAGGCGGCTCCGTCGGGGATGGGAACGGGAAAACGGCCGTCCTTACGTAAAATCGCGCGGATGAGAGAAGAGCCCCAAAAAAAACGTCCCCGCCCCGGTCGGAGCGGAAACGCGTTTGGATTGCGGACAGGAGAAAGCGTTTCCCGATGAAAAACGCCTTCGCCCAAAGGATCCGGAACGGGGTCAGGCTTCCTCGACCGTCAGACGGTGGAGTTCCTTTTTGATGATCCGCTCGGCCAGTTCCGGAACGACTTCCCAGGCCACGGCCTGCATGGCCTCCTTGGCGGTGTCGCCGATGACTTCCCTTACGGCGTCCTTCACCATCTCCCGGATGTCGCCGTTGCCGCCTTCCGGAGCGGCCGGGGCGGCCGGAGCGTTCCGGGCCGACTGTTGAATTTCCGCTTTCAGGGCCTGAAGTTCTCCCGCCTGGCCGTCCAACAGGTCGCGAATGCCCTGGATGGCGGCGATCAACTCGGCGGGCGGAGCCGCGGGCGCTGCGGGCGCGCCATCCGGCGATGGAGCGGCGGGATGCGCCGCCATTTCGGCGCGAACGGCCTCGGCCACAGTGTTTTTCAGTTCCCCCTGAACCAGGCGGCGGATGTCGGCCATGTTGGCCGGTTCCCCGGTGGGAATGGGCAGGCTTTTGCGCAGAGCCTGAATTTCCTTGCGGACCATGGCGGAAAAAGCCTCCGGATCGCCGGAAGCCGCCGCCGTCGGCGCGGACGGCATGAAATTCATCTGTTCTCTCAACACCTTGCGCGTCTCCCGGGCGATGGATTCCCTAATCAGATTGCCGAACGCCAGGGCGAAATCTCCGGATGCGGAACCGCTCGATCTCTGCAACGCCGTCTCCCCTTCCATGTCCTCGTGTTCCACGATGAATTCGTCTTCCGGCATGTCCGAGGGCGAAACGGCCTCTTCGTCCATGGTTTCCGGGGTTTCCCGTCCGGCGGCGGAAGCGGCGATCTCCACTTCCGTTTCGGTTGTTTCCTCGCTGATTTCCACCGGTTCCAGTTCTTCCATATCCAACTCGGGCTCGGGCTCCGGTTCGGGCTCGGGTTCGGGCTCCGGTTCGGGCTCCGGTTCGAGTTCCGGTTCGGGCTCAGGTTCGGGTTCCGGCTCGGGCGCGGGCTCGGGTTCCGGTTCCGGCGCCGGACGGGCGGAAGGCGGTGGAGAGCCGATTTCCTCGAAGAACGCGGCCTCCAGTTCGTCCTCGGCCAGATCGCCGTCTTCCTCGATGGCGATCTCCTCCATGGGCGCTTCCGGCATGGGAGGTTCGGGTTGCGGCGGCGCTTCCTCGGCGGCCGCCACGACGGCCTGGATTTCCTCTTTCATTTCAGGAACTTCCGGCATTTGCGGCTCGGGCTCCGGCGGCATTTCCGGAGGAAGCTCCTCAATACCGTCTTCCAGAAGTTCCTCGTCGGAGAAGTCCTCCTCCAGCTCGATATCCGGCATCTGCGGTTCCGCGAGCACGGGAGGCGCTTCCTTTGGAGACACGGCTTCCGCCGTAATTTCCGGAATGGCTTCCTCTTCCGCTTCTTCCAGTTCTTCCTCGTCCTCTTCCAGTTCGACCAGCAGATCCCCGTCGGCTTCCTCCGGCGCGGGCTCCGGATCGGCGACCGGAATTTCCTCCTCGTCCTGGTCCAGATCCACCATCAGGCCGTCGTCCTCCACGTCCTCCCGATACGAAGCCGAGGCCGCCGGAGTGGGTTCCGAACCGAACATGGGCGGAAATCCGTCCGCGGAGGGCATGGGAGGTTCAGCGGCTTCCGGCGCGGCCTCGACGGCCGGCGGAGCCGAATCGAAGGCGGACAGCGGCATCTTGCGAAGCCGGTCCATTTCCTCTTCTTCCGACTTTTTGTTCATGGCGGCGACATCCGCCGAAGGAGGCGCTTGAACCAGCGGCTCGTCGTCCATTTCCAAAAGCGGTTCATCGTCCGGCTGAAGCAGCGGCTCGTCGTCCACTTCCAGTAGCGGCTCGTCGTCCGGCTGGAGCAGCGGCTCGTCGTCCGGCTGAAGCAACGGTTCGTCGTCCACTTCCAGCAGCGGTTCGTCGTCGATTTCCATCAGGAAATCCGCGCTTTGGTCCGCGTCGGCCGCCACGGGAGCCGTTTCCTCCCGGGCCTGGCGCACCACGTCGTCCGTGCGAATCACGCCGCCGTCGGAAGGTTCCGCGAAGTCTTCGAAATCCAATTCGAGTTCCGGACCCTCGCCCGCTTCCGGTCTCGGAGGAGCCTCCTCGAACAGGGGCTCTTCTTCCATCACGGCTTCCGGCAGCGCCTCTTCCTCGGCATCGGAAGCACTCTGCGCCACCGAACCGGCCTCGCAGATCATGGTGGCCTGATCGATGAGTTCCTGGCTGTCGAAGGGCTTCACGAAAATTCCCTGCGCGCCGACTTCCTTGCTCTGCGCCTGCTCGACGCCCAGGTTTTTTCCGGCGAGAAGCAGCACGGGGATGAAACGGGTCGCCTCGTCCGCCTTCAATCTCCGGCAGACCTCGAAGCCGTCCATGTCCGGCATGCGGACATCCACCAGAATCATGTCCGGCCGGGCTTCCTTCGCCAATCGCAGACCTTCCTCCCCGCCGGACGCGGAGATCAGTTCGAAATCGGTTTTGAAGAAGGTCATTCGAACCACTTGCTGAATGGTCCGGCTGTCATCGACCAAGAGAATGGTCCACGCCATGCCTAGCTCCTAGGTTTATTGTGGGCTGAACTCGTGTTTCGGGGCATACGATCCCCGTCATTAATTTCACGAATGATAGCAGAAAAACGATCAAAAGTCAATTTGGCGCGAACGCGATTTTTTAATTGTTTTCGGGTTCTTGCGCTGGATTTGCCCAAGCGTCCGGATCGTGATAGATTGAACGTTGAAACGAGAGGGACGAAAACGATCATGGGCCTCTTCCGATCCATCCGATTTCACGCCGGGGTATACGCGCATTACGCCTTGCAGAACCTCAAGGTCAAAATGGCCTATCCCTGGGATTTTTTCGTCAACATGGTGGGCACGTTCGTCTACGGCGTCCTGAACGTGACTTTTCTCTGGGTGCTGCTTCAGAAGGTTCCCGACATCGCCGGGTGGACTTTTCCCGAGCTGGTATTCCTTTATGGAATGGGTGAGCTGACCTTCGGCCTGTTCGCCATCTTGTTCTTCCATCTGTCCACCAAGCTTTCCGAGCATTACATCGTGGAGGGTCACCTGGACCGCCTACTTTTGCGCCCCGTCTCTCCGCTGATGCAGCTCATGATGGAGAACATGGACCTGTTCGACATCATGATTCTGGTGAAAAGCTCCCTGCTCATCGGCTGGGCCTGGTCGCAGCTTCCGCTGCCCTTCGACCCGGAACACCTGGCGAAGCTGCTTCTCGCGGCGGGACTGGGAACGGCGGTTTACGTGGGCGTGTTTCTGGCCGTGGCTAGCTGTTCCTTTTTCATGCCCGACCGGGGCGGCCTCATCATGCCGCTGTTCTCCCTGTCCGACGTCTCCCGCTTTCCCCTGACGATCTATCCGCCCGGCATCCGCATTTTCTTCAGCTACGTGGTTCCGTTCGGTTTCGTCGCCTTCTATCCCGCCGTCTGGGTGACCGGCAAGGGCCCCCTGGCGGACATGGCGATTCTGTCCCTGCTCGCCGCAGCGGCGCTGTCGCTGCTCGCGGGTCTGCTCATCTTCCGGGTGGGACTGGGAAAATACCAGAGCACGGGCACCTGAACGCCTCAAAAAGGACAAGGCTCACCATCGAGGAAGGGGGTTCCCTTCTCTCTCCATCACCGCCTCTCGCGTCAGAATCGGCTTGTACCGGGGCGCGGACGGCCGTCAAGGCTGAAACATGCTTCGCTCGTTTCACTCGCTACGGCCTTGACCGCCGCCCTTATCCGCCCCGGTTCTCGCGCCTCATGACGCGAGGCGGCTCCGTCGGGGAAGGGAACGAAAAGCCCCCGCTTTCTTACATCAAGTGGAAATCGTATCCGGAAAAGAAACCCGAGAACGAGCGGCTTCCCGGAAGGCGGCGGGTCAGCGCCCCGCGCCGCAGACCTGCATGACGAAACGCTCGAAATGGACGCGGCCGGGAACGCGGCTGCTGCGAATGGCCCGGTCGCAGTCGTGCAGTCCGCGAAGCGTCCGCGTGAGATAGGGCATGCCGAGCGCCTGGACGTTGCGCAGGCGTTTTTCCACCACGAAGGGATGGCCCGGCCAGTTTTTCGCCACCTGGGCCGGGGACTGCCCCGCGTCCAGCTTCATACGCATGCCCGCCAGCCCCTCGTACAGGCGGATAAGCTGCCCCATCAGCAGGATTTCATCTTCCGGCTTGGCGTTTTCCAGCAGGCGGGCCAGCCGGTCCAGGGCCGGACCCAGACGGCGCTCGGCCAGGGCGTCCAGGAGATCCCAGATTTCCTCGATGCGCGTGTTGGCCACGCACTGCTTCACGTCGGCCAGGCGCACCACGCCTTCGTCCGATACGAAATGCTCCAGCCGGTCCAGCGCCTGGAGAATCTGGTTCATGTCGCAGCCCACCGCGTCCAGGATGCCGCGCTCGGCCTGGGGATCGAGCCGCAGCTTGCGCCGCCGGGCCTCGTCCTTCAGGAAGGGCGCCACGTCCCGGGGACGGGTGAATGGCTCGAAGCGCGTGCAGCTGGCGTATTCCAGGACGAGCTGCCGCCCGGCCTCGCCGCCCTTGTTGCGGGTGGGGAAATGCTCGCCCACCAGCACCAGGCAGGTGCTGGGCGCGGGATTGGCGAAATACGCCGCCGCCGCCTGCCAGTCCGCCGCCCGGAAGGCGTGGGCGTCCTTGACGATCACCAGCCGGTTTCTGCGCATCATCGGGAAGGTCTCGGCGATGCGGATCACCTCCGCCATGGCGGCGTCCGGGGCCACGAACAGGTTGTAGTTCAGATCCCGCACGTTGCCGTCCACCGCGATGCGGCGGATTCGCTCCAGGGCGCGGTCCAGCAGGTAGTCGTTGAAAGGGCTCGCGGCCCCCCTGCCCGGGCCGCGCGCGGGCGTGGCCGAGGCATAGAAATAATGGACGGGCTCCAATTCGCCGTTTTTGAGCGCCTCGAACAGCTTTTCCGGCGTGAGGCTGCGCTTCGGACGTTGCCGAACCTTCGCCGCGCGTGTCTTTTTTTCCGCCATCAGAATCCCTCGGCCAGTTCGTTGTAGGCCCGTTGCGTCATGTCGTCGGCCAGCCTCCGCAGCCGGTCGTCCCGGTTTTCCAGGTGATCCGCGTAGGTCTCCGCGCCGAAAGCGCCGCCCCGGTCCGAAAGACCGGCTTTCCGGAAGACGAAGCCGCCCGCGTCCACGAGAGACACTTCCAGCCGCACGGAAATCTCCCGGGTGGCCGCATGCGGCCCTCCGGTCGCCCGACGCCGGGTGGAAACGGCGTCCTCCGCCCGCACGATCCGGCCCAGGAGCCGATAATCGGCCTCCGAAGCGGGAACCAGGCGAAAGGCGCCGCCGTCCGCGAAGGTTCGCCGGGCGCTTCCGGTGAAGACCTCCTCCAGGGCGAAGATGTCGGTTTCATTCACGAAAACGGGAATGGCCAGCCGTTTCACCTGCCGGGACAACCTGGATTTCGTCTCTCCGAAGCGATAGCCGCAGCCCGCCGCCGACAACGCCAGCAAAAGCGCCGCCACGGCGAAGGCGACTCGCGCCCCCACGAGGCCGCCCCGCCCGGCCCGCTTCCCCCCGGAAAATGGAACGCGATCCGTTTTCATGGGTCCGGATCGTATCCGCAGGACCGACCGTTTGTCAACCGAATGGAACGGCCGCCCGGTAGGATGACGGAATTTCCAGGCGAAACCGCCTTTTACGCCGGGGCGACTTTTTTCCGGGCGCGGGATGGAATGGACAATGCCCCGCCTTTGGTGGTATGGAAGCGCTACGGACGAACGTGTGCAATCCATGGGAGACGCGATGGAACTCGCTTTCATCCAAAGATACCGGGGGGCGAGTCGGGCGAGCCTGGCGTTGTCCGCGTTCTTACTGCCGTTTTACGGCGCGGGCGACTTCGTTCCGACCGTTTTCGGCCTGCCGTTGAACCTCCTGATTCCGGTGGCCGCCTCCCCGCTGTTCGTCGTCTCCATCGCCCGCTCACGGAAACGCCTTCCCCGAAACCCGCTGTTTTCCGGCGTCCTGCTCTTAGCCCTGGCCCAACTTCTCGCGGCGGCGTTTTCTCCGGTGAAGACAAGCCTTTCCGAGTGGGGCGCGCCGCTTCTGATGGTCATTCTGATCGCTGCCCTGGCAGCGGAAACCGCCGACCCCGCGTTTCGCCGCACCGTGCTCCGCTGGGGGATTTTCGGCGGACTCTCCGCCATGGCGATCTCGCTTGCGGGCGCACTGCTCACGGCGCTCTTCGGGGATCCGGCCACGGGCCACGCCTTCTATTTCTCGGGCAGTCACGCGGTCCTGTCCGGCTTGCCGCGTCTGACGGGGACGTTTTCCCACTATCCCCAGGCGTTTGGAGAGTATCTGGTGTTTCTCATGGCGTTGCTTTTCGCCGCCCGGGCGAACCCGGAAAGCCCCGCCGACGCCCCCGTGACGCCGCGCGTCCGAACCGCGGGTCTGGTTCTTTCCGCCCTGTGTCTCTTCCTCACGTTTTCCTACGCCTGGGTGGGCGGATTCCTGCTCTGGGGCCTCGCATGGCAGCACTCAAAGCCCGGCCGCCGGCTGATTCGGATCGTCCCGCCGGTTCTTCTGGTCACGCTCGCCTTCGGCTGGCTGATGAACCTCGGCCCACCCCTGTCCACGAAGGAACGCGGGCTGGTGGAGCGCGACTGCCGCCTTTCGGACACCTACACCACCGTCACCTGGGCCCGGCTGGACGCGGATCTGAAACTGCGCGACTGCCGCCAGTACGTGGACGCCCGGCCCTATCCCCACCTGCGCCGGACGTACGGGGAGAGCAAACGCGCCGCCCTGGCGGCTTTCCTGAAACGGCCGCTCTTCGGCTTCGGCCACGCGGGATACGACGATTTCAGCCGCCGCCGGCTGGAGGCCATCCACCCCGGGCCGTGGATCATGCGCTACCGGGATCCGCACGGAATTTTCCACGGAATTCCGGCGCTTTACGGACTGCCCGGCCTGGCGGCGCTGATCCTTCTGGGCCTGGGATTCCGGCGGGTTTTCCCGAATACCGAAAACCGCGCGGAACCGTGGTTTCTCTTTGGAATCCTGGCCTTTTCTCTCATCGGGCTGAACCTCTGGGTGCTGCGTTCGCGTGCGCTCTGGTTCCTGTTCGGTCTGGCCCTGGGAGAACGGGGAGAAAGCTCCGAGGATCAGGCCGAAACGCACGCACGAAACATTTAGTAATTCCAACAACTTACCCGGAATAAAAACCGCGGATTTTCGGCCGATTTTGCTTTACAAACGCCCCCCGCCGTGTTATGCTCTTTTCAGTAGACTTCGGATCTCTATCTTACCGATTTTCTTAATCTTTTCGAGAGGCATCCTATGTGCGCGAAGACGAACGGCAACGGGGATTATACGTCCAAGGACATCAAGGTTCTGAAGGGTCTGGAAGCGGTGCGCAAACGTCCGGGCATGTATATCGGAGACACGGACGACGGCACCGGCCTGCACCAGTTGGTTTACGAAGCGGTGGACAACGCCATCGACGAGGCTTTAGCGGGATTCTGCGATAAAATCAGCGTGGTCATCCATCAGAACAACCGCGTCACGGTGAAGGACAACGGCCGGGGCATCCCGGTGGACCTGCACGAAGGCGAGGGAAAATCCGCCGCCACCGTCATCATGACCGTACTGCACGCGGGCGGCAAGTTCGATCAGAATTCCTACAAGGTTTCCGGCGGCTTGCACGGCGTGGGCATCTCCGTGGTGAACGCGCTCTCCGTCCATCTGAAAATGGAAATCCGGCGGGACGGCAAGGTGTACGTCCAGGAATTCGAGCGCGGCAAGGAGATCACCGACCTGGAGATTATCGGCACCACGGAAAAAAGCGGATCGAAGATCACCTTTTCCCCGGATCCGGAAATCTTCACCAACATCGAGTTCAACTTCGACATTCTGGTTCAGCGCCTCCGGGAACTGTCCTTCCTGAACCAGGGCGTCAAGATCGGCATCGAGGACCGCCGCAGCGGCAAGCGCATGGATTTCGACTATCGCGGCGGCGTCAGTTCCTTCGTGTCCTACATCAACCGAAACCACGCGGTGCTGAACAAGAAGCCCATCCACTTCACCAGCGAACGCGACGGCATCCAGGTGGAAGTGGGCATGCAATGGAACGACACCTACAAGGAAATGACCCTCTGCTACACGAACAACATCCGCAACCGGGACGGCGGCACCCATCTGGCCGGATTTCGCGGCGCATTGACGCGTACCGTCAACAACTACGCCCAGAGCAACAACCTCATCAAGGCCAACCAGAAAATCACGTTGAGCGGCGACGACTGCCGGGAAGGGCTGGTGGCGGTGCTGAGCGTCAAGGTGCCGGATCCGAAATTCAGCAGCCAGACCAAGGACAAGCTGGTCAGTTCGGAAGTCAAGGGCGTGGTGGAGCAGATCACCAACGAAGCCTTCGGCGCCTTTCTGGAGGAAAACCCGGCGGAGGCCAAGCGCATGGTGGGCAAGGTGGTGGAGGCCGCCCGCGCCCGGGAAGCCGCCCGCAAGGCCCGGGAGATCACGCGCCGAAAGGGCGCACTGGACTCGGCCAATCTTCCCGGAAAACTGGCCGACTGCCAGGAAAAGGATCCCAGCCGCTGCGAACTCTACCTGGTGGAGGGAGACAGCGCCGGCGGATCGGCCAAGATGGGGCGGGACCGCCGCCACCAGGCCATTCTTCCGCTGCGCGGCAAGATCCTGAACGTGGAAAAGGCCCGCTACGACCGCATGCTGGAAAACCGCGAGATCACCACCATGATTACCGCGCTGGGCACGGGCATCGGCGCGGACGACTTCAATATGGAACGCCTGCGCTATCATAAAATCATCATCATGACGGACGCCGACGTGGACGGCAGCCACATCCGCACGCTGCTGCTCACCTTCTTCTACCGGCAGTTCCCGGAAATCGTCGAGCGCGGACACCTGTACATCGCCCAGCCGCCGCTGTTCAAGGTGAAGCATAAAAAGAAGGAAATGTACCTGAAGAACGAAAACAGCCTGGAGGATTTCCTGATCGAGCGCGGCACGGAAAACCTGCGGCTCATCCCCACGGCCAGGGATCGCCAGCCGCTCGTGGGGACGTACCTTCAGGCGCTGTGCAAGAAACTGCTGCACTACCGCAAGCTGATGACCACCTTCGAACGGCGCAAGGATCTGCGCCTGGTGGAGGCGGCGCTCCGGGCCACGGATCTTTCCTACCGCGACCTGCGGGACATGTCGAAGGTGGAAGAGGCCGTGAAACGCATGGACGCCTATTTGCAGACGCATTCGCCGGACATCTTCCCCCTGGACATCGAGATCGTGGAGGATCCGGAGCACCAGGCATATTCCATCGTGGCCACCAGCCGCGTCAACGGCAGCGACCGGCGCACCTATATCGGTCCCAGCATGATGCAGTATCCGGAGTACGAGGAACTGCGCCGCCTGGAGGACGAGTTCCGCGTTCTGGGCGAGCCTCCCTTCGACATCGACACCGGCAACGGCGGCGGGTCCATCGAACGGCTGGAGGATCTGATGAACCTGGTCATCGCCAACGGCGAAAAGGGCCAGAGCATCCAGCGTTACAAAGGGCTGGGAGAGATGAACGCCGACCAACTCTGGGAAACCACCATGGACCCGGAAAGCCGCACGCTGCTCCAGGTGCGCATCGAGGATTCCATCGCCGCCAACGAGATGTTCAGCGTCCTCATGGGCGATCAGGTGGAACCGCGCCGGAACTTCATCGAGAAAAACGCCCAAAACGTCCGCAACCTGGACGTCTGATTCCGGAAGGTTCCCCCCGGACGCATCGCGGTTTCGGGCTTGGCTTTCCCTGTCCATTCAATATAATGATTTCGGAACGATTCCGATCGCCTCGCGCCGGACCCGTGAATTTCAGAAAACGGGAATCCGGAGCGAAGTCGGAATTCCGCGCCTTCGCCTTGCACTCTCCTGAAGGCGAAAAGACCATCGTCCTTGCATGAAACCGCCATCCGAGAGGTCGTAATGTCTTTGGTCGCCCTTGTCCGAAAACGATGCCTGTCGTTTATCCTGGCGCTCGCCGTATTCCAGGCGCTTTCCTGTCGTCCGGGAGACGTTTTGCCGCCCGGCGCGGGCGATGCGGACCGGGAGGAGGAATCCGCCGCGACGGACGGCGATGCGGACCGGGAGGTTCCGGCGGGCGCCCTGCGCGTGGCGACCTTCAACACCCACCTGTTTTTCGACACGGTCTGCCAGAGCGGCCGATGCGATATCGGCGACTTCGAAATCGTCAACTCGGAAACCGACTTCCGGGACAAGGCGCGAAAACTGGCGGACGCGGTGGCGGGCCTGAACGCCGATGTCGTCCTCTTGCAGGAGGTCGAGACAGAAGACTGTCTGGACGCGCTGAACCGGGCGCTTTCGTCGCCCTATCCGGTGGCGGAGCAGGGCGAGACCGGAAGCGCGGCATCCATCGATACGGCCGTTCTGGCCAGGGGCCGCCTGCTGGAACGCCGCAATCATCGCGGCACGCCCATCGAGGGACCGAACGGAGAATCCCTCCAGTTCACCCGGGAATTTCTGGAACTGCATCTGGAAATCGGCGGCGGGCGGGTGATCGCCTTCGACGCCCACTTCAAATCCAAGGCCTCGGACGATCCCGACCGCCGGCTGGCCGAAGCCATGGCCGCCCACGACATCGTTACGGCCCGGGCCCGGGAATATCCGGATGCGCTGGTGGTTTTCGGGGGAGATCTGAACGACACGCCGGGCAGCGCCCCGCTCGACGCCCTGGAGAATTCGGGCAGGCTTCTGCGGGTGGCGGGAGACCTGCCCGATCTGGAGGCGGCCACCTACGATTATCGCGGCAGGTTGCAGGCCATCGACCACCTGTTCATGGCGCGCCAGGCGGCGGGGGAACTCGTCTCGGGGTCGGTGCTTTCGGTGCGCGGACCGGTTTTCGGCTACGGCGGTTCCGACCACGCCGCGCTTCGGGCCGATTTTCTGCCGGGGACGCCGTAATCCCTAAAAAGAACGCTCGGCCTCGCCCGCGCCCGCCGGTCCGACGTTGAGGTTCGCTTCCCGATCGATGGCGGCCGGACCGGCTCCTGAAGGAACGCGATCCCCTTCCCTTTCTTCCGCCGCATTTCCCCCCTCGCTTCGGGCGTGATTTTCCTTGTCGCTCCGAGGTCGATTCCGCTATACTTCCCCGGTTATTGTCGGAGAGGATTTCATGAGCGAGAAAAACCTGCTGGACGCCCGGCGAAAAGTCGTGGTGGACAACGAAAAAAAGGATGAGGGCGGACGGCTGAAACGCGGGCTTCGCATCGCCGCCTTTCTGCTTCTGCTTTCCGGGCTGATCGGCGGCGGGCTGGGAATCGCCCTGATTATCCATTTCAAGAGCGGCCTGCCTTCCTTCAAATCGGCGGACGAATACCGGCCGCTTCTCGGCACCATCATGTACGCGGAGGACGAAACCAAGATCTCCGAATTCGCCATCGAGAAGCGCCTGATCGTCTCCTACGACCAGCTCCCGCGCCTGCTCATCCTGGCCTTCATCGCCGCCGAGGACGAGGACTTCTTCTATCACTTCGGCATCGATCCCAAGGGCATCCTGCGGGCCTTCATCCGCAACGTCAAGGCCGGACGCATCGTGGAGGGCGCATCCACCATCACCATGCAGACCGCGCGCACCTTCTTCCTGACCCGCGAGAAGTCCTATATTCGCAAGATCAAGGAAGTCATCCTGTCGGTTTTCGAACTGGAACCGAACCTCACGAAAGAGGAAATCCTCTGGCTGTATCTCAACCAGATCTACCTGGGCCACGGCGCCTACGGCGTCCAGCAGGCGTCCCTGCGCTATTACGGCAAAAACGTCTGGGATCTGGAACTGGAGGAAATGGCCGTCCTGGCGGGCCTGCCCAAGGCGCCGGGCCGGGATTCGCCCTTCATCAACCCCGCCGGGGCCGCCAAGCGCAAAGCCTACGTGCTGCGGCGCATGCTGGACGAAGGCTACATCAGCCGCGAGGAACACGACGAAGCCCTGGCCAAACCCATCCGGCTGGCCGAAACCACGGATCTGTTCCTGGATTACGCTCCCCATTTCGCGGAACACGTCCGCAAGTATCTCTACGAACGCTACGGCGAGGACGCCCTGTACACCGGCGGCATGCAGGTTTACACCACGCTGAAACTCGACGCCCAGAAATACGCCCAGGACGCCTTACACTACGGCCTGCGCAACCTGGACCGCCGCCAGGGATATCGGGGCGCACCCGCCCACATCCCCAAGGCAAAATGGGACGAATTCCTCGGCACGCTGAAGGAACATTACAAGGACCGGCCCCTGCGGCGAAATGAATTCGTCTACGGCCTCGTCACGGCGGTGGACGACCGCAAGAAGGAATGTCGCGTCCGGGTGGGCGACGTGGAGGCCGCGCTGCCGCTTTCCGCCATGGTCTGGGCCCGAAAGCCCAATCCGGAGGTCTATTACGAGTGGGTGCCGCTCCAGCGTCCCAGCCAGGCGCTGAAAGCCGGGGACGTGGTGATGGTGCGGCCCACCGATCCGAAAGGCTTGGAGGATTCAAAGGATTTTCGTTCCACGAAGCCCCTGGACATGGATAAACTCGTCTGGGATCTGGAACAGGAACCCAAGGCCCAGGCCGCCTTGCTGAGCAAGGATCCCGACAGCGGGTACACCATCGCCATGGTGGGCGGCTACAGCTTCGAGCGAAGCGAGTTCAACCGCGCCATCCAGGCCTGTCGTCAGCCGGGTTCCGCCTTCAAGCCCATCGTTTACACCGCCGCGCTGGAAAAGGGCTGGCACGTCTCCACCATCATCCTGGATTCTCCCATCGTGGACGGCGAATGGAAGGAAAAGTGGAAGCCGGAAAACTACGGAGAAGACTTCAAGGGCGAAGTCTCCATGCGCTACGCCCTGCAACACTCCGTCAACATCCCCGCCATCCGCACCCTGGATTTCGTAGGCATCCCCGCCATCCGCGAACTGGCCAAACGTCTTGGAATCCGTACGGAAATCCAGGAGGATCGCTCCATCTCGCTGGGTTCGGCCTGCGTCACGCCGGAAGACCTGGTGAACGTCTACGCCCACTATCCGCTTCTGGGACTGGAACCCCGCACGGTGTACGTGAAAACCGTCATCGATCGCGACGGGAACATTCTGGAGGACAATCGCATCTATTACGACGTGACGCTGGACGTGGCCGAAAAGCTGGCCAAGCTGGAAGAGGAGGCTCTGACCCACCGCAAGCAGGTGCTGAGCCCCACTACGGCGTACATCATGACCTGGCTGATGACGGAAGTGGTCAACGGGGGAACGGCCTCGGCGGCGCGCGCCCTGGGGCGGCCCGTGGGCGGCAAGACCGGCACCACCAACGATTCCTACGACGCCTGGTTCGCCGGTTTCACGCCACACCTGTCCACCGCCGCCTGGATCGGCCACGACGACAACTCGCGTCCCTTGGGCAAACTGGAGACCGGCGGGCGGGCGGCCTTGCCCATCTGGCTCGACTTCATGCAGCGCACCCTGGAAGGCGCGCCGGTGGTGGATTTCGTGGAACCGCCCGGCATCCACTGGCTTTTCGTGGACAGCAAGACCGGTCGCAAGGCCATCAAGGGCACGCCCCACGTGGTGAAAGCCCCGTTCAAATGGAACACGGCCCCGGAGGAAACCATGCCGAGCGAAGGCGAGGTGGCCCCGGACGACCTGTATAAAATGGGCGGATTTTACTGATCGGAGGCGCTTTGTTCGGTCTCGGCATGTGGGAAATCCTGGTCATCCTGGCTCTGGCGCTGATCTTCATCGGCCCCAAGAAACTGCCGGAGATCGCCCGGACCTTGGGCAAGGGCCTGCGGGAGTTCCGCCGCGCCACCGACGATCTGAAGCACACCGTTTCCGTGGACGACGACTATTATCCCCCCGACACCGCGCCGCCTGCAAAATCGGCCGAGATCCCGGACGGAGACGAATCGCGCCGGATTGCGGCGGAAGATGCGGAGGGTCCGCAAACCATGGAAAATCCGGCGGAATCTCCCGAGGGAAGCTCCGTGGCAAACGCCGGGGCTCCGGCCGATTCCGCCGCCGCGCCCCGCGTTGAATCTCCGGCCGAACCCGTGACAAAACCTGCGGAAAACGTGAAAGAAAATCCCCCCGAAGACCGGAGCGGAACCTGAGGGATGTCGAAGGAAGAAGCCTCCACGCTGATGGAACATCTGGAGGAACTTCGGGACCGGCTCATCAAGTCCGTGGTTTCCATCCTGGTGATGTTCGTCCTGGGCTGGATTTTCCGCCGGGATATCCTGTACGTCCTGAAAAAACCGCTTCTGGACGCCCTGCCGGAGGAACTGCGGCACACCATCCTGCTGCGGGTGATCGACAAATTCTTCATCGACATGAAAGTGGCGCTGATCGGAGCGGTTTTTTTGGCCACGCCTTTCATCGTCTACCAGGTCTGGCGGTTCGTCGCGCCCGGGCTTTACAAGCATGAGAAACGTCTGGCCCTCCCCATGATTTTCGTCGGCGGAGTCTTCTTCGCTACGGGCGTAGCCTTCGGATATTTTTTCGTGCTCCCCTTCGGTTTCCAGTTCCTGGTGAGTTACAGCCTGGACTCGGGCGGTCTTCTGGCGCTGGGGGGACACGTTCCCGAAGCGGCCATGGCCGCCGACAAACTGCAGGTGGCGTTGAAGGAGCACATCAGTTTCACCGCCGCGATTCTGTTCGCCTTCGGGCTGGCCTTCGAGACGCCGCTGTTCATGATTATCCTCGGGCTGACGGGCATCGTCCGCCCGGAATGGTTCGCCAGACAGAGAAAATACGCCATCGTCGCCATCTTCGTGTTCGCCGCCATGCTCACGCCGCCGGACCCCTGGACGCAGATCGCCTTCGCCATCCCCCTGCTTTTCCTGTACGAGCTGGGAATCTGGACCACGCGCCTGCTGAACCTGTTTTCAAAAAAGAGACGCACGGAAACGGATCGGGATCAAGATTCGGAATCGGAGACCGATCTATCATAAGATCGTAACCGCAACGACTTCGAACGGCCCCGCTCGCTCCATTCTCCTGACGTTCGCCATGGCCGGGAAAGGATGGATCTTCATGAAATCGTGCAATTCCTACCGTTCCTATCCGAATTCTTCAGAAGCTAAAAACTCCTCCGTCTTTTCCATCAATGAATAATTATCCCGTGATTTCAACTTGTTATGCCATTAATACAAACTGTAAAATTTATTATCTTGAAATTATTTCATTTTTCTATTGACACCTAAATTGTGATCGTTATAATTAAGACAGTTTTGGTGATCGTTACTTGAAAAAACGGATTCTGAAAGGCGTTTCAGGACGCTTTACTTTAAAAGAAAGGCACGAACCATGGCGAATTCCGCAATCAAAGACAGGCAAAGCCGCGACAACCTTTTCGAGGAAATCGCTCTGCCCCACATGGATTACATCTTCCGGGTCGCCTACCGTCTCAGCGGAAACCGGGAAACCGCCGAGGATCTGACCCAGGAAACCTTTTTCATCGCCATGCAGAAGATCGACCAGTTGAAGGACCAAACCAAGTGCAAGTCCTGGTTGTTCGTGATCCTGCGCAACCTCTACTTCGGGATGATCGAGAAAACCCGCAACAAGTACTTCTTCGACTACGACGACGTATCCTATGGAATTCAGGACGAAAAAGTCCAGGAGAAGGAAATGGAGCGGGAAGGCTTCTCCGATCTGCTCCAGCACCAGCTCGACCGGCTGGACGAGAAATACAAGACGCCCCTGGTGATGTCCGTCCTGGAGGATTTCTCCTACAAGGAAATCGCCGGGGAACTGGACATCCCCATCGGCACCGTGATGAGCCGCATCGCCCGGGGAAAGAGCTTTTTGCGGCGTGAAATCACGAAACATTCCTCCTTCGATGAAATGATGGCCGACTGACGCTCCATCTTCCGCCCATTTTCCGGCGGGCGCGCATGAAAAAGCCCCGCTTCCCATGTTCGGGAGGCGGGGCCTTTTTCGTTTCGATGCGATGGGCCGAGAACCGCCGGTTCAGCGTCCCAGGGACTTGTTGCGGACCTCGACGTATTTCGTGTTGAAATCCGTGTGGTATTTCTTGAAATCCTTCTGGATCTGGGCGAAGCTGGCGGCCTGTTCGTAAAGCTGCCGCTTCTTGGATTCGATGGTCGCCTTCAGGGGCTCCAGCACGTCCGTGCCCTTCTTTTCCTCGCGCGCCTTGTTGAAGCTTTCCCAGTCGGTTACGTAGCCCTTGCCCACCTCGAAACCCTGGCGAAGAAGCTGGATGACCTGGTTTTTCACCAGCGTCAGCTGGGGAGATTCCGGGTACATGTCCGGATAGGCCGTGATGCAGTATTCCATTTTCTCCAGATACTTCCTGCCGATCTGGGGTTTGTCGCCCGGCATGTATTGCAGGTGGGGCTGGTTCTTGGCGAAGCAGTTCATCAGCGGAACGATGGTTTTCTTGGTGAACTCCCGTTCTTTTTCCAGCTTCGCCAGTTCGGCCTTGGCATCCTCCACGGGGCCGGCAATGGCGGTCGCCCAGGGAAGAACAACCAGGACGGCCAGAATACAAACGATCCAACGTCTTGTCATTGTCTGTCTCCTTGGTTTCCTATTTGTACTTTGAATCGGCGAGTTATTACCAATAGGAATGTTTTTACCTGTTTTTCGCGAGATGTCAACCCCAACGGAAAAGAAAACGGACGCTTTTCCCACGGATCCGCCGGAAAGGGCGCGGGGGATTTCCACGGATTTTTCCGAGGAGATCTTGACATTCGATCCGAATTGAGGCAGACTTTCGCCCCAATAACACGGTTTCAGGGGTCGGCAACCATGGCGTACAAGGCCATCCACACGAGGAAGAAGAAAACGACGGTGGTCGAATATATCGAGGCTTTTCCCGTCTCCCCATCGCAGCCGTCCCCTCCGGAACCGGACTTCTCAGTGGACGACCGGGCGCGGGATCTGGCCGAGCTTTCCTGGAACACCTTCCTGGCCAAGGAACGGCGGGAGAAAATCCGTGCCGAGCTGAGCCGATACCTGAAAAAAGACTGAGCATCGTCTTCGAATGACCTTCCGCCGCCCTTTGCGGGTTCTCTCCTCCGGTTCGCCTTCACGCCATCCCGTTCAACATTTGAAAATGGGAAAACGAGGCGTTGACTTCCCCGGGGATCTTCTCGATCATCGATGGAAGCGGTTCGGGTCGGCGTCCGGCCGGCCGGAAGAAACCGCCATCTTTTGCGGCCCGAAAGGCCGGAGCAACGACGAGGACGGCTTTTGAATGTGGAGATGAAACCACCGACCCCATGGTCCCGGACAGTCGAACGTTTTCTGTCCGAAACGCCCCGGCGCCGGATTCTGCGGATTTTCTGGGCGCTCTATGGCCTGTACCTCTCGTTTGTGGTTCTCGACCGACAGGTCATCCTGCTGATTCTCCTTTTCCGGAAAGGCGGGGGGAGTTTTTCCGAATTCCTGTCCGTGCTTCTGGCGCTGTCGATCCCCGCCTATTTCGTCTGGACCGTAATAAAATTCGACGTTTTCCTGCGCCGGACAAGCACGCAGGCTTTCTGGCTTTCCCTGCTGTTTCTGCCCTGGCTGTTGCATCCGGCGATCCGGGAGACGAGGGTTTCGTTTCATCTGCTGGATACGTTTTCCTACGTAAAAGCCGCCCTGCTGCCGCCGATGATTCTGGGCCTGCTGGCCCACGCGCCGCGATTTCTGTCCCGGGCGGCGACCATCGGCCTCCGCTGGGTGAAACGCCTGATGACCCGGCACCCGAACGCCTTCGCGCTGTCGATCGGAATGCTGCTGACCCTTGTCATCCTGTTCGTGGTGGAGGGACTGTGCCGGTTATCCCTGGAATTCGGCTCGCAGCCCGAGGTTCCGGCAAGAGCCTGCGTACGCGGCTATACCCGCGCGGACCCGGTGATGGGCTACCGCGCGCGCGCGCGGGACGATTCCGAATGTCAGCGCCATTTCTCCCATGAATGGGTCTACCACGTCCCCTATTCCATCGGCGCGGACGGGCGGCGGAAAACGCCGTTCTCGGGAGATGCGGCCACGGCCGTTCCGATCTTCATTTTCGGGGGAAGCTACGTATACGGAGAAGGGGTGTTTCCGGACGAGACCCTCCCGTATTTCGTGGGCGAACTCTCGCCGTCGCGATTCCCCGTGAACTACGGCCTTTCCGGCTACGGACCCCAGAACATGCTGGCCCGCCTGGAATCGGGCGAAATGATGGGCGTGGCGGGCCCCGAGGCCGTCGCCCTGTACGTCTTCATCGGCGCGCACGTCGAGCGCGTCTCGGGGAGCCTGCACACGCTTTCGAGCTGGGGCCACGGCCTGCCCTTTTACGAATTCCCGGAAGGCGAGGATCCGCTCAATCTCGGGACGTTCGACGAGGCGCGTCCGGCTCTCGTACGGTTGTGCGGAGCGCTTTCGGAAAGCGCCATCGTGCGCCGCTTTCATCTGCGATTTCCGCCCTTTCATCCGGACTCCCACTACCGCAACGTGGCGGCCCTCGTCGCCCGCTCCCGCGACCTGTTTTTCCACTCCACCGGAAGCCGCCGCTTCGCCGTGCTGATTTTTCCCGGCGAAAACGCCGAACGCCTGCTGCCGCACCTGAAGCGGCTGGACATTCCCGTGCTGGATTATTCCGAACTGCTCAAGCCCGAAACCTCCCGTGAGGATCGTTATCGGATCCGGGGCGACGGCCATCCGGGTCCGCAGCTTTATCTGCGAACGGCGCAGCGGCTCGTGGAGGATTTGGAGCGGCTCGGATGGTGAATTCGAATCGAGGAATATAGGCTCAACTAAAGGATGGGCAAAACAGTTACCCATCCTACGGCACTGATGCATTGGAGTAGTTACGTCGCATGACGGGAAGCGAAAACGAGCTTGTTTAGATACATCAAGTTGTTTTACAATTGCAAACGACGGCATTCCAAATGCGACCGGATGAGCTCCGTCAATTACGAGCGGGCGTTCCGGTCAGACAAACTGGAGGCCGTTGCATGAGCCCCAACCATTGGATATCCCTCTTTCAGGGGGAAGATCAGGCGTATGGGAAATTGAGAATGGCTTTAAGTATTTCTATGAAGACCATCAAAGCAGTAGCTCAAGTGATAACCGGAGATAAAGGATTGTCCCCATATCATTCAGGACCCCAGCTTGTAGAACTGTTTAATGGGTATGGCAATGATGACGCTTACGGTCAAGGGTTTCCCTCAAGATGGGCTTATGCAGAAAATTGTATTAAACAGTTTAACAGCACCCCTAAAATCAGCAAAATCATTGAAGATGCAGTTGATCCAAGAAATTACCTTGATAGCGATCATGACGCAGAGGAGGCTGTGAGCTACCTCAATGAATATTTGCAGTACGATAGCTTGAAGCTTTATAAATTAGGATTGCGCTATGTTTTAGGGTCAGCCTCCGGTTTGTCTGTGGAGATAGAAGCCAAGACGGAATCACAAGATCCTCTTTCGAATGAATTCATCCAGGAACAGATTGCCAAGTGTCGAGAGAAGAACCTCAACAGTGACTACGATGGGGCAATTACCAATGCTCGGGCTTTAATCGAAGCAGTCCTTATTGAGCTTGAAAGCAGGATTTCCGGGGGAAGAACGGTGTATGATGGCGATTTAGTCAAGCTCTATAAAAGGGTTGGAAAACTCCTGAATCTTGAACCGGGTGCAAAGGATTTGGAGACTTCACTAAAACAAATTTTAAGCGGTTTGAACAATGTCGTTAATGGAATTGCAGGTCTCCGAAACAAGATGGGAGATGCTCATGTCCGTACATATAAACCCAAGGCCCATCATGCACGGCTTGCAGTCAACGCGGCTAATACCTTAGTGGATTTTCTCTTTGAGACATATGATTATCAAAAAAATAATGTTCTTAACAAGAACGCGAAAGTGGATACTGAAGTGACAGACCCATGATATATCAATTCCAATCCTATGCCAACCTTTTCCCTTTGTTAGTGACGTAGGATGGGCAATTGTCTTGCCCATTAATTCCCTGTACCTTACCTACTTAAATCATACTCCATTTGATACGTATATGGCAAGATCGGGGGGTGATTTTTACATTACCGTTTTTGGGTCCGTTTTCGCGTTGCGTCCGGGTGAACGCTTTTTGGCGTGTAACTATATGATCTTCCAACGGAATTCACCGTTTTTGCGTGCGCCCGGGTCGCACACCCCTGGGGGCGCTTTCAGGCCGTTTCGGGCCATCCACCGGGGAAGGGCTGGAACAAGCTATTTCCTCTATGATATCAACTAGTTTCGACGATTCCGGTCCAACTTCCGGCGCGGCTGCGTTTGGCCGGTTTGGGGGAATTCGTCCGGACGGTGTGTTTTTTCGCGGATTTCTCCGTGATATCGGAAACTTGCGGTCGTTTTCAGGCGCGGCGAAGCGCGAAAGGCTATATGATATTCATATGTATAGCATATCGATATTCAGGAGCGGCTTTTCTGCCATGCCCTCATGGCGGAGAGGCGTTCGCTCCAGCGGCGGGACAGGCGCAGTTCCAGAAATTCCTGCAACAGGCTTTCGAACATCTGAAAACCACTCTCCAGAAGGTGCATGCGCTCGTAAAAAACCGCCTCGCGCTCGTCCGTCTCGTCGGTCAGTTCGTCGCGTTCAATGTGGACTTTCGGCGTTTTGAACGATCCGAAGCGGAAGGTCTCGCCTTTCAGCGTGAGCTTCCAGGCTTCCTCGTCCTTCAGCATGTAAAGCGTGGCCTCGGCCGGTTGCAGGTCGTTGCGAAGCGCCTCGCGCACCTCGCGATAGGCGGCCTGGCTGCCGGTGACCGTCACCTTGCGGGGATCCTCCGCGCCGCCGTCGAGCACCACGCGGCTGTCCACCCGGGCCTCGAACAGCTCGCCCAACGCCCCGGGGCCCTCCGCCCGCACGGTGAATTCCCCCGCCGTGGTCTCCGAGGCATGCAGCAGCCAGAGCAGAAACTCCTGTCCCAACCAGCGGTTTTCCTTGATCTGGTCCACGACGTCCTGTCCGGAACTCTTGTTCAGGCCGTCCAGTTTTCCCCCGTCTCCATCGTTCAAGAGGTTTCGGGCCAGCGCCATGGGATGCAGGGCCTCCAGCCCCACGTCGGAGAAGCTGTTCTTCGCCTGTCCCTCGAAGGCTTCCAGATCCTTCAGGGACAACGAACCCACCATCACGCGGCCGGTTTGCGTGTGCCAGACGATGTCGAAGCCCGAGGGAACCGCCAGGGTCTTGGCCAGCAGCCGCTGGCGCACCAGTTCCTGCAACTCCGTCTTGCGCTGGCGGGGCACCCACTTGAAGTCCGGATGGCCGGCCAGCCACTTGCGGCACTCCAGGTCGAACCGGTTGCGCAAAAGGGCGGGGGCGATCTTGCGTTCGTCCGTGCGCAGGGAAAAGCAGACGTAGGGCGGCCGGATGAAGAGCCGGTAGTTCTCGAACGTCGCGTCGTTGGGATCGTCCAGGCAGACCCACCCGCGGGCCTTTTCCGTGGTGGCGCCTTCGATGGCCTGGAAGCGGTTGCGGCGCAGGCGCTCGGCCATCCATTCCTCCAGGTCTTTTTTCGGAAGGCGTCCGATGACGCGATAAAGGCTGATGCTGATCGTCTGGCCCATGAAACCCATGACAGGCGTCCTTTCGGGTAGAACGTTTTCCGTTACGCGACCGGGGCCTTTCCTACCACGGCCGGGCGGCGAGGCCAAGCGGAAAATGAAGGCCGGGCGGCGGATTTCGTTTCAAGGCAGGCGCGGGCATGGACGCAAGCCTACGACCGGATCCGTTATTCATCCGATAGGACATGGACATTATCGGGGTTCGATTCCTGTCGGAGCAGGTCTCTGGTCCACGTGTTCTTGCATGAATTTATGGAGCAGGTCGGGAGACCTGCTCCATGTTGGGCCTTGCCCTTGGGGCGGTTCAGAGGTTTTACGGGGTTCCGGTCCCGGGCTCCGCGAAGAGCGAACGCACGGCCTGCATGAGGCGCGGGCCGGTTTCGGGCCCCAGGCTGACGGTCTTTTCGTAGTCGTAAAGCGATTCCTCCCATTCGGCCGCTGTCATGATGTAGCCCAGTTCGTCGTTGCCCAGGCCCACGATCATGCGGTAGGGCCCCGGCATGATTTTCTTGATCTCGAAGCCCAGGGAGGGAAAGATCTCGCCCGGCACGCTGACCATCTGAAATCCGCCCATATCCACCCGCCAGACCTCGGAATACAGGCCCTCGTCGGTCATCACCCGGTCCAGGATCTTCTTTTCTCCCAGAAGCCGGAAGAAGGCGTTTTCCACCGGCAGGGAAAGCAGACTGCGCCGGATGCGGATTTCCTTGAACGAAAGCGGTTGGGCGTCGCGCATGGCCTGACTGGCATAGGCCGCCAGCACGCTGCCCGCCCGCCGGGCGGCCTTTTCCCGAAGCCGCACGTGGTTTTCGGTCCGCCGGGGCATGGCGGGAACGATGATCCCGCCCAGCGCGCCGTTCATGAACAGCGCCATGCCGCCTTCCCGCCGCTCCAGTTCCGGATACAGAAACCCGGGGAAATCCGGGTGGATGCGATCGTTGTTGTTTCCCAGAAATTCCGCGTGGCAGGCGTAATTGACCGCTGTGGCGATGGTTTCTCCGGCCAGCCCCCGGGCCTGGAGAACCGTCATTTCGTCGTCCTTCCAGCCCGCTTTATGGGCGTTTTCGCTGATCCCGGCGGGGATTTCCACCTTCCCGGCGTAGAGCCGGGCCGGGCGGGCGCTGTAGGCGGCCCGGACGATGGCTTCGGCCAGGCGGCGTTCCACCATCCGCATGTAGTGGGGGTCCGCCCCGGTGGCCACCGGCAGGGCGTAGAAGGCCCAGGCGCCCCACATGCCCACCGTATCGGGGCTGGCGTGGTTGTGGGTGGCGGAAATCAGAATGGATTTTCCGTATTTTTTCGACACCCGGCGGCGTACGTCCCAGACGCGCTCGTTGGGATAGCCCACGAAATCCGTACTCACGAGGACGAGCGTGTTCACGCCGTCGTCGAAGAGCATCACCCGGCCCGAGATCTCCCCGCCGATTCCGGCGGCGCGCTTGTTGGGCGAGTATCCGGCGATGAAGATCTTGCGCCAGTCCTTGGGCGTCAGATCCACCTTGGCCGCTCCCGCCACCAGCACCGGATTCGTTTCCGCCAGGCGGGCCTCCTTCCAGCGGTCGAACGCGGCGGGACCGTCTCCCTCGGGAATCTTCACGTCCGGAATGGTCTCCGGCCAGGCGAAGTTGGGAGGATCGCAGGAGAGAAGCGGCAGAAAAAGCAGAAGCAACGCGGCCCGGCGGACGAAACGACGCATGGCGTACCTCGAACGGTTTTCAAAGGGAGGATGGCTGGAATTTCCAGGATTCCATGGGGCCGATGCTAGCACTCTTCCCGGGTCCGGTCAAGGAATCCGGACACAATCCGTGGCGGCTTCTCCATTCACGCCCGCGGAAAAACGAAAGAACGCCCGGCCGCCGATCCCCCGGCGAATCGGGCGAATTCAGGAAAATTTCATGACATCCCGGCTTGGGAATCCGTCGCTTTCGGGATAGAATGCCTTCGGGAAGGATTTTCCCGAAACCGCACGACCGGAGGACGACATCGTGAGCGAACCGAACCTGACCGCGCTGGAACTGTACGGATATCTGAACAAAAGCAACTGCGGGGACTGCGGTCTGCCCACCTGCATGGCTTTCGCCGTCCAGGTGATCCAGCAGACCCGCAAGCTGTCCGACTGCCCCCATCTTCCCGCAAATCGGATCGAGGAAATGGCTTTTCGGGAGGCGCGTCGCCAGCACTTGAACGAGGTTCCCGACCTGCTGAAAGAGCGCGTCCGGGCCATCGATTTTTCCGGGGCCGCCCGGCGTCTGGCCGCCCGCCCGGTGGAAGACATGCTGGCGTTTTCCTGCCTGGGACGGGATTTCCTGGTGGATCAGGAAGGCGAACTGCACGCCGAATGCCACGTGAATTTCTGGGTCCACGTCCCGCTGCTGAACTACATTCACCACTGCAAGGGCCGCGCGTTGACGGGCGAGTGGGTGAAATACGACCAGTTGCGCAACGCTATGTCGTTTTCCAACTATTTCGCCGCGCGTTGCGAAACCGCGCTGAAGGAACTGGCCGATCTCCACGGGAAGCTGTTTTTCGACAGTCTGTCGGTGCTGGGCGGGCGGAAAGGCCCCGAGGATTTCGGCGCGGAACGCACGGTGCGACTGCAGCCGCTGCCCCGGGTTCCCTTCCTCGTCTGCCATTGGCCGAAAGACGAGGAATTCGATTCCAAGCTGAGCGTCTTTTTCGACCGCAGCGCGGAGGACAATATCGATCCGGAATCGCTGTATATTCTGGGCATGGGCCTGGTGGAGATGCTGAAGAAATTCATCCGCCGCCACGGCACGGAGGCCGGAATCGTGAAGGATTGAAAGCCCGCCGCGCCCTCCCCCCGGAATCCGGCGGCGAAACGTCAGTGCGGCTCCTCCGGGCAGGCGTAGAGCGTGAACACGTCGATTTCCGACAGCTTTTTTCCCGCGCCCAGGCACCGAAGCGCCACCCGCCGTAGGCCCCTCTCCGGCCGTTTCACCCGGACCTCGCCGCGTTCCGGCCCTTCCGAACGGATCAGGAAACTTTTTCCGTCGAAATCCGTATCCCACTGATATTTCAAGATCTTGTCGGATTTGTCGGGATCGCTGCACGTTCCCTTCAAACGGACAACGCGCTGGAGACGGTCCTGTCGGGTGCTGGTTTCGGAAACCAACGCCGTTGGCGGAGCATCCGCCACCTCCACCTGGACGGCCACGGGGCGGCCGGTTTTTCCCTTTCCGCTTGCCACCCGGTAAAACACGGTATGGCGGCCGCTTTTGGGGAACACATGGGAAACGAAGGGGTCGCGGCTTTCGGCCTCGATCCGGAAGGTTCCCTTTTTGCAGGAGAAACACCATTGATAGCGCGCGTCTTGGCCCGATTCCGGCATGGCCCAAAGCGCGGCGTCCCGGCCTTCCGTAAACGGTCCCTGACGCCGCACGGCCTTTTTCGCCGCCTGTTCCCCCACGGCCAGACGGAATTCCGCCGCCGGACCGATGTTACCCGAGGCGCTTTGCCCGCGCACCGCGCCGCGAACCATTCCCGGCTTTTTCAACGATACGGACAACGCGCCGGTTTCGTCCGCGCGGTATTCCGGCCGGAAGGCGGCTCCGTCGTAATGCAGATCGAATTCCAGGACGGTTCCTTTCTTCAGGGTTTCTCTTTCGAGCGCGGCCCGAAGCCGGGTTTTCTCCCCGTCGGGCGAGAGGAAAAGCGCGTGTTCGGGAATCGCCACGGGCGGCGTTTCGCGAATCCGGACCTGCCGAACCGCAATGGGCGCCGTTCGCCCCTGAAGATCCTTCAGGCGCGCCGCCACCGTATAACGCCCTTTGGCGGGCCAGACCTGCCGGGCGCTCTCGTACAGGCCGCCTTCGGCGTCCGGGCGGAACGTCTCGCCGTCGTGCGTGAAATCCCACTGAACGACGAATCCCGCCGACGGATCGCCTTCTTCCGGGTCCGGTTCCACCCGGCAGCAGTCCAGCCGATACGTCATCGGCCGCCCCGCCCCGCCTTCGTCCGGACCCACGATCCGGACCCCCGCTTTCAGCGGAGCCGAGGGAGCGAAACCCTTTGAATTTTCTGCGGTTTCGGAGACATCCACCGACTTCGCTTCATCTTTCGGCAGGGATTTCTCTTCGGTTCGTCCCTCGGCCGGTTCCGGAATTGCGTCTTCAGCGCCGGCCGTTTCACCGCCGACCTCCCCGATTCCGGCGTCCAGACCATTCTTCACCGCATCGATCAGATCCTGGGCGTCTTTTTCCGAGACCGCCCCCGGGCCGCCGTGGATGGCTTTCAGGAACTCCCTGGAATCACTCGAATTGCGCCGCTCGGCAAGGGCCAGGTAGGCATCCATGTCCCGCAAGTCCAGTCGCCCGCCGCCACGGGTCCGGCCGTCGGCCGCCATGGCGATCAGCTTCCGGCCCGTCTCGCTCTGCACCAGGCCGAGCACCAGCGACACCGCCCCCAGACGATGGCTTTCCTTGTCATCTTCCCGGAACATGTCCGAAAGTCCGGCCCAGCTTTGCCCTTCGCCGATCATTCCGGCCGAGAGCATCAGGTGCAGAAAGAACAGCGCCAGCGTGAGGATGAAACGGCGTTCGTCCAGAAAATGGCTGAAGGCCCGCGCCAGTTTCAGGCAGGCCAGGCTTCCCAGTCCGACCACCAGCAGAATCCGGGAGAACGAACTCCATTCCCCGGCGAAATACGCCAGCCCGCCGATGGTCAGCAGGTAGGCCAGCCTGGCGAAGGAAACCGCGAGCAAGGCCACCAGAAGATTCTGCTGATAACCCACCAGACTCAGGATGACGTGAAAAAACACCGTGAAAAACAAAAGCGTGGCCAGGACATCGATCCCGGCGGCCGCCGTTTCCGAAAGGCCGTCGAAAAACAGGGCGGAAAGCGGAAAAACCGCCGTCAGGGGCGACAGGTCGAGATAGGCGAAGATCTCCGGCCGGTGAAGGGTTCCCCAGACCTGGAGTTCCACCGCGCCCGATACACCCAAAAGCAGCACCAGGGGAAACGCCAATCCGCCGCGAGCGAAGACGGCCCGGACTTCATTGCTGTAGATCCGCGCCCACAGCACGAAACTTACGAGCAGGACGAACGGAGACAAGAGCGGTCCGAAGCGGCTCTCTCCTTTTCGGCTGTAACTCATCAGTTTCTGAAAGGTTTCTTCCTTGATTCCCCGGCCCAGGGCCGAGTGACGGGAGGCCCGTTCGTCCGGACTTTTCGCCGGATCGCGCCGGGGCGGAGCCGGTGTTTCCCCGGGCGGTTCGGGCCGGGGAGCGCGAGGTCCGGCTTGCGGCTCGTTCTCCGAAGATCCGCCGGAAGACAGAAAATCGTCCGTATCCACGGGCTTCGGTTCATCGTGCGGGAAATCGGCCGCGTTTTTCGGGGAAGGCGGCTCGGAGGGCTTCCGGATGTCCTCCTTCGGAAAAACCGTCTCCGTCTCTTCAGTCCCGTTTTCCGTCGATTCGTCGCTTTTCACGCTTTTGGAAAGCGGCTTTCCGTCCTTGTCCTTTAAAACCTCCCGGAGACGCGCCATGGCCATGCGGGCCTTGGTGTTGCGAACCTTGGGCTTTTCCCGAGGAGTGGGTTTCTCTCCTTCGTCAACACTTTTTTCCTCGTCCAGCAGGACTTCCCGGAGTCGTGCCTTGGCCATGCGCGCCATGGTGTTGCGGGCGGGTTTTCCCTTTCCACCGGCTTTTTTCCCCGAAGCGGCGGGGGACGGCGATTCCAGGCCGATCACTTCCACCAGGCGCGGCAGCCCCTCGATCCGGTCATCGTAGCTTACGCCGAGGATCGAATAGCCCTGTTCCTCCAGGCGGGGTTTGTAGGCCACGATGAAGTTTTCTTCCTCCCGGCTCCAGCATTCGATCAGTTCCCCCTCCGGACTGTTCAACGTGATTTTCAGAGCCCGACTATTGCCCGGTCCGGATGCGCCACCGCTGTTCCCCTCGTTCCTATTCATGCGCAGAACCCCTTGATGGAAAGCGAGAAAAAATGAAATCAAACCGTTTGGGAAGCGTACATTTCCCGTCCGCTCCTCGATGGCTCCCCGGTTCCAAACCCAAAAGTGAAAGGTCCAAATTTCAAATGATTACAGGCGGTCAACCCTTTTCATTATCATAGCCTGCCCTTGATATCTTGACAACTTTTTATTGATCGGCCCTTCCGAGGCGGCCCCCGGACGGGAGCCTCGGGCGCGAAAGACCGAAAGACCCCGTTTGACCTCGGGCCGTTGTCGTGCATAATCATGGCAAGTGGAATGAGGAAAGCCCGCCAGGGGTTCGACTCGAAACGGCCGGGAACGACCGGCGACGGAAACGGGGTTTACGGACCTGTCGGCATTTTCGCGGAAAGGAATTTCAATGCGTCCCGCACGTTCGACCGCCGGGCGGAAAATCACCCGCCATGTCCTCTCGATCGCTCCGTCGGCGAAGCGGCGGAGATTCCCGTTGGGGCTCGCCGTTTTCTTTTTCGCCCTCCTGTTGTCGGACGTGGGCTGCCGGTCCGGCGACGTTTCCGTTTACGACGAGTTCTATGCCAGGCTGGATGGCATCCGGGAGAACAAGCGCGGCGAACTGTTGCGTACCATGGAATTCGTGCGCGGGCAGGCCGCGTCCATCGCCCGGGATTCCGAAATGGGGCGGCTGTTCGCCGAGAAGTGGCGCATCTACAGCCACACGAAGGATAAAACCGCCTCGCCCGCCGACCAGGACGCCTTGCGCGGCTTGCGGGATCGGATCGAAAACCGCTACATCGAGCGTTACCTGACCTTTTACGACATTCTCTTCATCGAGGCTTCGGGAGACATTTTCTATACGGTGCGCAGGCAATCCGATTATCATAAAAACGTCTTCCGGGGCGCGCTGGCCCGAACGGCGCTTTCGGCCAAACTCAAAGACGATCCCACCCGTTCGTTCGTGGATTTCGAAAACTACGAAATCTCGGGCGAGCCCTCCGCGTTTTTCATCGAGCCCTACCGTTCCGATCCCGGCCTGTCCGGCTGGTTCGTCATGCAGTTCTCCATCAATAAAATCAACGACATGTTTTCCGTGGAGGACGCCCTGGGCCGCACGGGGGAGGTCTTTCTGGTCAACGAACAGTGCACTCTGCTGACCGATTCGCGTTTCTTCGCGGAATCCACCGTGCTGAAGAAGCACCTTTCGGAGGAAAACATCCGCGCCAAGTTCCGCGAGGGAAGGGGGCGCAAGCCGGTCACCGACTATCGCGGCTACCGGGCCATCACCTCGTTCGAGGTGGTTTCGGTGCTGGACAGCCGCTGGCTGCTGATCGCCAAGATCGACGAGGACGAGGTGCTGACGGAGGCTTATCGGCGCAAGAGCTCCGAACAACGCGACCGGCTGCTTCTGCGCGCGGAGGCGGCCGGGTCGGTGGACTGCCGGGACGGAAAACCGCCCGTGCGTGAGGTGGAGGTGGACATGAACGGCTTCGAACGCGCCTCGGACGGGCGGGTTCTCTATACCCACGGCGTCTCCACCTGCACGGCCATGGTCGTCTCGAAACCGAAGGATTTCGCCTACATGGCGCACATCAGCGCGGACGATCGCATCTACGGCGGCGAGCGCACGGACCTTCTGCGCCGCATGCTGCGCCGCATGGAGAAATTCGACGTGGTGGAGAACGACCGCCGCGAACTGCGGGTCACCCTGGTCTCTCCCCGGCTGTCGATTTCGGAAAACCTGGTGGACGAACTGGTGTCCTGGGGGCTGTTCCTTTCCCAGATCCGCTTCGTTCACGAACCCCGGGCGCGCTACGCCAACCTTTCCCACGATTACCGCACGGACGAAACCCGGGTGGAGTGGCGGCTGTCGGACGGCGGCCAACGCCTCTGTACGCTTTCGGAGAGCGACGGCAACCTGGGCGCCCTGCTGAAACGCGAACTCGGCGGCCGAACGTCCATCTGACAACATCCTTCCGTCCATTTAAAACGAACCGACTCGCCGGCTTGACAGGTGCATCCGATTCTCTTATCATGAATCCATGGTACGGCATATCCGATCGTACGGTATGCAATAATCCCCGGGAGAGCGGCCATGACGTTTCGAAACGGATTTTTCCTTGTTCTTCTGACGATGCTGGCTTTGGCGTCTTCGGGATGCGGCGGGGAGAACGATGCGGGTTCGCAGGAGGACGGCGATACCGACGAAATCGATGAAACAAAATGGAAAAGCTGCGAATACGACTACCTCGGAAACCTCGACGGCCATTACTGCATGGGGGGAGACATCTATCGGCTAACTTACGACGACTGCTACGGTTCCTGCACTTACGGCAGAAGTTGCCAACTGACCTTCGTAAAAACGTGCGGCAGTGGAATGCAATGTATCGGAGGGCCAACCGTAAGAGGAGAGCCCACCGCCCACTGTGAATGCGGGGATATTCTTTCCTGCGACTGCGAGTACGGAAACGATATCGAAGGCGAAAACTCCGTTTGTAAAGGGGGAGACATTTACGAAGTTTCCTACCATGCCTGCGAAGGCTCCTGTGCATCCGGTGCTACGTGCAGCCTCTCCCTGCTTGAAGAATGCGAAGAGGGAACCGAGTGCGTGGAGACCGGAAATTATCGGGCCGAATGCCTGCCCACGGACGGCGACCTGGACGGCGACGGCGACACGGGCGAGGGCGACACGGGCGAGGGCGAGCGGGAGGTGTCGGGCGAAGGCGCGGACGAATCCGAAATGGAGATCGAAAACGGCGAAACCGATGGGGACGCGGAAAACGATACGGAACCGGAAACGGACGCGGAGATCGAACTCGATTCCCCGTACAGAGAGAATGCGTAAAAGGACAATGGCCATGACGTTTCGAAACGGAATTTTCCTTGTTCTTCTGACGATGCTGGCTTTGGCGTCTTCGGGATGCGGCGGGGAGAACGATGCGGGTTCGCAGGAGGACGGGGACGAAGACATCGAGAGAAACTGCGCGTACGAGTTTCTTTGGAAGGAAGATGGCCGTTACTGTATGAATGGAAACGTGTTCGAACTCACTTATCACGAATGCGACGGCCCCTGTCCCAACGGCGGAACCTGTGATCTGAAGCTGGTTTCGGATTGTATCTATCCCCAATTGTGCGAGGAATTCACGAATCCATTCGGAAATCCGGATGCCCGGTGTTATTGCGAGTACACCGATCCTTCCTGCGACTGCATGTATGGAGATCCCGGCACCGGCAGTTATTATTGCTGGGATGGGGACATCCATGTCATTGACTACTTTCCTTGTGATGGTCCGTGCGCCAGCGGAACGGATTGCAGTCTTGTCCTGTTCGAGGAATGCGCCGAAGGAACCGAATGCGTGATTGTAAGTTGGAATCGGGCCGAATGCCTGCCCACGGACGGCGACCTGGACGATGATGGCGACACAGGCGAAGGCGCGGACGAATCCGAAGTGGAGATCGAAAACGGCGAAACCGATGGAGACGCGGAAAACGATACGGAACCGGAAACGGACGCGGAGATCGAACTCGATTCCCCGGACCATGCACCCGGGTGACGGAACGGCGTTCGTGAATCCCGACGAATCCGGGCTTTGATCGCCACGGAATTGAGCTTGCGCCGAAACGGGCAAAGGTGGTACAAGAGTCCCCGGAGGCGAACATGTCAACAGCGGCCCCAACCGAAAAGCGGACCATCCGGCGCACCCTGGCCGACGAATTCTTCAATCTGCCCAACATCCTGACCCTGGGCCGGATCGTCGTGATTCCCTTCGTCTGCCTGCTGACGCTTCAGGATACCCGCGTGACGGCCTTCGTGGCCACCTTGATTTTCAGCGTGGCGGCGCTTACGGATCTGGTGGACGGCTACCTGGCCCGGCTGACCAACAAGGTCACGCTGATCGGAAAGTTCCTGGATCCCCTGGCGGACAAGCTGTTCGTGCTTTCCTTCATGCTCACGCTTCTGGCCATGAAGCGCGTTCCGCTCTGGCTTGTCGCGCTGATTCTGGCCCGGGAAATCACCATCACCGGCCTGCGGGCCATTGCCTCTTCGGAGGGGCTGGTCATCGCCGCGAGATCCCTGGGAAAATACAAGACCGCCTTTCAGCTTGTGGGCCTTGTGGGCCTGCTGGTTCACTATCCCTACCAGGTGAACTTCGGTTTCTACGAGGGCATGTTCAATTTCCACGACATGGGCATGTTCTTCATCTACGTCTCCCTGGGCTTCGCCATCGTCTCCGCCGTGGACTATTTCAACGGGTTCATCAAGGAACTGAAACGCAAGCGTTATTCGGACGCCGAGCCGGAGGAGTGATCGCCTTCCCGGGATTGCGCCCCGTGGCCGCATGACCGACCACCGTGACGGGATCGCGCCGGACTCCCACCGGCTTCCTGGCTTGCGTCGTGACGAATCGCGAACCTGGACAATCCATTCAATGGCAAGGGCGGACCGATCGGCCAAGCACGATTTCAAGAAACCATTTGACAGCAAGCGGGCATCTGGAGTAAGGTTTGTCCCGTCTTTGCGTTGCGGACAAGGGAAGTCGGTTCAAAGCCGACGCGGTCCCGCCGCCGTAAACGGGGACGAAACCGGCAAACAAGCCACTGGAACGAAGGTTCCGGGAAGGCGCCGGGAGTAGGACGATCCGTAAGCCGGAAGACCTGCCGCAACCCGACCAAAGACGTATGTTTCCCTCGCGGAAGGGGAGTACGGCTGAAAAATGCATGCAACAAAACATCTCCTTTCGTTACGGCTTGCCCGTATGGCGACGAAGACGGATGTCCGTTCGGATCTTCCGTTCGTCGGCGAATCGGAACGGTCCGAACCATGCCGTTTTGCGGACGCGATTCGGCATGAAATCACGATACGGATCCATGGAATGGAATGAAATGCCTACTTGAGCCGATGGAGGAAATGGAAATGAAACGAAACCGAATGATGATGTTTGTGTTGCTGCTCGGCCTGCTGCTTGTCGTTCTCGGCGGTTGCAGTGGCAGCGATGATGAAGGAATCGACGGCGATTCCGATGGCGATACCGACAATGCCGTCGATGGCGACGAGGACGGTGATGTCGATGGCGACGAGGACGGCGATGAGGATGGCGATGAGGACGGCGATGTCGATGGCGATGAAGACGGCGATGAGGACGGCGATGTCGATGGCGATGAAGACGGCGACGAGGACGGTGATGTCGATGGCGACGAGGACGGCGATGAAGACGGCGATGAAGACGGCGACACCGATGGCGATGCGGATCTCTGCGCCGATGTGAACTGCTACGACAACGCCGTCTGTGACGATGCCACCGGCGACTGCGTCTGCGACGACGACTACGAAAACTGGACGGACGGCGTCGGCTGCACGCAGATGGCGCTGGAAGTGGCCGGAAGTTTCGACGACGGCTACGGCGGCCACCACGAAATCACCCAGACCGTCTGGACGCAGAGCGGATACGGCGCGGCCAGCCATTTCTTCATCAGCCGGTACTCCAACCCGGAAGGATACCTCGTCGCGCAGAACGGCCCGGACAATGGCTACAACCCCGGCAAGTGGAGCCGCTTCGACTGGACCTGGGTGGACGACGGCGACCGCGCCGAGGCGCTCTGGTACTGCCAGACCGTATACGACGCGGATACGGAAGATGCGGCGCTGAACGCCACGCCCGCCGATGCCAGCAACCCCTCCTCCGGAGGCTGCGGCGGATTCGCCTGGACCAGCGTAGCCCCCGGGGATCCGGCGCTCGCGATCTTCGGCAGTTACGATGACGGCTTCGGAGGCCACCACGAGATCACCCAGATCGCCTGGACGCAGAGCGGATACGGCGCGGCCAGCCACTTCTTCTTCAGCCGGTTCTCGAACGACGATGAATTCGCCGTCGCCCAGAACGGCCCGGACAACGCCTACAACGCGGGCAAGTGGAGCCGTTTCGACTGGACCTGGTACGACGACGGCGATGGAATCTCCCTGTGGTACTGCCAGACGACGTACGATTCAGACAGCGAGGACGCGGCCTTGAACGCCACGCCCGCCGACCCGGCCGATCCCGCCACCGCGGGATGCGGAGGCTTCGCCTGGACGAAAATGGCGGCGGCCGCCAGCCGACTGGCGTATTTCGGCAGCTATGCGGACAATTACGGCGGCCACCACGAAATCACCCAGACCGCCTGGACGCAGAGCGGATACGGCACGGCCAGCCACTTCTTCTTCAGTCAGTTCTCGAACCTCGACGAATACGCCATCGCCCAGAACGGCCCGGACAACGCCTACAATCCGAGCCTGTGGAGCCGCTTCGACTTCACCTGGTACGACGACGGCAATGGAATCTCCCTGTGGTACTGCCAGACCACCTACGACTCCGCCAGCGAGGCGGACGCGCTGGCCGCAACACCCGCCGACGCCACCAATCCTTCCACCGGCGGCTGTGGCGCCGCCTCCTGGTCGAAACTGTCCGTGGCCGACGCCCGGTTGGCGATCTTCGGCAGCTATGCGGACAACTACGGCGGCTCGCACGAACTCTCGGGCGCGCTCTGGATGCAGGGCGGCTACGGCAATCCCGGCTACTTCCACCTCTCGCAATTCTCGAACGAAGACCGCTACGCCATCGCCCAAAATAACGTGCATAACGCCTACAGCCCCGGAAGCTGGAGCCGCTTCGACTGGACCTGGTACGACGACGGCAATGGAATCTCCCTGTGGTACTGCCAGACCACCTACGACTCCGCCAGCGAGGCGGACGCACTGGCCGCGACGCCCGCCGACGCCACCGATCCCTCCAGCGGCGGCTGCGGCGCCGCCTCCTGGTCGAAACTCATTCCGGGCGACGCCGGCCTGATCGTGGTCGGCGCCTGGCTGGACAACTACGGCATGAACCACGACATCACCGCCGAGAACTGGCTGCAATCCATCGACGGTTATCCGGAATACGATTACAACTTCGCCATCAGCCAGTTCTCGAATGACGATATGTGGCTGAGCGCCCAGAACGGCACGAACAACCCCACGGGAGGCGACAAGTGGAGCCGCATCGATTGGACCTGGTACGACGCCGGTTCCGGCCTGGAACTGTGGTACTGCCAGACCGTGTTTGACGCGGAGAGCGAGACCGACGCCGTCGCCGCCGCCCGCGCGGACGAGACGGATCCTTCCAGCGGCGGCTGCGGCGCATCCACCTGGTCGAAGCTTACACCGTACGTGGAACCGACGAAATAACCTCGAATCCGTTCAAGAAACCATTCGGGGGATGGTATGCGCGGGGAGGGGCCTTCGGGCTCCTCCCCGTTTTCTTCTTCGTCGCGCTCCTTTTCGACGGATGCCCGATAAAGCGCCCGGTGCGGCGGCGAGATCACGCTTTTCCTCGATCGTGCAGGCGTTGCCGTTCAGCGGGATGTCATTGTTCGGGGCCTCTTCGTCTCCGTCCGGATCGGCGTTATCTCCATCCACGACGAATCGAAAACGGAAAACAGCGCCCCGTCCGGCTTTCTCAGATGCCGAAATCGCCCAGTCTGCGGATGGGGGAAATGGGGAACTGGCGGCAGATTTCCAGAGTGTCCCGGCGGACGGATTCGATTACGCTTTCGTCTTCCGGCTCACGAAGCACCCGGTCGATCCAGCGGGCGATGCGCCGCATTTCATCCTCTTTCAGTCCGCGCGTGGTCATGGCGGGCGTGCCCAGGCGGATGCCCGAGGTTTCCACGGGCGGACGCCTGTCGAAGGGGATCAGGTTCTTGTTCACGGTGATGCCGGTGCGCTCCAGAACGCGCTCGGCCAGCCGTCCAGTCAGGTTGCGCGCGCCCAGATCCACCAGCAAAAGATGATTGTCCGTACCGCCGGTGACGATGCGATAACCAAGCACGGCCAGTTCGTCCGCCAGGGCGCGGGCGTTTTTGTGAACCTGGGCGATGTATTCGCTGTAGCCGGGCGAAAGCGCCTCTCCGAAGGCCACCGCCTTTCCGGCGATGACGTGCATGAGCGGGCCGCCCTGCATGCCGGGAAAGACCGCCGCGTCCACCTTCTTCGCCCATTTCTCCCGGCACAGAATCATGCCGCCCCGGGGGCCGCGCAGGGTCTTGTGCGTGGTGGCGGTGACGAAATCCGCGTAGGGCAGGGGCGAAGGATGATGCCCGGTGGCCACCGCCCCGGCGATGTGGGCGATGTCCGCCATGAGCATGGCGCCCACGTCCCGGGCGATTTCGCCGAAACGTTCGAAGTCGATGGCGCGGGGATAGGCCGAGGCCCCCACGATAATCATCCGCGGGCGGGTCTGTTTGGCCTGCTTCCATACCTCGTCCATGTCGATGCGCTCGGTTTCGGGACTCACGCCGTAGGTCTTGGCGTTGAAGAACTTCCCGGAGTAGTTCAGCCGGAAACCGTGGGTCAGGTGTCCGCCGTGCTCCAGGCTCATGGCCAGAATCGGGTCCACGGGATTTAAAACCGCCAGATAAATCGCCAGGTTGGCCTGACTCCCCGCGTGGCTCTGGACGTTGGCGTGTTCGGCTCCGTAGAGCTGTTTGGCGCGGTCGATGGCGAGCTGTTCCAGCTTGTCCACGTGCTCGCAGCCGCCGTAATAGCGTTTTCCGGGGTAGCCCTCCGCGTATTTGTTGGTGGCCATGCTGCCCACCGCGTCCAGCACGGCCTGGCTGACGTAATTTTCCGAGGCGATCAGCTCGATGCTGGTTTCCTGGCGATGCCGTTCGGCCGCCAGAGCCTCGCAGACGGGAATATCCACCTCGTGCAGGGCGGGATCGGAACTTGGGCCATAGGCGTGCAGGCAGCCGTGGCTTTCGGGATAGGGATCGATTCCTTTTCCGGCGTTGTTTTTCTCGCTCATGCTGCGATGTCCTTTCTTTCCGGACCCGCTGTCCGGCGCTCCCCGTTTCCATTGTATTGGAGCCCCCGTGCTTGAGGCGGCGACGGCTTCCATCCTGCCATTCCGGAGGGGGCAAAGTCAAGCCCATTCATGACGCGCCGCGCCGGAAGTGAAGCGCCGACAACGGAAGCGGCAGGGAAAGAGGCGCATTTCCCGTTAGAAAATCATAGACTTATAAGATTCATTCGAAAAGGTTATATTGCTGACAGGGCATGAAGGGCATTTCGAAGCAACGGCTCCGGAGGCGGGCGCGCCGGGAATTCCAGGAAATTGAGAGCATTAATTTACAATGGTTCTAAATCAATACAACCAGGGGGGCGCTCGGCAGTATGCTTGGAAAGGATTGTGATATCAGGGAGATAACAGGCCGCTGGTCCGGATCGGATCCCCCCGGATGAAGTCCGATTTCGGTGGAAGCAGGGAGAATGTGCTACAGGAAATGCATCGCTGTTGCGAATTGCTACATGAAGAAAGTCCGGCGGTGGAAACGCTCGTCAAAATCCCTTGACAGTATGGGCCAAATTTCCTAGGTTTCATGCCGTACCATTGGGTGCGGCGTCCCCCCATTCCAGGCCAAGACAGGAGAGAGAATTCGATGGAAAACTGGGATTGGAATATCGGAAAGAAGGCTGTCGCCAATCTCGCGGAGCTTCGCCAGACCTATCCGACCATCCACGAAATCGAGGTCAGTCCGGACGGGACGAAGATCGCCCTGCTGGTGAAGACCGAGGATGACATGTTCAACGCCGTGGAAAACGGGGAACAATGGCCCGAACCTTCCGAGAAACTGTGGCGCATGCGCTACACCCCGTCGGGCCGGTTGTACGCTCTGGCCATGAACGACGACGAATGGACCGTGATGGTGGACGGTGAGCCCTGGGAGGAGACCTACGAATTCGTCTGGATGCCGAAAACCAGCGCGGACGGAGACGGCATCGCCGTGGCCTGCAAAAAAGACGGCGATTACGGCGTCAGTCTGAATGGCCAAAGCTGGGAAGAGGGTTTCCTCTCCCTGCGCGATTATGTCATCAGCCCGGACGGGCAACATATCGCCGCCAGCGTGCAGGTCAAACCCACCCCCGAGGGCGATCTGGACGCCTTCCGCGCCGGAAGCTGGACGGTGGCCGTGGACGGCCAGGCCTGGGAGCCGATGTATGTCGGTGTCTGGGATCCGGTCTTCGACAAGGACAGTCAACGCGTGGCCGTGCAGATCCGCACCGGCGTGAACGACTACGGATTCGCCGTGGACGGCCAGGCATGGGAGAAGCGCTGGCCCCAGGCCTGGGGCCCCGTGTTCGACCCCAACGACGGCGCGGCCGTGGGCGTGGCCAAGAGCGCGGGCAAGCTGGCTCCGGTCAAGGAAAGCGGTCCTCTCTGGGATCCCGGATTCATCCAGTGCTGGCGGCAGGTCTTCAGCCCGGACGGCAAACGCATGGCCGCCGTGGTTTCGCCCGACTTCGGACAGTGGACCGTGGCCGTGGACGGCCAGGCCTGGAACCGCACTTTCGGAGAGATGGTGGGACAACCGGTCTTTTCGAAAGACGGAGCCGTCATCGCCGCCGCCGCCAAGGAAGACGGCCTGTGGACGGTCATCGTGGACGGCAACGCCTGGGAGAAGAAATTCGAGATGGTCTGGGATCCGGTGACAAGCCCCAAGGGCGGCCACGTGGCCACCAAGGCGGAAAGCGGCGGGCGCTTCCACTTCGTCGTGGACGGCGTGGTCTACGGAGACTTCGACAACGCCTGGATGCCGGTGTTCTCGCCGGACGGACAGTCGATTCTTCTGAAATACGAACAGGACGGGACCTACTACCGGCACGTCCTGCCGCTGAGCGAAATCCGCTAGACGGAATCGTTTCGAGAAAGGGAAGCCGAACATGTACGAATTCGCACGCGGACCCCTGGTTTGGATCGCCTTCCTGGTGTTCTTCTTCGGGAGCATCTGGCGCGTCTGGTCCATCATCCGCCTGGGCAAGAAGGACAAGGTGGTTCATCCCTACCTGAACGTGAAGTACGCCCTGCGTTCCATCGGGCACTGGATCATTCCTTACGGAAGCGTCAATATGCGTATGCGGCCCGTCTTCACCATTCTGTCCTTCGTGTTTCACCTGGGTCTGGTGGTGCTGCCGTTCTTCGTCTTCGGACACCTGATGCTGCTGAACGAATCCTGGGGCGTGGCCTGGGCCGCGTTGCCGGAATGCGCGACCAACGCCTTCACGCTCCTGATGGTGGGCATCGGCGTGATTTTCTTCGTGCGGCGCATCGCGGATCCCACGGTCCGCTTCGTCACCTCGCTTTCGGACTACCTCATCCTGCTGGTGGTGCTGGGGCCCTTCATCACGGGATTGTTCGCCTATTATCAGGTGCTTCCGTCCGATATCGCCGTCACCATGCACATTGTTGCCGGCGCGTTGTGGCTGATGGCCATTCCCTTCACGCGGCTGTCGCACATGCTGTTTTTCCCCATGACCCGCGGGTACATGGGCAGTGAAATGGGCTTTGTCCGCAACGCCAAGGATTGGTAGGCCGTTTCCGGACCGAATCGCGGAGGAATCGAGAATCATGAGTCACAACAACGATCTGAACACGCCGGATCCCGGGATCGACAAGGCGATCGCCAAACTGACCACCGAGCGTATCGAGCAGGTGGTCAACCAGGTGCTCGACAACGAGACCGCCGCCCGGATGAAGATCTATCTGAACACCTGCGTCCACTGCGGCCTGTGCTCGGAGGCCTGCCATACCTATCTCTCCCGGGACAAGGATCCTCGATTCTCCCCGGTGGGCAAGGTCAAGCAGACCCTCTGGCGGCTTCTGGAGACCAAGGGACGCATCAAACCGGACGAGCTGCGGGACAT
Source organism: Myxococcota bacterium (assembly GCA_963668655.2). Taxonomy (GTDB): domain Bacteria; phylum Myxococcota_A; class SURF-8; order SURF-8; family SURF-8. Next base: position 1,055,492 of record CAXXPQ010000002.1, read on the forward strand.
GAGCCGCATCGTCTACACCGAATGCGGCACCTGCCGCCGGTGCAGCATGTATTGCCCCTTCGGCATCGACATCGCCTATCTCATCATGACCGTGCGCCGTATCTGCAACCTCCTGGAAGTGGTTCCCCAGAACCTCCAGGACACCGCGCACAGCCACTCGGCCACCATGAACCAGATGTGGATCCAGCAGGACGAGTGGATCGACACGCTCATGTGGCAGGAGGAGGAGGCCCAGGCGGACATCCCGGATCTGCGCATCCCGCTGGACAAGGAGGGCGCGGAGATCATGTATTCCGTCATCGCGCCGGAGCCGAAGATTCAGGCCCATCTCCTCGCCGGAATGGCGAAGGTCATGACGGCCGTGGGCGCGGACTGGACCATGCCCTCGCTGGACGGCTGGGACAACAGCAACCTGGCCATGTTCTCGGGCGATTTCGAGGTCATGGCCATGGTGGAACGCGCCCATTGGGAGGCGGCGGAGAAACTGCGGGTCAAGCGCATCGTCATGGGCGAATGCGGCCACGCCTATCGCGGCGCGGTCTACGATGGCCCCCGCTTCCTGGGCTGGCAGTATCCGCCCATCAAAATGACCCACGCCATCGAGTTCTACTACGACCTGCTGGTGGCGGGAAAGATCAAGATCAAGAAGAAATATCCGGAACACGTCACCGTCCAGGATCCCTGCAACACGGTGCGCGGACTGGGGCTGGGCGACAAACTGCGCTACATCATCAACGCGACCTGCGAGAAGTTCACGGAAGTCACGCCCAACCGCGAACACAACTACTGCTGCATGGCGGGCGGCGGCGCGATCAACTGCGGACCGATTTGGAAGAACTCGCGCATGTTGTCCAACCGGGTCAAGGCCGAGCAACTCGCCGCCACCGGCGCGCACATCTGCGTCAGCCCCTGCCACAACTGCCACAGCGGCCTGGACGACATCATCGACTACTACGGCCTGGAAATGCACACGAAGTTCATCATCGACATCCTGATGGAGACCATGGAGTTCCCCGAATGACAAATGCCGGGAGGCCTTTGGAAACCCATCAGACAGCGAACGAGGATATAAGAAGATGAGGGAACGCCCAGCATATCACGGGATTGGAAAAACGGGTCGGATCGTGCTGCTGATCCTCCTGGCGGTCGGCCTGGCCTCGCCCTGCTTCGGCGGCGGTCATCACGGAGACAAAGCCGCGAAACCCAAGCGCGCCGACCTGGTGACCATCGACGGCATGAAGGCGCTGGGGCCGCTGGAGCGGCCGCCGGTGCAGTTCAAGCACGACGGCCACACGGAGAAGCTCCTCTCCGAAGGCCAGACCTGCGCGGCCTGCCACCTTTCGCTTCCGGACGGGCGGCTTTCGCAGAAGTTTTTACGGCTGGAAAACGGCTCGCGGGACGCGCTGATGGAACTCTACCACGAGAAATGCATCGGCTGCCACACGGAGCGCAAGGCCAAAGGGCTCGCCACCGGCGCGGTGACCTGCGGCGGCTGCCACGCCCGCGACCCGGAATACGCTTCCAACGCGCAAGAGGTCGGCTTCGACAAGTCCCTGCACTGGCGGCACATCGAGGCCGTGGGCAAGAAATGCGAATCCTGCCACCACGAGTACGATCCGAAGGCCGAGAAGACCGTTTACAAAAAGGGACACGAGCAGAGCTGCCGGGACTGCCACAAGGAAGACACGGAGACGCGCAGCGGCATGAAGACCGCCGGGCACTGGTCCTGTATCGGCTGCCATCTGGCCACGGACGGCAAGAGCCGAAAGACCGGCCCCGTGGACTGCGCCGGCTGCCATCACCCGGACCGCCAGGCCGCTGTGAAGACGTTGAACACCGTGCCGCGCCTGCCGCGCAACCAACCCGACCGCGTCATGGTGGCCGCCTCGGCGGCGGACGCCGGTCTGGCGCGCATGCCGGTGGCGCCCTTCAACCACGAGATCCACGAAAACGCCACGGACACCTGCCGCGTCTGCCACCACGAGGGCATGCAGGCCTGCAACCAGTGCCACACCCTGGAGGGCCACTCCCGGGGCGGCGGCGTGAAGCTGGAAATGGCCATGCACGACATGGATTCCGACCACTCCTGCGTGGGCTGCCACAACGCGAAAAAGGCTGAAACCGCCTGCGTGGGCTGCCATAAAATCATGGATCAGAGCCGCCTGCCCGAAAGCGCCTGTCTGCGTTGCCACTACGGTCCCAAGCCGGAGGAATACAGCAAGCACCGCCTGGTGGAAACGGTGATGCGGGACGTGGACGCCATCGGCGAGGACGCGGAAGAGACGGATCTTTCCCACGAAGGACGGGACGGCGAGTCCACCTGGCTGACCGGCGAGATGCTGAACCGCACCGCGCCGCTGTCCTTCGCGGAATCCGACATCCCGGAGACGGTCACGGTGAACGTCCTGGAAAGCCAGTACGGCCCGGCCGCGTTCCCCCATCGCAAAATCGTGTATTCCATGCTGAAGGCCGTGCGGGAAAGTAAAATGGCCATGCACTTCCACGGCTCGGAGGACGCCCTCTGCCAGGGCTGTCACCACAATTCCCCCGTGGGAAAGAAGCCGCCCATGTGCCGAAGCTGCCACGGTCAGCCGTTCAACGCGGACAAGATTCACGTTCCCGGACTGAAGGGCGCCTATCACCAGCAGTGCATGGGCTGCCACCAGGCCATGAAGATCGAGCCCGTGGGCTGCACGGGTTGCCACGAAAGAAAATCGAACCCCATGGAGAAGATCGATCGGGCGGGCCGCTAGCCGGTCCGGACGGATCAAGGAGCCGAGAATGTCCATTTCACGCCGAAATTTCCTGGGGATGCTGGCCGCGGCGGGAGCAAGCGCCGCCGTCGGGAAAAAGGCCCAGGCCGCCAGCGCGGACTTCACGGGCTATCCCGACAGCTACGGTGTTCTGCACGACACCACCTTATGCGTCGGATGCCGTTCCTGCGAGGAAGCCTGCAACCGCGTCAACAACCTCCCCGCCCCCGAGAAGCCTTTCACCGACAAGACGGTCTTCGAAAAGAAGCGCCGCGTCGTCACCGGGGTCTACACCGTGGTGAACCAGTACAAGGAGGCCAAGGACGGCAAGCCGCCCATCTTCCGGAAGATGCAGTGCAACCACTGCCTGGAACCGGCCTGCGCCAACGCCTGCTTCGTGAGCGCCTTCAAGAAGACGCCCGAGGGGCCGGTGGTTTACGATCCCTCCGTCTGCGTGGGCTGTCGTTTCTGTCTGCTGGCCTGCCCCTGGGCGCTGCCCGGATACGAATACGACGATCCCTTCGCCCCGGTGGTTATTCGTTGCACCATGTGCTATCCGCGCATTCTGGAAGGCAAACTGCCCGGCTGCGTGGAGGCCTGCCCCATGGAGGCGCTGACCTTCGGCAAGCGGGACGACCTGATCAAGATCGCCCGGGAGCGCATCCGCCGCCACCCGGAACGCTACCAGGATCATATCTACGGCGAGCACGAGAACGGCGGGACGAGCTGGATGTACATCAGCGGCGAACCCTTCGATGACGTGGGCCTGCGCACCGATATCGGCACCACGCCGCCGCCGAAGCTCACCGCCGGCGCCCTGGGCGCGGTGCCCATCGTCGTGGGGCTCTGGCCGGTGCTGCTCACCGGCATCTACGGCATCAATAAGCGAAAAGAGAAAATCGCCGCCAAGGAAAAGGCCGACGCCGTGGCGAAGGCCATCGCGGAGAAACAGGCCGAGGCGGACGCCGCGTTGAAGGCGGAAAAGGAAAAAGCGAAGAAAGCCCAGGCCGGCGCCGTGGAAAAAGCGGTGAAGAAGGCCCTGGCCGATGCGGCCAAAAAAGCGAAAGAGGAGAACGCCTGATGTCCGTACTTAGCCACAGCGAATCCGGCGACGCGACGTTCCTCGACATCGTGAAGCTCACGGTGAAACGGGTCGCCAAGGCCGTTTTCGTGGTGCCGAAACCTACTCCTTTCAACATCATCGCGGGGCTCATCGTGGCGATGGGACTGGTGTTGACCTACCTGCGTTTTGCCTACGGACTCGCCGCCGTCACCAATCTGGACGGCAACATGCCCTGGGGATTCTGGATCGGCTTCGATCTGCTCTGCGGCGTCGCGCTGGCTGCGGGAGGCTACACGACCTCGGCGGCCGTGTACATCTTCGGTATGAAGAAATACCACGCCGCCGTGCGCCCCGCCATCCTGACGGGTTTCCTGGGTTACTCCCTGGTGCCCATCGCACTTTTGTACGATGTCGGGCGGCCCTGGCGGCTGCCCTATCCCTTCGTGGTCAGCCAGGGAACCACCTCCGTCATGTTCGAAGTGGCCGCCTGCGTGGGGCTTTACGTGACGGTGCTCTTCCTGGAGTGGTCCATCGCTCCGCTGGAATGGCTGAAATTGAAGAAAATCAGGAACTTCCTGCACAAGGCCACCATCGCGCTGACGATTTTCGGCGTGGTGCTCAGCACCCTGCACCAGTCCTCTTTGGGCGCCATGTACCTGATGACGCCGGGAAAACTGCACCCGCTGTGGTACTCCACCTATCTGCCGGTCTATTTCTTCGTCAGCTCCATCATAGCGGGACTTTCCATGGTGATGTTCGAAGGCGCGCTGAGCCACAAGTACTTCGCGCACAAGCACGACGAGGAACACCGCGTGGTGGGCGAGCAGGTGGCCTACGGATTCGCCAAGGCGTCCTCCGTGATCCTTCTGGGCTACTTCGTCATCAAACTGATCGGACTGGCTCACGACAACGAATGGGCCATGTTGACGAGGGATTTCTACGGCTGGTGGTTCCTGCTGGAACTGCTGGGTTTCGTGGCGCTGCCCTGCCTGCTTTTCGCCATCGGCGCGCGGGAGAAAAAGCTGAAACTGATCCAGGTTACCGCCGGATGGACCGTCTTTGGCATCGTGCTGAATCGTCTGAACGTGTCGCTGGTGGCGTTTAATTACCACCTTCCTTCTTCGGAGCGTTACGTGCCCCACTGGATGGAGATCGGCATTTCGTTGTTCCTGGTGACCTGCGGCGTGATCGCCTTCAAGTTCATCGTCACGCACATGCCCATTTTCTACAGTCACCCGGAATTTCCGGAAGATCACCACTAGGCGGACAGGAGGCGAAACCATGAACGAACAGTTTTACGTGTTGCAAGATTTCCTGACGTTTACGGAAGGCGTGACCTATACCGTGGTGGTGGCGTCCCTGGTCTTTTTCGTCTTTTTCTGGCGCTTTCTTTCGGCCCGGGATTCGGACGAATAGGCGCGCACGCTTACGAGCGTCCAAACGCGGAGCGCGGTCTCCGCTTCGAATAACAAAAGCCCCGGCTCCTTCCAAGGAGAACCGGGGCTTTTTCGTTTCTTCGGATACGAAGAGGCGACCGCTAATCCTCTTCCTCCTCGTCTTCCATCTGGGCGGCCTTGACGAAGTTCATGGCGGCGGCCAGAGCCTTTTCCGTCTTGGCCCGCTGCATGGCGTCGGCCTTGATCTTCTTGTACGCCTTGATGATGCGGTCTTCGTTGACGCGGTTCTTTCGTTCCAGCGCTTCGTTTTCCTCCTCCATCTCGATCATGCGGTCGCGCATGGCCCGGGCTTTTTCCTCGATGGCGGACAGCTTCTCGTCGTACTGGCTGCGCGCGGACTCGAACTTTTCCTCGTAGCTGTTCTTCAGGTCTTCCAGTTCGGTCTTGGTGCGATCGTACTGTTCCTGTAAGTCGGCCAGCCGGGCCTCGGCGGCGCTTTTACCCTGCTGGGAGGTTTCCAGACTGGAAAGCAAGGCCTGCCGCTTGGATTGCAGATCGGTGATTTCGCTGCGAGCCTGATCCAGACTGTTGTGGAATCCGTCGCTTTCCTCCTTGGTCTTGGCCAGCGCCTCGCGGGTGTCGGAAAGCGATTGGCGGATGTCCTTGACTTCTTCTTCCATGCCGGAGCGCTCGTTTTTCAGCGTCTCCAGTTCCATGGACAGGTCTTCTTTCTCCTTAACCGTCCGGTCGCGTTCCTCTTCCAGGGCGCGCAGGGAATTCTCGGACTGTTCCACTTTGTCCTTCAGGTCCAGGATCCGTGCTTTGGACGCTTCCAGCAGGGTGCGCAGTTCCTCCTGACTGTCGGCGTATTCGGTCTTGGCCGTCTCGAACTCGACGTTGAGCGTCTCTTTTTCCGTAACCAGGCGGGCCTTTTCCTCTTCCGCCTGGCGCAGGCTTTCGGTCAGGCTGTCCTTGCGGGCGCGCAGATCGTTCAATTCGGCGTTGGCGGTGGCCAGTGCCGCCGAAAGATGCTCCTTTTCGGAGAGCAGGCCGGATTTCTCTTCCTCGGCGTCCTTCAGCGTCTCCACCAGTTTATCCTTGCGGGTGCGCAGATCCTCCAGTTCGGAACTGGCGGCGGCAAGCTGCGGTTTCAACTCCGATAGATCCTTGCGCGCCTGGTCGCGCTCCGAGATGATGGCTTCCACCTGCTGGCTGAGGCGACTCTCCGCCATCTGGGAATCAGCCAGGGACTTGGAGGTATTGGCCAGGCTTTCCTTCATCTGGGACTCGCGGGACTGGTAACCTTCCAGCTTGGTCTTGGCCGATTGCAGATATTCCTGGAGTCGCGCGCGTTCGGACTTGGCCTGCTCCAGCGCGGAGCGGGCCTCGGAATGGGTGGCCTTCAACGCGTTCAGCGCCGTCTCGGTTTCGGTGCGTCCCTTGCGAGCTTCTTCCAGACCGGTTTGCAGTTCCAGCACGCGTTCCTCCAGTGCGGCGTTTGTCTCCTTGGCGTTGTCCAGGAGACGTTGCAGATCTCCGGAATAAACTTCTGCGTCGGACAGGGCGTTTTTCTGTTCCTGCACGACGCGCCGCAGTTCCTCGCGTTCGGTCTCCAGTTCCTTGATCGTGGCCCGAGTGCCGTCCAGCGCCCGGTTCAGTTCACCGACTTTTTCGTCGTAGCGGTCCTTGGCTTCCCGCTGTTCGTCCTCCAGCCGAACCTGGAGACGCTCGATCTTCTGGTCCTTTTCCTCGATGGATGTCTCCAAGCGGCCCAGTTTGCGGGTGACCTCCACGTTCTCTTCGCTCTTCAGCCGGGAAACCTTTTCCGCGGAGGCCAGCGCCCGTTTCAGTTCGGCCAGTTGTTCGCTCTCGTCGCCGCTGAGGTCCAGTTCGGTTTCGGCGGCGGGCTGGGAGGAAAGAACCGGCGGTTCGGGAAGATCCACGAAAGCCGGCTTGGGTTTGGGTTTGGGTTCCGGTCGGGGCTCGGGCTCCCTCGGAATTTCCGGGGTCGGTGCGGGTTTGGCCGCAGGCTCCGGTTCCGGCTCGTCCGGAAAATCGAGATCGTCCAATGCATCGTCGGGGTCGTTCAGCAACCGATCCAGTTCCGCCAGATCGATATCGTCTTCGGGGCTTCCTTCGCTGACTTCCGCGCCGTTGTCGTCACTGGAAAACAGGCTGTCGAAATCATCCAGAACGGCTTCGTCCAGATCGCCCGAGGCGGTAGGCGCGTTCGAAGGGCTGGGGGCTTTCGCCGGAGCGGCGGGCTCCTTTTCGGACTCCGAAACCGCCGGAACGGCCAGGGCCAGGCCCAGGTCCGTGCTGAGGATATCGATCAGGTCCGGCGCCCGGAAGGGCTTGTGCAGGTAAAGATCGGCGTGTCGTTTCAAGCGCCGGTGTTTTTCGAAGGTCTTTTCCGGCACGTCGGCGCCGGTGATGATGAAGGTCGTCCTGTCCAACTGCTCGCTTTTCTTCAGCGTGGTGAAGACGGCGAACCCGTTGCCGTCGGCAAGAACGGTGTCGATCAGCACGACATCCGGGCGCATCTGCTCGGCTTTCTGGACGCCTCCCGCGCTGTTATCGGTCAGGGATACATCCACGCCATGTTCTCCGAGAGAGGATTTCAACTCCTCGGCGAATTGCCGGTCACCGTCGATCACAAGCATTTGTGGCGCCATGCCATTGCCCCCTGTTCCGCGTGGAGTCAGTCGCTCTTGCCCCTCAACTTCGAAATCGCTTTTTTAATCTCTCCCGGCCCTTTCAGACCGTGCCGCGCCAGAAACGAAAGCACCGCCTTGCCGCCCATGGCCAGGATGCCGAAGACCCCCATGCGCGTAAGCCCGATGAAGCCGGTGTTCAGTTTCACGCCCAGCGTGTAATCCGGATCCTCGGAAACCATGATCTTGAAGAACTCTACGCCGTACTCGCCGATATCGTCCGATCCGAAATCCAGAAGTCGCTGGATGGCTTTCGGACTGATGGTGAAACGCAGCTTGGGTTCCTCCGGACACGGACCCGTGCGGAGAAAGGTCTGCTTGTTCTCGCGGACAACGTGATAGGGATTCTCGTCCCCGACGATGTTCATCTCGATAATCGTTCCGTTTTTCAACGGCTTGGACGCCTTGACCGCGGCGGGCCGTTCTTCCAGAAACTTCCGCAATGCTTCGAAATCTGATTGACTCACGGATGGAGCCTCCCGTATTTAGGCGAAATGCCCGTTTTTATGAGTATGCAAGAACGTAACAGTTCGTGGATACCACAATTCCGGAGATCGCGCAACTTTTCACTCCAAAACCCGTTCCTTCCATCCGCCGCAGACTCTTTCCGGATATCCGGGGCAATGACTCCGTGCCCCTCCCGAGAGGGTGCACCCGCTTTGCGGTCTGGCATGGTTTTTGCGGAGGTTTTCGCGAGAATGAACGGGAATGTCGATGGAGAATGCGTCCGGTAGCCGTCGAAGGATCCCGTTGTCAGGATCCTTCAACGGCTCTGAGACGGCGCGCCGACCTTTGCCGTTCGACCGTTCTTCTCTCGCGAAAACCGGCGCGGCACGCTTTTTGCGTCCGGCATGAGGTTTGCAAACACCTGATATTTCGGGAGTTATCGAATCGCAAACCGTCGTGCCGGTGCAAAAAGCGTGCCGCTTGCAGAAAACCATGCCAGACCGCCGTCATCGGAGTGAGGCTTTCCGGAAAGAGCCTGCGGCGGATGGAAGGAAGGTTGAATGAAAGGGGATGCCGAATCCCTCGACGAATGAGGAAGGGCTGTGGTAGGATGTGGGCCGGTCGGTGTCGGTGTGGACGGACGCGGACGGGAAACAAAGTAAAAGACGAAGAATTCGGTGAGTGGATGGAGAGTAACGTATGCGGATACTGGTGACCGGAGGAGCGGGGTTTATCGGCGGGAATTTCGTACTGTATTGGCTGGAGAAACACCCGGAAGACGAGATCGTCACCCTGGACGCCCTGACCTACGCGGGCAATCTGGAGAATCTGGAATCCTTGAAGGATGATGAACGGCACCGCTTCGTGCGGGGGCGGGTGGAGGATCCGGAGGCGGTGGCGGTGGCTATGGAAGGCTGCGAGGTGGTGGTGCATTTCGCGGCGGAAAGTTTCGTGGATCGTTCCATCGTGGGGCCGCAGGTGTTTATCACCACGAACGTGGTGGGCAGCCAGGTGCTGTTCGACCGGGCGCGGGAGACGGGAGTGCGGAAGTTCGTTCTGGTGAGCACGGACGAGGTATACGGGGCTTTGGGGAAAGAAGGGATGTTCACGGAAAAATCGCCTCTGGCTCCCAACAATCCGTATTCGGCCAGCAAGGCGGCGGCGGATTTATTGGCGCGGTCGTACTGGAAGACCTTCGACTTTCCGGTGGTGGTGACCCATTGCTCCAACAATTACGGACCCTTGCAGTTTCCGGAGAAATTCATTCCGCTGTTCATGATCCGCGCCATGGAAAACCGACCCTTGCCGCTGTATGGCGATGGCGGCAACGTGCGGGATTGGATCCATGTGGAGGATCACTGCCGGGGGATCGAGCATGCCGTTCTGTCGGGAACGCCGGGAGAAGTCGTGAACTTCGGCGGGAACTGCGAGCGCAGCAATCTGGAGATCGCCAGGCGCATCTGCCGCATCGCCGGGCGGGACGAATCGCTGATTACCTTCGTGAAGGATCGGCCGGGCCACGATTTCCGTTACGCCATCGACGGTTCCTACGCCAGGCGGACTTACGGATTCGTTCCCGGACCGCCGGTGGAGGATCGGCTGGAGGAGCTTTTTGACTGGTATGTGGCCAACGAAGGCTGGTGGCGGCGTATATTGTCCGGCGAATACAAGGATTTCCACGCGAAGTGGTACGGGGAACGCGGGATGATCTAGGATGGAAAGCACCGTTCTGCTTCTTTCTTCGCTTGCGGGCGCGAGAGAAAATGCTTGCCATGTTTGCCCCGGAGCGCTATGTTTTCTCCCTCGAACGGCGCTTTGCGAGACGGATTGCGGGGCGTGGCGCAGCTTGGTAGCGCGTCTGCTTTGGGAGCAGAAAGTCGCTGGTTCAAATCCAGTCGCCCCGACCAATTTTCATTAAAAAAGGCGAGTTGTATGACTCGTCTTTCTTTGTTTTACGGCGGATCGAGATGGAAAGCGGATTTCCCGTTGAGAAATTCCGCGAAACCGAACACGGAGAACGAGCATGCATGATTACGACCGCACGCGAGAGAGCTGGAACCGGGCCACGCGAAACCACAACCGGCACAAGGGCGACCAGGCGGCCTTTCTGAAAGACGGCGGAAGCACGCTCTTTCCGGAGGAACTCGCCCTGTTGGGCGACGTGACCGGAAAGACGTTGGTGCATCTGCAATGCAACTCCGGGCAGGACTCGCTTTGTCTGGCGCGGCTGGGCGCGCGGGTCACCGGGGTGGATTTCAGCGAGGAGGCCATCGGTTTCGCCCAAAAGCTTTCCACGGATGCAGGCATCGCGGCCGAATTCGTTCTACATGAAGTGATTAGCTGGATGCGGAAGACGGAACAAAGGTTCGATTTGGCCTTTTCCAGCTACGGCGCCACCTGCTGGTTGCCGGATCTGGATGCCTGGGCCGAGGGCCTGCGTCGGGTGATCGTCCCCGGAGGCCGCTTCGTCTACGTGGAATTTCATCCGATCGCGCCGAGTTTCACTCCGGATCTGCGTCTTGCGGAGGACGATTATTTCCATCCCGGACCCTACTACGAACCGGTGGGAGATTACGTGGCCCAATCCGGAAAGGCGCTTCTGGGGTCGGGCGAACTCCCGCCGGGAGAGAACGATATCCCGGCCACGAGCTGGCAGCACGGCCTGGCGGAAATGGTGGATACCCTGGCGCGGCATGGATTCCGCATCGAGGCCATGAAGGAATATCCCTACAGCAATGGAGCCCGCATACTGGACGGCCTGGTGGAGGCGCCCGGACGGCGTTACGTCTGGCCTGAGGGCATGGCCCGTCTGCCGCTGATGTACGGATTGTCGGCAAGGCACTGAATTGGCCTAACTATCCAGGATCTCACGGATCTTGGCGGCCAGGTCTTTCGGAGTGTAGGGTTTTCCGATGAAGTTCATGTTCTTTTCCAGCACGCCGTGGTGGACGATGACGTTGTCCGTATAGCCGGAAGAAAACAGATATTTTGTGTTGGGACGGCTTTTCAGCAGGCGATCGGCCAGTTCGCGCCCGTTCATGTGGGGCATGATGACATCCGTCAGCAGCAGGTGAATGCGGCCCGGATGTTTCTCGCTGATTTCCAGAGCCTCCGCGCCGTGCTGGGCCACCAGGGTGGTGTATCCCAGCCGGGCCAGAATGCGGTGGGTCATATTGCGCACGATGTCGTCGTCTTCCACGAGCAGAATGGTCTCGGTGCCACGCATTAAAAACCCCAGCTCGCGGCTCCGGCGGATGGGTTCGGCCTTGTCCATCACCTTGGGGAAGTACACCCGGAAGGTGCTTCCCCGACCCGGATCGGACTCCACGTCGATAAACCCCTTGTGCTGTCTCGTGATGCCGTAGGCCGTGGAGAGCCCCAGGCCGGTTCCTTTTTCCATGCCCTTCGTGGTGAAAAAGGGTTCGAAAATTTTTCCGACGATTTCTTTTTCCATGCCCAGACCGGTGTCGGTGATTTCCAGCATCACGAAGCGTTCGCTTTCGGCTTGCGGGTGGGCCTGCCGGAACGCTTCGTCCGCGGCCACGTCGTCGGTGGCGATGCGCAGGCTCCCGCCGTCGGGCATGGCGTCCCGGGCGTTGACGACCAGGTTGATGATGATCTGTTCCACCTGCCCCGGATCGGCCTTGATGCGCCCCAGCCGCTTTTTCAGGTCGGTGCGCAGTTCCACGTCCTCCCCGATGATGCGGCGAAGCATCTTCTGCAAATTGGCGACCAGTTCGTTCAGGTTGATGATCTTCGGTTCGATGATCTGCTTGCGGCTGAAGGCCAGAAGCTGCCGGGTCAGTCCCGCCGCATGTTCGGAAGCCTTGCGGATCTCGATCAGCACGTCCGCCAGGGGGTCGGACGGATTCATGTCCATCAAAGCTAAAGAGAGATTGCCGTTGATGCCCGTCAGCAGGTTGTTGAAATCGTGGGCGATGCCGCCCGCCAGGCGGCCGATGGCCTCCATTTTCTGGCTCTGGTGAAGCTGGTTTTCCAGGTTGGATTTCTCTTTTTCCAGCTCCTTCCGGCCGGAAATGTCCTCCACGATGGCCTGTACGCGGGCCAGGCGGCCGGATTCGTCGCGAATGGGCCGCAGGTGGTAGCGCAGCATGGCGTCCTTTTCCCAGACGGAATGCATGGGCTTTTCGCTGACGATGGTTTCCCCGCTTTCCATGCAGCGGCGCAGATCCTGGCTGATGCCCGAGCTTTCCATGGCTTCATCGTCGAGCAGATTGATGGAACGCAGTTCTTCCGGGGACGGAGCGCTCAGAATGCGGGCCATTTCGTCGTTGGCTTCCAGGATGCGACCTTCCAGATCGGCGGAGATGATTCCCAGGGGGGCGTTTTCCACCAGGAGGCGGTAGCGGCTTTCGCTTTCCCGGAGCGACTGCTCGGCCCGTCGCCGTTTGGTAATGTCCACGCCGATGCCCCAGGTGTGCCAGCCGGGAAGGGGCAGGCTGCCGGAGATGGAGGACCAGCTGATGATGCGCTCCGCTCCGCTCTTGGTGACGATCTTCCATTCCCGGTCGCGGAAATCCTTTCCTCCGCGCAGAAGATCCTCCCGAACCTGCTCCCGGTAGGTCTCGTCGGGGTAGAGAAGCTCCAGGGCGTCCTTGCGCTGGATGATCTCCTCGGCGGTATAGCCGCTGACCCGCTCGCATTCCCGGTTCCACATCACGAACGCGCCGTCTTCGTCGAAGGCGTCCAGAAGGACGGGCATGTTCTGGACGACCTGGCGCAACCGTTCGCGCTCTTCCTCCAGCTCCATGCGAATGCGGTATTCCTCCGTCACGTCGCGGAAGACCAGCACCGCCCCGACCACGTTTCCGTCCAGATCGCGAATGGGCGCGGCGCTGTCCGAGATCTGTCTTTTCTCGCCGCCCTTGGCGATCAACGCGGTATGATTGGCGAGCCCCACGACCTCGCCGTCCTTCAGCACCCGATGCACCGGGTTCGGGGCCTCCTCGCCGGTTCGCGTGTGGATGACGTGGAAAATCTCCGAAATGGGCTTGCCCTCGGCTTCCGAAAGCGAAAATCCGGTCAGGGTTTCCGCCACGGGATTCATCTGCGTGACCGCTCCCTCGTTGTCGGTGGCGATCACCGCGTCCCCGATGGAATTCAGGGTGATGCGCAGATTCTCCTCGCTGGCCTCCAAAGCCATCATGGTCAGTTCCAGGGTGGCGGCCTTCCGGATCAGATCCTCGTTGGCGCGCGCCAGGGAGGCCGTGCGCTCCTGAACCAGATCCTCCAGCTTTTCCTTGTGCGCCCGGAGCGTCTCCTTCGCCTCCTTGCGGCGCTCGATTTCCTCGCTCAGTTCGCGGGTGCGTTCCTCCACCCGGCGTTCCAGTTCGGTCTGGGTCTTTTCCAGCGCGTCCTTGGCCCGTTTCAGTTCGGTGATGTCGTCGAAGGTACAGTGAACCCGATAAGGCTTAACGTTCCCCCGCGAGAACTCGGGCACGGCGGAAATGCGAATCCAGCGCCGCCGGTTCTCCCTGGGATTGTGAATGCCCATGACCACGCCCCGAAAAGGCGTGCGCTTTTTCAGACTCATCATGGCGGGGTGTTCCAGGCCGGAGAACTCGGAACCGTCCTCCCGCACGGCCTGCCAGTCCTGGCTGTCGGAGTCCATGCTCAGCATGTCTTCCAGATCGCGGCCCAGAATTCGCTCGGCGGCGGGGTTGGCCCCGATGATGCGTCCCTCCGAGTTCTGATAGACCACGCCCTGGTACATGGTTTCGAAGAGGTTCTGGAACTTGTCCTCGCTTTCGAAGTCGCCCACGGTCCGGATTAAGCGGGGAGTCTCGCCCTCGAAACGCACCAGCAAGGCGCCGGGATCTTCTTCGGAAGCCGGAATTCCGGAAATCGTCAGAACTCCCCGTTCCGGGTCCGAGGGATTTCTTCCCAGGTCCAGTTCCACGCGCCAGGAGCCGTCTTCCTTCGCTTTTCGAATCGCGTGATCCGTGCTGAGAATGATGCCGGCCCGGGCCAGAACGGCGGCCAGATCCAGGTTTTCCAACTCCGAAAACGGGGATTGCAGAAAGGCTTCCGCCGCCGGGGTGCAGGCGCGCAATCTGCCCTCCGGATCGAGGATCAGCAAAACTCCGGGATGAATATCAAGCAAATGCTCCACAAGCGCGGGATATCGATGCATCGTCATGACTACTCCACGTCTCCACCGGAGCGGATCCGGCGACCTGCACGAGGGGAGGATTCCCACGGAAATCGGTTTTCAGTCATTGCACGATAATGATTATACCACAAATCGGTCTCGAAAAAAGAGATGGCCTATTGGCCGAGCATAAATAGTGGTCATACTCTGACACCATCCTTGAGAATATTAACGATATCAAGGTAATAGAAACACTAACAAAATTGCAAGAGAAAATGAACTATATTCATATTAATCGTAGAAAAATTTCATTATATCATCCAACTCCTTGTTATCACGATGCAATCACCGTATTTCCTTCTTTCCGTTTTCCGAACTTTTTTTCTTTCGCGGCGTTTTCCGGTACGATTCCGATGAATATCCATCCGGTCACCGGAAAATATGCATCGCGCCGCCGGCAGAGTTTCCCAGTGGAATCCCACGGATATAAGCGTTCTTAAATGGTTTTAGCAAGGCTGGCAAGAACGTGTCGGGGCGACAAGCGATCCTCGGGATTCGGGTTCCCTTTACCGAAGGCTTTCAAAAAAACATGGGGAGCGGCTTGCGTCGGGACGGTGACCGGAAGTAAAGTGCGGATCGGGACAATCACGATTGGGAAAGCGAAGGTTGCCAAATGAATGGACCCGAGGATACATCGTATGCCCTGCTGGATTCCGGCGGACAACAGCGGTTGGAGCGGCTGGGGCCTTACCGCGTTTGCCGTCCGGCGCCCCAGGCGCTCTGGCGACCGCATCTTCCGGAGTCGGAATGGAATCGGGTGGACGCGCGCTACCTACGAAGTTCCTCGGGCGGCGGGCGCTGGGAAACCGTGCGTCCCTTGCCGGAGGCGTGGCCCATGCGTCTCCTGGATCTGGAATTCACCGTGAAGCTCACCGGGTTCGGGCATATCGGCGTCTTTCCGGAGCAGGAAAGAAACTGGCGGCTGATGGACGCAAGGATCCGCCGGGCGAAAGCGGGTTTTTCCGTGCTGAACCTGTTCGCCTATACCGGCGCGGCCACCCTGGTGGCGGCCCGGGCGGGCGCGGAGGTCTGCCACCTGGACGCGGCTCGGGGCATCGTGTCCTGGGCGCGGGAGATGGCGGAGACCAACGGGCTTGCCGACCGTCCCGTGCGCTGGATGGTGGAGGACGTTCGGAAGTTCGTGCTGCGCGAGATTCGGCGCGGACGGCGCTATCGTGGCCTGGTGTTGGATCCGCCCACCTACGGTCGGGGAAACAAGGGCGAAGTCTGGAAGATCGAGGACAAGCTGCCGGAACTGCTGGATCGCTGCCGGGAGGCGCTGCACGAGGAGCCCGATTTCGTCATTTGCAGCACCTATTCCCCGAAACACACGCCGGATGTCCTGGGCAATATTCTGGACGACGCTTTCGGTTCGCTGCCCGGCGGTCGGATCGAGGCGGAGGAAATGCACATCGAACACGCCGACGGCCGCCGGGCCATGCCCAACGGGGCCACGGCGCGCTGGCTGGCGAAGGAGCGTTGACGTGCCGGAACGAAACGACGTGCTGCGGATCACCAGCCCCGCGAACCCCCGAGTCAAGGATCTGGTGCGTCTGCGCCAGCGCTCCCACCGGGAAAAGGCCGGGCTGATTCTCATCGAAGGCTACCGGGAGCTTTTCCGGGCGGTTCACGCCGGCGTGCAGCCCGGAGAACTGTATTTCTGCCGGGATTTCTTTTTGGGAGAAAACGAGGACGCCCTTTTGGAGGCGGCGGCCGAACGGGGCGCAAGGCTCATCGCGCTGAACCGGGAATCCTTCCGCAAGGTCTCCTATCGGGATCGGCCGGACGGACTTCTGGCCACCGCGCCCAAGCTGTCGAAATCCCTGGAGGATCTGACGCTTTCCGAGCGTCCGCTGCTCGTGGCGGCGGAAGCCATCGAAAAACCCGGCAATCTGGGCAGCATCCTGCGTTCCGCCGACGCCGTGGGGACGGACGCCGTGATCGTCTGCGATCCCACCACGGACATCAACAATCCCAACGTGGTGCGCGCCAGCACGGGGACGCTGTTCACCGTGCCCGTGGCCGTTTCCTCTTCGGAAGAAGCGCTTTCCTGGATGAAGCGGCGGGGCATCCGCATGCTGGCCGCCACGCCCCACGCCACGCGGCTTTACACCGAGGTGGATCTGACCGGTCCCATCGCCATCGCCGTGGGCACGGAACAATACGGGCTGTCGGACGCCTGGATGGAACGCGCGGACGAGCGGGTGCGCATTCCCATGGCCGGGGTGGCCGATTCGCTGAACGTGGCCACCGCGACTACGGTGCTGCTTTTCGAGGCGGCCCGCCAGCGGGGGTTCGGACGCTGAACGGACGTCCGCCTTTTCCGGGAAAGGGCGGGATCCCGTTCCAACGGTCCGGTGTTTTTTTATCCTTATTTTCGTTGTTTTTTCGCGTTTTTTCCGGCTATACTACGTCGCGAAATCATTCCATTCATCGGCGGAAATCGATTGTCCCACGGGCAATGAGAAGAGGGTTGGGCCATGATTGCGGAAAAGAACGGCTACGCCGGTTTCCTGAAGGCGCTCGGGCCGGGCATTCTGTTCGCCGGGGCGGCTATCGGAGGCTCGCACCTGATCCAGTCCACCCGGGCGGGCGCGGATTACGGCTTTCTATTGCTGGGACTGGTGGTGCTCATCAATATTCTGAAGTATCCCTTCTTCGAGTTCGTGCATCGCTATACGGCGGTGACCGGCGAAAGCATTCTGGTGGGCTATCGCCGGGTGGGCATGTGGGTGCTGGTCTGCTTTTTCATCCTGGCCATCCTTTCCGCCGTGATGAACGCCGCCGCCGTGACGCTGATTACCGCCGCCATCCTGGGTTACCTGACCGGAATCGCGGTGTCTCCGCTGGCGATTTCCGCCGGGCTTCTGGCGCTGGTGGTGATTCTTCTGGCCATCGGCCGCTATCCGGCCCTGGATCTCACCATGAAAATCATGGTGTTTACGCTGGGACTGGCCACGATCATCGCGGTGGTGGCCGCTGCCGGGCACGGATCCGCCGTTCCGCCGGGGCATACCCGTCCGGACCTGTGGACGATGTCCAGCGTGGCGTTTTACCTGGCGCTCATGGGCTGGATGCCCGCACCCATCGACGTGTCCGTCTGGCCCTCGCTCTGGGCGCTGGAACGCGAGGAGCAGACTCGCTACAAACCGTCGCTTCGGGAAGCGCTGTTCGATTTCCACATGGGATATGTGACGACCTCGGTCCTGGCGCTGGCCTTCGTCTCCCTGGGCGCTCTGGTGATGTTCGGCACGGGCGAACGCTTTTCCCCTTCCGGCGTGACGTTTTCCGGCCAGCTCATCAGCCTGTACACCAAGACTCTCGGCGGCTGGAGTTTCTGGGTGATCGCCGCCGTGGCCTTTATCACCATGCTGAGCACCATGCTGACGGTCTTCGACGGCTACAGCCGCACCCTGAAGGGCTCCATGGAGCTGATCGTCAAGGAATTCCGGGGGATGCGCTGGATCTTCTGGGGCGTCCTCTTGACCCTGGTGAGCACGTCGCTGTTGATTATCGGCGCGTTCATGGAGGGCATGCGCGCCCTGGTGGACTGGGCCACCATCCTGGCGTTTCTGCTGGCGCCGTTTCTGGCGTTCATGAATTTCCGCGCGGTGATGAGCGAGCGCGTACCCGAAGAGGCCCGGCCACCGCGCTGGCTGCGGATCATGGCCTGGATGGGGATCGTGTTTCTTGCCGTGTTTTCCGTGGTCTACGTGGTTTTCCGGATCAAAAGCGGGTGAAACGCGTTTTCCGGCCCGCGCTCAGATCATGGGGTTCTTGCGCCTTGCCTCTTCGCGCCTTTGAGCCTCCCGCTCCTCGAAAAAGGCGCTCCAATCCCCGTCCTCGATCCAGACCGCCTTGGGATGTTTCGTACGCAGGATCTCGGCACGGATGAAATAGGCTTCCGCCGGAACGGTCTCGCCCCCGGCGGTGACGACATCCAGTTTACGCCGCACGTACTCGCTCTGGTCGGGGCGACCGGGTTTGACGCCGAACAGGAAGTCCAGGCGGGGCAGCGAGTTTTCGTCCAGATCGTAGACTTCACCTTTCACCACGCCTTCCCCGGCGGCCAGGGCCGGAAACTCCGGCTCCGGAAGGAACATCAGGCGGCCCGACGCGCTGGCCGGAACCACCGAGTCGTACAACCCCGCGATATGGCTTTCATGATAGCGCATGCCCTTCATGAGCAGGCCGTAGGTGAAGAGTTTGACGCAGCCCATGGTGCCGATTCTCCTACAGTTGGATCTTTTCCCGGAAGCGTCCGACCGATCGGCTCGTTTCCAGGGGATCCTGAAGGTAATAGCGCTCCTTCGCCTGACCGGCGTCCAGTTTTCCGCAGGCGGCCAGGTCTTCCGGCGTGGCGAAGGATTTGGACAGCGCGCGCACGGTGGACAACAGGGTCTTCATGGGCGGATCCTCCCAGCTCTTGCTTCCCAGTTTGTCCTGAACGTCCTGGTTGAAGTCCAGATACGCCTTGTTCAGCATTTGCAGCACGCCGTGGAACAGCGCGGCCGGCGCGGCCTTGTGCCCCCGGGTGCAGGGATGCGTTCCGGCGGCCTGAATCTCCACGACCTTTCCATAGCCCACCTTGTACTGGGCCAGATAGCGTTCGCAGCGGTCGGCCAGCCATTTGCGGTCCATCATGATTTCATCGTCGCCACTGCAACCGCCGAACCAGAAAGAGAGTTGAACAATCACCATCACAGCAAGCAAGCCCTTCACGAACGTCCGCACGCCTTCCTCCTCCGTTGTTTTTTTCGATTCGATGAATTCTTCCGTTTCCGATCCCCGCGCCTTTGGGGGACGACCGGAATACGGCCGGAGATCATTTGGCTCCGGCCAGCATTTTCCTTGCCTGTTTGATAAACGCTTCCTGCTCCGGGCGCGTCTCCCGCTCCACGTAGGCTTCCAGATACGGCCGGGCCTCTTCCGCATCGCCGAAGCGGTGAAGCATGGCGCCCAGGTTATAATACGCGTCCAGGGCGTTTTCGTCCAGTTCTATGGCTTTTTCGTACGCGCCCATGGCGTTTCTGCCGTCGCCGGCCTGTTCGTAGGCCATACCCGCGTTGGTGAAGCATTGCGCGCATTTTCCCATACGATTCCCCAAGTCCTCGTAAACATGAGCGGATTCCGTCCATGCCTTGTCGGCTTCGTGGGCCTGGGCCAGCGGGGGATAGGCCTGGAAAAAGTTTTCGTCGAAGTGAATGGCCTTCTTCAGGTGCTTGATGGCCAGCTCGGTTTTTTTGGCTTTCAGCAGGATCAGGCCCAGGTTCATACGGGCTTCCGGGCTTTCCGGGGCCATATCCACCACCTTCTGGAAGGCGCGCACGGCCTGTTTCATGTTTCCGGATTTTTCGGACAGCGTGCCCATGAGGAAATGGGCCTTCAGAAGCTTTCCGTCGGTCTTGATGGCGGTTTCCAGCGCGGCCTGGGCTTTCCTGTATTTCTTCCGGTTCATGAGAATCTGGGCCAGAACCAGGTTGGCCCGGGCATCCTTCGGATCGATGGAGAGCGCTTTTTTGGCGGCCGCGAGGGCCTCCTCCTCGTTTTCCTGCCCCAGAAGCAGCTCCGCCTTCTTCACCCAAGGCAGGCTGAGTTCCGGACTGGCACTGGCGGCTTCGTCGTATTTGGCCAGGGCGGAATCCAGATCGCCTTCCCGGGCCAGCTTATCGCCTTTGTCCAGGGCGTCGTCCGCCCCGGTGGAGGTGACGGCGGTGCTTTCCACGATGGAGGTGACCCGGTTGCTGTGTTGTTGCAGTTCCTTGTGGAAAAGCTGTTCCAGGACGCCGGGAATGGCGTATTTCAGTTCCGTGGGACCGCCGCGCTCCAGGTAATCGTAACTCAGAATGACTTTTCCGCCGGAGGTGCCGTGGACGGCGGCCGAGACCCGATAGGCCCGCCGACCCTCGCGCTTGACGCGGATCACCGCCAGGCGATCGACGCCTTTCGCCTTCAGTTTCGAAAAGGCGCAGCGAGGATTCTTGCAGGCCAGAACGGCGCTCGCCGCGCCGCCCAGAACGGACCTGGCGTTTTCTCCGTAGATGGGTTTCATCCAGAAAAACGCGCCCATTTCCTCCTGGAAGACATTGCGGATCCAGTTTCTTTCCTGTTCGTTGACGCGTTCGGTCTTTTCGAACTGCACCGGAAAAAGATAGACCGTTGACGTGGGCTCCGCCGCCGCCCGCCCGAAGGGCGAAAGGAGAGCGAAAAGCGGAATCAGCCAGGCCGCCATACGACGAATTTTCATTTCCACGGCCTCCGGATTACGGTGAAAATACCATGGGATATTCGACACTTACCCGTTGCTTGGATTCCAGCGGAGGAAACTGCACGCGTCGGATCACCCGCACCACGCAATCCTCCACGTCCGGATTCTTCAAGGTGGATTCGATCACCCGCACCGTGGAGACCCGGCCGGTGGGAGAGATGGTGAAGCCCACCCGTACGTCGCCCTTGGCCTTGGGATCCTTGTCCAGGGCCTTTTTGTAGCAGACCTTGAAGGAGGACTTGCGTTTGCCCATGACGCGCCGGAACACCGCCGGATCGAGCTGGCCTTCGGCCTTCAGCTTCGCCTGGTCGAAGGAAAGCAGGTCGGGGCGGAAAATGGACGCGGCCGCCGGGGCTTTCGTCTCCGCCTCCCCGGCGGTTTCCGCCTTCTGCGGGTCGGTCCGGGCGGTTTCCTTTTTCGCCGTTTCGGCGGCGGCTTCCGCCTTGGCCTGCTTTTCTTCTTTCGGAGCTTTTTCGGTACAGGCGAACGACAACGCCAGGAGCATCGCCGTTCCGAGGATCAGACCCATCCGTTTCGGTTTCACCGGTTTTCCCCCTGTGTCTTGCCAAATGGCCGGAAATACGAATAAAAACCGCGCGAAAACCATTCCATA
Organism: Myxococcota bacterium; assembly: GCA_963668655.2. GTDB lineage: Bacteria > Myxococcota_A > SURF-8 > SURF-8 > SURF-8. The sequence goes on from CAXXPQ010000002.1 coordinate 1,076,919, forward strand.
GGTCTCGCGCGGGGCACCGTCCTCTTATTGAAAACGCCGGTTATTCCTTCGGCGGCTGGAACACCCAGGGATAGTTGATCTCGATGGGCTCGCCCTTTTTCCGCGAGGGGAAGTGCAGGTTCTTGACGATCTTCTCGATGCATTTCACCACTTTCTTGTCTTTCATGGTGGTGGCTTTTTTCACGGCCTTGCCGCCCTGGATGGTGCCGTCGAGCTGGATGGTGAAATTGATGACGACCTTGCCCGCCAGGCTGTGATTGGTCTGAAGCTGGGTGTTGTAGCAGTTCAGAATGCCGCTCTGGCGCTTTTTGATGACCTTCTGGATGGTGGCCTTGTCGAGAACCTGGTTTTCTTCCTCGAAATGGACGCCGGCCTGTTTATCTTCCTCTTCCTGGTAGCTTTCGTCCTCGGTCTTTTTCTTGGTGTCCTCCGCCATGGCGGCGGAAAGGCCGAACATCACGAGGAGAACGGCGAGGAGAAGAGAAAAAGCCTTCCGCTTGTTCGTTTTCATGGACAATCACCCTCCTGGTAGTGAATTTTCGCGGTAATCGCATCGGTCGCCTACCAATGGTAGCGAAACGGGCGGAAAAGTCAAGCTCTTCCGCGTGGAGCGCCCCCCGGACAAGGGGCGTATCCATTCCGAATTCCGGCGCGCATTCGCTCGCATGGCCATCGATGCATAATATCTGGAAGCTCAGGATGTAGATCTCTGACCAGCTCTTCGAGGTCATGCCGGGTCGGGTCGGAGACCCGATAGGAAAACAAGAGGTTCAAGTCGGCGACTTAAACCAACAAAGGGAAATTTTTTGATTTACATCATCTATACGTTCAGATATACTGACTTTATGTTATACAGTCGAAGGTAGAATATTCATGGTTTCCACAGTGATGAATGAGCTATTTCCTGTCTCCGCGATTGAGCAGCGGAGAAATCAGTTCCAACGGAACCATAAGGTAAGTACCCCGAGTTTGTTTAACTGGGGGAAAATATTAAACATCGGAAATGGGAGATTATGGCCATGTCGTCTCACGATGAAATGAAACCCAATTCATTAAAGACCGAGGTCAGATCAGTTAATGAAATTCTCAATGATATCGAGAAAACCGTTCAAAATATCAAGAACGAGAAACTTCTGCACCCAGACTTACTCAGACCGGTCACAACTGCAACCGAGGAATTGAGGCGGAATAACGGCGAACTCAAGCAAGTCGAAGGTGTCAGCGAAGCCATACGTAATCAGATCCTAAACCCCATGACCAATCAACTGAAGAGATTGAATTACTACGGCGTCAAAAGTATGGTAATCACGGTCGTCGCGGCAATCGTCACCTTTATTGCAGCGATTGTCACGTTCTCGGATATGAGGGAGAATTCCAATCAGGTGTTGACCACCGTTCAAAACCAGAATGGTGCAGTGATGCTGATGGGCAGCGGGACGGTGGGAGAATTTCTGACCTGCACGGGTGCTATCGAGAACCTCCACTATTATCTTCGGAGGGAGCCACAACCGGACCTGTGTATGCCGTTCGAGTCATTCTCCGTTCAAACATCATACTACGAAATGGGTTCACTCGAAGCCTTGGGCGTTCTGTTGGAGGGTGACAATTTCGGAAAAGGCGTTGTGAGCGTGAAATATCCGATCCTTGCTCTGGCCTCGGGTGGATACAGTTTATTGGAAGAAAATAAAGGATGGCTCAAAAAACAGGCTTTCGAGCATCCCCATCTGCTCGGAATTAAAATTGCCACGGGAGATCCGTTTATCGTCACGTGGAAAGGCATCGATATAGGAGGCGAGCCTAGTGAAATTAAAACCGACGTTTTCCAGACATTATTGAACGACTGTGCCGCCCAAAAAAACGGCTTCGAGGATTGCGAAATCCTCACACCAAGTCTGGGAAGTGCAACTCGTGCGCTGTTTAAAACGAAAGCCGGAATAGACATTCCGTTGGTCAACGTCCGCGCCTGCGACATCCGACAGGAACGGCCGAGCACGAATAAATGGATTGCCATCGGCAGCGCAGTTTTGTATCGGCGCACCATCGAATATATGAATCGAGCCAACGTTTCTTCCACAGAATATGTACACGAGGCACAAATTGCTTCTATCGAGGAAGATGGAATCCTGCGGCGCGATCTCTACATTTTTGGAAGACTTGCAGCTTCCGGAGAGATCGCAAGCGGATACAGGATTCCGAATCCGAGTTGTAGGTTTCTACATGGCCTAGCCGACGTGCTGCAACGAAACGCAAGCTCAGCCAGCTTTTTCGACAAAAATCTGAAAGTATATTTGGAAGGATTAAAAAAATTGCCCCCTGATTGTTCTTTTACGCCAACCAATAAAGCCCCGATCATACTAAAGTGAAACAATATTGCTCCGAGTGAACTCGTTTCGACGGATACCCTCCTGTTGGAGCAGGTCTCTGACCTGCTCTTCGAATTCATGCAAGAAAACGTGGATTAGGTCAGAGACCTGCTCCAACATAAAACTTGAACCAACAAAGAGTCCGACACTCGAATCCTCGTCGGATACATTCTATTCAACCTACCCAAGATTATACTCCATTTGATACGTATAGGACAAGTCCGGAGGTCAATTTTTGCCTCTCCCGTTTTCGGTCCGTTTTCGCGTTCCGTCCGGGTGAACGCTTTTTGGCGCGTAACCCCATGATCTTCCTGCGGAATCCACCGTTTTTGCGCGCGTCCGGACCGTATGCCCCCGGGGGCGCTAAAAGACCTTTTCGAACCATCCACCGGGGAAGGGCTGGAACAAGCGATTTCCTCTATGATATCAACTGTTTCCGACGATTCCGGTCCAACTTCCGGCGCGGCTGCGTTTCGTCGGTTTTTGGAAATCCGTCCGGACGACACGATTTTTCGCGGATTTCTCCGTGATATCGGGAACTTGCGGGTGTTTTCAGGATGCGGCTTGGAGACCGTGGCTCCGACATCCGTTTTTGTCGGATTCAAGAATTTCATCCGACCTTTTCCGTATTGGATCTTGTCCTTCCCGCCGGAAGCGGGTACAATGAACCACATCGACCGCAAACGGAAATCACGCGCCACTTTTCGGGAAACCCATGGAATATCGGCAGATTCTGGACGCCATCATCGAACACGTAAGCCCTTTGGCCGAGCGGGAATTCCGCACCGAACGGGTGTGCCGGGATCTGGCGCGGTTTTCCGACGAGGAAGTGGCCCATCTTTTCGAGGAGCTTTACCGGGGAGCGCTTCATAAGTTACCGTTTTACTTGCAGGTTCTCGAATCCACCGCCGACACGGGCGTTCTGCGAAAAAGCTTCGGGCCGCGCCTGGCGCATATCTACGAAGTCGCCGACGAGCGCGAACTTCTACTGGCGCTGGAGTGGCTGGCGCCCTTGCCCTTGCGCCGCAAGATTCCGAAAGGTCTGGCCGTTCATATGGATCTTCAAGAACTTACGCTGGGCGAGCGCAAGTGGAAGGCTCGCATGGCCTCGCCCGATATGCTGGAAAAACTGCTGGTGGACCCGGATCCGTCGGTCATCCGCAATCTCCTGAACCACCCCCGCCTGGTGGAACGCGACGTGATTCGCATCTGCGCGCGCACGCCCAATCATCCGGGCGTTTTCTGGGTGGTTTACGAAAGCAAACGCTGGTTTTCCCGTTACGTCGTCAAAAAGGCCATTTTGAACAATCCCATCGCGCCGCCCCGGCTGGTGATGCTGACGTTGCCCACCATGAATCGCCAGGACGTTCGCAATCTGTTGAAATCCCCGCAGTTTTCCCCCGGATTCGTGCGCCGTATCCTGGACGAGATGCCAGGCGCAAAGCGTGTCGGCAAAAAGAACGCGGCCCAAAAGGAGACGGTTTTCGCGGCGTCCGAAAAAGGCGAAGGCAAAAAGTCCCGGAAAGCGTCGAAAGCGAAGTCCGGCCCGAAAGGTAAAAAGGCGCGGGCCGAAAAGCCGAAGGACGATCCCTCGTCTTCCCCGAACGCGGACGAGACAGCCGATGAGGCATCCGGCGGCCCGGAGGACGGCGGGCGCGGGGGACTTTTGCATTGACGGCGAATGTTTCGGCACGGGGATGGAAACTTTGGGAGACGAAAGCGAATTCGGTTTGATCGGCTGACGAATCGGCCTCCTGCCTTTTAGCGTACTTCGTCCAGTAAGCCAACTCCACCTTCAGCGTGTGAAAGAACGACTCCGCCGCAGATAGTCGTTCTCAAATGATTTTAGCGATGTTTTATCCGCTCATGGCGAGTGATTTGCGAAGCCAATCGTATCGAGCCACGAGCGGCCTGTCCCTCGAACCACCGCTCTTTGGGCGGCACTCGGGATGAGCACCTTATCCTCGCTAAAACCATTTAAGAACTCGTCTGACCCGTGCCCGGAGCGGGCGCGTTCGCGCATTCCACGCCGTCGGAACACGGATCGCTCAGACCGCCGCCGGAATCCACGCCGTCATCGTTCGCGCCACGTTCGGTATCGTGGCCCGTGGATCATTCGCAGTATCCCAGGCAGTTTTCGCCGCTGAAGCCGGGATCGCATTCGCAGACGTCGCCGGCGACGCATTCGCCGTGGCCCGAGCAGACGTTCACATCATCGCTCGGCAGGCCGAAGCAATCGCATATCTCCGAGCAGTCCGCGCCCCGGTATCCCGGATCGCACCGGCAGGTGTCGTCCTTGATGCACGAACCGTGCCCGCTGCAAATCAGGCCGCCCGAAAGAGCGCACTCGGCCTCACGGCAGTTCCAGCCGTCATAGCCGTCGTGACATCTGCAAACAAAGGCGGAAACTTCGTTAAAGACGCAATTTCCGTGACCATAGCAGACGTCCTCGTCCAAGTAAAAGACTCCGTAACAGTACCGGATGTCGAGCTGACACTCGCCCCCGAAGACGTGCTCTTCGCAGGAGCAGACACCGAGTTGACTGCTGGGATCCTCGGGATCCGGAACGCACTCGCCGTAGTCTCCGCAAACTCCGGAGCCTTCCACGGCGGATTCATACTGTCCACCCATCAAGCACAGCATGTATTCCGAGCAGTCTTCTCCGAAATATTAACCCGGCAAAAATACAATATCGTATTGAGCGCGTTTGATGTATACTGAATGCATGAATCATGACAACCGCAGTTTGAGTGACGACGTACTGTACGATCTGCGCAGGCGGGCGGTGCGTCTGAAGGAAAAGGGGCTGACACACCAGGCCGTTGCAGACACGTTTCAAGTGGGTGAATCCACCGTCCGGAAATGGTGGGCGCTTTATCGCAAAGGAGGAATGAAAGCGCTGAAGCCCGCTCGAAAAGGCTGCAAGCCAGGCCAACACCGTCACCTGAATCCCGAGCAGGAAGCGGAAATCCGCGACCTGATCGAAGAAAAAACGCCGGACCAGTTGAAACTGGGCTTCGCTTTGTGGACACGCCGCGCCGTGGTGGAGTTGATTCGTGAACGTCTCGGTTTTTCGATGCCGATTCGCACGGTGGGGGAATACCTGAAGCGCTGGGGCTTCACGCCTCAGAAACCGCTGAAGCGGGCGTACGAGCAGAATCCGAAGGCGGTGCAGCGCTGGTTGGATGAAGAATATCCGGCGATTCACGAACGGGCGAAGCGGGAGGGAGCCGAGATTCACTGGGCGGATGAAACCGGTCTTCGCTCGGACAGTCAGCATGGGCGTTCCTATGCGCCGAAAGGGAAAACACCGGTGATCCGGCTGAACGCGAAGCGACAATCGTCCTCGCTGATTTCTACGGTGACCAATCAGGGCAAGGTGCGTTTCATGATCTATGACAAAGCCATGAATGCCCAGTTACTCATCACGTTTTTCGAGCGGCTGATCAAGGATGCCGGCCGGAAGATCTTCGTGATCCTGGACAACCTGCGTGTGCATCACGCAAAGGTTGTGAAGGAGTGGCTGGCCGAACATGTAGAAGAAATCGAGGTGTTTCACCTGCCGTCGTATTCGCCGGAATTGAATCCGGACGAGTTATTGAACTGCGATCTGAAGGCGGGTGTGCATTCCGGGCCGCCCGCGAGGAATGAAAAGCAATTGAAGAAGAAGATTCTGTCCCACATGCGGATGCTGCAGAAACGACCGAGCCGCGTAAGGAAATACTTCAAACATGGCAAGGTGAAGTATGCCGCGTAAGGCGCTAACTTATGATTGCCCGGTTAATAATTGTCGTAGCAGTCGCACACGCCCGCGCCGGAGCCGGAGCCGTCGTCCACGCAATCTCCCTGCTGGGAACAGTCGCCGGCTCCCGTACAGAGATACGTCGAGTCGCAGCCCGGGGAGCCCGGATTCCCGGAGGAATAATACGTGCGGTCGCACTCGCAGATATCCGTGTCCACGCATTCTCCATGACCGCCGCACGCGCCCGGGTCGTCCGATCGCAGCCCGAAACAATAGGGCAGCGCCTCGCAGGTTATTCCGTCCCCGACGTACCCGTCGTCGCAGACGCATTCGTAACCTCCGCAGGTGTTGAAGCAAACGGCGTTCTCGTTGCAATCGTCCAGTCCTTCGGCGCATTCGTCGATGTCCATGCAGCGATCCTCGTCGTCCACGAAGCCATCCGGGCAGATGAGGCTGCACGTCTCGCCGTCGCCTTCATAACCCGCGTTGCATTCGCAACTATGGGAGCCTTCACTGTTGGTGCAGGTGGCGTTCGCGTCGCAACCGCCGTTGTCGGTCTCGCATTCGTCGATATCCAGGCACACGTCGCCGCCCAGTCCGTATCCGGTGTCTTCATATCCGGCATCGCAGATACAGGTCGCGGGGGCGAAACAGATTCCGTGGCCGCACTCCGGTTCGCAGATAGGCGTCTCGCAGTCTTCGCCCGTATAACCTTCGGGGCAGTCGCCGCAGACGTAACCCGTGCCCGGAGCGGGCACGTCCGTACATTCCACGCCGCCGGAACACGGATCGTCCGCGCAGCCGTCGAAGTCCACGCAGTTGTCGTTCGCGTCGCGTTGGGGATCGTAGCCCGTGGGGCATTCGCAGTATCCCAGGCAGCTTTCGCAGCTGAAGCCGATGTCGCATTCGCAGACGCCGTCGGCGACGCACCGGCCGTGGCCCGAGCAGACCTCGGGGTCCAGGGCGCCCCGACCGAAGCACTCGAAGATCCGCTCGCATTGCACTCCCGTGTAAGGTTCCTCGCACTCGCAGGTATCATAATCGACGCATCGGCCCTGGTGCCAGTTGCAGGCCTGCGGATCCGGGACTCCGAAGCAGGTGATCTCGTCGATGCAATAATCCTCCACGGTGCCGTAGCCCTCATCGCAAACGCATTCGGCATATCCGAGTTCGTCATTGTAGACGCAGTCTCCATGGTAGTGACAAGCATCCTCATTGCCAACCCAATCACCGTTGCATTCCATATAGGAAGCATGTTCGAAGCAGGGTAAGAGATGGCCATAAGGATCGTAGATGTCCTCCCAACCCAGGTCGCAATCGCACAAGCCGTTGGGCATGCAGGTGCCGTGACCGGAGCAAACCTCGGGGTTGTCCCAGACCGTGTTATGGCACTTGAGGGTTTCGCCGCAGCTCTCGCCCCCGATTCCTTCCGGACATTCGCACGCACCGAACGGGGAGCCGTCGGGAAGATATTCCGCGAAGACGCAGGTTCCGAGGCCCCCACAGACAAACTCCTCGTCGTCCGCATAGCCGTCGGCGCACAGGATAACGTAGGCGCAGACGCCCACGGCGGCGTCGCGATGGCTCGCATAGGGGTGCTCGCACGCACAGGTGTCGGGAGCGACGCAGTCGCCGTGTCCGGAGCACACATCCGGATCGTCGGCCCGCAGGCCGTCACAGGTGACGAACTCCGCGCAGTCGTCGCCGTCGTAGAGATTTTTACATTCGCAGGTGTCGGCGTCCACGCACTCCCCGTGCCCGCTGCAAACCAGGGGATCGTCGAACGCCAGACCGAAGCAGTCGGGCCGGCAGGCGGCGGAACCGCACAGGTTCTCGCATGTGTAATCGACCGGGCACTCGTGCAATCCCTGGGCGCATTCGTCGATGTCCATACAGCGTTCCCCATCGTACGCGAAGCCGTCCGGGCAGGCGAGATGACAGCTCTCGCCGTCGCCTTCGTAGCCTTCGGGGCAGTCGCCGCAGGTAAAGCCCGTACCCGGCGCGGGCACGTCCGTGCATGCCACGCCTTCGAAGCACGGATCGCCCAGGCAACCGTCGATATCGTTGCAGGTCAGGCCGTCGCCTTCGTAACCCGTGGGGCAGTCGCCGCAGGTAAAGCCCGTACCCGGCGCGGGCATGTCCGTGCATGCCACGCCTTCGAAGCACGGATCGCCCAGGCAGCCGTCGATGTCATTGCAGGTCCAGCCGTCGCCTTCATAGCCCGTGTTGCATTCGCAGGTATGGGAGCCTTGTAGGTTGATGCAGGTGGCGTGTACGTCGCAGCCGCCGTTGTCGGTCTCGCATTCATTGATATCCCGGCACACGTCCACGTCCACTCTGTCTCCAGTGATTTCATATCCGGCATAGCATTCACAAGTATCGGCGGCGATGCAGGTTCCGTGACCGCAGGGCGGGTCGCAGATGGGTATATGGCAGGCGTTGCCCATGTAGCCCGTGCCGCTGCAATCGCAAGTGTCCGGATTTACACAGGATCCGCCGTTCTGGCAGGGCGGGTCGCAGATGGGCGTCTGGCAGGTGGCTCCTTCGTAGCCCGTGCCGCTGCAATCGCAAGTGTCTGGATTTACGCAGGATCCGCCGTTTTCGCAGGGCGGGTCGCAGATGGGTATATGGCAGGTGGTTCCTTCGTAGCCCGTGCCGCTGCAATCGCAAGTGTCTGGATTCACACAGGATCCGCCGTTTTCACAGGGCGGATCGCAGACGGGAGTCTGGCAGGTGGCTCCTTCGTAGCCCGTGCCGCTGCAATCGCAAGTGTCTGGATTCACACAGGATCCGCCGTTTTCGCAGGGCGGATCGCAGACGGGCGTCTGGCAGGTGGCTCCTTCGTAGCCCGTGCCGCTGCAATCGCAAGTATCCGGATTCACGCAGGATCCGCCGTTTTCACAGGGCGGATCGCAGATGGGCGTCTGGCAATTATCGCCCGTGTAGCCGATATGGCATGTGCACTGGTTTGTCTGGTCGCAAAATGCGTTCGACCCGCAGCCGCCTTCGTCGTAACAGTCCAGGCAGACTCCGGAGACGCACTGGTCGTTTTCTCCGCAGGCCGTTCCATCCGCGGCGAATCCGTTGTCCCGGCAAGTTCCCGCACCGTTGCAGGTATCCTGATAGGCGCAATCCGTTGGGGCGTCTCCACAGGCCGTGAATTCAGGAAAATCGTTGGGACGGCAGACGCCCGAGTCATTGCAGGTATCCTGGCCGCTGCATTCCGTCGGTCCCGAACCGCAGTTTGTGTCCGGCGCATCGAAATGGCAGCCATCGGTGCAGCAGAGATCCCCGGACCGGCACTCACAGACCGGTTCGTCTCCATCGGGTTCGACATCGCCATCGGGGTCGTCGCCATCCACGGCGGTATCCTCGTCGCCATCGGGGTCGTCGCCATCTACAGCGGTATCCTCGTCGGTTTCGACATCGCCGTCGGGTTCATCCCCATCGATATCATCGCCGTCTACGACTTCATCGCTATCGATTTCATCTCCATCAATATCATCGCCGTCTACGACTTCATCGCTATCGATTTCATCTCCATCAATATCGTCCTCGCCCGTTTCCCGGTCAACGTCTGTCTCTTCGTCTCCGTCGGTTCCTTCGCAGGCCACCTTGGTAAACGTGAGATTGCAGTCCGTGCAGGCCGCTTCCAGATCGCCATCGGCATCGACGGCGACCTGGCAATTTCCGTAAATAAAGACGTCCTCGCAGGAAATCACGGCAATGGTCTCGTTGATTTCCTGGCCGCCCACGAGCACGCCCAGGTCGTAGACGCAATCGGTATCGGTTTCGACGATGGCGAAACGGTCGATGGGCAGCGCATCGCATCCCGCACCCACGGCCTCGTCCAAACAATACTCGCCGGGAAGATCCACGCATTCGTTGCAGACAATTTCATCCCCGTCCGTTTCGGCATCGCCATCGGGTTCGACATCGCCATCGGGCTCGGCATCGCCATCGGGTTCGACATCCCCGTCGGGTTCGGCATCGCCGTCGGGTTCGACATCCCCGTCGGGTTCGACATCCCCGTCCGTTTCGGCATCCCCGTCGGGTTCGGCGTCCCCGTCGGGTTCGGCATCGCCGTCGGTTTCGGCATCACCGTCGGGTTCGTCACCATCCACGGCGGTATCCTCGTCAGGCTCAGCATCGCCGTCGGGTTCGACATCGCCATCGGGTTCGGCGTCCCCGTCGGGTTCGGCATCGCCGTCGGATTCGACATCGCCATCGGGTTCGGCGTCGCCGTTGACGCAGCCGGAGGCCAGAAGGAGCGCCAAAAGAATGCAGATTTTCATTGTGATCGCAAATGTTCTCATGAATCGACCTCCACCTTGGGAACGAATGTCGTTCTTATGAGTTCGGTATCGGTGGCATGCAGGAAACAGTCACCCCGCAAAGTCGCCATCATGAGCGTAAACTTCGGATGAAAAATGCGACGGAAACGGACCACGGCACCGTAAATTCAATAGCGGTTCATATTGCTTTCAGCGATGATTCGGGCGCGTGATATGCGAATCGAGATCTTTTCGAGTCCCGAACGGCGCATCATCGAGCCACCGCTCATTGGGCGGCGCATTGAGGTAAGCGCCTTTTCATCGCTAAAATCAAATGGAACTCTTTTAAATTTCCCGTCCGCTACGGAATGTCAATCCGCTGTCCGGTCCAAAAGCAAAGAAATGGCTTGAATCGGACGATTCTCCTGATGGAGCAGATTTCTGAGCCGCTCTTCGAGGTCATGCCGGGCCGGGTCGGAGGCCCGGCAGGAAAACGGAGGGTTCAAATCGGAGACGTGAACCAGCAAAGAATCCGACACAAAGGACAGCCGGATTCCGGTTCAATCCGGCCGTCGAATACGGAAATCGTTCGGCGTTATGGCTTGGATTCCCGGTTTTCCCGGGGGGCGAAGCGCGAGGCGAGGCCGAGTTTTTCGAAGAGATCGCGCTCCTCGTCCGAAAGTTCCTTCGGCACCAGGATGCGCACGCGGGCGAAAAGATCTCCGGATTCGCCGCCCGCCTTCGGCATGCCGCGCCCCTTCAGGCGCATGCGGCGGCCGCTGGACGAACCCGCGGGCAGGGTCATTTCCACCGGGCCGTCAAGCGTCTGCACCGTCACCGTCGCGCCCAGCGCCGCTTCCCAGGGCGTGACCGGAAGATCCATTTCCAGATTCGCCCCGTGGCGCTCGAAAACCGGGTGCGGGGCGACGTGGATGGTAATCAGCAGATCGCCCGCCGGACCCGAACCGTTGGCGCCTTCCCCGGCCAGGCGGATCTTCTTGCCGCTCTCGATGCCTTTGGGAATGGAGAGCGTATAGGTCTTCGTCTCGCCGCCGGAGGATTCGAAGGACACCCGCTTCGGGTTTCCGTGATAGGCGTCCTCCAGACTGACGGTGAGATCGGCGCCGATGTCCGCGCCCCGGGCGGGTTTGCGGCGACGCCCCGCCTGGCCGAAAAGGTCGTTCAGGTCGAAGCCTCCGGCCTGCCCGCCCATGCCGCCCGCCTGATCGCCGAAGATGGTGTTGAAGAAATCCGAGAATCCGCCCATACCGCCCATACCACCCATGCCGCCACGACCGCCGCCGAAATGGAAGGATTGCTCGAAACCCGGAGGCGGCCGGAAGGACTGGCCGTTTTTCCAGTCCGCGCCCAGGGCGTCGTAACGTTTGCGCTTCTCCGGATTCTTCAGAACTTCGTAGGCTTCGTTCAGTTCCTTGAATTTATCTTCCGCTCCGGGATCCTTGTTCACGTCCGGATGATACTTGCGGGCCAGCTTGCGGAAGGCCTTGTTGATTTCTTCCTTACCCGCTGTCCGGCTGACTCCAAGTAACTTGTAATAGTCGATGTATTTCATGTCTTTCCGCTTTCACCGCCGACGGAAACCCGTGTCATTCTCCGTTCCGGACCACCACCACCAGGGCGGCGCGCAGAAGCCGTCCGTCCAGGGTCCAGCCCGAGCGCAGTTCCTCCAGGATTTCCCCGTCTTTCCGCCCGGGAACGGGCAGGGCGCTGACGACCTCGTGCCGGTTGGGATCGAAGACCGCGTTCTCGGTCCGGATGCGCTCGACACCGGCCTTGGACAGGATTTCGGCGCTTATGCGGCGCAGGGACTCCATGCCCTCTTTCCATTGATCGGAAACCGTATCCATGAGTTCGATGTGCGCCGCCGCCCGATCGAAGCCGTCCGCCAGTTCCAGAAGTTGGAAAAAGTGCTCCCGCTTGAAGCGCTCCACGCCTTCTTGGATGCGTTTGGGGACGGTTTTCTGCACGTTTTCCAGTTCCGCCCGGGCGCGCAGATACAGATCCCGGTAATCCGGCTCCTCTTCGGGCGTTTCCGTTTCGCCTTCCTCCGACGATTCCCGTTCCTCTTCTCGGATGTCGCCGCTTTCGCCGTTTTCAAGGGGATCCTCGCCGGACTCGCAAGCTTCCGCAACCGTTTCCTCAGCGATTTCCGACGTGATCTCCGTACTTTCCGCCCCCGAAGTCTCCCTCGCTTCTTTTCGGGAAAACGTCTCCCCGTCGCCCGGACGCCCGACTTCGGGGCTGGAAACATCCTTTTCCCCGCGTTTCGACTCCGATTTTCCGTCCTTGATGTGGATCTTGATTCCATTCGATTCGATCATTTGCGTTTCGCTCCCGGATCACCGTGAATTCCCTGCCGATTCTTTATGGAAAAAGCGAGGGCTTCCGGCCTTTCTGGTTTTCTTCTTTTCCATACCGAAGATCGGCGCCTCGTGGGTAGAAAATAAGGGTGGAACGGGGAAAGTCAAGGCATTTCCACCGATGGAAGAGGAACTTTCCTTTTCCGAAAAACCCATCCGATCCCATGGTTTCTCCGACGGAGCGCCTTTCCATGTGGCTCTTACGACCGCCAATGCGACATAATACGTCACACCCTTATGCCAGACTGGAAAACAGGGACGCACGCGGACCCGGCGCACCGGGATATGAAACGGACCGAAGAATGTCGAAAACTACGCATCGTTTGCTTCTCCTGGGGGTGTTGGCGGCATGCGTGATTTCCTGTGTTATGGGCCGGATTTCCGGCATGGGGAAGCGGCGGGATGGATAAATCTAAAGTCAAAACCGGAATCGTTTCCATCCTCATCACCACCCTGGCGGCGGCGTGCATGTGGTGGCTTTTCTTTCATGTCGCGTCGAGGTGGCTTCCGGATTCCAATATCGTCACTTTCGGGCGCGTGGCCTGGGCCGGGAGCCTGTTCGTTGCGGGTTTCCTTTTGGCCCTGTGGAGAAGACACGCTGCTTGGGAATGGTTGATCGTGGGTTTCCTGGCTTCTGGAGTTGTCGTATTGGAATACCTTTTGCGGGGATTGTACTTTCCCGAAACTCTTCCCAAAAAAAGTTACTGGTTCGTCTCCGAACCCTTCGACGCCGCATGGGAGTATTTCAAGGGAATTTTCCTTTTCACGATTGTCGCCATTCTCTTCTTCAAACTGCCCGTTTGGTTCTTTCGCCGGATCTACGGAACGGGGAAACGACGGAATGCGGCCCGAGCCGACCCTCCCCCCGAACGATCCGCCCGATAATTCGCTCATTTTGTCGCCCGGGATGTCGAATTTCTATCCGGAGAATCGGCCGGGGAGAGCGTGAATGGAGCGAAACGAGAAGCGAAAAGAAGAACGGATCGAAACGCGGCTGCCGGTGTGGATCGGAAGCCACGAAACCAACCAGCCCGCGCATATCGTGGACCTGTCTTCCTCGGGCGCGAGAATTCGCTGCCGTTCGGGCTATCCTCCTGGAATGACTCTGAATATTCTCATCCGGATCGGCGGGGAAGAGCACCTTCTGACATCCGTGGTGCGCCACTGCACGGCCATCTTCAGCCTGCGGGACGAAGAGGAAAAGTACGACATCGGCGTGCATTTTCCGGACGAGCTTCAAACGGATATCCCGGACGTCCTCTCCACGCCGGACGGATAGCCGTTTTCCCGGAAAAAACGTCTACTCCCCCGTCTCTCTCCGCTTTTTGAGAATCACGAAGAGCGTCGCCAGGCAGGCCGCCGCCATGAGGATCGAAACCACCTGGGAGGTGCTGATGCCGCTCGTGTAGGTATAGGGAATCCCGTCCAGGACGCCCTTTTCCTGCCAGGAGAAAAGGAAGCCGCGCACCTGGTCGCCCCGGAAGTTCTCCACCGTGAAACGCATGACGGAATACAGCATCAAAAAGGTAAGCGACACCTGCCCGAAAAAGCGCCGCCGCCGTCGAACCAGAAGCAGAATGCCGAAAATCACCAGTTCCCCCACGGATTCGTACAGCTGGGTGGGATGAATGGGCAGCGTGAAGCTCGCCGCCAGCGCCCCGGCCTGTTCGGCCGCCATGCGCCCGGTGTAGGGAATGCTGTCCGGCGGGAAATGGATGCCCAGCGGGCTGTCCGTGATGCGCCCGTGGCAGCAGCCCGCCGCCAGACAGCCCAGCCGCCCGAAGGCGTGCCCGATGGGAACCGCCGTCAGTCCGATATCCGTCATCTGGAAGAAATTCAATTTGCGCAGACGCACCAGGATGTAGGTGGCGGCGAGCGCGCCGATCAGTCCGCCGTACCAGACCAGCCCGCCCTCCCACACGCGGAAAATCGCCCAACAGTTGGCTTCGTCCAGGGGCAGGCCGCGGTTGAGCGCGTTGGGCAGTGAGGGATCGAAGCAGGCGTTCCAGTAGTCGCGGATGTTCACGATGGAATACAGCACCCGGCTGCCGATCAGTCCGCCCATGAGGCACCAGAAGGCCAGGTCCAGGGCGTGGCCCGGGTCCAGGTTCTCCTTGAAACTCAGGCGTACCGAAATCCAGGTGCCCAGGATGAAGCCCACCGCCGCCAAAAGGCCGTAGCTGTGCACCTCGAACGGTCCCAGCTGGAAACCGAAGAGATCGAAGGCTTCCATACTGAAGAGGACCGGATGCATGGACTCAGACTCCCTCGCCCTCTTTTTCCGATTTCGCGGGCTTTTTGTCGTCTTCCGTGGAAACGAAAATGGACAGTTCGCTGTGGCCGAAGATCATTTCATAGACCAGCATGGCCACACCCACGCTGATGAAGATGTCCGCCACGTTGAAGGTGGGCCAGTGGTAACGATAATAGTGCCAGTCGATGAAATCGATGACGGAATTGTAGACCACCCGGTCGATGAAGTTGCCCAGCGCCCCGCCGAGAACGAAGGAAAGCGCCAGGAT
Organism: Myxococcota bacterium; assembly: GCA_963668655.2. GTDB lineage: Bacteria > Myxococcota_A > SURF-8 > SURF-8 > SURF-8. The sequence continues at coordinate 1,092,201 of CAXXPQ010000002.1, forward strand.
CAGAAAGTTGTGGTCGTCTTCGATCTTGCGGAAGAAAAACAGGATGAACCCGATGGCGAAAATGGAGATTCCCACGAAGAAGGGAACCCGCACGGCCTCCGGAAGATCGCCGAACATCCCCCAGGCCGCACCCGTGTTTTCCACGTAAATGAAATGAAAATAGTTTTCGATGATCTCGATGGGCGGCGCGCCGCGAAGCCCTTTCGCCCAGATTTTCGTGACCTGATCCAGGAGCACCGCGACGATGGAGACGACGGCCAGTATGATGTATTTTCGTTTCACGCTCTTTCCAGACTTTCCATGGGCTTCGATGATGCAACTGGCCGGGAATGCTGGACTTTTCTACTGCCGCCGGCCGGATTGGAGTGGGCCTATGCTAGCAGACGGCGGGTCAAAGTCAAGGAAATTGTCGGCCGGGGAGCATCAAGCGCCGGAAAACAATGGCGTTTTGCGACCGGAACCGAAAAATCGGAAAAAAAAACTTCCGGGGCTTGCATTCCGGACGCGGCGTCTTATTTTCTGGAAGCCCGAGAAGGCCGAAACGGATGAATTTCCCGGAATTTCGAAATAATTCCGGGGTTTTGAACAAATCAATATGACTTGATCCCTAGGTAAATTCTCGAAAGGAAAGGAACGAACCATGAAACTGAGACCTTTGAACGACCGCGTGATCGTAAAACGCATGGAAGAGGAAGCCCGCAGCGCCGGTGGAATCATCATTCCCGATTCGGCCAAGGAAAAACCCATCCAGGGTCTCGTGATGGCCGTGGGCAAGGGCAAACTGATGGACGACGGATCCCGCAGCCCCATGGATTTGAAGGAAGGCGATAAAGTCCTGTTCGGCAAATACGCCGGAACGGACGTCAAGCACAACGACGAAGAGCTCCTGATTATGCGGGAAGACGATATTCTCGCCATCGTGGAGTAAGTCCGGTACGCAGGAAAGGAACACCGCCGGTCCTCGACCGGTCAACATAACCCCCACACTCAGGAGAAATAATCATGGCCAAGCAGATCATTTTCAACGAAAAAGCCCGCAACAAGATCCTGTCGGGCATCAACCAGCTCGCCGACGCCGTCAAGGTCACCCTGGGCCCCAAGGGCCGCAACGTCATCCTGGACAAGGCCTTCGGCAGCCCCACCGTCACCAAGGACGGCGTGTCCGTCGCCAAGGACATCGACCTGGAAGATAAATTCGAGAACATGGGCGCGCAGATGGTGAAGGAAGTCGCCTCCAAGACCTCCGACGTCGCCGGCGACGGCACCACCACCGCCACCGTGCTGGCCCAGGCCATCTACCGCGAGGGCATCAAGGCCATCGTGGCCGGCCATCCCGCCATGGAAGTCAATCGCGGCATCGGCAAGGCCGTGGAGACCGTGGTGGCCGCCATTCAGGATCTGAGCAAGGAAACCAAGGACCACAAGGAAATCGCCCAGGTCGGCGCCATTTCCGCCAACAACGACAGCACCATCGGCGACATCATCGCCGAGGCCATGGAGAAGGTCGGCAAGGACGGCGTCATCACCGTCGAGGAAGCCAAGACCCTGGAAACCACCCTGGACGTGGTGGAAGGCATGCAGTTCGATCGCGGCTATCTCTCCCCCTACTTCATCACCGATCCCGACCGCATGGAAGCGATCATGGAAGATCCCTTCATCCTGCTGTTCGACAAGAAAATCTCCAACATGCGCGACCTGCTTCCCATCCTGGAGCAAGTGGCCAAGATGGGCAAGCCCCTGGTCATCATCGCCGAGGACGTGGACGGCGAAGCCCTGGCCACCCTGGTGGTCAACAAACTGCGCGGCGTGCTGAACGTGGCGGCCGTGAAGGCTCCGGGATTCGGCGACCGCCGGAAGGCCATGCTGGAAGACATCGCCGTGCTGACGGGCGGAACGGTCATCAGCGAGGAAGTCGGCATGAAGCTGGAAGCCATGAGCATCAACGACCTGGGCCGCGCCGCCCGGCTGACGATGAACAAGGAAAACACCACCATCGTGGACGGCGCCGGAGACAAGGAGCGCATCCAGGGCCGCATCAAGCAGATCCGCGCCCAGATCGAGGAAACCACCAGCGACTACGACCGCGAGAAACTCCAGGAACGGCTGGCGAAGCTGGTCGGCGGCGTGGCGGTCATTCAGGTCGGCGCGGCCACCGAGACCGAAATGAAGGAAAAGAAAGCCCGCGTGGAAGACGCCATGCACGCCACCCGCGCGGCGGTGGAAGAAGGCATCGTCCCCGGCGGCGGCGTGGCGCTGCTTCGCGCCCAGAGCGCCCTGGACGGCATGCAGCTCAGCGCCAGCCAGCAGGTGGGCGTGGACATCGTGCGCCGGGCCATGGAAGAACCCATGCGCCAGATCTCCGAGAACGCGGGGATCGAGGGCAGCATCGTCATCAACAAGGTGCGCGAGATGGAAGGCGCCAACGGCTACGACGCCCACGCCGACGAATACGCGGACCTCTTCGAACGCGGCGTCATCGACCCGACCAAGGTCGTCCGCACCGCCTTGCAGAACGCCGCCTCCGTGGCCGGCCTGCTTCTGACCACCGACTGCATGGTGGCCGACAAGCCGGAACCCAAAGGCAGCGGTCCCGACATGGGCGGCATGGGCGGTATGGGCGGCATGGGTGGCATGGGCGGCATGGGCGGCATGATGTAAGCTCCCGGCTCCCCACCCCGGTTCCCCGACACGAAAAAACCCCCGAGGCCCTGCGCCCCGGGGGTTTTCTTTGGTCTATCGTTTTCCGGGTTCGCTATTCCGCCGGAACGATCAGCCCCGAATACAGGCCCATGTAATAGGGCAACAGCCAGGCCGTGGGCGCCTGCCGACCGCGACCGTCCCCGCCGGTGACGAGTTCGTAGGGATTGCCGTTCCACCACATGGTGCGGATCTCGTCGAAGGGGAAGACCCGGTCCACCTGGTCGTCGCCGAAACGGTCCGGCGCGATCAGCTCCGCGTCTTTTCGATGGCTGTTGTTCACGCCCCACTCGCGCAGGTCGTCCGGTATTTCACGCAAAGTGCGCACGGCGTCCGCCGCTGCCGGGTCCGCGCCGCCGCTGAGCGCCTGAACCGCCGCCCACCACGGGTTGCGCTCGGGCCGCTCGTATTCGTACAGGAAATCCAGGGATTCGATCCAGCGGGCGCGGCGCTCCGGATGCGCCTCGTAGCGGATCAGCGTGGTGTAGGCCAGCATGGCCAGTTCGTGATCCGAGTGATTGGCGATGCTGGGATTGACGATGGTGAGCGTCTCCTCGCTGGCCATGGCCACTTCGGAATAACGATTGTCGTCGGCCAGGTACAGATAGGCGTCGTAGAACGCCTCGTCGCCGGTCATGTGATAAGCCGCCAGCATATGCCCCAGGATTTCCAGGCTGTTCAGCCAGCCGCCGCCGTAGCGGGCCTCGGCGCAGGCTTCCAGCGAATACCCGTTTTCCATGCAGACGCCCATGTCATCCACGGCGATGGAGATGGTCTCCGGGTTCCAGTGCCCGTGGAAGGTGCGTTCGCCGTCCAGGTCGATCAGCACGTAATCGCCTTCGATGATGTAACGCGCCAGGTCGGCGGCGTAACTCGCCACTTCCTCGCGCTCCTCGTCCGTCTTGGCGCAGAGATCGTAAAAGACCGGAAAACCGAAGTAATGCCCGGCGAGTTCGTCGGAGCTGGTGTCGTCCTTCCAGTAGTAGTCGTGTCCCTCGTAGGTCACCGGGTGCCAGTTGTCCCGGGTGGATTTGTCGCTGTACACCGCGCCCTCGTCGTCGCGCACCAGGGAACGCGTGATGAAGCCCCGGTTCATGCCCGCCGCCTCGAAGTCCACGGCCGGGATGTCGATTTGGAGGAACATGTTGTCCATGGCCTTTCGGGCGTACTGATAGTATTTCTCCTCGCCGGTGGCGGCGTAGGCGAAGCACCAGCCGCCGATCATCATCTGGGTCCAGAGTCCGTCGTTGTCCTTGTCGTGCAGTTCGAGCGCGTCCCAGCCGTCCTCCGGATCGGCCGTGCCGCCGTCGGAGGCTACGAAGCCGTCCATGCGCCAGAAGTACGGAACGGTTGCGTCGAAGACCGTTTCCTTTTCCGCCAGGGTGCGTTCCTCGATATGGATCCGCGTGGCTCCCGCGCTCGTGCCCAGCCAGCGGCCGCCGTCCGCGCCCAGGGCCACCGCCGGAACACGGTCGTCCGCGATCCAGCGCCTGGAGACGTAGTGGTCGGTATGCGCACCGTCCAGGCGGTAGAGCGTCGCGCCGGTGGCGTGGCCGATAAGGACTTCCTCCCCGCCCTCGTCGCAGGCCACGTCCAAAAGGTCGTCCGTGGGCAGGGCCTCCTTTTCGGCGGGGATCACGGTGTAGACGCTCTGCTCGCCGGTCTGGTCGTAGACGCCCAGGCCGTCTTCCAGCGCCAGGACGTATTTGTCCTCGCCGCAGCGGGACAGTTTACGCGCGGGATGTTCGTCGAGCACCGCGCTTCCGCCGAAGACGCAATCGCAGATGCCCACCATGCCTTCGTCCGTGGCCAGGTAGATGATGTCTTCCCCGTTGGCCAGGAGCATGTCCCGTATGGCGTATCCATCGCTGTCCAAAACGAACTCCCATGTTTCGCTCTTCCAGACGTAGACGCCGCCGGTCGTGGCCACGGCCAGGACGCCTCTGTCGGTGGATACGGCGATGATGCCGCCGTCCGGAAATTCGAGCAGTTCGTCCGGGGGCGAAGTCTCGCTTTTCAGCAGCACGGCGGCGTCGAAGGCCACCACGGTCTTGCCGCTGTAGGTCTGGTCCGCGATATCCACCACCGCGCCGTAGGATGAACCCTGAATGAATTCCGTCTGCTGGGGAGCCTTGACGTACAGGCCCTCGGGCGTTCCGGCATAGACCATGCCGTTGACCGCAGCCAGGACGCGGACGTCCAGCGAGGGAAGCCGGTCGGCGGTCCAGAACTTGTCGGGAAACTCCTGGGAAAAAAGCGTATCGGCTTCCTGGGCGGGGGGCGTGCGCACCTCGAAAACGAATTCCGGTGGCGGATAGCCCTCCCCGTTCCATTCCTCGTCGCTTTCGGCTTCGTCCTCGACCTCGGCATCTTCCGAATCGCCGTCGGCCGTGTCGCTGTCGCCGTCCGCATCCCCGTCCGGGCCGTCGCCGTCCGTCTCCGCGTCTCCGTCGGGCGCGTCGTCTCCGTCCGTGGAGGTGTTGTCGCCGTCGCTACAGGCGGAAAGGGCGGCGAGGCAGAAGAGCGTCCACAGCAGGATCCGGAATCCGGCTTTCATGCGGGTGCGTTTCATGTTTCACTCCTGATTTCGGTATGGATTTTCCCGAACGGTATCAATTTACCCGACCCGCCGGAAGCTGGCAAGGAGCTTTCGTTTTTTCGGGCGGATCGCTTTTTCGGCCGGCCGGACTCAGCGCCAGACCTTGACGAATTCGGCCCGCCGATTGCGCTGCCAGGCCTCCTCGCCGGAGGTTTCGTCCAGGGGCTTTTCCTCCCCGAAGGAAATCACGGTCAGGTGGTCGGGATTCACGTTCAGATCTTCCAGATAGCGCGTCACCGCCCGGGCGCGCCGTTCTCCCAGCGCCAGATTGTATTCCGTGCTGCCACGCTCGTCGCAGTGGCCTTCCACACGCACGGTCACGTCGGTGAAATGATTCATCCACCCGGCGGTTCCGGCAAGAATCTCGCGGGCTTCGGGAGTGATCTCGTCCGAGTTGAAGGGAAAGAAAATGCGCGGCAATTCGTAATTGGGATCCCGAAGGGCCGGATCCCCCGCGTCCTCGGGAACCGCGGCGGCGGCTTTGTCCGTTTCCTCCTCGGGGGGCGCTTCGCCTTTTGCCGTGGGCGGCTCCATGCATTCCTTGTTGGCCATGGCTTCCGACAGGGCCTTTTCGGAAAGCGCCCGGGCGATATTGAAATACGTTTTGGACTCGTCGAATTTCTTTTCGGTAAGAAGCGCCCGGGCCTTTTCCAGGGCTTTTCTGGCCTGCTCGAAACGTACGGCGGCGCATTTCTCGGCCGGTTTCGCGGACTTGAAGGCCAGTTCGGCGGCGGCGCGTTCTTTTTTGGGCGGGTTGGTGGCGCAGCCCAAAGCGGAAACGGAAAGCGAGACAAAGGCCAGAAGCAGGAGAAAAGCGATTCCCCGGCGAACATGCGGAGCAAGAAACATCATGTATTTCCGAATATTTATGTTCATTTCACACCTCCCAGGCGAGGCGACCAGTCCGGCGTGGAGAACACGCCCTTGCCACGGGATATCAGGCGCTGGTTGGTGCCGTCGGCGTTCATGATGAAGAGCTTGCTTTCGCCCGAGCGGGTGGAGGAAAAGACGATGTGGCGGCCGTCCGGAGACCAGGAAGGATCCTCGTTGTTGCCCTGATCCTGGGTCAGCCGGGTGATTTCGCGGGTTTCCACGTCCACCAGGAAAAGATCGAACACCAGCCGCTCGTCCCGGCCGCAGAAGGCGATCTTGTCCCCCTTGGGCGACCAGGCGGGCGACTGGTTGTAATTGCCCTGGAAGGTCAGGCGCACGGGCGCGCCGCCGGAGATGTCTTTGTAATAGATCTGGGGATGTCCGGAACGGTTGGAAACAAAGGCCAGACGCTTGGAATCCGGCGCCCAGCTCGCGGAAGAGTCGATCCCCCAGTATTCGGTCACCCGGCGCAGGTTGCTGCCGTCCGGATTCATGATGTAGATCTCGGAGTTGCCGTCCTTGGAGAGCGTCAGCGCCACCTTGCCGCCGTCGGGACTGGGCGACGGCCCCACGTTCAGGCCGCGATAGCTGCTGATCTTGACCACCTTGCCCCCGGCCGCCGGAACGCGGTAGAGATCCGGATTGTTGTTCATGTACGAATTGAAATAGATCCAGTTTCCATCCCGGCTCCAGGCGGGCAGAAGATTGATGGAGGCGTTGTCCACCACGACATGGCCGTTTTCCCCGTCGAAATCCATCACGTAGACCTGCTTGGTCTTGTTCAGGCGGCGGATGGAGACGATTTTCGTGGAGAAGACGCCCGCTTCCTTCGTGAAATGTCGTACGATTTCATCCGCGAAAGCGTGGCAGGCCGCCCGGAGATCGGCCGCCGGAACCTCGTAGGTTTTGTTGAGGAGCGTCTTGCCAAGCCCCACCTCGAACAGGCGGAAATCGATCTTGATGTTGTCGCCCACGATCCAGAATCCGCCTTTTATCAGCCCCTCGGCTCCCACCTGCATCCACTGGGTGAAATCGATGGTGCCCTCGTCGATGCCGCTTTTTTCGGGATCCTCCAGAAAGGCCTTGGGATGGAGCACGTCGAAGAGTCCCGCGATGCCGAGATCGCTCATCAGGATGTCCTGGGCGGCCCTGGAAAAGCCTTTTTCGTCCGGAGTTTCCCCGAAATTCTTCAAGGCGGTCACCGCCACGGGATACTTGCGGAACTGGGCCGGATCCACGTCGATGACAAGCTGGGCGCGGGCCCGACCGGGGACCAGCAGCAAAAGGAGAAAAACAACGGAGAACAAAGACCTTGCGGCCGACGGCATTCGATGTGTTGGCATCAGTCTTTCCACTTGAAATGAATCAGAATTCCTTCCCGAAACACCAGGCTCCGGAGCATCTCGTCGGGCAGGGGGACCACGGGCGTGCGTTTCACCGCCGTCATGGCCGAGGCGTCGAACTGGGTGTTTCCCGATCCCTGCTCCAGCTTGTGATGGACGATTTTACCCGTCCGGTCGATTTTTACCAGGATTTTGCAGTTCAGGCGACGCAGTTCGTCTTTCGGAATAACACTGGGAAGCACCCACCGGGAGCTGAAAACGTCCCGAAGCTGGGCGGCGTAAACCGACCCCAATACCTGCATGGCGCGGGGACTGAGCGCCTCCTTCGAACCCGTGGGGCTTCCGTCCCAGGAATCGTACCGATTGCGGATTTTCTCCAGCGCCTGGCGCATGGCCGCCCGGCGTTCCTTGGCGCTCTGGGCCTTGTCCTCGGGTTTCTCCGCCTTTTCCGTGGGCGTGGGGTTGTTCGGGTTGGGAGTGACCTTCAGCGCCTCGGGTTTCGGGGGGTCCGTGGTGGTGGGCTCCAGGCGCGGCAGCCAGTGTTTCTCGCGCACGTCCGGCGCCCAGCGCACCGTCTGCACCATGATGGCGTTCCGGTGCAGCATGCGGTGGGGCTCCACCCGCCGTTGCAGCCAATACCCGAAGGAAAACAAGAGGATATGAAAGACGAGCGATACCGCCACGAAGACCGTCCAGCGGCGATCCGTATCCTGGAGATAATAATTTTTCGGCTCCATCAGGGCGGTGCTCATTTTCCGCTCTTCCCGCCGGTTTCGGGTTCCAGGGGTTCCGTGACCATTCCAAGGTTGGAGACGCCCGCCTTTTTCAGAATGGACATCACGCGGACCACCGTTTCATATTTAAGATTCTGGTCCGCATGAAGATAAACCACTTTTTCTTCCTGAATCTTCCGGTTGAAGCGGATTTTCTCTTCCAGTTCCTTCATGGGAATCTCGGTGGTCCCCAGAAAAATCTTACCCTCGGCGGTGAGCGTCACGATGCTCTTGCCCTCGTCCGGTTCGATTTCCACCGTCTCGGCGTTGGGAAGATCCACCTCCACGCCCTGCTCGATCATGGGCGCGGTGACCATGAAAATGATGAGCAGCACCAGCATGACGTCCACCAGGGGCGTCACGTTGATCTCGGAGAGCGTGCTTCGCCCCCCTCCCTGTTTTCCGGCGCTCATTCCCATGGCTCGCGATTCGCTTCCCTACAATCGAAGGGTAGGTCTTCTAAAAAAAGTGTCTCTTGGTTATGTTAAGGAAATCACTGGAGAAATTCTCCATTTCGGCGTCCAGCACCTTGATCTTCTGCACGAAATAGTTGTATCCCACCACGGCGGGAATGGCGGCGGCCAAACCGGTGGCGGTGGCGATCAGGGCCTCGCTGATGCCCGGGGCCACCGTGGCCAGCGTGGCGTTTCCGGCCAGGCCGATTTCCTGGAAGGACTCCATGATGCCCCAGACCGTGCCGAAAAGCCCCACGAACGGAGCGGTGGATCCGGTGGTGGCGAGAAAGGAGACCAGGCTTTCCAGAACGGTGACCTGGCTGGTGGCCGCCCGCCGCAGGGCGCGCTGGACGCTTTCGAAATCCCCCACGTCCGTAATCTTCTTTTCGCCGTTTTCCTTGTCCGCGGCGTCCTCGTTTTTTCGCCGGGTGGCCTTGCCCAGCTCGATATATCCGGTGCGGAAGACCTGGGCGATGGGCGAATAAGCCAGGGACTCGCTGCTCTCGTAGATCTTGTCCAGGCGGCGGCTTTTCCAGAAGATATCCAGAAACTCCACCGATTGGCGGTGGGCTTTCCGAAGGTAAAGGAATTTGTATATGATGATGCCCCAGGAGATCACCGAAAACAGGAGCAGCAGCACCAGGACCAGTCCCACGACGAAACCGGTGTCGAAGATCAACGCGAAGAAATCGACTTCCTTGGCCGTGAGCAGACCGGCGATCTGTCGGGCGCTTTGAACGATGGCTGGGTTCACGGATCGGAGCCCCTTTCCACAATGGTTTTTTATGCGCGACCGGGAGGGGAACGGAGCGTTTCGGGATCGGCCCGCACCGATCCGTTCCGGATCGAATCCGAGCCATGGTATATCACAGAGCGAATGGGAAGTCAACCACGGACTTTGCCGAATTGCCGGGGCACGAAAACATAACTATTCGTAATTACAAGATTTTTTGTACAAAGATCCATCCATTCAATAGTTTTCCGGGTCGGCCGGAGACGCGTCCGCGCCGCCCTGGCCCCGGTAGACCAGAATCACCTGCAAGGCGATGTCCTTCAACATCTGTTCGTAGCCCAGTTCCTCGTACCCGCGCACGGCCTCCAGAAGCGATCCCACGGCCATTTCCACGTCTCCCAGATAGGCGGCCAGCCAACCCCGGGCCAGGCCCCGCCGAGCCAAAAGAAAGGTGTCCAGCTCCGGGTGCCGGTCTTCCATCAGTTCCAGTTCCCGGACGTAATCCGCGATGCGCCCCTGGTGCAGCAAGGTCCGCAGCAGCAAAAGCGAGACGGATTCCCGGCCCGGATTGGAAGGCTCCAGTCCCTCCCGCAGCCGCCAGGCCAGCGACCACAACGCCACGAAGGTTTCATCCAGCAGCATGTCCCGCCCCCTGCTCGGGCCGTTCGGGTCTTTTCGCACCGGATGCAGCAAGAGCGCCGTCAGGCCGCCCTGTTCCTCCAGGGCCTCTTCGGCATGGCGCAGCCGCCAGCGGTCCAGGGACTCCGCGTCCGACTCGACGATCTCGAATCCCATGATATCTTTCAGCTTTTCTCGTTTGTACTCCTGATAGCGAAGCTGATCCTGCACCCGGCGAAGATCCGCCAGCGGATTGGGCTGACGCCGAGGATAGCGGCACAAGAGTTCGCCCACCCGGTAGCCCTCGCCCACCTTGCGAACGAACGCCTGATAGCCCAGCATGTCCGGGGCGGTGACCATGCGCCGGTAGCCCGGGCTGCGTTCGTTTTCGCCGATCAGCGCGCCCAGATGGTCGGTGAAGGCGGAATAATAGAAGCATTCCCCCTGGGGATAGGCGTCGAGCCGTACCGGACGCTCGATGCGGGTGGAACTGGCGGGCAGCGCCTCGGCCTCGCGTGTCACCCAGTCGGCCAGGGCGGGCAGCGCCTTGACGAGCCGGGGAAGCGGTCGGCGCTGAAAACGGCGGCGCAACCAGGCCACGCTCCCTTCCATCCGTTGGGTAAAATCGGTCGGTTGAAGGAGGTTTGGCCAGTCCAGGCGTTCGGGCGGAACAGGAATGCCCACGGCGATATCGAAGCGCAGTACGGTACGGATGCCGGTTCGCAGTTCGGGCAGGCGCACCTCGAAGTGGTAGACGCCCTTTTTCCAGAGCCGGAATGCGATGTGGAAACGGCCGGCCAAATACGGCACGCGCTCGTCCCGAAAACGCCCGTCCGGCTCCTGGACCAGAAGGCGCAGAAGTCCGATTTCATCGCCGATCCATCCCTCGAAGCGAATCGCCTCGCCCGGCTCCACCCGCCGGGGCAGGGGCCGGTCCATGCGCACGGTGCGGCGGCAGGCCACGGCGGCTAAAGCGAAGCGCCCGCTGGGTTCCCGCGCCAGGCTGAAGGAAAAATGGGTATAGCCTTCCTCGTGCCAATCCCGGAGCCAGTCCGCAAGCCGCGCGGAGGCGGAAGTCCGTGTCCCGTTCTCGAAACCGGCCATCCAGCGCGCGGAGGACGGGCGGACGGGAACGCCGCCGTGGGACAGGGCCGACTCCAGCACCACCGAGGGCGGGCGGTCTTCCGGCAGGGCCAGCCGCAACGCGGCCAGTTCCCGCGCGGCGGGCCACAGGGAGGCATCCGGGCGCGGCATGGCGTCCGGGTCGATTTTCGTTTCCAGCAGGCGGCGGCGCGCCTCCCTCCACAGGATTTCCTCGGGCTCTCCGAGATCGGGGCTGGTTTCCGGCCGGTAGGCTTTGGCCGGGCGGGTGGCGGAAAGACGGGTGGGGACGCAGCCGGAAACGAAAAGCGAGCCGAGAACGCAAAGCGCCAGGAAAACGAGCGGAGCCGGCCGTCGCACCCCCTGGACGCCGTGTTTCATTCAGGCTCTCCGCCGCCGTTCGCGAACGAAAATGAAGGCCGCCGGGACGAGCCAGAGAAGGATCACGGCCAGATCCAGTGGGCGGCTTCCCGGAGGCGCCAGGAACTGATCGCAGCCGCCGTCATAGTCGTAATCCACCTCGAAGTCGTATTCGCCGCAATGGCCGTTGCGGAAATCGGTGACGGCGAAGAAGATCTGGCCGCCGTTGTCCTCCGGAATTTCCAGGCTGATGTAATTTCCGTAATCCTGGCTGGAGAAGCAGCTTCCCATGTCCCGGCAGTCGGACAGGAAGTACATCACTTCGTATTCCACGCCGTCGGAGCCGTCCGGGTACATGGTCATCTGCATCTGGTTGCCGTCGATGGCCTTGATGGCGTAGATGTGATCCTCGCCCCCGCCGTCCACGTCGCAACCGGTGGGGTCGAAATGATCGCCCGCGCCGCAGGTGTCGCGGTTGTTGTATTCCACGTTTCCGGTGATGAGGTTGCGCAGGGCAGTGGCGCACTTGCCCGCGGGCAGGCATTCGCCCTTGAAGCAGGCCGTGGAGCAGTAGGCGTTGCAGCCGCCGCAGTTGTTGTTGTCGTACTGCGTGTCGATGCACTGGCTGCCGCAGCAGCTCATGCCCGTGGGGCAGGTTCCCGCGCAGGGCTGGCAGATCACGTCCTCCAGGTCGGTGAGGCCGTCGCAGTTGTTGTCCACGGTGTCCTCGCAGATTTCGTCCTGACCCGGATGCACGTCCGGGTCGTCGTCGTTGCAGTCCGTGCAGTTGGGACAGTCGTGGGCGGCGGCGCAGAGTTTGTCCAGGTAGTAGTCGTTGTCGCTGTCCTTGTCCACCGTGTACACGCAGCCGTCGGCGGTGTCGCAGACGTCGTCCGTGCAGTCGTCCGAGTCGTCGCAGGCCGCGTGATTCGGCGTGTGAACGCAGGGCGCGGCCTCGTTTCCCGAGTCGCAGCTATCCACGGTGCAGGACAGGCCGTCGCTGCAATCCGGCGGCGAACCCGGGGTGCAGACCTCGGCCACGCACGTTTCCACGCCGTTGCAGGGATTGTGGTCGGTGCAATGGGCGTCCTCGGTGCACTCCGGCGGGTCCACGCAACCGGCGGTCGGATCGCAGATCTGGGGAGAACAGGCATCGTTGTCCGGGCTGAAAACGCAGCCGGCGGCGGTCTGGCAGGTATCCACGGTGCAACCCACGCCGTCGTCGCAGCGGTCGTCGTGGGTTTCGTACTGGCATCCGTATTCCGCCTGGCAGGTGTCGTCCGTACAGGCGTGGCCGTCGTCGCAATTCACATGGTTCACGGTGAAGGTGCATCCGGACGGCAGCGCACTCGCCGCCGGGTCGCAGGCGTCGTCGGTGCAGTCCACCTGGTCGTCGCAGAAGGTGTCGGAGGGCGTGTTCTCGCAACCCGAGGCCGGATTGCAGATGTCCACCGTACAACTGATCTCGTCCGAACAGTGGGCGTCCACCGCGACGTGCTGGCAGCCGCCGTAAGCGTCGCAGACATCGTCCGTGCAGTCGATCTGGTCGTTGCAGTAGGCGTCGTCCGGCTGGTTGACGCAACCGCCCATGTCCGGGCGGCATTCGTCGGCGGTGCAGTCGTTTCCGTCGTCGCAGCGGTCATGGATCGGCTGGAACACACAGCCCGTCCCCTCCACGCAGGAATCGTCCGTGCAGTCCAGTTCGTCCGCGCATTCCGGGGGCGTTCCGGCGATGCAACCCTGGGTCTCGTCGCAGATTTCGTCGCCGTTGCAGGGATCGGTATCCTGGCAGGCGGCGTGGTTCGGGATGATGGCGCACTGGTCCATCTCCTCATCGCAGGTTTCGTCCGTGCAGTCCACGCTGTCCGCGCAGGGCGACACGCCGGGGACGCACCAGCCGTTCGCGCCGCAGGTTTCCGCTCCGTTGCAGTAGTTGCCGTCGTCGCAATCGGCGTTGGACAGGCACGGATCGCCGCTTTCCTCCTCCCCCTCGGCATCGCCGTCCGCGTCGCCGTCGGTATCTCCGTCGGGAGCGTCATCTCCATCCGTATCGCCGTCGGCATCCCCGTCCGGATCCGTGTCGCCGTCCGGCTGGCCGGGAAGCACGCAATGCCCGTTCCGGCAGATGAGTCCCGGATCGCAATCGAAATTCTCGTAGCACTCAAGCAGCGGCTCGTCTCCGTCCGTGGAGCCGTCTCCGTCCGGAAGGTCGCCTTCATTCACGCATTTTCCCTGATTGCAGATCTGCCCCACGGGACAATCGCCGTTTCCCTGACAGGCGATATCCGCCGCCTTGTCCTCGGAGGAACAGGAAACGAGCAGGGCGAAAAAGAAAAGGGAAACGACCCACAAACCGGCAGTTTTCATAACGGCATCCTCTTGATTCTTGTTTCTTCTAACGGCGAGTCCGACTTGTATTGTAAAACGCGAGATACGGCTTGGCAATGCTTTTTGCGAATTCCGGACGAGATCGCCGATCAGCAAGGAACATTCACTCGTGCGATTTTTCTTGCGGTTTTTCCTTCGATGGGTTGGGAGGAGGCGTTTCGGACGTCTTCTTCACCTCCCGGTTCATGCCGGAGGACTCCACGAAAACGATGCCCATGGGAACGTCCCAGCCCCCCGGAATGTCCGCCGTGAAATCTCCGCTTCGAGCGTAAAGCTGGGCGGACGGACCGCCGTCCATGAGTACGGCCTCGAAGCATTCCAGTCCGCCCCGGGCCTCCGGAGCGGCCATGAGCCGGGCCAGATCGGAGGCTTCCGCCTCTCCCGAATCCGTGATCGCCACCACGAGCCGCTTCCGATCCTTCGGGATGCCAACCGCCACGCGCCGGGCCGCCTGGGGCTTCAGCTTCGTTGAACGGCCGTCCACCACGATCCGGGGGCCCACCTGCAAGGCGAAATCCGTCGCCCGGCTGTGGCCGCTGGTCCACGATTTCGTATGGAACAGCCAGGCCCGCGAACGCGATATCGAAAGCACGCCCCAGTCCGCATTGCGGTAGGGATTCAGGCGTTTTCCCTCGGAAATCACCAGTCCCAGCGGACGCCCGTTTTCGTCGAAGAAAGAGGCGTTCACCGCCAGAATCGCCCCGGTGCGCCGGGTCATTTCCCTTGCCGAGGCGGCCCGGATGTTTTCTCCGTACGTCCGGGCGTCCGCCGCCTTTACCCGAAAACGCTCCAGGTCCAGGCGAAAAACCCGCAGGGTGAAGGACGGACGTATCTCCGAGGCGGAAGCCATCCGAGCCGTTTCCAGACCGGGCCGCAGGGTCTTCCAGACCGTGGCGGCGGCATCGGCGGCGACGGGCTTCGTCTCTGCGAACGCCGGCAAGACGCCGATCCACAGCGAAAACAGAAGCGCCGCCCCGCCGATGATGGCGAAACGCCCCGTCATGTCCGGCCTTTGCCTCCGTCCGCGCCTTCCGCCTCCGGAACCCGAAGCGTCCGCTCCCGGATCGCCCGGGCGATGTTGGCCAGATGCCGCGCGTGGCTGACCTTCTCGCCCTTGTTGTAGTCCCGCATGTAGTTGGCCCATTCGAAGCGGTGCGTGGATTGCGAATAATCCAGATCCTCCGGAACCGGCCCGAACATCTCCCGCCGGACAAACCCCTCCGCGTCGAATCCCCGACCGAACAGGCGCGCCACCCGTCCCAGGCCGTTGATGACCTTCTCGAATTTCTCGAAAAGCTCCACCTGGCTGGGATAACACTCCAGCGCCTGGCGCTTCTTCTCCAACTCCGCGTCCGTCAAGAGGATTTCGTGCCGGATCCCCTTGTACAGCGGGTGAAAACGCATGGGAATCAGGATGGTGTATTCGTATTCCGGAAGCTGGTAGAAGTCGATTTTGCGGTTTTCCTCCCGCTCCAACTGCCGGATGGCGTAGGCCGTGAGGAAATGCACCAGGTCGTGTTCCGGATGACCGTTCTGATACTGCGCCGTCCAGATCACTTCCGGGCGCACCCGCCGGATCTCCGCGTAGATCCGGTTCGCCACGTCATGAAAGAAATCGTAGATCTCCGGCTTTCGGGACGGATTCAGGGTCAGATCCACGAAATTGTCGTAAATCTCGATCTCCGAGACTTCCAGGTCCGTCTTACGGGAAAGATCCCGCTCCATCACCTCCAGCACCCGGTCCGTCTCCGCGATGCGCACCTTCGCGTATTCCGCCGGATCCGCGTCCACGAAGGGCGCCAGACCGTCGCCGTTGGTCACCCACAGGAAGTCCAGTTCCGGTCCCAGTCGCTGCATCAGGCCGGTGTACATGATCTCGTCGTCCTGATGGGCGAAAACCATCATGTGGCGGGTGGCCGGATCGAACAGCCGATCCGGATAGGGCTGGATGGCCATGGCGCGCTCCTTTCCGCGTGCGTTTTCCTGCCGCCAGTGGTACCGCAAAGCCGCCGCCAAGTCAAATTCCCTTACGGCGACGACCGATTCCCGCAGGCGTTCGGGGACGCGGCTTCGGTCCGCGCGAACGGGAATCCGTCCGCCGGAACGGTCCCGATCCGGGCGGCGGAAAACGCTCATCGACGGTTTTCGACGCTCAACGGCGATTTTCGGCGATTCCAATAAGTTTCGCGTTGAATTTTTATGCTATACTTCGGATCAAAGAGTAGGTGACGGACGCACGAAACGGTTCGACGGACGAGAGCGGGGAAGACGATGCATTGGATTCGGCGCATGGGTTTTATCGGTCTTTTGGCGATCTTGACTTTCATTCAGGGAATGGGCTGTTCAAGCTCTTCGAATTCGGATGCGATATCCGGCGAACTGGAAAACCGCCTGACCGACGCCCTGGGGTTCGAGGGCGGGACGGTGGTGGACGGTTCGCCCCCCAAAGGCGAAACGGGAACGGAGGTTCCCGGCATCGTGCGGGTGGAGGCCCCCGATGAGTTTCGCCTGGGAGCTCCTTTCCGGATTCTCCTGGCCAGCGACTTCGCCGATCCCGAGAAGGTGGATAAAGCCATCATCCACGTCAAGAAAGCCACCCGCCACATCGTGGTCCCCAAGAGGCTGACGCCTTCCGGAGATCTGGCGATGATGGACCTTTTGGGACGGCTGGAAAACCTGGCGGCCCTGAAGGGCCTGGATTTCGAACTGGAATTCGCCTTGCAGACGGCGGACGGGCGCACGGGCGCCTATCGCAGCGCCTCGTCGCTGATTCCGGACGAGGAACCGGACTGCACGGACGGCGCCTGCTGCAACGGCGGATCGGTGGCGGCGGAAGGCGCGGTCTGCCGCCTGGCGGCGGGCCCGTGCGACGCCGAGGAACGTTGTGACGGCGCGTCCACCGCCTGTCCGGAGGATGGCTTCCTTCCGGCGGATCGGGTTTGCCGAACTTCCGCGGGAGTCTGCGACCCGGAGGAAACCTGTCCGGGCGACGCGGCCCTCTGTCCGGACGACGCCAAACGAACGGATATCTGCCGCGAAGCCGCCGGGGCCTGCGACCTCCCGGAGGTCTGCGACGGCCGAAGCGACGCCTGTCCCTCCGACGAATACAAGTCCCCGGGCGATTCCTGCGACGACGGCCTGTACTGCACGGGCGGCGATGTCTGCGACGGCACCGGACCGGGCGACGAACTGTGTTCGGGAACCCTGAACGAATGCAACGGCTTCGGCGTCTGCGAGGAATCGCTTCAGGGGGCGTGCGTCTGCGAAGCGGCCTACGACGGCGCGGACTGCGGCCAGTGTTCGGAACTGGCCCTGGGCGACTATCCGGACTGCGAACTTCCCCTGGGAAGTCAGAACTGGGCGACGCCTCCCACGGAACAGGCGGCCTGCTATTCGTGGTCCGATCCGTTCGAGGAGACGGCCTGCCCCGGCACGGCGGGAACGGGGGAGTGCGCCAACACCAGCGGGTGCGGCCAGGACGCGCAGTACACGAAACCCGCCCGGGAGTTTCGCTGCCTGGATTCGGACGGCGCGGAACTGGCGGAATGCCCCCAGGCGGCCGCGGAGGGCGTGACGGTGGAGGATTTGCTTACCGGCCTGATCTGGCAGCAGACCGCGGCCCCGGACCGGTCCTGGGCGGATGCCTACGACGCCTGCAAGCGGGTTCTGAACGAGAACAACTACGGCGGGCACGCGGACTGGCGGCTTCCGGGCATGCACGAGCTTTCCAGCCTGTCCCGAAACCTGGGCGACGGTCTGGCCACGCTGGACAATACGGCCTTTCCGGATACATCGGCGGGAGCCTTCTGGTCGGCCTCCTTTGTAAAGGGACGTACGGAAGACGCCTGGGTGCTGGACTTCAGCTTCGGCGGATCGGATCAACTCGCCCGAACCGAGTCGGCCCATGTCCGTTGCGTTCGAAACGCCCCGGACGAGGCGACGGATCGCTTTTCCCTGGAAGAACCGGTGGCCGGAGAACCCGTGGTGACGGACAGGGTTACCGGCCGCGTCTGGCAGGTCGCCGTCGGGACGGACATGGACTGGGTTTCGGCGCTGTCCCACTGCGAAGCCTCCGGCTACGCGGGTGAGGAGGACTGGCGACTTCCCGACAAGCACGAACTGCGCGCCCTGATCGATTTCCACCGCGCCGAACCGGCCTCCGATTTCCCGGAACTGTCCCCGGCGACCTACTGGACATCCACCACATACGTCTACGGCCCGGGCTGGGCCTGGAGCGTGGACTTCGGCGCGGGTCGGGTGGCCTACATCGACAAATCGGAAATCGCCGCCGCTCTCTGCGTACGCTAGGCGATGATTCCGGCGGGTTCGTTTCGAGAGCGTTTCACTTCCCAAAGGAGGCTCCGCATGCCTTTCCTTCGTTTGTCCGCCCTTCTTCTGCTGCTCACGGCGACGGTGTTTTCCGGAAACCGCGCGGCGCGGGCCGATACGGCCGTATCCGGAAGCATCACCGCGGATACGGTCTGGACGCTGGAGAACAGCCCCTATGTCGTCGTTTCGGACATCACGGTACGCGGCCTGAACAACGGCGACACCGCCGGGCTGACCATCGAGCCGGGCGTGGAGGTGCGCTTCGCAGCCGGAACGGGACTGTACGTGGGAGCCACCGGATACTACACCACCTATTACGGCTGGCTGGACGCCCGGGGGACGGAGGCGGAGCCCATCGTCTTCACCTCCGACAACGACACGCCCCTGCCGGGAGACTGGAAGGCGCTTTATTTCCGGGCGCAGTCCGTGGACGACAACACCCACCTGGAACATTGCATCGTGGAATACGGCGGGGCGAGCCACAGCGCCGGCATTTACCTGGCCAGCACGGATTTTCGGATCATGAATTCCGTGGTGCGTCATTCCTCCGATGCGGGAATCCGCATCAACGGCGCCTTCGTCTCCCGGATCGGCGAGGAAAACGGCGGCAACGAATTCGCCTACAACGCCACGTACGGCGTGTTTCTGGAGACCTCGGACGCCCTGCCGTCCATTCACGACAACCAATTTCACCACAACGGCGGCCCTGCCCTGCGCGTGGCCTCTAACAACGATGTTCAGCGAAACGCGTTCTGGGAAAACGGCCGGGACATCATCGAAGTCATCGGCGGCGCGGTCACCAACGGTCCGACCTGGACGGACCAGGGCGTGCCTTATGTCGTCCTGGCCAACCTGACCGTGCAGGGCCAGAACAACGGCGACACCGCCGGGCTGATCCTGGAACCCGGGGTGGAATTGCGCTTCGCCGCCGGAATGGGGCTGTACATCGGAAACACCGGATATTACACCGCCTATTACGGCTGGCTGCGGGCGGCGGGAACGCCGGAACGCCCCGTCGTCTTTACTTTCGACGGCGACGATCCCGCCCCCGGCGACTGGCGCGGCCTGTATTTCCGCACCCAGACCGTGGACGCCGAAACCCTGCTGGATCACTTCGTCATCGAGTACGGCGGCCACACGAACAACGCGAATCTCTATCTGGACGACGTTTCCTTTCCCATCCGCAACGGCCGGATCAGCCGTTCCGGCGGAAACGGCATATTCATCAACGGATCCTTCACCGACATCATCGGCGGCGAGGAGACGGGCAACGACATCGGCGAAAACGCCGGGCACGGCCTGATCCAGGCAAACACGACGGCCACGCCGAGGGTCATGGAAAATCATTTCCACGACAACGGCGGCCCGGCCATGCGGCTGGGGCCCAATCTGCACGTGGTCCGGAACACGTTTGCGAACAACGGGCGGGACGTGATCGAAGTCATTGGAGGGTCGGTCGTCAACGGGGCGACCTGGGAAAATATGGGCGTCCCCTACGTCATCCTCGGCAACCTGACCGTCCAGGGGGCGAACAACGGCGAGACCGCCGGATTGACGCTGACGCCCGGGGTGGAGCTGCGTTTCGCCGCCGGCACGGGGCTGTATATCGGAACTACGGGATATTACACCACCTTTTACGGCTGGCTGAGGGCCGCGGGAACCGGGGAAAGCCCCATCGTATTCACGTCCGACGCCGCTTTGCCCGCCCCCGGCGACTGGCGCGGGCTTTATTTCCGCACCCAGACGGTCGATTCCGAAACGGTGCTGGATCACGGCATCATCGAGTACGGCGGCCACACCAACGGCGCGAATCTCTACCTGGACGACGCCACGTTCCCCGTACGGAACAGCATCATCCGCAACGGCAGTCAGAACGGCGTAACGGCCGTGGGCGCGGGAACCGCCGTCTTCGGAGGTGTCGAAACGGGAAACGAGATCTGCGAAAACGGCGCGTACGGCTATTACCAGACCGCCGCTTCCGGCACGTCGATTCTGGTGGAAAACCGCATTCATAACAACGGCGGAACGGCCCTGCGACTGGGAACGAATTTCACGGCGTTCGACAACGATATCCGCGACAACGGACGGGACGCCATCGAGATCTGGGGCGGCAGCCTCACCCTGGACGCCCACTGGACCGACCAGGGCGCGCCTTACGTCGTTCTGAGCAACCTGACCGTGCAGGGAAAAAGCAACGAAGAAACCGCCGGGTTGGTCCTGGATCCTGGCGTGGAATTGCGTTTCGTGGCCGGAACGGGGCTGTATATCGGAACTACGGGATATTACACCACCTTTTACGGCTGGCTGGACGCCGTAGGCGCGGCGAACGACCCCATCCGTTTCACCGTCGATAGCGATGCGCCTCAACCAGGCGACTGGCGCGGGCTGTATTTCCGATCCCAGACGGCGGACGATCTCACCGTGTTGGAACATACCGTGGTGGAATACGGCGGACACACGAACAACGCCAATATTCATCTGGCCTCCGCCGCTTTTCCCATCCGCCAGAGCATTATCCGCAACGGCAGCCAATACGGAATCTACGCCGACGATTCCACCACCGAGGCCGCGCTGGAAGGCAACCTGTTCCAGAACAACGGCGGCATGGCGGTTTCCGTACCGGCCAACGAGGCGGATCGCATGACGGGCAACGCCGGGGACGGCCGCATCGAGATCCGACAGAGCGCCTTCAATCGGGAAGGGGGAATCTGGCGGCGGCAACCCATGGACTACGAAATCGGCGGAAACATCACCGTGCAGGGCGCAGCCAACGGGGCGTCGTCCGTGCTGACCATCGAACCCGGAACCTTCGTGCGTTTTCGTCCCGGAACGCGGCTTACCGTGGGGGCTTCCGGATATTACACGTCCTATTACGGTGCTCTCATCGCCGAAGGAACCCCCGAACTTCCCGTCACGCTCACCTCCGCGAACGCACTGCCGTCGGCCGGGGACTGGGACGGCGTTCACTTCACCGATTGGAATCTGGACGGCCGGAGTTCCATGGAATACTGCGTGGTGGAGTACGGCGGATCGGAAATCGGTGGCAACGTTTTCATCGAAAACGCATCGATTTCCTTTCAGTTCAACACGCTGCAAAACGGATCGGAAGCCGGATTGCGCATCTCCGGCGAGAATTCGCATACGCCGGAGATCGCCTGCTCCAATTTCAAAGACAACCGCACGGGCATGCGCGTCGAAGGCACGGCCAACCCGTCCGTTCACGACTGCAACTTCCTGGGCAACACGGAATTCGCCCTTCAAAACACCCACACCGCCTATCAGATCCAGGCCACGGACAACTGGTGGGGATACGACGACGATCCCGGGACGGACACCGGCCGAGGCGACGTGGACGGCTACGTGCTGTATACGCCGTGGCTTGCGGGGCCCTCGGATTGTATCGCGGAACCGCCTCTGAACCTTCCGCCCTTTTCTCCCATGTTCCCGGATCCTCCCCACGGCGCCACGGACCTCGCGCCCTCGGAGGGAGAACTTCCCCTCTCCTGGATGGGCGGCGATCCTAATCCCGGCGACACGGTGGAGTATGATCTGTATTTCGGAACGGCGGAATCCGGACTGGTCCTCAAGGCGTCCGCGCTGCCCACCGGAGAGAGCCTGGCCACGGATCTTCTGGCCGGTGTACGCTATTACTGGCGGGTGGTCGCCCGGGACTCCTTCGGCGAGGAAACTCCCGGCCCCGTCTGGGAATTCGTCACCCAGGGACCGCCGCCGGACCTGATTCTAAGCGCCGTCTGGCCGGAACCGGACACCGGCCTGCAAAGCGGACAGGCCGTCGCGATTCGGGCGCGAATCACCAACATCGGCCAGGGACCGCTTGTGGACGCTGTTTTCGTGGCCTTGTCCGTCGATGGAGTTCCACTGGACGCCCGCATGCTTTCCACCGTGCTGACGAGCGGGGAATCGGCGGAAGTCGCCTTCGACTGGATCGCCCGCGCCGGCTCGCACACGGCCCTTGCAAAGGCGGATCCGGACAACATCCTGGAGGAGGAATTCGAGGACAACAACACTCTGGAAGCGCAACTGCCGTTCGTGCCGTTCGCCGACCTTCTCGTGCAAAGCGTGGAGCTTACGGATGAAAATCCGGTCCAGGGACAACACGGAACGGTTCGCGTCGTTTTCCGAAACGCCGCCGACGCCACCCGGCACGCCTTCCGCGTCGCGCTGGAATTCCGGGGGCAGATGCTGACGACGGAAATCGAAGGGGGACTGGCCGCCGGACAGACGGACGAAGCACTTTTTGAGATCATCGTTCCGGCGGGCGAGGTGCGGGTCGCGGCGATTGTGGACGACGACGACCGGGTGCTCGAATCGGACGAGGAGAACAACCGTCTGGAAGCCGTGGTGGCCACGGTGGCCTATCCGGATCTGGTGCCGCAAAACATCCTGGTTTCGCATTCCGCGCCGATGCACGGCGAGACGGTGACCGTTTCCTTCGAGGCGTTCAATTCCGGAGACGGCGCGACGATGAAATCCTTCGACGTGTCGCTTCTGGACAACGGCCAGCCGGTGGCCTCCCGGCGGATCGTGGACGGTCTGGCCTCCGGCGGCGGCTGGCCGGTGGATCTTCAATGGGTCACGCAAACCGGTACGCACGACCTGGCCGTCTTTGTGGATTCCGCCATGGAACTGGCCGAGAGCGACGAAGCCGACAACGTGCAACCGGCCGCCGCCTTCAACATTCCCTTTCCGGATTTCGTGGTCGAGGAAACTTCCTTTCGCCCGGAAAATCCCGAACAGGGCGAATCCGTCTATTTCACCGCGACCATACGGAATCAGGGCGAGGGCGGCAGCGTCGTTCCCGCCGCCGTGCGTTTTCTGATGGACGGCAGCCCGTTGGAAAACGCCGCACTTTCCACCGGGCTGGAAGCGGGCGCCGCGCTTCAGATCACGAACGCCACGGCTTGGCGCGCGCAAAGCGGCGTGCACTGCTTCGAGATTCTGGTCAACCCGGAACAGACGCTTCCGGAATCGAATACGGAAAACAATGCGGGCGGAAACTGCCTGCCCGAAATCCTGCAACCGAACCTGACGATTACGGCCGTCCAGATGATTCCCTCCGCACCCGTTATCGGAGAGGCGGTCGTTTTTCGTACGACGGCGAAAAACACGGGAAACGGCGCCACCTGGATCCCGTTCGCCGTCGGCCTGCGCCTGAACGGCGCTCTCGTTTCCGGAGCCCGAACCGTACAAAAGCTGGAGGCGGGCGAATCCGCCACCGTGGATCTTTCCTGGCTGGCCGCATCGGGCGACTGGACGCCCGCCGTGGAAATAGACATTCACGACGGAGTGGATGAAAGCGACGAAAGCGACAACGTTTTCGATCTGGATTCGTTTCACGTCGCTCCCGCCCCGACCCTCACCGTCGGCCTGGACGGCCATACGCCGGGGGAACCGGTATACGGAACGCAAACGGTTTCCTGGACGGCGACGCATCCCGAGGGCCTGGCCGTTTCCGAGGTTCGTCTGTATTTGTCCCGATACGGGGACGAGGAAATCGCCTCCGGTCTTCCGGCCTCCGGTTCGATGGACTGGGACACCACGGCGCATCCGGACGCGCGCTACCGCCTGCGAGGCGTGGCCATCGACGAGCGGGGCGCGGAGGGCGATTTCCTTACGGAGGCGTTCGATCTGGTCAACGAGCGCGATATCGTCGCCGAGGCGCTTCCCGGCTGGCGTTCGGCGGGAACGGACGAGGAGATGATCTTCGAGCTGCGCATCACCAATCAGCAGCCCGTTGCAGACAGCGTGACCCTTTTCCTTGGCAATCCGGACGGAATCGGAACGCTTGCGGCGGACGAAAACACGCTGGCGCTGGAAGCCTGGGGACAAACCTCCACTCTGATTCATTGCAGCAGCGCATCGGCCGGAACCTTCCGCATCGAAGCCACCGCCGTCAGCCAGACCACGCCCTCGCTTTCCGGCACGGTCGTCTTCACCGCCTACGTATCGGAACCCTTCGACATCGCGTTATCGCCGGGCTCCGTAACGGCCAGCGCGGGCGGCGACGCGGCCTATAACCTCGCCATCACCAATCGCATGCAGGTGCATGAAACCTATTCCGTTCTCATTACGGGCATTTCGGAAACCTGGCACGATACGCCGGACCGGGCGCTTCTGGTTCCCGGCCAGACGCTGAACCTGCCCATCGAATTGAGCGACATCGACCAGACCGGCGACCACACGCTTCACGTTTCCGTCACGCTGGATCGGCTGGGCCTGACGAAAGAGAAGGAAGCCGTTCTGCACGTCATCGCAGATCCGGTGATTTCGGGCCTGAAACCGCTGGATGGCGCGCGAATCGGAAGCAACCGCGCCACGGTGTTCTGGATGACCAACGTTCCCGGAAGCACACGGGTCCATCTTCGCCCAAGCGCGGAAACGGAGTGGGAATCGTCCGACGGACAGTCGGGCCGCTACCATGGACTGGAATGGACGGACCTGGCGTGGAACACCTCTTATGAATTCTACGTGGAGACCGAGACGGAATACGGCCGCGCCGAAAGCGACGTGCGGACGTTTCACGTGGAAAACGGCGTGGCCTTCTCATCCGCCGCCTATGTCTTCTCCAGGCCGAGAAACCCGGATCAGCGGTTGCCCATCGGTCTGCGAAACCTGGCGGCGGAACCGAAACAGGTCATCGTCACCCTTCCCGATCCGCCGCCGGAACTGGGTCTGGGATTCGAGAACCCGCTTTCCGACGGACGCACGGGCACCTCGCTTCTCCTGGACGGAAACGGAGAGGTCGAACTGGATATCCTGGCGGACACCCGCGAGGTCGAAACGACATCCTTCGATTTCCTCGTGGAACTGGAAACCACGGGAGATGGGATCGTTCTTCGGGACGCGGCCACGGTACGGCTTCTGATCGAGGAAAGCGTCATCGCCTTCGATTTCTCGGAAACGCATTCCGATCCGGTGACCCTGGCCAAGACCTATACGCTAACCAATACCGGAGATCCCGTGGGGGATTTCCGGGTGGAGACCGACGACGAGCTTCGGGAGAAGACGAGCCTGAGCCCCACCCTCACCCACGCCTACCTTGGAACCGGCCATTCGCTTTCCTTCACGATCACGCCCGAATTGACTCCCGACTTCACTTCGCTTGCGGGAACGATTCTCGTCCACGGCGGCGGCGAAACGGTTTCCCACCCGGTCGCGTTCGAACTCTCGGACGGAGACGAGATATACGAAGGTTCCCTGGATGGCGCTGTCTGCGACTTCGACCCGCCGGACCCGGCAGATATCGTCTATACGGACATTCGCGAAGGCCATACGGCTTTCGATTGGATACGCGGAGACGGCGGGCAAGCCGTGTCCTGCGTGCTGGACGACATGGAAAGCTCGGCCGTTGTTCCCTCGCAGGAAGAAATCGACGAAGGATTCCGGATCTTCGATGTCTCCGTCTCCGACAGCATGGACAATGGACTTGTCCGTTTTGAATTCAGCGGCACGGTGGAAGACGGCGCTGGAGGACGGTTCCTGCGACGAATCTCCTGCAGCGGCCCGCCGCTGGCCTCTCCCGCCCTGGACGGCGTTAAAGGCGCATTCTCCGGTCGCGAAAGCTACGCGTTTTTCGTGGAGAACCAGGACCGCATCGACCGCGCGGACTTCCCGCCGGAAGAAAAAACCGCCCTGTCCTGCGCCAACATCACCGCAGCCTCCCTGGATCTGGCGGCGTCCCTGGACGGCGCGGCCCCGCATCTTGCGGAGGCGCTGGCCTCTTTGCAGAACTGGATTTCCGTCACCTCGATCCGCAGCGCGGCCCCCGATTCTCCTCTCGGGCTGTTCAGTCGGCTAGCACCTGGCGGGGATCGCTATACCACGAACCGTCCCCGGGTGGATTCCCGCGTGGCCACGCCGTCTCACGTGGATCCGGCCCAGGTCAGCGAAGTTTCCCTGGGGTTCCGCTTCGAGCCCGGACCGGACGTGGCCCCCCACGATCTGGACCTGTTCCTGAACGATTGGCTTCTGGACAATTACCGGCAGGAAATTCCCAACGGCCATTATTTTTACGACGCGGACCCGACCACGCTCCACTACGGCCAGGGAGCGGAAAATACGGTCTCGTTCCTCAGTTACAACATGAATCCGGGCCAGTACATGACGGTCACGGATTTCCTTCTGGTCTTTCTGCTGCGGGACATCACCCGTACGCTGGCCGCTTCCGACCAGGCCGCCGCCGACCTTCTGCTCTGCGATCTGGCGGAAGAAAGCTATCGCATGTCGGATTCCGCCGGGGCCACTGCGTCCGTTTCCCTGTCCACCGGGCAACCCGTGCTGAATGTTCCCCAGACCGTCACGCTGCGGATTTTCAACCTGGGATCACTGGGTGCGACGGGATCGTTCGGTCTTTCCATCGAGAATACCGTGGTTTTCGAAGGGGCCTACTATACGCCGGGTTTCGGCCGTTTCGAGGTCCAGACCGAATGGCTGCCCGAAACCGTCGGAGATCACGAGTTCCGCCTGGACATCCTTCCGGCCGGGCCCGATCGGAACGCGGAGAACAACATGGTGACGTCCATCGTCACCGTTCTGGAAACGGATGAAAAGCGTCTGGAGATTCTGCTGGATCCGGGAGACGGCGGACGGGTCGCGGGCTCGGGAATCGATTGTCCCGGACAGTGCGAGGCCATGATCGAAAACGGCGCTATCGTGACGCTATCCGCACAACCCGGCGATGGCCGGGAGTTTCTGGGTTGGACCGGCGACCGGGAAAGCGCCGACAATCCGCTTTCCTTCGTCATGGATGACGACGCGCGCATTCTGGCTCGTTTCGGCTGCGCGGAGCTCACGCCCCCCGTTTTGCCTGACCTTGTGGAATCGGTGTATTCGGGCGACATGTATACTCTTTCCTGGGATCCGGTGGCCGGCGCGACGGGATACATCCTGCATGAAAGCCCGGCCGGCGATTTCGCGACTTTCGAGGAATTCGCTCCCGTGGCAGCTTATTTCGATCGATCC
Organism: Myxococcota bacterium; assembly: GCA_963668655.2. Taxonomy (GTDB): domain Bacteria; phylum Myxococcota_A; class SURF-8; order SURF-8; family SURF-8. The sequence goes on from CAXXPQ010000002.1 coordinate 1,119,452, forward strand.
CATGACGTGAACGAGGCCACGGATTATCATTACCGCGTAAAGGCTCTTTCCGGCTGCGGAGAAAGCGACTGGTCCGAAACGCTGACCGTGACGGTGCTGGCCTGTCCGGACGTGTCCGCGCCGGTTCTCGTTTCTCCGGCGCTTCCGATCTATACGGACGAAGCGTACACACTGACCTGGAACGAGCCCGAGGGCGCGTTATCCTACGTCATTCAGGAAAGCTCCAGCCCGGCCTTCGGCCAGCCGGAAGAAGCGGCGACGGAACTTCCCGCCAGGGAATATTCCCATTCGGTGGCCGGAGATATTTCGTTCTTCTATCGGGTCAAATCCGTCAGTTTTTGCGGGGAAAGCGACTGGTCCGACACGCTGAGCCTCACGGTGACGGCCCGACGGGATTATACCGTGACGATTCTCAAGGAAGGCGAGGGACGGGTCACGGGACCGAACATCGATTGCGGCGAGGATTGCTCGGAAATCTTCACGGAAGGCACCGCCGTCAGCCTGACGGCCGCTCCCGCGAATGCGTACCGCTTCGACTCCTGGAACGTAAACGGCGTCACCCGCGTCGAGAATCCGCTGAACCTTCAGGTGACCGGCGATCTGGACATCCGGGCCGTCTTCGTCTGCGACGATCCAGGCGCTCCGGTCTTTCATCAGACGGATTTCAACGCCTTCTGGGACGTGCCGTTCACGGTAAGCTGGCCGGAAACGCCCTTCGCGCTGGAATACCGGCTGGAGGAAGCCGCCAGTTCCGATTTCTCCGATGCGGTGACTCACGTTCTGACGACGACCTCGAAAGACTTCCGCTACGCGGTGGACGAGGACACGGACTACTTTTACCGTGTGCGCGCGGTCACGCCCTGCACGACGACGGCCGCCTCCGCTCCGCTCGCCGTCACGGTGCGCGCCAGAAGGCGCTATAACATCTCCGTCACTCTGGAAGGGCAGGGAACGGTGGCGGGCGGCGAAATCAACTGCCCGGGCCGTTGCGCGGCCTTCGTACTGGAAGGAACGCCGTTTTCACTTGCCGCGACGGCGGCGAACGGCTGGGAGTTCGAGGGCTGGGACGGGGACGCCGGAGGTTCGGAGCCCGTCTGGAACGTCCCGTCCATCGAACGGCATTACGTGGTCCGGGGGCTGTTCCGGTTGCAGGATCCGAACCTCTCGTTATCTCCGGAGGAACTGGCGTTCGGCGAGGTGGCCTCCGGCGGCGCGGGGAAAGTTCTTCTGGTGGAACTTACAAACAACGGTCCGGGCGTTCTGCACGTGCAATCCTTCGCCCTGGAAGGCGATGAATCGGCCTTTTTCCCGGGAGCGGAAACCTGTCTGGGCGAAGCCGTTTTCGCAAACGACAGTTGCGCCGTGGCCGTACGCTTCGCTCCGGAATCCGACGGGGAATACGCCGGAACGCTGAAAATTCTGTCCAACGACCCCGAATCTCCCGAAACCGCCGTCCCTCTCTCCGGCGTGGGCAAGACGGACGCTTCGCTCATCCGCATCGAGCGTTTCACCGCCACGCCCGATCGCGGCGAGCCGCCGCTTTCCACCATTCTGGACTGGACGTTCTCCGGCGGCGTTTCCCCCTACGCCTGCATCCTGACCGTTGACGGCGTAGAGGAAGTCACCGTGGACCCCTGCGAACCGGAAGGACGCGACGTGTTGCTTCTGGACGACCTGGGGTTTTTTCTGGTGGGGTTGTCGGTGCGGGATGCCGCCGACCGGACCGCCGGAACGGAGACGACGGTGGAAGTCGTCGCCTTCGCGGACGGCGATCAGGAAGCAACGGACGGCGACATGGATGAAGAGACGGGCGACGCGGACGACGAACGGGAGATGCCGCCGGACGGAGACGACGAGGCGGACGCCGTTCGGCCGGACGGGGACGAGGATCTGCTGGACACGCCGGAGGCGGACTGGAATCCGCAGGTCGATGGCGACGATTCCGAAAATTCCGGCGGAAGCGGCGGTGTCGGCGGCGGAGGCTGCACGCAGACAACGAATACAAGCGCGTTTTCGTGGCTGCTGGCAGGCATCGGGCTGCTTCTTTTCCGGCGGTTCTCGCACGGTCGAAAACGGAAGGAGAAAGCGGAGAAAGCCTGAACGGAATCGCGCGGATATCAGGGGACGGGGTTCAGTTGGCGGAAGCCGTGAACGCGAACGGCGTTGATGTGCAGGCCCGGGCAGGATTCCCGGTGGCGGCAGGCGCAGCAACGATTGGACGTGGCGAAGTAGCCGTTCAGGATGTAGTCCCGGGTGAAGCGCTCCATGACGATGCGGCCGTCTTCGTCCAGCACGTTCGTCCGCAACGTTTCGGGGTCCGGCTCCGCGTTTTCATGCAGGCAACGCGGCACGCCCCGCACGCGCACGGACAGATCCCGGAAGGCTTCGAAAAACGGTCCCGGCTCGGGCAGAAGTTCGCGGGCCTCGCTCAAGGTCTCCACTCCCGGATAGGTCAGCGTGACCCCGCCGCGCGCGGACAGGCTCTCGCGCCGGGATAAAAGCGTCTCCCGCGTGCGGTTCGTGACGAGAATCTCCAGTTCCTGCGGGCGTTTCAACAGAGCGTCCAGGCGTTCCGGATCATCCGTCACCAGGCGCGTCGCCCGTGAAAGCAGCGGGTCGTCTTCCTCCGGTAGATTCTCCCAGTTTTCCAGAAACAGTTCCCAGGGCCCGCCGAATTCCGAAAGCCAGGGCCGGGCGCTCTCCCAATCCGGGGAAAGAATCCGCAGGAAGGGAGACGAATCGCCTTTCATGAAATCGCGCAGTCTTTTCGGCGATATCGGCGGCTTTCGGCGCAGATCGAACTCCAGCCGCCGAAAATCCCCCGTTTTCAGGCGATCCCGCAGATCGTACAGATCTCCGCAGAAGTCCCGGATAAAACAGTGGCGGCAGCGTTCGCCGAAGCATTGCAGCTTTTTTCCGCTTTCCACGAAGCGGGCGAATTCTCCCCGGCGGCCGTTGGTTTCGTCGAACAGTTTGTGGGGATCCTGGATCAGTTCTTCCACGCCCTCCAGAAAGGCCACGGGAAAGCGGTTGGTCCAGATATAGTTCTCCGGTTTCAGCGCGATCTTGAAGCCCTCGTTGATGTAAGGAAAGGCGTCTTCCAGGTCGTACAGCATGCGCTCCCGGTTTTCCGGCCACCAGGCCCGCCCGAAGGGAACCACGTGCAGAAGATCGAATTCGTGAATGCCAAGTTTCATGTAAAACGAAAGAATCTCCGGCAGATGGCGATAGTTCAACCCGTTGATGACGATATCCACGTTCACCACCACGCGCCCGGAACGAAGCAGATTCCGCATGCCGCGCAACGCCTGGGCGAAGGCCCCGGGAATGCCCACGAGTTCGTCATGGATTTCGGCCGTATGGCCGTGCATGGAAAAGGTGGCCTCGTTCAGTCCGGCCTCGACGGCTTTTCGGGTGAAGTCGTCATAGGCGAACATGCGACCGTTGGTGATGGTCTGGATCCAGGCGTAACCCCGCCGGCGGCCGTGTTCGAGAAAACGCAGGAATAACGGGTGGATGGACGCCTCGCCGCCGGAGACGATCAGCCGCGCCCCGGGACGGAAACCGTCGTCGATTTCCTTCAGCACTTCCGTTTCGGAGCGGTGACCCTTGCCGGGCACGTCGCCGTCCAGACAGAAGATGCAACGGTTGTTGCAGGAATACGTGATCCGCACCCAGACACGGTGCTCGTGAACGGCCTGCTCCCGGGCGTCCAGTTTTCCTTCGTCGTCCGTTTTTCCTCTATCGGACGGCATCGGGTTGACTTTTCCGCGGCTTGAACTCCTCCCAGCCGAAATGTTCCGGATACTCGCGCCAGGGGCCCTCGCAGACGGCATTGTAGGAGCATTTCTCGCAGGGCGGCCCCTTGAGTTTTCCCTCGGTCCAGCGGTATTCGGTGTAATCGTCCACCACCCAGTCGGCGTCGATGATCTTCGTGCGCGGGATGTAGCGTTCGGCCACGTACAGTTCGAAGCCTTTCATGAAGCAATAGGGGATGGCCTCCGTCATCACGCGGCAGCCGCCCCGGATTCCGATGGCCAGCGCCTTGTGGACGTAAGGTTCGATCAGGGCCATGCGGGGCACGATCATCTCGAAATTCTTCTCCGCCGATCCCAGGGCGTGGACGAAGGCGAACTGGAACTGATCCACCTTCAGCGCGGTGAAAAGCCGCGCGGTTTCCGACAGAAGGCGGTAGTTGGGACGCGTGATGACCGAATTCATGATGACCGTCTGGCCCAGGCTTTTCAGGTTGCGGATGCCCCTAGCGGTCTGCTTGAACGCTCCCGGCGCATTCGTCAGCCAGTCGTGCACCTCGGGCTTGGGGCCGTGGATGGCCGGGGCGAACTCGTTGGCCCCGGCGTCCAGGATGCGCTTGCAGTAGTCCATGGAGGCGAACAGCCGCCCGTTGGTCTGGATCTGAATCTTGCGGAAACCCAGGGAAGAAGCGTAGGCTACCAGATCCAGGAAATCCTTTCGGATGGTCACCTCGCCGCCGGTGAAGACGATGCTGTCCGACTCCTTGCGGGCGTCTTCCAGAATCCGCTTCAGTTCCTCCGTGGTTTTGTCCGGATAATCATAGCGCTTGTCGCCCTGGACGCAGAACAGGCACTTGTTGTTGCAGTTGAACCCGACCTTGATATCGATCCGCTCCATGGGCATTCCCGCTTTCGGATGAGGGCACGCGTGACCGGGAAACCGGCGGCGGCGCGTTACGGCATTTTCCGAAGACGATTATGGGGCCAAGCGCCCGGAGACGCAAGCGCTTCCCTCATTTTTTACAAAGCGCCGCGAAACCGTGGCAATTCCCGGAAATTTCTATTCCTCCGAACAGACCAGATCGCCCGCTTCCACGCTTTCCACATAGGACAGCCAGCCGTCCGTCCGCCAGGTGGAAACGTCCTCCCAGTCGCCGGAAGCTCCGATGGCCTCCACGCGCAGGGTTTCGCAATCGGCCGTATCCGGAAGCCGCAACATCCTGAAATAACTGTACGTATCCGAATCGACGGGCCGGGGTGCCCCCGCGAAAACGATGGAAGCCGGGTCCGCTCCGATGGTTTCCCGTTCGTATTCGGTGCAGGAAAGCCCGCCCAGACGATCCGCGTCCTCCCGTTTTCCCGTCAGCCGGGCGCTCAGGCGCAGCACGGAATAGATTTCCCCTTCCAATACGCCCTTCACCAAGGACGTCACGCCCGGCTTGCAATCGCGGTCGTCGTCTCGCACGCGCGCATCCCCGGCCTCCCATTCCTCCTTCGTGGGCAGATCCTCGCCGGAAAGCGCCACGTCCACTCCCATGACACCGGTGGTTCTTTCCGTAAGAAAGGAATCTCCCGCGTCGGGAAGAGGTTCCGTCACGGCGAATTCCAACAGCGGCGCGTTGTTGATGAAGGCTTCCGGATAGACGGTCCAGGCCAGTTCGTCCTCCGAGGGAACCAGGCCGGCTCCGTCGTACGTGATATCCCGTATGGCGCAGAGTTTGGCCTGCATGCGGGTTCCATCGTCCACCCGGTAGAAGCGCGCCAGGTAGAAACTCACGTTCTGGGTATCCTGGTGAGTCAGTCCGCCCACGCGATAAGCCGCCGTGAGCGTGAGCCCCCAGACGCCGGACAGTTTCGCGGCGGCGGCGGAATCCGTTGCTTCGTCGTCCATGTCTCCATCCTCGGCCAACACCGCTTCCACGCAGCGTCCCTCTTCGCAGGCATAGGCGAACCCGCGCTCGAAACAGCGGGAATCCCCGCAGTTTTCCGGCTGATGGCGATCCAGGCAGGCGGACTCCGTCATTCCGGAACACCAGGGCCAGTCCTGACTCGGCGGCGGACAACTTCCGTCCCATTCCGGCGCTTCCCAGCCCTCCCGATCGGCGTCCGTGTCCGCTTCGGCAGCGTCGCCGTCGGGTGAAATATCCTCGTCGCCGTCCGGCGGAGACTCGTCACCATCCGTTGACGGCCATTCTCCCACGGGTTTTCCGTCGCCGTCGGGAGGAGCGTCGCATTCCTCGTTGCATGCGGAAAGCCAGCTTCCGCAGAGCCAGGCAAACAACAGGGCCGTACAAAACCCTCGCTTCAAGGCGCTTTCCATGGCGTTTTCCATGGCGACCTCCTTCGATTGTTCTTGACGATTCGAAGTTTCATCCTACCAGAGCCCGGAAAAAATCGCAAAGGAGGAAAAAGCAGGCAGGGCGGCGTCACTGAGACGCACGAACGGCGAAGCCTTTCCGGCGGTCCGGCCGGAACATCCCGCCCATGGGTATGATTCTTTCCCTTGCTTTTCGGCGGCGGCTGGGCGAGTATTTTACATATCTTCCGCTTTTTCACTCGACATGGAGAGATCCCATGCGCCTGTTTCGCATCCGCCCGGCCCTCTGGTTTCTACTGCTTCTATCGCTTCTGTCGGCTTTGGCCCTCGGCGCCTGCTCGGAAGAGGACGACAAGACCGACGCCGACGGCGACCGCCCTTCCGACGGAGACGTAATCGCCGATGGAGATGAAACGGACGGCGACGACACGACAGACGGCGATCAAATTCCCGACGGAGATGAAACGGATGGAGACGACGCTCCCGACGGCGATCAAGCCCCCGACGGAGACGAAAATCCGGATGGAGACGACACGCCCGACGGCGATCAAGCCCCTGACGGGGACGATAGCCCGGACGGGGACGCCGACCCGGACGCGAACGAGGAGGACCGGCCCCTGGATTGCGATGTCTACCGGGGCTCGCACCATTACGGCGACCGCCAGGATCCGCTTTCCAACTGCGCCACGTGCCACGGCTCCGACCTGAAAGGCGGTCGGGGACCAAGTTGCTACGACTGCCACACCAACAACGATCATCAACGGAATCTCGGGGGCATCCACCACCTGGCAGGGCAGTGCTGCGAATGGTGCCACGGTCCGGAATCGAGCGGCGGACTGGGCCCGGCCTGCGACCTCTGCCACGGGAGGCGGGGAGAATGAATTTCATTCACGGATCCAAAACCCGAACCAAAGCCGCAATAAAGAAAATCCCGGGGGTGAAAACGGCGGTTTCCCTGCTGAGATCGCGGCCGCAAACGGAGAATCCTTTCCTGCGCTCGGCTCCTCCCGGCCACTACTATTCCCCCATTCCGGACCTGGAATACGTGCGAACCCGCCGCGAATCGCTGTTTTCCCGAGCGCGAACCTCCTGCCCGGGCGTCGATCTCGGCCTGGACGGACAGATGGCCCTGATCCGGGAATTCGGAAAGTATTACGGTGAACTGCCCTTTTCAAAAACACCGGGAAACGGGCTGCGCTACGGCTTCGACAACCCCAGTTTCGGACACGGTTCGGCCGTCGTTTTGTACTCCGTCCTGCGCCATTTTCAGCCCCGGCGAATCATCGAGGTGGGATCGGGCCATTCCTCCGCCGCCATGCTCGACGTCAACGACCGGTTTCTTGGCGGAAAGACCCGTTTCACGTTCGTCGAGCCTTATCCGGAACGGCTTCTGGAACGAATGAACGCGGAAGATCGGAAGCGGCATGAAATCCGGGTGGATATCGCCCAGAACGTTGCGCCGTCGCTGTTTGCTGAACTGGAGAGGAACGACATCCTGTTTATCGATTCCTCGCACGTCGCCAAGATCGGAAGCGACGTGGTTTACCTGCTGACCGAAATTCTGCCGATCCTGCAAACCGGCGTCATCGTTCACATTCACGACATCTACTGGCCGTTCGAGTACCCGGAAGACTGGGTGTTCGGCGGCAGAGCCTGGAACGAAGCGTATATGGTGAAGGCTTTCCTGCAATTCAACGGAGCCTTCCAGATTCTTCTGTTCAATTCCTATCTGGCGATCCACCAGCGGGATTTCATGCAGCGCATGCTGCCGATGTTTCTGCCCGACGCGGGCAGCAGTCTGTGGCTTCGGAAAATCTCGTAGAACGGACCCTTCGTTTTCCGAAAAGGGGTTGCGCGGGCCTACTCCGCGCCTTCCGACCCGTCCTCTCCCGCTCCATCCAAAACGAGAAAAAGCCCGATTTCCACTTCGGCGGCGGGATAACGCTCGTTTCCGAAAGGCCGGGGAGATAGAATCCGCGTCGCCATGGGAGCCAGCAAGCGGTGCTTTTCGAAACGGCGGCAGGCGTCCCCTTCATGCAATCCGGGATCGGTGTAACAGGCCAGGCCCCGATAGTACAGGCTTCCCGGAAGAATCGTCTTCCGGGCCTCGGCTTCGGTTCGGACCGTCCGGATGCACGCGGACGTTACGCCCAGGGCATGAAGCAGGTTCTCGGGATTCTTTAAAGCCACGTCCTCGCTTTCCCGAAAGGCGAAAACCGGGTTGTCGCCGCCGAACGAAGCCGCGTTCTTCTCGATGAAACTCATTTCCCGGTGGATGGTGGTGGGCTCCTTCGACAACAGTTCGGGATACAGAAAAGGCGTTCCCGCCAACAACACGGACAGGACCACAAGCGCCGCCCCGGCTTCCCTCTTCCGCCCCGATTTCCGAAGACCTTCGATGCGCGAGGCGAATCCATAGGCCGCCAGCAGGGCGTAGGGAGTCCAGGCCAGGAACTGATAGTGCGCGGACTGGAATATCGGTTGGATGGTGAAGACGTGAAAAAGGAACAGGACCGCCGATAAAAACGCGGAACCAACCAGAAAAAATCGCTTGCGAATCAGCAGTTCCAGTGCTCCCAGTCCCGCGAACAACATCAGAAACCAGGGAGTGAAATCCGGATGAAAGAACAGATTTCCCCGGGACAGGCCCAAAACCGCCTGCAGGGTCGCGCCTGCATCCAGAAAGCTTTCCGTCTGCCAGCCGAGCAGCCCCGCGATCCAGACGTAATTCGGCGCCAGAAAGGCCGCCAGCGCGCCGCCGGCCGCCAGCAGCGAAGCGACGTTCAGCGTCCGCCGCCACCCCACCGCCGCATACGCCAGAAATCCGATCACCGGCAGCACCACGAACTCGGCGCGCGTCATCATCGCCAGTCCCAACGCCAGCGCCGCCAGCAGAACACGCGAATAACGCCAGGCCGCGGATTCGGAGTGAAAAAAGGACAGCCCCACCAGAAAAGCCGTAAACGCGGGAACGTGGGAAGAATCCGAACGGACGGTTCGCAGCCAGAGCGGCATGGACACCAGAATCAACGTCAGCAGAAAGGCGAACAGGCGGGAATCCGTCCAATCCCGGGCCAGGCGGTAGGCCAGCACGAGCGCCAGCAGGGCGCAAAGGAATATCGCCGCGTACAACGAGGCCGGACCGGCGTCCGAAAACCCGGCCGTAAGCATCTGGAAGCCGGGAAAGCCGAAACCGTACACGTCGGGCAGGTCTCCGCGCCCGAGATCCGTGGGAAGAAAGTGCAGCTTCATGTCCAGGGGAATCCCGGGAATCCACAGGGCATGCCCCAGAAGCAGCAGAACCGGAATCAGCAGCACGGCGTCTTCCCGATGCCAGTTCGATGTCAAAAGCGATCCGATCCCCGCCAGGAAGATCAGAAGCCAGCAGACGCCCAGAAGGAAAAGAAACCGCCTCATGCCCTCGGGCGACAGCCTCGGCATGGCGTCGGGACGGTGCCGAGCCGGTTCCCATCGCCAGATTCCCCGTTTTCCGACGGACAATATCGCCTGTTTCAAGTGCTCCACGTCGAGATCGGCGGGAATCTCCGATGCTTCCGCAAGCACCATCTCGTCCGCTTTGCCGACACGCCCGGGAGCGAAATGGAGGCGCAACCCCGGTTTGGGCGTTTCCGCCGCCCACGAGAAATCGATGCTTCCCGGTCCCATGCGCATGGAGACGTCGGACAGGCCGAGTTCCTTTCCGACCGCTTGCGCCGCGGCGAGCATCTCCGGGACTCGTCCCTGATCCACCCGGGCCTCCGGCGGCGCGCGTAAAATCAGCCCGAACCCCGTCCAGGAACAGGCAATCGCCAGGAGAAACAGGAGCGCGGCCAGGGAAATATCCAGCCGCTTTGCGGTCGTTCCATTCCACGCGCCCGTCGTTCGCGAATCGCCCAAAGCCGCCGCCTTTCGTTTCCCTGACCCGTTTTATATATAGCCGTTCTTATCCGAAGAAGTCCTCGGTGGGGTGGGTCTGACCCTTCCAGTGTTTCAGCGAGGCCAGCCAGCGCCGTCCGTTCCATTCCAGCTTGGCGTAGGTGAAAACCTCCTGGTATCCCAGATGCGCGATGTCCAGGTTAATCATCTGGTTCCAGCAGCCGGTGTTCAGGTACTCCTGATTGGGGGCGAAACGCCGGTAAAGCGGGTGATGGGTGTGGCCGAAGATCACCATGCGGGTGTCGGCCCGCTTTAGAATGCGGCGGGCCGCGTGCAGTTCCGGGTTGCCTTTCACCTGCCGCAGCATACGCATGGCCGTGGGCCAGCCGAACCGGCGGTTGCCGATGCGTCCGAAGATCAGCGAAAGAATCGTGAACATCGTCAACCCGCTGATGGTGCGCACGAAGATCCAGAAATCGTGAACGGCGGCCCAGATCAGGTAGTTGCGAAAAGGCTTCACGAAAGAGACGTAGTTCCGGTGCTTCTTGAACGGCAGCACGAAACGGATATAGAAAAAGGTGGCCCAGGGGAGATTCAGGATGGATTTTTCAAGCCCCTTGGAAAGAAAGGGCAAGCGCGGATCCACGTAATGCACCGGCTCGTAGCGGTCGCCGTGCTCCACGTGAATGTTATCGAAGACATAGGCTCGGCTGACGACCTCCACGTCCCGGCCGAAAATCTCCCGGATGCGTTCCTTCACCGCCGGCCAGGCCAGCCCCGCGTCGTGGTTTCCCACCGTGAACACGAGCCGCTTGCCTTCCCGTTCCCGAAAGGCCTGGAGCGCCGCGACCACTTGCGGATGGCCGTCCACGATGCGGGCGAGCTGCCTCAGCGAGATCTCTTCCGTCACGTCCGTGGGAACCAGGCCGTCCACCGGGGTCTGGATCATGTTGAAGAAATCGCCGTTCAGGATCAGTTCGACCTCGGCGTTGGTGTAGTCGCCCGTTGAGTAATATTCCAGAAATTCGATGAAACGCTCGTCGAAGATGAAATCCTCCAGCGTGTTCAGTGAACCGTCTTCGTTCCGGCGTCCGGTCCCCAGATGAAAGTCGGAAGCGATCAGCTTGATGCGGCGCATACTCAACCTTCGCGGAAATATTCGGTATTCCGATAAAGTTCTTTCAAGCGACCCAGAAGGATCTTGACCACGGCGGCTAAAGGCACGGCAATGAGAATCCCGGTAAAGCCCATCAGTTCCCCGGCCAGAAGCAGCGCCAGAATCACCGCCACGGGAGAAAGCCCCACCTTGTCGCCCACGATTTTCGGGGTGAGCACGAAGGATTCCAGCGTCTGAACGATGGCGAACGTAATGCCCAGACCGATCAGCGGCCCCGCGCCCTGCCAGTCCAGCAGACAGAGAATCAGGGAAAGCCCCACGCCCACCACGGAACCCAGATAGGGAATGAAGGCCACCGCCCCGGCGACGAGCCCCACCAGAAAGCCCAGGGGAACGCCGGAGACGGCGAATCCGATGGCGTACAGAAGTCCCATCGCCAGGCAGACGATCAGCTGGCCGTGCAGAAATCCCGCCAGCACGCCGTCGATCTCCCGGAAGAGTTCCACCGTGCGGTCCCGGTGGCGGGGAGGAATGTAATCCAGCGGAATGATTTTGATTTCATCGAAATCCCGCAGGAAATAGAACGTGAAGATGGGCACCAGGGCCGCCGTCACGAAAACGCTCACTACCGCGAAGGTTCCCGAAAAGGCCCGGCCGATCAGTCGCGCCGCCAGGGCCGCGCCGTCGCCGCTGAAATTGCGGCCCCATTCGGCCATTTTTTCCGTGGCCTGAGCCATGAGCGCCGAGATCTCCTGGCCGCTGACCCGTTCCAGCCAGGGCACCAGACGCTCGCGAAGCGTGGACAGAAGCCCGGGAAGGCGCTCCAGAAAGCGTTCCAGTTCGGAGCCGATCAGCGGCACGAAAATCAGAAGGAAAAGGGCGGAAAAGAGAAGAAAAACGGCCAGAAGGATCACGATTGCGGTGCTGCGTCCGATCTTGCGGGCCTCGAATCGATCCACCAGCGGATCCAGAAAATAGGCCAGCATGAACGAAAGCGCCACGGGAAAGAGGGCCTGACGCAGGACGTAAACCATCGCCAGGGCGGCCAATCCGCCGATCCACAGAAAGATTCGAACCCTTGATACGTTTTTCTCGTTCACGGGCCCTCCTCGAACGGGAAAACGCGTGATCGAGGCGCGCGCTTCCCCGAATCGTCAACCGTTGCGGCGACCGGAGCCGGAAAGCGACGCCGGGCGTCCGGTCCTACCAGGCGAATCCCAGGTACGGGCAGACGGTCCAGTAAAATCCCGTCCCCCAGTAGGCGATCTGATCGCTCACCGCCGCGCCCAGGGTGAGTTCGCCGCCCAGCAGGAAATAGGCGGGATTCTTGGCTTTCGGGTTCATGGCCCACTTGTGCCGGTAACCCACTTCCACCACCGGGGTGATGAGATCCACCGCGTGGCCATAGCCGGAACGGTTGAAGACCAGAACGTTGTAAGGAAGCATCTCCTTCGGCACCAGATGTTCCCGCAGGGGATCGGGGTTCTTGAAAATGTGGATGATCTGAAGGCCCGGCCCCACGTACAGGCCGGAGGGAGCGTCGCCGAAGGGATAATAGTGAAACACGAAACCGAAATCGAAGCTGAAGCCGATGTTGTTCGGAATGGTCTGAAGAGCGGCCCAGCGGGCGTTGATGCCGAATTTCTTGCTGGCGAGTTCCGCCTGGACGCCGAAGTTGGCGATTTTCTTGGGGCCGATCATTCCGAACGTGATGCGGTTCATGACCGAAATGGTGGAAAAGCCGGCCGGCATGCCGCCGCTCTCTTCGGCTTTCTTTTCGCCGGGTTCCTCTTTTTTCTCCGGTTCCTCGCTCAAGAACGCCTCCATCTCGGCATCGGAGGCCTCGGCCTTGGGGGTCTCGGCGGATGCTTCGGCGGCGGGGGCGGAAGGTTCGGCCGCCTTGGGCGACTCCGGAGTTCCCTTTGCCTTTTCCAGGGCTTGGGCGGCCTTCTCGGCGGCCTGGGTCGAACCGTCCGTCTGGGCGAACGCGGCGTTTCCCGGCGACAACACGCAAAGCAGAACGATACCGGCCAGCGCAATCAACATTCGTTTCGCCATGGTTTCTCCCACAGGATTTGAGTGGTTTCGGGCGGAATCAGCGATGTTTCTTCATGTAACGGCTTGCCAGGTACACACTGAGAATGCACCCGAAACCCGTATACCCGAATACCAGATAATAGTACCAGTCCATTGTTTTTTCCGGGGCGGAAAGTCCAGATTCTTCGACGCTGCATCATAGCCATTCCGCTGCCAAAATGCAATATATTCTTGATTCGGACTCGCATGAACCCCTTTGAATTTCCGTTCGTCGTTTCAGGGGTGAATGATCCGATGGTTTTCTCAACATCCTCTTTCCAAGGTTCCGCCTGCGCCGTGGCGCACAAATCGGGATTTTTCGGATGGACGCCTCCCGCCTCGCCCATTCCTTGAGGAAACGAAACGGCAAAATCGGCCAATGGAAGGATTTCAGAGGAGTTTCCGAAGTCCGGGGCTTGCCAAACGGCCCTGGGACGGGGTACAATTCCGTATCCGGGCGGAACCTTCCGGTCGAAGGGATGTTTCGCCCGTATCCGATCATCGTTTTCCGGAGGAACCCATGAAAATCACTTCCCTGGCCCTGTCGTGCATGTTGGTCTGGCTGGCGGCGTTTTCGTTTTCGGCCTGCAACGAGGAAAGCGCGGACGAGGACGGCGACGCGGCTCTCGATCCCTGCTCGGACGACAACGACTGCCGGATCGGCTTCCGCTGTCTGAACGGATCCTGCGTTTCCACGCAGTGCGCCACCGACAGCGACTGCCTGAACGGCGAAACCTGCTCCATTCAAAGCGGCGCGTCCGTGGGCGTCTGCCGGGAAATCTCGAACGACGGCGACGAAAACACGGACGGCGACGTGTCCGTGGACGGCGACGAGAATCAACCCGTTGAAATCTGCACCATGGGCCAGAACCGCTGTCGTAACGACGAGTTGCAGCTTTGCCAGATTCTGCACGGCCGGCTGGACTGGACCTTCGTGACCGAATGCGAGAACGGCTGCGCGAACGGAGCCTGCCTGTCGGGAGACGGAGACGCGGACACGGCCAAGGTCTGCAACCCGGGCGCCAAGCAATGCATGTACAACAACGTGGAAAAGTGCAACGATTACGGCACGGAATGGATGGTGGAGGATCCCTGTCCGGATCAGCAGAAAATGTGCCGGGAGGCCCTGCCGGACGCCTGGTGCGGCGAACCGGAAATCTGCGGAGCGGGCATGCGCAAGTGCGACGGCGGGCAGAACGCCGTGCTGGAATGCAACGATGACGGAACCGCCTGGGTTCTGGTGCAGTACTGCACGGGAACCCAGGTGTGCGACGAGAATCAATCGCCGATCCAGTGCATGGGCGTTCAGGTCTGCACCCCCCGGCGGCTGCGCTGCATGAACAACGCGGTGGAGGAATGCAAGTCCGACGGATCCACCTGGCAGCTCGTCCGGAACTGCGGCACGGAGACCTGCGCCTGCGGCAACATGGTCGCCGGGGAATGCACCCAGGCGGACTGCATTTCGGACCCGCCCTGTGAGGCGATGAGCTTCGGTTGCCAGGGCGACGAGGTGGTCATGTGCTCGGGCTACGGCTGGATTCCCTGGACGGACTGCGCCGAAAGCAGCCAAACTTGTGTGGACGGTGCGTGCCAGTAAGGTGGGAAGAATTCGAACGGTAAAATCGAAAGGCGGAATCTCTGCCTTCACAAAGCGGCAAAACCGTTCGTCCTAAATTATACGTTCGAATTATCGATACCCCCGGCCGCGTTCATTCCCAAAAGCGATGAAGCAGGGGAAAGACGGCGGGCGTTCGCCGTTTGTACTGCCGGAATTCATCGCCGAACAGCCGCGACAACTCCGCCTCTTCCTTGCGGACGAGAAGCCGTAGCGTGATGTACATGGCAGGAACCACGCCCACGAGGGGCCAGGAGTGCATCAGCAATCCAAGTGCCGGAACGATAAACACCACCCAGGCTGCGTAGACGGGATGACGGCAGGCGGCGTAGGTTCCTTTCGTGAACAGTTTTCCGGCAGGAAATCCCTTGACGAGGATCCGCAAGGAGAGAACGAAAAAAGGAAACCCGATAAAAAGCAATCCCGCCCCGATGCCCGTCTGCCACGCCTTCGGAATCAGCATGAGGGTGAAAAACTCCGGAAAACAGAGGCGGAGCCCGATACCCACCGCCGAATAACCGAGCGAAAGCAGGACGAACCAGGGACCGACTCCGAAGATCGTCAGATTTCGTTTTTCCGGGGCGGAGGGAGATTGTGTCATCGTTTTCCTTTGCAAAGACGAATAGATTGTTCCGGATCGACGGCGAGATCCCGGAAAAAAAGACGGCGCCCATGGCCTCCGGATCAGGTTCCGGAGCGGGCCTTACTGTAGGCTTCCCGCCAGTTGGTCAGAATCAGCCGCTCCATGGATTTGGACTCCGAACGCGGCGGAGTCGCTTCCGGCTTGCCGGAGCGTTCGGACATCTCCCGGGATTCGTCGGCCGGAGCGGAATCCGTACGATTTTCCGCGTCTTCCGAATTTTCGGGCGTAGACGGTGAAGCTTCCTCCGTTTCCCGAACCGGCTCGCCATCGCTTTCGGCCGGAGGTTCGGTAGAGGTTTCGGGGTCGGCCTCCGGCGCGGCTTCGGATTCCACGTTCCGCCCCTCGCCGCGCTTGTCCAGGATCAGCTTGGCGAAGCGGAATCCCAGGGGCGCCAGCAGGCTCGTCACCGCGCCCAGTTCGTCCGCGCCGAAGGGATGGTCACGATCGATGAGAAAGAGAAACGGCGTCTTGGGGCCGACCACCAGCGGAAAGACGGCGACGTGCCGTTCGCCCGAAAGCCCGCGTTTCATGAGCAGAATGTCCCAGTCACGTCCGTTCAGGCCGGAAAGAACCACGGGAACGCGCTCGTCCAGGGCCTTCCGGATGCGGGGTTCCTCGGCCAGACGGAAGGCGATGTCCTCGGCATGGATCTCGGCCAGTTCGCTGCGGCCGTGAAAAACCCAGCCGCCGGCGTGCTCACCGGAAAGCTTGAAGAACATGGCGAAATCCGTCATGGACTCGAAGCCCTCGCAAAGCGTCTGAAGAATCTTCCGGGGATCTTCCAGTTCCCGAAGGTTTCGCTCCAGTTCGACCAGCTTTTCGGTTTGGATGATTTTTCGGTTTGGCGCGTTCACGGCTCAATTCTCCGTCTGGGGGTGGACACGGATCACCAGGGTCTGGGAAAGCTTATCATGAAGTCCCTGTTTTTTCGAGTCTAAAATGATCCACAGCAGACCCAGGAAAAACGGCGCGGCGGAAAGCGCGGAGCCGAGGCAGCGAATCACGGCGCGTCCGAGAGACAGCGGCAACCCGTCATCCTGAATCAGGCGCAGATCGAAGAGCCGCTTTCCGGGTGTCTGTCCGGTGGATACGGCAAAGAGAATGGAGGTGAATCCGAAGAAAAACAGGTACAGTGCAAGATAGGCGGGCAACATCACGGGCTGGTCCGCCGCCAATCGCCAGACATCGCCGATTCCCCCGGACATCCCCGGCAGCCGGTCCGTGCCGAAAACGACGATGCCGATGTACGCGAACAGCCAGGTCAGGAGCAGGAGAAGCGCCTGGTCCGCCAGACCCGCCAGGGCGCGCCGCGCGAATCCGGAGACGGTGACGTGGACTTCCAGCAGATCCGCTTTCTCCTCGGGTTCCGGCGATGCGCCCAGTTTGCGGCCCCGCTTGCGAGCGGGCCGTTCCGGCTTGCCGAAATCCTCCTCGGCCTCGTCGATCCAGTCGCCGTCCTCCTCGTCCGGATCCGCCGGGGCGGTGTCGAAATCCTCATCCTCCCGCGCTTCCTTCGCCAGAGCGTCCAGGCTGTCCTCCGTCACCCAAGCGGGCTCCGCCGCGACAGGAGCGCGCAGCGTTTCCCGCGCGTCCTCGAAATCGGCCTCGCTGCTGTCCGGGCTTTCGTCGTGTTCCCCGGATTCCGGCGCGTTCGCCGCGTTTTCATCCTCGGTTCGACCGGATAGCCCGTGATGGCTTTTTCCTCCGTCCGACGGCATGGCCAGCATTTGCAGGGTGCGGCGATCGGCCAGATTGGGCCGCTCGGGTTCGGATTCGGGCTCCGGCTCGGATGCTGACTCGGCTTCGATCTCCGGTTCCGGTTCGGATTCCGACTCCGGTTCCGGTTCGGGTTCGGATTCGGGTTCCCTCACCGGCAGGTCCGCGCTTCCGTCATCCGTATCCATTTCCGGAAGAGCGGGTTCCGGCTCCGCTTCGGCCATTTCCCGCGCGGGTTCATCCGATGGAACTTCCGGCGGAATTTCCGCTGTAGTATCCACATCGTCACTCGCCGGTTCCCGTGGAGCAACGGCTTTCGGAGGATCCTTCCGAGGCGCGGCCTCGGTCGCAGATTCCTTTTTCTTCGCCGTTTGGGCCTTCATCTCCCGGGTCACCCGGGTCAGCGGTTCCTTGGGATTGAAAATGGATTGCAAAACCTGCTTCAACTCGTCCGCGTCCCCTTCTCCGCTTTTCTCCTCCACTTCCCGCAGACGCCCCTCCAGGGCCTCTCCCCGAGAAGAGGAATCCTCCGTGGCATTCGATGCGGAAGCCTTTGGCGCGGAGTCGGGACGCGCATCCAGGCTTTCCGAAAACGAAGCCAGCGCCTGCCCGTTGACCGGCGTTTCGCCTTTTTCCTCGGGATCCCGGCGGTCGAAACGGAATTTCTTCACCGTGCGTTCCTCCCGGCCCGCCGACCCGGAATCCGACGGCGCTTCCGTTTCGTCCCAGACGGGAAAGCCGCAATAGCCGCAGATCCGGTCGCCCGGATTCAGTTCACTCCCGCATTTTTTGCACTTCATGTCCATTTTTCCTCTTCCGGTCGTTGTCCGGACATCGGTTTCCCAAGGTCGCCCCAGGTAAATTGCAGAATCGCCAACAACGCGGGGCCGGCCGTTTCCGTTCGCAGAATACGCGGACCCAGGGAGATCGGCAGGGCGCCGCGCTCTTTCGCCAGGGCCACTTCCTCTTCCTCGAATCCGCCCTCCGGCCCCACGACCACGCAAAGCGCGTTGGGCCTCGGTTCGTGAAGCGCTTCCGACAGCCCGAGCGTTCCCTCTCCCTCGTAGGCCAGCCAGATCCGTTCGCCCGTTTCTCCGGCGGCCAGCATGTCCTCAAATCCCGCAATCTCGCCGATCTCCGGAATTCGAATCCGACGGCACTGCCGGCAGGCTTCCTCCGCCACCAGACGCCAGCGGCGAACCTTGTTCGCGGCGGCGGTTTTGTCCACCCGGCTGACGGAACGCGTCGAGACGAAAGGCCGAAATCCGGAGACGCCCAGTTCCACCGCTTTCTGAACGATGGTCTCCATCTTGCCGTGCTTGGGAAGCGCCTGGGCCAACGTCAGCCGCATGGGAAGCGCCTCCTCCCGGCGAAGCACCCGCTCGAACCGAAGAGCGGCCCGCTTGCCCTTCACCTCGATCCGAGCCAGAGACTCGCAGGAAAGGCCGTCGAAAACCGCCACCACGTCGCCGTCCTTCAATCGATGGACGCGCAGCAGGTAGCGCGCCTTTTCCGGCGACAGTTCCGCCCGTGGAGAAGCCGGACCGAATTCCGGCACGTACACCCGTTCCATGCGTTTTCCCGAACCTTGCGTACTTTTACGTGAATCCTCGTCTCGAAGCAAGCCGCTCGATCACCTATTCAGTATAACATATAACCCCATGATTTTCAATGATTTATCGCGTTCATTGCAAGGATCGGCTCCATGACGGGCCTCCCATGGAGGACTTCTTCCCCGGCCCCGCACGGGCGGCGCGAACCAAGGCGGTCCGGCGCGCCCGGCCACCGAGGCGTTTTTCTCCCTTGCGCCTGATGAATCGAAGGACTTGCCCCGGAGGATGAAATGGGGTAAACTTCGTTTATTCGGCATGAACTCGCCCGGATGCCATTATGAGGAGATTCCGACTATGAGGAAATGGACCGTTCCGATCCTGGCGCTTTTCCTTCCTTTGTTCGCCTTTTCCTGCGGCGGAGGCGGATCGTCCGACCCGGACGGAGATCAGGACGCCGGGGGAGAAGCGACGGAAACCGAGCCGGCGGCCTTCGGCGAGGCCTGCTCGAACAACAACGGCTGTATCAGCGGAATCTGCTATCCCGGAACCTCTGGGAATTTCTGTTCCATGTCCTGTTCCACGGATATGGACTGCGAAAACGTGGTCCTGGGTTCCTGCTGTTATCCGGAAGCGGCTTTGAAGGTCTGCCTATTGCCGGAACAATGCATCGTTTCCGACGGAGACGGAGAATCCGCCGACGGCGACGACGCGCCGCCGGACGGAGACAACAGTCTGGAATGCGCCCCGGAAACCTATCGCTGCATGAACAATGCGGTGGAGCAGTGCTCCTCGAACGGCACGGCCTGGCTGTGGCGCGAGGACTGCACGGGAGACAGCGTCTGCCGGGACGGCGCCTGCCGGAACGATGGCGTGGACGGTGATACGGACAGCGCGACGGACGGCGACGGTGAAGGCGGCTGCGGAGATCCGGGCCAGATGCCGGGCACTCTGATCCGCTATGCCACGGACATGTTCAATCTGCTGGACAGCAACCCGTCCCTGCACACGGAAATCGTCACCAGCCAGAATCCGGATTTCGGAAGCGCGAAGGATTACGTGCGCCTGAATGCGGACGCCTCCGGCGAATATCTGGCCTTGGATCTGGACATCGATACCACCTATCTCTACATCATCGAGCTGAAATACGTCTGCGGCATCGATTGGGGCGAGGTTTCGCTGCATCTGGACAATCCCGACAGTCAGCCCATCAAGCACCTGCGTACGGATCAGCCGAACAATCGCCTCAACCTGAACTGCAACCCGGTGGATTCCTCCACGCCGCCGCGTCCCCAGGACGAGATGTACACGGACAAGGTCACCTACGAGACGCTCTGCATCGAGGAAGGCGAGCACACGCTTTACCTGAAAGTGTACGGCAAGGACCAGAATTCGGGCGGTTACGACATCGGCGCCTGGCGGGTCTACGCCAGCCCCTTCCGGCCGGAATAACTTGGCGACATCGTTTCGGAAAATTCTTTCGCACCTGCACACATTCCTGCGGATCCCGATCCTGGCGATTCCGGTCGGTCTTCTGGCCTGTGGGACGCTTTGGGCATCCGATCGGGACGGAGATTTGCATGCGGCCGTTCCCCCCGGGCAGGAGGATCGGCTGGCCGAGGCTCTCGCACCGCCGGATAACCTGCTGCCGGAAGGCGTGGAGCTTTCCGGCCTGCAAATCGAGCGCCATTTCGTGCGGCTATTCTTCGAAGACCATGGGAAAGGCGGGGAATTTCAGTTGTTTCCCATGGCGACGCCCGCGGATGATGCTTGCCGGAAACTTCAACGTCTGAAACTCTGTTCCCGAAAGAGTTTTCCGCCCTGGACGGATGCCTATCTGAAGTGGATCGCATCGGAGGGGCGCGAGGCGCGGCTGGCGGCGGCCTGGACCGTTGTTTCCGAAATTGAGACACCGAGGGTGGAGCGGACCCGGATTCCGGATCTTTCCGCGCCGATTACGGCGGGTCTGGGCTGCCTGATCCTGGCGTCGTTGTTTGTTTTCCTGCGTTTTTATCGGAAGAACGCGCCCCCCGCGCTTTCCGGACCGCTGGCCGCCGGATTTCCGGCCTTGGCCACGGCGTTTTTCACGGTCCGCATGCTGGGAGATGAAGCCGTGGCGGCGGCGACCTTGGTGTTTGCGGGAGCGGCCATGGCGTTCTTTCCCGTGGGAGGCGATGGACGGGAGCGGTATTTTCCGCGTTTGAAGGCGCGTCTGCGTGCGTTCTTGCAAGAGAGCCTTCGCAGCGGGCTTTTGCCGTTTCTGGCGGTTCTGCTGCTGATCGTTCTCCAGCTTTCCGGGGTCTTTCCGCCCGTCAACTGGATTCTGGATCCCGTGCTGGGCTTTTTCGCCCGGCCCTGGCTTGCGGATCCGGGCGTCCGCGCCGGGTTCGTCTGGGGATATTTCATCCTTCTTTCCCTGGCCCTTTCGTGCGCGTTCGTGTGGGTGCTCAAGACGGACCGCAGGGAGATCCGGTCCCTGTTTCCGGCGCTGTCCATGGGTTTTCTCGCGAGCTTGATTCCGACGCTCGTCTGGATCGTCCCCGCCGATCCCGCGCCGGGCGGCGTCTGGCTGGAATACGGCCCGGCGTTCTGGCTTTCGGATTTCTCCCTTCCGGCGGTGGATTATCGTCTGGGCGGCGGTTTCGTGGGAGCGATCTTCCTGAAAACCTTCGCAGGCACGCGGGGATGGATGGCTTTGAACGTTTTCTCCGCGCTTTTCTGCTGCATCGCCCTGGCCGTGACGGCCCGCCTGGTATTCGGGAGCCATAAGGCGACCCTCGGCGCGGCGCTCCTCTGGGCGCTTCATCCCGCCCATCCCGCTTTTCTGGTGGAAGCCTGGTGGTTTTTTCTGGCGGCGGGCTGGCTGGCCCTGGCCGTTGGAACCCACGTCCACGCCGTACGAAACGCGTCCGTTCCCTGGTTGTTACTGTCTCTTCTGTGCGCACAGTGGGCCATGGAAACCCGCGCGGAAGGTATCCTGATCCTGCCCATGTTTTTCGTTATCAGGACCATTTGGAAGGCCCCCGACCGGCACGGGAAATGGGTGGCCCTCTTTTGCATCTTCAACCTGTTGCGGCTGGCCACGGCCTATCAGACGGAAAGCGCCTTCGGAGCGGGCGTCTGGCGGCGCAATCTGCTGGGATACGCGGAGATTCTGGAATCGCTCGCCCCCTGGTTTCTCGCAGCGCTCGCCGCCGCCTGGGGATCGGCCGGAAGCCGAAGCCGGGAAGTCGGCCTGCTTTCCGCCTGGTTGGGCGGAATTCTGGCTTTTTATCTTCTGGCCGCCACCGCGCCCAGCCAGCGGGAGGGCTATCTGATCGCCCTGCCCGCCGCGATTCTCTTCGGGGGATGGCTTGCCGGAAAGCCGGGCGCGGAAGAAAATGACGTTGGGAAAGCGCGGCGGTGGTTCCATCATCCGGCCCTGCGGCCCGTGGGGGCGCTCCTTCTTCTGCTCTTCGCCGCCTGGGCGGGGAAAAACACGCGGACGCACTGGATGGAGGAACACGAGCGGAAAACGGAAACGGCCCGGGCGGCTCGGGATCTTTTGAACGACCTGGATCGGAACACGCCGCTGCTGGTCAACCCGGCCTGGCGGCGGTTGGCGGTTCCGGAACAGGCCGGCCCCGACGAAAAACGCCGCCGTCCCACAATGGCCGAACTTCCGAATCTTTATTCCGAAATTCCCGTTCTGGCCTGTCTCGGAACCGAGATGGACGGCGAACCCCATTGCTGCTATTACGAACCGGGCGGCGTGGACCGCACGGACATCCGCGCGCGTGGCGACTGCTGGCCCGCGAGCCTCTCCGGCCGTGATGTACGCCTGGCGGCCAACCGGGGGCGTTTGCGGCTCTACGAACTGCATCTTGCGAAGGAAACCACGCCATGAGCGGCGGAGGCCGACAAGCAAAGCGGAAACTCGCACAAATCCGGGGACTTCTGCGCCTGGCGAGGCGCCTTTCTGGCCGGGGGCCTCGGCGCGACCGGGGCCTGCCGTACAAGGTGGAGTTTCTCATCACCGACCGTTGCGACAGCCGCTGCCGGACCTGCGGTTGCTGGCGAAAACCCATTGCGGAAAACCGAGGTCCGCAGGCGGAACGGGTGGCGGCCTGGGCGCGGGGATTGGGGCCGTCTCTCCTGTGGGCGGGACTTTCCGGGGGCGAACCCACCCTGCGGCCCGATTTTCCGGACATCGCGGAGGCGGTGGCCCGGGCTTGTCCCAACCTGGTGCTACTGAACTTCGGCACGAACGGCCTGGATCCCGAACGGGTGGAAGGGGCCGCCCGGCGTATCGCCCGACTGGAGATTCCCTTTATCATGGCGGCCTTGAGCCTGGACGGATTGAAGGCGGATCACGACCGGGCTCGCGGGGTGGAAGGAGCCTTCGAGAAGGCCATGGAAAGCGCCCGCCGTTTGCGGCGCATCCAGCGGGAATTCCCGCATTTTTCCCTTTCTTTCCAAACCACCGTCAGTCCGCTGAACCGAAACGGCCTGAATGATCTGGCGGATTTTCTGCGCCGCGAGCACCCGGACGCCACGCACATCGTCACCGTGGCCACGGACAGTTTTCTGGTGAACCGGGGATGTGCCCCGGAACTGGCCGCCGGTCCGCAGGAAATCCGCGCCGTCCGCGACCTGGCCCGCAAGAATCGCGTTCGCTCGCTCACCGATCTGCCGCCCCTGGCGTATCTGGGACTGGTGGACGAGTTTCTTCAAAGCGGCCAGAGTCCCATCCGCTGCGTGGCGGGACAGGATATGCTGATCGTGGATCCGGCGGGCGGGGTGCGGCCCTGCGATTACGTCCGGGAGGCCGTGGCGAATCTGGCCGATTACGGAGACGATTTCCCCCGCCTCCTGGCCGATCCCCTCGTGCACGCCCGCCTGGAAAGCTATGCCCATTGTCGGGACTGCTTCAGCCCCTGCCAGGCCTTTCCCTCGCTGTTTCGAAGCCCGAAGGATCTCTTGCGCGGGCTGTGGCTTTCGGCCTTTCGCCGCTGATTCACTCCGTTTTGCCGGTTGACATTTGCGCCCGGGAGCCTCTATAATCCCGAAACCATTCGACAGCAGAGACGATCCGGAAGGATTTCAGGACATTACGCGAACGAAAAGCCCTTGAAGGAGGCGCTCACATGGCTCTGAAAACGGAAGCGATCGGCCGGGAGATCGGCCCCCTGGAGAAAACCTACTCCTGGAAGGACGTGGTGCTTTACGCCCTGGGCGTGGGCGCCGGATTCGACGAACTACAATACTGCTACGAGGAAAAACTACAAGTGATTCCCAGCTTTTCCATCGGCGCGGTCTTCGACTTCCTGGCCGCCGTGGCCATGGAATCCGGCGCGAATCTGGCGGGAATTCTGCACGGCGAACAGGACATCCTTTTCCACGCCGCCATTCCCACCCAGGGGAAATTGCGCACTACGGGCGCCATTACGAAGATGCTCGATCGCGGAGAAAGGAAAGGCGCGCTGGTGGTGGCCGAGGCCGACACCTGGCACGACGGCGGCGCGAGGCTTTTCACCAACAAATTCACGCTCTTCAGCCGCCTGGACGGCGGTTTCGGCGGCGAAGCTCCCGAAAAGGAGGACTTTGCGTTTCCGGACCGGAAGCCGGATTTCGTCCAGGAAGACCGTCCCGGAGCGGACCAGCCCCTGCTCTACCGCCTCAGCGGCGACATCTTCGCCCTGCACGCGGATCCGGACTTCGCGCGCTCGGTGGGTTTCGAAAAACCCATCATGCACGGCCTCTGCACCCACGGTTTCGCCTGCCGGGCGGTGATTCGCCACCTCTTCCCCGAAGAGCCCCATCGCATGACGCGCTTCAAGACGCGCTTCTCGAAGCCCCTCTATCCCGGCCTGCCCATCCGCACGGAAATCTGGAAGACGGCGGAAGGAGAGGGCGTTTTCCGCACCGTGAATGCCGAGAGCGGCGAGGTGGTCATCGATCGCGGCGTGGTGGAATGGGCCGACGACGAAGGTCTGCGTCTGCGCGAAAAGCGCCAGGGCATCCGCTTCGACGACCGCGTGGCGGTGGTGACGGGGGCGGGCGCTGGGCTGGGGCGCGTGTACGCGCTGGAACTGGCCGCGCGCGGCTGCAAGGTGGTGGTGAACGACCTGGGCGGCGCGGCCGACGGGCGCGGGGATTCCAAAAACGCGGCCGACGCCGTGGTGGAGGAAATCAGGCAGGCGGGCGGCGAGGCCGTGGCCAGCTACGATTCCGTCGCCACGCCGGAAGGCGGCGAAGCCATTATCAATGCGGCGCTTTCCGCCTTCGGCCGCATCGACATCGTCATCAACAACGCGGGCATCCTGCGCGACCGCTCGTTTTTAAAGCTCGGGCCGGAAGACTGGAAAGCCGTCCTGGACGTGCATCTGGCCGGGGCGTATCACGTCACGCGGCCGGCCTTCGCCAAGATGCGCGAGCAGGGCTACGGGCGGATCGTCTTCACCACCTCGGCGGCGGGTCTCTTCGGCAACTTCGGGCAGACGAACTACTCGGCGGCCAAGCTGGGGCTGGTGGGCCTGATGAACTCCTTGAAGCTGGAGGGCCTGAAGTACGACATCAAGGTGAACACCGTCGCGCCCATCGCGCGCACGCGGCTGACGGAAGATATCCTGCCGCCGGACCTTTTGGAGCGCATGCGCCCGGAGTTCGTGGCCCCGCTCGTGCTGTATCTGTGCTCCAAGGAATGCCCCGTGACCGGGAGCATCTATAATGCCGGAATGGGCTACTACAACCGTTCGGCCATTCTCACCGGGCCGGGCGCGGTGGTGGGCGCGGGGGAGATCCCGACTCCGGACACCGTGGCCGCCGCCCTGGACGCCATCGGGGACATGGAGAACGCCCGGGAATATCACAACCTTACGGAGGCGCTGAATCCCATGATCGACGCCTTCGAATCCGGTCCGGCGGACGCGAACGGCGGCGGATCAAGCGAACCCGGCGGCGTGGCGGCGATCTTCAAGCGCATGCCCGAGGCTTTCCAGGCGGACAAAAGCGAAGGCGTAAGCGCCGTCTTCCAGTACGTCATCGGCGGAGACGGCGGCGGGGAATGGTTCGTCACGGTGAAGGAGCAAACTTGTTCGGTCCAGAAGGGCCGCACGGACGCCGCCGATACGACCATCAAGATGGACGGCGCGGATTTTCTGGCGCTCATGCAGGGCAAGGCCAACGCCATGAATCTTTTCACCACGGGCAAGCTCAAGGTGGAAGGCGACATGATGAAATCCCAGTTGATCGGAAAACTCTTCCGGTTCTAAGCCTGGATGATTCATGAAGAATCCGCTGCGACTTGAAAACTCTCGATCTTTCATTTGTTTCAGGCTAGGCGATAGAAAGGGCGAAAGATGATCGGCATCGTATCCTACGGCGGCTATATTCCAAGGCTCCGGCTGAACCGCATGGCGATATACCGGCACATGGGCTGGTTCGCCCCGGCGCTGGTCACCGTGGCCCAGGGCGAGCGCTCGTTCTGCAACTGGGACGAGGACGTCCTCACCCTGGCGGTGGAAGCCGGGCGGAACTGTTTGCGGGGCCGGGATCGTTCCCGCGTGGACGGCCATTACCTGTGTTCCACCAGCTTTCCCTTCACGGATCGCCTGAACGCGGGCATCTCGAAGGAGGCGCTGAATCTGCGGGACGACCTGCCGGCCATGGACTTTTCCTCCTCCCAGCGTTGCGGGACGAGCGCGTTGCTTACGGCCCTGGACGTGGTGAAGGGCGGTTCCTGTGGCGAGGTGTTGCTTGCCGCCGCCGACAAGCGCCCTACCCGGCCCGCCTCTTTCTACGAGATGTGGTACGGCGACGGCGCGGCCGCCCTGCTCCTGGGATCGGAGAACGTGCTGGCCGAGTATCTGGGCGGCGTGTCGCTGGCAAAGGATTTCGTGGGTCACTATCGCGGCGCGGGCCGTGACTTCGATTACACCTGGGAGGAACGCTGGATCCGGGACGAAGGCTATTCCAAGATCATCCCGGAGGCGGTGGGAGCGCTGTTCGAAAAGCTTTCCATCACCATGGAGGACGTGGATCATCTGGTCTTCCCCTGCTTCTTCAAGGCCGAGCACCGAAAGATCGCGAAGAAACTGGGGGCCGGACCGGAAAAACTTATCGACAACCTACATGAGGTCTGCGGCGAGACCGGCGCGGCGCATCCGCTGGTGATGCTCTGCCACGCACTGGAGACGGCCAAGCCCGGCGAGCGCATCCTTCTGTGCGGCTTCGGCCAGGGAGCGGACGCCCTGCTCTTCCGTGTCACGGACGAGATCGCGTCCCGCGAACGCGGAGCGTTTCTAAGGACGCTGGAAAACGGCTGCGCCACCGAAAACTACATGAAGTTTCTCAAGTTCCGCGACCTGATCGACCCGGAGATGGGCATCCGCGCCGAAGCGCCCACCCAGACGGCCATGACCGTGCTTTATCGCAACCGCAGGATGCTGCACGGCCTCATCGGCGGTAAGTGCGCAAGCTGCGGCACGGCCCAGTTTCCGAAGATGGACATCTGCGTCAACCCGGACTGCCGAGCCCGGGATACCCAGAGCGAGCATCCCTTCGCGGACGAACCCGCCCGGGTCAAAAGCTTCACCGCCGATCTCCTGGCTGTCTCCGTGGACCCGCCCGCCATTTACGGCATGGTGGAGTTCGAGAACGGCGGGCGTTTCATGGCGGATTTCACGGACGTGGAGAAAGAAGACGTGGCGGTGGGCCAGCCGGTGCGCATGGTGTTCCGCAAGCGCTACACGGACAAGGAACGCGGCTTCAGCGGCTATTTCTGGAAGGCGTTGCCCATCCTCCAAAAGAAAACGGAAACGGGAGCGTCCAGGAGTTCGGACTTCGACGACCGTGTGGCGGTGGTGACGGGGGCGGGCGCGGGGCTGGGGCGCGTGTACGCCCTGGAACTGGCGGCGCGTGGCTGCAAGGTGGTGGTGAACGACCTGGGCGGCGCGGCCGACGGGCGCGGGGATTCCAAAAACGCGGCCGACGCCGTGGTGGAGGAAATCAGGCAGGCGGGCGGCGAGGCCGTGGCCAGCTACGATTCCGTCGCCACGCCGGAAGGCGGCGAAGCCATTATCAATGCGGCGCTTTCCGCCTTCGGACGCATCGACATCGTCATCAACAACGCGGGCATCCTGCGCGACCGCTCGTTTTTAAAGCTCGGGCCGGAAGACTGGAAAGCCGTCCTGGACGTGCATCTGGCCGGGGCGTATCACGTGACGCGGCCGGCCTTCGCCAAGATGCGCGAGCAGGGCTACGGGCGGATCGTCTTCACCACCTCGGCGGCGGGGCTTTTCGGCAACTTCGGGCAGACGAATTACTCGGCGGCCAAACTGGGGCTGGTGGGCCTGATGAATTCCTTGAAGCTGGAGGGCCTGAAGTACGACATCAAGGTGAACACCGTCGCGCCCATCGCGCGCACGCGGCTGACGGAAGACATCCTGCCGCCGGACCTTTTGGAGCGCATGCGCCCGGAGTTCGTGGCCCCGCTCGTGCTGTATCTGTGCCGGGAGGACTGCGAGGAAAGCGGGCAGGTTTTCAACGCCGCCATGGGCTATTACAACCGTTCAGCCATCTTTACCGGGCCGGGCGCGGTGGTGGGAGACGGCCGCACGCCGCCCACGCCGGAGGACATCCACCGTCATTTCGACGCGATTCACGATCTCGGCAACGCCCGGGAATATCACAACCTTACGGAGGCGCTGAATCCCATGATCGACGCCTTCGAATCCGGTCCGGCGGATGGAAACGGCGGCGGATCAAGCGAACCCGGCGGCGTGGCGGCGATCTTCAAGCGCATGCCCGAGGCTTTCCAGGCGGACAAAAGCGAAGGCGTAAGCGCCGTCTTCCAGTACGTCATCGGCGGAGACGGCGGCGGGGAATGGTTCGTCACGGTGAAGGAGCAAACTTGTTCGGTCCAGAAGGGCCGCACGGACGCCGCCGATACGACCATCAAGATGGACGGCGCGGATTTTCTGGCGCTCATGCAGGGCAAGGCCAACGCCATGAATCTTTTCACCACGGGCAAGCTCAAGGTGGAAGGCGACATGATGAAATCCCAGTTGATCGGAAAACTCTTCCGGTTTTAGCCTGGATGATTCATGAAGAATCCGCTGCGACTTGAAAACTCTCGATCTTTCATTTGTTTCAGGCTAGGCGATAGAAAGGGCGAAAGACATGGCCACGGGAATCAAGGACAAGGTGGCGATCATCGGCATGGGCTGCACCCGTTTCGGCGAGCGCTGGGACGTGGGCGCAGAGGAACTGATGGTGGAAGCCTTCGGGGAGGCGCTCGCCGACGCGAAGCTGCAACCGGAGGACATCCAGGCGGCCTGGCTGGGCACCTGCATGGAGGAGATCAGCATCGGCAAGAGCGCCCTGGCCATGAGCCGCGGCCTGCGGCTGCCCTTCATTCCCGTCACCCGGGTGGAGAACTACTGCGCCAGCGGCACGGAGTCTTTCCGGGGCGCGGTCTACGGCGTGGCCTCGGGCGCGTACGATATTGCGCTGGCCATGGGCGTGGAGAAGCTGAAGGACACGGGTTACGGCGGCCTGCCCAACCCCGGCTCCGGAGCGGGATCGCTCACCTGGCTGTGGTGGCCCAACATCAGCGCGCCGGGCGCCTTCGCCCAGCTCGCCAGCGCCTACGGGGCGAAATACGGCCTGAAGGATCAGGATCTGAAGCGCGCCATGGCGAAGGTCTCCGCCAAGAGCCACGCCAACGGCCTGCTCAATCCCAAGGCCCATCTGCAAAAGGCCGTGAGCGTGGAACAGGTCATGGCCGCGCCCATCATCGCCCATCCGCTGGGACTCTTCGACTGCTGCGGGGTGAGCGACGGCGCGGCTTGCGCCATCGTGACCACGGTAGAGAAGGCCCGGGACATGGGGGTGAAGGATTTCGTCACCGTGAAATCCCTGCAACTGGCGCTTTCGTCCGGCGAGGAGATGGGCTACAACGACTGGGACGTGTCCCACTTCAAGACCACCAGCCTGTGCAGCCGCCGCGCCTATGAAGAAGCGGGCATCCGCAACCCGCGCGAGGAGATCAGCATGATGGAACTGCACGACTGCTTTTCCATCACGGAGCTGGTGACCTATGAGGATCTGCACATCAGCGAACGCGGACAGGCATGGAAGGACAGCCTGGACGGCTTTTTCGACCTGGACGGCGGCGTGCCCGCCCAGGTGGACGGCGGCCTGAAGTGCTTCGGCCATCCCATCGGCGCGTCCGGGCTGCGCATGCTGTACGAGATGTATCTGCAACTGCACGGCCGCGCGGGCAAGCGCCAACTGGAGAATCCACGCTACGGCCTGACCCACAACCTGGGGGGCTTTCCCTTCATGAACGTTTGCAGCATCGCCATCGTGGGCCGGGGTTAAGCGGGCCGTGCTGCGTTTTATGCCGCACATGGATTCCGGCAGCGGGGAAATTCTGGCCTTCAAGACCTGCTGCGGCCTGTCCCTGCGGGACCAAAACCTGGAAATCCTGGTGAAAAACGAGGGCGAGACCCCGCGCCGCGTCCAGAGCCGCTTCGAGGCCGTGGCGGCGGACGGGGTTCATCGCGTGGACAACCTTTTGCCCTCCGGCGTGCAAGACGTACCGCCCGGACAAAGCATCGCCTTTTACGTCCAGATGGATGAGGAAATCTGGAAACGAACGGAAACGTTGCGCTTTTTCGAGGAGGACGGGAAGGTTCACACTGTAACCCGGCCCTGAAATCAACCGAAGCAGGAAGGCGGCACGCGTCCCCCCACGCGGGCGGGGGGACGAAATCGAAAGAGGTGAATTTCCCGGCGATCAGTTGGGCTTTTTGCTCCCGTTTCCCTTGCCGTGATCGGAGCAGCCGGGATCTCCGCAGGTTCCGGTATGGCAGGCGTGACAGCCGCAACCGCCTTCCGCATCCTCGCCGAATTCCATCATCACCGGTCCCTGTTCCGGATCCATCAGATGGCGTTCCAGTTCGTTCCATTCCTCC
This sequence comes from Myxococcota bacterium, assembly GCA_963668655.2. Taxonomy (GTDB): domain Bacteria; phylum Myxococcota_A; class SURF-8; order SURF-8; family SURF-8. The sequence goes on from CAXXPQ010000002.1 coordinate 1,150,077, forward strand.
ATGGTGGCGTCGCGCACTTCCAGCACTTTCATCTCGCAATTCAGATCCTGGCCGGCCAGAGGATGGTTGGCGTCCAGTTTCAGGATTTCCTCGCCCACTTCGCACACGAAGGCCGGAAAGACGTTGCCGTCCTCGTCGGTAACTTCCAGCACCGCGCCGATTTCCGCCTCGAAGCCCTCCGGCATCTCATCCTTGCGGAACTCCCGAACGAGCGCCTCCCGGCGGGGGCCGAAGGCTTCGTCCTGGGGGATGGCGAAGATGAAGTTTTCACCTTCCTCATGACCTTCCATGGCTTTTTCCATGGCGGGCATAATCAGGCCGCGCCCGTGGATGTACCAGGAGGCGTCTTCTTCGGCCGTTTCGTAAACGATGTCGCCTTCCGAGTTCCGGAAACTGAAGCAGAAACGCGCGTATTTGTCCTTTTCAATCTTCATTTCGAACGTTCGCCTTTCCAGGGGTCGCCCCCTCGGGGTTGCAACGAAACCGTTGCAAGCTTGAATTGGCCGTTCCCATCCGCGCGGGGGCGGGCACGAGAAAACGGCGGGAAATACCGGATTTTTCCGGTATTCGGATACGATTATTTCGGAACCTTGTCCCAATCCTTCATGAACGCCTCGATACCCCGGTCGGTCAGGGGATGCTTGGCGAGCTGCTGGATGACCTTGTAGGGAATCGTCACCGCATCCGCGCCCATCAGCGCACTTTCGGTGATGTGGATGGGATGGCGCACGGAGGCCACCAGCACCTCGGTCTCGAAAGCGTAATTGTCGAAGATCTGGACGATGTTTTCGATCAGTTCCATGCCGGATTCGCTGATGTCGTCCAGGCGTCCCACGAAGGGAGAGACGAAGGTGGCGCCGGCCTTGGCGGCGAGCACGGCCTGCATGACGGAAAACACCAGCGTGACGTTGGTTTTGATGCCCTTCTCGGACAGGATCCGCACCGCCTTCAGGCCCTCCAGGTTCATGGGCACCTTGATGACCGCGTTTTCGCCCCAGGAGGCCAGTTCCAGAGCCTCTTTCACCATTCCCCCCGCGTCGGGGGCGGTGACTTCCAGGCTGACGGGGCCGTCCACCAGGGAGAGGATCTCCCTGGCGACTTCCTCGAAGGGCCGCCCGGTCTTGGCCACCAGGGACGGATTGGTGGTCACGCCGTCGATCAGACCGTATTCGGCGGCCTCGCGAATCTCCTTCACGTCGGCGGTGTCGATGAAAAATTTCATGCTCGTTTCTCCTTCACGATTGAATGTCAGGCTTCCATTTTTCGAACGGCGGAACGGTCGGCGCAATCCGAAAGCAGTTTCGCCACGCTTTTTCCGATGATGGGATGCACCCAGTCCGGGGCGATCTCCGCCAGGGGTTCCAGCACGAAACGGCGCAGCGACATGCGCGGATGGGGCACTTCCAGGGCTCCGCGGGTGATGATTTCGTTGCGGAAAAGCAACAGATCCAGATCCAGGGGCCGGGGATCGTGATGGCCCTCCCGTACCCGTCCGGCCTCCGCTTCCAGGCTCTGCATGACCTGGAGCAGTTCCACCGCCGAAAGGGACGTTTCCAGGCAGGCCGCCGCGTTCACGAACCAAAGCGAGCTGTCGGCGTCCACCGGCTCGGTTTCGTAAAAAGAGGATACGGAGGAAACGCGAATCTTTCCGCCGGCTTGCAGATCTTCGAGCGCCTTCCGGAGGTTTTCGCGACGGCGGCCCAGGTTGGCTCCCAGACTGATGGCGGCTCCCGGGTTCATGACGGTTTCGCGATCTCCGCAAGGCGTCCGACGGCCTCGGCCACGCGGCTTTCCTCCTGGCAGAGCGCCAGGCGAAAGTAGCCCTCTCCGGAAGGCCCGAAGCCCACGCCCGGCGTGACCACCACCCCGGCGAGTTCCAGCGCCCGCATGGCGAATTCGGTGCTGTCCATGCCGCCCGGCGTGCGGATCCAGACGTAAAACGTGGCCCCGGCATCGAAGACCCGGAACCCGGCCTTTTGAAGCCGTTTCACGGTGGCCCGGCGGCGATCGGCGTAGATTTTGCGAATGGCGTCGCGCTCTTTCGCGGGCCGTTCGTTGGCGGCGATACCTGCGTCCTGGACGGCGGTAAATTGCCCGGAATCCAGGTTGTTCTTCACCCGCCCCAGAGCGTCTACGGCCTCCGGCGCGCCCGCCGCGAAGGCGATACGCCAGCCGGTCATGTTGAAGGTCTTGGAATGGCTGAAGAATTCGATGGCGATGTCCCGGCCGCCCGGAATTTCCAGAATGGAGAGCGGGCGTTTGCGACCGCTGTAGATCTCGAAATAGGCCGCGTCGTGGGCGATGAGCACCCCGTACCGGTTCGCCAGTTCCACGGCCTTTTCGAAGAATTCCCCACTGGCGCGCGCGCCGGTGGGATTGTTCGGGTAGTTTAGAAAGAGCAGTTTGGCGCGCTTCCAGACGGTCTTCGGGATGCGGTCCAGGTCGGGCAGGAAGCCGTTTTCTTCCTTCAGCGGCAGAAAATACGGCTCGCCGCCGCAGAAGCGCGTGGCGGTCTGGTAGACCGGATAGCCGGGGTCGGGCACCAGGGAAACGTCCCCCGGGTCGATGAAGGCCAGGGGCAGATGCCCGATGCCTTCCTTGCTGCCGATCAGTCCCAGCACCTCGCGTTCCGGATCCAGGCTAACGCCGGTGCGTTTTTTGAGATACTCCGCGCAAGAGGCGCGGAAGGCCCGGCTGCCCGCGTAGGCCGGATAGCGATGGTTTTCCGGCTTGCGGATGGCCGCGTCCATGGCCTCGACGATGGCATCGGGAGTGGGGCGGTCGGGGTCGCCCACGCCCAGATCGATGATGTCCACGCCCTTGGCCGCGACTTCGGATTTCAGTCGGTCGATACGCGCGAACAGATACGGAGGCAGTTCCCGCACGCGCCGGGCTTCACGGATGGTCGGTTTCTTTTTCGAAGGCATGCCGATTCTCTTATCCTTTCAGTCCGAGGACGTCGTTCATGTCATAACGGCCCGGTTTCACGCCGGAAATCCATTGGGCGGCCCTTAGTGCGCCCGCGGCCAGGGCCTCCCGGCCGCCCAGGCGGTGGGTCAGTTCCAGCCGCTCGCCCGCACCGAAGAAATAGACGGTGTGTTCGCCCGGCACTTCACCGCCGCGCACGGCGTGCAGGCCGATTTCCTTGGCGGGACGTTCGCCCACCGCTCCGCCGCGCCCGTCCCGGCGCGTGTCGATGGAAAGCGTTTCGGAAACGATATCGGCCAGTTTGGCCGCCGTTCCGCTGGGAGCGTCTTTTTTGTGCCGGTGGTGGACCTCCACGATTTCCGGGTCCGACTGCGGCCCCATGACCTCCGCCGCCAGTTTCGTCAATTGAAACAGCAAGTTGACGCCGGTGGAGAAATTCGGAGCCCAGATGACCGGAACGTTTTGAGCCAGGCGGTCCATCTTCTTAAAAGCTTCCTCGTCCAGCCCCGTGGTTCCGGAAACGAGCGGCAATGGGTTTTCCAGAAGAAAATCCAAAAGTTTCGCCGTTCCCTCGGGCAGAGAGAAATCCACCACGGCGTCGATGTTTCCCGTGTCCGCAATGGCGGAAAACGTCACGCCCGAGTCCCCGGCCTCACGGCCCAGTTCGGGATGATCGGCCCGTTCCCAGAGGGCGGCGAGTTGCAGATCCTCCGATGCGCCGATCAGGCGGATGAGCGTGCGGCCCATACGCCCGGCGGCTCCCGCAATGGCGATGCGCATCATGCGACCTCCTTCAGGCGGGGCTGATTTCGGTGATAAAGGCGGCCAACCGGTCGAAATCCTCGCCTTCCATGGGAAGTAAAGGCAGCCGAAGCTCGTTTTTGCAGAGCCCCAACGCGGCGGCGGCGGCCTTGGCCGGAATGGGATTGGTGCAGCCGAACATGGCGTGGATCAGCGGCATGAGCGCCAGCATGCCGTCCCGGGCCTCTTCAAGCCTTCCGGCCCGCCAGTGGTCGTAGACCGCCACGAAGGCCTTCGGCGCGATGTTGGCGCTGGTGCTGATGAGTCCCTGGCCGCCGATGGCCAGAAAGGCCAGAAGCAGGGCGTCCTCTCCGGACAGAAGCGACCAGTCCGCCGGGGTTTCCCGACGGATGTCCATGGCCTGTTCCAGCTTTCCGCTGGCCTCTTTCAGGCCGATGTAGTTCGGAATCTCGCGCAGTTGCGAAAGCACCCCGGCCCCGGCGTCGATGGCCGTACGGCTGGGGACGTTGTAGGCCAATAGCGGCAGGTTGACCGCCGTGGACACGGTCCGGAAATGCGCCAGCATGCCCGCCGGGGTGGGCTTGTTGTAGTAGGGAACCACCACCATGGCGGCGTCCGCGCCCAGTTCCTTGGCCTGATGGACGAGATCGATGGTGGTTTTGGTGTTGTTGGTTCCGGCTCCCACGATCACCGGAACGCGCCCGGCGTTTTCCTCCAGAACGAGGCGAATCACCACGGCCCGTTCCTCGAAATCCAGCGTGGCGGCTTCTCCCGTGGACCCCAGGGGAACCAGCCCGTGAACGCCCGCGTCCAGTTGGCGGCGGGTGTGCGCCCTGAGGGCGTCCTCGTCCACTTTTCCGTTCGAGAAGGGGGTAATCAGGGCCGTCAACACGCCATGGATCTTCAATGCCATTCCATTCTCCTTGTTCGGCTCAGCGTAAAAAAAGGAAAGCCCGACGGGCTTTCCGGGAGACGATGTTCGACGATCCTCAGGGAAGCGGCAGGCCCTCTACGGGTTTCGGTCCGCCTTCCGACGGAGGCGGCAGGGCGGGGGCCTTTGGCGGTGCGGGAGCCGCGGGCTTGGCCTCGTCCGGAGGAGTCTTTTTCTCTTCCGCTTTTTCCGCCGGTTGCTCCGCCGGTTGCCCGGCGACGGGCAGGGCCACGGCCGCCGGGGCTCCCTCGGCGTTTTCCGTGGGAAGCGGGGCGGGTTCCACCGGTTCCGGCGGCGGGAAATCCACCACCATGGCCGCGCTCTGGGCCTGGTTTCCGCCGCGATCCTTCACCGTGACCCGGTAGGCGTACTCGGCCTTTTCGGTCACCTTGCGGTCCGTGAACTCGTCCACGGTGACGATGCCGGAGATGTCCGCGAAGGCCGTGTCGGGATCGGACGCCTTTTTGCGCTCCACCCGATATCCCAAAAGCGCGGGATCCTGCACGGGCGACCAGCGGATGCGAACGCCTTTCTCCAGAGCCTTCACCCACAATACATCCGGGGCCTGGGGAGGGGTCTTGTCCTCCACCACCAGGGCGATTTCCTCCGTGAACGGCCCTTCCATCACCACGCCGTTTTCCTCCCGCACCTCCCGGGCGCGGTAACGGATTTCCAGGCCCAGCGAAACCTTGTTGTCCCGGAATTCGCCGCCGAGGGCGGGCTCCGCGTTGATGGGCTTGGGATCGTAGGGGCCTTCCTTGCCCTCGGCGCGGTAAAGATTCAGCTTCGGTCCCGAGGACGCGGGGGCGGCTTCCGGATTCGCCTCCTCGGCCTTTTCCTCGGCGGCGGGAGCGGCCGACTGTCCCGGAAGAGCGGCGGTCACCGGCTGGCCCTGCGCTTCCGCCAGGGCGTTGGCCGCCGATTGCACGTTCCGCTGTTTGACGTCCGGGGTGTTCCAGAAGATCACCGCCACGCCGTTTTCCGAACGGGCGCCGAAGCCTTCCGGAGCTTTTTCGGGGAAATCCGCCACGAACGGCCCCAGGGTGTTGTCCGGCCCCAGGGTCTTTTTGGCGTTATAGGCGAACAGGTGATACTCGTAATGCTTTCCGGCCTCGATGTAGTTGTCCTGGAAGCTCTGAATCTCCGCTTCCTTCCCGGCTTCGAGCACCAGATCGGCCATCATCAGTACCTGGGCCTGTTCCGGATTCGCGCCTTCCGCCCAATCCTTGCGGTAAACGCGGAATCCGGCCACCACGGCGTCCTCGAGTTCGGCCGGAGCCGCCTTGAAACGCAGGGTGATCTTGCCGCCCTGGCCGCGGGCGCTCAGGCCGTCCAGGCGCGGAACGGGTTTGACTTCCGCCGCCGGAGGCTCGGGGTCCGCCTTGACGCCGCAGCCGGAAAGGGGAATGAACGAAGCCAGGGCCATGAAAAGGGCCGCCGCGAGAGCGGATCGGACGGAACTTCTTCGGATAACGCTCATGGTTCTTTCCTTTTCGTGATTGCATTCCGGAGCCACGCGCAAACAACCTACCTTATACCCGGCCCGTTCGTCAAGTTCCGGAAACGTCCGAGACGCTTTCGTCCGGTTTCCCGGGCTCCGAAACGAAGACAGGGGCCGAAGCCCCTGAAAAATATTTCGGCGTGTCATGGTCTTCGATGCATTCTTAATCGATGGCTTTGTGTTGTCTTTAAATAGATTATACAATTTCAGGTAGACGAATAGCTACATTTGAGGTCAGCTCGTGTGCATAACCCTCCCGATCTTTCATCACAAGTCTGAAACGAGGAATTTCGTCAACAACGTAGCCAGAGTTTTCGATCCCATCAAGCACAAGTTCAATGTTGTCTATTACCCATTTCTGAAGGCGATTAATATTGCTTGCACTTTGGTTTACTTTCATCATCACTTCAGTGCTGATTCCTGTAGTGGCAATACCCATTCCAGGAGGTATGTAAACTTTTCCTTGTCCTAAATCTACAGGAGACGAAATACCAGCTTTCCAGAGTTCCATTCTATCTTCATCTGAAATCGAGTCTATTGAACTCAACACATAGTTCAAACGGAATTGCTCTATTGAATCGGGCCAGTTTTCATGAATAATTTCAATAGATTTCCTCAACGCCCAGTCGCCATGCTTCATGATGGCAATGACATAGAAGTTGCTATTTGTCACCCGTACAAATAATAACTCCTTAGACCGAGCCACGTAACCATCTTTATCTCTTGAAAGATTTAAATGCAGATGATGTATGTCCCAATTATTCAACATAAGGTCGTTGAACCCAGGATTTTTATCTATTGATCTACTGAGAAAACATGTCAGGTTTCTTCCTCTTTCGGCCATTGAAGCTATTGTGTTCACAACTGGACGAAACTCTTCTGGGCAATTGAAATTTTTTGGGAACAATACTTTCCGAGGATAGGGAAGTATTCGACGCTTTATCTGGTTGAAATATAACTTTGCTACCTCAATCGGATCATCCATACTTTCAATGTCACAACCAACTCTCGACAATTGCCAAGAGAGAAACTCTGCCCAGTCTTGAAGGAAATCGATTTGAATAACATCCGGTTTCATCTTTTTTTCCAGATGAAGGAAAATTACACAGCCTTACTTCGTTTCGCCAAACAAGACCGCCCCACCCATTGATTCATGTAACATTCAAAGGCCCGGCGTTAAAAACACGTCGGTCCGCCGTTTTCGGCGGGCGTCAGCCCAGCCAGGCTTCGAAGGCGTCGAAGCGGAAATCGCGGCCCAGAAAATCCTTCACCAGTTCCGCCGCGTCCTTGGAACCGCCCGCATCCAGAATCTTTTTGCGATAGTTCATGGAAAGCTCGGCGTCGTTCAGGCCCGCCTCGCGGAAGACCGCCGCCAGATCCTTGGCGATCACCAGGGACCACATGTACGTGTAATAATTGGAGGAATAGCTTACCAGATGGCCGAAGGCGTTTTCGAAATAGGTGTCCTCCACCACCGGATAGATGGAATAGGCGCGCTGTTTGTCCTCCACGAAGGCATGCACGTCCAGGCCGCCCGGGGCGCGGTTGTAAAGTCCCAGGGAGACCGAGGCGTAGAACATCTGCTGCATGACCTGCTCGCCCAGGCCGAAATCCTTGGCGGCGCGCATCTTTTCCACCAGTTCGGCGGGAATGGTGCGCCCACGGGCGTCCACGGCGAAGCTTTGCAGCATTTCCGTTTCCCAACCCCACTCTTCATAAAGCTGGCTCGGCACTTCCACGAAATCCCATTCCGTGGCGACGCCGGAAAAACGCAGCCATTTGTGGCGGCCGCCGAAGACGTGGTGCAACAGGTGGCCGAACTCGTGAAAGAGCGTCACGACGTCGCCGTGCTCCATCAACGCACGGCCCTCGGTACGCGTCGGGTCCGGGAAATTGGCCACGATGGCGCCCACGGGAACGCGGGCGTGCTCCGATTCCGGATCGTCCAGGCCGTCCACGACGTTGAACATGGCGGCGTGTTTGTATTTGTTTTCCCGGGGATGCAGGTCCAGGAAGATCTTTCCCAGAAGGCGGCCGTTTTCCATCACCTCGAAGGGACGCACGCTTTCGTGCCAGGTTTCCTCCCGGTTTCCGTCCCGGAACTCCACGCCGAACAGGCGGCTGCTGATGGCCAGAATGCCGTCCACCACCCGGCCGACCTCGAAATATTCCCGGGCCTCCTTCGGGTCGTAGGCGTAACGCTCCTCCTTGACCTTGCGCAACAGAACCATGCGTTCCCAGGGGAACACGTCCGTCGCCTCCGGTTCCGTACGGCGCTTGAATTCCAGCAGGCTGTCCCGATCCGCCTGCCCCCGATTCCGCGCCAGCCCGGCCACTTTCTCGATGAACTCCCCGGCGTTTTCGCCCTTGCGGATCATCAGTTCCTCGGTGGCGTAGTCGGCCCAGTGATCGTAACCCAGAAGCGTGGCCAGTTCGTGCCGCTTCGCCAGAAGATCGGCCAGCACGGGGCCGTTGGCCGGATGAGCGACGTGCATGCGCGTGCGCCAGAGTTCCTCGCGCAGCCCGGCGTCCTCGGCGTAAGTCAAAACCGGAACGAAGTCGGCCCAGTCCGTGGTCAGGCGGACGATTCCGTTTTCGTCCGGCTTGTGGGCGTCGATGAAGTCGGCGGGCAGTCCCGCAAGGCGCGCCGGGTCGGAGACTTCCACGGAACGGGTGTCTTCCCGGATGTTGCGTTCGAAGTCCTGCGAAAGCGTCACGAGCCGCTCGTTCAGTTCGCGGATCTTGTTTCGGACGGCTTCGTCCCGGTCCACGCCGGAACGGCGGAAATCGCGCAGAACCTTGGTCAGAAGCCGCGCGGCGAGGGCGTCCAGCTTCGGGATGTCCGTTTCGATGGCGGCGAAGACCTCGTACAGTTCGCGGTCCAGAGACAGTTCGGTGGACAGCGCCACGCTCTCCTGTTCCGAAAGCTCGGCGGCCTTGCGGACGCCGGCGTCGGGGCTGACGCTCTGGTAGAGTTCGGCCCGGCTACCCACGTCCCCCAGGTTTCGCTCCAACTCGTTGTAAAGCGACAGGATTTCCGGGGCGTTGCGAGGCGTTTCATCCTTCAGGCGGTCGCGGACGGCTTGGGCCCGCTTCAGATTTTCCCGACACGCCGCCAGAAAAGCCGCGCCTTCCTTTCCGAGTTCTTCCTGCTCCGCGCGGGGTTGATTTGCTTCGGTCACGGTTTCCTCCTTGCCGAAAAAGCGCGGGCCGGAGCCTGCGCCGGAAAAACGATCGAATGTTCGGGAGTGGAATCCTCCATCCGCCTCCAATCTGTACACCGAAGTTCGCCCCGGCGTCAATGGATTTGCCGAGAAATCCCGGTAAACGGCCATCTTTACTTCCCGGCGGTCCGAATGGAGCTGCCGACGCGCGGATTTCCTTCCGGAATTCGGCGTTTCGCCGCTCTGCCCGCCCCAATTGACGCCGCCTTGCGCTTCTGCTATGATGATAAATCCAGGACGATGGGCCGTCGAGAGAGAATAGGGAGAAAATGGTTCAGCGAAAACCGTTTACCGTGAAGTCCGTGTGCCAGCTTCTCATCGGTTATGGATACATCGACGAGAAGACGGCCAAGGATGTTCTGGCCCAGGCCGCGCCCGCCCAGATGCGCATCGAACGGGAACGGGTCAACGACCTGCACTACCCGGGAAGCCGCAAATACGAGGTGCTGCCTCCCGAACTGATCGAGTCCATGCGCATTCCCCTGGCCCACGATCCGGACCAGCACATCACCGAGGATCTGATTTACGAGATCATGGCCCGGGCGGAGGGGCTGCGCTACGTCAAGATCGATCCGCTGAAGCTGGACGCCAAGGTGGTCACCGGCTTCTTTTCCCGGCCGTTCGCAAGGCGCAACACCGCCATTCCCATCGAGCGCAAGAAAAACGATCTGTACGTGGCGGTGGCCAATCCCTATAACCTGGAGCTGTTCGAGAATCTCCAGCGCATCACCGGGCGGAACATCATTCCCGTGCTCTCGGCCAAAGCCGACATTCTGCGCGTGATTACGGAGATCTACGGCTTCCGCAAATCCGTCAGCGAGGCCGAGGCCAGCATCGACAGCTCCTTCGACCTGGGCAACCTGGAGCAGTTCTTCAAAATCCAGCAGGTGGAGCAGATCGAGGAGAACGACCAGCACATCGTCAACGCGGTGGACTACCTGCTGCACTACGCCTTCGAACAGCGCGCCAGCGACATTCACATCGAGCCCAAGCGCGAGTACAGCCAGATCCGGCTGCGCATCGACGGCGTGCTGCACGACATCTACACCATCCCGAAGAAGATCCATCCGCCCGTGGTCAGCCGCATCAAGGCCATGAGCCGCCTGGACATCGCCGAGCGGCGTCGCCCCCAGGACGGTCGCATGAAGATGGGCCTGGCCGACCGGGAAGTGGAGATCCGCGTCTCCATGGTGCCCATCGCCTTCGGGGAAAAGGCGGTCATGCGCATCTTCGACAGCGCCAAGCTCATCAAGGACATGGACCAGCTGGGCTTCGAGGACGAGGAACTGGAGCACTTCCGCAAACTGGTCGCCAATCCCACAGGCATGGTGCTGGTCACCGGTCCCACCGGTTCGGGAAAGACCACCACCCTGTATTCCACCCTGCGCATGCTGGCCGGTCCCCACGTGAACATCACCACCATCGAAGATCCCATCGAGATGGTGCTGGAGGAGTTCAACCAGATCGCGGTTCAGCGCAAGATCAATCTGAACTTCGCCGCCGCGCTCAAATACATCCTGCGCCAGGATCCGGACATCGTGATGGTGGGAGAGATCCGGGATCCGGAAACGGCGGCCAACGCGGTTCAGGCGGCTCTGACCGGCCACCAGGTGTTCAGCACGCTGCACACCAACGACTCCGTGGGCGCCATCGCCCGGCTGCACGAACTGGGCGTCAAATCCTACCTGATCTCCTCGGTGCTCAACGCGGTGCTGGCCCAGCGGCTCGTGCGCTCCATCTGCCCGCACTGCAAGCAGGAAACCGTGCTGGAGGCGGAGGAGTTGAAGCAACTGGATTTGAAACTGGAAGATGACGCGCCGAAGTTGAAGACCTGGTACGGCGAGGGCTGTGTGACCTGCCGATACACCGGACTGATCGGCCGCGTGGGTTTGATGGAACTTTTGGAGATCACCGATAAAATTCGCCGACTCATCAAAACCGAGGCCGACGGCCGGGAACTGTTGAAGATCGCCCGCCAGGACGGCATGATTACGCTGGCGGAAGCCGGGATCCGCAAACTGGCCCAGGGCCAGACCTGCTTCAACGAACTCATCCGCGTTCTGGCGATCTGAGCGGCTGACGGAAACGAACGGAAAAACCGATGGCGAATCAAAGCGTCTGGGATGAAATCGAGTGGAAAATCCGTTCCGGCTATCCCTATTTCTACCTGGTCAGTTTCGAGGAAAACCGGGTGGCCGCCAATCTGCGCCAGATGGCCAAGCGCATCGGCGGGACGTTCACCGCCTGGAGCCCCTATTCGGGGTTCAAGCCGGAACTGGACGCGAAGGGAAACAGTCCGCTGGAGGGCATCGTCCAATCCGAAAAAGACGGTCTGTTCCTGCTGGGCGACTATCATCGCCGCCTGAACGAAACCGAGATTCTCCGGCAGTTCAAGGACTTGCGGGAGACGCTGGCCAAGCGCCGGGTGGCCGTCTTCGTCTGCGCCCCCACCGTCGTCCTGCCCCTTGAACTGGAAAAGCAGTTCACCGTGATGGACATTCCCCTGCCGGACGTGCCGGAACTGCGCCTTTTGCTTTCGGGACTCTGCAAGCAGCGCAAGGTGGAGGCTTCCCCGGAGTCCGTGGAAAAAATGGCGCGGGCCGCCGCCGGGCTCACGGCCGAGGAAGCCCTGCTGGTCTTTTCTCGCATGACGCTGGAGCCGCAGCGGGTGGCGGAAGCGGACACCTCGGTCATCGTGGAGGAAAAGCGCCGCCTGGTGGCCTCCGAGGGCACCTTGCAGTTCTTCGACCGCCCCACGACCCTGGACGATGTGGGCGGCCTGACTTCGCTGAAGGAATGGCTGAAGGAGCGCGACGCGGCGTTCAATGCCGAGGCCCGGGCCTTCGGCCTGCCCGAACCGAAGGGACTCTTGCTCCTGGGCGTCCAGGGTTGCGGGAAGTCGCTTACGGCCAAGGCCGTGGCCGCCCACTGGAAACTGCCGCTCGTGCAATTGGATCTCGGCGCGGCCTTCTCCTCGTCCAGCGGGCCCGAGGAGGCCATTCGCCGCGCCTTGCGGCTTCTGGAGGCCATGAGTCCGGTGGTGGTCTGGATCGACGAAATCGAGAAAGGTTTCGCCGGAACCAAGCAGGCCGACGGCGAGGCGGCCATGCATCGCGTTTTCGGCCATTTCATCACCTGGTTGCAGGAAAAACGAAAGCCCGTCTTCGTGGTGGCCACCGCCAACCGCGTGGAGGATCTGCCGCCGGAACTTCTGCGCAAGGGCCGCTTCGACGAACTGTTTTTCGTGGATCTTCCGGACAGCCACGAACGCAGGGAAATCTTCGTCGTCCATTTGAAGGCTCGGCGTCTGGATCCGACCGCCTTCGACCTGGACGAACTGACGGACCTGTCCCGCAACTTCACCGGCGCGGAGATCGAACAAATCGTGTCCGACGCCATGTACCGCGCCTTCGCCCGAAAGCGCCCCGTGGAAGAGGCCGATCTGCTCGCGGCGACCCGGACCGTGGTGCCGCTGTACAATACGTATGAAGAGGACATCAAGAAACTGCGCGACTGGGCCAAGGACCGCACCCGGCGGGCCTCGGTGGACAACACGCTGATGGATTACTTCCAGAAAGAGGAATGATGCGCCCGCTGCTGCTCGTGCTTCTGGTGGGGATGACGCTGCTTTTCGCGGCCTTGTCCGGATCCTGCATGCGGGATCTTTCCGGGCTGACCGTGGATTCGCAGGGGCGCATTCTGGCCGTGAACAACCGCCCCGGCGTCTTCGCGCACTGCAAGCCGAAGGACGGGCGTCTGGATTGCGAAAGCCTGCCCTTCGATGTGGAACTGTACCGGCGCTACGATTTCGAGGGCGTCACGTCGGTCAACGAACATCTCTTCTACGCGGTGATCGAAAAGCGGAACAACAACTGCCTGTCGGGCTGCGAACTGAGCCAGGAGGTTCTGGCCTTTCGCCTTGGAAAAGACGGCAAGGTGCGGCGGGCGGCCTGTCCGGGGCTGACCATCCCGCTGTTCGAAAAGGACCGCAAAAACTGCCGTTTCGCCAACTGCGGCCTGGAAGGCGTGGCCTACGATCCGGACCGCAACCGGCTCTACGTGGCCAAGGAAACCTGGGAGCCGCGCCTGTTCAGCGTTTCGCTGGACGAAAACCACTGCCCCACGGGCGAGTTTCAGGAAATCCATCCGCCGGAAACCCGCCGCGCCTACAACGATCTGGCCTATTCCTCCAAGCGCCAGAGCCTCTTCATTCTTTCCGGGTATTATCACACCTTTCTGGAGTGGAACCTGAAGGAAAACCGCATCGTGCTGAACGCGGAAAAAGACCTGCCGGAGGCCACGCGCTTCATGGAGGAACACACCGCGACGGAAGGCATTTACATCGACGACGAGACGGAAACGGTCTGGCTGCTGACGGAAAAAGGCGCGTTCTTCACCGCCCGGCTTCCATCGCCGTCGGCTCCGAACGTCAAGAAATGACGGGAGAATTCCGGGCTTTCAGTCCCGCTCGGAGTGGCACAGGCGGGTGTTGTCCAGCTTGATACAGCGGTTCTCGCCCTGCCCCGGGAAGATGCCCTGAAGCTCCAGGACGAAGCGTTCTTCGCCGTCGATGAAGGCCAGACCTTCGGACTCCGCCTGCACCCGCGCCTGGGGCGAAAGCGTTCCGGCGTGGCTCGGAAGCACCAGGGAAATAGGGCCGCGGCCGGAAAGATCGAGGTAATGCAGGCCGGTTTTGCTTTTCCAGAAGCCCTGCAACTCCCGCGCGTCCGTAACGGGCCGGATTTCGTCGGTTTTCTTCTCGCAGCCCGAGACGGCGAAAAAAAGCAGCAGGCACAGAATCGGCAGATGAATGTGTTTCATGGTTCTATCGATCTCCTTGGGGCCTCAGTCTACGTCACTCGTGGAAAAACGCAAGTTTTTCGGGCTTTTGGAAACGCTTGAGATGCATCACCGAGGCGGCTCGCCAAACGGAATCTTTTGACCGCGCGAAGCATGACGGAAAAATGTTGCGAATTTCTTACGGATGAGAACCCCTTGAGAACAAAGGAGAATTTCGTGAGCGCCGCCCGCAGCAGGAAAACCGCCGACCTGGAATTCCTGGGAAAACGCCTGGAAAAGACCGACCTGATTCCCAGCCAGCGCCCGCTTCTGGACGGACTTTCGCAAAACCTTTCGGCGCTCGAAAACGCCGGCATCCACGACCTGGACACGCTGCGAAAACGGGTGAAAACCGCCGCCTCACGGGCCGCGCTCTCCGAAGTAACGGGCGTAAGTCCCGAATATCTGAACCTTTTACGCCGCACGGTGGAAGGATTCTTCCCCAAGCCCCGCCCGCTTTCGGAATTTCACTGGCTGAATAAGGAAACGCTCGGCCGATTGGAAACGGCCGGGCTCAAAACCACCCATCAGGTTTTCGAGGCCGGAAACGATTGGGCCGAAAAAGCCCGCAAGGCGAAGCTGGCGAAACAGGAAATCCAGGAAATTCAATCGCTTAGCGATCTCTGCCGGGTGCAGTGGGTCAGTCCGTCCTTTGCCGGGGCGCTTTTTGCGGCAGGCTTCGAAACGGCGGAGGCGCTCTGCGTGGCGGATCCAGAGGCCGTGCACGCCGCCGTGCTGAAGGCCAACGAAAACGCGCGCTTTTTCAGGGGAAGCATCGGATTGCGAGACATCAGGCGACTCGTCGCCGCCGCCGGATACGTTTTTTGAAAAACGGCCGGCCAGATCTTTTCCGGGAAAATTTATCGGGAAAACCTCTTCTCTTTTTTCCTTACAACCTCGTAAAAAAACGGCTGGTGGTACTACCACCAGCCGGCTGTTAAATGACATTCGCCCTTTCGCGAGGATTCTTTCGGGCGGTCAGGCGAAAAGCTGACTCTCGGAAAAGAAGGCCAACTTGATTTGCTCGAGCATCTCGTCCAGCCGCTCCTTCGGAACTCTCAGAAAATCGTTTTCCGCGCAATCCGCGATATTGAAATTCGGATGAGGCTCGTCCCAGCCGATGCCCAGGTGACGGCAGAAACGCAAGGCCAGGGAGACGATGGCGATATTGGTCTTGATTTCCATCTCCAAATCGGTCCACAGCATTTCCGGCAGATTTCGATGATAACGAAGAACCGACTCCAGTTTGTTGGACAGGTTCCAGTTCCGCGCCATCTCCCCGCTTACGTGGGTATGGGCGAACTGAAAGATTTCCATTTCCAGCGAAATCTCGTCCGAGTCCGGGTCGTCCTGCATGATCTCGTAAACCCGGCGGGTTTCCTCGGGATAATTGCGCAGCAGCAGCACCTTTCCCATGCCGTGCAAAAGCCCTCCGATGAAGGACTCGTCCACGTCCGTGGATTCGAATTCCAGGGAAAGCATCCGGGCCGCGATACCGGCGCCCACCGCGCGTTCCCACAGCTTGATCGACAAGGGATCGCTGCTTTTATACATGTTCAGAATCGCGGTGGACACGGCGATATCCTTGACCGCCTTGAATCCCACGACCAGGATGGCGCGCTGGAGCGTGCTGACCGCGCGCAACAGGCCGTAAAAACTGGAGTTGGCGATCTTCAGGATCTTCGTCGTCAACGCCTGGTCGTTCAGGATGACCCGCTCCAGATCCCCGGCGGTGGAATTCGGATTGTCGATGATCCGCATGACCTTCTGAGCCACCATGGGAAGCTGATTCAGTTCCGTGTTCCTGCGCATCATGGCATCAAGGGCCTGGCGTCCCTCCGGACTGAGGGTGTCCAGTTCTTCGAAAAAATCGAACAATTCCTTCATGTCGGCTCCTGCCATCCGATGGTTCCGGAAATTCTGAAGCCCCTTCGAGGCTCCGGCTTCATCCTGGCCTTCCGGCCAATCTGCATACTGTATCGGCAGGGAAAGGGGAAACCTTTAGTGTCCGATTGGCCAATAGGCAAAAATTAATACGCCGAATCGGCGAAAAATCGACCGAAACGATTTGTCCCGACCCGGATTGCGGAGGGATTCCGGCCGGAAACGGCCGGAAAAGAGAAAATAGGAGGCAAATTTAGTCTGTAATTCCGATCAGTTCCCTATATCGAGGCACTTCTTCGACATGCAGGGCGCCCATGAAGGCCATATAAATGGCCACTTCCTCGCCATCGAAACCGTCCCGGTCGATGAGCGCGTCCATCAGGGCAGTGAGTTTTTCGGCGGCGGCCTGCTCGAAGACATCCAGATCCTGGTCGGTGATGCCGTTCTCGTTGGGAATCTCGAAGAAATCCAGGGCGGCGGCCAGCATGGAGCGCTTGTCGTACAGCCAGGTCTTGAAAAGTTCCTCCGCCATCGGATTGTCCTGCTTGGCGACGATGCCCTTTCGGACCGCCAGAGCGGCGGCGGAGCGGTTTTTCGAGCTTTTCAGGGAAACCTTCCCGCCTTTCTTCGCCTTTTTCCCGTACATGCTTTCCAGCATGTTGCGGATTTTGCGGGAACAGGCCCCATAGATTTCCACGAACTTTTCTTCCCGGATGTTCGCCAACAGTTCCCAATGTTCCCAGGCCATGACCGTCTCCTCCAGACCGGCGGTTCGTATTCGGGCCTCACTTTACCCGGACGGCCCTTTCGCGGCAAGGAAAATTGCGAACCCAATCGAATTCCGCGAATCCATCATCCCACGGAGGCCCCGACCCTCTTGTCCAACGAATGGAAAACGCGGAAGAATATCAGTCAACAGATCATGAATACACATTTTTAGCCGTACGGAATCCGAAAAGCAAGCTTTTGCGGGATTTTTTCGGGGCGGTCGCTCTATCCAACCGAAAATACGTAGGAATTCGGACGCGGAAAGAAAGTCGGATCCAAAAGCGCCTTCGCCGTAAAAAAATTATCTTGCGTTCTTTCCGAAAAGAAATATGATGGAGGCATGGGATATTCGGGAGTAGGGGATTGGTTGGGCCGCCTGTCAGGCGGCCCTTCATACTATTATGCCGGGTTTTAAAGGAAAAGCGGCCGCAGGGGCAACTCAGTCGCCGCCCATCCAGCAACTCATATCGTCCACGCAGTGCTGCCAGTTGCTTTCGCAGGCGTCCTTGGCGCACCAGACGTAGCGCTTGAAGTGGTCGTTCGAGGCCACCGGGGCGAAGAGCGTCAGGCACTGGTTTCGATAGGTTTCGGCGGAGTAATTTCCGCAGCCGATGAGCTTGTCGTACAGTTCGTCGCAGAAATCCCGCCGGTCCGGAGGCGTGCTCACGCGATTGCGGCAATATTCCTCCAGATTCGAAGAGGAATCCCCGTTTTCCAGGGCCTGTTCGTAGATCAGGCAGGTGGTCTTCAGGATGCAGTTCTGTATGGATCCGAAGGCCTCCGAATCGTACTCGTAGGTCTTGGCGTAGCAGCTTTTGATACAATAGGCGTGGTCGCTCGTCGCGCCGCCGCAGGCCTCCACGGCGTTGCACCATCCGACGCAATTGTTGGAAAATTCCGGGTTGGGGGCGGAACGCCAGGCGGCGCAGTCCGGAAGGGGCATTTCCAGGTCGGCATCGCCGTCGGTCTCGTCTTCCTCCGAGGATCCGCCGTCGCCGCAGGCGGAAAGCCACAGCAGAAGAAGAAGGGAAATCGATACGATCGGGCCGATCCGAAAACGTCCGGTTTCACGGGGCATGGCTCACCTGCCGGCTGGAGAATGACAATCCTATTCTTCCGTTTTCTCTTCCGCTCCACCTTCCGAATCCGCCGCGTCGCCCTCCGGCTTGGGAAGTTCCGGGCGATGGGGTTCGATCTCGACGAGGGTGACCTTTTCTTCCAGCGTGTCCGCCAGTTTATCCGCCGTCAACGCATGGCGAAGGCCGTCCAGGTGCTTTTCATCGGAGTAATATCCCCGAAGGTTTTCCACCGGCATGTTGATCTTCTTCGCAAGATCCTCCAGGTGCGCGTCCAGATCCGCGTCCGTGACCTCGATTTCCAGATCCTTGGCCAGCTTGTCCTGGAGGAAAAGCGTGCGGATTTCCATCTCGGCGGCCTCGCGGGCCTTGGACAGCATCTCGCCTTCCGGCATGTTCATGGCGGAGGGATCCAGCCCCTGGCGCTGCATTTTCTCGATCTGGTCCTGCATGGCGGCCTTGGTGTGTTCCTCCAGCAGGGAGGGCGGCAGATCGAAAGGATTGCGTTCCACGATCTTCTTCCAGAGATCGTTCCGGAAATTTCGCCGGATGCGGCCGTTTTCGGCCTCTTCCAGATCCTTGCGAGCCTCCTGGCGCAGTTCCTCCAGGTTCTGGAAGTCGCCCAGATCCTTGGCCAGATCGTCGTCCAGTTCCGGAACCACGCGCTCGGCGATTTCGTTGATCTTGCATTTGAAGAGAATTTCCGTCCCGCGCATGGCCTCCACCCGGAAGTCCTCCGGCACCGTCAGGGAGACGTCCACCGGCTCGCCCACGGTTTTACCGATCAGGCCGTCCGCGAAGCCCGGCAGCACGCTGTCGCCGTCCAGTTGGAAAAGCTCGTTCTCGCCCTTGGCGTCGGGCAGGGGCTCGCCGTTGCGGAAGCCTTCGTAATCCAGGCGCACCCAGTCGCCTTTCTCGGTGACGGTGCGATCCTCCACGGTCTGCATGGTGGCCATCTGCTGGCGGCGGTATTCCAGGGCGTAATCCACCTGCTTTTCGTCCACCTCCAGGCGTTCCTTCTCCACTTCCAGCCCCTCATACGCCACCGCGCCGATTTCGGGCCGCGTTTCCACGACGAAGGAAAAGGTATAATCGCCGTCGCCGGAATAGGTTTCCTGGCGAACGGTGGGCAGCGCCAGCGGAACGAATCCGAATTTCTCCACCGCGCCCTCGTAGCCCTCGCGCAAAAGATCGGCGGTGATTTCCTGGTGGACCTTCTTGCGGTACATCTTTTCGATGACCTTCCGGGGAACCTTGCCTTTACGGAAGCCCTTGATATCCGCAGTCCGGGCCAGCGATTCGTAGTATTCGTCAAGCTTTTCCCGGATCGCCGCTTCCGGGACCACGACCTTCACGTCTTTTTCAACCGGGCTGATTTCGGTCATTTCATACTTGTAATCCGACACGGCGAAACCTCTTCCTTTTAAGGGGTGATGAACATTCGTATCATTCAAGTTGGTGCGAGAAGTGGGACTCGAACCCACACGGGTCGCCCCACTGGATCCTAAGTCCAGCGCGTCTGCCAATTCCGCCATTCCCGCAGGCTTTACGGAGCCTATCATAGAAATGCCGCCCCGAGAAGGGGCGGCCGTTCTAGCTTGGTAGACCTGGAGGGAATCGAACCCTCAACCTCCGGATTAAGAGTCCGTTGCTCTGCCAATTGAGCTACAAGTCTCCGTACGCAAGGTTAGTCAAGCGCTATCGCCTGACCGGGGCACTCTGTATACAGTCTTCCGGTCGCTTTGTCAAGAATTTCAAGGCATTTTTTTTCGTTTTCCGCCCGGACGCATCGAAGTGCGGATCAGCGGCCAAGGCGGCCGGACCGAAAATGGATACGTCAGAAACCGATGACAGGCCGGACCAATCCGCCCGTACCGATTCCCGAACCGTGCCATTTTGAGAACAAGCGGAAAATTTCTATGTGATTCCGGTCAGATAGACGTCCGCATGTCCCGGATTGGATCGGACTCCGCAAAGAAAAGACCCGCCGGCGCAATGCTTGCGGAATTGCATAAATACTTGATTTTTCAATAACCATTTCCGCTTCTTCACAAGTTGGCACGCCGCTTGCTTACTTCCCGATCATCGTCACGCCGCATGGGCGATGACCTTCGGAAGTTAACGATCATCGAGGAGATGAAGACATGAATCGGAACGGGAAGCGGAATTTACGACGGATGGCGGCGGGTTTCGGAATTCTTTTGCTTTTGAGCCTTACGGCCGTGGCCCAGGCCCAGTCCCTGGCCGCGCCGGAGGAAGCGAAGCCGCAACCTTCCATTGCCGCGCCGGAAAAAACCGCAGCGGATTATCAGATGGAAAAAGCGAAAATGGAAGCCGAAAAAGCCCGCCTGGATGCGGAAAAAGCTCGCTTGGAGACGGAAAAAATTCGCCTGGAACTGGAACGATTGAAGACCGATAAGCCTGCCGCCGCGAAGAAGGACGACGGCAAGGCCGAAAAGGCGAACGAACCGGACAAAGAGAGCGTGGAGGGTCGCCACCGTCACGACGGCCTGTTTCTGCGCATGTCCACGGGACCGGGCTTCGGCGTCTTCATGGGCAAGGGAACGAAAAACCACGGTCCGGTCGCCATCTACGACGACCCGGAAGGCTACGTCTCCACCTGGGGTTTCGTCTTTTCCATCGGCGGAAACGTGGCGGAAAACCTGATCCTGCACGCCGAGTTCGCCGGCATGGGCGGCTTCGCCGGACAGAGCGAACACCACGAGTTCGGCGGGCATCACCTGGGCCTCGGCGTGACCTATTATTTCATGCCCGCGAACATCTACATCACCGGCTCCGTGGGTCCGTCCTTCGTCACGATGACCCGCAACGACACCTTCGATCATTGCGACGACGACATGGACTTGGACGCCGCCATCGGAATCGGCGCCAGCTTCGGCGTGGGCCGGGAATGGTGGATCAGCGACAACTGGGCCCTGGGCGTTGGCGCCAAGCTTCTGTACTCTTACACCGCCGAGGACGACGATCTCGATATGCACCATGTCGGCGGTTTGATCCTCTTCACCGCAACCTACGACTGATTCCCTTCCCCATCCCATCCCCCAAAAAACGGCCGCCTCTTCCTTGCCGTACGGAAAAGGCGGCCGCTCTTCGTTTATGAATGTCGAAAAGTCGGATTCAGCTTCCGGCCCGCTCGGCCTGGGGCGTCATGCCGTGCCAGGCGGCGCTTTCCCGATAGGCCGGGTCGCTGGCGATGATGTTGGCCAGGTAGGTGTCGATGATGTCGTTGATGTCGCCCTCGCCGTCGTAGAACATGTTCGCCACCGGAACGCCGTGCTCGGCTTCCAGCTGCTGGAAGATGCCGCTGGTGATGGCTCCGGGCATGCAGCCGAAGGGCGCGCAGTTGACCACCAGGGAGGCCCCGTTCTTCATGAATTCCACCGCGCGGCCGAGCGTCAGGATCACCTCGCCCTCGAAGTCCGCCGGGACGAAGCGTTCGCCCTCGGCCATGGTGCGGGCCATGGGCGGCTCGTGGCGATCGTCCAGAATGGGACTGACCAGCTCCATCAGATGGTTTTCATCCTTGGCCAGAAAGCGGTTTTTGATGTTCGTGGCGATCAGGTCCATCAATTTGCCGTCCCGGTGGCGAATGACCCATTCCTCCATGTAGCTGAGATACAACACCCATTCGGACAGGGGCGCCAGCCAGGCCTCGCCCCCGGCGTCCTCCACCCGGCGCACCACGTCCTGGTTGGTGAAACGGTTGGAGCGCACGTAGATCTCGCCCACCAGTCCCACCAGCGGCTTGCGGCCGTTGTGGCGCGGAATGGCGTTGAACTCGTCGCGCATCTGTCGGACATGGGCGTCGATGTCCGCTTCTTCCATGAAGATCCGGCTGAAGCGCTCGATCCACTTCTGGTACAGCGCCTCGGTCTCGCCCGGATTGATCTCGTAGGGGCGGATGCGGCAGCGCACCTTGAACAGTACGTCGTGCAGGACGAAGGCCCGCCAGATGTCCCGGCGCATGCCCTTGTCGTCGCTGCCGTAGCTGTCCTCCGAGGCCCAGCTCATCATCGGAATGTCCTTCATTCCCTGGCGATCCAAGGCGATGCGGTCCAGGGTGCAGTATTGCCCGAAGCGGCAAGGGCCGGTGGCCGTGGGCATGAACAAGGCGTGCTTTTCGTTTTGCAGCCCCTCCTTCTCGATGGTGGAGAGAAAGGATCCCAGGGTAGCCGGGCAGGGCAGGCATTCGCCGCCGCGCGTGTTGGCCCGGCCCTTCAAAAACGCCTCGCGGTTTTCCCGAGGCAGCCCCCGGGCGTTGTAGCCATAGCGCCGGAAGGTGGCGGCGACGAAATCCGTGCCGCCTTCCGCCATGGGCGGCACCCACAGGGTGCGGTCCTTCAGCGATTCCTTGTCGGCCGGCGGGCGGATGAATTCCAGGCGCGGAACGGTGTGGACGGTGTTGCCCTTGATGACGTCGGAGAAAGCTTCCAGGCGGGTCACGTAGCCCGCGTCCGCGCCGTGTTCGTCCAGTTCCAGCATGAGCATGGGTTTCACGCCCATGATTTCCTCCACGTAGGTCTGGATGAAGGAATCCGGCCCGCAGGAGAAATTGCTGAAATAGACGGCGTAGAGATTGGGCGTGCGGGCCACGATGCGCGCCGCCTCGATGATCTTGCGCCCGAAGTTCCAGAACATGTTGTGGAATTCCTCGCCGATGTCTTCCTGGGCCAGGGGCAGAAATTCGATGGGAATCACCGGAAATCCCAGCCGGGCGATCTTCTCCGGCAGATTCAGGTTCGCGCCGGGATCGTAGATGTTGTACGGGCGGCCCAGGATGACGATGGCGGGCCGGTTCTCGGAAAGCACCTGCCGATAGGCTTCGCCGCCCTCGTTCATCATGCCGTTCTCGAAATTCTTCTGAACGGTGTAGGCCCGCCTCCAGGCCCCGGCGATCTCCTTCTTGCTGCGTCCCAGCTCGGCTCCCAGATCCCCGTACAGCCTTTTGACGGCCAGCTCGTCCGTCCAGCGGAAGTCCATGGTGGCGCGCAGAAGGCGCGAGCGGCTGACGCCGTTCAGGTTCATGGCCGCTTCGATGGTGGCCGGCAGCGCAACGTTGTACGGGCAGAAATAGGATTCCGTGGTCTTGCCGCTCCTGTCCCCGGCGCTGACCATGTAGGGAATGAAAATGCGATCCATGTTGTCGTTTTCGAGCAACTGCCGGGCGTGGCCGTGGGCCAGCTTCACGGGGAAACAGTAGTCGCTGCCCACCCACTCGGAGGAAAGTTCCACCACGTCGCGATCGGTGGGTTTGGACAACTTCAACCGGTAGCCCAGTTCCGCGAAGAAGCGCCGCCAGAAGGGATAGTAGCTGTGGGCCAGAAGCGTGCGCGGATAGCCGATGACCGGAGCGTTCTCGGGCAGCCGGATATCCTCCGTGCCGGTTTTGTTCCACAGGCGATTGCGCTGGCGGAAGAGATCGAACTCCCGGTTCAGCTTGACCTTCTTTTCTTCCGCGTCCCGCCCGCAGAGATAGCCCCAACTCGGGCGTTCGGAAAGACCCTCCACCTCGGCGAAGGTGATGTGGCAGTGGTTGTTGCAGAGTTCGCAGGTCTCGGTGGAGAGCTTCACCTCTTTTTCCGCGAAAGACAGCCCCACGAAGCGGCTGGGTTTTCCGGATGCCTCCACCTGTTTGCGGGTGAGCAGCGCCACGCCCCAGCTTCCCATGACGTGGCAGTAGGGACTGACCACCACCTCCACGCCGAGCAGGTTCTCGAAGGCGGCCACGAGGCCCTTGTTGCGCGCCGTCGCGCCCTGGAAGAAGACCTTCTCGCGGCTGTAGTAGCGCGTGCCCACCACCTTGTTCAGGTAGTTCTGGACCACGGAGTACATCACCGCGCCCATGACCTCCTTGGGACTGTATCCCCGGCGGAGGTACATCTGGGCGTCCTGTTCCATG
Organism: Myxococcota bacterium; assembly: GCA_963668655.2. Lineage (GTDB taxonomy): Bacteria > Myxococcota_A > SURF-8 > SURF-8 > SURF-8. The sequence goes on from CAXXPQ010000002.1 coordinate 1,173,910, forward strand.
AAGACCGTGCAGCGGTCGGAGGTGACCGGCGGCCGAACCCCCATCACCTCGTCGCCCAGGGTGAAGAGGTCGAAGCCCAGCTTGCGGCTGAGTTCCTCCACGAAGGAACCCGTCCCCGCGGCGCAGACGTAGTTCATGTTGGAGTTGTGCAGGCGGCCGTTCTTGGCGTGGATGTACTTGGCGTCCTGGCCGCCGATCTCGAAGATGGTGTCGATGGAGGGATCCGTTTTCATGGCCCCGGTGACGTGGGCGGTGATCTCGTTGATGACCGCGTCCGCGCCGATGACCGCGCCCACCAGCTTGCGGCCGCTGCCGGTGGTGCCCACGCCCAGGATCTCCTCCTTGCCGCCGTGCGCCTCGATCAGCGTGCGCAGCGCGCGGAAGAGCGCCTTGGTGGCGTGGATGGGATCGCCGCCCGTCTTGCGGTAGATGTCCACCAGGGCCTCGTCGTTCCCGTCGGTCATCAGAAGTTTCGTGCTGGTGCTGCCGATGTCGATACCGATGTAACCCCTCAGGACATTGTTGTCGGGCCAGCGGGTGACGCGCACCTCGTTTTGCTCGTCGTCGATGTATGCCTCCTCGACGGAAAACGAAGGGTAATCGCTGCGATGCAGTTCCAGGGACGGTCGGTGGGTTTTCTCGCTGGCCGTGCCGTCCACCCGAAGCAGCTTTTCCCAGTCCGGCCCGTTCTCCGCTTTCCATGCTTCTGCCGAAAGCGCCGCGCCGAAGGCGGAAAACTCCTGGGGAGCCTCCGGAACCCGGATTTCCAGTCCCAGATCCTCCCGCAGCCAGCGCATCACTTCCGGGTTGCGCGCCACGCCGCCCACCACGGCCACCTGCCCCTTGGGCTGTCTGCCCTTGAAGAGCGTCATGACGATGGTGTGGGTGAGCCCCTTGCAGAGTCCGGACCACATCTCGGGCTTGCCGTAGCCCTCCTGCTGGCGGTGAATCAGGTCCGACTTGGCGAAGACGGCGCAGCGAGCGGCCACGCTGGGTGGGTCGGAGACGAACTCGAAGTCCTTGATGGCGTCGTAATCCAGGCCCAGACGCGCGGCCTGTTCGTCCAGGAACGAGCCCGTTCCGGCGGCGCAGAGCGTGTTGGTCTGATAGCCGCTGAAATCGCCGTTCTCGTCCAGTTCGATGAGCGACAGCGATCCGCCGCCGATGTCGATAATCAGGCGGGTTTTCGGTAGTTCCTCCCGGACCGCGCGAATGATGGCGGAAACCTGGTCTTCGGCTTCGAAACCCAACGCCTTGGCGACGGCGGGAGCGTTGTGCCCCACGAAGCGCACGGCCCCGATGTCTTTTCCGTTCAGAACGTCCTTCACCACGGCGTGGGTGACTTTATAGATCTCTCCCTTGTGGGGCAGGCTCTTCCGGGCCAGCACCCGGCCGTTTTCGTCCAAAAGGACGGCCTTGGCGAACAATGCGCCGATGTCCACGCCCAGGCGCGCCCGTCCGTTTCCGGAATGCTTCTCTTGCATGTTGCGACTCCCTTGATACGTCCGTGTTCGTTTTTCGCGTTCGTTCCCATCCGGCCGAATCCCTATTCGGTTTCCTCCTCGGCGATCCGCGCCGCCAGGGGCTCGGCGAATTCCGGCTGCTTGAGAAGAACGCGCAGAATCATTTCCATCAGGATGCGCCTTCGGCTGTCCACCATGTCCCGGCCGGTGCCGTCGGTTCCCATGAGCACGGCCAGAAAGGGGCTGTCGGCGAAGTAGGAAATAATCATGCCGTAAATGGCGGCGAGGAGTTGGTGCGGGTCCACGTTGCGGAACAGGCCCATCTCCATGCCTTTTTCGAAGAACTCCACCGCGTCCAGGTACATGGGCAGCACGTGGATCTTCACGAGTTTGAAGAAATAATCCTGGTTTTCGTGTCCGGCCTGCATGGCGGTCAGCCGGGCGAAGCTGCGATGCTTGGCGAAGTAGTCGAAGATGGCGAAGAAGAAGCGGCGCAGCTTGTCCACCGGTTCCAGGGGCGCCGGGGCGATGTGCTCCACCAGGTCCACCAGATCGAGGAACATGCGGTCCATCACCGCCCGGTGCAGTTCGTCCTTGGTGCGGAAGTAATAGTGCACCATGGCCCCGGTGATGCCCGCGCCCTCGGCGATTTCCTTGATGCGCGCACCGCCGTAGCCCTTTTCGGAAAAGATGCGCTCCGCGCTGTCCAGAATGCGCTCCCGGGTTTCCTTGGTCTCCGATTCCGCCGATTTCCGTTCCGTTCCCACGCCGACCATGATCCTGTCCCGCCTTTCCCGCCAGACCGCTCGCGTTGCTAACCAAACAGTTTAATCGTTTTGTTTAACCGTCCTGTTTAACCGAACAGTTAGTCGAACAGGGAAATACCGGAAAATATTCCCGCCGTCAAGCAGGAAAATCATGTCTGCTTGATCTATATGTGATTTCAGTCAGTTACCCGTGGCATTCTTTCTTGTCGGAGCGATTGGGAAGCGGGCGGTGAGGTGAATCGGGACGATCTCCGCAAAGCCCGGAGGTATTCTACGGGACCGTCACCGTGGCCCAGACCGGAAGGTGGTCGGAAAGCTCGGCGAAGTTCTCCCTGGAGCCGATACCCGGATCGGAGAAGACGTCGGCGTTGCAGAGCATCAGATCGAGCAGAAAGCCGCTGTGCGGGGCGGTGGTGCGTTCTTCGACGGGCAGGCTCTGGTGGGCGTCGAAAAATCCGGCGTCGAGAAACGGCCGGATGACCTGGTCGGTGTCCGTTCCGTATTGCAGATCCACCTTGTAAAACCCGGAGTTGAAGTCCCCGCCGATAACCACGGGAACGGGCCTTTCCCGAATATCGGCGATCATCTCCAGCGCCTGGGCGTGGCGCGGTTCGTCGCTCAGGCTGGACTCGAAATGAATGGCCGAAAGCCCCAGGTACCTTTCCCCCACCTTCACGTCGGCCGTTATAGCCATGCGCCCTCCCAGACGGGGCTCGCCGGCGTCGCCGGACCAGTCCACGTTGGTTTGGTGACGGATCAGGCGGACGTTGCCCAGGGGATAGCGGGACAGGATTCCGTTTCCGTGCTCGCACATCGCCGTGATCTGGCCGCCGGAGCCTTCCTCGCGGGGCAGTTCGATGAACTCCACGCCGTAAACGAAGTACATCTTCAGCGCCTTGGCGATGTCTTGCAGGATGTATCGGCGGCCGGTGCGGCTGCAACCGCGATCCGCCTCGCTGACCAGGATGACGTCCGGCCCGGCGACTTCCGAGCCGCTTTGGAATTGCTGAATGATTTCATCGACTTTATAGCCGCGCTCCATGTTGTAGGCCACGACCAGCAGGTTGTCCTTGGGCGCATGGGGCGTTTCCACGTAATTTTCGCCCTCCATGGCGCAGTCGATGTAAATGGTGTCCGGAGCGTTTTCCGGATCGGCGGCCTCGGCGCAGAGCCTCGTGTCCACGATGTCGTCCGGAAGATTCTGCCATTCGAACTCGACGAACGTCATCCCGACCGGTCGATCCTCCTCGGAATCGCCGTCCGCTTCCTCGCCGTCGTTCTCGGCCTCTTCCACGGCGTCCCCGTCGCCGTCCGCAAGATCGCCGTCGAGATCCGAGACGCCCTCGTTCTCGGAAGCGCAGGCCGAAAGCAGAACGAAACAGCCGAGCAGCGTCAGAATCAGGGGCGTGGCGCGCATGATCGAATCTCCTGAAAGGAAGGAAGGCCGCGTTCGGAACGAAACGACGAGCAAGGCCCTACATTGTCACGGAAATCCGTGGAAAGGGTTACGGATTCATGTGAACTTCGTTAAAGATCGGACCGTGAAAAAATATCGGGCCGGAAACCGGCCCGACCGACGCCGCGATTTCGAAACAACCGGAAAAATCCTTCCCGCGCGAGTGCGGCTTTTCGGAGAGCGCCCGATCTCACTCGCCGATCTTGAACGCGCGGAAGAGGATGCTGCTGGTTACCATATTGGCTCCCATGGCCATCGCATCGTAAATATCCTGCTCGGTCCACCCCAGGCTCTTCAACTGTTCGATCTCGCCCGATTCGGTGGAATCCGGATCCTTCATGGCTTTGCTCACAAAGGCCAGAAGAGCTTTCTCTTTGTCCGTCGTGGCGATGCTGGTGGGATCCCCCATGAAATCGGCAATCTGCTGTTCATTCAACCCGGCGAAATTCTTGAGCATGGAGGAATTGAATTCCACGCAGTAAGGATGATCGCAACGGTCGGCGGCCATCAGGCGAATCTGAGCTAACAGAATCGGGTTCAGGGTGGGGTGGGCCATGTAGTACCCCATGCTCTCCATCACCACTTTCAAGTGCGGCGGACTGATGGAGTACATCCGCAACGGCATGGGCACCATGCCCGCCGCGGCCTGCATTTGATCGTACGCGCTTTTGACGTCGCCGGTGGCTTCCTCGGGTTTTACGGTCTTCAAAAGAGACATGGCTATTCCTTTCCGTTTGGGTGTGTTTGTCGAAGATCCAAAAGATACGCGAGAGCATTCAAGTTGGCAAGACCGATTTCGACCTTGAAACATTCCGAATATTCGTTTTTGTTGGAGCAAAGGTCGGATAAAATTTTGATCCGACACATAATACGATGTCCGACTTATAAAACGTCCCGAAACAGCCGATGGCCTTCGAAAACCGTGACCACGGTGATCTTGTCGTTCGCCAGGCGATACACGATCCGATAGTTGCCTTCAAGCACCTCGCGCAGGGATTCGTCGTTGAACTCGGGGACGATCCGGCCGAGCCTGGGATGTTTCCTCAAGGCCGCCGTACGGTTGAAAAGACGGGAGACGAAGCGATTGGCGGCTTGGGGATCGTCTTCGCCGATGTAATCGCCGATGCACTCCAGGTCGTTCAACGCCTTGTCCGACCAGACGATTTTCATGACTCCAGCGGACCGAACCGTTTCTCAAGTTTTTCTCTGGCCTCGTTTTCCGTGAATACACGTCCGGATTCCGCATCGGCCAGTCCGGCTTCCACCGAGGCGATGAAACGCTCGCGCTCCACCAGCCGGTCGTATTCGTCGGGCGGGACGACCACGCCCACGGGCGCGCCGTTCTGGGTGACGATGACCGGGCGACGTTCCTCGCGCACCCGGCGGAACAGGCGGGAAGCGTGCTTCTTGAACTCTCCGATGGGGAAGATGTCTTCGGAAATCCGTGGGCTGCGCATGATCGACCTTCCTTTCGTAAAACACGAGTTAGGTCTGAATATAGATCATAATACGACTGTTGTCAAGAGGTGCGAATTCAGGAGCGATTGACACAGCAAAGTAGGTCGAACCAAATTTTAATCCTACCTTGGCAAAATAGCCTTGCCCCCACGTAAAAACGGCTGGTGGGCGCGCCACCAGCCGCTGGTAGAGGAATTCGCGGGTCGGAAATAAAGCGTCTTACTTCTCGGAAGCCACGGGAGGCTGCAAGGTGAGCACGCCCTTGGCCTTTTCTTTGATCTCGTCCCAGTTGAAGAGCATGGGAACGAAGCCGCCCGTCTTCCAGAGTTCGTGCTGGTCGCCATAGTGGGGCGAGCCCGGCCAGCCGCTGTTGCCGGTGTCCAGGATCCACCAGGCGTGATCCAGATCCGCCAGATCCACCACGCTGCGGTACACGGGGCCCGCCACGGCGCGGAAGGGCGTCTTGTGGTGGCCGAGATCGAAGTGGGATTTCCAGACGGAATCCAGGCCGCCGCCCGCGCGCATGCGTTTCAGGTTGACGAACTTGGCGATGGCCTTCTGCGAACCGAAGCGGTGCTGGATGTGCAGGTCGTGTAATTCTCCCCAGGCCCAGCGGGCCGGATCCTCGCCCTGTTGTTTCACCAGCATGTCCAGGGCCTTTTTGAAGGCGCAGCGCATGGCGTCCCGGCGCGTCTCCTTCGGCTGTGTGCCGCGATGATCCCAGATGACGTGCTGCGGATCCGCGAACCACATGTCCGCCACGTTGGTGGAATAGCGCTGGTTCATGATGAATACGAAGCCCGGATAGTCCACCTCATCCTGCAACGCGTCGATGACCGCTTCCCGGTAGATGGCGAAGAAGATGGCGGCCTCGGGTTTGTCCTTGTCGGCCACGAAGTCCCATTTCCCGAGCAGTTCCAGGGCCTTGGTCCCCACCTCGCCCAGGCACTTGCAGCCTTTCAGATCCGCCAGCATGCCCGGAACGATGCGCGCCGCCCGCAGAAGTTTCACGTCCGTCTGGATGGCCTTCATGGATTCCAGGTCGTGTTTGTCCGTGGCTTTCAGCAGCTCCGAGATGCGGTCGTAGCGATAGCTGGGGGCCGAATCGATCTGGTACAGGATGGACTCGTGCTCCGGATTGCGGGTCAGATTGTTGGCATGGGCGTAGAAACCCTCCGTCTTTTTTTCATAAGGCATGTCCAGGGGTTGGATGAACTCCGTCCATTCGTAGGTCTTCACCCAGCCCGGCACGGGAAAGGTTCCCCGGTGGGTCTTGTGAATGGGCGTGGTGCCCGTGACCCAGTAGCCGATGTTGCCGTCCACGTCCGCTCCGGACCAGGAAGAAACCGGCGTCTGCATTTCCGTATAGGCGGCCCGAACCTCGTCCAGGGTCTTGCCGCGATTGGCCTTGGCCAGTCCGGCCATGCTGCTGCCCACGCCTTCCAGCGGATAGTGCAGGGAAACCGGCGGCGCCCATGCGGGAAAGAGCTTGGGATACATGTCGTTCAAGAGCGGCCCGTGGATGCTTCTGCGGATGGCGTGGGTTTCGTCCACCAGCTTTCCGTCCTTCAGGACGCGGATGATCTGCTCCTCCGTCTCGAAGGTCTTCGGGCCGTCGGCGGTGAGATATTCGTTCGGATCGTTCGGATTGACCTTTTCCACGTAAAGATCCACCGCGTCGAAGCAGGCCGAGGTCAGCCCCCAGGCCACGGTATGGTTGTGGCCGGAGAGAATATAGGGCAGGCCGGGAACGGTGGCGCCGATGGCGTCCAGGCCGGGAGCCTTCAGGTGCATCTGGAACATCATCGACGGCAGAAAGTGCAACATGTGGGGATCGTTGGCGACGATGGGTTTTCCGCTTTTGGACTTGTCCGCCGCCACCACCCAGGAGTTGCTGGCGCCGGTCATCCAGACCACGTCCGCCGAGGCGTCCAGGTCGCTTCGCGCGATGAGCTTGTCCCAGGGCTTGTAAGGGCGATCGGGAAAGAGCGGTCGGATCTCGTCCACCACCGCCGGGGGCAGTTCCCGTTTCTCTTCACGGGGCGGCAGCGTGGCGTTGCCGTCCCAGGCCGTGTGGGGATAGATCAGCGCCGCCCGGTCCGCGCCGCCGTGCAGGGCCAGGATCAGGCGGCTCAGTTCCTGGTGCCAGTTGTGAGAGACGCTCCAGGCGGTTAGGCGTCCCAGGGCGAAGCTGTCCGAGGGCTTCCACGGTTCCGGATCCACCATAAGCAGACGGTATTCCAGCGGTTTGTACTTTCGGATGGCGAGATTCACGCCGTCGGTGAAGGCCTGGACGGTCTTGCGGGTTTCCTCGCTCATCCCGGCGGCATCGCGCTCGGCGGATTTGTCGAAACCCCAACCGCGCATGGACAGATCGAAGTCCACGGTGGTGCTGTCCACGAAATCGCGTTTTCCCACCAGTTCCGAAAGGCGTCCCCGGGCCACCCGGCGCAGCATGTCCATTTCGAAGAAACGGCTGCGAGCCTGGACGAAACCCGCCGCGCGCACCAGGTCCAGTTCCGTCTGCGCTTCGATGTGCGCGATGCCGGCCTCGTCCAGGTAGACGGTCACGGGTTGCTCCAGGCCGGGGAAATCCAGCGTTTCCCGTTTGTCGTCCCGTGGATAGTCGGGCGAAACCTTGTAGTTGATGTAGTTGCCGGCGGCGCAACCCGCGGCGACCAGACCGAAGAACGCGAGCGGCAACAGGAAGAACAACGGGTAGAGCAGGGGCGTTCGCTTCATGGTTCCTCTCCTCGAATCGGGGTTGAATGGGGGGTGTGTCTTCCGACCGCCAAGCGGCAAAACGCGCTTCCGGAACGGAATGGCCCGATATTACAACAGAAATTCCATGGAAACAAGATGATTCCGGTTTTTATCGCAACAAAGGAGAGCGCCCGAGGCACGGGGCTTTCGAAGGTTTCCAACGCAAAAACACCCCGACCGGGGCATAGCGTCTATAACAAAGGACATAACCCTTCGGGCAAACCTTCCGAGCATTCCACGTAATTACCTGATATAACAGCGGAATTCGATACATACGCCCCGAAGCGGCCCGATGGAGAACGGCGGCGAAAACGGCCGAATTTCACGTGCGGTCCGGGTGAACGCAAAAACGCCGGAAAACTAAGTTATATCATAAGGATACGTTGGAAAAACGTGTCACCCGGACGGAGCCCCGAATTGTCGCCGTTTTCCGCCGATGCTTCCCCCCTGCCCGTCTTTTAGAAATTCCGCTTTCGGTCAGTCCGCCTTGCCCGGCGACTGTTCCAAGAGGTGATGGCGGCCGGAGCAGATCAGATCCCAGTTGTTGCGGAAAACGGCGGCGCAGACGCCTTTCTCGCCTTTCAGCGTCCGCAGCAGAGCCAGGGAGGAAAGATTAGGGAACTCTCTGATTTTATTCATGGTTTCCGGAGACCCGCCGCTGATGATGGCCTTTTGCACGTAATAATAATGCCGGGCCGCCTTTTGTCGCCCCGGATCGTTGAAATACGGAGGCAGGCCGTCCGGGTCGTCCCAATCCTGATAGGATTTCAGGCAGGTGGCTCGAAACATCTCGTTGGTGCCCGTGATGACCGGGCAGACTTCCTCGCCGTCGCGGTTGTCCTTCGTGACGTCGTAAATGTGGAGCATCCAGGACTTGGCCTCGGGCGGATAGTCGAAAATGATACGCTCGAATTGATCTCTTGGTGTTTTGTCAAAGAAAACCGCCTTCAGCGCCCGCATGAAATAATATTCCAGCGGATCGTGGAAATGGTAACCGGCGTGCGTTTCGAAGGACCGGACGGCCTCGGGATCCGAATCCTCCAGCGACCGGCAGAGGACGTATTCCGCCATGACGTGCCGCATCTTGTCCGCCACGGCGGGTTCGCCGTCCAACGGATGGGCGTCTTCGGCCGTCCAGTCTTTGGGCGCTTTCGCCGCCAGGTTCTTCCCCAGGCGGATGCACTGCTCGGGCGACATTTTCAGCAGGGAATCTCCGATGGGAGCCGGCCGGGATTCCGTTTTCGGGGCGCTTCCGGCTCCGCCTCCGATAACCACCGTTTGGGTCTTGGACGTCGGCGGCGCGGACGGTCGGCCGCTTTCCGTCCCGGGTTCCGGTTTCGGGGACGACGGGTTCGAATCGGCGCGGATGTCCGGGGGCGTCGAATCGGGTTCGGTGGAGGCCGTGTAGATCCGGAACGCCGCATCCAGGATCAGGAGCACCACGGCCAGGCTGACCAGCATGATGACGGCTTTTCTCATGGGCTCTCCTTCTTCGGGGGCGTCCGGCCCGTTATGAGAGAAAACGGAAACCGGAACGGGCGCGAAGGATCACGTTCAGGAATCCTTCGGCTCCTTGCCGCCTTTTTCTCCGCCCTCGCCCTCGCCGTACTTTTCGTCCCAGGGCACGGCGATGCCCATGGGATCGTCGGCGAAATCCTCCTCGATCTCGGCCAGGAGGCGGTCCAGTTCATCCTGCTCTTCCTGGGTGGCCTCGTCCCAGGGACGCGGAGGCTGTTTTTCGCCGCCCGCGCCACCCGAAGGCGGGGTGACGGCCGAGACGATTTCCCGCAGTTCCTCCGGCCGTCCGGCCGAGAACAGCGCCTTGGCCACGATCAGTTCCCGGAGCCTGTGGTTTTCCTTCGCCAGGGTTTTGCGCACGGCCTGGTTCAGCAACTCGTTGGCGAATTCGCCCAGAAGCATCTCCAGTTCCGTCTTTTTCAGCTTTCCTTTTCCCTTCAACGTCACCACCAGTTCGCCATCCGGCGAACGGTCCAGGAACAGATAGGCTCGATCGATGTAAACGAAGGCGGCCTGATAGACCACGTCCAGCGGGTAGACCTTCGGATCGATGATCCAGACGACCTGATTCGTTTCGATCTCCGCTTTCAGCACGCCGCTTTCCACCGCTTTCGGAATCGGCTTCGCCGCTTTTTTAACCGCGGCCGGAGCGCTTTTTACGGAAGTCTTTTTCGCCGGGGCCTTCTTGGCCGGAGCCTTCTTGGCCGAAACTTTCTTGGTTGAAGCTTTCTTCTCCGCCGCCTTTTTTGCGGGTTTCGCCGCCGGGGCCTTTGGAGCCGTCTTCCGAACGGCCTTCTCTTCCGTGGTCTTTTTTTGCCGCGCCATTGAATTCGTCTCCCTCTCCAACCAAGAGATATTGGCGGTCCGCGAAGGTTTCATCGACGGACATCCGGATTGAAATACACGATCGGTTCATGATAAGGGCGAACGGGCGGAAATGCAAGCCTTTCGAATTCCGATGTCAGGGCGATGGCGTTCGGAATGCTTTGGGGTTCCGAATGCAAACGTCCCGTCCGACCCGGCAAACATTGACAGCCGCCGCTATCCGTGAAACAATTCCAAATTCGCTATCGGTTCGAACTCCGTCCCTTTTCGATCGCATTGGAGGAAAACGTGGCCGCTAAAAATCAGAACCCAACCGACATCGCAACCGTGGAATTCGATCTCGCCAACGGGCTGCACGTGATTCTCCAGGAGGACCATTTCGCCCCCGTGGCGGCCTTCCAGGTCTGGGTCAAGGCCGGAAGCGCGGATGAAACCGCGAAGGAAGCGGGGCTGGCCCACGTGATCGAACACATGCTGTTCAAGGGCACCGAAAAGCGCGGCGTGGGCGAGATCGCCCGGGACGTGGAGGACGCGGGCGGCGATATCAACGCCTGGACCAGCCACGAGGAAACCGTCTTCCACATCACCATGCCGTCCGGCGAATTCGCCCGGGGGCTGGACATCCTGGCCGACGCCGTGCGAAATCCCTCCTTCGATAAAGCGGAACTGAAAAACGAACTGGAAGTGATCCGCGAGGAAATCAAGCGCGGCAAGGACAGTCCCAGCCGCCGGATCTCGGAAGAGATGTTCGCGAAGGCGTTCCCGGGCCACCCCTACGGCGATCCGGTGATCGGCACCGACGAATCCGTGCGCTCCTTCACCCGCGCCCGGGTGGCCGGTTTCCACCGGAAATGGTACGTCCCATCCAACATGACCCTGGTGCTCACCGGCGATTTCGATCCCGGCGTCGCCAGAAAGATGACGCGGAAACTCTTCGGCGACATGCAGCCGGTCCCTCCGCCGAAAAGAAAAAGCCACGCCGTTCCCGCGCAGGACGCCCCCCGGGCCGTCTGCCTCTCCGAGGACGTGACCCAGGCCCACATGGCGCTGGCCTTTCACGCGCCGCACCTGGCACACGAGGATCTTCCCGCCCTGGACGTGCTGGCCGTGATTCTGGGCCAGGGAGACAGCAGCCGCCTGGTGCATCTTCTGCGCCGGGACCGCACCTGGGTGAACGACATCTACACCTATCTCTACGCGGGTCGCAAGGCCGGGCTGTTCATCGTGGACGGCGACCTGCCCGCCGAGCGGCTGGCGGACGTGCTTCCATCGGTGGGAGAGGAATTGCAGCGGCTGCACACGGAAGCCGTGAGCGAAGCCGAACTGGAAAAAGCCAAGAATATCGTGGAGAACGAGACCGTCTACCAGATGCAAACCATGCAGGGCAAGGCCCGCCGCCTGGGATACCTGTACACCCACACCGGCGACTGTTCCTTCCACGACCGCTACATCGAGAAGGTGCGCCGCCTGTCGGCCCACGACATCCGCCAGGCGGCCCGCGCGATCCTGCGGCCGGAAAAAGCCAACCTGGTGGCGCTCTGGCCCAAGGGACGTAAGGGAAAGCCCACCGCCGCCATGCTGGCGAAAAAGCTGAACTGGACGGTGAACCGCACGCCCATTTCGCTGTTTTCCGGCGTCAAACCCGACGCCGACGGCATCATCCGCGCCACGCTTCCCTCCGGACTGCGCCTGTTGTACAAGCGGAATCCCTCGGTTCCCCTGGTGACGTTCCAGGCCGCCAGCCTGGCCGGGCTGCGCTTCGAGGACGATCGGAACAACGGCATCAGCAACATGATCTCGCGCACGCTGACGCTCGGCGCGGACGAGCTGGGAAGCCAGGACATCGCCGAGGCGGTGGATTCCATGGTGGGCAACCTGAACGGCTTTTCCGGACGCAACACCCTGGGATTGAAAGGCTCCTTCATCGGCCGCAATTTCGACCGGGCCTACGAGCTCTTCGCCCGCTGCCTGCTGCGGCCCCGCTTCGACGCCGTGGAGCTGGAAAAGGAAAAGATCCTGGTCTCGGAAGAGATCCGCGCCCGGGAGGAAAATCCCGCCCGCGTGGCGTTCGATCTCTTCCACCGTACGCTCTACCGCTTCCATCCCTATCGCTTCGATATGCTGGGCGAACCGGCCTCGGTGGAGGGCTTCGAACCCTTCGAACTGAAGATCTCCCACGGCCGGTTCCTGACGGCGGACAACCTGGCGATTTCCGTGGTAGGCGACGTTCCCGCCGACCGGGTTCTGGCGGAGACCGAGCGCCTCTTCGGCGAACTCTCCAGCATTCACGGGGTTCTGACGCCCCCCTCCCCCGAGCCGACGCCCGGAGAAATCCGGGAGGCCAAGACCGTGCTGAAACGCAACCAGACCCATCTGGTTCTCGGATTTATCGGGCTGGACTTCCTGGACGAGGACCGCTACGCCCTGGACGTGCTGAACGCCATTCTCTCCGGACAGGGCGGGCGGCTGTTCGTCAATCTCCGGGATCGCAAAAGCCTGGCTTACTCGGTTTCCTCCTACCACGTCGAGGCGGTGGACCCCGGGTATTTCGCGGCCTACATCGGCACCAGCCCGGAAAAGCGGGATCAGGCGGTTTCCGGAATCCTGGAGGAATTCGAACAGATGCGGCAGGGGCGCTTCACGCGGGAGGAAGTCGAGCACGCCAAGCGGCTCCTGGTCGGCAACCACGCCGTTTCGCTCCAGACCAATTCCGCCGTCGGCAGCCAGCTTCTCTTCGGAGAGCTCTACCGCATCGGCTACAATTCCCACCTGCACTACGCCGGGCGCATCCGAGCGGTCACGCCCGCCAAGGTGAAGGCCGTGGCCCGCCGGCTGCTGAACCCGGACGCCTACACGCTGGCGGAAGTGGGGCCCTGACGGGCCGGAAAACGGATTCTCGAAAGGAAACGCCATGAGCGACACGGGTTGGATCGAGGTGACGGCGGAGACGCCGGAGGCGCTTGCGGAAAGCGCGGCGGCGCTGCTGATGGACGCGGGCGTCCAGGGCGTCCAGACGATAACGAAGGAGGCCCTGCCCCCCGGACAAAAGGACGACCTGGAAGGCCGGGCGCGTTTGCGCTTCTATCTGCCCCTGGACACGGACCCGGAAGGCGGCGAACTGGCCCGCTTTCAACGGATCTGGCGGGAATTCGCCCGACATAACGGCCTGGCCGACGCCCTTGGCCTGCTGCACGCCCATCCGCTGGAAAACACCGACTGGACCTCTTCCTGGCGGCGTTTCTTCAAGCCCAAGCGCATCGGAGAGCGGCTTCTGGTGCGGCCGAGCTGGGAATCCGGCGATCTGCGTCCCGGCGACGCGGTGATCGAACTGGATCCGGGCCTGGCCTTCGGCACCGGCGGACACGGCACCACCTCCATGATCCTCGCCCGCATCGAGCGGCTCTCCATGGATCCCGGCCTTCCGGCCCGGATCCTGGATGTGGGCACGGGTTCCGGCATCCTGGCCATCGCGGCCGTGAAACTGGGAGCGGGTTCGGTGCTCGCCACCGACAACGACCCCGAGGCCGTGCGCGTAGCAAGGGAGAACGTGTCGAAAAACGGCCTGGATGAAAGCCGCATCGCCGTGAGCGATACGGACGTGTCCGCAATCGCGGAGACGTTTCCCCTCGTGCTCGCCAACATTCTGTCGTCCATCCTTCTGGAAATGAAGGACCATCTCCGCCGCCTGACCGCCCCCGGCGGACGCCTGATTCTCTCCGGGCTGCTGGATACGGAGGAAAAGGAAATCATGGAAGCCTTCACCCCGCTGGGCTTTCGGCTCGAGGAGGTGCGGCATTGGGAGGAATGGATCGCCATGGACTTCATCCGGCAAGGCGATTAGAGCGGCATCATTCCGATTTCCGGTCCGCGGAAACGCTCTCCGGCTCCAGAATCAGCATGCGTATCGGACCGTCCGAGCGGCTTTCCGCCGTTTTCCAGCCCAGGGCGCGGTGGTCCCAGCAACGCTCGCCGTCGTATTCCCCCCGCCCCAGATCGATTTCCAGATAGCAGCAGCGGTCGTCGCTGTCCAGATCGTTGAAGCAGGCCGCTCGGGGGTGTTTGCGTAGTTTCTCCAGCCCCTCCCGGTCCAGGGCCATGGGCCGTTCCATCAGGGCTCTGCGGCTCGGCTCCGCCAAGGCGGTGAAGAGGGGCGGAAGCAGCAGGGGCACCTCCGGCGGCAGTGTCCGGGCCAGATTCAGGATGTGGCGGCCGTGTTCCCGATCGCGGTCCACCTGCCGATTCAACATCTTCCGCGTCTCGAAAGAGGTATTGAAAAGGAGAAGGATCACGAGGACGAACCCGCCGATTTTCACTCCCGCGTCCTTCCATGCGGAGTCCAGACGGAAGGAAAACAGGCCGCCCAGCATGACCGCCAGCGGAGCCTGGATCAGCAGCGCCTCCACCGGGGAGGGAACGGTATAGGCCAGCAGGTACAGGGCCAGGGCGCCCAGAAACCAGAAAACGCCCGGAAGGCCGGGATGCGGGGGACTTGCATCGTTCCGCGTAATCCTTTCGAGCCGAGCGAAAGGCCGCCACAGCGCCAGGGCGGCCAAGAGGATCCATCCCCAGGTCCGGACGAGTTGCGTCGCGTATCCGGCCAGGTTTTCCGAAAGATGTCCCGCCCCCGCGTCGTTTTCACTGAAGTAGATAAAGACGATCCAGAACAGGCCGGCGGAAAGAATCCAGGCCGCCCGGCGGTTTTCTCTCGGTTGCGGAAAGCCGTGCAGGGCCTGGACGATCCAGTACATGGGAAGCAGGACCAGGCCCTCGGGCCGGATGAAGACGGCCCCCAGCGCCATCAGTATCCCGGCGAGCCACAGTCCGGAACTCTTCCTTTTCGCCGCCAGCCAGAAGAGGGCGAGCGCCAGGGCGATGCATCCCAGAACCAGCAGAAACCACCACCCCCGGACCAGCAAGACACGGACGGAAGGCAGCAGAACGAAGGCCAGAACGGCGGCGACCCCCGCCTCGAAACGACCGTACAGGACACGCGCCAGCACGGCGAGCGAAAGCGCGCAGAAAAGGAAAGCCCCCCAGTGAACGGCGTGGATGGCGGCGGGCGTCCGTCCGAAAAAGCGGAACCCCCAGGCGGCAAGGGCCTGTCCGCCCATTTCCATGGTGTTCACGGCCGTCTGGGGAAGCGAGTTCGAAGCCATTCCGTAAGCGGCCTGCCATTCGGAATACACCACCGAGAGGTCCGGCTCGGAAGGATTTCCGGAAAGGAGAACCAGGGCCGGAATCGCGATGACGCCGACGATCGAAAGCATGCGCAGGCCCGGGCGGAAAAGCCGTTCGCCACGCATCGTCCGAATCAACGCCGCCATCGCCGCGACGAACCCGCCGCCGAAAAACAGGTTGTAGGCCAGGGCCCGGGCGGAATCGGAAAGCCAGCGGGCGCGCATGAAATCCTGGTGGGCTCGGACGGTTTCCGATTCCAGGATTTCCGGCGCGGCCAGAAGCAGCAGGCCCACGGACACGGCCACCAGAAAGGGCCGCAGGGCCGATCGCGCGATGTGAGGCGAAAGAGCCGGGTCCGGACGCGCAAGGCCCGTCCGGCGTAAAAGCCCCCAGCCCAATCCCCAACAGACCGCAAGGCCCGCAAGGAACCATCCCGGGGAGATTTCCCGGTCCGAGACGGCGAAAAGCACGGCGAATCCGCCAGAGCCGCAGATCGCCGACCAGGCCAGAAACACGGGCCGTGCCGCCTGTTTTTCTTTCCGGACGGAAAGCGCCGTCCCCAGAGCCAGAAGCAGAAACAGCGCCGCCAAGGGTCGGCCGGGCCTTGGGGATTCGTCCGCCGCGCGCGGTTTCTCCGTGGCGGTCCAGCCGCCGGAAAGCCGTTTCACGCGTTCCGGATCGAGCACCCAATTCCGGTAGATCTCCGGCCAGGCGGACGTATCGCCGCGCGACATCGGAAAACAAAGCTCCAGGCCGCCCGCCTCCCGGCAGTTCCAGGAACCAGCCTCGGATCCGGCCTGTTGCAGCCGGAAGGAGTCGAGCGCCTGTCCCGCCCGTTCGAAGCGGATGTCCACCCCGCGCGGTTGGATGGAGATGCCGATAAACCGGGCGTCTTCGGGAAGCATCCCCTCCGGCGGCTCCAGGTTTTCCAGAAAAAGCGTTTCCTTGCCCGGCGGAATGACGGCGCTTTCCTCCGCCCGCAGGTCGGCGGGCCGAAGACAGAAAAAAAGTCCCGTCAGGAAAAACAGCGCAAAGAAGATCGAAAACCGCACCGGCGCATCGCACGCCTTTCGAATCGGCACGCCCCTTTCCTCCGCGACATCGTTCTGGAATCGTCCATGAGGCATGCGCCCATTCTTTCCCGAATCGGCGTAAAAAGCAAGCTCTTGCGGATCCGCCCGCCGACGAAAAACGCCCGGCGATAGGGCCGGGCGCTCGCGGTTTCGTCTCATGGAAGGCGAATCAGTATTCCCGGTTTTTCACCGTCTCGGGCGGAACCATTTCCAGGTGGCCTTCCACGGGCTCCTTGCCGGGCAGCGGGTTGTAGATGCGCTCGTGCTCGGGCTTGGGCGGCTGGGCCAGGTGGGCGATGTTCACCACCGCGTCCTTGCGGTCGTAGACGGCGATCATCGTCTCCCCGGAGTCCATGCGGATGGCGTCCTCCGGACAGGCTTCGACGCAGAAGCCGCAGTAGATGCAGGTGAGCTGGTCGATGACGAAGCTCTTCGGATAGCGGTCGATCTTCTGCCGTTCGGTGAAGTACGGCTCGTCCAATTGTCCGATCTCGATCTTGATGACGTTGGCCGGGCAGGCCATGGCGCACATCATGCAGGCCACGCAGGTCAGGCGGCCGTCGGAGCGATGGGTGAGATAATGCCGTCCGCGCGCGCGATACGACAGCGGAAAGCGCTCTTCCGGATACTGTTTCGTCACCACGTCGCGCTTGCCGATCCAGTTGCGGAAGAAGTGCCGGATGGACACCTTCATTCCCTTGGCGATTTCCGGATAGTAGATCTTCTCCCAGAAATTCAGCTCGCGCCGGTTGTCCATGTATTTGAAGGGCATGCCACCTCTCCTAGAACTTGTCGATGATCGTGAGAACCACCGCCGTCACCACCACGTTGGCCAGCGCCAGCGGCAGAAGGAACTTCCAGCCGAAGGTCATGAGCTGGTCGTAACGCATGCGCGGCAAGGTCCAGCGGACGAAAAGCTGGAAGGCGCAGAAAAACAGCACCTTGACCACGAAGACGCCCAGCATCAGCAGGCCGGTAATCAGTCCCGGCAGCCACGAGGTGCCCAAAAGGCCGTTCAGCCAAAGTTCCACCTGGCTCCAGTCCAGCCACGGCAGGTGGTAGGATCCGAAGAACAGCGTCGTAATCAGCATGGCCGCGATGACCACTTCCATGAATTCGCCGATGAAGAACAGGCCGAATTTCAGCCCGGAATACTCCACGAAATAACCGATGATCTCGGATTCTCCCTCGGGAAGATCGAAGGGAGCGCGCTTGGTTTCCGCGATGGCGGCGGCCAGAAAAAGCAGAAAGCCCACGGGCTGGACGACGACGCCCCAGTGCCAGATCGCGCCGCCCTGCTGGGCCGCGATGCCGTCCAGCATGACCGTCTGGTAGACCATGAAGACGCCGATGAGGGTCAGGCCCTGGCTGACTTCGTAGCTGATGAGCTGAGCGCCGGTGCGCAGGGCGCCGATGAGACCGAACTTGTTGTCCGACGCGTAGCCGCCCAGGACCGAACTGTAGACCGACAGCGAACCGAAGGCGAAGATGAACAGCATCCCCGCGTTCAGACTGGCGATCTGCAACGGAATCGGATAGCCGAAGAGATTCACCGTCCCGCCGAAGGGGATCACCGCCAGCACCAGGATCAGCGGGGATATCGCCAGGACAGGCGCGATCTGGAAGAGGAACCTGTTGGCGTTGACGGGAATGAAATCTTCCTTGAAGATCATCTTGATGCCGTCCGCCGCCAGGTGAACCAGGCCCCAAAGTCTCCATCCCAAAAAGGGAATGGTGGCCCGGTTGGGTCCGATGCGGTCCTGAATCGCCGCCGACTGCTTGCGCTCCTGCCAGGTGAGGACCGCCGCCACCGTCATGGCGAAACCGATCATCAGGGCGATCTTCACCAGGGCCGCTACCACTTGCCAGATGGGTTCCATGCTATCGCTCCAGCTCTCCGCCGATCATGTTAATCGACCCGAAGGTCGGGACAATATCCGCCAGCATGCTGCCCTTGACCATCAGCGGAATGGCCATGGTCATGGGCAGGCAGGTGGGACGGGCGCGCACGCGGTAGGGCGTGCCGGTGCCGTCGGACACCACGTAATAGCCATGCTCCCCGTTGGGCGACTCGATGGCGAAGTAGGCTTCGCCCTTGGGAACCGCCGGGCCGTGCATGACGATCTCGAAGTGGTGAATCAGGCCCTCGATATGATTGTAGGTTTCCTTCTTCGGGGGCAGGAAGATCTTGTAGTCGTCCACGTGGACCTCACCTTCGGGAATCTTCCCCAGAGCCTGCTCCACGATGCGCATGGCCTGTTCCATCTCCTCCAGGCGGATCAGGAAGCGGTCGTAGTTGTCGCCCCGGTCGCCCGTGGGAACCTCGAATTCCACCTGGTCGTAGGTCCAGTGGGGCTTGGCCTTGCGCACGTCGTAGTCCACGCCGGTGGAACGCAACGCCGGACCCGTGAAGCCCCAGTCGATGGCGTCTTCCTGGCTGATGACGCCGGTATCGCGCATGCGGTCGTAAAAGATGCGGTTGCGCGTCAGCATGACGTGGGCGTCCTCCAGGCGGGTGCGAACCTCCGCGAAGGCCTCCGCCACGTCCTTTTCGAAACCGTCGTAGAAATCGTAAGCCTGCCCGCCCACCCGGGACATGCTGGTGGTCAGGCGCGAACCGCAGAGCTTGTCCAGCACGAACCAGATGAACTCCCGACCCTGGACCAGGTACAGATAGGCGCTGAAGGCGCCCAGTTCCATCACCGAGGCCGCCACGCAGACCAGGTGGTCGGCCACGCGCGCCAGTTCCGTGACGATCAGCCGCTGCCACTGGCCGCGTTCCGGGATCTCGATGCCGCAGAGCTTTTCCACGGCGGAGACGTAGGCCGCGTTGTTGGCGGGGGCCGAACAGTAGTTCAACCGGTCCGTGAACACGATGTTCTGGTTCCAGTTGCGATGCTCGCACATCTTTTCGAAGGCCCGGTGCAGATAGCCGATGCCCACGGTCATGTCCACGATGGTCTCGCCGGAAAGCCGCGTATCCAGCTTGATGATGCCGTGCATCGCCGGATGGGACGGCCCCAGTTGGATCTCCACGAGATCGCTCGGCAATTCCTTGTATTCGGGATCTTTTTTCGTCACGCTCATGGTCTCGTCAGCCTATGGGTTGAAGGAAGGTGCTTCCAACGGTTTCAGTCCACGTGCAGTTTCCTCACCGGATGCTTCCGGCCCCGTTTCTCGAAGGGCGTCCAGTTGTAGGGCGGATCGTCCTCGGTCTCGATGGGCGTGCGCAGGGGCACGATGGGCTGATGCTTTTTCAGCGGATAATCCTTGCGAAGCGGATGGCCCTCGAATTGATCGTACAGAAGGATGCGGGTGAGGTTCGGATGCCCGGCGAACTCCACGCCGAACATGTCCCAGACCTCCCGCTCCAACGCGTTGGCGATGGCCCACACGTCGCTGACCGTATCCACCTTCTCGCCCTCGGGAACGCGAACCTTCAGGCGCAGGCGATAGTTCTTGGAGAGCGAATAAAGCTGGTAAACCACTTCGAAACGCTCATCCTCACCCATGTAATCCACGCAGGTCAGATCGGTGAGCATCTTGAAGTCCAGATCCGCCGCGTTCTTCAACGTCTGACAGGCTTTCTTTATGTGCTTGCGGTCGATGCGGAGCCGATCGTCGTCCGGAACTTCGATCTCCTCCAGCACGCAATCCTTGGCGGCCTTGTTCAGTTCGGCCACGACTTTCTTCAGCATAACGGCGCTCTCCTCACTACTGAACCTTCAGTTCGGGATAATCGTCGATCAGCGTGCGCTTCGCGATCTTGTCCTGGAGCATCAAAAGCCCCTTCATGACCGATTCCGGACGCGGCGGACAGCCGGAAATGTAGATGTCCACCGGAACCACGTGGTCGATGCCCGGAATGGCGGCGTAATTGTCGTACACGCCGCCCGTGGAGGCGCAGGCCCCGAAAGCCACCACCCATTTCGGATCGGCCATCTGGTCGTACACCGTCTTCAGCACCGGCGCGATTTTGTGGTTCACCGTGCCCACCACGAACAGCACGTCCGACTGCCGCGGCGTGAACCGGGGAATCTCCGCCCCGAAGCGGGACAGGTCGTAATGGCTGTTCATGACGGACATGAACTCCATGCCGCAGCAGGCGGTGACGAAAGGATACTGGAACAGTGAGAACTTCCGCGCCCAGCCCAGCACGGATTCCAGCGTGGTGGTGAAGAATCCTTCCTTCCCGGCCAGGGCCTTTTCTATTCCCATTCCAGCGCTCCTTTTCTCCACACGTAGACCAGCCCCGCCACCAGCACCAGGATGAAGACCATCATCTCCAGAAGTCCGAACCAGCCCAGCCGGCGGAACAGGACGCTCCACGGAAAGAGGTAGACCACTTCCAGGTCGAAGACCAGAAAGAGAATCGCCACGATGAAGTACTTCACGCTGAAGCGTTTGCCCTGGGTTCCGAACGAGGGGTTGCCGCATTCGAAGGGGGCGTCTTTCACGGGGTTGGAATGCTTGGGGCCCAGAATGGACGCCACCAGCCAGGCCCCGCCGCCGACCACGGCCGACGCGGCCAGCAAGACCAACACGGGAAGGTATTCGGTCGTCACGGATCGTTCCTCACGTCAGTTAGGGATCGTAGATTCGGCATTCTGTTTACGCATTTCGCGAGCGGAATCGTCAGGCTCCGCCCGGATGGAGAAGCTATCCCGAAAGCATTGAAAAGTCAAGGACTTGTTGGCGAATTCCTCCATGCATTAATGGAATTTCTCTTAGAGCCTCTCCCAATGAAGCTCGGATTCGGCCGCGTGTTTCAAGCCGTCTCGCGTTTTGTTTCAACCGGGATTCCCGACCCCGCCCGAAAAGACGCCCAGCCCCCCGGTCCGGCACGGTTTTTGCGAAGGTTTTTCGGCGGACGACAGGATACTTCGCCATTTTCCGCCGACTTGCCCAGCGAACGCCGCGTGGGAATTCCGGGGAACGGAATTCCCACGCCCCACCGGAATCGACGGTTCCGGTGGGGCGTCTTTCACCGTTCCGGCGAAAGACGCGGCGCATGTCGGAACAACTCTGGTCGAGAATGCCATCATTCGTCCGCCGGAAAACCGGCGCGGCACGCCTTTTGCTCCCGGCATGGAGATTGCAAACCATTGATTTTGTTCAGATAACTGAAACGCAATCCGCATGCCGGCGCAAAAGGCGTGCCGCTTGCAAAAATCCGTGCCGGACCGCCACCCGGACGAACCGCTGGCGCGAGACGGCTCGAAACGCGCGGCCGGGGTCAGGCTTTCGGCTGTTGGGGGACGATACAGATCACGCGTAGCGGGTTTTCGGAACGGTTGCGGATCTGGTGGGTTTCCCCGGGGGGGATGAGCACGCTGTCGTAGCGTCGGATGGGCCGCCACTCGGTCTCGGACAGGGCTTCTCCTTTGCCTTCGAGCACGAAGATTTCGTGTTCGTAATCGTGGGCATGATGGAAGGTGTTTCCGCCGGGCTGGAGATCGAAGACGCGGAAGTTGAAATTCGGAGCGCCATCGGGTTCGGCCAGCATGACGCGGATGGTGGCCCCTTTGGCTCCCTCGCCTTCCACGGCGACGGCCGGAACGTCGGATAAATTCTTGATAATCATGGGCTTTTCCTCCTTTTAAAGTCGGATCGGCGAGTGGTCGGGGCGACAATCCCCAGTATTTTCCTTCCCGTTCTTCTTATGGACTGCGCTTCTTTCCGATATCGGCCGCGGAGGGAAGTCCGGGCTCGCCTGCGGCCGCGCGCACACCGTTGCGGATGGCCTCGGCCAGAACATCTCCGGCGGCGGCGTAAAGCTCTTCCGGACGGGCGGGTTTCTGGCCCAGGGAGGCACAGAAAATCAGGTCGCCGTCGAAGGGAGACAGTACCGGGGAGACGGCCCGGCGAAGACCCTCCACGGCGGCTTCGGCCAGCGCGTTGCAGCCTTCCTTCTCCAGATACGCGTCGGTGAGCAGCAGCATGAGCACGGTGTTTTGCGGATCGGGCGAGATGAAGCCGCTCGGCCAGCCGCCCCCGGCGATGGCCTGGACGGTATTTAGAAACTCAAGGGAATCCGGGCTCTTGCGCGTCCCGGCCAGAATGTCGCCGTTTTCGTCCAGGATGTCTCCGAAGGCGTTGACGGCCGCGAAAGCCTGGAGGCGGATCTCGCCCGTGGGCAAAGATACGGACACGTCGGCCGCGCCGAAACCGCCCTTCATAGCCTGGGCGACGCCGTGGAATTTGCCCACGCTGGCGCCCCGGCCCGCGCCCACGGATCCCAGGAGCGCACCGTCGTCCCGGGCGTTTTCGCAGGCTTTTCGGGCCATTTCCGCGTCCGGCCGGGCTTTGGAATCGCCAACGCCCAGATCGAAGAGCGCCGCCGTGGGACAGACGGGCACAACGCCGTAGCGGGTGGGCAGGCCCCGCCCGTGCTTTTCCAGAAAAGACAGCACGCCGCCCGCGGCGTCCAGGCCGAAGGCGCTGCCGCCGGTGAAACAAATAGCGTCCACCGCCCGGCCCATGTGTTCGGGGCGCAGGGAATCGGCCTGGCGGGTGCTGGTGGCGGGACCGCAGAGGCACAGGCCCGCCGGGACGCGCTCGTCGAAGAGAAAGACGGTGCAGCCGGTCTTTCCCCGGGGTTCCTCGGCGTGGCCCACCCGGAAACCGGGCAGGGCGAGCTCGGCGAAAGGCTCCGTCATTGCAGTGGCCCGGTCACGGCCTCCACCGTCCGCAGGAGTTCGCCGCCGGTAATGAGGTCGAGCACCTTTTTCTGGTCCAGGTACAACGTGCGGTCGTGGTCCAGGAAAGGCACGTGTTTACGGATGAGGTCGTGGGCCGCCGCCGCGCCTTTCCCGGGGCGCAGGGGCTGGCGGAAATCCAGGGCCTGGGAGGCGCAGAGAAGTTCCACCGCCAGAACTTCCTGAATGTTTTCCAGGATCTGGCGCATTTTTCTTGCGGCGATGGTTCCCATGCTGACGTGATCCTCGCGCCCGGCCGAGGAGGGAATGGAGTCCACCGAGGCGGGGTGGGCCAGGATCTTGTTTTCGGACACCAGGGACGCGGCCGTGACCTGGGCGATCATGTAACCGGAATTCAGCCCCTTGTTCGTCACGAGAAAAGCCGGGAGGCCGGAGGACAGTGAGGGATTGACCAGTTGCTCCACCCGACGTTCGGAAATGTTGGCCAGTTCGGCCAGGGCGATGCCGCCCAGATCCGCCGCCAGGGCCACGGGCTGGCCATGGAAATTGCCTCCGGAAATCACCTGGCCGTCCGCCTCGAAAATCAGCGGGTTATCCGTGGCGGAATTGCTTTCGATCTCCAGCACGCTTTGCAGATAGTCCAGGGCGTCCCGGGTGGCGCCGTGAACCTGGGGCATGCAGCGCAGGGAATAGGCATCCTGCACTTTCCCGCAGAATTTATGGCTGGCCATGATACCGCTTTTCGCCAGCAGTTTCCGCAGGTTGGCCGCCACGATCCTTTGGCCGCGATGGGGACGCACCCTCTGGATGCGGGCGTCGAACGGTTTTCGGGAACCCAGAATGGCCTCCACCGTCATGGCCCCGGCGATATCCGCCACGCGAGCCGCGCGCAGTCCGTCCCGGCAGGCCAAAGCCGCCACGGCGGTCATGACCTGGGTACCGTTGATGAGCGCCAGCCCTTCCTTGGCCTTGAGCGTCAGCGGGGAGAGTCCGGCCTTTTTGAGTGCCGTTCCCCCTCGGTACTGGCGTCCTTTATATTCGGCGTGGCCGCGCCCGATCAGAACCAGGGCCAGGTGGGCCAGAGGGGCGAGATCCCCGGAAGCTCCCACGGAGCCTTTTTCCGGAATGAGGGGATGCACGCCCCGATTCAGGAGTTCCAGAAGCAATTTCACCGTCTCCGGGCGTACACCGGAGCAGCCCTTGGCCATGACGTTGGCGCGCAGTAAAATAATGGCGCGCACCACCTCGCGGGAAAAGGGTCGGCCCACGCCCACGGAATGGCTGCGGATCAGGTTTTCCTGAAGTTTCTCGATCTGGGCGCGGTCGATGCTCACGTCGGAAAGAATGCCGAAGCCGGTGTTGACACCGTAGACAACCTCGTTTCCTTCGATGATGCTTTCGATCATTTTCCGGCTGGCGACAATCCGTTCCACCGCCTCCCGGGTCAGTTCCACGGGTTCCATGTCCCGGGAAACGCGTTCGATGTCTTCCAGGCTCAAGTTCTCGCCGTCGATCCGAATCATGCTTTGCTCCTTGTTGTCGGTTCGCGGGAACCCGGTGGTTTTACGCCTTCAGCCGGGCTCGGTTCGGGACGAAAGCACCCGCTCCCTTTTCCCGGTGTACCGCCAAAGCGCGCGGCTGTCAAAGCAAAAACCCCGCTTTCCGTAAAGGAAAGCGGGGCGGGAGGGGCAAAGAAGGAAACGCGACGTCAGCGCAGGCAGACCGTGTCGTATTCGGCCACGATGTGCGAACCCGGATCCGGCGGGCTGCTTTCGTCGAAGATGATGCTGTTGCTGTTCTCGTCGTACTCGTAGTCCGTGCGGACGGTTCCGTCCACGGTGACCACCAGGGTGTCCGGATCGGCCAGTCGCGACAGGAAGAACTGGATCTTCAGCGCAAAGAGGTTTTCCGCCATGGTGTCGTAGACCGGCTGATAGCTGGCCTCGCAGATGCTCATGAAATGCTCGTCCTCGTTGACGTTGCAGGCGTCGGCGACCTCGATGTAGCGCGGGCCCGGGTCGGCGGTGGAGGCGTTGTCGCCGGAACCCAACTGGCAGCCGGAGTTCTTGTCGCCCACGATGGCGTAGATCTCGATCATGTTGACGTTGCGCATGCCCTTGAGGGAGCGGAAGAAATCGATGAAGAAGGGTACGTCCGCCACGGACTGGTCGGCTTCGTCGGAGACGAAAACGATGGACAGTTTGGCGTCCTCACGCAGGAAGCCGGCGTTTTCATTGCTGATGAGCGGTTCGGAAAGCGCCAGGTGAGCGGCTTCCAGGGCGGCTTCCTGGCCGCCATCGCAACTGGTTCCCAAATGGATGCGATCAACGAACTTGTCCTTGATCTGGGCGTCGGTCAGCGCACCGGGACCGCGGTTGGCCAGCACGGACGGGCTGCCCTGGAATCTTCCGCAATACTGGCTGTCCACGATATCGGCGGCGATGACAGCAAGGTGCAGATCGGCGTTCCAACTGATGGCTTCGTCGATGAACACTTCGAAGTTGTCGGCCAGGCGATCCTGTTCGTCGCCCATGGAGCCGGAACAGTCCACGTCCCAGAGCACATCCACCATGGGATGGGTGATCTGGTCGAATTCGTCGATCTGGTGGGACAGCAGCGTGCCCTCGCCGTGCAACGGAACGACGAACATCTGGTCCTCGTTGTCGTTGCTCACGATTTCCACGCGGCCCTCGTGCGGACCTTCATGGCTGGGACAGAACTTGACCTGGAAGGACAGGCTCTGGGGATTGCCCGGACCGCCCAAGTTGGTTGGGTACGAGGAGGGAAGGCCCAGCAGGTCGAACAGCGTATCCGATCCGGCGCCGATGCCGATACCCGTGATCTCCAGGGCCAGGTCGCCGATGTTGTAGACGCTCAGATTTTCCGGGCGGGAACAGCATTCCAGGGTGATGAGGCCGAAGTCCAGTTTGGACGGCAGCACCTCGATGCCGCGCCGCGCTCCGGTTCCCGAGAAGCCCACGGCCACCACGGTTTCGGACAGCGGCGGAGCGTCCGGCAGGGGGGTGTAGTCCGCCGGCAGCCAGGACCAGGTCTCGGCGTTGCTGAGCAGGTTCATCTGGGCCGCATACAACGCACCCTCCTGCTGAGGCGTGAAAGTGATATCCAGATAGACGCTCTGCCCGCGTTGCAGAGTATAGTTTTGAAGTTGTCCCGGCGTCTCGTAGAACGCCCGCTGGGTAAACAGGGGCAGCGTGCCGAATTCGTTCCACACCATGTTGTTGACTTCCAGGGGGAGGTCGCCGCAGTTCTTGATGGTGACCTGGCGGGTTTCCGCCGCGGCGATCTGGCTGTATCCGTATTTGATGCCCGGTCCGGGAAGTTCTCCCAGGCCCATCCAGCCCACGGAGCCGTCCAGGGGCGAGATGTCCAGGCAGGCGGGCGACTGGTCCACCACCCGGCAGAGAAGATCCAGCCCCACGGTTTCTTCCTGGTCGTCCTTGTTCAGCCAGGTGACGTCGGCCCGGCCCACCAGGGTGGTTCCCGGCGTATGGGTGCCTTCGATCGGTTTGCAGTTGACCTGCACCGGTTCGGAACCCCGGGCTTCGATATCCATGGGCATCTCGGGCGCCGGAGCCAGGGCGAACGCACCGTCCTGGGAATCGGTGATATCCACGCCCGTCACGCGGGCGGTGGCGCCGCCGATGTTCCGGACCAGGAAATATTTCAGGTTGTCGTATCCCGGAGGGGAGGTTCCGAAATCCAGCGCCGAGGGATCGACCCCGATGCGCGGAACTTCTTTAACCTGGCTGCTGAGCCGGATACGCAGCACCGGGGAGTTGGCCGCGTCGGAAATGATGACCAGCATACCCTCCTTGGCCTCTTCCACCGCCACGCTCAATACGACCCAGAGTTGACGATCCATGGTGGACTGAAGGGTGATGGGAAGCTCCCAGTCCTGCGGATTGCCCAGGGTGAATTCATCACTGGTTTCCGGCGTGAAGAAAATCTGCCGGATGGTCAGATCGCCGTCGCCGTTGTTGGTGATGTAGGTGTCCTGCTGGGCCGTTCCGCTCAGGGCCACCGCGCCGAAGCGCAGCTCCGTCGGGCGGGTGGAGATGTTGCCCTCGCCGGAGGAAACCTTCCAGGTCAGGTCGATCTCGCAGCCGTCGGTGCAGCTCAAGTGAATGGAATCGCCCCAGGTTCCGCTGCCCGTGCAGTTTTTGCCGGAGTTCGTGGTGATGTTGTCGCCGTGAACATCGCCCGTCATTTCCTCCTCGCCGTAGAGAATGATGATGCTGCAGGTGTTGTAGTCCACCACGACATAGGTGTCGATGGTCTCGGTGCCGCCGCATACGAATTCGCCGTCGTACAGGCCGGTGAAGTCCGTGCAGCCTTCCACGGGATCGTCGCCGTCGGGGATGTTGTCATCGCCGTCGGGATGGTTGTCATCGCCGTCCGGGGAGGTTCCGTCGTTTTCGCACACGCCGCTCGCGCCGCAACTCCAGGCGGAACCGTACCAGCCCTTGCAGTCGGCGTCCGTGCCGCATAGACCCTGATTGATGCAAGTTCCCGCGCTGCCGCATATGCGATTGGTGGTGGACACCATGCAATCCGCGTCCGTGCTGCAGCCCCCGGAGATCCCGTCGCCATCGACATCCGGATCTCCCTCGGACGAGGAACCGCATGCGGTAAGCATCAGCATCAACAGGCCGACCAATACAATGAGATTCGACTTCCTGGAAAAAGAGGTCATGGGTTACTCCTGTTTGGCGAATGGGATTGCCATCAACGATTGCGTTTACCCGTGGGAGTGGCGTCGGGGCGCGAATTCATTCCCGCCCCACCAACCTTAATTATCAATTAATGCAAAAGATTGTCAAGGGTTTCTCTGACATTTGCCCGGTTAATGTGAACGCGCCGGTTCGCCGTCAGCAAAAGGAAAGCGTTTTCCGTCGAAAAAATCCCGTCATATCCATGGTGTTGCCCTGTATATCGGCGCGTACGGGCATGACACGAAAAGTCGAAGAATGCCCCTGCCCATGCATGACACCGCATGATTATTCGTTCGAGGGAGTTCTTCACGGATGCCCGCTCCGGAGTGCCTTCTTTTCCGAAATCCGTCGGGGGGTTCCGGCGCTCATACGGAAACCTCCCGAAAACATCCATTGTTAATGCGAATCAAAAGACACGGAACGCGAAAACCGGAAATCCGAACCGTTCGGCGCCGCATCTCTTTCCTCGTTGGCGAGAAGGCGGATGCCGCTCGGCTCTAATGAAACTTTAACTTGCATTTCATGGGAGTTCGAGGTAATTCACCCACGGGGCAAGGTATCCGGAATTCTCTCTTTCGCCGGCGCCGTTGTCGTACATCATCCTCGGACCGGCAGGCCAGAAACAGGAAAATATGGAACAGCAGAACAAGATGGAAATTCCCGGTTGGTTGCGGGTGATCCTGTTTATCCTCCTGCTCTACGTCTTCTTCGTGGCCATCGGACTGATGGGAGGCTCTTTCAAGCTTCTGGGAAAGGGAGCCGCCGAGGCCCTGATCGCAGCCACCAGCAATCCCTTCACGGGGCTGATGATCGGCATCCTGGCCACCAGTCTGGTGCAGAGTTCCTCCGTCACCA
Organism: Myxococcota bacterium; assembly: GCA_963668655.2. Taxonomy (GTDB): domain Bacteria; phylum Myxococcota_A; class SURF-8; order SURF-8; family SURF-8. The sequence continues at coordinate 1,202,658 of CAXXPQ010000002.1, forward strand.
CCTCCATGACCGTCGGGCTGGTTTCCAGCGGGGCGTTGACCATCGGCGGGGCGGTTCCCATCATCATGGGCGCCAACATCGGCACCAGCGTCACCAATACCATCGTATCCATGGGCCATATCCGGGACCGCAAGGAATTCGAGCGCGCTTTCGCGGGCGCCACGGTCCACGACATGTTCAATCTCGTGACCGTGGCCGCACTTCTGCCCCTGGAATTGATGACCGGATTTCTCCATAAAATGGGCATGGGGCTGGCGCATTTATTCGCGGGAACCGAAGCCGTGGCTTTCAAAAGTCCGCTCAAAATCATCATCAAACCGGCGGTGGGGTTGATCGAGGAGATCATGCTCACGAACCTGGGCATCCCGAAAACCGTCGCCGGAATCATCATGATTTTTCTGGCCTTCGTCATGCTCTTTCTGTCCCTGATTTTCATCGTTCGCAACATGCGGGCGCTGATGCTGGACCGCATCGAGGTGGCCATCAACCGGATGTTCGGAGCCAACCCGGTCTTCGCCATCCTGGTGGGCATGGTGATTACGGCCATCATTCAGTCCAGCTCCATCACGACCAGCCTGCTGGTACCTCTGGTCGGCGCGGGAGTGATGAGCCTGGAAGCGGCCTTCCCCATCACCGTGGGAGCCAATATCGGAACCACCATCACGGCGCTCCTGGCAGCCTTGGCGGGAAATATCAACGGACTGGCCATCGCCTTCGTGCATCTTTGTTTCAACGTCCTGGGAACCGTCATTTTCTTCGGCATCCGGCCCTTGCGCCGCATTCCTATCGCCATGGCGCGCAAACTGGCCCACATCGCCGTGAACAACAAAAAACTGGCCGTGGCCTACGTGGTCGCGGTATTCTACCTGACGCCCCTGGCCATCTTCGGAATTTCGAGCCTGTTCCATTAGGCCGGGCGTTCGGAATGCGTCCGGACAGACAAGGAATGAAACCATGTTGAAAAGCAAAGCCGGGTTGTTCAGCCGCAGCTTCTGGTCCAGATTCGCCAAGGTTTTCACGGAAGAACCCATGGCGGATCAGATCCGCAGCCAATTCGTGGACATGCTGGATCTGGCTCAGGAAATGTACGTCTCCGTCACGGCGGTTCTTCTGGATCCCGAAAGCGAAACGCTGGAACGCATCCGGGAGAGTTTTTACCTCACCGACCAGAAGATCAACCAGTACGAGCAGCAGATCCGACGTGAAGTCCTGGTTCACCTGTCCGTGGCCGGAAACCGCAAGTCCGGAATCACCAACGATTTACTGCTGCTCAACCAGGTCAAGGACGCCGAGCGGCTGGGCGACTATACCAAGAACCTCTTCGAGGTCTTCGAACATTCCGCCGCCGCCGTAACCGGCGAATATCTGGAGAAATTCCGCCATTCCCGCAACACCGCCGTCGGGCTTTTCAGCGAGGTTCGCACCGCCGTTTCCACCCTGGATCCCCGCCTGGCCCAGACCGCCTGCCACCAGGCCTTGAACCTGGCCAAGGAATGCCGCCAGGTCGTGGACGAAATGGTGGATCATCCCGAACGAGCCGAGAATCCCGTGGCCATCGCGCTGCTTTTCCGCTACCAGAAACGCGTCCTCGGTCACATGCGACGCATCGCCACCAGCCTGTTCGCTCCCTTTGACGAATACGGCAACTGCGGTCGCCATGAAGAAGCCTGATCCGATCGCTCCATAGGCTTTTTAACCAACCTTTTCTTGCCACAACCCCTTTCCCCTGAATCTCACGAAAGTACAACATCTGGAGATGGCGTGGACCAGCAGGCACAGCATTTCGTGGAATGGTCCAGTGTATTCCACTGGATGGATTCGCGGCGCGTCCCGTCGTTCCTCCGGGACTCCGGCGCACGTCCTGCCGGCAGAAGCTCGGCGAAACGCCGGCGCCGGCCGGCGGGACGTGCGCCGTTCCGCTACGCTTCGCGCCGCACCCCTTCAGGGGGGTTCCACGTCGCGTTTCAGAGGGGGTGATGCAACCCCACGGAACTACAGGGTTTTCGCCGCTTGCAGGGCCTGAAACTGCGATTTCGCCCGGGTGAAATGGCACTTCACCGCGGTTGGTGGTACTACCACCAGCTTACGCAAGTGTCAGAATTCGTAGGGTCCGGACCCTTTTCTTTCTTCCTACGAATCCACCAGGTGGACCATGTTGAGCAGCTTCACCAGGTGGACCAGCTGCACCAGGTGGACCAGGTGGACCAGGTGTGAAGGCCCCCGGAGGGGCCCCGGAGGGGGCCCGGAGGAAGGTGTTGAGGTTTGGAAAAAGGAACCACGTTCGGGCGGAAGGCGAGAGGCATTGAGTCCGTGCCCCGGCGTCCCACCCCTCCCTACACTGAGCGGTGGGGGTGCGGCCTGCGCTCCGCATTTCGCAAACGGCGCGCCTTCCTGTGCTTCGCATGCGTCAGGCACTTCGTTTGCACACCGCGTCGCTTGGCCTCACCCCGGCATTTGTAGCGCGCTTGGCACTGCACGTGCAGACCGCACGGTCCGTGCCTTCACTCGCTGCGCTCGTTGCGGCACGTTCCGTGCATCGGCACGTTCGTGCCAAGCGCGGGGGTTCGGGGTGTCAGTCCCCGGTGGAAGTACGGCGGCAGGCCCGCACCGCTTCGCGGTCGTGGTCCTGCCGCCTCCCCCCTTCCGATCCTCGCTCCGGACCTGGGGACGTCAAGGGTGGTAGTGAACTCTGCTCTGCTTCGCCCTTGACTTCCCCAGTTCCTTCGCTCTTTCAGGTCAGCGGGGGGAGGCGGCGGGAGGGGGGATGTTTGCTGTGGGATGGAGATGTGCCGTTTTCGCGTGCTAAAACGTCTCTCGCTTTGAAAGTCGGGTTGGCCCTGGGGTTGGCCAGGGATTTGAACGCTTCGAACCTGTGGCCTCCGCAGAGCATGCATTCGCTCATGGGCATCCAGTAGATTTGCCCACATCGCACGCAGGCATATCGTTTCACTTTCGTCATTGTTCGTTCCTTTCTGCCCCGTTCCTAAAGAGGGACATGTTTAAATTTAAAATTTAAAATGCAGTAGTAGCAGGGACTGTTGACAGTGTGGATAACCCATGCAACCCTCACAGATCACTAGGGCTTACACGGGAGTAGAATTGTGGAAAACCATGTTGAAGTTCTGGGGACGGATTGTGGGGACTGGACCAAAAGGTTGGTTTGTCCACAAAGTTGTCCACAGGATTTTCCAGGGTTATCCACATTCAATCAACATCCTCGTTTTCCACCGCATCATCCACCTGCATCAGCACGTCAAACCACTCCCGGCGCTTCCGGTACTCCTCAGGACCCCCCGGAAACAGGCGCTTTCCTTGAGGACTCCACAGAAATCTCGTCATGTCAGCCTTGGATTCACGATCTGCCCGCAGGAACATTCGACACGCCGTCCGATACCTCTGGACTGTTTCCTTAGAGATCGAGAAGTATTTGCCCAGTTCATCCGCACATCGACTGTGAAAGCGCCTCAGCGTCTCCCCTCCGCTCTCATCCAACGTAGCGAAGACCGCCTGAATCAGCAGCAGGCGCTCCGCTCCTTCCTGCAAACCTGCGTCGTTCGTCCGGATCCGAAATCCCCAGGGCGTGCGCCCAACGTGTTTGCCTGCTTCCATGGCTCTTCTCACCCCCTCTTTCGTTCGTTCTCGTATCAGTTCTCTTTCCAATTCAGCCACCCCTCCCATCGTCTGAAAGACAAATCGTCCTACCGGTGTCTTCGTGTCAACCGCATCACGCAGCGCCACCAGACCAATGTCATGGCCCTTCAGGAAGGACTCGAAGTCCAGCAGGTGCTTCAACGATCGAGCCAGGCGATCCACGGCGATCGCCGCGACCAGGTCCACCTCCTTTCTTTCAATTTTCTTTTGCAGCAGTTTCGCGGAGGGCCGCAGCCTGAAAGGCAGAGAGCCGGAACAGACATCGTGAATCACCTGGTCAGCTTTGAACTCCTGCAGTTCGCACCACTGGCGAAGTTTCAGTTCCTGATATTTCAGCGAGTATTTCTGGGATTGGTCTACAGTGGAACAACGGCAGTACAGCAAGATTTTCTTGGTCACGTCAGCCTCCTGTGGTAGCCTCCTTCTGTTGACACTAAAGGGAACGGATTGCTGTACAAGTCATGAAAATCGCTCCGTTTCTCATGGAATCCTGGCTTTCCGCCCATCGCTTTCGGGTGCGCTTCAACCTAGCCGAAAGCGGCATGCGGGACGTAACGCTGAAACGGCTTCTGGCCTTCTGCGAGGCGGACTTTTCCGCGCTGGAAGATCTGCTTCTGGAAGACATGCCCACCAACGGATCGCTCTATCTGCGCGAAGCCATCGCGAAGACTTACGCCCCCACCGTGGCCGACCTCGACCCGGACCGGATCCTGGTGACCACGGGCACGGGAGAGGCGTTGTTCGTCTTTTTCCACACCTTGCTGAAGCCCGGCGACCGGGTGGTGACCTCCTTTCCCGCCTTCCAGGCGCTGTACGAGATCCCCCGGGCCATGGGCTGCGAAATCGTCTTTCACGAGCATCGGATCGAAGAGGACTATCGCTTCGACGCGGAGCGCTTCCGGGAGACCATCATCCCCGGAACCCGGCTGGTGGTGCTGAACAATCCCCACAATCCCACCGGCGCGGAGTGCGACCCGGAGGGCCTGCGCCGTATCGTGGAGCGTGCGCGGGAAGTCGGCGCGCAGGTGCTTTTCGACGAGCATTACCGTTTCCTGCCCCACGACGGACGGGAGATCATTCCCTCGGGAATCGCCCTGGGCGAGGATCTCTTCGCCACCGGATCGATCACGAAATGCTTCGGAGCCATGGGGCTGCGCATGGGCTGGCTGACGGGCGATCCGGACCGGCTGGCCCGCTGCCGGGACATGCGCGACTATCTCACCCACACGCTTTCGCCCGTAAGTGAAAAACTCGCCGCCCTGGCGCTCGACCATCGCACCGAAATCCTTAAGGAAAACCGCAGGATCCTACAAGACAACAAACGGACGCTGGCCGACTGGATGGCGGATCGGCCGGAACGCTTCCGGTACGTCCCTCCCCGAGGGGGGGTGGTCTGTTTTCCCGGCTATCGCAACGGGCCGCCCAGCCGGGAACTCGTTTCCCAACTTATCGAGAAGACCGGCGTTTTCTGCCTTCCCGGCCACAGTTTCGAGACGGAAAACCGACTGCGAATCGGCCTGGGACCGGAACCGGAGAATTTCCGGGAGGCCCTGGAGCGCATGGCGACGATTTTCCCTCCGGAAAACTGAGGCCGGACCGGAAAACCACGGGCATTTCTGCGACGTCATCCCCGTGTCGATGAACCCAGGAAAATCGCTTTATCTCACAACCTCCCGCTTTACGCACGACTGTATCGCCCAATTGTACACGCGTAAATCGGCGCTCTGCCGAGGCGCTTTTGGTTCCCCTGACGGGGATGGAAATCGGAGCGCGAAATTCTGCGGTGCGCGGCAATTGTTTGCTTGAACGCGGCCGTGAAATTTGATACGTTCTTCCCTGAGGATAATCGCAGAAAGAAGTTGATATTCAAGGAAAATGGAACTCTTTGGATACTGTTTTTCCCCGCTTCGCGGCCGGCTGCGGCCGGGAAACGGGTCCATGAACGGAGTTGAGTCATGCGCCTTCATCCAAGCATTCGTTTCGAATCGTTCCGAGGTTCGTACGGCCCGGCGATTCGCCTGGCGATCCTCCTGCTTTCCATAATTTTATGGAGCGGCTGTTCCGGCAAGTCCAAGACGGACGATATCGGGGAGGATCTTGAAAACCGTCTCACCGACGCGTTGCAGTTCGAGGGCGGCGAGCTGGTGCAGGGCGATCCGCCGGAAGGCAGCGACAGCCCGGACGCGCCCCAGATCACGCAGATTCAGATGAGCGACGAACTGAAGCCCGGCGCGGGTTTCATGGTGCGGCTGTTCACGGAGTACGAGAGCTCTTCCGAGGTAGACAAAGCCATCGTCCACGTGGAAGGCGCCACGGCCTATTTCGTGGTGCCGGGATCCCTGGTGACGGACTCGGATTCCCTTTCGAAGTTCAAGGCCGGACTGTTGCGCTTCATGGAACTGGCGGGCCTTCTGGGCACGGACGATCTGCTGAAAGGCCGAAGCTTCAAGTTCCGCTTCGCCCTGCAAACCGCCGGAGGCGTCACGGGCGCTTACCAGGTCCAGGGGCTGACCATCACCAGCCAGTCCCAGAACGTCTCCATGACCACGGACGACGTGGTGAACGGCTTGACGATCACGGAAGAAAACAAGACCCACCACCCCTCCGGCAGGCCCCAGGGAACGGCGGGCGAACAGTTCCCCCAGATCGTTTCCATCCAGGCGCCCACCGTCGCCCTTTCCGGCGCTCCCTTCGAAGTGCGGATCACTTTCGAGTACCCGCAGCCGGAAAACGTGCGTTTCGCCATTCTGACCAGTCCCAACACGGAAGCGTACTGGGAGATCGAAGGCAGCCTGGACCAGCAGAACCACGTCATGCTCATCCGGGGAACGCTTTCGGAAGAACTGGAACCCGGCGACAGCCTGGTTTTTCTCTGGGCGCTGAAGACCTCGGACGATAAAGTCGGCCTGTACCGTCCCTGGAACGTCATGATCTCGGAGCCTCCCACGGATGGAGACACGGATAACGTCACGGACGGAGACGAGGAAATCCCCGACGGGGACGACGAGCCTGATGCCGACCCGGAACCCGACGCGGAGCCGGACGCCATCGACGGCGACCTGGAACCCGACACCGAACCCGATGCGGAGCCCGACGCCACGGACGGCGATGCCGAGCCGGATGCCGAACCCGACGCGGAGCCGGATGCCGAGCCCGACGATGAACCCGATGCCGAGGCGGACGAGGAAGCGACGCCTCCTCCGACCATTCGCATCATGGAAATCGGCAACCAGACGGCCGAATCCTCCATGACGCTGAATTTCGCGGACGACACCGACGAGGAGATCCCGCTGCTGAACACGACGGTCTTCATCGAGACGGAAAACGTCTCCGAGGGCTCCATGTTCCTCGTTTATATGGATGAAGCGCCGGCGTTGAATGCCCTGGTAGAGGTCGGCGGCGGCGGCCATCTGGATATCGATCTGGACTACGGCTCCCATACGTTGCGGGCCGTGATTCCCGATCCGGAAGACGAGGAAGGCTATCTGGCTCAGTCCGACATCATCGAGATATGGTCGGACTGGGAGATTCCCACGGTGGAATTCCTTCTGCCCCTGCAAGAAGAGTGGATCACCGCCGATACCGTGGACGTCCGGATCGGAGCCGACGCCGAGCCCGGCCAGGAGGTTCGACTGTATGCGAATGACGTACAGGTTCAGGAGGGCAGCCCGGAGATCCTGGATGACGCCAACGAGGTTCTCTACGCTTCCGTCGTCCATGGCGTCACGGACGGCGGATTGAATCTGCGGGCGGAAGTCATCGACATCGCGGGAAATTTCGGGGAGGCGTTCCTCTCCGTCTCGGTGGATACCGTACCGCCGGACGTTATCGTCGAAGCCCCCGGCGGGGGGGAGGTTACCCAGAACACGGACGTGGTCATCGCTTTCCAGGTGACGAACGAGGACACCGGCCAAGCCTCCCTGGAACTGTTCGACCAGCTTCAGGATCCGCCCGTGGCGATCGATACCCGGCAGGTGGACTTCACCGCGGGGGCCGGGCAGCATACCTATGCCTTTCTGGCGGACGGCAGCTACCAAGTGCGCGTATCCGTGACGGACGAGGCGGGCAATCTGGGAGACCATACGGCCGATTTCACTATAAGTACGGGATGTTACAGCTTCAGTTTCCTTGCGCCCGCCCAGAATGCGATGTACGGCCTGGTGGACGCCTATATGGGCGATCCCATGAACGGCGTCCATCTGGACGTCACCGTATACGGCGCGGACGTGCCGAACGACACCCCGGCCGAACTGCGCGAGGGTGAAAATATTCTGGCCGAAACCACGTTCTACGCCGGGGAGGCGGTTTTCGCGGACCAGGCCTTCATGGACGGTTCCCATGCCCTGGAGGTGCGCGTAATCAAGGAGCCGTTCGACACGGAATGCTGGGCCTCGCCACGGCCCCTGGAATTCACGGTGGATCTGGTCCGCCCGGATCTCGTCATGGTCGTTCCCACGCCTCCGGACCCGCCGGATGCAACGCTCATCATCAACTCGGCGTTCCCCGACCTGGACCCGGATGATGATTTCCAGACCTCGTTCCGATTCGAGAGCTCGGACGCGGAGGACGCCCAGGTCGTTTCGCTTTCCGTCACCGATGGCGGCAACGTGGACGAATACCAGATTCCTCTCAGCCAGGGCGCGGCGGAATTTCCCCTGGTGACACTCACCAAGGAGCTCTGGCCGGAGCAGCAGACGCTTTTGCTGATGACCGCCAGCGTCACCGACCGGCACGGCAACGAATCCGACCCGCTGAACTACCAGATGCGGGTGGCGCGGGCGCTTCCCACGTTTGAAGGCATTTCTCCGCCCGACGAGACCTCCTTCACCATGGCGGACGATATGGATCCGGGAAGTCCGGGTCTCCAGTTCCAGATTCTCATGACCATCGAAAACGGTTCCCCCGGATTCCAGGCGGCCCACCTGGAGATGGAAGCGGTGGACGACCCCGGCGTCATCGTCGATCAGTGGGACCAGAACGTGGAATCCGGCAACAGCGCCGTCTTCGCCGTCAGTTTCGAACAGGAGGGCGACTTCGATCTAACCGTGAGCCACACCAACGATTTCGGCAACTACGGCGAGACCACCTTCCGCTATCACGTGGATCTGGTCAGCGGAGTTTCGCTGCTCTCCGGTGACGATACGGTCATGGACGGCGGAACCTTCACCCTCTCCGCCGCCGACGATCTGGATGGGGGCACTCCGGGCATGCAGGTCAACCTGAGGGTGCAAACCACTGGAATTTCGGATGGGGAAACGGTCCATATCTGCTCCACCCAGGGGCTGGAGAGCGGAGAGCAGCCCTGGGGGGTCTGCGCCAGCAACCCGAGCGCCGTCGTGGTGGCGGAACTTACGGTGGACAACGGAAGTCAACCCATGGAGGCATCGAGTATTTCCCTGCGGGACAACGTCATCCACGAACTGTTCGTGGAAGCGCCCGACCTGCTGGCCAACGGCGCGGTGAGCGACTCCGCCACGGTGACGGTGGACAGCATCGCGCCCGTGGTTCTGTCGGCGTACGTCGATTCCAACCAGGAGGATAACGACGACATCATGGAAATCCGCCTGAACCAGTCGGAAGGCGAATTGCAGGGAACCGATCTCGTCGTCACCATCGTCGCGCTTCTGGACGCAGCCACCACGGACGGCACCTCGGCGGAACTCTTCTTCGACGGCATCTCCCAGGCAACGGGTTCGGTCATGGAGGATCAGGCGGTCTTCGAAAACGTCGTTCTGCCCAACGGCATCCAGGTGGCGGCGAGCGTCGTCGTTTACGACTGGGTGGGCAACGGTTCGGATGCCGAGGATCCGAACGCCAGCTTCAATCTGGCGGTGGACACCGTTCCGCCCGAGACGGAACTTCCCGAAGGCGATCCGCTCCTGCTGACCTCGACGGATTGCGAGAATGAAAGCGGATATTGCATCACGAACATCACGGTGACGGTCCTGAAGAACGCGGAAGACGCCATCTCGCCGGAGGGCGGGATCGTGCGGCTATATAACGGCGCTTTCCTGGACGAAGAGCAGGCCATACCGCCCATGCCGGGAGGCTCCGTGGACGTGATCTTTGAAAACATCCTGATCGGCAGCGGCATGTCCGCTCTCTTCGCCTACGCCATGGATCCGTTCGGCAACGTTTCCATGGAGGCCGCCGTACCCGTCGAGGTGGACATGGAGGGTCCGATTCTTTCCTTCGTCGTTCCGGGAGACACCATGGTCTACACCGAAGCAGACAACGACGACGTCTCCTGCGGCGACGGTGACGGTCTGACGGACTACCTGCTGCGTCGCTGCGACTGGACGCTTTCGGTCACGGACGTCCGGGACAGCGCGGAAGTGCGGTTGCAGTATCGCCACTGGGATGAGGTCGAGTATCAGGACTTCCCGAACCCGGAGGCATCCTTCACCTTGTTGGGGGACGACGAGTCCTACAACATTCAGCCGCTGGATTTCGCCCACGGACATCCGTCGTCGCATATCCTGCACGTCCGAGCCGTCGCCGTGGAGCCGTCCACCGGAAACGAGAGCACATCCGAGGATCTCGACATGTACGTCTCGTTTACGCCGCCCCTGGAAATGGCGCTTGAAAAGGCCGGGGGCGACGGCGTTTTGGATTCCGGCGACGAAGTGGAGATGGGAGACTATTTTCTGGCCGCCGACAACACCTCCGCAGGGGCGGGATTCGAAACCACCATCGTCGTCGTCACCAATCTGCAAGACGGCGAACAGGTTACCCTGGAAGCCAACAGCACCCAGGTGCCCTTCGCCAACAGTCCGACGAACGGCCTGGTCGCGGGGGGCGTCGTTACCTACAACAACGTGCCGCTCAACGAGGGGGCCGTGGGCAATCCCATGGAGAACGAGTTGCTCGCCTACGCCACCAACGGCTACGGCCATTACGTCGAGATCTCCCTGGACGCTCTCTTCGTGGACACCACGCCACCGGAGGCGTTCTTCGTCTTCCCGCCCGCCGGGGAGCCGTTCCCACTGGATGTTTCCTACGACGCAGACGGCACGGAGGGCGACGGTGTAACCCTGAGCGCCGGAACCATGGATTACCGTGTCACCGCCGAGCTTTCCACCTTGGAAACGGGCGCCGTCCTGGCCGTCCTGCGGGCCTACGACAGCGATACGCACGCGGAGATCTCCCTGGGCGATCCCGCACCGATGGCGATCTTCATAGAAGGAGAGGTCGTTTTCGACGACGTTCAGCTTCCCAATACGGACGGCCAGCCCAACGGCAACATGATCCTGACCCTGGATTTCCAGGACGAGGCCGGAAATCCGGGTATCGTTACGGAAGACCCGGTGGTCATCGTGGACGACGATCCGCCCCAGGACATCACCGATTTCTACGCCTGCATCGGCGAATCCAGCGGAGAGGATCCCCTCTACCAGGTGGAGGAAGCGGTTTGCCCGGACGCCTCGGCCTGCAACGACGATTCCAACCGCTGCAGCCGCCGAAAGGGAAACGCCGCGCTTGTCTGGACCATCCCGTCCGGAAATCGCAGCATGCTGGATGATACGGCTCCCTCCGGATATGAAGTCCAGTGGATGCCCGGAGAAAGCGGTCCGGATCCCTGCGCGGGGGTCGAGTGGTTCGGTGGCGTCATTCCCGTGGACGGCGATGTTCAAAGCGGCGGCCCCGAAGAACGGGGCGGCGCCAGCTTCGCCCTGGATCCGATTTCCGAATCCGTGGGCAACATGCAAGGAGGCGTGATCTCCGGACTTCCCGTTCTGACCGACAGCATCTATTGTTTCTTGGTAAAGGCTTTCGATTCCGTCGGGAACGCCAGCGAAAACGCCGCGATAACGGGCCGGGAAATCAATCTGAAGAAACGGGATCTTGCCCGGGACATCGGCTCCACCTATCGGATGCAGCTCGGCAGCCGAACCATTTCCGGCGACTTCAACCAGGACGGACTCGGGGACTTCATCGTGGCGGATCCCCGCTATGGACGGTCGGAGTCCTTCGGTCGCGTGCTGGCCTTCTATGGAAAAGAAACGAACGAATGCTCCGACAATCTGATCTGCGATAAGTGTCTATGCGTGGAGAAGAATCCAAATTGTGGTGATGGATACCCGGATTCCGGCGAGGAATGCGGAGATGAGGGGCTATCCGATTGTCCCATGGGAGAGCGTTGCGTCAACTGCACCTGCCAGCCCGTAACCAGCACTTGCGGAGACAGCCAGATCGATAGCGGCGAAGAATGCGGCGAACCCGGCTTGGCGGATTGCGGGGCCGGGTACGGCTGCCACGACTGCCGTTGCGTGAGCGATATGGTGACAACCGACTGCGGAAACGGCCAGGCGGACCAGATGGAGGAATGCGGCGATCCGGAAACCGACGGGTGCGACGCGGGTCAATACTGCCTGGATTGCGCCTGCCTCTATGTCCTGGATTCCTGCGGCAACGGCAAACTGGACGGCATGTTCGAGGAATGCGGCGAACCCGACTGGGTGGTCCAGGGCGCCCGGATGGCCTCGTTCGGCCAGGATCTTTCCGTGGGCGACCTGAACGGAGACGGCGTGGACGATCTGGCCATAGGCGCGCCCGGAGAGGATGCAAACGACGGACGGGCTTATGTCTATCTGGGCCAGTCCGTCACGGGGCTTTCCCAGGATCCGGGATACACCTATGAACCGGAGGTCTGCGGAGAACCGGGACTCGACGGCTGTCCGAGCCGCTATCACTGCACGGACTGTTTCTGCCTCTACAACACCGGAACCTGCGGAAACCGTTTGCCGGACATGGGAGAGGAATGCGGAGACACGGTGATGTCCGGCTGTTCGGACGATCAATGGTGTGTCAACTGCAACTGTGTGACGCCCGCGAGCACCTGCGGAAACGGTGGGATCGACGACGGCGAGGACTGCGAACTGGACGAGGATTGCAATCTGGGCGAAGTCTGTGCGAACTGCCAGTGCCGTCAGGACTTCATGGGAACCTGCGGCAATTTCACCTTGGACGATAACGGCGAGGAATGCGAAACCGGTTATGAGTATCTCTGCCCCTCCGGAACGATCTGCGCGGACTGTCATTGCGTCAATTCCTTCACCACCTGCGGAAACGGAGCGGCGGATCCCAACGAAACCTGCGGCGACCCCGAAACCGCGGGGTGTCAGCCCGATGAACTCTGCATCAACTGCCAGTGCGTCAACGCCTTCACCTATTGCGGAAACGGAACGATAAACCCGGATATGGGCGAGGCCTGCGAGGAAGATCTGGATTGCGAACCGGGCATGCGTTGCCTGGACTGCAGCTGCGTATTCGATCGCCCTCAACTCTATTGCGGAGACGGCACGATCCAGGTGGTCGAGCCTTCCAGAAAGCCGGATACGATCCTGTTCGGCATGGAGGGCAGCGGCCAGTTCTTCGGCACTTCGGTGCGCGCTCTGAAATGGAACACGGACAGCGCCCCGGCGCACGACGACCTGTTCGTCGGCACCCTGGGCGACGGGACGAACGAAGCGCCTCTGTACCTGTTCAAAGGTGAAACCTCCTGGGCCGCCAGCTATTCGGTGGACGATCTGGAAATGGACCTGACACTGACCCGGGAAGCCGACTCCATAGAGGAATGGCCCATCTTCGGATCGTTCCTCGGCGCGGCCGATCTGGACGGCGACGGCATGGACGACCTGATTCTGGTGGATTACGATCACGAAAACGGAACCGGGGGAATTTCGGATCGCGTCTGGGTGGCCTGGGGCAATCCCGGATTGAGCGGAACCGTGGCCGTCCAGGATGGAACGCAGTTCAAGATGCTCAACAGCATCGATTTCGATTACGGCGTCGGGCTCGGTTTCGGTTCGCTGGCCTTCGGTGTTTCGGACACGGAAAACGACGCCTACGGCATGGGAGAACTGCTGATCCGGAATACGGAATCCGCCGAGCTGATGCTGCTTCGCTCGGACCATTCTCGTGGAGACTTCGTGGATTCGGGTTATACCTTCTCCGGCGGAGGGGATCCGATTTTCGGCCTGTATCCCAGCGACGCCGGAGATTTCAACGGCGACGGCTACAACGACGTCGTCATGTCCGGAACCGATCTGGTGCGGATCTTCTTCGGCGGTCCCTTCGGCCTGACCGACCAGGAGGAGGATCGGATTGATTTCGTATTTAGCGACGACAGTGAAAAACGTATCCGAGGCGGCGTGGATTTCAATGGAGACGGCTATCCGGATCTGCTGATCGTAGACAAAGTCAGCGGAGACGCCAGCGTACTTTACTGATAAAGGTTGTTTCGGACGAAAACGGCCCCGCTTCAATGGCAGGGCCGTTTTTTTTATTGCAGATGGGAAAGACCGGCCGTTCCCTTGTTCTCGCGGGGCGACTCAATAGCCGAAAATACCGAAAGCGTTCAGCCCCCCATATTGGAGGCGACCATCCAGACTCCGGCCAGGATCAACGCCATACCGCCGAGCTGCACCGCCGTAACGGATTCATTCAACTTCAAGAAAGAATAGCTCACCACGATCAGAAAACCCGCCGAGGTCATGATGGGATAGGCCACCGAAAGTTTGAGTTGACTCAGCACGAAGGAATAAGCTCCCAGAGCGAGACCGAAAAAGACGAGACCGGCCAGAACCACGGGGTTGAAGGCGATGGCCTTGAACGTTCCCATCATATCGGTCAGCGATAGATCCCGGGCCTTCATGCCCTCCTTGATGAGGATATTGGCCACGGCATTGGCAACCAGAGCGAAAACAAGAACGAAATGAACGGATTTCATATTCACTATCCCATCTCCCAAGCTATTCACACCTGGGGTTTTCCTTGAAACAATCCTCGATTTCCTGACAGCTGTCCTTTTTCACGCAGGACAGACAACCGCTGGTCATTTTGTTTTCCGTGCAGGAAAGCATGCATTTGTCGATCCAGTCCGTTTTCACGGAAGCCGCCTCCCCCTCCGTGGACACGGACGCCGCGCCCTCCCCGTCCCCGTCCGTGGCTTCGTAGCAGGTCCGATACCAGGTTTCGCAAGCCTCCCGGCACGTGGAGCCCTCGCAGCAAATCAGAAGAAACGTCACGAGGAGAAGGATGGAAAATCCTTGATATTCCTTCATGATTTCCTCCTTTCCATGTGGAATAGCCGCCGCTTAGAGCACGCCTTCGATAATCAGAATGCAGACTCCGAGCCATAAAATGATATCGACGATCAGCGGTGTATCCGTAAGCAACACACGCGTGGGGTTTCCGCCTTCCTCCTTCTGATGAACCAGGTAAAGGTAACGGAAAATGCCATACAGGACGAAGGGAACGGTATAGATCAACCCCGTGGTTCCAAAATGCGCCACCGTCTCCGCGCTCATGGTGTACAGGGCATAGCTCATCACCACCGCCGCCCCCACGATCATGATGAGCTGATCCAGAAAATACGGACTGTATTGCAATAGAACCTTGCGATGATTGTCCGCCTCGTCGTGCAGCAACACCAGTTCGTATCGCCGTTTCGCGAAACCCAGAAAAAGCGCCAAAAGAACGGTGCACATGAGCAGCCAGGGCGTGGCGGGAACGCCGATTACGGCGGCTCCGGCCAGGACGCGCAATACGAAACCGAAGGCGATGCTCATCACGTCCACGATGACCACGTGTTTCATAAAGGTGGAATAGGCCAGGTTGTTGACGAAATAGGCCCCGGCGAAGAAAAGAAATCCCAACCCCAGCATGGTGGCGGAACCCAGAGAAACACCGGCGAAAATCACGAGGAAAAACACGGCGATCCCCGGCTTCAGCGCACCGGAGGCCAGGGGCCGGTTTTTCTTCGTGGGATGGCGACGGTCCTTCTCGATGTCCATCAGGTCGTTCAGCAGATAAACGGAACCGGCCAGCACGCAGAAGACCGCGAAGGCCATGGCCACCAGAAGCAGTTTTTCCGGAACGAACAGGCTGCGCGAAAACACCAGGGGAGCGAATATGAACAGGTTTTTCACCCATTGTTTCGGTCGCATGGAGGCGATCAGAGCTTTCAGCATGGTCGGCATTCCCCAGAGATGAATTCGGACACGGAATTCAGATTACCCGTCCACAGGCCGGGAAAGCAAGAATATTTCCGTATTCCCGCATGGGAAAAAGGCGTGAAAAGAAAAATCGGAGCGCCGTCTCCGACGCTCCGATTCGTTTTCGTTCGCTTTTCTTTCGCCTTTTCGGGAACTTATTTCGCCCTGGAAGCCTCCAGCCGCGCTTCGGCGCGTTTCAGGCGCAGGGTGTACTCGTCCCATTTCGGATCGACGGTATTGTCCATCTTCTCCAAATCGGTCTCGGCTTTTTTCTTGGCCTTCTCGGCCCGGGCCGCATCGATGTCGGAGGCTGGTTCGGCGGACTGGACCAGAAGCTGCACGGCGTCCGGCCGGACTTCGATGAATCCCTTGCCCACCGCCCAGAATTGCTTCTTGCCACCGTTGATGATGGTCAGCACGCCCGGCTGGTTCTTGGTAAAGAACTCCAGGTGCTCGTGCAAAACGCCGAACTCGCCGAGATGCCCGGGAGCGACGACCTCGTCGGCCTCTCCCGCCAGCTTCTCGCCGTACGGCGTAACGATATGAACTTTCAGCTTGCCACCTTCGGCCATGTGACGCCTCTTTTCCTAGTCGTTGCGGGACTGGAGCCGCTCGGCTCTCTCCAGCACTTCGTCGATGCCGCCGACCATGTAGAAGGCCTGCTCGGGTAGATCGTCGTGCTTGCCTTCCACGACTTCCTTGAAGCTGCGGATGGTGTCTTCCAGTTTGACGTAACGTCCGGGCTGGCCGGTGAAGGCTTCCGCCACGTGGAAGGGCTGGGACAGGAACTTCTGCAAGCGGCGCGCGCGGCCGACGACGATCTTGTCCTCTTCGCTCAGTTCGTCCATACCCAGAATGGCGATGATGTCCTGCAAATCACGATAGCGTTGCAGCACCTGCTGCACCTGCCGGGCGACCTGATAGTGTTCCTCACCGACGATGTTCGGGTCCATGATGCGGCTGGAGGAGTCCAGCGGATCCACGGCCGGGTAGATGCCCAGCTCGGAAATCTGACGCGACAGAACCGTGGTGGCGTCCAGGTGAGAGAACGTGGTGGCCGGGGCCGGATCCGTCAGATCGTCGGCAGGCACGTAAATAGCCTGCACGGAGGTGATGGATCCCTTCGTGGTGGACGTAATGCGCTCCTGAAGAATACCCAGGTCGGTGGCCAGGGTCGGCTGGTATCCGACGGCCGATGGGATACGGCCGAGCAGGGCCGAAATCTCCGAGTTGGCCTGGGTGAAACGGAAGATGTTGTCGATGAAGAGCAGAACGTCCTTGCCTTCCTCGTCGCGGAAATACTCGGCGGAAGTCAACGCCGACAGACCCACGCGGGCACGGGCTCCGGGGGGTTCGTTCATCTGGCCGTAGACCAGCACGGTCTTGTCGATGACGCCGGATTCCATCATCTCGCCCCAGAGATCGTTTCCCTCGCGGGTGCGCTCTCCGACGCCGCCGAAGACGGAGTAACCGCCGTGCTCCTTGGCCAGGTTGTGAATCATTTCCATAATCAGAACCGTCTTGCCGACGCCCGCGCCGCCGAACAGGCCGATCTTTCCGCCCTGCTGGTAGGGTTCCAGCAGGTCGATGACCTTGATGCCCGACTCGAAAGCCTTGACGTTGACGTTCTGATCCGTATATTTCGGGGCCGTGCGGTGAATGGGATAATACATATCCGCGTTCACGGGGCCCATTTCATCAACGGGTTTTCCCACGACGTTCAGAATGCGTCCCAGGGCCGCCGCGCCCACCGGCATCATGATCGGTGAGTTGGTGTTCTGCACCTGCTGGCCGCGCTTGAGGCCCTCGGTGCTGTCCATGGCGATGCAGCGAACGGTGTTTTCTCCCAGATGTTGGGCCACCTCGACCACCAGGTTCCAGTCCTCGTCGGAGATTCCGGGATTGGACACCAACAGCGCGGTGTAGATTTCGGGGAGATCGCCGTCCTCGAAATACACGTCCAACACCGCACCCATAACCTGGCTGATCACTCCGTAATTGCGAGCCTCTTCCGTCATGTGCCGAACCTCTTCTTTCTGTCCAATCAACCCTTCAACGCTTCCGCGCCACCGATAATTTCCATCAATTCCGTCGTAATCGCCGCCTGCCGCGCCCGGTTGTATTTCAGCGTCAGCCGGTCGATCATCTCGCCGGCGTTTCGCGTGGCGCCGTCCATGGCCGTCATGCGGGCAGCGTGCTCGCTGGCGCTGGACTCCAGCAGGCAACGGTAGATCTGAATGCTCAGGTGCTGGGGCACCAAGTCGTTCAGGATATCCTTCCGTTCCGGCTCGTACAGGTATTCCTTGTAAATCACCGCCTCGGCGTCTTCGGCCGGAACGATGGGCACCAGCTTTTCCAGAACCACTTTCTGGGAAATGGCCGACTTGAACTCGTTGTAGAGCACCCAGAGTTCGTCGATCTTTCCGTTTTCGAAGTCATGGGAAACCTGGCGGGAAATGGCGTCCGCCTCCTCGAAGCGCGATTCACCGGTATAGGCATCCGGGTAGATATGCGCCACGTTGACGGAACGTTTCTTGTAGTAATCGATCGCCCTACGCCCGATGAGCGACAGTTCGACGTCCTTGCCGGCCCATTCCTTGGCCAGCCGGGCGTCCGTTGTGCGCAGGATGCTGCCGTTGAAGGCTCCGCAAAGCCCGCGGTCGCCGGTCAGAACGATCAGACCGACCTTCTTGACCTCCTCGCGAGGGATCATCATCGGATGCTGATAGGCGTCGAGAACCTCGGACAGGCCCTTGATCAGTCCATCGATGCGGTACGCGTAGGGCCGCGTGTTCATGATCGCGTCCTGCGCCCGCCGCAATCTGGCCGCGGCGATCATCTTCATCGCGCGCGTGATCTTCTGCGTGCTTTTCACGCTGTCGATCCGCTTGCGAATGTCTTTCAGATTCGGCATATGGTCCCTCTGGCAGCCTGGGTACTACGCTTTGAAAATCGTCTTGAATTCGTCGAGGGCTTTTTTCAGCCGGCCTTCGATGTCCTCCGTGATATCCTTCTTCTCGCGGATGTCCCGAAGAAGATCCGGATAATTGTCGTCGAAGAACTTGTTCATTTCCGCTTCGTACTGGCCGATCTCGCTCAGCTCGTAATCGTTCAGATAATCGTTGTTGGCCGCGTAGATGATGAGGATCTGCTTCTCGACGGCCAGGGGCGAGTACTGTTTCTGCTTCAGGATCTCCACCAGACGGGCGCCCTTGTGGAGCTGTTTCTGGGTTTCCTTGTCCAGATCGGAGCCGAACTGGGCGAAGGCGGCCAGTTCGCGGTACTGGGCCAGGGTCAGACGCAACATACCGGCGACGCGCTTCATGGCCTTGATCTGGGCGTTTCCACCGACGCGGGAAACCGACAGACCGGCGTTGATGGCCGGGCGGACGCCGGAGAAGAACAGGTCCGTCTCCAGGAAGATCTGGCCGTCCGTAATGGAAATCACGTTCGTGGGAATGTAGGCCGACACGTCACCGGCCTGGGTCTCGATGATGGGCAGCGCCGTCAGCGAGCCGCCGGACTTCTCCAGCTTCTTCCATTCCAGGTTGGCCTTGTCGGGATGTTCGTTGAACTTTTTCTTGCCGTGCTCGTGCTCGACGATGGAACGATAGACTTTTCCGCCCAGGGCGTTCTTCTCGTCGGCCTCCGCGCCCTTCGGCACGATGACGAAGTGTTCGGACATCTTCGCGGCGCGTTCCAGCAGACGGCTGTGCAGATAGAAAACGTCGCCGGGATAGGCTTCGCGGCCGGGCGGGCGGCGCAGCAGCAGGGAAAGCTGACGATAGGCCACGGCCTGCTTGCTCAAATCATCGTAGATGACCAGCACGTGCTTGCCGTTGTCCCGGAACCACTCGCCGATGGAGACGCCGGTATATGGGGCGATGAAGAGCAGCGGCGCCATCTCGGAAGCCGAGGCGGCGACGACGCAGGTGTATTCCATCGCGCCGGCTTTTTCCAAACGATCCACGACCATGGCCACGGTGGACTGCTTCTGACCGATGGCCACATAGATGCAATAGACCGGCTTGTCGGTCTCGTGCGTGGACTTCTGGTTCAGGATCGTATCCACGGCGATGGCCGTCTTTCCCGTCTGGCGATCGCCGATAATCAACTCGCGCTGTCCGCGACCGATGGGAATCATGGAATCGATGGCCTTGATACCCGTCTGGAGCGGCTCGTTGACGGACTGGCGATAGACAATGCCGGGGGCCTTGACCTCGATACGTCGGGTTTCCTCGGTGCCCAGATCGCCCTTGCCGTCGATCGGATGTCCCAGGGCGTTCAGAACGCGGCCCAGGCAACCCATGCCGACATCCACCGAAGCGATGGTTCCGGTCCGGCGAACGATATCGCCTTCCCGAACGTGCCGGTCCTCGCCGAACAGGGCGACACCCACGTTATCTTCCTCGAGGTTCAGAACCATTCCGTACAGTTGATTGGGAAATTCCAACAACTCACCGGACATGGCGCCTTCGAGGCCGTAGACACGCGCGATTCCGTCACCGACGGACAGGACGGAACCCGTCTCGGCCACATCGACCTTGTTGTCGAAATCCCCGATTTGCTGACGGATAATTTTGCTGATTTCTGCCGATCTGATTTCCACGTCAACTCTCCTTCCCAAGAGATGTCCGGAACTGGTCCAGTTGGGACCGGATGCTGCCATCGTACACGACGGAACCGACGCGGGTGATGACTCCGCCGATGACCCCTTCCTCGATTTTCTTCTTCAACACGACTTTCTTGCCGGTGATGCCCTCCAGCGCCTTCCGGATCCGGTCGTACCGGTCGGCGGGAAGTTCGCCCTTGCTGATGACCTCGGCCCGCACGCGTTGCATCCGATCTTCCACCAGGTCCCGCACGGCCTCCGCGATATCGGCGAGTTGGCCGATGCGCTTCCGTTCCAGGAGGAAAACCAGGATTCTCACGGCTTGGCCGTCGAACTTCAATTCCTTGGCCACGGCCTCCACCACTCCCTTGCGATGTTTCATAAAGGTGGGATTGGCGAAAACCTCTTTCAGATCCTTGCACTCGTCGATGGTCCCGGCGAATAGGGACAGTTGATCGGCGAGTTTCTCCGTTGCTTCCAGAGAGCCGATGTAATCGAGCACGGCTCTGGCATACCGCTTGGCTACCGCTGACCGCTTCATGCCGGCTTGACCTCCTCCAGCTTCCCGATGTAATCGTCCACCAGGCGGATTTCATCTTCCTTGGTCACCGACGAGGAAAGCATTTTCTCGGCCTCGGCGGTAATCAATTCGGCGGCTTCGACGCTGAGGCGCGACTTGGCCTTTTCGATTTCGATTTCAATCACGCGGTCGGCGTCCGACAGAATGCGCAGAGCCTGTTTACGCGCCGCGTCGATGATGCGTTCCCGCTCGTACTCGGCTTCCTTGCGGGTCGTGTTCAGCACGTCTTCCCGGGTGGCGGCCAGTTCATCGATCTTCTTTCCGTATTCGGCGATCTTGCTTTCCGCCTCTTCCCGGGCGCGGTCGGCGCTGGCCAGGGAATCCCGGATCTCGTCCGAACGTTTGGCGATGGCCGCCGCGATGGGCTTGCGAAGAATAAGGAAGAGAAGAATGACGAAAGCGGAAAAGTTGAACAGCAGGCTGATGACGAACGTCCAGTTGACGTGGTGCCCCCCGTGATGCGCTTCCTCGGAGGCCAGCACCAGGGCAGGGATGGACAGAACAACCGCCGTGAGCGCCGCTTGGCTCAGATTCCGAATGATATTCATGTCGTTTTCAGCTCCCGCCCGAGAATCTTCCGAACCAGTTCCGCCGCCAGCTTCGGCACGTCGGCGGAAACTTCCTTCCGGGCTTTTTCGATGGAATCCTGAATCTGTCCCTGGCTTTCCTTCAGTTTGGCGACCGCCTTTTCCTGGGCTTCGGCGACGATGCCGCGTTCCTGACCCACGGCGTCATCACGGACCTCGGAACGGAGTTTGGTGCTGCTGCTGCGTACCTGTTTCAGGATCTCGGCGTATTCCTTCTCCTTGGCGGCCACGGTGGCTTCCAACCCGGAACCGGCGTCCTCCGGCTGGAGACGCTCCCGGCGAAGCGCAAGCGTCTTGCGCACCGGCTTGATGACCCACTGACTCAGGACGAAGAACGTCAGCAGGAAAACAAGGAACTGGTAAAGCGCGGATAGGTTCAGATTGAGAAGATCAATTCCTGACATGAAGTCTTTCCATCTTTAATTTGTGGTACGGGTTCCCGAGCGCCTCAATCCGAGACGCGCTAATCCCTAGCACAACTAAATAACGTTTGTCAAGGCTTCGCTTATTACTTTAAAGAATAGTTGTTTTCTTGACTGGGTTACCAGTTTCGTGCTATGCAATGACCTCGATAGAGGCCGGGAACTATTAATGTATTCAGCTTAATCGGTGCAGACCATGAGAGTACCTTGCGACAACTGTGGTGCAACATACAATATCCCCGAGGAAAAAATCAAAGGTCGCCCTTTCCGATTCAAATGCAAAAAATGCGGTGAAACCGTCCGCGTCCGTCCGGACGCCCCGGCGGAAGGCGGCAAAAAGACCATGGAGATCGCCGCGGCGGACGTGCAGCCACGCATGACCGGCCAGATGGCCGCGGCCAAACCCCAGGCTCCGGCGGATCCGGGCAGGGAGGAAATGGCCAAAACGGCGTTCACTCCGACGAAGGAAGCCACGGTGAAAAAGGCCCCGGCTCCGACCGCTCCGGCGGAAAAAAAGCCCCGGCTTACCCTGGACGGAAAACCGCTCCCCCAACAGCCCGTCGCCCAGGCGGCGGCCTGGTACCTGGCCTACAGCAAAAACAAGCGCGGTCCCATGACCGTGGATGAAATCCGCAAACACCTGATCGAAAACAAAATCTTCCAGGGCGACATTTATATCTGGAAGGCTGGCTTCCAGAATTGGATGAAAATCCAGGACGTGCCCGAATTCAAAGGCGTAGTCGAAGCTCTGGCCCAAGCCGCCTCCGCCCCCGCAGCGCCGGCGGTTTCGTCCCAGCCTTCCAAGGTGCAGCCGAAGGAAACGGAATCGCAGAAGGACACCATGGTCCAGGCGGAACGCCCCTCCTTCACCGATCTTTTGCGGAACGAACTGGGCGGCAAGGACGAAAAAAAGGGCGGCAAACGCAAGGACACCCAGAAGATCGACATCTCCCAGCTCGTCAGCCAGGAAACCATGGGGCACGAGGAAGAGGCCGCCAAGCCGGAGGATCTGATCGAAAAATCGTCCCAGAAAAAGGTCCAGCCCGCCGGACGCAAGCTGAAGGGACAGGCCGCGCTGAAGGAATACGTCCCTCCGAAGAAGAAAAAGATCGCCGTCATCCCGATCCTGATCCTACTGTCTCTTTTCCTGCTGGTGATCGGCACGCCGCTGACCCTGGCCTACCTGCGGATCATCGAAATCCCGGGCTTGGACGAGGCCCCGCTCATCGGTCCGTATTTCAAGAAGGAGCAGGTGGATCGCTACGCCCAGCTTCGCGAACAGTGGGAAATGCTGGTGAAGATCGAGGAAGCCAGCGTGGCGCTGCAATCCACCAAGGAAGAAGAAGAAAAGCAGCGCATCGAGGAAGAGTTGAAGAAGGCCCAGGAAGAGAAGAAAGCCCGTATGGAACGCGCCCGCCAGCGTCGCGCCCGCTACACGAGTAGCGGCGGGGGCGGCGGAAGCGCCGCCCAGAACGTGGTGGAAATGGACTTCAGCATGGGGTCCGACGGCACCGAAATGGAAACCGAGGGCGAGATGAACACCATCGACCGCAAGCGCAACCAGCCGCTCAGCCAGGCCGAGGTGAACAAGGTCGTTCGGAAGAACATGCGCGGCATCGCCCGCTGCGTCAACACGCAGAAGAAAAAATACGGCGCCATCAGCGGACAGATGAACGTGCGTTTCACCGTCAGCCGCCGGGGCACCGTGGTGCGCGCCTCGGTGCAGGACGCCAAGTTCCAGAACAGTTACGTGGGCGACTGCGTGTGCGAGACGCTGGAACGGATCAAGTTCCCCAAATCCGGCGGCGCGGTGACGATCTCCTATCCCTTCACCATCCGCTAGCGTCCGCTTTCGACATTCGACGCCCGATGCGCCCTTTTCATTTCCCGGGGCGCTCGTCCGGTTCGTCCAGCACCTTCCGAAACGCGCCGTAGGCTTTCGACAGAAGCGTCAGGTGCTTTTTTTCCTCGCGAATCAGGTCGAAAATCCGGCTCTTGGCCACTTCCCCCAACGCCAGATCATACAGACCGGTATAGAAAAGAACGCTTTCCTTTTCCATGTCCATGGCCAGGAGAAAAACATCTTCCACGGACTCGTCCCCCGCAAGCGTACGCCGGGCGGACTCCGCGTCCTGCAAGACGTTCACGTCCATCAGGGCCTTTACGTACATCCGGCCCCGCTCCGCCTCGTCACGGGTTTTCCGATGCAGCGGCAGCCACGTCTGGGCATCCGCCTTCATGGCGAGAAATCTCTTTTCGTGGGCGTCCTCCATGCGCGCCAGTTCCCGGAACAGCTGGGCGGCGCTGGGATCGGACAATCGCTCGGCGGCCCGGCGGTAAAGCGCGGCTGCGGCGCGCTCCATACGCACGGCGATTTCCAGAACGTCCGCGCCGATCAATCGGGGTTCCGTCATGGTTTCCTCCGAAAAGAAAAGATTTTTCGCCCGCGATTCACTGTTTCTTCTTTTCCTGCGCCGGAGCGCTTTCGGGCCGGTCCGTCGAAAGCCCCAGATGCTCGAAACTCTTTTTCGGATTCATCAGACGGATAACCTTTCCCTTCGACACCTCGCGCTCGTCCGTTCCGGCCAGAATGGCTTCCCGCAGGCTCTTCACGTCCAGGCCGGGCTTGACCGCCAAAAGCTTGGCCGCCAGGTTGACCACGTTGGGAGACGACATGCTGGTGCCGCTCATCTTCATGCGCTCGCCGCCGGGAACGAAGCTGTCCACCTCGAAACCGTTCGCGTAGATATCCACTTCCTTTCCGAAGCTGGTGAAACCGGTCTCGTCGCCCGCCTGGTCCACCGCGCCCACGGTGAGCAGGTTGGGCAGGTCGTAGGAGGAGGGAATGAACTCGTCGAAGGCCACGTCGTTGTTGCTGTTTCCGGCGGAGGTGACGAACAGGATGTCCGTGGCGTCACGCATGGCCTCGAACAGTCCCTTGGAGGAGATGTCAAAGATCTCCCTCGCCAGTTTCTTGCGTTCTTCCGGCGTACCGCCCGCGTTGTTCTGCTCCAGGGCCAATTCCACCGAACGCAGGCTGTCGCCCCAGCTCATGTTCACCACGCGCACGCCCGCCTTGCGGAAGTAGTCCACCGATTCCCGCATTTCCACGGCGGATTTCCGGGCGTCTTCCAGGGTGGGCGTTTCGGGTTTCATGCGGTGATCGGCGGTGAGTCGCCCGACCACGATACGGATGGCGGGGTTGCCCGCCGCGGCGATGCCCGCGACGTGGGTGCCGTGGGCGTAGATGGCGTACTGTCCCAGATTCTCGAAGAAGGATTTCACTTCGTCTTTCGGCAGCGCACCCATTTTCCTGCGAATCACGTCGGCCTCGGGCGAATCGATGGCGGAGGTCACGTCCATGAAGCCTTTCAGGTCGTCCTTCGATTTCAGAACCTCGTCGCGGTCGCCCACGAATTCGAACAGAATGGATTCGGTCTTGTCGCCTTTCAGGGTATAGGCGATGCCGTACACGTCGTCCACGAAGCCGTTTCCATCGTCGTCCTTTCCGTTATCCGGAACTTCCTTTTCGTTGACGAACATGCGGCCGGGAAAGACCGCCGGGTCCGAACCGGTGTCCCAGACGGCCACACGCACGGGAGAAAGATCCGCCCGTCCGTCGAGAATCACGTCCCGGGCCGCCCAGATATCGGGCTTCACCACCTTATGGGCGGCGATGGCCGCGCCCAGTTCCTCCACGATCCAGGCGCGGATGGGCAGGATTTCCCGGATGTGATACCGAATCCCGATGACCGATGTGGCCAGTTCCTTGGACAAGGCCCCGCTTTGGGCGGCCGGTTCGATGCTCTCCTGGACCACGCCCAGCAGCATGTTTTCGGAAAACAGCTCCATGCGTCCCTTCACCGATTTCAGCCGGATGTCCACTTCCTCGTAGGGAAGCGCGGCGATGGCCCGGCGCAGGGTCTCCCGAAAGGTTTTCTCGAAAAGGGCGGGATCCGCCTTTCGCGCGGCGATGTAAGCCTCCGGAATCAGACCGGCGGTGAGCTTGATGGCGGGCTTGTCCTCCAGTTCGCGAACCTTGGCCAGATACGCCAAGGCCCGATCCCAGTCCTTGTCCAGCATGGCGATGATGCGTAGGGTGGTGTAGTCGTCCTTCAGCGTGGTGGCGTCCCGGATGTCGTAGGCGCTGTGGTCGGCCTCCAGGTCCGCCTTCACGGAGGCGACGAGCTTTCCGAAGCGGGCGTCGTCCCGGATCAGGTCCAGTACCGTTTTGTCGATGGCATAGCTGTGGCGGGGTAATTCGTCCGCGCGCGTCACTGCGATGCGCTTACCGTCGGCTATGGGCGCCTTCGTCGCGCAGCCCGCGAACATGGACAATACCAACAACGCCGCAAGCCCTCCGAGAATCGCCTTCACAAAGAGCTTTCCCGCCCGTTTCGCCCGTCGTCGTGTCATCCGTTTCTCTCCTTTTCGTTTCGCCGCAGCGAATCTCTCCGCCGCAACCGTTTCCGTCATCACGCGTCGAAAGGGAGCCTAGCACGAGCGGGCCGGCATCTCAAGTCCTGAATGGTGGGGAACGGCGCTTCCGGATGGCGGAAAGCGTTCACGGGTGGGCGAAAGCGTTCACTCGCGGCCGGAAGCGCTTCGTCGCGGACGCGGATGGCGGCTCGGAGGGCTTCGTTTTCCGCCTTCTTTCCTTCCCGGCCGGGTTGTGGTATGCTTTTCGGCGATTTTGGCAACGCGGAGGATCATGATGGCGGATATTCGGGAACGATTCGAGGGCGTCTTTTTCGGTACGGCGATCGGTGACGCCCTGGGCGCGCCCTTCGAAGGACTTTTACCGGAGGAGATCGCGCTATTCGGGGACATCGAGGGGTACGTCGATCTTTCCACGAAACCGGCCACCGCCCACGCCTGGCGGCTGCCGGGACTGTATACGGACGACACACAGCTCACGCTTCTGGTGGCCGACACCCTGATCCGCCTGGGGCGCTTCTCCCCGGATCTCTTCTGCCGCTCCGCCGTGGACCTGGGACGCGGCGTGGAGGATTTCTATTTCGGCGTGCTGCGCGGAACGGGCGGCAACTTCCGGCGTTCGGTGGAACTGTGGCGGCAGGGAGAGGCATGGAACCGCAGCGGCACGCGCTCGGCGGGAAACGGCTCGGCCATGCGCGCCGCGCCCATCGGGCTCTACTACCGCGAAAACCGGGGATTGCTGATCCGCCAAACCGTGGAACTGGCCCTCTGCACCCACCGCAACCCGACCGGCATCCTGGCCGCCGTCGCCCAGGCGCTGCTCGTCGCCTGGATGACGACGCGGGAGTCCGGGAACATGAATCCGTCCGAAGCGCTTTCGGCGCTTTTACGAGGATTGGATTCGGCCATCGAAATTCTGAACGTGGAGTATCGGCCCTACCTTCTGGAACCCGCGACGGAGGCGGATCCCTTCGTGGCGGGGCTGCGCCGACTGCCCGACTGGCTCGACCGGCCGGACGCGGAGGTGCTGGAGATGTTGGGCCGGCACGCCGACGAAACCTCCGCCCAGCCCACCGGCCGTCCCACCAGCGGCTACGCCCCGGGTTCGGTGCTTCTGGCGATATTCACCGCGCTGACGAAAGCGGGAACGCCGGACGCGGCGCTTTCCTGGCTGGTCTCGCTGGGTGGAGACACGGATACGCTGGCGGCCATGGCCGGAGCCGTTTTCGGCGCGCTCCACGGCCCGAGCGTTTTCCCGAAGGACTGGCGGCGGGAGTTGCGAAACGCGGACGCCGTTCTCGCCTACGCCCACGCCTTGCATGCAAGCGCAAGCGGAGCGACGCCCATGCCCACACCCTCGCTTCTGCAAATGGAATACGACCTGACGGCCCTGGAAAACCGAGAATGGCGGGAGCGATTTGAGCCGAAGTAGTTCATCCACGATGCAACGCGAATCCGAGGGCCGTATGCAGCCGCTGCACGCCTTTGCCAGCCTGAGCCGCTTTCACATCGTTTTCATCGCGACGGGCGGTTCGCTGGTGTTCGGCTGGCTGCTCACGGGCCGCTTTCATCCGGCACTGGCGGCGCTCGTGGCACTGGACTGGTTTCTGGTCAACCTGGTCAACCGGGTGGTGGACCGGGAGGAGGATCGCGAAAACGGCATCCGTATGACGGACTTCGCCCATCGCCACCGGCGGGACATCTACGTGCTGACGGGGCTTTTCTACGCCGCCGGTTTCGGCGTCCATCTCTATTGGCTTCCCATGCTGCTGGTCCCCCGGCTGCTGTATCACGGGCTGGGGCTGATCTACAATTTCCGCCTGCTGCCCGATGGAAAGGGCGGCCGCACGCGGCTGAAAGAGTGCTTCGTCCTGAAAAACTCCGCCAGCAACCTGGGCTTTCTGCTGACGCTTTTCGCCTATCCGCTCTTCGCCCTGCCCCTGCGCCCGGAGACGGATTTCCCTTACGTGCTCGCGCTGCTTCTATACTTCGCGCCCTTCGAGCTTTCCTTCGAGGTCATCTACGACCTGCGGGACACGGCCGGGGATCGCCTGGCGGGCGTACGCAGCTATCCCGTGGTGATGGGCGATGTCTGGTCCGGGCGGCTGATCGTCCTGTTGAATCTTTTCGCCATCGCTGCCGGACTTTTCGCCGCCGCCCTTGGGATTTTCGGCTTTCAGGAAATCATTCTGACGCTGGCCCCGGCGTTCCAGCTGAGCCTTTTCTTCACCGGGTTTCGGCGCGGTTTCCGGCCCGCCGACTGCATCCGCCTGACCTGGATCTTCGCGGCCATGCTCTTCGGCTACGTGGCCTGGGTGGGCGGCGGCATGCCCACCGAACTCCCCTTCGCCGTGGACCTTCCCCTGGTGATCGGCCTGGGGCTCTTGGGCATCGGCGTTCTGCTCTGGCGCTGGCTGCGGGAATTTTACGGGGACGGCCGCTACGCGCGGCTCTACGCCCTCATCGCCTTTTCGGGTTTCCTGGCCGAACACAGCGCCATCGAACTCTACCGTTTTTACTCCTACCATTCCTCCTGGCGGATTTTCTGCGGACACGTTCCCCTGGCGGTGGTGTTGATCTGGCCCATGGTGATCCTGTCCGCCCATCGGCTCATGCGGCGTTTCGGGTTTTCCGGGAGGCGGGCCGTGGTCCGGGGGACGCTTCTGGTGATCGCGGAGGCGGCGCTGATCGAGGTGACCTGCGTGCAGGCGGAGCTCTGGTGGTGGGAGGGAACCGGCGTGTTCGGCGTGCCTCTGATCGGAATGATCGGCTGGGGCTGTTTCGCGCTGGGCGCGCTCTGGACGGTGGAATGCCTGGAAAACCGCCCCTGGCTTCTGCCGCCGGCGAGCCTGCTCAGCACCCATCTTCTTTTGCAGATTCTCTGGCGCGGAGGATTCCGGTGGATTTCCTATACCGAACTCCCGGAAATCGCGGTTCTTTCGGCGGCGGGGATCGTTTCCGCCTTCTTCGCCTTCCGGGCCTTTCGCGTGCGCCGACGCCTGGACATCAGCCTGGAAGAGGTTTTTCCCCGTTTACTGGCCGCCATGCTGATGTACTATATTTTGTTCGCATCGAAGGCCGCCATCGGCCCGGCGATCTTCGCGTTGCTCTTCGTTCCACCCTACGTGATCCTCTTCCGCTACCGCTGGATCTGGCCTTTGACGGCCCCGCGCCATCCGGAAAACCGCCTTTCCGAGTCCGAAACCGTACCGAACTGACGAACCGCCGCCGACCGCTTCAGAGCGTCCAGTCCTCGAAGGCCAGCACTTCCTCCAGGGGCTTGCGGAATCCCCGGGGCGGGTTGGGTTTGCGCGCCTTGCCCATGGCGACGAGCAGCACCGGCTCCACCGAATCCGGCAAGCCGAAGGCCTTTTTCAGCGCCTGCGCGTCGAAACCGCTCATGGGCGCGCTGTCCACGCCCTCGGCCCGGCAGGAAAGCAGCACGGTCATGGCGGCCAGCATGGCGTCCCGGAAAACGGCGTCCCGGGCCTGTTCGGGCTTGCGGTAATAACTTTCCACCATGTTCAGATAGCCCACCCGGGCCTCTTCCGGCACGTAACCCTTCGCCACCATGTCGTCGATGATGCGTGGGGCTTCCCGGTAGCAGTCCCGATCGCCGCAAACCACCAGCACGGCGGAGGCGTCGCGGACCTTTTCCTGTTTCCAGGCGCACTCGAAGAGCTTTCGCTTGCCCTCGGCGCCGGTCACCGCCAGAAAACGCCAGCTTTGCAGATTGAAACCCGACGGCGACAGCCGGGCGCGCTCCACGATACGGTGGATGGTTTCGGGCTCCAGCCGGTGGGCGGGATCGAAAAACCGGATGGAACGGCGGCTTTCCAGCAGTTCGTTCAGGTCCATGGGGCCTCCTGGTCTTTGGGTTGATGAAACACGGTCATACGGTAATCCGAACGCCTTGCGACTGTCAATCGACTTTCGAATCGGTTGCTTTTATTCCACCTTTCGGTACAATATTCGAAATGTCTTTCCCGTGGAAATCGGAGTCCCGTGTTCTTTCGTTCCGGCGATGGAAACGAGCGAAAAGGAGTTTCTCATGAAAGTTCCGGCCTTGTGGATGTTCCGGCTGGCGATCCCGGCCCTGATGATCGCGTCCTTTTTCGCCTGCTCGTCCGGCGAGGAAAACGAGGAGACGGACGGAGACCGCGATCTGGAATCCTTCTGGCAGGATCCGGCCTTGAAAACCTGTGAAACCCTGGACTTCGAGACCGGCGCGCTGGGAGAGACGCAGACGAAAACCTGCGAAATCTCCGTGGTGGGAGCCAGCAACACCATCCGGGAGGTTCGGCTTTCCAACGATACACCCGGTTCCTTCGAAATCGTCTCCTACAAAAACGGCGCGGGCGAGGAACTCTGGCCGCTTTCGGGCGAGATTCCCATCGAAATCCTCAAACCTCACGTTCTTTCGGTGCGTTACGAGGCCAATTCCACCTGCGGAGAGGCGGGGCGGGTTCTCGTCGAATCGACGCTGGGCGCCTCCGAGATCGCATTGAAAAGCGCCGCCCAGGCCGAGACCGGCTTTTCCCCGAACCCGGCGGTGCTGGACTTCGGCCAGGTGGTCTTCACCACCGAATCGGCGGACCAGAAAGACCTGCCGCTGGGCCTTGCCAACACCTCGACCGACGGCAGTCTGACCGTTTCATCCGTTTCCTTCCGCGAATCGGACTCCGGCCCGTTTCACTTCGATCCGGACGGCGAATGCCAGCCACCCTTCGACATCGCCCCGGGCGGCGAAAAGATCTGCACGCTGCGCTTCGCCCCCGTGGTGGCCGGTCCGCAAGGGGATTTTATGGAAATTGCGGTGGAAAAAAGCGGGGCGGGCTGCGCGGGCGCGGTGGAGCTGCGGGGCGACACCTGCACGCCGGACTGCACGGACAAGGAATGCGGGGACGACGGCTGCGGGGGAAGCTGCGGCGAATGCACCGCGCCGGAAGTCTGTTTCGAGTTCGCCTGCTGCCTGCCGGACTGCACGGACAAGGAATGCGGGGACGACACCTGCGGGGGAAGCTGCGGCGACTGTCCGGAACAGCACGAATGCATCGATTTCGTCTGCGAGTGCGTTCCGGACTGCGAAAACAAGGAATGCGGGGACGACGGCTGCGGTGGAGACTGTGGCGTCTGCTCCACCGGGGAATGCCGGGGCGGACGTTGCTGTCCGTGCAGCAGCGGCGAGTGCTGCGACGGCTGCAAGTACGAGGACAGCGACCACACCTGCGACAGCCACTATGACGAAACCTTCCAGTGCGACGGCTACTGCGGCGGAAAAGGCCAGCACAACATCGCCGTGATGAAATGCTCCGGGTACTCGGCAGAATGCAACGGGTCAATCGAATGGAAGGGATGGTCCACCCTGGAAAACTGCAACGACGATGAAATCTGCCAGGCCACGTCCTCCGGCGTATCCTGCGAGGCTTCAAACAGTTGCTGCGAGAACGAGTGCGACTGGTACGACCAGCGATGCTATTCCGGCCAAAGCTACCAGGTTTGCGAGGACACGGACAGCGACGGATGCTCCGAATGGGGCGAGCCCATCGCCTGCCCGGCCAATTTCCTGTGCAGCGGCGGCTATTGCGAATGAACGGACGGGCGGATCCGTTCCGGGCGGGGGATCAGGGCTTCACTTCCGGATGACGCAGCAGCCAGGCGTTCAGCTTTTCCCGCTGTTCGCGGGATAGGCGGCGGCGCTTGCCCATGGGACGATCCTCGTATTTTTTTCCCAGATCCTTCAGCCATTCCCCGCCGTCGAAATCCTGCATTTTCTCGTAAAAGGCCATGCCCTTGTCCCATAGATCCGCCTGGGTGTAGAGGTGGCCCAGATGCATGTAGGCCACCTGAGGGGCGCTCACCCAGCGATAGGAGCGGTTTTTCGTCTCGCGGACCAGCCAGGAAAGCGCGGCGTCGTCCCGGTGCAAAAGCGCCTTCAGGTAGTTGGCCCGGCATTCCATCATGAAAACGTCCGCCGCGATGGCCGGATCGGAAAGTTCGTCGGCCGAAAGCGTCACCTTGGCGCGCCCCCGCAGGTTATCGGCCAGGGCTTCCTTGTAGCGCCGCATCTTGTCGGCCACGTAGGCCCGCAACATGTAGGGATAATAGTTGTCCGGATACTGGCGTACCATGCGGTCGGCGATGGCGTACGCTTCCTTTCGCACGGACCCGCCGCGCGGACTGAAAACATAGACGGCGTAAATATCCGTGAAGTACCGCAGGGGATGATCGCCGCTGGCGGCCAGGCGGATCTGCTTCAGACCCAGATCCTTGTCCCCCGGTTCCACGCCGATCAGCCGTAAAACCAGCTTGGCGAAGAATCCGAAACGGCCGGTATAGTAGTTGTAGATGCCCATCATCAACAGCCCGCCGTGCAGATCCGGGCGAAGTTTTCGCAGTTTGCGCATCAGCTTGATGGCCCGGACCGCCGGGCCGTGGGTTTTCATGTAGTTGCGCCGCACGCCGTGATAGAAGGCCAGGCCGCCGTTGCAGAGCGCCTCGTAAAACAGTCCGGAATCGCGGAACTTCGGCAAAGACTGCGCCTTTTTCGCCAGGTCGATGCAGGTGTTGAAACGCTCCTGAATGACGCGATCGTCCTTTTTCTCCTGGGGATAGAGGAACAGGCGGCGCGTTTTCAGTATGCCGTCGGCGAAGTGGGCGGAGTAGACGTACGGTCGCTGTTGGATGTGGTGCTCCAACTCCGCGTCCATGTCGAAGAATTCGCCCCGGGCCATGCGCTGGGCCATGGACCAGATTTCCGGCGTGAACAGATACACGTCGTTGTCCGTAAGGTCCGGCATGTGGGCCTTTTTTACGTCCCCGTCGGTGTCGGGGCTCGCGGCGGGCTCCGCGACGGACTTCGCATCCGGCTTCGCGGCTTCCGGCGGGGCGTCAGCCAGGGCCGCCGGCGCAAACGGGCGAAACGGTAGAAGCATCAGCAGAAAAACGAGGAACGTTCCCAGAGGTCGGACAGTGGCTTTCATGATCGGACTCCCCCGTTTTCCGCGCGGGACAGGCGTTTGTAAGCGGCATGATAGATGTCGAAATCCCGTTTCGAGAAGAGCACCATGCGAACCTCCCGGAGTTCCGGAATCTCCGCCAGGGTGCGGGCCAGGCTTTCCAGGGCCACCGGGGCGGCCTCTTCCGTGGGGTAGCCGTAGGCGCCGGTGGAAAGCGAGGGAAAGGCCACGGAGGAAAGGCCTAGTTTCCGGGCTTCCAACAGGCCGTTCCGATAGCAGGCGGCCAGAAGGCGGACCTCGTCGCCGCGATTCCGGTAGACCGGCCCCACGGTGTGAATGACGTAACGGGCTTGCAGATCGTAGCCCTTCGTGCTTCGAGCCTCGCCCGTGGGGCAGCCGCCCAGGGTGCGGCACTCGGCCAGGAGTTCCGGACCGGCGGCGGCGTGAATCGCGCCGTCCACGCCCAGTCCTCCCAACAGGCTTTCGTTGGCGGCGTTGACGATGGCGTCGGTATTCTGGCGGGTGATGTCGCCCTGCACCAGACGAATGCGCTCCAGATCCATGGGGTGCCTTCCTTCGTCCTGCGGCGGAGCGAATCCGCCGGCGAAGCGTTGCTCAGTCGATATTCTTGTAGCGGACTTTCACGAATTCCCGGAATCCGCAGGTTGCTTCCCAGAAGTGATTCGAACCCGGGTTGAAACTGCTTGTTTTCAGTTCCACGCGCCGGATGCCCCGGTCCCGGAGCCGGGCTTCCATGCGGGCGTAGATTTCCCGCCCGATGCGCCGTCCACGGACGGATTCGTCCACGCACATGTCGCTGATGAGCCCGATCCGCTGGAAGCGCATCACCGGAGGAAGCGCCTGCACCTGGGCCATGCAATAGCCCACGACCCGTCCGTCCTCCTCGGCGACCAGCACCACGGAATCGGGCTCGGCGATCTGTTGCAGAACCCAGCGGCGATAGTGGATTCGTCCGTCTTTCGAGGGCGTGAAGATGGGGTCGAGCCGGGCGTGAAGCAGGAAAAGCTGTTCCCAGAGATCGCAGACGGCCTCCACGTCGCCAGGAACGGCGCCGCGAATCACCGTGCGGATGTCTTCCTTTCGCATGGTTTCCTCTCCGATTTCCCGAATCGTCCCGGGGGCGATCCTCCTCCGGAAACAACCCGATTTCGCGCCGCCTTTCCCCAGCCGTTCCGATATCCCGACATTTGACAATGACCCGAATGGAAGCTTTTTGTCAAGACAATTGGCGTCGGTTCCGGAGGAAACGCATGGGAAAGCCGCCGCGAATCCGAAGAGAAGACGGGATGTTCAGGGCTCCAGGCCCCCGGTCTTGTCGGGAGGGTTCTTTTTACGCGAACGGCCGGAGACGGAACGGGGCCCGTCGTCCTTCTGCACGTATATCCGATGCAGCCGCCGCCCGATTTCCATCAACCGCCGCCGCAAGGATTCCGGGCGGATGACCTCGATGCTGTCGCCAAAAGAGAGAATCCAGGAGAACAGTTCGGGAGTGATGGGCACGTCCAGGGCGATGAAGGCGTCTCCGTCTTGCCCCTCCCCTTCCGAGGGAAGAATCTCCTGGCTGGCGTGCCACTTGCGGGCCTTGAAATATTCCGCGATGGCGGACGAGACACGCAGCACCACCCGGCGCGTATCCCCCACGGTGATGCCGAAGGCCCGGGAGAGGTACTCTTCAGGACGGTAACCCTCCGGATAGGCGAAGCCCTGCCCGCGCAGCCATTGAGCCCGCAGGATGCGCTCTACTGCATAGGTGCGTTCGCTCTGTTGGCGTTGCGAATAGGCGATGAGGTACAGGGCGTTGTTATGCACCACCAGGCTCCAGGGACGGATGACGTCCTCCCGGGGTTCCGCGCCGGGTTTCTGATAGACGATGGACACCAGTTGTTCCTCCAGCAACCCGGTGACGATTTCATTCAACTGGTCGTCGAAGGCGGCGTAACTTTTGGGCGCGCCCGGCGTGCAGTAGAATTTCAGCGCCAGCCGCGACTGGTGGCTGGAACGGCTGGAGGCCAGCCGGTGGGAGACCTTGGCGAACAGCGAGTCGATGCTGGTTTTCAGGTCGGTGCCCTGGGTGAAATTGAAGAAATTCTTTCCCATGTATAGGGCGGTCATCTCCATGACCGTCAGCTTCAGGGTTTCGCGGCCCTCGTGCCCGGAAAGCTGCCAGAATTTCTCCCCCGTGGGCAGGTGGCCGCTTTCGGCCACGGAATAGCTTTCCTGCAAAATGCCCAGATCCCGATGGGCCGTACGACGGCTGATCTCGAAGGCGTCCATCAGCATGCGCACGGTGACGTACCGGCGGCTCTGGATCATCTCCATGGTCTTCACCAGCCGATACCCCTGGCTGTACTTTCCCTTGGGCCTTCCGCCGGCCATGATCCGACCTCTCGCAAGGAGGGTTTTTATTGATACTACTGGACTTACTTTTCATGTTGAGCATAACCGGAAACGGAGAAGCTTGCAAGTGGGATTGTGCCGTAAAATGTCATCATCCTCATTTTCTGTCGTTTTTTTGTGACCAAACTCGGATTTCTGCCTTGAAAAACGCTTACTTTCGTGTAAAAAAATGCCGACGGTGCGATCATCGACCGACGCTGAAATGGATCGATCCGCGGTCTGCGTGCAAAAACGAAAACGAATTCGGGCTTGTTTCGAACCGTCTTGACGCATTATAATTTAAGCTACGTGGAATCTCGGACACAACCGATTCGCTCTGAATCGCCGGAACAAAGTGTCCGCTCAAGCGAGGCGCGGCGGAAATCCACCTTTTCTGGAAGGGATAAGGCGACCATGAAGGCCAAACTGGTACGCCCCGGAAAAAACGGATATGTTTATAGGGAATGGCATGACCTTCCGGGATTTCTATTTCCCCTGTGGTTTCTTCTGTTGACTTTCATGGGCGCCGTGCTTTTGTATGGCATCCTGTCTTTACCGCCGGAGACGGGCGAAACGCCGCATCACTACTCCGATACGGTCCTGGCCGGGCGACATCTGGCCTATGTCTCTGCCGGTTTTGTTCTTCTTTTGGCCGCGCCTCTAGCCGTGATGAAGGGCTTTTTCGTGGATTCCGGGAATCGCCGAGTCCGAACCGTGGGCCTTCCCTTTCTGCACACCTCGGAACGCCTGCCCCTGGAAGGTCTCGCCGAAATCGAAGTAACCACCGAAACCCACGACTTTTACAACAAGCACGGCGAGAAACACCGCTTCGAAACCTTCGCCGTGGCCTTTTGCTACTCGGACGACACGCGCCGGAAACTGATCGGAGTCACCAACCGGAAGCTCGGCGAGCGCCTGGCGGCGGAACTGCGGGCCGTTCTCGCCCTGAACTGAAACGAATCTCCTCCATGGAAAAAACCGGGGAATGCCGGTTGACGAGATCCCCTCGAAAGCTTAAATTGAAGACACTTCAAACCGAAGCGCTCCGCCCCGGGAAACGTTCCCCGTTTCGCGGAGCGAAGGCATAGGAACCGAAACCCAAAGGAGTGACGATGAAAGCGCGCAAGATCGTGGATGGAGTACAGTGGATGGGAGTCATCGATTGGGATCGCCGCCTGTTCGACGCCCTGATTCCCCTGCCGGACGGAACCAGCTACAACGCTTATCTGGTGCAAGGCTCCGAAAAGACGGCGCTGCTCGACACGGTGGACCCCGAAACGTGGCCGCTGCTCGAACGACAGCTCGAAAACGTTCCCCGGCTGGATTACGTGGTGATCCAGCACGCCGAGCAGGATCACTCCGGCAGCCTGCCCATGGTGCTGAAACGCTATCCCGAGGCCGTGGTGCTGACCCACAAAAAGTGCCAGGCCATTTTAGAGACGCATCTGGAATTCCCCCACGAGCGCATCCGGGCGGTGGAGGACGGCGAGTCCGTGGACCTCGGCGGGAAAACCCTGCAATTCCATTACGTTCCCTGGGTGCACTGGCCGGATACGATGGCCACGTTCCTGCCCGAGGACGGCATCCTTTTCTCCTGCGACTTCTTCGGCTCGCATTGGGCCGACTCGGAACTTTTCGCGGGAGAGAAACACGAGGTCATGGACGCGGCCAAGCGCTATTTCGCGGAAATCATGATGCCGTTCAAGCCCCAGATCCGCAAACACCTGGAGACGGTGAAGGAACTGAATCCGAAGATGATCGCCCCCAGTCACGGCCCCGTCTTCGACCGGGCCGCCTTCATCCGGGACGCCTGGGACGAATGGGTGAACGCCAGTCCGAAAAACTCCGTTTTGCTGCTCTACGTCTCCATGCACGGCAGCACCGAGGCCATGGCCCGCATCCTGGTGGAGGAACTGGCCGATCGCGGGGTGCGCGTCCGGCAGATCGAACTCACCCAGGCGGACCTGGGCAAGATCGCCGCCGAACTGGTGGACGCGGGAACGATCCTGATCGGAACGCCAACGGTCGTCAGCGGCCCGCATCCCTTCGCCTTGAATGCGGCGGCGCTGGCCAACCTGCTGAAACCCAAGGCCATGTTCGCCGGGATCTTCGGCTCGATGGGCTGGGGCGGAAAGGTGGTGCAGAAACTGGCGGCGGCGCTTCCCGACTTCAAGGGCGAACTGTTGGAGCCGGTGCTTTGCAAGGGACTGCCCGACGCCGAGGCGGCCGGAAAACTGGCGGAACTGGCGGAGACCATCGCGACGAAGCACCGGGAAGCCGGGCTGGGCGAATGAAGCCGCTTCGTCCGGCATGGATCTAAGGCCATGCGGAAAGGCGGAAACCGACCGGAAGTGGCCGGAATGTGGCGGGTTTTTCTGGCGCTGGAGATTCCGGAAGACTTGCGCGCGCGCCTTTTGCCCGTACACGAGGAGCTTCTGCGCGTGAAGAGGAGCGGCGACGTTCGCCTTTCGGTTCCCCGGCTGGAAAACCTGCATTTGACCCTGCGCTTTCTGGGCGACGTGCGGCCGGAAAAGACGGAGGAAATCCGGGAGGTTCTGACACCCGCGCTGCGGGACGCGGCCGCTTTTCCGCTCCGCGTGGCGGAAATCGGCGGTTTTCCCGACCTGCGGCGGCCCCGGGTGATCTGGGGCGGCGTCGAGGCCGAACCGGCGCTCATGGATCTCTTTCGGCGGGTGGAGGACGGACTGGAAAAAGCGGGCTTCGGCCGGGAGAAGAAGCCCTTCCGGCCGCACCTGACGCTCGCGCGGGTGAAATCGACCCCGCCGGGGGCGTTCGAGCGGGCTCTGGCTGCCCATCGGGAGGCGGAATTCGGTTCGTTTTCGGCCGCGCGGCTGGCGCTTTTCCGCTCGGAACGGCTCCCGGAAGGCGCGCGCTATACGCCCATCGTCACTTGGAACCTGGGCGATTCTTGAGGGCATCCGGGGGCTTTTCGGAAAAGACGGGCCACAACCACCGCCTTCGGGCGGAAGTAAGGAGCAAAACATGAAAAAACGCGCGGTGGGCATTCTGGCGATGCTGATCGGGAGCCTGCTTTTCGTCGCCCCGGCGAAAGCCCAGGACGTTCCGGATGTCAGCGGCATCTGGGGGACCAAGTTCGGGGACATGGTGGTGGTTCAGGAAGGCGACAAACTCACCGGAACCCTGGTGAAAACCAGCGGATACTGCCCGTTCAAAAACGGCGAGAAGATTTTGAAGGGCATCATCATGGAGGACAGCCTGGCCGGGGAGTATCGCATGTGCCAGGCGGACGACGACTGCGGTCCGCCGGTCTGGGCCCACGCTCTGCTTCTGGTGGCGGATCGGGGTTCGGTGCTCACGGGATCGGCCAGTTCCAAAAAAGCCGTCTGCCCCCTGGTGGGATTCTCGAAAAACGCGGGCGGCGAACGCGGCCTGTATTTCCGGCGGCTGGGAAAACTTTCCAAGAAGGCGCGGGCGGCCTTTACGGGAAAACCGGCGGCGAAAAAGAGCAAGCCCGAAAACGTGAAGGAAAAGGCCAAGCCGGACGATAAGCGAACGCCCGGGAAAAGCGCCGTGGCGGAAAATCCGGAAACCCGGAAGAATCCGGAGGAAAACGCGGGAAAAGAATCGGAACCGAAGAACGATCAGCGGCTGGTGGCCATTCCGAAAGAGGTGGTGCTTCCCGGCCCGCCCGCTCCCCCGGGAACCTACGATCCCCGTGCGGCGGTGAGATCCACCAAGAAAGAGGTCCGACTGTTGATGGAAGGCAAACAGTTCCTCCAGGTGGGGCAGTTCGAAAAGGCGAAAAAGAAATTCGAACAGGCCCTGAAACTGGACCGCAAAAACCCCAACGCCCTGGTGGGCATCGGCGTGGCGTTGCGCAGCCGCAACGCCTTCGATCAGGCGCTGACGTATTATAAAAAAGCCCTGGCCGCCGATCCGAACTACGGCATGGCCTATTACAACATGGCCTGCGTCTACGCCTTGCAGAAAAAACCCGAGATGGCGCTTCGTTATCTGAAGATCGCGGTGATGAACGGCTTCGTGGTCAAGGACGTTCTGGACAAGGATCCGGACCTGGAGAGCCTGCGCGAGCTTGCGGAATACAAGGAACTGAAGCGGGGCGAGTTCTGAACCCTTCACTTCGGTGCAAAAGGCGAGACGAAATGGATATTCGCGAGATCGCAAAGATAGACGTGGCGGCATTGTTCACGGTCCGCACGGCCACGCGCGAGAACGCCCTGTCTCTGGAAGAACTGGCCGGACTCGGCATCACGGAAAAAAGCGTGCTCGCCATGCTGGACGGCACCCATCGGGGCTGGTTCTGCACGGCGGACGATCGGATGGTGGGATTCGCCATGGGAAACCGCACGAACGGCGAGATGTGGGTCATCGCCGTATTGCCCGAATACGAGGGCCGGGGCATCGGAGCCGAACTGCTCACCCGGGTGGAAAACTGGCTGTGGTCCGAGGGATGGAAGGAATCCTGGCTGACCACGGATGTCGATCCCGCGCTCCGGGCCTACGGTTTCTACCGGCATCAGGGCTGGTTCGACGACGGCATCCGGAACAATCTGCGCTACATGAAAAAACGAAATCCCGATATGGCGAAAACGGACGGCTGAAACGGAGGGCCGCCGGAGTTCCAAGACTTTTCCCCTGCAACGACTTCTTGAACCAAATAAAAACCGCCCGTCTTCCGGCGTATCGGAAAACGGGCGGTCGCTTTGTCTACAAACGGTTCGGACTCCCTTCAACGAAGAGAAACCCGACCGATTTCCACGAAATTACAGGCCCTTGGCGTTCTTGATTTTCTGAACCATCTCCGGAACGGCGTCGAACAGATCCGCCACCAGGCCGTAGTCGGCCACGGAGAAGATCGGCGCTTCCTCGTCCTTGTTGATGGCCACGATGACCTTGGAGTCCTTCATGCCGGCCAGATGCTGGATGGCGCCGGACAGGCCCACGGCCACGTACAGATCCGGGGCGACGACCTTGCCGGTCTGGCCGACCTGGTAGTCGTTCGGGATCCAGCCGGCGTCCACGGTGGCGCGCGTGGCTCCCACGGCGCCCTTCAGCAGATCCGCCAGTTCCTCGACGATCTTGTAGTTCTCGGCCGCCTTCAGGCCGCGTCCGCCGGAGACGATCACGCGGGCTTCGGTGAGCGGCGGGCGGTCGCTGACCACTTCGTCCATCTTGACGAAAGCCTTGTTGTAGCCGGCGGGATCGGCGGAGACGGCCAGATCCTCCATGGCGGCTTCCGCGCCCTCGGCGATGGGATCGTAGGCCGTGCCGCGAACGGAGACGACCTTCTTGTCGGTGGCGATTTCCACTTCGGCGTTGACGTTTCCGGCGTAGATCGGGCGGATGAAGTGCAGATCATCGGTCAAGCCGATGACGTCGGAGGCCATGCCGGCTTCCAGTTTCTGCGCCACGCGCGGCAGAACCGCCTTGCCCTGGGTGGTGGCCAGGCCGATGACGTAGGTGGCGCCCACCGCGTTGGCGGCGTCCACGAGCACGTCGGCCCAGAGTTCGTCCAGGTAATTGTCCAGCTTGGCGTCCTCGGCCACCAGGATCTTGGCGGCGCCGGTCTTGGCGACGGCGGCGGCGGCGTCCTTGGCTCCGGAGCCGATCAGCAGGACGTTATAGGCCAAACCGGCCTTCGCGGCGATCAGGCTGCCCAGGTTGATGGCGCCCAGCGAGGCCTTGACCAGTTTTCCCTTTTTCTGTTCGGCAAGAATCAGTACGGACATATCGTTCTCCTTCTATGGCTGCCCTTTTGAAAAAGGGGTGAATTAGATGACCTTGGCGTCGTTGATGAGCTTGTCCACCAGGGTGTCCACGGAATCGACGATCTCGCCGGCCTTGCGCTCTTCCGGAGCGGTAAGCTTGACGATTTTGACCTTGGGTTCCGCTGCCACGCCCAAATCGCCCAGGGCGACTTCCTTGATGGGTTTGCGCTTGGCCTTCATGATGTTGGGAAGGCTGGCGTAGCGCGGCTCGTTCAGGCGCAGATCCGCGGTGATGATGGCCGGGAAGACGACTTCCACGGTCTCGATGCCGCCGTCCACTTCACGTTCCACGGTGGCCTTGCCGTCGGCCACTTCCACCTTGGCGGCGTAGCAGGCCTGGGGATAGCCGGTGATGGCGGAAAGAATCTGAGCGGCCTGGCCGGAGTCGTTGTCCACGGCCTGTTTGCCCATCAGAACCAGGTCCGGCTTCTCTTCGTCGATGATCTTCTCGACGACGCGCGCCACGGCGTCGGAGTCCAGCTTGTCGTCGGTGACGACGTGGATGCCGCGATGGCTGCCCATGGCCAGGCAGGAGCGGATCTGGGTGGTGATGTCCTTGGGACCGATGCCCAGGACGACCACTTCGCCCTCGCCTTTTTCGATGATGCGCAGCGCTTCCTCGTTGGCGATTTCGTCGAAGGGATTGACCACGAACTTCATGCCGTCCGTGTTGATTCCGTCGCCCGCGTCGTTCAGCTTGATCTTGATGTCGGGATCGGGAACTTGTTTTGCGGTCACTAGAATTTTCATGTACCTGCCTCCTTTGAGATGATCTTCTACTTACCTTACATACCTGCCACATTATCGCGGG
This sequence comes from Myxococcota bacterium, assembly GCA_963668655.2. Taxonomy (GTDB): domain Bacteria; phylum Myxococcota_A; class SURF-8; order SURF-8; family SURF-8. Next base: position 1,244,884 of record CAXXPQ010000002.1, read on the forward strand.
AAAAAAAAGATATCCATTCCCCTGGGTTATGTCAATTCTTTTTATCCGGCGCGGTGAGCCCCCGGATGACGAAATCCCCCAGCCAGGCGGCGAACTCGTCCGCTGTATACTTGTGGCGTTCACCGGCCAGGACGTGGTAGAGGGACAGCTCGTCCATCATGCCGAACAGGCTGCGTTTGAAGATCCCCGGGCGCACGTCGTCCCGAATCACGCCCCGGTCTTTTCCCTCCCGCACCACGGAGGAAAGAACATTCAGATATTCCGCGAACTTGCGGTTGTCGTATTCCTTCATGAACTTGGTGGACTGCCGCAGTTCCACGGTGATGACCTCGGCCATGTCGGGGTAGTCGCGCACCATCTCGAAGTGACTTCGGATGAAGATGCGGATCTTTTCCAGGGGATCGTCCACCCCGGCCATGCGCTCCTCCAACTCCGCGATGATGAGCGTCATCTTGTCCTCGAAGAGCTTGATGAGGATGTCGTCCTTGTTCTTGAAATACAGATAGATGGTTCCGTCGGCCACCTTGGCCAGTTTCGCGATCTCGCTGACCTTGGAGTTGTAGAAGCCGTTTCTGGCGAAGACCTGGATGGCCGCGTCCAGGATACGCCGGTACTTGTCGTTGGATTTCTGGCTGGTCGCCATGAGTTTCCTCCGGAATGGTGTCGGTTGCTCTCGTTCCTGAATGACGCCTCATTCAAGGTGATTTTCGATTACCACAGGAGCGGGAAAGCTGTCAAGATCAAATTGAGGCCATTCCAATTCTGGATGCTTTCCGCTTCCGAATCGAACACGAATTTCGGGGATCCCCAAAGCATCGAGCATTGAAACGTCCCGCGCGATCCCCGGCGGGAAGCGGATGGACGAAAACGCCCTGATCTTTTCACCGTTTTCCGCCTTTCCGGCCCGCGAAGCCGGACGAAGCGGAAAAGGCATTGTGTTTTCTACGAAAATACGCTTTTATGAAGATCGCTTGAAAGCTCGGATAACGAAGAAAAACGGGAGGTCGCTCCATGCCCTTCAGAGGATGGTTGCCGCTCTTGGCGGTTCTGGTTTCGCTGATCGCGTCGAGTTGTTACTACGAGGATGTTTTGGACTGCCCCGGCGACGTCGATCTTTCCCGTCCCGACGGAGACGAAACTCCCGATGGAGACGCAGACACTGCGGCCGATGGAGACGAAGACGGGGACGCCATCGACGGGGACGAGGAAAACGCAAGCGACGGCGACGAAGCTGAAGAGGAAAGCCCCGACGGCGACGGAGAACTGGACGGAGACGACGAAATCCCCGCCGTCGATTGTCACGATCTGGACGAGGACGGCTATTACGCCGGGACGGACTGCGAGGGCGTCGTGGACTGCGACGACGACGACAAGTTCAAAAACCCCGGCATGGACGACATCTGCAACTACAAGGACGACGACTGCGACGGAATCTTCGACGAGGACGCCGCCGACTGCCCGCCGGCCTGCCGGGCGAAGATGGACTGCAACCAGCTCTGCCAGGGCACGGGCGGAACCGGCTGCTGGGAAAGCTGCCAGAACAGCGACGGCAATGCGGCCTGCGACGCCTGCTACGACGCGATCATCGCCTGCGGCTACCGAAACGGCTGTTTTCCCGGCAACCAGTGGGACGATGCCTGCATGCAACGATATTGCCGGGAGGAAACGGACGGCTGTCTGGGCGCGGGCAAGCAGGACGGCGTGTGCGGGCGGGACTATCTGCCCTGCGCGGACGCCTGTCCGGACTGGGACGACTACTGCCCCACCGAATGCTGGTACCGGGCGTCCCTGGAATGCCGGACCTGCATGGAGGATTACAACGACTGCCTGAACGAAAACGATTGCATCCTGCCCTCGGGCGACGTGGACACGACCTGTTTCTACACCCATTGCTTCACGGTCTACGATCCCTGCATCACGGGCTTCACCGAACCCGAATGCCGGGACGCGGATGACGACGGCTACGGCCTGTATTGTCCCCTGGGCCGGGACTGCGACGACGGAAACCCGGACGTTCACCCCGGCGCGGCGGAAATCTGCAACGGCCGGGACGACGACTGCGACGGCAAGATCGACGACAAACAGACCGGCTGCGCCCCGCCCCGGCGCGCCTGGACGTATTTGGCCTATATGGCCGGGGACAACAACCTTTCGGATGCGGCCTTGGGCGAACTGGAGCGCTACGCGGCCTTCGGCGGCACGTCGGACCGGGTGGCGGCGGCGGTGCAGATCGAACTTTCCGGCAGCTATTCCGCCTATGCCGGGGTGCTTGATCCGGAGGTGTTCGAGCGCACCTGGCGGCTGGTGGTTCCGGCGGACGGCGTTCCGGACCTGGAAAGCCTGTTCCGCAACGCCGCGTCCGTGGGCGACCTGGACATCTCGGACGCGGAATCGCTGACGCGATTTCTGGACTGGGCCCTGGCCGCTCTCCCGGCGGACCGGACAGCGCTCACCATCTGGGACCACGGCGGCGGCTGGACCGGCGCGCTGGTGGACGAAGGCTCGGGGCATTTCATGAGCATGCCCGAGATGCGCCGGGGACTCATGGATTCTCCGCTCGTTCCGGACGTGCTGCTCTTTTCCGCCTGCGAAATGGGTATGGTGGAGGTGCTCTCGGAGATGTCCGGGCAGGCGGGCTACGTGGTGGCCAGCCAGGAGGTGGCCTATTCCGTCCGGGCGGAGAACATCCTGGCGCTTCTGCACGCCGATCCGGACATCACGGCGGAACAACTCGCGATACAAGCTACGGATATCGCGGCGAATTTCGGACTGGAAAACGATCTGAGCCACACCTGGGCGGCCTGGAACATGGCCGGAGCGGACGCCCTGGTCGAGGCCGTGGCGGAGCTGGGCCGCCGCCTGACCGCCAACATCGAAGCCCTGCGCCCGCTGCTTTCAAGCGCCATGCCCGAGGTCCAGGCCATGGGCATCAAGTCCAGCCGGGATCTGGTGGACTTCATCGACGAACTGGGCGTGACGGACATCGCCGAGGTGGACGAACAGCTCGCCCTCGTGCGCTCGCTGGCCTTGGCGGACGATTTCCTGTTGAACAGCCGCATTTACACCAGCAACGACCCCGATCCCTGGAATCCCTCCCTGGACGACGCCCACGGTTTGTCCGTCTATCTGCCCGACCCGGTCCACACCAGCGACGACGACCTGGCCGATTACGGCGAACTGGCCGCCAGCCTGGATCCGCAGGGCGGCTGGGATGAATTCATCATCGCCTGGCTGAACGGCCGCGAGCTTTCCCGCACCGTGGGAAATTTCCGGCTGGACCTTTCCTGGACGCGCGAATCGGGCGACGCGGCGGCGGTGGACCTGGACCTGTGGGTCTACGAACCCCGCTCCGGCGTCTTCTCGCCCTATGTGACGGACAGCACGCCCTTCGGAACCTTCTCCCCGGACAGCCTGGCGAGCGGGCTGGCCGAGGAATGGTATCAGGCCGATTCCGAGGTCGGCGCGGGATCCTACTTCGTGTTCGTCCATTATCCGGACACCGGCGACGAAGGTGTCTCCGTCCGGGCGACAGTGGCCTTCACCGACAGCCGTTTCGCCGACAACGACCAAACCTACGAGCGTCACATGAGCCTGGAGCGGCTCTGCTCCCTGGGAGAGGATCTGCTGAACGCCGACGTGCAGGCCGGGCGCTGCTCGGACTTCTGGCTGGCGGGGAAACTGGTGCGTGACAACCTGCAACACACCCTGCTTCCGGGCGTCTACAGCGACTTCGGGCGCGAACTCCCGGACTGGCGCTTCATCCCCATGGGCCGGGAAAGCCTGTCCGTTCCCGAGTCGGAATGATTCGAAAAAGGCAAAACCGCAAGAGGACATCGGATGCTTTATAAATTCACTACGTTTCTTTCGCTTTTCGTTCTCTTCGCGTTCGTTGTGGCCTGCGCCGAAACCGACGTGGATCTTGCGGACGGCGATCTTTCCGGCGACGAAGACGCCGCGAGCGACGGAGACGAAACGGCGGACGGCGACGCGGCCCCCGACGGCGACGCGGCCCCCGACGGCGACGTTTCCCCAGACGGCGACAATGCCGCCGACGGCGACGACGATCCGGACACGGACCGAGACGGGGACGAAGAGCGGGAAGAGGAAATCGATCCCTCGCGCCTGCCGTTCATCGCCCGCGGCGTCTGCGAGACGGACCTTCTGGGCAACACCACCTTCGAACCGGACCCGGGCGAGATCTCCACGCAGATCCACGTCAACGCGCGCTTCGACGGCGGCGCGGTCTGGGTGGCTTACAGCCGTCCGGACAACCAGGGAAACGGAACCTTCGACGTCTACGCCCTGCGCCTGAACTGCGACGGAACCCGGGCGGTGGAGCCCTTCGCCGTGAACACCACGGACGCCAACGACCTGGATCCGGCCCTAGCCGTTTCCGGCGGGCGGGTGTTCTTCGCCTGGCAGTCGGACGACGCCCAGGGGCTACGTAACCTGAACATCTACACGCGACTGTTTCAGACGGACGGAACGCCGCTTCAGGACACGGACCGGCGCTTTACGGCCGTGCTTGCGGGGGAGCCGCGGGACGTCAACGCCTGGATGCCCGCCCTGGCCGCCCTGCCGGACGGCGGCTTCGCCCTGGCGGGATCCTTCGGCCTCGACGTCTGGCGGGTGCTGTTCCAGCGGATGGACGCGGACGGAGAGCCGCTTTCGGAAAGCCTTTCCGTGGCCGGTGATTCCTCGAACACCCAGACCTATCCCACCCTGGCGAACACCGCCGAGGGCGGCCTTTTCGGCGCCTTCGAAAGCTCGGATATGGAGAACACACGGGCGAAATTCGGCTACCTGCCCGCCGGGGAAGACAAGGCCCCGGACGCGCGTCCGGCCGACGACGCGGCGAGTTCCGGCGCGCCGGTCCTCGCCACGGGAGCCGAAGCGGGCGATCCGGCCTATCTGGCCTGGCACGGCGACGCCTCCGGCGAACTGAAGACCTATCTGCGAACCGTGACGGCCACGATTGAGGAAGGCGAATCGCCCGCCGTCCTGAGCTTCGGCGCTTCCGGGAAAAACGATCACAGTCCGGCGGTGGCCGCCTCGCCCACGGGCGGGGCCGTGGCCTGGTATCGCATCATCAGCGGTATCAAGAACAACGTCCTGGTGCAGGGATTCTCCAACGAAAACGGCGTCTTGACGCCTCTCGGCCTGCCCGTCTTCGTCAACGACTCCCCGGCCGCGCCCTATCCGCTTTCGCTCGTGCACATCGCCGGGGATCTGTTTTTCGTGGCCTGGTCGGAGGGAACGAGCCCCGATTTCCGCCTGCGGGGACGCTTCTTCCGCACCCGCATGGAGGACGAACGTCCGGACCGCTGATTCGCCGCCGCCGCCAAGACCGCACCGCCGGGAAAAGGAGCGTATTCCTTTCCGGTCCGGAGGCGCAAGGAAAAGCGCATGACGCGCGTCATAAACACCTGAATCCACCCGAAGTATTTCCCGAACCGAAAAACAAAAAAGATCTTGAAATCCGTTCGCCGGTCATGCTAGCGTTCCTTCCGTTTCGATCCCGGGCTCCTTTCGGTCCCACGGATTTTTCACATTCTCAACCCTTCGATGGAAAGGTCGTATCATGCCGACAATCCTACCCGAACCCTATCGTATCAAAGTCGTCGAATCCATCCGGATGACCACGCGCGAGGAGCGCGAGAAGGCCATGGCCGAGGCCGGTTACAACACCTTCCTGCTTCCCAGCCAGCTGGTGTACATCGACCTGCTGACCGATTCCGGAACCAGCGCCATGAGCGACAACCAGTGGGCGGGCATGATGATCGGCGACGAAGCCTACGCGGGCAGCGTCAACTTCGAGCGCCTGGAGGCGGCTATCCGGGAAGTCTACGGCTACAAATACATCGTTCCCACCCATCAGGGCCGCGCCGCCGAGCACATCATGAGCCAGATCCTCATCAAGGACGGCGACTACGTGCCCGGCAACATGTACTTCACCACCACCAAGCTGCACCAGGAAAAGGCGGGCGGCAAGTTCGTGGACGTGATCGTGGACGAGGCCCACGACCCCGAAAATCCCTTCCCCTTCAAGGGCAACGTGGACATGAAGAAAATGCGGAAGCTGGTGGAGGAAGTCGGCGCCGACAAGATCCCCTACATCAGCCTGGAAGGCTGCGTCAACATGGCCGGCGGCCAGCCCTTCAGCATGGCCAACATGAAGGAGCTGCGCGCCTTCTGCGACAAGCACGGCATCAAGATCATGCTGGACGCCACCCGCGTGGCCGAAAACGCCATGTTCGTCAAGCAGCGCGAGGAAGGCTACGCCGACAAGAGCGTCAAGGAGATCGTGCGGGAGATCGGCGATATGTCCGACGGCTGCACCATGAGTTCCAAGAAGGACCACCTGGTCAACATCGGCGGTTTTCTGGCCATGAACGACGAGGACTTCTTCGTGGAGGCCAAGACCATGGTGGTGCAGTACGAGGGCCTGCACACTTACGGCGGCATGGCCGGACGGGACATGGAGGCCGTGGCCCGGGGCATTTACGAATGCATCCAGGAACCCTACCTGAACCATCGCCTCAGCCAGACCCGCTACCTGGGCGAGCGCCTTCTGGAAGCGGGCGTTCCCATCGTGGAGCCGGTGGGCAGCCACGCCGTCTTCCTGGACGCCAAGCGTTTCCTGCCCCACCTGGACCAGAACGAATTCCCGGCGCAGATGCTGGCGGCTGAACTGTACATCGAATCCGGCGTGCGCGCCATGGAGCGCGGCAACGTCTCGGCGGGCCGCAACCGCGAAACGGGCGAGAACTACCGCCCGAAGCTGGAACTGGTGCGCCTGACCATCCCGCGCCGCGTCTACACCCGCAGCCACCTGGACGTGGTGGCCGACGCCGTGATCGAGCTGTACAAGAACCGCGAAAAGATCAAGGGCCTCACCATGACCTACGAGCCCAACCAGTTGCGTTTCTTCCAGGCCCGCTTCGAGCCCAAGGTCTGACACGGTTTCGGAATTCGATTCCGAAGACTCGAACGGCCGGGCGCACGCCCGGCCGTCGTTTTTCGGACCCGCCATGTCGAACCGCGCGGAAGGAAAGACTCCCGACGGACCGGATCACCCCCGCAGGCGCAGCACCTCTCCGTTTCCCCCGGTGGCGAAAACGTAGCTCTCGCTCTTGCACATCGACAGCAGCCGGCTCTCGACCCGGACGGGCAGAGGATCCGGTTCCCACGTGACCCCGCGATCGTCGGAACGCCATATCACCCCCACATAGCCGTAGTCCTCCTTTATCGCCGTCGGGCAGGTCGCCGTCACTCCTTGTGTCTCCGTCTTCGAACGTGACGGTTGGTCCGGAGTCGGCGCAGCGGCAAACCGAGAGACCGACCATAAGAATCAGGTACTAGAAGATGATGCGGGGCATGGATTTTCCTGTGGAATATGGATGGAATCACGAATGAATTATTATATATCAGGGATCGAAAAAGAGTCAAGCGAACGATCCCCGGACGCGGATTTTCCCTGAAAGAAAACCGGAAAGGTCACTCGGCGGGAAGGCGGCTCGCCAGATCCCGCAACGGGCGCGCCTCCGGATGGCGGCGGACCAGATCCCGCACGGCTTCAAGCTGCTTCTCGGTGAGCGGCGGCGGCATGCCGGTGATCCGGTAGTAAAGGAACTTCACGGCCAGAAAACTTTCGGGATTGTCCTCCACGGCCCGTTCCACGTCCCGAAGCAGCCGCCGGAAGCCTGCATCGTCCGCCGTTTCTCCCACAAAGCGCAACTCTGGATCCAGCGGATCCAGAAACCGGAACGCCCGCCGCTCGCAAAACGCCGCGCCCGCCAGGCGGCAGTCCGCCAGGATCAGCGCGTCCGGATCGAAATAAATCAGCTCCCATCCGTCCAGGCTCCGCACCCCCCGGGCGAATTGCGCCATATCCGGAACCTCCCGCCAGTCCGTCACCAGCACCAGCCCGATGCCGAACTCCTCCGCGGCCGCCCGGAAACGGTCGATGTCGATCATGTTGAAAAAGCGTTCCACGAATTCCGGCGGGTAGACCGTGGGTACCCGGCCGTCGATGAAGACCTTCTGTTTCGGCCAGCGCCGCCAGAGCAGATAGGCGGCCACGTTGGTGGCGGAAGTCAGCGGGCGCAGCCGCAGGTCGTGGCGCTCCAAATAGTCCACGGCGTCCGCAGCGTTGGCCTTGCGGTTCAGCCCGACGCCGAAGGGCGTGCCGAAATCGTTCTTGCTCTTCCAGTTGAAGACCAGGGCCAGAAGAAAGACCAGCGGAACCACCACGCGGCGCAGGCGCGGGGAGTTCTCGAGCGGGCCGAAACGCGCGGGCCAACGCAGGTGACGAAGCAGCACCGGCACGGAGAGGATGGCGAAAAAGGTGGTGAAACGCGCGGTGTGCACGGCCAGAACGCCCAGGGAGATCATCAGCAGGACGTCTCCGATCCGGCGCTTCCGGGAACTCGTGGCGAGGGCCCCCGCCGTGGCGAGAAGCAGCAGCACGAACAGCGTGAGCACCCACGCGCCCGGCCCCCGAAACGCCTCGAAAAGCGAGACCCACTCGGAACTGAGCTTGCCCGTGAAGACCTCGCCGAACGAGCGGTTGAAATCGCCGAGGCCCGGCCGCAGAAAGCTCGCCAGGAGCATGGCGAAAAGCGTCAAGGGCCAGACGCGGAAGCGCGGGATCGCCCGGCGCAGGCTCTCCTCGCGGGACGCTTCGCCCAGGATATTCAGCCAGACCGCCCCGGCGATGACCGGCGCCAGAGTCCAGCTCGGATGGATGTTGGCCCACAGCGCGGTGAGGAGCGGCAAAAAGAGAAGCGGCTTCGCGGAGCGGGAAAGCCGGGCGCGGTCGGCCAGGTAATGCACCAGGACGGCCAGGAGATAGGCCAGGGTGTGGGGACGGTCGCCGATGCGCGGAAACAGCACCGCCAGGGACACGAGCAAAAGCGTGAAGCGCCAGGGCGCGGGCAGCCCGGGTTCTTTTCGTTCCAGCATGCGCGTGTGCAGCCACAGAATCCCGGCGATGCCCGAAAGCGCGAATCCCCGCAAAAGAATCAGGCCGTTGTCGCCGAAAAGGCGGTGAAACCCGTACAGAATCAGGCTGCCGATCCACTCCCAGTTGGTCCAGGCCTTGCCCGGAAAGGTGTAACTGAACGGGTCCGTCCGCGGAATCTCCCCCGTGGTCCAGATGATCTTCCCGGTCAGGATGTGCCACCAGTGGTCGTCCGCGCCGACCTGGAAGAGCACGGCCACGGCGCACCAGGCGAGCAGAAGCCCCGGTTCCGGTCCGTTCCGAAAAAAGCGCCCGTTTTCTTTCAAGCCGTCCTCCGTTCGCCGCGTTCGCCCCGAGCCGGCGGCCGGGCGGACCCGATCCCGCCCGGGAAATCCGGGAAGTGAAAGCATAGCACATCCCGCAGGGAAATGAGAACGCCGCGCGCGTTTTCATCGCTTTCGCCCCTCGATACGATTTTTCCTTCGGAAAAATCACTCGAGGTAAGCGGGGAAAGAGAAACCTTGACGGAGGAATGTGGAAAACCACGAAATGCCATCGCCATGCCCGACCATGGGAGGGATTGATTCGGCCGAGGTTCATGTTATAATGCGTCTCGATTCGTTCCCGTTTTCCGATCGGACCCCTGCCTTTTTCCCGGGCCGCCCGACCCGGCCGCGAGCCGGAGAAGAGGACCGTGATGGATGCATCCGAAGACGGAACCCGCATCGTTTCCGCGACCGAAGAGACGATTCGCCGGATCTGGACCGATCGCTGGGGAATCCCGATTCTCACGCCGACGAAAAACTACGGCGCGGAGGAGGTGGACGGTTTGGCCCTCGTCCGAGGCGAAGAACCGGCGGCGCTCGTCACGTGGTCCGTTTCCGGACCTTCGGCGGAGATCGTCAGCCTGGACGCCCTGATCGAGGGCCGGGGATACGGCTCCCGGCTGCTCGACGCGGCGGAGCGGCGTCTTGCGGAACGCGGAGTCCGGCGCGTTCATCTGGTGACCACGAACGACAATACGCTGGCCTTCGGATTCTACATCCGCCGGGGATATCGATTGCGCCGCATTTACTTCGACGCCATGGAATCGGCCCGCCGGATCAAGCCCGCCATTCCGGAAACGGGAGACAACGGCGTGCCGATCCGCGACCTCTGGGAACTGGACAAGGCGCTGTAGGGGGGAGGGGGGCCGGGGGAACGGTCAATGAAACGCAAGAACATCACTTGAAGACATCGAACAACAACACGTTGTCCGGTCATGGTTATTATTGGGAGGAGAATTGAATGCATTTAATTGCAAACATGATAAACAACAGATGGCTTAATGAGGTAGTTCGATCAGCAAACCCGAAAAATCTTGAACAGATTGACCTTGCGGTAGCTTATGTCTCCAAGATGGAGTTGCTATTCGATTTAGCTAAAAGCACGGAAGTACCGATAAATCTATATACATTGGCTGACGGATGGGGAAATCCACATATCGACATCATGAAACGGTTTTTAGAAACGTCCAGAACCTCTTGGCGGCTTTTTCTTTACAGGGATTTCTACCACCCAAAAATCATTTGGTTGCGTGGTGTCGGTGTTTATATTGGTTCGGCTAACTTGTCTGATCGAGCATGGTGGAAGAATATTGAATGCGGCATCTGGTTTACCCAGAATGATATGGAAAAGAACGGAATGGTTGAGCAATTACAGACATTGTTCAAAGTCATCCGTGACCAATCACAAGAGGCGACAACTGAAGTGCTTTCAAAAATGCAGGAGCTTGAACGAAACCGAGCCCGCCTTAAAGCTGACGAAAACAAACATCAAGACTTGGTAGATAAGTTGCTCGGCGATTTGCCAGGAAAGCATTCCCTCATTGATTTCACGGAAAGACCTGTAAAAGGCGGAATAGCCAGAAGAAATTTTATAGAAGAGTGGAATCAAGGGCTTACCATTTTACGAAAGATAGCGAAGATTTTCGATGAAAATAAAGAAAAATGGCCAAGTTGGGTTTCTCCTAATGCCCACCCAGCTATTGTCCAGGATCAAGCAACTGAATGGTTTTGGGATACAAAATTCCGCCGTTCTGGTCAAAGTTCTAAGCATATGCTCAAAGCTCATAATGATAATTTAGAGAATCCCGATAAAGCTCTTTCCGAATTTCGGCGATTATGGTGTGCCCTGGAAGGCGAAAAATACGAAACCCACTGGGCATTCTATGTAAACGATAGTCCCAAAAAGCTTCACACGCTTCTTCAAAAAGATAAACTACAGCGCCTAGATAGAGATCAACTGAATAAAATCATTTCGCTTTGCCATGCATCAAGAGAACATGCTCGGCAAATCAGGAACGCGGACCTTGGCCTGGATCCTGGCGAAAACCGAAGCATCGAAGAAAGATGCGAGCTTTTCACGAACTATCTTCTACAAAAGAAATCCGGGGGTGGTAAAAACATTCAGGAGGTATTGTTCTTCGTTCTGTGGGGTGATGAAGAAAACACAGATGCAGCCGAGCGCATATGGTCAGCTACATCCGAAGACAAGTGGCGTCTTCCGCATCTTGGGGTTCATATTTTGGGGGAATTGATTGGGTATGCACGACCGGATGATTTTCCGCCCAGGAACAATCGGGTGAGCAAGACTCTGTATGCTTTGGGATATGAAAATATTAGCTATATATAACGTTGTGCCAACATAGGGACAGACAGCACCTTACCATGACAAGCCTTGATCTTTAAATTCAGCCGGAAATATCGACTGAGGAATTCGCCGACCTGCATTTTTCGTTCCCTTCCCCGATGGTGAGCCGCTTCCCAAAACGGCTTTTCTTTTCAACTTGCTTGCGAACAGCGGCGGAAATGGCTATGATGCCGCCGGCGTCTCGACGCCGTTCGAACCCATGAAAACGCACCCCTTTTCGGCATTCCCCCGATGGAAATGCCCGGATTCGTGACAGATCGGAGGTCTCCATGACGCGCGCTTTCTTCCTTCGCACCCTGTGTCTTCTGGCTCTTCTTCCGCTGATTCTCTCCTGCGGCTCCTCGGGCGGCGACGAAAACGACGCGGACGGCGACGGGGCGGCGGAATGCGAATCCGGCGCGCTGGACTGCTCGGAAAACGGAAGCCAGGTGCTGCACTGCGAAAACGGCCGGTGGATCGCCGCGCAGAACTGCGCCTGCAACGCCTGCGTGGAAGGCGTCTGCCTCTCCGCCGAAAACTTCTGCGACTACCGCCCCAAGGCCTGCCTGGAAGGAAACGTGCTGCAATCCACGCCCTTCCGGCTGGGTGAATGCTGCCCGGAAACGAAGGAGGCGACCTGCCCGCCCGCCACCATCTGCCACAATCTCCTGGGCTGCGTGGCGGATCGCGGGGCGCGCTGCACGGAAGGCGTCACGGCCTGCGATTCCTCCGGGGAGACGCTTTATCGCTGCGTGAACCTGGCCTGGGAAAAGGTCATGGACTGCCCCTGCGGCTGCGAATCGGATGCCTGCCGCTCCAAGGACATGGGGCGCTGCGCCTACGAGGCGGACGCCTGCGTGGACGCCGCCACCGAACATCTCGCCCTGGCCTCGGGACTGTCCGAATGCTGCGAGGCGGCATCCCAGCGCCCCTGCGAGCGCGACATGCACTGCCTGTCGGACCACTGTTCCACCCTGGCGCCGCCGGACGGCGACGACGATTCCCCCGACGGCGACGATTCCCCCGACGGCGACGATGCTCCCGACGGCGACGACGCTCCCGACGGCGACGAACCCGTGACGGTCACCAAAAGCGGCTCGGTCTATCTCGTCGAAACGCGGACGATCACGGAGACGCGCTCGGAGTTCGAAAGCGCCGTGGTTTCGGCCGGGTTCTATCGCGACCGGTCGGGCGCGGCCGCGGGCATCGAAGTGGCGGGCTGCACGGTCTACGTTTACGATCCGAACGCCGCCCCGGATCCGAATCCCGGCCTGAACGCCGGGCGGATCACCGTCACCGGCGCCGCCGTGGACCCGGTGACGCTCACGCCCGCGGAACAGGGCGCGTACGGCTGGGTTTACGAAAGCAGCCTGGGTGCGGGCGTGACGGACCTCGTTTCTCCCGGCGACGTGATTTCCGTCAGCGCCCACGGGGGCAACGGCGTTTCCGGATTTCAGACGGAATTCACCTGCGGATCGCCGTTTTCCGGCCTGTCGCCGGACCTCGCGGACACGGGCTACGCCTATACGGGCGGCCCGCTCGCGCTTTCCTGGAACGCCGACGGCGGCCAGGTGACGGCCACGCTGTCCGGCATGACGATCGGCGAAGGCGAAGTCGTGGAGCAGGCGACGATCAGCTGCGACTTCAACGACACGGGATCGTTCGAGTTTCCCGCCGAGACCCTGGCCTATCTTCCGGAAAATCCGAACACGCTGACCCTCGGCCTCAGCCGGCGGCGCACGCAGATGCTCACCGTGGAAGACGCCCGCATCTACGTGGGCGACATGCAGTCGCTGAGCCGGATCTTCAGTTTGTCCCGCTGAACCCGCCGGGCGATTCTCGGGCAATTCGAACGATTCGGAGCGGCCCGGACGGCTCGGACGATCCGGGGGGCTTTTCGCTCCTTTTCGGGGCGTTTGGACGCTCATTCGGGGCGTTCATCCGGAGGAACGCTTTTCAGAGCGTAACTTCATGAAAATACTATGGATTCGTAGAAAAAAGCATTCCCCCGGACGACCGGCGTTTTTCGACCCCCTGCCTTCTTTTTCACCCACGGAAATGCCGACGCTCCGCCACCAATATTCTCCAATGATATCCATAACTTGCACGATTTTCTAAAATCCGCCGCCCGAGGGCCTGTGTCCCCGGTGATAACGCCTGTGTTCCGGTCGGGGTGCAAAATCGGAATTCCTTCCTGATTTCCGCCGGATAGGATAGATTTCACCCGCCCGGACGCCGAAATCCCTCGATTCCGACACGGAGAGCGGGGAAAACAGGGGGGTTGACTCGTGGTAATTGATAGGGATATAATGCATGTGGATTATCGTGTTCGCGGCCGGGACGGGTTCAAACCGTCCGATTCGAATCATGGTCGTTTCCGGTTCACCCATCTTGAAATAGCATGAACATAGGGGACAATGCATGGAGCAGAAATCTTTTACCGGAAAATGGTCGCTTCCAAATAGCACCAAGGAAATTAGTGGAGTGTTGGAATTTCATCCTCAAAAAGGCGGTTCCCTTTCCCTTCATGGTTCATTTCGTAGCTATTCAAGAAATACCCGGTCAAATAGTTACGCCATAATTCATGGAGTTGCAAATGACGGCACAGCCATTACTCTTTGCGATTGTTTTATCACCAAGTTCAAGTTTCCACAAAACAACGTGACCCTTTACGTAAACGAAATTTATGTCGGTCACCATTTTCGAAGCAATCAGGAAATTGAGTTTCAAAGCGTGAATCTCTACTTACAGGATTTGTACGAATGGACAAATGTTCATGGATTCCGTGTAGGAGACCCCGACTTCAAAGAAAATAAAGTTGCAATCCACTATACCTTGCCAAAATCGATTGAATGCCAAATCGAAAATCAATTTAAACTTGAGATTGCATTTTCGTATTTGCCGCCATCTACGTCTGTTGCTCAAAAAAAAGCAACTATTGCTCAAGAGACGTTTTTCCGGATTATCCCTCCACGAGTCATGCATTTTGATGAATACAAAGAAAACCTACCACTCCTACAAGATTTAATAACGATGGCAACGGGAAGATTCTGTTTTATTGTTAAATTCACAGGGAAGGCGAGCCGTAATCCGCACCCTGTTGAGGTATTATTTCCTCAGAGGAATTTTTATGGAATACCCAAACGAATGCACTTCCGCGAAATGTTTTTTCACTACCATGATATCAAATCCGAATTTGCTCTGTTTATGAATAACTGGTTTCAGGTTCACAAGAAATTCCGCGATGTTTTCAATTTATACACAGATGTACTGTCCAGAGATAGTTTTTACGATCCGAACCGTTTTCTCAATATTGCTCAGGCGATAGAAACGTATCATCGAAGAAAATACAGTGGAAAATATCAAGATCCGGAAGATTTTAAAAAAGGAGTGCAACAGATTCTTGTAAATGCAATTCCCCGAGAGACTCACAGAGATTTCAGGGAGAAATTAAAAAAAACAATTGAATTCGCCAACGAGTATTCGCTGAGAAAACGATTGAAAGAACTGATCGAATTGTCCGGGGAAAAAACAAAATGGAGGAAGCATAAACATCTTATTGGCAATATAGTAGACACAAGGAATTACTATACCCACTATGGCAGTTTCAGCAAATTAAACCCTAGCTCCAGCAAATCGAACCCCAAGAAAGGCATCGAACTCATCGAACTTACGGAGACGCTTAACCATCTACTGGAGATCTGTTTGTACAAAGATCTTAATCTGCCAAAGAATGTTTATAAGAATATCATTTCAAGCAAACGAGAAAATAAATTTCTGAAATTATCCTAAAGCGAAACCGAATCATAATCCGCTTCCGTTTGGCGCTTGCCTCTAAACGGAAATTACGCGCCTCGATTTCTCGGATCGATGGCCGCGCCATTTCCCGAAGCATTCAAGGAAATAGCCCCTCCCAAACCTCTCCCACGCCCCCGTTTCGCGCCGGACAACGCCGGAACGGCTCGTTTTTACTTATTGTTTCTTGACATTCCGAAACCGGCGGTTGTAGGATGGTTCAATTATACGGATGTTGCGCACGAACGAACGACAAAAACGGACCAGAGGCAGGGTGTGTCCAGACCACGAGGGATAGCCATCGCCACGATCGCCCTGGAGGTGATTCTGGCAGTTGCATTTGTACTTCAGGCCGCCGGGGTTCTGGACCCGGTGGCTTTGTCCCTGGCTTCCAACTGGGTCAATCCGGGCCGGTTTCTGCTGCATCCCTTCCTGCACGCCAACATTCTTCACCTGCTGGTGGATCTGGCGTTTCTGCTGTACCTCGGCTGGGTGGTGGAAAGAGATTATGGCAACGCATTGTTTTTGCTGGTCTTTTTCTTTTCCACCTATTTCGGAGCCTTGCTCTGGGTCATGCTGACCGGCCCCCATACCGCGCCGTTCATCGGCCTTACGGCGTCCATCACCGCCCTGGTCGCCATCAACGCCATCTTCAAAAAGTGGCATCCCGTGGCCGTCGGCCTGGGCGCCTTCTGGCTGATTATCCAGATTCTCCTGGCCACCATGGCGGACTTCTCCACCACGGGCTGGCCCATGATGCTTTCCGGCGTCCTCACGGGAACCGCGACCTGGCTTCTTGTGGTCTACGAAATCCTGACACTGCCCGATCCGCCCGAACCAAGGCGCACGGACGAGGAAAACGAGCGGCTGGCCGTCCGCTCCGCCAAAGTCCCCCGGCGGCAGCAGAAGCGCACCACGACCAATCCTTTCCTGGAAGCGCACAACGGCCTTCGCAAACGGCGCGCCGACACCGGTTCCGGCCTGGAAATGGCCGGCGGCGACGACGCCCGGCGCATTCAGGGCATCGACGAAAAGGAACTGTTGCGGGTGCTGGACGCCTCCCCGGACGATCTCGACGCCCAACGCCAGCTTCTGGACCTGTATATCGCCAAGGGAAACCGCTCGGAGGCCATGGCGCTGGGACGGCGGGTGGTGCCGCCGCTGTGCGAGAAGAACCAGGTTTCCGTGGCCTACGACTATTACAGCCGCATGGTTCAGCGCTTCGGGGCGGCGGAGGTGGGGCCGCGCTATATGAGTCTGTTCGTGGAGGACCGCCTGGAGGTGGTGGAACTGGAGGCGGCTTCGGACGCCCTGGAAGTGCTTTTCCGCCTGGATCCCACCTACCGGACGCTGCCGGACTACATCACCCGCCTGGCCGAACTCCTCATGCGCCACAGAGGCCCCCGGGACGAGGAAACCGAATACTGGGTCAAGACGGCCATCGACAATTACCCGAACCATCCCAGCACCAAGAAAATGAAGAAGGCCATGCAGATCCAGACCGCCGAGATGGGCGTGATCGAACTGCGGGAGGAAGCCGAGGAAGGCGAGCCACAGCGCCCGGCGGACCGGGTTCTTGAACTGATTCTGGATCAGCAGGTCAAGAAAGCCGCCGATCTTCTGCTGGACGACGACGCCCTGATCGCGGAGATCGATCCCCTGGTGCTCTTCCGGCTGGTGGGCCCCCTGTCCGAAAACGAGGATACCGTCACCCAGGCCATCATGCTTCTGGAAAAAACCGTTCGCGCCCACGAGGAAACCAGCTCCACCCCCGGCCTGATCGTGGAACTCATCGAGCTGTACACGGAAAAGGTGGACCTGCCGGAGCGCGCTCGCCAGTGGCGGGACTACATCCTTCAGCGCTGGCCGGAATCCGACGCCGCCGAACAGGTGAAAAACCTGATTATTTAAGACGACCTCCAAAAATCCATCCCGAAAATACCGGCCGGTAGATTTCGAGGAGATGTCCGGAATCCTTTCCCCAGGGCGTTTTCCGCTGCTTGACTTTTCTCCCCATCCGTGCCATCCTTGAGACATTCCCCGCCACAGAATCGCCGTCCGACCTGGAGATCCCATGAAAAACGTCCTTTTCCTGTTTGCAATCGCTTCGCTTTTCACTTTTGGCAGCTGTTCTTCTTCCAGTTCCCGGCCGGATGGAGATTTGGACAACGACACCGAAAAGGAAATAAGTAAAACCTTTTTCTACCCCCGCCCGGAGGAGCCGCTGTACGGAGACTGCGTGCCGGGCGTGGCGGCCTGTTCGGAAGATCGGAGTGCGAGTTATCTCTGCGATCCCTACGGCCGCTGGATGCTCTGGGCGGAATACCGTGAGCCCGTTGAGTGCAGCATTTGCAGCGATTATATGGAAATGGATACACAAACGGTGGATGGAAAGATCTTCAATCCGGCTTGTATTCATTATCCTTTCGGGATCAACATGGCGACCCAAATTCCTTTTCCTGCCTTGTATATCACCGAAAATTGGGAGGAAAAAAACGCCTATTATTGTTTCGGCGAGGGTTTTCGCCAATTCGATCCCATTGAGTGCAACGGGGAGAGCGGCAATTTAGAAATTCCTTATTCGGGGGACCGCGTTCACTGGCGCACCAAATTTAAGGAAGATGACCCTGTAGAGAACGAACCGGCATGTAGCTACCGTTTGGAAATTCCTTGCATTAGCGGGTGTGTATCCAAAGAACATAGCAATTATGGAGTTAGTTCCTATGATGAGCGACGATATGATTTTGAATATACTCAATGTGTCGGAGAAACGTCTATGGTGGAATTCAACCCAGAACCGCCTCTTTATTTAAAAGAAGGACCAGGGTGTGATCAATATACATGCATGGGATATAATATGCGTTGCTACCACGGTATCTGCATTCCGGAGGATTCACCCTATTGCATGCGCTGGGACAATGAAAACGATTGTCCCGCCGGAAAAGACTGCATCGATGGTGTCTGCCAGCCTTTCGATCCCAATAACGTTCCCCAACCACCCGACGGCGACCTGGATCAGGAGCCGGAAGCCGATTCGGAGGAGGAACAAATGAGGAACAAATATAGACGGGTTCTTAAATGATTTCAGCGATGAAAAGGCGCTTATCCCGAGTGCCGCCAAAAGGGCGGTTTATCGAGGAACGCGCCACCCGTGGCTCGAACCGATTGGCTCTGCAAATCACTCGCCATGAGCGGTTGAACCAGCGCTAAAAGTAAATAAGAACCCGTATAGTCCAACCCCAAACGCCCCCGACTCTTACCGATGACGGCCCACCGATCTTCCGCTAGTCCTTTTTTTTGACGTGCCGCGTAAAAAACGCTATGATGCCCCCGGTAAACCGAAGGCAACCAACAGGAGAGAAATCATGAAGAAAGCGGTGCTTTGGTGGGTCGGTTTGTTCGTTTTCCTGACCGTGATGACGGCCTGCGGCGATGACGGCGACGGCACGGAAACCCCCGACGGCGACGACCCGAGCGAGGACGGAGACGATTCGGAAGACGGCGACGGCCGCCCCGACGGAGACGAGGACGGAGACTCTACGGACTGCCCCTCGGGCTTCGAATGGAACGAAATTTTCGGTGGATGCCTGCCCGCCGGTCCCGACGGCGACGATTCCCCGGACGGCGACGATTCCCCGGACGGCGACGACGCTCCCGACGGAGACGACAACCCCGACGGAGACGACGCTCCGGACGGCGATGTCGTCGTGGATCCGGCCTGCGCCGCGCTGACGGACGGAACCAACACCGACTTCATGGTGGACGGAACCGCGCGCACGTTCAAACTGGGCCTGCCCGACGACGTGGAGGACGGCGGCCCCTGGCCCGTGGTCTTCAACTGGCACGGCTACGGCGACACCATGGACAACATGGCCCGCTTCCTGTCGCCCTACGTGAACAACCAGATCATGCCCTTCATCCTGGTCACCCCGGACGATCTGGGATACATGCCCACCACCGGACTGGACTGGGCCATCCTGGCGGTGGACGAGAACAACGTGGACGCCCGGCTTTTCGACGAAGTGCTGGTCTGTCTGGATCAGCGCTGGGGCGTGGACGACGACCACATCCACAGCCTGGGCTTTTCCGCGGGAGCCATCATGACGGACGTGCTGGCCGTCACCCGGGGCGACGTGCTGGCCTCCACCATCACCTGGTCCGGCGGGTATTTCTCCAACCCCGACAACGCCAACGCCTTCACGAATTGGATCGCCTTCGGCACGGAAAATCCCTTCGTGCAACTCATCGCCCACGGCGGAAGCACGGACAATTTCAACGCCGTGGTGCTCACCATTCAGTTCGACCAGATGGGCCAGAGCGACGTGAGTTACCTCAACGCCGCCGGACACGACGTGATTCAGTGCGACCACGGCGGCGGCCACACGGTGCCGGGAGGACTGCAGGGAACGATGAACATTCAGTTTCTGGCCGATCACCCAAAGGGCATCGGAACGTCGCCTTACGTCGCGGACGGCCTGCCGTCGGACTTCCCGGACTATTGCGCCATGCGCCCCAAGAACTGAGGAAGACGGAAGGTTTGCAGAATACCTGTCGGATACACTGTATTCGACAGGGTCTACGACCGACGAATAGTAACGGTTCTAAGCCCTCAGGCCCGGCCGGAACTGTCTTCCTCGTCCTCGATCAGGCGGCTGACCTGGCTTAAAAGCGTGTTCACGCTGAAGGGCTTGCGCAGGTAGGGAACGGCGTATTGGCGGATCAGTGCTGCGGTGGCGTCGTCCGGCTCCTGGCCGCTCATGAGAATCATGTGAAGGTCGGGATTGAGCTGTTTGAGTTCCAAAAGCACCTGGCAGCCGTGCTTTCCCGGCATGATCTGGTCCACGATCACCAGGTTGATGGCGTCCCGGTTGTCCAGGTACGACGTGATGCCGGACTGGCCGTCCTCGGCCTGAAGCACGGAAAATTCCAGTTCCTCCAGAATCTGTTGCAGGGCCTTCAGAACCGAGCGGTCGTCGTCCACCACCAGCACCGTCCCTTTCTGCGACAAGGTGGGCGTCACGCCGGTGCGACCGGTGGACTTCGGAACCTTCGTTTGGCCGTCGATGGCCAGTTCCGAATCCAGCATGTGGCGCTCGGCGGTGGAGAGCTTGGACAGGGCCTTGATGCCGGTGGTTTCGTCGCCGGGAATGGCGGGAATGAAGAACCGCAGGCTCTTGCGGAAAAGCGGATTGGGATTGACCAGCATGGCGCCTTTCAGGCGCTTGATCGTGGGAGAAAGATCCTTCATCTGCCGGGCGAAACGCTCCCGGTCTCCCTTCGTGTTCTCGGATTCCGTTTTCCCGTTCTCCTGAAAGCCGATCTCCAGGCAGACGCACTCCCGCTTCATCTTGCCTTCCGTGCTTTCCTTCAAAAGATCCTCGCGGATGTTCCAGGCGTCGAAAATCAGCGAACCGGCGTGCTCGCCGTTGTCGCAGGTTGCGATGGCGGCCTTGGTGATGACGTAGGCCAGATCCGGGGTATCGGCACTGATCCCCCAGCAGCGATTCGCGAATTCGAACTGAAAATTGACGCCGGATGGAATGGTGGCGCGCAGAAGCGGAACCAGATTGTCCACGACCGGTTTCAGCAGAACGACATCTCCGGGACCGTTGCCCGCCTCCATTCGGATGGAAGTGGGAGTCCGTTGCTTTCCGGCGCGGGAATTATCGGAAGCCTTGCTCGACATGAAGCCAATCCTTGCCATCTGCTCGTCCTGGGTTAATGTCCGGTTCGCGCCGCCCGTTCTCAGTGACGGATGTCCGTGGCCGCGGTTCGAGCCCATCCTTCACTGTACGCAGACTGGACACTCAGCCTACCTCTCGATGTCGTCCCCGACTAGTATCCTTTCGGATAAACCCCCGATATTTCTGTTTTTTCACTCCCGTAAGTTGATGATACGCTTCCCCATCGAAAAACGCGCCGAAAAGCCGAACCCCCGTCCGAACCGTCTCGGCGCTTATAAATCCTTTTTCGATAATGCCATTCTAAAGTGGAATAATTTAACAATCAAGTAAAAAGGATGGGAAAATCGCTAGCGAAATTCTCCCCGACGAAGCCGGAGAATCGTCACCTCGGAAGAAACGCCCAGGCGCACCGGCGGCCCCCAGTAGCCCGTTCCCCTGTTGGTGTACACCAGCAGATTATCCATGCGGTTCAGTCCGGATACGAAAGGCTGTTGCAGGCGAACCAGAAGATTCCAGGGAAAAAACTGTCCGCCGTGGGTATGGCCGGAAAGCTGAAGATGGAACCCGGCCTCGGCGGCGCGGAAGCAATCCCGAGGCTGATGGGCTAGAAGCAGCCGGAAACCTTCTCCCGCCCCCTCCAGAGCTTTGGCCGGTTGGCCGACATGGTCTTTCAGAAAGCGTCCGCCGTGGGTGTCCGGAACGCCCGCCACGACGAGCCGCGCTCCGTTGCGGCGGATGACGCGGTGGTCGTTCAGCAGCACCTCGAAACCCAGCCGACGGGCCTCGGCCATCCAGTCTTCCGCGCCCCAGTAATATTCGTGATTGCCCGTCACCCAGAAACGGCCCCGGGGAGCGGACAGGTCCGCCAGGGGTTCCAGGTCGTGGCGAAGCAGGTGGGGATAGCCGTCGATCATGTCACCCGTCATGGCCAGAAGGTCGGGGTTCTCGGCATTCACCCGCCGCACCACGTCTTCCACGAAATCCCGCTTCAGCGTGGGCCCCACGTGCAGGTCGCTGATCTGGGCGATACGCAGCCCGGAAAGCCCTTCCGGAAGCTCCGGATGGAACACGTCCACTCGTTCCAGGGTCGGTTCGCCGCGCGCGCCGGAAAATCCCGCTCCGCTCAGTCCCGCCGAAAGCCCCAGAAGGCCGTAACTGGCGCCCCGAGTCAGAAAGAGCCGCCGCCCGGGATCCGTCTCCGGCTCGGAACGCGAAAGCAGCCGCCGTTTGATTCCCACCGATAAGCGCAAAAAGTCCCGGAACACATTCAGGAAAAGCAGGATCACCGTGGGGCCCATGACCAGATACGATCCCCAGGTCAGCACGTTCAGCCCAAACGACCGGGGACCGTCGGTCCAGGCGCGGTAGGCGAAGATTCCCGAAATCTGAAGGATAAACAGGGCCAAGAGAACCGTCCAGGCGATCCGCCTTCCATTTTTGGTCAGGTTCAACGGCGGAATCATCCGCAGGCCGATATAGACGTGCGCCAGGGAAAAGATGGTGAAAATCATGCCGAAAAACATCGTTTGCTTCATTCCGGAGGGTTTCCTTCCTGCCATCATCGCGGGCCTGTTCCGAATAGGACAGAAAAACGCGGGGAATCATTCCCGAAGACGGCATTCGGAGGCCGGAGGGCGATTCTCTCCGGTCAGGCGAATAGGCGTTTCAGGATGCCTACGACGCTGAAAAGCTCCCCCGGATCCAGGTTTTCGTGCAGGATGTCGATGAAATCCTGTCGCAGCGCCTCGCTTCGGGCGGCCTTGCGGGCGAGCCAGTTGTTGAACCAGGGCCTTCGCAGCCAGCCCAGACCGGCCTCGTAGCTTCGATAGAACGACCGGAAGCGGGCTTCCATCTCCGCCCCGTAGCCCTCCAGGTCGCGAACCTCCCCGGATTGCAGGGCTTTTTCCAGGTAATCCGCCGCCATCCAGCCGCTCCGCATGGCCTTTCCCACGCCCTCGCCGGTCAGGTGAAAGGTGGTTCCGGCGGCGTCTCCGGCCACGAGCATGCGGTCACGCCCGGACAGATCCGCGCCCGAGAGCCCGCAACGCAACGCGCCGCCTTGTACCGGCCCGACGCGCTCGCCCCGCTCCAGGATCTCCGCCGCCAGGGGGAAGGAGGTCAGAAAACGCTCCAGGCTTGCCTTCAAGTCCACCTTCATGCCCTTGGTTTCACTTGAAAATACGCCGCAGCCGACATTGAAGCGTCCCTCCGCCATGGGAAAGATCCAGGCGTAGCCGGGCAGGACGGAGGCGTCGTAACTGATGACCAGGGCGTCCAGGGGATGATCGGAACGGACGTAGCCCCGCATGGCCAGGGCGCTGGGGTCCGGCCGCGAAAGCCGGCCGGTTTTGCGGAGAAGATGCGTCCCGGCCCCGGTGGCGATGAGCGCGAAACGGGCGAAGACGGTCCGGTCGGATCCGCGCAGCTCCATGCGCACGCCCGGACGCCCGTCCTTTTCGGACGGACGGCACTGCTCTACGAAACCCTTCATGAAACGGGCGCCTGCGGCCAAGGCCTCGGAAAAAAGCAGGGCATCCAGTTCCCGGCGCGGCAGGGTGAAGGAACGCGTCTCGAAGTTCACCTCCACCCGCCCCACGCTGTAGATGCGGATACGGGAAAGTTCGCGGGCTTTCTCGCGCACCCGCTCCAGCAGGCCGATTTCGTCCAGCATGGCCCGGGCGTCGGGCAGAAGGCCGTCGCCGCAGACTTTTTTTCGGGGAAACTCGGCCCGGTCCACGAGCAACACCCGGCGACCGAGCCTGGCCAGGCGGATGGCCGCGGCCGTTCCGGCCGGTCCCGCCCCGATGACGGCCACGTCGAAGACCGTTTTCGCGACCTCGGCCGCCGGATCGGATTGTCGGGATCGGTCATGCACCGCGAACCCCCTCTGGCTGGTTTACAAACGAAAAGAAAACGGAGATCAGGGATTCCGATAGCCGGCGTGGAATTCCGCGATCTTCTCGTAGGCCGCCGTGAGCGTCTCGTCCGGCGGCAGGAAAACCACCCGGAAGTGGGACGTGCCGGGCCGCTGGCCGAATCCCGATCCCGGAACCGCCACCACGCCCGTGGCCCGGATGAGCTCCTTCGTCCAGTGTGCGTCGTCCGCCACGTTTTCCAGGCGCGGAAAGGCGTAGAAGGCACCCTGGGGCGGCACGCAGGAAATGCCGTCCACTGCATTGAGCATCTCCACCGTGATGTCCCGGCGGCGGGTGAGTTTCCGAAGCATTTCGGGCAGATGGGCCTTTTCGCCGTCCAGGCAGGGCGAGACGGCGTACTGCATGGGATGGCTGGCGCAGATGCGCGCCCGCAGAATGCGATTGATCGCCTCCAGGTAGTCGGCCAGCAGTTCCTCGGGACCGCTGGCGATGCCCCATCCCAGGCGCAGGCCGGGGCCCACGTAGGACTTGGACAGGCCGTTGAAGGTCACGAAGGGCGCATCCTTGTCCAGCGAAGCGATGCTGATGTGCTCCTCGCCGCCCAGAAGCAGCTTGTCGTAGATCTCGTCCGCGAAAATCAGCAGGTCGTGCCGCTTGGCCAGCTCGATGATCTTAAGCAGCGTTTCCCGCTCGAAGAGCGCGCCGGTGGGATTGTTGGGATTGATGAGCACGATGGCGCGGGTCTTGTCGTTGATTTTCTTCTCGATGTCGTCCACATCCGGCTGCCAGCCGTTTTCCTCGTCCAGGAAATAAGGATTCTCCTCCGCGTCCAGCTTCGGGATGATGGCGGTGTACAGCGGATAGCCGGGGGCGGGGGTGAGCACGTTTTCCCCGGGATTCAGAAGCGCGGTCAGGCAGATCTCAATGGCCTCGCTGGCCCCGGTGGTGACGAAGATGTCCCGAACGTCCTCGATGCCCTTGCGATTCGCCTCCCGCCGGATGGCTTCCAGGGCCTCGGGGATGCCGGAAGACGGCGAATAGCCGCAGCGGTTTTCGGCCATGGCCTGTCCCACGGCGCGTACCACCGGTTCCGGAACGGCGAAATCGTAGATATTCGGATCGCCGATGTTCAGGTACAGCATGGACTTTCCGGAGCGGGCCACTTCCTGGGCCAGCACGACGATATCCCGCACGGCGTAGCGGATGTTTTCCGTGCGGCGGGACGGCGAAACGGGTTTCTGCGGCATCGGGAACCTCCTCGGTTCGTGAACGGTCGGGAGCGCTCGCATCGGCCGGACACCCGGCCTCGATTCCCTGGAATGGTAGACCCCGGGCGGGCGGGCTGTCAAACCTTTTCGGTGCGTTTCGAGCCTGCGAAACGTCGGTCCGCAGACGGATCCATTTGCGGATTTTGCGCTTGCATGGGCGGACGCTTCGGGTATCATGGCGGAAAATGAAAAACCGAAACGCCGGAATCGTCCGGTTCCGGCTCCATGTTTCGAAACGAACAGGAGGAAACCCCATGCGAAATTCCCTGGTTGTCGTGCTTGTCTTCGCGCTGGTCCTTTCGCTCTCCGGCCCCGGCTGCACCACGCGTTTTTCCGCGAAGTCCGCGCCGCTTCCCAAGAACACGCGCATCGGATTGCTCGTGGTCGATCGCGGCGGCAAGGACGTACGCAACAGCCTGGGGCAGACGTATATCTACGAGCAGCTCATCAAAGAGGACATGATTCCGGTGACCCTGAACGAGTTCAGCGTCCGCGACCTGTACAACGACACCTTCAAACGTAAAAAAGGTTCGGACTGGACCCGCATGCTGAATCCGCTTCCCGGCGGCGGCGGCGGAAATGCGAACGAAGCCCGGACCGTCACCCAGATCCAGGCGGGCGACCGTTTCAAGCCGCTTCTGGTCCCCACCCTGATGGAATATCTTCAGAAACAGAAAGTCGAGTATCTGCTGGTGGTTCACACCTGGGCCTCGGCCAAGGACGAACGCCTGAAAGCTCTTTTGATCCGCGTGGAGGACATGGTGGTGGTGGGCGCGAAATACTATGATTACAACTTCATGAAGCCCTTCTGCATTCCCATGACGCTGGCTTTCGGGCTTTCCGCGCTGATCTGCCCCTGGATGTACCTGAAGAGCGACGACAAGGCCAAGTATGAAATGATAAAGGATCTGGTCAAGGACTTGATGTAGGATTCGCCCGGCAAAATCTCATCCGCCGCTCGAAGCGGAAAACGGCGGCCCATTCGGTCCGTTTCCCCGCTTCCGAGAATTCGCCGTCACGTAAAGCAACGATTGAGGTGACGACCTCAGTGTTCCCCCAGTTCCCTCAGATTGTCTTCCATCAGATCGCTCAGATCCCGGGGAACGCAAACCTTGACGCCGCCGTAATAGTGATCGTATACCGATGCGTCCAGCAGGCCGCCGTCTTTCCAGATGGCGGGATCGAGGCAAAAATTGTCGTCCTCCGCGCGGCAGTCCGCGTCGGTTTCACACGGACGGAAACAAAAGCCCGACATGGCGTAGGCTTCGCCCGTCATCGGGTAAGTCATCAAAGGATACAGACTGAAGCAGAGGCCGCCGAGGTTCTCGTTGCACAACCAGTCCGAGTGTCCATCCGTCGTGGTGTAGGATTCGCAAAGCGCCACGGTACAATAACCGTTTTTCACCGTCAAGCCGCTTGTGACGAAAGCGTTATCCGCGAATTCGCCGTCCAGACACATCAAATCCTCCGCGCAATCGGCGTCTTCGTTGCAGGCATCTCCAAAGAAATCCGCCTCGTTGTGTTCCTGGCAGAAATTCTGAAGCTCCTTGTGGGCGTCCCTACAAATGGGGCCGCCGCAATAGAAAATCTCGCCGTCGGCCCGGTAAAAACAGTCAACTCCGGTGCAACAGAAGTCCGTTCGTTCACATCCCATGATTTGGGTTGTATCCCAACATTCGTATAAATGCCCGTCCACCGAGCAATAGTCCGCCATGATACCGGCGGCCACGGCGCAACACCGGTCGTCGCAGAGGAAAATCTGGCCGTCGGCGTAATGGTAGCAGTCGTCGGAATCGCAGCAAACTTTCCCGATCTCGCAGCCTTCGGCGGGTGCGTCCACGCACTCGTATTCACCTTCCTCTCCCGAACAGTAGGCCATCAGGAGGGGGGCCGTCCCGGAACAGTCCGAGCCGTCACATGCAAGGATTTTCCCATCGGCATCGTAATGGCAACTTCCGTTCTTGCAGCAACGTTCGACGTCAAGGCAGCCTTGGAGATAGAGCTTCGAACATTCGGGTTTTCCTCCGTTCTCCAGACAATAGTCCTCCAGAACATCGTGGGCGCCGTAACAGTCCAGGCCATCACAGCGGATCCTTTCGCCATCGGCCCAATAGTGACAATGATCCGGAGAACAACAGACCTCCACTTCGCCGCAGCCCTGGGTATCGAAATCCACGCACGTATAGCTTTCTCCGTCACCCAGGCAGAATTCCTCCATGGCACTTGCGGCGTCGGAACACTCGTCGTCTTTACAGGAAAAGGTCACGCCATCAGCCGTATAATGGCATTTTCCGTCCTGGCAGCACAGTTGCACGGCGGCGCAGCCCTGGGTGGAAACGTCCGAGCAACCGAAGTTCTCCCCGTCTGTCAGACGGTATTCCTCCAGATTCTCCACGACTTCGGTGCAGTCGGTGCCGTTGCAGTCCAACTTTTCACCGTCGGCCAGATAGTAACAGGCATCCGAGTAACAACAGCGCTCCACATGGTTGTATCCCTGGACGGAGACATCCTCGCAACCGTCGGAGAAATTTCTCGCGTCCCCATTGCAGCCCATGACCCAGAGAGCCGAAACCGCCGCCAGAAGAAGCATGATTCGATAGACAGACATGATTTTCCTTTCATCGTCACGGGCATGCCGTTCGGAACCCGGTCCGCAGAAGAACGCCGAATATACGGAATGACGAGCATCGAAAAGATTACAATTGTAGTATACATATCATAATGAATAGGCTGCAATATAATTTTCACCCTTCGCTTTCCCTTGGCGAATCGTTCCGGACGGACTATGCTGTCGGGTGCGTCCCTTTTCGACATTTCAACGGATCGAATCGGAGGTCTTCATGCTCCGCGCCGTGGCCCGACACAACATCAACCTGGACCGCGAGGAACGCCGCCGGATCCTCGCCTGCCTGCTTTTTCCGCCGGAAGACGGCGAGGCCGCCCTCCGCCGCTTCGAGGACGCCTTCGCCGCCTATCACGGACGCCGCTTCGCCATCGGCGCGCCCTCCGGCCGCCTGGCCCTGTACGCCATCCTGAACGCCCTGAAGCTTCCGCCGGGAGCCGAAGTGGCCGTTCCGGCCTATAGTTTCCACACCCTTCCCGCCGTCGTGCGGCAGTGCGGCCTCCGTCCGGTGTTCGTGCCCTGCGACACGGAGACCTACGCCCCGGATCCGGAGCGCCTGCCCGCCTTTCTTTCGGAACGCACCGCCGCCGTGATCGTGGAGCATCCCTTCGGTCAGGCCGCGCCGGCGGACGACATCGAACGGCTCGCCCGAAAGATCGGCGCGCATCTGATCGAGGATCCCTCCCAGTCCATCGGCGCCGACCTGCACGGCAGAAAAGCGGGGGCCTTCGGACGGGCAGCCTGCGTCAGCCTGGTGCACGGCAAGAATCTCACGGCCTTCGGCGGGGGCGCGGTGCTCACCGATGACGAGGATCTGTATGCCGAACTTCTGCGCCTGCGGCTGGCCGGTCCGCGCATGCCCCGCGAAACCGTGAAAAAGGCGCTGCTCGGCGGTCTGGCCAACTGGGCCGCCACCAGTCCCGCGGGCTATCGGCTGGGCCCCTTCTGGCCGTTCTATCTGTGGAGCGCCTTGGATCGGGAGGCGCTGGACGCCCGTTTCGAGGAAGCGCCGCGCGATGTCGATCCGTCCGGGTTCGGGCCGCTGTCCGGCTGCCAGGCGCTTCTGGCCGCGCTGCAACTCGATCGCCTGGACGAACGCAACCGCCGCCGCAGGCAAAATGCGGAACGCATCCGGGAGGGTCTTTCGGATACCGGGCTGCGCTTTCAGCGGGAGATTCCGGGGAGCACCGGCACCTGGAACGCCCTGGCCGTGCGCGTCCAGAATCCCCCGGCCTTCCAGCGAGCGCTCATGCTGCGAGGCGTGGACACGCGCGCGGACTACATGACCGTCTTCGCCTTTCACGAGGAATGGGAGAAGGCGGGCCGGGTGGTCTACCTGCCTTCGCATCCCGGCATGACCGATGCGGACGTGCGGCACGTGATCCGTAGCGTGCGGCGGGTACTGGAGCGGGGCATCGGCGTTTGATCCGATGCCTTCGGGCCGGAAGGCCGTTTCGATTTACGTCTTACCGGGAGAATCGCCGTCCGCCGCGCCGCCCACGACCTCGATGCGCGTGAGCGCCGGAAGCCGGGTGTCCGGTTCGTGGTAGTGCCGCCACCAGTGGGTCAGCGTGGTCCAGGCGAACAGGCGGTTGATGAGCGGAACCCGTAGCGCCTGGTGGAAGATCCAGTAAAAGACGAGCAGCGCGGGCAGGACGAAGGCGGTGGCCAGAAGCGTGGAGAGGTTGTCCCGCCCCAGAACTTCCAACCCCGGAACGGTCGAAAGCGCCAGGGGAAGCAGGAAGGCGGTGGTGGGTACGGTCACGAGAAAATACGTCAGGGCTCCCCAGCTCTGCCCGGCCTCCACGGCTTTCGAGGGGCAGAAGGCCATACAGCGCATGCAAGACTCGCAGGAAAACAGCCAGTACGGGCGGGGCTTTTTTCCTCCTTCGCCTCCCGTCATGCGGATGGCCCCCACCGGGCAGGTGCGCGCGCAGAGCCCGCAGCCCACGCAGTTGGTGTTGGCGAAAAACAGCTTGGCCAGCCAGCGGCGGCCCACCAGCAGATAGGCCAGAGTAATCGGCCAGAGCAGCAGCATCCAGGCGAACTCCAGAAGATTGTTCGCGGAAAGCCAGGCACGGCGGCCCGAAAGGATGCGCGACATGAAAGTCCGCACCTTGGGGCGCGAGGTGTCGATGCAGCGCCGGGCGTTTCTCGGGTGCAGGCCCCAGTGCAGGGAAAGCCAGTTGGACGGCATGTTGACCGACAGAACGCCCGGTATGCGGTAGCCCTTCAGAAAGAGCAAGAAGGCCAGAAGAAAGGCGTTGCTGGCGGCGATGCCGAAGATCTCGAACCAGCCCCAGCGCACGCCCGCGCGGGTGGCCACCGCCACGGCCCGGCGTCCCCGGCCTCGGGGCAGGCGCAGGGCGAAGGCGATCATGGCCCAGGGGGCGGTGAATCCGTGGGTGGGGCAGACCAGGCCGAACAGACCGTCGTCCGCTCCGGAAGCGGGCGGATCGTCCGGATCCCGCGGTGGAGAGAGCGCATCCTCCCCGGCCCTGGCCAGGGGAACCAGGGTGGCGCTTCCGCCCGCCTCGGCGACGCATTCGCCCATCCATCGCGCCACGCGATAGCTGTTGCCGGTTCCGCTCAGGTACACGAACGTCGCGGGGGAATATAAATGATTGAATTTAATCATAATTTTCTCCATTCCATTTTATTGTTTTTCTAAAAAAACTAAATTACAGCTTGCACTAACCCCGTGAAAATTATCCAATCTTCCCATTGGAATAACAGTTCCTCTTTCTTGAAAATAATATTGAAATTGTTCAAGGACGGACAGCTCAAGTTCGTATTGTATTTTCAATTCTAGCTCGGAAACAGGAATATCATTAATTAACAATCCATCCTCAATTTTCTGGGTTTTTCTGCATGTTATTTTTCTTTGAGAAAATGGTTGAGTATTCCTTAAGTATTTATCGGAGTCGTTTTCTGCTTGAATTCTTGCCAATTCCAGTATTGTTTCTTCATAATCTTTATAAGTTCTTTGTTTTCCACCAATAACGAATTTTGCGTTTCCCAATTTCTCCACTGGGATCATCCGAGCAATATCTTCAGGGAAAATAACATGTGTTGAGGATATATAAACTTTTATAAAGGAAGTTTGTATTGGCGATGGACTTTTTTCAACAATAATGAGATGACAACGTTGGTCTTGGTCAGCCCGTGCAATTGCCGATCTTGTGAAGCCGTAACTTACAATAAATCCTTTTGCTGCGTTTGCGTCTTTAATTTTATCGCAAAAGTTACTAACAGTATTTTTATCGACCTTCTTTTTGGTATTCTTGCATTCGAAAATGTAAATTAATTTATCTTGATTGCTTAGTTCGAGTTCTATCCATAAATCAATTTCATGCCGGACACCGTTAATATTAATTCTTTTGTTTGGTTCTATATTTTTCTGGATATAGGGAGAAGCCCTAAGCTTTTCTATTCTAAATTTTTCCAGTGCTATAGTAAATTCTTCTAATATTTTACCCTTTTCTACACTCTCCTTTGACAAATCTTACCTCCAGCGGCTGCGGCGCTGGCCCAGTTCCAGATCGATTTCCTTCTGAATGTCCGCCTTGATGCGCGCCGAGAGGCGGTTGACCGTGACGCGCTCGTGCCCGGCCTCCGGACCGTATTCCTCGTTGATGGCCACCGGCTCGCCGATGCGGATGGTCCACTTGGACGGCAACGGCCACAGTCCGAAGGGCCCCAGCAAGGGAAACAGCGGCGTCACGGGGAAGAACGGCAGATCCAGCGCTTTGGCCAGGGTGCTGCTGTTGGAGAGAATCGGGTGCGCCTCCTCGGACCCCACGATGGCCACCGGGATCACCGGGGCGTCGGAAACCAGGGCCAGCTTCACGAAACCGCCGCGTCCGAAACGTTGCAGGCGGTAACGGTTGCGGTAGGGCTTCACGATGCCCTTGATGCCCTCCGGGAAGACGATGGCCAGTTCGTCGTCGGCCAGGAGACGCTGGGCGTTTTCCTGGCAGGCGCGCACGAAACCGATGCGGGACAGCAGCGTGCCCAGCACGGGGGCGTAATAGAAGAAATCCTCCACCAGCGGCCAGGAGGTTCGGCCGGTCTCCCGAAAGATGGCGTTGGCCAGCATCAGGCCGTCGAAGGGAAGAATGCCCGCGTGGTTGGCCACCAGCACGGCCCGGCCTTCCTTCGGGATGTTCTCCGCGCCCACCACCTGCACACGCCAGTAGAAACGGTAGAAAAAGCGCAGCAGCGGTTCGAGCCGCTCGCGCAGGCCGGGATCGAAGCCGAATTCCTGGCCGATGCTGAACCCGTCCGGCCGCAGGCTGTGCAGAATGGCGCGCAGCGTCCGGGCCGTCTTTTTGGAGGTCTTCCGGATTTCAGG
This sequence comes from Myxococcota bacterium, assembly GCA_963668655.2. GTDB lineage: Bacteria > Myxococcota_A > SURF-8 > SURF-8 > SURF-8. Next base: position 1,277,116 of record CAXXPQ010000002.1, read on the forward strand.
GCCGGAAGTGGAAGTCTCCGGTGCGGGAGATTCCGCCCGCTTCGCTTTTTTCGGGACGGCCGCGCCCGGCGACGCCTGTTTTCCTTCGATGCCGCCGCCTGGAGCTTTTTTCGTGGCGGGCTTTTTCGCCGCCGCCTTCTTTGCTGTCGCCTTCTTGACGGCCGCCTTTTTCGGAGCGGTCTTCTTGGCGACCTTCTTGGCGGCCGGCTTTTCGGGCGCGGTCTTTTCGGCGGCCTCCTTCGAAGCGGGCTTCGCGGCGGTTTTCTTTTTCGTCCCGGCGCTCTTTTTCGCCGTGGATTTCCTTACCGGTTTCGCTTCCGGCCCGGAAGCGGTTTGAAAGGGATCGTTGCCCAGTACGGATTTCGGCATCGGACGCCTCCTTGATCTATGCGGAAACGCTCCGGCGGGCTTCCAGTCCGGCCCGGAGGCTTTCGAAACAGTCGAATTCCGGAACGAAATCGAGTTCCCGGGCGGCCTTGGATCCGTCCGCCATCCAGGAATATTTCAGGTAATCGATGTAACTGTTGGGGATATCGTAGAGTTTCAGCGGCCAGAGCGCGGAGGAGAACAGCCGCAACAGGCTTTCCGGAACCAGGCGTTCCTTCCCGCCGATGCGCCGGATGGCTTCCGAATAGCGCACCGCGCCCTTGCCCACGATGTTGTACACCCCGCGATGATGGCCGGAAAGCACCAGGCTGTAGGCGCGGAACAGATCGTCCTCGTGGATGAACTGCATGAGCGGGTCGAAGCCCATCACCCGGGGAGAAACCCGGCTCAACAGAATCTTGCTCAGGTAGTTGATGGCCGTGGGGCCCAGGCTGGTGCAGTTGCGCAAAATGGACACGCGACAGTCCGGGTGTTCCCGCCCGTACTGCTGCATCTGCCGTTCCAGCTCGGCCTTGTCGTGAATGAAACTCTCCGGGCGGGTTCCCCCGATGGGGCGGTCCTCGGAAAGGTATCCCGGATTGCCGGGCCGGGCACCGTAAATGGCGGTGGTGCTGCGGGCGATGATGCGCTTGACCGAGGCCTCGGCGCAGGCGTCCAGGACGTGCATGGTGCCGATGGCCTCCAGTTCGTGCGCCAGCATGCGGTTGCGGCTCAGCGTATAGCTGAAAATCAGATGGACCAGATCCGTGACGCCCTCGGTGGAAAAGATCCGGCAGAGCACCTGCTGGGCGCTGGGGCTGGTGAGATCCACTTTGTGATAGACGGCGCGGGGATCCTCCAGTTCCGGCTGGTGGATGTCGATCAGAACCAGCCGGAGATCCTCCCGTTCGCGGAGAAGCCGCTTGATGAGCCCCTGTCCGAGATAGTTCGACGCCCCGGTCAGGGCGATCACGTCGCCCTTTCGGCCGCGATTCGCATTCGCCATGGTTCTCCCTCCGGAAATCTCTGGCTTCGACCCGCCCCCGTGGATATTCGACCGGCTCCGCCTACGGAATATGCTCCGCCGTGCAGTCGGCCATGCAGAACTTGCCGTTGAGCTGGTCGCTTTCGATCTTGATGCATCCGTAGCCGCGCGGGCATTGGCGCGTGCCCTGGTCCGTGACGCCGTTTTCCCCGTCCTGGTACGTACAGTCCCATTTAATCAGGCAGAAATGCCCCTTGGAGTTGCCGTCCTGGTCCTGAAGCTCCACGCAGACGTTGTCCGCGCCGCATTCCTGATTCTGATTCTGCGTGTCCGTGCAGGCGTCACAGAATTTCTGCGCGCCGTAGATGTTCGGACAGACGCGGCCGTCCGAGGTCTGGCTCTGTTCCGCCTTGGCGTCGAAGCAGCAGCCGCGGTCTTCCGGGTCGCCGTCCGGCAGTTCCTCGGAGCAGATTTCTCCGATGGAACACTGCCAGGTGCCCTCGCAGCCGATGCGCTCCACGCACTGGCCGGAAATGCACTCGTTGGAGGCGTAGCAGTCCTCGTCATCCTCGCAGCCCGGGTAACAGGAGAATCCCGTGGTGTTGCACAGGTATTCCAGCGGGCAGTCGTATTTGCTGGAGCAGTCGCCCTCGTGGCACTGGTGCTCGAAGCAGATCTCGCCGGCGGGACATTCCTCGTTGATGTTGCAGCCGTAGGTACAATAGGGATCCCGGTCGTCGGCCGGGTCGTCGTAACAGATCATGCCGGTGGGGCAGTTGGAGGCCTGCGGGTTGCAGCCCGACGTGCATTTGGCCGTGAGCGGGAAACAGACCAGTGGCGCCGTGCAGTTTTCGTTCGTACAGCAGTTGTTTCCTTCCACGCCGTCGGTCTGGGTCATGTCGAAAACGCACTGGCGGGCGCCGAATTCCGGCACCACCTCGCAATCATACCCTACGGAACAGTCGTTGACATCGATGCAGCTTCGGCCGCACAAACCGGACGGCAGGCAGTAGTCCTGATCGTAGCCGCATTCCTTGTGCTCCTCGCAGGGCTCGCAGGTGAATTTCCGGCGGCGGCACTTGTTCAGTTCCGGATCGCAATAGTTGTCTCCGGTCGGACAATCGGCGTCCACGCGGCACTCCACCTGGGGTTCGTCGTCGCCGTCCGGAGGAATGATGATGCCGCCGTTGTCGCCGTCGGCGGGCGTATCGCCGTCGGCGGGCTTGTCGCCGTCTACGGGCAGGTCATTGTCTCCATTCACGGGCGTGTCGCCGTCCGGGGAAGCGTCTTCATCGGAACTGGAACAGGCGACGGCCAGAAAAGCCGAAAGAAGGATAACGGCAAGAAAAATCGGGAACTTGAACGACGACATGACGGGCTCCTTTTTTCTTCTGGATTGCGGGTTACTTTCCATCCGGTTTGCGTTGCAGAACGGGCGGCTTCTGATCGGCCTTCCGCACCGTCGGTCCGGCCTTTCGGATCTGGCCGCGCTCTTCCGGATGCTTCGTGCTGAAAATCAGCGTACCGAAGCGGTCCAGGGTATGAAAATCGCCCACGAAAACGGGCGACCACATGGACGCCGTGACGCCGCGCTTGGCGGGCCGTTCCATGCGGTAGAGATTCAGACGCCATTGATCCCCTTCCTTCGGCGGGGTGTTCGGCGCGTCGGCGATGGACGCCAGGGGAATGGCCATTTCCACGATCCAGTGTTTGTCCCGGTCTTCGCGTTTGTTCACGGTGCCGTCCATGGACACGGCCGAGCGCACCTTGCCGTCCCAGGAAATGTCCATGTCCTTCCGCCGCGCCGGGAAATAGGCGTCGTAGACCGCGTTGACCGCGTTGACCTGGATTTCGTAATAGGTGGATCCCGAACCGTCCGCGTCGATCATTACCTCGGTGGTTTCTTCCTTGTACAGGGGATCGTCCCGCTTGGAATAGTTCGTCCAGATGTCCGTGTCGTGGCAGAAAAAGGCGATGTATAGGTTCTTGTCGTCCCAGAGGAACTTGGCCTCGGTGGCGGGCGTGGGCTTGTGATCGCCGGTCAGATCCACGAAAATCCCCGATCCTCCCGCGTTTTTCCATGCGGACTCGTCCAGTTTTCCGTCGATTTTGATGGGCGTTTCGGCGCGGTAGGCCGTGGCGACTTTCTTGATTTCCTCCGGCGTATCCAGGTCGAATTCCGCGATCTTCAGACGCCCCTCTCCATCCGCGTGCTCCCGGCTCTTCGCGTCCACGGGCAGGCGGGTTTCCCCCTTGTAAAAGCCGCCCCACAGAATGCCCCGCGTGCCGGGAAAGGCTTTCGGCATGCGGCTGCGGAACACGTCCTTGATGATGTCGCCCTTTTGCCACTGGTTCGTCCGGTAACGGCCGTTCAGCACGTGATGATCCATCTTGGCGCGGAAGCGCATCTTGCCCACGGGCTCGAAATGCCCGAAGAATTCATAATCGTCCGGAATGGGCTGCAAAGCCTTGAAATAGAACGTCACGGTATAGGGTTTGCCGTGCTGAATGGGCTTGGGATTGTAGTCCAGTCCCAGAATTTCGATCTTCCCGTCCAGAACCAGCCCGGCCTTCACGTCGTACTTGTCCGGCGCCTTATCCAGCAAGAACCGGGAGATCTTGCCCCGATCCGCGGACGGAGCCGTTGTTTTTTCCGGCTTTTCGCAACCGGAAACCGCAAGAAACAGCATCAGAACCCAGGCCGTCCAGAAACCCTTACGCATGTGACATACCCCGCTTTGCTCGATCTCGATTCGAATGAATACGTGACATAGGGAAAACCCCTCGCTAACCTTGAAAGGGTACCCAGCACGCCGGGGAAAGTCAAGGATAATCCAGGAGTTACATGGAAAGTACGAACATCGCCCGAGACGGGGGCGGCAAAGCGCCCCGCAGGCGTCCCGAAAGGCGCGTCCGAAACCGGTCCGGCGCGCCTTTCGCAGGGCGAAATTCGTCCTGAAAATCGTCTTCCGGCATTGGATTTCGCGGACTTCTGCGGGAAACGATCTTGCCAAGCACGGCCGGTCGGGAGTAGGATACGGATCGGGTATTCGAAACGAAGGATCATCGGCCGGAGGCGGGGTCGCCGTTCCGGCGCGCATCGGGGAGGCTTTTCGATGGGCTTGCGGATGGGAAGATGGATCGCGGCGGCGCTTGGCTTGGCCGGGCTTTGCCTGCTCGGAGCGGGGTGTTCGGAAGGCTGCCGGGAGAAACCGGAAGCCGGAGACGCTCCCGAAACGCTTTCGGCGAAGTCGGCGGAGGAGGCTTCCGCGACCGAATCGAGAGCCTATTCCTACGCCGAAAAGCAGGCCGCCTGCGAGCCGATCTGTAAAATGGGCTTCAAATGCCGCAAGGTTTTTCTGAAAAACATGAAAGTGGCCGAGGCCAACCGTATGTTCGAGAAAACCTTCGGAAGAAGCGAGCGTGAATGTCACCCCCGCTGCCGTTCGGTCATTCGGCCTTCGGAGAGCTGCGTCTCCTGCCTGAACGAGAAAACCTGCAACGATTTCTTCAAGTGCGCCAAGCTTTTCTGCCACAAGGATTCCCCGGAAGTCGTCCGGCCGGAATTGCTGAAAAAACGACGGGAGGCGGGCGATGAACACTGAGTATCGCGCCGTAAGTCTTTCGGCCTCGGACGGATCGTTCCGAAAGTTTCTTCTGAAAGATCCCGCCACCTATCTGTATTTCCTGGGAGACATGGACGAGCCGTTCGCGACGTGCTCGCAATTCGCGGGACTGGTTGCGGATCGCCGTTTGTGCGGCGCGGCGCTGCTGTACGAGGAAAAGGCGGACGCGGTGGTGCTGGCGGCGGGCGACGGCGAGGCCGCCTTCCCGGAGGCGCTGGATCTTCTGGGCGTGCCCGACGCTTTTTCCTACCATCTTCCGGTCTCTTTCGCGGATCGGCTGCGGGATCGCTACGATCTGACGGAGCGCACGGAGATGGTTCGCATGCGGCTTTCGCAAAACCCGTCCACACAACTGGATCCGGCCTGCCGGGATCTTTCCGAGGCGGACGGCGCGAAGGCCCTGACCCTTTCGCGGGCGGTTCCCGAAATCTGGTTTTCCGAACGACAGTTCGAGAACAACCGTTTCGTGGGGCTTTTCAGGGAAGACCGCCTGGCCGCCATGGCGGGAACCCATGTCACCAGTCTCCGCCAGGGCGTGGCCGCCATCGGCAGCGTGGGCGTGCATCCCGATCATCGCCGACGGGGCTATGGCCGGCGGGTGCTGGCCGCGCTTTTGACGCGGCTGGGGGACGGGTATTCCTGCATCGGCCTGAACGTGGCGGCAAAAAACGAAGCGGCGCTTCATCTGTACGAATCCCTGGGGTTTCGGCGGGAATTCGCCTTCGAAACGGGTGCGGCCCGAAGAAAACCGGTCGTCCACGCGAGATGAATCCGTTTGGGGTTCTCGTGTCCGGTGATTCACTCGGCGGTTTTTGCGATTGATTTCCTTGGAGGATCGGAACGTTCAGGAGCGTTTCCCGGCGCTTTTCGCCGTTTTCCCGCGGCTCTTCGCGGGTGCTTTCCCGGTCGATTTTCGCTTGATTTCCCTGCCGATGATCTTTCCCAGGTGCTTTTTCACGTCCGGAAGGGCTCCCTCGATACGGGCTCCGGCGGCGTTATGATGCCCGCCGCCGCCGAAACGCGCGGCGATTTCCGCCACGTTCACCCGGCCCTTGCTGCGGAAGCTGATGCGCGTCAGGCCGTCCATTTCCTGAAGCAGAATCCCCACTTCCACGCCGTCGATGCTGCGGGCGAAGTTGACGAAACCGTCCAGCATATAGTTCTCCGCCCCGGTTTTCTCCATGGCTTCCCGGGTGACGGAAAGCGAGGCGAAGCGTCCGTCGTCGGTGATGTCCAGGGTCTGGAGAGCCTCTCCCAGAAGGCGCAATTCCGCCAGGGGGCGGCTTTCGTACAGCCGGGTGGTGACCTCCCAGGGTTCCACGCCGTGCTCCATCATGGCCTGGGCGCAGGCGAACGCTCGCGCGTTGGTGTTGGAATAGCGGAATCCGCCGGTGTCGGAAACCACGGCGCAGTAGATGTTGGCGGCGATATCGCGGTTCAGTTCGATGGGATAGTGGCGGATGACGTCCCAGACCATTTCCGCCGTGGAAGCGCGTCCGGCGTCCACGTATTCCAGATCGGCGGGCTCGCTGCTCGTCAGGTGATGATCGATCTTGATCCGCACACCCATGCGCTCGCGGACTTTGGGCTCTGAAATCCGGTCTCCGAAGCGGTCCAGACTTCCGGCGTCCAGCATGATGGTGGTGTCGAAGCGTTTGCGGGGATGCAGTTTGCGAACGATATCGTCCACGCCCGCCAGGAAACGCATGCTGGGCGGTGCGCCGTCCTCGTTATAGGCGGTGACTTCTTTTCCGACTTTTTCCAAAGCGAGTTTCAGCGCGAGCATGGAGGCGATGGTGTCGTAATCGGGACGGACATGACTGAGCAGCAGGATCTTTTCCGTTTCACGCAGATGTTCAATGATCTCCCGAATCTCCTCCATGGTCTTCCTCTCCCGGCCGAATGCAGCTTAAAAGGGTTTCGATCCGTTCTCCGTAATCGAAGGAATCGTCGAAGGCGAAATGCAGTTCCGGCGTACGTTTCAGCCGCAGCGACTTCCCGATGCGCCCGCGCATGAATCCGGCCGCCCGCTCCAGGCCCAGAAGAATCTCTTCCCGGCGCTCCGGGGTCAGGTCGTGTCCGGTGTAATAAACCCTGGCGTGCCGGATGTCGTCGGAGACGACCACGTCCGTGATGAGGATCTCCCCGATGCGCGGATCGCGGATATCCTTTCGCAGCAACGAACCGATCTCCTCCTTCAACAGGCGGTTCAGCCTGGCGCTACGCTTGAAATCGGGCGGGTTGTCCGGGCGGGCCATGAAACGCGTCTCTTTCCATTCAGCTCAGGGTGGGCGCCAGTTCGACGTTCTTGTAGACTTCCACGAGATCGCCGATCTTGATGTCGTTGTATCCGTCGATGCTCAGACCGCATTCGTAGCCGGACTGAACTTCCGCCACGTCTTCCTTGAAACGCCGCAGGCTTCCGACGCGCCCGGTGTAGATCACCACGTTGTCGCGGTACAGCCGAATGGAGTCGGAGCGCATGATTTTTCCGTCCAGAACGTAGGATCCCGCGATGGTGCCCACCTTCGGAATGACGAAGGTGTCCCGGATCTCCACGTGGCCGATGATGTCCTCGCGGAATTTCGGTGCGGCCAGACCCAGCATGGTGGATCGGATATCCTCCAGCACATCGTAAATGATATTGTAGCTTTTCAGTTCCACGCCCTCGGCCTCGGCCAGGGACTGGGCCTTCGTTTCGGCGCGGACGTTGAATCCCAGGACGATGGCGTTGGAGGCGGAGGCCAGAAGCACGTCGCTTTCGGTGATGCCGCCCACGCCGGTGGACACGATGTCGATCTTGACTTCCTCGGCGCTCAGCTTCACCAGCGCGTCTCGGAGCGCCTCCACCGAACCCTGCACGTCGCCCTTGATGACCAGCGACAGCGTTTTCAACTCGCCGGCCTTGGCGCGCTCGGCCAGTTCCTCCAGGCTGACCTTGGTGGTCTTGGCCAGTTCCTTTTCCCGTTTCTTGCGATGCCGGTTTTCCGCGATGGTCTTGGCCTGCTTTTCGTCGGCAAGCGTGTTGAAGATTTCGCCGGCGTCCGGGACTTCGTGGAACCCGAGCACTTCCACCGGGTCGGCGGGCAGGGCTTCGGTGATGCGTTCCCCCCGATCGTCCAGCATGGCCTTGATTTTCCCGGCCTGGCTGCCGCAGACGAAAAAGTCGCCGACCTTGATGGTGCCGTGACGGACCAGCAGCGTGGCCACGGGGCCACGGCCCCGGTCCAGGCGGCCTTCCAGAACCACGGATTCGGCCTGTTCCCGGGCGGGATTGGCCTTCAATTCCAGAATTTCGGCCTGCAACAACACCATTTCCAGCAGGGAATCGATGCCCTGGCCGGTCTTGGCGGAGACATCCACCATGATGTGCTCGCCGCCCAGATCCTCCGGAACCAGCCCGTAGTTCATCAGCTCCCGGCGTACGCGGGTGGGGTCGGATCCGGGTTTATCGATCTTGTTGACCGCCACGATGATGGGAGCTTCCGCCGCCTTGGAGTGGTTGATGGCCTCGATGGTCTGGGGCATGACGCCGTCGTCGGCGGCTACGACCAGGATGACGATATCCGTCACGTTGGCGCCCCGGGCGCGCATGGAAGTGAAGGCCTCATGGCCCGGCGTGTCGATGAAGGTGATATTTCCGGACGGGCGGCGCACGATGTAGGCGCCGATATGCTGGGTGATGCCCCCGGCCTCGCCGTCGGCCACGTTGGTTTTCCGGATGGCGTCCAGAATGCTGGTTTTTCCGTGATCGACGTGACCCATGACCGTGACTACCGGGGAACGATCCTTCAACGTTTCCTCCGGATCCTCGTGGGAGAAGTACTGCTCTTCCTCGAAGGCCACGCTTTCCACTTCATAGCCGAATTCACTGGCCACGATGGTCGCGGTGTCCTGATCGATGGCCTGGTTCAGGCTGACCTGCAACCCGAGCTGAATGAGTTTCAGGATGATTTCGTTGGCCTTGATGCCCATGCGCTTGGCCAGTTCGGCCACGATGATGGAATCCGTGGCCATGCGGATGACGCGCTTGCTGGCCTTGGGCGTGGTGATCTGCGTCTTCTGCGGGGTCATTTCCCGGCGTCTCTTCCGGGATCCCTTTCCGCGCCGATCCAGATAGCTCTCGTCGATGACCTCACGGCGGCGCGCTCCCTTTTTCTTGCGGCGGCGGCCGTCGGTTCCATCCGCTTCGGCGTAGGCGTCGTTCTTGCCCTTGCGGTACGGGCTGCTGTCGAAAACGGGCTGTATGATTTCGGTCGGAGCCTGGGGACGGCTCGGCCCCCTTCCCGTGCGCGGAGAATCTCCCCGGGGCGGGGGGCGGCGGACCGGTGCGCGGACTTCCTCCAGGTCGATGTGCTTGATGATCTTGCTGATCTGCCGCGTCTTGCGGGGCTTGCGTTTCGGTTCCTCGGACTCGGCGTCCTCTTCCGTCCCCGCCTTTTCGGCCTCCGCCTCGGCGGGCGTCCCGTCGGACGGTTCGTCGGCTTCCGCGCCCATTTCCTCGCCGGCGGCTTCGGAACTCTCCGTGTCGTCGGCTTCGCCGTCATCTTCCCGCGGTTCCTCGGTCGCGGAATCTTCCGCGACTTCCTCGGAAACGGGCGATTCCTCGACGGGGGCGGCCTTTTCGGATTCCGGCGCGGCTTCGGCGGGAAGCTCCTCCTCCTCCGGCTCCTCCAACTGGACTTCATCGACCTTTTCCAGGAATTTCGGTTTGACCGCGCGGCGCCGGATGATGCGTCCGCCGACCCGTTTTTCCACCCGGCTTTCGCGCTTGACCCGTTCGATGAAGAGAACGATCTTCTCCATCTGTTCATCATCGATGTTGGACATGTGGTTCTTGATGGCCACGCCCGCCTTCTGGGCGTAAAGAACCAGTTCCTTCACGTCGATTCCGAGTTCCTTGCTGAGCTCGTATGCCCGCCGTTTCCCCATGTATTTACCTCTTCTCTTGACAGCCCGTACGATTGCGAATCGCATCGTACACCGCTTTGTCCCGCATCAGGTGGCGCTCGAAAGCCGGGTGAAGAATCGCGACGACGGCGCGGGGAGCCTTTCCGAGGATCCGGCCGATGTCGTCCTGATTCAACGCCCGTGCGAAGGAGATCCCTCTTGCGGCGGCCGTCGATTCAAATTGCTCGCGTGTATTTTCCGAGGCGTCGTCCGCCAGAAGGATCATGCGGACGCCCTCGCCGGACAGCGCCGCCCGGACGTTGTTGGATCCGCTGACGACCGCCCCGGCCTTCAGCGCCAGGCGCAATCCGTTTTCCAGTTGTTCGCGGTTCGCGCGGACCAGCGTCTCCCAGAGACGATCGGCGTCCACCGAACCGCCCTCGGCGCGCAGGGTCCGCAGAAAGGCCTTGCGTTTCACGGCCCGGTCGAGACAGTCGCGATGGGGGAAGAAATACGCCCCCCGTCCGGGAACCTTGCGATTGTAATCCAGTTCCACCGTGCGCTCCGGCGAAAGCACCACCCGGACCAGGGTATCCTGGTCGAAGTTCGTGCCGCAGCCGGCGCAGGTGCGTTGGGGCTGACGTGTGTCCGGATTCAAGGCCATGTCCTACTCGTCTTCCTCCGCCTCTTCCGTTTCGCTTTCGGATTCTCCTTCGGAGTCGGCGGTCTTGTCGGGCGTTTCCGTTTCCTCGCCGTCGGTTTCCGCCTCGGCCGTTTCGTCCTCGGCATCGGCGGATTCGGCCTCGACCGCCCCGGTTTCCGCCTCCCCGTCCGGAGAGATCTCGGCTTCCGCGCCCTCTTCCGGCGGAGCCTCCGGGTCGTCCAGCGATCCTCCCGCGGCGAGCTGGTCGTGTTTCTGTTTGGCCGAATGCAGGATGGCGCGGGTCTTGCGCATGGAAACCTCGAAGCGTTCCGAGAATTCCTTGGGATCGAAATCCGCCTCCATCAGGTCGGCGATGGTATAGTATCCCGCCTCCTGGAGGCGCTGCATGAGATCCTCGTCCACGTTTTTCAGACGCAGCAGTTCGGGCCGGTCGTCCGTGACGGGAGCCGCCGCGGGCTGGGTTCGGGGCGTTTTCTGCCGCCGGGGATCCCCAAGATCCATTTCCATGCGTTCCAGTTCGCCGGATTCCTCCAGTTCACGCTGGATACGGATGGCCTCCTCCACCAGGGTGGGAACAAGATCGGCCTTCAGTCCCGGGATGATGCTCAGATCCTCCGGTTCGGCGCGGATCAGATCCTCCAGGGAGAGGAAGCCGAGCTGGGTCAGGGTGTTGGCCAGTTCCTCGTCCACCAGTTCGATGGACTGGAACAACTCCCGGGCGCGCTCGGCCATTTTTTCCACCTTGGATTCGGACTGGATGTCCAGCCGCCAGCCGGTGAGCTGACTGGCCAGGCGCACGTTCTGGCCGCGCTTTCCGATGGCCAGGGAAAGCATGTCGTCCGGAACGGTGATTTCCATGGAATGCTCTTCCTCGTCGATGAGAACCTGGCTGACCACCGCCGGGGCCAGGGCGTTGCAGACGTAACGGACGGAATCCGGGTTCCAGGTCACGATATCGATCTTTTCGCCGCGCAGTTCCTGAACGATGTTCTGCACGCGCGTGCCCTTCATGCCCACGCAGGCGCCCACGGGATCCACGTCCGAGTCCCGGGAAACCACGGCGATCTTCGAACGGTGCCCGGCCTCCCGGGCCGCGCTGACCACCTGGACGATGCCTTCCGCGATCTCCGGCACTTCCATTTCAAACAGCTTCAGAAGCATGCCGATGCTGGAACGGGAAAGAATGATCTGCGGCCCTTTCGTGGTGGTGGTGACATCCTCCACGTAGGCCAGAATCCGGTCGTGGGCGCGATAGATCTCCCGGGGGGACTGATCCTTGGAAAGCAGAATGGCCTCGGTGCGGCCCAAATCCACGATGATGTTCCCGCGCTCGATGCGGCGCACGGAACCCGCGATCAGTTCGTTTTTGCGATCCTTGTAATCATTATAAATGTGTTCGCGCTCGGCGGCCCGGACGCGCTGAATGATAACCTGTTTGGCCACCTGGGCGGCGATCCGGCCGAAATCCTCCGTTTCGAGCTTGATGCCGATGGAGTCCCCCTCCATGGCGTCCGGGTCGAGCTGGTGGGCTTCCGACAGCGGAATTTCCGTGTTGGGGTCGGTGACCTCCTCCACGACGGTCTTGAACTGGAAGAGCTCCACCTCGCCGAGTTCCTCGTTGAACTGGGCCTCGATGTCCTCCTCCGCGCCGTATTTCCGCTGGGCCGCCTTGAGCATCGCCTCTTCCAACGTCTGTATAATCACTTCCTTCGGGATTCCCTTGTCTTTCCCGACCTGCTCGATCAAATAAGTAAGATTGGAAACCATGATTCATGTCTCCTGAAAAAAGTTGCGATCACCGACGCCGACGGCCCGCCAGGGCTTCCTCCACGGGATACTCGACGTTGGCTTTGCCTATGCAATCCAGCGGAATCGTTACGGATTCCGATTCCATCTCCAGAACGATACGAGGGGGATCGTCCATAATTCCGGTAAGCCGCCCGCGGTAGTTCAGGCGGCGTCCCTCCAGGGGCCGGTTCAGTTTCAGCTTGACGTCCCGGTCCACGGCGCGCCGGAAATGTTCCGGCTTGACCAGGGGCCGGTTCAGCCCCGGGGAACTGACTTCCAGGGCATAGCGTCCGGGAAAGGGATCCTCCACGTCCAGGATCAGCGACACGGCCCGGCTGACCCGGGCGCAATCGTCCACGCCGATTCCCCGTTCCTGATCGATGGTGACCCGCAGGGTCGTCCGACCGCCGCCCGAGACGCTTACGTCCACCAGTTCCATGCCTTCCGCCAGGACGACCGGTTCCAGAAGTTCCACGAGTTTTTGTTTCAGCGTTTCGTTCATGCCGCCCGGTTTTCCCGTGTCGATCCGCTTCGTTCCGCTTCGTTCCGCTTCGTTCCGCGTTTTCGATCCGAATTCGGATCCGGCCAATAAAAAAGCGGGCTCGGAGGCCCACTCAAGTTCGAAAACCCAAGTTGTCGGGCGAAAGTTTAGCGAAATTTTGCGAAAGGTCAAGAAAAAAACGGGGTTTTTATAAGGATTTTCCACCCGCTTGCGAAAGATCGGGCGGCGCTCCGGCTTTCGGCCGCGCCAAACGATCCCGGCGCGGATCCCGCATCGCCCGCGTTCCGCCGGTCGGCGCAACCGAAAAAAACCTTGCGGAACCGTTCCGGGCGGGTATACTGTTTCCCCTGTTCATTCACCGACTTCGGCGCGGATAGCGCCAGGGAGATCACGGAAGATGGGACGTAACGACAATCGAAAATCGATGAAGATGAGAAACCGGTGCGGAAAACTGAAGAAAAAGGCGCGTCTGAAGCGCCGCGAGGACGCCGTCCGGGCGCAGCGGTCCGGAAAGCGCTGACCCGCGCGTTCGATCCGGTTCGCGAGCGGCATCCCCCCGGGTCGGAAAGACCCCCGGGGGATTTGTTTTTTTCAGACCGGAGGCCCCTGCCTCATCCAAGGGGAAGCGGCGGATCATGTTCGATAAATTCAAGGACGAGTGCGGCGTTTTCGGGATTTTCAACCACGCCGAGGCATCCAACTTCGTGTACCTGGGCCTGCACGCCCTCCAGCACCGGGGGCAGGAAAGCGCCGGAATCTGCACCGACGACGGCATGCTGCACATCCACCGCACCATGGGCAAGGTCAGCGAAAGTTTCGATCCGACCATTCTTTCCCGCCTGCCCGGCCGCTCCGGAATCGGCCATGTGCGCTATTCCACCAGCGGCTCGTCCCATCTGAAGAACACCCAGCCGTTTCAGATCAACTACGCGCACGGCCAGTTGGCCGTGGCCCACAACGGCAACCTGGTCAACGCCGCCATCATCAAGCGGCGGCTGGAACTGGAGGGTTCCATTTTCCAGTCCTCCATGGACACGGAAGTAGTGGCCCACCTGATCGCGCGCTCGCTGAAGACCTCCCTGCCGGAGCGCATCCAGGACGCCGTAGGACAGATCACCGGGGCGTATTCCCTGCTGTTTCTGGAGCCGGGACGCATGATCGCGGTGCGAGATCCCCACGGATTCCGGCCGCTGGTGCTGGGCAAACTGGACGGCGCCTGGGTGGTGGCCTCGGAAACCACGGCCCTGGCGCTCATCGACGGCGAGTTCGTCCGCGAGGTGAATCCCGGGGAAATGATCGTGGTGGAGGGCGACAACGAGCTGCGTTCCGTCCAGGCCGTCGCCCCGGCCGAGCGGCCCCGGCGCTGCGTCTTCGAATTCATCTATTTCGCCCGCCCGGATTCCGACCTGTTCGGGCAGAACGTCTACCTGGCCCGCAAGCGCATGGGCCACCGGCTGGCCCGGGAAAGCGGCGTCCCGGCGGACGTGGTGATTCCCGTTCCGGACTCCGGCGTTCCGGCGGCCATCGGCTACGCGGAGGAATCCGGCATTCCCTTCGAGATGGGTTTCATCCGCAGCCACTACGTGGGCCGCACCTTCATCGAGCCCAGCCAGTCCATCCGCGATTTCGGCGTGAAATTGAAGCTTCTGCCCGTCCGCTCCGTGATCGAAGGCAAGCGCGTGGTGGTCATCGACGATTCCATCGTGCGCAGCACCACGGCGCGAAAGATCGTCAAGATGCTGCGCGAGGCGGGCGCGAAAGCCGTGCACATGCGCATCAGTTCCCCGCCCACCGTCGCCCCCTGCTTCTACGGGATCGACACGCCCACGAAGAAGGAACTGGTGGCCTCGATGAACAGCGAGGAGCAGATCGGGAAGATGGTGCGCGCGGACACCTTGCGCTACCTGTCGCTCGAAGGGTTGATGGAGGCCGTCAACAGCGAAAGCGACAGCTTCTGTCACGCCTGTTTTTCCGAGGAATACCCCATCCCCTTCCCCTCCCACGAGGAGGAAGCCCGCTATCTGAACATTCGCGGACGGGAACGGGCGTCTACCGACGAGTGATCGCGGCCGTCTTGGCCACGGTGAGATCCTTTGCCGACAGCGGACCGTAGCCGTGCAGCTTGCGCCCGGAAAAGACGGCGGCGAGATCCGGTTCCGAACGGGGAAGATCCCCGAAGGCGGCATTGGCCAGAACCAGCCCGGCGTCCGCCTCTCCGATGAAACGCTGCTGCGCGTCGTAATTCTCGCTGACGATGATTTCCACCGAACGGCTCCCGTGCCTGGCGACGTGCTCCAGAGCGCCGTCCAGCCCGTCCACGAGCCCCAGCAGCACGCAATCCGGCCCCGCGCCCCGCGACCAGTCGCCGTCGAAAGGCGCGATATCCCCCTTCAGCCGCCGGGTTCCCCGTGCGCCCGCCAGAGACAGCCCCGCCTCGGCTGCGGCGGCGGCGCAGCGTTTCTGCAACGCCGGGTCCAGTTGCCGGTCCAGCAGGAGAACGGGGGCGGTTTCGTCCAGCCAGGGGCCGACTCGTCCGATTTCGGACACGATTTCCACGGCACGGACCGGGTCGGCATCGGCGTGAACGTAGACATGCCGTGCACCGGACGGCGGGAAGAACAGCGGCATGCGCGCGCGCTCCTCGGCCCATTTTTCGACTTCCGGGCGACACAGGCAGAACACCAGATCCGCCGCTTTCGGGATCCGGAGGAAATCCTCCAGCCCGTCGCGGTCGAATCCGGGCAGGGACTGGAACGACGCGGCGGGAAGCTCGGCCGCACGCAACGCCTCGGCGAAAATGTCGTTCAGCACGCGGTGGCTGTGCAGCAGATTCGGCCCGCCGTGGCACAGCAGGGCGTTTCCGCTTTTCAAGGCCAGGGCGAACAGCACCGCCAGTTGATCGGGGCGGCGGTCGGAAAGAAAGCCCAGCACGCCCAGGGGAACGCGCCGCCGCATCACCGAAAGCCCGGGCTTCCGTTCCCGCAGGATGTCCGTCCGGCCCACGGGGTCGGATTGCCGGAGCAGCGTTTCCACGAAAACGGCCAGCGATTCCGCGCCGTCGGCGTCCAGCCGCAGGCGGGAAATCGTGGTTTCGGAGGCTCCGGCACGCTGGGCGGCGGTCCGATCCTTTTCGTTTTCGTGCTCGATTTCGTTTTTCCGTCGGCGCAGAAGCCGGGCCAGAATGGACAGCGCCTCGTCCTTCCGGACGGAGTGCGCCAGGGCGAGTTCCGGACAGGCCAGGCGCGCCTGGCGACAGGCCGCAAGAACGGCATCGTGGCGGGTCATGAAAGGCTCCAGGGTTCGGGACGCACCCCGCCCGAAGCCTTAACGGCGTCCGGGTCCGTGGCGCGTCCGGGGTTTCGCTCGCTCGATGGACAATCCCTCGAACGGGAATATCCTAGCTCGAAGCCGCGTTCTTGTAAAGGATGCGAACACGCCCGGAAAGGATTGGCCGCCCGCCGGGGGCTGTGCTATACTTCCGGACAACGAATTCCGAACCGGAGCGAAACATGAAGATCAACCAGGCCTTCAAGAATATCAAGCGCTTGCAACGCATCGGCACGGTGCTTGTCGCCCACGGTTTCGGCCCCTTTCTGGACGAAAGCGGCCTTCTGCGTTTCATTCCTTTCGTCGGAAGCAAACCGGGCGGACAGACGGCCTCCATCCCGGTGGGACTGCGCCGGAGTTTCGAGGAACTGGGCACCACCTTCGTCAAACTGGGGCAAATGCTGAGCATCCGCCCGGACCTGATTCCGCAGGAATTCATCGTGGAATTCCGCAAGCTTCAGGACCAGCTTCCTCCCGTAGACGTGAACGAGATCCGCGCCCAGGTGGAAAAGGAACTGGACCTGCCGCTGGAGGAGGCGTACGACGATTTTCAACCCCTGCCCATCGGCGCAGCCTCCATCGCCCAGGTTCACCGCGCGCGACTGAAGGACGGAACCGAGGTGGTGGTGAAGGTGCGCCGGGCGGGCATTCGGGAGGAAGTGGAGACGGACCTGTCCATCCTCTTCGCGGTGGCCGACATCCTGGATCGTTACTGGGGAGAGCGCGCGCCCATCAACCCCCGCGCCATCGTGAACGAATTCGCCTCGGTGGTGCGTCGGGAACTGGATTTCATCCGCGAGGCCCAGAACATCGAGCGCTTTTTCCAGAATTTCGAGGAGGACGAAAACGTCGTCATTCCCACGGTTTTCTGGCCGCTCACGGGCCGCCGGGTGCTCACCATGTCCTATCTTTGCGGCACGCCCCTGCGGGAGGTGGATAAACTTCGCAAACAGGGCCGGGATCTGAAGCGCCTGGCCCGGGTGGGCGTGGAGACCTTTTTCAAGATGGTTTTCCGGCACGGCTTTTTCCATGGAGACATCCACGGGGGAAACGTGCTGGTCCTGGACGAGGGCGTCATCGGCATCATCGATTTCGGGGTGGTCGGCCGCCTGGACGGGCGGCTTCTGGAGGACGTGGCCTCGCTGTTTCTCTCGCTCGTGACGCGGGATTTCCGGGCCCTGGCGCGCCAATACCTGCGCATCGCGGCGGACGGCGGGAACGCGGACCCGGAGGAACTGGCGCGGGAACTGCAATCCGTCATCGAGCCCCTTCTGGGGCTTTCTTTGGCCAAGATCGACGCGGGCGCGGTGCTGATGGACCTGGCCGGCGTGGCCCAGCGCCATCGCCTCCAGGTGCCCCAGGATCTGCTTTTGCTTTTCCGCGCCATCACCACCCTGGACGCCATCGGGCGGGAACTGGATCCGGACTTCGACGTTATCGAGGCGGCCAGCGAGTTCGCGGGTTCCATCATGGTGGATCGCTACAAACCCGAGCGCCTGCTGGTGGACCTGGTGGGCGCCATCCGCGACCTGGCCGACCTGGGCCGCGACATGCCCGGCCAGCTTTCCGGCATCATGCGTCAGGCCGAACGCGGCAAACTGGGGGTGGGCGTGCACGTCCACGACCGGCGGACGCTATCGGCGCTGAAACGGGAAGGCTGGCGGGTCAGCACCGCCATCCTGGCGGTGGGCGGAGCGCTGACCCTCGGTCTGAGCCAGGTTTCCGGATCCTTCGGTTTCGCCGGGTTTCTGGGTCTTATGCTGCTTCTCGGCGGCGGGGCGGGGATCGTGATATCCAATCTGCTATGGAACAAGGAACGATGAGAACCGACACGCTGGCCGATTACGCGGTCAAGACCTCCGCCGGGCGGCCGCATCCCACCGCGCCAGATCCTTATCGGAGCGATTTTCGCAGGGATATCGGCAGGATTCTGTATTCCAAGGCCTTCAGGCGACTGGCGTTCAAGACCCAGGTGTTTTCCCCTTCCGAGGGCGATCACTACCGCAACCGCCTGACCCATACGCTGGAGTGCGCCCAGATCGCCCGAGTGGTGGCCCGCCGACTGGACCTGAACGAGGAACTGGCCGAGGTCATCGCCCTGGCCCACGACCTGGGACATTCGCCCTTCGGTCATCAGGGAGAGCACGTCCTGAACGAACTCATGGCGCCTTACGGCGGCTTCGATCACAACCTGCAAAACGTGCGCATCGTGACGCGGATCGAAGTGAAATCCAATGAATACCAGGGGTTGAACCTGACCTACGAGACGCTTGCCGGCATCGCCAAATCCGGGGCGGCCAAACGATTTTTGGCCGGTCTGCACCCGCCGCCGGAGACGCTGGATCCCGCAAGCCTGGAAGCCAGGGTGGCCGATCTGGCCGACGATCTGGCCTATACCGCCACGGATTTCGACGACTTCGCCCGCTATCACGATCTGACCCTGGAGCGGCTGCGAAACCTGGACCTGGAACTGGTTCGGCGCTGCCTGCCCCGGGACGTGAGCGACGTGCGCATCGCGGTGAGTCTGTGCGTGCGCAACATCGTCAGCATCACCGTCACGGATCTGATCCGCACCAGCCTGGAAAATCTGGAACGGGCGGACGGCCCGCGCACCTCCCGGAAAACGGCGCTGGCCGGATTGCGGCTGCACGACGATCTGTGGACCGAATACCGGCAACTGGCTGGATTCCTTAGGAAAAACATGTATCTGGACGCCAATCTGAAGGCCGAGACCCTGCGGGGGGCCGACGCCATCCGGCAACTCTTCGCCCACGAAGCGGAGAGACGCGGGCTGGCGCACGACGATCGGGAGGGGTATCAGGCGCTTTGCGATTATCTCTCCGGCATGACCGATCGCTACGCGCTGACGCAGGCGGCGGAGATCGCCGGAACGGGCGGTCTTTCGCCGGGAAAGGAAGGCACGGCATGAATCGACGCATTTGGAACGGCGTATGGATTCTCCTGGGCATTCTGACCTTGCTGGCCCTGTCCTGCGAGAACGACGGAAACGACACGTCCGGGGGGAAATCCCGCTCGTCCGCTTCGGACACCCGGACGGACGGACGGGATCCGGCGAAGCCGGACGACGGGGCATCCGCCGAACCCCCACCGCTGCTCGAAGAAGAGGACTCCGGTCCGACGCTGGACGAACTTCTGCAACAGGTGGAAGAAGCCCGCCGCAAGTCCATGAAGGCCAGAAAGCCGGAGAATGACAAGGGAAACATACTGTATCAGTGGACGGATGAATCCGGCGTGTTGCACACCACCTCGGATTATTTCGCCATTCCGGATCGCTATCGGGACGAGGCGAAAAGCATTCCCATGGAGCACCCGGGCGGCTCGGCCCCTCCCGGCTTCGACCCCAACCAGGACTACGATCCCCAGCCCTTCCGCGAGGATCGGCAAAAACAGGAAGCCGTCTGGCGGGACTGGCAAAACCGGGTGCAAGCCGTGCGCCGTGCGCTGGAGAACGCGAAAGCCGAGAAGACCCGCCTGGAAGCCCATCCGCCCGAGTGTCAGGCCGACATGATTCCCGGGATGTCAGCCAAGTTCGATCCGGAATGCACGAAGCGTTATAAGGAAGCGCTGCAAGCGGCTGAAAACGGCGTGCGCCGGGCCGCCGGGGAGGTGGATCGCATGCTGGAGGCGGCGCGGCGTGCCGGAGTGCCGCCCGGCTACCTGCGCTGATCCCGGAAAGGAACCCGGAGCGCAGGTAGAAACCCAGGAATCTTGTCATGTTACGGAGGAACCATGCTGTTTCCGTTCGAAGAACGCGCCGTCTCCATCGCCAGCCTGCCGAAGGCTTTCGTCCCCACGCTGACGGCCGATCTTAAAAAGGCCGCTTTTTCCGGCCACGTGGTGGCGATGAACGATGAACGCTCGGTGGTTCTGACCCTGGACGCCGGACGCCCGGTCAGCGGGATGTTCTATCGGGATCTGGAGGGACCGGCGCGTCTGACGACGGATACGGGTTTTCTGTTCGAAAAGCTTTCGGAACAGTCCGCCGTGGAGGTGCTGCGGGCGGACCGGATCTCGGTGTCCTTGGCGCGCACGTTCTCACGGAACCGGCCGGCCTGGCACAGCCGGGCGAAAGACGCCGCCAAACAGGTGCGGCAGGCGGCGGCGGAAATGGAACTGGGCGTGCTGGCCCGCATCCGGGGGCCGGTCTGCGAACTGGCCTGCCTGGAGGAAGGACGCTTTTCCTTCGGCTATATCTTCGAAGAGGAAGAGTCGCGCTTCGTGCGCACGGATCGATCGGGGTGGAAGGAAAGCGCGCTGCCGGGAGATTGGCTGGAACTGGTCGCCTCCGGCGAGCCCCTGGTTCCGGAACCGGAACTGGCGAATCTGCGCAATCCGCTCACCGACGTGATGACGCGCTATACGGATCTGTTCAAGATCATCGGAAAAATCCTTCGCGACGAACACGGCCAGCAGGGCCGGGACGCCATCAGCGAATTGCTGGAAACCTTCCAGGCCAAGTATCCGCCCCTGTACCGGGGAGTGTACATGAACCCGGAGGTGGGGACCATCAACTGGGAACGGCTTCTGGAAAACCGGGATCGCGTGAACGTGAATTACCGCTATGAAAAGTTCACGTTGTACCTGGACGAGATCCTGGCGGCCTATGTGGAACACCTGAACCGCCAGTCGGGCCCGAAGGGGCTTCAGATCCTCAAAACCGCCATGGGAAAGGTCAAACAGCCGGATCAGCCCATCGCCAACGATCCCGTGACCCTGCTTCTGCGCCGGATCAACCAGTTGATGCGCGAAGGCAACTGAAACCGGAAGGCGGACCTGCGACGAAATCGTAGGGCTTATCCTGACTTATCCTGGATTCCGGAAAAAAATCAGCGGGTGGGTTTGCGGCCGTGGCGCAGCAGGGTGAATTCGTCCAGTTGCAGCGTTTCCTCCCGTTTCACGGCCTTCATGTATCGCTCGATATCCTTTTCCTTCAGGATCTCCACCACGCGCATTTTCTTGTGCATTTTCAACACGTTCTCCCGGGCGGCTTTTACCGCGCGATGCTGATCCCGCAACTGCTCCTTGATGATTTCCAGCCGCCGTTGAAGCTCGGTCACGTAGTTGCGGTACAGGTGGAGATCGCCGGGGGCGATGGAATCGTGATCCAGTTGAAAGCGATAGGCTTTGTAAGCTTCGAAGGCGCTGCTGAGTTCGTTCTCCAGTTCCTTCAGACGCAGGTTTTCCTTCGCCAGTTTCTGGCGGGCCTGCTCTTCCTCGGTCTGCCGCTTGAACAAAAGCGGCTCCAGCTTGAAGGCGTATTTCTTCATTCCTCCGATTTCCGATCCGGTCGTCCCGAAACGGGAACGCACCTTTCCGGGCCGGGTGATCGGCCGTTTGCGGGAAAACTTGAGCGGAAACGGGGGCTTCTTTGGCGGGGCCTTACAGCATTTCAACGTCCTTGTACGCCGAATCGCTTCCGCCGGAGCCCGTGCAGATTACGGTGATCCGAACCGTATTTCCGCCCTGCGACCCCGTGGTGTACTCGAACGAGCCGTCCGTTCCGTCCAGGACGACGGCGGAGGTCGAGCCCGTCGTGCCGTAACCGACGATGACCTCGAGTTCGGCCGTGCAGCCATCGGCATACTGAACCTGGAAAGTGACGGGGTACGTGTTGGCCCCGCCGGCGAAGCAGATGTCGTACGTTTCGGAACAGTCCACTTTGAGCCGGCTGATGACGGGCGAAGGGTCGCAGACCGGGTAAGCGGGACCGTAGCCGTTCGCGCACTCCCGGCAGTTGAAAGCCGGATCGAAACCCGTGTCGCACTCGCAGGACATCGTTTCGCCGTTGTAGGAACCGTGCGCGCCGCAATCGTCCGCGTCGTACTCGTTTTCGAACGGTTCCGCATCGCCGTCCGAATTTTCCGACTCGGAAAACTCCGCGTCTCCATCCGGATCGCCGTCCGTCTTTTCGGATTCGGAAAACTCCCGATCCGCGTCCAGGTCGCCGTCCGGAGACGCATCCGTCTCCGCCTCTTCCTCGGACGACTCGCCCTTGCTTTCATCGCCGTCGCTGAATCGGTCGAAGTAGTCGTTCAAATCCAGTTCATTGTCGCCGTCCGCCGCGGGTTCGCTGTTGCCCCCGCACGAAAGAAGCGCGAAAACGGAGAAAAGAACGAGGAGCTTGCAGAGAAATCGATGCATGAACGTCCCTCCGATTTGGAGAAGCCATCTCGGAAATGCGGCCGACCGGATTCCGAGAGGATGTCCGGCCCACGGGATCTACCGTATTTCCCGTGAAATTCTAGCTATCGGGCCGCCTCCCGGATGGCCCGGATGGCCGCCCCGCGATCCGGCTTGCCGAACACCGCCGAGCCCGCCACGAAGCAGTCCGCCCCGGCCTTCGCCGCCCGGCCCACGGTCTCCGGACCGATGCCGCCGTCCACCTGGATGCGGCAGTCCAGCCCGCGCGCCGAAATCATGGCCCGCAGCCTCTCGATCTTCGGCAGGACGTTCGGGATGAAGCGCTGGCCGCCGAAACCCGGGTTGACCGTCATCAGAAGCACCATGGCGCAGTCGTCCAGAACGTACTCCAGGCATTCCAGCGGCGTGTGGGGATTCAGGGCCACCGCCGGACGGGCGCCGCATTCCCGGATCCAGGCCAGGCTTCGGTGCAGGTGGGGACAGGCCTCGGCGTGCACGGAGATCCAGTCCGCCCCGGCCCTGGCGAAATCCTCCACGTAGCGGTCCGGTTCCTCGATCATCAGATGCACGTCCACGGGGAGTTTCGTCGCCTTGCGCACGGCGTCGGTCACCAGGGGCCCGATGGTGATGTTCGGCACGAAACGGCCGTCCATCACGTCCACGTGAATCCAGTCCGCGCCGCCCGCCTCGACCTCTTGCACTTCCGCTCCCAGGCGGCCGAAATCGGCCGAAAGAATGGAAGGCGCGATCAGAATATCCGTCATGATTTCCCTTTCCGGAATCGGTTGTCCGCAAGCATCCGAAACTCGCCCGCGCCTTTCCGGCGTTTCGCGAGGAATCCCTGGCTTCCTTCTTGTACCACAGCCCGAAAAACGATGCAACGCCGCCGGACATTCCCTTCGTCGGGTGTTGCCAGCCCCGGGGCCTTGTGCTATGATCCCGCCACCACCTCCACGGACGGGGGGCGGACAAGGAGCGAAATTCCATGTCATACCTGGTTCTGGCGAGAAAATACCGGCCCGGCGCGTTCGAGGAAATCATCGGACAGCGGCACGTCACCCGCACACTGCAAAACGCCATCCGCAAGGGAAAGGTCCACCACGCCTTTCTTTTCACCGGAACGCGCGGCGTGGGCAAGACCACCACGGCCCGGGTGCTGGCCAAGGCGCTGTGCTGCCTGGATTCGGACGGCCCCACGGACACGCCCTGCGGGCGCTGCGAAATGTGCCGGGCCATCTCGGCGGGAAACGCGGTGGACATCAACGAAATCGACGGCGCGAGCAACAACAGCGTCAACGATATCCGGGACTTGCGCGACAACGTGCAATACCGTCCCCAGCACGCCCGCTTCAAGATTTACATCATCGACGAAGTTCACATGCTGTCCACGGCGGCCTTCAACGCGCTTTTGAAGACCCTGGAGGAACCGCCCGAGCACGTCAAGTTCATGTTCGCCACCACGGAAAGCCACAAGATCCCCCAGACCATTCTTTCCCGCTGCCAGCGCTACGATTTCAAGAGTGTCTCGGCCGTGGAACTGGCCGAGCACCTGCGCGGGCTCCTGGAACGCGAGGGCGTGTCCGTCAGCGAGGGCGCGCTGGCCACCATCGGGCGGCTGGCCCGGGGTTCGGTGCGGGACTCGCTCAGCCTCACCGACAGCGTGATCGCCTATGCCGGGGAAAGCGTCTCGGAAGAGGACGTGCGCACGGTGCTGGGCCTGGCGGACGCGGCGGTGTTCGAACGCATCGTTCGGGCGCTGGTGGACCGAAACGGTCCGGAGGTCTTCCGGGCGGTGGAGGAACTGGCCGATTACGGGCACGACATCCGCCAGTTCGGGAACGATTTTCTCGAATATCTGCGGGATCTTACCCTGGTTCGCTCCCACCCGGCCGCCGCGGAGCGCCTGGGACGGCCGGACACCGAGGTCCGGGCGCTGACCGAACTGTCGCAGAAGGCCGATCCGTCGGAGTGGATCGCCTGGTTCGACCTGATGGTGGAGGGCCAGGAACGCATCGCCCGCTCCGAGCAGGCGCGTTACATGTTGGAACTGACCCTGGCCAAGATGTTGCAACTGGGGCGCATGCGTCCCGTGGACGACCTTCTGGCCGGATTGAGCCGCCTGGCCCGCAATCTGCCGCCCGAAAGCGCCGGAACGGGGAGAACCTCCGCGCCGCCGCCGGGCGCGGGAACGCGGCCGACGCGCTCGAAGGCCGTTTCCGAAACCCGGACGACGACGCCCGCCCCGGAATTTCCGACGGACCCGGGCCCCGATCCGGAACCGCCCATCGACATCCGCACGGGAAAACCCATGCCGGGCGATCCCCTTCCGGAAAAAGACCGCGCGAACCCGCCGGGCGAGGGCGCACGGCCTCCCGCCGACTGGGAAGGGTTCGTGGAACGCTTCAAGACCGAAAGCCGGGCCTTGTGGTCGGCGCTGATGACCTGCCGCCCGCTGGCGATCGGAAACGGGCGGGTGCGCTTCGAATACCCGGATACGCCCGTGGCTTTCGAGCAGATCGGCTCGCCGGAGGGCGGACGCCGCCTGCAAGAGGCGGCCGGGGAACTTTTCGGAAAAACGCTGGTCGTCGAGGCGGTCAGGGGCGCGGCCGGAAGCGTGGGCGCGCCGTCTCTGGCCGAGCAGGATCGGGCGGAAGCGCGGCGTTTGCGCGAACAGGCCGTGGAGCGCGGAAAAAAAGATGAAACCGTTACCCTTTTAAGGGAAGTTTTCGAAGGGGGCAAGGTCAAGGTGACCCCCCTGGCGGCCGCCCCCGGAGCCGCCGGATCGAAACGCTGACAGGCAGGAGAAGTCCATGAAAGGAAACATGAACCAGTTGTTGAAACAGGTCCAGCAGATGCAGTCCAAGCTGACCAGCATGCAGGACAAGATGGCCGACGAAACCGCCGAGGGCCAGGCCGGAGGCGGCATGGTGAAAGCCACCGTGAACGGCAAGCAGGAGTTGTTGAAGGTGGAACTGGAAAAGGACGTGGTGGACCCGGAAGACATCGAAATGCTTCAGGATCTCATCGTCGCCGCCGTCAACGCCGCCATGAAGAACATGCAGGACCGCATGAATTCCGAAATGGGCAAGATCACCGGCGGCATGAAGATCCCGGGCATGTTCTAGCCCCTTCATGAGCGCCTCCGATCCCATTTCACGCCTGGCGCTGGAACTGGCCCGCCTGCCGGGCATCGGCCGCAAGTCCGCCATGCGGCTGACCTATTTCCTCCTGCGCAGCAAGGACGACCTGCCCGAGCGTCTGGCCGAGGCCATTCGCTCCGCCCGTGCGGATCTGCTGTTCTGCGGCCGCTGCGGCAACATGGCCGGAGAGGATCCCTGCCCCGTCTGCCGGGACGCCCGGCGGGACGCGTCCACCCTTTGCGTGGTGGAACAGGCCCCGGATCTTTTGGCCATCGAGGCCACCGGGGAGTATCGCGGACTCTACCACGTTCTCCAGGGGGCCATCTCGCCCTTGAACGGCGTGGGGCCGGAGGATCTGCGCATCCGCGAGCTGCTTCTGCGCATGGGCGAGGAAGAGGTGAACGAGGTCATCGTGGCCACCAATCCCACGGTGGACGGCGAGGCCACGGCGCTGTATCTGCGAAAGATACTGGCTCCGTCCGGGGTGCGGGTCACGCGGCTGGCCTCCGGCATTCCCGTGGGCGGCGACCTGGAATACCTGGACCGCGAGACCATCGGCAAGGCCCTGGCCGGTCGCCGGGAACTGACGTAGAAGCGTCATCGAAACGACAAGACTTAAATTTAAATCCGACAAAAACGGATGTCGGAACCACGGTATCCGAGTCGCATCCCAAAAACGACCGCAAGTTCCCGATATCACGGGGTAATCCGCGAAAAAACGCGCCGTCCGGACGGATGCCCCCAAACCGGCGATGCGAGAACGCGCCGGAATTCGGGCCGGAATCGTCGGAACCGCTGGATATCATGGAGGAATTCTCCTCTTCCGACCCTTCCCCTGATGCCAGCCCAAAAGGGCCTGAAAGCGCCCCCACGGGCGTGCGGTCCGGGCGCGCGCAAAAACGGCGGATTCCCTTGGAAGATCATGGGGTTGCACGCCAAAAAGCGTTCACCCGGACGGAACGCGAAAACGGAGCGAAAAACGGGAGGGTAAAAATCGACCTCCGGCCTTGACATATACGTATTAAATGTAGTATGATTTTAAGTAGATCAGATACAATGGTTCCGACAAGAATTCGAGTGTCGGGCTCTTTTTTGTTGGTTCGAGTCTCCGACCCGGCATGACCTTGAAGAGCAGGTCTTCGACCTGCTCCAACGAAGGCTTGCTTTCTATGGAGTGGCTATGGATATTATTGGGAAACTAAATAAGGCTTTTCACCCGTCGGAAGAAATAAAGGATCCTCATTTTTTTGTTGGTAGAGGATATGAAATTAAAGCTTCATTAAAAGCCCTAAGGCTGCCTGGCTCCTTTATTTCAGTCTGGGGCAATCGAGGCATTGGAAAAAGTTCTCTTTCCCGACAAATTGCCAATATTGCCTCCGGCAATGACACCCTACCAACTGCTCTTGGATTAAAGAATCTAATACCTCAGGGTGGATTTAACTACCTGATCCACTATGTGTATTGTGATAGATCTACCGAAAACGTTGATCAACTATTGGACCGCATTATTTTTGGAGAAACAAATACTCCATCATTGTTTAGTTACTTAAAAGAAGGAGATAAAAAACTTGAACGTTTCGAACGAACTAAGAAAGTAGGTGGAGGGTTTAAAGCCGTTGGTGTCGGTATCGAAGCGGGTGGAGAAGAAACGTCAACTTACAGTATTACACGTTCACAAAGTAATTTTCAGCAATTTAAGAATTTACTCGGAGCCATAAAACAGCAACATGCAAAGAAAAATGGGATTTTGATATTTATTGACGAATTTGATTTGCTAGTAAATAAAGATGGCTTTAGCTCGCTCGTTAAAACCTGTTCAGACGAATATGTCAAATTTTGCGTTGCTGGTATATCATCTGATCTTAAAAAGTTATTGGGAGACCATGCCTCAATTACAAGGCAAATTCAAAGCATTAAATTGGATGCCATGCCTGCAGAAGAGCTAGCACTAATCATTGAAAAAGCAGAGAAGGAAATATATCCTATAATTTTTGAAAGCTCTGTAAAAGAAACCATTATCAAATCGAGTGAAGGTCTACCTTACTTTGTTCACCTATTGGGTTATGCAAGTGCTAGTGAAGCACATGATAACGGATCAGAACAGGTATTACCTGAACACCTCCAATCGGCTTTGGAATCCCTAAGACGAGGCACCTTAGCTCCTGTCTACGAAGAATTATACAATGCAGGGGTTAAGCATTCGAGTCAAAGAGAATTACTACTTAGAACATTTGCAGACAACCCAAACGAAGAGATTTGTACAACTGATGTCTACGATGTTGTAAAGGATTTGGGTACAACCAATCCATCCCAGCTAATGAAAGAACTAACTGCTCCCGATGGTCTTCCTCCTATACTTGTCCAAATTCGTGACCGATATTATAGATTCCAAGATCCAATCTTTCGAACCTATGTGAAAATTAGAAATTGGAAATTCGATTAGTGACGTAGGATGAGCAATTGTTTTGCCCATTATTACCTTTATTGACCAGTTATTTGTGTCGGATTAGGATTTAATCCGACCTGCGTTTTTCCCGAATCAGGAAACCGTCTCGTTCCACATCTCCAAATCTTCCCCCCTTCCTCTTCAATTGACGTGCGGGCTGCGGCGTGATAAAGAGATGCAGACAAAGTAAATTGCCGGAGGTTCGGAGCCGAACGGGCTCGTCCGTCCGAAACCCGATGAATTTCGCGCAGAAAGCGAGGACGCCGTGACCCTCGAACATCGTCATCCCCAGTTTCTTTTCGCCGCCGAAACCCAACTGGTGGTCATCGACATCCAGGAAAAGCTCTTCGCCGCCATGGCCGAGCGCGGCCGGGAAAACCTGCTGAAAAACACGCCCATTCTGCTGGCCGCCGCCGAGGAACTGGGCCTGCCCGTCACCGTAACCGAACAGTATCCCAAGGGTTTGGGGGCCACCATTCCCGAACTGCAAGAGACGATCGACGGCCTGCCCGTCTTCGAGAAGCTGGACTTCGCCGCCACGGAAGCGGCCGATTTCGTCCGCCATCTGCAAGCCAACGGGCGGCGGCAGGTGCTGCTTTGCGGCATGGAGACGCACATCTGCGTCTATCAGACCGCTCTGGGGCTGCGGCAACTGGGCTTCGACGTGCATCTGGCGGCGGACGCGCTGGCCTCCCGCACCGAGGACAATTACGACATCGGCCTGAACCTCATGCTCCAGGCCGGGTGCAGCGTCACCAGCACGGAAACGGCGTTGTTTCAATGGCTCGAACGCGCGGGCGGCGCGTCCTTCAAGAAACTTCAGAAGCTTATCATCTGATCCGTAATATCCACCCCTTAGCGAGGATCGCGACCATGGACCTGAAAACGTATATCCGCACCATCCCCGACTGGCCCAAACCCGGCATTCAGTTTCGGGACATCACCACGCTGCTCATCGATCCCGAGGGCTTCCGCAAAACCATGGACGCCCTTCTGGAGCACTACCGCGTGCTGGACTTCGACAAGATCGTGGCCATCGAAAGCCGCGGGTTTCTCTTCGGCGCGGTGCTGGCGCGGGAACTGAAAAAGCCCCTGGTGCTGGCGCGCAAACCCGGCAAGCTGCCCGGCGAGACGGCCGAGGAGGAATACCAGCTCGAATACGGCACGGACCGCGTTCAGATCCACGTGGACGCGCTTTCGAAGGGCGACCGCGTGCTGGTGATGGACGATCTTCTCGCCACGGGCGGCACCGCCCATGCCGTCTCCCGGCTCTGCCGAAAGCTCGGCGCGATCGTGGTGGAAGCCGGCTTCGTCATCAACCTGCCGGACATCGGCGGCGGCGCGCGCCTGAAAGAGGCCGGGATCGACGCCTTCTGGCTGGTGGAGTTCGAGGGCGACTGAGCCGCCGCCTTTCGGAAATCTCCATACGGACAAAACGCCCTCCGCCGACGAAGGAGCCCGCATGCGCCCCAGGGGTCGGAAAACAGCGATCTTTTCCAGACGCTTCCGGGCGTGGGCGCGGGTCGTCTTTTTGTGTCTGGGCCTGTTTTCCCTCCTTTCGGAAACCGCCTTTCCGGCTCCCGCGCCGGGGGAAATCGAATACGTTCTGCCGCCGGAGGCCCGGGCGACGATCGAACGGGCCGTGGCCCCGCCCTTTCCCGAACCCTGCGGCGAAAAGCTTTCCGGCGCGGCCATTCAGGCAGACCGCGTGCGGCTGGACTTCGGAGAAAAGCCGTCTTTTTCCATGGAGTTGCGCCATCCGAACACGAAGCTTGCGGGCCGGACCGCCGGGCCGTTTCTCGTCCGCGATCCCACGGGCGTCTGTCCCGAGGCCCTGCCCCTGCTGGCCGAAACGCTGCGAAAGCGCCGCCCGGCCGACCCATGGAAACGCCTTTCCCCGCCGCCTTCGCGAACCGATCCGGAAGGCAAGACGCATCCCCAGGCTCCCCGGGGGCTGTCGGAACGCTCGCCCTTGTCTCTGGCCCTGGGAGCGTTCGTGCTTGCGCTGCTGGCCGCGGCTTTCGGGTTTTTCCTCTGCGAAGCCCGGCGGTTTTTTCGGGAGAGCACGACACAAGCCTTCGGATTCGCGGGACTTTTCGTCCTCGCCCTCGCGGCGCGGATCCTGGCCGGAAACCGGATTTTCAATTGGTACAGCCTGACGGACGGTTCGCTCGCGGGATACGACCTGCACGGTTTCGCCCCGGCGGCGGAAGGACTGGCCGGGCTTTTCTCCGCGATTCTGCCCGTTTCCACGGCGGTCTTTCCCTTCGTCTGTGGAGTGATGATCCTGGCCGGAGCGCTCTCGGCCCCGTTTTCCGCGCTTCTGGCCTTTC
Organism: Myxococcota bacterium; assembly: GCA_963668655.2. Lineage (GTDB taxonomy): Bacteria > Myxococcota_A > SURF-8 > SURF-8 > SURF-8. The sequence goes on from CAXXPQ010000002.1 coordinate 1,307,345, forward strand.
GACTTCGCCTGCCGGAAGAATCCCCCCTGACCGGCTGGGCGCTGGGGGGAATCGTGGCCCTGTGGCCGAGGCTCGTGGAACTGGGCGCGAGCGACGCCCAGCATGCCTTGGCGCTGCTCTTCTGGCTGGTCGGGGCGCTCTTCTGGGCCGAGGGACAAAAGGGCCGCCGGACGCAGGTCGCCCCGGCCGCGGCCTTCGCGTTCGGCGTCGTGTTGTTGCGCGTGGAAACCGTGCCCTGGCTTTTGGCCTGGCCGCTGTTTTTCCCGCCGCAAGAGCGCCGCGTCCGCTTCTCTCCCCTGATTCTGGGCCTTCCCGCCGCCCTGGGCCTTTCACGGCTTTTTCACGCCTCGGATTCCGGAATCGAGTTTCATTTCAAGAACTTCCTTCTGGCCTCCCAGGATCTGTGGCTGACGTTTTCCTCCACCGAAGCGGGACAATGGACCCTGGCCGCTCTGAGCCTCGTGGGTCTGCTGCTTCTTCCGGCGGCGGATTTTCGCCGGGGAGGGCGCATCCTGGCGGTCCTGGCGGCGCTTTCGCTGCCCGCGCTGCTTTCGGCCATGAGCCCCAACCAGCCGCTCGTGCTGCGCTATTTTCTGGCGCTTCTCTGGGTGGATCTGTGGCTTTCCGCCCGGGGGCTTTCCGAACTCGTCCGGCCGCTGAAACGGGAAAAAATCGTGCTTCCGGGTCTGTTTCTCGTTCTTTGCCTGGGCGCGGCGGCCGAATGGGGACCGGTCTTCCATGCGGACAACCGGCCCGCCTTTCGCGCCGAGTTCGACTTCCTGCGAACATCCCTGGCGGAAGTTCCCGAAAACACGACGGTTTGCATGCTCGATCCCGGCGGAATCCACCTCTGGCCGGGCCGCCACGAGGACTTCGATACCTCTTTTTCCCCCCGCACGAACCAGGGGCGCTATATGGGAACCGCCGCCCGTTTCCGGGTGCTGAAAGACCGCCGGGAGGACGACTCAAGTTGCGACTATTATTACGAATCCAGCGCATGCCGCCTGCTTCCGGACGGCCTGCCCGATCCCGTGGCGGCCGATATCCGCCGTTTCCGGGAAGAATGCGACTTCTGGAGACGACGCCTGGACGGTCCCGCCGTGGCGGAACGAAGCGTTCCGGCGGCAAGTTGGAATCTGCCCTTCGAAACCTCCCGGATTTCCTTGCGTCTTTCGCAAGCGGCCCGCTGATCGTTGCGTTTTCGCCGCACCCGGCAGCTTTTGCCCACCCACCCGGGCACTTTTTTCCTAAAGATTCCCTCCGTTTCGGACGATTCTCTTCCACGGAAGAAACCGCGCCACCCGGGAGGTTCGCATGTCCATCACATCCACCGTCCAGAGCGAACTCGGCGCCCGCCGGGCGTCTTTATCCATGCAGATTTCCACCGCCGTGGTGGGGAAAATGCTCGACGTGCAGAAGGAGATGGGCGCGTCGTTGCTGCAACTCATCGAAGAAAGCGCCCCCGCCGCCCCGCCGTCCGGGAATTTCGACCCGAAAAAGGGCGGTAACGTGGACCTGTACGCCTGAACCGCCCGCGCCGCCGCCGAATCCCGCCCGGAGGGACCGGGGGTGGCGAAATTATTAATCCATCCGCTCCAAAAAACTTTTGACATCTCGTTGAAAAGACAGTAAAGTTTCGCCCCTGTTGGAATGGGTTTCCGCCGCACCGGTCTGCTCCCCCGTCGGCGGGAATCATTAATCGCATCGGGAGCGAAAAGCGAATGTTAACCCTATGACACAAGAGAATCTCGACAATGTGAAGGCGGGAGGCGCCGCCGAGGAAGAAGAAGATTTCGCGGCGATGTTCGAAGCCAGCCTGAACGACCAGGACTTCAAGGAAGGCGATGTCGTGACGGGCCGGGTGCTGCGCATCGAAAAGGACCACATCCTGGTGGATATCGGGCACAAGTCCGAGGGCATGATCGATATCCACGAATTCCAGGACCACGCGGGGAACCTGCTGGTCGAGGAAGGCGATGAAGTGGACGTGATCCTGGAAGAGGTGGAGGACGACCACGGCCAGATCGTGCTTTCCAAGGAAAAGGCCGACCGCCAGAAGGTCTGGGACGAGATCTGCGACGCCTGCGAGCGCGACGAACTGGTGGAGGGCACCATCGTGGCCCGCATCAAGGGCGGCCTGTCCGTGGATATCGGCGTCAAGGCCTTCCTGCCCGGCAGCCAGGTGGATCTGCGCCCCGTGCGCAACCTGGACAAGCTCATCGGCCAGAAATTCCAGTTCAAGGTCATCAAGTTCAATAAAAAGCGCGGCAATATCGTGCTGAGCCGCCGGGCGCTTCTGGAGAAGGAGCGCGAGACGCTGAAAACCAAGACCCTGGAAAATCTGAAGGAAGACCAGGTGGTCAGCGGCATCATCAAGAACATCACCAACTACGGCGCGTTCGTGGACCTGGGCGGCATCGACGGCCTGTTGCACATCACCGACATGAGCTGGGGCCGGGTGAACCATCCCTCCGAGATGTTCGGCATCGGCGACGAGGTCAAGGTCAAGGTGCTGAAATACGACCAGGAATCCGAGCGGGTCAGCCTGGGCCTGAAGCAGATGACTCCGGATCCCTGGGCCGACGCCGAGACGAAGTACCCCATGGACTCCAAGGTCAGCGGAAAGGTCGTCAGCCTGACCGACTACGGCGCGTTCGTGGAACTGGAAGAGGGCATCGAGGGCCTGATCCACATCAGCGAGATGAGCTGGGTCAAGCGCATCAAGCACCCCTCGAAGCTTGTCAGCGTGGGTGACACCGTGGACGTGATGATCCTGGACATCAACATCGGAAACCGCCGCATCAGCCTGGGCATGAAGCAGATCGAGCCCAATCCCTGGACGCTGCTTTCCGACAAGTACCAGCCCGGCACCGTCATTCGCGGCAAAATCCGCAACATCACCGACTTCGGCGTCTTCATCGGCATCGAGGAAGGCATCGACGGCCTGGTGCACGTCTCCGACATCTCCTGGACCCAGAAGATCAAGCATCCCTCCGAGGTCTATCAGAAGGGCCAGGAAGTGGAGGCCGTGGTGCTGAACATCGACCCGGACAAGGAGCGCTTCAGCCTGGGCATCAAGCAGCTTTCCCCCGATCCCTGGAAGGTGCTGCCCGAAAAGTACTTCACCGGCATGGTGGTGCATGGAAAGATCAGCAAGGTCACGGACTTCGGCGCGTTTTTGGAACTGCCCGAAGGCGTCGAGGGCCTGATTCACGTTTCCGAACTGGCCGCCGAGCGCGTGGAGGATCCCTCCACCATCGTGAAAGTGGGCGACGAACTGAAGGCGGAGATCAAGCACATCGATCCCATGGAACGCAAGATCGCGCTGTCCATCCGCTCGCTTCTGAACAACCAGGAAAAGCTGGAAATGGCCGAATTCATGAACGTGGCGGACGCCTCCACCACGAACCTCGGCGCGGCCATCAAAGAGAAACTGAAACTGGAAACGGCCTCCGAGGAAGCCGTCGAGGCGGCGGAAGAAGCTCCGGCCGAGGAAGCTCCGGCGGCGGAAGAAGTTCCGGCCGAGGAAGCTCCGGCGGTGGAAGAGGCTCCGGCCGAGGAAACCCCGGCGGCGGAAGAAGCCCCGGCGGAATCGGAAGAAGAAAAGGCGGAATAAGCCTTCCCGCTGCATTCTTCACGGAAATAAGAAAACGGGCGACCGGCGGAACCATCCTTTCGCCGGCCGCCTTTTTCATTTGTAACGCAAAGGAACACACGCCCCATGGCTCTGGTCTGGCTCCAGTTCGCCGCCGCCGCGCTGGCCATCGTCGTCGCCGGTTCGAAGCTTTCCGCGTACGCGGACCGCATCTCCGACCGCACCGGCATCGGCAAGGGCTTCATCGGCGTGCTGCTGCTGGGCGCGGCCACCTCGCTGCCGGAGGTCATCACCTCCACCATTTCCGTCACCGAGTTCGGCAACGCGGACATGGCCGTGGGAAATCTTCTAGGCTCCTGCACCTTCAACCTGCTGATTCTGGCCATCCTGGATTTCCTGTTCCGGCTGTCCGAGAAAAGCCGGGCGAGCCTGGTGGGGGGCGGGTTGTCCGTGGGTATGCTGCTGCTGTTCGCCCTGGGCTATTTCACGGGAAATCGCCTGCCGTCCTTTTATTTCCATCCGGTCAGCCTGCTGATTTTCATCGGGTACCTCCTGTCGCTGCGCGTCCTGTACGTGGTGGACAAGGCGGAATCGAGCGGCGAGCAAGACGGGGCGGACGGCGACGCGGGCGAGAGCCTGGCCCGCCTGCTGTTGCTGACGGCCGCCGTCACCGCCGTTCTGATCGGCGGCAGCGTCTGGATGGCGGGAATCTGCGACCGCATCGCCGAACTGACCGGCTGGGGCGGGACGGTGGTGGGCGCGTTCTTCATGGCCTTGTCCACCAGCCTGCCGGAACTGACGGTTTCCATCGCGGCCGGACGCATGGGCCGGTTGTCCATGGCCTACGGCAACATCTTCGGCAGCAACATCTTCAACGTGGGTATCCTGGGCGTGGTGGATCTGGCCTACGGAAAATCCGGGCTGTTCGACGTGACCACCGTCCAACACCTGGCGTTCGCGGCCGTGGGAATTCTCATGACGCTTTCCCTGCTTCCCGGCCTGGTGCGGCCGTGGGAATTCCGCCTGTTCCGCATGCGGCCGGATTCCCTGCTGCTGGTCGCCATTTATGTTGCAGGGGTGCTGTTTGTGGTCTAAGATGCGGAACGGGCGACACGAGTCAAGACGAACGGACCGGAAACCATAGGGAGCAGCGGAATGCCGGCCGATAAACAGAATTTCGTTCTGGTCAGCGTCCTTCTGGGCGCGGGCTTCCTGATGATCTTCGCGCTGATCTTCGTGCTGATGCTTTCCTTCATGGGCGTGGAGGCGGATTTCTCCGGCGGGGACGGCATCGGCGTATTGGAGATCAAGGGCGTCATCCAGGACAGCACGAAACCCTTAAACGACCTGAACGCCTTCCTGCACGACGATCGCGTGAAAGCCGTGCTGGTGCGGCTGGATTCCCCCGGCGGCGCGGTGGGGCCCAGCCAGGAGATCTACGGCGAATTGCTCCGCGTCCGCAAGACCAAGCCCGTGGTGGCTTCCTTCGGATCGGTGGCCGCCTCCGGGGCGTATTACATCGCCTGCGGGGCGGATCGCATCTTCACGAGTCCCGGCACCCTGACGGGCTCCATCGGCGTCATCCTGGAAAGCGCGTACATGGAGGAACTGATGCGCTTCCTGAAGATCGAGCCCCGGATGTACAAGGCCGGGGAGCACAAGGACATGCTGAATCCCTTCCGCCGCGCCACGGAAAAGGAAGAGGAACTGGTGCGGGACATGCTGAACGACGTCCACGACCAGTTCGTCACCGCCGTTTCCGAATCGCGCGGCATCGCGAAGGAAAATCTGGCGGAACTGACCGACGGGCGCATCCTGACGGGCCGACAGGCGCTGAACGCCAAACTGGTGGATGAACTGGGCAACTTCCGGGACGCGGTGGACTATCTGGCCAAGGCCCACGGCCTGGGAGACGATCCCAAGCTGATCTATCCCCCGAAGGAGACCTTCGGCTATCTGGAACGGCTGATGGAAAGCGCCATGCAAGGCGTTCGCGACGGCGTACGAGACGAAGCGCGTTCCGCTCTGCAATATCGTTGGACCCCATAGGATCCGCCATGCGAAACATCAAACGGCTCCTGCTTGTCCTCATCGGAATCGCTATCGGCGTTTCCGCCGTGATCTTCGTTCTGACCAACCGCGATCCGGTGGCTCTGCGCTTCCTCTATTTCGAAAGCCGCCCCCTCTGGATCTCCGCCGTCGTGCTGGCGGCCTTTGCGGCGGGCCTGGCCTGCGGCCTGGGTTACGCGGCCTGGATCTCCCTGGTTTACCGGCGGCGGCTGAAGGCCGTGCATCGCGAGTTCGAGGAATTGGAGGAGGAGTTGATCGCTTTCCGCAACCAGCCCCTGGAAGACGCCGATCCCCTGCCCGGGCCCGGCGGATACCACGAGACGAGCGGATAGAGCCATGGACGCCGTGATCGGATACATCCTCAGCGCGTTCGCGGGGTTCGCTTTCGGCGGAGCCTCCGTCTGGTTCTTTCTGGGCCGGAAAGGCGGGGAACCATACGAGGACGGGCCGGAGCAGCGCGGGCACCTTTTGCGCGGCGCGTATATGGCGCTGAGCGAAAAATGGGAGGACGCCGCCCGGGAATTCAAGGAGGCGGCCCGCGTCGATCCGGGACGGGAGGACGTGTATTTCGTTCTGGGCAATCTGTTCCGCCGCATGGGCGATTACGCCCGGGCCATCCGCATCCATCAGGGTATGGCGCTGCGTGCGGCGAAGACCGGCACGGACATCCGCCACAAGGCGCTTTTCGAACTGGCGGAGGATTATGCGGCCGCCGGAAGCGCGCGCCGCGCCATGGATACGCTGCAAAAACTGGCGGAATCGGCGCGCACCTGGCCCGAACCCCGCCATCGGCTGGCGGAACTGGCCATCCGCGCCGAAGACTGGACGCTGGCGCTGGAATCGCTTTCGCGCTACGAAAGCCTGGGCGGGCGGGATGCGAAGGATCTGCTGGCCCGGGTGCGGAGCATGGAGGCGCTCCGTCTTCTGGAAGCGGACGACATCGCCGGCGCGGGCGCGCTCGTGAAAGCCGCCCGGCAACGGAGTCCGCATCTGGCCCTGGTCCACCTGGCCGACGCCCGCTTCCGGATGGCGAAGGATCAGCCGAAAAAGGCTCTTCGCGCCCTTCGCAAGGGCCTGGAGGTTCAGCCGCAGGCCGCTCCCGCTCTCTTGCGGGAGATGGAACTGATTTCCAAAGAGGGTGGCATCCTGGAAGGGTTCGAGCTTTTTCTCCGCCACCGGCTGGAGGACGGCTCGCCCTACGAACGAGCCGTGCGGCGGCAGTTGGCCCGGCGTCGCCTGGAGGAGGGCGACCGCGACGCGGCCCGGCGATACGTGGAATCCCTGCTGGACGACGACGACCTTCACCCGGACACCGTACGATTGGCGGAGAAACTGGAGTTGACCGACCGCCTGAACGAAGAAACCTCCTCCCGCTTCGCCTGCCGATCCTGCGGTAAACCCGGCGACCGCCCGGACTGGTTCTGTCCGGAATGCGCGAGCTGGGACAGCTATTTTCAATCCGAGCCGGCCCGCCGGCTTTCGTGAACGGAACGACATCCCGATGGACATGAAAACCATACGAAATTTTTCGATCATCGCCCACATCGATCACGGAAAATCCACGCTGGCCGACCGCCTGCTGCAACTGACCGGCCTGGTCAGCGACCGGGACATGAAGGAACAGTTTCTGGATCGCATGGACCTGGAGCGGGAACGTGGCATCACCATCAAAGCCCAGGCCGTGCGCCTCCCCTATCATGCCAAGGACGGAAAAGATTACATTCTGAATCTGATCGACACACCCGGGCACGTGGACTTTCACTACGAGGTCAGCCGCAGCCTGGCCTCCTGCGAAGGCGCGCTTTTGGTGGTGGACGCCAGCCAGGGCGTGGAAGCCCAGACGCTGGCCAACGTATATCTCGCCATCGATCACGACCTGGAAGTGCTGCCGGTGCTGAACAAGATCGATCTGGCCTCGGCGGACGTGGAGCGCGTCACCACGGAGATCGAGGACGTGGTGGGCCTGGACTGCTCGCTGGCCCCGGCCGTTTCCGCCAAGACCGGCTTGAACGTGGCCGCCGTCCTGGAGCAGATCGTGGAGTTGGTTCCGCCGCCGAAGGGCGATCCCGCCGCCCCGCTTCAGGCGCTGATCTTCGACAGCTGGTATGACTCCTACCAGGGCGTCATCATCCTGGCGCGCGTCTTCCACGGAACGGTCGAAAAGGGCGACGACATCACGCTGATGCAGACAGGGGGGCGCTTCGAGGTTCAGCGCGTGGGCGTCTTCGCGCCGAACATGCAGGATACGAAGTCGCTTTCCGCCGGAGAAGTGGGTTACATCATCGCCGGCATCAAGGACATCACCTACACCCGCGTGGGCGATACCGTCACCGGCGCCGACCGCCCGGCCCCGAAGGCGCTTCCCGGCTTCCGGGAGGTCCAGCCCATGGTCTTCGCGGGACTTTACCCCACGGATCCAGGTGCGTACGGCATGCTGCGCGACGCGCTGGAGAAACTCAAACTGAACGACTATTCCTTCACCTACGAGCCGGAAACCAGTCAGGCGCTGGGTTTCGGTTTCCGCTGCGGCTACCTGGGCATGCTGCACATGGAGGTGGTCCAGGAGCGGCTGGAGCGCGAGTACGACCTGGACCTCATCACCACTGCGCCCACCGTTATCTACCACGTGCTCATGAGGGACGGCGGCCGCATCCACATCGACAATCCCAGCAAGTTGCCCGACCCGATGTTGATCGAGGCCATCGAGGAGCCCATCATCACCGCCAACATTCACATGCCCCAGGAATACGTGGGTGCGGTGCTGAAGCTCTGCGAAGAGCGCCGGGGAACCCAGGTGAACATGGGCTACGCCGGGGAGAAGCGCGTGGTGGTCACCTACGAACTTCCCCTGGCGGAGGTGATCTTCGATTTCTACGACAAGCTGAAAAGCACCAGTCGGGGCTATGCCTCGCTGGATTATCAGTTCAAGGAGTACCGGGCCTCGGATCTGATCAAGATGGACATCCTGGTGAACGGGGAACCGGTGGACGCCCTGTCCCTCATCGCCCACCGCAGCACCAGCCGGGATCGCGGGCTGGCCATCTGCGTGAAAATGAAGGAACTGATCCCGCGCCAGATGTTCGAGGTCGCCATCCAGGCCGCCATCGGAACGCGGGTCATCGCGCGGACCACCGTGAAGGCCTTCCGGAAGAACGTCACCGCCAAGTGCTACGGGGGAGACATCACCCGCAAGCGGAAACTTTTGGAGAAACAGAAGGCCGGAAAGAAGCGCATGAAGCAGGTAGGCAACGTCCACATTCCCCAGGAGGCGTTTCTGGCCGCCCTGAAACTGAACGACGACTGAACCGCCGCGCCGGTCGCCATCGGCGCGGATCGCATGCCAAAGGAGCATCACGACCATGAATCTACTGAACGGCAGCCGCATTCTTCTCTGCGTGACGGGAGGCATTGCGGCCTACAAATCCGCCGAACTGGCGCGGCTCTTCATCATGGAGGGCGCGGAGGTCCGCGCGGCCATGACGAAAAGCGCCGCCGAGTTCGTGCGCCCGCTGACTTTCCAGGCCCTGACCGGCAAGCGCGTGCTTTTGGACCTCTTCGACATGGAGCGGGAGGGACAGATCGGCCACATCGAGGCGGCCCGCTGGGCGGACGCCGTGGTCATGGCGCCCGCCACCGCCAACAGCATCGGCAAGCTGGCCAACGGCATCGCCGACGATACTGTCAGCACCGTTCTGGCGGCCTTTCGGGGGCCCGTGGTTCTCGCGCCCGCCATGAACTGGGCCATGTGGCGCAACGAGTTCGTCCAGGAAAATATTCAGCGCCTGTCCACCATCGAACGCTTTTCCGTCGTTCCTCCCGAAACGGGAGATCTGGCCTGCGGCGAGCAGGGGCAGGGCCGCCTGGCCGCGCTGGAAACCATTCTGGACGCCACCCTGTACGCCTGCCGGGAGGAGAAGGATCTTTCCGGCGAGCGCGTGCTGGTCACCGCCGGTCCCACCTTCGAGGACATCGACCCCGTGCGCTACGTGGCCAACCGTTCCAGCGGCCGCATGGGATTCGCCATCGCCCGGGAAGCCATGGCGCGCGGGGCGGAAACCGTCCTCGTCGCCGGTCCGAACACGCTCACTCCTCCCTTCGGCGTCGCCTACGAAGAAGTACGCACCGCCGACCAGATGCACAAACGCGTCATGGAGCACGCCCGGGACGCCAACGTCATCGTCATGTCCGCCGCCGTGGCGGACTATCGCCCCGTCCGCACCGCCGATCAGAAAATCCACAAACAGGACAGCAGTTTCGCCTTGAACCTGACCCGCACGGTGGACATCCTGAAGGAACTGGGCAAGGCCCGCAAACCCCGCCAGTTCCTGGTGGGATTCGCCGCCGAGACCAACCAGGTCTTGCAGAGCGGCCGGAAGAAACTCACCGAGAAGAAGCTGGACGCCATCGTCATCAACGACGTGAGCCAGGAAGGCGCGGGCTTCGAGGTGGAAACCAACGTGGTCAAGATCATCGGGAAATCCGGGTTGATCGAGTCCCTGCCCCAGATGGCGAAATCCGAGGTTTCCGTGCAACTGTTCGAGATCATCCAGAAACTCCGCGCCGCTCCGGTCTCGACCCGCAGCGCCTCTCGACGCGGACGCACGAGGGGAAAACGGGGCGGATCCGCCGCCAAGTCGGACAACACGGCCTCGGCGAAATCCACGACGGAAAACGCCGCCGAAAACGCCGGGAAAACGGCGTCCAAAGCGGCGAATACGGCCCCGGCCAAAGCGGAAGGCAAAGCCCCGGCGAAACGGGACGCGGCCCCTTCCGATGACAAGGCCGCCGAGAAATGAGCGCCCGCGACCGCGACGAATTGCGCCGGATTTTCGACGACGCGCGCGCCTATCTGCAATGGCAGAAGCGCTTGGGGCATCCGGGCGTGCCGCGGGCGATGATCGAGGAGCGCATGAAAATGGAGCGCGAGTCCCTGCGACCGGAGGCGAACGTCGCCCCGAGACGAAGTGCGAATTCTCCGCCTCCCGCATCGAAAGCCTCCGCGCCCGCTTCGGAACCGGCGGAATTCTTTCCCGCCGCGTCCGCGTCCACGGAAGCCGCGCGGCCCACGCTGGAATCCATCCGGGAGGAACTGGGGGACTGCCGCCGCTGCAAGCTCTGGGAAGGCCGACAGAACATCGTTTTCGGAGAGGGCGACCCGAACGCGGACATCCTGTTTGTGGGCGAAGGTCCGGGAGCCGACGAGGACGCCCAGGGCCGCCCGTTCATCGGCCGGGCGGGACAGTTGCTCACCCGCTGGATCGAACTGGGCATGGGCATTCCCCGAAAATCCGTCTACATCGGCAACATCGTCAAGTGCCGTCCGCCCAACAACCGCGATCCGGAAAAGGACGAAGTAGCCGCCTGCATCGATTTCATCAAGCGGCAGATTCGCGCCGTGAATCCCCGGGTGCTGATTCTGCTGGGCCGCGTGCCCATGACGCGGCTGCTCGGCGTGCGGGACGGCATCACCAAGGTGCACGGCACCTGGTACCGTTTCGAGGGCGTTCCCACCATGCCCATCTTCCACCCCTCGTACTGCCTGCGCCCGCCGCAGGACGAAAAGAAGCGCCTGGTCTGGGGAGACCTGAAGAAAGTTCTGGCCTATCTGGACATGCCCGTTCCGACGAAGAAAAAGTGACGCGACCGCTTTCCGATCCGGACGGACTCCGTCTTCGGGGCGGCAAGCCGAGAAAAAGCCGCACACCCCGTCCGCTCAGCGTTCGCCGATGATTTTCCGATAGTATCGCAGGTGGTTTTCCAGAAAGAGTTCGTTGGAGAAATGCTCGACGGCCCGCGTTCGGGCGGCCTCTCCCCATTTCGCCAATCGCCCGCCGCCTTGCAGCGCCTTTTCGAGGCCGGAAACCAACCCGGAGATATCGCCGGGCCGGACCAGGTAGCCCGTACGTTCGTGCTCGATCATCTCCGGAATGCCGCCGGTGGCGAACCCGAGGGTCGGCGTAGCCGAGGCCATGGTCTCCAATACCGTCAACGGCAGGTTGTCGGCCAGCGAGCAGAAGAGATAGGCGTCCGACGCGGCGAAGAGGCGGCTTTTGAATTCGTCCGAACTCACCCAGCCCGCGAACAGGACGTCGAAGCCTCGCAGCGCCTCGCACAGGGCGTTTCCGGCGTGGCCCACGACGATCAGATGAGGCCGCTTTTCGCGAATCGCGTTCAGGGCCTCGATCGCCTGCCGGGTTCCCTTGCGCGCGTCCTCCACGTCGCCCGCCGCCAGAAGCAGCACGGTCCTTTCCGGATCGATCTCCAGCATGCGCTTCAGTTCGGCTCTGTTCCTCGGCCGGAACCGCTTCGTGTCCACGCCGTTCGGGATCACCTCCGGCCGCCGGGGCACCACGCCCGATTCCATGGCCCGATCGGCCATCCAGTTCGAGGGACTTAGGGCGTGAACCGAGCCGAAGCGGTGCGTCACGCGCCGCACGTCCTGCATGAAACCTGTACGATCGAAGCGGCTCTGAAGAGGCCAGTCTCCCCGTTGCGGGCAAGCGCCGCAACGCGTGAGGTAGCGCGTGCAGTCCATGGGATACAGGCAGCCGCCCGTAAACGGCGAGCAGTCGTGAAACGTCCAGAAGGTGGGCCATCGCTTCGAAAGCGCCAGCACCGTGAGCGGGGAAACGGCCGAGGTCAGATCGTGAAAGTGAACCAGGTCGTAGCCTTCCCGCCGTGCCCGGCGGCCCAGCACGGAAAGTTCCACGGGGAACAGTTCCGCGGTCCCTACGCTTCTGGAAATCGCATTCACCAGCCGGAACGCCTTGGAAAAGCGTTCGCCGTACAGGTCGCGCACATGCGCTTCGGCGCGCCCCCGGCGGTGAAGAAGCCAGTGGTGCGCCGTATGCCCGGCTTCGTTCAAGAGATCGGCCAGATCGGCGGCCACGCGGCTGGCGCCGCCGCCCGAGCGGTCCGCCTTGCTGACGATGGCGATCTTCAGCCGTCGTTCCGAAGAATTCTCCCGGTGCTTTTCCTTCCGTGCGTTCATGGCGTCCTTGCGATTTCCGTTTTTCGGACGGCGAACTATCCGTTTCTTCCGGCCCTTCGATCCGCCGCTTCAGGGTTTCGAGCGATAGCGCAAAAGAAGCTTCTTGATGCGCTTGCGATAGAACTCCCGAACCGGCAGGTACAGCCGGTCCGGCAGACGGCGCAGCAACCATCCGTAGACGGTCGGGTTCAGAACCGTCGCCAGCATCCACGTTCGAAACCGGCAGACCAGCACGCTCAGCCGCAGTCCGATTTCCGCTCGTTTTATCCGCCAGCCGTCCGGGTACAGGTTCTTCCGGGAGTCATGGAGCCGATCGGGCAAAGTGATCGCCTGGAAGAATGCGGCCTTTCCCTCGATGGCGAGTTCGGGCTGACGCCGGATCTTTTCCGGATTGTCCAAAAGATCGTGATAGGCGTCCAGGTAGCGCCGGACCACCGTTTCCTCTTTCCAGTAGCGCTCCATCCATTCGCGCGACGCCCGGCCGATTTCCTCCGCCGTCTCCCGATCCTTCAACAGCTCGTTCAGAACCTCCCGCGCGTTTTCCAGACGGGTGTTGACGAAGGGCGACCGATCGCTTCCCGTGACGGTTCGGAGCACGGCCCGGGTGCGCTCGTCCAGATAAGCCAGCACCGGTCTCCCAAGCGCCAGCCCCTCCAGTCCCGAGAGATGATAGCTGCCCGTGACGAGTTCATCGATGACGATGCGCGATTGCCGCTTCCGGCGCAGCACCTCCTCCAGCGGAACCCGGGCCAGAATCGCGAAACGGGCCTTCGTATCTTTCCGCACCAGGCGGAGCATGGCCTTCGTTTCCAGAAGCCCCTTGGTGTTCCAGCGGTCCTCCCACGCGTCGCTGTCCCGGGTGGGCGTGAAAACGATCTCGTGAAGGATCTCCTCGCTTCCGGAAGACGGGCGGTAAAGCGGGTCGTTGATGGGAAGCGGATTGGGCACCACCCGGGCCTTGGGATAATACCGCTCCTGGAACTGGGCGATGACCAGGGACGGCAGATCATCGTTCAGAAGCGTTTCCACGGAGATGCCCATTTTCTCGGCGATGAATCCCGGATGGGTGTGATACTGGCGGAGGATCCGCTTGCCCGATTTCCGCAGGGCTCGGAAATCGACGGGGGCGAAGTCCTGGCTGCTTTCATCGAAATAATTGTGCAGGTGCAGAATATCCGCCCGCTCCACAAGTTCCAGAACCTCCTCCCGGCTTTCCGGAAAATGAAGGTCCGGGGGAAAGCATTCGTGCGTTTCCAGATGCACCAGCCGGGCATGCACTCCGTCCTGCCGGTTCAACAGATCCACCAGTCGGCCGGGCGCTCCCGCGAGAAGTGTGGCGCTGAAGTGAACGATGTTCACGGGGTTACAGCCTTTCGTGTAGGAAATCGGATGGTCTGCCGACCAGTTTCTCCAGCCGCGGATAAGGCTCCATGCTTCGAATCCGCGCCGCCCGTTCCTCGTTGGCCCGCCGGTCGATGTTCAACTCGGCCTGGGGGGTCATGTTATAGACATACGTGATCCGATACAAGTGGCGCGCGTGACGCCCCGACATTTCCAGCATGGCGAAATACATGGCCAGGTCGTCCGCGTTTTTCCAGTATTCTCCCGTCTCGGGATCGATCATCGTCTCTTTCCGGATCTGCGTAAACAATTCCTGCCGGAACGTATGCAGGTGGCTGGAGCGCCACGGGTGTCGCCGATAGGAACGGGAAGTCCGCCATTTCTCCGGGATCGGTTCCGTATAGCGGGAGGGCGTCCCGTCCGAATAGACCCACGAGTTGTACGTCATCCAAACCGACGGATCGTTGTATACGCGGTTCAGGAAGGAAACGACGCCGTCGTCCGGCAGCCAGTCGTCGCCGTTCAATTCGATGCAGACGGACCCGGGAGGGGCGGAAACGAAGCCTCTCAAGGTGTTGCGCGTTCCGCCCAGGCGCGTTTCGTTGCGAACATAAAGGACATTGTGGTCGGGATGTTCCGAAAGCCACCGCAGGACAATTTCCCGCGTATCGTCCGTCGAGTCGTCGTCGATGAAGACGTGGCGTATTTTGCCGCGATCGTAATCCTGATCGTAGACGCTCTGAAGGCACTTCCGCGCGACCTCTCCCTGGTTGCGCGTGCAGGAGAGTACGTAAAACGAATGGGAAACCCTCCCGGGGATCGATCGAAGCGCCAAACGCTCGCGCATTCGCAACGCTCGGATCCGCCAGTCGTTTCGCCATTTGTTCTTCAATCGGGTGCGGATCGCCAGCTTTCGGCGGATTTTTCTCAGTGATCGGATCATTTCAGAATCCATTGCAAAACCTCCCGTGCGGCAAAGGGCGGTGCAAAGGCCCGTTCGGACTGCCGCCGGATCGCGTCCCTGTCCTTTCTCATCATGGCGTCCAGTTCCTCAAGCAGCGATTTCACGTCCGGCGCCCATCGCATGACCCCACCCTCGACGTAATCCGGATACGCCCGGCGGCCCGCCTCGGAAACCAGGACGGACGGAACTCCGAACGGCAGGGCCTCCTTGGCGCAGGTGGAAAACGCCGTAAGGTGCGCGTCCGCCACGGAGAGCCAGGCGTAGAGCGGGAGCGTCGTGGCCGCCTCGATCCGAACGTTCTCGCGCTTCAGCCGTTCCCGGACCTCCGGCATCGCCTCCATTTTCCGCCGATGCAGCCGGATCAGCCAGAGAAGGTCTTTCGGACCCTTGTCGATGGCCTCCTCCAGGATGGGTAGAAGGTCCACGTCCGGTTGCAGGGTGACCAGGACGCTTTTTTTACCGGAACGGATGCTTCGGCAACGGTCGATGGCCTCCCGCATGACGGCGTCGGGATCGGATCGCCATTTGTTCAGCCACAGATTTCCGCCCACCGCGGCATGATGATTCGGCTTGCGGTGGATCGGAGAGCGCAACCACAGGTCGTGCTCTTCTTCCCCCCACAACCAGTAGTCGTCCGGTCGGCATTCGTAGCCCTTCGGCGGCTCCTTGCTCCAGGGAGAATAGGCGAAATGGAGGCCGTCCTGCAAGCCGTGCTGAAAATCGATGCTTCGGATCCTAAGCCGCCTGGCGGCGATGCAGGCCGCCGAACTGGGGCCGTCGTACCAGGAATCGACGATCAGCCGCCGGCAGCGGGCGAGTGAAAGAAGGATCGTGAACATGTCCGCCAGGATCAGGCGGTGGCGCACCCACTGGGAGATGAGCGGCCAGGACGGGGGCGTCTCGCCGCGTTTTTTCACGGCATCGGCGAAGGGCGCGTACCAGGTCGGCCGCGGCAGGATCTCGGGATAGCGCAGCCTCAGGAAGGGATAGACGGCTTCCTGGAAGGGCGCGAGCGACAGAGGCTCCTCGCGTCGCTTCATCCGGCTTTTGCCGAATTCCCAGATCACCGGCCGGTCGCCCAGGGACCGAAGCGCCTCCACGAGCGGTTCGGCGGTGGTGTGATATCCCCCCGTTCCCCAGGGAATGACGCGGGTGGAATAGGTGACCACGGCCGTATCGCAGGGGCGGAAAAAGTCCCCATTTCCGTAAAGTTCCCGCACAAGCCGCCGCCCGTGTCCCAGCGCGGCTTTCCCCTTTCCGCCCAGCCGGAGGACGTTTTTCCCGGCGTCGGAAATTTTCGGCAGTTTCCAGCCGGTTCCGGACTCCGGATTCGGCCTGTTTTCTTCCGAACGGCCGGCGAAAGGATCCTCCATCATTTCCGCCAGATAAAAACCCAGAACGAGCCGCACGACGGGCCAGACGTGCACGCCGCGAACCTCCCAGGTTTCCACGGGAAACCGGCGTTCGATATCGTGCAGGATGGGGGTGATGCGCTCTCTATCCATGGCGGTCTTCCGCTGTTCTCCCTTTCATGTCGTCAAGCCGGAATTTGTATCCATCCGAAACAAGGCTCGGCGAACCGACGTCACGGTCACAGAATGAACTCGGCCAGTCCTTTCGACAGACTATCTCGCTGTTTTTCATCGAAATGGATCATGCGCAAGTTTTTTCGATCCAGAATTCGGTTGAGTATGCGAATCTTGCTTATCACACCGTCTTCGGACAGTGGATAAAGCGCCTGGGGGTGTGTGACGATATTTTCGCATTTTTTCAGATAACTCAACACCGTCGTGTAAGTTCGAGCGTTCCAATCGGAAGGAATCGGCGGATTCGCCCTTTTCGCGATCACATGGACCGTCTGATCCGAGTAGACCGCTTCCAGTCCCGCTGTATTTACCAAAGCTTCCAAGGTTTCTTTACAGAAGTGAAAAAGATGAGCGTTCTGGAGGTAGCGGAGGAGATCGTATTCATAGGCCTTCAGATTCAGGACGCCGGGAACCGCGATGAACAGGACGCCATCGGGTTTCAGCCGTCGAGCCGCTTCTTTCAAGAGCGAAACCGGTTCGGGAACATGTTCGAGAACGTGCGACAGAACGATGATGTCGGCAAATCCGAATTCCTGCAATTCCTCGACGGATCCTTTCCTCAGCGTCAATCCTCGCCGTCTGCCCTCCTCCAGATATTCCTCTCCGAAATCCACTCCGAAAACACGCTCGACGCCGCCCAATCGAAAGGCTTCGAGCACGCCCCCCATTCCGCACCCGACATCGAAAACCGTGGTGGCTTCCGACGATCGTATTCGGCCATGTTTTTCCAGGATCCCGTAATATCGAATTCCTTTTCTCACCTGAGAAAGAAAAAACAGATCCTTGTTCAAGTCGGATGAATAGAGATCTCTATAGTCTTCCCGGTAGAACCGTTCCAAACTTTCCCGGGTCATTCGCGGACTTTCCCAAAGCAGTCCGGATTTTCTGCTTAACCAGGTCGAAATCTCCAGACCATAGCGATCCACCGTGGCCAGAAGATCCGCGCTGTTTTCTTCCGGGCGTGTTCCGCATGGAGAATCCACGGATTCGAAACGATAGACACCGTCTTCGATTCGGCTTTCGAAACGCCTTTTCGCTTCCGCCTGAGATGGCGCAAGATCGAGAAACGGCGCTCTTGGATGCCGCAACCTACTGAAAAAAGGTTCCATTTTCGGATTTTTCTTTCGTTCCATCCGATATTCCTTGAAGCACCGTCCGCACGCGAATCATGAATGTTTTTCCCGAAGACTCCATTCCAGTTTCCTGTTGATGTACCCGGGACGGTTTGGGCGGCTGCCATCGATATCGACGATTTCCAGACAGACCGCATGTTTCACAAGATCGAGCCGCTCTCCTTGTTCCTCCCGTAGACCGGCGGTGAACCAGTATTTTCCCTGTGTCAGTAGAGGCGCCTCGATTCGAACGCGGAAAATTTCCTCTCCGATCGCGGATCCGGAAGGCGCGACGCTCCCTTCGTGATCGCGGCTGTCCGTAAACAGAATCGGCTGCATGTTTCCATCGGAAATGTAAAACGCGCCGTACATGCTGCTCGTGGATTTCTCCCGATGTCGGATCCTCAGTTCGACGAAAAAGGGCTCTTCGGTGGTCAAAGGACGATCCACCGCGCTTCCGTCTTCCTGGTACAACCCGACGTGCACGATCTGGTGGGGGATCCCGGGATCCTCGGGAAACGTCGCCGCCGTCTCGTTTCCGGAATCGACGTTCTTCCGCAGGTATTCGAACACCAGATCCTCCGTGGGACCGTCCCGGACGATCCGGCCTTCCTCCAGCCAGAGACAGCGGGAACAGAGGTTGTTGATGGCCTGCATGTTGTGGCTGACGAAGAGCACCGTGCGGCCTTCCCGGGCGATGCCGTCCATTTTGCCGATGCATTTGCTCCGGAAGACGCTGTCGCCCACGGCCAGCACCTCGTCCACGATCAGGATTTCCGTGCGCAGGTGCGCCGCCACGGCGAAGCCCAGCCGCACGCGCATGCCGCTGCTGTAGCGCTTGACGGGCGTGTCCAGAAAGCGTTCCACGCCGCTGAAGGCCACGATCTCGTCGAAGACCGCATCGATCTCCCGTTTGGTCATGCCGAGAATCGCCCCGTTCAGATAGATGTTTTCCCGGCCGGTGAGTTCCGGGTTGAACCCCGTGCCCACCTCCAGAAGCGATCCCACCCGCCCGTGGATTTCCGCCCGGCCCTCCGTGGGATAGGTGATGCGGCTCAGAATCTTCAGCAGGGTGCTCTTGCCCGCGCCGTTCTGACCGATAATCCCCAGGGTCTCTCCCGGTTTCAGCGTGAAGGACACATCGCGTAACGCCCAGAACTCGTCGGATTTTCCCGAGGATTCCTCGCGGGCGTTTCTCCCCGTCCGGCGAAACCAGTCGCGCAGCCCGGCGGCCAGGGTTCCCATCTCGCCGAGACGGTAGTGTTTCCCCAGGTTTTGTGCGCGAATGGCGATTCTTTCGGGCATCGGATCCGTCTTTCCTCTTTCCCGCTTCGTGTCAGATGATATCCGCGAACTGGCGCTCCATGCGCTTGAACAGATAGAGTCCCGCCAGAAACAGTACGCCGGTCATGCCGATTCCCGGAAGCAAGAGCTCCGTTGGAAAACTCTGGAACTCCATGCGGTGGTGCAGGAGACTCCAGCGGACGCCCTCGACGGTCACGGCCATGGGATTCAGGCCGTAGATCCACTTCCATTCCCCCAGGTATCCCGCCACCCGGCTGTAGGGCACGATGATCGTGGCGTACATCCACAGTTGCAGAAGAAACGGCACCAGCTGGCGCACGTCCCGGTAGCGCACGTTGAGCGCGCTGAGCAGCATGCCGCATCCCAACGCGCCCGCAAACGCCGGAAAGACGAAGAGAGGAACGTACACGACCGTCCAGGCCGGAACGACTCCGTAGGCGAGCATCAGCGCGAGGAGCGTTGCGAAGGCGATGGCCAGATCCACCAGGCTGACGATGACCGCCGACGTGGGGAGGATCAGACGGGGAACGTAGATTTTCGTCAATAGGGTCTGATTGGCCAGCAGGCTGTTGCTGGAAATCGACAGCGCCTGTTCGAAATATCGCCAGACGGCGATGCCCGCGAGATAATACAGCGGCTTGGGAAGGCCGTCCGTGGCCAGGTTGCCCAGTTTTCCGAAAATGACGCTGAACACGATCGTGGTGACGATGGGACGGATGAAGGCCCAGGAGACGCCCAGCACGGTCTGCTTGTAGCGCACCTGGAAGTCCCGCCGAACGAGGGATAGAAACAGTTCCCGAAACCGCCACAGCTCGGCCAGATCGATGCGCCACCAGCGTCGCGGCGGCTCGATGACGGTGACGATGGGTCCGGATCGTTCCATTCCCGTTGGCTTTCCTTCCATGTCCATGCGGATTCCGTTTCTATACCACCACCCGTTCGAGCCCGTTTTCCTCCGCCAGTCGCCGAATGTCCTCCCGGAGCCGGGGCGCGAACTCCACGGCGTCGTAGATGCGCGTCTCCAGTCCCTCGGTCCGAGCGGTAAGGATCGACGTGGTGGCGATGCCCGCCACCCGGGCGATCCCGATCCGATCGAAAAGCAGTTCCACCGGCAGATTGGAGAACCGATCGATGGGAAGAAGCGTCACCCGTCTCTTGTCCCGCGCCGGAATCAGACCGTCCAGAAGCGAGCGCCGCGCCTCGTTGTCCCGGGGATGAAGCTTCACCAGGATGCGGTTTTCGCTTTCTTCCAGTTCCCGAAGGAGAATCCGTCCGTAGACGGAGAGTTCCTCCATGGGATCCGCCATCTGTCTGGCAAAAAGGTTCTGCCCTAAAAATACGGTGAAGGGCGCGCCCTTGCGCAACAGCCCGTTTTCCTTCAGCCATCCGTCCCAGTCGGGCCGTTTCCGGAAGTCTTCGGCCACGGATTCGAAAGCGTCCGCTTCGATGCGTTTTACGGACCCGAAGCGCGAAAGCCGGTTTTCCAGGGACGCGGGCGTCCAGATGATGGGGCGCTTCCCTACTGTATACGGATTATTTACACCGCGCGCCTTCCACAGCGGAGAAAGCCGCAGGGGCGCATGGTCCAGCAGGTAGCCGTCCGGGATGAAGTGCCGCCGGGCCCGGGGGAAGGCCATGGCCAACAGCACTTCCTCCAACAACATGCGAAACGGCAACACAATGTCCGTCACGTCGTTGATATCGACGAAAAAGGAAAAAAGCGTCACGAAGGCCCGCCGGTCCTTTCGCCAGAACGGCAGACGAAGGATCTTCTCCAGCCGCCCCTTTCCCAGAGACGAAAGGAAGGGCTCGAACCAATCCGCCTCCCGGCGGTGATAAGCCGCCCCGGCGCTTTCCGCCATCCAGCTTTCGGCGTCCAGAATGGGCGGCAGGGCGCTTTTGTAATCCACCGCCACGACGCTTTCCGAGGGAACGCCCCGCTGCCGGAGAAAGGCCATGCCGCACCACAGGGAAAAGGGACTGGTGCAGAAAAGCACCACTTTCCGATCATTCCGGGCCGGGGCAATCGATCCGGAACCGGTCGTCATGACACGGTTTTTCATTTCGGCATCCGGGAGCAACGGTCGTCATCCCTTCCGGCGCAGCTTGTCGCGGATGGCCCGCTCGCCTTCGGTGACCACCTTCCGTCCGTCACCCATGGCTTTCTCGATGGTGCGAATGTCCCGCACCAGGCGAAAGAGCCCCTGGGGCTCCACGCTGGCGGCCTGATCGGTGCCCCACATGGAGCGATCCAGGGTGATGTGCCGCTCCACGAAGGCCGCGCCCAGGGTGGCCGCCGCGATGGTCGTCGAAAGCCCCACCTCATGGCCCGAATAGCCCACGGGAACGTCCGGATAACGTTCCTGCAACCTGCGGATGCAGGAGAGATTCAGATCCTCCACCGGGCAGGGGTAGGTGCTGGTGGTATGCAGCAGAATCAGGTTCTCCTTTCCCAGAACCTCCACGGCCCGGGTGATTTCCTCGTCCGTGGACATGCCCGTGGAGAGAATCACCGGCTTGCCGAAAGAGCGGATTTTCACGAGCAACTCGTGATCCGTGAGCGAGGCCGAGGCGATTTTGAAACAGGGCACGTCGAAATCGGCCAGGAAATCCACGGAAGGCTCGTCCCAGGGCGAGGCGAACCAGGCCATGCCGCGCTCCCGGCAATAGGCGTCGATCTCCTCGAACTCCGCCCGGCCGAACTCGATTCTCTCTTTGTATTCCAGGTAGGTGATGTATCCCCAGGGCGTCTCCCGCTTGCGCTCCCACTGGTGTTTCGGGACGCAGAGCTTCGGCGTGCGTTTCTGGAATTTCACCGCGTCGCAGCCGGAAAAAACCGCCGCGTCGATCAGGCGCTTCGCGATGGCGATGTCCCCGTTGTGGTTGATGCCGATCTCCCCCACGATGTACGCCGGGTGGCCCGCGCCCACGGTTTTGTTTCCGATTTTCACGCCTGCCGCCATGCCGTTCCTCCGCCGCCACGGTCCGCCTGTCGCGGACGCTTTTTCAATCCTTCAATAAAGATTTCAGACCCGCAAACTGATCGAGCGTCAGCATGCGGTCGTCGATGTAATAATCCGCGGCGGGCTTTCCGAACCGGAGTTCGTGGTAGCGCACGCCCCAGTCCGAAAGCTGCCCTTCCGTCGTCTCCCGCCAGTCGATCTTCGTCACCGTGCCCCGGGCCGTGAACAGGGTGATATGGTGCCCCCGGTCGTATAGGATATTGATCGTCTCGATCGTCTCCCGAATGGGTTCGGCCCGATCGTATTGCAGATCCTTCGCCGTAGTGGCGATGACGCCGTCGATGTCGATGCAGAAGTTCTTCCTTTCCCGACTTATCCGCTGGACGAGAAGCCGCAGCTCGGCGTGTCGGAATTGTTCTTCCGTATCGATATCCACGAGGCTGTCCATCTCGTAACCCAGGATCTTCCGGCCGGTCATGGAATTCCGTTCGAGCACGGTTCGCGGGCGCAGCACGTCGATGGCGCCGTTGTGCAGCCAGGCCTTCGGCAGACTCTGCCGGGGGGCGTTATAGGCTTCGGGCACGTCGCAACGGGCGGCGGGCTCCAGTCGATCCCCGTTCCGGATCCACATTTTGTAAGGCGTTTCGGGCGCTTGGGTGATGGAACGCACGGAATCGGCCTCCGGATCGGCTTCCAGCATGCCGATCATGGCGGAAAGATCCCGGGTGCGGCGCAGGGGGCAGGTGGGCCGCAGGTGGACCACCAGATCGGGGCGGTAGTCCTCCTTTTCGTCCAGCCATTCGAGGGCGTGCCGAAAGACTTCCAGGTCGGTGGAGGCGTCTTCCGCCAGGTGTTTCGGCCGCAGGTAAGGCGTTTCCGCGCCGTGCGTCCGGGCGATCTCCGCGTAGGATTCGTCGTCCGTGTCCACGATTACCCGAGTGATTTCGGGACAGTCCAGTGCATGACGAACGGACCAGGCCAGCATGGGCAGGCCCGCCATGGGGCGGATGTTCTTGTGCGGGACGCTCTTCGATCCGGAACGCGCCGGAATCAGCGCGAGAATTTCTGCCGTCATTCCACGTCCTTCGTCTGTTCGGGTGATGGATCCGCCGCGCTTGGCCCGCGACCGCGACCGAACCGGGCCACATCGGACGGGCGGAATTCGGCGCGTGGCTCGAAAACCGCCGGTGTCCATTCTCCTGTATTATACACAAGTTCCGCCGTTTTCAAAGATCATCGTCCCTTTCCTCCGTCCTGGCGAACCGCCCGATGAGCCTTCGCCACGGACGCAAGACCCTCCGGGGGTCGGCCAGGGGCCGCCGGGAGCCGTCGTGGCGGTAGGCGGGCTTTCCGGAAAGGCGCGCAAGGGCGTTGACCAGCGTTCGGGAGGCAAGAAGTTCCAGCCGGCGCGCGGCGTCCAGAAGCGGCGGCCGGTTTTCCATGGAGAGCGTGCGCCGGGCGTCCGAAATCGCCCGGTTCTCTATCCGTTGGACGGTGGATTTCAGTCGTTCCAGAAATTCCAGATCCCGGGCATGGGCCCGCCACTCGGAAGGCGGCTCGGTTTTCGGAGAACCGGAAATCTCCGGATTCATTCGAGAATCAGCGCCGGGCGACTTTTCCTCCGGCAACAGGCGGTACGCGCCCCCGGCGGCGTAAAGAAAACCGACGAAAGGCAGGCGATAGAGTTCCACCGCGCCCCGGCCCCATCCGGCCCGCCGGTGCTCGCCCTGCGCCAGGCGACGGATGCGCTCCGCAAGAGAGGCATTCTCGTCCGGCAACGCGCCACCGATGACTTGGGCCCGGTTCAGACCGAAGCTTTCGGAAAATTGCAGACCGAGCAGCGTGCGGGCTTCCTCGGGTTCCGGCGCGCGAGAGAGCCGGGCCGCCAGGCTGCGCGCCACCGGCAGCACGGCCCGGGCCTCGACACCCAGCGGGAAGGCCAACTCCCCGAAACAACGGGCGAAACGCAGGGCTCCCGACTGAATGGCCCGTACGGTCTCGTCGTTTTGTCGCTCCGCCAGGCGCACGGGATGATCCTCCGCCATGATCCGCGGCTCGCCGTCGGGCGCGTAGCCCGTCACGGTGCCGTGGGGAGCGGGGGAAACGCTTTCCCAGCCGTGCAGGAAGGAAAAAACGGAGGCTGAATGGAAGCCGAGTTCCCGCCGGTCGGCGAGGATGCCGTAAAGCCGGTTTTTCGGAGTCTCCCGGCCTTGGGCGTCCCGGTCGAGGGCGAAGTAATATCCGAAAAGCGCCGGAAATTCAGGATCATCCTCGAAGATTTGCGACAGCATCGTCTGCGTGCCGCCCGTCCAGCCGATGTCCACCAGGCCCACCCGTTCGCTGCCGAAAAGACCCGCGCGTCGCAGATAGCGCCGCAGTCCGCGTTTCGAATCCGCATGAATCCTTTGCGTGGCCGCGTTCAGTTCGTCATCGGCGAGCAGCCCTGCAAACTCGGACCGCTCCATGTCCTCGACCCGCAGCGGCCGGTCCGGATCGAGTCCGTGCTTTTCAGAGGCGATTCGGCCGATATAAGCGTCTTCGTGTCCGTAACGGCGAAGGCCGCTCCGCAGGGTTTCCCTTCCCTCTCCCCGGCGAATCCATCCGCGAAAATCCTCTTCGTGGATCCGTTCTCGATAGGCCGGGAAAATCGCCTGGCGGCTCATCAGGAGGTAGACCGGTTCGGGCAACGCGGTCCACTCCTCCACGTGCCGGGCCAGTTCGCGGAACATGCGGTGAAAGATGTAGCCGTCCCGGGAGACGAAATACAGCCGCCCGACGCCATCCGCTCGGCCGCGTTCCAGGACGTTGTGCACGAACGACGCGAACACCGGTCCCACGGCCTCGAATCCGAAGGCCTCCTCCGGCGTGAAGTTTCCCGAATCCATGCCGTGGCAGAGTTCCAGAAGCGAGCCCCCCGGATCCGGAAAGGCGGGATCCGCGATTTCCTTGAACAGGCGTTCCTTCCGCCGCCGGTCGGATCGGCGGGAGAGATCCGGCATGGAAAAGACGTGGATGCCCATGCGTTTCGGCACGCGGCCGTCGCTGTAGGGATTGTCGCCGAGGTGCAGCAGTTCGCGGGGGGCGAGCCCTTCCTCGTCGAGCAGTTTCCGAAACAGCTTTCCGCTCCACTTGAAGGCGTGCCGGTCGGCGGAGACGTATCCCCGCTCGAAGAGATCGTCCAGGCCGTGGCGATGCAGCAGTTCGTCGATACCCGCCCGGCCCAGATACATGTCCGAGGCGTAGATCGTGCGTCGCCCGTCGTGCTTCTGTCGGGCGATCCATTCGGCCAGGGGGCGGTTGGGGCGGGTGAAACGGAACTCGCCATCGAGTTCGAAACGGAGCATTTCCCGGGCGAGCGCCTCGAAGCGGGCGTCCTCCGTATTCGCCGCGAGACGGATCCATTCCGGCAGAAAGAGAGCGAGCGGCGCGTCGGGATCCTCCCCCTCCGCCATGACCGAACGGGAGATTCGGAGGCGGGCCTCCCGGCGCAGGCGCAACACCCGCGAAACGTCGCCGGGCGAGAATCCCAGCCGCTCCAGTTCTTTGCATAGCCGTCGGGCGCAAAGATACGGAATCAGGTCCGGGGGCGTGCGGCGGATCAGCAACGTATCGAAAATGTCCACGCTGATCGTCCGGCAGGACGCCGGGACGCGGGGAGCGTCGAAGCTGTCGGTCCATCCGGTCACGAACGCCGCCTCCTTTCGGAATCTCTTTCCTTCGTCCGCATTCGTCCGTCCATGTTACCCCAGCCCGTTCGCGCACGCAGTATGTTTTTTCGAAAACGAAAGCGCATCCGATGAAAAAAATGACGCGCCGCTCTTGACAGTCCTTTCGGCCGACTTATCTTCAAAACAAGCGATGGCGAGAAAGAAAACGCCGTCGAAAAAGTTTTCAAGCAGGCTGGCCAGCCTTGTGAACGAATTTCGGAAGACGCGAGCGATTGCGTGACGAAACCCGCGGACCCCGCCGAAGGCGGACGGTCGCCGCGACCCAACACAAAGGAGGCAAGCCATGACCATGATAACCCGTTACAACCATCCCCTGCTTCGTTCCAGCTTCAACGATCACTTTTTCCGGGACTTCTTCCATCCCCGGCGCTGCGTCAGCGACAACTGCGCCAAGGTGGCCGCCGACATCCTGGAAAACGACACCGGCTTCACGCTCCAGATCGACATGCCCGGCGTGAAGAAGGAAGATGTGAACATCTCCTTCGAAAAGGGCGTTCTGACCGTGAGCGCCGAGCGCAAGCGCGTCAACGAGGAAAACGGCGACCGCTATCACTACAGCGAGCGCGTCTGGGGCGACCTGAAACGTTCCTTCACCGTGGGCGACGGCATCGATACGGAGAACATCAGCGCCCGCATGGAAGACGGCGTATTGGAAATCGCGCTTCCCAAGAAAGAGAAGGTCACGCCCCGGCAGATCCCCGTGGCGGACTGATTCGAAAAGAAGAATATAAAGGACTCTCCTCGGACCCGCTCAAGTACGATCCCCTTCTTCTTTTCCCGGCCCCCCGTTCGGAAACGGACGGGGGGCTTCCCTTTTCCGAAAACCGTTTCCTTTCCGAAGTCCTTGGCAGGCCGCTCGGGAAAGCGTACAATGGAAAAGATCAGACGGATTCGCCTTCATGGAAAACTCGGGAGTGAAGCATGTCCGGGATGTTTGAAATCGTTTGCCGACGGAACGCATGGAGCCTCGCGGTCGTTTTCCATGTTCTGCTTCTTCTGGCCATGACGGGATCGGGATGTGTCTCGGCGGGCGGTTCGGACCCGGACACGAGCGACGGCGACGCCGAACGCCCCCCGGTGCTGTTTCCGGACGGCGATGCCGAGGATCCGGCCGACGGCGACCTGGATTACGATATCAACCTGGAAGGCGATCCCAACGCGGTCTTCGCTTTCGGCCCGGAAAACGCCTCGCTCTCGAACTGGCGGGTCATCGACGAATCCGGAATCGTCTCCGACTGGACCGCTTCCGCCAACGGCTGGACCCAGTGGGGTGCGGGACGGGCGGACGCCTCCGCCGTGCCGGAACGCAGCCGCCTGCGAAACAGTGAACTGCGTTATATGCGGCGGCCCTACACCCCGCGCGCCCTGGAGATGCGCTTCACCGTGGGCGAGGAGAAAGGCGGCGTGGGGTTTACGCTTTACGACGGAACCGAGGAGGTGCTGTTCTGTTTTTCCAAGGCGCGTTGCGGAGGGAGCTTCGTGCGCTGGCGCTGGATGGACAGCACCCTGGCCATAAAGAACGCGCCCGAACTCGACCCGGGGGAGACCGCCACACTTTTGGTGACCGTGGAAAGCGAGGTCGCCACCGCGTCCGTAAACGGTCGCCTGCTCCTGGCCACCGAGCCGGTGGGCGCGCGCGAGGGACGCTTCGGTCTTCTGGAATACGCCCAACCCGGTCTGACCGTCCACGAGGTGAAGATCTGGGGCGTCCCGGGCGCGGAGGCGGAACCTTCCCCGAGAGGCTGGCTGGCCGCTTCCGTACGGGGACGGGGGGAGGCCGACGGACGCAACCTCTTTCCCGAAAACAGCCTGGCCGCCGTGCTTCAGGCGGGAACGGACGGCGTGGATCTGGTCGGCGTGGACGTACGCGCCACCTCGGACGGCATGCCCGTGCTGCTGCACGACGCCACCCTGGACCGCACCTCGGATTGCAGCGGCGCCATCCTGGATCGCGACTGGGAGCGCAGCAAGCTCTGTTCCGTCTCCGACGCGGACGACTGGCCCGGAGAGGACGAACTGCTTCCGCGCCTGGAAGACGCCCTTCTCGCCCTGCCAAACCGAAACTGGATGATTCATCTGCCGCCTTCCGGAAATACGGAATTCGACCGGATCGCCACGGAAAGCAGCCTGGCCGCGTTGGAAAACCACGGCGTGCTGTTCACCTCCTGGATCGTTTCCGAGGACGCGGACCTTCTCTACGACGCGCATCTGTTCCGAGGCGGAGCGAGGGCGGCCCTGATCGCGAATGACGGAAAAGACGATGCGGAGGTCCAGACCGCCCGGCTGGCCCAGGTCGTGGAAAAGGGTTTTAACGGGCTGGTCTTTCCCTACGCGGAAATCACGGACGAACTGCTGGCCCAGGCTGTTTCCGCCGGGGTGGCCGTTTTCGCCGGGCCGCTGGACGGAAGCGACACCTTGGAAACCCTGGCCGCAAAAAACGGAATAACGGGACTGATTTCCAATCGCCCGGATCGTCTTGCGGGCCTGTCCTGGTAAACGTTTTCCCCCTCGTTCCATGGCTTTTTCCAAGCCGCCTTTTCTTCGTTCGCCCAAAGCGCCGCTTGTTTCAGGCTAAACGGGGAGAACCGCAAGCGATGCCCGGATGTTTCCCGCGTTGACTTCCCGGGCGGCGGATGATAGGTTGTCTACCCCGGAGCGGGAGAAGGCTCCGCCCGGGATTTTCATCCAAAATCGGCCGACAAGCGGCGGAAGACGGTGGAATCATGGCGAACCCCGAGGACATCCGTGTGATTGTCGCCACGGACTGCGGCAGCACGACCACCAAGGCGATTCTGTTCGAGAAAATCGGGGGAGAATACCGCCAGACGTTCCGGGGCGAGGCGCCCACCACGGTGGAGGCTCCCATCGAGGACGTGACCGTGGGCGTGCGCAACGCGGTACAGGAACTGGAGGAACTTTCCGGCCGCCGCATTCTGGACGAAAACGCCGCCTTCCTCCGCCCGGCGCGTCTGGAAAACGGCCGGGGCGTGGGCTGCGACGTGTATATCTCCACCAGTTCCGCCGGAGGCGGCCTACAGATGATGGTGGCGGGCGTCGTGCGCAAGATGACGGCCGAGAGCGCCGAACGCGCGGCCCTGGGAGCCGGGGCCATCGTCATGGACACCATCAGTTCCAACGACAAGCGCCTGCCCCACCAGCAGATCGAGCGCATCCGCCAGTTGCGGCCGGACATGATCGTGCTGGCCGGACTTACCGACGACACCGAGCGCATCGACCACGTGGTGGCCCTGGCGGAACTCATCGCGGCGGCCGATCCCAAGCCCCGGCTGGGGTCTTCCTACAAACTCCCGGTCATCTACGCGGGAACGAAAGCGGCCAGAAAAGAAGTTTCGGAGCAACTGGGCGAGCGCACGGACCTGGACGTGGTGGACAACCTGCGACCGGTGCTGGAGCGGGAAAACCTGGGGCCCACCCGGGACAAGATCCACGATCTCTTCATGGAACACGTCATGCAGCAGGCTCCGGGCTATCGCAAGCTGATGGCATGGACCGACACGCCCATCATGCCCACGCCGGGCGCGGTGGGGCTCATCATCCGGACCATCGCCGAACGACGGAACATCAACGTGGTAGGCGTGGACATCGGCGGGGCCACCACGGACGTGTTTTCCGTCTTCGACGGCCAGTTCAACCGCACGGTGTCCGCCAATCTGGGCATGAGTTATTCCATCGCCAACGTGTTCAAGGAAGCCGGGCTGGAAAACATCCTGCGCTGGGTTCCCTTCGACATGGACGAGCGCGAGTTGCGCAACGCCATCAAAAACAAGATGATCCGCCCCACCACCATCCCCCAGCTCATGGAGGATCTGGTGCTGGAACAGGCAGTGGCCAAGGAGGCCTTGCGGCTGGCCTTCATCCAGCATCGGCAGTTCGCCGGCAAACTCAAGGGCGTGCAGCAGGAACGCACCATCTCGGACGCCTTCGAGCAGGAGATGGAGACCTCCATCGTGGACATGATGGCCCTGGATCTGATCGTGGGTTCCGGCGGCGTGCTGAGCCACGCGCCCCGGCGCGACCAGACGGCCATGATGCTTCTGGACGCCTACCAGCCGGAAGGCTTCACCATGCTGGCGGTGGATTCCATTTTCATGATGCCGCATCTGGGCGTGCTCAGCCAGCTTCATCCGGAAGCGGCGGCGGAGGTGTTCGATAAGGACTGCATGATTCACCTGGGCCCGGTGGTCGCGCCGTCGGGCCGGGGTAAAATAGGAAAGCCCTGCATGAAGGTGGAGATTCGACGGGAAGACGGACGGTCGGAATCCCACGTCCTGGCCGTGGGCGATCTGCAACGAATCGAATTGCCGTCCGGCGAGAAAGCCGGGATAACGGCGGAACCGGCCCGGGGATTCGACCTGGGCGCGGGATCGGGAAAAGCCGTGGAAAAAACGGTTTCCGGCGGCGTGGCGGGATTGATTCTGGACGCCCGGGGACGCCCGCTGGAGCTTCCCGGAGAACCGGACGCCCGGGCGGCGCTTTTGACGAAATGGATGCGGGCGCTTTCGGCCTATCCGGAAGACGCCCTGACGCGGCGCGGATAGCCGCTCTTTCGCGCGGGCAAGCCTTTAACGGAGACGATTCATGGCGCAATCCTATACGCCGGGATTGAAAGTGGTGGAACGAACCGCCGTACGCAAGCGGCGCGTGCTGCCCATCAAGGGCGAGGTGCTGGTGGAATCCGGCGCGCGCACCGAGGCTCGCCAGGTGATCGCCCGTACCGAGCTTCCCGGCGATGTCTATCCCGTCAACGTGGCCAATCTACTGGGCGTCAGCCCCAGGGAAGTGGCCGCCGCCATGCTGGCGAAGGTGGGCGAGAAGGTCCGTCCGGACCGCCCCATGGCGCGGGCCAAAAGCTTTTTCGGGTTGTTCAGGAACGAGGTCAAACCGCCCATCGAGGCCGTGGTGGAAAACATCTCGTCCATTACCGGACAGGTGATTCTGCGCGGAAAGCCCCTGCCGGTGGAGGTCAAAGCCTATCTTCCGGGGAGCGTGGTACGGGTATTTCCGTCCGAAGGCGTGGAAGTGGAATGCAACGCCGCGTTTATCCAGGGGATTTTCGGAATCGGCGGCGAGGCTTTCGGACCGCTGGCGGTTCCCGTTGCATCGCCGGGCGATATTCTGGAAGTGGACTGTATCCTCGAAAATCACAGAAACCGCATTCTGGTGGGCGGCTCGCTGGTGACGGCCGAGGCCCTGCGGAAAGCGGAATCTCTGGGAGTTTCGGGCATCGTGGTGGGCGGTTTCGACGATCGCGATCTCCGCGATTACCTGGGCTACGACCTGGGCGTGGCCATCACCGGGGGCGAGTCCATCGGGATCTCGCTGATCGTCACGGAGGGTTTCGGGCGCATCGACATGGCGGCCAAGACCTTTGAATTGCTGAAGAAACACGAAGGACGGGAGGTTTCCATCAACGGGGCCACCCAGATCCGGGCGGGCGTCATCCGCCCCGAGGTGGTCATTCCGCTGGGCGACGAAACCGCCGGCTCCACGGAAAACGCCGGCGATTCCGGCACGGGGCTGGCCGTGGGTCGGCAGATCCGCTGTATCCGGCGGCCATACTTCGGGCGTATCGGCCGGGTGGCGGCGCTTCCATCCGAATTGCGGGAGATGGATTCCGGCGCGCGGGTGCGGGTTTTGGATGTGGCGTTCGAAAACGGCGAGACGGCCTGTCTTCCCCGGGCCAACATCGAAATCATCGAGGGCGGATGAAGGAAGCAACTCACCGTAATCTCAGCGAGATTTCTTTAACCCGCCGGTTCCGGAGCGGCCTTCCGCTGTTCTTTTTTCTGGTCGTTCTGTTGACGTTCCATGCTGCCCGGGCAGAAGAATCCATCGATTTCACGGCGGAGGAATGGGCCCGCATCCTCGAAACCGATCGGCCCGCGGATCCCCGGCCCGTTCCCGATTCCTCCCTTCCGCTACCCTTTTTCCGGGTGGAGGACCAACCCGACGATTCCGGCGGGGAAATCCTGATCCATACCTGGTGGGGTCGGGACGAAGATACACCGCCCGATTTCGCAACCGTGGAGAATCTGGAGAAAAATCTGGATCGGGTGATGATCCGGCGCGCCTATGTGAACGCGGATGGAACGCCTCCCGCCGAGAAAGCCTATGAGACCCTGGAAGCGATTCCCATCGGGTCGGCCTCCATCGGCGTGGACCAGACCGGGGAACGGACGGCCGTCTACCGGTTGCGGGCCTGGAAAAACCACCGTTTTCACGATTCCGCCCCCAGCGAACCCATCCGCGCCCGGGCGAGCTGGTTCAATTGGGGACGTTTCAATCTGCTTTTGGCCTCGTTGCTGGTGGCGGGGTTGATCCTGGGGTTCATTCGTTTGGCGGGTAA
The DNA here is from genome assembly GCA_963668655.2 of Myxococcota bacterium. GTDB lineage: Bacteria > Myxococcota_A > SURF-8 > SURF-8 > SURF-8. Next base: position 1,339,367 of record CAXXPQ010000002.1, read on the forward strand.
GGGCAAACCCCTGTTTATCCGGCGGATTTCCGGACTGGACGCCATCGACGAAGCCATCGGGCGGGCCACGGAAATGGGGCGCAAGATCCTGTACGTCCCCGGTATCATGGACGTGGACGACCCCCAGACCATCGCCGGGTTGAACATCCTCTCTCACGTCTCGCGCTACGCGGCGGAATACCAGACGGAAATGGACGTTCCGGTCAGTCGGGCCATGGTCATGGTGGCGGGGCGCGAGGTGGTGCGGGAGGCTTTCCTGTCGGCCGGGAGGCCCCAGGACTACCAGGAACGCTCCGTCCATTACGTCACGGACGACCAGTTCGGCTTCGCGGCGGCGGTGGACGGCCATATTCTGCGGGAGCGTCCGGCCGCCATCTTCTTCCAGGGAACCTTTTACGCGGAATCGCTGATCCTGGCGGAAACCGGGCATTCGGTGGACGCCATCCAGATCGCCGGAACGGCCATGGTCACCCAGCTTCCGTTTTTCATCACGGCCTGCGACTATACCCTGATCGGAGAGGAGCTGTTCGCCGCCTCGGCCTATCTCTCCCGGGAACCGCGCATGCTGGGCAGTCTGAAGGGGCAGGATTACGCCAAGCTGGCGGCGCTCGTGGCCATCGTGCTGTCCGTACTGGCGGCCACGGCCGGGGAAGTGTTCGTCCATCCGGAATGGGCGGCCTGGATGCGGGAGCTTTTCCATGTGGCGGGGTGAAGCATGAAACGGGAATTGCCGCTGTTGATTACTGGGGCGATGGGAATTTTCCTGATCGTCCAGAGTTTCATTCCGCACCCGCCCTTCAACGAACTGGACCGGATCCTCAATGATTTCGCGCTGATCGTCATGGTCTTCACCATGATTCTGGGGCTGTTGAACCTTCTGTACGGAAGCCTGCGAAGCGTGACCGACCAGAAGGCCGGTTGGGGATACGCCGCCGTGACGATCCTGGCTTTTCTGGTGACGGCGGTCTTCGGTTTCTTCAATCCTTTCGAGGGCGCCATGCTGAAGCGCCATCTGCTGGAGGATCGGCCCGAACTGCTGCGCGTAGCGGCCCTGGATCTGGCCGAATCGGAATTCGGACTGAAGGGTGACGACGCCCGGCTGGCCGCCCGCATGGTCGCCCGCTGGGACAATCCCGGCCTGCCCACCGACACGGAACTGCTTGGACGCTCCGGCGTGGCGGAGGCGGACGTACTCATGCTTTTCCGATACGGTCGCCTGCGCCCGGAGCCGTACGCGCGTATTTTCGAGGGGCGAAACCTGGATAGGAAAGGATTCGAATCGCTGCGCAAACGCGCCCGGCAAGAGGCCGGAGCGGTTCTGTCGGCCGTGCTTCCCTTCGGGCGGGCGATTCAGGACTGGGCGGTGCTTCTCCAGGAAACGCTAGTGGACAATCATGTTTTCACGGAGGTTCTTCTGCGCCATGCCCGCGGAGAGAACCTGAAGGATAACGGCGAGATACGGGACGCGGCCCGTCTGGCGCTGGATCCCCTGCTGTCGGGAGAAATGGAGATCGGCGGAAAGCGTCTGGATCTGGAAAACCTGGGGGAAATCGTCTTCGCGCACCTCTTGCGGGAAGGATGCGCCGCCGTGGAGGGCCTGGAGGGGCGGGGCGATGCCGCCCGGGTGGGCGACGCGGCGATGTTACGGGTCTTCGGATCGCGGCGGATCGCCACGGGGATTTTTGCCGGCGGCGAGGAAACCAAGGCCTCGCGCCGGGCGGCGGCCTCTCTGGCGGTCATGCACCTGAATGCCGGGGCGTTGTCTCCGGAACGTTTCCGCCTGGCGGTGGAGGACGTTTTCGGGCTGTCCGGATCGGAAGCCCGCTTCCATCTCGGCCCCCTGGAAAAAGGCAGCGGCCTGCAATGGATCTACGACAACATCTACGATCCGCTGAGCAGCACCATGTTCGCGCTTCTGGCCTTTTTCATCGCCTCGGCCGCCTATCGGGCCTTTCGGGCGCGCAGTAGCGAGGCGGCCTTGCTTCTCTTCGCCGGTTTCGTGGTGATGCTGGGGCAGATTCCCTTCGGCAACTGGCTGACCGCCTTTCTGCCGGAGGGCTGGCGCATGTCCGATCTGGCCGACTGGATCATGACCTATCCCAACATGGCCGCCCAACGGGCCATCATGATCGGCGTGGCCCTGGGCGTGGTGGCCACGGCGCTGAAGATCATTCTGGGACTGGAGCGCGGCTACCTGGGCGGGGGGGACGATTGATGACCGGACGCACCGAGATCCTGCGGAAACTCATGCGCATCGACCGGCGCATCATCTTCCTGGCCATGGGCCTGTCCGTCACGCTGGCCCTGATCTTCCGCGTGTCGCTGCCCATTCACCCGGGGGCCTACGCCCGCAAATACTACGAGGAAATGGAAAAACTGCGCCCGGGCGACGTGGTGACCCTGGCGGGAGTCTACGACCCCAGCACCTCGCCCGAGCTGCAACCCATGGTCAAGGCCACCTTGCGGCACATCTTCCGAAAAGGCGCGAAGGCGGTCACGCTGGGCATGTGGCCCCAGGCTCCGCCGCTTCTGGACCGGGCCGCCCGGGAGGTGCTGGCCGAGGCGGAGTTTTCCTCCATGGGGCTTCGTTACGGTCACGATTTCGTGCATCTGGGCTACATGCCCGGCTTTTTCCTGGTGGTCAAGGGCATGAACCGGGACATCCGGCAGACGTTTCCCAAGGATATGTACGGCACGCCCATCGAAAATCTTCCGCTGACGAGCCGGTTGCGGAACTTCGAGGACATCGCGCTTTCGGTGGAGTTCGCCGCCGGAGGACCGGCCGGAGCGCCCATCGGGGCGAGCTGGGTGATGTTCGCCAAACCCGTCAATCCGCGCTATCGCGTCATCGCCGCCAGCACGGCGGTCATGGCGGCGGAAACCTATCCCTATCTCCAGGCGGGACAGTTGAAAGGCTTTCTGGGGGGGATGAAGGGCGGCGCGGACTATGAATCCCTGCTGGGACTGGACATGGAACGCGGCCAGGCCCTGGCCTACATGCCCGCCCAGTCCGTGGCTCACGTAGTGATCCTGATCTTCATCCTGATCGGCAACGTCGCCTATTTCATGGACCGGCGCGATCGGCGTCGGGGGAGGCGCTGATGGAACTTTCCACCGGTCTCGGCGTCTGGGTGGGGGCCTTCCTCACCATCGGCATCTGGTCGTTTCTGTACCGGGACAATGCACTGTACAAGTTTTCCGAAGCGGTTTTCGTCGGCGTTTCGGCCGGTTACGTCTTCGTGCTGGAAGTCTGGAACGTGGTGGTGGGCAAACTCTACTACAACCTGGAACGGGGCGAGTGGATCTACCTGATCCCCGCGTTGCTCTCCGTCCTGATGCTGATGCGGCTTTTTCCGAAAGTGGGCTGGCTCAGCCGCTACAGTCTGAGTTTCGTCATCGGTATCAATTCCGGCCTGTTTTTCATCAATTTCATGAAGGAAAACCTGCTGAACCAGGTCGCCGCCAGCGTCATGCCGCTTTTGGTTTTTTCCGAAAACGGCGGACGGCGAAGCTTCGACTGGATCGCCAGCCTGAACAATTCCCTGGTGGTGGCCGGGGTGATCTCCGTCCTGGTGTATTTCTTCTTCTCCAAGGAACACAAGGGCCTGACGGGCCGAACCGCCACGGTGGGCGTCTGGTATCTGATGGTCGCCTTCGGCGCGGCCTTCGGGTATACCGTCATGGCGCGGGTTTCCCTGCTGGTGGGGCGCATGAATTTCATGCTGGGCGACTGGCTGGGCCTGTTGAACTGAAACGAGACCACGAAACGCGGACGGGATCGACGGCCGGACGGGAGCGATATCGTTCGAACTCCCCGTCTTTCGAGATGGCTTCCGGAATTCCTTTTTCGAGTTCTCCGGGACGGAACGCTCCGCCGAGCCTCCTGATTTTCTTTACAAAACCCGCCGCCTGATGTAATGATAGCCGGGCCGGTATTTTTAACCATTCCTTTTCCTGGTCTGAAATAATCTGGAGGCGACATGGTACATCGCAGACCCACGCTGTTGACGGTTCTGCTGGTCGTCGGCTGGCTCCTTTCGTTTTCGGGGGCGACCTACGCCCTGGACGGCCGTTTCGATAGCAATCACTTCACGCCCCCCACGGACAACTACGGCCTGTTCACCATGGATTCGTCCAAGATCTATCAGAAATATCGCTTCGGGGCGGGATTCTATCTGCATTTCATGGACGATTCCCTGGAAGTCAACCAGCTGGGACAGGATGGGAAGAACCACATCCGCGATCTGGTCGGGCCGCGCCTGAAGATGGACATCGCTTTCGCGGCCGCCTTCTGCCGGTTCTACGAGACCGGTTTCGACCTGCCCGTGCTGCTCTACCAGGACGGCGCCGCCCTGGACAAGACGAACCAGAATTTCTCCCACGCCGCCTTCGGAGACATCCGCTGGCACAACAAGTTCGTCGCCCTGCACCGCGACCGCTACCCCGTGGGCCTGGCCTTCGTGAACACCCTCATCTTCCCCTCCGGCGATCCGGACAGTTATTTCGGAAACAACGGCGTGGGCTCCGAGTTCAAGGCCGTCATCGACGCCGAACTGGGGTCGTTTCTGGTGGTTGGAAACCTGGGCTACCGCATCCGCGACGAAGTGGTGATCTTCAAGATCCGGGACGGCCGGGGGAAAACCATCTTTTCCGAAGAGATCGACGACGAACTCCTCCTGTCCCTGGGCGGACAGTACCGCACGCCCCTGGACGGCCTGTCCGTGCTGACCGAGTTCCGCATGAGCACCCTGGCGGAAAGCCCCTTCGATCAGCGCATGAACACGCCGTTTCTCTGGGATCTGGGAGTCCGCTACCTGGGCCCCATGGGCTTTTCGTTTTCCGGCGCGCTGGAACTGGGACTCAGCCAGGGTTACGGCGTCCCTCCGGCGGGATTCTTCGCCAACGTGGCCTGGACCTGGGACAAGCCGGATAAGGACAAGGACGGCCTTGCCGACAAGGAGGACCAGTGCCCCGAGGCGGCGGAGGACGAGGACGGTTTCGAGGACGAGGACGGCTGTCCCGACCCCGACAACGACAAGGACGGCGTGCCCGACGCCGAGGACGAATGTCCCCTGGACGCCGAGGATCCGGACGATTTCCACGACGAGGACGGCTGTCCCGACCTGGACAACGACGACGACACCATCCTGGACGCCGAGGACCAATGCCCGCTGGCCGCCGAGGACTTCAACGAGGTGGACGACGCGGACGGCTGCCCGGACTTCGACACCGACCGGGACGGCCTGCCGGACGTGAAGGACGGCTGCACGGTGGAGCCGGAGGACAAGGACGGCTTCGAGGACGAGGACGGCTGTCCCGATCCCGACAACGACAAGGACGGCGTGCCCGACGTAGACGACAAGTGTCCGCTGGAGCCGGAGGACAAGGACGGCTTCGAGGACGCGGACGGCTGCCCCGATCCCGACAACGACCGGGACGGCTTCAAGGATGCCGACGATCAGTGCCCGGAAAAACCCGAAACCATCAACGGCAACGAGGATCAGGACGGCTGCCCGGACGAGGGCGAGCCCGTGGTCATCGATCAGGGCGACCATCTGGAGATCAAAACCCGGGTGCGCTTCGTGCCCGACGCCGCAAGAGCCGAACAGGAAAGCTATACCGTTCTGAACCAGATCGGCCTGGTGCTGCGCGCCCGCGGCGATGCCTATGACAAGATCGTCGTCGAGGCCCATACCAGCAACCGGGGCGACGTGGTGGAACTGAAGAATCGTTCCGAATTGCGGGCGAAATGGGTCCGGGCCTACCTGATGGGCATGGGGCTCAACGGAAAGAAGATGGAGGCGAAGGGATACGGCGCAAGCAAACCCATCGATTCCAACTTCAGCCGCCGGGGCCGGGAAAAGAACGAACGGCTGGAAATCCGCATTCTCGGCGGGAAGAAACCCGAACCGGTTCCGGAAGCCGAAGAAGAGGACCTGGGCGAGGAGCCGCCTCTGGCCCTGCCGCCCTTGCAAATGCCGAAGAAACCGTAGATCGGCGGACGCGCGCGAAAGAAAAAACGCTCGGGGAAAACGGGAAAAAGCGGCAAAACGGTCGTATTCTTGACAATAGCGAATATTTCTGGTAGGTTACACCGGATTAACACTGAATTCTCACGGGTTCGAGGAACGGATGGGCAAGCGGATTGCAAGGATCCTGATGATCGTGCTGGTATGGACCGCCTTCATGTCCGCGGCCCAGGCATCTCGAAACGACTTCACTTTGTGGCGCTTCTGCGAACGCGACGGCGTTACGGGCGCCTGCCACGAGGATCCGGCCAACAGTCAGCCCGGCGGCAACGCCAACCGCGTGATTCCGGACAACAAGAAATTCGCCCGTTTCGCCGAACAGCTCACCGCGCTTTTGGGGCCGCGCTACCATTCCCCCGCCGAGACCCTGGGATGGTCGGGCTGGAACCTGGGCCTGGAATTCTCGCTCAACCAGATCCCCGGCGGCGACGCCTGGGACGACGCCCTGGAAGGCGTGGAGCGCTTCGGCCAGGAAGGCAAAAAGGAAAGCGCCCCCGGCATGATCCATACGCTGCAATTCCACGTACGCAAGGGTTTTCCCTTTTCCACGGAATTCGGCTTTACGGGCGGATACATCCTGGGTTCGAAGATGTTCACCCTGGGTTTCGAGGGCAAGGTGGCCTTCGTGGAAAAGGTTCACAAGTATTCCCCGGATTTCTCCTTCCGCATGAATTACAAGCATCTTTTCGGCGCCACGGACCTGGATCTGGACGTTTTCGCCTGGGATCTGAACGTCTCCTACAACTTCGGACTGGGCGGTTTCGTGCAGCTCGTTCCCTATACCGGCTATTCCATGATGCTGGGATTCGTACGCGCCCACACGGTCAGTCCCCTGGTGACGGACAATCCCTATCAATCCGAGAACTTCGCGGCCTATGCCGGCCCGCTCATGCTTCTGGACGATCAGAAGCCCATCGTTCATCGCTGGTTCATGGGCGTGCAGCTCTGGGCCAACTACATCAGTTTCACTCCGGAAATCATCATCACCAGCGCCGAGGTCTATACCTACAGCTTCAACCTGGGCGGTCAGTTTTAAGGACTTGGATTCGCTTCGGGCCGTCTCCGGAAATTTCCGTTTCACGACAAATCGCCCTTTTTTGCGGTGCTTCTCTTCACAAGCGTTTCGACGCCTTTTTCCGTGTGCGTCCGGACGAACGCTTTTTGGTGCGTAACAACAGGACATTCCTAGGTTTTTCCTCCATATTGCGTTCACCCGGACGGAACGCGTAAAACGGGCCGTTTCGCCGTTTTTCGCCGCGCTCGCGGCCATCCGGCCATCTCGACAAATATCCATGTGATTACAGTGAGTTATCTTCCAGATTCTCTCGAATTTCGTGATATTTCTTGTCCCGGGACAATGAACCTGTGACCGGATCGGGGCGCGGCGCGCGTTTTCGGGACGGTTCCCATCGGGTTTCAGCGGCGGTTCGTCCGTTCATGGCGAGCGATTCGCGAGGCGAATCGGTTCGGGTCTCATCCGTTCGAGTCTCGATGGAATGGATTTCGATGCTTCCGATGATTGGCGGAAAGCTCAGGAGACCAGGGGAAGATCCATGTGAAACCGGGTGAACCGCATCTCTTCCGTTTCGAAGTGCAGTTCGCCCCCGTGTTCCTTCACGATTCCGTGGCTGACGGACAGTCCCAGTCCGGTTCCCAGGTGACGCCCCTTGGTGCTGAAGAACGGATCGAAAACGCGGGAACGGACGGCTTCCGGAATTCCCGCTCCACGATCCTCCACCGTGACGCGCAGCCAGTCCGAACCGTCCCGGGTCGCCACGCCCGCCTTCAATCGAACGATCTTGTTTTCGTCGTACTCCGGATAGCGTTCGTTCAGCGCGTCCCGGGCGTTGGTGAGCAGATTCATCAACACCTGCTGGATGGACTGTCGGTTGCAGGGGACCGGCGGCAGGTCGTCCGCGATCTCCGTTTGAAGCCGAATGTGGCTTTTATTCAGAATGCTGTGGGTCAGAGACAACGTGGCCTCCACGATTTCCGCCAGATCCTCCCGGCGCCTGGATTCGCTGTCCTGGCGGGAAAAAGCCAATAGATTCCGCACGATGCTCGCAATGCGCTGGCATTCTCCGATGATCTCCCCGGAATATTCCGTGATCCGGTCGTCCCATTTGTCCTTGGAGCGGATCAATTCTCCATAATTCTGAATGATGTTGATGGGATTGTTGATCTCGTGAGCCACTCCGGCGGCCAGGGTGCCGATGGATTCCAGTTTCTGCTGGTTGCGCAGCTTGGCCTCGTGTTCCTTGTTTTCCCGGTCCTTGCGCACCCGCTCGGTGACGTCCCTTGCCACGCCGATGATGCCCCCCACTTTGCCGTCCTCGAAATACGGCTGTTCATTGATTTCCAGCGTGATGGGGGATCCGTCGGCATGGATCAACTCAACGAAATACGGCGGCGAGGCTTCTCCAGTGGTCAGTGCTTTCTCGGTGGCTTTGAAAACAAAATCATTGTCCGGATTGTCCGTCATGAAAGAGGAAAAATGGATATTCCAATTCTCCGGAGGATACCCCGTGATGCGCTCCACCGCTTCGGATACATAGTGAAAAACGCCCTGCCTGTCGTGACGGTAGACGAAATCGCCCATGTTCCTGAGGATGAACTGCTGATCGTTCACCAGGCGTTCCAGGTGGCGCGTGGTTTCCTTCAAAGCCTGGTGTGTGCGGCGATGCTCCGCAAGTTCCCGCTCCAGTTCCAGGGTTTTGCGGGCCACCCGTTTCTTCAGTGTCACGTTCCAGACGATGAAAATAGCCAGAAGCGCCAGAAGCGGCAGAATCACGATAAACAGCGCCTCCGCCGCCCGCCGGCCTTCCGAATCGACCTCGTCGGGACCGAACCAACCCCGGCGGATTTCGTCGTAGCGGCCCGTGGCCCGGAGAATGTCGATGCCCTCGTTCAGGCGTTTTCGAAGGTCGTTCCGGCCTTCCGGAACCGCGAAACAGTAATCCAGCGGTTCCAAGGGAGGTCCGACGGTTTGAAGATTGGTCAACTTGAACTTGCGGACCAGATGCAGTCCCTGAAGCTTGGCCAGAAGCGCGGCGTCGGAACGTCCCGAGGAAAGAATCCGCAGGGCGTCGATGGGATTCTGCACGGTCACGATGCTCTGAGCCGTCCCCAGCTTGATCGCGAAATCGTGCATCACGTCGCCGTTCTGCACCAGGATTTCCCGGTCTCTCAGATCGTCCGGTGAAACGATGTCGCTGCCTTTGCGGGTGAAAATAGAGTGGGAAACCTGGAGCAGAGGTTTCGTGAAATCCACCTTTTCGTCCCGCTCCTTCGTATGGTACATCCCGAGGATCAGATCGATTTCTCCCCGCTCCAACTTGTCGCGAATCCGATTCCAGGGTTCCATGCGGATTTCCAGATCGAAATTCATCACGTCCGCCACGGCCTCCATGATCTCCGTCAGGAAGCCTCGGTTGCGACCGAATTCCACATAGGAATACGGGGGGAAATCGTGATCGGCATAAGCGACGATACGCGTTTTCTCGGGATTTTCGGCCCGGCTTGCGGTTGAAAAAAACCCGAAAAGGACGCCGATCGCCAGGGCGAAGGCCACTCCGAAACGTCGCCATGCGGCGATCGCCCCTCCAATTTCGTCGAACGGTTGAAATCGCATCATTATCATTTTGTAATTTTATTCATTTAAGAAAGAATATCCTCTTCTCAGCAATTACACAACTTCTTTGTGAAACCACAACGGCTTTCTCCCGCGATGGGCGATTTTCTTTTGTGCCCGTTGCGATGGAAGCATACAATCCGGACGAAATACGTCGCGGAATCCAATCCCCCGTTTCGATTCGACCGGCACGGATCGACCGTTGGAGGTGTTCATGGCTCCGTTTCTTTCCGAAAACGAGGATTTCCTGCCCAAAGGCGAGGACTGGATCGCCGTTCTGGGCGCGCCGGCATGCGCCGATGGAAACGCCTCGGCCGCCATTCGCCGCCGGACGGCCAGGGCGCTGGAGCTTTTCCGAAAACGTCCGGCCTCCCGTCTGCTGCTTTTGGGCGCCGCGGTGGCCAACGTCCATCCCGAGGCCCGGGTCATGGGCGAATGGCTGCAAGCTCGCGGCGTGCCGACATCCGCCATCTGGATCGAAACCCGCACCCGCAGCACCCGCGACCAGGCGGAATTGCTGACGAGGCTCTGCCGTGCGCGGCGACCCCGCTCCCTGATCGTGGTCAGCGACCGAAGCCACCTGTTCCGGACGCGCCTGCTGTTTCTTTTCCACGGCCACCGCGCCCCCGGACTTGTCCTCCGTGGCGCCCGTCGCCCGAAACGTCTGAAAACCCGCCTGAAAATGATGGTTTACGAAAGCGTGAACATCGCCAGGGAAAGCCTTCATTTCGCCTCGAAAGGTCTGCGGAAACGTTGGGAGAAGTGATTCCGCTCTTTTGGGCGCGCAGGTTTTCCCAAGCGCGATCCATCCCCTTCCCGCCGTCCGCCCCGGGAGGATCCGCCTGCAACCATCCGGAAAAACTAGCCTTTCGGACAAGGTTGGAGTAAAGTGTTTTCTCGTTGATTTCGCCGTGGGTCTTTCTTTCGGAAGTCTCGGAAGAAGCGGACCGAATCGGCCAGCACGGAGCCGTTATGTCGTATGGATGTCATTCAATTCAACGAGTGGGAACAGAAAATCATTGATTGGGCTCGAACCATGCTGCTTACGCCGCGCAAGCGGCTGGTGGAGCGTTTCGGGCGGATGCGGGACGGCGAGCCGCTTTCGGAAGCGGAACGGATGTTCCGTTTTCCCCTGGTTCCCGTCCCCTTGCCGCTGGAGTTTCTGGCTCGCATGGTCCGTTCCATGCAGAAAGCTTCTCTCGGTCGGGCCGAGGGGATGCTGACCCTGGTGCTCAACGCGGACAAGTCCCGAATCCTTCACGCTTTTTCGGAACGCCTGGACGACGGCCTGCCGGTGGAGCTGATCGAATGGGGCGAACGCCTGGACGAAAGCCGCTCGGCGGAGGCGGCGCGGATGATCCGGGAAGACCGTCCGGACCGGGCTCGGAATCTGCTTTCCGAATTCGTTCACGCGCAGCCGGAAACCGAAGACTGGAAAACGGACGTGCTTCGGGTAGCCACGCTGGACACCTTCAATGCCCTGCGTCGGGCCGGGTGGCGCGCCCGCTCCCGGCCGCTGGCGCTCGTTCCATGGATGCTGGTGGCAGCCATCGACATCGGTGTGGAAAGAACCCTGCGGCACGATCCCCCGGTGAATCTGGACCGCATGCTGCTCGTTTCCCGGAGATTTCGGGTGTTTCTGTCTCCGTTGCGCCTGGCCGGTTTTCTGGCTTCCCGGCTTCCCGGACGTTTCGGTTCCGTAGGCTCCGACTGATGCCTTTTCCGGAGCGATCCGCCCGGCCATAGGAGCGATTCCCGCCGGTCCCGGCGGCGGAATCATTCTCCCAGAATCAGGACGCAACGCCCTTCCCGGCATCTTTCCACGGGCAGGCAGCTTGTCTCGTTCTCGCCTTCCTCTTCGCATTCCGGCGGCGAACACCGGCGATTTTCGCAGAGTCCGCTCTGAGGGCAGTCGAAATCTTTTGTGCAGGAAAAATAACGGCACTGACCCGAAACGCAGAGAGATTCCGGGGGGCAGTCCGCGCTTTGATCGCAGGGAAAGGACGCGCAGAAATTCAGGTGGCAGAGCGCCCCTTCCACGCAATCCCCGGAAACGTGGCATTCCGCTTCCATGCATTTGAATTCATTACAGTATTCGTAGGGATTGCAGTCCAGGGCGTAATAGCACTCCGGTACGTCGCAGCGTCCGTGCAGACAGATTTCCACGCCTTCCTCGGAGCAGTCGGAATCCGTGACGCATTCCGGCTGAAAGCAGCGTTTCCGGTTGCAGGACTCCGGATCGTTGAAGTCGCAGACGCCGTATTCCGGGCAGTCGGAATCCGTATAGCACTGGTTCTCCGATGGATCGCAACGTCCGTTTTCGCAGATGGAATCCACCGTGCATTCGCAGTCCGTGCGGCAGAAGGATTCCTCGCAGACCCGGAAAAGGCAGATGGAGTCCTCTTCGCAATCCGCATCCAGAAGACATTCCGTATCCGCCCGTTTGCAGATTCCGCCGGACAGGCAGAGCAGGTCCGAGGGGCATTCGGCGTCCGTGGTGCATTCCACCTCCGGCGGGAGTTCTTCCGCCCAGCAGGCGGAGAGAATCAGCGTAATCAACAGGAATAACAGATTCTTATGTAATGAACGTCCCGCCATGGTCGTCAGAAGAGATTGTCCAGCGCCAGATAAAGGGACTGGATGCCGTCCTTGTCCAGTCCGGCCTGGTAGCCCAGGCGGATGGTGATGTACATCTGGAAACCCGCCACGAGGTCCAGGCGAACCTCGCCGCCCACGCCCTTTCGGGTGTCCGTAATGTCGAATCCCCGGATCCAGGTATATCCGGCGTCGAAAAACGGAGCCATGTGTAGCCGCCGGAAAAACAGAGGCAGGGTTCCCACGCCCCGATTGATGTTCCAGACGTTGAAACGATATTCCGATTTGAACAGGATGTACTTGTCTCCCGCCATGGAAAGCGGCTCGTACCCGCGCACGTCGTCTCCCCAGCGGCGGTTGTTGCGGATCAGATCGCTGACGAAATCCCGCTCCGGCAGCCCGCCGATGTAGAACATGGCGCGGTCCTTGTAATCGGACAATCCCATGGCCCCGGCGAATTTCAGCGCCAGGACGTGTTGATCCACGAAGGGATTGGCGATGTATTCCGAATACGAACCGGACAGGCTCATGTTGTTGAAGTCGGAGCCCAGAAGTTCCGTTTCGGCCCGCAGGCCCACGGAGAGCCCGCGGCCGGCCGCCGTACCGATGTACTGGGCGTGGCCTTCCCGGTTGGCGTAGCTCCATCCGAAAGAGAATCCGGATCCCAGGCCCGTGTCCGGAACCGCCGCGGGCGCCCGGGTGGGTTCGTACTCGAAGCGGTTCAGGATGCGGGTATAGCGGAAATAGCTGCCCATGCTGAGGGTATGGCTGTAGTTGCGGCTTCGGGAACCCGTCACGTCCCGGCCCCGAAAGCGAAAGGCCAGGGACATGGAGCCGGAGGTGCGGCTTTCGTCGATGTCGATGGGTTCGCCGTTGTCCACCCCGGCGTCCACCAGGGTATAGGACGCATGCGCCGCCCGCACCGCGATGTCCGGCAGCAGACCGCGATAGACGTAGGACAGGCCGATGGTGGGATCGCCGCTCTCCAGCCCCACGTCGAACTCGGCGTTCCAACTGTGATTGTAGGCGATATCGTTGCCCCAGGTTTGAATCCCCAACGTGGTTCCGGCATAGTCCTCGCCGTGGGTGGGCCACCAGTGTTTCGGATACAGCGAGGGAAAGGGCGAGTATTCCCGTTCGTCCATGGCCACGTCCGGATCGGCGTAGCGCTTCGCGGGCCGCCATTCGATCTCCTGCGGCGCGGGCCGGAAATCGCCCGGTGTCAGGTCGATGGAGGCCAGGTCGTAACCCCGGGAATGGTAGCCGGAGAAGATCAGGCGGTCGCCGTCCGGCGTGAGCATGGGGGAAAAGGCGCCGCCCACCACGTTGGTCAACTGGTATTCGCGGCCGCTTTCCATGTCACGGGCGTAGATGTTGTAGATGCCGGTGCGGTCCGAGGACCAGAGAAGGCGGGAACCGTCCGGGGACCAGGCGGGGGACATGTCCAGGGAGCGGTCGTGGGTGAGCCGCGAGAGCCGATTCGTCCGGAAATCGAACAAATACAAGTCCTTGAAGTCTCCGCAGCGCCAGCCCGTGAAAGCCAGGTAGCGCCCGTCCGGGGACCAGACCGGGGAGAACACCTGATCGAAGCTCGCCTTCGGAAAAGGCTCCCAGGTATCTCCGGAATCCACGTCCAATATCATCATGTGGGAACGTCCGGGCTGGTATCGCACGAAGGCCAGGCGTCGTCCGTCCGGGGCGAAGGACGGCTCCCGGGCGCGCAGGCCGGTGGTCAGGCGTCGCGATTCGTCGCGGTCCAGGTCGTGCAGGTACAGATCGTAAAACGAGTATTCGTTGCGGTGGCTGACCACCTGGGCCGTCACGACGCGTCGTCCGTCGGGCGCGATGGCCGCGCCGCCGTCCCGGTCGGCTTCCAGCACCACCTTCCAGCGGTCGGTGGCCAGGTCCAGCACCGCCCAGCCGGAACGTCGGGGAACTTCGTCGTTGTGGAAATACAACACGCGGTCGCCGGTGGGAAAGAGCTTGGGAGAATCGTGGTTTTCCCCACCCTTGGTGAGATACCGGGGATAGGTGATCCCCAGGGTCTTCAGGCGCTCGATATCCTCCCGATAGCGCGCAAGAAGCTGGCTTTTCCATTCATCGTACAGCCGATTGTAATCGTCCTTGCGCACCTTGTAGAGAATCGAGTTCATGGCGTAGGGAATCACCCGGCGGCCGTAGAGGTAGCCCAGGGCGGCGAAGGTGTCGTCCCCGTATTTGTCGGCCAGGTACTGCATGAACTTCGCGCCGTAGAGGTACGGAACGTGTCCGTAGGGCCAGACGGAATAGCCGCCGCCGATCTGGTCGATTTCCAGAAAGCGGTTTTCGTAGGCGTCCATGCGGATGTACATCTCGAACAGCGACGAACGCTCTCGCCCGCCGGCGGTGAATCGGGATTCGTCGAAGACCGCCAGGCCTTCCGTGTACCAGATGGGCATGTACTGGTTGGGGTGGATGATTCCGCCGAAAACGGCGTTGATGACCCGGGGCAGGCCGGATTTCGTGTCCAGTTGCAGCACGTGGGTGTGTTCGTGATAGACCAGGGAACGGAACCAGTCGTCATAGTCGTTCAGTTCCGACCGCCGGTCCGGCGGCACGGCGTACAACACCATTCGATTGTAGGGATAGACGTTGACCCATCCGTTGGGGGAATCCGTGTGGTCCACCAGCAGCACTTCCGTCTTGAACGTGGGATCCCATTTCAACAAAGGAGATAGGTCGGCGTGGACCTGTTCGGACAACCGGGCGAGGGCTTCGGCCATGCTTTCCATACCCCGGGGATAATTCAGGCGGAAGTGGGCGGTTTCCAGGGTCCGCCATTCCAGGTCTTTCGGATAAGCAAAGGCCGTTCCCGCGCCGAGGAGCAGGAGAAGGGCGGCAAGAAAAAGCACGGCGCCCGTGTGCCGGAAAAATGGGGTCGTCCACCGCATAGTCCAAGAATCATAATGGAACCGGAGGGTTAAGGAAAGGAAAAACGGCAGGTCGGCGGGGGGATTTCCGTTCTTTCGTGTACCGGGGGACGCGTCTTTGCCGATTCCCGCCCGGTTTTCTCCCACAGGCCGATTCGATTGGGTTCGGGGGCGCGAACCTTTTTCGGCGACCGATTCGGAAGCGAAAAACATCCGGAATGGAAGCGTCCTGTTGCGGAAACGGTTTTTCTTGACAATAGACAAACAATATACTAGATTGTCTATTAATATTTAGATGTACCAGAAAAAGCAACTGGTTCTGTTGATGGGTGAAAGAGAGTACGCGATGTTGGAAGAATTCAGGAAGAAACTGTATGATGCCGATCCCACGGACCTGGCGAACGGCTATTTGTTTGAAGAAAACAAACAACGATACCGCTGCATGTTCTGCGAGATGACGTTCGAGAACGGGCGGGTTTATCCGGTTGACGAACAGCTGTTGCTGGCGGAAAAGGCCGTCCGGGCGCACATCCGCCGGGTCCACGGGGACGTATTCGAATCGCTGCTCGGACTGGGCAAACAACACACCGGACTCTCCGAGATTCAACAGACGGTTTTGCTGGGGTTGTTTCACGGCGAAAGCGACAAACAGATCGCCCACGCCTTGGGGGGCAAGTCGGTGTCAACGGTGCGGAATCATCGCTTTCAATTGCGAAAGCGAAAGAAGGAAGCCAAGCTGCTTCTGGCATTGATGGAACTGATAGAGCGGCGGGAACCGCAGGCCGAGACGTTCGTGGAGTTTCATGCGGATCTGCCGACGCAGGATGAACGGGCGATCGTCACCAAGCCGGAAGAGCGGAAACTGATCGACAAGTACTTCGCTCCCGGACCCGAATTGAAGCTCTCGATTTTCCCCCGAAAACAGAAGGCCAAACTCGTGATTCTCAATCGCATCAGCGAGCGGTTTTCCCGTGGGCGACGCTACAGCGAACCGGAGGTCAACGACATCCTGGCCGCCATCTACGACGACTTCGTGATGGTGCGCCGCTACCTGATCGACTACATGTTTCTCGATCGCACGCCGGATGGCCGCGAGTATTGGATCAAGTAGCCGCAGGCTCCTTCTCCCTCCGCTTTCGTTGACGGAACCGGGTGAAATCTGATAGGAAAGAGGGGAAGGACTTGAACGAGGAGGGCATCCCATGATCCGATCGTCTTTGGCCGTCCGGCCGGAAATGCGGTTTGTTTTCGTTTTTCTGCTGTTGCTATTCGGAGCCTGCTCCGGCGGGGGCGGCGATTCGGATTCCCTGCCGGACGGGGACGAAGACGCCCGCGCGGACGGAGATGGAACGCCGGGAGACGGGGATCTGGACCAGGACGAAGGTCATGGAGAACGGGAACGTCCCCAGCCGGACATCGTGGAGTGGACGGACGATACCTACGGCGAATGGCAAAAGGTCGCGTTCTGCTCCACCGGGCAACTGGTGGTGAACGAGGGATTCGAGGACGGGGAAATCGGCAACGATCCCGCGTGGATCCCCGATTACAAGGTCGATGGAAACCCGGGCGGGGAAGCGAGCGGATGCGTGCTTCCGGCGGTGGTGGACGGCTCCGAGGAGCGCGGCAAGGTGCTTTCCGGCCGCCCGGACGACACCGGAAGCACCTTCCCCCCGGCCCGGCTGTCCCTTTCCTTTCCGGCCGATGTCGATGCCTTTTCCCTGTGGATGCGCCTGCCCGAATCGGAGGGGCGAAACCTGTTCTGGCTGCATCACGGCAGCGATCCCACGGGCGCGAGAAAACCTCCCGTGCGCCTGTTCCATAACGCCGAGTTGCCGCCGGAGCACGAGGGCGTCCCCCAGCAGATCGAATTTCTGGACCAGGCGGACAGTCGCCTGACCGAGGCGCTCGACCTGGACGCGGGCTGGCACCGGGCGGATCTGTACCATACCGGCACGAATCTGTGGCGGCTGGACGTGGACGGCTGGACCGTGGCCGCGGACATCAGCGCCCAGAACGTCAGCGGCCTGGATCTGACGACGCTGTTTATCGGCGGAGACGGGCTTCTGGACGACATCCGGGCGGGGATTTCCTGCGATCCGCCGCCCGAGGGACGGGCCTGCGAAAACAGCCGGGAATGCGGCGCGGACCAGTATTGCGGGCGGGACACGCTCTGTCACGAAACCCGAACGGCCATCTGCCGCTCCATGGGCGGCTGCCGGGAGGGAACGACCTGTGTCGCCGAAATGGACGAGGAGGACTACCTGGGAGACGGCGGTTGCACGGCGGAATGCTCGCGCCACGCGGATTGCCGGGTCGAGGAAATCTGTCTGCCGCATTCGGCCGAAGCCGGAACCTGCCGGCTGCTCTGCGACGCGGAGGGCATCTGCCCGGACGGCATGGCCTGTTACGAAGTCCAGGGAATGCGGGGATGCCTGCCGGAAAACTGCAAGAGAAACGGTGGCTGGACCCTGGCAACGAACGGCCTTCTGAGCTGTTCCTGCCTGGAAGGCTTCGTGGAGGATCCCTTCACCGGGCGTTGCGAGGCGGCGGTTTCCTGCCAAAGCGACGCCGATTGCGGCATGTACGAAATCTGCGCGGCGGGCGTCTGCTACGTCAATCGGCAGATCACCTGCCAGCAGGACGCCACCTGTCCGAACGACACGACCTGCGCCGGATTCGTGCTGGACGGCCGGATCGCCGGAATCGGCCAGTGCCGGGAAACCTGCGCCCTGGATTCCGACTGCCGACCCTACGAAGCCTGCATTCCGGCCACGCCGGAAGACTGGGCCTGTCTGCAACCCTGCGGCGAGGATTCGGATTGCCAGGACAACATGGCCTGTCTGAGCGGTTACGACGGCGCCTATTGCATGCCCACGATCTGCCAGCCCAACGGGGAATGGGCCTGGAGCGAGGCGGATCAGGCCTTTACCTGCCAGTGCGTGAACGGCGCGCGCCCGGATCCGGTCTCGGGTCGCTGCAATTTGTAGAAGCCGAAAAAGACGTTCGGCCGGATTTCGGATGTTTTCCGGCCGGATTCGCCGCCGGACACGACCGGCCGTCCGGTTCCGAAACGAAGCGGCGCGTTCCCGGAATCCCCGTCTCCCTTCCGCGTCATAAGCGAATGAAATCAACGGTTTTCCATGAATTTGCCTTGACAAAGCCCCGCGTCATCGGCTAGAACCCGAACGTGTGAGAGGACTTTTTCAATTTCACCCGTGACGGCCCTCCCGGCCGTCCGAAATCTTCGCGATTTCCCCGCGCATCCTCTGCGTGGGTACGGGGACCCGAACGAACGCCATTTTAACGTAACCATTGCGAAAAGGAGGGTTCCATGGCGAAGAAAGCAGTTATTCTTGGGGCGGCCGGTCGCGACTTCCACAATTTCAACACCGTTTTCCGCAACAACAAGGACTGGCAGGTGGTGGCCTTCACCGCGACCCAGATTCCCAACATCGACGGGCGCAAATACCCGGCCGAACTGGCCGGCGAACTGTATCCGGACGGCATACCCATTCTGCCGGAATCCGAACTCACCGCCATCATCAAGGAACACGGCATCGACACCGTGGTGTTCTCCTACTCCGACACCACCCACGAGCACGTCATGCACCTGGCCAGCGAGGTCATCGCCGCCGGAGCCAACTATCTGCTTCTGGGCGCCCGGGACACCCAGGTGGCCTCCACCAAGCCCCTGGCCAGCATCTGCGCCGTGCGCACCGGCTGCGGCAAAAGCCAGACCACGCGCTATGTCTGCGATATCTTCAAGGAAATGGGCAAGCAGGTCGTCGCCATCCGCCATCCCATGCCGTACGGCGACCTGGCCGCCCAGCGCGTCCAGCGCTTCGGCGACTATCCGGACCTGGACAAGCACGAGTGCACCATCGAGGAACGCGAGGAATACGAGCCGCACATCGACAACGGCGAGGTGGTCTTCGCGGGCGTGGACTACGAGGCCATTTTGCGCGAGGCCGAAAAAGAGGCCGACGTGGTCATCTGGGACGGCGGCAACAACGACCTGTCGTTCTATAAATCCGACTTCCACATCGTCGTCACCGATCCCCACCGGGCCGGGCACGAACTGACCTATCATCCGGGCGAAGCCAATCTGCGCATGGCCGACGCCGTGGTCATCAACAAAATGGACACCGCCCGACCGGAGCAGATCGATACGCTGAAGGCCAACATCCGCAAGCTGAACCCCGCGGCGGAAGTGGTGGAATGCAACAGCCCCGTCACCGTGGACGATCCCGAGGCCATCAAGGGCAAGCGCGTGCTGGTCGTCGAGGACGGCCCCACCCTGACTCACGGCGAGATGAAGTTCGGCGCGGGCGTCGTGGCGGCCGACAAATACGGCGCGGCCGAGATCGTGGATCCGCGCCCCTTCACGGTGGGCACCATCACGGAAACCTATCGGAAATACCCGGGAATCGGCACCATCCTGCCGGCCATGGGATACGGCGGGCAGCAGGTGAAGGATCTGGAGGACACCATCAACAAGGCCGACTGCGACCTGGTGATTTCCGCCACGCCCATCGACCTGACCCGCATCGTCACCGTGAACAAGCCCATGGTGCGCGTGAAATACGCCCTGGAGGAACGCAACCCCGGTCAGCTGAAAAAGCTCCTGGAGAAAATCTGATTCTTCCGGCCATCGGCGGGAAATAGCGGAACGAAACGAAGCGGACGCCCCGGAGGAATCCCGAAACCTTCCGGGGCGCCGTGCCTTTCGATCCGAAATACGGGAGAAAAGCCATGACGACAAGACGCAAGGTGGCGGTGGTGGCCCTGGGAGGAAACTCGCTGACGAAAAAAGGTCAGCAGGGCACCATGGCCGAGCAGTTCGCCAACACCCGCGCCTCGGTTCGGACGCTCTGGCACCTCATCGAACAGGGCTACCGGCTGGTCATCACCCACGGCAACGGTCCCCAGGTGGGCGACATGCTCATCCAGATGGAATCCGCCATGGAGCAGGTGCCGCCCCAGCCTCTTGGCGTCATCGGGGCGGCCACCCAGGGATCCATCGGCTACATGATCCAGCAGACCCTCCAGAACCACATGATGCTGGAAGGACGGGACATGCCCGTGGTGACGGTGCTCACCCAGGTGGTGGTGGATCGTCACGACCCCAACCTTCAGAACCCCAGCAAACCCATCGGGGCCATTTTCTATACCGAGGAAGAGGCCAAGAAGCGCATGGACGAACTGGGCTGGACCATGACGGAGGACGCCGGGCGAGGCTGGCGGCGCGTGGTGCCCTCTCCGTATCCGCTGGAGATCGTGGAACTGGACGTGATCGAAAGCCTGGTGGACGCCGGGTCCGTGGTGATCGCCGGCGGCGGCGGCGGCATCCCGGTCATCATCGAACGCGACGGCTCCTACGAGGGCGTGGACGCGGTGATCGACAAGGATCTGGCCAGCGGGCTTCTGGCCAAGTCGCTGGACGCCGACCTGCTGGTGATGCTTACGGCGGTGGACCGCGTGGCGCTGAACTTCGCCTCGGACGCTCCCCAATGGCTGGACCAACTCACCGTTCACGAGGCCAAGGAGTATCTGCGCCAGGGGCATTTCCCGGCGGGCAGCATGGGTCCGAAGATCCAGGCCAGCATCGATTACCTGCTGGGCGTGCGCCGCAAGCAGACGCGCAAGGCCATCGTCACGGATCATGAAAATCTACGGAAGGCGCTGGACGGCAAGGCCGGGACCATCATCACCTTCCAGTAACGTTTATCCATCATTTATTACAGGAGACGGTATCCCATGGCCACTCGTATGAACGGAAAGCATCTCATCACGCTGCGGGATCTGGCCCGCGAGGAAATCGAACAGATGTTCACCCTGGCCGCACGGCTGAAGGAGGATGTCTATACCGGGCGTCCCCATCCGCTGCTGAAGGGAAAGACTCTGGGCATGATTTTCCAGAAACCGTCTTTGCGGACCATGGTCAGTTTCCAGGTGGGCATGCACCAGCTGGGCGGATACGCCGTCTATCTGGGTCCGGACCAGATCAGCCTGGGCAAGCGGGAGACCACCGAGGACATCGCCACCGTGCTTTCGTCCTATGTGGACGGCATCATGGCGCGCACCTTCGCGCACAAGGACGTGGAGGATCTGGCGAAGTACAGCCGCGTGCCGGTCATCAACGGCCTGACGGACTTCAACCACCCCTGCCAGGTGCTGGCGGATCTCTTCACCGTGGTGGAGCGCAAGCGCCGCACCGACGGCCTGAAACTGGCGTATATCGGCGACGGCAACAACATGGCCCATTCCCTGATGTACGGATGCGCCAAGGTGGGCATGAGCGTGGCCATCGCCGCGCCGGAAGGGTACTGGCCCCAGGAGCGCGTGGTGGCGGAGGCCCGGGAAATCGGCGAAAAGACGGGCGCGAAGGTGCTCGTCACGGCAAATCCCGAGGAAGCCGCGGCCGGGGCGGACGTTCTGTATACGGACGTATGGGCCAGCATGGGCCAGGAAAAGGAGAAGGAGGAGCGCGCGAAGCTCTTTACCGGTTATCAGGTGAACATGGAGCTGTTGAACCGGGCGAACGCGGACGCCATGGTGCTGCACTGCCTGCCCGCCCATTACGACGAGGAAATCACCTACGAGGCCAGCCGCGATCCGCGCTCGGCCATCTTCCAGCAGGCCGAAAACCGCATGCACGCGCAGAAGGCCGTCATGGCGCTGCTCATGGCCTGAGTTCGCGTCCTTTCCGAGACCGCCAACGCCCGGCCGCTCTTTCGACGGAGCGGCCGGGCGTTTTACGTTCGGCGCGTCGAATTCTTCCGGGATCGGAGGGTTCGACAGGTCATTATGGGTGGATATCTCGTAGAGCGGCTTCCAGGTTCGGCAAGTCTTTCGCGACGATATTCCAGATCTCCGTCAGATCGACTCCCATATAATCATGGATCAAAATATCACGAAGCCCGGCGATCTGACGCCAGGGAACATCCGGATACTTGTTCTTTGATTCCGTGGAAATTTTCTTTACGGCCTCGCCGATGATCTCGAAGTTCCGGATCACGCCGTCCTGGATCAGCGAACTGGTCTGGAAGGCATCCCGTCCCCCGGCGGTATATTCATTGATCTTGGCGATGGAATCCAGGATATGGCGGATATATAGACGATCGTTCTTCATAGCGGAACGGATTCTTGCAGAACCTGGTCCCGAATGCTGTCATGCAGAGCGCGTTCATTGACGACATCGATTTTTTTGCCCAACAGGTCTTCCAGAGCCTGCATGAAAGCAATGCGATCCAGCAGGCTACGATCGGCATCCATCCGGACCAGGAGATCGATGTCGCTGTCGGCACGATCCTCTCCGCGAGCCGCCGAACCGAACAGGCGCAGGTTTCGGATGCCATGGATTTCGGCCAGGCGATGGATATCGGAGATATGGTTTTTTATTCGGTCGCTTGTCTTCATCGCTATCGCTCCCGATAGATTACTTTCATATCCTGCCAGAATTTCAGGGTAAAATCAAGATCTCCCCTCCGAATCGAGAGCGATCCGAAGCTCTCTAATAGCGCGATCCGGCCGTCTCCTGGGGCAGGCGGCTGCGGATGTCCGCCAGTTCCTCGGCCGTGAACCGCACCTTCCAGGCTCCCAGATTTTCCTTCAGCCGTTCGATGCGTCGCGTGCCGGGGATCGTGAAGATGTCCTCGCCCTGGGCCAGCACCCAGGCCAGCGCCGCCTGCGCCCCTGTTACGCCCTTTCGCGCGGCGATGTCCCCGATCAATTCCAGAAAGCGAACGTTT
Source organism: Myxococcota bacterium (assembly GCA_963668655.2). GTDB lineage: Bacteria > Myxococcota_A > SURF-8 > SURF-8 > SURF-8. The sequence goes on from CAXXPQ010000002.1 coordinate 1,362,282, forward strand.
TCCGCCAGCGCTTCTTCGCTGAAGCGCGGGTTTTCCAACCTCCAGTCATCGGGGTCGAGCGCCTTCCGGTCGGGAATCGCGCCGGTGAGAAAACCGCGTCCCAGCGGGGCGTAGGTTACGAAGGCGATTCCCCGTTCGCGGCAGGTGGAAAGAATCTCCCCCTCCACGTCGCGGCTCCAGAGCGAATACTCGGTCTGAAGTGCGGTGATCGGATGGACCGCGTGGGCGCGACGGATCTCTTCGGCGGAAAATTCGCTCAGGCCGATGAAGCGCGCCTTGCCTTCCTCCACCAGCCGCTTCATGGCACCGACGCTTTCCTCCACCGGCACCTCCGGGTCCGGGCGGTGTTGATAGTAAAGGTCGATGGCCTCGACGCCCAGCCGTTTCAGGCTTTTTTCGCAGGCTTCCCTGACGTATTCCGGGCGGGCGGAGAACCCGAGCCATTCCCCATGGGTTCCGCGCAGGACGCCGAACTTCGTCGCCACGGTCACCCGGTCCCAACGATCCGCGAAGGCCTTGCCAAGCAGCTTTTCGTTGTGTCCCGCGCCGTACATGTCGGCGGTGTCGAAGTGGTTCACGCCGCATTCGACGGCGGCGTGCAAGGTCTTGATGTGGCTCGCTTCGTCCGGCGTTCCGCCGTAAAACTCCGACATGCCCATGCAGCCGAGGCCGATGCGGCCGAGACGAAGGGCGCTTTTACCGAACGTCTGGGGGGAATTCGTCATGGAAGTTTCTCCCGCAATGGCGAGCGGCGAAAGTCGCCACCCGGTTTTGCACGGCCGTGATTTCCGTCATCCTAGCAAAATCCCTATTCCAGGCTGTAGATCAGGGTATAGGTGTTCTGATCTTCCCCGTATCCCACGATCTGGATGTAGAGGCCGCCGCCGGTCGCCGTGTAGTACAGCACCTGTTCGTCGTTGTTGCTGGAGGTGCTCTGGGTCAGGATATTGCCGAAGCCGTCCCGCAGGAACAGGTCCAGGTCGCCCTGCCGATGCTCGAAGATCAGGCGGATGCGAACGGTCTGGCCGCCGGGGGCGTTGACGGAGAACCAGTCCTCGTCGCCGGAACAGAGCGCCAGATTTTCCAGGGTGTCCGGCCCGGCCAGCAGATAGCTGTCGGTCCATACGTTGTTGGGTTCGTAGCCGTCCTCCGGACAGATGTTGACCTCCAGATCGTAGTAGCGGTTTTCCGCCGTCTGGTTCTGTATGCGGTAGCGATACAGGCCGTCGTTCGCCACCGTCTTGCGGGTGTAGCGTCCGCCCGCGATCTCGGAGGAATAGGCCACCGTCGTTCCATCCTCGTCCAGCAGGGTGATGCGGAAGGGGTTGTCCGGATAGTCGTGCAATACCCTGGCCTCGAAAATGGATCCCGCGCCGAGATCGAAAGCGAACCAGTCTTCCTCGGAAGCGCAGGCGGCCAGATCGTCCAGTTCCAGTTGAATGCCGTCCAACACGGCGGCGTCCTGAAAGTTGTCGTTGGGTTCGTAGTCGTCCTGGTTGCAGAAATGCTCGGCCTGGACGGTGGCGGTCATGGAATAGGTCTGGTCGGTGGGGTTGACGTTGTAGACCTGGGCGTAGACGCGGGTGTCGGCTTCCGCGTTGTAGACCAGCGTTTCCCCGTCGTCCTGTCCTGCGGAGGCGTCCAGGAGTTCTCCGGTCCCATCGTAAAGCGCCGCGTCGATGTTTCCGGAAAGGTGGCTGAAGAAAAGTTCCAGCTTGAATCCCTGGCCCGCGCCCACGTCGAAGGCGTACCAGTCCGGATCGTAGCCGCACAGCACCAGATCCGAATATTCGCCCACGGCGAGAAGCGGCGCGTTCGCGCGGGCGTCGTTGTCGTGGCCGGGATAGCCCGGCAAAGAGGAATCGTCGTAGCGGTCGTCGGCGCAGAGGGGACTCGGGACGATGCTCAACTGGAGGTCGTAGACGTTCTGTTCGCCGAACAGGCTGTGGACTTTCAGGTAATACATGCCGTTTTCGGCGATGAACGTCACCTGCTCGTTGTCCGTCTCGCTGCCGCCCGTGGTGACCAGCGTTCCGGCCTCGTTGTAAACGTAAAGATCCAGGTTGCCCACGCGGTCGATGAAGAACAGGTCGATGGTGACGGTTTCATACTGGCTGAGCCGGATGGAATACCAGTCCTGGTCGCCGGGGCAGAGTTCCAGATCGTTGTAGCGGATGCCCGCCACGGGGGCGGCCTCTTCCCGGGTGTTGTTGGGCTCGAAACCGTCGTCGGGGCAAGGGTCGGGCTCGGGTTCGGCCTTTTCGATCTCCGCTTCCTGCAACTCGAATTCGGAAACGTCCGTGTCGCCGTCCGCGCCCGGAATCACCTCGAAAGAGATGTTGTAGGTATTGACGCCTCCGGAGGGCGCATTGACCACCAGATAATGGGAACCGGAATAATCGACGGTCCACTGAAGCTGTTTGCGCCGCACGCGTGCGGACTGGCCCTGCGCGAGGATCTGGTTGAATTCCTGATTGTCCATCAGGTACAACGCCAGGTCCGCTCCGCCGTCCGGGTAATCGATGGCGGCGTTGAGCGTGTCGCCGGGTTCGAGTTCCAGACGGAACCAGTCCTGGTCGCCGGAGCAGATCGTCAGCCAGTCCAGATCCTCCACCAGGAGCGGAGCCAAGAGGGCGTAATCGTTGACTTCCTGGCCGTCGGGTTCACAGGCGGGCAGGTCGGGGTCCGGGTCGGCGTCGGGCTCCGGGTCGGAATCCGCATCTCCGTCCGTGGAGGTATCGTCATCGGTTTCGGCATCGCCGTCCGCCGTGTCTCCATCCACGGCGTCGCCGTCCGTGTCGTCGCCGTCCGCGGGATGGTCGTCATCGCCGTCTTCTTCGATGTCGGGCTCCGGATCCGCGTCGGGTTCCGCGTCTCCGTCGGGCGGGTCTTCCCGGCAATAGGCGCTACCGTCCAGGCGGTCGTCGATGCAGGCTTCCGTGCAGGTTCGTTCCGGCTGGCAGCGGCAGATGCTGGTGGCGCAGACCGGCGGGACCGGCAGGCTGGGTTCGCAGCGGGCCAGGGTGAATCCGATGCATTTATAGCCGCTTACGCCGGGACCGGCGTTCTGGAAACAGAGCGCGTCCGGGCCGTTTTCGCAGGTTTCGGCGTCCCGCTCGGTCTCGATGACGATGATATCCTCGTCGGGCTCCGGCTCGTCGTCCGGTTCGTCGTCGAGGTCCGGATCCTCGTCTCCGTCCGCGTCCGTCTCCGGGTCCGCGTCGCCGTCCGGCGCGTCTTCCTCGTCTCCGTCCGGGGTTTCCGGGCCGTCGCCGTCCGGCGGTTGGAAATCGGTATCGGCGGGCGGGGATTCATCTCCGTCCGGAGAGGAATTCCCTCCCCCGCCGCAAGCGGTCAGCAGGAGAATACAGAAGAAAAACAACAGGGTCGAGCGGAAAGACTTGGCCATGATACCATCCCGGAAGCGGTTGAACGGACACATATCATTATCATTATACCTGAAAGACTCCCCCGGCGGCAAAAATAAGCGCCGACGGCCTTTTCGGGCCTCAGGAGGGCCGGTTCGTCCTGGCTCGGCGGCGGATCATACGCCAGAGTTCGTCGAACTCCGGGCAACGCAGCGCGCGGGCGGTAAAAGCGTAAAGCAGGGCGGAAATCGTGACGACGACCAGGACCGCCGGGACGAGGCGCGTCCGGCCGAGCAGGCTTTCCATGGCGAAGAATCGAACCATTCCGTGGGCGGCGGCTCCCATGATTCCGGCGGCCAGAAGAATGCGAAAGAGGGACGCGAAAAGGCCCTTCCAGTTCAGGTTCCCGATGAAGGAAACCAGGAAAAACAGCAGGACGGACGCCTGCGCCAGCGCGGACAGGCTGTTGGCCAAGGCGATGCCGCCGTGGGCCAGGGGATGGAAAAAGGCCAGGCAAAGCGCGATGTTGACTGCCGTCGCGACCACGGCGGCCTTCACCGGGGTTATCATGTCCTTTTTCGAATAGAATACGGGCACCAGGATGCGCCCCAGGCCGATGAAGAACAGGCCGGAGGCGTGGAAGAGAAAGGCGAAGGCGGTCATGTCCGCCGAGGTCTGGTCGAAACGTCCCGTGCGGAAGAGCATATTGATGAGCGGATAACGGATGGCGATCAGCCCCACGGCGGCGGGAATCGTCACGAAAGCCACCAGACGCATGGCGAATTCCAGGGTTTCGCGGAGCGCGTCCATGCGGTCGTCCCGCACCTGTTCGGCGAAGGTGGGCAGGACCGCCGTGGAGACGGCCACCACGAAGACGCCCAGGGTGAATTCCTCCAGCCGGGTGGAGTACTGCAGGGCCGAGACCGCGCCGTCCGAAAGATAGGTGGCGATCATCTGGCTGATGACCACGTTGAGCTGGTAGACGCCCGCGCCCAGGATGCCCGGGGCCATGAGTTTCAGGATGCGACGCACCCCCGGATCGCTCCAGTTGAAGCGGGGTCTCAGGCGGACGCCCGCCCGGCGGACATAAGGCCACTGAAAGAAAAGCTGCAAAGCCCCGCCGGCCAGGACGCCCACGGCGAAGGCGTAGACCGGCAGCGAAAAAAACTCGGACAGAAACAGGGCCGAGCCGATGACGGCCAGATTCAGCAGAATGGGCGTGAAGGCGGAAGGGCCGAAGATGCGGAAACTGTTCAGAATCGCCTGAAGCAGGGCGGCTAAAGAGATGAACAGCAGATAAAAAAACATCCAGCGGGTCAGTTCCACCGTGAGCGCGAGTTTTTGCGCGTCATCCGCGAATCCCCTGGCGAAAACGTGCTCCACCAGCAGACCGGACGCCGCCACGAACAGGACGCAGAGCAGGGTCAACAGGAAACTGAACAGGGTGAAGAACCCCCCGGCCACGTCGTTCAGGCGCTCCAGGCCGCCCGCCTTTTTCTCGTCCACGAAGACCGGAACCGCCGCCGCCGTCATGGCGCCTTCCCCGGCCAGGCGGCGGAAGAGATTCGGAATCATGAACGCCACCCCGAAGGCGTCCGCCATGAGGCTCGTGCCGAGATAATGGGCGCGCACGATTTCCCGCGCCAGTCCCAGGAAGCGGCTGAGAATGGTGAAGGCTCCCATGGTGGAAGCCGCTTTTATCAGACTTCTTTTGGTGCGCTCGTCGGACATGGATTCCACTCAGTATACCAATTGGCCAGGATGATAGCATATCCGCGGGCGGGACGCGAAAGAAAAGGCGTCCGTGGGGAATAACGAAGAGTTTCCTGCGGTTTCCCTATACATCAGCCGCCGTTTCCCCGGGGCGCGGAGCGGGCGGGAATACGGATTTCCCTTTAAAACCCCCGGTTTTGCGGGCGAAGCGCGGCCGTGGGGTAAAAGTCTTGCAAAAACGTCGATAAAACTTGACTTTCCCCCGTATTAATGCTGATATCCGCCCTTCGAAGTCCCCGGAGGAAACGAAGGCCGGGGCGTTCCTTGTTTGCCTTGCAATAGGAGAGAACCGCTGTGAAACCGACGTACAATCCTCACAATATCCGCCGGAAACGGGTGCACGGATTCCGGAAACGCATGTCCAGCGCCAACGGCCGGCAGGTTCTCGCCAGGCGGCGGGCCAAAGGCCGCAAGCGCCTGTGCGTGACCATCGGAATGAAATAACGTATCCGCATGAAATCGCAGGGTTTTCCGCGTGAGGATCGAATTCGGAAACGCGGCAATTTCCTGAGAGTTCAGCGGGAGGGCCGGAAGATCGTCACACGGAATTTCGTGTTTCTGGCGCGGCCGAACGAAGAGCGACACCCCCGCCTGGGATTGACCATCAGCAAGAAGGTCGGCAACGCGGTGGTGCGCAACCGGGTCAAGCGCGTGGTGCGCGAGGTGTTCCGGCGCTCCCATCCCTTCGAGGGTATGGGCCTGGATCTGGTGGTCATTCCCCGGGCGGCCCTGCCGAAACCGGCCCGTATGGAGGATGTTCTGCAGGATTTCGAGGTGCTGGAGCGGAAATTCGGGGAACGCGGCCGACAGACGGACGAGCGGAGGAGGACGCGCTGATGGACTGGATCCGCAAGCTGTTCATCCTGCCCATCCGGTTTTACCAGCGGTTCATCTCGCCCCTTCTGGGGCCTTCCTGCCGCTTCACGCCGACCTGTTCGGAATACGCGGCGGAGGCCATCGGGCGCTACGGAGTCTTCATCGGCGGCCTGAAATCCATCACCCGGATTTTGCGCTGCCATCCGCTGTTTCCCGGCGGATACGACCCGGTGGAAAACGGCTGGCCGAGAGTGAAGTCCGACCGATCGAAAAGACCGAACCGATAACCCGTCCGGCGCGGAGAATCCGCCCGTGAAGGCAATAGGAGCGATCCGGTGGAGCGCAATCTGATTATCGCCATTGTGATGAGTGTCGCCGTTCTTTTCCTCTGGAACGTGGTCATCAATCCGCCGCCGCCCCCGGACCCAAACGCCCCCGTCCAGACGGAACCGGAAACGCCGAAGGACATTCCCGAAAAGAAGACCGTCGCCGAAAACGAACCGCTGTTCGAGGAAAAAGCCGAGGGCGACGCCCCGCCCATGCTTCCCGCCCTGGATCAAACGGCGAAAACCGTGGAAAAACCGGCGGAAGCGAAGCCGGATGAGCTTGCGAAGACTCCCGCCGCCGATGCGGCGGAGGCCGAGAACGGCGAGGCGGCGGCCGACGCGACTCTGAAACCGGCCGCGCCCGAACCGCCGAAACCCGCCGAACCCGCGAAAATTCCGGAAGAAATGGTCACCATCGAGACCGAGGCTTTCAAGGCCGTTTTCACCAACTACGGCGCGCGGCTGAAATCCTTCGTCCTGAAGAACGAAAAGTACACGGAAGCGCTTCCGGGAACGAAGGAACGCGTTCCGGTGAACATCGTGCGCGCCACGCGGCCGGAAAACCTGCCCTACACCCTGGTTCTGGACCAGGCGAACTTCAATTACGAACCGGACCAGCCCTACGAAGTGGAATCCCGGGACGCCGCCTCGGTGACGTTCAAAACAAGCACGCCCCAGGGAGTCGTGGTGCGCAAACGCTTCGCCCTGGAAAAGGATTACCTGTTCAATCTAGATGTTTCCTTCGAGAACCGAGCCAAGGCGGCGGTGTCGTTCTTTCCGAAGCTGCGTATGGTGGGTTTTCAGGACGACCGCAATCTGCAAAGCGGCGTCTTCGGCACGGCGGCTTTGAACCTCCAGATTCCGAAGGCCTACGTGGACGGCGAACTGTGGGAGGAGACGGACAAGGCGGACCTGGAGACGCCGGTGTTCAAGAAGGGGCACATCCTCTGGACGGCCATCGACGACCGCTATTTCCTGCTGGCCCTTCTGCCGCCCGAGGACGTGCGCAGCCAGATCGCGGTGAAAAACGTCATCCGTTCGACCGAAGGGACGGACGGCGAGACGCATCAGAACTGGCTGGGCGTCACCCATTCCCTGGAGCAGCAGAGCATCGTGCCGGGCGGAACGCTGACCCTGCCGTACCGCATTTTCGTCGGCCCCAAGGAGTACGAGACGCTGAACAAGGTGGGTCGCCACTTCCAGGAATCGGTGGATTTCTGGGTGCTGGGATTTCTGGCCAAACCCATGCTCTACGTGCTGCAATACAGCTATTCGGCGGTGGGCAACTGGGGCGTGGCCATCATCATCCTGACGATCATCATCAAGCTTCTTCTGCACCCGCTGACCAACAAAAGCTTCAAGTCCATGCAGAAAATGAAGGATCTGAAGCCGAAAATGGACGAACTGAAGGCGAAATACGGCGAGGACAAACAGGAGTTCAACCGCCAGATGATGGATCTGTACAAGCGCGAGGGCGTCAATCCCATGGGCGGCTGCCTGCCCATGCTTTTGCAGATGCCGGTGTACATCGCCCTGTACAAGATGCTCCAGAACTCGGTGGAACTGTACAATTCGCCCTTCATTCCCGGCTGGCTGAACGATCTGGTGCAGCCGGATCCGTACTACGTTCTGCCGGTGCTGCTCTCGGCCCTGATGTTCGTCCAGCAGAAGCTTTCGCCCTCGCCGGACAGCCAGCAGCAGAAAATGATGATGATTATGATGCCGCTGATGATGTTGTTCTTCATGCTGGTGTTGCCGTCGGGCCTGGTGCTGTACATTCTGGCGAATACGGTCATGACCATCGCCCAGCAGTGGTGGATCAACAAGAAAGCCAAGGAGGGGCAGGCAGCCGCTCCGGCCAAAGCCTGAGTTCTGCGAACGTTCGTTCCTTGATTTGACAAGACACGCGCCATTAGCTCAACCGGACAGAGCAACGGCCTTCTAAGCCGTAGGTTGAAGGTTCGAGTCCTTCATGGCGTACCAGTTATCAAAAAGGTCGTCGGAAAGCTCTCCGGCGGCCTTTTCTCGTCTCCACTCACGAGTAAATTCCGCAAGAATATCGAAGGGTTGTTTGAAGTCAGCCTGGAATTGACCGTCCTTGAAGGTGCAGTTCGAGAGTAGGAAGTCGCACCTTATACAGAGCGGTACGACGTATGACGCTCACCGCTACGTTGAGGCTTTGGAGGTCGTTTTCAGGGCGAACTCGTACCCGTTGTCGGGGGCCGCTACGCTGTCGTAACCGACCCACATCAGGAGGCAGAATGATCATTCGACATTGGCAAATATTTGAACAAATATCACTCTTGTCCAAAATAACTTTCTGAGCTGAAAGCAAAACGCCCTTCTTTGGGTTGTGGCAGAATCGTGTTGTCTATGCATGATTCATTCACAACGGAAAAAAGGGCGACCTCATGGTAAAAGTATCGAGTCTGTTCAGTCAACTGCTTTCTCATTTTCCCCGCACCGAATTTCAACGCCTGGTCTTCAAGCACAACGCCGAGGTCGGAACAAAAGGCTTTACCTTTGTTGGAGCAGGTCTCTGACCTGCTCTTCGAATTCATGCAAAAGAACGTGGACCAGGTCAGAGATCTGTTTCAGCATAGAAGTATTCAAATCATACTCCATTTGATACGCATATGGCAAGGCCGGGGGCCGATTTTTACACTTCCGTTTTTCGCTCCGTTTTCGCGTTCCGTCCGGGTGAACGCTTTTTGGCGCGTAACCCCATGATCTTCCAACGGAATCCGCCGTTTTTGCGCGCGCCCGGACCGCACGCCCCTGGGGGCGCTTTCAAGCCGTTTGGAACCATCTGCCGGGAAAGGACTGGAAGTGGCGATTTCCTCCATGATATCATGTAGTTTCGGCGATTACGGTCCGAGTTCCGGCGCGACCGCGTTTCGCCGATTTGGGGGCATCCGTCCGGACGGCGCGTTTTTTCGCGGATTTACATGTGATATCTGGAACTTGCGGGTGTTTTCAGGCGTCCGTTCGTCCCTCAGCGCTGATTTCGCCATTCCTGGTAATCCAGGGCGTCGGCCATGGGATCCACGAAGCAGCTTTCCAGAATGGAGTCGAAACCGAGATCGCAGGTTTTGCCGTTCACGCAGGCCACGTAGCCCTGGCTGTATCCGTTGCGGTCACAGTCGGAAAAGCAGGCGTCCCACTCGGCGTCGGTCAGGCTCGGCAGGCAGTCCCGCTTCTTGTCGCAGAAATCATAGCATTGAAGCGGGTCTTCCGAAAAACCGCAGGCCGGAAGCACGATCGTCAAAAACAAAAGGAAAATCAATTGGATATGGCGGCGTTTCGTCATAGCGGCTCAATTCGGCTCGGTCCAGAACCAGGCTTGGCCGGGCGTCGGATCCCGGACGACGAAATCCGTGCGGTTGTCGTTGGCGTCGGTGTTGGCGAATTCCCGGGTAAGCGATTTTCCATCCGGCGGAACGTCGGCCGGATCGCCCTCGCCCCAATAGACCGCGCCGGTGAAATCGCCGATGCCCAGGCTGTCGTACTCCACTCCGTCCGGCTCGAAATCCAGAATGATATTGAAGGGATAGTCCTCCTTGAAGAAGGTGCCGAAACGCGCGTTCCTGAAATCCGCCGTGGGATGTTCGGGCCCGCCGATGACGAAAATGCCGGTGGACCCGATGACCTGGCCGTCCAGGTGCAGAAAGGCGCGCTCCACGCTTTCCCCGGTAAAACCGTCCGCCCAGATTTCGTACAGGCGGAAGCCGTCCAGCCGGGTTTCGGGCGTGCCGATCAGCTCGATAAAAGCATCCGTTTCGTTCACGCCCGTATAGATTTCGCCCAAAACGATGCCCGATTTAAGTGGCGCGTTGTCCACCCCGAAGGCGTCCGAAAAGACCTGGGGCGCGGGGTCCAGCGAACGGCCTTCCGCGTCCAGAAGCGTAATGGAAACGCGTAGTTCCCTCGTCTTCACATCCGGCAGATCCGCGAGGGTGTCCCAGAAAAAGGTATACTCCAGACCCTCGGGCGCGCCCATGAGATTGGCGGTGCTGTCCGTGGGGCGCTGAATCTGCGTGCAGGTATGCAGGCTTTCGTCCACGACATAGGCGACATCCGCCCGATAGCGGCGCTCGGGCGGGCCGTAAATAGTGAAAACCAGGGGCGTTTCGCCGCGCACGCTCGGAAGCGGCTGAGCGATCTCCACCCGGGGATCGAGTTCCAGATCCACCCGCAGAAGGTCGCTCAGCGCGGATTCGCCCGCGCCCACGCCGTCGGAAGCCGTGGCGCGCAGCCGCACCGTATCCCTGCCGGTCCACAGAAGATCCTCGCCCGCCTTCCAGCGCAACGTATGAGCGACAAAGGATTCCCCATTCATTTCGATATCTTCCGTCTGTCCGAGCACCGTCGCGTCGAAGAAATTCTCGCCCGCGTCCACGGAATATTCCAGCCGCAGATCCAACGGCCCGCCCTCGTCGTCGCCCACGCGCAAGGCCATGGCCATTACGCCTTCGTCCTCCGGAAGCACGCTCTGGAACTGCACCCAGGGCAGGGCGTCGCCGTTGACGAGTTCGAACTCCGCGCTTTCGGCCGTGGCCTTATAGGCCGGATTGAGGACGCTCACGCGTGCACGCGCCACATGGTTTTCCCGGCCCGTGTCGGTCAGGCTGTCCCAGACGAAGACGCGCCGTTCGACGCCCTCGCCCGCGATGAACCCCATGCCCTTGCCCCCGCCGGGCAAGGCCGTGGCGGAAAACCACTCGCCGCCGTCCAGCCGGATTTCCACCATCACCTGCAACGGCAGGCCGTTTTCGTCCGCCAGATCGTAGAAGATGGACACCGGCCCCCGGGCCCGTTCCACGTCCACGCCCACCGCCGAGACTTCCGGCGGCGAAAACCCGCCGTTTCCCGTCTCGCAGGAGGCGGAGACGAGCGCCGAAAGCAGGAAGACGGCGAACAGCAGGAGCGCGCCGGCCTTTCGCTTTCTTTCGATGGACGTTGGTTTCATGTTCTCCCGATCGATCACGGTTGCTACTCGCTTTCAGCGAACGTCCGTCCGCCCATGGCGAGCGATTTCGCGAAACGAAATTTTATCGAGGCGCGAACGGCGCGTCCCTCGATAAACCGCCCTCCGGGCGGCGCTCGCCATGGGCGGCGGAACGTCCGTTGAAAGCCTTCACGATCCCGTCTATTCGCCCAGAATCAGCATCTTGTTGCCGTCGTCCACCGCGCGGCAGAGGCCGTCGCCGCGCGCGGCGCGCTCGTCGATCCACGCCTGGGGGTTTTCCACGGGGGTGAAGCCGCCCTTTTCCACCACCTCCGGCGGCAGGTTGCTGAACAGGTGCATCCGGACGCCTTCCTTGCGCATGAGCTTCAGCACGCGGTCGGTCTTCCAGAGATAGAGTTCGAAGTTTTCATCGATGTGCTTCAGCGCGTCGTCCAGAGGCTGTTGCAGGAAACAACAGAGATTGTCCCAGAAGAGTTTCTTGCTCTTGCCGTCCGGGGCCAGGCCGCGCACCTCTTCCGGAAGATCCGGGCGACCGGAGCAGGGCGCCAGAATCAGCGCCTCGCCGCCGGGTTGGATGGCGCCCTTCAGGGCCATGTCGAAGCAGTTCTGCACGCCGTACAGCGCGTTGCAGGCGGGCGGCCCGCCGGGGGAGATGACCACGTAGGGCATGCGCGGTAGTTCGAAGGCGGCCAGTTCGTCGGCGGCGGCCGTCATGCGGCGGCAAACCTCGTCCGGATTTCCGGCCAGGATCCAGTCGATGCTGGTTTTGGTGCTTATCATGTCCAGGGCGAAGATGGGAAGGTCCGCCTTCTGAAGCTTGCCGTCTTTCAGGATCAGCTTTTCGGACAGGTGCCTGGCGTCCGTGGCGCCCTGGGCGAAGGGATTTCTCTGCCGGTTCGGGTCGGCGTGGAAGGGATGGCGGCCCGCCAGAGAATAATCGCTTTCCAGCGCGAACTTGTGGCAGGCGGCGATGGTCTTGCGGCTGGAGATGCCCGGCATGACCTGCTTGTCGATGACGGAATAGCCGTTCATGTAGTGGTGCTTGGATTCGTGGCCGTAGGCGCGGACCTCGTATTCCATGAACTTGTCCCAGAACTCCACCGGGGAGCCCAGGGAGGTGTCGCCCAGATAGACGTGCTCGCCCGAATCGCACTCGTTGGCGAAAAGCTCGGCACGGATGCCGTGAAACTCGCAGGAGCGGTTGAACCAGTCGGTGATATTCTTGGCGTAGTATTTCGGATCGTGGCTGCCCGTGGCGACGAACACGCCGATCTTGCTCGGCCTGCCCGCGTGGATTTCCACCAGCATGCGGTCCAGGATCAGGCGTTGCAGCCCGGCGCGGAATTCGTCGGAAATCACCAGGGCCACGGACTTTCCCTCCACCATGTCCTTCAGACGCGGCGAATCGTGGGGATGGGCCAGGGCGTCGTCGATCATCGCTTCCAGTTCCCGTTCCGTGCTCTTGGCCTTGGACGGCTTGGGCCGCACGACATCTCCGGCCAGAAAATCTTCCGGAAAATCCAGGGCCAGCTTGCCGTCTCCGTACGTGAATTCCAGGGTCTTCAACATGGACGCGCTCCTTTTCTCTCCATCTTGGAATGGGTGTCGGGATTTCGCCGCATTCGGGCCGTCGAAGGTCCGGATCGGTGGCGTCGATTATGCGCCAAATCCGTGCGTGGATCAATGTCATTTTTCCATTTTTCACGAGAAACGGAAAAGGCGGCCGGGGGTTTCGGCCTTCCGGAGACTTCGCGGCGGTTCCATTCTCGGAAGGCATGCTTTTTCTTGTCAACGGACCTTGTTTCCGCATAGAATGCCTTTCGGAACCGTTTGGAATTCCCGTCACTTTCACCACCGGCGGCCGCGCGGGCCGGACGCCTCGCGAAGCCGCCGAAAAAGGGCCCGAAGCGCCCGGGAGGGAGAACACGATGCCCGCCGCCGGAAAAAAATCCCCCAAACCCGCGAAGTCCGCGAAGAAAACGGCCGTCCGAAAGAAAGCGCCGCGAAAATCCGCCAAGGCCGAGACGCCCGCGAAAGAACCCGCGAAGAAAACCAAGGCACCCAGAATCGCCCGCCCGCTGCGTGTGGGATTCATCGGCGCGGGCTGGATCAGCACCGTGCATTACGACGCCTTCAAGGCCATCGGCAATTGCGAGATCGTGGCCCAGGCGGACATCGATCCCGCCCGCCACAAGGAATTCGTGAAAGAGCGCCCCATCCCGAATTACTACAAGACGCACCAGGGGCTTTTACGCCGCAAGGACATCGACGTGGTGACCGTGGCCGTTCCCAACCACCTGCACGCGCCCTTGGCCCTGGACGCGCTGAAGGCGGGTAAGCACGTCATCGTGGAAAAACCGCTCTGCCTGACGGTGGCCCAGGCCGAGGAACTGATGGACACGGCGAACAGAAACGGCCTCGTCATCGGCTACGCCGAGGAGCTGTGCTACGTGCCCAAGTTCGTGCGCATGAAGCAGATCGCCGACAGCGGCTCCCTGGGCGATGTGTACATGGTGAAGCAGTGCGAGAAGCACGCCGGGCCGTACTCGCCCTGGTTCTGGACCGCCAAGGGCGCGGGCGGCGGCATCCTGATGGACATGGGCTGCCACGCCATCGAGTTCTGCCGCTGGTTCATGAACAAGAAGCCGGTACGCTTTGTCCAGGCCCACTGCGGCAAGTACCTGCACACCTGGGCCGAGGTGGAGGACCACGTGATCCTCACCATGGAGTTTACGGACGGAACGCTGGCCCACGTGGAATCGAGCTGGGCCCTGCACGGCGGCATGGCCAGCACGGCGGAAGCCTACGGCACGAAGGGCGTGGCCTACGGCGACCTTCTGGACGGCATGGGGCTCGACGTTTACGCGCCCGACGGCTATCCACCCATGGCGAACAACCGGGCCCAGACATCCGGAGATGAAAGCAAGGGCTGGAGCCGTCCGGACTACGAATGGCTCTGGAACAACGGCTACCCCCAGGAGATGGCGGATTTCCTCGACTGCGTGCGCCACGGCGGCACGCCGGTGGAATCCGCCGCCGACGGGCTGGCGGTGCTGGAAATCATGCTGGCGGCCTATCACTCCGCCGGAACGGGCAAGCGGGTGGAACTGCCCTTCCGCCCGGACGTGCCCGTTCCCGTGGACCTGTGGCTGAACCCCCGGCACGACCTGTAACGAGGAAAACGGAACATCATCATGGCGAAAGCGAAAACGAGCGGCGAGTACGTTTTGGGTTTCGACGGCGGCGGCACGAAGTCCATCTGTGTCATCGCGGACGCGGAGGGCCGGGTGGCGGGCGTGGGGCTGGGCGGCTGCACCAATTTTCAGGGAAACGGCCAGACGGCCGCCGGACTGGAAGTGGAAAAGGCCGTACGCGCGGCGCTTTCCGACGCGGGCGTCCGCCCCGAGCAGGTGTCCACGGCCGCCTACGGTATCAGCGGCGCGGACCGGGATCTGGACTTCGAGACCGTGGCGGGTTACGTGCTGCCCCACAACCCCGCGGGCGAGATGCTGCTCTGCAACGACACCACCATCGCGCTGCGGGCGGGAACCGCCGACGGCGTGGGCGTGGCGCTCATCTGCGGGACGGGCTCCAACTGCATCGGCTTCAACCGCGAGGGACGCCAGGCCAAGGTGGGCGGCATGGGCCACTTCACCGGCGACAGCGGCAGCGGGGAGAACATCGTGGAGCGCGCCATCGTCGCGGCCATGCAGGGCCAGGACGGACGCGGCCCGAAAACGGATCTGTACGAGCGGCTGTCCGAGGCGCTGGGACTTGCGGAACTCATCGACATCATCGAGCTGTACTACCCGGACGACTATCGCCCGCCGGACCTGGGATCGCTGGCCCCGGTGGTCTTTCGCGCCGCCGCCCGGGGCGACCGCGTGGCGGGCCGTCTGCTCGCGACCATCGGCGACGAACTGGCCCGGGCGGCCACGACGGCGGCGAAGCGGCTCTTCACGAAAGACGAAAAGTTTCCCGTGGTGCTGGGCGGATCCATTCTGCAAAACGCCCGCCCGCCGATCTTCGAGGAGCGCATCCGGAAGCGCCTTGAAAAGAACTATCCCGAGGCCCGGGTGGTGAAACTGAAGGACGAACCGGTCTTGGGCGCGGTGTTCTACGCCCTGGACATGCTGCACGGAAAGGCCGGGCGAAACCGCATGGCCGCCGTGCGCCGGACCTACAGGGAAAAGGCGGTGCGCTAGGCATGGCCGCGACGAAACGCAAAGCCGCGAAACCCGCGAAGGCTACGCCCCGGAAGATCCCGAAAACAACGGCGCTTTCGAGTTTCCCCATCCATGTGGTGGCGGAGATCCTGAAGGAGGAGACGAAAAAACTCCCCCTGCCCATCGTCACCGAACAGGTGCGGAACCGCCGCGACCCCTTCAAGGTGCTGATTTCCACCATGATCAGCCTGCGCACCAAGGACGAGGTGACCGCCGAGGCCAGCCTGCGGCTCTACGCCCTGGCCGACCGTCCGGAGACGCTGAAGGATCTCCCGGCGGAGGCCATCGAGAAGGCCATCTACCCGGCCGGGTTCTACAAGACCAAGGCGGAAAACATCCGCCGGGCGGCGGCGCGCATCGTGGAGGAATACGGGGGAAAGGTTCCCGAAGAGATCGACGAACTGGTGCGCTTTCAGGGTGTGGGGCGCAAGACCGCCAACCTGGTGCGCACCCTGGGATACGGCCTGCCGGGCATCTGCGTGGACACCCACGTCCACCGCATCACCAACCGCTGGGGCTACGTGCAAACCGCGAATCCGGACAAGACGGAAATGCGTCTGCGCGAGATCCTGCCCGAGGAATACTGGATCCCCATCAATGACTGGCTGGTGGCCTACGGACAGCATCTCTGCGCGCCGGTATCGCCGTGGTGCAGCCGCTGCCGCATCGCTTCTTACTGCGCCCGGGTGGGCGTGAAACGCTCGCGCTAGGCGGGAGCGGAGGACCGACCCATGTCCGCGAATCCGATCCGATTCCCGAAACGTCGCCATATCGCGATGTTCCTGACGATGCTATCGCTCGCGCTTTTCGCCCTGGCCTGCCAGAAGGAAGGCGAAAGCTGCGACCGCGCCGACGGCGACATCCCGTCGGACGGCGACATGGACGCCGAGTCGGAATCGACGGAGGACACGGACGCGGATTTCGGCGGGGACGCCGACGCATGGGAAATCGAATTCGACGGCGACGCCGATCCGGAATCGGAGTTCGCGGGCGACGCGGAGCCCGACGTGGAAGAAGGCCCCGAACCCGGCGTCTTCCGCCTGCCCCTGGCCGACGCCGAAGGGCATTACTCGGAGGATTTCATCCTGGGCGTGGACCACGATCCGGAAGTCCACGAGGGCCTGGCCACCGCCATCTGCCAGAACTACATGGGCGATACCTTCCCGAACTGCTACGACGAGCACAAGGGCACCGATTACATTCTGAAAGGCAGCTTCGAGACCATGGACCGGGAGGTGGCCTTCGTCTACGCCGCCGCCGCCGGACGGGTCACCGACCTGGAAGACGGCAACTACGATCGCTGCCACACGGACACGGACAACCCCACCGCCGGAAACATCAGTTGCGACGGCCATCCCATCCGCGCGAATTTCGTCCGCCTGGAGCACGAAAACGGTCTGGTGACACGCTACTATCATCTGAAGACGGATTCCATCCGGGTGAGCGTGGGCGAGACGGTGGCCTGCGGCCAGGTGCTGGGCCTGGTGGGCAGTTCGGGCATCTCCGCCCTGCCGCACCTGCACTTCCAGGTGGAGGACGCGGACGGCGCGGTCATCGATCCCTACGCCGGTCCCTACAGCCAGGAACGCAGCTACTGGGTGGAGCAGGATTCGGGAAACGGTCTGCCGGGCGAAACCTGCCCGGAACGCTGAGAGTTTCCAGGTTCGACTCCCGATTCCCGGGAGATTTATCGCTGGAAAAGAAAAGGGGCGTCTTCCCGTTCCCTTCCCCGACGGAGCCGCCTCGCGTCATGCGGCGCGGAAACCGGGGCGGAAAAGGGCGGCGGTCAAGGCCGGAGCGAGCGAAGCGAGCGCAGCATGTTTAGCCTTGACGGCCGACCGCGCGCCGGTACAAGCCGAAAAATGACGCGAGCGAAAGCGACGGAGGCGGAAGGGAACCCCCTTCCTCGATGGTGGGCCTTGTCCGAAAACGGCTTTCCGGTTTCTCCCCGGTTCCGGGAGTTGAACCCCAAAAAACGATTACGGGCGCGAAGCCGCAGGTGGGTCTTCGAACAGCCGCCAGAAATCCGGATCCTTGCGGAAATGCATGCGAAAAAGGGGAATCTCGGCGTAAAGATCCGCAAACAGGTCCAGAAGCCGCGCGGCATGGACGGGTTCTTCCCGGAAATGCATCACGCAGGCCAGAAACGCCTCGGCGGCCTCCGCGAAGGACAGGGGTTCCAGGCGGATTTCCTTCGACTTCTCCAATACTTGAATGCTTCCCAACGGCAGGGCCTCCCCCTGGCGGCCGGCCCGGTTCTTGTCCGAGTAAAAGGGAGACGGATGCACCATCCAGACGCCGTTTCGCCGGGACAGAATGGAGATTTCATCGCAGAAAACCCGCCGTCCATCGCCGAGATCGCAGACGGTGGATTTCCCCGCTCCGGAAGGGCCGATGAAGAGCCGCCCCACGCCGCCGTCGGCCAGGCTGGATCCGTGCACCAGGAGACCGCCGAACGCGGGAAATTCCGTGGCCATGAACATGCGCAGATGGCTGCTGATCGGACTCCATAGAAAGCGGTCCGGGGTGGCGGGTTCGGGCCGGGGCACGATCTGCCGTACCTCCGTGCCGTTTTCCAGCACGTCCGAACGGATGTTGTCGGCGGTCAGCAGGCGGTATCCGTTTGCGAGGGATTCGATACGGCCCGGCAGCCGCAGCGGAAGCGAATGGGCAAAACGGGCGGGATCGTCGGTTTCGACGCGCCATTTCACCGTTTTCAGGGGATCTGTCGAAGATTTATCCGCCCGGACGAACGAAAACGCCAGATTCGCCACGGCGCTACGAATCCGCGGCGGAATCTCCGGAAACTGGATGCGAAATCCGGTGATGAAGAGTTCGAACACGGTGGAAAATAAGAAAACCGGACGGAACTCCGATCAGCCGGAACCGATCTTGCCACCGAAGGGAGGAACGATACAACTTTCATCGGCCAGCGTGCAATCCAGAGCCAACCGCTCGAAAATACGGGCGCTTTTGACTTCCGGCTTGCGGTATGCCTTTTTCTTCGTCTGTTTCATATCTTTCGCCATCTGAGCCTCGTTTCCCGGGGCGATTCCCGCCGTTCTTCTATTTTGAAACCACTCTAAAATGCCCTATAATAAGAGTGTCCGTCAAGGAAAAAATGGATGAAAAAAAAGCGGCGACGGTTGAATCAACCGCCGCCGCGAGTATTTTCGGACGATCCGAATTTCCGGATCAGTGATACAGGTTGATGTCTCCCGTATCCCAGTCCACCACCAGGATATCCGGCAGGCCGTCTCCATTGAAGTCCAGGTTTCCGATGGCGCCCTTCTTCCCGCTGATGTTCGGCAAGCTGATGGAAAGCGCCGGGTCGATGGACAGGCTGGCCGCGCCGCCTTTCAGGATCCGGACGATGTTTTCCCCGGCCAGAACCACGTCGTTGTAGCCGTCCTGGTTGAAGTCTCCCGCTCCGCTGGGGAAGCGTCCGAACTTGTCGTCGGTGGCTCCCAGATCCGGGTTGTCCCAGTACGGCCCCTGGTTGACGATGGGCCGGTTATCCGGTTCGGCCAGGTCCGCGCCGAAGTGATAGACCCGCCCGTTGTTGGAACGGATCAGCACCTCGCTGCAGGAATCGGCGTCGTTTTCCGTATCCGGAACTCCAGCCAGATAGTGACTGAAGTAATCCGGATTGTCCGCGTGGAACAGGACTTGTCCGTAGGTGTCCTCCGCGATGGGGAAGGCGCTGGAAAGGCTCTGGCCGCCCCACAGCACCCAGGCACGGTTTTCGGAAACGGTATCTCCGCCGTCGTCGTACTGGTGGTCCGGATCGCTGATGAGCAGGTCCACGTTGCCGTCGCCGTCGAAATCGCCCTTGCTCAATTTGGCGGCGAAGTACAGCCGTGTGCCCGGGTTGTTGCTGCTGTTCGTGGTCTCGGCTTCCTCCAGAACGGCCCACTCGGCGTCCTGAATGTATCCGTTGCCGGGCAGGTCGCCGGGTACGAAGGTCCAGTTGTCGTCGTCGTCCGCCGGCACGCCGCCGCCGTCGGTGGACAGTTTGCCGTCGCTGCCGCGCTCCCAATCGGCGGTGGACCGGCCGCTCATGTAATAAACACGGATGTCCTTGGAGCGACTGGGGGACGTGACGGCGATATCGGCGTAGATGTCGCCGTTCCAATCGATGACGGTCAGTTCGCGAGCCAGGTATTCGCCGTCCTGTCCCATCAGGGTCACGTCCTGGAGTTTGCTCGGAGTCGGGCTGCTGGCCGCCGTGGTGGGCAGTCCCACGCGGTTGGAAAGATCGGCGTTGGTACCGTCGCCGCCGAAATAGATGTACGCCGCACCGTTATAGCCGCCGTTGACATTGGCGTAATAGGCTCCGATCACCAGATCGTCCACGCCGTCGCCGTTCACGTCGCCCACGTCGAGCGCACAGCCGAGCCCGTGGTAAAGGGACGTTCCATTCACCACCCAGTCGGCGGTTCCGGAAGGCTCCAGGCCGCCATAGTAGACTTTTACCAGTCCCTTGAAAGTATCCGCCGTGTTGGTGCCCACGGCCAGATCGTCGAAACCGTCGCCGTTGAAATCACCTTTGGCGATGACTTCTCCCATGGCTCCCTGGGCGGCGGCCACGGTGGTTTTCAGAATCTTGATCTCCCGGGTGGCGGACACCACGGCGGACTGGTTTCCGGCGGCGTCCACGGCCTTAACCTTGAAGCAGTAGTTGGTGTTGGTGTTCACGCTCAGCTTGGAGACCAGCACGGCCTGGAGCGCGCCGGGATCGGCCAGAGCGTCCGGCGTGACGGTGGCGGTGGTGACCTCCGTGCCGTCGCAGGGATCGCCGGTGGTGGTGCGCTTGTAGATCTGAACGGTGTAGCTGGCCACCGTGCCGGTGTTGCCGTCGTTGGGATTGTCCGCCGGAGCGTCCCAGATCAGCGCCGTGCGGCCGCCGCGCCGGGAACAGCGATCCGGGTCGCCGTTGCAGGCCGCCGCCTGGGCGCAATCCGCCGCGTCCGCGCCGTAGTTCGCGCAGCAGGGATCCGATCCGCCGCCGCAGTCGTTGGTTTCCACGCAGACATCGTATGCGCCGGTGCAGCAGGGATCCGATCCGCCGCCGCAGTCGTTGGTTTCCACGCAACGACCCAGGCAGGCGTTGAAATCGGTCACCACGCCCGGAGCGTCGTCGTCCACCCGGATCTCGGGCATCTGGGCCACGGTGCCGACGTTCCCGGCTTCGTCCGTAACCTGCACGGAGAGGTGGGTGGTGGCGCCGGGTGTATTGGGCAGGACGAATCCGCTGAAGGTGGCGGCGTTGGCGTTGAAGCTGGCCGTTCCCAGGGTCTGGGTGACGGCGCGGCCGCCGTCGTCGTAGACCAGCGTGGCCTGGCGGCCGTTCTTGATGCTGTCGGCCGTAATGGAGACGCGGTAGGCGGTTTTCGGCCGTACGCCGTCGCCCACGGGTTCGGAGGCGTCTTCCATGCTTCGGTTGTAATTCGTCACCGATCCGGCGGGCGGATAGGTGAAAGCGATAGCCGGGGCGCGCCCGTCGGCCAGAAGACCGGTGATGGTGTTGCTGGTTTCATCGGACCCGTTCAGCGTGGCCTTGGCCTGGAGGCGGTTGGTGTTGTCGCTTTCCACCAGAACCACGCCCGTGAACAGCGCCTCGCCGCCGGAAAGCTGCACCGTCTGCGTGGGCGTGGGGCCGTCCACCGCGCCGTTGACGTACAGTTCCACCGTGTTGCCGTCCGGGATGTTGGGACTGCTGACCTTCACGTTCACCACGAAATCGGCGTTGGCATGATTGCCGTCCGTGTCGTCCTCGGCCTTGAAGGCGGATCCGTCACCCAGCGCTCCGCCGTCGGCGCGCTTGAATTCCAGGACGTACCCCGGATCGAAGGCCACGGTCATGGTGCGGATCGCCGAGTTGGACTCGTTTCCGGTGCCCCGTTCCAAGGCGTGCAGCCGGACCTCGATGGTTCCCCGCAAAAAGTCCAGGGGCGCCACGGAGATGGCGGCGTCGTCGGCCGAGGCCGCGAAGGCCGCGCCCGCGTTGGCGAAGACCTGCCAGTTGTCTTCCGGCCCGTTTCCGGCATCTTGGAAACGCCATTGCAGTTCCACGTCGGAGGTCTTGCCGTCCGTATCCGCCACCGAAACCGCCCATTCGCAGGTGCGCAGTTTCAGGTCGGACAGGCCGCCGCCGTCGCCGCAATCGGCATCATTGTTGTCCGCGTCGGCATACGCGCCGTCCGCCGCCGGGGTGGCGATGGCCAGGGCCGGTCCCAGGGAATCGACGGTGACTTCCAGGGTCTTGTCCGGCTCGGCGCTGCGGTTTCCGTAGGGATCGACGGCGTAGACGCTGAGTTGGGTGACGCCTTCGGGCAGGCTGATGTTGAAGTCCACGTCTCCGCCCGTTGCGCCCGGAATGTTTTCGATCCAGGTGGCCCGGCTGCCGTCCGAGAGATAGATGGAGCCGCCCTGGAGGCTGAACGCCTCGCCGTCGCCCTGGCTGACCCGCACGGTGACGGTGGCCTGGCAGGAACCGGGCGTGCTTCCGCATTGGGTCTGGCTGAGGCTGAGGGTTTCACCGGCCGGGAAGATCGCCAGCGGCTGAACGGTATCCACGATCACGTTCAGGCGTCCGGCCGGATCCTGGTCGTCGGAAACGTTGCCGATGTCGTCCGTGATGAGCGCCGAAAGCTCCCCGGTGAAGCCGTTGGCCAGGCGGACATCCTCGAAGGTGGCCTGGCCGCCGGTGAGGGAAAGCGTTCCCGCCGATACGCCGCCCACGAAGAGCTCGGCGCTGTCGGCGTCCGCTTCGGCGGAGGAAACCGCCACGTCCACCAGGTAATCCGTGCCGTCCACGGTTCCGTTGTCCGCGCGGCTCAGCACGAGATTGGGCGGGTTGTTGTTTCCGATGACGTCGCTTGCGACGGCGAAGGATTCCACCGCCGGAGGCAGGGAGTCCATGGTCACCGGCGTCGGCGGCGACATGGCGAAGTTGTCGCTGATGTCGCGGGCCTCGACGAACAGGGTGTGGGTGGCGTTGTTTTCCAGCCCCACCATGGAAATGATGGTCCAGTCTCCCTGCCTCTGCTGCTGGGCGACGATCTTGTAGATTCCGCCGCCGTATTCGCAGGTTCCCAGGCCGTTTCCGCCCACCAGACCCACGTCGGAGCACAGCTTGACCATGGTGCCGTCCACGATGCCCAGCGTCTGGTACAGGAAGTTGGTGTTGAAGCCTTCCACCGTGGGTTGCAGATCGTAGTCCGCCGCCCAGCTGACCGGATTGCCGTCCAGCAATGTGGAATTCTTGTCGTACAGCTGGACTTCGGCGGTGGCGTCGATGGTCAGCTCGAAGTGGGTGCTGCCCGCGTTGCCGAAATCGTCCGTGTGGCTGATGAGGAAGTCCAGGCGGTTTTCGATGACCGTCTCCGTAAACTCCACCTTGCCGTTGGCCTGCACGCGGTAGGGACCGAGATCGAAGGGCGCCGGGGCGGGATCGCCGTCCTGCGGCGTGACGTGAATCGTCGCGCGGGCGTCGCCCGGAGTGCCGTTCCGAACGTAGAAAACCAGATTGAGCTGGAAGCCGTCTTCCATGCCGTTCTGCGCGTCGTCCGAGCGGTTCAGCGTTTCGTGGTTGGCGTATTTGAAATCAGTGAAGGTGGGGGCCGTGCGATCCACCTGGGCCTGGAAGACCACCGGATCGGATTCGTTGCCCGCCACGTCGGCCACCACGGCGGAAAGCGTCAGTTCGACCAGCTCCGCGAACGTGGCGTCCTTCAGGCTGACTTTCGGGAAATTCGCCGTTCCGGAGGCGCTCACTGCGGCCGTGTGGGGAACCTGGTGGGTTCCGTCGGAAACGGTCAGCGTGACGGTGCGGCCTTCCGGCGCGTCGGTTTCGAAACCGAAGCCGGTCTGGAAGCCCGCCAGCAGCGCGTCGGCGTCCGGACTGGCAAGGTTGTATTCGAAGCGCACGGGCGGTTCCCCGGGCGCGGGCGAGACCAGCGCGAGTTCGGGCGCTTCGAAATCCACCGTGAGCGTCAGGACGTTGCTGCGGCAGTAATCCTGAGGCGTCTGGTAGATGCGCGCCTCCACCTGGCGGGTGAACGTCTTCAGCCCGGGAGAGGGCGGCGTCAGGGCCACGTCGGGGAAACTCACCGCTCCGCCGGAAACAATTCCCAAAGCCGCGTAGTTGCCGTCCACCCAGAGGGAGACTTCCGTTCCGTCCGGAGCGGCGTCCAGGCCGGCGGTGGTGACCGAAACGTCCGTGATCGTGCCGTTGTCCAGGTTGCCGTCCCCGTGATCCTGATCGTAGGCGATGCCGAAGTGGCGGTTGTTGGATGGGGACACGATGGAGAACGACGGACAGGGCGTGTTGATGACGAAATCGATCTGCCCGCTGCCCGGGTTTCCGGCCGGATCCTCGAGGTCGGCCACGGCGCGATAGGAACCGTCCGTTATTTCGGCGAAAGTGTGGCTTACATCGTCCCGGCCGTCCGGAATGGTGAGTTGAACTTCTTGTACCGGGGTTTCCAGGTCGGCCTGGTTGTACAGCCTCAAAAGGACGTCCTGGCCGCCGATGTCGGCGTCGTCGGTGACGGTGATGTCCACGCGGATATCGTTCTTGGTGGTGATTTCATTGTCGCCGTTGACCGGCAGGGCCGGATCGAGCCCCACCAGAACGGTGGGCGTGCCGCCGTCGTAGCGCAGGGTGTACGTGCCCGAGCCGCTGTTGCCGGCGAAATCGACGGCCGTCACTTCCAGTTCGTACTGCGTGACGCGCCCGATGGAGAGGTCCACGCTTTCGAACACGGCGTAGCCGTCCGCGTCCAGAAGCACCGGTTCGGCGGTGACGTGATCGTTTTCGTTCACGGTCAGCGTGACTTCCTCGCCTTCTTCCGCGTCGCCGAAGATTTTGACCTTGATGGTCCGGCCCCGCACCCAGCCGTCTTCCACCCAGGCTTCCGCCTGCGGATCCAGATGGGGGACGAATTGCGGCTGGGGCGCCGTGACGTCGGCCCAGACGCTTACCGGGGCGGAGGTGGTTTTCGCCGGGCCGCCGCCCACCAGGGCCTCGGCTTCCAGCACGGACTCTCCGTACGCCAGCGTGATGAATTCCTCCAGTCCGATGTCGCCCCAGGCCACGTTGCCGGCGGCGTCCACGCTGGCGGTGTAGGTCGTCTGGGAGCCGTCCCGCTCCACCGTCAGGGTGGCCTCGGCCCCTTCCAGAACCAGGCTGCTGATCGCCTGAACCGTGGTTTGCAGGTCGGCGTCGTCCGCGCCGTCGTCCGCGATATTCAGGATGATGTCCTGACGGTCGGCCACGGCCTTGCCGCCCACGTGGGTGATGACGATGGAAGGTTCCGCGAAGTAGGCCTCCACGGCGAACGCCTGGGGGTCCGCCGGATTGCCCAGCTCGTCGGAGGTATTGAAAACCAGCTCGAAGGTCACGGGATCGGCCGCGCCGTCCGGTTTCTCCAGGGTGACCAGGTTGAACGACCACAGGTTGTTGGCCACGGGCGCGAGGATCGGATCGCCCACGTCCGCGCCGTCGAAGCGCACTTGCAGGGAGATTTCCAGCGCCGGGTCCAGATCCTCCATGCCGAGCGTGGAGCCGGAGGCGGAGAACTGGATGCCGTTGACCAGGTTCATGTCCAGGTCGTTGTTCTTGGAGAACATCGCCAGCGGCTGGGGCGTCGCCACCGTGATGGCCGGCGCGCTGCGATCCACGCGGAAGGAGAACGGCCCCACGGCGCCCTGGCGTTCGCTGCCCGGTTCCGTGATGGTGGCGTTGAAGGAAAGCGTTCCCTCCGGCAGGGTGCAGGTCTGGCTGGCCTGTTGGCCGTCCAGAGCCACGTCCGCGCTGCAGACCGTGGCGCGCGCACCGTCGTCCAGTTCGAAATGCACGCTGGAGCCGTCCAGACAATTTTCGCTCTCCAGCGTGAAGGTCTTCTGGAAGCCATCGAGAGTATCATCGTCGTCCGTGGACGCCAGGTTGTAGTTTTCCGGGAAGGGATCCGGGGCCAGGATCACCAGGCGGCAGGAGCAGACCAGGTTCACGGTCACCGGAATCTCGGCGAAGCAACTCACGTTGTCCGGCGCGGTGGCCTCGGCGCGAAGCGCCATCTCGCTGCCGTGCGGCAGACTCACCGAGGAGAAACTGGCCGTGTTGTCGGCTACTTCGGCGCTGCCGAGATCCGCCCCGGCGATGCTGAGCGCGGCGAAGGCGCCGGCGGCCACGTTTTCCAGCCGGATGGCGACGTTCGCCTGGAGATTCGGGCTGGCGCAGTCCAGGTCGTCGCCGCAATCGGTGGCGCAATAGGCCGGATCCTCGGAACCCACGGAGGGCTGATCCGATAGCGTCACGGCCTCGGAAGGCGTCTCGAAGGTGATCCGGCATCCCTCCAGCGTCGCCGTGGCGTTCGCCGTCGGGTCGTCGGCTTCGTCCAGTTCGGTGACGTCCACCACCAGGGTAAGCGCATTGGCGCCGGGCGACAGATCCACGTTCGTGAAGACGGCCTTGCCGTCGGTGCCGATGGTGGCGCTATGCGGACCGGCTCCGCGCGCCGGATCGCCGACGGTCAGCGTCGCGGCGGCGCCTTCCTCCACGTTCTCGGTGGAAACGGTTATATCGATCTGGAAGCCCGCCTCGTCGACCGCGCTGTCCTGATCGTAGGTTACGGTCCAGGCCACGCCTTCGTCGAAGGCGGCTGAGGGAACGGGTGGAACGTCTTCTTCCCCGTCGCCGTCTTCATCGCCGTCCTCGTCGCCGTCTTCTCCGTCGCCGTCGGTCTCGTCGTCGCCGTCGGCCTCGTCGTCGCCGTCGATATCGCC
This sequence comes from Myxococcota bacterium, assembly GCA_963668655.2. Lineage (GTDB taxonomy): Bacteria > Myxococcota_A > SURF-8 > SURF-8 > SURF-8. The sequence goes on from CAXXPQ010000002.1 coordinate 1,388,551, forward strand.
GTCCGTGTCGCCGTCCGTGTCGCCGTCCGCGTCACCGTCGGTGTCGCCGTCGGTATCGCCGTCCGTGGCGTTATCGCCATCGGTGTCCCCATCGGTACTGGAATCGCCGCCTCCACTGCAGGCGGTCGCTCCGATGGCGAACAAGAGCACTGCAAACAAAACCATCAGAAAATCCCGTTTCATACCCGTCTCCTTTTCGTCGTTCGAAAATACAAAAATTCACGCGTTTCGCGCATCGTGACCTCTTATCCGATCAACCGAATGTCCGGTTATCCGGCTATCCGGTTTGCTCGTTTGCCGCAACCAATCCGTAAATCCTCCCCAGACGACCGGGAACGTTTGGTTTCGTCTTGTCTATCTATCGGTTGTTTTTCACGATGTCGTTACCCGTTATTTTCAGAAAGAAGCACCAGCTTCTTTTCCACCAGGGCTTGGCAAAAGGATTCGACGTCCGCATAGGCCGTTTCGCGGTCCACGTCGTACTCCGCCATCAGGCTCGTCGCGATGGCGGCCAGGTCGGTTCGGCCGTCCATCCGGGACCAGATGAACGTGCCGACGTCGTTCAGGCTGTGCAGCATGCCGTTTTCGGAGGATACCAGAACCGCCTCGCCATCGACGACGCGAGCGGCGGCTTTCGGGTTACGAGAAGGAATCATCATCGTCAATTCGAAGCCTTTCCCCTGCGGAACAATATCATGCTTAAATGGTACCTATGGAAAGCAAACAATGTCAACGGTTTTCTTTTGGAATTTCCAACACATTCGCGACCTGTCCTTTCCACTGTCTCCATCCGACATACAGCCGGTCCGATCGGATTCACCGTCACGGAAACCCATGCTTTCAAGGATCCGACCGACGGGAAGTTTCTTCCCGATCATTCAATTAGACGGCGCTTTCGGCGAATCGTTTAGTTTTTTTTTGGGGGAATCGCCTCATTTTTCCCACCGAAGCCCGGCGCGCGGGATGTCGGCGGGGCGGAAAGCGCCGGTTTTTCCGGACGTACGCCGTCGATCCGCCCGATTTCTTGCTTGCAGCGGGACATGGGATACGGTAAAGTAGATGGCGATAAAAAAGGAGAAACCACGCGAAGGTTCCCCCGTGCGTAAAAAGGCGGGGAACGGTATCCTTGGAACGAAGGAGCACCGGATGAGAAAACGGGAGATGAAAAAATTCGAGGGCCTGCTGAACAGCAAAATCGATCGCCTGGTGGACAACGCCAGCCGTCCCCTCGGCGGGCAATCCCTGCAATCGCCGAAAATGGCCGATCCCAACGACCGCGCCACGCTGGAGGCGGACCGCAATTTCACGCTGCGGATTCGGGACCGGGAACGCAAACTGATTCTGAAGGCCAGAAAGGCCCTGCGCCGGATCCAGGACGGAACCTACGGATACTGCGAGGTCTGCGGCGAACCCATCGACAAACCCCGGCTGATGGCGCGTCCCGAAGCCTCGCTCTGCATCGATTGCAAAACCGAGGTCGAGGACCGGGAACGACGGGCCCGGGCGTTTCGCTGAGAAGCGGCGTTGCGGCGTGCGGGGATCGATCGGGGCATTGAAACCATCGTGGACGCCTTTCCGCCGGAAGGGCGTTTTTCTTTAAGAATTCCAGGAAGTTGAACATGAGAATCAAGAACGTTTTTCCGCTTCTGGCCGTCCTGTCCGGCTTTTTCGCGCTTTCCGCCTGGGTGTCGCCCATGCCGCTTCTCCTGGAACGCCTGTCCAAGAAAACGGCCGTCTGGCGCGCGTTGGAAATCGACGGCGTTCGCACGGTGGACGACGGAAGCGAGGACGGAAAACGGCGGGAGGATTTTCACCTGACTTTGGCCCGACCGGGCAAAAAATCGCTCAGCGTGGTCCAGTCGGGGAATGGGAAAGCCCGCAAACTGGTGAAGCTTTCCGAAGCGGAGGAGCGCTTCCTGGACCTGCTGCTTCTTTCTTCGGACAAGGAAAAGCTGTTCAAACGGCTGCACCGCTGGGGAGTGGAAAACACGCCGGTTTCTCCCGGCCGTCTGGATCACGAAATCTGCGTCATCATCGGCGCGCGGGAGGAGCAGGACACGAAATCCCAGTTCTGGCTCTACAAGACCTACGATCTGCCCGCGCGGCTTCTCTACACTGAAACGGAGAAGGACGTGGCCCATCGCTTCGAGATCCGTATGGAAAAGTGGGACGATCCGGTCGCCGGGGAGCTTTTTCCCGCCCGGGTGCGCTTTCTGCGAGATGGCCGCTTGACCGCGAAATGGGAATTGATCTTCGTGGAAAAGGCCGCCAAACCGTGACTCCCGGATTCTCCGTCCGGGTGGCCTTTCCGCCTCCACTTCCGGATCGGCTCGATTACGGCATCCCCGAGACCCTGATCGAAAAGGTGCGCCCGGGAGCGCGCGTGGAAGCGCCTTTGGGGAACCGCTATGTCGTGGGCGTGGCGCTTTCCGTCGTGGAATGCGAAGATCCGCAGAAATTACGGCCGCTTACCGCCGTTCTCGACGATTCCCCGGCCCTGCCGGAAGATCTGCTGGACCTGCTTTCCTGGCTTTCCCGCTACTACCGCGCTTCCTTCGGCGAGGCCCTGCGGGCGGCGTTGCCGCCGGGCGGGCTTTCGGCGGAGCGTCTGCACATCGCCCTGGATTCTCTGGGGCGCTCGCTTTTGGACGGCCTGCCGCTTCCCGCCCTGGCCCACCTGTCCTCCCGCGAGCGAAACCGGCTTCTGCGCCTGCTTTCCGCGCTTCCCCGCACGGGGGAAACGCCGCTTCGCACCGCTTTCAGGAACGCGAATCGCGTGGACCGGGAGACCCTGCGGGACTGGGAGGCCCGGGGTTTTCTGCGGCTCCGGGACCGCGAACCGCCCGGCGCCCGGCGGCTTCGGGTGGCGCGGCTGTACCCGGCCGTTTCCGCCGAAGACGCCCGCGAGGCGCTTTCCCGCTCCCCCCGACAGGAGGAACTTTTCCGTCTCGTTCTGGACGCTCCCGGAAAAAGACGCGCGGCGTTGGCGGAAAAGGATCCGAACCGCGCCCGGGCAGTGCGGGAACTCCTGAAAAAGGGTCTGCTTCGCGTGGAAGAGGAAACCGTGCGCCGTTCACCGCTTTCCGACCACCGGCTGGCCTGCGAACGGACGAAAGAACCGCCGAAACTCCGGCCGGGGCAGGAACGCGCCCTTGGACCGCTTCGGGAGGCGATCCGCGACGGCCGCAACGAAACCTTTCTGCTCTACGGCCCGCCGGGCTCCGGCAAGACGGAAGTCTACCTCCACGCCGCCGAGGAGGCGCTGGCCAAGGGCGGAAACGTGCTGTTCATCGTTCCGGAAATCGCGCTGACGCCCCAATTCGCCGGCCGGGTTTCCTCCCGTTTCGGAGACGAGGTGGCGCTGTGGCATTCCGGCCTTTCCGCCGGGGAACGCTATGATGAATGGCGGCGCATGCGCCGGGGCCAGGCCCGCCTGGTGGTGGGTGCACGCATGGCGGCGCTCGCGCCCCTGGGGCGGCTGGGGCTGATCGTGGTGGACGAGGAGCAGGACGGTTCGTATAAAAGCGAAGACCGCCCGCGCTACCAGGCCCGGGACGTGGCCGTCATGCGCGGAAAACTCTGCGGCTGTCCCGTGCTTCTCGGTTCGGCCACGCCGTCGGTGGAAAGCGTGGCCAACGTTCGCCTCGGACGCTATACGGAATTGACGCTGCCCCGGCCCGATCGACTGAAACCGCCGCACGTCCGCCTGATCGACATGAAAAAGCCCCGCCCTTCCACGCGCTCCCTTTTGGGATCGGAACTCGTCCTGGCCATGGAAAAACGCCTGGAACGCGGGGAGCAGACCATTCTGTTTCTCAATCGCCGGGGCTTCGCTCCCTATCTGCTCTGCCGCGCCTGCCGCCAGCCGGTGGAATGTCCGGGCTGTTCGCTCACCCTGACCTATCACCGCACCACCGGGCGCATGCTCTGCCATGCCTGCGGCGCGCGCCATCCCTATCCCGAACGCTGCCCCGCCTGCGGCGCGGACGATCTGCACCTCGTGGGCGTGGGCACCCAGCGGCTGGAGGACGAACTGGACCTGACCTTTCCCGAGGCGCGCATCGCCCGGCTGGACCGGGACGCGGTTACGGGTAAAGGAAAGCTCTCGGAATTGCTGGACAATTTCTCTAGCGGCCTCCACGACATCCTGGTGGGTACCCAGATGGTGACCAAGGGGCACGACTTCCCCAACGTCACTCTGGTGGGTGTGCTGGACGCGGACCAATCCCTGCACATCCCCGATTTTCGCTCCGCCGAGCGCACATTCCAACTGCTGACCCAGGTGGCCGGACGGGCCGGACGGCGGGAAATCGCGGGTGAAGTGCTGATCCAGACCTATCAGCCAGACCATTACGTTCTCCAGGCCGTTCAAGCCCACGATCCCGAGGCGTTTTACCGCAGGGAACTTCGCCAGCGCCGGGGCCTGTACCCGCCCCATCGTCGTCTCTGCCTGGTGCGTCTGGAAGGCCCGGACGAGGATCGCACCCTGGCCGCCGCCGGGGAGATCGTCTTGCAACTTTCCGGAATTCCACGAACTTCTCACCCGGGCGTGTCGATTCTCGGCCCCAGCCGCCCGCTGGTCTTCCGCCTGCGCAATCGTTTCCGCGCCCTGGTGCTGGTCAAGGCGGAAACCGCCGCGCGACTCCAACGATTCCTGGACGAGGCCGAGAGACGCAAAATTTTCGAATCCGGATCCGACGTACGGGTGAGCCTGGACGTAGATCCCTTTTCCATGGTCTGAACCCGTCACGTCCGGAGGAATTCCGCCCGGAAAGACTCTCCCGAGGCTCCTTCCGGCGCCGTGGCGGACACTGCGGTCTGGCATGGTTTTTGCAAAAATCCATGCCAGACCGCTCGACTCGGAGGCGGCTTGGGAGAAGGTCGGATAGAGGAAATCGTCCAGGCGTATCGCCCGACGGATAGACGAGTTCTTAAATGATTTTAGCGATGAAAAGGCGCTTATCCCAAGTGCCGCCCGGAGGGCGGTTTATCGAGGGATGCCCCGCTTGGGACTCCAGGCAGGCGATGGACGCTCAGGTTTCGGCTTGTTCCCGGAATTCCCGGAGTTCTTCCCGGGCCTCGACCAGTTCGTCCTCCACGCGCTCCAGTTCGGCGAAGAGCGCGGGCTTCAGCGAGTGCGCGGGCAGGCGTCCGTTCAGGTCCGTCAGTTCCTTTTCCAGTTCGCGGACGCGCCGGACGAGGGCCGCCTCGACGGTCTCCCCCGCGCGTTCGGTGTCGCTATCGCCCATGGTAGGCCTCCCCTTTCGTAGCGGGTCATTTCTCCATGCGCGCCTTCACGCTGGGAAAATCGCGGATTTCCGTGTGAGGCAGGAACATGGCCTGCTGGTACTGATCGAAAAACTGGTTGGAGCTGGAAAAATCGATGTAGGTCATGTTGCGGCTGACCATGTCCAGATCCTGCTGGATCTCCCGGCTGACCAGCGCCAGATAGGCCCCGGCGATGGCGCTGTTTCCCAGGTAACGGAATTTTTCGCGCTCCACGTCGGGCAGCATGCCCAGGACCACGGCCATGTCGAAATCGATGTGTTTGCCGAAACCGCCCGCGATCCAGAACTGGTCGATGGCTTCCATGGGCAGGCCCGAGCCTTCCAAGAGGGTGCGGATGCCGCCGTAGATGGCCGCCTTGGAGAGAATCAGCGTGTTGATGTCGCTTTCGGTGATGACCACATCCTCTTCGATGCCCGCGTCCTTCTCCCAGGCCAGCACGTATTCCGGCCCCAGGTCGCCCCGGCGGACGCGCTCCGTGTCCAGGTCTTCGCGGAACTTGCCCTGGCTGTCGAGTATCCCGGAAAGATACAGCGAACCGATCAGCGAGATCATGCCGCTGCCGCAGATGCCCACGGCGGGCCGGTCGCCCACCGTTTGAATGACGGGCTCCAGCGTGTCCGCGTCGATCTCCACCTTTTCGATGGCGCCCGGGGTGGCGCGCATGCCGTGGCGGATGCCGCCGCCCTCGAAGGCCGGACCCGCCGAGCAGGCCGCCGTCATCAGCCAGTCCTGGTTGCCCAGGGCCATTTCGCCGTTGGTGCCCACGTCGATGAACAGCACGGTGCCGTCCTGACGGTACTGGCCGGAACTGACGATGCCCGCCGTGATGTCGCCGCCCACGTAGGCGGCGTTGCCCGGCACCACGAAAACCCCCGCCCGGGGATGGATCTGAAGATCGATTTCCGCCGCGTGCAGGACGGGAAAGCGGGTGGCGGTGGGGACATAGGGTTCCCTCCGGATGGAGCCGGGATCCAGTTTCAGAACGGATTGGGTCATGACGGTGTTTCCGGCGATGGAAGCGGCCAGCACGTCGCTGCGCTTGATCTTGGTGGCCACCAGCAGGTCTTTCACCAGGTTGTTGATGGTCTTCATGCCGTAGTCGTGCAGCTTTTGCAGACCTTCCTCGTCCTTGGCGTAGATGATGCGTGTGATGACGTCCTCGCCGCAGACCACCTGTCCGTTCAGCGCGGAGGAGACTCCCGCCACGTCGCCCGTGGCCAGGTCCACCAGGTAAACCACCACGGATGTGGTGCCCACATCCACGGCCAGTCCGTAGAGCGCCGGAGCTTCGCGATGAACCGATGTACGGATCAGTTCGGTTTTACAGCCGTGGTCCAGAAGTGCGACATCCACCTTCCAGTCACCCTCCCGGACCACCCGGGCCAGTTCCCGCAGGGCGGGCAGGTCCACCACCAGGCTCTCGGCGTCCACGTTCTCGCGACTCAGAGCGTGTTTCAGCCGTTCCAGGTCCGAGGAAGGATCGTCCAGGCTGGGGGCGGGCAGAGTCACGGAAACGATGCGCACCAGGGGATCCACGGCGCGATCACCCAGAAGCCGTTGCTTGATGTCTGCGCCCTCTTCCTGAATGCGCATGGCCTGGGAGGCGTTTTCTTCGGGAATCCGGATGGTTACGTCTTCCGTCAGGCGTCCCTTACAGGCCAGGAAAATCCCATGCTCCCGATCCTCGGGTTTGATGAGGATCGATTCCTTGCAGTCCACCCGGCCGGACTCGAGTTTCACCTTGCAGCTTCCGCAGACGCCTTTTCCGCCGCAGCGGGCGTTGATATAGACTCCATTTTCGTGGGCGGCTTCCATGACCGTCTGTCCGGCCCTGGCTTGTACCGTCTGTCCCGAAGGCTGGAACGTGACGGAAACCTCGCGATCGGCGACTTGCGCTTCCTTCTCGCTCGTGTCCTCGACGGTCTTGTTCTGACCGCGTTCCAGCTGTTCGTCCGGCGTGCCGTACTTCACGATTTCCCAGATCATGCATGAGGAACGATGCTTGCAGTAGATCGTCGGATCCTGGCATCCAAAACATTCCTCGCAGAGGTGGCGGTTGTACTTGGCGCAGTAGTATTTGCTTTCGCGATCGGGATGGTGGACACAGACATTGGACATCGACGAACCTCCGTGGACGATGTGGCGATGAAAACGGGCCGGTCGGGAGACCGCTGCTCCCGAATTCCAACAGGCGACGATCCGAGACGAAAAGGCGGGCGGATGGGACATGCACCGGATTCTCTCTTCAACCTCTCACGTCCTTGCCGATATAATAAGGCCCGCGCATCGCTTGTCAACCGATGAGCGGCCCGGCCTTTTCCGTTTTCCGGCCAAACGCGACCGAATGGGCGTCAAAGCGCCCGTATCATGCCTGTGAAACCGTAGGTTTTCATCTTCAAAAACGACAAACGCGGGTGTCGTGCCCGGCGAAATGTGCGTCGGATCGACGGGACAAAGCCCTTGCGGCTCCGGGACATTGTGGTATGCTGGCGCGTGTCGTTTTACGAGTCCGAAGGGCAAGGAGGAGGCCGTCCATGGCGCAAAACGCATCGGGTGAGCGGCGCGACTTTCGCGGCTGGCTGCGGCACGCCTTCGCCGTTCCAACGTCTCGACCGCTTTCGGACGCAGACCGGGAACTTCTGCGACGCATGGCCGAATTTCTTCTGAAACGACGCTTGGGCGAGGCGGCGGTGATGGCCCTGGAAACCTGCCGCCCGCTGAACCATATCGGCTCCCAGGCGTTGATTTTCCTGAAGCCTTTCGTTCATCTGGTGTTCAAGAAAAAAGACGATTTCGACCGCTTCGCCGAGTTGCTGGAGGATCGGCAAACCATCGGGCGTCTGATCGGTATTCTGGAAGAGCGTCTTGTCGAAGGCGAAAAGCCGGAGAAAACGGCACGATGAACGGACATCGGAACATCAGCGGCTTTCGTTTTTCCTTTCGCAACCCGACCCGGCTGGCGGCGGGTTTCGATTTCTGGTCGTCCCGCTGGCACGACACGGAAGAGCCCGCGGTTCCTCCGGCCGAGACGATCACGCGTTTCGCCGTCCGCCTGCACGCGGAGAACTTCCGTATCTGGCACCTGGAAGACCGCGTGCGCCGCACGGACCTTTCCGCGACGGAACGGGTGGATCTGAAAACATCCATCGACCGCCGCAACCAGGCGCGCTGTGAATGGATCGAGAACATCGACCGCTCCATCCTGGAAAAGCTTTCCGCCATGCGCGTCACGCCCCCGGCCGATGCCGCCTGGCACACCGAATCTCCCGGGCAGGTGCTGGACCGCCTGTCCGTCCTTTCCCTGCGCCTGTATCATCTGAAAGCGGAAGTGCTGCGGGAGGACGCCCCGGCGGCGCACCGGCAAGCCTGCGCGGAAAAACTGGAGGAAGCGCTGGATCTGCGCAATGCCGTTCTGCGCGGAGCGGAAACGTACTTCCGGGAACTTTCCGAAGGGCGTCGCACCTTCCCCGTGGCCCGCTCCCTCAAAATGTACAACGATCCGGCCACGAATCCCGAACTGCGAAACGGCGGTTGAGAACGCCGCCTAGAAAAGGCGGTCGGTTTTTAGAGGTTGCCTTCTACTTGTATTCGTAGATTTTCAGGTTGTCGAACTCGCAGTCGGTCAGCCAGTTGGCGAAACTGAAGTACTTGTAGACCTTCGGATCCAGGGGATCCTTGTCCGCGTAGCGCATGAATTCCTTCCCGTCGAGAAACAGCGTAACGAAACCGTCCCGGCGGACCACGCGCACCTTGTACCAACGGTCCTTCTCCAGCGCCTGGCGTTTTTCCACGCGGCGCTTGTCGTGTTCGCCCAGAGGCGCGATGGTGGAGATGCGGTTATTCCAGCCGCCCAGGATGAAATGGTAGGCCCCGTCGTGCAGATCGGCGGAACTGTCGCCCCAGGCACGGAACTTCACGTCCACCTGGGGAGAATGGGAAATCATCTCCAGTTCGATCTCCGCTTCTGCGGGCAAGGGTTTCGTCAAGACCAGATCCTTGTTGCGCGCGCTTTTGGAGGTCATCCGCCCGTTGCGGATCTCCCACTGGCCGCCCTCGTTCTTCCATTCGGGACCGAGGTTTCCATCCTCGAAATCGTAGGAATACAAGAGCGAGCGGGTCTTGTTTCCGGATTTCTCGCAGCCCGAAAGCCCCACGGAAAGCGGTAGAATCAGAAGAAAAATCAGGAAGAAAGCGGCGAAAAGCGGAAGGCGCATAGCAAGATCTCCTACATCAGGCCGCGAAACTGGCCGCCGTCGCAGACGAAAGTCCCGCCGGTGACGAAACTTGCGGCTTCCGAGACGAGGAAAGCGGCGAAATTGGCGAATTCCTCCGGACGGCCCAGACGCCCCACCGGAATGCCCGCCTGAAGCTGCGCCAGGCGCTCCTCGAAGGAAATCTTCAGGTTTTCGGCCTGGGCCGTCACGACTTCCTCCATGCGGCCGGTGCGGATGAATCCCGGACAGAGACAGTTGACCAGAACGTTGTACCCCGCCACTTCATCGGAAAGCGTTTTGGCCATGCCGATCACCCCCGCGCGGATGGCGTTGGAGATGACCATGTTGGCGAGCGGCATCTTGGCGGAAATGGAGGTCATGCAGAGCACGCGCCCCCAGTTGCGTTCCTTCATCCCCGGCAGAACGCGCCGGATGAGATGCACGCCGCTGAGGAAATTCAGGTCGAAGCCCGCGTTCCACTGTTCGGGACGGACGCTTTCGAAGGTGCCGGGCGGGGGGCCGCCCGCGTTCACCACCAGGATATCCGCTGGTCCCAGAGCGGCGGCGGCCCGTTCGTGAAAGCGCTCGATCTCCGCTTCCCGGCTTACGTCGCAGGCGGCATGGAATACCTCGCCCCCGGTTTCCTTGCGGATGCTCTCGGCGGCCCCGGACAGCGCCGCTTCGTCCCGGGCGCAGACGGCCACCCGCGCGCCCTCCATGGAAAGACGGCGAGCCACCGCGAATCCCAGGCCCTTGCTGGATGCCGTCACCCAGGCCGATTTTCCCTTGATTCCAAGATCCATGGCGTCCTTCCTCGGTTCGTTTCATGAAAACGCCCCCCGATCGGCCGGGGGACGGCGAATGCGGGCGGCCGGACCTCAGTCCACGTTGATGCGGATGATCTTGCGCAATTCGAAGAAATCCTCCGAGACCGCGAAGCGCAGAAGCTCCCGGAGCTGCTCATGATCCTGGAAGGCCTCGATGATATCCTCCGCGCTGCCCGCCGGCCGATAGGGCTTGCCGGTTTCCAGGAAAACCAGGCACTCCGCCGCCGCGTTGAGATCGCCGGAGAGCAACAATCCCATACGATTGTCCGTATGCCTGAGCGCCCGGCGGAAGGCGGCGAAATCCGGTTTCGGATCGGCCTTGGCGTATTCCCGGGCCAGCGTTTCCAGGGCTTTCTTGGCGGCCTTGGACAGCAGGCGATTGATTTTGGAGTTGAAACGCTGGGTTTCGTCCATGGAGGCGTGCTGCACCGGCAGATCCGGAATGTAAAGCTGGCAGACCGCTTCCACCCAGAAGCGGAGCTTGTCCGCATCTTCGTCGGCGAAGAGGACGTGCTCGTTGCGGATGCGGCTCATGACCATGCCGGCTAAAAAGCGCTTGATGGCTTCTCCCGCGAAAGCCAAGTTTCCACCGATGACGATGGTGGCGGGCTTCGTGTTTTCCACGGCCAGCAGATCGGGTTCCTTCTGGGAAATGTAGATCTTGAACAGATCCACGCCCAGGTGATAGGCCGCGTTCTCCATGGTGTGGTAAATGGAGGAATTCACGCCCGCCACCTTGCAGCCCGGCAGGTCGAAGCGTTCCAGGTCCACGGGTTCCATCTTGTACAGCGCGGGTTCGAGCTGCTGGAAGAACTCCAGCAGGAAGCCCTTGGCCTGCGGGTGGATCAGGTGCTTGACGCGGTCGGCGTCCGGGATGATGGCGGAGATGCCGCCCATGACGCGTTCCCGGTTGCCGCGCAGCTCCGATTGCTGATTCGCGTCCGTGGACAGAAGGAAATCCAGCGACAGCAGCGCGCAGAAGGCTTTGTCGCGTTCGTTGCGTTCCCGGAAAATGCGGTGCAGCTCCCGGTAACTTTCCACGCGGAAAGGCTGGCGGTCCAGAAGCTGGCGGTGTTTGTCGATGGCGTCCAGGTAATACATGGCGTTGATGGCCATGCCCCGGGTCTGATCGACCAGAATCTCCATGTTGTCCGGATCCAGCTTGCTCGCTTCCTCCAGCGCGGCCAGGGATTTTTCCACGTCCTGAAGCTTCTCGCTGCGGATCCGCGCGATCTCCAGAAGCAGGTTCACGCGGCGCTTCTTGTTCGCCGGGTCCACGGACTCCAGATGCCGCTCGTAGACGCCCACCAGCGGTTCCCACTGGCCGCGCTCCTCGAACAGAGCGGTCAGCCGCTCCAGCACGCGCCCGTCCGGATCCAGGGCCAGGGCGCGGTCGAAGAACGGCAGCGCCTCGTCCGGGGCGTCCAGGTGGATTTCCCCCAGGAGCAGGTTGTAACGAAGTTCCTTGTCCTTCGGGAGCTTGTTTCGGATCAGGGTTTTCAGGATTTCCGCCGCCTCGTCCTTCATTTCCAGTTCGGTATAGATGCCCGCCAGGCGATCCATGACCCGCAGATCGTTCGGGGCGTGGCCGAGCGCCGTTTCGTAGGCGGAGGACGCGCGCGGGAGATCCTTCAGTTCGGTCTGGAACAGGTGGCCGATCTCGAAATAGAGCGCCTTCAGTTCCTCCTTGTCGTCCAGATGGGCGGCGGTTTCCTCGTACAGCCTGACGGCCTCCTCCCAGCGGGAGCTTTTGGCGTACAGATCGGCCAGCAGGCGGCGTTGCCCGGAATCGGCGGGAATCTTCTCCACCAGCTTCTCGCGGTGGCGGATGGCGCATTCGATGTCGGCCAGGTGCCGTTCCGCGATCTCCGCGATACGCCGGTGCAGTCGCAGCGCCTCTTCCTCGTTCCGACCGGCCTCGAGCCGCCGTTCCAGGATGTCCACCAGCGGCCGGTGGAGTTTCCGGGCGTTCAGAATCGTGCGGGCGCGTTCGAAAACGTCGTCGTTGGCGATGTCGCGGTCCAGGATCTGAAGGTACAGTTTCAGCGCGTCGTCCTCCCGGCGCATCACGTGATCCTTCAGCGCGGCCAGTTCCTGGGCGATGGACAGGAACTCGGCGTCCGAGCCCGCCATTTTCAGTTCCTTCTCCAGCAATACGGCCAGTTCCCCGGGACGATGGAGTTTCGGATACAGGCGCTTGAGGCCCTGAAGGGCCGGATAGCAGGCCGGGTCGATCTCCAGGGCGCGTTCGTACCGGCGAAGCGCTTCCTCCTGCCGGTCGAATTCGATCTCGTACAGGTGCGCCAGCGACAGGTTGAGTTGCAGCCGCTGGCTGGGAATGCGCGTCAGTTCCAGCAGGCGCTGGCAGAGATCCATGTAAACGTCCCACTTCTTTTCCGAGGCGTAGACCGTCAGGAAGTATTCCAGCGCGTCCCGGTCGTTGGGGTTCATGCGCAGGATTTCGGAATACACTTCCCGCAGACGGTCCCGGTCGTCCAGGTGGTTGCGGAAGAGGTCCGCCGAAGCGCAGAGCAGCCTTTCCTTTTCCTTCGCATCCTTCGCCCGGACCAGCATGGCTTCGTAGATATCCGCCAGCTCGCCGTAACGGCCGGTGCGGCGGTACAGGCGTTCCAATTGCTGGAAGGCGGCGGGGCCGTCCGGGTCCAGGCTGAGAATTTCCTTGTAGGCCTCGATGGCGGCGTCCAGCTCCTCGGCCTCGGCGTGAAGATTGGCCGCCGTGAGAAGAAGCTGGATGCGGTCGATGTCGGAAGCGGCGTCGTGCAGGTCGCGATCCACCAGTTCCATCTGTTTGACGTGATCGTCGGAGAGCATGTGGATGCGGTAGAGCCCCATCTTGGCGGTGGGATTGTCCGGCTTGGCTTCCAGCATGGTGCGGTAGGCCAGTTCGGCCTTTTCCAGATCCTTCAGGCGAACCTCGTACAGTTCCGCGATCTTCTGCACGGACAGCAGTTTGGAGTTGATGTCCGTGGCGTGCTCGGCGTGCTCGGCGTAGACGCCGATGAGGGCTTCGATGTTGTCCGTCTTCTGATAAACGCGCAACAGGGCGTGCAGGGCGGGCATGAATTCCGGATCGTTGGCCAGCACGGCCTTGTAATGCTTTTCGGCGTCTTCCGGAAGGTCCACCTTTTCCTCGTAGGCCTGGGCGATCTTGAAATGAATGCGCGCCTTTCCGTGGCCCTCCGATACGCCTTCCAGCTCCTGTTCCCAGAGGATGATGAGATCCTCCCAGCGCTCCGCGTTCTCGTAGAGGCCCGCCAGACGCTGGATGGCGCGATCGTTGGTGGGCGCCAGTTCCAGGACTTTCCGGAAAAAGCTTTCCGCCTTCTCGGTGTCTTTCAGTTTGTCCAGGCTGATTTCTCCGCTCTGGAAGAGCAGCGAGAGCACGCGCTGGCGGTCGCCGATGAGGTCGGCCTCGCGCTGGTTGATCTCCACCAGGCGGCTCCACTGCTGGCTCTTGGCGAACAGGCGTCCCAGGGAGCCGATGGAGGCCAGGTGGCGCGGGTGGCGTTCCAGGATGCGCTGGTGACACTCCACCGCCTTGCCGATATTGGTTTTATATTCCCAGAGGGAAGCGCTTTTTTCCAGCAGATAGATCCACTGTTCGTTGCTCAGGTCGGGCGTGTTCTCGATCAACAGCTCGTTCATTTCCAGCCAGTCGTCCGTGCGCCCGGTGAACTGGTACAGTTCGGACAGGGACTTGATGGCGGGCAAGTAGCCGGGTTTCAGTTCCAGCACCTGCCGGTAGGCGGCGATGGCGCTTTCGTGGGCGTTCAGTTCCCGGTGGGCCATTTCCGCCAGCCGGAAGAGTTTCCGGGCCTTCTGTTCCCTGTCCCGGATGCCTTCCGCCTGTTTCTGGAGAATGTTGAAGAGCTTGTCCTTCTGCCCCAGCGCGGCGTAAAGTTCCTCCAGGATGTGCTGGGCGCTCATCGACGACCCCGAGCCGCTCATGGCCCTTTCGAACCACTCCGCCGCCGGCTCCGCCGCGTCCATGCGCTCCCGGTACAGCGTGCCCAGCTTGAAGGCGATCTCGGTGCGTTTTTCGGGATCCACGGCCAGTTCGTACTGCCGCTGGAGCACCGGCGCCAGCCGTCCCCAGTCGTTTTCGTTTTCGTAGATGGTTTCCAGTTCGTCCAGGAGGATCACGTTTCCGGGGTCGATGTCCAGGCCCTCGGAAAGCAGCTGGGCCGCCCGGGCGCCGTCTTCCATGTGGTCCAGGGCCAGGCGGGCGAGCTGGTATTTTATCAGCGCCCGGCGACCTGGATCCTTGGTGATTTTCTCTTCGCTTTCCATCACGCCGAACAGTTCGTCCCAGCGCTGTTTTTTCATCAGCAGGCGTTTCAGCGCCCCAATGGCCAGCACGCTGCCGTCTTCCCCGGCCAGAATGCGTTGGTAGATCTCGATGGCGCGATCCTCGGTGTCGGCGCGCTCCTCCAGGATCTTGGCCAGGTTCACCTGCATGGCGGCGTGTCGGGATTCGTGTCGGACATCGGCCAGAAAACGCTCGTAGAACGCGACGATCTCGTCCCGGCTTTCCCGGGTGGTGAGAATCTTTTCCAGGGTGCCGAAGGCCCGCATGCTGTCCGGATCCTGTTCCAGCGCCTTTTCGAGACGGGCCATGGCGCCGTCCGGATCCGCTTTGCGCGTGAAGAGGATATCCGCCATGTCGATCAGGACATTGGCCCGTTCGGACCCGGTTTCCGAACCTTTTTCCCGCGTGTCCAGAAGATCCAGCACCATGTCCCAGTGCCCCGCCTCGGCGAACAGGCGCTGGGCGGCTTTCAGGGTGGGCAGATGTCCCGGGTCCGCACCGAAGGCTTTTTGATAATGGGCAATGGCTTTTTCCGGATCTCCGAGCTGAAATTCCAGGATCTCTCCGGCGGTGAAAAATAGGCAGGCCCTCTTGGAGGCGTCCTCCTGGCTTTCGGCCTCCCGCTCCAGAACGGCCAGCAGACCCTCCCATTCCATGGACGGTTTCTGTTCGATCTCCCGAAGTTCAAGCTCCGGTTCGGGCTCCGGTTCGGGGGTCGCCTCGGACGGCGCGGCCTCATCGTCCCCGGGCGACACCTCGTTCGCAGGGGCGTCGGGTTCCGGATCGTCCTTCGAAGCTTCAGCGCCGTTTTCGGTGTTTGCTTCCCTTTCGGCGTTTTCGGCGGGCACGTCGCCGGGATCGATATCTTCGATGATAATTTCGTCGCGCTCGGTATCGGCCATGTCACTTCCTCGCAAAGAAACGTCCGCTTTTCAACACTGTTCCACTGTCTACGATGAAAACGGATGCATTGTAGGATCTTGTTTCGGGGTCCGTTTCCCGCACCGCAACGGCCAGATCAGGACGCCCCGGCACGTACTCCACTCGATTGAACACGAATTTACCACTACCTTTTTATCAATGTAAAGGAATTTCCATTCCGCTTCGCACCTTCACGGCGGGTCCAAAAAACTTTTGATTCCGAATTGCCCGTCTGCTAAAATTCCAAGACTATATCGCTAAAGGTTCCGTGGCCCCGTTTTCTTTCTGTCGGAAATGGAAAAAAGAATGACTTTGCTGCTTTGCGCCGCCTCCGCCCCACCCGAGCCCGGGCATCTGAATCCCGAAGTGGCCCAACACGTCGTGGAATTCATCATCTCCACCCGCGCCACCACGGTCTCGCTCGGTATGTATCCGCCGGGTTCGAAGACGATCCAGAATTCCGTGGAAAAGGTTCAGGCCAATCTGGTGGAGGTTCTGAAACTCGTCGCGGAGGTCACCGTCAGCGAAGTCAACGGCCGTCTGCTGATCGAGGGCAAGCAGTTGGAAGAGAAGGACCAGAAACGTCCGCCGGTGGTGGATTTCCTTCAATCCATGGTGGAGCGCAGCATTTCCAGCATCACCTTCAAACGCGGCACGAGTCCCCAGGAGTTGATCGATTTTCTGGTCGTCGTCTCGAAGAAACCCAAGGAAATCGAAGCCCTGGGGCCCATTCCGGACCAGCTGACGAAAAAGGGGATCCGCCACATTCAGTTGAACGAGCGCATCTTCGTGGCCACCACGGAGGAAGAGGCGGACATGTTCGAAAAACGCATCGATATGATGCGGGATTTCCTTCTGGCGGGCATCGGGGACGGCACCGGCGGCAGCAGCGGCATGCTGGGGGAAGAAGACGATTCCCCCATCGATTCCGAGGTTCTGGGAGAGCTGGTGGGCGATCGGGACATGTTCGTAGAGGCCATGTACGGCACCTTCCAGGTGGATCCGTTCGAGGGCGAGGACGAGGACGCCTTTCTCCACCGCCAGGCCAACGTCATGCGCCGCGTTCTGGGACGCTCCTACCGCATGTACAAGCAACTGGAGGACGAAGCCGTCAAGGGCCAGTTCCTGGAGGGCGTTGCCGAGACCATGATGAAGTTCGACTCCGACGTTCTGGGAGACATGTACCTCCAGGAGAACGAACAGCCCACGGAAATGAGTCTTCTGGGCGTGGAGCCGGTGTTTTACGACAACGTGGAGGACGAACCCGCGCTGGAAATGGCCGACTATATCATCGGCGAGATCCACGAATTCAAGGAGGAAGCCGCCGATTACACGGCGGAGGAACGCAAGCTGAAGGTGGGCGGCATCAAAAAGACCGTCAAGCAGATGATCGATCACACCATCATGCGCGATTTCTTCGACGATCTGGCCATGCGTTTCCACCGGGAAAAGCTGGTAAAGCGGGAAACCATCGATAAATTGAAGCAGAAAGCCGCCGATCTGGCCGAGCAGGGACTGAGCCGCGCGCCGCTGGAAAGCGAGGGCCTCAAGCTGCTGAAGCCGGACGGAAGCATCGACCATGCCGTGCTCAACGCCGTCATCAACGATTTCGACAGCCTGACGGACGGACAGATCCCCGGCACCGTGGAAACCCTGGGCGAAATCCTGGGAGAGGTGCTGCCCCACCCCGGATTGCACCTTCTGGTGGACAAGATGCTGGATCGCATCGACATGGAACGGGATTTCACGCTGGTCTATTCCTTCTGCACCAATTTTCTGGAACAGCTTTGCCGGGAACTGATGGTGAGCGAGCGTTTCGAGCTTTCCGCCAAAATCATCTCCCGTTTCCGCCATCACGCCGATCCGGAAAACGAACGGGACGAAGCCCAGCGCAAGCACGCGGAAAAGCTTCTGAAAAATCTCGTCACGCCGGAAGTGAACTCCATGCTCATTACCTTCTACCAGCACGCCGAGGACGAAGTGAAGGCCCAGGTGCAGGTACTGATTTCGGTCATGGGACCGGCCATGATGAACGACCTGATGGCCGTGCTCAAGACCAGCGAGGACATGAAGGTTCGCCGCAGCATTCTGCAATTGATGAAAAACATCGGCCGGGAGATTCTGTCGGCGGTCAACAAGGAACTGGCCGACGAAAGCAATCCCTGGTACGTCACGCGCAACATGCTGACGCTGATTACGGAAATTCAGGCCGAGGATCAGGCGGATCGGGTCAAGCCCTATCTGCAAAGCGGCGACCCCCGCGTGCGCAAGGAAGCCGCCCGTGCGCTGTCCAAACTGAACGCCCGCAAAAGCGCGGAGGATATCCGGCCCCTGCTCAACGACAAGGACATCGGCGTACGGCGGTTCGTCATTTCCACCCTGGGCGCGCTGAAGGACGTCCAATCCATCTCCGCCATCGGGCAGATCATCGCCAAGCGTTCCGTGGCGGTGGCCGAGGAAGAGGACGCGGTGCAACTGGAGGCCATCGCCGCCTTGGGACGCATGCGCGACCGGGAAGCCGTTTCCCATCTTCTGGAAGCCGTGAAAAAGGAGGGCATTTTCTCCAAGAACCGGACCAAGACGCCGGAGATCCGCGCCCGGGCCATCTGGGCGCTGTCCGCCTATCCGCTTCCGGAAGTGAAAAAAGCCGTCAAGGCCGCCATCAAGGATTCCAGCCAGGAGGTGGCCGAGGCCGCCAAAACCGTTCTGAGTCGTATGGGGGATTAGAAACCGTCTCCAGAAGTTCGGCCGTATTTCGGATGCCGGCCGGCCGCAAAGCCGACCGTTGACGAAGACTTCACGCGTTCCCTTCCATTCTCAACGCACCGCGAAAGCCGCGCCGCGTCAAGCCCTGCGCTGTTTTCCTTTCTGTCTGTTCGGCAAATACAGTTGACGCGGCGGTGAGTTTCTGGTACTAAGAATATCGTTCTCTCCGTGCCGCAGGTTGTGCGTTTTCCACCCCAAGCCACGATGAGGTGACCATGAAACGACTCGCCCGATTCGCCGTTCTGTTCCTGGTCCTGCTTTCCTTCCTCGCCACAGACGCTTCCGCCGCCAACAAAAAAAGCCTGTTGAAAGGCGTGGGCAAGAAGAAAACCCAAACCCCCAGTATGAGTCTCCTTTTGCGGGAAGACCTGAAAGCCGAGTTCAAAAAGGCGTTTTCGGCCTACTTGCAGGAAAACATGGACGACTTCATGGCCTTTTTCGACGACAGCTTCTATCTGAACGGACGTTTCGGAAAACGCGGCAAGGTGACGCCCAAATACCTGCAACCCAAAATCGCCCGCGATTTCAAACAGAACGACATGAAAAAGGTTCCCATTTCGGACGTGTTCGACATGGCCTCGCCGTCCATGACCTTCGTCCTGAGCGAGGAACAGATCTGCGAAACCATACCGGTATGGAATTTCTCCATTTCGGCGAAAGAGATCCGCCCGCTCATGAAAAAGGGCGATTACCTGGTCATCGCCAATACCCTGCCCGCCGCCATGGATCACGTTCCTCTGCCCATGACGGTCTACGTGGTCTTCCGCAAAATCGAGGGAGAATTCTACATCACCGCGATTTACATGTAGAGTCCGGGGACGGGCGAAACGCCCGCTTTCGTCGATTTCACCGAAAAGGCCCGTCCGATTTTCCTTCGAAGGCCGGACGTCGTCGTATCGAATCCGAATTGTCTTTGATGGGATGAAAGCGATCGGAACAGGAAAACCGCCCGATCCGAACCTCGTCATGAACGGCCGCTACGGGGCGGTCGCTTTGCCGTTGCGAATTCGCGCCGGGCTTTGCTATGATGCCGCCGAAGCGGGATTTCCCGAGAAAGAACGGATACGTTTCCGGTTTCGATGGAGAGGACGATGAGCAAAACCTGCGTGAACAAAAACAAGAACCTGGAGCGCTGCACCTGCACCTATTCCTGCGATAAAAAAGGCATGTGCTGCGAATGCCTGCACTACCACTGGAGCATGCGCCAGCTTCCCGGCTGCCTGTTCCCTCCGGACGCGGAACGCACCTACGACCGCTCCCTGGAGCACTTCATCCGGATCTATTCCAAAGGGTGATCGCGATTCTATTCCGCCGGTTTCCAGCGTAAAACGGGCGTACGCGCGGCCAGCACCTCGTTCAGGCGGCGGCGGAAAGTGCGTTTCGGATATTCCTGGAAGGACTGCGGATCGATGCGACTGGCCTCGTCGATGCGCCGCATGGCGTCGATGAAGCGGTCGCAGCTTTCCTTGCTTTCCGTCTCGGTGGGCTCGATCATCAGGGCCGAATGCACCACCAGGGGAAAATAGATGGTGGGGGCGTGAAAACCCATGTCCAGAAGGCGCTTGGCGATGTCCATGGTCACCACGCCGCGGTCCTTTTGGTTTCTGTCCGTAAAGACCACCTCGTGCATGCTGGCGGTCTCGTAGGGCAGGTGATAGAGATCCTTCAGCATGGAGCGCACGTAGTTGGCGTTCAGCACGGCGCGCTCCGCCGCCTCCCGGACGTGTTCCCGGCCCATTTCCCGCAGGTAGGCGTAAGCCCGCACCATGACGCCGAAGTTTCCGTGGAAACCCTTGATCTTCCCGATGGATTTCGGCCGGTCCCAGTCCCAGCGGAAACCCTCTTCCCGCCGGACGATGCGCGGCAGGGGCAGGTACGGCTCCAGGACGCTTTTCACGGAAACCGGCCCGCTGCCCGGACCGCCGCCGCCGTGGGGGGTGCTCATGGTCTTGTGCAGGTTGTACTGGATCACGTCGAAGCCCATGTCTCCCGGCCGGGCCACGCCCATCAGGGCGTTCATGTTGGCGCCGTCGTTATACAAGAGCCCGCCCTTGGCGTGGACGATCTCCGCGATTTCCCGGATGTTTTTCTCGAAAATCCCCAGGGTGTTGGGATTGGTAATCATCAGCGCGGCCACCTGCTCGTCCATGGCGGCGGCCACAGCGTTCGGGTGCAGACAGCCGTCCTGCCCGGACTTGACCTCCACGACCTTGTAGCCGCACAGGGCGGAACTGGCCGGATTGGTGCCGTGGGCGGAGTCTGGGACCAGGATCTTGGTGCGCGCGTCGCCCCGGTCCAGATGGTAGGCGCGGATGAGCATCAGGCCGGTCAGTTCCCCGTGGGCTCCGGCGGAAGGCTGCAACGTGGTGGCGTCCATCCCGGCGATCTCGGCCAGCATGCATTCCAGCGCGGCGATGAGCTCCATGGAACCCTGAACCATTTCGGCCGGATAGGACGGATGGCTGGAGAGGAATCCGGGCAGGCGCGACAGGGTTTCGTTGATCTTGGGATTGTATTTCATGGTGCAGGAGCCCAGCGGATAGAAGCCGCTGTCCACCCCGTAGTTCCACTGGGAGAGGCGGACGAAGTGCCGCATGGTCTCCGGTTCGGACACCTCCGGGAAATGGGCGATGCTCTCCCGCACCCGTTCCGCTCCGTAAACGGCGGCGGGATCGACTTCCGGCACGTCGGACGCGGGCAGGCTGTATCCCATGCGCCCCGGTCGGCTGCGCTCGAAAATCAGCGGTTCCTCGAAGACCAGGCCGGTGGTTCCCGGCGTGTTTTCGTACATATTCATCTCCCTATGCCTCGTCCAGCGCCCGGACCAGCCGGTCGATGTCCTCCCGGCCGTGGGTTTCCGTGACGTTGACCAGCAGGTGACTGCCGAATTCGGGATAATCGTCCTTCAGTTTTACGCCGGCCAGGATCTTCTTTTCGTACAGGGCGCGGTGGATGTCGGCGGCGGGCTTGCGCTCGCAGCGGATGACGAATTCGTTGAAGGTGGGGCCGTCGTGCTCCAGGGCGTAACCGGAAAGTTCGCGGATACGCGCCTTCAGGTATTCGGCCTTGGAGAGATTCAATGCGGCCAGCCGCCGCAGGCCCTGCTTGCCCATGAGCGAAAGAAAGACCGTGGCGGAAAGGGCGCACAATCCCTGATTGGTGCAGATGTTGCTGGTGGCCTTTTCCCGGCGGATGTGCTGCTCCCGGGTGGAGAGCGTCAGCACGAAGCCCCGGCGTCCGTCGGCGTCTTCCGTCATGCCGCAGACGCGCCCGGGCATCTGGCGGACATATTTATCTTTCGTGGAGAAGATTCCCAACGAGGGGCCGCCGTAGTTCATGGCGCCCAGAAACGACTGCCCTTCTCCGGCCACGATGTCCGCGCCCGACCGTCCGGGCCCGTGCAGAAGCCCGAAGGCCAGCGGCTCCGAGAACGTGACAACGAAGAGCGCCTTGGCGTCGTGGACGGAACCGGCCAGGGCGTCCAGATCCTCCAGCACGCCGAAATAATTCGGATGGCCTACGATGAGACAGGCCGTCTGTTCGTCCAGTTTCGATTCCAGGTCGGCAGGATCCACCCGGCCGTGGGCGTCCACATCCACGTCCACCAGGTCGTCCGGATCGTTGGCCAGATAGGTGGCCGTCACCCGCCGGAATTCCGGATGAACGCTGCGGGCGATCAGCACGCGCTTGCGTTTTCTGCCTATGCGCCGGGCCATGAGCGCCGCCTCGGCGCATCCCGTGGCGCCGTCGTACATGGACGCGTTGGTGATTTCCATTTCCATCAGGAGCGAGATCAGAGACTGGTATTCGAAGATGGCCTGGAGCGTGCCCTGGCTGACTTCCGGCTGGTAGGGCGTATAGGCCGTATAGAATTCCGAACGCAGCAGGATGTGATCCACCATGGCGGGAGCGAAGTGGTCGTAGATCCCCGCTCCGACGAAACGCGAATATTCGTTCTGCCGGTTGGCGTCGGCCAGGCGGCCCAACTCCCGGATCAGTTCGGGTTCCGACAGCGCCGGGGGAAGATCCAGCGGCCGGTCGAGCCGCAGGGAGGCCGGAATGGAGCCGAACAGATCGGATATCGAGCCCACGCCGATCTGGTCGAGCATGAGGCGGATATCATCCTCGGTGTGCGGCAGGTAACGCATGAAACGACCTCCGGAGTTGATGTCGAGCGGCGGGAGACTTATTCGGCTTCCTCGATGAAGCGCTCGTAGGTTTCCGCGTCCATGAGATTTTCCAGATCCACTTCGTCCGAAATCTCGATCTTTATCATCCAGGCGTCGCCGTAGGGATCCTGATTGACGGTTTCCGGGTTATCCAGGAGATCGTTGTTGACTTCGATCACCACGCCGGAGGCGGGGGCGTACAGGTCGGCCACCGCCTTGGTGGATTCCACCGTACCGAACGATTCGCCTTTCGTCACGTCGTCTTCCTCTTCCGGAAGCTCGATGAAAACCACGTCGCCGAGCTGCGCCTGGGCGTGGTCGGTGACGCCCACCGTCGCGATGTTTCCCTCGATCAGCACCCATTCATGGTCCCGCGAGTATTTCAGATCTTCCGGTACGCTCATGACGATCTCCTTTCGGCTGCCTTTGGCTCGGGATTGCGAATCCGATGCGATTGTCGATATTCATTATGAGACACGGTCCGAAACGGAATGTGCCGGATTCCGCCGGGCTTGTCAACTGGATGGAAAACGGATTGGTTCATTGGCCCACGCTTGCGAATCGTTCTTTCGAAGCCTCCGGTTCCGCTGAAAACTCCGGTCGCATGGCTTCAGCGATCGTTACCTAGGATGATAACCAAAACGAATGTCGGGTCAAGGAAATATCCGTGTCTTTCACCGGGAGTGTTTTCCGGCGGAAACGGCCGGATACCGCGTCCGGACAAGGCCGGGCGCGGGCCGGGCGAAAAGGCGCTCGATTCGCGATCGCTCAGGGTTCGTAATGACTGCTTCGCGTGGGGGAACCGCCCGCCATGGGCCAGGCGGCGGCGGGAAACTCCGCACCCTTTCGAATTCCGATGGAATGGACCCGATGGTTCAGATCGTCGATCAGGATCAGGTCGCCCGCGGGAGAAATCAGCGCGGGGGCGAGGAAAGGCGCGTCGAAGCGCATGCGCCAGTTCAAGTGGGGCTCGCCGGCCTCGATGCCCTCGTAGAGGTTCACCGCCCAGAGCCAGCCTTCGGCGTTCGATCCCGTGGCGTAGACGATATCGCCGGGTCCGATGGCGGGCGATCCGCCGAAAAGTCCGCCGACCTGGAATTCCCAGATGTTTTCTCCCCGACCGAAATTTTGGAGCCGATAGGCCATCAGCACGCCCTTGGCGACATAGTTGCGTTCCTGCTTGGTGGCCACGAGAAAGGTGCCCTGGCCGTCGGAAACGACGTGGGAATTCAGGAATTTGGGAACGCTTCCCTCCGGAAACACGATGGCGCTGTCCGTTCGCTCCACCAGGTCGTATTTGAAGATGCGGAACTCCTTTTCGGACGTGATGAACAGCCCGTCGCCCACGGGATTCGGATCGATGTGAAAGATGATCTCTCCGGGGTTGATCTGGTCGTTGGCGCCGAAGTTGCCGCTGTCGCGGTCGATCTGGTGGAGGTGCCGTCCCACCGTGACGGTGAGTTTCCGGAAAGCGTCGCCCGTGGGAACCACCGGCGTACGCGGCGGGTGGATGTCCGGGAAGGTCTTCGTCCAGACGACGTTGAACGCGGGCTCGAAGACCCGCCGGTCCGGCGTGAAGGTTCCGGTGTAATCGATGCGATAACAGCGGGAATTTTCCCCGATCTGGGCACAGTAGTAGAAGGGAACGTGGAAGCCGTTCTCGTCCCCGGTCAACGCTCCCACGGCCGGAGCGGTGGGGTTGCTCAAGCCGCCCTCGGGACGGAAAGCGGCGCAGAACGGGCCGTCGGGCGCGTCCACGGCCATTATCAAATGTCCCCAGGCGGTGACGCCCACGGCCACCGGGTCGAGCCCTTCCGCTTCGGCCACCACGGGAGTGGTCACGAAGGAATCCCCCGCTTCCGAAACGTCGCAGGCCCAGCGGAAGACGCCCTCCGGGGTGAGCGACTGGAGCTGGTCGTACATGGGAACGTACAGGTTGCCGTCGATCGTGCCGGCCGCCGCGCCGCCGGTCTGCCGGTATCCCTCGGGGATGTCCGTCATGCCGGAATCGTAGGTCCAGTTCAGACGCCGGACGGTGATCTTGAAATTCCTGAAGGCGAAATTCCCATAGGGATCCGTGCCGTTGGCCACCACGTACAACACGGCCGGGTACTGTTTGTCGTTGACGTACAGCAATTCATCGTAGCGGCGCGTGACGGGAAAATCGGCGACGTCGCTGGTCTGGAACGTGACGTGATTGTAGCTGTCCTCCACCGTCAGCGTCGCCACCGACAGGCCGGAACAGTCCGAAACATCCAGTTCGAAAAGCGTTTCCGCGTCCACCTCTCCGGTCAGGTATCCCTCTTCCTCCCCGGTCCAGGTCACGTTTTTAAGCAGGATCTGCGGATCGCCGTCGTCCACCTTGAACGAAAGCGAGGCCTCGGCCGTCTGGTGGCTTTCCACGGCATCGGCGACCACCACGCGCAGCCCGTGATCTCCCTGGGACAGCGCGGAGACATCCAGATCGAAGGAGGTTTCCTCCGTGGTCAGCCGAAGCTGATCGTCCACGTAGACTTCGATTTGCCGCAGGTTGTCCCCGGCGTCCAGTTCGACGGAAAGCGGATCGCCGA
The DNA here is from genome assembly GCA_963668655.2 of Myxococcota bacterium. GTDB lineage: Bacteria > Myxococcota_A > SURF-8 > SURF-8 > SURF-8. The sequence goes on from CAXXPQ010000002.1 coordinate 1,413,637, forward strand.
AGCATACCCGGCTTTCGTCTTCCGGAGCGGTGATGCTCACCGTGGGATCGGAATGGTCCACGGTCACGTCGATGCGCCGATCGGTCCGGGCCTCTCCCCGCACGGCTACGGCCCGCAGACTGACGTGGCCCTCCGGAAGCGAAGCGGTGTCCCATTGGGTTTCGTAGGGATAGGCCGTCGGTTCGGCCAGCAGATCGTCGCCCGAATAGATCTCCACCTTGTCCACCGTGGCGCTTCCCGCCGAGGCGGTGACCGAAATCGTAACCGCGCCGTCCACCACCTCTTCGTCCAGCGGGGACAAAAATTCCACGGTCAATACGGGACCGTCCCCGTCGTCGTCGCCGTCCGATTCTTCCTCCGCGTCGGATTCGTCGCCGTCCGTTTCGAACTCCTCCGCATCGCCGTCCGCCTCCGTTTCCTCGTCCAGATCCCCGTCGGAGGATTCGTCCACGTCCGGGCGAATGGGCTCGCATTGGCCCTCGTCCGTGTTGCAGCGCTCCCCGGCCGGGCAGTGATAATTGGACAGACAGTTCGGATAGACCATATCCCCGCCGGGAAGCTCGCAACGGCCTTCCACGCAGATCTTCGGGGGATCGCAGTCCAGGGAGCTGTTGCAGGGCTCTCCGACGTTCGATGCGTCTCCGTCTCCGTCGGCGGGCGCGTCCGAGGACGACGGGCAGCCGGAGAACGCCAGGAGGGAAAGAATCAGGAATAACGGGAAGATCGGTAACGGTCTCGACATGAAGTACCCCTTTCGGGATCTGAAAACCCGGGCCGTGCGCGCGCGGGCGATGGGCGTTTCGTGGCGTTCGACAAACGATGCCGACAAATTACTCCGGTTTCATTTTAACAAATGCCGGGCTTCGTCGCCAATGATTTCCTTCGCCGGAAGCGGAGGATCGCCGGCGTCAGCAGCAGCCACGGAGCCCCGGCGGAAAACGAGCCGCTCGCCTGGACGCAGCCGCCGCCGGAACCGCCGCTCTGTCCGGCCTGCGGGTCATCTCCGTCCGGGTTAGGGAAAGCGGCGTCGCCGTCGGAAAGCCCGGGGTCGTCGCCGTCGGAAAGCGAGTCGCCATCCGCAGCATCGTCGCCGTCCGGATCGGAATCATCGCCGTCGGCGGAAGTATCACCGTCCGGATTGGACATGTCGCCGTCCGTATCGCCGTCGGCGTCCGCCACGCAGCCGCCGTCCCGGCAGATTTGCCCGTTCGTGCAATTCTCCAGCCACTGCCATTGGCCGTTGGGGTTGCAGATTTCCACCTGGCCCTGGGCGTTGCAGCGGAAGTCGTTGAATTCACAGCTTTCGTCGCCGTCCGGGGGCGTTTCGTCGTCATCTCCGTCCGTGTCCCCGTCCGGCATCGTACCGCACTGGGACGAAACGTCTCCCGGACAGGCGCTCGTGCCCGTGCCGCAGCCGTCCAGGCGCGTGTCCAGCGAGCCGCGACCGTCCGACGCCTCGGCCCACCAGGCTTCCAGGGCCGTGCGATAACGCTCCGTTTTCTCTATTTCCGCCGTCGTGGGGGGCGATCCGGCCGGATGGACCAGAACGAATCCGACCTTCAGATGGCAGGAAGAACTTTCAGGAACGCGCGCGCCGTTGGCGCGGATCACGTCGTCGATGGTGAAATCCACCCGGCGGCCCTCGAAGCCGGAACTGGTTCCCGGCGCGCCGGGCATGTCCGCGCAGCCGTGCAGGCTGTAGTTCACCACGACGTAGTACATGGGGTCCACCTCCTGCGGCGCGCGCAGCCCCATCAGATACTGGTCGAGCTGGCTGAAACGCCGGTTTCCGTAGTTGTCGGTGAAACTTCCGTCGCCGTTGTCGGTGAGCGTCCCGCCGTAGTGAATGGATCCGCCGGTATTGAACCAGCAGGACCAGTGGTTCCCCGCGCCGTCGTTGATGTAGTCGCGCAGGATGTCCCGCGCGCCCGCGCCGTCGTCGTGATCCACCTGAATATAGGCCAGCCAGCGGTGGGCGATCTCGTGGGCCGCCACTTCCACGCCCCGGATGGGCGGATAGGAAAAGGGATTCAAGGGATCGTCGGGAAGCGAGGACAGGGTCCCCAGGGTGACGGCCACCTGGAGCCGTCCGGCGGAATTCAGGTGGGAATAGTGGTAGATGGCCGTATCCCAGCCGATGCCCGCGATATCGGCGTTCATGGGGGCGGAAGCCTTGGCGTCGTTCATGCCCGCAAGCGGGGCGGTGGTCACGAAAACCAGGGCGTCGTATTCATCGGGATGGGTCTGGTAAAAGGCGCGCCCGGCGGGAGGCAGGCAGAGCCCCCGGGGGTAGAACAGGTTCTCGCAGGTTCCGATCGCGGGCAGGATCGTCCCGGCCGTGTCCTCGATCACTGCGATTTGGCCGGTATCGGCCCGCGCCCGGACGGGCGATAGGCCCGCGATCAGGCCGAGGCATCCCGCAAGAAGGACCATCCGCCGGAACGGATCGAGAATCCTCATGATTTCAATTCCTTTCCCGTCGTGCGCCCGTCGGGGCGATGGTTCGGCAAGCGTGCTTTTCCGTTCCATGGAATCAGAAAAGCGACGAAGAGTCAAGCGGACACGCCCGGGGATCGGGCGGGACAAGCCCTTACTTCAACTCGTCTTTTCTGGGTTTTTTCTGCTGAATCTGCCGGGCGATGGCCCAGCCGGTGATGAATTCCCCCTCCATGCCCAGTTCCGGCAGCACCTCCGGCCCGGCCAGATAGGCGTTTTTCAGGGGAAGCTGGAAAGGCAGGCCCCGGAAGAGATCTTTCGTCCGGTGAGTACGATAGACCAGCCGCCGCCCGCCCAGGGCGTCCGGGCTTTCCCGATCGGAGCCCGAGGGCGGTTTCTCCAGGTAGACCTTGCGCAGGTGATCCTCCAAAAAGGGAATCAGTTCCTTGGCCCGCCGGATGACGTCCTGCTGAATCTCTCCAAGGCCCTCGGCGGTATAGGATTCCACCGGGATCGGCCGGAAAACGTCCAGGCGCTCCGCGTCCACGTCCTCCCCGATGAGCGGATCCCGGCGGTAGTACAAGGGCGGCGAGCCCTTGGGACCGGTCTGGAACAGCCCGTGCTCCATGCCTTCGGGAATCACCGTGCGGGCCAAAGAGAAACTCACCCGCAGCCAGGTGTGGCTGGGTCGGAGCTTTTCCGAGGCTTCGGCCAGCCATTTCGTCATTCGCTGGGTGGGCAGGATCTGGGGCGCCAGGAAGTGATCGCAGGAAAACACCACGGATTCCGCGCCGTAGGTATAGCTGGCGTCGTGGAAGAGGTAGCCCGAGCGCTTGAATTCCGCTTCCTGGAGCGCGGTCTGCTCCAGGATCTTGCCGCCGCGCTTCTCCACCCGCTCGACCAGGATTTCCTCCACGCCTTCTCCCGCGAGCTGGTGCATGACCTCGGAAAAGAGCGCGAAGCCGCGCCGCCTGGCGAAGAGCGGATCGAAACCCTCGCCGGTGTCGCCCACGATGCCTTCCACCCGCCGCATCCAGCGGCCCAGACGGCTTTTTCTCCAGAGTTCGTCCAGATGCGCCAAGCGCTCCGGCGTGCCTTCCGGCTGGGCGTAGAATTCCTTTATCCTCCCGGAAAGATTCCACTTTTCCTTCATGCCGTCCGGGTGGAAGGGCAGGCCCGGAACCAACAGTTTGTTCATCCAGGCGTTGGCTTCCTCCAGGGCGCTCATGAGCTCGCCGATGGCCTCCGGCGAAGCGTCCTCGCCGTATTCCCGGGAAAACTCCATGGCCAGCCGCAGCCGGTCGGGACGCACGGTCAGCCGATGCCCCGATTCCACGAGCTGAAAGAGCGGATCGGCGGGTTTGTAGATGGAGCGGAATTTGTGACCCAGACTCAATTCGCGAATCACGGCCGCCGGGACGGGAAGTTCGAAAATCCCGGGGAAAATCAAGCGGGTACGATTCTGGACCGCCCCCACGATGTTTTCCCGGCCCGGGCCGGACACCCGGCGCACCAGCAGGACGGAATATTTCCGCCCCGCCAGAAGCGCGGCGGCCACCAGACCGGCCAGGTTTTCGCCGAATACGATGATATCGAAATGCTTGGCCTTCATCGATCGCCCGTCAGCAGTCCCTTTCCCGCCGCGCGCGTCGAAGAATGAAAAATCCCAACAAAAGGAAACCGAACGCCAGACCGGACGGGATCGGACCCGGGAGCCGGCAGCCGCCGCCCTTCTTGTCCTTCGGTTCGTCGTCGCCGTCGGGGACCGTCGAGTCGTCGCCGTCCGGATAGCCGGAATCGTCGCCGTCCGTGCTTCCGCTCATGCGGCAGATGCCCTGGATCTGATCGCAATAGGCGTTGGAGCCCATCACCGCCACGCATTCCTCATCCGTCAGGCATTGGGTCACCTGTCCGGAGCTGATGGTGAAGCGGCTGCCCACCACCGGGGTTCCCGCCACCACGGCGGTTCCGGCGTCCACTAGGGCCTCCGAGGGCACCGTCAGCTGGAAGTCCGAATTCTCCCGCGTGTCGCCGGAAAACGACGCAGTGACCAGCAGATGCAGCGAGCCGCCGTTGGGAACGGTCAGGGCCAGTCCCTGGAAGTTCACCGATCCGTCGTCCGCGGCGAAGCCCTCCAGCGCGGCCACCTCCGCTTCCGGCCCGTCTTTCACGCCGTTTCCGTTCTGGTCGTGGACGAGCGCGATTTTCGTGATTTCGGTGGTGTCGTAGACGGTTCCCGAGGCCACGACGCCGAGGCCCTCCAGGGTCACGCCGTCCGAGTAGCCCCGAAGCAGAAGCTGCATGACGATCTCGTCCGCGGAACCCTGGCTGATGAAGCCGTCGGGGGGATTGCTGAAGCCCAGTTCGATGGAGGCGTCCACGCCTTCGGCCGGGATGGCCAGAAGCGCGCAATCGAGGGGAAGCCCTTCCGTATAGCCGCGCACGCTGACGTTGTCCTCGGTCAACTGGAACTGAAGCTGATTTCCGGCCGCCGCGTCCTCCGAGATGTCCACCGTCAGAAGCAGATTGACTTCCTCGTTGATGGTCACCTGGGGCAGCTTGGAGAAGTCCGAAAAAAGCAGGCCGCCGCCGGAAACCACCGACGCGCCGCCCAGGGATTCCTCTTCCGCGTCCGCCGTGCCGTTTCCGTTGGCGTCCACGAACAGCTTCGCCGATTCCACCAGGGTCAGGTTGCCGCCCTCCTTGGCCGTGAAGCGGAAGGAGGACAATTTCACGGTCCCTTCCAGCGCGCGCAGGTTGATGTGGGCCGCGGGGACGTTGGTCGAGCCGGGGGAGACGAAACGCGTCTGCGGATGGCGGGAGCCCTCGTCGATGTGCAGCGTGCCCTCGTAGGATTCCAGCCGCACCGTATGGCGCACCGGGGTTCCGTTGTTCGTGAAGAACACGTCCCCGGCCCCGCTGATGATTTCCGCCGTGTTTTCGATGATGGATTCCTTCGTGACGCCTTCGTTCAGGCTGTTGAGCCTGACGCCGATTTCCACCGTGCGCTGGTAGAGTTCGCCCGGGGGGATGTTGTCGGCGATATCGATGCCGTACAGGCAGGGGCATTCCCCGCCGGAAGGATCGGCCACGGGTCGCCTTTCGCCGTTGGGCTCCACCACCACCGTGGTGCCGGGGCGATAGGAGACGAAGCTCGGCAGGTCGTCGCGGACCTTCACGCCGGTGGCCACGTCCGCGCCCGTGTTCTGCACGTAAATGTAATAGGTGAATTCCTCTTCCGGAATCAGCGCGTCCCCGGGCGTGACGGAGGCGCTTTTCTCCGGCAGGTTGGGGATGTCGAAGTCCGGACGCTTGGTATCGATGGACAGAATGATGTAATTGGTGAAGACCTGATCCTGCCCCAGGCTCATGACGATTTCGGCGTCGGTGTCGCCGTATTGCAACAGGTTGGAGATGAAGAAGGTGTCCAGGTCGATGGAATACTGGTTGATGCGGCAGGGCTCCTCGTCGGCTTTGATGTTCGTGTTCACGGTGCTGTTGTAGGCGTTGTCCGCGTCGTTGCAGGGATCCATCAGAACCGTGCCGTTGAACAGCAACCGCTCGTTGTGGTTCATCCCCGATCCCATGCCCGCGATGGCCTGGTCGCCCTCGCCCAGAAACAGGGTCAGTTTCGCCTCGGGATCCTGGGGAACCTCGAAACCGGAGGGAAGCAACACCACCTCGTCGTCGCGGATGAAGCGGAAGTCCGTGTAATAATAGATCCTTTTCGACGCGCCTTCCGGATTGGAATAGACCAGGAAGAGCGACCACCCCGCCAGGGCCACCTGGCGCAGCTTGTAGGGTTCGTCGGCGTATCCGGTATATCCGGCCAGGGTGTACTCGCCGTTCAACGGCTTTCCGGAATTGTAGTGTTCCCGCAGAATCTCCGTGATATCCACGCGATAGGTGAAATACCGGAAAGTGGCGGGCTGATCGTTCACGTCCGTGTCCTGATAGGAGATCTCGTACAGCTGTTCCGGCTGTCCCATGATGGGATTGTCCTCCCCCTGGGGCGGACGCAGGTTCACGTTGGCGTCGGGTTCTCCGCCGTCGGGGTCCACGGACCCCATCCAGACCAGATAGGCCTTGATGACGCTGACGTCCTCGCCGGTGGGCACGCCGTCCAGGTAGGCGGTGGACAGGCTGGTGACCGTATCCCCCTGTCCGTCGAACTCCCCGGGCATGCAGTTGAAGACCGAGGCGTAGCAGGTGTCCTCCAGCAGGCTGGCCCCCGTGGCGGCGTAATCGATGGCGCCCTCCCACTTGTCCGTGGGTTCCAGGGCTTGGGCGGCCCCACCGGAAAGCAGAAGCCAGGCCAGGACCAGGCCGACGAGTCGGCGGGCGAACAAGTTAGAACCACGCATGAATACCTCCGCAGGTTCGGTGGAAGCCGTGGCGCCTTCCAGTTTTCTTCCCAACACTTCATTTTAATACGGCTTTCCCGCCTGGAAGTCAACCAATTCCATTTCTTTCCGACTTCACCGGAAATCCGGATTTTCGGAGCGGGCGTCCTTCTTCGCCCCATCGCCGGGAAATCCCGGAAGAAACGTCGCTTCCGGCGGGATCGGATCCGAGCATCCGTTCCATCCCGCCGAAAATGGCTCTAAATATCGGAAACCCTTGGGAAGATGGCGGGGCGGCTCCCCTTCGCGGGGGAGTTTTTCCTTTACATCGGGCCGGCTTCGTACTAAAGTAGCCCCGCACCGCAACCGGTGCGTCACACGCTTTCAGATGCGAATACCGAAATGGTCCGAGGAACGATCCCGAGGAGGAACCGATACGAAGGCCGGTTGGAAGAATCTCCCAAGCCGCGAACGGCGGGTTGACATTCTCCGACCGCCTCTAGGCGGAATCTCCGGTTATCAAAGAGGCATGGCTGATGAGGAAAATCGCACTTTCGCTGCTCGTTCTCGTATTCCTGCTCACCACCACCCTGCCCGCCTGGGCCAACAGCGTGGAAACCCTGCCCCAGGGCGTCTTCGCGCTGGGCGTGAAATTCGGGTACAAATGGGCCAAGCGCCGTTTCGACAAGAACTTCGGAACCAAGACCACCTCCATCGTGAAGGACTACAACGTCACCATCATGGGAAAAGATCTGGACGCCGCGTTGTTCGACGAAGAGGACATCGCCGGGACCACGGATGTAACCTACGAGAATTACGGCCTGGAAGTGGGCATCACCACGGCCGTGGGAATCACGGACAACCTCTCGGCCATGCTCATCATTCCCATCCAGAAAATCCATAACAGCATCCAGGTGGGCGTGCACGGATCCAATCTCTACCTGGTGCGGGACGAGTTCGGCAACCCGGCGCTCATCGCGCCGAAGAAGCGCTGGGACGAGCAGCTCAGCCGGGCCTTTCCGGACTGGACCATCTCGGACCGCAAGCTCACGGTGGACGAATTCAAGGAAGTGCTCACCTGCCGGGCCAACACCATGGTCTGTCAGTACCGCTACAAGCCCTTGCAGGACTTCGACCGCTGGGGCCTGGGCGAGGTCATCGCCGGGATCCGCTACAAGTTCCAGGAGGAAAAATACTATCGCCACGGCCTGACCGTCTTCTTCAAGTTCCCCACCGGCCGGCACGTGGATACGGACAACCTGTTCGACAGCAACTTCGGCGACCAGCAGGTGGACATGGGTTTCTGGTACGGCATCGATCTCAAGCCGCACAAGACCTTCACCTTCAACGTCTCCTTCGGATACACGGACCAGTTCCCGGACGTGAAGGAAAAGCGCATCTTCACCCGCAACCGCAACGACCAGGGCAGCACCATCGGCACCATCCCCCTGGCGGTGGACAGCTCCAAGATGAAGATCCACCGGGACATCGGCGGCAACTGGGACGCCTATTGGGGCTTCGGCTGGAGCTTCGTGCCCTGGCTGTCGTACTCCAACGAATTTTATTTCTTCTGGAAATACGAGGACAACTACTGGAACGCCGAGGGCGAGCTGGACGGCGAGGGCAACGTGGTGATTCCCGATTACCGCGCCATGGAATACGGCACGGACCAGGCCGCCCTGGAAATGACCAACATGATCGGCTTCAGCACCATCGACTGGGTGCAGAAGGGCAAATTCCCCGTTCCGCTGATGCTGGGGATTGGCTACACGGTGGGGCTGGCCGGAAAGAACTTCGAACAGAACCACAGCGTCTGGGCCTCCCTGGATCTGGTGGGCTCCATCTACATGTTCGACGGCGGCGAGGAACAGGGCGAAGCCGAATCCGAGATGGACCGGGTGAAGATGCCCGGCCGGTCGGAGACGGACGACGTGGATCCGGACCGCGCCATGGCCCGCCGGGAAAGCAAACATCAGAACAAAATGGGAGACACCCGCTCGTTCATGAACTCTTTCGGAAAAGTCCAGAAGCTGGGCTGGTAGCGTCGCCGAAGGGATGAAGATCGGAGGCGGCGAGGCGCGCGGACGAAAGCTGTTCGTTCCGAAGGACCGCCGGGTCCGGCCCACCTCCGACCGGGTGCGCATGGCCGTTTTCAATATCCTGGGTCCGGTGGACGGATTTCACGTGCTGGATCTTTTCGCCGGGACGGGCGCGTTGGGCCTGGAGGCGCTCAGCCGGGGCGCGGCGCAGGCGCTTTTCGTGGATCGGCATCCGGCCTCCTGCGAACTGGTCCGGCGCAACGTGGAGCTTCTGAACGTCGGAGAGCGGGCGCGGATCCGGAAGGACGACGCCTTCCGCGCCCTGCGGTGGGCCGCCTCCGAAAACGAATCGTTCGACCTGGTTTTCATCGATCCGCCCTACGGGGAAATCGAACCGGCGGCGCTTCTGGACGAGGGGCGCTGGCTTCCGATCCTGCGGCCCGGGGCGCGGATCGTTTTCGAAACGAGCCGCCGAGAGGAAAGAATCCTTGACGGCGGGGCGCTGCTGGTGGAGGATCGTCGGGAGTACGGAGACACCGCCGTTACGTTTCTGAAACTCCGCTAGGAAAGGAACGCGCATCCCATGGCCAGTATCTGCATCTATCCGGGCAGCTTCGATCCCATCACCAACGGGCACGTCAACATCATCCGCCGGGCGCTGGTCACCTTCAACCGCGTGATCGTCGCGGTGGCCGTGAATGTCAAGAAAACCGCCCTGTTCACCCCGGAAGAGCGCGTGGATCTGATCCGCCGCGCCCTGGAGGACGAACTGACCGCCGACGAGCGCAAGCGCGTGAAGGTGGAACACTTCGAGGGCCTGATGGTGGAATACGCCAAGAAGAAAAAGGCCAAGGCCATCGTGCGCGGCCTGCGCGCCGTCAGCGACTTCGAATACGAGTTCCAGATGGCCTCCATGAACCGCAAACTGGCTCCGGACGTGGACACCATGTTCATGATGACGGACGAATGCAACATCTACATCAGCAGCCGGACCGTCAAGGAAGTGGCCAGTTTTCACGGCTGCGTGGAAGGGCTGGTCCCCCGGGTGAGCCGGCTGGCGATGCAGGAAAAATACGGCAGGGCGGGATCCGTCCCGAAATCCTTGCTTCCGAAAGCCGAAGGGAAAAAGAAATGAGAATCAGCAGGAAGGCGGCGGCGGTGGAGCCCTCGGCCACGCTGGCTATCTCGGCCAAGGCCAAGGCCATGCGCGCCTCCGGTGTGGACGTGGCCAATTTTTCCGCCGGAGAGCCGGATTTCGACACCCCGGAGCGCGTCTCCCTGGCGGGCGAGCGCGCCATCCGCGAAGGCAGAACCAAGTACACGCCCACGCCGGGCGTTCCGGAACTGCGGCGGGCCATCGCGGACCGCATGGGCCGGGACTACGGCGTGGCCGTCACGCCCGAGCAGGTGGTGGTGACCTGCGGCGCCAAGCACGCGATTTACCTGGCGCTTTTCGCCCTTTTGGACCCCGGCGACGAGGTGATCGTCCCCGCGCCCTACTGGGTGAGTTATCCGCCCCAGGTGGCGCTCTGCGGCGGCGTTCCGGTGATCGCGGAGACCCGCGCGGAAGACCGTTTCCGTCTGCGGCCGGAGGATCTGGAGCGGGTCTGCACCCCGAAAACCCGGGCGCTCATCCTCAACAGTCCCTCCAATCCCACCGGCGAACTGTATACGAAAGAGGAACTGTCCGATCTGGCGGCGGCGGCCGAAAAGGCCGGACTGGCCGTGATTTCCGACGACATCTACGAAAAGCTGGTCTACGACGGCCTTTCGTTCACCTCCTTCTACCAGCTTTCCGAAAGCGTCCGCGAGCGCACCATCGTCATCAACGGCGTTTCGAAATGCGCCTCCATGACCGGCTGGCGGGTGGGCTACCTGGTGGCGGACGAGAGTTTCGCCAAGATCGTCGCCCGCCTGCAGGGCCAAATGACCAGCCACGCCACTTCCATCGCGCAATACGCCTCCATCGAGGCCGTGGCCGGAGAGGCGGCGGAGCTTCCGGGCTGGGTGGCGGAATTCCAGCGCCGCCGGGACCGCATGGTGGCGGAACTGAACGAGATTCCGGACGTTTCCTGCCTCACGCCCCAGGGATCGTTCTACGTCTTCCCCGATTTCCGGAACCTGATCGGACGCTCCGTTTCGGGACGGACGATCGCGGACGACCTCCAACTGGCCGATTATCTTCTGGACGAGGCCCGGGTGGCGGTGGTTCCCGGCTCTCCTTTCGGAGCGCCCGGATTCCTGCGACTGAGCTTCGCCACGTCCATGGAAACCATCCAGGCGGGCATGCGGCGCCTGGCCGAGGCCGTTTCCCGTTTGACATGACCCCCTGACCAGGAGAATCGCGATGACGGAAAGCAAGACGGATCTTGAGAACATGATCGTTCAGGCCATGCTGGAGAAATCCCACCTGTTCAAATCCCTGGACGAAACGGGCCGGGACGAACTGCGCTCGGTGGGCGAGGTGCAGCAGGTTCCGGAAGGCCGCGTGGTGATCCGGGAAGGCTCGCAGGGAGACGGCTTCTACATCCTGCTGAAAGGCAAGGTGGCGGTGGAAACCGAGAAGGACGGCAAGCCGCTGGAACTGGCCGAACTGGCCCGGGGATCGGTCATCGGCGAGGTGGCGCTTCTGACGGGCCAGCCGCGCACGGCCACGGTCACGGCGAGGGAACCCAGCGTGCTGCTGAAGTTTTCCGAGCCGGGAGTCAATACGGTGCTGGACCGCTATCCGAAGGTCAAGGAACTGCTGGCCCGGGTACTGGTGCATCGCGCCAAGGACACCATCGAAAAGCGCCTGCTGAACGAGTAGGCCGGGGAACGTCCATGCGGATCATCATCATCGGAGCCGGGGAGGTGGGGCTGCACATCGCGGAGAAGCTCTGCGCCGAAAAACGCGACGTGGTCATCATCGACAGCCAGGCCGAGCGCCTGCGCCAGATCGAGGAGCAGATCGACGCCCAGCTCATGCGCGGTTCCGGTTCCTCGCCCGACGTGCTGCGGCGGGCCGGGATCGACGGCGCGGAGATGCTCATCGCCGTGTCCGATCAGGACGAGGTGAACCTGGTGGCCTGCATGCTGGCCAACCACGCCTCGCCCAACACGGTGAAGATCGCCCGGGTGCGCAACCCCGCCTACATCCGCATGCCGGAGGTGCTTTCCGGCTTCAATCTGGGCATGTTCATCAATCCGGAATACGAAGCCGCCAACAAGATCTCGCGCCTGCTGGAGGTGCCCCAGGCGGTGGATATCGTGGAGTTCGCCGAGGGCCAGGTGAAGCTCGTCGGCTTCCGCGTGGAGCCGACGAGCCGCATCGCCAACCGCAAGCTGTTTTCTTTGGGGGAGATCCTGCCCGACTACACGCCGCTGGTGGCGGTGATTTATCGCGGCAAGCAGGTCATCATTCCCCGGGGCGGCGACACCCTGCAGGCCGGGGACATCGTGTATTTCACCGTTACGAAGGACCAGCTTCCGAAGCTTCTGCGCCTGATCGGAAAGAAGGCCCACCGGGTGGAGCAGGTGATGATCTTCAGCGGCAGCAACATGGGGCTGTATCTGGCCCAGCGGCTGGAATCCGAGGGCGTGGGCGTCAAGCTCATCGATCCGGACGAAAGCACCTGCACGCTTCTGGCCGACCAGCTCACCCACACCACCGTCCTATACGGCGACGCCACCGACAGCGAGATGCTGGAGCAGGAAAACGTTTCCAAGATGGACGCCTTCATCGCGGCGGGCAAGGACGACGAGGACAACATCTTCGCCTGCCTGCTGGCCAAGACGCTGGGCGCGCCCTATACCATGACCGTGGCCAACAAGGGCGATTACGCCTCGCTCATCAACAGCCTGGGCATCGACTCGGCCATCAGTCCGCAGCTCACGGCGGTCAGCCGCATCATGCAGTTTTTGCGCAAGGGCCTCGTGGTGGCGGTGGAGGAAATCCGGCACAAGAACGCCGAGGGCATCGAGTTCGTCGCCCTGGAGACCAGCGACGCAGTGGGGCGTCCGCTTTCGGACATCCGCTTTCCGGACGGGGCGCTGGTGATCGCCGTGGTGCACGAGGGAGAGGTGGTCATCCCCCGGGGCGATACGGTGATCCGGCCCAAGGACCGGGTGGTCATTTTCGCGGAGCGCAACGCCATCGCCAAGGTGGAAAAGCTCTTCAGCGTCAAGCTCGAATACTTCTAGGCGCCGACGGGAGAGCCGGGTCTTGCACTGGAAACTCATCGTCAAAATGCTGGGGGCTCTGAATTTCGTCCTGGGACTGGCCATGGTGCTTCCCCTGGCCATCGGCATGTACGACGGCTCCTCCGACACCGGGGCCTTCGGCCTGGCGCTGGGCCTCACCCTGGCGGCCAACGGCCTGGCCTATCTGCTCACGCGGAACGCCGCGGCGGACCTGCGCCACCGGGACGGCTTCGTGCTGGTCAGTCTGGCCTGGGTGAGCGTCTGCTTCTTCGGCGCGCTGCCCTTCTGGTGGTCCGGCCTTTTCGGCGGGTTCACCAACGCCTATTTCGAAACCGTCTCGGGGTTCACCACCACGGGATCCACCATCCTGACGGATATCGGCAGCATCCCCCGGGCCACGTTGTTCTGGCGCAGCATCATCCAGTGGTTCGGCGGCATGGGCATCATCGTGCTGTCGCTGGCCATCCTGCCCATCCTGGGCGTGGGCGGCATGCAGATCTTCAAGGCGGAAGTCCCCGGCCCCACGGCGGACAAGCTCCAGCCGCGCGTGCGCGACACGGCCATGCTGTTGTGGAAGGTCTATCTCCTGCTCACCGTCGCCGAGGCGGCGCTGCTCTTTTCCGGCGGGATGAGCTTTTTCGAGTCCGTCTGCCATTCCTTCACCACGCTGGCCACGGGAGGATTCGGCACGCGGCCGGATTCCTTCATGTCCGCCACGCCGTTTCAGGAAGGGGTGGTCACTTTGTTCATGTTCCTGGCGGGCGTGAACTTCTCCTTGCATTATCTGGCCCTGACGGGGCGCTGGAAGGCCCACCTTCGGGACGGCGAATTCCGCGTATATTCCCTCATCGTTTTCGGGGGAACGGCCTTGCTGGCATTGAACCTGTGGGGAACGAACGTCTATCCGTCGCTCCTTCAGGCGCTGCGCTACGCCTCCTTCCAGGTGGTCAGCCTGGTGACCACCACCGGGTTCAACTCGGCGGATTTCGAGGCATGGGGACTTCTCGCGCCCTTCGCGCCGCTGTTGCTTTTCCTGTTCATGTTCGTCGGCGGCATGGCGGGATCCACAGGCGGCGGCATCAAGATCGTACGCATCTGGCTGCTTCTGAAGCACGGCTATCGCGAACTGTTCCGGCTGATCCATCCGCGCGCCGTGCGCCACGTGAAGATCGGACGCAAGGTGGTTCCGGAGCCGGTGCTGGATGCAGTGGTGGGCTTCGTGGTGCTTTATCTGTTTCTGTTCGTGGCCGCGTCCGTGGTGGTGGCTTTCTTCGGACACGACATCATCACCAGCTTTTCCGCCGTGGCGGCCTGCATCGGGAACATCGGCCCCGGCCTGGGAACGGTGGGGCCGGTGGACAACTTCAATCACCTGCAACCGGTCATCAAGTGGATTCTGGCGTTCTGCATGCTGCTGGGCCGCCTGGAAATCTACACCATCCTTTTGCTGCTGGTTCCCGAGTTCTGGAAACGGTAGCCGCTTTTTCCGATCGCAAGCCGGTTCCAACCCGCTCGATTCGGCCCGCGACGCCCGGCCGAAACAACGCGTAAAAGCGCTTACAAAATTGTAAACAGCCGGCTGGTGGTACTACCACCAGCCGATTTTCTACGGGCTTGTAAGTTTTTTTTCGTCCGTTTTACGCGGACGTCGATCCGCCGTTTTTCTTCGGATCGTGCGCCGGGGAATCCGACGTTCCGCCCGGACCGGGACGGCTCAATGACAGCGAACTTATTCCGGCTTGATCCGCTCCTGGAAACGGATGATGGCCAGCATGGCGCCGGTGGGATCCTGCAAGATGGCGAAACGTCCCACGTCCGGAATGTCCATCGGTCCGAAAATCGCCTGGCCGCCCAGGGTTTTCGCCTTTTCCACGCTCGCATCCGTATCGGCCACTGCCACGTAGGGCTGCCAGTAGGGAATCTCCGGCGCATTGGGCGGAAACTTCATCAATCCCACCCATTTATCTTCCGGACCGCCGCCCACGTGATAGACGCCCTGTTCGCCCATGTCGAAGGATTCGTAGGTCCAGCCCGCCAATTTCTCGTAATATTTCAGGGCCTTGTCCACGTCGCCCGTATAGAGTTCGTTCCAGACGAAGGTGTTCGGGGCCATGCTCGGATCCGGAATTTCGCTTTCCGGCTTGAACAGGCCGAAGTACGCCCCGCCGGGATCCATGACGATGGCCGAGCGCCCCACGGTGGGCATGTCGTACGGCGGAACAACGATTTTACCGCCGGATCGCTCCGTCAGGGCCACCGCCTCGTCCACGTTTTCCACCTCCAGATGGGTCAGCCAGTGGGAGGGCGCGCCGCTTTGCGGATCGAGTTTCGATGTCCCGCCGATATAAGCGTCGCCCGCCTTGAACACGTCGTAGGCGATTTCCGAGGGTCCGTCGAAGGGCTCCGCCCGCCAACCGAAAAGTTCGCCGTAAAAGGCTTTCGTGGCGGCCGGATCGCTGGAATTGGCGTCGAACCAGACGAAACGTCCCTTGCTCATGATCGTTCTCCTTTCCCGTTTTCCACCCATTTTCCATCGATGTTTCGTGTTCTTTTTTTCTTCCGAACCGGGCCGAGGCTCTCCGGCGTATCGTTTGAGCGAAAAATCCTAGCATGCTTCGGCGGTCCGGACAAGCCGGAAAAGCGAACGAATTCCCGAATTCCGGATCGGAATGCTTCCGAAGGAAGCCCCGCCGTATTTCCTTTTGCCGGGCGTCCGTTTTTCCGTCGGCGCGGGAATCGACCTCGGAGCCATTGACAAGCGACAACCGATCCTCTATGGTACGGGCCATGTGGAAAGAACAACCGAAAAACGGCAGGACAAACCATGATAAAATCGATGACGGGATTCGGGTCCACCGAAGTTTCCCTCGGGGACTATCGCCACCGGCTGGAGGTCAAGTCGGTCAACAGCAAATTCTGTGACGTCAAGGTCCGCATCCCCAACGAGTTGACGGGGCTGGACATCAAGATCCAGCAGTACGTGCGCAGCAAGATCGCCCGGGGACACGTGGAGATCTTCGTGGGGCGCGAGGCCCTGACGGGAACCTCCGGCGGCTCGGTATCGGTGAACTGGGATCTGGCGGAATCCTATTACAAGGCCTACCAGTCCATCCGGGCCAAGTTCGGCATCAACCAGGACGCCAGCCTGGCCATGGTCACCAACGCCCGGGAAGTCATCACCATCAACCGCAACGAGGAAGACCAGGAGACGCTCTGGACGCACTTCCGCGAAGCCCTGGACGAATCCTTTCTTTCGGTCATCCGCATGCGCGAGGCGGAAGGTCAGGTGCTGGCCGTGGACATGGCCGGACGCTGCAACAGCCTGCGCGAGACGATCGGCTTCATCGCCAAGCGCGCCCCACAGGTGGTGGAAGCCTACCGCAAGCGCCTGAAGGAAAAAATCCAGTCCGTCAACGACGAGGAACTGGACGCCGCGCGCCTGGCCCAGGAAGTCTGCTACTTCGCGGATCGCTGCGACATCACGGAGGAACTCACGCGGCTGAAAAGCCACATCCAGCAGTTCCTGAACTTCCTGGAACAGGACGAACCCGTGGGGCGGCGGCTGGATTTTCTGGTGCAGGAGATGAACCGGGAGGCCAACACCATCGGTTCGAAGAGCAGCAGCGCCGAGGTCAGCCAGGCGGTGGTGGAAATCAAGAGCGAACTGGAGAAACTCCGGGAGCAGATCCAGAACGTCGAATAACCTCAAGAGAACGCCCATGGAATCGAACAGGGGACGCAACACACCGGAATTGTTCGTGGTTTCCGCCCCAAGCGGCGCGGGAAAATCCACCCTCACCCGGGCGGTGGTGGCCGGGCATCCCACGCTCAAGCTGTCCATTTCCTGCACCACTCGCCCGCCCCGGGGCGACGAAAAACACGGCGTGGACTATTATTTCCTGAGCCAGACGGATTTTTCCGACCGGCGGGAGGACGGCGAATTCCTGGAATACGCCCAGGTGCACGGCAACTATTACGGCACCAGCCGCAAGCACGTGGAAGAATTTCTGAAAGACGGATTCAACGTCCTGTTCGACATCGACATCCAGGGCGCGGAACAGGTGAAACGGGCCTATCCCGAGGCCCGGCGGATCTTCATCCTGCCGCCCAGCCGCAAGGAGCTGGCCCGGCGGCTGAAAGAGCGAAAGACCGACGATCCGGCGGAGATCGAGAAACGGCTCCGAAACGCCATCGGAGAGATGGCCGCCGCGCGCCGGTACGATTACCTCATCGTCAACGACGACATTCCGCGCGCCCAGGCGGAACTTCTGGCCATCATCGACGGACACCCGCCGGACCAGACCGAGCGCAAGGCCGTTCTGGCGCGGCTTCTGGAGGAATTCGAACATGGATCGCCGGGCGATTAGGCGGCGCTTCGACCGCCTTGCGGAAGAGGTAAGGGCCTACGCGCCGAAGGCGGATATGGAGCTTCTGGAACGCGCCTTTCACCAGTCCCTGGCGTGGCGCGGCGCGCACAAGTGCGAGCACCCGGAAGCCTATCTGCTGCACGCGCTGGACGTGGCGGGGCTGGTGGCCCGGCTGCGTATGGACATGAACAGCCTGGTGGCCGCGCTTTTGCACGACGTGCTGGAATTCGGCCTGGCCGAAAAACGGGACGTGGAGAAACGCTTCGGGCCGGAAACGGCGCTTCTGGTGGATGCGGTGGCCACGCTCAGCCGGCATCGGTTTCGCAGCCGGCGGCGCGCCGAACAGGTGCAGAGCTTCCGCAAGATGTTTCTGGCCATGGCCAAGGACATCCGCGTGCTGCTCATCAAGATGGCCGATCGCCTGGACCTCATGCGCCACCTGGACCGGCATTGCGAGCCCGACGACCGGCGGCATCTGGCCCGGGAAACCTGGGACATTTACGCCGCCCTGGCCCGCCGCCTGGGCATCCGCTGGATCCAGTCGGAACTGGAGGATCTGTCGCTTCGGGAACTGGAGGCGGAGGAATATGTCCGGGTGGCCGATTACGTGGAGGTGCAGCGCAGGGAGCGGCAGAGCCACGTGGACGGCATGGTGCGCGACCTGGAAGAACTGATGAGGGAAAACGGCGTGCAGGCCGTGGTCCAGGGGCGCAAGAAAAGCCTGGCGTCCATCCTGGAAAAAATGAAGCGCAAGACCCTGGACGTGGATCAGCTCTACGACATCTTCGCCTACCGTATCATCGTGAAGAACCTGGAACAGTGCTATCGGGCGCTGGGGCTGGTGCACAGCCGCTGGCGGCCCATTTCCGGCATGTTCGAGGATTACGTGGCCACGCCCAAGCCCAACGGATACCAATCCCTGCATACCGTGGTGGTGGGCTCCTACGGCGAGCGCGCGGAGGTGCAGATCCGCACCGAGGAAATGAACGACATCGCGGAAAACGGCATGGCCGCCCACTGGCGCTACAAGGAGCAGGGCAGCGGCCGCCCCGCCGGCCGGAACGAGGAAGCGCACGTGGTTCCGTGGCTCAGGGAACTGATGGCCGTGCAGCATCAGCGGGAAAACCAGGAGGAATTCCTGGACGCCCTGCGCCTGGACGTGTTTTCCGATTACGTCTTCGTGTTCTCGCCCGGCGGCGACGTGCACGAAATGCCCCTGGGATCCACGCCCGTGGATTTCGCCTTTTCCGTACACACCCAGGTGGGCCTGCATTGCTCCGGAGCCAAGGTGGGCGGCCAGATGGTTCCCTTGCGGCACGAGCTGAAAAACGGCGACGTGGTGGAGATCCTGACCAACAAGAATCAGCATCCCAAGAAGGAGTGGCTGGAGTTCGCCAAGACCAACCGGGCGCGCAACAAGATCCGCCACGCCATCCGCGCCGAGGAGCGCGAGCGGAGCAAGGTCATCGGCCGGGAACTCTGCGAACGGGAGTTCAAGCGGCTGGGCCTGAACTTCAACCGCATGGCCAAGCAGGGCGAGCTGGACCGGCATCTGTCCGACTTGAAGGCCCGCGACCTGGACGAGCTGTTCATTCATCTGGGCCGGGGAAATCTCACCGTCCGGCATCTCCTGAAGCGGGTGGCGCCGGAGAAAACGGCCGAACTGGAAAAGGCGGAAAAGCCGGAGGAGCCGAAGTTCGTCCGGAAAGGCGGGGCCAAGCGCTCGCGTTCCGGCCTGCGCATTTCCGGCCTGGACGACGTCATGGTGCGCTTCGCCAAGTGCTGCAATCCCATCCAGGGCGATCCCGTGGTGGGCTTCATCACCCGGGGGCGGGGCGTGACCGTTCACCGGGCGGATTGTAGAAAGATTCCCAAAGACGAACGCGAGCGTTTCATCGACGTGGACTGGGATCTGAACGAGACCTGCGAGATGCCCATCCGCATCCGGGTGGTCTCCATCGACCGGCCGGGGCTCTTCGCCGCGCTCTCGGCCGTCTTCACCAGCCACGGCATCAACATCATTTCGGCCCGCGCCGACAGCGACGACGAGAAGGCCATCGCCACCTTCCTTCTGAAGGTGGAGAATCTGGCGCATTTCGACAAGATCCGCCGCCAGTTGCTGCGGGTCAAGGGCGTCCAGCAGGTGCGCCGCATGGCCTGAACCGTTTCATTCCCCTCTTTCCGGAGGAACCCGCATGTCCGCACGCGAAATCGTTTCCGCTTCCGCCGCTCCCGCCGCCGTGGGGCCGTACTCCCAGGCCGTCCGGGCGGGCGACTGGCTCTATTGCTCGGGACAGATTCCTCTGGATCCGGAGACGGGCCGCCTGATCGACGGCGACATGGAGGCACAGACTCGGCGGGTGATGGCCAATCTAGGAGCCGTGCTCCAGGCCGCCGGACTGGATTTCGGAAACGCGGTCAAGACCACCCTTTACCTCCTCGACATGAACGACTTCCCGGCGGTGAACGCCGCCTACGGTTCTTTTTTCGAGACGGACCCGCCCGCCCGGGCCACGCTCCAAGTCGCGGCGCTGCCCCTGGGCGCTCGGATCTGCATCGATCTCGTGGCCGTGGCGGACGGCGGGGACGGACGCCCGTGAGATGAATTTCTCGAACGACGACACCATCGCGGCCGTGGCCACTCCCGCAGGCGCGGGGGGCGTGGGCATCGTGCGCGTTTCCGGCCCGGAGGCCTTCGCCGTGCTGGAGCGGATCTTCGTCCCGGCGGGAAAATCCGGCCGGCCCGACCACGCCCGCCTGCTTCCCGGCTGGGTCTGCGATCCGGAAGACGGGACGCGGCTCGATTTCGTTCTGGCCGTGCGCTTCGAGGCGCCGCGTTCCTTCACCGGCGAGGACGTATCCGAGATCCAGGCCCACGGCGGGCGGCTGAACCTGGAAGGCATCCTGCACGCGGTCTTCCGGGCCGGGGCGCGTCCCGCCGAGCCCGGCGAGTTCACCCTGCGGGCCTTTCTGAACGGACGCATGGATCTTTCCCGCGCCGAGGCCGTGCGGGAGGTGATCGAGAGCCAGACCGGGGCCGCCCTGGCCGCCTCCCGTCGGCACCTCCAGGGCGACGTGTACCGCCTTTCCGAGGACGCCCGCGCCGACTTGCGCAACGTGGCCGCCCACCTGGAGGCGCTGCTCGACTTTCCGGACGAAGATCTGCCGGACGGCGATCTCCGGACCTACCTGGAACGCCTGGACGGGCTGGAGAAGCGTCTGGGGCGGGCGGCGGACAGCTACGCCCGGGGGCGGCTTTTGCACCAGGGGCTGGAGGTGATGATCGTCGGCCTGCCCAACGTGGGAAAATCCTCCCTGCTCAACCGCCTGGCGCGCTCCCGGCGGGCCATCGTCACCGACCGGCCGGGAACCACCCGGGATTTCGTCGAGGCCCTGGTGGACCTGGGCGGTCTGCCGGTTCGTTTCGTGGACACCGCCGGTTTCACCGACACGGCCGACGGCGCGGAGGCCATCGGAGTGGAATGGGCGCGCGAACGCCTGGAACGCACCGATTTCGTATTGCTGGTGCTGGACCGTTCCGAAAGGCTTCGCCCGGACGAACGCCATCTGGTCGAAAGCCTCTGCGGCCGAAACGGCCTTCTGGTGTGGAACAAGAGCGACCGGCCCGCCTGGGCGGGAGACGACGGCCGGGAGGAGCTTTTGCCCGCCTGGCCTCGGGTGTCGCTTTCAGCTCTCACGGGGGAAGGACTTTCCGACCTGGAGACGCGGCTTGTCGCCGCCGTTTCCGAGCCGCCCGCCGAGGGAGACGCCCTGATTCTCACCTCGGAGCGTCACGCCCGCGCCTTCGAGGAGGCCCGGGGCGCCATTCGCCGAGCGGCGAAGGTGCTGCGGGAACGCGGGGGACAGTGGGAACTTTCGGCCCTGGAACTGCGCGGGGCCATGGACGCCCTGGGCGAGGTGATCGGCCTGACCACCCCCGACGACATCCTGGAGGAAATCTTCTCCCGTTTCTGCATCGGAAAGTGAGCGGTCCGCCGATTCGCCCCCCGATTTTCTCACGTTGCGCCGGAAAATTGCCGAAAAATAAAATGTAGGGTACTATCGGAGGCATCGAACCAGCAAAGCGGCCGGGTCCGGATCGTTTCGGGCGAAGGGCGCGGAAAAGAAGCGCAACCATGTTCCAGGACCACCCCAACCAGACGGAAATCAAGGAACGTATCCGAGACCTCGTGGGCAGGCATTACGTGCCCTACGGAACGGTCCAGGTGGTGGAGGACACCACCAGCATCATGAACATCTACCGGGGGCAGATTCTTCGGCTGGGCGACGGCGAATACTTCATCCTGGGAGACATCCACGAGCCGCGCTTCGGCATGCAGGACCAGCCGAAATACTGGGTGAAGAAGGTGGCCGACCTTTCGGACGGGACCGTGCGCATCATCAAGCTGGTCTTCCACGAGGAGTTCGTGGCCCACATGGGCCCCATCCGCATCCGCTGCTTCCGCAGCCCGGAAAAGGAAGCCCGGGTGCTGGAACTGGCCACGGGGAACCCGCGCTTCATGCAGGGACGCGCCTTCATCGATCCTGCGGGCAACAACGTGCGCCTGATCGATTTCATCAACGGCGATACGCTGTACGACACGCTCATGGACCTGGAAATGGAGCACGAGGACTATTTCCATACGCGCTTTCCGGGCATTCTCGCCCAATTGTGCGACTGCATGGACGCCATCGCGCTCCTGCACGCCCACGGGCTCTGCCACGGCGACATCCGCAACGACCACATCATCATCGAGGACGGTACGGAACTCTTCCGCTGGATCGATTTCGATCTGACCCAGCGTTTTTCCGACTACGACGTCTGGAGCCTGGGCAATCTCCTGCAATTCTGCGCCGGAAAGGGCATCCGCACCTTCCACGAGGTGGAATCCGGCGACATCTATCCCGATTCCGTCCGGCAAAGCCTTTCCTCGGACGACGCCATGGGGTTCTACAAGTACCGCATCATGAACCTGCGGAAACTCTTCGGCTACATCCCGAAGCGCTTCAACGACATCCTCATGCGCTTCGCGGTGAACACCACCACGTTCTATGACCGTGTGGACCAGCTTTCGTCGGATGTCCGCGAAGTCCTGGAAGCGGATTTTCCGGATCGTCCGGATCCGTCCGGCGGATCGCCATGAAGCTGCATATCTCCACCAAAATCGTCATCGCCGTTCTCATCCTCGTCACGCTCGTCATCGGAATCAGCAGCAGCCTGGCCTTTCGCTTTTATCGCAAGGCGCTCATCGACGAAATGACCGCCGCAGGCATGCAGATCGCCCAGACGGTGGTAAGCGGCATCCACGGCGGGCTGATGGTCAACGACCGGCACGCCATCCGGGAACTGATCCGCGCGGTGGGCGGCCAGGAGGGCGTGGCCCAGGTGCGCCTGTACGACCTGGGCGGGGAAATCCGCTATTCCAGCGTGTCGGGAGAGGAGGGCACGTCCTTTCCCATGGACAATCCCACCTGCCGCGCCTGCCATCTCGCCGAGGGCGGCCCGCCTTCGCTCGAACCGCGGACCCGCATGTACCGGGAGAAAGACGGCGCGGCCTCGTTTCTGTCGGTGCTCGATCCCATCGCCAACGAGCCGGGATGTTCCAACGCCGCCTGCCATGTCCACCACGGATCCCGCCGGGCGCTGGGACTTCTGGAGGTGATCGTTCCCATGGAACGCATGGAACGGCGCGTCAACACGGGAAAACTGCACACGGCGCTCTTCGGCCTGGCGTCGCTTCTGGCCATCACGCTGATCCTGATCGTCATCGCACGCTGGCTCATCATCACACCGGTGGAAAAACTCGTGCGCGCCACCCAGCGCGTGGCCGAGGGCGAATGGGGGCGGCCCATCAGCGGCGCGCACCAGGACGAACTGGGCGACCTGATCCGCTCGTTCAACAAGATGCAGGAAAACCTGGAGGTCAGCCAGCGCCAGCTCATGCTCTCGGAAAAACTGGCCTCGGTGGGCAAACTGGCCGCCGGAGTGGCCCACGAAATCAACAATCCGCTCACGGGCATCCTGACCTTCGCGGAGGATCTTCTGGACGAGAGCGCTCCGGGCGATCCCCGGCGGGAGGATTACGAGGTCATCATGCGCGAGGCGATCCGCTGCCGGAACATCGTGCGCAACCTGCTGGACTTCGCCCGCCAGGACGAACTGAGCGTGGCCACGGTGGACATGAACGACGTGATCCGCCGCACGGTGACGCTGGTGCGGCGGCTGGCGCAGTTCCAGAACTGCCACATCATCGAGATGCTTCAGGGCACCTTGCCCCTGGTGAAGGGCGATCCCGGCCAGTTGCAGCAGGTTTTCCTGAACCTTTTGGTAAACGCCACCGAGGCCATGACCGAAGGCGGCGAGATCCACATCATCACCCGCCACCTGAAGGGCGACCCGCTGGTGGAGACGGTGGTGGCGGACACGGGGCCGGGCATGGAGCCGGATCAGATCAAACGGATTTTCGAACCCTTCTACTCGACCAAGCACGGAAAAACCCAGGGCTTGGGACTTTCGGTAAGTTGGGGTATCATAGAACAGCACGGCGGATCCATGGACGTGAAGTCCTCCGTGGGGGAGGGCACCTCGTTCACGGTGCGGTTGCCCATCTACTGGGGGAAACCGCCCCGCCCCGGCTGAATCGTCGGCCGATTTTCGCGAAAGGAATACGACATGCCGGACCCGATCCGAATTCTGGTGGTGGATGACGAGGAAGTGGTGCTCTTAAGCGTGCGCAAGGTCTTTAAAGGCGCCGACTTCGACATGGATACGGTGCAGTCCCCCCAACTGGGGCTGGCCATGATGGAATCCCGCCGCTACGACGTGGTCATCACCGACCTGATGATGCCGGGCATGAACGGGCTGGAGTTTCTGGACAAGGCCCGCCAGATGGATCCCGGCGTGCGGGTCATCATGATTACCGGCTACGCCACCATGAAGACCGCCTTGCAGTCCATGCGCCGGGGAGCCTTCGATTTTCTGGCCAAGCCGTTCACCAAGGAGGAGCTGTCCACCATCGTCCACCGGGCCATCCAGCACGGTCCGCTGGAGGCGGACGCCGGATCCGGGGGAACCGTCGCCGACGCGGCCGACGCCTTCGCGGCGGGCAAGGTGTATACCCTGAGGAATCACAGCTGGGCGCGGCTGGAAGCGAACGGCATGGCCTATATCGGCATCGAGCAGGATTTCCTGGCCGACATGGGAGAAGTGAAGGCGGTGGAGCTTCCGGAGATCGGGGAAACCGTCAGCCAGGGTTCCGGCTGTTCCCGCCTGACCGGCGGCGACGGACGCACGTACACGCTCTGGTGCCCGCTGAGCGGACGGGTGATGGAGATCAATCCCATGGCAGTGAGCGATCCCCGGCGTTTCGGGGCAGACGGCGTGGACAACTGGGTTTTCAAGATCGATCCCACCTCCCTGGAAACCGAGATCGAAAATCTGATACCGTAGGCGTCGATCGGCCCGGATCACTCGTCCCGCCGGGAAAGTTTGCCCCGGGTCCGCCACATGTGATGAAACGCCAGCACGATCATCACCGCCAGGCCGCCGCTGATCATGACCCCGGTGAGATCCCGATTTTCGTAGCCGCTCCATTCCAGAACAAACCCCGCGACGATGACCGCCAAAGCGATCAGGCGGGCGACGATTCCGGCCATGTTCGTATCCTTCCATGAAAACCGGCGGACGGCCGGAGCGTCGATCCGGCGAGGATTCTCGATTTTCCCGGCCCGCGCCGCGCCCGTTTCGTCCGCCTCGTTTGCGAAACCTTTTTCCGGAATCATACACCAACCCGCCGCTCTGGCAATCTTTTCCTTTTTTCGCTCCCATGAACGGGAGATACAGCTGTTCTTAAATGGTTTTGGCGATAAAAAGACGCTCATTCCGAGTGCCGCCCACAGGACGGTGGTTCGAGCCATGAGTGGTTGAGCCATCGCTAAAAGCGAAAAACCGGGCGTCCGCTTCCGAAAGCGAACGCCCGGTCCGATGACGATGGCCCGATCTCACGGCCGGTCGATCAGGAAATCACTGGAAATCCACGATGTAGCTGATGACCCCGTCGGAGAAGGAGGAACGTAGCTTGCCGCCCACCTTGTGCAGCACGGCCTGCATGGGTTTGTTGTCCACCAGGATTTCCGCGGTGAAACCCCGGATGCCGTTGCGCTTGGCGATGGTGGTGAGGAATTTCATCATGAAGGAGCCCACGCCCCGGTTCTGCCAGTCGTCCCGGGTGACCAGAGCCACTTCCGCGCGGTTGGTGGTCGCGTCGAGATAGTAACGGCATATGGCGACGATCTCCTCGCCCTGGGGGGCGGGCAGGGTGCCCACGATGGCGACTTCCTTGCGGTGGTCGATGAAGGTGAAATCCTCCATCTGCCGGGCCGGGACTTTTTTCATTTTCATGCCGAAGCGGTAATAAAGCGTGGCCTCGGACAGTTTGTAGAACAGATCCTTCATGGCCGGTTCGTCCGTGGGATGAATGGGCCGGAAAGCCAGATGGGTACCGTCGTCCAGGATCATGGAGGTGCGGATGTCCTGGGGTTCCACCACCAGGCGATCGCCGATGCGGGCGATGGAGGCCCGGATGTACTTGGCTTCCAGCGCCTCCTTCAGGATCTGGGAGCGGTGGTCCGGGTGCGCGATGCTGATGAGCGCCATGGCCCGGTCCTGGATGGTCTTGCCGTGCAGATAGGCCACGCCGTATTCGGTGACGACGTAATGCACGTCGCCCCGGGTGGTGACCACGCCCGCGCCCGGACTGAGACGGGAAACGATGCGGGACTTGCCGTCCGAGGTGGTGCTGGGCAGGGCGATGATGGCCTTGCCGTATTTCGAGTTGGCCGCCCCCCGGGTGAAGTCCACCTGCCCGCCGATGCCGGAGTAGAAGGAGCTTCCCAGGGAATCCGAGCACACCTGGCCGGTGAGATCCACTTCCAGGGCCACGTTGATGGCGACCATCTTGCTCATCTGGCGGATGATGGCGGGATCGTTCACGTAGTCCGTGGTGCGGAAGGAGAAGACGGGATTGTCGTCGATGTAATCGAACAGACGCTTCGTTCCCACGGCGAAACTCGCCACGATCTTGCCCCGGTCCTTGACCTTCTTCGAACCGTTGATGACGCCCTTCTCCACCAGGTCCACGATGGGATCCGAGATCATCTCGGTATGGATGCCCAGATCCTTCTTTTCGCCCAGAAATTCCAGCACGCCGTGGGGAATCTGCCCGATGCCCAGTTCCAGGGTGGAGCCGCGCTCGATGAGCGAGGCCAGGTTCTTGCCGATGCGGCGGGTGACCTCGTTGTGTTCCTTGGGCTGGAACTCCTGGATGGGATCGTCCACCGGGACGAGCACGTCGATGTCGTGGATGTGGATCTGGCTGTCGCCGTGGGTCCAGGGCATCTTCGGATTGACCTGGGCGATGACGAAGGCGGCGTTCTGGGAGGCGTTCTTCACGATGTCCACGCTCATGCCCAGGCTGCAACGGCCACGCTCGTCGGGCGGCGTGACCTGAATCAAGGCCACGTCGATGGGCATGCGGCCGGAACTGAAGAGCGCCGGGATGTCTTTCAGAAAGATGGGGGTGTAGTTTCCCACGCCTTCCTGAACCACGGAGCGGACGTTGTCGGTGACGTAGAAGCAGTTGACACGGAAGCTTCCGGCCAGTTCCTTGCGGGCATAAGGTGCGTCGCCGAAGGTCAGCAGGTGCAGCACCTCCACGTCGGAAAGCTGGGGCGCGCGGTCGGCCAGGGCCTGCACCATCCTGAGCGGCTCGGCGCATCCGGTGCCGACGAAAACCCGCTGGCCGGGCTTGACGTTTTTCGCGGCCTGTTCGGGGGTTTGGATGTAGGGAGCGAAATCCTCTTTCCACCGGGTATTGTATTTTACCGTCATGGCATTACTCGCTGATCGCCAGGGTCATGCGGGCGTCCGCGGCGATTCCGGGGACGCCGGCGGGCCCGACGATAAAGGGGTTGATGTCCATTTCAAGGATTTGCGGGAAATCGGAGGCAAGCTGGCTGATGCGCTGAAGCCCCCGCGCGATCTCGCCCACGTCCACGCCGGACTGGCCGCGCGCGCCTTTCAGCAGGGCGAAGGAGCGCGTTCCCTCCAGCATCTGCATGGCCTCCTCGTAGGTGATGGGCGCCAGGTGGAAGGTCACGTCCTTCATGACCTCCACGAAGATACCGCCCAGGCCGAACATGAGCATGGGACCGAACTGGGGATCGCGGGTCATGCCCAGGATGACCTCCCGACCCTTGGCGCACATGCGCTCCACGTAAACGCCCTCCAGCCGGGCATCGGGGGCCTTCAACTGGATGCGCATCATCATGAGGTCGAAGGCGTCGCGCACCGCGTCGCGAGTGTTGAGGTTCAGCGCCACGCCGCCCATGTCGGACTTGTGGACGATATCGGGAGAGACGATCTTCATGGCGACGGGAAATCCCACCCGCTCGGAGACGTCCACGGCTTCATCGGCGGTATAGGCCTGATAGCCTTCCGGCACGGTGAATTCGTAGGCGCGCAGGATGTTTTTGCCTTCCACCTCGCCCACCTGGGGCTGGTTGGTGCGGGTGTTGCGTCGCAGAATCCGTTCCACGCGGCGGCGGTTGACCGGAAAGCGCGTCACGATGCGCGGCGGCCGGTTGCGCCACTCGGAATATTTTATCATGGCCTTCAGCGCCTTGACGGCGCGTTCCGGCGAGGGATAGTCCGGCAGATTGGCCTGCACCAGCTCGCCCCGGCCGGGAATCACGTCCCGGCCGCCCATGAAGCAGGCCAGGATGGGCTTTTCCCCCTTTCCGTACCGCGCGATCTCCAGGGCCGTCTCCCGGGGATTGGTCATGGCCTGGGGCGTCAGGATGACGATCACCACGTCCACGCTTTCGTCCTTCAGCGCCGCGCGAACGGCCGTCTGATAGCGTTCCGGATCCGCGTCGCCGAGCACGTCGATGGGATTGCCGACGCTGGCGGCGGACGGCAGCTTCTTTTTCAGCGAAGTGGCCGTCGCACCCTGCAATTCCGCGGCCTTGAGTCCCATGTTCTCCACGGCGTCGGCGCAGATGATGCCGGGGCCGCCGGCGTTGGTCACGATGGCCACGCGCCGCCCCTTCGGCAGCGGCTGCATGGAAAGCGCGGTGGCGTAGTCGAACAGTTCCTCGAAATTGTCCGCGCGGATGACGCCCGCGCGATGGAAGGCCGCGCCGTAGGCCACGTCCGCCCCGGCCAGACTTCCGGTATGGCTGCTGGCGGCCTTCTGTCCGGCCTTGGTGGTTCCGGCCTTGAAAATAACCACCGGCTTCTTGGCGGCGACCTTTTCCGCCACCTTGATGAACTGGTTGCCGGAGGTGATGCTTTCCAGGTATCCCACGATGACCTTGGTTTCCTCGTCCTCGCCCAGGGCTTCCAGCAGATCGATTTCCGAAAGGTCGGATTTGTTGCCGATGCTGATGAGTTTCGCCAGCCCCAGCCTCCGCTCGGCCGCCATGTCCAGGATGGCGGTGCAGATGGCGCCGGACTGGCTGATGACGGAGATACCGCCCCGCTGGGGGAAGTGGTGGGCGAAGGATGCGTTGAAGTTGTGGTGCGTGTTGATGATGCCCAGGACGTTCGGCCCCAGGATGCGCACGCCGCTTTTCTTCGCGATGGCAGCCAACTCCTCTTCCAGCCGCGCGCCCTCCGCGTTGACCTCCTTGAATCCGGCCGTGATGATGGTGACGGCCTTGGCCCCGGCGTCGATGGCGCTTTCCAGGGCTCCCTTGACGTGCGGGACCGGCACGCAGATGACGGCGTGTTCGATCCAGTCGCCGTACTTGCGGAGATCGGGATAGCAGGGTAGTCCCAGAATTTCCTTGGACGACGGATTGACGGGGATGATCTTGCCCTCGAATCCGGCGTCCAGCAGATTGGTCAATACATCGTTACCGACCTTCCCCGGGCTACGCGATGCGCCGATGACGGCGACGCTTTTCGGATAAAGCAGAGCTTCCAGCATGAGTCATGTCCCTTCCGTTACGGGTTGATCGAACCGTGAATGAACAGGCGACGAATCGTGAACAGCATGGAATCAACACCTCCGGTTCGCGCGGTGGCGGCTTCCACTTCCGAATAAACAAACGGGATTCCCGGCGTCACCGCCAATTTTCGCCGGAGAACGCACCTGAACACCATCGTTCAAGCGCTATTTAAGGGCACTAGCACACGAAAATACGGAAAGCAAGGATGGAATTTCCCGATGAGCGGTCCGTCCGCTATTTCCGGCGCCGGTGGTTTCCTGTAGTCCTATCGGAATGTTGGGGGCAAACTTGATGGAAAACGATTGAGAACAAGGGAAATACCGATATAAAAGGCATTCAGTCACGCATCGGGAGACGGAGGATCCCCGTTTTCAGCCTTAACTGATTCCAAATGGTTATAACGACCTTCCGAGGGATCGCGTCCCTCCGATCCGGACAACGGGCAGCCCTCGCAGTTTGCGGACGAACAATCGGAACAGGAAAGCTTTCCTTCCCTGCGGGCCTTCAGGTTGCGGCAGGCCCGACGGAGCACGAACACCGCCGCCAGGATCACGATCGCCGCCGTCACCCATCCTTCCATGGCTGCGCTCCTTTCACAGGCCGATTCCGGCCAGCCGGCCGATCTGGTAAACCAGCACGGACAGCATCCAGGCGATGCCCGTCAGGCCGCCGAACTGCAACAAGGCCCACTTCCAGCTTCCCGATTCCCGTTTCGTCACCGCCACCGTGGCCATGCAGGGCGTGGCGATCAGCAGAAAGAGCATCAGGGAGAATCCCACCAGAGGCGGATAGCTCGCGCCGATGCGCTCCCGCAGGGTGTCCGATTCCTCGTCCACCTCGGAGCCCAGGGCGAAGACGATGCCCATCTGGGCCACGAAGACCTCTTTCGCCGCGAAGGCCCCGATGAGCGCCACGCCGATGCGCCAGTCGAACCCCATGGGTTTGAGCAGCGGTTCCATCAGGCGGCCGATGCCCCCGGCCAGCGATTGCAGCATCTCTTCCTGTTCCCGACGGTGTTCCAATTCGGAAGTCGTCAGCACCTCCACGCCGGGACGCGCGATTTCCCTTGCGTTTTCGGGCGTTTCGGCGTTATTGACCACGATCTTTCCCTCGGCCAGTTCCCGGTCCACGGGCAGATTCTCCGGACGCGGATAGTAGGAGATGGCCCACAGCAGAATGGAAATGCCCAGGATGATGGTTCCGGCCTTCTTCAGGTACAGCCAGGAACGCTCGCCCATTTTCTGGAACAGGGCCTTGAGCGTGGGCATACGGTAGGGCGGCAGTTCCATCACGAAAGGCGCGTCCTCGC
Organism: Myxococcota bacterium; assembly: GCA_963668655.2. Classification (GTDB taxonomy): domain Bacteria; phylum Myxococcota_A; class SURF-8; order SURF-8; family SURF-8. Next base: position 1,444,325 of record CAXXPQ010000002.1, read on the forward strand.
CTTTCAGCAGGGTGGAGCGCAAGAGTCGGGCCAGCACCGCCGCCAGAAGAATGCCGATCATGTAGATCAGCCACAACATGGGCGCGCGGTAGGATTCCGCGAAAAACGCCGGGATCAGCAGCATCCAGATGGGCAGGCGCGCCCCGCAGGAGATCAGCGGCAGCACCAGCATGGTGGTCAACCGGTCACGTTCGTTTTCCAGCGTGCGCGTGGCCATGATCCCCGGGATGGTGCAGCCGAAGCCGGTCATCATGGGGATGAAGCTTTTTCCGTGCAAACCGAACTTGTGCATCCAGCGATCCACCAGAAACGCCGCCCGGGCCATGTAGCCGGTGTCCTCCAGAAACGCCAGGCCCAGAAACAGCAGGACGATGTTCGGCAGAAAGACCACTACGCCGCCCACGCCGCCGATAATGCCGTCCACCAGCAGCGAACGCAGGGGCGAATCCGAACCCTCGGGCCAGAACGCGGAAATCCGTTCGCCCGCCCAGCCGAAAAAGGTTTCGATCCAACCCATGGGGTAATCCCCGATGGAAAACGTCAGCCAGAACAGACCGTACATGGCCAGAAGGAAAAACACCAGGCCCAGGCCCCGATGACACAAAACCGCGTCCAGCCGGTCCGAAACGATGCGCGCGTCCTTGCGCAGCGGTTGAAGGACGACTTCCTTCAACAGTCCGGCCACGTAGCCGTACATGCGGTCGGCCACGAAGGTGGTGACGTCGAGCCCCGTGCGCTCCTCGATCTCCTCGCGCATCTCCCGCGCCCTGGCGTCCACCTTCTCCAACCGGTCCGGCAGGCGTTTTCTGACCCACTGGCGGGTCATGTCGTCGGCCTCCAGCATCTTACTGGCCAGCCAGGCGGGCGGGCGGGCGCCCGGAGCGGAATCCTCCAACATCTCGGACAGAATCGCGATGGCCGAGTCCAGGCGCTCGCCCAGCACCAGCCGGGATTCCTTCACCGGACTTTCCGCCGCCCGCAGGATCAGATCCTTCAATAGCGGCACGCCCTCCTTGCGGCTGGCCACGGTTTCCACCACCGGAAATCCCAGAAGCCGTTCCATCTGCTCCAGATCGAGCCGCTGCCCCATGGCCCGGGCTTCGTCGCTCATGTTCAGGCATAGAATCGGGTTGCCGCCGGCCAGCATAACCTGGGTCAGCAGGTAGAGGTTGCGCTGGAGGATGGTGGAATCCACCACCACCACCACCACGTCGAATCGGCCGTCCAGAATCTCCCGCCGGGCGATGCGCTCTTCCGGCGAAAAAGAGGTCAGGCTGTAGGTTCCCGGCAGGTCGAGCAGATCGATACGCACGCCCTCGTGAACGAAATGGCCTTCCTTCTTCTCTACGGTCACGCCGGGATAGTTGCCCACATGCTGGTGAGAGCCGGTCAGGGCATTGAATAGCGAAGTCTTGCCGGAATTGGGGTTTCCGGCCAGAGCGATGCGGATGTTTTTCTGCTGGTTCATTTTCCGCCGTTCTTTCCGAATGACTTAGGGGGTTCCGTTTTTCACGATGTCGCTTCAGCCGATCGCTCCCACGGGTTCCAGCAGGATGGATTCCGCCTCCGCGCGCCTTAAGGAAAGCTGGAATCCCATGGCGCGGATCCAGACGGGGTCGCCGGACGGCGCCAGGCGTTCCAGCGTGACTTCCGCGCGGGGAAGGAAACCCATGTCCAGCAGCCGTTGACGCACGGCGCCTTTGGCGCGCACCAGTGCGATGACGCCGCTTTCACCGGGTCTCAGGTCGGTGATGTTGCGGAATGTGTGGATTTTCCTGTGATGTTTCCGCCCGTGGTGGTGCTGGCACTGCCCGTTGCAGATTTCCGCCTCCGGATTCACCGCGCGGCAATTGTGGAACTGGTTCAGAAAATCGTGCTCGGATTCCTCGCAACGGCCCAGAAACTCGAAGAAACGCACTAGTTTGTCCATGCCTTCGTTGCTGAGGTGATGTTCCATGGAACAGGCGTCGGCTTCCGCGTTTTCGGGGCTCATCTGAAGAACTTCCTCGAAAAAGCGGCGCAGGATGTCGTGCCGCGCCAGAATGCGCCGGGCCAGTTCCTCGCCTTTCGGCGTCAGTTCGATATATTCCCGGCGGCTGTAATCGATGCATTCCAGTTCGGCCAGGCGTTTCATGGCCGTGGTGACGGAACTCATCTTCACGTCTCTCGCCTTGGCGATATCCTTGACGCGAGCCACCTTGCGCTCCCGCACCAGCAAGTAAATGCTTTCCAGGTAATCTTCCAGGGCGGGAGTAAGAGTCGATTCCAGGGTAGCCATAAGGTTCCTCCGTAAAAGTTCGTTAGTCTTAACTAACAAAGACAGGTTGACTTGTCAATAATAATCTCAGACTTTTTTGTAAGGGGCAATGAATTTCCACTGAAATCGAGAAAAAAAACAGATGCAGGGAATGGATCCATGGTCGAACATCTCTCTTATCTTGGAAGGATTGGTATTTTCCGTTTGCGCGACAAGGATATTCTTCATGAGATTGACACGCGCCTCCGATTACGCATTGCGACTGATGTCGAATCTGGCCAAGGAAGAGGCGGAGCACCCGCTCAGCACTCGCCACATGGCCGAAAAGATCCAGATTCCCAAGAGCTTTCTTGGGAACATCGTGCAGAAACTTTCCGCCTCGAACCTGGTTCGCACGGTCAAGGGCGCGCGCGGCGGCCTGATTCTGGGACGAAATCCCGAGGAAATCTCCGTGCTTGACATCCTGGAAGCCATCGACGGCGCGATTCAGTTGACGCACTGCCAGCAGGAAACCGGCTGCAAACATTCCGGTTATTGCAACGTGAAGCCGCTGATGGACCGCATTTCCGGCCAACTGGAGGAAACCCTGGGTAAAACGACGTTGCGCGATCTGATCGAGAACGGATCCGGCAAGGAGTGGGGAGGGGATCCGGATGAAACGGACGTCGCGCTTCCCGGGATACCCGGGCTGGAGTCTCTTCTTCCGTAAGATACGAATCTCAGGCATGAATTTCCACACACAAACCCGAGACATCCTGCCTTCGCCCGCAGATAAAAAAAACCGGCCCGAAGGCCGGTGAAATCGTCGTAAAAGCGACGAAAGATCAGTCTTTTTCCCAGGGCTTGTCTTCCAGGTAGAATTTTTCTTCGCTGTCGGGGTCCGTCCAGGGCCCTTGAAGATGCATGGTAAAACGAAGATAACGATACCATTCCTCCGGAATGGCCTCCGTTTCGCCGGTTCCGGTGAGCTGCATGCCCGCTTCCTCCAGAACATCCGCGCAGGTAGCCGCTTCATCGAGGCGTTTCAGCCGGAAATAGCTGCGGTCCGCATCCACATGGGCCTGGGTGGTGAAGCTCGGCGCCACCATGGTATCCGGAACGCCGCCGAGTTGGAACTGGGCGTTGGTGGTGTCGGCGATGGACATCAGGTGATTCTCGTCGATGACTTCCAGGTTGAACTGGGAGGACCATTTCTGGTTGGAATAGATTTCCGCCTCCAGAAGGCCGGTCATGTTGGTGGTCATGGAGAACTTGCCGTCCAGATCCTGGTCCCATACCTTGTCGCAATCCGGATGGCCGTCGTCGATCTTCTTCATGGTGCAGAGTTCTTCGTTCTCGATGTCGTCCAGCTTGATGCCCCGGGCTTCCCAGAAACGGCTGGTTTCCATGATGGCTCCGGGAGCCATCTCCGGAGCCTGCTCCACGCGATGCTCCAGAATGGCGACGTTGCGGATGTAGGCCAGGGGAACCTGCATGCGGGCCAGGCTGTTGTTGATCTCGTCCTTGTCCGCGTTGAAGTTGTCGATCCAGAGATTGCAGAGGTAGGAATGCGTCACGAAGCCCTCGCCCTCCTGCTGAATCCGGACCAGCATCAGGTGGGTGGACACCGTATCCTGATAGGGCACCATGGGCAGACCCTTGTTGCGTACGGCGGTGGTGAGGACCGCGCCCCAGACGCCCGCGTAGGCCGAGGCGTGCTTGGATTCGTCGATCTCTCCCAGATCCACTTCCTTGTTGTCCTGGCAGGTTCCCACCGGATTGCAGGAATACCGCCAACCGTGCTCCAGGCAGGCGCGGTCCGCGCAGAAATCCACCCATTTGTAATCGTTGCACTCTTCGGGTGTCCGATACTGGCATTCCCAGTCCGTCAGTTTCACCGCCGGCATGATGCACAAGCCGCCTTCGCATTCGAAATCCTCCGAAAGGGCGAAGCAGTCTTCATCCTCTTCGCATTCCGGCTCCGAGCAATATCCTTTCGGATGGCAGATCTGCTCCTCGGTGCATTGGGATTTTTCGGTGCAGGACGGTACGCAATGGTATTCCAGGCAGACGAAAGCGCCTTCCTCGCCGCAATCAAGGGCCACCCGGCATTCCGCCTGACAGAAACCGTCCGCGCCGCAGAATCCCATGGGCGAACAATCCGAGTCCTGGGTGCAGCCCACCAGACCTTTGGAAGAGAGCCCCAGGGCGTCTCCATCGCTTTTCGAGCAGGCGGTGGTCAGGGTTCCGACCAGGACGGCCAGAAAGGAAAGAATCATGATCGTTCGAACCGGCATATTGTCCTCGCTTTGCTTCGATCGGAATAGCGTCGAACTCAGGATAAAGTCAAACGCTCCTTGTCAGCAATGATCCGCGACAGGCCGCCCGAAAAACTCAGGTTTCGGCCTGTTCGTCGTCGCCGTCGCCATCGGCTTCGGTGTCACCGTCGGTCTCATCGTCGCCATCGCCATCCGCATCGCCGTCCACGTCGCCGTCGGTGTCGCCATCCGCAGCCGTATCCGTGTCGCCGTCCGGCGCCGTTTCCGCCACGCAGATTCCGCCCGAGCAGGTCTGCCCGTCGGCGCAATCCTCTTTCCCGCTGCATTCCGGCGGATAACAATAGCCCTTCTGCTGTTCCTCGTCCTCGGCCGGCTCGGTCAGATGACAGATGTCACCCTCCACGATACAGTCGGCGTCCGTCAGGCAGAGCAACACGCAACGGTAATCCACGCAGGTATGGGTCAGGGCTTCCGGGTCCAGATCTTCCAGATCCTTGCTTTCGGAAATGTAGAGCCAGCAGTCCTCCGCCTTGCGGCATTCGTTGATGCAGTATCCGGCTTCGCCGCAGAAGCCCAGGGGCAGACAGTCCTCGTTTTGTTCGCAGGCGGTGTAGCCCAGCGAGTCGAAATCCACGGGTTTGCCCTCCGTCCGCTCGCAGGCCCAGAGGCCGCACAGAACGGCGAGCAGCGTGGCCGAAATCGCGATCCAGAATCCTTGTTTGCCGGTCATCGTGCGTGCTCCTTATCGTTCCGCCGTTTCGGCTTCTTCTTCGGGCTGGGCTTCCTCGTCGGCATCGCCATCGGCATCCGCCTCGGCTTCGGCGTCCGCCTCGGCTTCGACTTCCGCATCCGTATCGCCGTCAACTTCGGCGTCCGTATCGCCGTCAACCGCATCGTCCGTGTCGCCATCAACCGCAGTGTCCGCGTCACCGTCCGGGATCGAGCCGCCGGGGATGCAGAGATGTTCCCGGCAGACGAAATTCCCGCCGAAGCCCGCGCATTCCTCGTCCGTCCGGCAGGATCCGGAGCAGAAGGAAATCTCGCTGTTGTTGGGCGCGTCCTTGTCGTCGAAGGTCATGGCGGTGGTGCAGGTTCCGCTGGGAGCGCAATCGTCGTTCGTTTCGCAGCCGTGATAACATTTGTACTTGTAGCAGGCGTTGCCGTCTCCGCATTCCCAGTGAGCCGCGCTACGGCATTGGGCGACGCAATAGCCCGCCTCTCCGCAGACGCCTTCCTTGCAATCCGCGTCCGAGGCGCAGGAGCGATAGCCCATATCGTTATAGGACGGTTCATCGCAACCGAAAACGGCCAGGGCGGCGGAACAAACAAAAAGCAGCAAGATTAACCTGGAGATCATCGCTCGCCTCCCGCCTAGAATTCGTATTGGATGGACAGGTTCGTCACGATCAGCCAGCCCTCGACCGAGTAACCCGGGAAACCCGGATTGTTGGTCTGCAGACCGGCCGTCCACGGCACCAGAGACGGGTCGAAGGTGGTTCCCGTATCGTCCGGCATTTCGTCCCGGATCTGGTTCGGATCCTTGTGAGTGGTCCGATCCGCCATCATCCAGAATTGGAATCCCAGCTTGGTGTAAAAGGGCAACGGGCCCCATTTGAAACTATGGCCCAGGGCCATGCACCAGACGTCGCTGTCCGCATAGTTGGTGCGGCCCTTCTGCGCCGGAACGGGGGTGGGATAGTACGATCCGCCCAGCTTGGCCTCAAACCATTTGTTGAAATAGGCATAGGAAATTCCGGCGTTGAACGATACGGTGTCGTGCCATTCGTAATCGCCGCCGTTCACCATCGTCGCGCCGATGTTGTTGGGTTCGTACACCGCCGAGTTCTGGGGGCTCTGGTTGTGCAGATCCCGATAATGACTCCAGTGGTTCCAGGTGACGGCCAGCTGTCCGGTCAGGCCGATCTCCTTCCACTTGGTTCCCATCGCCAGGGAAAGCTCCATGGGTTCGTAGTCCAGCGCCATTTTGAATTTGGTTTTGGCGCGTTTCGGAACCGTGATGTTGTCGTCCACCTCCCCCGGGCCCATGTGATAGTTGTACATGTACAGGTTTCCCGAACCGTCCACTTCCATGTACGACCAGTGTTTCCAGGTCAGACCGATGGCGAGCTGATCCAGGGGTTCGAACTGCATGCCCACGATGGGCCGCAGCTTGCCAGTCATCTGGGTGCCCATGTTGGTGAGCATGTAGCTCTGCACCTGTGGATCCGGGATGTACAGTTCCAGGTTGGCCACAACGGTGGCGGTGGCCTGCAACGAGACGCCCACGGACAGCCAGTCGGCGGCGGGCGGGGAATAGGAGATGCCGCCGAAGCCCGTCACCACCGGAGACCATTCGCCGAAACGGGCGAAGTGGACCGTGTTGGAAAAATACTGCTCGCGTTCGTCGGCGTAGCTGGACTGGATGTCCACGCTGTCGATCAGCGGCAGGATGATCAGGCCGCCCAGGCGCAGACCCTTGACCTTTTCGAATCCAAGGGTTCCGCCCAGACCCAGAAAGGTGTTGAAATCATCCACGCTGTTGTTCTTGCGCGTCTTGACCAGTTCGATGGTGGGCAGCGGCCGGAACAGGTTCTTTCCGCTGGATTCCACCGCCATTTCGTCGAACATGGAAATGGCCAGATCGGCGTTTTTCGGCCGGTCCATGAGCTTGGCCTTCAAACCCGCCTTCATGAAAAAGACGCCCACCCCCATGACCTGCGGGAAGCGGGACATCAAGGCCGGATTGCTGGCCACGACGCCGTAGGAGGAACCGTAGGCCACGTCGCTGTTGGCGCCGGCCATGGTCCAGGTGTCGTAGCCGGTCTGGCGGAAGGGCGAGGCGAAAGCTCCGGAAGGAGTCAGCCACACTACGGAGAGTACGGCCGCGAGCAACAGTATCGCGCGGCCCCGGCAAACATGCGAGAGGAATCGTGACATGGAGTCTTCCCGTAATTCTCAGTTTGTACCCAATCGCTTCGGCTGGATTCGGAAGCCTTTTGCAAGGCCCCTGTTTGCACTCCGTGGAGATACAATTTGAGAATTGTATGGCATGAACGAAGATTTCGCAAGTTTTTTACGAAAGCGATCCAAGCTAAGTGCTTGACATGGCTCAGAAATTAACGCGTCGCGTCGGATTTGCCCGCCTGCGTCAAGCCGCCGGATAATGCTTGTGCTTCCCTGGCGACTTGTGGTAGAAATGAGCGCTTCCACCCGCCCAAACCCGGAGGTAATCATGGACGACCTGATGAAAATTTCGGACGACGCCCGCCGAAAACGCCGGAACCGCATCCTGGCCGTGGTCCTGATCGCGTATTTCGCGGCCCTGTTCATTTACGCCATCAACATTCCCATGCGGCAGCCGCCGTTCTTCACCCAGGCGCTGGGTTACGACGAATACCCGGCCGGATCCCGCATGGCCATGCGTTTCTTCGCCATCGGCGGAAAAGACATGACCCCGCTTCCCAACCTGGAAGTGAAACTGGAACTGGTCAAACCCGCCAGCGGCGCGTCCTGGACCCTCTACCAGAGCCGTAGCGGAGCGGAAACCGGCCTGGAGGCGTATTTCGAGATCCCGGCGTCCGTCCGCCCGGACGAATACCTGGCCCGGCTGACCACCCGCGTGGAAAACATGGGATTCGAGTTCAACGAGTATTCCTTTTCCGTTACGCCGAAGCCCACGGCGCGCATGGTGGACATCCACAAGCTGGACGAGAAACTGACCGAACCCATGCCGCCCCTGAAGATCGGCGGCTTCAAACCTCCGGTGGAACTGCGTTTTCTTTGCAACAACGGGCGCTTCGTCCAGAGCCTGAGAAACGATATCCTGGCCGTGGCCGAAAATCCGGAAAACGGCATGCCGGTCGAAGGGCTTGCCATTACGATGAGCCGCGGCGGCAAAGTCATCGCCAACCAGATCACCGACGGCATGGGCTACGCCCACCTCCCCTACTATCCCCATGATCTCGGGGCCGAGCAGGTTCTGGTGGAAGTGACCGATCCGAAGGGAAAAGACACCTTCAAGCGCCAGATCGCCCTGAGACCGCCAGGCTCCCAGGTAGTGCTTCAGGCGCCCAAGGTGCTGCATAAGGCCGGAGAGCCCCTGCGCTTCAAGCTGGAAGCCCTGCGGCAGGGCCCCTGGTTCGTGGATCTGATCCACCGGGGAAACTGGCTGGACACGGAACGCACCACCGTGCAGGGAAGCGCTCCGTCCCTGGTCCAGCTCTCCCTTCCCCAGGAGTTGCGCGGGCCGGTGTTCGTTCAGGTGGCCTCCGACACCTCCAATCCCGGCACCAGTTTCGACGCCTTTTACGTTTACATCTACGATCCGAAGGACGCGGAACTGGACATGGAGGATCCGCGCTTCAAGAACGCGGAGCCGGACGATCCGAAGTGGGACGACATCCGCCTGGAAAAGCCCTTGAAAAAGCTCTGGGGATACGTCGGCGGCAACCCGAACTTTCCCCAGACTGCGGTGGAGCGCTGGCAGCGGAAGCTGAACGCCATGAGCGTCAACCAGCACGGCTACAAACCCATGGCGTTGGCCGAACAGATCCTGCGTGAAGTGCCGAAGGATTATCTGCTGCTTCCGGAACTGATAAACACCAAGGAAAAGCGCTTGGCCGACTTCAAAAAACAGCAGTCGGAGGAGCGGGACAACGTGATCTGGCTTCTGGCTCTGTCCGGCCTGGTGGTCATCATGATGATCGTCATGCGCATCTATCGCGAGCTTCAGGTCCGCCAGCAGGAACAGGAAAAGCTGAACGAGGAACGCAGCGAGGACGAGGAGGAAGGCGAGGATCACGGAATCACGGTGGGCGGAAAACACCTGACTCTGCTCGTCGTTCTTCTGGGAATCATCGCCGCCGGATACGGCATGATGCTGTATCTTCTGGCCACCATCGACTGGCACCTGGGACTGTAGATCGTCCGGGGATTCCGCGCCGCTCTTGACGGAACGACCGCGATCCGTTATAGAATCGGCAAGGAGGGACATCCCGTTCACGAAAGAGAGGATTCCATGCGACACGCGAATATCTGGATCGGACTTTCCCTGTTGGTTCTGGGCGCGCTTCTGGCCTTCGCGGCGTGCAGCGACTCCGGCGATTCGGACAGCGACGCGGACGGCGACGGCGTCGGGGACGCCTGCCAGGAAGACGCGGACTGCGCCTCGGGCCAGGTCTGCGGCATCGAGGGAACCTGCGTGGCCTGCCAGCCCTGCCAGACCCGGAGCGACTGCGACGTGGAAGGCGGATACACCTGCGACGCGGAGAGGGGCTGCTGCAAGCAGATCGAATGCAGCCGGGACGTGGACTGCGAAGCGCCGGAATACTGCATCGACAGCGTCTGCCGGGCGAAGCCCTGTACGGTCAATTCGGACTGCCGGGCGGATTCCGAGGTCTGCCTGAATGAAAAATGCGCCACGCGGGAATGCACCACCCATTCCGACTGCGCCAGCAAGCTCTGCGATCCCTCCACCTACCAGTGCAAAAGCTGCGAATCGGACATCGACTGTCCCTTCGACAACCAACTCTGCATCAGCGGGGTCTGCAAGACGGATCCCACGGCGGACGGCGACAGCATGGGTCCGTTGCAGGGTTGCACGGAGTACGTGGAAGGCTGCATGTTCGACGTGCTGGACTGCTTCGACAAGATCAACCCCGCCGAAGCCTACGATTCCTGCGTGATTCAGAAGGACGAATACGACAATACGGTCTACCGCTTCGATTTCGGAGACGGAAGCTGGTGGAAGATGTTTATGTCCGGAACCTCGGTCCGCGAGTGGCAGGCCGGCGGCGTGGGCGGCTTCTGCTATAGGATCACCCTCGACACCATGACCGGCGTTTTCACCTATAAAACCCACGACGACACCCTGCTGGGGTACGTACGGCCGGATCTGAACGGGGAATTCCTGGAAATCACCTGCCCGAACGGCACGAAGGAATGGTACGACGCCGACGAACTCTACGTGGACGACTGCCGCGGCTACCAGCGGTCCGGGATCTACACGCCGCCGCCGCCGGGGTTGGAAGGCTGCCGGGTCGAGGAATAGGAGGGTTTTTCCGGAAACACCCCTGGGCGCACCGAAGGGCCTGGATATCTTGGGAAAAAGGACTTTACAGGCCGGTGGAATGGGGTATACTGTTTCTCGCAAATCCACCGGACGATCCCGAAACAGAAGAACCGGTTTATTGAACCATCGAAACCTGGAAAAGCAATATTCGAAGGAGTGAGGGTGAAATCATGAAACGAAAGCCTATCTTTATGATGCTTCTGGTTGCCGTGCTGGCGGCGGTGTTCGCCTTTTCCGGCTGCGAGAAGTCCTACAAGCAGAAAAATACCGATGCGGTGGAAAAAACCGAAAAGGTCATGAAGGACAAGGCGGAAAAAGCCAAGAAAGAAAAGGAAAAATCGGCGGCCGAGAAAAAGGTGACGGGTGACGCGCTCTGCTTCGGAGCGGAAGACGCCAACGCGCCGAAAGAGGCATTCGAGCTGGAAGGCAAAAAATACGAAATCGTCTCGAACTACCGCTTCAAAGCTCTCGACGGAGAAGCCGGAAAGCCCATCGTCATCGGATTGTTGAGCGATATCAAGAACTTCATTCCGAAAAACATCGAGAACCTGGAAGGCTTTTACGCGGAATTCAAAAAGGCGGGCGTCCAGGCCGTGATCGTCACCGGCGACACCTCCGAGAAGTACGAGATGATTAAGCCGCTGTTCGATTTCCTGGCCAAAAAGAACCTGCCCACCTTCGTCATCATGGGCAACCGGGAAAAGAAAGAGGACTACGCCAAGGCCGCCGCCGAGGTGCATGCCGCAGCCAAGCACTTCGTGGACATGAACCGCATCCGCGTGGCCGAACTGGGCCCGGTAACGCTGGTTTCCCTGGCCGGTTACCACGACGCCAACTACATCCACAACCCGCCGGGCTGCAACTACGGCCCCAAGGAAATGGAAACGACCCAACGCCTGGCCGAGAAAGCCGCGACGCCCGTCATCCTGGTGATGCACGGACCGGCCAAGGGCGAGGGCAAGGACGCCCTGGATCTGGCCCAGGAAGCCGGAAACGTGGGCGATCCGCAGATCAATGCCTTGATCGCGCAGGCCAAGATCCCCTTCTCTGTTTGCGGCAACATCCACGAGGCGGGCGGCAAGGCCGTGGGCAAGGACTTCAAAACCCTGGTGGCCCAGGACACGCTCGTTACGAACCTCTACGTGAACACCGGACCGGCCGATTCCGATCCCTGGAACATGAACGACGGCAGCATCAGCAAGGGCATGGCCGGCATTCTGACCGTACAGGGAAAGCAGGCCCAGTACAAGATCATCAAAGCCAAGTAAGCAACTGAATTTCCCGGCCGAAATAGAAAAACCCCGCCTTTCGAGGCGGGTTTTTTTTATGTTTTCTCAGCGGACTCCATTTCGGAAATCACGGGCTTCGGATGCCGGGAAATCCTGTTTCTCATCTATTTCCGGAAAGATGGGATCCGGAGGATCGGAAAAATGAACACCGTCCAAAGCCGCTCCTGGAGGGAGGAGTCTATATAGACTGGCGCAAACATGCCAAATGATGTTATCTTCAATCGACGACTCGCCCCACGTTTACAAACATTTCCTCCGGAAAACAATCGGAGATCGAGCCCATGGAATCCGTATTGGAAAAAGCCGTGTCGTTTTTCGTGGACAATTTTCCTTCCACGACCTTGCTTTCTATCCTGGGGCCGCTGGGTCTGCTGTGGGCCTGGGCCTGCCTGTGGTTCGCGGGAAAACTGAAACGAGACAAAGGCTGGAAAACCGGCTATTCGCGAAAGACCTTCCATTTTCTGACGTTTTTCAGCGTGGCGATCTTGCAGGCCACGTTGGGAACGCCGGGCGTTTGTCTTTTCGGCGGCATGGCGAGCCTTGTGATTCTGTACAGTCTGATGAAAGGAGACGGAAATATCCTGTACGAGGCTCTGGCCCGGGAAAAAGACGCCCCCCATCGCACCTATTTCATCGTTGCGCCCTATTTCGCCACGCTGCTCGGCGGCCTGCTCGGCAACATGCTGTTTCACGAGGCCGCTCTGATGGGCTATCTGGCGGCGGGCGTGGGCGACGCGGCCGGCGAGGTGGTCGGCACCCGTTTCGGTCGGCATCAGTATAAAGTGAAAGGATGGCGCGGTGTGGAGGCCGTTCGTTCCTGGGAAGGCTCCGCCGGAGTTTTCCTGTTCTGTCTGCTCTCGCTTTCCCTCGGCGTTTGGCTCTCTCCCCAATTCGCCTTTACGCCGGGATACGTGCTCTTGCTTCCATCGATCGCCCTGGCCTGTACGGTCGCGGAGGCGATTTCTCCCCACGGCTGGGACAATTTCACCATGCAGATCATCCCCTCCGGACTGGCGCTGTGGCTGCTGTAATGAGCCGGGACGGCGATTGCTAAGCTTGCCGAAAAGCGGAAGAATGGAAACCTAAAACAGCGCGTCCACGAAATCCGCCGCCTTGAACGGACGCAGGTCGGCGACTTTTTCGCCGATGCCGATGTAGCGGATGGGCAGGCCGAGCTGGTCCGTGATCCCGATGACCACGCCGCCCTTGGCCGTGCCGTCGAGCTTCGTCAGCACCAGGCCGGTAAGTCCCAGGGCATCGTTGAATTTCTGAGCCTGGGCCACGGCGTTCTGTCCGGTGTTGGCGTCGATCACAAGCCAGGTTTCGTCCGGATCCCGTCCCAGGGCCTTGGCGGTTACGGCGCGGATCTTGCGCAGTTCCTCCATCAGGTTGTACTTCGTGTGCAGCCGCCCGGCGGTGTCCACGATGAGATAGTCCGCCTGGCGCGCCACCGCCGCCTGGACGGCGTTGTAGACCACGCCCGAGGGATTGGCGCCTTCCTTGTCGGCGATCACGTCCACCCCGGAGCGCTCGCCCCAGATCTTGAGCTGCTCGGCCGCCGCCGCGCGGAACGTGTCTCCGGCCGCCAGCATGACCTTTCGGCCCTGATCGGAGAACTGGCGGGCCAGTTTTCCGATGGTGGTGGTCTTGCCCACGCCGTTGACGCCCACCATCAGGATCACCCGGGGCGCGGATTCGCCCGGGACGTAGGGCTTCTCGGCCGCTTGGAGGATACGGGCGATTTCATCTTTCAGCAATTGACGGATGCGCTCCGGGTCGGACAGTTCCTTTTTCTTGGCCTGTTCCTTGATGACCTCGAACAGGTTGGTGGCCGTCTGGCCGATGTCGGCGGAGTACAGAATTTCCTCCAGTTCCTCCATCAGGTCGTCGTCGATTTTCTTTCGCCCGAATATCAGCTTGTTCAATCGGGTAATGAAGCCGCCCTTGGTCTTGGCCAGCCCTTCTTCCAGCGTCTTTTCGGGTTCCGGCTCAGGGGCGGGTTCAGGCTCGGGCTCGGGTGCAGGTTCAGGCTTTGGCTCGGGCACAGGCTCGGGTTCGGGCTCCTTGTCCATCACGACATGGCGATAGACTTCCAGGGTATCGGCCTGGCGTCGCTTCTTTTTGCGTTCCGACTCTTCCGGAAAGGTCGGTTCCTCCGGGACGGCCGCTTCCATGTCGGGTTTTTCGATCTTTTCCGTCCGAACGCCGCGGCTTTCCGCACGGTCCAACTCCCCGATCACCCGATCGACGATTTCCTCCTCGTCCTCTTTCGCCGCGTCGGTTTCCGAAAGGTCTTCTTCCTCCTCGATACGGCCCCGCCGCAGAAGTCTGGCCAAAAGAAGAATGAGGAGCAAAGCCAAAACGCCCGCCACGCCGTAGAACAGGCGGTCGTCCATCATGAGCATGTTGTAGAAAATCTCCAGTTGCTTCATCTGTCGTTTGTCGCTTTCAGTTCAGGTTCACGGATACGATCTTCGAGATGCCGGGCTCTTCCATGGTGACGCCGTACAATGTGTTGGTGATCTCCATGGTTTTCTTGTTATGGGTGACCAGAATGAACTGGCTGGTTCGGCTGATGCGCTTGACCGTCTGGTTGAAACGCGTGATGTTGGCGTCGTCCAGAGGCGCGTCCACCTCGTCCAGCAGGCAGAAGGGCGTGGGCCGGTACAGAAAGATCGCGAAGATCAGACTGATGGCGGTCAGCGCCTTTTCCCCGCCGGAAAGCAGGCTGACGGACTGGAACTTCTTTCCCGGCGGGCGGGCGATGATCTCGATGCCCGTGGCGAGCAGATCCTGGGGATCGGTGAATTCCAGCCGGGCCTCGCCGCCGCCGAAAAGCTGGGGAAACAGTTCCGAGAAGTTCCGGTTGATGCGTTCGAAGGTTTCCTTGAAGCGTTTGCGCGTGGTGCGGTTGATCTTTCGAATGGCCTCTTCCAGCATTTCCAGGGAGCGCTTCAGATCGTCTTCCTGGTCCAGCAGGAACTGGTAACGTTCGCTCACTTCGTCGTATTCCTTGATGGCGGTCAGGTTCACCTCGCCCATGCTTTCGATGCGCCGGCCAAGGCTTTCCATTTCCTCCCGCTCGTCGTCTCCCGGCGGCGTTTCCGTCAGGTATTCCTCGAACTCGGTGGCCAGCGTGATGCCGTATTTCTCCGAGGCGCGCCCTTCCAGGTTCTCGATTTTCACGCGCTCCTGGCTCAGCCGCACCTCCACCTGGCTGCGTTTCTCCCGGTTCTCGTCCAGATCCGCCCGGGCGGCCTTGGCCAATGCAGCCTGCTTGCGGATGTCGTCCTGCTCGATGGCCAGCCGGTCGCGGTCGGTGCCCAGGGCGAAGAACAGCCGTTCCCGTTCCTGGATGCGTTTTTCCAGGCTTTCCCCGGTTTCGGCGATATGGGCGCGGTTGGTTTCGGCGCGTTCCTGTCCGCGTTTTTTCTCGAAGGCCAGGCGCTCTCCGCGTCCGCCCAGATCGGCCTCCCGTTCCCGGGCGGATTTCAGTTCCGTCTCCAGATGGCGGCAGCGCTGCCCGGCCTCCGCCGAAGCCACGCGCCGTTCGGTGACTTCCGCCAGCGAAGCCTCGCGCCGTTCGGACAGATCGCCCAGTTCCTGTTGAATGGCCTTCAGTTCGCCTTCCAGACGCGTCTGATCCTCGCGGCCGGTGACCAGCGCGGCTTCCAGCGCGCGGCGTTCCTCCATGAAGGCGCGCATTTCCTCCTGATGGCGGGCGAATTCGCGGTCCAGGGCTTCCAGCCGTTCCCGAACCTGCCCCATCTGGGTTTCGATGTGGTGCAGATCCTTTTCCCTCTCCAGAATCTTGATGTCCTGGTTGTGTTCCTGGCGACGGATGTCTTCCATTTCGCCTTCCAGACCCCGGATTCTTTTCACCTGCTCGTCCCGTTTTTCGGAAAGCTCCCGGCAGACGTTCTCCAGCCGTTCCCGCTCGGTCCCGAATTCCTGAATCTGGCGGCGGCGGCGAAGCAGCGTCTGGCTGACGGTCTCTCCGCTGCCTCCCACGAGCGCGCCGCTCTTGTCCACGAACGCTCCGTCTTTTGCGGCCACGCCGAAACGCCCCGCGCCCCGTTTCCAAAGTTCCAGCGCCTCGTCCTCGCTGTCGGCGGCCAGCACGTCTCCCAAAAGGCGTTCGCCCAGGTTGCGCACGGCCTCGCCGCCTGTCAGGCGATCCACCAGCCGCACGGCGCCATCGGGAAGATCCGTGACGGAAAAGAAGCCTTCCAGATGCGCGGGAATGAACCCGGCGCGGCCCGCTTCCCGGCCGCGCAAAAAACCGACGCCCTTGCGCCCGGCTTCATGATCCCGCGTCACCAACCATTGCAGGCGTTCGCCCAGCGCCGATCCCACGGCGGCTTCGTAGTCCGGGTCCACCTCGATCAGGCGGGCCAGAACGTCGATCACCTCGCCGTCCGAAAACGGCGTGCCGTCTTCCTGGAGCACGGCTTTTACGCCATCGGCGAAGCCTTCCAAAGAGCGGTCCAGTTCCTTCAGGGAATCCAGGCGGGAGCGCGCGGAAGCCAGGCGGTCCCGTTCGTCGGACAGGTTTTCCTCGATCTCCACGAAATGCCGCCGGGCTTCCTCCAGGCGCTCGTTGCGCTCGTTTCTGTCGTTGTCCAGCTTCAGCCGAAGCTGACGCAGACCGCCCAGATGTTCGGTATAACTACTCTTTTCCTCTTCGAGCCCGTCGAAGCGTTTGCGGGTTTCGATGCTTTCGGCCCGATTGCGTTCGGTGCGTTCCTCGTTGTCGCGGATGCGCAGGCGCAGGCTTTGGATCCCATGTTCCGCCCGGTCGATGGCCTTGGCCGCGTCGAAGAGGCTCTGCTTGCGGCGCTCGGCCTCGCTCTGGGTTTTTTCGAAGGCGCGGTTTTCCTCCGCCAGCCGACGTTCCGCGTCCTGAAGGAACCGCTCGCCTTCGCTGCGGGCGGCCAGGGCCTCCCGACGTTCGGTCTCCAATCCCTCCACGCGGCGGGCCAGTTCCTCCGTGGCGCTGGCCAGGCCCGACAATTCCCGGTCGATTTCCCCGGCGCGTTCGGCCAGGCGGCCAAGTTCGGTTTCATACACCTCGATGTTGCGCTCGTCCAGGCGCACCTGCTGGTCGATGAGATTGAGTTCCTCCTGGCGGTCGCCCAGTTCGGCCTCGCGCTCGGCCACTTTCAGGCCCCGGGCCTCCACTTCCGTCTCCAAAGCCCGGAAGCGGGCGGAAAGACCCTCGCCTTCCTGGCCCAGAATCACCAGGCTTTCCTCCAGTTCGCGGACCCGTTCCAGCCGCTCCCGGTATTCGTGGCTGATGAAGCGCAGGTCCAGTTCCTTCAGGTTCTTCCTGAATTCCCGGTAACGTTCGGCCTTTTTGGCCTGTCGGGAAAGGGAACCCAACTGCTTCTTCAGTTCGGACACGATATCGCCGATGCGGAGAAGGTTCTGGCGCGTATAGTCGATCTTTCGCTCGGCCTCGCGCTTGCGGCTGCGGTATTTGGTGATGCCGGCGGCCTCCTCGATCATGATGCGCCGGTCTTCCGGCTTGCTGCTGACGATGAGCGAGATGCGACCCTGCTCGATGATGGAATAGGCCTTGCTGCCCACACCGGTTCCGAGGAACAGGTCGGTGATGTCTTTTAGACGGCAGGGAGCGCCGTTCAGGAGATAGTCGCTGTCCCCGTCCCGGTAGAGCTTGCGGGTGACGGCGATTTCGTTGTAGTCGGCGTATTGGGGCGGGGCCAAGCGGTCGCTGTTGTCGAACGTGACGGTGACCTCCGCCGCCCCCAGGGGAGAGCGGCTCTCGCTACCCGCGAAGATGATGTCTTCCCGGCTTTTTCCCCGCAGGGCCTTCATGCTCTGCTCGCCGATAACCCAGCGGATGGCGTCCACGATGTTGGACTTGCCGCAGCCGTTCGGTCCCACCACGCCCACGATGGGCTTGTCGAACAGAAGCGTCATCTTGTCCGGGAAGGATTTGAAGCCGATGATGTCCAGACGCTTGATTTTCATGCTATTTCTGCTCTTTTTCCCCGCTTTCGCCGGGGTTTTCGCCCGATTCGTCCGTTTCGGTTCCGGCGGAAATCGTCTCCGCCGTCCGGCGTCTTCCGAAGGGCGGTTTCAACAGAATCGCCCCGTCGCGAATCACCGCCGTATCGGCCAGAATGTCGCCCACGCGCTGGCCGTTCGGGTCCGTGCGCGCCAGGATGAAATCCACGACCAGCATGGGACAACCCACCAGAATGAAGAGCGCCCAGCCCACGATGGGGATCATCAGAAAAAGCGAGATCACGGCCATGGTCAGGTTGCGAAGGATGGAAGCCTTGAATCCGGCCGGGGTCAGGCCCCGGGATCGAACCACGCGCAGCCCGAACAGGCGTTTGCCCGGCGAGCGTCCGCGCATCATGCCATCGGCGGCGAGCAGATAGGCGAAACCCGCCAGTATGCCCACGGGATACACTGCGCAAAGCGCCAGAAAAAGCGCCTCGTCCACCAGCCGCGCCATCATGCGTAAAGACAAATCCGCGCGCCGATCCTCCGGCACGAACACCGGCCGGTTCCGACCGTTTTTCCGGCGGTCGTCCTTCCGCCGATCGACGAACGAATCGTCTTTCGATCGCTGGTTGTCCCGCTCGCTCATGGATCGTTCCTTTTCCTTGCAGGCGCTTGCCGGGAGCGTGGATCCGGCGCTTGTTCCGGATGGCCCACTATAGGAAACGGGAAGAGACGTGTCAATAAGTTTCGCATTGGCAAAACCGACTGAAAACGTCGGAAAAACGCTACGATTCCCCGCGTGAAAAAGCCCGCCCCGTGGCGGGGGCGGGCCGTGATGATTGCTTTGCAAGTGTCCGGAATCAGGCTTCTTCCATGTGATCGGCCACGATCTCCAGCACGTCCTTGATCTTCACGTCGTCTTCCTTGTTGGCGTTTTTGCTGCCGTCCAGGATCATGGTCAGGCAGTAGGGGCAGCTCACGCCCACGAGGGGCGGCTCGCCGCAGTCTTCCATGATCTGCTTGAAGCGCGTGTCGTTGACGCGCGGCTGCTCCTCCTCCATCCACATGCGTCCGCCGCCCGCTCCGCAGCAATAGCTCGTGCTGCGGCTGAGCGTCGGATCCGTGACCGTGGCGCCGGACAGTTCCAGCAGCTCGCGGGGAGCCTCGTAGATGCCGTTGTAACGCCCGAGGAAACAGGGATCGTGAAAGGCGATCTGTCCCAAGCCGTCCTTCTTGATCTTGATGCGGCCGTCGGCCACCAGCTTGCGGACGAACTCGGCCGCGTGCCAGACTTCCTCGAACTGCATTCCGAAATCGGCGTATTCGTTTTTCAGCGTGTTGTAACAGTGCGGGCAGAAAGCGATGACCTTCTTGACGTTATAGCCCTGAAGCAGTTCCACGTTCATCTGCACCATCATCTGACCCAGGTATTCGTTGCCCAGCCGCCGCGCCGTCTCGCCGCAGCACTGTTCCTCCATGCCGAGCACGCCGAAATTCACTCCAGCGCGATCGAGAATGCGGCAGAGCGCCTTGGTGACCCGCGTGGAGCGGTCGTCAAAGGAGCCCATGCAGCCCACGTACAGGAGGTATTCCACCTCGGCGTCCTCGGCCAGTTGCTTGACCGGTACGTCCTCGGTGATCCATTCGGCGCGTTTGTCGTAGCCCAGGCCCCAGGGGTTGCTGTTGCGTTCCCAGCCCCGGAAGACGTTGTTCAGTTCGGAGGGCATGTTGCCCTCGATCATGGTCAGATAGCGCCGCATGTTCACGATGCGCGAAACCTGCTCGATGAGCACCGGGCAGCGTTCCTCGCAGTCGCGGCAGAGCGTGCAGGCCCAGATGGTGTCGGTGCTGATGGCGCCGCCGGTGGTCTGTTCACCTTCGTACTGGGCTTCCTTGCCGTCCGAACCGAGCTTTTTGCCCAGCAGGAAGGGGGCGCGCTCGTACAGGTGATGCTTGGATTCCTTGTTCACCCGCTTCAGCGACAGCGGCTTGTCCGTGGACCAGGCCGGGCACTGGGGCATGCAGCGGCCGCATTCCGTGCAGGTATAGAGATCCATGATCTCCTTCCAGCTATACTGCTCCACGTTCTGGTATCCGATAACGACTTCCTCTTCCTCCATTTTCTCGAACTTCTCCTCCAGGTTGTGGATGGGAGTCAGACGCCCGTGGGGATCGAGATTGGAGAAAAAGACGTTGGGAATGGCCGTGATGATGTGGAAGTGCTTGCCGAAGGGCAGATAGTTCAGGAAAATCAAGATCATGACGCTGTGGACCCAGACCATGGCTTCCCATATGACCGCGCCGCTTTGGGCGGTGAACAGCGGGGCGAAGAGCATGCCCAGGGACGGAGCGGCGAAGATGCCCTTTTCGTGGACGCCCGCCGCGTGGGCTCCGGCCTCCAGAAAAATGTCCGCCAACATCAGGCCGCTGATCCAGCAGAGAATCAGGACCGGTTCCCACTGGGGAATGTTCTGCATGCGCAGGGGTTTGCTCACCAGGCGACGCCAGGAGAAGCCCATGGTTCCGATCAACACACCAATGACCACCAGATCCTTGACCACGCCGTACAGGGGGCCGACGATCGGACCGATGGCGGGAATATTATATAGCGAGAATTCGCTGCCGCCGAATCCCATGCCGAAAATCAGTGTGGTGCGAATGGAAAGCACCATGAAACCGGCGAAAATCATGATGTGCAGAATTCCCGCGGAAAACTCCTGAGGCATGCGGTATTGTCCGAAAGCGAATTTCACCGTGACCCAGATCCGCTTCGCGATCTGATCGAAGCGGTTGTCCTCTCCGCCGAGCAGCATGATCTGCAACCGGTAGTAGAAGACATACAGGAAGATTCCCAGGCCCAGCACGAGAGCCACGAGAAAAAGTATGGTGCTTACATTCCCCATTTGCAGGTGATGCATTCGATCCTCCTAAGAAAACAGCATAAACCATGGCCGTTCCGGGCGGAACGCCCGGTAAAATGTCCGGCGCATCATAGCAATGTCAAGATCGGGAGGCAATGCTTTTCTTGCCCGCTCGGAAATGATTTTCTCTTATGGTTTCGATAAGTTTCACGCATCGGCCTTGCCGTTCCGACCCGGGAGGCGGGTCTTGTTTCGGGTTTCGGCCCGGCCGCCGTGTTTTTGGCGACGCGCCCGGCGGCCGGGGAATGCCGAAGGTTCGGGAGGCGGAAAAAAGGCTTGTTCCCATGTCCCGCCGGGGCTAGAATGCGCCCATGAAAGGGAAACCGTGTTGAAAAACCGATGGAAAACGTGGCTTCGGGTCTTTCTGGCGGTGGCGCTTGCCGGGGGATCGGGCGCGGGATGGCTCGAAAGCGCCTTCGCCGAAACCGTGAAAACGGCGGGGGAGGCCTCCCGGACCGAGATCCGCGTTCCCGAAAAAGAGAAAAAGCCGGAATCCGACGGAATCACGAAAAAATCCGAAAAGCCATTCGAAAAGACGCCCGAGAAGAAAAATCGGGAAAAGATTCCCTTTCCTCATTTCACCCTGGAACCCAAACTGGGGTTCATTTACCTTTCCCGGGCGCGCATGGACGACCGCGTGCTGGGCGACCGCTTCGGACTGGAGGTTTTGTTCGGCCTCAGCCTGGGGGGAAACCAATATTCCTTCGAGTTCGACCCGATTTTCGTCTACGAGGATGGCGGATCCGCCCGGCTGGGAGACGTGGTGGGGGGCGGTGCCTACATGGGCATGGTGTATCGCCTGGGAAATTGGACGGGAGACCGCTTCATCCCCGGTTTCGGGCTGGGAATACGCGGGGTCTATCTGTGGAGTTCGGAAATCGACTACGGGCTGGAGCTTTACGGCCGTGCCGTGGTGGAATTGAACTGGTATCTGGTGAAAGGGCTTGGAATTTATGCGGAACTGGGCCTGTTGTACGGTGCCACGGGCCTGAAAAGCGACGCCTATCCGGATCTGACCATGGGCAGCGGTTTCGGCGTCGATATTCTGGCCGGTCTGCGTTTTCCCTGACGGCGGCCGCGTTGCGGGGCCATGCGGCCTTTTTTGACGAAATTTCCCTTGACGAGTCTTTCCCGCGGTGGTAACAAAAGCCAACATTTCTCCCGCCGCAGGCGGGATGGTGCGCGGTTACGCAATTGTTGAAGGAGGAACAGAAGATGGCAACGGTGGTAGACGAGACCCTGTGCGAAGGTTGCGGATCCTGCGAAGCGGTGTGTCCGGCCGATCCGAACTGCTACGAAATCCAGGACGACAAAGCCGTCGTGGTGAGCCCCGATTCGTGCATCGAATGCGGGGAATGCGTGGAAGTGTGCCCCCTGGGAGCGATCACGCTCGAATAGTCTCTTTTCCTTGCGATTCCGGGGGAGAGCGGCCCTGGCCGCGATGAGGGTAGTGAAAGCGGTCCCGAGCGGGATCGCTTTTTCTTTGTTAGAATCTTATGAGAATCGCTGAATTTCCCCCGGATGTCCTTCAAATTCATTGCCGACAGGCTCGAACGTGCGGTAAGCTCTTTCCGGCGCCGTGACGGACGACATTTCAGGCGGTTTCCAACCGACGCCGCCCAAGGGGGTCCGGGGTTCTGGAAACGGAAGTCCGTCTTAGGGAAAGTCGCCGCCGCTTCCGTCGATACATCCGCCTTTGCTTCGGGGAGATGACTCATGACAGGCACGTTGTTTCCGCGTTCCGTTCGGCTTCTGCTTTTTTTCCTTCTGTTCGCCTCGGCGTTCTCGGCTTGCAACGGCGACAGCGATTCGAGCGACCCCGACGGCGATCGTCCTGCCGACGGCGATGAGAATCCGCCGGACGGGGACATGGACGGCGATATCGACGCCGAGGCGGACGACGAGGACGACGGAGAGAGTGACGAACCGCTGCCGGACGAAATCGGCTGCGAGGTCGATCCGGACGTGGAGGACGGCGCACGCTCCGAGAACTTCGACCCGGAAGGCGTCGCATACGACACGAATGTCTTCACCGTGCTGGTGCAGGCGGGTTCCATGACCGAAAGCGAGGCCATTCTGTGGACTTATGCGGAGGATGATCAGCCGAAGCGTCTGCGCGTCTGGCGACAAGGCGAGGAGGCCGGAACGGTGAAACTGGTCTTCGACGAGGACGTGACGCCCGCAGAGGGATACATCAAGAGACGGGTGATGGGACTGGCGGCCCGCACGGATTATTCCTACGCCTTCTTTACCATGGACGGCGAAAGCTTCGTCGGACGTTCCATGATCGGGCATTTCCGCACGGCCTTTCCTCCGGGCTGCCTGGCCCCGCTGGTCATCGGCGGCACCCACGGAACCAACGCCGGAAAACAGCCGTTCAAGGCGCTGGAGATCACCGCCACCTACGACCTGGACCTGTTCGTCCACCTGGGAGACTACAGCTACAACGATGGCGCGGTTCTGGATGACGGCGCGTTCCGGGAAGAGGTGACGTCGGAGAATTTCCGAACGATATGGAAACGGACCCTGGACGATCCGGGCATGCGCGCGCTTTTGCCCTCCACGGGCCAGTATATCGTTCGGGACGACCACGAAGTCTGCGATAATTCCTGCCTGGAAGACAGCGATTTCCGGGAAGAAATCCACTTCACCGGCATGGACGCCTTCATCGAGACCACGCCCGTCGATGCGGAAGGCTACAAACTCTGGCGCAGTTACGAATGGGGCGATACGGCGGAGATCTTCCTTCTGGACTGCCGCTCCGAACGCGTTCCGGATACCCGGCAGACCGAGGAAGCCACCTATATCGGTCCCGGACAGATGGCCTGGCTGAAACAGTCGCTGAGCGATTCCCAGGCGCACTTCAAGATCATCCTGAATTCCGTGCCCATTACGCTGTTCGATCACGTCATCTGGCTGATGGACTTCGACCGCTGGCAGGGGTACGCCGCCCAGCGGGAGGAACTGTTGGATTTCATTCTGGATGAAGGTATCGAGAACGTCTGGTGGCTGACGGGGGATTTCCATCTGGGCAGCGTCAACCGCGTCCAGAGCAGCGGGGAATACGCCTCCATGTGGGAGATCATGATGGGCCCCGGCGGCAACGACGGCAACCCCATCTGGCCGCTATACAACGGGGAACTGCCGATCTACACCCCGGAGGAAATCGCTCCGCCCGAACAGTTCGATTTCTTCTACGGCGAGAAAGCCACCACCATCGTCACCTTCGATCCCATCCGGGACACGGTGCACGTGCTCTTTTTCGACGCGGAGACGGGAGAATCGCTGTACGACAAGGAACTCGCCTGGACGCCGCTTTCCCCGGGAAAGAGCGCCGCCGCGTACTGAGAGCGATCGGAAATCGCCACGAGAAAATCTGGCCGACTACGTTCTCGGGATGGTTTTTAAACCCGTCCAGGAACCCGCTTACTCGGGATAGGCTTTCTTGCGGAAATACAGAAACAGGGTCTGGAAGATGGAGAAGACCGGCACGGCCAGAAGCGCGCCGAACAGGCCGTAGGCGTGCTCCCCGGCCACCAGGGCGAAGACCACCAGGGCCGGGTGAATGCGGGCCGACGTTCCCATGATCTTCGGGTTGAGCAGGTTGGCCTCGATCAGGTGGATGATGATGATCCAGATCAGGGTCAGAAATCCCAGGGTGAGCGATTGGGTCAAGGCGATGCCCACGGAGGGGATGGTGGACAGAATGGTGCCGAAGATCGGAACCAGGCTGAACACGGTGGCCAATAGCGCCAGGATGACGGAATACTTCACCCCCAGGATCATCAGCCCGATGCCCGTAAGCGTGCCGTTGACCGCGCAGATGATGAACTGCCCCCGGATGACGCCGCCCAGGCCGCGATCGATGCCCTTCAGAATATCGTCGTATTCCGAACGGTTCTCGGGCGGGACCAGCGAGCGGAAAAAGGTCATGATGCGGGGGGTATCGATGAGAATGAAGGCGGCCAGCATGAAGGTCAGCACCAGCGTCATGAGCGACCCCACCACCCGGGAGATGACGCCGCGCCCGAAGACGATCAGGTTGCGCACGATCTGTTCACTGTAGATCAGCATGTTGTCCAGATACTGTTCGAGCGTGGTGTCCAGAACGTTCTTGCGGCCCTCACCTTCCACTTGAAGCCGGGTCACCGGATGGAAACGCAGGTTGAAATTGCGTTCTCCCTGGGGTTCCACCTCGATGGTGTAATCCTCCAGGGTACGGAACAGGCGCGCCATGTCGTGGGGCGGACGCTCGGGTTCCGGATTCAGGTCGCCGCCCGGATCGGCCGGATCGTCTCCGTTCACGGGCGCGTCGTCCGATTCCAGATCGCGCACCAGAATCTCGTCCGGGGCGGGTTCCTCCACCACGGGACGGACGGGGAGAGAATCCTTCCCATTTTTCTCGGGCGCGTCGTCCGAAAGCGGGGCCTTCAGTTTTTTCACGAAGCGGTTCAGGCTGTCCGTGGCCTGGGGCACCCAGACCTGGCTGGCCTTGCGGAAAAGCGTGGGCGTCTCCACCGCCAGCTTGCCGAATTCCGAGGCGAAACGCGGAACCACGGTGACAGAGAAGATATAGATGTTCAGGAAAAGCACGATGTAGATCAGGATCACGGCGATCCAGCGGGGGATCCGTTTTCCTTTCAGATTCCGTGTACTTAGCCAGTTCACCACCGGAGAGAAGATATAGGCGATCACCACCGCCAGAATGAAGGGCAGAAGGGTTTCCCGCACGTAGAACAGAAAGGCGAAGAAAACCAGCAGAAGCGTCGCCAGAAGCCCGCGCCGGATCCAGCGCAGAATCCGCGCCCGTCGTCCGGATTCCGGATCCGGGGTGTCTTTCTTTTCGTTCGAACCCGGGGACGCCTCGGACGTTCCGGAGGCGAGCGGCTTTTTGGAAGGGTCGGAAAGCTCCCCGACGCCGGGGGCGGAATCACTCGGAAGAGGCGCGTCGGACGACGCCTTTACCGGGGCGTCTTCCGGAAGATCTTGGTTTTCCTTGCGTTTCGGATCGTCAGTACTCATCCCAGGCCAGAACCTCCAAGTCATCCGGGGCGATCTTCGTCAGCGAATCCACCACCAGTTTGGCGAGTTGCAGGTTGGTGAACAGCGGAATGCCCATATCCACCGCGTTTCTGCGGATGATGTACCCGTCCGTGATCTCTTCCGTGGAGTATTCCTTCGGGATGTTAATCACCAGGTCCACCTTGCCGTCCTTCAGTCCCTCCACCACGCCGGGGGAGCGCCGATCCATTTCCTTGTACAATACTTCCACGGGGATGTCACGCTCTTTCAGGAAGTCGGCCGTGCCCGCGGTGGCGTAGATGGGCAACCCCAACTGCACGAGCTGCTGGACGGATTCCAGCACGTCCAGCTTGTCCTTCTGGCGTCCCACGGAGAGCAGCACGCCCTTTTTCGGGAAACGGAAGCCGGTGGAGAGCAGGGACTTCAGCAGGGCCTCGGGCAGATCATCGCCGAAACAGGCCACCTCGCCCGTGGAGGCCATTTCCACCCCCAGGGTGGGATCGGCCCCGGAGAGCCGGGAAAAACTGAACTGGGCGGCCTTGACCGCCAGGTAATCCAGGTCGATGGCGTCCACTTTCACGGGCCGGACCCGGCCCAGCATGCGTTCCACGGCGATGCGGATGAAGTTTTCCTTGGTCACCTTGGAGACGAAGGGAAAACTGCGGCTGGCGCGCAGGTTGCACTCGATGACCTTGATGTTGTTGTTCCGAGCCAGGAACTGAATGTTGAACGGTCCCGTGATTTCCAGGGCTTTCGCGATTTTTCGCGCGGTCTGCTTGATCTTGCGCAGGGTGCGCAGATAGAGCTTCTGAGCGGGCAGCACCAGGGTGGCGTCTCCGGAATGCACGCCCGCCTTCTCGATGTGCTCGCTGACGGCGTAGCAGACCAGTTCGCCCTTGTCCGCCACGGCGTCGATCTCGATTTCCTTGCTGTCCACCTCGTACTTGCTCATCACCACCGGGTATTCGGGACTGACCGAGGTGGCCTTTTGCAGATAGTTTTCCAGCTGGCTCTGGGTGTAGGCCACGCACATGGCCGCGCCGCTGAGCACGTAGGAGGGCCGCACCAGGATGGGAAAGCCGATGTCCTTCGCCACGGCGGGCAGATCCTCCACGGCGGCCATTTCCGCCCATTGGGGCTGGTCGATGGACAGGGCGTCGCAAAGTTGCGAGAATTTATGCCGGTTTTCGGCCCGATCGATGTTCTCCGCCGAGGTGCCGAGGACGGTCACCCCGTTTTCGGACAGGGCCACGGCCAGGTTGTTGGCCACCTGGCCTCCCACGGACAGAATGATGCCGTCGGGATGTTCGGCCTCGTAGATGTCCAGCACGGTTTCCAGGCTGATTTCATCAAAGTACAGCCGGTCGCAGACGTCGTAGTCCGTGGAGACGGTCTCGGGATTGTAGTTCAGAAGCAGGGTTTCGTAACCCATGCGGCGGCAGGTTTCCACCGCGTTGACGCAACACCAGTCGAACTCCACGGAGGATCCGATGCGATAGGCCCCGGATCCCAACACCATGATTTTCTTGCGGTTCGTGGGCAACACGTCGCTTTCCACGGCATTGTGCGTCAGGTAGAGGTAATTGGTTTCGGCGGGGTATTCGGCTCCCAGGGTGTCGATCTGCTTGATGGAAGGGGCCATGCCGTATTCCCGACGGATGCGGCGTACGGTGGCCTCACGGGTTTTGCAGCCCTTGGCGATCTGCCGATCCGAAAAACCGTTCTGTTTCGCGGTCTTGAAAAGTTCGGGATCCAGGGGCCAGCCGTTTTCCGCGATCTCGCGCTCCAGTTCGACGATGTGTTCCACTTTCTGCAAAAACCAGGCGTCGATGTTGGTCCAGCGGGCGATATCCGCGAGCGCCAGACCGCGCCGGAAGCCTTCGGCCACGGCGAAGACCCGCAGGGGATGGGGCATGGCGATGCGCCGCCGGAGTTCCTCGTCCTCCATGTGGCCAAAGCCCAAGCCCTTTTCGAAGCCCAGGCCGTCCACGCCGATCTGCAACATGCGCAGGGCTTTTTGCAGCACCTCCTCGAAGCGCCGCCCGATGGCCATGATCTCGCCCACCGACTTCATTTCCGTGCCCAGTTCCTGGCGCACGCGCTCGAATTTCTGCAAGTCCCAGCGGGGGAATTTCAGCACCAGGTAATCCAGGGCGGGCTCGAAAAACGCCGAGGTCTTGCGGGTGATGACGTTTTGCAGGTCCACCAGGGTATAGCCCAGGGCCAGCTTGGCGGCGACATAGGCCAGGGGATAGCCGGTGGCCTTGCTGGCCAGAGCCGAACTGCGGCTCAGCCGGGCGTTGACTTCGATGACGCGGTAGTCGCTGGTCTTCGGGCAGAGCGCGAACTGGATGTTGCATTCGCCCACGATGCCCAGTTCCCGGATGGTGCGGATGGAAAGCTCGCGCAGGTAATGGTATTCGTGGTTGGTGAGCGTCTGGCTGGGGGCCACCACGATGGACTCGCCCGTGTGGATGCCCAGCGGGTCCATGTTCTCCATGTTGCAGACGGTGATGCAATTGTCCCGGGCGTCCCGGACCACCTCGTATTCCACTTCCTTCCAGCCCGCCAGGTATTCCTCCACCAGCACCTGGGGAATTCCGGCGAAGGCCCGGGGAAGCACCTGTTCCAGTTCCTCGTCGTTCCAGACGATGGCCGAACCCTTGCCGCCCAAGGCGAAGGCCCCGCGCAGGATGAGCGGATAGCCGATCTCCCCGGCCGCCTCCCGGGCCTTGCGTTCGTTCGCGCAGGCGCGGCTGCGGGCGGTTTTCACGCCGATGCCGTCCAGCACCCGGATGAAAAGCTCGCGGTCCTCGGTGTTCAGAATGGAGCACACGGGAGTTCCCAGAACGCGCACCTGGAGGCGTTCCAGCGCACCGGAGCGATCCAGGGCCACGCCGCAGTTCAAGGCTGTCTGTCCGCCGAAGGACAATAAAATGGCGTCGCAGCGTTCCTTTTCCAGGATCTTCTCCACCGTGGCGGGTTCCACGGGCAGAAAATACACGCGGTCGGCCATGTCCTCGGAAGTCTGGATGGTGGCGATGTTGGGGTTGACGAGCACGGTGCGCACGCCTTCCTCGCGCAGGGCCTTGATGGCCTGGCTGCCGGAGTAATCGAACTCTCCCGCCTCGCCGATCTTCAACGCGCCGGAACCGAGGATCAGAACCTTTTTGGGCTTGTTGGGCAGATAATTTCCGAACATTGAACCTACCTGTACTGGCTGAGAATGCGGGTGAAGTCGTCGAACAGAAACTCGGTGTCCACCGGGCCGGGGGCGGCCTCGGGGTGGAACTGGACGCTGAAGAAGGGTTTCTGCCGGTGGCGGATGCCTTCGTTGGTGCCGTCGTTGATGTTGACGAACCACTGGTCCCAGTCGGCGGGCAGGCTGCTGTCGCGCACCGCGTAACCGTGATTCTGGCTGGTGATGACCGAGCGGCGGCTGAAGAGATCCTGGCAGGGCTGGTTCTGGCTGCGGTGGCCGTACTTCAGCTTGTACGTATCCGCCCCGGCGGCCAGGGCCAGCATCTGGTTACCCAGGCAGATGCCGAAGACGGGTTTGTCCATGGCCAGAAGCGCCCGCACCCGGTTCACCAGCGGCATGACGTTTTTGGGATCGCCGGGGCCGTTGGAGAGCAGCACGCCGTGGTATTCCTCCTCCACCGCCAGAAGATTCGTGTCCCAGGGCACGCGTAGAACGCTTACGCCGCGTTTCTGCAAGTGGCGGATAATGTTCAGCTTTACACCGCAATCCACCAGCAGTACCCGCAGATCTCCGGCCGGATAATGGATGGGCTCCTTGCAGGAGACGTCCGGCACCACCTTGTCCAGCGGCAGGCTGGGTTCGGGAAGGTCGTTCGAAGCCTCCCGGGGGGCGATTTTCCCCATCATGACGCCGTGCTCCCGCAGGCGACGGGTCAGGGCGCGTGTGTCCACGCCCTCGATGCCGGGAACGCCCGCGTCCTTCAGCCAGGACGAGAGATCGCGGACGGATTCGTGGTGGCTGTATCCGGGACTGCACTCGTTGACCACCAGCCCCAGGAGCTTGGCCCCGTCGGACTCGAAGGTCGAGGCCAGGAAATCCTCGGGATCGGCCGGAACGCCGTAGTTGCCCAGAAGAGGAGAGGTCATGGCGAGAATCTGCCCCCGGTAGGAGCAGTCGCTGAAGGATTCCACGTATCCGGTCATGCCGGTGTTGAAGACCACCTCGCCGCAGACCTCGCGGTTCGCGCCGAAACCTCGGCCCTCGAACACGCTTCCGTCCGCCAGCACGAGCTTCATGGGTTGTCCGTCGGACTGCCTCACACGTTCCCTCCCTTGTTTCCGATTGATTTTCGCTCTTTCCGCCACCGCCCCCGGCCGGGTACGGGAAGTAACACAATTCCCCTGGATGGGCAAGCCAAAACCGCCTTCGCGGGCATGGCCTGCGGCGAAAACGGGCGGCCCGGATGTCGTCTTTGAAAAAGAAAAGAGAAACGCGACGGGCCGGAATTTCCGAAAAGCCGGAAACGGCCCGTGCGGATCATTGATCCGCGTCCTCCGCGGAGGGCGCGGAAGGCGTTGCCGGAACGATCGCTTCGGGTTCGTCCGCGGTTTCCCGCCGCTGGACGAACAGGAAATAACCCAAAACCGCCAGCCCGAGCCCCCAGCCGACCCAGAAAAGAGCCGGATGCACCTTGGCGGCCAGTACGGCCCCGGCGATTCCCAGAATCAGGGAAACGAAGAGTAACAACCACTGCATTCCTGCCGCCATGGAAAACCTCCCGGTTCGTTCGGCATGGGTTCGATATCCGATCTCGCTCCTTATCATATCCGTTCATGAAACGCAAGTCCGGGTTTCGCGGAAAATCCGCCGTTGCGGCGGAGCGCCGGGAGAAGCCGGCGGCCTTCTCCTCTTCCCCTGAAAGATCCCGAATTTCTTCCCAATATATTATATTGACTTTTTTAACCCCTTGGTATAACATAGGAAAACCATTCGAGATCCCATTCCAGGAGGAAAACATGCGAGACCAGAACCGGGCGAAAACGAAGGTGGAATTCGCGCTGGGCGGCTCCCAGATGATCGCCCTGTTTGCCGGATCGGTGGTGGTTCTGGCCCTGATCTTCTCTCTCGGCGTCATGGTGGGAAAGCGCTTGGGCACGGTGAGCGGCGGCGGGGCGGCTCCGGACCTTCTGGCCGATCTGGAAAAACAGGAAGCCGCCTACCGGGAAACCCGGATCGATCCCGCCTCCGGGGCTCCGAACGCGGAAGTCGCCGAAAAAACGCCCGATACCGGGAACGATGCGGCGGCGAAGCCCGAACCGTCGGGAAAGGAAGGGAACCGGGCCGCGAAACCCGCCGAAGCCGCAACCGCCGAAAAGACGGAGAAAGACCGGGAGGCGGACGCTCTGAAGGAGAAAACCGCCAAAGAGAAAGCGGAGAAGGAGAAGGCCGCCAGGGAGAAGGCGGAGAAGGAAAAGGCCGAAGCCGCCAAACGAGCCGAGGCGAAGAAAGCGGAGGAAAAGAAGGCCGCCGAAAGGAAACGCGCCGAGGAAGAGAAAAAGAGCGCGGCCGAGGCGGAAAAAACCGCCCGGAAGGATCCCGGCGGAAAAACCTTCGCCTTGCAGCTGAGCGCTTTCAAGGAGCGGAAGCTTGCGGATAAATACATCAGCAAATTCAAGCCGTTCGACAAGAACAAGCCGTATATCGTCCAGGCCGACGTCCCGGGCAAAGGCACCTGGTATCGGGTGAAGATCGGCCGTTTCGACAGCCGGGAACAGGCCGCCGCCTACAAGACCCTGTTCGAATCCAAGACCGGCCTGCGCGCCATCATCGCCCTGGCGGATTGAGGGCGAGTTTCCCGATTTTCCATGATTTCAGGCCGTTGCCGAGATTTTTTCCCGGCGTGCGTGCGTACCGGATTGCGCCGCCCGTGCTGCGCCTCCACACGGCAAGGACTTACCGTGAATCGGCTTTTTTGCCGTTGTCGCCGTTATAGGGATTGGGGAGGATGGGCGGACGGCCTTTCTGCTCTTTCTTGCGCTGCAATTCCAGTTCTTCCAGCAACAACGCCGGGGCGACGGCGCTGACCGGCACGCTGCCGCTTTCCGCCCCGCAAAAGCCGTTGAAGACCTTGTATTCGTCGCCGGTGAGCACGATTTTGTTGATGGACAGAAGCGGCGTTCCCACCAGTTCCACGCCCCGGACCAGTTCCTTCCGCCCGTCCGGAAAAACCCGCCAGACGATGCGCGGCACGCCCTTGAAAGCCTGGTAACCGTAGGAACTGGTGTTGGTGGTTCCGCCCTCCATATTTTCGATAATCAGCCCGTAGGGCTTTTCCTGCCGCTTCACCATTTCGATCAGCCGCTTTTCAAGCTCGGCGGAAGATACGGCGCGGCGGCTTTTCAGGATGGTGTTTCCCATGCGGGCCATGGGCTTGCGCGTACCGGAGGAACGCCCGTGGCCGTTGGAGTTGGGAAATCCCTCCACGGGCGTGCGGCTCATCAGGTAGTTCTTCAGCACGCCGTTTTCCACCAGGGTCACCCGGCGCGCCGGAACGCCCTCGTCGTCGAAGCGGTAAAAGCCGTTCAGCGGCGTTTTCCCGAAGACCTTCAGCGTGGGATCGTCCACCAGGTCCAAAAATTCCGGCAGCACCTTCTGTCCCACACGGCCCTTGAACGTGCGTCCCTCCTCGTCGTTGTTCTGACGCTCGCCTTCCAGCCGGTGCCCCACCGCCTCGTGAAACAGCACGCCCGCCGCCTGGGGCGACAGAATGGCCGGGCCGGAATAGGGATCCAGCAGCGGAGCGTTTCGCAGTGCGAGCAGTTCCGCGATCATGCCTTCCAGTTCCTTTTTCGCCTCTTTCATGGACGGCATGGCGTCCTGGCCGGGGCCGTAGAGGACGCGGCTGTTGGTCATCACCATGTCGTCCTCGGCCCGGATCTCCGCGTCCGCGCTCAGCGCGAAAAGCACCCGCTCGTCCGCGATGCGGCCGCCCTCGGAATTGACGTAATAACGGGTTTCCTTTCCGGCCTGGAGCCGGATGACGGACTGGGTGATTTCCGGGTGATCCCGGAACAGGGCGGACAACTCCTTGAGATTCCGTTCCCATCGCTTCCGGTCGAAGGCGAAAGGCAGAGGCTTTTCCACGTGAACCGACGGCGCTTCCCGGCTGAAGCTGGCCAGGTCTTTTTCCCGCTTTTTATAGACCACCTTGCCGCGCTTCTGCTGGTACTGGCTCAGGGCCTCCTTGAAGGCGCGATCCGTCATCAGCCAGAGCGAGGCGCGCAGAGCTTTCAGATTTCCGTCGATGGGGGCGGTGTCGGTGACCGGCAGCCCCTCCGCGATATCGAAGGGCGGCGCGAAGAAATCCTCGCCCCGGGGGGTGTTGTCGAAGGCGTAATCACCCACCCGGGCCTCGACGTAGACGTCCGCGTCCCGGTGCCGTCCGCTGCGATGAACCGACTCGTAACGCACCTCGATGTTGTAACTGTCGTGCATCTTGAGCTGGTAGGCCAGAAAATAGGGCGGCTCGAAATCCTCCACCCGCAGTCCGGACATGCCGCGCTTCAGTTCCTCGCCCATGGCGTCCAGAATCCCTTCGCGGTCGGGCGGGGCATCGACCGGGGCCGGGCGGGCGTGGACGGAGCCGACGATCATCAGCACGAGCATCATCGGAAGCATCAGGCGTTTCATGGAAACCCTTTCGTTTCGGGCGGGGCCGGATTGAAAATGAAGCGGGACGCGGCTTCCGGAATCACGGCGATTTCGGTTTCTCGGATGGAACGGGCGACGCCTCGGGAGCCGCCGGAGAGGCGTCCATCAGCGCCGCGAAAGCCATGGGATTGAAGTGATCTCTTTTGTAGCCCATATAGCCGCCGATCATGAGGATGACGAACAACACGACATACAGAGCCGATTTCACGGCCACGGCGAAAAGGCGCTGGGCGTCGGCTTTTTCTTCCACGTTGGTTCCGCGCCGCCGGGTGAATTCGCGCAGCGTAAAGGCCGGAACCTTGGATCGGGCCGCGGCGCTGCTGTCCGTCCCGTATCCGAAATCCCGCTCTCCATCCAGTTCCAGCGTGCCCTGTTCCTTGTCGTCGAACTCGATTTCCTGGAGCGCCTTGACCTTGGGGCGGTCCTTCAGCGAGGCGGTTTTGGTATCGTACAGTTCCGAGTTGATACGGGACTGGTTCCGCCCGTCGGGCCGCTCCAGCCCTTCGCCGGATCCCAGCGGCGTTTTCATCGCGCGCATCTCGGAGGGACGAATGCGCGTCTTTCCGGTGTCGTCTCCGGCGAGGGCGTACGCGCCGTCGGTGGATCGGGCGACATCCTCCATGGTGGCGAAATCCGCCAGGCTGTCCACCGCGAGGTTCGTGACCTGGAACGATCCGGTGTCGTCTTCCCCACTGGGTTTCACCGCGTCGGGATTCGTCTCGGCGGGTCCGACGGCGGCGAAAGTGGAGGTGAAACGCACGGCCGGGTCTTCCAGCGGAACCCGGTCGACGGCGGCGTCTTTCTGGATGGCCGAGAGCGAACGCAGGTCGTGCCGGGTTCCGGGGGCCTCGTCGTCGGAAACCTCCGAATTGTCCATCATCTCCTGCATGGCCTCGTAGGTGGCGCTGCCGCTGACCAGAAAATCGCTCTCTTCCGGCGGGGCGGCGATTTCCTCCTTCTTCGGCTTGGATTTCCTGGACTTTCCGCCCAGGGAATCGAAGCTTCCGGTGGGGCTGGGAGGCTCGGCCAGGGCGTCCAGGGTGGATTGGTCCAGTTCCTGGGGCTCCTCGAAAGCCAGGTTGGGATTGGCGACCGAAAAGGCGGTCTTGCACTTCGGGCAGCGGAAATTCTTCCGGGGCTCCGAGCCGAACTTGGATTCGTCGAATTTGAATTTGGCCGGGCAGTTCGTGCAGTGGATAATCATGCCTCGCTCCCGTTTCCTTCCGGCGTTCCCACCACCGCCCGGTCGCGGCCCTCCCGCTTGGCCCGGTACAGCGCGCGGTCGGCGATTTCCACCATCCGGGTCTTGCTCAGTCCTTCGACCATGGTGCAGAGCCCCAGGCTGGCGGTGACTTTCAGGATTTCCTTGTTGAACGGCACCTCGGTTTCACGGATGGCGGCCAAGAGGCGATTGGCGGTAACCATGGCCGCCTCGGCGTCCGTTTCGCACAGCACCACGCTGAACTCCTCTCCTCCGTATCGGCAGGCGTAGTCCGAACGCCGCAGAGTCCGCCGGGTCATGGCGGCCAGCGAATTCAGCACGCAGTCCCCGGCCTGGTGGCCGTACGTGTCGTTGACCTTTTTGAAGTGATCGATGTCGATCATAATCAGGGAGAGCGGCAGTCCGTAGCGCCGGGCGCGGGCCAGTTCCCGTTCCAGAATCTCCTGGAAATACCGGTGAGTGTAGAGCCCGGTCAGGCCGTCCGTGATGGACAGGCGGCGAGTCTGGGCGAAAAGCTGGGCGTTGGAAATGGCCGTGGCCAGGTGTTCGTTGATGTTCTCGGCAATGGCCAGATCCCAGTCGTTGAAATCCTCGCCGTCCTGCTTGTCGTTGATGTTGATGATCCCCAGAAGCTTGTCTCCGGATTTCAAAAGGGTGATCATGGAACTTTTGGACTTGTATTTCGAGCGGTTCTTCAGCCCGAATTCCTTTTCGATATCCTTGATAAGCAGCGAATGGCCCTTGCGGACGGCGTGGTTGATGATGCTGTTGTCGTGGATGGAGATGCGGATGTCCATCTTCCGGTCGAGGTCGTAGTGGTTATGGGCGGCCATAACCAGTTCCTCCCGGTCGGGGTCGTACAGGAATATGGAGCATTTCCCGGCGGTGAGAAACGCCGGAAGCTCCGAGATGGTGTGCTTGATGATCTGGGAAAGCTCCAGAGTGGAATTGAGCTTCTTCGCCACCTCGTTGATGCGCGTCAACGTCTCCAGTTCTTTGGAGATTTTTCCGTCCCGATCCTCGCCCATGGCATTCATTCCGTTCGTCCGTTCCCGTGCTGGTTGCATTCCGCCGCCGTTTCGCCGGGCAGCCCGATGTCTATTCCAATCGGTCAATAGTAACGGTTTTTTGAGTCCTCTCCAAATTAATTCCCTTTCGACGCTGAATTTTTCTTTACTTTCACGGAGTTAAGGATAGAGTGAGGAAAATTTCCCGAAAAGGAGACCGATAGGAAATGGCAGCGCAAACCCAAAAACGGACGGCGGGCGAGATTATGCTGAACTACTTCCGGGACTTCAAAGTCCTGCGCGAGACCCGGAAGGAATTCTGGGGGATTCAGATCATCAATTTCCTGGATTGCACCATCTTTTTCGCGATGATCGCCATCGCCTCGATTTTCCTCTCGGACGATTTCGGCTTCAGCGACGAGGATGCAGGCTACATCATCACCGTATTCACCTCCGCGACGACCATCGCCCTGTTCTTTTCCGGAATGATTACGGACTGGCTCGGGATCAAGGTCTCGCTGTACGTCGCCATGGGCGGCATGCTGGTCACCCGCAGCGGCATCGCGATTCTGGGGCTTATGGACGACATTCCCTATCGGGGGATCCTGGTGGGTATCCTGTTTTTCCTGATGGCTCCCTTCATGTCTATGATCGCCACCGTCTTCCAGGCCGCCAACCGACGTTTCACCACGAAAAACAGCCGCAGCGCGGGCTTCAACATCTGGTACATGGTCATGAATGTCGGCGCCATGGTGGGCGGATTGCTTCTGGATGTGATCCGTGTCTCCCTGGAACTGCCCAACGCGCATGTTTTCACCGTCGGCGCGCTGTTTTCCGTTCTCTGCACCGTGGTCACGTTCCTCATGATCCATAACGTGGAACAAAATTATGCGGATGACGAGGAAAGACCCAAAACGGTGGAAGAGGGCGGCGAGGCCCCCAAGAAAAAGAATCCCTTCCAGATCGCGCGGGAAGTTCTGGCCGATTCCACCTTCTGGCGGCTGGTGGTCATCATCATGCTGCTTCTGGGAGTGCGCTCGGTCTTCTATTACATGTATCTGCTGATGCCGAAATACTGGGTGCGGCTGATCGGTCCGGACGCCCTGGTGGGCACGTTGAACGCCATCAACCCCTTCCTGATCGTCTTCGGCGTCTTTCTCTTCATTCCCTTCGCGAACAAGTTCAATATTTTCAAGATGTTGGTCTACGGCGCCATGATCAGCGCCTTCTCGCTTTTCTTCCTGGGCCTGCCCTGGCAGTGGTTCGGCTCCGACATGGCCTTCTCCCACTACGCCATGAGCATCGCCGCCCTGGTGGTGCTGTCCATCGGCGAGGTGATCTGGTCGCCCAAACTGTCCGAATACACCGCCGCGGTGGCGCCGGAGGGCCAGGAGGGCTCGTACATGGGCCTGACCATGGTGCCGAATTTCCTGTCCAAGATGCTCATCAGCCTAGCCAGCGGCCACATGCTGGCCTACTGGGTGCCGGAGGGCGTGGGCGAGGCCGTGAAAAACGGCACGATCGGCTACTGGCAGAGCCCGGCGGGGATGTGGACCATCCTGGGTCTTTTCGCTCTGAGCGGCCCCATTCTCTGCCTGGTCATCAAGGGCTGGCTGACCAAGGGCGCACGCTGGAAGACCGGCGACGAACCCGACGCCAAACCCGTGGAGGAACCCGCCTAGGAGCGGATCGGAACGATCGCAACACCCCGGAATCGAAGGATTTTACCTTCTTCCGGGGTGTTTTTCGTTCGAATTTCGTGATGGAACGATCGGAACGTTGACAGGGCGGAAGAAATCCGCTAGCTTGCGAGCTTCAGGAAGGTTTCGTCTTCCAATGAACGGACGGGAGAAAGGCATGCGCGACGAAAAGGAAACCTATCGGGGCGCCGGGGTGGACATCGACGAAGGCGCGCGGCTGGTGGATCTCATCAAGCCGCTGGTCGCCACTACGAAACGGCCCGAGGTGGTCACGGATCTGGGAGGGTTCGGCGCATTGTTCCGGCTGGATATTTCCCGCTACAAAAAACCCCTGTTGGTGGCGGGAACGGACGGCGTGGGCACCAAGCTGAAGGTGGCCTTCTGGTCCGGTATGCACCACACGGTGGGTATCGACCTGGTGGCCATGAGCGCCAACGATCTGGTGGTTCAGGGCGCGGAACCCTTGTTTTTCCTGGATTATTTCGCCTGCGGCAAACTGAACGCGGAAGAGGCGGCCACGGTCATCGGCGGTATCGCGGAAGGCTGCCGGCAGGCGGGTTGCGCCCTGATCGGCGGCGAGACGGCCGAAATGCCCGGCTTTTACCAGGGCGGAGAATACGATCTTTCCGGCTTCTGCGTGGGCATCGTGGACGAGGACGAGGTGATCGACGGCCGCGACGTGCGGCCCGGGGACGTGATTCTGGGGCTGGCCAGCAACGGCCTGCACTCCAACGGCTTTTCCCTGGTGCGCCGGATTTTTTTCGACAAGCTGGGCTTCGCTCCGGAAACCTCCATCCCGGAACTGGACCGCACGGTGGCCGAGGAACTGCTGCGCCCCACGCGGATTTACGTCAAACCCTGCCTGGCCATGGCGCGCACCGGACACGTAAAGGCCTTCGCGCACATCACCGGCGGCGGGTTCTTCGAGAACATTCCCCGCGTGCTGCCGGAGGGAGCCTGCGCCACCATCCGGCGGGATCGCGTGCCCACGCCGGACATCTTCGCCTATCTTCAGGAAAAAGGGCCCGTCTCGGAAAACGAGATGTTCCGCACCTTCAACATGGGCATCGGCATGATCACCGTGGCCGCGCCGGAGCACGTAGACGAACTGATCCGGGCGGCGGCGACGGAAGGCGAGGATCTTCTGGAAATCGGCCGCATCGAATCCACCACCCAGCCTCCTCACGTGATGATCGACCGCACATGAAGATGAAGAAAAAAACTTCGTATCCCTGGCGCGTTCCCTGCTGGCCCACGGAATCCTTCCGGGGTTCCGGCTGGGCGCGCCTTCCCGAATTCAAGGGCGTTCTGCGCATTTCCAGCCAGCCGCCGGAAGAGCGTTTTCGGGACGACGTTTGTTTTCCCTTTCCGTATTCCATCTATCCGGTGGGACGGTTCCATGGTCGCGGAGGCGGTCCCGCCCGCTGATCGGCGAGGGATCTCCTCCCGGGTTCCGTTCGATACGCAGGAGGATCGGATCATGTTCCGTGTTCCACGAATCGGCCTGTTGTTCGTTTTCGTTCTGCTTTCCATGCTCTGGGCCTGTGCGTCGGACGAAACGGAATCCGTGGACGGCGACGACGATCCGGATCGTTTCGCGCCTCCCGACGGCGACGGCGAAGGGAATTCCGTAGACGCGGACGCGGAATGCCTTCCGGAGCCCTCCGACTGCGGCTCTTTCTGTCTGGAAAGCGAGGCCTGGAACTGCCGGATCGAAACGGACGAGCAAGGCTGCCCCCGGGCCGTGCGCACCCGGGAGAGCTGTCTGCCGGGTTTCTGCGAAATGGCGGAGGGGCTCGCCGTCTGCCGCGCGACGGACGGCGACCTCGACTCCGGAGAGCGGGAGGACGAGGAATCCGCCGCCGACGGCGACGAGAAGTCATCTCCGGATGGCGACGAGGACGCGGCCACGGATGGCGATTCGCATCCGGACGGCGACGACGAGACGGACGGCGATGAAGAGATTCCGGCGGCCGCCTGCCGGGCCTTCGACGACTGCGGCCCGGAGGAAATCTGCAACTTCGCTCTGGCTCGCTGCGAACGGCGCAGCACGTTCATCGAAACGGAAAGCGGGCTGTTCTCCTTTCATCCCGAAAGCGGCGCGTCCGGAGATCTGCTGATCGTGGACGGCAAGCGTTTTTTCAGCAGTCTGTGGGGAAGTTTCTCGGTTCAGGTCTGGATCGGCCAGACCCAGGCCGTGGCGGCGGGACTGGCCACGGCGGATGAAAACCGAATCCTGGTCCCGGTGCCCGCCGGGGCTTCGGGAGAAATCGGCGTGATGTGCGAGGGAAACATCTACCTGTCCGGCGGCGACGCCTTCGCTCAGAGTTCGTCCGGCGTTCTGGCCTGCGACGGCTCCACCCCGTCCGCCTCCGGCCTGGCGGGAACCTCCGCCCTTTCCGCCGGACCCTACGCCGCGGGCTATCTGGATTTCCTGAACGACGCCCTGCGCCTTTTCTATCCGGCTCAATGCGGCTCCATCCGGCGGCCGGCCCGACCCGGCGAATATCCGCTGATTTTCCTGCTTCACGGCAACGGGGCGACCTACGTGAACTACGAATACCTGGGGCAGCTTCTGGCCACCTGGGGCTTCGTCTCCGTCATGCCCGCCACCGAACACAACAACGAGTACAGCGAGGAAGTGGTGGCGCAGCTTTACGGGCTTTTCCAGCGCTTCGCGGGGGCGGATCTTTCGAGCGAACACCCGGCGCTCCAGGGCGTTTCCACCACCGATGCGGTGGGTTTTCTGGGCCATAGCCGGGGTTGCGGGCGCATGCAGGATCTGTACATGGACCACGCGGACGTGGCGGCCGCCTCCACGGCCTCGGTTTTTCTGGGTCCGGCCAATACCGAAACCCTGACTCCGGGGCTTTTCCTCGTCATGGGCGCCACCGAGGACGGACAGAGTTTCACCTGGAATTACAACGACTTCTACGAAACCGAAGACGCTCCGAAATGGAAGGTGGTCATCCAGGGCGGCAATCACAGTCTGTTTTCCGACGCCAAGGTCTACCACGCCTTCGACGGCGTTCCGAGCCTGTTGCGCAAGGAACAGATCGAGATCGTGGCCTTTTTCGTGCTGCCGCTTTTTCAGCGCGCCTTCGGCCTGGACGAACCCTTTTCCGGTAACCTGGACCAGCCCCCCGTTTCCACGAAATACACCTTCGAGCGCCAGACGGAATAACCGCAAAAGCCTTTCGTAAAAGCGACTATATCGAAATTGACAGTGTCCCGGGACATAGGGCCCCTGCGTACCGTGACTTGTGTTTCCGGAAAGAAACGGTTGTAATGCACCGATTCCCGAAACGGTAAAAAACCGACCGGGAAATATTGCGGATTTCACAAACGTACGGCAACGGGCAAGGAAGCAACGACATGGGCATCCGGTATCGCATCGACGGTGAACGCGGCGTGATTTTCACCGAGGCTTTCGGCGAAGTGACGAACGAGGAATATCTGGCCCATCCCGTCCGGTTGCTGAACGATCCTGCCCTCCCCCGTCCCTATCTGGAACTGTACGACACCCGCCGCCTGGAATCCACGGATTTGAAAACGGAGGACATCCGGCGCATGACGTTGGGCAATCCGCGCGTGGTGGAAGCCATGCAGGGCGCCAGGGTGGCGGTGGTGGCCGAGTCGGACCTTTCCTATGGCCTGGGCCGGATTTTCCAGACCTTCGCGGAAAAGGCCGGTTTTCAGGTCTGGGTGACGAAGGATTACCGGGAAGCGCTCCGCTTTCTGAACCAGGATCCGGAAATTCCGGATTCATGATCTCCCCAAAATCCCCCACGGCCCTACGGCCTACTTGATGTCCTTGCGATCGAAAATCAGGATGGCCAGGACCAGAATCAGGGCGATGTAGAAAAGCGCGTAAACCGTGGCGGTGAACACGTCGCCTGCCGGGACGGGATCGCCGTAAACCACGCGCCCCTTCACGTCCAGCAGGCGGAAATCCGGAAGCACGAAGTTCAACAGCCGGATCGCGGCCGCCAGCACGGGGCTCTTTTCCGGGTCCACCAGGTCCGGAAGATAGCCGGAGCCCGCCCCGATCAGATAGAATCCCAGGGTGAACATGCCGCTTAAAATGGGCGTGCTGAACGAGGAAAAGAAGGTCGCCACCGAGGTGATGAGCGCCAGCTTCATGAAGGCCAGCCAGATGGCCGGCAAGGTGTCCGCGATGCGGTCCGCGCCCCCCCACAACGCCAGAACCAGAAAGAAAACCAGCGACATGGCGGCCACTTCCGTGACAAGCGTCAGGGTAAGGCCCAGGGTCTTTCCCAGGATGAACTGATGCCGCCGGATGGGCCGTGTGATGATGGTGTAGATGGTGCGTTGCTGAAGTTCCTTGTAAACCAGGGTGATTCCTACGAAAATAGCGATGAGCGTGCCGAAGATCTCGATATTGGCCAGCCCCAGATCGATGAGAACGTGCGCCGGGTCGCCCAGGACCATGGTGGACAGAATGATGGAAAATCCGGAAAAAAGAGTGGCGAAAAACAACAGGGTGTAGAAAACCTTGTTACGCACCGCCTCCCGAAAGGTGTTCGTGGCGATCACCCAGACGTTCATGCCGCGTCCCCCTTTCTGCCGATGCCCTCGGCCAGGAAAATTTCCTCCAGTCCGGGCCGTTCCGGAATCATGCGTTCCACCCGGACGCCCTCCGCCACCAGTCGTTTCAAAACGACGTTCGGATCCGTCTCCATGGGCAGCGACAGTTCCAGATCGCGGCCTTTTTCGGAAAGGGAACCGGGCAGATTCTCCAGAACGGCGCGTTTTTCGTCCGTTACGTCCGTCAGGATGAAGCGCGTTCCCCGTTCATAGCGATTCAAGAGATCCTCCACCGTGCCCGTGTACCAGATCCGGCCCTGGGCGATGGTGGCCATGCGGTCGCAGAGCTGTTCTACGTCCGAAAGAATGTGGGTGGAGAAAAAGACCGTCTTGCCCTGCTCTTTCAGCATACGGATAATATCCTTGATCCGGCCCCGGCCGGAGGGATCCAGGCCGCTCATAGGCTCGTCCAGGATCACCAGGTGGGGATCGTGAAGAATGGCCTGGGCCATGCCCACCCGCTGGAGCATGCCCTTGGAGAAGGTGCGCATGCGTCGCTTGGCGGCCTCCCGAAGGTCCAGCATTTCCAAGAGCTCCGCGCTCCTTTTGCGAATGGCGTCCGGGCTCATGCCGCTTAGCCGGCCGTAAAAACGCAGGGCCTCCTCTCCGGAGAGATAATCGTAGAAGTACGGCCGTTCCGGAAGAAAACCGATGTCTTTCCGGACGGATACGTCGCCCAGGGGGCGTCCGAGAATCCGACCGTCTCCCGTTGTCGGTTGAATCAGGCCGGTCAGAATCTTTATCAGCGTGGTTTTTCCCGCACCGTTATGCCCGATGAAACCGAAGACCTCGCCCCGGCGAACCTCCAGATCCACCTGGTCCAGCGAACGGATCGTTCGTACGCGGAAATCCGAGGGAAAGGTCTTGCCGATGCCGGTGAGTTCGATCGCGGCTTCCGCTTTCATTTTTCCTCCGCCAGAATGCTGGTTTTCCGGTTTTTCGAACTGTCGATCCGGCCGTTTTCCGTAATTTCCCACTGCCCCCCGAAAGGATCCTCGGGAATTTCACGCAGGAATTTTTCGGAAATCAACTCTCCCATGAGACGCAGGGGCCGCCCGGCCCTTTTTTCGAAAGCCTTGCGCGCCAGTTCGAGCTGGTGCAGGATGGCGTACTGGCGGCATTTCTTGCAGAGAAACAATTTCTGACGTTCGTCCTCGGCTTCCTTGCACTGGGTGCACATGATGTTCTGATGCATTTCGTAGCCGGTGTTTTGGGCCTTCAAGGCGTTGTCCGCAACCCAGATCAGGCTTTTATCCGCATCGGGAGCCAGCAGCGCCAAGCGCATCCATCGGACGATTTCCAGGGGGTTTCCGTCGTGCTCGTAATGATTGAACCCGATGTAGGAGGCCAGCCGATAGACATCCGGATTGCGCCGCCAGGCCTGCTCCAGCAGATCGTTGGCCAGCGTCACGCCGTAAAGCCCCATATCGGCCAACGCGAAGTTGGCGAAAAGAGGCGCTTCCACCCGGCGCGGATCCAGGCGCAGCACGGTGCGGGCTATGTTGTACAGGGTGCGCATGCTCTCGTAACGGGGTTTGGGCTTGTGGTCGGAATAGAAAAGCTGCGCCTGCAACAGCGTGATATCCGCCAGGAGATGATCGAATCCGAACGTGACTAGGAGCGGGGATTCCTGCCGGACGGCCAGGTCGGCGGTGCGGCGTTCCATGGAGCTCAGAAGATTTCGGGCATGGTTTTCCACGTAAACGAACCCCAGAAGAATCGCGATGAAGATCCCCCAGGTTT
Source organism: Myxococcota bacterium (assembly GCA_963668655.2). Lineage (GTDB taxonomy): Bacteria > Myxococcota_A > SURF-8 > SURF-8 > SURF-8. The sequence goes on from CAXXPQ010000002.1 coordinate 1,488,091, forward strand.
TCCAGCGCGCGACGCGATTCATAACCCCTCGTAAATACAAAAATTCTTCCATATCAGGCGGGAAGATCGCGGGAGCTTTCCCGGTTTGCCCGCCGCTACCATCCCGTAAATAGTAGCTTCTTTTCATGAACTGTCAAGGTTCCGGGGTTTGTTTGCCTTCCGTCGCTTTTTCGTCGCCGCTTTCGAATGAATTCACGGTCGCACGCCATTTACGTAAAATCCGTTTCATCAAGAAAGTCCTTTACTTTCCCTTGTGTTTCCGGTATGTTATTCAGCCGTTGGTTATTGAAAGTCTTGTGAATCTTCATTCAGAGTTGGAGGGAACGGATGTCGGAAGGCCGGACGGGGAATTTTGTTGTCTTGAAATTCGGCGGCACCAGCGTATCGAGTCTGGAACGCTGGGAGACCATCGCCGCGGTGGTGGAGCGCCGCATCGCGGAAGGAGTAAAGCCGGTGATCGTCTGCTCGGCGCTTTCGGGCGTGAGCAATCTTTTGGAAAACCTGGTGGATGAGGCCGCCAAGGGCCGCCATGAAGAATTGCTTCTGGAATTGAAGGCTCGGCACCGCGCTCTGGCCGAGGAAATGGATCTCAGTTTCGAGGTGGTTTTAGGCCCTGATTTCGAGGAGTTGGAGCGCCTGGCGCTGGGTGCGTCCCTGGTACGGGAAGTCAGCGCCCGGCTGCACGCCCGCATGCTGGCCTTCGGGGAGATCATGTGCACGCGACTGGGAGCCGCCTATCTGGAAAAAACCGGCCGCGGCATTGCCTGGATGGACGCCCGGGACTGCCTGCAAACCGCTTGCAAACATACCATCACCGATCGTCGCCGCTTTTTATCCGCCACCTGCGAAACCGAGGCGCTTCCCGGATTGCAGGAGAAATTCCGGTCCCTTGCGGAGTCGGCGATTCTGACCCAGGGGTTCATCGCCCGGGACGCGGACGGGGAAACCGTGCTTCTGGGCCGCGGCGGATCGGACACCTCGGCGGCCTATTTCGCCGCCGCTCTGGAGGCCCGCCGCTGCGAGATCTGGACCGACGTTCCGGGGGTCTTCACCGCCAACCCCAACCAGGTTCCCGGCGCGCGCCTGATCCGCTCGCTGGACTACGAGGAAGCCCAGGAAATCACCAGCACCGGCGCCAAGGTGCTGCATCCCAACTGCATCAATTCATTGCATAAAAGCGGGATTCCCTTGCATGTTCGCTGTACCGAGCGCCCGGAACTGGAAAGCACCACCATCTCGTCGGCCGCGCGGGAAGGCGGCGCGTATCTCAAGGCCATCAGTTCCAAGCGCGGCGTGCTGCTGATCTCCATGGAGGACGTGAACATGTGGCGGCAGGCCGGATTTCTGGCCGACGTCTTCGCGCCTTTCAAACGCCACGGCCTGTCCATCGATCTGGTTAGCACCTCGGAAACCAACGTCACCGTCTCCCTGGACGCCGCCCCGGACGCCCTGGACGCCCGCACCATCGAGGCGCTGAAGGCCGACTTGGAGCCGCTCTGCGACGTGCGCCTGATCGGCCCCTGCGCCCTGGTGAGCCTGGTGGGGCGCAACATCCGCGCCATTCTGCACCGCATCGGCCCGGCCCTGGAGGTCTTCAAGGAAAAGAAGGTCTACCTGCTCAGCCAGGCGGCCAGCGACCTGAATTTCTCCGCCGTGGTGGACGAGGAGGAAGCCGAGCGCCTGGTGCGCAAACTGCACGACCTGCTCATCCGGGAAGACGCGGGCGGGCGCCTCTTCGGCCCCACCTGGCGGGAACTGCACGACCTGAAGGCCGAAAACGCGGTCAGCGGTCCCGACGCCTGGTGGCGCATGCGCCGAAAAGAGCTTTTGGAACTGGCGAAGGCGGAATCCCCCCGCTACGTCTACGATACGGAAAGCCTGGAACGGGCCGCCGACGAACTGGCCGCCCTGGAATCCGTCGGCCGCATCTGCTACGCCGTCAAAGCCAACAACCACCCGGAAATCCTCAGAATCTTCGAATCTCGCGGCCTTTGTTTCGAATGCGTCAGCATCGGCGAGATTCGGCTCCTGTTGAAGCTTTTCCCAAAACTCGACCGTGACCGCATCCTGTTCACCCCCAATTTCGCGCCGAAAAGCGAATACGAAGAAGGCTTCTGTACGGGCGTGAACGTCACCCTGGACAACCTGTATCCGTTGCAGGCCTGGCCGGAACTCTTCAAGGGCCGGGAGATCTTCGTGCGCCTGGACCCGGGGCAGGGACGCGGCCACCACAAGCACGTCCATACCGCCGGAGCGCAGTCGAAATTCGGCGTGTCGCCCTTGCAGATCGAGGAATTCGCCGCCCGCGCCGCCGAGGCGGGCGGCAAGGTGGTGGGATTGCACGCCCACACGGGCAGCGGCATCCTGACCTCCGAAAACTGGAGCGAGGAGGCCCTTTTCCTGGCGGAGACGGCGGCGCGCTTTCCCGACGTGCGGGTGCTGGACCTGGGCGGCGGCCTGGGCGTGCCGGAAAAGCCCGGCCAGACGCCTCTGGATCTCGCGGCCGTAGACGAAAGTCTGCAAAAGATCCGCCGCGCCTATCCGCAGTTCGAACTCTGGCTGGAACCCGGGCGTTTCCTGGTGGCCCACGCGGGCGTGCTTCTGACCACGGTCACCCAGACCAAGGAAAAGGGCGAACGGCGCTTCGTGGGCGTGGACGCCGGAATGAACAGCCTGGTGCGCCCCATGATGTACGGCTCGTATCACGAGATCGTCAACCTCTCCCGGCTGGAAGAGGGGCCGCCGGTGGTGGCCGACGTGGTGGGCCCCATCTGCGAATCCGGCGACACCTTCGGTTTCTCGCGTCGCCTGGACGAGCCGCGGGAAGGCGACGTGATGCTCGTCGCCGTGGCCGGGGCCTACGGCCGGGCCATGAGTTCCGAGTACAACGTCCGTCCCCCGGCGGGCGAAGTGATGCTGGAAAAGCGGTAAGAAACCTGCGGGAAATCATCGCGTGGATGACGCGGGAATGAGCGAAGGAGACGGAAGGAAACCCCTTCCTCGATGGTGATTCTTGTCCGAAAACGGTTTCCGATTTCTCCCCTGTTTTGAGGGGAGAACCCAAAAAAACGCCGCCCCCTAAGGAGCGGCGCTTTGGGTTGTAGGACGCTGCGGTCCGGAAGAACGCCGGTTTACAGGCCGAAGACCTTGATGCCTTCCCATCCCAGCGGCAGGTACAGCATATCGTCCACGCGCACCGCGCCGGAGTACCAGTAATAGCCGGAAGAGACGGTTTCGGGCGCGCCCAGTTCCTTTTTCTCCCCGGCGGGCGAGATGTAGGTGAAATCGTACGTGGTGGCCTGGGGACTGTAATTCATGCCCGCCGCGAGCCATCCGCCGCCATCCACCTTCTGAACCTGGCTGGCGTTTTCGATCTCGATCTCCTTTTCCGTGTTTCCGGTGCGTCCGTTCAGGACTTCCACGAACACGCTGCCATCGTCTTCGTATACGCAGCTTCCGTCGATGGAGGAAACCGCCACGTCGCCGTCCATGTATTCGCCGTAGCTGCCGTAGCCTCTCTGCCAGATCAGGAAGATCTTGTCGCCTTCCAGGGAGGCTTGGGAGAAAACCATTCCGCTGTCCGCGTCCGGACGGGCGCGCCGCTTGGCGTTGATCTCGGTGGCGTTGTCCGGATCCGGCGCCACGTCGCCGTCCGCCGCCACGTCGCCGTCCGAGATGGGTTCCGCCGGTTCGCTGCCTTCGCCTTCGTCCTCGTCATCCACGTAGAGGCAATAGTCCACCGTGGTCAGCGGGATGGAGCGCAGCCGTCTGGCCCGGCCGTTTTTCACTTCCAGAATCTCGAAGCTGTAGCGGCAGGAATAGTAGCCGTCGTCCGCCGTATCGGAGGCGAACTGTCTGTCCATGGTGTACAGCCGGGTCTTGTCGGCGGAGACGCCCACCAGATGGCCCGGAATGTTGATTTTCTGCGCCTGGGTCACGGTTCCTTCCGTATCGAATTCCAGGGCGTAGCATTTCAGCAGCGGGCGGTCCAGATCGTCGCCGTTGAGTTGATCGCAGGTGGAGGTCCAGACGCTGTCTCCCGTGACGATCAGGTCGGAGCGCCACAAGAGGGGCTGGATTTCGAAGGCCGTGGCGTCGCCCAGGTCGCCCAGGTCGGAGATGTCCAGGAACTTCAGGTCGAAGCCCGTGCGATAGTAATAGTCCCCGTACCAGTCCTCGTAGGTCCAGGCCATCACGCTGTTTTCGGTCAGGGCCACGTTGCTGGCGGCGTAATACCCGCCCTGGTCGTCGCTGGAGTCGTTCAGGCGGGCGCTGCCCAGGAAAACAGGGTTGTCGGCGTCGGACAGGTCGAAGCCGTGCAGGCGCAGGCCGCCCGTGTCCCGCCACTGCATGTCGTCGTTGCCGTCCACTTCCCAATAGCCGTAGGTCTGCGAGAACAGATAGGTTTTCGATCCGCTGGAAAGAACCTGCATGCCGCCTTCCAGCCGCGCGGCATTCCGTTCCAGCTCGCCGCTTTTCCAGACGGGGGTGTCCGCGGAAATGGCGGGGTCGAAGAGTTGCAGGCGGGCGGCGGCGGAATAGGAATTCTGGCCGGTGTTGCAGAGCAGGCCGGAACAGAGCTGCAGGCTGCTCACGAAGTTGGCCAGGGCCAGTTCGCTGACGATCGCCGGGTGATCCCGGTCGGCGTAGTCGATCATCTGGATGGCGGTTTCCGACAGGCTGGCCAGGTGGTCGCCCACCGGGAAGCCGCGCCGCACGGGCGAATCGCTGGCCACGGAGCCGCGTTTCGTCAACCCGGTGATTTCGCCGGTTTCCGCGTTGCGCTCGATGTCGATCAGGTAAAGCAGGTTCACGGTGGATTCGTAACTGCGGTCGTAGCCGCTGGAGGGAACCAGGATCAAGTCCAGATCGTCGTAGATCTTGAAGGCCTTCCAGTCGTTGGTGGCCTCGCTCCAGCTATAGCCCTCGCCCAGGGTGATGGACGCCAGTTCGGTGGGATCGGTGGGATCGGCCACGTCGAAAAGCGCCACCTTGGTGGACCAGTTCGACTGGTCGTCGATGCCCACGCCCAGAAGCTTGGTGCCGCGAACCTCCAGGTGGGTGGACCAGCCGGGGATGACCAGCTGCCCCAGCACCGTGGGTTTGCCCGCGTCCGAGAAATCCACCACGAAGAGCGGATCGGTGTTGCGGTAGGTGACGATGTAGGCGCGGTCGCCCTCGAAGTTCGTGGCGTGCAGTTCCTCGTTCTCCATGACGGTGACGCGCCCCTGAAGCGTGATGTCGTCCGGGTTCGAAACGTCGAAGGTTTCCAGGATGGTGTTGCCGTTCCATGAGTTGGTGATGCTGATGGCGGCGAAGATATTGCCGTTTTTGTGCATTTTGAAGCGGTCCGCGATCATGGCGGCGGTCTTGAACGTGCCGCGTTTCACGATATCGCCTTCCGGATCGGAGATGTCGATGTAAGTGATGTCGGACTGCTGGCCATCGTCCCAATAGGAATCCGTGGTGCTCTGGGCCAGGAACATGGCCTCGGCGGTGACGTAGATGGCGAAGCCCACGCCGTCGAATTCGATGCTGTCGGCCTGGAAGATGTCGTTCGGGTCCGCGATGTTGATGGAGGCGATTTCCGTCTTCATGTTGTTTTCGTTCTCGCTGGCCCCGTAGCACCAGTCCCACCAGGGCTGGACGGTGCTGGCCACGTACACCACGTCGCCCACTCGGCGGCTGTCCAGGATGGTGCCCTGGACGCTGAAGTCCTTGATGAGCGCGGGAGCCTCGATGTCCGATACGTCCACCGCGGCCACCTTGCTGATGGCGCGGGAGCGCTCCTCTTCGTTGGTTTCGTAAAGGTTGGTCAGCAAAATGGTGGCCACGCCGTCTTCCACGAACATTTCCTTCGGGAATCCTTCCAGGTACAGCCGGCCCGTGATTTCCATGGCAGCCGGGTCGGTCGCGTCGATGACGATCAGTCCCTTGTGGGCGTTCAGCACGAAAACGGTGTCGCCTTCCACCTGGAAGATGTCCGCCTCGGCGATTTCCCGCTCGGCGTCGTTCTGTACGTCGCCGTCGGCGGTCATGTCTCCGTCTCCGGCCGCTTCGGGGGAATCGTAACCGTTGCGCCCGCCGCTGCCCGCTCCGGCGGAAAGGAACCCGTCTTCGTCCGGGTCCGAGTCCTTTCCGTCCGAGCCGCAGCCCGCGCCGAGACCCGCCACGAGCAACAGGGTCAGGAACCAGAAATACCAGGTACGGGGTTTCATGATTCATCTCCTTTTTGTTTCAAGATCTTGCCTGAGAACCGTTTCGATCGTCCATTCGTTTCCAAACATGCTGCGTTCGATTTCGGCTCTCAGTTTAGCAAGACGCGTGCCAACGAAAATTGTCTCGTGATTTCGATGGCTTGCGAAAAATCCTTCGTTTCGCCCTGTCCGGAATCCCTGTCATCCGCCCGCCAAGGGTGACAATCCTGTCATGCTTCCACGGAAAAACGGGGCGAACCGGCCTGCCGGAACGCCCCGAGGTTTTCAAGGAAACGGAGGTTACGGAATATCCATGGTGCAGCCGCTGGACCAGGAGCCCGAGCAGTCGGTTACGGTGTCGGCGGTCCAGGTGACCGTGCGGGCGGCCCAGTCCACCACGCCCACGTCCCAGACCATCTTCTGCGTGAAGTTCTCCAGGGTGGTTTCGAAGCTCCGGTTTTCCAGCAGCACCACGATCCGCGCGGTGGTGGGAACGCCGGTGGCCCAGTATTCCACGAGAATATGGTACGTGGTATCCTCCGGAGAGGCCAGGAAGATGTTCTCGATTCCGTTGTCTCCGGTGTGGTCCACGTCCTTTTGCGGATCGTCGGCCGGGTCGTCGGCCGTTCCCCAGTCCGGGTTCATGTTGGTCCAGGTGCAGTCGTCCGGGGCCTGGTTGATCTTTCCGGCTCCGCGGATGAAGTGCAGTTCCAGGTCGTTGGCCCCGGCGCCCCAGGACAGGGTGACACGAATGTCATCCTCGACGCAGTCGGTGGTGGTCAGGTCCATGACGATGCCGCTGGTTCCGCTGCCGTTCGTCCAGGCCAGTTTCAGGGTCTGGTTTCCGCAGAAAAGCGGCAGTTTCACCTCGTAATCGCCGTTTTCGTCCATGACGATGCTGCCGCCGTTTTCCCGCAGCCCGGCGGTGACGGTGTGGCTCAGGTACCAGACCCCGTCGCCCAGGTGGCCCGAGATGGGGCCGGTTTCGACGCTGGTGAATTCACTGGCCGTCACCGCTCCCAGATTCCGCGTGAATTCGAAGTCGGTGGGCAGTTCCCATTGCGGGCAGCCGTCGCAGGCGTATTCCCCGGGCGCGTCCTTGCCCTCCAGGGGATCGACGATGGGATCGTCCCCGTCTCCGTCCGGCGAATCGTCGCCGTCGGCGGGAGAATCGCCGTCGATGAACCCGTTGCCGTCGCCGTCGGCGGGTTCGTCTCCATCGGCGGAGGTATCGCCGTCCTCGGTCTGGTCGCCGTCGCTTTCATCCTCGTCTTCCGAAAGACTGCAACCGAGCGTCAGGGCCGTGCAAAGCAGAACGAGCATCATGGGCAGCCAGAAAACTTTCTTCGACATGATTTCCCTCTTTCTTTCATTCCGTTCCCGTCCGGAAATCGCCGCCGCCCCCCTCCGGGCCGTGCGCCGTATTTCCGGTTTTTCCGTATGTCCGGGATGATACACGGCTTTCGGGCCGGTTTCAAGGGAAAAGCGGAAGGGCCGGGGCGTTTCCATTCCGTGAAATGGCCTGAACCATCCAACCATGGAAAACGGCGAGGGAAATCCTCAGGGCTGCTCCGCGTGGCAGAGCGTGCAGGCCGGACCGATTCCGCCCGTGCGGTCGGGACCGTGACAACTCTCGCAACCGTCGTTACCGCCGTGCATGACGCCGCTTCGGTCCACCGTATGATCGTCGTTGTCGTGGCAGTTGTAACAGCTCGGTCCGCGTCCGCCCGAAAGGTTCGCGCCGTGGCACTCGGTGCATTCGTTCAGCGGGTCCGTGCGGTCGCCGTAATGGTGGGACGAATCGTCGCCGCCGCCGCAACCCGCAAGGCCCGAAAAGAGAATCAGCGGCGGGAGAAAAAGCATGAGGCATCGAAGTGGCGGCATGGCGGCTCCTTTTATTTATTCCCATGGGAATACTAAGGATCGTATTATAGAATGGATCGAGGCTCAGGGCAAGCCCAAGTGAAATGATTCCATATTGAGGGCGCTGTGGAGAAAACGTGCGGAAGAACCACCATGAAGCGCCCCGGCGGACTCCCGATTCCTTTCAGTATAGTATTGCGCTTGTCTTTCCCGCCCGGATTTGATACAGTCCCGACCGATCGAGGCAGGAAAAGAAGCGAGCCATGATTCAGATCTTCCATCTCGCCAAGGCGTATCAGAAGGAGAAGCCCGTTCTGGTGGACGTGACGTTCTCCGTGGAGAAGGCGGAGTTCGTCTATCTCACCGGTCCGTCCGGCGCGGGCAAGACCACCCTTTTGCAGATCCTCTTCTGCGAGATCGCGCCCACTTCCGGCCAGGTGCTGCTCATGGGGCGCAACATCGGCCGGGTGAACACCCGCAGCGTCCCCTTTCTGCGCCGCCGCATCGGCGTGGTGTTCCAGGATTTCCGGCTTCTGCCCAACCGCACGGTGACCGAAAACGTGGCGGTGACCCTGGAAGTGCTGGGGCGGCCCCGGCGCGAGATCGCCCGCCGGGTGTACGTGATGCTGAAAAACGTGGGGCTGGCCCACCGGGCGCGGGCTTATCCGGAACAGCTCTCCGGCGGCGAGCAGCAGCGCGTGGCCGTGGCGCGGGCGCTCATCGACGAGCCGGACATCCTGCTGGCCGACGAGCCCACGGGCAACCTGGACGAGGACACCACCCGCGACATCATGCGCCTGTTTTCCGACGCCAACGCCAAGGGAACCACCGTGATCCTGGCCACCCACGACCGCCGCCTGTACGAGGCCTCGGGTCGCCGGGTGGTGCGGCTGGAGAAGGGCCGCGCCGTCTTCGACAGCAACATCCGCCTGGACGACGACGAGGCGCGCCGCCAGCTGAACGTCTCCTTCCGTCCCCGGCGGGGCGGGGAGGACGGCCCATGATCCGACGCTTCCTTTACTTTTTCCGCCAGGCCGCAAACGCCGCCCGGCGGTCTCCCATGCTCGGAACGGCCACGGTGGGCATGCTGGCGGTGGTCTTTCTGCTCTTCGACGGTTACCTGCTTCTGGCGCTGAACCTGGACCGCCTGGCCGAACGCTGGATCGGGCAGGTGCGCCTGGTGGTCTTTCTGGCCCCGGACACGGATCCCGAACGCGCCCAGGAACTGGTGCTGCGCCTGGAGGAGCATCCCCAGGTGCAAAGCGGGGTTTACGTTTCGAAAGACGAGGCGCGGGAGCGTTTCCGCAAGGACTTTCCCGGCGATGCGGAAATCCTGGAGGGTCTGGGGGAAAATCCCCTGCCCGCCTCCATCGAGCTTGCGCTTTCCCGCGAGGCCCTGGAGCCGGAGACGCTTCTGTCCATGAAGACGGAGATCGAGAAACTGCAAGGCGTGGAGGAGGCCGTCTTCGGCCGGGAGCTCTTCACCCGGATTTCCGGCCTGGTGCGTTTCATCCACCTGGCCGGGCTGCTCTTCGGGCTGGCGCTCGTTCTGGCGGTGATCTTCCTCTCCGCCAACACCATCCGGCTCAATCTCTACTCCCGCCGGGAGGAACTGGAAATCCTTCAGGTGGTGGGGGCCACCCGCTGGTTTATCCGCTGGCCCTTCCTGATCGAAGGCGCGATGCAGGGTCTTTTCGGGGCGGGCGCTTCGCTCCTTCTGGCCTACGGTCTGTACGCGCTCGCCGCCGCCCCGGCGGCCGCCGCGCTTTCCGGCCCCTTCGGGAACATCGGCCCGGTTTTCCTCTCGCCCGGCGTCTGCCTGCTGCTGCTGTTTTCCGGCGCGGGGCTGGCGGGTCTGGGCAGTCTGGTGGCCATCGGGCGGTTCTGGAGGGCCATCTGATGAACGGCCGCGGGTTCGGCCGGCGGGGGCTCGTTTCGGCGCTGTTTCTTCTGCTGCTGTTTCCGCCGGTTTCGCCGCTTCACGCCGAAGGAAGCTCCCAGGACATCCTGGTGCAGCTGGAAAACCTGGAGAAGCAGCAGGCGCTGCTGGATCGCCGCACCAAGGAACTGCGCGCGCGCAAGGAGGAACTGGACCGGGCGCTGGGCGAATCGCTCAAGCAGGTCACCGCCGTGCGCAAACGTTCGGAAAAGCACGAAAAGACGCTGGCCGCGCGCCTGCGGGCCGCCTATAAACTCCGCGCCATTTCCCGCTGGGAGTATCTTCTGTCCGCCTCGGATTTCACCGACTTCACCCTGCGCCGGGCCTACCTGGGAAAGCTCTGGCGAAAGGACCGGGAGATCCTGGACCGCTACGGGCAAAACGTCCGGGTGGCCCTGAACGAACGCCGCCGCATGGAACGGGACCGGGCGGAGATGGACCGGCTGATCGAGGATCTGCGCGAGCAGGAAAACCGCCTGGCCGAACAGCTCAGGAAGAAGAAGGTTTTTCTGGCCGACATCCGCAAGGACGAGCGGCTGCGGGCGAAAGCCCGGGCCGAAATGGCGGAAGCCAAGAAGAAGCTGGATCGGCGGGTGGCCGGTCTGGGGCCGGAGCGTCCGGACACGGCGGGCGGGTCATCCAGGCGCGGACAGCCGTTTTCCAACGAGAACGGCCGCATGGCCTGCCCGGTGAAGGGCCGGGTGGAGGTGGGCTACGGCACCGCCGTCAAGGGCAAGGCGCGCACCTTCCACGGCGGGCTGGACCTGCAGGCTCCGGCGGGCGCGCCGGTCAAGGCTCCCGCCGACGGCGAAGTGGTGTTCGCCGGACATTTCCGGGGATTCGGAAACCTGGTGATTTTACGCCACGGGGAAACGCATCACAGCCTGTACGCCCATCTCCAGACCATCGGGCAGGGCGTGGGTAAGACGATCCGCGCGGGCGAAATCCTGGGCCGGGTGGGCGACACCGGGTCGCTGAAGGGCGCGTACCTGTACTTCGAGATCCGCGAGAAAGGCAAGACCGTCAATCCGAGGAAATGGGTGGACTGCCGCTGATTTCCCGGGGAATCGTCCGTTTCCCATCCGATGAAAGTTGACAGCCGCCCGGAAGCGGGGCATGCTGCGATAAAGCGCGGCCGAAGCGGCCGGACGAATGGAACGCCAAACGTGGAACGGGGAAGAATCATGCCGAAACGGATGCTCGGAATCATGCTTGCGATGGGACTTCTGGCGCTTCTGGCGTTCTCCTGCGGGGAGAAGAAAGAGGAAGCGGCCCCTCCCGCCGGGGCGGAAAAGGTCCAAACCGCCTCGAAACCCGTGAAATCCGCGAAAACGGAGTCCTGGACGTTCTCCGAGCAGCCCGGCGATTCCATTATCGGATGGTCCAAGGACGGACGCGCCTTCGCCTTCCGCCGTATCTCGGAGGACGAAAACGGGGAATGGATCGTCTCCCTGCACGTGCTCGGCGCCGCGGGAGGCAAGCTGCGCCTGAAGGACCGGGGCGTGCTGCTGGTGAGCAGCCGCAGCCTGCGCTTTCCACCCAAAAAACCCGATCCCCGCAAGGCCGCGCCGCCTAAGGCGGACGAGGAAAAGCCCGCCCTGACGCTGGATGAGGCGCGTTCCAAGGCGCTGGCCCTTTTCCATCAGCGGGCCCGGAAAGTCCTGGAACGCCACGGCTTCGTCGGCACGGGGAACCTGGGGCGGGTGCTGTACGACGCCGAAACGGCGTCCGCCAAGGCCGGACCCGGCGACGCGAGCCTGCCTCTGAAACTGAACGCCGAACGCATGGCCCGCCTGACGCTCCGCAACGTCCATAACGAAAATGAAAAGCCGGACCCGTCCGCACCGGGCGCGGGTCGATCGGCTCCGGCCCTGGATCTTCAACTGGTTCTGGACGCCGGATCGGATCGGGAACGGCCGCGCCAACTGGGGCATCCCAAGCGCTTTCTTCCGGACACCCGGGGCTTCCGGCTGCGGGCGGCCTATCTCGCGCCGGAACGCAACGGCCTGGCCGTCCTGGTGGAACGCCTGCCGGAAACGGGGCCGCCCGTCCTGTTGGGCGCGGCGACGCTGATCGCGTCCGAGAATCCATCCACGCTGCGAAAGCCCGGCTCCCGGCCGGAAGCGCCGGAAAAAGGAAAAACCGGCCTGCGCCCGTTCAATAAAAGGAATTTTAACCGCATGAAGGAGCGCATCCAGAAGCGCATGCGGGAGATGCAGAACCGCAAGTCCGGAAAGGCCGGGGAGAAGAGCGCCGCACCCGGAACTCCGGAATCCGCGAAGCCCGCCGGGAAAACCGAAACCGGCAAGCCGTAGGAAGCCTCACCCTTTCCCTTCGGCATCGGCTCCGGAACCGCCTCTGTCCGGCGGAAACGGCGCGTTTCCCAGGCGTTTCCAAGCCGTCTCTCGAATTTTTATAAGTATAAAAAACAAGGAATTCCCTTTCGCGCTCTCGCGCATTCCGTTCGTTTTCGAACGCGTGGAACGAGGGCGCGGGCGATTCCGAACGCTTTGAGACGCGTGTGTCGGCCTTTCCGGGAAAAGCGTTGACCGCCGCGAAAAGGCTGACGTATACCATCCGCTGGTAAAGCGACCTTTTCGCCCGATCACGAAAGGACATGCCATGACCGTCGTCGTCACCGGAGCCGCCGGACACGTGGGCACGAACCTGGTTCCCGCGCTGTTGGCCGAAGGCCGCAAGGTTCGCGCCCTGATACGCAACGATTATCGGGGTCTTCAGGGTCTGAAGACGGAACTGGTCCGGGGAGACGTGCTCGATTATCCCAGCCTATTGCGCGCCTTCGAGGGCGCGGAGACCGTCTTCCACGCCGCCGCCAACATCTCCATCATGGGCGATCCCGATGGCATGGTGCATCGCGTGAACGTGGACGGCGTGCGGAACGTCACGGAAGCCTGCCTGGCCTGCGGCGTGAAGCGCCTGGTGCATTTCTCCAGCATCCACGCCTACGACCAGGCCCCTCTGGACGAGCCCCTGGACGAAACCCGTACGCTCGTCTCCAACGGCAAGTCCCCGGCCTACGACCGCTCCAAGGCCAAAGGAGTGCGCGTGGTGGAAGAGGCCGTGGCGCGCGGGCTGGATGCGGTGATCGTCCATCCCACGGCGGTGCTCGGCCCCGGCGACGTGAAGCCCTCGCGCATGGGCGCGGTCTTTCTGATGTTCTACCATCGGCGCATGCCGACCCTGGTGGAGGGCGGTTTCGACTGGGTGGACGTGCGGGACGTGGTGGAGGGCGCCCTGGCCGCCGAAAAGAGGGGCCGCCGGGGCGAACGCTATCTTCTGAGCGGGCATTACCTCACGGTGGGCGAGTTGTTCCGCGTCTATTCCGAAGTCACCGGCGCTCCCTGCCCGCGCATCACCTGCCCCATCGGACTGGCGAAGATCGGCGCGCCCTTCGCCGAGATCTGGAGTAAGCTCACCGGCGGGGAGCCTCTGTACACGCGGGAGTCGCTGAACGCCCTGGAAGCCAACCGCGACATCCGCCACGACAAGGCCGCCCGGGAACTGGGCTACAGGCCCCGGCCCATCAAGGAGACGGTGGAGGCCGCCTATCGCGACTTCCTGAAAAACGGTTTCACCACGGAATTGTACGCCTCATGAGCGCCGAAAATCTCTACGCCTACGGCATGGCCGCCTGGATCGCGGTGGCCGTTGTCACCTTCGTCGCCCTGCAATTTCTCACCGCGCCCTACGGACGCCACGCGCGCTCCGGCTGGGGCCCCCGGGTGTCGAGCCGCGCGGGCTGGCTGATTATGGAGGTTCCGGCGGTCGTGACCATCGCGATCTTCTTTTGGCTCAGCCCGAACAAGTCCGCCGTCGCCACGGTGTTTTTCATCGTCTGGCAGATCCATTACGTCAACCGGGGGCTGATCTATCCTTTCCGGCGCAGGGGCGGCGACAAGCCCATGCCGCTGGTCATCGGACTGATGGGTCTGTTCTTCAACCTGGTCAACGGCACGTTCCAAGGCTATTACTTTTTCTTCATGGCGTCCTATCCGAACGACTGGCTTTCCGATCCGCGGTTCCTTTTCGGACTCGGGCTCTTCCTTCTGGGATGGGCGGGAAATTTCCATTCCGACCAGGTGCTGATGAACCTGCGAAAACCCGGCGAGACGGGCTACAAGATCCCCCAAGGCGGCCTGTACCGCTTTCTGAGCTGCCCCAATTATTTCAGCGAACTGGTGGAATGGACGGGCTGGGCGATCCTCACCTGGTCCGGACCGGGGCTGATTTTCCTCATCTGGACGGCGGCCAACCTGGTTCCCCGGGCGCGCTCCAACCACCGCTGGTATCTCGAAACCTTCCCGGACTATCCGAAAAAACGCAAGGCCGTCTTTCCGTTTCTGTACTGAGGGAAGACGGGCGGGGGGCGTTGGGCAAGGGCGGTTATTTCTTCGCTTTGAGGATGATTCCCTTTTTCTCGGCTTCCTCGCGCAACTTTTTGCGCTTTTTGTTGTGCTCCATCAGGAGTTTCGTCTGCGTCTCTTTGAGTTCATCAACTTTTTTCGCCAGTTCTTCCATGATTTTCTGGGGGGTTTCGGAAATGGCGGATTTCGCCATGTAATAGGCTTTCAGTTTCTTTATCTCTTCCTTGACTAGGTCATTGTTGTATTTCTTCGTTTTCTGGGCTGCGCCTTTGTCGGCAGAAAGGAAAGCTTTTTCGTATTGGTCACGCTTGGTACTGTCCTCCTGTCCCTCCTTTTCCTCCTTGAATTTGTTGAGCGACTCTTCCATTTTTTCTACGAAATTAGCAAATTCCAAGCCGGTCTGTATCCGTTCCTGCATCACCGCCAGGTAATCGCTGCGGGCGACCTGGGTCTTGAATTTCCCCTCGCTGGTTCCGGATTCCGCCGCATACTTGACCATCAACACATCTCGGGTTTTGTCGAAGACATCCATGATTTTATACGGGTATTCCTTGGCTTCCAAGCTGCCGTTGCCCACGGCCTCGCAAAGCCGATAAAGCGCAACGTGACTGAGTTGCAGGATCTCGCCCACCTCGTAGATCTTGGCCAGATTCTGGGAGTATTCGTTCTTTGCGGTGACTTCGACAATCTCTTTGAAATTACCGGAAAGCTCCGTCGTCACATTGTGCAGTTTCGTTGCCGGGCCCACCGGCTCCATGCAGAAATGCGTCTTGAAATATCGATAGGTGATGCCCGCGTTTTCCACTTCGATGTAATTTTGTGTGTCTTCTTTTGTCTTATCCGTCTTCGGCATTATCAGATGCGAAATTCCGTACCGGTCGGTGTTGCTGGTCTTGATGATGCGGTGGTTGGGGCGCCCGTACGTGCAGCCGAAAACCAGAAAAGACAACATCACGCTCAATATCACGACAATGCGTTTCATGGAAATGTTCCTCCCCGGAAATGGTTTTTCCACTTTGTGCGGCGCTTGATGTTTTGCTGAATCCTTGCTCAAGTATAGAAAACCGAAGATATTTTGTCAACAGATAATTCGTTTGGATTAGGTTAAATTCTTTCACAACGATCGAGCTTCATACACCATTCTCCGCTTGTACGGGTTTGGAGTCACAATTATTTGAAATGCCCTTCCCGGCGTCAATCCCTCGAAGGTAGGAATCCGGATTATACGTGTTCTTCCTTGCTTTTAGCGATGCAAAGGCGCTCCCGCCCGCAGGGCGGTTTATCAAGGGACGCGCCGCCCGTGGCTCGAACCGATTGGTTCAGCGAAATCATTTTTCATTCTCGAAACGCCGGTCGGCCCTCGCACCCGGCTTGGGCGCGTGGTCCAGCCAGCCGGCCCCGCTGTCCGGATACGCGTCGTATTCCGGGACGTAGGGCTTGATATCCAACAGCGGCGTCCGGTCCAGAACGTCGATCTCGGAAACGTGAATCGTCGTCCCTTCGATCCGCGCCAGACGCACGCACGACATGCCGATGGCGTTGGGCCGCCGGGGCGCGCGCGTGGCGAACAGCCCGCGCTCCACCGTATCCCGAAACGGCGTCACCTTGGGTTTCCAACCCTCCGAGCGGTCGAAGGCGTATATCAGCCAGACGCGCTCGAAGCCGTCGAGATCGGCCAGCGCCCCAGCATAATCCGGAAACACTTCAACGCTCCCTTCGAAGCTCTCCGCATAGCGGGGCTGGATGGGCGTTCCCCTCGCAACGGCGTGCGGCGAGCGGATGATTCCGATGGGATGAAAATAAACGCTCGAACCGGTTTCCTTCTTTTCCATGCGTGAACTCCGCTGGAAACGCCGAATGATCGCTCGTCCGGCAAAATTCCGTAACAGAAGCACATCGGCTCATTTTACCGATTTCCCGTTTTCCGTCATCGGTTTTTTTTGTGCGTTTTCCATGCGTTCTCGAACTCCCGGCAGAGAGGCGGCGGCGGCGTTTTCGGTATAAGCATATATTGATGCGTACGATACAATCATTATCATGACGGCGGACGATGGTTCCGCCGGATGGACGTTCGCCAGGCTCTTCGGCCGAGTCGCGCCGGAAAACGGGCGCAAGTTACTGATATCACCTGTAAATCCGCGAAAAATCGCGCCGTCCGGACGGATTCCCCCAAACCGGCGAAACGCGGACGCGCCGGAATTCGGGTCGGAATCGTCGGAACCGCCGGATATCATGGAGGAATTCGCCTCTTCCGACCTTTCCCCGGCGGATGGCCCGAAGGGGCCTGAAAGCGCCCCCGGGGGCGTGCGGTCCGGGTGCGTGCAAAAACGGCGGATTCCGTTGGAAGATCATGGAGTTGCACGCCAAAAAGCGTTCACCCGGACGGAACGCAAAAACGGAGCAAAAACGGGAGAGGCAAAAAACGACCCTCGATCTTGCCATATACGTATCAAATGGATTATAATCTTAGCAGGTCGGATTAAATTTTAATCCGACGCAAAGGAATGTCGGTATCACCGTATTCGACAAAGAGATGGAACGCCGAAGCAAGTTTGGAGAGGATAATGATTGAACCAATCGATTCATTGGCATTTTCGGTAGCAACTTATAAAAATGTTTATGCATTGCTGCTTGGATCGGGAATTTCCCGTAATGCCGGGATACTCACAGGCTGGGAAATTACTCTTGATTTGATCGAACGGCTAGCAGACACCATGGGAGAATCGGAAGAATGTAAATTGAATTCTCCCGAGAAATGGTACGTCAACAAATTTCAAAAAGAACCCAACTACTCCGATCTACTTGAAGACCTTGCCAGGACACCTGCGGAGAGAACGCAATTGCTTCGCTCCTATTTCGAGCCCACCGAAGAGACCGAAGAGGAACAAGAACAAGGTATCAAACAGCCAACACGCGCCCACCATGCAATTGCACAGCTCGTAAAAAACGGGTTTATTCGCATGATTCTCACCACGAATTTCGACCGTCTGATGGAGCAGGTCTTGACGGAAGTCGGTGTCAATCCATCCGTAATCTCTTCAAAAGACAATTTCAAAGGCGCATTGCCGTACATCCATTCCCCATGTACTTTGGTGAAATTGCATGGCGACTATCTGGATACAAGAATTCGGAATACGGAAAAGGAATTGTCTGAATATGATGCTGAATTGGACGAATATCTCGATCGCATTCTGGACGAGTTCGGTCTGGTTGTCTGCGGCTGGTCCGCCGAATGGGATATTGCGCTTCGGAACGCCATGGAGCGCTGCCCCAACCGAAGGTTTCAAACCTTTTGGACAGTTCGAGGAAATGTTACGGAATATGGTATGGATTTGATTCGTAGACGCGCCGCCGTGGAAGTCCCGATCCAAGGCGCGGATGAATTTTTTTCCTCTCTGGAAGAAAAAGTAACATCCATTACAGAGTATCGGAAACCTCATCCCGTAAATCTTCAAACGGCGGTGGCCACGCTGAAGCGTTATCTTTCCGAAGATAAATATCAAATCAAATTATATGATTTCATCAACGAAGAAGTGGAACGTGTTCTTGAAGCAACAGCCACGATGGAAACCCCACTGAACAACAAAGAATCCATCACGAAACAGATCCGAAAATATGAGGAAATCACCAAAGTGCTTCAACATCTTTTTGCTGTCGGCTGCTATTGGGGCGATGTGAAGCATATTCCAATCTGGACAAAGGCATTGAAAAAACTTGCGGATTATCAATTGACAGAAGGAAACAATCGTGATCTTTCCATACAACTCCGCCGCTACCCCGCCTTGCTTTTAATGTATGCCGGTGGCATGGCCTCCATTGCCGCGGAGAAATATAAGACAACTTTAGCCTTTTTATATTTAGACGGAATAGTTTATAGAAGTGTTGCAGACAAATTAACAGCCTTCGTTAACCCTATTAAAGTTTTATATAAATATAAGCCTTATATTGAAGGAAAAGAAACATCAACCACACCTGTTAGTGATCTTTTATTTGAATTACTTTTAGAACCACTAAAATCCTTTGCTCCGCACAAACACAGTATTGCGAATATTGATAATCTGTATGAACCATATGAAAGCGAGTATCATTTCGTATTTGATCGTTTTGAGTTTTTACTAGGCATAACAATAATCACTGAAGCTAGCGAACCATGGGCTCCCATTGGACAATACATATGGAAATCTGGTTACCAGTTGGAAGAATTCCGTGTATTCAATGCAGTCGACCGGGAAATAAGAAAAATGGGAAAAAACTGGCCTCCATTGAGAAATGGCTTATTCAATGGCTCTTTGGAAAAATTTAGAATACTTTTTAAACTATTCAAAGAGTCCTGCTCAAGAGTCAGCTGAATTCTATATTTTAGTCGAAGCTCTCCCCCTCCCTTTCCCTTTCCCTTTGCCTTTTTCCCGCGAATCCAATAAGATGAGCATCCGAAAGGCGGCTTCCACCCGGTCCGGAAGCCGCGTTTTGAAATCCGACAACGAAACGGTTCCATAAAGGAGGCGCCATGATTCGCTTCGCACGCTTCTGTTCGGTCGTCCCGTTGCTACTCGGACTGGCCGCCTGGCTTGGCGGCTGCTCGGAAGCCAAGCTGAAACCGGACGTGGAGGTGAACTACGACACCCGCCCCACGGCCATCTTCAACCCGGACTGGGGACAGATCCCCCTGCCCAACAACTTCGTCAACCGCGTCAAGCAGGCCGACATCGGCGTGGACGCGCCCTGCTATAGAAAGGACGATCCCCGGGTGAGGAAACTGCCGGAAGACGCCCGCATGCCCGTCTTCTGCGAGGATCTCACCGATGACGTCCCCGTGACCCTGGCCTTTCCGGTTGTGGACGAAGCCGCCGCGCTGGCGAAGCAGGAGCTGGGATACGACGTGAAACCCGACAGCGCCCTGACGCTGGAACTGCTTCAGGGCATGAACCGCCTGAACGGCTTCGTGCCGGGCATCATCCCGCGCATTCCCTTTTCCGCGCGGCTGGACATGGACAGCTTCGTGCCCTTCCAGCAGGAACGCGACGGGGACGGGAACGTCACGGGCGACAACGCGGCAGAAGCCAACTTCTTCTTTCTGGACGTGACCGATCCGGAAAATCCCGTGGCCGTGGACGCGGACGACTATTTCCGCGTGTTCGATTTCGAGATGAACGACGACTATCCGTATTTCCTCACGCTGCGCAACAAGCCCACCAAGAAACTGACCCAGGTGCGCGGCACGCTCCCGAAGGACTACGACCCCGGTCACAGTTACCTGGCGGTGGTCACCGGACTGACCGACGCGGGCGTCAAGACCGTAGACGGCGATCCCGTCCTGCCCGACAACTATTTCCTGATGTTCGCCAGCGAGACGCCCTATTTCATGGAATGGTCCGACGAGGCGGGCATGCCCGTGACCGCCTGCAACGTGCTTACCGATCCCGCCGCCATCCAGGAACTGGAAGGCGCACGCCAGATCACGAATTGGGGGCTCGACCTCTGGGAATCCATCGTGGGCGAGGGCCGCAGCCGCAACGAGGTGGCCACGGCCTTCCACTTCACCATCGCCGCCAATCCCATGCCCGTCTTCATGGATCCCAGCAAAATCCAACTGAACCAGAATCCCGTCCTGGCCCGGCCGGCGGACTACTTCACCATGGAGAGCGACCATCCCATCTGCGCCGACGCCGCCGAGGACGCCGCCGTGAGCTTCTCCGTCTCCCGGGAGGTCGCCCTGCCGGTCACCGACGCGGCCGTCCGGCTCTTCCGTAAAACGGCCGACGGATACGAGCGGGTCAACGCGGCCGTCGTCGCCGAAAACAAGGACGGAAAGGCCACGGTGGAAATCCAACCCGACGGCGGCCTGGCCCGGGACGCGACCTACCTCGTCGCGGTGACCAGCGCGCTCAAGGGAACGGACGGCCTGGCCGCCACGGACGAATCCTATTACGGGCTCACCCGCGTGACCGTGCCCCTGGTGAAAGACGACATGTGGCAGTCGCCCCACCTGGACAGCCGCATCGACGCCATGGCGATCTTCGGCGGCTTCGAGGACATGGACAAAGAAGACCTGGACGCCGCCACGGCCACCACGCTGGCCACCCTGGGCGTGATCGAGAAATTCCGCCAACACTACCAGGCGCCGGTGACCTGGCTTTTACAGAACCGTCCGGACTTCGTGCCCGAAAGAGAGGATCTGGCGCTTCTGTACACGTTCACCACCGGCGAAACCTGCGCGGACTAGGAGGCGGAGCATGAAACGAAACAACCGACGAATCCGAGCCCGTTTTCTTTCCTTTCTTTTCGCGGCGCTTTTCCTGCTTGCGGCCTCTCCGGTCTTCGCCAACGCCTTCTTCATCCAGGAGATGAGCGGCGACGGCATGGCCCAGGGCGGCGCGGTGGTGGCCGGGGGGCGCACGCCGTCGGCCATGTTCCAAAACGCCGCCAACCTCTCGTTTCTGGAGGGCCTGCACTTCCAGGGCGTGCTCACCTTGTACACCGCCATGGCCAGCTACGAAAATCCCGCTGGGGAAACCACCAACCTGGACCAACGCACCCTGCCGGTGCCGCACGTCTTCACGTCGTTCAAAATCAACGACTGGCTGGCCGTGGGCCTGGGCGAATTCACGGACTTCGGCCTGGAGGTGCACTGGCCGAAGGACTGGGAAGGCCGCCACATCGTCATCGACGCCGGGCTGCAATCCTTCACCATCAACCCCAACGTTTCCTTCGGCCCCTTCAAGGGCTTTGCCGTGGCGGTGGGCTTCGACGCCAAGTGGGGCCGCATCGACATCCGCCGGGCGCTCACCCTGGGCCTGAACCCGGCGGACGAACTCGACAGCCCCAACACCATCTACCTGAACGGCTCCGCCTGGGGCTTCGGCGGCAACCTCGGCCTGATGTACCAGCCCGCCGACTGGGTGCGCCTGGGCGCGAGCTACCGTTCCGCCATCAAGATGAGCCTGGACAACGGCCGCGCGCGCTTCACGGTCAACGACCTGAACCGGGGCCGCTTCCCCGACCAGGGTTTCTCCTCCTCCATCACCCTGCCGCACCTGGTGAACTTCGGCGCGCGCTTCTGGCCCATGAAGAACCTCAGCCTGGAACTGGACGTCTGGGGCACCTTCTGGTCCTCCTACGACAAGCTGGTCTTCAAGTTCGACGAGGGCCTGGAACAGGGGCCGGACCGGCGCATCATGGAACAGACGGAAACGAAGGACTACGAGGATTTCGTGCAGATCCGCCTGGGTGCGGAATGGCTCTTCCTGGATCACTATGCCTTGCGCGCCGGAATCATGCTGGACGGCAACGTGGTTCCCGACAAGAGCGTGGATCCCATGCTGCCCGACGGCCATCGCATCAACAGCTGCATCGGCTTCGGAACGGAATGGTACGGCTTCTACGCGGACGCGGCCTACATGCTCGTCTGGATGCTGGCCCGCGACGTGAGCGGCTCGGCCGAAAACCCCATGCCCGGAAAATACCAGTGGGTCAGCCACGTGGTGACGCTCTCCGTGGGCTACCACTTCGATCCTTTCGCCGTGGGCAAAGACGAGCCGAAAGGCGAGACCGTGGAGGCCGTGGAAGCCGCTTCGGAACTGCCGGCCGACCTCCCTGCGCCGCCCGCGGAAGACGCGCCCGTTCCGGAAACGACGACGCCCGGCCCATCGCCGGAACCCGCTCCCTCAACACCCGCAATCTGACCCGAGGGCACGTTCGAAGCGGGTCGTTCTTCACGAAAACGGCCCGCTTCGTTTTCCCTGCAATCCCGATCACGCTCCGGACGAAGGCTTCATGCACGCGATCTCAAACGACATTTCCCGGGACGCCACCCTGGCCGTTCTCTGCGGCGGCCGGGCCACGCGTTGGAGCGGCCGGGCCAAGGGACTGGTGGAAATCGGCGGACGGCCCATCCTGGAACGCCTTCTGGAGAACCTCTCTCCGCTGTTTTCCCGCGCCGTGCTGCTGGGCGGACGCGAGGAGGATTACGGTCGCTTCGGCCCGCCTATCCTGAAGGACGCCGTGGCGGATATCGGTCCCATGGGCGGGCTCCTGGCCGCGCTGGAATTCATGGAGACGCCCGTGCTTTTTCTCACCGCCTGCGACATGCCTTTCGTCCGCCCCGAACTGGTCCGGCTGATGCTGGACAGCGACCCGGCGGCCGATCTGGCGGTGGTCCGCATCGCCGGGCGGCCCGAGCCCACCCTTCAGCGCGTGAGCCGAAACTGTATCCCGGCCGTTCACACCTGCATCCGGGAAGGCCGCTACAAGCTCACCGCCCCCTTCGGGCTCGTGCGCACCCATTACCTGGACGAAGCGGCCGTGCGCGCCGCGGATCCGGACCTGCGAAGCCTCGTCAATCTCAACCGCCCGGAAGATCTGGAAAAACTGGCGAAACGGGGATTCTGATTCTTCACCCCGCCGGGTAATTTTCCTTGCCTTCTACGGGGACTTGGGTAGACTGCAACGGATTCGTTCCGGCCGGTCCAGAACCGGCTCGATGTCCGAGTTTTCATCCACGGATCCGCCGGTTTTCCGGCGCCCTCCGTCCCCGTGAAGCGAAGGTGATCCATCATGACCGCACCCTTGGATTTCGAATTCAAACCCTTCGACCGGATGACGCCGGAAGACTACGCCCTCCTGGGTTTCCGCTCCGGTCTGGAGATTCATCAGCAGCTCAAGACCCGGCGCAAATTGTTCTGCCGCTGCCCGGCCGGAAAATACAGCGAACGGGTGGACGCCGAGATCCTGCGCCACATGCGTCCCACGCTCTCCGAACTGGGAGAGTACGACGGCACCGCGCTGATGGAATTCAAGACCAAGAAGGAAATCATCTACCTGCTCAACCGCGACACCGTCTGCACCTATGAAATGGACGACGCACCGCCCTTCGAGATCGATCCGGAGGCGGTGGAGATCGCCGTGGAACTGGCGCTTCTGCTGAAACTGAACATGGTCAGCGAACTGCACATCGCCCGCAAGCAGTACCTGGACGGATCCATCCCCACCGGATTCCAGCGCACCACGATCCTGGGCGTGGACGGCAGCATCCAGGCCTGCGGCCGCTCCATCGGCATCATTCAGCTCGGCCTGGAAGAGGATTCCTGCCGGGAAGTCAGCGACGTGGGTCACCGCATCACGTTCCGCACCGACCGCCTGGGCATGCCGCTTTGCGAAACCGTGACCGAACCCGCCATGCGCACGCCCCGGGAAGTGGCCGAGGCCGCCGAGGCCATTCGCCGCCTTTCGCGCTCCACCGGAAGGGTCCGCACGGGCGCGGGCGCAGCCCGCCAGGACGTGAACGTCTCCATTGACGGCGGCACGCGCATTGAGATCAAGGGCGTCAGCAGCATCGGCCGTATCCCGCGACTGGTCTACAACGAGGCCATGCGCCAGCACAACCTTTTGAAAATCCGAGAAAAACTGCGAAGCCGGGGGCTTTCGGCCGAGACCTTCGAAAGCTCCACGGCGGACGTGACCCATATGGTGCGGCCGAGCCGCTATCTTCCGCTGAGCCAGGCGCTCGACCAGGGTCACCGGGCGGGGGCGGTGCGCCTGGGCGGATTCAAGGGCATCCTGGCGCATCCCACCCAGGAGCATACGTTTTTCGCCCAGGAATTCTCGGACCGGGTGAAGGTGGTGGCCTGCCTGATGGGCCGCCCCAACATCCTGCATTCGGACTCCACCGAGCCCGGCCTGACGCGCGGACTGTGGAACCGCATCCGCAAACGGCTCCGGGCCAGCTGGGACGATACCCTGGTGGTGGTCTGGGGTCCGCAGGAGGACGTGCGCACCGCGGAACAGGAAATCATCGACCGCGCCGTGGAGGCCCTGGAGGGCGTTCCGTCGGAAACCCGCCAGGCCTACGCGGACGGCACCAACGGTTTCGAGCGCATTCTGCCCGGGCCGGACCGCATGTATCCGGACACGGACGAACCTCCCCAGGCCATCCCGGACGAAACGGTGGAGCGCATTCGCGCCCGGCTGCCGGAACTGCCCTGGGAGCGGAAGGAGCGCCTGGCCGTTCTGGGCGTACCCGAATCCACGGCGGAGCGGCTCATTCGCAGCCACTGGATGGAACTGTTCGATCACGTCCGCGCGGAATGCGAAATGCCCGCCGCCGAACTGGCCAAGCTGTTCGACCGGGATCTGCCGTACTGGCGGCGGCGGGGATATCCCGTGGAGCGCCTGGCGGACGACGAGGCGTTCGCGATCTTCCGGGCCGTTCGGGAAAACCGGCTGGAAACGGACGCCCTTCCTTACGTTCTGGGACTCTGCCTGGACGACAACTGCTCCCCGGACGAATCGGCGCTGTCCCGCTTCTGCAAGCGGGGCACGGAGGACGAGGATCTGGACCGGGCGGTTTCCGACGCCGCCGAGCTGCAATTCCTGTTGAAAAGCCGCAAGAAAACCGGCCGGATCCGCTACCTCATGGGAAACATCATGTCGCGCCTGCGCGGGCGCGTGGCCGCCCGGGACGTCAAAGCCCGGCTTCTGGAGGTGATCGAAGGCGATGACGACTGACGAAAAATACAAGGGCTACCGCAATCGGACCCGCTCGAAAATGGAAGAGCAGGGCGTGGAGGTCTGGAGCGAGGTGGAGATGGAGACCACCCGGGGACGCTTCCGGGGCATTATCCTGCCGCGCAGCGAAACGGCCGACGACCTGCACATCGTGCTGAAAATGAAGACCGGCTACAACGTGGGCATCCGCGCGGACACCATCCTGAGCATGGAGCAGGTGGGCTACCGCGCCGCCAACTACAAGATTCCGGAAAAAGCCTTTCCCTTCGACCCGGGCAAGCCGAAGGTGAAGCTCTTCGGAACCGGCGGCACCATCGCCAGCCGATTGGACTACCGCACCGGCGCGGTGATTCCCGCCTTCACCCCGGGCGAGCTGTACGGCTCCGTGCCGGAACTGGCGGACATCTGCAACCTGGAGACGGAAAAGCTCTTCGGCGTCTTTTCCGAGAACATGGGGCCGCAGGAATACATCACGCTGGCCGAAAGCTGCGGGCAGGCCATCCGGGACGGCTATCACGGCATCGTCATCGGCCACGGCACCGACACCATGCACCACACCGCCGCCGTGCTGTCCTTCATGCTCCAGGATTCCCCCGTGCCCATCGTCATGGTGGGCAGCCAGCGCAGCTCCGACCGGCCCAGTTCGGACGCGGCCATCAACCTGATCCGCTCGGTCACCGCCGCCGCCCACGGCGACATCGCCGAGGTGATGGTCTGCATGTTCGGCCCCACCAGCGACCAGTACAACCTCCTGCACCGGGGCACGCGCGTCCGCAAGATGCACTCCAGCTACCGCAGCACCTTCCGCACGCTGTCCGACACGCCGCTGGGACGCATCCGGGGGCGCAAGATCGAAACCTTTACGGACGACTATCGCCGACGACGACCGGACCGGGAAGTGAAGGTCAACGCCGTCTTCGACGACCGCGTGACCATCGTCTACTACTATCCCAACATGAAGCCGGACATCATCGAATCGCTGATGGACAACGGCTACAAGGGCATCGTCATCGCGGGCACGGGCCTGGGCCACGTGAACAAGCCGCTGTATCCGGTGCTGGAAAAGGCCTGCAAGGCGGGCCTGCACGTCTACATGACGGTGCAGACGCTCTACGGTTTCGTGCAGATGTACGTCTACGAGACCGGCCGCGAGCTGATGCAGCTGGGCGTGGTCCCGGCGGCCAACATGCTGCCGGAGGTGGCTTACGTCAAGCTGGGCTGGGTGCTGGGGCAGACCCACGACCGCGACGAGGTGAAGCGGCTGATGCTCACGCCCATGGCCCACGAGATCACCGAGCGCGAGCCGCACAACGGCTACCTGATTCACCAGGGCGGCATCCCCGAATCCGACGAGCTGCTTCTGAAACTCTGGAAGTAGAATCGCGGTCAGGGCTCCGACGGCGTTTCCTCCAGGCAGGCCGCCATGGCCTCGAAAATCTCCACGGACAGGCGTTCCGCGCGCAACGACAGTTCCTCGCCGAAGCGCCTCTCCAGCCGTTCCATGGCTTCCCGTCCGATGGAAAGAAAGGGCTGTTTCTCCAGGCTGTTCTTCAGTTTCTTCCGGCGCTGGTGAAAGGCCGCCTTGACGAAGCGGCGGAAATGCGCTTCTCGGCGAACGGCCGCCCGGTCGCCCGGCGGATGAAAGAAGACCGAGACGAAACGGCTGTCCACCTTCGGCGTGGGATAGAAGCAGGTGCGCTTCACGTCCGGCCCGCGCCGCACCTCGCCCGCCCGGGCGAAGATGACGCTCAGCGCGGAATAATCCGGTTCCCCCACCGTGGCGGCCAGACGCACGGCCACCTCGCGCTGAAGCAGGACGTGGGCGCTTCGGACGAATTCACGGTTTTCCAGGAGGTGAAACAGGAGCGGACCCGAGATCTGGTAGGGCAGGTTGCCCACCACCTTCACCCGGCGTCCGGCGCGTTCGAAAACTTCGCCGAAGGTGAAGTCCAGGGCATTGGCCTCCGCCACCTCCACCCCGCCGCCGGGTTCGAAGCGCTCCCGCAGAATCGCCGCCATGTCCCGGTCGCGCTCCACGGCGACGACCGTACGGTCCGGGGCGACGAGCCGTTCCGTAAGCGCCCCCGCCCCCGCGCCGATCTCCACCAGCAGCCGATCCTCGTCCGACAGCTCAGAGGCTTGCACGATGCGGTCCAGGGCATTTTTGTCCATCAGGAAATTCTGTCCCCAGCTCTTCTTGGGCTTCAGGCCGCGCGCATCGAGAAGCGCTTTCGAACTGGGCATGGTCAGGCCAGCTCCTCGGAGGGCGATGCGTTCAGGTCCAGGCCGTGGGCGACGCCGCGCCGCAGGGCCTCCGTTCCGGCCACGGCCACCATGGCGGCGTTGTCCGTGCAGTGAATCCGGTCCGGGACGTAGCATTCCGCTCCGTTCGCGCGGGCCGTTTCCGCCATGCGTTCCCTGAGGCGTCCGTTGGCCGCCACGCCGCCCGCCAGCACCAGGCGCGTAAGGCCGGTGCGTCGAAGCGCCAGCGCGGTCTTTCTCGCCAGGGCGTCCACCACGGCTTCCTGGAGCGAGGCGCACAGATCCGGGAGGTCTTCCGCCGATGCGCCGTGGGAGCGGACGTGTTCCCGGGCGGCGGTCTTCAGTCCCGAAAAGGAAAAATCCAGCGTGTCCTTTCGGGGCAGCGCCCGGGGAAAGGCCACTGCGTCCGGGTCGCCCGTCCGGGCCAGCCGTTCGATCTCCACGCCGCCCGGATAGCCCAGGCCGCAGAGCTTTGCGAATTTGTCCAGGGCCTCCCCGGCGGCGTCGTCCCGCGTGGCGCCCAGCCGCTTGAAGCGGTCCGGAGCCTCCACGGCGTAAAGCGCCGTGTGTCCCCCGGAGACGATCAGCCCCAGAAAGGGAAAATCCGGCGGATCGGGCAATAGCCGGACCGCCAGCATGTGCGCCTGGAGATGATTGACGCCCACCACGGGAATGTCCAGGGCGTAGGCCAGCGCCTTGGCCGCCGAAAGCCCCACCAGAAGCGCGCCCACAAGGCCCGGCGTGCGCGTGACGGCCACGGCGTCCAGATCGCGAAGGCTCACGCCGGATTCCGCAAGCGCCGCGCTCACCAGGGGAAACAGCGCCTGAAGATGCTGGCGGCTGGCGATCTCGGGGACCACGCCGCCGAAGCGCGCGTGCAGCGACACCTGGCTGCTGATGACGGAAGACAGCACCTCGCGGCCGTTTCGGACCACGGCGGCGGCGGTTTCGTCGCAGGAGCTTTCCAGCCCGAGGACGAGGGGGGGCTTTTTTTCACGATGGGTCATGGGTCGGGTCGCGGTTCTCCTCCGGCGATTTCCCTCGGCAGCGGAAAGGAAATCCGGAAACGGATGGTATCAGGATTCCGTAAGCGCCCGGACGGCCTCGGAATCGAAGACGGGATGATCCTCCGGGTTTCCCGCCGCACCGCGCAGGTGGTCGAGCAGGTAACGCAGGTCGGCCCGGCCGGATCCGGCATCGTCCACGTCGTACAGGTCCGCCAGGGATACGTCCCTGAGCGCCGTTTCCATGTCCAGGATCTCCCGGTAGGCCTGGCGCAGCTTGCGCGAACAACTGATGACCCGGCCGCCGTTGGAAATCAGCGCTTCCCGGCGATAGGCCGCGTTGAACCCGATGGTGAACTCGCCCGAATTCCAGCAGAGCAGGCGCAGGGCCGCCTCGGAGGGCGGGTGGGCCTCCAGTTCGGCGTCCACCAATCGGCCGTCGTCGAAAAACAGCGCGCCCGTGCGGCCCTTGCGACGCAGTTCCATGCGCCCCGTGCGCCGCGCTTCCAGCGCGCCGTCCAGGATGTCGTACAGCAAGCCGTCGGACAGGATACCCGTGAACTCCTGCACTTCGTCGCCGCTTTCATCCGGCCGTTCGGATTCGGCCTTTTTGACGATCCCCATGACGCGGGTGACGAATTCGCGCAGGTAGATGGGTTTCGTGAGGTAGTCCTCCGCCCCGATCTCCAGCCCCGCGATCTTGTCCTCCACGGCGGCGCGCCGCGTGATGAACAGCAGTTTCAGGGAGTCCGGCCGCTCGGCCAGAATCTCCTTGGCGAAACGCACGCCGTCGCCGTCCGGCAGGTCCACCTCGGCCACCAGCAGGGAAAACTCCTCCAGTTCCAGGCGCTTCCTGGCTTCCTGCTGGCCGGAAACCCCGAAGACCTCCAGCCCCGCGCCCCGGAGTCCGCTTTCCATCATCAGACGGCTGTGTCCGTCTCCGTCTACGATCAGTATGCGTTTCACGGTTCTCTCCCACCTTCGAAGATTCTTCCGATCGATCCTACTTCAGCGCTGTATTCTACAGGAAAACAGTCGAAAACCGCAAGGATTTCCTTCCCTTGCCTAGCGGCCCTTGAAACGCGGCGCGCGTTTCTCCAGAAACGAGGCGATGCCTTCCATGAAATCCTCCTTCAGGCTGGATTCCGCGATGAGGCGATTCTCGATCTCGGCCTGGGTCTCGAAGGAGCGCAGGTGCGCCTCGCGCAGCAAAAGCTTCGTCTGGCCGTAACTCCAGGTGGGCCCCGCCGCCACGCCGTTCGCCAGCGTTTCCACCTCCGCCGGGAAGGTTTCCGCGTCGAACACGCCGTTGACGAGCCCCCATTCCAGCGCTTCGTCGGCCGAAAGGATCTTTCCGGTAAACGCGATCTCCATGGCCTTCGGCCAGCCGATCCGCTGGGACAGGTGCAGGGTGGAGCCGCCGTCCGGCACGAAGGCCCGCTGGACGTAGGCCCAGTTGAAACGCGCCTTTCGGCTGGCGTAGACCAGGTCGCAGGAAATGGCCAGGCTCATGCCGATGCCCGCCGCGCCGCCGTTGACCGCCGCGATGACGGGTTTGGGCGTGCGGGCGATGATGGAGATGGCCGAGTGGATGTGCAGGTTGGCCTGCAAAAACATGTTGTAGGGCGTCAGGGGGACGTTGCCGTCGTAGTCTTCGGGAAAGGCCAGGTCCGCCCCGGCGCAGAAGCTTTTGCCCTCGCCGGTGATGACGATGGCGCGCACGGCGTCGTCGTTGGCCGTGCTCAGAAGCGCCTCGCGCACCTCCCGGCAGAGATCGACGGTCACGGCGTTGTTGCGTTCCGGCCGGTTCAGCCGAATCCACGCCACGGGATCTTTCCGTTCCAGGATCAGGTTTTCGTAGGCCATATCGTCCTCCTTATCGTTCGTTGTCCGCTTATTTCTTCGGGTCCGGGCCGAGCGGCGCCTGCTCCGGCGCGGGCGGATCGTTTCCCGCCTCGGCTTCGCAGGCCAGTTCGTCCGGGTCGTACAGCCGGTACGTTCCGCCCTGCAAAACGGCCACGAGATCCTTTCCCTTCCGGAGCGGCCGGTCGAAGCGGATCCGCAGCCGGCTTCCCGTCCCCGGGGCGTTCGCTTCGAGTCGCACGCGGAAGTCCCGTTCCCGAACATCCCGCCCCACGGGCATCCTCGCGATTCCGCCCATGGGGGACCAATCGGCCAGACCGGTCAGCCACGCTCCTTTGCGCAAGGTCGCATGCAGGACGCGCCCTTCGCACAGGGACAGTTCCGGCGGATCGCCGCCGTAGAAATGCAGGTGCCGTGTGAAGGCCCGGGCGATAGCGTCCTCCGGAACGGGCAGGCCCTTCGGCGTGGCCAGGGGACTGGCCGCCAGGATCTCCACCCGGGCGACCTCCCGCCCTTTCGCCCAGCGCATTCGCCGCTCCAGGTCCGTGGCCCCGGGCCAGGCGTTCAGCACCCAGACCGTCCGGCCTTCGCCCGTTTCCGAGGCGCGTCCATCCAGCGCGTTCGAAAGATTTTCGGCCAGGCGGTCGGCGGTTTTGTTCGCGTAGACCTGCAGGGAAAGATAGCCTGTTATCTGAAACAGCACGCTTGGAACGAACGCCAGCGCCAGGGCCGCGGCGAACACGGCCTTCCATCGCACGGAAAAGCGCATTCGTGAAATCCATACGAAGACATCCGCCGTCATCAGGCCGAGAAACGCCCCCGCCGGGAGCAGGGTTTCGGGCCGCACACCGCCGGTGGCGCGCAGAAGCATGGCCGCCGCCAGTCCGGCCAACCCCACCGCCGCCAGCGCCGAACGGTCCCGAAAGACGCGGTAGAGCGAAAACAGCGGAAAGAGCAGCGTCAGCAACGGAAAGGCGTACAGCGTCAGGGGCGTGGCGGGCAGGGACATCGGGGGCATAAGCGCCGCCCAGCAGGTCGTTTCCGGAAGAAAGCGCAGGAAGAACGCCGCCCACATCGCCGAAAAATGGTCCAGATACCAGGCGGCGGCGGATCCGACGCTCGGACCCGTGGGAAAGAAGGCGCGAAAAAACAGAAACGCCGCCGCAGGCGCGATCAGAAAGCCCAGCCGATGCGGAAGGAGATTCCGTTTCTCGCGATTTTTCAACCCGGGATCCGAAGCGGCGGCGGAAGCCTCGTCCGAAACGAGACCATCCCGCCAGATTCCCGCCGCCAGGGCCGCCGGCAGAGCCAGCGCCGCTGCGTCGGCGAAAAGCGCGAAAGCGAAAAACGTCCCGGCCAAGATCCTTTCCCGGCGCGGACGATCGCTTCGCCCCCAGTCCAGGCGGTCGGCGGCGACGAACGCCAGAAGCGTGGCCAGAAGCGCGGGCTGCCCCGTAACGGGAATCGCCTGCCCCAGCAGGGCCGGATGAGCCGCGAAAACCAGCGAGGCCGCCAACGCCGTTAGCGGCTCCGCGCCGAAGCGCCGCGCCGCCAGGCCGATCGCCGCGGCCAGCCCGGCGAAGAGCAGCAGGCCGACCAGATGATACCCCGGCGACCATCCGCCGAAGACGGTCGCTTCCATCCAGGCCAGAAGCTGAGCGGCGGGCGGGCGATACAGGCGCAGCGTTCCTCCCGCGCGGGCCAGAAGCTCCCGCGCCTCCTTGCGCTGGTTCCAATAGTCGGAAACCTCGAGGGCGTCCACGGTCTTCAAGGGCGACAGCGCCGACGCGCCGCCCGTTCGCGCCTCGTCCAGCCAGGCCAGGGAAGCCGCCGACAGACCCGTGGCCAGGCCGTAGCCGTACAAAATGAAAACGAGAAGAAAGGGCGCGACCCGGAAAAGAAGCGGGAGGGGCGCGGGCGAATCGATGGGTTTTTCCGGCGCGTTCTCCAGGGCGGCGGGACGTTCCATGGGGTCAGCGCTCCTTGCCGAAGTAGGCCCGGTCCATGGGATGCCGCTTGCGCGTGGCCGCCAGATAGATCCCGGCCAGCAGAAGCGCCAGACAGCCGTATTGGGCGGGCGTGAGGCTCCAGTAGCGGGCGTCGGCCCAGCGCACGTCCCCGGCGCGCAGGAAATCGAGGAAAAAGCGTACGGGGGCGTACAGAATCAGGATCAGCGCCATGACCGTTCCGCTACGATGGGGCCTGCGGGTGAAGACCAGCAGGGTTCCCAAAATGACGAAGGTCAGCATCAGTTCGTACAGGCCCAGATCGTGCCGCGCGCCGCCGGGAAATTTCACGGCCAGAAAGAAATCGCTGCGGATGCCCGGATGGTCGTGGGTGACGGCGCAGCCCGTGCGGCCGAATACCCAGCCAACCACCAGGGCGAACAGCAGGCGGTCGGCGTAGGGCCGCATGTTCACCCGCTTATAGCGCAGGTAGCCCAGCCCGCCCAGCATACCGCCGAAGAAGCCGCCGATGGAGGAATAGCCACCCCAGATCTTCAGGAGCACCAGCGGATCCTCGGACAGAAGCTCGGGATGGTAGAACAGCACGTGCATGAGATGCGCGCCCAGAAAGCCGCCCAGCAGGCAGAACTCCGGCAGGGGCAGGGCGACCTTCGGATCCACTAGATCGCCGGCCCGCTTGCACAGCCGGTCGTACACGAACACGCCCGCCAGGATGCCCAGCACCACTAGCACGAAAAAAGGTTGGATCTCCAGGCCGAACAGCGTGACCGGATCGATGGTGACATAGGGAATCACGGCGACGTCTCCTTTCAGGCGGCCAGCGAGAACGCCAGTCCTCCGGCCAGAACGCACCAGGGCGCGAAGGCGTGCAGGCCGCCCCGGCCGAGGATGCGAATCAGAAACCACAGCGCGGCATACCCGGTCAGCGCGCTCACCCCGAAGCCGATCAGCAGCGTTCCGGCCGAAAGTCCGCCCGGATCCACGTCACGCAGCTTCAGAACCAGGGCTCCCAGAATGGCGGGCACGCTCAGCAGAAAGGAAAAACGGGCGGCCTCCTCGGGGCGCACGCCCAGCAGCATGGCGGCGGAGATGGTGGAGCCGGAACGCGAGATTCCCGGGGTGATGGCCGCGCTCTGGGCCAGTCCGATCCAAAGCGCCTTGCCGAAGCTCAGCCCGCCCACGGCCTTCGCGCGCGTGAAGCGCGTGGAAATCAGCAGCCCGGCCGTGACGAAGAGCGCCGCGCCGACCAGGTGCAGGTCGGAAAACGCCGCCTCGAAGCGTTCCTTGAGCAGTACGCCCACGACGCCCGTGGGAAGCGTTCCGGCGAAAAGCCACAGCCCCATGCGCCGGCCCTCGTTTTCCGTCCAGCTCGCGGGCTTCCAGAGCGGTCCGGCCGCCGGATCGAAGGCCCGGCGCAGCAGGCCGAGGATGTCGCTGCGATAATAGACCAGCACCGCCAGCAGGGTGCCCACGTGCAGCACGACATCGAAAAAGACGTTTTCGTCCCGGTGGCCCAAAAGCGCCTGCCCGATGGCCAGGTGCCCGGACGAAGAAACCGGAAGAAACTCCGTCAGTCCCTGCACCAGTCCCAGAACGGCGGCTTCCAAAAGATTCACGGTCCGGCCTCCTCTCCCGTTCCCGGCGGAAAAACCGGAAACGGACGTTTTCCCGCCGCGCCTTCCTCCAGGCGCCGGAAGGTTCCGTTTTCCACCCGATAGGCCAGGCGGTCCGATTCCGGCAACCAGAAATAGGGCTTTGCGCCGGTGGCGGTGAGCAGCACCTGCCCGTCGCCGTCGGACAGATAGGCGAACAGGCGTTCCCGCCGCCGCTCGTCCAGTTCGCTGGACAGGTCGTCGATCAGCAGAATGGGCGTCATGTTCCGGCGTTGCCGCACGATCTCCATTTTCGCGATTTTCAGCGAGACGGCCAGGCTGCGAAGCTGGCCCTGGGAAGCGTGGCTGGCGGCCGGGTGGCCGGAAAGCTCCGCCGTCCAGTCGTCCGCGTGCGGACCCCGGGAGGTGAATCCCCGCCGCCGGTCCGCCTCCCAGGCGGCCTTGAGCCGCGCGGCCAGGCGCTCGGCCGTGGGCGGGGCGTCGTCCTTCCGGTCGGTCCCGGAACGATAACGGAGGCGAAGCGTCTCCCCACCGCCGGATACGCCCCGGAGAATGCGGTTCGCCTCCCGTTCGAGCAGCCCGGCCATGTAGCGGCGATCCCGCTCCAGTTCCGCGCCCAGTTCGGAAAGCCGCCCGTCGTAGACCGCCATCAGGTTGCGATCCGGATTCGGTTCCCGCAGCAGCAGGTTGCGCCGTTGCAGGTAGCGCCGGTATTCCGTGAGGCGGGAGAGATGGGAGGGACGCAAAAGGAAGACCGCCCGATCCAGAAAACGCCGCCGATCCTCCGGGGGCCCCTTGGGAAGCCCGATATCCTCCGGCGTGAAGACGATCATGGGGAAACGTCCCACGAATTCCCGGTTGCGGGTCACGGCCTTTCCGTTCATCTCCACGGTCCGCTGCCGGGCGTCCAGGCGAATGGCCGCGTCATAGGGCAGATCCCCGTCCAGAAGCCGGGCCCGGATTCGGGCTTCCTCCGCGTCCGTGGCGATCAGGGAGCGCCGCTTCGCGTTTCGGAACGAACGCAGGTCGCCCAGGAGACCCACCGCTTCCAGGGCGTTGGTCTTGCCCATGGCGTTGTCGCCGAACAGCAGCGTGAAGCGGGCGTCGAAGGACAGCTCGGCCGTTTCGATGTTGCGGAATCCGGCGATGCGGATCCGCTCCAGGCGGAAGGGCGTCGATGATCGGTCAGGCGTGGTTTCGGATGCGGTCAACGTTTCATTGCGTCGGGGTTTCGGCCCGTGTTCAGGAAATGCGGATGGGCATGATGACGCAGAGGTATTCCTCGTCGCCGGCCTTGCGCACCACGCAGGGAGACAGTTCGTCGGAAAGTTCCAGAACGACTTCGTCCGTTTTGATGATGTTCAGAACGTCCATGAAAAACCGGGCGTTGAAACCCGCCTGAAGTTCGGAACCGTCGTACTCCACGTCCAGGACTTCCTTGGCCTCGCCCTTTTCGGGATCGGAGCTTTCGATCACCAGTTCTCCGGGGGCCAGTTTCAGCCGGACGCCGTGGCTGCGCTCCGCCGAGAGGATCGACATGCGCCGCAGGGCGTCCTGGAACGCGCCGCGCCCCAGGGTCACGACCTTCTCGGTGGCCTTGGGAATGACCATGTTGTAGTCCGGGAATTCGCCCTCGATCAGCCGCATGACCAGGAAAAGACCCTCGCGGCGGAAAAAGCCGTTGGAGCCCGCGAAGGCGATCTCGATCTCCTCGCCGCCTTCCTCCAGAACCTTGCGCAGCTCCACCAGGCCCTTTCGGGGGATGATGACCGCATGCTCCAGCGGCAGTTCCACGTCCATTTCCCGGTCGATGCGCGAGAGGCGGTGGCCGTCGGTGGAGACCAGGCGCAGCACCTTGTCTCCCTGGCGCTCCAGGTTGACGCCGTTCAAAAAGATGCGCGGATCGTCGTTGGCCACGGAGAAAAGCGTATGCTCGATCAGTTCGCCCAGGCTTTTGGACGGCAGCTTGAAGTATTTCACGTCCCCGAAGGACGGCATGGCGGGATAGTCCTCCACGCTGGAGGTGCGGATGCGATAATCGATCTTCCCGGAGCGGACCCGCACGGCGGCGTCCCCGTCCGATTCCAGGTCCACGTTTCCGGGCGGAAGATTGCGGGCGATCTCCAAAAGATCCTTGGCGTTCAGGCAGACTCTTCCGGCGGTTCCCACGTGGCCTTCGTACTCTCCCTTGGAAAAAATGTCCAGGTCCGTGGCCGTCACGGTAAAGCGGTCGCTGGCCTCGGTTTCCAGGAGAATGTTGGAGAGAATGGGCATCGTGGAACGCTTGGCGACGATGCCGTTGGCCCGGCTGAGGGCCAGAAGAAGGATATCCTTGCTTACCGTCAATTGCATGGCGTGAGGCTCCCGCGGCTTTGGTTTGCTTCGCGGCTTTCGGCGAATCCGCCGCCCGAACGCCCACGACCGAAGTCGCGGCCGCCGGCCCCGTTCCGGTCCGGGCGGCCCCTCGCGGCTGCAAAAATCGGGTCGGGGAATCGGGGAAAACCGCGTCCATGTCACTCGTCATCATTATGATGATCCGGGGGGAAAAAGCAAGCGTTTTATATTCGATTGATTTCCCTCCGAAGCGTTGCGGGCGGCGATCCGAAACCGGGCGCGGACGGAGGATGTTTCCGGGTTGAAAATCCTTCCCGGACGGCGATGGATCGTGCTAGATTCAAGATTGGATTTCGGGTTCGGGGCCGAAGCGGCCGTCGATTCTTCCGTCCGTTGAAAGGCAAACGGCATGTCCTCGAAAATACTGGACTTTCCAAGCGAACAGGCTCGGAGGGCCGACCTGGAGGCCTTCCGGGAAGCCGTGGGGCGCGGGCTGATGGTGCTGTTGCGGGACTGCATGCAGGGGCGGGATCGCATCTACGGATTCGACTCCATCGCCTACCGGAACCTGGACGCGGTCTGCCGCTGGATCCATTCGGTCCTGCGGGCTTATCGGATGCTTCTCGACACGCCTCACGAAGACCGCCGGGCGCTGGCGACGGATTTTCTGAAACGGCTTTCAACCATGGGCTGGGATCCCGGATTCCGGGAACCGAAGGACGCCCGCGAAAAAATCCGGCGTTTCGTTCTGGCCGCCGTGGACCTTTCCGCCGATCAACTGGCGGTGCAGGCGGAAAAACTGGCGGGCGATCATCGGCCCCGGGGCGACGAGGATCGGACCGGCGACCTTCTGGCCTTTCCCGCGCGGGACTCCGAAAAGGATCCCGATCCGGAGTGAAGGAAAGACGCTATTGGAGAGGAACGAAAAAACGGGCGGCTTTCACCGCCCGTTTTTAATGGTTTCATTCGGACCGATAGGAAACTCTATTTCCGCGCGCGCTCCCGGCGACGCAGGAAAACCACCGCCAGCCAGCCCATGGCCAGGAAAAGCAGCGATCCCGCCGCGCCCGTCTGGGAACAGCCGCCGCCGCCGCCGCCCTCGGTCTCCACGCACTGGCTGCCGTCCAGGGTCATACCTTCGGGGCAGGGCATGCAGTCGCCCGAACTGGTGCAGCGCTGACCTTCGGGGCAGTCCGCCGTGGTGCGGCAGCCGCCGGAGGACGTATCGCCGTCCGTGGCCGCGGGTTCGTCGCCGTCTTCCGTCACATCGTCGCCGTCCTCAATGGTGGAGGGATCCACGCAGGTACCTTCCTTGCAGACCAGGTTCTGGAAATCGCAGTTTTCGGTGAACAGCCAGAAGTGCTGGCTCTGGCAGACCTCCACCATGTTGTCCCGGCAACGCTTGTCGTCCGGAGTGCAGTCGTCCTGCCCGTCGCCGTCAGCCGGTTCGTCCGAGCATTCGTCCACCACGCAGTACTGGTGATTGCTTTCGCAGTTCTCCACGAAAAGCCAGCTTCCGCTGTTGTTGCATTGCTCCAGAATGTTCAGGTTGCAGCGCTTGTCGCCGGGCCCGCATCCGGGCGTATCGCCGTCGGCGGGACTGTCGCCGTCCTCGCCGGTTCCGGCCAGGGTGCAATCCATCTCGCCCAGGTTGTTGGTCTGTTCCTTGAACCAGCGTTGGAAACGCAGCCGCAGGGCGTCCAGTTTGGCCGTCAGCGTAGCCGAGCCGCCGCCGGGGACCACCACCAGGGCGAAGGCGCAGGTGAAGTTCTTCTGGCTGCCGTCCACGCCGGGCGTGCGTGCGCCCACGGAAGCGATGATATCGTCGATGGTCAGATCCACCGCGGTGGCGTGGCTGATGTATTCGCCCTCCGGGTCGGGCGGATCGGAGGCGCTGTGGTCGCTTTCGGCGCCGGTCAGGTAGAAGAACGCATCCACGTCATCGGGGGCGAGCATGCCCATCAGATAAAGATCGAGCTGGCTCAGGCCGCGGCTGACCACGTCGGCCATATACTCGTTCGGGGCCATCTCCCGGAACTTGTTGCCGCCCAGCACCGAGCCGCCGGTGTGCAGGAAATAGGACCAGTAGCCGTTACCGCCCAGAATGGCGTTGGGACTCGATCCGCCGATGGTGGCGTACGCGCCCCAATAGCGCATCATCTGCCGCGTGACCAGGCCCACCTGGGAATAGGGGGAATTGGTCATGGTTTCGTACTTGTACGGCTCGTCGGGACTGGTGCTGTAATTGTAGACGGAGAAGAGATCGCCCACGAGTTTCAGGCGTCCGGCGGACCCGAACTGGCCGGGGTTGTAGGTCGGCACGGGCGCGCCGGTTCCCGAGGGCGCCTGGGCCGTGGGATAGGAACCCGGCAGATAGCCGGCGTCGTTTATCCAATTGGGGGCGTAATCCAGGGCGATGAAGAGGAAGTCGTAATCGTCTTCGTGGGTCTGGTAGAAGTTCGTGGCGGCGATCTGCATGGTGGGCGCGCCGTTTTTCGGGAAGGCGATCAGGTTGTTGTCGTAATCCTCGATGATGGCGATGTTGTTGTACTGCGCCTGAACCGTGGCGGCGAAGCCAAGGACAAGCACGAACAAAAGCGCCGAAACGATCCGGGGGAAAGTCCGCTGGGTCATGACCGGTAACTCCTTGCATGCGATGGACGGGTATCGAACCGGAGATCGTGCCGCGAAAAACCGCCGCTGGTTTTCCGCCGTTCCGGTTCCCTGCCGTCGGAAATGGCCGAACCCGTACGCGTCTCCGTCGGCGTCCGGGCCGTTTCCGTGGCGATCTCCAATTCGGTATTATATCGTGAAACGTTTTGGAGATGCAAGGGTTTCGCGCGGATAAAGGCGACCCGCGGGCCGGCGGATCTCCCATTTTTCGGTGGCGACAAAAGCCGGGCGATGGTAATGGTAAGGCATGATACGGAAATTTCTGCACAGAGCGGACCTTTCGTCCGCACGTTTCTGGATCCCGGCGGCGCTTTTCGCTTTCGCCGTCGGCTCGCTGCCGACTCTTTACGCCCTGGGCCAGCAGGACGGCCAGCACGTCTTTCGCGGGTATCTTCATTACCCGGAAGACATGGAAAGCTACGCCATGTGGATGCGGCAGGCCGCCAACGGCGCCTGGCTGTTCGTCAATCCGTACGAATTCGCGGATCATCCTGCGGTCTACTTCAATTCTCTGTGGCTTTTTTGCGGAAAGCTCATGGGAATCTTCGGCCTGTCCTTCGGGACGATGCTGCAACTATTGCGGCTTGGCGGAAGTTTCGTGCTTGCGGCGGGATTTTTCCGCCTGACCCGCGTTCTGTTTCCGGACACGGATAACCGCCCGCTTTTAGGGCTTTTTCTCCTTGGATCGGGGTTCGGATGGCTTTTCCGCGTCCTGGAAACACCCCTGGTAAGTCCGGATGTCTATACCGAACTGTACCCCTTCGTTCAGACCGCGCTCGTTCCCCACGCGGCGTTGGCCCACGGGCTTCTGCTTTTCGCGCTGGAGGCGGCGGTTCGTTCGGAGCGAACCGGGGATCTCCGCCCGGCCCTCCGCTCCGGGTTGTTGCTGTTTCTTCTGGGAACTTTCCGCGCGTATGAACCGGCCGTGGGGCTGGCCGTTCTGGGCGCATGGTTCGCCGTCCGCTTCTCGTTTCGATCCGAACACCGGGCGGCCGTCGCGAAACGCGTCCTGGTCTGCCTGATTCCCCCATTGATTCCATTGGTTTACACCGGATGGCTGACCCGGTTTTCCGCCGGTTTTTCCGTCTGGAGCCGGACCAATGTCTATCCGCCGCCTGATGTTTTATCGATGGCGTCGGCCCTGGGCGTTCTTCTGCCGGCGGGAATCGTTTTCGCCTTGCAGATCTTCGTCCTTTCCGTCCGGCGTCCCGATTCCGCCAGACCACCGGATTCTCGAGGATTTTCCTCCCTTTGGCTGATCGTCGCCACGCTGCTGATGTTCGGGGGATTTCTGCCTTTCGCCTGGCGCACCTGCGCGCCGTTCACGACGCCGTTTTTCCTGGCGCTGGGGGGGCTCGTCAGTCGGATTTCGAAGCGTTTTCATCGCAAGATCGCCTGGAGCCTGCTTTTTCTGGCGCTTCTTCCGGGCTCCGTCTGGATCCTGAATCACAAGATGCAGCGCGCCCGAATCCAGGATCCGCTGTGGTTCGAGCCGCCCGAATTGACGCAAACCCTGGATTGGGCGGCAAAGAACGCGGCCGGAAGCCGGGTCTGGAGCCACGGCAACGTCTCCCTCAAGCTGGCCGCCGCCGCAGACGTGAAAGTCCTGCTGGGCCACAAGGATCTGACAGCGGATTTCGTTGAAAAGCGCGCGGAATATGGACGCTTTCTCGGTCTGAGGAACCCGGGCGAAGCGGCTCGCATTCCGGCGGATTACGGGGCGGACCTGCTGCTCTGGGGTCCGCTGGAGGATCGCCGCGCCCGCTTTCATCCCGACCGCCTGCCGGGCTGGACCCCGATTTTCAAGAACGGGCCCTACCGGATCTATCGCCTGACGGCGGCCTCGCACCGGCACGAACCCCGCTGAACCTTCCGGGCGTCAAGTAGAAGGACAACCCTGACAATTCTGTCCGGATTCAACCCGAAAACGGGTTCGGGGCAAGAATTCCGCCGCCGTCCATGGTTTCGCATAGGCAAGTAATTTCGGTTATTTAGGCATCGAAAGCCGTGATAATGAAGGGATTGGCATCACCCTTGCGTTACTTTCCGAGTATCCCGCGCCTCGGTTGCCCGCGTGGGAGCGGCTCTTTCAAAGGGATCATTCAGGTTCCGAAGTCATCTGGCCCTGGCTTCGGAAACGTTGGCTCATTGCGTGCACCTTTCCTCCAATTCCCTCTCACGCGGGCACCACTCTTTGACAATCGAACGGTATTTGACATCCAGGCGTAACCGGGGGGGAACGCGCCTGTTTATCCCTCGTTCCTACCGACGAGTGTATGCGGAAGGCCGGTCCTTGATGGACCGGCCTTCCAACGTTCGGGACAGACCCGGGAAGCGAAGAGAAAGAAGGAAAGAGCAGACGGAACAGGCGTACAGGAAACTCTCGGCCACGACTCGACTACGGCAGGGACAAAACCTTCGAAGGAGGGCGGGAATTCTTTTCGGCGCGATCCCGAACGTTTGCGATTCCAGTCAAGCGATCTCCCCGAATGCCCGTCCGCTTCGAACCTCCGGCCCTGCGTCCGGAGAAGTCTCGGTCAGCGGATCAATTGAACGAACTCCATACGAGCGACTTCCATCACCACCTTTTCGGCGACGCCGCAGAGAAAGCCGTAACAAACGGCCAATCCCACGGCCAGGCCCGCCACGGCCAGCAGATAGACCAGAACCTCGTTCGGTTCGCCGACGGGATG
The DNA here is from genome assembly GCA_963668655.2 of Myxococcota bacterium. Lineage (GTDB taxonomy): Bacteria > Myxococcota_A > SURF-8 > SURF-8 > SURF-8. The sequence continues at coordinate 1,529,387 of CAXXPQ010000002.1, forward strand.
GTTTCCCGGAGGATGATTCGACATATCCGCACCTCCTTGCTTTCGCCGCCTGGACGGCGAGTGATCATCGAAAGCCGGGGTTCCTCGATGTTCACGCTCCCGACCGGCCTTCGATCGACGGTTTCGGGTTGTGAAAGAGCCGCTTATCACTTCTATTTATAAGCGAAACCCGTGCCAAATACCCAAGGCACTGAAAATATTCGAAATTCGTGAATATTCTGGACAGGTGTCACGAAATATCGTATATTGCTTCACGACATTGCGTGTGATTACGAAATATCGGGAGACACTATGCCCACTCCTCCCTCCTCCATGGATGACAACCGTCTCTTCCGCGAGGTGACCACCCGCATCTGCGGCAGCCTGGAACTGGAACAGGCCCTGGCGGACTGTTTTCCGGTCATGCGGCAGGTCTTTCCGGTGGACGAGATCCTTCTTTCCGAATACGAGGCGCAAAGCGGGACCATCCGGCGCGTCGCCTCCGCCACCGCAACGGGCGGCGAATCCTTCACCCGCGCCGCCAACGTGATTACGCTGAGTCGGGACTCCCGAAAACGCGTGGCCCGCTTTCCCGTGGACGACGTGCGCCTGGTAAACGTCCCCCGGGAAGATCCCGTCACCCGCGAATGGATGGCCCAGTTTCCGGAAATTCTGGCCGGATCCGTTCTGTACATGGGCCTGGCCCTGCGCGGGCTGCGGGTGGGCGGACTGACGCTGCTTTCCCATACGCCGGGAGCGTTTCTGCCGAAACACGCCCGGCGGCTGCCCCTGCTGAACGAACCCTTCGCCATCGCGCTCAGCAACGCCCTGCGCTACCGGGAGGTGTTGCGGCTCAGCGACCGTTTCGCGGACGAAACCATGAACCTGCGTCGGGATCTGCGCCAGGCGGCCGGAGAGACCCTGGTGGGAGCCGACCGGGGATTGCGCCGGGTGGTGGAAATGCTGGAACAGGTGGCCGGGCTGAACAGTCCCGTGCTGTTTCTGGGCGAAACCGGGGCGGGCAAGGAAGTCCTGACCAACTATCTTCACCGCGCCTCCGGCCGGCGGGAGGAACCGCTTCTGAAGATCAACTGCGGAGCCATTCCCGAAACGCTGATCGAAAGCGAACTCTTCGGCCACGAAAAAGGCGCCTTCACCGGCGCGGTGGCCCGGAAAAGGGGACGTTTCGAACGCGCCGACGGCGGAACGCTGTTTCTGGACGAAGTGGCCGAACTGCCCGCCGCCGCCCAGGTGAAGCTTTTACGCTTTCTGCAAAACGGCGAGATCGAACGCGTGGGCGGGACGCGCACCATCCGCCTGAACGTTCGCATCGTGGCCGCCACCCACCGGGATCTGGAACGCCGCGTGGCGGAGGGCCGCTTCCGCGAGGATCTCTGGTACCGCCTGAACGTCTTTCCCATTCCCATTCCGCCCCTGCGAGAGCGCCGGGAGGACATCCCGGCCCTGGCCCACCACTTCATGGAAAGCAAGGCCCGGGAGATGAACCTTCCGGGACGGCCGTCTTTTTCTCCGGGCGCTCTGGATCAGCTGGCCGGTTACGACTGGCCCGGCAACGTGCGCGAACTGCAAAACGTCATCGAGCGCGCCCTGATTCTGTCCGGGGGAAGGCCGCTGACCTTTCCGCATCTGAAAACCCCGCGCGAGGATCGGGCTTCCGATTCCTCCACGGCGGAACGGGGAACGTCCGAAAAAACGCTGGACGAAATTCTGGCCCGGGCCATCGCCGACGCGCTGGAACGAACGGGAGGACGCATTTCGGGAAAGGGCGGAGCGGCAAAACGGTTGGGCGTGCATCCCAATACGTTGCGAAGTCGCATGCAGCGCCTGGGTCTCCGGCTGGAGCGGCGAACGACCGGGAAGACCGAAAAGGCCTAGACCGTGAACGAGAGCGGCACGGATCAGTTTTCGAGCTGTTTTTCCAGGGCGCGCACCGTGTCCTGAACGCCGATATCCTCCGACATCATGCGTTCCACCCGGTTGATGGAGGCGATCACGGTGCTGTGATCCTTGCCGCCGAAATGCTGGCCGATATCCGTGAGGCTGAGTTGGGTGTATTTTTTCACCAGGTAAATGGCGATCTGCCGGGGGATGACCAGCTTGCGCGCACGGCTTTTGGAGAGCATGTCCTGCTGGCTGATTTCGAAGTAGCGGCAGACCCGGCGCTGGATCTGCTCGCAGCTCTGGCGCGTGGACCGGGACTGAATGACGTTTTTCAGCACATCCTTGGCCACGTCCAGATCCACGGGCGCGTTGGTCAGGCTGGCGTAAGCCTTGAGCTGGATCAGGCTGCCTTCCAGCTCGCGCACGTTGCTGCGGATGTTCTTGGCCAGATACCGCAGCACTTCGTCGTCCAGGACGACGCGGTGCTGGACGGCCTTCTTCTTCAGAATGGCGGCGCGGGTCTCCAGGTCCGGGGACTTGATGTCCGCCACCAGGCCGGATTGCAGCCGCGAGCGGATACGCTGGTCCAGGTTGCGGATCTCCTGGGGATACTGGTCGGAAGTCACCACGATCTGGCGGCCCCCGTCGAAGAGAAAGTTGAAGGTGTGGAAGAACTCCTCCTGAGTGGAGCTTTTTCCGGCGATGAACTGAATGTCGTCCATCAGCAGAACGTCGCAGGAATCCCGGTAACGGGTCTTGAAATCGGTCATCTTGTTGTGGCTGATGGCGTTGATGAGTTCCGTGATGAAGCGTTCCGAAGTGATGTATCCCACGCGCATCCGGCCGTCCCTGCGGCGGATCTCCGCGCCGATGGCCTGAAGCAAATGGGTTTTTCCCAATCCGGTGCCGCCGTACAGGAAAAGCGGGTTGTAAGCCTTTCCCGGCTGATCGGCCACGGCCTTGCAGGCGGCGTGGGCGAATTCGTTGCTGGCGCCGATGACGAAGGTGCGGAACGTGAAGGACTCGTTCATGGGCAGGCCGATGGACGGTTCGGCCAACGCCGGGGCGACCGCCGGAGAGGCGGAAACGGCGGGAGAGACCCGCTCCTTCCGCCGGCGAGGCGCGGGAGGCTCCGCCACCGTCAGGCGGATCTCCGCCGGAATCTCCAGGGTCTCCGACAGCGTGCGTTCCAGAATATCCAGATAGTTGTCCCGGATCCAGTCTTGCAGAAAACGATTGGGTACCGCGAGATTCCAGGTCGCGCCGTCCACGGAAAGGGGGCGGATGGGTTTGAACCAGTGGTTGAAATTCGATTCGTTGGTTCGTTCCCGAAGAACGGAGAGCACCCGATTCCACAATTCTTCCATTCACCCGTCCCTTCCACGAAGAGGCCCATGGGATTCGCCATCGCCCCGGTATTCTACGATTTGGCCGCCGGAAAAGGTTTCTCGGAGGCGGGAAAACCTTACCAGGAGTCCGGGGAGAGGATCAAGCGATTTTTTCAAGAATCGAAAAGTGTCAATCGCCTCGCAACCTTACGGCGCAAGGTCCGGAGCGAAACGATACTGAGAATACTTGAAAAACGTCTTTCGGGGAACGGCCCGAACTCCCGCCCGTTTCCCGACCGAATCCAGTGAATGGATCGTTGCGGCGGACGGGCCGCCGCCCCCGTCCGGCCGCGCGCCGGAAAGATCGCGCGGGAAGGCATTTCCTTGTGCTTCCGCCGGACGAATGATACATTCCTCTGGAATTCGTTCCGGCCGCGCCGGAGGGCCGACGGGCGGCACGCTTCGGAAATTCCGGCCGGACCATGGATACGGGAAACGGAGAGCGAACACGGAAAACCGAGCAATGGAAATCATCATCCTGGGCTGCGGCACCTCCACCGGCGTTCCCATCGTGGGCTGCGACTGCCCCGTCTGCCGATCCGACGATCCCCGCGACCGGAGGCTGCGCAGTTCGGCGGCCGTGCGCCTTCCGGACGGAGGCACGATCCTGATCGACACCTCGCCGGATCTGCGAACGCAGGGGCTGGTGAATGATTTGCGCCGTGTGGATCATGTATTGTATACGCATTGCCACGCCGACCATACCCACGGCATCGATGAACTGCGCACCTACAACTATCTGATGCGCCGGGCCATCGATATCCATGGCGCGGCCGAACACATGGATCATCTGCGCCGCCAGTTCGCCTACATCTTCGAGGACGCCGTGCAGAAGGGCGGCGGCAAACCCCAGGTGATTCGCCACACGGTGGAGCCGGGCCGCCCGGTGGAACTCCTGGGCCTGCCCGTCACGCCCCTCCGGCTCTGCCACGGAAAACTCCTCTCCGTGGGCTGGCGCATCGGCGATTTCGCCTATCTGTCGGATGTCAGCCGTATCCCGGAAGAAAGCCGGGAGAGGCTTCGCGGACTGGAGGCGCTGGTCATCGGTGCGCTGCGTTATACGCATCACAGCACGCATTTCACCGTGGACGAAGCTGTCCGGGAAATCGAACGGCTGGCCCCGCGAAAAGCCTATATCACTCACATGGGGCACGACATCCATTACCGGACCTTGAAGGACCGATTGCCGGCGGGAATCGAGCCCGCCTACGACGGCCTGCGTCTTTCGTCGGGCCGTCCGGAAAACCAGCCAGACAGCCAGGAGGACTCTCCATGATCGTGGGCATTCCGAAAGAACGCAAAAGCCAGGAGTACCGGGTGGGCATGCTGCCTTCCGGCGTCGTGCAACTGAAAGCCCGGGGCCACGAGGTGCTGGTGGAGGAAGGCGCCGGACGGGGCGCGGGGTTCGCCGACGAGGAATTCCGCAGCGCGGGCGCGGAAATCGTGGAGAGCGCCGCAAAGGTCTGGGAACGGGCCGGTCTGATCGTCAAGGCCACCGAACCCGTGGAAGAGGAATACCCTTATTTCCGCAAAAACCTGATTCTCTTCTCCTTTCTCCATCTGGCCCGGGTTCCCGTTCTGGCCAAGGCCCTGGAACTGTCCAAGATCACCGCCATCGCCTATGAAACCATCCAGCGGGAGGACGGCAGCCTGCCCTGCCTGAAACCCACCAGCGAGATCGCCGGACGCATGGCGACCCAGAAAGGAGCCTTTCTCCTGGAAAAGCCCAACGGGGGCCGGGGAATCATCCTGGGCGGCGTACCGGGCACCAAGCGCGGACAGGTCACGATCCTGGGCGGGGGCGTGGCCGGGCTGAACGCCGCCAAGATGGCCGTGGGCGCGGGCGCGTCGGTCTGCCTGATGGACACCAGCCTGGACCGGCTGGAGCAGCTGGACAACATCTTCGGCGGACAGCTTCTGACCCTGTACTCGGATCCGAACAACATCGCCGAAATGGTTTCCAAAAGCGACCTGCTCATCGGCGCGGTGCTCATTCCGGGCGCACGGGCTCCCAAACTGGTCACGGCCGACATGGTGCGCTGGATGAAACCCGGCTCGGTCATCGTGGACGTGTCCGTGGATCAGGGCGGCTGCGTGGAAACCACGCGGGAAACCACCCACGACGATCCCTGGTACGAGGTGGACGGCGTGATTCACTACGGCGTCACCAACATGGCGGGCTCGGTGCCGCGCACGAGCACCTTCGCGCTCTGCAACGCCACCACTCGTTACGTCCTCGAACTGGCCGAGAAGGGGCTGGAAACGGCCGTTTACGACAACCACGCGCTTTACATGGGTATCAACACCTTCGACGGGCACGTAACCTACGAAGCCGTGGCGGAGGCCTGCGACATGGAATACAAGCCGTTGAGCGTGCTGCTCTGAGCCCCCCGGTGCCCGACCCCGGAAAAAGACGCGCCGAAAACAGCGGAAATCGCCAACGGACAACGACGAGACCGGAGCACGAATCGAAAAATGGAAATCGCAGTCACCAAAGACGGAACCGCGAAACGGTTCGGTAAAACCGTCCTGACCCTGGGGAATTTCGACGGCGTCCATCGCGGCCATCGCATGCTACTCAAAACCACCGTGGAAACGGCCCGCCGCATCGACGCCCTGTCCGCGGCCATGGTCTTCGACCCGCATCCGGTGGCGTTCTTCAAGCCGGACGATTTTCAACTGATCCAGCCGACGAACGAAAAGCTGAAACACCTGGAGGCCGCCGGCCTGGACCTGGTGATCGTGCAACGCTTCGATCGGGCTCTGGCCGAGCTTTCTCCCACCGACTTCGTACAAACGGAACTGCTCGAACGCTTCGACCTGCGGGAGGTGGTGCTGGGCTACGACACCACCTTCGGGAAAAATCGCGCCGGAACCCCTCGAACCTTTCTGGAATGCGGCCGCAAATACGGCTTCGGCGTCACCGTGGCGCGCCCGGTGCGGCACGAAGAGCAACCCATCAGCTCCTCGCGGATTCGCAAGGCCGTGGCCGCCGGGGATCTGCCCCTGGCGAAGCACTTGCTGGGATATCCGTTCACCTTGTACGGCGTCGTGATTCACGGCGCGGGCCGAGGCGGAAGTCAACTGGGGTTTCCCACCGCCAATGTAAAAACCGTCCGGCGGCTGTTTCCTCCCCTGGGGGTTTACGCCGCCCGGGCGCTTTTCGACGGAAAAGAACTTCCGGCGGCGGTGAACGTGGGCACGAATCCCACCTTCGGAGAAAACCCCGTGAGCATCGAAGCGCACATCCTGGATTTCGACGGCGACCTGTACGGTCGCGAAATGGCCCTGACCTTCGAGAAACGCCTGCGCGCCGAAAAACGCTTTTCGGGCCCGGAAGAGCTGAAGGAACAGATGGCCCGGGACGTGGAGGAGGTGCGACGTGCCCTCTCCTGATCGCGTGGCCGTGGTGATTCCGGCCTACAACGAAGGCGATACCCTGAGCCACGTGGTCCGAAACGTCCCGGATTTCGTCTGCTGGATCCTGGTGGTGGACGACGGCGGAACGGATGGATCGGCCGGGCGTCTTTTGCGAACGAACGATCCACGCCTTCGGGTTCTGCGCCACGAGCGAAACCGGGGCGTGGGCCGGGCCATCGTGACGGGCTATCGGGAAGCCCTGCGCCTGGGCGCGGAAGCGGTGGGCGTCATGGGCGCGGACGGACAGATGGATCCCGACGAACTGCAAACCCTGCTGGCGCCCGTGATCCGCGGAGAAGCCGATTACGTCAAGGGCAATCGTTTCCTTGGCGGGGAAGCCTTTCGGCGCATGCCCCTGCCCCGCTACGTGGGCAACCTCGCCTTGAGCTGGCTTTCGAAACCGGCCACGGGCTATTGGAATCTCTTCGACAGTCAGTGCGGCTATACCGCCATCGGCCGAAAAACGCTGGCCGACCTTCCCCTGGAAAACCTGTATCCGCGTTACGGCTTCCCCAACGACCTCCTGGCGCGCCTGGGTGAAATCGACGCCCGGGTGAAAGAGCTTCCCGTGACTCCCATCTACAATCGCCGGCATTCCCACATGAATCTATGGAAAGTCCCCTTCACGATTTCCGGCCTGCTGGCGAAACTGTACCTGCGCCGGGCCGCCCGGGTCATTTCCTCACGCAACGGACACTGAGCCCCATGTCCGCCCTGCCCGAATTCCTCTTCCTGACCAGTTCCTTTCCGCGTTTTGAAGGCGATTACGCGGGGATCTTCGTTGCCGAGATGGCGGAAGCCTACGCCCTCCGTGGCGCCGTCTCCGTTCTGGCTCCCATGGACGCGCGGGTGAATCCCGTATGGCTACCCAAAGAAGTATCCGTCTCTCGTTTCAAAAGCTTCGCCGGATCGAAAGGCGGGCCGTTTTACGGCCCTGGCGGACCGGAAAACTTGGAATCCCCGGCGATCCGGTTTCGGGCTCCCCTTGCCCTGGCTTCCATGCTGCGGGCCGCCCGCCAGAAGGCCGCGCACGCTTCCTGGCTGGTGAGTCACTGGATGGTCCCGGCCGGGCTGTGTGGAGCGCTGCTTCGCCATTCCCGCCGTCGCCACCAGCTCATCGTCCACAGCGGCGGATTTTATTTTCTGCGCCAACAGCCGGGAGGGCGGCGACTGGCCCGCTGGATCCTTCGGCGATCGGATGATGTCATCGCCGTTTCGCCTCACCTCAAAGATGAGCTTCTTCGATTGTTCCACGTGGAACATCGCCGGGCCATGGACCGGAAAATCCGCGTGATTCCCATGGGATTGCCGGTAAAACGCTATGCGGCCCACCGTGAGGAAGCTTCGGTTCGTCAGAAAAGACGCCGGATCTTCGCCGCCGGACGCATGACGCCGATCAAGGGATTCGATCGTCTGGTCGAGGCGGCCGTGGGGCTGGACGCGAGCCTGGTGATTGCCGGAGACGGTCCGGAAAGGATGCGACTGGAGACCCGTTGCCGAACGCTGGGGCTGCGGGCCGTGTTTCCGGGAGTATTGTCGCCGGAAGGCATGGCCGAAGAACTGGGAAAAGCCTCGGTATTCGTTCTACCCAGCCGAAACCTGAACGGCCGCACGGAAGGCGCTCCCCGGGTGTTGTTGGAGGCCATGGCCTCCGGCGCGCCCATTCTCGCAGCCGACTCGGGCGGGGTTTCATCGCTGATCCGGCACGGAGAAAACGGGATTCTCTTCGAAGATGATGACGCCCTGCGATCGGCGCTCAACCAGATTCTGAACGACGCCCCCTCGGCGGAACGATTGAGCGAAGCTGCCGCACGGCGGGCCGTGGATTTCGACTGGACCCGGCGAATCGACGATTTTTTTCCAAAGCCGTTTCCCGTACGATCCGACGACGGAAAGGAGCCTGCATGAAACGCATTCTGATGGTCACGAAACCCCTGGTCCCTCCCTGGGACGACAGCGCCAAAAACCTGGCTCGGGATGTGGTGTCCAGCGTGGACTCGGTGCGCTTTCACATCCTGACCGAAGGTCGTTATTCCTTCGAAATGCCCCATGTTCGCGAGGAGGCGCTATACGGCCCGGCCGGGGGATATCGGCTTCCCCTGTTCAATCAAGCCAAGGTGTTTTTTCGTTTGTTGAAACCCGATGCCATGGACGGTTTCCATTTCTTCTTCGCGCCGAATCCCAAAAGTTCCATCATGGCCCGCTGGGCGCTCAAAATGCGCGGGTTCACGCGTTCCATTCAAACCGTATGCTCGGCGCCGGCTACGTTCGAGGGCGTGGGAAAGCTGTTGTTCGCGGACATCACCGTAACCGTAAGCGAGGACACGAAAACACGCCTGGAAGCCGAAGGCGTGCCCGATGTCCGTTGTATCCACCCCGCCGTGCCGATAACCGATCTTCCCGAAAAAGCATCTATTTCCGCTATTCGAAAATCCCTCGGTCTGCCGGAAGACCGTCTTTTGGCGCTATTCGCCGGAGATCTGGATTTCTCCAACGCGGCGGAAACCCTGTTTCAAGCCCTGCCGGAAATACTTCGGAATCCCGCTCTGCACGTCGTTTTCTGCAACCGCCTGAAAACGGAACGAGCCCGGGGCATTCGGGAGGAATTGGAAAATCGCATTCGTGACCGGGGCTTCAGCGAACGGGTGACGTTTCTTTCCGCGCAGAAGGATCTGAACCCTCTTTTGCAGGCCGTGGATCTACTGCTTCTGCACCCGGATACCCTTTACGCCAAGATGGATCTTCCTTTGGTCCTTCTGGAGGCCATGGGGTACGGCAAAGCCGTGGTCATTTCCGATCTCCCGTCCATGCAGGAAGCTTTTCGCGGACAGGAGGCGGGCCTTATCGTTCCCCCGGGCGATTCCGCCGCTCTAGCCGAGGCCGTGGGCGTTCTGGCCGAGAACGAACAACGGCGTGAACGCCTGGCGCTAACGGGACGAGAGGTCGTCCGGGAGTTTTTCAATCCTATGCGTCTAGGCGAGAAATATGCGCGATTGTACGAGGAATGGCTCTCGAAGTAAGGATTTTTTTAAGCTTGTCCGGGATCCTTCGCCTTTGGTTTGAGATAACGGAAATAGCTCGACAGCCGGAAATCAAGAATACCCGTTTCAAACCGTTGAAAATTTCTGGATTTCCGGTTGTTTTCATGCAACGGTGAAGCATTGGTTCCCGGGGAAACCGAAATCTCGAAAAGCAAGGGTTTCTTCCGGAAAATATGCGTTCGCCGTAAATTCCAAAGGCGTCGGCCGGTAACCACCCCGTTTTCCGATGGAACGGGTCGGCGCAAAGTCAAGAGAACGGAAGCGTCATGAAAAAAGACAATCGAAGTTATTACGATGCCTTCAGTTCGGTGTACGAAGACCATCGCCACCAAGGGTATCACCTCTGGCTGGACGAACTGGAGTTCAGCATTCTTCGACCCTATATCGATGGTCGGGATATTTTCGAAGCCGGCTGCGGAACGGGCCTGATCCTGGAGCGCGCCGCACGCATCGCCAGAACGGCCGTGGGGGCGGATCTTTCGCCTGGCATGCTGGAAAAAGCCAAGGCCAAAGGGCTTGAATGCGTCGAGGCGGATCTGGGGTCGCTCCCCTTTCCCGACGCCTCCTTCGATACGGTCTACTCCTTCAAGGTTCTGGCTCACGTACGGGATATCCGTCCGGCTTTGGCCGAACTGTCCCGCATCACTCGGCCCGGCGGACACCTTTTGCTAGAGTTCTACAACCCCACGAGCCTGCGTGGCTGGGTGAAACGGCTGAAACCCCCCACTCGCATCGACGCCCAGACCGACGACGAGCAGGTCTTCACCCGCTTCGATGGGAAAACCCGGATTTTATCCTATCTGCCCCGGGATCTCCATCCGGTGGACTGGAGGGGCGTTCGCGTCATTACACCGGCGGCCCGAGTGCATGACATTCCGTTTTTCGGCCGCGCGATCGGTGAATTGGAAAACCGGCTTTCTTGCTCGGTTATTCGTGGTTTCGGCGGTTTTCTCATCGCCATCGTTCGGAAAGATTCCTGACTTTCCGGCGGGCGTCTTTCATTTTCCTCCGTAAATCCATAAAAGCGTACATTTCACTCGGAAACGGCTTCATTCAGCAGTGAAAAGACGGTCATCCGCCTTTTCCACCGGCGCAGGAAAAACGGGTGAATTTTTACGGATCGAAAAAATTCTTTCTGAGGACGGTTCTGAAGAAAAGCCCCTACTCTCCGGACTTTGGCTTCTGTCCTTCCGCGGGAGGCGGGCCGGCGGGCCGTTTCGGCGGTTCGGTTTCCATGTGGCAGGTACCCTCGAAAACCACGCCTTCATCGATCGTAAGCGAACGGGTGGTGATGGAGCCGACCAAACGCGCGGGCGCATGCAGGTTCACGCCTCCGGGAGCGACCACGTTTCCGGTCACGTTTCCGTAAACGACCACCCGGTTGACCTGGATTTCCGCTTCCACTTCCGCTCCCTCGCCGACGATCAGCACATCCTTGGACAGGATTTCGCCCTTGAACCGGCCGTCGATCCGGACGGTGCCCTCGAAGGCCAGTTTTCCCTCGAATTCACTTCCCTTGCCCAGAAGGGCATTGATTTCGCTCGTATTCGAAGCCATGGCTCATCCTCTCGTCGGTCAGGTTTATCGATGGAAACCATCTCTATCATAGCTTGGATCATGTCACAAGAGATTTATCCCGGAGTTTGACGGGACGTTCTATCCCCCCACGCCCAGAAGCCGGAGCAATCCATCCAGTTCGTCCAGACTCCCGTATTGGATCGACAGACGTCCCCGGCCGCCCCGATCGTTCAGCGTGACCTTCAAATGCAATCGTTGTTCCAGCTGTCTGCGCAGAAAGCGGATCTGGGCGCTTTCGCCCCGACGTCGGTCGTCTTCTACCGTTTTCGGCGTTTTTTTCCGTTTTTTGAGCCGGGCGATCAGGGTTTCCAGTTCCCGCACGGAATAGGTTCCAGCCAGGAGTTTAGGCATGTCGATAAGGTGAAGAAGCCCTTCCGGAAGCCCGGCCAAAGCCCGGGCATGGCCGAAGGACAGGCCGCCGTCTTCCACTTTCTTTCGGATCAGTTCCGGCAAGGACAGCAGGCGAAGATGATTGGCCACGCTGGAACGGCTTTTGCCCACACGCTCCGCAATCTCTTCCTGGGTCAGACCGAAATCGTCCATGAGTTTTCGAAACGCCCGGCCGACATCCACCGGATTCAGATCCTCCCGCTGGATATTCTCGATCAGGGCCAGTTGATAAGCCTCGGATTCATCCACATCCTTGATGATGACGGGAATCGTTTTTATCTTCGCTTCACCCGCTGCGCGCCAGCGGCGTTCTCCGGCAATGATCTGGTATCCGCTATCCGAGCGGCGCACGAGAACGGGTTGAAGGATTCCCTTTTCCCTGATGGATTGAGCCAGTTCCTCGATATCCGTCACTCCGAAACGAGTGCGCGGTTGGCCGGACATGGGCTGCACTTCCTCGATGGGCACCCGGCGGACCTCGTTTTCGCCCGGCTTTTCCCTTGTTTTTCCCACGGAGAATGAGGTTTCGTCCGAAGAATCGATCAAGGCCGACATTCCTCGTCCCAGGGCCTTGCGTTTGGGCTGCTTTTTTATCGTCATCGATTTTGTCCCGCCGGAGGTTGCGCTTCAAGAAATTCCCGGGCCAGGTCCAGATATTGTTGGCTGCCGCGGGAGGCGATATCGTACAGAAGCACCGGTTGTCCGTGACTTGGCGCTTCGGACAAGCGAATGTTTCGATTGATGACGGTTCGGTAGACCTTTTGTCCGAAAAAAGACCGAATTTCCTCGGAAACCTGACGCGCCAGGTTGGTACGGAAATCCGCCATGGTCAACAATACACCTTCGATTTCCAGGTCGGCGTTCAGACGCTTTCGCACCAGATCAACGGCGTGGAGAAGATGTCCTACACCTTCCATGGCATAGTATTCCGTTTGAACCGGAACGAAAATGGAATCCGAAGCCGTCAACGCGTTCAACGTCAGGAGGCCGAGGGATGGCGGGCAATCAATAAAGATAAAGTCGAATCGTTCTTTGTAGGGTTCCATCGCCTCCAAAAGCCTTCGTTCTCTTCCAATCTCCTGGATCAGTTCCACCTCCGCGCCAATCAGATCCCGCCCCGACGGAAGAACCGCCAGTCCCGGCAGATTCGTTTCCACCAGGGCTTCCTCCAGCGAAACCTGGCCCAAAAGAACATGATAGGTCTGTGGCTGTTCCGGTTCCGGACGAATTCCCAAACCGCTGCCGGCATTGCCCTGGGGGTCCATATCGATCAGCAGCACGGAACGTTCGGCCGCTGCCAGGCTGGCGGAAAGATTGACCGCCGTGGTGGTTTTTCCCACCCCCCCCTTCTGATTGACGATGGCGATGGTCCGTGTCATGGAGTTTTCCGTTTCCTGTCTTTTTGCGACAAGGTTGTTATCCCTTTTTCGTATATGGAAAGCAAGCGGTTCTCTTTCCGCTCCGGCAATGTGTAAAAATGGCTGGATTGAATCAGTCCCGATAACACCGTTTCCGATTCCTGCCCTTTCCAGAGAATCAACCTTCCGTTCTCTTTCAGGAAATTACCGGCGCATCTCCATTCGTCCATACTTGAAAAAACCGCCCGGGAAATGATCCGGTGAAAACGCTTCCCTTCCACGGTTTCCGGCCATTTTCCACGGATCACATCCACATTCGTCAGGCCCATGCATCGAATGGCATGTTTCAGAAATTCGACCCTTTTCGTGGAAGACTCCAACAATTGCATGTTTATATCCGGTAGACAGGCGGCCAGCGCCAGGCCGGGAAAACCGGCGCCGCTGCCTACATCCAGAACCGTATATCTTTCCCCTTCAAGAAACGGCAAACCGGCCAGGGAATCCATGTAGTGTTTGGTCAGCGCCGATTGAACATCCGTAATCCGGGTAAGATTCACGGCCCTGTTGAACCGTACCATCTCTTGAAAGTGGATGGAAAACAAATCGGCCGGAATCTTTTCCAGGGAAATTCCCAGTTTCTTCTCTGCCTTTTTCCTTAATCGAAGAAACTCGCTCTCGATCGATGGAGCATCTTTTTGAATTGTTCCACGTGGAACAATGCTTTTTTCAAGGTCGTTCATGCTTGCGTGGAACCTTCAACCAAAAATATTTTGCTTTCCCAATGAATCGATTTCCGCCATCATATTCGCCGTTACCACCGCTGGCAAGCCTTTTCCCATTCTTCCTCCGTGCGAATGTTCCTCCCACCGCTTCCTTTAAAACAGTAAAATATATTCAATATTTTTTAATTTTTCGATCGCTTCACAGCGGGATTTTTCTCCATTCGAACGGCTGGAGAGCGTCTCCCATTGATTTTTCGGACAAAGAATGCTATGCAAAATCACTCGATCTACTCTATGTCGATTCCGGCGGATTGGAGGATCATCATGTATCGCGTACAGAAAGAGGCTTGGTTCGCCGCCTCCCACCATCTTCGCAACTATCACGGAAAATGCGAAAACATGCACGGCCACAACTGGCGCGTCCTGGTCATTGTGGAAGGACGTAAATTGGACGCCGGAGGCATGTTGATCGACTTCGGCATCCTGAAACGGGAAATCCTGGACGTTCTGTCCGCGCTGGATCATAAAAATCTGAACGAAATCGAACCCTTCGATCGGATCGAGCCCTCCGCCGAAAATCTGGCCCGTTACGTTTGCGACAACATGGCCCGACGCATCGATACGAAACGCATCCGTGTCGCCCAGGTGGATGTATGGGAAACCCACACCAGCCGCGCCATGTATATCCCGGATACGGGCGAATGAAGAGATCCCGTAAAATCGGTCTGGCCCTTGCGGCCACGGCTTTTCTGGGCGCTCCGGCCACGCTGTTGATCGCCTATCTCCTGGCCTCCGGAAAACTTGCGGAGCCGAAATACCCCGAATCCGTCCTTGCCGGCGACTGGGGCGAGGATCCAGGAGTTCCTCCCAGCCGCATCCGGATTCTCTCGTACAACATCCAGTACGGCGTGGGCGACACCGACGATTTTCAAGAGCGGCGCGAGGAAGAGAAAATTCTTCGCAACCTGGACGGCATCGCCGCTCTCATCCGAGAAGGGCGTTTCGACATCGTTTTGCTCCAGGAAGTGGATTTCGACAGCAGCCGAACCCATCGTCGGGATCAGATGCACTATCTGGCCCGTTCCGCCGGACTGCGTTACATGTCTCCGGCCGTCACCTGGGCCAAGAACTACGTTCCCTTTCCCTACTGGCCGCCGACACTCCATTACGGACGCATGCTGAGCGGCCAAGCGGTGTTGAGCCGCTTTCCCATCCGCGCCAATCGGGTGATTCCCCTTCCCCAACCGGAAAAAAATCCGTTTTATTACAATGATTTCTACCTGCATCGTCAAATTCAGCACGTCACGCTCGATATCGGCGGCAAGGCTCTGGATGTGCTGAACATCCACAACGAAGCCTATGGTAACTGCAACCGCCAACGGCAATCCGCCATTTTACGGGATTACGCCAAGGCGCTGGACTCGAACGCGGAATTCATCGTCATGGCGGGGGACTTCAATGCCGTTCCTCCGGAATCCATCGTAGAACCCTTCGAGCCCGATCCGAACACCTGCGGTCCGGTTGACGACAAAAGCATCGCCATCATCAGGGAAACCGGTTTCAGCGAGATCATTCCGGAGAAAAAATATCTGCGCGACGAAGCCAAGGCGTTGACCTATCCCAGTACGGAACCCGTGGTGCGTCTGGACTATCTGTTCTTCAAACCCACCTTGCCTTACAAAGGCGGTGGAATTCACTCCGAAGCCAAGTCTCTTTCTGATCACCTGCCGACCTGGGCCGAGTTCGGATGGTGAATTTCGACGGCCATACGGAGAGAAAAGGGAGTTTTCCTCTTTTTCTCCCTTCATAACAATCATACTTTATTAATTAATTTAATATGTCGTAGTAGTAGAGCTGTTGATTCCGTGGATAAGTATCCCAATTCGGTGGATGGACACCGCTTTTCCATTTTTTAAAATTGTGGATAGCATGAATTTTTCGTGCAGTAATCGTGGATTTCTCCCAAGAGCCACAAAAGACAAACGGGTTATCCAGCGGTTTTAAACAGGCGGATGAGATTGCGATTTCCAAGAGAAAAATCCGATTTGTAACGACCCGTGTCGCGGAGCAGGGGCAGAATCAAGAGAAGTAATCAAATTCTGTTGCAAATCAGCAACATCTTTTTGCCGCAATGCGACACTGCAACAATGATTTCCTTTGATTTCCCGCTAAAATAGAAAAGTTACAATAAAGGAACAATGTCGAAAAACCTTGAGAAACCGGAGGCATAGAAATTTGAAAAGACAGCAAAAATCTCGTATTTATTTCATTTGGCATGAAGATTGCTGATGTTTTCGACGTGTCAGCGAGGAGTGTTCATCGCCGGAAGTTGGAAGGAGGAACACGTGAAAAACTCGGAGCAATCGCAACGCAATGATTTTCCTTTGGAATCGAATGAATTTTCGGAAGTGGAGCGTTTCGTCAATTTCAGCGAGGAAGAAATTTTTAACATGATAAGCCAAGTGGAACCGCGAGCGGGCCTGAAGAATCCCGGTATTTCGGCCCCCCGGCTGGTCATATCCCTGGAACCTCGCAGAGAAACCACGCTGCAACGCATCTGGACCGTTCTTCGCCATTCCTTCCGGATTTAAACCCTTTTTCCGCCTTTCCGGCTTTCCGGAATTTTCGGCCGCAGGCCGATCGATCTTTTCCCGCATTGTTTTTTAGAAGGAACCCCGCAACCCGAACCGACACCTCGGGGGTTCCCGATGGAAAGAGCCCCGCATCAGAGTTTTGCTTCCAGGGGGCTCTTTTTTTTGTTCTTATCCCTTTTGAGTGAAAGAAAAGGGGCCAAGGCCCGTACCGGGAAACGGAACGAATCTCCCACCCGGACGCGAAATCAGGCGTCGGACTTGCCCCTGGTTTTTCACATCCCTTCCGGAATCAGCCCGTGATAACGGCCCATCCAGTAGGCCAGCAGGTAATCCTCGGGAGAATAGATCATCCGGCGATTTTCCGCGACCTCCCGGGTGTTGATCTCGAAGAAATCCAGCCGCCATAGATAGTTGTCGAAAGGGTATTCGGAAAGGGGAATCGTTTCGGCCGCCACGGGATTGGCAAGACGGCTCTTGCAGACCTCCTCCTGTTCTCCCTCCGGAATCTGGCGGACGAATTTTTCCTCCGGAAATTCCATAAGCTTGCAGACCGCCGCTTCCACCGCGTCGTCCAGAACGGCGTCTTCTCCCGGTTTGCCGTCCACGATGGCCGCGTAGGCGAAGGTGAAAAAGGCGTTTCCGATGGGGGCGACGCTCTGATATTCCTCGTTTTCCGTGTGGAACATCTCGTTTCTGGCGATGTTCACCAGCCGGGCCTTCAAGGCCGGATCGTCCTCCAGGCGGGCCAGGGGATACATGGCTTGGTAACACATATCGAAATTGTCGTAATTCTGCTGACAGCCGGCCTGGAAGAGATACAGCATGGTTTCCATGGAATCGATGTACGGCCCCAGGTCCACCCGGTCGAATTCCGGGCAACCCGCCGTGTCGCCGCGCACGCGCATGAGACAGCGATAGTAGATGTCGTCCAGTTCCGCGTCGTTTCCCGCAAGGGCGGCGATTTTCAGCCAACTGGTGGCCAGCAAGGCGTTGAAACCGGGGAAATCGTCTCCGGCGCTCTGGTAAAGCCGCCCGTGTTCCGTCACTTCGCCGCTCACATCCACGATACGCAGCCCGTTGTCCACGATATGTTTCGCGATTTCCGCCACCCGCGCCCGGATGTCGGACAGCAGCCGGGCGTCCTCGAAGTGTTCCAGGGCCAGGGCGTAACCCATCATGAGGCCGTCATAGCCGTCCTTGCTCACGTCGTTACGGAAGCGCCAGCCTTCGTAGCCTTCCGCCGGGCTGTCCGTCCAGCCCGGGTGATCCTCCGCCACGGGAGGATAAGGGACGCCCGGTTTCGCAAGGCAGCGTCCGTACAGGCCCGAAACCCCGGTGACGCGCGTCAGGTCCAGGAGTCCGAGGAGGATGCGCTTCGCGTTCTCCACGGTTTCCGGGTCGCGGGTCACAGCGTATCGCAGGGCCTGGCTGGCCAGATAGATTCCCGACCAGAGGATGGTGTTTTCCGTGTGATACCAGCGTTCCACGTTTTCCAGATTTTCGTCCAATTCCAGGTTTCGGAAAAGACCATCGTCCGCGATATGCCGATCCCGCGCCACCTGATCGAAGTACCGCGCCTTTTCCTCCAGCGTTTTCGTGGATTGGATGGCGTCACAGCCAGGCCAGGGAAGGCTCTGCTCGTCCGTCTCGCGGTCGCTTTCGCCCGCATCGAGATCCGTATCCCCGTCCGGCGGCGACTCTCCGTCCGGATCGCCGCCGTGATCCCCATCGACGGATTCGTTTTCGTCGTCCCCGTCCGGAGCGCCGTCGCCGTCGATTTCATCGTCGGAGGAAGAACACCCCGGGAAAAAGGAGAGCAGAAGAAGAAGGAGAAAAATCGAGATTCGATGATTGAACATGCTTTTCGTCCTTTTTCCGGTTGGCTGGAGCCGTCCGGAGGCTTTTTCGGAAAGGAATGATCCCAACGGATTCTTTCGATGTTTTTTTTATACCGAAAAGCGGGGCTTTCGTCCAGTATCAAAACCCCTTCGGTCGCTTTCCACCGGGAAGACGCGGGGTGAAACCGAGCCCTCGCCGTGAATCTTTCCATCGTGATTTCAAAGGGATACAAGTACGTTTCCGGGTTGATTTCGGCCGGGGTTTTGCTATAGAATTCAAAAGAAGAAAACCATTCGGACCGCCGGAGGCTCGTCAGTCCTCCGAACGATGTCGAAAAGACCGGGAGGAAGCCATGTGTCGAAAGGAAAACAAGGCCCAGCGGATGGGACGGGCGATTCGTTGCCTGTTGTTTTTCGTTTTCATATTGAGCGCCTGTGAAGGCCCCGCCACGCTGGATCTGGGCCGCTGCACGGACGACCGGGACTGCGAAGAGGGAGAAGTCTGCCGGGACGGACTTTGCGAGAGTTCGGAAGACGGTGACTCCGACCGGGATTTCGACATGGATGACTGGCTGGAAACCTGCGGAGAAAAACCCGTTCCCGCCCCGGGAGAAGTGCCGGACTGCAACCAATACGCCTGTATGAAGGTCGCTCCCCCCTCCTGCTGGAGTTGCCGGGTGGACGCCGACGAGGAACAAAACGGAAATCGCTGCCTGGACCCGAACGATTGGACCGGATTTTGTTCGGACGGAACCTGCATCCCGCTTACGGACGGCGATCCGGACGAGGGGGCGGACGGCGATGAGGAAATCCCGCTTACCGCCTGCGAGCTGGCCGGAGGAAGCTGCAACGATTACGCCGCCGCCTGCCCGGACGAAAGCTCTCGCATGGCCGGAGACGCCATGGGATGCCCGGGCGTCTGCTGCATTCCCCTGACGGCGGTGGATTGCCATGCCGAGGGGGGATATTGCGTGGCGGTTTCCTACGAGCCGGACGACCGCATGCCGCCGATCTGCGAAGGCGGCTATGTCTACGCCGAAAGCGACGAGGAATGCGGACTGTTCGATTCCGAGGGCGCGGGCAACTGGTGCTGTCTGCCGGTGGAGCCGCTCTGCGTGCCGGAGGGCGGCGCGGGCAATACGTTTGACCCCGAGGCGGCGAAAGACCATTGCTGTCCGGGCCTGGATCCGATTTCCAATGCCTATCCGGACGGCAATGACGGCTGCGTGCCGGCCACATCGGGTGGGGATTTCTTCTGCACCCGCTGCGGCAACGGCGCCTGCGGCGTTCGGGAAAATTATTGCAACTGCGCGGAGGACTGCGCCGCGCCGGGGGAGTGCCGGGAGGACGCCGACTGCCCGGCGACGAGCTGCTACGAAATCGGCGACTGGCCGCTCATGTGGTCCTGCGTGGAGATACGGTCCAAGTGCGACGTGAACACCGGCGACTGCAAAAGTTCGGAAGAGGCTTTCAACGAATGGACCTGCAACGAAAACACCGGCCGCTGCGAACAGCCCGTTCCGACCGTGTGCGAATCGGAGAACACCGGCGTCTGCATGCCCTACGGCCGCGCGCTCTGCCCGGACGGGATGCTCGCCAACGGAGATCCCTTGGGCTGCGAGGGCCAGTGCTGCCTGGAGGCGACTTGCCTGGACCTGGGCGGAACCTGCGTTCCAAACGCCGGCAGCTGCGGAGAGGGCCAGTCTCCCGTCGCGGGAAGGCGAGGCTGCCCCGGCGCCGGAACGGTTTGCTGCCTGCCCGACGAGCCGGTCTGCGTGGGCGAGGGAGAAACGGGCTATCGGCTGGACGGCGATCCGAATAACGACGACTGCTGCCCGAATCTCGTCGAACTGTCCAACGCCGCTCCGGACAACGGCGGCAACTGCATGGCCGTTCCCGACGGAAGTTTCCTTTGCGGGTTCTGCGGAAACGATGTCTGCGGGCCGGGAGAAAACTATTGCAACTGCGGAGCGGACTGCGCCGAACCGGGGGAGTGCACGATGGACGCCGAATGTCCGGCTCGGCAATGTACGAATGTCAACGTGGATCCGGGCGGGCAAGGCTGTATGGAGACCGGATACACATGCGATTCGACCAGCGGACAATGCCTGCCATCCGAGGAAGGGTTCCAGGGCATGGTTTGCGATTCTGCGCGCGGGCGTTGCGTGCCGCCGTGTACGGAGAAGGGAGAAATCGGCATGATGCCGGACGGGCGCTGCTGTCCCGGCCTGGACACGGCTCCCTATGCGTCGCTCGATATAAACGGCCAGTGCCAATATCCGGATTGTTCTTGCTTCCTCTGCATTGCGGAAGGAGACGATCTGTGCGACGCCGACGACGGGGAAAATGTGTGCAACAGCACGGATTGCGAGAGTCCGGCCTGCCTTACGGACGCGGACTGCCCGGAGGCGGACTGCTCGATCCTTGCCATTTCGGGATGCCGGATCAACTACTACGAATGCCTGGGCGGCCGGTGCGTGGAAGCCACCGCCGACCTGGACAGCTCCACCTGCAACGAACAGGCCGGCCACTGCGAACCCTATTACGAAACGGATTGCGAACGGCAGGAGGGATATTGCTCCCACTACTTGGCCGGTTGCGAGGACGGCAGCCACGATAGCGGAAGCTTCACGCAACTGGAATGTCCGGGAGGCCGCTCGGCGCTTTGCTGCCTGCCGGACGTGCTCTGCAACGACAATCACGATTGCCCGGATTCCACCTGCATCGGTTTTTCCGGTCTACCCAACTGTGCTCAGATCAGCCACTCCTGCAGTCAGGACGGGGAGTGCGACAGCCAGGAAACGATTTTCGAGGACAGTTTCTGCAACGAGGAGACCGGTTATTGCGAACCCTGGAACGGTGCGGCGTGCCAGGACCAGGGCGGCTACTGCACATACTTCATGGACGGCTGCGAGGAGGGATACGGAGAGTCCTCGGATCTCTTGGGCTGCATGGGCGGCTATTCGGGCCTGTGCTGCCTTCCCGAACAAAACAACTGCGTCGGTCCGGATGAAACGGGTATGATCGGCGGGCCAGATTGCTGCGCCGGACTGACCTCAACGGAAGCGGTGGTGCAAGGCGAAGACGGTGAGTGCTATTACTACGACTGCGCCTGCTTCTTCTGTATTCGGGCGGAAGACGGTTTCTGCGATCGGGACAACAACGAAAACGCCTGCAACAGTACGGATTGCCTGGAGGAGTATTGCGAATCGGATTCCGACTGCCCGGCGGAAAGCTGTTACGAAGTTCCGTCCGGAGGTCCGCTTCCCATGTGCGTGCAGGTGTTTCCCTCCTGTTCGAGGGAGCATGTATGTGAATGGGAGGAAATCTCCGCCTACGGGGAAATCTGTGATTCGGGAGTGGGGCTTTGCCGGGAACAGTTCTACGAATGCTCGGAATTCAGCGGTACCTGCGTTTCTTGGATGAGCGACTGCCCGCAAGGAACCTACAGGGAAGAACGCGTTTCCTGCGGGGACATGGTGTGTGCGGGCGGCTGCGCCTGCTGTCTGCCGTACGATTCGCCCTGAAAAGCGTGCTGAGACGTTGATGCGCTACGCGGGGCATTGACAGGCGACGAGGTTTGCCCGTAGGATAGCGCCGGGGTAAGTGAAATCCCCAGGGGAGATATGACCGGTGCAACCGTCCCGAAAAATCAAGACGATTCTCTTTCTGGTGCTTCTTTTGGCGGTCATCGCCGTTCTGGTGCTGGCGTCCGAAAATCCCCAACCCCGGCCCCCGATTCCTCGCGACGCGCGCCATCGAGGTCTGACCGACTGGAAGGACTGCATGCCTTGTCACGACGCGGAAGGAATGCATCCGCTGAAACCCTCCCACCCGCTGAAAGACGACCTGTGCTTCCGTTGCCACGACTTCGAATCGGCGAAAGGCGAAAATCCGTGAACGCGCCGGGCATCCTGACCGTTCACCCCACGCTTTACCGCGCCGCCGTCCGCACCCGGCGGGATCTGGAATCCGCGTCCGGACGCACGCTGTTTTTTCGAAGCCATCTCACGTTTTCCGATCTTGTGGAGATCCTGCGGCGGTCCGTGCTTCCGGAAAAACGATTGGCCTCGGATCTGGCCTTGCGGCGCATGACGGAGGACGTCCTGTCCGGCCACGGAGACGGCGGGCGCGTTTCCGAAACCCCGCCGGAGTTTCTGACGGAGGCCGTGCTTGCGCTTTTTCGGCGGCTGGATCTGCTTCCTCCGAATCTGCGCGGGTCGCGGGCGATATCGGCGCTGCTTCCTTCCGGCGCGAAAGGCGTCTGGTTGCGCGAGGTCCACGCGGCGTGGAGAAAAAGACTGGAGCGCGCCGAATGGGCGACGCCCGGAGACGTGCTGGCGCGATTTACGGAAAACGCTGGCGGCCGTCCGGCGGGTCTGGACGGTGTGGAGGAACTCCGCTTCGAAGGCTTCGTGGATCCCGCGCCGCTGGAGCGGGAGGCCATGGCGGCGTTTTCCGCATGGCTTCCCACCCGGTTCGACTTCGAGCTTCTGCACGCACGGCCGGACCTTTTCTCGCCTTTGGAGCCGCTGCTGAACCGCATCGAAAAAACGGGCGCCATAGGCCATGCCGCGCCGGAAGTCGCCTTCGTCGAACCGCTTCTGGCGGCGGACGAAAACCGCCTCGCCGCCGTCGATGCCTTTTTTCCGGCCGTGGAGAACGTCCGGACTCCGGGCGAGGTTCCCTTTCCGGACCCGCGAATCCGGCTGTTTCGGCCCGCGGACCTTTCCGCCCAGGTTCGCCTGGCGGCGTTCCGTATCCGGAAGGCTTTGGCGGAGGGAATGGACCCGGCCGACATGGCGGTCGTCGTTCCGGATCTGGAGCGTCTGCGCACCGATCTGCGACGGGCCATTCTGGAAGACGGCCTGCCCATTGCCTACCATCGCTCGGTTTCCGTGCTGGACGCGCCCTGCCTGGGCTGGATGCGGCGTTTGTACGACGTTCTGAGCGGAGAGGTTTCGATCGCCGAACTGGCCGCGCTGGCCCGTTCGGCGCGGCCGTTCGGGCTCGGTCCCGAAACGCGTTCCGACGAGATGCTGGAAACGGCGGAAGCCCTGATGGGTCGCCGGGGGGTGGAACTCCTGGAAGAGCGGGACTGGAAGCGGGCGGTTTCGATGGGCGTCCGAGACGAAACGGAACGGGAGGCGTTGGAAGCGCTGGAAGCCTGGCGGACCTGGCTTTCGGACTGGAGAAAACGGCGCACGCCGGAAGCATGGATCGAACGGATTCTGAAAGAACTGGACCGGCTTCGGCTGCCGTTTTACCGATCGGTTCACGAGCGACGGCGCTTCGTGCTTGGCCATCACGCCCTGGAAACCGCGCGACGGATTCTGGAGGAATGGCGATCGGAAGTCGCGGGCGAGGCGGCGGAGACGGACGTGCGGCTTTCCGCGTCTTTGTTTCTGAGCCGGCTTTTCCGTCTTCTGGATCTTTCCATCCGGTTGCGCAGCGGTCCGGAGCCTGAAACCGTGGCCGTGCTCGGCCCGGAGGAGGCGGCGGAAGCGGAATACCGCCGGATTTTCCTTCTGGACCTGAACGACGGAATCTTTCCGAAACTCAAGGAAAATCCGGGAATGCTTGCGGAAACGGAAAGGCATCGGATCAACCGCGCGGCGGGCGGGATCCTTCTGCCCGGGCTCTCGAACCGGTTCTTCCGGGAGCGCATGCAGTTCGTCCGCATGCTGACGAAATGCGGGGAAGTGGAGCTGTACGTCCCGGTTCGGGATGCCGACGGCAAGGAGCTTTCGCCCTCTCCCTTCATCGCGAAGGCCATGGCGGCGATGGAAACGGAAAACGAAACCGCGCCGCCCGACCCGCCCGCCGAACGATTGCGGGCGGCGGCGGCATGGGCCGGGGCGACGGCGAACGACGCGGCGGCGGCGGATTTCGCGGACGAAAACGGCGCGGAAACTCTGCTCCGCCTGGTGGAGAAAGCCCGCATCGGAAAACGCCGGGACGCATTTCTGCGGGATTTCACGGATGACCGCCGGGCGGAAAGGGCGGATGCCCACACGGGGAACATAGATCCGGACGTATACGCCGCGTACGACTGTGCGCCTTCCTGCTACAGTTCCTCGGCCTTCGAGGATTACGCCGACTGCCCCTTCAAGTATTTCGCGAATCGCGTTTTGAAGGCGGAACCGTGGCAAACGGAACCGGAGGCGCTGGACGCGCGGGAAGCGGGGGCGGCGCTTCATCGGGTGATGATGGAACTTTTGCGGGATCGCCTCGACGAAATCCGGAACGATCCGGATCGGGCGGAAATGCTTGCCTTTACGCGGCTGAAGGAACTTTTCGGGGCCGATTCCGATATGCTGCCGGAACGCCGGAGACGGATCGCGGAACTGGAGGCCGGGCGCTGGGCGGGACGAATCCGACGCTATTTCGAGCGCTGGGGCGCGGATTTCGACGTGATGCGACCCATTCATTTCGAGAAGGCTTTCGGAGACGGCGGGGCGGATTCCCTTCTGCCGGATCTTTCCATTACGGACGAACACGGCGCGTTCCGGATCTGCGGTCGCCTGGATCGCGTGGACGTAGGGGTGGACGGTCGCCTGCGGGTGGTGGACTACAAGTCGGGCGGGCGGGAAAGCGTTTCCGGAAAGCTGGATTCCGAGCAGTTCGGCCGTTCGTCCTTCCAGATGCCCGTTTACATGCTGGCGCTTGCCCAGGCCGTGAAAAACAACGAGAACAAGGACGATCCGTTTCGCATTCACGCCCGCTACGAACTGCTGAAAGAGCCGGAAAAACCGAGGGAAACCAGGGAACCCCTGACGACGGCGGATGGCGGTTTTCTGGATATCCGGCCGGGGGAAGACGAGACGGGGGACCGGAATCTGGCCGGCCGTCTGGCCGACATGGTCCGCGCCATGCGGGCGGGGCGTTTCGCCGTGGCTCCACGCACCTGCCGGTACTGTCCCTTCGCAACCGTCTGCCGGATTCGCAACTATCCGAAACCGAAATGAGGAGAAATGACGTGGCCGAAAACATCGACGTGGACATCATACGTTGCCGGGAAGGCTTCGAGGATCTGGATCTGCCGCGATACGAAACCGTCGGGTCGGCGGGCATGGACCTGCGCGCCGCCGTAAGCGAGCCGCTCGTGATCCCGCCTTCCGGCCGGGCGCTGGTGCCCACTGGACTGGCCATCGCCTTGCCGGATGGCGCGGAGGCCCAGGTGCGGCCCCGCAGCGGCCTGGCGGTGAAACACGGTGTCACCGTGTTGAACGCGCCCGGGACGGTGGATTCGGATTATCGCGGAGAGATCCGGGTGGCGCTGGTGAATCTAGGCGCGGAGCCCTTCGCCATCGAGCGCGGCGAGCGCATCGCGCAACTGGTGGTGGCCGCCGTGGCGAAGGCCCGCTGGGTGGTGAGGGAGCGCCTGGATGAAACCGATCGCGGAGCGGGCGGCTTCGGGCATACGGGGCGCTGAAAGGGCGGCCAAACCGCCGGATCAGAACTTGGCCTGTAAAATGGCGGCCAGACCCACGCGATCGGTGATGGAGCTGTCCTCGAACTTCTTGTAGAGCAGCTCGCTGTCATCGGAGGAGGTGGCCAGCTTGACCTGGTTGCTGTCGTGGGTGTAGTTCACTTCGAGCAGGAAGGTCATGAAGTCGGAAATGTCGAACTCCACGTCCAGTTTGGCTTCCATGATATTGAAGGCGTCCTTGCCCACCGGCAGGATCTCGATAGCGCGGCTGAAGGGCGACAGATAGGCCGTGGTGGCCGTACGGCGCTTCACCACCGCCACGGGCGAGCCCTTGTCTCCCCGGTAGGAGGCGGGCCGCTTGAAACCGCCCGAAAGTCCTACGGTGAGATAGGCGGGCTTGATGTGGTAGTCCACCGAGAGGATGCCGTACAGTTCCGGCTTGGCGTCCGCTTTTTTCGGCAGCGCCTGGAAGGGCACGTATCCGGGGGTGTCGAAGAGCAGGAATTCCAGGCTGCGGTAGGCGGCTTCCAGGTGGGCGCGGAAGTAGTCGTACTTCATTTTGAAGGCCAGAAGCGCCGCCGGGGCGTGGAAGTCGCTCGTTCCGTCGGTCTTGTCCGGGTTCTGGAGATTCTGTCCCAGGAAGGTGAATTCACCCGAAATCATGAAGGAAAACTCGCCGGGGACGTACTCGTCGTGGCGGGTGAGCTCCAGCCGTTTTCTGGGATCGTTCTGATACAGGCGCAGGTCCAGCCGGTCGCCGATGGGCAGCCCCATGGCATAGGAGACGCGCGCGGAGGCGCCCCAGGCCAGGATATCGTCGTCGCCGCCGCCTATGTCCTCGGGAATGTTGGGGTTGTCGCCCTTCTGGATGACGCCGCCGTTGGCCTCGAACTTCAGGCCGTCGATGATGTTCACGCCGCCGCCGAAGAGTCCCGCATAGACCGTCTCCGTGGGCACGCGTTCGGTGTTCTGCTTGTCCTTTTTGGGCTGGAGGTGCGTTTTCACGCCCGCGAAGACGTAGAAGCGCGGATGCTCGAATCCCAGGCGCAGGCCGGGAACCGAATCGGCGTTCTGGGGAAAACTGGTCTGTCCGGCCCAGGAGAGATCGTAGTGGAAACCCAGCATGAAGCGGTCCGCGTCGAAGGGAAAGGCCGTCAGGTCCAGGATCATGGACTTCTTGCCGTCGTGATCGAAGATGTAACCCAGCCGGAGGAAGGTGCCGTCGTCGGCCACGCCGGTTTCCGTCTCGCCCGTCACCTGGTCGGAGGCCAGCTTGAAACGCAGCACCAGCGCCGCCTCGGCCAGCATGCCGGGGATGTAGCCGTCCGAGTAGTGGTGCAGCACCAGATGGGTGTGGTTGATGTCCACCGGATGCATTTCCCCGGCGTCACCGATGAACTGGGATTCGGGCTTCTGGCCGATGGCCATGCTGGGACTGAACTCGTCGTTTTCACGTAGGTTGCTGTCCGCGAAGGTAAAGCTGATCTTGGTGTCGATGTGGTCGCTGAGACGGAATTTTCCCTTTTCCTCCACCTTGGCTTCGGGCGCTTCTTCCGCCGGAGCGGTCGTCCGGGCCGCCTTTTCGGTCTCCGCCTTCAATGTCGCCAGGGCCTCCTCGGCCTTTTGAAGCGCCTCGTTGGCTTTTTGCAGGGCTTCATCGGCCCGCGCTTCCGCCTCGGTCTTCGCGGCGGGAGCGGCTTCGGCCGGGGTCTGTTCTTCGCCCGCAAGCGCGGATCCGTCGTCGGGCGTCGCCGGGGCGTCCGGAGCGGGAGCGTCCTGGGCGAAGGCGGGCGTGGCGGAAAGCAGAAGGATCAGAAAAAGCAGATGGAGCTGACGCATGGATTCGTTTCCTGTCTGTTGAGTGTTCCGGGATTCCGTTTCGGTTTTCGCGAACCCGCGCTTTCGGGAACCGACGTTCGCGCGCACGGATCGGCGGGTTTACCCGCCCTCGAACGCGCAGGTGGTTTCGGGCATGGCCCGGTCGCAGGTTTCGGGACGTTCCCCGACGCCCCACACGTCGCATTCGTCCCGGGGCACCAGGATCCATTCCGGGTCCGCCGACCAGTGCTGGCGCAGGTTGCCCACGATCTTTTCGATGGCGCCCTTGTAGGTGTAGGGATCGAACTCCGGCAGCGCTTCCTGAATGATGACGGTGATCTCTCCCTTGTCTCCCGCCCGGCCGACCCACTGGCCGTAATTGGCGTAGGAATACTCGTCGATGCCGCCCACGGTCACGTTTTCCACGGAAACCAGTCCGGATTCCAGCTTTTCCATGGACTTGCGGTCCGCCAGCATGACGGCGGTGACGGGCACGGGCTCGGGCGGCGTGTAATAGTTGCAGAGCACCTTGTAATCCGGAAAAGAGATTTCCGTCAGGCCGTAGAATTCGGAGACGCTGCCGCCCACGTAGGACAGCACGTCCCCCCGGTCCACGGCCGGGGTGCTGTGGGTGTAGACATAGATGTGATTGTATTCCGTTCCCTGGATGTCGGTGGCGTAGAAGCCGTCGATGGTGGCGTGGGTGACCACGATACGCCCCGTCTCCACCCGCATGTACGAGCCGTCCCAGGGGGTGGTGTCGATGTCGCCCTTCGGCCGCTGGGCCGTTTCCAGGGTGGGCGGCTCCAGGTGGATGGGCTCGGCCACGCCCACCACCAGTTCGTCCATGTCCTCCGCCAGGATGCGCACGTCGCCGAAGCCGGAATAAAGCGAAAGATCCACGTGCTGGCCGTGCGCCACGTCGAATTCCTCCCAGCCGTTGCGTCCCAGAAACCCCGGGCGCGCCTGGAACTTCACGCGGCCTTTGTACTCGGGCATGGGAGAGCCGGTGTGATCCAGGGCCTCCACCTTCAACCGGACGGCGAGCATGTCGCCGAACTCCAGGGGCGATTCCGTGCTTCCCGCCTCGCTTTCAAGCGTGATCCGCAGGCTGGTCAGCCCTTCCAGGGCCTCCATATCGGCGGATTTCTCGCAGCCGAGCGGCGCGAGAACGGCGAACAGACTAATCCAGAGCGCCGTCCGTATAATCCGAACCGTCACTTCCACCGGTGCTACCTCGTATCAGTTTAATGCGGCCGTCCACGACCGGTTCGATGAAGCCCTTTTCCTCGATGTACTCGATCACCACGTCCCGCAGGGACAGGCTGGTGTAGGTTTTCGTGGTGTTCTGCTCGAACACGTCGAAGCCCGAGCCGCCGTCGGCGATGTAGTCGTTCGTGGCCACGTTGAAGGAGATGTAGGGCTCCTTGAGGTCGTAGTCCCTGACCACGTAAATCCCGTTGATTTTCAAGTCCTTGACCTTGCGGTTCTTGCAGTCCAGCACCGTTTCCGCTCCGGAGATCTGCACCTGGGCGGAGCAGCCGTAGGCGCTGCTTTTCGAGGCCACGAAGTCGAAGAGCTGTTGCAGTTCGAAGCCGGACATGTACATGGTGGTGATGGAGTTTTCGAAGGGAAAGATCTCGTACATCTTGCCCACCGTGATGTTGCCCTTGTTCAGATCCGCGCGGATGCCCAGGGAATTGGTGATGGAGAAGTCCGTTTCCACCTTGCGGCGCACCCGGATGGCCTCGGCCACCAGATTGCCCAGGGGGGAGTCACCCACGACCTTCCTGGGAAAGTCCCCGGCGGCGTAGCCGATTTCCCGGGTCAGATCCTGGGCGCGGTCCAGTTCGAACTGGTAATCGTACAGAATGTTGGCCACGGTGGGATCCGAGCCCACCTTGGGATTGCCCTCGATATCCGTTTCGCTGGTGATGGGGATCGTGGCGAAGTCGTAGGCCAGCACCTCGCCGTCCCGAACCACCACGTCCAGGCGGCCCACGGCTTTGTTGTTGACCCCGGAATGGACGATAATCACCCGTTTTCCTTCGGGATTATAGGCCACCAGAGGCGGATCGGTGAGGACGTGATCGTGTCCGCCGAAGATCAGGTCCAGGCCGGTGACGCGGTTGGCGATCTCGATGTCCTCGTTCAGTCCCATATGGGACAGAAGCACAAGTAAATCCACCTGGTTGCGGATCTGGGGGATGGTGGATTCCAGCACCTGGAAAGTGTCCATGGCGCGGGCTCCCATGCTGTTGTTGGCGTCGCCCAGGCTGTTTAAGCTGCGCACGTTGCCCATGCCGATGTAGCCGACGGTCAACCCTTTGTAATTCTTGATGAAAAACGGGCTGACGAGCTGTCCCATGTTGTTGGTTCCCTCCCGCGCGGGGCTGTCCCACATGAAATTGGCGTTCAGCATGGGGAAGGTGGCGTAGTGATAGAGCAGGTCGGCCAGGCGATCGGCTCCCTGGTCGAACTCGTGGTTGCCGATGACCGACACATCGCAGCCCATGGCCGAGAGCGCCCGGACCTCGGCCTCTCCGGTGAAGAGGTTGAAAATGGGCGCGCCCTGGAAGAAATCGCCCGTGTCCACGTGGGCGGAGCGAATGCTTTTCTCCCGTTCCCGGGCGATGGCCCAGGCCACCCGGGCCGAGCCGCCGAAGCTGTAGTCCGTGCAGCGGCTGCTCTCGCGCACTTCCTTGATGCAGGCGTAGCAGGCTTCCTTTTCGAAGCGGTCCAGGTAGCAGTCCGGACAGACGTCCTCTTCCTGGTTGAAGTACAGGCAGTCGTCGCAGGCGCGCACGTCCGGGATGACGTCCTCGCCGCCGCCCAGGTCGCGGATTTCCCATTCCAAGCAGTTCTGGCAGCCGGAAAGCTGATCGTCGCCCGTGCAGGGGAGGATGCCCAGTTTCTCATCCCAGGAGTTGGGAACGAACTTGAAGGGCAGCACCTTGGAATGAGTGTCGGTAGTGTGCAGGAAGGTCATGCGGAGATCCTGCCCCGGGAAGGCCGTGTCCGAGCCTTCCAGGGTGCAGGAACTCGCCGCGAAGACCAACAGCAGCGAAAAGAGAAAGAACGCCGCCGTTCGAGGATAACGTTGGGCTTTCATTCCCGTTTCCGACAAATCCTCAGTCCCAGTCCGGGGCGGTGCAGCCGCTGTTGCTGGCGCCCGGCGAGGGTGTCGCGCAGAACATGAAGTCGGTGGCGTTGTCGTTCGTGTCCGCGCCGTCGGGCTTTCGGGCCGTGCTGTAGGGGCCGTTGACCGTGCCGACCGACGTTCCCTCGGCGGCCGGAGCGACATCCGTGCCGAAAGCGTAACCCAGGGTATCCACCACGTTCCCGTCCTTCTTCAGAAGGATGGCGTCCGGGCCGTTCTGATAGTCAGCGTTGTCGCTCTGAAGGTCCGCCACGGCGGCCAGGGAGGCCTCGGCGGTGGTGTGGGCGATGACGAAGAAGCCGTCGGCGGGAATGGAATGGCCGGACAGACTGATCTCGCCGTATTCCTGGTTGTTGCTGCCGTTGAGGCCCACCAGAGTGTAGCCGCTCAGGCTGGTGTTTCCGGGGCCGTAGATCTCGATGAAGACGTAGGGCGGGTCGTCCGTGATGGTCTGGTCCGCGCTACGGTAGTTGTAGAGCACTTCGTTGATGACCACGCTGGAGGTGGGATAGTCCACGTCGCCGTCCGCGTCGCCGTCGGCATCGCCGTCCACGTCGCCGTCCGGACCGTCGCCGAAGTCCACGTCGTCCGCGCTGCGCGGCAGAAGTTTGAACTCGTCGTAGCTGGTGTACAAAAAGCCCGTAAGCCGGGTGACTTCCGTGCCCGTGGCGGGCAGGTCGTAGGAATACAGCTCGTCGTCCACGAGCAGGTCGCCCGTGACGATGAAGGTGCCGTAACCCGCGTCGCCGTTGGTGACCGTGGCGTTTTCCACCTGGACGAGGGAGAACTGCCACTGCTCGGCCTGGCTGCCGCCGGTGGCCACGTCGCCCGGATTGACGGTCTGGGCGGCCGGAGCGGAGGCGGTTTCGCCCGTGTCCGTTATCTTTCCATACGCCTTGTTCAGTTCGATCTGAGTGCTGCAACTCGTGTAGTACGGCTCCTGATAGCCGCAATATTCGGTGTAGGTGCCTTCCACGTCGATGACCGCGCCCACGGCCAGGGCGGGCGGATCGTAACCGTTGGCGTCGTCCGCAGTGGGCTTCCAGACCAGCAGGCCGCCGCTCCAGGCTCCGCCGTTCTTGTCGGAGACGAAGATGCCCGTCAGGGGACCGGAAACCGAGAAGGTTCCGGAGGCGACCACCAGGCCCTCCAGGGAGACCGGACCCTGGTTGGGATGGTTTTCCGCGGCGGGGTTCTGGATGTCGGCCAGGGTCAGTCCGGTGGTGGCGCTTCCCGTGTCGAAGTCCTCGGGTCCGCGACCCACCAGCTTGCTGTCGTTGAAGGAGGCGTACAGGAAGGCGGTGATGCTCTCGAAATGCTGATCCTTGACCACCGGCGGGCTGTAGATCATGTCGTCCACCAGCAGGTCGCCGGTGACGGTGAACATGTTGTAACCGGCGTCCTCGTCGAGGACCGTCACGTCGTTGATCTTCACCAGGCTGTGCTCCCAGACGTACATCAGCTCGCCGCCCGTGGCGATTTTGGACGGATCGTCGATCACCACCGGTTCCGGCGCTACGCCGGTGCCGGTGACCACCGGGGCCTCGCTCAACACCACCTGGCTGCTGCAATATTCATCGGGCACGTCGCCCACGCCGCAGAACTCGTCGTATTCGCCCTTGATGTCGATCTTGTCGCCCACGATCGGGTCGAAGTCCACGTCGCCCTTCATGATGCAGAACAGGCCGCCGTATTCGCCGCCGCCCGGCGCCGCGATGAAGAAGCCCCGGGTGTTGGAGCTTTCGCTGACCATGACCTTTTCGCTGGTGGCGATGACGCCTTTCAGTTCCACCACCGTTCCCGGCACGGGATGCTTGGAGGACGTATCGTTCTGAATATCCTGGATGGAAAGGCCGTCCGAGGAGGAATCGCCGTCCGGATCGTTTCCGTCGCCGTCGGGGGAGTTGTCGCCGTCGGTGTCTCCGTCTCCGGGATCGGTGTCTCCCGTGTCGTCGCAGGCCACGGCCAGAATAAGCACCAGCGTCAGCAAGGCCGCAATCAGCCATCCCTTCGTATTCGTCTTCATCTTTTTCCTCTCTTTCGGTCCCTGGGGCATTCGATCTTAAGGTTGGAATATCCTGAATGTCCGTTCCGGGAAAACCCCTGGAAACGGGAAACATCTTCTCCGGTCGGTTGTACTGAAATTTTAAGGAATTGCAAATGAGAAAAGCGTGAATTCCTCATTTTTCCGCCTTCGGGCGCGTTTTTGCTTGTTTTTGCCCGGAGTTATGCATTTTATTCATCGATCCGGTCGAAAAATCGGTCTTTCGATGCCTTCCGAGGACTTTCCGATCGTGTGAGAATCCCATTTGCGTGCAAGTTTTCATTGCCGCCCGCCGTTAGATGTGTATCCTGGTTCGGACAAGGCGATGTCCCTATGCGGGACGACCGATCGGAAATCACGCGAAAGCGAGGCCGAAACCATGTCCGAAGCCGTTCAACACAGCGACGCCTTCCGTCGAAGGCGCTTTCTGAACTGGTTCCCCCTGGGACTGACCTACGCCCTCCTGTACATGGGGCGCTACAACCTCACGGTGTCCAAAAACGCCCTGGGCGACCTGATGACCAAGGCCGAATTCGGCGAGATCTTCGGCATCGGCGCCCTGGTCTACGGCCTGTCCTTCCTGGTCAACGGCCCCCTGGTGGATCGCATCGGCGGCAAACGCGGCATCCTGATCGGCGCGCTCGGGGCCGGATTCATGAACCTGGCCATGGGGCTGTATACTTACCACGTATTGGGACTGGAGGATCCGAGTTCCGCGCCATTGACGTGGGTGTTCATGGCCATGTACGCCTTGAACATGTATTTCCAGAGCTACGGCGCGGTGTCCATCGTGAAGGTCAACGCCAACTGGTTCCACGTCCGGGAGCGCGGCACCTTCTCCGGCATCTTCGGCATCATGATCTCGTCCGGCATCTTCCTGGCCTTCGACGTCTCCGGCCGCATCCTGGGTTCGCCCTGGGTCAAAGGCCAGGGATTCGGCGGCGGCGACGCCGTCTGGTGGGTGTTTCTCACGCCCTCTCTGCTGCTTTTCCTGTTTTTCGCGGTGGAGATTTTCCTTTTACGCGATCGTCCCAGCCAGGCCGGGCTTCCCGACTTCGACACCTGCGACGCCTCCAGCGGAGAGGATTTGAACGAGCGCGTCCCGCCGCTCGAACTTTACCGGCGCATCCTGACCCACCCGGTCATCCTCACCGTGGCTGGTATCGAGTTCTGCACCGGCATCCTGCGCAACGGCATCATGCACTGGTTCCCCATCTACGCCAAGGAACAGATCGCGGCCGGACTGACGGGCGGCTGGCAGTTCGCCATGGACAACTGGGGACTGCTGTTGTGGATTGCGGGCGTCACCGGAGGCATGTCGGCGGGCATGGTCAGCGACCGGTTCTTCCAGAGCCGTCGCGCGCCCTCGGCGGGCTTTCTGTACGGCGTTCTCATCCTGGGCTGTATCGTCATGATTTTCACCCTGCAGAGCGGGTGGGTGCTGGCCTTTCTGGGCTTCGTCATGTCCATCGCGGTAATCGGAACCCACGGACTGCTTTCGGGCACGGCCACCATGGACTTCGGCGGGCGCAAGGGAGCCGCCACCGCCGTGGGCGTCATCGACGGCTTCGTGTACCTGGGAACCTTCGTGCAGTCCATTTCCCTTGGATTCATCACGAGTTGGAACTGGCGGTTCTGGCCGGTCTTCCTGATTCCCTTCGGGATCATCGGTTTTGTTTTGCTTCTGCGCATCTGGAACGCCAAACCGGGACAGGCCGCCGGCCATTGATCGAACCGGCGGCCCGCGGGGCGCGCCTTTTCACCCATCGGGAGGTTTTTCATGACCGACACCATTCAGACGCTCTTGCTTCTGGCGCTCCCCGCCAGCGGAAAATCCGAACTGCGCCGCTACCTGGGCAACCTGTCACCGGAGGAGTGCCACGCCCGCTACGGCATCGGGCGGCCCGTGCAACTGGACGATTTTCCCTACGTGCATTTCATGCATCTCGTAGACGAGGGCCTGACCGTCATGGGGCGGGAGCCGCTGTTCTTCGCCGCCCCGGATCAGCCGTTCGCCGATCCGGTGGAATGGGGAACGCTGACCCATCTTCTGAACGAGGATTTCTACGACCTGACCTCGGGGCGGCCCATGGCTCCGCTGTCCGGAGCCCGTTACCTGTTCTGGCGGATGGACCGCGCCCGAGCGGCGGCGGGAGGAAAGGAAGTCCTGGCCAAGCTGCCCCCGGCGGTCTTCGACGAACTGGCGGACCGTCTGGACGGCGAGGCCACACGCATGATCGACAACAAGGCCGCGAGCATTCCTTCGTCCATGACCGGACGCACCGCCGTGATCGAATTCGCCCGGGGCGGTCCGGAC
Organism: Myxococcota bacterium; assembly: GCA_963668655.2. Classification (GTDB taxonomy): domain Bacteria; phylum Myxococcota_A; class SURF-8; order SURF-8; family SURF-8. Next base: position 1,564,368 of record CAXXPQ010000002.1, read on the forward strand.
GGCGCCGACATGCCGCTTTCCGGCCGCTACGGCTATCAGTACAGCCTGGCCCAGCTCTCCGAGGAAATCCTGGAATCGGCGGCGATTCTGTACGTTTGGGTCACCCCGGAGGAATCCCGGCGCAAGAACGGCGAGCGCGCCGACCCCGACGATCCCGGTTCCATCCTGAACCACGGCGTCCCCATTGATGTGATGATGAAGGAATACGGAACGGACGACATCGAATACCTGATACAGCAGTCCGACCGGCCGGGAACGATCCGCGTGGAAGCCCACGGCCGGACTTTCCATCTGCCCATCGGGCGATTCGACAACCGCACCGACCGCACCACGTTTTTGCGGGGATCTCCCAAGGAATGGCCGAAGGACGAACTGGAGGCCCTGGAAGCCTCGCTGGACGAGGCGTTTCGGACCATCCGGACGGAGTACCGCAAGATCCACGCGAACTAGAATCGTAGTCGGGAAAGACGGACGGAATCAGGAAGGATCCGCCGTTCGCCGGGCTAGCCAGTCGCTGACGGCATGGCCCGTCCCGAAAGGCCAGGGCATCAGCTTTTCCGGTGGAATTTCGCGGAATTCTACCAGTTCCTCGTTCAGGCGGATCTCTCCTTCCGCCCGCACGTGATAGGCGATGATGAGCTGATTGAGACGTTCGGCCGGATACAGGCCCACCAGGGAGACGACTTCGCCGGAGAGATCCAGTTCTTCCTTCACTTCCCGTAAAACGCCTTGTTCGGGCGTTTCGTCCTTTTCCAGAAACCCCGTAATCAGACCGAACATCTTTTCCGGCCACTCCCGGTTGCGCCCCAGCACCACCCGGCCGTTCCGTTCCACGATGGCCGCCACCACCGGAACCGGGTTGTTCCAGAAGACGTAGCCGCAGTCCGGAGCGGGACAGACCTTGCGCGGCCAACCGCCCGATTCCCGTTCCTCCAGTTCCGTGCGGCAGCGTGGACAATAGCGAATATCTTTCATGTTTTCCATTCCTTACGTGGGATGTCGTTTTCCCGTTCGATTTCCATCCTACACCGGAAAACGAGGCGGCGGCCAGGACAAAAAGCGGGATTCTCCCGAAAGCGAAAGCGGCGCTCTTGACAGGCATCTGTTTCCTGCTAAGATGCTTGCCAACCAAACCATGGGAGGAGTGGGAATGAACCTGAACAAAGTAATGCTGATCGGTCGTTTGGGCACAAAACCGGAAATTCGGTATACCCAGAGCGGGCAGGCGGTCTGCAACTTCAACATGGCCACCACGGAACGCTGGGGCACCGGCGCCGAGCAGCAGGAACGCACAGAATGGCACCGGGTGGTGTTCTGGGGCCGCCGGGGGGAGATCATGGCCCAATACCTGGACAAGGGCAGCCTGATCTATCTGGAAGGCCGGTTGCAGACCCGCAAATGGACGGACAAGAACGGCAACGACCGTTACACCACGGAAGTGGTGGGCCGGGATTTCCAGTTCCTGGAAAAACGCGGCAGCGGCGGTGGTGGCGGCGGCAGCGACTATCCTCCCCCGCCCACGGACGCGGATTTCGGCGGAGGTCCGATGGAAGACGACGACGACGTTCCGTTCTGACGGAATCAGCAACTGGCCGGTATCTCAGAGGTATTCCGCTTTTTGATTCGGCGGGCGCGCGGATGGAATCCGAAAACGGGAAGGGCTAGAAACCGCCCCCCACGAGTTGCCACCCGCCCTCGCGTTTTTCCCATTCCTGGGTGATGGTTTCCCGTTTGACGACGTAGGTGTTGTTGTTGTAGATGTCGCGGGCCACCACCACGGTGGCTTTGTCGTGTTCTTCCGCCATGGTCACCCGCCGGATGAAATAATCCGAGACGCTCTGATCTCGGATCAGTTTTTCCACGATGGGGTAGAAATTCGCGCGGATTTTGGGTGAAATGAAACGGGAAGCCTCTTCGGTCTGCCCGTATTTAATCATGTTATGGTAGGCTTGCAGCGTTTTGTCGAACTGGCTCAGTTGCTCGAACTTCTGACTGGGCGGCAGACAGGCCAGAACGGGAAGCAGCAACATCGTCAGGAGAATCGGAAGAACGGAACGTAGCGAAATGGGCATGAAAAAGCCTCCTTTTGGATTCCGATGGTATTTCAGTCTAGATCCCCCGGACCGGATGTCAAACGAAAAATGCGAGGACGCGCCATGAAACTTCGTATCAAACTGATTCTGCTTGTATTTTCGGCTCTTCTATTCCCGGTTGCCTGCGGCTCGGACGGGTCGGATCCTGACGAGGAAATCCAGTACGACCAGAAGACGGCGGAAGGCGCGGCGCAACTGGTCTGGAACGCCATTCGGGACGGCAGTCTATGGAACGAATGCGACGAAAACCTGAAAACCAACGACCTGTACATTACGGGCGACCGGCTTTCCCTTTATTATTCGGAAGATACGCTGGGAATGCCGTACTGGAAGGTCTGTCACAGCATGTTGGACGACCTTGTGCCCTACGAACCTAAAATCGGTTCGCCCATGCCGGGTTCCTACGTCGTCGTGGACAACGAGGGCCGCATGCCCAACACCTCGGGAGGCGTGGAATTTCCGTACAAGGAAGTGACCGTCTACTCGGAAAACGATGATCCCCTGGTGCATGTTCTGCGCATGGTGGAACACGACGGCCGCTGGCACGTTCTGATTTTGAACAGTTATCTGCCGAACCTGTTCTAAGAGCCTATTGCAATAGACGCTTAGAGCCGTTTTCACGCGATCCGGAGAGTTTGCCATGCCAGCCACCCCGGCGCCGACGCATTTCAACAGTTACAACGCCTATTTACGCCTGCGTTTCGGCGGCCGGGTGGGAAAGTTGTCCCTGGACCTGGGCGTTCCCTGCCCCCATCGCCGCGAGCATCCACCCGGCTGCGTCTTCTGCCGCCCGGGTGTCATCATGGCCGACCGCATCGGCGCCCTGGGAAGCATCACCAATCAGATCAACGCCGGGGTTCAGGCGGTGGGAAAACGCTATCAGACGGACATTTTTCTGGCGTATTTCCAGAACGAGAGCAACACGGCGGGAAACGTGGAATGGCTTCTGGAGCGCTACGACGAAGCGCTTTCCCATCCCCATGTCAGCGGCATCATCGTTTCCACCCGGCCCGACATGGCAAGCGAAACCCTTCTGGATCTTCTCGGCTCCCGAAGCTGGCGCAAGCCGGTTTTCATGGAATTCGGCCTGCAATCCGTCCACGACGAAACCCTGATGCGCATCAACCGGGGACACGATTTCGAGACCTTTCGCCGGGCGGTGGAAGCCGCGCATCATCGCCGCCTGCCCGTGGCGGCCCACGTCATTCTGGGGCTTCCCGGAGAAACCCGGGAGATGATGGTGGATACCTTCCGGCGAATCGCGAGACTTCCCCTGGATTCGGTGAAGATCCATCACCTTCAGATCTATCGGGAATCTCCCCTGGAGCCGGCTTGGTGGCGCAAGGAAGTGCGCACCTTCGATTCCTTCCGGGACGATTATCTGCCCGTATTGCTGGACTGCCTGGAAGTCCTGCCCTGGCGCATCAAGATCCAGCGCCTGGTGGCCGACGCGCCATCTTCCTATATCCTGGCTCCGACCTGGAATCTTCGCAAAAACGAGATCATCGCCATGGTGGAGGAAGGCTTCGAGGCGCGGAAAACCCGGCAGGGATCCGCCGCCGCCCCGGAATCTCCGATCATCGAACGATTCTGAACGCGGCGAGAATTTCCGGTCAGCAGTCCGGGTCCACGCCCGCGTTGCAGAGCGGATCGCAGAAGCCGTCATCCACGCAGGAATCGAACTCGCAGCCGTAGATATCTTCCGCGAAGGAATCCTCCGGATCGCAGCAGCAGTCCGGATCGTCCACGCAGGGGAACCAGGCTTCGCCGTCCACCACGGCGGTTTCGCAGACGCCTACTTTCGTGTCGCAGCTAGCCTTCATCATGCCGCCGAAATTCCGGACCGCTTCCGAACTGCAACTCTGGGGCTCGCCGCCGCCGTCGTCGCCGTCTTCCTGGGCTTCGTCGCCGTCCTCGACGGGCGTATCGCCGTCTTCGTCACCGTCCGTGCCGTCGTCGTCGTCCGAGGAACAGCCGACGGCCAGAAGGCCCGCCAGAACGAAAATCAAAATCAGCCACCACGTTTTTTTCATGATTCCTTCCCTCCGTTTTCCGTTTCTCGGGAAGCGTTTCCCGAGAGCTTCGATCTCCCTTTGAATGCCGACGATTTTACTTCGGAAGCGGTAAAAAATCAAATCGAACGAAAAGGCGCCTTGCGGGAATTGACCTGGAAAGGCAACTGCGCTACAATCCGCCGCGATTCGAATCCGGGTGATATCGGCCCGCCGGAGGTCCGAATCGGCAAGGAGCGGAAACATGCTGACGACGAAACACGGAATGCGCTCCCGAAAAGGAGCGAGTTCCCTCCAAAATCTATTGATTACGGCCATCGTACTGGCGGTCATCGTGGGCCTGTACGTCTTCGTTCCGCCGTATTTCAACAACTGGAAACTGGGCAACATGCTGCGGGGCATCGCCAATTCCGTCCAGGCGGTGGAAGATACGGAGCGCATCCGGCTGATGGCCCTGGAGGAATTGCAGAGCCAGGGCTACCATTTCGAGCCGGAACAGATGCAGGTGGCGAAAAGCGGCCGGATCATCTCGCTGCGGGTGGAATACGACGTTCAATCCGTGGTCCCTTTCACGGGAGTCGTTTTCGATTTCCATTTCACCCAGAGCGGCTCGAACCGCTAGACGGAAACGGAGTCCCGATTGAAACCAGCTTTAAACGCTCTCTCGCCATTTTCCTTTCCGGGAAGCCTTCGGACGATGTTCCATCGATTCGGAATTTCCGGAGTGTTTTGGCTCGCCTTTCTCCCGGTCTGCCTGTCCTGCGGTGGATCCAGCATTCCCATTCCGTACCTGGTGGAACAGAGTTTCGACGAACTGGAGGAATGCGTCACCGACTTCAACGCGGAGGAAGGAAGCTGCATCTCCATCGAGGACGGCGTGGTGGTCCCCTTCTGTCGCAAACAGGAAGACCGCTGCGTGGAGCATTTTTATATCCAGAGAAAGAGCGGACGGCCGTTCATCGTTCATATCAATGCGAAATATCCCTGCTATTCCGAATGGTTGATCGAACGCTACTCCGATCCGGACGGCACCTGGTACCGGCATTCCAACTACCGGGTGGTCTCCCTGGAACTGGCCAACGAGGTGGTGGACGACGTGGTTCACCTGATCGAGGTGCTGCGCCAGGACGATTTGCAGACCGGCGACACCTGCTATTACCGCCTGGAAGCAGGCATCAAGGATCTCTCCGCCGGAGAATACGGCCTGAAGCTCTGGAATCCGGATCGGCAACTGATCCTGGGTACGAAGTTCAACCGCTGACCCGCGTTCCGAACGGATGAAGCGGGCGGCTCGCGAGGCGTCATGCCTGCCATCGACCTCATCGATCCGGCCGCCCGGGCCGGAAAAAACGTTCTGGCTTTTTTCGCCGAAACGGGGCGTATGACGCTGTTTTTCCTGCGCACGCTACGCGCGGCGGCGACGCAGCGGCCGCCCATGGCGGAATTCGGCAGACAGTGCGTGGAGGTGGGCATCGAGTCCCTGCCCGTCCTTGTGGCCGTGTCCGTCTTTATAGGCGTGACCGTGGCCCTGGAGGGCTACACCACCTTTCTGACGTTCGGCGGCGAAAACATGGTGGGAATCTTCGCGGGCATGGTGGAGGTGCGGGAGCTCTGCCCGGCCATCGCGGCGGGCATTTTAACGGCCAAGGCCGGCACACGCATGGCGGCGTCCATCGGCCTGATGCGCATCAAGGAACAGATAGACGCCCTGGAGGTCATGGCGGTGGATCCCTACCGCCATCTGATTCTTCCGCGCTTCTGGGCCACGCTTCTGATGATTCCCTGCCTGATCCTGATTTCGGACGCCGTGGCCATCGGTAGCACGTACCTGGTCAGTACGGTCCAACTGGGTCTGGATCCGGGGGCTTTCTGGGCCTATACCGTGGGATATCTGCGTCCGATGGATCTGGTGAACGGGATGGTGAAGGGCCTGTTTTTCGGCGGCGTCATCAGCATCATGTGCTGTTATTTCGGTTTCGTGGCCGAAAACGGTCCGGAAGGCGTGGGCAAAGCCACCAACCGGGCGGTGGTCATCACCGGCATGGTGGTGATCTTCATCAATCTGCTGTTGACCGATATGATGTACGGATAGAAGAAAGGAACGTTTCGTCATGCTGACAGGAAAACACGTGATTTTACGCACGTTTCGGGAAGCGGACATCCCCGGGTGGCTGGAGCGGGTCAACCGTTTCGAGCAGCGCACCGACCTTCAGTACACCCGGCTGATGAGCGAAAACAACGTGATGAAGCAGTTCGGCGAAAACGGTTTCTGGGAGGAGGAGAAGGGCTTTCTGTTGATTCTGGACCGGGAAGAACGCCTTCTGGGAGACATCGGATTTTTCAAGCCCACCCATTACTGGGACGGCTTCGAGATCGGCTATTCCATTCTGGAAAAGGCGGATCGCAACCGGGGGTACATGACGGAAGCCCTGAAGATCTTCTCCGCTTATCTCTTCGAGTTGAAGCCCGTTCACCGCCTGCAACTCTGCATCCAGCGCGAGAACGCCGCCAGCCGGCGGGTGGCGGAAAAAAGCGGTTTCACGGAGGAAGGCGTCGTCCGGCAGGCCGTCTTCCAGCGGGGTGAATTCCACGACATCGTGCAGTATTCCATGCTGCGCGGGGAGAATCCTCCGCTGAAGACGCTGCTTTCGGCGGCGGGCTGATCGGACGACCGCCTCCGTTCGGAGCCTAGGTCGCCCGGTGTACGGGCAGATTGAAATGAAAACGGGCGTACTCTCCCGGGAGGCTTTCCACGTCGAGCGTGCCGCCGTGCTCCTTCACGATGCCGTGGGAAACGCTCAGCCCCAGGCCCGTGCCTCGATCCCGGGGCTTGGTGGTGTAGAAGGGATCGAAGATCCGGTCCAGAACCTCGGGCCGGATTCCCATGCCCCGGTCCTCCACCGAAAATCGTAGAAACACCGGCCCTTCGGCGTCGCCTTCCGATTTCGGCGTCGCCGTCTCCACCCGCACGCGAATGGCCTTTTCCTCGTGAAAGCCGGGATATTTCTCGTTCAGCGAATCCCGGGCGTTGGTGAGCAGATTCATGAGAACCTGCTGGATCTGCTGGCTGCGGCAGGAGATTTCGGGCAGTTTTTCCGGCGCGTCCACCTCGATACGGATCTGGTCTTTTATCAGCACGTTGCGGATCAACGAGACCGTGTCCTCGACGATCTCCCTTGCCGAGACCGGCACGGTGGTGTCCGTCTCCTGCCGGGCGAAACGCAGAAGGTTCCGCACGATGCCGCCCACCCGGTGGCACTCCCCCACGATATGGCCCGCGTAGTCGCGCAAGGACTCCGGATCACGGTCCGCCCGCGCCTGAATCAGCTCCGCGAAATTCATGATGATGTTCACCGGGTTGTTGATCTCATGAGCCACGCCCGAAGCCAGGGTGCCTAAAGATTCCAGCCGTTGCTGCTGTTGCAGCCGGGCCTCCATGCTCTTACGGCGTTCCTCCAGAAGCTTCCGCTCCGTCAGGTCTTCGTGAATGAACACGAAGCTCTCGATGTTTCCATCGATCTCGAAAATGGGAAAAATGATGACGGAGTGATGAATCCGCCGGTTCGGATAGGCCGGATCGACGTCGGCCGGATTGTACCAGTGGGGCGGAATGCGCGCCACCTCGCCCCGCTTGACGCGGGCCAGACGCTTCGAGATACCGAGTTCCCGCAGAATCGGATCCTCGAATATGGAGAATTCGGGCGGAGCGGGATGTCCCCACATATCGATGAACGCCTGATTGCAGCTTTTGTGACGCCCTTCCGCGTCCTTGATCTCGATGGCGTAGGGATTGAATTCGATGATCTGCCGCAGCGTGTCCTGCTCCTTGCGAAGCCGTTCCTCGGCCCGTTTCCGCTCCTGGATTTCGCGGCGCAGGTGGCGGTTGGCCTCCTGAAGTTCGGAGGTTCGGAGGGCCACCAGATTTTCCAGATGATCCCGATAGGTTTCCAGTTCCGATTCCACCTTTCTGCGTTCCGTGATGTCCCGCGCCACTCCCACGATACCGTCGAATCCGCCCGCGGCGTCGCGCAGGGCAGTGACGTTGGCTTCCACCCAGAGCGTGCCGCCGCCCCAGGCACGGATCTCCAGCCGGAAGGTCCGCGTGCGCTCCGGATCGGCGTCGGCCGAAAGTTCGATCTCCATTTCCTTCCGGAACTCCCCGATCAGAAATTCCAGGGAATCCGGCAGAAGGATCTCGGCCAGATTTCCCTTCATGGCCGCTTCGGTGGAAATGCCGCGAATGCGCCGGGCGGAAGGGCTGATGTAGGTGAAGCGCAGGTTTTTGTCCATGGTGAAGACGATATCGGCGGCGTGGTCGGCCAGAAGACGATATTGAGCTTCGCTCTTCTCCAGTCGCTGCTGTTGGGCCCTGCATTCCGATACATCGTTGGCGACGAGAATCATCGCGCCGGTTTCGCCGGGGGGATCGCTGATCCGCAGGATGGACCAATCCATCCATCGTTGCACGCCGGACGGTCCCGTGTGGCTTTCCACGCCGTGATAACTGCCCTCCCTTTCCACGATGCGCCGGATGGCGGTCCAGTCGTTGGATGATCCCCCGATGTCGATGAGGTCGAAAAGCCGTTTCCCCACGGCCGAGGTTTCCGAAATGCCGTAACGATTCTCCGCCGTGGGATTCCACATCGTAACGACGTAATCCGCGTCCAAGACGATGGCGGACAATCGAAAACGCTCCAGAAAACGCCACATCGACCGCACGTCGATTTCGTGATTCATGCACAACCCCGGAAGAAAATGCCTTTCCCCTTTTGCCGAAAGGGAGTCTACAGCAATGCCGTGTGCAATGCAACAAATGACCGGAAACATTCCGGAAACGCCCTGCCGGCGCGGGTTTTCGCTTGCCTTTTCCCTTGGGATTGGATACATTGCGCGGCGACGTTCACGATGGACATCCTGGCATGCAGATGGCACGAACCGCGAAACATCCCGAACCGAACGGAAGGAGGGAACATGCCCAAGCTCGCGATCAATGGTGGAAAAGCGCTGCGGACCAAGCCCTATCCCGCGTGGCCGCCCTATGATAAATCCGAAGAGGAACAACTTGTCGGCGTATTGAGAAGCCGCAACTGGGGCGGGTATCCCAGCCCCAACGTCAAGGCTTCGGAATTCGCCAGGCGCTTCGCCGCCGCCCACGACGCGGCCTACGGCGTCTGCTGCGTCAACGGATCGGTGACCCTGGAGCTGGCGCTGCGCGCCGGAGGAATCGAGGCCGGAGACGAGGTCATCGTTCCCAGCTATACCTGGATCGCCACGGCGGGCTGCGCGGTGAACGTCAACGCCGTGCCCGTCTTCGTGGACGTACGCCCGAAGGACTATACCCTCGACCCCAAGACCGTGGAAGCCGCCGTCACGCCCCGAACCCGGGCGGTCATTCCCGTTCATCTGGGGAGCAGCATCGCCGACCTGGACGCGTTGAAGCGCATCTGCAAAAAGCACGGTCTGCTTCTCATCGAGGACTGCGCCCACGCCCACGGCGGCAAGTGGAAGGGAAAAGGCGTCGGAAGCCACGGGGACTTCGGCAGCTTTTCCTTCCAGAGTTCCAAGCTCATGACCGCCGGAGAAGGCGGCATCGTGCTGACCAACAGGAAGGAATACGAGGAACGCCTGCAATCCTACGTCAACTGCGGCCGCAAGGAACCGGGATACGATTCCTACGAAGGCCGGCTGTTCAGCGGCAACTACCGCATCACCGAGTTCCAGGCCTCCGTGCTGATCGCGCAACTGGAGAAACTGGACGCCCTGACCCGGAAGCGCATGGCCAACGCCGAAATCCTGACCGGGTTGTTGGACGAAATCAAGGGTATCCGGACGATCAAACGGGACAAGCGCGTCACGGCGAGCCCCCACTATCAGTACATCTTCAAGTACGATCCGAAAGGCTTCAAGGGCCTGCATCGGGACAAATTCCTCACGGCTCTGGCGGCGGAAGGTTTCCTGTTCGACGGCGATTTCTACGAGCCCATCCAGGCCCGGCCCATCTTCAGCCCGAGTCTGAAGCAGTGGCCCATGCTGAAGGGACGCTATCCGCAGGGAATTCACGCCGGGGTGGCGGATACGCCCGTGGCCCACAAGGCCGCCTACGAGGAAGCCGTCTGGGTGCACTATCCTTACCTGATGGGCACGAAAAAGGACGTGACGGACATCGCCCGGGCGATCCTGAAGATTCAGCAGAACGTGGACGAACTGCTCTAGCCCGTACATCTTTTCCTTCGCCTCTTCGCGCCCGGAACCCGGTCGGACTTCGGTCTTGCACGGGACCGGGCGTTTTTCGCGCATGCGCTCCGTACGGGATTCTCCTTTGCGGAAACGGAAGGTTCTTGCGCCGACCGGTTCCATCTGCTATAGAAGCGGTCGGCAGAACGGCTTTTCGATCGAAACGGAGGATCCCATGAGCGAAATCCGCGTACGCTTCGCCCCGTCGCCCACCGGCTACCTGCACATCGGCGGAGCCCGCACGGCGTTATACAACTGGCTGTTCGCAAGGCAGAACGGCGGCACGTTCATTCTGCGCATCGAGGACACCGACCGGGAGCGTTCCACGGACGAATCGGTTCAGGCCATCCTGGACGGCATGCGCTGGCTGGGTCTGGACTGGGACGAGGGCCCCGGCGCGGGCGGCGCGAACGGGCCGTATTTCCAGACGGAGCGCATGGAGATCTACAAGGAGCACGTCCAAAAACTTCTGGACGAGGGCAAGGCCTACCGCTGCTACGCCACCAAGGAAGAGCTGGACGCCATGCGCAAGGAGGCCCAGGCTCGCAAGGGCTCCCTGCACTACGACCGCCGCTGGCGCGACAAGGGACCGGAAGACTGGCCGGACCGCCCCTACGTCATCCGCTTCAAAGCCCCCATCGAAGGCGAGATCGTCGTCCGGGATCTCATCAAGGGTACGGTCAGCTTCCGGGCCGATCAGCACGTGGACGATTTCGTCATCGCACGCTCGGACGGCACGCCCACGTACAACTTTACCGTGGTGGTGGACGACGTGACCATGGGCATGACCCACGTGATCCGCGGCGACGACCACCTGAACAACACCCCGAAGCAGGTGCTGCTTTACGAGGCTTTCGGCTATCCCACGCCGCTTTTCGCGCACCTGCCCATGATTCTGGGTTCGGACAAGACGCGCCTTTCGAAGCGCCACGGGGCCACCTCGGTCATGGCCTACGCCGAGATGGGCTACCTGCCCCACGCCATGCTGAACTATCTGGCCCGGCTGGGCTGGTCGTCCGGCGACGAGGAAGTCTTCAGCCCGGAGGAACTGGTGGAGAAGTTCCGCATGGAGCAGGTGGGCAAATCCGCCGGGATCTTCAACCCGGACAAGCTGGACTGGCTGAACCATCATTATATTCAGAACGACCCCCCGGAGGACATCGCCCGGCGGGTTCTGCCTTTTCTGAAAAAGGAAGGCATTGAGACCGAGGCCGACGAACGGCTCACGGCCATCGTGAAGGAGCTCCGTCTGCGCGGAAAGACGCTGGCGGAAATCGCGGAGAAGGCGCGCTTTTTCTACCGCAATGACTTCGAATACGACCCGAAAGCGGACGCCAAATTCCTGAAGGAAACCACGTTGCCCGTTCTGGAGGATCTGCTTGGGGGCCTGGAGTCCCTGGAGACGTTCGACGAGAAAGCCGTGGAGACGGTCTTCACCGCCGCCATGGAGCGCTTCGATCTGAAACTCGGAAAGGTGGCCCAGCCGGTGCGCGTGGCGGTGACGGGAACCACCATGAGTCCTGGCATCTTTGAGACGCTGGCGCTGTTGGGGAAAGATGAGACGCTCTTTCGGCTGAAACGGGCGCTGGAGCACATAAAAAAGAAGGCCGGAACCCAATAGGGGCTCCGACCCGCGTTTTCGTTCTCGAAGGCTGTTTTAAGGAATCGGGCGCTTACTCGGCTGCGAGGGCGCGATTCAGTTCCTTGGCCAGCCGGCTCACCTTGCGAGAGGCGGTGTTGCGGTGCATGACGCTCTTCTGCCCGGAGCGTTCCACCAGTCCGGCCAGCTTGGGCAGTCCGGTCTTGGCGGCTTCCAGTTCGCCTTCCTCGATCAGCTTGCGCCATTTTTTGATTTCCGTACGCATGTTCGAACGCCGGTTGCGGTTTCTCTGGCGTCGTTCCTCGTTCGTCCGAATTCTCTTGATGGCTGATTTGTGATGAGCCACGTCGTCCTCCTTACTGTATGTTCGGCGACCCTTCCGGATTTATCCATGGAAAGGCGGTTCGCCCTTGACGAAGCATTGTCTCTACCGGAACTTCCGCGTGCTGTCAAGCTTTTTTCGATGATTTTCAGCCTTCGGCCGCAGGGAAACTCGGTCGCGAGGCCCCGGTTTCGCTTGACATTTCCCCCCCGCGCGTGTAAGCAATGGCACTCGGAAGAAGTTGGAAAACCGGCGCTTTCCGTAAAACGGATCCCAACCCTTAAAGCGCCGGATGGTTGTTCATTCCCGTTTCGATCAGGAGGTGATCGTCATGAAGAAGAGCTTTTTGTTCACCCCCGGCCCCGTGCAGGTTCCGGAAGCCGTCCTACTGGAGATGGCCCAGCCCATTCTGCACCACCGCACCCCGCAGTTCTCCGCGATCTTTCGAGACACGATCGAGAAGCTCAAATGGCTGTACCAGACGAAATCCGACGTCCTCATCCTGACGAGCACCGGAACCGGCGGCATGGAAGGCTCGGTGGTCAATTTCCTGTCCAGGGGCGATAAAGCCATCTGGGTCAACGGCGGCAAGTTCGGCGAGCGCTGGGGCGAACTGCTTTCCGCCTTCGGCTGCGAGGGCATCGAGGTCAAATCCGAGTGGGGACAGGCCGTGGATCCCGAAGCCATTAGAAAGGCGCTGGACGAACATCCGGACGCCAAGGCCGTTTATATCCAGGCCTCCGAAACCAGCACGGCCACCATGCACCCGGTCAAGGAAATCGCGGCGCTGGTGAAGGACCGCCCCGGCACGCTTTTCGTGGTGGACGCCATCACCGGGCTGGGCGCGTTCGACATTCCCATGGATGAATGGGGCATCGACGTGATGATCAGCGGCAGCCAGAAGGCCCTCATGCTGCCCCCCGGCCTGGCCGTGGTGGGTGTCTCCGAGAAAGCCTGGGGTTTCGCGGAGAAAAGCGATCTGCCGAAGTATTACCTGAACTTCCTGAAGGAACGCAAGAACCACGCCAAGGACACCACCAGCTACACCTCGGCGGTGACCCTGGTCATCGGGCTGAACAAGGCCCTCTCGCTCATGCAGGAAGACGGTCTGGAAACCATCTTCAACCGCACGGAAAAACTGGCGAAAGCCACCCGCGAGGCCCTGAAGGCCATCGGATTGAAGCTTTTATCCGAAAACCCCGCGCCTTCCGTCACCGGAGCCTACGTGCCGGAGGGCATCGACGGCGGCAAGTTCACCAAGCTTTTGCGCGATACCTACGGCGTGGCGCTCGCCGGCGGACAGGCTCACCTGAAAGGGAAGATTTTCCGTATCAGCCATATGGGCTACATGACCGAGTGGGACACCTATACGGCGCTCACGGCCGTGGAAAAGGGCCTGAAGGAAATGGGCTATGACTGCGAGATCGGCCGCGCCGCCGGTGTCGCCGCGAAAATCCTGGGAGAATGACCATGCCGAAAGTGCTCATCAGCGACAAGATGTCGCCCATCGCCGAGGAGATTCTGGGACGCTATCCGGAGATCGAATTCGACGTGAAAACGGGCATGAAGCCGGAGGAGTTGATCGCCGTCATCGGCGCATACGACGGCCTGATGATCCGCAGCGCCACGAAGGTCACCCCGGAGGTCTTCGCCGCGGCCGGAAATCTGAAGATCATCGCCCGTGCGGGAACCGGCGTGGACAACATCCACCGGGAAAGCGCCAACAAAAACGGGACGTACATCACCAACACCCCCGGCGGCAACACGGTCACCACCGCCGAGCACGCCATCGGCATGATGATGGCTTTAACCCGCAACATCCCCCAGGGAACGGCCACGCTGAAGGCTGGAGAGTGGGCCAAGAGCAAGTTGCAGGGCCGGGAGGTCTTCAAGAAGACGCTCGGAATCGTGGGCTTCGGCAACATCGGCCGGGTGGTGGCGGACCGCGCCAAGGGTCTGCGCATGAACGTGATCGCCTATGACAAATACCCCAACGAAGACGCCGCCAAGGAAATCGGCGTGGAAATGGTGGGGCTGGACGAGCTTCTGGAGCGTTCCGACTACATCAGCATGCATCTCATCAAGACGCCGGAAACCACGGGTTTCGTCACGGCGGAGATCTTCGCCAAGATGAAAAAGGGCGTGTTCTTCATCAATTGCGGCCGGGGCGGCATCGTGGACGAGGACGCCCTGTTCGAGGCGCTGGAAAACGGCACGGTGGCCGGAGCGGCCCTGGACGTCTTCGCCAGCGAACCTCCGGGCGAGCATCGGCTGCTTACGCTGCCGAACGTCATCGCCACGCCGCACCTGGGCGCGTCCACCCAGGAGGCCCAGGACAACGTGGCCATCGCCGCTGCGGAACAGGTGGCGGACTATCTGACCAAGGGCGAACTGCGCAACGCGCTGAACGCTGACGACATTCGCAAATAATCGGTTGACGCCGATCCGGCTTCACGCTCCCCCACGCCTTCGATCGAAAGAAGGCGTGGGGGTTGTTTTCGTGCGGTCTTTCGCCAGGAAGGAGCATCCATGCCAGCCACCGTGATTATCGGCGCCCAGTGGGGCGACGAAGGAAAAGGGAAAGTTGTCGATATTTTTACGGAATTCGCGGATCTCGTGGTCCGCTACCAGGGCGGCAGCAACGCCGGGCACACCCTCGTCATCGGCGAGGAGAAAAATATTCTGCACCTGGTTCCCAGCGGAATCATGCACAAGAACAAAACCTGCATCATCGGCAACGGCGTGGTGGTGGATCCGGAAGTGCTGCTGACCGAGATCGCACGATTGAAGGAAAAAGGTCTGCTGACCACGCCCGACCAGCTCCGCCTGAGCTACGACGCCCACCTGATCCTGCCCTATCACAAGACGCTCGATCACCTGCGGGAAGCGAAAAAAGGCAAGGATAAAATCGGCACCACCGGGCGCGGCATCGGTCCCTGCTACGAGGACAAGGTGGCCCGTCGGGGCTTCAAGGTGCGGGAATTACTGGACGAACGCGGCTTGGAGAAGAAACTGGACGAGAACCTGGAGTTCGTCAATTTCCAGATCGAGAAGTACTTCGGTGAGGCCCCCGTCAACCGCCAGGAACTGCTCGAAACCATGCGCGGCTGGGGCGAGGCGTTGAAGCCGTACATGGAAGAGACGCCCCTGATGATCCATCGCGAGATCAAGCGGGGCAGAAACGTACTGTTCGAGGGCGCCCAGGGCACCATGCTGGACATCGACCACGGCACGTATCCCTTCGTCACATCGTCCAATACGGTGGCCGCCGGCGCCTGCGCGGGCGCGGGCGTGGGCCCCCTGGACATCGATCATGTCATCGGCATCAGCAAGGCCTACACCACCCGGGTGGGCGCGGGACCGTTTCCCACCGAACTGCACGGAGAAGTGGGCGAGGATCTGCGCAACCGGGGCGCGGAGTACGGCAGCACCACGGGACGCCCCCGCCGCTGCGGCTGGCTGGACGCGCTGGTGCTGAAAAACGCCGTGCGCCTGAACAGCCTGAGCGGCCTGGCGCTGACCAAACTGGACGTGCTTTCGGGTTTCGAGCGGATCAAGATCTGCGTCGGATACAAAGCCGACGGCAAGGTCTATGACGAATTCGAAGCCAGCGCCTTCGATCTCGACCGGGTGGAGCCGGTTTACGAGGAAATGCCCGGATGGTCCGACGACCTTCAGAATGTTCGTGAATTCAACGACTTGCCGGATGCGGCCCGTAAATATATCCGACGGATCGAGGATCTGACCGGCGTGAACGTCATGCTGGTTTCCGTGGGCGCGCGCCGGAGAGAGACCATCGTGCTCCAAAACCCGTTCCGGAAGTGAATGACCAGGCCCGCCCTTATCTTCGGCCCCCTGCTCGTCGGGCTGGGATTGCTTTTTTTTCCCGGCTGTGATACCCATTGCCTGGAGACGCGGGACATTCTCTGGGAGCCCGCGCCGGACGAATATCGGCTGGTTCTGACGAACCGCAGCCCTTCCATCGTGGAAATCCGGGTGGACGGAGAGAGTCAGGGCGTCTTCTGCGACGGGGTGGAAGATCTTCCCGTGGGCAATTTCCCAAGGGATACATGCAGCGAAATTCGGGCGATTTTCCTGGACAATCCCGACCGGATCAGCCTGGACGACTGCCACGAGGCCGCCGGGGAGGGATGCAGGGAAAACAATATCGACGGGCGTGTCTGTTACGATACGACGTATACCCAGGTGGTGGAAGCGACCCTGGACTGACCGGGCGAGGTGGAAGCGATGAGTCGTCGGAAAGTGGAAGATAACGAAGAAAAACCGAACGTTCCCACCCACGAAGAGGTGGAGAGCCCGCGTTTCATCCGCCGCCTGATCGAGTCCGGCCTGGGCGTGCTGGTCAGCACCAACGAGGACGGCGAGCGCACCGCCATCCGTCCGTTGACCCTGCCCAAGGAAATCATCAATATTCTGGTCGGCCAGATCGATCGCTCCAAAAGCGAGATCGTCTCCCTGTTCGGTCGGGAGTTCAAACGCTTTCTGGAAGCCACGGACCTGTCCGAGGAAGTGGTCAAGGCCCTGTCCCAGCTCACCGTGGAAGTCAAGGCGGAAATCAGCTTCAAGAGCCCTCCGGGAGACGAAGGAAAGAAAACCAGACTTTCGCTGACGACCCGGAAGAAGGGAAAAGAAAAGTGAAAACACCGCTGTATCGCCGCACCTGGTTCGTGATCGGAGCCACGATGCTCGCGGTGGGGATTTTCACCTATTTCCTGAGCTTGCATACCACCGCCAAGTACGAGCGTCTTTATCCCGAACTGCGCGAGGATACGGCGGACGATTTCCTGAACAAGCTGGAAAATCCCGCGCCGGAAACGCCGCCGGGCAAAAAAGACGATGCGGAAGCCCAGAAGAAACAGGACGCCGTGATGATTCACGGCCTGTACGGCATGTACGAATACGTCGGCATCGTTTTCGGCGTCCTGGGCCTGTTATTCATGGGGTTGAGCGTCAAGGAGCCCCAGGTGCCCACCCTGGAGGATCTGGAGGACGACGATCCCCGGCCCGAGGAACCTTCGAAAACGGACCCGAAGCCCGAAAGCTGAAATGTGAGCGACACCCGATTTCCCGACGACCGCGATTCCCGCCCGGAAGTGGCGGACGATTCCGTTTCCTCCATCGAGAAGGCGAAAACGGAAGCGGCGGCCCCGATCTCCACCCCCGGGGAAGACCCAGAAAAAACGCCATCATTTCAAGAAGATACCTATTTTGTGGACACGCCGTCTTCGGATGAGCCCAGGACGTTTTCGGAAGACGACGACGTAGCGGATGAGGAGGCCGAATTTTCGGACGACGCTTCCGAAACGGAGATTCCGGAACGCCCGTTTTCCGAAGAAACTTCCGGAGGGACGACTTCCGGCGGCTTCGAACCCGAGACGGGTGTCTCCCGGGAGTACGACATCGGAGTTGATTTCCCCTACGATTCCGGCGGGTTCGGCGTACTCATCCTGCTGGTGGCCGCCGTGGGGCTTTCCACCATCCTGCGTCTCTTTTTCGGCGGCGAAACGGGCTTGGGCGACGCGGAGGCTTATTATTACGCCTGGGCGCGCCATCCGGATCTTTCCTATTACGACCATCCCCCGGGTATCGCCTGGCTGATCCGCCTGGGCGTGGGCTGGCTGGGCGACGGCGTCCTAGGGGTGCGCGTGCTGTCCATCGCTGCGGCCACGGGCATGGCGCTTCTGCTTTACGAACTGGGTCGGCTGGTCTTTTCCAGCCGCTGGACGGGCTTCTGGGTGGCGGCGCTTTTTCTCGTCACCCCGGCGTTCTTCATCGGCGGTGTGGCGGCGGCTCCGGACCCGGCCTTCGGATTTTTCTGGCTTTCGGCCATGGTGCTTCTTTTCCGCGCGGCGGCGAAGGATCGCCCGTGGGAGCTTCTGCCCATGGGGCTGGCGGTGGGTCTGGGCGCGCTGTGCAAGTATTTCATGCTTTTGTTCTGGCCTTCGGCCATCCTGGCGCTTTTCCTGACGGGACGCCGCAAGCTGTTGTTTTCCTTCCCGTTTTTGCTTGCCATGCTCGTCAGCGCCATCGCCTTCGCTCCCGTTCTGATCTGGAACGCCGAGCACGACTGGCAGAGCTTCGCTTATCATCTGATAGACCGCCACCGCGCGGCGGTTTTCGATCCGGCGCGCTTCCTGGTCTTTCTGGGCGGCCAGTTCCTGTATCTCTCTCCCGTCATCGCCGGGGGTCTTTTCGCCTCCCTGGCGGGCGGGTTCCGTTTTCTCTTCGGCGGAAAAACGCCGCTGGCGAGCCTTTTGTTCTGGTTTTCGTTCCCCGTGCTGGCCTTTTTCCTCTTTCTGGGCGGCTGGACGGGCGAGGCGGAGCCCCACTGGCCCCTGGCGGGCTACCTGGCCCTTTATCCGCTTCTGGCCCACTTTCTTCTGCGGCTTTCCACGGAGGAAAGCGGGTTTCTTCCGCGTCTTTTGACCTTCGGGCCGTTCGTGACCTGGTTTCGGCCCGGCAAGCGGCAACTGGCCATGGGCTGGCTGTTGCTGCCCGCCGTGACGTTGAACGGCCTTTTGCTGATCCACCTGTCCACGGATTGGTTTTTCCCGCTGATCGATGCCTGGGATTCCGCCTTTCCGGAAAACGCCTATACGGCCAAGTACGATCTGAGCAATGAACTGCGCGGCTGGGACGAGCTTGGAAAACGACTGGAAGCGGAAGCGAAACGCATCGACGAGCCGGTCTTCGTCGCCGGCTACCACTATGCCATGTGCGGCCAGCTCACCTTCGCCCTGAAGGATAAGCTGCCGGTGGCCTGCCTCTCCCGGCGCACGGACGCCTTCGATTTCTTTTCCGATTCCATCGAGGTGGAGGGAAAAACCGGGCTGATGGTCACGGACAACCGCTACAACGCCGATCCGCGTACGCTCTGGCGCTGCGGTGGACTGGAAAAGCTTCTGGCGTTTCCCGTTTCCCGGGCGGGCCGCACGGTGCGCACCTTCCAGGTCTGGCGCTGCGACGGCTACGAGCGACTCTTGCGGGAAGGCGAGACATACGAACCGCCGCCGCCCGTGGAGATCGAGGCGAAACCGGCCGATAGCGCCAAACCGGAAAAAGGCGCGCCCACCCTCGTTTCTCCCGCCGGAAAAGCCGCTTCGCAGGGGCAAAGCCCGCCGGAAGCGCCTTCGGAAACCCCTGAAATCACGCAGGAAACGTCGGACGTTCCACCCGAAGAACCGGCGGTTCCGACCGCTCCAGGAACTCCCGCCGAACCGGAAAAAGCCCCCGAGACACCGCCGATTCTTATCATGGAGCTGTAAGCGGGCATGGATCGCTACGCGCGCCGGTTCTGGATCGTAAACGGCCTCTTTTTCCTTCTGCGCCTTCTTCTGGCCGCCCGTTTGCCGCTTTCCCCCGACGAAGCCTATTACTGGCTCTGGTCCGCCCATCCCGCCTGGGGATACCTGGATCATCCGCCCATGGTGGCGGGCTGGATCGCGCTTTCCACCGCCTTTTTCGGTAACGGCGCCTGGGCGTTGCGCCTGGGTGCGCCGGTGGCCATGGCGCTGATCGCGTGGATCGTCTTCGATCTGGCGCGGGAGGAGTTCGGCCCGGCGGACGCTTTTCGGGTGACGCTGGCGCTCCAGGCGGTGCCCTTCGCCAACCTGGGCGGTGTGATTCTGACCCCGGACACGCCGCTCTTGCTCTTCTGGACGCTCTCGCTTGCGCTTTTCGTCAAGGCCCTGAAATCCGACGGATTTTCCACCTGGCTGCTTCTTGGCCTGGCCATGGGACTGGGTTTTCTCTCCAAGTACGTCATGGTGCTGTTTCCCATGGCCGCCGGGATCGTTCTTTTCAGTCGCCCCTATAAAAAGGCCGTCCCGGGTTTCGCCATCGCGCTCGCCGTAGCAGGCATGCTCTTTCTGCCGACGGTTCTCTGGAACGCGGGCAACGACTGGATTTCCTTCCGCTTTCAGTGGGCGCACGGCACTTCGGGAAGCGGACGCCCGGCGGAGAACCTGGGCGGGTTTCTTCTGGCGCAGCTTTTTCTTTTCGGTTTCGGCTTCTGGTTCTGGCTGCTTCGAAGACCCGCCGGGGCCGTTCCCGCCGTTTCGGCCGACGTTCCTTCTTCCCGCGTTTTCGCCGTCTTCGGCTGGTTTCCGCTGCTGTTTTTCCTGCCCTTCGCCGCGTTCAGCCACGCCGAGGCGGGCTGGGCGGCGGCCGCCTATCCGGGCCTGCTGCTTCTGGCCTTCGGGCGCGCCGCAAAGGATCCTCCTCGACGGTTTTCCTGGAACCGGGCCGTCGCGTTATCCGCCGGGCTTTCGGCGCTGGTGATTCTGTGGGGTTTCGGCGTCTTCGGAGAGAATCCGGTTTTAGGGCCCGTAAAACGCCTGAACGCGGAGGCGCAGGCCGTCTTCGGTCTGTATGCCGAGGACATACACCACCTGCCTTTCGCGGCGGACAACTACCGGCTGGCTTCCCTGGCGGCGTTCTACCTGGCCCCGCCCGGCGAGCCTGTGGCGGTACGGCCTCATCGTTTCCGCCGTCCGAGCCAGTTCGACTTCCGGCCCGAGCCCGATCTCTCGCGGGGGTTTGTGTGGATCGCGGACCGCAACGTGGAAGGCCCGCCCGCGCATCCGCCCGAGACGCGCCTGGACTGCGCCTACGCCGACGAGCGCTTCCCGGAGCGCCTCAAGGACGGGCGCTATTCCTTTCTGATCTGCCTACCCGCCCGATAAAAGATTCATCTCGGATTTCCGGGGGACATTTCCATTTCATGAAAAGAAGAATGGGCTCTGCCCGTTCCCTTCCTCGATGGTGGGCCTTGTCCGAAAACGGATTTTCGATTTCTCTCCGGAATTCCGAAAAAAACCATAAAAACCCCCGTCTCCTTTCGGCGGCGGGGGTTCGGATGGGTCTGAAACGCGGCCGCTCAGGCGTATTCGAAACGCAAAAGCTTCTGCCCGATCAGGATCAGGTCGTTGTTGTTCAAGGTGTGCTCGTCGGCGCGGATGTAGGTGCCGTTGCTGCTGTTGAGATCCTCCAGGAAAAAGCGGCCGTCCTCGTGGGCGAGCCGCGCGTGCTGGCCGGAAACGAATCCATCGCCGGTGAAGGTGATATCGCCCACTTCACGGCCCACCTGGAGGACGGGTTTGTTCAGCGGAATCTGGCGGGTCACCTCGGCCTTTCCGGAGATATGCAGAAGCTTACCCCAGATTTTATTGGCGGGGCTGCCCATCAGCACCGTTTCGTCCGGACCGACGGGATCCAGCACGGACTCGAAATCGGAGAGGGCGACGAAGCGCAGCAACTGGTGGCCGATGCGGAACATGTCCCCCGTGCGGATCTCCATCTTGCCGCGCAGGCGCACGTACAGGCCGTTCATGCTTTCCCCGTCCTCCACGTGCATCTTTCCGTTCACGGTGCGGAAGAGGCAATGGCTGGGCGAGACGTATTTGTCGTCCAGAATCACCACGCCGTTCTGGCTTCCGCAAGGGCTTTCGCCTTCCAGGAGATTGAAGCACATGCCCGGACCGCTCATGGGCTCGATGACCGTCAGGGTGCCCACGAAAGGCGGGGTCTCGGGTTCTTCGGTGTCGGGGGCGTGCAGGAACATGGTCTTCTGGCCGCCTTCCTGCCCCAGCGTGGCGCCGCAGCTTCCGCAGAAACGGTCGTCCGCCGCCACGGGTTTGCCGCAGGCCGGGCAGGACATTCCGCCGACCGGCGCGGCGGGCGCGGGTTCCGGACTGGCTTGAACTTTTTCCGGCTCTTCCGACACATCTTCCAAAAGCACGATTTCCGGGGCGGATTCGTCCGCCGCCGGTTCCGCCGCCCGAACGGGCGGTTCGAACTCGGGTTCGGGTTCCGCTTCCGGACGCGCCGGGGGCTCCGTGCGCCGGGGCGGTTCGGGTTCGTCGTCCTCCACCTCTTCCTCCAGCAGGACCGGTTCGCCCAGGTCCAGGGGTTCCAGTTCCACCTCCTCGCCCAGATCTTCCGCTGGAGGGGCCGGAGGCGGCCCGGGCTCGGCGCCTTCGTCGTCGATGAGGTCGTCCGGGGAGAGTTCGAGGATCTCGCTGGTTCCGCTGGGCGCGGAGGGAGACGGGCTTCCCTGCTCGCCGGGCATGACGACTTTCTCGGTGGTGGGAGCCGGACTGGGGATGTTGGGTTTGCTTTTCCCCGCTTCACGCCGGGCGTTTTCCACTTCCGGAGATTTCGACGACAGATCGATGAAGAACTGGCTTTCGGCGGAATGCGCCGCATCCTGCTGCAATTCCACGCCGCATTCCAGGCAGTAGTTAAAATTCTCCGGGTTCAACTTGCCGCACTGGGGGCAGGCTATCATTCGGGCACCTCTTGATCGTTTTTATTTTCCAATTATTGTTTTGCGGTCGTGGAAAACTATACCACCGCACATGGACCAATGCAAGACAATCGTCGGTCGCTTCAGGGCGTTTCCATTCCGGGAATTGGTCGAACAATCTTCGGAATCGGCTGAAAAGAGGGGTTATGATTTGCTTTCAGCGATGGTTCAACCGCTCATGGTGAGCGATTTCGCCCGAAAATGCGCCTCGATCGGGATTTCGGAGGCGATCGGGAAGCGGGTCCGAAGCGTTCAGTCCTGTTTGCCGTTACGCGGAAGCGGCGCGCGCCGGACCGTGACGGTCTGAAAGGATTCCTCGCCGGATTTTTTCATCATCAGCTGGATCAGGATATCCAGGGTCAGGCTTTTGTCGTAGGCGGGAATTTCCAGCTTCTGGCTTTCGGTGCGGAAGGCGTTGGCCTCCATGGAAAGCGTCTTTTCCTTGTGGCTCAGCACCTGTTCGCCATCGGCCACCAGACTGACCACCAGCCGGATTTCCGCGTCGGTCCGGGTGGGAGCGGCGATCCGATAGCGGACTTTGGGGATGTCCGCCACCCATTCCGCCAGCCAGTAGACCAGTTGCGGTTCGTCGGGTTTGCCGCCTTTTTCCGATCCCGTATACTTTATCAGGCTGCGGTTGAGTTCCTGGAGAGAGTCGATGTAGGCTTCCGCCGAAAGGAAAGCCTTGGCGCCCGGATGCTCGGGAGACATCTTCATCACTTCCTGCATGATGGCCTTGGCCATCTTGTCGCTGCTCATGGCGGAATAGGACAAACCTTTGAAATACAAGGCTTTTATGAATTTCGGATCCCGTTTGATCGCCTCGTCGAACAGGTGAATCGCACCGATGTAATCCCGGTCGAACTGCATCTTCGCCGCGCCCCGGATGAAGATCAGGCCGTTGCTCTGCGGGTTGATGGCCTCCACGTTGGCCAGACTCTGTTCCATGTTTTCGCGGTCGCCCATGATGCGGTAATAGTCCGCCATGACCCGGTGGCTGATGTAGTCGGAGGCGTTGTAGGTGATGAGCACGTTGCAAAGTCCCCGAGCGTTCTCCTCGATTTCCGCAAGCTGGGCCAGCCGGTAGTCGATGAGCGTATACAACGCTTTCTTGTCGTCTTCGCGCTTGGCCATTTCGCTGGCCACCAGCCGCATGCGCAGAAAATCCACCTCGTTTTTGAGCTGCTCCGTCCAGGCCACGTAAAGCTGAGCCAGTTGCCCGGCAATCTTCACGTTGTCCCGGTTCCAAAAACGCAGGGTGAGAAAGGACAGCTCTCCCTTCTCGAAGTCCTGGAAGCTGTCCCGGCGCAGGTATTCCATGGCTTTTTTGTAATCGTTCTCGAACAGGGGAAACTTGCCGGTCTGGATGATGGCCTGCCGGGAGGATTCGCAGCCGGAAAAGAGCACGATCAGCAGCGTGGCGGTCGTCGCCAGAAGGATGAAAAGCCTTGATTTCACCGAGGTTCTCCTTTTTCTTTGCAAAAGGAATCCGTTCATGGGTCGCCGCTTTCTCTCCGTTGGAAAAGCGGCCGATCCCGTTCGTTCCCGATGGGAGAAATCCCGATTCGGGCCATCCCAGACAACATTCGGCCTTTTGGCCGCGTCCTTTAACGCTATCTTGAGGCAAGACGGCCAGTGGGAGGGGGAGACGCCCGGCGGATCGTCCCGAAACATGTGGAATCCCGTGGAAAATCGGGGAGTTGATAAGCGGCGGCTTGCATCGGGCCGAAAGATGCTTACTTTGTCCGCAAGACAGTGAATCATCACCTTGCAACGAAAGGACCGCCCCATGCCTCATGTCGATATGAACATCACCTTTCCGGGAGGAAAGAAGGTCAACGCCCAGTTCATGGGTTTCGAGATCAAAACGGATCAGAATGTCAAGGTGGGAGGCGAAAGCAGCGCCCCGGAACCGTTCACCTATTTCCTGGCCTCCCTGGGCACCTGCGCCGGGCTGTACGTCCAGGGTTTCTGCCAGAGCCGCAACATTCCCATGGACGGCATCGGCCTGGTTCAGCGCTTGCACCCGGACGAAAAAGGCAACATCGGGAGCATCGAGCTGATCGTGCAGGTTCCGCCGGACTTTCCCGAAAAATACCATGCCGCCATCGTTCGCGCGGCCGGCCAGTGCGCCGTGAAGAAATTCATCGAGAATCCCAAGCCCATCGAGGCGCGCACTGAAGTGGTGGGTTGAGCGAAAACGGTGTGATTTTCGAAAATACACCCCCGGGGGAGAAATCCTTCGGGGGTGTTTTCTTGTGATTGTAATTTT
This sequence comes from Myxococcota bacterium, assembly GCA_963668655.2. Lineage (GTDB taxonomy): Bacteria > Myxococcota_A > SURF-8 > SURF-8 > SURF-8. The sequence goes on from CAXXPQ010000002.1 coordinate 1,589,228, forward strand.
TGGGGATACAGGGGGTGGGCGATTGTTTTACCCATCCAACATAATTAGACCCCCAGCACCTCGCGCCAGTTTTCCCAGGTGACGCGGCGGCGGTCCGTGGCATGGCGGTTGTACGGCAGGTCGAACAGCAGATGCTCCCAGGCGGGCTCCAGGGCGCCCGTCACCCGAGGCTTGTCGTCGATGAGAAACGCTCCCCGCACCACCGTCTTGTCCGGTGTCACGATCATGCGCGAGACGAACTCACGACCCAGGTGTTCGTCCACCCACTCGTACTTCTCCAGAACGCAGTTTCGATAGCGCGGCAGGGGCGCGGTGCAGATGCGCACGTCCAGCCCCATTTCCAGCATGCTTTGCATGGCCGCAAGCGCGCCGGGCATGGGCGGCAGGTTGCGATAGAACCCCGGGGCGTGAATCACGGCGTCCGTCAGGGGGCGCAACGTTTCCGGAAACTGGTCCCGGATGTAAAACGTGGTGCGCTCCTCCCTTGGAATGGTGAAACCGCCGGGATAGAGGCGTTCCCAGATGGCGAAGAACGCGCCCTCGAAATCCGCCAGCGGCCCGTCCTGATCCACCAGTACGATCATGCCTTTTCCCCGTGTTCGGTTCAGTTTTCCCGCAGCCCCTGCACCGGACTCAGGCGACTGGCCTGCCAGGAGGGATAAATCGTGGCCAGCCAACTGATGGCCAGGGCCGTGAAAACGATGCTGAGCACCTGGAACAGGTCGATCCGCACCCCGAGCGCGTCCAGGTAATACAGTTCCGCATCGATGCGGAAATCGATCAGCGGAATCAGGCCGCAGACCAGAAGACCGAAGGCCACGCCGATCAGCGTGCCGATGCCGCCGATGATGAGCCCGTCCAGCATGAAAATCTTCATGATGGAAAACCGGCTGGCACCCATGGACTTCAAGATGGCGATTTCCTTGCCTTTTTCGATCACCATCATGATGAGCGTGCTGGCGATGTTGAAGGCCGCCACCAGCGTGATGAAGCTTAAAATGATGAACATGGCCGCTCGCTGGAGGCCGAGCGCGGCGAAGAGGTTGCGGTTCATCTGCCGCCAGTCGCGCACCTTATAGGGAAAGCCGCCCATGGCTTTTTCGATCTCTTCGCCGATGCGGCCCGTCTCGTAGACGTACTCGGGTTTGACGCGGAATTCCAGGGCCGTGATGGCCGTGGCGTCCATGTTCGAGAAACGTTGCAGTTCCTCCATGGTGGTGAAGACGAACTGCATGTCGTAGTCGTACATGCCCAGCTCGAACACCGCCGCCACCCGGAAATACTGGTTGCTGGGAATGGGCCCGGTCTCTCCCATGCCGCCTCCCAAGGGATTGACCACGTTCACCTCGTCGCCCAGCTTCACGCCCAGGTGCCGGGCCAGTTCTCCCCCGATGATGATGCCGGGCAGCACTTTGTCGCCGTAGCGGCGCTTGATGCGCGACTCTCCGGCGGGGTCGCCCTCGGGAAGCCGCGTCTCTTCCAGCAGGCGTTCCGGATCCGCCAGGTAGTCCTTGGATCCGCTGACGAACTTTTGGTCCAGACTGGACACCTGAAAGGCCGTTTCCAGATCGATGCCCTTCACCAGCGCGCCGGACACGCGCCGATGGCTGCTGACCATCACCTCCCGCAGCACGAAGGGCGTGGAGGCTAGAACCTCCGGCAGGGCGTCGATCTTCTCCATGGCCTCGCGGTAATTGGGAAAGCCGTAGGTCAGTTTCATCAGGTTGCCGTGCGAGTTGACGCCGATGATCTTGTCGCGCAGCTCGGCCTCGTAGCCGGCGATGACCGACAGCACGACGATCAGCGCCGCCACGCCCACCGCCACCCCGCCGATGGAGATCATGGCGATGGTGGACAGAAACGAGCGCGAGCGGCGGGCCCGCAGATAGCGCAGACCGATGAAGGATTCGAAGGACATCGCTCTCCCTTGGAACGCTTGGCGCGACGGGATTTGAAAAACGTCCGTTCGCGGCGTTTTTCCTCCCCGAACGCGAGTGGGTCCGGCCTTCCGGAAATCCGTGGCCTTCTGCCTACCATCGATGGCCCCCGCTTGTCAATTCCCATGCGGACAAAGCCGGTCCGCCGAAGCGGGATCCGGCGAAAGAGACTGACATTATTGTCGCGGTTCCGGAAGGAAAAAGCGGATGTCCCGGAGTTTTCGATTTTGATTTACATAGCAATTCCGGTAAGATAGAATTCGCAATGGACTTGGCACGCAAGTTGCTGATAGGAAGGGCGTACCGAAAACGGAAGGAGGTCGATCATGTCGGACTTTGGCGAACGATTCGGGCGGGCCGGGTGGCCGGTGCTGGCCTTGCTGGCGTTGGTGTGGATCTGGACGGCCTGCGGCGAGTCATCGAGCGGGGAGGATTCGGAAGCGGCGGCGGACGGCGACTGGCGCTCCTGGGACGGCGACGTCCCCGACGGCGACACCGCGCCCGGAGACAACAGCGAATATCCGGACGGAGACGACACCGGCCACGAGGACGAGGTGGAAAAACGCATGAGTCTGCCGAAGATCGGCAAGGATTTCGTGTTCATCCTCAACCGCGACGCGGGCAGCCTGGTGATGATCGACACCGACAACCTGGAGATCCGCACCCTGCCGGTGGGCGAGAATCCCGCCGTGGTGGAGACGGTGCCGGGCGACGACGTCGCCCTGGTGATCGACCGCGCCACGGACAAGCTCGTGCTGGCCCTGGCCGCCGCCGGGCGGAGCGTGGCCTGGCCCATGGGCGAGGAACGCGATACGGGCTACAACGCCATCTCGGTTTCGCCCAAGGGCGACTTCGCCATGCTGTATTTCAACAGCCAGATGAGTGAGGATCTCTGGGAAGAGGGCCTGGGCAGCCTCCAGGAAGTGGCGTTGGTGGATCTGCGCCATCCCGGCGACCTGGACGAGCTGACGCGCCCCATCGTCGCCTATACCGTGGGACTGAACCCCACCCAGGTCCAGTGGTCCTCGGACGGACGGAAGGCCTTCGTGGTCACCGACATGGGCATCACGGCCTTCGATTTCGAACATCCGGACAGCCCTGCGCTTACCCCCAACATCCAGTTGGAGGCCGAATGGGGCGACCCGGTGGACCGCGAGGTGAAGATCACGCCGGACGGCCGCTACGCCCTGGTGCGGCGCTTCGATTCCAACGTCCTGACCCTGGTGGATCTCGACGACCACGAACGCCTGACGCTTACCCTGGAGCATCCGCCCACGGACCTGGACCTGACATCGGACGGCTCTCGGGCGCTCGTGGTGGTGCGGGAAAACGCCCGACTGGCCTCCGTGCCGGTGCCGGAGGGCTTTTCGGACGTGAACCGCATCGACTGGGTGGACATCCCGGAAAACGCGGGCGTCCTGGAAATCGGCCCCGACGACAACACCCTGCTTCTCTATTCCACCCTCACCAGCGACGAGATCATCTGGAGCCACGATCTGCAAAGCGGAACCACCCGGACCTTCCACCTCCAAAAGGGCGTGGAATCCGTTGCGTTTTCTCCTCGCACGGACAACGGGCTGAAGGTGGTGATCTTCAACACGAAAGAGCCCGGCGTTCCCTCCGTGGGGGCGGATCTCTATGAAATCATCGACAAATCCTACGGCTACACGCTGTTGAACCTGGAATCCGGCGTGCAGGTGCTGCAAACCACGGACGCGGATCAGGCGGATTTCACCTTCACGCCGGACGGCGGCAAGGCCTATATTCTGGTGACGGACGAAAACGCCGTGCGCGAGGTGCAGATCGCGGACCTGACCTCCGCGACCGGCGCGCGCATCAAGGAACTGGAACTGAACTCCGTTCCCACGGGGGTGGGCGTGATCCCGGGCAGCGACCGGGTCTACGTCTCCCAGAACCATCCGGACGGCCGCATCACGTTCATCGACACGGACACGGACGAGCCGCTGACGGTGACGGGATTCGAGCTGAACGGAAACATCGACTGAGGGGAGAGGGGGACATCATGAAACGCCTTGGACGCTCCGTGTTCTGGCTTTTTCTGTTCACGCTCTGGACGGCCTCCTGCCAGGACCGCCCGGGCCGCTTCGACGACGAGATGTTCTGGTCGGGACCGTACGTGCTGAACCGCCACATCTATTACCTGGAACGGTATTCCGGCCGGGTGGTCATCCTGGATCCCGCCGACGAGAACGAACCCGTGCAGGAAATCGCTTTGGGCGGGGAGGACGCCGCCCGCTCCGATTCGGCCGACTGGGCCATGGCCTTCGTCTTCCCGGAGAAGGATCGCATCGTCTTCGTCTCCGAGGCGGCGCGGAGCTTCCATATCCTGGACGACGAAAACGGGGAGATCCTCTGGACCGTCCCGGATCTTCCCAAGGAATTCAGCCACTTCGCCTTTTCCCCGGACGGCCGCTGGATGGTGGGCTTCCGGCCGGATACGGAGTGGGACAGCGCCGTGGCGCTTTCCGACGGCGCGGACGGCCGCACGCTCACGGCCGAATCCTATGCCTTCAACGACGATGCTTCCATCGTGGTCAATTCCCACATGCTGATGCTCATGGATCTCGAAAGCGGCGCGGCGGCCTATCCCAGTCTGAAGAAAAACGACGTGCCCATCGAGCGGGTGCTGTTTACGGGTTCGTTCCTGATCTGCGCCGAGGCCGAAACCTGCGGGGCGCTTCAGGCGGAGGAAATGGAACGCGTGCTGATTCTGGGACGATCCCGGTTGTGGATCCTGGACCCGAACGAGGGCGCGGACGCCCGGGCCGACGTGATTCCCCTGTCCATGAACGCCGTCTACCGGGCCACGGGCAGCCGCATTTCCGGAAACATGGACGACGAGCCGGACAAGGACGGCGGCGTGGACGACCGCGAGTCGCTGTTCCTTTTCTCCGATGAAAGTGCGGACGTGGTGGCGGTGAACCTCCTGTACGACCGGGACGAGGACCGGCTGGGCTACAGCATCAACAAGCTGGGCCTGCCCTTCGCCGTGCGGGACGTGCTTCCCTACCGGGACGGCGGAAAGTCCTATCTGCTGGCCCTGAGCGGAAGCCGCGACGCCGCCGTGGTGAACGTGGACAGCGCCGCCTTCCAGACCCTCTCTCTGCCCATCGCGGCGCGCTCCATCCATCCCCGCCTGGATTCCGAGGGGCGGCCCGCGCCGGTGCTGTACGGAAACGCCGGGCTCGTCATGGCGAAGCTCACCAACCTGGCCGTGTTGTGGGAAAAGAACCTGACGGTCGCCGCCTTGGGATTCTATCCGCAGAACCTGATCTTCACCGAGGACGGGCAGGCCGTGGCCGTGGACGAAACCCATCTGGCGGTGGTGGACCTGGCGTCGCTGGAAGCGTCCGACCTGGACGCGGTGAACCTGGAGCTGACCCGTGCGGGGGAGGACCGCATCCTGGACGCGGAAAAAGGCCGTCTGTACCTGCTCGGCCTGGACTACTCGGACGACGAGATCGCCGGGCGGCTTTCCATGCTGACCTTCGGCGGCGGGGGCCTTTCGGAAAAACGGGTGGACGTCAAGGATCCGGCGGGATCGCTGTACCTGATGCAGGGCGCGGCGGACGGCGAGGACCGGCTGGTTGTGCCGCACGAGGGCGTGGAGGGATATCTTTCGGTCATCCGGGCGGACGGCGGCTGGGCGCGCACCTATCGCGGCTTCCTTTTGGACCGGGATCTGTTTTAGGAGGGGGGAGCACATGAAACGGAATACCTTCATCGTCTGTTGCATCGCGGCCTTCTGCTGGCTTCTGCCCGCGTCCGCCTTCGCCACCGTGGGCCATCTGAAACTGCTTCTGGATTCCACCTACACCCTGGACGAATCCATGGACGGCGTGACGGAAGACCAGTACCTGATGGGCGGCGGGCTGCGGCTGGAATTCGAGATTCCCTACGGCTTCTCCGCCGGGCTGGAATACACCTACGCCGCGAAGTCGGGCGATGTGTTGCAGGACTTCGAGACGGAGTTTCGCATGCACAGCCCGAAGCTCATGCTGCAATGGCGCTACGGCGTGCGGGAGTGGTTCGAGCCCTACATCCTGGCGCTTTTCGGCGCGGACTTCGATCGCCTGGAAATCCGAGAGGAAGATTGGGGACGGCTGAAGCGGGTGGAGGCGAACTGGAAGGCCACCGCCGGGGCGTATCTGGGCGCGCAGTTCCAGTTGAAAAGAAGCTGGATCGAGAGCTGGGGCGTCTGGCGGGACTTTTCCCTGGGACTGTTCGTGGAGGTGGGCTACGTCTACCACCAGCCCTTCGCGGTGAACCTGAAGGCCGAACCGAACGTGGACATCGACGGAGCCGGGGCCGACGGGCGCAAGCTGGGCGACCTCGACGCCAGCGGCCCGGCCCTGCGCGGCGGCGTGCTGTGGCGCTTCTGAGCGCAACCTTTCGATGAAAAAAAAAGACGCAGCGGTCCGGTCCGGCGGATCGGATTACTTGTCCAGATCCAGGCAGAATCCACCTGTCAGATCGCCCGTGTCCGGATCGTTCACGGCGAAGCACAGGGCGTCGGAGCCGCACTCGCCGGCCGCGGGGGTGCACATGGCCCAGCAAAAAGAACCGATATTCAGCGCCATGCAATAATTGTCGGCGTCGCCGCCGCAACCGGTCTGGCCGTCGCTGCACGTGTCGTCCTCGCCGCTCGAACTGAGGTCCGTGCAAAGCCCCACGCTCTGACCGATCCAGGGTTCCCATTCGACGCAGCCGATTTCGTCGTCGTCGGCGTTGCGGACGCCGCAGGAAGTGATGGTGCAGGTGTTGACGCATTGCGTGTGATGGGTCGGTGGATTTCCGTCGTCCGTGAAGGCCAGGCAGCGATCCTTGCCCGCGATGGTCCGACATTCGTCGTCGGACCTGCATTCGCCGCAGAACCAGCCTTCTTCGAAAGGCGCGCATCTCGGACCGTTCCGGTTGCCGACGCAGTCCCAGTCGGTCCGGCAGTCGCCCTCGGGATAGGGACTGCACATGCAGGTGTCGCGCGCTTCCGCTTCGTCGTAATCGCAGAAACCGAAATAGGACTCCGGATCCTCGGCGCAGACGTCGTTGCAGTTCGTCCTCGCCAACCGGCCGGTTTCTTCGCAGTGGCAGATGACGTCCCCGCCCAGGCAGGGCGCGACGAACGTCTCGGGATCGCATGGACCGGAGCAAAGGAAAGCGGCCTCGTTTTCCGATCCATGTTCCTCCCCGTATTCCGGGTCTCCGTCCGCCGAATCCACGCAGATACACCCGTTCGTTGTCCGGCCGTTCTCTTCCTTCGGGCCGCAACCGTCGGATGACCGGAAGGAAAGGGAACAGAGGATCTCGCAGCTGCGTTCGATCCGGGCGTTGTGCTCGCACAGACAGACCGTCTCGGCATCCACACAGGAAGAAACGTCCGTATTCGGATCGCAAACGCCGACGCAGGCGCCGTCGTCCGGTTCGTCGTCCGGATCCGGGTCGATTTCCGAGATATCTCCGTCCACCGGGGTGTCTCCATCCGGGTTTTCATCCGCGTCGCCGTCGGTTCCGGTGTCGCCGTCCGCGTCCGCGCCGGGATCGTAGCAGACGTTCCGCGAGGTATCGCAAAGGTAAGGTTCATTGCAGGAGTTGTCCACGTAGCAGGCTTCTCCCAGGCCGCCCATGGGGTCCGATTCGCTCGACGCCGAGCAGGCGGCGAGAAGCGGGATTACGAAAATCAACGGAACGAAAAGAGGAAAAGGACGCATGGATCGGCTCCCCATGGATTGTCCGTGTCTCATATGCTCACAATAGCGATATCTACCTTACACTTTCCATCGGTGCGCTGTCAATCCTCTTCCGGGCGACCTCGACGCCAATGGCCCGGCGTTCAGCGGCGGCGTGCTCTGGCGGTTTTAGAAGCCTTCTTAAAAATACGTTCGGTTGGTGTGTCCGAGATGGGTTTCCGGGAAAAGAAGTTTCACAGGGGCAGAATGAAATTGGCCATATCCGCTCGTTCTTCGAACCCATGCTTGGAATAGAAGCCGCGTTGATAGCTTGCGCGGCTTCTATTGTTGAGCAGCGACAATCTCGAACACCCGCGTCGGATCGCCTCGCGCCGGATCTCGGCAAGGAGCGAGGTTCCCGCGCCCGCGCCCCGGGCTTCCTCGCGGACGAAAAATTCGGATAGATATCCCTCCGGACCGCGAAGAATCAGGTAGGGCAGCCAGTGGACAACGGCGTATCCGATCAGATCCTCTTCACGTCGAGCCATATAGACGGTATGGCTTTCGTCGGCCAGACAGAGGGAAAGGTGCGCTGCGACACGATCCCGGAACGAGGATGGATCGTCTTCGTTCATCCAGGAAAACATCCCAAGATCCTTCACGAACCTCGCCAAGGCCGGCGCATCGGAGGTCGTGGCTTTCCGGATTGCGATTTCCATCGGATCGTCTCCTTCTTTCTTTGCCGGAACTCCATTCGGCCTAAGTTTCGATACGGAGAACCGAGAGAAAAGGCGTTACGGTTTTCCGGCTTCACGGGCGCGGTTCAGATTCGTTTGAATTTTCTGGGCTAATGGATGTTCTTTGCCGAAAGCTTTCGTTTGTATCTCAAGAGCCCGTTCGAAATGCTTGATTGCGGCATTTAAATCTCCAAGACATTTTTTTGCATAGCCGAGGTTATTAAGGGTGGCGGCCAGATGCGGATGTTCCTCTCCGAAAGCTTTCGTATAAATTTTCAAAGCCTGTTCGAAATACTCGATGGCCTTTTTCGGATTCCCCAAAACATGCCATGCGCCACCGAGATTGTTGAAAATGGTAGCCAGATCCGGATATTCATCGCCGAAAACTTTTGTATCAATCGCCAGAGCTCGTTCGAAATACTCGATGGCCTTTTTCGGATCCCCTAAATCACCCCATGCGTTGCCGAGATTGTTAAGAGGGGCGGCTAGATCCGGATGGTCATCGCCGGAAGCTTTCGCATCAAGCTCCAGAGCCCGTTCGCAATACTCGATGGCCTTTTGGGGATTTCCTAGCTGATTCCATGCGCCGCCAAGATTGTTTAGGGAAGCGGCCAGATTCGGATGTTCATCGCCGAAAGCTTTTGTTCGGATCTCCAGAACCCGTTCGAAATATTCGATAGCTTTTTCCGGTTTCCCCAAATGATTCCATGCGCTGCCGAGATTGTTAAGGATGGCGGCTAGGTTCGGATGTTCATTACCGAAAGTTTTTGTTCGGATCTCCAGAGCCCGTTCGCAATATTCGATGACCGTTTCCGGATTTCCTAGCTGATTCCATGCGTTGCCGAGATTGTTCAATAGACTGGTATTATCCGGATCAAATTTCAATGCTTTCTCATACCAATCCACTGCCTGCCGATAGTGCCCGGCGTAATATTCGGCATTTCCATAGGCTTGATAGTGATTAACCAGATCCTCGATACGTTCCTGTCGTTTGCTTTCCTCTTCTTCGTGATGCGCTTCTTTCTCCGCCAGGGCTTCATCCAGTATTTCCTTGGCCTTGTCGTATTGCCGCTGGGCGATGGCCTTCAAGGCCAGGGCGTAAGGTTCCGAATCTTCGGGAATCTGTTCCGCCAGTTCGCGGGCCTCTTCGGGGGGTTCTGTCTGATCGGCAGTTTTTTGTGATAATAGTTCCTCTATCTTTTTCAGCCGAGCGCTATCCTCTTCTTTTCTTGTTAACAGAACATCAAGCTTTTCTTCCTGTCTGGCGTGATCGTTCTTCAAATCGGAAAGCAGATTCATCAACTCTTCAAAAGCTGGTCTTTGTCCCAACTTTTCAGAGAATTCCGTCAGAGCGCGGCGAAGTTCTTCTTCGGTCTCTCCAAGCTTCCAGACGGCTTCTTCAAAACCTTCTTTATCTGCGTTCAAAGCCGCAAGAAAAACCCCCATGAATTTCGTCTGCTCTTCATGAACGACGCCGCGGGTTTCAAGATAGCGTTTCGCTTCCTCGTTTCCGGCCTCCTGTTTATTGAAACCGGAAGCCTCCCACGCCAGCCGAATTGCGAGTTTTGACGCATCATAGAAGACGTTCGGCCCCAGTGAACTTGCCATATCCGCCATTTGCAGCTCCGATATCGAAACGAAAAACGGAAATACGAACATTCAAAATCGTATATTGAATTATATCATGCATTCATGGAACGTAAAGGAGATGTTTTTCTTTTCAAGGAAAGACCATCGCGATTTGGGGATCGATCCGGCGGCGGGAATCGAAAGCGTCAATGCACCTTCTTGGACGAGCCCACCAAAACGCCCGCCCGCAGCGCCAGGGGCACGATGTTGCCGGGGGTGTACGCGCCGTCGTCCGTGGCCACCGACCAGTCCGTGACGTGCTCGGGCGAGAGCGTCAGCCGGTCCCCGGCCCGCAGGTCCGCCACCCGCAGCGGGCGATTGACCAGCACGCCCTCCATTTCCTCCGGCTCCAGGGCCACGACCTCGAACCAGAGATGCTCCACCGGGGTGTCCGCCTCCTCCGCGTCGAAGGCCGCCTTGACCAGGAAGGTCCAGTCCCGGCCCCGGCGCTGCCGCCAGAGCGACAGAAACACGGGCCAGCGATAGCGCGAAAGATACGCCATGCGGCGTACTTCGGCCTCGGTGTAATAGATCAGCTCGTCCCGCTCCAGCGAAGCCAGAAGGGCGTCGAGCACGAAGGGGTTGCGGCGGCGGGGCAGAAAAGAAAATCCGTCGCGCTCGGTGCTTTCCGGCGCGGTGAGCAGCAGGCGCGGCGGGGCGTGGTATTCGTCGCGGTCCCATTCCGAGCCCAGGGCGTCGGGGGCCATCCAGTCCAGGGCCTCCTCCAGTTCCACCAGATTCAGGCGGATGCTGGGATTGACCTGGAAGCTCTTGCCGGCGGCCAGGCCGTCGTCCATCTGGCGGTCCGCCACGTGGCCCAGAAGCTGGCTGGCCACCGTGCGCTGGTGGCGCAGCACCTGGAGCATCTCCACGTCCGCCACCCCGGCCCGGGCCAGGCCGTGGGAGTGCATCCACAGCCGCCCGCCGTCGTCCTCGTCGTATACGGCGTGCAGGCTCATCATTTCCCGGGCGGACGGCGCGGAGGGCGTCTCCACCAGGCTTTCGGCGTAGGGAAGCGAGAGGATGCGGATGGCGTTGTCGTCGTACAAAAACGGCGCATCCTCGGCCAGGGCCAGCGCCACGGCAAGCTGCACCTTCCAGAGCTGGCGCGGGTCCGCGGACGAGAGCGTGGTTTCCACCACCAGGGCGAAGGCGCAATCGTCGTAGGCTTCCTGCTCTTCGGGCTGGATGTCGGTGCTCACCCACCAGGCGTCCTCGGGCAGCTCGTCCGCTTCCTCCACCCAGATGTACACGGGTTGAAAAAGCCCCGGAATCCGCGCGGAAACCATCCAGGAAAGCCCGCCCAGAAACTGGAATTCCTCGTCCGCCACTTCCATTTCCTCCCAGTCCGGAAAGGCCCGGGAAAGCCGGCGGCGCACGTCCGCGTCGTCCGGCGGATCCAGGCCGGGCAGGGGCACAATCAACGTGCTGGGAACGGGAGAAAGCACGAAATTTCCTTTCCGTACGGTTTCGATTTCCGGGAGCGCTTTGCGGCTCCCCGTGGGCGGATCATACTCAGCGGCGGCGGAAAACGCAATCTTTCCGGAAAAGCCCCATGGCGATTCGCGGCGATGCCGGTGCTTTCTGGCCGCGCGCCGGGCGGGCCTTTTTCCGATCCGAACGCCGGGAACCCCGGCCGGGACACAGGGACAATCACGAGGGACACAGGCCGCCGGTCGGGGGAATTCGGAACAAGATGCAACCTTATGATAATACAGGCGATTCTGGAGAGTTTTACTTCGTTTTGTCTGTGAGTGAGAAAGAATACAAGGGACCGAAAACCGGCTTTCGTCCGGGGGAATGCTTTTTGCGCGGATTCCCGTGCAATTTCGAATATTTACAAACGAAAAACGTTCGCCCGGACGGACACCCGGAAAGAGGACTTCGATGCAGGAATATTTGAACTACGATCCAGCCGTGGAAACAGATGCAGAAAGTGGATGTCGAGATGGCATGTCAAAAGTCAAACCTCTTGAATATTGATTGAACAATTGATAACAAGGCATATTCGCCAGATGAATAATAGGGTCATATTTTTTTGTATTTAGAGCCTATTCCAATAGGCCAGTGGCCCGCCATGTGATAATTCCCAAGGCGAAGTGCAGCATGGCGATGTAGGTGTCCGCGCGTTTCTCCCAACGCACGAGAATCCGTCGGAAACGGTTCAACCAGCTGTGCGTACGTTCCACCACCCAGCGTCGCGCCTTGAAACCGGCTTCGTGCTTGATGGCGATCGCTTCCTCGCCCCGCGAACGAATGTGAGCCGTGAACTTGAATTCCTCCACCAGGTCTCGAATCTCATCGTAGTCATACCCTTTGTCCATGCAAAGTCCCTGTGGCCTCTTACGAGTCGGCTTCGGACGCTTCGTTTCGATCTTTTCCAGCGTCTCTTTCACCAGCTTCATGTCATGCCGGTTCGCCCCGTCCACCGCCACGGCCAGGGGAATTCCCTTCGCCTCCACCAGAAGACTGCGCTTGACGCCGTCTTTGCCGCGGTCGGTAGGATTGGGACCGGTTTTTTTTCCCGCCCAAAGGAGCCTTCGTCATCGCCCCGTCCAGCGAACACCACGACCAGTCGATGCCCTTCAATTTGTCATACTCCAGCAACCCACGCCGCCAGAATTCCTCGAACACCCCCGCCTCGGTCCATTCCCGAAAACGGCGGTAGGCCGAGCCGCACGAGCAGATACCCGTGGCGTTGAGCGCGTTCCACTGGCAACCCGTGCGCAAAACGAACAGGATGGCGTTCAAGGCGGCCCGGTCATCGACACGGGGCCGATGACAACCCAGCGGATGCGCCGTCACATGAACCGGCAACAAAGACTTCATCTTCTTCCACAACTCGTCCGGAATGCGCCAACCATCATCCTTTACCACCAGACCCATGATCTACTCCTATGAATATATTATACTCATAGGAGTATACCACAATATCGCCTATTGGAATAGGCTCTTAAAGTAGCATTACCTAAAAACATTTTCTTTATTCTTTCTTTGATATTTTCTATATCATGGTCAGAAAATCCTTTTGCTGTTGCGTAACATTTCACCCGTCCTTCCTCTTTTGTTCTAAACCGATGCTTTTCAGGAGCAATCAAATTCATGTTTAATTCATGAAATGCAAAGCCCAAGAAAACAAGCTTATTTGCGTTGTAGACATGTTCTCGGATTTTTAATATCTCACTGGATTGGGGATCAATCCCTTCTGTAAATGTTTTAATGCCTTCGGATAAATAAAATAATTGTTGTTTTGTCGGCTCTTGTCCGAATCCGATTCTGGGTCGAGGAATCATCCATTCCAATTTTCCGACGCTGCCATAGGGATGGAAAATGTTTATATTTTCAATACTTATTTTTGATTCCTCGGAAGAGATCCCATAATAATTTTTCAATGTGTGGTATAAGAAATGTTCTACACAACGATCATAGTTGAAAATAATCAGCGTGATATTTTTAAAACGGTCTGCAAGATCTTCGGCTCGGCAGTTCTCCGTAAGCAATTTAAAAAAAGGACGATACCAGGGACCCTTTAGAAACTCAAAATTTACGTGAAGATTAGATTTAATGTTTTTAGGATTAAAATATAAATGGCATTTTCGCTCTGCCGCCAATATTGATACAACAATAGCTAGTTTTCCACAAATTGCAATTTTGTCATTGTCCCTATGCGAATCGATAAAATTATCAATGGAAATGGCCCATGGTATGCCTTCACGTATGCACGAGGCTGAATATAATAACCCATTCTGTTCTATGCATTTGTTTAATATTTTTTTGCCAAAGTCTTGAAAATGGCTATTTTCAAAATCAAGAATTCTTGCAATTTCTTCTTTTAGCCCGACTCCCAAAGGCATACCAACTTCATAACTGGCACCTGCCCCGATTACGAATACAGTTTTTTCTTCCATATCCTACGTTCCTTGAAATCTCCCGAATTGAATATGGTCTCTTAACCTATTCCTATCATTGAGACAAAGAAACTTACAACCTAAAGTATGGACAAGCATCGCTTATCCATACCTCCCCCAGTTATTTCAAAATTAAAGAATAGCCAATGCCCTTCCCGCTCGAAGACGCCCGTCCGAGCGATTTACTCGGCTTCCACCATGGACAGATGCCAGTCGCGTCCCTCGACATCGTAGCGCCAGATCGCGCCGCCGTTGGCGACGGCGATTACGAGTTCGCCGTCGTCGCCTCCTAAGGAAAGATCGATGAAATCGTAGACCTCGTTTTCGGGATCGCTGCGGGAAACCCAGGACGACGTGTCGAAATCGTACTGCCAGACGGCCCCGAAATCCGCGATGCCCCACACGCTGCGACTCTCCGTTCCGCCCACCGCGATCTTCCAGAACGACGTGTCGTTGCTTTTCTGCTCCCACTCGCCGGAGGCCGAATCGTATCGCCAGACGGCCCCGCCTCCGGCGGCGGTCGCCCAGACTTCCGTTCCGCCCGGCCCGCCCACGGAAATGTCGCGCAGGTTGTACAGGTCGTCCGTGTTCTTGTTTTCCCAGGTTTCATTAGAGAAATCATACCGATACGCGTTTCCGCCCTCTTCGATGGCCCAGACTTCGCTTCCGCCCGGCCCGCCCACGCTCACCTTGACGAACGAGCGGCTGCCCATGGAGATCCAGTCGCCGTCGAGCGACGACGTATCCTCGTTCGGCGCGTATTTCCACATGCCGCCGCCTCCGGCCACCGCCCAGATTTCCGTGTTTCCGCCGTCGCCGATGGAAACCTGCCGAAAAGACGCGACGTTCTCCGTGGGGTGGCGCAGGGCGACCCAGACATTGCGATCCTGCGAGTACATCCAGATCCGCCCGCCGTCCGCCACGGCCCAGATTTCCTTGCCGTCGTCGCCACCCACGGAAAGGTCGATCATCGCGGGCGTATTCTCGGTTTCCGGATCGGTGGACGGAATCCGCATGTTTTCCGGGAGTTCGTAATGGCCCAGGACGATATCCGTCAGGGTGTAGCCGCGGCTTTCGAAGTTTTCGAATCGGACGATGCTTCCCTCGTTTTCCCTAGGATCGACGACGACCTTGCCTTGCACCACGACCATGTAGGGAATCATCACCGCCGTTCCGAAGGAACTGATCGCACCGGCGCCCTCCAGGTAGCCGCGCATCAGGCGCTGCACGGCCATGACGTGGAAGGCGAGCGGCTCCTCGTCGTCCGCCGCCAGGGCTTCGTAGCCCGCCGTGTAGGTCATGTTGTAGTCGTTGCGCCCCCGATCGGCGGGCCAGTTCATCCAGCGCTTGTAATCCATGTTGAAGATACTCTCCCCCTGGCAGATGGAGGCCGGATTGTCCACGTAGTACGGAACGGAATCCGTGGTTTCATGATCTTCCGGGGGCTTGGAAATCTTCATCTTGCTGATCCAACCGACGGTACTGTTTCTGCTCAATCGTTCGAGTTTGAAATCCTCGATACAACTGGAGATTCTGATTTCATCGGACCAGCCGATGTCTCCGGATCCTGAGCCGCCCGTGCCGAAGCCGAGCGATGCGCTCCAGGAGGTGCTGTGGCTGATATCGATTTCTTCCGGTTCGTTCGGGGGGAAAAGCGTGTCGCCCGCTATCTGTACGCGCTCCCGGCTGCCTTCGGCCGGCCAGACGGAAAACGAGATCAGATCCTGATACAGTCCCGTATGGTCGTCGCCTTCCTCCTCGTCGAAGGCGGGCGTATACGTGTTCGCGGCCGACAGGTGAACGTTGTACCGGCCGTTCGTCCGCTTGAAGAGCGTGGCGCTCACTCTCATCTTGATCTCGGACTCCACGTCCCACTCGCCGTAGCGGATCTTGTCCGCGTAGTCTTCCGCTCCGGACGTATTGTCGATCACGGCGGCGAAGAGCACCATGCCGTACAGTTCCAAAAGCGATCCCAGGGCCGCCGCGGGCACGGCGACCAGCAGCGGGGCCTTCTCCAGAAATCCCAGGATTTTCGCCTCGCCCGGAAGGAAGGTGGCGTAGCGCGGCTTGAGCGTGAAGGTGAAATTCCGGCTGTTGCAATCGACGGCTTCTTCCGGGCAGTCGGCACTGTTGTCGGGCGGCTCCATGTCCGCTTCCGAGCCGTCGCCGTCGGGCGGAGGTGTGTCGTCGTTCTCATCGGCGCTGCAACCGAAAAAGATCAACAGGACCGCCATGGCAAGGCAGACGGCCGTACTTGCGGCGAACGAGTTCTTCCAACCACCGCGCCTGGATACTTCTTTCGCGTGCATCGGATTCTCCATTACGTCATTGAATATTTGTATACCTTCAATTCTACACGTTCCGTCCTTTTGTGCAAGGGGAAAATCGTCGGGGAGAAAACGACCGGTCGCCGCCGATGACCGATCGGGGAGGTCATGGCTTCACGGCTTTCCGGATTTCGTCCGTGCGACGAAGACGCCAGGCCGAGCGTCACGCCCCTTCGTCAGGGCAGCATGGCGGGGGCGGAGCCGGTGAGTTTCGCGTAAAGCAGGAGAACCAGGTAGAACGCGAGCGGCGGCAGGAAAACCACCAGCATGGCGCGTCCTTTTCCGATTTCATGAACCCGGGCCAGCCCGGTGATGCTGGCCACCATGTTCCAGACGAAGGCCACGAAATCGCCGAAGATCGGAACCAGCATGAAAAGCATGGGGCTCGTGGCGTAGACCACCACGCGGAATGTCCCGCCGAAGCCGCCTCGGGCGCTGTCGAGCAGGCGCAGCACGGCGTGAAACAGCACGGCGTTCAGCACGATGGACAGCATGGAAATCAGCGGCGCGCCCACCAGCACGGAATACGCCACGTTCGTCATCTGCTCTTCCAGCTGGGCCGCATCGACGCCGCCGGCCTTGACCAGATAGGGCATGAACAGCAGGCGATACAGCGCCCAGGCGATGTACGCCAGCGTGAGGATCAGCCAGCCGTACACGACCACGCCTTTCGCCGGGACATCGGTCTTCAGATGATGGAAAAAACGGGACGGCAGAAAGGTGGACAGGCGCCAGGTGCGGCGGAAAGCCGGAACCCAGCCGATTTGCTTCCGCTGCTCCCACGGGGCGATCCGGCTATGCGCTTCGCCCTCGAAAAACGGATCGTCGAGCGGCGACGGTCGGGAGGATTCCCCGCTTTCCGTTTGTTGCGAAGGCCCTTGGCCGGCCGCCTGCAACGCTTCCGGACTGATGAGCACGCGATCTTCCTTGCCGCTGGCCGGATCGTTGATCCAGATGCGGGCCTGGCAGCGGGAGCAGGTGTGGATTCCCGGTTCCGGAACGATGATGGCCTTTTGGCAGTGGGGGCATTGTGTCAGCATCGCAGAAGCAACTCCTTGGTTTTCGCTGGGGCCACCCTATCCGAGCGGGAAAAGCCTGTCAATCCCAAATCCCCGTCCGTGTCGCACGGCCGGAGTTCGTCGAACGGAGTCCGGTGGGCGCGAAAAGGACGGAAACCGAAACGGAAAGGCGAAACGATCATCCCGCGGAAAGATTTTTCAGCACCGAGCGCACCATGTTGCGCGCGCTCACGTTTCCGGCGGTGAGCCAGAGCACGCGCCGGTTTTCCTTTACGGGCAGGCGATTCAGCGTTTCGGTCTCGCTCCATCCCTTTTCCCGGCCTTCCAGAACGAGGCCGAAAATTTCCTCCAGAAACGCCAGTTTGCGTGCCAGATGCCTGCGTCCGTTTTCCGGCACGGGCCGGTGGGCGCAGAAAAGCGCGTCGAAATCCCGCGAAAGCACCGTTTTCAGCGAGGCGATGGTGGCGGGCAGATTCTCGTCGGCGCGCATGAACTTGATGCGGTCGCCCAGGTAGAGATCGCCGGAAAACAGCCGCCCGCGGGCCGCGTCCAGAAACACCGTGTGGTCCCGGCTGTGTCCGGGCGTGGGGATGGCCTCCAGCCGGAAATCGTCGTCCTCCACAAACTCCGGAAGCGCCCGGGCCGCCACCGGAAGGCTCCGCCCCCAGACCATGCGCTGATACGGCAGAATGCGATGCCCCCGGGAGAGCTTGCGGAGAATGACCGACGACGCGAAAACCGGAACGCCGAAGCGTTCGGCCACGGCGGCGGCGTTGCCCCCGTGGTCCTCGTGGTGGTGGGTGAGCAGGAGCCGTCCGGGCGGATCGCGGGCCAACCAGTCGAGCGCCTCCTTTCGCATGTGGGCCTGTCCGCTGTCGATCAAGAACCCGCCCACGCGGTAAAGGCGCACCGTCATCCACGGCCGCCCCACGAGGCCGTAGCCCAGTTCCAGGGCGCGCACGTCGCCGTAACGTTCCTCCCGGACGCTGCGCATCTCAGCTCGGCCCCAGACGATGCCCGGCGGGTTTGCGCTTCAGCGCCCGGCCCACCAGGTCGTAATCGTGCGTGTCCGTCACCTTGAGCGGCACGATGCGCCCCGGAGACGCCTCGCCGTTCGTGATGTACGTCGCGCCGTCGATCTCCGGGGCCTGCCCCCAGGCCCGCCCGCATAAAAGCAGTTCGCTCTCCGCCGCCGGGCCTTCCACCAGCACGGAAAGCACCCGCCCCTTCAGCGCCGCAAGCCGCCCGGCCGACACCTCGCGCTGGGCTTCCATGATCGCCGCAAGCCGCCGCTCTTTCTCCGCCTCCGGGACGGGATCGCCCCGCTTCCAGGCCGCCGTGCCTTCCTCCGGAGAATAGGCGAAGGCTCCCAGGCGGTCGAAACGCCCCTCTTTCACGAAGTCCAGAAGTTTCCGAAAGGCCGCCTCCGTCTCCGTGGGAAAGCCCACGATCAGCGCCGTACGCAGCACGGCATCCGGAAAACGCGCCCGAATGCGCTCCAGCACCCGCCGGGTGGAGGCTTCGTCGTCCTTTCTCCCCATGCTCTTCAGCACCCGGCCGTCGATGTGCTGCACCGGCAGATCGAAGTACGGCAGCACCGTCTCGGACTCGCCCATGGCGTCCAGAAGCTCGTCTTGTACATCGTGGGGATACAGGTAGTGCACCCGCGTCCAGTGGCGGCCCGAACGAAATTCCGGTTGCCGCAACAACCCGGCCAACGATGCGCCGTCCGACCGGTCGCGCCCGTAGGCCGAGGTGTTCTGGCCGATGAGATTCAGTTCGATAACGCCCGCGTCGAGCAGCCCGCGCGCCTCCTTGCGAATGTCTTCCATGCTCCGGCTGACCTGAGGCCCCCGAATGCCCGGAATGGCGCAGAAGGCACAGGCGTTGGAGCAGCCTTCCGAAAGCTTCACGTAGGCCGTTCCGGAGGGAGTGGAAAGCCTGCGGGGCGTATCGTGGCGCATGGGAAAACTCCGGCCCTCCACGGCGATGCGCCGCGCCCGGCCGCTTTCCCCTTCGCCCAGCATGTCCGGCAGCGCCGCCAAAGCCCCCGTGCCGATGAAGTGGTCCACTTCCGGCAGTTCCCGGGCCAGTTCCTCCGCGTAGCGCTGGGCCAGGCAGCCCGCCACGATCAGCTTTTTGCAACGACCCCGCTTGTGTTCCGCCATCTCCAGAATCGTCTCGATGGATTCCTCGCGGGCGGGCAGGATGAAGGCGCAGGTGTTCACCACGATGACATCCGCCCGTTCCGGCGCGGGCTCCATCCGCCATCCGGCGCGCTCCGAAAGCCCCAGCAGCACCTCCGTGTCTACCCGGTTTTTCGGACAGCCCAGCGAAACGAAATGCACCCGTCCGTACGCCTTCCGGTCCTCTTTCGCCGATCTTTCCTTCGCCATGCAACCTCCTCGAATCCTCCCCTTCCCGCCGATCATACCCAAAGAGCCCCGGCCCGGAAAGAAAAACCGCCGCCGCGCCCTCCCGAGGTCTCGGTGGCGCACGGTCCGGCACGGTGTTTTGCAAGCGGCACGCCTTTTGCGACGGCATGGCGGTTTGCGATCCGGCGCTTCGATGATAACCGTTTGCAAACCCCATGCCGGATGCAAAAACCGTGCCGGACCGACGTCGCGCCTGGACCCGGGCGGGGCCGGGATCCTTTCGGCGTATCGCGCGGCGGAGGCCGGTCGAAAGCGGTCGGAGCGGGTTTGGAGAGGTCGGGAGCGATTGCGCTCCGTGGGGATCACTCGGGAACCAGGTCGGCGAAAACGAATCCGTCGCGTTCCACCGTGGGGCCGGGGCGGGCGGCCACGGCGTGGCGGAACATGGGACCATTCAACACGCAGCTATGGAATTCCCCGTTTTCGCCACAGGGATCCACGTCCCCGGGCAGATCGGCCAGAAAATCCGGGTCGTACGCACGGCCCGCGAAGGACGGATCCAGTCGCCGGGGATCCACGCAGGTGATCCGCGCCTCCAGGCCGGCGTCGATCATTTCACGGGCCAGCGCTTTGGTGTCCTTTTGCCAGAGGGGAAAGAGAGGGCGGATACCCGTCTCGGAAAGCTGGTCTTCGCGGTAGCGGCGGATGTCCTCCAGAAAGAGATCGCCGAAGGCCATGGCCTCGATACCCTCCGATTCCGCCAGGCGGATCGCGCGGGCCATGGCGGTTCGGTATTCCTCGTCCGAGCAGGGCTGGGGGATGGAAACCACGTGCAGGGGCAGCCCGGCGGCGGCGGCCTGGCGGCGGAGAAGTTCTTCCCGCACGGCGTGCATGGCCACACGCCCGGCCCGTCGGTTGACGGTGGTCAGCAGTGCGCGCACGTCCACGGAGGGATCCCGTTGCAGCGCGTAGAGGGCCCAGGCGCTGTCCTTGCCGCTGCTCCAGGCCAGCCAGGTTTTCGTTTTTTCGCTCATGGCGTCGTTCTCCGGCGTCGGACGGCCCGGGGGTTTCCGTCAGTGATGATTCAGCACGCGGAAGACGCGTTCCAGCGCCCAGTCGATTTCTTCCCTGGTGATGACCAGCGGGGGCGCCAGGCGGATGGTGTGCTCGTGGGTCTCCTTGCAGAGCAGGCCGTCCTCCATCAGTTTTTCGCAGTATTGGCGCGCGCCGCCCGCCTCGGCGGTGAGCTGGATGCCGAACCACAGGCCGCGTCCGCGGATCTCCTTCACCAGCGGACTGTTCAGTCCGTCCAGTTTCTTTCGCATGTAGTCGCCCAGCTCGGCGGCGCGTTCGATCAGTTTCTCCTCGCGCAGGACGGCCAGCGCTTCCCGGGCGATGGCGGAGGCCAGGGGATTTCCTCCGAAGGTGGAGCCGTGCTGGCCGGGGGTGTAGAGGCTCAGGACGTCGCGGTTTCCCACCACGGCGGAGACCGGATAGAAGCCGCCGGAAAGCGCCTTTCCCAGGCAGATCATGTCAGGGCGCACCTCTTCCCAGTCGCAGGCGAACATCCGGCCGGTGCGCCCCAGGCCGCTCTGGATCTCGTCGGCGATGAACAGCATGTTGTTGTCCGTGCAGATGTCGCGCACTTCCTTCAGGTAGCCGTCCGGGGGGATCAGCACGCCGGCTTCGCCCTGGATGGGTTCCACCAGGAAAGCCACGGTGTTTTCGGTGACGGCGTCCTCCAATGCCCCGGCGTCGCCGTAGGGAATGATGCGGAAACCGGGGGTGAAGGGGCCGAAACCCTCGCGATATTCCTCGTCGCTGGAGAAGGAGACGATGGTGACGGTGCGGCCGTGGAAGTTGTTCTCGCAGACGATGATCTCGGCCTTGCCCTCCGGCACGTGCTTGACCTTGGTTCCCCAGAGCCGGGCGGATTTCAGCGCGGTTTCCACGGCTTCCGCGCCGCTGTTCATGGGCAGCATCATGTCGAAGCCGCTCATCTCGCAGAGTTCCTTCGCGAAGAGCGGAAGCTGGTCGTTACGATAGGCGCGACTGGTGAGCGTGCATTTTTTGGCCTGCTCGATCATCGCTTTCAGGATGCGCGGATGCAGGTAGCCCTGGTTCAGCGCGGAATAGGCGGCCAGGAAATCCATGTATTTCTTGCCCTCGGTGTCCACCACCCAGACGCCTTCGGCGCGTTCGATGACGACGTCCAGGGGTTTGTAATTGGGAGCGAGGTAGCGGCGTTCGAGTTCCATCAGAGCGTGTGCGTTCATGGAGGGGCCTCCTGAATCCGAAAGGTGAAGCGAGGGGGTCGGAACGGCGGAATCGCCTTTCCGAAAGCCTGAAACGGGAGACAGTATGTCGCCGGATTCCGGCGATGGCAAGGAAATTTTATGCGGTCGCAGACAGAATACCACGGGCTTGTCCGGGGGGATCTATGTAGGTTTGAGGGGGTCTTCAATGATTTTAGCGAGGATAAGGCGCTCATCCCCGAGTGCCGTCCGTGGCTCGAACCGATTGGCTCCGCAAATCACTCGCCATGAGCGGTTGAACCATCGCTGAAACCCATCAAAATGAACGTCGAATTCAAATGAAATCCGGCCGAACGTATTCAGGTGACGGTTTCTGCGAAATTCAAATCCTTTACGTTCACCGTGCGTCCGGGCGGAACACCGTACCCACGATCTTCACCCCGGCGGCGCGGATGGTGGGCAGTTCCGTATAGTTCGCCGCCCCCCAGCCGGCCACCGAACCCCAGTAGATCTGGCTCACTTCCGGGCTGACATCGTTGGGAGGATAGTGGCTGGAGAAAACGATGTCCGGGTAGCCGTCGCCGTTCAGGTCGCCCACGTCGCTGTCGGAGGCCGCCACGGTGGGCAGAGCCGTGCGCGCAAGCTCGGTATGGTCCGGTCCCCAGTAGATGTAGGATTCGGTGGCGTAGGCCTGGGTGATGGGATCCACGTAACCGTTGGCGAAGATGATCTCCTTGTGTCCGTCGCCGTTCAGGTCCGCCACGCTGGCGTCGGTGGCTCCCACCGTCCCGCCGATGGTCACCCGGCGGCCGGTTCCGTAGCCGGACGTGTGGCCGTAATACAGCCAGGCGCCTCCACAGGTGGTGCACATCCAGGATGTGAACAGGATGTCCAGGTCGTTGTCCCGGTCGATATCGTCCACCGCCAACCCCTCCGGGAACGTGGTGGGAAGCTTGCTGCGCAGGCGGACGCATTCGCTGCAATCCGGACAGTTGTTGGCGAAGCAGTCCTCGCAGTTGACGCAGATGTTTTCCCCCGCGCCCCAGCCGATCTCCGAGCCCCAGTAAATGTAGGATTCCGCCGTGATGACGCTCAGCACGCCGTTGGCGAAGATGATGTCCATCAATCCGTCGCCGTCCAAGTCCGCCACCCGGCTGCGGGCCGCCCCGATGGTAGGCAGTTCCAGCCGGTTGTCCGCGCTGAATCCTTGGGGGCCGTTCCAGTAGACGTAGGAATTCAGGTAATAATCCACCGGGTTGGGAATGGCGCTCGATCCCCGGTAACGGTTGGAAAACACGATGTCGATCCAACCATCCCGGTTCACGTCCGCCAGGGTCGGGTCCGCGCAGCCGATGGTGGGCAGTTCCAGCCGGGGGCGGATCTGGTAGCCGTCCGGCGAGCCCCAGTAGACCAGCGAGTTGATTTCCCGGCTGGTGCCGTTCTGGACGGCGGCGAACACCAGGTCCACGTAGCCGTCCTTGTCCAGGTCGGCGGCGTCCACGCCCATGGCGCCCACGGTGGGAATCTCCAGGCGACGGTCCACCGAATAGCCGTCCTCCCCGCCCAGGTAGACGTAGGAATTGATGAAATGATTGCCGTCGGATTCGGTCAGGGCGAACGCGATGTCCGGCCAGCCGTCGCAGTTCAGATCCCGGCAGGCGTCCACGCCGTCGCAATCCTGGTCCACGCCGTCGTTCGGAATCTCCACGGCATGGGAGCCGGGGAAGACCTGGTCGTTCGTGTCGTCGCAATCGCGGTTGTCCAGAACGTATCCCGCCGGCCAGGTGCAGGACAATCGCCCGGCGTCCGGATCGCCGAAACCGTCCTCGTCCGTGTCGGGATAGTAGGTTACGGGATTTTCGCAGTCCACGTCCGGGTCCGCGTCTCCGTCCGTCTCGGCTTCCGTCTCGGCGTCGCCGTCCGTTTCGCCCTCCGCGTCCGGCTCCGCATCCGGTTCCAAATCCCCATCCGTCGCATCCGTGTCGCCGTCCGCCGGGTCCGGATCTCCGCCCGAGGCGTCCTTGTCGCCGTCCGGGAGTCCGTCTCCATCCACGGAGATATCCGGATCCTGGTCGGCCGGCGGATTCGTGTCGCCGTCCGGGCCGTTCGCGCCGCTTTCGGAAGAACAGCCGAAAACCAGCATGGACAGCGTCAGGACCAGAACGCACAGACTCCCCAGACAAAAGCTTTTCATGCCCGCCATTTTTCTTTCCTTTGTTTTTCGATCTTTCATTCCATCGGCGCTTCAGTATACCCCGCCGCCGCCGGTCGCGTCAATTTCCATTCCATCGCTCGAAAGCTCGCCTTGCTCCGGAAGGAATGGAATGTTACAGTGCCTTTCATGAAGGAAATCGGTCCGATCATCGCATGACGGAGGAAGACATGCCGGTTGACATCTGGAGGCGGACGATTTTTACGGTGGGGCTGTGCGTCTTTATATGGATTCTCGCCGCCTGTTCGGACGATGGCGAAGACGCCATGCCGGACGGAGACGCCGAGACTGCGGACGGCGATCTGGACACGATGGACGCCGATCCCGACCCGGCGGACGGAGACGGCGACGCACGCGAAGACGCGCCGGACGGCGACGCCGAGGCGGAGCGGCAGACCTTTCCTCCCGAGGACCAGACGCCGCTCTTCGAGCGCGGGCTGATTCTTCCCGAGAATTCCCTGGAATGCGTGCCGGTGACCACGGGGGTGGCGCAGATGAACTGCAACCACCACGGCAGCACGGTGGCCGTGGCGGCGGACGGCACGATCTGGGCGGTCTGGTATCACGGGGAGTTCGAGAAATCCCTGGACAGCCGCCTCGTGGTTTCGAAACTTTCACCGGGGGCGGAGGAATGGACCTGGCCGGAGCTTCTGTACGACGACCCCGAACATTCCGAGGGCAATCCGGCCGTCTGGATCCACGAAAACGGGACGATCTACGTCTTTTTCAGCACCATCACCGGAGACGGATGGGACCAGGCCGAAGTCCGCATGGTGAAATCCGAGAACGGCGGCGGTTCGTGGTCGGAGATGGTCACCTTGCAGCCGGACTGGTGCTGGAACGCGCGGCATCGTCCCCTGCGGCTGGAAAACGGCGACCTGCTGCTGCCCTGCTACCAGGAATGTCTGGCCAATCCCGTTTTTATCCGCAGTTCCGACGATTTCCGAACCTGGTCGCTCGAAGCCCACGAGGACGGCGAGTTCTTTATCGCCCACGCCAGCCAGATCCAGCCAGCCCTGATCCTCCTCGACGGCGGCCGCGTGCAGGCCCTCACCCGGGACGGTTCCCACAGCCGCCGCATCAAGCGCATGATTTCGGACGATCACGGCCATACCTGGACGCCCTCCGAGGAAATCGGGCTGCCCAACGCCGGAACCAGCGTGGATCAGGTGCGTCTTCTGGATGGTCACGTGGTGGTGGTCTTCAACAACGATCCTTACAGCCGCTTTCCGCTCACGGTGGCGCTTTCCCGGGACGGCGGGGAGACCTTCGTCGCCATGCGCGACCTTGCGGCCGACTGCCCGGAAGGCGAAAGCTGCTCCTACCACTATCCGTCCATCGCCCAGAGCCCCGTGGACGGCACGCTCTGGGTGACCTACACCCACAAACGCCGGACCATCGGCTGGATGCGGTTCAACGAGGCCTGGCTGCTGGAAGGGACGGAAACCGCCGTCATCACCTGCGTTCCGGGGGAGAACTGCGAAGACGGGCGTTGCTTCGCCTCCTGCGCGTCCGACGCCGGGTGCGAGGGCGACGCGCTCTGCAAGGAAGGCACCTGCCGCCGGAGCTGTACATCCGACGGAGACTGTGGCGGAGGAAGCTGCGCCCAAAGCGGCTATTGCGTTCCCGACGTCCCCGAGGGCCGGGTGGACGTTTTTTGCGTGCCCCGGGAGGAAAGTCGATGACGGACGGTGGAAAAGCGATTGCGGAGGTTCCGGGACTGCGCCTGCGCCCGGCGGAGGAAGGCGACCTGGAAACCGTGCTGAACTTCATCCGGGATCTGGCGGCCTACGAGAAACTGAGCCGGGAGGTGAGCGCCGACGTGGAAACCCTGCGGCATTCGCTCTTCGGAAAGCGGCCCGCCGCCGAGGTGCTTCTGGCGGAAATCTCCGGCCAGGCGGTGGGTTTCGCGGTGTATTTCCACAACTTTTCCACTTTCACCGGGCGGGCGGGCCTTTATCTGGAGGATATCTTCGTCCGGCCGGATCGGCGCGGCGAAGGCGTCGGGCTGGCGTTGTTCCGCCATCTGGCCCGTCTGGCGCTGGATCGCGGCTGCTCGCGGCTGGAGCTATCCGCCCTCGACTGGAACGAGCCCGCCATCCGATTCTACAAAGGTCTGGGAGCCGCGGCCATGGACGAATGGACGGTCTACCGCTTCACCCCGGAGGAGTTGAAGAAGATCGTCTGATGCGTGAAAACGGAAAGCGAAGGGGGATGGAAGAAAAAAGGCAAAAAAAAACCCCGTATCCAACCGATGACGCCCCCCACCATCGGATACGGGATTGACTGCAGGGAGACCATCTATTTATTTTTTCAAACCAAATAGGACTCGCCACGGGCCCTGCAGCCGATTTCTTCTTATGAAAAAGTCGTGCCACATGGATAACTATACGGAATCAAACGGGATTCCGTAAAACCAGGCGCGATGGCTCGGCCGGGGACGCCGGAAATTCCGGACAATTTTGTCGTAGTGTAAAGGAAAGTGGCGTTGGTAGAATTGTGTCCAGCGCACGTTGTTGGTTTTGCGTTGAAACGCCGGGAATTCCAGGCTGTGAAATCGTGTTTTCATCTTGCCGACTCCTTTCCACCGTCCACCCATGGTTGAATTTCTTTCAATTTTCATGCCAATTCATGCCGTGCGCGGAAATCCCTGGGGTTTCCCTGCCTTGCGGAAAAACGGGCGGAACGGGGGTTCGGACAGAGATGTCGCGGCTATGAAGAAATTGCAACAGGCGAGGCGTCGAAAATCGGATCAGGTGTCATCCGTTTTCACGGGCCAACGCTCGGACAGCCCCGCTCCCAGGGCCATGGCGGGCAGGAAAAGCGGTTTGGCGGCCAGATCCAGGCTGTATGTCGGAAAGCAACACCCGGCTACAATCCCTGTTGCGGCGATCCACAAAAGCAACAGAAACCGGGGTTTTCGGCTTTCCTTTCGGCCGAAAAGAAGCAGGATCAATCCGAGGGCCAGAGGAATCAGCACGGCCAGGGGCGGAGATTCATGGGCCTGCCTCCATTCCAGATCGGAGGAGGACAGGCCGATATTCGTCAACGCCGTGGAGAAAAGCGGCAGGGAAAACAACAGGATGGCCAGGGCGGACAGCCAGACCGCCGGCCGCCCGAAACTACGCCCGCGATCGATGGCTTCCAACCCAAGATAAGAAAAATAGAATATAATCAACGAGATGCAGGCCGGATCCGCGAAAACGGCCGCCAGTCCCACCGGGGCGGCCAGCCAGATACGGAAGGTGCTTTGCGAATCCATGGCCTCGTGCATCAAAAGCAGCACGCACGCCGCCAGGGCCAGATCGCCCACCAGCGCGCCGAAAACGGCCTCCGGCCGGATACTCACCAGGCGCAGTACGGCGTAAGCCAGAAGAACCAGCCCGGCGGTGCGCCGCCGCCAGAAAAGCGCGTAGGCGGCCAGGGCCGTGGCGACGAGCGTGATGGAAAACAGGATGGCGGCCAGAATGCCCGCCGCCAGGGGAGCTTGCCCGCCGAAAAACGGAGAAACGCGCCACCAGAACAGGGTGAATAGATCGGACTGTCCGGCCGGATCGGAGACGATACCCGGGGCCTGTCCGGAAAAGGCGGAAAAAACCAGGAATCCCATCCCGCCGCCCGTGAGCGGGATCAGCCAGGCCAGGCGGCGGCGCAGCCGGTCCCAGTCGTCCCCGTGGGTCATCTGCCCCACCCGCAGCACCCGGGGCCAGAAAACCAGCAAAAGCCCCAAAAGCAGCAAAGCGGCGAACAGCGGCCGTCCCGCGAGGCTCGCGGGAGGCGCCGCCCCCATGAGAATGCCTTGAAGTTCCGCCTCCATGGATGAAATCTACCGTTTTCCCATGGATTTCGCCATCTTTTTCCGGGAGTTGAGGGAAGGACGCGGCCGGAATCCGGACCGACCGCCCGAATGTCACGCCGATATTCGCCTCATTCTTCCGGCAGATCCGAGCGGCCGTATTCCAGCATGTCCCAAAGGTAGGCGGAATTTCGATCCTCAGACGGCATGGATGACCTCGTGGTTATCGAGAATGGCCTTGCGCCGAAAAGGATTTCTCAACGTTTCCTTTTCCAGCAGATCGACATCCCTACCGAAAATTTCCTTCAGTTCATCCTGCATCCGAACCAGATCGAACAGATTTCAGTCCTCATCCGGCGCGAAGGACACCATCACGTCCACGTCGGAATCGGGACCGAAGCGATCCGTCAGGACGGAGCCGAACAAGGAAAATTCGGTGACCTTC
Organism: Myxococcota bacterium; assembly: GCA_963668655.2. Lineage (GTDB taxonomy): Bacteria > Myxococcota_A > SURF-8 > SURF-8 > SURF-8. Next base: position 1,617,555 of record CAXXPQ010000002.1, read on the forward strand.
CACCGGGCGCACCATTGAACGATCTTGTCTTTGGGAAGCGGGATTCGAGGCGTGGGCATGGCGGACCTCCTGTCGATGAACGGGATTATAACATCGGAAGGAAAGAACCGCAATGCGCCCGGGATTCCCTGCCTGAAGGACGCGGCCGGAAGCGGATAAAAAGGCGGCGGCCGAGCAACCCCGTGGCACCCGAAACTGACTGTTACCGCTGCTTCCTTTCGGACCTGACGGGATTCACAGGGCTTCGCCGCACGGGACCCGGCCGCCATAAGGGCGTTCGCGGGAGAGCGAACGCCGGATCGCGGGCAAAAAAATGGCGGAGAGAGAGGGATTCGAACCCTCGGTGCCCTTTTGGGGCACACACGATTTCCAATCGTGCACCTTCGGCCTCTCGGTCATCTCTCCGGATCTGCGGATGTTCGTACGGGCGACGGACGGCGAAATCGGCGTCCCAGTCCACCGGCCATGAAAATGGCGGAGAGACTGGGATTCGAACCCAGGGTACCCAAAGGGTACACATGATTTCGAGTCATGCGCCTTCGACCGCTCGGCCATCTCTCCGCGACGCATCCGCAAGCAAATCTCTTCGAACCTATAAAGAACGCTCCCGCATGTTGTCATACGGGAGGAAGTGTCCGTTTCCGCTGGCGAAGATCCTTGAAAAAGCTCGAAAGCATCAGGGAGGCCTCATCGGCCAGAACGCCCTCGGTCACCTCGATCCGGTGGTTCAGGCGTTCGTCTTCCGCGCAGCGATACAGGGAAACGACGGCCCCGGCCTTGGGATCCCGGCTGGCGAAAACCAACCGGTCGATGCGGGCCTGTATGGCGGCCCCGATACACATCAGACAAGGCTCCAGTGTGACGAAAAGCGTGCAGCCGGCGAGTCGCCAAGCTCGGAGTTTCTCCGAGGCGCGCCCGATGGCCTCCACCTCGGCGTGGGCCAGCGGACTGCGGTCGGATTCGCGCCGGTTGCGTCCCGTGGCGATCAGGTCGTTTCCCCGAATCACCACCGCGCCGACGGGAACCTCGCCCTCGTCCGCCGCCGCGCGGGCTTCCGCCAGCGCCAGCCGCATCCAATCTTCGTCACGGGTCATCGATTCCAAACAAAAAAATGGTACGCCCAGGAGGGCTCGAACCTCCAACCTTCGGATTCGTAGTCCGACACTCTATCCAGTTGAGCTATGGGCGCACGCAATCTCCCGGAAAGACGGGAGAAAAGGGTTGTTCATGCTGCAAAGATCGTCAAGTCAGGCAGAGATTAATACCGTCTCGCGGGAAAATGTCAAGGAAAATCTGGTTTTTGGCCCGGCGTTTTCCATTTCGCGACAAACGGAGCGGCATGGCAATCGAGCCCGCCGCCCGGCCGGTAGGAAAAAGCGGGGATCCCCGGGAGCGTTTCCGGGGCGGAAAATTCTTTTCTGCGCGACGCTGCGGTTTCGTCTTCTCCGCCCAAGGAAATCCGCTCCGGAAGGCGCCCCGCCTTGACACGGCGCGTCTTGAGCGCTCCCACAAGATGCTTATTGCGACGCGTCACCGAAAAAGAACAGAGAATTCAGGAAGGTATTTCTTAACGCGCCGCATAATTTTTTCTTGACAGCTCTATCGCAGCGCATTATATTCCGGACATGGACAGCGGGAGACACACAAAACATCGGATCAAGAAACCATAGCGAAGAGGAGAAAAATCATGGAAACGAACGTCGTCGAGGAAAAATCGGAAAAACGCGAGAATCCCATCGCCACCGTCTGGGACCGGATGGAAGAGGGTTGGAAGAAATTCGAGGAAAAAACCCAGCCCAAGCTGGAAGAACTCCAGAAGGCCGTGGACGAGCGGTTGAAGATCGTGGACGAACATCTGAACGGCGGCTGGATCAAGGAAAAGGCCCAACCCAAACTGGAAGAATTCCAGAAAGCCGTGGACGAGCGCATCAAGACCGTGGAAAAGCGCCTGGGCTCGGACTGGGAAAAGGAAACGGCCCGTCTGCGGGAAATGGCGGACAAGCTGCGCCAGGATTCCAAAAACATGATGGACCGCGCGGCCTCCCGGCTGGAAGAAGGATACGGGCGGCTGCTGGACCGCATGGGCGTGGCCAGCAAGGACGATCTGGAGGCCCTGCGAAAGAAACTGACCAGCCTGCAACGGAAGATCAACGGCATCGCCAAATCCGGCCAGGCCTGAGTTTTCGGGACCGGATTCACGGAGAAAAACCGGTTTGGATGTCGGATTTTCCCCCGAAGCGCCTCCCGATCGCGGGTTTTCGGAAAGAAGCGCAGGGGTGAAAGGCGGGTCGAGGCGGATTCTTTCATGTATTCCGGACCCTTGCGCCTTCGGGGAAAAATAGTTTGACAAAATGGGCCGTCATCGGCTATACAATTGGGACGGAAAAGGCTGTTGGAAACGTCCCTTGCCGGGTGGCGCTCCGACTTGCCATTCATTAAGTGGCTGATATTATTGCCTTTTCCTTTTCCTCCCTTCTGGGGTGCTTTTCGAAGCGCCCCAGTTTTTTTTTAGCGGCGACCCGGGAGCAATAAAAGCCCGGGGCTGCCATTCGAATCGTCGGAAAGCCCCGCCGAACCCCGGGTTTTTCGTCGCCGGAAGAGGCGGAATCGACCATGAGCCAAACCCTGCTGGACCGAATCGCCGTCGTGCTCGTCGAGCCCCTCTATCCGGGGAACGTCGGCAGCACCGCGCGGGCCATGAAAAATTTCGGATTGCGTGATTTACGCCTGGTTCACCCGCCCCTGGACCGGGGCAACGAGGCCCGGCGCATGGCCTGCGGCTCCCTCGACATCCTGGACAACGCGCGCCAGGTGTTCACCCTGGACGAGGCCCTGGACGACATCGAGGTGGTGGTGGGCACCACCGCCCGGCTGGGCGGCTGGCGGCACAGCGTCCGTACGCCCCGCCAGGCGGCGCCGGACATCCTGGAACTGGCGCAAAACAACCGGGTGGCCCTGCTGTTCGGTTCCGAGGATCGGGGGCTGTCCAACGAGTTCATCCAGCGCTGCCAGATTCTCTTGAACATTCCCTCCAGCCCGGCCCAGAGTTCCCTCAATCTGTCCCATGCCGTGCTGCTGGTCTGTTACGAGCTTTTCAGCCGCCGTTTCAGCGGAGAGGCCCACACTCCCAGGCTGGCCCCCGCCGAACGCGTGGAAGACATGTACCGGGATCTCATGGACGCTCTGACGCGCATCAATTTCCTCCGGCCCGGTAACCCGGAATACTGGATCATGGCCTTTCGCCGCCTTTTGGGCCGTACGGGTCTGACCGAAAAAGAGGTCAACCTCTTTCGCGGCATCTGCCGCCAGATTCGCTGGGTTCACGGCCTGGCGCTTCCCAACATGCCGCAAAGCAAGGCGAAAAACACCCCGTCCCCGCCTTCTTCGGAAAACGACGTGGAATCGGAAAGCTCCGATTCCTTCGAGTAGAGATTGGAATTACGGAATACATTAGAAATCCCAGGTGGTTACGGCTTCCTGGGATTTCTCGTTTCCGTTTTTCTCGAAGGCGTTCCGGATTCCACCACACAGCCGCAGATGTTTTCCGGATCGGTTTCCGAGCAGCCCGTGGAAACGGCCTCCCAGCCGTGGGTGTACGTACAGTATTCGTCGCAGGAAACTCGATGCCAGGCATGCAGGGCCGTGCAGATTCCCAACGTTTGCTCGTCCAGGCAGGAGAGATCTTCCTTCATACAGGATAAACCGGTAACATTTTCGTAGGTTTCACAATGGCAGGAGCCGCCGTTCGCCTGGGGGTCGCAATAGGAGAACAGAACGCGGTTCGCCTCCGGCGTGTCGGCGCAGATTTCTTCGCAAGGAATAGGTTGCACTTGATAGTCCCGGCAGCCCAACGCGTTCCAGGAGTCCGCGCAGGTGTATTGCCGCCCTTCGATTCGGCAGGACGCTCCGAATTCGGACGTGCAATCTTCCGAATGCTCGACGGCGCAGCCGCAGATGTTTTCCGGATCGTCCTCCCGGCAGAGACAGGGCGTGAATTTCGGGCCGTAAAAGGCCAGGCAGACTTCCTGGCAGTTCAGATCGTGCCAGGTTTCGGCGGCGCTGCAATAGCGGATTCCGTCGATGCCGTCGCAGGCGGCGGTTTTCGGAACGCAATCGTGCCGTACGCCCGGAGGGTAGTCGTATTCACATTGGCATGGCTCATCCGCCTTTGGATCGCACCAGGCCAGGCTGACCCATTCGCTGCCGCGTGCCCGGTATTCCTCCCGGTCCAGGCACCAGTCCGTACAGTCGATGATCTCGCTGGTTTCGTTTTGGAAGACCCGGGCGGCGTCGGAGGACAGGCAGGTGAAGACTGCGGGGATGCTCACATCCCCGTCTTCCGCATCCCCGTCGCCGTAGGGCTCGAAGTCGATGTCACCGGGAGGAACACCTTCGCCGTCGGGAGGATACTCATCATAGCCGGAAGGAACGCCATCGGAGTCCGGGGGATAATCGCCATCGCCCGGGGAATCCTCCGACGAACAGCCGGCCGCGCCGCAGAGCAGCCCGCCCAGAAGCAGCACGGCCACGGCTCCTTTCACCAGCTTTTTCGGGAACAGCCAGGCCAGCCAGCAGGCCCGCCCCAATAGATTTTCTCCGGATTCGGACGGATATTGCACCCGGGAATATCGCCGCACGGGCCGAAGACGAAAGGCATTTGATTCCTTCATGAAACCCCCCTTCTTTTTCAGCGGTATCCCGTGGCGATACGAATGAATATAATTATAAACGAAATATCCGGGTTGTCAAGCCCCGTGACGCTCATCCGACCGACGCGGATGAAAATTTGCGTTTTTTCCTTCGCTTCTGATAAACTGCCGTCCATCGATAGACTTTTTGGGTCAAGGTGGGAAGCATCGGGGATTCGGCATGCCGATCCGGCTGGCGTACGATCAAGCGACCAATCGTCTAGGCGTGTGGGGAGAGGGGCAGGTCACGCTGGACGATTTTCGGGAATACGGACGGGAGCTTTCGGCGCTTCCTTTGGCCGCCGGATTGCGCGCCATGGTGGATTTCTCGGACTGCCGTTTCGAATTCACCTTCGACGACATCTTCACGCTGGTTGCGCACAGCAAAGATCCGGTCCTTTCCCTGTCGGATATCCGGGTCGCCATCGTGGTGAGCCCCGGATACGGATACGGCATCGCGCGCATGTACGAAGGCATCGCCGCATCCGAGGAATTCGTCGTCCGGGTTTTCCAGGATGAAAGTATGGCGCGCCTCTGGCTGTACGACGATTAGCCGCCCGGTTTCCTTCTATCCCATCCCCGAACGCCCCGATCCATGCACAACCCCTTCCTTTTTTTGGAAAATCGTCAAAACGGGAAGATGCAGGAGCGAAACGACGATTCCTGATCGTGAATATTCCGATTGAAACCGATGTTTCTTTAGCCGTTTTTGTCCGTCGCCGTTTTACGCCTCCCGCGAAAGAAACTCGTCGAGAGGCATGCGGTTCGCGCCCTCGGCGCACAGGCGGGAGACGGTAGCTTCCATGGATTCCGGCGTGCCCTTGGCGCTGGAGATCAGCACGTCGTCCAGGACGGTGACCTCGTAGCCCGCCTTCAGGATACCCCGGGCGGCGGAATCCACGCACAGATCCACGCCGTTGCCGAAGACGATCCAGCGCGGAATGTTCAGTTCGCGAAACAGGCGCGTGGCGTTTTCGTTGTGCCGGAACATGTCCCAGGCCACGTTTCGGATGTCCGCCTCCACCGTTCCCCAGGCGCGTTTGTGCAGGTAGATCATGCGGTGAGCTTGCAGATTCGCCAGCCAGGTTTCGTCGGTCTCCGTGGGCACGAAGAGAATCTCGCCCGCCTCTTCCGGCAGAAGCATCTTTCCGTCGCAACAGGTGGTGAAGACGGTGCGTACCTTTCGCCGCTTGGCGAAGTCGTACAGGCGGGATAGTTTCCCGCCGATGGGCCTCACGCGCGGCCGCAGGCAAAAGCCTTCCGTCTCCCGTTTCCGTTCGTGGCAATCGACATCGAAAAAGGCGAACGACGTTTCCATGGGGTAGATCCTTTATTCGAAAGAATTTTCATAGGTTTCCATGGTCCGCAGCCGGGCCACGTCCCGTTCCCGGCGGTGTTCCAGATAGCTCAGGAAGGACGAGAACAGCACGATGCCGCCGCCGGCCAGAAGCACCACGGCCGCGTTGAAGCGTGTGACCAGAAAAGCCCCGAAAAGCGGCCCGCCCAGTCGGCCGAGACCGTTCAGAAACATGATGATGCCCATGTAGCGCGTGGTGTCCTCTCCAGGCGGCGCGAAGTGGTTGACCGCCACCTCCCACCAGAGGATGTACGAGCCGCCCTGCACGACACCTCGGAAGAGCCGGGCCGCGAAGGGCAGAACCAGCGCCGCCGGGGGAAACAGCGCGGCGGCCAAGGGCGCGGCGGCCAGCACCACGGCGTCCAGCCCCCAGCCCAGCCGGATCCAGAACCACGCCTTCCAGGTGCTCACGCGGTCGATCCACTGGCCGATGTAACCCGTGGTGAAAAACGTTACCATGGCCGGAAAGACGTGGGTCAGCAGGGTGGTCTCCACGTAGCTCAGGCGCAGGTCTTTCGTCAGAAGCACCGGGATGAACGACGCGAAGGTCATGCCGCCGAAGCAGTAGAAGAAGCCGATCGCCAGGTAGCGGCGGAAGCGGCGATCCGTCTTCACGATGTGCACCGAAGCCTTCAGACTGTCCGCAAACCGCACCCGGGGACGTGCTTCGCGTTCCGGCGCGTCTTCGCGCACGCGGATCGTACGGAAGACGGCGAAGCCCATAATCAACAGCAGACCGGCGGCGACCATCTGCCCCCGGATCATCGCCCGTTGGGACTCGGCGGCGAAATCCAAGAGGGCCGCCGACAGAAGCCCCGTGCCGAGAAAGAGGATGGACGACCACTTGCGCAGTTCGCCCACCACCGCTCCGCGCGTCTCCACCGGGTAGTTCAGGCGCACGATGGCCGTGAGCGCGGGCCGCAGGATGTTGTCGAACAGCGTGCCCAGGCCGAGCAGGATCAGGAAGGGCAGGGGATCGTCGATGAAGGCCATGGCCAGGGCACACAGGGCGTAGGCGATGCCCGGGAAAAACAGAAACGGCATCTTGCGCCGGACGGCCATGACGCTGCCCAGGTAGATCAAAAGGAACATGCCGATGCTGGAGATGGATTTCTCCAGGGCCATCTGCCAGTCCGGGCTTTCCATGCCCTTCAGGGCCATGATGGGCGCGTTGGCTAAAATGGCCTCGCCCATGGCCAGAAAGACGATGTGCGCGAAATGCCGCCGGTAGGTGTGTTTCGCCCGGCCTTCCAGGTCGGGCCCGGTGAAGAATTTTCGGAGCGCCCGGAGGTCGATCATACCGCCGACGCCGCGGCCAGAAAGTCCTCGCTGGCCATGGTCTCGACGCCCATTTCGCCCAGGTCGTCGAGCATCCTGCGCATGCTCTCGGGGGAGCCGCCCGCGTTGTTGGTCAGGATGTCGTCCAGGATCACCACCTTGCATCCGGCGGCCAACAGGCCCTTGGCGGCCGAACTCACGCACAGGTCGATGCCCACGCCGTAGACGATCCAGCGGCGGACGCCCAGTTCCTCGATCAGCCGCCGGGCGTTGCCGTTATGGCGGAACATGTCCCAGGCGCAATGGACGGTGTTCGCCTTCGGCGAGCCCCAGGTGGTCTTCTCGATGCAGATGGGCTTCGCACCGGGAATTTCGTCCACCCACTCCCGGTCGTCCTCGTCCATGGGCACCACGAGCGCTCCGGCCGGATCGGCCTTCGTCGGCAGGCGGTCGGCGCAGCAGGTGGTGAAAACGAACGGCAGTTCGGCGTCTTTCACGAGTTCGTGGATGCGGTGAATCCGTTCGCTGAACGGTTCGGCGCGTGGGACGAAGGACAGTCCGTCTCCGTTCAACGCTTTCTCCCGGCAGTCCACCTCGAAAATACCCGTACGGGTCATCGGCGTTCCTCCATATTCCATCAGAAATGCAGGCGGAGCTGGGCGCCGAAGGTGCGCGGCGCGCCCTCGAATCCCGAGTCGTAGCCGACGTTTCCGTAAACGGCCGTGAAATATTCGGTGTCCAGCAGGTTCTTCGCAAAGACCGAGACTTCCAGCAATTCCGTGTAGAAATAGGAGAAATAGGCGTCCCACAGTACGTAGGCGTCCAGCTTGCAGGTGTTGTCCGGGCTCGTATAGGAATCCGAGAAGTACCGCAGGTTCGTGCCGCCGCCGAGCGCATGCGCCGGACCCGCCACGTCGCCCTTGCCTTTGACGCCGCCGTTGACCAGGTGTTCCGACATGCCCGCGATGCGGTGGCCCTCCAGTTCGGGAGCGATGGTGTAGCGGGTGACGACGGGATCCTGCCAGGCGTAGTTCAGGAAGACGTAGAGTTCCTTGATCGGGCGCACGCCGACTTCCGTCTCGACGCCCCGGATGCGCCAGTCGCCCAGGTTCTCGAACATGGTGGTGTCGTTGTTGTAGTCCACGATATCGTTGCGTTCCATCTGGTAGAACAGCGCCTTGAAGGAGATCATGCGGTCCAGCCAGTCGGACTTCAGGCCGACCTCGAAGCTCTGGCTCGTTTCCGGATCGACCTCGGCGAATTCCGTGTTGGAGATCGAGCGGAAGATGGGGGAAAAGCCGATGCCCCAGGCGCCGTAGAGATTCAGCCGGTGCCTGCCCGACTGGATGATCCCGAAGCCCAGGCCCGTGCTGGCGCTCACCGCGCCGTCGTCGAACTGCGCCTCGTCATGGGTGCTCGGATTCTTCTGCAAACGATCGAAGTAGTCGTAGCGCACGCCCGCCGCCACGTGGATGCGGTCGATGAAGGTGGTCTGATCCCGCACGAAGACGCCGTAGTTCTTCTCGAAGGTGTTCCGGCGGGTCTTGTCGCCGTATACCCAGGTGCTGCGCGGCGGTTCCTCGAAGGAAAGGATGTTCAGCTCCACGCCGGGGCCGAAGTCCGGGTCGCCGTTTTCGTCCAGGTTGTCTTCCAGGGTGACCCTGTACTGCGACAGCTTGAAGGAGAGGTATTCGAAACTGCCGCCCAGAACCACGCCGCCGTCCAACCATGAGCCCGCCTCGTACTTGAATTCGGCGGAGGCTTCCAGAAAGACGCCGTTTTCGATGTAGTCCGCGTCCGTGGAGAGCCGGCGCATGTCGTAGCCTTCCGCGGGGGCCGTGCCGCCGACGCCGTTGATCCAGTACGTGTCGCCGTGCCAGTACGAGGCCGTCAGGTTGGTCTTGATTCTCTTCGTGAATTCGTGCATCCAGAGCGCGCCCAGGCGGTATTCGTAGAGCGTGTTCTCGTTGAAGCCGTCGATGCCCAGGTTGTCGTCGCGGTCGATGCCGAGCAGGCGTTCGCCGTTCTCGTCCAGCAGCACCGGGGCGACCATCCCCTGTTTGTTGAAATAGAAACCGGCGATGAAACGCAGGTGATCCTTCTCGCCGGGATAAAAGTTCACGTTGGCGTAGAGATCGCCGCGCGTCAGGGCGCTGTCCTCCACCCAGCCTTCGGACTTCGTGAAACTGCCGGTCAGGGAATAGGTGTGCTTTTTCCCGCCGATGACGGGGCCCGAGGACTTCAGCGCGATGTGCGAGGAATTCGCCGGGTATTCGTAGGAGGTGGAGAGGTCGATATGCGGCGTGGTGGCGCCGGGGTCGGTGAAAAGCTGCAAGGCCCCGGCCAGGGCGTTCCGACCGTAAAGGGAGGCCGCCGGGCCCTTGGCCAGTTCCATCCGCTGCACCGCGTCGTAGGGGATCGCGCCCATGTAGGGGCCGCCGAAGGACAGCCGCCGCTGGGGGATTCCGTCCAGAAGGATCAGCACGCTGCCGCCGCTGGTCAGGTCCGAGCGCAGGCCGCGAACGTCCAGCGAGTTCAGCACGCCGTCGTCCTGGCGCGGGTTGATGCTCACGCCGGCGACGTCGATGAGCGCGTCGAAGGCGTTTTTCATGCCGGGCTGGCGCAGCCGCTTTTGATCGATGACCGTCACGTCCACGGGCAGATCCTGGATGCGCGATTCCATCCGGGTGCCGGTGATGACGACTTCCTCCAGAATCGAGGCATCTTTTCCGGCGGCGGCGTCCTCCGGAGCCGGAGCGGTCTCGGCGGGCGCTTCTTCCGGAGTGTCGGCCTCGGCCTTCTCCGGAGCCGCTTCCGGCCGGGACTGGGCGGGCGTTTCCGCCGGGGCGTTTTCCGTTTTCGCTTCGGAAGACGGTGTGGGAGCGGGGGCCTCCGTTTCCGCCGGATTCCGGACGGTTTCCGGGGTTGCGGGTTCTTCCGGAGCCTCCGCGGCGTCTTGCGCGTACCCCGGAAGGGCGAATAACAATGCAAGTAAAAGCAGCAATGACAGGAAAAACGATCGTGCGTTCGATTTGAACGTCATCCTAACTCCTTGTACGAATACGCCAAAATCGCTACGAAAATCATGGTGCAGTAAAACGCAGGATGAAATCACGGTCCAGTTAAAATTTATTAATCAAGCGCAACTCACAAAGTTTTAACAATAGATGAGCCCACACCCCGAAAATGCAACATAAAGGGAGACGCAGAAAGCCTTTCCGTGATCGATCGCTTATAAAACGGCGGCGGTGCGGCCGCGTTTGAGTCATTGGAGCCTTACTTTCGAGTGGCAAAAAAACATTTTTTTTTTTTTCGTATTTCGGGAATAGTTTCATTTGGCATTCCATCTTTCCGTTGCTTGGAGTATCATTGCCACGTTCGCAGCCCGTAAACATTATCGATGTCATTTGAAAAAGGAGCGATGATGGACGCCACCATACTTGCCCGCATCCAATTCGCGTTCACGGCCGGATTTCACTTTCTCTTCCCGCCGCTGACCATCGGAATGGCCTGGATTCTGGTTGTCTTCATGGGACGCTGGAAGAAGACCGGGGAGGAATTCTGGAGGGAAACCGCACGTTTCTGGACGAAGCTCTTCACGGTGAGCTTCGCCGTGGGCGTGGCCACCGGACTGACCATGGAGTTTCAGTTCGGGATGAACTGGGCCGACTACTCCCGCTTCGTGGGCGACATCTTCGGCGCTCCGCTGGCGGCGGAAGGCATTTTCTCCTTCTTCCTGGAGAGCACCTTCTTGGGCGTGCTGATTTTCGGCTGGAACCGTTTCTCTCCGAAAATGCTCTGGTTCGCCTCGCTCATGGTGGCCGTGGGAAGCACCCTCTCGGCGCTCTGGATCATCATCGCCAACAGCTGGATGCAGACCCCGGCGGGCTTCGAAATCATGGGGAATCGGGCCGTGCTGACCGACTTCTTCGCCGCCGCGCTGAATCCCTCCACCCTGCCGCGCTACCTGCACACGGTCAATGCCGCGCTCATGACCGGGGCGTTTTTCGTCGTGGGCGTAAGCGCCTGGTATCTCATAAAGAAACGTCACTTCCGCTTCGCTTCCGAATCGTTGAAACTGGGTCTGATCGTGGCCGTTCTCGCCACCATCGGACAATTGCTGAACGGCCATTACTCGGCCGTGCAGGTCACTTATACCCAGCCCGAGAAGCTGGCCGCCATGGAAGGGCAGTTCGAGACGCAAAAGGGCGCGGGGCTGTTTCTCTTCGGTCTGCCGGACGCCGAGGCGGAAAAGACCCATTTCCGGGTGGAGATTCCCAAAGCGCTTTCGCTGCTCGCCACCGGCGACCCCAATGCCGAGATCAAGGGCCTGAAGGCTTTCCCGAAAGAAGATCGCCCGCCCGTACTGGCCACCTTCGCCAGTTTCCACATCATGGTGGGCCTCTGGTCGCTCTTCGCGGCCTACGTGGCCGTGGGACTGTATCTGATGAAAAAAGGCCGCCTCTACGACCAGCCGCTTTTCCTGAAAGCCTCCGTGGCCATGGTTCCCCTGCCGTTTATCGCCAATGAATTCGGATGGATGGCCGCCGAGGTGGGACGCCAGCCCTGGGCGGTCTATCACGTTATCCGCACGAAAGACGCAGTGAGCACCAACGTCTCCGCCGGGGAGATTCTGTTTTCCCTGCTGGTCTATGCCGCCGTCTACGGACTGCTTTTCTTCCTGTGGACCTATCTCCTGCGCAAGCTGATTCGTAAGGGTCCGGCCCTGGATGACGCCCAAGGGAAGGAGGTGACACCATGATGACGCTGCAAATCGTCTGGTTTCTGCTGGTGGGCGTGCTTCTGGTGGGCTACGCCGTTCTGGACGGCTTCGACCTGGGCGTGGGCTTCTGGCACCTGTTCACCAAAAAGGACGAGCATCGTCGGGTGCTTTTGCGCTCCATCGGTCCGTTCTGGGACGGCAACGAGGTCTGGCTGATTACGGGTGGCGGGGCGCTTTTCGCCGCGTTTCCGCCGGTTTACGCCTCGGTCTTCAGCGGCTTTTACCTGGCCCTCTTTCTGGTGCTGATGGCCCTGATTTTCCGGGCGGTGGCCATCGAGTTCCGCAGTCAGGAGGAAGGGAAACGCTGGCGGAATTTCTTCGACTGGGCCTTTTCCATCGGCAGCCTGGTCCCGGCGCTGGTCTACGGCGTGGCCATCGGCAACCTCTTGGGCGGCGTGCCCCTGGACGCGGGCGGCGACTATCACGGGGGATTGTTCGGCCTCTTGAATCCCTACGCCCTTTTGATCGGCGTGGTGGGTCTCATGATGTTCGCCACCCACGGCGCATTGTGGATCGGCTTCAAGACGGAGGGCGAATTGTCCGAAAAGGCGCTGAACTGGGCCAGGATCGCCTTCTTCGCCTATGCGGGGCTCTTCGTCCTGGCGGCCGTGGTTTCCCTGGCCACACAACCCCAACACCTGGAAAATTATAAGGAAATGCCGGTGCTGTGGATTCTGCCGGTGCTCGCCCTGGCGGGTTTCGCGGTTCTGGGTCTGCTGATTCTGAAACGGCGCGCGTTCCACGCCTTTCTGGCGTCGGCGGCTCTCATCGCGCTTCTCTTTCTCCTGGTGGCGGCGGCCATCTTCCCGGCCCTGGTCCCGGCCGTGGATCCGAAGCTCAGCCTGACCGCCTTCAACAGCAGCAGTTCGAAGCTCACGCTTTCCTGGATGCTGGGCATCGCCATCGTGGGCATGCCCTTCGTGCTGGGTTACACGGTCTGGGTCTACCGCAGCTTCGCGGGAGTGGTGAAGGCCGACGACGAGGGCTACGGGCACTAGCCTGGATGATTCATGAAGAATCTGCTGCGACTTGAAAACTCTCGATCTTTCACTTGTTTCACGATTTTCATCCTCGACAGACGGCCGCGTATGCCTGCGGATGAAAATCGCTCCAACTTCATGAAATATCGTCGGTTTTCGGCGTCTCGCGACGATCCTCATGAATCATCCGGGCTAGGCCGTTTCCTTTTAAAAAAGAAAACAAAACCACCCCCGGAGGCGCGGGCTTCCGGGGGTGGTTTTGTTGGATCAGGCTATTTTGGGAGAATCTTTACCGGATACGGTGATTCCCACCGGCGGATCTACTGAAACAGGGGCGTGGAAAGGTAGCGCTCGCCGTTGGACGGTGCGATCGTCACGATCAGTTTGCCTTCCATTTCCGGCCGAGCCGCCAGGCTCAGGGCCGCCGCGATGTTGGCCCCGGAACTGATGCCCACCAGCAGGCCCTCCGTTTTGGCCACCCGCCGGGCGGTCTCGAAGGCTTCCTCGTTGGTCACCGTAAGGATCTCGTCCACCAGGTCCAGGTCCAGCACCTCCGGCTTGAATCCGGCTCCGATGCCTTGAATCTTGTGCGGACCGGGCCGGCCGCCGGAAAGCACCGCGCTTTCGGCGGGCTCCACCGCCACCGAGAAAAAGGACGATTTGCGCTCCTTCAACAGCCGCGTGATGCCGGTGATCGTGCCGCCGGTTCCCACCCCGGTCACCAGTACATCCACCCGTCCGTCCGTGTCCGCCCAGATCTCCTCGGCCGTGGTGCGTACGTGAATGGCCGGATTGGCCGGGTTTTCGAACTGCTGGGGCATGAAATACTTTTGCGGGTCGGAGGCTTGGATCCGCTCCGCCTCGGCGATGGCTCCCCGCATGCCTTCGCCGCCGGGCGTCAGGCGTACCTCGGCGCCGTAGGCCCGCAACAGCGCGCGCCGCTCCAGGCTCATGGTTTCCGGCATGGTGAGGATGCAACCGTAGCCTTTGGCTGCCGTGACGAACGCCAGGGCGATGCCCGTGTTTCCGGAGGTGGGTTCCACCACCGTCATGCCGGGTTGCAGTTTTCCGCTTTTTTCCGCTTCCAGGATCATGTTCAGTCCGATGCGATCCTTCACGCTGCCGCCGGGATTCTGGTATTCCAGTTTCAGAACCACCTTTGCCTTCAGTCCTTCCGCCAGGCGATTCAACCGTACCAGGGGAGTGCCTCCCACCAGACTCAGGACATTTTCTGCGATTTTCATCTTTCGTTTCTCCTTTTCGGCTTCCGGAAAGGCGCGGCCTCGCCGGGGCGCGATTCATGCTTTTTCGTTATATGTAATAATTCATGGCCTCCGAGCGGCGGCGCATGATGGAGCGCTGGCGGTCGGAAAGATCCTTCAAGGTTCGTCCCGCCAGCACCTGATTGACGGCGTCGTGGATCTGCTTCCACAACTCCTGGGTGGCGCAGTATCCCAGGCCGTTACACTCCTGGTTACAGGTCTCGTTGTCCGCCGCGCAGTCCACCGGGGCCAGCGACCCCTCCAGCGCCTGGAGGATCTCCGCCAACACGATCTCTTCGGGGGGGCGTTGAAGCATATAGCCGCCCCGCGCGCCGCGAACGCCCAGCAAAAGCCCCGCCGCGCGTAAGGGCGTGACCAGTTGTTCCAGGTATTTCAACGAGATGCCCTGCCTGCGGGCGATATCTTTCAGGAGCACCGCACCGCTTCCATGGTTCATCGCCAGATCCATCATCGCCCGCATGCCGTAACGTCCGCGTGTCGAGAGCTTCATCGCGACCTCCAAATCCTACTATTCATACCTATCGGCTTCCAGTGGAATCCATTATCCCCGCCTTTTTTTCGAAGTCAATAAAAAAAGATCGAGGAAAAGTAGGAAATGTGAACGCGCGTCGGCGATTTCGGGCGCGAAAGCCCTTCCCCATAATTTTTGGAAAGTCGTTACTTATAGAATTCCGCAATCATCTCGACGACATAGCTCGCCTGGTCGTCGGAGAGTTCGGGATAGATCGGCAGGGCCAGGGTCTCCATGGCGGCGCGTTCGGACTCCGGGAAATCGCCCGATCCGTAACCCAGTTCCAGGAAACATCTCTGCAAATGCAGAGGCAGCGGGTAATAGATTTCCGTTCCGATTTCCTTGGATGCCAGAAAAGCTTTCAGTTCGTCGCGATCCTGCACGCGGATGACGAACTGATTGTAGATGTGGCGGCCCGGACCTTCCTCGGGCAGGCGTACGCGCTCGCCCAGATGTTCGGCGCGGTCCGCAAAGAGCCGCCGGTAGCGGTCGGCGTTGGCCTTTCTGGCTCGGTGCCAGCCGTCCAGATGGGAAAGCTTCACCCGCAGCACGGCCGCCTGCATGGGATCCAGGCGGAAGTTGCCGCCCACCAGGGCGTGATAGTACTTGGGTTTGCTGCCGTGTCCGCGCAGGATGCGGGCCGTTTCCATGCGTTCCGCGTCCATGGCCGTTACAAGGCCGCCGTCTCCCATGGCGCCCAGATTCTTGGAGGGGAAAAAGGAGAAACAGCCGTAATCCCCGAAGGTTCCGGCCATTTTTCCAGAGGTGTTCGCCGCGCCGATGGCCTGGGCGGCGTCTTCCACCAGATGAATGTTCCGGTCCTTCGCGATGCGTCCGAAGGCCTCCATATCGGCCAGCCGTCCGTACAGATGCACCGGCAGAAGCGCCCTGGTCCTCGGGGTGCAGGCCGCTTCGGCCTTTTCCGGATCGAGGTTGAAGCTTGCCGGATCGATGTCCGCGAAGACGATTTTCGCGCCCAGCCGGGCCACGGCTCCGGCGGTGGCGAAAAACGAGTACGGCGTGGTGACGACTTCGTCGCCGGGCCCCACGCCCAAAGCCATCAGGGCCACCAGCAGGGCGTCGCTTCCGGAACTGACGCCGAGTCCGTGGGCCGCGCCCAGATAATCCGCCGTCTCGCGTTCCAGGGCTTCCACTTCCGGACCGAGGATGTAACGGCGGCTGCGGGCCACGCGCAGAAGGGCCTCTTCCAGCTCCGCCTGCAACGCTTCGTACTGGGGCTGTAGATCCAAAAGGGGAACCTTCATGGCCGATCCTTTCCTTCCCCGGCCAGAACCAGGTACTGGCCGTCCTTTTCGTAACGGTCGCCGCAACGCTCGCAGGCGGCCGAGCCGTTTTCCATCCGCAACATTTCCCCGCACCGGCAGGCCCAGCCGATGGGCCGGGCCGGATTGCCCGCCATGACGGCGAATTCCGGGACGTTTTTCGTCACCACCGCCCCGGCGGCGATGAAGGCGTAACGGCCGATGTCGTGCCCGCAGACGATGGTGGAATTGGCGCCGATGGTGGTTCCCTGTCCGATCCGGGTGGGGGCGTATTCCGCCTTGCGGCTGACGTGCGCCCGGGGCGTGAGAACGTTGGTGAAAACCATGGACGGCCCGCAGAATACGTCGTCTTCGATAGTAACGTTGTCGTAGACCGAAACATTGTTCTGGATCTTCACGCCGTCGCCGATGACGGCTTTGGCTCCGACGAAGACATTCTGGCCCAGGTTGCAGTTTTTCCCGATGACCGCTCCGCCCATGACATGACAGAAGTGCCAGATATTGGTGCCGTCTCCGATCACCGCGCCCTCGTCCACGATGGCGCTGGAATGAATGCCGACTTTGCTCACGACGATCTCCTTGAATCCGATTCCACATTCGAAAAAGGCCACGCTGCGACCCGGCGGCCGGCGCCGAAACGGGTTTCAGGGCATCCGCAGTCTTATATCGCCTTTCGGTCCGACTTCTGAAGGATTTTCTTGCGGGTTTTGGTTTCCTCCATCGTCCACGGTGTCGCCGCGCTCGATACGATGGATGAATTCCTCCGCCTGTTTCCGGATGGACTCGCAATCGATGCGCTCCGGGTGGCGACTGGTATAAGAGTTCAGAATCAGTCCGGATTTCCCGCAGAGCGCGATCACCCGGCCGTATTCGGCCTTGGATTCCTCGAAGCGCTTCTGTCCGTTCAGCGCCGCCGCCCGCAGGAAACGCGCCCGCACCAGGTCCATGCCGTTGGGATTGTTGTGGCTCAAATAGGCGGGCTCCAGCCGCAGGGCCTCGTCCAGGATACGGATGCTGCGGTCCAGGTCGCCTTTCAGGGCGTACGCCCGGGCCCATTCCATGCGATAGTATACGGAAGACGGAAAACGGAGGCTGGCCGTCTCCAGACTTTTCAACGCGTCGTCCAGACGATTTTCCATGGCGAAAAGATCCGCCCGGGTGACGTAGTATTCCGGGTCGAAGGGGTTCAGCCGGATGGCGGTTTCAAGAAATTTCCTGGCGTTTTCCATGGGTCGGCGGCCGTTGGTGAGGCGTACCTGCTGGATCCACTCCCGTGCGAGAAGGTGGTTGGCCAGGGGATTCCAGGGCCAATAGCCCAGGGCGTCCTCCAATAATCCCATGGCTTTCTGCTGGGAATTCCCGCGCCGGGCCTCGTTGGCCAGTTCGGTGTAGTTCCGGCCGAGCACCGGGAGAAACTGGGCGATCACCAGGGCGGGAATCAGGATCATCAGCCCGAGGACTTTCAGGGCGTAACCGTGCGGTTCCCGGTCGGTTTCGGTTTCCGGAAGCTCCCGGCTCCATAGAAGGGCGACCAGCATCCAGAACAGGCCGAAAATCGCCGGGCTGCTGAAATCGATGTCCATGGAGGCATGGAACAGCATCGTCAGGAGAGTCAGGGCGATCAGGGCGTCCTCGTCGCGGGTTTCCGTCCGGCGGCGGCGTTTCCAGAGCGCGCGTCCCAGAAAGAACAGGCACAGCAGAAAGGCCAGAAGGCCGGGAAAGCCCAACTCCGCGTAAAATCGAAGGAAAACGTTGTGCGGCCAGCGGGTGTAATTGGGCAGATCCATATACCGGCGGCAGACGTCGGAAAAATTGCCCGGTCCCGCGCCGGTGAGAAAATAGGCGTTGCCGGCGTGAAACGCGGTTTTCCAGTACCCCAGCCGGGCGTCCACCGAAGCATCCTCTTTTCCCAGGGCCGCCATGTCTTCCATCGCATCGCGCGTCTGCCGGGGCTTGTTTCGGATATCTTCGGCGGGCGTAAAGAACAGCCAACCCGCGAAGATCGCCGCGAAAACGGCCAGGATCCCCAGTCCCAGGCGCATGCGGCGACCGCCGACATAGGCCAGGGCCGCGAAGAGCCCCAGGAAAGCGGCCAGCCAGCCGCCCCGGGAATCGGTGAGAATCAACGCGTAAAGCAACACCAGACCGCCGAAAAGCACGCCCAGGCGCGTGAATCGGCTTTCGGCCCGGAGAAAGAGCAGCACGGCCAAAGGCCCCATGGCCGCCAGAAATCCGGCGAAGACGTTGGGGCCGGGAAAGAAGGAAAAAGCGCGGTGCATCTCGGAGAGAAGCTGCCGGTCCATGGCCGAAAGCCCCGGAATCTCCGTGGCGGACTGAAAACCGATGAATTTCTGGTAAACGGCGTAAAGCCCGGCGACGACCGCTCCCAGAAACAACGCGTGGAGCATGCGCCGCCGGTCCTCGGGGCCGGGGCGCGCCGCCAGAACGGCGAACCCGCCGAAAAGCAGCGTAAACCATTGCAATCCCTGGGATACGGCGGAATCGAAGACCTCGGCGAAGAGAATCGTCACCGGGATCCAGACGCTGAAGAACCATAGCGGCCAGAGCGTGCGCAATCGAAAAAGGCTGGTCTTTCCGGGGGGATGGGTGAGAAGAATCCAGGCGAAACCTGCCAGGATGAGAATTTCCCACAACAGGGCGGCCGTGGTGGCGTCCACGCCCCAGAAGAAATTTCCGCCGCCGATCAGCGGCAGAAGGAACAGGACGATCATGAAGGGAACGGCGGTCCGGCCCGGGCCGGAGGCGGATGCTTTGATCTGGCTTTCCACGGCGAACTTCCTTTCCATCGCGGATCCGTCGCGACCGGATGGGGATCCTACTCCGACCGCGGCGAAAGGTCAACCCGGGGAGATTTGCGGCCGAACGCGTTTCGGAGCCGGTTTCCGGAAAGAACGCCGGAAGTCAGGGCCTCGCCCCACGTTTTCGCCGGTTTCGCAGAAGCAAAAGCAGGGCGATCCATGCGAAAGAGGCGAACGATCCCCGCGCCTGGACGCAGCCGCCGCCAGAACCGCCGCTCTGTCCGGCCTGCGGGTCATCTCCGTCCGGTTCCGGGAAAACGGCGTCGCCGTCGGAAAGCCCGGGGTCGTCGCCGTCGGGAAGCGAATCGCCATCCGTTGCATCGTCGCCGTCCGGATGGGAATCGTCGCCATCGGCGGAAGTATCACCGTCCGGATTGGACATGTCGCCGTCCGTATCGCCGTCGGCAGCCGCCACGCAACCGCCGTCCCGGCAGATTTGCCCGTTCGTGCAATTCTCTAGCCACTGCCATTGGCCGTTGGGATTGCAGATTTCCACCTGGCCCTGGGCGTTGCAGCGGAAGTCGTTGAATTCACAGCTTTCGTCGCCGTCCGGCTGTGCTTCGTCATCGTCGCCGTCCGTGTCCCCGTCCGGCATCGCGCCGCACTGGGACGAAACGGCTCCCGGGCAGGCGCTCGTGCCCGTGCCGCAGCCGTCCAGGCGTGTGTCTAACGAGCCGCGCTCGTCCGTACCGAAAGGCCACCAGGCTTCCAGGGCGGTGCGGTAGGCTTCGACCTTGGCGATGTCGAAATCCGTGGGCGGCAGGCCGTTTTCGTGAACGATGGCGAAAGCGGCCTTCAAATGGCAGTTCTCCCGTTCCGGAACGCGCGGACCGTTGGCCCGGATGATGTCCTCGATGGGAAAGTCCACGCGCGTCCCCTGGTGCGTCCATTCCGTGCCCGGGCCCATGGGCATGGACGGACAGCCCTCGGTGGTGCCGTCCACGTCCACATACCACATATCTTCCACTTCATCCGCCGTGCGCAGCCCCATCAGATACTGATCCAGGGGGCTGTATTTGCGCGTTCCGCCCGTGTCCGTGAAGCTTCCGTCGCCGTTATCGGCGAGGTTCCCGCCGTACATCACCGATCCGTGGTTATGGAACCAGCAGGACCAGTGGCCGTTGGGACCATTGTTTTCCCAACCGCGCAGAATCGGGATCGGCCCCCGCCCGTCGTCGTGATCCACCAGGATCCAGCACAGCCATTGGTGGCCGATCTCGTGGGCCAGCAGTTCGATCCCCGTGATGGGCGGCATGGTGTACAAGCCTCCGGGATCGTTGGGAAGATCGGGCAGGGAACCCATCTTGACGCACTGGCGCAGACGCCCGCTCGAACCGAACTGGGAGGGATTGAACAGGCTGACGCTCTCTAGGCCGATTCCCTCCGCGGCTACCTGCACCGGGAATCCCATTTTGACGTCGAACAGCATCCCCAGCACCTTGGGCGTGAAGAACACCAGGATGTCGTAGTTGTCGGGATGGTTGGCGTAAAAAGCCTGGGCGGCGTGATTCACGCACAGGCCCTGGGCGAAAAGCATGTTGTCGCACATTCCTCCGGCGGGCAGAATCAGCCCGGTCGTGTCCTCGATCACGGCGATCTGGCCGACGTCGGAATCGGCGAAGGCATTCGACGGAACGAGGAAAAGAACGACGGCGAGCGCCGGAAGCCATTTCTTCGTCGGGATCATTTTCATTGCGGACACCCTTTCTCTCCTTGACGGAATAGTCGACTTCCCACGACGGCAAGCAAACCAGAAAACGGGCGATTCGTCAATCCAAACCCGCAGGCGCAGGCCATATGCTGAAAAGCGCAAGCGACGTTTTCACTTGCTCCCCAGGCGCTCGATTGTGTATCTTTCATGAAATGCCGATGAGAATCCTAACCCTCAACGTGAGATCCGGGAGACGAACATGAAACAGACAGCCTTGTTTTTCCTTCTTTTTTCGATGTTTCTGATCGGGGCCTGTTCCTCCGACGACGCGTCTTCCGCGGACGGCGATTCCCCCGCCGACGGCGACGGCGAAACCGCGACCGACGGAGACGGGGAGGCTCCCGATGGGGACCAGCCGGACGGCGATACGGAAAACGGAGAAAACGGGGAAGACGCGGAAGACGCGGACAAAGAAGAAGAGCCCGTCCTAAATCTCAGTCCCACCGTTCCGGAAAGACCCGCCGACCCCCTGGCCGATTCCGGCGTGACGAGCTGTCCGCTTTACAGGGAATCCGTCTGCGACGGCGGCGTTCAAAAAACCTGCGCCGTCTACGACACCGTCGAGGAATCCTTCGTCGATGCCCCGGACGCCCTGCTGAACCGCGTTTTTCTCTACGACCGCTGGCACGACCTGTACACCTCTCCCAACGGCCTGACCGCCGAGCGCGTCTTCAACCAGGATATCGCCGGAAACATGCCGGAAGAGGAGTGGGGCGCTCCGGAAAAATTCGCGGGCTGGGCCGGCGCGGGAGACGCGGCCATCTGGACCGGCGCGGCCCTGGTTTCGGACATCTATCGCTACCTGGTCACCGGCACGGATTCCGATTACGGTCGGATGACCGATCGCCTGAAGGCCCTGCTTCGCGATTTCGAGGTCACGGGCATCCCCGGCTATCTCGCCCGGCATCATTATCTGGTGCTGGACGAAGGCGGCCCCAACAGCGACGAGATCATGATCGAGTACGGCCTGGACAACCGCGACAACCGCGACAACCCCATCGAAAACCCCGGAGATATCGAGGGCCTTCCCGCCATGTACTTCGACGGCGTTCCGGACGGACAGGGCGGCGCGGTCACGGGCGTTCCCTACTGGAACGGGCATCCCTCCATCGACCAGTATTCCGGCCCCATGACGGCCTTCCCGCTGATCTTCAACCTGCTGAAGGAGGAAGACGCCGATTTGAAGGAAAAGATCGTCACCCACATGACCTGCTATCTGAAGCGCCTGAAACGCCTGGAAATCATCAATCTCCAGGAAAATCCGGAAGCGTTGCAGGAAATCACGGAATATTTCGCCGGGGCCAACATGAACCTGGATCCGGACGATATCGACTTTCTGGACATGGACACGCTGGTGGTCTACTACCTCGCGGGTTTCAACCAGGCCAACGCGGAGGACTATGACCGAAGCTGCCCGGACGGCATCGAGATGGAGGCCTCCCGGATCGTGGACGCCGCCGATTCCGGCTTCATGCTGGAGATGCTGAAGCTTTCCCGGGATCTGGACACCGATTCCGGCAAACCCGCCAACCCCACCGTGATCGATCATTTCTACATCGCCAACATCCGGGGCGGAGACGCCAGCCATCTCATGCATCTGGCCATGATCGCCTATTACCTCACCGGCGAAGAGCAGTACAAGAATTTCCTGTTCGATGAACTGATCGGCAACCTGCGCGCGCCGGAGGTGGCTCTGACGATGATGGCCTTCCGCCTGCCGGACTTCTGCTTCCGTTATTACGGCGACCACATCACCTACGGCACCCACTGGCAGATGGTCTCCATGATGGAGGAAGGCGCGCTGAAGGACACCATGCGGCGCGTGATGAAGGAGGAAATCTGGGAAAAGGCGCTCTACAACCACAAGAGCGCCAAATTCAATACCATGTACGCTTCCGTGATGCCGGAAAACGACGAATATCGGGCCACGGCCATCGAGCAGGTGCGCGCCCAGCTTCGGGATTTCGGAGGCAACGACGGCGTCATGGACGCCCCGAGACGGACCTATCCCCTGGATCGTGGCGCGGTCATCGCAAGCTTCCCCGCCGGAACGGAGGTTCGCTGCCCCACCGAGGAGGAGCGCACCATCTGCGAGGACGGCGGCGATTTATTCGGCATTCCCCTGGAGCAGTCCAGCATCTCCTACGACTGCGATGGCCGGGCGGGCGAGTGCGAGATGGCGGATGAAAAGTGCGTGGAGGGAATCGCTTCCGACGGTCTGCCGCCGTCTTTGCGGAATTACTCGGATTTCATGTGGCAGCGCAGCCCCTTCTCCATCGGCGCGAATCACGCGGCCCAGGGGCGCAAACAGTCTCCCGGACGGGATCTGACCGAACCGTACTGGATGGCGCGCTATTATGGATACATTCAGGAGGGTGCCGGACAGGTGTTGGCCTGGAAGGAAGAGGGCGCCTGCCGGTAGACCGGGCCCGATCTCCATCACGCCGGATTCCCCTTCGTACGCGAATCGTCGGGGGATTCGGAACGCCTAAAAACCATCTCAAAAATCCTCGGACGAAAAAACCCCGGAAGTCGTAACTTCCGGGGTTTTCCATGATAGCCAGTAATTTCGATGCGAGGAAAATCGTCAGTCCGCCGGCCCCGCCTGGCGGATGGCCTCGGAGGCTTCGGCCTCGTACTTCTTGAAGTTCTCCCTGAACAGCCCCGCCAGATGCCGGGCCTTCTCATCGTAAGCCTTGGGATCCGGCCAGGTCTGACGCGGATTGAGCACGTCGTCCGGAACGCCCGGACAGACCAGCGGAACTTCCACCCGGAAAACCTCGTCCCGGCGATAGTCCACGCCGTCCAGCTTGCCGGTGAGCGCGGCGTCGAGCAGCGCGCGGGTGTGCTGGATGGGCATGCGCTGGCCCACGCCGAAGGGCCCGCCGCTCCAGCCGGTGTTCACCAGCCAGACGCGCGTCTTGTGCTTGCGGATGCGTTCGCCCAAAAGCTCGGCGTAACGCGCCGGATGCAGCGGCATGAAAGGCTCCCCGAAACAGGCGCTGAAGGTGGCGGTGGGTTCGGTGACGCCCGCCTCCGTGCCCGCCAGCTTGGCCGTATAGCCGCTCAGGAAATGGTACATGGCGTGGTTCTCGTCCAGCCGCGAGATGGGCGGCAACACGCCGAAGGCGTCGGCGGCCAGGAAAAAGATATCCGTGGGATGCCCGCCGCGTCCGTTGGTGATGCAGCCGGGGATGTATTCCACCGGATAGGTGACGCGCGTGTTTTCCGTGATGCGGTCGCTGTCGAAGTCGATCTCGCGGGTCTCCGGATCGTAATCCACGTTCTCCAGAAGCGACCCGAAACGGATGGCGTCGTAGATCTGCGGCTCGGCCACGGCCGACAGCCGGATGCACTTGGCGTAGCAGCCGCCTTCGAAGTTGAAAACGCCCTCGTCCGACCAGCCGTGCTCGTCGTCGCCGATCAGGCAGCGTGTGGGATCGGCCGACAGCGTGGTTTTGCCGGTGCCCGACAGCCCGAAGAACAACGCCGTGTTGCCGTCCCGGCCCACGTTGGCCGAGCAGTGCATGGTCATGATGCCCCGCATGGGCAGCACGTAGTTCATGATGGTGAAGAGGCTTTTCTTGATCTCCCCGCCGTAGCCGCTGCCGGCGATGGCCACCAGCCCGCGTTCCAGATCGGTTCCCACGAAGACCTCCGAGACGACGCCGTCCTTTTCGCCTTCCACGAAAAACTCGGTGGCGTCCACCACGGTGAAGTCCGGCGTGTGATTCTTCAGTTCCTCCTCGGTGGGTCGGATGCAGAGGGTGTTGGCGAACAGTCCCTGCCAGGCCAGGGGGCTGACCACGCGTACGCCCAGACGATGGCCGGGGTTGGCTCCGATGAAGCCGTCGAAGACGAACAGATCCCGATTCTGAAGATAAGCCCGGATCTTATCGTAGATGCGATCGAAAACGTCCGGTTCCACACCCCGGTTCACCCCGCTCCACCAGATGTTGTCCGCGGAGGGAGAGCGCCGGGCGAAAAATTTGTCGTTGGGAGAACGCCCCGTGCGCCTGCCGGTGGTCACCAGCAGACTGCCGTTAGCCGCCAGCCGCCCCTCGCCCCGCCGGAGCGATTCCTCCACCAGCGTGGGAACGGCCAGGTTGTGATAGACGTTGCCGTAGTTGTGAAGACCGATTTTCTCCAGGGACACCGCGTTTTTCATCATCACCTCGTCATCGGCTTGTACGACGCCTTCGCGCCGAGTGAAATGATTCTCGATCGGCCGGGACGTGTCTCCGATAAACGAAGAAACCGCCCGAACGGCGGCGTCCCGAGCCCGGAAAAAGCAAAACGCCGACCCGTTTTCAGCGGGTCGGCGGGTTGGTCTGGCGGAGAGGGAGGGATTCGAACCCTCGGTAGGTTTCCCTACACACGCTTAGCAGGCGCGCACCTTCAGCCACTCGGTCACCTCTCCAAACGTCGATCCTTCCATGATTTTCGGAAGGTCTCAGGGTTTTTAGAGTTAGTTCAATCTTCTTGGAAACGCAAGCTTTTTTTCGCTTCCGTTCCGTCCTTTTCGGCGTTCTCGACACGATCCAGATGCAGGTCGTGGCCCATTTTCTCTTTCTTGGTGGTCAGGTAATGGACGTTGAAAGGCGAGGGCGGAACCTCGATGGGCACCCGCTCCACCACCTGCATGCCGTAGCCTTCCAACCCCACGACTTTCTTGGGGTTGTTGGTCATGAGCCGCAATTTCTTCAGCCCCAGGTCCGCCAGGATCTGGGCGCCGATGCCGTAGTCCCGCAGATCCTCCGCGAAGCCCAGCTCCAGGTTGGCCTCCACCGTGTCGCGGCCGTGTTCCTGGAGGTGGTAGGCTTTCAGCTTGTTGACGATGCCGATGCCCCGCCCTTCCTGGCGCAGATACAGAATCACACCCCGGCCTTCGCGCTCCACCATGCGCATGGCCTCATGCAGCTGCGGCCCGCAGTCGCAGCGCAGACTGCCGAAGATGTCCCCGGTCTGGCATTCGGAATGCACGCGCACCAGCACGGGCCGGCCGTCGTCCACCGGACCCTTGACGAGCGCCAGATGCTTTTTCCGGTCCACGTCGTTCTCATAGGCGATGATGGTGAACTCTCCCCCGAACTCGGTGGGCAGTTCGGATTCCGCCGCACGGCGGATCAGGGAATCGTGGCGCATGCGGTAGGCGATGATCTCCGCCACGCTGACGATGACCAGATCGTGTTCCTTGGCGAAGATTTCAAGCTGGGGCCGGCGCGCCATGCTGCCGTCTTCGTTCATGATTTCGCAGATCACCCCGGAGGGTTTCAGCCCCGAAAGCCGCGCCAGGTCCACGGAACCTTCCGTCTGTCCGGTGCGCACCAGCACGCCTCCGTCCCGGGCGATGATGGGGAAGACATGACCCGGGCTGACGATATCGTCCGGTCGGGCGTTGTCCCGGATGGCCGCCTGGATGGTCGTGGCCCGGTCGAAGGCCGAAATTCCGGTGGACACGCCGCGCCGGGCTTCGATGCTGTTGGTAAACGCCGTGCCGAAGCGGGCCTTGTTGCTGTCTTCCGGCACCATCAGCGAAAGCCCCACCTTTTCGGCCATCGCGTGGGTCAGGGTCAGGCAGATCAGCCCCCGACCGTGAGTGGCCATGAAGTTGATGGACTCCGGCGTGGCGAATTCCGAGGCGATGACCAGATCGCCCTCGTTTTCCCGGTCCTCGTCGTCCACCATAATGACCATCTCGCCCTTGCGAAGGCGATCCATGGCCCGTTCCACGTTGTTTCGATCCACGCTCATCCGTTCCTCCTATTTCAGGAATCCGTTACGCGCCAGAAAAGCGCGGTCGATCTTCCCGTCCTTCATCAGAAGTTTCTCGACGTATTTTCCGAGGATATCGCATTCCAGGTTGACCGTCGCGCCCTCGCGTTTTCCGGCCAGCGTGGTTTTCTCCCGGGTGTGGGGAATCAGCATCAGTCCGAACCCGTTTGCGTCCACCCGGTTGACCGTCAGGCTGATGCCGTCCACCGCGATGGAGCCTTTTTCCACCACGTAGCGTAGAACCTCCGGCCCGGCGGCGACGGTCACATCCAGAGCCGCGCCTGCTTTTTGAAGGCGGCGGATCGTTCCCACGCCGTCCACATGCCCGCTGACGATGTGGCCGTCCAGGCGTCCGCCCACCGCGAGCGCGCGTTCCAGGTTCACTTCCCAGCCGGGCTTGGCGTCCTTCCAGGTGCTGCGCGCCACGGTTTCGGCGCTCAATTCCACGGTGAAGCCTTTCGCCGCCTTGGCCACCACCGTCAGGCAGGTTCCGTTGCAGGCCACGGAATCCCCCAGGCGAAGTTCCTCCACGGGCAGCGCATCGCAGGCGATCTCCACGGCCAGACCGGCGCTCTGCCGGACGATGTTGCGGACCCGGCCCATGTCCTCGATCAGTCCCGTGAACATGTTTCCTCCGCTTGTTTCAAAAAGGCCGGGATCAGGAGATCCCCACCCAGTTTTCGGACGGATCCGAATTCCAGCCGATAGGCGGCATCCAGCGTCCGCGCGCCCGCGCCGCCTACCATGGGAATGGCCGCTCCGCCGACGATCCGGGGCGCGGCGATGATGTCCAGGCGGTCGGCCAGACCCTCGTGAAGAAAAGCGGCGTGCACCTCGGAGCCGCCTTCGACAAGAACGGATCCCACGCCCCGCTGGGCCAGATCCTCCAGAAGGCGACGGACGGCGATGCGTCCCTTGGGGCCGGGAAACAGAAGAACATCCACGTCCCGCGCGGCCAGGGCCTTGCGCCAGGCCGCCGGACTTTTCCGCGTGGTGGCGACGAGCGTGCAGGCTGCGTCCGTGTCGAAGACCTGCGCGTCGATCGGCGAGCGCCCGTGGCCGTCCAGGATCACACGCAAGGGCTGGCGCGCGCCCCGCAATCGGCAGGTCAGCCGGGGATCGTCGGCCAGAACGGTTCCGGCCCCCACCAGAATGGCGTCCAGATCCCGGCGCAGGCGCTGCACGTAACGGTGGGCCTCCGGCCCGGAGATTCCGCCGGTCTGCTGTCCGGAATCGCCGCTTACGGTGGCGATCTTTCCGTCCAGGGTCATGGCCGCCTTCAACAGCACGAAAGGCCGCTTTTCGATGATGTAGGTCAGGAAGGTCTCGTTCAGTTTGCGGGCCTCGGTTTCCAGTACGCCCAGTTCCACCACGACGCCCGCCCGGCGCAGTTTCGCCACGCCCTTGCCCGCCACCAGCGGATTGGGGTCGATCATGGCCACATGGACGGTGCGAATGCCCGCCTCGATGATGGCCTGCGCGCAGGGCGGCGTTTTTCCGTAGTGGGAGCAGGGTTCCAGGTTGACGTACATGTCGCAGCCGTCGGCGCGGAAATCCAGCTTGCGCAGGGCGTCCACCTCGGCGTGATCGCTCCCGAAGCGGCGGTGAAAGCCCTCGGCCACGATTTGCCCGTCCTTCACGATCACCGCGCCCACCATGGGATTGGGCGAGACCCATCCCATACCCCGGCGGGCCAGGCGGATGGCCCGACGCATCATTCGGGCGTCGTCTCGATGGTCGTGGGGCCTGGGTGCGGACATAACGGCTTTCTATCCCTCTCCGCCCGGTTTACGCTGGCGGTTCCGGACGGACTTCTTTCGGCGCAACTCTTCGATATGATTGATGAATTCTCCGGTTTCCTGGAAGGCCAGGTAGACGGAGGCAAAGCGGATGTAGGCCACCTCGTCGATGTCGAACAGTTCCTCCATGACGAAGGCGCCCAGGGTCTTGGATTTCACCTCGTCCATGGTGAGGTCGTTCAGGCGGCGGCTGATGCGGTTGACGGCCGCCTCCAGCCGCTCGTTGGGAATATCCAGTTTTTCGCAGGCCTTGCGCAGTCCCCGGTGAACTTTTTCCCGGCTGTAAGCTTCCCGCCGCTTGTCCTTCTTGACGATATAGACGATGCGTTCTTCCGGACGCTCGTAAGTGGTGAACCGGTGGGAACACTTCTTGCACTCGCGGCGGCGACGGATCTCCTTGCCGCCTCGCGTCACGCGCGAGTCGAGTACCGAGGTATCGGAATGTCCGCAGTTCGGGCAGATCATAAGCCGTGCTTTCGGAGCCAGCCTCGCATCCGGTCGGACCGTTCGGGCCAGGCCGCCGGGCGGGGGATCAGGACTCGGGTTCGAATGCGGCGATCTTGTCCAGGCGCAGGGTGTGGCGACCGGCCTCGAAATCCGTCCGAAGCCAGGTCCGGACGATCTCCCTGGCGGTTTCCTCGCCGAGCACCCGCCCGCCCAGCACGAGCACGTTGCTGTCGTTGTGTTCGCGGGAAAGCCTGGCGGTCAGGGTGTCGTGGACCAGCGTGGCGCGGATTTTCGGGAACTTGTTGGCCGCGATGGACATGCCGATGCCCGTGCCGCAGACCAGGATCCCGCGTTCCGGCCGTCCCGCGCCCATGGCCCGGCAGAGGCGTTCCGCGTAATCGGGATAATCCACCGAGCCTTCGTCGGCGCAGCCGAAATCCTCCACGGACTCGCCCCATTCGGCCAACCAGGAACGAATCCGTTCCTTCATCGCGAAGCCGCCGTGATCGCTGGCGATGCCGATGGTCATGGACGCCTTCCTTCCGGCCTAGTCTTCATCCTCCATCCGCACCACTTCACGGCCTTTGTAATAGCCGCAGCTTCCGCAGACGCGGTGGAGCAGAATGGGCTCGCCGCAGTTGGGGCAGCTGACCACCGAACGCGCCGTGATGGCCTGATGGGCGCGGCGCATGTTTCGCCGGGATTTCGATTTCGCTTTTTTCGGTACCGCCATGAGTTTCTCCTTTTCGCTTCCTTCGCGCGGCTTGCGCGCGAAAATCGCCGGGGGTCCGGTCGATTCAGTTTTCGTCGTTTCGGTCCAGAATTTCCTTTGCCGACTCCAGGCCGGCCCGCCAGGCCGGATTGACCTCCGGTTTCGCCTCCTCCTCGCCCCAGTCTTCCCGGTATCCTCCCTCGGCCGCCTCGCATTCGGGCGAATTCTCGCAGCGGGGATAGTCGGGCAGCGCCAGGATCAGGCTTTCCGCGATGTACCAGCCCAGGTCGATTTCGTCGTCCTCATAGTAGCTCTGGCGAAAATCGGACGGCGCCAGATCCACGCCTCCCCGCTCGCGGGGGGCCAGTTCCGCCGGAAGAAAGAGCTCTTCCACCGCCAGGTCCACGTCCAGTTCCCGGTCCGCTCCGCAATGGGAGCAGACGCAGGCCAGCCGCGTGCGGACGCGGCCTTTCACTTCCACCCGTTTCTGGTGCTTGGTCAGATTCAGGTCCACGTCCACCGGCCCCAGGGGTCGGTAAAGGTCGCTTTCCATAAATCCCACCCGACCGCCGAGCCAGCCGGGCGTGAACGTTTCCCGATACCGGCGGCCCTGTTTCGGGATTTCGACCAGGCGAACGATCACGGGTCAAACTCCGGATATCATTAATAACACACGGGTTTTCCGATCCCGAGGGCGGACGGGAAAACGAAGCACATCATCATATATAAACCGGCCGCCTTGTCAAGCAAAACCGGTAAATCATTAATCTTTTCAACGACTCTCATATCGATCGGAAGAAAAAGCCCCTTTCGCGAAATTCGGTTTCATTTTGAGGTTGCATCCGAAAATCATTAATGGTAATCAGAAAATGAACGGTCATTCATTCAAGCAACCGAACTCATATCATGAAATGGAGGTGCCCATGTCGGCCACGGATTACACCTATGACGATCGCGATCTTCGCTTCCTGCTTTTCGAACTGCTTAAAATACAGGATCTTTGTCAGTACGATGCTTATAAGGATTTCGGCCGGGAAGACTTCGATATGATCGTCTCCGAGGCGGTGAAGTTCGCCAAGGACAAAATCGGCCCCACCAACCGGGAAGGTGATGAAGTCGGCGCGAAATGGGAAGACGGCAAGGTCACCGTTCCGCCGATCTATCAGGATCTGTACAAGGCTTATTCCGAGGCCGGATGGCTGGCCGGAAACGGCAGCATGGAGTACGGCGCCCAGGGACTGCCCCACTGCCTGACCACCGCCGTGGCCGATATCTTCACCGGCGCCAATACGGCCTTTTTCCTGTACGGCCTGCTGGGCGTGGGCGTGGCCCACGTTCTGGAGAAGTACGCCACGGCCGGTTGGATGAAAAACATGGTGATTCCGAAACTTTACGAGGGTGTCTGGGGAGGCACCATGGTGCTGACCGAGCCCGGCGCGGGTTCGGACGTGGGCAACGCCAAAACCAAGGCCGAGAAGGTCGAGGGCGAGGACTATTACCTGATCTCCGGCGCGAAGATCTTCATCACCGGCGGCGACCAGGATCTGACGGAAAACATCTGGCATCTGGTGCTGGCGCGCACGGAAGGCGCTCCCAAGGGCACCAAGGGGCTGTCGCTCTTCCTGGTTCCAAAAATCCGCGTGGACGAAAACGGCGCCCTCACCGAGCCCAACGACGTGGCCTGCGTGGGCATCGAACACAAGATGGGCATCATCGGCTCGGCCACCTGCCAGCTCTCTTTCGGGGACAACGGCCAGTGCCGGGGCTGGCTGATCGGCGACGAGGAATGCAAGGGCATCCTCATGATGTTCAACATGATGAACGAAGCCCGCATCGAGGTGGGCATCCAGGGTTGTTCCTCCACCAACGCGGCCTACCGCAACGCCCTCGGTTACGCCCAGGAACGCCTGCAAGGCTCGTCCATCAAGGAATTCAAGAACCCCGACGCCCCCCGGGTGCCGATCATCCAGCATCCGGACGTGCGCCGCATGCTCCTGACGCTGAAGTCCTTCGGCGAGGGCATGCGCAGCCTTTTGTGCTATTCCTCCTGGTGCAACGATATGAGCCACCATGCCGAAACAGAGGAGGAACGCGCCAAATACAAGGGATTCATGGAACTTCTGACTCCCATCTGCAAGGCGTACTGCACAGATCGGGGCGTGGAACTGACCTCCCTGGCCGTTCAGGTTTACGGCGGGTACGGTTACACGAAGGACTATCCCGTGGAACAGCTTATGCGGGACGTGAAGATCGGCTGCCTGTACGAGGGAACCAACAGCATCCAGGCCCTGGATCTCATGGGTCGCAAGCTGGGGATGAAGGGCGGAGCCGTTTTCATGGGATATGCCGCCGAGTTGGACCGTATCGCTGAAATGGCGAAGGAATCCAAGACCTTGGGCGCATTGGCCGACCCGTTCTTAAAGGCCAAGAACCTGCTGGTGGAAGCGGCCATGACCCTGGGCGGCTGGGGCATGCAGGGACAGCTGGACAAGGCCGCCAGCCGGGCGAACTACTTCCTGGACCTCATGGGCGACGTGGTGATGGCCGCCGAGCTCCTGAAGGCCGCCGTTCTGGCCGAACCGATTCTGGCCGAACGTCTGGAAAAGGCCGGCGTGGACGCGGGCGACGCGGGGGCTCTGGCCGTGCATTTGGAAGACAGCACCGAGTCCGCCTTCTATCACGGCAAGGTCATGAACGCGCGGTTCTTCGTAAACAACATTCTGCCTCGCACCGAATGGATGAAACAGGCCATCATGATGGACGACATGTCCCACATGGAAGTCGTGTTCTAACCGATCGATTCTCGAAAGAATCCAAATCCTTATGGCCCGCCTCGCGTAACTGCAAGGCGGGCTTTTTCGTGCAAGGCCGTCGAAATCCCCAAAGCTGGAATTCAGGACGGTTCTGTAAAATCGTTTACAGGATTCATGGGATCTGGTAGGCTCGGTCATGGGAAAAACGTGAAAACCCCCAGTTCGAAACGGAGGAGGAACGGAATGAAACGGATCGCCCTGTTTGCACTCTGTTGGATGGCCTTGGCTCTTTCCCCGGCCTTCGCGGACGATGCCCCCGCCGAAGAAACCGCCCCGGCGGAGGAAGTCGCCCCCGCCGAAGAAACCGCCCCAGCGGAAGAAGCCGCTCCGGTCAAGGAAGCCGCCCCGGCGGAGAAAGCCGCGAGCGCCCTGGAAGCCGCCGCCGAAAAAAAAGCCGCAGAGGCTCCGGAGAAAAATTCCGAGGAAACGGTCAGCGATGACGAGATGGCGGATTTCCTGGCCGAGGACAAGCCGGAAGCGGCGGAAAAAGCCGAAAAGCAGAAACCTCCCGTATCTCCCCAGTGCCTCGCCCGCTGCAAGGAAACCTGCGCCTGCTGGTTCGAGAAATTCGGCGGCGGCCCCTTCGTTATGTTCCTGTTCAACTCCTCCAGCACCCGCTGGGGCGACTACACCGGCCCGAGCGTCTGGGTCGGCGGCCGGGGCTACGGCTATTTCGGTAAAAAGAACAACTGGCGCTTCGGCGGCCTGGGCGCGGGCGGCAGCGGCACGTCGAACGGCCACGAAGCCCTGAACCTGGAACTCTATCCCTATTCCCAAAAACGCGAGGTCAACGGCGGCTACGGCGGCGTCACGGCGGAATACGTCTTCAACCTCAACAAGCACGTGGAAATTCCCATGGGCCTGCTCCTGGGCGGCGGCGGCGGAACGTATCGCGCCGAACTGGTGCGCGCCAACGAAGACGTCTCCGGCGTGAAATCCGTGCACGAAGACAGCAGCGGCTATCTGGTGCTGCAACCCATGGTGGGCGTGGAGGCCAACGTCATCGACTGGATGAAAATCGCCATCAGCGCCAGTTACGTTCTGGCCGAACCCTTCGGTGGAGAACGCTACATCAGCGGTTTCGCCCTGATGTTCGGCTTGAACTTCGGACGCTTCATCATCCCGGATTTCAAGATGTAATCGGAGCGCCGGGGGCGTGATGAAAACCCTGGCCATCATCGGCGCACGGGGGCAATTGGGTTCCGATCTATCGGAACGGGCGGCGGAACATGGCTTTACCGTGCTTTCCCTCGGCCGTCCGGAAGGCGACGTAACGGATCCCAAAGCCCTGGCCCGCATCTTCGAAGCCCGAAGGCCCGAAGCCGTTGTCAACACCGCCGCTTTTCACGTGGTGGATCGTTGCGAAAGCGAATCCGCCGAAGCCTTCGCGGTCAACGCCTTAGGCGCGCGAAACGCCGCCCGGGCGGCCAAAGCCGTGGGCGCGCGTTTTCTCCATCTTTCCACCGATTACGTCTTTCACGGAGACGCCGCCCGGCAAACGCCCTTTACGGAAAACGATCGCCCCGCGCCCGCGTCCGTCTACGCCGCCAGCAAGCTGGCCGGGGAACATCTGCTTCTGGCCGCCTTTCCGGAAGCGCTGGTGGTGCGCACCTGCGGTCTGTACGGCCTGCACCCTCCTCGGGCCAAGGGCGACAACTTTCCCCAACTGATGATCCGCCTGGCGAAATCCGGCAAACCTCTGCGCGTCGTGGCGGACCAGATCTGCACGCCCACCTTCACCCGGCATCTGGCGGAGGCCGTTTTCACCTTGCTGGACAGTCCGCTCCGGGGCGTGGTTCACGTCACCGACCGGGGAGCCTGTTCCTGGTACGAATTCGCGCGGACGGTGCTGGATCTTGCGGGAATCGAAGCGGATCTTGCGCCCGTCACGGCGGAGGAATACGGGGCGGCCGCCCCGCGCCCGCCGTATTCGGTGCTGGAAAACAAGCGCCTTGCGGAACTCTGTAGCGCGGATCCCATGCCCCGCTGGCCGGACGCCCTGGAGGAATACCTGAAGTCGGCGGGGTTATTGAAGGGGTGATCGGCTTCTCGGCTTATCCGGCTTCCCGACCATCAGAGCGGTTCGGATTCCAGTTTTCGGATGATTCTGGCGGGATTGCCCGCAACGAGGGTTTTCGGTGGAACGGGCTCCGTCACCACGGAACCGGCGCCGACAACGGCTCCTTCGCCGATGACCGACGCCTGCGGAAGGATGATGGCTCCCGCGCCGATCCAGCAGCCGCGCTTCAATTCTATCCGGGAGGAACCGATGGTTTCGGGCCGGTTCGCCGTGCGCCCGGGAACAAGCCGGTGGTCATGGGAAAAAATCATGGCCCGTTCGGAAATCCACACTTCGTCCTCCACCCGAACCTCTCCGGTATAGTCGATAAAGACTTCGCTGGATAATAAAACTTCCCGGCCGATGGATATCCGTCCCGGACCGACATCATGCGGCCGCGCCAATCGGACGTGGCGGGCGATCCGAGGCATCGGTCCGATGGGGAAAACCCGGCGATATCCCCATTCTCGGATTTTCCGCAACAGGGGGAAGTCGAACCATTCCGTTCCCACGACGAGTTGGACGATACGGCGCAGACTTTCTTGCAGCAGAAAATTCATTCGGATTCTCCCCGGTTTTCCAGGGATTTTCCGGCTTCCGAGCGGATGACATGACGCGGCGATCGTACCGTTTCCAACATGATTCTGGAAACGTATTCCCCAAGAATACCGATTCCCATCATGATCGCTCCACCGAAAAAGAACAGGAGAATCGCCAGGGTCGTGAATCCCGGCTGTTTGATGGCGCCGGTGAGCCACTGATAAAAATAAGCGAACCCGAACAGAATGGAACAAATGGAAATCAGAAAGCCGATTCCGCTGAACAGGCGGAGCGGAACGGCCGAGGTCTGGAAAACGTAGTCCATCATGTGTTCCAGAAGCGAAAAGAAGCCGTAGCCGCTTTTCCCCTCCTGCCGGGGATCGTGTCGAACCTCGACGTTCATGATCCGCCGGCTGCTTTGAAAGATCAAAGCTCCCAGCATCGGCTTGATGGTTCCATAGGAAACCAGGACCCGGGCGAATTCGGCCGTCATGAGGCGAAAACTGGTGGATTTCAGTCCCGCCGGCTTGTCGTAGAGAATCCGGAAAAGTCCTTCCTGGATTCGCGATCCCATGTTTCTGACGAGCGAATGGGATTTCTGGCTGTACTTTCCGATGATACAGTCCATCTCCGGATGGGCTTCCATCGCGGCCATCAGCTCGGGAATTTCCTCGGGAGGATGTTGGAGATCGTCGTCCATGGTGATGACGTATCGCCCGCGAGCCTGTTCGAACCCGCACAGCAGCGCCCGGAACTGGCCGACGTTGAACATCAGGTCGAAGCCGCGCACCCATGGGTGGTGACGGCAAAGCGACTGAATCGTCCGCCAGCTCTCCTCGTCCGGAGAGGCGTCGTTGATGAGCAGAATTTCGAAGGAAACGTCGCGCGACCGGAACACCTCTGCGAGGCGGCTCACCAGTTTCTCCAGCCAGCGCCCGCTTCCGTATACCGGGATGACAACGGAATATTCGCACATGTTACGATCCTTCCAGATGAATTCGGATGGATTCGGCCATCTCTTCCGCAAGCCGCTCGGCCTCCACGGCATCGTTTCCCCGCACGATCAGATCTCCGATCCGATCCGGACCTTCGACGAACGCCCGTATCGGATCTCCCGGGGCCGCGTCCAGGGTGATGCGATGCAGATCGGGGTGATTCCGGACGGTTTCCGGGATGTCGAAACGCTTCAGCACGCCGGATCGTTTGGAAATCAGCAACCGGCTGGCGTTGGGCTGTACGGGATCTTTCCGGGGCGTTGAAAGGGGTTTCAGACCGAGAGCCATTTCCACCAGATGACGGTAGGGATCGAAACCGGCATAAATGCCGATGGTTTCCGGCAGGCAGGTCGCGCCCATTCGAGCGCCCAGCTCAAGAATGAATACGTCGTCGTCCCGGGCGATCAGATCCACGTTGCAGATGGAATTCCGGATGCCCAGGGCTTGCACCGCCGAAAGAACCGCTTCCTCGGCCTTCTTCTGGAGGAAAGCCGACAACCGGCAGGGAATGGAGTGCCCGATGGGTGTCGGCCGTGGAGGTTCGGTGACGGTATCGTTGTGAAAAAAGATCTCCGTAACGGCGGCGTCTCTCACGATCGCCTGCGCGCCGAACTCCACTCCCCGGAGAAACCGTTCGACGAGAATATTCTTTTTCGGACTGACTTTTCGCGCGATTTCCCAGGCGGCGTCCATCTCTTCTTTGTGGGTCACACGACTGATTCCCCGGCTTCCGCTGGAATCGGGGGCCTTGACCATGACGGGGTATCCGATATCCCGGGCGGCCGCATGCGCCTCGACCAGCGTGCCGCAGGGCTGGAATCGGGCGGTGGGCACGCCATGATCGGCGAACCGGCGTTTCATGGCGATTTTATCCTGGGAGTAACAGGCCGCCTCGTAATCCGGCCCGGCGAGCTTCAGTTCGGAAACGACGGCGCCGAGGCTGGGGAGACAGACGTCCGTTCCCGTCGTGCAAATCGCCGCTACGGCGTGTTCCCGCGCCGCGCCGACCACCGCGCGGATGTCCGTGGTATCGATGGGAAGAAACCGTCGGGCCAGGGCGATGCCGGGGTAGGGTCCAGGACGGCTGACGACCAGCGTGTGAAGCTGCATGTCGTTGGCGGCTCGGATCAAGGGAACCTGGTAGATCCCCGCTCCCAGGATCATGATTTTCTTCTCGGGCTGCGTCATGCGTCCATCTTCCGGTTATCGCTTTGGAAATCGACTATACCGGATCGGAAGAAGACTGTCCACGTTCTTCGATTTTCCCCCTTCGAAGGCGGGGATCCGGCGGTCTTCCCTCGAATTCGAAAGGCGTCAGTTTTTCGTTGCGTTTTCGATCCGGCGAAGCAGTTTCGCCAGTTTTTCCAAGGCGTTGGCGTCCCGAAAACGGGACCGGGATCGGGTGAGCAATTCCCGCGCCCGTTCCGGCCGATCCAACTGGATCAACAGTTCG
The DNA here is from genome assembly GCA_963668655.2 of Myxococcota bacterium. Taxonomy (GTDB): domain Bacteria; phylum Myxococcota_A; class SURF-8; order SURF-8; family SURF-8. Next base: position 1,654,841 of record CAXXPQ010000002.1, read on the forward strand.
GCCACGCGCAAAAGCGGATCCGGATGGCCGGGCTCCAGGCGTCCGGCTTGAAGAAAACGCCCCAGCGCTTTTTCCCTCCGTCCCACGGAAACGTACAACTCGGCCAGCTCCATGCAGGAATCGAAGGCCGGGCCGTCCGTTTCCAGGCGCTTTTCTCGCGTTCGGATGGCCTGCCGCACCGCATCGGGAATGTCCCTGGCCTCTCCCGGAGGAGTTTCCCGCTCTCCGGACGCGTCTTTTTCCCCTTCGTCCGGCAGGCCGCCGAAGTGAAGCAGCGGGCGTACGGATTCGACGAAGCGCCGATCCTCGTCCGCCGTCTCCGGATGTTTCGCCGCGTGACGCAACGCGCGGTCCAGAATCTCGCCTTCGTCCATGCGTCCGGGATGATCGGCCAGCAAAAGCAGCAGATCGTACACCCTCCGGACGGTGTCGTCGGCGAAACGCCAGGGAATGTCGGGGGCATAGCCGAACCGGGCCGAACCGTCCCGGCGGGTGTCCTCGTAGCGTTCCAGCAACAGGCCGTCTTTTTCGGCAAGCAGGAAAAGAGGGTTGTCCGGATACAGGCGCAGCCGGGTGAACAGCGCGGCGGAGCGGAAACGAGAAAAATCCAGTTCCAGAAAGGCGTCCCGGTTCTGCGCCAGATCCTCCGGCGTGGTCCAGGGGGTGAAGAGCACGAAACCGCTGGCTCCGCCCGGTCCCCGCAAGGTCTCGGGATGTTCTTTGACGAGCCGCAGCACGGTTCGCGCCGCCTTACGATTCATGGCGGCGGTGGTTCCCTTGTTGAAGCGTTGCAGTTCCGCGTCGCTGAAGTTCTCGAAACCGATGCAGAACGGATCCAGCCGGTGACCGAATCGGGAAGCCGCCAGAACGGCCTGCTCCAAATATCCGTTTTCAGAAATAATATCCGAAACCCGCAGATCCAGGCGCCAGGAAACCTCGCGAATCCCCTGTGTGTCGGCGCGCCGGAGAAGCTCGGGAACCAGGGGCAGAAATCCCTGATCCAGCACGCGAATCACGGACGGGATCGCGCCGAATTCCCCGGCTTTCCGGATCTGGAAGAGCAGCGAATCCAGCACCTCTTCGTCGGAAACGGATTCGAACCAGGGCGTGCGTGTGGTGCAGAAAGAACAGCCTTTCCGGTAGGTTACGCCGGAGAGGTCCAGCCCTTCGAAAACCGGGTTTCGCGCCGCGTCCCGGCGATAAGGACAACCGGGCCGGGCCAGAATCTCCAGTACATCGGACGGCGCGGCGGCCGAGGCGTTCAGCATGCGCGCCGGAACGGGAGCGTGCAGGGGCTGGGCCGGATCCACCAGGGGGCCGGAAAATCGCGTAACATCGACATCCTGCAGAGGCGGCCCGTTTTTTGCGTTGGGACGGATTCCTTCGGGAAGCGGGCCCTCCGACGCCAGGGACAAAACGGCCCGCAGGAAGGCCGCGCGGCTCCCGATGGAAAGGAAATGCGTGATATTCCCGGCGTTTCTCGGTGTGGTGTTGTCGATCAGCACCCGGGGAACATCCGGCAGTTCACGCGCCAGCCCGTCCGCCAGATCCGGCGGAAAGGTGCGGAAGAAAAACACCGATCCGATGTGTTCCTTCTTGGCGATTTCCAAAGCATTTTCGTTCAGCGAGCGGTTGAAATCGGCGTCTCCGGGCCGGGGATGCAGGGCCAGATGGCGGACGAACACGCCGTTCAGGGCCAGGTCGCCGGTGTACAGATTCGGGAAAAAACCGCTCAGTGCCTGGGGGAACTCGTTGGGAAAGGTCTGCACGAAGAGCACGCGCGCCGGACGGGGACGGGAGAATGTATCCGGATCGAAGAGAAAGGGCCGCAACACGTCTTCCGGAGCGGCCAGAAAGTCCCGTCCGCCGTCATCGAAAACCACCGCCGTTTCCTCGATGGAATGCTTCAGAAGTCCGCCCCTCTCGAAGCGGGCCGGAAAATCCGCATCCAGGCGGTCCCGCTCTCCGGGGCCGTATCGAAGGCCGCCGAAGCGCAGCCCCTCGGGGGTTCGTTCCGCGCCGGAAAGACGCAGATAGCGGTTTTCGGAGAAAAACAGCACCGGCAGGCGCGCCAGGTCGTCCACCAGCCGGGCGTACTCCGGAGCGATATTCCGGGCCGCGTCCATCACCGCCCGTGCGATGCGGTTCGAAGCCTCGCAGTCCAGCCGGCAGGGGGTGTGCAAGAGAAGCGAGGCGCTGCCCCTGGGCAGGCGGAACAGGCGGGGGTCGGGAACGGAGGCGCTGTCGTAAAACAATCGCCGGGCCAGAACGCCGTCGTCCCGGTTTTCCAATTCAAGAAACGCCTCCACGCAGCAATCCGGATACCCCAAAAGGCGGCCCATCCGCCGGGTGTGTTCCGGGTCCGGTTTTCCTTCGGTAAAGGCCCGCCGTTCCTCCAGATAGGCCGATCGAATTTCATCCAGACACCGGGCGTCGCGACCCGCGAAGACATAACCTTCCCCCGGCCCGGGGGCGAGCGTTCCCAGGCCGTCCGGGCTGCGGATTTCCGACGCGAAACCCGCCGCGGAAAGTTGGGCCGCGATTTCCGCGAGGGCGTCCGCGGGCGCGGGAATTACGGCCCGCCGTTTGGTTCCGGCCAGGAGATGAAGCCGTTCCTGGATCCAGTGCAATTCGTGAGAATCCGCTTGGCCTGCCATGGGCGATCGACTCCGATTGATCGTTCCGGGTTTCGCTTCGTTCACGATACCCGGCGAACCCCGGCGGACGCAAGGAAGAAAAGCTCGACACTTCTCCATCCGTGTGTTTTATCGCTTTGAAAGGCCGGTTTCCCGTTCCCGATTCCGATGGCGGGCTTTGTTCCTTCTTCTTTCATTCAAATGGACAAATGGATGCATGCCCCGGAGTTTCCCCGAATCCCGCCGTCACTCGCCGTCGTCCATCTCGTCTTCCCCGAAAGGAAAATCGGTGTCGTGAATGCACCAGGGATCGGGGCAGACCGCCGGGATGAAATCCTCCTCCATGTCGGCGTCGTCCTCGGCCCATGGATCGGCCAGCCGCCCGTTCTTCGCCAGACTGAAAAATCCCTTGGAACCCACGACGGCGTAGTCCAGCACCAGGATGCCAAGGGAACGGCCCGTGCGCAGCAGATTCCCGGCAAAAAGCTCCTCCTCGTATCCGACCGACGCCGCTTTGCGGGCGCGGTAGCGGATGAAACAGACGGCGTAGGGAGAACGGTGTAGAAGCGGCGCATACAGTTGCGCCGGGTCGAAACGACGTTCCAGCAGGGATCCGGTCGCCAGCGTCAGATCCTCGCTCCAGAACAGACGCCGATCCGCCAGAACCGCAAGCAGGCGGTCTTCCGCGAAACGACGCAGGGGAGGGGCGTAAATCTCCCGCAGCACCTCCGGCCGGTCCAGCCGAACCCGTCCCCGGTCCGAGGCGGAAAGCGCTCGCCCTCCCAGTTCCAGGGCGGCCTTCAGTCGCCGCGCGCGGGAATAGCCGATTCCGGGCTGGGCGGCGATATCCTCCACCCGTGCGTGCAAAAGATTTTCCAGGCTGCCGAATCGGGCGAAGAGCGCCTGCCCCACGGCGGCGGCCCGGTCTTTCGAGTCCGGTATCGCCGGGGCGAAAAGCAGGGTCAGCAATTCGTTGTCGGTCATGCGGTGGACGCCGTGCCGAAGAAGAATTTTCCGAATCCGTTCCCGATCCGCCGCGTTCATGACCGGCCTCCTTTCGTGCTGAAAAACACTCCTCGCCCGGCTGTTTTTTTCCGGAAGGCGCAAGGTTCATCGAAAGGAATTGCAGGCTCCGTGCCATATGATAAACATAGTATTTTCATGTGGTTAGGCTGCGTTTCAATTTCCGGGATCCGGACACGCGGCCGGAATCCGTTGCCGGGACGGCCGGAGACCGGAAGGAAGCGGCTCGGTGATTTCCGGCGGACATCGGACAATTTCCATTCAAAAGAATTGCCGAAATTCCATGGGAAAGCGGTTGCGATGGGGAATGGCTTCCGGTATGGTGGATTCGTTTGTGTTGAAAAACCGAAATGCGCGCGTGAATTGGAACCTCGTTCCGAAAAGGAGACAAAGCATGAAAGTCGGTTACTCGAAAAGCGATTTCCTGAAAGCCACGTTGGACGTGCTGGTGGTGCCGGTTTACAAGGACTGGAAAAAATCCGCCGCCGTGCAAAGCCTGGACAAGGCCCTGGACGGCGAGCTTCTCAAGCGCGCCAAAAAGGCCGGATACGAGGGAGCGGCGGACTCCCGCCTGGTGCTCCAGACGTTCTGGAAACTGGGTATCGACCGCGTGGTGCTGGCGGGCATGGGAAAACGGGAAACGCCCACGCCCGAAAAGCTGTGGGATCTGTCCCACGGCGTCTGCTCCGGTTTCCGCAGTCCGGCGGTGAAAACGGTCGGCCTGGTATTGGACTTCGAAAAGGGCCTGGACGGTGGCGTCGTGGTGGAGAAACTCGCCCTGGGCGCGCTGTCGGGCGTGTACGCCTTCGACAAATACAAGGCCGAGGCCCAAAAGAAAAACAAGAAGACCCTGCCTGCGTCCTTGACGATCTTCGGTTTCGGCGCCGATGCCCCCTCCCCCGCCCTCGGAAAGCGGGCCGCCCAGCGCGGCGAGATCCTGGCCACGGCGGTGAACGCGGCCCGGGATCTGGTGAACGAGCCCGCCGAGACCATGACCCCGCAGATCTACGCCGCCGAGGCGAAACGCTGGGGAAAGTCGGCCGGTTTCTCGGTGAAGGTGGAGACGGAAGCCCAGATCCGCCGCCGCAAGATGGGGCTTTTCCTGGCCGTGGCCCGGGGCAGCAAGAACCCGCCCGTGCTGGTCACCATGACCCACGACCCGGCGGGGGCCAAGGGCAAGCCCATCGTCCTGGTGGGCAAGGGCCTGATGTACGACTCCGGCGGGTATTCCCTGAAGCCCTCGGCCAGCATGGAAACCATGAAATGCGACATGTCCGGCTCGGCGGCGGTGCTGGGCGCGATGATCGCCTTGGCGAAACTGGGCGTGAAGAAAAAGGTCATCGGCGTGGTGGCCGCCTGCGAGAACATGATCGGCGGCGGGGCCTACCGCGTGGGCGACATCTTCACGGGCATGAACGGCAAGACGGTGGAAGTGTTGAACACGGACGCCGAGGGACGGCTGACCCTGGCCGACGCCCTGACCTACGCCGACGGCTTCAAGCCGGATTTCGTGGTGGACCTGGCCACGCTCACCGGCGCGTGCGTGGTGGCTCTGGGCGAGGAGACCACGGGTGTCTTCAGTCCGGACGACGCCTTCGCCGAAAGCGTCCTGGGAGCCTTCCATCGCGCGGGCGAGGACGGCTGGCGGCTGCCGCTCAATCCGCGCCTGAAAAAGCTCATCAAATCCAAGATCGCGGACTTGAAAAACGTGGGCGGACGCTGGGGCGGAGCCATCACGGCGGGACTTTTCCTTCAGGAATTCACGAACGCCAAACGCTGGGCGCACCTGGACATCGCCGGTCCGGCCTTCCACGGCAGCGCCTCGGGACATATGCCCGCGGGCGGTTCCGGCGTGGGCGTGGCCACCTTGGTGGAACTGATCGATCCCAGCGGCAAGTAAGGAATTTCATGCGCCGTTTTCGTTCGCAACGCGGGCAACGCCGGTCGGGGACTTCCCCGGCCGGTTTTTTTCCGTGCCTCATGTTGTTGCTTTCCTTGTCGTTTTTCTTCGCGTCCGACGCCTTCGCGGGTTTCGTGGATCACCTGGCGCGGACGGACGACATCGGCCCGGCCAAGGTTCCCCATCAGGGGAGTTCGCGCATCCTGGTGATTCCGGTGAACCTGGACACGGCCCATCGTAAACGTCTGGACATGCAGGCGATCCGGCGCTTCTTCACGGACGAACCCGGCCGCTTCACCTTTCCCGGCTACTGGCGGGTGAACTCCGTGGGCCGCTTCCGGGTGGAGGCGGACGTGGCCCGGCCCGTGAACTTCAAGGGCTGTCCTCTTCCGCTGTCCCAAAAGGGCTGCACCCCCCGGCGGGGGGACGTCACGGCGGCGGCCTACGGCATCCCGCTCGTCCACGAGATCCTCCGGCGGGCCAAGGCCGAAAGCGAACTGGATTTCCGGCGCTACGACACGAACGGCCCGGCGGGAAAGCCGGACGGTTACGCGGACGGCGTGGTGATTCTCTTGAACGGCGAATGGTTCGGCGTGGCGCTTCCCTTCGGGGTGACCGAGCTCCGGCTGGCGCTCACCCTGGACGGCGTGACCGTCACCATGGCGGCCTTGGCCAGCGGCCCGCGCGCCCTGCCCATGTCCGTGCACGAATTCGGCCACCTGCTGGGCTTCGCGGATCTTTACGACGAGTGGAAACGCACCTACGGTACGGCCCTGACGATCATGGGGGCCTGGCGCTACGAGGAAGGCGACGTTCCCCTGCTGGACCCCTTCTCCCGCATGCAGGCGGGCTGGGCGGAGGTGATTCAGGTCCGGGGGACGCTTCAGGCGCTGATTCCCCCGGCGGACAGCGGCGCGGTCTATCGCCTGGGCTCCGGCCGGGAGTTCTTTCTGGTGGAGAACCGCCGGCCCCGGGGGCCGTACGATCGCGCGGTGGGTCGCCCCGGTCTGGCCGTCTATCACGTCAACCTGGACCGCCTGCCAAGCGCCGGGCGTTACGATTTCGTGCGCACGGTGGCGGATTGTCCCAACTGCCGCCGCTGGCGGCCGTTCATCATGAACGTGCCGGCCGACCGTCTGTTCGAATCTCAATACCGCCTGCGGCCTTTCGATCCCGGCGACCTCTTCCGCACGGGCGACGCGCTGCTGCCCAAGGCCTCCGGGCTGCGGCTCTCGCCCTCCAACGTCTGGTTCGCCTCCAACGCCTACTCCGGGCGTTATACCGGCGTATCCATTACGGAAATCGACAGCGATTCCATGCTCCCGTCCATCCGGGCCACCCTTCAGGGCCCCGAGTCTTCGAACGCCTGTCGGGAGATCCGTTGCCCATCGGATCGCACCTGCCTGCACGGAAGTTGCGTGAAAACTTCCGATTTCGCAATGGATTCCGGCGTTTCCAAAACGACTTCGATCCTCGCCGCCCGCCCGGCCTTCGCACCCGCACTGGAAAACGCACCGGCGGACGCCGCTTCCGTGGAGGAAGAAGCGCCGGACGAAGCCGTGGAATTCGGTCCGGACTGGCGATTGATAAGCTTTCTGCCCCTGGTGCTGTGGTTCCTTTTCCGCAACCGACTGCGCCGTCGAGTGGAAAAGCGCATGAAAAGAAACGGCGTCCTGGAGGAGGACGCCGAGTTGAAGAACCGCTTTTAGGCCGGATCAGCATGACGCGGCGCTCTTTCCCGGGGGAAAGCCCTTTTGTTGGAGCAGATCTCTGACCTGCTCTTCGAATTCATGCAAGAACGCATGGACCAGGGTCGGAGACCTGCTCCAATATAAGATTTGTCAATCGGAAAACTTGGCGGGGATCTGGATGCTGATGTTGGAGTTTCCGCCGGAGTCCTGGCTGTTGCCGAGTTTGGCGAAACCCGAAGGCTGCGGGTCGAAAATGCTGTCGGCGGCCTTGGTCAGCACGATGTTCTTGTTCGCCTGATCTCCGGCGGCGGCCACAAGCGCCCGGTACGTGGCCAGACTGTTGCAACGGTGGCGATTGATGACCACGTTGTGCCGATTCGCCTGGTGATTTCTGGCGCAGAAAACCAGCAGAAACATCAGCACGGCGAAGATGAAGGCTTTGGAGGTCGTTTTCAGGGCGAACTCGTACCCGTTGTCGGGGGCCGCTACGCTGTCGTAACCGACCCACATCAGGGTTCCAATGATGAGGGGCGTCAGAAGAGCGACCGCCACGGTTGCGATAAGCCATCGTCTGGCATAGGAAAGATTCTCTTTGGCTTCTTCCTCGAAACGCTCGGCCTGGTTCTGCGTGGCGCTGTCAGCGGCTGTCGCCCTGGCTATTTCCAGAATCTCTTCCGATTCTTTTTTGGTCTTCTCAAGCAGTTCTTT
>CAXXPQ010000003.1:0-1097703 GCA_963668655.2 Myxococcota bacterium
CGGGGCACGGCCGAAAGGACGAATCGCCCGCCCCATTTCATAAAAAGCCGTCGTGTCGATTTCCAGATTGCGAATGACTTTCCTCAGATGGGGCGTGACGAGATCTTTCTCGTTCAATTCGGCCGAGTACAGGTACACCCGGCTTCCCCAGTTCGCGTAAATCGCCCGCCAATAGGTGTTCTTTTTCAACTCCCTGCCGATAATCCGGCCGAAGCCATGCTTGTATTCCAGGGGATAATTGACCAGGTAGCCGTCCAAGGTCATGAAACCGTTGTATTGCAGCACGCTGGGGTGAAAACCCAGGGCGGCGACCCGATAGCTCTCCACGGGTCGCCCGATCTCCGTTTTTACGGCTTCGAACAAATCCTCCGCGAAGAATTCGGAATATCGGATTCCGCTGTTGCGATATTCCCGGCTGAAATCGCTGTTGTGAAAGAGAAAAGCGGTCTGTAAAGCGAGAAGAAGAATCACGATCCGCCGCGCCTCCTTTCAGCCCCCGCGAAAATGATTCGCAGACTGAAGGCGAACAGAACCGACCAGATAAGCGGCTGCAACGTGTTGAACCGCGAAACGTTCAGATAGGCGAACAGGGGAAACCATTCTTTTATCCGACCCATTTCCGCCGAATAGTAAAAACTGTAGAGAAACGCCGTACAGAGAAGAATCAGAAATCCGCCCGACAAAAAGCCGTACGTTCGTCCGCCGTTCGGACGCCTGCGCGGATACCGTTGCGAAGGATACGCCGAGCGCAAGAAAAAACGCCATGACAAGAAACGGAAAGGCGACGGTCCAGGCATGCATCTGACCGTGCAACAGATTATCCAGAGTTCTCGACAGAAAAGCTTCAAGCGTCCCATCCATGTGAAAAGACATTTCCGTCCGGTGGGAAACGAAGCCGCCGCCAAAGAACATCGTCCGAATCAGACGGTACAGAAAGGCCAGATGAATGGAGAAGGAAGCGACGATCGCCAGAAGAAAGGGCGGATTCCAGGTTTTCTTTCGGACCAGATCCAGAAACCACAGCAACGAGACGACGCCAAGAAAGAAAGCTGCGGAGAAAACGAAACCCATATACAGCGGCATCAAGACGGACAACCGCCCATTCTTTCCAGCCGTAACGCCCGGCGCGAATCGAAAGAAGCGCCGCCAGCAACAACGGCTGTCCGGCGACACTCAAACCGCCGCAAGGCCAGTGCGGCAAAAGAGCGAAACTCAGCGAGGCTCCCACGACCGCTGCCGCCTGTGTGGGATCCGGAAGAAAATACCTTCGCAACAGCCACAGCATACCGAAAAAACCGATCAGCCGGATCAGAACCTCATTGATGACCATGGCGGAAAACGCGCCGAACAACGCGTAGAGCCAGACAAGGAAACTAAATTCGGAATGGAAGTTGGAACGCGGGATTCCGTTGAAGTAATTCGGAATGTTCTTTCCGGAAGTGTCGAAGATCAGGCCGCTTTCCGCCAGAGTTTTCAGAATGACGACCGAACTGTCCAGATGATCCTCGATCAGGACGTAACTGTCCTCGCCCAGAATGACGTACGGGGACAGATACAGAAGGATGGTTCCCAGGGCAATGCCGACGGCGATCTTCCAGGTTCGATCCGGCATCAGATGCTCATCCCGGTCCGGAAACTCGACACGGCAAACGGGCGCGCATACGCCATAGGCGTCCCGTCGAATTCCCGGCGACGATTTCCCCGACCACTTTTACAGAAATTGCAGGTCACTCCGGAGATCAGGCATCCCGGCGACGGATTCGGAACCACAGAAGAAGCAGACCGCCGATGACGATGGCGCCGATCTGTTCCCATCGACTTTCCATGCTGCTCGTCTGGCAGTTGAAGGCTCCGCCTTCGACGTAGGTGGAAGGGTCCATGATACATTGGGATTTGATACACAGTTCGTGGCTCAGGCAATCCACGTCCCAACTGCAACGATCCGGAGCGCAGATTTTGTCTTCCCGGCAATGATAGCCGCTGTCGCAATCCGAGTCCAGGTCGCATTCGTAGGTCACACAGACGCCGTCGTCCTTGCAGACTTCGTTCGTCCCGCAATCCGAGTCCTGCTGGCATTCCCGCAGAATCTCGGAGTCGCCGCCGTCCGCATCGCCGTCCGCGAAACCGAGGGTCGGATTTCCCAGCAGAATAGCGGTAAAAAGAAACAGACCGAAAACACCGACGAGTATTCGTTTTTGAATGATTTTCATGATTTGAACTATTCTGGCCTTGTTGTTGATTTGAAATCCCGGCCACAGAAAAAACCTATCGTCAACCATCCGGATTGTCAAGATCTTTCCGGAGAGCGTCGGGGTGATTTTCGTACAACCACGGGAAAATACGCTCCCTGGCGGCGCGTAGCTGCGCCCGCTTGTATTCGGTGTGGCTGGCCCTTCCCCGCCGACTCTCGATGTACGACTTCTTATCCAACAACTGAATCTCGAAGGGGAAGAAAAAGCGATATTCCCGGATATCCCCGTCCAAGTCCGTGCCTGGAACGATTCTTGAGGGAGGCGGGCTGATCCGCACCAGCTGGCGGCACGTAAACTGAATGGACGTATACTCCGTGGAGGAATACAGGTTGAAATCCCGGAGCCGTTCAGGCTTCACATGGGGCGCGCAGATATCGGATTCCGCAATACGCGCGGCTTCTTTCAGAAATTCCCGGTCGTCGATCTCGCCTTTCTTGAATCGCGCCGTCAGACGATCCAACTCGAAATGATACCGGCCGACATCGATCAGCGTGTTGCGACTCCGCCCCGTGTGGACGTTCGGCAACGTGAAGACATTCTCCCTGAGATAAGTGAGAACCATCAGGGCTTCAAGTTTGTTGAAGGTCACGAAGCGGAAACCGATCCTGTCGTAGACTTCCGCGCTGACGTTTTCCGGCTTGTGCAAAAGCTTCAGGACATGGCTCTCGAAGCTTTTCTGGGTCTTGATGTCCAGCATGTACAGGCGGATGCCGGATTCGTCCCGGCCCAGATAGACATCCCCGGCCGGATCGCTGTGTACGTGGCGCAACACGCGGTCCAGAACCTGTTTCTGAATGGATGGAAAGACATTGGAGGCCAGATCGTTGTTGACGTGCGTGAGCGTGTGCATCACCCGGAGAAGAGAGCAGGCCCAGCGGCTTTGCGGATGTTTCGGAGTGGAGGCCCAAATCATGAGATTGCGGACATCCGGCTCGCGAATCACCTCGTCCGGCAGTTGCAGCCTTCGGCTCGGATCGTCCGGATCCTGTAAAAGCTGGTTCTCTATGAAGTGAACGGCATCGCTTTTCAGTTTTTCCAGTTCGGTCGCCTGAGAAGCATCGTTGGGATCGAAGCCGTATCCGAGTATGAATTCGTGGGCTTTCTCGAATGTGTTTGTATACAGATAAGGAATATCAATCGCCGACTCGTTATTCAAGACGACGCTGACGGTCTCCCACTCCAGATGGTAATTGTTCGATCCCAGTTTCTTGTACAATCCGATCCTCCGTTGGACGCCCTGTCTAATGCCACAGACCGGCGCATTTTTCAAGTGTTTTCTGGCCGCCGGAGTTTCGCCTTCATCCGCTCCCCGGAACCCGTTCCGATCGTTCCTTGACGAAATCGGTGAACCGATCTCCGGCCGAACCCGGTAATCCTCACACCATTCGGCCTCGATCCCCTCCCCCGCCATGTTCCGGAATCCGCATGCGTTCCTTGACGCGCCTCCCCGGGGCGACTATAATGAGTGGAATTATGATGATTCGGTCGTCTTTGCAGAATCCCGATGGACAAACCGGAAAAAACGCCGATTGAAGACACGTTGACATGTTGAAGAAAGCGACGGACTTGATGAAGAAAATCCAGAACGCCATCCGCTCATTGACCAGCAAGGGCGTCGATAAAGCCGCGCCGCAAAGCAAGACCGTCGTTCAGACCATTCAGAAAATATACCGGAAAATCAATCCCGCGCCCTCCCCTTTCTTTTATCCCGAACAGAAACACGATTACATTTTCCGAAAGATCGCCAAAAAGAGCATTCAGGTGATAACCGAGGACGATATCACCCTGACCATCACCAACAAACACCCCAGGGTGAAAAGCCGAAATCTTTATCCGGTGCTGTGCGTGCCCGGCCTCGCGGAAACCCGTTTCGTTCTCGACCAGGCGCTGGGAAACAGTTTCGTGGATTACCTGGCGCTCAACGGTTTCGATGTCTATATGGCGGAGTTGCGCGGCCACGGAAAAAGCCTGCACATCAAGGAACGCTATGACTGGAACGTGCAGACGTTTCTCGACTTCGACATTCCCGCCATCCTGAACAGGGTCATCGAGGAATCCGGCCAGCGTCAGGTTTTGTGGGTGGGGCATTCCATGGGCGGCATGCTGTTGTATGCCTATCTGGTTTCCGCCGGTCTCCATAAAGACAAGGATCTGTATAAAAATAACCTGGTCCGCGCGGGAATCACCATCGGTTCGCCGATGATCTTCAACCAGCCGTCCGTCATCGCGTTGGCGCTTTTTTATAAACTGTCCCTGATGTCGCGGCTTCCGTACATTCCAACGGATTTTCTCTCCAATTTTCTTTCGATTTTCGGATTCATCCTGGACTCTCCGCTGACCTATCATTTCTGGAACTGGAAGAACATGGATCAGAACAACAAGATCCTGTACCTGAAAGATGGCCTGGACAACATGGCCCAGGGCGTGATGAGGGATTTCATGGAATACATCCTGGCGGGCGACTTCCATTCCTCGGACGGGAAGATCAATTATCGGGAAAACCTGTTCCTCATCAACTCCCCGTTGCTGATGATCGGCGGACTGATGGACGCCATGGTCACCCCGGAATCGCTGGAAACGGTGTACAACAACATCTCGTCGAAGGACAAGGAATTACGCGTCTTCGGAACCCGGGGATTCATCATGCGGGACGATCAGAAGATCAAAATGAAGGATCACACGGATTACGGCCACGTGGACTTGACGCTCGGCATGCGATCGAAGGAAGAGGTCTGGCCGTATATGCTGAACTGGCTGCGAAAACGCGCCAAAGTTAAAAACGACTGAATCTCTCGACGTTCTTCGGCGCCGACCATTCGGTGTTATTGATCGACTTCCTTCAGAAACGCCATCGCGTCCAGAACCTGCCGGACATAGGCTTCCACGGCCGGATAATCGGGATGTTCCTCTTCGAACCGCACGCCCGCCGTTAATTGTCGATGCGTCATATTGACTCGCCGGACCACGCAGAACAAATCCTTCACGGCGGTCCCGTTGGGCAGAATGAAGGAGATGGGGAATCGATCGTCGATCACCACCGGGGCAGCCAGATGAAGCAACGCTCCGGAAGCGCTTAAATTCAATATGGATTCTTCTTCGTCTCCGCCGTTTTCCCGCCGAACAGGAATGACCATCTGAATTCGCGGTCCGACACGAAGCGAAACCTCCTCGAAATTCTTTGGGTAACGGAGCAGCGACAGGTAGTAGGGGGGACCGAAATAGTCCATCAATCCGGTTTTGAAACCGAAGACCTTGCCCTCCAACATGTAGCGGACGATGATATCCTTCAAATATGTTATTCCCACCGGCGTTCCGTTTATCATGGGCGCCCGGATGATGATGAACTCGTCCCGGGAAAAGCCGATCAGCATGGATTTGGTTCGAACGTTCTTCGATCCGTATTGAAATTCAAGATAAACCTCGGTTCCGACATGAATGGGAGCGTTCTTCGTTCGCTCCAGAAAATCGGACGGCTTGGAAGAAACCGGGCTCGCTTCCTCGGCGCTCGTGTTCTTCTTTTCCCCATTCCGAACCGGCGTTTCTTTGTCCAATGCATTCTCCTTGTTTTTTTCGGTATATAACCGGGCGCTAGACGAATAATCGGCCGGGCGGGCGAAACCTGCAGATCCGAAAAGAAGAAAACCGTTCATGGAACGGCGCTTGCCTTCACACGGAAATTTCGCAGATTCAACCTACCCGCTTTTATTGTCTTCGGCCGATGCCAACGGAAGTCGTTCTCCGCTGTCTTTGCAATTCTCGGAATGAAACGGCTCGATATCCGGTCGAATACTGCGTTGAGACGGAAATAAAGTGAACAACGAATCAATCCGGGAAGAAAACAGGAGGCAATCATGAACGATCCGACATTGAAACAGGTTCTGCAACTGGCCGTTATCAATGAACAAAACGGAGAGCGATTCTACCAGGGGCTGGCCTTGCGCTATCGGAACGATCCGGAAGTGCACCGTATTTTCAAGCGTCTGGCGGACGACGAGGCAGCCCACGAGGCCCAGTTTCAGAAATTGATGGACGCCGCCGAGGAGGACAAGCCGGCCGACCGGATCTATGAACAGGCCGACTATTTGCGGGCGCTGTCCATCTCCAAATTCTTCAAAAAGGACGCCTTCAAGGATCTGGACGCCATCAAGAGCCCCGAGGACGCCCTGGTCAACGCCCTGGAGTTTGAAAAATCCACTTTGTTCTATTACCAGGGGGTTGCGGAAGTTTTCGGGGATACGCCCGAACTGAAGGCACTGATTCAGGCGGAAAAGGAACACGTCACCACCTTGATGAAGGCGATTCTGACGGAGGCCCGCTTCCGCACCCTGGCGGACAACTGGCCGTAACTCTTCATGAATACAAACAGAAACCCGGTCCTCCGAGTTTGAAGGGCCGGGCTTTTCGTTTCCGTAAATCCTTGAAGAGCTATTCCGCTTCCTCTTTTTCGGCAGGGTTCCTGCCTTCCTGGACGGGAGACACCGTCTCGGCGGAGGAGTCCGCACCGCCGGGCATCGTAGCGACAATACCAAGCGAAATTCCGAGAGAGAAATCCTCTCCATCTTGGGGGATATCGAAAAAGAGCTGGTTTATCATCTCGATACTGTCCGAGAGAACGACATTGTATCCCAAGGCCACGCCGCCGATTTCCGTGTCTTCCTCGTCCTTGGCCGGGTTGTTGGCAAAAGCCATGTCGTATTCCAGCAGAAGCTGATGCTTTTCGGAAATTGTATAATATGTTCCAACAGTTACTCCTGTTACCGGAGCCAGTTCGAACTTCGGATCCGCCGTCTCGTCCGGCTGCTGCGCACAAACAATGGTCCGGCCTCCGCTCTGCGTGTCGTAGACGGACTCACAATCGATCTCTCCGGGCTCTGCATCCGGTGTTTCATCGCGCCCCATAAAGTTCTCGGATACCCTCACGTACATCCCCCAAGTACGCATTTCCGGATCCAGATCGATATTCAACTCCAATGAAGGCGCAAGCGAGAAATCCGAAGCGCCGAAACCGGCATCCAGCATGAGGTCCAGATCGAAATGATCCGTATCCACCGGCGTTCCGAAAATGCCAAGCCCCACCCAACCGGCCCCGTCACCGAAACGCTCGTTGGCTTCCCCACCCGCCGCCAGATATCCCGAGAACCGCTCCATCAGGCCATACCCCAACAACGCCTCCGCGCTGACGGTTTTCTCGTATTTTCCTTTCCCAATTCCATCCACTCCGGCGTAGAACTCGAAATCGGAGGCTCCGGGATCGAATGTTTCGGTTGTATCCGCTGCGTACACCGCCGTTCCGAGGAGATATGAAGCCATGCAAATCGAGATTGCTAAAAGCTGTTTCATTTTCACTCCCTTCCTGTTGCATTCACGAATCGGCATGTTTTGAGTAATTTTTCCAGATTTTCCGTTTAAGGCAGGCTGAGTCATGCCGCCTTTTGTTAGATAAGGCTATTCCTATTAGGTGTCAACTATTTTGTTCTTCAATCCAATCTTTTTTTCTATTTCCGCAATTCCTTTCAAATTTTCTTGCTTGCCTCCAGCCTTGTCCGGTCCTACGTTTCGTCCATATCCAGGAGTGATCTAAAGGGCACGATCCTTGACAAGTGCCAAATTTTCACTCAAGCGATTCCCGTCATTCGGATCGATGAAATCGCTTCCAGACAAACGAAAACGGGCGCTCGCCATTCCGGCAAACGCCCGTCTTTTGTTGATTTTACGATTTAAATCAGGCCAGTTTCTCTTCCTTGATCGACACGGCGACCTTGTACAGCACGGTGATAATCAGCGCTCCGATGGAATAGACGCCCAGGGTGACCATGATTTCCGGCGCGGTGGGAGAGTAGGCAACCACTTCCTCGAAGGGGTTCGGCACGAAGCCGCCGACGATCAGGCCCAAGCCCTTGTCGATCCAGCAGGCCACGAATACGGCGATACAGGCCAGCACCAGCAGCGTTTCGTTCCGGCGAATTTTGGGAACCAGCAGCATGAAGATCCCGCCGAAAGCCAGCACGGTGGCGATCCACATGAAGGGCACCAGTTCGGCATGCTCGTGCAGTCCGAAGAACAGGTACTCGATGGGATGCATGTGGCCGGGGATCTTGCTGTAAAACGCCGTGAAGAATTCCAAGAGGAAGAAAAAGACGTTCATAATCATGGCGTAGGTGACGATCTTGGCCAACGACTGGATTTCCTCCTTGCCGGGATCGAACTTGGAAACCTTTCGCACGATCAGGCAGAGGATAATCAGCAACGCGGGACCGGCGGCGAAAGCCGAGGCCAGAAAGCGCGGGGCCATGATGGCGGTGAGCCAGTAATGGCGTCCCGGAAGGCCGCTGTACAGGAAGGCCGTGACCGTGTGAATGGAAACCGCCCAGGGAATGGAGGCGTAGATCAGCGGTTTGACCCACTTGGGCGGCGGAACTTCCTTCTTTTCCGCCATCAGCGTGGTCCAGCCGATGGTCAGATTCAGGAAGAGATAGCCGGACAGAACGATCATGTCCCAGAACATGACCGAGTTCGGCGTGGGATGCAGCATGACGTTGAAGACGCGGGTGGGCTGTCCGAGATCCACGAAGATGAACAGCATGCACATGATGACCGATCCGATGGCGATGAACTCGCCCAGGATGGTGATCTTTCCGAACGCCTTGTAGTTATGCAGATAATAGGGCAGCACCACCATCACGGCCGAGGCCGCAACACCGACCAGGAAGGTGAACTGGGCGATGTAGAATCCCCAGGACACGTCCCGGCTCATGCCGGTGACGCCCAGACCCTCGTGAAACTGCCACATGTAGCAGCCGAATCCGACCCCGATCATGGCCAGGAGGAAAACCACCCAACCGTAGTACTTGCCGCTTCCGTATAGTGCCCTCTCAATCATGGCTTCCTCACAACACGTAGAAGACGCAAGGCTTCGTGCCCAGCGACGGTTTCCGGCGAATGGTGTGCTTCTCGCGGAGGATCCGGCGCACTTCCGAGTTCGGATCCTTCAGATCTCCGAAAATCAACTCGTTGTTCGTGCAGGCCTCCACGCAGGCGGGTTGCTTGCCCACGGCCAGCCGTTCGGCACAGAAATTGCACTTTTCCACCACACCCTTGGTACGGGTGGGAAATTCCTTGTTCACCTTCTTGATGAAAGGCCGCGGATCCCGGAAATTGAAACTGCGCGAACCGTAGGGACAGGCCGCCACGCAGAACCGGCAACCGATGCAGCGATGGAAATCCATCATCACGATGCCGTCCAGTTCCCGCTTGAAAGTCGCCTGTGTGGGGCAGGCGCGCACGCAGGGCGGGCTGTCGCAGTGGTTGCACAGCACCGGAACCTGGCGCCCTTTCAGACCTTCATAGGTGAACTCGTGATGCTGATCCGGAAACGCCTTCTCGAATTCCGCAGTCCAGATCCACTTGACCTCTTCCTTGCGGTTCCCCAGGTCGGGGACGTTGTGGATCGAATGGCAGACATCGAAAACGCGCGTGGAATTGTCGTTCCATTTGCCGAGATCGATGACCATGGCCCAGCGGTTCTTGCTTCCCGCGCCGATCTCGTCGTGGCCGCCGGCCAGAACGTCCAGCGTGGGCTTGATTCCGAACGTTGCGGCGGCGGCGCCGGCGGCGGCCAGTTTCAGAAAGTTTCGTCTTCCCTTGTCCATTATTTAAACGCCTCCGGATCGATATGGCAATCCCAGCAATAATTTTCCACGCCGACGTATTCATGGCACTTGTCGCAGAAACGGCTCTTATCGCCGTGACACTTCAGACAGGTGTTCGTCAGGCTCTTGTTGAACTCCGCTCCATTGGGCGACTTGAAGTGACGCTCGCCTTCCCGAACCACTTCGTCCCGCCAGGAATTCAGCAGATCCATGTGCCAGGCGCGCATGAATTCAGCCGGCATCACGCAGTTCTTTTCCGTCTTCGGCAATTCCGGATCCGGCGTATAGGACGGCTTTCCGAAAACCGGATTGTACCAGAACGGGAAGGTGCCGACGATCAGGAAAACGGCGATCCCGGCGATAACTTTGCCTCCGTCATACATGCCTTATTCCTCCGTATCCTCGTCCGGCTGTTCCACGCCCGGCAGGGGGTTCATGCGGAAATCCGTGGTGCGTCCGCTCTCTCCATCCATCACAAGGGCGTTGCCCACCAGTTCATGAACGCCGCAGACCTCCACTTCGGGAACCCAGTAATGCATCAAGGTGGGAAGCACGGCTTTATCGATGGCGCAGATGCAGGACAACATATTCACGCCGTATTTGTCGTGCACGTGTTGCACCGCATTGGCGCGGGGATAACCGCCGCGCATGCGCATCTCCATGTTTTCGTCGTTCCCGAGACCGGCGCCGCCGGCACAGCAGAAGGTCTGTTCCCGGATGGTGTTCTCCGGCATTTCATGGAAGTTGCTCATCACGCTGTTCAGAATATAGCGCGGCTCTTCCAGGATTCCCATGGCCCTTGCGGGATTGCAGGAATCGTGGAAGGTGGCGATGATGTGATCGTTGCGGCTCTTGTCGAGTTTCAGCTTGTTATGCTTGATGAGATCCGCCGTGAACTCGCAGATATGAACCATCTTCGTGGACTTGGTGTTCTCGAACTTCGTTCCGGTAATGGGCGAAACCGGCTCTTCCAGGAAGTCCGCCGGGCCGTTCATGGTATCCATGTACTGGTTGACCACGCGCCACATGTGCCCGCACTCGCCGCCCAGAATCCACTTGACGCCCAGACGCTCGGCCTCGTGGTACATCTTGGCGTTCAAACGTTTAATCATGTCGTGAGAGGTGAACAGTCCGAAGTTGCCGCCTTCGGAGGCGTAGGTGCTGAGCGTGTAGTCCAGTCCGATGTGCTCGAAGAGCAGCAGATAGCCCATCAGGGTATAGATGGCGGGCTCGGCGAACACGTCGGCGGAGGGCGTGATGAACAGGATCTCCGCGCCCTTGCGATTGAACGTGGGGGCGATGTTCAGCCCGGTGCAGTCGTTCAGTTCGTCGCAGACGAAATCGACGTTGTCGTAGAACGTGTGCGGCTGTAGGCCCAGATGATTGCCCGTCCGGAAGCAGTTCGCCACCGGCTCGATGGCCCAATTGATGTAGATGCCCAGCAGTCCCAAGAGTTCGCGGCCGATCATGGTGATCTCGGCCGTGTCGATGCCGTAAGGGCAGAACACCGAACAACGGCGGCATTCCGTGCATTGGAAGAAGTAGTAGAACCACTCCTTGATGACGTCGATGGTCAGTTCGCGGCCACCGGCCATCTTGCCCAGGATTTTTCCCGCCGTGGTGAATTCCTTGCGGTAGATGGAGCGGAGCAACTCCGCGCGCAGCACCGGCATGTTCTTCGGATCGCCGGATCCGATGAAGAAGTGGCACTTGTCGGCGCAGGCCCCGCAGCGTACGCAGATGTCCATGAAAAGACGGAAACTGCGGTATTTGTCCAGGCGCTCCCGGATGCCCTCGACGATGATCTCTTTCCAGTTGTCCGGAAGCTTCCAGTCCTCGTCCATGGGCTGCCATTCCCGCGGATTGGGCAAGTCCAGGTAGTCCAGATTCTTCGGCGCTCCCGAATAGCTGAAGGTACCCGGCTTGAACTCCGTGGGCGTCTCCATCCACGGCTTCGGCGGAAGCTTGTATGAAATCGACTGTGTCAGTTCGTCTGGCTTCGCAACCTTCATCGCCTCACTCCTTCTCCACGGGCAGATCGACTGCCTTCATCTTCTCTCTGAATTCGTCTTCGTATTCCTCGTAGGTATGGACCTTGACGGGGTGGTTCCACGGATTGATGTGCCGCACGGCCCGGTTGTTGTTGGCCATGTTCCGTGTCGGCGAGAAGAACACGCCCGGCATGTGCAAGAGTTTGCTCCAGGGAATGTAGGCGACCAGCACGCTGACGAGAAATACGTGAATGTAGAATATGCCGCCGATGTTTTCCGAAAGTTTCGGACTGAAGCTCACCAGTCCATGGGTCAGTTCCTTCACGGCGACGATATCGACTTTCATGAAATAGCGCATCAGGATGCCCGTCACCGCGATGGCCAGGATCAGCAGCAACGGGAAATAGTCCGCCGGCAGGGAGATGTACCGGACGTTCGGGCTGAAGAGACGCCGGAGAAGCAGGAAGCTCACGCCGCCCGCCAGAGCCACGCCCGTCACATAGAGAACCGGCGCGCCGATCTGGAGGAAGCCGTCCAGATTCTGCATCCAGTAAACGAAAAACGGCATGGGTTCCAGGAAATAGCGCAGGTGTCGCAGGACGACGACCAGGAAGGAGTAATGAAACACCAGCGCCGCCACCCATAACCATTTGGAGGATCCGTAGGCGATTTTCTTGTTTCCGTCCGCCAACTGCACACTGGTGTTGCGGAACAGGGAACGGAAGAAAAGGATCTCCAACAACATGCGGACGATCACGCCTCCGGTGGTCGTGGGATTCTCGATGTTGCTCGACTTGATCCACGACAGACTCTTGTTCTGGCCGCAGGTGGTGGGAATCCGGAACGGCACCGGAGACTTGGCCCACACGATCATCCGGTAGATCAAGCCCACAACGAACGCGAGCAGCGCCACGTAGGGAATGACCACGCCGAAGACGACATCGAGCCCGATCAAGTGGCCGACGCCCGCAACCACCATCAGCAGGACAACGACGATCAACGAGACAATTACGGATACTGATGCATTCATTGGCAACCGTCCTGATTCGCTTTATGTTCTTCTTTTTCCTCGGCCTCGCGATTGGACCGTTCGTACATTACGTTCATGCGGTCGATAAATTTACGCATGCGCTGGCTGACTTCCGTGGCGCGCAGGTCGTGCAGCTTGTCTCGGCGTTTCATGTACACGTTGAAAGCCAGAAGAGCCATGCCGTCGATGGTCCCGGAAAACTCCACGTATTCCGCCAGGCGCTCCATGTCGTGCAGTTCCTCTTTCAGTTCCTCGCGGATGCAATTCTTCAGGTGAAAGACGAAACCCACGGCCTGGGCGGCCGTAAAGTCCTGCACGGCGCGAACGGCTAAAATCCGATCCAGGGCTTTCTCCAGCGTCTCCGCATCCGCCCGCGCGAGCAGGCCATCGAACAGTTCCTCAAGGCCGGTCTTGAAGGCATGTCCCACGGGATTGGCGAAACGATCCTTCTGCCCGGAAAGAAACTGCGCGCCCTGGAGAGGATAGGCGCTGGTCAGCGAATCTCTCCAACGTTTCAGGATGGCGGTTCTCCGGTCTTTCAGGAGATTTCCGATCGGCATTTTTTATGTGACTCCTCGTCTGGGATCTGCGGCGCGAGACGACCTCGAGTTTCCGCAGCATGACAGTTCGCGCCTTGACGGGCGAATGTACAGAGAGCCACGGTTCTTGTCCAATAGATAATGATTATGGGAGTTATTCTTGAGGATCTACGTTTCGGTGGAAATAGCCGATTTTGCATAAAAAAAGGCGTCTTCCGGCGAACCGGAAGACGCCCCCTTTGTGGAGCAAAATCCGAATCAGACGCAGCCGGTCGGCTTGGGAAGGCCGGCGAGCTTGCAGGCGCCCTTGGCCGGGCCGCTCGGGAAAAGCTCATAGACCTTCTTCAGGGGCATTTTGGTCTCTTTGCAGAGCTTGCGAATCATCGGGGCGACACCGAATTTCTTGTAGTAGTCGCGCAGATACTTGATGAGATCCCAATGCTCCTGGGTCAGTTCATCAATGTTCTCCAGGGGCGCCATGGCAACGGCGCACGCTTCGGTCCAATCGTCGGGATTAAGGATGAAACCGTCCTCGTCGACTTCAACGTTGACACCTTCTGCTTCAAACATCGGCATGGTAATCCTCCTCGGTAAGCCATTGGTTTGACAGAAAAAAACTACGATCCTCAACTCATCGGGAACGTCCCGATCATTCGAGTTTCCTTTTAGTCCGCTTCCAAGGCCTTTTTCATGGCCTTCATTTTCTTTGCAAAAGCCGCATCCGGTTTGGCGCCGAAGGTCACGGCTCGGTCGAAATACTCCAGGGATTTTTTCTCATCCTTCAAATCATCGTAGGCGACCGCCATGCCGTACAGGGCCGAGGCCTCCTTCGGATATTTTTTCAAGATGGCATCGAAAATTTCCACGGCGGCCGCGGTATCGCCCTTCATCAAATTCGCGAAACCGATATTGAGCCGGGCGGGGAGCATCTTGGGGCGAATTTCCAGCGCCTTTTCGTTGTATTCGATGCTCTTTTCCCATTCCTGCTGCCCAAAAGCCAATCCACCGAGATTCACGAGCGATTCCGCCATGTTCGGATCGACCTCCAGGGATTTCTCGAAGGCAATGCGCGCGTTGTTCACCTGTCCGCGCTCCGCGAAGGTAAACCCCAGATTATAATACGTGGACGAGGACTTCGGGTAGTAGCTGAGATACTCGAAATGACGCTCGATCACATCGTCCCATTCGCCCTCTTCCCGATCGTAGGGAGCGACCAATTTATCGATATCCTGTTTCCGTTCTCCTTGCACAATACCTCCAGAGATGCAATCCGTCAGGACGGATCCGCGAAGCGCGCACCGCGACCATCCGGCGTGTTGTTTTTATTAACTTGTTCGCGTCTGTACCGTGCGGCTTTCACGATCCCCTCCGCCCATTCCGGGCATCCGGATGCATGGATATGAGAATAAAAAGCCACCGTGTTCCCGACGTTCAATCCATCCCGACCACCACCGATTCCAACACCTCGATTCATCCGGCAGACGCTTCCGATCTCGGTACGGCTATCCTCCCGCAGTGAGGAATAATGAAACTCATGACCGCGCAGCCTCGTTCCGACCTCGAAAAACGGATTCTCGTTCTCGACGAGCATTTCCACGTATCCATGGCCTTTAGGCTTTGCGTGCAATTCGACATCCACCGGCAGGGCTCCACACATGGGGTACGTTCGTCCGTTCCAAATCAGGGATCTGGAAAGAAACATCAATCCGCCGCACTCCGCATATACGGGCAATCCATCGGCCGAAGCGTTCGCGATGGCCTGGCGAAGTCCGACGTTTTCCGCCAATTCTTCGGCGTGCGTTTCCGGAAATCCTCCACCGATATACAATGCATGGATGTCCGGCAGATTCCGCTCTCGCAGGGAATGGATCCGAATCACGTCCGCCCCCGCTTTTTCCAGGGCTTCCATGTTTTCCGGATAATAGAAAGAGAACGCGCCGTCCGATAAAACTCCGACACGAACCCGGTTATCAAAGATCGCTTTCGGTGGTTCTTCTTCGAATTCCACCGGCGAAGCCGATGCGGCGATCCGCTCCAGCCTCTCCAAATCAACGTAATCTTCTATCACACCCGCCGCATAGGCGCAAGCCTCTTCTGCACGGGAATGTTCGTCCACCGGCAAAAGGCCCAGGTGCCTTCCGGGGATGCGCTCAGGATCCCGCAACTTCGGGATCGCCCCCAGAACCGGAATTCCGCAGGATTCCTCGATCGCCTGCGTGGCGACGGAAGCATGACGTTTCCCCGCGATACGGTTCAACACGACACCGGCCAGCGGTACGTCCGGATCCAGCGTTTTCATTCCCAGTGCGACGGCGGCCAAGGTTCGCGTCGCCTTGGTTGCGTTCAACACCAGAACCACGGGCGCGCCGAGCAGCTTCGCCAGTTCCGCCGAACTGTGGCTTCCCCTGGCGTCGACCCCGTCGTACAGTCCACGGTTGCCCTCGATAACGGCCACATCCGCCGACAGGCAACGTCGCCCGAAGAGGTTCCGAATCGTCTCCGGCTTCATTAAATAGGTGTCAAGGTTCGTTGCCGGGGCGCCGGAAGCCATCCCCAGCCATGCGGCGTCGATATAGTCCGGTCCTTTTTTGAAAGCGCCGACTCGCTTCCCGCGCCTCTCGAACGCTCCGGCGATCCCTAAAGAAAGCAGCGTTTTTCCCCCGTCGCCCGAGGCGGCGGCAATCAGAATTCGAGGGGTCCGGGAAACCATTCGGTCCGAAAAACCTTTGCCGGATAACCGCAATGCATCGGTGATCCATTAAAAATCCCCTCCCCCGCCGTCATGACGCGAAGGAGGGGATGGTCTTAAACGCCCGCCCGGGGATCAAGCCCCGGGCGTCGCTTTTCTCAGGTACGGCAGACTTACCAGCGGAACTGGGTCGTGCTGCGATAGGCCTTGTCAGCCATCCGATAATCATCGATGTGCTGCGCGGTGAACTCGAAGCCGGTCTGCTTGAAGAAGCTTTCCCAGCCGATCCGAGCGATCCACTCGCCCACGCGCTCATGCTTTTTGGCACCGGCGGCGTAGCAATCGACGATCTTCTTGATCGCGTCCACAACCTTCGGCCAACGCGGCGGCTCGTTCGGAATGTAAGGAATGGCCAGTTTCGAGAAGGACGGTCCGGAGCGGGTGTTGGACACCTTGCCGCCCACCCAGATGGAGATGCCGTCGCCCTCGGGATCGGCCAGCGGCATGCCCGGGCACATGGTGTAGCAGTTGCCGCAGTACATGCATTTCTCTTCGTTGACCGTAACGCTCTTGGTCTTCGGATTCGGCCGAATGGCGTAGGTCGGGCACGCGGCGATGACGTTGGGCACTTCGCAGGACTTCATGACCAGATCGTCATCGATTTTCGGGGGCTTGCGGTGCATGCCGAGAATGGCGATGTCCGAGCAATGCACGGCGCCGCACATATTCAGGCAGCAAGCCAGGGCGATGCGAAGTTTTCCGGGAAGCTTCATCTCGACGAAATGCTCGAAGAGTTCGTCCATCACGGCCTTGACCGGACCGGAAGCATCCGTGGCCGGCGTATGGCAGTGCACCCAACCCTGTGTGTGGACGATGCTGGTGATGCCGTTTCCGGTACCGCCGACGGGCAGATTGCGGGTTTTCAGCTCTTCCAGAAGAGGATCCACCTTGCCTTCGTCACTGACCAGATATTCCACGTTGTGACGGCTGGTGAAGCGGAAGAAACCATCGCAGTATTTTTCCGCGATATCGCAGAAATCACGGATCGTATCCGTGCAAAGCAGACGTCCGGAAGCCTGACGAACCGTCCAGAGTTTCGCTCCGCCTTCCGCGGTGTGAACCATGACGCCCGGCTTCAGAACCTCGTGATAGATCCATTTGCCGTAGTTTTCCTTGATAACCGGCGGAAGGAAATTCTTAAAATCTGGAGGTCCGATATCCGTCTTCGACATTCTATTTGCTCCTTTCGAAAAGGTTTAAAGTATCTCTGTCGCGAGGGACAGGCTTCAGCCTTCGAGATCCTCGGAATCCCAGAAGAAGTAGGGATTCTCGCGCGGATACGAAACCATCTGCACGGAAGGCTTCATGTTGATGGCCTTCAGGAAGTCGCGCATGCCGAGGCGGTTGATCAGCTCGCCGATACGCTCGCGCATCTTGCCGTTTTCATCCCACCACTCCCAGATGAGTTCCATCAGGTCTTTGAACTCCTGGTAGGGATTTTCCATCTTGATGAAGGGAACCAGTACGTGGCTGAGCATGGCGCCTTCCACGATGGGGGCTTTGGCGCCGATCAGCAGGGTCGCGCCGCGATCCTTGCCGGGAGCCACGGCTTTCGGCATCACGTTGATGCAGTGCATGCAGCGCGTGCATTCGGCGTTGTTCACCGTCAGTTTCTTCGCGGCGGCGTCATAGCGCATGCAGCGGGTCGGGCACAGGAAGACCACTTCTTCCATGATATCCAGGCCCTTGTCGGCGTACTCGGCCACGGCTTCGTCGTTGATCTGGATGTCGTCGCGCCAGGTGCCGATGATGGACATGTCCGAACGGGCGATGGAAGCCACGCAGTCGTTCGGGCAGCCGGAGAATTTGAATTTGAACTTGTAGGGCCACATCGGGCGATGCAGCTCGTCCTGGAACTCGTGGGTCATGTTGTAGCAGGCATCCAGCGTGTCGTAACAGGCCCATTCGCAACGGGCCGGTCCAACGCAGGCGCTCGGCGTACGCAGAGCGGAACCGGAACCACCAAGATCCCAGCCCATGTCGGACAGTTCGTCGAAGGTGGGCTGCAGTTCCTCGGTGCGGGTTCCCAAAAGAACCATATCACCGGTGGATCCGTGCATGTTGGTCAGGCCGCTGCCGCGACGATCCCACAGATCGCAGATCTGACGCAGAGCTTCGGACGTGTAAAACCAGCCCGCAGGCATGTTCACACGCAGGGTGTGGAAGTGCTGGACATTCGGGAACTGCTCCGGCAGGTCCGTGTAACGTCCGATGACGCCGCCACCGTAGGAGATAACGCCCACGATGCCGCCATGTTTCCAATGGCCGATTTTTTCCTTGTAGGAGACTTCGAGTTGGTGAAGAACATCGACGGCCATCTTGTTCTTTTCGCCCGCCCGTTTGATCTCCGAGACGAAACTTGGCCAAGGCCCCTTTTCGAGTTCATCAAGTAATGGAGTCTTCGTTTCCGGCATGGATCCTCCTTACCACGAAAGAGAGTTGGTTAATAAATGAACTGAGTCCTTCTCGTCACAATGGTTTTCCATTTTCAGCCTGGAAGCAAATAGCATATGCCTTTCCGTTCCGTCCAATAAAAAAAGAATATGATTGGTATAACGAAAATTATTGGGGGTATGCAAAAATATATAAAAAGTAACTATTTGATATTACTACCGTAATATTATCCACCCTCGAAGTGAATGAGGAATCATTCTTTCCAGGTGCAGGATATTCACCATTCCTATCGGCACCCTTACAAAAAGAAACGGCCTCCCAAGACATTCGGGAGACCGTTTCATTCTTTTTGGGAATATCCAAGATCTTACTCGTGGAAATCCTCCGCGAGACAGAGCATGGTGGTGCTGCCGCTGGACCAGTACATGATGGTCTTGTCAACGGTGCAGTCATTGACCGCGTGCTGGATTTCCTTCTTCTCGTATCCTTCTTCCTTCATCGCCTTGACGACATCCTTCATGTAGAATTTTTTCTTGCCGCTCTTGGATTTCTGGTGAAAAAATTCAACGATTTTGGCTTTCAATTCTTCATTGCCCATATCAGGTCTCCTTATGCGAAGTGAAATGAAATGGAATTCCTGCCGATAATTCAGCTTTGAGTGTCTACCGCACTACCCTGGAAAAGTCAACACCTTTACCAAATTCCTTTTGGGATTCCTTCAATAACCACCGGTTATGATGATGTGCCTGCGTCTTTCCGAATCAGTTTCTCGATCACCAGATTCACCATCTCGTCCACATCCGGCAAATCGGGGACAACATCCGCGCGGGGGCCGATCTGCGCCAGGGCCTTGGCTGTTTTGCGGCCGACGCAGGCCCAGATGGGCGGGTTCTCCGCATGCGCCAACTGCGGCACGGAATTCATAACGGTGCGAACCCCCGTACCGGACAGGAATGTCACGGCGTCGGGGCGCCAGTGGGACAGTTTCACTTTCAACCAGTCCAGATTCAAAGGCCGACTGTCGTATACCGAGACATGAACGGGAACGAATCCGAGCGCTTCCAGCGATTCCGGCAGACTGTCGTCGGCCGCCGAGGATCGGGGAAGCAATACCTTGGAGCCCGGCTCCAGCCCGCTTTGTCCCAGCACTTCTCCCAGCCGTTCGCCTCCCAGACGATCCGGCGTGCAATCCGCCACCACGCCCCGTGAACGAAGCGAACGGATCACCGTCTTGCCCGCCGCCGCGATGGTATGGCCGGACAACCGGCGAACATCCATCCCTCTGTCCCGCATGGCCTTGAAGAACAGATCGACCGCCAGGGCGCTGGTAAAGGCGATACACGGAAATTCGTCGAGATTATCGACGGCCTGCATCAACTCCGCGTCGCCCTTTCTTGCGTCCGCGATAACCACGGGAATATCCAGGACTTCCGCCCCCAGCGAGCGCAAGCGGTCCACGGCGTCGTAGGTTGACTCCACCGCCCGGGTGAAAACGATTTTCTTCCCGGCCAGAGGATGGCTCGGCAACCAGGCCAGTTCGTCGCCCAGGCGAACCACATCGCCCACCACCAGAATACCCGGCGGAATGACTCCGCCTTTGCGGATTTCCTCCGCAATCGTCCGGATCGTGGCTACGATGCGCCGCTGGGCGCCCGTGGTGGCCCGCTCCACCACCATGGTAGGAGTGTCCGGATCCATCCCGGCGTCGATCAGCCGCTCCGCCACGTGTCCCGTGGAGGCCACGGCCATGTAAAACACCAGCGTGTGTCCCAGCCCGACCAGCGACTGCCAGGGAAGTTCCACCTCCCGGTCCTTGGCGAAGTGGCCCGTAACCAGCGTCACGCCCCGGCTGAGTTCGCGATGGGTGACCGGCACTCCGGCATAGGCGGAACCGGCGATGCCCGCCGTCACACCCGGAACGACCTCATACCGAATCCCCGCTTCCCGTAGATCGCGGCATTCCTCGCCCCCGCGTCCGAAAACGAAGGGATCGCCTCCCTTCAGCCGAACGACGTTCTTGCCTTCCTTCGCCAGGCGCACCAGGAGTTGATTGATCTCTTCTTGGGGAACGGCATGCTTGCCACTGGCTTTCCCAACGAAAATCGTCTCTTTTCCGCTGGCCAACGCCACGAATTCGTCCGCCATCAGGTTATCGTAAACCAGAACGTCGCATTCATGAAGTTTACGCAGTCCTCGCACGGTCATCAGTCCCGGATCCCCGGGCCCCGCGCCCACCAGCGCCACCCAGCCGTTCGCCTGTTGTCGATCTTCGCCGGTCACGGCCGCACCTCCTGGCAGTTGCTCGATTTTTGCAATAGCTCGTCCAGTTCCGCTTTCAGGTGGCTCTTGGCCTCCTCTGTTTTTCCGGAAAGCCAGAGCGATTTCGCTTCCGACCCGGCCAGCATCTCGGCCGCCCGGGAGACGTACTCGGGCCGTTCCGCCTTCACCCGTTCCCGAAGATCGCCGATGTAGGCGACGTAACCGGCCAGGGCTTCCGGAAGAATTTTCTCCAATTCTTTCCGAAGGTTCCGAGCCAGGGCCGGAGCGTTGCCTTCCGTGGAGATCGCCACGCGCAACGGAGCGCGATCCACCACCGAGGGAACGTGAAAATCACACAGATCGGGAACATCCACCACGTTGATGAAGACGCCCAACCGTGCGGCCGCACGATGGGCGGCCTCGTTCACTCCACGATCGGGGGTGGCCGCAACGGCCAGCCGCGCCCCGTCCATATCGCCGTCTTCAAAGGCTTTTTTCAAATAAACCACTTGTCCCCGATCGGCCATTTCCAAGAGACGCGGATCGGCCTCGGGAGCGACGACGGTGACAGAAGCTCCGCAGTCCAGAAGCGCCCGGATCTTGCGTACCGCGACGCGCCCCGCGCCGACAACCATGACCGGTTTGTGCTTCAGATTCAGAAAAAGAGGATAGAGTTTGCTGGACAAGGGTCGGAATTCCTTCGAGCGGTGGTCCAAATCCCGGGCAGGATATCTCTCTGAAAAAGGTTTGGCAAGGGAAAAGGGCAGACTTGCGGCTTGCGTGAAAACGGCGTTCGGCCGATTTCCGGAAATTTCCGCTTCCAATCGATTCATTTCCATGCTATTGCATGCCATAAGCATCCAGGCAGGTTATACGATCCCGGGAAAACCAAGCGATTGAAGGAGTCGTCGATGCGGAAAAACATTTGGAGCGCCTTCCATCTTGCCTTCCTGTCACTGATTTTCCTCCTTTTCATCATTGGCTGCGAAAGTGATGGGGAAACGAATCATTCGGATGGAGACGCGGATATCGACCCGGCCGAGACGGAACCCGAAACCGACGGAGACGCGGAGACGCCCTTCGAGGACGGAGACGCTTCGGAAACGGATCTCGAATTCGAAACCGATGGGGACCGGGAGGCGGAAGCGGACGCCTTCGACGTGGACACGGCGGTACTCGACGCCTACATCCTGGACCGGATGGAAGCGGGATTCATGCCCGCGGCATCCATCGCCGTTGTGAACGCCGAACGGCTCTGTTTCGCGAAAGGGTATGGATACGCCAATCTTGAAGATCGACAACTTGCGAATATGCATACGATTTTCATGCTGGCCTCCGTGTCCAAGACGTTCATCGCCACGGCGTTCATGCAGGCGGTGGAAGACGGCCTGTTGGATTTGGACGACCCCGTGAACGATCACCTTCCCTTCCCTGTGGTTCATCCCGGCCATCCGGACACGGCCATCACTCTGCGCATGCTGCTGACCCATACCTCCTCCATCAAGGACAACTGGGACGTTCTGCGCGCCGGATATATGTCCGGTGACTGCCCGGTCGCCCTGGAGGATTCTCTGCGAGATTATCTGACACCGGATGGCGCCCATTACGACGCGGAAAAACATTTCCTGGACGACGAACCTGGAAGCGTTCACAAATATTCGAATATCGGCGCGAGTCTGGCCGCCCTGGCCATTCAACACGTCTCCGGAAAGGATTTTCGCGAATTCACGGAAGAACACATCTTCCAGCCGCTCGGCATGAGCAACACCGGCTGGCGACTCCAGGACATCGACACCGACAATCTGGCCATGCCCTACCTGCATGACATGGACACCGGAGACCTCCTGCCCGAAGGACAGTACGGCTATCCGGACTACCCGTCAGGAGCCCTGCGGACCAGCTCGGTGCAACTGGCCCGCTTCCTGCGCGCCTACATCAACAACGGAGAGATGGACGGCGAGCGGATCCTGTCGGAAGCCTCCGTGGACGAAATCCGGCGCGTACAGTTTCCCGATCTGGACAACAACCAGGGATTGCTCTGGAATTACCGGGGCATGGGGCTGGACGAACGTTTCGGGCACGCGGGCAACGACGAAGGCGTAACCACGTACATGTACATCCGCGAAAGCGACCGAATCGGCGTTATCGTGCTGACCAGCGGAGATACGGCTCAGGATCTCATCGCCTACATGGCGTTTTCCGAGATTTTCGATCGGGTCACGGAAGAAGCCGCCGGTCTTTGCGAACCGGTAGAGTGATTCCGTTCCCTTCGCCGATCGTTTTCCCTTTTCTGAATTTGGCTTGAATTTTCCCGGGGGTTCTCCATCTCAAGTAAGGCAACGGACCGTTTTTCGCGTTTTCTCGACTTCTCCCGGGAAAAATTCTTGACAAGGCTGGGAAGACGTGAAGGATCATCAGCCCCTGGAAAGATCGATCATTCATCATACAAGGTGGTGTCCATGTCCAAATTCTCATTTTCCATGCTCTTTCTCCTTTCCCTGCTCTTCACCGCGGTTGGATGTTCTTCCGGCAGCGACAGCGAGGATGTCACTGAATCCCTGGAAGATCGCATGCTGGCGGCCCTTGACTTCGAGGGAGGCAGCCTGAACGAAGCCGACGCTCCGCAAAGCAGCGATTCCGAAGACGCTCCCCGACTTTCCCAATTGCTCATGGCCGAAATTTTATGGCCGGGAAGCGGATTTTCCGTTGAATTGCAAAGCGATTTCGGAAATGAAGCCGATAAGATACGCGCGCGAATCCTTGCAAAAGGATTGGAAAGCGACGTGGAGAAAGCCATTGTCGCCGTCAAGGGAGCCAAGGGCCATCTGGAAGTCGGCGGCGTTCTTTCCTCCGGAATCATGACGCTTATCGGGCAGTTGAAGAACGATCCGGAGCTTTCCGGACATGACTTCGTGTTGCGTTTCGCGCTCCAGACCCGGGACGGCCTCACGGGCGCGTATCTCGAACATCGGGTATCGGTTTCGGACGGCGAAGGCCCCTCTGCCGAGGAAACCCTGGCCATGATCGACATCAACGGAGCGGAGACGAAAAACGCCCCCGCGCCCTCGGGAAGCGCGGAAGCCGACGCCCCGCAAATCGTCCGCCTCGACGCCCCGGCGGCCATCGCCTCGGAAGATCACTACACCGTGAAATTGTTCAGCGATTTCACGGAGGAAGTTTCCGCCGCCATCCTGACTCTTCCCGGAAGCCAGAGTCACCTTTCCATCCCCGGGCGACTGGAAAGCGGCGCGTTCCTCATTTCCGGCGGCTTTCTGGGACGTAATCTTCGGGTCGGAGACGTGCTGACCTTCCTCTGGGCCTTGCAGTCCGCCTCCGGCAAAACCGGCCGCTACCGAACGTGGGTGGTAGAAATCGTGGAGAATCCCACCGGAGCGGCGGACGGTGACGGAGAAATCGACGGAGATGAAGACACGGATCCGGACATGGAGCCGGAAACGGACGGCGACCTGGAACCGGAAGCGGAGATCGAGCAAGACGTGGAGCCGGAAACCGAAAGCGACGGTGACATGGAAATCCCCCCCGATCCCGAAAACACCTGGGAGGATCCCGCCGCCGGGCTGGAGTGGCAGGACGCGCTCTCTCCCGCCGTCATGGCGTGGGACGAAGCGGAGGACTACTGTGCCGGGCTCGCCTGGGCGGAACGGGATGACTGGTTTTTGCCGACCATCGACGAACTTCGAACCTTGGTGCGCGGCTGCACCGAAACCCAGCCCGGAGGCTATTGCGCCGTCAGTACGGATTGCGCGGAATTGTCCTGCTGGGCCGCGCTGGACTGCCTGGCCTGTTCCTCCTCCGACACCTGCTATTGGGATTCGGAACTGGCGGACGCCTGCGAGACGGCCTTCTGGTCGGCCACGGAACTTTCGGACGACGAATATTACGCCTGGGTGCTTAGCTACCGGGACGCCGGACTGGTCAACGAAAACAAGTCGTCGCTGCGAGCCGTCCGCTGCGCCCGCCACGCCGACATTACGGACGGTGACACGGAAGATGAGATCGAGAATGAGATTGAGCCGGAAATCGACGGAGACGACGAACCGGACACGGAAGACGAGCTTGAACCGGACGCCGAACCCGACGCGGAGGAAACGGAAACCCACGTGGCCCCGATCCTGGAATGCGGCTGCGAGACCACGGACGCCTGCTGCGACGGATGCCTGCCCGTCCATGATTTTCAGACCTGCGACGACGGCAACGCTCAGACCATGGAAGACGTGTGTTTCAACGGAGCCTGCACCGGGGTCTTGTCGAACTGCTCCGGCGAAACGGAAATCCGCACCTGTACGGATGGAGCGGCCGGAACCGCCTTCGATTATTGCACGGAGGACGAATGCCTTTCCACGGACGCGCCCTGCGTGACGGCAATGCAGTGCCTGGACAGCGCGGAGCATACGGACTGCTGCACGAAGGATCAGGATTGCTGCGGCAACGCCTACTGCGCCCTGGACGATGGAGAAGAATTCGGAAAATGTCTGCCGTCTCTGCGCCTGACCGGCCCCCGAGGAAATATCAAGGCAACGGTTTATTCGGAGGATGGCCGTTTTCTGGCGATGGCTTCCGATGACTTCGGCACCCACGAAGGCGTGCGCGTGTTCGTTTACGAGGCCGACAGCGGACGCTTGCTTCAGAGCCTGATGGTTGCTCCGTATATCCTGCACAATCTGGCCTTCGGAAGGGGTATGAACGCCCACCTTCTGGCCACGTCCTCGGAAGGAACCGCCTACGCGGACTATTTCCACGGCCGCATCGCCGTCTGGAACGTCCTGACCGGCCAGTTGATCCACGATCAGGATGTGGGACAGGACAGAGACGGGCTGCGCGTGGCCTGGTCGCCCAGCGGCAACCGTCTGGCCGAGGCTTTCTGCGCCTCGACCGGTTTTACGTGTTATTCCGGGACCGTCAACGTCTACAGCGTCGCCGACGAAACGCTCACACCGCTTTCCAACTTCGCATTCTCCACAGCCAGCACGGGCGCCATGGAGTTTCTGGACGACGACCACCTGCTCTTCGGCTACGCCAGCGAAAACAACCCCACCAACGGCGTCGCTCAGATCGGAATCTACGACATCACCCAGGCCACGCCCACGCAGACGGCCACCTGGCACGCCAACGACGGCGACGGCGTGAATCCGCCGACCCTTACGTCGCTCCTGCCCCTGAACGGAACCGCCGGAAACGTTGTGTTGGGCACCGCCCGGGACAACCGCATCTCCGTCCACGACATCACCGCCGGCACGACCACCTATCCCATCGACAATGGAGGCTACGCCGTTACCGCCATGGCGCAGAACGACAGCGGCACGCTTCTGGCCCTCTCCCTGGCGGACACGTATTATCGTAGGGTGAAGGTCTTCAATACCTCCGACTGGACGGAGCGCCACGAACTGAGATATTTACCTGATTTCGACAACGACGGATCCCCGGACACCATGCGGCAAGCCAAATCCATGGCTTTCCGCCCCGGTACGGACACCCTGGCCATCGGCACCGAAAATGAAAAACTGTTCCTCTGGGACGCCATGAACGGCGGCGACATCATCGATTGCATCAACAGCCATTCCCGCGCCGCCATGGGCATCGTTGTTCATCCCAACGGCTCGCTCATGATCTCCGGCGGTCGTGACAACCGTTTTCTCTACTGGGATCTCGACCGGGGCATTCGGCTCGACGGCGGGCCGGTGGTGAATTTTCCCACGTTTCACCGGGACTTCGCCATCACGCCGGACGGAACCTGGATCGTGGGCCACACAACGGACGCCTTCCAGGTCTTCCGCGTGGATGACGGCTGGACCTATTACGACCTTCCCACGGACGGCATCTCGCTCGACCAGGTTTCCGTTTCTCCGGACGGTCGTTTCTACGCCTCCACGCAAACCGGTCCCAGCGGTCCCTACCACCTGGATCTCTGGCACCTGACGGAAGCGCGCCACATCCGCCGCATCGAACTTGGCGGCCAGAGCCATGTCCCGGTCTTCTCTCCGGACGGCCGGAACGTCGCCACCGCGCGAAACGATGTAGAAATCTGGAACGTCAGCACGGGAGAGTCCGTCACCCGTTTCTCCAGCGGATTTCCCTACGTGGACGATATGGCCTATTTGCCGGATGGGCAACATCTCGTAGCCACCAGCGACGGCTATCTGAAAATCTTGGATATCGGCACCGGAAGCGAGGTCGCCTCCCAGAGCAACACCGGAGCGGACAGCCACTTGGCCGTCTCTCCGGACGGCTCCCTGGTCGCCATCGGATTCGAGTTCAATAGCATGTGGACCTACATCTACCGCACCAGCGAGCTTCTGGCGGCCGGAAGCGTCGCCATCGAACCGGCGCGTTCCATCAAGAGCCTTTCCGGTGTCTTCGGCCTCGAGTTCACGCCCGACGGAAACCGGCTGGTCCAGCATACCGGATCCGGTACGGAGCAGACCGCCGCCTTCGGCGTCTACGATGTCTCCGACCTGTTGCCCTCGGCCTTCGTCCCGGAGTGCGACGCGCACGCGGATTGCTCCGCCGGAGAATTCTGCAACCGCTATCTGCACAAATGCGTCGCGAGTCAATGCGCGGACGGCGTGGACAACGACGACGACGGCCGCACCGACGACGCCGACAGCGACTGCGAGAAGGGATTCCTGGAGGTCAGCGCGTTTCAGGATTGATTCCCGACGGGAGAAGGTTTTCCCGACTTTCTTTCCCTTTTCCGATATCCTGGGATATGATCTTTTCCGCGAACTCGTACATGCGTTACTCGTCACGTCATGAGACAGCGGATCGATGATATCGAAATTGCTCGCGTTTCTATATGAATTGGGGGATATCGTAGGTTTTTTCGGCCGCGCCGTTTCCTGGGCCGTGCGGCCTCCCTTCCAGATCCGCGAGTGGATCCGGGTCATGAACCGCCTGGGCTGGCGCTGCCTGCTGCCCGTCTTGTGCGTGGTCGGTCCCATGGGAGCGGCCGTGGTGCTCCAGGGCATGAAACTTCTTACGCTTTTCGGCACCGAACACATGCTCAGTTCCATGCTTTCCGTCTCCATTTTGCGGGAAATCTCGCCGGTTATGGCCTCCATGATGGTTGCCAGCCAGGCGGGGTCTTCCATCGCCGCCGAACTGGGTGCCATGCGTGTCAAGGAGGAAATCGACGCCCTGGAGGTCATGTCCGTCAATCCCATTCAACGGCTGGTGGTGCCACGCCTGCTGGCCGGTCTGCTGATTACGCCTCTGTTGAACGCCTTCGCCAGTTTCGTGGGGCTCCTGGGCGGCTTTCTGGTGGCCGTGCCCATCAAGGGACAAAATATCGGAACGTTTTTCGCCAATCTATACACGCTGGTCGGGCCCGAGGACATCACCATCGGGCTCATCAAAACCGGAGTTTTCGGCCTGCTCATCACCACGATTTCCTGCTATTACGGGTATCACGTCACGGGGGGAGCGGAGGGCGTCGGTCGGGCCGCCAACCGTACGGTGGTGTATTCCGTCGTCGTCGTACTGATGGTCAACTCCCTGATCTCCGCGGCTTTCTACGGAAAAGTCGTCGGGTAGAACCGGCATCGCCATTTTTCCGCCCGCCTCCACCGGTATCGTCGCCATTGAAATCCGAAGAGAAAACGCTCTTCTGACTGGACAGACCGGCAAAGCGGGCCTATGATTCGACACGAAAGGAGATATCACAGCCATGCAAACGACAACACATCGAAGCCAACTTAAAAATAACCGCCGTGAATTCGGCGGTCGCCTCTTCCTGCTGTTGCTGATTTTCATCGTTCTTTCGGCCTGCGACGACAACAAAAACGACACGATGACCGACGGAGACGCGGAAAATGACTCCACCTCGGAAACCCCCGAAACGGATGGGGATACGGAGGAATCCGCCGACGGCGACACGCCGCAGGTCTGCCATCCGGGAGCCTGGGAATGTTGGGACGATGTTTCTCACTGGCGCTGCAAGGACGACGGATCGGGGTTTTCCGGTCTGACGCTCTGCGAACCCGATGAATTCTGTCTCAACGGCCTGTGCCGGAATTCTTCCACCGACGGAGATCTGGAATCGGATGGCGACAACGAAACTTCACCCGACGGCGACGACGCTCCGGACGGCGATGACGACAATTCCCCCGACGGCGATGACGCTCCGGACGGAGACGATGATCTCCAACCGGACGGCGATGACAGTCCCGACGGCGACACCGATCCGGAACCGGACGACGATTTCGAATGGCCGGAGCAGGACGGCGCTTCCATTTTCGACGACTGCGACGGCCAGACGGGCGGCACGCTGTGGAACTGCCTGCGCTCGAAAATCACCGGGCACGACGGCCAGGGATACGACGACGCCAGGGACATCATTTTTTCCGAACTGGACTGCGAAAACAACCAGGTTCAATGCGTCTATACCGGAACCTATTACACCACCAACTGCGTCTATCGGCCGAGTTCGCTCAACTGCGAGCATTCCTGGCCGCAAAGTTACGGCGCGGACAGCGAACCCGCCCGCAGCGACATGTACCATCTCTTCCCCACCTACCCCGATGTCAACAGCCGCCGTAGCAACCACCCCTTCGGCATCGTCGTCAACGAGTCCTGGAGCGAAGGCGGCAGCAAACTCGGAACGGACAGCCAGGGAAATACCGTGTTCGAACCGCGGGATCCGCACAAGGGGGACGTAGCCCGTGCGGTGTTCTATTTCGCGGTGCGCTATGATGGCGGATACTCTCAGGTGCCCTGGTACGTGGAGGAAACCCTGAAACAGTGGAACCGGGACGATCCGCCCTCGGAAAAGGAGCGCCAGCGGAACGAGGACATTTCCAGTTATCAGCACAACCGAAACCCGTTCATCGACCGGCCGGATTTCGTGGACGATATCGGCAACTTCACGCGATCGCACCGTTTGATCCGGCCACCGGCTCCCCTGCCGGGCGAATAGACAGGATTCGTTGTCCACAAGGCTTCCCGGCCCCGGAATCATCCAGGAGGAAAAGCATGGCCATCCCCGTAACCACTCGGATCGACGCGGAAAAATGTATCGGCTGCGGCCTCTGCCTGCGCGTCTGCCCTTCGGACACGCTCTCGATCGTAAACGAGAAAGCGGTGGTCACGGGAACGGATTCCCTGGGCTGCGACCACTGCGCGGCCGTTTGTCCGGCGAAAGCCGTCACCGTGGGATTCGTTGACGAAGAATCCGTTGAATTCCGGACATTTGAATCCGATCCGCAATGGCAGGCTCCAGGCAAGGCGGATCTTTCCCAACTGGTTCACGTCATGCAGTCCCGACGTTCCTGCCGGAATTACACGGACAAGCCGGTGGACCGCGCCATTCTGGAAGACCTGGTGAAGATCGGCATCAGCGCGCCTTCCGGCACCAACAGTCAGCTTTGGACGTTCACCCTCGTTCCCGACCGCAACGCCGTGGAGAAAATGGGGGAAAGCTGCCTGGGATTCTTTAAAAAACTCAACCGCATGGCGATAAATCCCGGCATGCGCCTGGTCGCCAAGTTTTTCATGAAGGACGCTCTGAATATATATTACGAAAATTACTACGAAAAAGTGGAATTGGCCATTCGCGAGTGGGAAAAGGACAAAACGGATCGCCTGTTTCACGGAGCCTCCGCGGCCATTCTCATCGGGATGCGTCCCGGGGCCAGTTGCCCGGTGGAGGACGCGCTTCTGGCGTCCCAGAACATCCTTCTCGCCGCCCACGCCATGGGACTGGGCACCTGTCTGATCGGCTTTGCGGTGGAAGCCATCAAGCGGGACGGAAAGGTGAAGCGGGCGTTGGGAATCCCGGAATCGGAGGAGATTCATGCGGCCATCGCCCTGGGCTGGCCGGACGAGAAATACCGGCGCGTCGCCGGACGTCACATGCCGCCCATTCGCACTTACCAGGGCTGATTTACGAAAATCCGCCGGTTCCGTCCCCCTTTCCGTAGAAACTCCTTGAATAATGAAAAAGATGGATGTCTTCTCGTTCCCTTCCCCGACGGAGCCGCCTCGCGTCATGAGGCGCGGAAACCGGGGCGGAAAAGGGCGGCGGTCAAGGCCGGAGCGAGCGAAGCGAGCGCAGCATGTTCAGCCTTGACGGCCGCACGCGCCCTGGTACAAGCCGAAAAATGACGCAAGGCGAAGCGAGGAAGGGAGAAGGGAACCCCTTCCTCGATGGTGGGCCTTGATCGAAAAACTGTTCTTTTTTGCCCGATAGTTGGGAGTTGCTCTGGATTTCACCGGTTTCGGCGCTCGTGCGTGCGGGAAAAATACTCTTTCGTCAGTTTCGCCACCACGCCGCTCAACGCAATCAAGGCGATCAGGTTGGGCAAAGCCATCATGCCCAGGGCGGCGTCTCCGAATCCCCAGACGATCTCCAGAGGGAACAGGGAGGCGATGAAATACACGCTGATAAACGCAATTTTGTACGGCAGAATGGCCTTGTCACCGAACAGATATTGAATTGAACGATCACCGTAGTAAGACCAGCTGATGGCCGTGGAGACGGCGAACAGCAGCACGCCCGCCGTCACGATGTACCCGCCGAATTCCCCCAGGCCGATCCGGAACGCGAAGGCCGTCAGCGGCGAACCGTTCTGAAGCATTTTTCCTCGCAGTTTCGGCCGCTTGGCCTCTTTTTGTTCGGCGTCTAAAAGTCGCAATACGCCGTCCTTCACCGTGAGCGTGCCTGAAAAAAGCTGTTTTCCGTCGTAGAGTCTCGCTTCCTTCACGAGGCTGTGGTTCCGAATGAAACGCACGTCTTCTGCCTTGCCGTCCGTTACGGAAACGCTTCCCGAAAACAGATCCTCGAAGGCCAGGTTGCCGTCCAGACCAACGCCTTCGCCTTCGGCCCGAATGACGGTGATGGCGCTGCTCGATTGCACGGGCACACTGTCTTCCGCCCGGGTATGCCACGCGCCGGTCACCACGATGACCAGCCCGGTCAGCGTGCAGATCACCAGCGTATCGATGAACGGCCCCATCATGGCCACCACGCCTTCCCGCACGGATTCCTTCGTCTTGGCCGCCGCGTGGGCGATGGGAGCGCTCCCCTGCCCGGCCTCGTTGGAGAAAAGCCCCCGCTTCACCCCCCAGGTGAGCGCGAATAGGAACGTGCTGCCCGCCGCGCCGCCCACGGCCCCGGAGGGCGTGAAAGCCTCACGGAAGATCGTCGCCAGGGCTCCGGGAAGGCTTCCCAGATGGGTGAGCAGAACCACGACGGCCCCCAGAAGGTAGATCACGAACATGAACGGCACCAGTTTCGACGTCACCTGCCCGATGCGCCGAATGCCTCCGATGATGACCAGGCCCACCAGAGAGGCCAGAACGAGACCCGTGAGCCAGTTGGGAATGCCCAGGTCCGTGCGCAGGGAATCGGCCACGGTGAAGGATTGCACCGCGTTTCCCTGTCCGAAGGAACTGATGACCGCGCAGGTGGCGAAAACGATCGCCAGCCATTTCCATTTCGATCCCAAGCCTTTCTCGATGTAATACATGGGACCGCCGGAAGCGCTGCCATCCGGGTTGATGGTGCGATAATGATGGGAAAGCGTGCATTCCGCGAATTTGCTCACCATGCCCACCACGGCCGTCAACCACATCCAGAACAAAGCGCCCGGTCCGCCGTAGTGAATGGCCGTGGCCACCCCGGCGATGTTCCCGATACCGATGGTGGCGGAAAGGGCGCTTGTCAGCGCCTGGAAGTGGGAGATGTCGCCTTCGTCCTCGGGGTCGTCGTACCAGCCCAGAATCACCTGCACGGCATGCTTGAATTTCGTCACCTGAATCAGGCGCATGCGGACGGTAAGATACAACCCGACACCGACGAGCAGCACCACCAGCGCCGGCATGGCCTCCGGCGTCGCCCAGATCAGCCCGTTCACCCCGTCGATCATCGCCTTGATTTGGTTCACCCTTCACCCCCGATCCGGTTCATTTCGTTCATCGAATTGATTCGAAACTTTTGATTTACTCGGATTATACAGGGCTTGTGCTCGACTGTCCAAAATAATCCCGACTTCAAGCGTTGCGTCAGTCGTACAAAACGCCGAACCTGGAGAATGATTTTCCGAATGGATTCGTGAAACGGCCGGGATCGATCCGCCGCCGGGAAAAGAAACCGGTCGATTGCCCTTGCATTTCCATGGAAACTGTGAGATGAAGCCATGCCCTCGTGGCCATCTTTTTGTATTTACCGGGAAAACAACATCATGGCATCGGAAACGCAACGGGAAAGAAGAACGGAAAACATCCGAAATATCGCGATCATCGCCCACGTGGATCACGGCAAAACGACCCTCGTGGATCGCATGCTGGAGCAGTCCGGCAGTCTGAAGCGGAACGAAGCCGGGATCGACCGCGCCATGGATTCCAACAGCCTCGAACGGGAGCGCGGCATCACGATTCTGTCCAAATGCACGTCCATGGACGTGGGAGATCTGCACATCAACGTGGTGGACACCCCCGGCCACGCCGATTTCGGCGGGGAAGTCGAGCGCGTCATGCGCATGGTCGATTGCGTGCTGCTGCTGGTCGATGCCTTCGAGGGCCCCATGCCCCAGACCCGATTCGTCACCCAGAAGGCGCTGGCCCGGGGACTGAAACCCATCGTGGTCATCAACAAAATCGACCGGGATGGATGCGATCCGGACGGATCGATGGACGAGGTGTTCGACCTGTTCGTCTCCCTGGACGCCACCGACGAACAACTGGATTTTCCGGTGGTTTACGCCTCGGCCAAGCAGGGCTACGCCCTGCGGAACCTGGACGATGAACCCGGGGATCTGACGCCGCTTTTCGACGCGATTCGCGAACAGGTCGCCGCTCCGGCGGTGGACGACAGCCAGGCTCCGGCCATGCAGGTCGCCACGTTCAATCATGACGAATACCTGGGCCCCATGGCCACGGGCCGGGTGGCTTCCGGCATGTTCCGCAGGAACGAGGAAGTCCTGCAAGTCCGCCGGGACGGCACGCGCGAGGTGTTCCGCATCACCCGTATCCTGGGTTTCCGGGGATTGCATCGTTTCGATCTGGACACAGCCGTGGCGGGCGACATCGTGACCCTGACCGGCATGCGGGAACTGAACGTGGGAGAAACCATCACGTCCATCGAGAATCCGCGCGTGCTGCCGCTTCTGGAGATCGACGCCCCCACCGTCAGCATGGCGTTTCGCGCCAACACCGGCCCGTTTTCCGGCAACGAAGGCAGCTACGTCACCAGCCAGAACCTGCGGGACCGGCTGGAAAAGGAAAGCCGGACCAACGTATCCCTACGCGTGGAGCCCACCGACAAGGCCGATACGTTCATCGTCAGCGGTCGCGGCGAACTGCACCTGTCCGTGCTGATCGAGACCATGCGCCGGGACGGTTACGAGTTCATGGTGTCGCGTCCCGAGGTGGTTCTGAAAATGGACGAAAACGGCCGGAAGACGGAACCCTACGAATCGGTGGTGGCCGATGTCAACAACGAGCATACCGGCGTGGTCATCGACGCCCTGAACCGGCGCGGCGGACGCATGGAGGGAATGCGGGAGATGCGCGGCGAGCGCACGCGCCTGGACTTCGTGGTTCCCACGCGGGGGCTGATCGGCTACCGCTCCCAGTTCATGACCGATACGCGCGGCATGGGGATCCTGAGCCACGTTTTCCTGGAGTACGGGCCGCACCTGGGGCCGATGAGGGGGCGCGCCAACGGAGCGATCGTCGTGCAGGACACCTGCACCTGCGTGACCTTCGGTCTCTGGAAATTGCAGGATCGGGGCATGTTCTTCGTTACGGCGGGGGATCAGGTCTACGCCGGGCAGGTCATCGGCGAGCGCAATCGCTCGGATGACATCGTCGTGAATCCGGGAAAAAGCAAGAAGCTCACCAACTTGCGCGCCTCGGCCGCGGATGAGAAGAATTTCCTGAAGCCCCATCGCATCATGAGCATCGAAGACGCCATCGAGTTCATCAATGATGACGAATACGTGGAATTCACGCCCAAATCCATCCGCATCCGCAAGAGGTTTCTGGATCATAACGACCGCAAACGCAGCGAACGGGGAAAACTCTAGCGCTCGATTCTTACAAGGCGGAACCGTCCAACCTTTTCGGATCAGCGGAGGCGCGGAAAACGTCTCCGCAAACCCGCCGCCAGCATGAGCAAAAGCAGCAGAGCCGAGGACGAAGCGGAGCCCGCGCCGTTGCAGCCGGAATCCGTCGCCCCGCTTCCCGAACCGCCGTCGTCTCCGTCCGGAGGCTCCACGTTCGGCAGAGTGGTTTCATCGCCGTCCGAGGGGGTTTCGTCTCCATCCGATGAATTTCCGCCTTCGCAAAGGCAGGCGTCCGATCCGATTTTCAGGTCCAATCCGCAGGAAAGGTAATTCTTCCCCTGGGCCATGCAGGATTGCGCGCA
The DNA here is from genome assembly GCA_963668655.2 of Myxococcota bacterium. GTDB lineage: Bacteria > Myxococcota_A > SURF-8 > SURF-8 > SURF-8. Next base: position 35,247 of record CAXXPQ010000003.1, read on the forward strand.
GTTCACTTGCGTCCACTGAAGATCCCGGCAGGTGCAGATGTTATACCCGTCTCCTACACAGACATCGTTTTCCAGAGGCGAGCAAGCGCCCTCGCAGGACACGTCCCCGTCGGTGGGCGTGTCGCCCACGCATTGGTGATTGATACACTCCTCCCCGCCGGGACAGATCCCGCACGAGCATCCCTGGCGAAGGCCGCATTGCAATCCCGAGCAGATGATGTCGCACCCGGGGTTGTCTTCCACGCACTGATTGTTGCGGCAGACCTCGTCGGCACCGCAATCGCCGCAATCGCACTCCCCCACGCTTCCGCACTGAAGATTCCCGCAGATAGTGTCGCAATCCGGGGGAAGTTCCACGCAATGGTTGGATCGGCATTCCTCGCCGCTTCCGCAGGAACCGCAGTTGCAGCCTTGCACGGATCCGCAGTCGGCCCCGGCGCAGATGGACAGGCAGTCCGGCTCCCCGCCGCAGTCGATGGGATGCTCGCCGCTGGGATCGGCGCCGGAAAAACCGCAGTCGTACCCGTAGTCCGAACTCCGCCAGCCGCATCCGTTGGCTCCGCAGTCGTTCATCTGAAGTTGTTCGTTATAGCAGTATTTCAGGACACTTCCGTCGCAGCAGCCGTAATAGTCCACTCCCTGGCAGGGATCGGGCGTGCTGTCTTCCACGCATTGGTTGCTCTGGCAGATATACCCGTTCTGGCAACCGCCGCAATTGCAGGCGCCGTCGTAACCGCAGTCCATTCCCTGGCAGGCGTTGCTGCAATCCGTTCCCCCGCCGGAGTTCGCCAGAATCCAGCTCTGCTTCGTGTCCACCCGGGAATAGGCGGTGGTGTCCACGCAACTGTAGGCGCTGCCCCAGGAAACCGTGCCGACGACCACCGGTCCGTTTCCGAAATTGTAAATCAGCGGCCCGCCGGAGTCTCCCTGGCAGACGCCCTGCACGTTTCCGGAGTCTTTTACATAGATGTCCAGTTCGTATACGTACTGGACGTTCAGCCCGGCCCAGTATTTCTGCGTATTGTTGTCCGAAAGATGGGTGCGGCCGTATCCGCCCGCCTGGCATTCGGTCCCGGCGAACTGATACGTCAACGCCTGGGTGTTGATGGGGATGGGCTCGATGCTTGACGTGGAAACCGGACTGCTCAGCCGCAGAACGGATACGTCGTAATAGCCGGTGGTCTGGTCCAGCTGGCCGGTGTATTGCGGGTTGTATACGACGGAATTGACCGAAAGCGTCTGCTGCGGGTTGCTCATGTTGTCGCCGACGCCAATCTTGATATAGGAGGCCGGAACATCCTGGCAATTGTATCCGTTGTCGTCGCATTGATGGACGCAGTGGGCTGCACTGAGAACGTACTGATTGTTGATGATCGTCGCCGTACAGAAGGGCTGATAGCCGTAATAGGAACTCATCAGCAGAGCCACCACGGCGTTCTTCTGACCCGCGTTCATGGAAACCACCGTGGGCTGACTGTCGCCCTGCCAGACGCGGGCTTCCGGTCGTGAAACGACTTGTGAGGCTTCGTAGTGTTCGATCATGCGTTCCGCCCACCACACCGGGTAGGGATTTTCCTTGCTCAGTCCCTCGGCCGGCGTGGCGGGGTTCGCGTCTGCGGAAAGGGGAATCAAGGCCAGGAAAAGGGCAAAAAGAACGATCCGTTTCGCGATCATGGAATTTCCTCTCGGTCAGGGAATTGATTCAGCGAGTCCACAATCTGGAATTATAACGCCAATCTCTTCCCCGGATCAAGGCTTTTGACGGGATTCGCAGGGTAATTCAGTTCTTGATTTTATGCAGGTTTTGGTTTAAGACACTAGATGTAGTAAGTGTATTATACTGGAAATACTACAAATGTGGAGACGATCATGGAGCAGGACGTGTCAAGCTTTTATCTGGAATTGAAAGAACAACTGGAAGAAATTCCCGATCCCCGTCGGATCAAGGGGCGCCGGTACAAGCTCGTGCCCCTGCTGCTGCTTCTTATCCTGGGCTTTCTGCGGGGGCGTAAAAACGTGAAAGACGTTCTCGAATCCTACGCCGAGGACCGGGACATGCTGGATTTTCTCGGGCTCAAGCGCGTTCCCGCTCCCGGCGTCTACACCAATCTGTTTCACAAACTCGACCTGGAATCGGTCAATCGGGCGCTGGCAAACGCCGGGCTGTCGCTGCTGTGGCGTCCCCGCCATATCGCCGTGGACGGCAAAACGACCAAAGGAAGCCTCCGCGACGGCCTGTATCTTCACGTGGTCAATGCCGCCACGGCCCAGGGAATCCCGCTTTCACAAGTGGTTTCCGAGCCGGCCGGAGGCGAGATCGCGGCGGCGCGGCGGGCGCTTGAGGGCCTGCCGCTTTCGGGCGCGGTGGTCACGGGAGACGCCATGTTCGCCCAACGGGATCTCTGCCGGGGGATCTCGGAAAAAGGGGGGCCTGGCTCTTCAAGCTGAAGGAGAACCAGGTCACCCAATACGAGGAGGTGCGACGCTTGATCGAGGCCCGGTCCGCGCCGCCGGACTTCGCGGACAACGATCTGGTGGGCGACCGGATCGAAACGAGGAGAATATATCTCTTCCCCGAGATGGAAGGCTGGTTCGACTGGCCCTACTTGTCTCAAGGGCTGGCGGTCGAGAAAATCACGGAGCGCAAGCGCACGGGGAACCCCACGCGCGAGGTGTTTTTCGCCCTGACCAGCCTTCCGAAGACAACGCCGCCGAAAGAACTACTCGCCTGTTTCCGGAATCACTGGAGCATCGAAAACAAGGTTCATCACGTTCTTGATTGTTCGATGGGGGAAGATGCCTGCCGGATGCGGGCGGGTTGCGGCGCGGCGGCGACCGGGGCATTTCGGCGAATCGCCCTGGGTCTGCTTCAGACCATCAAAGGAAATCGCAGCATCCCGTCCATCATGCGCCATCTCGATTCAGGAGGCAGGATTTTACGACTTTGCCAGGGAATACCTTAGAACTGAATTGCCCTGTTCTTTTCATCCGTGCGTTTCCATTCTTTTCCGCTCACCCTGAGTGATTTTTCCGAAGGAAAAAACGGTTCGAGGGGCGAAACCGAAGGAAACGACGTGGCTTGAACCGATTTTGCTTCGCGAAATCACTCGCCATGAGCGGACAGTCTTCAACGATTGCCAGGAATGCCATCGCCATGCGCCCGTCCGCTCATTCGGCGGTGATCTCGATCTCCTGTCGAATTCGAATGCTTTCGCCTGGTTCCAGGGTGGTGCGCTTGGACCAGAGTTCCAGTTCCACTTCCTCCATGGTTTCAGGATAGGAATAAACCCAGGTGAAATCGAGCTCTTCCGTGTGGAACCGCTGGGTGAAGGAAAGCCCCTTCGAGCCGCTGAAGCGCCACTCGCCGTTCGGGATGTCCTCGTCGTAAAAGTGCTGACCCTCGCGGAAGTTCTCGATGACCGTTTCCATGTTTTGATCCACCTGACCGCCCGAGGTTTTCGTGAACGCCATGCGCGTGCTCCGCAAATCGCCGAGATTCAGTTCCAGGTGGCTACGGAGACGGCCTTCCATGGCGCTGTCGCCCGGATTGGTCATTTCCGTCGTCACCTCCATGACGGCTTCGCCCGGAAGCAGGCGCATGGTGCGGGTGAGCCGCCATCCGTCCAGGCTGGTTTTCGTCAGCGTGATGGCGTCGCCCCGGCGTTCCGTAACCTCGGCGGGTTCCACCCAGCCGTAATAGCGGAACAGTTCGCCCGTGCGATCCTCCAGGCCGCCCGCGAAGGGGAAGTACAGGTTTTCCTTGACATTATAGGCCGTGACGCATTTGCCGCTCGCCAGATGGATGATGCGCAGCGCCCGCCCGCCGAGCAGCGGAACGACTTCCACCTTCAGTTTGCCGTTGTCGATCGTCTCGATGGTCGGGCTGGCGACGATCATCATGTAGAGCATCGTCAGGGAATTGATGTCCCCCGCCACTTCCCGGACGGTGGTGAAGCCGTGATCCTCCATGCGGTTGATGAAGGCGTTCATGACGGAAAACGGCGCGATTTCGCTCTGCCATTCGATCTGCCCGTTGGCGATGCGGTAGCCGGTCCGGGGAAACGTGGCGGCGTATTGCAGGGGCATGCGGGCCACGCGCACGCGCTCCAGAAGTTCTTCGTCGCTTTCCACCGCCGCTTCCGCCTGATCGAACAGAAGATTGGCCTGCTCCATCACCTCGTCGGGCAGGTGGCCGCTGGCGGGGTTGCTGTAGAGATGCAGGTGGATGTCGTCGTCCTCCACCTTGTCGTGCAGCATCTCGATGTAGTCCTCCAGAGGCCCCCAGGCGTCTCCGTAATAGCCTTGCAGCCAGTCACGCCGGAGCGTCTTGGCGTTCCGGTCCGGATTCCAGAGCAGGTGCATGCCCATGTACGGCCTGAGGAGGCTCCATTCGCCGCCGCCGCCGCCGTGTCCCATGCCCTGGAGATAGATGCCCTCCACGCCGATGTTCCGGTAGAAGCGCATGTCCGCCGCCATGGCGCGGAAGTTGGGGAAGGGATTGTAGTAATGCATGAAGTCCACGATGTAGTGCCAGATGTACAGATGGTCGGTGATGGCCGCCCAGCTTTCCGCCCGGCGCTTGTAGTCCGCGTTGTGGGGACAGGTGGCGATGGGATGCATGTCGCAGGAGGGGAACATGTGGCAGAGCCAGACGGCGGCGTTGGGATGCATCTCCAGCCCCACGGGCGGCTCCTCGGTGTACATATACGCCAGGGTGCCGATCAGCTTGTCCGGGTAAACCTGGCTGGTGCGTTCGGCCAGTTGGTTGACGAACCAGAACTGGGTGCCGCCCTGGGTTTTGTATTGTTCGTTGATCGCCCGGCAGTGCTCGCAGTCGCAGGCGTTGTAGTGGTCCATCTGGGAGAAGTTGTGCTGGCGCACGTGGGGCTTGTCCGCCATGCGCTGGAGCATCTTTTCCGTGACGATATCCAGCACGTCCGGATTGGTGAGGCAGAGCTGGGTTTCCTCGCGGATGCGCACGCCGCCGATTTCGGAGAAGTATTCCGGGTGTTCGTCGAAATACTCGTCCGGGCTGATGAAGTTGAAATAGCTGTGCGCCCGGCCGTCGTGTTCCTCTTCGACGCCGAATTCGGATTCGCCGTCCTTGGAACCATTGTTGTCTCCCATGTTGGCCAGAAACTCGTCGTCCTTTCCGGGCCAGTTGTAGGACGTGTGCCGCCACTCGAAGGCCGGGCGGACGATGCGGTCCGCCTCCGGCACGTCGATCCGCTCCGATTCCGGAACGTGCGTCACTTCCGGGGCGTACCAGCGCACGCCGACGACATCCTCCAGGAAGCGGATGACGCCGTACATGGTGCCCGCCTGGGGCGTTCCGGCGATGACAAGGTGCCCGTCCATGGTGCGGATGGCGTAGCCCTGCCCGCCCAGTTCCTCGGTCGTAGGATCCACTCCCAACGCCCGGGCGGCGTCGCCCTGCCCGATGACGACGGCCTTGGTTCCGTCCGTCGGCATTTCATTCAGAAGCGGCACGTCCGCGTCCAGCACGGCGTTGAGCGTCTCCCGGAGCTTTTCGGCCATGCGCGTCTCGGAGGGGCTGGCGTCGGGCGTGAGCACGATGGAGTGGCTGTCCTTCGTGATGGAAAACACGATGACGGGCGGCGCTTCCTCCTCCTCCGCCTCGGCTTCGTCCGCGTCAGAGGAATCCAGGTCCAGGTCTCCATCGGCGGGAGCCTCGTCTTTGTCGCCATCGTCCTCCACCGCGTCCGGATCGGCGTCGGCGTCCGCTTGATCGGAGGATTCGGCGCGCTCCAGGTCGCCGTCTTCGAAAGAAGAGGCGCTGTCCGAGCAGGCCGACAAAAGGACGAGCGCCAGAAGGAATAACGTGATTCGATAAGCCATGACGTCTCCGTTTCGTTCTCAAAATTTTCTGAAAGGTGATCCACCAGCTATTATGCACGAGCGGCGGGCCCGGTCAAACGCAAATCGTCGCGTTCGATTCCTTGGAGAAACGATTTTCCGTTTTATTGAATGGAATGCTGTTTTCGCGGCTGAAAACGGGGTATAATACCTCATTCGCAATGCGATCCGTTCGCTTTGCATGGGAAATTCCGGCAAAAGAAATGAGACAGGCCGAGATGGCGGAAGAGAAGACAAATTTCGGGAAAAGATGGAAAGCCCGCTTTCATCGGTATTGCCTGGCGTTCATCCCAAACGAACCCAACGCGATTTTGCTTGCCGTTCTTCTGGGTATCGGCCTGAACACCTTTTTGCTCTATTTTATCGATCTACCCAAAGACACAACACTTTTCGAGTATTTGCGGGACAGCAAGCCCTGGGCGCTGATTACGGGATTGACGGCGGCTCCCGCACTGGTTCTGATGTGGTACTGGCGGGACAAGCACCGGCGGGCGGACGTACGCACTGCCCGGGAATCCCAACTGACCGAGCGTTTCGCCACGGCGGTGCGGCTCTTGGGCGACGAACGCATGGAGATCCGCCTGGGCGGCATCTATGCCCTGGAGCGCTTGGCGCGGGATTCGGAGGCCGACCACTGGGCGGTCATGGAAACGCTGTCGGCTTTTATTCGTGAGAATGCGCGCTGGGAAAAGTCGAAAGAAGAATTGGAATTCGATGCTTTCAACGTCGGAAAATCTCCACAGAAAAAGAAAACTCCAGCCGATAACCCCAAGCCACGCACCGACATCCAGGCTATTTTGACGGTTATTGGCAGACGACCGGAGGAAAGAAGGAAGTACGAGGAAGAACGTGAGTATAACCTTGATTTGAGTGGAACGGATTTGCGGGGAGTTGATATCTGTAAGGCATTCTTGAAACATATTAATTTAGAGAACACCAGTTTAGCTCTTGCCAAATTGTCTGGTGCTAATTTGTCTGGTGCTGTTTTTTCTGGTGCTAATTTGTCTGGTGCTGAATTGTCTGGTGCTGATCTTTCTCGTGCTATGTTATCTGGCACTGATTTGTCTGGTGCTAATTTGTCTGGTGCTGTTTTGTCTGGTGCTAATTTGTCTGGTGCTGTTTTGTCTGGTGCTCTTTTGTTTTTTGTTGATTTGTCTGGTATTAGTTTGTTTGGTGTTGATTTGTCTGGTGCGGTTTTGTATAAGGCTAATTTGGTTGGTGCTAATTTATATGATGCTAATCTGACTGGTGCTCATTTGTCTGGTGCTAATTTTATTGATGCTGATTTGTCAAGAGCGAATTTGACAGACGCCGTATTTACGAAAGCTAAATACAATTCAAAAACAAGTAAACCCAAATATGAATTTCCCACTCTTTTCCCTCCCGACTTCGATCCCAAGGCCCACGGCATGATCGACGTTACACCGGATAAGGAAGAAAGCGAGCAAAAAGCCTAAGCATTCTTTTTTTCTTCTTTTATTTTTTTCTGTTCCTCTCGGCGCGTATAGTAGCCATCGAATCGCAAAAAACCCCGGCCGGGTCATAGTATCTATCTTTAGGGACATAGGTTTCCGGGCAGGCGACTTCGAAGATTCTTGTACATCATGGAATTTACTGGAGTTTTCCAAATGCGCGTTGCCGAAACGCTCGGCGGAGCATCACGGCAAAAAACGGCGATTTTCGCCTGCGGCCCGGGTGAACGCTTTTATGCCGGAAAGTTATATGATATCAACGGGATAGGCCACTTTTTCGATTCACCCGGACGGAACGCCCAAAAAGCCCGAAATGGGCCGGATACAAGAATGTATTTGTATAGAGCGATGAAGCGCCTATTCTTTCCATTCGCTTCCTTACACGCTCGCCGCCGTTTCCTCCGTGTTGGCCCGCCAGACGCGCAAAGCGTTTTCCCCCAGGATCTTGCGGATGCGCTCTTCCGAATAGCCCGCTTGCAGCATGCGCGCCGTCAGCACCGGGAAATGCGCCGCGTCCGGGATCTCCGGAACGGGCACGATGAAGCCGTCGAAGTCCGATCCCAGGCCGACGTAATCCTCGCCGAAATGCGTCACGATGTAATCGATGCAGGCGAAGACGCCCTCCAGCGCGCCGGTGTAGCCCGCATGCACGAACTCGTGGGCGAAGATCACGCCCAGCACGCCGCCGCCGTCCGCCAGCGCCTTCAACTGCTCGTCGTCCGTGTTGCGCCACATGTCCAGCACGCCGCGCACGCCCCCGTGGGACACCAGGCAGGGCCTTTGGGAGCGCCGCGCCGCGTCCATAAACCCCGGCTTGTTGACGTGCGCCAGATCCACCATCACGCCCAGGCGATTCATCTCTTCCAGAAGCTCGAACCCCCACGAACTCAGCCCCGCGCGGGCGTCGGCGCGCAGGCCCTTGGCGCAGCTCGCCGCCTTGTTGGAATTGAAGTGCGTCAGCGTGACGTAGCGCACGCCCTCCGCATAAGCGCGCTCCAGATTGGCCAGATCGTCGCCCAGAAGATGCGCGCCTTCAAACCCCAGAAAACCCGCACGCGCGCCTTCCGCCTTGGCTTGAAGCGCCTCGTCCGGAGTTCTCGCCAGCCGCAGCCGCCCGCCGGAGCGTTGCACCGTGCGATGAAAGCCGGACATCTGATACTGGGCCGAGCGCCAGGCGCCGAACGGCCTGCGAAACGGGTTGGCCACCACGCCGAAAGCCGCCAGATCCACGCCGCCCTCTTCCATGCGCGGCAGATCGTAGTGCCCCAGAAGTGCGGCCCTGGGAAACGGCGGACGGTGGCGCTTCGCAAAATCGTACCCGAACATGGCGGTCAGCAGAAACGAGTCCACGTGCAGATCGAAAACCAGCGCGGATTCGTGCAGTTCGCGGGCTTCCTTCGTCAAACCGTGATCGACCGTCATGGCTGTTCCTTTCGGGATTCACCGGTTTCGGCGCGCCTCGGAAACGGAACGGATCTCCCCGGCGATTCAGTGAAAGGTCTTATTCGGGCTGATCTCGTCCATTTCGTGCTGAAGGGCCGGCATCAGGCGCTTCGCGGCCGGATGGTCGCCGTCGAAAATGTTGTGACTTTCCAGCGGATCCTTTTCCAGGTCGTAGAGTTCGAAGACCTGGGATTGAACGTTGTACAGCAGTTTGTGTCCGCGATCCACCACGCCCCGGATGGAGCCTTTGGGAGCGCTGGCGACCCAACTGATCGAGAGAAACACGGGATGTTCGGCGTACCCATCCTCCCCGAAAAACAGCGAGGCGTAGCTGCGGCCCCGGAACTTCGTCCAACCGTCCCGGTATCCGAAAAGATTCAGGATCGTGGGCATCAGGTCCATGTGATCGACGGTATGTGGAAAGCGCTTGCCCGGCAGTTCCGGGATCCACCAGACCAGGGGAACGTGGACGGATTCCTCGTACAGATGGTAGCTGTGGAAACGCTTGCCGTGCTCCTTGAACTCCTCCCCGTGGTCGGCCGTCAGGATGACGATGGTCTTTTCCCAGAGTTTGCGCTTTTTCAATTCCTTGAAAAGAAGGTCGATCTGGTGGTCCACGAAGGAAATTTCCTCGTCGTAGCGGTCGATGTCCCGGTTGCCGTAATCGAATTCCTTGTGATTCTGGTAAGGGGCGTGGGGCTCGAAATAATGAAGCCAGAGGAAGAAGCGTTCCCCATTGTTCTTATCCAGGAATTTCTTGGCGTATTTCGTCACCCGGTCACCGGAAATCTTGTCCCCCGCGCCCTTGTCGATGAAACGATCGAATCCCTGGTTCTGGCCCCAGCGTCGCTTGTCCATGGTCCAGTAAGCGGCCGTGTAAAAGCCGTGCTTTTGCAGAACTTCCGCCAGCATGAGGTTCTGCCGCTTCACCGTGTGCGGAAACGTTTTCATGCTCCACTGGATATCCGAGGGATACAGGCTGCTGTGAATCTGGGGAATGACCCAGCGCGTGGCGGGAACGTTGCAGTAGGCCCGATCGAAAACGAAGGCGTTCCGTTCCTCGATCCAGCGGGCGATGTTGGGCGTGGTATCGCGTTTATACCCGTGCCAGGAGACGTTTCGCGCCCGGGTGGCGTCCACGCTTATCAGCAGGATATTGTAATTCTTCTTCCTGAAGTCCTCCGGAACGTCGAACGCACGGTCCGGATTCCGATACCTTCTCCTGGGACGATCCCCACCGAAACAGTTGTCGTCCACCCCGTTCCCGGGAATTTCCAGCGCGTCCGGATATACCTTCGGATCGAAGGGATTGCAGTCTCCGCCCCCGAGAATCGCCGGATAGCCGTCGCGGTCAAAATCAAGAAGAACCTGAGTGAAATCGAAAACGTGCGCGCTCAACGGACTTCGTTTCGTCACGACGAAACGGGCGGACGGCAGATTGGACAGTTGGGCCATTCCGAACCCGGCGAGCACGAGAAGAACGGGCCAGGCCCGAAGCGCGGGATCGATGGCCGTGGCTCGGTCCCGGAGCCGCCACCAAACCGGTTGCAGAGCCAGAAACCCCGCGCCCACGCCGCCGAGAAACAGATAGAACTCGTAATCCTTGATCTGAATAACGGTATCCCAGAAAAGGACGAGAGCTAGAAAAACGCCCAGAACAACGACGATCGCCAGGAATATCAGGGCATTGTCGAAGGTCAGGACGTTCCGCGCCCACGGCTTTTCGCGAATCCGTTTCAGCAGGCGGGACAAGACCGCATGGACCGGCAGAAGCAGCGGAAAAGTCACCGCCGCGATCGCCAGGGAGGCGACGACGGTCAGCAACGCGGCCAGTGCGTGATTCTGGAAATTGCTGTCGTAAAAGCGCTGAAAAACAAGCGTTCCGGCGATCGAATAGATCCCGAGTCCAAGGCAGAGACAAAACAGGCCGGAGACGGCGGGCTCCTCAACCGATTTCCCTTCCCGGGTCGGAACGATACGGGCCTTGAAGGCCGCATACAGGCTCTCGGTTCCGAACACCTTGGTCAGAATGGAAATCAGGCCTCCCCAGATCAGTCCGGTCAGAATGGCCATGACCGATAGAATGCAGACCATCAGAAAGAACACCGCGACCCTGGATGAAAATTCCGGCAAGGATTTCAACACTCTTCCCGGAATCCAGATCCATTCCGCAACGGCCGCGCCGCAGGCGAGGAAAACCAGAAAAGCGATGCGGGAAGCGATCATGCGCCCCGGAGTGTTCGTCGATGTGGTGTCCGAATGGGTCATGCCGTGCAAACTCGATTTCCATACGTTAGCATTCCGGTCATCGGGCGCTTATACAACGTTATCGAGGGCTCGTCAAATGTTGAAGGAATCGAGACGGAAATCCCGTGGCGCTGATTGGAAAAACCCATTGCGGAATCGATTTTCATTGGATCTCCACCCCGTGGAAATGCTATGATCGGTTCAGTGGAAAATCGCGTTTTACGCGGTGGTATCTCTTTTCCGGCTGCAATCGGAGGCATCCATGACCTGTCGCGCCATGCTCGTCGTGTTTACGATTTTCGTCTGTCTGGCGCTGGAACCCTTTTCCGTCCAAGCCGCGGGAAAGGGACGCGGACAGGGGCGCGGGCAAGGCTCCGGGATGGGACGCGGGCAAGGATCCGGAATGGGACAGGGACGAGGACAAAGCGGCCCCCGGGGAGTTTGCCTGGAGGACGCGAAACGTCTCTGTCCGGACGTCGCGCCGGGCGGCGGGCGCATGCTGCAATGCCTGAAGGAAAAGCAGGCGCAACTTTCGGAAGCCTGCATGGAAAAGCTTGGCGTCAAGCTGGACACCCGTGGACGCCGCATCCGGGACAAATGCCAAGCGGACATCGGCAAGCGCTGCCAGGGCGTAACTCCCGGAAAGGGACGTATTTTCAGGTGCCTTTCCCGGAATATCGACACCCTGGATCCGGCGTGCAAGACCGAGCTTCAATCCACTTTCCAGGATACGGACGGATCCATGAAGGCCTGTCGTCCCGATCGGCTGAAGTTCTGCAAGGACGTTTCGCCGGGACAGGGACGCATCTTGAAATGTCTGAACGAGAACCACACCAAGCTTTCCGCCCCTTGTCGCATGCTGCTTTCCAAGGGATTCTGACAGAACTCTTTCCATCTCGAACAGGAAAATCCCTCATGTTTTTCGAAGTCATCGACAACGTTCCTTTTCCGCTGGAAGACGTCTACGCCACCATGCGGGAAAAACTGCCGGATCTGGTGCCGTATCTGCTGGACATCAAGGACATTCAGTGCATCGAACGCACGGATCTGGACGAGAATCGCGTACGCATCATCAATCACTGGTACGCAAAGGACAAGATCCCGGCCGCGCTGAAGAAGTTCGTCTCCGAGGATCAACTGGGCTGGATCGACCACGCCGAATGGGATCTGTCGCAGAAAACCGTGAAATGGCGTCTGGAAATGATGTTTTTCAAGGAATACGTGGATGTCTCCGGGATCAACTATTTCACCGGCGACGAGAAGAACACCCAGGTCCGCCTGACCGGCGATCTGAAGCTGGACCTGGCGCGTCATCCCATCATTCCCCGGTTCCTAGCCGGCTCCATCACGAAACAGGTGGAAAAAGTCGTACTGGCGCTGATAAAGCCCAATCTGGTCAAGGTCAATCGGGGAATCGAGAAACATCTGGCCGAACGATAGCCGCTCCGGACGACGCCCGGCGGGAAAAGAAGAAAAGAGCCTCTTCCTATTCCACGACCTTGTAACCGGCCTTGCGAATGCTTTCGACCAGGGCGGCGCGGTCGAATCCCTCTCCCGTTATCCGCACGTCTCCGCTTTGCAGGTCGGGCCGCGCTTCCTCCACCCCGACCTGTTCCTCCAGGGTGCGCTTGACGTTGGCCACGCAGTGCTGACAACTCATGCCTTCGACTTTCAACTTCAGGTCCATATTTCGTTCCTCCGTTTCAGCGCCGTTTCCGGATTTCAGGCGCCGGACGATTTTTCCGCCGATCAGATAAATCAGCAGGATCCCTAAAATCATCGCGGCCGCCGGTCCCAGCCAGCCGCCGTGCGCGTGCGTCATGGGCCGCCCGGCGGGTCCGAGCGTCCACAGGGAGTCGAACAGCAGTCCGAGCAGAATGCTCATGCCCGTGACCACCGAAAGGTAAATCATCAGGATCCGGCGACCGAACGCCCGGTAGATCATGAAGATCGTGGCGATGTTGGTCGCAGGACCGGCCATGAGAAACACCAGCGCCGTTCCCGTGGGCATTCCGGCCGCGATCAAGGATGCGGCCACCGGTACGGAACTGGTGGTGCAGACGTACAGGGGAATGGAAATCGCCAGAACCAGTAGCATGCCCGGAACGCCCTGGGTCCAGGAAAGCTCCGTAAGATAGCCGTCCGGAACCAGCCAGCCGATCAGGGCCGCCGCCAGGATTCCGAACACCAACCAGGTATCGATCCCGGCCAAAAGATCGTGAACGCCGTAGGAAAGCGCGCCGCCGAGCTTCGCGATCGGGCTCTTTCGGGCTGGCGCAGGCTCCAACACAGGCAAAAGAGCCGATCCGGAAGACGCCGACTCCTCGGGTTTCGGTTCCGTCGCGTTGACGATGGCCCCGCCGAGAATTCCCGTAAGCGCCGCCGCCGCGACCTTGAACAGCGCGAAGGGCCAGCCGAGAAAGGACGCGCTGACCAGAATCGAATCCACGCCCGTCTGCGGCGTGCTGATGAGAAACCCCGTGGAAGCCCCGTTCGAGGCTCCGTCGTTGCGCAGCCCGATGGTGGTGGGGACGACTCCGCAGGAACAAAGCGGCATGGGAACGCCTACGGCCACGGCTTTCAGAACGCTGGAAAGACTGGAGCGGCTGAGTCCCCGCCGTACGAGACCTTTCGGAAGAAATTCATGCAGAAGCCCGGCGATCAGCAGCCCCAGAAGCAGAGACGGCGCCAGATCCACCGTAACGATCCAAATCTCCCGTAAAAACGCTTGAAACTCCATGTTTTCTCCAATGCCGGACGCCGTGGCGTCGCCATATTCCTGAAATGAAAGACATCCTCGGGAGCCATTCTATTCCTATAGGAATACGGAACATTTTTAGAATTCATCGCCTTTCGGATCCAAACACATCTTCTTCCCCAGGTCCAGCCGAAATATACCTGAAATTCTCATTCGGATTGCATGAGAATTCGGAAAAGGAGCTTACCCTTTCCCATCGTTTTCCGAGTCGCTCCGAGTCCGGTTCCCGAGAAGTCCGGAAAGTTCGATTAATTTCGGAAAATTCGAGCTTTTTTGCTTGCATTTTCGTCCGATACTAATTATAGAACGTAGCTTCCGGAAATAGACGCGGGTCGGTGCCACCGATCATTTGACATCGGACGCGTCCGCTGATAGGATTCATAGGAACGGAAACCCCGTCAGGAGAAACCGATGCCCTTCAAGAAAAAGGAACTGAAACGTTACAAGGAACTTCTTTTGGAAAAACGCGCCGAAGTTCTTCTTTCCATCAAGCATCGCAAGGAGTTGTCGTTCAAGACCAACGAGGACGTGGTGGAGGAAATCGATCGGGCCAGCCAGGCATCCGAACAGGCGCTTCATCAGCGGCTCCTGGATAAGGATCTGAAATTGTTGCGTGAAATCGATCACGCCCTGGCGCGCATGGAAGAAGGCGAGTACGGCTTCTGCGAAGGCACGGGAGAGGAAATCGAGCGCAAGCGCCTGGAACTTCGTCCCTGGACCCGCTATTCGGTGGAGTACAAGGAAGAACTGGAACGGAAGAAAAAAGCGCGCACGATGATGCGCTGAATTCGAACGGAATCCCATTCTTTCGCCCCGGTTCTCCCGGGGCGTTTTTCATCCCACGGAAGATTTCCGGGCCATCGCCCGCCGCAGAACGAAAGGACACCGGATGTTCAAGACGAAAATCACGGAACTCCTCGGCATCGAAACCCCCATCATCGGCGGAACCATGATGGATTTATCCAAGGCCGAATTCGTCGCGGCGATTTCCAACGCGGGAGCGCTGGGACTGATCGCCTCGGCCATCTTCAAGGACACCGACAAGTTCCACGACGAAATCAAAAAGACCAAGGATCTCACCGACAAGCCCTTCGGCGTGAACATCAACCTCTTTCCCATGCTCATGCCGCCGGACAACCGGGCCTTTCTGGAAGTCCTGGCCAGGGAGGGCGTCAAGATCGTGGAGACTTCCGGCTTCCAGGCTCCCGTGGAGTTGATCGACATGTTCAAGGAATACGGCATGACCTGGATCCACAAGTGCGTGGGCGTGCGCTACGCCAAGAAGGTCGCCGCCCTGGGCGCGGACGCGGTGACGGTGGTGGGATATGAAAACGGCGGCGCCACGGGCAATCTGAACGTCACCACCCTGGTGCTGGTGCCCTCCACCGTGGACGCCCTGGACATCCCCGTCATCGGCGGCGGCGGCGTCATGGACGGCCGGGGGCTGTATGCCATGCTTTCCCTGGGCGCGGAGGCCGCCATTATCGGATCGCGCTTCCTGATGGCCGAGGAATGTCCCGTACATCCCAACCTGAAAAAGGCCATGATCGAGGCCACGGAACTGGACACGGACGTCTGCATGCGCTCCATCGGATTCGCCCATCGGGTCTGGCTGAACGGCCCGGCCAGAAAGACCATCGAAATCGAGGCCAACGGCGGCGGCCTGGAAGACATCCTGCCCTACGTCAGCGGAGAAGCGGCCCGGAAAATGTACGAAACCGGCGATACGGAAGCGGGAACCGTCAGCGTTTCCCAGGGAATCGGCCTCTTGAAGAAAATCCAGCCCGCGAAGGAAATCGTGCGGGAAATCATGCAGGAAGCCGAGGCCATTCACCGTCGTCTGGAGGCGCTGCAAACCGTATAAGCGCATTTGACCGTCGATAAGCGCCAATAACCTGTAAATTTTTCCAGGGGGAAACGGTCTGAATCTATTGTAGGCCGTTCTTTGTGAATCGCACAACCCGTTGATTTCGCTCGATTTCCGATAGAACCTTCCATCGAGTGAAAAGACACGCCTTCACAAGTTTCGGCGGTTGGGTCGTTTTTCCGCCCAAGCCGCTTGACAAGGCGCATCATTTTCAACGATAATTAGGAGTTAGTTCATTTGCTCACTGCGTTATAATCGAAGAGACTCGCCCATCTTCGTTAGGGAGGGAAGGATGTCCCCGATGTTTATGCTGGCAAGACGTTGCGGTTTTCTACCGCTGTTTCTTTCGCTTTTTCTTCTGGCCTGCGGAGCGACGCAAAGCACGGATCCGCCTCCCGACGGCGATTCCTCGACGCCATGCGTGGACGATGTGGAATGTCCGGACGGAGAACTCTGCTACCAGGGTTACTGCATCGATCAGAACGATCATCCCTGCATGGATTCCGGCGCGTGCCTGTTCGATACCGACTGCCCGCCGGCGCAGTATTGCACGGACTCCTGCGAATGCCTGCCCTTCGGCCCGGACGGCGACGACGATTCGGACAACGACGACGACACCGAACGGGAAGACGCTCCCGGACTGGAGCCGGATCTCGTCTGCCTGGATTCCGTGGATTTCGGGGCGGTGCCCATCGGACACAACGGCGAGCAGGAACTGGTGCTTTCGAACACGGGCGAGACGGCCCTGGAAATCTATTCCATCGAATTCGACGGCAGCACCAGCGATGAATTCGCCATCGTGAATCCACCCGTGGACACGCTGGTGCTCGCACCCAACACGGGCGAAACCATCGTGTTGCGCTACACTCCCGCCAATGCCGGAATCGATACGGGAATCCTGAAAATCTTCAGCAACGATCCGGATTCCCGCGTGCGCAGCGTGGATCTCCTCACGAAATACAAGGGCACCGCCGATATCGAAGTCGCGCCCGATTCCCTGGATTTTTCCGGCGTCCGTGTCGGAGAAACCTCGGAGTCCCAGTGCGTCACCGTCAAAAACGTTCCCGGGGAGGAAAGCGACAACAAGGTTCTCGAAATCAGCGGCATTCATCTGGAAAGCGGCGCGGCGGTCCAGTTCGAACTGGTCGATCCCCCCGCCACGCCCCTGGTGCTCTCGCCGGTCCAGACCGTGGATATCTGCGTGGCCTTTCACCCCGGCCGGGAAGCCGATTTCGCAGACGCCATCCTGATCGAGAACAACGATCCGGACGAGGCCGAACGCCCCTTCCGGGTTCCCCTGTCCGGTCAGGGCGTGGTTCCGCACGTCGAAATCCACCCCAATCCCATCGACTTCGGGCGTTCCTTCGTCAATGAAACCGGCCGGATCCCAGCGGAAATCCGCAATATCGGCGGCGCGGACCTGCACGTAACGGCCATCGCCGTCGAAGGCGTGGACGCGGCCTTTTTCCAGGCGGAATTCGAACCGCCTCCCGCCGAGCAGGACGGCTGGTACGTTTCCCCGGAAACGCCCTTCCCTCTTACGCTGCACTTCACCCCGACGGAAACCCGCGCCTACGACGCCCGCCTGCGTGTGGAAAGCGACGATCCCGCCAGCGCCGAGACGTTCGTCAGCCTGCTGGGCGTGGGCGCCTATTCCGCCGTTCACACGGAACCGGCCGTCATCGATTTCCCGCTGACCCGCCTGGGCGAAAGCAACCGGATGGACCTGAACATCGTCAACGACGGCCAGATTTCCGTCACCGTCAACGGCATCGACTTCGGCGACGCCGCCGTCTTCGGCGTGGAAGGCTCGCCCTTCCCCCTCGATC
The DNA here is from genome assembly GCA_963668655.2 of Myxococcota bacterium. Taxonomy (GTDB): domain Bacteria; phylum Myxococcota_A; class SURF-8; order SURF-8; family SURF-8. Next base: position 52,740 of record CAXXPQ010000003.1, read on the forward strand.
TGGGCATCGGAGAAGGCGAAAACAGCGCCGTCGTCACCCTGACGTTCCACCCCGAGGCCGAACAGGAGTACACGGCCACGGCCGAGATTCTCACCAACGATCCGAACCTCACGCTGACCCGATCGGTAAGCGGCACGGGCGCTCTTCCCCATCTGTCGGTCCCCCCGGCGGACGATCCCATCCAAATGGGCGAGGCCCAGCTTGGCGAAGACATCGGCGTGACGGTTCTCCTCCGGAATACCGGCCTGTACCCGATGGAAGTCACGGACCTGGCGATTACCCAGGGCAGCGATTCGTCCTTCCGCCTGGAGACGGACCGTAGCGATCACACCATCGACGGAAACGGCGAATTGTCCGTCCGAATTCATTTCGCTCCCACGGAAACCGAGGGCGTGGGCAACAAGTCCGGCGCGTTCTCCTTCGCCACGGACGACGAGGATCATCCGGAAACGAACATCCAGATCCGGGGACGCGCCATCCAGCCGGCGCTTCTCATCACTCCCACCGACGATTACGACTTCGGCGACGTGCGCGGCCTGACCCAGTCCGACCCTGAACTCTTCCAACTGGTCAACGTGGGCGTAGGCGACGTCATCATCGATGAAATCACGCTGGTCGCCGGTGAAGGCGTCTTCTTCCTGAACGGATTGCCGGAAGCCTTTCCGGTAACGCTGGCGCCGCAACAGCCGACCAGTTTCACCATCATGTTCGCACCCCCGGGCTTCAGCCCCTTCAACGGCGCGGTGGAAATCGAAACCAACGTTTTCGGACACGAAACCTACCGTATCGACCTTCAGGGCGTGGGCTCCGGCTGTCCGGAGGGACAGCACCTCTGTGGCGAACAATGCCTGGACGACCTGTCGGTGGACCACTGCGGCCTGCGCTGTACCCCCTGTGACACGCCGGAAAACAGCCAGGCGGCCTGCCGGGACGACAACGGAGACGACGTTCCCGAATGCGTCTACGACTGCTATCCGACCTACTGGGACGACTGCAACGGCTTCACGGTGGACGGCTGCGAAGTCAATACCAACAACGACATCGCCCACTGCGGGGGCTGCTTCGAGCCCTGCACGCCGCCCACGCATTCCCAGGCCACCTGCTCCGGCGGCGAATGCGGCTTCCGGTGCGACGACGATTACCACGCCTGCGGCGAAACCTGCCGCGCCGACGACAGCATCTATTTCTGCGGCGACGCCTGCACGGACTGCTCGCTCCTTCTCGGAGGAAACGACGAGACCGCCTGCAACGGGGCGAACTGTGAATTTTCCTGCACGGGAACCTACGACGACTGCAACGACGATCTGGGAACCGAAACCGGAAACGGCTGTGAATCCGATCTGTTCACGGACGTGCTGCACTGTGGAGACTGCGCCGCGAACTGCAACGCCTACCTTCACGGCGAGGATTCCGCCGCCTGCGAGGAAGGCGATTGCGCCTTCGAATGTTCCACGTTCTACGACGACTGCAACGGCGACCTGGGCGAAAGCGTCACCGAGGGCGACGGCTGCGAGACGCTCATCTACGACAACGTGGCCCATTGCGGAAACTGCGGCATGGACTGCAACGCCGGGCGTGTCACGGAAAACGACGCGGCGGAATGCATCGGCTGGAATTGCCACTATTATTGCATCAACGACACCGACGACTGCAACGGCGACCTGGGCGACGCGGACGGAAACGGTTGCGAAACCAGCCTGCACACCATCAACAACTGCGGCGAATGCAACTACGACTGCCGCGGCAACCTGAACGGAAACGATTCGACGACCTGCGACCAGGGCGACTGCGCCTATACCTGCACGGGCGACTATCAGGACTGCAACGACGACCTGGGGACGGAGACCGGCAACGGTTGCGAAAGCGACAAGAAGCACGATGCGCAACATTGCGGCGACTGCGAAACCTCCTGCCTGCCGCATCCGGACAACGGCGCCGCCTTCTGCGACGAAGGCGCCTGCAACTTCACCTGCAACGAGGGACACCGCAAGGTGGGCGACGCCTGTATCGCCTGCGACACGGCCAGTTACTGCGGCGACAGCTGCATGAACTGCAACACGGTCACGCCCGCGAACGCCACGCCGGCGTGTACGGACGGAAACTGCACGTACGCGTGCATCGAAAACTACCACCGTTGCGGAAACGAGTGCCTGTGGGACTTCGCCCCCGAAAGCTGCGGTCCGAACACCTGCACCCCCTGTCCCGCGCCCTCCTCCAACGGCTGGGCCACGTGCGACTCGGAATATCATTGCGGCATCGAATGCGCCACGTACTATCACCAGGAAGGGCTGGAGTGCGTGTACAACAACACGCCGAGTTGCTGCGGGCAAAGCTGCGAAAACTGCACCGATAACCTTCCCGATCTCGCCACCGGCTTCTGCGACGGCGGCGCGTGCAACTGGTCCTGCCCGGAAAACTACAACAAATGCAACGGGCAGTGCATCAGTGACTTCGATCTGAACAACTGCGGCGGCTGCGGAAACATCTGCACGCCCCCCGTGAACGGCTACGCCACCTGCGACGGAACCACCTGCGGCTTCGGCTGTAGCGACGGATTCCATCCCTTCGGCAGCGGCTGCGTCCCGAACAACTCCGACGAGTGTTGCGGCGCATCCTGCCTCGACTGCACCGTGGGCGTCCCGGCGAACTCCACCGGTTTCTGCAACAACGGAACCTGCCAGTGGACCTGCAACCAGGACTACAACAATTGCGGCGGCCAATGCGTCAGCCGTTACGATCTGAACAACTGCGGCGGCTGCGGGAACGTCTGTTCGGTCCCGACCGGCGGCTCCGCCACCTGCAACGGCAGCAGTTGCAACTTCGACTGCAATGCCGGGTATGAGAAGTGCTCCACCTACTGCCAGCGGGTCTACACGCTGACCTACGGCACGGAATATCAATACAACTCCTGCACCCAGGGGACGAACAACCTGCTCAGCTACCCCTGCGACGACAACGTGGGCGGACCGGCCAACGAAATGATTTTCAAATGGGTGGCGGACCGAACGAACGAAGTGGTTTTCGGCGCGTACAACGTCTCGGCCTTCGACAGCGTAGTGGTGGGACTGTCCAACGGCGCGTGCAGCAACACCTGCGCGATTATCAGCGACAATTACTGGGGAGATGTCGGCGAATACGAAGGTTTTTATCTGAATCCACCCAACATCGGCTACACCTATTATTTCGCGGTGGATGGTTTCAGCTCCTCGGAATGCGGCAGTTTCAAGACCGGCATAGCCACGGAAGAGGATCTGGGCTGCGAAACCACCGGCGACGCAAACGTCCCCACGTTCGTCATGCTCTCGCTGCTGTTGGCGACGGGCTGGCTGTACCTGTCTCTTCGCCGTAAAAGAGAAGAAGGCTGACGGAGGAAGAAAGACGATTTTCTATTCATGAGCATTCCCTGGTTCACCATTCCGCCCCTCGACCTGGAGTTCATCGGCCTGGGGCGGATTCCTTTTTTCTCCATCACCTCCGCCGCCTCGGTGGGCACCGTGCTCGTGGCCTTCGAAATCGTCACCCGGCGCAGCCCGGATCTCGACGCCCACCTGGCTCGGAAAATGATTCTCATCTCGGTCATTGGGGCCTACCTCGGATCCTACTGGGCGCAGCTTTTTTTCTACCGACCCGATTGGCTGGCCGCGGATGCCTGGGTCTGGCTGAAAATCTGGCGCGGCGGCTTCAGTTCCGCCGGCGGTTATGTCGGCTGTATTCTGGCCGCCTGGCTGTATTTACGTTTGCAGAAGACGCTGCCCGTCCCCTATCTCGACCGCCTGCTGGTCGCCTACACCACCGGCTGGGCCGTGGCCCGCTTGGGATGCGCCGTGATCCACGACCATCCGGGCGTCCTCACGGATTTCTTTCTCGGCCTGCAATTTCCGGACGGCGTCCGCCACGACCTGGGGCTGTACGAGTTCCTGTTCGTCTCGCTGATTCAAGTGCCCGCCGTATACGCCGTCTGCCGCCGTCCCTGGCGTAGCGGCTCGCTGGCGGCGGCAGTGAACCTGATCTATTCCATCCCCCGGTTTTTCCTGGATTTTCTTCGCGTCGGCGATGCGCGATATCTGGGGTTGACCCCGGCGCAATACGGGATGATTTTTCTTTTCGTCTTAGGAATCGTGTTCGCCCGGCACGCCATGCGAGACGGGCCGAGCCTGCAACCGCCGCTCTGGGGTCCGCTTCGGCGCAAGTAACCCGGGAGACAGCAAGGAAATCCAGGCGATGTTTTCCAATAAGTCCTTGATATCAGGAATCTTCCGGACTATAGTAAAGGATGGATCTTCCGTGATCCGTTTTCGGACGCGGCAAGCCGTTTTTCGTACCCATGAAACATGGACGACCCGAAAATGAACCGCGATCAATGGAAACGTTTTGCGATTCGCCTGCCGATTCTGGCGGCGCTGCCGATCCTCGCGGCGATTCTTCTCAACGCCGCGCGACCGCAGCCCCTGGACTGGGTGGCCGAACGTCCGTACGAGATCTTCCAGGACTGCCCGGAAACCACCCGCACGGCGGAAACCATTTCCCTGGACGCCCTGGCAAACGCATTAAATGATTACCTGCTCGTCGATTGCCGTTCCGCCGAGGACTTCGCCGCGTCGAGCATCGAGGGATCGGTTTCCTTGCCATACAACCCGCTATTTCCGGTCTCGGCGGAGGCCCTGGCCGATCTGGACGGCAAACGCAAGGGCCGCCCGGTGGTTGTGATCGGTACGGGCGTGTTTCCGAAATTGTTCGCCGCCGAACTGGTGGAAAACGGCGCAGCCGGCGTTCTGCGCCTGGAGACCCCGGAAACCGACTGGGCGAAGCTCCGCAAAGCCCTCTCCGCAGACTGAGAAAGGATGATTCGACCGTGTTTCCTTTTTTTCGATGTCGTCTTGTGGGCCGACTTGTTTTTTTCCTGGCTCTGGCCGTTGGAACCCTTTTTACCTTTTCGGACAAAGACGTCCGGGCCGCCGAACCCGACTGGTCCCTCGTGCCCGGCGCAAAGACGTTGAACGACAAACAGAAGGAAAACCTTTCCGGCATTCTGAAAAGCGGAAAGTCCTACGGAATTTGCAAAAACACGCTGATGAACTGCCTGTCCGCGCCCCGACCCGACCCGGTGACGAAACGCATCGTGAAAAATCTCGTGCGTCATTCCATCCTCGGCGCGGACGAGGAATACCTTTTCGAGATCCTGGAAACGCGCCGACTTTCCGCATCACCCGAAAAAGTTCACGCCATTTCAACCGACGATCTTCCCCCTTCCGGCAAGAAAAGCGCTCCGGTCCGGGTGATCGTCTACGCGGATTTCGAGTGTCCCTATTGCCGCATGGCGTCCGTGTCCCTGCGCAAGATCAGCCAGGAACATCCGGATTTGTTGGCCTTTTATTTCAAGAACTTCCCGCTGAAGTCCCATCCGGAGAGCCTGCCCGCCGCCCTGGCGCTTCTGGCCGCCGGAAAACAGGGCAAGTTCTGGGAAATGCACGACGCCCTTTTCGAGGCGAAGCACCTGAGCGAAAAATCTTTCGAGGAACTCGGCCGGAAACTTGGATTGGACGCGGAACGCTATAAGAAAGATCGCAACGACGAACATCTGGTACAGGAAATCACGAAACAGAAAATCGAAGGCCTGACTTTCGGTCTGATGGGGACGCCGGGGATTTTCGTCAACGGCAAGGAATATCACGGCCCGAAAAACCACGACGACCTGCTGGATCGGATCAAGGAAGAACACGAATGGATCGGTTCCGAGAAAAAGCTCGGAAAAGGAAAATGATTTCGTACTTTTGAAAGAAAGGCGACCCGTGGGGTTCGCCCGACATCCATAACCGGAAAGGAGAATACTCATGCGACGATGGCCCCTTCAGAACGTTCGCTCCCGCTCATGCCCGTCCTTTCTACTGATTCTGGCCATCCTGCTGCTCGTGGCGGCCTGTTCGGATTCCTCTTCCGAAACGACGGACGGCGACACCGACGGCGACACGTCCGCTCCGGACGGCGATACCGAAGACTCTCCCGACGGCGACACCGACGGCGATATCGACGGTGACGCGGATTCCGAGACCGCGCCGGACGGAGACGCCGAAGAGGAACAGGACGCCGAGCCGGTGAACGTTCTGCCCTTCGAACCCGCCGGTCCGGATACCGCCCCGGATCCCATGCAGCCGGGCCCCTTCCCGGTAGGCGTACGCACCTACGATCTGGTGGACGAAAGCCGCATCAACAACCGCACCGAGCGCCCCCGCTGGCTGCGCACCGAGATCTGGTATCCGGCCGCCCAGGCCGCGCGCGGCGGAGAGGCGTATTCTTACGACCTGAAAGAAGAAGCGGACGATCCCAACATCGATCTTGGAGAGAAGAAAGAAGACATGATGGCCGTGAGCATCCCCCCCCTGCCCTCCCAGTCCTATCGGGACGCGGATATCGACACGGAGCACGGCCCGTATCCCCTGGTTCTCTTCTCCCACGGTTCCAACGGCATCCGCATGCAGTCGGTGTTCTTCACCGAACATCTGGCCAGCCACGGCTACATCGTGGTTTCCCTGGATCACGAAAACAATACGCTCTGGGACATCGTGCGCGACGGCTGGAACGAAGTCACCGTGATGGGATCGTTCGCGGATCGTCCGGAAGACATGATCTTCATGCTGGACGACACGCTGGCCAAGGCCGCGGATCCGGAAAGCTTCATTTACGGAATGATCGACGAGGACAATATCGGCATCGCCGGGCATTCCTTCGGGGCGCTGACCTCCCTGGTGGTTCCCTGCCTGGACTCTCGCGTGAAGGTCTCCGTGCCCCAGTCGCCGGTCATCAACCTGGCCGCCCTGCACTGCGGCGACCTGGGCGAATATCCCGCCCCCACGTTCATCATGGGCGGAACGAAGGACAACACGCTGGAATATAAAGATCAGTACTGCCAGTACAACGACATCCAGGGAACCGAGAAGTATTTTCTGGAAGTCGTGGACGCAGGGCACTTCACGTTCTCGAACATGTGCGACCTGGACCTGGTCTACCTAGCGGAGGAACTGGACTTCGGCGACGCCGCCAACGCCCTGAACGACGGCTGTTCGGAGACGGAAAACATCGACTATCAGACGGCTTTCTCGCTCATCAATTATTACGGCATGGCCTTCCTGAACGCCAAACTGCGCAACAGCAGCGGTTCCATGGCTTACATGGTGGAGAAAACGGAAGGCGATTTCTCCAAGGTGCATTTTTACGTGGGCGACGACAAGCCGGACTGGCCGGACGGCGGCTGCGATTAGGCCACCCTTCGATCTCTTCTCCCATGAAAAAAACCGCCCGTGCTCACGCTCGGGCGGTTTCGTTTTTATGACGAAGACGGAATGAAATCAGCGGGCGCTTTCCAGATGAACGGCGGAACGCCCCGGCACGTCTTCACCGGCGATGGAAGCGGCGTCGTTATCCGGATTGAAAAGCAGAGTGGATCCATCGGACAACGTCCATTGCATGGGAACGACATGGGTGTTGCTTCCTAGAAACATGTCCTGAACCGGGGTTCCCAGGCTTTCCGGCGGGCTTTTCGGAATCGGATCCTGCGGAATCATGGGAAAACCGGCCAACGCCTGATTCACCGACGCCTCCGTCATTCCCCATAAAAAGCGCTCCTCGTCGAGATTCGTAAGGATATCCGACCAAAACAGCGCGCCTCCCGCCATGGCCACCACCCAGCCCCCGGCGTCCACCTCGTTTTCGGACAGTTCCCGAAGAATCACGGGATCGGCGTCGCACAGCATCGCGTAACAGAACGGCCAGCGCGCGGCGATGCTGCGGGCCTGGTTCACGGCGAAGGCCCAGTCCGGTCCGAAAGGCTCCAGGGCGATATCGCCGCCCAGCCGCCAGGCATCGGCATAGATCATGCTGGGAAACGGCGGCGCGCCCACGGTCAGGATGATCGTATCCTCCCCCGCGGCCTCGCGAATGATCGCCAGCCCCCGGTTGTACGCCTCCACGGGGGTCACGTCTTCGTATCGCTCGCCCTCGAACATCCCCGCGAACAGAAAATCGATCTTGATGAAATCCAGTCCCCATCCCGCAATACGCGAGATGAATCCTTTCATGTGCTCCGCCGCTTCCGGGTGGGTGGGATCCAGAATCTTCATCCAGCCGTCCGTGGCGTGGCCGTAGGCGGCGTCCTTCACGAACCATTCCGGGTGATTCACAACCAGGGCGTTGTCCTCTTCCACCAGGAAGGGCGCCAGCCAGACGCCGGTCTCGAATCCGTCCGCATTGAGATCGGCCACCAGGCCATCCAGACCGTTCGGAAATTTCTCGTTGGGCGTCCATTCACCCCAAGCCACCTGCCAGCCGTCGTCGATGACGATGCGCGCCGCCTGTCCCTCCGGCAACCGGGAGAGGAGCTTTTCCTTGAATTTCGCGGCGTTGTCCTTCACCGCCTGGGCGCTGACCGTATCCCAGAGGTCGTACCAGGAGTTCCATCCGGCGTCCACGGGCGCCAATACGTTGCGGCGTCTGGCCGGAAGATTCTTTCCATAATCTTCAAGCATTCCGATCAGATCGACCCCCAACCCAAGCGTCCAGGCTTCTCCGGACAGGCTTTCTCCCGTCTCAAGCGTCACATGTTCGCCCGCCCCGCCGTTGACCAGCCGCAGATGCCGTTTTCCGGCCTCATCTTTATAGATCTGACACCAACTCCGAAAGCGTTCGGCGGAGCGCACGCCCGCCACCAGCGAAACGTCGCCGCCGCCCGCATACGTGTACCACCAGGAAAGCGCCTCCCCGGTGCGAATGGTCTCCATATCGCCCCGGGCGGAAAGGGCCTCGGCCAGGTCTTCCGCCGCCGGTTCTTTAGCGATGGCGAGCATCCCGCTCTGGGACCAGGACTGAAAACCGTTGGAAAGCCAGGATGTCGTCCCGGGAAGATTCAGAACCCCTTCCAGGGAAAGCGCCTCGATATCCACGGCTTTCGTAGCCTCGAATCCGGCACGCCACGCGCCATCGTCCAGATGTTCGATGGAAACCGTTCCCGCATCGCCGACAACACATGAAACACGATTCTCCCCGCCTTCGCAGTTTTCGGATTTCTTCCATTCGCCGTCGATCTTCACCCACGGAAACAAATTCAGGTCCGCCGCGCCGCAACCGACGCTGATCGTCAGACCGTCGGCCCCGAAAGTAGCCTGAAGATTCTCGCAAGACGCTTCTTCCTCGCCTTCCGCGTCGCCGTCGGCATCCGCCTCCACGTCCGTCTCGGAAGCGGAATCGTTTTCCTCGTCGCCATCGGGCGTTTCCGCCAGATCCCGGTCGCCGTCATAATAACTGCTGCTAGACGAACAGGCGAAAAGAAGAAACCCGGAAAGGATCATCCATATCCATTTTGCGCCGGAATCCATCAAACAACCCCCGATCATTGAGAAACATGTCTATTCTTTCGGCACGGAGTATGCGGCCGAAACTCGCGCTATCCTTTGAACAAGTGTTTGAAAGCAAACAGGAAATTCTCTTTCCGTTCCAGCATCCGGCGACTGAAATACCCCAGCCAGTCGTTCCCGTAGGGAACGTATACGCGAACAGTTTCCCCGTCGGCCGCCAGAGATTCCTGCAAGTTCCGCTCGATTCCGTACAGCATCTGCCACTCATAGCGCTCTTTGGAAATGCCTTTTTCCGCAATGAACGTCCTGAGCGGAGCGATCATCTTTCGATCGTGGGTGGCGATGGCGGTTCGCCCGCCGCCTTCCAACAGCATGCGGGCCAGTTTCAGGTAATTCTCGTTGACCTGCTCCTTGTTTGGAAACGCCACGGATTCCGGCTCTTTATAGGCTCCCTTGCAGAGACGCACGCTTTCCTTTCGCTCCACGAGTTTGCGAATATCCTCCTCGGAGCGATACAGATACGCCTGGATCACGATACCCAGATTGTCGAAACGCTCCCGAAGCTTGTAGAACACGTCCAGCGTGACCTGGGTCACGTTCGAGCCTTCCATGTCGATACGCACGAAATTGCCGAAAGAGGCGGCTTTTTCGATGATGCGGGAGACGTTTTCCACGCAGAAATCCGGATCGATTTCCAGCCCCATCATGGTGAGTTTGATGGACGCGTTCGCCAGAATGTTCTCCTGATCGATCCGATCCAGGAGGACCAGGTACTGGTCGGCGGCGAAACGAGCCTCTTCCTTCGTGGTAACGTTTTCCCCAAGAAAATCCACCGTGGCCAGGATGTTCTCGCGATTCAGACGCCTGATGGCCCGAACGGCGGCATTTACGTCCTCGCCCGCCACGAAGCGCCGGGCCATGAATGCGAGCAGTCCCATGATTCACCTCGTCGAATGGACAATATAGACCGTCGGCAAATGGTACCAGAAGCAAAAAGATTGTCAAAAAGATTGCGTTTCGAAATTCGAGAAAACCATTGCGATCATTCCACGAGTTCTCCCCGACCTTTGGCCTGGCCGGATGGCTGACCCGACTTCGGGCGCACAAGAACAGCCGATGTGATTTCATGCCTTATTTCAGGCAGTTGTAAGACCACTATTTTTCGATAGACATCTATCAAGCAAAATGGCAAAATGTCGATATACAGAGAGAATGCAATTACCCGCAGGGAGGATTTCCATCTCGGGTTCTGCCCGATTGCCGCGAGAAACCATCCCGAACCGCCGTCGAGAAAGGCGTACCCTTACTGGTAGACGGAAAGAAACAGGAAACCGATGATGAAAAAATTTCATGCTTTTCATTTGGCTTTTGGCCTGGTGCTCTGGATCGGCTTGATGTGCATCGCCTGTGACGGCGACTCCGGGAATTCGTCGCCGGACGGAGACTCCCCGACGGACGTAGAATATCCCGAGGCGCCGGACGGAGATATGGACCGGGAAGCGGTGGAGGAATTCCAGCCACACGAGCCATCTCCCTGCAATCAGTCCAACCATTGCCAGACTCGGGCTTTCTCCGATGGCGCGTTCTGCTTCGGACACGATTTCATGGAAGAGCCGGAGCGGAGTGACACCCTGATAACCTGCGGACTGGACGAGGACGGCTGCATCGCCGTATTGAACGAAGAAGTCTGCCCCTTTGGATGCGACACCGATCTGCACGAATGCAGGCAACCGCTGCGCAAACTGTCGGGAACCGTCACTCGCACGAATCCGGTGGTGAATCTGGTCGAAGGCCAGGCCGAAGCCGACAGTTTCTCCGGAGAACTTTATCTGATGCTTTATCCCCAGGAGCGCCCGGCAGGCGGCCCTCCATCCGTTCAACCGGAACTGGCCAGGGCCATTATGGATATCGACCTGACGGACAGTTCCGCCGAAGTGGACTTCACATGGGATCTGATGGTGGGCCTCACCACGGATCTTCCGGCGGGAACCTATTATCTGGACGCTTTTTTGTATGTCGGTGGCTACGAAAAAGAGGATCCGCCGGAAAGCGGGGATCTGATGCTCTATGCGACAATCCCCGTCCAGGTTCCGGAAGAAGGTGAAATTACACAAGATATTACGTTCGATCGCGTTTTTCACGACAGCGTGCTGTCGGACTGAAACGATTCGATTTCTTCCGTTCTCAACGAACAAAGGCATTCAGAATTCGTATAACCCACTGAAAGAAAGGCCTTCGACATGAGAAAAAACGTATTTTCGCTGTTGAGTCTTCTATTGCTTCTGGCTTTCCTGACCGGACTGCCGGCCTGTGGCGATAGCGATGGAGATGGCGAACCGGACGGTGACACCGATACCGCCGCGGACGGAGACGAGGACACCGCGGACGGAGACGAGGACGCCGTGGACGGCGATGACGACGCCGTGGATGGCGATGACGACGCCGTGGATGGCGATGACGACGCCGTGGATGGCGATGACGACGCGGACGGAGATGACGACGCGGACGGAGATGACGACGCGGACGGAGATGACGACGGCGAGGGAGAACCTGAAACGAAGCGCCTCCATTTCCATTTCTGGCACGACAGCAATTTCCTTCCCCTGGACGAGGAGTACCAGTTGCACGTCTCCGGCGAGCATCACGCCATCGTTCCCCACGACGACGAATCCAAGGCGCAGCACCCGGACCTGTTCGGAGAGGATGCCGATCCCGAAGTGGTCCCCACCCATTACGTGGATGTTCCCAATCTGCCCACGGATCGCACGCTGCTGATCTACATCACCCAGAGAACGGATAACAACGGACACCTGGAAACCGCCCAGGGCTCGGAAGTGGATCACGGACTGGCCTTCCCCATCATCCACATTCCGGACCAGGCCCGAAAAAAGGCGCGTCGGATCCTGCGCATGAAATCCGGCGGAACCCGCGCCTCTCGGGAACTGACGGAAGACGAGCTGAATACCTATTCCCCCCTGGAAATCGCCAAGACCATCCTGTTCCATCACCCGGAACTCCTGAACCTGGATTCGGACAAGTCCGCCACCATCATGGAAGACTACATCTCCGGCGCTCCCGGCCTGAACGACCTGGCGCTTTACATCAAGAGCAAGGGCCGCCACAACTGGTACGAGATGGTCGCCGTGGAGGACGAGGACGGCAACGTCGTCACCAAGACCGACGGCAGCACCATGTACAAGTACAACATCAAACAGGACGTGCTCGACGCCGGAAACCTGGCGCTGAAATTCGCCCTGGCCGGCTCTAAAAACGATTCCACGCTGGCCGGTGACAGCTACCATCCCACCGCCGGTGTCAGCCACCTGGAACAGACCCAGACAACGACGCGCAACCGCTCCGGGTACGCCTATTCCATGTCGAAAAGCGGCTTCCACAGCGGTTTCCGCTCCCGTATCTCCTCCACCGACGGCGATAGCGTCACCCTGAAGTTCCGCAACGACTGGTTGCGTCACCTGGGCGTTTACCTGCAATTCTTCGACGAAAACGGCAACCTGCTGGAATTGACCGAAGAGGAGTGGGATCCGCAGTCCAACTTCATCCAGGACACCACGGTCCGCGACTGGCTGGACACCTCCGATACGAAATTTGCCGGGCTCTCCAACCCCGTCCCCACCATCTTCGCCGTTCCCGTGGCCGGAGACTATACGGAATCCCACATCACTTTCGACTGGCCGGATGCGGCTCGCTATATCAAAGTCCGGGCCGGCGGCCTGGGCCACGGCGGATCCTACGAAAAACAGATCTGCACCATGGGAATCGTGATGACCTCGGTCTTCGAACTGGGCGTTCCCACCATTCTGCTGTCCATCGCGGTGGGCATGGCCGACGGCGGAGAGTCGCTCAACAGCCTGATGAGCAATACCGGCCTGGCCAGCGCCGCCATCCAATTTTTCTTCAGCCTCATCTGGACATCCAGCAATTCGGACATGGGGAGCATCGCATCGAAAGTAGGCGTAATGATGGCGAATTTCCTGGCGACGAAGGCCGCGCAGGCCATCGCGGAGGCGATGATCGAATACGCCACCGCCCAGGAAATCGAGGAAGCCATGCCCTTTGCGGGCTGGGCCCTGGCCGCCGCGAACATCATTTCCACCGCCGCCCGGCTGGCCGAATCCAGCGCCGAAGTGGCCTCCTCGCCTTGGATCATTGAAAACAAGATGACGGCCACTCACGACATCGTCGTCAGCATCGACCACGATCCCAACGACTATCAGTTCCCCGCCACCGCCACGCAATACAAGGTCGTGGCCCGTTTCAGCGATTCCATCTCGCGCGTCGTGCTGGAAGACATGCCCGGAACCACGGTTTCGGACCCCATCGAAGTGAGTTTCAACGGCGTTCCCGCCGGAGGCCACGTCACGATCACCGCCGGATTCTATTCGGATACGGGCTGGCTGGCCGGCCAGGGAGAAACCACCGTCGTCAACGCCAACCCGTCGGGCCAGGACTCCCAGACCATCGACATGGCCATCAAGGAAAACCTGGTTCCGCTGGACGCCAGTTCCGTGTATTCGCACAAGCAGAAACTGGAAGTCCAGTCGGGTGCGCACGTCTGGGTCGCCTCCGTCGCTCCCACCGCCACGCTGCACGACCTCAGCACGGCGGAAAGCGGCAATACGCTCAGCGAACTGGTCAATATCTCCATCAACCAGAAGACAGGCGACCTGGGCTACGTCTGGCGCGCCTATTCCGCCGACGTGACCTCCTGCGACGTGGGCGGCAGCGGACAGATGTACGTCTATCAAAACGTGAGCGCCAAGCAGGATCCGGATTCGAACTACAAATTCAGCGGCTGCGGATACGCGGACAAGGCTTATATGTTCTACTCCCTCGGCGTGGATACCGACCTGGAATACGGGCGTGCCCCTGATCTTCCCATCGAGGAACAGAACTTCGTGCTGCTGCCCGAGGACGATTCCTGGCTGTACGTCCGGCATCTCTCGCTCACCCCGGACGAGGACTTCCAGATCGACCACACCGCGAGCTACTGCAAGTTCCCCCTGCGCCTGGATTCCGCCGTGGTTCACCCTAACGGCGTGATCTTCGGCATCAATCACAGCACGCCGCGCATCTTCAGCTGCACGCTTTCCGACGAAGCCGTGCCGGACGAAAACGCCCCCCAGGCCAGTATCGCGGGCGGCGAACTCCAGAATCACCAGCAGATCGACGCCAACCCGGCCCTGCTCTCCCGGCCCCTGGCCCTGGCGCTCGCCCCGGACAGCGCCATCCTCGTCCTGGACGACATCTCCGCCATCAGTACGACCAACGTCAAGGGCGTCGTCCGGGCCTTCAATCCGGACGGCACGCCCCTGGCCTACTTCCACCAGGGAAACTGTATCTGCGATACGGGCTATGCCCTGGATCCCACGGATCCCACGGCCTGCATGCCGGACGACGGCGGAGACGCCAACGGTCCCGACGGCATTTGCAGCGGACACGGACATTACGAAGACGGAGCCTTCGCCCTGAATCTTCGGGAAGTCTCCGGCACGGTGACCTATCTCTCCCTTGGCGTGGAGCACAAGGGCTACATCTACGTGCTGTATTACCTGAACGACGGTTCGTCCACGTCCGACTACCGCATGGACATCTACGAACCCAACGGCTCGTACCTGGCCACCACGGAAAACATCCCGGCCGATAAACTGACCGTGGATCTTTGGCGAAACGTCTACACGCTGAATTACGAAACGCTGGTGGGACCGAGCAACCGCACGGAACCATCCGTCAGCGAATGGATTCCCCCCACGCCGTCGGCGGACGGCGACACGGACTGATCCGGTTTCGACGAACCGCCGGATAGCGGGTGATCGAAAACCCGCTTTCCGGCTTTCCCTCTCCACATGGAGGCGACCATGAAACGCAAGGTCTGCTGGGTTTGGCTAACGATCGCGGCGCTCTCTTTTTCCTTTTTCGCCCTGGGATGCGATTCGGACGACGACAACGAGACGGAGGAAGAGGCTGCCGAGTTCTTCCTGGAGGACTACGAAGATCCGGGCTTCCGGCATGAGGGAATAATGGCGGAGGGCGAGGTCTTCGGCCCCCACCATCACCTGTTGTTTCACCTGGAACCCTCCGGCACGCATGACAACGATACCGGCGAGGAAGGTCACGACGCCGTGCCCTTCGCCTGGCATCAGCCCGTCACCCACACCTTCTGCATGGAGGATCCGAAGGGCCTGGGCCACGAAATGAAACTTCTGGACAAGAACGGCGAGGTAGTCACCTCGCTTTCGGGTCACGAGAACTGCGTACAGGTGAACGCCAAGGCCCAGCAATACACCCTGGAACTTCACCACGGCAAAAAGGGAGAAAGCGGCGATCCGGACCCCGTATTCGTGCATCCCGCGCCGAACCTGGACCATCCTGAAATCCTGACTCCTCCGGCGGACGCCAAACTGCGGGGGAAATTCAAATCGGGAAGTTGCACAAACGACAGTTCCATTCGCTGCGATCTGGTTGACCGGGGACACGTATCCTCCTGCCCCGGCCATTACGGACAGCCGGCCGAGGGAGAGGTGATCGTCTATTCCACAAATTCCAGCCAGCAGCAGACCTCCGATACGGGCAACCAGGACCATTGCAGCGGCCCCACCAAGCCCGCCCTGAAATTCAACGGCCCCTGCCACCTGCTGGCCAAGACGGGCGTGGAATTCGACGACCAACTGGTGGGAATCATCGTGGGACCGAACACCGGCGTCTGGCTGTATCACGACAATTATTTCGGCGGGGCCAACGATTTCTATTACAATACCCAGGAGTTCGCCGATAACGATCTCCTGCTGCCTGCGGGAAGCGTGTCCTCGCTTTACGTCATGACCATCTCCAGCGACAACACGTACAGCCTGATCTCCAGCAGCAGTTGCCGGGGCTGCGACCTACACAACGCGGATCTGCAAGATCTGAACACTCCGAAGACCAATTTAAAGAGCATCGACGTGACCGGCGCGGACATGCACGGCGCCACCTTCGCCCGTTCCGACCTGACCGACGCCACGATGACGGGATGCAACCTGAAAAACACGACTTTCACGGATGCGACCTTGACCAACGCCGATCTGAGCGGCACCCACCTGAACGGATCCGTGCTGACGAACACCGACCTGAAAAACGCCGATCTGAGCAACGCCTATCTCAACCATGTCGAAGACCCGAGCACGCCGGCCGCCATCCTCACGGACGCCTACATGCCCAATGTGAATCTGAGCAACGCCCATCTGCAACAGGCGCGCCTGAGCGGAGTGTATTTGTACGCGGACGGCCAGACGCCCACCCTGGAAAACGCGGATCTTTCGGGCGTGAATTTCAGCGACGCCGTGCTGTACGGGGTCAACATGAATTCCACGACCCTGGAGGGCGTCAGTTTCAACAACGCCGTGCTCATCAACGCCGATATCCGCGGAGCCACGCAGAATCCCAACGGTTCCTACGGCATGACCTCCTTCGATCACACACTGCTCGCCGGAACGGACTTCACCAACACCAACCTTCCCTACAGCGATTTGAGCAACGCCCAGATCTCGCGTTCCGTTCACGACGTGGACGTGGATGTGAAAATCAACCGGACCCAGATCGAAACCCGCACCTTCACCTGTCGGGCCACCGTCATCCCGGGAATGACGGGAAGCAGCATCTGCCCCAACCGATACAGCGTTCCCTGCGATTGCAGCCAGGCGGCGGAAAACAGCGGCTGCGTGGACAACAATTACTGGACGCCACCGGATCCGCCGGAATATATCGGGAATAACGACCCCAACGACTGGTAAACATGAACATTTTTGTCATAGCGGGGCCTTCTCCCGGAAGGCCCCATTTTTTGGGCTTATGCCGCCTGCCAATACAGAGTAAAAGGCGGGTTGCTTTTGGCGGTCCGTAGCTTATAATGGCGGTATGAGAACCGCCTTGCAAAGCCCTTTATGCCGTTCCATTCCGAAGTATTCCGGAAACTTGCCCGCCTCTCTTTTCATCGCTTTTGTCGGCATGATCCTGATTTCGTGGACCGGATTTTCCCAGGTGTCCGCAGATGAAGCCGAATCCGAAAAGAAAATGGATCGGGCGGATCTGGTCTATAGGGCCGAAGTCCTTCCCGGCGCCGTTCCGACGATTCGTATCGCCCTGGAATTTCAGGGAGATCCGAGCGGACATACCGTTCTTTCCATCTGCGAACGAAATCAATGGAACGGTATCGCAAACTGCTCGGAAGGCGTAAAAAGCGTTGTATCCATATCCGGAGACGGGACCGAAACGCCGCTGCCCGCCGATGAAAACGGACACTGGTTTTGGGATCACGCCCCGGATGCCCGCCTGCGGATACGGTACGAACTCGTATCGGACGGCTCGGCCCCCACCACGGATTATTCCAGCTTTTCGAAGCCCGTGATTCAAGAGGATTGGCTGCATCTATATGGAAATACGGGAATAATGGTTCCCAGTCACTTCACGGGGAAGGACGCGGTTTACACGATCGAATGGCAATGGATGCCGTTCCCAACGCCCGATTGGCGTTTTCTGGCCACACGCGGAAACGGCCAAAGGTTGTTTCGCTATACGGGAACGCTGGCTGCGTTCAGAAAACAGAGCATCCTGGCCGGAAAACTGGAAGTTCGCCGAATTCGCAAAGGAGCGCTGTCATTGACGGTTGCGACCGTCCGCGATGATCGGCCTTTTTCCATCGATGAACTGGCGGAGAAAACCGTTGCCTTGCTCACCGTCGCAAGAAAGCTGTTCGCGGAAAAAGAAGCCCGATCGGGTTTTCTCTTTCTGCTTCCGGCGCGAAAAAGCCACTCCAGGGCCCTGGCGGCCAACGCCTCATCCGTAGGAAACGGCCTGGTCGTTTTCTGTGATCCTCACCATCCTCTGAACGATCGAAACGCTTCCGGCAAAGCGCTTTTGCCCCTTCTGGCCCACGAGATCGTCCATTTCTGGAACGGAGGACGTTTGCATTTCGGCCATGAAGACGAGGCCGTAAAGTGGTTTTCCGAAGGCTTTACGGACTATTACGCCCGGCGTCTGTTGTCTTTGGGAAAAATGATGTCCTGTGATGCCGCGCTGGCGCGGAGAAACGCGGTCTGGCGGCAATATTGGCAAAGCCCCGTCCGGGACCGATCCAACGAGGTCATTCGAACCGGCTTCTGGAGCCATTCGGCCTTGCACACCCTGCCCTACCTGCGCGGCGACCTGGCCGCACAAATCCTGGACATAGCGATCCGGAGAAAAAACAAGGGAAAACGGAGCCTTGACAGCTTGTTGGCGAAGATGCTCCACGCGGCGAAGACCGATAAAAAGGCGCTGGACAACGAACGGATTTTCGGCTTTATAGAAGACGCCGCCGATTCTCTAACCGCTCGGAATCTAAGGATATTCATCCGTGATGGCGGTCTTCCGGACGCCTTCGCAAACGCCCTGGCCCCCTGCTACGAACTCGTCTTTCGCTCCGGCGGCGATGAACAAATCCAAAACACCGCGCCTCCATCGACCGGGATCCCCCGGTTCCGGACGAAAAAAAGCGCCCCGGCCTGGTGCCGGGACGCCATGTAACCTTTCGGCTTTACACTGATTTCCGTTACAGGAAACTCAGGATTCCGGAGAGAACCTTGGCCAGCGCGGCATTGAAGGAATACTGATCCGCCTCCCGCCAGTCCGCCTCGTCTCCCTCCGCCAGACGCAGCCCGACCCAATCCACGTACAGCAGCCCGGCAAAGCTCGGATCGCTCATGGCGATATAGGGCGTGGTAACGGTGTGCTCATCCGCCTCGATGGCGTACGGCGTACCCGCGAAATGCGCCGCGTCCACCAGCGTGTCCTCGTCCCCCGCGCAGAAAAAACCGCCCGAGCCGTCCGGCAGGCCGTCGTCCGTCAGTTCGTCCGGGCATTCCCATTCCAGGTACAGGCTGTTTTCGAACTCCGGCTTGTCGCTGGTCCAGGCGGGCAGCATCTCCCGCAGGGGCTTCGGATCGGCATAATAAGCCTGGAAATCCAGGGCCAACAGGTTGAACTTCATCAGGCCGTTCAGCAAGGTGGTCAGGGTCGAGGGACTGAGCGCGGCATCCGGGATGGGCAGATCCACGCCGACCAGATCCAGCAGTCCGCAGGTGATCGCCACCATGGCCGCCGCCGAGATCAGCGGAGAAACCGTCTGATCCACATAGGCCAGATCATCCCCGACCAGGATATGATTTTTCAGAGCATTGGCGGCCAGAATCGTATCGGCGTCGATGATGACCCGCGCCGCGAGTTCCTCCTGCGGTTCCTCGCCCTCTTCCGGCGTGCTATACCGCCAAATGTTCATGACCAGTTCACCGTTTTCATCGACGGTCAGGAAATCGTCACTCTGATCCGGATCGTCCCGCCGTTCGGACTCGGCGCTGACCATGGCCGCCAGTACGTCGTCCAAAGCGCCCAGCAGCAATTCCCGCGTCCGGTCCACCTTCGCGGATCCGTCGTCCTGAAAGGCCAGAAAATCCTCGTCGTAATTCAGCAGGTAGGCCACGATATTCAGGATGGCCGGAAGATCCACGTCCAGCATATCCGAGCCGAACATGCCGATCACCGTGTATAAATCCGATTTGACATGGTGGGCGGTAACGAACTCGAAAACCATGGCCATCATGCGGCTGATGCCGTCCAGGACGTAAACGTCCGTGTCGTCGATCTCGCCGGTAATCCACACGGTTTCGTGAATGCCCAGATAGATGGGAATTCTGGTGAACGTCATGTTCAGTCCGCCCAGCGTTTTCAACTCGGAATACAGCTCCACCGATTTCATGAAATGGGCGTTGAGTTCCCCCAGGGTCTTCACCAGTTCCTTGTCGATCCATTCCGCGAAGTCCGACGGATCGTCGTCCTGGCTTTTCTCCGGGACTTTCGGCTGCAACGCCACCTGGATAATCATGCCCAGCGTTTCCAGCCCCACCATGGATTCCGTCAAGGCATATCCGAATACGGCCCGAGGATCGTCCGGAACAGCCGCATAGGCTTCCATGAAGAATTCCCCGGCGATCTGCGCCTCGCCGTTTTCCAGCCAGAAGACACCGCTTTCCACCAGGCTTTCGATATCCGGCGCTTCCGCATCGCCGTCTTCGTCCCCATCCACGGGTTCTTCGGTGTCCCCATCCGTATCGCCGTCCGTCGGCTCCTCGACATCGCCGTCCGGCGTATCCGTATCACCGTCGGGCCGGGAATCCCCCCCCGAACTTCCGCAGGCCGAGACGAACAGGCCGATCAACAAAACGAAAAGCGGCAGAACGACGTATTTCAAAGCTTTCATTTTCGTTCCCTCCTAATCGTCGATCCGTTTGGCGTACGGCGGCCGAGGTTTGTCCCCGTTCATCATGCGCCAGAGATGATCGCCCAGACCGTCGTGCCCGTCGAACACGGACCAGTCCCATTTCTTGGCTTCTTCCGCGAATTTCCCCTCCGACGGATTGGCTTCCACCGGGACTTCCGGAACGATGGCGGTATAGGGCGTGCTGTCGGGCTGATCGGTGAAGACATCCAACATGGGCGGCGCCATGAGCGTGTTCTTGTTGATGGGCGGCAGCCCGAAAATCAGTTCGATGGTGCGGAAAACCGACGGTCCGGAATAATGCACCGTGCCCGTATAGCCGCGTTTGATCCACGGGCTGGCCATGAAACAGACCGAGCGGTGGGCATCGATGTGGTCGCCCGGGCCGGATTGGGGATCGTCCTCGATGGCGATCAGCAGCGATTTCTCCCAGAACGAGGAGTGGCTGAGCCAGTCTACCAGCATACCCATGCCGTGATCGTTGTCGGCGATCATCGTACGGGGCGTGGGGGCTCCCGCGTCTCCTCCCACGGTATGATCGTTGGGCAGCACGATGTAGATGAACGACGGAAAGAGCCGGTTCTTGATCTTCTCATCGTCCGTGTTCTCCGCCAGCGTCCATTCTCGAATGATTTCCTTGGCTTTGTCCACGTCCGTCACGCCCTGGCTCCAGAAGGGATATTTCAGGTCGATGCGGTCGCGCCAGTCGCCGATGGCCTCCAGGGCGAAATTGACCGCCTGGCCGTAGATGCGGAACGAGACATCGTGTTTGTTCAGATGATGGAAGAAAGATTTGTTGTAGTGCACCGAGGTCGGATCGACGCCGGTGGCCGGGAAGCGGTCGAAGCGGTTCTTTTCCACGTAATCGGTACAGTCCGCCTGGGTCACCCACATATGCCCCTGAAGCGAAACCTCGGCGTCGGCATAGAAGTTCACCATATCCACGAAGGTCGCGGCCAGCGAATGGGCGTTCGGCGTGTTGTTGATCCAGCGGCCCGGTTCGACTTCGTACCATCCCCAGGCGGCCAAAGCGGGATCGTGCCATTCGTCGCCGGGATGGTCCTGGCCCCGGTAGCTTCCCATCACTTCGTCGTACGTCTTGTTTTCCTTGATGACCAGGATGACGTGCTCGATGGGAAATTTCTCGTTCTCGTCCACGGGAAGCGGCAGGATTTTCGGGCAGTTGTTGTCCGGGAAGAAGCCCAGCGTCCGCTCGACATTGTTTTTCACTTTCAGGCTGTGCGCTTCCAGGTCGCCGGACTCCACGGGGATTTCGAAAAGCTGCAAAACGCCGTTCAGACCGATTCCCGTATGAACCAGCGGCTCGGCCCCCCAGCCCTTGGCGTTGACCACCGCCATCCGGTCGCCATCGTCCGTCAAGGCCAGGCGCACGGGATAAAAGGCCGTGGGAACGGCTCCCAGAATCTGCCAGTTTTCGGTGTCGATCACCTCCACGGCGTTATGGTCTGCGGAGGCCACGTAGGCGCGCCGGGAAAGCTTGTGAACGACCACATGATTGGGCGTCCAACTCTTCAGGTCCGAATGGTCCGGATCCAATTCCAGCGTCCGGAAGACGGTATTCGTGTCAGTGTCGATGATGCTCAGGTTGTCGGCATCGGCGTTGGTGACGATCAGGTATTTCCCGTTTTCCGCCAGCGCCAGCCCCTCCGGCCCCTTGTCCACGGGAATCGTGGCGGTGACGCTCATCTCCTGCGTATCCACCACGGATACCGAGTTACCCGCCCAGTTGCTGACGTAGGCCGTACGGCCGTCGGCGCTCAGTACGGCGTCATAGGGATAGTTTCCCACATGCACCTTGGTCTTTCCGTCGTCGGCCAGAACGATCTTCGTGAACATGCTCTGGGTGGGAGACACCGTGTAGAGCGTCTTCTCGTCGGCCGAAAGCGTCACCGCGCCGATATAACCTCCCACCGGGATTTCCCGCTGCAAAACGAGCTGATCGTCCTGCCAGGCGTACACTTTCACGTCCATGGCGCCCGCGCCCGGCAAATACAGGGTTTTTCCGTCCGCGGTCACCGCCATTCCGTATCCTCCGCCGACTTTGGAAATCGTCTGGACCGGACGAATCGGCTCGCCTTCCGCTCGACCGACGGTTTCCGCCGTCTCGGAACCGTCCGCGTCGCCATCCTCCGGAACCTCCCCCGAAAGATCATAAACCTGCAATTGCTTGTCGCCTTCGGCATGGGTGACGTAAGCGTATTTGCCCCCCACCGCCAAGCCCCAGGGGAAACGAGCCAGCAAATGCGTATCTCCGGCGGGCGTCAGGGCCTTGCCGTCGGAGGTGAGCGCCGTTCCGGTTTCCGCGAAATACCCGGCGGGAACGAGCGCCTCCGTGGACGGATCTCCTATGGAACAACCGGCGTCCTTGGCCGCCGATTTCGCCTCTTCCAGGGCCTTTCCCGGAGCTTCCGCCGGGTCCGCCTCTTGTTTCGAAGAACCGCAGCCGGTTCCATAGGCGGCCCACAGCAGGCAGAGAGTCAAAACCACCCAGGTATGCTTGAATTTCATGAAACGCCTCCGACATTCAGAGATTGGAATCGTCATCCATATCGTTCTTGGAATCTTGCCTATAGTAATCGGGGAGGATCGCCTTCGTCAAGGCGACAATGCACATCCCATGGAATTCTAACGGACGAAGGAAAACGGCCGGACATCGCCGCCGGTGAAATCGGAAGACAGAAAACCCGCCGACTATTTCTTGTCCGTCTCCTTCGGCGCGACCGATTCCGGCAGAGGTCGGTTTTTCAATTCCGCGAGATCCAGACGTTCCTTCATCCCCGTGGAAACGAAGACGTTCTGATCGGCGTCCATGCCCACCCCTTCATAGCCGGATTTCTCCGAGAGAAATTCCAGTCCCGCTTCCTTGCCCAGGGAAAAAACCGCCTGGCCGTAGATCTTGGCTTTCAGGGGATCCGGTCCCCATACCCCCGCAGTCAGGCAGTTCCGATACTGCCGACCGGTTTTCGGGTCGAGAAATGGATGATACATCTTTTTTTTACGAATGAACGCTCCGGAATAATAGTTCGTAATCATCAGCGCCCCATCACCCGTCGCGACATCGCCATAATAATCCAAAGCATTTTTCGGATGTTGAAGGGAAATCTTCCAGGGATGCTTGAACTGTTTTCCCCTGGAAACCACGTCGGACCCGAAAAGCGCAAAATAGTTCTCCACTCCCCGTTCCGCCATGGTCCGCTGAACTTCCCGAAGCACCCACCCCCGGCGAATGGTTCGAAAATCCAGCCCCATCCCCTTTTCCGGGAGAAAGACGGTCTTCTTCTCATTGTCGAAACGGATATGCTCCATGCCCACAAGCGGCAGAGTCGCGGCCAGTTCCTCTTTCGTCGGAAAATGCCCCTGAAGATCTCCCATTTTCCACAGATCGTACAGAGGCTTCAATGTGATATCCACCGTTCCCTCGGATTCCCCCGCGATCCGGACGATTTCCTGCAGGCTCTCGTAAAACGGCTCATCCACTTCCACCGGGGCGATTCCGGCCTGGTCGTTGATTTTCTTTACTAGGCTTTCTTCATAATCCGGTTCGAGATCCCGGGCCAGGCGGTACAGATTCTTGGAAACCATGCGAATGGTTTCTTCCAGGCGGGTCAAGTCCCTGGCGACGACCTTGATCCGAATGGCGCCGTCCCAGATCTCGATCCGACGTTCCACCATCTGCTCCGGCATCCCCTCCGCGTCGTACACTTTCTTCATCACGCGATCGTTGACCGCCTTCTGCCGCTCCTCCTTGCTCTGCCATGGGGTAAAAAGAACCAGAAACGCCGCGATGGTCCCCAAAACGGCAACGATTTTCGGCAGACTCCCCTTCGGACCGGGGCGGGCGTCGGAGAGACGATCCCGTCTGGGCTTGGACATGTTCTTTCGCCTCCAAAGTTGAAATTCCCTGGTTCAGGGCGTAACACAGGAAGGAAGAAATGTAAACGTTTTGGCGGCTATACGGAAAACCACGGAAAGGATCTCACGTACGACGGAAATGGGCGCCAAACGAAAAACGCCCCCGGTCGGGAGCGTCTTACGATGTAAAAGAGAACGCGGCGTCTACCAGCCTTTTTCTTCCAGAATATCCTCTATCTTCTCGAACGAACGTCTTTCCACAAGCACGGTATGCTCCGTGGCCGCCCGGCCGATCTTTTCCATCAGTTCCTTGATATCGATGGGTTTCTGGAGGAATTCTACCGCGCCTTCCTTGACCGCTTCCACGCCCTTTTCAATGGTTCCGTGTCCGGTCAATAAAAGAACCTGCTGATCCGGATCGTCCCGGATCAACTGCCGAAGCGTTTCTATGCCGTCCATTCCGGGCATCTGCAAATCAAGAATAACGGCATCGAAGCGATGTTGTCCGGCAAGTTTGATCGCGTCTTCTCCATTCGACGCGGTCAATACGTCCAAATTTCGCGCTTTCAGTCGCTTGGCCAGAATTTCCACGAAATCGGCTTCGTCGTCCACCAAGAGAACCTTTTCGTTCGCCATGCCGTGACTCCTTGCTCGGTTTTTTTTCCCGTTTTTCGTAAGCGAAAAAAACGTTTTTATATTTTATATCCTTTTCGAAACCGTTTTCAATATAATAATGGACAACTTTCGATCAATTTTCTTCCCTTTTGTTTTCGGGTTCGGAAAATATCGAAATCACGGAATGAAATCATTCCCCGGCGGATCGAACGTATCAACGGCTCCATGGAGAAAACACTCATGTCTCATCGATTTATCCTGCTTGCTTTCGCTGCCGTTCTTCTTTTCTTCCCGGGATGTTCGACGGAATCCGATGAAGGAACCGCGCTCTGCGAAACCCCGGGGGAACGGTACTGTGACGGTCCCCTCATTCAGGAATGCTCGACGGACTACGAATGGGAAACCGTTGAGGATTGTTCCGCTTCCGACCGCACGTGCGAGAACGGACAGTGCATTTCCCCGTCCGAATTCCGAGCAACGCGCCTGCCGGTTCCCGGGGAACTTCACGTGGATATTCCCGGCGAACTGGAATGCGGCCAAGCATGGCTGATTCCCTTTTTCGCCTCCCGGCAGGACGAAACCGCCGATTACGAAATCGGTTTCGGGGCTGCGGAAAGACTCCGAACGTCCCCGGAATCATCGGCCCGCCTTTCCATGTCTTTCGATGGCGCGACATCTCCGCTTCCGGCACGCACCCTCGGCCAATGGGCCTTCGATCGCTACAACCGCGAACGAGCGGAATTCCTGTGGGAAAATCGCGGAAAGACCTCCCCGGAGATTCGCCGCCGGTCGCAACCCATGGCCTCGGGATGCACGAAAAGCGCCGAGTGCGCAACGGATGAAATCTGCAACGAGGGGCAATGCGCCTCCAGCGTGACGCTCTATTTCGACGCCTGGACGATCTCCACCACGCTGACCGCCGGAGTGGCCGCAAAGGGAGCAAGCTGCGCTGTGCTGCTCGACGAGAGCGACGCATCTTCCGTCTCCCAAAGCGCACTGGACGATCTTCTGAACGCCTGCGAGAACGTCATCGTACCGCGCTCGCATCTCTTCTTCGGCGAACCGGAATTCACCGTGGACGGCAAGCGGCTGGATGTTTCCGACCGCGACGAAGACGGCCTGCTCCAGGTGCTGATGAGTTCCAAGGTAAATGAAGAGAATGTCTGGGGATTCTTCGCTTCCGCCGACTTCTTCGACAGCGAGACGGACTATCCTTCCAACGAACGCGATATCGTGTACATCTCCGTCCCGGAAGATTCCTCCGAAATTCCCGTCATCCAGGCCACGATCATCCACGAGTATCAGCACCTGCTGCACTTCGCCGGACATGCCTGGGGGCCCTGGATTTCAGGTGACGAAAACGCGGACATGAGTCCGGTGTGGCTGGATGAGGCCATGGCCCATCTGTCGGAGGAAATCGGCGGATACGGCGTGGACAACATCCTTCTGGTCAACGAAGTCCTCAAGGTCATCAACACCACCAGTCTGTCCTTCGGGGAAGACGATCTCATGCGCCGGGGCATGGGCCTGATGTTCATGCTGTATCTGTTCGAACAGGCCGGGGGCGTGGAATATTCACTGGATCGGTGTCCGATTCGGGCGGGGCGGAATTCCTGCAAGCCGTTATTTTCTCTGGAAAAAACGGATTCGAAGCCGTGGAGGAAGCCGTCGGCGGTGATTGGAACGATTTCCTGTTCGACTGGCTGGTGACGGTGGCCGTGGATGGAACGGGCGCGACCGATGACCCGAAATACAACTATCTTCCGGTCATCGCGGATCCGGACACCGGCCACGAAATCGGCATCGAAACCAACGGCACCCGGCAAAATCCCTACAACGGGTATGCGGATCTGGAATTGACCGGACCGCGCTGCCTCGACCTGGCGGAACCGCTGTCCGGCTCCCTGGACGCCATGGGCGTGAATTTCATCCTCGTCGATGCTTCGCTTGCGGGCTCTGCGATCCTGGTGGAAGGACCGGAAACCGATCTTTACCTGGGCGTGGTTTCCGCGCCGGCGGCCTGCGAGTGATAATCACTCCGGGCGGATTTCGCTCATGCCGTCCATATAAGGCCGAAGCGCCTCGGGAATACGGACCGAGCCGTCCGCCCGTTGGCCGTTTTCCAAAACGGCCACCAACGTGCGTCCCACCGCCAGCCCGGAGCCGTTCAGCGTGTGGCAGAGGCGCGGCTTGCCGCCTTCCTCCTTGAAACGCAGCTTCATCCGCCTGGCCTGGAAATCCTCGCAGTTCGAACAGGAACTGATCTCCCGATAGCGGCCCTGGCCGGGTAGCCAGACTTCCAGGTCGTAGGTTTTGGCGGAACTGAAACCCATATCGCCGGAACAGAGCGAAACCACCCGGTAGGGAAGTTCCAGACGTTTCAGCACGGCCTCGGCGTGAGAGGTCAACAATTCCAGTTCCTCGTAGGATTTTTCGGGATGGCTGACGTGGATCAGCTCGACCTTGTTGAACTGATGCTGGCGGATGTATCCGCGCACGTCCTTGCCGTAGCTTCCCGCCTCGCTGCGGAAACAGGACGTATGGGCGCACAGGCGCACGGGAAGTCGCTCCGCCTTAAGAATCTCCCCGGCGTATAGATTCGTAAGCGGCACCTCCGCCGTGGGAATCAGATAGAGTTCCCGGTCCATGCCTTCCATTTTGAAGAGATCTTCCTCGAACTTCGGCAACTGTCCCGTTCCTTGCAGGATTTCGGGAAGGACCAGAAGCGGCGTCATGATCTCCGTGTATCCATGCTCTTTGATCTGCATGTCCAGCATGAACTGACCCAGAGCCCGCTCCAGGCGCGCTCCGGCGCCCTTCAACACCGTAAACCTCGCACCCGCAAGCTTCGCGCCGCGGGCGAAATCCAGAATATCCAGGGATTGGCCCAGTTCGTCGTGCCATTTCGGCTCGAAATCGAAGATCGGCGGCTCGCCCACCGTACGTAACACCTGGTTGTCCGACTCGTCCTTTCCGTCGGGAACGCTTTCGTGGCACAGGTTCGGCACGGCCATCAGGGCATCGTGGATTTGGGTCTCCACCGCCTTCAAGTCCGGCTCCAATGCCTTGATTTTGCTGGAGGAATCCTTCAGTCCGCTCCGCATTTCCCGGACGCTTTCCGACTGCGGTCCCTCCTTCGCGATCCGTTCCTTGATCCGCTGGTTGGCCTCGTTCTGAAGTCGGCGCAATTCCTCGACTTCCACGATCAGACGCCGCCGTTCCTCGTCCAGAGCGATGATCGGCTCCAACTGCGCTTCGGCGCCCCGCCGGGCCAGACCGGCCTTGACTTCCTTCAGATTATTGACGACGGTTCGCAGATCCAGCATGGTGTCACCTCCCTACGATGATCGATATCCGATGTCGGACGATTCCGGATCTATTCTCTAGCATTCACCCGCTCCGAAGTCAATTCCGGATCGCAACGTTTCGGAATTAAGGAGCGGGGGGCTTGTGTCCGTTAAAAAATTTCTTCGGTTCTTGAAATCCGTAAAAATGAGCTTTCCAAAGACATCATCCTGCTTGCAAGAATGAAACGCATACGGTATAAAAAAATGTTACGTTCGACCTCAAGATGAATTAATGGACTGGAACACCATGATGAAACAGAGCACGGACCGATCGTTATTCGTACTATTTCTGCTGGTTTGCCTTGCCGCGACGTTGACGGCTTGCGGTTCTTCCATGGAAACGGACGGCGATGCGGATGCGGACGTTGACGAGGAAACCGAAATCCCCCATGCGGACGGCGATCTCGACATGGAACAGGATGACGACATAGAACTTGCCGATACGAAGCCGATCGACGGGGACGCCGATCCGGAAAGCGCCGAAGACGGAGACGCGGAGGCGGAAGAAGGCGAGGAGGAAATCGAAGTGGTGGAGATCGATTTCCCGGACGCGGAAGAACCGGAGTGGGATTTCGAATTTCCGATCATCGAGCGTTGCGTTCCCGGCCAGCGGATCTGCCTGGCCAACAAGCTCAAAGTCTGCAACGGCGACGGCCGTTCCTGGTCCCGCGAGCTTTGCGAAGCGAACGAGATCTGCGTCCTGGACGCCTGCGAAGAAGTGATTTGCGAACCGGGAGAGGAACGTTGCGACGCGGGCAACGTGATCCGCTGCAATTCGGAAGGCGTCCGTTATGATATCGAGAAGATCTGTCGTCCTCCGGAAACCTGCCTGGAAGCAACCTGCGTTTCCGTCTGCGATCTGGCGATTCCCATCCGGAAGGACCAGTTGCTGCAAGGCGACACCCGGGGAAAAGCCAACGCCGTGCAAACCATGTCTTCCTGCTGGACGGATTCCGTGGGCGCGCCGACCATCGGCCCGGACGAAGTATACGCCATCGAACTTTCCCAAGGCGAAGCCGTGCGGATCAAGGTCACGCCGCTGACCCGGCACTTCGACTCCGCGGTATACGTTTTCTCCGACTGCGAACGGCTCCCCGATTCCTGCCTCGGGGGCGCGGACGCCTGCTGCGCGCTGACGCCGGACGAATTTTCCTTCACCGCGCCCGCCGACGGAACGTTTTTCATCGCGGTGGACAGTTGGGAGAACAACGGCGGGGAGTACACCATCAAGGTTTCCCCCACCCAGCCGAAAGACGCCGATGTTTCGGCAAGCAACCTGCGCATTCAGCAGATCGACGAAGAGGAACTTGTGCTGCTGGCCGCCGTGGCCAATCACGGCCCGCAAACGGTGGATGTACTTCGCGTGGGAATTTACCTGTTTTCCACGGAAACGCCCTCCGCCGGCGACCTTCCCTTCCGGGAGGTGGCCTATCTCAATCTGGCGCCCGGAAACAGTCGAACCGCCGCCTTCCGCTTCCCCGATCCGCCGAAAGGATCCTACAACGTCTTCGTCGCGGCCGACTGGAATTTTCATTTTCACGATCCGAACCGCGCGAACAACATCGCCGGTCCCCTGGCCTTCGATCATCCGTCGGGCGTAAACGAAACCCTCTTGACGCCGCCGGAATCCCAGGGCGGCCGGATTCAGTTCATCGGAGAGAAATCCTATTACCGTTTCCCCTGCCGCGAGGGCCGCACCCATCTGCTGCAAGTCTCCATGGAGCCGGACATTTCCGGCCTGGACGCCAGGTTGACTCTCTATGGGGCCGATGATGAAACCGTTCTTGAACTGGCGGACGACGACGGAGCCGGACGGTCCGAGCGGATTCTTCACGTCTGCCGGGAAGACGGGTGGGTGCGCCTGTCGGTGGCCGCCTCTCCCGGAGCCGGGATCACGGAACGAACGGGAAGCTTCGAGGTCACGGCCGCCACGCTTTCCGAAGTATCCGTTCTGCCCGAGGAAATGAACGTCTTCCCCGGCCGATCCGCCCGGATTCAGGTGCAGGGACGCTTCGATCCGCTTCCGGAGGACGCCACGACGGCCTTGCAGGACGCCACCTTGTTTTCTTCGCTGAATCCGTCGCTGGTCACCGTCTCCGACGACGGAACCGTCACGGCGTCCGCCTCCGGGGAAGGCACGGCCTTCGTCGTCGTCTCCCCGAAAGATCCCACGGTTTCCTCCACGACGGTCACCGTGCGGGTTTCTTCCGTGATTTCGGGGGAAATCTACCCTTCAGCCGACACGTTCCCCATGGATATTCCGGACAACAGTCCGGTCGGCGTGGAAAGCACCGTCGAAGTGACGGAGGACATCGCGCTGGCTCAAGTCGCCGTGGGACTCTCCATCACCCACGCCAAGGTGCAGCAGCTTTCCGTGGTTCTTACCTCTCCGCTCGGAACGTCGGTTACGCTGACCAACGGCGATATTACCGGGTCGAATCTCGTCACCGTTTTCGGCGCGCTTCTGGACGCCTACGGTCCGGGCAGCCTGACGGATTTCATTGGAGAGTCCGCCGTGGGAACCTGGACCCTGCACGTTTCCGACGGACAGGCCGGCCAAAGCGGGCGACTCAACACCTGGCGGCTGTATCTCGTTTCCGATGATGAAGAACCCGTGGAATCTCCATGATTTCACGGGAGAAAGAGGAAATCCGAGAGGAGCCCGGATCTTGAGCGCCCGGGATGCCGACCGGGACGCCGTGGGGCTGTTTTTCGACGCTCTGAAGATCGCCCCCCGGAAGGGCGGCCTGCGGGCTCTGGGAGTCGTGGCGGAAGCCTTTTCCACCCTGCCGTACGAGAATATTTCGAAGTTATTGAAAACCACCCGAGGCGAGGGACCGGAAGACTGGCGACGCCTGCCGTCGGAGGTCATCCGGGATCATCTTCGCCACGGCCTGGGCGGAACCTGCTTTTCCCTGTCCAACTACCTGGCCCGGATCGTCAACAGCCTGGGCTTCGAAACCCGCTTCGTTCTGGCCGACACACCGGGAGGAAAAAACCATCATTGCGCACTCTTGACGCGCCAAGGAAATGAAACCTACCTGATCGATCCTGGATATCTGATCTGCGAACCGATACAACTGCCCGATAATTCGGTGGAAATCGCCACCTCTCGGGGAACGTTGCGGCTGGAGCGCAATCATGAAAACGGACGTTTCCTTCTCAGCGGCCCGGGGGAAACGGAGCGGAAAATCCGTTACGAACTCCACGCCGCGCCCGCCACGGAAGCGGCCTTCCGGAACGCCTGGGACGACTCGTTCGAATGGCCGGGCATGCGGCAGCTCGTCATCACCAGGCACACGCAAGACGGCCAGCTCTACCTTCACAACCGCCATTTCCGGCGCATACGAACGGAAGGCGTGGAGAAACGCAACCTGCGGGAAAACCTGGAGAAAACCGCCGGAGACGCCTTCGGGATCGACCCGGAAAAGATCCGCCGGGCGCGAAGCCTGCTGAACGAACGACGACCGGGAAAAAAGATCTGAGGGCCATAAAGATCGGGCGGAAAAAAGAACGGAAAGGGGGCGTCGCCTACCGCTTCTTTCCGGATTTCTTGTTGGATTTCGAACGCTTGGAATCTTTCCCGACGACGGGTGCAGCTCCCGCCGTCGCCCGGCGCAGGGCGAGTCTCGGCAGCCAGTAGACGGCGAAGAACAGGGCGATGGCCATGAGAATCAGCGCGATGAACTGCGAGGTGCTCAACGCGCCCACCGTGCCCCGGCCGCCGTCATCCCGGATGAACTCCAGCAGAAAGCGATAAAACGAGTACAGAAAAACGAATCCCATGATGATCCAGCCGTCCACGTAGCGGGCCCGGGCGGGCGTTCCATCTTCCATGGGAACGGGCTCGCGATTTTTCTTGGCCCAACGTAGCGCGAACAGGGAAATAGCAAACAATATCAACCCGGTAGCGGATGAAAAGAGCTGAGTGGGCAGCACAGGAACCGACCAACCGCTGGACAAGAGTTCCCAACCCCGACTGCTGTGCTGCTGTTCCACCAGGCTTCCAGGGGGAAAACTGATGGCGAAAGCACTGTCCGATCGCACGCCGTAGCAGCAGCCGCGCAGAAAACACCCGAAGCGCGTCAATCCAAGTCCCAGGGCCAGTTCGGGAGCCACGATATCCAGATAGGACCAGATATCCGCTTTCTTGACCTTCCAGTAAATGACGCCGGCTCCCACGCCGAAGATGTATCCACCGTAAGCCACCAGGCCGCCTTCCCGCAGATTGAGCATGCGCCCCAGGGTCCAATGCATGTGCAGGTTGGTGATGATGTGAAAGAAACGAGCCCCGACGATGGCGAAGGACAATCCCAGAATCATGGCCGTATAAGCCTTGCTTTCGTCCAGGCCGTACCACTTGACCAGATAGCCCATCAGGTACCAGCCGATCACGAAGGAAAGGCCCAGCATGACGCCGTAGCCGTAGACCGGGAGGTCCAACCAGGGAACGTAAAACAGAACCGGTTTCATCGACGGATCCTTTTTCTGATTTCCTTGCCGAAAGTGCGTCCGAATCGCGTTTCGATCCGCAAGCACTTTGTCAGATCGGACCTGGAAAGTCAAGGTCGTGAACGGACTTGCCGGGGAAATACGGACGATGCAACATTGCGAATACGAACGGGCGTGATTACAGGAACTACGCTCCTTTTCGACTCTCCCGAGCCATCCGACTTTTCGGTCCCGTTTCGGGCCTTTTCCGCGCTTCGTCCGGGTGACACGTTTTTCATGCGTATCCGTTTGATATAACCAAGCTTTCACGTATTTTTGCGTTCACCCGGACGGTCCGCGAAATGCGGCCGTTTCAGCCGTTTCCCACGGCCGAGCCTCCACGCCACAAACGCAACGTTTTCTCTAGTCTTCTCAATGCCTTACAAAACCTCCCCGGAAGGTTTTTCCCAACCACCATGTCCTTCGTTATAGACCCTATGACCCGGCCGGGGTTTCTTTTACTTCCGAGAAAAAAGAAAGACGCGTCCCCGGACAATTCCGGCGGCGGATCGTGCCGTATTACGACGCAATCTCCCGGCAACCTGAAGGATGGGACAAGGAATGGCATCGAACGGAAAAGGACGGCTCATGCCGGGATGGCAAATCGACGTGGTTCGGGAAAACCTGCGGGGGCTGGCGGCAAGGCCCTTCATACCGGCGGGATTTTTCCTTGCCTCGGGCATCTTCTGTTCGCATCGCTTCGCGCTTTCGCCGCATTCCCTGGAACTGAACCTGCTTTTCATCGTTCCGATTCTCATCGCCATGTTCTTTCCCTGGATCCGCACGCCCCTGTCTCGACTGGCGTTTCTGGCGCTATCCGCCTTTCTTCTGGGCATGTGGACGGAGAGCCTGCACGCCGCGTCCGATCTCGAACCGGAGGATGTCTCTTTCCAGGTCGGCAATCGGGAGACCGTGGAAGTCAGCGGCATCGTGGAACGGGCTCCCGAGCACGGCCGCCGCGCCTTGCAGGTGCTGATCCGCGCGGAGTATTGCCGCCCGAAGGGAAAACCCGGGCGGGTTTGTTCGGGGCGCGTGCTGGTGTTCGTGGCGGACGGGCGGGTGTCCTGTCGAGCAGGGGATCGTGTGCGGGCCGGTTTGCGCCTGCGTGACGCGCGCAACGAAGGCCATCCGGGGTGTTTCGATTATGCCGCCTATTTGAAGCACCGGGACATCCGGGTGACGGCCTTCCTGCGAAAGGGTTCGTCCATCCGGCTGCTGGAACGGATGGCCGAGGATTCGTTGTTCTCGGCTTTAGAAAGACGGCGCGGCAGGCTGGCGGAATGGATCGAGTCCCACGCTCGCCCGGAAAGCCGGGAGGTGCTGAAAGCTCTGTCCCTGGGGATGCGCAAGGCCGTGCCCGAATCCGTGGACCGGGTGTTCGCGGCTTCCGGAACGGCCCATCTTCTGGCGATCTCCGGCCTGCACCTGGGTGTCATGGCTCTGTGGGTTTTCTGGCTGTCCGCCGGAATCGCCCGCCGTTTGCCGTTCTTTCTGCGCCGCTACGCGCCCGGACAGGTGGCCGCTCTGGCGACGCTTCCGGCGATATGGGGATACGCGTTCCTGGCCGGTCTGCGTCTGGCCACGCTGCGGGCGGCCGTGATGGTGAGCGTCTATCTGCTCGGACGGCTTCTATGGAAACGCTCGGACGGCATGAACAGCCTGTTCATCGCGGGTTTCGGCATCCTGCTCTTTTTGCCCCATTCCCTTTTCGAGCCCGGTTTCCAGTTGAGTTTCATATCCGTTTTCGGCATCATTTTCGGCATTCCGCGAATCGAAACGCTGGTTTCCGGGTTTCCGCGTCCACGATGGGCGCGAAACCGGATCCTTCGCGCCGCCGGAACCTATCTGTTTTTCATCATGGCGAGCAGTCTGGTCTGCTTTCTGGTCACGGCTCCCGTGCTGGCGGCTCATTTTCATCGGATTTCCCTTTCCGGACTCGTCATGAACGTCCTTGTCGTTCCGATTTTCTCGCTATTTCTGATTCCTCTTCTGGGTCTGGCCACGGCGCTCTGGTTTCCGGCTCCGGAACTGGCGCACTGGCCCTTGCATGGCGCGGATCGGCTCTTTTCTCTTACGTTTCAGGCCCTCCAGGCGGCGACGGATCGGCTGGACGGCGTGATCTATCTTCCACGATCGTCGCTTTTTCTTCCACTTCTGACCCTCTCGGGCCTGTTCCTGCTGGCTTCCACGTTTCCTCGCCCCCATGGCCGTCGCGGACGCCCACCCGGCCGGATCTGGCCGGATGGCCGCAGGGACCGGGCAGCTCGCATCGCGGCCCTGTATCTCATCCTGCTTTCATTCGGAATTTTCGGCTTCCGCCTGGACGCACCGGCTCTCTCGAACGGGATGGAGATCGTCGTTCCGCATCTTCCGGCGGGAAACGCCGTCATGCTGCGCCATCCGGACGGCGGGACGGAACTGTTTTCCGTGGGTCGGTTGCTGGATGGCGATCGGGATCCGGTGAAGGAAATCCTGGCCCCGATGGTCTGGAACACGGGAAGCACGTCTGTCGAGCGTGTATGGTTAACCGGTCGAAGTTCTTCCGAACGAGACGCTTCCGAGCGACTGAAAACGTTTCTCGACGTTCACGAACGATTGGAGGCCGATTATTCATCATCGGAATGGGCCTGTCGCGGTCCCGATGACTTGCGCTCCTGCGAACGGAAAAACGACGGCTCGGTGGTCGTCCTGATCTTGCGAAAACAGGGTCGCAGGGGAAAGGACGTACTGCTTTTCGATGTCGCCTTTCAGACGGAACGGCTGCTGATTCTGCCGTCTCCGCACCGTATCGAAGCCCGCGACTGGACACGTATCCGCAATGTCCGAGGAAATCCGGAAACCCACGTGATCGCCTTCGGCCCCGGCCGCCTGAAATCTTTCAAGGAAATGATTGACCGGATCGGCCCCGCTTCTGTTACCCTGTCCATGAACCGTCACCTGCGGCGCTATCTGAGCGCCGACGACTGGCGGCGGATGCGGACCCGCTTTCCCGAAATCCTTCGTACGGATCGGGACGGGGCGGTGCGGATCCGGCCCGGGTCACCACCGGAGGGACTGGCCACGACCTGGCGGGATGTTCGCTGAACCCCGTTTTTCCGGCGTTCGATTCCGTCACCCGGCGCGGCATCCGGACGGCGCGGCCCGTCGGCCTCGAAAACGCGATCTTCGGCCGAAAACCCATTGGAAGGAGCCCTGCCCCATGACGACCGACTTTGACCTGACCATCGACGCATTGACTTCCGGGGGCGCGGGCATCGGCCGCCGGGAAGGCAAGGCGGTTTTCGTGGAAGACGCCTGCCCGGGCGACCGGCTGCGCGTACGCACCGTAAAGGAGCACAAGCGCCACGAGGAAGCAGGGCTTCTGGAAATCCTGGAGCCGTCCATCCACCGATGCGCCCCGTTCTGCCCGCATTTCGGCGTTTGCGGCGGCTGCCGGTGGCAACACGTCCGCTACGACCGGCAGGTGACGGAGAAAACGGAAATCGCCGTACAGAACCTGAAGCGAATCGGCGGGCTGACGTTTCCGGAAGTCCGCGTCCATCCATCGCCGGAACCTCGGGGATATCGCCTCAAAGCGCGCTTTCAATGGGGAGCGAACGGAGAGCTCGGCTATTTCCAAGCCGGAACGCACGATATCGTTCCCATCGACTCCTGCCCGATCCTGTTTCCGGAACTGGAAGATCTGCGGCAACGCCTGTTCGCACGTCTGCAAGACGGACCGGCCTTTCCAGGGGAACTGGAACTGGGCTGGTCTCCTTTGGAGAAAAAGGGCGCGGCGGCGTTTTATCTTCGGGAAAACGTCCGAGCGAACGGCAATCGGCGGCGGAACCGGCCGGACCTGGAGAAATTGCTCTCTCTGCCGGAACGCCTGCCGGATCTTGGCGGCGTGGTGGTCTGGGCGGCGGAAACACGCCATGTCCAGGGGCAGACCGCCCTGTCCCTGGGAGAAAAAGATGCTGCGGTTCCTCACGAAATCGACGCCTTCTGGCAAATCAACCGCCCCCTGAACGACGAGGCCCGGCGCGTCCTGGAAAACGAATGCCGGAACCTGACGGCCGAACGGGGGCGAAATCCGGAACTGGCCGACCTTTTCGGAGGGTCCGGAAATCTCTCCATCCCG
This sequence comes from Myxococcota bacterium, assembly GCA_963668655.2. Taxonomy (GTDB): domain Bacteria; phylum Myxococcota_A; class SURF-8; order SURF-8; family SURF-8. The sequence goes on from CAXXPQ010000003.1 coordinate 89,835, forward strand.
CTTCTGCCCTTCTGTCGGCGGGTTTTCCTTGTGGAGACGCAACCCCTGGCGGTGAACATGGCGCGAAAGCACGCCCCCGAACCGGCCGCCGCGCACCCGCGGCTTCGGGTGATCGAAAGCGAGGCCGACCGGGCGTTTTTCCGTCTGGCCAAGGAAGACGCCCGCCTGGATCTTCTGATTCTGGATCCTCCCCGGGAGGGGTTTCGCAACGGGGCGAACGCCTTTTCGAAAGCGTTTTCGGATCCCGACCGTCTGCCCCGGATCCTGGCGTACCTGTCCTGCAACCCCGCCACGCAGGCCCGAGACCTGGCGGGCTGGGCCGCGTTGGGATACCGGCCGAAGGCGCTGCATGTCCTGGATTTCTTCCCGCAGACGCCGCACGTGGAAAGCCTGGCCGTTCTGGAACGAGATGAAAAGCGCTGACATACGGGAGAGGCGATAGCGCACTCGCCGTATCTCCTTCAACCGATTACGACAACCAACGAAAAACGGGGGCCCGAAGGCCCCCGTTTCCGGTTGGAATTGAAGAACGACTATTGCTCGCCGTAGACGTGGAAGTTGTCGATGCCCCATTCCTCGGCATAGGTTCCGTTGTCGCCGTAGACGAAGCGGATCTGGAACGTATCGGTCACGGCGACCAGAGCCGCCAGATCCAGAAGTTGGCTTTGGTAATTGTCATCCGGGAAACTGACCAGATCCTGCCAGTCGCCGCCGTTGACGGAAATCTGAACCACCGCAGGATCGCTGCCCGACCAGAAATCGTAGGCATGATCGAAGGCCAGCATGAACGTTCCGCAGTCCTCCGCCCGCGTGTACGTATCGGTGGTCAGAATCTCCTCGGTCATTTCCGTCCCGGAGGTATCCTTCAGGCCGATGAATCCGCCGTCCAGGTTGCTGATTCCGCTGATGCTGTCCGTCCAGGCCCAGGTTTTGCCGTCGGAGCCCGAATCCGTCACGGCCCAGGTGGCCGGAAGTTCGCTGTCGAAGGTCTCCAGAACGTCCGTGGCGCAGGCCATGTAAATGCACTGATATTCGCCGACATTTGCGCCGGCCTCGCAGCCGTTGCGGCATTCCGTCACGTCCCAGGCCAGTCCGAGATCGTTGCAGGTCTCCACGTCGCCGTCCAGGTTGCAGGCCATGACTCCCGGGGTGCAGATCTGCTCGGCGAAATCGATGGACAGCATGTAATCGCCGCTGGTGTAACTGCTGGCGCCGGTGACTACGAGGAAATAGCTTCCGGGAGCCACCGTGGCGACGATCTTCGAATAGGAGTCTTCCCCGCCGTCGTCGTCGCTGGCGATCTCGGTGGTTCCGTCCATCTCGTACAGGAAGAACTCCGTATCCACCGTGTCTTCCGCGCCTTCCCAGGCGAAAGATTCCAGGGTGAGAAGATAGGTGACGTCACGCGAGGCCGCCCCCACCGTGATGTAGTACCAGTCCTCGTCGTCCCCGGAAGGCAGCGAGGCGTTGTAAAGCGCCGGATAGGCCGCGGGAACCATGGCGTTTTCCGGAAGATCGTTGGGTTCGACCTCCGCGTCGCCCGCCACGCCGCAGCGCGCGGTCTCGTTCACGACCTCGCAGGGCAGCGCGCAGGTTTCCGTGTCGTATCCGGTGCCCAGATCGTTGCAGATATCCAGATCGTTTCCGTTGCAGACCGTCTCGTCGGGCGTGCAGATGACTTCCGCGTAATCGACATTCAACAGGTATTCGCCCGTGGTGGAGGAATAGCCCGTGCTGACGACCTTCACCAGATAGTTGCCGGCCGTCGCGGGGACCGCCAGGAAGGAATACACGCCTTCGCCGTCGTCGTCATCGGAGTCCAGTGCATTATCGACATCGCCTTCCGCGTACAGGTAGATCATGGTGTCCACGTTGCCGCGGCTCCAGGCGGAAGTCTCGATGAGCAGCAGATAATCCGGCATCGGATCCGCCGCCGGAGGATTGAAGGTGAAGGCGTACCAGTCCACATCGTCCGAGGGATCGATGCCGCCGTTGTAAGTGACCGGAAGCACGGCTCCCATCTGAACCGCGTTCTCGGGCAGGTCGTTGGGTTCTCCCTCCGCCGTTCCGGAAGGCGCACAACGCGGGAAAGCCTCGTCTCCCGTGCCCACCACTTCGCAGATGTTCGCGCAAACGTTCTGGATCCATTCGATGCCGTCGGCGTCGCAGGTTTCCACGGCTGTGAAATCATCCGAGCAGCGCGTTTCGTCCGGGGCGCAGATGATGGGCTGGCCGGAAATCCGCAGACCGTATTCCCCGACGGTGTCGGTATCGGCCGCGGAAGGAGAAGCGGCTACCTTCAGGTAATAGGTGCCCATGGCATTCGCATCGACGCCGTATTCCAGGAGACTGAAGTAGCCTTCGTCGGAACCGTCGTCGTCCGAGTCCAGTTCATTGGCGGTGTCGCCTTCGGCATAGAGCCAGATCTTGGTGTCGATCTCGTCGAGATCGTCGGTCACGGAATAGGTCTCGATGGTCAGGAGCAGCGGCGTATCGATGGTGAACTTGAACCAGTCCACGTCGCCTTCCGGATCGATGGCGGCCAGTAGTTCGGCCGGAAGCGTCGTGACGTCCACGATGTCGGCTTCCACCGCCGTTTCGTTCGGCTCGGATTCCACCTGCATGCCCATGGGCACGCAGACGCCTTCCACGTCTTCGTAGCCGAGTTCGCAGGGGCAGGTATACGTTTCGCCGTCGGTGGCCTCGCATACCTCGTGATTGTCCGCGTTGCAAGGATCCGAAGCGCAGGGGTCCCCGCAGGCAAACGGATCGCTGGAGGGAATTTCCAGGAAGCCTTCCACGCATTCGCAGTCGAAGGCGTCCAGCGCGCTGGCGACGCACTCCGTGTTCGCGCCCGTGCAGGAGTTTTCGTCGCAGGGCGTCTTGCAGATGTCGCTGTCGTTCGGATCGGGATAATAACCCTCCATGCAGACGCACTCGAAGTTCGGATCGCTCCCCGGCAGGAAATTGCAGGTCTCGTTGGCACCGGTGCAGGGATCGTCGTCGCAGGGATTCGGCAGGATCTCGATCGAAAGCGCGTACGGGGTGCAACTCAAGGAGAAGGCGCCGCGGACCCGCAGATAGAAACGATGGGTTTCCGGAGCCACGTAGATGATTTCCTCGTTGTCCGTGGAGGAACTGCTCCTCGCCACGTAGTCGTAGGCATCGGCCGACGCCTGGTAGTTGTACAGGTAGATGTCCACATCGCCGTTGGCGTGCAGGAACTCCGCAGAGATGCGCACGGCGTCGCCCTGGTTCATGTCGAAGGCGAACCAGTCGAGATCGTATTCGTAGTTGCCGAACGCCATGGCGACCAGCTCGGAATTCGTATAGGGAAGCGTGACCAGGGCGGCCGTCTCTGCGCTGTCGTTGTCTTCGGCCGCGTCGTCCGTGCAATCGAAGAGGCAGGCGCCCTCGCCGTCGTCCCAGAGGAAGAGATCGTCGCAGACGCAGACGTAATCGTCCGCCTCCGCCCAGTCGATTTCGCAGTGGCTGTTATCGGAATAAGTGGTTTCACAATCCGCCGCGTCGCACGGATCGGCCACGCAGGCGGTGTCGTCCTCGTTCCAGACGGTATCGTTGATACAGGAACATTCGTAATTCGAATCGGTAATGGCGTTGGCGTGGCAGGCCATATCGGCGCCCGTGCACTGATCGGTACAGGGATCGGCTCCCGCATAGACGTGCAGATCGTAGGTCGCGCAGGCCAGGGTTCCGTAGACCGCCATTTTCAGATAGAACGTACCGGCCGTGCCGACCGTGTAGCCGATGTGCTCGTTGTCGGAAGAGGTCGTACTGGCCTTGACGTAGCTGCTCATGCTGTTCTCGTGGTACAGATAAATGTCCACGTCGCCTTCTTCATCGAGGAACAGCGTGTCGATGAGAATCACGTCGCCCTCGGCCGCGGTGAAGGAATACCAGTCCTGGTCGTTCACCTCGATGGAGAGATCCTCCTTGTGGAAAGGAAGCGTCAGGGCCGTGGCGTGCTCCGCGTCGTCGTCGCCCGGATCCTCATACTCGTCGTCCGTACAGAATTCCTCGCAGACATTGGAGTCGTTGTAGATGAAACCGGCCTCGCAATCGCACTCGTAGGCGGGATCCTCGCCGGGCAGGAACTCGCAGACCTCATGTTCGCCGGTGCAGGGATTCTGCGTTTCGCACACGTTTTCGTAGGTTTGCCCTGTGATGGTCAACTCGTAGCTGGTGCAGACGCCTTCATCCTCCCACTGGCGGACCTTCAAAAGGAAGTCCCCGCCTTCCTCGCTGTAGTAATCCATGGCTTCCGTATCAGAGAAACCGTAGGTACCCTTCAGGCTGCTGGTGGGATCCTCCGCTTTGTACAGGAAGAAATCCAGATCCCCGTTGGCATTGATGAAGTTCAGTTGCATGTCGATCTGGGTGTTGGCCGGAACCGTGAAGGCGTACCAGTCATCGATCGGGCTGTAGAGTTTCAGATCCGCCTGGTTGAACGGCAGCGTGATCGCGGCGGCGTGCTCCGGATCCTGATTCGGCGCATAGGAATCGTCCTCGCACCACAGTTCGCAGTCGCCGGACGTGTCGTTCGGCAGGTAGCCGGGCTCGCATCCGCACTCGTAATTCGGATCTTCGCCGGGAAGCCAGTTGCAGACTTCGTAGTCTCCCGTGCATAGGTCGCCCGCATCGCAGGGATTTTGTATCAACTGAACCGAAAGTTCGTAATCGTTACAGCTTTCCTCGTCCCAGTTGACCACCGCCAGATAATAATAGCCGGTAACGAGCGCCTGGGCGATGATCTGCTCGGTGTCGGTATAGGATTCCGAATACAGATCCGGATCCTCCATATCCAGGTTGCCCGGGCCGTACAGGTACAGATCGATATCGCCGTTGGCGTGAATGAACGAGGCATCGATCTGGAAATAATCGTTCTCCCGGAGCGGGAAGACGAAGACATCCGCTTCCAGATCTTCCGTGCCCATGGCCACCAGATCGTCCTTCAGGTACGGCAGATCGATGACCGTGGCCGTATCGTAATAATCGTTTTCTTCCAGCGCGTCGTCCTGGCAGAACATCTCGCAAACGGAGTTGGTATCGCTCCAGGAGTAACCCGCGTCGCAGAGGCAGAGATACTTATCGCCTTCGCTCAGATCCACCACGCAATGGCTGTTGGCCGAATAGGCCGTAGCGCAATCCACGCCATCGCAGAAATCCATCACGACGCAACCCGTGATGGGGTCGCCTTCGTAATCGGTGTCACACACGCAGGCCACGGTTCCCGTATCGCAATGGGCGTTGTCGCCGCAGGTGATGTCATCGCAACTCGCCGCCGGGTCGCACTGTACGTCCGGATCGCCCGAGTAGCCGTTATCGCAGAAACAATCGCCGCCGAAGCAGTAGGCGTTCGTGCCGCAGGCCACACCCTGGCAGGGATCTTCCGGAATGCAGCCGAGAATCGGATTGCCGGTGAACGTGTCGTCGCAGACACAACCCGACGTATCTTCCGTCTCGTCGTACGTGCAATGGGCGTTGTCTCCGCAAACGATACGATCGCATACGGACGTGCATTCCACGTCGGGATCGCCCTCGAAGCCACCGTCACAGTAGCAATCGCCTTCGCGGCAAGTGGCGTTGGTGCCGCAGGTGACGTTTTCGCACGGATCGACTTCCTCGTCGCCGTCCTCGTCGCCGTCGGTATCGCCGTCGGTGTCGCCGTCGGTATCGCCGTCGGTGTCGCCGTCGGTGTCGCCGTCGGTGTCGCCGTCGGTGTCGCCGTCGGTATCGCCGTCGGTGTCGCCGTCGGTGTCGCCGTCGGTATCGCCGTCGGTATCGCCATCCGTGTCGCCGTCCTCGGCCTGATCCTGGTCGCCATCGGTATCGCCGTCCGTGTCGTCATCACTGGAACTGGAACAGCCCCATGACATCAACATCAAGACAAGAATAAACGCGATCAGGCTCCGTTTCCTCCGCAGTAGCTTTCGCATGTCTTTTCCTTTCCGATTAAACCCGTTGAACATTGATAAATACCGAATCCATAGATTCCCCAAAACAAGGCGGCCGGCCCTACGAGCCTTTTCCCCTTCGTTTTACTGAAGGAAAGTTTCCCACTTTATCCCACTCGTGATTTGGAGCGACCGTGTACAGCTTCGAGGGTTATAGTTTATACAAGATGAGGTTTTAGTCAATCCCCAATTTTCGATCGGGAGGAAATTTCGTATAGGTCGGCAGGAAATCCATAAGAGGACTCTCGTGTATGCCGTTGTTTTTACTTGCATTATCACGAGCAATACTCAAGGGATGCGGCGAAAAATGGGAATTATTACAACAATGATTACCTTAAATAAATTTCTTGCCACTATCTCATAATAGATAGAAATAATTCGGCGCTCTGCCGTTCGTTTCCGGATCATCGACATCGAACCGAAAAAGCGAGGTATGTTGTTTTAATTTCTTGACACACGAGGATCGATTCCATTATGGTGGCGTGCGAAACGATCAAGGATGCGGTCATTATCCCCACTTGGAATAGATTGAGGACTCCGATGTCGGTAGAAGAACAATTCGAAATTTTTTACAATTACTTTTCCGACGATGCCATCGAAAGTCTGTTCAACAATCTTCCCCAGGAAACGTTGGACGAGCTGCTTCAAGTCGTCAACCTTGTGGAAAAGAAAATCACCATGTACAAAGCCCGCATCAAGGAGCTGGAAGAAAACTGATTTTCCCGATTGTTCTACCCATCCAACCTTCTGAAATCACGAATATCCACAGGGGGATCCGAACGCGCGGCATAGGTCGGTCTTCCGCGAAGATCACGCATCGCTTTTCTTTTTCCGGCGGATTCTGTTATGGTGGATCCGGGGACATCATCCATCACGAACGGAAAAAACAATGGAATACCGTGAACGGTCGCCACTTTACGAAACCTTGACGCCGGCTGCGATCTATGCCGAACTCGATCGGTACGTCATCGGACAGGAACGGGCCAAGCGCGTTTCCGCCCTGGCCGCCTACAATCACATCAAACGCATTCGCCAGGTGGAAACCGGCGGACATACGAACCTGAAGAAATCCAACGTGCTGATGATCGGCCCCACGGGAGTGGGAAAGACCCACATCGCGCGCACGCTGGCCCGGATCCTCCACCTGCCTTTTTCCATCGCCGACTGCACGGAATACACCGAGGCCGGATATTACGGCAAGGACGTCGAGGTCATGGTGGCCGAGCTGCTTCACGCCACCGACCTGAACGTGCAGGAAACCCAGAAAGGCATCATTTTCGTCGATGAAATCGATAAGATAGCCAGAAAATCCGGCGGGATGCGAACGGGAGCGGGATCCCGGGACATCGGCGGAGAAGGCACCCAGCAGGCCCTGCTCAAAATGCTGGAAGGACGAACGATTTTCGTACCTTACAATGTCACGCAGCATTGGAACAAGCACGATTTCGTAGAAGTGGACACCACCAACATTCTGTTCATCTGCGCGGGCACGTTCACCGACATCCGGAACTATGTCGATTCGGGAGAGATCGGTTTTTCCGAACACGATATCAAGAAGCGGAACCGGAAACGCCGGATCACTTTGAAGCAACTCCAGGAATACGGAATGCTGGCCGAACTGCTGGGCCGTCTTCCCATCGTCGTGCAACTCGACAACCTGCGCGTCGGTGAACTGGAGCGGATTCTGGTCGAACCGCCGGACGCCCTCTTGAAGGAATATCGGGAACTTCTGGAACTGGACGGCGTGAAACTGGAAATGGGTCCCAAAGCCGTTCATCGCATCGCCCGTTTCGCCCATGACCGGAAAGTCGGCGCGCGGGGTCTGCGGTCCATCATGGAAGAGGTCTTCCACGACAGCCTGTTCCATGCACCGGAAATGAAGGGAACCACCGTCCGCCTGACTCCGAAGATCATCGACAAGCGTCTGGAATCCTTCGATTCCGGCATGTTGCGGGAAGATTGATTCACTGAAACCGGAGAAATCGTCATGATCCGACGCCATAACCGTCAACGCTGGATTCTGGTCGCCATCCTCTGCCTGATCCCCTTTTCCGCCCTTTGCGAGGAATCCCCTTTTGGGGGAATGGAACAGAAAGTTCTCACAGCCCTTTCCGGCTTCGAGCACGTCGCCGGAACGGATTTCTGGGCTTCTCTGGGGACAGAAAGTCTTCCGGTTCTGAAGCGGATCGTGGAAGATGCCGGGCGAACGCCGCTTCACCGAAGCCGGGCAATTCTGGCCCTGGCCGCCTTCCCCACGGATGAAACGCACGCGTTTCTTTCCTCGCTGCTGCTTCGCGAGGATCCCATGAAGGACTTGATCCAACGGCATGCCCTGCGCGCTCTGGCCGTCGGATTCAAGGAACGGGCGCTTGCCGATATCGTTCCGTTTCTGGAGCACGAGGATTTCTTCATCCGGGAAAGCGCCGCCAAGGCGCTGGGAACGGTGGGAACTCCCCAAGCCATGGATATCCTGAGAAAACTTCTGGACAGGCGGCGCGCCATGAAAACGGGCGAAAAGGACACCGTTTTCTTGGAAACCCTGGAAAAGCTCACGGCGGCGCGTCCGAAGAAAGCCCCAAAGCCCTGATCCAGTGAAATCGCCACCCCCGGCGAAGGAAATCCACCACCGGGGCATCTTGTGACTTGACAGACCGATCCATTCAAAATACATTGGTTCGCCAAGATGGATATTCGGCTGACACAATACGAGGCGGGCGGGGGGTTCTATCCCATCGAAGGATCGACGTCGCAATGGGCGGACAACGCCGAGTTCTCCGCCGCCCGACCCGGGATCGTCGCTTCCCGCGCCAAGCGTCTCTTCGACTTGACCGGGGTGCTGTTTCTTTTTCTTCTCTTCTGGCCGCTGATTCTCATCGCGATCCTGGTCATCCGGCTGGACTCCAACGGTTCGGCCATCTACCGCCAGCGACGCCTTGGACTGCGGGGACGCCCCTTCACGATGTACAAGTTCCGGACCATGTACGACGGCGCGGAACGCCTGACTCCCTGGCTGCGCTCCTTCGACGAGACGGACGGACCGACCTTTAAAATGACCGACGATCCCCGCATCACGTCCGTCGGACGCTGGCTGAGACGCTTCTCCATCGACGAACTCCCCCAGCTATTCAACGTTCTCAGGGGAGAGATGAGCCTCGTGGGCCCGCGCCCTCCCCTGCCCTCGGAAGCCGCGCGATACGAAGCCTGGCAGCGGCGGCGGCTCATGGTAAAGCCCGGTCTGACCTGTATCTGGCAGGTCAGCGGCCGAAGCGAAATCCCCTTCGAACGCTGGATGAGAATGGATCTGGCCTACATCGACAACTGGTCGTTATGGCTGGATATTCGGCTCTGTCTCCGCACCGTCGGGGCGGTTCTCGGCGGGCGGGGAGCCCGCTGATCCCGCGTTTTCGCCGGCTCCGAAACCATCCGCAATCATCTTTTCCAAAATGAAATCCGCGAAAACATCGTTGACGAACCCCGTGAAATGTCCGTCCTCGTTATTGTACAGCTTCAAGCGGGAACCGGTTTCTCCCAATTCCGCTTCCAGACGCCGGACTTCCGGGGAGAAATCGTGGCAAGTAAGATTCTCCTTTCCGCAGAACGCCAGCACCTTGGCGACGAAGGGGCTTTTTTCCGGCGCTTCCCAGTAATCCACGTTGATGCCCCATCCGCCCAGATAATTGCGGAACTCATGGACATCCTTCAGGAAATGAGGGGGCGGATACTGAAACAGCATAAAGCGCCCGCCGTCGTCGCGCACCCGTCCGGCGATTCGCTTGACGATCCCGAAAGAATAATCGATCACCCACTGGAACGTTTTCGGCTCCGTGAAATACGTCAGGCGGCTGCTGAAAAGCTGTTCCGTAGCCAGATAGTTCCAGTCGTTCTTCACGATCTGATAGGCGTAAAGCAGAAAGCGCACGAGCGCCGAACTCCGAATCCCGGTTTTCAGATATTCCTCGCCCGCCACCACCAGAGGGGCTCCGCTTTCGTCGAACGTGGCCATTTTGGCGTACAGAATATCGTCCTGAACATCGAAGGTATCGTACAGCAGGAAAACGTAATCCGATTGCAGGGGATGAACCAGACGCCGGTAAACCACCTCTTCGATTATGGGAGAATAGGAAACGAAACCGAAGTTCAGCACCTCCACCTTCATCCCGGGGAAACGTTCCCGGATTTTCCGGTCGAGATGAAAGGGAATGGTCTGATCGGCGGGAGTGAAACCGTAGGTGAAGGAATCGCCGATAAAGGAAATCCGAATGGTTCCGGGAGCTTTTTCCGTTTCGTATTTTCTTCCCCGGTAATCGTATTTCCCCAACCCTCCGTTCAGGAACGCCTTGGGAACATGGTGATAGATCGGGTGGTTGCCCTCAACGACCTCCGTCATAGGCGGTTCCATCCAGACCAGACGATAAAACAGTTCGGCCAGAAGGAACATTCCGACAATCGTAACCAATATCCAGCGGATCCGTGCGCCTCGGCCCGCTTTCCCTATTTCGGTATTCACGTTTTTTCCTTAACGGCAATGGCCGGTCCCGGCGGGATTTCGAGCCGAAATCAAGCCCGATATCCGCGGAGCGGCGATCATTGGAGCTTCTTTACGGTTTTCCGAAAGGCTTCATCGTAACGGAATTTCTCCGGAAGCACCTCTTCACACTCCCGGATACTCTTCAGATACATCCCCTCGATCTCCTTCAGATCGGTTTTCGACTTTTCCGTCCACTTGTTTTTCACCCGCAGGCGTTCCCCGATCTGCAAGGTCCGGTCGTAGACTCGCATGGCTTTTTTCAAAAGAACTTCCGCCCGTCCGGCCAGAACGCAGCGATACATCCGGATTTCCTCCGGTTTTCCGCTCAGTTCGTCCGGCGCCGGAGCCTCGTTGATGGAGAGCCAGAAGTCCCGGTACAATTGCCCGATCTGCGCGCCGGAAGCCGTGGCCCAATAAGCGTTATCCTGCTCGATGGACTGAAGGAAGTAATCCTGCGACTTCAATAACTTCTGCGCCTTTCGCCCCATGGCCTCCAGCATGATCTCGTCGGATCCCAGAAGCAGGTTTTCCGCCCGGGTGCGGTCCCGCCAGATCAGCCCCAGGTAATACGCCGCCATGGCCCCGGGATATTCGTTCAGCACGTCCTCCCGGCGCAGGCCGATCTTGTAGTCGTGAAAGGCCGCCTCCAGCGTCTCCTCGGCGGTTTTGCGCTCGCCCAGATGATAAGCGGCCACCCCCTCGCGCACCTGCAACTCGATGGCGTCGTCCGTGGAAAGCGAGTCGTATTCCTTCCGCATGACGCGCACCCGCTTTTGCATGTCCTTCCAACGGGAAAGCTGATACAGGGCGTCCAGGATGCGAAAACGGGCGTCCAGGATATCCTTGCGTCCGGCTTTCGAAGTTTCCACCTTGCGGTACATACGGAAGGCGTCCTCGTATTGTCCCAGATGGTGGAAAATCAGGCCCGCGTTGTAGGCCGAATTAACGAACGGCTTGCTCTCGGGATGGCGCTCGATCACCGTCTTGAAATAGGCCAGCGCCAATCCGCGATTGTTCTTGACGTAGGCGTCGTATCCCAGATCGAAGAGCTTTTCCGGTGGTTGATTCAGATCGATGCCATATTCCGCCTTTTCCTCCGTTTCCGGTTCGGCCTTCAGCAGCACCTGGACGCGAACCGGCTCCATCTTGATACGATTGGGGGCGCAGGCCAGAGACGAAACGGAAAAGATGAAGAAAAGGAACCAGAGATAAAATTTCATGATGCATCCTCTCTGCGAATCCCGGAGGAAAAACGCAATAACCCCGCCACGTCGGAAATATCCTCGTCGAACAGGGAGACGAAATAGGCGTCCTTCGGTCCGTCCAACTGGGAAAGGAACCGCTTGACGTTTCTTTTCTGGCGCATGGCCGCCATCTGATAGTGCTGTTGGGAATCGTACAATCGATCCAGAAATTCCTCCGACAGCGCGAAACGGGCCCGGGGGATCTCCGACAATCCCTGCCGCAGGGCAAAACGGGTGAACGTCTCGTCCAGGGGGCGGCAGGTGCGGTTCAAAATGAATCCCCCGAACGGCAGGTTCATGCCGCGGATTTCGCGATGGAAAAGCCCGGCGTCCTGCAACGAGGACGGCAAGGGCGTCGCCACCACCAGAAACACCGTTTTTTCGTCGTGCAACAACTCCTGAACCGCCAGGGCGCGCTGCCGAAATCCCTCGAACATGCCCTGAAACAGAATCAGGAATTCGGACAGATCCTCGATCATGTCGCCGCCCACGAAGCGTGTCAGCGTCTTCAGGACATAGGCGGATCCGAAACTGAGCACCTGAACGCCCACTTTCCCCGCCATGAGATACGGCTTGATGATCCAGCGAAAAATGGATTCGTCGAAGGCGTCGATCAGCCGCTGGGGCGCATCCAGAAAGTCCAGGGCGTGGACGGTGGGCGGGGTGTCCAGAATCAACAGATCCCAGCGCCCCTCTTCCAGCAACTCATACAGGCGTTCCATGGCGGTGTATTCGTGGCTGCCCCCCACCGCACCGGAAAAATGCCGGTAGAACCGGTTCGTCAAAATGGCTTCCGCCTGTTCCTCGTCCTCCGAGTAGCGTCGTACCAGCCGATCGTACGTACTACTCGTATCCAGCATCATCGCATCCAGAAATCTCTCCTCGGCGTCCTCCGAATCCGTGGGCACGGCCACCCGGCACGCCTCGCCCTCGAAACGCTCCAAGCCCAGGGAAGACGCCAGGCGTCGCGCCGGATCGACGGTCAACACCACCGTGCGCCGACCCAACTGCACGGCGCGACAACCGATGGCGGCCGCGCAGGTGGTTTTTCCCACCCCGCCCGCGCCGCAGGTGACGATCACCCTACTGGACTGAATAATCGGATCAAGATCCATAATAATTCATCATTTCCTGTTCGATTTCGGAGGAAAGCTCTTCCGTGGCCGTGATACCCATGGCCTGATCGAAGACGTAGGGAATCCGGGCCTGGGGCAACGGAACCTTCTCCGCCAGCCGTTTCATGTAATGCTCGCACATTTTGCGCCGGGCCACCGCCGTTCCGGCGACGGAAACCAGATTGCGAAGCCGGTGTTTCCCGTCCAGCAGGGCCGAGAGTCGGACGATGCGCCCCTCGTCGTCGCTTTCGAACAGACGCGGATAAATGGCGTTCACGAATAGAAATCCCAGCGGCATCTTGAGTTCCCCAGAGATCGTCCGATACATTTCCGCCGTTTCCGCCACCGGCATTTCCTCCGGAAGCGCCACCAGATTGACCGCTGTGCGCTCCGGATCGCGCAGCATGTCCAGCATGCCGGTGGCCTCCTTGAAGATCGGGCCGGAGCGCACCACGTTGAGCATGACGATGGGAAGACGCAACAGAAACAGCCCGTGTCCCGTGGCGGGCGCGTCCACGATAACCAAATCGTACAGCGGGCGTTTTCCCCGTTTTTCCACCTGATTGACGTGGTAATAGATCTTGCCCAGGACGACCAGATCCTTCAAGGCGGGAACCGCCCGCAGAAAATAGCGCACGGCGCGGTTTTCGAAGACAAGTCGGTAGATGATTTCCAGTTTGACCTGCAAGATCACGTATTCCTTCAGGGCGGCCTCGGGGCGGATGTTCACCGTAAACAGACCGGGCTGAACCTCCCGGATCTTCGCATCCGCCGGCGGGCAACCCAGATACTCCGCGATCTTGTCCTTGGTGTTCACCTGCACCAAAAGAACGCGCTTTCCCCGCCGCAAGGCGATCCGCGACAAAGCCGCCGCCACGAGGCTTTTTCCCACCCCGCCCTTTCCCATCACGAAAAGCAGCCTGCGATCGAGCAGATCGGCCATGATGATTCGGTTCTCCCTTCAAGAAAACATCTCGATTGGCGCAATTGTCCGGAATTATTTCATTTTATCCTGGAGGAAAGGACCGTATAGCTTATCGGAATGCAGAATGTGCCGGACCAGCCAGTTTTTCAGGAACTCCAACAGTTTATCGGCGACATTGGAAGCACCGTCCTCGAATTCCCGCCGCATCTCGCCGACATCTTGAAGGAGTTGCGCGTGCTGTTCCCGCTGGCGTTCCAGTCCGGGATATCTGTATTGTTCGAGCAGAGATTCCTCCGTAGCGAAATGGTCTTTCGTATAGTCGATCAATCCCTCAAGCGTCTCCCGCAATGCGGCTTTCGTTTTTCCTTTTATCATGCCGTCATGCAGATCATTCAACAGTTTTACAAGGCGCTTATGTTGCCCGTCGATTTCCTCGATACCGGTTTCGAACTGACTTCCCCAAGTTACCACAGCCATGTCGATCCTCCTGCCGGGTGGTTATGGTTCCGAACGTCCGGATTCTTTCGCCGGAAAACGAGCCAGTCGGCCGGAACGAGTCTCCTCCAACGCCTTGACCAATCGATAGAGGGACGTGTTCGCCGGCGTATCTATTCCGTTTTCGCGTCCCAGGCGGCTGACTTCGCCGCAGATGGCATCGATTTCCGTACGCCGCCCTTCCAGAACGTCTTTCAACATGCTTGACCGGTTGGCCGCGGTGCGCGCCGCCACATCCCGTACAATATCCAAAACATGCTGAAATTCCAAAGAGATATTGCATGCGTCGGCCACCCGGACAACCTCGCGAACGGCGTCTTTCATCATCGCGGAAATGGAATCCGAACCTTGCAGCATGCCGTTGGGCACCTGAAGCAGGGCCGTCAGGGGGTTGATGGCGCAGTTGACGGCGAGTTTGGTGTAAAGGACCGGGCGAATATCCTTTTCCGCACGGACGGCGATGCCCGCCCGTTGGAATAACCCGGCCAGCCGTTCCGCGTCGGCGAACGACGATTCCTTCAAGCCCCCAACCAGGGCGTCGCCCTCTCCGGCGTGATGGACGGTCCCATCCTCGTCGATATATGCGCCAAAAGTCAATGAGGCGATGAGCACCCGCTCCGGTCTCACGGTTCGCGCGATGGTTTCCGCATTTCCGATCCCATTTTGAAGCGACACGAAACGGGCATTCTCCCCCGCGACGGAAGCGAAACCGGCCATAACGGCGGCGGTATCGTAGGATTTCACGGCGACCAGGACGAAATCCGCATCTGCGCCCGCTTTCGAGTCGTATACGACACGAGCGTTCCGGGAGATTTCACCGCGCAAGCCGGTCACCCGGATGCCTTCACGCTCCAATCGTTCGGCTCTCCCGCCGCGCCTGCCGATAAAAACGACCTCCTGGCCGCTTTCCAGCAGATACGCCCCGACCAACGTGCCGATCGCCCCCGGTCCGATGATGGAGAAACTCGCCATGAAATCACCTTCCTTCTATCGACTCGTCCAAACACTATACGGGCAGGAAGGATCCGGGGTCAAGCATTTGCCTTGTCCCGTCGCCTCCGAATCGCCCGGTCCCGTTTTGAACCGATTACGCATTCCTTTTCCATGCGTTTCGGACACGGCGACTCCCGAAAGACACCGCAAAGGTCGGAAGCGGTGCTGAAATCGACCGATCGAAGATAAGCCTGGCGCGATAAGCTATTGCAATACTTACAGATGTATTATTTTTCCTTTCTAATTTCCGTAAATATTTCAGTTAATGTGTCGATTTGTTTTTAGGAAGCACAAACGTGCAAAGTCGCAGAGATGCGGTCCTCTTTTTAAATTGGGAGATACGCCATGGAAGTTATGATGAGCAACCCCGCCCCGGTGGAAGAATTGTCGCAGGGCAGCCTTTCGGAAACGCTTTCCGGAAAGTACATGACGTTCAAGCTGTCGGCGGAAGAGTACGGACTTCAAATCCTCAACGTCCGTGAACTGATCGGGCTGATGAGCATTACGCGGGTGCCCCGGACCGAGCCTTTCATGAAAGGCGTCATCAACCTGCGCGGGCGCGTCATTCCCGTGATCGATCTCCGGCTGAAATTCGGAATGGATGAAGTCGAAGCCACCGATCAGACCGTCATCATCGTCGTCCAGGTGAAGTCGGGCGACCATGACCTGACCATGGGCCTTATCGTCGATGAAGTGCTTGAGGTTCTGGACATCGGCGCCGATCAAGTGGAGCCTCCTCCGGTGTTCGGCCAGACCGAAGTCGAAACGGACTTCATCCTCGGCGTCGGAAAGGCGGGTCAGCGCGTCGTCTTTCTCCTGGATATCAACAAGGTGCTGACCGGACAGGAGCTTTCCCACCTGGCTACCCACGCATAATCGGGGTGATCCCGGTCTCGCACCGCATGGCTGCGCATTGTCGGGATGGATTCGTCCTCGAACGCAAAATGAAAAACCCCGCCTCTTGGGAGGCGGGGTTTCTTTTGAGAATCGGAATCCTCCGGGACGCTCCCGGCGCTTATCCCATCATCAATAAGGGGAAGGCAGGTCGGAGCATTTCATGGTGGAAGAAATGTCGTCACTGGCCTTGTCGCACCAGATCGAACGCTTCTGGTCCACATCCTGGGGATCGAAAATGCCGCTGCCGATGCCCTTGATGAAGGGATTGGCGTACGGATTTTCCGTGTGCAAGTCGAAATCGGCGCTCTGGCAGTAACAGAAATTGCCTTCCATGGTCGCACAGTAGATGGAGGTCGTCTCGCCGGTACAGTCGGCGTCGCTGCTGCAGGCGATGGTCGGATTGCAGCCGTCCGGAGATCCGGATCCCTGGCAGGAGGAACAGTATTTTCCCCATTCCCGCTTCCGGCATTCGAAGGATTCCTCGTTTCCGGGATCGGCGGTAATGCTGCCGTTGTACGGAATCTTCGTGTTGTCCGGGTTGTACCATTCGGTACACTCCGCGCTCGTGGTGCAGGGCGCCAGGGTCCAGCCGGCGCAGATGGCGTCCACGAAGCCGTCGCCTTCCGTATCCTCGACTTCTTCGCCGGCCTTGTACTTGCC
The DNA here is from genome assembly GCA_963668655.2 of Myxococcota bacterium. Lineage (GTDB taxonomy): Bacteria > Myxococcota_A > SURF-8 > SURF-8 > SURF-8. The sequence continues at coordinate 106,667 of CAXXPQ010000003.1, forward strand.
GGAGACGGCCTGAATCGTCTCGTCCCAGTAAATGTCCGCGATCTTCCAGTACGTGCTGGGCTTCACCAGGTCGTGTCCGATTCCGAGGGGCATGGTCGGCTCGCCGTTGATGTAAATCTGCGCGACGGCCTCGACGACCTTGCTGGGCGTATCCGTGATAATGGTCTCGGGATCGGTATACAGCCGTGCCACGACGCGGTAACGTCCCGATTGGGGTTTGTCCAGAGAGATGTTCTCCGGTCCCCAGCCATCCACGTCATCGATGTCCAGTTCCGGATCGTCTTCCACGTCGTTGGAGGAACAATTGCCCGCCACACATACGAACTGGTCGCTCTTGGTCAGGCATTCCGTGCTGTTGCTGCACGTGAAGTCGCAGACCGTATCCACGCAGGAGAAGATGGTGTCCGACCCGCCGTTGCAGTCGTCGTCGATCTGGCATGACATCTGCGGCGGCGTGTAGGCTCCCCAGCGGGGGTCCGTGTTGTTGAAGAAGCAGGTGTCGTTGACGCCGTTGGCGTCGTGCTGGGAGCAGATCATCTGGACGCCCGAGGTTCCCACGCTGGCCGGGTTGCAGAATCCCTCTCCGCCGCAATCGGTGTCGGACTCGCACCGGATATAGGTGATTTCCAACTCCTTGTGAACGTCGCACTGCCCGGTATCGCCGTTGCAGTACCAGCCGTAATAGGCGTCCTTGCATGCCTGATCCGTGGTGCAGGAGAAATCGCAGAAACCGCCGACACATTCCATGTCGCATTCACTGGAATCGTTGCAGGATTTCCGTGTGGGGAGCCTCGCAGGTTCGAGCCAGTCGCCGAAGGCGCTGGCGACGCCGAAGGTTCCCATGTCGCGGTAACGGACAAGGAAGAGGTCCAGGTCCACCAGGTTGCCCTTGTTCCAGTACATTTCAATGTGGAGTTTTTCGCTGGGCTTGACCTTCACATCGATCTGATCCCATTCGGGACAGGTGGGACAGTCGCTGTTGGGACCGCTGACGACGCCGGCCGAGTCCTTCACCTTGACGCGAATACGGTAAACGCCCGCGATGGGGAAATAGATCTTCGGGAATCCCTGGTCTGTCCATTGTCCCATGATGCTGATGGGGTTGTCCTTCGTGGAGTATCTGGGATCGATGAGCACGGCGTCCTGAGCGTAAGCCGGTTTGCCGTTCGGGGCCCATTCCCAGTAATACATGAAGGGTTTGCGCTCTTCACCGAAGGGAGACTCCGATTTCCGGGCGTCCAGATGGATCTGGTCCAGCGGCTCCGGGTCTTTCTCGTCGTCCGGGATCTCGATCTTGGGAATCGGCGGTCCGCCCAGATTGCCGGGCAGGTTCAACGAGACCTTGCGGTCGTGGCTTCCGGCGCCTCCCTGGGCGGAGTGCTCGACGGCCAGGGAGAAGTTCTTTCCGGTCAGCACGGAGGCCGTGGGATAGTCGCTGTCCGGTCCGTACAGTACGCGCAGGGGAAGCTGATCCATCAGGATCGCGTCCAGGTTTTCCGGATCGATGGAGAACATTTCCTTTCTCGGATTGCCGCTTTCGTCGAAGCAGGCTTCCTCTTCCGCGACGGGATCGTTCAGGATAACGTTCAGTTCCGTGATCTCCGTGGCATAGTCGCAGAAGCTGGCGAACTTGGCGACGCCCGCGTCCACGGGGGAAACCATGATGCGGTAGTTGGCGCGGCTGGAATAGGACAGCGTAAAGAACGTGGACGAATCTCCGTCGAACGTCTTGGCCATTTCCCGCTTCAAAGCCATCTGATCGCAACGGTTCAGGCCGTACAGCTTGGAATCGGCCACCGGCTGATTGTCTTTCAAGATGCAGACGGTTTCGCCTTCGACGCCCGTCCAGACGGCCGCCTTGTCCGGATTCACGATGACGGAGGAATCCACGTTGACCATCTGCTCCAGCGCGAATTCCAGACCGAAGTTGATCTTGATGTCCGTCCCGCAGACCCTTTCATCTTCCAGGCAGATGTATTTCGCCCCAAGAACGGCGCAGTCGGCGTTTTCGGAACAGCCCTGCTGGGTCTTGTCGCCCCACTCGGCCAGTTTGGTTTCGCCCTGGCGATTGTAGTACTCGTAGAAGGCGGTGCAGGATTTGCCGCTGACGATATCCGTCCGGTACAGCGGATCGTCCGCGCAGATGAATTTCTCTCCAAGCCGCTCCCGCTTGATGGTGCCGTCGTCCATTTCGCGATTGCACTTGTCCGGCTCCACCGGATCCGGATCGCAATGACAGTCCAAATCTTCCAGACAACTGATGTCCGTGGTGATTCCGGCGGGGAAATTGTTGTACGTGATCGGCGATCCGTCGCTTTCGCGGCTCGTCTTCAGGGTACGGAAAATGTCGGCCTGATCCCGGATGGGAAGGATGCACTTGCCCTCGTCCACGGCGCAGATCTGTCCGGCCATGCACTGCTGATCGCTCTGGCAGGGACGCTGCTCGATCAGCTGGCCTTCGGAATCCAGATAGGCCAGTTCGAAAATGTCCAGGTTGGCGGTCACGCCGGTGTTGGAAACGACAATGTGTTCGGTCAGTTTTTCCTTTTTCTGGGTTTCGTAATCGATTTTCAGCGGATACACATCGATTTTGGCCTGCGGCGTGAATCGATGGTCGTTGCAGTTCCAGAGCGTCATGGCCAGGACGCTGAGGAAAAGCAGACACAGACCCTTTCTGGTCCCACTCACAAAACGGTGCTCTCCCGACTTCATTGGGGATTCCTCCTTGGAAAAACTCACCACACTATGTATGACGTTGTATGCTAATGATCTTGCCGGTTTGTGCTAGAGGCTCCGGCGAATTTTCGGGGAATTGCCACATGGAGCCGACAATCTTTTCCGACTGCAACGGTTCCATTTCCCCGTTATTCAAATAGTTAGCATAAGCCATGTCGAAACGCAACCAAAAAAACAAGAGAATCAAAGCCTTTTGCGTTTCCGCTTTTCCTATGGTATCCCATAGGCAAATGACTTGCAAGGATCAATTCCATGAACGATATCGTAAAATCCCTTCTGATCGTAGACGACGAACAGGAAAACCTGAAATCTCTCCGGCGGATTTTCGTCAAGGAAGGTTTCCGCGTCGTGACGGCGGAACGAGGTAAAGAAGCCCTTGAGCAACTGCGGACCGATTCGTTTCACGTCGTTCTCACGGACCTGAAAATGCCCGGCGAAGTGGATGGAATGGACATCCTGAAGACCATCAAAACGCTGGAACTGGACTGCCAGGTCGTTCTCATGACGGCCTACGGCACCATCGAAACCGCCGTTCAGGCCATCAAATCAGGGGCTTACGACTTCGTCACCAAGCCCTTCCGCAAGATCGATATCGTTAAAACGGTGGAGCGCGGTTACGAGAAAATGGCGCTTCTGGAGGAAAATCGCCTGCTGCGGGAAAAGCTGCAACGGATCGAACACACCGAGGAAATCATCTGGTCCAGCGCCGCCATGCAGAAACCGATGTTGACGCTGAAACAGGCCGCGCCCTCCACGGCGACGGTCCTGATTCAGGGAGAAAGCGGCACCGGCAAGGAACTGTTCGCGCGGGCCGTCCACCGGCTATCCGACCGAAACAACAAGCCGTTTATCGCGATCAATTGCGCGGCGCTTCCCGAATCCATTCTGGAATCGGAGCTTTTCGGCTATGTGAAAGGGGCCTTTACGGGCGCCGCAGCCGACCGGGACGGCCGACTGATGGCCGCCAATCACGGAACCCTTTTCCTGGATGAAATCGGGGATATGAGCCTGTCCCTCCAGGCGAAACTGCTGCGCGTCCTGCAGGAAGGAGAATTCGAACGGCTGGGCGCCAACCACCCGACGAAAGTCGATTTCCGCTTGGTGGCGGCCACGAACCGGAACCTTCGCGAGGAAGTGGAAAATCGGCATTTTCGGGAGGATTTATACTACCGCTTGAACGTCATCAACATCCAGCTCCCGCCTTTCCGCGACCGCAAGGAGGACATTCCCCTTTTGGCGCAGCATTTCGTTCAGAAATACTGCGAAAAGAACAAAAAGGAGCTGAAAACTCTGACCCCCGACGCCATGGAAGCTCTCCTGAATCATCCCTGGCCGGGCAACGTACGGGAATTGGAAAAGGCCGTGGAGCGGGCGGTGGTTTTATCCACGGGGGGAGCGCTACAACCACATGATTTTTTTGAGGAAATAAGCAAAGGAACCCCTCCGAACGAAATCACGGTATCCTTCGGCATGTCCCTGGAGGAAATCGAACAAAAAGTGATCCGCGAAACGCTGCAACGCACGGCGGGAGATAAAAAACTGGCGGCCCAGATTCTGGGCATCGCCGTCCGCACGATTTACCGCAAATTGGACTGAACCGGAGAGAATCCGCTCTTCGGACGATGAAAATACAAAAAGATCTTGCATTTACCCGCGGTTCTTCTACAATTGTCGGACATAATGGAATAAACCCCAACTCCGGAGGCGGGAATGAGCGGCAAGGAACTGAGAAAATACCCGCGCATCGAAGCGAATGCTTACGTGGATTACACGGGTGACGAGGTTCTGCTTTTTCACCAGATCGAGAACATCTCTCTCGGTGGATTGAGCATCAAATGCCCCCGAGTCGAACGGGTCGGAACGACGGTGGAACTGGTCGTCAACATGCCGGAAGAAGATCTTCAGATCGATTGTCTGGGCGAGGTGGTCTGGGCCAAGGAAAATGAAGAAGGGTCCATGGGAGTGAAATTCATCAATTTGCAAAGCGACCAACGTGAAAAACTGAAAGCGTTCCTCTCGAAAATCGATCCTTTTTACGTCTGATTTCGCCCCCCAAAACACTTACGCTAACGTAAAAAGCATTTAACAGCCGGCTGGTGGTACTACCACCAGACCGAAAATCGTCCCGACGAACGGGTGTCATTCGTCCCGGCGAAGCCTCAGTTTCGTCACTTTGAAAAGGTCCACGCCCTCCAGAATCGTCCCCTTCAGATTCGCCCCTTTCAAATTGGCGTATCGAAAATCCGTGCCTTCCAATCTGGCGTTTTCCAGATCGGCTCCCTCGAAATTGGCGCAGACGAGATTTGCGGATTCGAGATTCGCCCCGCGCAGATCGGCATAACTGAAATCACCGCCCCGCAGATTCTGACCGGACAGATCCAATCGCCGCAGATCTTCCTTGTAGAGGCTGACCCCCTGGATGACTTGTTTCAAGACCTTTTCTGTGGTCATTTGAGTCACGGCGCACACTCCGTTCGGACAATCATGGCGAAATCGTCGCTACGTACAGGTCGTTTTGAGTACCACATTTTTTTGCCGATAAGCAATCTTTTTCGATTTTTCCGAAACGATAAATACAAGGTTCCTCGGCGCGCTTTGACATTTTGTCACCTTCACCAATTGGTATTGTTCGATTTTGACATTTTGTCCCACGAAATTCCCTTGCAACCCTTCCGATCGCCCATTTCATGCCAAAACCCCCAAAAATCGAGACGTAACAAAACGTTCGTCCCGCCGTATGCTATCGTTATTACATGCCTTTTCCAATGTTCGTTACCAAGGCACGATTATTGCACGGCTTCGCCGTGGCCAATTGTTTAAGAAGGGTGCGCCTATGGAAAAGTACGTAAAAAAATACTTCTGGACAATCAATCTTCTGACGATCGCCATCTGCGCCTTCCTGGCAGCCAAATCCACGAACACTTTTTTAGGCGGTTATCTCGCAGATATGGGAACGCCCGTCCAAACCTCCGTCACTCCCACGGAAGCGCCGAGACCGAAGAAAAACACGGAAGTTACGGAATACAAAGCCAAGAAAAATCCTTTCACCGGAGAAGAAATCGCCCCCCAGGCCTCCGCCTTCGATCCCGAAAAAATCATCGAAGCCTCGACCACCGAAAATCCGGCAGACTTTTCCGAGGACACCGAATGCAACGCCACCTCCATTCCAGGAACGTTGGTGGCGACCATCGCCTCCACGAACCCGGAAAACTCCTTCGCCATGATCGAGAATTCGGAGAAGAAAATCGGATTGTATGAAATCAGCCAGGAATATCAGCCCGGCGTTTCCATCGTCGCGGTGGTGCGTCACAAGGTTTTTCTGAACAACCAGGGCCGCATCGAGTGCATGTTCCACGGTGAGGAACCCGAGAAGAAAGCGAAGACCGAAGCGAAGGAAGAAGGCGGGGACGGGGTTCGCAAGGTGGATGAAAACACCTACGTCATCTCCCAGGACGAGAAAATGCGCCAACTGGAAAATCTGAACCAGCTGGCCACCCAGGCCCGGATCGTCCCCAGTTTCAAGAACGGCCAGTCGAACGGCTTCCGGATTTACTCGATCAAGTCGGGTTCCCTGTTCCAGAAGATCGGGCTGAAAAACGGAGATGTTCTCCAGAACGTAAACGGCATGGAAATCAACAGCCCCGAAAAGGCGCTGGAAATCTATTCGAAGTTGAAGGAAGAAAGCCGCATCCGCCTGGATGTCCTTCGCCGAGGCCAGAAAACATCCATGGACTATACATTCCAATAGCCGCGGGGTTTGGGAAAGGAGACCGAATTCATGTTGAGAATCTTCGTCATCACCGCGACCGCAGCGCTGATTCTGATCGTCTTCCCGGTCGGATTCGCTTTCGGCGCGGACGACAAGGATCCGTCGTCGGACGGTTCGGAAACGGATGATGTGCGGGTCGCCCAGGACCTCCCTAGCGGTGTTCCTCCCCGGGCCAGGAAAGGCCAGTTGATCCTTCCCAAGAAAAATCTCCTGAAACCGAAAACGTCCGGTGACGACGAGGAGGACGAGGAAGAAAAGGCCAAAAAGGAAAGCGTCCGGAAGCGAACCGCCCCCGGCGAGGCCGTCAAACGGCCGGGACCGCCGAATTCGAAGGTCCGCGGTGCGGATCTCCGCCTGAAGGACGGAACCAAAACGATCCCGCCCACGTCCCGCATGGCCAAACAGAACAACAAGCCGGGCGGTCCGCCCACGCCGCCCCCGCCCCGCGGCGGGTCGCCCTCCTCCGGCGCGCCCGGCGCTCCCGGAGCGAAACCGGGCGACGAAGCGGGAGCCTCCGCATCGAGCATCGCCACCAGTTCGGAGAGCGACCGCAAGAATTTCCAGGAATTGAAACCCGGGGAGAAATACTACATCGATTACTACGATCAGGATCTGATCGAGTTCGTCAAGCAGATGTCGGAAAAATTCAAGGTGAACTTCATCCTTTCCGACAAGATCAAAGGGGGCAAGATCACGATCATCTCCCCCAACCCCGTCACCCGCGAGGAAGCCTGGCAGGCGTTCCTCTCCGCCCTGGCTTCCAAGGAACTCACCCTGGTCCGCGTAGGAAAATTCTACAAGATCATTTCCGTCCGCGACGCCCAGCGGGAACCCATCAAAACCTACCTGGAGGGAGGAACCACCGATCCCTCCGACGAAATGATTACGTATCTGCTGAAGCTGAAACATATCGAGATCGCGGACATCGAACGCATTCTGAAGGATCTGAAGAGCAAGAGCGGAGAAATCATCACGTTTGAACCCACCAGCACGATGATTATCACCGATACGGCCATCAACATCCGCCGCATGATAAAGATCGTCAACGAACTGGATCTTCCGGGCGGCCGCGACGCCATTCACGTCATCGACATCTACTACGCCTCCGCCGCCGACATCGCGGAGAAACTGGAACAGATTTTCGGGGAAAAGGGATCCAAAAAGACGACCACTGCGAAGAAAACGACCCGAAAGAAAACGAAAAAAGGCGCCAAGCCGGAGCCCGCCGCCGCCGACAGCACCCAGGTCACGCTTTCCAACGTCATCGCGGACGAACGCACCAACCAGCTCATCATCGTCGCGCCCCGGGACGCCATGCCGCGTATTCTGGACATGATTAATCGCCTGGACGTGCCCATTCCCGGAGACGGACAGGTGCATGTTTATTACCTGGAAAACGCCAACGCGGAGGAACTGGCCTCCACGCTCACCGGCATGGCCGGCCGCGGAGCGAGCCGCACCACCAAGGGCAAGGGCGCCAAGGGAGCCGCCGGCGGAGCCAGCGGGGAACTCTTCGAGGGAGAAGTCAAGATCACCGCCGACAAGGCCACCAATTCCCTGGTCATCGTCGCGTCCACCAAGGATTATTCGCAACTGAAGAAAGTCATCAACCAACTGGACATTCCGCGACGGCAGGTCTTCGTGGAAGCCGTCATCATGGAAGTGGCCCTGAAGAAAGACCACGCCTTCGGCATCGCCGCCAACGGAGGATACACCTTCGATATCGGCGGGGAACAGGTGCCGCTGTTCGCCGGAACGACCCTCGGAACCATGAGTTCCGTCGCCATGGACCCGACCACCCTTTCCGGCCTGGCCGTGGGGCTGCGCGGGCCGGATCTGGAAGGAACGGAAGGCATCCTCGGAGAAGGCGTTTCCCTGCCCGCCTTCGGCGTGCTGCTTCAGGCGTTGCAGACGGACTCCGACGCCAACGTGCTCTCCACGCCCCACATCCTGACCATGGACAACGAAGAGGCCGAGATCATCGTGGGTTCCAACGTGCCCTTCATCACCGGCCAGGCGCGCGACTCCAACAACCGCCCGGTGCTGTCCATCCAGCGGCAGGACGTGGCCCTGACCATGAAGATCAAGCCGCAGATCAACGAAAGCGACTTCGTGCGCCTGGCGATTCAGCAGGAAATCACCGAGCTGGCTTCCATCAGCGAAACCCTCGGCCCCACGACGACCAAGCGCGCCGCCAAGAGCACCGTGGTCGTCAAGGACAATCAGACCATCGTGATCGGGGGACTGCTCCGGGACCGCCAGTCCAACGACGCGGACAAGGTGCCCGTACTGGGAGACATTCCCATCATCGGACGGCTCTTCCGCCGCGACAAGGAACTGAACGAGAAAACCAACCTTCTGATCTTCCTGACCCCGCACATCATCAAGGACGAGAAGGACTTCAAGCGCATCTTCAAGCGGAAGATGGAGGAACGCAACGAGTTCCTGCGCCGCTTCTACGGCACCGACGACGATTACGAGTTCGAGTTGGACTATACCCAGAAAGTCGGCGTGGCCGAGACCATCCGCGCCACGTACGAAAAAGAGAAAGCGGAATTCGAATTGCAGATGAAGGAGGACAAGGAAATCATCATCGCGCCGGAGGAAGGCCATACCGCATTCGAGATCGGCGCGGCCGACAACGGACGCTCGTCGTCTTCCAAAAAGGAGTCGGAATCCGATTCGAAAGCCGCGAAACGGGTGAATCCGGATCACATGCCCACGCACGACGAACTGATCGACAAACTGATTCGCGTTCCCGGAAAGCCGAAAGACGATTCGGCGGGCGAAGACGGCGAGTAGAGGCGAAACCATGCGACTTGGAGAAATCCTGGTAAAAGACGCCAAGCTCACGCCCGACGACGTGGAGCAGGCCCTGCTCATGCAGGAGGAGGAAAGCCGGCGGATCGGCGAGATGCTCGTCGCCATGAAGAAGGTGACCGAAGCGGACGTGGCCCGGGCGCTGGCCGCCCAGCTTTCCCTTCCTTTTCTGGAAAAACTTCCGGACGATCTGGACACCACGCTGGTCGATCCCATCCCGATCAACCATGCCAAACAATTCAAGTTCATTCCCATCCAGAAAAACAACGGAGCCGTGCTCACCGCCACGGCGGAACCGCTGGAACTGCTCGCGCTGGACGACCTCCGGCTGCTGCTCGACGCCGAACTCGACCTCTGCGTCACGACGCCCCAGAACGTCCTCAACGCCATCAACCATATTTACTCGGAAGCCGACCGCGCCACCCGCGACCTGGAGGACAACAGCCTGCAACGGGGCGAAGAGGACGAGGAAGGCGCGATCATCGACATCCTGGAAACGGACGACGAAGCCCCCATCATCCAATGGGTGAACAACGTCCTCTTCCGCGCCGTCAAGGAGCGCGCCAGCGATATTCACATCGAGCCCATGGAAAAGGATCTCGCCGTCCGCTTCCGAATTGACGGCGTTCTGTACGAGATCACCCGTCCCCCGAAAGGAGCGCAGGCCTCGGTTACGTCCCGTATCAAAATCATGGGAAATCTGAATATCGCGGAGAAACGTCTGCCCCAGGACGGTCGGATCCGCATCAAGATCGCGGGAAAAGACATCGATATCCGTCTGTCCACGCTACCCACCAGTCATGGAGAGCGGATCGTCATGCGTCTGCTGGACCGTTCCGCCATCCTATTGGAAATGAGCCAACTGGGATTTCTTGAAAGGCAGAACCGGATTTTTCGCCACCTGATCGAACAGCCGCACGGAATCATCCTGGTGACCGGCCCCACCGGTTCGGGAAAGACCACCACGCTGTATTCGGCGCTTTCCTCCATCAACACGCCGGACAAGAACATTATCACGGTCGAGGATCCGGTGGAGTATCAACTTCCCGGAGTCGGCCAGATTCCCGTGAACTCGAAGATCAACATGACCTTCGCCAGCGGCCTGCGGGCGATCCTCCGGCAGGATCCGGATGTCGTCATGATCGGTGAAATCCGCGATTCGGAAACGGCGGAAATCGCCATTCAGGCCTCGCTCACGGGTCACTTGGTCTTTTCCACCGTTCACACGAACGACTCGGCCTCCACCGTCACCCGTCTGATCGACATGGGCGTCGAGCCGTTTCTGGTGGCCAGTTCCCTCATCGGCGTCATGGCCCAGCGCCTGGTTCGCATGGTCTGCATAGAATGCCGCGAAGCCTATGTCCCCGGCGACAACGAGCTGCGAAACATCGGGGTTCATCGGGACGAACTGACCGGGCCGTTTTACAAGGCCGTGGGCTGTCCCACCTGTTCCGGAAAAGGATACAAGGGCCGGAAAGGAATCTACGAGTTGATGCAGGTGGATCAGGAGATCCAGACCATGATTTTGCAAAACGCCAACACGAACGACATCAAACGCTCCAGCCTGCAAAAAGGCATGTACACGCTGCGCATGGACGGCGTGGAGAAAATCAAGATGGGCTGGACGACCGTCGAGGAAGTGTTGCGCGTCACCCAGGATGAAACGATCGTCGAATGACGACGGGAAACGGTAACGGATAATGCCTGTTTTTGAATGGAAAGGCATCGACGCAAAGGGGAAGAACAAAAAGGGCATCCTGGATGCCGACACCACCCGTTCGGCCAAGGAAAAGCTGAAACGGAAAGGGATCTATCTCACCGAACTGAAGGAGGCCAGCTCCGGAAGCACGGTTTCGGCCGGTGGAATCAAGGACCAGCCGGCCGGCATGCTGTCCCGCCAGATCGATTTCAAGAAATACCTTCAACGGGTGACTCCCAGCGATGTCGCCATCGTCATCCGGCTGCTCTCCAATCTGATCGGCGCGGGAATTCCCATCGTGGAATCCTTGACGGCCATCATCGATCAGGTCGAGAATGAAAGCTTCAAATCGATTCTCAGCCAGATCCGGGACCGCGTGAACGAAGGAATGTCCCTGGCCGACAGCATGGCCGAGTTCCCCAAGCTCTTCCCCCCGATTTACGTGAACATGGTGCGGGCCGGAGAGAGTTCCGGCTCCCTGGAAGTCGTCATGGACCGCCTGGCGGAGTATTCCGAGAATCAGATGGCCTTGCGCTCCAAGATATCGGGCGCCATGACCTATCCCATCGTGATGCTGATTTTCGCGGTGGTCGTCGTGGCGATTCTCTTCATCGTCGTCATTCCGAAAATCACCAAAATTTTCGAGGAAGCCAAGGTCACGCTGCCTCTTTCCACCCGTCTGCTGATCGGAATGAGCGAATTCGTCGCGAGCTACTGGTGGCTGCTTTTCATGCTGGCCATCGGCGCCGTTATCCTCTTCCGGAAATGGAAGAGATCCAAAAAGGGTCGCGTCAAATGGGACCGTTTCGTCCTCGGCGCCCCGATTTTCGGCGAGCTGGTGCGCATGATCGCCGTCTCGCGTTTCTCCACCACGCTGGCCACGCTGCTGTCTTCCGGCGTTTCGCTGCTGACGGCCATGGATATCGTCAAGAACATCCTGGACAACTCCATTCTGGTGAAGGTCATCGAGGAAGCCCGGGAAGATATCCGCGAGGGAGAAAGCATCGCCCAGCCCCTGAAACGTAGCGGCGAGTTTCCGCCCATCGTGACCCACATGATCGGAATCGGAGAGAAATCCGGGCAGTTGGAGGAAATGCTGGGACACGTTTCCCGAAACTACGACGTGCAGGTGGAAAGCCGTCTCGCCGCCATGACCAGCCTGCTGGAGCCCGTCATGATTATGGTCATGGGCGTCGTGGTCAGTTTTATCGTGCTTGCCATTCTGCTGCCGATCCTACAGATCAATCAGCAGTTGGGATAGATTCGATGCATCGCGAACGGAAAACGGGAACGGAAAACAGATAGGAAATTCGATAGCAAAAGGAGGAAAACGACATGAAACCGACCTTGGCGGGAACGAGCGGCATGACCTTGCTGGAAATCATGGTCGTCATGGTGATTCTCGGTATGATCGCAAGTCTGGTCGGCGTAGCCGTGATGGACCAGCTCGAAGAGGCGAAGATGAAGGACGCCAAGATCCAGATTCAGTCCTTCGCCCAGGCCCTGGACCTGTACAAACTGGATTTCGGCTCGTATCCCTCCACGTCCGAGGGACTGAATATCCTTTCCAGTCCGCCGAACAACAAGAAGCCCTATATGAACAACATTCCGAAAGACCCGTGGGGCCGCGATTTCGTCTACATCTATCCCGGAACCCACAATTCCAGCTCTTATGACGTGGAATCCTACGGCCCGGACGGAAACGACGGCGGAGGAGACGACATCGAAAGCTGGTCGGACGGCGAGGGAAAGTAGCCGGATAACGGGAGGTTTTCCGACGTGCGAGTGAGGAACGGATATGGCCGCGGGGGGGTGACGCTGCTCGAAATCATCGTAGCAGTGGTGATCGTCGCCGCGGTGATGAGCGCCGCCGTGCCCACCCTCAACAGCGTGTCCGGCGTCCACATGAAGACAACCTCCCAGAAAATCGCCGGAAATATCAAATATCTGTACGACCGGGCCATCCTGGAACGCCTGTACATCCGCCTGGTTCTGGATCTGGACCAGCACATCTACTGGTCGGAATCCACCAAGGATCCTTTCTTTCTCAGTCAGAAGCCGCTCACCGTGGAGGAAGGCGCCATCGTCGTGGAAGAAGAGGAAGAAGACGAAGAGGATGAAAACTGGATGCGCAACAACAACATCCTCTTCGACGATCCGGGAAACTACAAATGGCAGGGCTGGACGGAATTCGCCAACAAATTCCGGAAAAAAAAGGCGGTATTCTCCTCGTATAAGACGGAGCTTTCCAATCGGACGGATTTGCCGCCCCACGTCCGGTTTTATCAGGTGGATACGGAATCGGTGGAGGAACCGGTCTCCAACGGCCAGATCTACATCCACTTCTTTCCCAACGGATATGTGGAGAAAGCGGTGATCTGGCTGGTGAATTCCTCCGACCTGGAGGACGAGGAACTGCTGCCGGAGGAGATGGAAATCTACAGCGTGCTGATCTCTCCGCTGACGGGACGCTCCACCGTGTACGACTATAAAGTGGAACTGGCCGAGGACATGATGGATGAAGAAACGAACTGGTAAACCCGTTGCACCGGGCGCCGGGGGGTTTACGCTCATCGAGGTGATGGTGGCCATCAGCATCCTCGCCATCAGCCTGGTCGCCATCATCAACGTCCAGGCTTCCTCCATCCACTCCGCCAGCCGGGTCAAGTTCATGACCGTGGGCACCCTGCTGGCCCGCAGCAAGATCGTCGATATCGAACAGGAACTGATGGAACAGGGATTCTCCGATTTCGCGGAGGAACTGGACGGCAATTTCGAGGAGGAAGGCTGGCCGGATTTCCGCTGGCGCGCCACGATATCCAAGGTCCGCATCCCGGTTCCCACCTCGATGCCCGGCCAGGAGGACAATCCGTACGCATCCATGCTGAGCGGCTATTCCTCCATGCTGACGGACATGATCGCCAATGCGCTGCGAGAATGCATCATCACCGTGGAATGGGGCGACGGCGGAGACCTGGAGGAACTGTCGATCGCCACGCACTTCATCGAAACCGGACGCGCCACCATGCTGCAGACCACCGTGGGCGGCGTGGGAAATCTTGGATCCGACGGCGGAAGCGGCGACAGCGGCGGCGGTGGAAACAACACGTCGTCCGAACTCACGGCCGATCCCAAGAAGAAACGCGCCAAAGCGGTCAACAGCGCTCAAGACGCCTTGAAAAAGGCGAAAACACGGACGAAATGACATGAAATCGCGTATACAAAACCCATATTCGGACCGGGGCTGTTTCTCCCTGATGGAAATCATGGTGGCCGTGGCGATTCTGGGGATGATCTCTACGCTGATTTACGGAACGTTTTCGCAGAGTCTCGAAATTCCCCAGTACCTGAGAAACATCCAGGAACGCTATCACAAGGTCCGCATCGCCATGGACCGCATGACCACCGAAATCTCCATGGCCTATCTGTCCAAGCACGTCGATCCGAATTCCGAGGAATCGCCCCGCTATATTTTCCGCGTGAAAAACGAGGAACCCGGCGACCGTATCGATTTCACCAGTCTGGCGCACATGAAAATGTACGAGGACGTGGACGAATCCGACCAATGCGAGATCGGCTATTTCATGGAACCGGACGCGGAAAATACGGACACGTACAATCTTATGCGCCGGGAACAACCCCGCATCGACGCGGAACCCGGTTGGGGAGGAAAAAAACAGGTTCTGGCCGAGGACGTGCTGGGATTCAACGTCCGGATGTGGGACGAAAACGAGAAAAACTGGGTGGAGGAATGGGATACCACGCAGATCGAACGATTTGAACGCATGCCTCCCTTCGTTTCCATCGAATTGACGATCATGGATGAAAACGAACGGGAAATCACGTTTTACACCAAGGCGCAGATCATGTTGCGCACACCGATCAACTTTTCATCGATATGAAGACGGAAGACTCGCGAAAAAGCCCTCCCGAGCTGGGAGGTCGCAAGGGGGTGGCGCTCATCATGGTGCTGGTAGTGGTCACCATCCTCACAGTCGTGTCCGTGGAGTTCCAATATGAATCCCGGGTCTACCTTCAGACGGTGGCTAATTTCCGCGACCGCACCCGGGCGCTTTATCTGGCCCGTTCCGCCATCGAATTCAGTCGGTTGCTGTTCACCCTGCAAAGCACCGTGGATCAGATGCTCCAGCGCTTCATGAAAAACAACGCCCCCAACATTCAGCTCTGGCAGATGATTCCTATCGATTCGGACCTCGCCAAGGCCATCACCGGCGGTCTCTTCACCATGCAGGACCACCAGGAGGCGTTCGAGGGAACGGTTCTGGGAGCGGGCATGAACCAGGAAGACAGCGTAGCGAACCAGCAGGCCGCCAACACCCAGCCCCTGGCCTTCGATCAGGCCGAGGGATTCGGGGAATTCGACGGTCATTTTCACGCGGAAATCAAGGACGAGGAAAGCAAGATCAACGTCAACATCCGCCCCGGGAATTTTCAGGAAAAGAATCTCATGCAGGCGGAACTGGAACGGCTGTTCGCTCCGGTCAAATACGATCCGCTCTTCGAAAATCCGGACAAGAACGGACAGTATCACGACCGGCAGGAAATCATCGCCGCCATCGTCGATTGGATCGACCCGGACGAGCAGCGCCAGGGTTTCCAGTCCGGAGACGAAGCCACCCGTTACGACATGCTCGATCCGCCCTACCCCAGCCGCAACCACCTGATGGACACCCTGGACGAGTTGCAGATGGTATCCGGGATCGACGACCGCTTCTGGCGTCTCTTCTCGGAGCAGCTGACCATCTATCGAACCGCCAAGATCAACGTCAACACCTGCGGAGTGGAAGTCCTCCGGGCCTTGCTGGAGCAATACCTGGAGCCGCCCATCCCCCAGGACGACGAAATGATCCGCATCATCGACACCATTATGGATTTCCGTCTTCAGAATGCGGGATTCTGGAACGAGGACGCCTTTCTCAACTTTCTGACCGCCGGACCGGAACTGTTCCTGGAACTGAAGGACGGAGCCAAGGGAAAGGCCAATCTGAAAAAAGTCATCACCGTAAAGAGCGGAACGTTCACGATCAAGGCGGAAGGGGATGTCAACGGCGTTCTCCGCACGATCAAGGTCGTCATGACCATGGAAGGCCGCCTGCTTTATTATCGGGAAGAATAGGAATCAGCATGGCTCAACGCATCGTCGGCCTCGACATCGGGGCCTATTCCATCAAAGCCGTCATCCTGGAGAGCTCCTTTCGGGGATGGGAACTTGTCGGCTTCAACGAAATGAAGGTTTCCTCCGAATACGTGCAGGCGGATTCGCTCATCAGCCAGGAAACTCCGCTGGAGGAGGAAGAAGAGGATTCCTTCGTCGTGGAAGACGATACCGAAGAGGAAAGCGACGCTCCGGAAGAAGAGACGTCCGGAGACGAGGAAGGGGAGACAGCGGAACCCGCGGAACCCGTCCTCAATCGAAAACACCTGGTTCTCCAGCATCTTGTCCGAAAACACGGCGCTGACTGGGAGGCCATTTACACCGCCATCGACGGAGATCGCATCTCCCTGAAACTCATCTCCCAGCCGTTCACCGAACAGAAACAGATCGACCCGACCCTGGGTCACGCCCTGGGAGACGTGCTTCCCTTTTCCCTTGAAGACAAGGTTTTCGATTACCAGATTCTGAGCAAGGCGCCCGGAGATACGTTGCTGCTGGTGGGAATTGTGGACCGACAGCACATGATCGATTACCTGGAAGACTTTCGCAGCGTCGGAAAGGATCCCAAGGCCGTCATCATCGACAGTATCGCCCTGGGCAACCTGTTCGAGCAGCTTCCCATCGAAAACGCCGCCGAGGGATCCGTGGCCCTGATCGATTTCGGTCACCGCAAAACCACGATCTGCGTCATGCGCAAGGGGCATATGGCCTTCGTGCGAACGATCCCCATCGGCGGACAGGACATCACACAGGCCCTGGCGAAGAAATTCGATTACGAATTCGAGGAAGCCGAGCGCCTGAAGCATCTCCAGGGATACGCTCCGTCGTCCGATCTCGACGTATTGGAAGATGCGGATCCTCAAATCCCGGAAACGATCGAAAGCGCGCTGCGCCCGCTTCTGTTGCAGATTCGGCTGTCGCTCCACGCCTTCCGTTCCCGTTCCAAGGAAGACCTCGATACGGTTTACATCACCGGCGGAGCCTCCCGTCTCGGCAACCTGGAGGCGTACCTTACGGAATCCCTGGGCGTTCCGACCCGGACTTTCCAGTATTTACAAAGCGATTTCGATCGGCTGGCCGACTCGAAAGATGTCGAGGCGGAAATGACCATGGGCCTGGGCATGGCCTTTTCCGGACTGCAGGGTTCGCGGCTGAAACGCTTGAACCTCCGCAAGGGAGATCTGGCCTTCAAGGGGGATTTCGACCTCTGGAAAGGCCGCATCGCCCACATCGCCATCAGCATGACCGTGATTTTCGCCTTTTTCCTGGTGAACATCTGGTCCCAGTTTCATGTTCTGGGTTCGGAAGACGAACGCATGTCGCAATCCATCGCGCAGACCTGCCAGAAAATCCTCGGGATCCAGGTGGCCGACCCCAAAATCTGCATTTCGCAGATGATGGAAGTCATCGGGAAAGAGAGCACGGGCGGTTCGAAATTGAAGCCGGAAATCAGCCACCTGACCTTGTACGACGAACTGGTCTCGCGTCTGATGAAGGACGACACCCAGGTGGATGTCAGCGAACTGGAAATCGCGGAAAAGAAAATCAAGATCAAGGGCGAGGTGGACGCCATCCCGACGGTGGGAACCATCGTGGAAAACATCAAGGGATACAACTGTTTCCGGAACATCAACCAGGGCCCGACGGGCAAATCCGTCCGTGGGGACAAGACACAGTTTTCCCTGAATATTCCCATCGATTGCGTTACGAAAAAATGATGGCCACGGAGGAGCCGTGAATAAATTCTCGCAAAAAATAGACGAACTTCAGATGTTGTTCGACCGCCTGTCCGGTCGGGAGAAAGTTCTGCTCATCGCCACCGGCGGGGCGCTCGCCACCTTTCTGGTCATCCTCGTCTCGATCTGGATCAATTTCGCCCTTCGCGGGCTGGAGGATCGTCTGGAAACGAAACGAGGAAACTACCAGCAGATTCTTTCGCTGCAACAACGCTACGAAGACGCCAAGCAGAATATCAGTTCCGTGCAGGGGGAGATCCAGGGCAATCGCAATACGTTGACCAAGGACATCGGGGAACTGGCGACGGAAAACGGAATCGAAATCTCCCGCATCATCCAGGCCAAAGGCGCCGTGGACAAGAAAGCCAAGGCCCGGGAGGAATCGGTCAAGGTGGAACTCCGCAAGGTGGCGCTGCCTCCGCTGCTGAATTTTCTCCAGGGATTGGAAAAACGGAACGCCCTGTTTTTCATCCGCAGCCTCGACATGAGGCGGCGTTTCGACGACCACAGTCTCGTGGACGCCTCGTTCAAGATCAGCACACTCGTCCCCCTGGAAGAGGAGGGGTAGTATCGTGCCCGAAACACAAGAAAAATCCAGACTCCCCATCCGCTTGCTGAAGTGGATCGGGTATCCCTTGTTCGGACTGGCCTGCTTCGCTTTCTTCCTTCTTTTGACCTTTCCTTTCGGGAAAGTGCTGGGAATTCTGGACTCCCAGTTGCGCGAAAAAGCCAATATCAGCATAAGCGCGGAAAACATCTCCGGTTCTTTCCCGCTGGGATTTCACGCCGAGGCGATAAGGCTCGACTCCCTGGACTCACCTCCCAGTCCCTTTTTCCCCATGCAGATTTCCGATCTGTCGCTGAACATCGGTCTGTTCTCAGCCTTGATGGGAAAAATCAACGTCGCTTTCGATTCCGAAATCTTCGGCGGAGAACTGAAAGCCGACATCACGGTGGATGAAGGAGATAAAATCTACCAGATCGCCATGGAGGCCGCCGACATCCGTTTCGAGGAAATGCCGGCGATCAAGAACAACCTGGAAGACCTGCCGATTTCCGGCTCCTTCGCCATGGAAAGCGATCTGGAACTTCACCTGGAAAAGCCGGAACTTTCCAAGGGTTTTCTGGAGATGCACATCGCCGACGGGATCGTCGGGCCGGGCAAGTTCGGGGTGGAGATTCCCAAACTGAACACCGGATCCTTCGAATCTCGTTTCGTCTTCGACAAGGGACAGCTGATCGTCGAACGGTACGAGCAACAGAGTCCGGACATGTCCAGCGGCATGATCGGGCACATTGCGCTGATGAAAAAGCCGGCCAACTCCCGGGCCAACCTGGATTATCGCTTCAAACTCTCCGATGATCTTTTGAAAAAACACGATATTTTCAAACTGGCGCTTTCCGCCGTGCAATCCGGACAGGGGACGGACGGTTATTACTATTACTCGCTCACGGGACCGTTCAGCCATTTGAAAACGAAGCCGAACAAATCGGCGCAATTCAAATTCCGCAAGCTGGACCAGGCGAAGAAGAAGTCCGGATCCGAAAAGAATTTGAACTCGGAAAACGGTAAAAGAACCCCCAAAAAGGCCACGCGACCGAATAAGAGAACCCGCAAACATACGGCCAGAAAGCCCAATACAAAAACGAAGTCCAAAGCATCCAAGACGAAAAACCGCAAACACCGACGCCCCGGCGCGAAAAACCGGAAGCAAAGACCCATGACGGCGGACAGCGCAGCCCCGGAAAAAGATTCCAAGGAAACGGCGGCCGAGGAAGTCGAGGAAGACGAAGAAACCGAGGTTGAGGAAGACGCCGTGGAGGAAGAAGAAACGACCCCGGAGGAAACTCCCGAGGACGCGGCCGAGGAGACGGCCGAGGAACCGGAAGAGCCCGCCGAGGATGAAGCTGAAGACGCCGGCAAGGAAGAACCGACCGAACCGACCGAAACGGAGGAAGAATTATGATTCACGATAAGAACGGACAGCACACCGCCCTTTCCGGTTATCTCTTGATTTTCTTTACGGTTCTGGCCGTGTTCGGAGTCGGCTGTACCCCAAGATTCATCGAGGGCACCAAGATCGAGGACAGCGACGACACCCGCGATGTCATCAAGGTGATGGAAACCTATCGAAAGGCCATGGAAAGCCGCGACGCCGACATGCTGATCGCCTTGACTTCAAAAAACTATTTCGAAAAGAACGGCGACTCCAACAGCAAGAACAACTATGACTACGAAGGTCTGGTGAAACTGCTTCGATCCCCGGAGTTCCGCAGAATTTCCTCCCTTCGCATGAAAATCGTCTACCGAAACATCGATTTCAGCGAGAAAAGGGACGTCGTAACCGTTCGTTACTATTACACCAGCGACTTCAAGATGCCCCCGCCCGCTTATGATGGGGAAGATGACGCCGTCGCCAAGGAGGAACAGGACGACAATTACGACGAAGAAGTCTGGCACTCCAAAAACGACGACAACGAGATGATCCTGGAGAAGGTGGAAGGGAAGTGGTACATTCTGAAAGGAATGTGATTCCGCTATCTTATTGAACGGAGCTGGCCAGGATCGTCCGATTCCGCGTCTCTTTCGCCTTGTAAAGAGCCATATCGGCCGCATGGATCAACTCGTCCGTATCCTTGATCCGCGCGTTGGGATAGTCGGCCACTCCCATGCTGACCGTTACGTGAATCCCTTCCGGCAGATAAGCGAACTGGAAGTCGTATACGTTCTTCCGAAGACGCTCGCAGAAATGGAAGGCGTTTTTCTCTTCCACGGCGGGAAGGATCACCATGAATTCCTCGCCGCCGAATCGCGTCACGACATCCATGGCGCGAGCCGAGCCGGAAATGATTCCCGCCAGTTCGTAAAGCACCATGTCTCCCGCCTGGTGACCGTAATTATCGTTGACCTTTTTGAAAAAGTCGATATCCAGCAGCACGATGGAAAACGGAGTCCCGTATCGGTCCGCCCGGTGAACTTCTTCCGTCAATCGTTTGAACAGGAAACGCCGGTTGTACAGTTTCGTAAGCTCGTCCGTGATGGAAAGCTCTTCCAGAATGCGATTTCTATGTTTGATTTCCTTAAGATTCTCCTCGACTTTCCGTTCGAGGTTACGGTTATGCTCCAGGATCGAGGCTTTTGCGGCTTCCAGTTCCTTCTGAAGCCGCGCCATCTCGTCCCGTCCGGCGACGACACCGAGAATCCATTCTTTTCGTCCGTCATCGACAAGGACCGGGCGCAGTTCGATGGCGACAAGACGTTCAGCACCTCCGGGCGCTCCGAGACGCAAAATGTCCGAATCTCCGTCCGGGCTTTTGCGCATGGCGCCGAGCAGGCGCTGCCACCAGGAAAAACCTTCTTCCGGATCCCGCGATCCGTCCTCGGCCAGAATATGAACGTATTTCCATATTTTCTCGCCGGCCTGCGGGCGCGCGGGACAGGCCAGTTCATCCTCGAACCGCTCGTTCACGCCGAGAATCCGGCCTTCCCGATCGGCAATGAATGCGGCGATGGGAAACTTTCCGAAAACCCTTTCGAAATCCCCTCCAGCCGGTCCGACGGCCCGTTCCGTCAATCTTCCCTGCATGGTTTTCCGCCGAATTTTCAGGTTCCCGTGCCAATCTCCCTTGCCGTAGCCTTCCAGAACTCCGCACATAAGTATAATGGCTAAATCGGCACCTTTTCAATCTACATGAAAGAATCCGGGAATTGAACATTTTTTTTGACTTCGGGAATAATTCCTGTTACTAAGCTGTTCTCGCATCAGAAAATGATTTCTCTAATGCTTTGAACCACTTGTGCTAAGTTTCAACGTTGAACAAAAAACGAAAGGACAGCCATGATCTCCGTTGTCAACCTGACGAAGAGGTATGGGCCGGTCACTGCGGTCAAGGACATTTCCTTCGAGGTCAACAAGGGTGAAGTCTTGGGTTTTCTGGGTCCGAACGGAGCCGGGAAAACGACAACGATGAAGATTATCACCGGCTACCTCGCCGCGACGGAAGGCAAGGCTCTTGTGAAAGACATGGACGCCGCCATCCAGCCCATGGAAGTCAAAAAATCCATCGGCTACGTCCCGGAAAGCTTTCCGCTGTACGAAGACATGATGGTCTTCGATTACCTGAAATACATCGCGGAAATCCGGAACATCCCGAAGACGCAGCAAAACCGCAGAATCAAGGAGATGGTGGATGTCTGCGGCCTCGGAGCCGTCATCGCCAAGGACATCAGCCACCTTTCCCGCGGATACCGGCAGCGCGTGGGGCTGGCCCAGGCCATCATCCACGATCCGGACATCCTGATCCTGGACGAACCCACCTCGGGCCTCGATCCGAACCAGATCGTCGAGATCCGCAATCTCATCAAGGAACTGGGGCGGGAAAAGACCGTTATCCTTTCCACGCACATCCTTCCGGAAGTCACCGCCACCTGTGGCCGCGTCATCATCATCAACGACGGCCGGATCGTCGCGGACGGCACGCCGGACACGTTGTTGGAGCGGGACCAGAGCAACAACATCGTGATGGTTCGCTTCGATAAAAAATACGACGAAGCCCTGGACCTGCTGAAGCGCGTGGATTTCGTCGAAAGCGTCACGGAAAACACCGGAGACGGCGCGGAGCCTCCCATGTACACGCTGGAATCCAAGAAAAACAACGACATCCGGCTGAAGGTCTTCCAACTGGCCGTAGACAAGGGCTGGGGAATGCTGGAACTGCGCAGCGAGCAGGTCAGTTTCGAGGACGTCTTCCGCAAACTGACGCTTCACTAAGAGGAGACACAGCCGATGAAACAAATCTGGGCCATAACGAAAAAGGAATTCGCGAGCTATTTCAACTCGCCCATCGCCTACATCGTCATCATCGTTTTTCTTCTGCTGACCGGCTGGCTGTTCTTCCAGCAGTTCTTCCTGATGGGACAGACCACCGTTCGCGCCCTGTTCGGCATCATGCCGATTCTTTTCATTTTCTTCGCGCCGGCGCTGACCATGCGGCTGATTTCGGAGGAGCGCAAGGCTGGAACGCTGGAACTGCTCGTCACCCTTCCTTTGAGAAACACGGACATCATCGTGGGGAAGTTCCTGGCCGCCCTGGGACTTCTGAGCGTGGCCATTCTGCTGACGCTGACCTATCCCATCACGGTTTCCTTTCTGGGAGAACTCGACTGGGGCCCGGTCATCGGCGGATATATCGGGGCGATTCTCCTGGGCGCGGGCTATCTGGCGTTGGGCATGTTCTGTTCATCCATAAGCCGCAACCAGATCATCGCCTTCATCATCGGACTGGCGCTTTGCTTCTTCTTCTTCATGCTGGACAAAGTTCTGATTTTCCTGCCGAATTTCCTTTCGTCCATCGCGCAGTTCGCCTCCATCGATTTTCATTTCAGAAACATCGCCCGGGGGGTGATCGATACCCGGGATCTCCTGTACTACGCCACCTTCATCGGGATGTTCCTGATGCTCAGCGTTTACTCCCTTGAAAACGAAAAGCTGAAATAGGATCAGGAGGAAAACCCATGAAACAGAAATCCAAAGCGCAACTCTCCACCGGCGTATTCATCCTTATGGTTCTGGGCATTCTCGTTCTGGTGAACGTCGTTTCCGCCCGTCTCTTCGGCCGCCTGGACCTGACGGAAAACGAGATGTATTCCCTGTCCGACGCCAGCAAGGGACTGATGAAACACCTGGACGATCAGGTCTTTGCCAAGGCTTATTTCACCAGCGACCTGCCCGCGCCTTATAATTCCCATGCCCGTTTCGTCAAGGATCTTTTCGAGGAATACGCGGCCTACTCCAAGGGCAACTTCCGTTTCGAGTTCATCGATCCCGGCGAGGACGAGGAAATCAAGCAGAAAATGATGATCCTGGGCATCCCGCCCGTGCAGATTCAGGAGATCCAGAACGACAAGTTCCAGGTCAAACAGGCGTTTCTCGGCATCGTGTTCTATTACGCCGATAAAAAGGAAATCATCCCCATCGTCAAGAACATCACCAGCCTGGAGTACGACATCACTTCCACCATCCGGAAGCTCACCAGCGACAAACTGCGGGTCATCGGTTTCCTGCAAGGACACGACGAGCCGAATCCCAGGGAGGAAATGAAGAACGCCCTGTCGCAGATCGAAAAGAACTACAAGGTCCAGATGGTCAATCTCTCCGGCGACAACATGAAGATCGCCGACGAAATCGATACGCTCGTGATCGTCAACCCCAAAAAGGAGTTCGAGGAAGAGGCCCTGTTCAACATCGATCAGTTTCTGATGAAGGGCAAGACCGTGGCCTTCTTCACCGACGCCGTGGACGTGGACATCCAGTCCTTCCGGGGAACGCCGCTCAACACCGGCCTGGAAAAACTGCAAAAGCATTATGGCATCTCGGTCAACCCGGATCTCGTTCTGGACCTGCAAAACAAGCGTATCAACGTCGCCAGCCAACAGGGGGCCTTCCGTATCACCAACATCGTGAACTATCCCCTGATTCCCGTGATTACCGACCTGGACGACGACAACACGCTGACATCCAAGATGGACGCCCTGCCCTTCTCGTTCATCTCCTCGCTGGAAATCGCGTCCGACAGCGACAAGATCAAATACAGCGTACTGGCCCGGACCACGCCGAGAAGTTGGAACCAGACCGGAGCCTTCCAGCTCAATCCCATGCAGAATCTCAGCCCCGGCGCAACATCGAAAACGGGCCCCTTCCCGGTCATCGCCATGGCCCAGGGAAAATTCTCCAGCTATTTCGCGAACCAGGCGGAGCAGTCGAACACGGACAAGCCCTGGCTGGCCGATCCGGCCGCCATTCGCACCGAAAGCCCCGACACGCGGATTCTGGTCATCGGAGACGGAACCTTCACCCTGGACAATTTCTCGGATCCGTCCAACACCGTTTTCTTCGCGGACGCCATGGATTGGCTGATTCAGGACGAATCCCTGATTTCCATCCGGGGACGCGGCGTGATGGACAAACCCATCGCCGAACTGGAACCCTGGGAGAAGACGACGATCAAATACATGAACATGATCGGCGTGCCCTTGCTCATGCTTCTCTTCGGGCTGCTTCGCTGGTCCATGCGCCGCGCCCGGCGCAAGGGCTTCCAGTTGGCCTCGGACTGAAACCGAAACCGCAGAAACTCAGCAGAGGATTGAATCATGACTTCGAATCGCAAGATGATCCTGACCGCCGGTATTCTTATCGTGCTTCTCGGGCTGGCCATTGCCTTGCAGGACGATCCCTATGAAAAAACGGACGACAGCCAGCTTCCGGATCCCTTGACTCTGGACGCGGAATCCGTCGATAAGATCGAGATCGTCAACCAGACGGAAGCCATGACGTTCGAGAAATCGAGCGACGTCTGGTGGATGACGAATCCGAAACAATACAAGGCGGATACCAGTTTCACCACGCTGGTTCTGGACAAGCTGAAAGAGGTCCGTTTCGAGCGTCTTGTCAGCGAGAAGAAGGACAAGCACGACCAGTTCGAGGTCGGCGAGAACGGATCGCGCGTCAAGGCATTTGCCAAAGGAAAGGAAGTTCTGCGGCTGATCGTCGGAAAGAACACGCCCGACTATCGCGGCACCTTCGTCCGCCTGCCCGACTCCGATCGCGTCTACGCCACCGCCGCCTCCCTTGGGACGGGATTCAAGAAAAAAGTCGAGGAATGGCGGGACAAAACCATCGTCGGTTTGAAGGAAGACGAACTGAACCGCATCGAGTTCAGCCTGGAAGACGGCGCTTACGCCCTTGTCCGCAAGGAAATCCCCTCCGTGGAACCGGCCGCCGAGGAAAAAGACAGGGGAGACGTGGCCACCTCACGTTGGGAGATGGAAGGCGACGCCGACTTCCGTTTCGATCAGACGCGGTTGAACCAAATGCTGAGTTCCTTCGAGCGGATGAAATGGTCCGAGATCGTCGATGCTCCCGAAACCCTGGAAACATACGGCTTGGAGAAGTCGAAACTTTTCGTGAAGCTCACCTCCAAGGACGGTAAGGAAACGACGGTCAAGCTAGGCAAATACGACGAGACCATCCGGTCCGTCTGGATTCAGATCGAAGGACAACCGGCGGTCATGCAGCTTCGTAAACACGTTTACGACCGTTTCAACCACGGCAAAGGTTTTTACGCGGCGACGGACAAGAAGTGACCGTGCCGCACGTTTCCTCCCGGGGATGCGCATCTTTTCACGCCGCCTTTAGGGCGGCGTTTTGCATTTCTGGACAAACGCGCGTTCCTCGTGTATCGTTCGATCTTCCAGGCACTTCGGGCAAATCGATTCATGAACGGACAGAATAAAAAAAAGGCTTCCGCTCCGGACGAAGCATTCTCCAGAATTCATTCCGCGCTGAAATCCGCCTTTCCGGAAGAAAAGATCCGAGAGGACGCGCTGCATTCGCTTCTCGACGCCTTCCTGAAAACCCTTGAAGACCGGGACGCCATGATTTTCACCCATGCCCTCTTCCACCTTCCCGTCCTGGCGGAAAGATCGGAACACCCGGATTTCGCTCGCTACATCTGCCACACGATACAAACCCAGAAACATCCGATTCTGAGTCGATGCAAGACATCCGAATCCGCGGAATTCGCCGTGTTTTTCGATTCAGCCATCAAGTCCGCCCTTCACGAGATCGACCATCAGATGGATATTTCCAACCGGGAACCGCAAAGCCTGGAAGGACTTTTGCACGAACTGGAGGAATCGCTGCCGCTCTCCGGTTCAACGGGAAAGCCCCTGGGAATACGGGAAAAAGCGGTTTTCTTCGACAATCTGTTTCAGACGAACGTTCCGTTTTTCTTTTTCGTCTGCGATGAAAACCGGAAAATCATCCGCTCGGGACCGTCGATTCCCTTCCTGACGGGAAAGCAGGAACAGGAACTCCTCGACGCCTCCCCGTGGTCGATCCTGTTCCGGGAAGACGGCGCTTCCGTCGAGGAAAGCCACATCCTGTCCGTTCTTCACGACGAACGCTGCTGGAGCGGAGACCTGTCGCTCGCCAGGAAAACCCGGGATCCGCTCCCGGTTTTCGTAAGCGTTTTCCGGACCACCGGAGAGGACGGGAATTCTCTGTATCTTTTCTCCGGCTTCCTGTCCGAGAAACCATCCGTTTTCTCTTCCATTCGCCGCCGGCCGGAGGAAGAAGAACGCGAGAAACGCTATCGGAGCCTTGTCGATGGAATGCGCGAAGGCTACTTCATCGCCCGGGAAGATCGCCTGTCGCTCGTGAATCGCGCCTTTACGGACATTTCCGGCTATACGAAGGCCGAACTGATCGGTAAAAACTTCCTGGATCTGATTTTAAGCAGCAATCGGGAGATCCTGAACCTCTGGTGGAATCAGGTTTCCCGGCCGAACGATTCCAAGCCCATCGATCTTGTGATCGTCCGCAAGGACGGAACGCACGCCATGGTGGAATGCAAGGCGCATCCCATCACGCTGGACGGAAAGCCGCACATCGCGGGATTCGTGTTCAACATTACGGACAAGCGCCGGATGGAGAAACAACTGCGGCGCTACGTGGACAATCTGGAAAAGATGGTGGCGGAACGGACCAAGGAACTGAAAGCCTCCATCGACGCCCTGCAAAACACCCAGACCCAGCTGGTGCAGTCCGAGAAACTGGCGGGCGTGGGCATTCTCTCGGCGGGAATCGCGCACGAAATCAACAATCCCCTGCAAGCGCTCGTCCTGAAGGCGAAATACATCCTGAAGCACGCCGACGAACCCGTGGACGTGGAGCAGTCCGCGCGCGACATCATCAAGTACGTCAACCGCATGGCGGATATCGTTCGCGGGCTGTCCAGCCACGCCCGCTCCGTAAAGGACGACGATCCGAAGGCCTACGTGGATCTCATCGAGGTCTTCAAGGAAAGCCTGGAGCTGTCCTATCACACGCGCAGCACCGGAAGCATCATCGTTCGCAGGGAATTCGATCCGACCGTTCCGAAAATCTTCACCAACAAGGGACAGTTGCAGCAGGTATTCATCAATCTGATTCTGAACGCCATCGACGCGCTGAAGGGCAAGGGAACCATGACCCTGCGCCTGAAAAGCCAGAGCGATTCCTTCATCCTGGCCGAAGTGGAGGACAACGGTTGCGGCATCCCCGCCGAAAACATGAGCAAGATCTTCACGCCGCTGTTCACCACCAAACCCACCGGAAAGGGCATCGGCATGGGGCTGCACGTCACCCACCGGATCGTCGAAAGCATCGGGGCCAAAATCAGCGTTCGAAGCGAACCCGGAAAGGGCTCTGTGTTCTCCGTCCTGATCCCGTGGAACGCGCCAAAGAAAAAGCCGGCCATCCCGTAGATAACCGGCCTTTCCTGTCGATTTTCTTCGCGGCCGTTAGGCGCCGTTTTTCTCGTGGTAGGCTTTGTAAATCGGATCCTTCTCCTGCAATTCCCGCCGTAAAATCTTGCCGACCAGCGTTTTGGGCAGTTCGTCGATGAACTCGATGTAAGACGGCACTTTGTAGTGCGTCAGGTTGTCCTTGCTCCATTGACGCAGTTCGTCTTCCGAAATCTTGCCTTCCCATTCCTCTCGCACCACGACCCACGCCTTGATCCGCTCTCCGGTTTCCGCGTCGGGCAGGCCCGCAACGGCGACTTCCAGCACGCACTCGTGACCGCCGATCAGTTCCTCCACTTCTTTCGGGAAGACGCTGTAGCCTTTATATTTGATGAGTTGCTTTTTTCTGTCCCGGATAATCACACGGCCCTTGTCGTCCATGAAGCCGATATCTCCGGTCAAGAGCCAGCGTTTGTTGTCCTTTTCGATGATCGTCTCGGCGGTTTCCTCGGGCTTGTTGAGATAGCCGACCATCACCTGCGGCCCCGCCACGCACAATTCTCCCACATGCTTTTCGGGATCCGGCTCCATCCCTTCCGGACACATTTCCTTTTCCTTCCCGAACTCGGCCGCGTCCATGATGGCCCACTCCGTTCCGGTGAACGGCAGGCCGATGGTGCCGATCTTGCGCTCTCCCCAGAAAGGTTGCGCCGACACCACCGGAGTCGCCTCGGTCAGTCCGTAGCCCTCTCCCAGCCGAGCGTTCGTCTTTTCCTCGAAAGCCTTCTGGATGGGTCGGTGCAGCGGCCCGGCGCCCGAAACGCAAAGGGCCAGTTTCGTGTTCACGTTGTAGTTGGCGATTCCCTTGAACTCTGCGATTTTCTGGAACAGGATCTCCGCGCCGCAGTACATGGTCCCCTCTTCCTCTCCGATATCGGAGATGGTCTGCAGCAGTTCCTCCACCGGAGGCGGCTTGGGAAACAGCATCTGCCAGGCCCCCACGAGAATGGACGTATTCATCACGCAGGTCATGGCGAAACTGTGGAAGAGCGGTAAGACACCCACGTTGCAGGAGCCCACGGCGGTTTTGTACAGCCATTTCTGCGCCTGCAAGGCGTTGGAAACGCAGTTGAAATGGGAAAGAATCGCCGCCTTCGGAACGCCCGTGGTGCCGCCGGTCATGATGTACGTCGCCACGTCGCTTCCCTTGACCTCGACCTTGGGCGGATTGGGGCTTTCCTTCAACATGTCGGTGAATTTCAAAGACGTGGACGGCACCGGCCCGGAAGGAATCTTGCCCAGAAGCTTGCCGAGCATTTTCTTGATGCCGGAAAGCCCTAGACAGTCCGCGATGTTGGTGACGATCACCTTCTCCACCGGGGACTGGGCGATGATGGGCGCCACGGTGGTTTCGTACAAGGCGTCCAGAACCACCAGGTACTTGGTGTTCACGGTCTTGAACTGATGGAGAACCTCCATGGGCTTGTACGTCGGATTGACGCCGGAGGCCACCGCGCCGATGCGAACCGCCGCGTAATAGGTGACGACGTATTGAATGCTGTTCGGAAGCAGCATTCCCACGACATCGCCCTTTTTCACGCCGATTTTGTCCAGAGCCGTGGCCATGCGATCGACCATATCGTCCAGTTCCTTGAACGAAACCGTGGCGGACAAAAACCAAAGCGCCCGGGCATCCGGCCAGTTTCGGGCCGATTCCCGCAAGACGTCGCCAAGCGAGAGGTCGGGAAACTCCATATTTTTGGGGACTTCATCCGGCCATCCGGATTCCTTGTTGAACCAGGGTTTGGATTCGTCTACAAAATACGGATTTCGGGCCTCGCTCATCTCGCCTATCCCTCCTGAAAAGAATGGAAAACGAATATCGTGATAATCCGAATGAGGGTTCGCCCCATTCGGTACTACGTAGAAGCCGCGTCCCTTGCCGATCTCATTTCCTTGAACGTTAGAAATATGTAATAAAATTCATCATTTGTCAAGCAAAGTCGAATCGGATTCTCGTTTTGCTTCGGACGTTGCGCGGCAGGGCGGCCCCGCCGAAGAAAGCGGGATCGTTTTGATTGGAATAATTCCCCGCGAAACGTCATCGAATCAATTGAAAAGATGCTGCGACATCGATTGTTTTCAAAGAACGAACGATTCAACGAAAAACGGGAAGGAGAGAACCATGAGCATTCTGGATCAGGCCATTCAATTCGAGTATGAGGGTCACAAGTTTTTCTCCGAAAAAGCCGCACAGGCGCAGAATCCGGGCGTCAAACAGATCCTCACGAACCTGGCGGAAGACGAACTGGAACATGCGGAATATCTCAAAGGGCTCAAAAGCGGCCTTCGGGACGAGTTGAAGCCCAGCGACGCCATGAAAAACATCAAGAAAATCCTGGAGGAAAGCACCCTGACCAACGCCCGTTTCCTGGCCGAGGAAGTCGGCATCATGGACGTGCTGAACGCGGCCCTGGAACTGGAGGAACGTGCCCACCAGCACTATACGGCCGAAGCCTTGGCGGAACTTGACGATAACACACGAAAATTGCTGGAGAAACTGGCCATCGTGGAAGAAGGACACCACAAACTGATCCAATCGCTCATCGACTTTCTCGACAATCCCCAATCGATCCTGGAAACCCAGGAATTCCAGATGTATTGAGACAACTTTCGGATTCGACCGCTATCTTCCTACCGGGCGAATCCTCGCTCGGTAGGAAGGAAATCAGCCAATTTGTAAAAAACATACTTCTTCTGAGCCACCGACATCTCCAACTCGATTTCGGGCGTTTTCGGATCTTTTTGTGCGTTCCGTCCGGGCGACACGCTTTTCATTCGTATCCTATTGATATGACTTGGAATTCTCGTGTTTTTGCGTTCACCCGGCCCGCACGCAAAATTCGAGGATTTCGCTCGTCGCCAGCCATCGGACCGCCATGCGTCAACTGTGACGAATACCCGTGTCATATCATGAGTTTATGACTTTTCTCCGGCGCTCTTGCCCGAAGCTCTATGTCCTTGGTAACAGACCCTGTGACCCGGTCGGGGTTTTTGACGGGTTCAAAGACTTCGAACCCCTTCGCGCGCTTTTAAAACCACACTTTTTGGAGGGTATGCCGAAGGCGAAAAAACCGTTCGTTTCCGGAATCGAACGGCGGTCAGTAGCGATTCATCTCAACAAGAAGTTTATCGATATCGTCCAATTCGGGTGGTCGAACGGCATTCGAAATGGGCTCACGTTCCGCCAAAGGCGGTTCGGCGGGCGCTTTTTCCGGCGGCTCGGAATCCGGCGAGCCCGCCTCCGAAGCGCTTCCCAGCCTTTCGCCGACGATGGAGACGAAATCCTCCTCGATCCGCTTTTTTCCCTCCAGAAATCCGTCCAGCAGCAGATTGTCGCATAAAATATTGATATTCCTTGCGACACCGCCGGTGCGCTCCGCGATTCGCAGAAGGGCGTCCTCCGAGAAAAGGGGCTCTTCGACTCCCGCGATTTTCAATCGATGCCCGATATAGCGCTTCACCTCTTCGGCGTCCATGGGCTCCAAGCGGGCGTGAATCGCCATGCGCTGCCGCAGGGAAGATTCTCTTGAAACGACCGTTTCCAGATCCGGAAGACCGAATAAAATAATATTCAGCAGTTTCCCACCGTCCACCTCGAAATTCAGCAATCCCTTCAATCCCTCGAAAACGTCGATGTCCCGGACGATCTGGGCCTCGTCCACGAGCAGAACGGCCCGCTTTCCGATCTTGTGAATCTGGGTCAGCCTGCGATAGACCTGGGCGAACAGATCCGCTCGATCTTCCGGCGGTCGAATGACCCCGAGTTGCAGGGCGATGCGTCTGAGCATCCAATCGAACGTCACATCGGGATCCACGACGATCAGGAAGGCGATTTCATTGGCCTTTTTCAGCCAGATTCTCGCTAGACGTTTGGCCAGGGTCGATTTTCCCGTTCCGATGCCCCCGGTGCACAATGCCAGCCCCCTCCGATTGGAGATCAGGTGCTGCAAATGAACGGCCGCTCGGGCATGACTGGACGTTTCCAGATAATAGCGAGGGCTCGGAGCGCTGGAGAACGGATCTCCTTCAAGACCGTAGAATTCGCGATACGACATCTTTCGAGACTTCGATTACCAATGGTTTTTGAAAAAAAACATCGAGGCCGGTAGCGATCTACAATCCCTCGCCGTCCGGCAACGAGTCCGGATCGACCTTGGACAACGCCTTGTCCAGCGCATTGGGAGCGCTTTCCTTCGTCCCGGCCTGCGTCAACGCCTCGATCTTTTTCCGGATATCCCGATAATCGGGTTTGAAAGCGGCGACCGCCTTGAATTGGCTCAACGCCGCCGATGGATTGCCTTTCTGTTCGAGAAGAACGCCCAGGTCGTAACGGAAACCGAACAGGGAGGATCGGGTCAGGCTCCCGGATTCGAGGGCCTTGCCCACGAATGTCGCGGCTTTCTCCAAAAGCCTTTTCCCTACGTAGCAGGTGGCCAGCATGAAATTGGCCCGTTCCGCGTAGACGCCGTTGGACGCGATCAGCAGTTCCCCGATGGCCTCGTCCACCATCCCCATTTCCTTGTAGGCGATTCCCAGGTTCAGATGCGTTTCCACATCGTCGTCGGAAATATCGTCCGCCACCCGGAAACCGCGGCCGCCTTCCGGAGTTCCCGCTTCGTCTTCCTCGTCGTCGAGATCCAGCCCGGCCATGATCTCTTCGCTCAGGTTGATGCTGCCGTCCGCCGGAGGCTCCGCCTGCGGCGAAGCGGCCTTCTTCGACGGCTTCTCTTTTTCCAGTTCCTTCGCCACTCCCAGATCGAACGTGCTTTCGAACAGATCCCCGCCCAGTTCCTCGCTGTACTTTTCCATGGCCTTGGCGATGGTCTGCCGGGCCGACGCGACCTCTTCGGGACTCTTGTCCTTATAGGCCGCCTCGCGTTCCAGTTCCTCCGCGTCCAGATTCTCACGGCAAACGGAAACACGCTTTCGAAGTTCGATGCTGCTCGGATATTTCTCCGACAGTTTCACGTAGACATCGACGCATTCGTCGTAAACGCCCTGATCGTAGAAGAATTCCGCCTCTTCGAATTCATCGTAATCATCCTCCGAAAGCAGGTCTTCCAAAGGCGTCTCGTCTTCGGCGAATTCTTCCGATGCCTCCGATTCGTCGGTTTCGGCCGTTTCGTCCGGCGCGGGAGCGGATTCCTCAACGTCCGGCTCTCCTTCTTCGCCAACCGCCGGCGGCGAGGATTCGTCCTCCTGCGAGGGAGCCTCGCCGGAAACGTCCTCCGGCTCGAACTCCTCCAGAATCTCGACTTCCGGAATACTCTCCTCCGGCTCCGCCTCGACCTCGATTTCCTCGATATCTCCATCGATTTCCAGGCCGTCGATGCCGA
The DNA here is from genome assembly GCA_963668655.2 of Myxococcota bacterium. Taxonomy (GTDB): domain Bacteria; phylum Myxococcota_A; class SURF-8; order SURF-8; family SURF-8. Next base: position 140,287 of record CAXXPQ010000003.1, read on the forward strand.
TATCCTCCTCCATCGCCAGATCCACGTCATCGGCGACTTCGGAATCCATTTCCGTTTCCAGAACATCGATTCCATCGAAAAGCGGATCGACTCCCGAATCGCTTTCGGGTTCTCCCGCCTGAATTTCCTGCTCGATCAGCAACTCATCGACGTCGCGTGAATCGAAATCGTCTGCGACGACGATATCCTCCGCATCCGCCGCCTGGGGAACCGGTGAGGGCCGCCGGGGCTGCGGCGGAGGCTTGGGGCCCGCCTTCGGTTGCGGAGGAGCGGCCATATGCTGCGGCAGTTCCACTTCCTCCAGAATTTCCGCCTCGGAATCGCCGACTTCATCTTCAAGCAGAATTTCATCGTCAACCGGCAGGGGAGCCTCTTCGCGAATCTCCTCCGGCTCAATCAGTTCGATCTCTTCTTCGATGTCGCTTTCCAGATCGTCGGGCGTTTCCTCGACCGTCAGGTCGTCGCCGTCGAGATCGAATTCCATTTCCTCGTCGCCGAGATCGATTTCCTCGTCATCGATGTCGATCAACTCGCCGTCGTCGATATCCTCCAGATCCTCATCGTCGAAATCCACGTCGATATCGTCCGAATTCAGATGGATTTCCTTCTGGGCGACGGCCTGCTGGACATCCAGCACGTCATTGCCGGAAAGATCCACCTCGAATTCCTGCTCTTTTCCCATGTCTTCATAGGATCGGATGAACCTCTGAATCTCCGCGAGCATCTCCGCGGGGGCCAGGCTATCGAACTTCTCCAGCAATCCCTGGATGATATCCGTATCCACGTCCAGTTCCATCGCATCCTGGAGACATTGCCTGGATTTGATGGAATCCCCGTCCTTCAACGCCGAAAATGAAGCGCGAAGGAGGACGGGGAGCGCGTCTTCGTTGTTCGATTGGCCGACGTAAAGATCCCGTAGTTTCAGCAGGGCCTCGACATTTTCCGGGAACTGTTCCAGGATCGTCTTCAGACGAAGCTCGGCCTGTTCCAACAGGCCGTACTTGATGAAAACGTCGGCTTCGGTAATCATGCGGATGTAGGAGGCCGAATCATCCTTCGTTTGCGATTTTCCGGGCGAGGCCGCCGCCGGAGCGCCGTCCAGGCTCTCTCCCATCTCACTGACGCTGCGGATATCCTCCAATCCGCTTTCCTCACCGGCCAGGTCGGAGGTCGGCAAACCGTCCTCGAAGGGAATGACGGCCAGTCCCTGTTTGGCCTCCTGATTTTCCGGATCGATCTCCAGAATCCGCTTGTAGGTCTGCCGCAATCGGTTCAGATCGTCTTTGTCGCGAAGAATCCGCGCCATCTCACGATAGACGGTGATGGTTTTGGCAAGTTGATTCAGCTTGAAAAACGATTCCGCGAGCAATTCGAGGGTTTCGAGGCTTTCCGCGTCGTGCTTCAGGACGTTCTGAAGGCGGACCAGGGCTTTTTTCGTCTCGTCCCGGGCCAGGAGAAGCTTGGCCAGTTCGCGGCCACGGTCCACCCGTTCCGGGGCGTGCTGGTAGAAACGATCCAGGACACGAATGTAGTCGTCTTCCCGCTCCATTCTGGAAAGGTCGGTCAGGATCTTCTCGTACTCTTCCAGTCCTTCCTCCAGCATGTCCTCGTTGACGTACCCTTCGGCCAGCCGAATCCGACTGGGAAGGTTCTGGGGGTCCACGACCGCGATTTTCTTCAGGATCTGGAGCGCCTGCTTCGACTGCCCCTGCTCTTCGTAATACTTGGCCACGAACTCAAACGCCTGGATGGTTTCCGACGTAAGGCCCAGTTGCTGGTACAACTCCGCCAGTTTCTCGTGCAGTTCGATCTTGTCCGGCTGAATGGCCAGGATCTGCTTGTAGACCGCGATGGCCTTCTGATAGAAGCCCTGCTTGATGTAGATATCGGAAACCCGCTTGTAGGCGGCGATGGCCTCATCGTTTTTGCCCATGCGCGCGTGCAGATCGCCGACCTTCTGAAGAGTGCGCTCATCATTCGGGTCGGAATCAAGAATCTTCTTGAATTCCTTCACCGCCTTATCCAATGCCCCCTTTTGGAGGTATTTCATGGCATTGGCGGTGATTTTTTCCTTGTTGATGGCCACTTGGCGTCCCTCGCGCTGTTAACGGGCGATATGCAGCGATGCTCCGGTAAAACGGCCGGTCTTAATCCTTTACGCGCTCGATGTACTCCCGGGTGCGCGTATCCACTCGGATCTTTTCTCCTTCATTGAGAAAAAGGGGAACGTTGACGACCAGGCCGGATTCCAGGGTGGCGGGCTTGGTCGCTCCCGTCGCGGTGTCCCCCTTGATGCCTGGTTCGCAGTGTTCGACGCGGAAAACCATGTGATTCGGGAAGCTCAGACCGATAGCGCGGCCGTTATGAAACAGCACGTCCGCCTCGACGTTTTCCACCAGGAAATCCTTGCTGTCTCCAATGGCGTCCCTTTCCACGGTGACCTGCTCGTAGGATTCCACGTTCATGAAGATGTAGCCGACATCATCGGAATACAGATACTGCATCTTGTGTTCCTCTAAATTCGGCTTATCGACTTTCTCGCCCGACTTGAAGGTGCGTTCGATCACGGAAGCGTTGATCAGGTTCTTTATTTTCGTCCGGGTGAAGGCGGAGCCTTTGCCGGGGTTGACGGCCTGGAAATACACGATTTCATAGGGAATGCCATCTATCTCGATCTTCAAGCCGTTACGGAAATCCGAAGTTGCAAACATGTTCTCTCTCCCAAATGACGATTAATTCAGCTTCCATTCAAAGTTCTTTTTATCGGCCAGGGTCAGCATCTCGAAGCCGTCTTTCGTAACCACCACGACATCCTCGATCCGCACGCCGCCCCAATCCGGGATGTAAATTCCCGGTTCCACCGAAAAGACCATCCCCTCCTCCACGACGCCTTCGCCGCGCGGAGAGATCACGGGCTGTTCGTGCACTTCCAGACCGACGCCGTGGCCGGTTCCGTGTCCGAAATACGAACCGAATCCCTTCTTGTCGATGTATTCCCTGGCGGCGGCGTCGATGTCGGAGCATTTCGCTCCGGGCCGGACCAGTTCCAGGGCCTTGTCGTGGGCGGTTTTCACGATCCGGTAGACTTCCTTCTGTTTGTCCGACGCTTTCCCCAGAACGATGGTGTTCGTCTCGTCCGAACAGTAATGGTTCAAAATCACCCCGCGATCGATGATGACGAAATCACCCTTCTCGAACTTCTTGTCCGTGGGCTGCCCGTGAACCACGGCGGAACGGGGGCCGGAACAGACGAGCGTTCGGAAGGAAACGTCCTCCGCGCCCAGTTCCCGGAAACGGCGATCCAGGATCCAGGCCGCCTCGCGTTCCGTCATGCCGATTTGGATCTCCTCCAGGAAGGTTTGAAACGCCTGATAGGAAACCCGATTGGCCTTTCGGAGTTTATCCAGTTCCTCCGCACTCTTGCAAACCCTCAACCGAGCCAGATTCTCATCGATGGCGACCGGTTCCACGTCGGAAAGCTCATCTCTCAGTTTGCGATAATCGGCATAGGTGGCGGACTGCGCCTCGAAACCCAAACGCTTCGCGCCCGTTTCGGAAACGGCGGCGCATAGATCCTCCATGGGTTTCTTTATCTCGCGGACCTCGGTCTTCCGGCATTCGTCGCCGGCCTGCGTGGTGTACCGGCTGTCCACCAGAAGCTTTTTGCTTCCCTTGCGATCGACCAGAAGATTGGCCGTCGATCCGGTAAAACCCGTCAGGTACTTGATCGAAGGAAGATCCTTGATCCAGAGCAGGTCCAGTTCGTAATTGTCGAAAATCTCTTCGAGATCGAAAAGCAGCGGGTTCTTCTTCACTTCGTCATTCACCTTGCTTGTCTCCTGATCGAGCGACATCGTTCGCGGGGCGACTTCGATTTATTTCGCTTCAAGTACGCACGCCTGTAATCGGGACGCATTCCAAGCCCGATTATTCAATCCTTACCACCATCCGGCTATCTGGATGCGATTAACTCAATTCCGTAAGCAGTTCCGGTTGCAGCATGCGCAGGAGGTGACGACCCTTTCCCACATGACACTCCGGACTCATCACCAGGGCAACGAAATAATCATGAGTCACCATGGTCAATAGAATCGTGGTCTTATCGGAACGGAAAACGAATTCATTGGTTTCACCGAACTGGGAAACGAACGAAAGATGCCGAAGTTGGCTCAATACCGCGGAAATTTCCGCTCCCATCAACTCCAGTTCCAGGGTGACTCCCGGTTTGGCCTGGGAAACGACGGAAATTCCGTCCACTCCCATAAGCATCATCGCCAGGCTGTGATCCAGCCGCTCCAGGAGTTTCTGGAAAGTCTGTTCGAAATTCAATTTCGGCTCCTCTCGCGAATGCGATCCAACAGGCCGTTCAACCGGTCCACGGCATGTGTCGCCAACTGCTCGACGGCCGCAACCCCGATATCCGTGGCCCGCTCCCGCACACTCGAACGTTTTCGAGGCGGCTCCTCGCGGAGCGCTTGCTGCTCGTTTTCGAAGAAAACCCGCCGATCGACGGGATCGGCGGAACCGATCTCCCCGCCGGGGCTTTCTTCCACGCCTTCTACCAAAGCTTCCCCGGAACGCGTTTCCAGGATTTTTCTTTCCAGTTCCAGCAAGGATTCGTCGTTCGGCCTGTCGGAAAGCAGATTCTTCACGATCTCCAATGCTTTTCCGGTATGGCCCTGCTTCAAGTATAATTCCGCCAAAGTACGCGTATTAATTCCATTTTTCATTTTGGCGGCCTCGACGAACATCACTATTCAAGGTATCGCATTATCAACCATCATACCCTGTAAGTCAAGGAAATGACGCCATTGGAAAACATCCGATTTCACAAAGAAATCGGGATTGTTCCTTCCTTCCTGAAACACGGAAAACGGCCGCGACCGACCGGCTTCCTCAGACTCACGGAAAATTCGACGCTTCGCCTACCCGTCTCCATCCATACGTTTTCGCGCTTCTTCCAATACCGCCTCCATCATCTCCCCGGGAAGCGGCGCGTAGTTTTTCATTTCCATGGAATAGTTGGCGCGCCCGGAGGAAGAGGTTCGAATGGCCGTGGCATAGCCGAATAGTTCCATCAGAGGGGCGGAAGCGCTGATTTTCTGCGATCCCTTGCGATAACGGCGCATGTTGCCGATGCGCCCCCTGCGCCGGTTCAGATCTCCCACGATATCCCCGATGTAATCGTCCGGCGTGGCGATTTCCAGCGACATGATGGGTTCGAGCAATCGGGGGGCCGCCTGGCGGAAAGCCTCCTTGAAGCAGATCGACGCGCAGGTCCGGAACGCCATCTCCGAGGAATCCACGTCGTGAAAACTTCCGTCCTCCAGGGTCACGCGAACGTCCACAACCTGGTAGTCGGCCAGCACGCCCTTGTCCAGCACGTCCTGAATTCCCTTTTTCACCGCCGGAATGTATTCGCTGGGAATGTGCCCGCCCACGATATGGTTGACGAACTCGAAACCTCCACCCGGATTGGGTTCCAAAAGCAGGATGGTATGGGCGTACTGTCCCCGGCCTCCGGTCTGCTTGGAGAACTTGTAATCACGCCGCGCGGAGGATGCGATGGTTTCGCGATATTCCACCGAGGGCTTGCCCACTTCCGCCACCACGTTGAACTCGGTCTTCAGGCGGTCGATGATGACCTCCAGATGCAGTTCGCCCATCCCGGCGATGACGGTTTCGTTGGTGCGTTCGATCTGGCGCACCACGAAGGAAGGATCCTCCATGGACATTTTTCGCAGGCTGGCGTGCAGCTTTTCCTGTTCTTTCCGGCTGGCCGTGGCCGCCGTGACGCTGATGACCGGATGCGGAATGTTCACGGATTCGAGCAAAATCGGATTGGCCGGATCGCACAAGGTGTGCCCCGTGCGCGTCTGCTTGGGACCGATCAGCGCCACGATGTCTCCGGCCCCCACCTCCTGGATTTCCTGGCGATCCTTCGCCCGGATGCGAAGAATGCGGCTGACGCGCTCTTTTTTTCCCGTGGTGGCGTTCAACACGCTGTCGCCCGCCTTCAATTTTCCCGAATAGGTGCGAACAAACGTCTGCTGCCCCACGTACGGATCGTGAATGATTTTGAACGCCAGCCCGGAGAAGGAGTCGGAAATCGATGGAGCCCGGGTCAGGATCTTTTCCGGATCGGCCGGATCGCTGCCGGTCGCCACGCCGCGATTCAGCGGAGAAGGCATATAGTCCACCACGGCGTCCAGGAGCGGCTGGATGCCGATGTTCCGATAGGCCGATCCGCAGAAAACCGGAGTGAACAGCGAACGAAGCACGCAAAAACGGGTCACCTCCCGGATCATCTCCACCGTGATGTCCTGTTCATTCAGATACAACTCGGCCAGGTCGTCGTTGTATTCCGCCAGACGTTCCAAAAGATTCTGGCGCGCCGCCTCGACGGCTTCCCCCAGATCTTCCGGGACGGGCATTTCCTTGATTTCGCCGTTTTCGAAACGGAAAGCCTTCCGCTCTACCAGATCCACCACCCCGCGAAAGTCTTCCTCCGCGCCGATGGGAATTTGATACGGAACGGGTTCGGCGCCCAGATTCTCGTCCAACTGGCGAACCACGTCCTCGAAATTCGCTCCCAACCGGTCCATTTTATTGATGAAAGCGATACGCGGAACGCCGTAGCGATCGGCCTGGCCCCAGACGGTCTCGCTCTGGGCTTCCACGCCTCCCACCGCGCAGAAAACGGCGATGATGCTGTCCAGCACGCGCATGGAACGTTCCACTTCGATGGTGAAATCCACATGGCCCGGCGTGTCGATGATGTTGACGGCATGATGGCGCCACTCGCAGGTAATGGCGGCCGAGGCGATGGTGATGCCGCGCTCCTGCTCCTGTTTCATGAAATCCATGGTGGCCTTGCCGTCGTGAACCTCTCCCATGGCGTGGGTCGTTCCGGTGTAAAACAAAATACGTTCGGTTACCGTGGTTTTTCCCGCGTCGATGTGGGCGGCGATTCCGATGTTGCGTGAACTGCTGAGTCCCATGACTTGTCTCCCGGTTGTTTCTTCCGTCCCTTCGACCGGTCCAATATCCGGCATCTTGCGACGGGCTTCATTTTTTCCATGATCTGCCGGCGGAATGTCTCGGGGGGGAGCGGATGGCTCGGTCCGTGCGGATTCTCGTCGACGGCGCGGCTCGGCAAGCCGGACGCCGCGTGAGGTTATGAACGAAAGTCCCCGGATTGTCAATAGAAGATTGCCGTTTAATCGTCTTTTAACCAGGCGGTCCCCTTCCCTGCCATATTTTGGCGATTCGGCGAACGGGGAAAACGGAAACGTCCAGGAAGCATTTCCTATGATTTCACTTCCTTCAAGGATATTCAACCGATCCACGCCTGAAAAAGATCGCGACACGACACGATTTTTCCGGAATAATCGCGGCGGCGAATGGAACTTCTACTGTAGAAGAAGGAAGTTGAATTCATGGAAACGGATATGGAACGGAAATCGGATCATTGGGCGACCCACGTTGAAATCCATAACGGAAAAACCGACGCTGAGACAACCTGATGCTATGTATTTTCATGCACTTACAACATGCGAAACGAGGTCTGAGATGACACCTTGGGATCCCAAGCCCTTCGAGGCGCTGCTGAAGTCGTGGCAGGATACGCGTGAAAAACTGCTGGCTCATTCCGCGAAAATGCAGGCCACGGAACTGCCATTGCGTTTTTATCGGCAACAGGCGCACTTCACCTCCCCGGCGTCCAACTTCGATATGCTGAAAAAGGCCGTCGAGAACGGATCCGCCTCCACGCTGAAAATCCTGAAAAAATTCGATATCGGCCTCACGGAGCTTTCCGAGCGTCTGGATGTACCGGAAGCCGCCGTTCAAGCCGAACTCGACGCGGAGCCCCGTTCGCCGCTCGTCATGGTGGACGGCGAGGACGCCCAGGCCCTGCGAGACGACGTGGTGGCCCAGGGGCGGGAAAACGCCGTGCGCATCTTTCGAGAAGCGGACTGGGGCTCGACCCTGCGCTTTTATCGCCCCAGCGGGCTGAATCTGGATTATTGCCTGGAGGATATCCTGTCGGTGCTGGTCCGCGCCGGGGAAGGCCGCGACCCGGAGACCTATCCCATCGACGGCATCATCTGGCCCAAGGTGGAACATCCGGAACAGATCGCCTTCGTGAGCGAGATGCTGTCGAAGGTGGAGGAACGGCTGGGACTTCCGAAGAACCGCATCCGGCTGCAATTCCTGGTGGAAAGCGGCTGGGCGGCGGCGCAACTGCCCGCCATCGTGCGGGAATCCGTCGATCGGCTGGCGGGTATCATTTTCGGCATCGCCGACTACGCGGCGGACATCCACCTTCCGAACATCGAAAACAACCACCCGGTCTGCGACTGGGCGCGGGCGTCTATCATCAACCTGGCGGGCGCGGTGGGCGTCCCGGCCATCGACAACATGACGGTCAACTATCCGGTGGCGGATAAGCGCCTTTCGGCGGAGGAAAACAAGCGGCTGATCCTCGATCGGCTGAAGGAGGTCTACGACGACGCCCGGCACGCCCAGAGCCTCGGCATGGACGGAAAATGGGTGGGGCATCCGGCGCAGCTCTTCGCTGTGCGCCTGGCCTTCCGGCTTTCGCTTTCCGAAGAGGAAATCCGCAATGAAGTCGCCAAGATCGACGCCTACACCGACGCCGTGGAGGCCAGGCAGGGCGCGACGATCATCGACGGCGTGATGAGCGACCGGGCCACCGACCGGCACGCGCGCTGGAAACTTCGCAAGGCCGTGGCGCTGGGACTCCTGGACGCGACAAAGGGAATCGAGCTTGGAATCGTTTCCCGAAAGGAAATCGATGACTTGAACGGCCCGGGATCCCGGGAATCCTCTGCCCGATAAGGAAATGTCATGAACGAGTCGAAAGCCTTGCAAAACGGGGGCCGGGAAGCGGCCCATGAGGCGCTCGCCCTAGCGGACGGAATTCTGGAAAGGATCTGGGCGTACCTTTGGGAGCGCTCCGAACGGGATGGGCGCCTCTCGGATGATGAGTTTGACCGCCACCAGGTGGCGGCCTTCGACGCAGCACACTCCGCAGCCGAACTGGCCGCCGCGCGCTTTTTCCTCAACCATGTCGATCGACTATCCGAGAAGCGGGGAAACGGCAGGCCCGAACCGTCTTTGGAAGAACGACTGGCGCTTCTCTTTACGGCGGAGATGTTTCAGAACGTCCGCAACCGCCTGTCGGCGCGCCCCACCGATTACGGCCTGACGGTGGAATATCTCCATTCGCTGCTGTTTTCCGATGCGCTGGACGCCTTTGTCTCTCGGGAGCTTTCCACCGAAAACATGACAAGGATCGGTCGTCTCGTCAGCGATCACGAAGGGCGCACGGGCGACGATCTGCTGGACGAGGAACGCCGGATGATGCGCGACACGTTCCGCAGGTTCGCCAACGACGTCGTTGCGCCACTGGCCGAGCGCATCCACCGGGAAGACCGCCTGATCCCCCCAGAGATCCTTGACCCGTTGAAGGAAATGGGCTGTTTCGGCCTGTCCATTCCGGCGCGCTACGGCGGCCTGACCTCGGACGAACACGAAGACAACATGGGCATGATCGTCGTGACCGAGGAACTCTCCCGAGGCTCTCTGGGCGCGGCGGGAAGCCTGATTACACGCCCGGAAATCATGGCGCGGGCGCTTCTGGCCGGAGGCACCGAAGAACAGAAATCCGCCTGGCTGCCGAAACTCGCAGCGGGCGAGCCCCTGTGCGCCGTGGCCGTGACCGAGCCGGATTTCGGCTCCGACGTGGCGGGCATGAAATTCAAGGCGACGAAAACGGACGGCGGCTGGCGGCTGAACGGGGCCAAGACCTGGTGTACGTTCGGAGCCAAGGCCGGTGTGCTGCTCGTCCTGGCGCGTACCTCCACGGATCCGAAGGCCGGCCACCGGGGACTGTCCGTCTTCCTGGTAGAGAAGCCGTCCTTCGATGGCCATGAGTTCGAATACGAACAGCCCGGAGGCGGCCGCCTCTCCGGCCGTGCCATCCCGACCATCGGTTATCGCGGCATGCATTCCTACGACCTGTTCTTCGAGGACTATTTCGTTAACGATGACGCACTGTTGGGCGGCGAAAGCGGTCTGGGCAAAGGCTTCTACGCCATTATGGCCGGATTTTCCGGCGGACGCATCCAGACGGCGGCCCGTGCGGTGGGCGTCATGCAGTCCGCCTTCGAAAAGGCCCTTCGTTACGCCTCCGTGCGCAAGGTCTTCGGCCATCCCATCGGCGAGTATCCCCTTAACCAGGCCAAGCTGGCGCGCATGGCCGCTCACCTCATGGCAGCGCGGCAGTTCACCTACGCCGTGGCGGGACTCATGGATGAAGGAAGTGGGGAGATGGAAGCCAGCATGGTGAAGCTCTTCGCCTCCAAAACCGCCGAATGGCTCACCCGCGAGGCCATGCAGATTCACGGCGGCATGGGTTACGCGGAGGAGGTGGAGGTTTCCCGCCTCTTTCTGGACGCCCGGGTGCTCTCCATCTTCGAGGGAGCCGAGGAAACCCTGGCGCTGAAAGTCATCGCCCGCGCCCTTGTGGCGGGCCAATCCGGAAAAGGACGGACATGACCAAGGAATACACGTTCGAGCCCCAGCGGGAGAAGGCGTCCGCCGTCCCGGCGGATCCGAAGCGGGCCAGACAGCCGCAATACGGGCGTTACCTGGAGGACTTCGAACCCGGCCAGGTCTTCGCCCACCCCCGGGGCTACACCTTCGATTTCGCAGGCGCACAGATCTTCGCGCGAACCTACATGCAGACCAATCCGCTGTACCTCAACCGGGAGGCCGCCCGGGCCGCCGGGTTCCGGGACGTGCCTGCAAGCCCGCAACAGGTCTTCAACGTCGCGTTATCGCTGGGCGTTCAGAACAACTCGGAAAAGGCCATGGCCAACCTGGGCTACTACGACGCCCGCTTTATCCGGCCGGTCTATCCGGGCGACACGCTCAGGGCGCTTTCGCTCGTGCTGAACCGCAGGGAACGCGGCGAAAGCAAGCCGGGCATCGTCCACATGCGCACCCTGGCCCTGAACCAGAAGGAAGAAGCGGTTCTGCAATACGAACGCAAGATCATGATCCCCGAGCGGCCGCACGGGAGCATTTCACCGAAAGCCCCCGGTTCCCGTCCGGACTTTCCCGAGGTCTCTTCCGCCGTCTTTCTTCCGGAATTCGGCGAGATCCCCGCCCATGCCACGGGTTCCGGCACGTACTTCGAGGACTTCGCCCCCGGAGACATCCTCCTGCACAAAAACGGCCGTACGGTGAGCGACGAGCACATGGCCCAGACCTATCTTGTGGGCAACACCCATCCCCTGCACTACGACGCCGTTTACGCCGGAGGGCTTTCGGGTGCGATGGGTGGCCGCCCGGTGGTGTACGGCGGGCTGGTCTTCGCTTGGCTGGAAGGACTGGCCAGCCGCGACGTAAGCGAGAACGCCTTTTTTGAACTCGGCTTCACGGAGGGCTATCACACCCAGCCTACCTTCTCCGGAGACACGCTCTACGCCGTCACCCGCGTACTGGACGCAGAAAACGCTCCGGGAGATCTGAACCTCCGGGCGGGCGTTGTCACTCTTCAATTGATCGGCTTGAAAAACCTTTGCGGCGCGGACGCCCTGGAGCGATATGGAAAAGAGCTTTTCGAAAAGGAAAACGCCAAGCCGAAACAAGGCAAGCAAAAGATCGAGGCCAAGGTCTTCGAGATCGAGCGGCGGCTGCTCGTGCGGAGGTCGCCGTGAGCGCCTCCGATAAACGCCCGGAACGCGACCGTCCCTGGCTGATGCGCACCTACTCCGGGCACACCTCCGCCGCCGCCTCCAACGAACTATACCGGAAAAACATGGAAAAGGGCCAGACGGGACTCTCGGTGGCCTTCGATCTGCCCACCCAGACGGGTTACGACGCCGATCATCCCCTGGCCAAGGGCGAAGTGGGCAAGGTGGGCGTTCCCATCGCGCACATCGGCGACATGGACACGCTGTTCAAGGACATTCCTCTTGACCGGATGAACACGTCCATGACCATCAACGCCACGGCCCCCTGGCTTCTTGCGCTGTACGTGGCCCTGGCGGAACGGCGGGGCGTCGATCCCGCTCTTCTGCACGGCACGACGCAAAACGACATCGTGAAAGAGTATCTCTCGCGCGGAACCTACATCTTTCCGCCCGAGCCGTCCATGAAACTCACCGTGGACACCATCGCCTTCGCCGTGAAGCACCTGCCGAAGTGGAACCCGATCAACGTGTGCAGCTACCACCTCCAGGAGGCCGGAGCCACGCCCGAACAGGAACTGGCCTACGCCCTGGGCGCGGCGCAGACCGTGGTGGACGCCGTACGCGACTCGGGACAGATCACGGCGGACGAACTGCCGAAGGTCTTCGAGAGAATCTCGTTCTTTCTGAATTCCGGCATCCGCTTCGTGGAGGAAATCGGCAAGGTGCGCGCCTTTTCCGAACTCTGGGGCCATATCGGCCGCAAGCGTTACAAGATCGAGGATCCGGCCATGACCCGCTTCCGCTACGGCGTGCAGGTCAACTCCCTGGGCCTGACCGAGAGCCAGCCGGAAAACAACGTCCAACGCATCGTCCTGGAAATGCTGGCCGTGACGCTTTCGAAAAACGCCCGCGCCCGGGCCATTCAGCTTCCCGCCTGGAACGAGGCCCTGGGCCTTCCCCGCGCCTGGGACCAGCAATGGGCGCTGCGCATGCAACAGGTGCTGGCCTACGAAACGGACCTCCTGGAGTACGCAGACATCCTTGACGGTTCGCCGGTGATCGAGGCGAAGGTCCGCGATCTGAAGGACCGGGCCGTGGCGGAACTGGAGCGCGTCAAGCTCGAAGGCGGCATGCTGAAGGCCGTGGAAAGCGGTTATGTCAAGCGCAGGCTGGTGCAGAGCCAGGCCGAGCGCCTGCGGGCCATCGAACGCGGGGACGTGAAGGTGGTGGGCGTCAACTGTTTTACGGAAAGCGAGCCTTCTCTGCTGGCTCACGGCGAGGGCGGCGATATCCTGAAGGCCGATCCCGAGGCGCACGCGCGCCAGGTGGAAAGCTTGCGAGTGCATCGCGAAACCCGGGACGCCCGGGAGGTCGTGGCGGCGCTCGATCAGTTGAAACTTGCGGCCCAAAACGAAGAAAACATTCTGCCCGCCTCCATCCGCGCGGCCCACGCGGGCGTCACCACCGGCGAGTGGGCCCGGGTAATGCGAGGCGTCTATGGCGAATACCGCGCGCCCACGGGGGTAAACGTCGGCGCACGTTCTTCCGGCGATCCGGCGAAGATCGCCACGCTGAGGCAGCGTGTCCGGGAAACGTCGGAGGCGATCGGCCGTCCCCTGCGCATGCTGGTGGGAAAGCCCGGCCTGGACGGACATTCCAACGGCGCGGAGCAGGTAGCCGTCAAGGCGCGGGATATCGGCATCGAAGTGGTGTACGAGGGTATTCGCCTGACGCCCCGGCAGATCGCCGTGGCCGCGCTGGAGGAGGGCGTGCATGTCATCGGCCTTTCCGTGCTGTCCGGCAGCCACCTGGAACTGACGAAGGATCTCGTGCGTGAACTGGCGGAGACGGAAACTCAGGAAACACCCTTCGTCATCGGAGGCATCATCCCCGTGGAGGACGAAACGCGGCTGAGAGAACTCGGCGTGTCGGAAGTCTTCACGCCGAAGGACACGGAACTGAACGAGGTCATGGCCCGGGTGGTGGATATCGTCCGCCGTCAACACGGCCTGGAGACACTGGGGGGACTGACCTGATGGACTGGCGGAATTTCGAGGACGAACGGGTTTACCGGGCCATCGCCCAAGGAAAGCGTCCGGCCGTGGCCGCCGCGTTGAATCTGATCGACGACCGCCGCCCGGAAAGCCGCCGGGACGTGGAAAAGCTTTTCGCCGCGCTGGACGCCTACGAGAACCCGCGCCGAAGCCACGTGGTGGGCGTCACCGGACCGCCCGGAACCGGGAAGTCCTCCCTGGCCTCGGCCCTGGCGGAGTGCTGGCTCGGCGAGGGACTTCGCGTGGGCATCCTCGCCATCGATCCGTCCAGTCCCTTTTCCGGCGGTGCGCTTCTGGGCGACCGGCTACGCATGACCCGCTCCGATCCGGACGAAAGGCTGTTCATCCGCTCGCTGTCTTCCCGTGGGGAAAAGGGCGGCCTGACGCCCAACGCTTGGCTCATGAGCCGCGTGCTCCTGTCGGGCTTCGATCGGGTCGTCATCGAGACCGTGGGCGTGGGTCAGAGCGAAATCGACATCGCCCACGTGGCCGACAGCACCTGCCTGGTGATTCAGCCGGGCAGCGGCGACACCATCCAGTTCCTCAAGGCGGGCATCATGGAAATCCCGGACATCCTGGCGGTGAACAAGGCCGACCTGGGCCAGATGGCCCGCACCACGGCCGAGGAACTTCGCCTGGCCCTTCCCGAGATTCGGGATGAGAACGCCTGGAAGATCCCGGTGGAAACCGTCAGCGCCGCCCACCACAAGGGAATTGAGCGACTGGCCGCCGCCGTGCAAGCGCACTTCGAGTGGCTGGATACGGGAAACCGGCTGGAGGATCGGCGCCGACAGGCGGAAGCCCGCTGGGGCGTCAAGCGTCTCCGGGAACGCTTCGGCGAATACGGCCTGGAAAAAGGCGGCGGAGAGGACGGCATGCGCGAACGCTGGATGGCCACTTCCGGCTCGCCCTTCGAAAAACTGGAACGATTCGGAGAAACCATCGAACAATCCCTGAAATAGGGAATCCCCTTCACGACGAGGTGAACATGGCCGCGGAAATCTATGACATCGGCTCCTTGCCCCCCTTGGGAGAAATCCCCGAAAAAATGTACGCCTGGACCATTCGCCGGGAGCGCTTCGGCGAACCCTCAAGCGCCTTTCAACTGGAGAAGATCGACGTTCCGGAAATCGGCGACGACGAGGTTCTGGTGTACGTCATGGCGGCGGGCGTCAACTACAACAACGTCTGGGCAGCGCTGGGCACCCCGGTGGACGTGATCTCCGCCCGTCAGAAGGCCGGGGAGACGGAAGACTTCCACATCGGCGGCTCGGATGCCTCCGGCATCGTCTACAAGGTCGGGCGAAAGGTCCGAAACGTCCACGTGGGAGACGAGGTGGTCATTCACTGCGGCACCTGGGACAGCCAGTGCCCCACGGTCCTTCGGGGCGACGATCCCATGTATTCGCCCACCTTCCGCATATGGGGCTACGAGACGAACTACGGAAGCTTCGCCCAGTTCACCCGAGTCAAGTCCTTCCAGGTGCTGCCCAAGCCGGAACACCTGTCCTGGGAGGAAGCCTCGGCCTACATGCTCGTAGGAGCCACGGCCTATCGCATGCTGGTGGGTTGGGGCGACAAGAGCCTGCGCAAGGACGACGTGGCGCTCATCTGGGGCGGAGCCGGCGGGCTCGGATCCATGGCCATTCAGATCGCCCGGGCGCGGGGAGCGATTCCCGTGGCCGTGGTCTCCAACGACGACAAGTTCGACTACTGCCGCTCGCTCGGGGCCAAGGGCTGCATCAACCGCAAGGATTTCGACCACTGGGGCATGCTGCCGCACTGGAAGGACACGGTGGGTTACGCCAACTGGCTGAAGGGTGTGCGCAAGTTCGGCAAGGCGCTCTGGGACGTGCTCGGCGAGAAGCGCAACCCCCGGCTGGTCTTCGAGCATCCGGGCGAAAGTACCATCCCCACCTCGATCTTCGTCTGCGAGACGGGCGGCAGCGTGGTGATCTGCGCGGGCACCACCGGCTACAACGCCACCGTAGACCTCCGTTACCTCTGGATGCGGCAGAAGACTTTACAGGGTTCTCATTTCGCCAACGCCGAGCAGGCGCAGGGCTTCAATCAACTGGTTATCGAAGGTCTTGTGGACCCTTGCCTGTCCCGGGCGTTCACGTTCGAGGATCTTCCCACCGCGCACCAGTTGATGCACGAAAACCGCCATCCCCACGGCAACATGGCCGTTCTGGTCGGCGCTTCGGAGTTCGGCCTGGGTCGCCTGAAGGAAAAACCGCAGGTCGCCTTCCCCGCCGCACCCACCCGCGACGAATACGGCGCATGGGTCGGCGCGAACGCCCAGACCGCTCCGGCGTTCATCACCGAGTCCCTGGACGCCGCTCCCGCGTTCGTCGAGGACAACGCCCGAGTGGCCGATTACGTCAACGACGGCCTGATTACCTGCACTCTAGATACGCCGGTGGAGAAAATGGCTCGCCTGATGTTACAGCACCGCATCCACGCTTTGGTTGTAATGGACGCCTCGAACAAACCCGTGGGCGTGGTTTCCCAGTTCGACCTTGTGCTTGCCCGGCAGGGACGCTCGCCGGAGGACACGAAGAAACTCACGGCCGGCCTGGTCATGAACCCCGGCTGCGTGACCTGCGACTTGCAGACGCCGCTGAGCGAAGCCATCACCACCATGACCCGGCAGCGGATTCACCGGCTTGTGGTGGTGGATCGCTCCCAGCCGAACGAACCGCCCGTGGGTGTTCTGGCCATGACGGACATCATTCGTAAGACGCTGGACATGCCGGGATAGTCGCGGCCCGTTTCAGAGTTCCCCGCCGAACCAGAGCGCGATTTCGTCGGCGGCTTCCTCCGCGCTGCCGGAGGCGTGAATCAGGTTGTGGATGGAACGCTTCTCCGCGTTGGCGATCTCCGGAGAATCCGTGCTGAAATCGCCCCGGATGGTTCCGGGTGCAGAGGCGTTCGGGAAGGTGTGGCCCACCATTTTGCGCACCTGCTCCACCGCCCGGTTTCCCGAAAGAACGGCAGCCGCCACCGGCCCTTCCGTCATGTAGGCGGCCAGCCAGCTTTTGACGATGCACCCGATGGCCGCGGGCTCGGCGGTTCCCAGAAGATCGCGGGCGTCCAGCCCCTCGCGCTCGTAGGCTTCCTTCGTCTTCAGGCCTACGCTCTCCAGCCACGCCTGGCTGGAGGGATAGTGCCTCTCGATACGTTCCACGTCGGCCTGAATCAAACGCAGGGCGACGATCTCCAGCCCGGCGCGTTCGAAGCGGGAAAGGATCTCGCCCACCAGACCGCGCCGCACACCGTCCGGCTTCACGAGAATCAAGGTGCGTTCCATCGCCATAATCGTTCCCCTTATAATAGAAATCCCCGGCGCGTGTACGCCGGGGATCGGGATGGATGAATCGATCCGCCTATTTCCGGCCCGGCTTGACGAACTCGAAGGCGTTGAAGAAATAGGCAATCTCCGTGGCGGCCGTCTCCGGCGCGTCGGATCCGTGGCAGGCGTTGGCCTCGATATCCGTGCCGTATTTGCCGCGAATGGTGCTCTTGGGCGCTTTCGTGGAATCGGTGGGGCCCATCAGCTTGCGATAGCGCTCGATGGCGTCGTCGCCTTCCAGCACGGAAATCACCACGGGACCGGAGGTGATGTATTTCAGCAGGCTTTTGAAAAAAGGACGTTTTTTGTGAACGGCGTAGAAGCCGGAGGCCTGTTCTTTGGTCAGATGGACCAATTTCATGGCCACGATTCTCAGTCCGGCCTTTTCGATCATTCCCAGAATGTTTCCTGCGTTACCGGCGTCCACGGCGTCCGGCTTGACAATCGACAACGTACGTTCCATGTCTTTTCTCCTGGTTCGAATTGGGTTTCCTCAACCGTAAAACGCCAGCGTTTATAGCTCAATTCCAATTTGGCGGCAAGCAATTCCCCGTTTTCCCCGCCATTATTTTCCCCGGGCCTTCTCCATTTTCTTGACCACCTTGTGAACCAGCCCGGGGATCTTGTAAAAAACGCCGTCGATGCCCTTGGCCGTTTTCTCGTAATCCCGTCCCAAGACCTTCGCATCGCCGGTACGGATAATCTTCATGGTCAACGTAATATTCCGGCCGATTTTCGCCAGCGAAATCGAGCCCAGAAGTTCCGATTTCATCACTTTGCTCAGATCCACGTAGCAGCTTTCATCGTCGCAGCCCAGAAGCTGTTTCTGTTCCTCCGCGCCGAGCATGGCCGCCAGGTCCGATTGGGAAAAGACGTCGTATCCATCGTAATCGTTCAACTCGGAAACGACGACTTCGTAAACGGCATCGTATTCCTCCGGAGTGAAGTCCGCCGTCCGCTTCGGAGAAACCACCACGATGCGCACACTCACCCGCGCTTGGCCTTTTTCCCGTTGGAAAGCCTTGTCCGATGGTGGAGTCGCCCCTTGCACCGAGCGTTCCTTTTTCTTTTTAAAGGGTGAATCCGGAAGGGATTTTTCCGGGGCGGCGAAGCCCGCATCCAGTTCATGGGGGCGACCCAGCAAAGACTTGGCCCACTTCTTCGCATGGGGTTTTTCACGGAACTCTCCGATTTTCACATTGAAAGTCCGTTTTCTTTTCACAGCCTTCGAAGCCGGGTGATAGACCTCGAAGCGAATCACCAGGTTTTTCTTTCCCACGATCCGCGCCGTTCCAAAAACCAGCAGATCGTAGGCCAAGCCATAGTCCGAAAGGATTTTTGCGATTTTGGCTCCGTCCCGTTCGGCCTCTTTCAGTTTTGCCGATGCCTCGTTTCCCTTTTCCTTTTTAAGATCGACAAGCCCGTGAACCTTGAAAGGCCCGGCCTTCTGCATGCGCTTCAATAAAAGCGCGTCGATGGGCGCGGTGTAAGCGTTGGTCACGCCCTTTTCCACCTTCAAGGGAAGTACGAGCACTCGTCCCGCGTCATCCCCGGCCCAGGCCGGATCGTGCAGCAGGCAAAACAGCACGAAAAGAAGGATTCCTTTTCCCACGCCGGTGATCGTTCGCATTTCTATTCCTCCCGTGACGCCGACCTGTCCGCGCCGCCTGTCCGTCATCCCAAAAGATCCAGAACCGCTTCCACGACCTTGGGATCGAAATGACTCCCCGCGTATCGACGAATCTCTTTCAGGGCTTGCTTCCATTCCTTCCGGCGCTGGTAGGGCCGATCGGAAGTCATGGCGTCCAAAGCATCCGCCACCCGGACGATTCGCGCCGGCCGGGGAATCGCATCCCCCTTCAATCCTTCCGGATAGCCGCTGCCGTCCCAGTTTTCATGGTGATAGCGAACCACCGTGGCCACGTCCGACATGTTGCGGACCCGCCCGAGAAGGTCCGAACCGACCACCGGATGAT
The DNA here is from genome assembly GCA_963668655.2 of Myxococcota bacterium. Lineage (GTDB taxonomy): Bacteria > Myxococcota_A > SURF-8 > SURF-8 > SURF-8. The sequence goes on from CAXXPQ010000003.1 coordinate 159,398, forward strand.
AGCGGATCAGCTGGACTTCACTGTCTTCCAGACGATCGCTTTTCCCGAGCAGCGAACGGCGAAGGGCCACCTCGCCCATGTTTTGCAGATACGCCCCCCAGACCGCCAGCGTACGATCTTCGTCCGAGAGTTTCATCTCATCCGCGATGCGCATGACCATCTCGGCCGTTCGCGTGGAATGCCCCTTGGAGTACAGATCGTTGCGGCTGTCGATCATTTCCCCGAGCCCCGCCAGGGTTTTCCCCCAGTCGTGAACGCCCCCGACCAGGTCCAAGCCGTCCAGTTCCCGGCAAATGACCTCCACTTCCTCCGTGATTTTCTCGGGTTGAAGCAGATTGCCGAACGGCAGATCGGACCGCAGCAGATCCTCCAGAGATTTCACCAGAGACTCGGAATAATCCTCGTCCACCAGCGGGTGAAGATTCAGCATCACGTCGTCGAGCGTCTCGCACAGATCGGCGCGAATGGTGAGATCGACCTGATCGGCCAGACGGAGAATCTGGGCCCCCATATCGATCTCCTCGCCCTTCAATCCTCCGGGATAACCGCTGCCGTTGACCGCCTCGTGGTGGTGTCGGACAAGGAAGGCGACCTCGCGCAGTCCGGGAAGCCTCCGCAGGGCTTCGTACCCGGCCAACGGGTGGAAAAACAGATGAATCTGGGATTTCTGTCCCAGCACGGCCGGAGCATCGGTGAGTTCGTGGACGATGTGCCGTCGAAAGCGGATCGCGCCGCAGTCGGCCAGAAGTCCCGCGATAAACACGAAAGGGGCCTCGAAGGAAGCCAGCCGCCGGGCGAGATGGTAAGCGACGGCCGCCACCCGCCAGGAATGATAAAGCTGGACGTTGCGCTCCATATCCAGCATCAAACCGACGCTGGCGTACAGTTGCACGAAATTGGGCTTTCCGCCGTTGGAAGACGAGTATTCAGCCATGATGCGGCACTCCGTGAATCCTTTTCAGACGGTTATGCTACACGGCAAGGAGACAGAAGGCAAATACTTTGAAAAACGCGGCCCAAACCGGAGAAAAAAAAAGAAACGGCGGGCTCCATGACCCGCCGTCCCGCGTGCATCGATCGTATGACGATCATTTCTTTCGGGACATCTTCGTAATCTCGACGGTCTGCTTGGGGCAGTCCTTCGGGAAGGGGCCGCAGGGGCCGGTTTCGCCGGCCTTGATCTTGTTCACCACATCCATCCCGGAGACGACTTTTCCAAAAACGGCATACCCGTAGCCGCGGGGATCCTTGCTTGTATGGTTGAGGAAATCGTTGTTCTTCACGTTGATGAAGAACTGGCTGGTGGCGCTGTCCACAACTCCGGTGCGGGCCATGGCGACCGTTCCAAGATCGTTTTTCAGACCGTTGTCCGCCTCGTTCTTGATCGGCTGGCGCGTGTCCTTGCGCTGAAGATCTTTTGTAAATCCACCGCCCTGGATCATGAAATTATTGATGACACGGTGGAAGATGGTGCCTGCGTAGAAACCGGAATCGACGTACTCGAGGAAATTCTTGACGGAGATGGGCGCTTTGTCGGGATTCAGTTCGATTTCGATCACGCCTTGGTTGGTTTCCATGACCACGACGGGCCGTTCACCCGGTTTGAATTCGCTCACGACGTTCTCCTTGTTTTGCTTTGCCACTTCCGGCTGAGTTTTTTTCGCCGCCGGGGCCTTTTCCTTCGCCTCGGTCGCCGCCTTGGCCGTGCCATTGTCCTTGGGCTGTTCCGTGCAGCCCATGGCGAAAACAAGCGCGAATATCGCAAGAATCCAGAGTGTTTTCCGCATGCTTACCATCCTCCGAAAAAGGTTCGTCCATAGAATTTGGCCCATATTATGGCCGATGGCTTCCCCTTAACGCAAGGAACTTTTTCGATTTTCCGACACAAGAGAGAGCCGAGCCTGCCATGGGCATACCCCATCCACTGGATGGCGCTATGGACGTTGGAGGAGAGTCTTTGTTTTGGACAAAAAAAACGGCATTTTCAGCCTGTTAGCCGAAAATGCCGTTCGTAAAGATACCTTGGCGACCCCAGCGGGAATTGAACCCGCGTTACCGGCTTGAGAGGCCGGCGTCCTAACCGCTAGACGATGGGGTCTTGGCGTATTTCAAGGGCGTAGCCCTGTAATTCAATGGTTCGGGGACTAGGATTCGAACCTAGACTGGCGGGGCCAGAACCCGCTGTCCTGCCATTAGACTATCCCCGATCATTTCTTCGGTCGGCTTCTCTTCCTGGACGTCTTCGAAGCCTTCTCTTCCTTTTCCCAACAATAAACGTAGACGGTGCCGTGTATGTCACTGACGTTCGCCCCCGCCCATCGTCCGCCTTTGTTACGGTTTTCGTAATAGAGAGACTGAACGCCGGGAATGACCACCGATGTCGTCCGCTTGATTCCGGAAACGCCGCGATAGGTTCTTCTGTAGAACTTTCGGGCGAATTCCCAGGGCTTCGTTAATTTGTAACGGTTGTCACCGACCTTGACGGCCGTGTGAGGAACCTTGAAGCCAAGACAGGATTTCTCCGCAGAGGCATCGGGCGGAAAGAGCCAGACCGTGAGAATGAAAAGTAAAAGAACGATTGTGTTTCGCTGAGTCATCGTCACCTCGATAACCGTGAGGGCTTACTTTAGCCATTCTGCCCCGCTTGTCAAGAATTTTAATCCGAAAACCGCATTTTTCTCGCGCCGGTTTTCAGGAAAGAAGTTGACAGAAAACGAATTCCATTGAAAATACTCTAAGACGCGCTGAATCACAACCCTTTTCCCGGCGGACAGGTAACGAATGAGCTTTCTATCCACAATCGGAGATGTCGCGCTTCGCGTATTATTGACGACGTTTTCCCTGATCGCCACCACCATTCTGCCCACCATCATCCTCTGCGTTCTCCTTCTCGTCATCGGACGGTGGATGAACCGGCGTCTTTTCAAATCCTTCGGATGGAAAGGCGTGATAGCCCTGGCCTGGCTGGGGACTCCCGTCCATGAATTTTCCCACGTCATCGGCTGCTGGCTGGGGAGAAACGACGTGGAGGAATTCGCCCTTTTTCATCCGGATAAAACCAGCGGCTCGCTGGGGTTCGTCAAGCACAGTTACGACCGGAACAGTTTTTACCAGCGCGTCATCGGAAACACCCTGGCGGCGGTCGCTCCCTTTTTCGGCGGTGCCGTAGCCATCTACCTTCTGACCTTGACGTTCTACCCTTCCCTGCTTTCGATTCCGGAAAACGCCCCTTCTTTTTCATGGAGCGAACTGGCCCGTCTGGACGGAATTCTGGAATTTTCCCAAGCTTGGATTCTACAGATCAAACGATTTTTCCTGACGCTCTTCGCCTCGCAAAACCTGGGTCGCCCGCAATTCTGGCTTTATCTTTTCGCCATGATTTCCGTGGCCGCTCACCTCAGTCCGTCGGCCAGCGATTTCGAGGGATTCTGGGGGCCCGTCGCCGTTCTGTTTCTTCTCGTTTTCGTGCTCAACGCCCTTCTCGTGGCTTTCGACCGGACGAATCTGCTCAGCACGTTCAGCCTCACGGCGGGCATCGCGACACTCAACGCCCTTCTGATTCTTTCGTTTTTCTTTCTTCTTGCGGGAGCCATCGCCGTGGGGATCGTCACCTACACGTTCGACGCCCTTTTTTCGAAGTGATCGCGCGGGCTACAGAGAATTCAGCAGTTCGCGGATGCGCCCGGCGTCCTTGGCGCCGGGTGAAAGGCGCAGGTAGGACTTGAAGCTGTTTTTGGCGTTCTTGTTCTTGCCCAGTTTCATGTACGCCATACCGAGTTTCTTGTGGACATTGGGAGAATTCGGATTGTAGTCCCTTGATTTCTTATAGTGCGAGATGGCCTTTTCCGTGTCTCCGGAACGTAGCGCCTTGTTCCCTTTTTCGTAATAATCCAGTGCCTTCGCCTGCTTTTCCTGAGCGCTCAGCGTCTTGCCCGATTCCGTTTTCGCGGGGGACGCAGGCTCGGTCTTGGGTTCCTCTTTCGCCTCCGCAACATCCTCCTCGACCGCCTCTTCCTTCGCTTCGGGACTCTCCTTTTTGCCCTGGTTGATCTTGATTTCCTGATCCGCCGTGGCGACCTCTCCCAACGTTCCGCCCCGATCGGCCTCCCCCATCTTATCCTTGCCGTCTCCCGACAGGAGGAAGAAGAGCAAGCCGCCGATGATGGCGACAAGCCCCACGGCCCCCCCGATCATCATTCCCAGTTTCGAGGATCCTTCCGAAGGCGTGTCCTCGATCGTAATGGCCGAACTCTTCTCCACCAGGGTCGGCGCCTGCGCCGGGGCGCTGTCCTGGACCGTGTGCACCGGAGGCGTCGCATCGGCCTGCGCCAGCGTGGCGTGGGGAACCGGAGAAGGAGGCGGGACCGACGCATCGCCCCCACCCGCCGGAGTGGAAGGGGAAACGCCTCCCATGACCATGGTGCCTCCCCTGGGAACGGAAGTCGGCGCTTCCGCGCTTTCCGGGCCTTTCATGGCGCGCTCAATGGCCGACTTCATGGCCAGGGCGTTTTTGAATCGGAAATCCTTTTCCTTCGCCATGGCCTTCAGGGCGATTTCTTCCAGCATCGGATGGATCTGGAGATCCGGACGCACTTCGGAAGGACGCTGCGGATCGTCGCGGATATGCATGCCCAGAATCGCCTGGTAGGTATTGGCGCAGAACGGGACGCGCCCCACGAGCATCTCGAAAAGAATGCAACCCACGGAGTAGATATCCGTTCTCGGATCCAGATCCTGCCCCATGGCCTGCTCGGGAGACATGTACTCGGGGGTGCCGCAAACCATGCCCTGCATGGTCAAGGCCGGCTGATTCGGATCCCGCTCCTGGAGTTTGGCGATGCCGAAATCGAGAACTTTCACGAAGTCCTCTTCCTCGGCGCGTTTAATCAACATGATGTTTTCGGGCTTGAGATCCCGGTGGATGATCTTGTTTTCGTGCGCTTCATGCAGGACGGAAAGAATCTGTCCGACGATGTGAACCACTCTTTTCGTGGACAGCGGAAACTCGGTTCGGATCACATCGGCCAGTTCCTTGCCCTTCAGGTTTTCCATAACGATATACTGCGCGCCGTCTTCCGTCTGTCCGAAATCGATGATCGCGATGGAATTGGGGTGATCCAGGCGCGAGGCCGACCAGGCTTCCCGCTGGAAGCGCTTCACCTGCGTGTCGTTCTGGAGGAGATCCTTGTGGAGAATCTTTATCGCGACGATCTTGTTCAGGGACAACTGCTCGGCACGGTACACCTTGCCCATACCGCCGTCGCCCAGATGATCCAGAACCAGGAACTTTCCCTCCAACTGCTTGCCGATATACGGATCTTTCTTCTCGGCATCCTGACTCAGAGCGGCCAGGTTTTCTCCGCATCCCGGGCAGAAACGGGCGTCATCGGGATTCTCGCGACCGCATTTGGGACAATCGATCAAGACCGAACCTCCATCCACTGAATAGAATTATGCGTCATTGGGAACAAGCCCTGGACATTTTACCCCAACCATGGTCAATCTCAAGGAAAAAGAGGACGGGATCGACCGACGGAAGCGAATTCAGAAAGTCCGTAAAGAGGCGGGGCCTCGAACTCGCTTAAAACGCAAAAAACCCCGACCGGGTCATATAGCGGTTCTTAATCATTTTTAGCCACCGCATATGGATTTGCAGATCAGTGGGTTGTCCTGCATGAATTTCAGTTTTTCGGCGAGATAATCCGTCAGTTCATCGTGTTTGCGCGCTACGAATCGGGTAAAGAACGTCTGCTTCAAGTAGAGCCAGATCCGCTCAATCGGATTGAAATCCGGTGAGTAGGGAGGCAAATACAGCGGCTCGATTCGACCCCAGTTAAGGGATTTCACTTTATGCCAACTCGCGTTGTCCATGATCATCACCACACGCTTTTTCCCGAGGTGAGGCTGGAGCATATCCAAAAATATCTGAAAGGTCTCACGATTGACTTCTGGCAGGATCAGACTGAAAAGCCGTCCATCCGCCGGTCGCACCGCCCCCACCACGTTGTCCTTGATATGATTGCCCGTAAACGGAATCGTCAGGCGCGAACCACGCCTGGCCAATAAGCGTCTTGGTTTGGGATCGCCCATCACGCCCGATTCGTCCTGATACCAGATCTCGATTTTCGGATCGGACTTGAGCGCGGATAAAAGCTTGCGAAAGCGGGCGCGCATGGCCTCGTCCTGCTTGTCGGGCCACGGACGCGGGCGCAAGTAGCGATAGCCCATCTGCCGCAGCACGTAGCAGACCTGGGAATAACTGATCTCTAATCGGTGTTTTTTTTAAGCCAGCCCGTAATCGCAATCGCCGTGACCGTTCTGCCGTTGATCTCGCGCTTGATTTCGACGATCTCCTCGATCTCGGCACGCATGTCGTTCGTTACCTTGGACCAGGAACCGATGCTTCGGCTTTTCAAAAATTCCTTTCCTCCCTCGTCCCAACGGGCGCGCCAGTTTCGGACCGTGGCTTTGCAAACGCCGACGACCTCGGCCACATCCTTACGTTTGTAACCCTTCATGAGCAGCCGGATCGCATTGAGTTTACAGGCAAGTTTCGGGTCTTTCTCCGATTTGTACCAACGCTCAACGTCGTCCAGACTTCCCCATTTCATATCTGGTGGTTTGAAAGCAGGCATACGATATGCCTAGCATATTTTGAATGGAATTAATACTCGAAAAGTGGCTAAAAATGATTAATAGGGACTCTAGTCCCTGTAACAAAGGACGAAGGGCCTCGGACATCCGCACCGAAAACGATTCATATCTTGTTGATATCACGGGAGATTCTTCCACGATCATCATTTTGACGCCCGGCGATGAAAAACGCTCGAAACCACTCCTTTTGACGTGCGGTCCGGGTGAACGCAAAAAGAAGAGAAAACCGAATCATATCGGCAGGTTCCACGTGAAAAACGGTCCACCCGGACGAAAGCCCAAAAACGGACCGAAATCGAGCCGAGCGACCGAAGGGCCCGGAGAGGGAAATTGGATGCGTTTTCGAACTCGCTCCTTAATCAGAAGCGAAGGGTGATGCGTCCCTTGACGCCCTCGAAAGGCGGGATTTTCCGGCAGAAACCGCCGTAACAACGATAACTTCCGCGCACCTGGCCGCCGAACACGGACAGCTCGATCATGTCCGAAAACAAACTTCGGATTTCCCCGGCGAAATAGTGCTCCGTGGCATCCTCGCCCTGATCCGGCAGATAATCGAAATGTTGCAGCGTGTAAAGAAAACTGAGCGCAAACGCCCGGCGGAAGGTGTAGCCCAGCGTGACGTCGAAATCTTGCTCCATTTGAAGAAAGAGTTGATCGTCCTTGCGGATGTAAAAGACCTCGCCGTTCAGGACGTGACGCGCCAGGACGGGGACGGAGGCGCTGATCTTGGCGTGCAGCGTCTCCGCCAGTTCCTGCTTCGTATCGCTGTCGATTTCGTCGCGATAACCCGCGTCGAAGACCAGTTCCGCGTTCTTGATGTATTGCGTAAGGCCCGCGTAGACATGCCAGATCCGGTCGCCCTGAAGATTTCCCGAACTTCCGAACCCGCCCAGACTGGTGGATCCGGTGGCGGCATGCTCGTTCAGCGTGAAGTAGAACGCGGCGTAAGGCTCCGTCCCGGTCTTTTCGAAATTGTAGTCCGCACGGACGCGGAACCCGTGGTCGTTGATGAAATCCCGATTGATTTCGATATCTTCCCGTTCGAGCGTGGGAACGTTGTTGTAATAGATATCCTCGAAAAACTCCAGATCGTCCGGAACTCTTTCCGCCGGAAGATTGTTGTAGCCGATCTTCGCATGTCCCCGGCGGAAAGCGAAATCCTTGTAAAGCTTGTATTCACCGTGCAAGGTAAAGTTCTCTATGTACGTGGAAATACTTCCGTAAACGCCGTAGCCGTCGTCTTCGACGATCTCGAAATCATCGCCAAGTTCCGTCAACCGGCGTCCCGTGCGACGCAGATAATTTCCTTCTCCGTACAGGGAAACCACGCCGCCGATGTCCGGGAAATCAATGGAACCTCCGAAGATTTCCGTCTGTTTTTCCGGGATGAAGCGCTTTCTCCAATCCGATTCCAGCGCGCCGAAATCGGCATAAACCCCGTGCGCTCCCAGGGAAAACAGTTCTGCGATCCGCTGCTCGAAGCGCAGTCCGGCGATCATGTCTCCGGGATCTTGCTGTTGTCCCTCGTGATTGGGATCGATATTGATGGTGTTGGACAGACCGGCGAGCGCCTTCACCGAACTGTTTCCGGCGTTCAGTTCGAATTTCATGCCACGCAAAGTGTTGTCCAGAACGTCCTCGCCGTCCTTGCGCATGGCCAGAGCCAGTCCGCGGCCGAACGTAACGTAATAGTCCCCGGCGTCCACCCGCAAGAGTTTCGTATCGTACACGCCGTAAAACTTCTCGACGTTGAAATCGTTCGTGGACACGGGATTGTAAAGCAGCACCGGCGCGGGAATGGGGGCGATGGAATAGCGGCCGGCAGGAGGTTTGATCCGCGCGACCAGGGTATCCGGATAGTATTGCGCCTCGGCGCGCATGCCCAGCAGAAATTCCTTCAGCCGATAATCGACGGTCAGAATGTCCCGCAGTTTCACGAAATCATCGGGCAGGATTCGCGCGCTGTCCAGCGCCGCGTCGAAGGTATGGTTATGATGCCACTCCACTTTCAGGACGTTCTGGATGTTCCAGACGCTGTTGTCTCCAAGGAATTTCCAGAATCGATGGAACTTGCAGAGCCCTTTCGCGCTTCCCTCGACATCCGAGCAGTTGCGGATCGAATCGGCCAGTTCGCCGGCCGGCGGATTCGAATCCTCCGGCTTTTCCTCCGCGGCCCAACCGAAGGAAACCGGAAAAAGCAAGCAGAGAAACAGCCATGTCCATACCCGGCGATCCACCATGATTTCTCCCGGCTTATTCGTCCATCACGGAACGAATGAGCTTTTCGATTTCCAGATGCTCGCCCGCCGTAAACCCCCGCTGGATGAAGCGCTGCCGCCCCTGCCGGTCGATGAGCACCGCGAAGGGCAGTTCCTGGCTGGGATTGTAGCGGGATCCCACTTTGTTCTCGGGGTCGAAGAGAACCGGATAGGACGCTTTCATGGAACGCACTTTCGAAATCGCCTTGGAGCGCCTCTTGGAGGCCTCGACATTGATGGCCAGCATCTCGAATCCTTCTTCGGAAAGCCGGTCCCGAATCTCCTTCATGTACGTCAATTCCATCAGGCAGGCATGGCACCAGGTCGCCCAGAAACTGACCCAGACCACCTTGCCCTTGTAATCCGACAACGAGACCTTGCGTCCCTCCAGGTCTTTCAAGGAAAAATCGGACGCCGCCACGGGCGCGCCGAGCTTTTCCGTATGCGTCTCTTCCGGAGCGGCCGCTTGCGGCGCTTCCGTCACGGAAGGATCCGGTTTTGCTTCGATTTTCCCGGCGGAACAGGACCAGAGCCCGATCCCCAGAACCACGGCGAACAGAACGGCGTGTATCTTCATGTACATTCTCCCTTCCAACGCATCACTCCTCGTTCATGATCGCGGTGATGTTGTCGCGGATCGTGTGGGGAACATCCCCCTCCAACAGGAAACGGATTTTCATTTCGCCATCCAGAACGATGTTCAACGGAGTGGAATACTCGTATCCGCCCTGCTGAATGGCGGGATGATAGTCCAGGAAGTAATTGTCCGCGTCGATCAGAACGGGGAACGTGACCTCGTACTGCTCTTTCCATCCGGAACAGAAGGATTCCGTCACGTCGCCGCCCGAGTTGTTCTGAAAAAGAGGCTGGACGATGACGAGACCGTCGTCCGCGAGTTCCTCGTACCATTCCTGGAGCGTCGGGGTTTCCCGCCGGCAGACGGAACACCAGCCCGCGCTGTGATTGATCATGACGGCCTTGGCGGATCCGTAGAAGTCGCTGAGACGTATGGAGTTTCCCGCGCAGTCCCTCATGGTGAAATCTTCCATGGTCTCGCCGTAGGTATAGCCGTAGGGCCCTTCCGGGTAATCGCCGCTCGAAGCATCCGTATCGCCGTCGTCCACGGAGGAATCGCCATCGACACAGCCTTCGCCGACGTATTTTTCGCAGGCGGTCGCCAACATCAGCAGCAGGATCGATAAAAGGGAAAAAGAGATGAATCGACGGCGTCGTCGAGCGAATCGCGGGCTTCTCATGGGCGGATTTCCTCCGAACCTATGCGGGACGTAAGTCCCATGAATCAGGGGGAAAACCGATACCATGGCTTTCAAGGCATGTCAAGGGTTTGCATCGGCCGAGCGCCGTACCGGCCCGTTCGACTCCCGTTTTCCGATAGGAATAATCCCCCCGAACGCTTTCACGCCACCGGCAAAGATCATTTGACACTCCCCACCCTTTGGAGTACATCTTGTTTCGAGTCGCAAGGCGAAACCCGCATCCGGTAAGCGCACGAGGCCGTTATCGTTCGTGGAGGCTTGGGAGTTTGGCATGAAAATCAAGTTGAACGGCTCCTGGAAGGAATACCCCGAACCGCTTTCCGTGGACGCCCTTCTTGATGAAGAAGAAATCCGAAGGGATTACATGGCGGTGGAGCGCAATGGAAAGGTTCTGCCCAAACGTCTGTTCTCCCAGACGGTTCTTGCAGAGGGCGACGTGCTGGAAATCGTCAAACTCGTCGGGGGCGGATAGATTCCCGTCCCCATCGGCGTTCCACGATCCTTTCCCCTTTCACCCAAAGGAGTTCATATCATGGCGGAAAACGTAAATCTGTTGCAGGACGATCGGCTGAAGATCGGGAAATACACCTTTCGTAGCCGTCTGCTCATCGGGACGGGCAAATACAAGGATTTCCAGGAAACAAAGGACGCCATCGAGCTGACCGGGGCGGATGTCGTCACCGTGGCCGTTCGTCGGATCGAGATGACCCGCAAGGAAGGCGAAGAGTTCATCTTCGATTACCTCGACCCCAAAAAATACACGATTCTGCCCAACACCGCCGGCTGTTACACGGCAAAGGACGCGGTGCGCACCGCGCAGCTCGCCCGGGAAGCCCTGGACACCGATCTCATCAAGCTGGAAGTCATCGGGGATCAGAAAACGCTGTATCCGGACAACGAAGGACTACTCCAGGCCGCCGAGGAACTGGTGAAGGACGGTTTCACCGTGCTGCCGTACTGCGGCGACGATCCGATCCTGGCCCGCAAGCTGGAAGATCTGGGATGCGCGGCGGTGATGCCTCTGGCGGCGCCCATCGGAAGCGGACTGGGCGTCTGCAACCCCTACAGCATCAAGATCATCCTGGAACAGGCCAAGGTGCCGATCATCGTGGACGCCGGCGTGGGAACCGCCTCGGACGCGGCCCTCGCCATGGAACTGGGCGTGGACGGCCTGCTGATGAACACCGCCGTGGCCGGAGCCAGGGATCCGATGAAAATGGCCCTGGCCATGAAATACGCCGTGGAGGCCGGGCGGCTGGCTTACCTGGCCGGACGGATTCCCAGAAAACTGTACGCCACCGCCTCCTCTCCGCTGACGGGCGTCATCGAATAACATGTCCGCCGTTTCCGAAACGGTCTACCTCATCACGGACAGAAAATCCGTGGCGGGACGGTCGCTCGAATCCGTGCTGAAAAGCGCGCTGGAAGGCGGCGTCCGGATGATCCAGCTTCGGGAAAAGGATCTGACGGACGGCGAACTCGAGGCCCTGGCGGTTTCCGTTCGCGAATTGTGCGACGCATTCGAGGCGAAGTTGATCGTCAACGGCAATTTCGCGGTGGCTCGGCAGGCGAAGGCGGACGGCGTTCACGTCCCGTTCTCCGCCGTCTCGGAGATCGCGAAATACAAGGCCGAAGCGGGCCGCGATTTTCTGGTGGGCGTCTCCACCCACGCCGTGGAGGAGGCCGTCCAGGCCGAGAAAAACGGAGCGGATTTCGTCACCTGCGGCCCGGTGTACGAAACCCCCAGTAAAATCAAGTACGGAGCGCCCCTGGGGCCGGAAAAGGTCGGCGCGGCCTCGCGGGCCTGCCGCATTCCCGTTTTCGGGCTCGGAGGCGTGACGCCGGAAAAGATCCCCGAGATGCGACGGTACGGTATCGCACGGGCCGCCATGATCGGCGCGGTGCTGAAAGCGAAGGATCCCCGGGCGGCCGCCGTAAATTTCCGAAAGGCGTTGGCTTGAAATGCCGGAAAAAGTGATACAGGAAATCGAGCGACGTCTGAAGGCGTTCGAAGCGAGAGATCTTCCCCCGGAACTGGCTTCGCAACTGCGCCCGTCGGCCATCGTGCTTCCCCTCTTCGCGGACGATGAACGGGTGCACGTTCTTCTGACCAAACGCACGCAGAAAGTCCGCCATCACAAGGGGCAGATCAGCTTTCCGGGCGGGCGGCTGGAGGACGAAGAAACGTTGCAGGATTGCGCCCTGCGGGAGACGGAGGAAGAGATCGGCGTATCCACGGACAAGATCCGGCTTCTCGGGCGGCTGGACGAAACCCCCGTCATCAGCGGCTATCGCATCACGCCCTTCGTCGGGACGATTCCCTATCCATCCGCTCTGGACCTGTCCGAAGACGAAATCGATTCCGTCATCACCGCCCCGCTTGCGGATTTTCTCCGGCCGGAAGCTCACTCGATGGATGTGAAGGAATACCTGGGCCGTCCCTATTCCATTCATTTTTACGAGGTCGCCGGAGAGACGGTCTGGGGCGCGACGGGCCGCATCATGGCGCAGTTCCTCAAGATCGCCTTCGACTACGTTCCCCGATCCTACGCCGATTTTCTGGAGGAGTACGGAAGCTAAGCCTGAGTATTTCCATCGGCGTGCGGATCGTCAAGATCCTCCGGGACATTGACGGCGCGGCAATCCGTATCGAAACGGAAGACGTGCATACTCTCGCCATGTTCCAGAACCCTCAACTGCTCCAGCCTTTCCAAAGACTCCAATTCTCCGGGCGGCCGGTTCGCATAGGTCCGCAAAGCCTCTTCCCTGAAGGCGTAAATCCCCAGATGCCGTAGAAAACCGGGGGTCGAATCCGTCCGATTGGGAAGCGCCGAGCGGGAAAAATACAAGGCCCGTCCGCTCGCGTCGGTGACGACTTTCACGATGTTGGGATCTTGCAGCAAACGGGGATCCCGGCAGTTCGCCGCCAGCGTCGCCGTCTGCAACAGCGGATTCGCGATCATTTCCATTTTCAGGATTTCGATCGCCTCGGCCGGAAGAAACGGCTCGTCGGCCTGAATGTCGATGACGATATCCGCCCGTACGTTCCGGGCGACTTCCGCAGAGCGCTCCAATCCGTTCCGGCAGTCCCGGCTCGTCATCACCGCTCGGCAGCCATGCGCCTCGCACGCCTCCAGGATGCGCCGATCGTCCGTGGCCACGAGAACCTCGTCCAGCCCGGCCCGCCGAGCGTTTTCGCAGGTGCAAACGACCATGGGAATTCCATCGATGGGTTGCAGCGCCTTGCCGGGAAAGCGCCTGGACTCGTATCTTGCCGGAATGACGCCCAGAACCCGATCTTTGCCCTTTTTGGCGTTCAGCAGAAGATCGCACACTTCCCGGATGGCTCCACGCCCTCCGTGCCTTCTCGTGATGTAATCCACCTCGCGCTTCAGTTCCGAAACGGCGTTGGCCACGGCGACCGAGAATCCCACCCGACGCAGCACAGGAAGATCCAGGAAATCGTCGCCCACGTAGGCCACTTCCTCGAAGGATAGCCCGCGCTTCTCGCAAATGGCCGTCAGCGCGCCGAGTTTGTCCGCCTCCCCTCGCGTAAGATCTTCGATTCCCAGAAGTTTCGCCCGCGCCAGAATCACCTTGGATTTGTTGAAGGTGATGATGGCCGCCCGGATCCCGCCTTCCTGGAGGATCTTCAGTCCGTAGCCGTCGTGGGCGTCGAAACGCTTCAGGACTTCCCCGGTTTCGTCGTAGATCATGCCGCCGTCCGTAAGGACGCCATCGACATCCATGGCCAGCATCTTGATTTTACGGAGTTTTTCCCGTACATCCTGTTTCATGCCGATCGTTTCCTTTATCGAAAAGACAATCGGAACCTTCGGTCCCGACGAGTTCGAATATCCGATGATTCGTATTGGGAAAACCTTCCCGCTTCCCGGGAACTCCACCCGAGAGATATCCAGAGGTTTTTTTGTATTCCCATATCCGTTCGTTATTTCAAGGGAATATGAATGCTCGCGGCCAGGCCGGAAGGCTTGGAATTCTCCAGCAGCAGACGCGCTCCAAGCCGTTCAGCCAGCCGTTTCGCCAACGCCAGCCCCAGCCCGGACCCCACCACACCCAGTTCCCTGGCCCGATCTCCCCGGCAGAAAGGCTTTGTCAGATCGGCAAGACGTTCCGGTGGAATTCCCGGGCCGTCATCGCGAACGGTGATGGCGACCTCGTTTTCGCCCGCTTCCGCTTCCATGCGGACGGTCGATCCCCGACCGGAATACAGAATGGCGTTTTGCAGCAGATTGTCAAGAATCCGCTCCAGCAGAAACGGATCCGACCACACGGACAATCCGGCGGCTGTTTCCTCTCTTTCCAATCGGACGAAATGCTCCACGGCCAGATCCCGGTTTCTCTCCACCAACTCGAACAGCATCTCGCCCACGGCCAGCGAGACGGATTCCGGCGGATCGCCATCGGTTTCCGGCCCCGCCAAAAGAATGAACCGGCGAACCATGGCTTCCATTCGGGTGATCTCGCGCTGCATGGCGTCCAGGGCCTCGCTGTCCGGCTGGCAGCACAACCCGGCTTTCGCCAGGGCGAACCGCATCCTCGCAAGCGGAGCGCGAAACTCGTGAATGGCCAAGGCGAGTAAGGATTCCGATTCTCGGGACATGATGTTCGCTTTCGGAAATTCGGCAAATCCTTCCATGGAAAAGAAAAAGCGCCGGAACGGTCCCGACGCTTGGAATTCCAACCGGCGAACGCTTACTTGGCGTCTGCGGCTTTTTCCTCCGGCTTTTCCGGGTCCGCAGGAGGCGCCACCGGCTGCAACGCGGGAGTCGGAACGGCGGCCTCTTCCGCCTTCGGTGTCTTCGGACTGTCCGCGGGCGGATTTTCCGGCTGGGCCTCGACGGGAGCGGCCGCCGGATTCACGGGCGCTTCTTTCGATTCGGGCGCTTCCGCCGCCTGCTTCTCCGCCGCCTCGGCGGCCGCCGCTTCCTGTTCCGAAAGTTTGCGATCGAAATCGGCCTTCGTGGCGAAGAACAGATCCTTGCCGTTGGGAAGAATCGTGATCTCGAAACGATTGTCGGCCTCGGGCGCGTTCTCGACGGCCAGCGGATAGGCCGATCCGGCGGGAGCCAGCAAATACGCCGCTCCGGGGAAACCGGCCTTTACCAAGTGTTTCTCGAACGAGCGGGCGTTCCTGGCGCTTTGGGCCTGGGTCTTGTCCTTGGGCGCCTTCTTTCCCTTTTTCTTCTTCGCCGTCTCCATGGCCTTCTGCACATGGGAGGTAATCAGAAAATGCCGCCCCTCGATGGTTTTCAGGACGTTCACGATTTTCGGAACCAGTTCCTTGAGTTTTTTCCCGTTCAGAGACGCCTTGTTCTTCTTGAACTTGAACGCCTGGTCGTGAGGAACGACGATCGTCAGCAGTCCGTCCCTCACCTCCAGTTTCACCGCCTTTTCGGCCAGCAGATCGACGAATTTTTCCTGAAGAGAAGAATACAGCGACAGACGCTCGTTTTCGCGCATTTCCAGGCGCTTCGCGAGGGTCACGAGAACTTCCTTTTCACTGAGTTCCCGCTTCAGCAGAGAAACGTCCTCGCCTTTTTCCTGGAGCTGCCCGATCATCTCGGCGTTCTGGATCTTGCATCTTTCGAGATCCGCCTGGGTTTCGGTCAACCCTTCGTTGGAGAGAAGCAGCGCCTGCTCCTTGGCCGCTTTTTCCTGGATGACTTTGTCATACAGGCTTTTATCCACCTTGGCTCCGCAAGCGTTCAGTACGAAAGCGAGCAGGAGCAATACGGAAGCCAGAAAAGTCGTCTTTCTCATGAAACCCTCCAGTTCTCTTCAGAATTTATCGGATCGTTTCGCGATGCATGCAAGATGATGACATAGTTTGTCATTTCCGGTCAAGACATTCCTGCAAGTCCCCTAAAATCTCTATGGATTCCAACGCCAGCCGGATGCCTCGATCGCCTTCAGCACCCTGGCCGGAACGAACGGTTCCACCGGAATTCCCGAAGACAGTTTGCGTCGGATCATCGAACTGGAAACATCCGGAAGCACCGGATGGGAATCGTCGGAAAACCGGTGGTTTTCCCTTTCCACCCAGAGGATGGGATAACGCCTCTCGATGTCATCGAATCGATACCAGTCCGCCGTCTCGGAACGAATATCGGACCCGAGAATCAAGGAAAATGAACATGCGGGATAACGCTTCTCCAGGGCTTCCAGCGTGTGCAGCGTTCGGGAGGTTTCCCCCATCTCTTTTTCGATCTCCAGAACCCGGCAACGCGATTGGAAAGGCTCGATCAATCGCCGGCACCAATCCATGCGAAGATCGAACGGAGCCAGCGCCTTGTCGAACGCATGGCGGAAGCAGGGAACCAGCCAGACCTCGTCCAACGGCCGGGTTTCCAGCGCATAAAGGACGACAAGCTGATGGCAGACATGGGGCGGGTTGAAACTGCCCCCGTAGATCGCCACGCGCTTTTCAGGTTCCCCAGTCCCTGGCATAATTGAAGTCCCGGTTGATGGTTCGTTCGCTGACCTTGGCAATGACCGGCAGTCTGCGTTTGAATTGCGATCCCCTGATCAGATCCCGGACGGTGCGGATGAAATTCGCGTCGAATCCCTCCTCGATGAGCTGCGCGTCCGATTGTCGGCGGTCCACCATGCGGACAAGCAGGCGATCCACCTCCCGGTAGGAGAACCCAAGCTGATCCTCGTCCGTCTGTCCCGCCCACAGGTCGGCGGTGGGCGCTTTGTTGACGATGGATTCGGGCACGCCCAGGTATTCGGCCATCCGGTAAATCTGCATTTTATACAGGTCTCCGATAGGATTGACTGCCGAGGCCATATCTCCGTATAGCGTGCCGTAGCCGAGCAGCAACTCCGTCTTATTGCTGGTCCCGACGACCAGAGCACGTTCCACCATGGAGAGATCGTACAGGATCGTCATGCGTTCCCGCGCCATTTTGTTGCCGATCCGATTCTTCATCATGGCTTCGTCATCGCTTTTCGGAATCTCGCTTTTCTCGAAATACGTCTCTACCTGGGGAGAAACCGAAACCTGACAATGATGGGGAAGATTCAGATCTTCGATACACTTCAACGCGTCTTCGATACTGTCCGCGCTGGAGGTTCTGGAAGGCATGATGACGGGAACGATGTTTTCCGCTCCCAAGGCCCGAGCGGTGAGATAGCAGACGACGGCCGAATCGATACCGCCCGACAAACCGAAAATCGCCCGTTTCAGGCCGGTCCTATACAATTCCTCCCGGAGAAAGGTCAGCAGGATTTTCTCGATCAGAGCGGGAGAAATATCCAGTTCCTTTGGAATATTCATTCGTTATCTCCATCGAGATGCTTTCCGCCGATACGCCCCAACTCCCGAACGAGCCGGTCGTAATCCACCATGGCTCCGCGCGGCATCACGGTTCGCCGTTCCTGAAACATGCCGTCCAGATCGACATCGCAGGAAAGAAACGCCTCTTCGAACAGCGGCGCCCGCGCGAGCACTTCCCCGCCGGGCCCCAGGATCTCCGATCCGCCGCTGAAGACAAAGCCGTCCTCCACGCCGACCCGCTGGGCGACGACCACCAGGCAATTGGATGTGATCGCCGCATGCCGGGCCAGGGTTTTCCATACTGCGACGTTCCAGGGCTCCGTTTCCGCCCCCAGTACGCCCCGGGTGGGCGAGTTGCTGCCCACCATCAACACCCGCACGCCCTCCAGTCCGGGGCCGTCCAGGGAAAGCAGCAGGGAATTGACCGGATGCCACATGTCTTCGCAAAGAAGCAGGCCCGCGCGTCCCAGAACGGGAGAATCGTAGGCCCTTACCGTTTTTCCCGGAGAGAAATAACGTTCTTCCTCGAACATTCCGTAAGTGGGGAGATTTATTTTATGGTGGTTGTGCAGAAACGACACCGAACCGGACGAATCGATGCAAAGATGGGCCAGGGAGTTGTAGTAATGGCCGCCCCGGGAACGCTCCAGCCACCCGAACACCGCCTCCACCGGCGGACCGTCCCCAAGTCCGGAGAATCGTTGCAGGATTTCTTCCCGGGTCTGCGATACGTCCGCGTTCAGATCCTTCAACTGGTAGCCGGTCAGGGATAGCTCGGGAAAGACGATGACCTGGCTGTTTTCACCGCGAAGGCGGCGGATGATTTCAATATGCTTTTCCGTATTGTCTTCCAGACGCCCCAGTTTGGAAGCGATCTGAACGACTGAAATCCGTGTTTTCCCCATTATTTATCCTCGGAGAAATGAAAGCGAGTGATTCCATCCACATCCCGAAGGGATTTCACAAGCCGATCCAGCATCTTTCCGGAAAGCTGCCCGGCGATGTTGTATTGATACTCGGCTCCGTTTCTCGAAATCTCCCGATAGTGAATTTTGCGAATGTGCTGGCTCAGCAACCGGTCCAAACCGTCGATGGATCCCTTTTCGGAATCGAGAACCAGATTGAACTGGCAGAAACGATACCCAATCTTCGTGAGGTAACCTTCCACGTACCGGGTGGAAAGCAGAATCAGCAATACCAGGCAGGTGATGACGAATCCGTAAACGATTCGCCCGGTTCCCACGACGATTCCGATGGCGGCGGCCACCCACAGAGTCGCCGCCGTGGTCACTCCCAGGGTGACGTTTCGCGCCTGGATGATGGCTCCGGCCCCGATGAACCCGATGCCGGAAACGACCTGGGCGGCGATTCTTCCGGGGTCGGCCACGCCGGCCGGTTGCATTTCGGAAACGCGAATGGAGGTCACCATCAGGGCGCAGGAACCGATCGCGATCAGCGAGGTCGTCTTGATTCCGGCGACCTTGCCCTTCAGTTCCCGCTCCGCGCCGATCAGCAGTCCGCAGGCCGCCGAGGCAAGCAGCCGAAAGGCGACTTCCATGTTGGCGTGATTGAAATCGAGAAAAGCTTCCATTCTCCCTGCCTCCTTCCTCCTTAGTGTATCCGAGAGCGGGGGCAAAGCACAAGAATTCTTGCGAACGCAAGTTTTCATCGCCAACGAAAACAGCCGGAGGGGACAGGCCCTCCGGCTGCTTGTTCACGGATGAAATTCAGGGAGGTCAGGGACGCTCGAAGAGTCCCGCCGCGCCCATGCCGCCGCCGATGCACATGGAGACGACACCGAACTTCTTGTCGCGCCGTTCCAGTTCGTGCAGGAGCTGGGTGGTCAGCTTCGCACCCGTGCATCCCAGGGGATGCCCCAGGGCGATGGCGCCGCCGTTGACGTTGATGCGGTCGATCAAATGCTCGATGCCGATCTTGCGGACGCTGTAAAGCGCCTGGCTGGCGAAAGCCTCGTTGATCTCGTACAGGTCGATCTCGTCGTACTTCATGCCGGCCTTATCCATCAGTTTCGGAATGGCGTAGGCCGGTCCGACGCCCATGACTTCCGGATCCACGCCGCAGACCTGATAGTTGCGGAAGATGCCCATGATTTTCAGGCCGCGTTTTTCGGCTTCCTCGCGGCTCATGACCATGACGAAAGCGACGGCGTCGTTCATCTGAGAGGAGTTGGCTGCCGTGACCATGCCGCCTTTGGCGCGGAAGACGGGGCGCACCTTGCTCAGGGATTCCATGGTGGAGGTGCGGGGGCCTTCGTCCACCTTGTGCACGCCGGTGACCTTCTTGCCGTTGACCCAGGTTTCGTACTCGATGGGCACGATCTGCTCGTCGAAGTATCCGTTTTTCTGGGCATTGAGCGCATTTTCCTGGGACCGCAGGGAAAACTTGTCCAGTTCCTCACGGGTCAGGTTGAATTCCTCGCCGTAGCGCTCCACCACGTTTTCGGCCGTGTTACCCATGGAGCAGTATGCTCCCTCGGCCTTGGTTCCCATCACGGTGTCGTTTCCGACGATTTTGTTTCCTCCCATGGGAATCTGGCTCATGCTTTCCGCGCCGCCGGCGATGACGATATCCTGAAAGCCGGCCATGACGCGCGTGCAGGCCATGGCGATGGTTTCCAGACCGGAGGAACAGAAACGGTTGACGGTCAGAGCCGGAACGGTGTCCGGAAGGCCCGCGTGCAGGCCGATGATGCGGGCGATGTTCATGCCCTGCTCGGCTTCGGGCATGGCGCAGCCGACGATCAGGTCGTCGATTTCCTCGCCCTTCACGCCGGTCAGTTCGAGAAGTTTGTTGATGACGGGTTTGGCCATGTCCTCGACACGGGTGTATTTCAGAATCCCGCGAGTGGCTTTTCCGACGGCCGTTCTTTTGGCGGCTACGATGACGGCTTCTCTCATTTTATTGGCTCCTTTCAAAAAGGTTGATTGCTTACTCCGAAACGGGAGAATCAGTTACGCAGCGGACGGCCGGTGGTCAACAGCGCCTGCATGCGCTCGATGGCTTTCGGCTCGCCGACCAGACTCATGAACGCTTCCTTTTCCAGTTCCAGGAGACGCTCCTCGGTCACCGCCGTGTTGGGTTCGATATCGCCGCCGCAGAGGACGTTGGCCAGCTTTCCGGCGATCTTCTTTTCGAACTCCGTGACGTATCCGCCCATGCCCATGTTGTACAGGCCCATCTGGAAGGTGGCGATGCCGGGTTTTCCGGGGAGGATCAGGAAGTCGGGCTTCTCCGGGGGACGATAGCCGCCCTCGTACATGCCCTTGACCATGCGCTTGGCTTCGTAGGTGACCTCGTCGCGGTTCATGACGATGCGGTCGTGATGGCGCAGGATTTTCATGTCCTTGGCCAGAGCGGCGGACAGGGAGACCTTCGCCATGGCGATCTGTTCGAAGACACGCTGGACGATGGGAAAGCGGTCCATTTTCATGTCGGCCGGAATGTTTTCCAGATAATGGATCAGCAGGTTTTTGTTTCCCGCGCCGCCCGGAATCAGACCGGCGCCCAGTTCCACCAGACCGGCGTAGAGTTCGGAGTGGGAGCAGACCGCGTCGGCGCCGAGAATGATCTCGCAGCCGCCGCCGAGCGCCATGCCGAAGGGAGCGGCCACGACCGGCTTCGCGCTGTAGCGCATGCGTTGTCCGGCCTCGTGCAGGGCGTCCACCGCCTGTTCGATCATGTCGAACTGCTTGCCCATGGCGCCCATCATAATCATGGCCAGGTTGGCGCCCACGGAGAAGTTCTCGCCCTCGTTGGTGATGACCAGACCGGCCCAGTCGTCGGAGCTTTCCACCAGGTCCAGACCTTCATGCAGCATGCGCAGGATGCCCTCGCCGATGGCGTTCATCTTGCAGTGGAATTCCACGCAGGCCACGCCGTCGCCCAGGTCCACCAGGCTGGCGTCGGAGTTCTTTTTCAGCGGAGCCTTGAAGTCCTTGCAAAGCTGGATGTTGATCCACTGCTTCTTGGTGGGAACCGGCTGATAGCTTTCGCTTTTCACGTCCCAGAAGTACTTCTTGCCGCCCTCGATCTTGTACCAGGAGCCTTCGCTCTTCTCCAGCATGGTCGCCACCACGGTCGGAATCTCCATGCCTTCGGCCTTCATGCGTTCCACGGAATCCTTCACGCCGATGGCGTCCCATCCCTCGAATGGGCCGATTTCCCAGGCGTATCCCCACTTCATGGCGTTGTCGATGTTCACCACGTCGTCACAGATCTCGCCCAGCAGGCTGGCGGCGTACAGGGCCCCGCGCGCCGTGATCTTCCAGGCGAACTTTCCGAATTTGTCGTCTTCGTTCACCAGGGTTTTCACGCGGGCCAGCACGTCGTCGTTGTTCTTGGCGCGCTTCAGGCTATCGGCCTTGACCTTGACCAGTTCCTTGTATTCCTTGGTCTTCCAGTCGAAGACCATCTTGGTCTTGCCTTCTTTCTTGTAGTATCCAGCCTTGGTCTTGTTTCCGAGATTCCCCATGTCCAGCATGGCCTTGAGGAAGTCGGGAACCTTGTAAAGCTCGCGGATGGCGTCGTCGGGAAGCTGTTCGTAGCTGTTTTCCAGGATGTGGCCGACGGTGTCGAGCCCGACCAGATCCGCCGTCTTGTAGCTCGACATCTTCTGGCCCATGCATTTGCCGGTAACCGCATCGACTTCCTCGATGGTGAAGTCGTCTTCGATCATGGCCTGGATGGTGGTCACCATGGCGCCGACGCCGATGCGGTTGCCGACGAAGTTGGGCGTGTCGTAACCGTAGACGATGCCTTTGCCCAGCTTGCTTTCACCGAACTCGGCCAGAAGCTTGACCACTTCCGGATCCGTCTTTTCGCCGGGAACCAGTTCGAGCAGACGCATGTAGCGCACGGGATTGAAGAAGTGGGTGACCAGGAAGTTCTTCTGGAATTCTTCCGGATATCCCTCGGTCATGGACTTGATGGCGATTCCCGAGGTGTTGGACGCCACGATGGTTCCGGGTTTGATATGTTTGATGAGTTTGTCGAAAAGGCCGCGTTTGATATCGAGACGTTCCAGAACGACTTCGATTACCAGATCGCATTCGGCGACCTTCTCCAGGTCGTCGTCGATATTGCCGGTCTCGATCAACGAGGCGGCCCGCTTGTTCATCAGGGGCTGAATCTGCCCTTTCTGTTTAATCATCTTGGTCAAGGCGCCGCTGGCGAAGGCGTTTCTTTTCGCCTTGTTCTGCTTTTCCTCGTCCGTCAGATTCGGCGGAACGATGTCCAGCAAGAGGCTGGGAACCCCGGCATTTGCAAGATGGGCGGCAATGCCGCTTCCCATGATCCCCGCTCCGATTACGGCAACCTTCTTGATTTCTCTCGTCATGGATTCCTCCGTTTGGTTGTTCAACCGTTCGCTACGAGTGCAAGACTTTTGGATGTCTTATTCCCTGAAATTGATATCACCTATGCGATTTTGGCGAATTATCCCTGAATGACCACTCATTCACAGACAGGCATGATACCGCACATTCGAAACCTGTCAAGCTCAAAAAGCGAGAATCCCGTCAAACCTTGCGGTTTTCCGAAGCGTTCTCCGTGCCGGACCGCCGCAATATGGCGGAGATCCGATGCGGGGGTTGAATGAGCCCCATCCTATCCGCCATATTTTTTGGTGGAATGAGCCGTTTTTCATCGATCCCTCCGGGCAAGCCCGTGGTATTCCGCCTGCGACCACATAAAATGGAACCGAGGGAAGCCGTCCGGACAACCTCCGCGAATCGGGCATGCAAAAGCCTTCGCGCGAGGCCGATCGCACCCTGCGTGGAATGAAAATCCCCTTGACTTTCAGCCTCTTACTGATGTAAGGTTATTTGATAGCTGTTGAATGAAATCGAACGGGGCCGCCCCGCTTCTGGATGTCTCTCACGAGGAAAACCCGAAAATGGAATACTCGTCACCTATCGGATGGCTGCATCGTGTACGATCTCATCGCCCGAAGGCCGTTCTCGGAAGCGTTTTCTTGTATCTCTGCATGGTTTCCCTGGGCTGCGGATCTTTTTCGGAAGACTGCACGACCTACTGTGACCTGATGACCGGCCTGGACGCCAGCCACCACTGGGACGCCACGAATCAGGTTCGGAGCGCCGCCGGACACTGGGCATGCTATGGCGTGAACCGGTCGGGAGGAGAGAACGAAAGCTGCTCGATCGTCATCCCGATCCACGAAGCCGACACGTACGACCACCTGGAAGATCCCGGCGTCATCACCCTGCCCCTGGGCTCTCCCATCTGCGAACCCATCGACGGATACGACAACTCCACCGACGCCGTGGACTCCATGAGCCTTTCCAAGGGAAGCCGATACGACATCTACAATCCCCCCGACCGGGCGACCTGCGTCGATCGCTGCGAGATCAGTACGGGCGGAGACAGCATGTCCAATAAACTGATGGACGATATCCAACAGGCGACCGATGCCTATGATTTTCTTCAGGCCCAGATGCGGCAGCAGTGCCGTTCGCTGGCGGCCGAGGTTGGACAATAACCGGAGAGGCGGCGACGGTCGTGTCGGAAAAGACCCTGAAAAAACTGGAGATTCTCGGCGAACACTCCAACCCGGATTTCGATCACGGCAAGGCGGCCTGGATCCGAAAATACACCGTGCGCCACGAGTACGACAACGGAGAATTCTCGCGCCCGTATCGACTGGACGTGGTTTCCCACGTGGGCATCGACGCCGTGGGCGTCGTTCCTTATTGGAGGGAGAACGGGGAAACGTTCATCGCTCTATTGCATTCGTTTCGACCGGCCCTGACTCTGCGGGAAATCGAACCCTCGGAATCTCCGTACCTAGTCGAAATCGTCGCGGGCGTCATGGAAAAGGGAGAATACGGCCCGGAAGGCGTTCGCCACCGTGCGGCGGAGGAATTGCTGGAAGAAGCCGGATATATCTCCGAGGAAACGAAGATCGAAATCCTGGGATCGCCGTTCTACGTCTCCCCGGGAGTCTATACGGAAAAAATCTGGCTTTGCGCCGCACAGGTCGATCCGGGCGCGCGCCGTTCCCCGCGCCTGGACGGCTCCGTCATGGAGGAGATGATATCCTCTTTTTCCCTTTCGCTGAACGAGGCCCTGGATCGCAGCCGAAGCGGGCGGTTCGCCGATGCCAAAACGGAAATCGCACTCGAACGCCTGGCGCGACATTTGAACACCACGCATTAGTTGGAACCCGTAATGGAAAAAGAGGTTTCGGCTGGAGGACGATTCATGAAATTCCGCCTGTTGACGCTGGTTCTGGCCGCTACGCTCCTTTCGGTTGCGACGCCCGCTCTGGCGGCGCGCGCCACCGACGTACTCGACGCCAATGACGGCGACCAGATCCCTCTGGATTTCGAAATCGACGTGGAGTTTCGCCAGGAAATGGAATGGGCGATGATTTCCAGGGAGCGGAACGCGGCGGACGGCAACCAGGTTCTCACCCTGAATCAGGACGAGTTCGTATACGAGGAATTGAAGCAGACCCTGGACATCACCGGACGGATCGGCATCTGGCGCGACGTGGAGTTTCATTTCACGTTTCCCGTCACGCTGAACGAAACCTCCAAGGGAAAACCCTCCGGCCATTGGCGCAATAAATACTGGAGCGCCATCTATCCCTGGCAGTCCCTGGCGGCCGGCGGCACGCTGAGCCAGCAGCCCACCTCCTATTTCAACGGCGGCCCTTCCCTTCTGGCCGATCGTGTTTTCGGTTACATCAACTGGGAATCCGTTCGCAGCGGTTTCGGCGACATGACCCTCGGTTTCGCCTGGGCGCCGCTGAACAACGAACGGGACGACACCTTCCCCAGTTGGAAACTGGCCTTCGATCTCGGACTTCCCACCGGATCCGAGCAGAATCCCAGAATGGAAACCTCGGCGGCGAACTCGCTCAAGGGCACCAATCCCAGCAGCAACGTGGGCCGGAAGGTGCTGACGTTCAATCTATCCACCGCCATTTCCAAGCGTTTCGGGTTTTCCGATCCGTACTTCGGCGGAAACATCAAGATTCCCGTGGGCGTCGGAACGCACCTGAAGGATCCGCGCATCATCGGCGGGTTCATGGTCGGAAACGAATTCATTCTGTTCGAGCGGTTTTACAAGCGGGAAAAGGAACCTCTGTGGAAAATCGCCTTCGATTTCCGCGCGTCCGCCACGATCTACGGCCGCGGTCAGGATTTCACGGGCGTCACCGATCCGCTGGCCTGGCGGCGGGACAAGGAGAATACCGACAACGAAACCTATTGGCCGGACGATCTGCGCCGGGTGACTTCGAGCACGGGAGTCGAGCGCCCGGTGGATTATTTCGCCTATGACGGCGCGCCCGAATACGAAGTTCCCATCGAGGATCGCTACACCTACATCGAGGCGCTCGTGGGGCTGCACTTCGTCCTGTATCACTACGTCCTGATCGGCACGCAGTACACCTTCGGGCATCGCACGGACCATTTCCTGTCGTTGCCGAGCAAGGTCAACGACCTGGACCTGCGGAATCTGAACTCCTCCGGTTACAACGCGCAGATCAACGAAACCGGCGCGCGCATCCGCAAGGAAGGTTCCTTCGTGTTCAGCCTCTCCTGGTCACTGGGAATCACGTTCTAACCGGAAACAGGCCGTCTCCACTCAAGAACGGTTCGGGTTTTGTCGAATCCTTCGCAAAACGCCCATGATCCGCCCGGCGGGAAGACTGAGTTTCGCAATCAGGCGAGCCCTCAACCCGTACATGAGGGAATCTGTCCGGACGCTTTCTCCGTTCCGGATCACCTCCGACACCTTCCCCAGAACCGCGGAAACCGGCCAGGGAGCATCCGGCTCGGAGAACCAGTCTCCTTTCGTGACCAGTTTTCCCGGAAATTTTCGACTCCACCCAAGAAAGCGGTGCAGACACACTTCCTCCCGGTATCGCATCAGGACCAGATCCCCGCGTTTCAGCTCGTCCGGATCGCACACTCGAATAACGAAAACCGTTCCGGATCCGAAAAACGGCCGCATGCTTCCGCCCAGCCCCCGGAAATGAACTTCCCCCTTTTCGTAAAGCTCCCGAAGGAATGATCTCATCCCGCTGTCCATGTCGTTCCTCATCCGGATTATCTCATTGCAAAAGCCCGGAAAATGTACCACACTCTTCCGGCTTTCCGAAGCATTCGCCGAAGCGATGTCTGTTTTCTTTGCAGGGGCGCGACGGGCTGTGCTAGGATAACGATAAGGCTAGCGTTTCATGCAACCGAGATGGCGCGGGACAAGGTATCGGCCCATCGTATCGCAACCACGACTTCCCGACCTTTCCGCGCCGGATCGTATGGAGGCCGGAATGCCGACCATTCGACACATCCTTGTCGGTATCGATTTCTCGGAGTATTCCAGGGAAGCCGCCCGCTATGCGACGTACCTGGCGGCAAAGCTCACCGCCAAGGTTTATTTCCTGCATGTTCAGGATCCCCCCAAGTATCCCTCCTCCGGGTTTTCCTCCTACGAACCCCATACGGTGAAACGCCACCTGGAGCAGGAAAAGAACCGGGAGCAGGAAAGTCTGGCCGAACTGAAGAAGTTCATCGCCGAATTCGAAAAAAGCGACACGATGACCCGCCATCTGGTCGCCTTCGGAAACGTGACCCGAGAAATTCTGCGGGTGGCCGAAGACAAGGATATCGACCTGATCGTCATCGGAACGCATGGAAAAACGGGGCTCTCCAACCTTTTGCCCGGTTCCGTGGCGGAAAAGGTGGTCCGAAAGGCCGCCTGTCCCGTTCTGGCCGTTAAATTATCCAGCCAAAACACCATCGCGCCCAGTTTCTGAAATCATGCGCCGCATCGCCTTTTTCATCTTCTGCTTTCTGACTCTCACGACGGCGCTCTGCGAGGCGGTGGAAGTGGAACTCTGGCCCCGGACCGTCTTCCAGCTTCAGCAGCTCCGCGACGTGGACCGGCTGAAGATCGACAAGACGCGCTTCACCCAGTATCTCACGCTGAATCTGTACGAAAAAAGCGACGCCCCCAACCACCTGTTCTTCTCCTCCCTGCGCGTGGACGCGGATCTCGGCCGGGACAATTCCCCGGACGCCAGCCCGGATCCGTTGCGCTACCAGAGTTTCGCGCTGATGTACGCCTATTACGAATGGCGACGTATCGGGGATCTCGTGGACCTGACCGTGGGGCGGCAGATTCTCACCGACGAACTCGGCATGGCCGCCATGGACGGACTGAAACTCTCCATCTACCACTCCTGGCACGTGGGGCTGGAACTGTATTCGGGCTTCGAGATCAAAGGGGCGCTCAACGCCGACAGCAAGGGCTTCGAACTGCCCAACTCGGACACCTTCGAGCCCGACGGACTGACCGGCGACGACCGGCTGACCGGCGTCTTCGGCGCGGCGATCTTTCTGCACGGCATCGAGAACACCCAGGCCCGCCTGCACTACCGCCACCGGTACTCGGGAGAAACGGACGGCTACAATCTCGGCCTGTCCTTCCGGCAGCGCATCTTCGGATTCTGGGATCTGTACACCACCGACGATTTCAATCTGTTTACGGAACGCTTCAATCAGCTGAACGTCGGCGCCCGTTTCGACTTCGACTGGATCTCCTTTTCCCTGGATCACGCCACCCGCTTCCCGAACTTCGACGCGGACTCCATCTTCAACCTATTCGACATTCACGGCGAAAAGGAACTGGCGGCGCGCTTCTACGTCCGGCCGGATCGTCGCACGCATCTGAATCTGGGCTATTCCCGCATCGTGCAGGCCAACGACTTCCCCCTGTTCGACTCCTGGGGGAGAGAGGGAAACGCGGGAAATTTCGCGGACCTGGGATTGACGCGAAGCATCGGCCAAAGTACGGAAATCCGCGCGGGATACCGGATGGGCATGGGCTGGGGAGGCGACCAGCATCGTTTCCGCCTGGGAGCGGGAACGGCCGTGTGGAACCGCCGCATCCGTCTGGACGGCGACTGGATGGGAACGTATTACGAAAAACTGCTGTATACCGATATCCTGGAAGGCGCGCGCAACAAGGGATTCAGCATGGGCGTGCGCGTGCAATCCGATTTCCGGCTGGTGGAAGAGGTGTCCTTGAAACTGATGGGCGATGTATACTCCAACGACCTGATCGAACGGCAGTTCGCGTTCTTCGCCGTTCTGGATGTCCATGCCTGGCAGTGATCCGGGCTAGGTGAAAAAGCATGAATGTATCGAGATTCCATTGGATTTTTCCGTTCGCCCTTCTGGGTGGATGGCTGATTGCGTCTTCCGCCTTTCCGGCCGATGCGGGAAAGAACGTTCCGGGCTTCGAAATCGTCTATCCGCCCAAGGAAACCCACCTCATCTTCAGTCACGAAAAGCACAAAACCCTCGATTGCCGAACCTGCCACGCGCGCATCGACGATAGCGAGAAGACATCGGATCGCAACCTGCCGGAAGAAGCGGCCTGCAAGACCTGCCATGGAAGCAAGACGAGAGAAAACATCAACGATCCCGGAGACATCGAGCGCTGCGGCTTCTGCCATCGGGACTACGATCCCACGCGCGCTTCGCTTCCGTCCCGGGTGTATCATCCCGCCGCCAACCTGAATTTCGGCCACCGAACGCACCTGCAACGGATGATGGACTGCAAGGCCTGCCACCAGGAAATCACCTCTCTGAAAACGGCCTCGGAGCGGGATCTCCCCATGGAGAAAACCTGCCTGATCTGCCATTCCCGGGAAAAGGACGTGAAAAACCGCAAGGGCTGCACGCTCTGCCATGTCGCCCTGCCCGGCGGAGAAATCCGCACGGATTTCAAGGGAGTCCGCCTGGTTCCACAAAGCGGGAGACTCAACCACCGGAGAAACTGGACGAAACGCCACGTGGAAGAGGCCCGACACCAATTGTCCACCTGTAGAGAATGCCATCAGCAGCACTTCTGCAACAGCTGCCACGACGGCGTGATGAAGCCGATGAAAATCCACCCGGAGGATTACGTCACGCTGCATCCCATCGACGCCCGTACGAATCGCGAGCACTGCACCGCCTGCCATCGCTACCAGAGCTTCTGCGTGGACTGCCACCGGAAGGTCGGCCTGACCCCCGAGGCCATCCGCAAAAGTTCGCGCACCAAGATCCATCCCTCGGGATTCGGAGCCTGCTACCGAACGCCCGACCATCACTCGTTCCAGGCCAAACGCAATCTTCTGGCGTGCGTCTCCTGCCACCGGGAGGCGGATTGCACGGCCTGCCACGGCGCCAACGCGCTTTGCGACGGACAGCCGATCTCGGTAAGGATTCACGGCCATCTGAGTTCCGGACAACTGGAGCGCATGAAAAAGGCCAACCCCAGGGCTTGCAGGAAATGCCATGAAAAGCTGCCCTAAGAAAAGCGCGCGGGGAAGAAAATGGATCGGAATCGTTGGGAAACCACGGTTCTGGCTTTTGTGTGTCTTTCTGGCCGGCCTTATCGGTTCACCGGCCTGTTCCGAAATCAACGAACACAACACCCTCTATCCGGAAAAGAATCGTGGCGAGCTTCTGCTTCTGGAAACCTGCCCGAGAAACGGCGCGTCGGACGCCGCCTTAACCACCGTCGTCCGCATGCTGTTCAACAAGGATCTGGATCCGAAAACCGTGAACGGCGGGACATTTCTTTTGGGGACCGGACGCTGGCACGTCAAAGGCGATATCTTCTACGACGATCGCGTGGTGACCTACGTCCCCACCGTGCCTCTGGATCCGAAATTCCAGTACAACATGTTCATCACGGCGGGATTGCTGGACGAAGACGGCTTGGCCGCCACCGACGATCTCATCGTCTTCACCTTCACCACCGGCGATCCCGGATTGCTGACCTGCCGCTGGTAAGTGTCTGTCTTTTCAGAGACAAACGAACCGATGGGTTCCATTCGATTTCCCCTTTCCGGAAAGTCTCTTCGCAAAATAAAAAGATAGGGAGCTTCTCGTTCCCTTCCCCGACGGAGCCGCCTCGCGTCATGAGGCGTGGAAACCGGGGCGGAAAAGGGCGGCGGTCAAGGCCGCAGCGAGGAAAACGAGCGGAGCACGTTTAGCCTTGACGGCCGTCCGCGCCCCGGTACAAGCCGAAAAATGACGCGAGAAAGAGCGAAGGAGGCGGAAGGGAACCCCCTTCCTCGATGGTGAGCCTTGATTAAGGAGTCTTTTCCGTTTTCTTTCCGAAGGTGAGAGGGGGGCAACGCCTATTTCACGGACAGCGGTACGGACTCGCGGATCAGGTGGCAGCTTTTCGCCGAGCACAACACGAAGCGGATTTTCGCCGTCCATGCCGCGCCTCCCTTGGGCCGTTTCTTCGGATCGAAGGGCAGGCGGATGCGCTTGACTCGCGCCTTCGCGTCGGCCACGTCCGGCCAACCGTAGGCCGTCTTGGCGAACAGCGAAGCGGCTTCCTGCGGCAATTTCAATTCCAGCGGCGTATCCGGCTTGATTTCATAGCCCTTTTTCGGATGGAGCGTAACCGCAAGCTCCGCGGCCTTTTCCGTCTTCTTGACCTCCGTGCGGATGGCCACCATCTCCTTCGACCCCTTCTCCCCGGCGAAAGCGGGCAAAGCCGGGAGGATCAGCAGCAGCAAAATCAGAAGACTCGCACCGTGCGTCCGGCCGATCCGTGAAAAAGGACTTGTAACGCGAAACATGTCGAACCTCGCGGAAAATCTTTCAGGCGGAAGGATCAATCGGGAAGCGCGACCGAAAGCGACTCCCGATGCATGCGGCAGGAGGCCACCTGGCCGTTTTTCATTTCGCAGGTGCCGAAACGGAAGGCGGCGGTCCATGTTTTCTTCGGCGCGGCGTCCGGCTTCACCTGGTACGGCAGGCGAAAAACGAGTTCCTCCGCCTTCAGAACGGCCGCGTCTTCCGTGGAGAATTCCGTCTTGGCCATCGTCACGCCCTCCGGAAGGGCGGCCTTCAGTCGGATGGGAAATTCCTTGTTGATCTTGTGGCCCGCCTTCGGCGTGACGCGAAGGACCACCCGTCCCTTTTCCTTGGTTTCCTTTTCGGCGGAAACGGAGAGTTCGAACGGGCGATCCGGAGAATCGGCGGCCGAAAGCACCGACATCCCTCCGAAAAGGACGATCACGAAAACGAAAACGAAAACGGCGGCCCAGCGTAGCATGGCGGTTCTCCGATGACTGGAATTATTGGATGGGAATGGTCCGGGCTCCCTGCTTGTTCAGCTTGATTTCGAGCAGACCTTTCTGCAACGAGGTCGAAATGCGATCCTCCGCGATGGCCTCCGGGAGTTTGAACGTGCGTTCGAAAGGACCGTAATAGCGTTCCGCCTGGTGATAACTGACGCCCTGCTTCTCGGAAGACGGGCGGCGTTCTCCGCGAATGGTCAGTTCCAGGCCCTTCAACCGAACCTCCAGATCCTCTTTCAATACGCCCGGTATTTCTCCGACCACCAGAATTTCATCCTCCGTTTCAAGAACGTCGAACGGCGGGTTCCATTTCCCCATGCCGGACTTGATGTCGGAATAGCCTTCGAACTGTCGCAGGCTTTTCTCCAGCAGTTCGCTCATCTGCTTCCGGATTTCCATCAACACTTTGTAGGAATCCCAGGTATAGGGTTTGCTCATGTTCAGGCTCGCTTTCCGTTATCGTTGTGACTCGCCGACATGCCGTTCGTCCGTTTCAATCTAATCTTCCGATAAATCCCCGTCAAGGTCTTTGTCCCGGTCGTTTCCCAGGGATTCGTCCGTTTCCAGACCGGCCGCCGGCTTTCGTTTCCACCCGTGAACGGCGTCGAATTTCCGGATGAGCAGGCTCTTCCGATAGGCGCGCGAGATGGAATCGCGCAGGTTCGAATCGCGTATTCCCATGGCGATTCGGGATGCCTTGCCCTCTTCCCGCTCGTCCAGTTCCCTGGAGATATCCGGCGGAGTTTCCGTTTCGACGCACCGCGACGGATCCGCCAGTTTCATGCGGATGCCTTTCACCTTCCCTTGTCCCAGACGAGCGTTCAGCTTCTCGATCATCGCCGGAATCGAGTATTGAAGCTCATTCATCCAGGCGCTGGAATCCACGGAAATCGTAAGGGTTTTCCGAGAAAGACGCAGGGGCCGGGTATGGTCAGCGATGCCGTCTCCCACGGTTTCCCGCCACATCTCGGGAATCAGCGTGAAGCCGATGCGTCCCCGAAAACGGCGCTTTTCCGCCATGCGACGGAGGATGTCCCCGGGATGGCTGACGTTGTGATATCGACGCGATTTCATCGGACGCGCTGCATTCCTTCAGACATGGGCCAGAATGTTCCGGGCCTTGGCCTTGCGCAGCTTGTCCTGGGCCATGCGCAAGGCGATGGTGTAGGTCGGTTTGCGATCCGCCTGGGATTGCTCCAGAATGCGCTCCACGGTGTCGTATACGCCGTTCACCAGCACCGTCGCCTGGGCTCCGTCGTATCCGTGCAGTTCGCACGCGCTGGCGTAAAGTCCCCCGACGTTGATGGCGAAATCGGGAGCGTAGACGATTTCCCGATCGTACAGCAGGCGGCCGTGCCGATTGGGCTGAACAAGCTGCGCACCCGCCGCCCCGGCGACGATCCTGCATTTCAGATCCAGGATGGTTTCGTCATCCAGCACCCGGCCGACGGCGCAAGGACAGAAGATGTCGCACGGAGCCTGGCGGAGATCGTTGGAATCGAGGATCGTCGCGCCGAACTGCTCCGCCGCTCTTTCGCGTTTCTCCGGAACGAGATCGGCCACCAGGAGTTTCACGCCCGCGTGGCTCAGCATTTCGCAAAGCTGCATACCGACATGCCCGATGCCCAGCACGGCGACCGTCAGCCCATGCAGGCTGTTTTCGTTGAACGCGTGGCGAATGCAGGCCTCGATTCCTCGAAGAACGCCCAAGGCCGTGAAATAACTGCTGTCTCCGGGCCCCGGGCGGGAGCCGCCGCAGGCAAAAGGCGTAATCTCGTTGATGATGCTCAACTCCTCCATGCCCACTCCCAGATCCTCCGCGGCGATCACCCGGCCTTCCAGGCTGTCGATCAAACGCCCGAACGCCCGGAAAATGCCGCGGCGATCGGTTTTTCTCCCCGGAGTTTCGATCAGAACGATGCTCGACCCGCCGAAGGGAATATTGGCCAACGCGGCTCGAAAGCTGTTGTACGGGGCGATGCGGGCCGCGTCTTCCAGAGCCTCCCTTTCGGAGTAATACGGGCGGAAGCGAGCGCCGCCGATGGCCGGACCGAGCAAAGTGCTGTGGATGGCGACCACCGCGTGAAAACCTTCCTCCTCGTCTTCCGCGACGATCAATTCCTCCAGTTCGGAATGCAGGGGTGTACGAATTTTGAGCATTTTCCCGTCCCGTTGTTCAACCGGAGACATTGTACGACAGATCCGTCCCGAAGGCAAAAAATGAAACGGCGCGAAAATTGCATGCGACCGAAAAAAGGCGGCCGTTTCGGCGCGTCACCCGGGTGACACGTATTTCACGCGTATCCTTAT
Organism: Myxococcota bacterium; assembly: GCA_963668655.2. GTDB lineage: Bacteria > Myxococcota_A > SURF-8 > SURF-8 > SURF-8. Next base: position 193,343 of record CAXXPQ010000003.1, read on the forward strand.
GATATAATTAAAGATTCTCTCCTTTTTGCGTTCACCCGGGCCGCACGCGAAAAACGACGTTTTCGGCCCTTGCCCGCCGCCGGACCGCCATGCGATTGGAATATTGAATTCATAAATGATATCAATGCCTTAAGACACACTTCCATCGTGTCGTTCCGAAATCCTATGTCCTTTGTCATAGAGACTGTGCCCCGGTCGGGGTGTCCGACGCCTTTTTCCGTCGAAATTCGGGCCTCACGGGTTTCGAGTTCATGCGCCATCTTTCCACGTTTCGTCTTTTTCATTGACTTTCTTCCGTCCGTCTTCGATCATTTCCCCATGATTTGGATCGACTTCGCAACCGCACTCCCATCCGGAAAGCAAGGATCGCCATGATTCGCTCCTGTGATTTTCTCGTCATCGGATCCGGCCTGGCCGGATTGAACTTCGCGTTGGAAGCCGCTGGGCATGGCCGCGTGCTGCTGGCCACCAAGCGCGATCTTACGGAAAGCAACACCCGACGCGCCCAGGGCGGCATCGCGGCCGTCGTCAGTTCCGAGGACACGTTCGAGCGTCATGTCTCGGATACGCTCGTCGCCGGAGCGGGGCTCTGTCGGGAACAAACCGTGCGCTTCTGCGTGGAGCACGGTCCCGAAGCCATCCAGAAACTGGTGGATTCCGGCGTGGATTTCAGCCGCCGCAAGGACGCCGGCAACGAACTGGACCTGGGCCGGGAAGGCGGCCATACGAAACGGCGCGTGCTCCACGTCGAGGATTTCACCGGGCAGTCCATCGAAAACGCCATGGCGGAAAAAGTCCGGAATCACGGGAACATCGATATTCTGGAACACCACATCGCCGTGGATCTCATCATGAAACACAAAGCCACGGGAAACAACGCCGATCGCGTCTGCCTGGGAGCGTACCTGCTGGACAAAAGAACCGGCCAGGTCGTCACGGCGTCGGCCCCGGTGACGATGCTCGCCACCGGAGGAGCCGGAAAGGTCTATCTGTACACCTCCAATCCGGACGTGGCCACGGGCGACGGCATCGCCATGGCGCACCGCGCCGGAGCCCGGGTGGCGAACATGGAATTCTACCAGTTCCACCCGACCTGCCTGTATCATCCCAAGGCGAAGTCCTTCCTGGTTTCCGAGGCCCTGCGCGGAGAAGGCGGCATTCTGCGCCGCATCGACGGCACGGAATTCATGAAGAAATACCACGAGATGGAATCTCTCGCCCCCCGGGACGTGGTGGCCCGGGCCATCGATACGGAATTGAAAGCCACCGGCGACGAATACGTCCTGCTGGACATGTCGGCGCGTTCTCCGGAGTTCATCCGGGAGCGCTTTCCGAACATTCACCGGGAATGCCTGAAGTACGGCATCGATATTTCCGCCGAACCGATTCCCGTGGTTCCGGCCGCCCATTTCTCCTGCGGCGGCGTGGTGACCGACACGAAAGGCCAGACGGACATTCAAGGCCTTTACGCCTGCGGCGAGGTCGCCTGCAACGGCTTGCACGGCGCCAATCGGCTGGCGTCCAACAGCCTGCTCGAAGCGGTGGTGATTTCCACCGAGGCGGCGAAAGAAGCCTCGGAACACATCCGTTCGCAGGAAAAGGATCAAATGCTGCACGCGGTTCCCATCTGGGATACGGGCCGCGCCGTGCCGTCCGACGAAATCGTCATCGTCACCCAGACCTGGGACGAAATCCGCCGCTTCATGTGGAATTTCGTGGGAATCGCCCGAACCGACAACCGCCTGGAGCGGGCGGAACGGCGCATCAACCTGATTCGACAGGAAATCGAGACGTACTATTGGAAATACGATGTCACTTCCGATTTCATCGAGTTGCGCAACATCGCCGCGGTGGCCCAACTGATTATCCGCTCGGCCCGACTGCGCCGGGAATCCAGGGGGTTGCATTACAATCTGGATTATCCGTTCACCGACGATCGTAACTATAAACGCGACACGATTATCTGAGGAATTTTGCCGGTCGAAGCTTGACCGGAGAAACGATTGCGTGTATGATTTCGTCGCATTTCATGCGATGAATACCGATACGGAGATCTCCAGGAGGCCAGGATGAAAATCTGCCCGAACTGTTCGGCGGAAAACGGCGATGACGCAACCTTTTGCATGAGTTGCGGCTTCGATCTTTCAAAGGCCAGCGGCGGCACGGAAGTATCCCTGAAGGACCAGGCCAAGCGTTGCACGAACTGCGGGGCCGACATGGCTCCCGAGGCCATCTTCTGCTCGAAGTGCGGAACGAAATACGAGGATCCCGGGGACGGCGGCGGAAAAACCATGTTTTTCGGCGCCATTCAGGAAAAAGGCCAGGCCAAGCTGGTTCTGGTGAAGGGCGGCGGCTTCGAAGGCGCCAGCTACAATCTGAACTCCACGGATCACGTGTGCGGACGCACGGACGGCTTCATCCTGTTCCCGGACGATCCCTACGTCTCTCCGCGCCACGCGAACTTCTTTTACTTCGGCGGCAAACTTTTCGTCACCGACGAGGGAAGCCTGAACGGGGTTTATATTCGAATCAAATCCCCGGTCCAGGCCAACGAGGGTTTCTTTTTCCTGGCCGGCCAGCAGCTTTTCCGCGTCAATTTCACCTCGTCCCTGCCGCCCATCGACGGCCTTCGATTCACGGAGGAAACCGAATTCCTGGGAAGCCCGAGCAGCCTGGTCCCGAAATACAGCCTGACCCACATTCTGGAAGGCGGCCGCGTGGGTTCCATCACCTATCCGGAAGGCGAGGAGTTCACCATCGGCCGGGAAAACTGCAATCTCAATTTCCCGGACGACGGCTTCATGTCGGGCGTCCACTGCTCGCTGACCCAATCCGCGGACAAGATTTTCCTGACCGACAAGGGCAGCAAGAACGGCACGTACTATCGGATCGATCAGGAACAGGAACTGTCCCACGACGATTTCGTTTTCGTTGGAAATCAACTGTTGCGCGTGGAAATCACCTGAACGCCCGGGATTTCCATTCTCTGACAGGATAACGCCGCTTTTCCACGGCTCCGGACAAGACTTCCGAAACATCCGGGTTCTCGACCCGGAAGCCCTCCACTCTCACGCACGTTTCCTGCGTACGATTCCGGCGAATGCCGACAGAATCAGGAATAACAAGAAGCTCTGTCCTCCGGCGGACGGCATGGCCTGACAGCCCCATCCTCCGTTCGTTTTCGGGATGATTCGATCGCCGCCCTCCCCGTCTCCGGAAACATCGAATTCGAAATCCCCGTCTCCACTTGAAGGATTGTCGCCGTCCGACAGGGATTCATCCGCATCGGGGGCCTCCACGTCGCCGTCGCCGGCCGCGTCCGCATCCTCTTCGGCCGAATCGCCGTCCACCCGAACATCCTCATCGTCTTCCGAATCCCAACGATCCGCGTCGCCGTCCGGAAGACGCTCTTCATCCCCATCGTTCTCCATGTCTGCCGCATCTCCGTCCGGATCCGCATCCGAATCGCCCGGATCCATGTCGCCGTCTTCCGGCTCCGCATCGCCGTCCGCATCCGGCTCCACGTCCGCCGGTTCCGAATCCATCTCGAACTCCTCGTCCCCGTCCGGAAGAACCGGATCCGGAAAATACTCCACGGCGTCCAGGTCGAAACCGGGATGGCCGGAAGGCGAGGCGTCGCCGAGATCTTGGATTTTGACGTAGCGAGCCCCCGACTCCGAAAAGGCGGCCAGATCGAACGAGGCATCCCCCGTGCCAGTCCCGAGGGAAATCCACGGGCCCGCGTAGTCGTCCGAAACGAGAACTTCGTATGCCAGTCCGTCGTGCGGATCTCCTTCATAGACAAGCAGATCGTTTCCGGGATGATCCTCCATTTCGATGAGCATATCCAGCACGATCATGGCGTTTCGGCCCATGGAAAAGGCTTCTTCGTCCGGCGGCCCCAGGGCGGAAGGCGTGATGCCCGGGTTGTCGTATCGCGTGGAACAGGCCGGAACCTGGAAGGCGTAATAACGGTCGTTTCTCGTAAGCGTCACGTCCCGGCGGATCGCCCCGCCCTCCTCCGGCACCACGATCCCATCGAAACGGGCGGCTTCGTAGCCGGGCGACCAGGCCGTGAAAGCGTAGGTTCCCGCAGAAACCAGGCGGTGGAAATCCCCCACGCCGGAATCGGTATAGACCGGCCAGTTCGGATGATCGAAGCGAACCATGGCCGCAAGCGGATCGGCGGTATCGCTGTCCGTCACCACCCCCCGGACGCCGCGATTCGCCTGGGCCATCAGGTCCAGAACGGCGGGACGATTCGCCGCCCACACGGCGGGAATGTCGCTGTTGGCCGTCTCCAGCGTCCAGTCGAACCCCCCCCGGGAACCGTAGGAAAAGTCGTTGGTGTCGCCGTAGGTCTGATACCAGTCGAAGCCGTTTACGGCCGTATAGCCGGAGATGTCGGCGTAGCGCTCGGACAGTTCGATGGCCAGCGTCTCGTCCGGGCTGGCGATGTGCGTGTAATTCCACCAGTAATTCACGTAGGCGGCGGTGGTGTGATAGCTGACGGAAATCGAGAAATTGCGTTCGAAATGCTGGTTCGCCATGGCCCGGACCTCGGGCTGGCTGAACATGCCCGTTTCGCTGCCGTCCCCACCGGCCAACGTGCTGTACATATAGCCGTAGTTGCGGTTCAGATCCACGCCGTTGGCGTTGCGCCGGTCCCGGTTCTCGCGCCCGTCCGGATTGACCAGCGGGACGATGTAGATCTCCTGCGAATTCACCAGCGACTGGATGAACGTGTCTTCCCCGTAGTTTTCCGTGAGATACTGCGCCAGAAGCAGGGGGATTTCCACGGACATGAATTCGTTGCCGTGGTGGCAACCCACGATGCGGATTTCGGGTTCGTCGGAAGAAACATCGGGATCCTTACTGACCACGATGCCGTGGATCGGGCGTCCTTCCACGGAAGTTCCCAAGGTGAAACGCCGGGTGATTCTCGGATAATCCGCGGCCACCTGATCCAGAATCAGACCCACATCGCCGTTTTTGTGGAACGCCTCTTCACGAAGGCTTTTTTCGGAAGGCAAGGCCGGATCGCGCTCCAGTTTCCTAGGCGCGAAGCCCCGTTGTTTCAATGCCTTCAGCGCCTCGTCGTCGGTGCGGATGACGACCCCTTCGGGCAGGCGGTGAAGAATCTCCCCTCCGATGTCGCGCACCCCATCCACCTGAATTCGACTTTGCACCGGAACGAGATAATAGGATTCGGAAGACGGTTTCGCATGAAGCGGGGGCGAAGCCGAAAGCATGAAAGCGAAGATGAAAAGAAGCAGAACGATGGGAGGCTGTTTCATGAGATCCGCCATGCGAAAGCGATTGACAACCCGGTCAGTTTACTCCCTTTTTCTCTCCAAATACAAGACATGGGTCACCGAATCGCGTTTTTCCGCGATTTGGCCGGTGACGATATCTCCTTCTTTCAGGAACCACACGCCGATGTTTCTTCGCGTCTCCGGGCTTTGCAGGTCCAGATTCTCGAAGGATTTGAAATCTTTCGTACTTTTGTACTGGTAGAACGGCCGGACCCGCAGGGTCTGTCCCTTTTCCACGGGATAACGCGGATGGCGAAGATCGGGAGGAGCGGTGATGGCGATGAGGGCTTCCGCGAACGGAAAATATCGGGTCCGGTAGATCCGCTCCACCCGGGCCTCGAAACGCCGCCGAAAGCGCCGTTCCCGATCGGCGGGAACCCCCATGCGCAACGAGGAACCGCCGTCCGGAGCCTGAAGCGTCGCCTTTTCCGGAACCTCGCCGATCGCCGTTAGAGGATCCTCCTCGCCCGTTCCCTTGTCTTCCGGCAGGTCGATGAACGCCAACTTTCGGTAGAGATCCTCCAGGGGAACGCCCGCAATCACGAACTCCTCCGTGGTGAGTTTCTCCACCTTCGCCGACTTGCCCTCGAACGCTTTTTCAAGAGCCTCCATCACGGAGGCCAGCCGTTTTCTCGGGACATGGAAAAGCACGCGATCGGCCGCCAGTTCCCGCCAGGAATCGGAAACGGCCGCCACCGGCCGCCCCAGAGCATCCACCCGCACCAGGGGTTCCGCCCCTGCGGAAAGCGGCAGAGAGACGAGAATCACGGCCAAAACGATTCCGATTCCAATTCCGGTGATTGCGCCTGTTTTCATGTTTCCGCCCGAAAAAAAGGGCGGGCGGTTCGTGCCGCCCGCCCCGGAGTGACTGCCGGTTCGTTACTTGCGTTGGACGAATTCCAGGACGTATTGTCCCTTCTTGCCCTTGATGGCTTCCTTGATGACGCCTTCGACCTTATCGTTTTTGTCGAAGTACCAGGCGCCCATGTTTTCCTGGTTGTTGGAATCCGCCATGTCCAGTTTGCCGTCCTTGCCCATTTTGAAGTCCACCCGGAAAAGGTAGGTTTCCTTCTTCACCAGTTCATTGTGCGGGGCCTTGGTGCATTTCGGGGGCTTGGAGATTTCAATCTGAAGCGCGCGCACCATGGGGAAGGTTTTGCTCTTCTGGATGGCCTTGATCTTTCCCTCGAACATCTCGGGAACGGCTTTTTTCTTGGCGCGGATGGACGAACTGCCGTCCGGAGCTGCCAGGCCGCCGTCGTCGCTGCCGCCCAGATCGGCGAAGGGATCGTCTTCGGCCACGGCGAAGCCCAGCCCGAGGATCAGCATAAAGATCATCGTAAACAGGAAGATTTTCTTCATCTTTCTCTCCTTCTTTGGTTGAACAACCCTCATCGCGGTCCCCGGATCAGTCCACCGAGGCCAGAATTTTGTATCTCTTCACCTTGATTTTCCCGCCGTCCACCGGGCCCGTCACCCAGGCGCGGCCGCCGGCGGCCTTCCGGAATTTCTCTTGGGTCTTCTTGATTTTGATGTTCAGTTCGTATTCCATTCCCGAGGATTTTTCCTTCAGGAAAATCCGGTCTTCCCGGACCTGAAGCACGCCGAGAACGGGTTTCAATCCCCCGGCGTCCAGGATATCGTAGTCCAGAACGTCCAGAAGATCCCGGCGTTGCTGTTTCTTCCCCGTGGGGAGGGCCGTGATCTTTATCGTCAGACCTCCCAGCTTCTTCAATTCGTCGAAGTACCCGCCTCCCAGGGCGTACTTGGAGCCATCCTCCGCCTTGAATATCAGAACGGGAAAATGGGACGTGCCGGACATGCGGGCCTTTCCGGTCAGAACCAGCTTGTCGGCCGTCTCTCCGCCCTTCTCCTGCTTGTCCACGATGGAAGCGCCCTCTTCCGTTTTCTTGTCCGGCTGGGCGAGGTTCTGTCCCCAGGCGAGTGAGGCAAGCATCAGCACGGCCAGCGCCGCGATCGAAGCCCTCATCAGCATGGCGGTTTCTCCTATTTCACGCGAATGATGCCGAACTGGAGCGTGTCCTCGTCGGCTTCCGTGTCGATGGCGATGGTGCCCACGTCGCCGGTGACGGTGAAGGCGTCCACGCCGGTGGCGTTGATGGAAGCCTCGTATTCGTCCTCGAAGGGATCCTCCGAGTTCAACCCGGCGAAGGTCACCGTTCCGCCGTCCGCTCCCGTGCGCGTGCAATTGGTGCAGACGCCGATCTGCTGGCCGGTGATCGGATCGTCGTACGGATCCTGGTAGCTGTATTTCGCCTCGTTGGCGATGGGCAGATCGTCCAGGATGATGGCGGCGACGTAGTTGAAGAAATGATCCTTCCAGTCTCCGCCGAGGGCCGTATTGAGCGCCTCGAAGCCGACTTCGTCCGTGTCCATCAGGCTTTTCAGGAAGGCCGCGCCGCCCTTGTCGGTGACGGCGGATCCGTCGCTCGTGTCATATTCCACGCCACCCTTCTGCTCGTACAGGTAACGCAGGAAAAGGAAGCCCATGGCGCGGGCGGCCAGAGCGTCGCCGGAGAAGGCCATGGACATTTCCTTGAAGCCTTCGTCGTTCAGGAATTCCGCCACCGTATAGATATTGTCGATGCCGAAGCCGGAGCAGTCCTCCATGGTATGCGCCATGCTTTCGTTCAGCCAGAGCGATTCGTCCGTGTCGTTTTTCAGCGCCTTCACCGCGAAGACCAGCATGTGCAGGTATTCGTGCGCCACCGTGCCGAAGACGGAATCCAGCGGGTTTTCACTGTCGGGAACCACCACCCAGAACAGGTCCGCGTTGTTGGATTCCGTATCGAAATCGTTGGGATTGAAGAGGCCCACCGCGCCGCTTTCGTTCACCTTGGAACTGAGGACGATCATGCGCAGGCCGTCGCCGTCGGCATCGGCCCAGTCCTTGCCGTCGATTTCGGACGGACCGTAGAAGAAGTGGTCGCGGGGATAGATGACGTTGTCGAACATCGAAACGATCTGGTCGATATCCGCCTGGGCGACGTCGTCGTTGGAATCCACCACCACGGAACAATGCGTTCCCTTGCCCTTCACATTCACGGTGATGGTGCTGGTGTTGTTTTCGAAGTCCGTGAAGTCGAGATCGAAGGAACCGGCGCATTCACCGCCGCGGACCACTTCCAGGTCGCCGCATTCGCTGGAGAGCTTGCCCCGCAGGGACAGCTTCCGCTGCATCTGCTTGCGAACCTTGCCTTCCGCGCGGATCCGACGTTCCTCCATCCGCATCTTGTGATCCCAGGCAAAGCGCCGTTGCAGGCGGTCGTAAGCCTTCTGACTGATGGCCACGGGACCGTTGCGATGCTGCTGGATGCGCTGCTTGGCCGCCGGCCCGGAGTCTTCGTTCTCATTTTCGGAACCTTCCGGCGCCTCGCCGAGCGTAAGGGTGAAGTCGATGTTCGAATCCTCGTCGATGGCCCAGAAGGGAACGACCCGGTATTCTTCCGTTCCGCTCTCGAAGCCCAAAACGATCTGATCCCCGACGTTCACCGTCTCGATGGAGGCGGGAACGATGTCTTCGTCACCGTCCGCATCGTCGTCCTCGCTGTCTCCGCAACCGACGCCCAGAACCAGGACCGGAAGAAGCAAAGCCAGCAACCAAAGGGTACTTTTCCTCATTGTGTTTCTCCTTGACTGAATCCGTAAATAGGCCTTTCCCAAGAAAGCCCCTATTCCCTACCGACGAGAAGTCCATCTATGGTAATGCGGAATGACGAAATGTCAAGACCGACTTTTCCCCGGAGGGGAAAAAGCCGCCGTCTTTTTCACTTCCCATAAACCTCGCCGTCCTGGATTTGTAAGACATTGTTTTCACAGCATTTATTCCACTTTCTTTCTCGTTGACGGAATCCGGTCTATTTGTTATGATCCCCTACCCCAAGGGAATATTCAGGCGCCTGACGGTCAATTGGGGCGATACCATTCGGCCACGACGTTCAACCCGGAAACCGGTTGTCGGAAAGATGATGAATCGACGAAACACGATATCCCGATCTCTTTGGGTCATGGTTTTCCTTCTCGTTTTCGTATGGCATATCCCTCCATCCGAAGCCCGCAAAACCGATGTCGGCGAAACACAGGCGGCAGGTCTTGCCGAAGCGGAAGGCCTTGCCGAACGGGAAGTCGAGGTGTTGGAAGAGCAATACAACCAGATGCCGAAGCAGGAGATTCTCCAGCGAAAGGCCGCGCTGACCGAGGAACAGTTTCAACTGAACGTGAAATTGAATTCCGAGGAAGGGCAGCGTCCCCCGCTCAGCGACGAATTGAGAAAGAAAATCGCTCGAACCCACATGGAACTGGAGATCATTCATTCCGTACTGGACGAATCCAACACCCTTACGAAAATCTGGATCCGATACAAAACGCTCATCCAGATTCTGCTCGGCCTGCTGGCCGGCCTGGTCCTGATAACCATTGTTCAGAAACTCAGAAAAGCCCAGCAAGTCCATGAAATCCTGCCGCCCCTCGACAATCTTGAAAGCGAGCAGAACGGCGCCTCCTCTCTCGGCGTGCATTACAAGCCGATCAAATCGTCCATCCAGTCCCTGGAAGTGGACGAACAGGCGCTCAGCGGCGAAGGCTCCCGGCACGGTAAAGGCGCCATTCCCATCGGCGACATTCAGGCCCATGTCGATTCCATGATGCTTGGAAATCCGTCGTCTTATCGGGAACTTCTCGATTTCTTCTTCCAGCAGGCCATCCTCTGGCACGCCAGCGACATTCATTTTCATCGCTCCGGAGGATGGTTCGGCATCAAATTCCGGATCGACGGCGAACTTTACGACATTTGCGTCCTGGATCCGTATCGGGAACAAGAAATTCTCAATATCATCAAGGTGATGGCTCGTCTGAAAACCTACGAAAACCGCATGACCCAGGAAGGCCGGATGGAATTCCGGTTCGGCAATAAATTATACGAGTTCCGAATCTCGGTCGCGCCGACCATGGGAACGGAAAAGATCGTCGTCCGAATCTTCGGGGACGATGAGATTTCTTTCGATATCAACCGCCTGGGATTCTCCATCGATACGACGGAAAGCCTGAAAACGTCTTTGGCGAAACGAAGCGGCTTGATTTTATTGGTCGGACCGGCCGGTTCCGGAAAAACCACCACGATCTATTCCTCGCTCAATCATTTAAAAACCGCGATGGGCGGGATGAACATCACGACTCTGGAAGATCCCATCGAGCATTCCCTGGAAGGCATCACCCAGATTCAAATCAATCCGATAAAGAACGTCAGTTTCGAAAGCGGTTTCCAGAACCTGCTTCGGATGGACACCGAAGTCATCATGATCGGTGAAATCCGGGACGGCAACGTGGCCGATCTGGTCATGCGGGCCGGAAATACCGGCCACATGATTATCAGCACGGTGCACAGTTCCACCACGCTCGGGGCGGTGGACCGCATGCTCAGCCTGGGATGCGATTCCTACAGCCTGCACACCTCGCTTTCGGCCGTTCTGTCTCAGCGGCTGGTCAAACAGGTTTGCGTGCATTGCATGGATGTCTATCAGCCCGACCCGACGTATGTGAAGAAAGCCCAAAGGATTCTGGGAAATATCGACGTGGAATGGCGGCGCGGAACCGGATGCGAACACTGCATGGGACGCGGATTCCGAGGACGCATCGTCCTGGATGAACTGATGACCATTCCGGCCGGGAAACGGGAAGATCTGGCTCGGTTGCAGGATCGCAATCAGCGGCGGCGGATTCTATCCGATCTCATCAATCACACCCTTCTGACGGACGGTGTATTGAAAGCGGCGGCCGGTCTGACCACACTGGAAGATGTTATGGCCGTGGTCGGAGACCAAGCCTACTGACAACTGGACCCGCATTCAGGAGCATACCTTGAGCGATCCCCTAAAAGACAATCAAAACGTTCCGCATCCTCCGGATGTCCCGGAGACGATTCGCGACGAGAACACCCGGGTTCTGGATAGCGAAAGCCTGCGCGAAAAACCGCAGGGGGCCGTGAAAAAAACGGGAGGCGGCACACGAAACGGCGGGCCGCCTTCCGGTCCGAAAGCCCCCCTGCCTCTGCGGCTCATTTTTCTGTTGCTCAAAGCCCTTGTCGTTCTCGTGGGCGGCCTGTTCGCCTTGATTTACCTGGTTCTCTTTATCGTCATCTTTTTCTTCCCCATCAACACGGTCAAGGACATCGCCCTGGAAGAAGCCCGCGGCATGCTGAACCAGGAAATCAACATCGGAGACATAAGCCTTAACCTTCTGACCGGCCTCGATATCAACGATATCTATCTCGGACCGCCGAAGGGCTATACGAAACCGATCTTCACCATGAAGAGGATCGCCGTTCATTACAGTCTGTGGGGGCTTCCTTTCGGGCAGGTCACCGTGGAGGAAATCCTGCTGGATTCTCCCCACGCCAACGTGGAAACCATCGATGGCAAGATGAACGTGCTGGCCATGCTGGACAATCTTCCCAAGGGGGAGGAAAAGCCGGAGGAACCAGAGCCCGAACCCGAGCCGGAACCCGAAACGCCCGGCGAACCTTCCGATTTCAAGATCGTTCTCGAACGTTTCGACCTGAAGAACGTCTCCGCCTGGGCCGACACGGGAGCGCAACTCGTCGATTTCAAGAAACTCGGCCTGCACGTCGCGGGACATTTCAGCCAGATCGACAGCCATTTTGATGTCGGCCTGAAAATCGAAGGCGACGATCCGGAAGCCGCCAACATTCACTTCGAACAGACCGATCCCATGCCCGCGAAAGCGGATATCCTTCTGGCGCTGGGCATCGATATCGCGGCGGATCACGTCCTGGAGCCGAAGGCGGACGTGAACGTCAACCTGCGGGTGGCGACCAAAAAACTCGAAACCGAATGGGATCTGAAACCCGTTGACCTGCGAGTGGGAATCCAGACCACGGCCGATATGAAAGAGGACTACGCCGACCTGAAATCCCTGGCCGTGCATTTCAATGATGAACAACTCATCAAGCTGAATGCCTACCTGAAGGGACTGTTGGAACAGAAATCCGTGAATCTTCTTCTGGAAAAACTCCATCTCCCCCTGGACACCTTCGCGCCCTATGCCAAGGCCTTCGTTTCCGGCGTGGATTTCGGGGGATCGATTTCCATCGACAAGCTCGCCGTCAAGGGCGACGTTCCCAAACTTCTGGAACAGGGGCTTCCCGAATTGAACGGGACGGTGAACATCGAGAACGTCTGGGCCGATTACGCTCCGGAAAAAGCCAGAATTCGCGGTTTGAACATGAATCTGGGGCTGGAAACGCGCCCGGTGGAAAGCGCCAACGGCCTGGAAGAACCCGCGTTGAAGGCGGCGGGAAACATCGGGATTCAGTCCGCCGGCGTTCCCATGGCCGGAATCGAGGATTTCAAGCTGGACCTGGACGTACGCGCCAACGGACTGGAACTGAGCCAGGCCCTGGCGAAGATCAAATTGGACATCCCGAAGATCGTCTACAACGATCCGAAAATGGGGCAGGCCCGGATCTCCCTCGGAACGGATATCGAAGCCGGAGGAAACATCGTCGCGGGAGAATTCAACGTGGATCACGTGGATGTCTCCGTGGCGGATGTCATCAAATTGCACCTGGACGCCGAGGCCTCGGTGGACCAGGCCACCCAGGCCGTACGGCATTATCGCGTGGCCCTGAATCTGGATCCGATCTCCTTTCCGAAACTGATCCGCCTGGCCCCTCCGGGAGCACGGCGCATGATCCCGAAGATGGATCTTTCCGGCTCGCTGGGCCTGCGGGTGGCCTCCTCCGGCTCCGTTCCTCCCGGCGTGGGCGATCCGTTCAAACTCCCCGTGGAACTGGAAACCGTAATCGAACTGGCCGGAATTTCCGTGAACTATCCGGACCAACAGGTGTCGCTGAAAAACTTCGGCGGCCAGATCACGGTCAAGGGAAAGCCGTCGGACATGGCCGTTACGGGAGAACTCCATCTGGATCATCTTGAAAAGCCGGATCAGTTCGCCACGCTGAAAGGACTGGGAATTCCCATCGATATCCACTATACCCCGGAAAAGGCGGACATCAACATCGGCGTGGAGATTGCGCATCTGAAGAAAGAAGACCAGGCCGCCCAGATGGAAGGACTGAAAGTATCCGTGAATGCGGGCGCTTACGGAAATCTGCTGAAGAAAAAGCTTCAGAAGCTCACGGGCGGTATCGGGGTGGACATCGATCACATCACCTATGCCAAGGAAGTCACGACGAAGGTGAACGGGGAGCATTTGAAGCTGGACTTCGATTACCTTCAGGACAAAAAGGAAGGAAACCTCAAGTTTTCCTTCGGAATCGACGACATGGCCGTTCCCGAACAGGCCACCCACATCAAGGGATTCCTGTTTTCCATCGGAGCGCAGGTCCAGGGCGTGGACATTCCCATCGTTCCCAATCCGGACCAGCACGCGGAGCTGGCCTGGGTCAGCATGGACATGGATATCGATTCCATCGAGAAATCCGACGCGCTGCCCGAACCGCTTCTGGGAACGAACCTGCGTTCGCGTCTGCTGCTGCACGACATGCGGGACGCCGACCTGGAAAAGTTCGTTTTCCTCATCCCCACGCTGGGCGTGAAGTACGAAATGTCCGGAAAGGTCTGGGGCGTTCTGAACAAGAAGCTCGAACCGCCCAATTTCAAGAACGTCTGGCCGGAGTTCGACGTCCAGCTTTTCGCCGGTATCGATCTTCCCGAAAAGAGGCATCTCATCGGCGGCCTGGACATGCAGGGGCTGGCCGGAATCAAAGCCCGCGCCCGTTCGCTTCCGGACAATTTCGCGCGCATGGAAGGCGCTATCGTGGCCAAGGACTTCTACCTGTGGAACAAGTCGAAGGGGGAAAAGGAATACCCGGACGGCCGCAAGGAACCCACGTCGATGTACCTGCGCCTGAAGGATTTCGACGCCGACGTGCCCCTGATCCAACTGGTCAACCTGGAATCCATGGCGCCGGTGGAAGCGAAGGGGAACATCTTCGAGCAAGGCTCGCGAAACGTCCTGTACGACGTTATGCGCCATTATATGAAACGAAACGCGAACTTCCACATCGACCAGATCGCCGTGACGATGACCGAGGGTGCGACCATGAAAAACGTCGCCGTGGATGAAGTCGCCCTGGACATGATCTACAACGACAACACGTTTTCCATCGACCGCATGTACCTGGGCCTGCTGGGCGGCGGTATCACGGGAGCGCTCCAGGCGCAGATCGCCGCGCTGCCCCCCGCCCCCCTGGACGTCCGCATCCATTTCGAAAACCAGATCACCGGCGTCAACCTGGCGCGCCTGACCGAAACGGACGAGAAAAAGATCACGCCGGAAACGGAAATCTCCACCCTGGTCAATCTGAACTTCGGGTTGAGGGACCGCTTCGTGGAAGGACGGGTGGATATCACCAAGCTCAGCCTGAAACAACTGGACAAGATGCTGAAGTTCCTCGACCCGGACGGCAAGGATCCCAACGTGCAAAACAACCGGGATCTCATCAACTCCTGGTACATCAACATGGTCAATCCCCAGGTCAAGCTGGTTTCCATGTGGATCAAGTACGGAAACCTGAACCTTGACATCAACATGGACGCCTGGTTCTTCGTGGGAACGATTCTGAAAAACACCCTGAAAAACAGCCGCATCCGGCGTTTGAACATCATGCCGATCCTGAATCAGTTCCTTCCCCCGGACAAACCGGTGGAAGAGGAAACGGCGGCCGAAGCTTCCGACGGAGAAGAAGCGCCGCAGGCCGCCGGAAGCGGAGGATGACTCCGCGCTCGCACGAATGAACGATTCCCGGTTATCCGGAAAATTTGAGAAGAGAGGACGTTATGCAAAGAAAAGGTCGCTGGATCGGATTGGTTGTCCTGCTTCTGGGACTGCCCTTCGTGACGAACTGCATCAGTCTGAAAATGGTTTCGGTGGATCAGAAAACCGAGCTGGAAAACCAGATTCTGGGATCCATCGGGGAATTGCAGAAAGATCTGGCCATGACGGCTTCCGTTCGCGGCGACGGCCAGAAGGAAAAGGCCATTCCCGACGCCCACCGGGAGGCGCTGATGGCCATGATGAACCGGCAGTTCAACCTCGACGACGTAAACGACCTGAAGGCCCGGCAGGCCGCCGGGGAGAATCTGAAAGGACTGCTGACGTTTTTCGAGAACGAACGCACCCGGAACGATCCGAATTACAAAGCCCTGGCCAAGCGCATCATCGAGGCGGAAAACAAGGACCGCACCGTCATCATGCGCCGGGTGCTGAGCATCAACCCGAACCTCACGGACAAGGATTTTCCCATCGTTCAGAACATGATGTACAAACTGAACGTCCAGGGAAGCCCGCCGGGCGTGAAAATCCAGAAGGAATCGGGAGAATGGGACACCAAACCGAAACCCGTCGAATGACACCGCCGCATCGGACGAGGAAACGATCATGACCGTTTCGCGAAACCTTCGCGCTTTTTTAATCGCCTGCTCGGGAATTCTGCTCCCGGCGTTGCTGTTCGCGGGTTGCTCCGGAGGACGTAGCTGGTTCGGACCCAAAATTTTGCTGGACGAGTTCAAATTGCAGCCCGTCAAGCAGGAAATCGCCGAACCGACTCACCTGACCCGATTCACCACGGACGAATTTTACGGACGAATCTCCCCCGACGGGCTGAGCCTCGTATACGTAAGCAACCAGAAAGGCAGCCCGGACATCTGGTTGAAAGACCTGACCACCGGCATTCCCGAACGCCTGACCGACCATGTGGCCGTGGACACCATGCCGTCGTTTTCCCCGGACGGAAAGTCCATTCTGTTCGTCTCCATGCGCTCGGATGTCACGGGCGATGTCTATTTGCAGAAAATCGGGGACGACGAACCCGAGCCGTTGACGGATCGCAAAACGGCGGACAGCTATCCCGTTTTCGCTCCGGACGGGGAAAGCTTCTTCATGTCCAGCGGACCGGAAGGAAAACAACAGGTCGTCCGGTACTGGCTGAAGCAGAAGCGTTTCGAGAAACTGGGGGGCGTCGGTTCCACCCATCCGGCGGTCAGTCCTGACGGACAATACCTGGCCTTCGTGGAGCCGAATGAAGAAAAGGTCAATGAACTGGTACTCTTGCACCTTTCCAGCCGCAAGAAGAAAACCGTCACCGCCGAGGGATACCAGTGCGGTTTCCCCTCCTTTTCCCCGGACGGAAAACGGCTTTTCTTCGTACGTTTTTACTATACCCAGCCCGGCTCGCTTCTGGACGGCAACGAAAACGGCACCGTCTGGAGCGTTCCCACGAACCTGGCCTGGAAACTCCCGCCCTCCAAGGTGCGTGATAAAATGGTCCAGGTAACCTCCGGCCGCATGAACCACCTGTTCCTCCAGGCCCATGCCAACGGGCTGGTCTACACCACGAAACAGGACAACAACCTGGATGTCTGGATGCAGCCGTTCACCGGGCTTTTCCCGGAGTTCAAATCTCCGGACCAGGCGCTGGCTTTCGCCCTGTCGCTGGAGGACGATTTCGATCGCCTCATCGCGCTTCGAAAATTGTCGCGTTTCAAAAACGCCCCGGAATACCAGGAATCCCTGTATCGCGCCTCGCTGATCGAACGCCGAAACCAGTGGTATTTCAAACAGAAAGACAGCCTGGACGAGTTGAACGCGCTTTCCACGCCCTATGGCGATTTCCAGGGACTGGCCAAGGTGGATCTGGCCGTATGGGACACGGAAAGCACCCAGGGGCTCCAGGTGAAAACCGGCGTGCGCCTGCAACCGGAACAAATTTCCCGGGCGCTGGATCAACTGAAAACCGTCGGAACGGAATACGGCCACAACCCCCACGTGTCCGCTTATGTCCAGCTCCGACAGGGAGACATGCTCCGTATCCAAGGACAGGATATCCAGGCGATATCCGCTTACGAAACCGTTCTCAACGAGTATCCGGATCAGCGCGAGGAAGGCGTCCAGGCCAAGATCCGGCTCGGCGAGATCTTCAGCAGCATCCGCGCCCGGGATCTCCAGGTGCGCTACTATCTGACGCTCTTCAAGCAATACCCGGAATTCGAGGACTGGCTGCGCCTGACCATCGAAAACATCGTCCAGGAATACCGCCGGGAACTGCGGCAGATTCCGGAGATCCATGCCCTGCTGAACCCGCCCGAGTTCGACGCCGACCGCCGCCGCATCCCGGAAAAAATCCGTCAGCAACAGATCGCCAGGGGTGTGGCGAAGGTGGACGAACGCCTTGTCGATCAGCTTCGCGCGCTGATCGACGTCAACCCGGACAATCCCCTGCTGGGATCGGTCCTTCAATTCAAGATCGGAAAGATCTACGAAAGCCAAAAGCGTCTGGATCTGGCCGCCCGCGCCATGCAGCAAATCGTGAACGCCTACCCGGAACGGAAGCGGGAAGTCACCCAGGCTACGTTCCAACTGGGCGATTACGCTCTGAAGATTTCAGAGGATTTGCGGGACAAGGGACGCTTCAACGAAGCGGCCGGGTATTACTCGGAAGCCCTGAGCTATTACGAGAACATCACGAAGATGTATCCGCCCAAGCACCGCCATCACAGAAAGGCCCGGAAGGAATTCCTTTCCCTGGCGCTTCTGAAGGCCGGCCTGGAGGAACGCCAGGGCGACTGGGTTTCCGCGATGAAGAGCTATCAGAAGGTGGCGGACTTCGATCCCGGCGTCATTCAAGCTCAGCGAAAAATCATCTTTTACGGCGTTCGAAACGGGAAATACGACAAATTGGAAGAAGCCTTCGAGGAAATGATCGACAAGGATTCCACCGATTTCGTCGGCCATTATTGTCTGGGCTATCTGCTGACCTGGAAGCCGGATCTCGACGAAGGCGACCTGGACGACGCGGAAGAAGAACTGCTCATCGCCATGGCGTTGAACTCCCAGTCTCCCTACACCTATCTCACTCTGGGCTGGATCTACGAGATGCGGGAGGCGGTTTTCGGTGATATTTCATCGGGTTGGATCGAAGAATCCATCGATGCCTACGACCGCGCCTATCGTACCAACGACCGCCGTGCGGATCTTCAGACGGAAGCCGATATCCTGATTAATCTGGGCAACGTTTTCGCTCAACTGGGAAATACCTGGCGGTACGCCTATGATAAGTACAAGGAAAGAGTCGGCCTGAAGCTTCCTTTCCTGGACAAGAAACGAGAGGCGCTCTTTTACGTTCGCTACGGCCGGGCCGCCTTCAACCTGGATGAATACGAGGAAGCCTCCGTCTATTTCGAACGTTCCCTGGAACTGGCCCGGAAGTTCAAACTCCGTGAGCTGGAAGCCGAACTGATCGCCCGACTCGCCTTGAATTACCAGATGCAGGGACGCTACGACACCTCCACCGAGTATTTCCAGCGCGCCATGGAGATCTTCATCTCCGTGAAAAAAATGAACGTTCTGGCCGCGCTCACCCGTTCCATCTCGTTGAATTTCTACCGGAAGGGGGATCGGAAAACGGCGGTGGAGAAACTGGACTTAAGCCTCAAATATCTGAAAAAATACGGGGTTCGCCCCCCCGGAGACTTCATTCCCATCGCCATCGGCCGGAATTCCTCCCTTTCCCCCATGGGCTTTACCAAAGGATGGGAGAAAAACGTCAACCTCTCGCTTCGCAACCTGATTCTGGAAGACCTGGAACAATACCGTAGCGGCCAGGCTCGTCTGGAAGAGAAATACGCCTATCTCGACAAGCTTCTGGCCGAAAAGGATGGAATTCACGGAGACTTGCAACGGGAACTTTCGGTTCTGGACAACCGCATGGGACGCTTCGCCTTCCACGCCGGAATGGACGCCGCCGCGTTGGAGCACTTCGGTAAATCCTACATGCAGTTCGAGGTGATCCAGTCCAAGGAACTGGAGGAGGACGACCCCGACCTGAAGACCATCGAAACCATGAAGGACCGCAACGATCTTTTCGCGGAAAATTCCAAGGAAAAGATGAAATTCGTGTTGGATCCTAAAGAGTTCGAGGAACAGATGCTGCACGCCCTGGCGGCCTCGGACGTTCTGTTGCGGCAGCTTTCGGAAGATCGGATGCTTACCGAGAACCGCCTGCGGGAAGTCCTGATCCGGCTGGAACGCGGCCTGCGACGCATGGAAAAGGTACAGGGCGACGGAGATCCGATCATCCGAGAGGATCTGATCTGGAAACTGTACAACAACATCGCCATCCTTTCGCTGAAATACGGCGAGCGGACCCTTGCGAAAAGCAGCCAGGCATCGTCCACGGCGGATATCGCCGCGATGACCCTGCTCCGGGAAGCGGAGCTTTTCACCCAGGGTGTCGGATACTTGAAGAAAGTCAGCCAGTTGACTGCTCCTCCCGAGAAGGAGGAAGAGGAACCGCCGGCCGTGGACATGGCCGTTTCTCCCTGGCTGCGCGCCCGCATGCACGCGCAGTCGCTGCTCAATCTTTCGGAACTGGCCGGATATTTCGAAACCAAAGAGGAACTGGCCGACGCCGACGGGCGCTCCATGAAATACCTGCTCAAGGCCAAAGCCTTCTGCGAGAATCCGCCGAAGGACGCCGAAACGGAAGAAGGAACCTGGAAGCCGCGCCGGATGGAACTGGAGGAGATCTGCTGGAACGTCCGCATGACCTATGCGGCGAGAACCGGAAACGCGGCTCAGGCTGATGAAGTCATCGCCGATTTTCTTGCGAATTCTCCGAAAATGCTGGGGGAAACGTACCTTCAACACGCGGAGGCCGTTCGAAATCGGCTTTTCTCGCAGGCGATGGAAATGGCGGCGGCGGCGGGCAATTACGCCCGGTTGTGGAAACTGGCCGAGCAACAAAGTCGCCGCCTCGTGCTGGACGAGATGGAAAAGGTGGGCTACGGCGTGGACTCGCCGGACCTGAAAATCCTTTTGAAAAACATCGATGAATACGCCCGGGCCTACCGCAAGGAAGTGGAAGGCCAATCCTTCTGGGAAACTCCGGCCAAACACAACGAGCGCCTGGCCCGTATGGACGGCTTGAGGAAAACGCTGCTGGAAGGTATGCAGCAATTGAAGGAAAAGGCGCCCAAACTTTCCGACCTGTTCTCCATCGGCAATCCCGATCCTTCGGCGGCCCTGCCCGTTTTGCGCGAAGGCGAGGCCATCGCGTCCTATCTGACCGTGGGCGACCGTATTTATCTTCTGATTCTGGATTCACAAGGCGTTCGGGGAAGCGTTCTGCCGCAGAAACTCGACGGAATCCGCAAAGCCGCGCTGCGTTTCGAACCGGACGCCGACGCCACGCGGACGGAAGAAGCCGCCGACCTGCCCATTCTCCTTTCCCTTGTGAAGCCTCTCATGAAGGAATTGAAAGACAAGAAGCTGGTCTATCTCGACATCGACCGCCTGTCGCCGCGTTTTCCCATCTACTCCTTCGCGCGCCGGTTGAACCGACCGGATCTGAGTATCGTCAAGATCGCCTCCGTAGCCGGACTGGCGGATTCCTTCGCCAATCGCAACCTGTCCAAACAGACCGGCATGGCCGTGATTTACGAGGAAAAACAGGCCAAATCCATCCTCCCCGACGTAATGAAGCGCCTGATTCAGGAACACGGCTCCTGGAAAGTCGCCGCCGAGAAAAACGCCTTGGCGGCCGCCGTTCTTCCGGACCTGAAAAAGAGCGGCTTCGCGATTCTGGATCAACCGTTGGTTTTCGAGGGAACCTCTGCCGCCAACGCCTGGCTGAAGTTCCAATCGGACCTGGAAGGAATCGGCCAGTATCAACTGGTCAAGCACCTGGATTCCTTATGGAATACCAACCTGGCGATTTTCGCCAACGTTCAACATACGCAGCGCGTCCGAGAGGAACGGTTGTTTCTGGAACGGATTTTGAACGCCGCCGGCATTCCTGGCTTCGTTCTGGTGGACCGGGCCACCACGCCCATAGGGACCGCCATTCAATGGTTCGAAACCGCCGCGCCGCTTCTGAAGAAAGAATCCCGCGCCGAGGCGTATCAGGCCGGACTGAAGGCGGTTCTTCTGCCCGACAAGACGCCGGGAGGCGATGGCGTGCAACTGTACGGTTACGCCGGAATGAACGAAGAACAGACCCTGGCCTACGCCAAGACCAGTCTGATGCCCACCATCAAAAAGGCCATCGGCCTCCAGAAAGCCAAGGCCCCCCGGGCCGCCGTGGAGGAATACGAGAAAGCCCTGGGGTTCATCGACTACACCGGCGAAACCAAATTCCTGGGCAAAGTATTGGAATTTCTGGTGGATCAGTCCAAGGTCATCCGGGATTGGGACCGGGCGATCAAATACCAGCACCGCATTCTGGCTCCCATCGAGGAAGCGGCCAAGACGGACAAGAAGCAGCTCGCGCCGCTGGTGACGGCCAAGAAAACCCTGGCCGACCTGTACACCATGGGAAAATATTACGACGACGCACTCAAGTACAACCAGGAAATCATCGACCTGATGCTGTCGTTCAAGGCCAGAAAACGGCTGGGACCGTTCTATTCCCAACGTGGGCTGATTCTCGAACGGGCGGCCAGGTATCCGGACGCCTTGAAGAATTTCGAGGAAGCCTTCGACATCTTCACGGCGATCAAAAACACGGACGGACGCCTGGAGCAGGCCAGAAACGCCGCCCGGATTCTGCGCCAGCGGCTTTCCGATTATAAAGGGGCCATGAAATACAACCAGTTGGCCCAGGAGCTTTCGGGAACGGCTTCCGATTACTCCCGGTATCTGTTGAAGTTGCAGGAAGCTCGGATTCTGCAAGCCCAGGGCGACCATCCCAAAACCGTGTCCATCTGCCTGGACCTGATCGAGAAAGGCAAGGAAGGTTCGGCCAAGGCTCTGGCCGAGG
Source organism: Myxococcota bacterium (assembly GCA_963668655.2). Lineage (GTDB taxonomy): Bacteria > Myxococcota_A > SURF-8 > SURF-8 > SURF-8. Next base: position 215,474 of record CAXXPQ010000003.1, read on the forward strand.
GCATGAAGATCGCCAAGGACAAGAGCATCGACAAGGCTAAAAAGAAGGAATTGCTTCTGCCCCTGATGAAAGCCCGGGACCAGATGGACGATATTCAGCTTCTTTCCTACCTGGACGCCATCAAGAGTCTGTCGCTTTCCGGTCGTTTCGGACAGGCCATGGAACGGATCGGAAACGCGAAGGTCTTCGCGGAAAAGAAGAAGGATACGGGCAAGCTGATTCAGCTTCTCAACGCGCGGGGCTACATCTACGCCAAACTGGGCAACACGGACGAGGCCATCAAGGCTTACGAGGAAGCCATCGCCCTGACGGTGGAAATCGGCAACCTGGGCGAGGAAGCCATCGGGCACAACAACGTGGGCGACGCCCTGCGATTGGCGGGCCGCTTCGCGGACGCCCGGCAGGCGTTCATGCGCGCCATGGAACTGGACCGCAAACTGGGCGATTCCGTGGGTCTGGCCTTCGATTACGCCAATATCGGCCTGGCGTTCGAAGGCATGGGCCGGGACGTGGACGCCATCGAAAACCTGAGCGAAGCTATCGCCCTGTCACGCAAACTGGGCAACCCGCTGAACGAACTCAAATCGCTCATCGCGCTCGGCCGCATCTACATCAAGCAGAAGAAACTCGATTCGGCGCGGAAAAATCTGGAAGACGGCCTGGCCCTGGCCGTAAAACTGAACGACACCAACTGGGAATGGAAGTATCGCCTGCAACTTGGGCGCGTGGACGTACTGGAAGGGCGGACAAAGGAAGGATTGGAACACTTCCTCACCGCCATCGAAACCACGGAATCCATGCCTCCCATCATCCGCGTGGCGAAAAACGGCCCTCGGATAGAAGAGGAGACCTCAGAGCTGTACGATGAAGCCCTGGATATCCTGTCCAAGGAAGGCAAATCGGAGGAAGCCTTCGATCTGACGGAACGTTACCGTTCCCGGCAATTCCTGGATCTGTTCGGGGGAGAGACCATCGCGTTTCCGTTCAAGGGCGTGCTGGAACGGCTGGCAAAGGAAAAGGAAAGCCGCACGCGGCTACAGGCCGCCCGGAACGAATGGCTGAAGGCCCCCGAGGACGGCAAGGCCGCCGCTAAAACGGCTCTGGACGAAGCCCGGGCAAGCTACGACGCCAGTCTCGCCGATCTGGCGAATCTGAACGAGCGGCTTCCGGCCTACGTCAAGGTGGACAGCCGCCCCTTCGCCGAACTTCTGCCGCTGCTTCCCGACGATTACGCCCTGATCTCCTACTACCAGACCGGCAACGCCCTGCTGATCTGGACGGTAGCCAATGGTTCCCTTTCCATGGAACGCGTCGAGATCACGCGGGATTCCTCCAATGAGCGAGTGAAAACCTTCCGAAATCTACTGCTGAATTTCCATCCCGTAGAGACCGTCGCGCAATCGTTGTACGAACAACTGATTCTCCCGGTGCAGGACAGGATCCGGGATCGAGAAAAATGGGTGGTGGTGCCCTTCGGTCCGCTGCACTTCGTACCTTTCGCCGCCCTGTACGACGGAAAGCGCTTTTTGTTGGACATGAAAGCCGTCAGCTATCTTTCCAGCATGAACCAGCTTCGCTTCCTTGGATCGGCGGGCGGAAAAATGCCGAAAAATCCGAAACGCCTGGCCCTGGGAGGAGAAATCACGGAAGGAAACGATCTCGGCAAGCTGCCCTTCACGAAGCACGAACTCGAAAGCTTTGGGTACACCTTCGTCAATCCCACCGTTCTCATTGGAGAAAACGCATCCGAGGAAGAATTCAAGCGCCTGGCTCCCGGTGTCGATCACATTCACATCGCCAGCCACGCCGACCTGGATCGTGTCAGCCCGATTCGGAGTTCCCTCACGCTGGCTCCCAAGGGAAACGAAGACGGAAAGCTTCGTCTTTCCGAAGTCTTGGCCCTGCCGCTGAAGGCGGAACTGGTCACGCTTTCCGCCTGTGAAACGGCTTTAGGGCCCCTGGGTTCGGGGGATGAGGTCATCGGCTTGAGCCGAGCCTTCCTGGGCGCGGGAGCCCGGCGCGTGCTGGCCAGTCTCTGGCGCGTCTCCGATCTGGCCACGGCGGTATTGATGAAACACATGTTCCGCCGCTTGAAAGAGGAAGCGCCTTCCCCGGCTTTGCGGGACGCGCAGAAGGAAGTGCGTACGTTCTTCCCGCATCCGAATTATTGGGCGGGCTTCCGGCTGGAGGGCGCGCTGAACTGAACGGGTTTCTTTCCAGGGAAGGAAAGTCATGCCGGCAAATGGGGGAAACCACCGGATTTCGGGGGAATACGAGTTGAAAAACGCGGCGGAAAGGCTTGTGCGCCGCCTGAAAGACAACCGGAAAACCCTCGCCACGGCGGAATCCTGCACGGGAGGCTTGATTTCCTCCTGGATAACCGCTATACCCGGAGCATCGGACGTGTTCCTTGAAGGACTGACGCCGTATCGAAACGAAGCCAAAATCCGGTGGCTGGCCGTCCGAGAGGAAACGCTGGAACGTTACGGAGCCGTCAGCGAATCCTGCGTGCGGGAAATGCTTCAAGGTCTGATCGAAAAGAGCGGCGCGGACGCCGGGATCGCCGTCAGCGGCATCGCCGGTCCGGGCGGCGGCACGGATGAAAAGCCCGTAGGAACGGTGTTTTTAGGCGTAACACTGGGAGAAAACACCCTGATCCGACGGGAACTTTTTTCCGGAAACCGGGACGAAATCAGAAAAGCGGCCGCTCTAACGGCCATGAATACATTGAAAAATCTCTTGAAAGAGGAAGGAAATCATCATGGCGATCGATCCGAATAAGCTGAAATCCGTGGATCTGGCCATCAGTTCCATCGAGAAACAGTTCGGCAAGGGCTCCATCATGCGGCTGGGCGACGGCGGCGTGACTCCCGGCTCCGTTCCCTTCATTTCCACCGGCGCCCTTCCCCTGGACATCGCCCTGGGCATCGGCGGCATTCCCCGAGGACGCATTACGGAGATCTACGGGCCGGAAGCGTCCGGAAAAACCACCCTGGCCCTGCATTGCGTGGCCGAAGCGCAGAAAAAAGGCGGCATCGCCGCGTTTATCGACGCCGAACACGCCCTGGATGTAAATTACGCCAGGAAACTTGGCGTCAATACGGACGAAATCTTGATTTCCCAACCCGATTACGGCGAGCAGGCCCTGGAGATCATGGAAATGCTGGTGCGCTCCAACGGCATCGACATTCTGGTGGTGGACTCCGTGGCCGCGCTGGTGCCCCGGGCGGAGATCGACGGCGAAATGGGCGACTCCCACGTCGGATTGCAGGCCCGCCTCATGAGTCAGGCCATGCGCAAACTCACCGGCCTGATTTCCAAGTCCCAGACGGCGGTGATTTTCATCAACCAGATCCGCATGAAGATCGGCGTCATGTACGGCAGCCCGGAAACCACCACGGGCGGAAACGCCCTGAAATTCTACAGTTCTCTTCGCGTGGACATCCGCCGGATCGGGGCCATCAAAAAAGGAGATGAAATTCTGGGCAGTCGGACGAAAGTGAAAATCGTCAAAAACAAACTGGCCCCGCCCTTCAAGACCATCGAGTTCGACATCATGTACGGGGAAGGCATCTCCCGGGAAGGCGCCACCCTGGACATCGCGGTGGATCAGAATATCGTGGACAAGGCCGGCTCCTGGTTCTCCTACAACGGCGAGCGCATCGGGCAAGGTCGTGAAAATGTTAAGCAATTCCTGAAAGAGAACCCCGACATTCTAACGTCCATAGAGGAAAGCGTTGCGGAAAAGTTTGGCTTGGATTTCATGGGATCGGGTAAAAAAGCCGACTCCGTGGAAGAGCCCGAATCGACGCCCAAGAAGAAATAAACAGAGGAGTCTTCCATGACCCTGGACGAGATCCTGACCATCGGTTTCAAAGGCAAGGCCAGTGACATTCATCTGAAGGTCGGCCTGCCCCCCATGTTCCGTATCAGCGGAACGCTGGTCGCTCTGAAGAACGCGGAACGGCTCGGTCCTCCTCACCTTCAAGCCATCGTGGACAATCTCCTGACCGACCGGCAGAAGAAAACCCTGCTGGAAGAACGGGAAGTCGATCTGGCCCACGGTATCTCCGGTATAGGCCGGTTCCGCATCAACGTCTACCACCAGCGGGGCTCGCTGGCCATCGCCGCCCGCGTGATCCCCATGGACGTTCCCAATTTCGAGAAACTCCATCTCCCCAAGGTCATGGAGAAGATCTCATCCTACCAGCGAGGTCTGGTCCTGGTGACCGGAACCACGGGGTCGGGAAAATCCTCCACCCTGGCGGCGATCATCGATCACATCAACAGCACGCGCACCTGCCATATCATGACCATCGAGGATCCCATCGAGTTTCTCGTACGGGATAAGCGCTCCATGGTCAATCAGCGGGAACTGGGACTGGACACCTATTCCTTTTCCGGCGCGCTGAAATCCGCCCTTCGCCAGGATCCCGATGTCATCCTCATTGGGGAGATGCGCGACCTGGAGACCATCGAGACGGCCATGCATTCCGCCGAAACCGGCCACCTGGTCATGTCCACCCTGCATACCATGGATGCGTCGGAGACGATCAACCGTATCGTCAGCATGTTCGAGCCTTACCAACAGAAGACCATCCGCCTGCAACTGGCCTCCATTCTGCAAGCCGTCGTCAGCCAGCGCCTGGTGCCGACGAAAGACGGAAAGAAGCGCGTACCGGCGGTGGAAGTGCTGATAAACACCCCCCACATTCAGGAGTTGATCGAAGACGAAAGCAAACTCAAGGAGTTGCGCGACGCCATCGCCGACGGGCACGTCTCCTACGGCATGCAGACCTTCGATCAATCCCTGATGTCGCTGGTCAAACGGAACATGGTCGCCTACGATACCGCGCTGATTTACGCCAGCAACCCGGCGGACTTCGAGCTTCGCTTCAAGGGAATCAGTTCCAGCGACGGCGGCAAATGGGATCAGTTCGACGAGGATTCCGGCGACGTGGACTTCGAAATCGAACGCTAGCCGTGCCCGACAGCGGAAAGACACCGAAATCGGACCCCATGGCCGCGGCGGTGCGGATTCTCTCCGGCCGGGAGCACAGCCGCGCGGAATTGCGCCGGAAACTCCTCCAGCGCGGATACGACCGGGAGACCGTGGAACAAACCTTGACAAAACTCCGGGACTTGGCCTACCTTGACGATCGCCGTTTCGCCGAGGCGCTGATCCGCCAGCGGGTTCAGATCAAGCTTCGCGGCCTGGAGGACGTCCGGCAGCGCTTGATGATCGCCGGAGTGAGTCGGGAAATCATCGACAATGCTCTGGAGGACGCCCGGGACGATCTGGATCTGCGTTCCGTCTGTCGCGAGGCGGGTAAAAAGCGACTCGCGACCTTGAACGAACCGGATGCGAAAAAGAAAAAAGCCAAACTGATCCGCCACTTGATCGGAAGGGGGTTCGAACCGGACACGGTCTTTGGCGTGGCGGCGCAGCTGCTGGACACCGAATACGAGGAATACACATGAAGAAGCTCTCATCGAAGGAAATCCGCGAACAATTCCTGGCCTTTTTCGAGGAAAACGGGCATCAGCGCGTGCGATCCTCGTCCCTGGTTCCCATTCAGGATCCGACCTTGCTGTTCACCAACGCGGGCATGAACCAGTTCAAGGATGTCTTCGTCGGCAACCGCCCTTCCCCCTTTCCGCGCGCCACCAGTTCCCAGAAATGCATGCGCGTTTCCGGAAAGCACAACGACCTGGAAAACGTGGGCCGCACCGCAAGGCATCATACCTTCTTTGAAATGCTGGGAAATTTCAGTTTCGGGGACTATTTCAAGCGAGAGGCCATCGCTTTCGCCTGGGAACTGGTGACCGGCCGTTTCGAACTGGATCCGGACAAATTATGGATCACCGTCTTCCGCGAGGACGACGAGGCCTTCGACATCTGGACAAGAGATATCGGCGTCCCCGAGGCCCGTGTGATTCGGATGGACGAAAAGGACAATTTCTGGTCCATGGGCGAAACGGGCCCCTGCGGGCCGTGCTCGGAGATCCACATCGATCAGGGCGAGGGCCCCGGCAGCGTCTGGAAGGATGAAGACATCACCGGAGAATCGGACCGCTTCCTGGAACTGTGGAACCTGGTGTTCATGCAGTTCGACCGCTCCGCCGACGGCAAGATGACGCCGCTTCCCAAACCCTCCGTGGACACGGGCGGCGGACTGGAGCGCTTCACGGCCGTGATGCAGGGACATTACTCCAACTACGAATCGGACCTCTTCGCCCCGATTATCCGAACCACCGCCGAGATGTGCGGCAAAACCTATCACGCGGACCGGGAAACCGACACTTCGCTCCAGGTCATCGCGGATCACGTTCGCGCCTGCACGTTTCTGATCGGAGACGGCATGTTGCCGTCCAACGAGCATCGCGGGTACGTCCTGCGCCGCATCATGCGCCGCGCCATCCGCCACGGAAAGCGCCTGGGCTTCGATCGGGTGTTTTTACCGGATATCAGCGAGACCGTAATCGGCGAAATGGGCGAGGTCTATCCCGAACTCGTGCGCAATCGCGATTTCATCCTGAACGTCGTCCGGGAGGAGGAAAAGGGCTTCCGCCGCACGCTGACCGCCGGACTGGAGATTCTGAACGAGGAAATCCGTCGCCTGAGCGACGCGGGCGAAACCCGCATTCCCGGAGACGTGGTTTTCAAACTCTACGACACCTACGGTTTTCCGGTGGATCTGACGGAGATCATCGCCGCCGAAAACGAAAAGGGCGTGGACCACAAGGGCTTTGCGGCGGAAATGGAAAAGCAGCGGGAGCGCGGCCGGGCCTCCTGGAAGGGACACGGAAGCGACGAAAAGGCCCGTCTTTACGGAGAAATCCAGGAAAGCACCGGAAAAAGCACGCTTTTCAGCGGATACGAGCGGGATGAGGACGAGGCCGTCGTTCGGGCCATTCTTTCGGGCGATCGCCGCGTTTCGGAAGCGCCGGAAGGCATGGACGTGGAAATCGTCACCGACCGCACGCCGTTTTACGCGGAATCCGGCGGCCAGGTGGGCGACCGGGGACTGATCGTGCGGGACGGCCGTCCGGACGGCAGGATTTCCGAACTCGTGGAACAGGCCGCCAATGGACAGGAAATCGACCTCCCGGGAGAAACCGCCGTTGTAATCCTGGATGTCGTCAAGCCGGCGGAAGGGCTTTTCGTTCACCGGGGGCGCGTGCTGAAAGGAAAGCTCTCGGAAGGCGACACGGTGAACCTGTTGGTGGATTCGAACAGGCGAAATCGGATCCGCGCCAATCACAGCGCCACCCACCTTCTGCAATACGCGCTGCGCCGCACCCTGGGCGAGCACGTCAAACAGTCCGGCTCCTGGGTGGGGCCCGACCGTCTGCGCTTCGATTTCACCCATTTCCAGGCGGTTACGCCGGAGGAACTGGCTGCGGTGGAACGTTTCGTCAATGAGAAAGTCATCACCAACGTCCAAACTGAAACGGATGTAAAGTCCCTGGAGCAGGCCCAGAAGGAAGGCGCCATCGCCTTTTTCGGGGAAAAATACGGCGACGAAGTACGCGTGGTCACCATCACGCCCGACTCGGTGGAACTCTGTGGAGGCACGCACGTTCGCCGCTCCGGAGATATCGGCCTGTTCAAAATCCTGAGCGAATCCTCCATCGCCTCGGGAATTCGGCGCATCGAGGCCGTCACGGGAAGCGAAGCGCTGCATTTCGTCCAGGAACAGGAAAACGCCCTGCGCCTGGCGGCAGGCAGCCTATCCGTCTCGCCGGTTCAGGTGCCCGAGGCCGTTTTGGGACTGTTCGAGCAACAGAAACGGGACCGCAAGGCCATTGAACAACTCCAGCAGGAAAAGGCCCGCCTGGAATCCGTCTCGCTGGTGGAGAATGCAGAGAATATCGAAGGAATTCCGGTGCTCTGCACGCGCATCGACGGCGTGGATCCGAAGAATATCCGCGACTACGGACAACAGGTGCTCGACAAACTCGGCTCCGGCGTGGTATGCTTGGCTTCCGAGAAAGACGGCAAGCTGAACTTTCTTCTGGCGGTCAGCGAGGAATTCCGCAAGGAATTTCCGGCTGGCAAAACTCTGGGGCCGGTGGCGGCGGCGGCCGGTGGACGCGGCGGCGGACGACCGGACATGGCCCAGGCGGGAGGCGGCGAGCCATCAAAAATCGAGGAAGCCTTCGGTAAACTGAAGGAACTGATCCGGGAAAAACGATCGTAAACGCGAGGGATGACCATGGATCCATTCGAAACGAAAGAAAATGCGAGCAGCAGCCTTCCCACGTTGCAGGAAGAAACGCTCCTGAAGAGATTCACGAAGTACGGAACGCTTTTCCACCTGCTGATGGCGCCGTTCATCGCGCTGTTCGGCGACTGGTTCGTCGGCAAAATCGACTGGGTGGGCCACAAGCTGTTCAGCATGCCCACCATCAATACCGGCGACAACGATTTCTGGGTCGTTCCCATCCTGGGAATGTTTCTGGCCATGGCTTTATGCATGGCGCGCGTCTGGAAGAACCCCATGAAAATCGACTGGCTCCAGCCGGTCATGGTGGTTCACGGTGTCACGGCGCTCAGCTTTTTCCTGTACTATTTCATCGATCTGGGATCGCTTTCCTACATGCTGGGGTTCATGTTCGAACTGGTGATTTTCCTGGCGGTCAGCTACTTCTGGTGGTCCAACAAATCCCTGGCGGACGGCTGAACGGCTTCTTCGGATTCGGGCTCCATCCGAAGCAGGCGGAAAAACTCCACCTCTCCGATTCTTTTGAAGATTTCGGCCTTGCGGTTCAACCAGGCGGCGGGAACGGCCTCCGCGCCTAGCACCTCTTCTTCGCCGTTGTCCGAACGGATGCGCGCGCGAAACTCCAGAAAACAGCAATGGCCGGAAAACTTCGTATTTTCAATACATTCCGACGTTCGAACGCAAATGACTTCCGATTCCTCTCCGATTTCTTCCTGAAGCGACTCCGTGGAGAACCCCTCTTTCTCATAGGCCAGGCGGGGCCTGCTCGGCATCATCAGCCGGGTGTATTCCGGCGCAAGAAGAAAGCGGATGCCCGGAGGCACTTCCCGGGAAACCTCCCGAACGGCTTTCGCCAACCGGATGCGCCCATCGAGCAGCCGCCTTTCATTGTCCCGTCCCGCATCCAGAAGCCCGGAAACGGCGAGAAGAGCCACAATACAGAATGCCGGTCGAAAAACAACGGAAGCCCGAACCTCCCGATCCACTTCTTCGGGCGCAAGACCTCCGAAAAGAACGAAAAGCGGCAGAGACAGGATGAACCATTCGTTGGGACTGGGATGGGTGTTGACGAATCCGTAAAACAGGAACGCGCCGCCGAACCACAGAGAGGATAGCAGGAAAACCGATGGATTCCGCCGATATAGAAAAAAGGCTCCCCCGAGTGCCGCGAGCAGCAGCCAATAGGCATTGCCGATGATATTGGCGTAGTCCAACAGGTTTCCCGGAAACCAATCGCCGTTGAAATGATCGTTCCCGCTGGCCCTTACCAGGATCCGCAACAGATTCACGATGAAAAACGCCAGCAACCAGCGGGCTTTTCCTGGATTCGTTTCGCCGCGCTTCGCGATCGAACCGTAGACCAGAAACAGCGGAAAAACCAGAACCGTCTCCATGCGCAGTTCAAGTGAAAACTGGGTGACCAACAATGCCAGGACAAACAATCCGGTGGAAGACGGCTTTTCGAAGGAAGACAAGAGAAGCGCCAGAGAGACGCAAATCCCCGCCGCTCCGAAGAAAAACCACCAGCCCGACAGCGCCAGTCCCGATGTAACGGACCAGACCGCCAGGCCAGATGCCGCCAGGACGGCGCTCCAGCGATTTCGGGTAAGTACGTAGACCAACCCGGCCAGGGCCGCGCCGCTTGCCATGAGTCCGACCAGATGCAGGCCATTCACCGCCTCGGGCGTAGGGCCGAAAAATCTGAAAAACAAACTTCCGAGAAACGGCCCTCCCCAGAAACTCGGATTGGGCGGCGGATTCAGAAAACCATCCAGAAACCAGAACATGGCGGAGAACTCCGGCCAGATGGCGTCCGGATAGACCAGCCCCATGTTTTCGATCAGCACCCGCCCCGGCAGAAGCATCGCCAGACCGCCGAACAAGGTCATCCCGGCGATCGCGCCAAGGCGCTTCCGTCGGATCAGGAATTCGCGGAGGGACAGAACCGCAATGGCGGCCGTCAACAACCAGAAGTAACCGTTCCAGAATTCAAAACGAGCCCGACCGTCGGAAAGAAGACTTTCGCCAAGCCACATCAGCCCGTTTCTCACCCCCCAGGCCAGACCAGCGTCCTTCGGTGCGAATATATATACAAGAGCAAGAATCACGATCAGCAAATACCATTGAATTCGATAACATAAAACAGTTTCTTTAATATTTCCCTCGAAGTCTTTCCATGATGTATTTTTCCAGGCGATCCAAACTCCGGCAACGAAAAACGGCAATATGGCAACGGCCCACATCCACCCGGATTTCGGCCAGACAGCCATGGCCGACCAGAAAAGCAATACCCAGAGAAGAAACCCGCCAACGGAAACGAAGAAGCGCTGCAAGACGCTGAATTTTTTCCCGGCCGCCATCAACATCGCACCGTGAAAAAAAAGCAGAGTTCCCAGGAAGAGTTCGGTCAGGTGTGGAAACGGCGCGGGAAGGTGCAACGCCAGAACGAACGTCGTGCCGTATTGGATCCCCAACAGACCCAAAAGACTCCACCGCCCTTCTCCATGATTCCGGCTTTTTCCAGAAGCAAGGAAGATAACGATCGTGAGCAGTCCCACCGCCCCGGAAAGCGACCAGAACGAAGACGGAACGATATTTACTGTATTAACGAATACTTGCAAAGACAATTGAAGGATATACATCAACGTTTCGATTGGGCCGATGGCCTGGCGTTTTCCACCGACCGACCGATACATCAGCCCGATCTGCATCAGGATCCAAACAAGAGCGAACACCCAGCCCGGCGGAACCTGGAACCACTTTCGCTCAATAGCGGCTTTTTGAACGACAGGCTTGGAAAAGACTTGTTCCAACATGGCGCGGCGTCCTGGGGCGGACAACCAGGCCAGATAACTTTCCGGCGCTCTGCCTTGTCCATCCTCGCCGCAAAGCAAGAATCCGCCGGAAAGTCGGCAGGTATCCGGAAGATGCTCCGGCGCGGAAGTGGGACGCGAGACTCGAACGCTCCCGACCCTCTCTCCCGCATACATCAGGTCGGCCTCGAAATCGAACGCTCGAATACGGATGCTTCCCGGACCGTCCACCTCGGCAACGTCCCCGGTCGCAGGAACAAGCAGGCGGCGAATCAAATCCTCCTTTCCCGGAGGAATGGCGGAGAAATCACCGGCGCGCGCAACTCCGCAAAGGACGGTCAACACTCCAAACCAGAGCCCCGCCATGAACCCGATGTTCCGTACGATTCTTGTATTAGGATTCAGACCCACGCGTCCTGTTCCGTCATTGTGACCGGTTGCCGATGGTCCAGGAATATACGGCACCCTTGCTCGAAACACAAGAGGGACCGGAATAAAAGACCGTTGAAATCCGGTTCGTTCGAGCGGCATTCCACATGCCTTCCCCCGTTTGAGGAAATCATCTCGCCCCTTTCCATCGGATCGTCAAAGCCTCGGTTTTCCACATTTCTTTCAAACTTGCAAATCGGATAAAAAAGTGAAATCATTGAGAGTCTGCATCCATCTTGGTAAGAAGAACCCCATATCGTTTCTCAGACAAGGTTCGCCGGAGGAGGTTTCATGAAAGTTCGCGTGATGGTTCTCATTCTGCTGGGACTGCTGATTTCCGTCACCCTGTCCGTTTCCTGTTCTTCCAAACAGAAAACGGAGGAAAACAAGACGACCGACGGCTCCGATTCGAAACAAAACGCGCAAGCAAAGGATAAAAAGCCCCTTGTGGTCTGCACCACGACCTTCATCACCGACATGGCGCGAAACGTGGCGGGAGATGACGCCGACGTCATCGGCATCATGAAACCCGGGACGGATCCGCATACGTACGCCCCCCGACCGGACGACGGCATCCGCATGCGCCGGGCGGATTTGATTCTGGCCAACGGGCTGCACCTGGAATCGAACATCCTCAACATGATCCGGCAGAGCGGACGGAAACGGATTCTCCTGGCGGAAGACGATCGGATTCAGGTTCGGGACGCCAAGAAGGCCGCCGGAGATCCCCACGTCTGGTGGCGAATCGATTATTTCATCCGTTTCGTGGAACAGACCCGAGACGCCCTGGTAAAACTCGTCCCCGAGGCCGCCGAGCGCATCAGAAATCGTTCCGAAAACTATCTCTCCGAACTGAAGGAACTGCACCGCCAGACGCTCTTCGCCTTCCAGAGCATTCCCGAAGAGCAACGGATGCTCATTACCAGTCACGACGCCTTTTATTACTTCGGGCAGGCCTACGGTCTGAAGGTGGACGCCGTACTGGGCATCAGCACCGAATCCCAGGCCAAGGCGGCCGAGCCCATGCGCCTGGCGGAAATGACCGCGAAAAGCAACATCCGGGCCATCTTCCACGAGACCTCGGTCTCCATGGCCCAGAACAATTTGGTCGATTCCATCAAAAACCTAGCGAAAATGAAATTCAACCACGAACTGGCCATCGCCGGGCCGCTCTTCAGCGACAGCCTGGGCGAGCCGGGCGTTGCCGAGGGATCCTACATCGGCGCTTTCAAGGCCAATGTCCGCATGATCGTCGAGGCTCTGAGTAATGCGAAAGCGCCCGCTTTCTTCCAGGAGAAATCCGGAGGAAACGGCAGCGGAAAAACCATCGAGAAGACCGAGAAAGGAAAGTGATTTCAATAGAATGAAAGACATCACCGAAACGGCCGTACGCTTCGACAAGGTGACGGTCACCTATCTGAGAAAACCGGCCCTGAGAGATTGCAGCGTTTCCATTCCGGCGGGGAAAATGGTTTCCGTCACCGGTCCGAACGGAGCGGGAAAAACCACCTTTCTGAAGGCCATGCTCGGTCTGGTGGACGTGGACACGGGCGGCATCGAAATTTTCGGAAAGCCACTGGAAACCGTTCGCGGCCGTATCGCCTACGTTCCGCAAATCGAAAGCGTAGACTGGGATTTCCCCATCACGGCGGAAGAAGTCGTGATGATGGGCCGCTATCCCTATCAGCGCCTGCTGCGTCGTCCCACCGAAAAAGACCGCCAGGCGGTTCGAAAGGCCCTGGAAACGGTGGAAATGACCGAATACGCCCGCCGGCACATCCGACAATTCTCCGGCGGGCAACAACAGCGGATTTTCATCGCCCGCGCCCTGGCCCAGGAAGCGGACCTGATGGTGCTGGACGAACCCTTCACGGGCATCGACGCCCGTACGGAAGCCACGCTGTTCGACCTGATGCGTTCGCTGGCGGATACAGGAAAGAGCCTGATCGTGGTCAACCACGACCTCTCGCTCCTGGAACGCTTCGATTTCGTTGTCTTTCTGAACCGCAACGTCGTCGCCGCCGGAACGCCGGAGGAAGTCAACACCCCCGAAGTCATCCGCATCGCCTACGGCGGCCGCATGGTGCATTTGGACCACGCCGAGAAACTCATCCGGGAGGGCAAGATCGATGTCCGGCGCTGAAACAACCCTGACCATCGATTGGACCACCCGCGTTCTGGAAGCCCTGACCTATTATCAGTTGCAGATCGCCGCCAGCGCCATGATCGGCCTGGCCCTGGGCGTTCTGGGCGTCTTCGTCGTCCTCAGGCGCATGGCGCTCATCGGCGACGCCCTCTCCCACGCCATCCTTCCCGGCGTGGTGCTGGCCTACATCCTCCTGGACGCCATCGTGGGCCACCTGGAGGGTTTCTGGGGCGTCTGGGGGCTTTTTCTGGGCGCGCTCATCGCGGGTCTGGTGACGGCCTTCGGCATCGGCTGGGTGACGAAATACGCCCGGGCGAAGGAAGACACCGCCATCGGCATCGTCTTTACGGCCATGTTCGGTCTGGGGGTGATTCTCATCAGCCTGCAACCTAAGGGAACGCACTTCGATCTGGCCTGCTTTCTGTTCGGTCTGCCTTTAGCCATCGGCATGAAGGACTTCATCAGCATCAGCATCATCACGCCTCTGGTGCTGCTGTATCTGATTTTAGGCTATCGCGGCCTGAAGATGCTGAGTTTCGACTCGCAGATGGCCATGGCCATCGGGGTGCGAACGACCTGGCTGCATTATGTTTTCATGGGATTTCTGGCCGCCACGGTGGTGGCCGCGCTGAACACCGTGGGCGTCATCATGTCGGTGGCCATGCTGGTGACTCCGGCGGCGGCGGCCTACCAACTCACCAATCGTCTGAGCTGGATGCTGGTTCTTTCCGGTCTGTTCGGAGCGATGAGCGCCGTGGTCGGGTTTCTGGCGGCCTTCGCCCTGAATATTCCCACCGGACCGGCCATGGTCCTGGCGGCGACCTTCCTCTTCGGCCTGACCTTCCTCTTCGCGCCGGAATACGGCATGCTCAGCCGTAGCTTGCGACGCCGGAGCGTCCAGATTCATATGGCGGAGGAAGACGTCCTGGTGGCCCTGGCGCGCGCTTCCGAGCCGCTTTCTCTTTCCGCCTTGAGAGCATCCCTGCAAGCGGACTCCGCCGTATTTCTTTCACGATCACTGAAGAATCTCAAGAAAGCGCGACAAATCCGTAAAGATGCAAACGGGGTGTCGCTGACGGAAAGCGGCGTAAAAGAAGGCCGGATGCTCTTGCGGAGTCACCGCATCTGGGAAGCCTATCTGGCGAAAAACCGGATCGCGGGCGAGGCGGTGCATCCGACGGCGGAGAAACTGGAACACGCCCACGAACTGGCCGAGGTTCTGGCCCAGGAGTTGGGAAATCCGGACCGCGATCCCCACGGCCAGCCGATTCCGAAGGCAAACGGTTCGGACTGAGCCTTCTCTTGTATTTTACGAGCGCCGCCCCCAGCCCAGACGCAGCAGGCGCTCGGAATTTCTGTAGAAAATCCGGTCGATCTCATCCTCCGAAAAGTCCTTGCGCATGGCCTCCACAATGTTGTCCAGCATGGAGGGATTGTAGCAGTCCGGGAAGGGATGGGTCAGGCCGTCCAGGTCCGTGCCGATGCCGATAACCTCCACGTCGCCGGTCAAGTCCCGGATATATTTCATGTTCTCGATCAGTTCGGGAATGCCGCCGCCATCCTTGAAATGACGACGCACCGGGGGGGTCAGTAGTCGGCGGGAGAGAATCAACCCCACCACGCCGTCCAATTCCCGGATTTTCAGGATCTCGGCGTCGGACATGTTGTATTCGTGGTTGAAGAAATGCTTCAGTCCGACGTGGGTCGCCACCACCGGGCGATTGGCCTCTTTGCAAAGATCGTACACTCTCCAGCGAGCATGTTCCTGGAGATGGGAGACATCCACCACGATGCCCAGTTCCAGAAGCTTGCGGGTGAATCGTTCCGCCAGGTGGCCGGGATCGTCCCAATGCCAGTTCGCGCCGTGGAACTTGATCATCAGGTCGTCGTAACCCGCCACCACCTTGCCGTCTTCGATTTTCGGAATGGTTTCGGTGGCTTCCGTCTGGGGCCCGAACATATTGTTGCAGAAGTGCGCCAGGGTAATCATGCAGACGCCGCGATCGGCCAGCCTGTCCAGGCGGTTTTCGGTCTGCCGCCAGAAAGCCTCCAGATCCTGCCCCTTCTCCGGTCCGTACCCCAAAGCATGACTGCCCTCGATGGCGTGGATCAGGCCGATCTCGTCGTCGGCCAGATGGTTGATCTCACCGAAATTCTTTACCATTTTCAACCGCTTGCCACCCTTCCGAACCCAGCGGTTGGTGTTTTTTTCCGCCCGCTCCAGAAGGTTCATCATTTCCGTAACGGTTTTATAGGGATCCGCCCTGTGTAGTTTCCGGAAAAACGAAGGTGCGAACAGCCAGCTTATCGCCCTCCCCCATGGTTTGATGCTGTTTTTCACCATGTCCCGCTCGATGACGTAATGGGCGCAGACCATGACTTTCACCGGGCCGGATTTCAGGTTTTTATACTGGCTGCGGAAGGAAAGCGGGTTCCAGATGGGACCGGTATAGGTATGGGCGTGAAACGAAGCGCGCAGGTAGGGCAGATAGTACATTTTCAGCGAGGGATGGATGTGCAGGTCGAGCAGTCGTGCCATGGAATCCTTCTTTCTTTGTATTTTCAGAGAGTTGCTGCTTTCGTCGCGAACGTTTTCCGTTTTCCGTTTCTCTTTCCATGTTTTCCGGAAAAGCCCGGATCACCGCATTTCAGGATTAGAGGCCGAAGGTTCCCTCTTTCCTCCCAGAATCTCCAGATCGTTTCGTGCAAAACGCTCCATGAACGTCACCAGTTCGCGAATGGGAACGCCCGTGGGACAGACATTCATGCAATCGAAACAGTCGCCGCAGGGTTCCAGTTCAAGGAGATAGCGGCGAACGTGCCGCGTTTCCGGGAGATTGCGCGAATGGGTGGATACGAGCAGACTGGGACCTTCGAAGGCGGCCGATTCCAGCCGGGCGGCGTTTTTGCAAAGCGTGTCGCACAGGCCGCAGCGAATGCAGCCCTGCATGTCGCGCAGCATGCGCGCCTCGGCGGCTTCGAGCGCCCGGATGCCGTCTTCCCGATAGTTTTCCAGAAACTGCTTTTCCCGCCCGTTTTCGCCGCCTCGATTTCCGGGCAAAAGTCGTTTGATGATTCGTAAAAAGAAATGGCGAAGAAGGAACAGTCCCAAGAGGGCCAAGGCGATGAATTTACGCATGATCCGTCTCCCCCGCCCGCTTCCCGGCCAGATAACCGGAGATCAGGTCCACGCCCTCCGCGCCTTCCCGGTTGGGATCGAATCCGCCAATCACCTGCCCGGCGGCGAAGAGGTTCGGGTAGCAGACTCCGCCGCCCTCCGCCACGGGCCGCCCGTAAAGGTCGGCCCGCAGTCCCACGCGCTCGAAAGCCTGGGGCGCGGAAAAATCATTGCGTGTCAGCTTGCCGATGAAGTCGTCCTCGATCCGCCGTCCCTCGGAAAACACCGGCAGGGAAAACAGCGGCTCCACGAAACGTCCTTCCACGGACCGAATCCCGCCGCCCAGAAACTTTCCCGTGGCCAGCACGAAGGCGTCCGCTTCCAGACGCCGATTCTCCTCTTTGCCGGACGCCGTCTCCACCGAGCGAATCGCGCCGGAATCCATTTCAGGCTCCCGCGCCGTTCCGGAAACGATCTCCACGCCCTCAGCAATCAGGAACGCTTCCAATAGCCAGATCAGTCGCAGCCCGGCCAGGGATTCCCGCGCCCCGGCGGCCTCGCCTACCGGCAGATTCAGGCGCTTTTCCAATTCCTTCGCCAGCGATCCGTCCATTCCCAGAACCGGGGGAAAGACCAGGCGATTGACTTCGACGTTTTCCAACGCCTTCCGAAGCATCTCGGTCAACCGGCTCAATTCGTTCTCTTTTTCCAACGCACGCGCCGTTTCGGCGGGCTTGCGAAAAGGTTTTCCGTCCTTGTCGAAAGAAATCGAAACGGGGGCGAACGTCACCGGCAGGCGCAATTTCTCGGCGTGGCGCGTCCAGCTTTCCGCCAGATATTCCGCGTGAAAACGGCGATAACCGCTGAAGCCCACCACTCCGACGGATTCCCGGGACTCCCGATGAAAACGAGCCGTGGAGAGCGGAGCGAAGTGGGCGGCCTCTAAATTGCCGATTTCGTTGGCGAACCAGGACGGAAGCAGATCCGCGTCGGCGTTTTCCACAAAATAGCCATCGTTCACGATTTTGACGAAAAGATCCCGCGCCGCATAGGCCTCGGACTCCGCGATCTCCAGTCGCAGAAAGGGATGTTCGGGATTGCCTCGCAGCATTTCCTTTACGGACTTCATCAGGGGCAGATAGCGAGACGATCCCGTCACGCGGACGATGCCCGCCAGCCGGACAAGACCGTTTCCCAGGGCCGTGCGCCCCAACCCGCCCCGAATCAGCGTGACCCGGCACCCGGCGCTTTTGGAGGAAAGGGCCGCCATGACGCCGGAAAGACCACCTCCGATGACGATGATGTGTCTTTCGCTCATCGGCCCTCCTCCCGTTCCAGCAGGGAACGGTGAACCATGCGGGTCAGCTCCTCCTGAACGAGTTGCGCCCCGCCCAGAATCTCCTTGCGCCAACGCCATTTCTCCCGCATCATCCATAGCGCCTCCCTGCGGATCTCGGAGGAAGACAGGCGGCGTTCCTCCCCGAAGATCTCCGCCGCCCGCGTGAGGCAACCGTGTCCCTGGCAGGGCCCCTCTCCGATGCGGCAGCGGCTGATGAGATCGATGGGCCGCCGTACGGCCTCGTTGCGGATGGCGAAACGCAGTTCGGCCTCCGTGACCGGATCGCAGGAACAGACGTACACGCCGGTTTCCGGTTTTTCCTTCATCATATCGAGCACCTGCACGGCCCGCGCCCCCTGGCGGAAGATCAGCCGGGACACGGCGTAAGGATCCTGTCCGTAACGAGTCGCCAGTTCTTCCACATCCGGAATTTCCTCTCCGCCGGGCAGGGGCTGAAGATGGGTGGCGCAGGAATTCTTGCAGCCCAGTTTTCGGCAGACCAGATCGGCGGTTTCCTCCGCCATGACTCGATAAGCCGCCAGTTTTCCCCCTGCCAGGCTGACGAAGCCGCGCACGCCGTCCAGAACCTCGTGATCGTAGACCCGGTGGTCCCGGGTGAGGTCGTCCTCGTATTTGGCGCGTTCGAACAACGTGGGTCGGATTCCGGCGATGGCCTTGATGACCCGTGCATTTCGAATGCCGGGAATGACGCGCTCCATGGCTTCCAGGAGGTATTTCACCTCGTCTTCCAGGATGGGAATGTCGTCCGGGTCGCCGAAGAAATCGTCGTCCGTGGTGCCGATCATGGAGACGTTTTCGTGAGGAATCACGAAGACCTGGCGTCCGTCCAGGGCCTGGGCGATGATCCCGTTGTTGCTGATGCGGCGATCCAGAATCAGGTGAACGCCTTTGGCCGGGCGTAGGCGGATTCGAGCGCCCGCCATGCGGGCCAGTTCCGGCGCCCACGGACCGCCGCAGTTGACCACCAGCCGGGCGCGCGACTCCCCGGCCTCGCCGGTAAGTTCATCCAGGGTGCGAATCCCCGCAATGCTGCCGCCCTCCCGGATCAGTTCCGTCACCCGGGTCCAGCTCGCCAGGGACGCCCCATGGCGCTTGGCGTCCAGGGCGTTCAACACGCACAGCCGGGGAACGTCGATGCCCCATTCGTCGGTAATCACCGCTCCCACCAGGTTCTTCGCGATCAGCGGCTCGATACGGGCGACTTCCTCCGGGGAAAAGCGGATGTGCGCCTTGCCGCCCTTGTACGGCTGGAAACGGTCGTACAGTTCGAACAGGGCGTCCGCCCCCTCCAGGTTCACCCGTCCCTTCAATCCCTCGTCGTCCAGAACGGGCATGAGGAAGGGGATGCGGAAGGTCAGGTGCGGAGCGATGCTGCGAATATACCCGGCGTCCTTGCAGGACTTATAAGTAGTGTGAACGTCGGACATCAGATAACGCAGCCCGCCATGGATCATGCCCGAACTGGCCCAACTGGTTCCCATGGAGAAATCGCCCTTCTCCACAAGAAGAACCTCCAGCCCGCGCATGGCCAGATCCCGGGCCACCCCGCAGCCGTTCACGCCCCCGCCGACGACGATGGCGTCGTACAAAGTTGTCATAATCACTGCCTATCCGGCTATTGAACACGAAAACGAATCGGTTCGGTGGTCCGCCAGCCGCCGGGATCCTGCCAAAGCCTCCAGTCGCGTTCGAAGACTTTAGGAATCACGCGCGTCGAATCGGCCATTTCCTCGTACGGCGTTTCGGAGTCGCTTCGGAATAACGCAAAGCGTAAAATCGCCGAAACCGATGGCGACGATGGTAAATCCTCCGTCCATCTCCAGTCAAGCACCATTTTCACCGGCTTTCGTTCGTTTTCGGTCCTAGGACCGTCCGGCGCGGCGAAACAGGGAACTCCGTCCGGACATTTTCCCTTTTCCAGGCCGTAAACCGACCGCACCCAGCGCCACGGGTTTTCTTTCCCGCCGTCGGCTCCCTCGAACGGCCGCCAGGGCCGACAATCCCGTACGCAATCGGCTTCTCCGTCCGGGCAGACGCAAACCTGAACCGCCAAACACGTCTCCGACTCTTCCGGGGCGGGATGAACGTGAAACGGCAGACGAACCCGCCCGCCCGGCTTGGGGCGGTAACGATTCGAGTGTGTGATGAACGAACGGGCCTCCGGCGGACGAAGTTTCCAGGTTTTCATATTATAATCGCGAAAGCGCTTGTCCGGACTTGGCGCCATGAAATAGCCCTCGTAACTCAGCCAGTGAGAGAGAAGAAAACCCAGGTCCGGCCCGGCCTCGGCGGGCGGCAGCCAGCGAACGGAATAGACGAACTCGGAGCGCCGGGGCATCTCCCGGTCCAGAAGCGGATAGGATCCGCCGTCGAACCAATTCAGGCCGTCGGGACTTCGCAGGAGTTGCAACGTGTCGGCCGGCTTGTCCGCACGGCTGGGAATCGCCCCCAGGTGCCACAGTTCCCCATGGAATCGGATGATGCTGGACGGCGCGAATCCCGTATAGGAAAAGACCGGCCGGGCGCGCTCCTGTCCGTGCGCCTTTCCCGACTCCAGCGCGGGAAGCCAGATCGGGCGGCCGTCTTCCATCCCGTCATAATATTCCCAGGTGCGCGGATCGGCGATGGCGGCAGGGGTCGCGCGGATGCGGGCCAGACGCGCCACGCCCGTGTGCGGCGAACGCAGGCAGAGTTCATCCTCCAGGCGGCAGGGCGGTCCGGAACCGATGGCGAAGACGTAATCCCTTTTGTTTCGCGAATCGTACGGTGTCCGGCGCAGCCCGTGGACGATTCCGGCGTCCGAAAACGAGGAACCGCGCATCCAGGCCACCCGATCGTTGTTTGGGGCGATGGGCCGAACGTTCGGCGGCCGCTCGTCCTTTTTCCATATGATGGAGGACGGCCCCAGTTTCGCGTAACCGGGAAAGACGAAGCGCCGGTTTTCCGTAAGGGAATAGACTCCCAGCCCGGCGAAATCGATCTCGCTGTCCAGATCGTGGGCCAACCAGACACGGGTGTCCGTGAGCAGATACGTGGCCCCCGCCTCATCCCGGAAATAATCCATGGGATATACGCCGAACAATTCCACGTCCGGCACGATCTTCGCGTCCCGGCGGATGATGAATTCCGGATGATCCCGCAGAAAACGGACGAGATACCCGCCCTGCCCGTCCGGCTCCACGGCGGCATCGTAAAAGGTGTTGTTGCGATGCCAGCAATAGCCGTTGCGGTTGCACTGATGGTGACATTCGATGTCGCAAGGATCCTCGCATTCCGGAAAGTTTCCGCCGTACACGCAGTCCGGGTCGCAGGTGTCGTCGTACAGCATGGTCATGCAGCGATGATCTCCCTCGATCCAGTCGCAGAAGCCCCGCCCGAACTGGGGCAACGCCCCCGGGGCGTTGGAATCCCCGCGCAATTCGAAGCAAAACCCCACCACCGCCGGCAACAGAACGGGATCGAAGACGTTCATGCAGAAATCATACAATTCCTTGGTCACGCAGATTCCGTATCCCTTCGCGCATTTGTACCGAAACCCGTTGGGAACGGCCGGGCAGTCCGCGTCCGTTTCGCAATCGGCGAAGACCGTCCCCCCGTGCATGAACGGAATTTCCACGCCCCGGCACCAGTCCAGATAGGTTTTCCAGTCCGCCCGGCAGGCCAGATCGGTGCGGTTGGCGAAATAAAACGTATCGCCCCCGACGATCAGGTCCAGTTTTCCATCCGAACCCGGTATCGCCACGCCGATATCCACGACCCAGAGCGGCACCCCCTCCCGGCATTCGGGAACACGCATGGGATGAGGCAGTTTGTAGTCTCCGTTGGTCAGCGAATCCGGACCGGAAAGCCATGGATCCGACCCAAGCGGAGTGATATCGAGCTCTTGCGCATGTCCATCCGTGAATGGATGAAACGCCTGCAACAGCAAGACGGCGCCCAGAAGACGAAAAAAACTTCGAAAGACAAGAGGCATGGCTTTCACACTTTTTCGAGGGAATAATTCTTAAACCAACAAGCGTATGACACGGATCATACTTTCCGGCAATGTGAAATGATATTCACAAGTTGGAGATCGTTGCATGATGAGGTTCCCACGCGAAATCATTTTTTTTCGCCAAGAAATACATTTCCTTTTGATTAATGACGGCTCGGCGCGTATACTTTTTCGGAAAGGCTGTATCACGGACCACCACGATACCATCGAATCAAAAAAAAGCAACCCATTCTTACTGACCCAATGTAACGGAGGAAACCGTAATGATTAAGGGAAAATGGCTATTATTTCCTGCCCTCATCCTCACGTTGTTCCTCGCCGCGGCCTGTAGCTCCTCCGATTCCAATGACACGGACGGAGACGAAGGCTCCACCGACGGCGACACCGACGACGGAACCGACGGCGACACCGACGACGGAACCGACGGCGACGTGGATTCCACGGAAGACGGAGACGTGGAAAAGGAAGGCTCCGGCGTGGATTGCCTGTTCTATTCCGACTGCGAAGACCATGAAGACTGCGTGGAAGGAGCATGCGTCTGGAGCAAGAACTGCTTCGGCAACGAGGACTGCTCGGGCGCTCAGATCTGCCATTATATCAGCCGGGACGACGACCGGGGCGTCTGCCGAAAGGTGTGCAACACCGACATGAACTGCCCGGACGAAGGCCAGTGCATGAACGGCATCTGCGAACCCTACGAACCCATCGCAGAAGGTACTCCGCCTCCGAAACATCCCGAATGGAACGGCAAACTCCACGCCTCCTACGCGGAAGGCGAACTGACCGTCCCGATGACCACCACCATGGGCGGTTATGGCGCGAGAAAAGGCCCGGTGGGCCCCTATCAACGCTCCATGGGCGCCTCCACGGGCATTCTCGCCCGGATGATGATTAAAGTCTTCGTCCTGGACAACGGAACCAGCCGCGCCGTGTTCGTTCGGATTCCCATGATTTTCCCCACGGACTTCATGGTTTCCGGCGTCGTCAAGCGCGTCAACGAAATGGGCGGGCCGGATCTGCGGGAAAACATCATCATGACCGCCACCCACACCCACTCCGGCCCCGGTTCCTTCTGGTACTTACTGCCGCACCTGAGTTTCGGCGCGTTGGGATTCGCGGACTTCGAATACGAAATCTACGACTACATCGTCACGTCCATCGCCAAGGCGGTTTACGAAGCGAACAAAGAGGAAAACTTCCGGAAAGCCGCGTTCGGCTACAAAATCTGGAAGGATTTCGATCCGGACGATCTCATCAACCGCGACCGTCGGGGCGAAAACGACGATTACAAGGATCCGTTGATGATGGTGATGCGTGTCGACGACCTGTCCGGCGACACCGCCAAGCCCTGGATTCTGGCCATGCGTTTCGCCCTGCACGGAACCATTCAGGACTATGACGACACGACCATGTCCAACGACTCCGCGGGCGGAGCGGAGATCATGACCGAATTTCTGTACGAAAAGGAACACCCCGGCGAGGATGTCCACGCCATGTTCTTCAACGGCAACGCCGGCGACGTCTCCCCCGGAGGCGACCGCCTGAGTCATCGCAGTTCCGCCCAGATGCAGATGCTGGGCACGAACGTTCACGCAAAAGCCTGGGATCTCTGGGGCCAGATCGAAACCACCGACGAACTGGACATTCAAGTGGCCTCCAAGCGCATCCCCATCGATCGGGACTACATCGGCTACACGAACGAAGAGTTCACCACGGACGGCACCAGCCCGGGCGAATTCCCTCCCGCCAGGCCGATCCGCTTCGGCGCGTTCCAGTGCAGCCTGATGCGCAACATCGTCGAGGAAAACCTGGACATGTATGTCTACGGCCCGAACGGCGACCTGATCGGAAAATCGACCAAGCAGCGTTCCTCCAATGAAGTGCTGGCCTTCACGCCCGAAGCGAACGGCACGTATTACATCAAGGTGGAAGGCTTCGACGGATGCATCAATAACTACGACGCCATGATCTCGGAAAACGGACGCGGCGGAGACAAGAGCCATTGCGTGGACGCCGAATGCGGCCAGAGCTGCGGCATGTGTTCCGGGGACCGGGCGATGGTGCCGCGCGAATGCGTGGAAGACGCCTACGAAGACAACGACACCATGGAGTCGGCCACCAACATCGACCTCAACACGAACTACGAAAATCTCCAGGTCTGCGCTTTCGACGAAGACTGGTTCGCCTTCGATCTGGTCGGCGGAACCTCCTACAAGGCGGAAATCGTTTTCGACCAGAACGACACGGCCTACAACGATAAAACCATGCTGAAGGAAGGAAATTTCGGCTGCGCGCTGCACATCGACGCCATGAATTTCGGCCCGCTTCCGCAGTTCGGAAAAACCCGCCTGACCGCCATCGTACTGGGCAAGCTCTACCTGGCCGGACTGCCCGGCGAGGCGCTGTCTCACATGGGAACCGACACGGCCGAGGAACTGATGGCCGATACGACCGTCAGCGACGCCTTCGACGACGTGGTCATTTTCGGTTACACCAACGACCATCACTTCTACATCTCCTCCGAGTACGACTGGTTGCAGGGCGGCTATGAAACCACCATGTCCATCTGGGGACCAAAGTTCGGCGCCTTCCTGACCGAACACCTGAAAGCGCTGGCCATCGCCCTGGCCAAAGGCGAGGAAGAAACCTCCATCAACGAATTCCCGAAGGTCAAACCCACGAACTTCAACGGCATCGCCGTCGATCCGCGCGTCCCGGAAGTCACGCCCGCTCCCACGGACACGCCTCCGGCTTTCGATCCGGCCGTCGCCAATCCGCCGCAAATCCTGACGCAACCCGCGGATACGGTGAAGATGGAACAGCAAGCCATGATTCGCTGGGTGGGCGGCGATCCGGGCGCGGAAGTTCCGCTGCCTCACGTGTACCTGGAACGCAAGGAAGGCGACGCGTTCGTTCCGGTGACGCGCTCCACGGGCGAAGTCTACGACGACTCCTACTACGAGATGCGCCTGTACTTCGAAAACGAACACTTCGCGCTCCCGAACAAGCCGGACGCGGACCCGAACAACTACTGGTCGGCGTACTGGGAGGAAACCTATTCCTTCCCGGCCGGAACCTATCGCTTCCGAATCGAAGGCCACTATTACAACGGCCCCACGGATCACTTCGACAAGGAAAACGGCGTGAAGGAGTACACGCTCACCACCGACGCCTTTGAACTGCTGCCCACCACCTTCCAACTTCAGGAAACGAGCTTCCTGGACGGCCAGTTCAGCGCCTCGGTGCGTTACGCCCGCCCGTTCTCGAACGACACCGGAGACAACGAATTCGAGGGAATCGAGAGCCGCGCCTATCTGCTCCACGATCCCACCTGCGAGCCCTACATCGGTCCCATGGCCCATGCGGACAGCGCCACCACGACGGTGACCCTGGAGATCTACGGCAGCGACCTCGGTCAGCCCACGGTCATCGACCAGGTGACCTGGAGCGAGGACACGGGCGCCGTCTATTACGTCAACGCCCGCGACGCCGAAGGCAACGAAACCCTGGTCGCCGGCAGCCGCGGAAATCGCCCACGCGCCATCGTCACGGCGGATCTTCCGGACGACCTCGCGCCAGACGAATACACCATCGTCGTCACCGTCACCGATATCTGGGACAACACCGGATCGTTCACCTTCGATTATTCCGTCGCGGCGCCGGAATAGTCCACGCCGGATCTTGCCAAACGAAAGGCCCGCTTCCGAACGGAGGCGGGCCTTTTTTGTTTTCTTTCGCTATGTGGAAGCGGCTATTCTTCCCGGACCTTCCGGAAGAGATCCGTCAGCACGCCGTGCTCTTCCAGGGAGGAACCGCACGGAATCCCGACGATCACCTTGACGCGACTGCCTTCCTTGCTTCCCTTGGTGCTCTCCTTGACCAGTTCCACGGAGGAACGGCAAGTGATGGCGTTGTCTCCCGCGAATTTGAAAAGGATGTACCCGGCTTCCTTGTCCTTGTCGATGAGTTCCCAGCCCCGATCCACCCGGATCAGACGGACCGCCGCGCTCCAGACCTTGTCATAGCCCATCACGATACTATCGCCGGTCTTCCCCAGCGCCGTCGCCGACATCGCCAGCACGCCGCCAACAAGTATGTACGCCATCCATTTTCTTTTCACGGCCACCTCCATTTCAAGATCTTCAATGGAATGCACGAAGGATATCTTTCCCATGCACCCAGGTCAAGGGTTTTCCCGCCATCGCCGAACCGGGAGAACGCCGCGCGGTATCCCGTTCCCATCGGAAAACCGGGGACGTTCGCCTTCCACCCGGAAACGCTCGCTTATCGCTTCCGCGCGCCGGCCGCCACCGCCCCCAGGAAACCGAAGCCGGCGGCGATGAGCAGCGTCGTTCGCAGCGCGTGAAAATCCGTCGCCTGCCAAGATCCACCGATGGACCCGCCCATGGCTTGAAAGATCGCCGTGGAAAGGGCGACCCCGGCCATCATGCCGAGATTTCGGGAAACCGCCAGCACGCTTCCCGCCACGCCTTGCTGCGTCTTGGGGGCTGCGCCCATCAGGGCGCTGGAGTTTGGTGAAATGAAGATTCCCGTTCCCAATCCCATCACCGCCAGCCAGAAAGCCACCGTGGTCGGCTCGCTTTGCGGACCGATGCCGGAAAGTCCGCCGAGTCCCGCCGTTAGAATCAGCATGCCCGCCACCGCCGGTGCGCGGGATCCGATGCGGTCCGACAGCCACCCCGACGGCGAGGCCGACAGCGCCATGAGAAAGGGCTGGGCGGTGAGAATCAGGCCCGCCTGCTTGGCATCGACGCCCAGGGCTTCCATCAGGTAGAAAGGCAATAGAATCATCTGAATGAACAGGGCGACGTAATTGCACAGGGCGCTGAGCACCGACCCCGTGAAGACGGGAGAACGGAAAAGTGTCAGGTTGAGAAGCGGAAACTCCCGGCGCATCTGAATGCGAACGAACACACCCAACAGGATCAATCCCCCGGCGGCCAGGGCGACCGTCGGCAGGCTCGACCAGCCCCACTGCTCCCCCTGGCCGATGGCCAGCAGAAGCAGCGGCAGCCCCGACATCAGGGTCAACGATCCGACGATGTCGAAAGGCGCCGCTTCGGATTTCTTCGAACGGGGCAGAAATTTCAAACCCAGAAGGAAAATCACGATGGATACGGGGATGTTCAAATAGAAAACCCAACGCCAGCTCATCCCGTAGATCAGCCATCCTCCCAGGGACGGGCCGATGGTCAGGCCGGTATAGGTGCTGGTGGCCAGGATGCCCAGCGCCTTGCCGCGCTGGGAGGGAGAGATCGTAGTGGTCAGGAGCGCCGGACCGGTGGCCATGACCATGGCGCCGCTGATGCCTTGCAGAATGCGCGCCCCGATAAGGATGTGGATCGACGGCGCGGCTCCGGCGGCGAAAGAGGAGAACCCGAACAGAAAAAAACCGATCAGATAAACGCGCGCATGGCCGAAGATGTCTCCGGCGCGCCCGACGATCAGCATCAGCACCGTCGCCGACAGCAGAAAGGCCAGCATCACCCAACTGACCACGTGAAGGGCGACGCCCATTTCGCTCGCGATGGACGGTAGCGCCAGCGTGACGGTGGAACCGGCCATGGCGGAAAGCAGAGTACCCGTACCGACCGTAAACAGGGTCAAGCGGGCCTGACGTTGTTGAGTCGCATCCGGTTTTTCATTCGCTTCCGGCCCTGCCACGATGTCTGTCATGCGATGCTCCTGTAAATTCCCGAAAAACAGCCAAGCAAACCGCGTCATTGTACCCGATCGGAACGATTCTTGAAAAAGACATTCGTCGGATCGGCGGCATTCTTCCCTGTCGGGAGATTTCCGGCCGTCTCCGGATCGAGAAGCGACATCGAGAAACGACGTTGAAAAGATAAATCTTTTCAGATCCTTCCGAAAAAGGTAGGATAATTCAATCGACTGTTCAACAAGCAAGCACCGATGAACACGGATAATCTGCAAAAAAAAGCGACTCCTTCTCCCAACGGCATGCTCCTTGCGATGGTGCTTTTAGCGCTGGGTGCGCTTCTGCTCTATGCCCCGGTGCGCGATTTCGAATTCATTCACCTCGGCGACGCCGAAGAAGTCGCAAACAACTGCCGAATCCAATCGCCCACGCCCAAACACTTTTTCTGGCTGTTTATTCCTTCTCCGGAAAGGGCTTTCCAGCCCCTTGCCGAAGCCGGTCTGATGATCGATCATTTCCTCTTCGGTCTAAACCCCAAAGCCTTTCACATCCACAGCCTGGTTTTGTATATCCTGAATGTCCTGCTGGTTTTCCTGTTCGGCAGGCTCCTTCTCCTGCGTTTCAAGCCTTCGTCCGGACTCTCTCCGACAATGGCCGCCTTTGCCGCGGCCCTGTTGTTTCTCTGCCATCCGGTTCACGTGGATTCCGTGGCCTGGGTGACGCGGCGGCCCGTCCTTCTGCAAAGCGCCTTTTCCATTCTCGCCATGCTGGCCATGCTGAAGACCGGACATCCGGACCCGCAAGGAAAGCCTCCGTCGATGCCCGGGAGATTCGCCCCCCTGCTTGCTTTCATCCCGGCCGTTCTTTCGGGCGCGTCCCCGCTGCTCCTGGCGGTCCTGCTGCTGCTTCTGGATTTCTGCTCATCGAAACACGCCGGAGAGAATTTCTTATCCAGGAAAGCCGTGCGGCATCTTCCCATCTTCGCCATCGCGCTCTCCTTCGCCCTTCTGTTTCCCGAACCGGCCTCCGTCTTTCCTTTTTCCATAGACGCCTCGCAGGCCGCCGGAGGCGCGACCCCGGCGCTTTTCGGTCGTTACGTTACGGAATTCATCACGGCGCTCGTGTTTCCCGTAAACTTTCCCGCTTTCCCCGCGATGTCACCGAACCGGCTTTCTTTCGGAGCGGCGTCCGTTTGCGGATGGATCGCCGTCCTTGCATTCGTCATCGTCCTGATTCTTCTGGCCCGGAAACGCCGGTTCCTAGTGTTTTTCCTTTTGGGATCGGCGCTTCTTTCTCTCCTTGCGGGATTCGATTCGTGGAAAAGGCCCCAAGGCCAGTCGCACCTCTTTTTCGCCGTTTTTCCCTTCGGTCTCCTGCTTTCTCTCGGGGTCGGTCGAATCGCTCTCCGCTCGTTCCATGGCGAGGCCAGAGCCCGTCTCCTGTCGGCGGACCGTCTGTTTCTCCTCGCAGTCGCCGTCTCGTTCGCGATTCTGTCGGTTCTTCGCCTGCCGATCTGGAAGGACGATCTCTCCCTGGCCGCCCACGACCTCCTCCAGGAACCCCCGGGAGATTTCGCCCGTTATCGTGCGGCCCTGACTCACGCCCGCTCCGATCCCGCCGAGGGACTGAGAATACTGGAACCGCTTCTGAAACGGGAGGACACCCGCCGTCTCGGCGCGGTGCGGCGGACCGAATGCGACCTGATCCTGAAGCGGCGCGGCCCGGAGGCGGCGCTTGCGGCCATCGAGAAAACGTTTGAAGACGGAGTTTTCGATGTACGGCTGATGAAAAACGCCGCGCGCATCGCCATGAAACTGGATCGAGAGGCCGATGCCGCCCGCTGGATGACACGTCTGGAGGAAAACGGGAAGTCCGGGAAAACCGTCGAATCCATTTGCGATTTCTGGATGGAGCAGGCGAAGAACGCCTTCAATCGGGAAGATTATCGTCTGGCGCTGAAGCGCCTGGAGCGCTGCCCGGCTCCGGAAGAACACGCCTCCACGACCATCCTGAAAATCGTCTGCGAGAATCTTTTACACGGCCATCGGTTACGCATCATCCGCGATCTGACCCGCCGGGAATGGCCGCCGGAGGCAGAGCCGGTTCTCTACGAAACCCTGTCCATGGTGTACGCCTACGAACGGCAGTTCGACCCCGCCAAAGAAGCCAAGTTCAAGCAGATTCTGGCCGAACGCCGATTGGCGGAAAAACGGTGCTGGAAACGATAGAGGATTTCATTCCGGGACGTTCACCGTTTCTCCGTCTCCCGTAGCCGACGTTCCGTCACCTTCCATGGCGCTTTTCAGGGTATGCCAGGCCAGACCGGCGCATTTGACGCGGCTTGGGAACCGCCGCACCCCCCGGAAGACCGACAGTTTGCCCAGATTCACGGCCGTTTCCCCGTTCTCCCGATCGCGGGTGATGGAATCCAGAAAAGCATCGACCAGGGCGCGGGCGTCTTCCAGTCGTTTCCCCTTGACCGCCTCGGTCATCATGGAAGCCGAGGCCGTACTGATGGCGCAGCCCTCTCCGGAAAACCTGAGATCCTCGATGCGACCGTTTTCGACGTTCAAACGGAGACGCACCTGATCGCCACAAAGCGGATTGTGGCCGTCCGCTCCGTGAGTATGGCTCTCCAGCGTCCCGAAATTTCTGGGGTTCCGTTTGTGCTCCAGCACCACTTCCTGATAAAGATCGTCCAGTTCCGTCATTTCATGTACTCCCTTGCCGTTCGGATCCCCCGGACCAGGCGCTCCACCTCCTCGAACGTATTGTAAAACGCGAAGGACGCCCGCGTGGTGGCGCCGACGCCGAAACGTTCCATCAACGGCTGGGCGCAGTGATGACCGGCCCGTACCGCCACCGCCCGGCTGTCCAGCAAGGCTCCCATGTCATGGGGATGAACCCCCGGGACCGTGAAGGATATGGAGCCCGCCTGATGTTTGGGCCTTCCGATCCTCCGAAGTCCATCGATTTCGTCCAGCTGTCGGATCGTCTCCGCCAGCAACGCCCGCTCGTGAGCCATCGCGGCGTCCCGATCCAGTCCGCCCAGAAACTTCAACGCCTCCGCCAGACCGATGGCGCCCTCGATATTGGGTGTCCCGGCCTCGAATTTATGCGGAAGATCGTTGAAGGTGGTACGCTCGAAGGAAACGGTCAGGATCATGTCTCCCCCGGTCTGATAGGGCGGCATGGCTTCCAACAGCTTTTCCTTTCCATACAGGACGCCGATTCCGGACGGTGCGAAGACCTTGTGGCCGGAAAAGACGTAGAAGTCCGCATCCAGATCCCGGACATCCACCTTCAGGTGCGGCACGCCCTGCGCCCCGTCGATCAGCACCGGCACGCCGCATTCGTGCGCCAGTTTCACGATCTCTTTGACGGGATTGACCGTTCCCAGGGCGTTGGATACGTGGGTGACCGCGAGAATCGCAACACGTTCGCTCAACATCTCCCGCAGCGCGTCCACGCGAAGTTCCCCGTCGTCGTCCACGGAAACGACGCACAGCCGCGCCCCCGTCCTCCGGGCGATCATCTGCCAGGGAACGATGTTGGCGTGATGCTCCATCTCGCTGACCAGAATCTCGGAACCTTCCCGCAGATTCTCGCTCCCCCAACTGGCGGCCACCAGGTTGACGGCTTCCGTGGCTCCGCGAACGAACA
Organism: Myxococcota bacterium; assembly: GCA_963668655.2. Lineage (GTDB taxonomy): Bacteria > Myxococcota_A > SURF-8 > SURF-8 > SURF-8. Next base: position 246,905 of record CAXXPQ010000003.1, read on the forward strand.
CGATTTCGCGTTCGGATCCGGCGTTGAGAAAAACCTTCACCCATCGGCGCGCGTCCTCGAACATGGCCGAACTGCAATCGCTGAGCGCGTGAACGCCGCGATGCACGTTGGCGGTGCTGTAACGATAGAAGCGCTCCATGGCCTCGATCACCGGCACGGGTTTCTGGGTAGTGGATGCATTGTCCAGATAGGCCAGGGGTCTTCCACGAATCTCCATGGAAAGGGCCGGAAACCGGCTTCGGATCCGGTTCACGTCGAAGGGTTTTCGGATCCGGGAATCGCTCTGGAGATCCGTATTTTCGCTTTTTGCCGATGAATTCACGACGTTCTCTCCTTCGACGGCCCGGGATCGGTCCCGAACAAACGTCTCGTCATGCCGCTCTTGACGGATTCCGCGGGAACGGCCTCCAGAATCTCGGCGGCGAAAGCCCGAACGAGCATCCGCTCCGCCTGCTCCTTTCCGATTCCCCGGCTTTGCAGATAAAACAGCGCATCGGGTTGAAGCCGCCCCACCGTCGCTCCATGGCCGCAGCGAACGTCGTCCGCCAGAATTTCAAGCTGGGGCTTGGTGTTGACGGTCGCGTCGGAAGACAGCAGCAGGTTGTCGTTTTTCTGAGCGGCCCGGGTCTTCCTGGCATCCGGACGCACGAAAACCTTGCCGTTGAAGACGCCGTCGGATGCGCCGTCCAGAATTCCCTTGTACCGCTCGTCGCTGCGAGTATTCGGGACGCGATGGTCCACGAAGGTGTGATGATCCGCGTGGCGCTTGTCCGTCAGGACGTACAGCCCCAGAAGTTCGGTTTCCGCGCCCTCGCCGTTCAGGGACACATCGATGTCCGTGCGGTCGAGCCGCTCTCCCTCGGTGATGGAATACGACCGGAAGCTCCCGTCCCGATCCACGTCGGTGTGGATGCGGTGGACGTGCACGGCATCCGCGGCTTTCTCCCGCCACTTCACATGCCGCACCCGTGCTCCGGCCCCCACGGAGATTTCCGTTACGGAATTGGAAAAGGCCGCCCCGCAATCCCCGTCGATCCATTTCTCCACGATCGTCGCTTCGCTGTTCGGCTCCGCGATGACCAGCGAGCGCGTGTTGACGAAGCTTCGCCCCTCCGCCCCTGGAAGCGTGAGATGAAAGACGTAAATGGGCTTTTGGATTCGGGAGTCCTTTTCGATGTGGACGAAGGCTCCGTCCCTGGCGAAAGCCAGGTTCAGCGCGGAGAGAGGATGTTTCCGGTGGTCGTCATGCGTCCCCAGATGCGCCCGCACCCGCTCCGGCCATTGAAACAACGCCTCGTCCAAATTCACCGCCGTCACGCCCCCGAAGTCCTCCGGGATTCCGGAAAGCGATGGCCAGTAACGCCCGTTCACCAGCGTAATCACCGCCGAGGAAGGTTCCAGCCGTTCCCGCTCGATCCACCCCCGGGCGGTTTCCATGGAAGCGCCTTGGGGCAGCGCCAGGTTTTCGTCGAAGAACGGCAGGACGTTCGTGTACTTCCAGTCCTCGTGACGCACGGTGGGAAGGCCGGTTTCGGTAAAGTCGATGAACGCCTGTTTTCGCAGGCCGGCAAGCCATGGGTGAGCGGTGCAGGTCAGCCCCTGCGTAAACAGGTCGTAAAGCCGGTCGTTGCTTTCCCTGTCGTAGATGCCGATACGCATTCGCTCCCCCTCACCGCGCGCCGGAGGAAGCGGATTCCAGCCAGGAATAGCCGCTGGCGTCCAGTTCCCGCGCCAGTTCCTTGCCACCGGAAATCACGATGCGTCCGTCGTGCAGGACGTGAACGAAATCCGGAACGATGTGATCCAGGAGTCGCTGGTAATGCGTGATGACCACCATGGCTCGCTCCGGGTTTCGCAAGGCGTTTACGCCGTCGGCCACCGAACGCAGCGCATCCACGTCCAGTCCGGAATCCGTCTCGTCCAGAACGGCCAGCTTCGGTTCCAGCACCGCCATTTGAAGAATTTCGTTCCGTTTCTTCTCGCCGCCGGAAAATCCGTCGTTCACGCCGCGCCCAAGAAAAGCCGAACCGAATCCCAGGTCTTCGATCCTGCTCCGCAGGCGGTCCATGAAATCGAAGGAATCCAGTTCGGGTTCTCCGCGATACTTTCGTACGGCGTTGTAGGCCGCCTTGAGGAAGTAGGCATTGTCCACCCCGGGAATCTCCACCGGATACTGAAAGGCCAGAAACAGACCTTCCCCGGCCCGCTCCTCCGGCTCCATTTCCAGCAGATTCCGATTTTCGAAGAGAACCTCTCCTCCGGTGACGTCGTAGCCCGACCGCCCGCCGAGGATATGGGCCAAGGTGCTTTTGCCGGAGCCGTTGGGGCCCATGACGGCGTGAACTTCGCCCGCGCCGATCTCCAGATCGATTCCTTTCAGAATCTCCGTTTCGCCGATGCTCGCTCTCAATCCGTTTATCTTCAGCATTTCGCTCTCCGTTTCATCGTGTTGTCATCTCATTCGGGCGCTTCAACCCACGCTTCCTTCCAGGCTCACCGCCAGAAGGTTTTTGGCCTCCACCGCGAACTCCATGGGCAGTTTCCCGAAGACCTCCTTGCAGAAACCGTTCACGATCATGGAAACGGCGTCTTCCTCCGGAATTCCCCGGGAACGCAGGTAGAAAAGCTGCTCGTCGCTGATTTTCGAAGTGGTGGCTTCGTGCTCCACCTGGGCACCGTCCCGGGAAACCTCGATATACGGAAACGTGTGCGCGCCGCAACGGTCTCCGATCAGCAGCGAATCGCACTGGGTGTAGTTCCGGGCGTTCTCGGCGGTCGGAGCGACTTTCACCAGTCCGCGATAACTGTTCTGGCCCCGGCCTGCGGAGATGCCCTTTGAAATGATGGTGCTGCGCGTATTCTTCCCGATGTGGATCATCTTGGTTCCGGTGTCCGCCTGCTGCCGGTTGGCGGTCAGGGCCACGGAGTAGAATTCGCCGACGGAGTTGTCGCCCAGCAGCACGACACTGGGGTATTTCCAGGTGATCGCCGAGCCGGTTTCAACCTGCGTCCAGGAAATCTTTGCGTTTTCCATGGCTTTTCCGCGTTTGACCACGAAATTGTAGATTCCGCCCCGGCCTTCCTCGTCGCCCGGATACCAGTTCTGGATGGTGGAATACTTGATCTCCGCCCCTTTCAGAGCCACCAGTTCCACGATGGCCGCGTGCAGTTGATGCTCGGAGCGTTTCGGCGCGGAGCAACCTTCCAGGTAGCTGACCGAGGCTCCTTCATCGGCGACGATCAGCGTGCGCTCGAACTGGCCCGTGCCCTCGGAATTGATGCGGAAATAAGTGGAAAGCTCCATCGGCGCCGTTACGCCGGGAGGAATGTAGACAAAGGATCCGTCGCTGAAAACCGCCGAATTCATCGCCGCATAGAAATTGTCCCGGGGGCCCACCACGGTTCCAAGATATTTCTTCACCAATTCCGGATACTTATGAACCGCCTCGTTGAACGAACAGAAAATGATGCCGTGCTCCTTCAACTGTTCCTGCATCGTCGTGGCCACGGAAACCGAATCGAAAACCGCGTCCACCGCCACGCCGGTCAGGCGCTTCTGCTCCTCCAGCGGAATACCGAGTTTATCGAAGGTTTCCAGCACCTTGGGATCCACCTGGTTCAGACTTTCCGGAGCGGATGTGCTTTTGGGCGCGGAATAGTAACGGATTCGATCGAAGTCGATGGCGGGATAATGGGTGTTCGACCAGCGAGGTTCTTCCATTTCCTTCCAGAAATGAAAAGCCTGAATCCGCCAGTCGGTTAGCCATTCCGGTTCGTTCTTTTTTACGGAAATCCAACGGACGATCTCTTCGGTCAGCCCCGGAGGAGCGCTCTCGGTGTCGATCTCCGTGGAGAAACCGTACTTATATTCCTGTGTTACAAGATTGTTGAGATCTTGATCGTTCATGGATGAACCGCCTTTTCCCGTGATGTTCGCGCCTTTGTCCGGGCCGGACGCTCCACGCACGTGTTGGGCGCAAGCTCTTCCAGCGTCACGGAATCCAGGGCTTCCCGAACGGCGTCGTTGATATTTCGCCAGTTGGCGTGTGTCGTGCAGTAGCTTTCCGCAACACATCCGAACGGACCATCGGCAGAACAAGCCACCAAGGAGACTGGTCCCTCCAAGGCTCGAACCACGCCGCCAACGGTGATGCCGCCCAACCCGACCAGCAGCCGATACCCGCCTCCGGCTCCTCTCCGGGATTCCAGAATTCCCTGTTTCACCAGCATTTTCAATATTTTGTTCACGGTCGGCAATGGCACTCCGGAGATTTCCGAAAGTTCCCTTGCGCGCATGAGCCGCGCGGGCGACTGGAACGCGGAGAGGATCTGCAACGCGTAATCGGTCATTTTGGATATTTTCAACATCGTAATCAAACCTATTTAGTCCTCATTGTCATTTTGGAGAGACTATAGACAGGCTTTATTCCGGGTCTTTCGTTTTCCGGAAGGATCGATGGAAGCACCGACTGAAAAAACGGAAATGCCGCTTCGATCGATCTTTTTCCGGCCATGCGAAACATTCCCGATTTCGCCCGTTATCGGGGCCTTTTCCGGCGTTCGTCCGGGTGACAGGTTTTTAGCGTGTAAGGTATTGAATCAACGGCATTTTTCTTTCTTTTTGCGTTCACCCGGACCGCACGCGAAAAACGGCGTTTTGAGCCGAGGCCGCCATCGTCCCTCCGAAGAAGAACACGTTGCGAATTTCCATTCGATATTCATGGGTTACGCGATTATGTTGCATTTTATACCCAACGCGCTATGTCCTTCGCGATAGGGCCTGTGTTCCGGTCGGGGTTCCCCTACGATTTTTTCCTTTTTTCCTTTCCCGCCGGAACCGACCGAAGGGTTTCGCTTCGCTCCCGGAAATCCGGGAAGTTCTTCAACGCATGGCGTTTCAGGCATTGCGCCGGAAGCCGTTTGGTGCTATACGAATATCTTGTTTCGCTTGGACCGGGAAAATATCATCAACCGCATGGTGCGAAATCGAGGTGGGCATGTCCGAGGAAAAAGCAAAGGCCGCGAAGTCGCCGGAAACCAGACCGGCATCGAATTTCATCAAGGATTTCATCGATGAAGACCTGAAGAACGGGAAAAACCAGGGGCGTCTGGCCACGCGCTTTCCGCCGGAACCAAACGGCTATCTGCACATCGGCCACGCCAAATCCATCTGCCTGAATTTCGGCCTGGCCAGGGAATACGGCGGAACCTGCAACCTGCGCTTCGACGATACGAATCCCACGAAAGAAGACGTGGAATACGTGGAATCCATCATGGAGGACATCCACTGGCTGGGCTTCGACTGGGGAGACCGGCTGTACTACGCCTCGGATTATTTCGAAACCTTGTACGAACTGGCGCTGAAGCTCATCCGCAAGGGCAAGGCCTATGCGGACGGCATGAGCGAAGAGGAAATCCGCGAGTATCGCGGCAACTATTATAAAAAGGCGAAGGAAAGCCGCGACCGCAACCGCAGCGTGGAGGAAAACCTGGATCTCTTCCAGCGCATGCGCGACGGCGAATTCAAGGACGGCGAACTGGTTCTGCGCGCCAAGATCGACATGACCGCCAGCAACATGAATCTGCGCGATCCCATCATGTACCGCATTCGCCACGCCGCCCACCACCGCACCGGAAACAAGTGGTGCATCTATCCTATGTACGACTGGGCCCACGGACAGAGCGACGCCCTGGAGAAGATCACGCATTCGCTCTGTTCGCTGGAATTCCAGAACCACCGTCCCCTTTACGACTGGTTCACGAAGGAACTGGAGTTCGAGGATCCGCCCCGCCAGATCGAGTTCGCCCGACTGAACCTGAATTACACCGTCATGAGCAAGCGCAAGTTTCTGGAGCTGGTGGAAGGCGGCTACGTCGCCGGATGGGACGACCCGCGCATGCCCACCATCTCGGGCCTGCGCCGCCGGGGCTACACGCCGGAATCCATTCGCAAGTTCTCCGACATGATCGGCGTGGCCAAGGCCGACAGCGTGGTGGACATGGCGCTTCTGGAATATTGCATCCGCGAGGATCTGAACGACCGCGCTCCGCGCATGATGGCCGTGCTGAACCCGCTGAAGGTCGTCATCACCAACTATCCCGAGGGACGGACGGAGGAATTCGAGGGACCGTACCATCCGGAGGATCCTTCCATGGGCTCGCGCCGGATTCCCTTCGGTCGCGAACTGTACGTCGAGCGGGACGACTTCCGCGAGGAAGCGCCGCGCAAATGGCACCGGCTGGCCCCGGGCAAGGAAGTCCGCCTGCGTTACGCCTGCCTCGTCACCTGCCGGGAGGTCATCAAGGACGCCGATGGAAACGTGATCGAGCTGCGCTGCACCTGGGATCCGGACAGCAAAGGCGGAACCTCTCCCGACGGCCGCAAGGTGAAGGGCACGCTGCACTGGGTCTCGGCCGCCCACGCGGTGGACGCCGAGGTGCGGCTTTACGATCGTCTCTTCCAGGCCGAAAACCCGCTGGCCCAGGAAGACGGACGCGACTGGAAGGACACCATCAACCCCGAATCCCTGCTGATTCTCAAGGGCTGCAAGTTGGAACCCGCCCTGGCCGAGATGCAGCCGGGCGGACACATCCAGTTCGAACGCCTGGGCTATTTCTGCGCGGACCGGAAAGACTTCCGCAGCGACAGCCCGGTCTTCAATCGCACGGCGACCCTGCGCGACACCTGGGCGAAGATCGAACAGAAACAGGCGAAAGCGGAACCCGAGCCCAAGGCCCCGAAACAGGAAAAAGCCAAAAAGGCGGTCCCCGGCGAAATCGACATCAAGGATTTTCAGAAAATGGACCTGCGCGTGGGGCGGGTGAAAAGCGCGGAACTGGTGGAAGGCGCGGACAAACTGTTGCGCATCCTGGTGGATCTGGGAGAGGAAAAGCCGCGCCAGATTTTCTCCGGCATCCGCGCGGAATACCCGGATCCGTCCGTGCTGGTGGGCCGCCAGGTGATGGTCATCGCCAACCTGAAACCGCGCAAGATGAAGTTCGGCCTTTCGGAAGGCATGATCCTGGGCGCGGGCGGAGATGATCGTTTCCGTCTGGCCACCTTCGACGGCGACCTGAAACCGGGAGACAAGGTGTCCTGAAGCGCATTCGCCAAGCGGACGCCCGGACCTCCCGCCGGGCGCCGACCTGAAAGGAGCCTTTCATGCGGCGGCTTCCCTCCGCGTTCCCACGCCAAAAATATTCGGAACGCCCGAGCGAAGACGAATCCGCCCGCCTGAAAGCCCATCTTGAGTGCCTGCTCAAGGGAACGTCCCGGCCCTTCGCCGATTCCCGGCGCGTCTCGACCGCCCTTCGCGTCCGTCTTTTTGTGGAGGAAATGCTTTTCGCGCTGGACTTTCCGCCGGACGAATCCATCTGCATCGCGCGTGTCGTCCCGCCGGACGCTTCGGCGTTTCGCGTGCAACCCGCCGAGCGACCCTGGCGCTATCTGGAGGGTCCGCCGGAGGCTTTTTCTCCGGTCCGCTCCCAGCGCCTGATTTCCGCAGTCGGCCGCCTCGTGCTCGTCGGCGACGGCGCGGATCTTTTACGGTCCGCGAAGTGGGCCGCCGCGCCTCCGGATGCCGTGATCCTCACCGACGCCCCCGCGTTCCCCGCCATGCGGAAACGCATCCACGGGAAGTTCGGCGTCGCTCCCCGTCTGGGTTTGCCCGGCCGAACCGGATGGCTGGCGTTTTCCTCCGCGACGGACGGCATCTATTCCATGCTGCATCGCGGCGTCTCCTGGCGGCTCCTGGACCGCTTCCGGGCTCCCGTCCCGCCGGAGCACGCGGGAGATCTGTTTTTCGCGGGCGAGGACTTCGTGCCGATTTCCACGGGCCTTCGCGCGGTGCGGGAACACGAGAGCGACGGCGGCCTTTCGAGCTCCGACTTTCGATTCCGCACGCCCGGACTGCCGGACATCGCCCTGCCCTTCCCGGATGGATCGCTGATGGACCTTTCCGAATTTCACGATATTCTGGCGACTTTTCCCCTGCTCGATTATCGCGTGCGCCTGGACGCGGACGGACTGGAGCTTTGCGTTCGGCCGGATCCGGAGGAATCGCCGCCGGAGATCCTCGAAACGTTGGATCAGGTGCTTTCCGCCCGCTTTCCCTTGCGGCGCGTACGCGCCATGCAACCGGACGATGCGCTTCGCCCCCGCTATTCCGTCGCGGACGACCTTCAAGTCCCCATGGTTTTTCTTTCTCATTTTCTCGATACGGAAAAGACGCCGGAGGTCCGATCGGGCTTTCGGCGCGTGCTTCGCGTGCGGGCAGGCCGCTTTTCCGGAAAATCGCTCCTTCTGCAAAGCTCGGATGAAAACGCCCTGACCGTGCTGGAAAAGGCCTTCCGCGAAGGCCTCGATGATGACACGGCGCGACTTCTTTTATACGGCCTTCAGCCGGAGACGATTCCCGTCGCGACGCCCGTTGTCCCTTGTCCTTCCGATACGCCTTGGCGACCGATCGCCATCGACGCGTCTTCGTGCAACGGCTGCGGCGGCTGCGTCTCCGCCTGTCCATTTTCATGTTTTTCGCTTTCGGACAACGAACTCCGTTTTCACGAGGAAGCCTGCATCCGCTGCTACCGCTGCGTGGAGGTCTGCCCCGAAGCAGCGCTCCGCCCCATGGCCAGCGAAACCGCATGTCTCTCCGGACCCGCGCTGCGTCCGGCGCTGGAACGATTCGTCTCGGACGACGCAAGCGACACGACGAAAGCGCCTCCGTGCAAGGAACGCAAGCGCGACCTTCCTCGAAAACCGCTGGTGATCCTGGGCCTGGCCATGGTGACCACCATGGAACACGCGGCGGCGCTTTTGGTGGACGGTCGTCTCGTCGCGGCGGTGGAAGAGGAGCGCTTCAGCCGGATCCGCCACCATCCCTGGCGCTTCCCAGCGCTCCCCGACGTTTCCCCGGCTTCCTCACCGCTCGTTTCCGTCGAGGATGCCTGGCCGGTGCGAAGCATCGACACCGTGCTGAAGATGGCCGGACTTGAACGGAAGGATATCGATTTCACGAGCATCAACGGCCTGCCCTACCGGTTTCGACAAAGCTACGGCAGGCGTTCGCCGCTTCGTCCGCCCGCCATCCTTCGAAGCGGCGAACGGTTTTTCGTCCCCCACCATCTAGCCCACGCAGCCTGCGCCTACGGGCTTTCGGGCTTCGATGAATGCGCCGTATTAAGCGTGGATGGCCGCGGAGACCGTGAAACAGCCGCTTTCTTTCTTGCCAAGGACGGCCATCTCGAACGTGTCTGGGACGAGCCGTTCTTTCCGGACCGCTCCATCGGCGGGGTCTACGAGACCGTTACGGAAATTCTCGGATTCGGTTCCCACGGGCAAGGCTCCACCATGGCCCTGGCGGCCTTCGGCAAACCCTCGCTTTCCTTCAAGGATGGCCTGTCCTTCGATGGCGAGCGCTTTCGCCTGTCGGAGTGGGCCGCCTTCCGCCGTTTCCATCGTCTTCGCGCGAACGGGGAATCGCTCCACCCGGAACACGCGGATCTGGCGGCCTCCGTGCAGGCCGCCCTTGAAGAAACCGTCATGGGACGGCTGGCGCACGATCGCGCGCGCCACGGGTTCGAGCGGCTCTGCCTGTCCGGCGGCGCGGCGCTGAATTGCCAGATGAACGGCCGCATCCGGAAGGAAATGGCCGTCCCCCTTTTCGTTCCACCCGGAGCCAACGATGCCGGGACGGCCATGGGCGCGGCCTTCCTGGCACATCGAGCGGTCACCGGCGTGTTTCCCTTTCAGGATATACGGCACACGTTTCTTGGACCGGAATACTCCGACGAGTTCATTCGGCACTTCCTTTTGAAAAGCGGCATTTCCCATTCCGTTCCCGACGATCCCGCCCGCGAGGCGGCTCGGCTTCTTTCCACCGGACGGGTGGTCTGCTGGTTTCAGGGATGCGCGGAGTTCGGCCCCCGCGCCCTGGGCGGTCGCTCCATCCTTGCCGATCCGCGAAAGCCGGAATCCAAGGACCGGCTGAACCGCATGAAACGGCGCCAGCCCTGGCGGCCGGTGAGCCCATCGATCCTTGCCGGACACGAGGCCGACTGGTTCGAGACCCCCATGAACAGTCCCTTCATGCTGATCGCGCTGCCGATGCGTAAGGACCGGTCGTCCCGCGTTCCCGCCGTGGTGCACGAGGACGGCACCTGCCGCCCACAATCCGTGCATGCCTCCTCGGCCCCACGTTATCACGCCCTGCTGGAAGCCTTCCATCGGGAAACCGGCGTCCCCCTGGTGGCGAACACGTCCTTCAATCGGCGGGGCGAGCCGCTGGTCAACACGCCGGCGGAGGCGCTTCGCTGCTTTGCCGCGCTGGGCGCGGACGCACTCCTTCTTGGGCCCTGCCTGATTCTTGCGGAAGCGTTCCGGCGCTAGCTTCGAGACCTCGCCTCTCCGGTCGTACCGGCCGCAGTTTCCTCTTCCCATATTTCACGGATAATCGTTTTCGGATCGGTCTGCATGGGGCGTGCCTCATCCGAACGATATACCGTCTCCACCTGCCAGATTCCAGCGCAGATCGCCTCCAGGCTGCATGCCTTGCAGATCAGCGGCTTCGCGTAATACCACACGTTCTGCTCGAACGCCGTACGCTCGTCCAGGAATTCCCCGGCCAGGCGCTCCTTCTTCACGATCTTGCGCGTCTCCGTGGAAAATCGCGCGTACGGCCCCATGTAGCATAGCGGCACTTTTTCCACGCGAAAACTGCGCCCGGAGCGAATCAGGTAATCCATGGCGGCGCGCAGGGAAACTTCCGTTTCCCGATAACTGGGAAGCACCTCCGGATGCATGGCCACGCGTTCCATGCACGGATCCAGATACGTCCAACTGATGTGGCGTACGAAGGGAAATTTCTCGCAGATCCAGTCCACGGCTTCGTGCAGGTGATCCATGTTCTGGCGGCAGATGGTCTGGCTGATATCCACGCGTAGCGGCAGGTTCCGGGTGTGGAACAGAAAGCGGACGATATTGGCCAGAGATTCCCGGTTCCCGGTGAGAAACGCCTGCACGGCCGCGTGATGCGAATGCACGGAAAGATTGACGTGCCGAAGCCCCGCATCCATCAACGTCAGAAGATACGCCCGGTCCGCCAGACGCTGGCCGTTGGTGACGATGCGGGCGGGCAGGTTCAACTCGTTCGCGTAACGGATGATTTCCGGAAGGCTTTGCGACAGCGTGGGCTCGCCTCCGGTAAGAACCACGCCGTCGTATCCGCGTTCCGACAGGCGCAAAAGTTGCTTTCGCGCCTGTCCCAGGGAAAGTTCCCGGCCGTTGTCGGGGCTGGCGCAGAAACGGCAGTTCTGGTTGCAGCGCCGGATCACCTGGATGTATCCGAAATCCGCCATGCGTCATCCCTTCCTTCGTCGCAAGGGCTTCAACTCGGACGTGCCATGCCGCTCCAGATACGCGGGCCAGGTGCGTCCGCAGGTTTCGGACAGCCGACAATCCGCGCAAATGCGGGCGATGGCGGCATTCGGCGCTCGCCTGCGGTCATCGACGGTTTCCAGGCGGTGCAGATCGTGAATACGAATGCGTTGCCCTTCCGTATCGCTTCCCGCAGAACTTCGGAACTTTTCCGGCAGCAGACAGTCGGGCATACCCTCGACCTGAACGGCGATTCCCTTTTTGACAGCGTAGGGCAAAACAAGCCGAAGCGTCTCTCCCGCCTGTTTCAGGGAAAGCAATCCCCGGCTGACCGGACGCCCGTTCCTTTCCACCGGACGAGGAAACTGGAAGGCGACGCTCCGCCCGCCCAGTTTCTCCACCAGATCGAGCACGCGCCCCAGTTCGTCCCGGTTGCCTTCCAGCACGGGCGCCTGCGCCGTCCATCCCTTACCGGCGCGAATGATTTTCCGAACGCCACGCAGCGCAAGACCGAAGGCTCCCTTCCGTCCGGCCAGACGGTCATGCGTCTCCGGTTTCGCGCCTAGAATGGGCGACTCGAATACATCCACGCCATTCGGCGCCAACAAACCATCCAACCCGGAGGATTGTCCGAGCGGCCCGGCGTGGGTCTGTACCTGAATCCATTCGTAACCCAGGCGGCGCGCCTCGCCGACCAGTTCGCCGAATCCGGGCCAGAGCAGCGGCTCCCCGCGCATAAACACCAGGCTTCGGCAACCCGCCCGGCAGCCTTCCCGCAGGGCTTGCATGGCATCCTCGTACGAACGTTTCCGTCGACCCTCCGGCAGATCCCGAATCGTGCAGTGTCCGCAATTCCAATCGCAGCGGGCCGAAAGGCGCAGCATCAGCCGGTGGGCGGCCGGCGGCTCCGAAATCGGAATCGCCCGCCTCCGCTTCTCCACCAGGAAGCTCCCCAGCAGCATGGAGCGCTGCGATCCGTTCTCGAAAACATCCAGCGCCTGTAACGGCGTCTCCACCAGGGAGCCATCGAGGGCGGGAGGCTTGCGACAGAGCAAAGCGCCTTCCTTTCCGTGCTCGCGCAGTGCCTTGAGCAATCTTACGACTTCCGGAAGCCCGCCTGACGTGGCCACTTCCGCGAAAATCGTTCCATCCTCTCCGGAAACCCGCCTCCAGACCGGTTCCGCGCCATCAGACGTTCGCACTAAAAACAAATTCCTTCCCAACGGCTTCACGACTTTTAGGCTATCCAGCAGAAAACGCCGGTCGCAGACCAGCAGATCCCGTGCGGAGATGGTCGCGCCCTCCGGCAACCGAAGCACCGCCCGGTTCGGCGACGGCCGATCGTCCATGGCGCGCGGCCCCGCGAAACGAAAAAGCCGCTGTCCTTTCAATAGAATCCGGACCGCTTCGGAATTCGTGCCGTCGGTCACCGTCAGAGCGGAGCGCGCACGGATCAGCGGCAACACCTCCTCGTCCACGAATTCCGGGCCGAAGTTGCGATGACGCAGCACCGGCGAACGGCTGAACTCTCCCAAAGCCTTCAATGCCCAGCGAAGATTTTCCAGGACGCGTTCGACGGGGGATGTTTTCCGCGTTGATGTCTTTCGATCCAGGTAAAACATTTTTCCCGTTTCCAGAAAAGCGACGCCGTTCCGTTTTCCCAACGAACGCCCTTCCACGCCGGGAGGCAGCCCTTCCCAGACCATGCGATCCACGTCTTCCGGACTTTTTCCCCAGGTCCGCAACAATCCCCGCAATCCCGTCCAGTGAAACAGATCCTTCGGGTCGAGAGTCTCGAAATTCGGCACGATCCGGACGGGAGTTTCCAGCATGTCTTCGGAAAACACGCCGAGCACGCGCTTCCCAACCAGCAACGCCGCGGCGAATCCGGTTTCTCCGTCGTAGAGCGCCGAAAGAATCGCCGGTTCCCCCTTGTCTGTCTGGCCATCACGGTTCATGCCATGCCTCGGATCGGTTTTGCATTTCGCCGGTACGAATCCTTCGTCATCGGCGACTGATGCAGCTCCGGCACTCGGGCCAGGTTCCCGCTTCCTTCCGCCAGATTTCCATTTTCTCGCCTCGAAGAAATTCGAGCAGATCGCCCTCTCCGATTCTCCCGATTTCCCGGCCGGAATGAGCCACCACCGGACTGATGCAACCGTAAACGGCCCCATCGGGCATAATCAGCAGATCCCGTCCCGGCGCCTGACAGACGCCCTTGTCCTGATACAGTCCGTAACGCATGCGCCGGATGAACGCTTCCTCCGTCCCGTAATCGGCGGGATCGATGTCCGGGCAGAAGTCCAGCTTCGTGCCCAGTTCGCGGCTCAGGCGGAGCAGTTCCGGGCGTATTTCGCGGATGTACGCCGTGGATTGGGATTCCGTCATCCAGCGCGGCCGCGTGAGCGATGTGGGGACGTGGACGAAGTAGAAGAAGCGATGACGCCTCCCGCCCAGTTCCCGCGCGACGAAACGATGCAGGGCGGGCAGTTCGGCCACGTTGTCCCGCAGAATCACGGTGTTGACTTCCACGTAAAGCCGCTCCTGTTCTCCGACCGCCTTCACGGCCCGGACGGCGTGCTCGAACAAACCCTTGCGCCCCTTGATCCGGTCGTGCAGTTCCGCCGTGGGCGCGTCCAGGGCTACCTCGATCTTGTCCAGCCCAGCTTCCTCCAAAAGGGAAAGGTAGGCGTCGTCCACCTTGTAGCCGGTGGTAATCACCATCGTATTCAGGTTCATGGTCTTGGCGAAGCGGATCAATTCCGGCAGGTCTTCCCGCAGGGTGATTTCCCCTCCGAAGATGTCCACGGCGGTGAACCCGCAAAGTCTGAGTTCCTCCATCACGGGAGGAATGCGTTGGCCGTCGATCGCTTCTCCGGCATAGATCTTCGGCATGGAACACATCACGCAATCGGCCACGCAGGCGCTGGACACGCTGAAAACCGCCGTGCGTTCCATGACGACGGTGCGCTTTTCCGCTTCTTTTCGCAGAAGGATTCCGAACCGGTTGTGACTCCTTCCGCCGGGCAGAACATAGGCGTCCACGCTCAGGCCGAACATCCCGGCCAGATCGGCCACCCATTCCACGTCCAGATCCTCGATCGTCTCCGGCTCCGGCGAATCATTCTCCATTACGAGGCGAGGCACGCGCCCACGCACCAGAAGCGGCTCTCCCTCCGGAAGCGACGCCATCATTCGGCGCAGTTCCAAAAGGGCGGGACGGGAACGCTCCTCCGACAGATCGATGACCCGCCGAGCGCGCGCCTCCAAATCCTTCAGATCGGAGCGACCGGGTTCTTCTTCCTCTTCCCGCTCATCGATCCCGAATCGCCCCGAACAACAGAGCAGCCGGGGGCACGCGGCGCAGGTCTTCTCCAGCCGAAAACGCCGTCCCGCCCCGTCGAACACCAGAGAGCGCACGTTCCGCGCGCGCAGCAGAGTCGCCCAGGGCAACGGATCCGAAAGCCGGTAACGCTGGTAATGATGGTCCGCCACGCGCATGAACAGGTCGAGCGTCCCACTTCCTTCCGGGATTCTCCGGGCGCAGACCTCCTTCGCCGTGAAGGTTTCGTTTTGCACCGGAAGCATGCGGGCGTCCGCCGGAACCGTCACTCGCACCTCGCCCCGCAGGCGTCGCCGATGATCCAGCGCTTCCTCGATATGACGGGAGAAACGTCCCGACGGATCCATGAATTCCAGGTCCACCACACGAGGCATGGCCTCCATCGCCAGCACCGCCCGCCGCAGTCCGCCCTTGTTGTAGCGGTTGACGGGCATCACCACGCGGCAGTCCAAGCCCTCCAGCAGAATGTTACGGATACCGTCCAGCGCCTGGAAAAAACCTTCCGTTTCCGTAATCAGGTAGTAGGGGTACGGAGAACCGGCATGCAGCAACACTTCCGCATAGGCCAGCCCCACCGTTTTCAGATTTCGCAGCACGCGTCGATTGGAAAAAGCTCGCGCGTTGGTGGCGATGCCGAACGCCAGTTTTCTGGATTGAAGCGCACGGATGATTTCACGACGCAGGGGATGCAGCACCCATTCCCGGTGCGGGAAAAAGACGGCTCGCTCCCCGGCGGCCATCGCAAGATCCAGATTTTTCTCCAGGGAATCCAGAGAGATCCGCATGTCCTTCGGCTTGGGGCAGTTCACGCAATGGTTGTTGCACGGCCCGCCCAGTTCGATGTGAAAATCCGGTCGTTTCACCGCCTGCGCTCCATCTCTCGCTCCATGATTTCATATTCGTGCCAGTTTTCCACCCGCGCGAGAAAGTCCTTCCTCTGCTTTTCGGGCAAGGCCTCCAACTTCGGAAGGATTTTCAATTCGTCCAGAAACGCCAGGTTGTCCGTCGGGGCGCGGTTGCGATTGGCATCGAAGGCAGCGTATTCCAGCATGCGGACGGGATCCGGGAGCGGCCCTTCCCGGGGCGTTTCCGTCGCAGCCTCGATCAAGCGGTTCAGTTCCCCTTCCCAACCGTTTTCATCTTCCGTCCGCAACGTCGCGAACAACTCTTCTGCCAGCGGCCCGAACATCCGCCGCCAGTATTCCAGAAGCCGCTCGACTTCCGCCGAGAATTCCTTCCGTGCTTCCTCCGTCTCCTCGAAGACCAACCCCTCGATACCATAGAGGATCCGGCCCTCCTGAATCCGAAGGTAGGGCCGGGCTTCGTATTCCGCGCCCGCATCTTCGCTTTCCCGAAAGTCATTACGCCAGGCCGTCTCGACGAGCGAAAGCGGGGGATCGAAAGGCCGCCACTGCCGCCTCACGCGAGAGCGGGCGAAACCCAGGCCCAATCGCCCCCTTCCCTCTTCCGAACGCAGCCGCACCCACAGATTTCGCGCCTCCGCGAACGGATCCCGTCCCCGAGTCTTCATTTCCTCAACGATGGCCCGAAGAACCGGCAGACGCAACAGATCGAAATCCGGCCGTCCGGCCAGGTCCATCACCGCCCCGTCCGCTGCCATGCCATCGGATATTTCCAGCACCTTGCACGCCCGCTCATGAAAGAACGCATCCGGAGCCATCAGCATCCTTTCAAAGCGACGCAGGGCCGGTACGGACTGGAAACGCTCCCGAACCGCCGTTTCTTCCCCACGTTCGATGGCGAAAAGCAAAGTTTCGAGAAAGCGCCCCTCGCGGTCTTTTCCGCAAAACGTGCGGGCTTTCTCGATAAATCGCGCCCGGATCGCGCCTGCATGCAACAGGGCCAGAAAGGACTCCCGCAGTCCCGGCGTCTTTGCGAACCCAAACCAACGGCCGACCACGTTCTCCAAAAACATGCCCGCCACGCGGCCGTCCGGAGACGTTCCCAGAACCAGGGCGGCGGGAGGCTTCGGCATCCAGAGGGCGTTCAGACTGGAAAACCAGTGATGTCGCCCGTTTCGCCAAGTGACGGCGATCTCGGGATTGAAGAGAAAATCCACCGCCCGCAGGGGTTCCACGTTTTCGGAAAGTTCCTGGCTCCCCTGGGCGATAAGCGGATTGAGATAGAAGGAATCCTCCACCCGGCGTTGCCTGAGCCGCTCCATGAAACGCGCGTCCAGCTCGGGAGACAGCGAATGCAGCACCTCGCGGATGACGGGAAAGTCCAGGTAATCGCGGGTATGAATGGCCGGGTCCGTGACGTTGAACATGGCCGTCACAAGCCCCCGGCGCTCCAGTTCCAGGAGCACGGAAATGCGTTTCGCCAGGGCCTCCGGCCCCAGGCGTTCCCGGTGCCAGCGATCCACCGCCAGCGTCAGGCGCAGGACGGGCGCTTTGAAACCGTTTCGCAAATGCTCCAACCAGGATACGGCCGCATTCGTCTCCGGCGGAATCGCCAAACCGTTGGTGAAGATCTCCACCTCCCGGCTCGCCGTCTCCCCCGCCAGGCGCACGACCTCGAAAATGTCGGGATGCTCGAAGGGTTCGCCGCCGATGAGCGCCAGTTTCTCCACGCCTTTCAATCCATCGAACAGATCCGCCAGGGCCTCCAGCGGCGTCCAGTCGCCCCGCCGTCGCGTGTCGGAGGCGAAACAGAAGGCGCAACCCAAAGAACATTGCCGAATGATGTCCACGGTCACCCGGGAGGGATTGGGAGGCAGTTCGCCCTTGATGACCTTTCCCTTGGCGTAAAAGGAGTTGCCGTAGTGGGGGAAAAGCGACTGGAACACCCGCAGCAGCTCACCGGCGGACAGCGATTTCTCCGGAAATTCCAAAGGTGTCGGGGATCCCAATTTCCCGTTCTGTTGCAGAAAAGCGACCATTCCCGCTCGTTGGTTCGGGTGTTTGCCATGGACGTTCACGCGGAAAGCTTTCAGCCGCATTCCGCCGGGAGCGATTCCCATTGTACCCCAGGAGCCGGAGAATGAAATGGAATTTGCCGGTAGGACGTGGATTTCCGAAAGATTTCAGGATTTTCTCCCGGGCGCTTCCGCCTCTCTGGTGCCCTCCCTCCCGAAATCGTCCGCAATCCGAACCACATCCCAGAGAAACGGCAGCGAGCTTTCGAAGAGCAGACAATCCTCCAGGGCCTCGATGCGATGCAGCCGCCCCGGCTCCACGTGGACCGCTTGCCCCGGTTCCATGACGATCTCCCGCAGTTCCTCGCCCCGGGCGGCCGTCTCCAAGCGGGCGCGCCCCTGGTGGACGTAAATCACCTCTTCCTTGACGACGTGGTATTGCAGGCTGAAGCGCTTACCCTTTCGCAGAAAAAGCGTCTTCCCGGCGAAGTCGTCCGTCCAGCCCCACCAGAGTTCCCAGCCCCAGGGTTTTTCCACCTTCTCCACCGCCGACAGGCCGCCTTTCGCCGGTGTTTCCGGCAGGTTGGATACCAGGGGCTTGATTTCTTCCGCCAGATCACGAGAGGTGACCAGCGTTTCCTTGTGGGTGTGGATCACCGCCAGATCCCGCACGCCGAAGAGGCTGATGCGGTGGCCGCGCCGGTTGTTGAACACCAGATTGTCCCGGGCGTCCATGGTCAGCACGTCGCCCAAGGAAAGATCCTCGTCCTTGTCGCCCCGGCGGGGTTCGCGGGGAATCCAGAATTCCTTCCAGTTCTCTCCGTCCCAATCCATTCCGTGGCCGTAAATCCGGTTTCCGTGGCCGTCCGGCGGGAGCGTATCCGCAAAAGCCTGCCAGCCCCCCAGATCGCTCCACTGAAAGTCACCTTCGATCATGCAGACGTTTCCATTCGCTCCCTCGGCCTGCATCACGCCGAAATCGATGGAAATTTTCGGCACCGCCAGAAAAGCCTCTTTCACGATGCTCTCGAAATCCGGCGCTCCTTCCGATTTCGCTGCCTCCGGCAAACGGCTGGCATGTTCGGGCAGACGCCGCTTCAAAGCCTCTTGCACGGCGTCGGGCCTCCAGACGAACATCCCGGCGTTCCAGAGATAATTTCCCGATTCCACGTAGGTTTTCGCCGTTTCCACGTCCGGCTTTTCCACGAAGGCCGCCACCCGGTTGCGTGCGAAGCCCTCGGGCGAATCCAGCCTTTCGCCGCGTTTCAAATAACCATAAGCGCTGGTAGGGCGCGTGGGCGTGATACCGATGGTGTAGAGCCGCCCGTCTTCGAGAGCATGCCGGGCCGCCTGACGCAGGATGGCCTGGAAACGTTCGTCCGGAGAGATCTCGTGATCGGCGGGCAAGACCACCTGCACGGCGTCCGGCCAGCGAAGCGCCGCCACGGCGGAACCGAACCCCACCGCGGCCGCCGTATCCCGCAAAAGCGGCTCGCCGATGACGTTTTCCGGCGGCAGATCCTTCAGTTGCGTCCGCACCACCGCCTGGTACTCGCGGTTGGTCAGAATCAAGACGCGCTCCGTTCCGCAAAGACCCGAAACCCGCTCGAAGGTCATTTGCAACAGGGATTTTTCCGGGTGCACGATGGGAAGAAACTGCTTGGGCAACAGGGCTCCGCTCCAGGGCCAGAAACGGGTGCCGTGGCCTCCCGCCATAATCAGGGCGCATATTTCCATGTCCTGCCTCTCCTCGCCGGAAATACGATTCTTCAAGATCCGGTATTTATAGGACATTTCGGGCGTTTTGTCGAGCCCGGATTGCAGGAAAGGCGAATGCGGAACGTCTCACCCGGCGGTATGACAGGATCCAGTGACCCGAATCTCGGTTCCCCGTCCAAGTTCGCTGTCCACTTCGACGGAAAACCCGTGGTATCCGGCGATTTCCTCCACGATGGACAGCCCCAGCCCGGCTCCGCCGGAGCGTTTCGAGCGGCTGGTGTCCACACGATAAAAACGTTGGAAAAGCTGGGGCAGATGTTCCTTCGAGATCCCCGGGCCGTCGTCTGAAACGCTCAGGACGAAGGCATCGCCGTTCCGTTTGAGGGCGAGGGAAACCCGTCCACCGGGATTGGAGAATTTGACGGCGTTTTGCAACAGATTCGCCACCGCCCGGCGCAGAAGATCGGCGTCTCCCCGCACCGTCAGTTCCTCCAACAGCTCGATATCGTACCGGATTTCCTTCTCTCCAGCCAGCCCCGCCAGTTCCTCGAAGGCTTCCAGGGCCACCTGGTCCAGGCGGACGGACTCGAACTTTCCCGCCATGGACTTTTCATCCGCGCGAGTCAGAAACAGCAGGTTGTCCACGATACCGCTCAAATGCCGGATATCGTTCAACAATTCGTTTAATGTGCGCCGGTATTCCTCCGCCGGGCGCTCCTTGCGCAAGGCGACCTCGATTTCTCCCCGCAACACGGTCAGCGGCGTGTTCAGTTCATGAGCCGCGTCCCCGGAAAAGCGCCGAATCTGGGAAAACGAGCGCTCCAGACGTTCGATCATCGCGTTCATGGTCTGGGCCAGTTCTCCCAGTTCCTCCCGGTCGCCGCCCGCGTCCACGCGCAGAGAAAGATCGTCCGCCGTAATGCGCCGTGCCGTCCGCGCCATGTCCCGCACCGGCTTGAGCGCCTTACGGATGAAGGCGTAGCCCACCATGAAAACCACGCCGATCAGCGCCAGCCCCATCAGGACATGTTCCCAGAGCGCCCGCCGCCAGGCCGCAAGCGCCATTTCCTCCGAAAGCGCCAGGCCGTCGGCCTGTTGCAGAAGGTTCCGTTTCAGGCCGATCACATCCGCGCCGATGAAAATGGCCAGGATCAGACTGACCGTTCCCACGTAAAGCAGAATCAGTTTCCAGCGAAGAGAAGCGGGTCTCATGATTTCTCTCCAAACAGAAATCCTTGTCCCCTTACGGTGTGAATCAGATCCTTGTCGAAATCCCGGTCGATTTTTCCCCGCAGATGGTGCAGATAGACGTTCAGGACATTGGTACGAGGATCGAAGGCCAGCCCCCATACGTTTTCGATCAATTCCGGCAAGGTGACGATGCGCTCGGCGTTGCGAACGAAATATTCCAGCAGGTCGTACTCCTTGGGGGTCAGTTCGATCCGCCGACCCTGCCGCCGGGCGGAGCGGGAATGCGGATCCAGAACGAGATCCCGGTATTGCAACGCCTTCAGGCTAAACACCCGATGCCGCCGCACCTGGGCCTGGATCCGGGCCACCAGTTCCTTGAAGGAAAACGGCTTGACCACGTAATCGTCCGCCCCGGCCTCCAGTCCCTCCACCTTGTCTTCCGTCGCGTCCTTCACCGTAATCATGATGACCGGATCGCCCCGCCCGCGCCGCCGCAGTTCGCGGCACAGGGACAGTCCGTCCATGCCGGGCAACATACGGTCGAGCAGAATGCAGTCGTAGGCGTCGTCCAGCGCCATGGTCAGTCCCGAAGTTCCGTCCCCGGCCCAGGCGATGTCGTAGCCTTCCTCGTCCAGACCGCGGCAGAGAACGTCCGCCAGTCGTTCATCGTCTTCAACAAGTAAAATCGGCATGGAGCATCTCTCCGGGTTTGGTGGAATCGGCCAAGGAAACCGAAGACATCCGTCGGCCTCTTTTCTTCTCCGACAGCAAACCACAAAGTGAACTTGCGCTCGAATTAAATTTCGGTTAGAACAGTACAATCATTTCAATCGACGGAGACGCCCCATGACCTTCAAGCCGAGGGAAGAACGCTGGCAACGCCGCCTGGAAGCCATATTACGTGTATCCGGGCAGCGAGTGCAAGGATTCATGTACAATCTCTCCAATGAAGGTATGGAAATCCGCAGCCGGGCCCGTCTTCAGATGAAAGATGAAGTGGCGGTCCACATCCTTTCTCCGGAGAATCAGACCTTTCACTATCTTTCCGAGGTGCGCTGGTGGCGGCCCGCCGTGGGAAGCAAACTGGCGAAGGGACTCTTTCGTTACGGCCTTCTGCACCTGGCCGTGGACCCGGGACACGACGACCTGCTCGACCTTTTGAAAGACAATCCGGAAAGGCGAACGATCAGCAAGCGTATCGAGGTGGAACTTCCCGTGGAGATCGAAGGAAACCTGGACATCCGCCAGTCGATCACCCAGAATGTTTCCGCCGACGGCATGTTTCTGCATATCGAGGACGCGCCTCCTCCGTATAAAGGAGAAACCATCCGACTTCGGTTCGAAATTCCGGAAACGGGAATTCAAATCCACACGGAAGCCAAGGTCGTTCACGTCCTGCAATCGGCGACGGCCAAGCGCCTGGAACTCATCCCGGGAATCGGGCTGCGTCTATTGGACATGGAGGAACCGCTGCGCCGGGCCTTGAAGGAATACGTGGACACCTACAAGGATCCGCTCTTCGACGAGGGAGAGAACGTAAAAAAAGGCGGGGAATCTCCCGAGTGAAGAACGCGAAAATTTTTCCGAATACGAAAAACGGGAAGCCCGAAAGCTCCCCGTTTTTGTTTCCGAATAATCCGATTCAGTCCGCGCCGGGAGCGTCTTCCTCCACGCCGTGCTTCTTTCCGAACAGCGAGGGATCGGACAGCAACTGGCCGAAGACTTTCGGAATTTCCTTCTTCACGCGAGCGGGCCTCAGAAACTCCTTGACCAGATGGCGCGAATTCGGTAAGCCCAACTGATCGAAAAGGAAGCTGAATTTCTTCTGAAGACCCTCCATCAGAGCCGCTTCCGTTTCCTTCGGCATCGTCCAGAATTCCGGCTTGTAGGGACCGTATCCCTTCTTGCGGGTTTTGTAGAGAAACTGCTCCTCCGTGAGACTCGGTTTCCAGTCCGCCCGGCAGTTGACCTTCAGCCAGGCGTAGATGCGATCCTTCAACTCGGCCGGAAAACGGGGATGGTCGTAGACCAGGTTCTGGAATCCCGTGGCCAGATGCACCTCGGCGGTCTGGGTTTCCTTGAACCGGTGGAAAGCCTCGTCCGGCAGGGTGGAGGCGCCGTGCTGCACGGCTCCGGACAGACCGTATTTGTCCCGGGCCACGCGGCCCAGTTCCTCTAGAACGCCGAAATCCAACGCCACCTCGGCCACGCTTCCATCCGGAAGCGGGACGCCGCCGTGGCTGGTGCCGGTCTGGATGGAAATCTTGCTGATGCCCTTGTATGCCGGATTCAGGCTTTTCAAGGTGTCGAGATAGCCGTCCAGATAGGCCTCCAATTCCTCCACGGTGGAATTTTTCCCGCCGACCTCGCCGATTTCCCCGCCCACGGAGATGGTGACGCCCTCGGGCTCGAACTTGCGAACGTGTTCCGTCAGTTCCGCCGCGATGGTGAAATTCAGTTTCTGCTGCTCGGGAATCGTGGGTTTATCCAGTTCCACCAGCGTGCTGGTGTCGATGTCGATATTGTAGAATCCGGCCGCCACGGCGTCCTCGATCAACGCTTTCACGCCATCCACTTCCTTTTTCGCATCCTGATGATAGCTGGAAGCCTTTACCTGGAAATGGTCTCCCTGGATGCAGACGGGACCGGTATAACCCTCTCTCACGGCTCCGGCCAGGACACAGGCGACGAATTCCGAGGGATTCTGGAAGGTGTATCCCATCTCGCTTTTGGCGATCTCGATGATGAAGGGACCGCCATCCATTTCCCGGACCGCCCGCACCAGGACTCGGGCGCTTTCGTACGTCATGCCGCGCAGGTTTACGGCCGGAACGCAGACATCTTTGTAATCATTCCGGCCCCGGGCCATGTAAAGATCCTGAATGGAGGCCGAATGGACGCCCAGTTCGCCCGCGCCTTCCCAGATGATCCACCGGGCCGCCTGCTTCACGTTTTCATCGGCGGCGAAAACCGCGCTGAAGATCAGATCGTCCATCCGTTCGCGAAATCCGTTCGCATCCAGGATTTTCACGCCTTCCGAGGACAATTCGGCGATGCCGTCGAGACCGATGGTAAAGTCCGTAAGCTGTGAGAATTTCATCGATATTTCTCCTTATTGCATTCGGTTTCCGGTGCGTTCCGATTCACTCCCCACCGTTTTCATACCTTCTCGTTCACGTTTGCGTGCGTCACGCGCCGAATGATTGAAGCACTAATGGGCGGGTTTGTAAAGGGCAATTTTGGTTGGGAGAAATTCCCGCATGAAAAGGCATGCCAAATGCAACCCGATCCATCATCTCCCTCGGAAACGAAAAGATGGAACGGACCGTTGCAAAAATCCCCGCCGGATGGCGAGGACTTTGTCGGCGAATCGGGTTCGTCCGGCAGGCGACCTTTTTCAAACGCTTCAGGGTTTGATTTTCAGCTTTCGCTCATCCAGATCGATACCGTACACCGGAGAGGCGGCCTCCATCAGTTCCTCTTCCGTCGCCGGGCGCACCCGCTTCACGGTGATATCGTAATGCAGTTCCACCCCGGCCAGGGGATGATTGGCGTCCAACACCACCTGATCCTCGTCGGCGCTGGCCACATAGAGTTTAATCATGTCGCCGCGCTCGTTGACGGCATCGAAACTGGCTCCTTCGTACAGAGGAACGTCTTCCGGAACCTCCGTGCGGGAAACAGCCACGGACAGATTCTCGTTGCGCTCTCCGTAAGCCTCCCCGGGATCCACCACGATCTGAAAACGATCGCCTACGCGATGCCCCTCCAGTTGACGCTCCAGACCGCCGATCAACTGCCGGAATCCGTGAATGTAGGTCGGCGGATCATCCACGCTGGAGGCTTCGATCAATTCGCCGTCCGCGTTTCGGAGGACATATTCGAACAGGACGAAGCTGTTGCGTCCGATTGTATTCATTTCATCCATGCTTTTCTCCCGTTGCCAACGGTTACTGCCTCCATCCTCGATGAAGATCTAGTTTTTCATACCCCATCCCATGGCCGGATGCAAAAGTTTTCTTGCCCCGGCGTCTCCGGGTTTCGGCCTCCTTTACTTATAGATGAGATTCGGACCCAAAGTATTCTTGAGGATGGCATTTATGGGAGATTTCGACATCTTTTTCTCTCTCCCCCCTTGCGCCGGGCGATTTCGCCGTTACAATATCGTCTGTCTTTCACGGGGAGGAACCATGGCAAGACAATCGAACAGCGGCCGAAGGGGGAACCTGACCCGTCCTGGCCTGCCGGAAGATCTTTCGAGGGCCTTCCCGGCCTATCGCAATCTGGATCTCACGGAAGTGGAGATCAACGCGCTATCCCGGCCGGAACGCATGAACCTGCTCCGGAAACTGGATTATCGCCGCAAATACCAGCTTTTAACCCTGTCGGACGATATGGAGGAACTGGTACGGGCCATGCCGGCCGAGGATCTGTATTTCACCATCGAAGCCGCCGGACGAACCGACGCCATGGAACTGTTCGCCAGCGCCAGTCCCCGCCAAGTGACGCGTATTCTGGACATAACCTGCTGGGATCACGATCGATTCAACGCCGACGACATGTTGGACTGGTTCGGCTATCTGGTAATGTTGGATCCGGAAATGGCCATCCGCAAATTCTGCGAGTTGGATCCGGAATTGATAATGCGCATGCTGGCGTCCTATCTGCGCGTGCGCCGTTTCGACTGGCACGAGAAATCGGAGTGCGCCGACGAGGACAATCTGTTCTCCCTTGACGACACTTACGCGTTCGAGATGCTGGACCCGGAAACGGATCGCGGCGAGCGTTTGACGGTGCTCCTCCAGATGCTCTACCGCTTCGATTATAAACATTACAAATACATCATGGAAGCCCTGCTGTGGGAATCCGCCATGCAACTGGA
Organism: Myxococcota bacterium; assembly: GCA_963668655.2. GTDB lineage: Bacteria > Myxococcota_A > SURF-8 > SURF-8 > SURF-8. Next base: position 272,292 of record CAXXPQ010000003.1, read on the forward strand.
GGAACTCAGTTTCAAGGCCCATGAAAACCGCCTGTCGGATATCGGCTATCCCACGTATCTGGAAGCCCTCCAGTTGTTTTCTCCCATCGATCCGGAACGTGTGCGAGACAAAGCCCGAAGCGAAAAACCGGAAACGTCAAGCGCCCCCTTGACAAGCAACCAGGAACTTCCCTCATTTTACGGCCCGCTGTTCGAGGAAGACAACTTCCTCATGGCCGCTCTGCGCCGTCTGGACGAGTCCCGAAGGCAGGCGGTGGCGGAAGCCATGCTGGGCCTGGGCAACCGCATTCTGGTGGCGAGAAAAGCCCTGCGAGACCTGGACCTGGTGATCCGTTCGCTGAAGGAAGTGCGCTCCATCCTGTCCATCGGACTGGAATACGTTTCGGACGGCGAAACGGATCGAGCGACGGAGATCTTGTCCAATCTTTCACTGTCCGACCTTTTCCGAACGGGCCACAGCCTGACCCAACGGCTTCACAAGTCCGCAAAACTTATTCAGGAAACCCATATCAAGCCCAACGGACGCAAAGCCCTGGACCTGATCGGTTCCCCGGACCGGGATGTCTTTCTGGCGCTCTTGCGCCAACCGGCGGCCTATTTCGAAGGCGCCGAACCCGGCGGGGGGATGGAAATCCGTCCCTTCGAACGTCTTTCGGAACTTCAACAGTCTTCGTTGCGGCTGCAACGCATCCGCTTTCTTTTCGATCTGCACTTTGCCGTTTTAGCCCTGGATCTGGGCGAAATCTCGGAACGCTCGGTCCCCCTGTACATGGAACCCGCCGGGGAGAATCTGCGCTTCATCAAACTATTCCTGACCGTATACGCCCGCATGCGAACCGTCGGGCAGGCGGACTATCGCCCGCTGTCCCTGGAGGAATTCGAAGCTTTCCTTACGGAAAGCCTTGAGAAATCAGGAGAATCCGGCTTCTCTGTCAGAGACGGACTGTCCGGAGAGATCGCGAACTGGCTTGCAGGCTACGTGGAAAACCGGGACGAGACGTTCCGGCGGATGGCCCGGGAATGGGTGGTGCGTTGTGTGGATGTTTTCGGAGAACTCGCGGGGGAACTCACGGGAAAAAGCCGACGGGAAGCCATCGGTCTGAGTCGGATTTTTCTACTGGCCTGATGTCCGGCGGCCGGTCACCCGCTCCAGGGTTTCTTTCAAGCGTATTAGATCCGTGTTGGAAAGCCCCGTCGAACCGTCCTTCAACATGGGTCCGGACTGGAAATACGAAGCGAAGTCTTCGGGCGGCGGCGATGAAATGAATCCGGCGTCTTTCGCCTGCCTATACAGGCGGGTTCCCGGCAAAGCTACCGCGAACTGCACCCAGGGCTCCGCGCCGTACCGTTCGTAAAGCCGGCGAGCCTCGCGGAAGGTTTGCAGAATCTCCGGACCGCTTTCCCCCGGCAAACCGACGATGAAATGCAACGCCGTGGGCAACCCGATCCGATAGGCGATTTCCAGCGCCCGCTCCACCGCCGCCAGAGACTGTTTCTTTCCGATGAGCGAAGCCAGCGTCCGTTCCGAACCCGATTCCGGCGACAGAGAAAGCAGGGAAATACAATCCTTCAGGCGCTCCAGTATTTCCTCGTCCAGGCCGTCCGCCCGCATGCCGTTGGGAAATTCCAGTTTCAGCCCGTTGCGTCGCGCCCCGTCCAGCAGGCGCAGAAAAGGCCGCCGTCCGGTATTGGCGGCTTCGTCCAGCACCACCAGCTTTTCCACACCGGGCATCGCCCCCAACCGTTCGAGTTGCACATCCAGGTCGGCGGCGTCCATGGGTCGCCAGGGACAGGGAATCTCCCGTTCGCGCCCGGGGCGGCTGGTGCAGAAGGAACAGGAGTACGCGCAGCCTCGACTGCTCTTGAACGGCAGGCTTCCGGCGCTTATCCGAAAGGGATTGGGACGATCCGAAGCATTCAGGAAACGCCCCAGAAACCCGGAAAACGAAGGAAGATCGACCGCTTCATACAACCGGCCTCCGTAACTGCGGATGCGTCCCACCATGGGACGGCCATGGATCACGGATCCTTTCGGCCAGGGCGGCCGTCCGGTTTCCCGCAAGGATTCCAAAAACGTATCCAGATTTTCCTCCGCCTCGAAACGCAGCACGCCATCCGGCGCATCCGGACCTGTAAGAATAGACGCAGGATCGTAGTCGGTGGCGTTCACTCCGCCCACATGCAGATCCGCCACAAATATGGGAAGCGAAGAGTATCTATGGCGCAGCCCTCGGACAAGAGCTTGAAGTTCCTTTGAAAACGGATTGGAGAACGTCAGGGGCGGTGCGTGAAGGATGGCCGCGTGAAAGAATTTATCCGGCAGGGCATCGAGAAGCGCGGGGACCGGCGTCCCAAGAATCCACTTTCCGTTTTCCAGCACAATCTCCGAATCCGGCCGCGAATTCGCATCCAATACATGAACCCGCGCTCCCCGGCTTCGAAGATGAGCCGCCGCGCACCAGACGGAATAGGAGACGAAGGGTGGATAATCGATGTAGCTTTCGCAAAAGCGGATCGGCGGGTGGATCAACAGAATCGAGGGCGCACCACTATCCGGTTTCATGCCACCCTCGCCAGCGTCAAGCCGTAAAGGGTCGTATCGATTCCGGAAAACGCAAGCGCCGCCGCCGCAAGCGTGGCCCCACTGGTCATCACGTCATCCACCAGAACCACGGCTCCGGCCCGGACCTTCCCCGGCTTCGGAACACGGAAGGCGTCGCGGACGTTCCGCAAACGTTCCTCCAGGTTTCGGTGTTTCTGGGGCGGCGTATCCACCACCCGTTCCAGCCACTCGGGCCGATACCGCATCCCGGTGCGCCGGGCCAGGGCGCGCGCCATACGGTCCGGCAGGTTGAACCCCCGCTCTCGAAGCCGTTTCGGATAAAGCGGAACCGGCACCAGCGCGAAATCCGATCCCGTCCAACCTTCCGCCCGAACCAAGGGCTCCAGAGGGCGGGCCATCCAGTCGGCGAGATCCTCCCGGCCCTTCATTTTGACCGCCAGAATCAGATCCCGCACCGGCCCCGAATATCGGGCCGCCGAACGCACCCTTTCCGGAAGCCCGAAGACACGGTCTTCCAAGCAATCCGGACAGGGATCCGTGGGGGGAAACGGTGCGCCGCAACGTCGGCAGAATCGCCTGGAAATCGGCTCCAGACGCTCCCGGCATTCCGGGCAAAGCGGCCAGGCGCTTTCACCGGAGAGAAAGCGCCCGCAAACGGGACAGCCGACGGGAAACAACACCCCGCCCACGGCATCAAACAGCCGTTCGAGCGGGGTAGAGATCGGTTTTTCGGTGGAAACGGGCAAGGATACGGGCGGCCGGCGGAGACTCCGGCTCACATCATTCACCCAGGATTTTCCGTACCTGATCGGCGTCCGGAGCGTTGGGAGCCATCTTCAGGTACAGGCGATATTCCCGGATGGCATCCGAACTGCGTCCCATGGAGGCATAGGCGATGCCGAGTCCGCGATGCGCCTGGGCGAAACGCGGGTTGAGTTTCAGGGCTCTCTTGTATTCCTGCACGGCCTGATCGAACTTCCGACCGGTAACGGCCTTGTTTCCGCTGATGTAATGCTCCTTGGCAAGTTTCTTCTTCTCGGCGGGCGAGGGCTCTTCCGTATTGCTTTTCTTTTCCTTGGCGGCGGCCTGACGACGCTTCTTTTCCTCTTCGCGCCGCTTTTTCTCTTCCGCCCGGCGCTTCTTCTCCTCTTCACGCCGTTTCTGTTCCTCCGCCCGGCGCTTCTGTTCCGCCGCCTCCTGGCGGGAGCGCTCGCTTTCCTTGGCCTGCACGGCGGCGGCTTGCTTCTTTTCTTCTTCTTCGCGCTGTTTCTGCGCTTCCGCCGCTTTGCGCTTGTCTTCCGCTTCCTTTTCCCGTGCGGCGGCCTTGGCTTCTTCCGATTTTTTGGAATCTTCCTCCGCCTGTTTCTTACGATCCTCTTCCTGTTGCTGCTGGAGCGCGGCCTCTATGGCCTTCTGGGCGGCTTCTTCTTTCTCCTTGTCCACCACGACTTCTTCCGGTTGCTGCTCGGTGGGAGGCTCCGCCACGGCCACGGCGGGTTCCTCCGGCGTATCCGGCAGATCTTCCAGGGATTTCGGCTCGGCCACCTTCAGCGGTTCTTCTTCCTTGTCCTTTTTGAAATCGGTATAGGCTTCCAGTTGGGCTTTTTCGATCCGAGCCTCGCGGGCCTTCCGTCTCTCCACGTTGCTGGAGATAAACCAGGCCAGACCGGCGGCCAGAATGAGGAACGCCAGCGCCACACCGGCGGCGGCATAGGTGTGCTTGTGTCCTTTGTCGTCCTTCGAATCCAGATCGGAGAAATCCACTTCGTTGATGTGGCTTTCCACCGCTTTCTGGGTCTGGCTGATATCGAAGAATCCTGTCACCGCGTCACGGTCGTCCTCGCTGGTAAGATCGATACCCCCCTTGTGAACGGGTTTGGGAGACTCTTTGGGAGGCTCGACGACAGGATGGTCATCGCTTTTGCGATCCTTGCCTTTGGAAGACTTCTGGCCTTTTTTATCTTTTTTCTTCTTCTGTGCGGCCTTGCGATCCTCTTCTTCCCGCTTCCTCCGCGCCTCTTCCTGAGCCTTGCGTTCGGCTTCAACTTTGACTTTGCGTTCTTCTTCTTCCCGAGCCTGGCGTTCGGCTTCCGCCTGGGCTTTGCGTTCCTCTTCCTCGCGAGCTTTTCGTTCGGCTTCGGCCTGGGCCTTACGTTCTTCTTCTTCCCGAGCCTGGCGTTCGGCTTCCGCCTGGGCTTTGCGTTCCTCTTCCTCGCGAGCTTTTTGCTCGGCTTCCGCCTGGGCTTTGCGTTCTTCGTCTTCGCGAACCTTACGTTCGGCTTCGGCCTGGGCTTTGCGTTCTTCGTCTTCGCGAACCTTACGCTCGGCTTCAGCCTGGGCTTTACGTTCTTCTTCCTCACGAGCCTTGCGCTCGGCTTCGGCCTGGGCTTTGCGTTCTTCGTCTTCGCGAACCTTACGTTCGGCTTCGGCCTGGGCTTTGCGTTCTTCGTCTTCGCGAACCTTACGCTCGGCTTCAGCCTGGGCTTTACGTTCTTCTTCCTCACGAGCCTTGCGCTCGGCTTCGGCCTGGGCTTTGCGTTCTTCGTCTTCGCGAACCTTACGCTCGGCTTCGGCCTGGGCTTTACGTTCTTCTTCCTCACGAGCCTTGCGCTCGGCTTCCGCCTGGGCCTTGCGTTCTTCTTCCTCGCGAACCCGACGTTCAGCCTCGGCTTTGGCTTTCCGTTCGGCTTCCGCCTTACGTTTGCGGGATTCCTCCGCAATCCGCTGGCGAAGCGCCTCCTCTTCCTTCCGTTGACGTTCCTTCAGGGCTTCCCGTTTTTTATCGGCTTCGGCTGAATCGGGCGGCGGTTTGTTTCCACCACCTTCGGGAAGAATGATGGTGGCCTGCATGGCGATTTCGAAACGCGCCCGGCAAATCGGACATGTGAGCTGCTTTTTTCCTCCGGGAGGAAACTCCCCCGCATCAAAGGAAACGTGACACCTTGGGCAATTTACGTCCATCTTTATTCGCTTTCAGCTGCTTAGGAGATTCCGCTCTGCCATTATCGGTGGCATTTTAGCGAAATGAAGGTTCAAAGTCCAGATTTTTTGCTTACATATATCCCCATGCGGCCGATGTTTAGAATTGGAGTTTCAGGGCGATCCGAATCTTCTTTCTCGTTTCTTTAACCATTTGAAATGAATGACTTTTATCGGCTCCAGGTCGTCTCTCCGGAAAAACATTCAACAAACGCACCGGCGGCCGTTCCGGATCCTCGCGGACGCGGTCGAGCAGATCGAAAAACGCCTCCCGGGATTTTCGGCGGGCTTCGAATCCGAAATGCGAACCGACTCCGATCAGTACGGCTGCGGAAAACGTCGCCCCAAGACCGGAAAGCAAATACGTCCGTCCTCCATCCGCTCCCATCCCGAAAAGCAACGCCCCGGCGATGAGCGCCGCGCCGCCCGTGACGCCCGTTCCGATGAAAATGGAACTCGATTTTCGTTGCAGACGGCGGATTTCATCCACGGAGGCCGCATATTCCGGCTCGCTTCTCAAAAGATCCAAAAGTGCTTTCTTTTCCAGGATCCGATCTCCCACCTCGAAACGGAGAGGAGACGATTTGGGGGAAGTCACCCGATAGGAATGCGGGCGATTCTCCGCGTTCTCCCCCGCCCATAACGGAGGAGAATACGTAAAAGCAAAAGTCAAGAGGAGTAGACTGAAAAGAAACGTCCGGACAAGACGGAAGTCCGGTCTCTTCCAGGAACGGTCCGTCGGAAAAAAAACGATGCGGCTCCCGAAACGAATATCAGTTGGTTTTCGCCCAGGCATCGTAAAGGGAACGCTTGAACTTCGGGATATTGCGGCGTTTTTTCTTGAGGATATCGGGCAGCTTTTCCTTGATTTGTACGAAAACGTTTCCGATGGCGATATCGTATTCTCCGGCGACGATGGTTTCCGTAACGGTGAACAGGCGACCGGCGAAGGTGCTCCAGACTTCCACGATCAGTTGCAGATCGCCTTTCCGGTTTTTCAGCGTCCCGGCCAGGAAAAGATCGCCGTCGTGTTCGTCCTTCATCACTCTTTTGGCTTTGCTGGCCCTGCCGGAGAGGCGCACCGGAAAGACGGCCGGAGTAAAGTAATCGACTTCACTGACTTTTTCTTCCATTTTCTTGGCGACCAGTTCCCGCTTCTCCGCGTCCGCCGCTCCCTTGGCCTTATCCGCGATTTCGGTCACGCCCACCATCAGCCGGAAAGCCCTGGCCGCGTCGAAAGCGCCCTCGGCCCGTAAAGTACCCGTAACCTTGGCTCCGGAAACTCCCGCGCCTTGCCGTTTGTTGATGAAATCCACGATATTGTACCAGCTGGTTCCGTTGAACCCGATCCGATAGACCGTGGCGTCCTTGGAATATTCCCAGAACTGGGTACGGGTCACCTGGGCCACTTGGCGAAGCCCGCCAAGCAGTTCCTCCGCCTGATCCCGACTACCGAAACCGGTCACCCTTAGCTCACCTTCCAACGTTCCACGCATACGCACCTGAACCAGGTTGGAGAAGCGAATCGCCATGGGCATGGAGACTTTCTTCAGCGCATTCCCCAAGGCTTTCATCATGTTGGCGCCCGTGCCGTAGGTTTTCTGTTCCAGATCCAGAACGTGCTTTCCGGAATCCACGCTGAACACCTTCAGATCGATCTGAACGTCGATCCCTTTCATCTTCGCCGAAGGAGCCCCCTCCCGGGATGTCGCGGTCACCCGACCGCCGATAATCAGATCCGCGTCCACGGACATGACATTGCTGCAAATCTTCTTTTCCATCAGCCCGTCCACCGGACAGCCGCTTGCGATCACGGCGTTATCGTCCGTCGCCAGGGAAATGAAATTGAGTTTCTCCAATTTTCCTTTCCAGAGCGAGGGCGTCAGCGGCATATCCTGTTTCACCCCGTCCACCGTCTCCTCCACCACCCACAAAAGCCGCAGGGGATAGGTCATTTTGATGGTTTTGCTCTGGGCGAAAGCCGTGGAACTCATCAGAACGATGATTCCGACTGCAAGCCAAAAGGCGACGCGCCGCGACATGGGTTCCTCCTGCATTCTGGTGCGATTCTTCCCGATTTCCGGTCTCGTCGGTCACCCGGTTCCCCGTTCCGATCCGAAAAGACCATGAATTTTTGAAGCTTAGCACAAATGCTCCAAAGCTCGCAACTAAGCCGTCTCAAAAAATGCCGACCGAAAGATTTCAAGAGGATTTCCCGTCGGATTCGTCGGCGGCGTGGCGAGAAATAACGGGAAGCTTTCAAAAAAGCGACCGGCGGCGAAGACAGCGGTAAGACATCCGAATTCCGACCGAACGCGTTCCTGATGCGGCTTCTCAATGTACTTTCAGAGCCCGAGAAAACAGGAGATTGAAAGCCGGCCAGCGGCTTTTGTTGGAATGAATTTTCCTCGTTATCTTTCTATGCAATCATGGAAGTTCGCGTCCGGAATTCTTAACCGGACAGACAACTGGAAACAGCGGAATCGAAATGAAAATGAAGAAACAACCGCCTTCGACGGGACGCATGGACGACGACGCCATCCACGCCGTATTGCATTACCATGAAATTACGAAGCACCATCCCGACCGCTTCGCCCCCTCGCCAGGCTACCTGGACTGGGAAAACCAACCCACTCCATTCCGTTTTTACAAAGGCGCGGATCGTATTTTTATGGAGGAATCCCCGCTGACCGGTCCGTCATACGGTGATCTTTTCAAGCGAAACTCCATTACCGCCCAACAACCAAATAAAAAAAGCCTGTCCGATTTTTTCCATGATTCCATGGGTTTGTCCGCCTGGAAGGAGCATGGAGGCAATCGATGGGCCTTGCGCGTGAACCCGTCATCCGGCAATCTGCATCCCACGGAAACCTATCTGATCTCCGGCCCGGTGACGGATCTTACGGAATCCGGCGGCATATTCCACTACGATCCTTTTCAGCACGCCCTGGAAACACGCCTCGCCTGGACGAATACTCAGTGGAATGAGCTATTCGCCACCCTGCCGCATGGAAGCTTTCTGGTGGCGCTGACCTCCATCCACTGGCGGGAAAGCTGGAAATACGGAGAGCGCGCCTTCCGATACTGCCAGCACGACATCGGACACGCTTTAGCGGCCCTGGCCGTTTCCGCGAGAATTCAGGGCTGGTCCACTCGCCTATTGGAAAACACCACGGACGAGGAAATTTCCATCCTGTCGGGGATTCACGAACAGTCCGGACCGGAAGCCGAAACCCCGGGGGTTCTCCTGGCCGTTTTCCCCGCTGAAATTTTTCCCGACTCCGATGCAGCGAGCTCTTTTCATCCATCGGAAACGGTTCTTGAAGAGTTGCAAATTGCTTCCTGGCAAGGCGTTCCCAATCGCCTGAGCCGAAACCAGCGAGACTGGTCGAATATCGGAATGGTTTCCGACGCCGCCTGTAAAACCACCCGACCGGACACGCCTTTCCGGACACGCCCCTCCTACCCGACCCTATCTCCTCCGGATGAGCCGCCGGACTTGCGCCCGGCCGCCGAAATCGTTCGCAACCGACGCAGCGCCGTGGAGATGGATGCCAAGACCCACATGGCAAAAGACGCCTTTTTCCGATTGCTCACGCGACTTCTCCCCACCGACGGCCACCCGGTATTCGATCTGCATCCCTGGAAACCGGCCCTGCATCTTTTGATTTTCGTCCATCGCGTGGAAGGTCTCCTTCCCGGTCTCTACGCCCTGATCCGTCATCCGGGAGACCGCGAGTCCGTGCAAGCCTGTCTCGGCAAGGACTTTTCCTGGCGTCCCCTTTCCGATGCGCCGAAGGATCTCGCTCTGTTCCTGCTCGATTCAGGAGATTTTCGCGACATCTCCCGCGAAGTCTCCTGCCGCCAGGACATCGCCGCGGACGGCGCGTTTTCCCTGGGAATGATCGCGAACGTTCGGGAGGGGATCCGGCGGCACGGTCCCTGGTTTTACCGCCGCCTGTTCTGGGAAGCCGGAATGATCGGGCAGATGCTGTATCTGGAGGCGGAAGCCGCGGGCCTGCGAGGCACCGGCATCGGTTGCCATTTCGACGACCACCTGCACCTGTTGCTCGGTATGCTGGATTCCGAATTGAAAAGCCTGTATCACTTCACGGTGGGCGGCGCCATCGAGGATCCGCGCCTGCGGACCTATCCGGCCTACTTTCACCGAACGCCCTGAAGCGGACAGCGAATGGATTTTCCGCGATCGATCCGGCATGCCGATTCGAACCGAAGACCCCGGGGCCTGCATCCACTGCCGCACGACGCCCCGCCTGGCATGGTTTTTGCGAAGCTTCCCGGGAGCGGAAAGCATTCCCAACCTTTCCGCTCCCGGGAAGCTGCCGGCGCGCCTTTTGCACTCGGCATCGACTTTGCGTTCCGCTTTTACATATTGAAAATGTATGCAAAGTACATGCCGTAGCAAAAGGCGTGCCGGGTGCAAAAACCCATGCCAGGCGGGGCGCTGAAAAGTCGCGAGTCCGGAAAAAAGATCGGCCGCAGTGGCGCTTCGCCGAGGGTTGAGGCATACTGAGGAAGGCGTAACGGTTCGGGAGACATTCTCTTCCCGGCGCGGGATACGACGACGATTACGCAAGTGAAACATCGATTCGGGAGAAGACATGACGGATTGCGAAAAACGAAAAGATGTATTGGCGGAACTTCTGGATCTGCTGAAGTTGGAAAAGATAGAAGAGAATATTTTCCGGGGTCGGAGTCAGGATCTGGGTTTCGGAAACATTTTCGGCGGCCAGGTGCTGGGACAATCCCTGTCGGCAGCCAGCCGAACCGTACCGCCGGAACGCCGGGTGCACAGCCTGCACGGCTATTTTCTGCGTCCGGGAGACCCGAAGCAGGCCATCGTTTACGACGTGGACTGCATCCGCGACGGAAAAAGTTTCACCACCCGCCGGGTGGTGGCTATTCAGAAGGGACGGGCCATTTTCAGCATGTCGTCGTCTTTTCAGGTATCGGAGGAAGGTTTCGAGCATCAGGACGGCATGCCGTCGGTCCCTGGACCGGACGGGCTGCTCACCGACGTGGAACGAGCCCGGCAAATCCAAGACCGGATCCCGGAAGCCATCCGAGCCAAACTTACCTGCGATCGCCCCATCGAGATCCGTCCCGTCAACCCGGTGGATCCCTTCCGGCCGGAGAAACTCCCGCCGGTCCGCTATTCCTGGTTCCGTGCTTCGGGAGCCTTGCCGGACAATCCGGTGATTCATCCGTATCTTCTGGCCTACGCCTCCGATTTCGGCCTGGTGGGAACGGCTCTGTATCCGCACGGCTACACCTTCTGGAATCCCGCCATGCAGGTGGCGAGCATGGATCACGCCATCTGGTTCCACCGAGAATTCCGCATGGACGAATGGCTGTTGTACACCATGCGCAGCAGCAGCGCCGGAGGCGCCAGAGGGTTGAATTTCGGCCAGATCTTCACCCGCGACGGCCGTCTGGTGGCCAGCACCGCCCAGGAGGGTTTGATCCGCCTGCGGGAAAGGCGCTGAAACCGCATGGCGGACGAATGGAAGAAACTGCTCCGCTGGTACGAAAGGGAAAAGCGGGATCTCCCTTGGCGGGCTTCTCATGATCCCTATGCGATTCTCGTCAGCGAGTTCATGCTGCAACAGACGCGAGTGGATACGGTGATTCCCTATTACCTGCGCTTTCTGGAACGTTTTCCGGACGTTTTCTCCCTGGCTTCGGCCGACACCGAAAGCGTGCTGAAAACCTGGGAGGGACTGGGCTATTACCGTCGGGCCCGCCATCTTCACAAAGCGGCAAGGATCGTCGCCGAGAAACATGAAGGCCGCATACCCGGTAGTTATGAGGATCTGCTCGCCCTGCCCGGCTTCGGTCCTTACACGGCGGCGGCGGTGGCCGGCATCGCCCATGGAGAAGCCGTGCCCGTGGTGGATGGAAACGTTTTACGGGTAGCCTCGCGTTTCTGGGCGCTGGAAGACGACATTTCCGCCGAGAAAACGAAGAGGGCCGTGAAATCGCGCTTTGAGCCCATCATCCGGAATCACGATCCCGGCACGTTCAACCAGGCGATCATGGAACTGGGGGCGCTGATCTGTACGCCGAAGGTGCCCCGATGCAACACCTGTCCACTCCGCGATTCCTGTCGGGCGCGCAGGGAAAAGCGCGTGGATAAACTGCCCGTGAAGGCCCCGGCCAAAATATTGCCCCATTACGCCATCGCCGTGGGCGTGATCTTTCGCAAAGGGCGGGTTCTCATCGGCAAACGTCCGGCAAACGCCATGCTGGGCGGTTTATGGGAGTTTCCCGGGGGTAAACAGAAAAAAGGCGAGTCCCTGGAAGAAACCGTCCGCCGAGAGGTGCAGGAGGAAACCGGCCTTTCCGTAACCGTTCATGAACGGCTGTTGACGGTCAAGCACGCCTACAGCCATTTCCGGATCACGATGACCGTCTTTCGCTGCACGCCCCTTCCGGGCCGGGCGCGAGCGCATGTCCACGAGGCGCTTTTCTGGAGTCTTCCCCGGGACTTGAAAAATCGCCCCTTCCCCACCGCCAACCGCAGAATTCTGGAGTATCTTGAAAAGCGGGATCTCCCGAAAAGTCGAAGACCGTGAAAAAGCGTTCGCTGCCGACAAGCGTCGCTTGACTTTCCCACGCGTTTCCACCTATTGTTTCCCCGTGAATTGGTTATCCTTATCCCTTCATTCATCCGGATAAAGGTGAGTACGATGGCTTTGGGACGGATTGGGTTGTTGCTGATATCTCTCATCGTCCTTTCCGCCTGCCAGGGCGGCAAGGGAGAGACGAAAGCGGATGGAGATACGAGTCCTTCCGGCGAAAAAAAGACGGAGGAGGAAAAAGCCATCCCCGTCCGCATCAAAAAAATGGCCATGGAAACCGTGATCCGACGTATCGAGACGAGCGGTTCCTTCGAGGCGGACCGCGACGTGACGCTGCTTTCGGAAACCTCCGGCCGGGTGGTGTCGGATCGGATGGAACTCGGGAAAGCCGTGGCCGAAAACGAGATCCTGGTTCAAGTGGATCCGGAGCCCTATCGTATCGCGCTGGAAACCGCCCAGGCCGGGCGGGACCAGTCCAAAGCCGCCGAGGAGTCCGCTCGCCTGGTTCACGAACGAAACGAGAAATTGTACAAAACCAAGGACATATCGGAAGCGCAGTTCGACCAGACCCGGCTGGCCCTGGCCCAGACGAACGCCGCGCTACGCGTGGCCGAAGCCGCCGTGGACAGCGCCAAAAGGGCTCTGCGCCTCTCTTCCGTGAAAGCGCCCTTCAAAGGAGAAATCGCCGCCCGGCTGGTCAAACTGGGCGACATGCTCGCCCCGGGAACTCCCGTGGCCCAGGTCGTGGACCGGGATTCGTTGAAAATCGTCGCGGGCGTTGGAGAAGACGATATCGGACTGGTGGAACCCGGGCTTTCGGCCAAGGTCACCATTCCCACGCTGCAAAAGGATCCCCTGCCGGCCAAGGTGGTTCGCGTGGGCATAAAGGCGCTAAAGCCCAGCATGACTTACCCCATCGAGCTGCGTTTGACGGAGGCCCATCCCCGGGTTCGCGCCGGGATGGTGGCGCGTATCAGCATCGAGTTCGGAGAGGCTACGCAAGCTCTTGTCCTTCCGATGGAAGTGCTGACGGAACGCTTCGACCGCTACTATCTTTACGTCGTTGACGGCGAGCGGGTGACCGAACGGCGGGTGGAACTGGAACGCGCGGTGGGACGGGACGTCGTGTTGAAAAGCGGTGTGGAGCCGGGCGAATCCATCGTCGTTACGGGTCAGGCGAACCTGAAGGACCAGAGCCGCATCCAGGTGGTGGAGTAAGCCATGTCCATTCCACGCTTTTTCTCCCGCCAGACCGTTCTGGTCAACATGGTCATGGTGGCGATCCTCGTAGCAGGGGTTTTCGCGCTGAAGCACATGCCCCTGGAGAGCTATCCGTCCATCGACCTGGACGTGGCCTTCATCCTGATCCCCTATCCCGGCGCGGCCCCCGACGAAGTGGAAAAACTGATCACGCTGCCCATCGAGGATCAGATCAAGAGCCTGCCGGATGTCGATTTCATCAACGCCCGCAGTGAGGAAGGCCGGGCGACGTTCTTCATCAAATACCTCCCGGACCTGGAGGACTTCGACCAGGCCATCACCGATCTGAAATCGGAAATCGACAAGGTGGAAGCGGAGTTGCCCCAGGAGGCCCAGGACGGCCTTATGGTCATAAAAATTTCCACGGACGAGGTCTGGCCCATCATCGGCATCAGCCTGGGAGGCGATTACACCATCAACGGCCTGAACGAACTGGCCGAAGCCATGAAAGAGGAATTCCTGAACGTCCCGGACGTAAGCTCCGTTGATATTTACGGAATTTTGAACCGTGAAATCTGGGTGGAGGCCGACCGCGTGAGAATGGACGCGGCCGGATTGTCCATTCTGGAACTCAACAATATCGTAAAGGCGTCCAACATCAACCTCCCGTCGGGGCGGGTGGAGATGGGTCGGGAGGAATTCCTGGTCCGCTCCATGGGAGAAATCAACGATCCGAAGGAGATCGGGAAGATCGTCGTGCGCGGATCGCTGGACGGAAAAGCCATCCGGATTTCGGATATCGCGGAGGTGAAGGACACCTTCCAGAAGGACGAGGTGCCCAGCCGCCTGAACGGAAAGCCGTCCGTCTACGTGCGGGCCTTCATGAAACGCAACGGCTCCATCGTGCGTTGCGTGGACGACATCCGGGCCATCGTGAAACGCTTTCAGAAAGACATGCCGGACGTGGAGATCACCGTAAACCACGACATGTCGGAAGACGTGCGGGACAGCCTGGACGTGCTGTCCACCAACGCACTTTCCGGTCTGGTGCTCGTGGCGCTTCTCATGACCGTGGCCATCGGCGCACGCAGCGCCATGCTGGCCATCATCGGCATCCCCTTCGCCTTCCTCTCCGCCTTCATTTTCCTGGCCTTCACGGGCGGAAGCATCAACACGCTTTCGTTGTTCGCATTCATCCTGGTGCTCGGCATGATCGTGGACGACGCCATCATCATCATCGAAAACGTCTATCGCCACATGGAGGAAGGCACACCGCCGCTTCAGGCCGCCATCAAGGGGACGGAACAGGTCATGTGGCCGGTGATCGCGGCCATTTTGACCACCGTGGCCGCCTTCATGCCGCTGCTGATGATGGAAGGCACCATGGGAAAATTCCTGGCCGTGCTGCCCATCGTGGTCACCCTGGCGCTCGTCGGTTCGCTGGTTCAGTCACTTGTCGTGCTTCCTTCCCATCTGGCGGATTTCGGCCGATTGCCCAAAAACAAGGAAAGCCGCTTTGGCGAACGCGCTTTCCAATCCATCCAGAATCTCTACACCAAACAGCTCAACTTCTTCCTGAATCACCGCTACAAGGTCTCCATCGGGATCGTGATTCTCACCATCGTGTCCATCGCGGTGGCGGTAAACGTCCTGCGGGTGGAAATGTTCCCGGTGGAACAGAGCAACTCGGAAAGCATGATCGTCAAGCTTCCCATCGGGACGAAACTGGAGGAAACGGATCGCATCGTGGCCGAGATCGAACGGCGGATCCGGGAAATCCCGAAAAAGGATATCGACGAGATTTCCTCGCTTTCCGGGCTTTACGTGGAGGATGAACGCTGGACCCGGACCACGGACGCCGGCATGATTACCGTGGAGTTCTCGGAAGATGACGACCGCCGTACCAACGACGAAATCAAGGAGGACATCCGCGAACGCATCGCGGGTATTCCCGAGATCCGCACCGCGTATTTCACCGAGCGCTCGGACGGGCCGCCTACGGGAAAGCCGGTGGAACTGCGTATCCGGGGCAACGATCTGGACCGCATGAATTACCTGGCCGAAATGGTCATGGACGATCTGCGCAACCTGAAGGGCGTCTCCGACGTGGACACGAGCTATACGCCCGGAAAAAAGGAACTGCGCTTCATCCCCGACCGGGTGAAGATGTCGGCCTACGGCCTGGACATGACCACGCTTTCCACGACCATGCGCACCGCCATCGAAGGCTTCGAGGCCACCAAGTTCCGGGACGAGGACGGCAAGGAAGTCAAGGTTCTGGTCATGTACCGGGAGGAGGACCGCAACGAGGTGGAGGATCTGAAGAATCTGATCGTAAGCACGCCCCTGGGCATCCAGGTGCCGCTTTCGGAACTGGGCGAATTCTCCATCCAGCGTGGCGCGGCCACGATCCGACGCCGGGACGGAAAGCGTTCCATCAAGGTGACCGCCAACGTCAACAATACGGACATCAACTCGGACGAGGCCAACCGCTTCATCAAAGAGAAATACGCTGATTTTTCCACGCGCTATCCCGGATACAGCCTGGAATTCGGCGGGCGAGCGGAACGACAGGCGGAGTCCTTCAACTCTCTGATCCGGGCCTTTATCGTGGCGCTCATCGTGATTTATCTGATCCTGGGCACCCAGTTCCAGTCCTTCACCCAGCCCATGGTGGTGATGTTCACCGTGCCGTTTTCCATTTTCGGCGTCTGCGTGGGCCTGATCGTCCAGAATCTGACGTTCTCCCTTTTGGCCGGAATTTCCGTGGTGGCTCTATCCGGCGTGGTGGTGAACGATTCGCTCGTCCTGGTGGATTTCGTCAACAAGGCCCGGGCCGCCGGAATCGGCCGCCGGGAAGCCCTTCTCATCTCCGGTACGCGCCGCATGCGCCCCATTCTGCTGACCACCGTCACCACGGTGGCGGGACTGCTTCCCATGGCCATGGGAATCGGAGGAAAAAGCCTGACCTGGCAGCCCCTGGCCATCTGTTTCTGCTGGGGATTGACCTTCGCCACCTTCCTGACGCTGTTCGTCATTCCCAGCGCCTATTCCATCCTGGACGACTGGGTGAACTTCATTCGCCGCAAGGTCGGCCTGAAATCCACGGACGAAGCGCTTCTGGAACGTGCGGCGGAACTTCGCGACGAAACCATCACGGCGGACCTGAAGGAGGTCTGAGGAAGCGAAAGGTTTTCCACTCTTCCCGAGAAACAAGGCCCACCATCGGGAATGGGAACGAGAAGGCCCCTTTTCATTTCATAATGCGGAACGTTTTCCCGGAAACGAGCATCGGATCATAGAAAAAGCGAGGGAGGAACGAATCCTCCCTCGCTTTTCGTTTTACGATCTCGAAGGCGCTCAGTCCATCATTTCGATCAGGACCGCCTTGCCCATGCCTCCGCCCACACACAGCGAGGCGATGCCGCGCTTCTTGCCCGTGCGTTTCAGGTGATGCATCAGCGTAATCATGATGCGCGCGCCCGTGGCTCCCACCGGATGGCCCAGGGAGATGCCCGATCCGCCGATGTTGGTCTTCTCCCGGTCCAGTTCCAGAAGCTTCTCGCAGGCCAAGTACTGGGCGGCGAAGGCCTCGTTCACTTCCAGCAGATCCACGTCCGCCAGGCTGACGCCCGTCTTCTTCAGCAGTTTCTTGATGGCCGGAACGGGACCGTAGCCCATCAGTTCGGGTTCCACCGCCGCCACGGCGTTCCCGACGATCCGTGCGATGGGCTTCAATCCCAGTTCCTTGGCCTTGTCGGCCGAGGCCAGCACCATGGCGGCCGCCGCATCGTTCAAGCCGGAGGAATTGCCCGCCGTAACGGTGCCGTCTTTCTTGAAGGCCGGGCGCAGTTTGGCCAGGGCCTCCAGGGTGGCGCCCCGCCGGGGATGCTCGTCGGTATCGAAGATCTTCGGATCGCCCTTGCGCTGGGGCACTTCCACCGGAACGATTTCCTCTTTGTACCAACCCGAGTCGATGGCGTGAACCGCGCGATTGATGGACAGAAGCGCCAGTTCGTCCTGTTCTTCACGGCTGATGTTGTATTTCTCCGCCAGGTTTTCCGCCGTGATGCCCATCAGGGTGCCCTTCAGAGGATCGGTGAGCCCCTCGAACAAGGCGTCGGTGGCCTTCACGTCGAATTGGCGCGATCCCCAGCGCATGTCCTTCAGGACGTACGGGACGTTGGACATGGACTCGCAGCCGCCGGTGACGACCAATTCGTCTTCTTCCAACCAGATCTTCTGCGCGCCGAACACCGTGGCCTGCATGCCGGAGGCGCACTGGCGCTGAATGGTGGCCGCGGGCGTGGTGAAGGGAATGCCGGATTCCAGACCGATGCAGCGCGCCACGTTGATTTCGTCCGTGCGCATCATGCAGTTGCCGATCAGCACGTCGTCGATCTGTCCGTACTGATCCTCCGTCAGACCGGAGCGCTTCAGCGCCTCCTTGACGGCCACGACGCCGAGTTTGTAGGAAAGCAGAGATTTCAGGCTGCCGCCGAAACTGCCGATGGCCGTTCGGGCCATTCCGAGGATGACTACGTCACGCATGATGTTCTCCTTTTCTTGTCGCTGGTTTGGTTCTCTATCAACTACGAATGAATGATCGTTTATTTTCAGGCTTTCCGTACGGCCTCGTTCCAGCAGGCCAGGATCGTCTCGCGCTCCGAATCGTCCATGGCGGGCTCGAAACGGCGATCCTCCTTCCAGGCGGCGCGTATGTCGTCCAAGCCGTCCCAGACGCCCACGGCCAGACCGGCCAGGAACGCCGCGCCCAACGCCGTGGTCTCCAGCATTTTCGGCCGCGCGATCCCGCAGTCCAGCACGTCGCTCTGGATCTGCATCAGCAGGTTGTTGGCCGCCGCGCCGCCATCCACCTTCAGCCGTTTCAGGTTTACGCCGGAGTCCGCTTCCATGGCCTTCAGGATCTCGTAATTCTGCAAGGCGATGCCGTCCAGCGTCGCTCGGGCCAGGTGCGCGCTCGTTGTCCCGCGCGTCATGCCCGTAATGACGGCGCGGGCCTCGCTCTTCCAGTGGGGAGCCCCCAGGCCGGTGAAGGCCGGAACCAGAATCACGCCGTCCGCCGATTCCACGCTCGCGGCGAGGGCCTCCACCTCGGGCGCGCTGCCGATGATCTTCAAGGAATCCCTGAGCCACTGCACCGCCGCTCCGGCGATGAAGGCGCTGCCTTCCAGGGCGTATGTGGTTTCATCTCCGAGTTTCCAGGCCACCGTGGTCAGCATGCGGTTTTTCGAGGGAACCGCTTTTGCGCCCGTGTTCATGAGGAGAAATGCCCCGGTGCCGTAGGTGCACTTGGCGTCGCCGGGCTCGAAACAGGCCTGTCCGAAGAGCGCCGCCTGCTGGTCGCCCGCCATGCCCGCGATGGGAATGCCGTCCGGCAGGCAGGACAGGCCCTTCGTTTTTCCATAGACTTCCGAGCATCCCGCCACTTTCGGCAGAAGCGCCATGGGAACGCCCAGACGCTCGGCCAGCAGGGCATCCCACTTCATGTCCCGGATATTGAACAGCAGCGTGCGACTGGCGTTCGAGGCATCCGTGACATGCACCTCGCCGCCGGTGAGGCGATCCACCAGAAAACAGTCTATGGTTCCGGCCTTCAGTTCGCCGGACTCGGCCCGCTCCCGCGCGCCGTCCACATGATCCAGGATCCAGCGGATTTTCGTGCCGGAAAAATACGGATCCAGCAGAAGCCCGGTGCGTTCGGTGAAGGTCGCTTCCAGGCCCTCTTCCTTCAGCAACTTGCAGAAATCCGCCGTGCGGCGACACTGCCAGACGATGGCGTTGTGGATCGGACTCCCCGACGCCCGTTCCCAGATCACCACGGTTTCCCGCTGGTTGGTGATTCCGATTCCGGCGATGTCCGTGGCGTCGATCCCGGCGTTCGTCAGCGCGGTCCCGATGGCATATTCCACGGTGGCCCAGATTTCCTCCGGGTCGTGCTCCACCCAGCCGGGCTGCGGGTAAATCTGGCCGAACTCCTTTTGCCCCACGCCAAGCACGTTCAACTCCCGATCCAGGAGAATGGCCCGCGAACTGGTGGTTCCCTGATCGATCGCGAGAATGCAAGCACCCATCGTCTTCTCCCATCGTTGTGAAACGACCTCGTGTCATCGTTTGAATGGCCCCGAAAGGCGACCTTTCCGTGTGTAGCCGATTATTGGCTTGAAATCAAGTCGGAATTGCTTATGATAAGCGTTCCATCCAAAAAGGAGGTAATGCATGTCCGAAGAAACGAAACCGAAGGAATTGAAGCTGGAAGTTCGCGCCGACGACGACGTGGCCAACGGCGTGTACGCCAATTTCATCATCGCCAATCATTCTCCCACCGAATTCACGCTGGATTTCGTGTTCCTTCCCCCGCAAACCAACAAGGCCAAGGTTCTGAGCCGGGTGATCCTCAATCCCGTCCACGCGAAGCGCCTGCAAATGCTGCTGGACCGCCAACTTCAGGCGTACGAGCAGCGTTTCGGCGAAATTCCCCTGCATCAGCTTCGCGGAACCAAGGGAATCGGCGACCCGGAAGGCTTCGTCAATTGAGAAGCATGGAATAAGCCGGCCCTCGGGACCGTCTTTTCCATGGAATCGACGAAACCGCCGGAACCGCTCGCCACGCCAATCCGGCGAACGCCCGACGGATCGGTGAACGGACCGGAAAAAATTCCCGACAAGGAAAAATGAACAGGAAGGAGAGAAGACCATGGATCATATGGAACTGGATCTGCTGATAAAGCGCGCCATCGACGGCGAATCCGAAGCCTACAAATTTTATAAGGAAGCCGCCGAAAAGGCCGTGGGGCCAGCCGTAAAACAGATTTTCCTGGATCTGGCAAAGGAGGAAAAGGGGCACGAGGAAAGCCTGTGGAAGCTGAAGGGCGACGCCACCCAGCTTTTCAAGGTCGATCCGGGCAAGGATTACAAGGTTTCCGAATCCACCGATCTTCCGGAACTTTCCTTCGAGCTCAGCCCCGCCGAGGCCATTCAGCTTGCCATGAAGAAAGAACAGCAGGCCATGGAGATGTACCAGACCCTGGCGGACATGGCCACGGAAGGCGACGTGAAAAGCCTTCTGACCAACCTGGCCAACATGGAGCGCAGCCACAAGATCCGGCTGGAGGAAATCTTCGTTCAGGTGGGATATCCGGAAGTCTGGTAGACGATCCGGTCCTTACCGGCCATGGAAGACGACGGCCGTGAGCAATACCGACAGTCGGGAACCGACCCGCAACCTATTGAAGCAACTGTATGAATCGGGCGTTCGGGAAGAGACGGACCGCGTGGCGGCGGAGTCGGTCCTGCGGATCTCGGTCCAATATCGCACGGCCGGGACGATTCTCTGCACTCCGGGTCAGGAGAGGGAACTGGCGGCCGGATTCTGTTTGAACGAGGGGCTGATCCGCCGTGCCGCTGACCTTCTGGAAGTCTCTTTTTCCGAAGAAAATCAAGAGGTTTCCGTCTATGTCTCCAACGTCGCCGAAACAGCGGTAACGGACTTCTTTGCCCGGAAGGCAAAACCACCCGCCCTGAACGGCGCATCCGACTTGCTGGATGGACTGTCACGCCTTCCGTCGGATCCGCCCGGTTTCCCCGGCTTTTCCCCGGAGTTCATTCACGACTGCCGTCGAAAAACGGTGGAAAAACAGGTGCTTTTCCCCGAAACGGGCGGCACGCACGTGGCCGCCCTGTTCCGGCGGGACGGCGCGCTGCTATCCCTGGCCGAGGACGTGAGCCGTCACAACGCCATGGACAAGGCCGCAGGAACGCTTCTGCTTGAAAACTCTTTGAAAAGCGCATACTTGGGATACGTATCCAGCCGGGCGGGCTTCGAAATGGTCCACCGCGCCGTCCGGGCCGGGCTGAAAATTCTGGCCTGCACCTCCGCCCCCACCGACCTGGCCGTCCGCGCGGCCGAATATTCCGGCCTCACGCTGATCGGCTTCGCGCGCCCCGGACGTTTTTCGATCTACGCCGGATTCGAACGGATCCTCGCCCCGTAGTTATCCCTGTAATAGTCAGAAATCATTAAGTAAAGCTTGAAAATTCGACCGCGCCGCGCTATCAATATAGGGTTCGAGAATTCGACCGTTTTCATTTCGTTTCGAAAACCCTAGATAGGAGGCGCCATGAAGATCACCATCGACGGCCGGGCACTCGCCTTCCAGGAAGGCCAGACCGTGCTCGACGTGGCCAAGGAGAACGGGATTTATATTCCCACTCTCTGTTGGCACGCCAAGACGGGAGCGGTCAGCCGCTGCCGCGTGTGTGTGGTTGAGATCGAGGGAATGCGCGGGCTCCAGACGTCGTGCTCGGTGCAAGCCGCCGACGGCATGGAAGTGCGCAGCGACACCGACCGGGTGCAGAAGGCCCGCCGGCTGATCGTGGAAAACCTGATCTCCAACGGACACCACAACTGCATGACCTGCGAGGCCAACGGCCGCTGCGAGTTGCAGGACGTGGCCTACTGGCTGGGAATCAAGGATTTCGAGGTCATCGAGGAACCGCAGCAGCCCAAGGATGTCAGTTCCCCGATGCTCGTGATGAACCCCAACAAGTGCATCCTGTGCGGCCGCTGCGTGGAAGCCTGCCAGAACGTGGTCGGCAACGAGGTTCTGACCATCTCCCAGCGCGGCTACGGCTCCAAGGTCGTCTGTGACATCGGCGTTCCCATGGCCGATTCCACCTGCGTCCAGTGCGGAGAATGCGCCCAGGTCTGCCCCACCGCGGCCATCATCGAAAAGAAGGCCATGGTCACGGGACGCAACTGGGAACTGGAAAAAGTGGACACCACCTGCCCGTACTGCGGCGTCGGCTGCCAGGTGTCCCTTTACGTCAACCGCGAGCAGAACCGCATCGTGCGCGTGGAAGGCCGCGACGGCATTCCGCCCAACGACGGCATGCTCTGCGTCAAGGGTCGCTTCGCCTACGAGTTCCCGAGCAACAAGAAACGCCTGACGAAGCCGATGATTAAAAAGAACGGCCAGCACGTGGAGGTGAGTTGGGACGAGGCTCTGGACTACACAGCCAAGCGCCTGTCCGAAATCAAGGAGAAGCACGGCTCGGGCTCGTTCGCGGCGATCTCCTGCGCCCGGACGACGAACGAGAACAATTACGCCATGATGAAATTCACGCGCGCGGTGATGGGGACGAACAACGTCGATCACTGCGCACGTACTTGACACGCTCCCACGGTCGCCGGTCTGGCGGCAAGCTTTGGTTCGGGAGCCATGACCAACTCCATCCGGGAGTTGGAGGATGCGAAGCTGATCTTCGTGATCGGCTCGAACACGACGGAAGCCCATCCCGTCATTTCTTACTACATGAAGCGCGCGGTCAAGAAGGGCGCGACGCTGATCGTCAACGATCCGCGACGCATCGATCTGACCCGCTGGGCCACGAAATACGTCCAGATCAAGCCGGGTACGGACGTGGCCTACCTGAACGGCCTGATGCGAGAAATCATCGCCAACAACTGGCAGGACCAGGAATTCGTGGACAATCACACGGAGGAC
Organism: Myxococcota bacterium; assembly: GCA_963668655.2. Taxonomy (GTDB): domain Bacteria; phylum Myxococcota_A; class SURF-8; order SURF-8; family SURF-8. The sequence goes on from CAXXPQ010000003.1 coordinate 295,163, forward strand.
TTCGAGGCGCTGAAAGCCGTGGTCGATGAATACACGCTGGAGAAGACCTCCGAAATCACCGGCGTGCCTGCGGAGACGCTGAAGGAAGTGGCGAAGCTGCTCGGCGAATCGGAATCGGCCAGCCTGTGTTATACGCTGGGCATCACGGAGCACACCTGCGGCACCGACAACGTGATGAGCACCGCCAACCTGCAAATGCTGCTCGGCAACATGGGCAAGTACGCGGCGGGCGTCAATCCGCTGCGCGGCCAGAACAACGTCCAGGGCGCCTGCGATATGGGCGCTCTGCCGAACGTCTACCACTGCTACCAGAAGGTCGTCGATCCCAAGGCCAAGGAAAAGTTCGAGAAGGCCTGGGGCGTGGAGAATCTGGACGACAAGAACGGCCTGATGATCCCCGACATGTTCCAGGGCGCGGCCGACGGCAACGTCAAAGCCTTCTACATCTACGGCGAGAACGTCGTCCTGACCGAACCGCACATGGCCCACACGAAGCACTGTCTGGAAGAGTGCGAGTTCGTGATCATGGGGGACATCTTCTACAACGAAACCGCTCCCTACGCCGACGTGATCTTCCCCGATCTCTGCTGGGGCGAGGAAGAAGGCACCTTCACCAACTCCGAACGCCGCGTGCAGCGCGTGCGCGGGCCCCTGACGCCTCCGGGCGAGGCCCGCAGTCACTGGCTGGTTCTGAATCAGCTGGGACAGCGCATGGGCTACGACATGGGCTTTACCAGCGCCCACTCGGTCTGGGAGGAGATGCGCGAACTGGGGCCCAGCTATCACGGCATCACCTGGGACCGCATCGAAAGCGTCGGCCTGCAATGGCCCTGTCCCACGCCCGAGCATCCCGGTACGTCGTTCCTGCACAAGGACGGCAACTTCACCCGCGGCAAAGGCAAATTCCACGGTATCCAGTGGCGGCCTCCGGCGGAGCCCGCCGACGCGGAATACCCCTTCGTCCTCAGCACGGGACGCCGCCTGTGGCACTACCACACCATTCAGACCCAGCATTCCGAGAAACTGACGGACCTCTGCGGCGAGGAATGGATGGAAATCAGCCCCACGGACGCGGAGAAACTCGACGTCAAGACGGGCGATTGGGTCAAGGCGGCCAGCCGCCGGGGCGAGATCACCCTGCGCGCCTGGGTCACGGACCGCTCCCCCGAGGGCGTCTGCTGGACGAGCTTCCATTTCGCCAAGGCCTGCGGCAACGTGCTGACCATCGACGCCTTCGATCCGGTCACCAAGACGGCGGAGTACAAGGTCTGCGCCATCAGGCTGGAGAAAGTCGAGGACGGCGAAGCCATCGGTTCCGACAAGGTGCCGAAGCGCCAGGCGAGACCGTAAGGGCAATGGACGCGGAACCTTCCCTCCCCCGGCCGCAAGGTCGGGGGAGCGGAACCGCGATATCCCGGAGCGGACGCGGATCGCCGAAATTCAGGAAATCGGAAAACCCGCCGCCCGCTTCTCTATTGGGAAACAAGGGGTGCTGAAATGAGTGGCATAGAAAATGTCTTGAGCCAATACCCTCCCCGCAGTCAGGACAAACTGATCCCGATTCTTCAGGGCGTCCAGGAGGAGGAGGGATTCCTGTCCAAGCAAGCCATGTACCGGATCGGAGAATACGTCGGCGTTCCGGCCAGCAAAGTCTACGGCGTCGCAACGTTCTACAACGGATTCCGCTTCAAACCCAGGGGAAAATACCCCATCGTCATCTGCCGAGGAACGGCCTGCCACGTGCGCGGCTCCCTGGCCGTGCTGGAAGCCTTCCAGGACGAACTGGGCATCAAACCCGGCGACACCACGGAGGACGGCCGGTTCTCTCTGGAAGTCGTCGCCTGCATCGGCGCCTGCGGCCTGGCTCCCGTCATCACCGTCGGGGGCGAGGTTTTCGGCGAGGTCAAGCCGGGCCAGATCAAGAAAATCCTTAAGCAGGTCCAGCAGGAGGGTGAATAATGCCGATCACGACTGCGGAACAATTGAAAACTCGCCGTCAGCAGGCGAAAAGTAACGACCAGGCGGTCAAGCGCCGCGTGCTGGTCTGCGCCGGAACCGGCTGCGTGGCCAACGGCTCCCTGAAGGTCTTCGACGCACTGGAGGACGAAGCCAAGAAGGCCGGGGTCACGGTTTCCTTCGAACTGGACAAGCACGAGGACGCCTACATGGCGGCCTCGGGCTGCCACGGCTTCTGCCAGATGGGACCGCTGGTCCACATCTTGCCGGACGACATCCTGTACACCAAGGTCAAGGTGGACGACGCGGCGGAAATCGTGGAGGAAACCCTGAAGTCCGGAAACGTGGTGGAACGCCTGCTGTACGTCGATCCCAAGAGTCAACAGCCGAAGAAGGGCCGCAACGATATCCCCTTCTACGCCGGCCAGACCCGCATCGCCCTGAAACGCTGCGGCGAGGTAGATCCGGAGAGCCTGGACGCCTATTTCGCTTCGGGCGGACTGGAGGGGCTGGAGAAGGCCCTGTTCGAAATGACGCCGGACCGGGTGATCGAGGAAGTGCTGAACTCCGGTCTGCGCGGTCGGGGCGGCGGCGGCTTCCCCACCGGCCTGAAATGGAAGTTCGCGCGACAGGCCAAGGGCGACCACAAATACGTCATCTGCAACGGCGACGAAGGCGACCCGGGCGCCTTCATGGACCGCTCCCTGATGGAAGGCGATCCCTTCAGCGTGCTCGAAGGCATGGCCATCGCGGCCTACGCCATCGACGCCACCAAGGGCTACATCTACGTCCGCCAGGAATACCCGCTGGCCATCAAGCGCCTGGAAAAGGCCATCGCCACCCTGCGCGAGGAAGGTCTGCTGGGCGAGAACATCCTGGGAACGGGCTTCTCCTTCGACGTCATCATCAAGATGGGTGCGGGCGCTTTCGTCTGCGGCGAGGAAACCGCCCTGATTCATTCCGTGGAGGGAAAGCGCGGCGAACCCCGCCCCCGTCCCCCCTTCCCGGCCCAGTCGGGCGCGTTCGGCATGCCCACCATCATCAACAACGTGGAAACCCTGTCCAATCTGGGTTCGATCCTCTCCAAGGGCGCGGACTGGTTCGCGTCTTTCGGCACGGAGAGCAGCAAGGGCACCAAGGTCTTCGCGCTGACCGGAAAGATCAACAGCACGGGCCTGGTGGAAGTCGCCATGGGCACCACCATCCGGAAGATCGTCGAGGACATCGGCGGCGGCGTGCTCAACGGCAAGCAACTGAAGGGCGTCCAGATGGGCGGTCCCTCGGGCGGTTGCGTGCCGGCCAGCCACGCGGACATCGAGATCGATTTCGAGTCGCTCAAAAGCGTGGGCGCCATGATGGGCTCCGGCGGCATGGTCGTCATGGACGAAGACAACTGCATGGTGGACGTGGCCAAGTTCTTCATGGACTTCATCCAGCGGGAAAGCTGCGGCAAGTGCGTTCCCTGCCGCATCGGCACGAAGCGCATGCTGGGCATCCTGACGAACATCTGCGAGGGCAAATACAAACCCGAGGAACTGGACGAGGTCATCGCCAAACTGGAGGACATCGGCACCGTGACCATCGACGCCAGCCTGTGCGGCCTGGGGCAGACGGCCCCCAACCCGGTGCTCAGCACGCTGCGCTGGTTCCGGCACGAATACGAGGCCCACATCCGGGATCATCGCTGCCCGGCCAAGGCCTGCAAGCCCTTCCTGCGCTACGCCATCGATCCGGACAAATGCCGGGGCTGCTCGCTCTGCGCGAAACGCTGCCCGGCCAACGCCATCACCGGCGAAAAGAAGAAACCCCACGTCATCGACCAGGACAAATGCGTGATGTGCGGAGCCTGCGCGACCAACTGCAAGTTCGAGGCGGTGATTATCACCAGCTAGGCGGACGCGAATCGTTTCACATCAAAGGGAGCGCCGCGGCGCTCCCTTTTTTCATGCAAGGATCCCGCGACACGCATGGGGCTTTTATGACATCGAAAATGGTTCCACTTCCGGAACCGGGGAGACATCGGGAAACCGTTTCGGATGAAACCCACCATATTCATTTTATCAGGCGGAAAGTTTTCCTGGAAACGGAAGCTGAGCCCAAAGAAAAACCGCCCGGATTCGGGCGGTTCGATTTGGCGGAATGTCCGTCGGATTTACTTCACGTCTTTTTCGGTCAGGCCCATGTCTTTCAGCATTTTGACGCGCGCCAGATCGCTCTTGTCGGAAGCGATGCCCCAGGCCAGGTGGAAAGCCAGCAGGCGGCCGACGTTGCGGGCGCTTTTGGCCTTGCCGTCCCAACTGGCGTCGAATTTCTGCTGGGCGCTTTTCTGCATGGGGTTCTTGGAGAACGCATAAGCGACCTGGACCGTGTATTTCTCGCCTTCGCCCGTAACTTTCAGGCTGGCGACGTGGTTGGCCTTGGTGTCGAGCAGGGCGTCTTTCTGGCAATCCCAGCTGCAACAGTTGCCTTTGTGCTTGCCATTGAGTTTCTTGATGAGATCCTGGGCGTGGGCTTCATTCACGGCCGAGACATTGGACTGGACTTTGGTGAAGTACGCGATGAATTCGGACCGGATCAACTCCCGACCTTTCTCGGAAGCCTTCTTATCCTTGGAGGCGTCCGCCACGTCCAAAACGATGATTTCCATGCGCTTCGGAGCTTTTCCTTTTTTCGCGGCGATGGCATTGCCCGCCAGGGCGATGGTGAGAATGCAGGACAGGGCCAGAACGATCCATGCCGAGCGCTTGTTCTTAAACATACAATCCTCCTTCTTTATGGTCAGTTGATGAAAACGGAACCTTCTGGAATTTTGAGGTAGCCTACCATAAGTCGTTTTTTCTTGGCAACCCTTTTCTCGGTCAGGGGCTTGCCTTATGCACGCCGAGTCCGATATACTTATTTGTGGGCGTTCTCCTTTCGTCTGCGACGTTTGGGATAAGATTCTTGTATGCTCGATTGAATGGACGCCCTTTCTTGTTCCCTGAGTGATTTCTCCGAAGGAAAATCGTATCGAGGGGCGGAACCGAAGGAAACGGCGTGACTCGATACGATTGGCTTCGCAAATCACTCGCCATGAGCGGATGAACCATTGCTGAAAGCATTTAGAAGCCATCTCAAAAATACTGACCGAGAGATTTCGAGAAGATTTTCGGTCGGATTCGTCGGTGGCGCGACGAGGAATATCGGGAATCTTTCGAGAAGCGCCCGTCGGCGAAGACGGCCGGAAAACATCCGAAAGCCGACCGAACGTATTGTTGAGATGGCTTCTAATAACAGTTATATTCGTTGAACCGCACCCCGCAACGAGGTCGAACATGACGTATCCGCCGCTCTCCGCGAACCGCGTTTCGTGGATCGTTCTCCTGTTGATTTTCCTTCTGACGGCCTGCTCCGGCTCGGAAAACGCCCCCGATGGCGATACCGACACCGACCCGCCCGCCGCTGATGGCGATTCGGACGGAGGCTCGGACGCCGATTTCTCAGAAGAAGACTCGGACAATGATTCCGACGGCGACGGCGATCCGGATGAAAACGGCGAAACCGAACCTCCGGAGACGATCAACGGTTTCATCCTCCTGGAAGCCGACGCCGAATCCGTTCAGGCAGACATCGAACAGGCGGCGGCCTACGGAGCCAATCACGTACAGCTTTCCCACAATCTCATCATGGAAATCGATGAAATCCTCGGGGATTCCGAAGAAGTTCAGACCCGGGTGGACCTTTTGAACCAGGGCATCGATCAGGCCCATCAACTGGGGATGAAGGCCTTCATCTGGGCGCACGAGTTCTCCGAAACGCCGCTCGGCATCTGCTACGCCCCGGATTCCGAAATCTGGACCTCCCGCATCGAGGCCTATCGCCGGGGCTTCGAAAAACTGCCGGGACTCGACGGCGTGATCCTGATGTTCGGCTCCTCGCCGCGTTCTCCCTGGGAGACGGTCTGCAACTGCGACTGGTGCACCGACACCTACGGCGGCACGCTTCTGGACAGCCCGCCGCAGTCGGAACGCATCCGGCTGATCGTCGAGCACATCGGCGGGGCCATCGTCAACGAGATGGGCAAGGAACTCTTCGTGCGCACCTTCGTACATGAACCCAACGAAATCGACTGGCATTCCGATGGGTTACGCGCCGCCGAAGGCGTGGCTTTCACCGGGATGCACAAGGCGGCCGTGCAGGACTGGCAACCCTACAATCCCCCGCATCCCAGCATGGGAAACATCGGCGATCATCCCTGCATCATGGAAGTGGACGTGGCCGGGGAATACTACGGGCAGTCGGTGCTTCCTTTCGCGGCTCCGGGCTATTATCGCTATCGCATGAACCACATGTGGAAAAACCGGGGGCTGGGCACGGCCATTCGCATTTCCCGGGACGGGCACCATACCTTCGGAACGCCCAATGAAATCAACATCAAGACCATCATCCGCCTGCTGGACGAACCGAAAACGGACCTGGATTTGATCTGGAGCGACTTTCTTCGGGAACGTTACGGACTGGCGAAAGGCGCGGATCAGGCCGCGCTTCAACGTATTTTAGCGGAAAGTTTTCCCATTCGCCGCAAATGCCATTACGCCCTGGGAATCTGGGCCCACGACCAGAGCAGCCGATTGCCGAAGGACGACGGTCTGGAGCAATTCACCCTGCGCGGCGATATGCCGAAATGGAATGCCGAATATACCGAAATATGGAACGAATTGCGCTCGCCGACGATGCGGACGGTGCTCAAACTGTGGCAGGAAGGCAGCGAGGCGGTGGACCTGGCCGATGAGGCCCTTTCGGACCTGCCCGAACTGGAAACTCGCCTAAGCACCGAAGATTTCGAGGATATTTCCGAGCGCATCCGCCATCAGGCCTTCGATGCCCGGGCCTGGCGGGCCGTGGATCTGTACGTCTGGGCGAAAAAAGCCTCCGCCCTGGCGGAGGGAGACGAGGCCGCAACCCTTTCCGCCTATGCGCTCTGGGCTAGACAGAAGCTTGGAATCATTAAGGAAAACATGATCCAGGACGGTTTCTCCGGCGCGGACCTGTCTTCTCCGGAGTTGATCCAGCGTTTTTTGGACAACACCACGGAGCCCGACGCCGAAAACGTCGTCGAACCGCCCGAGGCGCTCTTTTTTCCCGTGCGAATTCAAGAGGTTACGAAGAACTCGGCCACGGTGAGAATCACGGCGCGCCGCCAAGTGAAAGCCAGCCTGGATTACGGCCCTTCCCTGCCGAACTACGGGCAAGAAATCGACCTGGGGACGCTGAACGCGGGCGAGGAAAAAACGGTCGTTCTGGAAAATCTGGAACCGAACAGCCGTACCGTCGTCCGCATCCGGGAAACCGGATCGGAGGCGATGTGGGTCGGGGGCGACTTCTGGATCTTCACGAAAGCGGAGTGATTCAGACGGTCCGTCCGGCCGGTTTTCGGGCTGGTGGTAGTACCACCAGCCGGCTGTTAATACTTTTGTAAAAAAGTTAGACGCCCCGAACATTGTCTTCCATGGGGGAACGGCTCGCGTCGCCCGGCGTCCGAAAGCGCCGTCTCACCGATTTTTCATTCCACGTTTTTTGTCCGTCCCGTGTTATAGTGTTCTCCGTTCCGATTCGAAACGGAGTCTCGAAAGATGAAGAAATCCATTCTCGTGGTCACGGAAAACCGCAGCGCCTCCGATGCCATTTCGGGCGGGTTGTCGAACCGCTACGAATCCTCGTTTCTGGACAACCTGGAAGACGGTCCGCTGGCCGCGCTTTCTTCCAAATCTTTCGAGGTTCTTTTCGCGGACATCGACGCGCTTCTGTCCGGCCTGCGCCTGAAAGACGATTTGAAAGAGATTGAAACCCTGCTCCAGCGCATCCGAAACCGGCTCCCCGGCGCTCATATCGTGGTCATGACTTCGCCGGATCGAATTCGCGAAACCGTCAACGTCATCCAGGCCGGGGCGAGCGCGTATCTGACCTACCCCATCGATCCGCTGGAAATTCGCCACACGATGGAAAGCCTTCAGGAAACCCGCCAGATGCAGCTGGAACTGAATTACCTGCGCGACCAGTTCTGGCAGGTGGACGCCTGGGAGCTTGTCCGAACCAACAGCTCGAAAATGCAGGAGGTTTTCAGCAAGGTCCGTACGGTGGCGGCCAAAAAGGTCACGGTGCTGCTTACCGGGGAAACGGGCACCGGAAAGGGTGTCATCGCCCGGCTTCTACACCAGCACAGCAAGCGCGGCAGCGACCAGTTCATCGGCGTGCATTGCGGCGCGATTCCGGACACGCTGCTGGAAAGCGAGCTGTTCGGCCACGAAAAAGGCGCATTCACCGGCGCCACCCGCCAGAAACCCGGAAAATTCGAAATCGCCAACGGCGGCACGATCTTCCTGGACGAAATCGGCACCATCACGCCCTCGATGCAGGTCAAACTTCTCCAGATCCTCCAGGAAGGCGTCATCCAGCGAATCGGCAACGACAAACCGGTGGAAGTGGACGTGCGCATCATCGCCGCCACGAACGAGGATCTCAATCGCCGCCGGCTGGACGGCACCTTTCGCGGAGATCTTTTCTACCGGCTGAACGTCTTCCCCATCGAACTGCCTCCGCTCAGGGATCGGCTGGAAGACATTCCGCTGCTGGTGGAAGTCTTCCTGGCCCGCTTGAATCGCCTGTACCTGAAGAATATCAGCTACATCCATCGCGACGTCCTGGAGGCCTTCCGCCGGTACGACTGGCCCGGCAATATTCGTGAACTGGAAAACCTGGTGGAACGGGCCTATCTGCTGGAGGAATCCGACACGCTTTCCCCCGAATGCTTCCCCAACGATCTGTTTTCGACGGTGGGCGCGGAGATGGGTCTTTCGGTGGATCCGGACCTGACCCTGGCCGATTTCCGGCGCGCCTGTTACGAATCCCTTGAAGCTCAATACTTGAACGAACTGCTTTCCAAACACAAGGGCGTCATCGGCCGGAGCGCCGAGGCTGCGGGCATCACTCCCCGGCAACTGCATCGCCTGATGGCGAAACATAATATAAGCAAGGAAGCGTACAAATCCGGTTCGGCGTAACGACGTCGCTCCGGCGATTTCATCGATCCATTCAATATCTTATCTGGCCGATTTCGGACACAGCACTTCTGATTTAATGTACTTTTCGGAACTTCGATGTCCTATACAAATATTATTGTGTCTTTCTAAGTAGTTATACGACATAGTTCCCCCCTAGCTCACGCAACCTGTCCTCGATAGCACTCGCCATCGGACATCCAATATCCGGTTGCAAACACGGACGGAAAACGGAATTTTCCGCACCGGCATTTCCCAGCCCTCCCGACGAGCATTCCATATCTTTACAATTCACATCAACTAATCGCTGTAAGATTTTATTTATACAATTATTTTTCCGATTATTCATTATTTATAATCGATCGGACAAGGAACCGAAAACCCTTTGAAATCCGTCCATGCACGAAAATACGAACTTGGCACGAGTCGTGCTTGGGTGACGAGAATTCCAAACGCCACTGGTCGAATGCCCGAAAGGAATCGAGGAGTGCAAGGCAAGGAAAACACCCCTGAAATCACGCTAAACGGAATCATCACCGCCAATGCCTGGAGCGAAAACGATACCGTCACGGGCGTCGTCATCGCCGTGGACGGAGAGAAAGAATATCTCATCCGGGAAGGCCCCTTGCTGAAAGACCTGATTTTTCACGTCCGGCAGGAAGTCGAAGTGACCGGAATGCTCTTCAAGGACGAGAAGGGAAAGCCCGTCCTTTCCGTTACCGGTTTTCGTGTGTGTTCCTAAACGTTTTCCATCCAACCAAGGAGAAATCCATGCCCGTCAAGAAGAAAGAAGCCAAGAAGCCCGCCGAGAAGAAGACGACGACAAAGAAGGCCGAAGCCAAAAAGGCCCCGGCGCAGACCACCGCCGCCGCCGCCGCGAAGAACATGACCAAGACCCAGATCGTCGCCCATTTCGCCGAGAAGTTCAAACTGACCAAGGACACCGCCGGCGGCATCCTGGACGAATTCGCGGCGCTTTCCGTGTCCGAGACGAAACGCACCGGCGCGTTCACGATTCCCGGCCTGGGCAAACTGACCCTGAAGAAACGCGAAGCCCGCATGGGACGCAACCCCGCCACCGGCGAAACCATCAAAATCCCGGCCAAGACCGTCGTGAAGATGCGCCTGTCCAAAACACTCACGGACGCCATCGTTCCCGCCAAGAAAAAGGCCAAAAAATAAGAGTGAAATCCACTTGCTTGGGGGATGAATTCATGCGAAACTGATCCCCGCGTGTCTTCCAAGCAGGTGGTTTTCCTCTTCTTTTTTCGTGAAAGCATTGTCGATGACCATTGTCGAGTACCTGGCCGTATTGGCTGTCGCAATGATCGGACTCGGCCTGGTCGAGTACGGAGTGCATCGCCGTCGCCTGAACCGGATCCCCATCCGCATCCATGTGGCCGGAACCCGGGGAAAATCCAGCGTCACCCGCCTGATCGCCGCCGGTCTGAACGGCGCCGGAATCCCCACCGTCGCCAAAACCACCGGCACGCTGGCGCGGATGATTCTTCCCGAAGGGCGGGAAATTCCCGTCTACCGCCCCTCCGGCGCGAACATCATCGAACAAAAACGTATCGTTCACGCGGCGTGCAGCATCGGCGCCCGGGCGGTGGTCATGGAATGCATGGCGCTTCAGCCTCTTCTACATTGGGTGCTTGAGCATCGCATCGTTCACGCGACCCACGGCATCATCACCAACGCCCGAGCCGACCACCTGGACGTCATGGGCCCCGGCGAGATCGACGTGGCGAAAGCCCTGGCGGGAATGGTTCCCCGAAACGGAACCCTGTTCACCTCCGAACAGCGCCACATTCAGGTGTTCGAAGACGCCGCGAAGGATCGCAACACCCGCATGGAGTGGGTGCCGGAGTCCGCCTTTTTCGACGTAAGCGACGAAGACCTGAAAGGCTTTGCCTATTCGGAACACAAGGAAAACGTGGCCCTGGCGTTGCGGGTGCTTGCGGAATTCGGCGTGGATCGCGAAACCGCCATGAAGGGGATGTGGAACACCCGGCCGGACCCCGGAGCCTTGACCGAATACGACGTGAACTTCTTCGGCCGACGCATCGTCTTTATCAACGGTTTCGCCGCCAACGATCCCGAATCCACCGAGCGGATCTGGGATTACGCCCGGGAAAAATACGCGGACCTGGGCCACCGCATCGGCGTCTTCAACCTGCGGGCGGACCGCCCTTCCCGCACACTGCAAATGGCCCGGGACGCCACGTTCTGGCATCAGGCCGACCGCATCGTTCTCATGGGCACAGGAGCCTATCTCTTCGCCCGGATCGCCGCGAAGGTGGGCATCGATCCCTATCGTTTCATCGTCGCCGACGCCGAACGCACCGAGGATATTTTCGAGTCCATTATCGACGCCTGTCAACAGAATTCCCTGGTGGTGGGCATGGGAAACATCGGCGGGCAGGGCCTGAACCTGGCCCGCTATTTCCAGAATCGCGCCATGATTGAGAGCGAATCATGATGGAACTTCTTCCCCTGTCGGTGGGCATCGGCCTGGCCGTCGGCATGCTGTTCACCGAAATCTTCGGCATCGCCACCGGCGGATTGATCGTCCCCGGCTACGTCGCGCTGTCTCTGCATCAACCCCAGGATCTCCTGGTCACCCTGATCGCGTCCTTCGCGACGCTGGGCATCGTGCGGGCGCTTTCCACGTTTCTTATCATTTACGGACGCCGCCGGACCGCCCTGATGATCCTGATCGGTTATATCCTGGGCATGTTCATCAGCGGATGGCTCGGAACCAGCCAGATGCCCTACGACGTGATCGGCTTCATCATCCCCAGCCTGATCGCCATCTGGATGGACCGGCAGGGCATTCTTCAGACGCTGGCCTCGCTTTCCATCGTATCCGTTATCGTACGTCTGATCCTCATTCTGGCCTTCGGACAGGAGGTGCTGGGATGAAAAATCTCTACTGGCGCCCCCAACGCATCTCCCTGCATCTGCTCTGGATCGTGGCTCTGGTCGCCATCGGCGGCCTGGTCGCGGTGGAAAATTACACGGTCCAGGAGAAACAGCCTCATTATTCCATGAAAATCAAGGCATCGAGGCTCGCCGCCCAGGCCTTCGACGTGATCCGGGCGGAAAAAACGCGCTTGGGAATCCCCATCGACGAGGAATCCGATCCCGCCAAAACGGGCATGATCGGCATCCTGCTTTCGCCGCTGACCACCAATCCCGGCCACCTGCCGTCCAAGCAGACCTCGGCCAATCCCAATTTCGCCGCCGTGATGGTGCACCTGCTGAAACGCGCGGGCGTGTCGGAAGGCGACAAGGTGGCCGTGGGAGTCTCGGGCTCCTTCCCTTCCATCAACGTCTGCGTTCTGGCGGCCCTGTACACGCTGAAGGTCGATCCGGTCATCATCGCCAGCGCCGGTTCCTCCCAATGGGGCGCGAACAATCCCGAATTCATGTGGCCGGACATGGAGAAACTGCTTGCGGAAAAACACCTTTTCCCCTACCGCTCCGTGGCCATCTCCCGCGGCGGCATCGACGATCGCGCCCTGGGACTGCCCCGGGAATCCAGAAAGTCGCTGGACAAGGTCATCGAGCGCAGCGGCGCCATGCCGCTGGTGGTGAGCAACTTCACGGAGTCCGTGGAACTGCGGATGAAACTGTTCCAGGAGCATTCGGGAGACTCGGAATACGCCGCCTACATCAACGTGGGAGGCGGCACCACGTCCGTGGGCACCAAGGTGGGCAAGCAGATGTTCCGCCCCGGCCTGAACCGCTCGCTTCCCCGGGGGGCGGCCCATATCGATTCCGTGATGACGCGCTTCGCCCTGGAGGAAATCCCGGTGATCCACCTCTCCAAAATCAACGAGATCGCCGAACGATACGGTCTGCCGCTCCAGCCTCTGAAAACGCCGAAGGCCGGCGAGGGGCAGATCTTCTACAAGGAAGTCCACAGCCCGCTGCTCGCGGCGACCGTTCTCCTGCTTATCATCGGCCTGCTGATCGTTTTCATCCGCCTGGACTGGGGATACCGTTTTTTCAACGCCAATCGCAAGGAATCCGGTTCCTCGCGGCCGGAACGCATGATCTGACTCGAATGAAAACGTCGCGATTCACGACCGAGGGAACGCCTCCGATGTAGACACATCCTCTTCGATTCCGTGTCCCGAGTTCACGCAGACATCCGATTGCAAAAACGCTCTCCCATCGCGGCGTCCGGTTCCGAAACAACAATCATGCAAAGGAGAATTCCGTTGAATATCGCCTTTACCCACAACCTTCAACTGACCGACAGCGAAGAGGAAGCCGAGTTCGACCGGCAGGACACGGTTCTGGCCATCGCCGGTTCGCTGGAACGCCAGGGCCACAGTGTGGAACTGGTGGAAGTCTCCGGCCCCGCGTCCCAACTGGTCGCCCGACTGGAGGCGCTCAATCCGAGCCTCGTCTTCAATACGGCGGAAGGACGGCGCGGCAGGTATCGCGAAGCCTTCTATCCCGCGCTTTTCGACCAGTTGGGTCTGCCCTATACCGGCTCCGACGCCTACGTCTGCACGTTGACATTGGATAAAATGATGACGAAACAGATGCTGGCCGCCCATGGAATTCCCACGCCGAAGTGGAAATACATTCACGACGCGACGGATCTAACGAACCTGAATCTCGCGTTTCCCGTCATCGTGAAGCCCAACTTCGAAGGCAGTTCCAAGGGCATCACCCAGGATTCCATCGCCGAGTCGCCCGAGGAACTTGTTCACAAGGCCGAAACGCTTCTGGCGCGCTATCCCGACGGCCTGCTGGTGGAGGAGTATATCGATGGCCGCGACGTGGTGGTTCCGTTTCTGGAAAAGATTCCGGGCGCAAAGAGGGGATTGCTTCCCCCGGCGGAATACCATTTCGACGTACCGATTTCCCAAGAACGCCGTTACAACATCTACGATTACCAGCTCAAGCACGTCGATTACAACGCCGTCTCCCTCAGCGCTCCAGCCGACCTGCCTCCCGCGCAAATCCGGGAACTGAAACGCCTGTCGGAGACGATTTACAAGGTGCTGGGCCTCCGCGACCTGGGACGGATCGACTACCGCATCACGCCGGATGAGCGGATATTCTTCATTGAAATCAACGCCTTACCGAGCCTGGAGCCCGGCGCGGGCATCTACGTTTCCGCCCAGGCGGCCGGTCTGAAAGATATGGATGCGGTATTGAAGGCGATCGTGAAAAGCGCCGCACAACGCTACGGGCTGTCCCTGGACCGGCGGGCCTACCGTTCCCCCGGCGGACGCCTGCGCGTGGGCCTGACCTACAACGAGAAACGCATCGTTCCGAAGCACGAGAGCGACGACGACCGGGACGCGGAATACGATTCTCCCAAGACCATCCAATCGGTGGGCGACGCCATCGCCTCCTACGGACACGAGGTCGTCTACCTTGAAGCCACGGCCGAACTGCCCGCCATCCTGGCCTCGTCCGGACTCGACCTCGTCTTCAACATCGCGGAAGGCATCCGGGGACGCAGCCGCGAGGCGCAGGTTCCCGCCATTCTGGAGCTTCTGGATATCCAGTATACGGGTTCCGACCCGGCCACGCTTTCCATCGCCCTGGACAAAGCCCTGGCGAAACGGGTCGTGCGGCAGGCGGGCATTCCCACCCCGGCCTTCGTCCTGATGCGTAGTGGAACCGAGCGTGTTCCCAAACGTATGCGATTCCCCGTGATTCTCAAGCCCAATGCCGAAGGCAGCTCCAAAGGCGTCGTCGGACTCAGCGTCGTCGAGAACGAAACGGAACTGCGCTCCCTGGCCAAACAACTCATCGAAAAGTATCATCAGCCCGTGCTCGTCGAGGAATACCTGCCCGGCCGGGAGTTCACCCTGGGACTTCTGGGCGAAACCCGTCCCAAGGTGCTGCCGCCCATGGAAATCGTATATACGAACCCCTCCGTCAGCCGGCCGGTGTACACCTTCGGCCACAAGCTCGATCAGACGGACGAACTGCGTTACGATGCCCCGGCCAAGCTGGATGACAAGCTGCGCAAGGATCTCGAACGTGTGGCCCGGTCCGCGTTCATGGCGCTGGGCTGCTCCGACGTGGGCCGCATCGACCTGCGCCTGGACGCGGCGGGGAAGGTTCATTTCATCGAATGCAATCCGCTGCCGGGTCTGACGCCCGGCTGGTCCGATCTCTGCATGATCGCGGAATCGGCCGGAATGGATTACCGCACGCTGATCGGCTCCATCATGGCTCCGGCGATCAAGCGATTGAAGGCGAAACGCAAACAGCAACTCGTGAAATAAGGAAACGACGTGATCGAGAATGAAAAACGCATGCGGCTGCGAGAGCTGGGCATTTCCATCGGAAAATACGAAACCGGCGAGAAAAACGCGATTACCGACGTCAAGGGCGTATTGGTCGGCCACTCGACGATTATCGAAGGTTCCGGCAAGTTGCGTCGGGGCAAAGGCCCGGTGCGTACGGGCGTCACGGCGATTCATCCGTCTCACGGCGACGTGTTCAACGAACGCGTGGTGGGAGGCGGTTTCGTCCTCAACGGCGCGGGCGAGGTGACCGGATTGACCCAGGTGATGGAATGGGGACTGATCGAGACGCCCATTCTCCTGACCAACACCCTGTCCGTGGGATCATGCAGCCAGGGGCTGGTGAAATACATGGTCGAGCGCTACCCGGGAATCGGCGTGGAACAGGATGTCCTGCTGCCGCTGGTCGGCGAATGCGACGATTCCTGGCTGAACGACATCGCGGGGCGGCACGTCAAGGCGGAAAACGTCTATGAAGCACTGAAAACCGCGAACACCGGTCCCGTGCAGGAAGGCAACGTGGGCGGCGGCACCGGCATGATGACCTGCGATTTCTCGGGTGGCATCGGCACGGCCTCCAGAAAACTTCCGGCCCGGCACGGAGGCTATACCCTGGGCGTTCTGGTGATGAGCAATTTCGGGACGCGGGCCGAATTGCGGCTGGACGGCGCGCCGGTGGGGGAATGGCTTGCGCCGAAATACGGCGACGGCGACCGCCGATTGCAGAACTATGGAAGCATCATCGCCGTTCTGGCCACGAATGCGCCATTGCTTTCATTGCAGATCAACCGCCTGTGCAAGCGCGTCGCCCTCGGAATCGGACGGGTGGGCAGCCACGCCGCGCACGGTTCGGGAGAAATCATCATCGGATTCTCCACGGCGAACACCATGCCAAGAAAGACGCGAAAGAGAACCTACCAGCTCATGACCCTGAACGACCAGTACATCAATCCGCTGTACCAGGCCGTGATCGAGGCCACGGAAGAGGCGATTCTGAACGCCCTGTGCATGGCCAGGGACATGACCGGCGTCAACAACCACATCGCCCCGGCCCTGCCGCTTTCCGAGGTTTCGAAGATGATGCGGCATTACCGGAAAGTGACGTTCTGAAAGCAACTTCCCTGAAAGACGCCGGTCCGGGCATGTCCACGTCCGGGCCGGCGCTTTCGTTTCGAAGTCGGGGTTTTCGCGCCGGAAAAGAATCGAGCCGCTGAAGGACTTGTTGTAAAATTCATGTAAAACAAGCACGCGGGGGCTTGCGGTAAATAAAAGATGACGCTATGGTCCGTGTGGATTTCAGGGAAAGAAAGGATCATCGCTGTCATGAAAAAGGAATCGGAACGCCCGCGTACGCTCGCGGAGGAAATCGCCAACAGCATCACCCACGGCATCGGCCTGCTGCTGAGCATCGCCGGACTGGTGACACTGGTCGTTCTGGCGGAAGATCCCCGGCGGACGGTGAGTTTCGTAATCTACGGAAGCACGCTGGTTGCCTTATACTTGGCTTCCACGCTGTACCATGGGATCCAGTCCCCGAAAGCCAAGAACTTCTTTCACCTTATGGACCACTCCGCCATTTATCTTTTGATTGCAGGGAGTTACACACCGTTTACGCTGATAACGCTTGGCGACGGCTGGGGGTGGGCGCTGTTTGGAGTGATCTGGGGTTGCGCGCTATGTGGCATTCTGATGAAACTCGTATTCAGTAGACGCTTCCGCAAAGCCTCCACCGCCTTTTACGTTCTCATGGGCTGGATGTCAGTCGTCGCCATCAAGCCGCTTTTCGATTCGCTTCCCGCAACGGGATTCGCCTGGCTGGTGGCGGGAGGAGCGTTTTACACCCTGGGCGTGCTTTTCTATGTATGGAAAAGCCGTCCTTTCGCCCATACGGTCTGGCATGTCTTCGTGCTCTGCGGAAGTCTTTGTCATTTTCTCGCGATTTTCGGCTACGTTCTTCCCATAAACGGGACCGCCTGAACCCTCGCCCCCCTCTTCTCTCATTGCGCTTCATCGATTATCCGGATTCGGACGGCCGCAGGCCCCGGAACCGGACAGGCCGCCTCGCAGAGCCCGCAGCCGGTGCAAAGCGACGCATCGACCGTCGGAACCAGGTGCCGATCTCCCCAGGGAAGCGACAATCCGGACTCCCGCAAGGAAATCGCCTCCAGCGGACAGGCGGCGAAACAGGCCAGGCAGGCTTTCTTCTCCCCATGGGCCAGGCAGCGGGACGGATCCAGCACGGCCTCGCCGATCTTCGCTTTCTGCTTTTCGGAAAGCGTCAACCTTCGAATGGCTCCCGAAGGGCATACATCCCCACAAGCCTTGCAATCGTATCGGCAACCTCCCCGGCGGGGATCGAGAACCGGCGTCATCAGCCAGGAATCCGGTTTCAGGCTTTCCACCAGGGTATGCGTGGGACAGACCCGCACGCAGGCTCCGCAACGCAGGCACAGAGTTTTCAGATCGGGCTCGGCCACCGTTTCCGGCGGGCGCAATACGGGTTCATGCGCGTTCAGAATCCGTTCCCGAGGCAACAAGGTCAGCGCGGCGACCCCCGCCCCGCCGCTGAGCAAATATCGGCGTTTTGAACCGTCGAAAGCCCCAATGGACGGTTTGGAGAATCGCTCGAAACGCAGGGCATCCGCCGGACAGATCTCCTCGCACGATTTACACTGAATACACTCCATCTCGTTGAAATCACCGGGATTCGGGCCAATCGCTCCCGACGGGCAACGGGCAATGCAGAGACCGCAATCCGTGCAACTCGCAAAAAGCCGCCGTTTGACGAAGGAAAAGCGGGCAACCGCCGCCAGTATCGCCCCCAATGGGCAGAGCACCCGGCAGAAGGCTCGTGGACCCATGACGCCATGTAGAACAAGAAAAAGAAGTAATATCATTAGGATAACGGTTCCGCTTCCGGGCATGGCCCAGGGATTTGCCAGCAACCGAGACGCCCAGTTCATGGGATCGAAGAGCCAGCCCAGGGAAAGTCCGCCGAAAGAAAGCAGGAGCGCTAGGATCGTCAATTGATACTTGACGGATCGCCCCCTCCGGCGTTGCGTCTTTTTCCCGATGGCCGTA
This sequence comes from Myxococcota bacterium, assembly GCA_963668655.2. GTDB lineage: Bacteria > Myxococcota_A > SURF-8 > SURF-8 > SURF-8. Next base: position 313,524 of record CAXXPQ010000003.1, read on the forward strand.
TCCAGGATGTCCGAAAGCGTCCCCATGGGACAGGCCCACCCGCAGAAAACCCGGCCGAAAAGCAGCGTAACAGCCAAGAGCACAAGCCCCAGGACCATCGAAACGCCCAGAACAAAGGAAAATGGAGACAGACCGGATCCGGCAAGAAGGAAAACGTCGCCCCGAAAGAAAATCTCTCCGGGAAAGAAAATCTCGGCCTTCCATATAAAGGCGCAGAAAAGCAAAAGAAAAGCCGCCTGTGTCATGCGCCGGGAAGCCGTCATGACACGCCGCCTTCATTCACGCGGATCCCCTCCACGGGACAAACCGTCTGGCAGTAACCGCAACCCACGCAGGCGGCCTGATCCGCGAGCAGACCTTCCGGAAGGATGGAAAGCGCTCCCTTCGGACAGACGGAAACGCAGGAGCCGCAGACGGCACACGTTTCCAGAACGGAGACCTTGTGCGGATTTCTCTCGATACGCCTGTTCTTCCAGTGAAAAACCACGTTACGGCCCGCAAGCGCCCCTATCCCCGCAGCGGCCAAACCGCGAAGCATCCATCGACGGGATGAACTTTGGGGCAGAGATCCCGTTTTATTTTCTGAAGGCTTCATCGACTTCGAACGTCTCCCGCCGCCCGGCGACATCCTCCAGCCGGACCGTCATCTGTGTCAACCATTCCGGATACTTGCTCAAGCTTTGCGCCTCGGCGGCGCGCCCGTTGAGCTTTAAAACCATTTCCGCCGCCGTCTTCCCGGAAAAAGCGGCCTGGCGCAACCCTTCGCCCAGCACGGCATCCACGAATCTCGCCGCCGTCCCCGCCACCAGCAGGCCGTCCGCATAGGGTGTCTTCATGGGAAAGGTGGAGGGAATTCCGCCGACGATTTCCGCCTGGATCGTCCCGCCCCGGATGGCGTCGGTTTCCCGCAGAAAGCGATCCAGCAGGGGGCGCAGCCGATGCCCGCGAAGCGCCGGAATGCCCACGCCCACGTTGGCTTCTCTCTCTCCCGAGGGAATCACCCAGAAATAAGACGGCTTGACAATCGGATCGAAATCGAAGCGAAAACGGTCGTTTCGAAGCAGATCGGCATTGCGGATCCGATAGGCCAGACACATCACGAGTTCTTCCAGCGGCAGGCGTTTCGCGATTCCGGCCAGCATGGCCGTAAAGGAGCTGACGCCATCCGCCGCGATCACCACCCGGGCGCGGCAGGTCCGTTTCTCCCGTTCGTGGACGAGCGTCGCCGTGCGTCCCTCGCCGTCGAAATCGGAAAGTTCCGTCAGCGAGCAGCCGGAAAGCACGCGCACGCCCCGGGAGGCGACGATCCCGGCGATATCGTTTTCCATGCGGGGACGATGGATGACGATGGTGTCCACGAAATTGGCGAGTTTCCAACGCCGCCAGGAGGGACGCGGCTCGTAGCCCATCAAACCGAAATAGGTCTCCCGCGTCATCTCCCCGCAACGCAGGGGATATCCGATCCTCCGGGCGGCATCGACCAGCAGCACGTCCGCGCCCGATCCCGCAAGGCGCGTGGCCGCCGCGAGACCGGCCGGTCCGGCCCCCACGATCAGCACGTCCACCTGGCTGGGAATTTTCTGCACGGCTTATCCTTTGCCCGAGCCTTCCGCGTCCGGTTGTCGGGTTTTCGGCGCGCGGACGCCCGCCGACTGCTACCGGCCTTCCTTTTTCCTTTTCAGTTCCAGAGCGGTCTTCAAGCCCTTCTCCCGGACGGTGCGCATGGCCAAGCGGAAAGGCGTGACGGTATAGAAGCGCTTCCCGTACTTCTTCAGTTTCGCCTCGTCGATGTGCAGGCCGAGCCCCGGTTCCTGGGGCACGTCGATGCTGCCGTCCGGATTGATCTCCACCGGCGGAATGATGCCGTCTCGATATTCCGGAACCCAGCCCGGCGGGTCGTAGGGGTATTCCAGATAACCGCCGCCTTCCCAGGCCGCGAAGGCGTGCAGGTTGACCATCAGCCCGATGCCGTTGGACCAGGTATGTGGAGAGAACTTCAGGCCGCGCTTTTTGCATTCGTCCATCACCATCTTCGAAACCGTCAGGCCGCCGCAGAAAGTGGCGTCCGGCTGGTACTTGTCCAGACTTTCGTGTTCGAAAAGCGGCAGGACTTCGTGAAAACCGCCATGCAGTTCGCCCCCGGCCACGGGCGTCTTGATGCGCTTGCGCAGTTCGGCCATGCCGTCCCAGTCGTACATGTCCAGAGGCTCCTCCAGCCAAGCGATGTTCAGATCGTCGCAGCCCTTGCCGAACTCCGTGGCGTATTCCAGATCCCAGTCGGGATTCGGGTCGATCAACGAAACGGGCCAGCCCTGGTTGGCGTCCACCCCGATAACATAGTCGTCGCCCAGTTCCTTGCGAACATCCTTCAGGATCTGGATATCGTTTTTCCGATCGGGATTCTTGACTCGGATCTTGATGGCCTGTACACCCTTCTGGCGAATATCGTCCAGATAGGGCCGCCGTCCCTGAATATCCCGAATTTCGCCGGAAGACGCATACACGGGAGCCTTCATGACGGTGCGTTCCGTGTCCTGGAGTAGCTTATAGACGGGTTTGCCCTCGATCTTGCCCTTCAGGTCGTAGAAGGCCGATTCCAGCCACCAGTTCCGCCATCCCAGGTAGGAAGCCTCGCGGATGCGCTTTCGCACCGTGGGGATGTCGGTCGCTTCGATACCCAAAAGAAAGCCTCCCAGCAGTTCGCCAAGCCCTTCCCTTTCGGTGGTGAAGGCGTTTCCTGCGCCATAACCGATCAACCCGTCATCCGTGGTCAATTTCATCAGGGTATAGCGGACATGGGTTTGGGGATAGCCGGGAATCCAGGACGGAAAGAACGGGGTCTTCATCGGAACGTTGACATGGTACAGATCGATTCGTTCGACTCGGCTCATGACGATCTCCTTCGTTTTCGTGGTTGGCAGAGGGAGTATAATTCAAAGGAGAAGGGAACGCAAACGGGGGTTCGCCTAAAAAAAATCCTATCGACAGAACGTCATTGCCTGAAACGCGGGATGCAGCCGGTGCGGCCATTGCCATTCCTTACGGCAGGATCGATCACTGCCATGTCATTTATAAAAACTTTCATAGAATTACACTCCGTGCAGCCAGTGATGGAATTTCATTGACTACCGAAGTTATGCGTGTTAACGATATGAACACAATAAAAAAATCGATGAACAGGTAAACAACGTGAAAAATGTGAACTGGAGCGAACGCCTCGGCAAGAACAGTCCGTTGTATCACCAAATGCGCTCACCGCTGCGCCTGCACCTGCTGCGAACTTTCCAGGAAGACCCGGCGCGGGTCTTCGACGCGGCCAACCTGTCACGGACTTCCGGAATCCTCGTTCGCGACGTACTGGCCTGTCTGGCGCCCATGGTGGAGGATCAGATCATCGAGGAAGTCCCCATCCCCAACGGACTGGGATACCGCTTGCGAAACGCCGGAGAGGGAGGACTTCTGCCGGCCATTGAAATGGTGTTGAAGGACAACAGCCGCGCCATCGAGCAATACGCCACGGTGCGGGAGAAATTCTTTTCCAACATGATCGGCGTGGACGAGAAAATGAAGATCGTCTTCGAGATGATCCGCACCATCGCCAGAACCGACGCCACCGTGCTGATTATCGGCGAGACCGGAACCGGGAAGGAACTGGTCGCCTCCGCCATCCACGAATTCTCCCATCGGGCCTCCCAGCCTTTCCATACCGTCAATTGCGGCACACTGCCGGAAGATCAATTCGAAAGCGAGATGTTCGGGACGGAAGACGAATCTCCCTCCGCCGAACGCCCCAGGAGGGCCGGCCGTTTCGAGCAAGCCGGAAAAGGCAGCCTGTTCCTGGATGAAATCGGCGAACTGAGCTTGGCGAACCAGATAAAACTGCTTCGGGTTCTGGAAGCTCGCGGTTTCTCCCGGCTGGGAGGAACCGAACTGATCGCCACGGATTTCCGCCTGATCGCGGCCACCCACCACGCCATGGATCAGAAAATCCGAAACGGCGAATTCCGCGATGATCTGTATTACCGGATCAACGTTTTCCCAATCCATCTCCCTTCACTACGCGAACGGAAGGACGATATCCCCATTCTGGCCATGGATTTTCTGCAACAGTACGGCAAAGAAAACCATGACGATCCGTGGGCGAAAACTTTTGCGGACGACGCCTTGAACCGAATGCAAACCTATTCCTGGCCCGGAAACGTCCGGGAACTTGAAAACTTCGTGAATCGGATCGCCTTGCTGACGCCCCCGGGCAGGATCGAAGTCCAGGAAGTGGAGAAACTGCTGGAACCGCAACGGAAACGCGCCACCAGAAGCGAAATGCAGGGATTGAATCTGCAGGAAGTTGAACGTTACCACATCCAGCGGGTCTTGCGAATCGCCCAATGGAACATCAAGAAGGCATCCGAATTGCTCGGCATTTCCCGCGTGACGTTATATAAGAAAATAAAGCAGTTCGATCTGAGAAAACCCGAGGAAATCACGGGCTAGAAGCCATCTCTCCTTCAAAGCATTCCACGTTCGATATAAACACGCAGACGGTCTCCGCCGGCCTCTCGCGCCTGCTCCATGGCGGCGTCGGCCTTGCGGATAAGTCGATCCACGGAATCGTCTTTTTCCCATTGAGCAATTCCCATGGAAAGGGAAAGCCGCCCTTCGTACTTCGCCTTGAAGTTTTTGCGGATGCGTTCCGCCACAACGCGCGCCTGGCTTCCGTCCGTTTCCGGATGAATCAGGCCGAATTCGTCGTCACCCAGGCGGTAACCGGTATCGTATTTTCGGGTGGCGTTCCGAATCAACTCACCCAGAAACGCCAGAACCTCATCGCCGGAAAGCACACCGAAAGAGGTGTTGTAACGGCGGAAATAATCGATATCGATGCGAATGGTACATAGATTTCGGTGATAGCGGGCGCTGCGTTCGATCTCCCCTTCCAGGGTCTCGAAATACTGCTGCGCCGTGAACAGGCGGCTCAGCGCGTCCGTGGAGGAAGCCTTCTGGATTTCTCGGCAATAGGCGTATTTATATTGACGAATGGAGCGGAATACGAAGAAAAGAAGCAGCGCAAGAAGCCCGAGTTCGAGAAGAAACAGCGGATGCAACATCATCGCGGAGTAATCCACGTTGGTGGCGATGAAGGCCAGTCCCAGAATGACGGACGCCAGCATCAATCTGCGCTCGATCCGGCTGATTCTGACATCCAGGGCTTCGTTTGGCATCTCGAATACGCCCCTTTCAGGGTTTGGACAATTCCAGGTCGCCCCAACGGGTGATTTCCGAGAATTCGTCTCGACGCGCCCGGATCTCCTCCCAGCCCAGCGACACCAGCCGATCCACGGAGAAATCCTCCACCGTGAATCCCGCCAGAACCGTTCCCGTCACCACCGCCCGTTTCAATTCCCTGAAACCGATGGTGTCCGCTTTGGCCAGATAGCCCATCATGCCCCCGGCGAAGGAATCTCCGGCCCCGGTGGGATCCACGACGTTTTTCACCGGGTAGGCGGGCAAAAGGAAGGTCCGTTCGGGACCGTAAAGCGCACAGCCGAACTCTCCGCGCTTGATAATCAGGTATTTCGGCCCCATGTCGAGGATCTTTTCCGCTGCGGAATGGATGTTCCGTATTCCAGTCAGAAGATAGGCTTCCTCGTCGTTGATGGTCAGCAGGTCCACCCGTTTCATGACCTGCTTCAGATCCTCCAGGGCGGTATTGATCCATAGATTCATGGTGTCGCAGGCCACGAATTCCGGATTCTCCACCTGGTCCAGAACCTGAAGCTGAAGCTTCGGCTGAATGTTCGCCAGAAAAATGAACGGCGATTTCCGGTAAAGGTCGCTCAGTTTCGGCTGAAAGTCCTCGAAAACGTTCAGTTCCGTCGCCAGGGTGGTCCGCTCCGTGAAATCCGCCGAGTATTCTCCGGACCAGAAGAAAGTCTTCTTGCCCATCACCCGCTCGATGCCGTCCGTATCCACGCCGCAGGTCTGCATCAGCTGGACATCGGATTGCCGAAAATCCTCGCCGATAACCGCCACCACGCGCACGTCCGTGAACCGGGACGCGGCAATGCTGAAATACGTGGCCGATCCACCCAGGATCCGCTCCCGGGAATCCGACGCCGTTCGAATGGAATCATAGGCTACCGATCCGACTGCGACGATGCTCATGCTTCTTTCCTCCAAATGCGTTGACAGATTCCCGCCAGACGTTCCCTGGCCTCGGGGGTGATGACGGACGGATCGGACAGGATCGCGCCGTCGAGAGCATGGGAACAGACACAGGAACGCTTCAACAGATCGAACCGTTCCACCGATTTCTTTAGCACATCCTGCGCCATCTTCACGTTTTTGCTGAACGTTTCCACGATTTTCTCCGCGGAGAACGCCTCTTCGGACTCTTTCCAGCAATCGTAATCCGTAATCATGGCCATGGTGGCATAACAGATTTCAGCTTCCCGGGCCAGTTTGGCTTCCGTCAAATTGGTCATGCCGATCACGTCCGCGCCCCAACTCCGATAAAGATGAGATTCCGCCTTGGTGGAAAGCTGGGGGCCTTCCATGCAGACATAGACGCCGCCCAGATGGGCGTCCGCTCCGCATTCTACGGCACAGTCGTACATCAGCCGGGACAGATTCGTGCAGATCGGCTCGGCAAACAGGATATGTCCGACGATGCCGTCCTCGAAAAACGTCGCCTTGCGCTGCCGGGTGCGATCGATGAACTGATCCACGATCACCATGTGCCCGGGGTGATAGGCTTCTTTCAGGCTGCCGACGGCGGAAACGGAGAAAATCCACTCTACGCCCAGGCTTTTCATGCCGTAAATGTTGGCGCGATAATTCACCTGGGAGGCCGAAACGGCGTGCCCTCTGCCGTGTCGGGGCAGAAAAACCACCGGCTTTCCGGAGAGTTCCCCAAGAACGTATTCATCGGATGGATCGCCGAAAGGCGTGGCCAGGCGTTTACGTTCCCGGATTTCAAATCCTTCCATCTGATACAGACCACTGCCGCCGATAATGCCGATTGGACGTTCGCTCATCCCATTCTCCCGTATGTTTGCCGAATGGCCGCGTGTTTGTGAGTGCAGTTCCCCGAAAAAGCAAAGAATATCCTATTTCCCTGGTGATCTCAAATGTTTTTCGGATGACAGATCGGTCGGTTCCGGCATTCCATCCGCTCGCAACGATCTCTTGGAAGCATCCCCCATCGATCGGGCGGAAGGTCCAGGTTCTTCAAAACGGGCAGAAGGCGAGTTTCCAGATTCCGCCAGGATTGCCGAAGCGTTTCGACGCTCACGTCGATCTCGCGCCAGGGAGATCGATCCCTCAGATAACCGAGGTAGGCGCGCACCTCTCCCGTGCCCAGACTTCGCCGAAGCACGTCCGCGTAAGCCCTGATCTGGAATTCATGAATCGTTTGCTTTTCTTCTCGAAACCGGGCGTATTTGTAATCGATTAAAACAATATTACCGTCTTCCAAAAGGCACACCGCGTCCATCTGCCCTTTCAGTCGAAGCGAGGATCCAGAGGGAAGCTCGATCTCCGAAATAAAAGGCAACTCCTTGTAAACGCGACGAATCCCGCCTATCGACGAAGGGTACGCCCCGGCGTTTTCCAGGTCGTCCCAGGCGGTGTCCGCCCATTCCGGCAGGACGGAAAATCCCCTGTCATACAGGAACCGTTCCCAGTCCTCCCGGTCCGGCGACCCATGCGGCGGGAGCGATTCCAGATAGGCGTGAACCAGTGTGCCGATCCGGATGGAATCGTCCCCTTCCTCCACCCGGAAATCCTCCGGTTCTTCCGTCTCCATCCACAACAGGGTGCTTCGATCGAGAATCCGACGCAGAAGAAAGCGACGCTCGCAGCCCTGAAGGTCGGAAAGTTGGGTGACGGAAAAGGCGCCCAGGGAGGACGAACGTACGTCGTTTCTCGCGGTCTGGAAAAAACGGTTCCATGTTTTCACATCCGGGGGACCGCTTTCCGACGTTTCCTCGGAGAGTTCCGGCGGCGACAGGTAACCGGAAAGTTCGTAGGAATGAACCGGAACGGCCGCGTTCGTCTCCCGAATAAACGACAATAAGAAGTTCAGCCAGTTTTCCGACTTCGAGGGATCGTGTTTCTCGATATCCTTCACGCTGCCGGAAAGCAGAAGAAAGGATTTGGCGCGCGTGCAGGCCACATAGAAAAGCCGCTTGCTCTCCGCTTGCTCATGCCGCTCATGCTTGTCTTTTTCCTCTTCGAAAAACGTGGTGGAAAAGGATTGACCCGTGGTGATATCCTGATATTTCATTCCGATCCGCCGCCCTCGAGAAGTCACGAGGCCGGACGTTCCCCGCCCCCCCTGATTCTGACCGAGGTCCGGAAGGACAACCACGGGAAATTCCAATCCCTTGGCCTGATGGATCGTCAGGAAACGCAGCCGGCCGGTGTTTTCCTGTTCAACGGATTCGGGTTCTTTGGCGAGAATTCGGGCCGCGTCCTCGAAATGCCGAAGCAGGCGTCCAAGATCGAAGCCTCGTTCGCCTCGCTCCCATTCGCGCACGATCCCGACGAACTTGCGCACGTTCCCCAAAACCCGTTCCCGCTCCTCCGTGAGGACGTGTTCCGCCAGAAGATCCAGCCGTTCCACCAGTTCCTCTATCAGATCGCTCGGTTCCATATAGGCCATACGCGCGCGTATTTCGGAGACCACACGAATGAAATGCCGCATTCGACGGCTTTCATCCTCCGGCATCTCCGCATCACGAAGAATTTTCTTCCATGTGTGCAAGGAAAACCGTCCAGAAAGCCAGTTTTCGTCTTCAACACCGGAAAGACGAATCAGCGATGTATCCGAAAGCATGACCGCCGGAGAACGCAAGACGGAAATCCGAGCATCCGTCCGGAGCGGATTGGATAAGAAACGGACCAACTCGATGATATCACGTACTTCCTGCCGCTGGAAAAGTCCGGCGCCTTTCTCGATGATGTACGGAATCCCACGTTCGCGAAAAGCCTGCTCGTAGGCCGAGGCATGCGTGGTTCTTCGAAGCAAGACAGCGATATCCCCCCAGCCGAACGCCCCCGGAGTTCCCTCCGACGCACCGGATTTTACGAGTTTTACAAGCCGTTCGGCAATGATGCGCCCCTCGGCCAGACGGGTTCGGTCTTCCGGAATCTTTCCACTGGCCAGACACAACTCGCAAGGCATCACGGGTGTTTCCGGCCGATCATCCAGCCCACCGGCCAGGTGATCCTCATCACCGTATCGAATGTCGGTGGCCTCGCTTTCGTCGCCCCGCATGACGTGGGAGAAGAGATCGTTCACGAATCCGATCAAGGGCTTGGAGGAACGATAATTTTCCGTAAAATGCAGTCTCTTCCCCGTTTTCCCATCCGAGACAAAACTCTTTTCCAATCGCAGGAACGCCCCCAGATCCGCCTTTCGGAAACGATAGATGGATTGCTTGCGATCCCCCATGAACAAGTAGCGGGTCGGCGGCAGGCCAAGTTTCCGTGCCGACTCTCCGCGCCTGCCGATCAAGTCGAGTAGACGAAGCTGCAAGGAGTTGGTATCCTGGGACTCGTCCACCAGAATGGCGTGAAACTGCCGCTGGTAGCTTTCCCGGACGGCGGAGTCGCCTTCAAGTAGATGAATGGCCAGACTTTCCAGATCGTCGAAATCCAGGGCGTTGGTTTTGCGCTTCATCGTCGCAAAGCGCTGGTCAACGGTGGAAGCCAGTTCGATCAAGGCCGCGATGTCCGGAAGCACAAGCAATTGCGCATAGGCATCCATGGCGACTTTCTGGATTTCCTTGAGCGAGGCGATGAATTCCTTCCGTTGACTCTTGAAAAACAGTTTGATCCCGTTTTCCCAATCCTGGAAAAACAGGATGCCATCCTTTTCCGGCGTGCCCGGTCCGGGCAGGGCCCGCCTTTCCACCACGCCCTGCCAGAACTCCCACATTTTATCCAGCCCTTCCCGGTTTTTCGGGGTGAGCTTTTCTTCGCCTTCTCCGCGAACGAACCGTTCAAGCAGCCGGTGAAAATCCGTATAGGACTGCTGAAGCATCTCCCCGCATCGTTTTCTCTCTTCCTCCTTGTCCGGAACGACCAGGTCGCCGCCATGCCGGGCGGAAAGAACCGTCTGCAGGCGCCCGTGAAGCGTAAACAACGAATGCTTGCGCAACAGCCGTACGACATGTTCGTCCCGCCGAATCAACCGATCCCGGATTTCGTCCCGCATCGCCCGTTCCCTCAGCAATACGGCCTGCATTTCCTCCAAAATCGTAAAATCGGGAGAAAGACCGGCTTCGTAGGCGAACGAACGAAGTATGGACGAACAGAAGGCATGGAAGGTAAAAATGCTGGATTCGGTGAGCATCCGCTCGGCCAGCCGGACGGCTTCCGGCCCATGAAGCGCCACGAGTCCCGCCAGAACCCGCTCTTTCATCTCGGCGGCCGCCCGCTCGGTGAACGTAATGGCCAGAATCCGCCGGGGGTCGATCTCCAGTTTCTCGGAAAGCGACGTCCGGCCGGTCAGCAACCGGATGTACAGTTCAACCAACGCCGCCGTCTTTCCGGTTCCGGCGGAAGCGGATACCAGAATGTTCTTTTCGAAGCGGAACAGTTCCTGCTTCGTTTCCGACCAGGTATAATTCATTCGCCATCCGTCCACGAATGATCCGAAAACCACATGAAAAAGCCCGGGGTCGTCCCCGGGCTCGTCCGTTCCATGCATGGGAATGATCCCGACGCTTCTACTCCCAGATGGGAGAAGGTTTCAAGGTGACCTTCCCCTTTTCCTGCTTCACGGTGAAGACCACGCCCTTGCAGTTGTGCTTTTCGATCAGTTTCTCTTCCGTACGCTTCAACTTGGCGATCATACGATCTTTCGTGATCTGCGTGATGTCGTCCCCGGCCTGCTTCTTCGCCGCGATGAACTCGTTGTAAAGATTTTCGAAATACGCATCACGATCCGCGACCGGAGCCGGGGCGGGCGCACTATCCGCAGTGGCGGGAGTGCTTTCCTTCTCGTCCATCGTTTCGATGAGCAGACGCTCCGGAGCCGGCTTGGCGGCTCCGCGCGGAGAATTGAAGGAAATTCTGGAAATTTCCTCGTCGTCGTCCTCCGGGATATACTTGCCAAGGAGAATGGCGATCATGAGATTCATGGTCTGGCCCATGGCGTTCAGCGTCGGATCCTCGGATCTGAATTCGTAATCCTTGTTGCCGATGGTGATCTGATGCGCGCCTTCCAGGAAGAAATCGATGATGGCATAGGCTTTTTGCAGAATCAGAATGGCGATCGAACTGCCGATGATGATGAACAGGAAGGAAATCAGCGCCAGGAATTGACGGCTCGTCCCGAACTTGCTCAGCCACTTCGTTTCGGATTTCAGAATCATCACGCCGGCGATTCCGTGATTCGAAATGGAAGAGATGGGGGAAAGAATAACCAGATAGTCTTCCATCCCAAGCTTGATCCGTTCCTGGAAATAGTCCCCCTTGGAAAGGAGAACCTTGGCGATCTTGCTGCTGTTGTTGCTGACGAATTCGTTCAGGGCCGCCTGGTGATTGGAATTGAGCGTGGAAACCAGAACACGATTCCGGGAGAAATAGGCAAAATCCCCGATGGTCATGTCCCGTTCCTGCTTGACCAGAGCCTCGCCGATGACGTTGCCGATCGCCATGGTGCCGATCACTTCTCCCTGGTTCATGATCGGAGCGGCATCGACGATGGCGATTCGTTTCTCGAAGGTCCAGATGTTTTCTCCCGCCGTCCCTTTCAGGGCTTCCTTGATGATCGGTTTTTCACCGAAATTGTTTTTCTTCCAGGAAGCGACTTTCGTACGGGCCAGTTCGTTCCCCTCCTGATCCAGGATGAGGATAAAGTCCGCCTTGTAACGAAGCCTGGAAAGAACCTCCAGTTTTTCGAACAATTTGAAGTGGCGTTCCTCCGCTTCCTCGTCGGTTTCCGCCGGGAGCATCATGGCGTCGATGATTTCCTGCTCCTTCGCGAAACTCCTTACGAGATCCAGGCGTTCCTCGGTATTGGCCCGCTGGGCGCGCCGGTACACCTGAAACGTATGGGTCAGCCCCTGTTCCAATTTGCTTTTGGCGTCCTTTTCGAGATTGCCGATAATGAACCAGTTCGTCAATCCGGCGAACACCACGAAAAGCCCTATCATAAGTATCGCTAGTTTGATCCGCATCTTTGCCCCTGTTTTTTCACGGTTTTCCGAAGAAACGTACGCTACCCATGTGTAATAGATGTGGGAATCTACCGAATTTAGAACAAAAAGTCAAATCATTTCTTGCGTTTGATCGACCGTTTCGGAAAATCGTTCCATGAAAATCAATCCAGAACCGGATCGTAACCTTCCCGATCCAGATCCGAGAAAATTTCCCGCCTCACGTCTTCCGTCGTAAAGGGACCGATAAATACGTAGAACTCTTCGTTTTTACTATAGATTTCAGCCGATTCATACCGTCCGCGCAGATAATAGAAAATCCGTTCGGCTTTCCACCGACTGGAATAAGGGCCGATCCGAATCCGTTTTCCCGCCGTTTCCCCATCCTCGGGAGTCTCAAGCGAAGAATCCGAGGGCTCGGACGCCGCATCGTCCCCGTGCTCCGCCACGACTCCCTGTTTCGCATAAGCATTGTCCCCCACGTCCAGCAGTTCCGCCCGGACGCGGGCGGTTCCCTGATTCAGGAATCCCAGCCGGTCGGCCGCCGCCTTGGAAAGATCGAGCACACGCCCTCCGGCATAGGGGCCGCGATCGTTCACCCGCACGTCCACGGAGCGATCATTGGCAAGGTTCGTCACCCGAATCGTCGATCCCAGCGGCAGCGTTTTATGCGCCGCAGAAAGCGCGTTCATGTCGAACGTCTCGCCGTTCGCCGTCAAACGGCCGTGGAACTTTTCGCCGTACCAGCTCGCCTCGCCCTCGAAGGTCGCGCCCGCCGCCCACTCGCCATCGGATTCTCCACCGGTCGGTACGTTATCCTCCGGGCGAACGCGGCTGGAATTGGACAGGCAGGCGCAGAGAGAAAGGCCCAGAACCAGAACGAGCAGCCCCCTTTTCACGGTTTCGAGAAAGGCCATTTTATGCCTTGTTTTTCTTCGGCTCCCCGATGGTGGAAAGCAGATATTCCCGAACGAAGCGATGAATGTCTCCGTCCAGAACCGCATCGACGTTGCTGGTCTCCATATTCGTTCGGTGATCCTTCACCATCCGATAGGGCGCGAGGACGTAGGAACGAATCTGGCTTCCGAAACTGATGTCCTTTTTTCCGGATTCGATCTGGTCGGCCTCGTCCCGGCGTTTCTGCATTTCGAGTTCGTACAGCTTGGAACGCAGCAGTTTCATGGCCGTGTGGCGATTCTTGTGCTGGGATCGTTCGTTCTGACAGGCCACCACCGTTCCCGTGGGAAGGTGGGTGAGACGCACGGCCGAATCCGTGGTGTTGACGTGCTGTCCACCGGCTCCGGAAGAACGGAAGGTGTCCACACGCAGATCCTTTTCTTCGATCTCGATCTCGATGGCGTCCGAAATCTCCGGCGTCACGAAAACCGAAGCAAAGGAGGTGTGTCTGCGCTTGTTGGAATCGAAAGGAGAAATCCGGACCAGGCGATGCACCCCGGCCTCCGCTTTCAGATATCCATAGGCGAAACGCCCGGCGACGGTAATGATGACATGTTTCATCCCCGCTTCTTCTCCGGGAAGGAAATCAACCACCTGGGTATCGAATTCCTGGTTTTCACAATAGCGAAGATACATGCGCATGAGCATTTCCGCCCAATCCTGGGACTCGGTTCCTCCCGCTCCCGAATTGATCGTGATAATGGCGTTGCTCTCGTCGTTCGGACCGGAAAGCATGTGTTTCAATTCCAGGTCGGCGACCTTGCGCGTCAATACGGCGATATTCTCCGTAAGTTCGGAAACCAGTCCTTCGTCGTTTTCCTCCTCGATCAATTCGATCATGGCCTCCAAGTCGTCCATACCGGCGACAACCTCGTCTCCCTCCCGGATATCACTCTCTAAATGCTTCTTTTCTTTCTGAATTTCGGCGCTTGCCTCCGGATCGGACCAGTATTTCGGATCCTCCAGCTCCTTTTCCAGAACGGTTCGCCGCTCCTTCTTTCCATCCAAGTCAAAGATAGCTCCGTAAAGCGATGATTTTCTTTCCCAGATCGGACGCAGCCCCCTTCAGATCGGACCACTCTTTCGCCATGCCTTCCTCCTGATTGATAACCCTCTCGGTCCTCTGGCGCTGTTTTTCGCCGTTTCGGGGTGCATGCTAAACGAAAAGACCGGCATCATACAAGCAATAATTTCATTCTCATATCGAAAAACGATTCAGTTATCCATAAATTAGACGATATTCCAGATGGAGCCGCATAGGCCATGAAAAAGCAGCAAGTCGTTCGATAAGGAGATCCCATGCAAGAAAAGGTTGCATCGATCCTGTTCGCGGACATCATGAACTCTTCGGAATACGCCAATGTGATGAGTACGTCCAACTATCACAATTTCATGATAAAAACGCTGAAAGCCATTTGCGAGGACGAGGAAAACTACTTCATCAGCCTTCACCCCGAGTACCGCCCTCTTTCAGCGAAAGGTGACAAGAAAAACGAGGAATTCAACTGTCAGTTCATCGCTGCGGGAGACGAAATCCGCGTCTTCCTTTATTCCGGAGATGAATGGGCGGATACGAATCACTTGATGGAAATCGCTATCCGGCTGAAATTACGCTGGCTTTTCTGCGAATTCAACAAGACGCGCGTCAAACAGAACAAATCGCCGGAAGAATTGGCCATCGGGCTGAACACCGGTCCCGTCATTATCGAGGAAAATCTGCCGGAAGGCTTCGCCATCAACGTCGGAAAGCGGATCGAAGGAGAATGCCGAAACGGCACTCATTGCCGAATCCTTTTTCACTCCAAAAGCGCCAACTACATCCAGTCCTATCAAAAGAGAAAAAACGCCAATTTCTTCATCACTCCGCACTTTACGGCTGGATGGACGTTCTCCGGAAAAGGCATCTCCCAGCAGATTCCGATCAAGGAACTGCTGTATTTCACCTTCGAAGGACAGGCCGAAGTCCTGCGCATGCTCGATATCGATCCCAAGGTGTTTTTCAAACATCTTTTCGCCGCCGCCAGCATGGCCCCCTACCCTCACTTCATCTACTCCACGATTCTTTCCGCGCTCCAGAAACTGGGAATCGACGATTATACGTCGAATTATCTTGAAGAAATCAGCTCGAAGGTTTATCAATACATGAAGCACGACGAGATCCTGGATGTCATCATTCAGATCTATGAGTACCGGTACGCCAACGGGTTCAAAACCATGAGTTCGAAAGCGAAAGTCGGCTTTCTGCATGACTTTTTCCGTTGGGCGAAAAAAGATCGATTCCAGTACCGGTATCTTCTGGAGGACATTCAGCGCGAGCAACACAAGCTTCAATCCGGTTTTCGACATCTTCCCAAGATCTGACCCGACTGCGGCCGGGGCGGGTCGCATGCGTGTCATACGGGGGTGAATCGGGGTGGCGGAGAATTCTTCTGAAAACGACCACACGACGGAAGCGACGGACGCTCTTCCCGTGGCGCAGGCCCGGGCGAAGCCGCCGTTAAATGAACCGTTTCTACTGGCGCTGGCCTCCGGCAAGGGAGGAACCGGCCAGACGATGATCGCCGCCAATCTGGGCGTTTATCTGGCCCAGAGCGGAAAACGGGTATTGCTTGTCGATGCCAAGCGGTGGGGTCGAAACCTTCATACGTTCCTGGGTATTCCCTGCCCGGTTCTTACCGTGGAGGCCCTCCGCGAGGGAGAGGCCAAACAACTGGACGAAATTTTCGTTCCGACCCCATATGAAAAATTGAAACTGCTGAGCGGAATCCAGGAGACACCGATTTCCGCCGGGGAGGCCGTTCGCCCCCCCTTTCTGGATGAATTGAAGCGATATCCTTTCGATTACATTCTTCTGGACCTGGGATCCGTCAACTCCTTCGGGATGCTCGACCACCTGATCTGGTCCGATCGATCCCTGCTGGTTTCCGTTCCCGAGCCGACGGCGGTGGAATCCACCTACGAACTTCTCCGCAGTTTGTATTATCGTCTGTTCAAGACCGTAGAGAGGGCGGAGGAAACCGGAGCCATCGTCGAAAAAGCGATGATGAACGCGAAAGACCTCGGCATTCGGACTCCCCGGGAACTGGTTTCCGCCATTCGATTCTTCGAGCCGGACGCCGGTGACCGCATGGCCAAGCGAATCGAGAAGTTTCACATGCATCTGATCCTGAATCAGGCGCGCTCCAACGCAGAGGGGGAGATCGGCCAGGGAATGATCTCCGTCTGCCAGCGCTATTTCGGCATCCGCATCAGCGTTCTCGGAATCATCGATCACGATAGCGCCGTGCCGGCCTCCATCCGGCAGAGAAAACCGCTGCATCTCGTCCAGAAGGACGCCAAGGCGACCAAACAGATCGAACAGATCGCCCACAAGCTTCAGTCCCAGGATTTCAAGGATAAACGGGAAGAAACCGAGCGATGAGCAAAATCGGTGAAGACCAAAATTATTACGACCTTCTCGAAGTCAACATGGGAGCGGAGGAAGAAGATATCCGCCGCGCCTACGAGCGAATCAAGAAAATATACGACGTGGATTCCCTGGCCACTTACGGTCTGTACTCTCCCGCCGAACTGCGCGAGTTTCGCGAACAGGTGGAAAAAGCCTTCCGGATTCTCATCGATCCGGAAAACCGCAAGGATTACGATAAGTCGCTGATCGCCGAACCGATCAAGAGAAACAAATACCTTCGGATCATGGTCAAATCCAGGGAGGACGCATCGGACGCCCCCCTGCCCGAACCCGCAAGCACGGAGACGCCTCACGAGGAACAGGAACCGGAAAGCGTTTCCGTTCCCCAGCGCAAGCCGCCAGAGAAGGAAAACGAACCGCCTCCGGAAACGGCCAAGCCCGCGTCCATGCCCATCGAATTGCCGGAAGATGCCGAGATTACGGGTGAACTTCTTGAATCTTTGAGAGAAAAGGCAGGAATCGATCTGGCGGAGATTTCCGAGAAAACCAAGATTTCCATCACCAATCTGCGCCTTCTGGAGCAGGAAGCCTGGTCGAAATTACCAGCCCTGGTCTATCTGCGCGGATACATCCTGCAATACTCCCGCTATCTGGGATTGGATGAAAAAAAGGTGATGGAGAAATTGGTGACGCGCATTAAAAGCGCTCAGGAATTCATCGAATAACGGTCGGATCGGATTCGATCCAAAGGCGCTACGCGGTATTCAGACGCTCGTTCTGCTGACGCAAACGCCAGGTCAGCACCTTGATGATCCCCTGGGCGATCTCGTTTCTCTCTTCGAGAATATCGTAGAAATCCTCTCGCTCGATCTTCAGGGCCCGCACGTTTTCCGTTGAAATGACCGTGGCGGAACGCGGCTCCGAATCCAGAATCGCCATCTCGCCCACCGACTGGTTCTTGGAAAGCGTGGCGATGTCTTTTCCGGAAACCTGTACACGCACCGTCCCTTCGATGATGAGATAGGCCGCGTCCCCGATATCGCCTTCCATCATCAAAGGCTCTCCCGCCGCGAAAGAAACTTCCCGGGTGATCCGGGCGATACGCGCCAGTTCCTCGCCCGGGATCTGACGGAACAGTTCGATCTGCTTCAGAAACAGCACCTTTTCAACGGTTGAGAGCATCCCTTTTCCTTCCAGGCGGAGGATGGGGTTCGGAAGGACGTTTTCTCAAACGCCCACTTTCTTCGAAAGAATCAGCGTCTCGAAACTCGATCCGACGGCATTCTGAGCCCGATAGCAGTCATTTTGCGAAGTTGCAAGCGTCGATTCTTCCACGGCAAGCAATCCAACCAGCAACCCGATGGGCTTCGCTTTCAAAGATATCGGCAGAACCACGGCGGAGACGGGCGGCTCTTTTCCAAAGAATCGAGCCATGTGATCCAGCGACGTATCTTCGTCCGGCAAACCGATATAAGGCTCGTTTGTTTCCTTTGCATCCGAACAAATGGACGCAAGGTTCAAAGACAGTTCCAACTCCTTGATATCCTGTTCGATTTCTTCTTTTCCGGAATAATGAAACCCGGTGGCGCCGGATTTCTTGACGGTCAGGAACAGAGCGATCTCGAAAAATTCACTCAGCCACTTGCAGGCGTACTGAATGATATCATCCCGGTTGTCGGCCTCGTCGAGCATATCCTCCAGATTTTCCAAGCCTTCGGAAAACGGAGAAACCGTCACGCCTTCCTCCGCCGGCTCCTCCGGCTCCACGAAAGGCACATCCATGATTTCCAGAGAACCGGCATCGCTTTCCGTGACAATTTCCGTACCGGCAACCGCCGCCGCTTGTCCCGCCGGAAGAGGCGGAGGCTTTCTGGAACCGGCATCCTCCCGTAAATCAGAAGGAAGGGTCGCCAGGATATCCTCGATATCATCTTCGTTTCCCAGAAGATCCGCCGGCACGGAAGCGGCGATGGCGGCGTCCGCGATTTCCTCGATCTCCTCCAATCCCTCTCCGGCTTCCCCTTCGTGAAGATCGGCGGGGTAAAGCGTCGGATGGCCGCCGACTTCGTCCACGGCGGGCATGGAAAAGACATGCCGTTTCTTCGATTCCAGAATGACCGAAGGCAGGGAAATGGCGTAGTAGTGCAGAACGTAGCGCACCAGGATCTTTTCCGACGTGAGAACGGGCTTGATCTTCATGCCGACGAAAGCGGAAATATTCTGCAATTTTTCCTGATCCAGCGGAGAAGGCGTCGCCAGAACGAGATAGCCGTTCTTGATTCCCACCGGAAGAATCAGCCACTCGTCTATTTGATCTTTCGGAAGCAGATCCAGAATCCGCTCGGGAATGGACTTCAGCAGATCTTCCTTGATGATCGGGATCTTGTACTGACGAGACAGGAAGGCCAACACCTGCTTCTCATTCAGATAGCCCAGTTTCATCAGATTGGCCAGGATGGAGCCGTGGTAGATCAACTGCGCCTGCAACGCGTTTTCCAGTTGCCAGCGGGTTATCAGATGCTCCTCGGCCAGCAGCAGCGCGGCCTCCCGGTCGGATTTCTCCAGATAGTTCGTGTTCTTCCAGTTCAAAAAAGAATCTCCCGGAATCGTCAGGGATTCAGATCTTTCAATGCATCGACGACGAAAAGGCCGTCCTTGCGAATCAGCGTGTCATCGAACCAGATTTCACCCCCGCCGTTCTCGGGGAACTGCCGGCAGACGAGATCCCAATGCACCTCGGATTTGTTTCCGTTATCGGCCTCGTCATAGCAGCCACCCGGCGTGAAGTGAAAGGAACCCGCGATTTTCTCATCGAACAGGATGTCCAGCATCTCCCGTCGGATTTTCGGATTGACGCCGATGGCGAATTCTCCCACGTATCGGGAACCCGCGTCCCGATCGAAGATGTTTTTCAGTTTCGCGGGATCGCCCACGTTGCAGCGTTCTTCCACGATCTTCCCATCCTTGAACGTAAGCGTGATCCCCTCGAAATAATTGCCTTCGTAAAGGGTGGGCGTATTGCAGAAATACGTTCCGTTTACGGAATCCTTGACGGGCGCGGAGAACACCTCTCCGTCGGGAATGTTCAATTTCCCATCGCACTTGATGACGGGGATGTCCTTGATGGAGAAGCGAAGATCCGTTCCCGGTCCCTTGAGATGCACGCGATCCGTCTTTTCCATCCATTCCGCGAGAGGATCCATGGCCTTGGAAAGCTTGGAGTAATCCAGCAGGCAGGCATCGAAATAAAAATCCTCGAATTGCCGGGTGGACATTTTCGCGGATTGAGCGAAGGTCGGGTTCGGATAGCGGAGCACCACCCAGCGCGTTTTCGGCACGCGCACCTCCATATGGACTTTTCTGGTGATGGTGCCGGACATGACCTTCAGCGATTCCGAAGCCACATCGGAAAGTTCCAGGACGTTGTTCGATCCCCGCACGCCGACGAAGCAGTCCATCTCCTCCATCCGCATGCGTTGATAGGCGGCCTCACGCTCGAACTGCTCCTGGCTGGCGTGCATCAACTGCGCCCGACGAACGAGATCGTCGTGAAGCAGGTAATAAGGAAGACCCCCGACCGCGTAACACTCCTCGATCAACGCTTCGACCAGCGGATAGGTCTGCGTTCCCGTGGCTTCGATCAAGACTTTTTCTCCGGCCTTCACTTCCATGGAATAGTTCACCAGATTCTGGGCCAGTTTCCGAACACGTTCGTCCATTGAATCCTCCTCGACATGGGATATGCAATCGATAATTTAACCATATCATTTTACGTAGCCGCCATTGGAAAATCAAGTTCCTTTTCCCTCGTGCATGGCCCTGGGGTGCATTACAGGATTCCGCGATTTTCAGGCGGCATTGAGGATTTTGGGGAAGTTTTCCGGGCCGACGGTGGCGTAGAGGGCTCTTAGATTCGCCATCATTCGGATACCCTTTAAGGCCCAGTGCATCCCCGCCTGTTTCATCCGTTTTTGAATCACATGCCGGTGCGCGCTCTCGATCGCACCCGATCCGATCGGCCAGCCCTTCTCCAGAAATTCCTTGTAACCAAGCCTCGTTCGATTCACTCAAAGATATTTCAGCCGTTTTTCAAGAGCATCCCTGTTTCGCTTATCCACCTTCTTTCTCGGTTTGTACGGCGTACACTCCTTCAACTCATCGAAGAACTGAGCGATCCGCCCCGTGCAAAGCAGCACGTTCACCCGCTTGCGGAAAAGGCGCACAAGCATCGGATCCTCTTCGAGAATTACCTTCGCGCAATCGCTCGCATGCTGGAGAACGTGATAAAAATCCAACAGCGTCTTCGCATTCGGACAGAGCCTTTTCTGCATCGCCCATATAATAGGGGGCTCCATCGGCGATCCAGAGCACATCCTTCCGGCTCTGCAACACCCCGAAACCCTCTGCATCGAAGAGTTTTCGCTCCAGACGATCCTTGTTCATGTCGGCCAGATAGGTGCGTGAAAGCTCGCCATGCACCTCGACGCTCGCGAGTTTTATCTCTTTCCAGCCGTCCTCCCGACTGCTGACCATGCTTCCGTCCACCTGCACGACGGCTGCTTTGTGCACGTTCTTCTCATTGACGGGCAGACGGGTTATCGGCTGGATTTCATCGTTGTTTTTGAGCGATTTTCTCGCTCGCCTCTTCGACGATGCGCTGGAAACCGGAGCGGGAAAACTCGACGCCGTGATGGACTTTGAAGCGTTCGGCGGCGATTTCATAGGGGTCGTTCATGGTGAAATCGAGGGCGAGGTCGGTGAGGTCTTGCGTCATGGAGCCGTGGCCGAGATCGCTTTTGATTTTCTCATCGGCTGGGTAATCGGGCGTTTTGCATTTGGGGCAATAGTAGGCGTGGCGGGAATAGGTGACTTCGCCGATGGAGGTGATGATGGTTCGCTTGACGTTTTTCTGTTTGGGGCTTGTCGCATGACCGCATTGTGGACAGGGTTTTTTGTCGACCTTATCAGGGTCATCCGACCATCGTTTTTCGAGACGATTGCATTCTTTGGTTTTGGTTTCTTCGATCTTCTTCAATGCTTTTTGATAGTCGGTCAAGGCTTTTTCTCTTTCAGTCGGTCTTTGTCGGGTTCAATCCATATGTATATTCTGTATAATACATTGAATATTTTATAGATTCCCAGAACCGACAAGATCTTTTTCGCGGAATTTTGTGATACACCCAGGGCCATGGGGGTTCTTTTATTTCGTTGACAATTCACGCCCCCACATGTAATACTGTTTCCAGTCATTAATAACCGTTCGGAAGCCACGACCGACGGATGCTCGGATAGAGGGGGGATGTCCATGGAGTCGTGGTGTTTGTGGATGAAAGTCGGTCTTCTGATTCTGATCGGTTTATTCGGAATCGTCTATCTTCTCGTCTCCCGTGAAACCTATCGCCGTTTTCGCATCCCTGCACTCGTTTTTCTGGCCCTGGCCGCCATGACGGCCTTCGGCACCTACATCCGTTTCGGCGATTTCCTGCACGGTCACAAACTGCACCATCACGACGTCGCCCACTACTATTTCGGCTCCAAGTACGCTCCGGAGTTCGGCTATCACAATATCTACCGCTGCATCTGCATCGCGGATAACGAGTTGCTTCAGGACGCGGGCAAGGACATGCCCGCCGCCATGCGCCGCTTCAAGATCCGGCATCTGGAGGATTACGAACTCTGGCCGCTGGAGGATATCGTCCAAAGCCGCGAGGAAATCCGCCTATGCAAAAGCCGCTTTACGGACGAACGCTGGAAACAGTTCAAGCAGGATGTATCCGACTATTATCGCGTACAGGACCACGACAATCTCTACGACCGCTGTGGCGACCGCGGCTATCACGGCACGCCCGTCTGGAGTCTCTACGCGGGAGGTCTGGCCAACCTTCTGCCGGTGGAAAACGGCTGGCTCATCGCGGCGTCCTGGCTGGATCTCCTCATTCTGGGGCTCGGCTTTCTCATGATCGGTCGGGCCTACGGCGCTGAACTGGGACTTCTGACCCTGATCCTGTATTTCGCCACGGCCTTCAACCAGCAGCACTACATCCATTTCAGCTACCTGCGTTACGACTGGATGGGCGTCACGCTCATGGCGCTGGCATGGCTCAAGATGGGTCGATACAAGCTTTCGGGCGCGGCCTTCGGCTTCGCCGCGCTGATCCGGCTTTTTCCGGTTCTGCTCATGTTCGGCCTGGGAGTAAAAATCATCTGGGATCTCGCCGCCAAACGCCGCATTGAACGCAAATACCTGCGGTTCGCCGCCGGTTACACGGTCGTGGTCGTCGTCGGTCTGGCCCTGAGCCTCCTGGTATACGGAGCGGATTTCCACCGGGATTACGTGGAAAAGCTGAAACTTCACAGCGGAATCACCACCCAGTCCCGTGTGGGACTGATCTACATGATGAATCTATACAAGGGCAAAACCCTGCATTCGGCGACCGCCGGGCTATTCGGCGACGAAGCGGCCAAGACGCTCGAGAAAAACGTCAACGTCAAAAAACAGCGGAAAATCATCCGCTGGATACTGGCCTTCGGAACGCTTCTCCTTTTGGGAATCGGCGCGCGCAAACTGGAGGACGACGAAGCCACGGCGCTGGGCTACGCCCTCACCTTTCTCTTTCTGGGCATGACCGTCTATTACGGTGTGGTGATCGCGATTCTGGTCCCCCTGTTCCTTTCGCGCGAACGCCGCTTCTCGAACGCCGCGCTCTGGGCCGGTTTCATCGCGGCCATGCTGGGCATGTACGTGCTGATCCAGGCGGATGTTTCAAGAAACGATATCAACAACGAAAACAGCCTGCTGATTTTTCTGATGCTGACCCTGGCCGCTTTCGTTCTCGCTCTGCGAAATACGAGGGTGGAACGCCGCGTTCTCTCCCTGGGACAAATCCTGTATGATGCCGCCCGCAAACGCCCGCGCCTCTCCCTGGCCGCCGCGATCGTCGTGATTTCGGGCCTCTTCACGTTTCTCATCCTTCACTGGTCTTTGGACACCACGCCCCGGCGCACGGATTGGGAACGGGCGCTGCTGGAAGTGAAGGAAAGGGGATTCAACAAGAACTCCGACGCCGTTGTGGTTGTCTTGTCTCCCACGGACGATAACCGCCCCCGGAATACGGACATCACGGTCTTTCAGATGGAGCATCCCGAAACCCACGGTTTCTGGAGATATCGCCGGGTCTGGATTCTGGCCGAGCCCGGACGTGCGGACAAGGGATCGCTTTCCCCGCGCCGATATCACGTGGGTCAGGCATCCGTTTCCAAGGATTCCCCGTGGCAGCAGGCCGTACAAATCCAGCGAATCGATTTCACGGAACCTCTGGAACGCCGCATGAACCTTCTGGACAACATCGGCCGAGCCGAGGTGTGGATGGAAACCGGGGGCGGCGATCACCTCTGCATTCGCGAGAACTCCAGGCGCTTCGACTGCGCGAACAACGAATGGAACTTCGTGGGGCCGGAGGGAAAGACCTTCAACGATACCTGGCGAAAGGCCATCTGGGCGCACCCGGCGGCCAAGGCCCTGGTGATCCGCTTTGCAGACGTTGAACTTGGCGAACGGCTATCGCTGGAAACCGGGTTGACGGACAGCGCGGCGGAACTGAGAGACGGCGCCTCGGTGTGGGTGGACATCCTCATAAATGGAAAACGCGTCGCCGTGATCGAACAGAAAAACGTACCCGGCTGGCACCTGCACGGCGTAAACACGCAACCATTCAGCGGCCAGCGCATCGCTTTGCAGTTCCGCATCCACTCCACGAACCCCGGGAGACGCCATTTCCTCTTCGACGGCGATATCCTGGTGAAACCTTCGCGTTAAGACGCTAGAAGCCATCTCAACAATACGTTCGGTCGGCTTTCGGATGCTTTCCGGCCGTCTTCGCCGACGGGCGCTTCTCGAAAGATTCCCGATATTCCTCGTCGCGCCGCCGACGAATCCGACCGAAAATCTTCTCGAAATCTCTCGGTCAGTATTTTTGAGATGGCTTCTAGAAACTGAAGCGCAGCCTAGCGAAGCCTCCCGGTCCGATGCGTCCATTCTGGCCTTCGTCGGATCCCAGGGGAACGCTGGCGGTCAACGAGAGTTTCAACCCCGGATACAGATCGAAAATCAGCCAGGGATTCAGCACGGCGGCCGGGCTGTCGCAGGCGACGACGGCGTAGAGCGACATCTCGATCAGATCCGTCAGCGGATAGGACATCCCTGCGAAAACGGAGTTCTTGTCGATGGCGAGAATCTCCCCGGTGTAGTACGCCAGCCGGTCGTTCAGCCCGATTTCCGACGAACCGCCCCGCCCCTGACCGATACGCAGATATTCGGCCATAAGATAAAGTTGAAACTCGAAGGTGTAGTTCAGCCCCACCAGCAGTCGCTCGTGGTTCTTCGCCGCCCGGCGAAGCGTCCCCGGGTCGCCCTCGGACTCGATGAACGCGTATCCGCCTTCCGCGTGAAAGCCGATCTCCCAGATCTGCCCGGCCAGTTCCGCCGCCGCCAGTTGCCAGCGAAAACGGCGTTCGAAAGCCTCCAGCGGTTCTCCGGCCAGGATACCGGCCACGCTGTCCGCCCGGTTCATGGCCTCCCAGTCCATGCGGCTTCGCAACTGGTGCGTGTACTGGAACGCGAAGTCCCAGCCCTTCACGGAGCCTTTGAACCGACCCAGGTAGTCGGCGTTCTTGAAGCGCTCGGAAACGCGCACCAGACCCTGGATCTCGATTTCCGCCGGAAGTTCGAAGGCTAGAAACAGGGCGTCCATGCCGTTCGTCTCGTAGGTGGGGTCCAGGGGATCCTTTCGGTTGAACAGGTCGATGGGGTTGTAGGCGTAGCCGGTGCCGGTGTAAAATTTGTGACGACCCACCCGCAGCCGAAAGTACGGAACGTAAAGCGTGCCGAAAGCTTCCTGAAGGTAGATCTCGTTTTCCATATTGTAGCGATAGAAGTCCGCCGCTCCCGGCAGTCGAGAGGAACCGTCCGGCGCCACGGCTCCGGCCAGGAGATAGTCGTAGGCCGGATCCATCTCCGTCCACTGTCGGATGGCGGCCAGCGTGTCCTCGCCGGTGACCAGCGCTCGGCGATCGCCATCCGGCAGATAGGCCGCCAGTTCCGCTTCCGTCCCGCCGGTGAAAAGCGTTCCGATCACGCCGATGCCGAAATCGAAATGGGGATCCGGCTT
This sequence comes from Myxococcota bacterium, assembly GCA_963668655.2. Taxonomy (GTDB): domain Bacteria; phylum Myxococcota_A; class SURF-8; order SURF-8; family SURF-8. Next base: position 339,224 of record CAXXPQ010000003.1, read on the forward strand.
TCCGGAGAGATTCAGCCGCATGCGCGCGGCGTTCAGAACGAACTCGCGCCCGTTTCTCTCCTGGTACTCCACGTTCAGCGTGTCCTCGATGTACCCGCCGAAATCCCACGGAAAGGGAGAATTTCCCGCCATCTTTCCCGGCGCGAAGGACGGCCGCGGCACCGCCGCCTGCTCGCCGGGCAGCGGAACCGCGTCGTCGCCCGGCAGGGGAATGGGCGTGTCGTCCCCCGGCAGGGGAATGGAAGCGTCTTCACCGGGAAGGGGAACGGGAACGTCTTCGTCGTCGTTTTCCGCCGCTGAATCCGAGGGAACGGAGGCTGGCGATGCGTCGGGGTCCGTTGTCACGGCCTGGAGATTCGTTCCGGCGTCCGCAACAGGCGCAAAATCCGTAGCCCGGGCCGTTCCGACATGGACGAAATGGAACAGGATGAATAGCAGGACAAAAGAGGAAAAGGGTCTCATGGCGATCTCCGCGTTTCAAAGGCGTTCCCGATCACGGCTTCCGTTCAGCGTTCCAGGTTGCGGGACTGGAAAATGGAGTCCGGTATCTTCGCCCCGAACTGGATGCGGGTGAGGACATTGACGGTTTCGGTCTTGTCCTCCAGGTTGGTCATGGTCATCTTGAATGGAACGAATTTCTCGCCGGACTTACGAATATCCTCCGAGATCAGGCGCTTGAAGGGCTTTTTGCCGCCGTCCTGATAATAGTCCACCCGCCGGGTGATGAAGTCCGCCGTACCGATCCAGGCAACGATCTTGTCGTAGCTCGGCCCTTTCGGCGTGGGTTTCAGTTCCAGCACGTAACAGGGCGCGCCGCCTTGTTCTTCCTCGCGCAGATAAACGCCGGTGTATTTCTCGCTCGTCTTGCCGCCGGCCTGATCTTCATAGGTGAAATCCGAACCCATCACCTTTTTCTTCTTCATGTGGCTGCCCAGTTTGCGCGTGCGGCGAGTCTCCGGATTGAACATCCAGATGTTGTCGCCGTCTTCCGTCATGAGCATCTTCTGGCCCTTGATATCGGCGGGCGACAGGTATTCGGAAAGTTGCTTGTCGCCGCTGTCCACGGCCCAGCCCCGGAGGACCAGGGTGCGCTTCTGTCCGCTGGACGTGGTGATGATCTGCTTGGCCTCGCTGAAACTGCTCTTGTAGCCTTCGGCCTTGTCGCAGGCTTCCAGAATGTCCTTCACCTTGGGCGGCTTGGCGGAAGCCTCCCCCAGTCCGGCCAAAAGGACCAGACAGCCAACGGTCAACAGGATGGAAAACATCGACAGTCCCAGTCTTTTCGCGGTTCTCATTTCTCTTTCCTTTCAGTCTTCGTTACCGAACAGACGGTTCTCGAAAAGCTTCGCCAGGGCGGGCAGAAGCGTGAAGGTCACCAGCAGGCAGGCTGCCACGCCCACGAACAGCACCAGTCCCATGGACGCCATGCCCCGCAGCAGATAAAGCATCAGGCTCCCGAAACCGATCATGGTGGTCAGCGAGGTCATCAGCATGGCGCGGCCCACGCCGGTCGCCGCCTGGCGCATGCGCCCCTTGCCCTCTTGGAGATAGCGGTGCAGGAAATGGATGCCGTCGTCCACGCCGATTCCGATAATCACCGGAAAGGCGATCATGTTCATGTAATTCAGTTTCTGACCGAGCAGATACATCATCCCCAGCATGATGGACATGCCTGACAGCAGCGGCAGGAAGGCCAGCAACGCCAGAAGCGGTCGGCGGAAATCGATCAGCAGGATGGCCAGGATCACCAGCATGGCCACGATCACGGCGGTCTTGCCCTCCTCCATGGTGGCGAGGCTCATTTGCAGCATCATCTGCGGCGTTCCGGTGACGCGCGGATGTACGGAGTTGACGGCGGCCAGGAAAAGTTCCTGGTCTTCCCGTTCGTACAGGTTCCGCCGGGGCAGGATGTTCACCAGAAAGCCGTCCTTGCCGGTCTTGCTCACGTAGCGGGCGCGGATATCCTCCGGTATCATGGCCAGCGTCACGGGAGCCTCGCTCTCCACCATTTTCTTCACCCGCACGGCGACCCCGGATTGAAAGGCGCGGCCGAATTCCTCCAACTTTTCCCAGCGGATGTTCTCCGGCTTCTGGAAACGCTTCACCAGTTGCTTCAGCATGCCCTTGTCGCGGTCGCTCCGCGTGGCCACCAGTTGGGAGCATTTTTCCACCACGCGGTCCTGCCCCCCGGTGAAGCTCAGAGCCTGAATCTCCACCACGTTGGCCCACAGGCGGTCCAGTTCCCGGGTCAGGCGCTCCCGCCGTTCGGCCACGGAAAGCCCGGCGTAGGCATCCTTGTCGCCGTTCTCCGCGCCGGACGGCGGGAGGGCTTTCGCCTCCGCTTCGTTCTTCTCCGCCTCAGCGAAGGACAGTGGCGTACGCGTCAGGGAAGCGGTTTCCTTCAACTTGCGGATATGGGGAAGATTTTTCTCGAAATCGGGGCGGCTCAGATAGAGCGAAACGTCGTCCACGTCTCCCACCATGCGTTTTTTCTTCATCGCCTTGCGAATCTTGCGGGATTGTTCCGGGCTGCCCGCCGTGAGCATGCCCGGCGTGGCGGAAAGCTTGTAGCGTTCCACGATCTCGTCCTGGAGCGCGATGGAACGCAGCCCCTCCGGCTCCAGTTCCATGAAGTTGTATTCCCAGGAAAGCTTCGTTCCGGCAAGGATTCCCAGTATGGTGACCAGTACGCCGACGACGATGACGACTGTTTTCTTCTCCGAAATTCCATCCACCAGGCGACCCAGAGCGCTGAAATCGGATCCCACCGGCGTTTTCTTTTTGCGCTCCGCCCGCTTGGCCCGCCAGGCCATCATGGCCGGCAGGATCCACAGCACGGCGACCAGCGTCACCAACACGCCGGTTCCCGAACAGAAGCCGAACTCGAAAACGCCTTTGGTGTCGGCCAGCATGAGCGTGTAAAACGCCACCGCCGTGGTCAGCGCGCCGGTCACCACGCCCTGCCCCGTGGCCGCCACGGAAAGCCGCAGAGCCTCTTCGATGCTTTTGCCGGCGGCGATTTCCTCCGCGAAACGGTTGGCGATGTGGATGGAAAAATCGATTCCCAGCCCCAGCAGAATCACCATAATCATGGCGGTGAGCATGTTCAGGGTGCCCAAGACAAGGGCGATGACTCCCAGGGTCCAGGTGATACCGATGACGATGGGGAACAGGGCCACGGCCGGAGTGATGAAACTCTTGAAGTTCCACGCCAGAATCAGAAACAGAAGGACGAAGGCCAGAAGCGTGATGATCTGCGTCTCCACGCCCACGGAATCCATTTCGTCCCGCCCCACGGCCCACATGCCCGTGCGCTCGATGCGATAATCCGGATATTTTTCCTGCAACGGTTTCAGTCGCCGTTCCACTTCCTTGTCCACCAGGGGAATCGTTTCCATGTCGTCGGTGGTGATGATCGAGGCCAGCATGACGAGCGACATGCCGCCGTCAAGAGAAAACATGTACGGCCGTCCCACGGTAAGATCCCGCGCCGCCCGATCGGCCTCGCCCGGTTTCGTCTCCCCGCTGCCGGCGCGGTCGAGGGCGCGAACGAATCCTTGGACCGCGTCGAGCGACGCTACCACCTGGGGCTCGTTGTTCTTCACGCCCTCGCTATCGGCGTATTCCTCCTCCAGGTCGTCGTTCAGGTGCTCCAGAAAAGGCAGAAGACGCGGATCCCGGTAGCGGGCGGCCATGCGACGTGTGTCGTTGGGTTTGGCCAGGGCCAAAAGATGCTCGTTAACCCATTGTTCCGGCTGCTTACCGTAGATATAGCTCAGGTAGCGTTTTTCTCCCTTGCAGACTTCCGGATCCTCCTTCGGTCCGCAACTCATGGTCTCGCGCAGCGTGGCGGTTATTTCGTCCGTGATCCCTTCCAACCGGTCCGAGTCCGGCCCGCTGACGGCCACGATGAGATTGGACGGCTGGATGAAATGCTCGTCGATCTTCACGAATTCCTTGACCACGGGAATGGACTCGGGCAAGAGAGCCGACCAGCGCGTATCCATTTTCAGATGTTCGGACGCCGCGCCCAGAACCAGGGTCAGAATCACCGTGACCAGCAAAACCGCGCGGCGATGGGAAGCCGCCATGGTGACCATCCACTCCAAGATCCGATTCCGCATGGCCTATTCTCCTTTCCCCGACGAATCGACGTCGGTTTTCCCGGTCTCCGTTTCCGTCTTCGACTTTTGAAGCGCCAGGATCATGTTTCGCATGTGGTAGTCCACTTGTTCGGCAATATCGAAATAATCCTTATCCATCAGCCAGTGAAAGGCGATGCCATCCAGAAAGGCGAAGATGTTGATGGCGATCTTTTCCGCGTCCCGGGCGATTTCCGGCCGGAAAACACCCATGGAAACGCCGTCGAGCAGGATATTCATCAGTACTTTTTTATACGCGCGGCTGGCGTCCCGGATGACGGAATACTTTTTATGCGGCCCCTGGTCGTCCAGGAGAAGCTTCATGATGTCGAGCCCCAGTTTCGCCACGGTGTCGTCCTGCACGAACGTGGTGGTGGCCTGCCGGGCGTAAGTCAGAAGCCTTTCCACCGGATCCTCGATGCCTTCGATGACGTGGGCGCTGACGGATTCGATCATCTCCGCCCAGGCGATCATGGCCCCGTAAATCAGTTCGTCTTTGGATTCGAAATATTCGTAGATCGTGCCTTTTCCGATTCCGGCTTCCTCGGCCACCCGGGCGATGGTGGTTTTTTCCAGACCTTCCTCCGAAAAAACCTTCAACGCCACCATGGCGATTTCCCGCTTTCTTTTTTCCTTGTCCACGATTTTCGGCGCCATGTTTCAACTCCTCGCTTCGTTTGGGTCGGAGCATTGACCGACCGTTCGGTCAATATATACCCGACCCAGCGGTCGGTGTCAAGGCTTTTCTGGTAACTTTCTAAATTTTTCTACTTACGTTGTTTTCATTGTTCTTTTCATAACACACAGAGTGCGGCTTTGTCTTTCTACAAACCTTACGGTCGGTTTTATGATCGAATCTTCCCCTTGCCGGGTCGGTAAAAACGATAAAAACTCGTCGGATTTCAAATTACGGAAAAAAATACCCCGCCCGGGCCCGTTTTCGGTCTGGTGGTAGTACCACCAGCCGGCTGTTAAATGGTTTTCTACGGAAACGCGACAGAAATCGGAGACCCGATTCGCTCCTCTGAAGAACGAAATTCTCATCCCGATGCCCTCCGTACCGGAGGACTTTTCCGCCTTGAATTCGGCCGCTCTCCCGCCATCATGAAAACTGACGGCAATCCTTGACTTTTTCCTCCGGCTTTTCTAGGCTGGAACGGCCGACAAACGGATTTTCGGGCTTTCGCATCGCCCGTGGTTTCGGAATCATCTAACACGGAATACACCATCAATGAAAAAGGCCAGATCGAAAACGGCAAGAATACTTATCTGTTTTCTTGCCTCGGATCCAGCGCTCTCTGATTCCATTCAATATAAAAGGAGGAACCGCATGAGATTATTCCGTTTCGCCTTCGCCTCGGCGTTGCTGGTTTTGCTGATGAGCCACACGCTTTACGCGTCTCCGGCCGAGCAGAATTTCCGCACGTTCGCGAAAACCTTTCCCGAAGCGAAAATGGTCCCCGCCGAATCCGGCGAGACCGTGAAAATGCTCTTCGATTTTCGCGCGGCCTCCGTCAAGGGCGCTCCGGAAGCCAAGGCTCGAAATTTCCTCGACGCGTATAAAGATTTGTTCGGCATCCGCGACGCCGCCCGGGAACTGGATCTGGTAAAAACTTCCAAGGCCGGCAAAAACCGCATGGTTCATTTCAAGCAGTCGTATCGCGGCGTTCCGGTTCTGAACGCCGAAATCAAGATTCTCCTGAATGCTCGGGGCGAGATCGTGCGCGTGATGAACGGCTTTCAGCCGTTCTCGGGCCTGAACACGATTCCTTCCGTTTCCAAAACCGACGCCATTCGCGAAGGCTGGAAAAAAGTGTACCGGGTCGCCGAGGATAAACTGACCGCCCGGGAACTGGATCCCGGTTTCACCGCGCTGTACGCCTGGAAGTTCGCGGGGATGGAAAAACTGGTCTACGCCGTGGGCCTGCCTTTCCCCGTTCCCACGGAAAACCGCGTGGCCTTCGTGGACGCCCACACGGGCGAATTCGTCCGCAGCGTGAACTATGTCCTGTACGAACGCATGGCCAACGTCTTTCTGTACAACCCCGGCGCGGACGGAACCCAGGCCGCCGTCCAGGCGCAGATCGGCTATATCGAACCCGGCCAGACGCACACCGTCGGCCTGAACCACTATGCCCTGAACTGCGTGGATGAAGGCGAAACCATGAGCATGTTCGGCTTCACCATTCCCGTCTGCACGGAAAAACACCTGGCCGAAACCGACGCCAACGGCGATCTTTTGTACACCCCGTCCTTCGAAGCCTGGGATCACGCGGACGCCACCCACGATGAATTCTCCGAGGTCCACCTCTTCTATCACGTGGAAAACATCTACAATTACTATCGGGCGCTGGGTCTGTACATCGATTCCGACGACCCGCCCTTCACCACCCTGGCCCAACCGAATCTGCGCTGCATCGCCAACTTCAAGATGCCGGACCTGGCCGCCATGATGGGAGGCGGAACCGCCGGGCTGGTGGCCTTCGACAACGCCATGTTCACGCCGCAAAACGGCCTGATCCCCAACCTGTACCCGCCGGAGGACAGCATCATCTTCGGCCAGGGCGAGAATGCGGACTTTTCCTACGACGCCGACGTGATCTATCACGAGTTCGGCCACGCCGTCATCGCCATGTCCATCACCCTCGGCCAGGCCATGGCCGACGCCTACGGCGTCTGGGATCCCAACACCACGCTGCACGAGGGACTGGCGGACTTTTTCTCTTCATCGCTCGCGGGCAATCCCGCCCTGGGCGAGTATGTCGGCGCCGCCTTCGACCAGGGCTCCGACCTGCGCAACCTGGACAACGACAACAAATGCCCCAACGACGTGGTGGGGGAGAGCCATCACGACGGGCAGATGCTGGCGGGCGCCCTGTGGGAGCTTCGTGAACATTTCAAGGTCTCCGACGACGACCACTGGGATATCGACGCGGCCGTCTTCCTGGCGCTTCAGGAGCAGACCGCGCAATCCACCTTCACCACCATGGCCAATTCCATTCTCCTCGCCATCGAGGACGTTTTCGGGACCGACGGACGCACCTGGGCCGAAGGCGTCATCGACACGCGCGGCCTGATCGGCTGCAACCGCGCCGTGCCCGTGGAAAGCGGCGACAGCTTCGAGCACCTTAGCCTCATGTCCAACGGCTCCACCGGCCTGAGCCCCTTCACACCCGCGCCCATGCAGTTTCATTTCACGCTGCCGGAAGGCGTCACTTACATCACTCTGTCGTTCTATTCGCCCGACTCAGGCGGCGGCATGTTCGGCGGCGACGATCCGGACATCCGTTATCTGCTGAAGAAGGACGCTCCGATCACGTACACCTACGGCGGCGGCGTCTCCGCGACGTTCTTGACCGAAACCGGATCCAACGAATGGCCCACGCCCATGCAGGACGTGAAAAATTTCACCGCCGTCATTCATCCGCCGGAAGGCGACACCTTCGCGGCGGGCGACTGGTACGTGGCCCCGGCGAACTACACCTCCGACGGAGGCATGGGCGGCGGCACCACGCTGTATTATTTCACGGTGGAAACCGGAAGCGACACGCCGCCCTGCCATGTGGCCGAAGACTGCGGAGCCTGCGAAATCTGCGAAAACGGCGCGTGCGCCCCGGTGGTGTCGGAGTGCGACGCGGACGCCGACTGCGAGGAGGACGAAACCTGCGTCACCGATGAATGCGGCGGGGTCTGCGAATCCGTGGTGCTCGACGGCGATCAGCCGGCCGTGGACGGCGATGACGAGCAGCCCGCCGACGGCGACGAGTCCGGACCCGAGTGCGCAGTCAGCATGCAGTGCGGCGACTGCGAGGTCTGCGACAACGGAAAGTGCGTCGCCATCGAGTCCGAATGCTCCGACGACGAGGACTGCGAGGACGGCCAGGTCTGCCTGGAGACGGACTGCGGCGGCATCTGCCAGGAGGACGCCGAACCGGAAGAAGACGGCGACGAACCCGACGGCAGCGCCGGAACCGGCGGCGACGGCGGATGCCGCCAGCCGGGCGCTCCGGCGGGCTTCCTCGGCTTGCTGATGCTCCTTGGTCTGGCCTGGACGCGGCGTCGCGAAGCCTGATTTACCGATCGTTCCATGCCGAGCGGCCGCCTCCGAAACCGGGGGCGGCCGTTTTCTTTTTATAGGGCGGACATTCTTCTTTCCTCGCCGTATTTTTCGTTTTTTCCTTCCATTGATTCCTTTACAAGACCATTTAAAGCGTTATGATATCCCGCAGTTGCACCGGGCGAAGCCGTCCGGGACCGAAACCGCAACCCCCATTCACATCCCACCGGAAGGAGCGCAAGATGCCGGCCGACGATCTGGTGAAAACCGTGGGCGAATCCCTGTTCGAAGGAGAACTCCGCCATGTCGATCCCATGATCGACGATCTGATTCAATGGGAAGAGGAGCGCCAGGCCCGGCGGCTGATCCTCATCCCGTCCGAAAGCCTCTGCCATCCCGTGGTGCGCCGCACCATGGCCTCGGTCTACGGCAATCTCTACGCGGAAGGCTATCCCTCCAGCCAGGTGACCTTCCTGAACGAACAGCAGCTTTCCGACGTTCCCTTCCAACTCGAAATCTACCGGCGCTACGCCGACCGCCGCTTCTACAAGGGAACGGACTACATCAACTTCGTCGAATCCCTCTGCAAACGCCGGGCGGCCGAAGCCTTCGCCAACGAAAACGCCACGGCCGATGAAATCTTCACCAACGTGCAGGCGCTTTCCGGCGCGGCGGCCAATCTGGCGGTCTATGAAGCCTTTTTGAAGCCCGGAGATCGCATTTTGAGCATGGATCTCATGCACGGCGGCCACTTGAGCCACGGCAGCGAGTTCCACATGTCGGGCCGCCGCTACGAAATCGTGCCCTACGGCATCAGTCCCAAATCCGGCCTGCTGGACTACGATGAAATCGAGCGCCTGGCGCATGAGACCCAACCTCGCCTGATTCTGGCCGGTTACACCTCCTATCCCTGGGCACCGGACTGGAAGCGTTTCCGCGAAATCGCGGATGAAGTCGGCGCGTTGCTCATGGCGGACATCAGCCACCCGGCGGGCATGGCCATCGCGGGCGCCTATCCCAATCCCGTGGGCATCGCCGACGTGACCACCTGCACCACCCACAAGACGCTCATGGGTCCGCGCGGGGCGCTGATCCTGACCACGGACGAGGACAAGGCCAACCAGGTGGATCTGGCGGTCTTTCCCGGCGAGCAGGGCGGGCCGCACATCAACAGCATCACCGCCCTGGCCGTAGCCTTGAAACTGGCAAAAACGGAGAAATTCCAGAAGGTTCAGCATCGCATCGTGGAAAACACCGCCCACTTCGCCCAGGCGCTCACGGACGCCGGTCTCGGTCTGGCCTACGGCGGCACGGACACGCATTTGCTGCTGATCGATCTGAAAAAGCTGCCCAGGGCCACGGACGAAGTCCTGCGCGGCGAGATGGCCGTGCGCCTTCTGGAGATCTGCGGCATCGTGGCCAACAAGAACACCATCCCGGGCGACGACCTGACCGCCATGGCCACGGGCGTGCGCATGGGAACACCGTGGCTCACCCAGCGCGGCATCACAAAGGAACAGCTCACCCGGTTGGCGCAAAGCATCGCCGAACTGCTTCTCGCCATGCGGCCTTTCCATTACGACGGCCTGACCGGCGCTCTTCCCCGGGCCAAGCTGGATTTCCCCACGCTGGAAAAGGTCAAGCGCGACGTCGCCGCCCTGGCCGACGAACTGGCGGACAAGCCCGGCAATAAAAGCGGCTACCCCCACTACCATTTCGCGGACGCCCTCGCCATGGAAGACGCCTGCACGTCGGATATCGAGAAGGCGAAGAACAACATCGCCCTGTTCGACCATCCCGGCGGGCTGATCCGCGTCACCGGGCCCCGTGTGGAGGCCCACATGCAGAACCTGGTAACGAGCGATCTCTCGGACCTCGCCTGCGGCCAGACGATGCGTACGCTCATGCTGGACGGCGACGGCCGTATTCTGGACCGGGTGGTGGTTTCCCGTCTGTCTTCCCGGGACGATGGCCGGGACAACGGCTTTTATGTTCTGCCCAATGCCGAGCGCGCCCACACGATTCTCTCCTGGATGCGCGGCCACGCCGACGGCTACCTGCTGTTCGAGCCGAACGACATCACCGCCAAGGTGGAAGGCCCGGTGGTGGTGGTGGATCTGGCCTCCGTGGAAGCGCCCCCGGAACAGCGCATGGCGCTTCTGGAACTGGTGGGACCGCGCACCATCGAACTGGGCCTGCGGCACTGCGCCGAAAGCGGCTGCGTGAACGCCATCACGGACGAGGACGCCGCCTACCTGCTTTTGCCCCTGTCGGAAAAAGAAGACGCCGTAAAGCGCCTGGTTTCCGACGGCGCGGTCCCCTGCGGCCTGGGCTGCCGCCCGAAAGTCCTGGAAAACGCTGGATTTTCTCCTGCGCCGGAAAACGTCGCCGCGCTTCTGGAGGCCGGGGAAACCCACTGGTTCGCGCCGCACAAGCCCTACTTCATCGGCCAGAACCTCGTCAAGGACGCCATCCCCGCCCCCGAACGCCCGGATTTCGTTTTCCGGGCGGACGCCGAACCGGAACTGCGGCGCACCACGCTCTATGAAGAGCACAAGAAACTCACCAAAAAGCTGGTGCCCTTCGCCGGGTGGGAAATGCCCGTCTGGTACGCCGGGACCATGGAGGAACACCGCGCCGTACGCCGGGCCGCCGGTCTGTTCGACGTCAGCCACATGGGCTCGTTCGAGGTCTCGGGCGAAAACGCCACGGACTTCCTGGACGTTCTCAGCACGAACTACGCCCGCTGGATCGGAGACGGCGAATCCTATTACTCCTATCTGCTCGACCCCAAGGGCGACGTCATCGACGACATCATGGTCTACCGCCTCTCCCGCACCCGCTACCAGGTGGTGGTCAACGCCTCCAACGAAGACCAGGACTGGGCCTGGTTCAACGCCGTGAACGAGGGACAGGTCTGCATCGATCCCCATAACCCCCACCGGCGCGTGCTGAAACCCGCCGTTTTGCGCAACCTGAAGGATCCCGCCCACGGCGAGGATCGCCGGGTGCTCCTGGCCATCCAGGGCCGGGTCTCCCGCGAAGTGCTGGCGCGCCTGATGGACGCGGACGAGGCGCGGCGGCTGCGCAACCTGCGGCGTACGGCCTGCGGCGACTTCACGCTCAACGGCCTGCCCGTGGTGCTCTCCCGCACCGGCTACACCGGGGAGTCCTTCGGCTACGAGATTTTCGTCCATCCGGACCGGGCTCCGGAACTCTGGCGCGCCCTTCTGGAAACCGGCGAGCCCCTGGGACTGGTTCCCGCCGGACTGGGCGCGCGGGACTCCCTGCGCACGGAATTCGGCCTGCCGCTCTACGGACACGAACTCCAGGGCGACTACGGCATCACCCCGGCCGGGGCGGGCTTCCCGTCCTACGTCAAGCTGCACAAGCCGTTCTTCATCGGCAAACAGGCGCTGATGGAAAAGGAGGCCAAACGGGACAAGATCTGTGTGCGTTTCCGCGTTCCGGAAAAGGGTCTGCGCCCCCTGCGGCCCGGCGATCCGGTGGCGAGCCCGCGCGGCGATTTCATCGGCAACGTCACCAGCTCCGTCATCGACGGCGAGGGCTTCCAGGTGGGTCTGGCCTACGTCTTCATCAAGGCCGCCAAGGAAGGTCCGGTGGTCATCTTCCCGCTGCCCCCGGAAGGCCGCCGGAAAGGCATCGTATCCGTGCCCGACCTGGAGGACAAAACCAAGACCGTGCTTCCCGTGGAGGCTCACGTCATCAGCCGCTTCATGGAACGCGAGGAAGACTGACTTCACGAGCGTTGACTTTACGAGACGCTTCCTGCAGAATGCAATGAATCGAACCCGACCAGAATAGAAGGATGAACGAACCATGCAAAAAACGAACCTTCGGATTTTCTTTCTGATGCTGGCGCTGCTGGCCGCTTCGATCCTCTGCGCCTGTTCCGACGACGGCGGCGACGACGAGGACGGCGACGCGGATGGCGATTCCGATACGCCCGCCGTGGACGGCGACGAGGAAACGGCTCCGCCGGACGGCGACTCGGACGATCCCGCCGGACGCTGCACCGCCGCGGCGGACACGCTCTGCTTCGACGCGGAATCCGGCGATTTGGCCGGGAACTACGTCTACGTCAAGCACGGCGCCATTCCCAGCGGCTGCCGCTTCCTCCAATCCGGAGCCTATCACGTGGACATGTACGAGGCGGCGGACAAGTGGAGCACCTTTACCGTGGCGGTGGAAGACTGGAACGGCCCCGGCGAGTATCACCAGAATACGGACAGCGTCTCGCTGAAATGGGACATCAACACGGCCGCCGACGGCGAATCCCCGGTCTACGACTCTTATTCCACCGTGACTCCCTGCACCATCGAGGTTTTCGAGGAGGAAAAGAGCGGCGCCTTCGACTGCACGCTCATCAAGCTGGAGGATTCCGCCATCAACTTCAAGGTCTCCGGCGCCTGGAACTGCTCGGCCATGACCGAGTGAGTAAAGGGCAACGCCGGCGAACGCAGATAAACGTCAATGCACGCCGGCAAGCGGCCATACACGCCGGAAACAGGCGTTCCGCAACGATTTGAAAGGAGCCCCATGCCTCCGGAAACAAAGAACTTCAGCACCTGCGACTTTCAGGAGATGGTCAAGGCCTTTCACGAACACATGGGCCACCCGGTGGCCGTTCATGCGGACGCGGAACAGCTTCTCTTCCGCAGCCGCCTCATTGTCGAGGAGGCCTCGGAATTCGTCACAGCGGCCAGTCAGAACAACGAAGCCGATATGATCGACGCCCTGTGCGACCTTTTGTACGTGACCTTCGGAACCGGCGTGGTCATGGGCGTGGATCTGGCCGAATATTTCAAGAAGGTCCAGGAAAAGAACATGCAGAAAATTCCGGCGAAAAGCCCCACGGAAAAACCCGCCAAACCCAAAGGCTGGACGCCTCCCCAGGAGGACATCGGATAGCCCGTAGGAGCCTTTCCTTGAGATACGAAAGAACGCCCGGCCTTGACGACCGGGCGTTCTTGATTCTCATTCCCTACCGAAAAGACCGCCGGATCGGCGGCATGCCGTCAGGATTTCCAGCCGAGCCGAAAATTCTCGCCCGTCACCACGTTTTCCGGCACCGTTTCGGGCATGCCGGTTTCCGGCAGGTAAACCCGCGCCGGACAAGCGTCCACGATGTCTCGCTTCGGATCCACACCGGGCATCACCCGGATCAGTTCCAATCCCCGCTCCGTCAACCGGAAGACGCCCACGTTCGTGACGTAAAACACCCGTTTTCCGGCGGCCAGCGCTTCCTTCGCGCTGAACGTCACCTCGTCCACCTTCTCGATGAACTTGTGTTTCCCCGGCGTCTCGATCCGCAGCTTTCCATTCGCCACCGACATGCGGGCCTTCGCCATCCAACTTCCAACGAAGATGATGCTTCGCGCCCCGTGAACGATATTCGGAAATCCGCCCGGACCGACATAATCCAACATGCGGGAACCACGCTTCGAAACGTTCACGTTTCCTTCCGAATCCACCTGCAAAAATCCCAATACCGCCGTCTCCAGATCCTTCTCATACAGCTTGAAGATCCAGGAGGACGGCTCGATGCGCTCTGGATTGATGGAACCGCCGAAAAAGATTCCCGGCGTGGGCAACCCGCCGTAGACGCCCGTCTCCGAGGTAAATGTTAGATCCTTGTACAAACCGCTTTCGTACAGCAACCGGCTGACCTCCTCCGGAAGCCCCACGCCGATGTTCACGATGGCCCCGGGCCGACTCTCGGTGGTGAACAGCGCGGCCGCCATCCGGGCCAGGGCGTTTTCCACCGGCCCCCGCACAGGCGTGATCTTCAAAACCGTGTTGATGAACTTCAGCTTGGCCACGGATTCCGCCGTGTCCTCCATACTGCCCACCGTGAACATGGGCCAGAAACGATGCTGGGGCACCGAACCCGTCTGCTCGTTGCGCGGATTCACCACGACGTGGCTCACCCGTTCCGCCGGAATGCCGATGCGGGATTCGTCTTTTTCCACGATGGCCGAGACCGCCGCCAACACCAGACCGCCGTTGCGATGCGCCGCATGGGCGCATTCCACGTTTTCCGTAATGGAAGAGGCGTTCGTGAAATAAATGTTTCCTTCCGCGTCCGCGTAAGGCGCCGAAAACATGGCCACGTCGATCTTCGGCAATCGATACGCCAGTTTGTCCTCCCGGACCTCCACGAACTGCTCGCGGGTATGCGGCGTAACGGCCGTTCCGGTTCCCACGCGCGGATCCAGAAAACTGTTCACGCCGATTTCCGTCACCAGTTCCTGCTCGCCCTCGCCCTGTCCCCTAGCCAGAAAGGACATGACGCCCTGGGGCATGGTATGCAGATCCAGGTGTCCCTCGTCCGCCAGGCGCAACTGGGCCTTGGACGTTTCCGCGTGCCCGACGATATAGCGAGTAATCAGACCCGGAAAGGCGATTTCCTCGATGGTGCCCGGAGCCCGGCCGCGCCCGCCCTGGGCGCCCACGCCGATCCACGTCAGGCCGTTCGGCTGGCCGCTGCGCTCGAAACGCTCCCGGATGGCCCAGTAAAAGATGGAGCAACGCGCGTGCCCGGCCATGCCGCAGGAAAATATCGTTCGTCCGCTTTCGATCAATGCGGCGGCCTGACGCGCCGTGATGAACTTTCCGCCCGGGGACTTCGGAGGCAGATAGTCGATATCCCGCTTGTTCCAGGTCAGACGCCAGCGGGCGACATGAACCAACAGCTTGAATTTGTCGATGGCATTCATCCGGTCACCTTCTCGAATTGGAGGTTGAGAACTTCATTGGAATTGCATCGTTCCCCAAGGCATCGGGAACAGACCGCTCCAGCTTTTCGCTTCCGTTGCAGAGTCCGCTTCGAATTCGGATTTATCCTCAGATTTCGCTTCAATCGGTACTTCCACCGTCACACTCCGGCGAAGGCTTCGTCGGAGGCAATGTATCCAAGCATCCCCACGGCGTCAAGCATTTCAGGCCGGGAAATTTCCACCGACCGCTTCCGCTATGCCGTTTCGCCCGCCCTCCCCCAATCGCCTCCCGAGAGGTGCACGAAAATCCGGTCCGGCATGTTTTTTGCGAAAAACGCATGCCGGACCGCCGTCCCGTCTTGTCTTTGAAGAGAAACGATTCTCCGGGCGGGCGTCCGCGCGGGGGGAAGGAAAGGGTTCCTGAAGCGGTCAACCGACGGGAATTCCGTGGTGTCGTTTCAGTCAAAGAATTGCTCGCAGAAGGCCAGCCTGGATTGTTCATGAGAATCGTTGCAAGACGCCGGAAACCGAAGAACTTTCATGAATCATCCAGGCCAGGTAGGTCACGTCCTTCGGGCCGTCCTCCGGCAATTCCACGTCGGAATCGACTTTTCGAACCGCGTCGAAGACCCGCGTCAGGGCGGCCTCCAGATCCACGTTGGGCAGGGGACACCAGATGGCCAGCACGCCGCCCTTCGCCAGAGCCCTTCGGGCGCGCTCCAGGCCCGCCGTCCGGTAAAGTTCGGCGTTTCGCTCGGAAGCCAGCCAGCCGGGGCCGTTGTCCACGTCCAGGAGAATCATATCGTAATGGCCCTCGCCCTCTTGCAGGGCCTGGGAGACATCGCCCACGTAGACGAAAACCCGTTGGTCCTCGATGGCCTGTCCGTTGGTCTCGGCAAAGTACCGGCGATTCCACGCCACGACCTTCGGACTGATCTCGGCCACGGTCGCCTCGCGAACGCCCGGAAGATCCAGCGTCGCCCGCAGAGTATGTCCCGCGCCCAGGCCCCCGACAAGAACCCGCAAGTCCTCGGCATCGTCCGGGAAATGGTCGCGCGCCACGCGGGCCATGACGATCTCCCCCAGCGCCCCGTGGCTGGCCATGAGGAAATTGCCATCGATGCGGATCTCGTAACCCGTTTCGCCGGATTCCGCGCGGTAACGCACCAGTTGCAGTTCGCCGAAAGGCGTGGGATCCCGGTCCAGGTGTTCGTATTCGATGTGCAAGGTTCACCCCACGCTCTCGGCAAAAGCTGCAAATGGATCGCCCCATGGCCTTCTTCTACGTCAGATCCCGGACGAGCAGATCGTTCATCCGCCGGGCGAAGCCCACGGGATCCTTCAGTTTCGAGCCTTCGGCCAGAACGGCCTGTTCGTACAGCAGGCGGCCATAGTCCTCCAGGCGGGCATCCTTGGGATCGGCTTCGTAGCGACCGCGAAGCGCCGCCACCACCGGATGATCGGGGTTCAGTTCCAGAATACGGGGCGATTCCTCGAATTCCCCCTCCGATCCGATTTTCTTCAAGATATTCTCTACATAGGCACCCATGCGCCCCTCTTTCGAGACCAGACAGGAGGCGGAATCCGTCAGGCGGGAAGAAAGGCGCACGTCCTCCACCTCCGCGATCTTTTCTTTCAGGAACCCCAGAAGATTCTTCATCTCCTCGGTTTTCTTCTCTTTTTGCTCTTTTTCCGTCTCGCCTTCCAGGCCGTCCAGCTCACCCTTGTCCACGCCCACCAGGCGTTTGCCCTTGTATTCCATCAATCCCTGGACCACCCATTCGTCGATGGGCTCGGTCATGAAGAGAACGTCGTAACCCTTCTTGCGCACGCCTTCCAGGTAGGGCGAAGCCTCCAGGAGCTTGCGGCTTTCGCCCAAAAGGAAATAGATCTCCTTTTGATCCTCCGGTATGGCCTCGACGTATTCGGCCAGGGAAACGAAGTCGCCCGCCTCGGTCTTGGCGCTTTCGAAAAGCAGCAGGTCGGCCAGCTTCTCCTTGTTCGTCCAATCCGTGTGGACGCCCTCCTTGAGCACCAGTCCGAAATTCTTGTAGAATTCTATATACTTGTCCTTCTCGCCGTCCTTCATGGCCTTCAAGGTGGAAAGAATTTTAGCGGTCAGGTTGGACTGGATTTTGTCCACCAGGGGATTTTGCTGCAAAAGCTCGCGGCTGACGTTCAAGGGCAGGTCGGCGGCATCCACCACGCCCTGAACAAAACGCAGGTAGGAAGGCAGAAGATCCGTGCAGTCGTCCATGATGAACACCCGCCGGATATAGAGATTCAGGCCGTTCTTGCGTTCCGGGTTCAGGAAGTCGAAGGGGCGCTGTCTGGGCAAATACAACAATGCCTTGAACTCCACCACACCCTCGGCCACGTAATGAATCACCTTGGCCGGGTCGCCGAAATCCCGGGAGATGTGCTTGTAGAATTCGTTGTAATCCTGTTCGGACAACTCGGACTTGGAGCGCAGCCAGACGGCCTGGCGGCTGTTGAGCGTCTCTTCCGTCACCCGCGTCTCTTCGCGGGCCTCTTCGCCTTCCGCGCCTTCGATCTTCTCCGTACGCATCACGTCCATGACCACCGGATGCTCGATGAAATCGGAATAATTACGCACCACGGTGCGAAGTTTCCATTCGTCCAGGAAATCCTTGGCGTCCTCCTTCAGATGCAGAACGACATCGGTGCCCCGCCGTTCCTTCTCCACCGTCTCCACCTGGAATTCGCCCTCTCCGGAGGATTCCCAACGTACACCTTTGGCCTTGTCGCCCGCCATGCGGCTCAAGACGGTCACCTTGTCCGCCACCATGAACGAGGCGTAGAATCCCAGGCCGAACTGCCCGATGAGTTCCGGCCGATCCTCCGCCTTGGTCTGTTGCAGCTTTTCCAGGAACTCGCGCGTTCCGGAGCGGGCCACGGTGCCCAAATTCCCCACCACGGCGTCCCGATCCATGCCGATACCATTGTCCTGCACAGTCAAGGTTCCGGCGTCTTTGTCCACGATGAGCTTGATCTTCCAGCCGGATTCGCCTTCCAGCAGGTCCGGGTCGGTAATGGAATCGAACCGGATCTTGTCGATGGCGTCACTGGCGTTGCTGATGAGTTCGCGCAGGAAGATTTCCCTGTTCGAGTAAAGGGAGTTGACGATAATGTCCATCATTTTGGTCATTTCGGTTTTGAAGGGCAGGGTTTCCATGCTCATGATTCGACACTCCTTCCGTTCGATTTCAAGGGTTTCTCACCCGGTTGTTTCTTTTTAAAGCCCGGCCACAAATGGTCTGTCCTGGAATATCCTGCGTCTTTTCCTTGGACCGGCACGCGTCCAAAAACGGCGATCCGAAGAAACGGAACCGACCGCCTCAGTCGCTTCGCCCATACAATAAGGCGAAAGCCGGGCGTTTCAAGGGTCTGAAGTTATTTTTTCCCGCTCCGGCGTCTTAGAGCCTATTCCAATAGGCCAGTGGCCCGCCATGTGATAATTCCCAAGGCGAAGTGCAGCATGGCGATGTAAGTGTCCGTTCGTTTTTCCCAACGGATGAGAATGCGCCGGAACCGATTGAGCCAACTGTGCGTACGTTCCACCACCCAGCGGCGCGCCTTGAAACCGGCTTCGTGCTTGATGGCGATCGCTTCCTCGCCCCGCGAACGAATGTGAGCCGTGAACTTGAATTCCTCCACCAGGTCTCGAATCTCATCGTAGTCATAGCCCTTATCCATGCACAATCCCTGCGGCTTCCTGCGGGTCGGCTTCGGACGTTTCACTTCGATGTTTTCCAGTGTCTCCTCCACCAGTTTCATGTCATGCCGGTTCGCCCCGTCAACCGCTACGGCCAGGGGAATTCCCTTCGCCTCCACCAGAAGGCTGCGCTTGACGCCGCCTTTGCCGCGGTCGGTAGGGTTTCGACCCGTTTTTTTCCCCGCCCAGCGGCGCTTTCGTCATCGCTCCGTCCATCGACAGCCACGACCAGTCGATGCCTTCGAGCTTGTCGTACTGCAAAAGACCTTGCCGCCAGAATTCCTCGAACACCCCGGCCTCGGTCCATTCCCGAAAACGGCGGTAGGCCGAGCCGCACGAGCAGATGCCCGTGGCGTTGAGCGCGTTCCACTGGCATCCGGTGCGCAGTACGAACAAAATGGCGTTCATCGCGTTGCGGTTGCCGTGCTCCCCGTTGTGTGGACCGATTGACAAGTTAGAATCCGGGTTGAGAATAAGCCATGCGGCTCGACTGTCTGAATCGTAGCACAAGTTGCCTTTCCAATCATCTTTTTCGTGGTACACTGGCCATGCCCGCCCGGAGGATAGGGCTCCGCTGGAGAGCGACCCGAGCGCCGGACGGGTGGACGACGGAGGGACAGACGATCGAGGTCTGTCCTTTCTTTTATTCTGTCCCTTCGGAGTCCGTTAAAGCGCTAAACTCCGGGGGTTCGGGGGCAGCGCCCCCGAGAAGAAACGCTGCCATTCCTCTTGCGGCGTTCGGTACGCCAAACTGCTGTGCGGACGATACGTATTGTATTTTCTGCGCCACATTTCCGTTTTCACCTGCGCTTCCCTCAACGTCAGGAAAATCTCCATGTTCAAATGCTCGTCGCGCACCTTCGAGTTGAAACTCTCGATGAAACCATTCTGCCAGGAACGGCCCGCGTCGATATGCAGCGTATCTGTGCAGCGCTTATTAAATGAACTACACCCGCCGCAAGCGGCGGGGTATCGGTGCTAGAACTCAAAATCCAGCTGTTTTTCGTACAGCTTTTGGTAGGTTCCACCTTGATTCTTGACGTATTTTCTAATGGTCTCTTCACTCGCATACTGACCGACGGTGTTGGCATAATAACCACTCGTCCACAGCGCTCCGCCCCACAGGATTTTCTTCGCTTCCGGGTGACGATCAAAGATCTCTCGGGCCGTGAGGCTCTTGATAATCGTCACGATACGGCTGACAGGCATCGTTGGGATGCCTTGAACCAGAAAATGAACGTGATCTTCTTCAAGACCGATTTCCGCAAAGCCGATTTCGTAACGTTCGCCGATGCCAACGCAAACATCGCGAAGCGTATTCGAAACGGCTTCTGAAAATACCTTACGCCTGTACTTCGCTGGAAATACCAGATGGTACAGGAGAAGCGTCTTGTTGTGGCTCTTGTGGATAGGATCACTCATACCCACACTCTACCACAAACAAGACGCCCCAAGGGGCGGGGAATTAAACCCTCCCTAGATTAAAAAAAACCATGCCCGGAAAGACAATCGCTTTCCCCATAAATGTAAACAGCCGGAACCCCCGTAGTTTCAAGGGATTCCGGCTTTCCGGAATCATCTTCGGAAGAGACCTTACGGCCTTCTCTTATTCATCCAGAGGCAAACCTTCCGGGCAGGGGCCGAGAATCAGACACCAGCTGTTCAGAACGCCGGTATCCGCGCCGTAGGTATCGGCGATATTCAATGTCCAGATTCCGTTCGGGGCTTCGCCCGCGAAGTCGCTGATTTCATATCCGGAGTACAGGCGACCGTCGCCTTCGTTGAAAGACGACGAACGAACCATGACGGGACCGCTGACGGGCGAGGAAAGGGTCAACGCGATGTCTCCGAGATAGGTGTGTTCGATATCCACTACCAGGCAGACGAGATCGTCGATGGCGGCCGTTTCCGTGATTTCCAGGGTGACGTCCATCTGGTCATCGTCCGGAATGTCCAATGGCGGATCCTGTACGTCGCAATTCCATGAACTGTCGCTCTCGCAAAGTCCCGTATCGCCGTTCCACACGTATCCCGCCTCGCAGAGACAGAAGTAGGTGTTCGCTTCCATGTCGGACTGGCAACTGCCGCTGCCGTGCTCCACGGCCGCGCATGGGTTGCCGCTGCACGGCGTATGGACAATGGATAGATCGTAGCTATTGCATTGGTCGCTGTACGGAGCGACGACCAGGTAATACGTTCCGGCGGTCTCGGCCAGATAGAGGAACGATTCGTCGTCCGACATGCTTTGGCTTTTGGCCACCGCGCCAGAGGCACCGAAGGTCGCCGGATAATCGTAAAGAAGGATATCGATATCTCCCAGGCTATGCACAAATTCCGCCAGGACGTAGATTTCATCTCCAGCCTCCAGATCCAGGCTGAACCAGTCCACGTCCTCGAAGCTGTTGTCGCCGGCCTGCTGAAGAACCAGATTCTGTTCATCGAACGGAAGCGACGAAATGGGCGTGGCGGCATCGCTCGTGTCGTTGTCCTCGAAACGATCGTCCTGGCAGGTGTTTTCGCAGCTCTGTTTCACGGGATCCCACTTGAAAGGAACCTCGCAGTCGCAGGCCCAGTCGCTCACGCCGTATTCGCCATCCGGATCGGGAACGCATCCCAGTTCGTACGAACCATCGCAGGCGTGGCCGGCGCAGGGATCGTAACAGGCCACCGGGTCGGTGTTCGGGATCGGGTAAAAACCCTCCAGACATTCGCAGGCGTATGCTTCCACGCCTGAAGGGATACACTCCGAGTTCGCCCCGGTGCAGGGAGCGGCGTCGCAGGGATTCACGCAGATGCCGTTGTTGTCGGGATCCGGGAAATAACCGCCGTCGCAGGTGCAGGTGTAGCCGAGGCCCGTGCCGGGGGTGAACTCGCAGGTGACGAAATTGCCCGGGCAGGGATCGTCGGCGCAGGGATCGTCAACAAGTTCGATGGTCAATCCGTAGGAGTTGCACATGTCCGGATCGAAGGCATAGACCTTCAGGTAGTACGTTCCGGGGGCGGGCGGCGCGTAGTAGATCTCCTCGTTGTCCGAGGTGGTCTGGGAGCGCGCCACGGATCCGGAGGCGTCGTTGGTCACGGGAGCATCATACAACTGCATGTCGATGTCGCCCATGGCGTCTTGGAACAAGGCCAGGACGTGCAGGCCCTTGTCTTCGGGGATGTCGATGGCGAACCAGTCGTTGTCGCGCCCCTCGCCGTATTCCGCCACCAGCAGATCCTCCACGAAAGGAAGAACGACGGGAGTGGCCAGGTCGGAGGTGTCGTCGTCCTCGTACGCATCGTTGCGGCAGAACCACTCGCAGCTCTGGCTGTCCTCGTTCCAATCGTAGAGTTCGTCGCAGACGCAGACGTAATCATCAGGCTGTTCCCAGTCCAGTTCGCAATGACTGTTGACGGAGAACGAAGTCTCGCAGTCCGCGGTCTCGCAGGGATCCGCCACGCATTCTCCATCGATCTCGTCCAGAATGAATCCTTCCATGCAGATACACTGGTAGGCCGGATCCTGTCCCGGCAGGAACTCGCAGACCTCGTTGTTTCCGGTGCAGGGGGAATCGTCGCAGGGATTGGGAAGGATCTCCACCGTCAACTCGTACGGATTGCAGATTTCCTGAGAGAAGGGCTGCACGGCCAGGTAATACGTCTGGTCCGCCGGGGACAGATAAAGAAAGTCCTCGTTGTCGGACGAACTCAATCCGGAGGCGACGGAGCCGGAAGCCCCGTTTTCGGCCGCGAAGTCGTACAGCTTGGCGTCAATGTCGCCGAATTCGTGTTCGAACCGCAAGAAGATACGCACGGCCTGGCCTTCGAGCAGATCGAAGGTGAACCAGTCGTAATCCCGCTCCTTGCCGTTCTGGCTGATAAGGTCGGGATTGTGGTAGTCCAGGGTGATGGGTGTGGCCGTGGCGGAGGTGTTGTTATTACCCAAAGCGTCGTCCTCGCACTGCCAGGCGCAGACGTCCGTTTCCGGATCGAAAATGTAATTCTCGTTGCAGACGCAGTCGTATCCTTCCGGCTCCTCCCAGTCGATGACGCAGTGGGAGTCGTCCGAGAAGTCCGTCACGCAGTCCACGTCCAGGCAGGGATCCGTCACGCAGTCCGAACCGTCCTCGTTGAAAATCATATCGATCGGACAGGTGCATTCGTAGTTCGGATCGCCCTCGAACAGGAAGCGGCAGTTCATGTTCTGGCCGGGACATGGAGAGGGATCCTGGGTGCAGGGATTCAGCATCGATTCGCCGGCCACGCTCAAGTCATACCCGGAACAGATCTCGCCGCCGAATTCGAAGACGTTGACCCGCAAGAAGAATTCCCCGCCGGTTTCCGTGTGGTATTGAATCCGCTCGTTGTCCGTGGCGCTGTAGCCGCGAACGAGGTAATTGGTGGTGTCGTCCGCGTCGTACAAGTAGATATCGATATCGCCCTGGGCGTGCTCGAACAGAGCTTCCATGGTAATCAGGGTGTTCGCTTCCACGGTGAAGGAGAACCAGTCCGGGTCGATGCTGGAAAGAACCAGGTCGGTGCGAACGAAGTCGAGATCGATCTCGTCGGCGGATTCCACGGTGTCGTTGGGTTCCATGTCGTCGTCCGGGCACCATTCCTCGCAGGCCGTGCCATCGTCGTTCCATTCGAATCCGGCTTCGCAGAGACATTCGTAGTTCGGATTCTGCCCGTCCAGATACCGGCATTCCACGTGATCGCCCGTGCAGGGCGCGGGATCGGCCGTGCAGGGATTGTAGACCGGCTGCACGGAAAGCTCGTAGGTGTTGCAGACCGGATTGTCGTACGGGGCCACGACGATGTAATAGAACCCGTTGTTTTCGGCCTGGTAGACGATTTCCTCGTTGCTGTCGTCCGTGATGCTCTGGGCCACGGGGGCGCCGAGATCGGCGTTCCAGTACAGGTACAGATCCAGGTCGCCGTTGGCGTCGTCGAAGGTGGCGTTGATGCGCACCACCTGATCCTTGTCCAGCCTCATGACGTAAAGGTCCAGATCCCGGAAGGTGTCGTCCTGCATGCTGATGCGGTTCGCCGTCGTGTACGGCAGCGGGATTTCCGTGGCCTCGGAAAGGGCGTCGTTTTCCTCCAGGTCGTCGTCCACGCACCACTGGACGCAAGTCGATGAACCGTCCTCCCAGGCGTAGCCCTGGTCGCAACGGCAGAGATAATTGGAGGACTCCGAAAGATCCACCACGCAGTGGGAATTGACGGAGTATTCCGTGCCGCAGTCCACGCCCTGGCAATAGTCGATGACCGTGCATCCGGTCACGGCGTCTCCCTCGTAGTCGTCGTCACAGACGCAGGAAGTGCTGGCCTCGTCGCAATGCGCGTGCGCGCCGCAATCGATGTCATCGCAGGTCAGGGCCTGGACGCAGGCGTCGTCCGGAGGAGCGCCGATGTATCCGTTTTCACAGAAACAGTCGCCGTCGAAACAGTAGGCGTTTGCACCGCAATCGATTCCCTGGCAGGGATTTTCCGGATCGCAGGCGATGATGGGATTGCCCTGGTATCCGGTATCGCAGACACAGTCACCGTTGTCGCAATGGGCGTTTTCTCCGCAGATGACACCCAGGCACGGTCCCGAACACTGGTCGTCCGGTACGCCGCAGCCGCAGACGCCGGGCAGGGTTTTGTCGGGATCGTTGGGACAGGCATCCGTGCAGTTGGGCGTGCCGTCCTCGTCCGAGTCCGCGTCGGAGACGCCGCAGCCGCAGAAGCCTGCGTCCAGTTTGTTCGGGTCGTTGGGGCAGCCGTCCAGACAGTCCGGGAGACTGTCGTTGTCCGAGTTGGCGTCGGACACGCCGCAGCCGCAGAGCCCCGGCTCGATCTTCAGCGGATCGTTGGCGCATTTGTCCAGGCAATCGGGCGTCAGGTCGGAATCGGAATCCGTTTCGGGTTCGCCGCAGCCGCAGAAACCCGGCTCGGTCTTGTTGATGTCATTGGGGCAGCCGTCCAGGCAATTCAGGGTGCCGTCGCCGTCCGAATCCAGATCCGGCGTTCCGCATCCGCAGACTCCGGGAGCCGTCTTGCCCGGGTCCAGCGGGCACTGGTCGTTGCAGTTGGCCGTGCCGTCCTCGTCGGCGTCGATGTCGGAAACGCCGCAACCGCAGACGCCCGGCTCGGTTTTATAAGGATCGTTCACGCAGGCGTCCAGACAGTCCGCCGTTCCGTCGGTGTCCGTGTCGGTGTCCGGATTGCCGCAGCCGCAGGCCCCGGGCGTGGTCTTGTTGATGTCGTTCGGGCAGCCGTCCTGGCAATCCATGGTGCCGTCCGTGTCGGAATCCTCGTCCGGCGTGTCGCAGCCGCAGATGCCGGGATGGACCTTATCCGGGTTGTCGGGGCAGTAATCGAAGCAGTCCGGGATATTGTCGCCGTCCAGATCTTCGTCGGATTCACCGCAGCCGCAGGCACCGGGTGCGATTTTATTGATGTCGTTCGGACAGCCGTCCTGGCAATCCACCGTTCCATCCGTGTCCGTATCCGCGTCGGACACGCCGCAGCCGCAGATGCCGGGCGCAATTTTATTGATGTCGTTCGGGCAGCCGTCCAGGCAGTTGGCCGTGCCGTCGGTATCGGAATCCGTGTCCGGAGAGCCGCAGCCACAGATGCCCGGCTCCGTCTTGTTGGAATCCTGGGGGCAGTCGTCCAGGCAATCGATGCGATTGTCGTTGTCCGTATCCGTCTGACAGTCCGTGTTGCAGCGGCCGGTGGAGTCGTCGCAGTCCCATGCCTGGCAGTCCTCTCCCAGGCCGTAGCCGTCGAAGTCGAAATCCATGCATCCGCATACGTTTTCCACGCCGAGGCTGGCGTGAGAGATCGGCATGAAATCCATCAGGTTTTCCCCGGTGTCCGCACCATCGGGACAGCGGGAGAGCAATCCTGTCTCCCGGGCCTCCGGGGCGGGGCTTCCTTCCCCGAAATAGTAATCGGGATTGGCGAAGGTTCCGTATCCCACGGCGTCGAGAATCTCATCGCCCCAGATCAGTTCCACGCTTCCCGGTGCTCCTGTCCAGCAGACGACACTGCTCAGTTGATCGACGCTGCCGTCTTCCGGACCGGTAGCCACGACGAAGTACCCGAATTCGTCGGTGGAACCTTGCAGAACGATTTCTTCGTATTCCGATCCGTCCAGGCCGGAGTAGCCAACAAGGCGCGCGCCGGTAAGCGTCAGGTTCGGATCGCCAAGGATTTCCGTATAGCAGTGATCGACACCCGGAGCGGCGAACTGGATTTCGTTTATGAGCAGCACCGGCGGCGGGATCTCCTGATCGGCGTCATTTTCCACATCGCCGTCCGTGTCGCCGTCCGTATCACCATCGGTATCGCCGTCCGTGTCACCATCGGTATCCCCGTCCGTATCGCCGTCCGTGTCACCATCCGTATCGCCATCGGTGTCGCCGTCCGTGTCCCCGTCCGTATCGCCATCGGTGTCGCCGTCAACATCCCCACCGGTATCGTCGTCCGTGTCACCATCGGGAGGATTTTCCTCGTCCCCGTCCGTAACGGCGTCGTCTTCGTCTCCATCGGTGGCAATTCCGTCCTCATCTCCGTCGGGAGTCTCCGAGTCGTCTCCATCCGGAGTCGGGGAATCGTCGCTCGAACACGCTAAAAGGCTGAACGACATTATAAAGAGAGCGAGGAGAATCAAAATACGGCTGTCCTTCATTTCATACCTCCATGCCGGGGAAACATCGCCCAGGTGTCGGGCGAACCATGATGTATACGTTGATCGTATCTTTTAAAATTATGGACTCGGATCTCATTTCTGTTATCCGTGCTTTTCTAAACTGAATGGACACGTATTGCAAGCCCTTTTCCCTCCATTGACGGATAATTCGGCGTGGAACATCCTTTAGCCAACCTGTCCGGCTATTTACCGTCCCGGATGATGCACTCGCCGATCGCGAATCAGGATTGACAAGCACGGCCATTATCGGGAGCCATCTCCGTGAAAAACGGAATGCTTGATCCGTTTCCGGAATTCGTTGAAATCCGACCGGCGTGGATCTATAATCACGGCCTTGCTTCGTTTCTCGAAAGGCAACCCATGATTCGTTTCGATCCGAACAGGCTTCGGCGCGTCGTCATCAAGATCGGCAGCAGTTCCATCGTCAAGGAAAGCGGACGGGTCCGCCTCGGTTTTCTGGGACAACTCGTCACGGTTCTGGGGCGGCTTCACCGCCGGGGTATCGGGGTGGTGCTCGTGTCCTCCGGGGCCATCGCCATGGGATACACGCGGCTGGGCTTCAAGGAAAAACCCGGAGACATTCCCTCTCGGCAGGCCTGCGCCGCCGCCGGGCAGACCGAACTGATGTCTCTTTACCAAAAGCTGTTCGAAACCAATCATCTCCAGACTGCCCAGGTGCTGCTCACCCGGGACGACATGGAAGATCGCCGTCGTTACCTGAACGCGCGGGAAACGCTGCTGAAACTGATGGAATTCTCCCTGATTCCCATCATCAACGAAAACGATTCCGTGGCCGTGGAGGAAATTCAATACGGCGACAACGACCGCATTTCCGCATTAGTGGCCGGAGCGGTGGACGCCGATCTTCTGGTTCTGATGACGGACGTGGACGGCCTGTACACGACAAATTCGGAAGGAAACCGCTCCCTGGTGCCCCGGATCGAAGGAGAAATGGACGACTGGCTTATGGCCTGCGGCCCGAACGGATCCCTGGGCAGCGGCGGCATGCGCTCGAAACTGGAAGCCGCCGGGCTTTGCCGCCAGTACGGCATCCCGTGCCTGATCGCCAGAAGCGAGGGCGTGGTGCTGGACCGGGCGTTGAACGGCGAGGAGGTCGGGACGTATATCGTCGCGGGAGAGCGCCGGCTGGACGGTCGCCATCGCTGGCTGTTGAAGGCCGCCGGCGTCCAGGGCGCGCTTCAAATCGACGAAGGCGCGAGAAAAGCGCTGGTGGAAGGAAAAAAAAGTCTGTTGCCGAAGGGGGTTATCGGTGTCGAGGGCGATTTCGCCCGGGGCGCCGTGGTGCGGATTCTGGATGCGGACGGCCGGGAGGTCGGGCGCGGCGTGGTGCGATACAATGCCGCGGATCTTTCGCGTATCCGGAAATGCTATGGACATGAAATCACGGGCATTCTGGGATACACGTTCGGGGATGAGGTCATTCACCGCGACAACCTGGTTCTGGCCCAGTCGTAAGGAGAAACGCATGACCGACCTGAATCCGATTCTGGAAGAGGCCCGCAAGGCCGCCGACGAACTGGCGAAAAGCAGCGCGGAAGTCCGCAATCTGGCGTTACGCAATATCTCCAAAATGTTACTGAAAAAGCGTTCCGGACTCATGGGGGAGAACAAGCGGGATGTCCAGGAGGCCATTCAGGCGAAGCGCCCCGCCGCCATCATCGACCGGCTGACCCTGAGCGAGGATCGCATCGACGGCATGGCCACGAGCCTTTTGGAAATCGCCGCGCTTCCCGACCCGGTGGGCGAGATTTTCGATCTCCAGCTTCGTCCCAACGGATTGCAGGTGGGGCGCATGCGCATCCCCCTGGGCGTGATCGGAATCATTTTCGAGGCGCGGCCCAACGTGGTCACGGACGCGGGTTGTCTGTGCCTGAAAAGCGGAAACGCCGTGATTTTGCGGGGCGGTTCCGAGGCGCGTCACAGCAATGCCGCCTTGGGCGATATCATTACCGAGGCGCTGTCCAAAAGCGGCCTGCCGGAGGCTTCCGTGCAGGTGTTGAAAGACACCGACCGCGAGTTGGTGCTGGAACTTCTGCGCGCCCGGGATCGTGTGGACCTTGTGATTCCCCGGGGCGGCGAGGGGCTGATTCGCTTTGTCGGGGAAAACGCAACGGTTCCACTGGTTTATCACTACAAGGGCGTCTGCCACGTTTTCGTGGACCGGGACGCCGATTTGGAAAAGGCGGCGGAAATCGTGCTGAACGCCAAGGTTCAGCGCCCCGGCGTCTGCAACGCTTTGGAAACGCTTTTGGTTCATGAAGACATCGCGGAGCGGTTTCTTCCGGTCGTGGCGGCCAGACTTTTGGAAAAAAAGGTGGAACTGCGCGGTTGCGAGCGCTCCCGAGCGCTCGTTCCGGAAATGAAGGAAGCCGTGGAAGAGGACTGGCCGGCCGAATTTCTGGATTTGATTCTGGCGGTGAAAGTGGTGGAGGATTTCGACGAGGCGGCCCGACACATCCGCCGTTACGGCTCGGGACACACCGAGGCGATCATCACGGAAAACTACACCACCGCCGGGCGTTTCCTGCGGGAAATCACCGCGTCCTGCGTCATGGTGAACGCCTCCACGCGCTTCAACGACGGCGGAGAACTCGGATTGGGGGCGGAAATCGGAATTTCCACAACGAAACTGCACGCCTACGGCCCCATGGGACTGCGGGAGTTGACGGCCAGCAAGTTCATCGTGCTGGGCACGGGGCAGGTTCGCGGCTGACGCGCGCACCGCTTTCCTCTCGAATCGGCAAGGCGGGCTTGAATTTCCGCAAAAAGGCGGCTACCATGAAGCCGCTTGAATAACCTGGGGAGAAGGAGCACAGGATGGTTCGGATCACCAACCGGTTCATGATAAGCAGCAAAAAATTCGTCCAGGGCCGTTTCGGGGCGATTCGCTGGAAGGCGTTCGTGGATGAATTGCAGCCGGAAACGGCGCACTGCTTCGAAGGAAAGATGAATCCGAAAGAAGACGTGGATTTCGATCGGGTGGCGGACGTGCTGGAAACCGTGGAACGCATGTTCAAGGAAGATCGAGAGGATATTCTTTTTCTTCTGGGGTTGCACAACAGCGAGGACGATCTGTCCGTCACGCAGAAACTGCTGATGAAACTGCTCTCCGTGGAACGAATTCTCAAGATCGCGGCGTTGCTCTGGAAGCAGCGGGTCAAGAACGGCGGCGAAATCCTTATCGAGCGTAAAAGTCGGGGGCACGTCCTGGCCACGGTGCGCAACTTCGGCCAGCCGATTCCCCAGTGGTGGGACTATCTGACCGGCTGGTTCACTACCGCCATCAGCTTCGCGGGAGGAAAGAACGTGAAGGTGGACTGGGTTCGCGGCGGCGAAACCCGGGCAAATCCGGCGGAATTCTCGGCCATGTGGGATTAACCTCCCGTTTTCGGAGATCCCGTGGCGTTCCTTCCCTTTCCGAAACCCCTCGTCAAGGCGGTATTCCTTCGACGTTACAAGCGTTTTCTTGCCGACATGCGCCTGGAAAACGGCGACATCGTGGTGGCTCACTGCCCGAATACGGGATCCATGCGGGCCAGTCTCCAGGAAAACGCCCCTGCCGTTCTGTCCTTTTCCAACGATCCGAAACGCAAAACACGTTATTCCTGGAAGGCCATCCGCATCAGTCGTACCTGGGTGGGCATCGACACCATGCTTCCCAATCGCCTGGTGGAAGCGGCCATCCGCGCCGGTGAGATTCCCGCCCTTCAGGGATACGAGGAAATCGTCCGAGAACCGGTCTTGAGCGCTCACAGCCGGGCGGACCTGCTGTTGCAGGGAGCCGGTCGGTGTTACGTCGAGGTCAAAAACGTAACCCTGGTGGAAAACGGCGTGGCCCGCTTTCCCGACGCCGTGACGTTACGAGGGCAAAAGCACCTGATGGAACTGCTCGACAAGGTGCGGCACGGCGATCGGGCCGCCATGGTGTTCCTGGTTCAGCGCTCTGACGGCAAGCGTTTCCGACCGGCGGACGATATCGACCTGGAATATGGCCGGATCCTGCGACAGGTGGCGGCGAAAGGCGTTGAGATCTTCGCGCTTTCCGCCCGAGTGCGGCCCGAGGGCGTGGAAAGCGCGGGCCTTTTGCCCGTGGATTTTTCGAAGGGCCTTCCTTGAAACCGGCTCCTGCGATGAAATTCCGAGAGATTACGACCGAGCGAGCGGCGCGGCATCCATGCCGTGTTCAAATCGTGCTTGAAGAACGTGTGACAAACGGGATCGAAATCTAACCGTATTTTCAGGCGTCCCTTATTTCCTCATTACCCGATTACACTAAAAAGAACGGCGAAAAATTCGAAGAACGTTTCTTTAACGGAGGAACATTCATGCCCGATCGCGCCGTTCGAGAATTCGCAGGCCATCGCTTTCTGGCCGATACAATCACCCAAACCCTGGCCGTTCTCGCAACCGTTTCATTTCTGGTGGGCTGCGGATCTTTCTCTGATGCGCAAGAAACGGACGAGCCCGTAACCGAAACGGAAATCGATTCCGTGTTGCCCAAGGAGTTCAATCGTTGCGAATCGACTTCCAGGCTACAGTGGATCGCCTTCGTACACGTCAGCGACCTGCACGCCAGCTACGCCCTTAAGCAGGAACACCTGGAAGACAGCCCTTACGCCAGGATCAAGACCTACCAGCGGGAAGCGAAGGCAAAGAATCCTTTTACGCTGTTTACCGATGGAGGCGACGATCACGAGAAAGGATCGGTTGCCGAAGCCATCTCGGAAGGAGAGGCCACGCGTGAGATCGTTTCCGCGATGGGTTTCGACCTGCGCGTGATCGGAAACCACGATTTCGCCTTCGGAGAAGAATCCGTGCTGGCTTTCTCCAAAGATCCACACGGCGTGGTGCTCGCCTCCAACACGAAATACACCGGTGAAAAATCGCCTGGATTCGGCGCCGTCGATCAGGCCTTGATCCATGTCGGCTGCGTGACCATCGGGGCCTTCGGCCTTGTAACCAAACCATGGGACGAATACAATAAGCCATACGATGGTCCCTATATGCCCGGCTTCGAAAGCCGCTACGACTATGCCGAACGGGCGTCGGAACTGGTGGAGGGACTTCGGCGGCGAGGCGCGAAACTGGTGGTCATGCTCAGTCACCTCGGCTTGCGTGAGGACAAAAAGGTAGCGGTGGCGGTCAACACGCGCATGGCCATGCTGGAGATGCGGGGAATCGACGTTATTCTGGGCGGCCATTCCCATTCGAAACTCGAAGAACCCGTGCGAATCGGCGATACCTTCATCGTCCACGGTGGAAGCAGCGGAAGGTTCCTGTCTCATCTTGAGATTCTGGTGGACACGAACGATGGCGAAATCACGCACTCGCAGTATGCCCTGGTCAACAACGGCCCGGGAAGCCGCGCGCCGGATCCTGAAGTTCAGGCCGTCGTAACGGAAACCGTGAACACCTATGCGCCGGATGCGTTTTCCCGTATCGGTAAGGTAAGCCGGGATCTCGATCGTGCCGACATCGCCGATATTCTTGTCCGGGCTTCTCACGAACAGCTGGGGGCGGACGCGGTTCTCGTCCGACATGACGGATCCAGCATGACGTGGAAAGCCGGCGATCTCACCGAGCAGACGATCATGCAGAGTTTCGCCATCAGCCGCATGCCGAGCGGCACGCCGGGTTTATCGAGCCTGTATACGGCGGAGATTTCAGCGGGCTCCCTATTTCAACTGTACCAGAACTTTCCTGACCCCTGGGTTTTCTCCGGCCCCGCCTGCATCAGCCCCACCCAAACCTATCGTATCATTCTACAAAAAGCGATGGCTCTTCATCCTGACACGGAAGGGCCTTTGCCATTGGTCATGTCCGCCGCCGCACCGGTGATGGAAGCATGGGAACTGGTGGAAGAATATGTCCGGGATCGCGATGCCCGGGGACTTTACGTGGATCGAGATCGGCCTATTTCCGAGTAAGAGCCGAGTTCAACGGGACGTCCGTCGCCTGAATCCCTATAAATATTGCATCGTTTCGCTGCTCTTCCACGTTTTCGGCGTCAATATTCGAAGCTGGATCCGCCGATGAACTCGCGCAGGATGGAGGTAGGCGGAATCTCGTTCGGAAGAATGGGGATGAACAGCAGCAGAAATTTGAACAGACGATACACGTCCACGTAGGCGGGATCGTTTTGATTGACCTCCATCAGGAAGCGTTGCAGGTACGGCCTCAGAATCGCCGGTTCATACACCAGCGAAGTATCGAACATCGTGTCCGCTTCCTCCTGGAAGGGAAAGATGTATTTATTTTCACCCTGCCGCACATGGGGCCACTGGGCGATGGTCTGGGCCGCCGAATAGCCCCGGTACAGCCGGTCGCGCACCGTGCGGCGCATCAACCGGATGTCCGAGGTGAATATGCGGTTGTGATCGTCGATGCAGAGCTGGGTCAGGGCCGAGACGTAGATCTTGAACTTGTTTCTGGCGGGTACGCTGGCGGAGAGCTTCGGGTTCAACCCGTGAATGCCTTCCACCACCAGCACCTGATCCGTTTCCAGCTTCAGCGGAATGGTCTTGTCCCGCCTGCGGATTCCCTGAACGAAATCGTAGATCGGCGTTTCCACCGATTCCCCGTTCAGAAGCCTTTGCATGTGGTCGTTGAACATCGCCACATCCAGCGCCTCCAGGCATTCGAAATCGTACGTGCCGTCCGCATTCTTCGGCGTGTCCAGCCGATTCACGTAATAATTGTCCAGACTTATGAGAAGGGGGCGGATTCCATTGACCCGAAGCTGGACGTCCAGCCGCTTGGTGAAAGTCGTTTTTCCGGAGGACGAAGGCCCGGCGATGAGCACCAGACGAGTTTCCGTGGCGGCATGCGAGATCCGATCCGCCAGCCGGGCGATCTTCTTTTCCTGCAAGCCCTCGGAAATCCGAATGTTTTCCGATATCGATCCGGAGATGCAGGCCTGGTTCAACTGGCTGACGTTCCAGATGCCGATCATCTCGTTCCAGGCACGGGTTTCCCGGTAGGCCGCGAATAGCTTGCGCTGTTCCGGGAGCCGGGAAAAGATTTTACCGCTTTGGGTCGGAAAAACCAGGATGCAGCCCGTGGATTTCGGGAACAGGCCGAAATCGGCGCACAGGCCGGTTCTCGGGGCGATGGGGCCGTATACCACATCCCGGAATTCTCCCATCACCACCCAGTCCACTTCCGCGCTCAGCCGCTGGCGAAGCAGGCGCGCCTTGGAAGTGTACCCTTTCTCCAGGAAATATTCCTCGGCCTCCTCGGCGGCAACCGGAACGGAATGGATCGGCCGATCGGCCGCGATCAGTTCCCGCATGCGCTGTTCCACCGCGCGGAGCATCCGTTTTCCCGCGCAGTTTTCCCCGCTGTGGATCCGGTAGAAATACCCCCGGCCCAGCGCCTGCCCGATTTCCAGGCGGACTTCCGGATACAACTCTGCGAAGGCTTCGCAAAAGATCAACGCCAGCGTCCGCCGATAGATGTCCGCGCCTTCCTTGGAGGAATAGTCCACCGTTTCCACGATGGAACTGGAGCGCAAGGGACGTTCCAACCCCATCAGCCGATTGTTGACGATGGCCCCCAGGGCGTTCGACCGCTTCAGTTCAGGAAACAATTCCTGAAGCTTGAGAATCGTCGTTCCGGGGTTGACCTTCACCACTTTGCCGTTGAAATCGACATCGACTCTTTTCGTCATGCAGGCTCCCGTAAAATGGAAAATCGGTTTTCTCGAATCGATACGAATTCGTTGCCATCCAAAGGACAATCGGTCAAGAAGCGGCGACCTTGAGCCATTTCGGGGATTGGATCGGGATCGTGAAATAGAAACGGGAGCCCTGCCCGAGTTTGCTCTCCACCCAGACGGTTCCGCCGTGCAGTTCGATGAACTTTTTGACGATGGCCAGGCCCAGCCCGGCGCCCTCGTAGCGTTTCGTCAACGATCCGTCCGCCTGCTGGAATTCGCCGAAGATGCGTTTCTGATCTTCCACGGAAATTCCCATCCCCGAATCCCAGACGCAGAAGCGGGCCAGATCCCGCTGCCGGATGGCACTGATGCCGATTTCTCCGTTATCGTCCGTGAACTTGAAGGCGTTGGACAGCAGATTGTAGATCACCTGTTTCAGCTTGCGTTCGTCTCCGGCGATGACGGACAGATTGTCGTCCACTTCGATGGTCAGGTTGATGTTGTGGGAGTGAGCCTTTTCCTTCATGAGGTTGGTGGACATGGCCAGGAAATCGTGGACGGGAAATTCCGCCAATTCCAACTCCATCTTGCCGGCTTCGATCTTGGACAGATCCAGGATGTCGTTGATCAGCGACAGTAGATGGCGGGCGGAATCCAGCACGTCGTGGAGATACTCCCGCTGCTTGTCGTTTAACGGACCGAAGTATTCGTCCAGGAGCACTTCGGAAAACCCGATGATGGAGTTCAGCGGCGTACGCAGTTCGTGACTCATGTTTGCCAGGAACTCGGATTTATGCCGGTTGGATTCCAGCGCCCGCTGGGTCTGGAATTCCAGTTCTTCCTTGATTTCGGTGAGTTCCTGGTTCTTTTTCTCCATCTCGCGCGTCAGGCGGTTCAGGTCCGAGATGTCCTGTAGGAAAACGAAGGATTCCTCCGAGCCCCGATAGGAGCTGACGGACCCCAACAGCACGCGCTCTCCGATGACGAAATGGAGATTCTTGCTGATCAGATCCTCTCCGACGATGCGCGTAATGGCCGTGAAAGCCTTGCCTCCGTCGTCGAACAGATTCTTGACGTTGGACACCCGGGGAAGCCGGTTGCTTTTCAGAAAATCCAAGAGGGCCTGGTTGGCGAAGGTAATCTCGCCGTATTTGTCCACGCAGAACATGGGGTTCGGATTTTCCCTGGGGATGCGGGACAGGCGCCTCAATTCCCGCTCGCCCTCGCGCCAGCGGGCGACTTCCTCCGAGTGGCGGATGATCTCTCCCAGCCAGGGACCGATGGCCTTGACCAGTTCCAGCAGGTCGCCGTCCGGATCGAAGGGCTTTCCGGAATGGAGCAGCAGCACGCCGAAAGCTCCATGGGCGTCGCTGATCGATTGGAGGACATAGGTGCCCGCATTTCTTCCCGTTTCTTCCGATGAATTCGACACCGGATGAAGAACGTGCCGGCCCACGGAAAGAAGGGCCTGACGAAAAGCCGATTTCACTTCCGGATGCGCCAGTTCCTCGAAGCGAACCCGGGCGGACTCGCCGCATTCCGCAAGCCGTTCCAGATCCCCCCGGGACAAACTGTTGAAATAGATCGAACCGGACTGGAAGGGCAGCCGGGAAAGAACGGTTTCAAGAATCTTCTGGCAAACCGTAAAAAGCCCCTGGGTGGTCATGGCGATGCCGAAAAGGTCTTTCAGGATAACCAGTTGGCTGGGACTGTAGTCGTTGTCTCTGAATTGGTCGATCATCCGAATCCGGCCGTCAGGGGGCTTCCGCCTTTTCCGCATTCGCCGCCTCATACACCGCTTCCACGTCTTCCGCGAAGGTGCGGGTATTGATCGGCTTCGGAATATACGCGTTGAAACCGTTTCTTAAAAAACGCTCCTCGTCGCCTTTCATGGCGAAAGCCGTGGAGGCGATGATCGGAATGGCCTGGGTCTCCTTTTTTTCCCGAAGAATTCTGGCCGCGTCCATTCCGCTCATGACGGGCAACTGAATGTCCATCACGATCAGATCCGGACGATGCAGCCGGGCCATGTTGACGCCTTCCCGGCCATCCGTGGCTTCGAGAATCATGTGACCGTGCAACTCCAGCAAATCCCTGCAAAGCTTCATGCTTTTGGGATTGTCCTCCACGATCAGAACGGTAAGCGGGTTCCGCACGAACGATCTCCTGTTTTCCACATCAGCCTGAAACTCGGTGAATTTCCGCTAGGTTCGAATCGGCATTCTAACAGTAATGAATCGAAATCTCAACCTTTCACCGAGCTTTCCCGACAAAGCAGTGAAAAGAGTTTTCGCCGTACGGGTTTCCGGAACCCGGATACCGGATGAACGCGGAAAGAAGAAAGGCCGGACGACGATCACGAAGACCGGCGGGGGAGACGGCTCAGAATATCCCTGATTCGGGTTTCCAGTCGGTCCATTTCCTGCTGGGAACGCCTATCCGGAATCCGTCCGGAATACCTGGCGCTTTCGAACAAAGCCAGCCAACGTTCCAGCCATGGGCGAACTTCGGAAAAACGCCGCCCGGCTTCACCGAAATATTCCGCCGGAGTCCGGGAAGCCCGATGGACCAGTCCGCGACGGGCGAACAGTTTCGCCAGCCGGGCGAAACGCCTGGAAAGGCGGATCTCGGCCCGTCCGTCCCGGAACACCAGTCGGAGGGAAACGCGAAGGGAACGGCGGAACAGCCACAAGAAAGGAAGAAGCAATCCCAGAAGGCCCAGACCGATCTCGTTTTTATGTTCTTTCAACCAGAATAAAAACTGCTGGCCGTTCGCATTTCGCAGGTTGCGATCCATCTTGTACAGAAATGAAAGCTGGTCGCGCACGGAAAACGAGATGACGTATCGTTGCCAGCGAAAGGCGAACGCGTCGATGACCCGCTGGATTTCGCTTGTGAGATCGGAGGCATAGCGTTCCCACCCGGCGGCGGGCGTGGGATCGAATCGCACCCAGTCGGAGCCGAAGTTCGCTTCCACCCAGGCATGGGCGTCGGATTGCCGCACGATGTAATATCCTTCGATTTCGTTGAATTCGCCTTCCTGGTATCCGGCCACCATCCGGGCCGGTATTCCCAAGGTTCGCAGCATGATCGTCATGGCCGACGCGAAGAATTCACAGTGACCGCTTCGGGATTCGAAAAGGAAATGGCCGAGCGGATCGGAACGGGGGATCCGTCCGGCTTTCAGACTGTATCCGAACGTCGTTTTCAGATGGTGCTCGATTCGCCGGGCTTTTTCCAGATCGTTTCGGGCTCCTTGAACGACCCGCTCCGCCAGCTCGGCGATACGCGGATCCAGATTCGCGGGCACCCGAAGCGAGCGGCGCAGGCTTTCCCGGCTGACGGGAAGAATGCTCTCCGGGTGACTCCAGACTTCATAACGCTGAATTTCCTGGAACTGGGGAGGCAGTTTCAGGGTTTCGTTCTGAAAAACGAGCAACTGAGGAGAGGCAACCAGAACATGAGCGAAGTGCGCCGCGTGCAGGAGATACTGGGCCTCGATGCCGTCCAGGAAAACGGTCTGGTGGGTCAGATTTTCCGGAGCGAAGGAACTGAGACGGAAAAAGGGAATGCGCTTTCTGGGGAACGCCGTGTGCGGCGGTTCCGGATAGGCGCTCCAGGTCATGCCGTCGAAGGTGTCCAGCACCGCCCCGCGCCAATAGATGGGATGCGGCAAGGGAGGTCCGGAAACGGTAACGCGCATGGCCACGGAATGATCCTGCTTGATCTCACCCACATCACCGATGTTCACCTGGTCGGCGAAACCGGTGGTTCGCTTGTTGATGCCGAAGGAAAAACCGTACAGGGCCGAGCCCGGCCGGGGAAGAATGAAGAATACCAGAAACGTGGCGGCCAGCATCAGGGGACCGAGGGACAGAAAAAAGCCGACGTAGCGTCTGCGGAAAACGGCCTTCTCCACGTCTTCCCGGAGCCCCGACAGGTGCGGGAAGCGATGAATGGAAACGCGGAACGAAAGCAGCATCAATCCCCACATGACGCCCAGGGTATAGGCCGCCAGCACGAAACCGAAACTGATCTCGAAATTGATGACGGTTCCGTAGACGATCTGGGCGAAAGCCAGTCCGAAGATCTGAAGATGGTCGCGCTCGGACTTGGCCGTGAGAAATTTAATGAGAGGCAGAAAAAGGAAGATGGCGTCCAGGGCGTCCATGAAGAAAAGATAACCGAAAAACGCCAGGGACATGGCGCCCAGCACGAGAACCAGGGTCAGAAACGTCCAGACGCCGGTTCCGAACAACGGCGGCTCCGGATGGTGAAAACGCCGATAGCCAACCGCCAATGCGGCCAAAACGACGAGCGCGTGGGGAAATAGTGGATAGGTTTCCGCCGCGAAGAGCACGGCGTATCCCATCAGCATCGAGGCGGTCAACGCCAGCCGGAGATGGAATTCCAGGCGATCCACCCGGGCTCCCGGTTTAGCGGATACGGTGGCGTCCATTTCCGAATACCTCGATGATCCGATCCGCGTTTTGCGGCAGGGCGGGCCGGAGCGGTTTGTCATACAGCGCCAGCGTCCGCAGGGAGCGCCTCAGCCGGGCCGGCGTGGCGGAGTACCCGCGATCGGGCTGAAGATCCGCCAAGAGTTTGAAGGGAACGTCGTGACGGTACAGCCAGACCAGAATGGAGGCCGCCGTAATCAGGCCGGGCTCGAAATCCTCTTCCGGATTCGGCCGGAACGACACCGCGATTTTACGGGACTCCCGTCGCTCGAATTCCTTCGTGAACAGATCCTCGGAACGGGCGCTTTTTTTCCAGTCGATCTTCCGCAGGGGCGTGCCTTTTTCGTATTCTTTCAGATAGGAAAAGGAGTCTCCGTCGTCGCCCCGGTCGCGCCGCCCGGAAAGCCCGTCTCCGAAAAGCCGGTTCAGATCGAGATTCACGGGACGGATGGCCGGATAGACCAGCAATTCCCGCTCTTTGCCCACCATGCGAATCTTGGTGAAGAGTAGAAAAGGGTACTGGGTGAACAGCCGATAGGGAGGGAATCGATGCCGCCCCCGGACGGCGACGCGTCCCTTGACCTGCACCCGGGTTTGATCTCCGGCGGCCAGATGGACCACAAAAGGCCCCCGGTCCGTCTCGAACAGATTCGGATCCCGCACGGCGAAGGCGTAGGCGCCCACAAAACGGGCCTGGTTATGGAAAGAGAAATCCACGGGGAAAGGACGTTCGGCAAAGATTTCCGGCGCGAAGCTCCGCCGGATTTCCACTTTTCCCAGGCTGGCCTCGGAGAGCAGCCCCGAAAAGACCATCAGGGAAAGCATGGCGGAAAACAGCAGAAACAACAGATTGTTGCCCGTGGTATAGGAGAAGATCAGAATCAGCAGCAGAAAGGCGAAAAAGACCCATCCCGCCTTGGTGGGGATCAGCAAGCGGGGAAGCGTGACGAAATGCCGCAAAAGCCCCCGGATTCCTCCTTTCCGGTAAGCTTGGGCCCATCGCCTTGGGAAATCCAGACGCCGGCTCATGAGGGATTCCTTCCGGTCAGATCGGCACGGGGGTTTGGTTCAGGATATCCTGAAGAATATTTTCCGTTTCCCGGCGATCCGTTTCGCCATGCAACCCCGTTTCGCGAGAGACCATGCGATGCGCCAGAACGGGCAGGAAAAGATGCTTGATATCGTCCGGGAGAACATAATCCCGCCCCCGGAAATAGGCCAGGGCCTGGGTGGCGTGTTTCAGCATCAGCGAGCCTCGCGGAGAGGCTCCCAAGGTCAGTTTGTCGCTGCTTCGGGTGGCGGCGACCAGTTCCAGAAGGTAGTGAAGAATCTTTTCCTCCAGGTGAATCGCTCGCACGGCGTGCCGTGCTTCCCGGATTTCGTCCGTATTCACCACGGGTTGCAGATCCTTGGCGGAATCGGGATGCAGATCGCGCGTCAGAATTTCCATCTCGGTGCGGATGTCCGGATAACCGATGTGAGTGCGTAAAAGAAAGCGGTCGAGCTGGTTTTCCGGCAGGGGAAACGTCCCGTGATGCTCCATGGGATTCTGGGTGGCGATGACCAGGAAGGGATCGGGAAGTTCGTGGCTCTGATTTTCCACGGAAACGCGTTTCTCCGTCATGGCTTCGAGCAATGCCGATTGCGTTTTGGGAGAGGTGCGGTTGATTTCATCGGCCAGCACGACACCGGCGAAAATGGGCCCCTTGACGAAACGGAAGGACTCTTCCTTGCGCGAATACACCATGGCCCCCAGGATATCGGCCGGGATGGTGTCGTTGGTGAACTGGATTCGCTTGAACGAGCTGTTCACCGAACGCGCCACGGCCAGCGCCAGGGTGGTTTTCCCCACCCCGGGAATGTCTTCCAGAAGCAGGTGCCCGCCCGCCAGCAGGCTGACGACGGCCAGTTCCACCACCTCGTCCTTTCCCCGGATCACCCGGGTCACGTTTTCGAAAAGCGCGTGGACTTTTTCCCGAGTCGCGTCCGTCTGTGGTGATTTGCGAACCGCCATGTTTCCTCCTTGATGATTCCTACCTTAACCAAGAACGGTTTCGGCGTCAAAAAGATTCCATGAAAGTTCCGGCGTTCGGAATCGGGCAAGACGCAAAACATTGCGTTTTTTCTTCCTGCGACTATCATGGATGGCACGATTTCGAAGGAAACGGCCAAAGCGCCGTCCGCGTCGTTTCGCGGACGGACGGGAAAGGAAGGCGGCATGTCGGATACCCCCCGAATCGAGGCTCCGGAAACGGCGGAACGGGTGAAACTCAGCGCCCGGGAACGGCTGGAAAATCTGTACGATCCCGGAACGTTCCATGAAATCGACCGTTACGTGGTCCACCACATCGTAGGCTACGGCATGGAGGAAAAGAAGCGGGCGGGCGACAGCGTGGTGACCGGCTACGGTCAGGTCAACGGGCGCACGGTCTTCGCCTTCAGCCAGGACGCCAGTTTCATGGGCGGATCCCTGGGC
Source organism: Myxococcota bacterium (assembly GCA_963668655.2). GTDB lineage: Bacteria > Myxococcota_A > SURF-8 > SURF-8 > SURF-8. The sequence continues at coordinate 380,200 of CAXXPQ010000003.1, forward strand.
GAGGCGCACGCGAAAAAAGTCTGCAAGATCATGGACATCGCCACCAAGGAAATGGCTCCGGTGGTGGGCTTCAACGACTCTGGCGGCGCGCGCCTCCAGGAAGGCGTGATTTCTCTTGCGGCCTACGGCGATATCTTTTTCCGCAACGTGCGCACCTCGGGCGTGATTCCGCAGATCAGCGTCATCAACGGCCATTGCGCCGGCGGCGCGGTCTATTCGCCCGCCTTGACCGATTTCGTTTTCATGGTTGAAGGTCAGTCCTTCATGTTCATCACCGGCCCGAAAGTCGTCAAAGCGGTCACCGGGGAGGAAATCTCCAAGGAGGAACTGGGCGGCGCGCTGGCCCATGCGTCCAAGTCCGGCGTCTGCCATCTGACCTGCCGGGACGACCTGCATTCCATTCAGCGGGTGAAGGATGTCCTGTCCTACCTTCCCCAGAACTGCCACGAAAAGCCGCCCAGCATCGAACCCACGGACGATCCCTTCCGCCCGTGCCCCGAACTTCTGAACATGGTGCCGCTGGACGGGAAGCAGGGATACGATGTGCGGGACGTGATGAACAGCGCGCTGGACGCGGGCAGTTTCTACGAAATTCATCCCCGTTTCGCCCGAAATATCGTGGTGGGTTTCGCCCGGTTGAACGGCCATGCCGTGGGCGTGGTGGGCAATCAGCCCTCGTTTCTGGCGGGGACGTTGGACTGCGACGCCTCGCGCAAGGGCGCGCGTTTCATCCGCACCTGCGACGCCTTCAACGTGCCGCTCATCACCTTCGTGGACGTACCGGGCTTCCTGCCGGGCGCCAACCAGGAGCACAGCGGCATCATTCAGCACGGCGCGAAGATCCTGTACGCCTTCGCCGAGGCCACGGTCCCGAAAATTACCATGACGCTACGGAAGAATTTCGGCGGCGCGTACGACGTCATGAGTTCCAAGCACGTCGGCGCGGACTTCAATTTCGCCTGGCCCGACTCCCAGATCGCGGTCATGGGTGCCGCCGGGGCGGTGGAGATTCTGCACAGCCGCAAAATCAGGGCGCTGCGCAAGGAAGGCAACGAGCAGGCCGCCAACGAGCTTCTGCAATCTCTCATCGCGGAATACGAGGAAATCTACCTGACGCCCTACATGGCCGCCGAATACGGCTTTCTGGACGACGTGATTTCGCCGGACACCACTCGGCAGGTGCTTGTACGCGCCTTCGAGGCGGTGAAAAACAAGAAGGAGCCCGTCCTGCCTCACAAGCACCGCAACAATCCGTTGTAAGGAAATGTCGGAGCAAGAATCGACCTGTTCATCGTCTGGAAAACTTGGAGCACAACATTTTAAAGAAGCCGTGGCCATCTTCTCGACGAAGAAATGACCTTCGCTTTCGTGAAAACTCATCAGCATGAGTTTCCCGTGGTGAAGATTGCCTGTGTTCTGGGGTTTTTACGCAGGAACTATTACCGCCGGCTTAAAGCGCCGCTGTCGAAGAAGGAGCAGGCCGACCGGGCGCTGTTGCCCGAGATCGAACAGGTATTCCACGATAGCGACGAGACTTACGACTCGCCCCGGGTTTACAAAGAGCTGCTCTCCTCGCCCGCATTATCCGGCATGGAAAAGCAGAATTCCAATGCAAGAAATCGGGCAAAAAGTTGCAACATGGTGGTGAATTTCGTCGTCAATCCGGCCTGGGATCGAAATCCGCCTGGCCTCGGATTGGTCCCGGAACGGGCACTTGGTGGAAAGCCATAAAGTAGAAAAGCCCTGGAATCGTTATGATTCCAAGGCTTTATCTCTGGTACGCCCAGCAGGACTCGAACCTGCAACCTACGGGTTCGAAGCCCGGTACTCTTCCAGTTGAGCTATGGGCGCACGTGATTGCTTCGAACGGCGCGAAGTATAGGACATCACAAGGGATTTGTCAATGCTTTCCCGTTCGGAAAACTTCTAAAAATCACCTAAAATACGGACCGAGAGATTTCAAGGGGATTTTCCGTTGGATTTGTCGGCGACACGACGAAGAATACCGGAAATCTTTTGAGAAACGTCCGGCAGCGAAGACGGCCGGAAAAACATCCGAAATCCGACCGAACGTAATTTTAAAACGGATTCTAGCCTTTCTCCCCCGCGCGCAGGTAAGCATAGGCCGCGCGAAGCTGCATGTCCGTGGGTTCCATGCCCTTCGGGGGAGGCACCGCTTCCAGAAGCTTCATCCCGCGCTCGTCCGTGCTTTCCACCGAACGAAGATCCATTTCCTCCGCCTCCGAACGAGCCAACTGGGCCAGCACTTCCGGCTGAACCACCGTGATGTCCGGCTTGATGCCGATGGAATCGATGGAGCGGTCGCTGGGCGTGTAATAGCGGGCCACCGTGATTTTCAGCCCGCTGCCGTCGTCCAGGTCGATGATGTTCTGTACCGATCCCTTCCCGAAACTGTTGACGCCCACCAGCACCGCCCGGCCGTGATCCTGCAAAGCCCCCGCGACGATCTCCGCCGCCGAGGCCGATCCGCTGTCGATCAGAAGCACCAGCTTTCCCTTCAGAAAGATCCCGCTTTTATGGGCTCGCTCCACCTCTATGTGCCCCCGATTGCGCCCGATGGTGGAAACGATCTTGCCCTCGGCGACGAACTCGTCCACCATCTTCACCGCCTCGTCCAGCAATCCTCCCGGGTTTCCGCGCAGATCCAGAATCAGGCCCTCCAGACGCCCGTCCGCCTCCGCCTTCAACTTCTCGATGGCCGCCGTCATCTGACCGGCCGTGCGGTCCTGGAACGCCCGTACCCGAATATAGCCGTCGTTACCGTCCAACAACCGGAAGTCCACGCTGGACGTCCGGATCCGGTCGCGGATCAACGTGAAATCCTTCGGGGCCTCGAATCCTTCCCGATAGATCGACAGAACCACCTGGGTTCCGATGGGTCCGCGCATGAGCGTCACCGCATCCTGCAACGTCACGCCTCGCAGATCCCGCCCGTCGATGGCCAGAATCACGTCCCCGGACAATATTCCCGCTTTCCTGGCGGGCGCTCCTTCCAGAGGCTCGATCACCACCAGGCGCTGATCGACGCTCTGCACCCGGATGCCCAGCCCCTGAAACTCGCCCGTGGTGTCGATCTTCATCTCCCGGAACAGATCGGGCGGCATGAAAATCGTGTGCGGATCCAGCGTATCCAGCATGCCCTTGATAGCCCCGTAGATCAGTTCCTTCTGATCCACCTCCTCCACGTAGTTGTTTTCCACGTAATGGAGAACTTTGGCGAATACATCCAACTTCTCGTAAACATTCGACTTCTTCGCCCAGGCGACCATGGGGCCGGCATTTCCGGCCAGATATCCGAAAACGAAAACCACCGCAATCAGCCACGGGGTCGGGATCGATTTTCTCCCGCTCATACTCCTGCTCCTTCCCTGGCGGTTTCTTTGCATTGCTTCGATCATAACATAGCGGCGTTTTTTGCACCACTTTTCCGTAAAGACTCCGTGGAACCCGCTTTTTCAAAAGGCGACGGACGGTGGACAGGTAGCCTCCGCACGACACGAACGGACCGGACGCGCGTTCGATCTAATCCTCCGGGCGATGGACCACCTGCTTCGGATAGGGGATTTCCAGTCCGTTTTCGTCAAAGGCGTCCTTGATCCGTCGCAGCAGTTCCCGCTCGGCCGCCGCCTGCTGCATGGGCTTCACTTTGACGACGATCCGCAGGCCCACGGAGGAATCGTTCAGCCCGATCACCCCCTGCACCTCCGGGGGTTCGATCACCATTTCCTTGAACTCTCCGGCCCACGCCTCCGCCACGGCCCGCAAGACCGACATGCCCTTCTCTATGGGTTGTTCGTAGGCCATGCCCACTTCCGCGATGGCCCGGCCCCAGCCCCGATTGAGGTTGCCGAAGGAGCGCACCTCTCCGTTGGGATACGTCCAGAGACGGCCGTTGAACTCGCGCACCATCGTGTTTCGAAGATCCACTTTCTCGACCACGCCGGAAACGGAACCGATGGTGATGACATCGCCCACCAGCACCAGGCCGTCGAAAATCAGGAAAAAGCCGGAAATGAAATCCTTGACGGTGTTTTGCGCCCCGAACCCCACGGCCAGTCCCAGCACTCCGGCCGAAGCCAGAACCGCCGTGGTATCGATCCCCAGTTCCTTCAAAACAATCATCAGGGCGAGGAAATAGATTACATAGCGTTCCACGCTGAGCACCAGCGGAAGCAGCGTCTTCTGGCGAGCCTGTTTCGTCTCGAATTCCCTGTCGCCTTCCCTCGGCATCAGCAGCCTGGTGGTCAGGTTGCGGGAAAGCCAGCGAATCACGCGGACCGAGGCGATGACCAGAACGATGGTCACCAGCGAGGCCAGATAGGAAGCCGCGTTTTTCTCGAAAAGATCCTCCAGAACGATTTCCAGATGATCCATCAGAGTCTGCAACATGATTCCATCTCCCTATTCCTTCCGGAGGTTTCTACGCCTCGCGCAGCGACTCCCGAATGGCATGGCCCGTCTCCGATCCGATCAGTTGTCCTCCGCGATCAGAATCCGCTGCCCCACCCAGACGAACAGAATATCGTTGATATTCTCGAAACGCCGGAGAAAAGCCCCTCCGTCCTCCTGCATCTTGTCCAGAGACAGCCCGGTGATGACCAGATCCGCCGCCTCCGAGTTCTTGTTGACCAGGGAATCGAAATCGTCTTCTTTTTTCATGGGGATGCGCTCGATGTTTTTGGTCGAAATGGGAATCCGCCCCCGATCGATCAAATCGTTCAAATGCTGCACGCCCAATTCCATGCGCTCCTCGGCGAAGGCCGCGAAGATCTTGATCTCGGCCTCCTGCCATTCCTCGTGCCCGAAAACGATATACGCCAGCAGAATCATCAGGTTGGCGTTCCGATAGTCGCCGGGCGTGAACCAGATGTGGATCACCCGTTTGTATCCGAAATGCCGCTTGGAGGAACGCAGGACACAGACATTGAAGCCCGCCACGGAGGCGAACTGGCCGCCATCGACGATATCGCGGATGATTTTGTCGTCGTCGTCCGCGCTGTAGTCGAAGAGAATGGTGTTGTTGTCCATGCCGGAGATTCCCGGAATCTGGACGATCTGCGCCACGGCAGTCTTGAAACTGGGAGAAATGATCGTATCCACGTAGATTCCCGCCCGGCTGGCCTGGCTCTGATGAATAAGTCGCTGAAGCTGTTTCTTGGCGTCCTCGTTGCGCTCGCGGGTCAGCGGTCCTTCTATGTAATGGATATAACTACCGAATCCGTAGTACTGAGAAATCCAGCGTAAAAGATCGAATACCCCGAGGCGCTTGAAGGAAAGTGCGGAAACGGCGATGACCGAAGGCCGCCAGTTGGCGGCGTCCACGCCGGACTGCCGTTTTTGCAGAACCAGTTGCAGATTGCGCACGATCTGGGACAGCACCCCTGCGAACAAGGTGGACAAATCCCGCTCGTCGGTGAGAATGCGCTTCATCCAGAGATAGATCAAGGTCATGACCACCAGGGCCAGAACCGAATACATCGGTTGCATCAGGTACATCATCACCAGGCAACTGACCGCGCCGATGCCGGACAGATACCATTTGGTGCGAAAGGTGGGGCGGTAGGACGGATTTCCAGAGAAATGCTGGAAGAAGCTGATGGCGCAGAGCGAACCGTAGGTGACCATGAAGAACATACTGATGATCTGGGCCACAAAATCGACGTTGCCCAGGGAAACGAACAGAAGCGCCAGCGCGGAGGTCAGCAAAGTGGCGTTCACGGGCTCGTTGGCCTCGCCCTTCCCTCTTCCGATGTATCCATTGATGCGTTCGTTTCCGAAGGCCCGGTCCTGGGCCAGGGCTTGGAGCGTACGCGGAGCCACCAGGATGGAGCCGATGGCCGAGGAAAGCGTGGCCGCGCCCAGTCCGATGTAGATGATCGGCCCCCAGACGGCGATATCGCTCATGATGAACTGATTTTCCGCCAGTTGATCCGGAGTGGCGCTGCTTCCCAGTTTCACGACGACCAGCAGGTACATCGCCATTCCTACCAACGTCCCCGCCATGGTTCCCAGGGGAATGGAGCGTCTCGGGTTTTTCAGATCGCCGGAAAGCCCCACGCCGGCGGTCATGCCCGTAAACGCCGGAAAGACGATGGCGAAAACCGTGAAAAAGTCCTGGTGATCCGCCACCTTGGCCAGAAGATTCAATTCTCCCCGGGGACCAACGGACTCTCCCATAAAGAACATCACCAGGGAAACCGCCAGAATCACGGAGACGATCCACAGCATGGAAACGCCCAGATCGGCGCCCTTGTACAACATGATCGCCACGAGGATAAGCGTCCCCGGAATACCGATCATGCGTCCGTCCGGAACGAACCCGAGCGCGTCCTGGATGAGTGGGAAAAGCGGTCGGAAGGCCTCCGAAAAGGCGATCATGTAAAAAGCGATGGAGACGGCCTGAGAAAGGTAAAGCGAGATGCCGATGGCCGCGCCGATCTTCAACCCGAAGGACCGGCTGATGATGAAATATTCGCCGCCGCCTTCCACTTTCAGATTGGTGGCGATCTCGGCCACGGCCAGACCGGTGGGAATAGTGATGGCGTGCCCAATTACAACGATCAGGATGGCCCCGAGAATCCCGGTTTGTCCCACGGCGTAACCAAAGCGAAGAAACAGAACGGCGCCTAGAATGGTGCTGATGGCGGCCAGAAAAACGGGCGCGGTGCCGAATCCGTGGCCACGAGTGGAGGCATTGGCGGTGGGCATGAATGATTTCCTCTTACCTTTTCAAACCGTGACGTCGATATGAAACGAATCCCCCCGTGTCGAACCGGCATTTTCGGAACGGCATGGAATCATACCAGATTGGAAAAATCGATGGAAAAGAAAACAAAAGAATCCGACATCCAACAGCGACACGCCAAGAAACATCGGGCGTCTTTTTTCCCGGATTTCGTTTTCGGTTCTTTTCCGGGGAATTATCCGGCCCCCGCTTCCATCCTTATCCTGGAACCCGGAGAAAAGCCGCCGTATTTCATCGGAAAACCCGATTGACGGCCCATCTCCGGTGATGATAGAATGCGAACGGATCAAAACAGACGCAGTGGTGGGAATGTTCGCGAGAACGGAAGCTTTCAACAGGACGCCAACGGGCATCGGAGCGGAGGAGCGGCCATGAAAATCGGAATCATCGGAGCGGGAAACGTCGGAATCACCTCGGCGTTCGCCATCGCGGAAAAGGGCTCGGGCAAGATCCTGCTGTACGACCCCGTGGAGGGACGCGCCAAGGGCAAGGCGCTGGATCTGGTGGAGGCCGGACCCATCCGGCGCTATGACGCCAAGATCCATGGGACGGACGTCTTCGAGAAACTACTCGACAGTCAAATCGTCGTGATCGCCGCCGGGAAGGCCCGCAGCGCGGAGATGCGCCGACAGGATCTTTTCGAAGAAAACCTTAAGATTATCGAAGACTTGGCCGACAAACTGAAGGCAGGCTACGCCGACCGCACCCCGCCGATCGTCTTCGTGCTTTCCGAACCGGTGGACCTGATGACCCTGGCCTTTCTGAAAAGGACCGGCTGGCCGAAGGAACGCGTCATGGGTGTGGGCGGCATCCTTTCCGCCTCCCGCATGCGCCACTACGTCGCCCGGGAACTGGGCATCCAGCCTTCCGACGTGGACGCCATGGTGATGGGCGCCCACGGCGACCATATGGCCGTGATGGAGCGTTACAGCCGCATTTCCGGACTGCCGCTGGAACACCTGATGACCCGCGAGCAGATCGACGCCGTTATCGATCGCACGGTACACGCCGGCGACGAAATCGTGGACCAGGCCAAGGTGGGCAGCAGCTTTTTCACCCCCGGCGCGGCGGTGGGAGCCCTGGTGGAATCGGTCACCCGCGACAGCGACCGCGTGCTGAGCGTCTCCGCCTATCTGGACGGTGAATACGGCGTCTCGGGTCTCTGCGCCAGCGTGCCGGCGCGGCTGGGACGCGAAGGCATCGTACGGATCTTCGAACTGCCCCTCACGGACGGAGAACGGGAACGTTTCCACGGTTCGGTGGATACGCTGAAGCCCTTTCTGTCCAGAATGCCATAAAGGGAGGACGTTTCCATGATTACTTTACCGAAAGTCACCATCGTCGGAAGCGGAAACGTCGGGGCTACGGCCACGTTCTACATCGCCGAGCGCGGCCTGGCGGACGTGGTGATGCTGGACGTGAAGGAAGGCATGCCCCAGTCCAAGGCGCTCGACGCCACCCACTGCGCTCCGCTGCGCAACTACGATGTTTCCATCACGGGTTCCAACGACTTTTCCGCCATGGCGGGCTCCGATGTCGTCGTCATCACCGCCGGACTGCCCAGAAAACCGGGCATGAGTCGGGAGGATCTGCTGAATATCAACGCGAAGATCGTGGCGGGCGTCTCGGAAAACATCGCCCGCTACGCGCCCAACGCCATCGTGATCGTCGTCTCCAACCCGTTGGACATCATGACCTACGTGGCCTGGAAGGTCACCGGCTTCGGCATCCGCCGAGTCATGGGCATGGCCGGGGTGCTGGACTCCACCCGCTTCCGTTATTTCATCGCGGAGGAACTGGGCGTCTCTCCCCGGGACGTGCAGTCCCTGGTGCTGGGCGGCCACGGCGATGAAATGGTTCCGCTGCCGGAATATTCCACCGTGGGCGGCATTCCGATCACGGAACTGATGACGCCGAAACGCATCGAGGAACTCGTCGTGCGCACCCGCAAGGGTGGCGGGGAGATCGTCGGGCACTTGAAGACGGGCAGCGCCTTTTACGCCCCGGCGGCCTCCACCACGGAGATGGTGGAAAGCATTCTGCGAGACAACAAACGCATTCTGCCCGTGGCGGCCTACCTGCGCGGCGAGTACGGCATCAAGGGCTATTTCATCGGCGTCCCGGCCCTTCTTGGGGCCAACGGCATCGAGAAAATTCTTGAAATTCCCATCGAGGATCGCTGGGTGGAACAGATGCGCAAGTCCGCGGAACTGGTGGAGGATACCATCTCCAAGCTGGAGATCGATATCTGAACGACCGATTGAAAGAAATGCGGGGAGCTTCCCCGGATCCCGGCGGGTTTGGTTTTGCATCCCGCCGGTTTTTCCTGTACATTCGCCTGACCGGCAATCGACGATAACGCAGCCATTACGGAGGCGCACCCGATGGACGAAAAATCCCCCAAAGTCTTCCGCCAGAGCGACCCGGCGACGGGCTGGAACGCCGGTTATATCGATGACTTGTACGATTCCTGGAAACGGGATCCCGAATCCGTGGGCGAAAGCTGGCGGCATTACTTCGAAGGCTTCGAACTGGGCCGTTGCGCGGGGGAAAACGTCTCCGTCTCGTTGGCCGCTCCTTTATCCGCACCGGTCGATGGAGCCTGCGACCGCGCCGAAAGTCAGTCCAAGATCAATCGCCTGATCCTGGCCTACCGCAGTCTGGGACACCTGGTGGCTCAGGCCAATCCCATTGGGCTGGACCTGCCCTACCACCCGGACCTGGACCTGAATTCCTTCGGTTTCCGTGCAGATGATTACGGTCTGGAGTTCGATTCGGATGGCCTGTTGGCCGAGAGAACCGGCACGCTGGAACGGATCGTCATTGCCCTTCAGGACACGTATACCCGTTCCATCGGCGTCGAATACATGCATATCCAGAACCTGTCCATTCGCCGCTGGCTGCGCGCGCGCATGGAGCCGGTTCGCAATCAACCCTCCGTTCCCCCGCCGGAAAAGCTCGAACTGCTCCATCATCTCATCGACGCCGAGCTGTTCGAAACCTTCCTGCACACGCGCTATCCCGGCCAGAAGCGTTTCAGCCTGGAAGGGGCGGAAACCTCCATCGCCGCGCTCTGCACGCTCATCGACCGCGCGCCGGAATACGGCGTGGAGCACCTGGTCATGGGCATGCCTCATCGGGGACGCCTGAACGTGATCTCCAACATCCTACGGAAGTCGTTCGCCGAAATCTTCTCCGAATTCGAGGACATCCGCCTGGAGGCGGTGGGCGGCAGCGGAGATGTTAAATACCACAAAGGCTACAGTTCGGTGGTGGAAACGCCTTCCGGCAAGTCCATCCAATTGGACCTGGCGGCCAATCCCAGCCACCTGGAAGCCGTGGATCCGGTGGTGCTGGGCAAGGCTAGAGCTCTCCAGCGCATGACCGGCGACACGGAAAAACGAACCCGGGTGCTCCCGCTTCTGCTGCACGGCGACGCGGCCTTCGCCGGACAGGGACTGGTGGCGGAAACCCTGAATTTAAGCCAACTTGCAGGCTACCGAGTGGGCGGGACCATCCATTTCATCGTCAACAATCAGATCGGCTTCACCACCTCCCCGAAGGAGGCCCGTTCCTCCCACTACGCCACCGATGTCGCCAAGATGATCGAGGCTCCCATCTTCCACGTCAACGGTGAGGATCCGGAGGCGGTGGCCTTTGTCATGGACCTGGCCCTGGCCTTCCGCCAGGAGTTCGGCCGGGACGTGGTGGTGGACATGCTTTGCTACCGTCGGCACGGCCACAACGAGGGCGACGATCCGGGCTTCACCCAGCCGATACTCTATAAGCTGATAAAAACGCGGCCCTCCGTGCGCAAGCAATATACCGACAAGCTGCTTTTGGAGGGCATTTTAACGCCCGAGGCCGATACCCGCATCGCCGAGGAATTCAAAAGCCGCCTACAAAGCGCCTTCGACCAGGTGAAAAACCAGGAGATCGAGCCCCTGCATCATCACGTTCCTCAGCAGTGGGAAGGGCTGGAGAATCCGTATTCCTTCGATCCCCTGGAGACCGGCGTCTCCCACGAGAGCCTGATGGAGATCGTCCGTGGGCTGACAAGCGTTCCCGAAGGCTTCTCCCTGAACCGCAAAATCGCCCGTAAGTTGCCAGATTTCCTGGCAAGTATCGAACAACGACAGACGGTGGACTGGGGACAGGGAGAGCTTCTGGCTTTCGGGAGCCTGCTTGCCGAGGGCACGCCCGTGCGTCTGAGCGGCCAGGACTGCGCCCGGGGTACTTTCTCCCACCGACATGCCGAATGGTTCGACAGCCTGACGGAGGAATCCTATAAGGCCCTGAATCACATCCGCGAGGGTCAGGCCCATTTCTGCGTCTACAACAGCATGCTGAGCGAGGCCGCCGTTTTGGGCTTCGACTTCGGCTACAGTCTGGCCGAACCCGGCATGCTCATCATCTGGGAGGCCCAGTTCGGGGATTTCGCCAACGGCGCACAGGTCATCATCGACCAGTTCCTGGTCAGCAGTGAAGCCAAGTGGCAGCGCACCAGCGGCCTGGTGATGCTCCTGCCTCACGGCTACGAAGGCCAGGGGCCCGAGCACAGCAACGCCTATCTGGAACGCTATCTCATGGCCACGGCGGACGACAACATCCAGGTCTGCAACATCACCACCCCCGCCCAGTATTTCCACGTGCTGCGTCGCCAGATGAAGCGCGACTTCCGCCGCCCCCTGGTTGTCATGTCGCCCAAAAGCCTGTTGCGCCACAAAGAGGCCGTCTCCGATGTCGCCGAACTGGAAAGCGGCCATTTCCGGGAAATCCTGGACGATCCGCAACCGCCCGAAAAGACCACCCGAGTCCTGTTTTGCAGCGGCAAGGTCTATTACGATCTTCTGAAAGAACGGCGGGAGAGCGGACACGGGGACGTGGCGATCGTGCGCGTGGAGCAGTTCTATCCCTTCAACCGGGAACTTTTCCAGGAGGTCGTGGGGCGTTACGAAGACCACGCCGAGTGGGTCTGGGTTCAGGAGGAACCCCGCAACCGGGGCGGCTGGACCTTCATGAGCGAACGCTTCCGGGAGATCGACCCCGAGCGCCGGGTGCGCTATGTAGGACGTCCTGCCAGCGCCAGTCCGGCCAGCGGCTCCATGGGAACCCACAAGGCCGAACAGGAAGGGCTGGTGAAGTACGCCTTCATCTCCGAATAAGTTATTGATTTCGATCCGAAATTTCGTATAAACGGGCCAGAGAATAAAAGGAGAAGGAATCGCATGCAAAAGGAAATCAAGGTTCCGGAGGTCGGAGAATCCATCACCGAAGGCACGCTGACCGAATGGCTGGTGGAGGAAGGCGACGCGGTGAAAGAGGAGCAGCCGCTTTTCGAACTGGAGACGGACAAGGTCACCATGGAGGTGCCCTGCGAGTTTTCCGGCCGGATCCACATCGCGGTGGAGGCGGGGGCCGTGGTGCAGGTGGGCCAGGTGGTGGGCCACGTGGACACGGACGCGGACGCCAAGGCGACCAAGGAGGAAGCAAAAGCGGAAACGGAAAGCGCCCCGGAGATTCCCGCCGCCTCGACTTCCGGCGAAGCGATCCTCTCCCCGGCGGCCAAGATGCTGGCCGAACAACATAACCTGTCGCCCGCCGACATTCCCGGTACGGGCAAGGACGGACGCATCACCAAGGAAGACGTTCAGAACAGCCTGAAAACCCAGGAGAAGAAGGCGGCTCCCGAGACCCCGAAGGCGCCCAAAGCCGCGCCTGTCGCCGCCTCCGAACCGAAGCCCGCCGCCAAGGCCGCGCCGCCCAAGCCGGTCGCGCCGAGAAAACCTGGCGAACGGCAGACCCGCGAGCCCATGACACGCATCCGCAAGCGCATCGCCGAACGGCTCATCGAGGCCCAGCAGACGGCCGCCATCCTGACCACCTTCAACGAGGTGGACATGACCAACGTGATGGCGCTCAGAAAACGCAACCAGGACGCCTTCGTCAAAAAGTACGGCGGCAAACTGGGCTTCATGTCCTTCTTTGTCAAGGCCGCCGTGGACGCGCTGAAGACCTTCCCACAGATCAACGCCTTTATCGAAGGCGACGAGGTCGTTCAGAACCACTATTACGATATCGGTATCGCCGTGGGCACCGACCGGGGGCTGGTGGTGCCCGTGGTGCGCGACTGCGACCAACTGAACTACGCGGAGATCGAAGAGCGCATCGGGGAACTGGCCACCGCCGTGCGCAAGAAGACCATCGGCCTGGACGACCTGACCGGCGGCGTCTTCACCGTCAGCAACGGCGGCGTCTACGGATCGCTCATGTCCACGCCCATCCTGAATCCGCCCCAGAGCGCCATCCTGGGCATGCACGCCACCAAAATCCGTCCCATGGTGGTGGACGGACAGATCGTCGCCCGCCCCATGATGTACCTGGCGCTCTCCTACGATCATCGCATCGTGGACGGAAAGGACGCGGTGGGCTTCCTGAAGCGCATCGTGGAATGCATCGAAAACCCGGAACGCATGTTGCTGGAGGTCTGAAATGGAATCCTTCGACCTGATCGTCATCGGCGCGGGACCGGGCGGCTACGTGGCCGCCATCCGGGCGGGACAGCTCGGTTTGAAAACCGCCATCATCGAAAAGCGCAAGGCCCTGGGCGGCACCTGCCTGAACATCGGCTGCATTCCCTCCAAGGCGCTACTGGAATCGAGCCACCATTTCCACCAGACCAAGCACGGCCTGGCCGCCCACGGCATCACGGTGGGCGAGATCTCCATGGACATCGCGGAGATGCTGCGCCGAAAAGACAAGATCGTCACCGATCTCACCGCCGGCATCGGATTGCTGATGAAGAAGAACAAGGTGGCCGTCTACTCCGGCGCTACGGGCCGCCTCTCCGGTCCGGGAACGGTCTCCGTGGAACAGGACGGAAAAAAGCTGGAGCTTCAAACCAAGGCCGTGGTTCTAGCCACCGGCAGCGACGCAGTGGAACTTCCCTTTCTGCCCTTCGACGGCAAGCAGGTCGTTAGTTCCACCGAGGCGCTCGCCTTCGAATCCGTTCCCGAACGTCTCGCCGTGGTGGGCGCGGGCGCGGTGGGCCTGGAACTGGGCAGCGTATGGGCTAGACTGGGCGCGAAGGTCACCGTGCTGGAGATGATGGACGCCATCCTGCCCTTTGCCGATCGCCAGACCGCCCAGATCGTGCAGCGCTCCCTCAAATCCCTTGGCTTCGACTTTCAACTGGGCGCAAAGGTCACCGGGGCCGAAAGCGGTCCGGAAGGACTGACGCTCGCCTTTACGGATAAGAAAGGCAAGGAACAGCAACTCGTCTGCGACAAGGCGCTGGTGGCCGTGGGCCGCAAGCCCTACACGAACGGACTCGGCCTGGAGACGCTCGACATCCGGCCGGAGGCCAACGGCAAGATTTCCGTGAACGAGCACTTCGAAACCTCCGCCCCGGGCGTCTACGCCATCGGCGACCTCATCGACGGCCCCATGCTGGCGCACAAGGCGGAAGACGAAGGCATCGCCGTGGCGGAAATCCTCTCCGGCCTTCCCGGCCACGTCGATCCCGAGACCATCCCGAACGTCGTCTACACCTGGCCCGAACTGGCGCAGGTGGGCCTCACCGAAGACGCCGCGAAGGAACAGGGCCATCCGGTCAAAGTCGGCAAATATTTCTACAAAAGCAACGGACGCGCCAAGTCCATGGAAGAGAGCGAGGGGCTGGTGAAGATCGTCGCCCATGCGGAGAGCGATCGTATCCTGGGCGTGCACATCGTCGGGGCTCACGCCTCGGAGCTCATCGCCGAGGCGGTGGTGGCCATGGAGTACCGGGCCAGTTCGGAAGATCTGGCGCGCACGGCCCACGCCCACCCCACGCTTTCGGAAATCGTGCGGGAGGCCGCCATGGCGGTGGACAAACGCGCCATTCACGGTTGATCCGTCGCCTGAATTCTGCCCGCCTCCTGCCGTCTCGTCGCCGCCCCGGCCTCGCGCATAAGCACGCGTCCCCGACCCGTCTTGTACGGTTCGGGGATCGCTGGAAACCGGCAGAACTCGAAGAAAAAGCCGCCCGGGCGGAACGCTCCCGTTCAATCGAAGAGAAAACGCCTGAGGACGGTGTGCAGAATGCCGCCGTTGCGGTAGTAGTCCACCTCCACGGGCGTATCCAGCCGACAGCGAGCCGTGAACGTACGCTCCTTGCCGGATTCGGACTTTGCGGAAACGGCGACGCTCTCGCCCGGCGAGAGTTCGTCGGTGAGGTCGATGGTGAAGGTCTCCGTTCCATCAAGTCCCAGGCTGTCCGCGTTTTCTCCGGGCATAAATTCCAGGGGAAGCACGCCCATGCCCACGAGGTTGCTGCGGTGGATGCGCTCGAAGGACTCCGCAAGAACGGCCTTCACGCCCAGGAGCATGGTGCCCTTGGCGGCCCAGTCGCGGCTGCTGCCCATGCCGTAGTCCTTTCCGGCGAGCACCAGCGTGGGGGTCTTGGCGTCGATGTAGGCGCGGGAGGCCTGGTGGATGCTCTCGATCTCGCCGGTGGTGAAATTCCGGGTCCAGGGGCCTTCGGTTCCCGGGGCAAGCTGGTTTTTCAGACGGATGTTGCCGAAGGTGCCCCGCACCATGACGCGGTCGTTCCCCCGGCGGCTGCCGAAGGAGTTGAAATCCTTCGGATCTACGCCCTTTTCGGTCAGGTAGCGGCCTGCCGGGCTGTCGGGTGCGATGGCCCCCGCCGGACTGATATGGTCGGTGGTGACGCTGTCGCCCACCTTCACCAGCACGCGGGCGTTCTGAATGGAACGAATGGGTTCGATCTCCCGTGTCATGCCGGTGAAAAACGGCGGCTCCTGGATGTAGGTGCTTTCCGGGTTCCAGGGATAGACCGCGCCGCCCGCCACGGGGATGGCGTTCCATTCGGGATTGGAGCTTTCGATGTCCCGATAGGCCGTGCGAAAAGCCTCCGGATCCATGGCGGATTCCAGAAGTTGCAGAATGTCCTTGCCGGAGGGCCAGATGTCTTTCAAATAGACAGGCTTCCCGTTCTCATCGTGGCCGATGGGCTCGCTTTCGAAATCCACGTCCACCGTTCCCGCCAGGGCGTAAGCCACCACCAGGGGCGGCGAGGCCAGGTAGTTGGCCTTGACGTGGGGATTGATGCGACCTTCGAAATTGCGGTTTCCACTCAGAACCGAGGCGGCCACCAGGGATCCCGCCTCCACCGCTTTGGCGACGTGCTCGGGCAGCGGGCCGCTGTTGCCGATGCAGGTGGTGCAGCCGTAACCCACCACGTGAAAGCCGATTTTCTCCAGGTAGGGCAGAAGCCCCGTGCGTTCGAGGTAATCGGTAACGACCTTCGACCCGGGAGCCAGGCTGGTCTTGACGTACGGCCGCACGTTCAGACCGGCCTCCACGGCCCGCTTGGCCAGAAGTCCCGCCGCCAGCATGACGGACGGATTGCTGGTGTTGGTGCAGCTCGTGATCGCGGCGATGACCACCGCGCCATGCCCGATGGCGGCCTTTTCACCGCCCGGAAACTCGATTTCCGCCGTTTTTCCAAGGTCCGCGTCAGAAAGAGCGAACCCACGTTCCTTCACGGAAGCTTTAAGGGCCTTCTGCCATGCGGTCTTCATGTCGCGAAGCTCGATGCGGTCCTGGGGACGCTTGGGACCGGCCAGGGCCGCCCGCACGGTGGAGAGATCCAGGTCCATGCTGTCGGCAAACACAGGATCGGGCGTTTCGGCGTCCCGGAAGAGTCCTTGGGCGCGGCAATATGCTTCCACACGGGAAATCAGGCTTTCGTCCCGTCCGCTGGCGCGCAGGTAACGCAGGGTCTCCGCGTCCACCGGGAAAAAGCCCACCGTCGCGCCGTATTCCGGGGCCATGTTGGCGATGGTGGCGCGGTCGGGCAATGAAAGCGCCGAGAGCCCCTCGCCGTAGAACTCCACGAATTTTTCGACGACGCCCTTTTCCCGCAGCATCTGGGTGACGCGCAGAACCAGGTCCGTGGCCGTGCTTCCCTCGGGAAGGCGTCCGGTCAGGCGGAACCCCACCACTTCCGGAATGCGCAGGGCAATGGGCTGTCCCAGCATCACGGCCTCGGCCTCGATGCCGCCCACGCCCCAGCCCAGGACGCCCAGGCCGTTAATCATCGTGGTGTGGGAATCGGTGCCCACCAGAGTATCCGGATAGAACACACCGTCCTCGTTTTGCTGAACCACCTTGGCCAGGTATTCCAGGTTCACCTGGTGGACGATGCCGCTGGCGGGGGGCACGACGCCGAAATTGCGAAAGGCCTGCTGCCCCCATCGTAAAAAGGCGTAGCGTTCGCGGTTGCGGGAAAACTCGATGCGGGCGTTCTCTCCCAGGGCGTCGGGCGAGCCGAAAACATCCACTTGCACACTATGATCGATGACCAGATCCACGGGGATTTCCGGGTTGATGCGCTGGGGATCGCCCCCCAGTCGCTCCATGGCCGAACGCAGGGCCGCCAGGTCCACCACGCTGGGAACGCCTGTAAAATCCTGGAGAATCACCCGGGCGGGCTTGAAAGGGATATCACCGGAAACGGGACTCGCCGGATCGTAAGCCAGAAGCTTTTCGATATCCTCCCGAACGACTTCCCGGCCGTTTTCGTTCCGCAAGAGCGATTCCAGCAGAATTTTGATGCTGAACGGCCAGTTTCCGATATCCCGCCCGCCCTTTTCCGCAGCTTTTTGCAGGCTGAACAGGTCGAAGGAACCGGATGCTTCCCGGATGGTGGTTCGGGTTCCGAAAGAATCTGACGATGCCATGGTTTCCCCCTCTCCGTTATCAGGCCTGGTCGAAATTGGGTTCGCAACAGACGGCCTCGCCGCGTTTGTCCAGCGGCGTGTAGTTGCAATGCCCGCCCAGGGATTTGTAAGCCGGGCGCATGATCTTGTTCCTGTTCGTCAGCATCTCGATACGGTGGGCGGCCCATCCGGCGATGCGCGCCATGGCGAAGATCGGCGTGAAGACCTGCCGGGGAATCCCCATGCTTTCGTAGACGAAGCCCGAATAGAAATCCACGTTGGAACTGACGATCATGTTCGGATCGTTGCGGTATTCCCGTAGGACTTCCGGTCCGATGCGCTCGATGGTTTCGTAGAGGGCGAATTCCTCTTCCCGCCCTTTCTCCTTGGCGAGATCCCGGGCGTAGCGTTTCAACACCGTGGCCCGGGGATCGCTCATGGTATAGACTGCATGCCCCACGCCGTAGATCTTGCCCGCGCCGTCATGTTCCTTTCCTTCAAGAATCCGGAACAGGTACTTGCGCAGTTCCTCTTCATTGGAGGGATCTTTCACCTTCTTCTTGATGTCGTCCATCATGCCCATGATGCGCTCGTTCGCGCCGCCGTGCAGGGGGCCTTTCAGCGATCCGACGGCCGCCGCCATGGCGGAATAGAAATCCGTATGCGTGGAACTGACGACACGAGCGGTGAAGGTGCTGTTGTTACCACCGCCGTGATCGGCGTGCAGCATCATGGCGATATCCAGCGTTTTGGCCTCCAGGTCCGAGAACTGGCTGTCGGGACGAAGCAGGTGCAGGAAATTCTCCGCCGCCGAGTGCGCAGGGTCCGGTGTGTGCAGGATCAGGCTTTCGTTGTGATAGGCGTGCCGGATGGAGTAATACGCAAAAGGAATCAAGGTGTTGACTTTCGCGATTAGGTTCATAGCCTGACGAATCTGGTTCGGGATGGACATATCCTCCGGCGTCTCGTCTTGGCCGTAGAGCACCAGAATAGAGCGCGCCAGGGCGATCATGATGTGATTGACACGGAAGGTCTGCAAAACGTCCCGGGCGAAGTTCATGGGCACCTGACGCAGAAGCCCCATTTCCTTCCGAAACGCCTCCAGGTGTTCTTTCGTGGGAAGCTGTCCGAACAGCAGCAGATAAACGACCTCCTCGAAGCCGAAATCGTTGCGTTCCTCCACGCCCTTGACGAGATCGGCGATATCGAATCCGCGGTAGAAGAGCTGACCATCCACGGGGACCAGTTCCTCGTCAACTTTGATGTATCCCTTTACGGACGAAACCGTGGTCAGTCCGACAAGCACGCCGGATCCGTCTGCGTTTCGAAGACCGTTTTTGACTTTGTATCGATGGTAGTACTGGTTTTCGATCACGTTGTTCCGTTGCGCGATCTCACCCAACTGTCTGAAATAATCCATGGCGACCTCCCTGAATACCGATTGATCCTGGCAGACAGACGCGATTCTCCCCGTTTTTATTCCTTTTACCGGACCGAACGGAAAAGAATTCCTTCGCGCCGCTCCCCCTTCCATGTTATCGTAACAACTCGACTCCAAAAGGATACTTCGAAATGAGCCGAAAGAGCAAGAAAAAGAAAGCGGGGCCGCCCAGCCCGCCCAAGGAAAATTTTGCTTTCAATCCCTTTTCCGATCTGAAATCGAAGGATTTTCGTCGTTCCATCCCGGCCGAAGCCGTTGAGAAGAAAGCGCCGCCCGAAAAGGCCGCTCAACCGAAGTCCGAACCCCGGGACGAGGACGCCCTGTTTCTCCAAGCCATGGAAAATGTGGAGAAAATTCCAGACAGAAGCGCCGCGCCGAAAAACAAGCCACCGGAATGGAACAAGATCGACGAGGAAGCCGAGGCCCAGCGCATGCTCGTCCAACTCGTCAACGGCCGCCTGCCCTTCGACATCTCGGACTCGGACGAATTCGTGGAAGGCGGCGTGCAGGGCCTGGACCGCCAGGTCATCAAGAAACTGCGCGCGGGAGAGTTCTCCGTCCAGGACCGGCTGGATCTTCACGGCATGAGCCGCAACGAGGCCCGGGACACCGTGGAACGGTTCATCACGGACCGCCGGGCCCGGGGGCTGCGTTGCGTGCTGCTGATTCACGGACGCGGCATCCATTCCAAGGATCAGGTTCCGGTGCTGAAAGACGCCTTGCGCGCCTGGCTGGAACGCGGCCGGGGGCGCATCGGAGGCGCGGTGCTGGCCTTCAGTTCCGCGCGTCCCTGCGACGGCGGCCTGGGGGCCATGTACGTGCTGCTGCGCAAGCACGGCCGAAACTAATGGAAATCTAACAGCAAATTCGCCACCGTAGCGATGTATCATGAGGAACCGTCGATTTTCGGTTGATTCCGTCGAAAGGAGCCTCGGCATGCCCCGTCCGATCCGAATAACCTGTCTGTTTTCCTTCCTGTTTCTCTTCCTTCTCGTCGCCTGCGACGCCAAGGACTATATGCACGGCGATCCGGACGAGACGGACGGCGATGAAAACGCCACTCCCTCGCTGACCCATGCGCCGTCGTTGAGCGGAAGCGGGGCCCTGGACGTGGCGGTAGTGCTGCCTTCCGACGCCGGAGCGGGACTGAAACTGGCGGCCGCCGACCTGCGCGCCGCCATGGCGGAAATCAGCGGCGTTTCCGCTCCGGAAGGCGATTTCCCAACGGATTTCTCCGGACTTACGGAATCCGCCGCCGTGGAGATCACCCTGGACGCCACGTCCTCCGATCTGGGAGTGCAGGATTATCGCATCGAGAAAATCGTCTTCGACTCCGGCCAGACAGGTCTACAAATCACGGCGCGTACGGAAACGGGCGCCATGTACGGCCTGTACGCCCTTCAGATGGACCTGGGCGTGCGCTACATCCATCCGCAGCAGACGGTATTCCCCAGTGATTCCAAGGCCGCACTGCCCTGGACATACGAAGGCGAACCGCAGACGCCCCATTTCGAACTGCGCGGCTTTCACGAGCACACGCAGCATCCCATCGTCGCCAGCGATATCTTTTTGAAGCCCGGCAACGACGACTGGCGCGAAATGGCCTCCGACTACCTGAAATGGCTGGCCCGCAACCGTCAGAACGCCTTCACCTTCCACATGCTGAAAACCGTAGACCTGGAATCCTGGATCCCCTATATCACGGAAATCGTTCAGGAAGGGCAAAGCTACGGTATCCATATGGGACTGGTTTTGAGCTTCGCCGACCAGCAGCAGAACGGCTTCAAGCTCATTGCGGACGAGACGGCGGACGCGGATGCGCAAATCGAGGACGGCCTGAAAACCATCCTGGACGTGGGCTTCGACGTCCTCGTGTTGCAAATCGGCACCAGCGAATTCACCAAGGTCTCGGACGAAACCGTTCTCGGCTGGATGGACACGGCCATTCAATTTGTCTCCGCCACCTATCCCGAGGTGGAGGTGTACACCTGGATCCATCCGCCCTGCGATCTCTTCGCGGACGGCGGCGGGTACTACTACCACCTGCCGTTACAGGCCGACCCGAAAGTGGGAGCCTTCCTGCATACCACGATGTACTACGACATGGACCACCCCGCCCCGGTCTACGCCTGCGAGGACTTCTCCCACCAGAAAACCTTCCTGGAAGAGGCGGACGGCAAGCGGGAAATCGTGTTCTTCCCGGAAACGGCCTGGTGGCTGGGATTCGACAACAACTGCCCCGTGGTGCTGCCCATCACCGGCTGGAGCCGGGCGCACGACATCGACGCGGCGCTTTCGGGCCACGACGTGAAGGGACACGTCACCTTCACCAGCGGCCGGGAGTGGACCTATTGGATGTACGACCACTTCCTGACCCGCAAAACCTGGGACGGCTCGCTTTCCTGGGACGGTTACCTGGAAGACATCGGCTCGCTGTACGGCGAAAACGGCATGCTCGTCACCCAGGCGCTTTCCGACTGGACCGCCCTTCAGAAAAAGCACTTCTACGATGAAAACCCCTTGATTTATTTCTACATTTCCGGCGAGCTGCGCCTGGACGAGATCGGCGAATCGGCGGGTATCCTGGCCCGACGCCCCAAACTCGCCTATAAAAAGCTGGTGGAATACGACGACGACGCCTTCAACACCTGGAAACAAACCGATTTCGAGATGCTGAGCGCCATGCTGGCCGAGTACAAAGCGGTTCTGGAAACGCTTCCGGCCCCGCCCATCGAAGGCGGCGACAGCGAAAAGCAACTCTATAACGAGTTATATAATGCACTGTACGTCTTCACCCGGCGCATCGAACACGCCATCGCCAATTACGCCGGGGTCGTCGCCGTGCGCGACTGGGTGCAGGAAGTGAAAAACACGTCCGAGAACGAGGAGCCCAGCCAGGCGGTGCGCACCGAAAAGCTCAATGAGGCCAACGCCCGTCTGGCCGAGGCCCAGGCCATCAGCGCGGAAATGATTCAGCTTTTCGGTGAAATGGAATCGCAGTACCGCCATCCCGTGGAGATGCTCGCCCGGGAGAAACAAAGCCTGACCGGCTACCAGTACGGCTATCTGTACGAAACCAGCACGGGCCATTTCTGGACCCGCCGGGACGACCAGTTGGAAATCCTCATCGGCCAGCGTTTCCAGACCATTGTGGAGGAATGGACCACCGCCCCCGACGTGCTGTTCTACACCGACAAGGATCATTTCTCGCTGACTCAGCCGGACAGCAACCTGGCGTCCAGCACATTGACCAGTTTCATCCCCCGGCTGCTTTTTGGACCGAAGGATTACGACGGCGCGGAAATGACCCTGATTCTGGCCCAGGACTACAACGAAAATCTGTTGCCCGAACCGGGAAGCGAACTGCCCGTTTCCGGAAACGTGGCCGGCGGTGTCTGGGAGGGAAGCGTGGACGCTTATACGTTGACCGTCCATAACAGCATCGGCGAGGAAATCGGGGAACTGGTGATTTTCGATCCGGTGATCCGCCTGACCCTGGAAACGGATCAGGGCACGGTGACCGGCCTGACGGAAGGCGAACTCATCGGAACCATCAGCGGTCCCGGCATGGTGGATATCGTGGTTAGCGTGACCAATTCCAGCGGGCTGGACGAGGAGGGCGCCACGATTCTGCTCAAATCGGTCTGGGGAATCGATTCCGAAGACCCGCTGCCCGATCGTCTGCCCTTCGGTTTCGCCTTCACCTACGTCAAGGCGGAATAGCACATCCGTTCCCGTCATCAACCTCCGGCGTTGCGCTTGGCCGCGATGGGGTACGATTTAAAAAGTGTGCTCAAGCGGCTCTTTGGTTTGCGATTTCGAGCACCTCGGGGAAGCGCTCGGTTCCGACCGACGATCTCAGCGCCCGCAGAGTCGCCATTCGTTGCGCGTTTTCCGGAGACCAGCACATGCCCGCCTGCTTCATCCGCTTCTGAATCACCCATTTGTGCGCGTTCTCGATTATCCCCGACCCCAACGGCCAGCCCCGTTCCTTAAAACCCTTGTAATCCAGACGGTTACGGTTCTTTTTCAGATAGTTCAACAAGGGCAGAAGCGCCGCCTCGTCCTTCTTTCCCGCTTTCGTTCTCGGCTTGTACGGCGTGCATTCCTTCAACTCGTCGAACAGGAGATCGATCTCGCCACTCAACAGCAAATCCGATATCCGGCGGGCGTAAAGCTCCGCGCAGGCGTCGCCTTGACCGAGCAAGCCTTTCGCCGCATCGTGCGCGTACTCCATCACATGATAGAAATCAACCAACTCATGCGCGTGCGGACACAGACGCCGCTTCAAACCCCAGTTGTACGGCAGACCGTCCCCGATCCACAGCACCTCGCGCTTTCGTAAACGGGCGAAACCCTCCGATTCACGCCGTTGCGCCTCGAAACGATCCTTGTCATGCGCCTCCGCCAGAAACACGCGCTCGCTTTCTCCCAGAACCTGGACGCCGAACAGCTTGATTTCACCAAAACCCCGCGTCGGCCGCACCATCGAGCCGTCACACTCGATCACCACCGGACGGTTGGCGTTCGCCTCCGTCAACGGAAGCCCAACCGCCGGGCGCGACGTCTCGCCGTCGGATAACGGCGCGCTTTTGCGCTTGCAATAACTTCGTTTCGCTCAGGTCCAACTCGTGATGCAGTCGAAGCCGTTCGCGGGACGCCTCGAAGGTGTCGGTCACCACGAAATCCAACACCTTGGCCAAGACGTCCCGCGACAGATTGTCTTCGTCGAACCCCATCTCGATGTCCCGCGGATAGAATCCGTGTCCGCAACGGCACACGTGATAATTCCGAAAGACCGAAACCTCACCGAATTGGGTGATGATCGTCCGCTTGACTGCGTATTTCTTCACCCACGCATCCTTGCCGCACTGCGGGCAGGCAACGGCATGGGCTTTTCCAGTCGAATCCAACCATTTGCGCGATAGACGCTCACATATCTCTTTTCGGTAGTCCTCGTAATCCGAAACCGCCTCGTCGTAGCTATCCTCGTAGCCCGCTCGCTTTCGTTCTTATTTTTTCTGTCCCATCGGGGCCTCCTCCCCAAAACCAGGGTTACACGATAGAACAAATCACGCACTACATTCTTAACCCGGCCTCTATAGAGTAAACGATCAGGCGGCATATTTCACCTTGCCGTGTTTGAAGTATTTCCTCACACGGCTCGGTCGTTTCTGCAGCATCCGCATGTGGGAAAGAATCTTCTTCTTCAATTGTTTTCCGTTCCTTGCCGGAGCGCCCGAATGCACGCCCGCCTTTAAATCGCAGTCCAACAAGGTCTTGATTTCCTCGGCCCAGTCCTTTTTCGTCCGACGTTCGCGGGCCTCGACCCGACGCCACGCGCCGAGAGGCTCCGTGAATAATAAGACGGCCACGACGCCCTCGCGCTTGTATTCGTGATCCTCGCGCGCCGCCCGCCCGGGCTTCGGTGGAATCGGATCCCGCGTATGGGACAGCAGCTGCACCGGCTGTTCGTCCATGCACACGACCGGATAACGGCGATCGTAGGGACGCTTGTACACGTCCAACACGTCCTCCATCCGCGCCACGAAACGGGCGTTCTCCTTGGGCGGAATCACCCATTGCTTCTTGAAATGCGGCCGAATTTCGTTTTTTTCAGCGTGCGTCGAACCGTCTGATCCGATACCGACTCCACAACTTCCAACTCGACCAGACGCTCGGCCAGAAGCTTTAGAGTCCAGCGCGTAGCGCCTTCGGGCGGAGGGGAGCAGGCCTGGGCGAGCAAAACCGCCTCGGCGTCGCCGTCCAGACGGCGTTGTCTCGACGGTCGCTCCTGTTTCTTGCGATGCAACGCGCCGTCCAGGCCGCGCTCGGCGAAGCGTCGGCGAATCAGGCTGACTGTTCCGGGGTGACAGCCATAGGCTTCGGCGGCTTGCTTGTCTTTGAAGGCAGGGCCATCGGCGTCCACCGCCAGCAGGACATTTGCATGTCGGATTTTGTAGGCGGCATCACGACCCTTTTTCACCATGCTCCGTAGCGTCTCCCGCTCGGCTTCCGTCAACCGGACGATGTATTGCTTTCGCATCCTATCCTCTATTCAGTCTATTATTCTGAATAGAGGTATTATAGCATCATCAATGGCGCAATTCAATTGTCATGAAGTACTAGAGCGTTTCAATTCTGGAAAAGGATTCCGGGTTTCCACATGTCTCGCATGGTGGCTTTGATGGATCGTTTCCCTTTGACGGATTGAAGCAGGGCCAGTGCGATTTTTCTCAACGCCGACAACAGACCGGGATGGCTCGTGACCCGGCAGCGATCTTCCCCCATCGACACGTCCAGCACGTAATGCAGGCGGTTTTCGATGCCCCAGTGTTCCCGGAAGAATTTCAGCAAGGTTTCCGGCGGCGTATCCATCGGAAGGTCGGTAATGGCGAAGCGCACGCCTTCGCGGATGTCCCCCGTCCGCTTGTCGAGACTCGTGCAATGGACGGCCAGACCCATCGAAAGCCCCGGCCAGTCCCAGTAATCTTTCATCTGGGGGAAGACATACAGACGCCGCGTTTCGATCCGGCCCGAAATCAGCGTGGTGGTTTCACAGGCGGGGCGCTTGCCCCCTCGATAGCGCCACAGGCGGGAAAGTTCGGCATGTAATTCGTGCTGATTGTCCTTCAGCTTGAATAACCAGCGCCCCCTTTTTCTTCAATCGTTTCGCACAGTTTCTTCTGTGCAAACATGGCGTCACCGCTGACGACCTTGCCTTCAAGGTCAAGCCGCTTCAGTTGTCTCAGCGCGCTTTCAATCTCACCTCCGGCCAACTCGGATGACGCCTGGGAAAGGGTGATGCCTTTCGGTGTGGCGACGTTCACCACGTGCAGACGCTTGTCCCGGTGCAGACTGCCCTTGATCGTCTTGCCGTCCACGGCCACCTGCGTATCGGACCAGGCCAGTTCCACACCGACCTGGCACAAAAGGCCATTCACCGGCGACAAGTCCATCTGCTGAAACAGATTCGTGTAGGTTCCTTGAGCCGGAATCCGTTTCCAGACCAGGAAATCCAACAGCTCCCGGTCGTAGGAGGCCCGTTGAAGAATCTCCTGAATCGTCGTCAGATTCCGCAGAAATCAAAGCACCAGAAGCACCAGCAGGGCATCCAGCTGATAACGTCGCCCTTGCCCGCGACGCGGGTCCGGAAGTCGCCGGAAGCCCTCACGGAGACGATAAATGAATTCCGCCATGTCGTTCTGATTCATCTTTTTCCCTCCATTCAATAGACTGCAACACCAGGTGAGAGGGAAACCCTGGCAAATTAATTCCCAGAAGCAGAATTGAAACGCCCTGGGTCGATTCCGGGTTATGTTGACGAAAACGGGTCTCGGGGATAGAATAACTTGTTTAGCCAGGCGGCAGGGGAAGCCGATCCGATGACCGTTGAAAGTCCCGGCGCGAACGGATTTCCCAAGGTTCCGTCCGAACAGACATGAGATGGAGATCCTCGCCACGCAGAAACTTTTTTGGGCCTGATGGAATCGGATGACGGAACGAAACGACGGAAAAACGGCCGAACGGGGCAGCGTGGCGGACGCCAAGGCGGAGATGTCCAAGGAAACCATGCGTTCCGCCCGGGGGATCGGGGCGAGTCTGTCGTTCAAGGTTCTGGGATTTCTGGCGGCCTTTTTCTTTCAGATCTATTACACGCGGGTTCTGGGACCCAAGACGTACGGGGATTTCAACCTGGCCATCAGCGTTTTAGTTCTGGCGGCGGTCTGGGGCCGACTGGGCATGGATACCGGCATCACCCGCTTTGTCCCCCAGTTTCGCTCGGGACCGTTCGATGAAAAAATGAGCGCCTACACCGGGTTCGCCCTGCGCGCCGGTCTTTTAGCCACGGGCGTGGTGACGGCCCTGGTGATCGTCTTTCGCCGGAATATTTCGGATTTCGTCTCGCCCGCCGCCGATATCACCTTCTATCTCCTGGTGTTCAGCCCGATCCTGTTGCTCGACACCCTGCGTCTGCTGTACGGCGCGGCCCTGCGGGCGGCGGAACGCTTCACGGAATTTTCCTTCACCAACGATTTCCTCTATCTATTCTCCCGAGGCGCGTTCTTTACCGGAAGCCATCAACTGGGCGGCGGGGGCGTTTTTTCGTTTCTCTTCGGCGTGATCGCTTCGACTTTCCTGGCCTGTACGGCGGTGCTCGCGGTTTGTGGTCGGACAATGCTTATCGGCTCCATTCGCGGCGTCGAACGTCTCTCCCGCAAGGAAAAGAGCGCCTTTCTGGCCTTTGGCATGAAGACGCTGGTCTATACCTTTCTGTTGACGGGCGTGACGCATACGGTGCGGCTGATGCTGGGATATTTCGGCGACAATTCCGGGGTGGGCATCTTCGCCGTGGCTCAGGCGTTGACCGTGATTCTGCTGTTTCTGCAGAATTCCTTCGACACGGTTTTCAGTCCCCAGGCGGCCAGGCTTTTCGGAATCGGCCAGACCGAGACCCTGCTGGGTCTGTATCGACGTCTCAGCCGCTGGATGCTGGTGGCCGGACTTCCCTACGCCCTGGTGCTGCTACTGAACTCCGAAGAGATTCTTCGCCTTTACGGACAGGCCTTTGCCTCCGGAGCGGATGTTCTGATCGTGCTGATCGCCGCGCAATTACTGGCCGTTCTTCTGGGCTTGAACGGACCGCTTCTTTACATGACGGGCAGGGAAAACATCAACCTGATCGGGCAGCTATTGTACCTTGCGGGATCGGCCGTACTCAGCTATCTGTTGATACCGAAATACGGTCTTCTGGGCGCGGCCCTGGCGGTGGCGATCGGCATGGCGGCGATGTACGTCCTGTTTCTGGTCGCCGTGCTGGTCATCTACAAGAAGAGTCAGTTTACGCCGGCCATTCTGAAGACATACGCAGCGGGCGCGGTGCTTGCGGCGATTCTTCACTTCGGCGTGCTGCGCGTGGATTTCGGTTTCGTCATGCCGAATGTCCTGTTCAAACTGTCCGCGGCCTATCTGATTTTCTTTCCGCTCATTTTCTTGATGGATCGAAGAGAAGGCGATATGGATGTTCTGCGGGCGGTTTGGCGTAAACTGGGGCGCGGAGGGAAACCGTGAAAATCGTCGAAATGTCAGAAAACTTCAATCAATTCCGGCCAATCGAACAACATATCGTGCGAACGAGGAACGCCGGGCGCTTTTTGTCCGAAAAGAAATGGAAACGATGATGGATGTCGCGGCCAGACAACCGAGTGGAGAACGTAGGGAATGGTTCCGGCCGTTGCGTCTGCTTGTTGTTTTCGTGACCTTGAATCTCATGTTCGCAATGACGACCTTCATCAGCGGGAGCGACGCCGGCAGCCGGACGTATATCAACAATCTCCTCAACCTGATTCCGGTGGCCATTCTTCTGTTCTTCACGTTGAGGGATCGAAAGCGTTTTCCCGCGCTGGTTCCCAACTGGGCGATTGCTCTGTTGGTTTTCACGTACACCACGTCCATGTTTGTCAATTTCTCGCAACATAGCCGGACCCTGGGGACCATCCTCTTCGTCTGGTGTCTCATTCTGTCCATCCGGAAACCGCATTTCTTTTCGCGGATGTTCGAAGTTCTGGTGGAAAAAGCCCACTGGATCGCCCTGATTTTCGGCGGCATGGTCTTTGCGTTTAACCATGCCTACATACGATGGAATTTTTATTACCCGAAAGGCTGGCATTTCTTCGCCGCGCCCTTTTCCAATCCGAATAAGCTCTGTCAACCATTGGATATCACGGTCATTATCCTTGCCGCCCTTCTGCTGAAAACCCGGACGAAGGTGAGGAAAGCGGTCTTGTTCGGTCTGTTGCTGTTTATCACCAACCTGATTCTGGCCACCAGCAGTCGGGGAGGGATTCTCCAACTGGCTTTCGTATGGTTCATTGTCGCCGCCCATCAGATCAACCAGATGTTTTCCGACCGGTACGCCGGTATCCGTCGAGCGGCTCTTGGATTGATGTTCCTGGTGATTCTGGTTTGGGGATACCGGTCTGTCGATATCGATTTGATCTGGGATCAGGCGGTGACGGATTATCGGATTCCGAAGGAATTCGACGATTCGGGAAACTCTCGCTACCCGGTCTGGAGGGAAAGTATTCGGCAACTTCGGGAAAACGATTGGTACATGGCTTTCGGGCGGGGGTCGGGCAACGACCTGATCCGGCCGGTCTACGGACGCATCATGGGCCTGCGTCTGGCCCATTCCCATAGCGCTTTCCTGAATATCATCAATCAGTTCGGTATTTTCTTTTTCATTGCGCTGTGTATCGTCTTCGCCTATCTTTACCTGCGTTTCTTCGCCCACTTGTTAGTCAGTCCGTATCGTTACCACCTGTTCCTGCTCTTTGCTTCCACCATTCACCCGTTCTTCGAAACCTACTATTTCTATACCTACGGTACGGCGTCGGATATGGTTCGCCTTGGGTTATTGTCGTTTCTGGTCGTCCAGACGGCCCGTATTTCTTCCGAGAAACGGGCGGCGCGGAGAAAAGCCGGAATGAAGACGCGCGTGCGGTTCCCCGCTCGCGGTTCGATTCACATGCCCGAACCGATGACGGACTCTCCGAAATCCCTGCGATGAACGACCGACCTGGAAGGAGTGGGATGAAGCGAAAACGCCGGACAAGGGAATCACGCGTATCCCGGCATCCTCTGGAGCGGTTGGCGCAAGGCGGCCTGCTTGGGCTGATCGCCATTCTACCGATGATGCTGGGAACCACGACGTCCCGCCCGTGGCTGTTGTTCGGGGCTCTCTGGGCCGTTCTTGCGCTTTTTTCCTGCTGGATGATCGGTGTTCATTTAAGCGGCCGATCCGTTCGTTTTCATCCCATCTGGCTTCTGTTTCTTGCGGGAACGGCCTTTGTTGTCTTTCAGATCGTGCCGCTTCCCCAGGGAATCCTTGGGCTCCTCTCTCCGAAATCCCTGAAAATTCAGCAGATATCGCTGGAAAAGATCGGACTCTATTCTCCGGATCTCTGGCTGCCTCTATCGGTGGACATTTCGGATACCTGGCTGGCCGTCTCCGGTTTTGGAGGTCTGCTGCTGATCTACTTAATGGCGGCCAATCTTTTGGCCGACCGGGAAGGCTTGCATCGTTTCGCGCAGGTGTTCGCCGGAACCGCGTTTCTTCTGTCCATGATCGGCTTTTTTCAAAAGGCCCTGGGAACCCAGCGGATATTTGGATGGATCGCCTTCGAGGGAAGCGTTCCGTATTTCTTTTCCACCTATGTAAACCCGAACAACCTGGCGGCTTTTCTTGGGATGGCGGTTCCGCTGCAATTGGGCCTGGCTCTGAAAAGCCGGGAGTTGCTGCAACGCCTTTTCGCCCTGATTATGGCCGTGGCGACATCCGTTGCGTTGTTTATGACGCTTTCCAAGGGAGGCATCATCGCTTTCGTCGCGGGTCAGGTGTTTTTTGCCTTCTTATTGTGGCGGCGCGGGCGGGAAGGTCGGGATCTGGTTTGGGTTCAGGCGGCCGTGTTT
The DNA here is from genome assembly GCA_963668655.2 of Myxococcota bacterium. Taxonomy (GTDB): domain Bacteria; phylum Myxococcota_A; class SURF-8; order SURF-8; family SURF-8. The sequence goes on from CAXXPQ010000003.1 coordinate 410,603, forward strand.
CTGATTCTACTGCTGTCCGCCTGGATGGCCCTGGACGAACTGGGGCGCGAGTTCCAGGCCGACGACGGACTGGACGGCGTGATGATTCAGTCGAAGGAGACGCTCTGGGAGAACAGCCTGGCCATCGCCAGGGATTTCCCGCTTGTGGGGTCCGGGTTGGAGACTTTCGAAACGATCTACCCGTCCTACAAGACCCTTCGCTTGAACCGCCGTGTCTATTACCCGGAAAACATCTTTCTCCAGATCGTGACCGAAAGCGGTTTCGTGATCGGTTCCTTTGCGATTCTTGCCTTTCTTTTGCAGTTGTTCGCCCTTTTTCTGCGTCGCGGCGAGCATCGCCTGGAACTGGCGGGCTTGAGTTCGCTGACCCTGGTTCTGGTGCATAACTATGTGGATTTCAACCTCAATCTGTATTCGGTGGCCGTTCCGTTCGTGATTTTGCTTGCGATACTGGTCGGAAAAACCTTTACGGAAGGGACGGGCGTCTGGCGTTATCTGAACGCCCGCCGTTTACCCAAGGCGTTTCCGGGGGTTTTCGGCGCGATTTTTATTCTCCTGATTCTCTACGGGCAAATCGAACACGGGCGGAACAGGGTTGCCGAATCCTGGCGCAGGCTGCACGCCGTGGTCTATGATCGGACCGTGGATGACAAGGCATTTCAAGAGGTTCTGGCCCGGGAGATCGAGCGGCATCCCACCGATTACTATCTGTGGATTCTGGCCTCGGAGCGTTATCTATCGGGCTCCCGTTCGGAATTTCCCTTGAAGCTGCAAGCTCTGGAGAACGCACGCCGTCTGAATCCGTCTTCCCCCACGGCTTATCGGATGATCGGCAATGCATACGCGGCCGTCGGAGATCCGGAATCGGCGGGCGCGTACTACAAGGACGCGCTTTCACTTACGGATGAACGGAAGGAGATTCTTGAAATCTGGCGGAGCATTCTCCGAAATTCCATCGAGGCCACGCCGCTGATCCGGAGTGTAACCCTGGAAAAATCCATTCTTTTCGGCTTGGTGGAGTTTCTGAAGGAAAGGAAGCGGGAGGATCTGGCCGCCGGGCTGCTTTCGCGCTGGCTTTCGGAAAAGGATACTCTACAGGCGCGCGTTCGGTATGAATTGGGTATTCTGCACCTGCATTCCGGCAGATTTTCCGAATGCGAAAGGGTTGCAAGAAAACTGCTTGCGGAATTCGGCAAGGAGGACTACGGCGACCGCCTGATGGCGGAATTGGCGTTGAAACGCCGGAATCTGGACGAGGCCGCCAAGTGGTGTCAACGCGCCGACCAAAAGAAGCCCGGAAATATCGACCGTCTGTTATTTCATAGCGGTATTCTTCTCCAACTGGGTCGGCTGGACGAGGCCGAAACCTTGATCGAGCGAATCCATCGCCAGTCCTGGAAACATCCGGCCTACCGGGCCTCCGCCTTCTTCCGCTCGGGGCAATTGGCCGAGGAAAGGAAGAAACTGACCCGCGCCGCCGAACATTATCGGCGCTCGCTGGAATTCGATCCGGATCGCTTGCTGACCGTCTTGCGGCTATCGGAGGTTCTCGAAATGGTGGGAGACACGCGGCAGGCGCGTCTGGTCTGCCAGGAAGCTCTGGATCGCGGATTGCACGGGCCGGCACTCCGTAAAAGACTGGACTCGCTGTCCCGAAATCCTTCTCCTCAAGACTCGTTCTTGCCGTAAATCGCGGTTACGAAAATCCTCTTTACACATGCGACAAGTTGGCTCGGAAGGCGAATTTGTCGCTCCCGATAAAGGAAACGGGCCGTGCGTCATGCACGGCCCGGATAATCCAAGAAACTTGCGAATCAGTCGCCCAGAGTCGGCGTGGTGGTATAGACGATGGTCCGCAGAAATTCCGCGTACACCGACATGGCGTCTTCCGTATCGAAGACGACGAAGTGCCCGCCATCGGGGTATTGCAGGTAACCCGATGTGGCCGGGTTGCCGTCGGGACCGGTTACCGTGTTCGAGGCCGGGCGTGGGAAGGAACTGACATTGCGCATGTCCAGCGGAGGGACGTTCCATCCCTCGGGCCGGATCTGCGGGATCCGGCCTGCGGCGGCCAGAGCGTCGGCTCCGAGTCGGGGGGTGTACGGATCGAGATAACCGCTCGTCATCATGATGTTTTTGGCATTGTCTCCGAAGGGCGTATCCGTCCAGTTTGGCGCGTAGTTGATCTGGTCGGTTATTTCTACCAGCATCTGCACCAGGGCGATGAGCGGATGGTGTTTGTGGGCCTCCGCGGCGGTGAGCAGGCCGGAAGCCTCGATTTGCGCCAGGACGTTCGGTTCTTGGCGCTCCATGACCGTGATGCCGATGCGGCCGCCCGCCCCGGAAAGAACGTATCCCTTGAATACGTCTTCATCCACGCCGGCGACGATGGCGCCTGTCAGTCCGCCCTGGCTGTGTCCGTGGAACAGGATTTTGCCCGCGTTGAAGCCGATGGAAGTGAGGCCGGCCGATGTCCAGGCCGCCGGCCAACCCGTGCAATTGCTGCTGCTGATGTCCAGTTTGCCCGCCTGGATGAAGGCGGCGAGAGCGATGCTGTCCAGCGCGCCCTGGCGGATGATGCTTCGGGAGGAATGAGGGCTGGTGACGTTGAACGTGTACAGTTCCAATTCCTGTGTGGTGTAGTTGTCGCCCCGGGAGCCGTGCAGGGGCTGGTCGATGCCGATGGTGGCGATTTTTTCGTTCAGAAGCCGGGTGGAGCGAGTGTTCGGACCGCTGCCGACGTAGCCGTTGTACGTGCCGCCGGTTCCATGGGCGATCAATGTGATGGGCCAGCCGGAGGCCGGGACGGCGGTGTCCGCCGGGATGCAGAGCGAATAATCCAGGGTTTCCATTTCCTGCACGATGGGATCGCCGAATTCGTCGAATCGGAACATGCCGTTTTCCGTGTTCGGCGTCGCCGTGTCCAGGCCGATATCGTAGGGCTTGGTGCCGGACTGGAAGTTGGGAGAGGTGTAGGTTCCCTCGAAGCAGTAATAGCCGTTATAGGTATTGTCCAGCGCGCAGCTCAGCAACTCGCCCTGGATGGCTCCGTCCGGGTATTCGGTGCGCACGTAATCGGCCATGCGTTTGGTTTCCTCCACCGGATCCTGGGTGGTGAAGACCGTCACGGCCCGCACGCGTTCGGGATCCAACGTGGCCTGGTTTTCATACAACCATTCTACGAAGGGGCGATAGGCCTGGCCCACCCAGTCGTTCTCCTTGCCGGAGTAAAGGTCTGCCATGTACTGCGTGCGACCCAGGGGATCGCCGTCGGTGTCGGTGACGCCGTCGGTCAGGATCATGGCGTAGGTGGTGGCCGGGCGCAACGGGAAGCCGTCGAAGGGCGCCACGGCCAGGATGTTGTCGTGGGGTTCGAAGTCGGTGGCGGTGGCGGTCCAGTGCCATTCCACTGGGATCAGTTCGCCCTGCCAGTCGGAATCCGGGTCGACGTCGATCAGCAGTACGGAATCGGAGATCGATGGGGGATTTCCGCTGTAGTCCGGCATGCTGGTCGTGTCGATGGGCTCGGGGAAGGTGTAATAGACTGGGGAATTGTTGCCGAACCCGGTCAACAGGCTCTGGGTCAGGCCGGAAAAGAAGACCACGATGGCCCAGGATTCGGATTCGGTGAAGGGATCGAACGGATTGGGGAATCCGGGAATGATGATGGTGCCGTTCGGACGATGCCAGGCATCGTTGGGGTAGGGCGTCATGAACATATCGTTGCCGTTCGTGAAGTCGAAATAGGGCGTCAGGCCGTCGATGGGACCGAGATCGAAGAGCGCTTGAGGATTTTCGTCGCCGTCGTCCTCCAGGTCGCCGTCCGGGAGTTCGCAGGTGCAAACCACGTTGATGTCGAAGGATCCCGCCTGGAACTGGGTGCTGTCCACGGCGAAATAATAGGTTTCCCCGGCCAGAGCCTGGAAGTGGATGTCCTCTATACCGGCCGAATTGGACACGTCCCCGCAATAGGTCGGTCCGCAGCCGTTCAAAAGGAAAAGATCCAGATTCGTCGTCATGTTGCGAAGTTGCACGTGAACGTCGTCGCAGTCCTCGCTGGCGGTGAAGCGATACAGAACTTCCGGGCCGTTGTTTGTCTGGCCGGCATCGCAGCCGTAGAGCGACCAGGAGGAAACGCCGTCATTGAAGGTATTATGCGAGAACGTCCCGTCGCAATCGATATCGAAGAAAGCGTGGGGACAGGCCGGTATTTCCGGTTCGGGATCGGGGTCCGGGTCGGGATCGACATCTCCGTCCGCCGCGTCGTCGTCTCCGTCGGGAACGTCATCGCCATCGGTGGCGTCATCATCGCCGTCGGTTTCGTCATCACCGTCGGTGGCGTCATCGTCTCCGTCCGTGGCATCGTCGTCTCCGTCCACCGCGTCGTCGTCGCCATCCGCCGCGTCGTCATCTCCGTCCGTGGCGTCGTCGTCTCCGTCCGTCGCATCGTTGTCTCCGTCCGAGGCGTCGTTGTCTCCGTCCGAGGCGTCGTTGTCTCCGTCCGAGGCGTCGTCGTCTCCGTCGATGGTGTCGCTGTCTCCGTCTGGGAGGATTGTATCGCCGTCCACCGGCTGGTCGCCGTCCTGCGAAGCGACGTCATCCCCCTCGCTACAGGCGGACAGAAGGAAAAGGGCGACGATCAGAAGAATAAATGGGAAAAGGCGTTTTCGTTGCATGAAGATCCTCCGGGATGGCTGAAAAGACGATAATTTCTTGCACCGATTTCCTATCCGTTGGAATCGGCGTCCGATTTCAATGCTTTTCCGATCATACCCAATGTACCCGTTTCCACGGGGGAAATCAACCAAAACGAGCGGGCGCGACGGAAAGATTCGAATTTTGGGCGGATTTAGAACAAGCTGATGGAAAAATGCAGGCGCCAGGATTCTTCTTTCAATTCCTTGTTCGGGTTCAGGTTCCAGCCCAGTTCCAGGCTGATATCCCCTACCGGTGTGCGGTAGTGGACGCCGCCGCCCGCCGAGTTCTTGTATTTGTCCAGCCGGAAATCGATGTTGGAGGGATCGATCCATAGATTTCCCGAATCGAGAAACGCCCCGAGATAATAGGACTTGTAGATCGGGTAGCGCAGATCCACCTTGAAAAGCAGGAACAGATCGCCGCCCGGAGAAGGAATGTCCTCGTCGCGGATTTCCTGTTTCTGGACGGCGGTCAGGTCGGCGGGATAGGCCGCTTCCTCGCCGAAACCGCGCAAGGACATGCGGCCGCCGAGTTTGAAGCGTTTGTCGGCCGGGGTTTCGACGCTTGTTACGTTGGCGATGGCTCCTCCCTTGGCCGTCAGGCGCAGAACGGGGATACGGCGGGAGATGGGAATGGGGATGTATCCGGAAACGGCGGCGCTTCCCCGGAAAAGATCCGCGTTGATTTCTCCCTCGATGGTTTCGAAATACTCCGCAAGACCGGATACGAGGATGCCTTTGGTCGGGTTGAACAGGTTATCCCGATGGTCGAAAACGATCTGGAACTTCGGAGAGAATTCCAGCGTTCGGCCGTCCGGTGGAATGATCTCGTCCTCCCGGATGGCGGAAAGCGTGGTGCTGAGCGAATCCAGGTAGGCGATTTCGTTGACCTGCGCCAGGGTCAGGCGGCGGATGGGCTCCGTATCGAAACCGAAGATCAGCGAGTTTTTGTCCAGTCCGTAGGCGCGTTCCTGTTCCCGCAGGTGAACCAGATCGGTCCGCAGGCCGATGTGGGATCCGACGATGGAAGGATAATAGATGCCGAGGCTGATGTTTCGCTCCAGGGCATCCACCAGGGCTTGCCGGCGGTAGATTTTCGCGAATTGATCGTCCAGAAGCGCCGGAATTCGATGATTGACCTTGGCCCGCGTGTGGAACTCCAGGGCCAGCCCGCCGAGGTTGCGGTAAACGAAGCCGAGCCCGGCCCTTACCCCGTCGTCGGTGGCGATTCCCGTGGACAGTTCGAAGCTGCCGGGATTGCGTTCCCGGACGGAGACGACGACGGCCTTGATTTCCTCGATTTTTTCCGGATTCCAGGGTTTCAGGGTCACGGCCTGGAAAATGCGTAGTTTCTGAAGCCAATACTGGCTGTCTTCCATCTTTTTCGGTCGATAAACATCGTTTTTCTTGAACGAAAGTTCCTGTAGTACGGTTTTCTTTCGGGTTTTCTGCAATCCGCTGACCAGAATGTTTCCAATACGCACCAGCGGCCCCTCGGCGACGGATACGCGGACATCCGCCACGGTGTCGTTCTCGGCCAGGGTATAGGAGAATTTTACGGAGGCGTGGATGAAGCCTTCCTGGGCGTACCGTTCCTCGATCTCTCGCTTCTTTTTATCGAAAGCCAGATCGTTCAATACGTTTCCCGGCTGAATCTTCACGATTTCCCGGATTTTTTCTTTTTCCAGAGATCGGAATCCTTGATAGTCGATGGTCCGGACGCGGGTCTGGACGCCCTCCGCGACGGTGTAGGTCAATGTCAGTCGCTGGCCGGTTCCGTTGAATTTCCGAAGCGGCCCCTCGATGCGGCAGGAGAGAAAGCCGTTTTCCCGGTAAAACAGCGTGAGAGATTGGACGGCCTTTTCGAACACCTCCGGCAGAAAGACTTCGTCCGTGTCCAGATCCTCGGGGCGGGCGTATTGGGCAAGTTTCCGACGCGGCAGTTTCGAGGCCCGTTCCTGGAATCGATAAACGTTCCGGTCGAAGACGCCCGTGTCCGGCGGCCGCAGGTCGTCCTCGTCCTCCGTGGCGAGCTGATCCCGGATGAAGGCCATGAATTCCTTGGAAAGCGTCTTTCCTTTCATTTTCCGGTTGTTCCGAAATCGGACATTCTCCAGCTTCACCCGGTTTCCCTCGTGAATGTTGAACGTCACGTATTTCCGGCGTTTTCCCTTCGTCAATACGGACGTGCGCACCGATACGTTCAGATATCCTCGCCGCTGATAAAACGATTCCAGTTCGTTTCTCATGCGCTGAAGAGTTCCGTATCCATACGAAATCACATCGATCTTTTCCAGTTTCAGAGCGCGCCTCAATTCAGGGAGACCGTAATGGCGATTTCCGATGAATCGCACCCGAATTTTACGTCCGGCGGAGATGGCGATCCGGACCTTTCCATCTTTGAAAAGCGGAGAATTTCGCCAGTCGGCTTCATTCTCTTCTTGAAGCTCGATCCGGGCTTCCTCGAACCCGGCTTTTCGGTAATAATCCTTCAGTTTGCGGATTCCTTCCCGAATGCGATCGACATCCACCCGCTGCCCTTTGCGAAGGGGAAACTTGCCGGTCAATTTGCGCTTTCTGAAGAAGGGATCTCCCTGAAACGTGATGGATTGAATCTTGACGAACGGTCCTTCCGCGATCCGGAACAGCAGGTTCACGTGATAGCGGCTCTGGGTGGGAACCTGTTTCGCCTCCACCTGGACATCGGTAAAGCCGCGCCGCCCGTAGAAAGCCCGGATTCGCCGGTATTCTTCCTCCAGATCCTGCTCGAAAAACGTATCGGCGTTGCGCAGACGGATGGCGCGCATCAGGGTGTTGGAAGGAAACGTGTCGTTTCCGGCGAAATCGATGCCGTCGATGCGAATTTTCGGAACCAGAAGGAAACGCAGATCCATCCGCCGGTTCCGATTCTCCTTGAAAACCTTGACCTGGGAGAAGAGGCCGCTTTGGAATAGCAGCCGGATTTCCTCCTGGATTTGCTCGGACCGGAAAACATCTCCGGTTCGAAGCAGCGAGCTTTCCTGGATTTCCTTCAGCTTCTGAAGAAATTCCGGTTCCTGTATGTTTTCCGGAATGTCGTAAAGAATGGCGCCGATGGTGATGCGCGAAGCGGATTCCTCCGTGGCCGTTTCCGAGGCTGGAGGCGGAGTGTCCGGGACGGCCGGCGTGATTTCCGCTGCCGCGGGTCCGGGCAGAAGCGCCCCCAGAAACAATATCATACGGAAAATCCGGGTGATCGCGGCGCGTTGTGTGGATATCCTCAAACTCATGCATACGCCTAAAAATCGAAATGGAACTTCAGATCGACCCCCAGATTTCCCTGGGGCGCCAGCGAGTTGTTGTCCCATTGCCCGGAGACGGTGAAGTTTTTCATCCGATATTTGATCTCGAATTCCTGCTCTCCCTGGGTTTGCTGCTCTCCCAGGGATGTGGAATAGGTCAAGTATACCTTTTCGGCGATACGTTTGCCAACCACGAGCTTGGGAACGATGTTCGTTCCTCCGGTGGCCGTGGTCTGGGAATATTCGGAAGTCAGTCGGAATTCATCCAATTTGAACTGGGAACGGATCTGATCGTTCACACCGGATATGTCCGACAGGGCGTTCAGTCCGGTGACCATGCTGCCTTCCTGGTTCAGGCGGCTGGCCGGTTGGCCGATCAGCAGCAGGGATACGATATCCGTATGCGACAGCCCCGCGTCCGACGAAAGCAGGACGGTGGGTTTGTCCAGATTTCCCTTGATTTCCATGGAGATCAGGACGTTCTTTTCCTCCTCTTCCTCGATGTACCGCACGTGGGTTTCGGCCAGCAGGTCGAAGGTCGGATGGATGCGGGTGGGATCGACGAATTCCACCATCAGCCGGACGATTTCGAAGTCGTTGTTCTGGAAAAAGATTTTTCCCTTGTCGGTGGACAGCGTGTTCAACAGGCCCGGGTTTTTGTTGTCGCCCACAAGTTGAAGATCCGCCGTGAGGTTCAGTTCCGCCAGGTTGTTCTGGATGCGGATGGTGTCCTCGGCCTCGACGGAAACATTGAAGCGCAATTTCGGCGGATCGCCTTCTGTCTCCAGGTGTTTTTTGGGGCGTACGACATTGATGAGCTGATCCAGAAGCAGGGTTTTCTGCCAGCGAATGTTTTTGGTATAGGCCATTTCATCGACGCTCAGGCTACCATCGATGGTCAAGGGGAAACGATTGCCGGAGACGGCCAGCCAGCCCGAGAAAATCGGGATCATGTCCTCGCGTATGCCGATGGCCACGCGGTTCAGTTCCAGACGGATGGCGTTGTCCAGGATTTCCATCCGGGGAAGAGCCACGTTCAGCCATCCGGAAAGCTTCACGGCTCCCCCTCCATAGTTCAGCGAGATGTCGGAAAGGTTGATGCGGTTTGCGTCGAAACGCAATGTTCCCTTCAGGTTTTCCAGGGGACTTTCCAGGGATTTCAGGGTAAGCATGCCCTGCCGGAAGGAGGTTTCACCGGCGATGGCGAATTTGTCCCAGTTGCCGGAAAGCGTCAGATCGAAGTCCACCGGGCCCTGGCCGTCCTGGATTTCTTCGCTGTAAAGCGCCAGGAATTCGAGATTGGTCCGGCCTTCGAAGATGGCGTTCAGCGTTCCGTCCAGATCGACATCCCCCCGCGTCTCGAAGGCCAGTTTCTTTCCTTTGACTTTCACGGGATCCAGTCGGAACAGCCGATTTGCATAGACCACCTGCGTCGGTTCCTGCGTTTCCAGCGTCATTCCGGACAGTTTGGCGCTTAGAGCTTGAATGGAGGCCTCCCCGCTGGCGGCTTCGATGGCATTCAGGGGGGCCTTCATGCTTGCTTCGCCGGTGAAAACTCCGTTTTCCAGATCGAGACTCAACAGACGGCGGGTGACGAAGCGGAAGGGGAAGCGTTCGAAGCGCGCCTTGGCGGATACGTTGCCCGGGCCTGTAAAGCGGAAATCCACCTCGGCCTGCAACGAATCGTCGAAAAAATGGCCATTCAGATTGGCGTATCGCCGGGTCAGTTCCAGATGGAGTTCGGACGGCGGCAGCGTTTGCCCGTCCACCAGCAGGCGATCCCAGTACATTCCTGCCTGTAAGACGGCATCGTCGAGCTTCCCCTGAATCCGCCCATCCAGCCGGAAATTTCCTTCCGCCTTTTCGAAGAGGAAGCTCAGAAGGTCGAGGCGGTTGAGGGGAAAATCAGTGGAGTGAATACGGAGATCCAGGTCTTTCCAGTTCGTAACGGTTCCATCCACCCAGACACGGCTGTCTCCAAGGCCTGCCTCCGCCAGGTCGATGGTGACCCGATTGTTTTCCAGCGAGGCTTCGATGCGGCCTTTCTCGAAGGTTTGGCGGCTCGATGTGAATTCCGGGAGCACGAAACGGGCCGAGCCGTCGAAATGTCCGAACGGGCCGTAGAACGTGCCGCTTCCCACCAATCTTCCGGCAAGGACGCCTTCCAGTTTATCTTCCAGACCGAGAATTCGAATCAGGTCGCGGACGGCCAGTCCGTCGGTGGCCATGTCGATGGCCATGAAGGTCGGTGTCTTGTTGAAATCGAAACGGATATTGGTGTGATAAGTGGAGGCACCTTTACGAAAAGAAGCGTTGGCAAAACGCAACTCGTTGTTCTTCAACAGGATATCCGTTCGCATGTCTCCCAGGGCCAGTCCCTCGATGACGTAATCCTTGGCTTCCAGCCAGGCTTTCAGATCGGTTTCTCCCTGGTCGATGTCGATGGCGACCGAAAGCCGGGCCAGGCCTTTCATGTCGAGCCCCACGAGGGGGGAAATGTCCTCGAAACGCAGGTGCTCGGAGGTGTATTCCATATGGAAAACCTCGTCGAATCCGAAATAGACGATGGGCACCTTGATGACGGTATCCCGGATATACACGGTTCCCGAGTGGATGGCGAAATGATCCTTGTCCACCCGCAGGCCCAGATCCGCGATTCCCTGGGGCACGCCGACAACCAGCGTATCCGGCTTTCGAATTGTGTACCCTACGGAATGGGTCTGGTGATCCCTCACGTTCAATTTCGTCCGCCCGTCCATCCGAAACGGCGCTAGCGTTCCGGACATGCGGGCCGGTCCCGTGTGATATTGAAAGGTTTTGGAGTGCAGGTCGGAGACGTTGGTCAGAATATGGCCCAGTTCTACGTTTTCCAGTCGAACGGAAACATCGATGGGATATGAATCCTGGAAAAGGACTTCCGCCCGCTCTATGGAAATCAATCCTTCGGCGAAATGCAGCTTGCTGCCGGACAACCAGGCGCCTTCCTTGTTGACCCTGAAGGTCAGTTCGGCGTTCTCGACGCGTTGCTGATTTACCCAGCCGTCCTTGATATCCAGATTTCCGGAGACTTCCGGTTTGGAGATACTGCCGCCGATCGCCGCCGTGAGATTGGCGGTTCCCTTCATTTTCGGGAGCATGGGGGCGATGCGGGAGAGCTGTTCCAGGGGCAGGACCAGGGAGAACCGCAGTTCGCCCTCTCCTTCGACTCGCTTCCGGATGTTTCCCTTCAGATTCAACTCGATGTCCGGAGAGAAGAAAACGACATCCTGGATATCCAGAAAGTTGTCGATATAACCGGCCTTGACGGAAAGGGTATTGATGGGAAGCCGGAGTTCCTTGGTTTCGATCCGTCCTTTTCCTGTTTCCAATGCGATGTGGTACACGCCGTCTTTGTAGCGACTGCTGAAATTGATGTCTTCAAGGAAGGATTCCCGGTCCGATTCGAGTCGCAATTCGATTTCGCCATCGAGAATCTGAACTTTCTTCAGAGCGATCAGCGACGGTAGATCGAAAGAGCTTGCGGTGGATTTCGAGGCGTCGTTTCCAAAGCCGCTTAGGAAGGATTTTTCTAAAACGATGCGCGGCTTGCGGATGGTCAGATCTCGGACGATCAGGTGATTGTAAAACAACTGGATGGGTTGCAGGGCGATGAAAATCTCTTCCGCGTCGAACGTTCCGCCTTGTCGGAATCTCACGAAGGGGTGTTTGATCCGCAATCCGAAATTCAGAAAGTCCAGTTGAAGTTCCGCCCGGATCTCGGGACCGTCGATGGTTTTCAGGAAACGATTGGCCGAACGAATGAGAAACTCCGAACCGAAACGGCTGGCCAGAATTCCGGTGGTCAGAATTCCCAACAGAGAAAACAGGGAAAAAAGCATGAGAACACGCCCACGCAGCGAAAATCCGCCACTGCGAACCGGCTCTCCCCCCGTCTCGTTTTTCTCCCCATTATGATCCGAATCCACGCTGATTCCGACTGCCTGAGAATGTTGGCTGGATACAAAGGACGACCCCAGCCGTCTGGTCGCCGGGGCATTTTACCACAATCCACTGGATTTGAGTGTTCAATTCGTGCCGAAATGTAAAGAAATCAGATGGTTACTCGTAGAAACGGTCCAGGATGTCGCTGTATTTCTTGTCGATGAATTCCCGCTTCAGTTTCAGGGTTCCCGTCAACTCTCCGCCTTCCTGGGAAAACAGATGCTGGAGAATATGGAATTTTTTTATGGTTTCCGGACTGGAAAGATCCTTGTTGCGAAGTTGAATCCGGCTTTCGATCAGACGCTTGATTTCCGGTTTCTGAATCAGATCCTCGTACTTCCGGAATGGGACGCCGTTTTCGTTCGCCCACTGGGTGATATTGTCCTCGTTCAGGGTAATCAGGGCGGACAGGAAATTCCGCCGGTCTCCATGAACGTAGACCTGATCAATATACGGGTCCGATTTGATGTGATTCTCGATATTGGCCGGGGCGATGTTTTTGCCGCCGGAGGTGATGAGAATGTCTTTCTTGCGATCCGTGATTTTCAGAAAACCGTCCTCGTCGGTTTCTCCGATATCGCCGGTGTGCAGCCAGCCATCGACAAGAACTTCCTCCGTGGCCTTTTTGTTGTTCCGGTATTCGTTCATCACCGTAGGCCCCTGGACCAGGATCTCTCCGTCCTCGGCGAAACGAACCTGAACGTCTTTCAGCGGTTTTCCCACGGACCCGATGCGGTAATCGTCCGGACGGTTCATGGTCACCGCTCCGGCCAGTTCCGTCATGCCGTAGGCTTCCAGAATCCGGAAACCCACGGAGTTGAAGAATTCGCCGATTTCCTGCCCGAGGGGCGCCCCGGAGGAAACCAGGTATTTAACGCGCTGCCCGAAGTTTTCCCGAAAGCGATCGAAGAAAATCCGCTTTGCGATCGTATACTTGGCGTTTTGTACGAACGGCAGGGGCTGTTTTCTTTCCAGGAGCATGCTGGTTTCCCGGCCGACCTTCAGGCACCATTTCATCAGGTGCTGTTGCACCTTCATCTTGCGATCCACTTCCCGCAGGACGTTCGAGTAGATTTTCTCATAGATCCGAGGCACCGCCGCGATGATGTGAGGCCGGATGTCCTGGAGATTTTCCAGCATCCGTTCGTAGCTTTCCGCCAGGGCCAGTTGGATTCCCGTGGAAATGTTCAGAAATTCGATCACCCGGCCGAAAATGTGTGCCAGCGGCAGGAACAGGAGCGTAATTTCCGCCTCGTGGAGGGGAACCACCTCCGTGATGAGATCCTGTTCGGCCAGCAATTGACGGTGGGCATGGACCACGCCCCGTTGGGGGCCGGAACTGCCGGAGGTGTAAACGATCGTCGCCGGATCGTCCAGCGTCACGTCCAGGGAATGTTCCTCATACCAGCCTGCCGGCTGCTTGCGTCCAAGTTCCACCACGTCCGAAAGGGAAACGATATCGCTGTCGTCGTCCTGGGAGGGGCCTTCGATCAGGATGATTTTCTTCAGGGCGGGAAGATTCTCTCGGATTTCCAACACCTTATCCAAAAGGGCCAGATTCTCGACCACCAGAAATTCCGCGCCGCTGTTGGTCAGAACATATTCCACGTCCCGGGAGGGAGTGGTGGGGTAGACCGGGACGGTCACACCGCCCGCGCCCAGGATCGCGAGATCGCAGAAAATCCATTCGACGCGTGTCGTGCTGAAGATGGCGACCCGATTACCTTTTTCGACTCCCAGCGCTCCCATTCCCTGGGAGATGAAGCGCACGGAATCGTAATAACGTTTCCAGGAAATCTCGACCCAGCGGCCGCCGCCACGCTTGAGCAGGGCGGTGGCAGTGGCGGATTGTTGGACGCGCCAGTGAAACATTTCGTTGATACTGTTGAATCCCATTATGCAACTCCCGAAAAGAGAACGTCGTTTCACCGATTTCAACCGGAAATTGAAGCACAGCCCCCGCCGAAAGTCAACAAAGGTCGGAAACAACCCCTTCCCATCGCTATGGCGATGGCGGGGTGGGATTGACAGAAACCGAATTTTAATGTTAAATGAACGCCTTCTTTGTCGTGGACGGTCTCTTTTATCAACGCCTGCGGATTCTCCGCCCTTGCAAGGAACGCATCCATGGAAGCCGCCATCTCCCGGGAAATTTTGCTGCACCAGCAGATCAGTGAACTGATGTCCGACCTCAAACGCTTCGTGACCGACATCCAGAATCCTCAGATAAACGACAGCTCCTGGCTGGAGGAAGCCCATCGTTATTGTCAGGAACTGGCTCGGCGACTGGCCGAACTCCAGCGGGAATTCCAATCGACCCTGGCGGATACGAAGGATTCGCTGAGCGATTCCCTGGAGGAACTGGGCGATTCCATCCGCGCCTATTCCCGCGAAGTTCAGGAATCCTTCGAACAATCCTTGGAGGAACTGCGGGAGAGCCTGCGGACGTACGCCAGGGAACTGGCCGAACGACCCAACGTGCGGAAACTGAAGGATCTGTACGACTCCATGGCGGGCGGCTATGAGGAATTGCTGGTCACCTTGCGCGAAATGAAGGTCAAGGGCGTCCGGGAGCAATCCCGAAGCGCCTATCTGAAACCCATCAACTATTCCCGGAACCTGTTTCACGTCGCCAACGCCATGATGGGCGTATTGCTGTACCAATGGGTGCTTTCACGCTCCGACGTGATATGGATCATGGGAATTCTCTGCTCCACCGCGATCATCTTGGAAATCACCCGCCGCATGAGCGAATCCTGGAACACCTTCCTGGTGGAAAAGGTCTTCGGCAAGGTGGCGCGCCCCTTCGAGCGCCATCACGTGAATTCGTCCACGTACTTCACTCTGTCCCTGCTGATCGTCTGCACGCTTTTCGACCGCCCCGTCGCCCAAGTGGGCGTCTTGATTCTTGGACTGGCGGATCCGGCCGCAACGATCTCCGGCAAAAAGTGGGGCCGGCGGAAACTGTACCGGGACAAGAGCATCGTGGGAACGGCGGCGTTTCTTCTGGTGGGGACGATGGCCGCCTTCGTGTTCATGTCGTTGGCGCTTCCGTCGATTCCCCTCGGCACGGCGCTTGGATACGCCTTCGCCATCGCCGCCGCCGGGGCTCTGGCCGAAGTGCTGACCACCCGCGTGGACGACAATTTCACCGTTCCCATCGCCGCGGCGTCCATGGCCTATCTGCTGTTCTGATTTCCGGCCATTCCCATAGCGTTCCCTCGGGCGCGCGAAACGTTCCCCGAACCTGCGGGGATGCTTCCGCCACCGGGAAATGAAGCGGCCTCCACCATCCTTCTCGGAAACCCGTAGGAAAGGTTCGTCCGCATGTTCGATCGGTATGAAGAGTTGATGGCCAAGGTGGACCGGACGGTGGAGGATCTGGAAAAACGGCACCGGGAACACCTGGTTTGCATGCCCGGCTGCGATGCCTGTTGCCGGGAATGGCTGAGCTTCTATCCCGTGGAAATCGCCTATATTTCATTATGGGTGGCACGTCAGAAAGCAGCCTTGCAAGAGGAAATCTCGAAACGGCTGGAAATCGCCCGGGAGACACCCCGTTCGGGAGGCTGCCCGCTGCTGAAGGACGGCCGCTGTCTCGCCTATCCGGTTCGTCCCTTGCTCTGTCGCAGCCACGGCCTGCTGCTGAACGTCGCCGATCCGGGACATCCCCCCGAACCGGTGCGCTCCTGCGAGTTGAATTATCGAGATACGGATCCGAGCGTTTTCGATCCGTCCCAGTGCATCAACCAGAACCTGCTGTCCTCGCTGTTATTCCACGTGAATGGATTGTTCGCCCGTGAAGCCGGTCTTTCGCCGGATTTGCGCCTGGACCTGACGGCGCTGGAACATTTTTCCGTGGATTTCGTGGAATGACGGACGTTTTCGTCATTTTTTCCCGAAAAAGTCGAACACCCCCTCGATGACGCGATTCTGGTCTTCGCGCGTCAACTCGAAATAACAGGGCAAGCGGAGAAGCCGGGCCGAAAGATCCTCCGTAACCGGAAGATCCCCGTCTTTGTAGCCCATCCGTCTTCCCATGGGGGACAGATGCAGCGGCACGTAATGGAAAACGGCGTGGATATTCCTCTCGCGCAAAAACGCGATCAACGCATCCCGCGTGTCTCCATTTTCCGTAAGCAGATAGAACATGTGGGCGTTGTGACGGCACTCGGCGGGGCAGAACGGCCCGCGAAGAATCCCACGCTCGAAAAACGGCGTGAAGGCCCGCTCGTAAGTTTCGAAGATTTCCAGACGCTTGCGGGTAATGACCTCCGCTTCCTCCAACTGGGCGTATAGGAAGGCCGCGATGATTTCCGAGGGAAGAAAAGACGATCCCACGTCCACCCAGGTGTATTTGTCCACCTCGCCCCGGAAAAACGCCGCACGGTTGGTGCCCTTATCCCGGATGATCTCCGCCCGGCGCAGAAAACGTTCATCATTGACGGATAACGCGCCACCCTCACCGCTGATGTAGTTCTTCGTTTCGTGAAAGCTGAAGGTTCCCAGGTGACCGATGGTTCCGAGGCTGCGTCCTTTGTAAGTGGCGTTGACCGCGTGGGCGGCGTCCTCCACCACCAGCAGATCATGCCGGGCGGCGATCTCCATAATGGCGTCCATCTCGCAGCCCACCCCGGCGTAATGCACGGGGACGATCACCCGGCTCTTCGGACCGATCAGCGCCTCGATGCCGTTTTCGTCGATATTCAGCGTATCCGGCCTGATATCGCAGAAACGCACCCGCCCTCCCTGCATGACGAAGGCGTTGGCCGAGGTGACGAAGGTGAAGGACGGCAGAATGATCTCGTCTTCCGGTTGGATGTCGCAAAGCAGGGCGCACATATCCAGGGCGGAGGAGCATGAAGTGGTCAGCAGGATCCTGCGGGCATGGAAGGACGCTTCCAGGAAGCGCTCACAGGCTCGGGCGAACGGGCCGTCTCCGGCCAAGTGCCCTCCGGCCACGGCCTTGGCGATGTAATACAGTTCCTTTCCCGCGATAAACGGTCGGTTGAAAGGAATCCGCTCTCCGGACTTTTCGACTGTTTCGCTCATGGCTCTTCCCGTTTCTCGAATCGTTGGGATTTCATCTGTACCACAAGGGCGGGGGCTCCGTCAACGAAGGCCGTTTTCCGGAACGGGGCGATTCTCTTGACACCGGCGGGGCCGGGAAACTACAATCGGCTCGCGGCATCGTCGCCGCCTTTGCTTGCTCGGGCGGAAAGGGCCGATCCCAACATGAAAACACCGACGTATTCGATTCTCGGACCCATTCTCGCGATTCTCCTGGCGGGCTTCCTGCTTTCTTCCTGCCTGGAACGAAACGCGGGACTGCTGGACCCGACCAAACGCAAACCCGGCGTGATCGTGGATCTTCTGGAAACGTCCGAGAACGATCCGATGCTGCTCTGCGGCGAGGACGAACTGTACCAGTTCCTCGGATTCCTCACCTGCGCCAACGGCAACAGCTTTTACGATTCATCCCAGGCCGGACTGGAAAAACAGGACACGACCTTTTCCCACAGCACTCCGTCCGGGAAAAAGGTCTTGAAATTCGACGGATACTGTTACGAAAAGAAATTCGAGGTCTATCTCTCGATGGATGGGTGCGAGGAAACCCGCGTCTACAACCGGCAGGTTCAGGATTGAAAAAAGCCGGCCCGCCCTCGAACGCGTTTCGAACCGGAAACTCGGTTCGGGGACGGGCGGAACGGAAAGGACGGAAATGAAACGTGCGGAACTGAAAGGCATTCTGCGGCGGATTCTCACGAAACCCACGGCTCCCTTCCGGGAGGAATGCGTAGCGGCCGAAATCATTCGCTTTTGTCGGGAAGAGGGCCTTGAAGCCCGGCCGGATCCCCACGGCAACCTGATCGCGATCTACCGGCCGAAAAAAGGCTTGCGAAAGGGGCGCATCGGCTTCGTGGCCCATATGGATCACCCCGGATTCGAAATCATCGCTTCGGAAGGCCGGACGGCCCGAGCGGCCTGGACGGGCGGCGTACTTCGAAAATTCTTCCGGAACGCGGCGGTCAACGTCCATCACGATGGCGGCGTAAAGGGTCGTGTGGTGCGAACTACGCCCCGTCCGAATCTGCCGAAATTCGTTTCCGAAATGGATCTGAGAATGGACCGCCCGGTGCCCGTGGGCGCCTTCGGCCAGTGGGATTTGACGCCGTTCGAAATGCAGGGCAATCTGATCGTCACCCGGGCGGCGGACGACCTGTGCTCGGTGGCGGCGGAACTGGCGCTTTTGAGGGAACTGAAACGGGCCGGGGTGCGTCATGAAATCTGGCTGATCTTCACCCGGGCGGAGGAAAACGGCTTCACGGGAGCACTGGCCATGCTGGGAAGCGGCGTATTGCCGAAGGATCTGCCGCTCATTTCCCTGGAAACCAGCAAGTTCCTGCCCGGCGCAGAACAGGGCGGTGGCCCGGTGATCCGGCTGGGGGACCGCGCGTTGACCTATTCCCCGGATCTTTTGCGCTATATGGAAACCGCCGCCGGAAACGCCAAAAAGCGCGTGAAAACCTTCCGGTTTCAGAGGCGCGTCATGGACGGCGGAACCTGCGAGGCCACGGCCTTTTTGGCCATGGGACACACGGCCGCCGGAATCGCCTTCCCGCTGGGTAACTATCATAACATGGGCGACCTGCCCGACGAAAACGGCCGTCCGGTACTGCGCGCCGAAACGGTGGATATCCGCGACGTTCAGAACGGCGTGGAACTGATGCTGGACATGGCGAACGGGCTTTCTGAACTGCCCAGGGCGCTCGACGCCATCGCCAAAAGCCTGGACCGACGCAACAAACCCGACTTCAAGCGACTCAAGGAGAAACGCCCATGACCCAGGATCGATTTCCAGTCACCCCGGCCGGTATGGTCAAGATGAAGGAAGAACTGCACAAGCTGAAACACACCGAACGCCCGGCCATCATCAAGGAAATCGAGGTGGCCCGCGCCCATGGAGATCTTTCGGAGAACGCCGAATATCAGTACGCCAAGGACAAGCAAGGGATGATCGAAGCACGCATCAAGGATCTGGAGGCCAAGGTGGGAACAGCGGAAGTCATCGATCCCACGAAGCTTTCCGGCGACCGGGTCATGTTCGGCGCGAAGGTGAGCATTTTCGATCTGGACACGGAAGTGGAGCAAAGTTTCCAGATCGTCGGGGCGGAAGAATCCAACCCGGAAAAAGGACGGATTTCCATCGAATCGGCCATCGCCCGGGCGCTGATCGGTCGCGAGCAGGGCGACGAGGTTCGTGTGAAAACGCCCAAGGGCATCCGCATGCTGGAAATCGTGGATGTAACCTACGAAAGCGAATGAATCCCGGCCCCGCCGAGAAAGCCGCCCCCAGGCGGAATCGAATTCTGGAAAGCCTGCGCCGCCCGCTGGTTCTGGCGGCGCGCAACGATTTCGCCGCGCTGCCGCGCATGAGCGGCTTGGGTGCGCGTATCTTGAATCTGATGCTCCCCCTGGAACGGCTGCCGCTCGGCCGCACGGACAAGGACCGTTTGGCCCGGCTGAAAGCCGCCATGACCGACTTTCCCACCCGCGACATAGAGGAAGACCGGCGGCGTGTCCTGGCCGCCCTGGCCGTTCTCGATCGCCTGCCCGGCGACCTGGAGACCGAACGGTCGGAGGTCGAAAAAAAAACGAAGCCGTCCGAACCCGCGATATCGGAAACGCCCGCCGCGCCGAAAAGCCGGGAATATCCGGACCGCCGTCCGCTGTGGATGTCGGTCCAGTACGTCAAGGGCGTGGGGCCGAGGGCGGCGGAACTTCTGGCGGCCAGAAACATCGTGACCGTCGAGGATCTGCTGTACTTTCTTCCAAGGCATTACGAAGATCTCCGCCGGGTGGGACGCATCGCGGATCTGGTCGTGGGCGAGTTCGGACAGGCGACAGGGGAAATCGTGGCCATGAGCGATCCGGCGGCACGCTTCGGACGCAAACCCTTCGAGGTACGCGTGCAGGACGAAAGTGGACAAGCCGGTCTGTTGTGGTTTCATTATGGCGCCCAGAGCATTCCCAAGCGATTCAAGGTGGGCGACCGCGTACGGTTCGGCGGCAAGGTGGGATTGTTCCGCAACCAGCGTCAGATCGCCCACCCGGACATCGAACCGGCGGCCGAACCGAATGGCGAGGACTTCGAAGGAAACGAGGTCGATTCCCGAAAGATCCGGCCCGTGTATCCGGACATTCCGGGCATCCCGAAAAAACGCATGGCGGCCATCGTTCAAAACGCCGTGGAGCGCTATGCCTCTCTATTGGAAGACCCCCTGCCCGCCGCCATCCGAAAGAACGCCGATCTGCCGGAACTGGTGCAGGCACTCCGTTTTCTCCATCTGCCGGACGAAGACGCGAATACGGATCGTCTGAACGATTTCTCCACACAGGCCCAGCAACGCCTTGCCTTCGACGAACTGTTTTTCGTCCAACTCGCTCTAGCGAGGAAGCGCCACGATACGCAGGCGGAACCCGGATACGCCCACCGCCGCCTGAATACGCTGGCGCGCCGGTTCACCCGGCGTTTCCCGCACAAACTCACCGATGCCCAGGTGCGCGTGGTTCGGGAGATCGTAGCCGACCTTGAAAACGAAAAGCCCATGAACCGCCTGCTCCAGGGAGACGTGGGAAGCGGGAAAACCGCCGTGGCCATCCTCACGGCGCTGATGGTGATCGAAAACGGCTGCCAGGTGGCGCTCATGGCGCCCACGGAGATTCTGGCCGAGCAGCATTACCGTACGATCCGTGAACTCTGCGATTTCGAGGGCCTGCGGGTGGAACTGCTCACCTCCGATATCGCCCGCACCGACAAACTCGCCATCTACGAAGGTCTGGCGGCCGGAACGATCGACTGGGTGATCGGCACCCACGCCCTAATCCAGAAAGGCGTGGAATTCAAGAAACTCGGATACGCCATCGTGGATGAACAGCACCGCTTCGGCGTGCGCCAACGGGTGATGCTGGCGAAGAAAGGCCGCCGCCCGGACGCCCTGGTCATGACCGCCACACCGATTCCCCGCAGCCTGTCGCTGGTTCTATACGGCGATCTGGACGTTTCGGTGCTGGACGAGTTGCCCAAGGGACGTCGGCCGGTGAAAACCGACGTTCTCTGGATGAGCGAATGGAAACGGGCGGAAGCCTTGCTGCTGGACGAACTTCGGCAGGGACGCCAGGCATACGTCATTACGCCGCTGGTGGCGGAGAGCGAAGCCCTGGACCTGGCCGATGCAGAAAGCGAGCATGAACGGTTGCAAACGGTTTTGGACGGTCATACCGTGGGACTCTTGCACGGACGCATGACCGCTGTGGACAAGGAACGGGTCATGCGCGCCTTTCTGGAAGGCGTCTATGACGTGCTGGTATCCACGACGGTGGTGGAAGTGGGCGTGGACGTACCCAACGCCACGGTGATGATTATTCTGCATGCGGAACGTTTCGGGCTGAGTCAACTCCATCAACTCCGGGGCCGTGTGGGACGGGATCGTTTTGGAGGACGCTGTCTACTTCTCTGCGAGAAAGTGGGCGAGGACGCGCGGGAGCGGCTTTCCATCATGGAAGAAACCACGGACGGTTTCCGTATCGCCGAAAAGGATCTGGAAATCCGCGGCCCCGGTGATTTCCTGGGAACGCGCCAGGTGGGAGAGCCGCTTCTGGTGCACGCCAACCTGATCCGGGACGCGAAGCTTCTGGAAACGGCCCGGAAACTGGCGTTGCAGTGCCTGTCGGAAGATCCCGAACTGCAACGACCGGAAAACGAACCGCTTCTTTCCCTGTTGAACGACAAGTGGCGGGAACGCCTTTCCCTACTGGGGATCGGCTGAACGCCTTCCTCTCCCCGCCGAACCCGCCGCTCTTCCTCCCCCTTGAACGCTACTCCGGCCCCACGACGTTTTCATACGCCTGATATTCCCGGCAGGGCTGGCCGCGCATGGCCGTGCAATCCGGCTGATCGGTGGGCGCTTCGATGCCCGGAACCAGCGGAAGCAGCACGCTGGAGGGATGATCGGCGTCGTGGGCGATGGAGTGGACGGGCGGCGTATCGTAGTCCAACAGCAGAAAACGCCAGCGACCGCAGCTGTCTCCCGGGGTATCGATCACCACGCGGATGCGGGAGCCCTCTCGGAACACATGGCTGATGGGCATCATCTCGATGCGCAACGGATTCCATTCATCCGCGACCAAAGGAGCAATATCCTCCTCCCGATGGGTGTGGGTGGGGCGCAGGTCCGTGGCGTCGTCGCGCAGGGCGCGGTGACTGGCCCGCAGGCGTCCGGACTGAACGAAGGATTCGAGGCCATCCTCCCGCACTTCCGTCACGGTCACTTCCAGGTCCGCATCGTCGGCCGTGGAGCGCACCCACAGGTCGATGCTGGCCGGACCTATGAGCGCCTGGTCTCCGTCAAGCGTGTCCGAAAGGAAACTTGCAGCCTTGCCCGGATCCGGCTGCCGCCAAGCGTAATCGGGCTGGGGAACCTCGATGGCGCCGGAATTCAGGAAGACCCTCTGGCCCGCCTCCGGATCATGTTCGAAAGAGCAGTATCCGCCGCCCGCCTCGGGAGTATTTTCCGACAGATCGCCTTCCGGCGTCAGGTAGAGCCGCCAGGGTTCGATGGAGGGAATCGGCCACTCCGGGAAGGTGTCCTCGAAGGTGCCCCGGGGCGCACCGGGCTTCACGGAAGGATGCGCGCCGGAGTCGAAAATGACCCGAACCTCGTCCTCCGCCTCGTAATCCGCCAGGGCCGTCTCGAAATCGTCGTATTCCGTGAAACGCTGGGGCGGTACGCTCAGTCCTTCCGAGCCGAAGATCTCCACCATGACGAGCGGGACCAGGTTCTTCACGTTGTCTTCCAGGGAGGGAATCTCCTTCCGGATATGGAAGGAAAGAAAATTCATCCATTCGCCCAGGATCTGGGGGGCGAAACCGTCCGGATGTACGCCGTTTGTGATGGTGAACCGCCGCAAGGGGGAATTGACGAAACGATCGAAAAGCGCCGGGAAATGCGGGCCGGTCTGCTCGTCCTGACACTGGCCGGTGAGAAACACGGGCACCTCGATTTTATGCGCGAAGGCCGTGGGATCGAGAGGTGCGGCGACTTCATCCGTGTAATACGGATTTTCCAGGGCCTTCTCGATGGCGTCCAGTTTCTGGTGATGGAGCATCTGGTTTTCCTCGCAAACCGTGTCGCCCGCCTCCACCAGCGCGGTGATCCAGCCGTGGGCGTAGGGTTCGGCCTTGTCCAGCACCATATCGATCCACTCCAGGGCGAAGCCGTTGTTGTAAATCCCGCCGGGAACCAGCGTGGACGTGGCCGTGTCCGCAATGACGGAAAACGGCGCGATGGCGGCCAGACTCGGCGGGCGGGTGGACGCGGTGAAGAGCTGGGTGATGCCGGGATAGCTGAGCCCGACCATGCCCACCTTGTTGAACTTCGCCCAGGACTGATGCGCCACGGTTTCGATGACATCGTAGCCGTCCTGGAGTTGCAGGGGCTCGAAATAATCGTACGCGCCGCCCGAGCAGCCGGTGCCGCGCAGGTTCACCCCCACAGTGGCGTATCCCAGAACGCCCGCAATGATGCCCGAAGGATGACTGGGAGCGTCGCAAAGGACGGGAAAGTCCTCGCAGAACAGTTCCGCCACACCGCCCAGGGATTCGCCGGGCCTCGAGGGACTGTACCCCGAATAGTTCACCAGGGTCGGATAAGGGCCGTCCTCGGGCGGACCGGGCAGGGAAATGAAAGCGGAAAGCTTCGTGCCGTCGCGCATGGTGATGTAGCCGAAGCCGGGCTCAAGCACCTGATCCGTATAGAAGGATTCGTCCGGCGGATCGTTTTCCTCCGGCCACACCCGGATTTGGTCGGTGAAGTCCTGCGGATCGTCCTTGAGGCGCACCACATAGCCGTCGCCCGGTTCGAGCTCGCGCGCCACCCAGCCGCCCCATTCGTCCAGCGTGCCTTCCGCGACAACCCCGCCTCCCGCGTCCAGAATTTCAAAGGCGGTCTGCGGCTCGGCGTTCCAGACGTAGACCTGCTCCACGGTGCCACGAACGGAAAAGCTGTCCGAGACGATCTGCGGATCGCTTTCCTCCTCCGGGTCGCCGTCGCCGTCGCCATCCGTTTCTTCATCGCCGTCTTCAAGCCCGTCCGCATCTCCATCTTCTTCGCCTTCCCCGTCGCCATCCGACACCGGATCCCCGTCGGAGTCTCCGTCCACGACATTGTTATCGGAAGACGAATCGGAACAGGCGGAAAACACGAGAAGCGAGAGCAAGAGACAGAGCACAACGGCCATGGATCGTTTCATCCGGATCCTCCCGTGGTCATGGAAACCCAGCAAAGACGGGATTCCTATAGTTTATAGCGTTTTCTTCGGCTTTTCCTGATCGGGAAAGTATACTCGGAGAAAAGTCACGGCGCAAGGAAAAGCGAAATGGAGTTCCCCCATTTTTCATGAGCCGAAAAGGGGGAGTTGGGGATCGGGTGGTGGTTTGTCGTTTCTTTTACGCAAGGTTCCCTTTCCGGCCTTGTGCAGAATGTCTTTCATGCCGTCCGCCAAGGCGTAGTATCGAAAGTTTGGGATGCCGAATAGTCGCTTGGTCGCATCCAGCGCGTGCAAAGCCAGGATCTTCATTTTAGCCTCCATGCCCAGCCTGACCGCCGTGAAGTGCATCACCGCCAGCAGTAAGGCCACCAAATTTTTCAGACGTCGATACGTCGGCACACGCACGTTTTCCAGGCCGTAACTTTGCTTGAAAAAACGGATCGTGTCCTCCACCCGCCAGCGCGTCAGGTACGATTTCAGCGCCCACCACAAGACCTTGCGGCTCTTCCGCATCGACTTGGTCGTCAAAAGCAGCATGGGGTTCTTGCCAAAACCTTTGACGACCAGCAGCGAGAGCGGGCGCTTGGGACATTCCGGCAGTCGCACCGGCAGATAGCCGAAATGGATGAAGTACGTCTTCTCCTCGCCGTCCTTTTCCTTCACCACCGTTTCGGCATACGGCGTCTTGCAGGTCTCGGCCAACTCCATTTCGTTCTTCGCCTTGCCCTTGTACAGCAGATGGCGGTCGCCGCGCTGACGCGCCAGGTAACGGATCTTTTCGTTCTTCGTCCAGGGAATCAGCATCTCCCGCCGGTCGCCGCCGCGATCGTAGATCAGAATGCCTCGTTGTTCCGTTGCCGCGAGCACGCGATCCACCAGTGTGAGAATCTCGTGGTTCTCGCTGACGAAATCGGGAGACTCCTGCGACCACAAAATCTGAGCCAGCGGCGTGATGTCATGCTCGCCCGTGTCGCAACCAACCACCTCGCACATCCAGTAACCGTCGCCGAGTTTCTTCTCGCCGGCGTCGCGGACTGCGGTCAGGTACTATATTTTCTTCGCGTATTTCTTGGTGATGTCCGACGGATCGACGATCAGCAGCGTGTCGCTTTGGATCCGTTTCGCTCCCTGGATCAAGGCCGATTCGGAAATCGCTTTCTCCAATTTTCTGCCATCGAGATTGGCCGACAGACGCTTGTGCGTGGCATGCAGGGCGATGGGCTCTTCCAAGCGACGCGCCACCTCGGTCAGCAGCACCGAGCCCGAGGCACACATACCGTAGATCATCTCCTCCACGAAGCGTGTGGACACCGAGCCCAACTTCGCACAGAGTTCCCCCGAAAATCGATGGATTTGCACTCGCAATTTGCGGCCGATCTGGTGTAGCATGGCGATGGACCTCTTGGATTTCGTTAAGAGCCTATTCCAATAGGCGATATTGTGGTATACTCCTATGAGTATAATATATTTATAGGAGTAGATCATGGGTCTGGTGGTAAAGGATGATGGTTGGCGCATCCCGGACGAGTTGTGGAAGAAGATGAAGTCTTTGTTGCCGGTTCATGTGACGGCGCATCCGCTGGGGTGTCATCGGCCCCGTGTCGATGACCGGGCCGCCTTGAACGCCATCCTGTTCGTTTTGCGCACGGGTTGCCAGTGGAACGCGCTCAACGCCACGGGCATCTGCTCGTGCGGCTCGGCCTACCGCCGTTTTCGGGAATGGACCGAGGCGGGGGTGTTCGAGGAATTCTGGCGGCGTGGGTTGCTGGCGTATGACAAATTGAAGGGCATCGACTGGTCGTGGTGTTCGCTGGACGGGGCGATGACGAAGGCTCCTTTGGGCGGGAAAAAAAACCGGTCCCAATCCTACCGACCGCGGCAAAGGCGGCGTCAAGCGCAGCCTTCTGGTGGAGGCGAAGGGAATTCCCCTGGCCGTAGCGGTGGACGGGGCGAACCGGCATGACATGAAGCTGGTGAAGGCGACGCTGGAAAGCATCGAAGCGAAACGTCCGAGGCCGACCCGCAGGAAGCCGCAGGGATTGTGCATGGATAAGGGCTATGACTACGATGAGATTCGAGACCTGGTGGAGGAATTCAAGTTCACGGCTCACATTCGTTCGCGGGGCGAGGAAGCGATCGCCATCAAGCACGAAGCCGGTTTCAAGGCGCGACGCTGGGTGGTGGAACGCACGCACAGTTGGCTGAATCGCTTTCGCCGCATTCTCGTGCGTTGGGAGAAACGCGCGGACACCTACATCGCCATGCTGCACTTCGCCTTGGGAATTATCACATGGCGGGCCACTGGCCTATTGGGATAGGTTCTAAGTAAACAGCGGCTTCGACACCCGTTTCTTAACACCTTGAGGTCCGTTTTGTCTCGTAGCAAAATCCCCCATTTTCACTTGCACGCACACCTACCCCACCAGAATTTCAACGGATTCCAAATTTCACCTCTCAATTTCGCGGGAAGTCCATCCTTTTCCCTCGTTGGCGTCGATGCGTCGATGAGGCGATAGGGCCGAGGTGTCGGGGCTAGCAGAAGGGTGACGCCTCCAGACGATAAATCTGGCAAAGTTTGGATTGCGACATCAAAACTTTAAGCGGAGAAACGGAGCGGGAAAGGCAAAGAAGAGCCGTGAACGCCCGCCCATACCCGTTCAGGCCCGTTCGGATCAGTCGTCCGCGCCGAGCATCAGCAGGTCGCGATACCGGCCGTTGCGGGTTCCGGCCCAGGAGGCGGTGACGAGGTTCAGATCCTTGTCGAAATGCGCGATATTGTCGGTACTTGTGCAGACCAGCCAGCCGGTGCCGAAGGCCATGGCGCCGGATTCCGGATCGAAATCCGCAAGCGGGTCGGACTGTTTTTGCAAAATGCCCGCCGCGCTCAATAGGACGACGTGGCCCTTGTTCACCGGAATGCCCACTTTTCCGGAAGCCAGCACGTTCCCGTCCGCGTTCACGGCGAGGCTTTTTACGCGCAGCTTGATCGAGTCCTCGTTGTCGCCCCAACCGCCGATATATGTTCCGTTTTCACTGTAAACATACAGTTCCCAAACCCAGGTGTTCGCTCCCACGGTGACCGTCGTGTTGTCCGGCAGTTGAATCATGTCCTGGGGAACGTAGTCCGGTAGGTAGAGTTCGTTGGCGATGACGATGGATTCCAGATAGTTGCCTTCCGTGTCGTAGGCCAGAAGTTTGCCCCGCGGTCCCGTGGCCCAGATGCGTCCGTCCGGTCGGTGATGCACAAGGGCCGTGACCCCGTATCCGGGGCCGTACAGATCGGCTCCGTGCTCGTCTTCCGTATCGAAGGAGAACTGGTGGTTGCCCTCCAGGTCGAAGACCTCCACGCCGATTTCGTACAGGCTGCCCACACCGAAACGGTTTCCGGGCAGTTCGATCAACGAAGTGGCCCCTGAAAGATAGGTGCTGCCCGCCGCGCGCCGCAAATGAGCGCCGTTGCTGCGGAAAATCTCCACCGTGCTGCTGTCGGAATCCGCCGCCAGGATGTCCCCCAGAACGTGCAGGACGACGCTCTTCGTGGCAGTGCAGTCCCCACGCCCGGCCTTCAGCGTGATCGTCACCGTTTCCGCGCGGACGATTTCTCCTTCGTTGGTTACGGAAAAAAGGCCGTTTCCACTACCCTGGTCGGTGAAGTAGGGTTCCATCGAAGCCGGTTCCACGATATAGACCAGGTTTTCGGCGTCATCGGGAACTTCGGCGGTTAGAAAGGCTTCTTCGCCGTAAACCAAATGAGTCTTTCCTCCCGACACCGTGAGGGCGGCGATGGCAAAGTCCTGGCATTCCTGGGGGATTTCCTCCGACTCTCCTTCGCCCGGATCGTCGTCCACATCGTCGTCCGTGTCACCGTTAACATCATTATTGTCCATGTCGCCGTCGGAGGCATTTTCCTCTCCGTCCCCGTCCGTAATCGGACGTTCTTCATCGGGATCGGTATCGCCGTCCGGCGTTTCGTCGCCATCGGTTTCGTCGGTTCGGCAGACGTGGTTGGCATCGCAATGAAAACCGGCGTCGCAGGTGTCGTCGGCATAGCATTTCTGTCCTTCCCGGCCATAAGAATCCGGTTCCATCAAGCTGCAAGAGGCAACGATCAGCGTCAGAATCAGGATCGAAAAAAGACTCGCAAGCGATTGTCGCATGATTTTCCCTTCACATAACCGAAAGCGTGGCGTTTCCTTTGCATCAAGCAATCATTTTACGAAAATCGGCATTCCGTGGCAAAAAGAAAAGTGATTTTCAGGAGATTCCTTCAGAAATGGAGATGGAAATCGTTTTCGACGTTTTCGGAAAACACGGGGGAGGCTTGCGGAGCGTTCGTTTCATGCGTGGAATCTTGACAAAGCGGTGCGTTTGAACTATAGGTGAATACAGGACTTTTCAACGCGAGGGGAAAAAACGCCCCCGATGTCGATGGGGATAAGGAGGATCGGTACGATGCGTGGAATCGCTTTATTTCTTTTAGGAATCCTGTGCGCCCTGTTCGTTTATTCCTGTGATGACGGCGTGGGCGACTGTCCCTCGCACAGGGAATGCGAAGACAATTGGATCATGCTGGTCTTTCAATGTCCCGGAGAGGAGCCCGAGGCTTTTCAGTTGACGAATTGCGAGGAAAACGGCCAGGTTTGCGAGGAGCGTACGAAAACGGATGGAAGCGCCCAGGTGGAATGCTTCGATTCCGTGGACGGCGATATCGATGGCGACGTAGACGGTGATGTGGACGGCGATGTCGATGGCGATGCGGACGGTGACACGGACGGCGATGTCGATGGAGACGCAGACGGTGACACGGACGGCGATGTCGATGGCGACGCGGACGGTGACACGGACGAAGATGCATCGACGAATTCCTTCAATGTCGGCCCGGATGGCGGCACCTTCGATATCGGCGGTGGAGCGGCGGCAGGCGGCGTTTCCCTGGATATTCCGGCGGGCGCCCTGGCGGCCAACACCACGCTGACGGTGGAAGTCGATAACGACAAGGATATCGGCTCTCTTTCCGCCCTGGGAGATATTTTTCACTTCGGCCCGGCGGGAACCACTTTTGCACAGGCCGTTCGGGTTCAACTGGCTTACACGGAAGACGGCAGCACCCCGGCTTTCTACTGGACAGACCAGGGAAATGAAAGCAATTTCTCCGCCGTTGCCGGCGCAACCTTCAATGCCAACGTGGGAAGCGCGGATGTGATGCATTTCAGCTACGGTTTCGTCGGTGTGGAATCCATGGCGGACGGCGATGCCGAGCTTGAGATGGAACCTGAACCCGAGTTGGAACCTGAGCCCGAGTTGGAGCCGGAGCCTGAGTTGGAACCGGAACCCGAACTGGAGCCGGAACCCGAACTGGAGCCGGAACCCGAGTTGGAAACAACGGAAGATTGATCCGGTCCGAACCGAATCATCCGGAACGGCGAGCCATTCGGTTCGCCGTTTTTTATTTCCGTTTGGATGGACCGCCTGAAAGGTCTTTCTCTATTTCCAATGGATTTCCGAACAGAAGCAGAGTCCCGCCGCCGATGGCGCTGTTCAACAGGATCCCGATGAGGTTGAAAAAGCTGATAAGCAGTGCGATTTCCGCCGGGACGCCGAAGAGGCCGTAAAAGACGATGAAAGTTCCCTCCCGGATACCAAATCCGCCGAAGGAAATGGGCAGCATGAAGACGATAATGGCGATCAGGTTGAAAAAGAGGTTCACCATCACCGGAATATCATAACCCAGAGCCATAAAGAAAAGGTTGTTTCCGAATGCGGCCACGGCTTGCACCGCCAGCGTATACAGCAACATCATGACCAGCATCCCCGGCTGGAAAAGCGTCTTTAAGCTGCTTCTGAAATGATCCGAATTTTCGGACGGCGTCTCCGCCTTTCCAAGAGATTTCATCAATCTTGATCGTGCGCGATTGAAAACCCACTCCAGCCGATCGATCATGCGGGCCATCCGGGGGTGGTTCGAAAAACCGGTCATCAAGATCAAGACCGTCAATAGAACTCCCGTGCCGCCATAGACGATCCACGGCAGAGTGGCCAGCCAATCCGGGTGGCTGGTCAGGAGCGGAAAGATCATCGGGAAGGAGATTCCAAGTAATAACAAAAGGTTGGACAGGACGACCAGTCTTTCGGAAAAGATGATGGCAAATCCCGCCGCCAGGCTTCCGAAGCGGCGTCCCAGGTAAACCACACGCACGGCGTCGCCGCCCACCTGCGACGGAAAGAACAGGCCGAAGGCATAGGTCATCCAAAACATCCGGCAGAACTCTCCAAAGGGCATGGTCCGTTGACGCAATCTCTGTGCCAGATAACGTAAACGCAAGGCCGCCACCGGAACCGTCAGAATGAGAACGTTGAAGGCGCACAGCAGAACGGAAAGACGGGCTCGGCCCGCATTTTCGAATAGGACCGCCCACTCGATTTTTTTGAAGATGATCCAGAATATGGCGATGGGAACGGCGAATTGAATCGCGAGCCTTACGATGCGTTTCCAGGAAAAACCGGATCGTGTCGTGGATGCGGGGGTGTTGTTCGACGTGGGGTCATTCATCCGCGATTGGCCGCTCTATTCCACCGGGCCGCAGTCGTTGAAATCCACGTCCAGATTCAAGAGGCGCTCGGCCATGCTTTCGTCGATGGTGACGGGATCCAGGAAACAGACGATATCCTCCGCGAAATGGATGCCGTCGTTGTTCGTGTCCAGAATCACGACCGGCGTATGCTCGCCTCCGTTTACCGGGAAGAAGTGAAACGCGCCCGTACGTTTTCCATCCTGGGGCGGATCCAGCGGGAATTCTCCTCCGCCGGCCACCATCAGGCTGCCGTTTTGTTCATCCACCAGGAGCAGGGCGGCGAGATCGAAATCCGTCGGGGCGTTGGAAAGGGCGATCTGGCCGACCATGGCGGAGGTGACAGCGAAGAAATCCACGTCTTCCAGGTCTTTCAGGGCCGGATTTCCGCTGTCGATGGTCAAGGGGCCCACGAGATCACCGGCCCAACCTTCCACATCGGGTTTTTCGATGACCACGGAAATGTGAAGCGAATCCATGTCCGGAATGTTGCCGACCTGATAGTCGATCCGAGTCTGATTCTGGATTCCGGGAAGCGACTTATATCCGAAGGGCTCGGATCCCTGCTGGGGTTCGTGGTCGAAGAGAAGCAGATGGATTTCCGCTTCGGGCAGGGCGGCGGAAAGAACGATCTCGCCGCTGATCGACCCCATGGATGGATTGTCCTGGCCGAGATAGAAATCCACTCCCGTTACTTCTCCTTGATTCGGCAGGGAGATGGTCAGACGGTTGTACGGCCAGAAAAACAGCAGATCCTCTTCCTCCGTCCGTTCGGAGATGGCGATCAGGTAGAACTCGCCGTCCGGCAGGTTGTCCAGCGAAAAATCGCGCAATTCGGATCCGGCCTCGCCTGGAAACGATTGAATACGCGAGGGCCAGAACTCGACGAAATCATCCCCCGGCAGCATGCGGGAAACCAGCACCATGGTATCGTTTACCTGGAGATCCGCTCCGATGTGCAAGGTTCCGGAAACCTGTCCCAGAGCAGGATCCTGATAACCGTAATAGAGATCGGCATCCGAGTATTCCACTCGCTGTGGGTCGGACAGCCGAATCTCGATGGGATCCGTGTAAAGGACGTGGTGATAATCCTCCTCGGATAATTCCGGACCGGACTCCGAGTAGTTCGCCACCACGGCCATCAGGTAATAAAACCCGCTTTCCAGGCCATCGAAACGGAACGCTTTTTCGGCAGCGCCGGTTATCGGACCGAATTCCATTTCGGCCACGGGAGCCGTATTTTCTTCCAACATCGGATTGCTGTCGAAGAGAACCACTTCTCCGACCACGGAACCCGGATCTTCACCCAGGCGCAAGGTTCCCGAGATGACTCCGGCGGGAAGGGACGACTCGTCCGTTTCCGCGTCACCGTCCGGGAAGAAATCCGTATCCTCCTCTCCATCTTCTCCATCGCCGTCGGCTTCCTGGTCCCCGTCGATTTCAGCGTCGTTTTCCGCCTCGTCTCCGTCCAGGATTACGGGCAGGTCACCGTCCTCGCTCGCATCATCTCCATCCGCTGAGGCATCTCCGTCGGAGGGGTCGTCGCCGTCCGGGTGATAGGTGATTCCTTCGTCCGTACAGGAGAAAAGAAAAAGGGTAAAAATCAACAGTACGGCGATCAATGTCCGGGGACCGATGGGGATGTGTCGCTCCGACATGGGATCCTCCCTTGGATTCGTTGTTCCAGCGAACGTCGCGGATGATACCACGTTCGTTCGCATGTGGGCAAGCGCAACGTCGTTTCGAACTTTTTCCGGAAATAGCTTGACATGCGCCCCCAATTGGCGTAATCAAACATTCCGATCTTTCGACCGGCAGCGCCCAGGTAGCTCAGTCGGTAGAGCAGGGGACTGAAAATCCTCGTGTCGGCGGTTCAATTCCGTCCCTGGGCACCAGCGAAAACGCCCCGATTTCCTTGGAAGTCGGGGCTTTTTCTTTGGCTTACGCATCATGACCACCGAGAAGTTTTTCTGCCTTTTTTTCGCATGTCCCATTTGTCCGTTTCTTCAATTCCATCTCGCCATGAGGCTTTACTTTCCCCCCGCGCTATGCTAGGGTTTCCGGACTGAATCGCGACTCATTTCACTTTTGGAAAGGACCGCATCATGCTGCTTTTCACGCCGATAAGAGTCGGCTCCCTGACTTTGAAAAACCGCATCGTCATGCCGGCCATGCACCTGAATTTCACCATGGACGGTTTCGTCAATAAAAAACTGATCGAATTCTACCGCCTGCGCGCCCGGGGCGGTTGCGGCCTGATCCAGATCGGCGGCTGCCCGGTGGACCGAAACGCCGGAGCCGAGTTCATGATCGGCCTGAACGACGAAAAATACCTGCCGGGGCTGAAGGAATTCTCCTCCGCCATGCACGCGGAAGGCGCGGCCTGCGGTGTGCAGCTCTATCACGCCGGCCGCTACACCTACAGCTTTTTCCTGAACGGCGAGAAAGCCCCCAGCGCCTCGGAGACGTTGAGCGGCCTGACCCGCGAGATGAGCCGGGAAATGAGCCTTCAGGACATCCGGGACACCATCGAAGACTTCGCCGTTTCAGCCGCCCGGGTGAAGGAAGCGGGCTTCGACGTGGTGGAGGTGATCGCCTCGGCCGGGTATCTCGTCAACCAGTTCCTCTCGCCGCTCACCAACCTGCGTACGGACGAATACGGCGGCTCGTTCGAGAACCGCGCCCGTTTCGGCGTGGAGGTCATCCGGGCGGTGCGCAAGGCCGTGGGACCGGATTTTCCCGTCACCGTGCGTTTGGCCGGGCACGATTTCGTTCCCGAGTCCAACACCAACAGGGAAAACCGCGCCTTCGCCAAACTTCTGGAAGAGGCCGGAGCGCAGATGTTCAACGTCACCGGTGGCTGGCACGAATCCCGCGTGCCCCAGATCACCAACGCCCTGCCCCGGGGCGGATACGCCTATCTGGCGCGGAACGTCAAGCGGGAAGTGGGCGTTCCGGTGGCGGCGGCCAATCGCATCCATACGCCGGAACTGGCCGAGCGCCTGCTTGAAGAGGGTTGGTGCGACATGATTAGCCTGGGCCGCCCGCTCATCACCGATCCCGAGTGGCCGAACAAAGCCATGGAAGGACGCTCCGAGGATATCGTGCGCTGTATTTCCTGTAACCAGGAATGCCTGG
The DNA here is from genome assembly GCA_963668655.2 of Myxococcota bacterium. Taxonomy (GTDB): domain Bacteria; phylum Myxococcota_A; class SURF-8; order SURF-8; family SURF-8. The sequence goes on from CAXXPQ010000003.1 coordinate 444,599, forward strand.
ACAACATCTTCCAGATGAAGCAGCTCGGCTGCCTGATGAACCCGGAGGTGGGCCACGAAGACGAGGTGCTTCCCGCCCCGGAAAGTTCCAAAACCGTTCTGGTGGCGGGCGGCGGACCCTCCGGCCTGATGGCCGCGATCGTCCTCGCCAAACGGGGACACGACGTCACCGTCCTGGAAAAGGAAGAACGCATCGGCGGCCAGATCTACGCCGCCAGCAGCGCGCCGAACAAGGACGAATTCTTCAACATGATTCCCATTTACAGGCGACAGGCCGAACTCTTCGGCACCAAGATCGAAACGGGCGTGGAGGTGACCGCCGATCTGATCCGGAAGCACGATCCGGATGTCGTGGTGGTCGCCACGGGCTCCCGGCCCATCCGCCTGCCCGTCGAGGGCGCGGAGCGTTCCAATGTAGTGTTCCCGCTGGAGGTGCTGGAAGAAAAGGTTCCGCTGGGAGATCGGGTGGTGGTCATCGGCGGAGGCGCCACGGGCGTGGACACGGCGCTGTTCGCGGCCTCCGTGGGAACGATATCGGATACCACGGCCGCCTTTCTGCTGAAACATCGCGCCGAGGATCCGGACGTGATCCGGGAACATCTCTGGAAAGGTCACAAGGACGTGACGATTGTGGAAATGGATGCGAAACTGGGCCGGGGAATCGGGAAATCCACAAAATGGATCGCGCTGAAGGAAATCAAGGAGATGGGTATTCAAACGATCGTCCGGGCCAAGGCCGCGAAGATCGATGACGAAGGCGTGCACCTGGAAACACCGGACGGCCCGCTTGTCGTTCCGGCCGACACGGTCATCATGGCGGTGGGCGTAACCTCCCACAATCCGCTGAAGGACGCCTTGGACGGCTTTTCCGGGACCGTCATCCCGGTGGGCGACTCCGACCGGACCGGCAACGCGGCGGCCGCCATCCGGGACGCCTATATGAAACTTCGGGAACTGTAATCCCGCTTTTTTTCGAACCCGGGGAAACGGAACATGAACAAGGACATCACGGGCGGTCCGCGAACGGGTTGGTTTTCCAGGAAAGCCGTTCGCAATGTCGTTCGCGAGAAATTGAGTATTCTGGGGCGAAACCGCCCGCCCATCCGAGTGCTGATGCATCCGGCCGCCGAGCAGAATCCCTACCTGGTGGTCACGCGCCGCGAGTTGGAGGATCTGGGCGCGAAGGTCACCATGCTGCACGACCTGGAATCGGGGGAACTGCTCCGACAAGCCCCGATGCACGACATTCTGCACATTTTCAACATCAAGGAATACCGAAGTCCCTTCTCCCACGAGGAATCCATCGGCCAACTCTCCGGATTCTCCCGCCGTTTCGGGAACTTGTGGGCGGCCAAGCGCCTGGGGCTGAAAATCTTCTGGACGCTCTACAACGAACCCAAGGGCGGATATTCCTCCGAATGGCTGGAGCGCACGGGGCGCAAGATGATGTTCCACCAGGCCGACCGCATCGTCTGCCTGTCCCGCGCCACCGGGCGGCTGTTCAGGGAACGTTATCCCGATCTGCCGGAAAAGAAGATTCTGCACATTCCGCATCACAATTTCGGAGATTACTATCCCAGCGTGGTTTCCCGGCGGCAGGGACTGAATCACCTGGGAATTCAACCCAAGGGGCGCATCTATCTCTGTTACGGAGGCATCCATCCGTACAAGGGACTGGCCGACATCATTCCGATTTTCGGCCGCCATCCGATGAAGGACCACACGCTGATTATCGCCGGGAACCCCACCAATAAACACTATGCGAAAAACATCGAGGGGCTGTGCTCCCGATACGACAACATCCACACGTTTCTGCGCTACATCACCCCGGACGAGGTCCAGTATTACATGCAATCCGCGGACTTCTTCGTCATGCCCTACAAGAACATCGTCAACTCCGGTTCGCTCATGCTGGCCCTTGCCTTCGGCAAACCGCTGGTGGCGCCCAACGTCGGCTCCATCCCGGAAGTGGCCACCCCGCAGTGCTCGATGCTGTTCGACCAGGCCGGAAGCCAGGAATTGAAATCCGCCCTGGCGCGCTCCCTGGAAATGAACCTGGACAAGGCCAGGGCCGAGGCGCGCCGCCTGAGCCAGACGTACTCCGCCGAGTTGCTGACCCGGAAACTGGCGAACGCCTATTTGGACTTTTATCCCAAGCGGGATAAAATCCAGGAGGAACTGGAGGAGCTATGAGCGGCCGCATCCTCTTCTTCACGAAGGGAACCGCGGTCAACCCCGCCACCCGCTACCGTTTTCTCCAATATCTGCCGCACCTGCGCCAAGCCGGGTTCGAGATCGACATCCGGCCGCTTTTCGGAGACGACTATTACGACCTGATTCTGCATCACGCCTCGCCCGGTTCCAGAAGAGCGAAAGCGGCCATCAGCCTGCGCGGCCTGTTCCGTCGCCTTTCCGATCTACCCGAAGCCCGCCGTGCGGATCTGGTGGTGGTGGAAAACCAGCTTTTTCCGTACGAGCAGGGCGTGCTGGAATTTCTTTTGCGGCGCTTCAACCGCAAGGTCGTGATCGAATTCGACGACGCGATTTACCTGACGGCGCTGCACGAAGGAAAATTGCGGCGGACCCTGGCCAAAGCCGCCCACGTCGTCGTGGGAAACGAACACCTGGCGCGCTTCGCCAGACAGGCGACCGACCGCGTGAGCATCGTGCCCACCGTCATCGACATGGAATCGTATCCGGACAGCGCCCCACAAAAAACGAAGCCGCTTCGCATCGGCTGGGTGGGAACGCCCGGCACCCTGCCCTACCTGGACGATCTGCATGCGCCGCTTCGGAAACTGGCCGCGGAAATCGACTTCGAATTCGTGGTCATTTCCTCCCGGCCCTACGTCATCCCCACAATTCCCTGCCGTTTCGTCCCGTGGAACGAGAAAAGCGAGGCCCGCGAGATCGCCCTCCTGGACATCGGCGTCATGCCGCTTCCGGATACGCCCTGGACCCGGGGCAAGTGCGGGGCCAAACTTCTGCAATACATGGCGGCGGGACGCGCGGCGGTGGCCTCGCCGGTGGGAGTGAACGCCCGGATCGTCCGGCATGGAGAAAACGGCCTGCTGGCCGGGACGCCGGAGAAATGGCATGAAAGCCTTCTTGCGCTGGCGCGTGACACCTCCTTCCGTGAACGACTGGGCAAGCGCGCCCGGGAGACCGTTCGAAAGGATTATTCCCTGCAAACCTGGGGACCGGAAGTCGTCCGGCTCTACCGTTCCCTTCTGTCGCCGTGATCTTCCCGTCGGAACTCGCTTCCCGGCGGTCGAGGTAGATTGGAAATGGACGATTCATTTTCAAAGGAGCGCAAAATGCGATCGCTTTGTCTGATGCTTCTTCTTTTTCTGCTGCTTCCGAACACCGCCGCGAAGGCCGGAAAGGCATCCGCCATGCGAAAGGACAAGCCCATGGACGCCCTGCGCGAACGGATTCGCGAATCCCGACATCCCAAGGAAGCTCCCCGTTTTCTCGTTCCGTCCAAAAAAGAGCGGGAAGTCCTGCGGCGTGTCTTCGCCGAACTGACGGCCGGGGCCGGAACCTGCGCGAAAGCGGACATCGACAAGGCCGCGCTGGAACTGAAGCCGCTTTCCATGGAGATTCTGCCGTTCGAGGAAAAGTCGGAACGCTTCCTGATCGTCCGGGAGACGCCCCCCGCTTACCGGGGAAGCGGCGTCTACGTTCTGCGCTGCGGCAAGGCCCGTCCGCTGGTCATTCAGACTCCCCATTCCTATTTCGATCTGAACACATCCGGTCTGGGTTACAAGACCTTTCGCGACAGCCGGGCCCGCTGGCTCATGAGCAATTCCCTCCATCGCTATCGTAGCCGCAAGGACGAAAAACCCGCGGACAGGGAACACCCCGCAGACGCCGCCCACAATCCCAATCTGCTCTTCCAGGCCGCCACGCTGGGAGCGCTGAAGGCCGATCCCTCGCTGATCTTTGTTCAATTGCACGGATACGACAGCGGAAATCACGCCGGGGACGTGATCCTCAGCGGCGGATCGCGCCGCCGCTCCGACGACGCCGTCCGCTTCCGGGACGCCTGGAAACCTCCCGCCTGGAAGGTGCTGGTATACGGAAAGGACGCCAGCACCCTGGGAGCGGCGACCAACTCCCAGGGCCGGGCCATCAACGCGGCGGACGGACGTTTTCTGCACATCGAGATGAGCCCGAACGTCCGCAAGACGATGGTGACATCCAGAAAAAACCGCACCCCGTTCGTAAAGGCGCTTCTATCGTTGCATCCTGAAAAAGCTACGGCCGGAACGTCCCGAAAATAGGGACAATTCGGGATTCGGCAGTCGAATTCAAAGGTGGAAAAGCGGTTTCAGTTTCTCGGCGATGGGACGAAAAACGGGGGGAATCGCGTAGCCCAGCATGAATGACCCGGCGGAAGCGACCAGCAGCCCTAGAAGAATCGGGCCGATCCAAACCCCCGGCACCCAGTTGTCCGCGAAAACCGCGCCGAAAATGAGCATGAAAGACGCCCGGCGAATCATCGGTTTCGTCCGGCGTCTTTTCTCGTCCAGAACATCGATGAATCCCACCGCCAGAATCAGGGGAAGATCCACGGCCAGCAGGTAGCTCCACATCACGGGTTCCGGGCGTAAAAACACCTCCAGCGGCGCCTCCAGGCGACCGGCGAGCTTTTGCAGGGAAAGCGTGGATTCCTTCCCCAGATCGGCCGTCAGGCGATGGACGTTCAGTTCGTGACTGGCCAGGCTCTTGCCCCGCGTACGCCGGCCCACCTTCACGCGCCGCCAGGAGCGTTCCAGATCACCCTTCACCACTTCCTTGAAATCCGAGTTCTCCAATTTCAGCGCATAGGAAACGGAAAACGGTTTGTCGGTTTTCGGCATCTTTCCATGGACTTCCATCAGCCACCAGGCCGGACCCGCCTTTTGCGGAGGGATCGTGACGCTGTCGTTCGCTTCCTTGAGCGAAAACGGCCCCACGGCGTCGCCTTCGAGGATCGGCAGGATACTGGGATAAAGGGCGGCGGCCAGAAGAATCAGGCCGAACCCGACGAGCGCGGCCAGAGAAACACGAGACATTCCGGCGCGTTTCCTCCAGTCCGCCGTCATGAGGCCCAGCGGAATCAGCACGATCGCCGACACCGAAGCCGCGCCGGTCCATGTTTTCGGAAAGACGCCCAAACCGACGGCGGCCACGAGAAGGAGCGCCGCCACTGCGAAAAGCGCGCTTTTCAGCCAGGAATCCCAGGCCATCATCAGATGAAGGCGAAAGGAGGACGGTATTTGGGCGGACCGGGCCGCATCTCCGACCGGGACCGGATCCTCCCGTTTCTCTGATTTCTGCGTCACGATCCGACCTCCTTGGCGTTTGTCAGGTTCACGAGAGAAAAACCACCGTCGGCTTCCCATTATTCCCATGGGAAAAAATATTTTCCGCCGATTCCGACCGTCGATTTTCCGTTCGGAAGGAGCGTCGCGCCCCCGACCGGGTTTTCGCTTGGCTTTTTCAGGAATCTGGAATATTTTCCGTGTAGAATGATCCATAAAGGAAGTCGCACAACGAACGAATCGAGTCCATTTCTCATTTGCCGGGTTCACTCGTAAAAAGAAGAGGAGCGCCATGAAAATTCACGAACATCAGGGAAAGGAACTTTTCCGCCGTTTCGGAGTTCCCGTGCCGAAAGGGGGCGCGGCGTTCTCCGTGGAAGAAGCTCTGAAGATCGCGGAGGAGATCAAAAGCCCCGTCACCGTGGTCAAGGCCCAGATTCACGCCGGAGGGCGCGGCAAGGGCGGCGGGGTGAAACTGGCGAAATCGCCGGATGAGGTCCGCACGTATGCCGAAAGCATCCTGGGAATGAATCTGGTGACGCACCAGACCGGCCCGGAAGGCAAGATCGTCAAGCGCCTGCTGATCGAGGAAGGCAGCGCCATTCGGCGGGAACTCTACCTGGGCATGGTGCTCGACCGTTCCTCGAAAAGCATCGCCGTGATGGCCTCGACGGAGGGCGGCATGGAGATCGAGGAAGTCGCCGCGAAGACCCCGGAGAAGATCCTCACGATCCACACCAACGCCACCTCGGCCTTTCCGGCCTACCTGGGACGGGAACTGGCCTTCGGGCTGGAACTGGAGGGCAAGCAGGTGGGCCGTTTCGTGAAGCTTCTCACCAACCTCTTCCGCATGTTCACGGAACTGGACGCCTCACTTGTGGAGATCAATCCCCTGGTGGTCACCGAGGACGGCGAGCTGATCGCCCTGGACGCCAAGGTGAATTTCGACGACAACGCCCTCTTCCGCCACCCGGATATCGCGGAGATGCGCGATCCCTCGGAAGAGGATCCCATGGAGTTGGAGGCCGTGGAGCACGGGCTGACGTACATTAAATTGGACGGCAACATCGGCTGCATGGTCAACGGCGCGGGCCTGGCCATGGCGACCATGGACGTCATTAAATACTACGGCGGCGAACCGGCCAACTTCCTGGACGTGGGCGGCGGAGCCAACGCCCAGCAGGTAGCCAAGGCTTTCAAGATCATTCTTTCGGACGAGAACGTGGAGGCCATTCTGGTCAACATCTTCGGCGGCATCATGCGTTGCGACGTAATCGCGGAGGGCGTCATTGCGGCCGTAAAGGAAGTGGGGCTTTCCATTCCGCTGGTGGTGCGCCTGTTCGGAACGAACATGGAGCAGGGCCGCGAGATGATCGCCAATTCGGGGCTCAATATCATTCCGGCCGAGACGCTGAAGGACGGCGCGCAGAAGGTCGTGGGCGTGGTGAAAGGAGGCGCGGCATGAGCATCCTGGTCGATTCGAACACGAAAGTCGTCGTTCAGGGCATCACCGGAAAGACGGGACAATTTCACGCCCGCCAGATGATGGAATACGGCACCCAGGTCGTCGCCGGGGTCACGCCCGGAAAGGGAGGAACGGACTTCGAAGGCGTTCCCATCTTCAACACGGTGAAGGAAGCCGTGAAGAAGGCCGGGGCCAACGCCGCCTTGATCTTCGTGCCGCCGCCCTTCGCCGCCGACGCCATTCTAGAGGCCGCCCATTCGGGCGTGGACCTGGTGGTGACCATCACCGAGGGCATTCCGGCGCTGGACATGGCGCGGGTGATGGACCAAATCAAGCATCTGGACGTGAAGACCGTGGGACCGAACTGCCCCGGCGTCATCACGCCCGGCGTGGCCAAACTGGGCATCATGCCCGGCCCCATCCACAAGCCCGGCTCCGTGGGCGTCATCAGCCGCTCGGGCACGCTGACCTATTCCGCCGTACGGCAGCTCACCGCCGAGGGTCTGGGGCAGTCCACCTGCATCGGCATCGGCGGCGACCCCATCATCGGGCTGTCTTTTGTAGATGTTCTGAAGCTTTTCGAGGCCGACCCGGACACCGAGGGCGTGGTGATGATCGGCGAGATCGGCGGGGACGGCGAAGAAAAAGCGGCCGAATTCATCCGCGATCACATGACGAAACCGGTGGTGAGCTTCATCGCGGGCCAGACGGCCCCTCCGGGAAAACGCATGGGGCACGCCGGGGCGATCATCTCCGGCGGCAAGGGAACGGCGGCGGACAAGATCGCCAAGCTGAAGGAATGCGGCGTCAACGTGGCGCCCTCGCAGTCGGAGATCGGCCGCACCATGGCGGAAGTGCTGAATAAGGCGTAACGAAGATCGTCTTTCGTCCGCCGGGGCGACGACTCGCCCGACCTCACTCGATGGAATGAATCCAAGCTCGCCACCCCCCGTTTTCGACGACGGAGGGTGGCGTTTTTTCGAGGTTCAACCCCCATTTTCGGGGAAATGCTTCGTTCGGTGAAAGAAAACGGATGGGAACGCCCCATCCTCGATGGTGGGCTTTGGCCCCTTTTCTTTCATGCAAAAACTTTTTCCGAATACGCTCAGCGTTTGCGCCTGCGTTCGTCCCGGCGGCGTTTTTCCCGTGTTTTGCGTTTTTGGGGGGATCGCTTGCGTTCCTTGCGAACCGCCTTCCTTTTTTTTCGACGCTCTTCGCGAAGCTTCCCGCGATCCGGTTTCGCGGCTTTGGGCGCGGGAGCGTCCCCGCCCGTTTCCGTGGTCAGGGCGTGAATTACGTAGCCGTCGTAGATCCGGACATAGAGTCTGCCGTCCTGGATACGCAGATCCGAAAGCGATTTCGGCAGACGCACCTTCTGGATGTCCTTGCCCGTCCAGCGATTCAATACCGTAATGAAATCGGGTTCTTTCGTAAATCCGTATCCCGTCAGGATGTAGTCGCGATAGAGGATCATCGGCATGTTGGAGAGAATGTCGGCGGACTGCCAGAGAATTCCGTGCCCGCACAGATCCAGGGCGACGATCCGGTTTCCCTTGAAGCCGATTTCACTGGCGTACCCGTTGTACTGCACCGTGGCGTAAACGACGTTTCCATCCCGCAGCAGTCCGGTGATTTCATTGCAGGCGGGCAGCGCATCGACGGGCAGTTCGGCGTACAGGCCGGGGTTATCCATGTCCTGGATCACGTAGCCGCAACGAATGGACGGCCAGCCGCGTTTGGAATTCTCTGCGGGCAGGATCTTGTCCACGATCGCCCGCAGGTTTTGTTCGCTGTCCAGAAGTTCGCGCCCCGGCTCGGCGAATCCTTTTCCTTCGGGAGTGTCGCCGCAGATTCCCAGGGTTTTCCAGAAGTTTTGGGCATCCTTGGAAAGAATGCCGCCCCGCCCCACATGACTGGGGTTGGGCGCCACCCGGTCCAGGGAAAAATCGGTAATCAGTTTTGCGGCTCGCTTGGATTCCAGACGCCGTCCCAAAGGCTTGGGAAGATTTTTCTTTTCCTCCGGAATTTCCAGCGGTCGGCAGGCCGAACCGCCTTCCGGTGGATGGAAGGCCCCGGGAACGGCGGCCAATTCCTTCAAATCCGTGGGAATCGCGGAAGGATCGGCTTCGCTTTCTTTCGGAGTTTCCGCCGTTGCGGAAACGGGAGCGGGCGCATTTTGGGAGTTCATGGAGCGGGGACCGTGCCCCCGGGCATGAACGGAATCGAATCCGTCGGGAAACCCGAAAGACAACATGAAAAGCAGAAGGAAGATCATCGATATCCTTCCGGAAACGCCCGTTCTTTCCGCGACCAGCATGTCATCGACTCCCTGAAAACATGGACCGGATATGAATTTTTCGGGCCTCGGGAACGCTCTCCATCGGGCTCGAAATCGCCGCCAAGCATAGCATTTCCCATGGACGCCGGTAAAGAAGATATTGACTTTTCAGCGCCGCTGTGGCTTTGTAGTTTCGAAAGAGAAAACCATTCCAACGCACGCATCGAGGAAGAGCATGGCCGACGAAAAGAAGAAATACATCTGCTCCGGCTGCGGCTACATCTACGACCCCGAAAAAGGCGACGCCACACAGAACGTCGCTCCGGGAACCGCCTTCGAGGATCTGCCGGAGGACTGGGTTTGCCCGATCTGCAAGATGAAAAAAGAGGCGTTCAACCCGGTCTGATTTCGAGCGGCAAAGGAGGAATCGGGAGGCGTCCATTTCGTCTAGCTTCCCGATATCACCCGTCTTGTCGGTGTTTCCCGGGGGAAAATTTTCTTGGCATCGTCCGGGCGGGGGTGGTATTACGGATACTGTGCGCGAACGATCCGCCAGGATACGAAGCCTGACATAGGGAGGTTTGGGTAATGAGGGTCAAATGTGACAACTGTTCGGCGGAATACAATATCGACGAAGCGAAGATCCCCGCCACCGGTCTGGCCGTCAAATGCGTGAAATGCAATCATGTTTTCGTGGCGAAAAAGCCCGACGCCCCCGAGCCCGTGGAGCCCGTGGAGCCTGCGGCCCTGGGGGAATCGCCTTCGGCCCCTTCCGGTTCGAAGGAGCCCAGCCCCTATCGCACCCTGCGTACGGAAGACGGAAGCAGCTATAATTTCAAAGACATGTCCACCATTCAGCGCTGGATCGTGGAGCACAAGGCCGTAGCCACGGATATGATCTCCGAAGACGGCGTGAACTGGAAGCCGCTTTCCGATATCGCGGAGCTGAAGCCCTTTCTGCAACTGATCGACAAGGCCAAAAGCAGCACGTCCACGCTCCAGGCCCAGCCGAAGAAGGTCGAACCTCCCAAAAAGGAGGAAGCTCCGCAACCGCGCATGACCATGCAGATGTGGGCGGCCACTCCCGATCAACCGAAGCCGGAGGAAGCCGCTCCCGAACCCGCGCCCGCTCCGGCCCCGACCCCGGCACCCAAGCCGGAACCCAAGCCCGAACCCACTCCGGCTCCGACTCCGGAACCCACACCCGCGCCCGCGCCGACTCCGGAGCCCGAACCCGAGCCTGAGCCCACACCCGAGCCTGAGCCCACGCCCACACCCGAGCCCACGCCCGAACCGCAAGAGGAAAAGCCGAAAGCGGAGAAAAAAGAGGAACCCGCTCCCGCCGCTCCAGCGGAATCGGAGGCTCGCGCCCAGGACTGGAGCGCCTGGGACGACGAAGAGCCGGGAGAAGCCAAGTCCGGCGGCGCGCTGAAATACGTCGCCATCGCGGCGGTGCTGATCGTGGTGGGACTGGCCGTGGCCTATTTCGCCGCTCCCGGACTGTTCGGCGGCGGCGGTATTTCCAAGGAAGACCAGGCCGCCATCGATGCCGCCCAGGGACAGGCGTTGCTCTACACGGACGCCGCGCTGAACCAGGCCGAGAACAGTCTGAAATCCATGATATCGGCCAAGCCGGAGCTTTATCCGGCCATGGCGGCCCTGGCCGAAGTGCTCACGGCCCATTCCGAACTGCTTTCGCTTCAGAATCCGAGACGGGAAAAAGAACGGGACGCCCAATTGGCCTTGTTGAAGGAAGCGAACCGGAAATACGAAAAGGAAGGCAAAGCGGGAGATAAGAACGATCCGCTCTTGAAGGCCGCCGCCGAATTGAAAGCCAACGTGGACCGGCTGAATCTGGAAATCCAGACGGCGGATTCCTCCGCCAACGCGCTGTTGAAAAACGCGTATGCCCACGCGGGGAAAGCCTTCGAACTGGCTCCTCCGGAGGACGATTTCGCCGTCAATCGCGCTCTGGCGGATTATTTCCGCATGGGCGACAATGCCTCCAAGGCCAACGAACACCTTGAAAAAGCCATGGCCAAAAACGGCGAGGACGCGCTGGTGCTGTACATCAAGGGCGCGTTGCAGATCAAGGATCCCTCGCTGGTGGCCGCCGGAAAACAGACGCTTCAGATGGCGATCATGAAAAACGCGAACTTCATCCGCCCGAAATTCGCCCTGGCCGCCCTGGCCGTAAAGGAAAAGCAGACGGAAGAAGCCTTGAAGATCCTTAAGGAAATCCTGGCGAAGTCTCCTTCCCATCCCGTGGCCCTGGCCATGCAGGAAAGCCTGACGCCCAAGGCTTTGCCCGAACCCAAGGCGGAGGAAAAACCTTCCAAAAGCGAGCATCACGCCAAGGCCGCCCCGAAAGTCACCTACGACAGCCTGTTCAAGCAGGCCGAAAGCCTGCGCAAGCGCGACGAATTCAAGCAGGCCGTGAAGATGTACCAGAAGGCGGCGGAAATAAAACCCACCGCCGAAGCCTACACCATGATGGGCTACTGCTATTACGACCTGGGCAACTTCCAGGGATCGTTGGACAATTTCAAGAAGGCGCTTGGAAGAAACGGCCGTTATGCCCGGGCTCTATACGGCATCGCCATCACCTACGACGAACTGGGAAACAAGTCCGGCGCCCTGAAGTATTTCAAGCAGTACCTGGAATATTATCCGGCCGGCAAGGATTCCGTGGTGGCCAAAAACGCCGTGGAGCGCCTGAGCCGATAATTCGAAACACGAAAAAAAACACAACAATCCCGGCGCATGGAGGCGAAAATTCCATGCGCTTTTTTATTCGGAAAAAACGCCATGCCGATTCCCGCTGAAATTCTGAAAAAAGCTCTCGAAATAGCCAAGCGGGGAAGTTCGATCGAGGAGCGCGAATCCTTCGAACGATCCTGCCGAGACCTTATGGAATACGCCGTTTCGCATCCCCTGGCGAACAGCGCGAAACGCCGCGGAAAACCGCCCGAAAACGACGTGGAACTTATGGATATTACCGAAGATTCCGGCAAATAATCCCGCCGTCCGGACGCCGCCGGGACCGAACGAAAAAAGCACGGTCGCTTTTTTACAGATAACAATACGCTCATCGCGTTTTCACGAAAGCGTTTATCCAAACAATTTCGTGTAGATACAAGATCTTTCCTTGCGGAAAATGGCGAGGAAAACGTTCGATGCCGCCCCCGGAGACAAACGCGAAAAAAGTCCCCCGAAGGGGCCGAAAACGGCCTCCGCACCGGCCGGTGGTACTACCACCAGCCCGAAATCCACCCGGACGCCCTCTTGAGAATCGGCCGTATCGAGGCCCAATTCAAGGACGATCGCCGCGCGTAAATCCATCGAAAAAGTGAAATTCCGAACTGGACAAGCGTCGCCGAGCCGCTATGATGGAAGATCGAAAGAATCGCTTCACTCACGAAAACAGGAGGCCCCATGTTCGACTATCTGCTGAACGACGTTCAACGGGACGCCCGGGATCGCGCCCGGGAATTCGCCCGCTCGATTCCATCCGATCTTCTGCGGGACATGGACGCCGACAAGGTGCATTTTCCCACCGATTATCTCGTGAAGGCGGCCAAGGCCGGGCTGCTCGGCCTGCGTTTCGACAAGGCCTACGGCGGCGGCGGGTTGGATTGGAAGGCCGAGGTCTGCGCGTTGGAGGAAATCGGCGTGCTGGGCGCGTCTCTGGCCTGCCTGTATTCGCTCGTCAGCATCGTGGGCGAGGCCATGCACGCCTTCGGGACGGAGGAACAGAAACGCAAGTATCTCGAACCCACGCTGAAGGGCGAGAAATTCTGCGCCGAGGCGCTTACCGAGCCCCGGGGCGGATCGGACTTTTTCGGCGCGACCACGAAGGCCGTGGACGACGGCGACCACTTCGTTCTGAACGGGCAGAAGCGCTTTATCGTCGGCGGCGAGGGCGCGGACTATTTCCTGGTCTACGCGCGCACGAATTTCGAGGAAGGCGTGCATCCGCACCGGGCGATCTCGGCGCTACTGGTGGACCGCGACGACACGGTGCAGGTGGAGCACCTCTACGGCCTGATGGGCACGCGCGGCGGGGGCACGAGCCGCATCGTCTTTCACGACACGCGGGTGCCGAAGGCCAACCTGATTCTCGGCCTGGACCGCGGCGCAGAGGTCTTCAACCGCATGATGGTCCCCGAGCGGCTCACCACGGCGTCCGGCGCGGTGGGCGCGGCGCGGGCCGCCCTGGAAGTGGCCACGCGCTATTCCACCAAACGGCGCGCCTTCGGCAAAACGATCAACCGCTTTCAGGCGGTGGGCTTTCACATCGCCGAGTCCGTCGCCCGCCTGGACGCCGCGCGGGCGCTCGTCTGGGCCACGGCCTGCAAGGCCGACAGCGGCGAGGATCCCCGCCGCATGGTGTCCGAATCGAAAAAAATGTCCACCGAACTGGCCTGGGACATCGTAAACCGCTGCATGCAGGTGATGGGCGGCATCGGCTATACGGACGTGTTTCCCGTGGAGAAGATCCTGCGGGATATCCGCCTGATGATGATCTGGACGGGCACGAACGAGATCATGAACCTTCTGATCCAGCACGAGTGGTACAAGGAACGGGCGGCATGTCCGGTGCTGGGCCGCGACGTGGAGCCCGACGCCGCCGGCGCGGAAAACGAGGAGGAGAAGCACTTCGGGGATTGAGGAAGAAACGAGAGTTGTAGCTAACCAAGATAAACTTTTTTCGGAAGGAGAAGAACAATGCCGGAATTCGGATCGCCTTTTTCGGGGCTCGCCAGCGACAGAAAACTGACGAACGAGGAACTCGTCCGCGCGATTCGCTTCATGGTCGCCGCCGAGTATGAAGCCATTCAACTTTATATGCAACTGGCGGAGTCCACGGACAACAAGCTCGCCATCGAAGTCCTCAAAGATATCGCGGATGAAGAGAGAGTCCATGCCGGGGAGTTTCTGCGGCTGCTGAAGGAGTTGGAGCCGGAAGAAGAGAAATTCTACGCGGAGGGAGCCGAGGAAGTCGAAGAAGAAATCGAGAAGATGAAATAGGCTCGGAGCGGGTTGTCGGGCATGTTTCATGCCCAGCAAACCGCCCTGTGGGTCGGGCGGGAGATTTACCCGACACACGTTACTGCGACAAGAGGCTTGGTAAGTATTTAAGGAGATACAGTTGAAGGCAAGTACATACTATTGCATAATGGCGGCCTTCGGATTCATCGGTGTGGCGGTCTCCATCTTGTTTAGTATTCTCCGTTTGCGTAGTGATTTCTGGCCAAATTTATCTCTTGAAGTTTTCGAAGGAAGGATGGACGAAGATGGCATCACTAGGGACAGCAATGAGCCCGACGGGATCTATGTCAAGATAGTCAATACCCGTCCTCGCATTGTGACTTTATACAAATGGGGATTCGAACAAGTGACCGGATATGAAAAAACTAAGAAACGTCCGGAGTTTCCAGGGAAATTCAATTCTAGTAATATAACCTTACATGATGGAGACATGGTTTTTGGTGTTCTTGAAATGCAAGGACTCCTTAAAACACTATGTAAAACAGATTATAAAAATCAAAATAATTTTAAAATTCAGGCCTATGCTGAAGACACAAGAGGAAAAAGGTATAAACAGGAAGGCCACTTTGAGTTCAGAACAAAGGATCATCTTGCAAGGATTGGGATAAAAACAGTTTCTCAAGTCTCGTAGGACGAGCAACTGTCTTACCCATCCATACCTACCGGCCATCGGCGATTGGGCTTACGAGCAATTCCGTCCATGCCTTGGCCAGACCGTAGGCCATCTGAATAATCATCCAGAACTCGGGCGTCGTCTTCAGTAGCGCAGATCGGATCCTTTGGACCCGACAATCCAAGCAAGGCCGAACGAAATCGCCTGACATTGACGTTCTTAGGCAACACTTCCGCGCCCTCATGGCAACCGGGGCGCCACCGAAGGAACGAATCACATGTACCTCTTGTTCCCATTATACGGATCCACGGCAATCGTGCAATGAAATGTCACGAAAACGCCCGGACGGAATGGGATCCCCATCCATCGTAGAATAGCAAGAAATGTAAAGTATAGAAGACTTTTTGTGATCTATACTTGACATGAAGATTCCATGATTTAGAATGTTCCTATGAACAGATTAAAAAACCGATTGAAAATCGAACGGGTGGCGAATGGCGATTTGACCCAGCAGGAACTGGCCCATCGGGTCGGGTGTTCGAGACAGACCATTCACTCGATTGAAACCTCGAAATTCGTGCCGTCGGTCGCGTTGGCCCTGCGCATCGCCCGAGTCCTTGGGATCAAGGTCGAAACCATCTTTCAAATCGAGGAATACAAGGAGAATCCGGATGTCTGAAACCAATATTCTGCGTCTGATCGTTTTCTGCGTAGTCGGTTTCTACCTGCTGATGTCCTGGCTCGATAGGAAGGATATCAAGGACGAACGCAGCATTCAGATTCATCTTCGCGCGACGGAACTCACACAAAAAATCTCTTCGCTTATCATCGTCGGATTTGGCCTGGCCTACCTGTGGCGTCCCAAAATGGATGTGATCTTCCTGATCGTGGCCATGGTGGCCTGCTGGCTGGTATCGTACCCACTCGGGAAAATCTATCTTTCAAGAAAAATCTGACGGAAAGCGCCCGGGTCGGATCCTCTCCGTAACTTCCCCTAAAACCGGGCGCGGTGAAATTCGGTGACGCCGAAGAAATTCTCGATCTTGTGCGTTTTTCCCGCGTCGTCCACGGCCTCGCCGGAAAACGTGCCGTAGGGCTGGTGATAGTCGGACGCGATCAATCCCGCGTTGATGACGCCCGCCCGCTCGCCTTCCGGACGGAAATCCACCCGGCAACGCCTGTCTTCCGTTTCAATGCGCCAGGGTTCCATCAGATTCCGCTCGTTAAAGGTAAAACGCGCCGCCTGGAACATGGACAGATCTTTTTCCGCCCACAGTCCGTTTTCGTTGTTGTCCGTGTCGTCCCGGATGACGTTGTGCGTGAGATTCAGCCCCACCACACGGCCCGCTTCGTCGAAGCCCGCGCAGGAAGCCCAGGTCCAGGCCATGCGATAGGGATAGAAAGCCTTGTGCACGTCGATGAGCACCAGATGCCGCGTGGGATCCAGTTCGATCTCGCGATCGCCCACCGTCACGCGACCCGCTGCGGGACAGGCCATCTTGTGGGAATAGGCCGGGCGGTTCTCCGCCAGTTTCAGCACCACCACCAACGGCTGCAACCGGCTCAGGTCGGCCAGAAACTCCAGATCCGCCGCGATTCCGGGCCGTCCGCGCCGAGCGTTCACCTTCACCATGGCCGTATGCCGGTTTTCCTTCAGGTGGTTGTGGATGCCGATGGAATAGCCGGGGGCCTTGAAGGAACAGTGCTCGTCCCACAGAGCGTCGGCCAGCTTGGCGCGAAACGGCGGGCACTCGCGGTGATGCTCCACCATCTCGCCCGTCTCTCGATCCACGAAATAGCAGAACGAGGTGTGCAGGTAATGCGAGTTGAAGACCACGAAGGTCAAAAGAAATTCCGGGCCGAAAATGGCGAAATGCTGCCACTCCTTCAGCCGGAAACGATTTAAAAGTTTCGAGCCCGTTTCTCCGATCCCGAAAACATCCGCTTCCATGGGATTGACGATTTCGAAAGGCGTCTCGAAATGCCCGAACGCCCGGACGCGGCCGTCTTCCACCATCCGTTCGGGAGTTGTCTGCATCGTTCTCATGTCTTCATCCCTCCTGTTCGTTCCTTCAGAATCGGGCGTCCATACGCTCCAGCGCGCCGAAAGCGCCCTCGATGATGTGCCGGTTCCCCTGCCCGTCCACGATCTCGCCATCGTATCGCCCGAAATACTGTTCGTAATCCATCCGAATCAGTTGAAAATTCCGCTTTTCCGCCTTGGAGCCTTCCGCCGAGAAACGCACGTTCACGCGCCCATCGGGCGTCTCGATGCGATAATCCCCCCGTCCGGACAAAGCCGCGATGACGGGCGGGTCCAGAAGTTCCATTTTTCCGTCCACCCAAAGAGCATCCTCACCCGGCTCTCCCTCGGGCGTCATCTGGTCCACCACGTTCAACATGATTTCCCGGCCGTCCTTCGTCAGAACCGTGAAACAGCCCCATTTCCACTTCGAGCGATACGGATAGAATGTCTTTTGTTCGTCCAGATTCCCCAGGTCGCGTTCGGGATCGAAGACGTATTCCAGTCCGCCGATACGCACCACGCCTTCCAGCCGCAGGGGGGATTTGTGCGTGTAGGTGTGGTGGTCCGGAGCAATCGGCAGGCTGACCACCAGCGGATCCACCCGCCGCCAGTCCTGGTGACAGACGAGATCGATGAAGAGCGCGGGATTCTTTCGGCCGGCCTTGACCTCGCTACGGATCCGATGCCGATTCCGTTCCAGATCGTGCTCGAACCGCAAAAACCGCCGCCCGCCGCCGCAACGGCTTTCGCTGTTCCACAACGTTTCCGGAAGCCGCGCCCGAAGCGGCCAATCGACGATCAGCCATTCCTGTTTGCGGCGCGTCTCCCGGTCGTACAGATACACCGTTCCGCTGGCCGCGTACTTGGCATTCTGGATGATGATGCCGCCGAAGAGCTTTTCGTGGTTGACACCGTAGCCCACCCATTCCTTCAGCCGCAGCCAGCGCAGCATCCTTCCTCGACGTCCGCCCATGTTGTCCGCGTCCAGAAGGTTCGCGCGGCGAAAGGGCGTCTTGAAGAAGCCGGTCTGGATCCGTCCCGCCTCGACCAGCGCCGGAGGCGTCTCCCGAATCGTTTCCGTCATGCCTGACCTCCCGTTTTTTCCTGTCCGTTTCGAGTCATCGCACGAATTCGCGAATAGGCCGACCCTAGGACAAAAGCGGGCGAGAGGCAAGAGAAAGCGAAATTGGCTTGAAAATTTCCTCCGGGAATGTCAAACTGAATGTAATTTGGGGAATTCGTTATAGGAATCGTTTTCCGTCGTCCGGACACAGGGGGCCTCCGATGTATCGCAAGGTGAAGAATCAGCGCCGCTACAGGCACATCGAGTATTCCATACCCGTTATCCTGACCACCTCCGGAGGCGTGCAGAAACTCGTAACCCACAATATCAGCCGCCATGGAGCCTTCGTACTCACCGACAGCCCCATCGCCCTGCGCCAGCTCGCCAACCTGGAATTCCAGCTTCCGGGCGGCGTACGGGTAAATGTCATGGGGCGGGTGGCCCGCCTGGTGATGCCGGACGATTCCGCCCCCACGGGACCGGGAATGGGCGTGGACTTCTTTTCCCTGACGAACAACGCCAAAAAAATCTGGAACGATTTCTGCCTGGAGCTTGAAAACGCGCGCTCGGAAGAAGAAGACGATCCGATGACCCCGGACGCCACGCTGAAAGCGAAACCCATCCGGCGGAAGTCGCCCCGCTACATTCTGTCCTTTCTCGTGCGCATGCGCGACAAGGATCGCATGCGCGAGTTCTATACGCGCAATATCAGCCGGGGCGGCATGTTTCTGAACACGCCGCTGTTGCGCAATGAAGGCGAGGATCTGGAAGTTCTGCTGATCCATCCCGACACCCATCAGGAATACCCTATTCTTTCCCGGGTCATTCGCGTGGAATCCGGCCCGCCCGCCGAGCACGAAGGCATGGGCGTGGAGTTTCTGGGACTGGATGAGAACACGAAATCCAGAATCCAGGAATTCATCGAAACCGGCATACGAGGCCAGTCCGACGACGAGGAATCGGACCGGGAGCTGATGGAACTTCTGGAAAAGGCCGTACAGTTGGATCCCGATTCGCCCCGCACGCGCACCGCGTTCGGAAAGACGTTGCTCGTCGTTCAGGAAGATCCCCTGGCGGCGGTGAAACATCTGGAACACGCCATCGCCATCGACCCGGACTATCTTCCGGCCCATCAATGCCTGCCGCTGGCCTACGCGCTTCTGGGAGAAAACGACAAGGCCATGGAACAGATCCGAACCATCCGAAGGCTTCAGCATTCCATGAAACGGGAAGCGGACGGAGCCCTTTGACAACCACGGGGAGAATGTCGCCAATGATCCGGAAAATCGACCATATCGCCATCGGCGTGAACGACCTGGACCGGGCCGTCGCTTTCTATCGGGATACGCTGTCCCTGCCGGCTTCCGAACCGGAGGTGGTGGCCTCGCAGAACGTGCGCGTCGTCATGGTTCAGGTGGGAGAAGTGAAAATCGAACTGATGGAACCCATCTCCGAAGACTCGCCGCTGTTCAAAAGCATGGCCAAACGCGGCGAAGGCATCCAGCACATCTGTTTCGGCGTTGCGGATATCGATGAAGCCATGGACGGCATGAAACGGGCGGACGTGAAAACCCTTCAGAATGCCCCCATCGAGGGAGCCCACGACACCCTGGCCTTTTTCCTGCATCCCAAGGCCGCCAACGGCGTGCTGCTGGAGTTCAATCAGAAAAAGAAATAGACGCTTCGCACCGAAGGGCCGTCCCTACCAGCGCATGAGCGCCGAGATCCAGGAGAAGCCCGCGCCGTAGGCCAGCAGGCAGACCAGGTATCCGGCCTTGACGCGCCCGTCCCGCACGGCGGCGTCGATGGCGATGGGCACTGAGGCGGCAGCCGTATTTCCCGTGTGCTGGATGGTCAGCATCACCTTCGACATGGGCAGGTCCAGAGCCTTCGCCCCGGCCTCGATGATCCGCAGGTTGGACTGGTGAGGAATCAGCAGATCCAGGTTCTCCGGCACCATCTGCTCTTCGGCCAGTACGCGCTCCACGCCCACGGAAAGCACCTGGCTGGCGTATCCGGCCACGGCCTTGCCGTCCATCACCAGTTTGTCCTGCCCGTGCTCGATGTCCGGCCGATACGGCAGGGTGGATCCGCCCACGGGGACGTACAGCCGATCGTAGCTATCGCCCTGGGAGCCCGCCACGGCGCGCAGGAAACCACGGCCGGGATCGTCGGAGGCCGAGAGCACCACCGCCCCCGCGCCGTCTCCGAAAAGCAGCGCCGTGCCCTTGTTCGCTCCGTTGATGAACGTGGAACATTTGTCCGCGCCGATCACGAGAATGTGCTGATACCTGCCCGCCATGATGTAGTAACAGGCGGCTTCGAAGGCCTCGGTCCACCCGGAACAGTCCTTGCCGAAGTCATAGGCCGGGACGCTGTGCAGTTTGAGTTTCGTGGCCACCAGGGGAGCCGTTTTCGGAATCTTGTAATCCGGCGTCGAAGTCGCCAGCAACACCAGGTCGATGTCGTCCGGGTGAATCCCCGCGTCGGAAATGGCCCGCATTCCGGCCTGGACGGCCAGATCGCTGGTGGTTTCCTCCTCGGCCAGACGCCGCTCCAGGATACCGGTCTTCGTTACGATCTCATCGCCGGAAACCCGGTACTCGTCCCCGCCGCGATTGCGGAACACCCAGGTTTCCAGATCCTTGTTCGTCAGTTTTTTATTCGGAAGGTAACTGCCGGTTCCCGTAATGATTGCATTTGGCATTCGAGTCTCCGTGGTCCATTCGATCGTAGTATCCTCAACTCGTACTCGGCGGTTCAGCGTTCTTCGAGTTCTACCGTAGCCCGGCGCTTCTGTCAATCGACTTCAACGGCGCGTGTGCGGCAAATCTCCGCTCACGCGCCGCGCCGATTTCGTCAATCCAGAAAATCCTCCCGTTCCAAAGGAAAAACGGGCAGGATGTCGATGGGAAGATCTTCCATATCCGCCACGGCCCGTTCCAATTCCTCGGGCACCCGGCCATAGCGGGAAAGGAAGGCCTCGAAATCCTCCGTCTTGCCCGTGGCCTGAAGCCCGGTGAGTTCGTCAAGCAGGCGATCCGCGCCCAGAGCCAGCTTTTCCGGATCCACGCCCAGTTTGCCGTCTTTCAAATAAATCGCGCCGAACTCCTTCATGAAGGCGTACTGGATCACGTTGGCCTTGCCGTGCGCCTCGTGCAGCCCGAAACGGATGGAGCGATACAGGCCGGAGAAATAGGACGCCCCCACCGTGTGGCGGCTCATCTCCGGAATGCCGAAACGACCGTGGAACTTCATCAATAGCATGAGCGCGCCGGTGTCCGCCTTGGCTTCCTCGATGGCGGAATAGTGCTTGCCGCAGGCTTCCGAAACGCGGGAACCGTCGGCCCGGTAGGCCGGTCCCAGTCCGTGGCTGATTTCGTGCAGCAAAACGTGGAAGAAATACGCGTCGAAGGACGTGACCGCCAGATCCTCGGCGGAAAGAACGCGCTTGGCGATGCGCCGCGTGCAGGCGTTGAATTTCGCCTCCATGACGTTGCGGATCATCACCTGTTTCCAGCCCACCCGGCCGCGCACGCCCGCGTCGTTCGGAAGGTTGAACGCGGAGGTCAGAATGCCCGCGTGCCCCTCCCCGGCGGTGAGCAGTTCCTCGGCCACGATCATGGGCGCCATGCCTCCCACGGCGGGCCTGGAACCGGACGGCGTGGGAAACGCGGCGGCCAATTCGGGCAGCGCCTCCTCGATACGCTTCAGGCTGTCGCAGGCCTCCCGGTCCACCACCAGCAGCATGGCCTCATAAAACGCCTTCCAGCCCTTCAGCGTGTCCTCGTAGACCTCGAAGGGGCCGATGACCACCTCCAGGGGCGTGTCGGTCAGCCGCACCCAGTCGGCATCGGACTCCAGAATGTCCCGCTTGCCTTCAAGGGCGTCCGCCCGTGTGGAAAGAAACATCGCCAGTCCGTCATGATCCGCCGCCTCCGCGGCCCGGCGCAAAGCCGCCGCCACGGGAGCCAGATCCTCCGCGTAGAACGTGGCGTACGGAACGGCCGTCAGGCGCTCGCCGTCCCGGCGGATGGTGGTATAGGGCGACGCCAGGGCCTCGCGCTCGTCCGGATGGGCTTCCAGGTAGCGATCGAACTCGGCCTCGCCCAGATCCGGCGGATAGACGTTTCTTCCGGGAGAAAGCTCGGGAACGTCCGGCAGGTAGGGCTTGTGATTGTCCAGCGTGTTGTACGGACCGTTCAGATAATGGAAGGCGCGGCCCTCCGGCGTTTCGGAATCGATGGCTTCGGCCATCTCCGGAACGCGGTCGTGCATCTGGCGCTGGTACAGGCGGTCGATTCCCCGCATGGCCTCGCGAATATGGGGCAAGCAGCGCTTCACACCCTCGGTCAAGCCGGAGATGTCGGCATCCAAGGATACGGGTTCCAGCAGGTTCAGAATTTCCTGGGCTTTCATTATGATCCTCCGTTTCCGGTTTCGATAAAAGAAAGGCCTCCGGCCACCTGTAACGCATTTTTTATCACAACACAAACGAGAAAGGCCGAAAAACGCCCGAAAACGCAGAGAGAGCCGAATTTTCACCGGACGCCACACCTTTTTCCTTCCATCTTCCTCGTTTTTAGAGGAAACCGGCACGGAATCCTTGAGCATTCCATAAAAAGGGTTGACACGAATGAGAGAACCCCCATAATATCAGTAGATTATCGCCGGGATCTTTTTGGACCTGGACGATGAAAAAGGACGAGGCTTCAAGACAAAGGCCGGACGGCAATCCGAGAATGTGCGATGCCAAACCGGACCAAACGGTCACTCCATTTCATCTCCGCCAAAAGGGTTTCATTCCGAAACGTACCACGCGGAACGGCACGACGAGCCAGAAAGAGCTTTGGGAATGGAACGCAAAATGCTGAAAAGCAAAATTCATCGGGCCACGGTCACGCACGCGGATCTGCATTACGAAGGAAGCGTTTCCATCGACGAGGATCTGATGGAAGCCGCGGATATCCGGGAAAACGAAAGCGTTCACATCTGGAACGTGACGAGCGGCTCCCGAATCGAAACCTATGCCTTGCGGGGAGAACGCGGTAAACGGCATATCTGCATCAACGGCGCGGCGGCCCACCTTTTCAATCCCGGAGATCTGGTCATCATCGCGAGCTGGGCTCAATTGAACGAGGAAGAAGCCCGCGCCTGGACGCCGAAGCTCGTTTTCGTGGACGAAAACAACGACATCAAAGATATGGATCGCAAGGAAATCCCCGGTCCCCGGCTGGCCGTCGGCTGAATCGAGATCCGGGAAACCCGCCGCGATCGATCAGAAAACGCCCCCACGAACGGATCCATTCCATGTCAATTCGAAATACGTCAGAAATGTTCTCGGAACGCGTCCGGGAAATGCGCTCCCGTTTTGGCGCCTCCGAGCGCCAATGGGCGGACTGGCGCTGGCAGATGCGGCATCGCGTCACCGACGCCGAGAAACTGGCCGAGTTTCTTCCCCTTTCGGAATCCGAAAAGAACGGTGTCCGCAGCGCCTCTCGGATTTTCCCCTTCGCCATCACACCCTACGTGCTGGCCTGCCTGGACGAAAACGATCCGGCCGACCCCGTTCGAAAGCAGTACCTTCCAACCGAGTCCGAGTTGCAAGACGAAGACGGCGAACCCGATCCGCTCTGCGAGATCGATCATTCTCCGGTGCCGGATCTGGTTCACGCCTATCCCGACCGGGTGGCGCTGTGCATCACGTCCCGTTGTGCGTCCTATTGCCGTCACTGCTTCCGGAAACGGCGCAAACACGAACAACCGCCGGCGAACGCCTTCGAACGGGCCGTGGAATACATCTCCACGCACCCCGCCATCCGGGATGTGCTGGTGACCGGCGGCGATCCCCTGCTGATCGACGAAGCCGAACTCATGGACAAACTGGAGCGGCTGCGAGGCATCGAGCACGTCCAGGTTCTCCGCATCGGCACCCGAACGCCCTCTTCGCTGCCCATGCGAATCACCCCCGGACTGGTTCGCAAACTGCGCCGTTTTCATCCGCTTTTCGTAAACGTGCAGTTCAACCATCCCTCCGAGCTGACCCCCGACGCCGCAGAGGCGCTTCGTCGTCTGGTGGACGCGGGTATTCCCGTGGGAAATCAATCGGTTTTACTTCGAGACGTCAACGACGACCTGGACACCATGCGGGAACTCGTCCACCGTCTTTTAGCCTGCCGGGTTCGGCCGTACTACATTTTTCACGCTCAACTGGTGGAAGGCACGGCTCATTTCCGGACGCCCCTGGAAGTCGGCCTGGAAATTTACGACGGCCTGGAGGGCCATACGTCGGGGCTGGCGGTCCCGCTGTATATCCTGGACACACCCTACGGCAAAGTCCCGCTGTCCCGCAGCCGGATTCTGAATCGCGACGAAAACGGGTTCACCATTCGCGGTTTCACAGGTAAGACCTGGACCGAGCGCAACCCGATCTCACGGCTTAAACCTTTGAAATAGATACGTTTTCCTTATTCATCCCTGGAATCGATCATGCGATTCGCGCTTTGAACGTCACTACACCTTGAAATCACTTTCTTTCACGTTCATCCCGATACGTTCCCGTTTCTCGTTCCCAACATTCGCCCATCGACTTTCAATTGACCTTGACATTCTTCCATTCGTCGTTAGAATAAATACAGATAGAGTCGGGCGGGAATTCCCTAGCCTTAGGGTGGCTGCTTTAGAGTCCCACCGTCCCCCCCAAGTGGCAGAGTGGTCATTTTTAGGGCTAGGGATTTTCCGTCCGACTTTTTCTCTTCCATCAAAGCCGTTTTCGCAACCCCAGGAGAATTTTCCGGTATTTGTCTTTCTCGTTGGCGGTGATGTCGCTGTTGGCCACGGCCAGAATCAGATCCTTCACTTTTTCGTCCAACGTTTCGGCTCCGGACCGACCACGTTCCCCCTGCCTGATTCTCTGAGACGTAACATTCAACATGCCGTTGAAAACATCCGCCAACGCTTTCATCTCGTCGCCGTCGCGCAGATAGACCCGAGCGCTTAGATTTCCCCGCTTGACGTCCTCGGAAACCTGTTCGAAACGAGCCATCGCCTCCGTAATTTCCCGCGATATCCGGTAGGCCAACCCAAAAAGAATCCCGAAAAGGGCGACGGCCAGGCCGACCGTACTCCAGAAAATCCCCCTGCCCCAGGGACCGGTTGATATCACGGAGGACGCGTCGAGCACGTACCGAAGCATGTAACCGGTCAATAAGGCCGTCGTTGCGATGGCCAACAGTTCCAGGAAAAAAATCTTTCCGAAATACGCAAGCCGGAACGGACGGCTGACGAAATGAGCGGTTCCTCTCTGTTTTTTGCTCTTTTCCCCCATGAATAACCCCCGACCGCAGTCTGATCTAAACATCCACAAACGTTCCGAAAACATCAATCGACACATTCGCACAAGAGTAAACCGTCATTTTCAGATTCCGATATTTTCGTGGAATAAACGGAATAGTAGAAGGTCAGCGCCGCCACACGCCAAGGACAACCGAGCCTCAATTCCATCAGGATTCGAAACGGCCCCCGATGGCTTCGCCGCATTCCGCGCAGCGGCCGTTTTCGATTTGGATCGTCCCCAAGCGATATCCCGTCCGGGAAATGATGCACGCCCCGCAGGCCGGACAAAACGTCGATTCCATGGGATTTCCGGGCGCGTTGCCGGCGTAAACGTACTTCAAACCGGATGCCTTGCCGATCCCATAGGCATCCGTCAAGCGTTCGATGGGCGTTCGGGAGCGATCCAGCATGCGGTAATCCGGATGAAAGGCCGAAATATGCCATGGGATCCCCCGGTCCACCTGGGCGATAAACTCCGCGATGTCGCTCAGTTCTTCCGGGCTGTCGTTGAAACCGGGGATAACCAGCGTGGTGATCTCCACCCAGGTTCCGTTTTCATGCAGATTTCGGATGGATTCCAGCACCGGCTGAAGCCGCGCCCCGGTTTCCCGACGATAGCTGTCGTCCCGGAAAGCCTTCAAATCCACGTTCGCCGCTCGAATCAGAGGTCCGAAGGTCTCGATCATCTCTTTCGTCATGTACCCGTTCGTGACGAAAATCGAATGAACTCCGTATCTTTCCGCCTCCCTGGCCACGTCCAGGGCCAGTTCGGCAAAAATCGTCGGTTCCGTGTAGGTAAACGCGATCGTCCGGCAGCCGGTCTTCCGGGCCTGATCCACCAGCGTCTCCGGTGGAATAGCCTCCCCGGGAATATGGTCTGTATCCATATCCCGCAACCACTGGGAAATATCGTGGTTTTGGCAGAAGGTACAGGAGAAGTTGCATCCCACGGTGGCGATGGAATAGGAAAGGCTTCCCGGGAAATAGTGGAAAAGCGGCTTTTTTTCAATGGGATCCACATGCGTTGCGATAATTTTATCGTAAACCAGAGAAACAAGAACCCCTTCGCGGTTGGCGCGAACGCCGCAGATGCCCGTCTTTCCCTTGGAAATCAGGCATCGATGGGAGCACAGATGGCAACGCACCGCCCCGTCTCGAACTGTTTCGGCAAGCATGGCTTTTCTCATGGCGGAAAAATTATAACACTTCGCCTGAAGGCCGCCAAGGAAGTTCTTGACAGCAGGAAAGCCGGGTTGCTACCCTTTCCGACAACTCTGGTCATGGCAAGGAAAACGAACATGCATAAACCCATCAGACGACTGCCGCTCTTCATCTTCGCGCTTTTTTTGTTCGCAAGCGGATGCGGCGGCGGAATTTCCATTCACCAGTTGCCGAAACCCAGCCTGAGCGACATCACCGAGTCCCAACTCGCCACCCGTCACGTGACGTTGGACAATGGACTGGAGGTTCTGGTCATCCAGCGCGATGTCGTTCCCCTGGTCACGATTCTGGCCGCGGTGAAAAACGGCGCCATGGCCGAGTCTCCGGAATACGATGGACTCTCGCATCTCTATGAACACATGTTTTTCAAGGGCAATAAGGAACTTCCCAACCAGGAAGCCTATCTGAAACGCATGCGGGAACTGGGAATGTCGTTCAACGGCACCACTTCCACCGAGGCCGTTCAATATTTCTTCACCCTGCCGAAAGAGAACCTGAAGGAGGGCCTGGAGTTCATGCGGGCCGCGCTGATCTCGCCACTGTTCGAAGAAGGGGAATTGCAGCGGGAAATCAAAACGGTGTTGAGCGAATACGACCGCAACGAATCCGAACCGCCCTTCCACCTGCGTCAGGCCATGACGAATGCCCTGTTTTCCAAACATTATTCCCGTAAGAACGTCATCGGGGACCGGAAGATCATCGAAACGGCGACCCGCGAGAAAATGCAGACCATCCAGCACCGATACTATA
Source organism: Myxococcota bacterium (assembly GCA_963668655.2). Classification (GTDB taxonomy): domain Bacteria; phylum Myxococcota_A; class SURF-8; order SURF-8; family SURF-8. The sequence continues at coordinate 471,710 of CAXXPQ010000003.1, forward strand.
TTCCGAACAACACCCTGTTGGTCATCGCGGGAAACGTCACCCCCGAGAGAACGGAAGCCATCGTCCGAAAACTTTTCAAAGACTGGCCGCGCGCGGAGAATCCCTATGTCAAATGGCCGATTCCCGACTATCCTCCCCTGGAAAAGAACCGGGAAATCGTCCTGGAACACCCGTACCAGAATGTACTGATCTCCTTCGCCTGGCAGGGACCGAGCGTGGGAAAGGATCCGAAAGCCACCTACGCCGCCGACATCTTCTCCTATATCCTCGGACAACGCTCCTCCGCCTTTCAAAAGCGCCTGGTGGAATCCGGCCTGCTGCACAGCGCCTCTTTCAGCTATTACACCCAGGCCCATGTCGGTCCCGTGAACTTCTCCGGCTTCGCTTCTCCGGAGCAGGCGCCGAAAGCGCTGGAAGCCATGAAATCGGAATTGGAACGCATGCTTCGCCCCGATTATTTCTCGGACGAGGAACTGGCCAATGCCAAGATCCAACTGGCGGTTCGCAACCTGTATCAGCAGCAGGAATCGCTCGATATCGCAACGGAGTTCGGTTTCTGGTGGTGCGTGGCGGGATTGTCGTACCGTCTGCATTACATTTCGAATCTGAAAAGCGTGGAACGGGCGGATATCGCCGCCTTTCTCGATACTTACATCAAGGACAAGCCCCATGTTCTCGGCATGCTGATCGACCCGGCGGCCAGAAAACGTTTCTTCCCGGCGACGGATGAGCCCGCGCCCGCGACACCTTCCCCGGAAGAAAAGGAGGTCGCGAAATGAAAATCCGACATATTCTCATTATGTTCGCCGCTTTTTCCATAATCGCGCCGTCTCTTGCTTTCGCACAGGAAAAGGCCATCGAGGATCGGCTTTCCAACGGCCTGAAAGTCCTGTTCCTTCCCATCCCGGACAACGAAGTCGCCGCGATGCATTACGTTATGCCGGGCCCGGTGATTCGCCAGGACGCGGATAACGCCGGAATCGAAAAACTGTTGCTGAACAGCATGATTAAGGGCAGCGTCCCCTATCCCAAAGAGACGATGAACCGGGAACTGGATCGCATGGGCGCCAGCCTGGGCGTTCATGTGGGCAAGGACTACTCCTCCTTCGAACTGCTGAGCATCCGGCCGTTCTTCGAACGGGCGCTGGCGCTTTTCGCCGCAGCGCTCCATGAACCGGAACTGGCGCCCGAGCAGGTCGAGTTGATTCGAAGGCGGCAGTTGGCCCACATCCGCGCCAAGATGGATGACCCGGACGAACTGCTTTCGCTGACGCTGAACGAAACGTTCTACAAGGGGCACCCCTATCACAACGATCTCGACGGCACGCTCGCCTCCGTGACGGCGCTAAAGCTGGAGGATCTGAAACGCTATCTCGAAAACCTGCTTCGCTCGGCCGATCACGTCATCATCGTGGTGGGAAACTTCCAATGGCCCCTGCTGAAGGCCGTTCTGGAAGCCACCTTCGGCCAGACCCGGCGAACGCGCTTCACGGGAATGAAACTGCCGGAATTTCAGGCCGATACGTCCTCCCTCGCTCGGCTCGACCGGCCCTATCCCACAAAATATATCCTGGGAAAATTCGCCGCGCCCGCTCCCGGATCTCCGGATTTCGCCGCGTTGCGCCTGGGACTCAAGATTCTGTCCGCCCGCCTATGGGAAGCCGTTCGGACCAAGCAGGGACTGGCCTACGCCGTGTTCAGCGGCCTTTCCCTCTCCCTGACGAATTTCGGGTATCTTTACGTCACCACCACCGATGAAACCGCAGCCATGCCTCTGGTGTTTTCCGAAATCCGCCGTCTGCAATCCGAGCCGGTCCAGGAAGAGGAATTGCGCTCCCTGAAATCGGTCTATCGCACGGAATATTTCATGAGCCGGGAATCCAATGCCCACCAGGCGGACGTGCTGGCCTTCGGAGAAATCTACCTTGGCGATTTTCATAGAAGAAACGAGACTCTGGAGAAAATCCAGAAGGTTACGTCGGAAGACATTCTGAAAAGCGCGAAACGGTATATCCGGCAGATCCGATTCGCCGTGGTCGGTCCGGTGAAAGACCTGGACCCGAAAGTATTCGACTTCGATTCATATCCGACCGAATCCGGCTCTACGCTTCCCCAACCCCCAAAGGGAGAAACGCCATGAAGAAACGAACGATTTTCGCTCTTTCCGTCGTAGGAACCCTGGTGTTCGCTCTTCTGGCCGGTTGGCCGGGAGCATCTCATTTCGCGAAAGCCGAATCGAAATCCTCCTGGATCGACAATTCCGGCTCGGCCGTGGGTGGCAAGGCGATTTTCACGGATTGTCGCCCGCAGAAATCCTCTGAGCATCTCCAACCTATCATGAAAAAAGGCATGGCTCCGGGGGGACATAAAATCGGCGCAATCCGCCAACTTCAGTCCAAATCCGCTCCCATGATGGCCCCGACGGCGGACATGGCGGCGGCTCCGATGGAAGCGGAGGCTCCGGCTCCACCGCCGGAAACACCGCCCGTATCCGAACCCGCATCGCAACCGCGCGAGAATTCCATCTATCTGTCCAACGACGACTCCATGAGTTTGTCCTCGGCCCAGCGAGTCGAATACGCCATCCGGCATTTTCTTCCCATTCCGACGCCGCATCTGCGCCCCCACGAGTTTCTGAACTATTACCAGTTCGCCGGAAAAGCGCCGGACGCCAACCACGTCTTCGGCGTCGAGGCCGCGCTCGCTCCGGGACTGATGCGGGATCAGAGCACCCTGGCGCTTTCCGTGAAAGGAAAATCCCTTACGAAAGAAGAACGCAGCCGGGCGGTCATCACCTTCGTTCTGGACAACTCCGGTTCCATGTCGTCGGCCAACAAGATGACGTATCTGAAAAAGGGCATGGAACAGGTTTACGACGAACTGAAAGACGGGGACGTGGTGAACATCGTGCAGTTCAACCACCAGATCTGTGTTCCCCTGGAAGGTTTCGTGGTGGGCCGGGACAAAAAAAGCCTGTTCAAGAAGGCCGTGGATTATCTGGAATCCTGGGGATCCACCAATCTGCACGACGGCATGACCAAAGGCTATGAACTTTCCGAGAAATATCGGGAAGAGGAGAAGAACAACCGTGTCATCATGATTACCGACGCGATGGCCAATACCGGCGTAGTGGACGAACAGCTTTCCAGTACGGTCACCCGCTTCTACGACAAGCGGCGTATCGCCTTCAGCGGCATCGGCGTGGGGCACGATTTCAACGACAGCCTGCTGGATCGTCTGACGGAAAAAGGCAAAGGCGCCTATCTTTTCCTGGCCAGCGAATCCGCCGTAAACCGTGTCTTCGGAGACAAATTCATCTCGCTTTTGGAAGTCGTGGCGCGAGACGTGCATTTCAAACTGACGCTTCCGGACGACCTGAAAATGAAGGTTTTCTACGGAGAAGAGAGTTCGACGAAGAAAGAGGAGGTCCAGCCGATCCACTACTTCGCCAATTCCGCCCAGTTGTTCCTGTCCGATCTGGAAGGAGAACCCAAGGGAAATGAAACCATTCGCCTGGATGTGGAGTATCACGATCCCATGGACAACGCGCCCAAAACGGAGACCTTTATCTGGAAGGCGGAGGAAATCATGCGGAACTCCTCCAAAACCATCGACAAGGCCCGCCTGATCCTATCCCTGACGGATCTGATCGGAGAAACCGCCCCGCAGACGTACCCTTACTGGAACTGTTGGTATCGCCCCTGTTACCGGCATCTGTTTCCGCCGCCTCCCCTTCCTCCCCGTCCGGGCGTCCGCCCGCCGGTGGCCATCGACTCGGAACGTTCGCGGAAGACCTGCGAGCACTTCAAAAAGGAGATGGAAAGCCTGGCCGGCCGCCTGGCCGGCGATCCGGAGGTGCCTTACGTGCTGGACTTGAGAGAACGGTACTGCGACCGTTTTCAGGCGAATGGAAAGAAACCCCATCCGTCCTGGCGGGAATAAGAAGAGAGATCGGCCCTTCAGGCAAGCCTTGGAGAATCGACCTTCGGTCATATAAAAAAAAAGCGCGACCCGGAAAGGTCGCGCTTTATTTTTTCCATCTTCAAATACGGGCGAAGATCAGTAACGTCCGTACCCTCCGCCATCGGAGCGGGGCTTGCGCTCCCGAGCGAAGCTCACGCGAATGGGACGACCATCCATCTCCGAACCGTCCAATTCAAGACTTTTCTCCGCATCATCGTCATTGACATACGTGACGAATCCGAAGCCGCGACTGCGGCCCGTCTCACGGTCCGTGATGACCTTCGCTTCTTCGATTTCACCAAAGGCTTCGAAAGCTACCCGTAGGGCTTCGCTATCGGTGGACCAGGGCAAGTTACCCACGTACAACTTGTTCGGCATCGACTCTTTCCTTTCTTGATCGTGGCACACAAACTCCGGGACAATCCCCGTGAATGAAAACCCCGGAGACATGCAACAACAATCACTGGCCGAACATGCCTTCCGAAATAGTCACCCATTAGGTTCTATAACCGATCTTTCTTTGGACATCAAGAAAAAAACAACCCAAAACGAAGGAAATGCCGCAGATCCGGCTCATCGCCCGCTCCGACGCCGCTTGGATGCCACCTGATCTGAAAACGTTCTTATTCTCCCGGAACGGTCGTCCAGCGTCCCAGCCAGTACGCCACCCGGAAATCCACGCTTGGAATATAGCGCGTTCCGTTGCTGCCGCCATCGATCTGATACGGGTTGGAGCGCCAATAATAATTGCTGGGGGGGCGGATTCGCATGGGCAGAGGACGATCCGCCACCAGCGAACCGTTCCGGCCCACGTAGCCGAGAACTTCGATTTCCGTTCCGTCCGCACAGACGCAATGCCCGGACTCGATTTCTGCTTCGTCGCAATTCTGAGGATCGATGTCGTAAAACGGTGCGTCCTTGAATTCCCGAAGACTGTCCAGTCCGTTCGATACGGCCTGTGCATCGGGCTCGGCGCTGGGCAAAACGAAAGCCGTTCCCTTGGTCTTTCCGGCTGCGTAGATGAAATCGTACAGGCTCTGCTTGATTTCCACCGGCTGGCGGTCGCCTCCGGGGACGTTGTACAACTGCGATTCCAGGGCGATCCGGAGTTGCTCCTGGGCGTAGGAATCGTCGATATAACGCATGGCCAACCAAATGGAGGCAAAGGCCATGTTGTAGTTGGAGTAATTCGAAACCAGCCCCATATCGACGAATTTCATCTGTTCGGCGGCCAGCCGGGGCAGGTCGCGGTTACCGATCAGTTCATCCTTCAAATAAGCCAGTCCCTCGGCATTCTCGGAGGCATATACATAGGCCCCGAAAATCCCCAGCGCCATGGTGGCGTAAAAACCGTTTTGCAGCCCATCGATATAGTTGCCGTCCAGATTGTTTTCGTTCAGGTAACCGTGATAGGTGGTGCGTCCGTCCGCGTCCGGAAATTCCAGGTCGTACCCGGACTCGCGGACTTTCATCAATTCCTTTACGACTGCGGATGCATCATTCCGGATTCGCCGAAGAATTTGAGGATCGAACGAAGAATCATTCTGAATGACTTCCGTCACTGCGGCCGACGCCGCCGCCCAGCCCAACATCATGTCTCGACTACAGGAATCCTCCCAGACGTAGTTCGGATACTGTCCGGAATTGTCCTCCCTCCACTCGCCGTTGGTCTTTTCTTCCGGCAGCGGATTGCCGTTCTGGTCGAACAGCGGGATGGTTTCCACGTTCGACCCGAAACCCGGCAAATCGCTCCGAATGAATCCCCGGGCCACCACGCCCGGCACGCCCGGAATGGTGAAGGCGATATGCATGGCGTCGAGGCTGCGAAGCAACTGCTCCCGGGCGATTTCAATTTCCGCGCAATCCGCGTTCTGATCCCGGAGCACCGCATAGCGAAACGCATCCGCGCAAATGCCCATGCCGCCGTAAAGCCCGGCGATCTTCTCCCAGTCCCGAATGACATCTTCGGCCGTCAAACCGCCCGAAAAACTCTCGAAATCCCAGGAATCGTCCTCGTGAAGAAAGCGATAAATCAGATCCCGGTTTACAGTATCGTCCGGATCCACGTTGATATCGGCGTTCAAGCCCATCGTGGCGGCGTGGAAGGTGTGAAACGAGCGATCGTGTCTTCGGGCTTTGGCGGCCAGTTCCGCGTCAAATCCTTCCTCGCCCGGTCCGGGAATCAGAAAAGCTCCCGAATACTGCCCACTTCCGCATCCGGGCGCTTCCTCCTCCTCCAGGTCCATATCCGCATCTCCGTCGGGTGCATCGCCATCCGACGCCGAATCCGTTTCCATATCTCCGTCCGGAGGCGTCTGGTCTCCGTCCACGTCGTCGGACGAAGACGAACAGGCGAGAATCAGGCCGGTAATGACGAACCCAACCAAAGACATCCACCAGCGGTTTTTTAGATCACTCCTTCGCATCCCCATCTCCCCTGTTCGGTATATCAAGGTTCCAGTCGGTCTTTCCTTCCACCGCCCCATTTTCCCGACTTTCCAGGTAAAGTAAACACATTTTCTCCGGTTTTTCCTTTTCCGAAAAAACTTTTCCCCCCTTCCATCCTCTGCTATATTCTTTTGCCTGTTCTACAATCCAAAATCGATTCCAACGTTTTTCAAAAGGAGTTCACCCATGTGGGAGCGACTTTGCATCCTTTTCCTGGCCACACTGAGCCTGTTCGCTCTATTGGCCTGTTCATCATCCGACAACGGCGCCGATGGTGACGAAGACCTATCGACGGACGGCGATCGATTGGAGGGAGATACGGACCCGGCGGAAGATGGCGATGCAGACGAAGACACGGAGGAAGAAAGCGTTCCGCCCTTCGAATACGCATCCTGTTCGGATCCCGCCGCCCGCCTCCAGTTTCCCACCCCGGCCTGGGAAATCACCGGAGATTCTCCCACGGGCGTTCGCCTGTCCCCCCCGTCGAGCGACAAGGCCGCCAAACTCCTCAAGGAAGTGCGGGAAGCCTGGCATGCGCAACTTACCGAACTGGACGGATTTCCCCTGCTGGCGACCTTCGTGATTCCGCTTTCCAAACAGGCGACGAGCGTCGATCCCGAAAAAATCGCCCTGTTCCGCAAGACGAACGAGACGTTGGAAAGCATCGCCCTGCCGCCTTTCGAAACCACCTTTTCCGAAGAAGGCGACACCCTGGTCATTCGGATGGTCACGCCGCTGCCTCCGGCCACGGATCCCGGCCAGACATACGTCCTCGCCCTGTACGAAGGGCTGGCGGACGACGCCCTGCCGCTTCCGGCCTGTCAGGGCGATACGGCCCATCCGGGTTACGTCGAAGCCGCCACGGGACTGGTCGCCGCCGGATACGGCGAAAATCTGGCCTACGCCCTGCCCTTCACGCCCACCTGGCTTCCCAACGCCCACCGGGTGCTGCAACAGCAGATCGAAGACGGCGATCCGCTTGAAATCAAGGAATTTACGGCGCACGAATCCTTCGATGATTTCGACGATTACGACGGAGAAGATTTCCATATCGATGCCGAAACCGAGGCCTTGTTGAAATCCACCTCCTACACCGCCATCCTGACGCTTCCGTCCTATCAGGCGGAAAACGGACGGATCACCATCGACTCGGCTACGTACGAAGCCGAGACCCAGGGCGTCACCGAACCCGGCGTTTTCCTGGTGCTTCCCCTGACGCACAACGCTCCCTATCCGGTGGTGGTCTTCCAGCACGGCGGCAGTCGCTATAAATACGACCTGCTGACCGTCGTCAAACCCTACGCCGAGCGCGGCATCGCCATGATCGGCATCGACCTTCCTTACCACGGCGACCGCAACCCGGACGGCGGCGCGGGCAATCCGCTGGACATGGCCGATTTCGACAACCCCTTGAAAAGCCGCGACAATTTCCGCCAGGCCAGCGCGGATCACCTGACCCTGATCCGGGGAATCGAGAAGATCAACGCCCGCATCGGCGATGGAAACCAGACGGTGCTCGATCCGGACAAGGTGTTCTACGTGGGGCATTCCCTGGGTTCGGTGAGCGGCACCTTCACCACCTCCGTTTCGGATCGCCTTCTGGCCGGCAGCCTGTTCGCCGGGGGCGTGTCCTACAAGGAGATTCTTTCCGATGGCCTGTTCAAGTACCTGATGCTCGACATTCTGGAAAATCGGCCGACGCTGGAAACGGACGTGCTGCTGGCGCTCCTCCAGACCTTGCTCGACGCCGGAGACCCAGGCAACTATCCGAACATTCAGGAAAATCATTCTCTTCCTCCCAAGGATATCCTGATCTGGGAATCCATTAGGGATCCCATGATGAACAACCCGGCCACGGATCTTCAGGCCACCGTTTTCGGTTGCGGCCTGGCGCTGCCGAAACATCACGATGTCTCGCTCCTGTCGGAGATCACCACCCCGGCGAGCGACACCTTCCAGTTCGAGGAACAAACCGGACAGGCGACACGCATCCTCCAACACATGGACTATCCGGAACTCGAAACGGGAGATCTGCACATGCGCGTGCTGCTGGACACCAACGCCCACAAGGCCACGGCAAGCTGTTTCGCAGCCCGGGCCGCGGGGGAAACGTGCTCGTATCAGCTTCCATGATTTTTTCCACGGCATGTGGCGGAGACACACGGCAGGCTTGTACCAATGAGAATACTCGAATGCCCGAATCATTGTCCACGGGTGAAAATCGTTTTCACCCATCGTGAAATCGAAATCGAAAACGAACAATCTACGGGAGATCGATGATGAGTGAGACGCTAAGGAAAGTCGCGGATTCCGGCCAGTTTCAGAACACCATCACACTTATTATCATTTTCGCCGGTGTCCTGGTCGGCATGGAGACTTATCCCTACATGGTGGACCACTACGGGGGAATCCTGCACGCCCTGGACTTCATCGTCCTGGGGATCTTCATTCTTGAAATCATTGTAAAAATGGGAGCCGAAGGTTCCAAGCCCTGGCGCTATTTCCTGGATCCCTGGAACGTTTTCGACTTTCTGATCGTGGCCGCCTGCTTCCTGCCCGTGGGCGCGCAGTACGCCATGGTTCTACGACTGGCCCGTCTGCTCCGGGTTCTGAAACTGGTCCGGGCGCTTCCAAAACTCCAGATTCTGGTGGGGGCGCTATTGAAAAGCATCCCGTCCATGGCCTACGTTACGCTTCTGCTGGGCATGATGTTCTATCTCTACGCCGTGGCAGCCGTCTTCATCTTCGGAGACAACGACCCGATCCATTTCAAAAACCTTCAGATTTCCATGCTTTCCCTCTTCCGCGCAGTGACGCTGGAAGACTGGACGGACCTGATGTACATCCAGATGTACGGCTGCAACAACTACGGCTACGATGGAGCGATGCAGCTCTGCACAGCCCCCAAGGCCTATCCCGTTTTAGGCGCGCTTTTCTTCGTGTCCTTCGTTCTGTTGGGCACCATGATTATCCTCAACCTGTTCATCGGTGTCATCATGAACGGCATGGACGAGGCCCGCGCCGAGGCGGAGGACGAGTTGTACAAAAGCCGGGAAGGACAGGCTCCCACCATGGAAATGGAATTGTCCGGCGTCAGCAAGCAGATCAGTGATTTGCAGGGAACCATCGAGCGTCTGCGTCGCGAGGCGGTTCGAATGGAAAACGCGAAAAGCTGATTCCTCCGGGAAAGATCGTTGAGTTTTCTTCTGCGGGGAGTATAATTCGATCTCCCTGCATGGCCTTTCGCCGCCGTGCAGGGGGATTCTTCGTCCGTCCCGCAGAAAAAGGAGCGTTATGACTCGACACCTGATTCCATTCTCTCTGCTGCTTGGCCTGCTGCTTGTCTCCTGCACCGCCATAAAAAGCGACCTGCGTCCCCGCTTGTGCGAACAGGCCAGGCCCGGCCTGGCTGACGAGGCGAAAGATGTCTGCCCCCTTTCCATGGGAGATTCCATCCCGGACACGACGCTTTCGACCGTGGATGGAAAACCCGTAAAACTCCGCCAGGCGGTGGGATTGAAGCCGACATTGCTGGTTTTCTACCGAGGAGGCTGGTGCTCGTATTCCCTGGCCCGCTTGGGCGAATTTCGGGACCGGATGGAGGTGTTTCGTCAGGCCGGATTTCAAATCATCGCCATCAGTCCGGACCGCCCGGAAAAACTGAAGGAAAGCATCGCCAGAAAGAAAATCCGCTTCCGACTGCTGTCCGACATTGACTCCAGCACGGCGAAGGCTTTCGGACTGGCGTTCAAATCGAAGAAAAGCGCCAACGCCTTGATGCGATTCATGGGAGTGGATCTTGCGAAGACCACGGGGCAGGCGGAACCGGCTCTTCCCGTCCCAGCGATCTACCTGGTCTCTCCGGACGGCGTGATTCAATTCTCCCACGCCGATCCGGTTTTCACCCGCATGGTGGATTTCGACACATTCGTAAACCTAGCGTTTCTCGGACTGGGAAACCCCGGCGGTCCCGAGTTTCTGAAAAAAGTGGAACTTCCGGAAGAGGAGTGAATCATTCCTCCGGTTTCAGGCAGACCGCCTTTCCCGAGCGCCCGTCGATCTTCACGCCTCCCACCTTCGAAAGACGGATATGACGCAGAAATTCCGTCTCGGTCTCCGCCGGGAGAGCGTCCAACCAATCCCAGTCGATCCGAGCGTTGCTTCGTAACGTATTCGCCGTGAAATATCCCACGCCCAGCGAGGTTACATTTTGGAAGAAATGAGTCCCGTGGGAGGGCTCCACGCTGAAATTCGGCAGCGACGCCTCCACCATGACCCGCGCTTCCGATATCTGCGCCCAGCCCACGCCGATTCCAAGCCAGGGATCGCTGGAGCCCCAACGTCCGAATCCGAGCAGGATGTATTTCCGGCCGGCGACCTTCATTTTGTCATTGATATCGCCGATTTGCTCCGCGATTTCCCGCATTTTCGAACGGTCGAAGGTTTCCCTTTTCACGTAAACGATATCCGTGATGTCGTCCATCCGTCCGTTGCCGAGCGCCTGGGGGCTGAAGAGCCAGGCGTTCTGAAGATCCTTCTCCTCCAGTTCCACCGTATCCCGCTCCGCCGCAGCGATGAGCGGTCTCACCTGGAGAATCCCGAATTCCGATTTCTCCGGGGCCTTGCACAGATTGACCGCGAATTCGATCTCCACGGGGCATCCCATGGACTGTTCCAGGATAGGAAGTAGTTCAAGCAGAATCTCAGAGAGCGGAAACTCGTTGTATTTCAATACTCCGGAAAAAGTGAGAATCCGAGGACCGGGAATGGAAAGCGTATCCCGGATCACGCCGTTTTCCTGGGAAAACGTGGAGGCGATGTTTTCCAGTTCCCCATCCTGTTCCGCCACGCTCAATTCCAGCAGTTCCAGGTTTTCGTCCGGATCCATGCCCACCAACGCCCGCCCGCGATCCATCCGCAGGGCGTAAAACTGTTTCTGACTTCCCGTCAACCAGTCCTTGGGAGAGGAGAACTGCGGCAGGTTGCTCGGCTGCACGGGAGAAAACCGGAATACGTTGCCGCCTTCCACCACCATTTTCCCCAATCCGAGCGCCAGATGGGCGATGCCGTCCTCCGACTTCATGGAACCGAACGGATAGAAATTGTAAGATTGCCCCACGCCGCTGAACGTGGGATAGAAATAGTTCCCGTGCGGCTTGCCCACCACCTCCTGGATGACCACCGCCATTTTCTCTTCCTCAATGCGGTGGCTGGTGGCCTTGAAATAGGCTTTCGGATTCGGTCCGAAGGTGGAAGCCCATACCATCTTCACGGCCTGCAACAGGCGCATCAGACGGACATCCTCGCTACGGACATTGTTGCACAGCATGTAGGTGGAATAAAGTCCCGCAAAGGGTTGCAGGTGGCTGTCTTCCAGAATACTCGATGACCGGATGGCCAGGGGATTTTGCATGCGCTGGATATAGAAACGCAACGCGTCCACCACCTCCGGTCGAATGCGGCCTTTCATGAAGTTCTTGGCGATCACCCGGAAATCGTCCGTCTCCAGAGCCAGACGCCGGAGATTGTTGTCCCGAATGAACGTGTCGAATTCCTCCGCACCGAGCACCAACGTTCGGGGGACACCGATTCGGATGTTCGGAAAACGGCTGGACAAATCCGACTGTTTCGCCAGATAACGGGTGAAAGCGATCCCACGTCCCTTCCCGCCCATGGAACCTTCGCCCAGAAACTGAAAATGGCTGGCCGAAGTGGGGCGCGTGCTGGAGAACTCCGCCACCACGTCGGTCTGCTTGTCGGCCAGCACATCCGCGATCACCTCGGAAATGTAATTTCTCACTTCCTCGTGCGTCTTGAATTCCTCCACCCGGCGGGGGCGGATTTTCTCCGCGATGGTGATTTCGGTGCGCGCGATCAGCCAGTTGGAAATGTGCTGATTCTTGGCGTGCCAGATCAACGACTCGATGGGCACCTCCTGGATTTTTTCCAGCAGTTCGTACACGTTGGAGGCTCGGCCCACTTCCCGCTGGTCTTCCATTCGGAAGACGAAATCGCCGAATCCCATCTGTTCCATGAGGAAATCCTTCAGGTCTCCCAGAAGCGAGGGAGCGTTCTTGTCCAGGAAACTGGCCTGTAGATCGTAGGCCCGCTGCCGGTTTTCCGTCTCCACGGACTGAAGCACGGCGGGAAGATACGGCGAATCCTTCTTGATGAAACGAATAAAGTCGAAACCGGCATCTCCGTCATGCTTTCCGTTCCTCCAAAAGCGAACGTCCGAAACGACGCCCAGCAGGTATTCCTTGTATTTGCTGTAAAGTTCCATCCCCTGCTCGAAGGTTTCGGCGTGCAGGATTTTCGCCCGGGAGCGCATGCGCAATTGCCGGTGCAACGGATTCAGGCCGGAATCGATCAGATTCCGGGTGAGTTTCATGATGACCGTATACATCATGGGCAGCATGGCGGAATAGTGATAGACCGAATCCTCAAGCAGCAGGATGACGCGCACCTTGCCCACGCGGGTATCGTGGTTGACGTTGAAAAGATCCTCCACTAGCTTGATGATCGCCAGAAGAATCTGCGGATCGTTGTTCCACAAAAACACCTTGTCGAAATTCCGCATTTCGTACGGCTTGGGCAACATGGCCAGTTCGGACGGATCCGTGACCAGGAGAATCACGGGCAAATCCGGAGCTTTCCTCTTGACTTCCTTGGCGAAGGCGAAGGGATCGGCGTCGGTGAGACGGGTCATGGAAAGCACCAGATCGGTCTTGCCCTCCTCGATGACCTCCAAAGCGCGGGCCACGCGGGAAACCCGGCGCACGGCCGGAGGATCCGTCAGATGCATCCCCACGTACTGGCTCCAGATCTTTTCGGAAAGGCTGCCGTCCTCCTCCAGAACGAACGCATCGTAAAGGGTGGAGACCAGCAGGATATTGCGGACGCGCTTCGGCATCAGGGAACGATATCCACTGAACTTGGGCTGGTATTCGTCGAAGTTGAACCTCGTTTTCACGGGTGGCCTCTCATTGCTTCATAAAATCAGGATTCTCCCACGTCGGGGCGAGACAGTATAGCACAAGGCGGGTCGGGAAGAAAAAAATCCCTCCCACGAAAGCGGGAGGGATTCGAAAACCGGAAAATAGAAAGGATCAGACGATGCCCTGGGCCAGCATGGCGTTGGCGACCTTCATGAAGCCCGCGATGTTGGCTCCGGCCACCAGGTTGCCTTCGTAGCCATACTTGGCGGAGGCTTCCACGCACTGGGTGTGGATGTTCACCATGATCTGCTTCAGCTTGGCGTCCACTTCCTCGAAGGTCCAGTTGGTGCGCATGCTGTTCTGGCTCATCTCCAGGGCGCTGGTGGCCACGCCGCCCGCGTTGGCGGCCTTGGCCGGACCGAAGGCGACCTTGTTGCCCAGGAAGACTTCCACGGCTTCCGGAGTGGACGGCATGTTCGCGCCTTCGCTGACGGCGATGCAGCCGTTCTTCACCAGCGTCTTGGCCGATTCCTCGTCGATCTCGTTCTGGGTGGCGCAGGGCATGGCCACGTCGCAGGGGATGGTCCAAATGTCGCGCCAGTTCTCGCCGTATTCCACGCCGCTGAACTTGTCCGCGTATTCGCGGATACGCTTGCGCTCGATCTCCTTGATCTGACGGACGTATTCCAGCTTCTCGGCGTCGATGCCCGCCGGATCGTGGATGAAACCGTTGGAGTCGCTGAGAGAGATGACCTTGCCGCCGAGCTGGGTGACCTTCTGGGTGGCGTAGATCGCGACGTTTCCGGAGCCGGAAATCACCACGTTCTTGCCCTTCAGTTCCGTGCCGCGCGCCTTCAGCATCTCGTCCAGGAAATACGTCGCTCCGTAGCCGGTGGCCTCCGGACGCGCCAGGGAGCCGCCATAGGTCAGGCCCTTGCCGGTCAGCACGCCCTCGAAGCGGTTCACGAGCTTTTTGTATTGTCCGAAGAGGAAGCCGATTTCCCGGCCACCCACGCCGATGTCTCCGGCGGGAACGTCGGTGTCGGCGCCGATGTGCCGGAACAGTTCGCTCATGAAGGCCTGACAGAAACGCATGACTTCGTTGTCGCTCTTACCCTTCGGATCGAAGTCGCTGCCGCCCTTGCCGCCGCCGATGGGCTGGCCAGTGAGAGAATTTTTAAAGATCTGCTCGAAACCCAGGAACTTGATGATGCTCAGGTTCACGGACGGATGGAAGCGAAGGCCGCCCTTGTACGGGCCGATGGCGCTGTTGAATTCCACGCGGAAGCCACGGTTGACCTGCACGACTCCCTGATCGTCCACCCACGGCACGCGAAACATGATCATGCGCTCGGGTTCGCAGATTCGCTCGAATACCTTGGCGCGGCGGATTTCCGGCTCTTTCTCCAATACCGGTTCGAGCGACTCCGCAACCTCCTTGACGGCCTGATGAAACTCGGACTCGTAAGGATTCCGGTTAAGGATAGCCTCAAGGTTAATCATGAACCAACCTCCTATAAAAAAACAGCAGTGACATTTCCCGGCCCGACCCCCATGGTCTTGCCGCTAGCGGTTTGTTATCAAAGGACTTTCCCCGTTTTCACAAGAAAATCCCGTTCAACGCGCCACATATACTCCTCAAGTATCCGACTGTCAAAAGAAATCGGTTGGGCTGTTTCGTTTTTTTCCGGCTGGCCCAACGATCGTTCGCCCGTTATGTCCGTACGCAGCTTTTTTTTGGGAAATCGTCCGGTTTTGCCGTCCAACCGACTGAAACCCATCCATTGTTTCTTCCGATTCGAATGAACGACGATTTCGTGATTTCATTCATTTTTTCTTCGTGACCCGCCGAATTATCGAAACAGGTGAGAAGATGCGCCGGATCCGGGCGTACCGGACAACGAATCCGATCGGACAAAACTTGTTCGATTCGAGTTTTGTTGGTAGAATCGTTTCCATCGAACAGCCAGGCAGTAGATGGCGGGTGGTTAAAGGGGTTCGGGGAAATCCTTGCGGAAGGAGCATCGGTTCCATGGGAGCAATCGAAAACGTACGGATCGCACTGAACAACGATACTTCGGTTGTCGATCGCGGGGATGGTTCATTTGTGGTGGGAAACGGAGAACTCGGCAAAGGACTCGTTCTTTCCAAAGAACAAGTCGATCTGGTCCGTCGGTTCGATGGTCGCCAGCTCCTTGATATCGCCCATGAAAGTTTCGAGGCCAGCGGGAAGGTTCGTTTCTCTCTGCTTCTGAATCTCGTACGGAATCTGGCCCGGGTCGCTCTGATTGAACACGGCGAAAACATTCTGAAAATCCTTGGAGAACCCAAAGATACGGACAAGAAAAACGACCTCGCGATTCAGGGACGAACCATCCTGTCGTTCGGGAAATCCGCCGCCCTCCAGGGACCGAAGTCATCCGACTCGAAAGGCGTTCTGGCTCCCGTGCTTCTGTCCGCCGTTCTCTGCATCGCCGCCCTGGCCGTCTTTGCGTTCAAAGGCCCCCCCTGGCTGAAAGCCTTTCTCCAACCGGCCAAGTCGGCCGAACTGGGACTCCTGGTGCTGTATTCGGGTCTGGCGCTGGCTCTGACATTGCGGGCGACCGCGCGTTTCCTGCATGCGCGCTTTCTCGGCGTGCAAGGCGTATCGCCCCGGCTGGCGTTTTCCGCCGGCATCCTGTTTCCGGATCCGGGAAGCGGCTCCTGGAACGCCCTTCCCCGATCCTCCCGAATCGTGTCCGCCGTCTGGCCGTTCTTCATGATCTTTCTGTTCGCGGCCCTGTTCGAGTTCATCGCCCGACGGATTCACCCGACCCAACTCTGCCTGGCTCAGTGTCTGAACCTGCTTTCCGCCGCCTTTCTGTTCGTTCTTTTCATGGATCTTCGTCCGTTCGGAGCCTCCATGCTCCACGAAATCTGGTCCATCGTGACCCGGAGCCGCCTTTCGGATCACGGCATGGCCTATCTGGGAAAGAAATCCACCCGGAGGCTATTGCAGCGCGACTTTTTCGAGGGTGAGTTCACCCTGATTCTGTTCGTCACCTACGCCATCGTCTGGGGCATGCTGGCCTACCTGCTGATCTCGCGGATCATCACGGACAATCTGCTTCAGCTCTTCCAGGTGTTTTTATCCGGCGGCTCCATCATCTCCATGCTGGTGGCCGCCCTGTTCCTGCTCGCCCTGGGAGCCACCCTGCTTGCAACGGCGGCCTACGGCGTTCGGATCATCGGCGGGCTTTTTCTTTCCATCGTTCCTCCCAAGCGTCCCACGGCGGCGTTTACGTCGGCCGACGAACCCACCCGGAAGCAGATTCTGGAGTTTCTGCGCAAGGTTCCCCTGTTCCACACCCTGGACGAAACGTTTCTGGAATACATTTCCAATTCCACCCGGCGCCTGCCGTTCCGCAAGGGCGATTACCTGATCCACCAGGGCGATGAGGGCGACAGTTTCTATATCCTGCTTTCAGGAAGAGCCGAAGTGATCTTCGAGGAGCCCAGCGGACTGGAACGCCAGCTTGCGGAAATCGGTTCGGGAGATTCCTTCGGGGAAATCGCGCTATTGGAAGCCGTCCCCCGCACGGCGTCCGTCCGAGCCGTAGAGGAGGGACTTGCTCTTCAATTGTCCAGGGACGCCTTCGCCGCCGTGGCGAAGGACAAGGGAGGAGAGGAACTGACCGCCATCATCCGGGGAACCGGCGTATTGAACAACTCGCCGCTGTTCAGCGACATGGATCCCGAAAGCATGTCCAAACTGTTAAGCCGCTTCAAACTCGTGCGCATTCCCAAAGATCGAGAGGTCTTCCATCGAGGAGACGCGGGGGATCGCTTTTACCTGGTGCTGGATGGAAAACTGAACGTTTTGGCGGAAGACGAGAAAACCGTCATCGCCACACTGCAAAAGGGGGATCCTTTCGGAGAAATCGCACTGGTAAAAAATGTCCCGAGAACGGCGACGGTAATTTCGCGAACGGATTCCAGCCTGCTGGCCCTGGATAGCAAGGACTTCTTCGATACATTCGAACAAAGTCTGGCGCTCGGGGAAAGAATCGAGGAACTGGGCGAAGACCGTCTTTCGGAAATGGAGGGCTGAACCATGATGCGCCTTCTTTTTCGATTGATGCCGCTTCTTGCCATCGGAGGATTCGCGGAACACAACATGCGTCAGAGCGACAGCATGGTCACTGCGGCGATCGTCACCGCTCAGACCGTCATCACGCAGTACGATATGACGCAGATTGCAAAAACCCTCGCCCTGCAAGCCGCGTCGGGAAAGGAACTCCCGGATCCCGACGCCTTTTCCGCGTGGATCGATACCAATTTCAAGTGCAAGACCAAAGCCTGCAACACCGATCATTTCGGGAATGAATATCGGGTCGAATACAGAGGAGAAACCGCCTCCATCACGAGCAACGGACCGGACGGCGAGCCGGACACGGACGACGATATCATCGCGGAGGTCGAAATCGTCCGTCCCTGATTTCGAAGACATGCCCGACCACGGATCTTCGTATTTCCGTTTTCATCCCATGAATTCCGGAATCCGGTGGCATTTGTTCTTGCATGGCGCGTCCGGGAAAGGTAAGGTCTTTTCTCGTTCTTCCCGAGGCTTGCGGCCTCCGTTCGTTTCGATGACAAGCGAGAACCATGATCCCACGCAAGGCAAAAGCCATTGTTCTGTTCAGCGGCGGAATGGACTCCGTTCTCTCCGTAAAACTATTGCAGGACCAAAACTGCGAAATTCTGGGCCTGAACTTCATAAGTCCATGGGATCATGAGGAATTATCGAGAGAGTTCGCCGTCGCTTTCGGCAAACGCTTCGATATTCCGGTTGAAATCGTCATCAAAGGGCAGGATTATGTCAACATCCTTCGTCGCCCTCGGCACGGCGTGGGATCGGGTGCGAATCCCTGCATAGATTGCAGGATTCACATGCTGAAAATCGCCAAATCGATCATGGAACGTGAGTCCGCCGATTTCATCGCCACGGGAGAAGTGGTGGGGCAACGGCCCATGAGCCAGAAGAGGCAGCAAATGGATTTCATCCTGCGGAAGACGGAACTCGAAGGGCGACTGCTGCGTCCGCTTTCCGCCGGATTGCTCCCACCCACCGATGCCGAACGAAAAGGACTGATCGATCGTGATCGCCTGGAATCCATTCAGGGACGGACCCGAAAACGCCAACTGGAACTGGCGGTTTCCTACGGCGTCACGGATATTCCCGCCGGAGGCTGCGGCTGCCTGTTGACGGACGGCATCTATGCCGCTAAAGTACGGGATCTATTCGAAAACAAAGCGGAAATCACTCCCCTGGATTTTCGGATCCTGGCCCTGGGACGCCACTTCAGGCCGAACCCCGAAACCAAGATGATGGTCGGCCGCGACGAGAGGGAAAACCTGCTGATGGAAACCCTGCTTCGCCCGGGAACATGGATGTTGAGATCTCTTGAGATTCCAGGCCCTTCCATCCTGATCGACGGCCCGGAAAACGAGGAAAATATGCAAGGAGCCTGGCGTCTGCTCTGCGCGTATACAAAATTGAAAACCCCGGAACCGCCGGAATTCGTTGAACTGGAATGTCTACGGCCCGGGAAGGAAATCGAAATACTCCACTATCCATTTGAAATAACACACAATAGTCGCTTCAACCCATGGAGAATCACCCCATGACCGCCTCGAAGCTCCGGGCTCTGAAAACCATCTGCCGGGATTTGAAAAGCATCCTGATCGCCTTTTCCGGTGGCGTGGACAGTACGCTCCTGGCAAAAGTCGCCAAGGATGTGCTGGGAAATCAGGCGGCGGCGGCCGTGGCGCTGTCTCCCTCGATGCCGAAAAAAGAACATCTGGCGGCCCGGAGACTGGCGGGTGAGATCGGTATCAAGCTGTTCGAGGTGGAAACTCGGGAAATGGGGAATTACGCCTACCTTCAAAACGGACGGGATCGCTGTTATCACTGCAAATCCGAACTCTTCCATCAGTTGTTCAAACTGGCGGGCAAGGAAGGCTTTGCCGTGGTGGCGGACGGTTCCAATGCGGACGATATCCATAATTTCCGCCCCGGGGCCAAGGCGGCTTGCGAGAAAGGCGTACGACATCCGTTGATCGATGCGGACCTGACAAAAGAGGAAATCCGGGTGCTTTCGAAATCGTTGGGGCTTCCCACCTGGAACAAGCCTTCCCTGGCCTGCCTGGCCTCACGCATCCCCTACGGAACGCCCATTACCATCAACGCCCTGGTCCGGGTGGAAAACGTGGAGGAAAAAATGCTGGAACTGGGATTTTCCCAGGTGCGGGCGCGCTTCCACCATCCGCTGGTTCGCATCGAAGTGGACCCCGCCGATATGCGCCGGGTTCTGGATCCCACCATCCGCAAGGAAATCATCAGAGCCGGACGCAAGCAAGGCTTTACCTACGTCACCCTGGATCTGGCGGGATACCGGGAAGGCAGTATGGACGAAACGAGCGAGTACTGACATGACGGACGCGACTCCCGATCCCGACCGGGGCGACCGGCGCTCCGATCCGCGTTTCAGCGAATTTCAGGAGGTCATTCTGGCCTACCTGCTGCTGATGATCGGCGTCGCGTTGACGACCCACCTTGCTCCTGCGGGAATTCAGGAATACCTGTTTTCCATTGTCCTGGCCGCCATGGTCTACCTACCCGTACTGCGAAGTGAAAAGCACGGTCACCGCCTGGCCGAGTACGGCATGCATCTGAAAAACTGGCGCAAAGAAGTTCTCTTCGCCCTGGCGGTGATGCTGATCGTATTTCCGCTTTTCGTTCTTGGAAACCATTTTTATCAGTCATTGTGGGCGCACAAACATTTTCTCTTTCGCTTTCCCGCAGAAAATCCGGGCTATACCTTCCTGGAACAGACCCTTTTTATCGCCTTTCCAGAAGAATTTTTCTATCGCGGTTGGATGTTGCCGGTGTTTGCATTGCGCTGGCCGGCGAAACGTAAGCTCTTGAACGCCGATTTCGGCAAAGCGGTGATCGTCACTTCGCTGCTTTTCGCCGTGGGGCATCTGTCCTCCGTTCCAGCCGCGTTTCGCCTGGCGGTCTTCTTCCCTTCCCTGCTTTTCTGCTGGATGGCCATCCGGCGCGGGTCGCTCATCAGCCCGATCCTGTTCCACGGGGCCAGCAATACCCTGATGGCTTTCCTGAACGCCTGTTATCGATGAAAACGAGCATCATTGGCATCCACCGTTGGGACACCTCAACGCATCCTCTTGTTTCATGCGCCTTCCCGGGAAAGAGTTGACAAGCCCCGCCCTTTCAAATTATATTGAAATGACAGAGGATTTCGTGAATCTCGTACGAACGCCGCATCGGAGAAGCCGAATACCGCCGACATCCGCACCGGGAGAGTTGCCATGAAACGGAAATCGTTTTTCATTTGGAATCTCGGCTTTTTACTGATTCTGTCCGGCATTTTGTCCGCCTGCTCGGGAGCCAGCATTTATCTGGGAGACGACGAGGATGGAGATACGACGGATGGAGATCGCTCCTCCGACGGAGATCTGATCGATGACGGCGATACTCCCACCGATGGCGATGCTCCCACCGACGGTGACAATCCCACCGATGGCGATACTCCCACCGACGGTGACAACCCCACAGACGGTGACGACCCCACGGACGGTGACACTCCCACCGATGGTGACGACCCCACGGACGGTGACGACCCCACGGACGGTGACACTCCCACCGACGGGGACGACCCCACCGATGGTGACAACCCCACCGATGGTGACGAACCCACGGACGGCGACAATCCCACCGATGGTGACGAACCCACGGACGGCGACAATCCCACGGACGGCGACGAACCTACCGACGGTGATACTCCCACGGATGGCGATCTGGAAACGGACGGTGAATTCATCGACCTATGTGAGAACGTCGATTGCGCTCAAGATAACAATCCCTGCACGTACCACGCCTGTGATCCGGCGGATGGCTTCTGCAAACCGCAATTCGTCGCTGACGGCGTCTGCCAGCAGGATGAAAATGCCTGCACCTATCACACGTGCCACCAGCAGAGCATGGCCTGCCGGGCCTATATCGATGATGGAGGAGACTGCTCAGACAACGATCTCTGCAACGGCGAGGAATACTGCGAGGGCGGACAATGCAAACACCGCAACGCGGTGGATTGCGGAAACTGTTACTCCTGCAATCCCAGTGATGCAACCTGTTATTGCGACGGCTCCTGTACGGAGGAACTGTATTGCGACAACCGCGATGACGACTGTGACGGTATCGCCGACGAAAGCGGCGTTTGCGGCGGTCAGGTGGGCATTCGGGTGGAACTGTCCTGGTCGCTGCCGGAAGCCGATTCTGACTTGCATTTCCTGCGTCCGGGGGGCGTTTTTGGGACGGGCAACGATTTCGATTCGAACGACTGTTACTTCAACAACACCAATCCGGATTGGGGCGAAATCGGCGTCACGGAGGACAATCCTTTCTTTGAATCCGATCAACTGAACGGTCACGGACTGGGCAACCAGCCGGAAGTGGTCACGCTGGAGGCTCCCTCGAATCAGCCGTTCCGTGTCCTGGTGAATTATTCCCAGCGCAATCCGCCGGGTGACGAGCGCAACACACTGATGGTTAAAATCTTTTTCGACGACATCGAGGTGGCGACGTATACCACAGAGCTCTCCAATGACCGCTCCTATTGGAACGTCGCCTGCATCGATTACAATAACTGGCAAGTCACTCCGATACAGGAATCCAATGGAAATCCGCAGGTTTCCTACGGCGACCTGGATGACATCGACGCGGACGCCTGTAGCGGTCCCGGTTCGCCCTGCGAAAGCGTCTGCGATTGCTCGCCGGGCATGTCCTGCATCGACGGACAATGCACGAACGACAGCGCCGGCCAGACCTGTTGCGACTGGGGAGATTGCGATCCCGGCCAACTCTGTTACGGCTACAATGGGGAGGAGAATTACTGCGGCGGTTTCATCGATTTCGATCATTCTCCGGGCGCGAACAATCTTTCCTCGGACGTGAACGTGGAGAACCTGTTCCTTCCATGGGGCGTGCGCTTCTACACGGATCGGGCGGATTCCCACGTCTTCACGGATGCTTACAGGCTCCAGAACGGAAATTCCTGCGCCACGCACGATACGGATGGAACCCGCTGGCGGGGCGATGTCAATATCGTCTTCGTCAAACCGGCCTCGGCCTCCTCGCCCACGCTCGTAAATGCCGCTACAAATTACGCCAGTTTCTACGTGGGCGACACCCGGACGAACGACGGCCTCGTCGTCCGCGCCTACGGACTGGACGGTCAACAGGTTTTCCAGACCACGGTCAGCGGCAATTTCTTCACCGGCAAGCATTTCGTGGAGGTCGTCCCGTCCGGCCCCATGCACCGGATCCGTATCGACACGCTCAACGATCCGGATTTCGCCATCGACGATCTGAGTTATGCTCCGCTGAGCCCGGTGGATTGAGGAATCGTTCCGGAAATGCAACGTTTATCGGAAAATATCGCTCTGGTCCGCACGGCCCCGGTCTCCAACATCTGGATGCTGACCGACGCGGACGGTCGTCGGTTTCTGATCGATACGGGTTTCCGAACCGACCGGCTGGCCTTGAAAAACAGCCTGCGGCGGGCCGGCGTGACGAAACGCGGAGACATCGCCGCCATCCTGCTGACTCATCGACACAGCGACCACGCGGGGAATGTCGCCTGGCTGAAGGAAAGATACGATTGTCCGGTGTTCTGTCACGCCTACGACCGTCCGATCCTTTTGGGTGAACGTCAGCCGAAGCCCCTCTGGCACGGCGTGGGCGGCGTTTACGACCGTATCTGCTGCTTCCTGGAGGATCGCTTCCCCATCCGGACCTTCGTGGACGGAGCGTTTCATACCGGCCCCTGGCAACACGGTTTTCACATCTATCCCGCTCACGGCCACACGGAAGGCTCCGTGATGATCTACCACAAGCCCACCGAAACGCTGTTTACCGGGGATGCCCTTCTGACCGGTTTCCCTCCCTTCCGGATGTTCGAGCGTTTTCAGCTCGCTTTCGCCGCCTACAGCCTCGATGTGGAAAAGTGCCATCGCTACGTGCTTGATTTTCTTGAAGATCCTCCGCCTATCCGGCAGATTTGCCCGGGGCACGGACCGTATGTCGGCATACAAGCGCAGGATAAGCTGAAAGCGTTTCGCATGGGCTTTCCGGCAAACTGACCCGGGGCTCCACGGAATCCATTCAATTGATCTTTTTCACTTGCATTTTTATTTCGTGCGTCCTATTCTACGCCCGAAGTTCGATTCGATACATCCGGGCTTGCGGAGGGAAGCGGTTTTCGCTATACTCTTATTTCTTTTAACCGGATTTCGACATGAACGACGACCAAAATAATGGTTTTGTGACATACGGACGGAAGTCCACATAAAGAAAAGTTCGGTGTTTTCCGAAAGGAGGAACGAATGCGCATTCTGACTCTGACCCTGTTTCTGATGGTATCGCTCGGCTTCATGGCCGCCGGGTGCACGAATCATTGCGAACCCTGCTATAAAGACATGCACGTCTGGAAATACCCGCCGAAAGACGACGATGCCGCCAAAGCACAGCTTGGAAAATTCGCCAGTCCGGATTGCCGCGGTGTGATGCCCCATTGGGCGTGGAAAGGCGAACAGGAAGGCAACCTGGAATGCCGTGACTACAAACTTCCTCCGCAATACGCCCGGCAGATCGGCCAGAAGATGAGTTACATGGTCACCAAGGTTTTCGACGACGTGGCCGGTGTCAGCGTGGCGTTCGATCAGATGAACTATGCACGTATGATGATTAACACCATCCAGGAATGCGGCATCAAGATTTCGGCCACGCAGTTGAAAAACAGCTCGCCCGTCTGTGAAAAAGGCGGAGACCGTAACGACACCTTCGAGCCGCATCTGTACGTCAAACGCACCTACAAGGTGAACTGGTCCAACTCGTACAAAATGAGCAAAAAAGATTTGTTCAAACTGAAAAACGCCTGGGCCGAGATCTCCGAGAAACTGCCGGGCATGGAAGTCGAATTCAAGGACGACAAGGAATACGGCCTGTTGATGGTCAAATGGCCGGAAGTTTGGGCGGCCTGGAAGCACGGAAGCCTGGTGAAGGGGCGCTGCCAGCATCAGGTGAAGTGGGACGAATAATCGTCCGGTTCCGTTATCGACAAAAGCCTCGCTTCTTTCGGGAAACGAGGCTTTTTTTTCGTATATCGGTTTGGCAAGAAAAAAAGCCGCCCCGTCGAAATCGGCGAGGCGGCTTTCTTCTATCCGAGAGAAATCTCGGGGTTATTTATAGTTCGCGATCCCGGCGAAGGAATCCGCCTTCAGCGACGCACCGCCCACCAACCCGCCATCGATGTCCGGCCGGCTCATCAACCCGGCGGCGTTCGCCGGTTTCACGGATCCTCCGTAAAGAATTCGAATGGCCTCCGCCACCTCTTTTCCGTGATGAACGGACAGCTTTTCACGAATGAAAGCATGCACTTCCTGAGCCTGCTCGTCGGTCGCGGTTTTGCCGGTTCCGATGGCCCAGACCGGCTCATAGGCGATGACGATTTTCTTCGCCCGATCCGGAGACATACCCTGAACGGCCCGATCCATCTGGTAACCCACGCGGTCGAAGGTTCTTCCCTGTTCCCGCTCCTCCAGACTTTCGCCCACGCAGATGATGGGAATCAGCCCGGCGTCCAGAGCGGCTTCCGTTTTTTCCCGAATGAATTCATCCGTCTCGAAGAAGTACATGCGCCGCTCCGAATGCCCCAGAATGACGTACGAGCATCCCAGCGCTTTCAGCATGCCCGCCGAGACCTCGCCCGTATAAGCGCCTTCCGCCTTGGGATAAAGATTTTGCGCGCCCAGCCGGATCGAACTTCCGGAAAGGGCCTCTCCCACGGCGGCCAGGCAGGGAAACGGCGGACAGACGAGGATTTCCACGTCTTTTACGTCCTTCGTCTGTTCGATCAACCCGCGCACCAGGTCCACGCCTTCCTCGGGCGTCTTGTACATCTTCCAGTTTCCGGCGATCAACGGAGTTCTCATGGGCCTGTCCTTTCCGGTTTCAGCTTTCCAGGGCCAGAAGGCCGGGGAGTTTTTTGCCTTCCACGAATTCCATGGAGGCCCCGCCTCCGGTGGAAATGTGGCTGATTCGATCGGCCACGCCGGAGCGGTTCACCGCCGCCACGGAATCGCCGCCGCCGATGACGCTTAGTCCGTCGTTGTCGGCCACCGCGTTCGCCACGGCCATGGTGCCTTCCGCGAAGGCGTCGATCTCGAAGACGCCCATGGGTCCGTTCCAAAAGACGGTCCGGGCCTTGGCGATCTCTTCCGCAAAGAGTTTCCGCGTCCGGGGACCGATATCCAGGCCCATCATGTCTTGCGGGATTTCTTCATTCGTCGCGATATGCGTCTCAACGCCCTCCGCGGGTTCCAGCGCCACGACATGATCCTCGGGCAGAAGCAGGCTCACACGCCGCGCCTTGGCTCCCTTGATGGCTTTCTCGGCCACCTCAAGGAAGTCCTTCTCCAGAAGCGACTTGCCGATATCCACGCCGGAGGCTTTCAGGAAGGTATAGGCCATTCCTCCGCCGATAATCATGCTGTCCACGTGATCCAGCAGGTTTTCCACGACCTTGATCTTGTCGGACACCTTCGCCCCGCCGAGAATCGCAAGAAACGGTTTCTCCGGATTGTCAAGCAGCGGCTTCAGGTTGCGGATTTCCTTTTCCATCAGATAGCCCGCCGCCTTTTCCTTCACGAAACGAGTGATCCCCACCGTGGAGGCATGGGCGCGATGGGCGGTGCCGAAAGCGTCGTTCACGTAGATGTCGCAGTAGGCGGCCAGTTTCTTGGAAAAAGCCTCGTCGTTGTCGGTCTCTTCCTTGTGAAACCGCAGGTTCTCCAGAAGAGCGATCTGCCCGGCGCGCAGATCCAGTACGACTTTCTTCGCTCCGTCTCCGATGCAGTCGTCCGTAAGCACCACGTCTCTTTCCAGCAACTCCGCCAGCCGGGCCGCCACGGGTTCCAGGGTCAATTCCTTGACCACCTTTCCCTTGGGTCTGCCCAAGTGGGAAGCCAGAACGATTCGGGCGTTGTTTTTGGCAAGATAGCGGATCGTCGGCAGCGCGGCGCGAATCCGGCTGTCGTCGGCCACCGTCCCTTCCTTGATCGGGCAATTGAAGTCCACGCGGACGAATACCCGCTTTTCATTCAATTCCAGATCCTCGATGGTTTGGATCGCCATGGTTCGTACCTCCGGATCAGTAAGCGCCGGTGAGCATGTACCGGGCCAGATCGACCATTCGGGTGGAATAGCCGGTCTCGTTGTCGTACCAGGAGATCACTTTAATCATTTTGCCTTCTCCGCCCATCACGCGTGTCATGAGGGAGTCCAGGGTGCTGCTCACCGCCGCGCCGTTGAAGTCGCAGGAAACCAGAGGCTCCTCGCAATAAGCCAGAATGCCCTTCAGTTCGCCCTCGGCGGCCTCTTTCAGCGCGCCGTTGACCTTTTCCACGGTCACCGTCTCCTTCAGCGTGGCGGTCAGATCCACTAGGGAAACGTTCGGGGTGGGAACGCGGATGGCGAATCCATCCAGTTTGCCGTTCAGGTCCGGAATCACCAGGCCCACCGCTCGGGCCGCTCCGGTGGTGGTGGGAATCATGGACAGAGCCGCCGCCCGGGCCCGGCGAAGATCCTTGTGCCCCTGGTCCAGAGTATTCTGGTCGTTGGTGTAGGAATGGATGGTGGTCATCAGACCTTCTTCGATGCCGAAGGTCTCGTGCAGCACGTGGGCCACGGGAGCCAGACAGTTCGTCGTGCAGGAGGCGTTGCTGACGACCTTGTGCTTTTCCGCGTCGAAGGTCTTGTGGTTTACGCCCAGAACGAAGGTGCCGTCCACCTCATCCTTGGATTTGGCAGGACGGGAAACGATGACGTGCTTGACGCCTTTGTCGATGAACTTCCGCAGATTTTCGTTGCCGGTGATTTTTCCCGTACATTCGAAAACAATGTCCGCGTTCTTGAAGTGAGCGGCCACCTCGTCCACGTTGGTGGTGCTGAAAATCGGAATGTCCTTGCCGTTGACGTTGATGCCGTTTTCCGCCTCTTTCACTACGGCATCGAGCCTTCCATGCACCGAGTCGTACTTCAGCAGATGAATACTGGTGGGCACCGGTGTCAGATCGTTGATGCCGACGATCTCCACGTCGCCCGCTTTCAACGCCTGGCGAAAAACGACGCGACCGATGCGACCGAAACCGTTGATTGCAATCTTGAAAGCCATGTCTTTTCCTCCTATTTGGATGATTCCACGTTTTCACCGACCTGGGTTCGACTACTTTTTCCAGAGGGGAAGCTCCATACTTCCCCTGTTCGTATCTGCCTCCTCCGGTTTTGCGCCATCTTCCTCCATCCCGGGGATGCGAATCGTGTTTCGGAAACCGTTTGATTTCCCCGCCTTCTCCGTGGGACGATGCTTGGGTGTGTCGGCGCTGAAGCGGGAGTCCGGCTCTTCGGATTCTGTCTTGGATATTGTTTTTTCCTCGCGGATCGAATCCTCGCCCTGCCAGCGATACAGGTAACGCTCGTAAAGCCGCTGATAGTTGGACCAGCGCTTGTCCACGGCCTCTTCCTCCAGAATCGTACGGAAGCTGTTGATACGGGCGTCCATGTCGTCGATGAGCGAAAGCACCTGGGCCTCGATGGTCTTGGGGCGCTTTGGAGAGCCGAATTCGAGTAGCCCGTGATGGGCGAGAATCATATGGGTGAGAACCATCTTCAGATCGGCAGGGAAATCGGGAAGTTCCCGCAGGCGCTCGTTCAGAATCTCCACGCCGAGCGTGATGTGCCCCACCAGGCGGCCTTCGTCCGTGTAGCCCAACGTGCGGTCGTAAGACAGTTCGCGGGTCTTGCCGATGTCGTGGAAAAACACCCCGGCCAACAGCATGCTTTCATCCACTTCCGGGTAGTGGCCACACAGAAGCCGCGCCACCTTGGCTAAAGAAAGCGTATGTTCGAGCAACCCGCCCAGATAGGGGTGATGGATGCCCTTGGCGGCCGGCGTGCGCCGATAGCGCGCGACGAAATCCTCGTCCTCGAAGAAAGACAGCAGCAGTCTGCGGATGTGCGGATTGGCGAGGTTCTCGAAGATCTCGCGTAGTTCCCGGAACATGACCTCGGTATCGAAAGGAGAGGTCGGGAGAAAGTCTTCCGGGTTGATTTCCTCGTCGGGAACGGATCGGATATTGCTCACACGGAGTTGGATCTTGCCGTTGTACGTGGTCGCCCGAGCCTTGACCTTCACATAATCGGCCTCGTCGAACTGTGCGCTCAGGGCCTCCACGTTGTCCCAGACCTTGCCGTCCACCGTTCCCGTTTTATCCACCAACTGCAACGTGATATAGGGCAGTCCCGTTTTCCCGACCAGAACGTTTTTCTGGGCGCAGAGGAAAACGGAAACGATACCGTCGTCGTTCTTGATGTCTTTCGCGAATACTTTTTTCTCTTCCATCATTGAAAAACTTCGCCTTTCTTTTCATTTTCAAGAGTCTGGAACCGATTTTTGCGCAACTCCACCCACCGGCGTCGGGTTCGCCGATACAGATCCACCTCCGGACGCTTCAGCGTGGAAGCCCGGATAATGTAACACGTCCCCTATTCAGGTCAAGCTCAAAGAAGGAGCTCGTATTCCGTGTTTCTCGACTCAACGTTGTAAGTCCCCGATTATCGGTATCTTTATTCAATATCACCTTGCTTGTGTCCCTTTCGAAGACGGGCCTCCCTCTTGGCTTTCTCCGGTCGCGTGGGTTCCAGGCGGACCAGCATCCGATGGCTTTCATCGAAAAAACCCGCCGCCCGGAAAAGATTCCTCGCGCCGTGATTTTCGTGTTGAACGGACAGTCGCAACGCTTTCACTCCGATTTTCGCCGTTCGTGTCTTCATTTGCGCCAAGAGCCTGGACGCGACGCCCCGGCGACGGAAGCCGGGATCAATGCAAAGAGACCGGATCTCGACCAGCGGAAACGGAAATTCGGGTTCATTTTCAACACGATAACGAAGCATTCCCACCACACTTCCGGAAAAGATCGCCGCCAGAACGCGGTCGAACGCCGAACCCTCGTCACGTTCCGGACTTTCCTCGTATTTCCGGGCCTCGGCCTCATCGATGGGGCCGTCCGTAAAGGGATGCATATCCCAGGTGTCCATGAGAGAACGGCGTTCCAGCGTTCGAACGGCTTCCATGTCTTCGGGCCTGGCCCAACGAATGCTCAGACGCCCTTCTCCGCTCTTCTGTTCCCATTTTTTCATGGATGTTTCCCGCTTTTCCGCAACTCGGAAAACTGTTCCCGGGTCAAACCTACCCAGAATTCACCTTCCTGGCCGGGAGGATGAAAGAGCCACTCCTCCACATCCTGCCGGTATTCATCCTTTTCGGCTTTCCGAAGAAAAACAAGCACTTCGCCTGTCTTCCGAAGATAAGAGCGCCCCGCTTCCAGCGTCTCGGGGGTGACTTCCCGTCCATCTTCCCAACCGTCCGGTAGAAGAGGCTCGGCTTCTTCGAACTCGTTCGAAGGAAAAATCTTTTTTCCCAAGTAGAGAACGGAAACATAGCCGCAAACGATGTAGATGACGATCTCGGCAATCTGTCCCCAGGTGGAGTCGCCTAACGTCCCGTCCATAGAGCTTTCCTCTTCTGCAAAAACGCCTGGGCTCCCTCCTTGGCGTCTTCCGTTTGCAGGTTCAACGTCAGTTGGGCCAAAAGGTACTGGCAGGTCTCCTCGAAACCCAGATCCTCGGTCGCATGGAAGGCGTCCCGTCCCAGCCGAACGGCCGCGGGAGAAAACGTGGCGATGTTTCCCACCAATTCCTCCACCTTGCGGTCCAGTTCGTCCGGCGGGGCGACGGCGTTGAGCATGCCCATGTGCAGGGCCTCCGTGGCCGTGATCTGATGCGTCGTCATCAGGATCTCCATGGCCTTTTTCGGTCCGACATGTCTCCGCAGATGCGCCAGGGTCAGCATGGGAAAAACACCGACCTTCATTTCCGGACACCCCATCCTGGCATCCTTGACGCAAACGGTCAAGTCGCAGGCCAGCAAGATGGCGAAACCGAGCCCCAGAGCATGGCCGTTCACCCGGGCGAGAATCGGCTTGCGCAGGTGCCGGATATCCAGAAACAAATCCACCAGTTCCCGGTTGGCGGTATAACGGGCCAGCACGCCGGTATCGGCGGAATCCCGTCCCAAGTCGCCCCCGGCGCAGAAAACGGAATGCCCCGCCCCTGTCAGGACGATGACGTGAACGTCGGAATCGCTGTTGGCGCGCGCCAAAGAGGCCCGCAGCATATTGATAACCTGGGTGGTCAGGGCGTTTCGCCGTTCGGCCCGATTGATGGTCACCGTGGCGATCTTTCCGCGTTTTTCGTAAAGCACTTCCCCCATGCTACGCCTCCCCATTTCCGGGTTGAAAACCAAAAGCGCTCCGACAAGAAATCGGACGGAAAGGCCGGGGCTTTACTTGCAAATGAAGGGTTGTCCCGAGGCGCGGGCTTCCTCAAGGATTTCGCGGGTGTATTCGATCATCGTTTCCCAATTGAAATCGCCTCGGCTTCGGTATTGAACGGCGGAAATCACGATGGAACGCTCGTTCAGAGCGCCCCAGTGCTTGATGACGCGATCGACCAGAACCTGCGTGCCCGAACTGGCGGTATTGGGCAAAAGGAGAACGACTTCACCGGATTCGAGGATGGAGAGAATATCCACTTCGCGGCAGAGTTTCGAAACTTCCAGGGTCACCAACGAAGCGGCGACGCGGCGTTCCTCCTCCGTCATGGAAGACGAAAGCACGAAATCGATCATCATCAGGCTGAACGGCAGTTTGAACCGTTCGGCGCGATAGGTTTCCTGTTTCACGAGTTGATAGAAATATCGGGGATGGAAGATTCCCACATCCGTCTCGACGACACCGCTTCCGTCCGAGGTTTCCAGCGGCGCCTTGGGGGCGTACGGGTCATTGAAGATCCCGCCCAGGCGATCCAGAAGATCATCGAATGTATTCAACTTGGAAAGGGATTTCTCCATGAATCTGGAGGCTTGAAGATCCTGGTCCGAACCGGCGATCTCTCCCGCTTCGCTTTCTCCATCGAAATCATCCGCAGAGCCGAACACCTTTTTCAGCCAGACCACGGGCCCCGTTTTATTTCGCTTATCTTTGTGATCGTCGGACGAGCCCATAATTGATCGCTTCTCCGATTTCCAAGTACGAATGAACAGACGGCCTTCCCGGCCGTCACTTTCCCGTTCCGGGCAGGATAATCTTTGGATCTTCCGGATGGGGAGCGAAAATCAGGGCCGTGCGGCCGATCATCTGGACACATTGCGCCCCGGTATGTTCCACCACCCGCTCAATCATGGTTTCCCGGTCTACCGGGGCCTGTTTTTCCAGTTTGATTTTGATGAGTTCGTGGTCCAGGAGAGCGCCGCGAATGGCCGCGTATTGATTTTCCTCGACCCCGTTCTTCCCCACCCTGACTACGGGCTGCAAGTGATGCCCAAGTGCCCGCAGCATCCGTTTCTGTTTGCCGGTAAGCTGCACGATGATTCCTGTCTCAAATGTTGAAATACGCCGCACCATCACTTTGTGGAATGATAACATGGTTGGAGAAGAAAACAAGCTAAAACAAACCGCGAAGGAAATCGTCCTGCGTTTCCGGGAGGATAGAAGTCTGGATTCCGGAAGGTAACCGCCTGAAATCGCTTTTACATTCCTGTAAATCAGAAATCGATATTATCGCGATATCCGTATTCGATCGGTTTGGAAAAATCCCAGACCTCGAAGACTCCCGTGTACAGAAAGCGATAGGCCGCCATGGTCCGTAAAACTTTCTTTACGTAGTTGCGGGTCTGTACGAACTCGATGCATTCAATGAACTCATCCCATTCCATTCCCGGGTGGCGCTCCAACCACGTCACAACGTTGTGCGGACCGCCATTGTACGCCGCAATGGCCAGGGGAAGCTGTCCCTTGAATTTTTCCAGCAATTGCCCCAAGTACCAGCTTCCGTACCGGATCCCGACTTCCGATCGGAAAAGGCCGCTCACGTCGAGCGGCGTTTCCTCCAGTCGTTCCGCAATCTTCGTCCCCGTGTGGGGCATGACCTGCATGAGCCCGAGGGCGTTCATGTACGAAACCGCATGCGGTTTGAAACGGCTTTCCGTCCGGATGATGGAGACCGTCAGGTCATCCGGAGATCCGCTACCGGCCGCGTTGGTCTTGATAGCCTCGCGGTGCGCCATGGGATACATCAGGAACTTTCGAAAACGTTCCGGCTGGCTCCAACGCTGGTTGCGCGGCAATCCCAGGGAATACACCCGGTGGGCCATGGAAAAATCGCCGTAGGTAACAAAGATCGCCAGCAGATCGCGGTGGAATCGATCGTAAAACTTGGATACGATTTCTTGTTTGGCCCTGCGGAGTTTGTACTGTTCTTCGGACTCGTCCCGATATTTCCCTTCCCGGGGACGCTTCTGCAAGGCGATCAATTCCTGGAAAAGCGCCGTAAAAGCCTGGGCGGCTTCCTTCTCCAGCCCCAGACGATCCAGCGCGACCGCCCGCCGAAGGTCCGGAAACCATTCCCTGATCTCCCCCGCAAGGGTTCCAAGGCGCTTTCGCCGGGACCAGGAGCCTTTGGCGTAATACGTTTTCATTTCCTCGGCGGCGGCGTCCATCCCCTGGCGGAGCCGCTCCAGGGTAAACTCGCCCGCTTCATTTTTTCTTTCACTCTCCGGCGTTCGGGTTGGAACGTCCACGACCGGAACCGAAGCTTCCCGGACTTGCACTGCGGCGTCGGCAACCTTTTCATCAGACGCCGGGTCGGTCGATGACGCCGGAGGTACAGAGCCGGTTTCCGGATTTTCCCCTGAAACTCCGGCCGGTTGCAAGGCTGGTTCATCCTTAGGGGTTTCCCGGCCGTGCATTCGATCGAGCTGCTGAACGGACAGCAGTCGGTAATAGTTGAACGTGTCCTCTTCAGCCAGGGCACGAAACTCCTTTTCGGCCTCTTTCAAGCGTCCCATGCGCTGATAGATCCGACCGATCCAGTAGTGGCACTGGCGTTTGTAATGAGAGCGGGGATAGCGCTGAAGCAACTCCTGAAAGTGCAATTGCGCCTTCACCCAGTTGTCGGCCGTGTAAGCGAACCATCCCCGAAACCAGAGGGCCTTCGACACATCCGAGCGATTCGGATAGGTTTCGCCGTAGATCTCCAGCAGTTCATCCGCCAGATCCATCTGACCGTTTTCGTATCCGATGATCCAGCCGGCCATCAGCCGGGACGTCTTCGCCAGAGAACTTTTGGGGTAATGATCGGCCAGTTTGCGATACGTCCGGCTGGCCTCTTCCAGTTTGTTCATGCGCGCCAGCGTCTTCGCGGTCATGAAAAGATAGTCGTCCTTGCGGCTTTCGATGGAATCCTTGCGCTTGTAAAGATCCCAAAAGGTCTCCAGAGCGGCCTCGTACTGCTGTTCGTTCAACAGGGCGCGGCCCTTGAAGTGATCCAGTTTGGCCCGAATGACGGGATCCATGATGACCGATCCCGCATCGGCTTTCCGGCGAGCCTTCTCCACCACATCCAGGATTTCCCGGTTGGCCCAGTCTCTTCTCAAGCGGGCCAGATAGGCGATCAGTTCGTTCCCCTCGAGTGGCGGCTTGAACGACCCGGAAGCTTTCAATTCTCCGATCCGGGAATACATCTCCCCGCCGTAAAAACACCCGGGACGCAGCAGATCGATCCGCTGGAGGATTTTCTGTTCCAGATCCTCCCTGCCGCGCAACCGATACGCCTGGGAACGCAGCCAGGAAAAATCGTCCGAGCAGAATTTCGGATGATCTTCCGAAAGATCCCCGAATTCCTGCTCACCCAACCGGGAGCGATGAATCACGGCCCCCAGCTTTTCCATGCGGAGCAGGCATTCGAGTTCACGCAGCCGAGAACGAAAATAGTAGTATTTCTCCTTGTGTCTGGCTTTTCCCAGTTCGTCCAGACCGGCCGGTTCCTTGATGACTTTCAGATAGTGGCCACGGGCGATTTCCCATTTTTCCAGACGAAAATACGCCTCCGCCAGCCAGAAATGGATATCGTTGAACAACGCGCCGAAAGCCCGCACCGTTCCCGGCAGGAGTTGTACGGCCTCCTCGTCCCGTCCGACCCGAGTCAGAGCGTACCCAAGCAACAGGTCGATGTTTTTTTCCCATTTTGTCCGATAGCGGCTTTTTTTAAGGGCATGCAGTGCGGAAACCGCTTCTTCCCATCGGGCTTCACGCACCCAGCCCGTGGCCTGTTCCAACAGGACGCCGCATTCCTTGAGCGAGAGATCCTGCGGGTTTTCCGTCGGAATTCCAACCGTTTGCGCCGTTTCCGCCGTATCGGATTCCAATTCGGGCTCGGGTTCGTCTTCCGGTACGGCTTCCGAGCTTTCCAGTTCCGGAGAGGCGGGATCGCTCGACGGCTCTCCCGGCAAATCTTCCTCTTCCGGATCCGGCTCCGACTCCGGCGAATCGACATCGCCATCCGCCAATGGGTCGAGTTGAGCGGAACACTCCCTTTCGGAAACCCCTCCGACACCCCCCGAAACGGCCAGGATCAGGAACAAGATCGACAGGACGCGCGGAACGTTCCGCTTCAAGAAAGAAGCCATGGACGGCAGACCGCATCTTGACGCAATCCTTGATGTTTTTCCATTTGCTATCAAATCGCGGAGTGCCCTTCGTCGAATTCCCAGATGGAAGATGGATAACAGAAAAAAGTGGGCAATTCAAGAAACTTTTGTCTCGGATCGGCTCTCCCGGAGTCCGTATTCGATATTCGGACACTTTCTTGAAAAAGTCACTGAAACCCCGTGGGAAAGAACCGATTATTGGGTGGACGAAAAGGCCGACAACGCCATGAATGTCGCAAACGCACCGAGAGACTTTCGTGGAGAAACCTTAGCAGGGAAATGACCATTGCGCTCGAAATTCGCCCTGTTCGTTCCGATTCTTCTTCTGGCCCTCCCGTTGGTGGTCATCGCCCTTTGGGGAAGGCCGCTATCCGACTGGAACCGGCGAGTTGCGTATTTCGTCGGGATTTCCCCATTCTCCCTGATGGCCGGCGTCAGTCTGATTCTCCCCATCGTCCCGGCCATCCTGTTCAACCAGATGCGAATCGTATTCATCACCTTCGCCCTCGGCCTCACCTTGCTGATGTCCGAAGGCTATCCATACCCCATGTCCAGGCTGACCATCGGCATGCTTCCATCGGTCCTGGCCATCGAAATCACGGCCCTGACCTACATGCGGGAACGGGGTTTTTTCAATCGATACGGACTGAAACGTTTTCTGATGGTGCTCTTGCCCATCGGCATTCTGTATCTTTTCGAACCGGCGTTCGCCAACAGCACCAGCTTGTTCAGCGAAGGCATGGCGCGTCTCTTCCTTCCCACGCACCGGCTTCCCGTTCCCTTCGGCACGGTCTTCATCTCCGTGGTCTCCATCGCCCTGCTCTGGCGTCTTCGCGGCACCGAATACCCGATTCTCGGATCGTGCTTCGCCGCGGTGATTCTTTTCGTCCTGCAGGGCATCAGTCCGCCGTTGGAAGTCGATGCGCCGGGCGTGGCGCGTGTTTTCAAATTGCTGTGCTTTTCCCTGAGCGGCCTGATGTTTCTATGGTGCATCTACCTTCTGAGCTGGGGGCGCGCCTACTGCGACGAACTGACGGAACTTCCGGGTCGCCGGGCGCTGGAGGAGCAGCTATTGAAACTGGGAGATAAATACTCCATCGTCATGCTGGATATCGACCATTTCAAGAAATTCAACGACACCTACGGGCATCAGACCGGCGACGACGTGCTGCGGCTGGTGGCGAAAACGCTCCGCAGTCATTGCGGGGAAAACGCCTATCGCTTCGGTGGAGAAGAGTTCACGATCATTCAGAAGGGGCGCGGCATGGATACCACGGCCTCCAGCATGGATCATCTTCGTAGAAAGATCCAGAACGCCCGGCTGACCATCAAACGTACGGCGGCCAAATCAGGAATGTCAGGGAAAGTGGTGAAAGTCACGGCCAGTTTCGGCGTGGCCGACTCGAACGGGGAAAAGCGCCTGCCGCACGAGGTACTGCGCGCCGCCGATTCCGCGCTGTACAAAGCCAAGAAACTGGGACGCAACCGGGTGGCGAAGGAAACCCGGTCCTATCTTCACTGATCGGTGAATTCCGGCTCGCCCTGCTCGTGTTCCATCTCTCCGGCCAGAACGCCGGGTTGATCCGCGTTCAGTTCCACCCAGTCCACCGTGTTTCCGTCGATATCGATGGCCTCGAAGCGCACCCGATCGCAGAAGACATCCACATTGATGAAATGATAGATGAAACTCATCACCGTGACGTGCTCGTAATCCGTGCAGAAAAGATCGTCCAATCCGGAGCCGCCCCCGCCGGTGATGAACTGCACGATGCCGTCCTTCATGCCTCTCTCGTAGTTGTGGGTATGTCCGGCGAAATAGGCGTGAAATCCGTTCTCGGCCAATAACGGCAAAAACCAGTTGCGGATCGACGGCGTTCCTTCGTAACTGCATTCCCCGCCCCAAGCCTGGCTATACCCCGGAAAATGAGTGAACGCAAAGCGCCATTTGGCGTTTCTGGCGGCCTCCGAGGCGACCTGTTCCTTGACCCAGATCGATAGATCGGTTTCGACACCGTATATCGTGTAATAGGGTTTGTTGCCGTCCACTACCAGGAAAAAAGCGTCCCCGTAGGTAAAACTGTAGGACGATTCTCTTCCCGGGTCGTCCTGCGGGTGCGGATAGGCATGCAGATCATAGAAGAGATGCCCGTTCTTTTCGTGGTTGCCAATGGCGACATAGGTGGAAATGTCGTGGGCGAGCGGGCGAATGGGCTGGAACCACTCGGTTTTCCACTCTTCATCGTTTCTGCCGTCGGTCACGACATCGCCCACGTTGATGTTGAAATACGGGTTGACTTCCGCCATGGCGGCGACGACTTCGGAACAATCGTCCGGATGGCTGCGATTGTCGCCGAAGACCGTGAAACGGAACGGAACCCCGGGGCCGACCGCCGTATAGAACGAATGAACGCCGGATTCGCGGTTCCCGGAACGAACCTGATAGGAATATCGGGTATTGGATTGCAGGCCGGTCAACTCGATTTCATGCACGGTGGTCGGAAGCGGATCGGCCGCCAGAAGATCCAGTTCGTCACCGGCGCCGTACAAGACCTCGGACGGCAGTTCATCCACCGTTCGCCACATGATGACGATGCTGGTTTCCGTAACGTGCATCAAATAGGGGCCCAGGTCGAACGTGTCGTCCGTGGTGATATGGACGGGCCGTTCCTGAATCTCCGTCCCCAGGCAGACGGGCGGCTGTTCGACTTCTTCGACTTCGGCATCGAATTCCGACGTTTCCTCGTCACCATCCCCGGAAGTGGAGTCCAGGTCGCCATCCAAAGGCGCGTCGGCCTCCGGAGTCTCGCCTAGAGAATTTTCCATATCGCCATCGGCGTCCGTGTCCGATGAAGCGGCCGAACATGCCGAGAACAGAAGTGAAATTCCAAGGAGCGACAGCAGGAGAACGAGATTCCGGTGTGATTTGTACGACATGCGCCTGTTCCTCTCGGTGGCTGGAAATCTTTCGCTAACCATATCCTAATCCATTCCACATCATAATCGAAGTCTTTTCTTTACGTCCAGGAGGAATCGCACAAAACCGAAGAACCATTTTCTCCCTGGACAAGTCAGGCTTTCCCTTGCCTGCAACGCTCCGATTTGGTATACATGCCGTCAGCACGAGCAACCGTTAGCCGCTGGAGCTTTTGGCGATGTCCCGAACAATCCAATTGATTCTGATTTCCCTGTGTATTTCCCTACTGGCCACGGCGACGGCGCACGCGGAAGTATCTTCGGAAAAAGAATGGTGGAAGACCAAAAAGCCCCAGTTCTGGAATTTCTCCCTCGCTCCCGGATACAGTTTTCTGTTGCTGAACGGCCGGAACAAGGTTCACCAGGGATTCGGCTCCCGTCTCCTGATCGCCTACAACATCACGGACAACTGGTCCGTGGGCGGCAAGGGAAGACTGGGCATCTACGACGCGGACAAGAACCGCGAACAAGGCATTTACAGCCAGGTTTCCCTCATGGGAGTTTCCCGCTATACCTTTCCCGTCGCCAAGTGGTTCCGCCCGTACGTCTTTCTGGGCATGGGCTGGGTCCGCACGGAATTGAACCGCGAGATCTATACGAAGTTGGAAACCCATTCCATGGTCCTGGAGCCCGGCGCGGCGCTCTCGTTTCGGATCATGCGCAAATTCTGGCTGGGCCTGGAAACGGCCGTCGCCCCTGTTTTCTTCGGCGACGGCGGCTTGAACGGATCCATGTACTACCACCTGCTACTCTCGCTGGACCTGCGGCTGTAGCTGCCGTGATCTGCTTCCAGTGATGCGGCCGAACCCTCGCTGAAAGCATTCAAAAACCCGCCCACAGGTGATTCGCCCAACGAAAAAAGGCCGCATGCACGGAGCACGCGGCCTTTTCACGATCTTTCGTTTCTTGGCTTACTGAACGATACTGCCGACCTTCTCTCCCGTAAGCGCTTTGAGGATGTTGCCCTTGGTGTACAGATCAAAGACGACGATGGGACAGCCGTTTTCCTTGCAGAGGGAAAAAGCCGTCTGATCCATCACGCGCAGGTTCTTTTCCAGAACTTCCTGGAAGGAAAGGCTTTCCAGACGTTCGGCCTGCGGATTCTTCACCGGATCTTCCGCATAGATGCCGTTGACCTTGGTGGCCTTGATGAGAGCGTCGCAACGCAGTTCCACCGCCCGGAGCGCGGCGGCCGTATCCGTGGTGAAATACGGATTTCCCGTTCCTCCCGCGAAGATGACCACCTTGCCCTTGTTCAGGGCGATGTCCGCCTTGGGCTGGCTCAGGCGTCCCACCACGTGGCTCGTGGCGACGGCGCTCTGGACGATGGCTTCCTGGCCCACCATCTCGAACGCGGATTCCATGGCCAGGGCGTTGATGACCGTCGCCATCATGCCCATATAGTCGCCCTTCACGCGGTCCATGCCCAGCGCCTGGGCGATGGTTCCCCGGAAGATGTTGCCGCCGCCGACGACGATGGCGACCTGCACCCCGCGAGCGACCGCTTCCTTGATCTCCGCCGCCAGTCCCGTGGCGAAATCGGCGTCGATGATGGAGGAGTTGTCCCTCTCCTGAAGGGCCTCGCCGGAGATTTTCAGCAAAACCCGGCGATTATCGTCTTTTTCCCGTCTCAGCAAGGTTACTTTCCTTCAAGCTGTTCGGCGACTTCGGCGGCCAGATCGTTGGAGCGTTTTTCCAGTCCCTCGCCGAGTTGATAGCGAGCAAAACGGCGGATGGTCAGTTCGCCGCCGGCTTCCTTGGACGCCGCAGCCAGAGCCTTGGCGACCGTCAGTTCGGTGTCGTGCACCCAGATCTGTTCCAGCAGGCAGCTGTCCTTGTAGAATTTGTT
Organism: Myxococcota bacterium; assembly: GCA_963668655.2. Lineage (GTDB taxonomy): Bacteria > Myxococcota_A > SURF-8 > SURF-8 > SURF-8. Next base: position 511,606 of record CAXXPQ010000003.1, read on the forward strand.
CAGTTTGCCGACCATGATCTTTTCCACGAGATTCTCGGGCTTTCCGCTCTCCAGAATCTGGGTGCGGTAAATGTCTTTCTCGCGGTCCAGCACGTCCGCGGGCACCTCGTCCCTCTGGATGGTCAGGGGATTGGACGCGGCGATGTGCATGCAGATCTGCTTGGCGACGAGCGCCGCGGGCTCGCTTCCGGCATCGCCTTCGGCGCCCAGTTCAAGCAGAACGCCCAGTTTTCCGCCCATATGAATATAGGAACTGAAGAGGCCGTTGCCTTCCATCGTCCAGTTTTCGAAACGTCTGGGGCTGATGTTTTCGCCGATAGAGGCGATCAGGTCGGTAGCGATCTCGCCCACCTTCTTTTCCGGATTGGCGATCCAGGCCTGCTCCAGAAGCGCGTTCTCGCCCTCTTCGGCCTTGACGACCTTGGGATCCTTTTCCGCGATATGGAGGTTCAGATTCGCGACGAACTTCTGGAAATCCTCGTTTCTCGCCACGAAATCCGTCTCGCAGTTGACTTCCACCAGGTTGGCCTTTTTGCCGTCGTCGGAAATATAGGAACTTACGGCGCCCTCGGAGGTGATGCGGCCCGCCTTCTTGGCGGCGGAGGAAAGTCCTTTTTTTCTCAGAAAATCGATGGCCTTTTCCAGATCGCCATCGCTCTCCTGCAAGGCTTTCTTGCAGTCCATCATTCCCGATCCCGTCTTTTCGCGCAGTTCCTTCACCATTGCAGCCGTAATCTGTGCCATACCGTTTCTCCGTTTATCTTTGATCGATTCTCTACGATTTGGATTCGTTTTTCTTCCCTAAGACCGCTCAGTCTTCCTTTTTCTCTTCCGGCGCAGCTGGAGCTTCGGCGGCCTCGGGCTTGGCCTCTACCGCTTCGGGCTTGGCTTCGGCGGTTTCGGACTTGGCGCCCTCTTCCTCTTCCGACTTTTTCTTCACGACCTTCTTCACGGAAACTTTCTTTCCGTCGATCTCCCGACGCCCTTCCACCACGGAGTCCTTGGGCCCGGCTTCCTTCGTCGCCGTTCCGCGATCTTTCTGGAGGCCCTTGCCTTCCTTGCAGGCATCCGCGATTTTTCCGGCGAACAGGCGAATGGAACGAATGGCGTCGTCGTTGCCGGGAATCACGAAATCGATGCCTTCCGGGTCGCAGTTGGAATCGCAGATCGCAACCACGGGGATGTGCAGGCGATTGGCTTCGTTGACCGCGATGCGTTCCTTTTCGGGATCGATGATGAACAGCACGCCCGGAAGCTTCGACATCTTGCGAACGCCGGAAAGGTTCTTGGACAGCTTCTGGCGAAGTTTGTCCTTCATCATGCCTTCTTTTTTGGTGCGGACGGGATAGTTGCCGCTTTCGAACTGTTTTTCCAGTTCGTTCAGGTTTTCCACGGAAATCTTGATGGTGCGGAAATTGGTCAGCGTTCCGCCCAGCCAGCGGCTGGTGACGTAGAACATTCCGGCGCGCTCGGCTTCCTCGCGGATGACATCCGCCGCCTGGCGCTTGGTTCCGACGAACAGAACCGTTTCGCCTTCCGCCACGCGATCCAGAACATACTGGTAGGCTTCACGGAACATCCGCACCGTCTGTTGCAGATCGATGATGTGGACGCCGTTGCGGGCTCCGAAAATGTACGGTTTCATCTTCGGGTTCCACTTCTGGGTCTGGTGACCGAAGTGAACGCCGCATTCCAACATTTCTTTCATGAGAATAGGTCCAGGCATGCGCGATCTCCTTTCGTGTTATGCCTCCATCTCCTTCATCTGGCGTTGACCACTTAGACCTTTTTCGTCCCAACACGGGCGCGCCATCCGGAGATGTGTGAAATTATGGGCCGGTCTTCCGGCCTTAAAAGCGATTGTTTCTAGCAGGTAAAACCAGGGAATGCAAGCGTTTTCTTCGGTTTGGACGTCTTTTTTCCAGTTCTCCGGGAAAATCCCTTAACAGCCTTCCGAGGGGAAACGCCATTCGGATCGGATCGGAAACGTCCGTGAGAATCGCAGGCCGGAAAAGAAAAACGGCGAGGGAACTCCTCGCCGCAGAAAACCGGGTCCATCGTTTCTCTTACGAGAACATATTCAACACCTGGCGCGCGATGACGATGCGCTGCACCTCGCTCGTGCCTTCGCCGATTTCGAGCAGTTTCTGATCGCGGTAGAAACGCTCGGCCGGATACTCCTCCATCAGTCCGTAGCCGCCGTGCAACTGCACGCAATGATTTGCACAAACGTGCGCGACTTCCGAGCAGTAGAGCTTCGCCATGGCCGATTCCGTCTTGAACGGCTTGTGATTATCCTTCAACCAGCAGGCTTTGTACAGCAGGTTGCGGGCGGCCTCGATATACATGGCCATGTCCGCCAGCTTGAATTGACTGACCTGGAAGGCGCCGATGGGTCGCCCGAACTGCTTGCGCTCCATGGAATAACGCGCCGCCGCCTCGAACGCGCCCTGGGCGAGTCCCAGACCCATGGCTCCGATCGATAAACGCCCCAAGTCCAGGGTGGCCAGCATCTGGCGAAAGCCGTCGCCGCGTTTACCGAGCATGTTCGCTTCCGGCACCCGGCAGGAATCGAAATACAGTTCGCCGGTGTTCGAGGCGCGCCACATCATCTTTCCGTGCATCTCCTTGGCCTCGAATCCCGGGGTGCCGTTTTCCACAAGAATGCAGGAATACTCGGTTTTTCCACCTTCGTTCCGGGCGGTGACGCACTGGACAGTGCTGCCCAGACTCATGGAAGTGGCGCTGTTGGTGATGAAGATCTTGGAGCCGTTCAAGACCCAGTGGCCGTCTTCCAGAACGGCCTTGGTCTTGCTGCCCCCGGCGTCGGTCCCGGCCTCGGGTTCGGTCAGTCCGAATCCCCACAGCTTCCGGCCCGAGCATAACTCAGGAAGATACTTGCGTTTTTGCTCTTCCGATCCGAAATAGTACAGCGGCCCGATGCCCAGGCTGTTGCCCGCCGCCACCGTCGCGGCATGGGATCCGTCCACTCGGGCGAGTTCCTCCACGGCGATGATGTAGGACAGATAATCCATACCCTGGCCGCCGTATTCCGGATCCACCACGCAGCCGAACAGCCCCATTTCGCCCATCTGGCGCGTCAATTCGGGGGAAAACGTCTCGGTTTTGCTCAGTTCCCTGGCCTTCGGACCGATCTCGTTCTCCGCGAAGTCCCGTACCGATTTCCGTAGAATCTCCTGCTCTTCCGCCAAATTGAAATCCATCTCCCACCTCGTTTCCTGGTTTTGAACACACGACCGCGACTCTTGCGAAAGCGACGTCGGAAAGAGCACGGAATTGTCCCTTCCTCATGGACAATTTCATGCTCCCGCGCGAACCGGACGTATCCGGTTCGGGTGGAAAAGGCGGAGGTGGGTGATGGCGAACGCGGGCGGTCAGGCTGCCGATACTTTACGTTTGAAGGCCCGCTTCACGAATTCAACGATGTCTTGCGTGTCTGTCCCCGGTGGAAACAACTCCGCCACTCCGGCGTCTTTCAGGACATGCATGTCCTTCTCGGGCACGATGCCCCCTCCGAAAACGATGATATCGTCGGCCTTTTTTTCGCGGAGCAGCTCGATAATTCGCGGGAACAGGTAGAGATGGGCGCCGGACATGACGGAAAGTCCGACGAAATCAACGTCCTCTTGAATGGCGGCCGCGACGATCATTTCCGGAGTCTGATGCAAACCCGTATATATCACTTCGAAACCGGCGTCCCGCAGGGCCCGGGCGACGATCTTCGCCCCCCGGTCGTGCCCGTCCAGTCCGGGCTTGCCGATCAACACGCGTATTTTCATGGCGTCGGTCATGTTCGTTCCTTCCTGGCGTCAGATGTAGGCCGGATCCTGATACTCGCCGAAAACCTTGCGGAACGCGTCGCAGATTTCCTGAAGCGACACGTAATCGCGCACGGCGGCGATGATGTGCGGCATGGTGTTTTCTCCGCTCTCGGCCGCCCGGATCAGTGTCTCGATATGCTTCCGGACCGTCTCCGGATCCCGGGAATCCTTGACCTTGCGAAGGTTTTCGATCTGCGCGATTTCCGTTTCCTGGTCGATGTACAGCGTGGGGATGGGCTCTTCCTTTTCCAGGCGGTATTTCGTGACGCCCACCACCTCTTTTTCGTGGCCTTCCAGTTGTTTCTGGTACTTGTACGCCGCGTCGGCGATTTCCTGTTGGGGAAATCCGCGCTCGATGGCCTCGATGATCCCGCCCATCTCGTCGATTTTCCGAATGTATTCCAGGGCTTCCGCCTCAATGCGGTTCGTCATGGCCTCCACGGCGAAGCTGCCGCCCAGGGGATCGATGGTGTTCGCCACCCCGGATTCCTCGGCGATGATCTGCTGGGTGCGCAAGGCGATCATCACGGCTTCCTCGGTGGGCAGCGCCAGCGTTTCGTCCAGGGAATTCGTGTGCAACGACTGCGTGCCGCCCAACACCGCGGCCAGCGCCTGGATGGTGGTGCGGACGACGTTGTTGTAGGGCTGTTGGGCGGTCAGACTGCAACCGGCGGTCTGGGTATGGAAGCGGCACATCATGGAGCGCGGCTTCTTCGCCTTGAAACGTTCCTTCATCACGCGCGCCCAGATGCGCCGGGCCGCGCGGAATTTGGCGATTTCCTCGAAGAAGTCGCTGTGGGAATTGAAGAAATAGCTCAGCCGCCCGGCGAAGCGATCCACGTCCATGCCCGCGTCCACGCAGGCCTGCACGTAGCCGATGCCGTCGGCCAGGGTGAAGGCCAGTTCCTGGGCGGCGGTGCTTCCGGCCTCCCGGATGTGGTAGCCGCTGATGGAAATGGTGTTCCAGCGCGGAACGTTTTCCGAACAGAACGCGATCATGTCCGTAATCAGCCGCATGGACGGCTTGGGCGGGAAGATCCAGGATTTCTGGGCAATGTACTCCTTCAGGATGTCGTTCTGGCAGGTGCCGCCGATGCGGTCCCAGCCCACGCCCTGCTTTTCCGCCACGACCATATACATGGCCAGGAGGATCGACGCGGGCGGGTTGATGGTCATGGAGGTGGTGACCTTGTCCAGGGGGATCTTGTCGAAGAGCACTTCCATGTCCCGCAAGGTGTCGATGGCCACGCCGCAGCGGCCCACCTCGCCCCGGCTGCGCGGGCTGTCGGAATCGTAGCCCATGAGCGTGGGATAGTGGAAGGCCACGGAAAGTCCCGTCTGCCCGTTTTTCAGGAGATAGTGATAGCGCGCGTTCGTATCTTCCGGCGTTCCGAATCCGGCGAACTGACGCATGGTCCAGAAACGCCCCCGGTACATGGTGGGCTGGATGCCCCGGGTAAAGGGAAACTGCCCCGGCATGCCCAGGTCGTTTTCATAGTCGATGTCGCCGATGTCGTCCGGCGTGTAGATCCGTTTCACGGGGGCGTCGGAAAGCGTGGTGAACGTGCTGTCCCGCTCGGGACGCTTTTCCAGCACGGCGGCCAGTTCCTCCACCGTCCATTTTTCCTTCTGCCCCAGAACGTCTTGAATGGCTTGTGCCGAAAATAACTTGGCCATGGTTTCCTTCAAACTCCCGAAAGGTTATGGCGTCATTCCCCAAGGACTTCCCTGGCGATGACGATGCGCTGCACTTCGCTGCTGCCCTCGTAAATCGTGGTGACGCGCACGTCCCGGTAATAGCGCTCCACGTCGTATTCCTTCACGTATCCGTATCCGCCGTGAATCTGCACGGCCTCCCAGCAGACGCGATTGGCGGCCTCGGTGGCGTAGACCTTGGCCATGGAGGCCTGCTTGGTGAAGCGGCGTCCGTTTTCCTTCAGCCAGGCGGCCTGTAGAATCAGCAGGCGGGCCGCCTCCATCTCGGTGGCCATGTCCGCCAGTTTCCACTGGATGGCCTGAAAGTCCGCGAGGGGCCGTCCGAACTGGCGGCGTTCCAGGGCATAGTCCCGCGCGGCGTCCAGGGCGGCCGATCCGATGCCCAGCGCCTGGGAGGAAACGCCGATGCGGCCGCCGTCGAGCGCCGTCATGGCCACGCGAAAGCCCCGGCCTTCTTCGCCCAGTAAATGATCGGAGGGGATGCGGCAGTCGTCGAAGACCAGTTCCAGCGTGGACGAGCCGCGCAGCCCCATCTTGTCTTCCTTCTTTCCCAGGATCAGCCCGGGGGTTCCGGCGGGCACCACGAAGGCGGAGACGCCGCCCGCGCCCTTGATGTCGCGGTTCGTGCGCGCCCAGACCACGAAGACGCCGGAATGGTCCGCCGAAGAGATGAACTGCTTCGTGCCGTTCAGCACCCATTCGTCTCCGTCTTTTACGGCCGTGGTCTTCATGGACCCGGCGTCGCTTCCCGAGGCGCTTTCGGTCAGGCCGAAGGCCCCGGCGACGGCCTCGCCGGAGGTGATCCGCGGAATGTACGTGCTTTTCAGCCTCTCGTTTCCGAACTTCAGGATCGTCTCGGCGACCATGTTGGTCACCGCCATGCCCACGGCCACCGCGCCGTCCGCCCGGGCGAGTTCGGTGACGGCCAGCGAATAGGCCACCACGCCCACGTCCGCGCCGCCGTAGGCTTCCGGAATGTTCATGCCCAGAAGGCCCAGTCCGGCCATGCGGCGATATTCCTCTTCCGGAAACGTGCCCGTCTCGTCCCGCCAGCGGGCTTTCGGCGCCAGTTCGGTCCGGGCGAAATTCCGGACCATGTCCTGGATCATCTGCTGCTCTTCGGTGGGCGAGAAGATCATGGGGCCTCCTTCGGACGGACGGCGAAGCCGCCGGTTACGCGTTCGGGCTTTCCTTCAACACGGCGTTGGCGATGACCATGCGCTGCACTTCGCTCGTGCCTTCGTAGATCTCCGTGATCTTGGCGTCCCGGAAATGGCGCTCCACGGGATAGTCCTTGACGTAGCCGTATCCGCCGAAGACCTGGATGGCCTTGGTGGTCACCCACATGGCGGTCTCGGAGGCGAAGAGCTTCGCCATGGACGAGGTCTTCGAATAGCGGCCGCCCTTGTCCTTCGCGGCGGCGGCTTGATAGACCAAGAGCCGGGAAGCCTCGATACGCGTGGCCATGTCGGCCAGCATCCACTGGATGGCCTGGAAGTTGGCGATGGGCTTGCCGAACTGCTGGCGCTCCAGGGCGTAGTCCCGCGCGGCTTCGAAGGCGGCCTGGGCGATGCCCAGCGCCTGGGAGGCGATGCCGATGCGGCCGCCGTCCAGGGTGTGCATGGCGACCTTGAAGCCCTTGCCTTCCTCGCCGAGGAGATGGTTCGCGGGCACCCGCACGTCCTCGAACACCAGTTCCGTGGTGGACGATCCGCAGATGCCGAGCTTGTCCTCCACCTTGCCCACGGTGAAGCCTTCCGCGTCCGCCGGGACGATGAAGGCCGTGATGCCGCCGTGCTTGGCGGCCTTGTCCGTGCGGAAGAAGCAGACGGTGGCGGCGGCCTCGCGCCCGTTGGTGATGAAGTTCTTGGTCCCGTTCAGGATCCAGTGATCGCCGTCCTTCACCGCCGTGGCGCGCGTCCCGCCGGCGTCCGTCCCGGCGTTGGCCTCCGTCAGGCCGAAGCAGCCCAGTTTTTGCCCGGAGGCGAAGGGCTTCAGGTATTGCTCCCGGATTTCGTCCGATCCGAAATGGTAGACGGGATCGCAGTACAGGGAATTGTTGACCGACAGAATCACGCCGGTGGAGGCGCAGCCCCGGCTGATGTTCTCGATGGCGATGGCGTAGGCCACGTGATCCATGCCCGCGCCGCCCCATTCGTCCGGAATGGCCACGCCGAGCAGGCCCAGTTCCGCCAGTTCCTTCACGATCTCCGCCGGGAAGAGATGCTCCCGGTCGATCTTTTCCGCCATGGGCTTCAGACGCTCGTCCGCGAAGCGCCTGGTCATGTCATGAATCATCTGCTGTTCTTCGGTCAACTCGAATTTCATTTCACTCTCCTGCAAAGATTGGAAACAGGCCGCCTCTCGAAACCGATGGAACTATTCGCCGCGGAAGTTCGCCTTTCGCTTTTCCACGAAAGCCCGCGTGCCTTCCAGTCGATCCTCCGTGCAGAAGGAATCCATGAAGTAATCCATCTCGATCAGGTTTCCGTAATCCAGTTCCTTGTGATAGCCCTCGTTGATGGCGAACTTCGACGCCCCCACCGCCAGGGGCGCGGCCGCGATGATGCGCTCGGCCAGAGCCGTCACCTGGTCCATCAGTTCCTCCGGCTCGCAGACGTGGTTGACCAGCCCGATTTCTTTGGCGCGGTTCACGTCGATGATGTCGCCGGTGTAGATCAGTTCCTTCGCCAGATTGCGCCCGATCAGGCGCGGCAGGCGCTGGGTGCCGCCGAAGCCCGGAATCAGTCCCAGCTTCACTTCCGGCTGCCCGAACTGCGCCCGGGTGGAGGCGTAGATGATGTCGCAGGAAATGGCCAGTTCCGTTCCGCCGCCCAGGGCGAAGCCGTCCACGGCGGCGATGACCGGGATGGGAAGGTTCTCCAGCATGCGCATGACGGTCTGCCCGGCCTGGGCGAACTCGCTCGGAGTGCGGCTGTCGTCCACGTCGATCTGGCTCATCAGCACGATATCCGCCCCGGCGACGAACGCGGCGGGCTTCGGCTTCTTGCCTTCCGCCGGCCGATCTTTCGCCCCGGTGATAATCAGCACCCGCAGATCCTCTTCCTCTTCCACCAGGCCGATGGCCTCCTGCATTTCCAGAAGCACGTCCAGGTTCAGCGCATTGAGCGCCTTGGGGCGGTTCACGGTCAGAAACGCCACCCGCCCCTTGATTTCGAACAGAATATTGCTGAAGTCCATGCCGGTTCTCCTTGTTTATTTCCCGTGAAATCTCGCGGGATTTTCGTCAGTATTCGTAAACGCCGCGCCCGGTCTTCGCGCCGAGCATGCCCGCGTCCACGTATTTCTTCAAGAGCGGACAAGGTCGGTATTTGGAATCGCCCAGGCCGTCGTGCAGCACGTTCATGATGGCCAGGCAGGTGTCCAGGCCGATCAGGTCCGCCAGTTGCAGCGGTCCCATGGGATGGTTGCAGCCCAGTTTCATGCCCGTGTCGATGGCGTCCGGCGTGCCGACGCCTTCCATCAGGGCGTAGAAGGATTCGTTAATCATGGGCATGAGGATACGGTTGACGATGAAGCCCGGATAGTCCGTGGCCTCGGCCACCGTCTTGCCCATCTTCTCGGAGGCTTCCTTCACCGCCGTGAAGGTTTCGTCGTTCGTGGCCAGCCCGCGAATGATCTCCACCAGCTTCATCACCGGAACGGGGTTCATGAAATGCATGCCGATGACCTTCTGGGGCCGCTTCGTGACGGCGGCGATCCAGGTGATGGAAATGGAGGAGGTGTTCGTGGAGAGGATGGCCTCCGACTTGCAGACCTCGTCCAGTTTCCTGAAGATCTCGCGCTTCAGGTCCAGCCGCTCCGTGGCGGCCTCCACGATCAGGTCGCACCCGGAAAAGTCCGCGTAGTCCACCGAACCCTTGACGCGTCCGAGCACGGCGGCCTTCTCGTCCTCCGCCATCTTGCCCTTGGAGACGGCCTTTTCCAGCCGCTTGCCGATGAACGCGATTCCGCCGTCCACCAGTTCCCGGTCGATGTCCAGAAGCACCACGTCGTATCCGGCCACGGCCGCCACCTGGGCGATGCCGCGCCCCATCTGTCCCGCGCCGATCACGCCGACGGATTGGATGTTCATGTCCGTTCTCCCTTCGCTTTCGAGATTCTCAGACCGCTTCCACGATCATGGCGTTGCCTTCTCCGCCGCCGATGCAGAGCGTCACCAGGCCGCGTTTGGCCTCGTGCTTCTTCATGGCGTGGAGGAGCGTCACCAGAAGGCGGCAGCCGCTGGCTCCGATGGGATGGCCCAGGGCCACTGCGCCGCCGTGAACGTTCACCTTCTCCAGCGGCACGTCCATCTCGCGCATGGCGTACTTCGTCACCACGGCGAAGGCTTCGTTGATCTCGTACAGGTCGATGTCCCCGGCGTTCAGGTTGGCCTTGCTCAGCGCGTTCTTCACAGCGCCCACCGGCGCGATGGTGAACCATTGCGGCTCCTCGGCGGCCTCGCCGTAGGAGACGAATTTCGCCATGGGCTTCGCGCCCAGTTCCTTGGCCTTCTCGGCGGACATGAGCACCACGGCGGCCGCGCCGTCGTTGATCGAACTGGCGTTGGCGGCGGTGGTCACGCCGTCCGGATTGAAGACGGGGCGCAGCTTGGGCATCTTCTCGAAATTCACCTTGGAGGGATTCTCGTCCGTGTCCACCACGGTGGTTCCCTTCTTGCCGGGAATCTCCACGGGAACGATCTCGTTCGCCAGCGCGCCGGATTCCTGGGCGGCGTGGGCGCGGCGGAAGGAACCGGCGGCGAATTCGTCCAGTTCCTCGCGGGTGAAGCCTTTTTCCTTGGCGCACAGATCGGCGAAGTTGCCCATGTGCTTCTGGCCGTAGGGATCCCAGAGGCCGTCGTGGACCATCAGGTCGATGATGTCGCCCTTGGGCATGCTCATGCGATAGCCGGTGCGGGCCTTGGGCAGAGCGAAGGGCGCGAGGCTCATGCTCTCCATGCCGCCGGCCACGATGATGTCCGCATTGCCGAGCAGGATCTCGTTGATGCCGAGCTGCACGGCCTTGAGCCCGGAGCCGCAGACTTTATTGATGGTGAGGCAGGGCGTCGAGGCCGGGATCTCCGCACCCAGGGCGGCCTGGCGGCCGGGAGCCTGTCCGGAGCCGCCGGTCAGGACATTGCCCATGATGACCTGCTGCACCTGTTCGGGCTTCACGCCGGCGTCGTTCAGGGCGGCGGTGATGGCGGTGCTGCCCAGTTTCACGGCGGGAACGCCGGAGAGCGAACCCAGAAAAACGCCCACGGGCGTACGTTTGGCGCTGACGATGACGACTTCCCTCATTTGTTTTCTCCTTTCGATTTTCCGACTGGCTTTCCGTTTCCGTTATTTCCGTTCAACTTATGATGAATGCGTTCCCGGTATCGTTCGATTTCCCTTTTCAACGTCTGCAAGCCCTCGATGCTTTGCTCGATTTTGTCGATGTGGCGTTCGAAAAGCTCCAGCAGACGCGAAAGGACTTTGCGATTCGACTGGTGAATTTTGTAAATGTCCTTCAATTCGGACATTTCGGCCAGAGACAATCCCAGGAGTTTCAGCCGACGGATGAACTTCAGCCGCCGCAGATCCTCGCCGGAATACACGCGCCGGTTGCCGCGCCGCTGGGGATGTTCCAGCAGGCCGATTTCCTCGTAATAGCGGATCGTGCGCGTACTGGTGGCCACGAGCTTGGCGACCTCTCCGACACTGAATTTGCTTTTCTCTTTTATTTCAATCATTTATGCGTCTTTTTGCCAGTGTACGTTAACTGGCGAGAAAAATGTACCAAAGCCTCCCAGGCTTGTCAAGAGGAAAAATTGGAAAGAAGAAAGGAGGTGCGCCAAGAACCCTCGGCAGACCATCGCTCGCGCCATCGGCCGAACCGATCCGCATCCGCTTTTTTGAAAATCCGGTTCGATTTTCCTCACGGCACTCGGATGGAAAAACGGGATCTGAAAACGCCGTTTTCCGCGCCGCGTCCGGACGACATGGCAACACACGGTAACCTACCGTTCTAACTAAGTTTTTCTCTCAAAAAGCATTCACCCGGAGGAACGGTGTTGATCGCCGTTTATCGCCCGTTTCCGAAATCCGGTCATCCGTTGGTTTTTTGGTTGAATTCCAACGTAATGTCATGATGTTACGCAATTCCAAGCCGGAATTTCATTGATTTCCAAAACCTGCGTTTTTAGGGAGTTCACCCGGACGGCGACCGAAAACAGCCGTTTTCAAGGTATTTTTACGAAGGATATCAAGGCGTTGCATCGATCTTCCATGCGCCGTTCGGGCCGTTTTCCGCTTCCATCAACGCATCGGCCGGACGCCTGAAAATTCGCTCGCATCCCCTCGTTTCCGACGCAACGCAAAACGGCCGGGAAACCCGCGCTTCCCGGCCATCTCCGATCATTCCTTCGTGACGAAATGATGATATATTTGTATCCTATCCGACTATTCCGAAAGTCTTCGGCGCAGGAAGGAAATCTTTTCGGGGCGTCCGTCGCGCAGATAGCCGGCGACGAGCTTCTCGAATTTCTTGCCCATCACCGGGATGGGAATGTCGATGTTGATGCTTTCGACGAACGTGCTGGCGGCGTCGCCGTTGGGCAGAACCTCCGTAACACCGCTGATGTTGGCCTTGGAGGCCATCCCCTCCGCCACCCGCTTCCAGGTCATGCGTTTGGCGAGAATATCCCATGTGAATTCCATATGAGCCTTCACTGTCCCCAGCGGTTTCGGCAGGGGTTCTTCCAGGTCCAACAGAATCACGGCCTTCGTGTCCGTTTTTTCTCCGAACGAAAGCCTCGGGTTCAAGCCTTTCTGCACGATGGTCCACTCTTCGATGAAGGAAAGATCGAGCATCTTTTCCATCACCTTGTCCGCCGGAAACGCCAGTTCATCGCGAAATTCAAATGTCTGCGCCATGGGATCCTCCATCTTTCGATTGATACAAAGTTTTCGGATTATACGAAAGCCCGGCAGGCAAATCAACGCTTTTTCACGAACGCTTTTTCCTGTGCCGGCTTCCGCCGCCGCGCCGGACTTCCGGCAGGCGATCCACCGCCCGCCTTTTTCGGGGAGAAGGCGCGCCGCCCCGCTTCCCGCCCGGTTTTTCCGGCCTTCCGAGCGGCGGATCCTCCGTTTCCCCGAAATCCACCGCCAGCCACTCCGCGAACACCCGCCGTTCCAGATCCATGACGAATCGGCCGTACATGCGCGCGGCCTCCTTCTTGAACTCCACCAGCGGATCGAGTTGTGCGTAGCCCTGAAGCCCGATGCCTTCCTCCACGCGGTCGAGATCGGTGAGGTATTCGGTCCACAACTTATCCAGAACCTCCAGCAGCCGCCGCCGTTCCCAGCGCTCGAAGCCTTCCGGCGCGTGCGCCCGATTCCCGTCGTACAGATCCAGAAGGAATCGCCGCGCCGTTTCCCGGTCGAGGATCGTCGCGCCTTCCTCGGCGGGCCGGATGCGATTCACCACGGCGTTCCAGACATCGGGCGTCTTTACGGATTCCTTGGAATCGGACAAGGCCGCCAGGGCGCGAACGTCTTCCTCCAGGCGGTTCAGAAGGTCGTCCAGAAGTTCCTCCACGCGCGTCCGCCAGAGAACGGGTTCCAAAAGCCCCAAAAGCTGCCGCCGCCATTTCCACACCGCCTCCCGGCGTTCGTGGATGACGGAATCGTATTTGAAGACGTCCAGGCGAATGGCCTGGTTTTCCACCTCCACCTTTTTCCGCAGTTCGTCCAGCGCCTTCCAGACCGCGCGATCCTCCACCGGTTCGCCCTCGGAATGATCCGCCAGCCGCTCCCGCAGTTGCTCCAGCACCTGTTTCTGTCCGAACTTGCGGTAGACCGGATCGTCCAGCGAAACGAAATACACGGAAGACCCGGGATCGCCCTGCCGCCCCGCGCGGCCGCGAAGCTGGTTGTCGATGCGCACCGATTCGTGCTCGCCCGTGCCCAGCACGTACAGTCCCCCGGCCGAGACCACCTCTCGCCGCTCCTCTTCGCATTGCGCCCGGGCTTCCTCCAGCACCGCCGGATAACGCTCCGCATCCGGAGAAATCTTCGCCGCCGCCAGCATGGACGGGTTGCCTCCCAAAAGGATGTCCGTTCCGCGACCGGCCATGTTGGTGCTGATCGTCACGGCCCCCCGGCGTCCGGCCTGGGCGATGATCTCCGCCTCCCGGCCGTGTTCCTTGGCGTTCAGGACATTGTGCCGGATTCCCTTTTTCTTCAACAACCGGCTCAAGGTCTCGGATTCCTTCACGGAAACCGATCCAACCAGCACCGGCCGCCCCGCGTCCCGAGCCTCTTCGATCTCTCCGAGGATGGCGGCGTGCTTTTCGGCCGACGTTCGGAAAACCAGGCGTTGATAGTCCTTGCGGATCATGGGGCGATTGGTGGGAATGCGCACGGTCTTTCTGTTGTAGATCTTCCGGAATTCCTCCCGCTCGGACCAGGCCGTGCCCGTCATACCGCAAAGCCCCCGATATCCCCGGAAGTAATACTGATAGCTCGTCTTGGCCAGCGTCACGTCCTCCGACTGGATCCGGAGATTCTCCTTGGCTTCCAGGGCCTGATGAAGGCCGTCGGAAAAACGCTTGTCCGGAGAGACCCGGCCCGTGTGCTCGTCCACGATGTGGACTTCCCCGTCCTCCACGATGTAATCCACGTCCCGTTCGTATACGGCGTGGGCTTGAAGCGACTGGTGCGCGGCGTGCATCCAGAGCAGGTTTTTCGGATCGGACAGCGAACCGCAGGCCAGGCGGCTTTCCATTTCCGAAAGCCCCTTCTCCGTGAACGAGGCCGTGCGGGTGCGGAAATCGGCCCTGAAATCCACGCCTTCCCGCATGCCGCGCAGAATGCGATCCGTCCGCTTGATGCTACCCAGGTCGTCGTCCCCCGCCCCGCTGATGATGAGCGGCGTCTGGGCTTCGTCCACGAGCAAAAGGTCCACCTCGTCCACGATGGCGAAATGCAGTTCGCGGTGCACCCTCTCGTCCGGCTCGTCCGCCAGGTTGTCCCGAAGGAAATCGAAAACCATCTCCGAATTGGTTCCGTAAGTGATATCGGCGGCATAGGCGGCCCGGCGACGCCGGTTTTCCTCTTCGAAATCCCCGCCCATGTCCTCTTGAACGCAGCCCACGGAAAGTCCCAGAAAACGGTACAGCGCCCCCATCCACTCGGCGTCGCGGCGGGCCAGGTAATCGTTGACGGTGACCACGTGCACTCCCCGGCCGGAAAGCGCGTGAAGCACGGCGGGAAGCGTGGCGACCAGGGTTTTTCCCTCGCCGGTGGCCATTTCCACCACCCGACCCATGGCCAGTTCTACGCCTCCCTGGATCTGCACGTCGAAATGACGCATGGACAACACGCGGGACGAAGCCTCGCGCGCCACGGCGAAAACCTCCGGCAAAAGCTCGAAAACGGGTTCGCCTTTGTCCAGCCGTTCCCGAAAAGCGGGGATCGCGGCTTTCAGTTCGGAATCACTCCGAGTCCGCAGGCCCGCGTCCAGATCGCCGATGCGCCGAAGCACGCCCGCCGAGGACGAAGGGAACCATTTTCTCCAACCACTGAACATGAATTCTCTCGTAAATCCGGAATGTTATGCAGCGCCTCCGCGAACGGCGGCATCATAGCACATTCTTCTCTTCTTCGCGCCATTGTTCCGCTCGATTTCTTCCCAAGCCCCACGTTTCGGAAAGCTTTCCAAAGCGATCTTCTCGCATTTTCCATCGTTTCGGATTCCCGGCGAAACGCGTTTCAAGCTGATTTGAAATCTTTAAAGAATCCGGGCAAGCGGTCGAATAGAGGTGAGGCATGGGTGGTGACGCATCCAATGATTCCAACGTTGTGCCGGTTGCAAACCGAAGCGAGGTTCCGATGGGGAATGCAAGAGTTTTGGTTATCGACGAAGAAGAAGCCATGGTCGAAACCATCGGCCATGCGCTTCAAGAAGCCGGAATTACTTATAAAAACTCCGTGAAATTCTCGGAATGGGCGTCCATTCTGAAGTCCGAGTGCATCGATGTCACCCTGATGGCCATGTCGCTGACGGAGATGGAAGCCCGGGAACTCTATTATTTTCTGAAACAGCACCGCCCGCTGTCCCAGATATTCCTGCTTGTGGACAACGCCAGCACCATGGACATCATCGAGCTGCTCGAGGCGGGAGCGGCCGACTTTTTTTCCAGTAAGTCCATGGATGCCGCCGAAATCGCGGAAGCCGTACGGATCGCACTTTCAAAAGCGGATCGCTGGAGAAAGTGTTTCGGTTACTCCAAACGACAGTCCTGAAGGAAGGGTGCCCCAAGATGAGCGATCCGACCCCGTTCGAACTGCTTGAAAATGTCGCTTCCGATATCGTTTTCGCCGATATCTCGGACAAGCCGGGTATCGTACAACTTATGGATACCCTGGAGAGAATCGGCCGCGCCATCAAACAGCGGGGCGGCAAGAATTCGAAGAAAATCACGAAAGTCATAAAAGATTCCTCCGAACTCCTGAACAACGTGATTCTGGACATGGGCGGCGACCCCCAGACGCAGTTGGACCAGGTGTCCGAAAATATTTCCAAATTGCAGTATCTCTTCAACGAGATTTCCTCCTGCGGTGTCGCCGACGATGGGGAATCGCCGGTCGAAAACGGAATCGAGGAACCCGAGGACGACGAAGAGGAACGGCAGAATTCCCAATGTCCTCCGGAAACGGATTGCGATTTCGTCCTTCCGGACAACGTGGACGAATCCACCTTCGAGGAGTTCCTGGCGCAGCAGAAACTGGGACTGGAGGAACTGGAAGGACTGATCCTGGACGTGGAAGGCGACGACGCGGACGCCCGCTCGGAATTCAAGCGTCGAATTCACACCCTGAAAGGCGAATCCGGCGTCCTGGGATTGCAGGATATTTCCGAGGTCTGCCACGCCATCGAGGATTTCCTGGAACTCGACGTCGAAATGTCCATCCTGATCGACCGGCTGCTCCAAACCAAGGATTGGCTGACCCAGTCCGTGGATTCCTATTCGAAAAAGAGCTATCCCTCGCCGAGAGCGTCGGAGCTGATCGCCGCGCTGCTTTCCGAAAACAGCGTCGATGCCGAGCCTCCGTCTCCGGAAACGTCCGAAGCGCCCGCCGTAGAGGAGCCGGAAACGATCGCTGAGCCGGAACCTCCGGAGGAGGAGCCGGAAGCATCCGACGAACCGCAGGTGCCGGAAACGGAAACGGGCGAAGAAGCGGGCGTGGACGGGGACGTGGATGCGATCGCCGCCGAAACCGGCGATTCCCGGAATCACGGCGAAAAGGCGGAGCGGGACGAAGAAACCGTCTCCATGTTGGGCGAATTCCTGAACGAGGGCGAGGAAGGTCTGGCCACGGCCGACGAGATCCTGATGAACATCGAGCACGATGGCCTGGATCCCGAGAAAATCAACGCGCTGTTCCGCGTCTTTCACACGATCAAGGGCGTGGCGGGATTTCTGGAGCTATCCGACATCACCTCCCTGGCCCACGTCTCGGAAACGCTGCTCAACCTCGTCCGGCAGGGCACCCGGGAGTTGCAGGGGGCCACGCTCGACCTGATCTTCGACTCCACGGCCAAGATGCGCGAACTGCTGAATGTCGTTCATCAGGCCGTGGAATCCGATGAAATCATCATCTCCGATCCGCAATTGCCGGACCTGCTCACCAGCCTTCAAGACGCCATCGACGGCAAAGCCGCCAAGGAATCTCCGCTTCCAAAGGTTCAGGCCGGGGAAAAGCTGGGAGAAATCCTGGAGAAATCCGCTTCCGTCAGGAAGGAAGCCCTTGACACCGCGCTGCAAAGCCAGAAGGAAAGCGGGCGTCGCCTGGGAGAGGAACTGGTTCGGTCCGGCGAAGTTCCCGCGAAAGCGGTATCCCAGGCGCTACGCGCGCAACGTGCCACCACCACCGGAAAGGCCCAGGCCGCCAAACTGAAGGAAACCATCAAGGTGGATCTGGAACGCGTGGACAGCCTGGTGGAGATGGTGGGAGAACTGGTCATCGTGGAATCCATGGTGGTCAACGCGCCGGAGATCACCTCGCTTCAATCTCCGAAAATCCGGAACTACCTGGGCCAACTGACCAAAATCAGCCGCGATCTTCAAAGCGTCGGCATGCAGATCCGCATGGTTCCCGTGCGCAGCGTCTTCCAGAAAATGGCGCGCATGGTCCGCGATCTCTCCCGGAAAAACAAGAAGGAAATCGGGTTCATCCAGTCCGGAGAAGGTACGGAGATGGATCGCAGCATGGTCGAAAGCATCGGCGATCCCCTGGTTCACATGATCCGCAACGCGGTGGACCACGGCATCGAATCGACCGAGGAGCGCGAAGCGACGGGAAAACCCGCCAAGGGAACCGTCCATCTGTCCGCCTACCACGAAGGCGGCAGCATCATCATCGAAGTCTCCGACGACGGCAAGGGACTGAACAAGTCCGCGATCCTCAATAAAGCGCTGAAACAGGGCTTGATCCGCGACGGGGACTCCCTGTCGGATCCGGAGATCTACAATCTGATTTTCGCACCGGGTTTTTCCACGGCGCAGAAAGTCACCGAGATCTCCGGTCGAGGCGTGGGCATGGACGTGGTGAAACGGAACATCGAATCCATGCGCGGACGCGTGATGATCGATTCCAGACCCGGCAAGGGAACCGTGTTCAAGATGATTCTGCCGCTCACCCTGGCGATCATCGACGGCATGCTGGTCAAATGCGGCCCCGAGCGCTACATCATCCCCACCCTTTCCATCATCGAGTCCATCAAGCCGAACATGGATCAGATCTCGAAATTCGCGGACAAGGGAGAACTCATCAACCTGCGCGGCCAGATTTTGCCCATCGTGCGCCTGTCCGACCTTTTCTCCATCGACGGTGCCACGCAAAACATCGCCGACGGCCTTGTGGTCATCATCGAGGGCATCGGCAAGCGCATCGGCCTTGTGGTGGACGACGTGCTCACGCAGCAACAGGTCGTCATCAAGAATCTGGGACAGGGCCTGGAGGACATGAAGTACGCCTCCGGAGCGGCCATCATGTCCGACGGCACCGTGGGATTGATTCTGAATGTAGAGGAAATCACGAACCTCTTGAACACGATGGCCGGCCACGCCGTGGCGTAAAACAACTTCCGGGAGCATTCGCAAATGGATAAACGCCTGTTCGAGAAATTCCGGGACATCGCCTATTCCAGGGCGGGAATCGCGCTGAAGGACGGCAAGGAAACCCTGGTTTCCGCCCGCGTCGCCAAACGGCTGCGCGTTTTGAAGATACCGGACGCCAAATCCTATCTGAATTTCCTGGAATCCGACGAAAGCGGCGAGGAACTGATCCATTTTCTCGACGCCATCTCCACCAACTTCACCAGTTTCTTCCGGGAAAAGGATCACTTCGACTTCATGAACCAGCAACTTCGCGAGTGGTTCAAGCAGGGACAGAACCGCCTTCGCATCTGGTCGGCCGCCGCTTCCAGCGGTGAAGAGCCCTATACCATCATCATGAGCGTCCTGGAAGCCATGGAAGGCCGCAAGGTGGATTTCAAGCTTCTGGGAACCGACATCTCCACCCGCATCCTCGCCAGAGCCATGGCGGGAGAATATGAGGAAAAGACCGTCGAGCCGGTCGGCAAGCCGCTGCGCCTTCGATACTTCGATAAACAGGGCCGCGGCGGCGATGAAGGCATGAAATACAAAGTCAAGGCCTTCATGAAAAATTACGTCGTCTTCAAGCGCCTCAATCTCGCGAAACCTCCATTTCCCATGCAGGGCCCTCTCGATTTCGTATTCTGCCGAAACGTCATGATCTATTTCGACAATACCGTCCGACAGGCATTGGTCGGCGAAATCGAACGCCTGTTGCGTCCGGGCGGCTTTCTTTTCGTTGGCCACACGGAAACGCTCACCGGAATCAAGGCCGATTTCAAATCGATTCGCCCTTCGATCTATCAGCGATTGTGAACGGGCGCCGGAAAGGCATCGGACAATGGAAGCGCACGAAATGACTTCGAAAATAAAATACTTTGGTGATGTACAAGAGGATTCGCCATGAGATTGCTCACCGTCGATATCGCGGACCTGAAGGTCAGCAACGATCCGGAAACCGCATTGATTACCTATGCGCTCGGATCGTGCATTTCCGTCATCGTCTACGATCCGAAAAAGAAGGTCGGGGGAATGATCCATTACATGCTTCCCCTATCCAGTACGAATCCGGAAAAGGCGAAAAAGAATCCGGCCATGTTCGCGGATACCGGCATCCCCGTTCTTTTCGAGAAAATGTATGAACTGGGGTGCGATAAAAAGGATTTGATCGTCAAGGCGGCCGGAGGAGGCAAGCTCTACGAGGATCACGGAACTTTCGATATCGGCAAGAGAAACTATACGGTATTGCGAAAAATGTTCTGGAAAAACAACATCATGATCGCCGCGGAAGATGTCGGCGGAGCCAAGTCCAGAACCGCCAAACTCCAGATCGGAACCGGTATCGTTACGGTGAAATCCCAGGGAGTGGAGGTGGAATTATGATCCGGCGCGAGGACATTGTCCAGAAAATCAATTCGCTGCCCACCTTCAACGACGTTGTCTCGAAAATCTCCCGACTTCTGCACGATAAAGAAGCCGGCATCAAAGACTTCGAACGTGCGGTCAAGCCGGATCCCGCCTTGACCACCAACCTTCTGCGAATCGCGAATTCCTCTTATTTCGGACTGACGCGCACCGTCACGAGCATCGGGCAGGCCGTCAATCTGCTGGGAGCCGAGCGCATTCACGAAATCGCCACGAGCGTTTCCTATTCCCTGATTATCCCGAAAGTGATTCCAGGTTACGGCATCGATTCCAAGGCGTTCTGGCAGCACAGCGTCGCCGTGGCCGTCTTCGCGGAACAGATGGCCATCGACCTGGGTATCGGAAACAAGGACTTGCTGTTCACGGCCGGGCTGCTTCACGATATCGGAAAACTGGTGATCGGCTCCTTCCTTTCGCTGGAAGTGGATGAAATCATGCAGGCGCTTCGTGAAAACAAAAGCACCTTCATCCAGGCGGAAAGGGACTCCCTGGGCGTGGATCACACGGAAATCGGAATGGAAATGGCCGAGAAGTGGAACCTCCCGGAATCCATCGGCCTGGCCGTTCGATGGCATCACGATCCGGATTCCGCCGACGCCGGCGACGACCAGCCGGTCGTGGACCTGATCCATTCGGCCAATTCCCTGGCGCACATGATGGGATACGGCGCGGATATCGGAGAACTGTCCCGAAGCATTCACAACGGCCCGACGAAACGGCTCGGCTTCAAGGTGCAGCAACTGGAAGCCATCGTCGGGAGAACCATGGAAGAAATCCTCGAAATGACAAACCAATTGGGCAATTCCGGAGAATCGAAATGAGTTACAATATCCTGATCGTGGATGATTCGGACATCATTCGTTCCGTCATCAAGAAATCGCTGCTCATGTCCGGCCTGGAAGTGGGAAACATTTTCGAGGCGGCCAACGGCAAGGAAGCCCTCCAGAAACTCGCGGATGAATGGGTGGATATCGTCTTTTCCGACATCAACATGCCGGAAATGAACGGGCTGGAGTTGATCGAGAAGATGTCCGCCGACCAGCTTCTGGAGAAAACGCCCGTCGTCGTCATTTCCACGGAAAGAAGCCAGGCCCGTATCGATCGGCTGACGGAACTCGGAATCCGTTCGTACATCAAGAAGCCTTTCCGACCCGAGGATCTTCGGGACGCCGTGAAAACCATATTGAACTGATATCTCATCGGAGAAAGCCATGAGCAATCTAAACAGGGAAACATTGGCGGAAGTCGCTTCCGGAACGCTGGAGGAAGCCGCCTTCATCTTCACCGAACCGGGCGAGCCGACACCCGACTGGGATACGGAAACGGCCATCGTCAAGATCTCCTTCGAAGGCACCGAGCGCGGGACGCTTTGGCTGGTCTCCTCCGCCCGATTCGCCGTGGAACTCGCGGCGAACCTGCTGGGGCTGGAACCCGACGATCCGGACGCCATCGAGAGAGGAACCGGGGCGCTGGGCGAAATGCTCAACATGATCTGCGGCGCTCTGATGGAAGCCGCCTTCGGCACCGGCGTCATCTGTAACCTGGGCATCCCGACACCGACTCCGCTTTCCCAGGAGGAATTGAACGCCAAACTGGAAAGCGCGGAACACGCCATCAGTATGATGACGGACGAGGATCACCGTCTCGATATGATCCTGGATATTCACTGAAGGTGAAAGGGTCATGCGGCACGATGATCCGGCGGACGGAAACTTCCAGGTCTTGCGGAAAACGAAGGACGCTCCTTCGGGAAAAATAACGCTGGGGCCTGGCAACGTCCTGATTCCTTCCGAAAATCTGGCCATCATGGTCGTGGTGGCCTCTTCGGTCGCCGTCACGGTATACGACGTAAAGCAGCAAAAAGGCGGCCTCTGCCACTTCATCCACGCCATCCCCCCGGAAAGCGAAAAACCCACCGCGATGTACGGTTTTCCGGCCTGCGTGGCGCTGCTGAACAGTTTCCTGACCAGCGGCTCCAAACCGAAGGATCTGCACGTGGGAATCTACGGCGGAGCCATCCCGGACTGGGCGAACGCCAAGCAGCGCGAGATCTCGCGCCACAACGTCGCCATCGTCCACGACGTGCTGAAACGCAAAGGCATCAAACCCTTCGACGAAGATACGGGCGGACATCGCGGGCGGAAAATCATGTTTTCCACCGGAACGAACGATATCGCCATTGTAAGAACCGAAAACGTCCGCAAATCCGACTGGTTTCCGGACGTGCCAGCCAATGGAGCGATTCATGGTGAACGTACTGATCGTTGACGATTCGGCCCTGGTCCGCCAGATCTTTCAACAGGAGCTTTCGAAGGATCCGGAAATCACCGTGGTGGGAGCCGCGCCGGATCCCTACGTCGCCCGGGACATGGTGGTCAAGTTGCGGCCGGACGTGGTGACGCTGGACATCGAAATGCCCCGCATGGACGGCATCACCTTCCTTCGGAAACTGATGAAATACTATCCGCTGCCCGTCATCATCGTCTCTTCGCTCACCGCCTCCGGAAGCGAACTGGCCATGGAAGCCATGCAGGTGGGCGCGGTGGAGGTTCTCTGCAAGCCGGGAGCCGCTTATACCGTCGGCGACATGTCCATGGAACTGATCGACAAGGTGAAGGCCGCCGCCTCCGTGGACATCAAGAAAAAGGCGCAACTGGCCAATCTGGTCCAGACCGCTCCCAAGAGCCTGAAGGCCCTGGCGAAAACGACCAACCAGATCCTCGCCATCGGATCCTCCACGGGAGGCACGGTGGCGCTGGAGGCGATTCTGAAACGCATGCCCGCCAACTCTCCCGGCACGGTCATCACCCAGCACATGCCCCAACACTTCACCAAAACCTTCGCGGACCGCCTGAACACCGTTTCGCAGATGTCCATCAAGGAAGCCGAGGACGGCGATTCCGTCTCCCCGGGCACGGCGCTCATCGCCCCCGGAAACACCCACCTTCTGCTTCGCCGCTCCGGCGCGCGTTACTTCGTCAACGTCAAAATGGGACCGCTGGTCAACCGCCACCGCCCTTCCGTGGATGTCATGTTCCGATCGGTTTCCCAGACGGCCGGAAAAAACGCCATCGGCGTCATCCTGACCGGGATGGGCGGGGACGGAGCCAAAGGGCTTCTGGAGATGAAAAACACCGGCGCGGAGACCATCGCCCAGGACGAGGCCAGTTGCGTGGTCTTCGGAATGCCCAAGGTGGCCATCGATCTCGGCGCCGCCGACCACGTCGTCTCACTCAACAAAATTCCGAACGAAATCATGCGGATTCTGGAATCCCGAGCCTGACCGACCGATTTCGCACTCCATCCAATCGGAATTCTTCTATGTACCAGAATGGAAGATTCCCTTTTTCTCTCCTGTTTTCATCATCTTACGCCCCATTCATACCAAATCGACAGGTTGAGTCAAAAAAACGGATATTCGCGATAATCCGAGCTATCTCGCTGATTTCTCTAGGTTACCCATCCCATTGCCATATTGGCACGTTTGTTGCTTAGTAAGCGGCACGAAGGAGCTGAGAAATGAAAAACCAGACGTATGAAAACCCAAGGAACGATGGGATCGCATTTTTGAACCCGAAAACGGGAACGGAATATTACATGCATCCGGAAACCCTGGAACGGGCCTTCCTGATCGGCCTGGAGAATTCCGCAAAGAATCCGGATTCCTGGGTGATCTTCAGAATGAAGATGCGCGATGCGATCGAGATATGAGCGAACGGAACGGGACGGCAAACGCCCCGGCGACAAGCACGATAGGACGAATTCAAACGAACCAGCGAGTGGAAACATGAAACCAAACACGAAATCGACAGCCATTTCATCGACTTCAATCCTTCACGCGATGGCCGAAGGAGCCCGCGCCCTTTTCCTGCTGGTCCTTCTGGGGTTTCCGCTGTCCGGATGCTCCAGCCCGGCCCAATCGGAAGAAGCCCCCGCCGTGGAGAAGAAGGAGGCTCCGGCCACCAACGTCCGGACCCTGATCGTGACACCCCGCTCCATGACCGAGCACATTACGCTCAGCGGGGGGACCATCGCCGACAAAGACGTGACCCACGCGGCGGAAAAAGCCGGAAAAATCGAATACCTGGCCGTGGACTACGGCGACCGGGTGAAAAAGGGGCAGCTTTTGGCTCGCATCGATACGGCCATGGCCAAGGCCCAGCGGGATCAAGCCAAGGCCAGCTATGAACTGGCCGAAAAGACCCTGCTTCGTCTTCAGAAACTGCGGACGGACGATCTCATCAGCCAGCAGCAACTGGACGAGGCCGAAACCCGGAAAATCAGCGCCAAAGCCGCCCTGGACATCGCGGAGGTGAACCTGGATCAAAGCCAGGTGTACAGCACCGTAGACGGCTTCGTCGCCCGCCGCTACGTCGAGAGAGGCGAATATGTCGGCCCGGGCCAGGCCATCGTCCAGATCGTGGATTTCAAGACCATCGTGATTACGGCCGATCTTCCCGAAAACCAGGTGCCGCTGGTCAAGCGCGGGCAGCCGGTCACCGTGCGCATCGACGCGCTCGGCGAGGAGTTTCAGGGAAATATTTACGTGGTCATGCCGGCGGCTCATCCGGTAAGCCGGACCTTCGAAATCCGCATCAAGGTGCCCAATCCGGATTACAAAATCCTGGTGGGCATGGCGGCGAGGGTTTCCATCGCTTCCCAGGTCCACGAAAACGCCATCGTGGTTCCCCAGGACGCCGTGATCGAGGAAAAGCACCGCCGCACGGTGTTCGTAGCCAAGGATGGAATCGCCGAGCAACGCACCGTGGAACTCGGGCCCACGGAAAACAACCGGGTTCTGCTGCTTTCCGGCGTGGCCCCCGGAGACGCCCTGATCGTGGAGGGACACCGGGATATCTTCGCCGGCCAGCCCATCCGCGTCATTTCACAGTAATCATGAAAAACGCATTCATTCCGGGATCTTTCCGGATTCTTCGAGGTAGACCATGAAAATCACCGCCGCGGCCCTGACCCATCGAACGACGGTATACGTCCTGATCGCCATCCTTGTTCTGCTTGGCGTCAATTCCTATCGGATTCTTCCGCTCGAATCCGCGCCCGACGTTCCCATCCCCATCATCCTCGTTTCGGTTCTGTATCCGGGCGTGGCCCCGGCGGACATGGAGACGCTGGTCACCGACGTCCTGGAGCGGGAACTGAAGGAATTGCGGGACGTTAAGGAAATCACGTCCAGCAGTTCGGAATCGATCTCCACCGTTCAGATCGAGTTCGAAACCGAAGTGGACATGGACGACGCCTACCAGAAAGTGCGGGACAAGGTCAGCCAGGCCAAGCCGGACCTGCCCCCCGAGGCCGAGGAGCCCGTTCTGACGGAAATCAACGTCAGCGAGTTTCCCATCATGCTCATCAACATTTTCGGGGACGCCAGCCTGATCGAACTGAAAAACATCGCCGAAGATTTGGAAGAGTCCATCGAACAGATCAAGGGCGTGCTGAACGTGGACGTGACCGGGGGACTGGAACGCGAGATTCAGGTCTACGTGGATCCCAACCGCATGCAGTATTACACCGTGGGGCTTGGAAACATCATCGGCCGCATTCAGGAGGAACACCGCACGGTTCCCGGCGGGAACATCGACGTGGGCGATTCCAAATACATGGTGCGCGTTCCCGGCGAATACAAGAACGTCAAACTCATGGAAGACATCGTGCTGAAGGCTCCCAACGGCAACCCCATCCGCCTGAAGGACATCGGCCGGGTGGAGGACGGCTTCAAGGAACGCGAGACGATTTCCAGGATGAACGGCAAGGAATGCGTCACGCTGCGGGTTCAGAAACGCGCGGGCGAGAACATCGTGGAGATCGCCGATGAAATCAAGGAATTGATGAAGCAGACGGAACCCCGCCTTCCGGCCGGCGTGGAGTATCGCATCCGGCAGGACGAATCCAAGTACGTCCGGGACATGGTGAAGGATCTGGAAAACAACATCATCACGGGCCTTCTGCTCGTCCTGCTGGTGCTCTTCGGCGCCCTGGGCATCCGCAATTCGTTTTTCGTGGCCATCGCCATTCCCCTGTCCATGCTGATTACCTTCACCGTTCTGCGCATGCTGGGCATCACGCTGAACTTCGTGGTGCTGTTCTCCCTTATTCTGGCCTTGGGCATGCTGGTGGACAACTCCATCGTCGTGGTGGAAAACATCTTCCGGCACGCGGCGGAAGGAGCCGACCGGGAAACGGCCGCGCTCACGGCGACGAACGAAGTCGCGTGGGCCATCATCGCCTCCACGGCGACCACGGTGGCCGCCTTCGCCCCCCTGCTTTTCTGGCCCGGGATCATGGGCGATTTCATGCAGTATCTTCCAAAAACGGTGATTTTCGCCCTACTGGCCTCGCTTTTCGTGGCCCTGGTCATCAATCCCGTCATCGCGTCCGGATTCCTGAAAAAGAAGACGCAGAAAATGTTCGACGACTCGGGAGAATCCGCCGGCGGCCTGCTGCTGAAATACCAGCGCCTGTTGGAATGGTGCGTCGATCATTCCGGCTGGGTCAGCCTGGCGGCGTTTATCTTGCTGGTCGTAAGCGTCATGCTCTACGGCGCGCTCGGCGCGGGCGTGGAGTTCTTCCCCGAGACCACGCCGGACCGCGCCGTGGTGCACGTCAAGGCGCCCCAGGGCACCACGGTGGAGAAAACCAACGAGTTGACCCTGCGCATCGAAAAGGAAGTAATCGACGAGGACAACACCCAGGATCTCGTCTTCAACGTGGGATTCGGCGGAGGCATGATGAGTTCGGGCGGCAGCGGCAACTCGCACCTGGCCACGTCCAACATCGAGTTCAAGGACCGTCACGAGCGCACGCATTCCACCTGGGACACCATCGAGAGCATTCGGAAAAAACTGGCCGGGCTCTCCGGCGGCGAATTCCGGGTGGAAACGGAAAAGCACGGCCCGCCCACCGGCGATCCGGTGGCCATCGAGATCAGCGGCCCGAACTACGACATCCTCAACCGCTACGCCACGATGGTCAAGAAACTGATCGAGCCGGTTCCGGGCGTGGTGGACATCAAGGATGACTACGACCCCGGCAAGCCGGAGATCAAGGTGGAGGTGGACCGGGAAAAGGCCATGCTCCGCAAGGTCAACACCACCATGATCGCCAACGCCATCCGCACGGCCGTCAACGGAACGGAAGCGTCCGTCCTTCGCGAAGGCGAGGACGAATACGACATTGTCGTCCGTTACGAAAAGCAGTTCCGTTCCGATATCGAGGACGTGCTGAACATCATCGTCATGGGCGAGGACGATTACCAGATTCCGCTTCGCGACGTAGCCCGGGTTTACACCACAGGCGGCCTCAGCAGCGTCAAGCACATCGACCAGAAACGGACCATCAAGGTCAGTTCGGATGTCATGGGGCGCAGTTCGTCCGAGGTGCTGATCGACGTGCAGAAACTGGTGCGGGATCACATCGAAATGCCTCCCGGATACTTCCTGAAGTTCAGCGGAGAAAGCGAGGAACAGGAAGAAGCCGCCGCCTTCCTCAGCGAGGCCTTCATCCTGACCATTCTAGTCATGGCGCTGATCCTCATCACCCAGTTCAACTCCATCGCACGGCCGCTCATCATTCTCGCCTCGGTGGTGATGTCCATGCAGGGCGTGCTCATCGGCCTGGCGTTGACGCAGAATAAATTCGGCATCATCATGACGGGCATGGGCATCATATCCCTTGCAGGCGTCGTCGTAAACAACGCCATCGTGCTCATCGACTACATCAATCAACTGCGCGACCGCGGCCACGAACTGAAGGATGCGCTGGTCCGGGCGGGTCTGGTGCGCTTCCGTCCCGTGCTGCTGACGGCCATCACCACGGTGCTGGGCATGGCTCCCATGGCGCTGGGCTTCGGAATCGACTTCTCCACCTTCAGCATCGACACGGGTTCCTCGTCCGTGGAGTGGTGGGGCCCCATGGCCCAGGCGGTCATTTTCGGCCTGCTCTTCGCCACGCCCATGACCCTGCTTCTGGTGCCCAGTCTGTACATGTTGCAGGAACGTCTCGTCAAGAGAATCGCGAACTTCCGGAAGGGCCGCGAAAAAGACGCCTCCGCCGAAGCCCGGGCCTAGTCAAAAGGAACGAAACATGAAATCCATGAAAACGAACATCCTTTCCTTTTTGTTCGCCGCTCTGTTCCTGTTTTCCGCCTTTCCGGCCATGGCGCGGGAAGACGCGAAGGGACCGATCCTGACCCTGGAACAGGCGCATCGGATGGCGTTGCAGAACAACCCCGGCATGCGCAACATCGGGGAAACCATGCGCCAGGCGGACATCCTGATCTATAAAGCCTGGGCCATCCTGTTGCCCAACCTGTCCGCCTCCGGCAAAGTGACGCGCAACAGTCACGAGCTTTCCATGGAATTTCCGAACATGGACCAGCTTCTGGCCGGAAACCCGAATCCCGACATGGTGGAGAACAAGATGTCGGAACTGTGGAACCAGGAATACGGTTTCACGGCCAACATGTCGCTGTTCAACGCCCGTTCCATCCCGCTCTTGATGAACGCCTACGACAATATCGACCAGACCGCGGCCATCGGGCGACACCAAAAGAACGAACTGCTTTTCGCCGTCACTCAGAGTTTCTACATGGTGAAATCGGCCATGGAACTGGTGGAGGTCAACCTGGAGGCTCTGGAAAACGCGAAGGCTTTTCATCGTATGGCCAAGGCCCAGCAGGCCGTGGGGCAGGCGGTGCGCATCGACGTGCTGCGCTCGGAAATCGCCGTAATGGAAGCGGAGAAGGGACACAAGAACGCGAAGGATTCGCTGAAGCTGGCGCGTACGGCGCTCTCCTATCTGATCGGATACAAGGGAAATTTCGAGATCGAAACGCCGCCCGAAGTGCGCATCCCGGAGGCTCCGTTGAAGGAACTGACGGACAAGGCCCTGCACGAACGCCTGGATCTGAAGCAGGCCAACCTGCTGGTCACCATGGCCGATCGCGATCGGATCGAAACCTTCACGAAATGGGTTCCCGTTTTCGATATCACCTACAACTGGACCTGGAACAGCATGGAGGATTTCACGGGGCAAAACGATTCCTGGCGGCTGATCTTCGGGTTGAACTGGTCCATTCTGGAAGGGGGCATGAAGATCGCGGAGGCCTCCGAACGCGCCTCTAAAATGCGGCAGGCCAGAAACACCCGCAACCAGTTGCGCCTGAACGTGAAGGAAGAGGTGGAAAAGAACCGGATCGAACTGTCCCAATATCGGAACAACGTGGAAATCTCGGAAAAGCAGTTTCTACTGGCGGAGGAAACCCATCGCCTTGTGGAAAAGCAGTACGAGAACGGCATGGCCACCAGCCTGGATCTTCTGGACGCCCAGACCACCCTGGCCCGAGCCCGATCGGGCCGGATCATCGAAAATCTGAACTACAACCTCGCCGCCCTGCGGCTGAACAAGGCCACGGGAGAAGTGTCTCCTTCCTTGGCGAAGTCCTCCCGCTAGCCATCCTTTTCCCACGGGGATTTCAGGCGAATCCGACGTGTACGGCCGCCCGCGGCCATCGTCGGATTCGCTTTTCTTCGTTGCGGAGACCGGTCAGGCGTGGTATGCCGGGATGAAAACGGAAAAGGAAGTACGACATGACGGATAGCAATGATAAGCGGGCCGATATCGAGCGGCGAAAGCTGGACCACCTGTCTTTTTTCAAGGAAGGCGGCGTGGAGGCGCAAAGCCAGACCACCTGGCTGGAATACGTGCGCCCCATCCACCAGGCCCTCCCGGAACTGAACCTGGAAGAGATCGACACCGGCACCCGCTTCGCCGGGCGGGAATTCAAGGCTCCGCTGTTCATCACCGGCATGACCGGAGGCGCGTCCGAGGCGGCGGAAATCAATCGAACCCTGGCCCGTGTGGCCGAAGATTTCGGTATCGGATTCGGCCTGGGAAGCCAGCGCGCCATGCTGGAGCATCCCGAACTGGCGGCCACCTATCAGGTGCGCGAATCCGCTCCGAAGGTTTTTCTGGCCGGAAATATCGGCGCGGCCCAGATTCTGGACCCGCCCCTGGAGAGAATCCGGGACATGCTGGAAAGCGTCGGCGCGGACGCCCTCTGCATCCACCTCAATCCCGCCCAGGAACTGGCCCAGCCGGAAGGCGATACGGAATTCAAGGGCGTACTGGAAGGCATCCGGATTCTGCTGGAGTTTCTGGATGTTCCCGTCATCGTCAAGGAAGTCGGCGCGGGCTTGAGCCGGGAAACGGTGCGACAGTTGAAGCATGTCGGCGTGCGCTCCATCGATATCTCCGGTTGCGGAGGCACGAGTTGGGTAGGCGTGGAACTGAAACGCCATCGCATCCGGCCGGACGCAGAGCTGCTTTCTTTCTGGGACTGGGGACTTCCCACCGCCGCCGCGCTTTTGGACCTGGAAGACAGCGGAATGGAGATTCTGGCCTCCGGCGGCCTGCGCACGGGAATGGACGCGGCGCGGGCGATCATGCTGGGCGCGGATCTGGCCGGAATGGCCTCCCCCATGATCCAGGCGTATTACGCGGGCGGCGAGGCCGGATGCCGAGCGGCTCTGCAAGGAATTCTGGACAGCCTGCGCAAGGTGATGCTGCTGACGGGCTGCCGCAGCGTATCCGCGCTGAAAGACGCCCCACACGTGATCCTCGGTCCCCTGCGGGAATGGAGAGAACAGCGGGGAGGCTGGAACCGGTAAGTGGCCATGACGCTGGAATCATTCGGAAAAGTCATTCTTTTCGGAGAACACGCGGCCGTCTACGGTCGGGCCTCCCTGGCGCTGGGCCTGCCCGGAATGCGCCTGGTTTCGCTGGCGACGGGATCGGCGGAAACCCGGGTGCGTGTTCGTCCCTGGAATCTGGACGAAAGCACGCGATCGGAAAATGCCGTGGGACGGAGCCTGCAAACGCTTTTGGATCGCTTCCCCGGCAAATCCGGGCACTTCGAAGCGGAAGTGGAGGCCTTTATCCCTCCTTCCGCCGGCCTGGGAAGTTCGGCCGCGTTGTCGGTTCTTCTGGCACGGACCCTGGCGAAACACGCCAACACGATCCTTGAAAATGAAACCGTACGACGATTGGCCCACGAAATGGAGGCCGTCTTTCACGGAACGCCGTCCGGCCTGGACGACACGGTGGCGACTTACGGCGGCCTGTGCCTTTTTCGCCGAACGGGCTGGACGAAGACGCCGGAATTCGCAAAAGATTTCAAACCGGTAACCAACACCTGCCTTCGCTCGGATATCCCCACGCCACCCCTGGTCATCGGAAACAGCCTTGTTCCTCGTTCCACCAAAACCCTGGTGGCCGCCGTGCGCAAGGAAGTGGAATCACATCCGGAGCGGGCTGAAGGCCGCCTCGACGCCGTGGAGCGTTGCACCTTCGAAGGCGCGCGGGCCCTGCTTCGGAAAGACTGGAACGCTCTTGGGGATCAGTTCGATCGCAACCACGCGATCCTGCGTGAATTCGGCTGCTCCCACCCGACCCTGGAAACGATGATCGACCTGGCCCGCAAGGCCGGGGCAAAGGGAGCGAAGCTCACCGGAGCGGGCGGAGGAGGCTGCGTGGTCGCCCTGGCGCCGGGCCGGGAAGCGGATGTGGCCGAAAGCTGGTCATCCGGAGGATTCGACGTGGTTTTCATGGCAAACCCGGACAAAGGATAGGAAAATCATGGCCAAAGCCCGCGCCCGATCGAACATCGCGCTGATTAAATACTGGGGAAAAGAGGACGTGGAACGGAATGTTCCCGCCGTAGGAAGTCTCTCCATGACCCTTTTCGGCCTGCACACCACCACCGAGGTGCGTTTCCGTGACGATCTTGCAGCCGACGATATTTTCCTGAATGGTGAAAAAGCCTCGGAAAAGGAAGCGAATCGAATTTCCCGCTTTCTGGATCGCGTCCGAAAGATGGCGGATATGTCCAGGTGCGCGGAAGTTCACACGGAAAACAATTTTCCCACCGCCAGCGGCCTGGCCTCCTCCGCTTCCGGCTTCGCGGCCCTGGCGAAGGCGGCAACCGCCGCCGCCGGGCTGGATCTCGACCCGGACGCCCTGGCGGATCTCGCGCGGCTGGGAAGCGGCTCCGCGCCCCGAAGCCTGGTGGGCGGACTGGCGAGTTTCTCGCTCTCGGCGGATCATCCCCGCACCTCCCCGATATTGCGGCAACTTCTTCCCCCGGAAGCCTGGGATCTGCGGCTTTTGGTGGCGGTGAACCGTCGCCCGTTCAAGCCCATCGGCTCCACGGAAGGCATGGAACGTTCCCGGCGAACCTCGGCCTATTATCCCGCCTGGGTGAACGGGCATCCGGCGGACATGCAGGACGCGGTGAACGCCATCGAAGCCCGCGATTTCACTCGGCTGGGCGAACT
Organism: Myxococcota bacterium; assembly: GCA_963668655.2. Classification (GTDB taxonomy): domain Bacteria; phylum Myxococcota_A; class SURF-8; order SURF-8; family SURF-8. Next base: position 544,092 of record CAXXPQ010000003.1, read on the forward strand.
GGCGGAGAATTCCTGCTTTAAAATGCACGCCGCCATGCTGGCCTCCCGTCCGCCCCTTTTGTACTGGAATCCCGGCACGGTGGAGGCGATTCAGGCCGTCTGGGATTTACGTCATAACGGCGTGGAAGCCTATGTCACCATCGACGCGGGATCCCACGTGAAGGCGCTTTGCCTTCCGGATGCGGTGGAACCGCTAAAAGCCGCCCTGGAGTCCTGCGCGGGCATCGAGCGCGTAATGGTCGAGAAACCCGGTCCCGGCGTGGAGATACGGCCATGACGCCCTGTGGAAACGCCCGCGTCCGCGCTCCGGGCAAACTGTTTCTCCTGGGAGAATACGCCGTTCTGGAAGGAGCCCCCGCCCTGGTCATGGCCGTGGACCGTTATGTGGAGCTTCACGCCGCCGGAAAACAACCGGAGAGCGGTGACCTGGTTTCCTTCGCCCGGCGCAAGACCGCCCAACACCTGGGAATTCCCGTGGAAATCCAAGGATGCACAGCGGATTCAAGCTCCTTTTCCATGGATGGCCGCAAGTTGGGACTGGGCAGCAGCGCCGCCGTGACGGCCGTTTCGGTGGCTTCGGTTTTCCTGGAGGCGGGCGAGGACATCGAAAATTCCCAACTCCGGCAACGCATGTGGCGGATCGCCAAGGAAATCCACGATTCCTTTCAGGAGGCTCGGGGAAGCGGAGCGGATATCGCCGCGTCGATTTTCGGCGGGCTGGTCGTCGTGAAACCGGAAGAAGCCGAAACCCGCATTCAACCCGTTTCGCTTCCCGATTCTCCAGAGCTTTCCTTCGTCTGGACGGGACGCTCCGCGAGTACGGCAGAACTTCTGCACCACGTTCGCGGTTTCAAGGAACGCCGCCCGAGGGCCTACGAAAAAATCCTGAGCGCCATGATCGAAACCGCCGGAAGCGCCCTGAACGGCTCTCCGGATCCCGCCACGCTGGCCGAGATGTTCCGCCGCTACGGCGCACTCATGGAACGGCTCGGGCGGGAGTCGGGAGCGAACATCGTCACCGACGAAATGACCGTCCTGAAAGGACTGGCGGCGAGGCACGGCGGCAGCGGCAAACCCTCCGGAGCCGGCGGGGGAGATTTCTACATCGCGCTCTTTCAGAACGTGAAAAACCGGAAAGAATTCGAAAAACAGTTGGAATCGCACGGTTTCTCCGCCTTTCCGTTCCAGATCGCCCATCACGGCGTTCATTCCCTGAAACCCGACAGGTCGTGACCATGGAAACATCCCAAAAGACCTCCAGATTATCCGGATTTCACCGTCTCTCCATCGAGGAGCGAAGGGCACGTATCGCCCAGTGGCTGGAAGAAGACGGCCAGGAATTGGACCGAATCCTGGAAGAAGGCGGGCTGAGTCAGGACGACGCCGATACCCTGGTGGAAAACGCTCTGGGCCGCCACGCCCTGCCCTTTTCCGTAGCCGCCAATTTCCGCATCGATGACCGGGATGTCCTGGTTCCCATGGTGATCGAAGAACCGTCCGTGGTGGCGGCGGCGGGAAACGCGGCGCGCCTGGTCCGTTCCGGCGGCGGTTTCCATACCAAGGTCGATCCCCCGGTGATGGCCTGCCAGATTCAGCTTTTCGCCTCGGATATCGAAGCGGCCCGAGAGAAAATTCTCGAAGAGAAACAAGCGCTTATGGAAATCGCCGCCAAGGCCGATCCCTTGCTGCGCAAACTGGGTGGCGGGCCGCAGGATATCGAAGTCCGCGTGATTCCCGACCCGGACGACCGCCCGTTTCTCGTGATCCATCTTCTGGTCGATGTCCGCGACGCCATGGGCGCGAACGCAGTCAACACCATGGGAGAAACCCTCGCCGAACCCTTGCGGAAAATCACCGGAGGGGAGACCGGTCTTCGCATCCTGTCCAATCTGGCGGATCGGCGTCTCGTTCGCGTGGAGGCGCTGGTGTCGCTGAGCGCCCTGGAAATGCCCGATTTCAAAGCGGAATCCGTCCGGGACGGCATCGTTTCCGCCTCTCGTTTCGCCGAACTAGATCCCTATCGCGCCGCCACGCACAACAAAGGCATCATGAACGGCCTGGACGCCGTATTGCTCGCCACCGGCAACGACTGGCGCGCCGTGGAGGCCGGAGCCCATGCCTACGCCGCCCGATCCGGAAAATATACCGCGCTGGCCACCTGGCGGATCACCGAAAACGGCGATCTGCACGGACGGCTGAAACTGCCGGTGGCCGTTGGAATCGTCGGGGGAATGACGCGCATTCACGAATGCACCCAACTGGCCTTGCGTCTTCTGGAAGTCCGAAACGCCACCGACCTGGCCGCCATCGCAGCCTCCGCCGGGCTGGCCAGCAACCTGGCCGCATTGCGCGCCCTGTCTACGGAAGGGATCCAGAAAGGTCACATGCGCCTGCACGCCCGCAGCCGCGACCTGGAGAAATCCTGATCCGTTCAACTTCTTACCGTTTTCCAGGCTTTTTCTATGAACCCGATTTTCACACATACCGGGGGTTCGCGCGCCCGGCTCGAACGATTTCCATTTTCGTCCCCGAACAGGACGGATGCATCGCGGTTTTCACCGCAAACGGCAAAATGTCTTCTCCAGCCATTTCATCCGGGAAAAGTTTTTGTTACAATGACGATTGGAGGACGACCATGGAATTTCTGAACGACGTTCCTATCTGGGCGATGGCGATCATCATCTTCATGTTTCGTATCATCGACGTATCGCTGGGCACGATCCGCACCATCACCATCATCGAAGGTCTGGCGAAACTGGCGGTGATTCTCGGATTTTTCGAAATCCTGATCTGGGTGCTGGCCATCAGCCAGGTGGTCACCCGGCTGGGCGAGAGTCCGCTTCTGGCGCTGGCCTACGCGGGCGGTTTCTCCACGGGGAACGCCGTGGGACTGTTTATCGAGCGTCGTCTGGCCTTCGGTCATTCCATCCTTCGCATCATTTCCGGATACGCCGGAATGGAAATCGCGGACGCGCTTCGCGCCGAGGGGCAGATTCTCACCACCTTCAGCGGCGAGGGACGGGACGGTCCCGTGACGTTGATCTACATGTCGCTTCCGAGGAAAACCCTCAAACCCATGCTGAGCATCGCGCGGCGCATCGACCCGGACCTGTATTACGTCATCGAACGCGCCAACGATTCCAGCACGCTCCACCGGCTTTCCAGTACGGGCTGGCGGGCCGTCGTCAAACGAAAATAAGGAATTTCCGCCAGAGTATTTTCCGGAAAATCACATACGAGGCTCGTCCGGTGCGGCCATGGCTCCATCCACCTTGAAAGGAAACAACAGCAGGATTCCGGCCTCCACCAGATTCACCACCAGCCACATGACCACCGCCACCACCGCCCCGACGTGGATCACGTGCATCAGCAGAACGCCCGCCAGACAGGCCGCCAGAAAAGAGGCGATTCCGGACGCGAGCACCAGTCCGGACTGACGGTCCCGAATGGCCCGGCCGCGAAGAAAGGATCGGAACCCCAGCGTCAACGGAAGAACGGGAACGAACAGCAGCGTCGTCAGCGTGGATTCCAGAACGGCCCCGGTCACCCCGATCCAGTCCCGGGCGATCCAGGTTCCGAGAGGCGTATAAGCGACCAGACAAAGCAAAGCGCAAACCGCGACGGTGATTCGGATGGCGAAATCTTTCACTCGCCGCTCTTCCTCCGGCGTTCCGGCCCGGGCGATGACCAGTTGATGGAACGCCAAAAGCACCGACGCCACAAACCAGGCGATGCTGCGAACCACGGAAAAACTGGAAACGGCCACCTCGCCGTCCACCGTACGCGCCAAAACCGCGTTGACCACCGACGCCACGGAAACCCCGAAAATCATGGACAGAAGTAGCGGAGCCACGAATCGGAACATGGCCCGATAGGTCAACCCGATGTCTCCTTCCGTATCGCCCTCCAGAAGCGACAAGCGCCTCAACGCGCCGAAAAGCACGATCAGCGCTTCAATCAACACTCCCAGACAGAAGGCCAAAGCTCCCAGGATCGCACCGTGAATCTCCAGAAAGGCCCCGGCGCCGAAAACCAGCAGCGCCATGCCGCCCAGTCGCGCCAGCGTGGCATAGCCGATAACGGCCGTCCGCGAAACGGCGGCCAGGGTTCCCCGCCCAAGGGAACGGACGGATAAAAACAGCGGAAGCGGGGAAAAGACGGCCAGGCAGTCGGCCGAAAGCCGCGCCATGGACGGGTTCAGACCGAAAAAGCCCTCGAACAGCAATCCGGCCAGCGGGGTCAGGCTGAGTCCCAGGATCACGGCGGCGAGTCCGCCTCCGAGAATCCCCACGAATACGGACACCTTGCGAAAACTGTCCCGCCCCTTCACCATGGAAATGACCGCCGGTTCGATTCCGAAACTCATGCTGTTGAAAAAGACCGCCACCACGAAAGCCACGGCGAAGGCGGCCAGTCCCTCCACGGGATCGGGTCTCCGGGCGATACCGGCGTTGACGATGGGCGTCCCCCCGGCCACCATGATATTCGTCAGCGCCAGGGGGATGTAGAACGAAAGCAGAACGCCGAAGCGTGTGGATTGGCCGGAAGTGTTCATGGGTTCTTCCTAGCACGACCATGATCGCCGGTCAAGGATGTCCTCCCCGGAGAAGGATCCTCCCGCCCTTCTCCGTCCCGCCGGTTGACAATCCGCGCGGATCGGGCTATATCGGAACCAGTCGAGAAAACGATCCGTCTGAAATCGGGAGGACCGCATGGACAAGGTAATTCTGGACGATCTGATCGAGGAGATGAAGGAACGGTTGAAATGCGCCCTGGACGCCAACGATTTCACCGATATCGACAAGTATTCCCGTTTCATCCGCGCCTTGCTGAAGGATCGAGAAGCGGCCAAACCGAAACCGAAAACCCGAGCCAAGAAGGCGACCGCGGCAAAAGCATCGACGAAGAAAAAGACCACGCCAAAGAAAAGCGCCGCGAAAAAGGCTCCGGCCAGGCGCGCGGCCAAGAATTCCGCCGGGAAAAAAGCCGCCGAATAGAGCCCGTTTCTCAAGGAGAATTGGATCGTGCGCTATCAAACCGAGAAACCGGATCGAAGTCGGCTGGCTCCGACGAGCGAGCGTCCGTATGCGATATACCTGGGGTCCGTCTTCGTGCGCGCTCTGCATCTGCTGGCGGCGGGAACCATTCTGGGCGCGTATCTCCTGGGAGCCGGTCGGGAAAACCTGCCGACGTTCCACGCCATCGTCGCCCTGACCGGCGGAATGCTGGTGGTCAGTGAATGGATGGGGCACCGGGAACTCTACCGCCAATTAAGCGGAATTTCCATTCTGACCAAACTGATTCTGCTGGGACTACTGCCGATTTTCCCGGACTACGGCGCGCCTTTGGTCGTCACCGCGTTTCTTTTCTCCGCGATCACGTCGCACCTCCCCAAGAAACTGCGCTGTCTGAAATTTTTCTGAGGTAAAGGGAAAGATCGATCCGAACGATTCGTTCAAGCGAATCGTTCAGGGAGAAGCGGCCATTCGGGTCACTCCGTTCGGAAGCAGCCGGCGCACCTTGTCCGCGAATTCATCCAGCGTGAAGGGCTTGATAAGCGCGTCATCCGCTCCGGCAAGCCTTGTCTCGTGAACTTCCTCCGGAAACCCGGAAACGATCAGCACCTTGATATCCTGGGTATTTTCATTCCTCTTAACCGCCGCGAGAATCTGCTTTCCATCGATCCCCGGCATATGCAGATCCAGGGCCAGCAAATCCGGAGCGGCGATTCCCAGGCGCACCAGGGCGTCATAGGGATTGGAAATGGCTTCCACGACCAATTCGCTTTTCAGGCGTTCCAGAGCCTTGGCCATCACTTTCAGCACGATGGGATCGTCATCCACCAGCATGATCCGCAACGGCCCCTCGATCTCCACCGAGTCGAGATTCTGTTTCCTCATGAAATCCAACAGGATTTCCCTTTTTACGGTCCAGGTGCCCGTTACCGGATTCTGATCGGCGACGATACGGCCGTTCTTCAGATAGCGGCGGGCCGTTCGGTCGGGGATGGAGAGAATCTTCGCGACCTCACCACTGGTATAGGAATCCTTGAGCAGTTTCACCGAAACCTCCTTTATCGGCATGCTGAAAACACCCTTGGAGGGTGGCTTTCGCCATTCGCTACTCTATAATCGACCGAACCCCGAACATTTTTAACCCGAAATGAAGAAAATCATGCGCTTTCCCCCCGATGAGATTTCCGGCATATTTTTAAGCACTTTCGCGTCTTTCTTTGCGTCCTGGATCGAAACGGCAGGGAGGTCGGACATGTCATTCGTATCGGGCGGCGATATCGTCGCGAAAGCTTTGAAAAGTCAGGGAGTTCGTAACCTTTTCACCCTTTGCGGCGGTCACATTCAGGCCATTTACGAGGGTTGCCTGAAGGAAGACATCCGCGTGGTGGACTTCCGCCACGAGCAATCCGCCGCCCACGCCGCCGACGGCTGGGCGCGCGCCACGGGGCGGCCCGGCGTCGCCGCGGTGACCGCCGGGCCCGGAGTGACCGATTCCGTCACCGCCGTGGCGAACGCCTATCGCGCCCAGGTGCCCATGATCCTGATCGGCGGGCAGGCGGCGCGAACCTTCGGGCCGCTGGGCGGTCAGGATCGGGGCGGTTTGCAGGAGATGAACCACATCGAATTGATGAAACCCATCACCAAATGGGCCGTCAGCGTTCCGGAAACCCGCCGTCTGGCGGAATACGTCCACAACGCCTTCCGCGTGGCGCAAAGCGGCGTTCCCGGTCCGGTATTTCTGGAAATGCCGGTGGATATCCTTTTCAACGCCGTCAAGGAATCGGAAGTCGTCGAATATTCGGGGGACCGCACGCCGATGCGACCCTACGGAGACCCCGAGGCCATCCGTCGGGCGGCGGATCTCCTGAACAAGGCCGAACGGCCGCTGCTGATCGTCGGCAGCCAGTGGCGCTGGTCCGGAAAACGCCACGGACTGGCCGAGTTTCTCGAAACCGCTCCCCTGCCGACCTTCGTCAACGGCATGGCCCGGGGCGCTCTGCCGCCCGGCCATCCCCAACTATTCCGCCGCTCGCGCAGCGCGGCGCTTCAGAAAACGGACCTGGTGCTGGTGGTCGGAACGCCCTTGGACTTCCGCCTGGGCTACGGCGAGAAAATCCGTAGTGACGCCGCCATGATCCAGATCGATCTGGACGGCGGCGAGATCGGCCGAAACCGCGCCGTGGACGTGGGCATCGTGGCGGATGCGGGCGTGGCGCTCTCCCAACTGGCCGCCGAACTCCAAGGCTTTGAAATCAGCAAGAAATGGCTGGCCGAAGTTCGAGAATTCGAGGAAAACGCCCTGGAAAAGACGAAGCCGGGCGAAGCCTCCGATCGGGAGCCCATCGATCCCTTGCGCCTGGCAGCCGAATTGAACCGCTTCGTGGACGAAAAGACCATCCTCGTCGGCGACGGCGGAGATTTCGTAGCCACGGCCTCGTACGTTCTGGACGTCCCCAAGCCGGAATCCTGGATGGATCCGGGCCCCCTGGGCACTCTTGGCGTGGGCCCCGGATACGCCATGGCGGCCAAACTGGCTCACCCGGACCACAAGGTCGTCCTGGTGCTCGGCGACGGCACCTTCGGCCTGAACGGTATGGAATTCGAAGCCATGGCACGCCAGAATATCCCCGTGGTGGGCGTCATCGGCAACGACGCTTCCTGGCGGCAGATTCACCGCTCCCAGGTGGCCATGTACGGCGAAGAACGCGCGGTGGCGACCAACCTGAACTTTACGCGCTACGATAAAGTCGTGGAAGCCCTGGGCGGCCACGGCGAATACGTGGAACGCCTGGAGGATCTTCGTCCCGCCCTGGAACGGGCCTTCGCCTCGGGACTTCCCGCCCTGGTGAACGTCAAGATCGGAGTGAGCGATTTCCGCAAGGATTCTATTAGCTTGTAGCGGGCTTCCGTTTCCGTCCACTCCGGGCTGGACAATCGCTTCGACCTCCGGTATATCGAATACGATTCGCTGGCCGAAACCATCCATTCGCACGGAGTTCGCCATGATCCGGAATCTCGACGCCTCCATCCGCTCCCTGATCCCCGAACTGATCGAAACCCGCCGGGATTTGCACCGGCGCCCGGAGATCGGCTTCGACCTGCAAAGAACGTCGGAGATCGTAGCCAATCGGTTGGAATCCCTGGGATTCGAGGTGCGGCGAAACGTCGCCCGAACCGGTGTGGTGGGGCTCTGGCGGGGAAACGGCGGCGAAAACGCGAAAACCCTGGCCTTCCGCGCGGACATGGACGCCCTGCCCTTGCAGGAGGAAAACACCCACGATTTCGTGTCCGTTTTTCCGGGGCGCATGCACGCCTGCGGGCATGACGGCCACACGGCCATTCTTCTGGGCCTGGCCCGCTGGCTGGCCGAGCGTCCCGCCCGCTTTGACGGAAATATCAAGTTGATCTTCCAACCCGCCGAGGAAACGCCCGGGGAGCCTTGCCGATGATCGAGGAAGGCGTGCTGGAAAACCCGAGAGTGGATCGCATCTTCGGGCTGCACCTGTGGCCCATGGAACAAATCGGTCGCGTGGGCGTCCGATCGGGCCCCATCATGGCCAGCGCGGATCATTTCGAATTGACGGTAAAAGGCAGGGGAGGCCACGGCGCCATGCCACATTTAAGCGTGGATGCCGTGGCTGTGGCGGCGCAGATCGTCACGACGCTACAGAGCATCGTTTCCAGAAACATCGATCCGCTGGAACCGGCGGTGGTGACCGTTGGGGCCCTGGAAGCCGGAAGCAATCACAACATCATCGCGGAAACGGCTTTTATGAAAGGAACCGCGCGGGCGTTCTCCGCGGAGGTACGCAAGCGCTTTCCCGAACAGATCCGCCAAATTGCGGAAGGCGTGGCCCATGGCATGGGCGCAAAGATCGACTTCGACTGGCACGCCTACTATCCCCCCACAATCAACGACAAGCAAAGCACGGATTTCGCGGCGGAAGCGGCGGCCGAGATCCTGGGCGCGGACGGCGTGCACGAAGCCACGCCTTCCATGGGCGCGGAGGACATGTCCTATTTTCTGGAAAACGTGCCGGGCAGTTATTTCTTTCTGTACGCCGGCAACGCGGAAAAAAACATCACCGCGCCTTTGCACAACCCCCGTTTCGACATCGACGAAGACGCCCTGGCCCTGGGCGTGGCGATCTTCGCCCGGATATCAGAGCGATATTTCGGGTAGATTCAAGAAAATCCGTCGGCTTGGAAACGCCCCCAAGCCGGAATCCCGTTCCCCCGTAAAATCGATTATTCGTGCGATTTCAGGAACGTACGCAGGGAGGTGAAGTCCTCGTTCATGAACGCCAGACGCCGGGCGATGCCGCGCGCCATGCGTTTGTAGAACTTGGCGGACATTTCCGTGTTTCCGTCCAAGAGCGCGTTCAGTTTGTCGAAAGGCACGCGGAAGATATCGCTTTTTTCCATGGCGACGCCCGAGGCGGAACGTTTTCCGTGATCGAAAATGGACATTTCACCGATGTAGGCTCCGGACCCCAGAACGGCCAGTTCCTGTTCCTCGTTGGTCTTCGTCTTTTTCGTCAGCCGCACGGTGCCCATACGAATGATGATGAGGCTGTCGCCCTCTTCCCCTTCCTTGAAGGCTTTTTCGGCTTGAAGAATGGACGATTTCTCCACGATTTCGGAGACGGCTTCCAGTTCATCTTCGGAAAAGTCCTTGAACAGACCGCATTTTTTCAGTTCATCAATCATTTTTCCACCTCGTTTGTCGTTTTCAGGAAATTGCTTGCCTAGGAAATGCTTACTCTCGATGCCTCCCGCTGTCAAGCCTTTCGCCACGAGCAAACACGATCGCCCCTCCGGCCAAAAGGCCGATCCGGCCCTACGAACCGGTTCTCGGAAGGGAAAAACGTCAGGATCCGATCTGAAATTTCTTCTTCTCCCGGAAAAGCAATCCGACGAAGAAGGGCCCGCCGATCAACGCCGTCAAAATGCCCACGGGCAGTTCGGTGGGCGCGAACATCGTCCGGCCCACCGTGTCGCAGAGAATCAAAAACCCCGCCCCGGCGAACGCGGATGCGGGGAGCAGAATCCGATGGGAAGGGCCCACGAGAAAACGGACGCTATGGGGCACGATCAGCCCAACGAAACCGATGGGGCCGCCCAGGCAGACCACCGAACTGACCAGCAGCGAGGAAGCCAGATAGCAGATTTTCTGGGAACGATTCACGTCCACGCCCCGGCTGTGCGCCAGGATCTCGCCGAAACTGAGTTGGTCCAGATCTCGCATTCGCGGGAAGATCATCAGCATTCCGAGCACGTACATCGGCAGAATGCTCCATACGCCTTCGAATCCCACCACATCCAGGCCGCCCATCAGCCAGCGGATCATTTTGTGACTTTCCGTGTAATCCGCGACGTAGTGGGCGAAAAGAATCAGCGCGGAAATGAAAAAACTGACGGAAACGCCGGCCAGCAGCAAAATGGAGGTGGGCAACCGCCCTCGCGAATGCGCCAGAAGATAGACCATCCCAACGGTCGCCAAGGCGAATAGGAAGGCAAAGACCGCCACCGATGACAGACCGAGAAAAGCGAACACCAGCCCGAACTTGATGGCCAAGACGGCTCCCAGCGCGCCTCCGCTGGAAACGCCCAGGGTATACGGCGTGGCCAGCGGATTTCTCAACAACGCCTGAAACACCACGCCGCCCACCGCCAGGGCGGAGCCGGTCAGCGCCGCCAGAACCACCCGGGGAAGCCGGGTGACGAAAAGGATGCTGGCGTCCAGGCTCTCGTTGGCCGCCCCGGCATGACTGAGCGCCTGGCCGATATCGATGGGGACCGCGCCGAGAAAAGGACAGATCAGCACGGCCAGAAGACAGAACAAAGCGAAGGGCCAGAGCCTCGGCAAGACGGCATCGGTAAAACGGTGCATCATGGTCGCCACACGGAAACGGGAACGGCATAGGGACGGCCCGTTTTTCCCACCGTGCCCCCTTCGATCTCCACCCCGAAATATTCGCGGATCGTTTCCTTGGAGATCACCCGCTCCACCGGTCCGTCCATGGCGACTTGGCCGTCCACCAGGAGAATCAGGCGGTCGAAATACAGGGCGGCCAGATTGAGATCGTGGGTGGCCGCCAGTACGGTCAACCGACGCTCCTTATTGCGCCGCCGGATCACGTCGTACATATTCAACTGGAAATGCAGATCCAGGGAACTGGTCGGTTCGTCGAGCAAAAGAATGTCGGTGTCCTGGGCCAGCGCGGAGGCCAGCACCACCCTCTGTTTTTCGCCGCCGGAGAGATCCAGAATGGAACGGTCCCGGAATTTCCAGGTGCCGGTGACCTCCATGGCGTCTTTCACGATATCCCGGTCCCGGTCGGTTTCCACCGCCAGCATGCCGGTGTATGGATAACGGCTCAACATCACGAAATCACGGACGGAATAGGGAAAATGGAATAGAAATTCCTGGGGCATGTAGGCCATGCGCCGGGCCACCCGCTTTCGGGAAATCGAGCCGATATCCTCTCCGAACAGTCGGACGGAACCGCCGCGAAGTGGTTGCGAGGCGATCAGGCATTTGATGAGGGTGGATTTTCCCGCCCCGTTCGGACCGATGATCCCCACGAACTCGCCGGGTTGCAAGGCAAACCGAACCTCGCGGAGAACATTTTCCCGATGATAACCCGCAGTTATGTTTTCAACCTCCAGCGCGGCGACGGTCACCCGAACTCCTCGTTTCATGAAAGAGAAATGATCGACCGGACGGAAAAACGAAAGGGAAATCAATATTTTCCGTACGAACTCCCCGTCTCGACCAATGGGGCGAAGCCATGATATCGGCAGGAGATGCCTTTTGTCAAGATCCCGTAAGGAACGGATTTCCGCTCTTCCCCGCCCTCCGGATCGGATAAATTTTCCCTTGTAAATCGGGCATTCGGGTGTACACTCTTCCTTTGAAAGTGAAAACGGACCCTTGGGACCGATAAACAATGCGAATCATCCATTTCCAACCGAACGAATTCGGCTCCGCCGGACCATTTCGCCCGATCGGGCGGAGCCACCCGAAATTCGACAAGGAGGATCCATGCCGCTAGACGCGAAGGAAAAGAAGAAACTTCAGGAGAAAGCCCGGCAAATTCGGGAGGATATCGTCCATATCACCGAAAAATGCGGGGGCAGCCACGTCGGCGGCGCGCTGAGTCAAACCGACATCCTGGTCATCCTCTATCACAAATTCATGAAGATCGATCCGAAGAACCCCCGCTGGGAGGATCGGGACCGCTTCATCCTCAGCAAGGGCCACGGCGGCGTGGGCCATGCCGCCGTTTTGGGCGACCTGGAGTATTTCGACAAGGAATCCCTCAACGATTTCAACAAGACCGGATCGCCTTTCGGCATGCACCTGGACATGCACAAGGTTCAGGGCGTGGACGCCTCCACCGGCTCGCTGGGCCACGGCATCGGCCTGGGCGTAGGTATGGCGCTGGGCGCGCGGGTCATCGGTAAGGACTGGCATACCTACGTCGTCCTGGGAGACGGCGAACTGAACGAGGGTTCGGTATGGGAAGCCGCCATGTCGGCCGCGCATTACAAAGTGACCAACCTCACCGTTTTCGTGGACCGCAACATGCTGATGATCGACGGCCCCACGGAAGAAGTGATGAGTCTCGAACCGCTGGACAAGAAGTGGGAAGCCTTCGGCTGGCGGGTCATCGCCGTGGACGGCCACGATTTCGACCAGTTGAACGACGCCATCGAACAGTCCCTTGCCGAAACGGAAAAACCGGTGGTCATTCTGGCCAACACCGTCAAGGGCAAGGGCATCGACTGGATGGAAGGCAAGGTCGAATGGCATTACGCGGGACTGGATTCGGACATGGCCAAAAAGGCCCTGGATTCCATCAAGAAATAAACCACGCCCCCGAGGCGAGCCATATGGAAAGGATAGGTAGACCATGACGACAATGGGTTTGACCTGGACAGTCGCCGACGCCGATCACATGACCCAGGCGGAGATCTACGGAGAAGTACTGACCCAACTGGCCGATCAGGACGAGCGCATCGTGGGGCTCTCCGCCGATCTGGCGAAATCCACCAAGATCGGAAAACTACAGGAGAAATATCCCAACCGGTTCTTCAATATGGGCATCGCGGAAAACAATATGTTCGCGGTGGCCTCCGGAATGGCCGAGGCGGGCCTGATTCCGGTAGTTTCCACCTTTGCGGTCTTCACCGCGTTACGTAGCGCGGAGTTCGTCCGCACGGACATCTGCTACCAGAAACGCAACGTGAAGATCATCGCCACCCACTCGGGAACGTCTTTCGGCCAGGCGGGCACCACTCACCACTGCACCGAGGATCTGGCCGTTCTGCGCACGTTCCCGCACATGATCGTCATGGCCCCGGCGGACGCCTACGAGACCGCCAAGGCCGTGACCGCCTCCCTGGAGATCGACAGCCCGGTGTACATCCGCATCGGCCGCAGCTTCGAGCCGCCCCTGCACAAATCCCTGGACTTCGACTTCGAGATCGGCAAGGCCATCGAACTGCACGAGGGCACGGATGTCACCGTCATCAGTTGCGGCCGCCCCACGGTGGGCGCGCTGGAGGCCGCCGAGATCGCCAAGCAGAACGGCATCTCCGTGCGGGTGCTGGACATGCACACCGTCAAGCCCATCGACGCGGACGCCATCATGAAGGCCGTGATGGACACCCGCCGGATCATCACGGTGGAGGACCACAGCGTCATCGGCGGGCTGGGAAGCGCCGTGGCGGAGGTCATCGCCGCCAGCGGCAAAGCCTGCGCCATGCGCCGCATCGGATTGCAGGACGAATTCGCCATCGTGGGCTATCCGGACGACCTGCTGCACGTCTACAAGATGGACGCGGACGGCATCCTGGAAACCATGCAGGAACTGTTGAAGGCCGAAATCGAAGAGGACGACGACTGGGAGGATGAAGACTAAGCCATGCTGGAACCCAACAAAGACGTGCTGGTTTCGCGGATCTTCCTTCGCTCCGCTCTTCCGCTTACGAAGATCGTGGCCGAGGAAAAGCCGCTGTTCAAGAAGCTGTTCCCCAAACAGGGCATCCTCCAGTTCAGCGTGCGTGGCGAGGATGTCGGGGCCTACATGCTCTGGGAGGACAAACGACTTTCCGTCAAGCAGGGTATCCACCACAAGCCGGACCTGAACCTGGTGTTTCGGACCATCGGCGAACTGAACGGATTCTTCGCGGGGAAGCTGGCTCTGCCTATCCCGAAAGGTTTCCGGCTGGATCTGCTGGTGCGGGCGTTGCCGCTTCTGCTGACCTTGAAACTGCTCATGCCCGACGCGTTGCCGGAAGACATGAACAAGAAGGCGCTGAAGGTCAAGCTTTTGCTGTACATGGTCACCAACGCCCTGAGTCAGTTGAACAAGGGCGGCGATCCGCAAATGATGAAACTGACGAAAAACAGCCCGGACCGCATCTTCCAGTGGACCGTCACCGGCGGTCCCAGCGCCTATCTGCGCATCAAGAACGGCAAGAGCAAGGCCGGCCGCGGCATCTACAAACGCCGCCGCCCCTTCGTGCTGATGACCTTCCCCGACACCGAGGGCGCTTTCAAGGTGCTGACCAGCCAGGTGCCACTGGTGGAGGCCGTGAAGCTCGGCTACGTGGCGACGGAAGGGGCCATGGAGTATTCCAAGGAAATCGGCCTTCACATGCAGCGTATCGAAGTCCTGACCACATCCTGACGACGGGAAAGGCATCATGAGCGAACGATTCGACCGATTTCAGGGAACGGAAAGCTACATCGCCTCCAGGGAACTGCGGGACGCGGTAAACGTCTCCATCGCGCTGGAACGCCCGCTGCTCATCAAGGGCGAGCCCGGCACGGGCAAGACGCTTCTGGCGACGAACATCGCCGGGGGGCTCGACATGCCTTTTTTCAAGTGGATGGTGAAATCCACGTCCAAGGCCAGCGACGGCCTGTACATCTACGACACCGTTCAGCGCCTGAACGACAGCCGCTTCGGCGACAAGGACGTCTCGGACATTCGGCAGTACATTCACTTCGGCCCCCTGGGCCAGGCCCTGCGCTCCAAGGAACGGGCCGTGCTGCTCATCGACGAAATCGACAAGGCCGACCTGGAATTTCCGAACGACCTGCTTTCCGAACTGGACGAGATGCGCTTCGATGTGGCGGAAACCGGCGACACGGTGGAAGCCGTCCACCGTCCCGTGGTGATTATCACGTCCAACTCGGAAAAGGAGTTGCCGGATCCCTTCCTGCGTCGTTGCGTCTTTCACTTCATCGAGTTCCCGGATGAAAACCTGATGGAGGATATCGTCAAGGTGCATCACCCGGATTTGAAAAAAGATCTGTTGAAACAGTGTATCGCCAAATTCTACTACCTGCGCTCCATCGACCATTTCCGCAAGAAACCCAGCACTTCGGAACTGATCGACTGGATCGCGGTGCTGGTCAAGGCCGGTATTTCCGAAAAGCGGATCCGCAAGGAGATTCCCTTCCTGGGCGTTCTGCTGAAGAAGGAACAGGACGTGGAGGCCTTCGGCGTGATCCGCAATCGGCGGACGATGAACGACTGGTAACGCCGCGCCGTGCTGACCGAGTTCTTCTTCAAGCTGAAAAGCAACAAGGTTCCCGTCACCATCACGGAATGGCTGACGTTCATGGAAGCGCTGTCCAAGGGACTGGCGTATTCGGATTTCCTTACCTTCTATTCCCTGGCGCGCTCGCTTCTGGTGAAGGACGTGGCCTACTACGACGCCTTCGACCAGGTTTTCGCCCACGTCTTCAAAAACGCCGAACTCTCACCCACCCTGCGCAAGGACATCGAGGATTGGCTGAACGATCCGCTCGACTTCCCGCACCTGAGCGAGGAAGAGATCAAGATGCTGGAAGCCCTGGACTTCGATCGTCTGAAGGAGGAATTCGAGGATCGGCTGAAGACCCAGACCGAACGTCACGACGGGGGAAATCGCTGGATCGGCACGGGCGGGACATCGCCCTTCGGTCACGGCGGAACCAACCCGGCGGGCATCCGCGTGGGCGGCGAGGGCGGCGCGCACTCGGCGGTACAGGTGGCCACGAAACGCCGCTATAAAAATTACCGCCAGGACCGGATCATCGACGTGCGGCAGATGAAGGTCGCCCTGAAGAAACTTCGCGTGCTCGAACGGGTGGGGGCGGCGGACGAACTGGACGTGGACGAATCCATCGACAAGACCTGCCGAAACGCCGGGGAATTGGAACTGATCTTCCGGCCCGAACGCAAAAACCGCATGCGACTTTTACTGTTGATGGACGCCGGGGGCTCCATGGATCCGTACGCCCGGCTGGTGAACCGCCTTTTCTCGGCGGCATCGCAGATCAATCATTTCAAGGACTTTCGCTTCTTCTACTTTCACAACTGCATCTATGAGACGCTTTTCACCGACATCTACATGGACGAGCGCATTCCCACGGGGCAGATCTTCAAGGAGTTCGACGGCGACTGGCGCGTCATCATCGTGGGCGACGCGGCCATGAATCCGTATGAGCTTACGGCAAGAAACGGGGCGATTTATTATTATCATCGCAACGAACTGCCGGGCATCGAATGGCTGAAACGGGTGGACGATCATTTCCGGAAAATCGTCTGGCTCAATCCCATCGTGGAACGCAACTGGTGGAGCCAGACCATCCGGCTGATCCAGTCCATTTTCCCGATGTATTCGCTCACGGTGCACGGACTGGAAGAGGCCGTTCAGAAATTACGGTGAATAGGCGTCGATAGCCGGATTGCCGCTTTCGGCGGGGACGGAAGGCGCACTTTCCGTGGCTTTGTCCGCCTCGCCCACAGAAGCGGACGACTCGCCGGAAGACGGGGGCGATTCATTCTCCGGGTTTTGCTCTCCTTCGCCGGTCGCTTCCTCCTTCGAAGGTTCTTCCCCTTTGCCCTCGCCCTGCGTTTCCGGCTCCGTTTCCGGCGGAACGGAAACACCCGGCTCACCCGACGATTCCCCTTCCGGTGTCCCGGTTTCGAGCGCGTCCTCTTCGACCGGCGCGGAATCGGCGGGCTCGGCGTCGGACGGTTCTTCCTTTTCCGGCGCGGGCTCCGGAAGCGGGTCCGGTTCCAAGGCGGGCTCCGGCTCGCTCTCGCCCGCTTTACGCCTACCCAACGTTTCGAAATCCCAGAAAACCGACGCGCCGAACTGGAAGAAAAAATTCTTGAAATAATCGATGGTTTCCACTTCCAGAAGCGGCGCGAGGCCGAAACGCCCATATCCTTGCCAGAAATAAATCCGGGGCATCACGGCCACGCCCCAGAGAAGATCCGTTTTGGAATTCAGATCCAGAATGGGACGATCCACCTGAAACCGATTCGCGCCCAGTTTCAGCCCCAGAAACAGATCCATGGGAAAATAGTAGTGATACTCCGGATACCTGACGATTCTGTAAAAACCGGTGACGGTGGGCTGAATAAACCAGATATCGTGTTTCGTGCTTGTCTGGGAGACTCTCTCCTTCAGCGTATGCGTCTCGCTCAACGCCCGCACGGCCACTCGGATGTGCCAGTCTTCAAACACCGTCATTCCCAGACCACCGCCGAAGGAAAAACGCAGGAAATTCCCTAGACTTCGGTAATTGGAAAGCGTTCCGGAAACGTTCAACTCCGGGTTGAGGAAGAGAACGCGGGGAGGCGGATCCTTCTTCGGCTCGCGGACATAAGTTCCCGATTGCACGGTTTGTATGATGGGACGGTCGTCGGCCTCCTCCGCCGCGTCGGCGGCGAAAACGGAGAATTCCATGAAAAGAAGCGCCAGAAATACGAATATCGCAAGGATTTCAAGTCGTTTCATTTTTCATCATCTTTGCAGGACGGAAAATGAGGTTCCCGCCGGATTTCCAACCGCGCCAAGGGGAGGATCCCGCCCCTTCCACTACCTTCGAACAATCGGCAACGTAGCAGAATTCATTAGAAATTACAAATACGCCCGGCCGAAAATTGACAGGTCGACCCGGCTTTGTATACTCCCCGCACCTTGCAACGAAGCATCGAGGAAAGGATGGCGCCATGCGAGAAGACGGAAGAAACGACAACCAGTTGCGCCCGGTGAGCATCGAAACGGGTTTCCAGAAATATCCGGACGGGTCGGTCCTGATTTCCTGCGGAGAAACGAAGGTCATCTGTTCGGCCTACGCCAAACAGGGCGTTCCCTCGTTCATGATGAACAGCGGCCGGGGCTGGGTGACGGCGGAATACGCCATGATGCCCGGCGCGGGCCAGGAGCGCACCCGGCGCGAACGGCAGACCGGCGGGCGTTCGTCGGAGATCCAGCGCCTGATCGGCCGTTCCCTGCGAGCGGTGGTGGACATGGAAGCGCTCGGCGAACAGACCATCCAGATCGATTGCGACGTTTTGCAGGCCGACGGCGGTACGCGTACGGCGTCGATCACCGGGGCGTTCGTAGCCCTGGTTCTGGCCTGCGATCGGCTGCGCCAGATGGGCCTTCTGGGCGAATGGCCCATTCGGGATACCTTGCAGGCGGTCAGCGCGGGATTCGTGGAACGCACCCTGCTTCTGGACCTGATGTATTCCGAGGATTACCGGGCCGAGGTGGATATGAACGTGGTGATGACCGGCTCCGGCAACCTGGTGGAAGTCCAGGGCACCGCCGAGGGCGCGCCCTTCAGCCGGGAAGAACTGGGACGAATCCTGGACGTCTGCGCGGAAGGCTGCCGCGATCTGGCGGAAATCCAGAGAAAAGCCCTGGGGAATCTGTACGATGAAACTGCTGCTCGCCACGCATAACCGGGGAAAGGTCGCGGACCTGCAAGATCTGCTTCGGGATACGGATTTCGAAGTTCTGTCCTGTCTCGATTTTCCGGATCTCCCGGAAGTGGAGGAGGACGGCGATACGTTTCTGGCCAATGCTCGCAAGAAAGCGCTGGAAATCTTCGAGAAAACGGGCCTTCCCACCCTGGCGGACGATTCCGGCCTGGAAGTGGAGGCCCTGGACGGAGCGCCTGGGATCTACTCAGCTCGCTACGCGGGCGAACCCAGCGATAGCGCCGCGAACAATCGCAAGCTGCTGACCGTACTGGAACCGTTGAAAAAGCCGAAGGAACGGGCGGCCCGCTATGTCTGCGTCCTGGTTCTCGTTCATGGAAAAGGCCGGGAAGAGATCGTAACCCATGGAGAATGCAAGGGATTCATCTCAACCGAATGCCGGGGCGACAATGGTTTCGGCTATGATCCGCTCTTCATCCATCCGGCCTTCGGCGGACGAACCATGGCGGAGATCACTCTTGAAGAGAAAAACGGCGTCAGCCACCGGGGAGAGGCCTTTCGCGCCATGAAGGCGAAACTGCTTGAAATGAAAGAGGTTTAACCGCTCCAACCCAAACCGGGAGAACGTTCATGCATCGGATCCAAGCCCCCATCGAGTTTTCCAATATCACCAG
Source organism: Myxococcota bacterium (assembly GCA_963668655.2). Classification (GTDB taxonomy): domain Bacteria; phylum Myxococcota_A; class SURF-8; order SURF-8; family SURF-8. Next base: position 563,526 of record CAXXPQ010000003.1, read on the forward strand.
CCGGGACGGCACCCGGCTACGGGTCTATCGTTGCGGAACCGGTCCGAATCTCTGGCTGCTTCCCCCGGGGCTGGGAACGCCCTTGCTCGCCTGGAAAGAGATGTTCGAGCACTTCCACCGCCAAATGACCATAGTCACCTGGGATCCGCGCGGCTGCTTCGACTCCGAGGCCCCGGACGATCCCGCCCGCCTGGGCGTGGAATACTGGGTGGAGGACGCCGAGGCGGTGATTCACGCCATGGAGTGGGGGAACGAAACCTTCGTGACCGGCGGCTGGAGCCTGGCCATCCAGGTGGGATTGGAACTCTACGACCACATGCCCGAGCGGGTCAGAGCCCTGGCGCTTATCAACGGTTCCTACGAGCACGTGCTGAAAACCGCTTTCTCCATTCCCTTCGCCAATCACGTTCTCGGCGGAGCGCTTTCCGTGATTTCCACGGCCGCGCCGCTCTTCGCCCCAGCCACCCAGTATCTGCTTGGACAGAAATGGGCGGTGGAATTTCTGCAATCGCTGGGCATCGTCGCGGAAAATGAAGCCTTTTTCGGAGAGGTGGTGCAGGAGTTCCGCAAGCTGGATTTCGCCACGTATTTCAAGATGATCCGCGAGGTCAACAAGCATTCCGCGCGTCACATTCTGCCCCGGGTTCAGGCGCCGACGCTGATTACCGCCGGAACGGGCGACAAAATGACCCCCCTGCACATCAGCCGGGCCATGCACGAACAGATCCCCGGAAGCGAGTTGTTCCTCATTCCCACGGGAACTCATTACACCACCCTGGAGTTCCCGGAAATCGTCAACCTGAAACTGGAGCATTTCTTCCGTACCCGGGTTTTTCCGGATACCTGGGAGTAAGCGCCCGTACGGCCCGTTTCTTTCGTATTTCCGACGGGCTGAATTCCGACACATGCAAAGCCGGGAACGATTTTGCGATTCCCGTGGAACCTGTCTTGACAATATGTGTCGATTTACGCAAAATAACAGGTTCATATTCGTGGACAAAAACCTCCTTGCGGAAAGACAATCCATGACGACAAGACCACGCTTCCTCCTTTTGGTCCTCATCACCTTGACGGTCGCTTGCGTTTTTCCCGTTTCCGCGCGGTCGGAACCGGCCGGAATCTTCTCCGACGATGCGGCGAAACCGGCCCCGACCCCAACGGTTGCAGCCCAGCCGAAAATCTCTCCGCAGGAGGAAGAACTGGCGGGAGACGCCGCCACGGAGGAAACCGTTTCGGAAACGGATCGAATTCGCGAAGAAATGGCGACCCTGCGCGAATCCATCGAAACCTTACGCAAGGAACTGGAGGAAACACGGGACGCTTATGAGGAAAAACTGGCGGATTCCGGGAAAAAGCGCATTGAGGAGAAGAAGGCCCGCAAGAACCTGGAAAACAAGTTGGAAAAGCTGGAAACCCGCCTGGACGAAATGAAAAACAGGGCCGAGGAAAACCGCGAGCGCTTCGTGGACATCCACGGGCATTTCGCCCTGGACCTCGCGCTTTATCAACACGGCGAATCGAGTCACGGCGAGGAAGAGGACGGCCATGGGACGGAGCGCCAGAGCGGGTTTCTCCTTCGCGAGGTTCTGCTGAGTTTCGAGAAGGAATTCGAGGACAAACTCCGGATTCACCTGACTCCGGAGTACAACGGCATCCACGACGCCTTCGAAATCCGCTCCGCCTTCCTGGATTACGACATTTTTCCCCGCCGCCACGAAGGCGCGCTGCACGGTCATGGGAAAACGGACGCCCCCACGGACGTTCATCCCAAGGCCACCACCTGGACGCCCCCGCGGACCTTCGGGAGAAACAAACACCATCACGGTCTGCGGAACGACAGCTACCTGGCCGTGCAGGCGGGAAAATTCGATCTGCCCTACGGCGTTTATGCGGCCACGAGCCACGCTCCGCAACGGTTTAGCGTTTCCGAGCCCTTGGATATCGAAAGCCTTTACGGAACGCTGAACGACATGGGCGCCATGCTCTACGGTTCCAGCAAATGGGTCAACTACAATCTGTCCCTGATGAACGGCCGTCTGGAAGGTCTGGGAATCGGCGCCCGGGTGGGAATCACGCCGCTGGACGAATTGGAAATCGGCATGAGCTATCTGTTCGAATTCCGCGATACGGACGACCGCCGCCGTTTTCAACTGCTGACTTTCGAGGCCATGTATGCCGTCTGGCGGCTGGAACTGCTAGCCCAATACACCTGGGAACAGCAGAAAACCGGACTGGACAATCTGTATCATTACGGCGGGCACGGAGAAGTTCGAATCCTGTTTTCGCCGCTATACGGCTTCCTGAGAGCCGGAGGCCTGCACAGCGGCGGAGCGGGCGATTCCTGGCGACTGACGCCCGGCCTGGGTTGGTGGGCCTGGCCCGGACACGTCACGGTCAAGGCCGAGTATCAGTACAACTCTCACAGCGAAGACAGCCAGGGACTTATCCAGGCCGTCGGTTATTTCTGACGACATCCCTCGCGCCATCGTTTCATGCGACACACGCGGCAAGCCAACCTGGGAACCGTCGCCATCGGCGGCGGCGCGCCGGTGAACATTCAGTCCATGACCACCCTGCGCACGGCCAACGTCTCCGGCGTTAAAGCCCAGATCGACACGCTCGTCAAAGCGGGCTGCGAGATCGTCCGCGTGGCCGTACGGGACCGGGACGACGCCGACGCCCTTCCCGCCATTCTGGACGGCCTCTCCATTCCGCTGGTGGCCGATATCCATTTCCATGCCGATCTGGCTCTTCTCGCCATTCGGCACGGCGTCCACGGCATTCGCATCAATCCAGGGAACATCGGCGGCGAAAAGGGGCTAGAAGCCGTGGTGAACGCCGCCCGAAAACGCGATGTCTGCATCCGTGTCGGCGTTAACGGCGGCTCGCTGGAACGCCGATTCGGCAAGGCCACACCGGAGAACCTGGTGAAATCCGCCCTGGACAAGCTGTCCATGATCGAGAAACTGGGCCACGCGAATCTCAAGGCCAGCCTCAAGGCATCGGACCCGAGCCTGACCCTGCAAGCCAACCGCCTGTTCGCGGCCCGCTCGGAGATCCCGCTCCACCTGGGACTCACCGAGGCCGGTCCCCCGCTTTCCGGCGCGGTGCGCTCCAGCGCCGTGATGAGCCTTCTTCTTTCCGAAGGCATCGGGGACACCATCCGCATTTCACTTTCCGGCGATCCGGTCCGAGAGGTTCTGGTGGCGAAGACGCTTCTGGAGACCCTGAGACTTCGCGAACCGGGCGGACGGGTGATCTCCTGTCCCACCTGCGGACGTTGCCGCCTGGAAAATCTTGCGGAAATTGCGGGCGAGGCGGAAACCATGCTGCTCCAAACGGGACGGCCCGTAACCATCGCCGTGATGGGCTGCGAGGTCAACGGCCCAAAAGAGGCGAAGCAGGCGGATATCGGTATTTTCGGCGGTGGAGAAAAAGCGGTTTTCCTGGTAAAGAACCGCCCCCCGCGAACCGTCCCGACCCCACACATCCTGGCCACGCTGGAAGGCATCCTTATGAACTGGCCCGAAACCAGGGAGCCATAGCGGACCCTCCACGCCCGCCTTCCAGGCTGCGCCGCTCACAAGCCAACGGAGGCCTTTTCCGCTCCACACATGGTTATAGAGCCACTATTAATCATTTTGCGCTACCGCAGATGGAACGGCAACGTGTCGGATTTTGCATGAAGGCGCATGGGGGCGTGAATTTTAAAGTGCGTTCAGGCGGCCTTTCGAATCGACTCGAAGACGGCATCTGTAAACTTCGTCGGTCCAACCGATGATTCAGATTATCTATAAAATAGTTCGAGTTGCAATAACTTTTGGGCGAGCCCCCTCCCCTTCTCGTTTGTTCCGGGTCGAGGTCGGGCTTTCCGCTCCTGCATGCACCGCTTCAATCCCTCACGCAGGCTATTTTAGCCTATGGTTTACCCTTCGATCACTGCAGAAAACGCCTTAGAAGGCAATTCTGAAGGTTTTCGCAAATACACAAGTTCCGATCAGTTCCCTCTGCCTGCGAACCAATCAATGACAAATCCGATTTTGGGCATAAAAAGAAACCCCTAGTGCTAAGAATTTCATCTGATCATTTCTATATGTTCAACTATATCTTTTTCGTATTTCAACTCGTTAGTCTTTTAATTATTTGAATTTACGGCTTTATTCAGTTTTTTGTTTTCTTCTATTTCAACTATTTAACTTGATTTAAAATATTTGCTTGACACTCATTGTGATTAATGATAAATGGTTTTTTAGGTTTGTAAGCATAAGGAGGCTGGCATGATGATTCAACTGGAAACGATAATTCAAAGCGACTTAGATCCCAACCGGTTCTATCTCCTGGTTTTGCTGATCATCATCATCATCATCGCAGGACTCCCAATACGGGACCTGATTCCAAAATGGGTTTTGCAAAAAAATGACACAGGAAGCGCCAGCTAAATACGTCCCATCCACTATCGGATGCTGTATTTGTCTTAAAGAAAGGGTATCACCATGAAACATGGAAATCCATATCGCGAATCATTTGGACAAGAGTTATTGCAACTGGCAAAATCAAGCGAGAAACTTTCGCCATTTAAGCAGGCTATTTTTGCTAAAAAAGTAGGCGTCACATCGTCAACAGCCTCCAAGTGGTTTGCCGGGGAATCGCTCCCTATGCATAAGTACTTATCCAATATTGCCAAGCTGCTTAATGTCCGGGTGGACGACCTTATCACCATGATGTCACGAGCTAAACAGCAGGAAGATCTTCAACTCACAGATACCAGCGAAAGCGAGATTCAAGAAGAAGTTGAGCAGTTGTGTATAGAAAATAATAATATGGGAGAAGACAAACAAAACAAGGCTTTCGATTTGGTTTTGAATAGAACTGAAGATCTATTGGATAAGGTCCGGCCTGATGACGCTTATCCATATATTGAGTGGCTAGAAAGAAAGGCCTCAAGCGATGCAAACATGGGTGATGCTTTGATGCTATCTGTACGTTTTTATATCGATCGCTCATGCTATCCTCTCGCCATCGACCGAATACAGGAGGCTCTCGATCTCCCGGGTCTCTCCAGCCAGACACTTTCCCGCTTGGAAATGAACTATGCCGAGGCCAATTTGAACCAAGGACCCATTCGGGATGCATTGAAACGTGCTGAAACTGTGCTTAATATGGGAGAAGAAGCCCACCCCAAAGCGCTTATATTCGCTAACAATACTTTTGCTCGCGCAAAGGTGGAACTTGAGCAGTTGAAGAGGAACAAGGAAAAAATGGACATCAGTGTGCTCAAAGAGGCACTTGATTATCATCAAAAAGCCAAGGAGTTAGCTAAACTCGAAGGGTACGATATGTTGGTCATGCTTACAGAGGCATACATTGGTCGTGTCGAGGCGAAGATAGCCTCTACACTGATAGAAGAGGCAGAGGAAGGTGGACAGAAAGAAGCTCAGAAATACCTTGAAAACGCCCGAAAGCGTCTTGAAAGAGCAATTAAGTGGGGTTTGGCCAACAATGACTGGCAAGTAGTTGGAGAAGCCAGATGGTATCTCGGTGAACTCTGCTTATTAGAGAATAATAATGAAGAACTTCGGATGCATTGCAAAGAAATTAACGACATTGGCAAGATAGAAAATGATCCGCGATTGATCCATGTCGCCCTAAACTTGGAAATCCTTGATCTTTATTCCATGATCAAGTCCGGAGGAGCCAAGTATATTGCCCTCAGTGAAATAACCCCCTTAATCAGTAGGAGCAAGAAAATGATACATGAATCAAAAATCTCATCGCGCTCTCCTATTGTAAAGGAGTTTTACTTGGTAGCCGAACAAATCGACCAAGAGATATCCCAAGCAAAAAAGGGGCTCAGCTTGCCAAATGCCGCTTCAATGATGGCGATTGTTCTTTTCTTCTTCGCTTCTCTCATGTTGGGATTTAATGGAGAATACAAAGAAACTCAAAATTTACCATCAACAACAATCGCCAGTAAGTCTTGCATCGTCGTGCCTGCCGCGAAACCACGGATAGAAGTTCCTATTTCTAGTGTCCTCGCAAGCAAATCATGCATTGAACGCTTGGAGTCAACCAAGCAAACATAGTATTTTTTGCTTACAATAGGGCTCCAACCGGCGATTTCAATTCAAGCCAAGATGAAATATAGCAGTTTTACAAGCGTTGCACCCGCAGCTAGGCAAAACATGCAAAATTTGTAGTGCCTTTCGACATATTTCATGAATCGTTCCATCTTGATCGTTCTCCTTAAACAAAGAAATTCAACATTCTGGGCCACGACATTCGTCGCAACCGCGTCTACTAAACGGCTTTATAGGCAAGAAAACGGCCTCAATAATCGCTTAATATTCGCGTAATGCACTGTAATCATTATTACTTTATAAAGTTTCCCCCTTTAAAGAATCCGGAGAAAAAAATGAAATATTTCTTGCGCCAGCAGAAACCATTCAGTATACTATGAACATAATGTTCCTTATGTTTGCTGATTAACGGAAAATGTCCATGAAAAACGCTCTAACCACCTATCAAAACACCCTCTCAAACACCGAACATAAGGTTTTTGACCTTATGGAAGGCCGCGATCCGGACCTTTCACTCGCGTATTGGGCGGAGAAATACTTGGTCGAGGAAGTGCGTGGCATCCAAGCCACGAATACCCTTCATGCGAAGGTGCGGGATCTGAAGGGATTCATCGAGTGGTACTCACAAATGAACGGTCATGCTCGTATTGAAGATTGGTTACCCCAGGATACGAAAGGTTATCTGGCCTACCTGGAACGACTTGAGCGGGCTCCAACAACCGTTAATCGAATTTTTGCCACCCTACGCCGCTTTGCCCGTTGGGTAAACGAGCAACCAGGTTCTCCGTTCCGGAGCGGTCTACCAACTCGCGGCATCAAGGAACTGGCCATCGAGGAACCAGGCGCAAAGAAGATTGATCGCAAGGATATCTTCGCCCTCTTCAAAGCCGCCGAAAATCTCACCTTGACTTCGACACGCAAGAACGCTCGACCGTGGCGCAACCGTGCAATCCTGGCAATCCTGTTCTTCACTGGTTTACGTGTTTCCGAGCTCTGCCAGTTGAATAGGTCACAGTACGACGGTCGCTATTTCTCGAATGTAAAACGAAAAGGCAATTCTCGGGGAAAAGTTTACCTCTCGGCAGATTGTAGACGCTACCTGGACGATTACTTGCAGGAAGAAAGACCGAATGACGATCCGGAAGAACAGTCCCCTGCTCTTTTCTTGCCGGTCGGAGGGGGGAAACCCGTAAGCCGTGGACAAGTAGCGTCGGCTCTGAACCTAATTGCCGATGAAGCAAACAAACACCGTTCGGAGAAAAACAAAATTCATCTGCACCCTCACCGCCTACGACACACTTTCGGTTCGATGTATCGGGAAAAATCGAGATCGGATACGGAAACAGCTGCCGCGTTGGGGCATTCCGGGTTAAAATACGTCGGTCGTTATGTACGAAAAACGGACAAGGAGCGCGAAGCACTTCTTGATGATTTAGGAATCGAATAGGAGAAGTCATGAATATAACGACAAGAACAATCCTGACTGTATCCTTTGTCCTTTCCCTCGCGGCCTGTAATTCTAATTCTCAAGCGCCCTCCCCTTCTACTGAGCAACCGCCAGACTCGGATAACCATTGCGCCTTCATTTCCTCAAATGAATATCTGACAATGCGTTACCTTTGTCCGGAGGACGAAAATACCGTGTTGGAAGTAAAAGGTATTGAAGAGGACGATAAAGCCCACTTCAACGGCGTATCTGCAGAAATATTCGGGTTGGACAAGTGCATATGCGCCATGATAATTGCCAACAAAGCAGATGATTCTGTCCGCGAAGAAGCCCAAGGCTCTTTAGTCGGTAATTATGGCCTCGGTATAGTTGGTATCGATCCTGATAATCCATATATTACCGTTCCCGATCAGCTTCCTAGAAAGAAGAACAAGCCTGTAAGCAGGGTTTCTTTCAAACTCAAGAAAGAATTAAACTATGTTCCCCTGCAGGCACGGAATTTTTTCATCGAAGGAAAACGCTACACAATTATCCGCAAGAATACACAAGGAGAGATAGAAAAACCGACTTCGATATAGTTCGCCGTTCTAATGGGAAGGCAGGAACTATTCTGCGTGACGTGCCGCAAGATTGAAATGCCCTGGTTTTTCAACCCAAAGGGCGCTACAATATAAACATCTTAATGGTCTACGATGGTAAATAAACCTAGCGAAAGCAATACTATGACCGGACAAGATGAAAATCCAGAGAACGGACGCTTTTACACGGTAAAAGAAACTCCAGAGCTTTCGGAGAAACTCCGTGCTATTGATGAAAGAAAAGCCGCAATTGATCGCGCGCGACCGGTTCATCCTGAATTATGGGAAACCATTTTCAAGAAAATAAGGATCGATTGGACGTATGATTCCAATGCGATTGAAGGTAGTACGCTTTCTCGTGGGGATACCTTCTACCTTCTCGAATATGGCATTACTGTCCAAGGAAAACCGCTAAAAGACTTTCTGGACGCGCGCAATCATGCTGAAGCCATCGATTTCTTACATGACGTTCTCCGTGATGATCGCCCCATTTCAACAGGTCTGATTAAAGAAATTAATGCCTTGCTGCTTTCCGGCGTCAAAGACACACCAGCGATCAATGAACAAGGCCAGCAAGTCAAAAAACCGGCTACGCCTGGCCAATATAAGCAACTTCCCAACCATGTTTTGCAACCGAATGGTTCCATCCATCGTTATGTAGAACCGATTCACGTACCAGATGAAATGGGATTACTTATAGACTTCATTCATAAATCGCAAGACAGGCTTCATCCAGCAGTGATCGCTGCACTGGCCCATTACAATATGGTGCGTATCCATCCTTTTGATGACGGAAACGGTCGAGGAGCTCGTATTCTTATGAATTTGGTCCTTTTAAAGAAAGGTTACTCCCCCGCTATTGTCCGAGTCGAAAGCCGCCCGGATTATATCGAAGGCCTTGTGAAAGCTGATTCTGGAGATAACAATCCTTTCATAGAATTCGTTTTGAACTCTCTCATCGATACGCAGGATACAATTTTAGCTCAGCTTTCAGAAAATCCAGCTCGCTAAATAATTGATATTAGAAGCATTCCTTACTGTATTGTTTTGTACGCCATAATTCTGTTTAACCATATTGACATTTAAACAGCATTAAGTGTTGTCTCTCCAGATGAAATTACCGCTTGGGCCTATTTATTTTGCTGCTCTGTCATCTTGACGCTGACAACAGCAATATGATACTTGCTCTGTATCTGGGTAGCTCAGTGGCCAGAGCTGGGCCAACCGTAGTGGATGGCGGGAAAGTGGCTGGGATGGAAGGGAAATCAGATTAGAACGATTTGACTGCTACTTGACTTATATCCCAAATCGGTCGGTTTTGTCCTTGCTTGGAGAGGAAGGATCCAGTCTCAAGGATTCCATCCATTTTCCTTGACAGTACCACGGAATCACGGGCGGGGCGGCCTCTTTTCACTCGTCCAGCAGTTTGAGGAGGATGCGGCCTTCCACGCCGCCCGCCAGAATCTCGCCCGTGGGCAGCGCCTGCAGCACCACCATGCCCCGCATGAATTCCTCGTATTCCGGGAATTCCCAGTCCGGCTCCACGGCGTTCAGACCTTCTGAAAATCCCACGCTCTCCTCGAATTCGCCGGACGCCGGGTCGTACACTCTCACGCCGTTATATTTCAGCAGTTGCCAGCGCCCATCCGAAAGCCGTAGGGAGTCATAAAAACAGGTGGAATATCCGTTGACCTCCTCCGGCACCACTTCTGTCGTTTCCCCGCTTTGTGAATCCAGCACGAATACACCCTCGCAGGTGTTCACCGTCACTTCGCCGTCATGATTCGAGAGCGTGCTGCGGTAGGGGAAACTCGCGATAAATTCCATCCGGTCGCCCGTGATCCGAAAGACGTCGCGGGTCAGCGTGTACTTATCATACAGTTTGCGTTCCACCAGCATCAGGATGTCGCCCCGGGGATCCCGAACGATCTGTAGGGGGGTCCACTCGGCATACTCCGGCTCCGTAAAGTCCAGCATGCGCCAGCCGCTACGGGAGGTCTGCTGGCTGCCGATGTACAGGTAGAGAAAGCGTTCGGCGGTCACGTTGGGTATGCCCACCTCGCCCAGGACGTACAGGCGCCCGTCCGGAAGCGCGATCACCTCCCGCGCCCGCTCCCAACCGCCGCCAGAAATCTCCCGCCAGTCGTCGCCCGCGCCCCGCATCAGGTTCGGATGTTCTCCCGCCACCCAGATGATCTCGCCGGTGTCGTCCAGGGCCATGGCCCAGTCCGAGTCCGGGAAGGCTTCCTCCCATTCCAGACAACCCTTGCGCCGCATGACCGGCAGGCCGTAGCCCGTGGCGTGTACGCGGAAGCGGCCGTCCCGCTCACCCACGACGATGGAGCGCACGATGGCGTTTTCCATGATGTTGGGCTTTTTCAGCAGTGGATGACGATAGGCGATTTCGAAACCATCTTTGCGGGGGTTGTAGCGATAGGGCACGTCCGCTGCGGCAACGAAAAGGTCATCGAGCGTGCGGCCGGAAAACGCCCGGGGAACCCAATAATTGTAAAAGCCGAGAATTTGTTCGGAATCATGGGTCAATAGATCCTCGATGCCGTCGTCGGGAACGGATTCGAAATGGGTTTCACCGGATCGCAACCGGGCGAAAAATGTACGCCCTTCATTACAGGCATTCGCCGGAACGCCATAGAGATCGCCGCTCTCCCAATCCTTCCAGATCATCCAGGGAGGAATCTGGGGGTGTTCCTGAAGGACTTGAATTTCCTGGGGTTCCAGCAGGTTGCCTTCCACAAGCAGGCGATAGCCCGCCGCCACGAAATCGCAGGTTTCGGGATGCACCGAGGCGGACATGAAGGGCTTATGCCAGGAATTGTCGGATTCCCACAGGACTTTCAGGAATCTTTCTTCCTTCGTCAGTCCCAGAATTATCCCATTATAATTTGAGTTCCCCTGATGGTGCAAGCAACCGAAAAAAAAGATTTGTCCCCGGCATTCGAAGGTTTTTGAAACGATACCGGCAGCTAGGAAATCCGGCACGTCCAGGAGTTCCAGGTTCCAACCCTGCTGTCCGTCCCAGCGATAGAGTGGCTTACTGGAGGCCCCAAAATGATCTGTGACCCACAGGATTCCCCGGCTGTCGTTAAAGATGGCGCGGCCGGTATTTTCGACACTATCCGTCTCCACCGTCCAACCCCATTCCGGAGCCGATTCGTCCAGGCGGTAGATTGTATTGATATCGTATATTCCCCTTACAATGGTGTGCCAAACGCCGGGACGGGTCTCGCTGATCATTCGGCCGCCCGGAGAGGGGAAAAATGTGATTGGCTTTTCATCCTCCGAAAAGAGGGTGATCTGCGGAGGACCGGAAAGTACTGTCGATCCGTCCGAAATCTGTTGGACCTGTTGCGTATGCCTACCCGTGGGCACGCGGGGAAAGTCTCCCACCCAGCGGGCCAGTTTGCGGGGAAAGGGCGGACAGGCGCCCGTTTCGGGAAAAAGAACCTCGATGTTCTCTTCGGCGTCGGCTTCGGTTTCCGGTCCGTCGTCCTCCGAATCGTCGCTCTCCGGATCATCCTCATCCCGATCCGAATCGCCCTCTTCCTCCGGATCGGCTTCCGGTTCCTCCGTATCCAGGTCATCTTCCTCTTTATCGATCTCGGAAATCTCCGTGTCCGGATCTCCGTCTTCCTCCGGCGGATCCGCCTCATCCACGTCCGGCCATTCGCCGTCCGGAAGATCCCCATCGCCGTCGGCGTCTTCCGTCCGTTCCTCCTCAAGAAGATCCCGGTCCCCGCCGTCCGCCTGCGATCCATCATCGCAGGCGGACAGAAGGGCCAGCAATCCCAGCATTCCCAACGTGATGAAGCGACTCAAGCCGTCCTCCGCAACCTACTCATTCATCTCTTATTCTACTATACCACAAAGCGACTGCATGGTGGCGGGATTGAAGGAGCCGGTGTAGTAGGGTGTATAATTAATAAGAGGATTGCAGTCCCCAGATCGACTGGGTTCATCTCCGGTTCCGTCTTGCACGTCATTCCAGTTGTCACTGCAATCCCAACCGTAGTACATGAAACCACAAGTTCCGGTGCCTGGATCGGGAAACAAATGGTAGTGTGAGCCATCGTGTATGGAAATTTTGTTTGCCAGTCCGGTTCCTCCCACAACGAAATTATCTGCATCTTCCCCCGCAGGCGCACGATTGACGACCCCGTTCTTTTTCACCCAAATGTCGTTACATACCACGGCATAGCTGCTGGTGCTGGTGGATTCGCTGATGTAAATACCTTTTGCATCGACAGTGTTGTTCTCATTTACGACACTGTTACGATAAACCTCGAATTGCGTCACATACCCCAGATCAATGCCCTCTGCAAATCCTTCGATGTCATTGTCATGGATATAGACATCTGATCCATGCTCAACAAATACTCCAAATTTTTTCGCAGTTCCGGCACTATTGGACATGGAATTGCCGGTGCCGTCGCCCCCGACGATCAAATCGTCCACGTATTGGGCGTATACGCCGCCTTCCACTTCCGAGAAGGTATTGTCCAGGATCGTCATGCCGGTCAGATGAGGATACGGTGCTGGTCATGCTCCATGCAGGTCTGTTTGAATCGGGCATGAACGAGTACCTGGAGATCGAGCCTGTGGAGCTTGAGGATATTTATCTGCCATTCCCTAAGCCTTACATCATGGATTACCATACAGCGGTCGGAAAGCGCAGGCTTGAACGCTGGAAGCGCGAGACGGGACAGAAGCTCTGGTTTGGAGTGGACATCGACAAGCTCGATTACAGATGGGCCGGAGGATGTGTGCCGCTGTACTGGAGATTCATTGCTTGGAAGCGATTCGGTGCGGAGATGGATAAGCATAGATGGAATGAAGTGCTTCTGACTGAGGAAGAGAAGCGGGAGATAGAAGGACTAGCCTGGGCGGAAGAATGAATGAAAGCTGAAGTGAAGAGAGGATCAGAGCAGGTGTTAGAAAAGTCAGAGTTTCGATTTTAGCTGTTAGAATCTGTTCGAAACGGGGTTAAACACTGTCAGAATAGGTGTTAAAAACAAGATTCCTCGCGCAATTAATTGCACAGGCAGTCATTGCAATCGGCATGAAACAGGCGCTACTTATGGGATGAAGATTGAATTGCACGATTGAAGAGAATTGGATAAGTGTAGGCATATTAATCAGATAGCTGGTTTTCGATTGAGTCAGCTTAGGTTAGTCAGCTGCAATCGATTGCACACGTCGTCCAGTTACAGGACAGGGTTTGACTGGTAGTCATAGAGTTCTAATCTCAACTTGCCAAATTCGAACCGAAAAGCGTTTGGTTCGAGAGGTAAAGCCTGCCTTCGACTCCATCCGATAACCCGCGAAAAAAAACTACCTACAACTACCCACCCAAAATTTCTCTCGCAACACAAGAGAACCTCCGAAGCAAATAGCCGAATCTCTTGGTAGCTATTAGAGTCAGTATTACTCATTTTGCGCCACCGCAGATGGAGCGGCAAAGCGCCGGGTTTTGCATGAAGGAGCGCAGCGCTTCCATCAGGTGATCCGTCAATTCGGCATGATTCCTTGCAATGAACTGACTGAAGAACCGGTTTTTCATCACCAGCCAGATACGCTCGATAGGATTGAAGTCCGGCGAGTACGGAGGCAGATACAGTGGCTCGATCCGGCCCCAGTGCAAGGCTTTCGTCTTATGCCAGCTTGCGTTGTCCATAATCATCACCACCCGCCCCGAGCCGATCTCCTTCTGCATGTGATCCAAGAAAATCTGAAAACTCTCCGTGTTCACAACCGGCAGAATCAGGCTAAAGAAAGCCCCGTTTTCAGGACAAACAGCCCCCACGATGTTGTCCTTGATGTGCTTGCCCGTGTACGGCATTGTCGGCTTGGAGCCGCGTTTGGCCAGAATGCGCCGCGGCTTGGGATCGCCCATCACCCCGCTTTCGTCCTGATACCAGATCTCGATCTCCGGATCGGATTCGAGCGCGGACAAAAGCTCCTGGAAACGCGCGCGCATCGCCTGGTCTTGTTTGTCCGGCCACGGACGCGGGCGCAGGTAGCGATAGCCCATCTGCCGCAGCACGTAGCACACGTGCGAGTAGCTGATCTCTAATCGGTGTTTTTTTTAAGGTGGCCGCGAATGGCGATGGCCGTGATCTTACGCCCGTTGATGGTTTCGCGGATGTCGAAGATGTCTTCGATTTCCGCCCGCATCTCGGGCGTCACTTTCGAGGCGCGACCACGGTGTCGGCTTTTCAATCCCTCCCTTCCAAATTCATCCCAGCGCCGGCGCCAGCGCGTGATGGCCGACTCGGAAACCCCGATGATTTCTGCCACATCCTTGCGTGTGCGTCCCTTCATCAACAGGCGGATGGCGTTGAGGCGCTCCTTCAACTTCCCGTCGCGCTCCTTGCGGTACTGCGCTTCGACTTCCTCAAGCCCGCCTTTCGTCGTGTCTGGTCGCTTCAGGTTAGGCATGCCCACAAGCATACCTTATTTTGAATGGAATTAATACCCCCCGTAGCGCATTTCTATTAATAGTGGCTATAAGCTTGCTCCCGATGGTGTGGCTGAAATTAAAGATACCAACCGGAATCAGTACCTCTATGTCGGAATTGAATGCGATCAAGGCACGGAGAGGGTTCGTATTTTACAAAGCAAGCTTCAACGATACGTCCAGGTTTTCAAAGCAGAACGACTTGACGAACTCTGGTGGATAGTGGATGCGGGAAAAAGAAGACAGCAGACGATTCATCAGCTTTCCTTACAAGCCGGTCTGGCAAGTGTCGTGCGTATTATGGAACGCGGCTACATCACACAACGTCCGGTAAAACCTCCCATGCCAAGATTATCAGTCGCCATTCAAGCTGACATAAGCTTGAATATGGAGAACTGAGATGCGAACAAACTATTGTCATTACAACTTGTTAGCGGTTTGTCCCTCAACGCTGTCAGGCGGTCTGTTGGTAGGCGCTGTCAGGCGGTATCGCAAGAAAGCCACAGGTGCTTAAAATGATAAGCGTTAATACGGAAATACAAAATAACAAGGAAGAGAGTTCG
Source organism: Myxococcota bacterium (assembly GCA_963668655.2). Lineage (GTDB taxonomy): Bacteria > Myxococcota_A > SURF-8 > SURF-8 > SURF-8. The sequence goes on from CAXXPQ010000003.1 coordinate 578,666, forward strand.
TTGAATAGTAAATTCAAGCGCAAACGAAAGAAGAGAAAGCTTCAAGTGGAAGTGGTTGTTGTGCCAGCCGGAAGCTTGAAATCAGCCCGAACAAAAGATAACACCCGTCAAGATTTTCTAAACGAACTTGCCCAGGCCATGGTTGAAATCGTACCCGAGAAAAAAGTGAATGACGAAAAAGAAAAAAAGGCTTGAACTTGAGAATATATTCTGGTATGCCAGTTGTTATGTAATGAATCTCTAGCGGAGTATCAAATGCCAACAAGAAAATGTGCCCTCTATGCCCGAGTCAGCACCTTCAAACAGGCAATGGTTGAAGAGGGTAGCCTTGACACCCAACTTGATCTGATGCGCAAGCGTATTGAAATGGAAAATCAGGCGGACCTTGAAAATCGTTGGGAAGTGGTTGACGAATACCGTGAAGAGGGAGCCAGCGCCAAGAATCTTGATCGGCCGGAGTTCAAACGCCTGTTGGCGGATATTGAACAAGGAAAAGTGGAACTCGTCTTGGTCGTAAAGCTCGATAGAATCACTCGTTCCATTCGGGATTTCTATGACCTGATGGAAGTCTTTCGCAAATACGGAGTTGAATTTGTCAGTTTACGGGAAAAATTCGATACCACAACGGCGATGGGCGAGTTCACCATGAACCTGCACCTTTCCATCGCCCAGTTGGAACGCAAACAAACCGCCGAACGCACTTCTGCTACGATGAACTACCGTGCCTCAAGAGGATTGTCCAATGGGGGTCATATTCTCGGCTACAAATCGGATACGAAGCGAAAAGGTCATTTAGAAATAGTGCCGGAACAGGCCAAGACAGTACGAGAGCATTTTTATAAAAAATGCGTGGAACTGGGCTCAGCTTGCGCCGTTCATCGCTACCTAATGAAAATGGGTATCAAGCGGCCGGAATACACGTCCAGAAGAGGCAAGAAGCATGGTGGCACACCCTACAACGTTCCGGCTGTGATCCGCATCCTCACCAATAAAAAATATATCGGTTTAATCGAGTACAATGGTGAAGTTTTTCAAGGCCAGCATGATTCAATTATCGATGAACAGCTTTTCAATGAAGTGCAAGGGATTTTAGCTCGCAATCGGGAGATCCCCAATCCCAAGCGGGATAAGAGAACCCACACCTTTTTATTACAAGGATTGCTTCGTTGTGGTCGTTGCGGTTCCATGATGACGCCTCGTTGGGGAACAGGTCGAGGAAAAGAACTTTACTTTTACTATGAATGCGTCAAGCGCAGTAAGAGCCAGAAGCTTGAATGCGATACTCGTTATCTACCCGCACCCGCCATTGAATCGTTTGCCATTGAACAGTTGAAACAGGCGGTAATAAATGAAGAGGAAATAAAATACATCATAGAGAAAGCCAACAGATTGAGAAACACCACGCTAAATGACATTGAAATCGATATTGCCAATACAAAGAAAAGTCTACAAGGAATAGAAAATAAGATAAGAAACATTGTGCAGATTGTTGAAGACGGCGGCGACTTCAGCTCCCTTAAAACTCAACTTGTCAAATTGGAAACGAACCAAAAAGAACTGAAAAACGATTTAACGACTCTGGAATTCAAGAAAACAAAAACAGAAGCCAGCATTCTTTCAGCGGAAATCGTTACCCGAGAATATGCCTCTGTGCCCAAAATCGTAGATGAGCTTTTTCTTTCACGCGGCTGGGAGCGGCTGAAGCGGCTCCTTCAACAGTACATCGAGGTCATCGAATGGACGGAGGACGAAAACGACAGTAAAACCGGCACGATGAAAATCATGCTTTTCGAGCATGCTCAGCCGTATCTTGACCATAAAAACAAAATGCTCAGCGATCCGCGTGAAAGTGGTTCGCTGAGCAATAACAGTTGGCGACCCCAGCGGGATTTGAACCCGCGTCGCCGGCGTGAAAGGCCGGTGTCCTTACCCCTAGACGATGGGGTCGCATGAAAAACATTGTCAAAGAAGTGGTGAGCCGGGTGGGGCTCGAACCCACGACCTACGGATTAAAAGTCCGTTGCTCTACCAACTGAGCTACCGGCCCATAAAGGCGGGCCGTATCAGCTGCCCGCGACGGACGCAAACTATTAGCAGGTTGGAGTATCCTTGTCAAGAATTTTCATGAACGGAAAAAGAATTTCTTTTCAGTCCGTGATTTTGACATTCTTCGGGACGTTTCGAAAGGAAAATGTCCACGTATTTCGTAAGGCTCAGCGTTTCTTCAGCCAGTAAATCTCGTCTTCAACGTCCGTCTTGTCGATGGCCTCCGGACTCAATTTAAGGTAGGTTTCGAATTCCTTGATCGCGTTCTGTTTGCGCCTCAATGCTTTGTAGGCATATCCGAGTCCAAGATGGGCCTGGGGAGAGTTCTGATCGTACTGAATCGCCAGCTGGAGATATTTGATGGCCATTTTCGGCTTCCCCATTTCCTGGTAAACCAGCCCCAGTTTCTTGTATGGATTCGGATTTTCCGGCGACAGCTTGATGGCGGCCTTGTATTGATCGATGGCCAGCTTGTACTGACGCATTTCAAAATAACAGTCACCCAGTTCGATCAATGCGGAGTTGATGGTGGGGTCCAATTTCGTGGCCATGCGAAACATTTTGATGGCAGGAACGAACATATTCTGCGCCCGGAAGCTGATTCCCTTGCGAAGATAAGCCTCCGCGTAATCTTCCTTCAGCGCGATCGCGCTGTCATAGTATTCCAGGGCGTCCGTATATTTTTCCTGTTTCTCCAGAAGCACGGCGAAGTAGAACAGATGTTCCGGATTCTTTTTGTCCAGTTGAATGGCTTGCTCGAAGTATTCGGTGGCCAGGTCGTATTTTTTCTTTTCCAGGTTGACGCGTCCCAGATAGAAGGCGGCTCGCGCGAAGCCCGGCTTCAGGGTCAGCGATCGTTTGAAGGCCGGTTCGGCCTTGGCCATGTTTCCCTTGTCAAAATAAGCCACTCCGGCGTGGTAGAAGTATTCGTAGTCGTGGGCGTTGAGATTCACGGCTTTTTCATACTCGTTGACCGCCTTATCCAAGTCGTTCATCAGATAATACGTGCGTCCGAGACCGTAATAGGCTTTGTCGCTTTTATCGTCCAGGTTCAGTACGGATTCGTATTGTTCCAGAGCGGCTTCGAGTTGTCCGTTGTCCCGAAGCGTGTTGGCCAGTTTATAGCGTGCGTCGGAAAACATGGGATCGATCTCGATGGCGCGCTTGAATTCTTCCTCGGCCTTGGCCACGTCCCCCTGGTGCAGATGCATTTCACCCAGGAACTGGTGGACTTTGGGAGAGTTGGGATTGACCAGTTTGGCCTTCTGGATGAATTCTCCCGCCTTGGTGATGTTATCCTGTTTCAGATAGCTCATGGCGGCGCTGGTGTAATATTCCACGCCGTTGGGATCCAGTTTGATGGCGGTTTCGTATTTCTCCAGGGCTTTCTTTGGCTGATACAGATTCTCCAGCGCCTGTCCCTGAAGATAATGAACCGTGGCGTCCTTCGGAGCGATCTTTGCGGCGTCCTCCAGTTTGAACAGCGCCTGATCGGGGCGGTTCAGCGTTAACAAACAGCGCGCCAGATCCAGGTGACATTGAATTTCCTTCGGATTGTTCCGGATGCAGAGCGCGTACTGCTCCTGACCTTTCTCGCACTCATGTTTTTCCCGGTAGAAGGTTCCCAGCATGCGATTGTAGACGAAGTTGTCCGGCTCGTTTTCGATAGCGGCCGCCAGTTCTTTGACGACTTTATACGGTTCGTTGCGCTGGTTGTAGATATTGGCGGAATAGAAATGGATTCGCGCCAGTTGTTTTTTGGAAAGCTTTTCCTTGAACGAAGTCCGAAGACTGTGCAGTTCCATCTCCGCCTTGTTCAGCGTATTCTCGTCTTTGAGGAAAAGACCTGCCAGCTCGATCTGGCTGTCCAGGTGCTCCGGATCTTTTTCCAGCGCCTTGGAAAATGCGGTTCGAGCCTTTTCCGTCTCCTTCAGCGCTTCGAACAGCATTCCCTGCAAGTAGTACGTCCGGGCGGTAGCTTCTTTTCCTTCGATTATCGTTTCCAGGTATTTCCGGGCGGGCTTCACATCCGGAAGATTAAGGAAGGCTTCCGCGATCATATGCAAGGCTCTGCGGTTTTTCGGTTGGCTGATAAGGGCCTTTTGCAAGACGTCCCGGGCCTGGTCGAACTGCTTGTCGTACATCAGCTCCGCGCCTTTGGCGAATAGAATATCCGGTTCTTCCTTCGGTAGATTTTCCACTTGCTCAAGGGCGTTCTTTCCCTCCAGAAGCAGATTCTCTTTGCTCCCGAAACGCCGCATGACATCGTAATCGACTTGAGCGAGAGAGGCCCAAATCAGGGCGACTCCTCGGAAATCCGGAACCTTCAGCATGTCCAGAAAAATCATTCGCGCTTTCATGTATCCATCGTAGCTGTCGGACTCGATGGCCTTCTGCGCCTCGTCGAATCGGTCGCGGTAACGGGTTTTCAATTGCTCGTAAAGGGGCTTGTCGGCCACGCTCTGCCCCGTAATCAAATCGAAGATGCTGACTTCCTCCACGAACTCCACGTAAATGAAGACTCCGATTAGAGCAACGGCGACCGCAACGGCCGTAATGATCTTCGTATTGTACTTCAGCGTTTTCTGCTTCATGGGGGAGACGACTTCCATCGTTCCCGATCGGCGGCGCTTTCGACTTTCCTCCAAAGCGGCCAGACGTTGTTTTTCCTGGTCTCCCACCGCAGCCGGACCGGACGCCGCGGACGTTTCTCCCCCACCGGATGCTTTCTTGGCTTCCAGCGCCACACGGAAGGCTTCCACGGAATGAATCGGCTGCCAGTCTCCACCGGAAAGGCTGACTTCCTCGGTGCCTTCCAGCTTGGTTTGCCGGATCATATCGACGATGGTGTTGACGGGGAAGGGACCGAACACCTTTCCATTGGGACGTCTGACCTGGTACAACTCGATTGTATCGCCCCCGCCGCCATCGGCCGGAAGCTCGTTCAGGAAATCGATATCGCTGTTGTCCAGCATGGACAAACGCTCCGGCTCGTTGCCTTCATGCAGAGCCAGTCCCGGCTGGCCATTCGCCATTCCATCGACCGAGGTCATGCCGTCGTCCATGACCATCTGGTCCTGGTCCAGCATATCGTCGAAGGAAAATGCATCGTCTTCGAAACCATCCGAGGAATCTCCCTCCGGAGTCGATGGCGGGGTGGCCGGGCTGCTTTCTCCCAACTCCTGTTCCAGTTCCGCCGCGGCGTTTTCCAGAAGCGAGGGCATATCGAGAGAAAAATCGTCCTCGGAGACATCCCCAGGGCCATCGTCCACGGCCGGTGGCAATTCGTCCGTCATTTCCTCGTCAAAGAACGTCGGTTCCTCCTCGTTTTCCCGGGCGGCGGGAGACGCACTGTCTGTCGGTCGCGTGGGAAGGGTATCGGCGCCATCGATATCCAACCCGCCTTCCAGGTCGTCCATGGCGTCGTCGAAAGAAAAATCCGGTTCGTCCGGGACGCTTGCTTTCGGCGCGGCTTCGGCCGGGGAGGACGCCGCCACGTCCACCGTCGGTTTGGGCGGATCGTAATCATCCAACTCGTCGATACTGAAGTTGAACGCATCCTCGAACTCATTGCCCGACTTTGCTGGCGATTCGGGAGGCGGTGGGGCCGGAATGTCTCCCAGAGCAGGGGGCGGCGCGGCTTCTTCGGGGGCAACCGGTGGTGCGGCTTCCTCGGGAGTGGTCGGCGGAGGCGCAGCCTCGGCGGAAGACTCCGTACCGGGTCTATGCACCGTCAGGGGCGCGGCGCACTTGATGCACTTGAGAGAAAGTCCCTGGTCGGGGATTTTGCTATCGTCGATTTTGAACCGCCCACCACAATTTTGGCAGGTGACTTTCATGCCGCACCTCGTCGGGTTGTCATTGGAAGAAAAAAGCGCATGATTTCAGGCCACTATAGCACCATCCGCTTCTATCCCGCAAATGAAATCACTTCAATTGGTCACGCTTGTTTTCTTTGCACGGGAAAGAAAACGTACCGGTATCCTGTACGAAACGACATTCCGAAATGCGAAGAGAGACCATAGCCCCGGGGTGAACGGCCCGAACAGCCAAAGCCAAGAAAAGCCTCCGGCGTCTTATCTTCACGCATACCGGGAGATTCCCTTCCCCATGCATTGGCGAAATATAAACAAAAACCCGTATTTCCGCAACGATATTTTCTTGACCTTCCCGGAAGAGGCCACTATTTTTAATACAGTGGTCGGGTGTCGTTCATATCCGGCGGCGCATGACGCAAGAATCTCCATTCCAAGAGAGAGGTATCGTGATGCTGCGAAATCGCATGGTTCGGTGGACCGCCACACTGGCCTTGATTCTTATCCCTCTTTTCCTGGCGAGCGCTCTTTCGGCCGCCGAGAAAGAATCGAACTCTCCCGTAAAACTGTTATCCGGAAATAAAACGGTGACCATTCAGGACGGGAAGAAGACGCTTGAGGCTTACGAGGTCAAGGCGTTGGCTCCTCTTCTGTTCGAAGTGAAGGGGCCCGGGAAACTGAACCTGACTTTCTATAAGAATTACGATCCGAAAGACTCGAAAGCCGCGAAGAAAAGCAGTGATTTCAATATCTTGAAGAATGATGAATTGCTGCATACCGAATCGCTTGCCGCCGTTTACAAAAAGGGCCTTGTTTATAAGGGAGCACAGACGCCTCTTCCGGGAAAACCGGCCACTTGGTCCGTCGCTTTGAAGGAAGGAACCTCGAGTTTCGGAATCATGCTGTCCATCGATGCCAGACAGGGCGGGGCGGTTTCGATCCGGGTGGAAAAGGAAGAGGAACCCGAACTGGTGCCCCTGGTGGCTCTGGTTCCCCTGGCGCCTCCGGCGGAAAAGTCAGCACCGGCGGCCAAGCCGGAACCGGCCAAGCAGGATCCAGTTCCAGCCGAGAAAACGGACGATCGGAAGAAGGAAAACGCAACTCCGTTTTCCGCCGCCGCCTTGGGAGATAAGGGAGAGGACAAGAAGGAAGAAAAACCGGTGGCTGCGGCGCTTCCCGTTCCTGTGGACGAAACCCAACCCAAGGAGGCGGAAAAACCCGAGGAACAGCCCGAACCGGAAATCGTCGCCGCAAGTGCGGAAAAAGACAAGAAAAAAGGTCCGCATTACGTCATGATCGAACCGCGATTCGGCGCCAACCTGGCCATTCAGCCGATCAGCGTACAGGGTCAAAGTGGAGACAACACCCAGGTGGACGCCATGTTCGTGGGTGGATTGAGCGTGCGCTACGTGATGCCATGGCTGGACGAGCGTTTCCGTCTGGGAATCGGTTTCGACTGGCAGCAGTACAGCTATTCCCAACATGTTCCCAACACCAATATCAATATCGAGCTGATGTCCGTTCCCATCCTGGTAGAGTTCGACGCTTTTATTCTGACCCAAGGGCTCTTCAAGCCTTTCGTCGGGTTGGGCGTGGGGCCGAACTATACCGAATTGACCTGGGATCCCAAGGACAGCACCCAGCTTCAGGGCGACCTGAACGGTTGGGACTCGGCCACCACAAAAACCTGGACATACGCCATCGCCGTCTGGGCGGGCAATCAATTCAGCCTGAACGACTACCTTCCCATCGATGGCGGGCCGTTCTTCAAGGTGCGCTACATGATTTCGAAGGCCGATCACAAGGCCGAGGGTCGGGATCCGAATTCGGGACAGAAGATCTCCACGACCCTGCTCACGAACGCGGAGCAGGGCGGATTGTCGTTCCTTTTCGGCTGGCACTTCGAAATCTGATCCGAAATCCGTCCATCTCCGGGGGGAAATTCAATCCTTGCGTGTAAGGCCCAGGGCGAAGTTGGTTGCGTTCCGGCCGAGTTCCTTGACCACGTATCCGCCTTCCATGCAGATCAGAATCGGGCAGGGCTGACGCTGGAGCAGGTCGCCGATGACGCCGAAGAAGTCCGAGGTCAACTGGAAATCCCCCGCCGGATCCTCCTCGAAGGTGTCGAAACCCATGGAAACGATCAGCGAGCGCGGTTTCCAGGCTCGAATCCGTTTCAGCGCTCGCTCCAGAACACGCTGATATCCCTGGTCGTCCACGCCGGAAGGCAGGGGATAGTTGCTGTTCGCTCCCAGTCCCAGATATTCTCCCTTTTCCGAGGCGAAACCGCAGAAATACGGATAATGCACCTTGGGATCGCCGTGGATGGAGACGAAATAGACGTAGGGCATCTGGTAGAAAATGCTCTGGGTACCGTTTCCGTGGTGAAAGTCGAGATCCAGAATGGCCACCTTGCCGCTTTCCGCCAGGAGACTGGCCGCGATGGCGGCGTTGTTGAAATAGCAGTATCCGCCATACATGGAGAAATCCGCGTGGTGTCCCGGGGGACGGCAAAGAGCGAACACGGTGCGTTCCTTGCCTGCGATGATCCGCCGGGCGCCGTCCACGGCGCAATCCACCGCCGATTTGGCCGCGTCGAAGGTGTGGCGGTTGATGCTGGTGCCGACATCGAAACAATAGAATCCGGCCTTTTTCATATCCACGCCGGGATGGGGATCGATGTGCCGATAGGGAAAGATGTGCGCATGGACGGCCCGGCCTTCCGGCATGTCCCGGCAGGAGCGGATATGCTGTACCATGCGTCGGTCGTGGACTTTAAGCAGGTGTTTTGAGGAACAGGGCTTGGGCTGACATAGATTGTCGCCAAATCCTGCATTCTTCATAGCCTTGACGATGACGGAAATGCGTTGGTTCTTTTCCGGATACGGCACGTTGCGGCCGAAATTCCACTCCCAGCGCGGTCGATGGTGGCGTTGAAGGTCGGAATAGATGATCTTCATGGTGGATTCTCCGGAAAAAACAGCGTCTGTACTGACTTGGTGTCGATGAAGAGCCTAATCGATAAGCGGCAAGTCCTGCTTTTCCTTCGACTTTGGAAATGGAGCCGTCAGATCTTGCCCTGCATCAATTCGCCGACGCACATCTTACCGTATTCCCAGTATAAACGGAAGAGCCCGCGCATATCCAGATTGGAAAACAGATTGTCCCAGCTTCCGGCGGGAAGCATCAACGGAATCCACCCCCGAGCGTATTCCAGCATCCAGGTATTGTCCATGGCCCGATACCCTTTCGTCCGGCCACGGTCCAGACAGGCCCAGTCGCCCGGCAGGTAAATCCGTTTTTCCAGGTCGCCCTCGTGGTAGGTCCACATCTCGCCGGAAATCATGAAATCGTGGACGTCCGCCAGGTACCGCCCGGAATGTCCTTCCGTCCCGATGGGGGTTCCGAATAGAATCAGATATTCGGACAACGAGGCGTAGAGCAGTTTCAACTGTCCCATGGCGCCGCAGGCCGTGTTGAAAATCCACGGCTTGTCTCGATGAATGCGCCCTCCGTAAGATTCGTCCAGCCCCTCGATAATGGTTCCGAAGGCTTCCAAGGGGGCCTTGCCCGCGCCCAATTTCGCGATTTCATGCAGTTTTTCCGGCTCGAACAGATATCCCATGATTCCTTCCTTTCGGCGGTGACACCCAAACGCCACCCATTACGGACTTTTTTTTACTGTTGGATTTCCCTCAAGAAACGATGCGGCAGTTTATCACGAACTTACCGGAAAGACTCTAAAAATCTGCGAGGATTTCTTTTTTTCAAGTGCTCCTTTTCCGGAGCGCCGTGCGTCCGGTTCTTCGATCGGAATGGATGGTTCCACCCGGTTATTCCGCCTCTTACTCACTCTCAAAGATTCCGAAAGTCGAAAGATCTCCAGGAAAAATCGGTTTTCGGTAAACCGAAACGCCGGAAAATAATGTTGCGAAGCCATTCCGGGGCTCTTATAATGCCAACATACGGGTTGCGCCATCCATTTTCTTTTACCGTTGTTTTTGGGAATCGCAATGAAAACCACCTTGAATCGCGGAACCGGCTCCGCCGCCCTCCCGCCTTTATTTGACGTCCCCCGTCTCCTGGTCGCCCTTGGTTTGCTGCTCTTGCTGGGAGGACTGCTTTACGGTTGTTCCGAAAAGGCGAAAAAGCCGGCGGAAGCGCCTCCGCGGCGCGTAACCATATTGTATTTCAACGATTTTCACGGACATCTGCTTCCTTTTCCGCATGTCCGGGAAAAGAAGCCCACGGCCGGATTCGCCAGGCTGGCGACCCTGGTTCGGCAAATCCGCACGGAAAACGACAAGCAATCGATCGATACGCTGTTGCTTTCCGCCGGGGACAATGTCCAGGGCTCGCCCATGTCCACGGCCTTTCGGGGGCGGGCGGAAATGGACGCCTTCAACGCCCTGGGACTGACCGCCAGCGTGGTGGGAAATCACGATTTCGATTACGGAGCGGAGACTTTGTTCGAAATGGTCGAACGAGCGGATTTCCCGTTTCTCAGCGCCACGGCCTATCAGATGACCGGTTCGGACCTGGTGTTCGAGCCCTATCTGATTCATTCCACGAAAAACGGGCTGAAAATCGCCGTAATCGGACTGACCACGGAAGACGCTCCCATCACCACCCATCCGAAAAACGTGCTGGACTATCGTTTCACCAAACCCGAACTGGCCATTCAGCGATATTACGATCAATTGGACAAGGAATCCGATCTGATCGTCGCTCTCAGCCATCTGGGATATCCGGTGGAACGTCACATCGCCGACGCCTTTATGGGTGTGGACGTGATTATCGGCGGGCACAGCCATACCAAACTGGACACGCCGGATGATGTCGGCGGCGTCCTGGTCTGCCAGACCGGGGATCGCGGGCTTCATCTGGGACGCCTGGACCTGGAGGTCTTCAAGGATCGTGCCAAGGTCATTCAGGCCGTTCTGATTCCGGTCACGTCGGGGATCGCCGAGGATCCGAAGGTGAAGGCCGCCATCGATGTGTATGAAAAGAAAATGGACGAGGAAATCCAGAAGGTGATCGGGAAGGCCGGCGTGCTTCTGGACGGAGAACGAGCCAATGTCCGTACGCGAGAGACCAATCTGGGCAATTTGACAACGGATCTGATCCGCCAGCAGTCCGGAGCCGAAGCGGCCATGATCAATAGTGGCGTGATCCGGGCCAGTTTCCTGCCCGGAGACATCAATCTGGCCCAGGTCATGCGGGTTTTCCCCATGAACAATCTGATCGTGGCCATGGACCTGACGGGGGACGATATCCGGCGAGCTTTGAAACGTTCCATCAAAGGCTTGATGGAAAGCGGTCCGGATGAATTGTACGGTGGATTTCTTCAGGTGTCCGGGATCAATTTCTCCATCGTGGGCGGCAAACTCGCGGAGATCGAAATCAATGGCCAGCCTTTGGACCCGAATCGCATTTATCGGGTGGCGACCATCGAGTTTCTGTCGGCCGGAGGTGACGGATACAAAGAGTTCGAAAACGGTAAAAACAAATATTTCACGGGAATTACATTGCGCGATATGTTCGTGAATTATATCAAGAGCCGTCCGACCATCCGGGCCGAGGTGGAAGGACGCATCCTCCGAGAGAATTCGGAAAAATAGGAGGGGGACGAATCGATCCGGATGGGGCCGGTTCGCGGCGTTTAGAGAGAAAGCGAGGTTCCTGCATGACAGTTCGTGGTCGATTCCGGAGTGCGCCGATGGCGGTCTGTCTGTTGCTGGCGGGGCTGGCCGTTTTCTGGAGCGGGTCCGTCCTCGCCAAGCCGGGAACGAAAGCTCCCGTCGTTTTGAAAGTCGGATCGGTGGTCTCCGACAATACGCCTTGGGCCACCATGTTTCGAACCTTTGCCGAGGGCGTGGAGAAAGACGCCAAGGGCGAAGTGGCTTTCGAATACGGCTTCGGAGGGAGCTACGGGGGAGAATACGAACTCGTCAAGCTCTGCCAGCAGGGAAAGGTGGATCTGATCGGCGTCAGCACCACGATCGTGGCGAACATCCTTCCCGAGTTGAATATTCTGGAAATGCCATATCTTTTTCACAATTACGGCGAACTGGATTTCGCCGTCGGCGATATTCTCGACGAGGAAATCGGAAAGCGCCTGAAAAGCAAGGGGTTGGAAATCCTGATGTGGACGGACAACGGATACAAAAATATCGCCACCGTCTCGAAGGCCGTTCGTTCCCCCGACGATATGAAAGGGCTTTCCTTCCGCAGTCAGCAGAGTGACATCTACGAAGCCATTTTCACGTCGCTGGGCTCCCGAGTGGTTCCGCTCAGCGTGCGCGAAGTGGCCCAGGGGCTCCAGGTCGGGATGATCGACGGCTTCGACAATTCGGCTCTCTTCGTGTATTCCTCCGGGTTCTATCATTACGTGAAATACTATACGTTGACCGAGCACACCTATCAGTCGGCCCTGATGTTGATGTCGAAGAAGATGCTGGACGGCAAGCCTGAATCCTTTCGGGAAATCGTCCACAAGCACGGTCGGGACGTGGCCAAAATGGGGCAGCGCATGATTCGGGATTATCACCCCAAGGCGTTGAAAGCCATGGAGGAAGGCGGCGTCCAGGTGATTCGACTGGACATGAAACAGAAATCCGCCTTCATGCAGGCCACGGAAAGCGTTTATCAGGATTCGGAGCGTCTGCTAGGCAAGGAAGGCGCGAAATTGTTGAACAAAGTCCGGCAGGCGCTGGAAAAGCGCCGCCAATTTTTAAGGAAATGACACCCATGGCAATCCGACATGTCGAGAAAATGATGGAAGGATCGGGGGGCGTTCGGCTTTTCACCCAGTCCTATGAACTGGACCGTTCCAACGGGACCGTCATCATCGTGCACGGCTACTGCGAACATTCATTGCGGTACGGGCATGTGGTGAACGCCCTGACGGAGGCGGGATACAACGTGTATCTCTTCGATCAGCGCGGCCATGGAAAATCGGACGGTCCTCGCGCCGCCGTACTGCGTTTCGAGGAATACCTGGAGGACATGGATGTCTTTCTGGAGCAGGTTCGCAAATCCTATGGAGAAGGGCCGCTGTTTTTGCTGGGGCACAGCATGGGCGGTCTGGTCGTGGCGCACTATACCTTGTCCCGCCGCCCGGATATCGCCGGAGTGGTTTTGTCTTCTCCCTACCTGGGGCTCAAGGTCAAGGTTCCCGCCTGGAAAGAAGCTCTGGCGCGGGTCACCAGCCGGCTGGTTCCCTCCCTGTCGCTGAAAAGCGAGATCGACCCTCATTTATTGTCCCACGACGGCGGTATGGTGGAGGAATACATCTCGGATCCGGCGGTTTCGAAGTTGAACAACGCCCGCTGGTATACGGAAAGTTCCGCGTCCCAGGATTATTGTCAGGAAAACGCGCGTTCGTTTCCCGTTCCGATGCTGCTGATGCATGGCGGCGACGACCGAATCGCCGATCCGGACGCCTCCCGCCGATTCTTCAAGCGTGTCGGTCGCGAGGATTCCAAACTGGTGATTCACGAAGGCTTCTTCCATGAGATCTTCAATGAAACCGGGCGGGATGTCGTTCTGGCCATGACCGTGGAGTGGTTGAACGAGCGCATCGGGAAGGAGTAGGCGGTGATTCTGAACAATGAAAATCTTTCCCTGGCTTCCAAGTCCAGGTACGTTTTTCCCAACGTTATCACGGCGTTGAGTTTGGTGATGGGGCTCAGTTCCTGTTTCTATTCCTTCCACGGGCATTTCGTCATGGCGGGCTGGCTGATCATGTACAGCGTCGTGCTGGACAAACTGGACGGAAGCGCCGCCCGAGCCCTGAAGGCGTCTTCCGCCTTCGGCGTCCAGTTCGATTCGCTCTCTGACTTCGTGGCTTTCGGGATTGCGCCGGTTTTTCTGGTTTTTTCCATCTGCATCTCGGATCCCCAGGTCAACGAGGTCTTTCTAGAGAAGGAAACGCCGTTTTTCCTGTATTTCTCCCTGGTTTTCTTCGTCCTGGCTTCGGCCATGCGACTGGCGCGCTTTAATGTGACCGCTTCGGAAAACGACAATTACATGTTCGGCATGGCCACCACCGTCGCCGGGGGATTGATCTCGGCCTATGTCCTGACCTGTTACAACCATATCGAATATTCCTTTTTCGTGCGCATGCTCCAGGTGCTTCCCTACGTGCTTCTGGTTCTGGGGGGATTGGAGATTTCCAACCTGCCGATGGAGAAATTCGCGAAAAAGAAAACGAAGTTCCTGCGTTACGTGGATTTCGCCGCTTTTTTCCTGGCTTTTCTCTGTGTATTGACCCGTAGCGTTCCCGAGTTTCTTTTGCTTGGCGCCAGTTCCATGGTGACCATCGGATTCGTGCGCGGATTCAGGGATCGGATGGATATCCATAACGGAAACGGCAAGGAAGATAACCCGTGTGAATCCAAGGAGGTTCCGGATTCCGAGACATTCGGGGGAAGGGAAATGAAGCACTGATGACGTCCGTTCGTTCGGGACTGGACCGGCTTGTCGCGGAGGATTTCCGTCGCCTGCGAGGAAAACGGGTGGGTCTGCTCACTCACCAGCCCGGCGTGGATCGTCATCTCCGTCATGCGCTGGGTCTTTTCCGTCGAAGCGATCGGGTGAATCTGGTTCGGCTCTTCGCGCCCGAGCACGGCTTTGGGGGCGAAGCCCAGGATCAGATTCAGTTGGGTCGGAAAAGTCTGGAAAAAGACCTGGAAACCGTCACGCTCTACGGCGACCGTTTCGAATCTCTCTGGCCGGATCCCGAACACCTGGCCGGGCTTGACGTATTGGTCGCCGATATTCAAGACGTAGGTTCCCGATATTACACCTATTACACGACGTTGCTCTTCTGCATGGAACGGGCCGCCTTGGTAGGTCTGCCCATATTGGTGCTTGATCGACCCAATCCCATCGGCGGACAAGCCGTGGAAGGCCCCGTTCTCCGGGAATCCATGCGTTCTTTCGTCGGCTATTACCCCCTGCCGGTGCGCCACGGATTGACGGTGGGCGAACTGGCCCGGCTGGCTAATGAATCTTTCGGAATCGGAGCGGAATTGGAAGTCCTGCCGATGGAGGGCTGGACCGGCGACATGGGTTTTTCCGATACCGGGCTGCCTTTCGTCATGCCTTCGCCCAACATGCCTACCGAGGATACGGCTTGGGTCTACCCCGGCGGCTGTCTGCTGGAAGGCACGAATCTATCCGAGGGGCGCGGCACCACCCGTCCCTTCGAACTGTTCGGCGCGCCCTGGCTGGACGCGGAGCGTCTGGCGGAGAAATTGACGGCGGACGAGCTTCCCGGCGTGCGGTTTCGTCCCACGCGCTTTCAGCCCACCTTCCACAAGTTCGCGGGAGAAATCTGCCGGGGTCTTCAAGTGCATGTCACGGATCGGCGGAGTTTTCTTCCCTGGAAAACCTACGTCGCCATTCTGCGCCATATCGTAAGTCATCATCCGGAATTCGACTGGCGACGGGAAACCTACGAGTTTGTCTCGGATCGTCTGGCCATCGATCTTCTGTTCGGCGATCCGGCTTTTCGCCTGGCGTTGGAGGCCGGGGCGTCCCTGGAAGAGATCGACGGTCTGCACGCGGGCCAACGAAGGGATTTCGAAGACTTGCGAAAGCGGTATTTCCTGTATCCCCGGGAGTGAATCATGTCGGACGGCCAGTGGATCGGAGCCTACCGCGTGGAGCGCCGCCTGGGAGAAGGGGGGATGGCGGAGGTCTTCCTGGTGCGGAAGGATGGCCCCGGGGGACTGGCCAAACGTTGCGTGTTGAAACGCATCCGCCCGGAAAATGTCGCCGACCCCGAGTTTCGCCGCCTGTTCCTGCGCGAAGCCGCTCTGGCGTTGAACCTGCGCCATCCCAACCTGGTCCAAATTTACGGTTACGAGGAAATCGACGGAGAACCGGCGCTCGTGATGGAATACGTGGAAGGCATCACCCTGGCGGAATTTTCTAGCCTGCGCTGGGATGCATCCATGCTGGCGGAGGTGGCCCGGCAGATTTTGGAAGGGCTGCATTATCTGCATTCCCATGACGACGGACCGATTCTGCATCGGGATTTGTCCCCGGCCAATGTCATGGTGGATGGAAACGGCGTAGTGAAACTGCTTGATTTCGGCGTTTCGCGTCTTCGCCCCACCATCGCATCGGGAAAAACCGAGTTGCGGGGCACCTGGCGTTATGCCGCGCCGGAACGGAAATCGGGCGGGGCAGGAGAAGTTTCCGGTGATTTATTCTCCCTTGGATTATTGCTTCTGGACCTGGCGCTGGGTGATTTTTCTCAACCCGTGGACACGGAGGATCTTCTCGGGCGACGGCTGGAATATCTGGAAGATCCGGAGGTCAGGAGTTTTTTCAAGGAAGTGACGTCTTGGCTGTCCTTCGATCCGTCCCGAAGGCCCGGCACGGAAGAAGCCCTGGCTCGGCTTTCCGGTAAATTTTCAACGGATTCCTTCCAAGGGCGGCAACGTCTTTCGGCCCGAAGCCGTTCCATCTTGGCCAGCGAAACCGTTCAATCCACAAGCGCCGCTCGGGCCACCCGCCGTTTGCCGTCTTCTCGATCGGGAAGGCGTAACCATTCCAAAATCGCGATTTCCATACTGGCCGTGTTTCTCGTATTGATGTTTCTTGCGGTGGGAGTTCGTTTCCTTCCAAGCCTCCGGATTGGTTCCTCCGTTGATATTGCTCCTCGTTCGCCGTTGCTGGATCCGTTTCCCGCCCATCTTTCCTTGCTTCCGGTGGACGCTCGCCCGGACCGCACAGTTCGAGTGGATGGTCGCCACGTGGGACGAACGCCTCTGGTCTTGACGCTTTCGCCTGGCCGACACGAAATTCTCTTCGATGCCAATCCACCGAAATCAAATGAAATCTCTCGCATTGTTCATCTGGCCCCGGGGCCAAACGCGGAACTGTTCATCAAAAATTAGAGCCATCCCGATATTCGGGGTTGATTTTCCCTGTATTTCTTTATCTTTTCACATCGGCTATTTTGTGGAAGTCCGATCATTTTTCCCATCCGTTTCCCTCCATTCTTTCATTTTTTTGGGATTTTATTCCCGAGAATCACAAAAATAATGGTGCTATCATGAAAAAAAGCATTTTTTTGGAAAATATATTTGCAATATTTGGTAAAGTTTTATAAAATTATAGTTAATAGAGGATAGTTACTCCATTCTTGGCTTGACATTTTAGTAAAGATAGTATATTTAGAATAACCATCGTCAAAGGAGAGGAAACATGGATCAGCTCTTGAACAAGACGGACTTGAAGCGCATCTCGGACAAGCACCCGGATGGATTGTCCTCCCAGGAAATCGTGGATATTTTCCAGGCGCGCGGCATCCGTTTTTCAGAGGCCACGTTCCGGAAATACGTGCAGATGGGATTGGTGGAACGATGCAAGCGTGTGGGACGCAAGGGAAAACACCGGGGCAGCCACGGCCTTTATCCCATCAGCACCGTGGCGCGCATCAATTCCATAAAAAAAATGATTTCCGGCGACCTGACGCTTGAACAACTTCGGGGCTCCTATTTTTCCATGCGCCAGCGCATGGAGGAAGCGGAACGGATCATTCAGGAAGTGCGCGAAGAAATGAAAAAACAGAAGGATTCCAAGGGGAAAAAGGAACGTCAGGACGTTCTGCTCACCCGTGAAATGGAAACCCTGCAAAAAAACGCTCAGCGGGTGACCACCATGCTCCAGAAACTGGAAAACACGTATCTCGGCTGATTTCAGGGATTTTCCCTATTGACATTTAGGTAAGAAGAGGCCATAAACACTCCCGGATGAAAAGGAGTCTTGCCATGAACGCGGAACGAGACGCCGTTGTGAACAAGATAGGAGAGAAGCACCCCATGGAAGCTCAAGCGCTGTCCGCGAAAAAAAAGGGAAACGGGCGAAAGAAAATCAGCCAGAAACAGCTTGAACTGGAGCGTTTACGCGCGGAAAACAATGATCCGGAGATGACGGAACTGATTCGGATCATGGATTACATGCGCCCGCACAGTCGCAAGGATTGTCAGAAAGGCCACCGCCCCTGCCTGTTCGTTTCCTGCAAACATCACCTTTACCTGGATGTCAATACCGAAACGGGAACCATCAAATACAATTTCCCGGACATCAGCCTGTTCGAGATGAAGGAAACCTGCGCTCTGGATGTGGCCGATCGAGGCGGAATCACGCTGGAGGAAGTGGGCGAGATCCTCAATCTCACTCGCGAGCGTATCCGGCAGGTGGAAGTCAAGGGGCTTTCCAAACTCCGGCACCATTCCCGGAAAATCAATCTGAAGGACTTTTTCACCTGATCGAAATCGGCCGGGAATTTGACCGGCGCGTCCAATCGTGATAAAAGGGAAGAACTCGGTTATTTTATTCGGGTTTTTCCCTTTTTTTATTGCATGCGGGCAAAAGCCGTCGGAAATCCGAAGAAATTGGAAAATTGTGTTGATCCTTGAGCCGACTTGAACTATTTTACCGGGAAGATTTACCGAAGCTCGATCCAGGGATAACTCCATGAAGGCGAAATGCAAAAGCTGCGGCGCGCGTTTTCGTTTCGATGAAGCGAAGGTACAACAGCGCGCTCTGGTGAATTGTCCCGCCTGCAAGGCGCGGATGATTCTCCAGCAGGATCCGAATTCCGCCGAACCGAATTTCATCGTCATTCCGATCGACGAAGCACAATCGCCTCCGCCCTCGCCGAAAGCGTCGGAGGAGGAACCTGCATCGGCCGGACGACAATCGGAACCGCATCTCGGCGAAGAGGAGCCCGAGTACGGCGACGGGATGGGATTGCCCCAGGAATTGTTCGACAGTTCCATGCCTTCCTACGAACTGGACGAGCCCGTTCGTCCCACGCCCAAGGCCGCCACGCGACCCGAGATTCCGGAAATCGCTTCAGGACCACCGGAACTTCGCAGAAAACCCCAGGCCCCTCCGGCAGCGTCCGCTCCCGTTTCCGTTCGGCCCCATGCCCAGACCCCGAACCGACCGGCTTCCGGCACGGTTTCATTGGAGGAGGAAGAGGATCCATCCGATTTCAGCCGGGAATTCATTTCCGGATCGCGATCCGAGGATTGGCAGGGTTCGGAAAGTTCCGCTTCCGCCAAAAAGCGTCTCCCTCGCAGGCGTGAACCTGCGCGAGTGATGGGACAGGGCGTACCGGAAAAGGAACCGAGCCGATTGCCTCTCTTGCTTGGAGGGGGAGCGGCGGTGATCGTCCTCGCGCTTCTGCTCTCGTTTCTGATTCCCAAGCTGCTGGACGGAACCGGCGGAGACGACAAAGGCGCCGTACAGAAAGTGGTTCATCCCGGGGAGAAATTCATCGATGAACTGGCGAAGAAGCACAAGAACATAGAAGGAACCGCCATGCAGCTCGTCAAGGCGGCGGAACTGGTTTTTCATAACGATACGGAAAACAGCTATGCCAAGGCCAAGGAAGGTTTCGAAAAGGCCCTGGTGCTGGATCGCGACAATCCGGAGATTATCGTCCGTTACGTGGAAAGCACGTTGCGTCTCCATGGCCGGATGAAGAATATGAAGGAGATTCAGAAACTTCTGGATCTCATCGACTACGGATTCACCCAGAGCAAGAACAGCAGCGCTCTGCATCGGGCCATGTCCGGAGTATATCTTTCCATCGGCCAGCTTCTACGCGCACGGGAGGAGGCGGAACTGGCCTTGCGAATGAATCCCCACGACATGGAAAACATCGTGGCGCTGGGCCGGGTGATGGTGAAGCTGAACCCGGATAAAACCGTGGAACTATTGAAGGATATCGTCAACAATCCCCAGACGCCGCTTACGGCCATCAAACCCCTGGCGGATGCCTATAAATCCCTTGGGCGTTTCGCTCTGGCGGAGAAAGCTTATAAACTTAGGGCGGAATTGGATCCCCAGTCCTGCGAACTCTGCGAGACTTTCGGGGAACTGTATACATCGTTGGGTATGTACGAGGAAGCCGAAAAGATCTATATGGATCTGGCGGAGAAGCGAAAGGACATTCCGGCGGGCAAACTGGGCGTGGCGCACGTCAACTGGGTCGCCGGGGCCGAGTTGGACAAGTGTTTGAATATCCTGAACGAATTCACGGACGAACAGGTGTCCAAGTTTTCCGTGCCGGACCGGGTGAAACTGCATACCGCCAAGAGCCATTACACCATCCTTCAGGGAGATGTCACTGCGGCCAATCTGGAGTGCGAAAAAGCCATGGCGCTCGACCGCAACGATCCGCTGGCCCGGTATCAGGTCGTCCTGACGCGCCTGCACCGCGAAATCATCTCTCCGGACGAACACAAGGAAATGCAGGGGCTTTTGGAATCTTTGGAACTGGATATTCCCACGCAGCCGGAAATATGGGTGCTGCACGGCATCTTCGCCAAGAAAAACGGGGATCTGGAAGCGGCCATTACGCATTTCAAGCGCGCCATGCGGGAATCTCCCGCCTACTATCATGCGTACATGCTTCTGGCCAAAATGTACATCGAGGCGGTCAACTACAACGACGCCTTCACCACCATCGAGAAACTGCTTGGATTCTATCCGGGGTACTGGCGCGACCATCCCGATATGAATTATTACACGGAAAAATTCGACTACGAGGAAGACTTCCTGAAAGAGCTTTTCAAAGTGGAAGAAACCAAGGTGGACCGGGATCGGAAGTACAAAGTAATCGGCCTGACCGCCTATCTGTTCGGGAAAACCGAAGAGGCCCGCAAGGCTTTTCAGGAAGTTCTGCGCAACACCCGCGAACATCAGAAGACCAACCTGCTTCTGGCCGTTCTGGATGTTCGCCAGGAACGCTACCGGGACGCCGTCCATCATCTTTCGGTGGTTTTCAACAAGGATCCGGACAACGCCATGGCCAATTTGCTGATGGGCGACATCGAGGACCGGCAGGACAATCGCGAAGCGGCCATCCGACGGTTCCGGCGACTGGTTTCGGTGCATCCACGATCTACGCCCATTCTTGCGCTGCTTTCGATCTTCCTCTCCGCCGAGGGCAATGCCGAAAATGCGAAGGAACTGGCCCGGACCGCCTACCGTCTGGATCCGGATTCCCTTCCGGTCCGTTACGCGCGGTATTATTCTGAAATCTGACGACCCGCTCTGTCGCTGGCGGTTCGCAACGTCGATCTGGAGGCTCTCATGAACGTGATGCTGATCGGGGGCGGAGGGCGGGAGCACGCCCTGGCCTGGAAAATCGCCCAAAGTTCCCAAGTGGAAAAACTGTACGTCGCGCCGGGAAGCGACGCCATCGCCCGGGTGGCTGACTGTGTTCCCATCAAAGCGAACGATATCGAGGCCCTGGCCGATTTCGCCGTGGAATATTCGGTGGATCTGACCATGGTCGGTCCCGAGGATCCGCTGACCGGCGGGATCGTGGACGCCTTTAAAGAACACGGGCTTGCCATTGTCGGTCCTACGGCCGCCGCCGCCCGCCTGGAAGGCAGCAAGATCTTCGCCAAGGAATTGATGGCCAAATACGACATTCCCACTGCCGCTTTCCGCACGGCTTCCACCCTGGAAGAGGCGCGAGCCGCCGCCAGGGAACTCGGTCTGCCCCTGGTGGTGAAGGCGGATGGACTGGCCGCCGGAAAGGGCGTGCTTTTATGCCACGATCGGGAGGAACTGGATGCCGCGCTGCAACTGGTGATGGCCGAGCGCAAGTTCGGAGCCTCCGGCGACCGGGTGGTGATCGAAGAACTGCTTGACGGTGAGGAAGCTTCGTTCATCGCGTTTACGGACGGAAAGATCGTGCTTCCCATGGCGAGCAGCCAGGATCATAAACGAGCCTTCGACGGCGATCAGGGCCCCAATACCGGCGGGATGGGAGCCTATTCCCCGGCGCCGGTGGTGGATGCCGCCATGCACGAGCGGATTCTTTCCGAAGTGATGCGTCCCACCGTCACGGCCATGGAGAAGGAAGGTTGTCCGTTTTCCGGCGTGCTGTATGCGGGCGTGATGATCCGAGACGGCGTGCCGTATGTGCTTGAATTCAACGCGCGTTTCGGAGATCCCGAGACTCAGCCCATCATGGCGCGTCTGGAAAGCGACCTGGTGGATCTGTTGCAGGCCACGGCGAAAGGCGAACTGTCCGGTATCGAAGCGAAGTGGAATCCCAAAGCCGCCGTCTGCACGGTCATGGCTTCGGGCGGCTATCCGAACGGATACGAGAAAGGTCACGTCATTTCGGGCATCGAGGGTGCGGAGAAAATGGAAGACGTGGTGGTTTTTCACGCGGGCACGAAACGGGATGGAGAGAACTGGATCAACACCGGCGGCCGGGTTCTGGGTGTGACGGCGCTGGGGGCGAACGTGGAGGAAGCCGCGGGGCGTTCCTATGAGGCCGTGGAGAAAATCAACTGGAAAAACGTGCATTACCGCACGGATATCGCCAAGAAGGCCTTTGGGCGCTAGATCTTGATATGAAGGAGAACCGATTGATGCCAGTCAAGGAAGTATGGATCGTGATGGGGTCGGATTCGGATGCCGGTGTGATGGAAGGCGCGTACAACACGCTGAAGGAATTCGGCGTGCCGTGCCGGATGATGGTGTCGTCCGCCCACCGTTCGCCCAAGCGTACCGCGCAGATTGCCCGTTCCGCGCAGAAAAGCAATGTGGGCTGCTTCATCGTCGGGGCTGGACACGCCGCCCACCTGGCCGGGGTCATCGCCGCGGAAACCCCTCTGCCGATCATCGGCGTTCCCATCGATTCCAGCGCCCTGGACGGCATGGATTCGCTGCTTTCCACCGTCCAGATGCCGCCGGGCGTTCCCGTGGCCTGCATGGCCATCGGCAAGCCGGGCGCGAAGAACGCGGCGTTGTTCGCCATCCAGATGCTGGCGCTTTCGGACGCGAAACTGGCCGAGGCCTTTCAGACCTACAAGGCCGGCATGGCCCGCGCCGTGGCGAAAAAAGACGCGGCGCTGCAAAAGAAACTGGCTGGCTGATGCCTGATTCCCCCGAATTCCTTTCGTCGGCCGTCCGGCGACTGATCCGGGGGGAAGCCGTGGCCTATCCCACGGAAACCTGTTACGGGCTGGGCGTCCGGGCGGACGATCCGGGCGCGGTGGCTTTTTTGCGGCGACTGAAGGGGCGCGGCGACTCCGCCATTTCGTTGCTGATTCCGGGACCGGAGCGGCTGGAGGAATGGGTGGCTCCGCTCAAGGAGGCCGAGCGGCGTCTGATCGCCCGCTTCTGGCCGGGACCGTTAACGCTGCTGTTCCAGGCTCTTCCCGATTCTCCCGTCGCGCACATGGCTCAGCCTTTACTGGGTTTTCGTTGCTCCAGCCATCCCGTGGCTCAAGAACTCGCGAAAGCCGCCGGTTTGCCCATCACCAGCACCAGCGCCAATGAAAGCGGCATTCTCCGGGCTCCCGGCGAAGCGCAGGCCCGGGCGTTTCTCGCCCCTCACGGCGTGTCGGTTCTGCCGGACCCGGACGGCCTGTGCCGTGAAATCGAGTCCACCGTGGCCACGCTGGCCGATGGAAATCTGCGGATTCTTCGAGAGGGCGCGATTTCCGCCGAAGAAATCAAGAAGACGCTGGAAGAATCCCGATGACGAAGCATCCGCAAAATCTCTTCGATCCCGTCCGGGAAACCCTCGACGCGGCGCTGAAGGGACGGGTGAAACTGATCCAGCCGAAGTTGGGCTACCGATTCTCGGTGGATGCGTTGTTGCTGGCTTACTTCGCACCATACGCCCGCCGGGGGACGGTGCTGGAACTGGGTTGCGGCTGCGGGGTCGTGTCGTTGCTGCTTCTGCATCAGGGCAAAATCCGCCGAGCCGCAGGCGTGGAAATCCAGGAAGAACTGGCGGAACTCTCCCGCCGAAACGCGGCTCTGAACGATTTTTCCGAACAATTCCAGGTGATTCACGACGACTATCGCCGGATGACGGATCGAATTCCCCCGCAATCCTGTTCGTTGCTGCTGTCCAACCCCCCCTTTTTCCCCCCCGGCGAGGGGCGGGACAATCCCGATCCGCAGATTTCCACCGCCAGAAGAGAGCATAACGGCAGCATGAAAGACCTGATGGAAACAGCCCGATATCTGCTTTCCGGGTCCGGGAAACTCGTTCTCGTCTATCCCTCGGAAAGACTTTCGGATCTCTTTTCGGAGTCGGCGGCCCACGGGCTTTCCGTGAAACGGCTCCGTTTCGTTCACCCTCGGCCCGAAAGAAAAGCGCGCCTGGTGCTGGTGGAGGCCATGGCGAGGACGGGGGTTCGACCGGAGATCTCGGCGCCGTTTTACTTGGAGACCGAAACCGGCGCGGATTCGCCGGAGGCCGCAAGGTTGTACAAGGGCGATTGGGATCCGGACGGAGAACAGTATCCTTTCGGATAGTTTCAATTCCCTGAAAGAAGAGTTAACTTCCCAAAGTTGAGTCTTCAGCGATAGCGTACGGTGAAATCTTCGCCATGTGGGGATGCCGAAGCGATCATCGTTTCCGAACCATGGCTTTGAAAACGGGCTCTTGTCCTATGGGGAAAGGAAAATGAGCGCGATGGGGGAGGTGATCCGGCGTTTCCTTTGGAACGGCTTATGGGATCGACGTTTCCTGCTGGGAAGCATTCCCCTGGCTTTTGGGGTCATGGCAAGCCTTGCCGTCTTCGTTCCGAACCTCTTTCGGGTGCTGCTGCTGAAAGAAGGTCTTTTCGAACAGCTTACCCATCTTTTTCTCATCCTTGCGGCCTATTTCTGGTTTTTACTCATGTTCCGGAGGCCGAAAAAA
Organism: Myxococcota bacterium; assembly: GCA_963668655.2. Taxonomy (GTDB): domain Bacteria; phylum Myxococcota_A; class SURF-8; order SURF-8; family SURF-8. The sequence continues at coordinate 603,245 of CAXXPQ010000003.1, forward strand.
CATGATGCCTGGGCGCTTCCGGTCGTGGCCGTTCTTTTCTTCCTGGAGGAAACCAACTGGATACAGATCTATTTCAGTTATTCCACGCCCGGGTGGATGCTGTCCATTCCCGGCCAGCGAACGAACGAATTCAATTTCCACAACAACGCCTACGGCCAGTTGCTGATCCAATCCTTTTTTTGCTATTTCCTGGTCGTTTCGCCTTTCCTTCACGAATGGAAACGATATCGAAAAGAAAAAACGGGACATTCCCCGCCGGTTTCCCATGCCGTTCCTTTCGGTTTTCCCGTTCTTTTCCTAACCGTCTGTTTCTGCTCGAACCTGTTCGATCAGTTCCTCCCCGCCCTGGCGAGTTTCGACACCGTGGGATCCATGCAGGAATTGATGGATTTCATGTACGCGATTCTTCTTTTTCAGGCCGGGCGAGTCGCCCTGCTTGATTCGGCCCCGACCGAGACATCGAAAATTATCCCCATGGATGTCCATGGTTCTTCCTTTCCCACGATCTCTCTAGAAGAGCGGGAAAGGCCGCATCCGGTGGGGGACGACGGCTGACGCCTCGATTCCTTGCTCGCCGTTACGGGTTTTCTCGCAATCACGGGCGAAATTCAGTATAATACCGGAAACTTCGGGCGGGTTCCCTCACACGATCGATGGAAAGGACTTCTCATGCTTCAGCATGCCGGTTTCGCTTCTCGTGCTCTGCTTCCGTTTCTTCTGTTGTTTACGATATTTCCGATGTTCGGAGGATGCGCCCACGATCCGGCAAAACCTTCCGACAACGCCGCCGTTACGGAAGCCCGGGGCCCTTACGGAACCCGGGCGGCCGCCGTCTATATGCCGATAAACCTGGGATATTCCTGGGAGTACGAACGGACGTTTCTTGGGGAGAAAGGGAAACTGAAAGTCGCCATCGTCAAAAGGGACGACCAGGGCTTTTTCGTGGACAACCAGGGTGGAAGCCTGCGAATCACGCCCTTCGGCCTGCGGGATCGGAAGCGCTATCTGCTCTTTTATCCGCTGGAAACGGGGCAGCGCTGGCGCTCCAACGTGGAAGTGAACATCGCGGAGCACTTCGAGATCGTGGCCGACAACGACGACATCGCTGTCCCCGCCGGAAGCTTCCGACACTGCCTGACGGTGCGTTCCGTCACGAACGTGGACGCGGGTGTCCGCATGGTGAATCTCGTCTCCTACGCCCCCTATGTGGGCATGATCCGCACCGAAACCTGGATGGAGAACGACCGGGGGCGAAAGACCCGCCAGGTGCTTCTGGAACTTTCGGCCTATCACCTTCCGGGAAGCCTGACGAAAACCCCGGAAACGGAACCGCTTACCCATGAGTGAACTGAAACGCTGGCTCAAGCGGCTGGCCGCCTCCGGCGGCATCCAATCGGGTGAGGAACTGGGCCGGGGCGGCATGGGAATCGTGCTCTCCGCCCGGGATCCGGAAATCGGCCGCGAGGTGGCCGTGAAAGTCCTGCGCGACGGCCGGGACGCCAGCGACGAGGAAGTTCGCCGACTCATTACCGAAATCCAGATCATGGGGCAGTTGGAGCATCCCAATATCGTGCCCGTCTATCGCGTCGGTCTGCAAAAAGGCGGAGAACTCTACTTCAGCATGCGCCGGGTGCGTCGCAACACCTTGTCGGGGCTTTTGAAAAATCTTTCCCGGGGACGCGGCGAGTACAACCGTCTGCGCATGCTGCGGCTTTTCATGCAGATCTGCATGGCGGTGGAATTCGCGCACAGCCGGGGCGTAATCCATCGCGACCTGAAGACCGAAAACATCATGCTGGGCGAATACGAGGAAGCCTTCGTGATGGACTGGGGGCTGGCCATCGCCCGTCCGGACATGGAGGGCGTCAACCGGCCGGTGGAACTCGACTTTCCGCCGGAGATCACGGACGGGCTGATCGTCGGCACGCCTGCCTGCATGTCTCCCGAACAGGCCAAGGGGCAGGTCAGTCGCGTGGATCGCCGCAGCGATGTGTTCGCTCTGGGAGCCGTTTTGTTCGAACTGTTGACGTTGACCCCCCTGATTCGGACACGGGACGTTTTCGACGCCCTGGAAGAGGTCCGCAAAGGCGACTTCGAGCGGCCCTCGGAGCGCGCGCCTTCCATGGAGATCCCGGCGGATCTGGACGAGATCTGCCAGAAAGCCCTGGCTTATAACCAGGAAGACCGTTATGCCTCGGCCAAGGCGCTGCATGCCGACGTGGAGGCATTTTTCGAGGGCAGCGTGGCTTCGGAGCGGCGGCGCAAGGAAGCTCTGGAGCGTATACGGGAGGGCGACGGGGAACTGGAGACGTTCAAGGCTCGCCGTATGGAAAAAGCGCGCATCGAGACGAAAATCCTGGCGGTCACCGGAAAAAGCCAGGGAAAACTTGGACTTGTGGAACGGCAGAGCCTGTGGGAACTGGAGGATCGCCTTCAGGACGCGGAGCGCGAGGCGGCCGCCGCCTTCAACCGCACGTTGAATCTTTACCAGGTGGCCAATACACTGGAACCCGAAAACCGAGCCGCCAGAAAACGCCTGGGAACGCTGTACTGGATGCGCTACCTGGACGCCGAGCGCCAGAAGGATCCCACCGGGATGATGCTCTGGATGAACCAGGTCCAGCGGGTCAACGACGGCGATTTCGACGAGCGCATTCGTGGAGAAGGCCGACTGGCCGTCGAAAGCGATCCACCCGGAGCCACGCTGAGCCTTTACGCTTTTCGGAAGCGGCAGCGCGAGTTGAAGCCCGAACTCCTTGAAATCAGCGGCGTCACGCCGATTTCCGAATGGAAACTCTGTCGCGGCGGCTACCTTCTGGTGCTGCGCAAGGAAGGTTTCGCCGACACCCGGATTCCGGTGTTCGTGGAGCGCATGGAGACGGTTCACGTACGAGTCCGTCTGATGACGCCCGAACGCCTGGGGGAAGGTTTCCGTCACATCCCCGCCGGACCCGTGGTGCTGGGCGGCGAGCCGGACACCTTCGGATCCTGGGAAGAACGTACGGTGGATCTCCCGGATTTCGCTCTGGCGACTTTTCCCGTAACCATGAAGAATTATTGCGCTTTCCTGAACGATCGCGACTATCACGACGCGGAAGCCGCCCGGTTGCACGCTCCACGACTCTTCGGATCGGAGGAAACCTATCTCGTTTGCGGGCCGGATGACCTGTTCGACATCCCGGAGGAGGATGCCGAGGGAGACCGCTGGCTGTTGAGTTGGCCCGTCATCGGCGTGAACCACGCCGACGCCCTGGCGTACATCGCCTGGCGTTCGAAAAAAGACGGCGTGCGCTATCGCCTGCCCACGGACGAGGAATGGGAGAAGGCCGCCCGAGGCGCGGACCGCCGCCGCTATCCCTGGGGCGACAGCTTCGATCCGTCCTTCTGCAACATGCGGGACAGCTTCGACAAACTGCAACTGAAACCCGTGGGCAGCTTTCCCAAGGACCGCAGCCCCTACGATGTCCGCGACCTGGGCGGCAACGTACGGGACTGGACCTCGGATCGGGTGGACGCGGCCACGGAGAACATCACGGTGCGAGGCGGCGCCTGGAGCATGTACGAGATCTTTTCCAGAAGCGCCTGCCGCGCCGGAGCACCGAAAAATATGTGCGCGGTGAACATCGGTTTCCGACTGGCCAAGGATCTGTAAGCAGCCGATATTTCATTTGAAGAAATGATGATGCCGCGCCGGTAAGACTCCAGGGCCATTTTCTGGAGGAATTCATGACCATGCAAATACCCACGGTTGGTTGGCTTGGTGCAAATTTTCCTTGCCGGATCCTCTGGGTTGCGTTGCTGCTGTTGATCGGAGCGGTAGCAAGCTCTTGCGCCAAAGGGACGAACCGATTGCCGGATGTTTCCTGGGAAGGCGATCATATCCGATTCTCGACATCGGTCGATCACCTGCCCTGCGGCGATTCGCTGACGGAAATGGACCGTCATGTCGGTGAACTGGCCGCCGCGTTGGACGAGAAAGCGCCGCCTGATGAAAAGATAGACTACTACTGGCTTCCGGATTGTATGGACCTTACCCCTTGCCCGCCAAACACGGATTGTGCGGAAGGGACGAACGTCTATTCACGCACGATGTTTCATTATCATGAAATCGTACATGTGCTGCTCCGTAAACTCGGCCGCAGCCAGACCTTTCTGTTCGAAGGCATGGCGGAAGCCTTCGGACGATCCGGCGGCCGGTTGACGATTCCGAGAGAACAGGCGCGTTCGGAGGTTCTAAAGAGCCTCGGCGCCGAAGTCGATCCGGCGACCATCAGTTATCCCCTGGCGGGGTTGTTCGTGCGTTTTCTGATAGATACGTACGGTTTTGCTTCTATCAAACAGGTTTACATCAGAGCCCGCGAGGATACGGATATCGATGATTTCCGTCGAATTTTCAAGGAAGAATGCGGCGTCGAACTGAACGAAGCGATGGATCGGTTCATCGAGGAAGCGAAGACCTGTTACCCACGGATCAATCTGTGCGTTTCCCCTTCGGTTCCATGGGATGGCAGTGTTTGGAAATACGATTTCGGGATGGGATGCTCCGATTCGGGAGTGCTTGAGATCGCTCCCGGGGCCCTCCGCAATGAAGCGCTGATCGAAATATCCCAGGCGGGAGCATACGCGGTCTCGGTTTCCTCGGAGCAGCCCCCCGCCAAGCCTGTTGTTATTCTTAAGTGTTTCTGCGAAGCCAAACCCTATTTCATCGAAGTCGGAAGCGAACAGACACTGACGTTGGAACAGGGGAAATACCGCGTACTGGCTGGCCGCATGGCAAACGATCTCACGCAGGATCTTTTCCATGTGCAGGTGAGGATCCTCGCACCAACACCGTAATGGTGAGCCAAACAGCCAAATGTTGTTGAAAAAATATACGTGACCGAATACGGAAAAATCAAAAGGAATGGAGCGTTTTCGATTTCGCATCCAGTTTCTGGGAAAATATCGGAGATGAAAAACCGCGAGCGGCTCAGGGCAGATCCTTGGGAGGCGGCTGAAATCCGGCCTGAATCCAGAAGGATGCGGATTCGTTTCCCACCAGTCGATAAAGAAAGCCTCTGGCTTGGTCCGTGTTCTTTGCATGACGGGTGGGGGCACCGAAGTAAAGAATGGGATAGTAACTCTGCTTGGGGAAGGTCAGCACGGACCGAACGGCGGATTCCCCCGCGATATCGGTCAGATACACAATGGCCGCATCGGCTTTGTCCGACTTGATTTTCTCCACGGCGTCTTTGGGGGACAATACGGCCTTGATCCGGGATTTCAGCGCATCCCACAGGCCGATACGCTTCAGGGCCGACTGAGTGTGCAGCCCTAAAATGCTGCTTTCCAAACCGGTAGTGACGATACGTCCGGGTTTGGCCATACGCAAGAGGCGGATCGGATCCGGCTTTTCTTTCGATGCCTTGGCCACCACAACGAGACGATCTCCGGCCAGGGAGATGAAATCCTCGCTTCGGGCGAGTTTTCCATGCACCGCCAGGGCCACCGCTTCCTTGCCTTCCACGATGATGACGTCGGCCTTTTCCTTGTCCGCCCGGCCCAGGATATCGATACCGGGCGCGGAAGAAAAACGCACGTCCAGAAGACCTTCCTTACGCAGTTGAGCAGCCACCTGTTCCAGAACAGGAAGCACGCGCTGATCGCATAGCACGTCCAGGCTCCGGGTTCCCGAAGGAGCCGGGCTGGACATGGAATCGGGTTCGGCGGCCGGAGAAACCGCCATCCAGAGCCAAAGGACGACGAAAGCCGCTAGACTCGCCGGAAAGAATCTCCATTGTTGACCATTCATGCCACATCGTTTCATGCCGGAAATGATAGCACAAACGAGAAGTCATCACAAAAGTCAATTCGATCCATGAGTTGAGGAGAGTGCGACGAACGGGAGACTGAAGGCCGTCGTCATTTCTTGACCGCAGGCAAGAAAAGGATGTACCATGGGACGAAATCGCAACAGGCGAACGCGCCGCAAAGATAACGGGAGAGAGTGAGATGACGAAGCTCTGCGTGGGAATCGATATCGGGGGAACCAATCTGAAAGCTGGATTGCTGACCAATCGCGGCACCATGCTGGAACAATACATGGTTCAATTGGAAGAGGCGGATAAAAGCGAGGCCGGTATCGTGGAAGCCGTTCGGCTGGCCGTGAAAAAACTGCTTTCAGCCTCCGGATTCGGCAAGGATTCCATCGTCGGCGTGGGATTGGGCGCGGCCGGCGTCATCGACGAGCAGAAAGGCATCATCACGAAATCTCCTCACTTTCCCGAATGGAAGGACTTTCCGCTGATCGAACGGCTTTCCGCCCGGATCGGTCTGCCCGTCACGATGGAAAACGACGTGAACGCCATTGCCAGGGGCGAGAAATGGTGCGGCGCGGTGAAAGGCGAGAAGCATTTCCTCTGCATGGCCATCGGCACGGGCCTGGGCGGCGCGATCTGCCTGGACGGCCGTATCTGGCACGGCGTGGACGGCATGGCGGGAGAAGTGGGGCACATCTGCATCGATCCCCACGGAACGGCCTGCAACTGCGGTTCCAGCGGCTGCCTGGAAACGGTGGCCTCCGCCACGGGCCTGATTCGTCTGGTGAAAGCCGACGATTTCCGGCCGGTTCTGGACATCGTGGAAAACGACGCGGGGATCCCCCAGCAGCTAGCCATGCTGGCCGAGGAAGGCAACAAGGAGGCGCAGAAATACTGGGATACCATGGGAACGGCCATCGGTCTGGCCCTGGGCGGGTTGTTGAACACGCTGAACCTCAAGATCGTCCTGTTGGGCGGCGGCCTGTCCAAGTCCTTCAATCTGTTCTATCCCGCCCTGGAGGCCGAATTGCAGAAACGAGCCTATCCGGCCATCTGGAAGGGCGTGCAGTTCGTCATCAGTCAGTTGTGGGAGGAAGCGGGCGTCTATGGAGCGGCGGCCAATCTGTTGGACGAAATCGAGAAGCGGGAAACAAGCCGTTGAATTCGGGAAAGGAATTCGTCATGACCCGAACCGCGAATGTGCAGAAAGTCCATGTCAAGCGTCTGCGTCCCGGCGGGGATCTTCTGGAGGAAGTCTCCGGATTTCTTGAGGAAACGGGCGTCCGTTTCGGCATGGTATCGATTATCGGAGCTTTCGGCCGGGCCACCCTGGGATCCTATGATTTCGATGCGGGCGAATACAATGCCTTCGAAGTTCCCCATGTGGTGGAGATCCTTCATTGCACGGGCAACGTCTCGCTTCTGGAAGGGCGGCCCTTTGCCCACCTGCACGCCATCGTGGCCGGTCACGACGGTGCGGCCATCGGCGGGCATGTCTTCGCGGGCTGCGAAATCCGCGTGGCCGAGTGCGTTTTGCTGGCCTTCGACGGCGAGCCTCCCTCCCGGGAGATCGATCCCGAAACCGGTCTGAAGCTCTGGAAGGCAGAGTAAGGATTCGTTCTTGCTGAATGAGAAAACCCTATCTCGTCTTGTTCCCAGTGCTTCATGACAATGACAAATCACTGCTTATTTCAGGATGATGAACTCGACACGGCGGTTTTTGCTCCGTCCCGTTTTCGTCCGGTTGGAATCGATAGGTTTGTCCGGCCCATACCCCTTGGTTTCCATCCGTTCTTTGTTCACACCCTTTTTGACCAGATATTTCTTCACCGCCCGGGCGCGCTTCAACGACAATTTGCGATTCTTTTTCGCCTTCCCCTTATTGTCCGTATGCCCTTCAATCCGCACCCGCACGTCCGGCTTCTCCAGAAGAACCGCCGCGATTTCATCCAACAAAGCATTGGATTTTTTCATGATTTTCGCACGGCCGGTTTTGAAGAAGATTTTCTGTTTCAGTTCGATCTTGTCTTCCGTCACCTCGATCAGAACCGATTTCACGTCCGGACAGCCATCCTCGTCCTCATGGTTGTTCATGTTCTCCGCTTCCATGGGACATTTATCTTTCGAATCCGGAATCCCGTCCTCGTCGTTGTCGAGTTCCGGACAACCGTCTTCGTCCTGGAATCCGTCCTTGTCCTCGGCCTCTTCCGGACATTTGTCCTGGGTGTCCTCGATGCCGTCCTGGTCGTTGTCCGGCTCGGGGCAACCGTCTTCGTCCTGGAATCCATCCTTGTCCTCGGCTTCTTCCGGACATTTGTCCTGGGCGTCCTCGATGCCGTCTTTGTCATTATCCGGTTCGGGGCAGCCGTCCTCGTCCTCGAATCCGTCCTTGTCCTCCGGATCTTCCGGACATTTATCCGCATCGTCCAGCAGAAGATCCTTGTCCGGATCGTGATCCGGCTCCCAGGACCATTGCAGGCCGGTGAACACCCGATACTCCGGCGCGGCATAGGCGTCGGTTATGGCCGCTCCGCCTCCCATGGTCAGAATCAGGTCGTGGGGTAAAAACCAGCGCAGGCCGCCCACGCCCTCCATGGGCGTTTGGTTGATGTTGGCGAAGGGCTCGGTCAGGGTGGTGGCGCCGAAGACCTCCGCGATAAGATCCAGCCGGTCTTTCCAGACATGCCCTGCCAGACCGGCCTTGAAGCCCAGTTCCTCGTACAGATCCAGATCGCCCACCGATTCCCGTTCTGTAATGCGCACGAAGAGGTTCAGCGCCGCGTCGATCCAGCGGCTGGAGGAGGAAAAGGCGAAGGTCGGCACGAAGGCGACGTTCTTGGCCCCGGAGAAATCATCCACCAGTTTTCCCGTGGGAAACGTCAGGATGGGCAGAATACCCAGGGCGAAGAGACCGTCCTTGACGTTCACCACCTGGAAGCGGGGAACCAGCCGGATATCCCCGATACTGGTGGCGGCGGGCTTGCCTCCCGTGGGCCATCCATCACCGTCCTGGAAGACAATGATCGGAATCAGGACGCCCAGATCCAGCCACTTCAGGAAACTGTAGGCCACCGCCAGGTCCGCCGATGCCTGGTTTCCCAGGATGACCCGCTGGAGTTTTCCCGTGTCGGCGTCGCGCATGGTGAAGGGATTTTTCTGGAAATTCAGCCGCAACCCCAGGTTGAGTTGTTCTTTCGGCAGGCCCTCGCCCATATGAACCGAGAACAGATCGTTGTTGAAGGGACTGGTTTTGAAACTCTGGACATCCACCGAACCTTGGGCGTAAGCCGATCCGGAAAGCAGCAAGAACATCAGAAAGAGCGAAAGAACTCCAGCGGTTCGAGCCAGGTACATCCTCGATTCCTTTCAGGGATGGCCCTCCATGCCGGCCGTCTCCGTTCCGGCATGGAGGGATGATGATTCATCATTTATATCGGAATTAACTAACGTTTTTTCGGAAAGCGAAAGCGCCGATACGCCATCACGCCGAGCACGAATCCGAACAGCAGCAGGGTGGTCGGAAGCGAAGCGCCTCCGGGCACGGTGCGGCAATCCTGGCCGCCGCCGAAGGTCATGCCCTTGTATTCATCCAGGATGTCTTCCGGAATCTCCCAGTCTCCGTCCGGCCAGTCGATGGGGAAGTCGTCATCGCCGTCCGCGATCTCGTCTCCATCCGCGATATCGTCGCCGTCGGCATCTCCGTCCTCGTCTCCGTCCACGACATCATCGCCATCGACATCGCCGTCTTCGTCTCCGTCCACGTCGCCATCGATATCGCCGTCCACCTCGTCCTCGATGTCGTCGAGATAATTCGGGATACCGTCCTGGTCGCTGTCGCCGCGACCTTCCTCGGCGTCCGTTCCGCCCTGGGCGTCGGAGTCCTCATCGTACCAGTTGGGCAGGTCATCTTCGTCCGGATCGTTTCCGTAAAGCGCCCCGTCCGCTATCTCGTCGGCCGTGAGGATGCCGTCGCCGTCGTCGTCATCGTCCAGCCAGTTGGGCTTTCCGTCCTCGTCCGGATCCTCGCCCACCGTCTCGCTGTTCGCTATTTCGTTGGCGGTGGAGATCCCGTCGCCGTCGTCGTCCGTGTCCAGCGCGTTGATGAACTCATCCAGGTCGGTGTTCAGCGGGTTCGACGGATCTCCGCCGACCTCCAGCCCGTCGCTCAGACCGTCGTCATCGCTGTCCGCGTCGTAAGGATTCGTGTCGATAGCGATTTCCTGGGCGTTGGTCAGGCCGTCGTTGTCCGGATCGGCGTCGGGACCGTCGGAGTCGTCCGGGTCGCGGTAGTTCGGCAGGCCGTCGTTGTCGTCGTCTCCCACGCCTTCGTCCAGATCCGACTTTCCGTCTCCGTCCGAATCGTCGTCCAGGTACGATGGGATGTTGTCCGTGTCGTAATCCTCCCGGCCTTCCACGGAATCCGGAATGCCGTCGGCATCGCTGTCATCGTCGTGCCAGTTGGGCAGGTCGTCCTCGTCCACATTCTGGCCGTGAATGTTGCCATCCTCCACTTCCGTTGCCGTATCGATGCCGTCGTTGTCGTCATCCGGATCGAGCGCGTCGATGTACTCGTCCCGGTCGGTGTTGAGAGGATTGTCCGGATCGTCTCCGGCCTCCAGACCGTCGCGCAGGCCGTCGTCGTCCGAGTCCGGATCGTCCGGGTCCGTCCCGATCAGGCGCTCCCGCTCGTTGCTGAGTCCATCCGCATCGGCATCCGCGTCCGGGCCGTCCTCGTCGTTTCCATCCAGGAAGTTCGGCAGGCCGTCTCCATCGGCGTCTCCCGCGCCTTCCTCGGCATCGGTTTTGCCGTCGCCGTCGGAATCGTCATCCAGATAGTTGGGCTTGCCGTCTTCGTCCACGTCGCCCCGGCCTTCCAGACGATCCGGAATGCCGTCGCCGTCGCTGTCATCGTCCTTCCAGTTCACGGCGCCGTCGTGGTCCACGTCATTGCCATGCTCCACGCCGTCTTCGCGCTCGTCGGCAGTGGCGATGCCGTCGCCGTCGTCATCGTCGTCCAGCGCGTCGATCAGGCCGTCACGATCCGTGTCCTTCGGATTTTCCAGATCGTCGCCGACTTCCCCGAAGTCGTCCAGGCCGTCCCCGTCGGAATCGGCGCTGTAAGGATCCGTGCCGATTTCCGTTTCCTCGCCGTTGGTGAGGCCGTCGCTATCCGCATCGGCGTCCGGGCCGTCGTCGTCCACCGGATCGAGGTAATTGGGCAGGCCGTCGTTGTCGCTATCGCCCGAGCCTTCCGACTCGTCCGACTTGCCGTCCTCGTCCGAATCCAGGTCCAGATAGTTGGGCGCGCCGTCGTGATCCGCGTCGCCCCGGCCTTCCACGACATCCAGGATGCCGTCGCCGTCCGAATCGTCATCCAGGTAATGCGGCCGTCCATCGGTGTCGATGTCCTCCCCGAGGATATCGGCGTCGGCGCGTTCGTCCACGGTACGGATACCGTCGCCGTCGTCGTCGGGATCGATGGCGTCGATAAGCGCATCTCCGTCGGAGTTGACGGGATTCTGAAGATCCACGCCCACCTCGGCCAGGTCGCCCAGGCCGTCGTGGTCGCTGTCGGGATCGTTGGGATTGGTTCCCAGCGTCAGTTCCTGACCGTTCGTGAGGCCGTCGCCGTCCGAATCGGCGTCCGGACCGTCCACGTCGTCGGGATCCAGATAGTTGGGCACGCCGTCGGCGTCCACGTCATCCGTCCCTTCGGTCTGGTCGGGGATGCCGTCGCCGTCGGAGTCCTCGTCGTTCCAGTTCATGATCCCGTCCAGATCGACATCGTGGCCGAAGACGGAACCATCCGCATGCTCGCGAAGCGTGTCGATGCCGTCGTTGTCGTCGTCCGGGTCGCGCCAGTTGCCCAGGGAATCCTCGTCCCGGTCCCAGGAGCCTTCGGTCACGTCCGGCACGCCGTCCGCGTCGCTGTCCGTGTCCAGGGCGTCGATGGAATCGTCGCTGTCCGTGTTCACGGGCTGTCCGCCATCGGTCTCCACGAAATCGCCGATGCCGTCATTGTCGCTGTCCACGCGCAGGGGATCGGTGCCCAGAGCGACTTCCAGGCCGTCGTTCAGGCCGTCGCCGTCCGTGTCGGCGTCTTCCGGATCGGTGCCCAGATCTTCCTCTTCATCGTTGGTCAGGCCATCCCCGTCCAGGTCTCCCTGGGGACCGTCTTCATCATTGTCATCGGCGTAATTGGGGATGCCGTCTCCGTCGTTGTCCCCGTTGCCCTCTTCCTCGTCCGTCCGACCGTCGTCGTCCGAATCGTCGTCCAGATAGTTCGGGATGCCGTCTTCGTCCGGGTCGCCGTCGCCCTCCTCTTCGTCCGGAATGCCGTCGCCGTCGGCGTCGTCGTCCAGCCAATTGGGAACGCCGTCCTCATCCGGATCGTCGCCGTGCTGCTGACCGTCTTCCCGCTCATCTTCGGTGGGAATGCCGTCGTTGTCGTCGTCATCGTCCAGGGCGTCGATCAGTCCGTCGTCGTCGGTGTCGTTGGGGTTTTCCACGTCGTCGCCGACTTCCTCACCGTCCGGAATGCCGTCGCCGTCCGAGTCCGGGTTGTTCGGATCGGTGCCCAACTCGTTCTCCTCGCCGTTGTCCAGGCCGTCCTCGTCGTAGTCGCCGCTGGGGCCGTCCTCGTCGTCCGGGTCCAGATAATTGGGCGTGCCGTCCAGATCCGCGTCCCCGTCGCCTTCTTCCAGATCTGTCTTGCCGTCGGCGTCGCTGTCGTCGTCCAGCCAGTTCACCCGGCCATCGTGATCCACATCCTCGCCCCAGATTTCCGCGTCGGAGCGTTCCAGGGCCGTATCCAGGCCGTCGCCGTCGTCATCCGGATCGAGAGCGTTGATGCGTTCGTCTCCGTCCGTGTTCAGCGGATTGGCCGGGTCGCCGCCGACTTCCTCCCAGTCTCCCAGGCCGTCGCCGTCCGAATCCGGATGGTTGGGATTGGTTCCCAGGTCGGCTTCCTCGCCGTTGGTCAGACCATCGCTGTCCGGATCGGCGTCCGGACCGTCCACGTCGTTCGCATCCAGGTAATTCGGGATGCCATCGGCGTCCGCGTCCTCCACGCCTTCCGCCAGATCCTGCTTGCCGTCGGCGTCGCTGTCCTTATCGTACCAGTTCGGCCGGCCGTCGTGATCCACGTCGTTGCCGAAGCGCTCCGCATCCGCCAGTTCCCGCGCGGTGCGGATGTTGTCGTCGTCGTCGTCCTGGTCCAGCGCATCGATGGTTCCGTCCTCGTCGAAGTCCCTGGGCTGTGTGGGATCGTCGCCCACTTCCAGACCGTCGGACAGGCCGTCGTTGTCGCTGTCGGGATTGAAGGGATTGGTGTGAATGGCATTCTCTTCGGCCGTGGTCAGGCCGTCCTCGTCCGGATCGCCCTCCGGGCCGTCCTCGTCGTTCTTGTCAAGGTAGTTGGGAATGCCGTCCAGGTCCGCGTCACCCCGTCCTTCCGCCTCGTCCGGCGTGCCGTCGGCATCACTGTCCGTGTCGAGCCAGTTGGCCAGACCATCAAGATCCATGTCCTCTTCGAATTGCACGCCATCCTGGACTTCAATCGCCGTATCGATGCCGTCGTCGTCGTCGTCCGGATCCCGGGCGTCGATGAGCCCGTCCTCGTCCGTGTCGGCCGGATTGAAAGGATTGACGACTTCCTCGCCGTCCGAAAGTCCGTCCGCGTCCGTGTCGGGATTCGTCGGATCGGTTTCCAGGTTGTTTTCCTGGTTGTTGGTCAGGCCGTCCGAATCCAGATCACCCTGGGGACCGTCTTCATCATTATCGTCCAGATAGTTCGGCACGCCGTCGCCGTCCGAATCGCCCGCACCCTCTTCCTGGTCGGGCGTACCGTCATCGTCGGCGTCGTCGTCCAGCCAGTTGACCAGTCCGTCGTCGTCCACATCATCGTCGCCGAAGGCATTGCTGTCTTCGATTTCATCCGCCGTGGAGATGTTATCGCCGTCGTCGTCCTGATCCAGGGCGTCGATGCGGTGGTCTCCATCTGTATCGCGCGGGTTAGCGACATCGCCGCCGACTTCCTCGCCGTCCGGGATGCCGTCGCCGTCCGTGTCGGCCTTGTTCGGGTTGGTTCCCAGATCGGCCTCCTCCTGGTTGGTCAGACCGTCCTCGTCCGGATCGCCCTCCGGGCCGTCCTCGTCGTTCTTGTCCAGGTAATCGGGAATGCCGTCCGAATCCACATCGCCCCGGCCTTCCACGCCGTCTTCGATGCCGTCGCTGTCCGCGTCGGGATCCCGCCAGTTGGGTAGACCGTCGTTGTCCACGTCCTCTCCGTGTTCGGCGGCATCCTCGTATTCCAGCGCCGTATCGATGCCGTCGTCGTCGTCATCCGGATCCCGGGCGTCGATGAGCCCGTCCTCGTCCGTGTCGGCCGGGTTGAAGGGATTGACGACTTCCTCGCCGTCCGAGATACCGTCCTCATCCGTGTCGGGGTTCGTGGGATCGGTGCCCAGATTGTTTTCCTGGTTGTTCGTCAGGCCATCGTCGTCCAAATCGCCCTGGGGACCGTCTTCATCATTATCGTCCAGATAGTTCGGCACGCCGTCGCCGTCCGCGTCGCCCGCGCCTTCTTCCCGGTCGGGCGTACCATCGTCATCGGCGTCGTCGTCCAGCCAGTTGACCAGCCCGTCGTCGTCCACGTCATCGTCGCCGAAGGCATTGCTGTCTTCGATTTCATCCGCCGTGGAGATGTTATCTCCGTCGTCGTCCTGATCCAGGGCGTCGATGCGGTGGTCTCCGTCCGTATCGCGCGGGTTAGCGACATCGCCGCCGACTTCTTCGCCGTCCGGGATGCCGTCTCCGTCCGTGTCCGGAATATTGGGATTCGTGCCTAACCCGGCCTCCTCCTGGTTGGTCAGACCGTCCTCGTCCGGATCGGCGTCCGGGCCGTCCTCGTCGTTTCCATCCAGATAATTGGGAATGCCGTCGCTGTCCTCGTCGCCCCGGCCTTCCACGCCGTCTTCGCGGCCGTCGTTGTCCGCGTCGGGATCCCGCCAGTTGGGTTCCGCGTCGTTGTCCGCATTGGAACCGAATTCCAGGGAATCTTCGAGTTCCGTGCGGGTGTCGATGCCGTCGTCGTCGTCGTCCGGATCCAGCGCATCGATGAGACCGTCCTCGTCGAAGTCTTCCGGATTGACGGGATTGACGACTTCCTCGCCGTCCGGAATGCCGTCCTCGTCCGTATCGGGATTTCCGGGATTCGTGTTCAGATTTTCCTCTTGCCGGTTGGTCAGGCCGTCCTCATCCGGATCGCCCAGCGGGCCGTCCTGGTCATCCGGGTCGAGATAATTCAACCGGCCGTCGCCGTCCGCGTCGCCGTCGCCTTCCTCCAAATCGGAGATCGCGTCCCCGTCCGAATCCTCGTCCAGCCAGCTGACGATGCCGTCGTCGTCCACGTCGTCGTCGCCCAGATCGATGGCGTCGTTCCGCTCGTTCAGGGTGGAGATGCCGTCGCCGTCGTCGTCCTGGTCCAGGGCGTTGATGACGTCGTCGCCGTCCGTGTTTCTCGGATTCTGGGGATCGCCCACTTCCACGTCGTCCCGCAGGCCGTCGCCGTCCGTATCCGCCTTGTTCGGATTCGTCCCCAGATCCCGCTCCTGGGAGTTCGTCAGGCCGTCGTTGTCGGGATCGCCCAGGGGTCCGTCGTCGTCCGTCTCGTCCAGGTAATTGGGAATGCCGTCGCTGTCCGCGTCGCCGCGGCCCTCGTTCTCGTCCAAGTTTCCGTCGCCGTCGGAATCCGTGTCCAGCCAGTTGGGAACGCCGTCTTCGTCCGGATCGTTTCCGTACGTCTGGGCGTCCGTCCGCTCCTGTTGCGTATCGATGCCGTCGTTGTCGTCGTCCGGATCGCGGGCATCAATCCACTCGTCCGAATCCGTATTTACGGGGTTGTCCGGATCTCCGACTTCCTCGCCGTCCGACAGGCCGTCCGCATCCGTATCCGCCAGATCCGGATCCGTGCCCAGTTCGTTTTCCTGCTCGTTGGTCAGACCGTCCTCGTCCGGGTCGCCCAGGGGGCCATCGTCGTCATCCGGGTCCAGGTAGTTCGGCGTGCCGTCGCCGTCGCCGTCCAGGACGCCTTCCTGCTGGTCCGATTTGCCGTCGCCGTCGGAGTCGCCATCGTGCCAGTTGACGGTATTGTCCTCGTCGATGTCGTCGCCGAACGTCAGGGCGTCTTCGAGTTCCCGGCTGGTGGGAATGAAGTCGCCGTCGTCGTCCTGGTCCAGGGCGTCGATGATATTGTCGCCATCGGAATCCTCCGGGTGGGCGGGATCGCCCACTTCCACGTCGTCCCGCAGGCCGTCGTTGTCGGAGTCGGGCGAGTTGGGATTGGTGCCGATGGTCCGTTCCTGATTGTTGGTCAGGCCGTCGTTGTCGGGATCTCCGTCCGGGCCGTCGGCATCGTTGGAATCGAGGTAGTTCGGAATGCCGTCGCTGTCCGAATCGTCGCGGCCTTCCACGCCGTCGGTTTTCCCATCTCCGTCGCTGTCCGTATCCCTCCAGTTGGGCAAGGCGTCGAAATCCGGGTTGTTGCCGTACTGGAGGCCGTCGTTGCGCTCCGTCAAGGTCGGAATGCCGTCGCCGTCGTCGTCCGGATCCAGCGCGTCGATCAGGGCGTCCGAATCCGTGTTCCAGGGATCGGCCACGTTTCCGCCGACTTCGGTGAAGTCGTCCAGACCGTCGCCGTCGGAATCCGGATTGTCCGGAAGCGTTCCCAGCGCCGCTTCCTGGGCGTTGGTCAGACCGTCGCCGTCCCGATCGCCCAGGGGACCGCTTTCATCGTCCGGATCCAGGTAATTCGGAATGCCGTCGCCGTCGTGATCCGTAATGCCTTCCAGCATGTCGGAGACGTCGTCTCCGTCGGAGTCCTCGTCCAGCCAGTTGGCGAATCCGTCCCGGTCCACGTCGTTGTCGCCCAGGGCGATGCTGTCGTTGCGTTCCGTCAGGGTTGGAATCAGGTCGCCGTCATCGTCCTGGTCCAGGGCGTTGATGGTGCCGTCCGTATCCGTATCCCGCGGCGCGGCGGGATTGCCGACCTCCGTCAGGTCGTCCAGGCCGTCTCCATCGGAATCCACGCGGTTCGGGTTGGTGTTCAACGCCCATTCCTGCTGGTTGGTGAGTCCGTCGCCGTCCAGATCGCCCAGCGGGCCGTCTTCGTCGTTGCCGTCCAGGTAATTGGGACGTCCGTCCCCGTCCCGATCGCCCCGACCTTCCATGCCGTCGTCCACTCCGTCGTCGTCGGCGTCGTCGTCCAGCCAGTTGGGAGCGCCGTCGAAGTCCGGATCGTTGCCGTATAGTCCGCCGTCCGAGATCTCCACCGCGGTGTCGATGTGGTCTCCGTCATCGTCCGGATCCATGGCGTTGATGACGCCGTCGTCGTCGGTGTCGGTAGGATCGCCGACATCGCCGACTTCTTCCAGGTCACCCAGTCCGTCGCCGTCGGAATCGGGATTGCTGGGATTGGTGCCCAGAATGACCTCGTCCCCGTTGGAAATTCCATCGTTGTCCGTATCACCCAGCGGGCCGTCGTAATCGTTGGGATCCAGATAATTGGGCACGCCGTCCAGATCGGCGTCTCCCCGGCCTTCGACCGAATCCGGCCGGCCGTCGCCGTCCGAGTCCGTATCCAGCCGATTGGGCGTCGTGTCGTTGTCCACGTCGTGCCCGAACAGCAGGCCGTCCGCCTCTTCCGAAAGCGTGGGGATGCCGTCGCCGTCGTCGTCCGGGTCCAGGGCGTCTATCAGGCCGTTGAAATCGGAATCCGCCGGATCCAGCCAGTCCCCGACTTCCTCTCCGTCCGGAACGCCGTCGCCGTCCGTATCCGGATTGTTGGGATTGGTGTTCAGAGCCACTTCCTGCGCGTTGGTCAGACCGTCCTCGTCCGGGTCGGCGTCCGAGCCGTCGTAGTCGTTGATGTCCAGGTAATTCAGGATGCCGTCGCCGTCGTTGTCGCCCCGGCCTTCTTCCGAATCCAGCATGCCGTCGCCGTCGGAATCCGTGTCCAGCCAATTGGGAACGCCGTCCTGATCCACGTCATCGTTGGAGATGGCGTCGGAATCCTCGATCTCGACCGAGGTATCGATGTTATCGTCATCGTCGTCCGTATCGCGCCAGTCACCCGTACCGTCTTCATCGGTATCCGTCTCGCCCTCATCGATATCCAGGAGATAGTCATCGTCGGAATCGTCGTCCAGGGCGTCAATGGTCCCGTCTTCGTCGGTATCGATGGGATTAAGATGCTCGTCTCCGACCTCCACGCCGTCCGGAATACCGTCATCGTCGGTGTCCGCCTTGTTCGGATTGGTGTGGATGGTGTTTTCGTCCTGATTGGTGATGCCGTCGTGATCGTAGTCGCCCGTGGCGCCGTCGTTGTCGTCGGGATCCAGATAGTTGGGAGTTCCGTCCGAATCCTGATCCCCGGTTCCGTCCACGTTATCGGTCTTGCCATCTCCGTCGGAGTCGCTGTCCAGCCAGTTCGGCCGGCCGTCCAAGTCCACGTCGTCACCGAAAATCGCCGCGTCGGCGACCTCCTGAGCAGAGGAAACGCCGTCGTTATCGTCGTCCGGATCCAGAGCGTCGATGTAATCGTCGTTGTCCGAGTTCACCGGGTTGGCGGGATCGGGACCGACTTCTTCGCCATCGTTCAGGCCGTCGCCGTCGCTGTCGGGATCGTTGGGATTGGTGCCAATGTTGTTTTCCTGATCGTTGTTCAGGCCGTCGCCGTCCGGATCGCCGTAGGGGCCGTCCGCGTCGTCGGGGTCCAGGTAATTGGGAACGCCGTCGCCATCGATGTCCTCCCGTCCCTCGTCTCCGTCGTCCAGACCCGTCCCGTCCGCGTTCGGGTCGAGACGGTTGACCACGCCGTCGTTGTCCGGATCATGGCCGAACAAGGCGCCGTCGGTTTCTTCTACTAAAGTGTCGATGCCGTCGTCGTCGTCGTCCGGATCGCGCCAGTCTCCCAGGGAATCCAGGTCCGAGTCCGTATCGCCTTCCACGATATCGAAGATCGAATCGTTGTCCGAGTCCGTATCCAACGCGTCGATGGTTCCGTCCTGATCCGAATCCACCGCCAGGCCGCCGTCGGTTTCCAGATAATCGTCCAACCCGTCGGTATCGCTGTCCACCTTCAACGGGTTGGTGCCCAGGGCGGCTTCCTGGCCGTTGGTCAGACCGTCTCCGTCCAGATCCGCGTTGGGGCCGTCCGAATCGTCCGCGTCCAGATAGTTCGGAATGCCGTCGCTGTCCACATCGCCCGTGCCATCGACTCCGTCCGTCTTCGTGTCGTCGTCGGCGTCGTCGTCGAGCCAGTTGAGGATTCCGTCACCGTCCACGTCATCGCTGAACAGCAACGAATCGGCGGCTTCCGTGGCGGTGGGCACGCCGTCCTCGTCGTCATCGGCGTCCAGCGCGTCGATGAAGGCGTCACTGTCCGTATTGACGGGATGGCTCGGATCCGGCCCCACTTCCTGGCCGTCGAGCAGAGAGTCCCCATCCGAATCCGGATTGAGATGGCCGGTGCCGAGCGCCAGTTCGTCCGCCGTATCAAGGCCGTCATTGTCGTCGTCAGCGTCCAGGAAATCGGCCAGGCCGTCTCCATCGAAGTCTCCCGCACCTTCTTCGGCGTCCGGAATGCCGTCGTTGTCGGAATCGGGATCCTGGTAGCTGGGCAGGCCGTCGTTATCGATGTCGTCGCCGACATCCGGGCCGGACCCGTCCGTATCGATATCCGGATCCAGGTTGGCCTCCACGCAGTCGTCCAGACCATCCCCGTCGTAATCGTTGGTGCAGTTCAACGCCGAAGTGAGATAGACCCGCAGCGACTGAACATCGCCGCCATCGGTTCCGCCGACGTTGATGTCGTCCCCGACGTCCAATTCCACATCCATATACGCATTGGGAGGGAAGAACGTGCCGAAGTCCACCAGGACACGGAAGTCGTCGGAATAGGTGGTGTCGTTCATGTTCGTCCAGAACCGGATGGTGGTGGTGCCGTCCGGATTGACGCTGACGGATTCGATCTCGTTGCTCTCCATGCCGCGGGAATCCGTATCGTAATCCGAAATGACGCCGGGCTCCAATCCCAGCCGCCCGTCGGAATTATTCAGGTCCGAGGTGGAATCCGCGATGCCGACCACCGTGATCCCGGCCGGAAAGATGATCGCGCCCGACGCCTCCGGAGACCTGGAATTGTCGATGATGGGACCGACCCGGAAGTACAACGACATGGAATACAGCCCATCCAGTCTTGTATCGGAACTGTTCAGGCTGATTCCGGACCCGGTAATGTCCGGCGCCGACGTGGTGAAGTTCCGTTCCCGGACGATGCACAATTCGCCCTGCTGGGTTCCGTGACCCAGGGTCGAGGGGCGACCCGGTTTTCCGGCGTAAATCTCCGTATCCTGAAAAGGAGGAGACGAACTCTGGGCGACCGCCACGGCGGGAAGGCCCATCAGAACCAACAGCACGATCAGATTGCAGATACGATTGACCGGCCTGGTCACATGTTGGAGAATCATCGTTCCGGACATAGGTCTGCTCCTTTGTGGAAACGGGTTATGTCAGAGACACGGAAAAACGGTCGGCCTTCAATTTAAAAGCCAACGGAGTTCCCGATTCCCTTCCATCGTTCCAGCGAGATAAACGAAAAGTCTCGATGGAATTGCTTTTTTTCGTTCCAAAAAAAAATAACGATCAATAAACCACCCCTCGCGGGGTTTGCCCTATCGATTTAATGATCCTATACAAAAAGAAAAATTGCAATCTTTTCCGAAAAAACCGAAGATTTAAAATCGAAATACGTTTTTCCTATTTGATTTCGGATAGTTGAAGCGATTGCTTCGCTGGCTTACTTTGAAATGTTTTCCATTTTGTAACAGAGGAGGGAGAAAGACTCAATCCGGGAACGGAACGGAGATGATCGGCCAACAGGCCATCCGGTCAAGAATGGACGCTATTTTCTCAGAATTTCTCGACGTTTTCAGGAAACGCGCCTTCCCGATAATAGCGGTTCAGGAGCTGATCTTTCTTTACATACAAATCGTGCAGCCAGGCGGTCAACGCTTCCTCACCCACGGGCAGTTCATCCATGGAGAAACGATGCACGTGGACATTGACTTGTTTCACGTAACCGCGAGCCCACTGCCAGAGAGTGGGAACGCCGTCGATATAACCGATGGTCACATCGTAGACCGCGTCCAGATGTCCGCGAAGATTTTCCACCGTCGTCACGAATCCCTTGGTCCGAGGGGTAAGCAGATGATCCAGAGGCCGGAGCCCGCTTTTCTTGGCGAATTCCCGGCTTTTTCGCGCTTTTTCCTCCCGGAATCGCGTTCCCTCGGGAAAAGTGACCAACCACAAAGGAATCCGATTGACCAGGACTTTGTGAAAAACCTTCTGGATGCCGCTCTTATCCTCCGTCCAGTTTCGTTTGATGAACAGGCAATCCAGAAACTGCATGCCCCAGCCGATTCCGGGGAAGTATTTCAATTCACGCTTGACGAACCATTTCATGTCGCCCAGCCGCCCCTTTCGGCGAGCCAGGCGGAATAACACCGTGATATCGGACATTTCCTGATGGTTCGTCAGAAGAAAAGCATTTTCCCCGTACGGAACGTCGTGCCCCGTAAATCGAATCTCGTTCCCATAAAAATGTTCTGCGTAGCGATCGGTCCAGCTCCACCAGAGATCCGCCAGTTCCCGGTTGACCTTCCGAAAGAGAGCCGGGCTGAAAAGCAGAAAAACCAAGGAAAGGACTTGAAGGCCGTTGAAAAAAAGCAGGCTTGAAAAAAGAAGCAATATCGCTGCAATCCCTTTGAAACAACCCCAAATGCGCTCGGCCGGTTTCCCGGGATTTTTCAATGGAGGCAACGGCATTCTGTGATACTCCTGAAGTTCGTTTCATCGGCGGAAGGATTCCATTCCGCCGGAACGCGTCCGCCCGGTGAGTGATTCCCTTCGCTGCATCGAAAAGCCGTAAATTGTGGTGCTCGTTCTTCCTTCGGCGGAAATCTAGCACGGAGTTTCGCTTTCAGGCCAGAAGTTTCGAACCCTCGATGGCGCTTTTACGTAATTTTTACAATCCGATGCGCCCGCCCCCTGTCCGGAACGGAAAACGACGCCGATCGCTTCCGTTTTTCCTTGCCTTGATTCGGGAGGCATGCTATCCATGCCCACAGTAGCACGTTTTATATTTTCTTATTACCAATAACGCGAGAGGTTTTCCATGCAGAGAGCGATTTCCCCAATCATCCTGCTTTTGTTCCTTCTATTTTCCATTCTCCTGATCCCCGCGTGTACGGAGAGCGATGACGACACGTCCGGCGACGGCGACATGGACGGGGAATCGGTCCCGGGAGATGCGGACGAGGAATTCGACGATGATCCGCCGCCCGCGGACGGGGATGAAGACGGAGATGAAGAGATCGCCGATTCCGAAAACGAAGCGGAGACGGACCCCGACGATTCGGCCGAAGAATGGACGCCCCTGGCTTCCGCGCCGGACGCAAGCGGAGATTGCGAGGAGCAGGACGAAAACTGCCGGGCGGACATTCGCGACCTCTCTTTCCGCGTCGAGGAAGGCACGCTTTATTGGAAGATCGAATACAACGCCGCGCCGCCGGAAGATCATTCCTTCGAACTGTTCATGATCCCTCCGGATTCGAGCCTGGTCGGGCATACGGTGCGATACAACAACGGCCGTTTCAGCTATTGGAACGCGGACTGTTCCACCGCCGCAAAACATGCCGGATGCCATTGGAGCACCGAAAATCTTCCGGGATCCTTCCGCTACACATTCAACGAAGGAGGCGACTTCCACCTGGAAATCTCACTTGCGGATCTGGGTTTCGAAAACCTGCCGAAGCTGCTCGCGGGACTGGCCGCCGCTCCTTTCGTCATTCAGAAAACGGCCGAATTCACGGACCGTCACCCGGATGATTTATGGGTCACGTCCACGGAAATTCAGGGCCTGGCCGAGATCCCGCTTTCTCCCTGATTTCAGAGAGCCGATCCCAAGCGGACGCCGCGTGGCGAAATGACCTTTTACGTAATTTTTACAATCCCGCCGTCTCCGATCTGTTAAACTCCCAGGGCTTCGAAATGAAATCCGAAAGTCATCTTCGACCTTTTTCCGTGGGAGAATGCGACATGGGCGATGCAAGCGTAGCGGTGGGACGTTCCGGATGGCTGTTCTCCTCCTGGCTGTTGCTGGTCAGCGCCGTGAAAATCATCCTCGGTTCGGTGTTCATGGCCGTACTCTTCAGCGTCTTCATTTTCGTGCTGCTCCTGCTGCTTCCCTTCCGAGTTTTACGGATAAAAACAACCAATTATTTCGCCTACATCGCCGGTCGAGGCTTCATCCTCATCAGCGGATCGAAGCTTCGCATCACCGGCAAGGAAAACACCCGCAAGGGTCCGGCGATCTTCATTTCCAACCACACGTCCACCCTGGATCTGTTCATCGCCATGAGTCACGTCCCGCCGGGAACCTCCGGCGTGGCGAAAAGGGAAATCGTGCGCGTGCCGTTTTTCGGCCAGGTCTACGGTCTGTCCGGCCACCTGGTCATCGATCGCAGCCGCACCGACCGCGCCGTGGCCGGCATGCAGGAATTGGGAAACCTGGTACGAAAACACGATCTTTCCGTGTTCATGTGGCCCGAGGGCACACGCTCCCGCAACGGACGCATCAAGAAATTCAAGAAAGGTTTCGCACATTTGGCGCTTCAGACCGGTCTGCCGGTGGTGCCCTTCGTCATGAAAGGCGCCTATAACGCCTGGCAGCCGACCAGCAGCATCATCAAGGGCACGCCTATCGACCTGGAAATCCTGCCGCCCATCGACACCAGCGAGTGGACGCTGGAAAATCTGGACCGGCACGTGAAGGAAGTCCGCGAAATCTTCCGCCGCCATCTCCCCCCCGATCAGCAACCGCTTCCGGCCGATTGAATCGGCCGTTTTCCACATCCCGCCGGGCGGATTGCGAAGCGTCCCGCTTCCCCGCGAATGACCGCCGACGCGATTCCATAATGAATAGATCCCGTCCGCAGACCGTCCAATGGGAAGGAGGGGGAATCTCTGCGGCCACGAATGGAGCCGCACCGACGAAAAGGAGATCTTTCCGTTGTTATTCCATACGGTTACATGTTTGTTAGCTTTCCCCTCCCCCTGGAAAAAACAGTTGACGCCTACATCATATGGTGTAGAATAAGGAAGTAAGAAGGATTCTGCCGCCACGGGATGGCCTGCCGGGATATATCAACTCACAGGGCAAACGGCTTGGACTGCCTTGGTTTTCGTTCGAGGAAGGAAATGCACCGAATGACGACGAGACACTTCCCGTTCTTCCCAGCCATGCTGCTTTTCGCATTGTTGCTTTTCACCGCCTGCGGTGACAGCGGCAACACCGCCAGCGACGGCGACGCGCCGGACATCCTCAACGCCTGCGACGAATGCCGTCCGGGAGAAATGTGCCTGAACCCCAACGATGGGGCCTCGGCCTTCTGCGCAAGGGAGTGCGACACGGTGTCGGACTGTCCCTCGGCGGAGATGTGCTGCATGCACGACGTGTCCTATGGAGACTACGGCTATTGCGTGCCGTTGGAATACTGCGCGGGAGATCCGCCCCTGGTGGCCTGCCAGGACGAATATGACTGCCGCATCGGTTACGACTGCATCGATTTCGTCTGCCAGCGCGTGACGGACGGCGACGATGACGACATCATCGACGGCGATACCGACGGCGACGACGACAACAGCGCCGACGGCGACGTTTCGGGTCCGAAATGCAACGACGACCCGCATCTGGTCTGGACCAACCCCATCGACTTCGGCGCGGTGCAGCTCGGAGCGGAGCAGGAACGCATCCTGACCTTCGGAAACGCCGGGCCCAGCCACGACGCCTACATCTTTTACGAAATCAGCGAATCGACCTCCGGGGAATTCTATCTGGCCGCAGAAGACGAACTGGGCGAAGGGGAGACCCTGAAAGTGGAGGCGGGCAAGGACGCCTCCATCGTCCTCAAATACCGGCCGGGAGACGCCGGTCCCGACGTGGGTACGCTCAACATCGCGTTCATCCAGCCCACCGATGACGGCGGAGCGATTCCCTGCTATTATTCCGTGGATCTCATCAGCCGGGAAAAAGGCGAAATCTACCCGGTGTCCGACCCGGAACCCTGCCGGCCGCCGGACACCTGCGACGAAGTGGATTTCGGTTCGGTCCGGCTGTTCACCAAGAAAACCGCGAACGTCCGGCTGCGCAACCAGCGCCAGGACGAGGATTCCAACCGGGTGCTGAAGGCTTTCAACTTCCGCCTGGAGGCCGCCGAGGATCCGAACTTCTTCATCGACGATACCGAGTTGTCCAACGGCCAGCGGGAAGTGCTGCTGGCTCCGGGGCAGTTCGAGGACATTCCCATTGCCTGCAACCCCAAGACGGAAGAAGCCCATGAAAATGTCCTGATCTTCAACACGAACGATGAAAACCCGCAGGAAAACAAGGAATTCCGCATCAATCTGCGCTGCGAGGGCGTGCAGCCCCGCGTCTGCGTGAATCCCTTCCCTCTCCTCTTCGGAGAGGTTCCCATCAGCGAAAGCAAGCCCATCGACGTGGAAGTCTGCAACTGCGGCGGATATGAATTGATCGTGGATGATGTCGTCATCGTGAACGACGACACCTTCTCCTTCGCCCTGACCACTCCCGGCATCAATTTCAACACCGAGGACGTAGTTTTGTATCCGGAGGGGGAAGGCCCGCCGGATTCGCGTTGTCTGACGGTCACCACCACCTTCTACGCGGGACGGCGGGAGCAGGTCCAGGCCAACCTCCAGATTCTCTCGGATTCGGTAGGCAGCGAAATCTACAACGATCCCATGTCCGGAACGGGCGTGGGCGCGGAGTTGCTCAGCCAGCCGGCCGTGCTGGTGGATATGGGCATCATTCAGTTCGATCCCAACAATCCGGGCGTCAGTGCGCCGAAGAACATTCAGGTCTGGAACGGCGGCAAGGAAGGCACGGAAGCCAAAATGTGCTGTCTGAGCATGCTGCCTTTCAACGAAGATGGAACGGACACCACGAATTATTTCAGCCTGTCGAACTTCGCCCTGAACGGCGCGCCGGTCAACCGCCCGGAAGAATGCGGCAGCACTCCCGACACGGCCAACTGCCTGACCCTGTTAGGAGGAGACAACCCGAACTACTTCACGTTCGACGTGGTGTATGAACCCGTGGACTTCGGTCGCCATGGCAGCGTGCTGCGATTGAAAGCCGAGGATCGGGGCTGGTCGCTTACCAAAAACCTGGAACTTCGCGGCATTGCCACGGACTGCCCGGAGGACTGGTGGGATCTGAATTCCACCATCGAAGGCTGCGAATATCATTGCGTTTTCCAGAGTTCGGACGACGAACCCGACATGCAGTTTATCGACAGCAACTGCGACGGCATCGACGGAAACATCGAAAAGGCCGTCTTCGTTTCCGCCATCAACGGCAACAACAACAACGACGGCACCTGGGATTCGCCCCTCGCCACGCTGGAAGCCGCCCGCAACAGGGCGCTGCTCCAGCACAAGGACCAGATCTACGCCTCGGGCGGAACCTACCTGGGACGCTACACGCTGTCCAACACCAGCGTCAGTCTCTACGGCGGCTATTCCGGCTATTCGCCCTATATCAACGATCCCGACGCGCCCCGGGGCTGGCAACGCAGTCTCGACACCACCACGCGCATCGTGGGCGACAGCATCGGCATGGAAGCCAACTTCATCAACCGGCGCACCAAAATCCAGCACATGGCCATCGAGTCCGCCGGCGGCGACGACAGCCGCAACTCAAGTTACGGCCTGTACAGCCGGGACGCGGACGCCCTGATTCTGGAACATGTCACCGTAATCGCGGGGCCCGGACGGGACGGCACCCTGATCGACTCTCCCGGCGAGGACGGCCTGCCCGGCGACAACGGCGAGCGCGGCCAGGATTACCGCATTGACGACGACAGCTTCCTGGTCTGCCCGGGGCGCACGGAGCGCAACGGCGTCGGCATGGGAGGCGGCGGCTGCGGGCGGGGCGGCAACGGCGGCTTCAGTTGCAAGGCCAGCGGCGGAAACACGCCCTGCGCGGGATATGCCGGACAGGCGGGCAGTCAGGGAGACGGCGGCGGCATCGGCATCAGCGGAGCCGACGGCACCAGCGGTCACAGCCCGAACTTCAACGGATTCGACGGCAGCGACGGCCAGGCCGGTCTGGCGGCAGGAAGCATCGTCGGTGGCTACTTCCAGCCCGGAGCGGGGCAGGCGGGAACGGACGGCGGCCCGGGCGGCTCCGGCGGCGGCGGCGGCGGCGGCGGCTCCTATTTCTCGGACGGCATCTGGTTTCTGGATAGCTGCGAGACCTGGGGCGCGACCGGCGGCGGCGGCGGCGGCGGTGGATGCGGCGGTACGGGCGGCGCGGGCGGCGAAGGCGGCGGCGGAAGCTTCGGCATTTTCCTTTACAACGCTTCCATCGAAATCACGGACTGCACCATCGTGGCCGACGACGGCGGCGACGGCGGCCCCGGCCAGCGCGGCGGCGACGGAGGAAAAGGCGGCAACGGCGGCCTGGGCGGCGAGGGATACGGCTTCGGCTACAGCGGCGGCCCGGGCGGCGCGGGCGTTTCCGGCGGCGACGGCGGCGGCGGCGGCGGCGGAGCCGGGGGAAGTTCCATCGGCATCTATCGCGCCGGAACCAGCACGCCCATCATGATCGACAACGACATCAACGTCGGGATACCGGGCGTGGGAGGAACCGCTCCCGCCGGCGGCAATCGCGGCGAGACGGGCATCGCCCAGGACGTTTTATAAAATCGGGAATCGAAACGGACGAATCTCACACATTAGGAGATCGGTATGAAAACGCGTATCGGGCCAAGACGGAGACTGGATGTTCTTTTCCGGCTGGGAACGTTGCTTCTGGGGCTGGCCCTGGCCGCTTGCGGCGCGACCGACAGCACCAGCCAGGACGGCGACGATTTTGCGGACGGCGACGGCATCATGGCCTGCGAGACCACCGTGGACTGCATGACCTACGGATCCCAGTGCTATTGCCAGGCCGGTCAATGCATCTGTCCGCACGAGGACGGCGACGGCTCGATTGACGGGGACGAGGACGACATCGATTACGCCGGCGGTCCGCGTCTCGTCATGTCCGACAAGATCGATTTCGGCGCGGTGCAACTCGGCCGCCCGCAGATGCGCACCCTGGAGATGTGCAACGGCGGCGACGCCATGCTGGAAATTTCGGGCGTCCAGATCACGCCGTCCACGGATCCCGAATGTCCCACCAGCGCTCTGGCGGAATTCGACTATCAACAAAAAATAACCGAAAGCAATGTCGTCCGTCTGGGGCCTCAAGAATGTCACAAGATCACGGTTTCCTACACCCCCGGCGATGCGGGTTTCGACTGCGCCACGTTGATCGTGGGTTCCAACGGCGGATTGGGCAACGTGGACCTGATCTCCCGGGAAAAAGGCATCGTCTGGATCAATGTCTACTGCG
This sequence comes from Myxococcota bacterium, assembly GCA_963668655.2. Classification (GTDB taxonomy): domain Bacteria; phylum Myxococcota_A; class SURF-8; order SURF-8; family SURF-8. The sequence goes on from CAXXPQ010000003.1 coordinate 631,583, forward strand.
AGTGCCTGGACGCCCACCTGACCGAACTCTACGGCATCTGCGCCTTTGGCCAGGTGCCCGTCGGCAGCCAGGTTTTCTCGGAAGTGCACCATTGAAAACGTCCGCATGGAGGAAGACTCCAATAAAGTGCTGATCGTGGACCAGCTTGAAGTCGTGGACGTGGAGATCGACCAACAGGGCGAGGTCCGTCCAAGAACTGGGAGACAGTTCCCAGTTCACCATCATCGATTCCACCGTGGATTGGAGCAACGATCGAAAAATCTACCTGGCTCCCGGACAGAAGGAATCCTTCGACATGCGTTACCGCCCTTCCCCGGCCGGACGCCACGACGCCTTGCTGAAAGTTTGGCACAACGATCCCCGGGCCGACGAGGACGATCCTGAAATCGAGAATCCCTTCCTTTACCAGTTATTCGGAGCGGGCGTCGTTCCGGAAATGGACGTAACGCCCAATCCGATCCAGTTCGGTTCCGTCCCTGCCGGGGATTGCCGCAGTATCCTGATAGAATTGCGAAATAGTGGCGGCGCCGACCTGGATATACACAGCGCCATCTTGCAGGATAGCAGTAGCGCCATTTCTCTGGATCTGGACCCGGAACCGGGAGCGGACGGCACGGACAACATTCCCACCACTCTAGCCTGGGGCGAGGCCACCACGGTGGGAATCACCTGCTGTCCCAGTGGATATGAACCTTACGTTGGGCAATTGAACATCACCAGCAACCACCTGGGCCAGAATCCGTATTACCACTACATCCCCGATTTCCTGCACGGGCGTCACGCCCTTCTGCAACGCCTATCCGCTCACCATGGATTTCGGCGACCAGCGGGTGGGTTCCCAAACCTTGAAAGATCTCCACATCAGCAACAACGGGCAGGCCAGCGCCACCATCGACGGCATCACCATCACCGGAAGCCCCAGCTTCTATTTCCTCCTTCCCATGACGTTCCCGCTGGAATTGAGTCCGGGCGAAGACCAGGTGATCTCCATCATCTTCGAACCTTTCGGCGAAGGCGCGCAGACCGCCCAGGTGAACATCGACTACCGGGAAGGAAGCTGCGACGACATGGGCGTCTCGCTCCAGGGCCGTGGCATCGAACCCCGCATTCTGGCCCCGGTGGGCTGCCAGACCTTCACGGACGTGCAGCTGGCCCCCTTCCCCACCGAGCCTCCCAAGACCGAGATCGTTCCGGAGGATTTCGAAACCTGGGAAGACTGGGTGGAACGCAAACAGATCACCATCGAGAACGACGGCAGCGAGACGCTCATCATCAACGACATCACCCTGGAGAACACGCTGTCCGGAGAGTTTCAACATCAACGCCAACCTGCCCATGACCGTCCCGCCGGACGGCCAGTGGGTCTTCGAGGTGGAATACCTGCCCCTGGCGGTGGGCCAGGACACGGCCAAGGCCATCATCTGCTCCAACGCGGCCAACACGACGGCGTCCTCCCACGTCTGCACCCTGGAGGACATGTCGCCCCTGGAGATCAATCTCTGCGCCAACGCCATCGACCCCCGGCTGTACATCGAGCCCTCCGCCGGGCGCATGGACATCACCGGCGTCCTGGTGAGCGAAACCTACACGGATTACTTCACCATCAAGAACGTCGGAACCGGAAACATCCTGATCGACTCCATCGTACTCGGCGCGGGCACGCCCGGATTCGAGATCGTCAACGTCGCTCCGGCGGGCGCGGAAAACGGCTATACGCTGACCAACGACTTCATGAACGACGTCATCACGGTGACGTTCCAATACGCCCCTCCCTATTCCGGAACGCTCTTCCGCAGCGTTGTCATCAACCACAACGACAAGAAAGCCACCAAGCCCGGCCTGGACCCGGGACAGGAATACCCGGCCTACAACTTCGAGCTATGGGGCTTCAGTTCGGAAAACACGAACCCCTTCGCCATCGCCAAGTCCCCGGTGGGCGTCCCGGCCGGCCCCTACGGCAGCCGCCAGACCACCGTCAACGTGGGTATGTCCTTCCCGCTGGACGGCTCCGCCTCCTACGACATCGACGAGGACGATTTCATCGTAGGCTATCTCTGGGAGTCGGATTCTCCGAACGTCAGCATCACCAGCCCCACCGACGCCGTGACCACCGCAGTCATCACCGACAACGGCCAGTACGAAATCGTCCTGCGCGTAAAAGACAGCCGCGACGCCTGGTCGTCCGGCGCCAACGACCCCGTTCCCATGGACGCCCGGCTTCTGGTCAAGGCCCTGGAAGAACCCATCGCGGTGGATTACGCCTGCGACGACTACGCCACCTTCATCCAGACCCAGCCGGGTGTCGAGATCTGCCTGGACGGCTCCGCCTCCACGGACGCCAACGGCGGCCCCGTCAGCGGCTATTCCTGGTTCCTGCGCGAGCGTGGATCCACCCAGTCCTTCAACTTCGCAGTTTCGTCCACCGCCCGCTACACTTTCACCACGGAACAGGTGGGACGCTGGGAAGCCTATCTGGTCGTCACCGACGCGGACGGAACGCCCTCCACAAACAACCCCGTCATCGACATCGAGGTAAAGCAAAACGAGGGCTTGTACGTCATCGCCAACTGGACGGGAGGAGACGTAAACATCCACTACATGCCTCCGGGCGGAAGTTTGTACCATCCCGTTCTGGACTGCAACGAGGACAACCCCTCGCCGGACTGGGGAAATTACGGCCATCCGCAGTGCACGGGCAGCGAAATCGGTTTCGTGGGCGAAACCATCACCCACAACGATCCTGGAGATGGCTCCTACACGATCGTGGCCGAATACGTCACTCACGCCTTCCACACCGAGTTGCGGGAGGAAACCCGTCGTTTCGAGGACGATTGCGCCCGCTGCGGCTGTGAGGACGACTGGGCCTGCGGCATCGACTGCGATTGGCTCAGCGGCACCTTCGGCTGCTGCCGAACCTGCAATGTCACCTCCACCTTCCCGGTGGAAGTCCCCGATCCCACCGAGGTGACCTTCCGCATCACCGCAGGAAGCAGAAACTGCTTCAAACAACTGACGCTCCAGCCCAGCGCCTCGGGAGCGCCCACCACCAGTCAATTCAATTTGCAGCGTGGGGATGGTGAGTGGATCTGTCCCTGATCGGTTGGTTGGCTCTTTCATTTCAACGGACCGCGCCTTCGGGCGCGGTCTTTTTTTCCTCCAATCCGAAAAAAGCATCGCCATGACAATTTCATGACATCCTTTTCCATGAAAGGTGTATGCTGTCGTCTGCAAAAAATGGAAGAAACGAGACATGCTGGAGGAAAGGGACCGACGATGAATTCCCGAGAACGATTCCTGAACGCCTGCCGCTGCCAGAAGGTGGACCGCCCGCCCGTGTGGATCATGCGCCAGGCCGGACGATACCTGCCCGAATATCGCGAACTTAGACGGAAACACGCCTTCGCGGAAATCTGCCGCACGCCGGAACTGGCGCGGGAGGTGGCCCTGCAACCCCTGCGGCGCTTTCCTCTGGACGCGGCCATCCTGTTTTCCGATATTCTGGTGGTGCCCGAGGCCATGGGACTTACCGTGGACTACCTGGAAGGCGGCCCCAAGGTCGGTCCGGCGCTAGACAGCCCGTTCGCCGTGGACACGTTGCAGACAGCCGACGCCGCTTCGAAATTGGAATACGTGGGCGACGCCGTGGCCGCCATCCGCGAAGGAATCGGACCGGACAAGGCCCTGATCGGCTTCGCCGGAGCGCCCTACACCCTGGCGACCTACATGGTGGAAGGCGGCTCCTCCAAGCGTTTCGAAACCATCAAACACCTGGCCTATCGCCACCCGGAGACGATTCAGAACCTGCTGAAGAAGCTGACTCTGGTGGTGCGGGATTTTCTGCGCATGCAGGTGGAACGAGGCGCGGACGCCATTCAGATCTTCGACACCTGGGCCGGGGAACTGAGCGTTCCGGACTTCGAGCGCCTGGCCCTGCCCGCCGTGCGGCGCATCGTCAGCGGCTTAAGCGATCTGAACGTCCCCATCATCTATTTCGTCAACGGCGTGGGCGGCAAGCTGCGCCAGATCGAACAGAGCGGCGCGGACGTGCTGGGCGTGGACTTCCGCTCCTCGCTGACCTACGCCCGCCGCCGGATCCGCACCAAGGTTTCGCTCCAGGGAAACCTGGATCCCATGGAACTTTTCGCGCCGGAACATTACATCCGCCAGCGGGTCCGGGATCTGGACGGCGAAATGGCCGGGTATTTCGGGCACATTCTGAATCTCGGTCACGGCATTTTACCCGATACGCCCATCGAGGGCGTGGAAACCTTCGTGGACGAGGTGCTGAAACTGGCCGAGGATTCCGACGGTCCCGACGGCCCCCATGCATCGGGAGACAACGAATGAGCGAGCGGTTCCTCATTCCTCCGAATCCGGCCTGCGTTCCGGAAGATCTGGCCCGGCGCTACGCCGTGCGCGGCCCGCGTTACACCAGCTATCCCACCGCGCCCCATTTTCAGACGGAGGTGGACCGCGACGCCGTACGGATGCGATGGGAAGACGGCAACCGCGCCCCGAAGCCACCGGGGCTTTCGCTGTATCTGCACATTCCGTTCTGCAAGGAACACTGCTGGTTCTGCGGCTGCTTCACCACCATTCACAAGCATCCCGAGGCGGCCGATCCGTATCTGGAAAGCCTGAAACGGGAATTCGACCTTATGGCGAGGATCGTGGATCCGGAGCGACCCGTGCGACAGATCGCCTTCGGAGGCGGCACGCCCAACTTCCTTTCGCCGGAGCGTTTCGACGGACTCATGCAGGCGCTGCGCTCGGTCTGGTCCATCGCAAAAGACGCGGAAATCAGCGTGGAAATCGATCCCCGCACGGTTGTGGACGAGCACGTGGACGTCTGGGCGGCCCACGGGTTCAACCGTTTCAGTCTGGGCGTTCAGGACTTCGACCCGGGCGTGCTTTCGGGCGTGCATCGCGCCCAGAGCCTGGAGCAGACCCGGCGTCTGGTGGAGCGGTTGCGCGGGGTTGGAAAAACGGCCATCAACTTCGATCTGATCTACGGCCTGCCGGGCCAGACGCTGGACGCCGTGCGCCACACGGTGGAAACTACCGTGGAAATCGCCCCCAGCCGCATCGCCTATTACAGCTACGCCCACGTTCCGTGGATGAAGCAACATCAGAAGGTGTTGGAAAAGCTTGGAATACCCGGCCCGGAGGAAAAACTGTCCTTCTTCGGACTGGCCTACGACAAGCTCACGGAGGCCGGTTACGTACCCGTGGGTATGGATCATTTCGCCCGTCCGGAAGACGAGTTGACCCAGGCTCTCCAGAAGCGCGAACTGCACCGCAATTTCATGGGCTATACCACAAGGCGGGGGCTGGACCAGATCGCCTTCGGCGTCTCGGGCATCAGCGCCGTCAACCGCACTTACGCCCAGAACACGAAGGATTTCGAGCGTTTCCACGAGTCCGCACGAGCAGGCGTCCCCTCCTGGGAACGCGGCTTTCTGCTTTCGGAGGAAGACGCTCTCCGGCGGGAGTTGATTATCGATCTGTTCTGCAACTTCCACCTGGACATCGCGGTTTTCGAACGGACCTGGAAACTGGATTTCCACCGTCATTTCAGGGAAGAACTCGAAGCCCTGCAAGATATGGAAACCGACGGCATCGTGCGGGTGGACGAACGCGCCATCGAGGTCACGCCCCTGGGGCGCGCCTTCGTTCGCAACGTCTGCATGGCCTTCGACCGCTACCTGGAAAGCGACCTCGGGGCGCGGCGCTATTCGCAAACGGTCTGAAAAGGACGAATGATGGCGAACGATGGAAAAACCGGGGTGGCGCTCCTGCAGATGGGCGGACCGGCCTCCACGGACGAAATCCGTCCCTTTCTGGAGAATCTCTTTTCGGACCCGGCGATTCTCTCCATCCCCGTGGGTTTTATCCGGCGCATGCTGGCGAGGCGCATCGCGAAAAAGCGCGCGCCCAAGGTGATTCCCCGCTACCAGGCCATTGGCGGAGCTTCTCCCATTCTGAAGGAGACCCGAAAACAGGCCAAGGCCCTGGAAGAACGCCTGGGGTTGCCCGTGCGGGTGGCCATGCGCTACAGTTTTCCCCGGGCGGAAGACGCCGCGAACGACCTTGCCGCCCTGGGCGCGACGCAAGTCGTCGCGCTGCCGCTCTATCCCCAGTATTGCCGCGCCACCTCGCGTTCCTCGCTGGAGGATTTCCGCCGGGCGGCGGACGGGCGCTTCTCCCTTCTGGAAATCGAAAGCTATCCGAAACTTCCGGGCTTCCTTCGTCCCATGGCGGAGGACATCCGCAAGCATCTTGGAACACTGGACAATCCCGTAGTCCTATTCACCGCCCACGGTCTGCCGGAGCGCGCCGTGAAAAAGGGCGATCCCTACCCAGAGGAAGTGGCTTCCACCGTGAAGGCCCTTGAAAATCTGCTTCCCGCCGGAACGCGGACGAAACTGGCTTTTCAAAGCCGGTTGGGACCGGTGAAATGGATGGAACCCTATCTGGACGAGACGGTGGGAAGCCTGGGCCGGGCGGGGGAAAAAGAACTCGTGGTGGTTCCCATCGCCTTTGTGGGCGAACACATCGAGACCCTGCACGAACTGGACATCGAACTGAGGGAACTTGCCGAAGCGAGCGGTGTGGAGCGCTTCGAGCGCGTGCCCACGGTGGGCGTGCATCCGGCATTCATCGACGGACTGGCGAATCTGGTGCAAACGGCCTTGAAGGCCGACGCAACGGGAAAGGCGGAAGAAACGGCATGAGAGACGTACTGGTCATCGGCGGCGGCATCTCGGGACTGGCGGCGGCCTGGACGCTGAGCCGGGCGGGAAAGGACGTGGTCGTGCTGGAAGCCGCCGAAAGTCCGGGCGGAAACCTGGCCACGCGAAAGGTGGACGGCTATACCCTGGAACTGGGGCCGCACAGCTTTCTACCCTCCTCCGACGCCATCTGGAACCTGACGAAAGATCTGAATCTCACGGGCGCTATCCGCCGTGCCGAAAGCCGCGGCCAGCTTCGCTGGATCTGGAAGGAAGGCCGCCTGCGCGCCCTTCCCATGAGCCCCCTGTCCTTTCTGACCAGCGACATCCTGCCCTTTTCCGCCAAGCTGCGCCTGGCCGTGGAGCCCTTCGTTCGCAACGGCGCCCGGCCGGAAGACAGCGCGGAGACGTTTTTCACCCGCCGCCTGGGCCCGGAAGCGGTGAAGTGGCTCATCGGGCCGTTCATCTCCGGCGTATACGCGGGCGATCCGGCCCGGCTGGGAGCGAAGGACGCCTTCGCCAAGATGTATGCCTGGGAGCGGGACTCCGGCAGCATGATCCAGGGCGCCCGAAAGTACATGAAACAAAAGCGCATCGAGCGCGGGGGTTCACGCGGCAAGGGGCTGTTCAGTTTCCGGGGCGGATTGTCCGCGCTGCCGTCCCGCCTTTCCGAGGATCTGAACGTCTTCTGCGGCCGGGCGGTGAAAGGCGTTTTTCGTACGGATGACGGCTGGCGCGCGGAAACCGAGAAGGAAAGCTTTCCCGCCCGTTCCATCCTGCTGGCCACGCCGCCGGACGCCGCCGCCGCCATCGTCGAAGGCTTTTCGACGGACATGGCCGCCGAATACCGCCGGGTGGAAATGTCGCCCGTGGCGGTGCTGCATATGGGCATCGACGGAGAAGACGCCGCCGCCGTCCCGGACGGCTTCGGTTTCCTGGTCCCCCGGGGCCAGGGCGTCCGCACCCTGGGATGCATCTTTCTTTCCAAAATCTATCCCGACTACGCGCCCGAAAGCTCGCAGCTGCTCACGTTTTACATCGGCGGGGTCTTCGACCCGGAGGCCCTGGCCCTGGACGAGGACGCCCTGGTCCGCGTGGCCCTGGACGACATGGAAACCGTTCTGGGCCGAAGGCTCGTCCCGCGCTTCACGCGTGTTTTCCGCCACCCCCAGGCCATCCCCCAACTGGTCTCGGGCCATACGGAACGCGTGGCGCGCCTGAAGGAGCTGGCCGCAAAAGCCGGGAATTTTCGGCTGGCCGGAAACTATCTGACCGGCGTGGGGATGAACGACGCCGCCGAAAGCGGATTGGAGGCGGCTAGGCTTATCCTTGAAGGAGATCGGCCATGAGAGAAACCATCCGCGTTCGCGCAATCGGAAAACGGGGGAAACGCCGGCCATGAACGTCCCGCCGGAATTCACCGTCCCGTTGGTCATCGTGGGCTACGATTTCACCACGGCCTCCTCGGTCTGGCGCTCCGAACTGGTGCTGACGGAAGAGGAACAGAACGCCCTGGCCCGACGGCTGGAAGCGGCCGGAATGGGCGACGGCCTGGCCGTGCTGAACACCTGCAACCGCAACGAATGGATCGTCTCCACGAACACGCCCGCCTGGACGGGGGAAATTCTGCGCGCCCAGATGCTGGCGAGGCTGAAGGAGCGCACGAAAAAGGACGACATTCCGGAACCCTACATCCACGCGGGCGCGGACGCCGTGCGCCACATCCTGCGGGTCGCCGCCGCCTTGGAATCGTTCATCGTGGGCGAGCGGCAGATCGGCTGCCAGGTGACCCAGGCGCTCACCGAAGCCCGCCGCAAAGAACGCGCCTCCGTGATCCTCAACGGCCTGGGGCCCATCTGCGGGCGCACCAGCCGCGAGGCCGCCCGGGTGGGCGTGGGCGATCCGGAACTGCGGGGCGTCCACGACGCCGCCATCCATCTGCTGGAACGGCGTTTCCCGGCGGATGAATCGACCCACATCGTCGTCCTCGGAGCGGGAGCCATCGGGCGGCAGTTGGCGCAGAGCGTGCAGGCCCGCACCGCCTGGCGGCTGACGCGCGTCAACCGCGGCATCCCCGAGCCGAATCCCCTGAATCTGCGCCCGCTTTCGGAGCTGCCGGAAATCCTGGAAACGGCCGACATGCTGGCCGTCTGTACCGGTGCGTTCACGCCGGTGCTGCGTCCCGAACATCTGCAACGCGTGAACCCCGCGCACGGCCTGGAGATCGTAGACATCGGCATTCCCGTCCAGACGGATCCCGCCTGCCGCACGCTTCCCGGAGTGAACGTCACCGATCTTGACGGCCTTCAGGACGCGGGCATCGTCTGGCCCCGAGACGCCCTGGAGATCCGCCGCATGGAAGAGGTGGTGGAAAAATACGCCGGAGAGTTCGAACGCTTCTGCCAGGAACGGGAACTGGTGAACGTGCTCAAAACCACGCAGAACCAGCACGAACACTTCATCCGCCGGGTGATTCCCGCCCTTCTGGACGAGGAACTTCCGGGACTGTCGGAGTCGCGGAAATCCAAGCTGACCTTTCGCCTGCGCGGCCTGATCCGCGAATACACCAACAGCATCTTCGATTCCATTCACGAAACCGCAAAGGAGAAAAACAATGGCCGGGAGGACTGAGGAACGGCCGTTCATCATCGGATCACGGGGAAGCCGTCTGGCCCGCTGGCAGGCGGAGTTCGTGGCCGAACGCCTGGACGGCCCCGCGAAAATCAAGATCATCCGGACCAGCGGCGACGTGTTTCTGGAAAAGTCGTTGCAGAAACAGGACACCAAGGGATTCTTCACAAAGGAGATCGAGGAGGAACTGCTGGCCGGAAGCATCGATCTGGCGGTTCACAGCCTGAAGGATCTGCCCACCGAACTGCCCGAGGGGCTTGTCCTGGGCGGGGTGAGCTACCGCGCCTCCCATTCCGATCTGTTGCTGGTGCGCCCCGAAGCCCTGGCCGAAAACGCTTTCCCGCTGGCTCCGGGCGCAAGGATCGGCGCGACCTCACTGCGGCGGCAGTCGCTCCTGCGACGCTTCGCGCCGGACCTGAAAGCGCACCTCCTGCGCGGAAACGTCCCCACTCGCATCGAAAAGCTGCACGGCGGGGAATACGACGCCATCATCATCGCACGGGCGGGCGTGGAACGGCTGGACCTGGATCTCTCCGGCCTGCACGTTTTCGAACTGGATCCCGAAACCTGGCTGCCCGCTCCCGCCCAGGCCGTCATGGGCGTGGAGATCCGGCAAAGCGACACGCACACGCTGGAAGCCATCCGGCCCGTGCTGGATCCGGAAGCCTGGAAGGGCGTACGCATCGAGCGGGAACTCTTGACTCGCTTCGAGGGCGGCTGCCACGCGGCTTTCGGCGCGCTGGCGCTGAGAACCGCAAACGGCTGGCGTGTGTTTCTGGGCCGGGAAAACGCGGAGGGCCGCTGGCTTGCCGCCCGCGTGGAATCCGAAAACGAATCGGAAGCCCTGGAAGAGGCCACCCGGAAGCTCGAACGCATTCTGGAAAACGGTCGAGAAGAGGAAGAATGGGAGAAGTCGCCGTGCCGGAAAATCCCGTGGCCACCGTTGTCCTGACGCGCCGGCGGGCCGACAACCGCCGTCTGGCCGAGCGCCTGACCAGAAAGGGCCTGCGCGTACTGGAAGCCCCCGCCCTGGAAATCGTTTCGGCGGATCCGCCCGAACTGGAAACCGTCGCCCTGGGCGCTCGCTCGCTGAAGGATTTCCAGGCCGCACTCTTCAGCAGCCGCCACGGCGCGGCGGGTTTTTTCCGCTGGTTGAAGAAAAGTGGCCGTTTCGGTAAACCGGAAATCGTCGGCGCGGTGGGCCCCGCCACGGCGCGGGCGCTTGCGGAATACGGCTGGCCGCCGGATGTCGTGGCCGACCCCGCCACGGGCGCGGAACTGGCCAAGCGCATGCAGCCCCGGCTTCCGCCGACCTCCCGCCTTCTGGCCGTGCGCGGGAACACCAGCCGCGACGCCGCCTCGAATTCCCTGGCCGAAAGCGGCCATCGCATCTTTCCGCTCACCGTCTACCGGAATCTGGAAACCGTGATTCCGCGCATCGCCGCATTCCAACTGGCCGTCTTCGCCAGTCCCAGCGCGGTGAAACGCTTTCTGGCCAGCAATCCGCCCGTTCCCGAAACCGCCTACGTCGCCATCGGATCCACCACCGCCCGGGCGCTGCGCGAGCACGGCCTTTCCCCCGTCCAGGCCCGAACCACCAGCGACGAAGCTCTGGAGGCCGCCGTTTTCGAGGCGCTCGGCCGAGCCGAAAAACGCTGACCCGACGTTCCGAACCGAAGGCTTCTCCGTGGGATTTTCCGTCCGTTTTCGAGCCTTCGCCCGGACGCTTCGCATTTGCTACGTATCTCCATGATTTTCCTGCTTTTTCCAGGAAAAAAGCATTCACCCGGGTGGACGCCGTTTTTCCGCCGGTTTCGGCCTCCGGGCATCTCGGCGCCCGTCGCTTTCACCGGCCATGATTTCTTCGTTATTCCGATACGTTACGGACGTTTGCCTCGCATCCCGCCCACCAAACTATGTCCCGAAAGGAAGCGCCTGTGTTCCGGCCCATAGGCAATCGCATCTATATACCTGATATTATTATTGATCTTTGCCGTTTTTGCCCTTCGACCAATATTCCATCGCGGCAGGCGACAATCCAGATCTGCTTGCATTATATATACTCTTATATATGCGCGACACTACGAAAAAGAGACGCTCAGCGATTCCCGCCGGTTTCCTCCTCCGACAACCAGCCCGACGCCCGCAGAGTCTTCAAAATCGCCTCCGCCGCCAACGCATGGGCGATCTCGTTGGGATGAAAATCCGTGGGATGCACCTGAAGCCGCGCCGAATCGCGCCCCTCGAAAACCTCCAGAAGATCCAAGACCTTCACGCCCCGCGCCTCCAGTTCCCGCGCCATCAACGCATGCGCGGCCCTGAATGGATAATTCTCCAACTCGTACATCATGGGGAAAATCGCCACCAGAAAACGGGCATGCGCCGAGCGACAGCGATCCCGCATCACCGCCGTTCGATCCAGCGTCTCCGTCAAGGACGCCGAAGGCGGATCGGCGTACGTGCGCCGATACATGGCCACCGTGGCCGCCTCGATCCGCCGGCGCATGAAACGCTCCGCGAAGAACCGCACCAGCGCCGATTGCGCCATCGGCGGCCCCCAGAAGGCGTCTTCCGACAAGCGCGCCTGATAGGAAAAGCGATCCTCGACCTGAAAGCTCACGTCCGCCGGACGCCCCTTGCCGGGAAAAACGTCCGGAGGCGTATCATTCAATACGTAGGCATATATGACGATATCGGGGTAATGCAAAGAAAGCGCCATCTCCAGCCGGGACGCCAGCCGCGCCGTGTCCAGATCCGCGCGCCCGCAGTTGACCACCCGCACTTTCGGATCTTCGCCGCCGTCCGAAAGCATGCTCTCCAAAGCCCTCGGCCAGGCATCCCGCCGGAATACGCCCACGCCGTCCGTGAACGAATCGCCCAGCGCCAGAATCCGCCGCCTGCCGTCGTCCTCGGACCGGGTCTCGCACTCCGCCCAGGCCCCCGACAGCTCGTCCACACAAAAGGCCCCGATCTCCGGATGCCCCGCCATGGCCGAAGGCAGAAAGTACCCCCGGGGGTTGTCGTAGTAGCAGTTGGAACGGATCTTCACATGCATCGCCCATAAGCCGAGCGAAAGCCGCAAAACGATTTCCACGAACAGCAACACAAGAAACACGGACGCAAACCCCAGAAAGACCCCGCCGACGACACGCCGCTTCCGTTTGTGAGACAGCCATGCCAATCCCGCAAAAGCAAGCACCGCGCCGAAAAACGCCCACGCGCCCCACGGCCCCACCGGACGCAAGCGCCGCCGCTCTTCCGATTCCGGATCCCGTCCGGGGTCGAGGAGCGAAACGCCTTTTTCCACGGACGGCCTGGGGGAGGCGTCGATCGTTCCGCCTTCCTCGATGGTTGCGGGGCGGGGATAAGGTGCGGCCTCGGCCGCGCCGGAAGGAAAGACAAGCCGACACACAGCGAAAACAAAAAACAGGAACGCGAAAAGGCGTTCCAATCCGTTCGCCCGACGCCCTCTCATCGGGCATCCGGAATCCGGCCGGAAATCATCTCTCGGCGGAAATTTCTCGAAAGGCTTCCGCTCACAGATTCTCCACGATGGCTTCCCCGAAGGCCGAGGAGGAAAGCAGCGTGGCGCCTTCCATCTGGCGCTCCAGATCGTAGGTTACGCGCTTCTCCGCGATGGTCTTCCCCAGCGCGTCATGAATGCGTCCGGCCGCCTCGTCCCAGCCCATGTACTCCAGCATCATGGCCGCGGAAAGAATCAGGCTGCCCGGATTCACCTTGTCCTGGCCGGCGTACTTCGGAGCGGTTCCGTGGGTGGCCTCGAACAGCCCCACGCCGTCGCCGATGTTCGCTCCCGGAGCCATGCCCAGACCGCCCACCTGGGCGGCGCAGGCGTCCGAAAGATAATCGCCGTTCAGGTTCGGCGTGACGATCGCGCTGTATTCGTCGGGCCGCAACAGCAATTGCTGGAACATGGCGTCGGCGATGCGATCCTTGATAACGATCCGACCCTCCGCCGAAGCGCCGTCCCAGAGTTCCTGCTCCGTGACGACCCGGTCCCGGTAATGTTCCTTGAAATAGTCGTAAGCCCAGTCCCGGAACGCGCCTTCCGTAAACTTCATGATGTTGCCCTTGTGAACGATGGTGATGGAAGGCAGGTTCTTTTGCAGGGCGTGCCGGATGGCCGACTCGCAGATGCGCTCGGTGGCGCTTTTCGAAACGGGTTTGATGCCGATACCGGCGTCGGGACGGATGCGCTTTTTGTGGTTGGCGTGCACCAGTTCGATGAACTTCCTCGCCTCTTCACTGCCGGACGGAAACTCGATGCCCAGATACGTGTCCTCGGTATTCTCCCGGAAAATCACCACGTCCAGATCCTGGGGGCGCTTGACCGGGGCGGGAACGCCCTCGAACCAGCGCACGGGCCGCACGCAGGCGAAAAGATCCAAATCCTGGCGCAAGGCCACGTTCAGCGAACGGATGCCGCCGCCCACGGGCGTGGTCATGGGGCCCTTGATGGCCACGCGGTATTCCCGGATGGCGGCCACGGTCTCCGCGGGCAGCCATTCGCCGTACGCTTCCTTCGCCTTTTCCCCGGCGGGAAGGCTCCACCAGTGGATCTTCCGCTTTCCGCCATAGGCTTTTTCCACGGCGGCGTCCACCACGCGCCGCATGACCGGGGTAATGTCCACGCCGATGCCGTCGCCTTCGATGAAGGGAATCACGGGATCGTCCGGAACGATGAGACGATCGCCTTCGACGGTGACGGGCGTTCCGCTTTGCGGGGGTGTCAGGCGTCCGAAATCCATGGGGGCCTCCTGGGTTTGTGGGGAACGATGACGGCTTCGCTTTCCCTCGGTAGATCCGGCAATGGTTCCGAATATTTCCTTTTTTACCGAACCATCGAAAGATGCCACGCCTCGGAGCTTTCGTCAAGCGACGAGCGAATATCGCACATTACGGATACACGCATCGCCGTTCTTCGCGTATGAATTCCCGCCTTCCGGTTCACGATTTGCTTGAAATTCCACCCGACTACGGATAGGATGCCCGTACATTCCGGAAGTCGAAATGCGGATCCCCATCAACAGCCCGATATAGGAGGCGAACCATGAAACGCAAGGCCGGATTCCTATTCCCCCTTCTTTTGTTCTCTCTACTATTCTCTCTGCTGCTGTTTACGGCCTGTAGTTCAAGCGATTCCGATGACAATCCGGACGGAGATCAGCCCCCGGCCGACGAGGATCAGCCCGCCGACGGCGACGCCGATCTTTCGGACGGCGATGAAAACGGCGACGAGGACGCCGCCACGGACGGCGACGCCGTTTCCTGCGATCCGGATTTCGACCCCTACAAGAATCTTCCCGATGCCCTGCCCTTCGCATTCACCCGCGCCGATGAGGGAGACGCGCTCACGGACGCCGAAATCACCGCATTCACGGAAAAAATCACCGGATTCTGGAAGGAAATCGATCTCTTCACCTGGCTGGTCCGCGTGAGCCACGGCATGCACGCAAGCACCGGCATGCCGGATTACATGGTCTATTGGCACGACGTGGACGTTCGCAAAGAAAACGGCGAGGTGACCTTCTTCCACAGCACCCGGGGCGGCGCGCACAACATCTTCATCCCCACGCCCAAGTACCTGGCCCAGGCCATCGCCGGCTATCTGCTGAGCGGCGACGAAACCATGGGGTACATTGTGGAACAGTACAGCAAGGGCATCGCGGCCGCCTGCAAGGGCATGGTCTACGATGAAAACGACCCGCTGGAATACCTGATGGCCCGTAACATCGTCACCCACGACCACCAGTACGAGGTGGACGGAGGCCGCGTGAAGAACGTCATCGCCTCCACATGGTACAGCGAATACGAAAGCTGGAACACCAGCCGCATTCACTATCCGAACAACCCCTACTGGGGCGACATCTACGTCACCAACATGCGCTCCAAGGACGACGTTCCCCACATCTACCGCACCGCTCCCTGGCTTCTTTACGTGGTGAAGTACGGCCAGGACGCCTCCGTGGTCAACGCGGCGGAGGAAGCCCTGGAATATATTCACGGTTTCACCAAGGATATCGTGGATTCCGGCTATCACATCCGCACCAAGGACAAGAACGGCGACGCCTACATCCCCACCGAGGATCTGGCCAGTTTCGTGGATTTCGAATTCCTGGACAAAAACGCGGAATGCAACGCCAAGCTGTCCTCCGCCATTCTCGGCACCTGGTGCCCCCGGGAAAACGATTGCGAATACGGCGACGGAGGTCGCTACGAAACGGGCGCCACCGCCAATCACTATTACAATTACGCCATCATCGACAATTTCCACCTGGCGGCGGTCGCGCTGCTTCTGGTGAACCATCGGGATGAGGCGGCCTACAAGCTTCTGGAAGGTCTGGATCAACGTCTCGCGAAATACAACGCCAAGGGGGACACCGACGAAGGCTGGCTGGGCGATCTGGCGGTTCTGAGCCTTCAATCGGCCATCGCCGGGCTGCCGCTGACCTCGAAGGAGGCCCGGGAGATCCACACGCGCTACGGCCAGGCGGTGGATGAATACCTGCAATTCGACCGCTGGGACGTTTGGGACGAAAGCGTCGCGGACGGCGAATTCCGCTACGATCCGAATCGGGCGGCCTCCGGCATCCGCATGGAGGAAATCGCGTTTCCCCTGGAATACTGCTGGTCTCCCTTCCGCAACGAAGCCAATACCCGCCTGATCGACTGCGACGTGGTGGCGGATCCCGACCGATGGGGAGGTTCCGAATAATCCATTGAAATCCTTGACGATTCGGGGCGTTCCTCACGGAATGCCCCGTTTTCGTCCCGGGCTTCCCGTTTCGCCCGTTTCCGCCGGCGCTTCACACCGCGAACGTTCCGATCATCGCGCCAAGTCACCTGTATGCTTGGGTTTTTTTGAATCATGTCGATTGCGTTCTATCTAGTGAGCTTCTGCCTGGCGTCCCAAATGGGTTTTGGATCGAGTGCGAGAGCCCTCAATGTTTTGGCAAATCCTTGCGCGCCTCTCCAACCTTTGAACCACGCGACAGCCTGTGATCTGAGCATCGATGGAACCAGCGCCGTGCGATCCGATTGAACGGCGTGTCGATCTTCCTTCATGGCGGCATCTTTGATTGAAAACGATGTTTCGATTGACCAATAACCGATTTGGATGGAAAATGGGGTTTGTGCGCCGCTGGACAGGCTGGACAGAGCGTAGGTGGCATAGAGACAGTCATGAGACGCCGTGGCGACGAAATCCAGGATGTGTACGGCTTTTCCGTCCTCTCCGACATGGGCGGCCCGGGATGTCTTTCCATCGATGGCCAACTGTGCCTTCTCTTTCGTTCGGGCCTTGACCGTTCGCCCCACGATTCCGGCGAAGCGTCTGGGAGCGATGCGGGCGAAAAGGCGTGAATAGGTGGACTCGGAAGGCGGGCCATGATCCAGGCCGAATCGATGGATGTTCTCTTTGGGATGGTCGAGCCATTGGACCACGGCGGCCGTGTGATGGCAGTTGCATAGGATCGCACCGACATAAACGGTTAAAAAAGCGGACAGCTTGTGGCGACGGCCCTGGGCTCGTCTGGGATCGGGAATTCGCTCGAAAGCGTCGACGAGATCTTTGAAAAGGTCGTCAAGTAAAACAGAGAGCGATCCGCTGAAGTCGTCATCTCGCGGCCCCTTTCACAAAAATACGATTGTTTCCTCCGCAGGCATGCCGTACTTGCATTGAGACAACAATCAAAACATCAAATTAATTCCAGGAATCTGTTAGAACGCAATCGCCAGGCCGGCGGCGCGAAGACGTATTCCAGTGATGAAATCTCTCCTCATCGTGTCCGTTTATCGCCGAGAATGCCTTCCAGAAGATCCTCGCCCATCACACGCAGCAGTTTCAAATGGGCCAGTCGCGCTTCCAGTTTCTTCACTGCGCCGTCCACTTGGGCCGCCTGGAGCGAACGGCGACTGTCGGAGACGGAGAGCGAAGAACCCGTGCCTGTCTCGAAATCATCTTCCGAAAGCCGCAACGATTCCTCTGCGATGCCGATCTTCCGCCGAGCGGTTCGCACCAACAACACGGATTTTTCATAGTCGCGCATGGTCTGCCGGATTTCCGTGCGGGCGTTATCCTCGGCTAACTGTGCATTATAGTTTGACTTTCTTTTAGCAGAGCGACTTTGCCCCAAGCTTGGAAAGAAAGAAAAATCGAACAGTGGAACGTTCAGAACCAACCCGGCAAACCAGCGTGAACGGTCGATATTTACCTGGCTCGCAGGCGGATCCGTAATCTGATACGCGTACTGCCAGGAGGCGTTCAAAGTGGGAACGAATTGCATCCAATTAGCCAGATTCTGCTTCCGAGCCAGTTCCATGCCCCTTCGAGCCACTTTCAGGTCCGGCCGCCGATCGACGGCATTCTCCACGACACGGGTGGACGAAACATCGATTTCCTTGAAATCACTACCGGAATCATCCACCGGCAGCGGCAGGTCGCCGCTACGAATCAAAGTAGCCAGCGCATCGCGGGCATCGTCCAATGCAAAATGCGCCTTTATCAACTCCTCGCGGGAGGAAATCAGATCGCTCTCCGCCCGGGTGACATCCAGCCGATCCCCCACGCCGGAACGATGGCGGATGGAAGCCACCTCCAGATGACGTTCGATGCTGTCGATCTGGCTCCGGTAAACTTCGATCAGGGATCGAGCCGTCAGCGCCTGGCAAAACGCCTGGGCGACGCTGAAAATCAAGGCCTGACGCGTGTCTTCTGCAGTGAGTCGCGAAATGTCGCGATCGGTCTTGGCGGCCGAGACGTTCAGCCAGGTGCGGGGACTAATGAGCGGCAGACTGACCGTGAGGCTGGCATCCAGGTCGTCCCGGGAGCGGCTGACCACCGACTGCCCGTTGACCGTGGAACGGTCCTCGTGGTCGTACATCGTATAATTCATTCCGCCATAGAGACTTGGCAACAGCACGCTCCAGGAGGATTGCAGCCGGGCCTCCGCCGTCTTCAGATCCTCCTGGATGGCGGCCAGGGAAAGATTCCGCTTTTCGGCCAGTTCGATGACCCGGGAAAGAGTCATTTCCGGCCCCGGTTGAATGTCGGGAGGAAAAAATTCCGACGCGTCGCCCAAGTCGGCCCCGCCGCTTGGCTTGAGTGACGGTTCCGGCGCCGCTCTCGTTTCTTCCGCAAAAACCACCGTAGATCCAAAAAAAAGAAGGAACAGACCGACGGCCAACCAAAGAATAGGATTGCTGTAAGGTTGCGTTTTCATGCGGTTTCTCCCGGTCGATCGGAAAGGGAACGAGGCATTTCCCTGCGTTTCAGAAAGATACGCAGGTTCTCCACCAGAGTGAACAGAGCCGGAACGAGCAGTAGAACGAAAACGGTGGAAAAGATGATTCCGAAGCCCAGGCTCACGGCCATGGGAATAATCATTTTGGCCTCGAAGGAAGTTTCGAAAATCATGGGCGCCAGACCCGCGAAGGTGGTGATGGACGTAAGAAAAATGGGGCGCAGGCGGCGGACAGCGGCGTTCACGGCGGCGGAGGCGGGAGATTCTCCCCGGGCGCGCAGTTCATTCGCCGTGGTGACGAAGACGATGGAATCGTTCACCACCACGCCGGAGAGCGCCAGAATGCCCATCATGCTGAACATGTCCAGGTTCATACCCAGGAAATAATGCCCCAATACGGCCCCGACGAACCCGAAGGGAATGGCGGCCATGACCACCAGCACCGGCTGAAGATAGCTGTTCAGGGGAATGGCCACCATGCCGTAGATGACGATCAGCGCCATCAGGCTTCCGATGAAAAGGAAGTCGAAGAAGTCCTGGAACTCGGCCTGACGGCCGGACAAACTGCCGTACAGTCCGGGATGACGCGATTTCAGTTCCGGAAGGAAATCCGAGAAAATCTTGTTCATGATCTCTTTCGCATTGGCTTTTCCCTCGATGACATCCGCCTTGATCCGAAGCACGCGGCGGCCGTCGGTGCGGCTGATGGTGGTATAGGCCCGCCCGGATTCCACGGAGGCCGCGCGATTCAACGGGATTTCACCTCCGGACGGCGTACGGATCATCATGGCGCCCAGACTGCCCAGATCTTCCCGTTCTTCCTTCGGAAGGCGAACCATGACGCGCATCTCGTTGCGGCCGCGTTGCTGGCGCAGAGCCTCGGAGCCGTAATAGGCGCTACGAAGTTGTTCGGCCAGCGTTCCGGCCAGCACGCCCGCCTCGACGCCCTCGGGCGTCATCTTGAAATTGAACTGACGTTTTCCGAACTCGATTCCGTTGTCCACATCGGTCACGCCATCGAAGGCTCCAAGGTATTCACCGATTTCCCTGGCGGATTCCTCCAGAATCGCGATGTCGCCGTGGGAAATTTCGAAGTCGATGGGTTTCGACATGCCGTGCATGGTGGATTGGAATTGCAGCGATTCCAGCGATGGAATGGGCCCCAGTTCCTCCCTCCAGGCCCGAGCGAACTGCGTTGAACTGAAGGAACGCTGATCGCCGGAAACCAGGAGCAAGGTCACCGAAGTCAGATGGCTTCCCGTCTCTCCCGCTCCGCCACGAGGACCGCCGCCGCCTTTCCCCGAAGCCAGGGTGGAAAGAATACCCAGGGAAATCTTCTCTCCGCCGAACTTTTCCACCGTACGCCGCCCGGATTCGATCAGACGATCCATGATTTCCTTCGTATCCTTGACGGAAACGCCGAAAGGGAGCGCCGCCTGAGCCACCACCTGATCCTTGTCATCGTTGGACATGTCCATGAACTTCACCCGGCCGCCGCTGATGAGACCGACGGTGACGAGGAAGAAGGCCAGACTGAGGGCCAGCGTAACCCAGCGTTTCGTCACCGCCAGATTCGCCAGCCGGCGGAAACGAGTCTGGGCGAAATCCTCGAAGGCCAGTGAAAAACGCTCCTGAAACCGAAGAACCGGACCGAGAAGACCGTTCCGTTTGACTTCTTTCGAATGGGCGAGATGGGCGGGGAGAATGAAGAAGGATTCGGCAAGTGAGATCAAAAGAACGAGGATGACGATTACGGGGATGGCGAGGGAGATTTTGCCCATCACGCCCGGAATGAACAGCAGCGGGGAAAACGCGGCGATCGTCGTGCCGACGGAGAAGAAAACCGGCACGGCCATTTCCTTCGCGCCCTCGATGGCCGCCTCCAGGGACGGCTTGCCGGATTTCCGGAGATAATGAATGTTTTCTCCTATCACGATGGCGTCGTCCACCACCATGCCAAGGGTGACCAAGAAAGCGAACATGGATATCATGTTCAGCGAAATGCCCAGGGCCGGAAGGAAAACGAATGACCCGATGAAGGAAATGGGGATGCCCATGCTGACCCAGACGGCCAGTTTGGGCTCCAGGAAAAGCCCCAGGATCAGCAGCACCAGAGCCAGACCGATGGCGGCGTTGCGCAACAAGAGATCCAGACGGCCCTGGAAATACTTGGTCATGTCGTTCAGCGTAACCGCCCCCACACCGTCGGGCAACCGTTGGGAAAGATCGGCGGCGTAGTCCTTGACGACCTTGGCCACCTCGGTGGGGCTCTGGGAGCCCACGCTGTATATCTTGACGATGACCGTGGGCAGGCCGTTGAAGAACGCCTGGTTGTCGGTTTCCTCGAATCCGTCGGTGATCGTCGCGATGTCCCGCAAGGCCACCTGCCCCTTCCCGCTTCCGTAGATGATGGGAATATCCCGGAACTCCGCGCCGTATTCCCTGCGTTCCAGCGTACGCAGTAAAACTTCCCCGTCCCGGGTCTTGATGCCTCCCCCGGGAGATTCCAGGGCGGTTTGGCGAATCTGAGCGGAAACGTTCTTCAGCGTCAATCCGTAGCGCCGAAGCGTGTTCTGCGGGATTTCCACACCGATTTCCAAGGAGCGGACGCCGCCCAGTTCCACGATGTTCACGCCGTCCTGTTGAAGAAGTTCGTCCCGGACGGTTTCGCCCAGTTCACGCAGGCTCTTGTCGTCCAGATCGCCGTAGATCGCCAGATTGATGGCTTCGCGCCGCAATTCCGGCAGGCTGACCTGTGGCTTCTCGGCTTCCTCGGGAAACGTGGCGATGCGATCCACGGCGTTTTTGATATCGGTGAGCGCCTTGTTCTTGTTCACACCGGTTTCCAGAACCACGGCCACGTTGCCGGCACCCTCCGTGGCGGTGGAACGAACTTCCTTCACACCGTCCAGACTGCGCACGTTTTCCTCGATCACCAGCAGGATCCCGCGCTCGATTTCCTCCGGGCTCGCTCCCGGATAGGACATGGTGATGTTCACCTGGTCCAGTTCCAGGACGGGAAAGACCTCCTTTTTCATCTTCGTGCTGATGAGAAGCCCGCCGATGACCAGGGAGACCATGAGAAGATTGGCCGCCACGGGGTTTCTGGCCATCCAGGAGATCGGCCCCTTGGCAAGATCGCGCCGATTCATGGCCGGTTCTCCTTGTTCGCGGATTCATCCGTCGGAATCGCTCCTCCTTCCGCGTCAGGAAGTTCCGCGCGATTTTCCCCTATCCGCTCCAGGCGCATGCCCTGGACCGGCACCTTGATCCGACTGGTCACCACCACGGCGTTTTCCAGGAAAGCATCCCTTGTCAGCACGGATTCACCCCGTGTCCAGGCGATATCCAGTTTGCGGATATCCAACGTTCCATCCGGCGCGAGCAGCCAGACCGTATCGCCGTCGCGTACCGCCTTTCTGGGCAAAAGAAAAACCCGTTCCATCGTCCGCCCTTCGAAAATCACCTCTACGTAATCACCGAGCAGCAACGGCAGATTGGAGCGTTCGTCCTCGGCCGGATCCATCTTCGGGGGATCGAAAGGCCGCTTCACTTCCACCAGCAACCGAGCCATCTTCCCCCGGGCGTCCAGGTCGGGAAGAAGGCGCAGCAATTCCGCCGGTCGGTAAACGTCCCGCCCGGAGGCCGTCTTCTGCACTACCCGTGCCAGAGACGCTGAATCTCCATGAATTCCGGGGATTTGCAAATGATCCAGCGCTTCCAGGGGAACGGAGACATCGACATGGAAGGCATCACTGCTCACCAGCCGGGCGATGCTCGATTGGGTGGACAGCACCTGCCCTTCCTCCACGAATTCCTCGGCGACGACGGCGTTGAACGGAGCTTTGATTCGCGTACGCGAAAGATCCAGCCGCGCCTTTTCCAGCATACCCTCGGCGGATTCCAACGCGGCCTGGGCGCTCTCCATCTGGATCTCTCTGAGAGCAAGCCGCTTGCCTTCCTCGGTGGGAGCGACATCCTCCCGGATCAGGTTCCATTCCCGTTCCGCCGCGGCCTTCAGCCCCTTTTCATTGGCCAGGTTCAACCGCGCCTGGGCGACGTTTCCCTGTTGCTGGCGCACGGCCAGTTCGTAATCCTTGGTTTCCAGCCGCACCAGAACCTCGCCTTTCTTCACCCACCCGCCGGGAATCAGGGACGGATTGCGATAGACGATCTTTCCTCCCACCTGGGGCGTCAAAACGACGGACTGGGAGGCGATGACGGTGCCCATGGTACGAATCCGAACAGGCTGATCGCTCTTCTCCATGACGAGGGCTTCCACACGAATGGAGGAACGCTCTCGCTTGACGCGGTTGGGCATCTCGCGCGAACTCTTTAAATAGGCGAAAACCATTGCACCGATCAGAAGGATACCGAGGGGGGGGAGCATTTTCCTGAAGATTTGCGCTTTCATATTCATCGACCTTGTTAAACGGGAAAGAACATTCGCCACACGTTTTTTAACTTGTCAGATTTCCATTCCGGCCGCTACCGCATTTCCGTACCAAGTTGTATCGGAATGTACGGGACGCATTCCGATACAATTCGTTACGAAAAACGCAAAGATTCCCTTCCGCGGATGGTATATTCTCGAAGGTGCCGGGAATTTTCCCGCAGATGGAAAGAGAGTGCGACATGTCGGATACCAAGGAAACGAGAGCCCGGATTCTGCTGGTGGAAGACGATTTGAAACTGGCGGATCTGGTCCGGGAATACCTGGAAGGCCACGGATTCGAGGTGCTTCTGGAGGCGCGCGGAGACCGGGCGGAGGAGCGCATCTTTTCGGAGCGCCCCGACCTTGTGATTCTGGATCTCATGCTCCCGGGAATGGACGGTCTGACCATCTGCAAACGGGTTCGCCCGGAATTCAAGAACCCGATTCTCATGCTCACCGCCCGTAGCGAGGAAGTGGACGAAATCGTCGGCCTGGAGGTGGGCGCGGACGATTACCTGGCCAAACCGGTGCGGCCCCGCCTGCTGGTGGCTCGAATCAACACGCTGCTCCGGCGCACCTTGGAGACGGAACGCGGTTCGACCCTGCGCGCTGACGAGCCCGAGACGACGCCTTCCGATCCCTCCGAAAACGTGATCGCCCTGGGAGATCTGGTAGTGGACGCGGGAAGCCGTACGGCCCGGCTGAAAGGCGACGAACTGCCCCTGACCACGGTGGAATTCGATCTTCTGCTGTTTC
Source organism: Myxococcota bacterium (assembly GCA_963668655.2). GTDB lineage: Bacteria > Myxococcota_A > SURF-8 > SURF-8 > SURF-8. Next base: position 655,399 of record CAXXPQ010000003.1, read on the forward strand.
TCGCCCGGCATCCGGGAGAGGTGCTGGAGCGGGAGCGGCTGTATCGCGAGCTTCGCGGCATCGAATGGGACGGCCTGGACCGCGCCATGGATCTGCGCGTCGCCCGGCTGCGGAAGAAACTGGGAGATGACGCCCGGAATCCGAGGCGCATTAAAAGCGTACACGGCACGGGCTATCTGCTGGCGGTGATGCGATGACACGGCTTTTCATTCGAATCCTGATCGGAATGGCGCTGGCCTCTTTCCTGGCCTTCTGGTTGAACCACCTCGTCATTCGCGGCAAGGCGGAGCGGTATTTCAACCGCAACCCGCCCGGGCCGTTTCGCGGTTTCGCCTATTTAATCAACGAGCGCCTGTCCCGGGCCGACGAACCCGAGCGGCTCCGGGTCATCCACGATCTGGAACGCGAGTTCGGCAGCCTCATGCGCCTCTTGGAAGCAAACGATCCGGAAATACCGGAGTCGGTGCGAAGCGACGCTCGCCAAGGCGTGCCGTTCACTAAAAAAGTGCAAATCGATTCGGGCGCTTTCATTTCGGACGCTTTCATGATGTATCTTTCCGGAATCGGAACGAAAGTCCTGGTGATGGGGCCGATCAATCGTTTCCACATCTTCGACGAGGAAACCGTCACCATGCTCCTGGCCGTCTCCCTTTCGATCCTCGGCCTGGGCGCCTTTCTCCTGGCGTTCCCCCTGGTCCGTCGCCTGCGCCGAATGGAACACGCGGCCATGCGGATCAGCCGGGGCGAATTGGACGCACGCACCAACGTCCAGGGAAAGGATGCCATCGGAACGCTGGAGGAATATTTCAACCGCATGGCGGACAGTAACCAGCGGCTGATCGAGAACCAAAGGCAGTTGCTCCAGGCCGTGGCCCACGAACTGCGCACACCCACGGCGCGGGTGCGCTTCGGCCTGGAAATGTTGCGGGACGCCGACGAAAACCCGAAAACGGAGGCGCGCATCACCGCCATCGACGAAGATCTGACGGAACTGGACGAGCTGGTGGAGGAACTGTTGCTTTTCAACCGCTTCGACCATGGCGCCCCGCCTTTGGAAATGGAAGCCATTTCCGTTTTCCGGATCGTGCGGGAGGTCTCGGACAAACTTTCCGCGCTGAAACCCGGCATCCGCGTGGATGTCCGCCCCAACCCGGAGGTCTTCCCGGAAATGCGAGCCAATCCGCTGTCCGTGAAACGCGTGGTGACCAACCTGCTGTCCAACGCCCTGCGTTACGCTCACAACTCGGTCACCATTTCCACCGAGAAAACGCCCGACGGTGTCTGCCTGACCGTCTCGGACGACGGCCCCGGCATTCCGGAAGCGGAGCGAAAAAACGTCCTGGAGCCCTTCGCCCGACTGGATCCCAGCCGCAGCAAGATGAGTGGGGGAGTGGGGCTCGGGCTGGCCATCGTCCAGCGGATTCTCGACCGGCACGGAGGACGGGTGGAAATCGGAGACGGCCCCCTGGGCGGCGCGGCGGTGCGGACCTACTGGCCGAAATCCACATAGGACGAATCGACAACGACTGTAATTGAAGGCAGCACGAACGAAAAAAGGGAGGCCGAAGCCTCCCTTTCGAATCTCAAGTCTGCGAAATCCTAGGCAAGGATTTCCTGAAGTTTCAGGGACAGGGGCAGGTTGCCGGCGACTTTCAGCTTCTGGCTCATGTAAAGCTGCATCGGGTTGGCGGTCTTGTTAATCATGGCATAGAAATCCTCGGTGGTCATGGTGATGGTGCAGGCCGGATTGTCCGCCCCACCCTCGTTCAACTCGCCGGGAGTCTTCGTGAAGTCCAGATTCCACGTGCCGCCGCCGTCGCCCTCGATGTTGAACTGGAACACGGCGTTGATGCTCGCGCTCAACTCCGGTTTGGCTTTCATTTTCTCTTCGATCATGTTGATCGCTTCTTGAGCTGTCGTCATTTCCCTAACCTCCTGCGGATGTTTGATAAGCTCGAGGTCCGAACCCCGAAATGAATAACCGTTCAGTGCCATTGATTCATATCACAGCGGAAAAATGGCTGTCAAGAGCTTTCCCCACTTCATGCCCGCTCAGGCGTTCTGGACGTGGGCGTACAGGTCGTCCAGATACCCCTTGACCACATCGTCCCGTTCGCGAGCGTACATGCCCGCCACATGCAGGAAAGCGGGCGTGTCCACGAGTCGCTTGTAGGAGAACAGCACACTTTCGCGTACGACGGGATCTTCGTGGTTCACAAATTCCAGCAGTTCCTCCGCCAGTTCGGAAATCCGGCCTTCGCCGATCATGTGAATGGCGCAGGCCACCAGCCAGTTATCCAGGTCGTCCGAAAGAATCCGGCGCAAAAGCTCCACGATGTCCAGCCGTTCGAGCTGGAAGAATCCCATCCCCATCGCGATTTTCTCCTCCGGAGCGATGGTGTCCAGAATGGGAAGCAGGTACTTCTTCGTCTCCGATTCGCAGATCGTGTCGATGATCTCGATGGCGTTGGCCCGCTGGATGGGGTTGTCGCTGCGCAAATTATAGGAAACGATATCGATCTGTTCTCGGGGATAGATCATTCCCAGAAGCGCGAAAGCACGGTCCAGGATTTCCTTGGCACGATCTTCCAGCGAGGCAATCAACAGCTTGCCTTCGTTCTTCCTCAGGTGGATCGTATCGAGCAGCAAGAGAATCTGGTAATAGCTTTCCAATTCCGCGTGCAGGGCATGCTGCATGCGGTCGAAATCCGGAGTGATGTCATCACCCAGGCGGAAAATAAGCTTCTGCATGTTGCGAATGGCGCCGGTGCGCAGTTTCACGTCCCTGGACTCCAGCAGATTTTCCAGCAACTCGTAGGAATGGGCGTCGTGAATCTGTCCCAGAATGGGGGGAATCCCCTGGCGAATCAGTGGTGAAACGTTCTCCAGCATCAGTACGTCTTCCAGTTGCGGAAGAATGCTCTTGCCGAAACTGGAAAGCGCCTTGATCGCGGACGGGCGCGTCTCCAGGTTCTGCAACTTGAAGATCAGATTCGGAACGAGTTCCCGGGATTGCATTTCCCCGGAGGCCAGGACCGCCGCCCGTTGTACGTCCAGATTTTCATCGTTAATCAGTCGGAAAAGCGGCTGGTAGAAACTTTGGATTTTGATGTAGCCCAGGACGAAAGCGCCGAGTTTCCGCTGGGAGGCATTGTTCGAATCCAGCATCTTCTTCAGTTCCACGGTGGAATTGAGAATGCCCTCCAATCCGCCGAAACGGATCAGGCCGGTGATGGTGGCCGCCTTCACCTGGGCGCTGGATTCCTCCAGGAATCGGGTGATGACCGGAATGGCCCGTTCTTGTTCCAGTGAACAGAAAATCTGGATGGCCGAGGAACGTACGTCTTCTTCCTCGTCCGTAAACAGTTCCTGAATCCGCCTGGAATATTTGCGATTGCCGCTTTTCCCCAGGTGATGCAGCGCCTTTTCCCGAACCTTGGCGAAAGGCGAGCGCAGAAGCGGCAGCACATGCTCGTCCCATTCCGACCATTTCGACAGCGGAATCACCTCGATGGCGTTGATGATCTGCACCTCGTCCCGGGACGCCAGAGCCTTTTCGATTACCGCGCGGGAAACGGCCAGGGCGCGTTCATCCTCTTCCTGTTCGGTGCCGTTCAGGCGGCTTTTCCGATCCCCCTGAACCAGGAGAGCCTGGAGATATTTCTGCCGGATGGAAACCAGCACGCCCACCCACAGGAAAATCAGCGCGATGGTGGCCCAACTCAGTTCATGGATGCGATCGGGCATATTGATGGCGAGGAAATAGTTCAAGCCGATGAAGATCAGGCCACCCACAATCTGCGCCAGGGGACGCATGATGCCGTCGGAGATGACCTTGGCGCGCCTCCGCAATGCCGGGGGAAGCGGCTGATACAGAAGCTGGGTGGTCGTTTCGGTGATGGTGTATCGGGTGACGTTCTCGCCGCCCTTGGTCAACGTAACGCCCAGAATTCCGATCCAGCCCAGGTTGACGATGGAGCCGGAAAAAAGCACCAGGGGAAGAACCAGCAACGCCCAGAAAATGCCGAATTTCTCCAGCAGGCGGCTGGTGATGAAAAACTGGATGAAGCAGGCCAACAGGCCGCCGTAAGCAACCATCAGGAAGAGATAATCGGCCAGTTCCTTGCCCGAATAGTGGTGGCGGGCCGTGACCTTGAATTGATAGTCCACGAACGTGACCGCTAGGATCGTGATGACGCTCAGCGCGATGATTCCGTTGCGCAGCCCCCGGAAGACACCGCCACGAACGGACGTGATGTCTTCGTCTTCCTGTTGGCGACTGATGTTCCGGCCACGCTGGATGGACGGCAAACGGTAACGTTTGGCGAGATAATTGAAGATCACCAGGCAGGCGACCACCGAGGCCAGGCAGACAAAGAGCAGATTGTTGATGCCGATATGGTCCACCAGGCCGCGAATGGGAAAACTGTAAAGGTTGGCCAGCACTTGTCCTCCACCGATGACACCGAAAAGCCGCTTGGCCTCGCGGGCGTTGAACAATTCGTTGGCGAAGGTCCAGAACTGGATAATAATAATGATTCCCATCACTTCGATAAAAACATAGAGCGCGGCGACGGTGAAATTCAGGTTCGGAAGTTCCAATAGATATCGAAACAGCAGCAAAACGGCGATGATGATCGTCATGGTAAAATTGACGATGCGCTGAAGGCTGAAGCGCCCCACCTGACGAGTATAGTAGATGGAAATCAGGCTGACGACGATGGCGACGATGATGTACATGTAGGGCAGCCAGGTGTATTGATCGCCCGAAAGAAACAGGGTGTCTTTCATGATCCGGCCGATGATGAAGGCGGCCACCGCATTGAAGGCATAGAGGAACATCAGGAAGGTCTTGCGAAACTCGCCCTTCCGTATTTTGAAGGCGGTCTGAAGAAGATAGTCGATCCGCTGGCTCATGTTGGCCTTTGTCTGTCCCGTGCCGTTTTGCCCAATTCGGGTTGGATCCCGGAGCGTACCCCGGACAAGAAAATTTATCAACATCCGCTCCAAAAAGCAAGGGATGCCGCTTCCTTAAAAATTCCACGAGGAATTTCCGGGATTCCGCCGAAACGGCCTCCGACATTTCGAGAGCCTATGAAAAGACAAATTTCCGAAACACCCCTGCTTTTGCGAGAAACAATCAATTTCCGTGAAGAACTGGCAAAAACGGCGTGAATTCCTTTCTCTCCTTCGATTTGACAGCGGCCGAAGCCTTGGCTATGGTGTCCGCACGTTTCTTTCCAAACCGCCGAAAACGAGGTCGATCATGAACGATGCGTCGGAACAGAACGTGAATTCGCAAAATCCCACCGATTTCGTCCCGGTGGTTCCTCCCGAGGCCCGCATGGCGGAGCTGACCGTCAAGGCCGTGGTTCTGGGCGCGATCCTGGGGGTGGTTTTCGGCGCGGCCAACGTCTACCTGGCCCTGAACGTCGGCTTGACCGTCAGCGCCTCCATCCCCGTGGCGGTCATCAGCATGGGCATCCTGCGGGGACTGCTGCGCCGGGGAACCATTCTGGAAAACAACATGGTCCAGACCATCGGATCGGCGGGCGAGTCTTTAGCCGCCGGTGTGGTCTTCACCATCCCGGCGCTCATCATCTGGGGATTGAATCCCTCCTTGTTTTACATCTTCACGCTGTCGCTTCTGGGCGGGCTTCTGGGCGTGCTGTTCATGATTCCCCTCCGACGTTTCCTCATCGTGGAGGAACACGGGAAACTGCCCTATCCGGAAGGCACGGCCTGTGCGGAAGTTCTGATGGCGGGCGAGGAAGGCGGAGCCAAGGCAAAGAAAGTCTTTCAGGGGCTGGGCGTCGGCGCGGCGTACACCTTTCTGATGAAGGGCCTGGGACTCTGGCCGGACAGCCCGCATTTCTCCAGCAAGCGGTTGCCCTCCGTGGAAGTGGGCCTGGACAATCTTCCGGCGCTTCTGGGCGTGGGCTACATCATCGGGCCGCGCATCGCGGGGATCATGCTGGCGGGCGGCGCGCTGGGATGGCTGGTGCTGATTCCCACCATCGCCGCGTTCGGCGGCGACGTTCCCGAGCCCATCTACCCGGCCCGCAAAACGTTGATCGGCTTCATGCAACCCGGCGAGATCTGGAACTATTACATCCGCTACATCGGCGCAGGGGCCGTGGCCTTCGGCGGACTTTTAAGCCTGGTCAAGGCGCTGCCCACCATCATCCGCTCGTTCCGCATCGGCGTGGCCAAACTCCTGCGCAAGGTGCAAACGCCCGATCTGCGCACCCAACGCGATCTCTCGCCGAAGTTCGTCATTCCGGCCATCGGAATCCTGGCTCTCCTGATCTGGGTGCTGCCCCAGGTTCCGGTGGGCTTTCTGGGGATGCTGCTCATCGTTCTGTTCAGCTTCTTTTTCGTCACCGTCAGTTCACGCATCGTGGGCCTGATCGGCTCGTCCAGCAACCCGGCCAGTGGGATGACCATCGCCACGCTGCTGGCGATCACCTTCATTCTGGCCTGGGCGGGATATTCCGGAGAAGCCGGGAAGGTGGCCGCCATCGCGTCCGGAGCGATCGTTTGCATCGGCATCTGCATCGCGGGCGACACCTCCCAGGATCTGAAGACGGGCTTTCTGGTGGGCGCCACGCCCTGGCGACAGCAAATCGGTGAACTCATTGGTGTTTTCGCCGCGGCCATCTTCATCGGACTGACCTTGTTCATCCTGAACGAAGGCTACGGCATCGGCCCCAAACCCGAGGGATTGAACGCGGCTCAAGCCCGGGCCATGGTCCGGGGCGAGGGCGTCTTTTCCGACGATGCGCGGGTGGAGCGCATCTGGCAGGTCCAGAAAGCGGATCTCGAAAAGGATGACCAGTGGGACGATTCCTGGTCCACGATGGAAATCCGCGAGCAGATTCGAGCCTTTACGGAACACGGCCAGGAAAATTTCCGGCCGGACAAGCGCCTGAAGGCTCCTCAGGCGACACTCATGGCCATGGTCGTGGAGGGCGTCTTGAACGCCAACCTGCCCTGGGCGCTGATCTTCATCGGCATGTTCGCCGCCATGGTGGTGGAATTTCTGGGGATTCCCGCGCTGCCCTTCGCCGTGGGCTTGTACCTGCCGCTGTCGTTGTCCACGCCGATCATCGCGGGCGGACTGGTTCGCGGGGCCATGGAACGCTTCATCAAAGACGAACGCCGCGAAACCTATAGGGAAAACGGAATTCTGGCCGCCAGCGGCTTCATCGCGGGAGAAGCGATTATCGGTATCGCGCTGGCCGTTCTGGCCTGGCAAAGTATTCACCTGGACGTCGCCTCAGGATGGATGGGGGATTTTGGCCCCATCGGCTCGCTGTTGCTGTTCGTTTGTCTCGTCGGGGTGTTGATCCGCCTGGAACGCTCCGGCGTCTCCAGAACCCGGAATTGAGCCGATGAAGCACCGTTTTCTCATCGTCCTTGCCTATTTTCTCGGCGGGCTGCTCCTCGCGGAGCTTTTTTACCGGTTTTTCTGGCAGGAACCGCCCCGCACCTACTTGGTGGAAGGCAACCATCCGTTCCTTCATCACATCCCCATCGCCTTCGAAAAGGGCGGACTGGGGGAATTCGACTTCCGGGGACGGAAGATCACCCGGGAAAAAACTCCGGGGACGCTACGCGTCGTCTTCATGGGCGACAGTTTCACCTACGGTTTCACGAACCACGACCAGACCATCCCGGTTCACTTCGAAGCCCTGTTCCACGAACGTTTTCCAGATAAGCCCCTGGAAATACTGAACTTCGGCTTCGTTTCCTATTCGCCCATCATTCACAACGTCCAATATCAACGCCTGATCCGCGAACTGAAACCCGACTGGGTAATCTACCTGATGGACACCTGCGATCCCATCGACGACGTGATTTATCGCCCGATGGCCCGGTTCGACGCTTCCGGCGATCCCGTGGCCGTAGTGGGCGAACGCTTTCTGAACACCGGCTGGCGGCGCTCGGCTCTCATCCGTTTCGTTCAATTCGCCTGGACCTTGGCGAAAAACGGCGGACAGTTCCTGCCTCGGGAACAAACCATACTGAATCGCAGCGAGTACATCCGCAATCCCGAAAGTCTTCAATATGCCCTGGATTTCAGTTTCGACATGCTGAAACGGCTGACCCTGCGAGTGCAGGCGGACGGCTTCCGCATGGCGCTGTTCCAATATCCCTGGCCCTTCCACCTGCGGGACGGCCATGAATTCACGGCCTTTTTCGAGGGCTGGGGCGTGCCCGGCGGCCGCTGGGTGACGCCGGAGGAGCACGTTTTCGGGCGGATTTTCATGGAATTCTGCCGTAAAAACGGCTTTTTCTGCCATGACTTCGCTCCGGAGGTCCGCCGGATGGAAGAGGAACTCGGCACGGGCTCCCGCTTGAAAATCTACAACAATTACGATAACCACTTTACCGGCTTCGCCAATCGACGCTTCGCCGGTTTCATCCTCGATCGCCTGTTTCCCGAAACGAAACCCTCCGAACCGATTCCTAATGACCTTGACTTAAATGAGAAAAAGCGTTAACATATTGGAATAATAACGGAATTCGAAATATCAATCCGTTGTGTAACGGAACTCATCCGGAAAATCGGGAAATCGGAGAGAATGGCATATCTGATCGAAATCGGCTATCCCGCCGCTGCGCTGGCCGTCCTGGTGTTGTACCACGTGCATTATTACGTGAAACTCAGCAGGAAACCGGAGGAAACCGCCCTGGGACTGGCCAACCGTCTGCGGCGGCTCTGGGTCGATGCGGTGATGAAGGGACATCCGGACGTCATCGCCGTGCAGACCATGCGAAACTGGATCATGGCGGCGTCCTTCATGGCCTCCACGGCGGTTTTGCTGAGCCTGGGCATGCTGCACGTTTCCTTCACTCCACCCCAATCCGGCGGTTTCCTGGATCTCGGCGACTGTTTCGGAATCACGAACGAAAGCCTCTGGCGTCTCAAGTGGTTGCTTTTGGGCGCGGATCTTTTTTTCGCGTTCTTCAATTTCAGTCTGGCCATCCGACATTACAATCACGCCGGTTTCATCATGGAACTGCCGCCTTCCTGCGACGAAAACACCTCTCCCGATCGTGTCACGCACATCTTGAACCGGGGGGCGTTTTTCAACAGTCTCGGCATGCGCGGCTATTACCTGACCATCCCGGTCACGCTCTGGCTGCTGGGGCCCGCCTGGCTTCTGGTGGGAACCATCGGCCTGACGATTCTTTTGTACAAACTGGATCGCACGATTTGAATTCCCATTGCGCCGGATTCCATTGATTTTATTTTCATTTTCACGAACGTCATCTTTTCAGGAAGAATTCCCATCGGAATGGCATCTGTTAACGTAGTCGCAGCAAGGGTTCCGGCCCTGAAAAGAGCAAAACCAAGGAGAATCGCCATGAACCTGAAAGAATACTTCACGAAAAATGAAGGAACGGGAGTTTTCTCCACCTCGGACGGCAACGGCAACGTGAATTCCGCCATCTACGCCCGCCCCCACGTCATCGACGAGCGGACGGTGGCCTTCATCATGGGAAAACACAAGAGCTACGAGAATATCCTCCTAAACCCTCACGCCCATTATCTGTTCACGGAGGACGGAAATCATTACGAAGGCGCACGGCTCAGCCTGACGAAAATCAAGGAAGTCGTGGACAAGGGAATCATCGACGACTTCCGCAAGGCCCGCTCGGCGGAAATCTTCAACCGATACAAAGACTTGGACGCCACTTTGGTCTATTTTTCGGTGAATGAAATCCGCCCCCTTATAGGGGACGGAAAAGGCGTGAACTGACTCAAAGACCGGGAACGATTCCGTCCTATTCGCCGATTTTAAGGAAATCTTTTCGGGTAAACAACGGCGTCAGGAGAACATCCCTGGCCGCGATGTTCTCCGCGCCGCCTTCCATCCGATCCACCAGACAGAAGACATCCGTTACGACCAGTCCTTCCTTCCGGCAGGCCTCGATGGCGCGGATGGTGGAGCCGCCGGTGGTGACGACATCCTCCAGCAGAATCACGTGAGCGCCTTCCTTCAACGAGCCGTTGCCCTCCAACTGCTTTCCCGTGCCGTGTCCCTTCGGTTCCTTGCGGATCAGGAAGCCGCCGATGGGATTGGATTCGAGATAGCTGGTGACGCTGGTAGCCGTGACCAGCGGATCGGCCCCCATGGTCATTCCGCCAACGGCATCGGGGTTCTTGCCCATGTGCTCGATCCATCGATAGAAAATCTGGCCGATCAGATAGGCGCCCTCGGCGTTCAGGGAGGTCTGCCGACAGTCGATGTAGAAATTGCTGATCTTGCCGGAGGCCAGTTTGACCTCTCCCTCGATGTAGGATTTTTCCTTCAGCAATTCCAGAAGGCGCGCCCGTTGATCGGGGTGGGTCCACTTCTCGATCGGATATGGCAATGGTGTCATGGAATCGTTTCCCGGTAAAATTCCTGTTGAAATGGACCGATGAATACCTTGCCGAGTCTCAGCCACGCGGCGGCGAAGGCGGCGTGGGCGGCGTGGGCGGCGTGGGCGGCTTCGGAGGTTGATTCGGCGACTGGGGAGCGCCCGGCATCATGGGCATTTCCTTTTTTCCGTAATCCGCCGGAGGCGTAAACGCCTGATCCGGAACGGGGGTCTCCGAAACGCTCAAAATCGTGGAGGTGTTCGTCTGGCCCCGGGGATCCTTGGTAATCACCTGAATCGGAAGGCCGAACTTCACCACCTGCTTGAAGATCTCTCCCATGTTCAGCGTCGTTCCGGATTTCTGCTCGCCGCTGATTTCGTAGAATTTCTCGTAGGCCGTGAGAAGATCCTTGTTACGCAGAGAGGGCGCGGCCCAGACCTCGGAATAGGGCTTTCCGTCCTGCATCACGATGATCTTGATGCAGTCGAATCCGCTGACCTTCTTCTTTTCGTCCGAGTTCTTCACCTCGATTTTGGGCTTGGGCTTTCCCGCCCGCATCTGCTGCATCAGATTGTTCATCATGGACGTCATTTGCGCGATTTCCATCTCCATGAACATTTTTCCGGCGTGCATGACCATGTACATCTTCCCGGTGCCGAGATTCATGATGACGGAAGACTGCATCTGGGTATTGTCCACGCGAACCTTGTTTTTCTCGAAACTCAGTTTGCTCTGCATGGTCATGTTCATGGCGGCCACCTTCTGTTCCTGCTGAATCACCCAGCCGGCGAAAGCCGGATGCGCGCAAAGAAGCAGGGAAAAAGCCGCGGCCAAGGATAAAACGGTCTTTTTGGAAAATGCCATTCGAGCCCTCCAGACGTTATGGATCGCTTTCATATCTCGATATCAAGTCGCGCCATCATAGGCGATGGCACGGGAAAAAGGAAGAAATCATTGGTGCTTCATTCCTCTTTTTCCTCGTTTTTCGCTGCCTGCGCCTCCTCGGCGGCCGCTTCCGGGTCCACGTTGAAAGCGTATTTCAGAATGCCGACCTTGCGGGCCTCATCGATGAAGTGAATCACCCGTCCGTGGGTGACGAGAGCGTCCGCCTGGATCACCATGGTCAGCTCGTTGCGCGCCGCGTTCTCCAAGGCCGCATCGCCGGGCGTCTTGCCCTCCTTCTGGAGATTCGTCCGCTTTTCCTCGACGTAGTGGTCGAAAATTTTCTGGAACTCGGCCGATACTTCGGTTTCGTCGATTTTCTGTTCCCCGATGACGACCGTGCCGTCCTTGCCCAAAAGCAGGGAAAATTGATTGCGTTCTTTCCGATCGCCCGTATCGGCCTTCGGCAGTTCCAGATCGATGGCGGGCTTGACGATGAAATTCGCCGTCACCATAAAAATAATCAACAGCACCAGAACGATGTCCACCAACGGGACAACGTTGATTTCCGTAAGCATATCGTCCTGGTTTTGCGGTCCTCCGGCCATGCTCGCCTCCTATTCGCCACCGGTTTCCGATGGCCTCGGAAGGGCCTGCCGTTCGTCGATGAAAGCCAGAAGAACCCGCTGGATCTGGGCGATATTGCTGAGGATCCGCTTCTGCCGGTTCTTGAAGTAGTTGAAGAAGATGACGGCGGGAATGGCCACCAACAGGCCCACGGCCGTGGCCACCAGCGCCTCCGCGATGCCCGCCATGACCACGGACGGTCCGCCCTGACTGTCGAAGGCCAGATCGTGGAAGGCCTTGATGATGCCGAGCACGGTGCCCAGAAGACCGATGAACGGGGCGTTGGATCCGATGGTTCCCAGGATAATGAGCCAGCGGTCCAGATCCTGCTGCTGCTTCATGGCCATGGACTCCATGAGTTCCGCGGCCACCTTGGAGCCTTTGTCGAAGTTCATCAGACCTTCCCGCGCCACGGCGGCTTCGGCGGCCAGCATTCCCTCAGTGATCTTGACGGCGGCTTCCGTCTCTCCGCCGTTGAGATGCTCCACCAGTTTGGAGGAAAACAAAGGGACATCCAGCCCGCGACGTACATAATATACCACCCGCTCCAGCACAACGGCAATGGACAGCAGGCTAAGGAAAATCAGGATGTAAAGAATCGGTTCGCCACCGATAAGAGCCAAGTTCAGCAGACGATCTACCATGCGGTTCCTCTTCCGTTTATCAGATTCGTAATATGGGCCGCCGGGCGGCGAATCGAGCCGGTGAGCGGGCGTCCTTGGCGTCGGGTTGACACCTGAATGCGCGAGGGCCAGCCTCCGGGCAAGCAAATTAGCAGAATTTCCTTTTTCGGTCAACTGCATTTCATTCTTTGTCAGTGGAAATGTCCATGTTGACTAACGGGCCGGATTTCTTGATGTTTTGATCGAATCCTTGACCCTTCGGCAGGCTTTACGCTATAACGTTTCCACTGAAATTCCGTTAGAATACGACGAACATGCAGAGGAAGGTCTATCATGCGAAACATCGGTTTGATTCTTGCGTTCTTCTTGCTCGCCTCGATGTGGATGTTGGGATGCACCGCCGACCGGATCGCCGTTCCCGTGGTTACGGGTATTTCTCCCGTTCATTCCGCCGTTCAGCAGGAAGTCATCGCCCGTTCGGTGGAAATGGCCGTACAGAAGATGGAATTCACGGGACTGACCGGCCATTCGGCCTATTGCGAAATCAACGGGGTTCTACCCCACGGAACGAACGACTTGCAGCAATTCATCCTTTCGGAAGTCGAAGGAAAACTTTCCAGAAACGGGGTGCTGATGATCCCCGATCCCCAGGATTATCCGAAGGCGGATTTCCGCTGCGTGGTGTCGGTGGCCTCGGCGGGCGCGGACGTCCGGGAAATCACCCAGACGCTTTCCAGCGGTCGGGTGGCCGCCAATGTTTTCCTTCAATTCCCAACCCTTTTCACGTCCTGGATCTGGTTGCCTATTTACATCACGGATCGCTATTACGTCGGCTCCGCTCGAATCCACGTGCATCTCATCGCCCAGCGGGATAAGAGTTCCCGCAAGATTTCCGGAGAGGGAAGCCATCGCGTGCAATTCGAGGGCGAGGGAGAAAAATATTATCCCCTCGTGGAAGGATCGGTCCTGATGCAACGAACGGAAATCGATCGGAAGTCACAACTTCTCGAAATCAAGGCGGAAAAGAAATCGGAGGAACCATCCGTTTCCGAACCGTAGTTTCCCGAATTCCCGGATCGACTTTCAATCGTCAGTTCCCACGAAGGGAAAAGTCCATGCAAAGAAATGAAAGCGTCTCGAAACGCACGGCCCGATTTCCTTTTCTTGTTGCGCTCCTGATACTGTGGCTGGCCGCCCTGCCCGGCTGCTCGTCGGATTCCAACGACGACTCGGATGGGGACATTTCTCCGGACGGCGACATGGACGGCGATACGGATGAAACAGCAGACGGCGACATGGACGGCGACATGGACGACGACGCCGTTTCCTGCACGCCGGACACGGACGCAACCTATGTCTACGACGCCCCGCTGGATCCGAAAAGCCCCTGGCCGAAGTTCCGTAGAGACGTGGCCCAGACCGGCGCCGCGCCGTTTTCCCTCTGCGACGACGGCTCGGATTTCTGGACCTTCCGCACGGGCAAGGGCATTTTCTCGTCTCCCGTGGTGGGCGGCGACGGCACCGTCTACATCGGCTCGGCCGACCGGAATTTCTACGCCCTGAATTCGGACGGTACGGAACGCTGGCGTTTCGAGACGGGCGAGATCATCGACTCCTCGGCCCTTCTGGACGACCAGGGCCGGGTGTATTTCGGTTCCGGAGATGGCCATCTCTACGCCCTGGACGCCCAAACCGGCGCACAGGTCTGGTCGTTTCTGGCCGACGATCCGTCCGAGCGCAACGCCTTCATCCGCTGGTTCGAGGGCAACGTGGCCATTCACCCCAACGGAAACCTCATCCTGGGCAACGACAACTGGTTCGTCTACGCCGTCGATCGCGACGACGGAACCATGAAGTGGCGTTTCGCCACGCCGGATCAGACCTGGGCCCTGCCCGCCATCGACGCGGCCACCGGAAACATCTTCATCGGAAACAACAACACGCTTTATCCGGAAACCCTGGGAAACGTCTTCGCCGTCTCGTCCCGAGGGCAACTGCTCTGGCAGACCGGCACCCTGGCCACCATCGCCGCGAGCCCACTGCTGCTGGACGGGCGGCTGATTCTGAGTTCCTTCGACGGCTTCGTACGCAGCCTGGACACGACGGACGGTTCCGAATCGTGGAACCTCGGCACGCGCGACCACGTTTATTCCAGCGCAGCCCGGCATCCGGACGGCTTCGTCGTCGTTCCCTCCGCGGACGGCACCGTCTATGCCATCGATCCTTCGGACGGCCACACGTTGTGGGCCTTCGACTGGAAAAACCCCATCCGTTCCTCCCCGGCCATCGACGCGGACGGAAACATCTACATGGGCACGGGCGACGGCAGCCTGCTGGTGCTCAACGGCGACGGAACCCTGCGATGGACCTTGCGGCTGATCCACGAGGATCGCGACGACGTGAACGGCTCTCCGGCGCTGGGCCGCACGGCCATCTACATCGCGGGAGAAAGCGGCGAGATCTTCGGAATTCCCTTCGACTTCTGCCTGCGGGCAAGCGAAGCGGACAACCCGGACTGCCGGGTGGGCGGCGCGGAACCCCTGGACGACGACGGCATCTTCGTCCTGGTCAATACGCGCTACGGCTCCACGTTATCGGAACCGCCCGAGGAAATCGCCGCCCACGATCCCCTGGCCTTCTCCCTCATGCTGCGCGAAGGCGGCGATACGGTGCTGTCGCTGATCGACAACATCACGCTTTCGGTCGTCGCCGCGCCCGAAGTTCCCTTGGAAGTAACGGTTTCCGCCGCGCGGAATTTCTTTACGGTCTACCCGCAGACGCCCTTTACGGCGGATGAGAATGGAAACGTCACGCTGACGATCCGTGGAAAAGCGCTCGTCGATCCGGAGCGCACCGGCCTGCGTTTCGAGGGCGGCACGGACGGGGGCGATTATGAACAGTCGTTTACGTTCAAGCTTCAAGAGGGGCGCACGGGTTCGCTGCCGCTTCCCATTCCCTCCGCTCCCGGCGACGCGGCGGGCGTGTGGCACATGTCCCGGCTATCGGCCCCGCTTCCCAGCCTGCTGGCCTCCTACAACCAGATCGGCTTCGACTCTCACCATTTCCTCATCGGCCTGGTGGAAGGCAACGAACAGCAGGCCATCGCCTACGGCGTGGAAGTGCTGCCCGAATCGGACGACGGCCTTTTGCCCATCCCGGATACTTCCGCCATCATGGTCTTCGAAGTAAGCTACGATCAGGGCCGTATCCGTTTCGAGAACAACAAGGGCTTCACCATGGGGATACAGGGAACCACCATTCCCTTCAACCTGTTCCGCATGACCGGAAGCATGGACGAAAACGGCGCGGTCCCCGAAAGCCTGACCGTCCAGGCCGTAAGCGTCTGCGGAGACATTCCCCTTTACGGTGCTTTTTTACAGAGTTTCGGCTTCTGCCATCCGGAAACGGACCTTTTGCTGGCCTGGGGCGCGGTGCTCCTGGATCCGTGGCAAACCGGCTCTCAGAGCGCTCCAAACGGCGTGGGAACCCCGACCTTCGCCGCCACGCACGAGGAAGTTTCGGTGACTTTGACCGACAGTACGCTGCTTGGCGAGGATCATTCTTACGGCATTCTGCTGGTGAACGCCGAGGACGAATCCTCCGTCGTTCTTGACTACGGCGCCGCCCTGGAACGCTTGACGGACAACAGCGGCGTCCTGACCTCCGTGACCTTGAGTTTCAACCGGGCGGACGTTCCGACCCAGGTGCGGGCCTACCTGATGGTGGACACCTATCCGGCGGCGGTGGAGACGCTGACGATTCCCGACGCACCGTAGCGCATCACCTCGAAACTTGCGGTATGGGGGGCGGCGGGAGCCCGCATCTCGTAAATTCGCTCAGGCGTTGATCGCCGCGATGGAGAGCACCGTCAGTCCGATCCCGGCCAGTCCCCAACGCCCGATCCGTTCCCCAAACAGGAAGAACGCCAAGATCGAAACGAGCACCACAGTTCCCGCCGAAACCACGGGAAACACGATGAACGCCGGAAATTCCCTCAAAGCGGAGACGACGAAATAGGCCGCCAGCATATTGGGAACACCCAGGCCGAATCCCCACAAGAGATCCGGAATCCGGATTTTCGTCTTCCGTATCCAGGCCGCCAGGATGAAGACACCGAGCGCGACGAGAAACAGAAAGGCCAGGAAAAACGGCTTTTCTCCGGCACGGCCGAGTTCCTCGAACATCCGCAGGGAAAGATCGGCCAGTCCGAAGCACAGGAGAAACCCCAACGAGGAAACGACCACGGTTAGGCGGGATTCCTCTTTTTTCTTCGCCGCTTCTCCGCCCCGCAGGTGCAGGCTCAACAACACGGCCGCGCAGAACGCCCCGGCCAGCCCCAGATATTGAAGTACGGTCGGTGTTTCACCAAGGAAAGCAATGCTGGCCAGGATGGGGACAATGGCGGATAACCGCATGAGAATCACGGGAAGGGCCATGCCTCTTTTCCGCACGGCCACGGTCATCAGAAAAAAGTTGCCGGCGAATACCAGGCCCCCCGCCGTTCCGAGGATAAGCGAAGGCGTGGATAAACGCCAGAACGCCCCATCCTCGAAAACAACGAACATGAAACTGATGAGAACCGCAACGATGTAATTCCCAAGCAGAAGCGTGATCTTCTCGGAGACTCGCCCTTCGGCCAGTTTGAATACCAGCCCGATGGCCGTTGTCGAAAGCACGGCGAGAACGATGAGCAGCACGGTCGAATCTCCCTCGGTCACACAAGAAGGCGATGTACACATGCAGGAAATGAAAAACGCCCGTGACCGCTTGCGTCGGCCACGGGCGCGTATCGGAACGCGAACCGATCGATTCTACTCTTCGCCGACGGAGGCCGCCGCGACGAGTTCGGAAAGATCCTTGATCTGAAGGACTTCGTCCTTTTCCAGCGCCATGTTGGAGGCTTCCAGCATGATAACGCAGTACGGACAGGAGGTGGCCAGGATCTCCGCGTCCTTGTCCAGGGCTTCGTAAACGCGCAGGTCGCCGAAGCGGGCACCGACTTCCGTCTCCATCCACACGCGTCCGCCGCCGCCGCCGCAACAGAGGCTGGCTTCGCGGACACGCTGCAACTCGGTCAGTTCCACGCCGGGCAGGCTCTGCGCGATCTCGCGCGGAGGCTCGTAAAGCTCCGAGTGACGGCCCAGGTAGCAGGGATCGTGAAAGGCGATCTTCTTGCCCAGATCGTTCTTCAGTTCCAGTTTGCCTTCCTTGATGAGATCGTTGATGATCTGGCTGTAATGAATCACTTCGTATTCGCCGCCCAGCTCAGGGTATTCCTTCTGGAAGGTCCAGAGGCAATGCGGGGAGGTGGTGATGATCTTTTTCACGCCCTTGGAATTGAACAGTTCCACGTTGGCCCCGGCGACTTCCTGGAAGACATCCTCGCCGCCGGTTTTGCGAATGGATTCGCCGCAGCAGTTCTCTTCCTCTCCGATCACGCCGAAGCTTACGCCGGCGGCGGTAAGCACGCGGGCGATGCTGCGCGCGATCTTCTGGCTGCGCTTGTCGTAGCAGGACGTGCAGCAGACGAACAGCAGGTATTCCGTCTCCTCGGTGTAGGCGGGAATATCCAACCCCTTGGCCCAGGCCATGCGGTCCTTGCGCGCGCCCTGCCAGGGATTGCCGTTGTCGTGCAACGATCCGGCGATGGGACGGATGCTCTTCGGCAGACCGCTGGTCTCCGCGATCAGTCCGCGCATGACGCGGATGTTTTCAATGGCGTTCACCTCGCGCGGGCAGCGGGACACGCAGATGCCGCAGGTGGTGCAGGCGTACAGAATGTCTTCCGTCTCATAGCCGTCCACGCCCATCTGCCCCATGTGTTGCAGCTTGCGATTGTTGAAGTGCTCGGAAATTTCGCCCTCGACGAGACGCCACGGACAGGCCGCCGTGCACAAGCCGCACTGCATGCACTGGTACAAGGTCTTCGCGCCGGTCTCGACGATCGCCTCGGTTACTTCAGGAAATGGATTTTTCGGTTCCATGTTATGCTCCCTTGCATATCAAAAACGTCGATTATCACTGGGCGGCCCGAGTGTAACCGAATGGCGGATGTCGATCCATGACGTACATCCTATCATCCGGATTTTCCCGGGCGACCGGCGCTACGGTTTGTAAGGGTTCGGTCCCAGTTCCTTGAGATCCTCCACGAACTGGTTAATCATTCCCGGGACTTCCTTGTAGTCGGTGATGTTGATTTCCTTGAAACGGATCCGGTCGGACTCCAGCATCAGACGATCCAGGGTCTCGGAGACTTTCTCCATGCGCGTGTTGCACAGTTCGCTGCCCTTGACGAAGTGGCACTGATAGTCTTCGCCGTGCTTGCATCCCAGAAGCATCACGCCGTCGTATCCCGCGCTCATGGCGTCGGCGATCCAGACCAGGTTCATGCTTCCCAGGCAGCGCAGCGTGATGACGCGCACGTAGGAACTGTAATTCAGGCGATTCAGCCCGGCCATGTCCAGCGCGGGCAGGGCGTCGTTCTCGCAGACGAACATCAGAATCCGGGGTTTTTCCTCGAACTCGTCCGGCACTTCCACGGCTTTCAGCATGCCGCCGATCATGTCCACGGAGTAGTTCTTGAAGCTGATGATCCGCTCCGGGCAGGCGCCCATGCAGGTTCCGCAACGGCGGCAGCGCGTGAGGTTCGGAATGGGATTGCCCTTCTCGTCCTCGTCGATGGCGCCGAAGGGACATTCCTCGGTGCAGCGCTTGCACTGGGTGCAACGCTTCATGTTGAATTCCGGCAGGGAGAGGTCGCCCACACGGGGGAAGTTGGCCTTGCCCTGGCTGGTCAGCTCGATGGCCTGGATCGCCTTCATGGCCGCTCCGGCCGCGTCGTCGGCCGCGCGTCCCATTTCCATGGGTTCCCGAACCGATCCGCAGGTGTAGATGCCCGTGCGGCGGGTTTCGTAGGGGAAGCAGATGAAGTGGGAGTTCGCATAGCCGTTGGACAGCTCCGGCAGTTCCGGACCCTGGCGATAGTTCAGATGCAGCACTTCCTCATCCACCGTGACGGGCGTCATGCCCACGGAAAGGACCACCAGGTCCACTTCCATCATGATCTTTTCGTTCAGCAGCAGATCGCTGCCTTCGATCATGACCGGACGTTCGGAGCCCTCGCCCAGGGCGTCGATGTCGCCGCGAATGAGCACCAGCCCTTTCTTCTGCACGTCGCGGAAGAGATTCTCGTACAGGCCCGGGGACTTGACGTGATCGTGGATCAGGTAGGGAACGGATCCCGGAGTCTGCTCGACCAGGTAATGCGCCTGCTTCAGGGCCACCATATCCGCCACGTTGCCGAGATACGCGGCCTGAGAGCCTTCCTTCGTGTCCACGTTGGTCACGAAGGCGATAGCCGTCACGTCGCCGCCGTCGGAGGGGCGGGTGATCTTGCCGTCCTTCTTGATCATCTCCTCCAATTGGAGGCTCGTGATGACGTTCGGATTGCTTCCGTAGGCGTATTTTTCATCGAACTTAGCGGTGTCGAAGGGCTTCCAGCCGGCCGCCACGATGATGCTGCCGACCTTGTCCGTCTGCCCGTTGGACAATTCGATGTTGAACGCGCCGGGCATGCCGGAGACGGATTTGACTTCCGTTCCCTTGACGATGTTGATTTTTCCCTGGCTGTTGACCTTCTCGATCAGCTCGGTCACGTCCGCCGGCTGGAATCCGACGTACGGTCCGCCCGCGGGCAAACGATGATGCAGGTTTTTGGCCCAGCCGCCCAGTTCCTCGTGCTTTTCCACCAGCGTCACCTCGACGCCGGCCTTGGCCACGTTCAGTGCCGCGTTCATACCCGCGACGCCGCCGCCGATGACCAGCACTTTGCGCGTCAGGTCTTCGATAATCATCGGTTCGGGAATCTCGGACTTCTGGGCTTTGACCAGCCCCATGCGGACGTAATCCTTGGCCATGGCCAGGATGTTTTCATCCGCGTCCTCTTCCTCGAACTCGTCTTCCAGAACGGACTGGTCGTGGCTCCACACCACGGCTTCGCGGAGATTGATGCGCTCCACGATGCAGCCCGGGAAGTTCAGGTTCGGCAGGGCCTCGCGGGGAGAACTTCCCGCGATGACGATGGTGTTCACGCCGTCCTCGACGTCCTTTTTGATCGTCTCGTAGGCTTCCTCGTTGAAGATGTTTTCCACCCGGCGGCACAAGGCGACGTTGTATTCGCTTTTCGCAACGTCTTCCAGCTCATCGAAATCGAGGGCGTCGCCGAGGCACGCTTCACTGATATAAAATCCGGTTTTATGTTCCATTTTTCTCACCCACCCAGGATAGTGTGAATAGCTTTGATCGCGACGCCGGTCGCTTCCTGCACCGTAGAAGACACGTCCACCGGTTTTTTCACGCAACCGAGGGGGAACACGCCGGTCTTCTCGGGATCGGAGGTCACGAAACCGTACTCGTCATACTCGATGCCTTCCATGGGAATCGCGTCGTCCTTGGTGGAAGGAACCACGCCGGTGGCCAGCACGACCATGTCGAACTCTTCCTTCAGGGTCTTTCCGGAGGCGATGTCCTCCACGTGAACGACGATCTGTCCGGTTTCGTCGTTGCGGGTGACGTTGCCGGCCTTGCCCTTGACCAGGTGAATTTTCTCATCGGCTCGGATCTTGTCCATGAAGTCTTCATACCGGCCGGAGCGGATATCGATGTAGTAGATCGTGACTTCGGCGTCCTCGACCATTTCGCGAACGTGCTTGGCTTGCTTCAGGGAAGCCAGGCAGCAGACGCCGCTGCAATAGCCCAGATAGTTCACGTCCCGGGAGCCGCTGCATTGCAGGAAGGCGACTTTCTTGACTTCCTTGCCGTCGGAGGGCCGCAGGATCTTGCCGTTCGTGGGGCCGTTGACCGAACAGATGCGCTCCATCTCCACATTCTGGATCACGTCCTGGAAATTCTCATATCCCAGATACCCGATGGGAGTCGGGTCGAAGGGCTTCCATCCGGCCGCCCAGACGACGGCGCCGACCTTGAAGTCCATCTCCTTGGCTTCCATGTTCAGATCGAAGGAAGAGGAGCCGCTGGCCTCGATGGCCTCCTTCACGCCGGGATCGTCTTTCGCCGCCGGGTCCACCACGGGCACCATGGGATAGGCCAGATCGTGGTAATAATGAATGGCCTTGGTCTTGTCCATGCCGTAATTGAACTCGTTGGGAACCTCCACCTTGCAGGCCTCGATGGCGGCTTCGTATTTATCGTGCGTGGGCACGACATAGCGCGGGTTCAGTTTGACTTTCACGTCCATGTTTCCCGGCTCGCCGGAAATACTCAGGACATCGGCCAGGGTGAAAACGCGAACGTTTTTGTTTTCCCGAAGACGCCGGTAATTCATTTCAAGGCCGCAATACGGGGGGCAAAGCTTCGGAAAATACTTCACCATCCGGGAAACGCGCCCGCCGAGAGACGGGGATTTCTCCACGAGAATGACCTCGTAGCCCATCTCCGAGATTTCGATAGCCGTGGTGACGCCTCCTATGCCGCCGCCCACAACCATCACAGTGCTGTGTTTTTCATCCGTCATTTGTCACTCCTTGTGAACCGTCAATGGAACTTGGAACCAACTGCACCTATTGGAATCCATATGCCATATATGGCATGAACATACTCACCCGGATGCTCGAACGATTTCGCTATTCCTTCTCGTCCGAATCGATTCGAGAATCCACATCCTTTTTGATTTCTTCGTGTTTCGCGGCAATCACTTCCGGCCGAACCCGGATATCACCCTCTCCGAACAGGGAATATCGCAACCACTCAAAACCGAACTTCAACAGTTCCTCCTCGTCGTCCCGAATCCGCTCCTTGACGCCCTCGTCCGGGAGGATCATGATGTCGAAAAACTTGCTGTTGAAGAGAAACCGTTTGAACATGTCCAGGTTATAGCAGGCCATGAAAAACATCTGCACCTGCTGCGGCGGAAGAAGCTGATCCGTCTCGAACATGGGATGAAGCGTCAAACGCTTGAAGCCTTCGTTCATGGCCTCGTGCTTTTCCACTTCCTGGTTTTCCATGAATTGCTTTACGGTGATCGGATTTCCGGAATCGTGCCCCTTGCACTTTTCCGTTTCCTTCAGAAGGAAATAAAATTCCTGCCCGTCCGGATTCTCCTCGGTCCGCTGGCTGGCCACGCCGACGGGATACATGCGACAGGCCCAGGGACGGTCTTCGTAGACCGAACAGCCGTTTTCGCCAAGGAAAGGACAGGTTTTTTCCTCGTTATCCTGCATGCGAAGGATAATGATGGGAATGCGCTGCTGTCCGTCGATCGGAGGCGACAGGGCGTATTTCGCCACGAATTCCTCGGAAGAAATTCCCAGGCGGTTCTTCAACCTCAGAATATCATAAGGTGTCAAAACGATGGTAATGTCCCGGCAACACATGTTGAAGCAGGGAACTCCCGGATGGCAGGAGAAATCGAAGCTGTCTTCCAGCCCCAGCCGGGGATAGTTGTCGATAATGTCTTTTTGAATGTTTTTCGCGGCGTTGTCGGTCATGGGCGTCAATCCTCACGATCTTCGGGGACGATCAGATCCCGCAGCGCGGCTCTCGACCATACGGCGAGGGGGCCTTTTCGTCCGGTCTCCGGGTGGTAATGATGGCGATAGGAAGCCGGTTTGTTCATGGTTTTCTTCGTATGCTCCCATCCCTTCACGAAATACGAGCATTCGTCGTTGAAGCAGACATACTGCATTCCGGTCCCCCAGTTGGACTCGACCGGCAGAAGAATACGCAGCATTTTCGTTTGGCAGTATGGGCAGAACGTGGGATCGTTTTCGGTTGTCATCGCGTGTTTCTCGATCTCTGTTGTTGGCTGTTTGGTTCGCGGACACTCGCGAATTTTAATGGGCGCGCCCCTCAAAACACGTATCGCCCTTGAAGAAGGGCGACGAGACGAATTCCTGCGAAATGAGGGATCTACTCAACGAAAAAAACTCCAGGCGCCCGAAGGCGCCTGGAGTCTTGGGATTATTCGACTCCGATGCCTTGGATCTCGCGTTTGGTCATGGTCCACTCGCCGCTCTCGGGGCTCCAGGAGCAGTTGGCGAAGCACTTCCAGTTGGCGTCGTCCAGCTTGTTCGGGAAGTCGCCGCGATAGTAGTAACCCGGCCAACGGGTCTCTTCGCGGAACATCAGGGTGCGCATGTGCGCTTCGGCCTGCCACATACGATGGGTGTTTTCCCAAACACGCATCAGGTCGTGCAGGTTCTCGGCGCCGATCTTGTCGGCGTCTTCCTTCAGGAAGTTCAGCAGTTCCATGCCCCGCTCCAGCAGGTGCTTGTTGGTGGTGAACTGCATGCTGACGCCACCGGCGTACTCGTCCATGATCTTCTGCAGGCGATCCATGAACTGGCGCGGCATCAGGTAATGGGCGTTGACGTAAGGATCCGTCGTTTCGTTTTTGTGCTCTTCGAAGAGATCCAGCGGCTGCAGGATGCGCTTCTGAAGCTCGTCCACCTTCGCCTGATCGACGTTCGGCAGGGTGTTGTTATCGACGATGAACTTGATGGCGGCCTTACCGGCGATACGACCCTCGGCATGGGAGCCGGAGGAGAACTTGTGGCTGCTGGCGCCGGAGGCGTCGCCGGCGGCGAACAGGCCCTTGGTCGTCGTCATGTTGGCATAGCCCCAATTGTAGTCCGCGGGGGCCTTGTCGTTCGGGCCGCAAACCCAGGCGCCGGAGGCACCGGAGTGGGAACCGATGAAGTAAGGCTCGCAGGGAGCGATCTCGGACGGGGACTTCTCGGGCTCCGTGTTCGTGGCGGCCCAGAGCAACGCCTGGGAGATCGTCATGTCGAGGAAGTCTTCCCAGGCTTCCTCTTCCAGGTGCTTCATTTTTTTCTTGAAGGCTTTGTCGGCGGCTTTTTCGTCACCGGCGAATTCGGCCTTCACGCCCTCGGCGATACGCTGAATGGCTTCGGCCGTCTGCATGTACAGGGGGCCCTTTCCGGCGAATAGGTCGATCATGCCCAGATGGTTACGCAGGCAGGCCGGGATCGGCTTGACGGTGCCGTAGGGGGCGTACTTCTGCAGTTCGTCGGCATGCGTCTGCATGTAGTTCTCGTGGAAGGCGTTCGTGGCGGCCGACTTGAAGAGCAGGAACCACGCACCGACCGGACCGTAACCGTCTTTGAAGCGAACCGGGATGAACCGGACTTCCTGACAGGTCATTTCGGCGCCGGCTTTGATGGTGAAGTACGCCGAGGAACCGCTGTTGAACGGCGGATACCAGGAACGACCGAAACCTTCACCGACGGAACGCGGACGGAAGACGTGAACGGCTCCACCCATGCTGGCCAGAACGGCTTTGGCTTTGAAGATGTAGAATTTGTTCTCGCGGGTGCTGAAGCCCACGGCGCCGGCGATGCGGTCGCCGTCCATCAGCGGCTCGACGATGAACACGCGCTCGAAGTACTCGTGACCGTTGGCGGCCAGAGCGTTTTTGGCGGCTTCCGCAACGATGATCTTGTAGGATTCACCGTTGATCATGACCTGCCAGCGGCCTTCATGCACGTAATTGCCGTTGTCGTCTTTCCAGATCGGCAGGCCCCACTTCTCGAAGAGGTGCACCGTTCCGTCGACGTGGCGGGCGATGTTGTAAACCAGGTCGTCGCGGGCGATGCCCATCAGATCCTGGCGGACGTAACGAACATAGTCTTCCAGGGTGTTGTCGCCTTCGGCGAGACCCAGGTACTGGTTGATGGCGGAAAGACCCATGGCGACGGCGCCGGAACGATCCATGGCGGCTTTGTCGACCAACGTGACCTTCAGACCATTCTTTTTGGCCCAGTAGGAAGCTTCGACGGCAGCGCCGCAAGCAGCCATACCACCACCGCAAATAAGAAGATCGGTGGTTACTTCGACAGTCTCAAAGTTCGGCATTGTATTCACCTCCTCTTATTTGCTGGGAACGAAATTGTTGGAAGCCGGCTCGCTGTACAGGAACTCGTTGTCCAGGTTGCCATCGCCTTCACCAAATCCGCCGTCCGGAGCAGCCGAGCCTTCGGGGGTGGTACGGATCGGGAATTTGAACCGTTTGACCATTCCATTCCGGAACTTCACCGTCCACATGATGGAGTCGGAGCCGCGGAGCGGAACACAGGAAGCGCCCAGGGGCACGAAGTCGGCATAGCCGCGAAGATCCATCGCCTGCTGCGGGCAGATCTTGATGCAGCAAGAACATTCCCAGCACATGTCGGGAGCACGATTGTACGCCTTCATCCGCTCTTTATCGAGCATCATCAGGTCGTTCGGGCAGATGTACATGCACGCAGTCTTGTCCTGCCCCTTGCAGCCGTCACATTTTTCGGCAATTACAAAGCTTGGCATGAAAACTCTCCTTCTTTCTGGTTGACAAAAATCCTCATCGGACACGCTCTAACTCTATTCGAAACGAATCACTCTGGAATGAATGAGTGTTCCCTCCTCCGATCAAGCAGGGAAAACGGCGGGACGAGAACCGGAGAAACGGCCGCTTCTTCAATTCCCTTGTTTCCAACCGACCATCCTGCTTTCAAATGCCTGTCTCTTTCGCGGTATGTTACTTATGCGTCGAAATCCGATCCCACCCGGAACCCTTTTCGGTTCCTTCAGCGTGGGTCACGATTAATACCGCAATCTCCGTTCCTTTCAAGAAAAAAACGACGCGAAAGCAGATGACTTTTTCCGATGATTACTATTCCGAGAGGGAATAGATCTTTCCTCCCCTGCTGCGACCCGCCAATTCGAACCTTCTTCTCTTGATGCATCGGATATTCTCATGATATTTCATGGTGTTAGGACATGGCCCCGAAATCGTTCCCTATTTGCATTCCATTTCATTCGATTCATTTTCATTCCGATCCGATCCGAAAAATGAAGCCCGTTCATTTTTCGGAATTTGTTCGGCGAATCCGGCCACGGAGGATACCGACGCCCCTTTCTCCATAACCAAATGTTATATCTGAAACTGGCCAACCTTTCGTTCGACCTCCTTGCCTCACCCCGGAATCCCGGGCGCGCCGTTCCGACAATCCGTAAAAAATTTATCGGAAGGTTTTCCCGCTTGACAGCCATGGAAGCCTTCCGTAATATTCGCCGAACAGGATCTGAAAATCGCCGACGCAAATTCGATTCCTAGGGAAAGTCACATTCATGAGGGATAAGCAGACGTTGCGGGTCGAGGGAGTTCCATTGCCTTCTTTACGCAAATTTTCGAAGGAAAGCCCTTCGGCTCGTCCCGCCTCTCTGGATCCGGCGCGATTTTTCGCCGCTTACCCCCTCGAAACCATCGTTCACCGCAAATTGTCGGAGATCATTACCGACATGACGGGAGCCACGAAAAGCGGACTCTATCAATACGTCATGGAGATGGTGGAACGCCCGATGATTCAACTCACCCTGGAACACACGGACGGCAACCAATGCAAAGCCGCCGATCTTCTGGGGATCAATCGGAACACCCTGAGAAAGAAGATTTCCTCTCTCGGCATCGATCCCCGTGTACGAAAACCATAGAAAACCGTTGACAAATCCCACCCTTCGTCTCATATAATCAATTGAATGGTGTTCGAGCATCCGATCGGATCCGAAGGAATCATCGCCTTCCGGAATCCGATGGAAAACCCGTGTCACGGACATCGGTAACACCATGAGATCATGGAGAATCCAACCGAATTCACAAATTGCAGTTGACTATCAGGAGGTCGCCGTGATTCAGAAGTCTTTCATTGCGCTTCTTATCGTTCTGGCCTTGGGGTCGGGTGCCTGTTCCGTCGAAACCGGCATTCTCACCGGCTCCTGCGTGACCGACAGCGATTGCGCCGACGGGGAAATCTGTACGGACGAGGGAACATGCGAAGCCTTCGACCCCGATAAAAATCCTCCGAACGTCTGCAATCCTCCGGAATGCTCGAAGGATTCCCATTGCAGCGGGAACGAGATCTGCTCCCCGGGGTACTGCTGCGTTCCCGGCGAAGCCATCGAATGCCGCATGGACCGCGATTGCGATCCGGGCCACTACTGCCACAACAACACCTGTTATCCGGAAAACACGGACGGCGACAGCGAGGGAATCAACCCATGCGCACCCGGCTCGGAATGCATCATGGATTCGGATTGCCCGGCCAATAACTATTGCTCGGATGACTGCACCTGCGAGGAATCGCCCGTGGACGGCGATGCCGACAGCACGCCGGACGGCGATTCCCCCCCGGATGGAGACACGGCTCCGGACGGCGACGAGGATCCCAACGACGTGGACAACGACGGCTATCCCAACCACTTGGACAATTGCCCGCAACTCCCCAACCCCGATCAGGACGACTCCGACGACGACGGCGTGGGCGATGCCTGCGACAACTGCAAATACGTGGCCAACAACAACCAGCTCGATGACGACTGGGACAAAGTGGGCAACGCTTGCGACAACTGCCGGAACGTGGTCAACAAGGAACAGGACAACCAGGACGGCGACGCCTACGGCGACCTGTGCGACAACTGCATCTACGCGCAGAACGACGGCCAGGAGGACAACGACCGGGACGGCCTGGGCAACGACTGCGACCCCACGCCCAACCAGGGCGATGTCTGCGAAATGGTCGAATGCCGCCCGATTCCGATGATGAACCCCTGCGACAATTACGGCATGGAATGCGTTCAGGAAGACGGCGCCAACCCGTGGGACGCGGGCCAGTGCCGAAAAGAATGCAACCGCGACTCGGACTGCCCGGAACCCTACGCCTGCGTGGACGGCTCCTGTCAGTGCGACGGAAGCGGGCCGGTGGATTGCGAAATGGTGCCGTGCAATCGCGACGTGGAATGCGAACCGTACGACCTGACGCTATGCGACACCCTGCCGGGTTATACGGAAGACGTCTGCACCACGGAATGCAGTATCGATGGCGACTGCATCCGCCCCTACGCCTGCATCGAAGGCCGCTGCCAGTGTCGCGGCGTGATTCCGTCCGCCTGTCCCTCCGGAGAGTGCCAGGCCAAGGAAGACTGCTGGGATCTGGGCTGGCCTGACGCCTCCCGATGCCTGATTCCCATCGGCCAGTGCACCCTGCCCTGCACCGACAGCGCCCTTTGCCGGGACGCCTTCGCCAGCAATTGGGAATGCCAGAACGTAGGCATTTCGGGAAACTACTGCGTCTGCAACGATTGACCGGCATGCCGACCGACCCGACCTACTGCCTGACCATCGCCGGGCTGGATCCCATCTGCGGCGCCGGAATGGCCGCCGATCTGCACGTCTTTCAACGGCTGGAAACCTACGGACTGGCCGCCATTACGGCCGTCACGGCCCAGAATACGGGCGGCGTGGTTTCCTTTCATCCCGTGGAAAACCGGGCGTTTTCCAAACAGTTGGAGGCGATTCTGGCCGATTTCAATCCCCACGCGGCCAAAACCGGACAGATTCCCACCCGGGAGATCGCCAGGATCGTGGCCCGTTTCGTGCGCAAACATCCCATGACGCTGGTGGTGGATCCCGTCATGGCCCCCACGGCCGGTCTTCCCCTGGTGGAGGAAAGCGGCGTGGACTACATGATCCGCCACTTCTATCCCCTGGCTCGTATCCTGACGCCGAACCTGACGGAGGCCTCCCGTCTGGCGAACATGACGATTTCCGCCCCCGAGGAGATGGAGCGGGCGGCCCGCGTCATCGTGCCCGGAATCTGCCCCGCCGTGGTCGTCACGGGGGGAGACACGAGCACGGAAACGGCCTCGGACCTGTTTTACGATGGAAAACAAACGGTCTGGCTACACGCCCGGCGGCGGAACGTCGGCCCGATCCACGGAACCGGCTGCCACTTCAGCGCGGCGCTCTGCGCCTACCTGGCGCTGGGCATGGACCTGCTCCCGGCCGTGCGCCGGGCCAAGCGCTTCCTCACGGGCCTCATCGACCGCAGAACCTTCAACCCCAACGGGCGGATGAACCTGATCCGGTCGTGAAAGGGAAATTTTCCGGGTAAAGCCGCACGGAAGCGGCACGAAAAACGCCGCTTCCGAAAAGGAAACGGCGCTGGGGTTCGAGATCGCGAGGGCGGTCAGTAATACAGGATCTTGTCCGCCGCCATGAGCGCTTCGGCCGCCTGGGGTAGCTTGACCGGCACGATGAAATCCTCCAGGCCCCTGGTGTCGTCGAGCGATTCGGCCAGGCCGTCGATGACGTTGAACGTGGCGCAGGAAGCGATCGTAACGCCCAACTGATCCTTCAGAAAACGGGCGAACTGCTCCAGATTGTCCGGCAGGTCGGAGGCGGACAGGCCGTCCAGCTGGCCGGCGATCAGATTCTTGACATCGTTATTGATGGGAATGCTCGCCAGCGTGCCTTTCTTGGTCATCTTCACGCCGTTCGGACCGTAATACAACGTCACGTTCTTCACCTTGGCCAGGTGCTTGGACAGGAATGCGACGACGTACGACGCATACTGGTTGTAGGGATTCTCGGTTGCGCTGTTCACGATAATCAACAGATTTTCCGGGATTGCCATGGCTCTTCTCTCCTTCCATTCAAGTAAGTAAAGGATGTGGCCCGTACGAGGAAATTCCCGTGCGCGTCGGGGGATATCATACTCCTTCGGGGAGGTCATGCAACCGAAAAACGGATTTGTGTATGGATAGAGATTAGCATCTGTCATAAGTCTCTTGAATTATCTACGAGACGTTTGTTTCATACGATCCTTACACTGTCTCACGAACGAGAGCGTTCACGGCCACTTCCGTTCCGCCTTTCCCATCGGATGGCGGCTTTTCGGCATCCATTCGGGAATTCGCAGACCGCTCCCGAATGGCCGTTGTCGCTGTCGCAGACGCCACCGCATCCCAGGAAAGACAGGAAAAAGATCGAGAGACAAACCGCCGAAATCGCCGCTAATGATCGCATTTTCCTCCCCTTCCCATGGGATTTCATTCCGTCACTGAAAGTGAACGCCGCCGGATTTTCCTTGTTTTCCGTGTGGGAGTTGAATATATCGTACAACAAGGAGAAGATCAAGCCATTCTCTCGGACGAAAATGCTTATTCTATTCCATTTTTTTGCATCACTATAACCTCTCTTCGTGCTATTTATTGCCCACGCATCTCCTCATCCCCGACCCATATCGAAGACCCCGTTTCCCGCCCCTTTCGGCGCTTCGTCCGGGTGACTCGCTTTTCACGTGTATCCATATGATATAAATAGAAAATCTCACGTTTTTGCGTTCACCCGGACCGCACCCCAAATTCGGCCGTTTTCGTCTTTTCTCCGCATTGAGCCATCACGAAAGTCACACCAGGTTTTTCATTGTTATTTCATACTCTTACGGAATTTTAACTGGGCATTCATTCAAAGAACCATGTCCTTCGTTATAGGGACTATGACCCGGTCGGGGTATCGGAAGAAATCGAAGGTGAAAAATCCCGCATTCTTACCGAATTCACGGACGAAGGAGCGCGGTCCGACAAATTCCCTTGAAATCTTTCCCGTTTCGTCTATCATCGGGGCATCGAACGTGTTCTTGTTGCTCGAAAATCCAAGAAACCCCATCATTCGTAAACAGGATAGCCCCAACCCCGAAGGAGGACAACCCATGGGAAAAACGGAAGAAAATCTGCAAGAAGCCTTTTCCGGAGAAAGCCAGGCGCGCAATATGTACACCTACTTCGCGGCGGTCGCCCGCAAGGAAGGCTATCACTACATCGCCAAGATTTTCGAGGAAACGGCCGACAATGAAAAACGTCACGCCAAGGATCATTTCGTGCGCTTGGGCAAGCTGAACGATACGGCCGCGAACCTTCAGGCCGCCATCGACGGCGAACATTACGAAACCACCACCATGTATCCGGATTTCGCGAAGATCGCCGAAGAGGAAGGCAACGATGACGCCGCCAACCTGTTCCGCCAGATCGCGAAGATCGAGGCCCATCACCGCGACCGTTATCAGAAACTGCTGGACATGCTGAAAAACGGGACGGTTTACAAGCGCGAGAAACCCATCGAGTGGAAATGCAGCGTCTGCGGCTACACCCACAACGGAACCGAGCCGCCGCCCATGTGCCCGAGCTGCAAGCATCCCCTGGAATACTATGAACCTTCCGACCTCAGTTTCAACGACTGAGCCACGCACCGAAACGCGAAACGCCCCGGGCCGCAAAAGACCCGGGGCGTTTTTCTTTCCGATTTCGATTTCCTTCGCTATTCCGTCGCCGGCGGCTCCAGGTCGTATTCGCAGATCTTCAGGCCCGGAGCGTCGTATTCCCCGTTGCCGTCCACGTCCACGAAAATCGCGTTGGTGGTGACGCGGGGCGTCGCCTCCGGGTTGTAGTTGCCCAACCCGCGCGGAATATCGTCTTCCCCGAAGGCGAGCACGACGACGTGAGCATCCTCCGTGACCGGAACCGTCAGCGTACCGTCGTATTTCACCACCTGGTCCGGATCGCTCGCCGGGACGGCCAGCGCCTGGTCGCAGTTCACGTACACCTTGAAATACTGCACGTCCACTTCCGGAATGGCCTCGATGTGCACCCAGAGGCGGATTTCGCCGTCGGTGTCGGTTACGGTGTCGCCCATCTCGGCCTCGTCGTTGATTCGCACGCGGGCGAAGGCTCCGGCGCTGACCATCGAGCGTCCGCCTTTCAGCGCCGCGACCATCTCGGCCTCGTCGAAATCCAGCGTGCTTTCCGCCGTTGTGGGATAGTAGTTTCGCGGACGCCCGGGAATGGCGTAGTTATGCGCGTCGGAGACGCCCACGGCGGTTTTCCTGCGCCCCATGTTCAGGAAGCTCATCCAGTCGTCGAAAAGCCCCTTTTCCCCCGGGCGGCTCTCGTCGATGAAGACATATTCCGGATCGTTCATGTACTCGATGGTATCGAAATCCCAGTCCCAGAGGACGGCGTCCTCCGGGAGTCCGAGAAGCGTGGGATCCGTCAGGGCGGGCTCTCCCGTCAGCGGATCGTAGCCCACCAGAGACATGTAGTTCTTGCCGTTTCTCGGATGGTTCAACTGAACGATCTGAGCGCCACGGGCGCGCTCCGCCGCGTAGATCTCCGCGATGTCCAGGCCGTACCAGTGGACGTATCCTCCCCGGGCGTCCACGTCGTAACGGACCTCCAGCGGATAGGCGTTGGTGTGGTTGGGAAGCGAGGCGGTGACCTCCTGTCCCACCACGGTGGCCACCCAGGCTTCCAGGTTCTGGCTTTCCACCGCCGGATACCAGTCGCTTACGAATTCGTGATCGGTGGACACCACCACGTCCAGTCCCTCGGCGGCCACGGTGCGAATGCGTTCCTCCACGGAAATGGTGTTGTCCGGGCTGGGCCCCGCGTGGCAATGCGTGTCCACGCCGAAGTATCCGTCCGTATCCACCAGATGCGCCAGAACGATGTCCAGGGGCGTGGTTTCACCGGCGATGATGGTCAGGTCGCCCTCGTGAATCTCGTATTCGTATCCCCTCGTGACGCTGATTTCGTAATCGCCCGGCTTTACGGCATAAGCCTCCTCGCGCCCCGGGATGTGATAGATCCGTCCGGAAAGCACGCCGTCGCGATACAGCAGAATCTTGGCGGGAATGGCGGCGTCCTCGTCGTCCCGAATATCCACGGAAAGAAACCCGCCGCGGGGCAGGCTCAGTTCCACCGGACTCATGGCTTCCACGTCCACGTCCACGGGCTCGGAATCGGGGTGGCCGTCCATGCGGGCCACCAGGCGGTAATCCGGCGTGTTGGTGCGCCCGAAGTTCGGAATCTTCCCGGAAAATTCCCCGTTTTCGTCCGTGTGGAACGAGTCCAGGACCATCCATTCGTCCGCCGGGTTCAACCCCTGAAGCTCCACCAGCACATCGGCCACGCCCGATCCGTCCACGGCGTCCGACACCGTGCCTTCCAGGGTAACCTGGGAATAACTCCAGTCCGGCAGGGGTTCCGGATGGGCGGCCTTCAGATTGCGAACGGCGCTGTTGCCGTCCGTGGGGCCCACGGCGACGAAATAGGTGATCGTGGCCTGATCCGTCTCGGAACCCGCCGGGCCGATCTTCAGCGGACTGACCAGCATCTGGTTGAAGTCCAGCACGGCCGTCACGCCGGAAATGCTGGTGCTCATCATCTCGGCGTCCTTCATGGAAACGGCCCACGCGCCGTCGCCTCCGCTGGCCGACATCCAGGGAATGCCCGTATCGATGCGCATCCCGGCGATGTCGATGACGGAGTTGGCGTAGTACCGGCTGGGCGTGGTGTCTCCGAACATCACCTCCGATCCGCCGATCAGGCGCAGTTCCTCCGTGGTGGTGTTCTTCAGCACCAGATTGATCTGAAGGACGGCGGAGTCCGGCGGCAGGATATAGTTCACGGCCAGGTCCAGGCCGAAGGGTTCGCTGAGCCCCTTCTCCGTGCCCTGTAGAAAAGCGCCGATCAGCAATTCGTATTCCACCAGCCAGAAGATGTCGTCGTGACCGCTGACCCGCACTACGGCGGCCTCGCCGTCGCTTCCGTCGTTTACGATCTCCACGCTGTCGCCCGCGAAGGCGCGCAGGACGGAGTTGTAATAGTTCGCGGCGCTGAAGGTGCCCATGAGGAAGCCGATTTCCTCGAAGCGATCCGGGCTGGCCTGCCGGCAGCCGTCCACCGCCACCGCGTCCACCAGAACGCCTCCGTAGATGTAGTAGGCGTTGCGATGCTCCGGGGCCTCGATGACGAAAGCGGCCTTTTCGTTCATCAGAAGGATGTCGCCCACGGCGCCGATGGCGTCCGGACCGTACATCTTCTGCCGGGGATCGGTGATTTCCAGCGCCTTCGATTTTCCGGCCTCCGGACAACCCATCATGAAAATCGGATCGACGGCCGGTTCTTCGCCTTCCTCCTCGATCTCCGAGCCGTCGTCGTCCCCGTCCGAAAGGTCATCCCCGTCCGCCGGATCGTCTCCGTCAATGCCGTCTCCGTCCGGGTCGGGATCGGATTCGTCGCCGGAACAGGCCGACAGGGAGAAGAGAACCAGAAGCACGACCAGAAACGTCGCGAGGCAGGTCGATCGACGAGACATGACAACTCCTTTCGTTTCGTTCGGCAAGGCGGGCGAAGGTCGCTGAAATCCGGGCGTCAAGATTAGCACAGGATTAGGCCGGTGTTAAGACTTTGTTTCCCGGCGCTCGCTTCAAAGACGGAATCGGAGTTCATTTTCTCGGCTTCTTTTCCCGGAAGCCTCCCGCAAGAGCTTGACTTCCCGGCGCAAACCCTTACAATTTCCCAATTGTCCATGGGATCATCAGGTATTGACGGCCATGATCGAGCCCTCTCGTTCCTCCGAAACGATTTCGACGATTTCCCTCGGCCTTCTGATCGGCGGCCTGCATCTGGCCCTGCGTTCGATCTCGCCCGAGGGGCGCTGGAGTCATTCCGTGGGATTCGGCATCGTACTGGCGGGGTTGCCGCTATAACTGGAGCATTGCTGTTGTCCGTCATGAAAGAAGCATCGCCCATTAAATCAGAGAATGAAGCTTCTTTTACATGGCCGGATGGCAATTGTGAAACCGAAAAAGAGCAACGATCTCCTCCATACCTTGCCGTAAAATTCGGAATCTCGCTGAATCTCTTTCTCGGATTGTGGAAATTCGACCGATGGGCGGAAACCCCCGCTTGGAACAATGTGGAATCCCTATTCTGGGCTCTGGCTTTTTTCCTTTTTTCCGCGGCGCTTTACATCATCCAGTTAAGAAAGATCAAATTTGCAGAAAAGACCCTCTGGTGGGGGTCGGGACTGATTCCAGCCCTTTACATCATCCGCCTTTTTCAACGACAGGCCCAAGGCTTTCAAACGGGTCTTCCGCACGGGTTCGACTTCTGGATGCTGATTCCCGTCGTGATCGGGATTCTGTATTCTCATGAGTTCATGGAAATTGTCCGCCGAAGGTGCTCGCCATTTCTTCAACGCATGGGTAGTGTCCATCAATCGCTACGCTTTCCGAAAATTCTGGGATACTTCTTCCCAATAGCCGTCTTATGGCATTTTTTCGATGCTGCCGAAGATCTTCTGTTCTTTTTTCTCAAAGCAATGCGGA
The DNA here is from genome assembly GCA_963668655.2 of Myxococcota bacterium. Lineage (GTDB taxonomy): Bacteria > Myxococcota_A > SURF-8 > SURF-8 > SURF-8. Next base: position 690,924 of record CAXXPQ010000003.1, read on the forward strand.
ATTCCGCAGAATTTACCGCGCATTCGCTTCTGATTCTCTGTTTCGAAGCCCTACTTTTTCCAATCGCTCTGTTTGCCTACCATCACAGAAAACGAATCGGAGTTTTTCTTGCGGAAAACATCTCCGCGCTTGGAGGAGCGATTTTTCTTCATGGGTTGGCAACTTATTTGATGGGTTCCTGTTCAAAGCAGGAACTGTTTGTCTTTTATTCGAATCTTCGAGCTTTTTCGACCATTACAAGCTTCCTTCTTTTTATTGCGCAGTTTCCCCGCCTGGCCGTTCTTTTTCTTCCCTCGGTGGAACATCTCGCGGAAATTTCAGGGACATGCCGAGATCGAATCAATACCTTCTGTCGAATCGGTTTTGCAAATAAAGAAAGGCTGTTGATCTTTTCCATTGGAATCATTTTGCTTTACCTTTTTCCTCTCATCGTTCTTGGGAAAGATTCTTACGTGTTGATTCACGACTTTCTGGACAGTATCCTTCCCTCAATGAAAATGCTGGCGACTAGCGGACATCTGTTTTCCTCCATGAAAACCCTTATTTCCCAACCGATGGGAGGACTCCCGGCTTTTACTTTCCATTATTTCCTGAACGTCCAAGTGTGGCTTTACGCCATATTCGACCCCTATACGGCCCAACTCGTCAACCAGATCGCTATGCGAGTCACAGCGTTTCTTGGAATGTACCTTCTTTTTCGGGATCACGTGGACGATTCCGATTCTTCTCCCGTCACCGCGGCCGGAACCGCCCTGGTATTCACGCTTCTGCCGTTCTGGCCGGGTGGGGGCCTGAGCGTGGCGGGACAACCGCTGGCTTTCTGGGCCTTCTGGAACATTCGAAGCAAGAGAGATCGTCTGGGAACCTGGTTAATTCTTTTATTGCTCCCTCTATACACCAGTCTTGTACTGGCTTTTGCGTTCGTCCTGATGGTTCTCGGATGCATTTGGATCTGGGACGCGATCAACAGACACCCACGCACGCTCCGGTTTCTGGCCGCTCTCGCCACCATGACCCTCGGGTATGTCGTGGTCACCCATCGCTTGATTTACGCCATGTTTCTGAACGTCGACTTCGTTTCCCATCGGAAAGAGTTCGGCATTCCCTTTTATCCCAATGGTATTTCCGAAACAGGGGCTCTAATTGCAAGAAATTTCCTGTACGGGCAATACCACGCGCACTCCATGCAATTTCCAATCGTATTGTCTTGCGGCATTCTCGCCGGATGGCTGTTATTCTGGAACAGGAAAACGGAAAGGGCTCTTTGGCGAGCCCACCTTGGTCTGCTGTTTGCCATTGGCGCTTGCAGTTTCCTGTTCGGAATCCGTGATTCCGTTTTCTATGCCTCCGCAAGCAAGAATTTCCCGCTTCTCATGTCCTTCAATTTCAGCCGTTTCAACCAGTTGCATCCGTTATTGTGGTACATCTTTTTTGGAATTTCCCTCCGAGCCATCATCAAATACATGCAAAAATCCGGATATCTACTTGTCGGTTCTTTCATTCTTCTTCAAATTGGGCTTCTATTTTATCAGAGCGATTTTTTTGTAGAATATCGAATGAGGGGGATGTCTTATCGCGATTTTTTCTCGGAAGATGTTTTCAGCCAGGTAAAAAAACACATCGATAAACCTTTGTGCGATTACCGCGTTGCCGCACTGGGATTTCACCCATCGGTTTTGCTTTACAATGGATTTTTCACCCTGGATGGCTATTTTCCAAACTACCCGCTTTCCTATAAAAAAGCTTTCCGAAAAATCATCGAACCGGAACTTGAGAAAAACCCGAAGAACAAACAGTATTTCGATCAATGGGGCAGTCGAGCCTACCTCTTCAGTCACACATTCAACCGATCCTCCGATTTCTGGAATCCTGGAAAGAAAAGCGCCTTAAAAGATTTTCACATCGATGTAAAAGCCTTTAAAGAACTTGGCGGACAATATATCTTATCGTCAATGATGATCGAGAATCCCGGCACGACCGGATTTCGGTTTGTAAAAAAATTCGAGGCGGAAGAATCGGGTTGGGACATCTATTTGTACGAAGTTCTTTGATTTCCCCCTCCTTTCCATTTCTTGTTCATTTATATTTCCTATGAGAATACCGGGAATAGTCAGGAAGTGAAAATCCTCTTCCCTCCGAAGGCATCAAGCGCTCGATTCAAAAACCGAACGAGCCATGACAATCCGTCGGTTCGATAGGAGGAAACGATGAAAACGAGAATTCTTTGGCTGGCCCTGCCGGTTCTGCTTTTCAGTTTGAATGTCCATGCCGCCCCCGTGGAATGGAATCTGGACAACGTTCACACCAGCGTCGGTTTTTCCGTGAAACATCTGGCGATCTCGAAAACGAATGGAGAATTCAAGGACTTCGACGCCAAAATCATGGCCGACGCCGAGACGGGAAAAGTGACTTCCCTGATCGCCACCGCCAAAACCGCATCCATCTTTACGGGAAATGAACAGCGGGACAAGCACCTGCGATCACCGGACTTTTTCGATGCGCCCCGATTCCCCGAACTGAAAGTGGTCACTCGCTCGGTGGAAATCAAAGGCGATCAGGTCGTTGCGAAGGCCGACCTGACTATCCACGGCGTCACCCGTCCGGTCACCTTCACCGGAGAACATTACGGCGTCCAGAAAGCCGACTTCGGCCAGGGCCCCACCCTGCGATCCGGCTACAGTTTGAAAGCCGAAATCAAGCGCCAGGATTTCGGTCTGAATTTCAACATGCTGGTGGAAGGCGTTTCCGCCGTGGGCGACAAGGTGACGATCCTCATCGACGCCGAAATTTATCGGAGCCTGAAATAGCCCGCCGCACGGCGCTCCCCTCTCTCGGACCGGGGCCGGTTTCCCGAAACGGAAGGCCGGCTCCGGTCGATCCGGAATGACGGCGAATCCTCCTTCATGATCCGGTCCGCCGGAGGCTCCTCGCCCCCGATTCGGGCGGATTCTTCAATGATTTCTTTACCCTTGAACAAAATATCGAAAACGAAAAGAAAGAATTGACAGAACCCATAAGATCGTATATACAGGCGCGGTACAACGAGGGGAAAAAAAATAGGCTAGTTCATGTAAGGAGAGTTTCGCAAAATGCCATTGTCATTCGAGAGTAAAGTTGAGATCGTCGAAAAGCATCGTCTGCACGAGACGGATACGGGCTCGCCCGAGGTCCAGATCGCGCTTCTGACGAGACGTATTTCCGACCTGACCGGTCACTTCAAAATCCACAAAAAAGACTTCCATTCGCGTCGCGGCCTGCTGAAACTGGTCGGCCAGCGCCGCCGTCTGCTTGATTACGTGAAATCCAAGGACGTGGAAAGATATCGCGGAATCATCAAAGAACTGGGAATCCGCAAATAGTTTCAGATACGCGAGGGGTTTGACCGGGCGCATGGCCGATTCCATGCGTCCGGCCTTTAGCGTACAAGCGTAGGATTTACGCATAAGAAAGCAGGTAAAATCATGATTTTTCGCGAAAGTGTAGACTTGGGCGGCCGCCCGTTGACCATTGAAGTGGGACGTTTCGCCAAGCAGGCCAACGGCTCGGCCTGGATCGAGTACGGCGACAGCCGCGTTCTTGTCACCGCGTGCATGGCCGATTCCGGGCGGCAGGGAATCGATTTCTTCCCCATGACCGTCGATTACATGGAAAAACTCTACGCCGTGGGACGCATTCCCGGCGGTTTCATCAAGCGGGAAACCCGCCCCCAGAAACGGGAGACGCTCACCTCCCGCCTGATCGACCGTCCCATCCGGCCGCTGTTCCCGGAGGAATTCAAGAAGGAAACCCAGATCATCGCCACGGTCTACAGCGCCGATCTGGAAAACGAAACCGACGCCATGGCCATGATCGGCGCCTCTGCCGCCCTGATGGCCTCCGATATGCCCTTCACCACCGCCATCGCCGGCGTGAAAGTGGGCCTCATCGACGGCGAGTACGTCTGCAATCCGACTCCCGCCCAGATGGAACACTCGCGCATGAACATCTTCATGGCGGCGTCCTCCAAGGCCATCGTCATGGTCGAGGGCGAGTCCGATGAAGTCACCGAAAATGAGATGGTGGAAGGCCTGATGAAGGGCTTCGAGTGGGTTCAGCCGGTCATCCAGCTTCAGGAGCGCATGCGCGAGGCGGTGGGCAAGGAAAAGATCGCCGTCGAGCCCAAGGTGGTTCCCGAGGAACTGAAGGCCAAAGTCCGCGATCTGGCCATGGATGGACTGAAGGCGGCCATCGACATCGACGACAAGCTGCCCCGCTACGCCGCCCTCAAGGCGGTGAAAAACAAAGTCAAGGAAGAACTGGCGGACCTGCCCGAGGAGGAACAGGCGCTGATCGGCGAGATCTTCGGCGATCTGAAGCATCATTACGTGCGCGGCATGATCCTGGACGGCAAGCGCATCGGCAAGCGCGCCCTGAACGAAGTCCGCGAAATCACGGTGGACAGCAGCATTCTCCCCCGCGTGCACGGCAGCGCCATGTTCCGGCGCGGCGAGACCATGGCCCTGGTGATGGTCACCCTGGGTACGCAGACCGATTCCCAGCGCGTGGACGACATGATCGGCGACCGCTTCCAGGACTTCATGCTGGACTACAGCTTCCCGCCCTTCAGCGTGGGCGAAGTCAAGCGGGTGGGCTCCCCCGGACGCCGGGAAATCGGGCACGGCACCCTGGCCGAACGCGCTCTGATGCGCATGATTCCCAAGGGAGAAGACGGCTTCCCCTATACCATCCGCGTGGCCTCCGAGATTCTGGAATCCAACGGTTCCTCCTCCATGGCCACCGTCTGCGGCGGCTGCCTGGCCATGATGGATGCGGGCGTTCCCATCAAGAAACCCGTAGCCGGCATCGCCATGGGCATGATCAAGGAAGGCGATCGCAGCGCCATCCTGACGGACATTCTGGGCGACGAGGATCACTTGGGCGATATGGACTTCAAGGTCTGCGGAACCCGGGACGGCATCACCGCGCTTCAAATGGACCTGAAGGTGGACGGCATCGATCGCGAAACCCTGAGCAAGGCTCTGGCCCAGGCGAAGGACGGACGTCTGCACATCCTGGGAAAAATGCTGGAGCATCTGCCGGAGCCCCGGGAGAAAATCTCCGCCTTCGCGCCGCGCATCGTCACCATCCACATCAACCCGGACCGGATCCGCGACGTGATCGGCCAGGGCGGCAAGACCATCCGCGAGATCGTGGATCAGACCGGCTGTCAGATCAACGTGGACGACGACGGTTCCGTGGTCATCGCCTCGCCGAACGAATCCGACTGCCAACGCGCCGTGGAAATCGTCCAGGGCCTGACAGAAGAACCGGAGATCGGCAAGGTATACAAAGGCAAGGTCAAGCGCATCACGGACTTCGGCGCTTTCGTGGAGATCATTCCCGGTTTGGAAGGACTGCTGCACATTTCCGAGGTTTCCTGGGAGCGCACGCCCAGCATGGAAGGCGTCATGGCTCTGGGCGACATCGTGGACGTGAAGCTTCTGGACATGGAACGCAACGGAAAGCTGCGCCTGTCCATGAAAGCCCTGCAACCCAAGCCCGAGGGTTACGTGGAACGTCCCCGGGAAGACCGGCGTCCCAGTGACCGAGATCGACGACCGAGCGGCCCGCCTCGGGGCGGACGAAACGATCGCGGAGGCCGGGGAGGCCCCCGTAATCGGTAAATCTTTCCGAAACGAACCGAAAAGAAACCGCTGTCATGGCGGTTTCTTTTTTTTTATGGTAGAGTCTCACCCGTTTTCGAATCGACAGGGAGAGGCGTAGCGATGCGTAAAACGGGTTTGGTATGGGATCCGCTGTTCATCGAACACATCCGGAATCTCGGCCATATCGAAAGCCCCAATCGTCTGGCGGCCATCTATCACCATATCGAAAACGACGGGCTGGCGGCGGACACTCACACCGTTCCCATCCGGCCCGCCACCCCGGAGGATATCCGGCTGATTCATTCGGAAGCCCATTTTCAGCGGATCGCGGCTTCCGCCGGGCAGGACTTCATTCAACTCGATCCGGACACCTGGGCGTCCCCGAAAAGCTTCGACGCCGCCATGCACGCCGCGGGTTCGGGAATCGCGCTGCTGGAACGGATCCTGAACGGCGAACTGGATAACGGCTTCCTGCTGGCGCGCCCGCCCGGACATCACGCGGAGAGCGACCACACCTCCGGATTCTGCCTGTTCAACAACATCGCCATCGCCGCCGAGCACCTGATCCGGCGGGAAGGGCTTTCGCGCGTCGCCGTGGTGGATTTCGATATTCATCACGGAAACGGCACCCAGAACGCCTTTTTCGACCGCTCGGACGTCCTGTACGTCTCCAGCCACCTCATGCCGCACTTTCCGGGAACGGGGCACATCGGGCAGACCGGCTACGCCGACGGCGTGGGCTTCACCGTCAATTGTCCCTTGCGCCAGGGCATGGGAGACGACGAGTTCATCACGGTTTATCGGGATATCGTTCTCCCCATCCTGAATGAATACCGGCCGGACTTCCTTCTGGTTTCCGCCGGTTACGACGCCCATCGCCGGGATCCGCTGGGGGGAACGCGGGTCTCCACGGAAGCGTTCGCCGCCGTCAGCAAAATGATGATCGACGCGGCGGACCGCTGCTGCGGCGGGCGCACAGCCTTTTTCTTGGAAGGCGGCTACGATCTCCCGGCGCTGGTGGAATCGGTGGAGGCCAGCCTGCGGGCGCTTCTGGGTCTTCTGGGAGAGGAGGAGGATCGATACGGACAAAGCCGAAAGGACCGGGTTCCGGAATATTTCGAGCATCTGAGAAAGAATCATGCCGCCTTCTGGAATTGCCTGCGAAGTCCGGAGGACGCTCCGAAAGATCCCACGTGAAACGAAGTCCATCGAAAAAATGTCTGTTCCTGCGCATCCCTTCCTACTACGGGTTGCTCTTTTCCCATCCCCAGGAACGTCAGCTGCCCCTGGTCATCGCCTCGGCGGCGGCCTGCCTGGAGGAAGCGGGTTTCCAGGTGCGCATCGACGACCAGTGGGTCCGGGAGACCGGCAAAAAGCATTTGGTGCGGCGACTGGCCGCGGAAGATTGGAGCGTTCTGTTCGTCCACGTGGATAGTCAGAATCGGGATTCGGTTCTGGATATCGTTCGGGCGCTGCGACGCTCGGGCCGTAAAGAAGCGGACCTCGTGGCCTTCGGGCAATATGCGGAAACCTCTCCTGAGGAACTGCTGGGACCGGAGGGAGGCTTCGACGCCTGCGTTTTCGGCGAAGTGGAGCGAACCCTGGTGGAGACGGCCCGGCGTCTTTCGGACGGCGAACCGCTGGAAGGCGTGGCGGGGCTCCTTTATGCCGATCCGCAAACCGGCGACGTGCTTCGAAACGAGCCGAGAAAGCCGATCCGGAACCTGGACAGCCTGCCCATGCCGGCCTATCACCTGTTCGACCTGGACGCCTACGCCAAGCAGTCCTCCTTCGTCCCCGTTTCCGGTCCCGTGCGATGGGGCTGGATGCTCTCCAGCCGGGGCTGTCCCTATGGCTGCCTGTTCTGCTCGCCGACCCTTCGGAAATCCTGCGGAAAAACCTACCGGGGACATTCGGCCCATTACGTGATGAACGTCGCCCGGACGCTTCATCAACAGTACGGATGCAACGCCCTGGCTTTCGAAGACGACGTGTTCAGCCTATCCCGCGAGCGGACACTGAGCATTTGCGACGCTTTCATGGAAAGCGGCCTGGACCTGGTATGGACCGCCCAGACGCATCTGGCCACGCTGGACGAGGAAATGGTGCGGCGTATGTACGCCGCCGGCTGCCGGGGCCTGTGCATGGGCATCGAGGCGGGAAACGAGGACGTCCGGCGGCGCATCAAGGGCGGGTTCCTGCCCAACAAAGAAATCCGCGCCCGCGTGGAGATGATCCGCCGTCACGGCATCGAACCCACCCTGTATTTCATGATCGGCGCGCCCGGGGAAACCCTGGAACAGATGGAGGAAACCCTCGAACTGGCGCTTTTCCTGCGTCCGCTGACCATCCAGCTGGCCTTCTTCACGCCGTATCCGGGATCGAAGGCATATGAGGACTACCAGGCGGAAAACGGCCCGCTGCCGGATCTCTCCCACTACAACCGCTTCGCCGTAAATCTCTCCGCCGCCGACACGGAGGATGTGCGCCGTTTCTATCGGAGGTTTTACCGGCGCTTCTACCTCAGTCCGGATTACATCCGTCGCTACTTCAAGAAGCGACTGCCCTACACGCTGCGACAGGCCGGGGGGCGGGAATGGCGGCTTCTTCTGCGCTCCATGATGTTTCTGATGCTTCCGATCCGACCGTTCCGCCTGGACTCGCTCCGCCGTACGAAAAAATAGGCAACGAAGTTCCCTTATTTTCCCCTATTGACAGCGACAGCGAACCGGGATAGTCTATCTATATTCGGTAATTCAACGTCATTTCAGTAAAAAAGAAAAAGAGGTATCCATGCAGACTTTCAAGCGGATCGCACGTTTCCCCGCTTTTTACCTGCCGCTGCTTCTCCTTCCGGTCGTTTCGCTTCTGGCCGCCTCCTGTTCGGACGATTCCGAAGAGGGCGCCTGGTCCGACGTGCTCTTTTGCGACAACTACTGCAAGGGCATGCAGCTCTGTTCCGACTGCACCTTCGACGACGCAGGCCACGCGGCCTGCGCCTCGGCCTGCGAGGAGGAATACGCCAAGCTTTCCGAAGAGAGCATCGCCCGCATCGTGACCTGCGCCGATTGCGTAATGGAATCCATTTCCGATGTCTGTGATTTCGTCAACATCGCGGATACGCCCTGCGCCAAGGACTGCGCCAGCGAAGAAGTGAACGAAGATCTTGGGCTGCTGCTCGGAAACATCCGAGACCGTGCGGATGAGGCGGACTTTCTCTGCCACCATTGCAGCAGCGAGCGTTTTTCCGAGAACGAAACCATCGCCGTCGTGGAATGCGTCGAGGGCGGAAATATCACGGGAAGCTGCGAATGCACCGAGGGTGAAAAGAAGGGACACACCTTCGAACTGGAAAACGCCTGCTCGGACGAGGCGATGCAATCGGTGAGATTGGAAACCTGTATCTGATTCCGAAACGTTCCGGCCGCTACTCCGCCCGGTGCGTCAGAATGGGCCAGCCGCGACGCCTGGCGATGGCCGTCACCACCGGATCCGGCTCCACCAGAAACGGATGTCCCACCGCCTCCAGCATGGGCAGGTCGGACAGATGATCGCCGTAGGCGAACGAGCGGGACAAGTCCAGATCCCGCTCTTCCGCCAGTTTGCGCGCCTCCACCGCCTTCTGCTCGCCTTCGCAGACGGGACCGTCCGCCCGCCCGGTGAGGATCCCCCCCGGACCGACCTCCAGTTTCGTGCAGCGGACGCAATCGATACCCAGATCCTTCTTCACCGGCTCCAGCAGGTAGCAGACCAGGGCCGACAGGATGACGATCAGGTGCCCTTGTTTGCGATGATCCTCCAACCGTGCGGAGATGTTGGGGCTGATGCGCGGCCGAATCAATTCCTCATAGTATTCGTCGGCCCCATCTAGAAACATTTGATATTCCTGGCCTTTATAGAATTCCAGGCAGAGATGCGCCATGCGCTCGGTGGTGATCCGGTGTCGTTTAAATAACTGGTTATAGAATAAAAGTTTCAACACGAACGGCGTGGAGGCATAACCCTCCTTCCACATGTATTTGAACCCGATCTTGCCGCTGTCGCCGGCGAGCAGCGTGTTGTCGAAATCGAAAAAGGCGGCGATGTTTTTCGGCATGTTTCCTTCCCTGCATGTCAATCCGTTCGGAGTTCAAGTATAGCCGCCCGCGATTCGAAGGAAAGAAAAAAGCCGCGGGCGGTCATTCTTGAACATGACCGCCCGCGTGAACATCGTTCCGTCTGGAGCGCCTGCGACCCTTGCGAATCCGGCGCTTTCGCCTACTGGCGTTCCAGATAACGCGCGGTGAAGTATTCGTCCTTGACGTTCCGATTCAGTTCGATGGCTTCGGTCACCATGTCGCTCTTTCGCCCGTTCTGCTTGTTGACCATTTGCATCTTCATGGCGCGATAACGCTTTTTTTCCGGATCGATGAGCTTGACGTTTTCCGCGTTCAGTTCCTTCAGAAGCTCTCCGTCCAGGTCGTAATAGACGCCTTTGCGCAGCACGTAATCCGTCTTTCCGATCCAGAGGGTCTTTTTCGAATAGCCGTCCTCCTCGGCGATCTCCTCCGATTTCGGCAGACTTTCGATCACCCAGCAATCCACGCCGTCGGTTTTCTCCTCTTTGACGTGCTTGAAGTTATAGTCGTCCAGATTCGGAATGTTCATGTCGTTGTAGGAGAACTCGCTGCCCATGAAACTCTTGGATTTCTCGGAACTGACGATCCGGCGGGTCTTGCGCAGACTGGGCAGGTACATCCACATGTCGTCGTCCTTTTTTTCGTAATCGTAGGCCAGAAAGCCGGTGCCCTTCACGTCCGCCGGGGCCAGGAAGCGGGAGAGCTTTTTCTCCGTCTTGCCGCCGTCGTAGGTCTTCGTGACCATGGCCAGTTTGCGCACGCGTTTCTGGCCCTTCTCGTTGTAAATCGTCATGGTGGAACGGCCCTCGGAACCGTCCAACCGACGGTTCTCCGTTACTTTGTCCATGATCTGCCGGGCGGACGCCTTTTCCTCGGCCATGGCGGCATTGGAAAGCACCGTCCACAGGGCGAAGAGCGCCAGGATCGCCGGTACGGCCTGTTGGATCGCTCGTTTCATCATCATGATCGACCTCCTTTCAGGTGTTCGGAATCATTCCGTTATTTCGCGTTCGGCTCCAAAAAACGGGGCCGGAAAAGAATACTGATGACCGGAAGCAACACCAGGGCGCCCACCATGCACGCACTGATGGAAATCACCACCAGGATACCGAAAAACTTCACCGGGAGAAAGGCGGAAAGCATCAGTACCGAGAATCCCACCACCACGGAGAGGGCGTTGAAGACGATGCCCCTGCCGGTAGTGGAGAGCGTCACCCGCACGGCCTCCATGGGGTCGAGTCCGTTGCGACGCTCCTCCCGGTAGCGCCAGAGATAGTGAATGGTGTAATCCACCCCCACGCCGATCATGATGGAAGACAGCATGCTGGTGGCGATGTTCAGTTCGATATCGAAGTATCCCATCAGTCCGAAAAGCAGCACCATGGACAGCGCCAGGGGAACCACGGTCAGGACGCCCGCGAAAAAGGAGCGGAAAAGCACCCCCACCAGTACGCCCACGAGCACCAGGGAAAGCAGCAGGCTGTAGACCTGTCCGTGGACCACGTGATCCACCAGGTCGGAAAACATGTCCGCGAAGCCGCTGACCATGACGAAGACGCCCTCGGGCCGGGTGGCGATGTAGTCGTGGGCGTAGCGAATCACGTCTTTCATGATCTGGGTGCCGTTTTCGTTGATCCGCGCCGTCACCTGAGCGTGCTTGTAGGGAAAGTCCACCAGCCGGTCGAAGTCGTCCGGCTCGCCGCTCATGGAATACAGCAGGAAATACTGGGCGATGGTGTCCCGCTTGCCGGGAATACGGTCCATGGCCTTGTCGCCGTCATGCATGACCTCGTTCATCTCGCGCACGACCTTGGCGATGGAAGTGGTGATATCCACGTTGGGATGGGTCTCCATGTGCTTTTCGAAGGCGTCGATTTCCTTCATGATTTCCGGGGACTTGATGTCTCCCTGGATCATGACGTTGGTGCTGGTGGAGCCGCCGAAATACTCGCTGACCAGATCGCCGGAGACGCGTACGGGCGCATCCGCCGGATAGTAGTTGTTGGGATTGGTGTCCACCACCACCAGCCAGATGCCGGGAATCGCCGCCAGAACGATCCCGATCACGGCCGCTAAAATCGCCTTGGGCCTCCGGCTCACCTCGGCGGCCGTTTTCCGCAGAATGCGATCCAGAAAGGAAATCCGGGTGTTTCTCTTGTCCAGGTCGTCCAAAACCGGCTTGGCCATGGGCAGGACGGCCAGAACGGACGGAATGAACAACAGGCTGCCCACCAGGGCAAAGGCCACGCCCGCCGAGGCCAGAATGCCCAACTGCTGGGCCGGGATAATGACGTGGGTCAACAGGGACATCAATCCGGCGATGGTGGTTACGGCGGTGAACAGAATCGGCGCGCCCAGGGCCTGGATGCCCTTTTTCGCCAGGCCCTTGGAATCGAGCCCCGCTCCGGGCAGGTTGTCTTCCTGGTAGCGGCTCATCAGATGAATGCCGTAATCGTTGGCCACGGCGATGAGAATCACCGGAACGATGATGGTTATCATCTGGATTTTCCAGCCCAATATCGGAATCAGCCCCATGGCGACGACGATGGCCATGACGGTCATGATGAAGGGCAGAAGCACGCCGCGCAACTGCCGGAAACAGACGTAAAGGAAAATCAGCATAATCAGCAAGCCGTAAGGCATGAAGCGCTGCATGTCTCCCTTGATGTCTTTGGACAAATGGCTGCGGGTAAAGGGCATTCCGGCGATCAGCACGGATTCCGGCCCGGGATATTCCTCCAGAATCCTGTTGATTTTCTCCAGAACCACCTCATCCGTGGCCTTCAACCCCAGAAAGCCGATGACGGCGGTGTGCTTGAAATCCTTGGACAAAACGTTGCCGTAGATCATATCGTTGTCTTTCAGATCGGCGCGCAGTTTCTCCCGGGCTTTATCGGTTTTCGGAATGCGCTTGACCGCCGGATCCACGATCATCTGGCCGTCTTCCCCCTGGATGTCTTTCAGCGTGAACAGGCTGATGACCTTGTCGAAGTCCTTCACGCGCTCCATTTTCTTGGAGATTTTCTTCACGCGCAGCAGCGTGTCGGGATTCAGCACGTCGTCGCTGGAGATGGAAACCATCACCATGTCCGACCCGCCGAACATTTCCTCCAGTTTGTCCAGGTTCGCCCGGGTGGGAAGATCGGGAGGAAGTTGGCTTTTCACCGCCGGATCGACTTCCGTTTTAGGTAACTGACTGCCGAAGACCCCGGTGATCGCCAAAAAGAAGATAATGAAAACCCAGGGGAATCGGACAACGAGGTCCGCCAGCTTATTCATGATTCTTTCCTTCCATTCCTAAGTTTCGGTAATCATTTTTCCGGATCCGTTCCAGAACCCGCCCCATGCCGCCGAGGACCAGATCGGTAATGACTTCCGGATATTTCCGATAGAAAGTTTCGTCCAGACTCGCCAGGCCGACGCTCTGAATGATGGGTTTCAGCAGGCAATGGGAAGACAGGATGGCGATGATCGAGGGGAAAAGACTCATCAGAACCTGAGGATCGATCTGCTCGAAGGGGAAGACACCCGCCAGGCGCTGCCGGATACCCCCGATGAGTTGCCGAATCAGCTCGCCCTTGAACTCCACCAGTTCAGGCATTTCCTGGGGCAGTTCGATGAAGAAAATACGTACTCGCTCGGGATTCGCCAGGAAAAACGCCAGGACATGGCGGATAAAGCGCTGAAGTTTTTCTTCCAGGGAATCGCCCTCGCCCATGGCTCGAACGGCGATCTCCCGGTATTCCGTGAAGAATTCCTGGATCAGTTCCTTCAAGAGCCCCTGCTTGGAACCGAAATAATAGTTTATCATGGCGATGTTCACCCCGGCCTTCGAAGCGATCTCCCGTACGCCCGTGGCCGAAAACCCCTTTCTGGAAAACAGTTCGATACTGGCCGCCAGAATGCGCTCGCGAGGCTCCGTATCCGATCCGTGTTTGTTTTCACTACCCATGTCTTCTCTCCTCGCTTTTCGTTTCATTTAGCTTATGGAGTAACCGTTCGGGATCTCACAGGTTTTGCCTTCGTCGTCAGAAAGATGCCTTGATTTCCGCGAAGCCCGCGCTGTAACTGTCCTGCAACATACCGTACAGGGTGTCGTCGGGCCCCAGGTAGACCTCGCCACCGGCGGCCACGGTCAAGGCGTCCGCGATGTCGTAGCTGATCTTCGGCCGCACCAGCCCTTCCAGCGTGCTGGCGTTGAAGCTTCCCAGAACCTCCATCTTCAATGTTTCCTGCAAGGTCTTCCATTCCACTCGCAAAGTGGCCATGTGCTGCCACTCTTCCGTTTGGCTCGAAATGAGCTGATTCTTGGCGGCCAGTTCGTCCAGGGCGGCCTGGCTCAGCAGTTCCTTCACGGCCGCTTCGGGGAATCGCTGCATTTGAATGGTCTGGCGGGCGTAAGACTGGGGATCGAAGGATCCGCCGATGAGGTCGGAACCCTTTTCTTTTTTCCAGTCGAAGACGTATTTTCCGTAGTATTGCAGGATGAAACTCAACTGCCCAAGAAATTCCTTGTCCACGCCCAGCACCACCTGGAGGTCCGGGTTGGGCGCTTCCATGAGCGAATCGTAATCCACCGGATGCTTGTAGGCCGCCTCCCCGCGCAGACCGAACCAATCCCTGACGGTGGTGGAGAAGTCGAACCCGGCGACATGCTGGCGATAGGCTTTGCGGGCTACCAAAATGGCGGAATCCGCCGCCGGGTCGACTTCACTGAGCACCAATCCGGGCAAGGTGGAGTGGCCGTAGAGATAGGAGAAGGAAAGTTCCACGGCCGCGGTCTCCACGTGGAATCGCCCCGCCCCGGCCCCGTTCGAAAGATAGGGAACGGGATAGCGCGGGGAATCGAAACCGATGGGACCGGAGATCGAAAATGCGGGTTGAGTCGATGCGATATAGATCGGCAGCCACACCCCCTCGATCCGGATCGGGTTGAAGTTCAAGTGCATGCGCAGGGCCAGATTGGCCTGACGCCGGTCGTCCTCGTTCGGGGAACGCACGGTCATGTCCTTCGGCGTCAAGTTGTCCGTGGGATTGAAGGCGTCCGCCCGGCCCCAGACGATGATCTGATGGCCGAGACGAATGTCCACGGGACCGGCGTAGACATTGACATAGGCTTCCCGCAGATCGAAATCCACCACGGGTTCGTTGTCCCGGTATCCGGCCATGAGGCGAAGTTCGGTGAAGGCGTCGCCGTAGCTTCCCTTGCGAATCCGCAGTTGCAGATCGGTTTCGGCGTAACCGGTCTTGATTTCGCCCTCTTCGAGCCCGTCCACCTTCCCGGCCCAGATATCCGCCCGGACGTATCCGTTCAATTCGAAGTTCAGTCCACCGGCGGCAAGCCGCAGGCCGCCGTCGGAAGTCCCCTTGCGGGAAACCGATTCCTCGCCCTCCCCTTCTTCGGCCAGGTCGGTTTCTTCCGCTTCGCCGCTTACCGCGTCGTCGAACAGACCGGCCCGGGCCGTTTGCGGAATGACAAGCAGGGTCAGGACGATCATGACTTCCGGGATCAGGCTCAATCGGGTGGGCGCTCTCATGTTTACCTCCGAATCAATCGTTCGTTCTAAACGATCGTTTGTTTCGAGGCCAGAATAGATTTTAAACGAACGTTTGTCAAGCGAATTTTTACGATTTTTTGAATTTACTTCGGAGTTGCTTGAATTTACTGAGGATTTCCGGTATTCCGCCCGCCTTTACGGGGACTTACCGGTCGAATTCTGCTGGACAGGTAGGGACTCGCCGTTCGTTTCCGGTACGTAGACCACCTCGCCGGAGGGCAGGCGATAAGCCACGCCGAGCCGCTGGCCATTGCCGCCGATCTCCTCCTTGGTCATCCGATAACGGTCGATCTTCACGCCCTTTTTGGTGATGATCTCCATGTCCGGCTTTCCGGCCTTTTTGATGATGGTGATATCATCCATGGAATTCAGCAGTTCGGGCACGCTCAGCGCCGTGAACATGGCCAAAATCAGGGCCACGGCGAAGACCATGGCCACATCGAAAAGATTGGTCACCGCGCCCAGGGGATCTTCCTCCGCGCCGTCGAGCAGACGCCGATAGCGGCGATTACGCATGTATTCTCCGCCGCGAAGGCTCATGTGCATTCCCTTTCCATGCGCGCAAGCCGCTCTAGATCGGCGATGTCCCGTGCGTACCAGATCTGCCGGATCGACAACATGACGTAGCAGAGCGCCCCCACGAAGAGACCCGCCACCGTGGTGCCGAAGGCGATAATCATGTCGTTGGACATCACCGCCAGATTTCCCATGGCGATGTTTTTCAGGGCCGGTCCCATGGGAATCAGGGTGCCCATCAGGCCGATCAGCGGGCCGATGCGCAGGCCGAGACGCTGGCGCAGCAACCGCCGGGCGGCCGCAAACTCCGCCTCCTCCAACAGCCGTTCCAGTTTCTCGGCCGGACCGCCGGAAAAGGCCCGCCTCTCATCGACGACGAGCCGCCGGATAAGATCCGGAACGGCCGCCTCCTTCAGACGTTCGAGCGTCGTTTCACCATCCGAGTCTTCCGTCTCCCGCCTGGCGAAATCCGCCTGAAGTTCGCGCCAGTCCTTGCTTGTACGCAAACGCTCGAAGGCTTCGTGCAGAAAAGCCCCGGTTTCGAACAGAACCCACCCCAGAGCCAAAAGGATGCCCAGGACCACCGGTCCCTTCAGGGCCACCGTGATAATGTAAAGGATTCCGACCGCTTCCTCGATCATGGTTGTTATTTCCGTTTCTTCCCGTTGAGTAGGCCACGTCCGAAAAATCCCGCCAGGACGATCAGCAGCACCGCCGCCGCCACCGCCAATAATGTCATGTTATCCTGAAAAAACGATACCTTTTTCGGCTCCGTCTCTTTTTTCTCCAGTCGCTTGCCCTGCACCGGCTCCTGCCCGGGGTCGCCGGGCTCGGCGGTGGTTTCCAGTTCGGCGGAACGCTCCCGGTACTGCTTCAAGAGGGCGTCCATGGCGGCTGTCTTCGGCGCGGATAGGGTCTTTTCGATGAACGTCTCCAGTTTATCGTTGCCGCCCTCCCGGACGCCGCTCGCCCGGCCGTGCTTGGCCACCGATTCCGCGTACGCGGCGGTGATTTCCAGCCGGATGGCCTCGTCCGCGGGCCAGAAGCCCTTCCGGATGGTTTCCATGAGCGTGACGCCAAGCTTCTGGAAGGCGTAGGGGTTGGTTTTATCGAACCATTCCCGAATGTTGAGCTGATGCCGATCCCGGACGTACACGTCGGTCACGTCCTCCCAGTTGGAGTCGTCCACACTGTGTTCCCGCATGATCTTCCAGCCCATCAGGTTGTCCACGTTCTTGGCGATCAGGTTGCCCCCGGCGTAGCCCTCCTTCATCATGTTGCCGATCCACTTCGGGTTGGTCACCCGCGCCCGGAAATCCCGCTGCAGGGCCTCCGTGGAATCCACGATATGCGCCTCGTCCATGTCGCGCACGTCCATGTACAGCAGTTCGGGTTCCTTGCCCGAAATGTGCTTGATCGCCAGGGAAAGCGTGCCGTCCACCCACCAGGCGAACTTGTTGGAGAGTACGTAATCGCGGTTGTCGTACCAGCTCCGCATGATGCTTTCCGTATCCCGAATGGCCGTGTCGAAAGCCTCCGGGGACTTCTCCCCCCAGACGCCCTCGGCGTAAACGAAATCGTTGTTCTGCATGAAGACGTCCAGAAGATCCTCCCGGGTCTCCCACTCGCCGGAGCGCTCCGTCAGATAGAAAAACCAGTTGTGGCTGTCCAGGATCTCCTCCGGCTTCGCGCCAAACATGCGCGCCTGGGACAGGGCTTTGGCCCGTTGCTCCGGAACGCCCTGTTTTTCCAGTTTGGTCCGTGTCGCCTCGCTGTTCAAGTAGACGAAATTGTCCTTCTCTTTCAGCGAAGCCGCCATGCGGATAGCCTTGTCCAGAAGCCGCATCATGGACGGAAGCTCGTCGCGGTAGATGCTGCGGGCCGAAAGAAAGACGTCGATGCGCGGGCGGCCCAGTTCGCCGGAGGGAATCAACTCCACGTCCCGCACCCGGTTCTTGGCGTCCCATACGGGGCGCACTCCCAGAAGCCGGAAGATCTGGGTTTCCGTGATGCCGAAGTCGCTGTAGGTGGCGAAGGGAACCAGGCTGAAGGCGATCTTCTTCGGGTAGCGCCCCTTCTTCTCGCGCTCGGAACGCAGGTAATCCTCGATCAGCTTGGACCCCAACTCCCAGGAAGACCGCGAGGGCAATTCCTCCGGGTTGAGGATGAACATGTTCCGGCCCGTGGGCAGGACACCCGGGTTGCGCTCCGGACTTCCGGACGGCCCCGGCGGGACGAACTTTCCGTTCAGGGCGGCCAGAAGATTCTCAATCTCCCGGGGCGATTCTTCCAGCCCCGCGTTCATACCCACGGCCATTTCCAGGCTTTCCCGCAAAGCCTCCGGGATCTTGCCGCCCGGCAACGTCGCTCCCGCCGCCTTCAGGGCCTCCGCCATGGACAGCCCCTGGCGGAACATCGCATTCAGGATCTCCAGGCCCCTGGCCGCAAGAAATTCGTCAGTCCGCTTCTCCGGCTCCACGCCGAAGATCCCCCGGGCGGCCTTGATGAAGCGCTTTCCCATGCTGTGCACCAGGTAGGGCAAACGCTGGTCGTAGGCGGGAGCCTCGCCCAGAACGTGCATGCTGGCCGGAACCCATTCGTTGTTCAAATCGTGCAGATACTTGGAAATCACTTCGATATCCGCCTGTGAAAGCGGGTTCGCCTCCGGCGCGGAGAGCGCCAGGTCGCGATGCAGCCGGGCGGCCCAAGCCATGTCCGTCACCGACCGGGCGAACTTGCTCTTCAGCGCGCCGGGTTCCAGCGATTCATATTTCTCGATGGCGGACTCCAGGTTCAGCAGTTCGTCGGAAAGCCCCGCCTCCATGAGCGGCGGCGGCTGGAAATCCACGGTGACCGCCATGGCCCGGCGCTTGCAGGGCAAAAGTTCCGATGTATTGCTGGACAGCCACGGGTTCACGTTCGGCAGGTCGCCGAGGAGGATGTCCGTCCAGTCCGAGCGAGAGTTCACGGCCATCTTGCCGGGAAAGAGCCATTCGGAGCCGTGGGTGCCGAAGTGCATCACGGCGTCCGGCCGAAATTCCCGCTGCAACCAGAAATACCCGGCCAGAAAATGGTGGGTGGGCGGCAAGAGGGATTCATTCGGATCCTGCACCTTCATGGAGGCCGTGATGGTCTCGCCCTTGAGAGGCTGAGTCATCAGGGTCACGGGACCGAGGTCGATCTTCGGCAGCACCAGGAAGCGCTTGCCGCCGTGCTCCCAGACCATGATGTTCCCGGGGGCCTCGCCCCACTGGGCAATCACCTCGTCCCGCCGCCAGCGGGGCACGCTTTCCTCGAACCACTGGCGATATTTGTCCTCCGGGACGAGCGCGGCCTTGCCGCTGCGGACCAGGCGATCCAGCGACCCCGGCTCCCAGCCGCCCATCTGCCGCCCGTGATCGACGATGCGGGCCAGAAGCTCGTCCGTGTCGGCGGGGATGTCCTTCAGGCCGTAACCCTCCTTCTTCAGAACGTTCAGGAATTTCAAAAGGCTACGGGGAGCATTCAAGTTGTGGGCCGGTCCGGACAGGAGCCCGGCCTTGTCGGCCTCCCGGTCGTAGACGATCAGCGCCAGCTTCTTTTCCGCGTTGACCTTTTTGCCCAGCGATATCCAGGCATTGGCGCGCCCGGCGATCCTCCGAATGCGGTCGGGGATGGGCTGGATCTCCTCGCCGCTGTCCCGGCCGGACTCGGTGCCGCCGGAGGTCAGCGTCTCCGTCGCGCCTTTCAGTTCGGCCGAGACGACCTGATGAAAGAGGCCGGACTTGGTCATGCCGGGCTGATTGCTTTTCCGCCACTCGTCGATGGATTCGCCGGTGAACCAGATGGCGTGCAGGCGCGGCACGTTCAATTTCTCCCAGAACTCCACCGGCTCCCGCGTGTGGGAGGTCATGACCACCAGATCCGGCTTGAACTCCAGGAGACGATCCCGGAACTTGGCGTCGTCGGCCACCAGGCAGACGGAGAGCATCCCCCGGGATTCCAGTTCACTAACGAGCGCCTCGATCACCTTGGGCTGGTGGAACAGGACGTGGTGCCGCCAAGTTCCCAGGGCCACGCGGGGGGCGTTCTTCACGTCCCAGCCGGCTTTCTCGGCATTCGCCAGGAAATCGGCCACGCTTTCCAGATCCCCGTATTTCGGATGGAAGACCCGCACCAGCTTTCCGCTTCCGGGCGGCTCCACTTTGCCCTTACGCCCGAAGTACGTCACCAGTGTATATTGCAGCATGTGTTTCATGGACTCGGCCGACAGACCGTAATAGGCGGCCATCTTCGGATCGATCTTCAGGTTTTCCTTCCCGATCCAATCGCCCCAGGCCTCGCAGATGGGACGCGGCCCCACGCAGAAGACTTTCAGGTCCGGGTTTTTGCGTCTGGCCTCGGACACCGCTTTCTTGTACTGTTTCTTCAGATCGCCGGAGGCGAAGGAAGTGACGATCACGTCGAACTCGGAAAGATCCGGGGCCGGATCCTTGCGGAAGCGGCCGGGCTTGAGCTGCTCGACGCGCACGTTCAGTTCCTCCTGGTAGGACATCATGGCGCGCACCGCGCCGCCCGCCATGCCGATGACACCGAAGGCCACCGGGCGGTCTGCCGTTTCGGACGGAGCGGCGAACAGCAGAGCGGGAAAGAACATAAAAAGAGCGGCGACAATCGTGGGGAACCGGCTTGTTCGTTTCATGTTTCAAGGCTTTCCGGCCGGGAGTTCCCGGCCTGGGGAGACGTCCGGACGCACGCCCCGGGTTCAGAAATCGAGGATCAGCGCGCCGTTGACCAGGATGCCGGGGGCCTCGGCGGGATCGGTGGGCACGCTGTAGATATCGTACTTTTCGTTCAGCATGTTCTCGAAGGTGAGCTGCCAGCGCAGATGCTCCACGATGGTTCCGGAAAGCGCCAGATCCAAAGAGAAGTAATCGCCCAGCTTGGATTCCTGCGTGTTCTCGAAATCCACGAAGCGCTCGCCCTCGTACCGGGCGCTGAAGTCCGCGACGATCCACTTTTTATAGCGGAAGACCACGCCCAGGCGCGCGCGGTGCTTCGGCTCGAAGGGAAGATGGTTGCCTTCGATGGAGCTGTCGGCCTCGTCTTCAAAGACCGTGGACCAGTTGAAGTTATACCCGCCGTAGAGCGCCCACATCTCATCGATGTCGTAACGCAGTTCGGCGTCCAGGCCGAGCGCCTGCACGGTGGTGATGTTGTCCATCTGCCACTGGTTTTCCGCGATCAGGCGCGAGCCGATGAAATTCTCTCCCCGGGTGAAGTATCCGGTCACGCGGCCCAGCAGGTTTTTCATGAACCACTGGTCCACGCCGATCTCCGCCGACCAGGCGCTTTCCGGGTCCAGATCCGGATTGCCGTACATCAGCATGGGTCCGCGCGTGAAGACGGTGTAAAGCTCGAACAGGGTGGGCGCGGCGAAGGAACGCCCGGCCGAAGCCCGCACGGTGGTGCGGTCGGCATAGCGGTAGACCATGGAAAGCTTCGGGTTGACCGCCACGAAAGCGCGGTCCGGGTAGTCCTCGTCCACGGGCGGATTGGGTCCGGGATTCGTGTCGGAGCTTTTGCCTTCCCCGCTGCGGTTGTAGTCCACGCGCAGGCCGGGCGTCAGCAGGAACTTGTGCTTGTCGGAAGTGAATTTCATCTCGTCCTCGGCGAAGAGCGAGGCCTGGATCTGCTCGCCGCTTGCCTTGGCCTTACGCTCGACCAGGGCGTATTTGTTGTGCTTGTCCATCACCGAGATGTGCGAATCCACGCCCACCGTCAGGGTGTTGAATCCCGCCACGCGGAAGTCCGTCTGGAAGAGCTGCCCCACCTTCACCACGTCGTCGAATTCCGTGTGATCGTGCTTCACGTAGTCCGGGCGCGCGCCCAGATCGACTTCCCGCCAGAGCAGATGCGCGTAGGCCGTGGCGGTGAGGTTGGCGTTGTTTTTCAGTTCGCGCTCGTAGGACAGACTCAGCCGGGCGGAGGCGTTGTTCTGTTCGTCCGTTTGCAGGCCGCGGCTGAAATCCTCGTTGACGTAATTCACGTTCAGCGTGAGCGTGGAACGGTCGTCCGGGAAGACGAAAAAGCTTCCTAAAAGGCTCATGTCCGTGCGGGCGTTCTTGACGTGGTAGTCCTTTTTCTCCTTGACCTGGACGTAGCCGTCCGTCTTCAACAGATTGCCGCCGATGAAATAACCGCCCTTTTCGAAGCGGCCGCCCTGGAGCAGCGTGGCGGTGTAGGTGTTCAGGCTGCCGTATCCGCCCTTGAGGGTGGTCTCGTTGGGCTCCCGAGGCTTTCGGGTGATGATATTGATAACGCCGCCCATGGCTCCGGAACCGTACAGCGCCGACATGGGGCCGCGAACGATCTCGATGCGCTCCACGGACTCCTTGGGAATCATGGACCAGTTGACGGAGCCGTTCACGCCGTCGTTCATGGGCACACCGTCCACCAGCACCAACGTGCGTTTCTGTTCGTGGATGCCGCGCAGGGTGATGTCGCGGCCCGGACCGCATTCCGCCGCATGGATGCGGGAATAGGACACGCTGGGGATGCGCTTCAGAAAATCGTCCACCGTCTTCTCGGGCGCGCGCTGCAATTCCTCCCGATCCACCACCGTCACCATGGCCGGGGCGTCCTTCCACGAGGACTTCCGGCGGGCGGCCGTCACCACGATCTCTCCCAGGTCGGCGACATCTTCTTCCTTTTCCTCGGCGGCCGCGGGCGCTTCCGCTGCGGGCACGGGCGTTTCCTCGGCGGTTGCCGTCGTTTCCGGGGCAGGCGCAGACGGTTCCTCAGCGGGCGCGGGCGACTCCTCGGCGAGCGCGGGCGGTTCTACGACAGGTACAGGCGCTTCCGCTACGGGCGCGAGCGACTCCTCGGCGGGCGCGGTTACCTCCGCCTGGAGCGGCGAGGCGGCCGCCATGAAAAGAAGAAGCAGGAACCATACCGAAAACGTTCGATCATTTCGCGAGGTCAACATTCGATTTTCTCCATATTTTTTCGGTAAATCGAGAACCGGCGGTTCGCCGCGCCGGGAATCCGTCTTCACCTAAACTTGAGCAATAACGTGAATTTGTCTAATTAATATATTTTAATAATGGTTTGGAATGATTTCGGACGAGAATCGCCGAGATGGCGGGATGATCCAACCCTGCGGAATTGGAGGAAAGCGAAGGATTCCGGCCGATCGGCCATGGGAAACGAGAGGAACTCGCTAATGAATTTCTAATGATTCCGAGAGGTTCAATCTTTCCATTCGTGGGAGGAATTCCGCAGTTCAACCGGTGCGTATCAATCTTCCGCGTAGTGAAAGCCGCGCAGAATCGTCATTGCAGGGCCCGGTCCCTCATCTGCACGTCGGAAAGACAAAAGCGCCCGCAAACGTCCCGAAGGCCCCACGGCGCGAACGGCCCGGGCCTCCCGCACCGCGTCCGGAAAGCTCTCCCAGCCCGGAATCCTTTCCGGCGGAAACGGGCGGCCGTGCGCCAGATCCCGCTCGGCCTCTTCCGGAATCCGAATCACGGGCAGAGGGATGCGCTCGGATTCCGGGGAGAGAAGGATTTTTTCCAGGAAAGCCTCGCCTCCCGAGAGAATCTCATCCAGCGGGTGGGCCTCGCTCACCGAGAAACCGCTGTGGCCGGTTCGGCGCAGTTCCAACATGTGTCCGCCGCAGCCCAGCGCCGCGCCCAGGTCGTGGCACAGGCTGCGAATGTAGAATCCCTTGCTCGCCCGTACGTCGAAATGCAGATCCGGCGATTCGAGAACCGCATTGGAGATCGCGAACACCTCCACCGGAACCGGCTTCAGGTCCACCTCCCGACCGGCCCGGGCCGCCTTGTAGGCCGGCCGGCCATCGACCTTTTTCGCGGAGAAAACGGGCGGCGTCTGTTCGAAACGCCCCAGGAAGGCATGCAGTTCCGCCAGGATGTGCTGCCGATCGGCGGGAACCTCCGCTTCCCGCAACACGACGCCCATGCGGTCGTAGCTGTCCGTCTCCACGCCCAGGCGCATGGAAACGGCGTACTCCTTCACGCTTTCGGAAAGGAAGCCCGCCAGTTTGGTGCCTTCGTTGATGCAGATGGGCAGAAGTCCCGTGGCGACAGGATCCAGGGTTCCGGCGTGCCCGACCTTCTTCAGACCGAAAGTGCGCTTGATCTTGCCGACCACGGCGGCCGAGGTCAGCCCGGGGGGTTTATCCACCAGAAGGATTCCGTGGAGCCTTTTCGCGCTCACCATAGCTCCACGATCCTCCAGCCCTCGCGTTCGCGTACGAGCCGCAGGGCCTTTCGTTCCCCCTCTCCGTAGCGCAACATCGCCCGGCTTCCCTCGATATCGAACGGCTTGCAGCGCTGCGGGTGCAGTTCTTTGGCCCAGGCGGCCAGTTCCTTGCGGAATTCCGGGGAAAAGGCCCCGCCGGAAGCGGCGTTTTGCGGAATCAGCTTGCGTAGATCCTCGAAACGCCCGCTTTCGATGAGATGCATCGCCAGAAGCAGGGTCATTTCAGGCGTCTGGTCGTGAAAGGGCCCCACCGTGGCGCAGCGGATCTTCCAGTTTTCGCCCACCCGCGCCAGCATGTAGGTTTCCGAGCCCACGTCCACCCGGGTGACCGTCTTCGCCCGGTCCCATTCGGAATTGACCGGAACGGCCCCGGCCAGTCCCGAACGCACGGCCTGCGCCACGGCGTCGGAATTCGCGACCTGCTCCGCGTTTTCCAGCATGTTCACGGTCCGCGCCGCGTCGCGCTTTTCAAGATTCCGGCTGAACTCCCGCGCGCGCCAGACCGGCCCGTTGGCGCAGGACGCGAACAGGCAGACGCCGCAAAGCAGAAGCAGACAAAAACTCAGCTTTCGTTGATCCATGTTCCGATCGACTCCCCGAACCGAAGTTCGTCGGCAAACGGGCGGCCGTCCCAAAGCACCCGGTTTTCCTCGAGCAGCATGACCACGGTGGATCCCAGGTGGAAGACGCCCAGTTCCCGGCCCTTTTCCACGGCGATGGGTTCGAAATAGGTCTTCTTGGATTCCTTGCCGGCGACGAAACGCCCGCGCTCCGGGTCGTAACTCTGGGTGATGCGGCTGACGCAGGTGGCCGCCACCAGCACGATCGCCGCCTTTCCGTGCTCGCTTTCCAGATACGTCACCAGGCGCTCGTTGCGCGTGAAGAGGTGGTCGATGCTCTGCACCGAGGGCGGATTGACCGGGAAGACCTCGCCGGGAATGTAATGAAACGCCGTCACGTTCCCCGAGCAGGGAAAGTGGACGCGGTGGTAGTTTTTCGGGCTCAGGTAGATGGTGGCGTAACTTCCGTTGCGGAACGTCTTGGCTTTTTCCACGCTTCGCAGCAGTTCGTCCGCCGAATAACGCTTGCCCTTGATCTGCTCCAGGTGCAGATCCTCGATACGCCCGGAACGGGCCCATTGGCCGTCGGCGGGACTGACGACCACGCCCGGGTCCGGATCCACCGTGCGCGCGCCGGGTTTGAGGCGGCGGGTGAAAAAGGCGTCGAAGGACGGGTATTGTTCCAGATCGAATTCGGCTTCGTCCAGATCGATGCCGTATTTTCCGGCGAAAATCCGCAGCATGGGCCGCAGAAGCGCTCCGGGCGGTTGCAGATCCGAGGCCCGGTGCATGCAGCGGCTGATCGGACGTTTCGGCATCCACTCCAGCAATCTGCGCGTCCATTTCTCGTTCATTGACGCCCCTCTTTCACGGGTTCCATCGAATCGGGATTCCGGATCGCCGGGGAAAACCCGGCGCAACGGCCCGCGTTTCACCATGCCCAGATCCCGGAAACGTGCGTGAAGTATAGTCGCCCGGGGCATGATTGCATAGGAAAAAAGGGCCGTCTTCCGGAAGTCGAAAGGCAAGAAACGGACGCCATGCGGCGGGGCGTCGGATCGCGCGGTTCTTATTTGCTCTTAGCGACGGTTCAGCCGCTCATGGCGAGTGATTTGCAGAGCCAATCGGTTCGAGCCACGGGCGGCACTCGGGATGAGCGCCTTTCATCGCTAAAACCGTTGAAGAATCCGTCAAATCTCCCATGCGTCGCAGCGGCTCTCGGCCCGTATTTCGAGACGACTTCTATGGATTGTAAGTCCCGATCGTCGCGTCTCCCGATACGGTGCGGATGGAAATCGAGGAGCCAGCGCCTTCGTCCGCCGCGGAATTCGCGGAGATCGCGGGATGCGTATTGTTCAGCTTTCCGGAAACCGTCGCGTGGCACAGCAGGGCCCGCTGATCCGGGGAAAGACGCAGGTCGATATCGCCGGACACGCTTTGGGCTTCGATTCCCTTCACAGGCTCTTTTGCGCTCGCCCTGCAATCGCCCGATACGCTCTCCACGTTCAGATCCTCTCCCACGGACAGATCGATCAGCCCGATATCGCCGCTTTTGCTGGTCGCTTTCAGGCTCCGGGCCGACAGCCGCTCCGCATCCTGGCTCCCCGATACGGTCGTCAGCAGAGCCCCGTTTTCAACCGCGATGTCCTCCAGGGAGAGATCGCCGGAAACCGAATCGACGCGCAGGGATCCGGCCTTGATTTCCTTCAAGACGGCGGATCCGGATTCGGTCTGCAACGAGAAATCGTCGGCGGAGAAGCCCTTGAGGTCGATATCTCCCGATCGGGTTTCCAGACGCAGGTTCCCGAACGCGGATCCCGCAAGTTCGATGTCGCCCGAGGACGACCGGACGGACAGCGATTCGAGGCGGCCGGGGGGGATGAAAATCTCGAGGAACTCCTTTTGCCGACCGGTGTTGATGCTCAGTCCCGACGGTTTGTTTTTGTCGATGCGAAGCGTCAGGCGGTTGTTTTTGATTTCGAAATGGATTCTCTCGTTCTTCCTGAACATCGTCCAGATATCCGCCTTCACTCCCAGTTTGCCGTCCGGAGAAGGCTTGATTTCCACGTCGGTGTTCTCCACCCGCACGTCCAGATCGTCGATGTTCTCCAGCCCGAGCTTTTCGAAGAGCATCCGGCTGTATTCCCGGCTTTGCTCGGAAAGGGTCTCTTCGCCGACCGACAGTGCGAACAGGGCGGACAGAGACAGTGAAACAAAGGTGAAGACACCGATTATCAGGACCGCTTTCGATTTTCCGCTTCGATTGCTCATATTCCCATCTCCTTTTCGTTTGGCGCAGGCCGGGCCGTTTCGCCCGCGGCCTTGGATGTCATTCGCTTCATTTGGGCTGGATCGCCTTGATGTTCAGCTTGATGTAATGGACGACGGCCTTGAAAAAGCCTTTCGTGATCCAGACCGCCGCCAGCAGGAACAGAAATCCCAGGCCCAGAGCCCCCAGGCCGCCGAAGAGCACCGACAGATGAGCGAACAGGCCCTCGATAATGAAACTGCCCAACGTCAATGGGATGAAGTGCAAGGCCCCCAGCAGCAGAGCGGCCCCGATGGCCAGCGGCATGAGGGCGATCGTCCAGACCCCGAGAAGGAGGGTCAGAAGGAACACGAATACGGGAATCATGACGATCAGGTTGAAAAAGCTCAGCCCGAAAAAGGTGAGTAAAAGCAACAGGAAGGAAGCCAGCCGGATGTCCGGCTGGGTGGCGTTTTCCGTTCTGTCGATCATGTATTCCATGCGATGGCTCTTGGCCAATTTGACGGGATCTCCCAGGTTTCGCACCGTTTCCTCTTCGGAACGCCCGTCGAGCGCGGCCTCCTCGAAGTGCTCCAGATAATCGTGGAGGATATCCTTCCGTTCTTCCTTCGGGACGCCGGAAAGACGATTTTCCAGCGTCTGTAAAAACTGCTCTTTAGTCATCCTGCTCTCCCGTGTTTAAAATACGATCCAAGGCGCTGGTGAATTCAGACCATTCCCGACGCTGCTGTTTCGTCAATTCCCTTCCGGATTCCGTTATCCGATAGTATTTCCGGCTGGGCCCGCCGCTCGATTCCTTGAGATAGGTTTCGAAATACCCCTGTTTCTTGAGACGCCGCAACAGGGGGTAGATGGTCCCCTCCGCGATCTCGATCTCCTTGGAAATGCGCTCCACCAGTTCATATCCATAACAGTCCTTTTCATTGACGATGGATAGAACACAGAGCTCGATCACCCCTTTTTTGAATTGTGCATTCACTTGTCCGACCTCGTTTGGGTTGCTTCATCCTAGAGACGGCCTACAAGATGGTTTCGCCAAGTAGTGTGTCTCGTTAAATACTGTGTAACACACAGTACCTTGCCTGGCAAGCT
The DNA here is from genome assembly GCA_963668655.2 of Myxococcota bacterium. Classification (GTDB taxonomy): domain Bacteria; phylum Myxococcota_A; class SURF-8; order SURF-8; family SURF-8. Next base: position 718,947 of record CAXXPQ010000003.1, read on the forward strand.
TTTTTTTATATTTTTTTTGAAGAGAGTGTTTTCAGGCAACCCCTAACAATGGCTATTCGTCGCGGGAACGACCGATTTTCAGGTCCGGTCATTTTAACAACCGCAGACATATCAAGGAGATACGTCGAGGATTGGGAAAAACGATCCGGATCGAAAAGATTCGTTCGCAGTAGAATATGGATTTCGGAATCGGGAGTTGAACCATCGGTTTCGTGTCTTGAATTCTGAAAAAAATAGCGAAGCCCGAGCGCTTCGCCATTTTCTCGTTCTTGGAGGGGCAAAGAAAATCAGCCGCCGTCCGCGATTTCCTCCAGACGGTCGAAGTCCAGGATTTCGATGCTGTTCTTGGTGGTTTTCAGAACGTCCTGTTTCGCCAGTTTGCTCATGGTGCGAATGGCCGTCTCGATGGTCGTGCCGGTGAAGTCGGCGATGTCCTGCCGGGACAGCGAGATACTCATCACGCGCCGCCCGCCCGGTTCGTCCTGACCGATTTTCTCGTTCAATTTCAACAACATGTTCGCGATGCGGTAGTCCACCTTGCCCACCGAGAGTTCCTTGACCTGGGTGTTGAGTTCGCGCAATTTCAAGGCCATTTCCTTCAGGGCGTGCCGCATCATTTTCGGGTAACGCTCCATGAACTGCATCATGTTGCGTTTCTCCAGCATCAAAATCTCGGATTCCTCCGTGGCCACCGCCGAGGCCGGATATTCGCCCTCGTCGAAAATCGGTTCCAGAAGAAAGAGTTCGCCTTCCGTGAAAATGTCCAAAATCACGTCGCGGCCCATGGCGGTGTGCTTGACGACTTTCACCTTGCCCTTGTGAACCAGGTGAAAATGAGAAGCCCGCTCTCCCTCGTGACAGATGTAGTCTCCCTTGTTGACCCGCTTGATGGTTCCCAGACGGGCCAGCGCGCTGAGGTCCGCCGGGGAAAGGAAGCTGAATATCTCGTATTTCTTTAATATTTCCTTCATGTTACGTCCTTTCGTGGTGCGCCTTTCGGTTCGGGGCTCCTCTTTAACATGATCTATGTCATGAAGACTTTCTTCCCTTTTATTTTGAATCGTTACAATTTAAATCGAAAAATCGTCCCGCGGAGAAGGAAGGCTTTTAGACCCGACCGATCCTTCCCGAAAATTTTGCATGGCAAGGTGGCCCTATCCAATTGATATCCGATAGGAATCCCGAAAAAACACCCCGACCGGAACACAGCAACTATCACCGGGGACATAGGCCAATGGGCCACTCGCCCCAAAGAAATGTCTAACTCTTTGATATAACTATTGTTTTCCGTTATCCGGGTTCTTGCTTTTTCGTGCATTAGATTTCGCCCAATGCGCCAAAATCGGGCGGCCGCCCGGGCGAATGCTTTTTAGTTGTTTTCCCGTGTGTTTTCAACGATCTGCACACGAAAAGCATTCCCCCCGGACGGGAATGGGAGGAACGCTTTGCGCCGCTGGTGACGCGGATGCTGCGCAAGAAGCGGCGCGGCAAAACCGGGCCGAGCTGGTACGTGGACGAGACGTATGTCAGAGTGAAGGGTAAATGGTGCTACCTCTATCGCGCCATCGACCGCAACGGCGAGTTGATCGACTGCCGCCTGAGCGAAACCCGCGACATGACGGCGGCGAAAGCGTTTTTCGAACAGGCGCTGGAAGCAACCGGCAAGCCTCCGTTGCGGGTGACGACGGACGGCCACGATTCGTACCCGCGGGCGATTCGGGAAGAACTGGAACCCGCAGGGAAACCGGTGCTGCATCGGACGAACCAATACCTCAACAACCGGATCGAGCAGGACCATCGCGGGATCAAGGGGCGCTACGGCCCGATGAGAGGCTTTGGGGCGTTTGAGTCCGCCGAACGATTCTGTCGAGCCTTTGACGAACTGCGCAACTTCTACCCTACCGACCCGCGACGACCTGCAATCAAACCATCTCACTTTCCGACCGCCGCCACATTCACGTCGAACGGACGGCGGAGTTGATGCAACTGCTGATGGCGCGCTAACGCCTCACACCCGTGAATCGGGCTGGCAGGGCCAGCTCGGCATCAATCCTGACGGAACCGTCCCACCGACGCTTTTCCTGTTACGAACCTCCGAAAGCTCTTGCATTTCCCGCAGGGAAAGGATAAAACGTTTCGACTCGCGCAGGAGACCCGATCGTGACGAATTCGAATCCCCAAAATCCGGAAGAACATTTGGAATCCCAGGGGGCGGATGCCTTCGTGCTGGAACTGGAGCGCTTCAGCGGGCCGCTGGACCTGCTTCTGCATCTCATCAAGCAGCACGAGATGGACATCTTCGACATTCCCATCGCGGAGGTCACGAAAAAATACCTGGCGTACCTCGACCTTTTGCGGGAGTTGAACCTGGATATCGCCGGAGATTTTCTGGTCATGGCGGCCACCCTGGCGCACATCAAATCGAAGATGCTGCTTCCTCCCAGCGAGGAGGACGAAGCCGAGGACGAGGAAGACGAAAACGATCCCCGGGAAGAACTGGTGCGCCGGCTTCTGGAATATCAGAAATACCGGCAGGCCGCCGAACAACTGGACACGCTACCAAGGCTGGGCCGCGACACCTTCCTGCATCCGCCCGAAAAGATTCCGGCGGAAAAGACGGGCGAGGTGGACATCGAGGACGTCTCGGTCTTCCAACTCATCGAGGTCTTTCAGGAAATCCTGGATCGAAACAAGCTCTACACCCCCCACCAGGTGGAACTGGAGACGGTCAAGGTGGAGGATAAAATCCGGGAAATCCTCGGTTTTCTTCGGAATTCCAGCCGCATCACCTTCCGCGCCCTCTTCGCCGGAGTCCAGTCCCGCCCGCAGATCGTGGGCATGTTCCTGGGCATCCTGGAACTGGCGAAACTGCGTATTCTGCGGCTCTACCAGGCCCCCGGCGACGGAGAGATTTACCTTTCCAAACGCGAGGAAGCCCCCACGGACGAGGAAATCATGAAACGGATCATCCTGGACGCCGGGCAGGAATCGGCCACGGCGGTTCAGGGCGAACTGTTCGGCGACGAACCCAACGGATCGGAGACATGACGGAAGACACCAAACGGCAGCCGGAAGAACTCCAGAATCCCGCGTCGGACAACGAAAACGACGCTCGGACGGAAGCAGATCGCGAGGCCCGTCCGGCGGATCCGAATACCGCCGAAACCCTTGAATTCGTAGGGGAAACCGGCCAGGCTTCAGAAGAAACCATCCCGGACCCCGACGAAAACACCGCCGAACCCGACGACACGGAAACGACCGTGGACTCCGAAGGCGAAACGATCGATACCGAACCCACGGCCGAAAATTCCGAAGACGACGCGGAAACGTCCGTGGACGCCGACGACGAAACCATCGGCGAAGACATTGACGGCGCTCCGGATCCCGATGCCGATGAATCGCAAGCATCTGAAAATACGGAGGATTCGGAATCATCCGACGCCTCGCCCGAGGAAGCGGATCCGCTGAAGGTCCGGAAGGTCGTCGAGGGTCTGCTGTTCGTCTCCAATCGCGCCCTGTCCGTCTCGGCCCTGAACCAGGCGTTGCCCTCGGTGGACCGAAAACTCATCCGGGGCGCTCTGGCCGAACTGCAGGAGCAATGGTCCGACGCAACTCGCGGATTCCATCTGCTGGAGGTCAGCGGCGGCTACCAGTTCCGCAGCGATCCGGAAATCGCCCCCCACATCCGGGATATGCTGCGCGCGCGTCCCATGCGGCTTTCCAAACCCGCGCTGGAAACCCTGGCCATCGTGGCCTATCGCCAGCCCGTGACCCGCGCCGAAATCGAGGACATCCGGGGCGTGGACGCCGGAGGCGTATTGCGCATGCTTCTGGAAAAGAAAATGCTGCGCATCCTGGGCAAACGGGAAGAGCCCGGCCGCCCCTTGATTTATGGAACCAGCCGGGAATTTCTGGAGATTTTCCACCTCCGCAGCCTGAAAGATCTGCCCACGTTGCAGGAATTCCAGGAACTCAGCCAAGAACATCAGATCAAGATCGATGAAACTTACGGCCGCGAGGACGCCGCTTCCGAGGAAAACCGCGACCCGGACGAGGATCCGCTGTTCATCGTCAGCGACAGCCCGGCCGATATCAGCCGCGCCGCCCGGGAACTGGAAAGCGCCGCCGACGAACTGGAAGAAGCCGTGGCCTTGGCCGACTCCACGCTGAAGGAAGTCCTGGAACGGAAACCCGAGGGCGAGGACGCCGATTCGGAAAACGAAATTCCCCCGGCCCCGGTGGAAATAATTTCCGCCCCCGAGGATGTCGCCGCCCGGGATTATCTCCCGGAAGCTCCCCCGGCCGATTCCGACGCCAGTTCGGAGGAGGCGGAAGCATCCGACACCCCACCGCAAGACGACGAGGATGACGCCCCATGACCATCGAGCGCGTGCAGAAAATCATCGCCCAGGCGGGCATCTGCTCCCGGCGCAAGGCCGAGGAACTGATCCTGGCCGGGCGCGTCCGCATCAACGGCCGCATCGTCACCGAACTGGGCGTCAAGGCCGATACGGAAAAGGACAAAATCGAAGTTGACGACAAGCAACTTCAGAACCAGAAGCTGGTCTATTACCTGCTCAACAAACCCGCCGGAACCATCACCTCGGCCAAGGACGAGGCCGACCGCCCCGTGGTCTTCGATCTCGTCCCGGAAAAGCGCCGTCTCGTCAGCGCGGGACGCCTTGATTACAACACCGAGGGTGCGCTTCTGCTCACCAATGACGGGGAACTGGTCCACAAGCTCACCCATCCCTCCAGCCGGGTGCCCAAGGAATACGAAGTCAAGGTTCGCGAGGGACTTTCGGCCAGTCAGATCCGCGTGATCGAAAACGGTGTGCTCCTGGACGACGGCCCGGCCGAGCCGGTGAGCGTGGAAAAGATCAAGGCCACCGAACGCCACGCCTGGTACCACCTGATCCTGCACGAAGGCCGCAACCGGGAAGTGCGGCGTATCATCGAAGCCGTGGGCGGCCAGGTCATCCGCCTGCGCCGGCTTTCCTTCGCGGGGCTGAGCATCGCCAGCCTGCCGGTGGGGGAGCATCGACCGCTGTCCATCGGCGAGATTCTTTCTTTGTACGAACAGGCCGGGATGGTTTTCCTGGACGAACCGAAGGAAAAAAAAGAACCGCGCCCCGCGCCGAAAGCAGAGTCCACGGACCGAACGGACCGGAAACCCGCATCGAAAACGCGGAAAGCGCCGAACAGTGGAAATAAACCCACGGGCAAACCCCGCCGGACGGAGGATCGCCCCGTGCCGAAGGGTGAGAGAAAACCCACCGGAAAACCTCGCCGGACGGAGGATCGCCCCGTGCCGAAGGGTGAGAGAAAACCCACCGGAAAACCTCGCCGGACGGAGGATCGCCCCGCGCCGAAAGGCGAGAGGAAACCCACCGGCAAACCCCGCCGGACGGAGGATCGTCCCGCGCCGAAAGGCGAGAGGAAACCCACCGGCAAGCCCCGCCGGACGGAGGATCGTCCCGCGCCGAAGGGTGAAAGGAAACCCACCGGCAAACCCCGCCGCACGGAGGATCGTCCCGCGCCGAAAGGCGAAAGAAAACCCACCGGCAAACCCCGCCGTACGGAGGATCGTCCCGCGCCGAAAGGTGAAAGGAAACCCACGGGCAAGCCCCACCGGACGGAGGATCGTCCCGCGCCGAAAGGTGAAAAAAAGCCCGCCCGTCCAGGGAAAAGCCCCACGCACAACGACAAACGCAGGATTGGAAGAAAAAAAGCTTGACATTTCATCCATTTCACCATAAAAACCAGACTCCCTGTTGCGGGGTGGAGCAGTCCGGTAGCTCGTCGGGCTCATAACCCGAAGGTCGCTGGTTCAAATCCAGCCCCCGCTACCAAAATGCAAGAGGCCGGGTGTAAAAACCCGGCCTTTCTTGTGTCCAACTCTTTGAATTCACAAACAGATTGTCTTTTTCGCCGGGAATCGGCGGCAGGGAGAAGTTTGATGGGATTTTCGTATGAATTTCGCAGACGTAAAAAACGCCGCGATTTCCGGGAATCGCGGCGTCAAACGTAAGGAAATTGTAGCTCGTTCAGCAACTGAAGATGCGATCCAGTTCCTTCTCGATATCGATTTCTTTCTTGCGGCGGGCGATGGAAAGTTCCTTGACCAGCAGGCTGCGGGCCGTTTCCAGAAGCTTGCGCTCCCCGAAGCTCAGTTCCTTGTCGAATTTCAGCAGGTGGAGATCCCGAATCACCTCTGCGATCTCGAACACCGAGCCGGTTTTGATTTTTTCCATGTATTCCCGATAACGGCGGTTCCAGGTCTGTTGATCCACCTGAACATCCCGATCTTTCAGGATATTCATGACGTTCGTGGCTTCCTTTTTGGTGATGACTCCCCGCAAACCGACCTTTTCGACGTTGTTCTGCGGAATCAGAATGGTGACGTCGTTGTCGAGGATCTTGAGGACGTAAAACTGGTGCGTCTGCCCCGCGACTTCCTTTTTTTCAATCGCCGTAACCTGGCCGACACCGTGAGCGGGAAATACAGCTTTATCCCCAACTTTGAAATTCGCGATCATCCATGGCCTCCTGAGGTATTCAAGAAGAAGACGGAATTCTTGGAGAGTGACGTATATCAGTTAACAGCCGCCATGTCAAGTTTTCTTTGACGCGAAAGGCCGTCATTTTTCACTCCATCACGTACAACAATCCGTATTTACTGTTTTATTCCCGTTTCCAAAAAATTTGTCATCTTTTTCATTTTCTAAAATTCCTAGCGAAACATGAACGAAACTTTCTGTTGCGCATCCCCGGCCGGGTCTGATAGCATGAAGTGTCGAGTCGTTTAACCCAGGAGCAAGCGCCATGGAATACCGGTCAGAGGAGTATTTCCTCGCCTTCGCCAGAGATCTTGTCCTTCACTGCGGCCGGAAAGCCCTGAAAGGCTTTCGAAACTCCGGCGGCTGGCTGAAGGCCGATCGTTCTCTCGTCACTCCGTTCGATATCGAAATCCAGGAAACCCTGCAAAACACGATCCTGGACAAATTCCCGGACCACGGTTTTCTGGGAGAGGAAATGGAATCGCCCGTGGCGTCTTCCGGCGAGGAGAGCTATTTCTGGATCGCCGATCCCATCGACGGCACCGAAGCCTATGCCTCGGGACTATCCACCTGGGGCATCTCCCTGGCGCTTTTCAAGCGGGGAAAACCGCTCGTCGGCGTGTTTTATCAGCCGGTGACCCGGGAACTCTACCACGCCACGGAAAAAAGCATGGCCATGGTGACCCTCGATCCCGGCGGGCTGGATGAAGACAACGCCACCATTCACGTCAATTCCCAGCCCGAATTCGACCATCGCACGCTCTGCCTCGTACCCAGCAATTTCCACCGGTTCTTCACCAGCGATTTCGGCGGAAAACAGCGTTCGTTGGGTTCCACCGGCGCGCACATATGCCTGGTGGCCCGGGGAACCGCCCCGGCCTGCTTCTTCAATGCCCGCATCTGGGACATCGCCGCGGCCGCGCTGATTCTCAAGGAAGCCGGAGGCCGGATCCTGGAATGGGAGTCGGGAAGGGAAATCGTACTGGAAGATCATCTGGACGGCTCCCCGATCCTGAACGCCATGGCCGTTTCCTCCGATTTCGCCTACGAATCCGTGAAATCCCTCTTCCATTCCAGAAACTGATGGGCGGCATGTTTTCCGTCCCGCCGCCAACGGAAGACGACAAAAGAGCCGTCTACAGCGTCGAGAAGCTGACCCGAGAAATCAAGCTGATCCTGGAATCGGGCCTTGGCCGCCTCTGGGTGGAGGGCGAAATCTCGAACTTTCTGAAAGCCCGTTCCGGCCATTGGTATTTCACGCTGAAGGACGACCGCGCCCAACTCTCCTGCGTCATTTTCCGCAGCGCCGCCGCCCGGGTCTCCCGCGTACCCAAGGAAGGCGATCAGGTTCTGCTGAAGGGACGAATCAACGTCTACGAGCCCCGAGGGCAGTACCAGTTCATCGCCGACAGTCTCCAGGACCGGGGCGTCGGCCTTTTGCGCGAGCGCTTCGAGGAACTAAAGCGAAAACTTCAGGCCGAGGGGCTGTTCGAAACCGAAAGGAAACGCCCGCTTCCCTATCTTCCCAGAAGAATCGCGCTGGCCACATCCCCCGAGGGAGCCGCCGTGCGGGACATGATCCGCGTCATCCGGCGCCGGAACGCAGGTATCTCCATCGTTGTGATCCCCACCCGGGTCCAGGGCAAGGAAGCGCCCATGGAGATCGTGGAAGCCATCCGCCGGGCCGACGGCCTGCCGGACACGGACCTTCTCATCGTCGGGCGCGGCGGCGGAAGCGTGGAGGATCTCTGGGCGTTCAACGACGAGCATGTGGCCCGGGCCATTTTCGAATGCTCCCTGCCCGTCATCTCCGCCGTGGGGCATGAAATCGATTTCACCATCGCGGATTTCGTCGCGGACGTTCGGGCAGCCACGCCGTCCGTGGCGGGAGAAATCGCCGCGCCGGAGCGGGAAGCGCTTCGAGGGGCTCTGGATGACCGCGCGGGACGGCTTCGGCTGGCCGTTCGGCAAAACCTCACGTCGGGGAAACTCGCCCTGCAACGGCTTTCGGCCAGAATGCTTACCCCGGAAAAAAGGCTGGCCGGCTATCGCCTGTCCCTGGACCGGGAGGCACAGCGCCTCACCCGGGCCTGGACGCACATCCTGGCCACGCAATCCCGGCGGCTGGACGATCTCGACGAACGATTGGAAGCCCACCACCCGGCCCGCGCCCTACAGGAAAAGCGGCACGCCTTCGTTCTGCTTTCCGGCCGCTTGCGGACCGCCGCGCCGCAACGGCTTCGAAACACCGCCGACCGGCTGAAAGACCAGGAACGCCGCCTGCTGGCCACGCACCCGGGACGAAGGCTGGAACGTCTGAAGGGCCGTTTGTCCCTGTCCTCGGAACGTCTGTCGCGCAGCCTGCCCCATCTCGTCCAGGACCGGAAAAACCGGCTGTTCACCCTGAGCCGGGAACTGGACGCCCTGAGTCCCCTCAACGTTCTGGATCGCGGCTATTCCATCGCGGTGGATGAAAGGGAACGACCGGTGAAAAGCGCGCGGCAGGTTTCCGTGGGGGAACGGCTGCACCTGTTCCTGGCCCGGGGAAAGCTGCTGGTCAACGTCGAACGGACCATCGATGACGACAAAACCTGAAAACCCGCGGATATCTCCGGTGGGAAAGCAACCGCCGGAAATCTCTGGAGGATTTCGCATTTCTCCTGCGGCTTCGCTCTCCTGTGCCGCTCTTTTCCTGATTTCCCTCGCCATCCTTTATTTTCAATCTCCCGAGGGTCTGGATTTCGAGCTGCACTCCGATACGGTCGGCGATCTGAACCTGGCCCACGAGTGCCTGCAACGGGGACAATGCCGCCTGATCGGCGTGCCCACCTCCTATCCGGGCATTCATCAGGGAGGCTTCTGGCGGCTGCACCTGGCGCTTCTTTCGGCGTTGGGGCTCTCGGTCACGGGCATCGGCTGGGTGAGCCTGCTTTTGGCCGCCCTTTCGATTCCGACGACCCGGCTTCTCGGAAAAACTCTCGGGCCAAGATGGCTCGGAAGGCTTACCGCCACAAGCATGCTGGCCTTTCTGGCGCTGACGGACCACATCAACATCCAATTCAACCCGGTGCTGCTGCCCCTGCCCTCCGCCGGTTTCTATCTTTCCGCCGTGCTGGCCGTGAAAACCCGAAGAATCACGGGCTATCTGCTGGCCCTGGTCTGTCTTTCGCTGATGATCCAGATCCACCCCGTGACCGTACTGCTCGTTCCGTTCACGGCGCTGGCCTTTTTGCTCTATCCGCCCGAAAGAAAAGCGCTTTTCTTCGTTCTTGGACCGAGCGTCTTTTTGCTTTCCCTGCTTTCCATGTCCAGGGAGGCCCTGTTCCGCTCCGTGCTGGAATTCTCGCCGGGCGAGCTTTCGCGGTCCCCTTCGCCGGATCCGGCGATTCTGGGGCTGATTGCACTTCTATTGGGTTTTACGCTGTTGTTTTTCCTCTGGAAACGGACTCGCAGCTTTTCCGAGCGCTCCGAGGTGCAGGCCCTGGCCATCCTGGCGGTTCTGCCGCTTTGCCTGGAACTCTGGCTGGCGTCGCGCCGGGGGTTCGAGGCCGTCACCTTCCGATACATCGCCCCCTTCATGGCGGGCCTGCTCCCCCTGCTGATCACACAGATCCATGGCCTGTTGGCCGGGACGAATTTTTTCCAAAGCCAACGCCTTGCCCGTCTTCCCCTTGCACAATTGGCCTGGATCCCATTGTCTTTACTCCTGATTTTCTCCATCGTCCGGCCCTTTCCCCCGTTGAGAGGCCCGACCTTTCAGGATTTCGACAAGATCCGGCAGGCCCTTTATCCCGAAACCAGTCTCGTCCAACCTGCGGACATCGAGCAGATTCATTCCCCCCAGATCCGGCTGCTGCAAGCCGGATGGATGCTGAAAACCTCCCGGGATTCCAAGGGAAAACGCCCTCCCCTGCCCCCATTGCTGTTCGTCAAATCCTCTACGCCGCCGCCCGACTCACCGCCCCCCGGCGGTCACGTTCTGCCCGGCAGATCCGGGCGACACCTGTTTCTGATCCCCCGGCCGGAAGTCATCGACTGGCGGCGTCTCGAATTCGCCACGACCTGCCGCGAAGAGAATCCGGATCCGACCTTCCGGACCGGCTCTTACGAAGACCTGCTTGAAGCCTTTATCGAAACGTTGAACGAAACCAGCATGCGCTCTTCGAAAGATCCGACGCTTTGTCTTCTGGCGCGGCTGCCGATCCGACCGGACGCCCGCATGCCCGCCCGGTTGGAAACCACGGATACGGAAGCCTTTTCCTGCCGGTTCGTGGAAGTTTGTCCAAATTGCCTGCGGGTTTCGGATCATCCGAAACGGCTGCTTTTTCGTGGCGTGAACGGAAAAGACGGCGGTTCGATGTTTTTGGAATGGCGCTTCGTCAACGGAGAAAACAGTTCGGAAGCGCCCTTTGTGGCGGAGATCGGCGAAGGCTACGAATTCTTTTCGGAAGTGATCCATGACTTGCATTAGGTCAACAGTCCGGCGATGGCTTTTCGTCCTGGCGTTCGGGCTTTGCCTGTCGGTCCCGGCGCTGGCAGGAAACGCCACGGATTCTCCCCCGGCGTTCTGCACCGCAAAGGATTCGCCCCGGCTGCTGAAACGGGCCATCGAAAAGGAATTCGTGCCGGGAAGCGGAAGCCGGGTGCTTTCCATCCGGGCGGAACGAAACGCCTTCACGCTGCATATCCGTTATCGGGAAAAAAACTGGACGTTTCTGGGGGATGAGCCGGATTCGTCTACGGGCTCCCTCGTTTTTCACTGTCTTCACAAGGACGCCCCGCCCGAACTGTTGAAGATAATGAAGAACATCGGCGGGAACGTGGAACTTGCTCGGGAAACCTGGCGGCCGTGCCGCCCTCCCGACCGCGCGGTTTCGCCCCACGTCAGCGCGCCCGTCTCCACGGGCTTCGCCCTGACGGCCTATTTCTGCCACGGACTGCTGCTGCTGCTGGTTCCGATCTGGGCTTTCGCCCTCCGGAAAAGACATTCCGAAACGCAACCCGGTTCGGAAAAGAAAGCCGACGACGCTCCCCGCTCACGTTAAAGAATATAGCGGCTCAGATCCTCGTTCTGGAGCACGTCCTTCAGCCGCTCGTCCACGTAGGCCGGGGTGACCTGGATCGTGGCGGGGCGGATGTCCGGGGCCTCGAACAGCACCTCGTCCAACAGACGCTCCATCACGGTGTGCAGGCGGCGCGCGCCGATGTTCTCCGCCGTGGAATTGACTTCCGCCGAGATTTCCGCCACCCGGGCGATGGCCTCCGGGGTGAAATGAATGTCCACCTCCTCCGTGTGGAGCAATTCCATGTACTGGCGCGTCAGCGAGTTTTCCGGCTCGGTGAGAATGCGCACGAAATCGTCCTTGGTCAGCGAATCCAGTTCCACGCGGATGGGGAAACGTCCCTGGAGTTCCGGAATCAGATCCGAGGGCTTGGAGATGTGGAACGCCCCGGCGGCGATGAACAGGATGTGGTCGGTCTTGATGGGCCCGTATTTCGTCGCCACCGTGCTGCCCTCGATGATGGGCAGGATGTCCCGCTGGACGCCCTCCCGGCTCACGTCCGGCCCGTGTCCGGTTTCCCGGCCGGCGATCTTGTCCACCTCGTCCAGGAAGATGATTCCGGACGTCTCGGCGCGGTCGATAGCTTCCCGATGCACCTTGTCGTGATCGATCAGTTTCTGCGCCTCTTCCGCGATAATGAACGCCAACGCGTCCTTCACCTTCATGTTGCGCTTCTGACTCTTCGTGGGCATGATGTTCGACAGCATGTCTTTCATGTTCATGCTGATTTCCTCCATCCCGGCGGCGGAGAAGATCTCGAACATGGGCATGGCGCTCTGCTTGGACTCGATCTGGATGCTTCGGTCATCGAGTTCGCCGCGCCGCAGCTTCTCCCTGAATTTTTCCCGGGTTCGCCGCGCCCGTTCCTCTTCTTCCTGGCGGTTGGGCTCCGCGGCCGGTTCGTCCTCCCGAGCCAGATCGAAGGGATTGTAGTGATGCTCCTGCCGGGGCGGCGGCGGAATCAGCAGATCCAGAATACGTTCCTCGGCGGCGAGGGCGGCCTTGTCGGCCACGCGCTCCTCTTCCTCCTTGCGGATGATCTGGACGGATGCCTCCACCAGGTCGCGCACCATGGAGTCCACGTCCCGGCCCACGTAACCGACCTCGGTGAACTTGGAAGCCTCCACCTTGACGAAAGGCGCCTGGGCCAGGCGCGCCAGGCGGCGGGCGATCTCCGTCTTGCCCACGCCCGTGGATCCGATCATGATGATGTTCTTGGGGACGATCTCGTCGCGCAGATCCTCTTTGACCTGCTGACGCCGCCAGCGGTTGCGCAAAGCGATGGCCACGGCGCGCTTGGCCTTTCCCTGGCCGACGATGTACTTGTCAAGTTCCTGCACGATCTCCCGGGGCGTCAGGGCCTCCGGGGCATTGCTTGTCTGGGCCGGAATCATCTTACAACTCCTCGATGGTCAGATGTTGATTGGTGTACACGCAGATATCGGCAGCGATTTTCATGGCCTGTTCGGCGACTTCCCTGGCGTTCAGGTTCGAATGCGCCAGCAGGGCGCGGGCGGCGGCATAGGCGTACTGGCCGCCGGAACCGATGCCGATGACGCCCTCGTCGGGCTCCACCACGTCCCCCGTGCCGGAAATCATGAGAATCTTCTCCCGGTTCGCGGCCAGAAGCAGCGCCTCCAGCCGCCGCAGATACTTGTCCGTGCGCCAATCCTTGGCCAGTTCCACCGCCGCGCGGGTGATGTTGCTGTTGAACGCCTTCAGTTTGGCCTCGAAACGCTCGTAAAGCGTGAACGCGTCGGCCGTGGATCCGGCGAAGCCCACCACGATCTCGTGATCGGGCATGCGCCGGACTTTCACGGCGGATTGTTTCAGGACCGTATGGCCCATACTTACCTGACCGTCTCCGGCCAGAACCGTTTTTCCGTCTTTTTGGATCGCCAGTATCGTCGTTCCCTCGAACATGGGTTTCGTCCTTTCGTCCTGTTCAGCCGGTTCCATCGTTTTTTTTCCCCGTCGCCCGCGGGTGGGCCTTGTCGTAGACCGCCATCAGATGGTCCAGGCTGACGTGGGTGTATTTCTGGGTGGTGGACAGCGACCGATGTCCCAGAAGTTCCTGAATGGTGCGCAGATCCGCGCCGCCGTCCAACAGATGCGTAGCGAAGGTGTGCCGGATCACGTGGGGCCCGATCTTGCGCCCGGCCCCGATCCTCAACATGGTCTGATCGATGACGCGCTCCACCCCACGGCGAGTGAGCCGTCCGCCGCGATAGTTCAGGAAAAGCGCCTCCGGACAGGCCCACTTCGGATGCGCGGACAAAAGTTCCTCCCGAAAGGGCAGATAGTCGGAAAGGGCTTTCCGGGCCTTGTCTCCCACGGGAACGATACGCTCTTTGTTTCCCTTTCCGAGAACGCGGATTTCCTCGCGCTCGAAGGACACATCCTCCGGGGAAAGTCCCACCAGTTCGGAAACCCGGACGCCGCAGGCATACAGCAATTCCCAGATGGCGCGGTCCCGCCGCCCGAGCGCGTCCTCGCCGAAGGCTCCGTCCAGAAGCCGGAAGATCTCGTCCACGGTGAAAATCTCCGGCGCCCGGCGGTCCTTTTTGGGCAGATCCACTCCCAATGCGGGATTGTTCTCCACGATTCCGCGCTTGACGAGAAACCGGAAGAAGCTCCGCAGCGCGGAGACTTTTCGCTCCAGGCTGGCCGGGGAGATGCGCTCGAAAAGATCCGCCAGAAATCCGCGAATATGAATCAGATCGACCGAAGACGCATCGTCGATCCCCGTATCCGTTTCGCAGTAGGCCGCGAATTGCAAAAGGTCCGAACGATAGGCCGATCGGGTGTTCGGCGACAGTCCGCGCTCGGCCTCCAGAAAGGCATCAAAGGCTCGAATCAGTTTTTCCATGGTCCGGCCCCCCGGCGATCCAGCCGCTTCCCAGCACTTCCTCGCCGCGATAGAACACGGCCAGTTGTCCCGGCGTAATGGCCTCCTGGGCCTCCTTGAAATGCACGCCCACGGAAGCCCCGGTTTTCAGTTCGGAATCGAACCCGAAAAGCGTGGCCTCGGCCGCCCGGTGGCGGGAACGGATCTGGCAGGATACCTCCACTCCGTCCGTCAGCGCTTCCTCGACCACCAGGTTCAGTCCGTCCACCCGCATCTGGCGGCTTCGCAGCATCTCCCTCGGTCCCAGAACCACCCGGTTTCGTTTCGGATCGATGGAAACGACGTAGGAACGTTTTGCGCCGGCCACGCCCAGACCGCGTCGCTGTCCAATGGTATATCGGTAATATCCTTCATGTTTTCCGAGAATCCGGCCGGATGGGTCCACAACGTCTCCTGGTTCTTTCAGGTCTTGGACAAAGGCGTCGGGAAAAAGATCCACATAGGAATCACCGGCGATGAAACAGACATCCTGACTTTCCTTTTTTTCCGCGCTCTCGAATCCGAATCGGTTTGCCATCTCCCGAATCTCGGATTTTCGGTATTCGCCCAACGGAAAACGAACATGACCCGTCGCCGGATGGGTCAGGCCGCCTAGAAAGTAAGATTGATCCTTGCCTCTGTCAACTCCCCGATACAAACGAAATTTCCCGACGGCATCGTCCCGGATCAGGCGGGCATAGTGGCCGGTGGCGATACTCCGTGCGCCATGCCTGCAAGCGGACTCCCATAAGTGCCCGAATTTCATACGAATATTGCAGTTCACGCAAGGGCTCGGCGTGCGTCCGTTGCGATACTCTTCCACGAACGGTTCCACAATCTCCCGCCGGAAGGTTTCCCGCATGTCCACGGCGACGTGCGGAATTCCCAGCCGTTCGCACACGGATCTCGCCTGCCGGATTTCCTCCGAGGATCCGCAACCCGCCGATTCCGTAATGGATTCATCCGCCGGAAACCGGCCGATCCACATGGTGATTCCGAAGATGTCGAACCCACTTTGCCAGAGCAGCGCGGCGGCCACGGAACTGTCCACCCCGCCGCTCATGGCCACCGCGATCCGTCCCCTCTCTTCGCTTTTCCGAGGTTCTTCGACGTTTTTCAACATGGCCGAATTATCCGTGGCGGGTTTTCGGATGTCAAGCCTCGACGCCGCCCATCGTAAAACGAGCGGGGCTCGAATTCTTGAGAGAAAGGCTTGTCAGAAATAATAGTGGATTCCCAGGCCGCCCAACAGATTGTCGCCGCTGATTCCCACGGCGAAGCCCTCCTGGAAACGGAAGGTGAACCCCAGTTCCGCCGCGATGGCGAAATTATCGGTGAAAAAGAATTCCGGTGTGAAACCGAAGGCCAGCGCCACGCCGAAATTGGAGTGGTTCGGCCCTTCCGGCCGATAGATCGTGGTGCTTTCCTTGCGCATGTGAAAGGTCGCGAACAATCCCATGTTGGCTTTATCGCCCTTGTGGAAATTGTATATCCCTTTGAAATCCAAGGTAAAAGCCCAGATACCGTCCGGATCGTCATAGGCTTCCTTGGCCGCCGTGCCGCTGCCGTAAAGAAAACCGACCACCGCGTTGATTCCCCAGTCGTTGGTGATCCAATATCGGAAGGAAAGGCCGATCTTGGGGGCGTTGGGAGAATTGGGTGAAGCGTTTATGTCGCCGATTCCTAAGGTGGCGGCGGTCAAGGTGTTGTCCAAACCCAATCCGAATCGACCCGCGACTTCCTTGGCGAACGCCGAACCGGAAAGGCTTACGGTCAAAAGAACCAACGCCACTAACACTGTCATCCGAACCAATTTCATCATCACACCATATCCTTCGATTTCAGTCTGGTGGGGGACTATAGCCCACGGCATCGGTGAAGTAAAGGCTTTTCTAGCCACTCCATCCCGGCATTTCGAGCGTTGCGGCATGGAGGCGGCGAAGCCGGGGAATCTCATGGAATCTCGGCCGGATCCCTGGCCGACACCGAAGAGGACGTGGAAAGATCATCGCTTTCGGACAACGTCCCGATGACCAGCGAAGCCAGCGCATAACCGAAGATTCCCGGCATGCAGATCAGGCTGGGCAGACGGCGACGTTCCCGCCCGCGCCTGTAGAAGGTATCGCCCTCATCCGGCGGAAGCGCGACGCCCGGAGGTTCGATGGAATACACCGTCTGAATTCCCGTGGAGATTCCATGCTTTTTCAGCCTCCGACGCACCACCCGGGCCAGGGGGCAGACGCAGGTTTCCGAAATATCGCCCGTCCGCAGAAGAGACGGATCCGTGCGCCCGGAAGCGCCCATGCTGCTGACCACCGGAAGGCTTCCCTCCACGCACAGTCTAAGCAAAGCCACTTTCGGAGTAAAACCGTCGATGGCGTCCACCACCATGTCGGGAGAGCCGGACAAGAGTCTTTCCGCCGTGTCCTCGTGAAAAAACGCCTGGTCCGTCTCCACCACAAGATCGGCGCGGATCCGGCGAAGCCGCTCGGCCATCACATCCACTTTGGGTTTTCCCAGATCTTCCCGCGTGGCTAGGGCGTTGCGGTTCAGGCTGGACGGCGTTACCGGGTCGAAATCCACCAGTCGCAGCCGACCGACGCCCGAGCGCGCCAGCGCCGCCGCCGCATGGCTTCCCACGCCGCCCAGGCCGATCACCGTCACGAAGGCGTTTCGAAGCCGTCGGAAGCCCTCCTCGCCCAGCAGATCGATGCTGCGGGCGTCCATCCCGGACAGTTTGTCACAATCGAAAGAGTCGTTCGGCATTTCGTGTACTTATTTTCTCGATGATTTCAATGGATTCGTTACGTAGTTCCGCCAGTTTCACGGCGATATCCGCAATGTTGCCCGGCTCCGCCCGCTCCGGCGGAACGCCTTCCAGACCGATGGACGGGGCGTCCGTTTCCAGAAGAATCCGGTCCAAAGGAGCGGCCACGGCGCTCTTGACAGGTCTTTTCGCGCGCGTGCGCGTAATGCCGCCGCCGAATCCCACGTATAGCCCCAAGTCCAGAAAACGGTGCAACAACTGCGTTCCCCGGGAAAAAGCATGCACGACGCCGCGAACGGGCGCGGGAACTTTCCCAAGGATTTCAAGCATTTCCTCGAAAGCTCCCCGACAATGGAGAATGACCGGCAGGTCCAGTTCCAAAGCCAGATCCAACTGCTTCCGGAAAATCTCCACCTGCCGCTGCCGGTCCACGTTTTCCACCTTGAAATCCAAGCCGATCTCGCCCAGCGCCACCGCCCCTCCGACTTCAAGCCGTCGTTTCAATTCCACCACGTCCAAGGCTTCTTCCGCCGCCCAGGGATGTAGGCCCAGAGCCGGATATACGCCTTTCATTTCGGACAGTTGCAGGACGGCATCCCAACTTTCCAGGTCGTAGGCCGGGCAGATCACGCGATCCACCCCCGCCCGCGAGGCGCGCTCCAGCACGTCGTCAACGTGTTCCGACAACGGCGGAAAATTCAGATGACAGTGGGTATCGATCAGGCCCATGGATTCCTCCGAAAACGTTTCTGTGAAATTCATAACAGGAACGCGCCGGAAGATCAATCGGAAGAAATTAGAATCCATCCCCGCGAACGTGACTTTTCGATTCCGGAGAGTTACAATCCCGGCGGACGCATACGAGCGTCGATTTTATCGAGCAACCCGGCCCCATGGCCGGAAGAAAGGAAATATCGTGGACAAACTGATTTCGATCTGCCCGGGACTGGAAGGTCCGCTGGAAGACATGCGCGAGGCGGCGCGTTACCTCTGGGAACGCGGCTGGGCGGAGGCCAACGGGGGGAATCTCTCGGTGGACGTCGGCGGATGGCTGCCGGAGGATGCGCCTTTCGCGGGTTTCGGCGAATGGCAATCGCTGCCCCAAGCCTATCCGGAACTGGCGGGACGCTATTACCTGGTTTCGGGCTCCGGCCGTCGCTTCCGGGACTTCGCCCGCAAGCCGGAGGAGAACGCCTGCATTCTGCGCATCGCTCCGGACGGCCGGGCGTTCCGGCGGCAATGGGGCGGCTGCGGCGACCCCGCCTTCCGGCCCACCTCCGAACTGCCCAGTCACCTGGCCATGCATCGTTTTCTACGGCAACGGGGGCAGGCGGAAACGGTGATCCTGCATACCCACCCCACGGAACTGATCGCCCTGTCCCATCTTGCCGATTTCCGGGACGCGGAAAGCCTCAGCCGGGCGCTCTGGGCGACCATGCCCGAGATCAAGGTCTGCGCCCCCGGCGGCGTGGGCTGGGCGGCGTACGCCTGTCCGGGATCGGAGGAACTGGCGCGAGCCACGGTGGAGGCTTTCGGCCAGTCGCGCCAGGCGGTGTTGTGGGAGATGCACGGGCTGGTGGCCACGGGGCGAGACGTGATGAGCGCCTTCGATCTCATCGACGTGCTGAACAAGGCCGCCAAACTGGTGCTTCTGATAAAAATGACGGGCGGCATGCACCGGGGCATCCGGGAGGCGGAACTGGACGAACTGGCGCGCGCCTTCGGAGTGTGAGGAAGGAAAGGGAGGCTGGTGGAAAACCGTTATATATTTTGCATTTCAAAAAGCTCATTGGCATGGCGTTCAATTGGTCATGTTTTTATTAGTGCTATTTTACAAGTTATTCCTTTCGTGTTTATGATCTATCGATATGATCCGGAGGGGTGGATAGAAAAAACAAAAGGAATTCTAAGTCCAATCTGGCCATATTTGATTTTACCAATAGTTGCATATATTATCGGATTCACGTTAATGGTAAGATATAAAATTATTTTTGATATGGATAATGGAATATACTATTCTGGAGTTGTTAGAAAAGGATTCTTTGCACGAGCTAAATTGTCTGGATATGAATTATCTAGTAAAAACAAGAATTCAAGCATTCGCATTCTTGGGCCTGATGGTAAAACGATATTCACTTTAACTCGGGATTTTCAGCCTAGGGATATTTTGCTATCTGTATTAGAGCAGTTCTTTTCAAAAACAGCAAAGTGCAAGTAGAAATTTCTTTTTCCATTTTCGTGCGATCAATGTCTATTTGACTATCCGATTCCTCGCCCACGTTCCCCACCCGCTTGCTTCCCGCAGGCGACGGATACGCTCCGGATAGGCGGCGGGCACAGGGAGCAGTTTCGTCTTTTTGCCTTTCTCTCCCCACCAGTCGTGGCTTTCCGTGTACAGCCAGACCAGACCTTCCGCAAAGGCCCAAGCGGAGGCCAGCTTTTCCGCCAGTTCCTCGGGAGTTAGCGGTCTTCCCTTCTCCGGTTTTCCCCATTTGCGATCGTAGACGCCAAAGGACTGCCCCACCGAGCGTTCCCAGCGCTCGCGCTGCTCGGCGGTGAGAAAAAAATAGAAATCCGGCCACTCGGCGCGGATCTTCTGCGTCATCTTCCGGAAGTCCTCCGGCGTCTTCAGGCCGTAGAACTCGCCGCCGTCCAGAAGGCGAACCCGTCGCCGCCCGGCCTCCAGCCCGGCGAAGAACGGCCCCAGCATGGGAAAAGGCTTGCGATAGGCCCCTTCGGCAGTGACGGAGATCCACGGCCCCAGAAACACCAGCAGGACGGCCTCGGGCCAGGCACGCTCCAGCGTCTCCATGATCTCCTTTCCCCGGCGGATGTACTGAGCCGCGCAGCCCTCCACGCTTCGCTCGCCGCAAGCCTCGAAGGCGAACCCGTTCTTCCCGTAGGGTTCGTTGTCGAAGGCGATGCCTTTGAAGCCCGCCCGGCGCGCCTCCGAAGCCACCCGCTCCACGTTGCTCAGCACCACCGTCCAGTCCTCGAACGGTCCCGGCGGAGATAGATCGGTGTCGCCATGGGAAGCGAAAAGCAGGAGCAGATCCCAGCGGTTGCGGTCACCGAACGTCCGGGCGTAGGGCTCCAGCACGGCGCGCACCGATTCCGTTTCCAGTTCCACATCGGAAAACACCCGGTCGCGCAGAAACGAATCCGCCATCACGCCGTCAAAGGGCATGGCCTCCACCGTTTCGGGATGGCGGGCCATCCAGCCCACCGAGGGCATGTCCCAGCCGTGCTTGACGAGAGGCAACCGTCGGATCGACTCCGGCGAAGGCTCGGGCTTTCGGACTTGTTTCGAGGCGCAGCCGGAGAAAGCCGGAGCCAGAAGCGCCAGCACCAGAAAGAACCGTGCAAACCAAGCGTAAAATTTCTCACCGTGATTCAAAATCGACTCCCGAACCTGTCCCGTTCTCCCGCTTTTCGCCCATAATGGGACGTTCATCGGCGAGTATCGACGCTCGCCGCCGGTTTTTTGCGGCCAAAGGATAGCATGTTGGTTAACTATATGGTATACGATTCGGGATGAAATTTTGGAGAAGGAAAAACGGAAGCGACCATGAATGACAACCCGAGGAAAACAGACTGGCTGAGCAAACGGATGGACCAATGGGCGGGCTTCGTCGTTCGCCATCCCTGGCTGATTATCGTGGTTTCCGTGGCCATCGCCCTGACCGGCGGATACCTGGCCAGCCATATAGGAATCCGAAGTGATTTCAAAGAGTTGCTTCCTGAACACGAACAGAGCGTCATCGATGCCGAGGCCATCTCCAAGCGCATGGGCGGCATGGGCACGCTGATTATCGAACTGACCGGCGGCGAAATCAAGAACATGCAGCGCTTCGCCGACGACCTGGCCGCCAAACTGAAAACCTATCCGGAAAAGGAAGTCCGTTTCGTCGATTACAAGGTGGACACCCAGCGCGAATTCTTCGAAAAACACAAATGGCTGTACCTGAGCCTGGACGAACTGTCCGAACTGAACGACGGCATCACCGACCGCCTGAGCAAGGAAAAACTCAAGGCCACCGGGATGTACATCGACCTGGAGGAAGGCGAGGAAGGCGCGGGCGAGGAACTGGATTTCAAGAAAAAACGCGAGGAATACGAGCGCAAGACCAAGAAGTTCGACAAGTACATCGACGACTACATCACCAACGAGGAAGGCACCACCCTGCTGGTGGTCATCAAGACGCCGGGCAGCGCCACGTCCGTCAAGTTCGCCGGGCGCATCGTGAAAAAGGTGGAGAAAGACATCCTGGCCCTGAATCCCGGCTCCTACGATCCCAAAATGGAATACTACCTCACCGGCGGGTTGAAAACCCTGGGCGAGGAATACTACGCCCTACGCGACGACATCATCGTGGTGTCCAACATTTGCGTGGGCCTGGTGCTTCTGGCCGTGGCGCTCTATTACCGTTCCCTGCGCATGACCATGATTCTGAGCATCGGCCTTCTGGCGGGCGTGCTGACCACCATGGGCCTGACTTACCTGCGCATCGGCTACCTCACGGCGGCCACGGCCTTCCTCAGTTCCATCGTAGCCGGAAACGGGATCAACTACGGGATATACTTCCTGGCGCGTTATATGGAGGAGCGCACCCAAGGAAAGCCGATTCAGGAGACGCTCTCCCGGTCGCTCTCCGGCACGGTGCGCAGCGTCTCCATCGCCTCGGCCGCCGCGGGCGCCTCCTATCTCTCGCTCATGGCCACCGATTTCCGGGGCTTCAACCAGTTCGGATTCATCGGCGGCACGGGCATGCTGATCTGCCTGCTCTTCGCGCTAACGCTCGACCCCGCCCTGGCGGTCATCATGGAACGGTATTTTCCCCCGAAGAGGGAGAACCGCAAGGATCTGGAGAAAGGGCGCATCTTCTCCCACGGCGCGGCCTGGCTGGTGGAAAACCACCCTAAGAAGATCTTCTGGGGCGGCGTGGCGCTGACACTGGCCTCCACCGTGATTCTGGCCTTTTTCCTGCGCGATCCCTTCGAGTACAACTACCGCAAACTGCGCAATCAGTACTCGGAAAAATCCGGCTCCGGCCATCACAGCGGCAAGGCGGAAAAGATCCTGGGCGAACGCAGTTCGCCCCACATCATTCTGGCCGATAATTTCGAACAGGTGCAGGCGTTGAAGACCGAATTGGAGAAATACACCGAAACGGCCGAGGATCCGGACAAATACGTCATCAAAAACGTCAAGACCGTCTACGACTACCTGCCCGGTACTCAGAAGGAACAGAAAAAGAAGATCTGGCTGCTTCAGGAGATCCGTCAGAAGATCGTGGACAACGACTTCTCGTTTCTGGACAAGGAAGACCTGGACCTCCTGCACGAACTCACCCCGCCGGCGGGCATCCAGCCCGTGACCATGGACGATCTTCCCGACGAGATCATGCGCAAATTCATCGAGGACAACGGCACCCGGGGAACCCCCATCTACGTTTACATGCGCGACGGCATGAGCGTCTGGCGCGGCCGGGATCTGATGAAGTTCGCCGCCGTGGTGCGGGAAATCAAGATTCCTTCCGGCGAAACCGTGCGGTCGTCCGGACATTCGGTTATCTTCTCGGATATGCTGCGCTACGTCTCCGACGAAGGCCCCTGGGCCACCCTGGGTGCGTTTCTCTTCGTGACGCTGGTCATCGTGGTTTCCTTTCGCAACGCGGCCCATTCCATCATCCTGACTCTGGCCATGCTGTCGGGCGTGATTCTCCAACTGGGCCTGGCCATCGTGTTCGGACAGAAAATCAATTTCCTGAATTACATCGCCATTCCCATCGAGTTCGGCATCGGAGTGGACTACAGCGTCAACCTCTACACCCGCTATCTCCAGGAAGGCCCGGGCTCCATCGGGCGGGTGCTGCGCTCCACGGGCGGAGCGGTGATGATTACCAGCCTGACCACCATCATCGGCTACGGCGCGCTCTGGCTGTCCTTGAACGGAGCCATCAATAGCTTCGGAACCCTCGCCAACATGGGCGAGTACACCTGTCTGGCCGTCGCGGTACTGATTCTCCCGGCCTACCTGGTCCTTTATCGCGGCGGATTGAAAAAGGAGTAAGCCATGCAAAGAAACATTCTGCGGGTTTTTCCGGTCGTTTTTTCTCTGATGCTCCTGACCGCCCCGGCCTTTGGAGCGGACTTCGGGTATACGGGCGACCGGCCCATCGTCCCGGCCGACCACGTTCAGCATCCCATGGGCGATTACATGTACGCGGAGCAGTGGTCCGGGACCATCGTGTTCGGCAAAAAGCATTACATGACCTTCAACCTCAACCACTCCAACCTGACCACCAAGGGCAAGAAAGCCACCTTCCGGGTGGAGTACAATACGCCGGATGGCAAGAAAGTGGTGGACAAGGAACGCTGCACCATCCAGCACCAGGCCGAACCGATGAAGCTCGTCTGCGGAAACGCCCTGATTCTGGGCGACGCCAAGGAATTCAAACTGCGTTTCAAGGGGGAAAAGCACCAGGTCGTGATGAAACTCACCTCGCTGTCCAAACCCTTCCGTCCCAAGGACGGCCGCCTGCGCGGAGGCGACGCCAAGGAATTCTACGACTTCATGCTCATGATTCCGCGCGGCAAAGCCATCGTCAAACTGAACGGACAGGTGCTGAACGGTTACGGCTCCGTGGATCACTCCTACGCCAACACCGGATATCAGAACATCAGCCGCCATTGGGTGGCCACGACCTACCACGACGACCAGGTTTCCATCGTCTTCGCAGCGAACATGAACACCAAAGGCCAGACCACGGCCTGGGCGGCCGTGACGGACAACGAAGGCAACGCTTTCGCCTCGGCGGATCTGAAAGCCACGCTGTCCGATAATCTGGAGGACAAGGACAAGAAGGGATACTTCACCTTCAAAACCATCGATCTGAAAAGCACCACGGCGGACGGTTTCCGCCTGCTGTTGCAGAACCTCGCGCTGTTGAAGAAGCGCAGCATGCTGGCGAACCTCTCCTCCGTGGAAAAATTCGTCGTCAAGCGTTTCGCCGATCCCATGCGCTATTCCATGGGCGGAACGGCCGCCGTTACCTGGCCCACCAAGGCCGGCCCGAAACAGTTCAAACGGGATGTAATCGTGCTGGTCAAACAAATGGACGACGAATAGGCCGGAGCCCGGATCCTTCGGCCGGAAGCACCGGATGAGCGAAAACAAATCCTTCGCATCGCGTGTGGCCGTCTCCTTCCTTTATTCGGGAGTCGGCAACCTGTTGGCCAAACTGGCCTTCATCGGGGCGATTTTCGTCGTCCTGAAGCTGATTTCCGTGGAGGATTTCGGCGTGGCCAACATCGTTCTGGCCATCTTCGCCATCACGGAAAGCGTCAACGAACTGGGCCTCGGCGTGGCGCTCGTGCAGCGCAAGGACATCGACCGGGACGAGATCGATTCCCTGTTCTGGCTGTCTTTCGGAATTTCCGTCACCATCTACGCCCTGGTCTTCCTCTGCGCGCCGCTGATCTCCTGGTTCTACGAAGAACCGTCGCTCACGGCCCTGGTGCGGGTGTACGGCCTGGTTCTTATCCTCTTTTCCCTGTACTTCATTCCGCGCAACCTGATGGTCAAGGAGATGTCCTTCGGCCGGCTGGCGCTGATCGATGTTTTCTCCCTGCTGACATCCTCGGCGCTGATGATTCTCCTGGCGCTCTGGGACTACGGTCCCTGGTCGATCATCATCGGTGACCTGGCCAATCGAGGTGGACAGTTCATCCTATGCCAGTTTCTGCGGCCCTATTTTCCACGCTTCGTTCTGCGTTTTCACCGCGTCCGAGACATGGTTTCCTTCGGCCTGTACGCCACCGGCTCACGGCTGCTGTACAACTTCTACATCAACGCGGACTACCTGATCGTGGGCAAGGTTTTCGGCGCGGAGGCGCTGGGGATCTACACCCTGGCCTACCGCCTCATAAGCGATCCGGTCAAGGCGCTGGCCAACATCATCAATCAGGTAGCCTATCCGGCCTTCGCCCGGCTCCAGAATCAACGGGAACGTCTGCGAAAATATTTCTTCGTCATCGCCCGCGCCGCCCTATCGCTCATCGGCGTCCTGCTGGTGATCGTCGCCGTGTACGTGGACTGGGGGTTGACCGCCCTGGATTACGAAAAATGGCTGGAAGCCGTTCCCATCGCGCGGATTTTCGCCGTGACCGGCCTGATCCGCTGCGTCTCCCCACTGATTCCGCAACTTCTGAACGCCGTCGGGCAGGCACGAAAAAGTTTTTACTATTCCGTGGCCACCGCCGTTTTCATGCCGATGGCCTTCCTGGTCGGCGCCCAGTTCAGCCTGATGGGCGTGGCCTGGGCCTGGAGCCTGGCCTACCCGGCGGTGGTGATGATCCTGATCGTCATTGGAGCCAGTGTTCTGGAGATTTCGTTTTTCGCTTTTATTTTCCGGCTGTTCGCCGGTCTACGGGTGCTGATCCCGGCAGCGATCCTGGCGCTGGCGCTACGCTTCGGCTTGGACGGCCTTTACGAAACCCATCCTCAAAGCGTCACCCTGGCGGCGGTGCTGCTGACGCTGTCCGCCGGCGGGTTGCTCGCGGTTTACCTGGAATGGGACACCATCCAGGTCATCCGGAAAAAGAAATCCGAGTGATCCGGAACCCTTGAAAGAATTCACGGCCGAAACAGCCAGTCGCCCACGCTTTCCACCGACTCGCCGCGAATCAACAGACGATACGCCATCTCCGCGCTGGCCATGCTGAACAGCGCCCAGCCTTCGTAGGCTCCCAGCTGGTGCATCCTCCAGGAAAAAGCCAGTCCGCGACGACGCCAATGACCGTCCGCCGCCAGGGTGGAATCCGTGACGATGCGCCGATGGAGCGTCTTCAGGGTTCCGGAACGTCGCAGCCATTCATGCTCGGTCTGCGGCGCGGGATCGTGGCGAAATCCACTGGCCAATGCCTTCGGCCAGGGCTTCACGTAATGCATGGCGGAAGAGCCCGCCTTTCGTAACTGCGTGTACTCGTTATAGGATTTTCCGGACGCCGAGGGATAGGCGGAAAGCTCCGGGAAATAATGCTGCATGGCTCGCAGGCGGGCCCGCTTCTCTCCCCCGATGCTGTAATCGGAAGTCAGGAAAAATTTCAACGAACGCGGACAGGCGCCCGGGGCGAAATACGCGGCGTCCGGACTCATCAGGGTATAGGGCACACCGGTATAATGCAGCCCCCGCCGATGGAAATCCAGCATCATGAACCGGAACCAGTGCGGACCTTCATAGGTCCGGGCCTCGACGGCGGCCTCATCTCGTCCCTGCCTGGAGAGTTTCCGCTCGTCCGTAAACAGGAAGCGCAGGGTGCGTTTCATCATGGAAACGCGATTCCAGATGGGATCCACCGGGTCGCTGAAAGCAAGCGGGTTGACCTTCGGATAGATGCCGAGGATCCAGTCCATCAGGTAACCATCGAATCCCAGCACGCCGCCGGGAGGAAGATCCTCCATCATGTGCAGCAGGTAATACTGGTGGAAATTCAAGAGTCCGCCCGTTCGTTCAGCCCAGCGGACGAACAGCCGGGGATGATCCATGTCCGCGATGGGAACAACTTTCAATGGAAGTTCCAATCCCTTGCAGATGGCTTCCACCGGGATCCTTTCGGAATCATTGATGAAAACGTGCCGCACGCGGTCCGGCCGATGCCCCTGCTCCAGCAGTTCGCCCAGAACGTGGCGCGAGTCCATGCCGCCGGTCAGGCTGATTTCCAGGCTTCGCTCCCGCAGGCGGGGATGCTCGACGACGCCCCGGACGCATTCGGCCACCAGATCCTTGATCTCCGCCGCCATGCTGTCCACGCCCTTTTTCGCTTCGGGGCGATATTGCCAGTCCACGAAGCGGAAACGCTCCACCCGGCCGTCGGGACGAACCTCCAGCCCCATTCCGGGGTACATGCGCTGCACCTCGTTGACCAGGGTTCGCTTCCCGCCCGTGTGGAGAAGCCGCACGGTCTCGTACATGGCCTGGCGATTCCAGGTCATAGGCAGCCCCAGATCCCGGAAGACCATCGGGCTCGGCGCCAGACACAGCACGCCCCCGCCTTCGTAGACGTACCAGGGACGGCTGGAAGCCATGTCGCCGAACAGGCGGGTGGAACCTTCCTGCTTGTCGATGAGCACGATGTTGTAAAAGCCGTTCAGATCCAGGATCCGTTCCAGGCCTCCGGCCGTGAAATCGGCCAGGACGCGCTCGGCTTCCGTTTCCTTGCGTTGAAAGGTGTCGAACAGAAGCCCCTCGAACAACAGACGGAAACGATCGTTTTCCGCTCTGCTGAAAAGCGGTCCGCTACCATCGGCGTGAAAGTCTCCGATCCGTGGCCAAGAGAGGTTTTCCACCCTGGGTCCATGGTAGAATGTCAGCCCTGGAAAACTCGTTTTCCCTAGTATTTTCATATCATTCATTTAAAGTTCCTTTACTTTTCCGCCCCCGTGAAGTACGTTGTCTTCCGGTATAGATCGATGGATTCGATTACACAATTCTGCCGGGGGAGGAGGCTTTGTCGCCTCGGCGCATTTTAGCAGACCGGAGCCGGGAATGAAAACGAATGTTTCCCAGATCCCTGATTATTTTCTTCGCTGTTCTCGCTGCGGCTGGGAAACCGGGGTAAAATCCTATATTTTACAGTGTCCCCACTGTGGTCCCGAAGCCTTTCTGCAAAGCCGTTTTCCCCGCCGGCCTCCGTCGAAAAATCTCTCTTCGGTGGAGTCGGATTTTTTCCACTATACGGACTGGATGAGTTTCGCGCCCATCCAATCGGAAACTCCCATGCACATCGGCTGCATTCCCGGCAACGGCCTGGGCCGGGAGCTGGGTTTGGAAAACCTGTGGCTGCTGCTTTCCTGCTTCGCTCCCCAATACGGGGCCGACATGCCCTCTTCCACATTCAAAGGCGCGGAGGCCCTTGGCGTCTATTCTCGCGCCATAACGGAGACGAACAAGCTTCTGATCGTGTCCTCCGCCGGAAACGCCGGGGTGGCCTTTCTTGAAATCGGCAGCATGCTGGCAACACCCGGGATTGTCGTGGTGCCGGACGGCGCGCTTCCCATCATGATGACAAGTTCCGAGCCGGGCGCCGTCAGCCCGCTCCTCATCGTACTGGAAGATGCCTTCTACCCGGACGCCATCCGCTTCGTGGACGAAATCGTCGGGCGCTTCCCGGAACACCTGGTACGGGAAGGCGGCGCGTTCAACGTCGCCCGCCGCGACGCCATGGCCATTCCCTTCCACCGCGCCGTCCGCGCCATGAAGCGCCTTCCGGACCGCTATTTCCAGGCCGTGGGCAGCGGAACGGGCGCCATCGCCGCCTGGGAAGCCGCCAGGCGACTGAAAGAACACAAGGAGTGTCCCGGCGGTCCCATGCGTTTGCATCTGGTTCAGAACACGCCGTTCACGCCCATGGTGGACGCCTGGAAAGCCGGAAGCCGCACGGTTTCTCCCATGAGTCACGAAGAGGTCCACGATCGGCTGAAACGCACCTACGCTTCCGTTCTGGCCAACGCCAAACCGCCCTACGGCCTCACCGGCGGCGTCTTCGATATTTTGACCGACAGCGGCGGCGACATGCATGCGGTCTGCAACGAGGACGCCTTGAAAGCCAACGCCCTGTTCAAACGGCACTTCATGCTGGACCCCTGCCCGGAGGCATCGACGGCGCTGGCCGGACTGATCCAGGCGAAAGAAAGCGGACAAATTTCCGGCCGGGAGCACATTCTGTTGCACATCACGGGCGGAGGCTGGAAACATTCGGTGAAGGAACTGGGCAAACGCCCCTATCCCAACCGGCGGACATTTTCCCCCAATGACTGGGAAGCCGCCTTCCAAACAGTGGAAAACTACCTTTCCCGCATGGCTGCCTGCCGAACCGATTTCCGAGATTGATCTTCCCCAAAAAAGCTCAACTCCTCAAACCGGAAAATCATTTTCGGACAAGGCCCACCATCGAGGAAGGGGTTCCCTTCTCCCTCGTTCGCTCGTACTCGCGTCATTTCCGGCTTGTACCGGCGCGCGTGCGGCCGTCAAGGCCAAGCGTGCTGCGCTCGCTTCACTCGCTCCGGCCTTGACCGCCGCCCTTTTCCGCCCCGGTTTCTTCGCCTCATGAAGCGAGGCGGCTCCGTCGGGGAAGGGAACGAGAATATGCCCCTTTTCTTTTCTCATGTGAAGAAACTCCCCGGAATGGGGAGTTGAACCCCAAAAGATCGCCCACCCGGAAATCGGAATGGTCGGACGACGCCATCGCGGGTAACCGGAAAACTATATTGACCTGAAATGGATTCCCCGGGAGAACCCGTCTCCGACCGCATAAAAAAAGAAAAGAGCGACCGAAGCCGCCCTTTTCCATATCGAAGACGGGAAAACGTCAGTCAACGGGCATGAAATACACGTCCGTGATCGCTCCCACCCGTTCCTTTTTCGGTACGAAGGCCAATTTGACCGGCATGCCGATCTCCAGATCCTCCACCGGGCAATACAGAGGGGCCGCCAGACCGCCATCCGCGTCCAGGAAACGCACGAAGCCCACGATCACCGGCCGATCGAGGGTCTCGCCGTGCAGATCCTCGCAGGAAATCGTGAAGCTCTCCAACACGCCCACACCATCCAAATCCACGAATTCCGTGATTTCCTCGAAGCTGTCCTCGCAAAAGATGCGAGGCGGGCAATAGACGGTCTCACTTTGTTCGGCTCGACTGCCGATCAGCTTTCCGTCCTTGATTTTCTTGAAAAATTCCTCGCCGGCCAGGCCGTAGGTATACCGGTACTGCATGGGAATCCGGCCTTCGACGTAGGTATGCAGGGTCGTATTATTGATTTTTTCCTTTAAAGCCATGGCTTTCTCCTACTCGTCAAGCGGATTGCGGTTATTTTTTCTTGGCTTTCGCCTTCGGCTTGGCCTTCGCCTTCGGTTTGGCCTTGGGCTTGATGGGACGGAAATACTTGATATCCGTAATCAATCCCTCGCGCTCTTCCGGAGCCTTCCAGACGGCCTCCACGCGCATGCCGATCTCGATATCCTCCGGTTTGACTTCATCCAGCATGTGCATGATGCCGACCTTCTCGCTGGCGCCATCAATGGAAATCACGGCGGGAATCAACGGCTTTTCGTTGTCTTTCCGGCGGGAGGCGTCCCAGTTGATCCGGGAAATCGAATACGTCTGCACCGTACCCGTATCCAGAACCTCCACCCATTCGTCGGTGGCCCGCCAGCACAGTTCGCAAAACGCCCGCGCGGGTAGGACGATACGGTCGCATTGCTTGCAGTAGGAGCCGATCAGGCGTCCCTCTTTCAGTCCTTCCAGGTACAAGCCCACGCCCACGCCGTTATCCCAGGCGTATTCCAGTTCCGGCTCGAACATGGAATAAAGAACCTTGTTCTGCTTGAACATGGCTTCCTTGACGTTCGTGCCGCCCAGCTTTTTATCCTTCAGCGCATCGATTGCCATTTTCGCGCTCCTTTCCCTAGTAGTTGCGGCAGACGAGGACGGTTCCGACCTGCATCAGGTCTCCCCATGCCTGGGCCACGCCCGTTTTCGGATTGCCCTTGATCTGACGCGCCCCGGCCTCGCCGCGAAGCTGCCAGAAGAGTTCGGCGACCTTCATCAGCCCCGTGGCCGCGATGGGATTTCCGACACCCAGCGCGCCGCCGGAGGGACAGGCCGGAATGCCTTCGCCGTCGCGGGCGTAGAATCCCTCGCGCATCAGATCGGCCGCCTGGCCGCGCGGAGCGAGCTGTAAACCTTCCAGATGATGCAACATCTTGTAATTGAAGGGGTCGTAGGGTTCGGCCAGATCGATCTCCTTCATCGGATTGCCGATGCGCGCCATCTCGTACGCGGTGTGCGCGGCCTTCTCGACGTAGCGCGGATAAACCAGATCCCGGGTGGCCCAATAAGCCGTATCCAGGTTCCAGCCCACGCCGTCCAGGAAGACCGGTTTATCGGTATATTGGCGGGCGACGTGCTCGCTGGCCAGAATCAACGCGCAAGCGCCGTCGGAAGCCGGGCTGATGTCCAGGCGATGGACCGGCCAGACGAGTTCCTCGGACTCCAGCACGTCCTTCAGGGTGACCGCCTGGGCCACCTGGGCCGCCGGATGGTCCAGGGCGTTGTTTTTATTCTGCACCGACACGCGGGCGATATCCTCTTTCTTGATGCCGTTCTGCTGCATGTAGCGGTTCATTTCAAGCGCGAAGATCCAGACCAGGTTCGGATGCAGCTGCTGCTCCGTGGAGTGATCGAAGATGGTCAGGAAGGCCCCCTGGGGATGGGGAAAGGCGCTGGACATTTTCTCGGTGCAAACGACCATGCACGTATCGAACATGCCGGAGGCGATGTGGAAATAGCCGTGGATCGGGGCGAAGACACCCGTGCCGCCGCCCACGAAATTGCGCATGTAGGGCTTGTGCTTGCCGCCCGCGCCGTCGGACAGGTATTCCGCCTTCATGTGAACGCCGTCG
Organism: Myxococcota bacterium; assembly: GCA_963668655.2. GTDB lineage: Bacteria > Myxococcota_A > SURF-8 > SURF-8 > SURF-8. Next base: position 750,690 of record CAXXPQ010000003.1, read on the forward strand.
AAGGCGTCGGGGGCGGTGCCCATGGTGACCGACTCGATGCGATCGAATTCCATCCCGCAGGAATCCAAGGCCATCTTGGACGCCTGCCAGGACAGTTCCTTGCCGGTTTCCTTCGCCCGCCGGACGAATTTGGTGATTCCGGCGCCGATAATAGCAACTCTGCGTGGTTTCATCGCTGGAACCTCCTTTTCAGTTCGACCGCAGGATCATGACCGCCGAACTCGTCGAGGGAGCCCCGCGCCAAACCTGAACCAATCCACACTCGGCTTCCGGTACCTGATGCTTTCCGGCCACTCCCCGAAGCTGGTTGACGATCTCCAGCGTCTTGTGCCCTCCGGAAGCCTCCACCATGTTCCCCACGCCCAGCTCGCCGCCGGACGGATTCACCGGAACCACGCCGCGTGGCCCCACTTCTCCGACCTCGTACATGTATCCCGCCGCACCGGCTTCCGCCAGTTGCAGGGCTTCCACGTGTTGCAGGGCCTTGAAGGAAACCTCGTCGCTGATCTCGAACACGTCGATTTCATCCACGGGGGATTTGATGTCGGCCATCTCGTAGGCTTTCTTGGCCGAAAGCATCGTGCCCACGGACATTTCCATGTTGCGGCTTTCCAGATTGGGAGAATCGGAATACCAGGAAATGCCATCAATCCAGACGGGCTCGCCCTTCAGATAAGGAACCGCCTCTTCCGCGGCCAGCACCATGGCCACGCAGCCGTCCGCCGTCTGCGCGATGTCCATCTGCCCCACGGGCCAGGCCACCGGATCGGCGTTCAGCACGTCGTCGATATCGAAGACGCCGCCGTAGGAGGCCAGCGGATTGTCCAGGGCCGCCAGTTTGGCTTCCACCACGACCTTGGCGCACTGTTCCTTGGTGGCCCCGGAGGCCCACAGGTAGCGGCTCATCTCCAGGCCGTCGATCATGTGAACGCTCTGTCCCAGGGGGCGGAGCATAATCGGATCCAGGGCGAAACTACGCACGTCGTCCGGGGTCTTGACGTTGGATACCTTGCTGTGTCCCTCGACACAGACGGTATCGAAAAGCCCCGCCCGGATCATCATCATGGCCGTGGCCACGGCGTGAACGAAGTCGCCCGGGACGGTCTGCACCGGCTTCAAAATCGCTCCGAGCTGGTCGTTGCAGTATTCGTCCGAAATGGAATATCCCTCCCAGAAATCTTCGGCCGCACAGACAAAGCTGCCGATGTCCTTCGGCGCGATGCCGGCTTCCCGATAGGCTTTCGTGGCCGCCTCGAAAACCAGCTCGCGGAACGAGACTCCCGGCGTGGTCGGTGCGAACCCGGAGTGGCCCACACCTACAATAGCTACCCGTTTCATCCAAACCTCCTCGTCGAAATGGCTGTGGAATGCAGGGACCCGAATGTTGCTGAACTGGCCCTACATAACATGCCCGCAAGGGCCTGTCAAAAGATAATTCCGCCGCTGTCCTTGCAAAACCCCGCCGTTCCACCGCTCCAAACGGAAACGATCCCCGGCTTCAATCCCATCTTTTCCGCATGTGTCGCAAAACGGCAATGGATCGGAGGTGAAACCGGTTTCGGGGCAGCGAATGGAGGGATGTCACACCTCCGGAGCACAAAACTTTACTTTATTTTCTTAAATTTATTGTAAATTTTATAAAATTTAGTATAATTCAATAAATATTTGATGGGACTGCGAACGTGACGGTGAATGGCAAGACAATCAGAGGACGGAAATTCGCGCTGTCTGCGGTGATGGCGTCCCTGGTGCTCGTCTTCGGAGAGCAGGCCGTTTTGGTCGTCTGGTCCCCCCGCTACTTTTCCAGCATTGGAGAATGGATATGGAACCTGTTTGTGTCCATCTCGTTCCTGTGGACCTTCGTGACCCTGTACGCCTTCGCCGGTGGCGCATGCTGGCAGACGCTGGCCGGCCTCGCGGATCCGTTCGGCCGACTCGCCACCCATTTTCGCGCAAGCCGGGAAAACGAAGCGACAGACCTTCGGGTCGCCTCCTTTCTGGCCGGAGTTATCGGCGCGTCGGGTTTTCTCGCCTTCGCCGTGTTCCTTACACAACGGCATTTTAGCAGCGCCTACAACAACAAAGCTCTGGCGGCCTTTCTCTTCACGCTGATCCTCTTCGGCCTTCTGCCGCTTAGCCTGGTGGCGTTCGCCTGGAGTCGGACCCTTGCCCGGCGGATCCTGCTTCCTCTGGGGCGCGTGCTGCCCCAAAAGCTCTTTCTGACGGAGTTGCTGCTTGTGGCGGCGGGGAGCGTGCTGCTTCTGGGATATCTCGCTTTCACGAATTCCCACATCCTGGAAATGGTGGACTTGAAGCCCTGGGCGCTCGTCGGACTTTTTTTCGTCGCTCAAGCCGGGTTGTATCTGTTCTTTTCCCTGCCGGGCGGCGCTTCCGTGTGCGCGTCCGTCTTCAACAATTTCTCGGCGGGAGGCTGGTCCGCGAACCTGGCGATCATGCTGGCGTTCACGATTCTCGCCTATCCGTCGCAACCCCGGGTGGCCAGCATCCTGAGAAACCAGGCCCCCCTCAGCCGCCCGGTGATTCTGGGTATCCAGCGGCTAGCCGATCAGGATCGGGACGGATTTTCTCCCCTTTTGCGGGGCGGCGACTGCAACGACGCGAACCCCCTGGTGCATCCCATGGCCCAGGAAATTCCCGGCAACGGGGTGGACGAGGACTGCATGGGCGGAGACGGATCGAAGATCGTCGAAAGCGACCGGAAGATCGACGATCTTCTGGCGCTGCGCATCGAGAGTCTGCGCAAGACCTATAATGTGGTGCTCATCACCGTGGACGCCTGGCGCATGGACCACCTGGGCGTCGGCGGTTATTCACGCTCCACCAGCCCGGAAATCGACGCCTTCGCGAAAGAGAGCGTATTGTTCACCCACAACTACGCCCAGGCGCCCAACACGCCCCAGTCCATTCCCAGCCTGATTTCCGGCATGTATCCCAGCCAGGTGCACTGGAGTCGCTATACCAATTTTCCCAAGGTCAAGCCCCAGACGAAAACACTGATCGAGATGCTGAAAACGGAGGGATACCACACCGCCGGAGTGTTCTCGTACTGGTATTTCGACAACCGCGACCTGGACCGGGGAGCGGATCACTGGGACAATCGCGCGTTCCGCGAGCGAGACCACAGCGAGCGCGTCAGCACGGACGATCTGGTCACGGACCACGCCATCGAGCACCTGGAAAGCATCAAGGAAAGCCGGGAGCCGCTGTTTCTCTGGATGCACTATTTCGATCCCCATTTCCTGTATGTCCGGCACGCGGGCATCGACTTCGGGAACCGGCAAATGGATCTGTACGACGGCGAAATCCGTTCCAACAGCCGGGAATTGGGACGCTTTTTGGATTACTTCAAGAAAACGCCCTGGTACAAGAACAGCATCATCGTGATTACCGGCGATCACGGGGAGGAATTCGGGGAGCACGGACGAAACTACCACGGAGCGCAGCTCTATCAGGAATCCGTGCGCGTACCGTTGATCGTCCACGTTCCCGGCGTCCAGCCCCGAACCGTGGATCGGTCCGTGGGGAACATCGATATCGTTCCCACCGTCCTGGATCTCTGCGGAATGCGGGACAAGGGACGGCAGCTTCAGGGACGCTCCCTCGCGCCCCTGATCCTGGATCCGGAAAACGCGCCGCCCCGCCCGGTTTATATCGAAAAACTTTCCGCCCCCACCTTCCCCTGGTCGCTCCAGGCGCTTCTGTCCGACCGCTGGAAAATCATCTATCGGGCGGACGAGGATCTTTTCGAACTGTACGATCTGGAGACCGATCCCGCGGAAAGCAAGGATCTGTCCGAGGATCTGCCGGAAAAGACGGAGAACATGCGCATGCAGCTATCCGATTTCCGCCAACAATACCTGCACAAGAACACCGGCTGGTATCTTATGGCCACGGCGGGACGCAAGTAATCCGTTCGACTCCCGAAAACAAGTCCCCACCTTTTCTTTCCCGCTTGACCTTCGGCAAGAAATCCGATAGTAATTGGGACAATAAAAGTTAGATATTCGTGGAAAAGTCATTCGGGATCGGACCCCCGTGGAAAAGGAGTCGCCATGCAAAAATCATCGATTTTCTTGGGTGTTTTTCTTCTGATCGCAATCTCTGTGCTGGGTGCTTGTTCGTCCGACAACTGCTCGGACTGCGCTTCCGACGGCGATACGACAACTCCGGACGGTGATACGGAAACACCGGATGGAGACGGGGAACCTACGGACGGCGATGTGGACGGTGATGTGGACGGCGACGAGGAAACGCCGGATGGCGACGTGGACGGCGACGAGGAAACGCCGGACGGCGATACGGACGACGTGGACGGCGACGTGGACGGCGACGCCGAGGATGAAGAGGAAAGCGAGCCCTGCAACATCGATCAATGCTGGATCGACGAAAAATGCATCGACGACGGAGTCGTCAACCCGGACCACGCCTGCGCCGTCTGCGACTCGGACGCGGATAATCGTAACTGGAGCCCGATGACCGCCGGAACCGAATGCCGGGCGGGCGGCCTCTGCGACGAGGCGGAAGCCTGCGACGGACTGAGCTTCAACTGCCCCTCGGACCGGCCCGCGGCCTCGAATACACCCTGCAACGACGAGAACGACTGCACCAGCGCCGATGTTTGCGACGGCAGCGGCACGGGCGCGGAACATTGCGCCGGGACGCTATACGACTGCAACGAACATGGAACCTGCGCCTCCGACAGCGACATCTGCGACTGCGCGGAAGGCTACGCCGGAGACTACTGCGACTCCTGCGCGGCGGACTATTACTTCTATCCCGCTTGCAGAAACGACGTGGTCTGCCAGAAGGAACTGTATTACGACGAATGCGACGGCGCCATCGCCGGTTTCTATTCCGAGGTGTACGATTCGGAAGGCCGCATCCTTTACCATCACGGGGATGAGGGCGGATTCTTCAGTATGTGCAGCGAGTACACCTACGATGAAAACGGCAACCTGACGCTGATCGTCTACGACATGGGCTGCACCGGTTCCGGAACCGCCTGCCTGCGCTACGAATACGACGAAAACGGCAATCAAACGCAGGAGGGCGCGGACTACGGCTGCACCGGCGAGGTAAGCGATGAATGTTATCGCTACACCTACGACGAAAACGGCTATCCCGCCACGGCGGAATACAGCAGCTACTGCGAGGAAACGCCGGACTACGACTGCGAGACCTTCAGCTACGACGCGAACGGCCTTTTGATGAACCAGCAGAACGATTCGGACTGCGACGGAACCGACGATGACGACTGCATCGTCTACACTTACGACGCCGACGGGAACATGCTGACGAAGAACGAGGACGACGACTGCGACAGCACGGACGACCGCTGTTACACCTACACCTACGACGCCGACGGCAACAAATTGACCGAGGAGAGAGACGACGGCTGCGACGACGACGGCGAGATGTGTCATACCTACACCTACGACGCCGATGGTCGGCTGATCGCCACCGAAACCGATGAGAACTGCGACGACGCGCCGGAAAAATGCGAATATTCCGTCTTCGACGCTAACGGCAACCTGACGAGCGTGGGCGACGACAGCACCTGTTCGAACTCTCCGGACTCGGAATGCGTGCTGTACACCTACGACGCCGACAACCTGATGACCGACCGCAAGGATGACGATGACTGCGACGGCGCGGACTTCACGTATTGCGAAACTTATACGTACGACGCGGAAGGCCGCATGACCTCCGTAACGGGGCGGGATACCTGCACGGAGCAAGAGACGCCGTATTGTTACGGCTTCTCCTACGACTGCAACGATATCGACTGGCAATAACGAAACGCGCCCGATCCAAGCTCGGGCACGACGACCGGAAAACCCCGCTTTCGCGGGGTTTTTTACGTTCTATACATACGGGTTATAGCGGATGGAGACGTTCTTTAATGGTTTCGGCGACAGCTCGACCGCTCATGGCGAGTGATATGCAGAGCAAACGGAATCCGTTTGAAAATCATCCCTGCCGCAACATTCGCAAGAACGGTCAAGCAAAGCCCGTACGGATCGGTTAGGTTCATTGACGGAGGTTGACCCATGAAAGACTGCACCCGCGAATCCTACGAAAGCCGCATCATGAAGGTTCAGCTTTTCATCCAGCGCCACCTGGAAGAAAAGCTCTCGCTCCATGAACTGGCGCACGAAGCCTGTTTCTCGCCCTATCACTTCCATCGGATCTTTCACGCGATGGTGGGCGAACCCGTGAAGGAATACGTGCGACGGCTGCGCCTGGAGCGGGCCGCCTTCGAACTTCTTTACACGCAGCGCCCGGTCACGGAAATCGCTTTCGCCTCCGGCTACGAAGCGCACGAATCGTTCTCGCGCGCCTTCGCCAGAAATTTCGGACAGACGCCGTCCGCCTATCGCGCGGCGAAGCGGGCGGAGATCGAACCGGATCCGGTAAAGCGCAGGCCACGCTTTGTCGCAACAATACTCGATAAGGAGGAAACGGACATGAACATGGATATACAGGTCAAACCATTCGACCCCATACATGTGGCGTTCGTACGCCACGTCGGCCCCTACCCGGAATGCGGGCAGGCTTGGATGAAGCTCTGCGAGGCTCCCCAAATACAGCGTCATCTGACGCCGGAAGCCTTCTTCGTCGGCATCAGCTATGACAACCCGGACATCACGGAGCCCGAGAAAATCCGCATGGACTGCTGCATAGCCGTCCCGGAGGACTTCCAGGCCGAGGGAGAGATCCACGTACAGACCATCGCAGGTGGCGACTACGCGGTCCACTTGCACAAGGGCTCTTACGACGGCTTGCATGACAAGTATCGCCGCCTGTACGGCGACTGGCTGCCTGCCAGCGGCTTCGAAGCGGCCGAGAATCCTTCGCTCGAAGTGTATCTGAACAGCCCCGAAAAAGTGGCTCCGGAAGATCTGCTGACGGAAATCCGCATTCCGGTGAAGGCTGCCTGAATGCGAACCTTTGCCTCTGCCCGCTCCGCGCGGGCAGGGGCCTCTTCTCAGACGCTCGGCGTTCCCGGTTTCGATGCCGGGACCGCTGCCGAGGCCGCCAGGGCCTGGAGAACGGGTTCGGGCAGTCCCAGGTTCATGGTGGGCCAATCGCCGCCCAGATAGCCCCGGAAGGTCAGCGCCGCCGTGGGCGTGCTCATGTGGATATTGGCCTCGCGCAGGCGGTCGTCGATCTTCAGCATGATATCGTGGCGGATGTCGAAGAAGCGCTTGGGATCCTCCACCCAATAGGTCAGAAACAATCCCATGTTGTCGTTGCCGTATTCCAGGAAAAACACCCGGGGCTTTCCCACGCCTTCCGTCTTTTCCACCGCTTCCTCGAAGATCCGCATGGCCAGATCCCGGGCGTCCGGAGCTTCCGCGATATCCACCCGCAGGAACAGGCCGTCGAAGGCCGCCGGACACTCCTTGCTGCCGTTCATCATGTTGTGAATGGGCGTATTGATGATCTTGTCGTTGGGGATGATGAAACTGGTTCCCTGTTTCGTGCGCAGCATGGTGGCGCGCAGGCCGATGTCCTCCACCGTACCCTCGAAATCCTTGTCCACCACGATGTAGTCGCCCAGATTGTACGGCCGGGTGAGATAGATGGCGATTCCGCTGATGAAGGGACTCAAGGTGTCCTTGGCGGCGAAACCGATGGCCACGCCGCCGATACCGAGACCGGCCAGCACCGTCTCGGGTTCCTTGCCCAGCGCCTTGATGACGAAGATGAAACCCACCACGCCGATGGCCACCTTTACGGCCTTTTTGGTCAGCGGCACGATCTGCTGGTCGAAACTGCCCTTGGCGGACAAGAGCGGAATGATGAAATTGTCGTAGATCTTGTCCGTCAGGATCAGGAACATCCAGGTGATGTCCGCCGTGAGCAATACATTGGCCACCGCGCTGATGATGCCGTAGACCGCCGCTCCCTGGCCTTCCACCTGGTCCGTCAGCGCGCCGGCGGCGATGCGGAAACCGACCAGAATAATCAGGTAAAGCAGCGGTTTCTCGAAGCCCTCCAGCCAGACGTCCTCGTTCTTGATTTTTCCCCGCTTGGCGATCTCCAGAATCAGGTTGTTGATCTGGCTGTAAAGCGTGCGGGCCATCAGCATGGTGAGAAGCGCGATGCCGATGAAAGCCATATACTGGCCGATGGTGTTGTGCATGGCCTCGAAACCAAGGATCATTCCCACCAGTTCCACCGCGTCGTAACCGAAAACGGGAATACAGTAGACCACCGCCATGACCCACACGATGGTCATGATGAGGCGATAAATGACCGGGAAGTATCGTTTTTCGTCGCCCTCGATCTTCTTGTCGATCAGCGGCTGCAATACGTCTTTCCAGACCACTTCCAGCACCCGGGCCAGAATCCAGAACAGGGACAGGCGGAATCCCACCGAAAGCAGGTGATCGATTCCCCAATGCACCCAATGGGCTTTGGGATCGGCTTCCGTGGGCTGGGCGGTCAGAATCATGTCCCCCAATCCCACCAGCAGACAGAAGGTCATCATGCGGATGGGCCGCCGCAGGTTCTCCACGATGCGCTGCACCATCTCGTCGCCGAGCTTTTTGGCCGCGCGAACGAAGATCTTCCGGAAAGTCAGGCTGGCGATACGGGAAAGAACGAAGCCCGCCAGAATCACACAGGCGAACAGGCCGTACTGAAAAACGTTGTTTCCGAACAGTTCCAGTTTCAAAATCGAAACCAGTTGGTCCGGTAAAGCGATCCATCCCAATATGGTATCCAGGTTCACGGTTCACGTCCTTTCCCAAGAGACATCCATGCGATCTGTTTCGGCGGTTAGATTCCGGACGGAAGTTTCCTGAAAAGCAGGAAAAAAGTCAAGCTCCGTTATGGGAAAATCCGCGCTACCCGGGGTTCCATCCGGAAGTGAAGAGTCAAAAAACAAAAAAGGCTTTTCCGACTCCCGATGGCCTACCCCGGAAAACGCCATCATCCAGACAATTCGAATACATCCTTGACTTTCATCCGAATCCGAGCCATATAGATCGCCTGCGATGGGAAGGTTCCATCGCAGGGCGACGACACCTGATGAAAAGAGTTTGGATGCTTGCGCTCCTTGTTCGCGCATAGCGAACCGTCAGAAATTCCGTTTCGCTCCCCTTGAGGGAGACGCCTGACCAGCGGCCGTCCGACCGGATGGATGTGTTTGTCCGTTCGGCGCGCCCCATGCACTGACAACAAGGAGCAAACCCATGTTCGACGAACCCTTCTGGAAATATTTCTTCGAATTATTCGAATCCTTTCCCCGCCAGGGGCCCGGCCTCGACGTGATGACCGCCCGGGCTTTGGGATGCCTGCCCCCGCTGACCTCCGAACATCGCGTTCTGGACATCGGTTGCGGAGCCGGGATGCAGACGCTTGAAATCGCAAGGAAAAGCGAGGCGTCCCTGACGGCCGTAGACATCCATGCCCCGTTCATCGAGATGCTGAATCGGCGCGCCGCGCAAGAAGGTCTGGCCGGGCGCATCTCGGGGTATGTCGCCGATATGAACGACCTGCCCTTTCCCGATGGAACCTTTGACGTTTTATGGGCGGAAGGCTCCATCTTCATCCTCGGATTCGCGCGCGGACTGACGCTGTGGCGGCGACTGCTCAAGCCGGGCGGATACCTGGTAGTGTCCGAACTCACGTGGTTTTCCGGGAACATCCCGGCCGAGCTGCACGAATTCTGCATGTCCGATCCGGAGGAAGACGCTTCGCTTGAAGCCCGCCGCAGGGCCATCGAGGAAACGGGCTATCGGTTGATCGAGGAGTTTCCGCTTCCGCGCGAGGGCTGGTGGGAGGCTTTCTACGCTCCCATGTTCGACCGGCTGGACGCCTTCGAGGAGCGTCACAAGGAGCATCCCGAAGCGCTTGCCGTGGTGGAACGCTGCCGCTACGAGATCGACCTGTTCCATCGCTACGCCGACCTATACGGCTATACATTCTTCATCATGCAGCGCTAGGAACGGATTACGGATCCTATTCCGCCGCCCGAGATCGGTTTCTTCCGGTTTCGGGCGTTTTTTTCGGCTCAACTTCCCTTTCCCGTCTAACTTTCCACCTGGTGAAAGAAAAGGGGCGTCCTCTCGTTCCCTTCCCCGACGGAGCCGCCTCGCGTCATGAGGCGCGGAACCGGGGCGGAAAAGGGCGGCGGTCAAGGCCGCAGCGAGCGAAGCGAACGCAGCACGTTTAGCCTTGACGGCCGGCCGCGCGCCGGTACAAGCCGAAAGATGACGCAGGCGAAAGCGACGGAGGCGGAAGGGAACCCCTTCCTCGATGGTGGGCCTTGTCCGAAAACGGCTTTCCGGTTTCTCCCAGGTTTTGGGGAGCTGTACCAGAGAAAAACCGCGCTAAAACGCCGTCCTGTCCATCAATCGCGCCTGTCCGACGGCGTTGGAAATTCTTTCCGCCAAATTCAGAACCCCTTCGAAACCTAATATCGGAGAGGAACGCAGGAAGTGCGTAAGAAAGCTTGGATAGCCGATTTCAATGGGAATTCCGCCGAGTTTTCCGGCGATGCCCCCGATGATGCCGTCACCGAGGCAGATAAACGATCCGACTTCCCGCCGGGCTTCGTCGAACAAAGCCGTCGTCGTCTTTTCCGTGGGCCGTTCATGAATGGGGATTCCAAGAGATTTCAAGCGCTTTTCTTCCTTTGGCCCCACAGCCGCCGTACAGAGGCAACCCGCCACTGTTCCTCCGAAATACTGGGTGAATTCAACTAGTTCCGCAAGTATCGCGGGCGCTCCGGCAAAGAAAAACCTCCGGTCTTCGATCGCGCTTTCCACCGCGTGGGTCAGCATGGGAAGGATGCGCCGTCGCTCGGCGTAAAGGAACGCTTCGATTTCCGCCTTGCTTTCAGTAACTTCCGTCAGCCCTTGAAGAAAACGCCCCGTGGCTTCGATTCCAAGCGGCAGATTCCGCTCCAACAACCGGGCCCCGGTGCGCTTCGCCAGTGTTTTCGCGGCCTTGCGCCCGAAGGGCAGAGACAGCACGGTTTCGGCCCGCGCGGCCTGTTTCAAATGTTCCAGATCCCGCCCCGACCCCCAGACGGAAACGGGGTCGAGTCCAACGGCCCGAAGCATTCGTTCCAGTTCTCGAACGTCCGACCGACCGTCGGCCTCATTGCGGTCCATCAGGTGGCCCACCAGGGCCACGGCGGCTTTTTCCTTGCGGATATCGCCGAATTCCATGTTTTTGGCGATACTCTGCAAGGTGAGGTCATAGCCGTCCAGCCAGTCTCCGTACAATTCCCTGGACGACACTTCCCAGAGCGGCGTCTTCGCCGTTTCACGCAGACCCGCCGGAAGCAGTTCCCGCCCCACCAGACTGGACGTGGCGGATCCGGTAACCAGCACGGCGGAGATTCCCGGCGTCTCGCAAGCCGATCGGATCGCCCCCCGGAGTCCGCCGTCATCCCCCGCCATCAACGCTTCGATCTCCGCCTGGGAATGGAAAATCCGGGGACGAATCGTGTTCAGCAAATCTGCGTTCCGGTCGTGATTGCCCTGGAGTCTTCCCGCCTTCATCAGCACGCAGCCGGGAGAATCCACCACCAGGGCCACGTCCGGGATCGCATTGACCGCCAGAAAAACGCCGTCCAGATAGGCGGGGTGCAGCAGCAGACTGTGATCCGTTTGGTTATTCATCTCCCGCCTTCCGGTTCATATCCGCAAGTTCCCGATAATAGGGCATTTCACAGCGTTGCAAAAGCCTGCGAAGCGTTCGAAGCGCCCCGGCGGCTCCCTTTTCAAGATCCTTCAGTGAAAACTGGGGTTTTCCGACGGTTTCCAGACGGGCGTCGTGGGAGTAGTCGCTGTAAACGGCGTGCAAGTCCGAGTCGGAGAGCCAGACGGACAGGCCGTCTCTATCGTGAAAACAAGAGATCTCGATGAGTTCCGAATATTTCGAGAGAGGATCCAATTCCCTTCGCGCCGCTTCGATCCAGGCGGATCGGTTTTTCCCGTCTTCCGGCGGAATGAAAAGCCCGATGGCGATCCGAAAACCTAGTTCACAAAGAAAATCGATGAACGGAATGCCGAAATTACACTCCGGACGGAGGAAACGCCGCAGAAGCCCGGGAACCAGAACGAACCCGAGCCGACAACGGCCCGCCCGTTCGCGCATCCGTTCCATTTCCTCCCGAAAAGGCTCGGCATGGACCTTCCAATCCCTTTCCCAGTCGGTGTCCAGGCCCAGAGCCGTTATAATGCTTTCCAGCCATTTCCTTGCGCCCTCGATCCCGTAGGGCGCGTCCGCGAAACAGGAAACCGGCTCCAGATCGTGGAAAACGGCTTCGTAAGCGGGCCGCATCAGGGCGTTGGGCCGGAAAACCTGAACCCAGGCTTTGCGATAGGCCCGCGTCCGTTCCAGATCGACGTTGGGCAGAATCCGTGCGTTGACGGCCACGCCCAGGTCTTCCAGCAAAGCCGCCAGTTCGTCGGTGTCCCGGGCGAGTTCATAACCCACCAGGTTGATTGACGGCCGTTCCGAGCGTGGCGCATCTTCCATGAAGCGCCGAAGTTCCCGCAGATAATCGGAAATCTGCTCTTCCGGGTGCGCTCCGCTGCGGCAGGGAAAGGGACGCAGAATCGGCGCAGAGCCCTTGGTTCGGATCCGACGTTCCAGCGCGGCGATGTCCTGCCCCATCAAGTCGGGCAGACAGGCGTGATTTACCAGCAGGGGACGCGTTTCGTCCTTCGCCAGACGCGCCATCAAATCGGCGAAATCCGCCTCGCCGCCGTCCTCCAGGACATCCGCGTCCTGAATATCGGTGACATGCAAATCGGCCCGGGAAACGTCCGGCGTCCACCAGGGGTACTGAAACAGCGGCTGGGTGTGGCGGACCAGCGCCGGGTGGAAGGTGAAGCAGTTGCGCGGCGCGTGAAAGATCACCGAGACGGGGCGGGTGGTCTGAAGGTTGCCCTGGGTGGCCAGGTCCAGCATGGACGGAGCCCAGAAGAGCGGCCAGCTTTCTCCGGGCGGAAGATCGAAAAACGTCGCGCCGTTTTCGGCTCCATCCGCCTCGAACTTTCCCTTCGGGATATCCGGAGACCGCTTCTCCGTTCCTTCGCTATTCGCATTTTCCACGGTTTCCAAAGCGCGAGGAACGACGCGGGTAAGATAAAAACCGAGTATTTTCCCCAGGACTTCCGTCGTCTCCCCGGCCCGGTCGCTCTCCGTTTCGGAAAACAGCGAAACGGCCCGGCGACGCAGCAAAGCTCGACCCTTCGGCCAGGCGGCCACTTTCTGCGCGGCATCCGGATGCGTTTTGCGCAAGGAAAAGAGGCTCGGTCCGCCCGGATGTTCGAACCGCAGCAGCAGGCGTCCCCGTTCCATTTCCATGGAGACAAGCCTTGCCTCTCCCCAACCGGTGCGACCCGCACCCAGGATGTTTTCACTGAGAATCCGGGCGGTTTCCTCGAAGCCGGGTTCCCGATCCGCCGGAGCCAGGGGAGTCAGAAAGGCATAATCCGTCTTCTTCAGCGCCGTAGCGAGCGTCAACGCAACGGCACGGAAAAGCCGGTTCTCGGCGTCGCCCGGAGCCTTTCCCTCGATGGAAAGCGAACCCGGAAGTTCCGGCACGTCGCCGCCGGCCTCGTCCCGCCAAACCACCGAAATTCTGTCCGTACTTTTCGTGAAAGCGAAGACCAGCGTGCCGTCGATGAGCGGCCGACAGGCGACCTCCCAGGCATTTTCCGTAAATCGTTTCGCCAGGACGGCGGCGGTTTTCGCCAGATGTCGGCAGACGATATCCAGCCGATGGCGAGGCTTGAAATCCCCCGCCGGATCACGCGGACGGACGCTCATCGCCGATGCTCCGCATGAAGTCCAGCAGGGCGTCCTCCTCCATGGGCCGGGGAACCACGCCGTCGGCATCGGAAAACCGAAGCACCCGAAAAGCCAGATCGCCCATGGCCTTGGCAAGAGGATTCTCCGGATCGTATTGCGATAGCGTCCGCTGATGGAAGGCGGCCTCCCGCACGGCATCCTCCATGGGAAAAGCCGCCAGGACTTCCGTTCCCAGATGATCGGCGAAAGTCTCCGCCCATTGGGGGGGAGTCGCCCCGGAGAAGCGGTTCATCACCAGTCCGACCAGGCGAACGCCGTTGTTTTCATAGCGTTTCACCGCTCGGCAGATGTTGTTGGCGGCATAGAGGCTCATGGCGTCGTCGGATAGAACGATGAGGACGTTGTCGGCGTATCCCCGGCGCATGGGCGCGGCGAATCCCCCACAGACCACATCGCCCAGCACGTCGAACAGCACGATATCGTAGGGGCCGGGCAGAAGTTCGTGTTCCTCGAAGATCTCGAACATCCGCGCGATGCCCCGCCCGGCGCAGCCGATGCCCGGTTCGGGGCCCCCGGCCTCGATGCAGTCGATATTCAGAACCCCGGTGCGGATGAAGTGCTCCGGCAGAGGGGAACGGTTTCGATTCAGAATCAGCAGTTCCGCCAGGGTGGGGATGCGCCGTCCCTCGCAGAGCGGCAGGGTGGAATCATGCTTCGGGTCGCAACCGATGTGCAGCACCCGGCGGCCGCCTTTCGCCAGATGATAGGACAGGTTGGCGCAAAGCGTCGATTTGCCGATGCCGCCTTTTCCGTAAACCGCCAGTCTGGGTATTTCCGCCATGATTCTCCAGGGTTGCAGACCGGCCGGTCGCGAGGTTCCGCCCCGGTCCAGGGTCATCGCCTAAAACATCGAGCCTTCCCCGTCCAGGTAAAACCGGATTTCCTTCGCGATCTCTTCCAACGCTTCCGTGGAATTGAACGCCTCGGAAAGCTCCAGGTCCGTTTTCCGTTTGCTTCCGGCTTTCTTCAGCTTTTTCGGATCGGAACGCAGATCCCTGGGCAGGACGGTCACGGTGGTGTCCACGAAAGCCTCGTGCTTGATGAGAACGCCCCGGTTGATGAAGTAGGTTAACGCGTTCAGGAAATTGTTTTTCGAAAAAGCCTCGTCTCGGGTCAACTCACCGATCAGACTCATCTTTTTGCCTTCTTCCAGAAGAAGCTTCATCAGTTTCTTCTGGTTCATCCGTTTGCCCACCAGGTGCGACAATCCCAGCGCCACCAGCCAGTAGCTTTCCAGGAAATTGGAGAACATCCGGGAGAAGAAAGCCACGTAAAGATCGGCCAGTTTGCCGATTTTCAGAACGTCGCCCTCGCGAACCAGGATGTCATGCTTGCCCAGGTAATCGAAGGCTTTTTCCAGATCCCGTTCCACGTCGAAATGATGGGGATAGACGATTTCCTCCTTGAAAAGACCGAAGAGAAAATCGATGCGTTTTCGCAAGTCCTCCATGCGGGCTTCGCTGGATTTGAAGGTTCGGAAGGCCAGGGCGATGAGGGAGACGATGAAGAAACTGTGCAGGATGTTGTTTTTATAGAAATCCAGAGCCCGCCGTCCGTTCTCGTTCAAAACGTACACCGTCTCGCTGCCGATGCGGTGCTCCTCCAGACTCTCCTCTTTCAGAAACAGGTCCACGGCCTCCTGGATGCTCGCCTCCCAGTTGTCCAGAAGCGGCGAGACCGGGGCGCCGATCTCTTTCACGAAGTCCAGGATCTTCGCCGAGTGCTCCATCAGTTTGACCTTCGCCACGCCCTTGCGGCTGGCCGCCAGCATGGCCAGGGCCACCACGGACGTAGGGGTGACCACCGTGGCCTTGTTGATGTGGTGAATGATCTCGTAGCCCAGAGACTCGACCAGGCCGCGCCGCTCGCGCTCCGTGATGTTCTGCGGGTCGTATCCCTGCCGTTCGCAGAATTCGCGCAGGGAAATCAGTTTCCCCATCTGTTGGTACATGGCGCCGTAGCGCAGGCGCAACACGCCGAAAACCTTCAGCAGGCTGCTCGTGCTCTCCTTGGCCTTCTCGCCTCCGGTCAACTCCTTCGTATGCGAGCCCTCCTCCACCAGACGGCTGTAAATAATGGAAATCGGCACGAAGCGGATGTCCCGGGAGGGATTGTTCAGGAAGGCGTCCACATACACCGAGAGAATGCCGAATTTCGGAGCCAGAAGCTTCCCCGTGCGCGAACGGGTGCCTTCGATGAAGAATTCCTGGGAATAGCCTTCCTGAAACATCCGGGCCAGATATTGCCGCAGGATGGTGCTGTACAGGCGGTCGTTCTTGAAGGAACGGCGGATGAAGATCGCGCCCATGCGCCGGAACAGATATCCCATGGGCCAGAAGGCCAGATTTTCGCCCGCGATGATGTGCGGGGGCACCAGCCCTTCCACGTGCAGCAGGTGGCTCCAGGCCAGGTAATCCAGGTGGGATTTATGGCTGGGGACGTACACCACGGAGCCTTCCTTCAGGTATTCGCGCAGGCGCTCCATGCCTTCCCGGTCGGTCAATACCGGATCGTACATGACCTCCATGGTGTTCGCCAGGGTCGTGCTGGCCATCCAGATGAAGGAATACTTGTAATCGGCGGCCAGGTAATCCAGTTGCCGGGCCGCCCGTTCCTGAATCTTTTCGATGGGTTTGCCCTCTTCCTCGGCGATCTCCTTCATGACCGAGACGACGTTCTCACTATTCAGGACGGATTCCAGAATCCAGGTGCGGGGGCGGCTCATGGGCCCCGTCACCGCCATGCGCTCCTCGGACAGGAACTTGAACAGCCGCCAGCGAATCTCCTTGACGGCGTTCATGCCGTGTTCGCCGAAGATCTCCGAGGTCCAGTCCTGCAATTTCAGCGGCTGTCCGGAGCGCACGAAGGCCGTCCGGCAATGCCGCACCAGAATGACGAAACGCCGGAAACGTCCGGGATTCAGCGCGTTTCCGAAGAGCACGTCCCGGAGGGTGCGGATCATCGACACCGGGCGGCGGCTCCAGAGAAAAGCCTGAGGCATCAGATAAAGAGGGGTTTCCAGATCCTTCTGGAGTTCCACCAGTTCCTGGATGGCGTCGATCTCCTTGCGGGCCCGGACGGACAGAAACGATCCGCCGCGCTGGAGAAACAGAATGAACTGCTGCCCGGTTTTCGTATTCTTGTCGGGCACGCGCCTAAAGCCCCCGTCCGCGCGTCCGCGCCCGGTCAGGGCGTCGAGAACCCGTTGAAACCAGGATTTTTCCGGCAGCAGCACCGGCGGCAGGTCATGGACCTTGAAAAAGAAGTTCAGGATCAGGTAATCCATGTAGTTTTCGTACTGGATCACGTGGACGATCGCTCCTTTTTTCAGGTATTTCTGAATCAGGGCGACGTTCTTTTTGTAGAACTTGATCTTGCGGAAAAAGAAGGAAAGCAGCCAGATCCAGAATCTGGAAAACGGCGGCAGATGACTGGGCATGGGAAAAATTTCCGTATTCTCCATGGTTTCCGAACGTTCCTGCATGTTGGACCTCCAGCCTGTCGATCGAGGCTTCATCATATCCGATTGCAAAAGGCTATCGAGGCTTCATCATATCCGATTGCAAAAGGCTTCGGAAGGATTTTCCGTCCGCCTAGCGAGGGCGCTCCGGCCGCTCGACGACCGGATCCAGGGAAAGTCCCTCCACGTGCACGGTCTGCGTGGGGAAGGCGAAGGACAATCCCATGCCCTGAAGTTCCCGCATGATTTTCAAGAGAAGCGCCTGCTTCGCCTCCAGAAACTCCGCCCAAATCGTGGTGGTGGTGAAGCAATAGACAAAAATCTCCAGGGCCGAGGCGCCGAAGGCATCGAAATTCACCAGGAAAAAGTCCTGGGCGATATTCGGATCCTCCCGAAGGATGCGGCGGATGTTTTCCACCGCCTGTTCCATCTGCTCCGCGCCGGTGTCGTAGGTCACGCCGATGTTCAGCTTGATTCTGCGCTTTTTCATCCGGGACCAGTTGTTGATATGCGTGATGGTCAGAGCGGAATTCGGCAAGGTTATCAGGCTGTTGGCGAAGGTTCGGATCCGGGTCGTCCGCAGGCCGACTTCCTCCACCGTTCCTTCCACCGGTCCCACCTCGATCCAGTCTCCCACCTGGAAGGGACGATCCAGAAAGATGACGATGGCTCCGAAGAGATTGGCCAGGCTGTCCTTGGCCGCCAAGGCAAGCGCCGCACCCCCCAGACCCAGCCCGGCCAGCAGACTTCCCACGCTGTAGCCGAGATTCTGCAAAAACAGGGCCGCGCCGATCAGAACGATGAAGACCCGCAGGGAACGCCTGACCACCGGGATGGCCTGGATGCCGATCTTGGCGTCGGTGGTCTGGGCGACTTCCGACCATTTGTCGCAAAGCCCGTCCGTCAGACGCATGCCGAACCAGGCCAGGAGCAAAACGGAGGCTCCCTTGAAGAAGGTCATGACGAACTGATAGATGTCGATGGGCTCCCGGGGAATCGGAAGGATCTGAATCGCCAAAAAAAGTCCGAAAAGAACGGCGCCCCATCCCAGCGGAGGACCAAGGGATTCGATCAGAATGTCGTCGTAGGCGAACTTCGTCCGTTCCGTGGCCTTTTTCAGGCGCTCGAAAAGGAACAGCAGGATTCTTTTCGAGGCGAAACCGAGCAGAATCGCCAGGAAGGCGGCGGCGGCCTGGGACAGGGATATCCCCCAGAACGTGTATTCAAGCATCTCCCGATAGGGTTCCGGCATGATCGCTCCCGTCTTTTCACGGCGTTTTCATCAGGGTTCTTCTTCGCCGTTCAGTTCCAGCGTGCCCAGGTCCACGGGAACGCCGTCGTTGATCTGGATGTTGTTTACGAAATGCTTCCTCCCGCTGGAGGCGGTGACTTCCAGCGTATAATATCCCGGAGGCAGCAGGGGAAACAGAAACTCCCGCTCCACGATCCGATCCTGAAGATTGTACGGCCCCAGTTGCACGCGCGAAAGGCCGTCCGGAAAGGAATCGCCCAGTTTTCCGGACAAGCTCCCGCCGGCGCCCACCGTGACGGGATTGTCCTCGCCCGTCTCGCCGCCCACGCCGGACCAGCGCCCCACCCGGCCGTCGGGCAGGAAAATCCAAAGCGGAGGCATGTCCCGCCAGCGGGTCTTGTCGCGCGTCCAACGCCCTTCCGCGTCGGCCCGGATGCGGTTATGACACACCGACCAGCAGTATTCGTAATCCGTAATCAGACGCCCGGAAAGATCGTAGACCTCGCCCGTCTCCGGCAATTCCTTCACGAACTGCGGCTGGGAAAACGATTCCAGCATGATCCGCAATCCGTCCTGTCCGCCCTCCATGGATTCGGTCGTCCGGTGCAGACGCCTTTCATGGGAGAAGACGGACAGGCGGTAGCCGCCCTCGGCGGGAACCACGATCTTGAACGCGCCGTCATCGTCGCTGTAGGCCAGTTTCATGGACATGCGGCTGGAATCCTGCCGTTTATCGGGCATGACGAAGATCAACGCCTTGGCCACCGGAACGTCGGATTCGTCAACGACGACGCCTTCCGCCGCCGCGTCCCGATCGATGGAGATCGTCAGTTGCAATCCTTCACTCGGAGCCGGACAGGTCACGGACCGGGTTTCGTGCGCGGTTCCTCCGTCGAACCAGTAAATCGCCCCCAGATCGATCTCGCCGGGCCGCACCTTTTCCAGAATGAACGCTCCGCTTTCATCCGTCAGCGCCGGAAGCGACTGAAAATCCATCGGAATGACGGTCACGCCTTCCAGTCCCCGGCCGTTCTGGTCCCTCACCACGCCTTCCAGCCGGCAGGCGCGCTGCATCACGATCTCGAATCCCGGTGGCGTTTCGATACTGACCTTGGCCGTCTCGTCCGCATAGTCCTCGTGATAGAAATAGATGATTTCGCTGGTGGGAGGAAGACCCGAAAGCCGGAAGCGGCCGTTCGAATCCGTCTTTGCGACAAGCAGATTGGAGGGCGGAGCCGCCTCCGGCGTTCGGGCGTAATCCTGAACCTGCACGCCCGCGATGGGTTCTCCCTCCGAATCCACCACCCGCCCTTTCAGAGTCCAGGCGGCCGTCAGCAGAAAATCGCCCAGGTCCAGTTCCAGTCCCGTGCAGCTTTTGAAGACCTCCCGGGGAGCGTAACCCTTCTTCTTGATGTAGATCGACGCCAGGCCGGTTTCTCCCGTGGGAACCGAGAAACGTCCGTCGGATCCGGAGCGGGTGGGCGGATTCTCTTCGTAGCGATTGGGGAAAATCTCCGCTCCCGAAACCGGTTCTCCCGTGCGGGCGTCCAGAATACGGCCCCGGGCCATGCAGGCCGGACCCATTTCCAGAAGAACCTCCTTGTGTTCTCCGGACGCGACGCGAATGCTGTCCAGAAAAGTCCGTTCCTTCATGGCGAAACGATCGTGGGTCAAGTGGCAATAGTATCCCCCGGCCGGAAGTTGCAGAAACATGGCGTTTCCATCCGTATCCGTCCAGGCTTCGGGCAGCGTGATCGGTCCCTGGATGGTGACCTTGACCCCGGGAATGGGACGTTGCGTTTCCGCGTCGATCACGAGAACCGACAGCGAGGCGCTCCACTTTCGGCGAGGTTCCAACGGCTTGGAGGAAAACATCAGTTCTTTCAAGGCATCGGGGGATTCCAGCGGGTTGGAGGGAACGGCCTGGGAAAGGATCCTTTCGTCGGGCAGATCCTCGGTGGCGATTCGGGACGGATGAACCGGCGTCTTTTCGACGTTTTCCTCCGGCCAAAACCACAGGATCGCGGCCAGAACCAGTCCGCCGAAAAGAAAAATCCCCCACATTCTTGTTTTCGAACGCCTCATTTCGTCAACATCCGAGAGTACGCCCTCTTTTTCGCCAAATCGTCTTTTTGCGATTTCCTCGATAACAATCGGAAAAACGCTCCGATTATTCCCGCGCGGACATTTCCCGTGCCGGGTTTTCTCGCGGCACGCGAAGCCGGACTTCGACCTGCCGGACGACGACCCTGTTTTCAGCCCCTGCCGGGATTTGCGGTCTCCTTATCCAGCGGAACCATACCACAGCCTCCCAGGATTGCCAAGGACGCGGCACGGTGAACCCGGGCTTTTCGGTTGCGTGTGAATTCGGAAGCCGCATGGAGGTTCGAAGTCTTCGAACGTACGAAACGCCGACCGGGACACAGGGCCTGTAACGAAGGACATCCATGCTCCTGCAAGCCCTCTGATAATACTCCGTAATTTGTTGATATTACAAGTGTTTTATGTACGGAAGCTTCATGGAGTCCCGATGGCAGACGAAGGCCGAAAACGTCGATTTTCGCGTGCGCCCCGGGTGAACGCAAAAAGGCTGGAATACTTAATGATATCCATTAGATACGCATGTTTTTCATGTCACCCGGACGGAACGCCGAAACGGCCCGAAACGGAACCGGGAGATCGGACGACCCGAGAGAGGAAAAAAACGCGCATTTTTCGAATCCGCATGCCGTTGGGCGATGACCCGAAGTACCGCGCCGCGATCTCCATTTCATGCGGAAGGAGGGTCGTCCCTTTCGGCCGTGGTCCTTCTTTCCGTGTACATCCGCGCGATTTCATGGGATTTTCCCCGGCTTCTTCTTGATCCTTATTTCCACCCGTTAGCATCTCGTTAGCGCGCCGTGAGTCCGCTCACGAAACTTTCGCTTCCAATTATCTTGCGACACATTCTCCCTGAATACTCGCCCCGTATTTTCCCGCCAACTTGTTCGACGATCTTTTCAGTAGAATCCGGTGGATCGGAATAGATGGAAGGAAACGTGGAACGACACAAAACCATGAAGGAGAAGAAACAATGAGAAAATGGCAATGGCTCGTACTTTTATTCGCACTGTCCCTGTTCGCGTTCGCGGGATGCGATGACGAGTCCAGCGACGACAACGACGACAACGGAGAGGAACTGGTTCCCGGCGTGACCTGCAAGGACAATGTCTGCACCATGACCGGAACCATCACGGAGAACCTGGAACTGACTCCCGACAAGGACTGGCTGCTGCATGGCGGCGTGGAAATCGGCAACGACAAGGACGAGACCGTGCTGACCATCCAGCCCGGCACCGTCATCTACGGCGAAACCAGCACCTACGGCATGCTGGTCATCACCCGGGGTTCCAAGATCATGGCCGAAGGCACCAAGGACGCTCCCATCGTCTTCACGTCGTCCAAGAACGAAGGCGACCGCGCGCGCGGCGACTGGGGCGGCCTTATCATCAACGGCCGGGCCCCCATCAACGGCTGCGACGAGGAAGACGGCGCGGCCTTCTGCGAGTCCTTCGGCGAGGGCGGAACCGGCTGGTACGGCGGCGACAGCCCCACCGACAGCAGCGGCGTGCTGCGTTACGTCCGCGTGGAATTCGCCGGCCACATCATCAGCCCGGAAAACGAGTTGAACGGCATCGCCTTCCAGGGCGTAGGCTCCGGAACCACCATCGAGTACATCCAGGTTCACATGAACAAGGACGACGGCATCGAATTCTTCGGCGGCACCGCCCAGATCAAATACGCGCTCGTCACCGGCGCGGCCGACGACGGCTTCGACTGGACGGACGGCTGGCAAGGCAAGGCCCAGTTCGTGGTCGTCCAGCAGTACGACGACGCCGGAGACCAGGGCATCGAGGCGGACAACAACGGCGAGGACAACGGCGCCCTGCCTCGCTCCCATCCCACGCTCAGCAACTTCACGCTCATCGGCTCGCCGGATTCCGAAGACTCCGACCTCGGCATCCTGCTGCGCGAAGGCACCGCCGCCAACATCTCCAACACCATCGTGACCGACTTCAACGACGCCTGCCTGGACATCGACAACGAGGAAACCTTCACCGTCGCCATGACGGGCGGCACGCCCACGGGCGACCTGACCATCACGCACTCCATCGTCAATTGCGCCACCGATTTCAAGATGGACGACGAGAAGGACGAGGACGAGAATCCGGTTCAGGATCCCTGGAGTCTGGAGGATTTCTATACCGATCAGGAAGGGAACCAGGTGGCGGATCCCAAGCTCGGCAATCCACTGGACGTCGCGAATCCGGACTATGCCCCGGCCTCCGGATCGCCCGCCGAAAGCGGCGCTTCGGTTCCCGACGACGCGTTCTTCACCGACGTGGACTTCATCGGCGCGGTGGACCCGGCCAACGACTGGACCGCCGGCTGGACGATTCACGAAAAGAACTGAACCCCGAGCACCAAGCGCGCCAACCCTTTCCGCACGGTACGGTGCTCCGGCGGCATGGACCCACGGTCCATGCCGCCGTCTCTTCATTTATAAAGGATCATCGATGCGTTTTTCTCTTCGCACTTCGTTCCGCCGCCGATCGGCGGCTTTTGTCGTCTGCCTGCTGATCTTCGGCTTCGCCCTCCCCGCCAAGGCCGATCCCCAGGCGGATTTCGCGAAAAAGCTGGTCGAGCTTCGCAACGAAGTGGACGAGCTTTCCGGCGAGTTGGAGAACAAAAAGCGAAACGCCGAGGAACGCCTGCGCTCCGTGAGCCGGCAGCGAAGCGATCTGGCGGCCCAGATCCAGCGGGAACGTTTTCGAATCAAGCGCCTGACGCAGTCTCTGGAATCGGTGAAAAGCAAGAATTCCGATCACGGCGATCTCTCGGCCGGTCTGATCCCGGCGGTCAGGGAAAGCCTGGAAATCCTGCGCGCCCGGGTGAAGACCTCCCTTCCCTTCCATCGGAAGGATCGTCTGTCCGAACTGGACGAGATGCTTCGCCATCTGGAAAGCGGGCGCATGCCCCCGGAAAAGGTGTTGATGCGCCTGTGGGCCTTCACCGACGACGAATTGCGGCTTACGAAGGAGAGCGGACTGTATCGGCAGCCCATTGTTCTGGATGGAAACGAAGTTCTGGCCGAAGTGGCGCGCATCGGTATGGTGATGCTGTTTTTCATGACGCCGGACGGACAAGCCGGCTTCGCCTCCAGAACGGACGGCGACTGGGAGTTCCGCGCGGTTTCCGATCCGACGGACCGGGAGCGCATCTCCCGGCTGTTCGAGTCTTTCAAGAAACAGGTCCGCGTGGGATTCTTCGAAATCCCAAACGCGCTGGCGAAAGGGGGCAAGTAGGATGAACACGTTACCCCTTCGCAATTTCGCCCGCGCTCTCCTTCCGCTGCTTCTCTGCCTTTTCACTCTGCCCGCCCTGGCGCAGCCTTCGGAAACCTACCTTCTCCGGGCCTATAAGAAGGAGTTCGCCTTTCTGGAGACGGAACGGAACCTTCTGAAAAAACGCCTGGAGGAACTTGACCGCAAGGCCGACCTGGATCTGCGGGCGGCCGAACGGGGTCTGGCGGGAGAAGAAGAAGAACTGTTGCGTCTGGGAGTCCAGGCCGACGATCTGGCCGACGCTCTGGAGCGAATGGAAAAGAGCGCGGACACCAACATGGAGAGCGTGGAGTCCCTGCGTTCGGTCTTCGAGCAGTCCCGCCACAGCCTGAGCGCCTACGAGACGGCCGTGCCGGAATTTCCGGAAGACCCGGCGAACGCGCCCATCGCGCCTCTGTTCGAGAAGGCGGCGGGGCTGCTTTCCGATCTCAGCCGGGTGCGCAAGGAGGCGGGAAGCTTTTTCCTGGCCGACGGCAAACAGGTGGAAGGCGAGTTGCTCCGCGTCGGCAACGTGGCCGGCTACGGCGTCTCCGCCGCCGGTTCCGGAGCGCTGGCCCCGGCGGGAGAAGGCCGCCTGCGCGTCTGGCAGGAGGACGCCGCCGAATCCGCCCGGGCGCTTCTGGATGGACGATCGCCCGCCACGCTGCGGATCTTCCTGTACGATTCGCTGGACAAGGCCGTGCTGGCCAAGGAATCCAAAAGCGCCTACCAGGTCATCGAAAGCGGCGGCATCATCGCCTGGGTCATCGTGATCCTGGGATGCGTCGCCCTGGGAATGATCCTTCTGCGCACCTTCTTTCTCTTCAAATCCAGTTCCAATACGGACGACCTGATGGCGCGCCTGTCGCCGCTGATCGAGCAGGGCTGGCGCGATGAAGCCGCCGGAATCTGCAAGGCCGACCGTGGCGCGACCGCCCGGGTGCTGTTCGCCACCATCCAGAACCTGCGCAACGACCGGGAACAGCTGGAAAACATCATCTCCGAAAGCATTCTGCACGAGGAACCCTACCTGGACCGCTTCGGCGCGATCATTCTGGTGCTGGCCGCGGTGGCGCCGCTTCTCGGGCTATTGGGAACCGTCACCGGCATGATCTCCACCTTCGACATCATCACCGAATTCGGCACCGGCGATCCCAAGCTGCTTTCCGGCGGCATCTCGGAAGCGCTGGTGACCACCGAACTGGGCCTGATCGTCGCCATTCCCGCGCTCTTGTTCGGCAATCTGCTTTCCGGCTGGGCCGGAATGATTAAGGCCGGAATGGAACACGCCGCCCTGCGGATCTCCAACATCTACGCCCGCACCGGCGCGGGGCGCGAGGAAATCGCCCGGGCTTCGACGGACGAGGCCGCGATCCCGGGAGACGCGTCATGAGCGAATTCCTCGCCCGCATTCTCGACTACTTCTCCCAGGGCGGCTTCGTCATGCCGCCTCTGGTGCTGGCCACGCTGGTGTTGTGGTTCGCCATCGGCTACCGCTTCGCCACGCTCCGCCGGGGAAACCGCCGCTCCGTGCGCGTTTTGGTGGAACGATATCGCCGGGGCTACGACCGGAAGCCCTCGGGGTTGATCGATTCCGCCGTGGTGCGCGCCCTGGAGATGGCCGGAGGCCCACCGTCCGAAACGCGTCGCTTTCTGGACGACGCCTTCTTCGGCATCGAACGGGAGGCCGGGCGTTTCGCCGTGCTGGTGCGCAGCATCGTCATCGCCGCACCGCTGGCCGGGCTTCTGGGAACCGTCACCGGCATGATCGAGACCTTCGATTCCCTGGGCGACATGTCCCTGTTTTCCCAGACGGGCGGCATCGCCGGGGGCATCAGCCAAGCGCTTTTCAGTACGCAGATGGGACTGGCCGTGGCCGTACCGGGCCGCGTGATCGGGCGCTTTCTGGACCGGCGCGAGCAGGGCGTCATCCACGACCTGAACCAGATCAAGGACATCCTCTGTTCCTCCACACGGGAGAGCGCGGCATGAGATACCGCAAGAACAAGGACGCCGATCAGGGCATCGACATTTCCCCTCTGATCGACATGGTGTTCATTCTGCTGATTTTCTTCATGGTTTCCACGACCTTCGTCAAGGACATGAAGCTGGACCTGGAACGGCCCGGAGCCGCCAGCGCCGCCGCCGCCAGCACGAAGGCCCTGCGCGTCTTCGTCGATCAGCGCGGGGACATCTACGTGGACGGCCAGGCCGTTCGCCCGTACATGCTGCAAAGCCGCGTCCGCGATTTCATGAAGTCCAGCCCTTCGAAGATCGTGCTCGTCGTGACCGACCGGCGCGTTCCGGCCGAGCGCCTGATTCATGTAGTGGACCAGTGCCGCCTTGCGGGCGCACAAGACGTGGGCGTGGCCACGGAACAGGAGGCCGGGTAATCCCATGGCGTCCATTCCCTCCCTGCCCATTCCCCGCCGGCGACGCATTCTCATGGCCGTTCTGTGGATGATCGGCGGCTCCTCGCTGGTCTTCGCCCTGCTGGTCATCATGAACGAATACATCGACAGTCCCGAAAACGACGACGGCGGCCAGACGGCGTCGTTTTCCGTGGAGCGTCCCCCGCCTCCGAAACCGCCGGAGCGGAAAAAGCGAAAACGCCCGAAGCGAAAGCGCAGGAAAAGCCGGGCCGCCAAGGCCCCCGCGCCGCTATTGAGCGCCTCCCTGGGCGGGCTGGCCATCGACCTGCCGGAATTCGACGCCAGCGACCTGGGTTCGCTTTCCGATTCGCTTCTCGGAAACATGGACAACGTGGTCATGACGGAAAACGCAGTGGACGATCCCCCCCGGCCGCTGGAACAGACGCCCATCGCGTACCCGAAGCGGGCCCGCGCGGAAGGCGTCACGGGGTACGTCACGGTGAGCCTGTTGATCGGACCTTCCGGCGAGGTGGAACGCAGCAAAGTACTGGAGGCCGATCCTCCCGGCGTCTTCGAGGAAACCACCCTCCAGGCGGTGGGAAGCTGGCGCTTCTCTCCCGCCATGTACCAGGGACGGCCGGTGAAGGTCTGGGCGCGCAAGACGTTCCGGTTCGAACTGAAATAGGAAGTGAAACGTGCGGCGATTGCAACGAAAATGGATGCGAGCCTTTCTTGCCACCGGGCTGTTTCTCCTTACGCTCCACGGCTTCGGCGGCCCGCCCGCCCTGGCATCCGAGGACGCCGAGCAGGTGGACGCCGTCTCCCTGGCGGCCCTGCTCATCCGGGACGGACATTTCGACCGGGCGGAGGCCGTGCTGAATCAGGCCGACGAAGCCGCCGTTCCGAAGGAGGATCAGGCCCGCTTCCACACCCTGCGCGGGCTGGCGCTTCTGCATCGCTCGGCCTTCAAAGAGGCCGGAACGGCGCTGGAACGGGCCCTTTCGCTGGAGGGCGTGGAGAAACCGGCCTATTTGTACCTGGCCCAGGCCCGCTACGGAACGGGCGACTATCCTGCCGCGCTGAAGGCGCTGGACCGGGGAGGCGCGGAGCTTCTGGAAATGCCGGGCACGTTTCTCGTGCGGGCGCAATGCCGCTGGAAACTCGGCGAGGCCGAGGCCGCATGGTCGTCGCTGGACGAAGGCGAAACCCGCTTTCCCGACGACGCCCGTTTCGTCCGGCGCAAGCTTTTCCTGCTGGTGGAACTGGGGTTGTTCCAGGAGGCCGTGGAACTGGGCGAGCGTTTCTTCACGCACTATGTCGTAAAGGAGGCCGACTTTCTGGCCTTCGGCGAGGCGCTGCGCAAAAATCGGCAATACGAAAAAGCCCTGGCGTTCCTGGAGAACGCGCGCCTGCGCTTTCCGGAAAACGAGACCTTTCCGCTTCTTTTGTCCAACCTGTATCGCGAGACCGGCAACCTGCGCTTTTCCGCGCGGCTGATGGAAGAGGCCGCCTATCGCAACCCGAAATACGTGCAGGAGGCGGCGGAGCGCTATCGGGCGGCGGGAGATCTTCGCAAGGCCCTGTATCACAACGCCCGGATCGAAAACCAGAAGGACAAGATCCGCCAGCGGCTGGCCATTCTACTGCAAATGGGACGCTACGAGATGGCCTCGGCCATGGCCGGGCGCATCCGTCGGCTGGGCCTTCTGGACAACGAGGACATCCGCTACGCCCTGGCCTACGCCCACTATCAGGTCGGCAGGCGGCGGGAAGCCGAGGCGCACCTGAAAAAACTGACACGCTCCGACCTTTTCCGCAAGGCCGCCATGCTGCGCAAGGCCATGGAGTCCGAAAACGACGGGAGGCACGAGTAATCCGTGGATAAGCACCGACGGTCGATACTCTTTCTGATCTTCCTTTTTCTCTGGTCCGGCGCGGTTTCAGCCGAGGAACCAGGCGGACTGGACGCCTATTTCTTCCTGGAGAATCGGGCCGAGCCCATCGGAAACACGGAAGTTTTCGTTCAAGGGCGGGACTCCGGACTGACCAATGAAAACGGAGCGGTGCGTTTTCGGCTTCCTCCGGGAACGTACGCCCTGATCCTCACCGCTCCCGACGGAAAGGAAGTGGCCGTCCAGGATCTGGAGGTGCTTTCGGGGGAAGTCACGGAAGCCATCGTCACTCTGCGGCAAGACGCCCCGCCCCTGGTGGATCGGGAGGTGGCGGCTCACGCCCTGCAAACGGACGCCGACGCCGGTCCGGCGGAAATCGGCCCACGCTATCCGCTTTCCGGGCACGTGAAGAATATCGAGGACGCCAAGCCCATCGAGAACGCACGGGTTTTCGTGAAAGGCCGCCCGGAGGAGGCCCGCACGGACGCCGGTGGCGTCTTCGAACTGGAACTGCCCCGAGGACTCCATGCGCTCTCGATCGTCCACCCCGATTTCAGCACCCAGACCGTGGACGAAGTGCCCGTGGGGCCGGACGCTCCCCATGAAATCGAGATCGAACTCACGCCCGCCTCCCTGGAACTGGCCGATTACACCGTCAGCGCGCCGCAGATCGAAGGCGGCATCGCCTCGCTGAACGAGGAACGCAAGGCCACCAGCGCCGTCAGCGACATCATCGGAGCCGAACAGATGTCCAAGTCGGGCGATTCCACCGCCGCCTCGGCCCTGCGGCGCGTCACCGGACTGACCCTGGTGGGCGGAAAATACGTCTACGTGCGCGGCATGGGCGAACGCTATTCCAGCACCGTGATGAACGGCTCCACCCTGCCCAGCCCGGAACCCGAACGGCGCGTGGTGCCCCTGGACATGTTTCCGGTGGGCATCATCCAGAGCGTTTTGATTCAGAAAACCTACGCACCCGATCTCCCCGGCGAGTTCGGCGGCGGCGCGATCCAGATCCGCTCCCGGGGACGTCCGGAAGACTTCTACCTGAACGCTTCGATTTCCCTCGGCTTCTCAACCGATACCACCTTCCGGAAGGGACTGACCTACAAGGGCGGCAAGGCGGATTTCCTCGGCATCGACGACGGAACCCGGGCGCTGCCCTCTTCCGTGCGAAGGGCCTCCTCGAACCAGGCGCTGCTGGAAAGCGACCGTTTCTCCGACAGCGGATACTCGCCGGAGGAACTGGAACGCTTCGGCGAATCCATGCCGAATATCTGGAATCCGTATAAAATGATCGCCCCCCCGGATCTCGGCTTATCCGTAACGGTGGGCGATTCCTACGAAATCGCCGAGCAACCCATCGGTTTTCTCTTCTCCGTACTTTACGACAGCGGCTGGGAGATCGATAAAAGCAAGAAGACGTATTTCAACATCGGCGGCGACGGCGAACTGGAGCGCCAGCATCAATACCGTTTCGAAAGCATGACGCGAAACGTGTCCCTGGGAACCATGCTGGACGTCAGCACGGAACTGTTTCGCCACCACGAACTGAAATCCACCACCATCCTGATCCGCACCACGGACGACGAGGCCCGCGTCTACGAAGGTTTCAACCGGGACGTGGCCACCGACATCAAGGTCACCCGCCTGCGCTGGGTGGAACGTATGCTGCTTTTCCAGCAGGTCAGCGGCAGCCACCTTTTCAAGAAGGCGCAAAACCTTTCCCTGGACTGGCGCTACACCTTTTCCATGGCCATGCGCGACGAGCCCGATCGCCGGGAATACCGCTACGACTTCGAACCCGGCACGGCGCGCTGGCGGCTCTCCGACCGCCCCGAGGGAAACCAGCGCCTCTTCAGCGAACTGGTGGATAACAACCACGACCTCGGCTTCGATTTCTCCATTCCCTATCCCGTCTGGCTCGGGTTGGAAGCCAAGGCCAAGGCCGGATTCAACTTCGTCCACCGCAAACGCATCGTGGACACCCGACGTTTCAAGTTCAACAGCAAAGGCCCTCTGAGCACCGATAACGACATCATCGCCGAGGATCCGGAATCGATCTTCGTACCGGCAAACATCGGCTCCGACGGCTTCCAGTTCGAGGAAATCACCCGGCAGACGGACAATTACGACGCCGGACAGCTCGTCCTCGCCGGATACCTGATGACGGACCTGCCCATCCTGGAACAGCTGCGCCTGTCTTTCGGCGCGCGAGTGGAGCACGGCCGCCAGTCCGTACGAACCTACGAGCTGTTCAATCCCGACAGCAAGCCCATCGAGGCCAAACTGGAGAACACGGACATTCTTCCGGCCGGAACGCTGACCTGGGAATTTTACAGGAATTTCCAGGCCCGGGCCGGCTACGGCATGACCATCTCCCGGCCGGATTTCCGGGAACTGAGCCCCGCCACCTTCAACGACGTGACCGGGGGGCGGCAGATTTTCGGCAATCCCGACCTGAAGCGCGCCGTCTTGCAGAACGTGGACGCCCGCGTGGAATGGTATCCCTCGGCCCGGGAAAGCATAAGCGTGGGATTTTTCTTCAAACACTTCAAGGATCCCATCGAAACGGTGGTGGTTCCCAGCGCCCAGCAGTCCATTACCTACGCGAACGCGAAAAGCGCGAAAAACCTGGGAGCGGAATTCGAAATGCGCAAGAATTTCGCCTTCATCCACAAGGCGGTGCGGGATCTGTACCTGGCCGGGAACGTGGCCTATATCTGGTCCCGCATCGAGCTGGACGGAGAATCCGGCATCCAGACATCGGACAAACGCCCGTTGCAGGGCCAGTCGCCTTACGTGGCCAATGTTCAGTTGGGTTACGACAATCCGGACTGGGGAACCAGCCTGGCCGCCATTTACAACGTGTTCGGCAAGCGTATCGTGGAAGTCGGCGCCCAGGGCGCGCCGGACGTGCTGGAACGCCCCGTCCATCAGCTCGATTTCGTAGCCTCGCAGGCGCTGGGTATGGGCTTCAAGCTGAGCTTCAAGGCCAAAAACCTGATCGACCCCGTGGTGCGCCTCACCCAGGGAAAGGAAACCGTGGAAAACAGCCGCAAGGGCCGCAGTTTCAGCCTGGGATTGAGCTGGACCTATTGACCCGACGGGCGATCACAGCCGCTCGGTTTTCACCATGTCCGGCTTGCACAGAATTTCATGAATGCGCATGTCGAAAAAGTCGCTCTGGCAGGTCGGAGTCAGCACCAGGGCGGTATCGCAGCCCTTTCCCGATCCGCCGACGGCAACAATCCGCTTTCCCGACAGTTTTCCCGCATCGGCGGCCATGATGGAAACCTCCACCGCGACTTTCAGGCCATGACCGAAAAGCTTGAGCGTATCGGCGACCAGGAGAACCGGGTAGATGCCGGGGTGCCGCTTGGAAAGCCCGCGTTCCACGCCGGACAGGGCGTGCGTGGCGCAAACGACCCGGACGCCCATTTCCTCCAGCGACCGGCGCTCTTCCTCCGAAAGCATCAGTTTGAAGGGCTCCTTGAAACCGGCGTGATAGCTCACCGCCGTGATTTTCATGCCGGGACAGATTTCCAGGGCTTTTCTGGCCGTGCGACCCGTGGTGGTGGCCAATACGAGTTCCTCGATGCCCAGTTCCCCGGCGCGTTTCGCCGCGATTTCCAGTGTCTTTTCGGTATTCGCGGGGCCGGGATTCTCGAAGTACATGCGTTCCTCCGTTGGCGTGAGTCCATGAAAGGGGCGGGTGATCGCAATCCCGCTTCCGCTCTAACACGAAACACGACTCCGAACAAGGCCCAACGGACGATTCCCGACAATTCGCAACGCCCTTCCCTTTCTCCGTGCATTTCCGAGTTTTCCGATCCGGTTTGCGAATCATGATCCGGATCATGATTTTCGGCCGTAATTATGGTAGAATCCGAAAACGTTTTTCGTTTTGTGCCACGCATTATTCATCAGGAGAAAACCATGTCCGTCACCCGCCGCGATGTCTTGCGAATCCTTTCGGCGGGCGGCCTTGTCCTGGGCGCGCCCTCCGTTCTTTCCCGTTTTTCCGAAGCGGCGGATCCCAAAGACCCCATGGCTCCGGAAAAGATCGACGCCTCGGAACTCACCGGTCTGGAAGGCAAACCCGCGCCGAAACCCGCCGGACCGCCGGACCTGGCGGTGATCGAAGGCGCGGATCCGGCGACGAACACAAAAGCCGCCGTTGACATGATGGGCGGCATGCGGCGCTTCGTCTCCAAGGGCGACAAGGTGGTCATCAAACCCAACATGGGCTTCGGAAATCCGCCCGAGGAAGCCACCACCACGGAACCCCGTGTGGTGCGAGCCCTGGCGGAGATGGCCTTGGAAGCCGGGGCCAAACGGGTGATGATCTTCGACAATCCCTGCCACCGCGCGGACATCGCCGTGGAAATCTGCGGCATGAAGAAAGCCTTGCAAGGGCTTGACGACACGTTCGTGTTCACCATTCGCAGTTCCCGTTTCTTCCGGGAGGTCTCGATTCCCAAAGGCAAGGTTCTGAAAAAGACCAAGATCGCGGTGGACATCCTGGAGGCCGACACCATCATCAACGCTCCCGTGGCCAAATCCCACGGCAGCGCCTACGTTTCTTTCGGAATGAAGAACTGGATGGGCGCGGTGGAGGAGCGCACCGCCTGGCATACGCTCATCGACCTGCACGAGGCCATTGCCGACATCGCCACCTTCATCCGACCGAAACTGACCGTGCTGGACGCCACACGGGTTCTCGTCAGCGGCGGTCCGGGCGGTCCGGGGCCGATCAAAAACCTGAAAAAAATCGTCGCCGGAACCGACCCCCTGGCCGTGGATATCTACGGCCTGACCCTGGCCAAATGGGGGGGATCGGGTTATCGGGTACAGGACATCCCCCACTTCCAGCACGCCATCCTGCGCCAGGTGGGCGACCATCGCATCGAACGGATGGACATCCGCAAGGTCGCCGTATGACCCTGCGGCGCGGCTTTCAGGTCGCTTTTCTGCTGCTTTTCGTCTGGCTGCTTTTCCGGGCGGGGTGGCCACCGTCCGCCTTCCGGGTGGAAGACGGTTTCCTGAGGATCGATCCCCTGATCGGCCTGCAAGCCTGGCTGGCCTCGCGCCAGTGGGTACAAGCCGCCGGAATCGCCCTGTTCATGCTCGGTCTCGCGTTGATTCTCGGCCGGTTTTTCTGCGGCTGGATCTGCCCGTTCGGAACGCTTCTGGACGTCTCCGATCGCCTCTGGCACGGAAAAGCCGTTCGGAAACGACGATGGCTCAACGACGCCCGCCGCCTGCGCTGGCTGAAAACCGCCTTCCTGCTGGTTATCGCCGTGGCCGCGCTGTTCGGTCAGGGGCTGGCCTATCTTTTGGATCCCATCTGCTGGACCACCCGGCTGTTCACCTATGCGGTCTGGCCTGTGGCGGCCATCGTCGGCAACCTGGGATTGGAAGGGTTGCGGCCCGTCTTCGAGTGGCTGGGCTGGATGGGACTGGCCCGGGCCGATCTTTCCCAACCGGTTTTCGGAGTCTACGGCGTCCTGACGGTGTTCTTTTTCACCTTCGTGTTCTGGCTGGGGCGTTACCAGAAACGTTTCTGGTGCCGGAATCTCTGCCCCCTGGGCGCGTTGTACGGCCTGTTCGCCCGCTTCGCCATCTTCCGCCGCACGGTGGGCGAAGCCTGCGACGGAGACGGCCGATGCCATCGCGTCTGCCCCACCGGAGCGATTTTGTCGAAGGCGGAACGAAAAACCGACATGGCCGAATGCATCCAGTGCGGCGACTGCGCTCCCGCCTGCCACTTGAACGTCACCCGCTTCGAACCGGCGGCGCTTTCCGATCGTTCGCCCTCGTCCACGGATCTCGATCGGCGGCGCGTGCTGTTTTCGGTGGGCGGCGGAGCCTTTCTGTCCGCCTGGCTGGCCTTCGAGCCGGGTCGAAAGCTGTTGATCGACAATGCCCTGCGGCCCCCCGGAGCGCTCCCGGAAACGGAATTTCTGGCCACCTGCGTGCGTTGCGGCCAGTGCGTGAAGGTCTGCCCCACCCATTGTCTGCAACCCGGCGGCCTGATCTCCGGCATGTCCGCGTTCCTTTCGCCCGTCGCCGTGATGCGCCTGGGCCCCTGTGACCCGAACTGCAACGCCTGCGGCGGCGTCTGCCCCACCGGGGCCATCCGTCATCTGGAACTTTCCGAAAAGCCCAACGCACGGATCGGGAACGCGGTGCTCGACCGAGAGCGTTGCGTCGTCTGGGAACAGGGCCGCGCCTGCCTGGTCTGCGACGAAAACTGCCCCTACGGCGCGATTTCCTGGAAGGCCGACGGAGCGGATCGCCGCCCGTACGTGGACGAAACCCGCTGCAACGGCTGCGGCCAATGCGAGGCCGCCTGCCCGGTTCCGGGATCGGCCGCCATTCGCGTGCACGTCGCCGGACAGGTCCGCCTGAGCAAAGGCCCCTATCCGCCGCTTCCTCCGGCTGAAAGGAACGAATCGGGATCCGGCTATCCCTACTTCTAAGCGCCGTCTCGCCTGAAAACATCCGAATCGAACCCGCCACCGGCCTTTCCGCCTTGAAGGAATTTGTCAAATGTTCCGCTTGGCGGTATCATCCCGAAGGATTCTTGCGGATCTGACAGCAACTCCAACCACAGGAGGCTTCGCTTGGCCATGACAAGTTACGCCGTCCAGGATTCCAAAGAGTACCGGCGAGCCGGAGATACGGACCTGATCGAACTGCTTCCCGCCCCGGGCGGCCATGCCATTTTCGTCCGGAAATGGCTGCTGGAAGCCCTGGTCTTCGCCATCAGCCGACGGGAATTCATCCACCTGAGCGGCCCCACCGGCACCGCGAAAAGCAGCCTGATCGAGGCCCTGCATCGCGCCCCGGACAACTTCCGGTTTCTGGCGGAACGGCTGGACCTGCCACGGGAAACCCTGAAAGTCTACCCGGTGGAAATGGCCACCTACGAAATCCCGGGGGAATTGTACCAGCGGCGGGCGCTGAAGGACGGAACCACCTTCGACGAACCCAGCGGGCTGGTGCGGCATCTCGTCCGTGCGGTGGAATCCCACGGCGAATGCCCTTTGATCTGGCTTCGGGAAATCGGCCGAGTGCATTCGGCCGCCGTCCAGGGAGGACTGCTGAACCTGATGACGAAAACGGACATTCTGCTTCCGGACGGCGCGCGCCTGGACGGAAGCCGCATCGGCTGGATCGGCGATTCCAACTACCAGGCAGAGGACGAGGCCCGGCACACCCTCGTGCCCCTGGACGACGCGCTGAAGCGCCGTTTCAGCGTCAACCTTACCTTGGATTACCTGCCCGTAGAGCAGGAAGCGGCTATCTGTCGGCGCATCCTGGAACGGGAAACGCCGGATTCCCGGCAAGACACGCTTTCCGTATTGTGCGAACAAGCCTCCCGGCTAGGGGACCGGATCCGAAAGGAACGCGGAGAAGGCAACCTGCTCTCGGTCCCGCCCCCAAGTATTTACGGCTATCTTTCGTTCGTCCGCATGGCCATGCGCCTGCGGAATGCGGATCGTCGCCGGGTGGCGGAAGTCACGCTTCTGGGCAATGCAAGCCGGGAAGATCGCCGCCGAATTCCCCTGTTGCTACAACCGATCCTCGGCGAGGGCGGTTCGGCGAGCGCCGATTCCGCCGATGAAATGAACGTTCTATAGGCCATGCGGAATCGCGATCGAACCGGCAAAAAAACGGACCCGTTTCGCATCGAAAAGGCGGAATGGCTGGGCGTGGGGCTATCGGACGCCTTCCGGTCGGATCTGTCGTTCCACCTCCGACTTTCCGCTCAGCGCAAATTTTACCGGGAAGCCCTTCGAATCCAGCGCCTTGCCGCAGAGGCGGCGGGCGAAAGCTTCGAAACGACGTTTCAACCCCAAACCAAGATCCAACTCTCCCCCGTTTTCTCCGGAGCACCGGCCGCTCTTTCCGTACGCGCGTCCCTGGGACTCACGGCCCTGCTGGAATACGCCCGCCGGAGGGAAGGCCGGGCCTTGACGGATCTTCTTCGGGATTATCTCATCCATCCGGCCCAACACGATGACGTTTCCGTTCATCCCGGACGCTATCGCGCCCTGGTCCGCCATGCCGCAACGGCCATCGAGAACCGTCTCGCCATCCATTTCCTCGCACGAAACGAAGCCTTGCGTGTCGTGAACGATTACCGCTATCTGCTGGCCGCCCTGCAACCATCCGCCGCCTCCGTTCCAGAGGACATTCTGGACGCCACCATTCTGTACGCCGATCTCCACGCGCCGGAAGCCTCTCCGCCCTCGAACGAGGCCCTTTGCTGGTTCCGGGACGCCGTTTTCGGAATCAGCCGATTCCATCTGAATCGGATCCGGGACGCGGGCGAATCCGATCTCTCCCGGCTGGGCATTGACTGGCTGCGCGCGCTGGCTCCGATTCTGGCCTATCATCTGGCGCGCACGGAGCCGTACGATAAACCGGATGCCGCTTCAGGAGAATCAAGCCATTCCTTCGACGCCGGACCGAACGCTGCCTTCGGCATGGGAAACGCGCCCGGCGGCAACCGGGGAACGGACGGCGGCGCGGCATCGGCCGGCGCGGAGACTTCAGCGTCTTCCGCGGTTTCGCCCTCGGCCGCCATCTTGAAACGACTGGCGGAAGCCCTGCCGGACGAGTGGAAACCGGAGACGTTTTCTTCGGAATCAGGGGAAACCATCGTACTGGAAGAATGGCCCGATTCGTTGCTGCAAGCCCTTGAGAAAGCAACGGAATCTCCCCGCGTGGACGCGCAGCGGACCGACCGGGTGGAAAAAACGCTTCTGGAAACCGCATTTCGGGAAGGCCCATTTTCCGGCGCGTATACGGAAGCCCGCAGCGTGCGTGTCAAACTGGGCGATTTCCCCGCGCATTTCGGGGATTTGTACGACCGCTGCCTGGATCCGTGTCCGGATCCGTCCTCCGCCCGGAAACTTCTGGAAGACGCCCGCCCGCTTGCCGCCAGACTGAAACAGACGCTTTATCCGAATGTCGAGTCCGTGCCGCGCCTTCGCCGCTTTCAGCCTTCCGGAATCCTGGACGCTCAGCGGCTGGCCGTGGCGGATTTCTCCGAATCCGTTTTCAAACGCTACCGCATCCGCCCCCAGGCGGATCCTCGCGGAGCCCCCGTGCTGCTGATCGCCTGCGACGGTTCCGCGTCTCTGGACAAGGACCAGATGCGCATGCTGAAACGGCTTTGCGCCGCCTGGTTGCTGTCTTTGACCGGAAGTCGGGTCCGGCTATTGGCCGGTGTATATCACAGCGGCCTGATTCATGGTCGGGAGCGCGCCCCTCTGGTGCAATGGCTGTATCACCCAAGGAAAACCCCCGCCGTCTCTCTGCCGGAGGCGGCCCGGAATCTAGCCTTGCTGCCCGTAAAGGGCACGGGACGACAGGCGGACGCGCTTTCCCTGTCTTTTCTTCTGGACGAAGCCCGGGATCTGGCCCGAGGACAGATGGTGTATCTGGTGCTGCTGACCGATTGCGCCTGGAACCGCTCTTTCGACGGCGGCCGCACGGGACGGGAAGAGGTGCTCTCCTTTTTCGAGCATGCCGGCCGGAAATATGGAAAAACCTTACGGAAAACGCTGATCGCGCTCGGCGTGGACTGGGAAACCGGCCTGGAAGATCTGTTCGAGCAGGTGCTTCGCATTCCCTCGGAACGCCTTTCCAATCCGGCGGAGGTAGCCGAAAGCGTGGGAATTTACGTGGCTTCCTGTCTGCGGGCAAGGCGAAAGCTGGCCTGGGAGCTTATGCGGGAACACGCGCCATGACGACGAAGGCCAAAACGGAAAGAATGCAAGATACGGGGCGTATCTTCTCTCCGCTCGTCCGGAATCTGAAACGGTTCGATGCAGCCCGGGAGGCTTTTCTCCGACGTCCTGGCGAAATTTCCACACGATCCGCACTGGAGGACTGTCTTTCGAATTCCGTCCCTTTTGCCGGTGAAACCTTCCACCTGACCGAACCCACCCGGCTGAAGGAGGCCGTAGCCCAAATCGCCAACGGCGGATTTCACCTGGAAATTCGCGCCGATCTTCGCGGTATGCCCCGATACTATCTCTGCCGATTGCGTTCTTTCGCTTCCGGCTCGGGATCCTTCATTTCCGACGATCTGTACCGCAGTCCGGATTTTCCCCTGCCGGATCCGAGGCTCTGCAAACTGTTTCTGGACGGTCGGGAATGGTCTTTCGTTCGCATGTCCGATTGCGGGATTCGTTGGATGGAGCCGGACACCGCGCTTCTCAGCGCCGTCCTTCCGCAAGCGGCCTCGGATGTCTTCCGTTACGCCTGGGACGAGGATCAGATGCTGGCGGCCCTGACGGCACGGCATTTCTCGGTTGAAGCGCTTCTGGAGGCAGTGGAGTGCGTTTATCTGGCCTTGTGCGTGGATCCCTGCCGCCTGAGAGGCTCGCTATCCGAATCCGTGCTTATTTTCGTGGAACATGCCGCCACGCGGCCCGCCATGGCCGCCATGTTGAGGAACCTGGCCGATTCCGACGGCGACGGACTGAATCGTCTCGTGCGCACGGCCAGAGACAGCTATGAACGTTTATCGGTGGCTTTTCAGCGTTTTTTGGGAACGGAAATCGTATGGATGGGAAAACCCACGCCGCTCTCCGTTCCTCTTTTCTCCAATTTCTCCCGCCTTTCGGACGTGGCGAGACTAATGGAATCACTTCCGGAGTTTCAAGCCGCGCGCGAAAAACTGGCAACATCCGCCCGCGAGGTCTTGGAGGCGATGCGCACGAGTCTCCGCTGAACCCCCTTCCCCGATGGCAGGCCTTGTCCGGAAGCGGCTTTCCGATTTCTCCCCGGTTTTGGGTGTTGAGCCGTTTTGGAGATTCCTTCAGGAAATCCCGAATTTTTTCAGTTTTCGGACGAGCGTCACCCGGTGGATGCCCAGTTCCTGGGCCGCGCGGGTGCGATTTCCCCCGTGTTTCTCCAAGGTTTGCAGAATCGCGTCCCGCTCCGCGTGGGCCAGTTTGTCCATGGATCTCCCGTTGGCGGAGGGATGATCCTCTTGGTTGCGACTGATGTAGTCCGGAAGATTGTCGTTGTGGATACGCTCTCCGGTACACAAAATGAACGCGCGCTCGATGATGTTCTCCAACTCCCGGATATTGCCGGGAAACGGGTAGCGCATGAGCTGCGCCAGGGCTTCGTCGTCGATGCCCTGAATGGAGCGGTTGGAGGTGATCTGGAACCGACGGATGAAGTGCTGGACGAGCAGGGGAATGTCTTCCGTCCGGCGACAGAGCGGCGGAAGCCGGATTTCCATTACGTTCAGCCGGAAAAACAGATCCTCCCGGAATTCTCCGTCCGAGACGAGCCGACCGAGATTGCGGTTGGTCGCCGCGATGATGCGCACGTCGGCCTTCATCGACTCGTTGGAGCCCAAAGGCTCGTAGGTCAATTCCTGAAGGAATCGCAGGATTTTAACCTGCAAGGGCTTGGCCAGATCCGCCACTTCGTCCAGGAACAACGTGCCGCCCTCCGCTTGGGCGATGCGTCCGGGCTTGTTCTGCTTGGCGTCCGTGAAAGCGCCCTTCTTGTAGCCGAACAGCTCGGATTCCAACAGATTTTCCGGCATGGCGGCGCAGTTGACCGCCACGAAGGGACCGTTCTTCCGGGGGCCGCTGTTGTGGATGGCCTTGGCGATCAGTTCCTTGCCCGTCCCGCTTTCGCCCGTGACCAGGATGGTGCTGTTGCTCTCCGCCACCAGGGGCAAAAGCCGGAATATCCGTCGCATTTCCGCGTTCTTGGAAACGATGTCCTGAAAGCGGTATTTCTCGTCCAGTTCCCGTTTCAGCGAATGCAGCTGGCGAAGATCCTGGAACACCTCCACGCCTCCCACAAACTTACCCGTCTTGGTCAGAAGCGGGGTGGTGGTGACGGAAATCGGGACGGGGCGACCGTCCTTGGTCAGGATCGTGGCCTCCCGGTTGCGGACTTCCTCCCGGGTGTCGATGGTGCGGCGCATGGGGCAGACGGTATCGCAAAGGTCGCTGCGGAAAACGTCCCGGCAGAACTTCCCTAAAACTTCCTCCTCGTCGAATCCCGTGATCTCGCAGGCCGCTCGGTTGAAAGTCGTGATCTGACTGCTTCCGTTCACCGTGAAAATGCCCTGGCGCACACTGTCGAGAATCAACGGGAAATAGCGGGAGTCCAGCCGCTTGCCCTCGAACAGAATCTGTCCCATGTCGAACCGCCTTTCCACAGGTGTTTCAAGCGTTGCATCGGCGCTTCACCGTTGCATCCGCTTGTAGCATCATTCTATAGCACATCTCGTAACAGATTGCAACAGCGGCGCGCTACAGTGTAGCAAACCCGTATCGATCCGGGCTCCGAGGCTACAGAGCTACACTTTGCGGAAAGTCCCGGTGTTACATAGTACCGAACACGTCTTCGTCCTATTCCATGCGTATTTACCGAATAGTTTCCGGCGCACTTTCGCCGTCGTCCCAACGAGGAACGGTTTTGGCCCGAAAACTGCTAGAGAGGAAATTCAGGAAACGCCCGACAGTGCTTCGCGCTGCCGTACAACCGCTGACCTGCTATTTCCTGGAGAGTTGGGCGATGCAACATAGATCCACGGCTTCCTTCCCCGTAAACTTCCGCAAAGTGCTGGGCGAACAGCTTTACGAGCATTCCCCCATCCACGTCGCGATCATCGACCGGGATTTCAACGTCGTCCAGGCCAACGGCCCCTTCGCCCGCAAGTTCGGCCAGGCCGAAGGACGCCCCTGTTACGAAGTCTACAAGCGCCGGAGCACGCGCTGCAAGAACTGCCAGGGACTGTTGACTTTCGAGGACGGAAAGGTCCGCACCAGCCACGAGCAGGGCTTCGACGCCCACGGCTTGCCCACACATTTCCTCATCCAGGTGGCGCCGCTTTTCGATACCGATGGAAACATCACGCACATCGTGGAAATGTCCTACGACACCACGCCCTATTTCGACCTGAAAGAGCAATACGACGACCTCTTCGAATGCGTTCCATGCAGCATCACGGTCATCGATCGCGATCTGCGTATCGTCCGTTCCAACCGCCAGTCGCGTGACACGTACGGCGCGGTGGACAATCTACACTGCTACGAACTGTACAAGAACCGCTCGGAGGCCTGTCCCTACTGCCCCGTCCTGAAAACCTTCGAGGACGGCCAGCCGCATACCTCGAAACAGAGCGGCGTCACGCGCCAGGGACGCCCGAATCATTACGTGGTTTCCTCCTTCCCGCTCCGAAACGGAAACGAAGATTTCGAATACGTCATGGAGATGTCCATCGACGTGACGGAAACCCACGAACTGAGCCAGGAACTGATGCGGGAAAGCGAGTTCCGACGCAACATCACCGAAAGCCTGAACGACGCTCTGGTTGCGGTGGATGAGGAAGGCATGGTCAAGGTGTTCAACTCCGCAGCGGAGGAACTCTTCGGACTGCGGGCGAATAAAATCATCGGACGCTCCAACTATTCCCGTTTCTTCCCGGAAAAACTGCGCTTGGCGCTGGTGGACGGCGGCTCCTCCATCGTTATCGACGAAACGGAGATCGAGAACGCGGAAGGCATTCGCATTCCCGTACGCGTTTCCGGATCGGTGATCCGGGACGAACACGGCGTGGTCATCGGCGGCGCGGCCTCGTTTCAGGATCTGCGGGAGATCAAGCGTCTGGAGCAGGAAAAACTGGACCGGGAGCGCCTGGCCGCCGTGGGGCAGACCGTGGCGGTCATCGCCCACGCCATCAAGAACATCCTGGTGGGCATCCAGGGCGGCATGTACAAACTGAAATCCGGCCGCAAACGCGACAGCGAGGAACTGATCGAGAAAGGTCTGTCCATGCTGGATCGCAATTTCGGTCGCGTGGCGGAACTGGTCCGTGGACTTCTGGACCTTTCCAGAAACCAGTTGCCGAAACTCGATCCGATCCGCCCTCGGGACATCGCCGCCGAGGTTCATCAGTTATTCAAAGACGCCGCGCAGAAAAAGGGCATCGACTTCCGCTTCGAATTCTCGAACGGAGAAAATGAAGCCTACCTCGATCATGAAGGCATTCACAGCTGCCTGGACAATCTAATCAGCAACGCCTTCGACGCGGTTACGGAAGCGAAGGTGGAACATCCGGAGGTTTCCCTTGGCGTTCGCGAGACGGAAAAGGAGATTATCTTCGAAACCAGAGACAACGGCCCCGGCATTCCTCCGGAACTGCGTAGCCGTCTGTTCGAAATGTTCTTCACCACGAAAGGCGCCAACGGCAGCGGCCTGGGACTGGCCGTGACGAAGAAGATCGTCCAGGAGCACGGCGGACGAATCGCTGTGGAATGCACTCCGGAAAACGGCACGCTGTTCCGCATTTCGCTGTCGAAAGACGCCTTGAACCGCCTCTGGAGACAACGCCAGGCGCAAAAAGAAAACGCCTCGATATAGAAGAAAGGCACCCGCGTTCAATTCATTTCCATGAAAGGAGAATCGACATGGAAAGCAAGGAAGCGAAGAAAATTCTGATCGTGGAAGACGAGCCCGATATCATCGAGTTCATGACCGATCTGCTGACCGACCAGGGCTACACCGTCCAGTCGGCCAACGACGGCAACAAAGGCTACGAGATGGTCGGCACCTACAAGCCCGACCTGATCCTGCTGGACATCCAGATGCCGAACGAAACCGGCGTGGGGCTGTATCGCCGAATGTACCGCAACGCCGACATGAAGGACATTCCCGTCATCGTGGTCAGCGGCATGGCCGGGGCGAACTGGGCCATCAGTTCCCGGGTTCCCGTCATCGACAAGCCGATCGACGAGGAGAAGTTGATCCGCCAGATCGAAAAGGAGTTGAATTGATCGCGGGAATTCCCCGATCGTCTCATTCGAATAAAGGAAGGCAATATGGCTGATACAAACCAACACGTCGTCGTCATCGGCGGAGGCATAGCGGGCATGGAAACCGCCGCCTCCCTGGCCGATCTGGGCTTGAAAGTGGCGCTGGTGGAGCGGTCGGAAACCCTGGGCGGCCAGGCCGCGCACTGGGCCTGCATGGCCACCACCTCCTGCGCCAAATGCTCCGCCTGCCTGATCGAGGACAGCATTTCGCGCACCTCGCTTCATCCCGGCATCCAGGTTTACACCCACGCCGAGATCACGGAAATCCGCAAGGAAAACGGACATTACGAGATGGACCTGGTTCCCGCGCGCGGCAGCATGAAGGAACGCAACACCCATCCGGACTGGCCGGTGAAAACCCCCACGACCGTTCAAGGAAATTCGGTGGTGCTGGCCACGGGCTTCGAACCCTTCGATCCGAAAAACCAGCGCCTGCTGGGCTACGGCCACCTGCCGGAGGTCACCACCACGAAGGATCTGGACGATATCCTGAAGCGGGATGACCTGGACGCGTTTCTGCCGAAGAGCGAGAACGCCAATCGCGTGGCCTTCATTCAGTGCGTGGGCTCGCGCGACCGCAAGAACGGGCGGGAATACTGCTCCCAGTTCTGCTGCAAGACCAGCATCCGCCTGGTCAATCGTATGAAGCACCTGCGTCCGGAACTGGACGTCACCATCTACTACATCGATCTCCAGATCATGGGGAAGGAATTCCGCAGCTTCTACGAGGACACCAAGAAGAACGTGCGTTTCCTCCAGGGCGTCCCGGCCGAGGTTCGTCCCGGCTCGGAGGTCGGTTCCGTGAAACTCGTGGGAATCGA
Source organism: Myxococcota bacterium (assembly GCA_963668655.2). GTDB lineage: Bacteria > Myxococcota_A > SURF-8 > SURF-8 > SURF-8. The sequence continues at coordinate 794,589 of CAXXPQ010000003.1, forward strand.
TCCGAAAACCGGCCTGGGCATGGTGGAGGAATACAACCGCGTGGTGCTGGCGGTGGGCATGGCTCCGGACATCCGCAACCAGAAACTCATCGACGGCTTCGGTCTGGAAACGAACGAATTCGGTTTCTTCGCCTCCAAGGACGATTCCGGCCTCATCACGACCCAGACCCCCGGCGTGTATCTGGCGGGAGCCTGCGCCGGACCGTCGGACATCCAGCAATCGCGGCTTCAGGCGATGGCGGCCGCCAGGCGCATCGCGGCGGGACTGGTCAACGGCGGCGCAACCGCGTCTCAAACGGCCTGAGGGGAGGATGAACATGGACACACAACGCATCGGAATCTTTTTCGGCGATCAGCAGGACGCCCTGTCCGGCCAGTTGCCTCTGGATAAAATCGTGAAAACCCTGGAAGGCGATCCGTCCCTCTTCGTGACCCGGATCACCAAATCCTTCGAAAACGGCGGACGCAGCGAAATCGCGGACCTCTGCCGGGAGCACGACCTTGCCGCGGCGGTCTTCGGCGGCCCCACGGATCAGGAATTCTTCGAACTTCCCCTGGCCACCGACGGCGAAAGCTCCACCACGATTCCGCTGATCCGCGCGAATCTGCTGGAACGCGGCGCGTGGCTCGGCAAGGACGAATCCCAGGCCGTGGATCGCGTGGAACGCCAGCTTCGCATCGCGGTGGCCAAGGCCCGCCGCGCCCGCCCGATTCCCCTGGCCACCCGCCCGGTCAACCGGCGCGTCATGGTCATCGGCGGCAACCACGGCGCCTACCAGAGCGCCCGCAATCTCTCCCAGGCCGGGCTCCAGGTGCTGCTTCTCAAAACCAGCCAGCCCAGCGGATGTTTCTTCCCCCTGACCGACGACCTGGAAAAATCCGTGGCCGGAGACGGCAACATCGAAATCCGGGAAACGGCGGAACTGAGCCGCATCGACGGCCAGATCGGCGACTTCCACGTCGAGGCGATCCTCAACGGCAAGCGCGAGCGTTTCGACGTGGGCGCGGTCGTGGTGGCCATCGACGCCCGGGTCGTGGAGGACGGCATCGCTCCGGAGGGACCGATCGTCTCCCTGCGCGGTTTCATGAAACAGCAGGCCGCGACGAAGGACGGCGGCGAAACCATCGCCGTTTTACTGGACAAAAACGGCCCCGAGCGTCGCTGCGCGGCGGAAGCCTCCCTGGCCTGTGCGCATGAGAACGTGCGGCGCGGCGGCAAGAGCACCATTCTCTTCCGCAACATGCCGGTCTACGGAAAGAACGGGCAGAAACACTACGACGAAGCCCGGGCGGCCGGGGTCCAGTTCCTGCGCTACGACGAAATCGAGCCCGAGTTCAAGGCCGAAGGCGGCAAATTGGAAGCCACCATGGTGGATTCCATGGTGCCCGACCGGGCCTTCAAGTTCGTCATCGACCACCTCATCCAACCCGCGCCGGTGCAGCCGCGCCTGGAAAACCCGGCCCTGGCCTCCATTCTGCGCCAGCCCCTGGACCGGGAAGGCTTCCTGCAACCCGGCAATATCCGCCATCTTCCGGTTTCCTCGGCCCGCCGCGGCATCCTCTTCGCCGGCGGCTGCCACAACGACTGCGATCCCTTCGAAGTGCGCTACGAGTCGGACGCCGTGACCTCACAGATCCTGGCGCTGCTTCCCGAAGCTCCGGTCAGCGCGCCTCTGGAGATCGTACGGGTGGATCAGTCCAAATGCGCAAGCTGCCTGACCTGTCTGCGCCTCTGCCCCCACGGAGCCATCGAATCGTATCTGGAGCACAAGTCCGTGACCATTCTGTCCTCCGCCTGCTGGGAATGCGGGATCTGCGCGGCCGCCTGTCCCGGCCAGGCCATCGAGCACGGCAGTCTGTCCCACGACCAGCTCGATGACGTGCTCTCCGTGGCCACGGAAGCATTGGGCGAGCAAAAGCCCACCCTGGTCTTCGCCTGCCAGCAGTCGGCGGTTCCCTCGCTCAACAGCGCCGGCCGCCTGGGGCTGACCATTCCCGCCGAAGCCAGCATCGTGGAGGTTCCCTGCGCCGGTCGTATCGACGAAGGGGCCATGATGGACGCCCTGGCGCGCGGCGCGGAGCGCGTACTGGTGATGGGCTGTCATCCGGAAGTCTGCCGTTCGCTGAAGGGAAACCTGTTGGCCGAGAAACGGGTGAACCGCATCCGGGCCATGTTGAAGGAATCCGGACTGGATCCGGAAAAGGTCCAGTACCACCCCATCGCGAACAACGAGCCCTACCGGCTGGTCCACATCCTGGATCATGTGATCCACCCGGAGACGCAGCCTGCCGCCTCGGCGGAAACCACTAACTGAGGAGCGTGAGATGGACATTGAGAAAATCATCGATACCGATCAAATAAAGGAAACTCCGCTTCGGGATCTGCTTTTCGAGGAAGCCAAGTGGGTGGCCGCGTTGGATTACTGTATGTCCTGCGGAAAATGCATCAGCGCCTGCCCGCTGTCCGGTTTCACCGACATGGAGCCCCGCAAGGCCGTCCGGCTCATCATGCTGGGCGACGAACAGACCGTCATCGACCACGACTGGATCTTCCAGTGCACCGGTTGCGACCGTTGCAGCTACGTCTGCCCCATGGGCGTGAAGATGGGCAGTCTGGTCACCCGGGCGCGCTCCCTGCGTCCCATGGACAAAAAACCGGGCAAGGCCCAGCTGACCTGCGAACTGCACCGCGACAAAGGCAACAACATGCAGATCGCCACGGAGGAATGGCTGGACACCGTGGACTGGATGATGGAGGAGATCCAGGAGGAAATCCCGGAATTGACCGTGCCCATCGACAAACAGGGCGCGAAGTACTTCGCCACCATCAATTCCAAACTGCCCATGTATCATCCGGACGAGTTGCAGTCCATTTACAAGGTCTTCCACGCAGCCGGCGCAGACTGGACCATGCCGTCCATCTGGTGGGAAGGCACCAATTACTGCATGTTTTCCGGCGACCTGAAATCCTGGGAAAACAACCTGCGCAAGCAGGTGGAGCGTCTGGAAGAACTCGGCTGCAAGGTGATGGCCTACACGGAATGCGGCCACGGCTATTTCGCCACCGTGGACGGCTATAAGAAATTCGGTATCAAACCGAATTTCGAACTGACCCACGTGGTCAATCTGTACGCGCGTTGGATCGCCGAGGGACGCTTCAAGCTGGACAAATCGAAAAACAAGCAGCGCGTGACGCTCCACGACCCCTGCAACGCCGGCCGTAAATCCGTCATGAACGGCTACCAGGACATCCTGGAGGACGCCCGGTACGTGCTGGACAACGTCTGCGAGGACTGGGTGGAGATGTGGCCCAACCGCGAGTACAACTACTGCTGCTCGGGCGGCGGCGGCGCCCTGATCTCCGGATTCGCCAACGCCCGCAACCATTACGGCCTGGTCAAGGTCGAGCAGATCGACCGCACGGGCGCGGAACTGGTCTGCACGCCCTGCGTGAACTGCGTGGACGGCATCGGCGATCTGGCGAAGGAATACAAAAAGCCGTGGGAATCCGTACACCTGTGGAAACTCCTGGCCAATGCCATCGTAATCGATAACGATAACAAGGACGAGTGACCAACCGCCCATCGGATGAAAGCGAAAGACGATGAACGTATTCGACATCAAGACGGAAGAAGAATGGTGCGGCCTGCTGGACGGTTTTCACGACCAGACCGGGCTGGCCGTTTCCCTGACGGACCCCAACGGAAAAATTTTACTGACCTGCGGCGTGCGGAATCCGCTCTGCCAGGCGATCCGGGATAAACCGGAAACCCTGACCTACGTGTGCAGTCAGACCAACATGGCCATGACCGCGGAAGTCAAGGCCACCAGGCACGCCGTGCTGGAATCCTGCGAGGCGGGGCTGGTGCGCGTGGCCATTCCGGTGCTCAAAGACGGCGAACTGGTGGCCCAGGTCACCGGCTGCGGCATCGCCGCGTCCAAGGACGAGATCGACGTTTTCATGCTTTCCAGGCAACTGGGTTTGGAGGAAACAGAGATCAACGAACTGGTCGAGAAAGTCGTTGTCGGCTCGGAGGAAGATATCGAGAAAGTGGCCGAGAAGATCGAGGATCGACTTTCAAGCCACTGATTTCCCTGCCGAATTCTCTATGAAAAGCGGAGGTGCGATGCCTCCGCTTTTTTTATCTCTTCTCCGTTCCCATGCCCGGCAGGCCGGATACTTCCGTCAGCGCCAGAAGCACCGCTCCCACGCCGTAGGAAACATCGTCCACGGTATTGACGGAGGCGTAGCTCGCCAGGGTTCCCGGATTGGTCGGCCCGCTTACGCCAGTCACCACCGGGCGGTTTTCTTCGTCGTACACTACGCGTTCGCGCACCCCCTCGGCCGCCGCTTCGATCAGATCCAGCGTGAAGATTTCCGACAGATGGCCGTAACGGAATCCCCGGGCCGCGCCGAAGGCGAACAGGGCCGCCACGCTGGTTTCCAGATAGGACTCTCCCGGGCGATTCATCACCGTCCACCAGAGGCCGGTTTCCGAATCGATGGACTGGATCGCCGCCGCGAGCAGTCGGGCTTCCGCCTCCCGAATATCCTCCACGCTTTCCCCCCGGTTTCGTCGCACCCGCAGGTGATCGTATCCGGCCGCGGCCACCCAGCCGTTGCCGCGTCCCCAGAAAACGCCCTCTTCCTGGGGAAAAGCCTCGATCTCCGTGGCGTGGGTATAGAAACCGGACTCCTTCTGCAACAGGTCCGTAAAGATCCGGAACTGCTCGACATAAGCGTCCAGGGCGGTTTCGTCGTCCGCGTATTCTCCCCAGCGGGTGAAGACGTTTCCGAACATGAACAGCGAATCCACCCAGAGCGAAATCCCCAGGGCGTCCCAGGTTCCCAGGTGGTTGATACCACCTTCGGGGGTGCGCAGGGCCTCTTCGTACAGATAATGCAGGGCCTGGTCGATCACCGCCCGGTACTTCTCCTCGCCGGTTTCCTCCAAAAGCAGCACCGCCAACGCGGAGGGCGCACAGGAATCCGAAGTGGCCATGGAAAGGCCTTCCTCGATGTGATGGTCCATCCAGGCCCGAATATACTCCAGATAACGCGCGTCGCCCGTCACCCGGTACACCGCTTCCAGGCCGATCATCAGCACGGCCTCGCCCCAGTCCCAGCGAATGCTTTCCGGATCCCGCGTCGCCAACTGGTTATCGGCGATCTCCACGGCCAGGGCCACCCACCCGGAATCCGGATCGCGTTTTTGTTTCCAGCAGGCGGCGTCCGGCGGCGCATCCGGCCGGCAATAGTCGAAGGGCGGTTCTTTCTCCGCCTCCCGCTCGGCTTCCGCCTCGTCCTCTCCGTCATCGTCGCCATCCGCCGTTTCTTCGTCGGTTTCTCCCGGATCTTCCGCGTCCCGATCTCCATCGGCGGAATCGCCGCCGGAACCCGAGCATCCCCAGCAGAAAAGCGCGAACACTACAAGAATCGCCAGTTCCAGCAGGCCCCATTCGTATGACCGACCGTATACCTTCATCGTCCTCTCCGGTTTGCGTTTCGTGTTTTTTTCAGGGCGTCTCCACCACGACGGCCGGTTCCCCGTTGTTTTCGATCAGCGTCGCACCGTCGAGTCGCAGATACGATCCCCTCGCCAGCAGGGTTACGGCCTCGCCCTCCAGCGTCAGCATGACCAGTTCGCCGTCCGTTTCCACGCTGTGGCCCGTGGAAAGAACGAGCGTCGCGGGAGCGCGTTCGTCCCGCAGGATGAACAGATCCGTCCCGTCGGCGTGGGTCACCGTCCAGGCGGCGAATCCCTCGGTCACGCCGTCCGCCGTTACCGCGACCACCACAAGCCGGTCGTCCGCCGCCCCGGATTCCACCCCCACGCGATAGGGCGCCGTTACCGCCAGGTAGCCCGGCGCGATCCCGGCGAGGTTTCCGTCCAGCACGCCGTGATGGTGCGGATCCGAATCGATTTCGTGGACGTGGGGAGCTTCCAGTTCGTTGAACGGCGGTTCCGCCATTTCCAGCCCCGGGTCCGTACCGGCCAAATAAACGTCCACACCCGCCAGAGGCATTTCCCAGGTGGCACGCGGCGCATCGATCTCGAACGTCCCGCCTTCCTCGTAGCCCGAGAACCCGTGCAGCCGCCAGGTGTGATGGCGCGTGTCCCGGGAGGTCGTCACGATGCGGTCCGCCGTGATCAGATAGCGATTGCGCACGAAAAGATAATGGCGCTCCGTTTGCGAGATTTCGATCTCCTGCCAGGCTTCCACGTAGGACAGATTCTTTCCCAGCGATTCGTTCATCAGAAAGGCGTCCGCGTCTCCGAAATTCAGGATCAGCCCCTTCGGCGGCACGGGTTCCTCTTCGATCATCAGCACGTTGTGGCTGGCCGCCTGGGCGGTGCGGGCGTTGTCCGACATATTGGGCTTGTAATAGCCCGGGTCGATCAGCAGGTATTCGCCGTAGGCCGAAAGCGTAAACGATCCCGCGTCCACGTGATCGTGCACCGTCTTGCGCACCGGCCCGTGCTCGGCGGTGACCAGCACCCAGAGATCGTCGGCCTCCCAACCGCTACGGAATACGGCCTGTCCGGCGTCGTACATGACCCGATCCTTGTACGCCGGAAGTTCCGAAGGCATGTCGTCCGGAACGTAGGCCAGATGCTGAATGCGCAGATCGTAGCCGCCGCTCATGTTGTAGTCGTCGTGCTCCCAGTCCCAGATGAGATCGGGACGGTCCATGAAACCCGACAGGATGGCGCCGCCGTTGCCGCGCCTGCGACCGCTGTCCTCCATGGGAGGCCGTCGGCCATCCGGCATGCGCAGGGCGAGAAACCAGTCCACGGAGAGCTGGAAGCGTTCGCCGTGGAGAAGGTTTTCGTACAGAAACGGCTCGCCATCGACGCAGGTGTAATCGTTCCAGGGGGCCGCGTCCAACCGGTTGACGCAGTTGCGATTGAACCAGACCGGCGTCTTCACCCGGTTTTCGTAGGCCAGAAACAGGGAAAGCGAAGGCGCGAAGGCGAAGCGGTAATAGAGCGATCCTTCCGAGACGCCGCCGTCCGGCTGGATGTAGTGACCGTACGGTCCCCAAAGATAATCCAGTTCGGAAAAAGCCCAGTCGGCCCAGGCGCTCGCCTGGGGATGCTCGGGAAAGGCGATGGCCGCCATGGCCAGGGAACAGGCCGTGCGGATGGGGTGATTGTTCTGGGTGTAGTACAAGGCCATCGTACGATGGAAAACGTCCAGAATGTAATCGTTGTAAAAGGCGTCCGCGATGTTCGTCAGTTTGGTTTCCACGGCCCGGGCTTCCTCGGTGGAAATCATCTCCGCGCCGATCAGCAGATCCAGGGCGTAGGTGTAACCCAGCATGATGGCGGGCAACCGGATGTCGATATCGAAATCCTCGTGGCTCTCGTAGTTGTCGGAAAGTTGGTCCATGAAATCCCGCGCTTTTTCCGCCATGGTTTCGTCGTCCAGCAGCCAGGCCAGAAAAGCCGCCGACTGCGCCGTCTCGCCGTTGACCTGCTCCTTGCTGTCGAAGGTGTCCGGTTCCGGGAAATCGTAATGATCCCGCTCGGCTACGGCGCGAATCTCTTCCAGGATGGATTTGAAGGGCTCCCGTTCGATGCGGGACAGGATACGATCCTTGTCCTCCGGACGCACCAGAAGACTGGGAGCGTAATCCGGTCGAGGCGGCAGTCCCACGGGATAGTCTTCCGCTTCCACTTCCGCTTCCATTTCTTCCTCGGCATCCCCGTCCGATTCGGCCGATTCCTCGTCTCCGTCCTCCAACCCATCGGAATCGCCATTCATTTCGGAATCGCCGTCCGGAGTTTCCTCCGCAAGATCCATGTCGCCGTCCGGATCACCGTTCGAATCCGCTGAATCCGAACAGGCGGTTATAAGGGATATAAACAGACCGAGAAGAAAGCCGCATCCAATTACGAAAATGCCTCGCTGAACCGCCATATCTTCCTCCCGTACGTAAGGAAATTCCCCGATAATGAAAACGGTCGGGATGGATTCCGGTTTTAGAGATAGCGAACCTCTGGCCCGCCGATGGGTATCCTATCACAAGATGGCTTCTCCTTCACCTGTTTTATCAAGGCGGGGGCGGCGGATTCTCCTTCATCGCCTCCCGGAATTCAGCCCTCCCGTTTTCGTAAAGCGGGTGCTCTTGACAGCCGTCCGTTCCGATGATAGCCTTCGAATCAGGACACGCCATTCCATTCAAGGAAGGAACCGACAATGATGCAACGCGCTTGGATCCTTGCCGCCTTGCCGGCCGCGCTGGGAATCGTCCTGAGTTTCGCCGCTTTTGCATGCTCGAACCTTCAATCCGGGGCCGCCTCGAAGACGCTGGGCGCGGCCTGCGACAGTTCCGCCGCTTGTTCCTACGGCGAATCCTGCGCCACCTTCGGCGTGGACTGCGACCCGGAGACGCAAAGCTGCACTCCGGCTTCCATCTGCGTCCCCGGCTCCTGCTACGCCAACAGCGACTGCATCGACGTGGAGAATCTCAAGTGCTGCGCGGGTCAATGCGTGGACATCGACGATTCCTGCCAGGCGCCCTGCCGCAACAACGAAGATTGCCGGGAAGGCGTCTGTCTGGCCGGAAGCTGCCTGGAAATTCCCGGACTCACCGGAGGCACCTGCCAGTCCGGCGAAGACTGTCCCGACGGCTCCATGTGCGTGGCCGGAGTCTGCATCGACAACCCCGGCGTGGACGGCGGGATGTGCGACACGGACGCGGACTGCGAAAACGGCGCTTGCGTGGCCGGATTCTGCATTACCGGCGCGGAGGGCGAGGACGGCCGCTGCGAAACGGCGGACGACTGCCCGGGTTCGGGGGCGATCTGCATCCTGGGCATGTGCATCGGCGGAAACGGCTCCTCGTCGTCCTGTGAAACGTCCGAGGATTGCCTTCCCGGACAGGAATGCCTGGAACATCAATGCGTCACTCCCTGGGCGGGCACCTGCGAGACGGACGCGGACTGCAATGAAAACTATATCTGCCAGAGCGGCCTTTGCATGCCCCAGGACGTTCAGAGTTGCGAAAGCAGCGAAGACTGCGGCACGGGTGAAATCTGTATCGGAGGCTTTTGCCTGAACGGCGGCACGGATCAGGAAGGCCGCTGCTCGGACGACTACGACTGCGCGCCGGGAGAGGAATGTATCGCCACGTTCTGTCTGGAAAGCGGCACCCTGCCGAACCAATGCGACACGGACGCGGATTGCGTGGGAGGCGACACCTGCATGGGGGGATTCTGCGTTGGAATTCCAAGCCCGGGTCAGCGTTGCAACAGCAGCGAGGATTGCGACGGCGGCCTGTGCCTCTTCAACCGTTGTTGGGGCGGCGAGAGTTCCAGCAGTTGCCGCACCTCGGCGGACTGCCCGCCCGGCTACGAATGCGTGATGCAGTCCTGCATCCAGTTCTGAGGGAATTCATCCAGCTCCGGTGACTCCACCCATAGGATTAGGATCGGGTACAGTGTTCCCAATATTTCCGAATAAAATGAGCGTGCTAGATCGGGTGAAGAGTCTCCCAGTCTACAGGAGCTGATATTTCTTATAAAATTCCATCTTTCCTATTCCCCATAAATCGTTTATTCTGATTTGTTTATCATTTAGCAATATCGCATATGCAGCACTAACACGACAATCTAAGTTTTTTGGAGAAAGAATAACAGCCATAATTAGCCCCAAGATTATTTGCTTTGGCAATTTGAATTTACCATGAAAGTCTGCGATTTTGGTTTGCTCAGTAAATTCAATTCTTTCATCTATTTTGCATTCATGGGTCAAGCCACAACGAATCGTTTTATAAATTATTTCACTAATAGGCGCATATCCCTTAGAATTCGTTTTTATATCTTTCACATTAATGCACTTAATTTCGATGGTCCCGCAACAAATGCCAGGAAAGCCGAATAATGTAACAATTTCCATATTCTCTGAAATAAAATCTTTAAAACGTTTTGCACTGTTATTTTTGTAACCTGTCAATCTTGAGGAGGTTGCATCAACGGCTGAACAAGCCAGCGCAAGTGCAACATCATTCCTACCAGTGTCCAAAGCATCTATTGATGAGGCAATAAAATTAGAAATACCCATAAAAAAACCCTTTCATCACTGGGAAACCGCGTCTAGGCGCAGCAGAATCGTATCCTGGTTTTTATGTTTAAACCGTACGGGATGGCAAAGCGAACCTCTCCCATGCCTGTATGATATAATATACAGATACATTTGCATAGACCTTTCCCCTTGAAAAACGTCTCTCCCGCTGGTTGTCGAGTTTCAGCTACTTATGGTAGGGTTCGCCGCGCAGGATGGTGAAGGCCCGGTATAGCTGCTCGACGAAAACCAGCCGGGCCAGATCGTGGGCGAAGGTCATGGGCGAAAGCGAAAGGGCGTCGTCCGCGCGCTCGCGAACCTCCGGGCCATGGCCGTAGGCCCCTCCGATCAGAAAATCCAGCCGCCGCACCGAGCGGTTCATGCGCTCCTGGAGCCATGCCGCGAAGGCGGACGAATCCATGGAACGGCCCCCCTCGTCCAGCAGAACCACGTAACTTTCCGGCCTGACCAGCTTCAAAAGCCTGTCGCCTTCCCGTTGAACCAGCACACCGGAATCGTGAATTCCCTTTTCGTCGGGAGTTTCGATACGTTCGAAGGAGGTATAGCGAGAGATGCGTTCTTCATAATCCCGCAGACAGCGGAGGAGAGGTTTATTGCCTGGTTTCCCGATCCCGATCAGGCGGACTTTCACGTTCGATCCATCTCTTCCGAAGCCGGAGGCGTCCCGAAGCGGGATTCGGCCTCTCGCAGCAGCTCCGCCACGTCCAGTTCCGGGCTGCCCATCCACAGGCCGTCCAGATCGTAGAAATCCCGCATGGGCTCATAGAAAATGTTGACGATCAATCCGCCGTAGTCCATCAGAACCCAGTGGTTCAGATCTTCGCCCTCCACGCCGATGGCGCGGTGGCCGTGCTTCTTCATGGCCCGTGCGATGCGCTCCTGAATGGCGCCCACGTGCCGGTCCGAGGTTCCATGACAGATCAGGATGTAATCCGTATAGGTTTCCCTTCCGGTGACATCGTACAACAGCGGACGCTCGGCCTTTCGTTCGTCCGCCGCGTGAAGAGCGACCAGGATTTTCTCGTATTCTTCCGGCAGGATGACACGCCGGGTTTCACTTTCGCTCATGGATTGGCTTTGTCCTTTTGGGTTGGTTCCGTCTTTTCGGGCGTTTCGGTTCCCTCGGCTTTCTCTTCCAGTTCGGGATTCAGCGCGGCCCCCTTCGGTAAAAGCGGCTTGACGCTTTCCGGGGGCTTGGTTCGTTTCACCGGCGGACGGTGCGCCGGGGCTTTCAACTCGAACGTCTTTCCGATATCCTTGATTTTATACGTGCAGTCCATGGTGAAAAGGACTTCCGTACCGGGATTATCCACCCCGGATTTCTTCATCTTCTCGATGACTTTCTCGGAAATGGGAACGGCGTATTTTCCCTTCAGTTCGTAAGCCAGCAGGGCCTTTTTTTCCCGATCGATCATCAGGTATCCCTCGGCCGCCTCGAACCGGCTGACCCGTTTGCGGTTTTTGTTCAGAAGCTTGTCGGTGGCGATGGCGGAAAGGGCGTACTGGTTCGGGAAACCGTAATTCGTGGGCAGATCCTTTTCGGGAATCGTTCCGTTGGGGTCCAGACTGACGTCGATACGCAGAACGTCGCGGCCGTCCAGGGTGGCGGGCCTGGCGGCCGAAAACTTCAGATGTCCACGGAAATACTGATAAAAACGGCTCAACGTCCCGTAAATCTTTTCCCGCCAGTACAGGTGTTTTCCGGTGGAGGTGCTCTGCCGGAAAGGAGAATTTCCGGTGCGATCGTACATCTGGCCGCCCACCCAGTACATCTCGAAATTCTGGGTCTTGTCGTTGTAAATCTTCAGGTAATAGTCGCCGTTTCCGTTCTGCTGGAAGAGCTGCTTCTCGTCCATGGTCACGTCCTTGCCCTCCCTGCGGGTGACGTAAACCACGGAGGCATCGTAGGCGTAGCTGCCCAGGCGAACCCCGATCTCTTCCTGGGTCATCAGGATGATTTTCTGTAACTCTTCGATATCGCCAAGTTTTTCCAGATCGATGGATTGCGGTTCCACCTTCCGGTTCTTGATCTCCTCTTTCAGATCCTTTTTGTCCAGCACGCGCTGCCGCGCTTCGTCGCTCTCTTTGTTCGAACAGCCGCCGGAGAGAACACTTCCAAGACCAAGAAGAAGAACGAACAGAAAACAAGCCGATTTTCGCATACCTACACCTTTTCCAGCCAAACCACGAGTCGAGGAAGGCCCTTATACCCCCCGCGTCTCGTTTTCGTCAAGTCCAATTTGCAAGCGTTTTCAGAACATCATAAGGGCACCGGCTCCCGCCAGATTCCGTTCACGCGCAGAATGCTCCATTCATAGGAATCCGGCCGTTCGTTCAACGTGGTGGAGAGCGTCGGGAACAGCGGCAGATTCAGGGTGTAATCGTTGGGATCCCAGATTTCGATGGTGATGTGGTTGCTTCCGTGATCGCCGAAGCAGAAACTCTGGAACAGATCGTCCACCCAGCAGTCGCAATCGTTCTGATACCAGGCGCCGATGATCCAGCGGCCGTTGGCCGGGTTGGAAACACGCATCTCCTCGGCGGTGCCGTTGTATCCGGCGGCGTTGGACCAGCGCGTCATGAGCGCGGAACCGTCGCTTTCCCCCGGCGTGCTGCCCGGGAAGTAGCAGGTGTGGAACTGGTTGACGTTTTCGTCCGAGCACTTGAAGCCGGACGGGCTCGTCAGTTCCAGGTCCACGTCCGTAAGATCCTCGCAGAAAATGCCGTCGTCCCCGCCCTGGAATTTCAGCTTCAGCCAGATGCCCTGGTTGGCGTTGACCAGCACGTTGACGATGCGCGGATCCGACCACCAGCCTTCATCGTCCTGCACCTTGAGCTGGATCTGGTATTCCCCGCCCTTGTCGAATTTCACGCAGGTATTGATGTGGTCCTGGTCCAGGTACAGGAAACTGGCCTCGCTGCCTTCCGGCATGCCGGGCATGCTCCAACTAAAGGCTTCCAGGGTGCCGTCCTCGTCGTAACTGACGTTTCCGTAGAAACACAGCCGGGTGTTCTGGGCGATGCCCTCGATGTCCATCATGATGGGCGTGGCATGGCTTTGCAGGGCCATGCGGGCCACCGGCTGCTTGTTGGGCGGACGTCCCTTTCCCATGACGGTGAAATACTGCCACTGCATGCCGGGAAGCGAGCTGCCCAGTTGCAGGGAACATTGGTCGTGATCGTTGTTCAGGGGCCGGTAGGCCATGCGGAAACTGCCCGGGGTGCTCTGCCCGGGCTGCACGGCAAATGGAATATACCAACTCCCCAGGGGCTGGGGATCGTTGTTGCCGTCCACGAATTTGAATTCGTCGCAATTGTTATCGCCCACGTCCTCCCGTTTTTCCAGGCCCAGGAAGGTGACGCTTTGCTCCATGCCGGTCCAGTTGTAAACCTCGACTTCCATGACCTTGTAACAACGGTTATTCGCCAGGCATTCCTGGTTGGTGGGACAGTCCGCATCCACATCGCAGCGGGTTTCCGTGTTTTCCGGCGTGTTGATGTAGGTTTCCCGGAAATTGACGGGATAGGGGCTGACCGAAAGCAGCGAGGAACTGGCCGTGCCCTGAACGCGGATTTCCGTGATGCGCTGGCTGATGTCGTCGGAATCGCTGCTGATGACGATCCAGTCCATGTGGGGATCGAACTCGTGCGCGGGAAGCTGAGGCATGTAGCGGACATTGAAGCTGAAACACTTGCTGTTCACCGGATCGTCCGGATCCCCCCCGGGGTTCAGCATGATGGGATCGTAGGCGGTGATGTTCAGATCGCCGCCCTCCAGGTATTCCAGGGCGAAGTGGCGGCTGAATCCGCCCGCCAGGGTGATTTCGTTGATGGAGAGGATCTTGTTTCCGTCGTCCTGGCCCGTGTTGCAGACGTCCACGCGCTCGTAGCGGGGTTCCGCCCCCAGTTCCACGTCTCCGAAATCGATGCCGTCGGGGCTGTAGCCCACAAAACGGTCGCCTTTGTACAGGCTTTTCATGGGAAGCTGGTAAATGATGTTGTCGCAGGCGTTGGAGACGATGGTCAGATTGGTTTCGTCGATGCCGTTGTTGGCCGGACGATAGGTCACTTCAATGGGCAGGCCGGTGTTCCGAACCAAATAGACGGGAAATTCCAGTTCCGGATCCAAATTCACCTCGAATTCCGAAAAGCCACTGATGTCCTCGTACTGGATGGCGTCGATACGCAGCTCGATAGCCAGGTTGCTGTCGTTTTTGATGTTGAAGCTTTTGGTCATGGAGTTGCCCACCTGCACCGCGCCGAAATTCAGTTCGGACGGATCAATAATCATGGTGGGGCAGTCCGGGGGCACCCAGGGGGCGTCCTTGTCTCCCCCGTCGCCGTCCGCGGCGTTATCCACGTCGCCGCCCATGAACTGGCAGGTGTTCGAGGCGGATCCGGCGGTGGGCAGGCAGAGATAGCCGGCGGGGCAGTCGATGTGGGTGTTGCAGGTCATGTCCACGTCGCCGTCGCCCACGCTGGTGCAGTATCCGCCCGAGCAGATCTGCCCCACGGGGCATTCCTCGTCGATGGTGCAGGGGCCGCCGGTCTCGTCGCCGTCCGCGCCGGTGTTCGAATCTCCGCAGGCGAACGACCATAAGCCCAGCAGGATCAATAGCACCCCGATTCCCATTGCGTGTTTTTGCATTTTCAACTCCGCGCAAGCCAAGATTTTCATCCCCACAGATTCCGTCCGGCGCAAGACCGCTTTCACTTTCTTCCGAATTCCGGAAGAAGCGGCCGCAGGGCCCGTCAACAACGAATGTGTTGACAAAGGGAGTCCAATGTCATTATAATTGGATCCAGGCGGATTATCAACTGAAAAATATGCTCCGCCCCCGCCGCCACGGGACTGCCGCAAAGAAGGAGGATCCTCGAATGAAGGTATTGAAATCCTTTGGATTTTTCGTGTTGTTCGGTCTTCTGGCCATCCTGCTCGCTTCCGGCTGCGGGGAATCGCTGGAAAGCATCGCGGACGGAGACGGAAACAACGGCGAGGGCCCCGACGGCGGCGATGTCGGAGTCGGAGAGGCTTGCGCCAGCACGGCCGATTGCGTGGCCGACAGTTTCTGCATCCCGGCAGGAGACGAACTGATCTGCACGCCCACGTGTACTTCGGACGCGGAATGCCAGCAGATTTTCTTCAACGGCTGCTGCATCCGGATCGGCACCGCGCATTACTGCGCCCCTTCCACGGCCTGCAACGCCGCCGACGGAGACGACGCCACCCCGGACGGAGACAAAACTCCCGACGGCGACACCGCTCCCGGCTGCACGCCGGACACCTATGAATGCGAAACCAACGCCAAGATTCGCCGCTGCAATACCGCCGGCGAGTGGACGGCCTATAAAACCTGCCAGGAGGGCACCTTCTGCGTGGGCGGCTCCTGCATCACCGGCGGGGACGGCTGCATTCCGAGCGAGGGAGACGAATGCTGCCCGGGAACCTACCGCTGCCGGGGCATGGGCGAGATTCAGGCCTGCCGCGTGGTGGGCGAGCACTACATCTGGGATTTCTACCGCGCCTGCGACACCACCGAGATGTGCCTGGACGGCGTCTGCGAACGGACCGTCCAGCCGGACGGCGACGCGGCGGACGGGGACGGGGATTCCTCCGCGGACGGCGACGACGATCCCGTGGGCGAGCCCTGCACCATCTCGGAAGGCTGCCTGGATCCCAACGAATACTGCCTGCCCGACGAGATCGACGGAACGGAAGGTCACTGCACCTGCTATTGCGATCAGGGATGTCGCTGCCCGCGCGGCTGGACCTGCGAGGACGCCACCTGCCAGCCCATCGAGGGCTACTGCAAGTCCGACAGCCAATGCGAGATGGACGAATTCTGCGACCGGAACCCCAACACCGGCGACGGACTCTGCCAGCGCTACTGCTACGAAATGGGAGAGTACTGCCCCAACGGGTATTACTGCGACGAGAACTTCAACTCTCCGAACTACGGAAAATGCGTCTACGACTCCCTCTGCGAGGGCTGCGACTACGACCAGATGTGCGATTCCACCCAGTATTGCGAAGTTCCTCCGGGGCAGATTCAGGGATGCTGCATCGACAAGTGCGGTTCCTCCAACGACTGTCCCGGCGGGCAGATCTGCGATAAAGGCAAATGCCGCCCGGGCAATCCCACGCCGGATTGCGGCGGTCCCTGCCCGGCGGGGCATGTTTGCGATGCGGTTTACGGCATGTGCGTGCTGAATTGCAAGCCCTGCGGAAAGGACGAATGCTGCGATTCGGGTTCGTCCCCGAATTGCTATGTCTGCGTATGCGAGAATCCGCTGATTTGCGGTTTCGGGCTGCGAGCTTGCTGTTTCGGCTCGTCTTGCAGCGCCATCGTTTACGGCGTGTACGGCTTCTGCATCTGACCATCCGTCATTGAACGATCCACGGCCCGCGGCGGAGCGCAATCCGTCGCGGGCTTTTTCGTTCGGGGAGTTTTCCAGGCTCAACTCCCGTGTCCGTGGAGATTTTTAGCTTGATGAAGGGAAAGATCTTCTCGTTCCCTTCCTCGATGGGGAGTTTTGTCCCGAGAGGATTTATCGATTTCTCCCCGGCTGCTGCGGATGTCGAATCAGGAACGAACCGACCGTAACCGGACTCGGGAGACCCCGTTCAGGGAGAATCCGGAGCCTTCGGCAGGGTGAGCCAGAAGCGCGTTCCTTCCTCCCCCGAAGAGTAGAATCCGACCTTTCCCCCAAGCACCTTTTCGCCGAAAAACTTCATCGAAAACGTACCCAACCCATGTCCCGGCTGTTTTTTCGTCGTGAAATTGCGCTGGAACACCCGGGGGCGCAGGTCGGCCGGAATCGCCGCGCGGTTCCGAACGGCAAACGTGATCTCTCCGCCTTCCGACTCCACGTTCAGACGCAGGATCTCGCCCGGCGAGGAGGCCTCCACGGCGTTGACGATCATGTTGGTCAATATGCGGATGACCAGGAGCGGATCGGTCAGCAGCATCATGGCGTCTTGGTCGCCGCCGAGGCCCGAACAGCGAAGGTCGCAACTCATCGCCCGCAACAGCGAGTCCACCGATTCGCGGATCTCCGTGACGAGCGAATCCACCGAAACGCGTTCTCTTTTGACGGGAAAGGATTCGGCGTCGTTCGCGACGAGGGTTTTCTGAATGTTCATTTCGGAATTCAGGCGTTTCGTGAACCGCTGCATCTGGTCCAGAATCTCCTCGCGCGAGATGTCCTCGTCCAACAGGGACAATTCGGCGAAAGTCATGGCGCCATGCAACACGTTGGCGATATCGTGAAAGAAAATCTGCTCCAGCTGCGCTCGCTGCCGGTCTCCGGTCTTGTCCCACAGGAAAACGAGGAGGTAAGCGTACTCCGCGACGTGAATGGGAACCACCCGAACCTGAAAAACGAGATCCCGGGTTTCCTTGCCGTTTCCGACCTTCGCGACGCAATCCTTTTCCACGGGCCGATCGCCCGCCAGCGCGCCGATCATCGCCAGAACCGCCCCGCAGGAACGGCAGGCGACGCCGGTGCCGCATCCGCCGGGCCCCTCCGCGTGATGGACGCAGGAAATCGCCTCGCCCAGCCGAAAACCGAACAGCTCCTTTCCATCGGAGATTCCCAGGCTGCGAAGCATTTCCTCGTTGGCGGCCAGGATCTGACGCTGCTCGTTCAGCACCGCGATCAGACCCGAAACGCTTTTCAGCACGCCGGCGATGACCGGATTGTTCGAAATCGTTCGAAGGGAAAGTTCAAGCTCCGCGTCCGATTCACGCTCGGCCGATGCAAAATAGGTTTTCAGCGCCTGGGTCATAGCTGCACCTGCTCATGGCGGAAAAGTAAATCTTTGCCCATTATTATACGGTCGATAATGGAGTGTCAATGGAATCCGCCGAAGGCCGGGACGTTTGCACTTCTGGCAATCGCCAAAGCCTGTCCGCTCATGGCGAGTGGCTTCGCGAAGCGGTTTCGTTCGACTCCCGCCTATATCCGGGGCCGGAAACCCTCGCCCAGAACCTCGTAGACGGGCGTGATGATGACGAAGGCTCGGGGGTCGATGCGCTTGACCAGGGAGCGCAGGTCGGGGAGTTCCTTGCGCGTGATGACGCAGAAAATCATCTCCCGCTCTGAATTGGTGAACAGTCCCCGGCTTTTAATCGCCGTGCCTCCCCGGCTCATGGATTTCAGAATCAGTTCCGCAACGGCCTCCGATTTCTGGGAAATGATGTACACGCCGCGCGCATAATCCATGCCTTCCATGATGGCGTCGATGATCTTGGAGGAGGTCCACAGGGAGAGCAGGCCGTACATGGCCAGGTCCGGGCTTCGAAAAATGATGCCGGCAAAACCGATGATGACCGTGTTCATCACCAGGATGGCCGTGCCGTGGGTCATGTTGGTATAGTGCGCCAGTACGCGGGCCAGCGTTCCCGAACCGGAAGTGGCGCCTCCCATTTTGATAATCAGTCCCAGGCCCACGCCCATCACCACGCCGCCGAAGACCGGCGCCAGAATGGGATCGCTGATGTCCATTTTCAGATGCATGATTTCGTTGAACAGGTCGGTGAAAACGGAAAGCAGCACGGTTCCATACAGGCTCTTGAAACCGAACGAGGAACCCAGCACCCGGATTCCGACGACGAAAATCGGAATGTTGAAGGCCAGAAGCAGGATGCCCGCGGGCAGATCGAACAAATGCGTCAGCACCACCACCAGGCCGGAGACGCCGCCGGGCGCGATCTTGAACGGAAGCATGAACAGCGTCAGCGCCAAACCGAAGATGGCGGCTCCCAGCGTGATGACGACGTATTGCAGCAGGATCTCTTTTTTCGATCCCGCGAACAGATCCCGGTTCTCGCGCGTCTCACCCATCCGTCCGGAAATGATTTCCTCGGTCATTTGCTGTCCCCATCTCTCGAATGCACGTCGATACTGCGTTGCGTTATCCCATAACTCCGGCGCGTCAAGCATACCCGCCCGCACCGGGGGCCGTCAACTACTACTTTCCTTTTCCTTTGTCAAGGAAGAAGAAAACGATTGGCGCGACGTTTCGAATTCGGGGCCGGGGCGGACCACGATCGAACCCCCTTTTCGGGGCGATTCAGGGGCGTTTTCGGGGGTTTTTCCGTGCTCCGTCCGGACGGCGCGAATATCTGTTGTAACTTGCTGATATTTTTATACTTTCATGCCGTTTTCGCGTTCACCCGGCTGGAACGTCCGTTTGTGCGTTTTTTCGGCTTCCCGCCGCCGTCCGTCCATGGGCGATGAATTCTGGATTTTCTAGTAATTTCAACAGATTACGACACATCCGGCCGCGTTTCGAATTCGTTCTTTCCGCCTCGATTTCGAACGTCCGCGCCGGACGAATGTTCGAAATCGGCAGAATCATCAGGAATTCTCCTGGAATATCATACAGATCACCCACCGGGACGATTCTCCGTCCGGAACGACCGCCATGGCTCGCAAAACTTCCTTTGCCAGCCGGAAGCGGGTCTGCTATACTTTTTTCCATGATGCCTGGAAAACACGCAACTCATGGAAAACACGCCGTTTCCGCTCTGTTCGGAATGCTTTTCCTCCTTTTAGCTACCCTCGCTTCGGCCGATCATGTGGTTCTGCTACCCGAAAATCTAAGCGAGGAGTTATTGGACGCCGTAGAAAACGCCGGATTCGACCGCCCCCAGGGAATGACGTTCAGCACCGAGGGCCTTCTTTTCGTGGCGGACACCTTCCATCATTGCGTACGTTCCATCGACACGAACGTAGGGGAAATCCGAACGATTCTGGGAACTTGCGGAAAATCCGGGCAACACCCCGAGGAGGGCGGAGAGGCGCTTGCGGACACGGTTCTCCTGCATCATCCCGCGGCGATCCACTGGGACGGAGACGAGGAGCGCCTGTTTCTTCTGGACTCCGGCAATCATCGTCTTCTGATTTTTCGGCCGAATCGACCGGAACTTCCCGTGCGCTCTATTAGGCTCGAATGGGTGGAGAATTTCTCGCATGTTCCCGATCTCCTTCATCATCCGCTCGGCATCACGGCCGATGAAGGCGGACGGATTTTCATCGCCGATTCGGCCCACCATCGCGTCCTGGTCCTGGACGCGGACGGAAAACAGACGCAGATTATGGCCGGCACGGGAGAGCCGGGATATGCATGGAAAGAGCGCGCGGCGCTGAAATCCCCCCTAAATACGCCCACCGACGTCATCGCCTGGCACGGGGAAGACGGTTTCTCGGGCCTGTTCGTCATCGACTCAAGAAACGGCCTTCTGCGTCTGATTACACCCGGAGAAAAAGAGCCCTGGCTGATGAGCAACTATGCGGGAAGCGACGATCCGGCCGTGTGGCGTGAGGAGGAAGGCGCGGCCCAGCTTTTTCGCCTGAAGCGTCCCTACCGCGTGACGTATTCCGCCGGGCGGGCGAAGACCTTTTTCATTTCCGTCCCCACGGAAAAACGCATCGTCGGCGTTTCCTCCGAGCGCGAAGCCTTCGTCGCGGCGGGCCCGGGGGCCTGGCAGGGATATTCGTCGGAAGATCCGGAGGTCATGGCGCGCGTCGAGTCCGTGCGGAAACTCGGAACACCCCACGCCATGGCAGCGAATAACGATGGCTATCTCTGGGTTTTCGTCGATACCGACACCCTGCGGGTCTTCCTTCCCGACACCCTGCCGCCCGAGGAGGAGGAGAAATAGGAAGAATTATGCAACAGCTTTTTCTGCACCTTGCAACCGTCGACTTTCGAAATATTCTTCTGCCAATGCCGTCATAGTGAAATCTGCTCTCCCTTCCGTCAATTCATCAACCGCTTTGCGTATGTTTTCCAAAGGAATTCTAAAGAATTCTTTCCGTAGATTCACCGCATTCACTCGATTTCTGGTAAAGCGATGATGCAAGGCTGTTTCAAGACCAGGGGCATCTTCAGCATAAATAATTGCATGGACATCAAAGGAGAAGGGCACACTTGCATCTCCGAGCTCTTTCACACGATCCATGGGTTCCAGCCGTCGAGTCAATCCAATTTTGTAGACTCCTTCCCCAAACGAACCAATATTGCTGATAACATAAACATGTCCACGTCTGGTCTGCTCTGCCATGCTCTTTGCACGTTGCCCCTTTTCTTCGGCTTCAGTGAGTTGCAGTTCCAATAGAGCAATACGGGCCTGTGCTTCGGTACGCTCAGTTTCACTAACTTTCTCAAGCTCCTTTCGAGCTTTTTCAAGTAATTCGCGGTATATCCGTTCTTCTTTTTCCGCTTTTACAACAGCCTGCTCAAATTCCTTGATCGCCCGCTGTTCCTCGCGAATCTGTTCTCTGATTCTCTTTTGTTCTTCTTGTTCTTCCTGTTTTTTCAGTTTAAATTGATACTGGAGCTTGCATTCTTCATATTTAAGTTTGACGTACTCTAGATTGAAACCGCAGTGGAGAGTTACTGCATTCTTTTCCAATGCTGCCGCCAATTTTTCGATCCGCTCAAGAATACGAGGGAAATTCCCTGGATTTACTTTGGCAATCAAAAGGTCACACTCAATGTTAAAAGCCGTCAACATCAATTTAATCTGACCTTTCAATATTTTTCTATCATGGCTTTCAACGCCCGAGATTTGGACATTATTAGGAAATTGAATGGCCTCATTTTCCTGAATCAACACTTTTTGTTTTTCGCGTAGACGCTTAATTTCTTCGGAAAATCGAGCAGATGTTTCATAAAGATAAGTTGGCATATCAAACATGCCCTGATCCACGAACTCATCGATTCGGGAATACAGATCAAGCTTCGCCATCAAGGTGTAGATTTTCTCTTCTAGATAGTGTCGTCACGAGTAGTTGAATGTTCTCGACATGGATTTTGTGTTGGGGTATAATTCCTATCAATATAAAATATTGAAAGGATAGACATGCCAGCCGCCTATCACCGACACGATATTTCCGATCACGTCTGGAGTCTTCTGGAGCCCCATTTGCCGGGTCGAAAAGGTGCCTGGGGCGGAATCGCAAAGAATAACAGGCAGTTCATCGATGCCGTCTTCTGGATTCTCCGTACGGGCGCTCCCTGGCGTGACCTACCGCCCGATTACGGCGACTGGAAGAATACCCACCGCCGCTTCTGCCGCTGGCGAGATAAAGGAATTTGGGAATCGCTACTCGAAATTCTTATCGACGAGCCCGATTACGAATGGCTGATGATCGACGCCAGCCACGTCAAAGTCCATCCCCACGCGGCGGGAGCGAAAGACGGCAACCAGGCGATGGGGCGAACAAAAGGGGGCTCAACTCCAAGATACATCTGGCCGTGGATGCGCATGGTATGCCGCTCCGAGTCCTTATTACAGACGGTCCCACAGCGGATTGTACGCAAGCTCACAACCTGATAAAAGGAATGGATGCCGCTTATTTGCTGGCTGATCGGGGATACGACACGAACGTGATTATCGAGAAAGCCGAGCAGGCCGGGATGGAGGCGGTGATTCCGCCCAAGAAAAACAGGAAGGTTCAGCGCGAGTATGACAAGGAACTTTATCGTGCACGGCACTTGGTGGAAAATGCCTTTCTCCACCTGAAACGCTGGCGTGGAATCGCAACGCGATACGCGAAAAACACCGCCTCATTCCTCGCCGCCGTTCAGATCCGTTGCCTTGTATTATGGCTCAATATCTTGTGACGACACTATCTAGAGAATCCAATTCCGTCTCTTTTTCATCCAACTCGGAGATCGCATTATTTAGAAGGTCAGAATTGGTCGTAAGAGCCTCTTCTAATTGGTCCGAATTAGCTTTCAAATCCTGAAGCTCAATCGTTTCCTCATTGATGCGTTCATATTGTTTCTCAGCATTTATCACCTGAGATTGGATGTTTGCCAATTTCTCCGATGTTTCACGAATAGCCTCTGCCAGAGTATTGTACTCGACGATTTTTTTATTGGCGGAGAATCGAGTAGTAAGGAAAACTATCGTACCGGAAAGAATGCCAACCGTGATTATAGCGCCGATGGAATACAGATCCATAACCCCTCCTTGCTTCAGCTCATTTTAAAACAGAATCTACAATTGCTTCTCGAACAAATTTTCTTTGTGAACATCTCCTTTCAAATGCAGTTTTCGATTCATCAATAATTTGCTTAAACTCTTTCTTCTTTGCGACAGCTTCAATACGTGCAAGTGTAACCAGTTCTTTTTCATGTTGCTTTGCTAAATGTTCTTCTTCTCTACGTAGCTTTTCTTCTTCACGTAAGCGCTTCCTTCTTTGACGCTCTGCCTTTCGTTCAGCTTGTGCTGCTGCTCTTTCTAGCGATTTTATAAGACTCATCGCTGTCTTGAACCCGCTTCCTTTTCCGGCCATGGCTACAACCCTTTCTTTTATTTTTCCTTTCTGTAGATTGAGTCCTCGAAATATTTACAAAAAAAGGACAATCGAGGTGTTATGGCTATTTAATTTGTTTCACGAAATGAAGCGGAAAAACATTCCGCTCTATCTGTCCGTAAAGTTTATGATAATGATTTTTTCCTAGAAGTACTACATATAGATATATGTGTCAATGCCTATCTGAATAGCATTACTCCGATAGAACTGGGAGGATTAGTTCAAAGAATGATTTATGAAACTTCAACGGGATAACGGCAAAACCCGTTTCCGGTGTCAACATTCGAATCTGTATCTGGTAGGTGGTCGTGACAAGTGAGGCGTCACGGGCCAAGCAATGCCTGCCCGTGCAGACAAGCACCAACCATTGGCACATGTATCGGTCCACCTACACGTCCCGTGTAATCCAATCGCAATCGTATTCCGGTCCGCCTGGCCTTACCCGGCGATCTGTTTCGATTCGACTTCGAGCGTGTCCTGGAGAAGGTTTCGGCAGACCTGATAGACCGCCTCATCGGAGAGATCCCGCATGCAGGCGCAGGGCGTCTTCAGGTTGTTTCGCTTTCGATAACAGGGCCGCTTGCAATCCGAATCGGCCTGAACCACGCGATGCGGCTCCCAGAACGGCCCGTGGATCGCCGGATTCGTGGGGCCGTACAGGCCCACCACCGGCGTACCCTGGAGGGACGCCAGATGCAAGGGCCCGGTATCCGGAGCGACGACGAGGCGCGCCCGGGTCAGCAGCGCCGCCAGTTCGGGAAGACGCAGGTCCGGAGCCAGCAAGGCTTTTTCCTTCATCTCGCCGATGATCGCCTTGGCGGTTTTCTCTTCCCGCTCCGATCCCCAGGCGATTACGGGAACCAGGTTTTCCTCCGCCGCCAGCCGATCGCCCAGGCGAGCCCAGCCTTCCACCGTCCATTCCTTGGCCCGCTTGCTGGAACCGGGATTGAACACCACCATCCGATCCGGCTGAATTCCGTAATCCTTCATGAAATCTTCCACCGGCCGGCGGTCTTCGTCCTCCAGGCGGAGGGGAACCCGCTCGGGCGTCGGATCCAGCCCCAAAGGCTCCAGCAATTTCATATTCTGCCGGACGACGTGCTGATTCTTGGAAACCTTCACCCGCTTGTTCATGAGAAACCAGCTTCCCTCGCCCAGACGGCAAAAACCCAGCCGGACCCGGGCCAGCGTGGCGAAGGTGAAAAAGCCGGAGCGCAGAAGAGGCTGAAAATTGATGGCTCCGGTCAGGTTGATCCGGTACAGGCGCCTGACGAAGGCGATCACCAGCCCCACCGCCCGCCAGAATTCCTGAAGCGTCGTCAGTTTTTCGGTGACTTTCGGACGGTCGAAGGCCACGACCTCGCGCAGTCCCTCCGTTCGTTCCAGAAGCGGTTTGTACGGGCTATCGACCAGCCAATACATCTTGGTTCGGGGGTAATGTCGGCGCAAGGCATGATAGGCAGGCAGAGCGTGACAGATATCCCCAAGGGCGCTCATTCGAACGATCATCAGATTATAGGGCGGTTTTCCGTAAAAAGGATCTTTCATCGGTGCACCTCGCTCGCCGGAATTCTGCTGGTCTGCATGCCGATTACTTTGCATGATTTTCCGGATCCTTGCAAGGTTTTCACCGTTTGGGAAGCGATACGGACATCCGTACGGGATCTTCCGTCTCACCGGCAAGTCCCTGAACCGCATTCGCGAACGCCGGAAAAGCCGCTCCATGGAAGAAATTCCATACCGCCGGACCATTCTTTCTTGCCAACGCGGTACGGAATCTGTTATGAGTTTTCAGGGACAACCGGAAAACGCCTTTGGGGAGGATGGAGGGGAAGGTTCGCCCCCCTCCCGGGAATCCGTTTCCGGCTTTGCCTTGCAATTTCAGAAAGTTACGTCTGTTTACGACAGACCTTGAAGGAAAGCGACTCGGCATGAACTGGTTCTATAGCTGGCTGTCCAACGATCTGGCGATCGACCTGGGAACGGCCAACACGCTCATTTACGTGCGCAACAAGGGCATCGTGGCTTCGGAACCGTCGGTGGTGGCCGTGCAGACCGATTTCGCCGGACGAAAAAAGGTGCTGGCGGTGGGAAAAGAAGCCAAAGAAATGCTGGGACGCACGCCCGGCTCCATCACGGCCATCCGGCCGCTGAAAGACGGCGTGATCGCGGATTTCGACGTCTGCGAGGCCATGCTGAAATACTTCATCCGCACCGTGCATCACGATCGCTCGCTGGTCCATCCCCGGGTGGTCATCGGCGTACCGCTGGGCATCACGGAGGTGGAGAAAAAGGCCGTGCGCGAATCGGCGCTGGCTGCGGGCGCTCGCGAGGTCTATCTCATCGAGGAACCCATGGCGGCGGCCATCGGCGCCGGACTGCCGATTACGGAACCGTCCGGCAACATGATCGTGGACATCGGCGGCGGCACCACCGAGGTGGCCGTCATCAGCCTGGCGGGCATCGTGTACGGAAAGTCCGTGCGCGTGGCGGGCGACAAGATGGACGAGGCCATCATCTCGCACATCAAAAGGCAGCACCAGCTTCTCATCGGCGAACGCACCGCCGAACTCATCAAGGTCACCATCGGCAACGCCTATCCCGACGAGGAAATGCAGGTCATGGAGGTGAAGGGACAGGACATGGTGGCCCGCATTCCCCGCACGGTGGAAATCAACTCGGACGAGATCCGCCAGGCCCTGGAGGAGCCCATCCGCGCCATCATCGGCGCGTTGCGGCTGGCCCTGGAGCGCATGCCGCCGGAACTGGCGGCCGACGTGATGGACCGGGGCATCGTGCTCAGCGGCGGCGGAGCCCTTTTGCGCCACCTGGACGTGCTGATCCGCGAGGAAACGGGCGTGCCGGTGCTCATCGCGGAGGATCCTCTTTCCTGCGTGGCCATCGGCTGCGGAAAGGCCCTGGACGAACTGGACCTTTTGCGGGAAATCGCCTCCAACACCTGAACGCTCACTCTTTCCGGCCGAAGGTGCCATGAGAAACGCCAAACGAACCGGTCTTATCGGGATGCTGGCCCTGTTGCTGCTCCTGCTCTTCTTCCACGCGGGAGAAGACCGTAAAACCGATTCCGGCGTCGTCCACCGCGTCCTGGCGTCCATCGTCCACCCGGTGCAATATCTGCTGACGGGGCTGACCGACGGCCTCGCGTCCGCCTGGTACGGATACATCGACCTTGTGGACGCCCGGAAGGAAGCGGACGAGTTCCGGGCGCGGAACCGGATCCTCGGCCAGCGCATTCAGGAACTGGAATCCGCGGAACGGGAAAACGCCCGGCTTCGCAACCTGCTGAACATGGCCCGCCGCCACCCGCTGGGGTATCTTCCCACCCGGGTGATCGGCACCGACATTCTCGGCCAGTTCCGCACCGTCACCATCTCCAACGGCTCCCGGGACGGCGTACGCCTGTCCGCCCCGGTGCTGGACGCCGACGGCATCGTCGGAAAAGTGCTCGACGTCTACCCTTCCTACGCCCGGGTGCTGTTGATGATCGATCCCAACAGCTCCATCGACGGCGTGATCCGCCGCACGGGCGCGCGGGGCATTGTGAAAGGCAACAACAAAAACGACGACCTGTCCTGCGTTTTCGCCTTTTCGCTTTCCCTGGAGGACGTGAAGGTCGGCGACGTGATCGAGAGCAGCGGACTGGATCAGCAGTTTCCCCCGGATCTGGTGATCGGCGAGGTGGTGGAAGTGATCCGATCGGAATCCGGCATGTTCCAGGAACCGAAAATCCGGCCCCGGGTGGACTTTACGCGGCTCCGGGAACTGCTCGTGGTGGTGCCTTCGGGCGGAGAGGGCCGCCGGCCGTGAGAAACGCCCTTTTTCCCATCCTGGCGCTTCTGACCTTCATTCTGGCGGCCACGTATCTGTATCCGCTGGGTTTTCTGGTTTTCCGTCCGGACTTGCAGGCGGTTTTCGTTTTTTATCTGGCCCGAACGCGGAAGTTCGGGGAGGGCCTTGTCCTGGCGGGCGTCACGGCGATTCTCTTTTCCTCTTTCCACAACGGTTTCACGGGCTTGTTTCTTTTGCAGGCCCTGCTTCTTTTCTCCAGCATCCGGGTGGCTTCCCGCCTGCTGAATCTGAGCCATCCCTTTTTCGTGGCCGCTTATCTCTTCGGAGCCGAAATCGTCCTGCAACTGTTCTACTGGTTTTCCTACGGCCTTCTCACCGGAATCGGTCCGTTTCATTCGGATCATTTCGCTTTCCACCCGGTTCCCATCGCGGGCATGACGGCCCTGGTGGCGCCCTGGATCTACCTTCTGCTTCTTCGCATCGAGAAAAAGCTGGCTCCCCGACGCGAAGACGTTTTTCTTCTTCGATAAGCCGCACGGCTTTTTTGAAAGAAGTCAAGCCAACCGCCATCGCCGTTCGTAAATGATTTCAGCGACGGTTCAGCCGCTCATAGCGAGTGATTTGCGCAGCAACCCGGTTCGAGCCACGGACGGCGCGAAGAACCCCTTCCCCAATCCTTGATCCCGTTCTCATCTCGAACAAACTCGAAATGCTGAATCCTGAAGAAATTTCATTTATTTACTTGACATAAATACAAGTATGTTTTAAACAAGACAATATAGTATCGAAAAATATGGTTGTATATACTACAGGATAATTCGATATTGTCTTGTAGTAATCGTCTCCTGAAGGGATTTCATGTCGAAGCTGGTCGCTACAAATGTATTGATTCCGCAGGCGCACAAAGACGCCTTGAAGGCGCTCAGCCGGAAAACACGCATCACCCAGAGCGAGTATCTACGGGAAGCCGTAGCGGATTTGTTGAAAAAATACGAAACGATCTTGGCCCGGGAACCTTTCGAGCCGGTTCATCGACAGACACAACGGAGCGCCGGGAAATGAAGAAAATGGCAGGGAACAAGGAGAAAGTCATGCGAAGCGAGAGAAAATATTCGAGCTACGCGGATTTCGAGCGGGACGAGTACCTTCGTGTCATGAGCTTCTATGAAAATCTGGAAGACATCATGGACGACGAGTTCTTCTCCATCGGGGATACGAACAAACCCCGGAAGAACCAGCGGGACGAAGTGATCGAGGATCTGGAATTCTAGATTCGCGGCGGTTTCGTTTCCAACAGAAGTCCGGTCCGGAAATCGTTGGGGCATTTTCGGACTTCCCGTCCCGGGACAGCGGGCTTCCGTCCCTTCCCCGCCTACCCTCTCCTTCGACCCCTTTTCCTCATCCTTCGTTTTCCGGAAACCCTATCCAAAATACTGACCGAGAGATTTCGAAAAGGTTTCGTTCGCCGGATCAACGGAAAGGTCGGCGCGAAAAAGCATGCGAGACATCCTTGATGCCGGGCCGTCAATGGGGTATGTTGTCTTTTTTTCGAAACGGTCGGAGAAACTTCGGCCGCGATACGAATCCGAACATCGAGGCGAAATCGGAATGAACGCGGAAAGCAATCGAACATACTTCCCCCTGGGGCGATTGGCGACGGCCTGGCAGCGGACATTCGGAGATCCCGGCGGCCGAGAATTCTTCTGGGCTCGCGCGCCCGGCCGGGTCAACCTGATCGGCGAACACACCGACTACCACGACGGATTCGTGTTTCCGGTCGCCATCGACCTTGCCACTTACGTCCTGGCCGCGCCGCGCACCGACGGCCGTGTGCGAATTCACTCCCTGAATTTCGACCGCACCGAAACCTTCGATTCCGGAAAACTTGCCCCCGGAGAGATGGACGGCTGGGTTCGCTATCCCGCCGGAACGCTGTGGGCCATGCGACAACGGGGCCTGCATCCCAAAGGACTGGACGCGGTGGCGTTCGGCGTGGTGCCGCTGGGAGGCGGCCTATCCAGTTCGGCCAGCCTGGAAATCGCCTTCATCGCGCTTTGCGACGCCGCCAACGGCTGGAATCTCGCTCCCGCCGTCATGGCCGAGATCGGCCGAAGCGCGGAAAACGGCTTCGTGGGCGTTCCCTGCGGCATCATGGACCAGTTCGCCTCGGCGGCCTGCCGTCCCGGGGCCGCGCTGATGCTCGACTGCCGCAACCTGGATCACGAACACGTTTCCGTCCCACAGGACTGGCGGATGGTGATCTGCGACACGGGCGTCCGGCACGAACTGGCCGCATCGGAATACGGGAAGCGGCAGGAGGAATGCCGCGTCGGCCTGGAAGCGATCCGCGCCCGCCATCCGGAGGTGAAGGCCCTGCGCGACGTGAGCCTGCCGATGCTGGAGGACACCCGCGCGGACATGCCGGAAATTTCCTTCCGGCGCTGCGGCTACGTCATCCGGGAAAACGGCCGCGTGGCGGCCTTCGCGGATGCCCTTCGTCGGGCGGATGAAACGGAAGCCGGAAAATGGATGGCCGAAAGCCACGCCGGGCTTCGGGATGAATATGAAGTAAGCTCCACCGAACTGGACCGGGCCGTGGAACTGGCCGCCGGGCTTCCGGGACGAATCGGAAGCCGCATGACCGGCGGCGGCTTCGGCGGCTGTACGGTGAACCTGGTCCGGAAGGAACGGGCGGAGGAATTCAGAAAACGATTGGAAGACGACTATCGGGCGGCTTCCGGCGGCAGGGGCGGATGCCTGATTCTGGCGCCGGGCGGAGGCGCCGCGGGAGGAAAGATTGATCGAACTAACGGAACTTAGAGAACGCTACAGCAGCCTGGTGGCTCACCTCGAGAATCACCCGGAAGCCCTGCCCACCGCGATGAAACTGGTGGAGGAAGGACTGGGCGGGTGCTTCGCCAAATATCTGGAGACGGCCGGCGAGGATGAGTGGCGCACTTTCTTTTCCCAGGTGGAACGGATCGATTTCGATCACCTTCGGGAACACCGCATGCGCCTGTTCGGCAAAGCGCCGCCGCCGCTGACCTCCGAGCAGTTGGAGCCCGTCGCCGCGGATCCGGATCAATTCGAATCGAGCGCCCGGGATCGGACCATCGGGCTGGCCTCCCTGCGGGAAGGCGTATGGGCCGTGGCAGTCTTCGCGGGAGGAGCCGGAACGCGCTTTTTCCGGGAATGGGACAATCTGGACCGCGCCATCTCTCCGCTGCCCGAGGCCATGCGACAGCAGTGGCCGGAACGGGAAGCCCCCAAGGGACTCTTTCCCATCAGCCCGGTGGAAGGGCTGAACTTCTGCCATCTGATCCTGGCCGAGGTTCTGGAGGAGGGACTGGCCTGCGGCAAACTCCCTCCCCTTCTGTTCATGACCAGTTCCGTCACGTATTCCTACATGGTTCGCTGGCTGGAGCGTGATACGCTGCTCGGCCTGCCCAAGGAAGCCGTGCTGCTGTTTCAGCAGCGGGAAATCCCCAGGCTGGACGCGGAGGGCGATCTGATCGTCCGGACGGACGGCACCCTGTTCTGGACCGGCGACGGACACGGCGGCGTTTACGCCGCGCTCTCCGGAACGGCGGAATCGGTCCGAAGCATCCGGGACTGGCTGCAATCCGCGGGGATCAGGCACCTGGTCATGGGAAACGTGGACAACGCCGCGTTGTCTCCGCTTTTGCCGGAACGCCTGGGCTATCACCTGCGCAACAACGCCCGCTTCACCCTGACCGTCGTGCCGCGCACCGGGCCGTCCGAACCCGTGGGCATGCCCTGTCGCGGAAAGAAGGACGATCGGATCCGAATCATCGAGTATTCCGAGTTGGACCCGGATCTATCGGCGGAAACCGGCGAGGACGGCGGACTGCGCTTCAACGAGGGACACGTCAACACCAACCTGCTGGACCTGGACGCCGTACGCACCGACCTGCCCGGATCGCTGTATACGGGGAAAACGGTGCGGGTGGGGGACCGGAAGATTCAGTCCAGCACCTACGAATTCCTCAATCAGCATCTCGCGTCGCTCTTGGACCCCGACGACGTGCGGATCTATTCCGGCGGGCGGGACGATCTCTTCATCCCCACCAAGGCCATCGTCGGTCCGGACTCCGTGCAGTCCACCTTCCATACGCTGAACCGATTGCAGGCGGATAAGCTTCGCAGGACCGGGGCGGACGTGGCCGGATCGCCGGAAGAGCCGCTGGCCTTCGTGGACCTGCATCCCTGCCTGGGCCTGAAAACCGAGGATCTCGAAAGGCGGGGCGTGGGGCCCGGCTGGGTGCTGGAGAAAGGCGCGCGCCTTTTCCTCTGCGTACGTCACGGCCTGACGACCTTCTCCCGGCCGTTCGGCGACGGGCTGCGCCTGGAAGAAGACGCCACGTTCATTCTTCGGACGCGGAAACCCTACGGAACCATCGAGTACGACATGGAAAATCGCGAGATTCGCGAATCCGCGGAGAACGCGCCCCGGATATCCGTGGGAGCCAACGTGGTGGTGAAAAAAGGCGTCCGGGTGGTTCTCGATCTCCAGGAAGAGGCCGTGCTGTACATTCCGGACAACGCCGTTTTCGAAAAAAACGTGGAAACCTGGGTGTTCAAGGGACGGCCGCTACGTTTGGAGGGAAGCCGCAAGGGAGACTGAAGCGGACTTCGAGTCTCACGCTTCCGCGCAATCGCCGCCCGATCCGGCAGGGCCCTCGAAGCCGTTTTCCCGGTGCCATTCCCAGGCGTCCAGCACGATGCTTTCCAGGTCGCTGCGCACGGGTTTCCAACCGAACGCCTGCCGGATACGGCCGGATGCGGCCACCAGAACGGCCGGATCGCCCTCCCGCCTCGGCGCGCTTTTCCAGTTCACGGAACGACCCGTCACCCTCCCGGCCGTCTCGATGACCTCCCGTACCGAATAGCCCCGTTCCGCGCCCAGGTTGAAGGTGCGGCTCTCCCCGCCGTTCAGCAGGTGATTCAGCGAACATGCGTGCGCCCGGGCCAGGTCCGTGACGTGGATGTAGTCCCGGACGCAGGTTCCGTCCGGCGTGCCGTAATCCTCTCCGAAAACGAAAAGGGGACGGGCGTCCGGAAGCGTGGCGCGCAAGGCCAGCGGAATCAGGTGGGTTTCCGGTCTGTGCCACTCCCCCGAGCTTCCGGGCAGAGCCCCGGCGGCATTGAAGTAGCGCAGGGCCACGGTGCGAAGCCCCCAGGCGCGGTCGCAATCCGCCATGGACTGCTCCATCATGCGCTTGCTCCAGCCATAGGGATTGATGGGCGAAAGCGGATGTTCCTCGGTGACCGGCGTCTCCCGGGGTTCACCATAGACGGCGGCCGTACTGGAAAAGACCAGCCGCCGGGTTTCGGATCGCCGCATGGCCTCCAGAAACGACAACGTGCCGGAAACGTTGTTCTTATAGTATTTCAACGGGTCGGAAACCGATTCCCCCACGGCGATGAAAGCCGCGAAGTGCAGCACGGCTTCGTATTGCCGCGCCTGCATGTGCCGCGCCAGGGCTTCCGTGTCCAGAACGTCCATACGGAAAAACGGAAGATCCCCCACCGCCCGGCGATAACCCGTGGAAAGATTGTCCAGCACGTGGACCTCGAAGCCTTCCTCCGCCAGGAGATGAGCCGTGATGGAGCCGATGTATCCCGCGCCGCCGCAGATCAACAGTTTCGCCTTCGCCATGGAGCCCCTCGCTTTCCTTCATCGATGTCGGACAAACGATTCTTCGCCCGCCGGGCGTTCGCGGGCGATTATAGACGGCCATGGACGTTTAGGCAAGCGGCCGAAGTTCGCGGCGGCCGAGGCCGACATGCACCCTCCCATGAAGATGAAGGATTCTTTTCGGAATGTCCGGGACGATATTCGTATCTATCCGAAAGGCGGAACGGGCTTCGGCGTTCGCCGGACGGCCCGCCGCGAGATTACATCCGTTTTCGGAGCGATACCGTCATGAAACGATCGTCCTACCGGATCATTCCCCTTATCCTGCTCGCCGCGCTGGCCGCGCCCATCGGCTCGTTTCTGGCGTACGGACTGGAGAAAGACTCGAAGCGAACGGAGGCCATCGAAGTGAAAGCCCCTGAATTTCCGAAGGATACCCGCTGGTTGAACACCGAGGCTCCCGTCACCCTGGCCGCGATGAAGGGCCGCGTGGTGGTATTGGATTTCTGGACCTACTGCTGCATCAACTGCCTGCACGCCCTGCCCCGCCTGGCCGCGCTGGACGAGAAGTACAAGGATCGTCCCGTGACGGTCATCGGCGTGCATTCGGGAAAGTTCGACCAGGAGAAATCCGACGAGAAGGTCAAACACGCCATCCGCAAGTACGGGGTCCGTCACCCCGTGGCCATGGACGACGAGTACGAAATCTGGACCCGCTGGGGAGTGCGCGCCTGGCCGACGGTGGCCTTCATTCGTCCGGATGGAACGATTTACGGCGTAACGAGCGGCGAACCGGATCCCGGACAATTGGAAACCGTGGTGGATCAACTGCTTGCGGATGGCGAAAAGACCGGCACGCTTTCGAATGGCGGCGCTCCCGCGCTGCGGCGGGAAAAACAGCCCGGCGGGCGCTTTCTCTATCCGGGCAAGGTGCTGGCCGTGAAGGAAGGCGTCTTCGTGGCCGACAGTGGCCATCACCGGGTGGTACGCCTGGACGAAGCAGGAGCCGTTTCGGAAACTTACGGCGGGCCGCAGCCGGGCTTTGCGGACGGACCGCCCGACGCGGTGCGCTTCCGAGAACCTCAAGGCATGGCGATTCACGAAGGGCGGCTGTTCATCGCGGACCGGGGCAACCACGCCATCCGCGAACTGGACCTTGAAAGCGGGCGAACGAAAACACTGGCGGGCACCGGAAAAAAGGCGCGGGGAATCGGCTCCGGCGGCCCTGCGCTCTCGCAGGCTCTGCGCTCGCCCTGGGCGCTGGCCTGGCGGGACGGCGGTCTGGACGTGGCCATGGCGGGCAGCCACCAGATATGGCGCTATGAAAACGGCGTCATCCGCCCCCTGGCGGGCAGCGGCCTGGAAAACATCCTGGACGGCGGACTCTCCGGCGCGGCTTTCGCCCAGCCCAGCGGGCTGGCCCTTTCCGGCGGACGGCTTTACGTGGCCGACAGCGAAACCAGCGCCGTACGCGTGCTGGACTTAGAAAAACGGCGGGTGGACACCCTGGTGGGAAGCGGCCTGTTCGATTTCGGCTACGTGGACGGCTACGGGCGGGCGGCCAAGTTGCAGCATCCCTTAGGCATCGCGGCGAAAGGCGACACGCTGTACATCGCCGACAGCTTCAACAACACCATTCGCACCCTGAACCTGGCCGACAGAAACCGGGTGGGGACGCTGAAAATGGAGGGCGTCCGCGACCTGAACGAGCCTTCCGGCTTGTCCGTATCGGGAGACGCTCTCTATGTGGCCGACACCAACCGGCACCGCATCCTGAAGGTGGATCTGAAAACCGGCCGGTCGGAGATTTTCGCCGAGTAAGCTTTCGAAGCGGAGCCCGTCACTCCGGCGCGATTATCAGCGTCTGTTGGGCGCCGTCCTCCGGAAGCGTCCCGCCGCCCTGTTCATCAATGACGAGCAGGGACAGAGACTCCACGTAGTGGGCGCGGCCGAAACTCAGCGACACGTTCGGGGCCTGGGGATAATGCCGCCTCGGCAACCGGATCCAGGTGGGCGCGGAGGCTCCGGAATCGTAGGCGTAGACGTATTCGAAGCGCCGGGAGGTCGCGTCGTAACTCGCCCGAACGGGCGCGCCGGCCGTAAACGGCGCGTAGGGCCGGGACAGGGCGTCCGCCCGGGGCGTACGCTCCGTCCAGTCGCCGTTCACGAAGCTGCAATCCTCGTGATTCCAGTAGTGTTCGCTGACTTCGTGGGTCCAGACGGTGGCGTGCATGTGCCGTTCGTCCAGGATCGTGTACAGATCGGTGATGAACCAGCCCGCGTTTTCGTCCTTGCCCGTGTCCCCCTCGCTGCCTCGGAAGCCGAATTCGCTCAGCAAGACCGGCGCGCCCAGGGAGGTTCCCCGTGCGGCCTTCTCGCCCAGCGCCTCCCGCAAGCCCTCCAGATCGCCCGGGTATTCGCCGGTGACGAACTGCACGGGGTAGTAGTAGTGCGGCGCGAAGATATAATTATCCAGACCTTCGAGGCTCCAGGTTTCCTCGCCGCCGGACTGTCCCGCCTCGAAACCGCTGGGCTCCACGAAAACCACAAAATGCGGCGCGATTTCCCGGATGCGCGTGGCGAGAGCCTTGTAGAAGGGAATCAGGCGCTCGGCGTACCAGCGGTTCGGATCCTGCTTTCCCAGGGCTCCCGGGTTGGGCTCGTTCATCAGGTCAAGGCCCAAAACGTTCGGCTTGTCCGCGAAACGCTCCGCCACGGCGATCACGGTGTCCGCGTACGCGCCGCGAATGCCGTCCGTGTCCTCCCAGAAACGATCGAAGGCCTGAAGGACGTTCTCGTCGGCGAAAACCTTCATGTACCAGGTTTTGTCGTCCAGAACGGGCGGCTCCGCCGGCGGATCCTCCAGGGCCCACGACGGCGCGCCCGAACCGCCCAGCCAGCGGCTGAAGAGATCCTGGTGGAAATCGATGAAGACGTACAGTCCGCGTTCGGCCAGCGCGTCGATCTGCCGTTCCACCAGGTCGAGGTAATCCGGATCCACCTGCCCGCGCACGGGCTCCAGAGCCTCCCAAAAGACCGTGAAGCGGACGCAGTTCATACCCCAGTCTTCGGGAAAATCCATGAAGGCGGAAAGCTTGTCGTCGAACGCGGAATCGTCCAGCGCGCCTTCCCAGGGAAGGAACGGCGGCAGTTTGGCGCGTCCGCCGATGTTGATGCCGCGCAGCATGACCGTGCGCCCGAATTCGTCCACGACGCGCTCGCCGTCGGTATGCAGACGCGGAAAGCTCCAGGCGTCGGGAAGGACGATGCTCTCGGCCTCGCCGTCTTCGTCGTCGTCGGCGTCGAAATCGGCGTCTCCGTCCGATGCATCGCCGTCGGAGGCTTCTTTGTCCGCGTCCCCGTCCGGAGAGGGATCGGAAGCATCGTCCGCGCCGCAGGACGTAAAGATCACGGAGAAACCAATTAAAATCAACAGGTTGCAAAGGGCGAATTTCATGGCGGCATCCTTTCGGAAAGTACGGAACTCGCACCCTTTCCTAGTATGAATCGTCACGGATTGTCAAGGGTAGACGACAAATCGCAGGCTTTGCGTATTTCTCCCGGGGCGCTATAAAAGTTGCAGCACCGCAGCCGACTTGAAGGTGAAGACGGTCTGACAGGCCCGAGCGATTTCCTGCATGGCGGAATCCTGGATCTTTCCCTTCAGGCGATGCAGTTGGGAAATGCGTTTTTTGAATTTTTTCCCGTCTTTCCCGATCCATTTGCGAACCTGTGCGCGGATATCCTGGTTGGCTTGATCCGTTTCCAGTAAATTATTGAGCGCATTCGTGGTGGTCTGTAACGAACGGCCGTACTGCGCCGACGCCATGCTCTCGGACAGCGCCCGGTGAGAGGCTTTCAGCGTGTCATTGTAGTTTTCGATCCGCGCGTAACCCAGTTTCTTCACGATGTCCGCATCGATTTTCCAGAATGCGTTCAACCACTCGCAAAGCGCTTTCCTAGGCGGCGTTTGTTTCGTGAAAACCTCCGGATGCGTTTCCAGAAGATAACGGATCCCCCTGGCCAGACGCCTCGGGGTTTTTTCCGCCAAAAGCAACCGCCAGATCTCCTCGGTTCGTTCGTCTCCCTGCAAGCTCTCCGCAGCCATCATCAAGCGATACTTGAACGGCAGCACGCTCGGATCCTCGATGCTCCGCAAACCCGGCGTCAACGCGTATCCGTTCGCCTTCAGGGCCAGTTCGGCCGCTCTTTGGCGGATCTGGAGGATCACCGCCGCCGAACGGGCGATGGCCTCCAGCACCTCCGGTTTCTTTTGCTTTTCATATAGATAGCTTCCCGCCAGACTCTGATGGAACTCGGCCAGGCCCGAACGTTTCAGAACATCTTCCTTGACCGCAAGAAATTCCTTGCCGTTTTTCTGAAATTTCTGACTTTCATAAATCGCCTTCACGACGGAATCGGGATACGTCCCAATCCAGGGAGCGGCCGCCTTGGCCGTTTCCGGAACGTCCCGAAAAAGACATTGGAGTAGATATTGCCCCTGCCCGCCGAACTCCGGCAGGTTCGCGAAGGTTTCGATCCCGGCCCGCACCCGCTTTTCCTCTCCGCTGCGAATGTCTTCGATGCTTTGCAGCCGAAACCCGGTCTCCTTCGAAAGGCGCATGCCGAGCTTGATGTCCATGAGGTAGGCGAAGTTCAGCGCCCGCCGCCGATCGCCTTCCGACAGATCCGTACCGGACACGATCCGATTCAGCGGCGGCCAGATGACCTGTCCGCTCCTCCCGAGGAAAGCATCCCGAAAACGTCCGTATCCTCCCGGAGTTTCAATGGTTTCCTGGCACCAGGCCAGAAAACGCCCGGCCAACGTCGCCTTCGTTTCCGGACGTAAAGCGCTCCAGTGGCGTTCGAAAAGTTCCCAATAATGCCGCCATTTCGTATCGTCGTCGAACAGCCTGTCCAGTGAGGAACGGCCGTCCTCTCCGATTTGCTTCGCCATTTCGTCGATCTTCCGATCCACGTCCGAGGATGTCTTGGTCGCCAGAAAGCGATCCGGCTGCCCCGTCCGCGATCCGGGAAGCGGCGCGGGTGCCGAACAGGCCAGAAAAAACATCAACAGAGCGATTACAATCAACGCGCGGATGGACATGGGCTCCTCCCGATGGTGAATACCGTCTTCCTTTCGGTTTCTTCTTCGGATTTCGAATGGATTGTAGGAAAGGGAAGTCGTTTTGGCAACCAGGAAATGACTCTTCCCGTGGTATTTTCGCCATTCCTTCAACCAGGCTTCCGAATCAAGAAGCCATCTCAAAGATACGGTCCGAGAGATTTCGAGAGGATTTTCAGTCGGATTCGTCGGCGGCGAAGGCGGCCGGAAGACATCCGAAATCCGAGCGAACGTATTTTCGAGGTGGCTTCAAGCAACAGGGCAAACCGGACATCTGGCCGAAGCCGGCGATTTTACTTATTTTTTCTTGCACGGCGCAATCCGGGAGAGTATACTGAAGCGAGTTCGGGTGTTTCAGGCGTCTCCATTGGAAAGCGGAAAACATCCCGATATCGATTTTTTCGGATCAAGTATGAAATTCGTGCCCCCTTCGGCGTCTCCAAGAGACAGGAAGAACAGAAATCCCGTTCTTCAAACCGAAAGGGAGATGCACCATGGAACACGGACAAGGATGGTTCATGACCGAGAAGAAAAGTTGGTTCAAAACCGACGAACAGAACGGGATCTTCAACGACTATTTCTTCCAGGATCTGAAACGCGCCGTTGAAAGCGGCGACGCGGATACGCCGGTCCGGCCCACCGAAGGCAAGGCTCCCGTGGACATCGGGATGACCAGCGAAGCCTACGTTCTGCGCATGGATATGCCGGGCGTGTTCCTTGACGACGTGGAAATTACGGTGGATAACGATATTCTGACGATTTCCGCCGTCCGCAACGCTCCGGCGGAAGACTCCCGGATCGACTACCACCACGCCGAATGCTTCGTGGGCAAAATCTCGCGCCGTTTCAAACTGGGCCAGGCCATCCGCCAGGACCAGATTTCCGCGGATCTGACCGAGGGCGTTCTGGAAGTGCTTCTGCCGCTGAAGAAAAACACCGACCGCAAATCTCCGAAACGGATTCTCTGCTGAATCAAAAGCCGTCTCGGAGCGCAACGGCATCCTTTCTTTCCCGGGATTCTTCCCGGGTTTTCTTTTGCACCTCTCTCGAAATCACGGGACATTTTTTCCTGTTCACTCCGCGTTATTTGTGCTAGCGTCTCCTTATCGGCTTTATAAGTATGCACGGAACGGTCGTAGAATTCGACCAAAGATGGATACGTGTCGGTTTCCCGGGTGAAAAGGGGGTTTCGAGATGCGACCAGCCACCATCCTGATTATCGATGACGACGAAACCGTCCTTCGTTTCGTTCTGAGGGCCCTGGAAAAGCTAGGTTTCAACGTCTTGACAGCTTCGAACGGCCCGGAGGCGCTGCTGCTTTGCGAGGAGCACGAGGGCGACATCGATATCGTGCTGGCCGACGTGATCCTACCCGGCCTGAAAGGCGCGGAATTGCGGGCCTATTTACGCTCCAAGCGACCGAACGCCCGGCTGATCTTCATGTCCGGTTTTCCGGAAGACATCCTGGAAGAGCATGGCGTGGCCAGAAAGGACGTTGATTTTCTGGACAAGCCCCTGACGGTGACCCGGCTGGAAAGCAAGCTCGAACAGGTTCTGAACGGTTCCTCCTCCTGAGTTTCCACCACATCCGGAGCACCTGGCCGCCACGGCCGTAGATCGAAATTGAAAAAGGCCGTGGAACATTCCGCTCCACGGCCTTCGCTTCGTTTTCCGAAGAAAAACGATTACTTGGAATCCATGATCTCCTTCATGCTCGCCACGGCGCCCAGCATGCCGCTGGCCTCATAGGGAATGAAGATCTTGGAGCCGCGGCTGTTGGCCATCTTCTCCAGCGTCTCCAGATAACGGATGGCGATGAGTTCCTTGTTCGGTTTTCCTTCGTGAATGCCGGTAAAAACGGCCTTGATGGCGCCGGCATTGGCCACGGCGATTTTCTCGATGGCTTCCGCCTCGGCCTCGGCGCGAAGAATCTTGGCCTGCTTGTCACCCTCGGCTTCCGCGATGCTGGAATCGCGTTCTCCCTCCGCCTTCAAAATGGCGGCTCTCTTGAAACCTTCCGCTTCCGTAACCATGGCGCGGCGCTCCCGCTCGGCCTTCATCTGCTTGGCCATGGCGTCTTCGATCTCCGGCGGCGGACTGATGTTCTTCAATTCCACCCGGGTGACTTTCACGCCCCACTTGTCCGTGGCCTCGTCGATGACCAAGCGCAGCTTCGAGTTCACCGTTTCCCGGCTGGTGAAGCTTTCGTCCAGGTCCATTTCGCCCATCACGTTACGCAGGTTGGTGATGGCCAGCTGCCGGATGGCCAGGGAAAGATCCTCGATCTCGTACATGGCCTTGACCGGATCGCTGATCTGGTAATAGATCACGCTGTCCACCTGCATGGTCACGTTGTCGTTGGTGATGACGGGCTGGGGGGGGAAATCCATCACCTGCTCGCGCAGGTCGATGCGCTTGGAATAGCGCCCTTCCAGGCGAAAGATGCGTACGCTGTCGATAATCGGAACGATGAAATGCATGCCGCTCGCGCAGACGCGCTGGAATTTCCCAAGCCGTTCCACGACCATGGCTTCGGACTGCTTGATGATGTAAATTCCTTTCAGCAGCAGAATGAAAACGAATCCGATCATCGCCAATATGACAATCCCGATTGCGGCCATTGGTCCTCTCCTTTCGATGAAAGTCGCGGTCTTCTCGTTTTTGACTCAAATCACTCGCTATCGTGGGAAACGGGCGTCGTTTCACCGTTTTCTCGTGTCTTTTCGGCTTCTTCCCGGCCCACGGCGAGCGTGGCGCCCGATACGGAACGGATGACCACCACGTCCTCGCGTTCAAAGCGCTGTTCCCCATCCGCCACGGCCGACCAGGTTTCGCCGCCGATTTTCACCGCTCCCCGCCGCAGGGATCCCTCGATGGGCTCCACGACCACCGCCTTTTTGCCCGCCAGGGCGTCCGCGTTGGTTTTCAGGGACTGTCCCTCGTCGCTGGTGAAATATTTCTTCACCACCGTCTGGATGACGAACATCATTATCAGCGAACTGATCGCGAAAATGAAAAGCTGAGCGTTGACCGAAAGTCCGAGGAACGAAAACAGCGCCGTGATGAACGCTCCCAACGAAAACGGCAGGATGAAAAAGGAAGCCGTCAACGCCTCGATGGTTCCCAGCACCACGCCCAGCACAAGCCAGAAATGCAACCATCCGAACGAATCCAGGAAGCTGTCGAAAAAGCCCATGGCTTTACCTCGTTTCTCGAATTGGCCTGCAAGAGAGTTAGCATATTCGAAAGCAATGCACAAGCGAAACCTCCCGCCGCGAAGAAAAGGCGGGCTTGCAATTTCAGCCCGGCTTCGGTATGGTTGGGCGGTTCGCGTCCCGCTCGCGAACGCCGATCACCACAAGCCGGAGGGAGAGAACCCGCGCATGAAAGCCATATTGACAGCCACCGCCCGGCAGGCGGGCGAATTCGTGATGCGCCATTTCGGACGGCTCCGGGAAGAACAGGTAGAGGAAAAGACCGGGAAAAAGGATCTGGTGACCTTTGTCGATCGCGAGACGGAAAAGATGATTTTCGGCCGATTGAACGACGAATTTCCGGACCACGGCCTGGTGGGCGAGGAATCGGGCCGGGTGCAGGAAGGCGCGGGGGCGTCGTTCGTGGTGGATCCCATCGACGGAACGGTGAACTACGCCCACGGCATTCCCCATTTCGGCATCTCCATCGCCCGACAGGAAGCGGGAGAAATCACCCACGGGTTGATCTATCTTCCGTATTTCGATGAAATGTATTACGCCGAAAAAGGCATCGGCGCTTCGGTGAACGGAGAGAAACTGCACGTTTCCGAAAACCGCGACCTGAGCCGCAGCATCGTGGCCACGGGTTTCGCCTGCATCCGGGGCGGCCTGAAACCCGACGGCGTGCCGATCTTCGGAAAGCTCATTTACAAGGTACTGGATCTGCGCCGCCTGGGCGCGGCCACGGTGGACCTGGCTTACGTCTCCCGGGGGATTTTCGAGGGTTTTTACGAAATGGGGCTCTCTCCCTGGGATACGGCGGCGGGCAAGCTGCTGGTGGAGGAAGCCGGGGGCATTGTAACGGGATTTTCCGGTGTGGACGACCCCATATACGGCGGGCGCGTCCTGGCCACGAACGGATACGTCCACGAGGAAGTCCGCAACCTGATCGAAGAGGCGCTGGAATCGTGAACGGATCGTCCTTTCTGCACGTCCGGGTGGACCAGGTGGTTTCCAAGCGCAAGGAGCCGCTCTCCGGCGCAATCGGCAACGCCTTCGCCTCGGTGCTGCCCTTTCAGAACATCCCCCAGATGCTGGACCGCTCCGGAGACGAGATCCGTTTCCGCTCCGTTCCGTTGATGCCCGGGCGCTTTTTCACGAATTCGGGAAGCATCCGGTTTCACGAGGAAGGCGTAAAGACCCGCCTGGAGCTTCGCATGAACCTGTCGGGCCTGCTGGCCTTCGTCTACGCCGTCCACTGGCTGCCCGCCCTGGCCCTCTGGCTGCTGCAATCGCTCTGGGCGGCGCTATTCGATCCCGAGCTTTCCGGCCTGATGCATCACTGGCTGGCGCCGATTCTTCTCGTCTGGCCCTTTTTTCTGTACCTTCTGTTGCGTCGCCGCATCGTTCAGCGCATGCGCGCCTTCATGCATAACCTGGTTTTCCACACCTGATCTCCCCGGAAGGACG
The DNA here is from genome assembly GCA_963668655.2 of Myxococcota bacterium. Taxonomy (GTDB): domain Bacteria; phylum Myxococcota_A; class SURF-8; order SURF-8; family SURF-8. Next base: position 837,274 of record CAXXPQ010000003.1, read on the forward strand.
CCGTGACCGAATCCGCCGCCATTCATCCGCTCCTGTTTGAGATCGAGGAATTGCATCCCGCCCGATCGGCCGGCATCATCCGCCTGCCGGAACTGGTGGGCGTTCCCCTGACCGCCCGGGTGCGAAGACTGATCGATCACCCGCACTTTCAGCGCCTGCGAAACGTACGGCAGCTTTCATTGACGTACCTGGTCTATCCCGGAGCGGTGCATACCCGTTTCGAGCATTCCCTGGGCGTTCTCGAAACCGGCATCCGCTATCTCACGGCCCTGCTGACCAATCGCCGCGCCCTGGCGTTCCTGAAACCGATCCACAGGGGCGACCTGGAATCCCTGCTTCTGGCCATGCTGCTGCACGATATCGGCCATTATCCCTTCGCCCACCTGCTGGAGGATCTGTACGCCGAAGTTCCCGATCACATCGACCTGGTGCGTCCCTTTCTCACGGGCGAAATCGGCCGCCGCTATCCGTCGCTGGCGCTTCCGGACAAAACCCCCGCCCTGGGCGATCTGGTGGCCCGGGACTGGCCCCATGCGTCCATCGACGACATCGCCTATTTCGTGTCCGGCGCAAGGGCTGAAAGCGAAGTAAGTTCAAGTATTTCCAACGGCAAGGCCCTGCTCCGCTCCGTGCTGGACGGCCCCGTGGACGCGGACAAGATGGACTACCTTTATCGCGACAGCATCCATTGCGGCGTTCCCTACGGGCGTTTCATCGACCGGGATCGGTTCTTCCAGGCCCTTACCGTGGCGGCCGACCGTCCCGATCGGATCGCCCTGCACGAAAAGGGGCGGATCTGCGTGGAGTTGTTTGCCTACGCGCGTTCGGCCATGTTCAGCGAGGTCTACTGGCATCACAGCAGCCGTGCCGTGACGGCGATGGTCAACCGGGCCTTCCGGGAAGCGGTGGACGGCGACGCCAGCCTGGACCGCAACACGCTGATGGACCGGCTTTTCGGCCGCTCGGACGAGGAAGTCGTCCAATGGCTCTCCGGACGGAGCGGCGGGGCCTGCGGCAGCCTGATGGCCGACATCCGCAATCGTCGCCCCTACAAACGTCTGCTGGTCATTCAGAAGCCGTCCAACCCGGCCCTTTTCGACATGCTGGATCGCTGCAAATGGGATTCCGCCCATGATTTCGGACGCTTGCAGGCCGAATTCATCCGGGGGCTGAACGAAAAGAAGTGGCTGGCCGACGCCCTGGGCCGGGAGATCCTTCCCCACGAGATCCTCATCGACGTGCCCCATCGGCGGAGCGGCCTGGCGGATGTGCCCATCATCCGGGAACACGAAGATCATTATGTCGAAGACGAATCCGGCCAGGATGTCTGGAACGGCATCCGCAACGATTTCGAACGCTGGGTCCGCAAAATCCGCGTGTTCTGCCACCCGGAAATCCGGGAGGCGATCCGTAGGAAAAGCGGCCGACGACGCCCGGACGCGACGCTCGCCAACCGGCTGACGAACCTCCTGAGCGGCTGCGCCTGGCGGGAAAGCCAGCGCACGGATTGACGCGCTCCGGCTTCCGTTCGCGGCCGGAAAAACACCGGACGGAAAGAACGTTCCCCTCCAACATTAATTCGTTGAAAAAGGTTGATTTTTTCCTCCGGGTTCATTAGGTTAGGGAGCCTTGACGCCCATTCATGGGCCCCCCTTCCATAAGGAGATTCGATACCATGAGCATGCAAGGAATGCGTGACAATTCGGGATCTTTGATGATTATCATCCTTTTCGGGATCATCATCGTCGTCTTCGCGTTGCAGTTCGGCCCGGGTTCCCAGGGATTCTCGGCCAAGACGCCCGTGGTGGGCAAGGTGAACGGCGAGGCCGTCACCGTGGGAGAATGGAGCTTCTACTACAACCAGCTCTTCAACTCCTACCAGCGCTTCGATCAGAATTTCAACAATGAAAAGGCCATGGAATACGACCTGAAGGGCAAGGCCCTGGACCAGGTGGTGGATCGCATTCTGCTGGCCCAGCAGGGCATCGACCTGGGACTTTCCGTTTCCGAACGGGAAGTGGGATTGAGCCTTCTGGAAAATCCCGCCTTCCAGGACGAAGGCCGTTTCGACAAGGATCAATACAAGCGCATGGTGAATTACTATTACAAGATGAGCATGTCCCGCTTCGAGGAAAAACTTCAACGCGACATGGCCGGAAACCGGATCCGCCACATGCTCCAGGCCAGTCCCCAGGTGGCCGACTCGCTGGCCTTCGAGGAATGGGCGCTGAACAATGAAAAAGTCAATCTGGATTTCGTGAAGTTCTCGCTTTCGAACGCCAAGAAGGAGGTCGATCCCACGGAAGAGGAAATCGCCGCCTATCTGGAAGCCAACGCCGACAAGGCCAAGAAATATTACGACGACAACAAGGCCGAGTTCGAAACCAAGGAAATGATCCGCGCCAGCCATATTCTGTTCAAGACCGATCGTAACGCCACCGAGCGAGAGATCAAAAAAGCGCAGAAAAAGGCCAAGAAAGTCGCGGAACTGGCCAAGGCCGATCCGGACAAATTCGCGGAACTGGCCAAGGAACACTCCGAAGGCCCCACCAAGGACAAGGGCGGCGACCTGGGGCTGTTCGGCCGGGGACGCATGGTGAAGGAATTCGAGGACGCCGCCTTCGCCATGAAGGCGGGCGAGGTCAGCGATCCCGTGAAAAGCATGTTCGGCTGGCACGTCATCAAGGTGGTGGAAAAGCAGCCGAAGGAGGAAAAGAGTTTCGAGGACGTGAAGGAACGCATCGCCAAAAAGCTGATCGTCGAAGAGAAGGCCAAGGCGATTCTGAAGGAAAAGGCGGATACCTTCCTGGCCGGCGTGAAGGAAGGCAAGAGTTTCGAGGATCTGCTTCCCAAGGAGGAAGAAGCCGAGGGCGTCACTTCTTCGGACAAACTGCCCGCCGATCCGTCCAAACTGCAACTTCAGCAGACCGGCCCCTTCGCCCGCACCATGGGCAGCTACATTCCCCGGATCGGCGCCAGCGAGGAGTTGTACAAGGAAGCCTGGGAACTGACGAAGGAAAATCCCGTCCCTCAGAAACTGTACGAGGTCGGCGGGGATATCTACATCGTCCGGCTGAACAAGCACGACCTGCCCACCATGGAGGAATTCGATGGCCAGAAAGAAAAGGAAATCGAGCGCATGCGCGCCCAGATGGCTTCCAAGGCGTTTTCGGACTGGCTGAAAGAGGTGCGGGAAGAATCGGACATCACCGTGCTCAAGGAGACCAGACTCTTCCAGGAGAACGATTCTTCCTTCTGACCTTCTCCGCGTTCCATCCCGATCCGCAAAGAAAGAAAAACGAACGGGCCCCGGAAATTTTCCGGGAGCCCGTTTTTTTCCTTCTCCCGATTCCAGCGAGATTTCTCGCTTGATGAAAAGAAGGTGGGAGCTTTTCGTTCCCTTCCCCGACGGAGCCGCCTCGCGTCATGAGGCGAAGAAACCGGGGCGGAAAAGGACGGCGGTCAAGGCCGGAGCGAGCGAAGCGAGCGCAGCATGTTCAGCCTTGACGGCCGTCCGCGCGCCGGTACAAGCCGCAAATGACGCGAAAGCGAAGGAGGCGGAAGGGAACCCCTTCCTCGATGGTGGGCCTTGTCCGGAAACGGTTTTCCTTTTTCTCCCCGGTTTTGGGCGTCGAACCATTTTTCGAGGATCAGTAATATCGGGGGGTAAAGATCTCCACGGAGGAAAGTGCGCCGTCATCGTCGTTGAAGCCGCCCAAAATCATCACCGTGCGGTCGGGAAGATAGATGGCCTCATGCCCGGTTCGCGGGTGAAGCATGGGAACCGCGTCGAAGAATTCCACCGCCACGTCCTCTCCGATCTCGATCAGTTCGCAATCGTCCAGAACCCGGCCGTCCGCGCCTCGGCCGCCGCAGGCCAGGACATAACGATCGGATACGTTGGTGAGCGTGTGTCCCGCCCGCGCCGTCTGCAAAAGATCCGGGAAGGGAACGAAGGCATTGCAGGAGGCGTTCCGAAGGCAGGCGGCCCGGAAGAGAATGCCGGAGGTGGTGGCTTCGGCATAGGGAGAAACGGCGGGATCGCCTTCCTTTTCCGTGGTGTCGCCGTCTTCCGCCGTTTCCTCATCGCCGTCGGCGTCGCCGTCGATATCTCCATCCGCAATCAGAGCCGCGTCCGCCTCCGTGTCGTCTTCGAGAAGCTCGGACCAGGGTGCGGACAGCACGCCGCCCACGATCAGCACCCGGCTGCCTCCCAGGGCGACGGCCGCGTGCCCCCAGCGCGCTTCCTGCGGCAGTCCCTCCGGAAGCAGGGTTTCCGTCTCCCCGATGGGCCGCCATTCCGCCGCCGGATCCGAAGGTCCGGCCCCGCCGTAAAACAGCACGCCCAGCAGCACGCCCACGTCGTCGCTGAGCGCCGTCTGCGTGTGGCCCGCGCGGGGGGTTGAAAGCTCGTAGGCTTTGGAAAGCGTCCGGTTCGCGGCGGAGACGGAAAGGACGTCGGAAAGCGGATGGCCGTCGGCGTCCCAGCCGCCGGATAAAAGCACGACCTCGCTCTGCATGACCAGGGAGGCGGCGTGGCCCGTACGCGGGACAAACGTCGTGTCCAGCGTCACCGCCGCGACGATCTCGGTTTCCTGGGAGGAAAGCACCAGGGGCGATTTCTGATAGGCGCGTTCGCCGGCCACCCGGCTGAACCCTCCCGCCACCAGCACGGAAGAGGCATCCAGCGGCGTGACGCTGTGTCCCACCAGGCCGGAGCCGACATAGACCGAGGATTCGCCCGTGGTGAGAACGTCCATGGAATAGCTGTGGGGCGTGAAATACTCCACTTTCCCCTGGGTGTCGCCCCAGCTTCCGTCGCGGTCGCGCTCGGCCCCGCCGACGATCAGCAGGTCGTAGGCGTTGGGAGAGGCGGCTTTGAGTCCCGTCCGGGCGTGGAGAAGCTGCGCGGGCGGCAGGGAGAACGAGCCCGCCCTGGCAAAATAGACGGCGAAGGACGTTCCCTCGAACAGGCTGGAGGTTATCAGGCAGGAGGAACCGCGGCTGACCAGCTTTTCCTCGGCGTCCGTCCCCTCGATGGAGACGCTGAACTCGGGGTAGTAATCCATGTCGTTCAGGGCGATGGCCAGATCCTGAAAACCGTCGGAAGGTTCGTAGGGAAGCACGGTCTGACGATCGGTGTTGCTTTCGTTGACCACGGTGAAGGTCAGGCGGGTCAGGGACTGGAACGGATCCTGATCCGTGGGCGTGACGATCTCCAGCCCGATATTGTAGTCCTTTCCGCCGTTGCATCCCGGCAGAGAAAGCCATAACGGACAGACCAGAAGAATCGCCAGGAAAAACAGTGGCATCCGCCGGAATCGCTGTTGCATCAGTTGCGCCGCTCCACATCCAGGGACATGGTTTTGTCGTTGTCCACGCCGTATTTCACATAGATCAGCACTCCGCTGAAGGCGGCCACGCCGATGGCGGTCCAGAAGGCCCAGTGCTTGTAGAAAGGCGTGGATTTCTTCTTCTTTTTCCGCTCGACCTCCGGTTTGAAGACATTGTCCTCGCTAGGCGCGTAATCCAGATCGAAACCGGTTTTGCGCTGTTTGCCCTGGACCTGCACCAGCCGGTCCACGATGTTGGCGTCCTTGCGATACTGGTTGCGGCTGTGCTTGCTTTTCCGGCGTCCCCGAATGCGGGATTTCAGTTCGTCCACATCCAGGCGTTTTCCTTTTTTCAGTTTCCGGATCCAGTTCGTCTTGGCCGGAACCGCGGCCTTTCCCGCGCTTTCCTCGTTATCCGAAGTTTCCTTCTCGGCGGAGGCGCTTTCTTTGCCCGGACCGGTCCGTTCTTCGGTCGGAGAAGCTTCCGGGGCGGGTTCCGGCGGCGGGCTCCCGGGTTCGTCTTCCTGGGATTCTTCCGTATTTCCAATAACTTCGGCTTTCGGTTCTTCCGCCGGGGCGGCGGGTTCGGAAAGAGCCGATTCCGGGGCGGACGGCGGCGGTTCGGCGGCGGCGAGCGAAGCCGGAATCCACAAAACGGACCATAAAAAGGCGAACAGAATCGCCCAGGCCGGACCGGATCGTGTCTGCAAGGAAAAGTGATGTCGTTTCATGGCTTTCGATCCCGGAAATGCGAGGTGCGGCCATTGTATGCCAGCCGCTCGCGCAAGTCAACCATCCGTGCGCCTCCGCGAAAGCCGAAAAACCCCGGCCGGGTCATAGTACCTATGTCGAAGGACACAGGCTCTCGGGCGAATGTTCCGCAACTTCTTTGTAAACGACCGATATCGCTCATGAATCACCTGTACTCGTCTCGAAGGCGCCCGACGGCGGGCGATGGTCGAAGCGGCCGAATTTCGCGTGCGGCCCGGGTGAACGCAAAAAGAAGTGAATCCTTCGTCATATCAACAGGATACACACGAAAAACGGGTCACCCGGACGAAACACCGAAAACGACCCGAAACGAGGCCGAACGGACGGACGATCAGGCAGAGAAAAAAACGTCTTTTCCTGTCATTTCCCCTTCACGTCGATCGCCGGAAGGATCGCCTGAACGATTCCGTTGCATTTTGGAGCCCGTTCGGATAAAATATATTCGTTGGAACCTATTGAGAATATCGAAACGAGATCAAAAGCCGGGAGAACGCGATGTTGAAGGCGATGGCGGCAGGTTTTACGGCGCTTTGTATGGTGATTTTTCTGATGGAAGCCTCCGTCCTGGCGGCGGAGGACGGCAAAGGCGCGAGAAACAAACAGGTGGGCCTGGGCGTCATCGGCGGCGCGGCCTTTCCCATCGCCAACAGCCGAAGCTACAAGATCACGGAATCCTGGGGATTCTACGTCGATGTGCCGATCATCAGCACCTTTCACATCACCCCCGCGGCCACGCTTTACCGACTGGATCCGAAGGACGACACCACCCCCACGAACGCGGGAATCACGGACCTTTCCATGAACTTCAAGTTCGTCATTCCGCTTCCCGGCTGGAAGATCTTCATCGCCGCCATGATGGGAGCCTCCAACGGCCTTTTCGTCAACAACGATTTCATCCACCTGCACGTGGGCGGCAACCTGGGCTTCGGCTATCGGATCGTTTCCAACCTGGACTTCGTTCTCATGGGCCAATACAAACTGATCGTGGACGGGGATCAATCCAACCTGAACATGATTCAGGCCATGGGAGGTCTGCAATTCAACTTCTAAGGCCGCCTCCGAACCGGTTCGCCGCCGTCGATTGATCGCATGCATTCGTCTCCTTTTCATCCGATGCTTTCCTCGCTTCCTAAGGCGAAAGACGTTCCCGACGCTTTCGCCCGCTTTGTCGCGCGGTCGTCATGAAGCGCTTCCTGCTGGTCAATCCCTGGATTCACGATTTCGCGGCCTTCGACTTCTGGGCCAAGCCCCTGGGGTTGCTGCTGCTGGCGTCCTGGCTGCGCAAAAACGGAAAGGAAGCCACGATTCTGGACCTGGTGGATCCGCTCTCGCCCCTGATTCCGGACGTTCTCCGGCCCGCGCGGCGCGCCGACGGCAGCGGGCGCTTTCTGCGGGAAGCCGTTTCCCGCCCCCGAGAACTGCCGGACATCGGAAGAAAATACTGCCGATACGGCGCGCGTCCGGACGATGCCGCCCGTTTCTGCAAAAACCTTCCCCGGCCCGACGCCGTGCTGGTCGGCTCCATGATGACCTACTGGTATCCGGGCGTCTTCGAAACCATCGATTTCGTCAAACGGATCTGGCCGGGCGTTCAGGTGTTTCTGGGCGGCGTCTACGCCACGCTCTGTTCGGACCACGCCCGAGAACATTCCGGCGCGGACGCCCTGCTTTGCGGCCCTCTGGAAGATCACGAAGCCGACTGGGCGTCCCCGTTGAACCTCCTCGTACCGCTTCCCGCATCCCCGTTTCCCGAACCGGACCTGACGCCCTGGATCGACGCGGCCCCGCTGCTGACCTCCCGGGGCTGTCCCAATCGCTGCGGATACTGCGGCGTGGCCCGCCTTTATCCCGGGTACACGGAGCACGCCATTTCGGAGGTGCTTGCATGGGTTCGGACGGTGACCGCACGCGGCATTCGCAACCTGGCGTTGTACGACGACGCCTTTCTGGCCAACGCCGACCGGGCGCGCGCGATTCTGTCCGGCATGGCCACGATGCGCGGCCCGGCCGTGCACGCCGCCTCGGGTATGGCCTGCCGTCACCTGAATCGGGAAATGGCGAAGGCTTTGCGCGCCGCCCGCTTTCGGACGGTGCGCCTGGGATTCGAAACGGCGGACGAAAGCCTGCAACGCCGAACCGGCGGCAAGGTCACCACGTCGGAGTTCGAACGGGCGGTGGAGCATCTTCTCTCGGCCGGATTTTCGGAGGATTCCATCGGGGCCTACATCCTGGTGGGCCTGCCGGAACAGAGCCTGGAGAGCGTGGAGCGTTCCATCGAGGCCGTGCGGAACACGGGGATCCGTCCCCACCTGGCCGAATATTCCCCCGTCCCCGGCAGTCCGTTTTTCGAGCGAAGCCGGAAAAGCAGTCCCTTCGACCTGTCCGAACCGCTTTTTCACAATCCCACGCTGCTTCCCTGCGGCGGGCCGGAACTGGACCGCGCCGCCGTCCATCGACTGAAACTGGCGATCCGCAATCGCGGGTGATGGAAAGCACGAACGGAAAAGCCGGAGCGCCTCAGGGTTTCACGACCTTGACATAGGCCCGGAAGCGTTGATCGATCTCGCGAACGTAGCGCACGGGCTCCCGGCCCCGGCAATAGCCGTAGCGGGCCAGGCGGGCGTATTTCGGCCGGGACAGCAGCAGCATGGCCTTTTCCACGTGGTCGTACCAGCGGTTGGGATTCCAGCCCATCTGCTCGGCCAGCCGCCGCGCGTCCAGGACGTGGCCGTACCCGGCGTTGTAGCTGGCCAGGGTGAACCACATGCGATCTTTGACGCTCAGGTCGTCCGGAAATTTGCCGTGCAGCCAGGACATGTATTTCACCCCGGCGTGGATGCCGGAATCGGGGTGGGTCAGGTGCTGAAAGCCCATCTGCCGGCCGGTTCGCGGCAAGACCTGCATCAGCCCGAGGGCGCCGGAGAAGGAAACCGCGTCGGGATCGAAATGGCTTTCCTGATACATCTGGGAGACGATCAGTCGCCAGTCGAAACCGTATCGTCGGGAATATTTCTCGGCGATGTCGTCATAGGGGGAAAGTTGACCCACGCGCTTGGCCTGAAAGCGGATGTGCTTGCGGATCCGGCGGGAGTTCTCGAAATATTTCTTATATATGCCGTTATAGAAGGCTCCCTTGTGCAGACGCCGGAAGGTGTCGTTGACGGCCGCGAGGATCTCGGGATCGTCGGCCCGCACCACCCAGCCGTGGGAAACGGGCGGCCCCAGGGAAAACGCGGCCCGGATGTCGTCCCGCCAGGTCAGTTCGATGTCCAGGATGTGGCTGTCCACCACGGTCAGGTCATAGGTTCCGTCCGCCACTCCGGCGATGATTTCCTCCGATTCCATGTCTTCCGGCGCGTGGATCACGGTGAAACTCGCCCCCTTCGCCTTCAGGCGATTCAGACTGTCCATGTAGGAACTGCTCTTCCGGACCACGAGGGTCCGGCCTTCCAGATCCTTGACATCATTCAGATCCGTATCGTTCGCCCGGGCGACGACGATCTCCGAAACCTTGTTGTAGGCGTCCGAGAACGCCACGCCCCACTTTTTGCGATTTTCGGTGATGGTGAGCGCGGCGGCGATGAAATCCCCCTTCCCTTCCAGCAGATAGGGCAGAAGGTCGTCCCGTCCGGGGGCCACCACGACTTCCAGGCGCAACCCGTAACGCTCGGCGAACTTGGAAGCCAGTTCGTATTCGAAGCCCAATAGCTTTCCCCGCCAGATGAAATAGGTGGAGGCGCTGTTGCGGGTGATGACGCGGATGACCTTGCGCTTCTTGATCTCTTCCCAGGTATAGGGACGCGGCTCCGTCCGCCTCGTCGCCAGCTGCTCGGTGGAGAGAAAACCGTTCAACTCCTCCAAAAGCTTTTCGTTCGCCGGCCGCACCGCCCAACCCACGCCCTGGTCCCCGGACAGTTCGAAAGCCACCCGGATTTCGGGGAGATAGGGCAGGATGGAATCCACGATATCGCTGTCGGCCACGACGATCTCCCGTTTCCTGCGGGCGACCTCGTAGATCATCTGTTCCGTTTCCAGGGTCTCCGGGGCGGGTTCCAGGCGCAAATCCGGAAGGCTTTCCTTCAGCTTCGTCAGCGTTTCCCAGTAGGAAGAAGACGGCCGCTGGGCGATGGTTTTCCCGGAAAGATCCTCCAGGGTCTGAATTTCCCTGTTGTCCCGGTGCACCACCACCTGTTCGCGGACGATGGAAAGCGGAACCGTGAAATTCACCGTCGAGCGGCGCGATTCCGTGGCGGTCAGTCCGGCGGCCACGATGTCCCCGCGTCCCTTCAGCAGCCAGGGAATCAGGTCGTCCCGGCGTTCCACGTAGACGAAAACCGGCTTCAGCCCGATGGATTTCGCGAATTTCACGGCCAGTTTGCGTTCCGCGTCGATGGGCAGTCCGTGGCGCGGCAGGTGATCGGCCTGCATCTTTTCGGGCATCAGGATCCGCAGTTTCCCCCGGGCCCGCAGGCGATCCAGATCGCCGGTTTCCAGAAACCGCCAGGGAGGAGGGGCGGGCGGCTCGGCTTTTACTTTGGCGACCTTCGATTCCGCGCCGCGTACGTCGCAACCCGCCAGCAGGCAGACCGCCAGTACGGAAAAGAGAAGTCCGCGAATTGTGAAACCCGATGGGGCCATTTCCATGCTTTCCGCTGCATTCCTTCATCTTCCAGAGTACCAGCCCGGGCCGAACGGGTCAAGCCGGATCGCGATTCGACCCGGAACCGGCGAACGGCGCTCCTACCGGTTATCGGCGTTTATCGGCGTATATCGACGTTTTCTTCCGTTTTTCGTGCATGGACTTCACCGGTGAACGCTTGACAAGATCGTTATTCGTACCCACTTTAAATGGGAAGCTCGGCGGATCGCGTCGGGAAATCCCTGGGATTGTCGGGGTTTTCCGATGCTTTCCAGAAATGGAATCGCGTGGATCCGGGCCGGGTTTCGAATGAAAAAGACGATATATCCGGATCGGAAACCGGATGAAGGAAAGGAAAGAAGCATGCGAACCGATCACCTGACGTTGAAAGTCCAGGAAGCCCTGGAAGCGGCGCAGATTTTCGCTCGGGAGAACGGGCATCCCCAGGTCGGACCGGAACACCTGCTGCATGCCCTGCTGGAACAGGACGGAGGCACGGCGGTTCGTCTTCTGGGAAAAACCGGCGTGGATGTCCCGGAACTGAAACGCTCCCTGTCCGCTCTGCTGGATAAACTGCCCCGCGTCTCGGGAGCCAGCCTCTCCGTCTCTCGCGAACTGGAAAATCTGATCGACCGCGCGTTCAAGGAAGCGCAGGCGCTCCGCGATGAATACGTCTCCAGCGAGCATCTGGTGCTGGCGATGATCGCGGGCAAGGACGACACCGCGAAACTTCTGGCGCGCTCCGGCCTGAGCCGCGACGCCGTTTTGCGGGTATTGAAGGATCTGCGCGGAACCCAGAGCGCCGACAACGCCAACGCGGAGGATCGCTACGAAGCGCTGAAACAGTACGCACGGGATCTGACGGATCTGGCCCGGCGCGGAAAACTGGATCCGGTCATCGGCCGCGACACGGAGATCCGCCGCGCCGTCCAGGTACTGTCCCGGCGAAGCAAGAACAACCCCGTCCTCATCGGAGAGCCGGGCGTGGGCAAGACGGCCATCGTCGAGGGTCTGGCCCAGCGCATCGTGCGCGGCGACGTGCCGGAAAGCCTGAAGAACCGCCGCCTGGTCGCCCTGGACCTGGGCGCGCTCATCGCCGGGGCCAAGTATCGCGGCGAGTTCGAGGACCGCCTGAAGGCGCTGCTGAAGGAAGTGGAGGCCGCCGAGGGCGAGGTGCTGCTGTTCATCGACGAACTGCACACCCTGGTGGGCGCCGGAGCCGCCGAGGGAGCCATGGACGCCAGCAACATGCTGAAGCCCGCTTTAGCGCGCGGGGAACTGCACTGCATCGGCGCGACGACGCTGAACGAATACCGCAAGTACATCGAGAAAGACGCCGCCCTGGAGCGCCGCTTCCAGCCCATTGTCGTTCAGGAACCCACCCTGGCGGACACCATCACCATTCTGCGCGGCCTGAAGGAACTGTACGAAGTGCATCACGGGGTTCGCATCAAGGACGCCGCCCTGGTGTCGGCCGCGATGCTGAGCGACCGCTACATCTCCGACCGTTTCCTGCCGGACAAGGCGGTAGACCTGGTGGACGAGGCCGCCAGCCGTCTGCGCATCGAGATCGATTCGCTGCCGGTGGAGATCGACGAACTGGACCGCAAGGTGCTGCAACTTCAGATCGAACGCGAGGCGCTGAAGAAGGAGAAGGACGAGGCCAGCCGCCTGCGTCTGGAGGAAATCGCCCGCAAGATCGCGAACCTGACCGAACAGGCCGACGGCATGAAGGCCCAGTGGTCCAGGGAAAAGGAGATCATCACGCGCATCCAGGAGATCAAGAAACGCATGGAGGAAGTGCGCGTGGAGGAGGAACGGGCCGTCCGCGCGGGCGAACTGGAAAAGGCCGCCAAGCTGAAATACGAAACGCTTTTGTCGCTGGAAAAAGAGCTGGCGTCGGAGAACCGGGCTTTGAACGAGATTCAGCGTACCGGCTCGCTTTTGAAGGAAGAAGTGGGGGCGGAGGACGTCGCCCAGGTGGTGGCGAGCTGGACCGGCATTCCCGTGGCCAAGCTTCTGGAAGGCGAGGCCGAAAAGCTTTTGAAAATGGAGGAACGCATTCGGGAGCGTCTGGTGGGGCAGGAACGCGCCGTCCGGGCCGTGGCGGACGCGGTGCGCCGTTCCCGGGCGGGTCTTCAGGAAAGCGACCGCCCGGTGGGCTCGTTCATCTTCCTCGGCCCCACCGGCGTGGGAAAGACGGAGCTGGCACGCTCTTTGGCGGATTTTCTCTTCGACGACGAACGCAGCATGATCCGCATCGACATGTCGGAATACATGGAAAAGCACAGCGTCTCCCGCCTGATCGGAGCGCCTCCGGGCTACGTGGGCTACGACGAGGGAGGCGCGCTCACCGAGGCGGTGCGGCGCATGCCGTATTCGGTCATCCTTTTCGACGAGATCGAGAAGGCGCATCCGGACGTCTTCAACGCCCTGCTTCAAATTCTGGACGACGGCCGCCTGACCGACGGCCACGGGCGCACGGTGAATTTCACCAACGCGCTCATCATCATGACCTCCAACGTGGGATCGCCGCTCGTGCAGGAGTACGCCGGGCGGGATGCGGAGGAGATGGAGCGGCGGGTCATGGAACAGTTGCGCCGCACCTTCCGACCGGAGTTCCTGAACCGCGTGGACGACATCGTCATCTTCCATTCGCTGTCCAGGGAGGATCTTTCGCGCATCGTGGATATCCGCATCGCGCGCCTGAACCGGCTGCTGTCCGAGCGCCGCCTGGAAGTTTCCCTGACCCCGACGGCCCGGGAACATCTGGTGGATTCGGGCTGGGATCCGGTCTACGGCGCGCGTCCGTTAAAGCGCGTGATTCAGCGAGAGATCCAGGATCACCTTGCGCGCGAAGTGCTGGCGGGCCGGGTTCCGCCCGGAAGCCGGGTGCGGGTGGATTACGGAACGGATGGGTATTCGTTCGCGGCCGAGGAGATTGTGCCCACGTCCTCCTCCCGTGCGGAATCATCCCCCTCGGCGTGAAGCTGTGTAGACAAAAGGCTAAGGATGATCGGAGTAAGGCCAATCATTCCGACCCCTCCGCGCTTCAATGAAAGCCCCTTAGCTCACCGTCAAGTAAGCGGAAGCCACAAAGATTTTCTCTTCTGAACCTAGCGTTTTCCTTCGGAAATCCGCCGGTGGTCTGATAGAATCCGGCCTGCGGCAGTGGACCGAAACGTCTTTGAAACAGGCGGATTTCATGCCCGGAAGGAAAAAAAGCCCGTTCATCGCCTCCATCGTCGGCGCACGGCCGCAATTCGTCAAGGCCGCGCCCATCGACCGCGCCTTCCGGAAACTCGTCCGGGAAGGCGGCACGCGCCTGAAGCATCGCATCATTCACACCGGCCAGCACTACGATTTCGAGATGAGCCGCAAGATCTTCGGCGAACTGGAACTTCCGGAGCCCGACCATCATCTGAATATCAACGGAGGCACGCACGCGGAAATGACCGGGCGGATTCTGGACGCCCTGGACGCCCTGTTCGAAAAGGAGCGCCCGCGAGGCGTTCTGCTCTACGGCGACACCAACTCCACCCTGGCCGGGGCGCTGGCGGCGAAAAAGCACGGGCTGCCCGTAGCCCACGTGGAAGCCGGTCTGCGCAGTTTCAACCGAAACATGCCGGAGGAAATCAACCGCATCGCCACCGACGCCCTGAGTTCGCTCCTGTTCTGCCCCACCCGCCGGGCCGTGGAGCGCCTGAAAAAAGAAAATGTCCCGGGCGAAATCCTCCGGACCGGAGATGTGATGCTGGACATCTTCCGCCAGACGCCGAAATCGTCGAAAAAACAACGGGATGCCCTCGGCCTTCCGGCCGGGTTCGGCCTGGTCACCATCCACCGCCCCCAGAACACCGACGATCCAAAGATCCTGGGAGCCATCGTGGAGGGGTTGCGGCGCGTCTCCCACAAACTGCCCCTGGTGTTTCCCTGCCATCCGCGCACGAAAAAGGCGCTTTCGGCGGCGAACCTCGCGGATTCGCTGGGAGAATCCGTCGCGCTCTGTCCGCCCATGGGCTACCTGGAACTTCAGATCGCCCTGAAGTCCTGCCGGGTGCTCATCACCGACAGCGGCGGGCTCCAGAAAGAAGCCTTCTTCGCCGCCCGCCCGGCGGTGACCCTACGCCCGGACACCGAATGGCCGGAAACCCTGGAGGGCGGCGCGAATCGGCTGTGCGCCCCGCGCCCCCCGTCCATCGTCCGCGCCGTGAACCGCGCTCTGAACGTCCGGGTGAGCCGCAAGCGTCCCTTCGGCGACGGCCGCGCGGCCGAAAAAATCGTGTCCGTCCTCAATGAACGCTGGGGATGATCCCGGCCGCCGAACCCTCTTTTGCTGAATACTGAATCATTATTCAATTTGCGCTTGACGCACCGTTTCCCGGCAAGGTATAAATTCGGGTAGACGTGATCGAAACGAATTCATTCTTCCGCCCCGTCCCGTATTGGCGGGCGTAACCATTGTCAAAGGAGAGCGCCATGTTCCGTATCGACGAAAGAGACATCAAATTCAATCTGTACGAATATCTGAAGGTCGAGAATCTGCTTGAACTGCCCGCCTTCCAGGAAATGGACAAGGACACCTTCGACATTCTGCTCGACAACGCCTTCAAGTTTTCCAAGGACGTTCTGGCGCCCATCAACATGCCGGGCGACCGGGAAGGCTGCCACATCGACGAAAAAGGCAACGTCACCGTGCCCGAAGGCTACAAGGAAGTCTACAAAGCCTACTGCGAGGACGGCTGGATCGGCCTGAGCACCCCGGCCGAGCACGGCGGCACCGGCGCGCCCCAGACCATCGGAGTGGCCGCCAGCGAGGCCTTCGTGGGCGCTTGCGTGGCCATGGCCATGTATCCCGGACTCACCCGCGCCGCCGTCTCGCTGATCCTTGACGAAGGCAACGACGCCCAACGCGCCATGTACGGCGAAAACATGCTGGCCGGCATCTGGGGCGGAACCATGTGCCTGACGGAAGCCGGAGCGGGCTCCGCCGTGGGCGACAACAAGACCTCCGCCGTGAAGATCCGCGACGGCTTCTACAAGATCGTCGGCCAGAAGATCTTCATCTCCTCGGGCGATCACGACATGGTGGACAACAACGTCCATCTCGTCCTGGCCCGCACCCCGGATGCGCCCTCGGGCGTCAAGGGCCTGTCGCTCTTCATCGTGCCGAAGTATCGCATCAACGAGGACGGCAGCCTGGGCGAGTTCAACGACGTCAACTGCGTGGGCATCGAGCACAAGATGGGCATCAAGGGATCATCCACCTGCACGCTGGCCTTCGGCGAAAACGACAACTGCGAGGGCTGGCTGATCGGCAACGAGGGCGACGGCATCAAGATCATGTTCCACATGATGAACGAAGCCCGCCTGGGCGTCGGCCTGCAAAGCCTTGGCGTGGCGGCGGCCTCTTACCTGGAAGCCCTGGACTATTCCCGGGACCGCATCCAGGGCGTGGACATGCGCGACTTCAAGAACCCGGACGCCAAGCGCGTGGCCATCATCGAGCACCCCGACGTGAAAAAGATGCTTCTCACCATGCGGGCCTACGTCACCTCCATGCGCGCCCTGATGATGCGCACCGCGCTTTACGCCGACCAGGCCGCGCACGCCGACGGCGCGCTGAAGGAGAAGGCCCAGGCCATGGTGGACTTCCTCACCCCCATCTGCAAGGGCTACGGCAGCGATCAGGCCTTCGAGGTCACGCGCCTGGGCATCCAGGTTCTGGGCGGATACGGCTTCATCTCCGAATATCCCCAGGAACAGCACATGCGCGACGCAAAAATCTTCACCATCTACGAAGGCACCAACGGCATCCAGGCCATGGACCTGGTGGGCCGCAAGATGGCCACCAAGGGCGGCGCGCTCTTCATGGGCTTCATGCAGGAAATGCAGGAATTTCTGGCCAGAGCCAAGGAAAACGACGCAGTCAAGGACTTCATGGGCGAGTTCGAGCAGACCCTGAACGACTTGCAGACCGTGGCCATGACCTTCATGAGCAAGAACATGTCCGGCGAACCGATGTACGTGCTTCAGTACGCCACGGTCTTCCTGAAATTCATGGGCAACCTGGTTTCCGCCTGGCTCCTGTCCGACCACGCCATGGTGGCCGATGAAAAATTGCAGGCCATGTTCGCGGACAAGAACGTGGCGGACGCCGAAGCCCAGAAGGCCCTCATCCGCGACAACGATGAAGCCGCCTACTACGACGCCAAGGTCAAGACGGCGCGTTTCTTCTGCAAGAATCTGCTTCCGGAAAACCGCAGCATCACGGCCTCCATCGTTTCCGAAGACACCAGCGTCCTGGACGTGGTTCTGTAATCTCTTTCGAACCGACTCGATCCGAAAGCGCCCCCTCGCGGGGCGCTTTTTTGCGTTCGAACCCCGGAACACCGAACACCCCCGACATCTGGAGATCGGCAAACCCCGTCGCCGAAGAGAAGAAAACTCGCATTGGCGCATCAAAACAAATCCGTTCCAAGTAAGCGAGTTTCCCAGAACCTCAGACTGATAACTATTTGTAATCGTTCATCTCTTTTTTCGAAGGAATCTTTCCGAAAGAAACGAAAAGCGCTTGCATTTCAAAAGAATCCGGGAAAAGATCCGAATACTGGAAAAGAAACGCAGCGTACCGGACCGGCTTCGGAACCGTTTTCCAAAGCCCATCCCATGGGAAGATCATGCGGCTCGATCCTTATCCTTGCACCGGAAAGACTCCCTCGGCGGAAGATCGAGGCTCCGTCCGAATCCCCTCCCATGTCCCAACCCATCGGAAAGAGAGGCCACCATGTTCGAGAATGACACCCCTTCCGGCTCCTATCGCATCGATGACATCAAGGAATACCAGCGGCTGTACCGGCTCTCCATCGACGACCCGGTGGGTTTCTGGAAACGGCAGGGCGAGACCCTGACCTGGTTCCACCCCTTCCACACGGTCCGGGACATCGACATGTACGAGATCGATTTCGCCTGGTACCTGGGCGGGCGTTTGAACGCCTGCTTCAACTGCGTGGATCGCCATCTGCACAGCCGGGGCGAGAAGGCCGCGCTCATCTGGGCCATGGACGAACCCGGGCAGTACCGCACCATCACCTATCGGGAACTGAAGCATAACGTGGCGCGCACGGCCAACGTGCTGTTGCAGCACGGCGTCCGCAAGGGCGACACCGTCTGCATCTACATGCCCATGATCCCGGAGACCGTCTTCACCATGCTGGCCTGCGCGCGTATCGGCGCGGTGCATACCGTGGTGTTCGGCGGCTTCAGTTCGGAAGCCCTGCGGGATCGGATTCTGGACGCCAAGGCCCGGGTGTTGGTCACCGCCAACCAGGGACTGCGCGGCGGACGCCGCATCCACCTGAAGGCCATCGCGGACCGGGCCATCGAAGGCATCGAGATGGTCAAGACCGTTCTGGTGGCAAGGCGCACCGACGCCGAGGTTCCCATGAAGACCGGCCGGGATTTCTGGCTGGACGAGGAAACCAGGCGGCAGCGCTCCACCTGCCCCACCGAGTGGATGTCCTCGGAATCGCCGCTTTTCATCCTGTACACCTCCGGGTCCACGGGCAAGCCGAAGGGCGTAATGCATACTACGGGCGGCTACCTGGTTTACGCCGCCACCACGCACCGCTACGTCTTCGACCTGCGGCCCGACGACGTGTTTTTCTGCACGGCGGACGTGGGCTGGATCACCGGGCATACCTATCTGGTGTACGGTCCGCTGGCCAACGGGGCCACCTCCGTGCTGTTCGAATCCGTGCCCACCTATCCCGACCCGGGACGCTTCTGGCGAGTGGTGGAGGATCTACAGGTCAACACCCTGTATACGGCTCCCACGGCCATCCGCTCGCTGGCCCGGGAATCGGACGAGTACGTCACCCGCTACAATCGCGACTCACTACGCATTCTGGGCACCGTGGGCGAGCCCATCAGCCCGGACGCCTGGAACTGGTTCCACAAGACCGTGGGCCAGGGGCGTTGCGACATCGTGGACACGTACTGGCAGACGGAGACGGGCGGCATCGTCATCGCGCCCATTCCCGGAGTCACGCCGTTGAAGCCCGGTTCGGCCACCCTGCCCTTTTTCGGCATCCGGCCCACGCTCATGGGCGAGGACGGCAAGGAAATCGAGGGCGACGACGTGCAGGGCCACCTGTGCTTCGACCGCTCCTGGCCGGGACACGCGCGCACCATCTGGGGCGACCACAGCCGCTTCAAGGACACGTACTTCACCCACTATCCCGGGATCTACTTCACCGGAGACGGCTGCCGCCGGGACGAGGACGGCTATTACTGGATCACCGGGCGGGTGGACGACGTGCTGAACGTCTCCGGCCACCGCCTGGGATCGGCCGAGGTGGAATCCGCCCTGAACGCCCACGAGGACGTCAGCGAATCCGCTGTGGTGGGCTTCCCTCACGACCTCAAGGGAACGGGCATCTACGCCTACGTGCGCCTCACCGACGAAGCGGCCGAGCGCGACCTCGACGAGGTGGTGGGCGGCCTGCGTGAACAGGTGCGCCAGGCCATCGGCCCCATCGCCGCACCGGACTTCATCCAGGTGGTGCCGGACATCGTGAAGAACCGTTCCGGCAAGATGCTGCGCCGCATCCTGCGCAAGATCGCCTCGGACGATTACGACAGCCTGGGCGATCTGTCCACCCTGCTGGATCCGAAAATCATCGAGATCACCATCCAGGGACACGAGACGCTTCTGGCGGCCAAAAAGAAAAAGTAGCGATGCCATTGCCGAGAAAAAACGGAAAATCCGTAGATTCCGGAGCGATCCTGTTCGTCTGCACCGGCAACAGTTGCCGTTCGCCCATGGCGGAGGCCATCGCCCGGGCGCTGCTTCCGCCGGGTGCGTCCGTCCTTTCGGCGGGCGTGGATCCGGGCGAATCGGCGCGCCTCACCCGAGAAGTATTGGCTGAAATCGGCATCGATCTGAACCGCCACCGGCCGCGCTCCGTCTTCCGTATCGACCCCGAACCCGTGACGGTCGTCGTCACGATGTCGGACGCGGCCCGGGAGCACTGTCCCCTCTTCCCGAACGAAACCCGTCGGGATCATTGGGAAATTCCGGATCCATTCGAATCCAGGGGAACGGAGGAGGAACGGCTTCGCGCCTATCGTCGCGCCCGGGACCGCATCGGAGCCCGGGTACGCGATTTGCTACGGGAGCTGCAATGGCCCGTACGCGAATGAATCCGCCTTTTCCGTGTCGGTTTCGAAAATGGAACGATTCCGGGCGATGAAAAGGCACAACATTGCGAAATTACGGAGAATATGCTATAAACACGTTCAGGTGAGATCATCTTTTTTCAACCAAGGAGCCTTGGGATGGTGGATATCATTTTCGATCTTCTGGTGATTTATCTGGTCATTATGGCCGTATTCAACGGCCTGAGCATGTATTTCGCCATGATGCTGGCAAGAAGCTCTTTCGCGGATCCGACGTTCACCACGCCCGTCACCCAGGAATATCCTCCCGGCGCCTTCAAGGCGTTTCTGAAGGAATTCTGGACCACAAGCATTCTGTATCTGTCCTGGCCCCTGGGTCTGGTGGACCGCGACAACGAGCACAACCGCCACACCACGGACGAACTCCCGCCGGTGCTGTTCATTCACGGATGGACGGAAAACCGCATCCACTGGCGCAACCTGATCCATCATTTGAAGGGGGAGAGGAAACGCCGCCTGTTCACCATCAACCTGCATCCCGTAGACGCCAAGCTTTCCGCCTATCGGGAACAACTCGCCGCCCGGATCGAACGCATCCTGAGCGAATCCAAACACGATCGCATCTGCCTGGTGGCGCACTCCATGGGCGGGATCATCGCCCGGTCTTATATGAAAGAACACGGCCAGACGAAAATCGAACGGCTCATCACCATCGGGTCTCCCCACAAGGGCACCATCCTGGGCTTCGGCGCGCTGGCGCTGGTGGCCGAACAACTTCGGCCGCATTCCGATTTCCTTGCGCACCTGGAGGACGGAGAGGATCTTTCCAATGTGGACGTACACTGCATCAGCACCGTCCACGACAACATCGCCGCTCCGTTCCAGAACGACTGGCTGGATCAGGCCACCAATCATCTGGTCTACGGCGTCGGGCACGTGGGCATGCTCACCGATCCCCAGGTGCGGCGCATCCTCCGCACGCTGCTCTTCTCCACCGAAGCGGAAATGGAGCCGGTGAAGGAACGCGTGGCCCAGGCCATGCAGACCCTGGAAAAGACGGCCAGGGCCAAGGCGGAAAAGGAAGCGGGCAAAAAGGAAGACAAGAAAACCGCCGGGAAGGCCGCGCCGAAAAAGAAATCGGCCGCACAGAAAAACGACGCTTCGGCGGAGGAAAAACCCAAGGCCCGACGCGGGCGTCCGAAGAAAAAACCGGAAGCGGAAAAAGAGCAGGCCAAAGCCCTGAAGGAAACCCGGAAGACGGACGCTTCCCCGCAAACGGACGACAAGGATTCGGCCAAGCTGGCGGAGGCCAAGGAGCAGGCCAAATCCGACCTTACGGCCCGCTTGAAGGAGAAATAAGCTTTTGCGAAAGGCCGGTCCGGTGGAGGCGCGGGAAAAGCGCGCCCACCGCTATCTGAAAAGCTTCCTTCTGGAACTCCGGAACTACCGCGCGTCCGCCCTCGACGCCCTGCGGGCGAAGGGGCACGAGGATCCGACTCTGACCGACGCCACCATCCTGGCCATCATCCTGAAAGGCTGTTTCCTCAAACTGGCCGACGAAAAGCAGTTTCTCTCCATCTCCCGTCGATCGGTGTTTCAGGATCTGATGAAACTCCGCCGCCGAGCGCCGAAAGCTTCGTCCCAACTGGACCTCTGGCAAAGCAACCACGTGGCCCTGGCGGTGGACGGCCTGCTGGAGGATCTGGACACGGACCCGGCCGTCCTGGCGAGCGCGAGAATCGGCGCGCTCTACCGTCTTCTCCAAGGGGTCCGACTGGAATGGCTGGGCGAGGATCTTCTGGGCACGGTCTACCAGGAACTCACCCGGCCGGGCGCGCGCAAAACCCACGGCCAATACTACACGCCCCCGGAGGTGGTGGCCGCCATCCTGGACGGCGTACCCATGGATCCGCTTTCCGAACGGCGGCTGCGAGTGCTGGACCCCGCCTGCGGCTCGGGCCAGTTTCTCCTGGGGGCCTACGATCGACTGAAGGCCCGGCTTCTGGAAACGGGACTGCCCGCCGGAGAAGCCCACCGCCGGGTCATCGAGCGCCATCTGTACGGCTTCGATATCGATCCGTTCGCGTTGACGCTTACCAAGATGAACCTGTTCCTGAAGGAACGCATCGCCGAACCGATCCGCTTCAACATCCATCTGGTCAATCCCCTCGAACGGGATGAAATGGAGCTGTTCTCCTCCGTCTGTCAGACGGGAGAAAGCGCGGGCGCCTTCGACGCGGTCATCGGGAATCCTCCCTGGGGATCGAAACTCTCGAAACGCGAGCGGGAAGAATACCGCCGTTCGTACCGGGTGGGCAAAAGCGGCCTGAATTCGTTCACCCTGTTTCTGGAACGAGCCCTGGAACTGGCCCGCCCCGGCGGACGAGTGGGATTCCTGATCCCGGACGCCCTCTTGAACATCAAAACCCACCAGGCGGCCCGCGCCCTTTTGCTGGAACGCTCGGCTCTGGAGCGTATCGCCACCTGCGGAGAGTTGTTCGATCGCGTGTTCGCGCCGTCCATGATCCTGATCTGCCGCCGGGAAGCGGACGAACAGCTTCGCTTGGCCGCACGGGTGCGCATTCGGAGAAACCTGGGAAGTCCGAACGCTTCCGGGGAACGCATCGGCCAGGAGGAGTTTCACCGCACGCCGGAGAACATCTTCAACATTCATCTGGACGAAAGCGCCCGCCGGCTGCTTTCCAAAATCATGGCGCAAGCCGCCGGCCTGAAAGGAAACGCCCGATTCGGGCTGGGGCTCGTCACGGGCGACAACGAACGCCTGATCGCGAAGGGCCCCGTCACCGAGCGACACGAACCGCTGATCGTGGGCCGGGACATTTCCCCCTATCGCATCGCCTTTTCCGGCCACTACATCGTCTACGACCGGGACGCGCTCCAGCAGGCATGTCCCCGGGAGATTTTCGACGCCCCCCGCAAGCTCGTCTACCGCTTCATCGGCAAGCGGCTGGTCTTCGCCCTGGACGACCTGGGGCGCTTCACGCTCAACAACGCCAACGTCCTGGTTCCGCAACTGGCCGGTTTCCGGATGAAATACGTTCTGGCTCTCCTGAATTCCCCCGTGCTGCAATACTATTATACATTCAGCTTCTTCACGTTGAAGGTGCTGCGGGGCAACCTGGAGCGCCTGCCGCTGCGCTGGACGGACGACGCTCGCCAGCGCCGTATCCAGACCATGGTGGACGAACTTCGCTTCCTCCACGGCGCGGAATTCACCGCCATGAGAAAGCGCATCGACGAAGAGATCTTCGACATCTACGGCATCGAGGAAGAAGAACGAACCGAGATCCTTTCCCGCCTGGCCGAGGAAATCGGCGAAAGCGAGATCGAACCCGTTCCCGCGCCCCACGCCCCCCTGTCCGAAAGGAGACTTTCATGAGTTCCCTGTTCACGCCCATCGGCATCCGGGATCTGAATCTGCCCAATCGCCTGGTGCGCTCCGCCACCTGGGAAGGCATGGCCACCGACGAAGGCGACGCGACCTCCCGGCTGGTCAAGCTCTACCGCGACCTCGCCCAAGGCGGGGTGGGACTGATCGTCAGCGGCTTCGCCTACATCCGTCCGGACGGCAAGGGCCTGCCCAAACAGGTGGGGCTCTACCGGGACAAGCAGATCGAAGGGCTTCGGAAGGTGACGGAGGCCGTGCATGAAAACGGCGGCCGCATCCTGTTGCAGATGGCCCACGCCGGGGGACAAACCAAGTGCAAGACCACGGGGACGGAGGAACTGATCGCGCCCACCAGCATGGCCTATCCCTCCCACCAGTCCTTCCCCCGGGAGATCGAGACGGCGGAGATCTTCGCCCTGGTGGGAGATTTCGCGGAGACGGCGCGCCGGGCCATGGAGGCCGGTTTCGACGGCGTGCAGCTTCACGCGGCCCACGGGTATCTCGTCAACCGTTTCCTCACGCCCTGGACGAACCAGAGGGAAGACGACTACGGCGGATCGGTGGAAAACCGCGCCCGCTTCGCCGTGGAGATTCTGGAAGCCATCCGCCGCGAGATCGGAGAGGACGGCATTCTCTCGGTGAAACTGAACGCCGAGGATTACGAGGATAACGGCCTGGTTCCGGACGACGCCGTGGTGGTGGCGGGGCTTCTGGAAAAAGCCGGAGCCGATCACATCGAGGTTTCCGGCGGCACGCCGAACAGCGGGGATCTGGGCCCCATCCGATCGAAGATCCTCGACCCCGGAGATGAAGCCTATTTTCGTGAAAACACGAGGAAAATCAAGGCGGCCGTCTCGATTCCGGTGGGCATTGTGGGCGGCATCCGCAGTTTCGACGTGGCCGAGGATCTGATCGACTCCGGCGACGCGGACACCGTTTCCCTGTCCCGCCCGCTGATCTGCGAGGCGGATCTTCCGAAGCGCTGGAGCCGGGGAGAGCGGGAGAAATCCATCTGCAAGAGCGACGGGGCCTGCTTCATGAGCGGCCTGAAGCATTATCTCTACTGCGCCGTTCACAACAAGCCGGAGGACGTGTAGATCCGGTTTTCTCAGTCTTCCTGACGGGTTTCGGAATCGGAGCGGGTGGATACCGCCAGGCGCGCCAGTTCATCCGCACGCTCGTTCTCCGGAACCCCGGCATGCCCGGCCACCTTGACCAGCTTCAACCGTGCAAAGCCGCTCATGAGCGTCCGAATGCGTTCCACGAGTTCCGGATTTTTCTTCGCCTTCCATCCCTTTTGCAGAACGCCGATGGAATAACTGGAGTCCGTGTGCAAACGGATCGGCTTGTTTCGGCTCTTCAGGCAGGACAAAGCCAGTTCGATGGCGGTGAGTTCCGCAATGTTGTTGGTGGCGGTCCCCAGATAACGGGACAGTTCCAGTCGGTGGCGGCCGTACACGATCACCACGCCCGCTCCGGCATCGCCCGGATTACCCGAACAGGCGCCGTCCGTCCAGATCTCCACGGCTTGCTCTCCGGACGTGGCCGTCGCTTCCGGATCCGTCGGCGGGAGGGATTCCCTCCCTTGCGCCGGGCTCGGCCGTCTTTTTTTCGGGCTTTCGAACGTTCGTTTCGCCGTGGTGGCGGATGCCCGCGGGGGCGGACCGTCCAGCGAGCGGATGTTTTCCGGAGACACGCGGTAGGAACGGCCATCCTCGGGCTTGTATTTCATCTCCGCCCGCCCGTTTTCCAAAACGGGTTTTCCCGTTTCGTCCACCCGGATATAGGCCTTGTTTTTCTTGAACCACATGCGCTGCCAGCTCATGGGCGCGCCGCCTCCTTTTCCAGTTCACGGATCCGCTCCAGGGCCCGCCCCCGGGCGGAAGCCGCCATCCCCTCCTCTTGGAAGATCCGCCGCACCAGCGCTTCATCGAAGGACAGCAGCACACCGAGAATCCGTTCCAGATTGTCCAGCATGCGTTCCTGCCGCCCGGAGATGATTTCTAGAACCCGGGAAAGATCCGTCAGTTTCCCCGCCAGAAGCTCCAGCCGATCGCGGGTGGCTTCCGGCACGGAAAAATCGGCGTCCGCTTCTCCGGACAAGCGCCGGAAATTCCGACTCAGGCGCTCCAATTCGTCCGTAGACCGCCGCAACGATTCGGCAGATACGGCGCTGAAATCGTTCGGCGTTCCGGACCGACGCTCCCGTTTGGATCGAAGCCCGTCCAGACGATTTCCAAGTTCCCGGAATCGTTGGGCGATATCCGGAAAACGCCCCAGTTCGGGCGCCAGTCTTTCAACCAGACTCCCCAGTTCACGGCCTTCGTTCCACAGACCGGGAAGGCTCCCCAACGTTCGCCGCGCCAGGCTCCCCAATTCGTCCGGAGAGACGGGCGAGGGACCGGTCCGAAGCCGTTCCCCCGATTTCAGCGGGGCGTGCTTCGGCGTTCCGGGGTCCAGTTCCAGGAATCGCCCGCCAAGAAAGGTCTTGTTTCGAAGAAAAACCGTGGCGTCTTGAGAAACGGAGGTGCGCGCGTCCACGGCGACAGTCACTTCCGCCCGGCCGTCGGTCACACGCATGGAACGAACGAATCCTCGAATCTCTCCAAGAACCCGAACGGGATTGCCGGGTTTCAGGCCGGTCACGTCCCCAAAACGGGCGGTATAGTCGATGGTCCGACGCCCCGTTCCGGCTTCCCGGGAGAACGTCAGGGCGAACAGCCCCACCGTGATCGCAATCAGAAGAAGTCCCCGAACCAGATTGGCCCGGCTTCGGACGGTTCCGTTCATCAGCTTCCGGAAACGGAATCCGGTTCCGCCGCCCCGATCAGATCCTGTTCTTCCCTCGTCGGGAAAAGGGCGGAATTCGGCAGGGGTGAGAAGTCCAGCCGCGCGGGATCCCGGAACAGGGGATCGCCGTAAACGTCCGCGCGAGGATTCTCCACGAAACCCTGATACTTGTTTCCTTCGATCTCCCAGAGCAGGTTGTTGAAAACTCTCGGGAATACGCCGTTGTCCGTAATGGAGATCCCCACCGGACTGAGCACGATGGCGTTGTTGACGATCTGG
The DNA here is from genome assembly GCA_963668655.2 of Myxococcota bacterium. Taxonomy (GTDB): domain Bacteria; phylum Myxococcota_A; class SURF-8; order SURF-8; family SURF-8. The sequence goes on from CAXXPQ010000003.1 coordinate 863,675, forward strand.
GCGTCCGTTTTCTCCTTCAGTCGGATCCCCACCTTGAGGTTCCGCCATAACGTATTGTTTTTAATGACCGGGAAGGCGTTTTTCCAGGCCCAGATTCCGGCCAGCCCGTTTTCCGCAATGATGTTCTTTTCGATGTTCGGTTTGCCGAATTCCTTGACGTAAATTCCGGCCTGCCCGTTTTTCAGAACCCGATTCAGCTCGATCTGCCCCCGGCTTTTGGAAAGGATTTCGATGCCGTTGTACTTGTTCTCAAGCACCAGATTGGCCGCCACGGTGCTGTCGTTGGCGTCACGGAGCTGAATTCCCGAACCGTTTTCCTTGACGGTATTGTTGTCCACCATGGGCAGGGCGTTTTTGGTCAGGCGGATGCCGATGGTCTGGTTTCCGACGACCTGGTTGTCGGTCATGCGGCCGTCACCGTCCTGGAAATCAACCCCTCTGAAATTGTTCTGGATTTTGTTCCCGGTAAGATTCGCCCGGCTTCGATCCTTCACCAGAACGCCGCCGTTTTCCGGATCCATCATCCGATCCCCTTTTTCCTCTTCCGAAAGCAGGCCGTTTTCCGTGATGATATTTTCCAGGACATTCGTTTTGGAACCCTTGTGAAGGATCAGACCGGCCTGGCTGTTTTTTTCGATCTTGTTTTTGGTGATCGTGACGTCGAATTCCTCCTCATCACGATACACCGTCTGCTGACGCGGAACGGCGTCCCGGAATTTCATGACCTGGATGCCGATCTTGTTTTCCCGGATCTCGCTGCCCTCGAAATGCCCCCGGGCATGGTCGATCATGTGAATTCCGTATCCGTTCTTCTCCACGACGCTGTTTTTCAGAAGGAGATGCCCGTAATGTTCCGCGGAAATCCCGGCCCCCGCACTGCCGCGGATGACACAGTTGTCGATCTCCACGTCCGCGCTGCGAAGCTGAACCACGGCATGCTTGATATTGTTCACCTTCTCGAAGGTCATGCCGGAAATCCGGACCGAACTGGAATCGCCTCCCGCCACGGTGGGGCCGACGCCCGTGAAGCGGACCACGACCTTGTCCCGATGGGTGCCGCGCATCACCAGTTTCGGCTTCAGAATGATCTGTTCGTCGTACACGCCGGGCCGGACCTCGATCTCCTGCCCTTCCCGCCATTCCCTCAATCCGTTCCGCAGGCTCTTGAAGTCTCCGTTTCCGCTCGCATCCACGACAAGAACGGGCTTCAACCCGCATCCCGTCGCAAGAAACATCAAAAACAACATGGCCGGCAATATCGCCGATTTCCATACCATCGGACCATTCCTCATGATCGGGATCCTCCACCGAGCTTGCTTTCAAAACAAAGAAAAAACGGAAAAGAGCCTTTCAGCACCATTCCAGAACCTGCTGCACCAGTTTCCGAACGCCTTTCGCGACGGGCGCGATCGACGGTCCGAGCATATACGCCGGCGTGGACACCACCCGCGCGTTCATGTCCACGGCGACCTCATCGACTTCGCAGGACTGATGAACCGCCCCCGTCTTTCCGATGGCCGACGCCGTGGCTTCGTCCTTGCCCACGGTGAGACGGACGCCGTGTTCCCCGAGGATCCGGGCCGCCAATACCGGAGCGATGCAGATGAATCCCTGGGGTTTCCCCGCATCATACATCTCCCGAATCAGGCGCTCCACGTCCGGATGAACCGTGCAGGCCGGGCCGTTCTTCGCCCAGTCGCAAAGATTTTTCGCCGCGCCGAATCCGCCCGGAAAGATCAGACCATCCAGATTTTCCGCACGAACCGTCGCCAAGTCCAGAAGGTCGCCCCGGGCGATACGTCCGGATTCGGAAAAGACGTTGCGGATTTCTCCGGTAGGCTCCTTGCGGGCATGATCCACCACCTCGATGGCGTCCAGATCCGGAGCCATGCACAGAATGTCGGCTCCCGCCTGGTCCAGATAGAGCAGCGTCAAGGTGGCCTCGTGAATTTCCGCTCCGTCCATGAATCCGCAACCGGATAGAACCACTCCGATTTTCGGCATGCCGTCCTCCTGTGCGTCGAAGAAATGAATCTGATTCTGATCAACTTGAGTTTCTCTCATCGGCCCTCAAAGAGGATCCTATGCTATCAGAATCGAACGGGACTGTAAAGAATCGAAGTCTCTCGCCCACGCATTTTTAACGGAGAGACAGCACATCGGTAACACGGACCTTCATCCGGCCGTCCCGCGAACGGCTGCCGAAACCGTTTACGAAATGCCGTTTCTCCACGACGCGAATCGTTGACATCAGCCGTCTTTCCCCATAGAATGATTCTGCAAACATATTATGGGATCGCCACATCCTGACCGAAGAACGATTCATCAATGGAATTTTGTCCGGAAGCATGCCGAAAGGCAGAAACGACAAACCGGGTCCGAAAAACCGATCCTTCCATTCAAGGGGGTACGGATGAAAAAAAGCTCCGCATTCGATAAATGGAGGCTTTTCGCCTTTCTACTGGCCTTGTTTCTGTTGACGGCGGCCTGTTCCTCCGGCGGCGGTCAGACGGAGGATCCGCCTCCGGGAGACAATGACCGGGAACAGGACGACGATCGAGTTCCCTGCACCGAAACCAGCCAGTGTCCGTCGGGCCACTATTGCGGGTACCAGGGCTTCTGCGTTCCGGAGGACATCCCGGACGGCGATTCCAACGCTCCGGCCCAAATCCGGATACTGCCCGACCCCGTGAATTTCGGCGAAGTGGATATGGAGGATACTCCCGAAGCCACGGTGACCGTCCACAACGACGGCTCGCTGGCGTTGCACCTCCAGGACGCCAACTGGCTGGAACCCGTGGCGGACAATCCCTTTTCTCTGGTCGGATATTATCAGGAAACGGTGCAGCCGGGACAATCCTACGCCTTCAAGATTCGCCTGGACACGGAATACGCCGGTCTGGGAGATACGAGCGCCAAACTGCAAATCCGCAACGACAGCGAAAACGCTCCGGAAAAGACGCTCGACATCTCCGCCGAGGTCGTTCTGGACGCCGGAACGGCCGAAATCGGCAGCCAGCCCAGCGCCGAGGACGGCCTGGTGTTCGACGACCACAGCCTGGGTATGTACCCCCAGCAGGAACAGCTTCTCATCGGAAACAAGGGAGACGGCGCCAGCGTCGTCTACCTGACCGCCTTCGAATGGGAAAGCGGCGGCTCTCAGCCCTTCGAAGCCGTCCCTCTGACCGCTTTCTCACAGGACGAACCCGCCGCCATCGTCGCCGGAGAGGCCCTGACCTTCACCATTCATTTCGATCCGGATACGGAAGGTTCTTTCGGAGACAACCTGATCCTGACGTATTCCACATCCGACCAGGCTTCGCCGCGCCTGTACGAAATTCCCGTGATGGGACGTTCCATCCGGGGGGCGCTCTACATGCAACTGCCCCAACAGGGGCTGAATTTCGGAGCCGTCACCGTGGGTGAAAGCCGCTCCCTGGACGTGCAACTGGTCAACGGCACCAGTTCGGACCCCATCACCATCCGCAGCATCCGCACCCAGGACATTTCGCTCTGGAACGACGAATTCAAAATCACGCCCCCGGAAGCCGGGGATCCCACGGTGGTCCAACCCACCTACGGACACGAGTTCACCATCACGTTCACGCCGGATCCCTACGAGGACTACGAAAACGGGCCCATCGATTTCGACACCTCGCTGGAAGTCAATACCGATTACAATAACCAGACCTACTATTTCCCCATCACGGCCTCCGGCCTGGAAGGCAATGAAAAACCCATAGCCGGCATCGCTAAGGAAAGCCACGGCAGCGACATTCTTACGGATATCGAGATCGAAATGGGAGAATCCATCACGTTTTACGGAAACATCAGCAAGGATCCGGACAACATCAACGCCCAGTTGAAGTACGAATGGAGCCTGCAAAAGCCCACGGGATCCACCGCCTTTCTTTCGCCCGACCCGCCGGTGCAATCCTCCGAAACGATCCTTTTCGACAAGGCCGGAAGCTACAACGTGATTCTGGTCGTGGAGGACGAGCTGGGCGCGCGCAGCGATCCGAAAGTCGTGAAAATCGTCGTGACCTCGGGCTCGAACACGGTGCGTATCGAGTTGAATTTCAGCGATCTGACCGGCCTGAGCGATATGGACCTGATCTGGATCCAACCCGGCGGCGGCATGTGCAACGCGGAAGATGCGGTCTGCAACCTCCCCACGGGCCAGGGATCGATCATGGCGAGCGGGTGCGGCTCGGCCAGCGTCTGCAACACGGAGCAGATCACCCAGGCCAACGCCTTGGACGGCGTGTATCAGATCCGCGCTTATTTCGACGAAAGCTGCCCCGGCACGAATTTCCTGGATCCCACCTGCCGCCTGTTCGGAGAGGAAAGCGCCGAATTCAGCATCCGGATCTACGTGGACGGCGCCCTGCACGCCCAGATTCAGAACGAACGCCTCAGCGACGAAGGCGACCAGAAAAACTGGCGTATCGTGCGCAGCAGCGGCGTCTGGGGAAATCCCACGCCCATGGATTGACGGAAACCGAACCGGAAAAGGAAGAATTCACAAGGAAAAGGGAGTTTCCCGCTTGACCCCGGGCGACAATCGCGTTATGCACGAAAAAACGCTCGGAACCGCGAAAAATGCAATGAAGGAAAGGCCCGCCGAAATCATGGCAATCCCGCGAATCGTTTTCATTACGCTCTGTTTTCTGATCGGATTTTCCGTGCTGGGATGCGGTCCGCACGTTCGGTATGAAAAGGGCGTGGTTAAAACAGCCAAAACCGAATACCGCGCGGCGAATCCCGGTCCCGGCTGGAAACCCATCGATACCAGGGGAGCCGATCTCGCGTTCTTCAACGAAAAACTGGACGCCTTCGTCATGTTCAATTCCACCTGCGACGAATACCGCGACGCCCCCACGAGGGCCCTGGCCAATCACCTGTTCATCGGCATCGAGAAAAAGAAAATCCTGATTCAGGAGGATCGTCCCCTGGACACGCGGGACGCCGTGTATACGGAAGTACAAGGAAAACTCGACGGCGCGACGGTGCGGGTGGCGGCGTATACCCTGGTGAAAAACTACTGCACCTACGACATCAGCTATTCCGCCCCCGGAAAGAATTTCGAGATCGGCAAACCCGCGCTTCAGGAATTGGCCAGGCGCTTCAAGATCCTCAAGCGGAAGAAATAACATGGCCCATTCGGACAGTTTCCACCCCAACCTGCGCGCCGAGGCGCTTTTCATTCTGGTCGGCGATCTGTTCCAGCTGGCCGTGCGGGTGCTGCGGCTCACGTTTTCCCGCTCGCTGGAAGTCGTCGAGACCATCAACCAGATTCGACTTTTGGGCATCAAATCGCTCTCCATCGTGAATCTCACGGCCATTTTCGCCGGCATGGTCATGGCGTTGCAGTTCGGCACCAGCATGGCGCGCTTCGGGGCTCGGGAATACGTGGGCCAGGTGGTAGCCATGTCCATCGTGCGCGAACTGGGTCCGGTGCTGACGGCTCTGATGGTCGGCGGCCGGATCGGCGCGGGCATCACCGCCGAACTGGGATCCATGCGCGTCACCGAGCAGATCGACGCCATCCGGGTGCTGGGAGCGGACCCCCTGAGCAAGCTGGTCGTGCCCCGGGTGCTGGCCGCCACGCTCATCATGCCTTTGCTCACCGCCATCGCCGACGTAGTGGGAATCATCGGCGGCGCGATCATCTCGAACCTGGAATTCGGCCTTTCGCCCATGTTTTATTATCAGTCCGTCGTGGAACTGCTGAAAGTGGAGGACTTCACCTCCGGAATCGCCAAGGGCCTCGTCTTCGGCTTCTTCATCGGCCTGATCGCCTGCCGCCAGGGATTCCGGACCTCCGGCGGAACGGAAGGCGTGGGGCAGGCCACCACTCAGACGGTCGTCATCACGTCGGTCAACACCCTGATTACGGACCTGGTGCTGACGAAACTTTTGTTGTTGCTTTAGGAGCGCTCCGGCATGACCGTGCAACCGGAAACCATTATCTCCTTCCGAGGGGTGAAGAAAGCCTTCGACGAAAACGTCGTCTTCACGGACCTGACGCTGGACGTCCTGAAGGGCGAAACCATCACCATCATGGGAGGCTCCGGCACCGGAAAGTCCGTGGCGCTGAAGATCCTCATCGGTCTTCTGGAGCCGGACGGCGGCACGATCACGGTCTTCGGACAGGAGGTCAACGGTTTCCGGGAAAGCGACTGGCTGCCCATCCGCCGCCGGGTGTCCATGCTGTTCCAGAGCGGCGCGTTGTTCGACTCGCTCAATGTGCGGGACAACATCGCCTATCCGCTGAGAATCCACTTCAAGAACATCAGCGAGGAAGAAATCAACGACACCGTGGCGGAGAAACTGCGGCTGGTGGGGCTTCCCGGCATCGAGGCCATGAAGCCCGCCGACCTTTCCGGCGGCATGCGCAAGCGTGTGGGACTGGCCCGGGCCATCGCCATGAATCCGGACGTGATCCTGTGGGACGAGCCCACCACCGGGCTGGATCCCATCAACACCAGCCGGATCAATCGTCTGATCCGCCGCATGCAGGACGTGTTGAAATGCACGAGTATCGTGGTCACCCATGACATGGGATCGGCTTTCAACGTGTCCGACCGCATCGCTTTTCTGTACGACAAGCGAATCATCTTGGTGGATTCGGTGGAGCGCGTGCGGCAAAGCGAGATTCCCGAGGTGAAGAATTTCATCACGGGACGTTTCGAGGGACGATACCAAGACGACATTGCATAGGACCTAAATATGGAAAAGAAAAACACGTTCATGGTCGGCCTGTTCGTGGCCCTGGGGTCGCTGCTGATCTTCGCGGTGATTCTCCTGCTCGGACAGGAAAGCAGCCTGTTCGAATCGCGAACGACGCTGTACATTCCCTTCGAGAACGTCGCGGGACTGAAACCGGGCTCCCCCGTCCGCCTGGCGGGCGTCACGGTGGGAACGGTCAACAGCATCGATTTCGCCCCCACGTTGGACGACAAGAAAATGTACGTGGAAATCAGCGTTCAAGAGGAAATGATGCCCCGCATCCGCCAGGATTCCATCGCCACCATCGGATCCAAGGGACTTCTGGGCGACAAGGTCGTGGATATCACCATCGGCGCGGAGGAATCCGCCCCGCACAAGGCGGGCGATTTCATGCACTCCGAGGAGCCGCCGGATATGTTCCGCATCCTGGAAAAGGGGCAAACTCTCATCACCCATGCCGGGGACGTGGCCAAGGGCCTGAAGGAAGTCATCAACAAACTGGCGGACGACAAAACCATCAAGGATGTAAAAGGAATCATCGAATCGCTGGACGGCATTTTCAACGAAGTGGAAAGCGGAAAAGGCATCGCCAACGCGCTGATCTACAACCCCAAGGCCAAAGAGGACGTGGTGGCCATGATCGGAAACGTGCGGGTGGTGACCTACAAACTGCGCTCCACGGCCGATCAGATCGATAAAATCGTAAACGAAGTCCGTTCGGGCGACGGCATCGTTCACGGCGTGATCTACGGCGACGAAGGCAAGGACATCATGCGCGACGTGAAACGGGCCAGCGGCTCCATCGCCAAGATCACGGAGGAAATCGTTTCCGGCGAGGGCATGTTGCACACCCTGGTGTACGATTCCGACAAGGGCAACATCCTGCGTAACCTGGAGGAAGCCACCGACGACCTGCGCAAGCTCGCCAATTACATCGAATCCGGCCAGGGAACCCTGGGCGCGCTTATCAAGGATCCCACGGTTTTCGAGGACTTGAAGCTGATTCTCGGCAATCTGCGGCGCAATTCCGTTTTAAAATCCCTGATCCGATATTCGATCTCGAAAGGAGAAAAGCGGGACGCCGAGAAAGAATACATTCCGGAAGAAGGCCCTCCCGCGCCGTCCACGGATTCCTCGTCCGGAAAAACGCCCTGATCCCGGAAACATGACCGATCTCACCTCCATTCTTTCCGGCGGGGTCCGGAGCCTTTCCAAAACCTGGCCGCTGGTTTTTCTTCTGGCTCTGTTCGAAATCGCCTCGACGCTGGCCGGTCTATTCCCCTTCCTGCTGGTCGTCGCCGTTTTCATCCGCCTGTTTCTGGCCGCCCCCATCCATCCCGTCACGGGCCAGGCCGATCTTTTCGGCCTCTGGCAGGCATATCGCGGCAACCACATGATAATCCTTTGCTTTTCCGGACTTGTCGCCACGGTCTGGGGATTGCAGTTCGTCCTGACCACCTTCGCCAAGGCCGGGCTGATCGGCGAGTTGGGCGAATGTATCCGGGATCGGCGAGAGGGCGGACTGGGCGGATTCCTGCGAAACGCCCAGCGTCTTTTCGGCCGCGTGGCCGTCTGGCGGCTTCTGCTGCACCTTGGCGGACTGATTCTGCTGGCTGGCTGGGTCGGAGGCGTTTTCGCTCTGGTCGAGTTGTCCGAGGCATCGGCCCCAAGCGGCGCGGCCGCCGCTCTCTTTCCGAATATCACCGTATTTTCAGCCTTTTACGTCATGGGAACCGTCCTGCTGCTCTTGCCTTTTCTGCTGTTCCATTTCGCATTCACGGCCTCTCTGGCCATGGAGGACACCACGATCCGGCAGGCTTTTGGCCAAGCGATCCGCCATCTGAGAAGACACGAGGGCGCCATGCTGGTTTTTTACGCCCTGACCGTGATTTTTATAGCGTGTTTCCAGATTCTCGGCACGGGGGGAACGATCTGGTGGTTCATCATGGCCGGGCGGGCTCCGCAGGCCGGATGGCCGGGACTGGCGTCCACCGCCTGGGATCTTTCTCTCCTGGTGGCGGGACAACTCCTGTGGATCCTGTCGTTGTCCTGGCAACTGGAACTGTACCGGCAAAATTTCCCGCCCGAACGGCCCGACACACCGGAGGATTTCGGGATCCGCGCCGTCCACTCCGCCGAATCGCTCTCTCTTGAATAATCCCTCCCCGAAAGCGTCCAAAAAATAGTGTTTTCCGGTGGCATTTCCCCGGCGAAGAAGCTGAAAAAGAACGGTGTACGAATTTCCTAACACCTTATAAATTTGAGTTTCCATCCGTTGTGGGATATGGTATGTTCGAATGGAAGGTACGTTAGTTAGGATTCGCCATAAAAGTTCGGGAAAAGATCCCGCGAAATTCATCTTGACCTTTCCGCGGCCGCCGGAATATTCTCGGCGAAATCGGCAGGTTTCGATCGGGATTTCACGAACGGGACAGGAAAACCGTTTTTCGCCCCGGGGTTGAGAACCGATGTCGGGCGGTTTTCTCGGAAGGTTCTCGCAAAACCGGAAACGTACCGATAACGTCATCGAAAGAATCTTTGGAGTCATAACGGATCGGGAACAGGCAGGGTAAGGAGATCCCCATGAAACACGTAACCCGCAAACGGATGGTGATGCTGGCTATAGCCGTCCTCCTGATGTGCTTCAAGATGGTTAGTTGTGGAGGACTGGACCTGGGATGCGACACATCCGACATCGGCTGCGACAGTTCGGGCTGCGACAGCATGGGATGCGACGGCTGCGGTGACGGCGGCTTCGCCATGCTTCCCTGGGGCGCCTATCCGGTGGACGAGAAAATCATGAACCTCGCCCAGTTGCGGGTCACCCAGGCCGGGTTCTCCTACATCGAGCGCAACGCCCAGAGCATCATCGCCGCGGCGCTCGGCGCGGAGGGCGGGCTGTGCTTCCCGGTGGACGAAACCAGCATCGGCCTGTGCAACATGTGCAGCGGCGGATGCGAACTCTGCCTGGACATCGCCAATATTCTCATCAATCCCATCGAGGGCCAGGACACGCTGGAGGTGAAGATCTACCTCTCCTCCGACACCGTGATCTTCCTGCCGTTTTCCGGCTTCCTGTGCGACCTGACCTGCCAGGGCGTCAACATCGATTTCCGCCAGCAGCCCATGGAAATCACCACCTACATTCAGCTCCACATCGACGGCGACACCCGTCTGCTGGACCTGAGCGTCACGGATCCCACCTTCAACTGGGATCAGATCAACATCGAACTGGCCGGCCTCTGCGGCTTCGGAACCAATTTCGTGCTCGACCTGCTCGTCCCCGCCGTGGAACCGATCCTCAAGCCCATGATCCGCAACATGATCGAGGATCTGATCGAAGCCTTCAAGTGCGTGCGCTGCCAGGAGAATCCCTGCCCCGACCCGCTGAATTACGGCGTCACCTGCGACGACAACAAAGTCTGCCGCAAACCCAACGGCTACTGCCTGTTGCAGCCGCTCGGCATCGAGGCGGAAGTGGACGTCGGCGCCCTGGCGGCCGAGTTCCTGCCGAGCCTGGAATCGAAGATCTGGCTGTCGCTGGCCGCCGGCGGCCGGGCCGAGGTGCTCCAGCAGGGCCTGGAAATCGCCATGTTCGGCGGCACCATGGTTCCGCCGGACGCCCCGGATCCCTGCACCGAAACGGTCTACTACGCCACCGATCCGCTGCCGCGCATCGAGGTCGGCAACGAGAACCTGCACCAGAACCCGCCCACGCTGTACCACGTCGGCGCGGGCCTGCGAGAGGAACTGCTCGATCAGGCGGGCTACACCTTGCAGAATTCCGGCCTGCTCTGCATCACGCTGAGCGACGCCATGCTCTTCGAACTGAGTCCGGACATCGGCGGCTTCCTCTCCTGGAACGCGCTGAAACTGCTGATGCCCACCACGAATCTGCTCACCCACGACGAAAACGTGCCGCTGGTCATCCGTCTGGAGCCGGGCGATCCCATCGACTTCGCCATCCTGGACGGCGAGACGGCCTTCCCCACCACCCCCGGCGTGAACATCGCGCTGGAAGCCCGGATTCGGGATCTCAAGCTGCACTTCTACGCCCTGGTGGATGAACGTTTCATGCGCATGTTCACCATGCAGGTGGACATCGTGGCCACCTTCGGCATCGACAACCAGGACAGCGCCATCCAGCCGGTCTTCGGCCTGGACAACGTCCGCCTGGCCCCCGATCCCGAGAATCCCGCCGACACGCATCCGCATTTCCGCGTGCCCTATTCCGTTCTCGGCGTGCCGCCCGCGGAAGTCGGCACCCAGCTGGAAGGCATGATCGCCAGCGTTATCGGCCAGATTCCCCTTGATCCCTTCGACGCCATCGAGATTCCCGGCTTCGACATCAACGGAGACGACGTGGAGGATCTGTTCCTGAACATCGAGGACATCGCCCCGGAGATGCCCAAGGGAGACGTGGAGGAATACTATGCGCTCTACGCCTACGTCAGCCTCGTCATGAACAGCCGGGGTCTGCCGCCTTCCCCGCCGACACTGGCCAACACGGAGGTTTTCGTGGAAGAATCCTTCAACCCGACGACGGAACAGTTCGTGAAAGAAGGCATGAAACCCTGGATCCGTCTGGCGCTTTCCGGAAAAGATGCCGATCACGGTTCGGAGTTCTTGGAATGGTCCTTCAAACTGGACAACAAGGGATGGAGCCCCTGGTCCCGGGATCCGAATCCCACCCTGAGCCCCAACTGGTTCATGTGGCCCGGCAAGCACCGCATCGGCGTGCGCGCCCGGGATTACCGCTTCCGTTCGTCCATCGATCCGCAGCCGGAGTACATCACCTTCGTCACGGATTACGTGGATCCGAGCCTGCGCCTGAAACGGGAAGGCAGCCGCATCCGCTTCATGGGCAAGGACAACGTCGCCCGGTCCGACGAACTGCGTTACCGCCACCGCCTGAACGGCGGCAAATGGTCGGCCTGGTCCGCCAACGACTCCTTCGACCTGGCGCTTTTACGCGAATTCCCCGTGAAGATGACGGTGGAGGTCAAGGACACCGTGGGCCTGACAGCCTCGCAGACCCGCACGTACAACGGCGCCTTCGTCAATCCCGTCCAGGCCAAGATCACCGGCTCCGGCGGCGGAGAAACACCCGAGGAAGCGAAAGCTCCCACCGGCTGCGCCAACGGCGGCGGCGCCCTTGGATGGCTCTTCCTTCTGGTTCTCTTGCCCCTGGCGGCGATCCGGCGCAAGACCGCCTTGCGTCCCCTGGTCCTGCTTTCCGTGCTCGCACTTTCCATGCTGCTGTTCTCCGCCTGCGGGAGTTCGAGCAGCGGTTCCTGCACCACCAACACGGATTGCGGCGCGGGTCAGATGTGCAGCAACGGAAAATGCGTGGACGCCCCCGACGGCGACTATGAAGTGGACTTCCAGCCTCCCGACGGCGATGAATTCACGGACGGCGACGAAGAAGTCGTGGACGGTGACGATGAAACCGACGAGGAGGCCGGTCTTTCCTGCGACAAACACGAAGATTGCCCGGACTGCTATTACTGCAGTTCCAATGTCTGTACGCTTCAGCGCTGCGATCCGGACTGCTCCCAGATCGACTCCTGCGCCGTTCAGAAGAACGATAGCTGCTCCCAGTGCAAGATGGACACGCCCATCTACGAATGCAAGACGCCCCGCTGCACCGTGGCGAATCAGGAAGAAGACTGCGCCTGCCGCGAATGTCCCACGGACGATCCGAGCATCTCTCCGGTTCCCATCTGCCGGGAATCCCTGGGCGAATGCTACTGCCCGCCGGTCTGCGGCGGCGGCTGCCCCACGGAGGGGGACAATCTCGGTTTCTGCTGCACCGTCTTCGACCCGGTCGGATCCTGCATGCGCTGCCCTTACTGGTGTGAGGGCGTCCAATGCGAGCCGGGCTTCGGCCCCGGATCCTGCGACGAGGGCGCCGAGGAATGCCAGTACAACGCCATCCTCTGGCAGCGCTGCGACAACTACAACGACACCACCTGCGAGTTCTCCGGCATCGGCCTGTCGGGCGATCCCTCCTGCGAATGCATCGAGAAGCCGCCCCTGCCCATCGGGCATCACGGACGATTCAACGACATCGCCGTGCATACCAACAACGAGGACATCTGGTTCACCGCCTACAACGAAACCTACGGTGACCTGATGGTGGGCTACACGAAATACAGCCAGATCGTTCTACGCTACCTGGACTGGAAGTTCATCGACGGCGTGCCGGACGACGATCCCGTGGCCGGACCTTCCGGCCCGCGCGGCGGCGTAAAGGGCAACGGCGACGACGTGGGCAAGTTCACCAGCCTGGGATTGAACCAGGACGGTTGGCCGCGCATCGCCTATCAGGACGTGGATAACGGTGATCTTCTCTTCATCTACACCAACGGCGATCCGGCCGGAACGGTGGACGGCGACGTGGACGGCGATGCCGACACGGCGGCCGACGGCGACGCGGAAGCCGCCGAGGGAAGCCGCGGACGGGGCCCCGGAGACGACTTCGTGGAACTGGCCGATTATCAGTGGACCCGCATCGTAGTGGATGAAACCGGCGATACGGGCTATTACGTGGATATGTGGCTGGACGACAGCGACCGCCCGGTGATCGCCTACACCATGATCAGCGACGACGAGGGCACGGTCAGCCAGCTCAAACTGGCCATGGCCACCACGCCCAACCCCACCGGCCCGGAAGATTTCGTCATCACCGTGGTGGACAGCGCGCCCCTGGGCGACCCCTGCGCGGAAACCGAGGACTGCTTCAAGCGCGACGGCCTGCCGGAAGGCACCGGCCTGCACGCCACCCTGGCCCCCTATCCCAACGGCGAACTCTGGCTCTTCTACTACCGCAACAGCGCCTTCGCGGAAGGCGCCTACGTCAAGGAACAGCGCCTGATGAAGGCCGTCTTGAACGGCGGTGCGCCGGATCCGGCCACCCTGGCCACGGCCACCTTCACCATCACGGACTTCCTGGCCGCGTTCGGCGACCTGGCCGAGGACGACGCCGGACTGTTCAATTCCTTCTTCGTCATTCCGTCCACCGGCTGGTACGTCCTCGCCTTCTACAACGCCACGCTGAATCAGCTTCAGTTCGTCTACGACACCGGCGACGGCATGCATCTGCGCACCGCCGACGACGGTTGGCGGCGCAATCAGCAGGGCAGCTACTACCAGGTCATGGTGGGCGCGGACGCCAATGTCGTCATGGACCCCAACGGCTACACGCGGATTCTGTATCAGAATCAGGATGAAGCCAAACTGATGTATTACTCGGAGAACTGCTTCAACGGAACCTGCTCGGACAAGGTCATGACGCCCATGCTGGAAATGACCCTGGGAGCGGATTCCAACGGCAACGCCGTCGATTGGGGGCATGCCTACGGCTTCTATCCCACCCAGGCGCTGGTGGGGATGCAGTCCGTGGTGGGCACCTATACGGTGGACACGAAATACGAAAGCGCCCTGGAGCCCACCGAGCCGGTGCTGGAACTCCAGATCCTGACCGCTCCGCCGGAAATTCGCCGCTAAGGCCGAACGTCATCCGACGACAGGCGGGGCTTTCGGGCTCCGCCTGTTTTTTTATTTGCGGAATCGGAATATCGGCGGTATCCCTACGGTCCTGTATTCATAACCGCATTACGACCCCGTTTCATAAGGAAGTGCCATGCAACCGGTCGAGGACAACAACAACCGCACGACGGAAACGAACGACACGGAAACCGTGGAGAAGATCGCCGCGGCTCATCGGGAGATCAAGACGGAAATCGCCAAGGTCGTCATCGGACAGGACGCGGTGGTGGATCAGCTTCTCATCGCCCTGTTCGCCAGGGGCCACGGGCTTTTCGTGGGCGTACCCGGTCTGGCGAAGACACTGCTCATCAGCACCCTGGCGCGCGTGCTGAATCTGGACTTCAACCGCATCCAGTTCACGCCGGATCTGATGCCTTCCGACATCACGGGAACGGACGTGCTGGAAGAGGATCGCGGTTCGGGAAAACGCTCCTTCCGCTTCATTCGGGGTCCGATCTTCTGCAACGTGCTGCTGGCCGACGAAATCAACCGCACGCCGCCCAAGACCCAGGCCGCCTTGCTTCAGTCCATGCAGGAATACCGCGTCACGGCCGCCGGGCAGACCCACCGGCTGGAGCTTCCCTTTCTGGTCTTCGCCACGCAGAATCCCATCGAGCAGGAGGGCACCTACCCTCTCCCGGAGGCGCAGCTCGATCGCTTCATGCTGATGATCGACGTGGACTACCCGGACGAAACCGAGGAACGGGAGATCGTGCGCAGCACCACCGGAACCTACCGGGCCGATCTCAAAAAGATATTATCGCCGGAGGAAATCCGCGAGTTGCAGGAACTCGTCCTGCGCGTCCCCGTGGCGGACAACGTCATCGCCTACGCCGTGGCGCTTGCGCGCGGCACCCGACCGAACGTCCCCGGCGCTCCCGACTTCATCCGGGATTGGGTGCAGTGGGGAGCCGGTCCCCGCGCCAGTCAATACCTGGTTCTGGGAGCCAAGGCCCGGGCCGTGCTGAACGGCCGCTATCACGCCACCCGCGAGGACATCCGGCATCTGGCTGAGCCCGTTCTGCGCCATCGCATCATCAAGAACTTCCACGCCGAGGCCGAGGGCGTGGCCACCGAGGACATCATCCGGCGGCTGGTGGAGACGCTGCCCTCGGAAGAGCGCTGATGCCCGCCGCTCCGACGATCCTGCCGCCCGATCTGCTGACCCGGATCGGCAACCTGAAGGTCCACGCCCGTACGGTGGTGGACGGCGTGCTTACGGGGCTGCACAAGAGCCCGCACCACGGCAGTTCCATCGAGTTCGCCGAGCACAAGGAATACGCCCCGGGCGACGACATCCGGCACATCGACTGGAAGGCCTACGCCCGTTTCGACCGCTATTACGTGAAGAAATTCGAGGACGAGACCAACCTGCGCTGTCATCTGGTGGTGGACGCCAGCCGTTCCATGGACTACGGCGAGGGCGATAAGAACAAGCTGGCTCACGCCCGCGTGCTCGCCGCCGCCTTCGCCTATCTGCTCCTGCGGCAGCAGGACTCGCCCGGGCTCTCCCTCTTTCGGGAACGCATCGAAAGCTACATTCCTCCCCGAGGAACGCTGACTCACTACCAGGAGCTGCTCGAATCTCTGGTCCGGATGGAAGGCGGCGGCAAAACCGACCTTTCCGCCAGCCTGGAAAACCTGGCCGAGATCCTGCGGGGCCGCAACCTTGTGCTGATCTTCTCGGACTTCTTCGATCCGGAGCGGGACATTTTCCAGCTTCTGGCGCGCCTGCGCGTCCGCAAGAACGACGTGGCGCTTTTTCAGATCCTGCACGGCGATGAAATCGATTTTCCCTTCGACTTCCTGGGCCAGTTCGAGGATCCGGAGAGCGGCGGGAGCGTTCTGGCCGACCCGGACGCCATCCGGGAGGAATACCGCCGGGTTTTCAATGCCTTCACGGACGGCCTGCGGCGCTCCTGCCTGGAACACGGCATCGAATACCAGCTCGCCCGCACCGACGAACCTCCGGAAAAGGCCATGCTGGCCTTCCTGAAACGCCGGGGAGAAGTCCGATGAACCTTGGCTTTCTCCACCCCCTGTTTCTCTGGGGCATGCTGGGTGCGGCCCTGCCGATCATCATCCATCTCATCAACCGTCGCCGGGCGCGCCGGGTGGTCTTTTCCGCCACGTATTTCGTTCAGCTTTCCAACAAGCGCCTGGCCCGCAGGCTGAAGCTCAAACAGTGGCTGCTGTTGCTGTTTCGAACGCTTCTGCTGCTGCTGATTCCCCTGCTCCTGGCCCGCCCCCACGTTTCGGAACGCGGCGCGAAGGCGCGGGTGACGGACAGCGCCGTGCCCGCCACGCGGATTCTCGTATTCGATCGCAGCCTGTCCATGCAGGCCCGGTACGACGGAGCCCAGCTTTTCGAACGGGCGCGGGACAAGGCCCGGGATTTGACCACCGCTTTCGGCGGACAGGACAATTTCGCCCTGATCTCCGCGCCGCCCTCTCCGTCGGCGAAACCCATGGAACTGACCTTCGATCCCGGCGAGATGCTGCGCGGCATCGACGACCTGGAACCGTCCTTCCGGGCGACGGACCTGCTCCCGGCCCTGGATCGCGCCCGGCTGCTCCTGGAGTCCTCCACCCTGCCCCGCAAACAGGTCATTCTTATCGGAGACGCCACCCGAAACGGATATGCCTCGGAGATTTCTCTTTCCTCGGGAGGCGAACCCGTCGCCGTGATTCTTCATGACGTGCGGGAAGGACGTCCGGTGGCCAACACCGCCATCACCGGGTTTACGGCGGAGCCTTCCTTTTTCACCGGCCCCCGGGACTGGAAGCTTTCCGTGCAGGTGAGCAATTTCGGGTCGGAGGCCCTGGCCGGACTCCCCGTGACCGTTCTGGCGGACGGAGAGAACGTAGCCGGAGGGTTTCTGGACATCGAAGCGGGGGAGACGGCCACGAAGGATTTCATCCAGCGCTTCCGGAAAAACACCGCCATGCGCCTGGAAGCCCGCATTCCGAAAGACGCCCTGGATGCGGACAACCGTCGCCGCCTCTGGCTGGCGGCGTCCGAGAATCTGAACGCGCTGGTCGTCAACGGCCGTCCGTCCGTCACCCGGCATCTGGACGAAATTTTCTACATCCGGGAGGCTCTGAATCCCGGCGACATGAACCGTTCCCGGATCCGGACGACCGCCGTCACCCCCGACTGGCTGGAGCAGAATCCGCTGGACGGATTCGATCTCGTCTTCCTGTGCGACGTACCGGAAATCAAGGAAACGGTGGGAACCCTGTTGACGAGTTTCGTTTCCGACGGCGGCGGGCTCTTCATCGCGGCGGGTCCGGGCCTGGATCCGGACAGCTACAACCGTCACCTGCTTCCGCTCCTGCCCGGTTTCCTGCGGGGCGAGCACATGGCGGGCACGACGAGCCGGGAAGCGGGACGCGGCGCGGCCGTCCATCTTTCCCGCTTCGATTACGGGCATTCCATCTTCCGGATATTCTCCGACGAAACCGCCAAGAGCCTGTACGACGCCCCGGTGCGCGGCTATCTGACCTTCGACCCGGACGCCCGGCCCGGAAAAGTCATTCTGGCGCGCTACACGGACAACTCCCCCGCCCTGGTGGAACAGCGGGTGGGGCAGGGCCGCGTGATGCTCTGGACCACTTCCGTAAGCCGGAGTTGGACCGACCTGCCCATCCAGCCGGGGTTTCTGCCGCTGATTCAGGAATCCGGCCGCTATCTGGCCGGGGAACGCCGGGACGACGACATCCGGAACCGGGAGGCCGGCGAGCGCTTCCGATGGACGGGGGAAGAGGAGATCCGCTCGCTTCTCGATCCGGATGGAAAAGAGATCCCGCTGGAACCCCAGGGAGACGGCGCATCGTCGGTGGGCAGTCCACCGCTGGAAACGCCGGGATTCTATACCGTCAAAAGCGCCTCGGGCGTCCGGCTGTTCGCCGTGAATACGCCCCTTGCGGAAAGCGATCTGCGCCCGCTCTCCGAAGACCTGCGGGAGAAATTGTATAATGTCCAGGCCGGAGCATCCGGAGGAGAAGCCGATCCGTCGGCCGGAGAGGAATTTTCCGGAATCCTGGTCGGCCTGCTTCTGCTGTTTTTCGCCGCGGAGGTGGCGGTGCTGCGCTGGATGGGATGATCCGAAGAGCGCGAAAGGCCGGGTTCCGCCGGAGGGCCGCGCGCCCAGATCCTTTGTTGGAGCAGCTACAGTATATCGAATTAAGTTTTAATCCGACATAAACAGTCGCCGGAACCACGGTATTCGACCGACCTGGCTGCTTATCATGAACCCGATTAAATTATCAGGAGAGACGATATGTTTGCACCTCAAGCCGAACGGATCGCAGCGGTCATGAAGGAAAAAGGCTATGTCGTGTTCGAAGACGAGGCCCGTGGATACGACCTGAATCTCGTAGGAATCCGGACCTCGGACATGACGGCCAATACGTTCAACGATCAACTGATCGTCATGTATCGCGCCCACGGTCAATGGCTGCTGTTCCGCTTTCCGGCCACCACCGATCCGGGCGCGTATTACCGGTTGCATCCGGCCAATGTCAGGGGAACGGCCATCCTGAAGCCCGGCCAATACCGAGGCGCGTATGAACTGGGAAAACACAAGGGCTATGCGGCGCTGCGGCAGAAGAAGCCACTCACCGTCTATCGGGACGCCGATCGCGATGACGTTCTGAAAACGAACGAAGGTTCACTCGAAACCGGCATGTTCGGCATCAACATCCACCGGGCCGGCGCAACAGCGACCTCTCGGAAGGTCGATCGCTGGTCGGCCGGATGCCAGGTCGTCGCCGACCCGGTCCATTTCCGGTTCCTGCTGGAGTTGTGCAAAAAATCGAGCGAGATCTACGGCAATAGCTTCACTTATACGCTGCTGACCGAGACGGATTTCGCCTGAAACGATTTTCGTTTGGTTTCAGGAGACAGAATCCTTGTCGGCTACATTGCATCCAAACTGCTTAATATTATAATTTTTCTTATATATATACTGTAATATCCGGCATCGTTTCTTACCCCTCCCGTTTTCGGTCCGTTTCCGCATTCTGTCCGGGTGAACGCTTTTTGGCGTGTAACTCTATGATCTTCCAACGGAATCCACCGTTTTTGCGTGCGCCCGGGTCGTACGCCCCTGGGGGCGCTTTTAGGCCGTTTCGGACCATCCGCCGCGGAAGGATTGGAAGAGACGATTTCCTCCATGATATCCATCGGTTCCGACGATTCCAGCCCGACTTCCGGTGCGTCTGCGTTTCGCCGGTTTTTGGGAATCCGTCCGGACGGCGCGTATTTTCGCGAATTGTTTACTGATATCGGGAACTTGCGTCCGTTTTCAGACGCTGCGGGACGAGTTGCTGTTTGGCTCATCCTTAATCCATAAAAAGATGGGCATGGCGAATGCCCATCCGGCATTTCCGTCGGACACACCGCATCCGACCAGAGTACTATATAGCAGTTATATGAATTATAAAACGGATCCCGCTATCAGTGCCGGAAGCTGCGCTGCCCGGTGAAAACCATGGTGGCGTCGTGCTCGTTGCAGGCTTCGATGGACTGGTAGTCGTTCAACGATCCGCCCGGCTGCACCACCGCCCGCACGCCCTCCCGCAGGCCCACGTCGATGCCGTCGCGGAACGGGAAAAAGGCGTCGCTCACCATGGCCGCGCCCGGCAGGCCGCCCTTGGCCTCGCGCACTTCCTCGTCGATGGCGGCACGTTTGGTTGAATCGTCCAGGTCGTTGTAGGCCATCTGGTGACGCTCGAAGCAAATGCGGTCGGCCAGCTTGCGATAGGCCTTGTCCCGCGCGATTTCCGCCACGCCCACCCGGTCCTGCTCGCCCGTGCCGATGCCCACCGTCACGCCGTCTTTAACGTACAAAACCGAGTTGCTCGTGACGCCCGCCTCCACCAGCCAGCCGAAAACCAGGTCCGCCCACTCCGCCGCGCTCGGCTCGCGCTTGACGCGATATTCCTTGCCCTGGTATTCGGTCCGCGCGATCGGCATGCCTTCGGGGCTTCGAGAAAGCGGCGTGAACGAGGTCTGCACGATCACGCCCCCGTCCATCAGGCTCTTGAAGTCCACCGTCTTCAGCGGCGCGTATTCCCGCAGCCGGTCCATGTTGCCGATGCGCAGGATTCTCAGATTCTTGCGCGCGGAGAGGATTTCCACCGCGCCGTCCTCGTAATCGGGAGCCACCACCACCTCGGCGTAACGCTCCGAGATCTCCCGGGCGGTCTCGCGGTCCACGGCGCGATTGCAGGCGATGCAGCCGCCGAAGGCCGCCACGCGGTCGGCCCGGTCGGCCTTGACGTAGGCTTCGGCCAGGCTGTCGGCCAGGGCCACGCCGCAGGGATTGTTGTGCTTCATGATGGCCACGGCGGGACGCTCGGTGAGATAGCGCAGAATGTTCAGCGCGTTGTCCGCGTCGGTCAGGTTGGTCTTGCCGGGATGCTTGCCGGATTGCAAAAGCTCCATGTCGGAAACCAGCCAGCGGCCGGGCGCGATAGTGCTCACTTCGCCCAGGGTCAGGTTGCCGTTCACCAGACGGAACAGGGCGGCTTCCTGCCCCGGGTTTTCGCCGTAGCGCAGTCCCTTTTCCACGCCGTCGATCACCCAACTGACCTTTTCGTAAACCAATGTGTCGCGACGTTCGCCGTCGATGAAGGAAATCTCCATTCTCGGGGCGAAATGATCTTCCATGATGGTGCGATAGGCTTTTTTCAGATCCTCGGCCATGGCGTTGCTCCTCAATCTTCGAAACGGTAGATATCGGCGATGGTTTCCGGCGAGATTCCGGCCAGATAGGCGGCGATGGCGCGATCGTACTCCGCCGTATGGGCGAAAGCCTTTTGCGAAAGACGGAAACGCGCCGCAAGCGAAAGCGTTCCCCCGTCGCGCTTCAGGCCGTCCACGAGCCCACCGTAGTCGCCCGGATCCACCACGGAGGCCACCCGCAGGAAGTTCTTGGCCGAGGCGCGGATCATGCACGGCCCGCCGATGTCGATGTTGGCGCGGGCCATCTCCGCCGTTACGTTTTCTTTCGCGATGGTTTCCTTGAACGGGTAGAGATTCACCACCACCATGTCCAGCGGATAACCGCCCGTTCGCTGAAGGTCCGCCTGGTGGGCGGGGTTGTAGGTTTCCGTCAGCAGGCCGAGATAGATCTTGAAATCCAGGGTTTTGACCAGCCCGCCCTGGGTCTCCGGCTGGCCGGTGTATTCCGAAACCGGCGTGAGCCGCCTGGAAGCTTCGTCATCCCCCAAGATCTCCCGGATCCGCGCGAAGGTGCCGCCGGTGGAGTAGAAATGCACTGCCGGATTGGCCGCGATCAGTCCGGGAACCAGGGTTTCCAGGCCGGATTTGTCCGAAACGCTCACCAGTACCCGGTCGATACGCACCGCGTCGTCGATGCGCTCCACGATGTTGCCCGCCATGAATTTCCTCCATCATTGTTTCCGTAGTTCCGAAGGTACGCCTCGGAATCAGGAATCCGCGTGAACTTTTTGTCGCTTGCAAGCGGCGTCGGCCGCCGTCGAGGTTACATCATAGCCGGGCGGATCGGAATATCAAGGAGAAAAGCCCGGCGAATCGCCCTTTATCGCATCCGCCGGCAGGAAAAACCTCCCGCGATCCAGAGCACGGCCACGGGAAGAAAGGCCGCCGCCATGGGCGGACAGACACCGCCCTCGCCGACCGTTTTCCCGATGGAAACCAGCAGAAATCCCACTAATCCCATCCCCACCCCCAGGCTCACCGCCAGCAGACCGGCCGCGCGATTCGAACGCGAACGCCGCCGGCCCCAGGCCGCGCCGAAGGCCAGAAGAACCAGCGCGGGAACGAGGAGCGGCAGACTGAAGCGCATCCACAGGGCGGTTTCGTAGCCCAGGCTGTCGAGCCCCTGGCTCCGGCGGATCCGCACGGCCCGTCTCAGATCCGCGAGGTTCATTTCCTCGGCGGAAAGCCAGATCATGCGAAATTGCCGCAAAGTCTCCGGGAAGGCCGCCCTTCCCTTCTCCATTCGCTCCAGAACGCGCCCGTCCCGGTCCCGGCGAACCAGGCTTCGAACCGTCCAGCCGCGCTCCTCCCACACCATCTCGGCCAGATCGGTCGTCTCGTAAAGCCGCCCTTTCGCGTCCATTCGGTAGAGACTCACGCCCTGCAAACGGTTCTTCTCCCGGCGCTCCACCCGCCAATGCCCGCTGGGCCCCGCGTACCAGTGGCGCTCCGGCCGCCACTTCTCGCCCCAGCGATCCTTGTGCTTGATGGTGATGTCCACGAGGTTGCGGTACAGCCGTTCGCCCTCCGGAGCGGCGGCCTCTCCCCAACCGAAATGCAGCGCTCCGACGAACAGCGCGAAGACCAGAAACGGAAGCGCCCGCCGAAACGGAGATTGCCCGGCGGCGGCCAGGGCGGCGGTTTCGTTTCGCGCCGACATGCCGACCATCACGGACAGGTTTCCCAGCAGCACGGCGATGGGTAGCAGATGATAGACGGCCGTGGGAACGTGGGCCAGCGCCAGATCGAACAGCAGTCCCATGGGAGCGCGGTAGGCCAGAAGAATGCGCACGTGCTCGATCATGTCGAATACCAGATAAAGGGCCAGGCAGGCCAGAAGAGAAAGCGTTCCGGCCCGGAACAGCTGGCGAAGAATGTGATGGAAATAGCGCATGATTCAACGCCCGCCGGAGCGCCGGAACGCCCGAACCGCCAGAAAGATCAGCACGGGAAAAGGCAGCCAGGGACCGGGCCAGAGGATCTGGAGTTTCAATCCCAACCCGATGCCCAGCCGCTCCAGAAGGTAATAGGCCAACAGCACGCCCGCCGAGACGGCATAGGCCGTGGAAGAACGCGCCAGCCAGGATCGTCCCGCCAGTCCCACCGCGAGAAAACCGAGCAGCAGCGGGGCCAGCGCCGTGGCGAAGCGCCGCTGAATCTCCACCCGCCCCCGCAGACGGGTTTCCCCGTCCTCCTCGTCCGGAAGCCGCGCCGTCAGGTCGAGGCTTCTCCGTCGCTGTTCCGGAGAAAAAAGCCGCGCCGTTTCCCGGGGAAGCAGACGCCCCGGATCGATGCGCAGCTTGTCGAAACGAACGGAAACGGGACCGCCGGACGGCGAACCGTCCGCCAGGGAAGACGTCGGCGCGGATTCCTCCATGCCGCCGTTTTCCAGCAGCAGAAATCCCGAGCCGCCCTTTCGTGCGAGCCGCGCCTTTTCCGCCCAAAGCACCCGACGCGGGCTGCGTCCCTCCAGGGCCAGCAGGAACTCACCCCAGTCCCCGGGGGCGTTCTGCCGCCGGACGAACAAGGTCAGGCCGTTGGAAAGATCGATGTAGCGGCCCGGCTGAACCCGCCCCATCAGGATCTCCAGCCCCGAACGCCGGATCGTCGTCTCCAACCGCTCCAGTCCCCGGGGAGCGGCCTCGTGGGTTACGAACAGCAGCAGCAGGGAAAGGAGGCCCGCCGACAGGAAAACCGGAAGCAGATATCGCTGGCGACCCACTCCGGCGCCTTGCAGACTCGACCACTCGCCATCCCGAACCTGGCGGCCGAACACTCCCATAAGCGCGGCGAACATCGCCATGGGAATCGCCGCCGTCAGAAAAGATGGAAGAATATTTCCAAGCGATTCCAATAGGATGGAGACATTGAAACCGGTTCCGGACAGGACCGGGGCGATGCGCAGTCCCTGAAACGCCAGAAGCCCCAGGGTGACGAGCGTCAGAATGGACAGGCCCAATCGGAGCCACTCCCCCAAAAACTGTCTGGTCAGTATTCGCAGCATGGTCGAAATCATTCCTATCATCATTCCCATTTCCTGGCAACGGAACAGTGAATATTTGGCGGTCTGTTTCGTCACAATTAAATTGGTGGACAAAAAAAGCTAAATTGTGTATAGTTAAGCAAAATTATGTTTGTATGAAACCCGTAGTAGATTGGATGGTGCGAGGAACGGAATGATCGTAACACTCCTCGGCGTGCGTGGATCGCGCCCGGTCTCCATATCGGAAAACCTGCGATATGGCGGGAACACGACCGCGTTCAAGATCGACGTACACGGCATGCCGCCCATCTACGTGGACGGCGGGACGGGACTGCACGAGGAGGGCGTACGCCTCGTCAGAGACGGAAGCCCGGAGAAAATCTATTTCTTCATCACGCACACCCATTGGGACCACATCCTTTCCTTTCCGTTTTTCAAACCCCTGTACGATGAAAACTGCCACATCGTTTTCCACGCGCCCGTGTCGCACAACGAACCGTTCGAAAACCTGGTCCAGGGACAGCACAATCCCCGGGCCTTTCCCGTTCCCTATTCGCAGTTGAAGGCGCAAAAGACCTTCATCGATTCCATGCCCGGCGACTCCTACGAACTGGAAGCCGCCAAGGCCACCTGCATTCAGTTGAACCATCCCGGAACCACCCTGGGCTGGCGTTTCGAGACGGAAGAAAAAATCGTGGCCATCGTCACCGACACCGCTCCCATCGAGGACAACTACCTGGGCGAGGGCATGGCGGAGCGGGCTCAGGCCGACCCCAAGGCGTTCGAGGCGCAATACCGCAAGAATCTGGTGGCGTTTATCCGAAACGCGGACCTGGTGGTCTACGACACGCATTTCACCGAGGAAGGCATCGTCAATCGCCATCACTGGGGACACTCCACGCCGGAAATGGCCGTGGAGATCTGCCTGGAAGCGGACGCGAAGCGGCTGATCCTGCACCATCACGCCCCGGAAGACTCGGATAAAATCGTGCACGACAAAGCCCTGCACGCCCGAAAAAAAGTGGGAAAAGGAAAATTGCAGATCGAACCCGGGCTGGAGGGAATGAAGATATGGCTCTGAGCCTGAAATTCTACGGAACGCGCGGGTCCATCATGTCCGTCTCGCCCGAACGCCACCTCTACGGCGGACACACGCCCTGCGCCGTCGTGCAAGACGGCGAGGACATGGTCATCATCGACGCCGGTTTCGGCATCGCGAATCTTGGATCGGAACTGATGGCCACGCAGGATCTGATCCGCGAAGATCACGAGTTTCACCTTTTCCTTACCCATTTTCACTGGGACCATATCCAGGGTCTGCAATATTTTACGCCGGTCTATTTCAAGGGAAACCGTATCAACGTCTACTCTCCCTTCAAGGTGGAAGTGGCCCGGGAAGTGCTGAACCTGCTTCTGGACGGCTCCTATACGCCCTTCAACGGTCTGAGCAGCCTGCCCTGCGAGTGGGTCTTCCATCGGCTGACGAAGGATGTGGCGGTGGGAAATTTCACGGTCAGCCACCGCCCCACCGCCCACGTGGATGAATGCTACGCCTATACCGTGGAATCGACGGACCGGCGCATGACGTTCATCGCGGATCACGACGCCCAAAAGTCCAAGGTCAATGACGATCTGACGGCCTGGGCGAAAGGCAGCGGCCTGCTGGTCCACGAGGCCATGTACACGGAGGAAGAATACAAGCAATTCCAGAACTTCGGACATTCCTCCTTCAACATGGCCTTGGAAAACGCCAAGAAGATCGGCGCCGCCCGGACGCTTTTCTACCATCATTTCACCCTGCGCCAGGACGCCGAACTGGCGGAACACGAAAACCGCCTGCAACAGGCGTACAACACCAAGGACCGCAGCCTGTGCTTCGCCCGGGAAAACATCCTCTACGAAGTCCCAAAAACCGGCTGAGAAACGCCGGATTCAACCCCCAAGAAAATGAAGGTTCCAATCCCGAGGCCGGGAATATTTCCCCCATGATGAAAAAGAATGGGGCCTGCCCGTTCCCTTCCCCGACGGAGCCGCCTCGCGTCATGAGGCGCGGAAACCGGGGCGGAAAAGGGCGGCGGTCAAGGCCGCAGCGAGGGAAACGAGCGGAGCATGTTCAGCCTTGACGGCCGACCGCGCCACGGTACAAGCCGAAAGATGACGCGAGAAAGAGCGAAGGAGGCGGAAGGGAACCCCTTCCTCGATGGTGGGTCTTGTCCGAAAGCGGTCTCCCGATTTCTTCCCGAGATTTGGAGTTGAACCTTATTTCTTGCCGACGAACCAGGCTTGAAGCAGTTCGGAAGCGTTCTTGTAATAGACGATGGATATGGCCGTATCCGCGTCCGTTCCCTGCTCGATGAGTTTCGCCACGCGCAGAATGGAATCGAACTTATAGGTGTGAATCAGATAGTTTACGAAAGAGACGGCCTGGGCGTAAGCCTTGGCGTTATGCTCCTCGAAAGCCTGATCCCATTCCTCGCCGTCCATGAAACGGGAACTCCCTTTCAGAATACGTTCCGGCTTGTAAATATCGGGAACGATACGGTCCATCAGGCTCAAGGCCACGCCGTTTTCCAGCCAGGGCGGCAGACGTTTCCCGCCGGCCATCTTGCGAAGAATCTCCCGCGCGACCAGCGCGACGACCATCCCCTGGACGATGGGGCGTTCCGGCTGGAGTCGCTTGCCCAGCAGGATGATTTCTCCCGGCTTGGCGGGGAGATTCAGGCCGAAGGTCGGGGCCATGATGGTGGAATCCACCTCGCCGTCCACCTTGAACAGCAGTTGCTCCACCGAATCCTGTCCCGTGGCCATGAGGATGCGAAACAGGTTCTGCTCGCAGACGACGCCCAAGGCTTTCAACAATTTGTCATCCTTCAGTTCCCGAGACAGAAAACGGCAGTTCCCGGCGGAGGAGATATGTTCGATTCCATTGTAGACGGAATCCACGGAATCCTTGGCTTTTCGCTCCTTATCCAAGGCTCCGGGAATTCCCGCCACGGCTCCCCTTCCCCCGATCCCGGCCTCCCGGACTTCGGCGTTGCCGGTGAAATTGAACTCGGGCGTCACCTTGACGATCCCCATTTTCAGCAACACCACGAAAAACAGCACCGCCACCGCCGCCGCCCAGATGGGCCAGCGCACTTTCTTCACGATGACGATCGGCTGGGCTTCCTTTTCTCCCATGGAATACGGATTGGAGGTATTCAGTTGAAGCAGCGGCCGCACACCTCCCGTCTTGACCTTCTTCACGCCCACCTTGGTCAGTTCGATCTCGCCTCCGAAGGAATAGAATTTCCGTTGCAGGCTCTTGGCCCGATCGTAGACCAACCGGGGACTGAGCGTCAGGGGAAGATGTTTCAGCATACCGCGAATGACTTCCTCGGACCGGTTGGTGGAGGATTTCATGTATTGAACGATGCGCGCCCGGCCTTCCTCGCCGTCGAAGCCGGTCAGCTTGACGGACATGTAGATTTCTTCCCGCTCCGGCGGCTCGATGGTCGTCTTGCACAGACTGCAACGAACGCCGTCCTCCAGCATCGTATTGACGCCGTCCTGGGGACAATAGGTCCATTCGGCGGAAAGAAAGCCGTTCTGGTTGACCATCGCGGTGTTCAGATCCGCGATGATCTCTTCATAGGAACGGTAGCGTTCGTGCGGAGACTTGGCCATCATCCGCTCGATCAGGCGGCAGAGTCCGCGGGGAAACTGCTGGTTGAACGAGTAAATATCCGGGACGGGTTCCTTGACGTGCTTCATCAAAAGGCCCACGGGCGTATCCGACTTGAAGGGCGGAAAACCGGTGAGCAGTTCGAACATGGTGACGCCCAGGGAATACATGTCCGCGCGAAAGTCGATCTTGTCGCCGTTGGCCTGCTCCGGACTCATGTATTTGGGCGTGCCCAGGGCCATGCCGGTGGTGGTCAGTTCGATATCGCCCTCGGTGACCTTGGCGATGCCGAAATCCACCAGCTTCGCCCCGGTGCGCTTTTCGATCATGATGTTTCCGGGCTTGACGTCCCGGTGCAGAATGCCTTTCTCGGCGGCGATCTGGAGGGCGTTGCAGGTCTGCTTGATGATGGTGATAATCTGGCGGCCGGTCATGCGCATGCGCTGCCGGATCACCTCGGCGAGCGTGTAACCGTCGATGTATTCCATGACGTAGAAGGGAAGGTTGTCGTCCGTGCGGCCGACGAAAAACACGTGAGCGATGTTCGGATGCTTCAACAAGGCCGCCGCTCGCGCTTCCTTTTCGAAACGGATCAGATTCTGCGGATCCGAGACGATATCCTTCGACAGCACCTTGATGGCGACCTTCAGGTCGAGTTTCTCGTCCAGCCCCTCGTAGACGGTGCCCATGGCCCCCGCCCCGAGTTCGCCGATCACTTTATAATGCCCGAGACGCTCTTTCATGATCCGTCCTACCCGAATGGATTCTATAAAACCAGCCCGCGACGGAAACGGAGTTTCTCGCCGCCGATCCGGATCACATCGCCGTCCTCAAGAGGAAAGGCGCTTTTACCGATCTTTCTTTCATTCACTCTCACGGCGGACATGCCCGCGATCCATTGCAGGAGAAAACGGCCCTCCTCCTGGGTCAGCACGGCATGTTCCCCGGCCACCGTCAGCCCTCCCGGAATGCGAAAATCCGCCTGGTCGGACTTTCCGATGGTCAACCGGCTCTTCTGGATGACGAACGGCGCCCGATCGTTTTTGGAAAGCGACTCGAAGTGCGGTTTCTGGCGCCGGTTCACCTGGGTGCGGATGCTGCGCAACTGCCCCGGCGTGACGGTGATCGTCCGGTCGGTATCGCCGCCGTCCATGATAAATTTCTTCCCCGTTTCCTCCAGATCCTCCAGCGAGAATTCCGAATCGTTCCGCCTGCCCTCCGCCATCCGGCGCATGACCGCTTCCCGGTTTTTCCGGTATTCCTCGGCGCTCTGGTTGAAGGTCAGCGAATACTTGCCGATGCCGATGATGTCGCCGCCGCGCAACGGACACCGTTTCTCCGTTTTGCCGTTGATCAGAAGTCCGTTCTTCGTGGAACAGTCCTCCACGAACCACAGCCCCCGCTCCTGACGAATCACGGCATGATCCCGGCTGATCATCACGTTTTCCAGACAGATGTCCGCATCCCTCCTTCTGCCGACGGAAAGGCGGGTCTTCGTCAGCGGAATTTCTCCCAATATTTTCGCGCCCAGCACTACGGTAATACTGGCCATTCCCTCTTCCCTTGATGATAACTGCCGGACATGCGGACATTTTAGCCGAAACGATCTTCAAATACCAATGAAATTAACGGCATTTCAATCGGAAGCGTTGAGCATGTTCACGGCGATGCGGCTCCTTTGGCCGATTTCGCCATTTTTCGCAGCAGGATTTCGTAATCATGGACGACCCGATCCCAGACATACGCTTCCCTCAAGCGATGCAAGGCCCGTTTCCGATAGGCGGAACGCAAGGACGGCCGTTCCAGAAGCGTGCGCAGAACCCGGGCCAGATCCTCATCATCCCGATAGGAATAATACAGCGCGCCGTCTTCCGCCACCTCACGGTGCTCGGGTACGTCGTGGGCGACGACCACGGGAGCCCAGGCCAGCCCCTCCAGGAGCGCGGGGTGGGTGCCGCCCACTTCCGTGGCCTGGATGTAGGCGAAACAATGGGTCTGCAACTGGCGATACTCCCGGCCGTAGATCGCGCCGGTGAACAGGACGCGCTCATCGGCGGCGCGTTTCAGTTTCCGGATGTAGGCGTCCGCATAGGGCGCGTCGCCCACGATCACCAGGCGTTTTACGGCGGGCGTTCGCCGAAAGGCTTCGATGACCCGGTGGGCGTTGTTCTCCGGCTCCAGGCGGCTGACGTACAGGAAATACTCTCCGGGCGCGAGCCCCAGTCTCTTCAGCGCGTCCGTTGCGGTCTCCCGCGCCGGATCCACGCCGTAGGCGATGGTCTCCACGGGCGGTCCGCCGTCTTGTCTCCAGTGTCGCGCGACAATTTCCGCGTCGGCCACGATGAAATCGGCGCTCCGTTTCGCCAAGGGCCGGTTCAGGCGATACCAGGCGCGTCCGGCCATGCCCCATTTGGCGCGGCGATGTTCGAAACCGTCCACCAGCAACGCGGCGGGAATTCCCGCCCGGCGGAGAATCGGCAGCACGAACGCATTGGCGAGATTGCACACCAGAGCCGCGTCCGCTCCGGAACGGGCAACGTGCAGGGCCGAAAAGGCCGCGTGACTCACGGTCTCGGCATGCTTGGTGCGAACGGCGGGGAGCACCACGGACAACAATCCAGGGGACTGTTGTCCGGGCCTTGCATATCCTTTGCGGCCATAGACCGTAACCCGGTGTCCACGAAAAGCCAGCCGTTGGGAGAGTTCCCAGGCGAAGGTCTCGAACCCGCCGTAACAAGGCGGAATTCCCCGGGTTCCGAGGATGGCGATGCGCAGGCATTGGGAATTCACGGCCATCGCTCCTTAGGAATCTCCAGCGCCGCCGTCTTGCCGAACCAGGAAGAAATATCCACGTTTTCGGCTTTCAGCGCCAGGGTTTCCCGGCGTCTATGCAGGCGCTCCGGCACGGCCTTGACGGCCTCGACCAGTCCCGCCCGGCTTTGGGGCTCGACGGTCAGGCAGGCGCCCACCACCAGCAGATCCCGAACAAGTGAGGGCAGCGCCGTTTTTCGCAGCACCGGCCCCGTCAGGTTGTTCATCTTCAGATAAAAGCGATTGCGCACGGAATTGCGGTTGATCCAGTCCGGCAACGCCCTGCGCCGTTCGGGAGTGACGCGCCGCCGATGGCGGCCCACGGCCCGGGGCTCGTAGAGACAGGCGAAGCCCGCCAGTTGCAGCCGCCAGGCCAGATCAGCGTCCTCGCGGTAACTGTGGAAACTTTCGTCGAAAATCCGGCCGTCCACCCGCACCCGATTCAGATGGCCTTTTTTCGCCAGAAACGCCGCACCGCTGGCTCCGAAAACGAAGGCCGGGCAATCGTATCGCCCCCGATCGGGCTCGCCCGCTCCCCGATCCAGATGTCGGAGATCGCGGGTCATGCGCATCCCGGCCGAATCGATGATCGGGCGGCCTTTTTTCGTCTCGAAGCGCAGAAGCTTGCCGCAGGCCACGGCCACGTCTTCCCTGTATTCCAGGGCGTTCAAAAGTCTCGCCAGAAACTTTGTCTCCAGTTCCGTATCGGGATTGACGAGCAGCACGGCCTCTCCCCGCGCGGCGTCGATGCCCTGATTGGCGGCCCGGGCGAAACCGAGATTCGTTTCATTGCGAAGGATCACGGCCTCCGGCCAGTAGCGGCGCACCCGTTTCAGGGACGCATCCTCGGAGGCGTTGTCCACCACGATGAGTTCGAAGACGGGCAGGCTCTGCATGCGCAACGATCCCAGGGCGGCCAGAACGTCCGCCTCGGAATTCCAGGTCACCATCACCGCCGACACGCGGGTTTGCAGGCTTTGGCGGCTCATGCCCGTTTTCGTTTCCATTTCGTAAAACGATCTCCCAGGACGATCAGCAACACGGCCTCGTAGGGAAATACGGACGAGGCCAGGTATCCGGATACCATGTGGACGCAGAAGAGGTAAAGAAAATAGGGATACAGCAATCCGGCGGCTCCCCGTGGGGAAGCCCGCCATTTCCGGTACAGCCAAGACAGAAACAGCGCCACGAAGAAAGGAATCGCCGGAATGCCGAAAACGCCGAAATTGACGTACGCCTCTCCCAGCATGGACGGCACGAAACCGCCCCCGGGAAAATCCATTCCGAACGCCCGTTTCAACTGCATGTCCAGGTTGTATTGTTTGCCGGGCGCGGCCGTCCGCACGGGATCCAGATAGGCGCCGCCGTAGCGAAACGGATACCGCCGGGGAACGCCCTCCAGCACCACGGAGAAATTTTCCGCGCCGCGTCCCAGGTAGTCGCCCAGCTGCCGAAACGCCAGCCCCAGGAAGCCATCCGCCTCCAGATGGCTCCGTACTTCCGGATAACGCCGGACCTGCTCGTCCCCGGCGACGCGCAACGCTCCCCAGACGCCGAAAGCCAGGCCCATGAACAGCGCCAGGGCCGCGTAAGACACCAACCGTTTTCGAATGCGCCCGGGATCCTTTTCGAAACGCGCCAGGTGCATCAGTCCTCCCACGCCGCCGATGGTCAATAGCGGAGCGCGGTTGCCCAGAAGCACGAAAACGAGCGCCACCGCCGCCAGACCCGCGAAACGCAGCCGGTTCGGAAAATGCCGCTCGTACAGAAAATCCCGCCAGGCGAAGAAACACCAGGCGATGAGCGAATACACCCCCACGCGCAAGACTCCGCCGCCCCGATCGCCCAGAAACACCCGGGCGGACTCGGGCTGTTCGGCTAGCCAGGGAAAGCCGCCCATGCGGATAAAATAGACGGCCGCCAGGCCAAGCCCCAGAATCAGCCAGACCGACAGCAGCCATCGGGTGGCCGGACTCCGGCTTTCCGGAGTTTCCGTAAAGGTTCTCTCGCGTTCGGGCATCCGCAGGCCAAGTCCCGTCTGCAAGGCGGCGTTTCCCGCCAGCGTGAGCAACAGCAGTTCCAGGTGGCGCGTGGGATCGATCCAAACCAGCCGCAGAACGCCCCAGCCGAAGAAAACGGCATAGGCCCCGGACAGCCAGAAGGCGGGCGCGAGCGGCTCCGGCGGTTCCTCGTCATGTCGAAACGGTTTTCGGTCGAACAGACGCGTCCATCCGGCGGCCCGGAAATGGAGGATGGGAAAAAGCGCGAAAATCACGGCAGACAGCGCCACCAGGGGAAGCGGCCGGCCCTGCATCGCCGGAAGCAGGCAGAGAAGAAACAGCCCGCAGGCCAGACAGAATACGATCAAACGACGAGCGTTCATGCGCGCCTCAACCCGTCGATAAGCGTCCATAAACGTTCGCAACGTCGCTCCCACGTCTCGTCTCGGAAGACCTGCCGGCGCTTTTCCCGCATGGACGGCGACTCCCGAAGAATCTCCCCTATGCGATGCTTCCACCCGGAAACCTCGGTCGTCGCATGGCAGACCTCCGGATGATCCGTCGCCGGAAGAACGGGCGTAGAGAGCACCGGCAGGCCGCGCAGGGCGGCTTCGTAGATTTTGATGGAATCCTGTGCGGCAGTGTAGGGCCCCACGCGATGGGGCGCGATCAACAGATCCAGATCCTCGTACAGGCGCAGAATTTCGTTATGAGAAAGCTCGCCGCGTTCGAAAACCTTCCCGCTGTCCCTCAGGATTTCCAGAGCTTTCGGAGCTTTGGAGAAATCGCCCGCCGCGACCAGCGAACGGAGTCCCGGCGCAGCCAGCGTAGCCCGCAGCAACTCCAGATCCAGGCGTCCGTCGGTGTAGCGGCCCACCAGTCCCGCCGCGGGGCGCGGCCAGGAAAACGTCCTTCGATCCGCCCTTCCTACCGCATCTCCTTCCGCCGCGCCGCCGTTTCGAATCACCTCCACTTTTTGCGCCATCGAAACGACCCGGGCGGCGGCTTCCGTATTGGCGGTTAGCAGATCCGCCCGCTCCGCGTGCCGGTAGCCGTCCGCAATACGCCTACGCTTCCGTTGAAATTCCGGAGCCGTGCGCCAATCATCATCGATATCGAACCAGCTTTTCCCTTCACCGCAATGTCCGATGGACCAGGCTTCTTTCGGATCGCCCACGAAAAGCAGCGGATCCGGGCACAGCCATCGTCCCAGATTCCGCACCGTGACGGCCAACATCCGGTTGGCGGCGTGGGGTAGATGATGCTCGTAAAGGAATACTCCGCCGCATTTCAGAGCATCATAGCGCCGTACCCGATAAAGCCAGCCGCCGGGAAGCGGGAACAGCCGCTCTCGAACGCCGCCCTCTCCCTCGTTTCGCGACAGAAGCCGGCGGCGCGGATGCACCCGCCGCACCCAGAGCATCCGGCGGAAACGCCGCTTCTTCAGGAAATCCAGCATGAAGACAGCGTGGCGCACGTCCGCGCCGAAGCGGACCAGGTGCGCCCAATCGTGGGCGGGAAGGACGATCAGATCCCGCAGGAATTCTCTCCTTCCGCTCATGGCGCGGCTCCCACCAGACTGACGAGCGCGGAAACGACGGCCAGCCCTACGGCCAGGCGGGGGCCCGTTTGTCGTGCGCCCGGCGTGGCGCGCGCATATCCAACGGCCACGAGCAGATAGGTGATCGCCGTGGTCCAGGCCGCGCCGTCCGCTCCGAAGGCGGGAATCGCCAGGAAATTGGCGAAGATGTTGAAGGCGGCTCCGCTCAGCATGATTTTCGCCAACCGCCGTTCGCGGTCCACGGACCAGAAAAACACGCCCCCGGCGTAATTCAGGAAATTGATCGATTCGCCCACGGCCAGCACCGGAAGCCGGGACGCACCCTCGAAGGCGTCTCCGTACACCCAGGCGAACAGCGGCCGGGAAAACGCCGTAAGAAGCGCCGCACCCAGGATTCCCGCAATCCCCAGACCTTTCCAGGCCCGCAGCAGCCAACGGCCGTCCAACTCGTCTCTCCTCCCGGACAGTTCGGGAAAGACCGCCCAAAGCACGACCTGGGGCAGGAAACCGAAGATCAGAACGATGTTCGCGGCGGCGGCGTACGCGCCCACCGTCGCGGGATCGCGGAAGAGAGACAGCATCAGGATATCTCCGCGAACATAGGCCACGGCGGCGAAAGAGGAAAGCATCAGCCAGAATCCGTCCCGGCCGGCTTTTCCGTATTCTCCGAACGCGTCCGCGTCGTTCTTCGTTCCGTGCTTCCACGCCGGAATTCCCAGGGACTCGCGCACGGCCTTCAGCCGGAATCCCGCCCCCCGCAAGGCCCGGAGCACCGCCAACAAGCCAAGCAACTGTCCCAGAAAGATGCATGCGGCCAGCATGGCCAGCCCGCCGCCCAAGGCGAACGCCGCCGCCGAAAGCGCCAGCATGGCCGATCGCTCCGCGGCCATGGCCAGAAACTCCTCCCGCCAGGCGTCTTTCGCCCGCAAGGCTCCACGGCCCGCGTGCCCCAAGGCGTTGAGCACCAGCGCCCCGCCGATCCAG
This sequence comes from Myxococcota bacterium, assembly GCA_963668655.2. Classification (GTDB taxonomy): domain Bacteria; phylum Myxococcota_A; class SURF-8; order SURF-8; family SURF-8. The sequence continues at coordinate 898,712 of CAXXPQ010000003.1, forward strand.
AAAGATGCCGATGTAGTTCCCTTCACAAAGAGCGGAACCACCAGAATGTAGACGGCGAATGCCATCAGGCTCCGGCGAATGACCACGCCCAGACTGCGCCCCAGGACCGCTTCCGGCGGCCCCGACTCCCGGCCGAGCGCCCGCGTAACCCACACCTGCTGCCCCCACTCCGCCGCCACGAAAGCCAGCCCCATGGCGGTCCACAGCACGGAAAAACGGCCGAAGCCCTCCTCCGCCAGGAATCGAGCCGCCAGAATCGCGAGAAGAAAGGCTCCCCCGCGCTGGGTTGCCTGCGTGGCCGTGAGCCAGAACGCGCCGCCGAGGGTTCGCCGGTTCACGGTCGGCCTCCGTTCGCTTGGTCGGGCAAAAACCGAAGAGGGCCCAGAAAGAGATTTCGATCCTCCGTTTCGTTCGCGTAATCGTTCAGGAACCGGACTCCGATGCGGTTCAGTCCGGGTCGCGTGGAGACGCGAAAACGATGGAGCGTCTCCCCTGGCGACTCAACCGTGAAACGAGCTAGTTCCCGCCCGTTCAGAAGCAGCGCCGCCTCGGGCCATGTCCCGGCAGCCGGGGTTCCCCGCGCCTGCAATTCCAGAACCGCCGCTCCGCCCGGCGCTTCGAAAACGGCACGCGCCTCTCCGGGCAGAAACAGATCCGCGCCATGACGTCCTCGCCAGGCGTTTCGCGTAAGCTCGATACGCCAATGGGATCGTTCAGCCCGACCACCCGGCCTTTTCTCGCGATTTTCGGAAAGGTTCGCGCGGCCTTCCGCATAGGCGTCATAAACATCCAGGCGGCGGATGATTTGCGTTTCCATGGCCGATGCTGCCACACCCGCCTTGCGTTTCCCGATTTTCTCCGCCGCGTGACGAAGCACCCGGCGAACCTCCTCCGGCCGATTGCGCAGACGCCAGCATTCGGACAAAAGCCAGTTTTCCGCCGCATCGCCCGGGCGCGCGCCTTGTAGTCTCTCCATATCCACACGGTTTTCGTCCAGCAGATTCAAGGCGACATCCCCCAATCCGGAGGCTTCCAGGGAGGCAGCGAAGGCGAGCAGACTGTCCGGCGAAGGATCGCCACGCAAGCCGTGACTGGCCAGAACGGCCGATTCTCGCAGCCTTCCCGCTTTTCGAAGATCGCGCGCGGCTCGCAGCCGTGCCTCCCGTTCCAAGGCAAGCACTCCCAGTCGCCGTGCCGCCCGCATGGCCGGCAGAGGGCCGGAGGAGTCCATTTCCGCCGTACGCCAAAACAGGTGCGATCCGGATAGTACAAGCAAAACCGCCAGAAGAACGGCGAATCCGCCCACGTTTTCGTTCGGATTCTCCGTAGCCTCTTTCCGAAAAGCCAAAGCGGAAAGCGCCATGCTCCAGGCCGCCAGGGAAAAGACGCTTCGCCCGAAGGCCGGGTCGGAACCCGACAGCCAGCCGGGGAAAAACAACGCTCCCTCCGAGGTCATGAATCCCGCCACGCCCTGAAGGGCTTCGGCGCGCTGGACCGGCAGTCCCATGGAAATCCAGCCCCAAAGCGTGGCGAATACGGCGAAAACGAGCAAGCCCGCTATCCAGATCGTCTCGAATCCCCTTCGGTTTTTCCAGCCGCTCGCGGACGAGCCCGCGCCGATCCAGTGGAGAAAGGAAAGCAGCAGCAATACGGGCGGAAGCCACGCCAGAAAAGAGCATTCCTCCAGGATCCAGATCCGCCATGAAAGACCGGCCGAAAGCGCCCATCCCAGAAGCGCCAAGCCGCCGTCCGGCTTTCCGCGTTTTTTCAGAAAACCGGCCGCGAGCCATAGGCCGAGAACGGCCAGACCCGCATGGATCGGCCAGGCCACGACGCCGACGAGCGAAAGCCCCCGGAAAAGCCCCCGTGTCAAGCTCTGCCGATCAGTCCGCATGGGACCGCTCGCGTCGCCGATTTCCGGAAGATCCGCCGATAAGAAACAACAGCCGGAGCAGCCAGAAGAAAGCGCCGCCGCCGAGGCCCAGGCGCCACCTTGAGAAATGAAGCGCTTCGACGTTCGGCGGGAGGTTGGAATCGTCCAGCCGAAGCATGGCCGAATGAACGCAAAGCCTCGTTCTTTCGTCGGGAATCACCGACAGACGCTGATTCTGAAGGCGCGCCAGCCTTTGGGCCGCGGCCAGGGCCCAGCGATCCGATTCTCTTTCCACCTCGACCCGATCCGGCCCCTCCACTTCGAAATACAATCGATCCGGAACCACGCGTCGTCGCAGGTGCGGAGTTCCACTCGCGAATACGTCCTTGAACTTCGACGGCTCCAGAACCTCGCAAATCGAACTCAGGTGCCCGAATTCCACATCCGCCGCCGTCTCGCCGCATTCCGGAACTCGGGCGCGAACCACGCGCAATTCGGCGGAAGCCCGCCAGTTCTCCGGCGTCCAAGCTCCGATCCCGAAGGCGGAGAGCAGCCCGCACAGAATCGCCCCCATGGCTCCGTATAGATGAATTCGCCCGTCCGTCACGTCGCCCGGCCTCCCTTTCCGGCGGATTTCCCGATGTCGCGCTGCAAGGCGACCCATCATACCACCGGCGGGCGGCGGGTCAAGCCTCTCGATCTCGCCGATTGGAGAAAGCCTTGAATTCCTTGGAATCCTGGGGCATACTGCTTGCACGATAAAGAAACCCTTGGGGAGAAAACGCCATGAATCGGAAATCCGCGATCGCCATGTTGCTGCTCTGCCTGTCGCTACTCGGACTATCGGCCTGCGAAACCCTGGAAGAACGCCAGGCCCGGGAGACCATGACGGCCTGGTTCAAGGGAGGCGATCTCGAAAAGGCGGAACGCCTGTTGCGCCTGGACGATTATCGTCAATTCCAGCAGGCGGAGATCAATTTCATCACGCTGCGGCTGAAGGATCGGGACAATCCCATTCTGGCCGGATGGCTGGCGCAGCTTTACGTGGCCTGGACGGAACAATTGCGCAGCGAGATCCATTTTTTGAAACGAACGCTGACGGCGGCGGAAATCGGCGCGGACGTTCAGAAAAAGGCGGGCGTACTCGCCCTTCTGGATTTGCGCCGGAAGGAATTGGCGGACGCCGATGAAGGTGCGCGCAGCCTGGGAAACGTACTGATGACGCACAACGCGGATACCTACATCGGACATCGCGCCATGGCCGATTACTACCGCATCATGGGCGACCACGACAAGATGGAGGAAGAACTGGCGAAAGTCCGCAAACTGAACCCGAACAGCGTCGGGCTGCGTTTCGTGGAAGGAGCCGGGAAAGCCCGCTTCGAACACGACTACCCGGCCGCCATCCGGCTGTTCGATCAGGCCCTGGCCATGGATCCCATGTTCCTGAAAGCCTTGTATTTCAAGGGGTTGGCCCAGGATGCCATGGGAGAACGGGACGCGGCCCGAGCCACCATGCTGGCGGTGCTGGCCAAATCTCCCAACCACCCGGGAGCCCAGACCTACCTGGGGTTGCAGGAATACCTGGCGCTTCTGGACCAGGAAGCCCGCACCCAGATGGAAAAAAGCGGCGGCCGCTATTTCGACAGCGACCAATCGCCCCGGCTGGTGACATGGAAGGCCCGGATGGAAAACGGCGCTCCCGTGCTGGACTATCGCCTCGGCGGGCCGACCGGAAATTCCAGCGAAATCAAGGCTGTATTCAGCCTTCTGAACGACCGCGGGGCCGTCATCGGGCATGTGGAACAGTCCTTCCGGATTCCGGCGGGCGCGGTCCACGCCGGAAAGGCCGTTTTCGATTCCATGAAATCGGAAGGCGCCCCGAAATCGGTGATTCTTCAGATTCTGACGGTGGGCGGAGGGGAAGATCCGGGAACCACGGTGGATGTCCGCCGGGCGGAAATCATCGGCGGCTGAGCCTTCCCGCTTGCTTTCAGTGGATGAATTTACCCCAGTACGTCCCGCATCGCCTCCAGGGCGCGATGCAGATCATCCGGCCCGATGCCGTGATGGGTGACGAAACGATACTCCCCGTATTCCGGCGGATAGATCCGAACCCCCCGTTTCTCCAGTTCCGAAACGAAGGCATCATCCCCGATATTCGACGCCTCGCGCCGGGCGAACACCATGTTGATCTCCCCCGGCCGAGCGATCTGGAAATGTCCGGATTCCTTCAGTAATTTCTCCAGAAGTCGCGCGTTGGCATGGTCCTCGGCCAGCCGTTGGCGCATCTCTTGCAGGGCCAAAAGCCCCGCCGCCGCCAGAAAACCGGCCTGCCGCATGCCGCCGCCCAGGATCTTGCGGTTTCTGCGCGCCCGTTCGATGAAATCCGCCGGTCCCGCCAGGAGCGAACCCACCGGGGCGCACAATCCTTTCGAGAGGCAGATACATACCGTGTCGCCGCAACGCGCCAGTTCCTCTGGTTCCACCTCCAGAGCGACCGCCGCGTTAAACAGCCGCGCACCGTCGATGTGAACCGCAACGCCGGTTTCCCGAGCCAGGGCGTAAACGCTTTCCATCACGTCCAGGGGAATCACCCGTCCCATGGCCGTGGCCTGGGTCAGAACGATCAAAGCCGTTTTCGGATAATGGATGTCCTCGCCCATCCGGATGCGTGGCCGGATCTCCTCCGGCAGCAGCCAGGCGCCGTTCGCGGGAATCAGGGTCCGAAGCTGGACCCGAGCGATCAACGCCGCCGCCCCGGCCTCGTGCTGGACGATGTGGGCGTCCTCCTCCACGATGACTTCGTTTCCGCTTCCGGCGTGGGTGAGCAGGGCGCACTGGTTGGCGAACGTCCCCGAAGGCGTGAACAACGCGGCCGGTTTCCCCAGCAATTCCGAAGCATACCGCTCCAGTTCATTGATCGTGGGGTCTTCCCGCACCACGTCGTCGCCCACCTCGCATGTCGCCATGGCCCGGCGCATGGCCTCGGTGGGCTGAGTGACGGTATCGCTTCTCAGATCGATGGTAAATTCCGGCATGTTCGTCTCCCAAGTCAAGATCCGAAGGTTCTAGCACGAGTTTTCCAATGTCGTCAAATCCGTTTCACCTGTGTAATGATTTTACTCGATTTTGTCTACACAGTCCCTTTTTCCGCTTGAATCCGGATATTTCGGTTGGTAGATTATAGTCAAGAAACAATGGAGAGATCGATACCATGCCGGAAACGAAATTAAACGTCAGCGTGTATAATTTCCTGGATTACAGATCCTTCTTAAAGGCCGCCTACGAAGATCTGAATACACGGAACCCGAATATCTCCTACCGTTACATCCAGCGCCGCGCCGGATATAGCCCGCGCTCCAATCATTTCTGGCAAATTCTTTCCGGACGCGCTCCCATGAGCCAGACGGCCACCCGCCGATACGGTCACGCCCTGGGTTTGAACGACCGGGAGATTCAATTTCTATCCTGTCTGGTTTCCATGAATCAGGCCCGCTCCGATCGCGATCGTAACGATTATTTCGGCCAGCTCCAACGCTTTCCTCACTTTCAAGATCAGAAAAGCAACGGGCGCATTCGATATGAATTCTATTCGGAGTGGCACCTTCCGGCCCTGCGCGCGCTGGTGACGTTAAAGGAATTCCGGGAGGATTACGCCTGGATCGGGCGCAAGCTGAAACCGCCCATCAGCGCGGCCAAGGCCCGCAAGGGCATGGAAAAACTGCTGGACAGCGGATTTCTGAAACGAGACTCCAAGACCGGTCGCCTGATCCAATCCGAACCCATGATCGGGAGCACCCTCGACCGGGACGACGGCGAGGACGTGGCGCGCCTGGCGATTCGCAACTTCCATCGCAAAATGATCCATCTGGCCGCCGAATCCATCGAGAATCATGCCCAGAAGGACCGTTTCATCATCGGAAACACCATGGCCGTCTCCCGCCGCCAGGCGGAACTGATCCGGGAGCGGCTGGGAGAGTTCATGCGGGAAATCGAAACCATCATCGCGGAGGAGGATCCCATCGAGGCCGTGTATCGGCTGAACATGAATCTCTTTCCCCTGGTGGACATGCAATCCTTAAATTCCAGGGATCCGAAGGAAAACCCGAAGGCATCGCCAACTATATCCCATAAAAAGGGGGCACAGTCATGAAACGATTCAAGCCGTTTTTCGTACCGTTATTGTTGCACATCCTGCTGGTCATCGCCTTCCCCGCTTGCAGCGACACCCAACAAGGCTATCCCATCGACGGCGACGACGACGCGGGAGAAGACGCCGAAACGGAGCCCACGTATCATTACGATACCCTCGGAAACGGCTCCACGGACGGAAATCCGGCCATCGTGGTGGTCGGTTTCTCTTCCATCGCGGAAGAAGACGCGGGGTTCGAGTACGCCAACATCAAGGTTTCGGTGGACGGCCTGTTCCTGCCCAACGTCGAGGACTGTTCTCCCGAGCACGGGCTGCTCCTTCAGGCTTCGGCGGCGCCGTTCCGCTATTCCCTGCTGCCCCCCTCGGATCGGCTGCTGAAAATCTTCACGCCCGCCGACACGGAATACTGCGCCATGAACTTCCGGATGCGGAGCGACGAAGACAGCGCCCCCTTCCACCTGGAAGCGAAAATCGACAATGAAACCGACATCACCATCGAAATCGACCTGCCGGACGGACTGTCGTTTTCGCCTGAAGGGGAAAGTTTCTCCTGGCCGGCGGACGAAGTGGCGCACTACGCCGCGGCCCTGGATCTGGACGGCTTCCTGGAAGCGGGACTTTTGGATCTGTTACAGAAAGACAACAGCGGCAATTACCGCATCGATTCCCAGAACAACACGGATTTTATAGGCGCCATGGCCGAACGCGTGGTGGAGCATTTCATTCTGGTGCACGATTTGAACGAAAACGGCCGGGTGGACGGCAACGAGTTGAACGAGGAAAACCGCGTCGCCCGGGGAACTCTGCGTCCTTTCGATGGCCCGGGAGATGGAGACGAGACCTGCCCGCTCATCACGGTCAGCCCCGAAGAAGTTCAATTCAGTTCCCCGCAGTTGGGAACCTATGAACAAAGTAACGTGACCATTTTAAACGACGGCGATGAAGATCTCATCATTTATTCGGCGCATATCGATTCCAGCGGCGATTTTTCCGGGGATTTCTCGCTGGTTTCGGACGATCCCGTGCTGCCCATCACCGTCTCTCCAGGTACGTACATACAGGTTCCCATCGTTTTCGCGCCCTCCACGCCGAACTCGGCGGAGGCCGAACTGGTTATCGTTTCCAACGCCTGCGATGATCCTGTCCTTAGCGTAAGCCTGTCCGCCATCGCTCACAACCACCCCCAGATCTGTATCACGCCGGAAAACCTGGATTTCGGAAACGTGGAACTGAGCAATTTCTCCATTTTGTCCGTGCAGATCTGCAACTGCCCGGAAGTCCCCGATTCGGTCAGCGTTCTGGAAGTTTCCTCCATTGCCCTGGCGGGTGGATTCAGCCGTCATTTCACCCTGGAATACGAGGATGGCGGCGACCTGAGCATCACTCCCTACGACCCCATTTTGCTGAATCCCGATGGCGCCTGCTTCAGTTTCAACGTCCGTTACATGCCTCAGTTTCCCGCCGACGAACTCGATCCCCACGTGGACTGGATCGTCATCACAAGCAACGACTGGGACGAGGAAGATCGGGTGAAGGAAGTGAGAATCCAGGGCAGGGCCAGTTCCAACCTGCTGACCGTCAGTCCTCATCCCGTTAACTTCGGAACCACGTTCGTCAACGACACGGAAGCCACCTGCGACACGAACGCGGACTGTCCCAACGGCCAGGAATGCCTGGCGGACAACCGTTGCTATAAAACCATGGAGGTTGCAGTCTACAATTGGACCGCCGAAGAGCAACACGTCACCTTCCTCGGTCTGGAGAGACGGGAAGATGCGGGCGACACCGGCTGCAACGAGTTCAAGTTCGTGGACGGCAACAATGATCCTCAGCCCCTGGGGAACGGGTATATTCCCTTCGCCGTGCCGCCGGGGCAGGGCAACCCGGGCAACTTCCGCATGGCCTACCGGCCCCTGGATCTTGGAAACGACCAATGCTCCCTGCAACTAGGCAGCACGCTTCCCGGCATGCAATGGCAATACTTCCCCATCAAAGGCGCGGGACGAACCCCCAACGTCTGCCCCACGGCGCGCATCACCGGAAACGATTTCGGTGAAACGTTGGAATCGCCTTTGGAGAACGTTCTCGTGAACGAACGGCTTTGCTTCTACGGAACCAATAGCCGTGACGAGGACGGACGAATCGTAGAGGCAAGTTGGACGTTATCCGAACACCCGGAGGGGAGCCAGGCCGCTTTCTTCGACATCGACGCCAGCGGGCTGAGCGTCTGCATTGCGTTCGATCTCGCCGGAGATTACAACGTCCAACTGAAAGTGCAGGACGACGACGGCTGCTGGTCGGATCCGGCGGAAGTGGCCGTGCATGTCATCGAAGCCGCCGACATCGCTTTGCAGATGAGCTATTTTACCGGCGCCGCCTGTGGTGAAGTGGGAGAAAGCCTTCAAGACGTCACGTTCCGCCTCACCGCGCCCAACGGCTCGTCCTGCTCGGACGCCCAGTTCACGGCCCAGGGAATCTGCGTCTTTTCCGATGGACAGGGACAGGTGTTCCGCGCGGCGGACGGAGAAAACGGACCGGGGCGGCACCTGTTGGACTGGCGCGTCCTGAACGCGGCGGACGGGCTTTACTGGCTGGATATCACGTACGAAAACGACTGCGCCTGCTATACTTCGGAACTTATCCAGCCCATTTGCGTCGATCGTTCCGATACCGAAGTGCTCTTCCAGACGTTCGACATTCAGAATATCGATGGCGTTCCCCTTTCCTCCATGGAGGCGGTCCTGGAGGAAACCGGGGCTGTCATCCGGCTTCCCATGTACAAGGAGGATGGCGTCTGGATCTTCTGACAACGGCTTCTTCTCCCTTCTCCCGAGACGCCGGTGGAACGATTTCCATCGGCGTTTTCGTTTTCCTTTGGAAAACCCACAGGATAACGGACAAAATCCATACCATGCCCGGGGATTCGATGGTATATTGGCCTTCCGTACGAAATCCCGTAAAGGATGGGGTTGCGGAAAACCGAAAATTCACAGGATGACTCATGCGCGTTTTGTTCGTCTATCCGAATCTGACCCACCAGGAAAACATCAACTTCGGCCTGGCCTATCTTTCCGCCATGCTGAAGCAGGCCGGACACGAAACCGGCCTGTTCGATTTCACCTGGAACGGAAGCCGCCGCTTCCTGCCGTTCGCCAAAAGCTTCCAGCCGGACCTGATCGCCGTGACCGTTCAAAGCGGCGTGGCGGATCCCTGCGCGAAACTGGTGCGAAGCGTGAAAAAAAACCTTGGGATTCCCGTCATCGTCGGGGGCGTCCACCCTACCATCCTGCCGAATTACGCCTTCGATACGGCCGGAGCGGACTTCGCCTGCGTGGGCGAGGGGGAAAACACGATGATCGGCCTGGTGGAATGTCTGGAATCGAAAAAATCCCTGGAAAACGTGCCGAACCTGGCCTACCGGGAGAACGGAAGGGTTCACGTCAACGCCACAAGCAACCGGCCGGAGAATCTGGACGCCCTGCCCTTTCCCGACCGCGACCTATACGACTTTTCCCGCTATATCCGGGGAGCCTCCGGCGGTGTGGACCTGCTGGTCAGCCGGGGATGCCCGCACACCTGCACGTATTGCGTCAATCACGTCTATCACCGGCTGCACCCGAAGAAGAAGCGTGTCCGGCGACGCTCGGTGGAAAACGTCCTCCGGGAGATCGAGAACATGGCCCGGAGGCATCGTTTCGAACGGCTGCACATCCAGGACGACGCCTTCACCCTGAACAAGCCCTACGTCATTGAATTCTGCAAGCAATATAAGAAGTTATTTAACTATGGATTCAGTTGCAACTCCCGGGCGGAATCCGTGGACCCGGAAGTCTGCCGGGCGCTGAAAGACGCGGGCTGCCTGTACATCAACATCGGCATCGAAAACGGCAACGAGAAACTCCGCAAGGACGTCCTCAACCGCCGCATGACGAACCGGCAGATCGAGGACGCCTTCGAGGCCGCCCGCGGGGCCGGATTGAAAACGTATTCTTTCAACATGATCGGCGTTCCCGGCGAAACGGCGGAAACCATTCGGGAAACCATCGAGCTGAACCGGAAGGTGCGCCCCAACCTGGTGCAGGTTTCCATTTTTCAGCCCTATCCCGGCACGAAATTGCAGGAAACCTGCGAAAAGAACGGCTGGATTCAGGAAAAGCCGCTGCCCATCTCCCACAAATCGAAAAGCGTCATGCGCTATCCCGGCCTGTCCGCCAGAAGCATCAATCGCCGCTTCAAAACCTTCCGCTACGATATTTACAAGACCTACAACCGACCCAAGGCGCTTTTCAGCCTGGCCCTGGACAGCCAGTACAATCTCTTTTTGAAGACCCGCAGCCTGATTCCGAAGCCCGTCAAGGACATCATGGCCGCCATCAACCGCAAATGAACGCCTCCGACCGCCGGAAACCGGTTTGCGTCGCTCAAGCGGTCTTTTTGGCCTTCCCCGCCCGGCTCGTTTTTCGTTTTCCGGCAAATCGCCCGATATTCATGTAGATCCCCAGGTTGGCCTTCGGATCGATCCTCGGTTCGATGATCGGCCGGTGGCTGGTCATCAGCGCCGTCACTCCCGGGCCGTGCCCAGCAATCTTGCAATCGCTGTGAACCACCACGCCGATGGTCACCGCGCCTTTTTTCCACGTACGGCCGTAGCGGTTGTCGTGATCCTGAATGGCCACGATGTCGCCGAAACGCATGCTTTTGAGGCCCCACTCCTCCAAAGATCCCTCGTCCTGGGTCATGATGTCGTAATCCCCCATGTTCGGGGTGATGGACCCGATCCCGCTTCCCATCAGATGGCCGGGAACGACATGGGTGACCGGAACGCTCAACGTCCCGTTCTTCTTGTTCTCCCGAATCCCCATTTTAGCGAACAGCCCGGGATCCAGATTGTAGACGCGGATATCCGGATAGTCCGTCAGTTCCAGGCCCTGCCCGAAGGCCCGCACCAGGATCTTGTCGTCCAGCGTCAGTTTGTGCAGAACCCTTTCCGGGAACTCGATGATGACGTGCTCGATGCCGCCGTGGGTGCCCAGCACCACACCCCGGGTTCCCTTGGCCTCGCCGGAGATCAGCAAGGCATCGTTGCCCGCGCAGGAATAGGCGTTGAACGCCGCGTTGACGAAACCTCCCCGATCCTTCTCGGCGGCGCAGGCGGAAACGCAAGGCTCGACATGGTCGCCCGCCCAACCGAAAACCGGATCTCCCACTTTGACGTTGTATACGATCCCTCCGGTCCCGGGATGGGCGAAGGGACGCCCTTCCGAGTCGCTGCGCATGACGCCGCGGCTGAACGGATTGGCGATCTTGCCCTGTACGCTGATTTTCACCAGTTTGTCCGCATTCGTCTTCACCATTTACGATTCTCCTCTCTTTTCGAATGATTCGCCGTTGAAATGGACGCTTACGCGTACCCAGCATAGACCATCCGTCCCGTCCGGTCAACGCGAGACGGGAGAACGTTTCCCAAAAAGGAGAAAACGGGATCCGGCGAAACGGAAATCCTCGGAAAACCCCTTTTTCCTTGGCCTCCTTGTACGTTTCCCATCGATTCGGTCGCGATACCCGTAACATCCAAGAACTCAATGGTTCCATTGAGTTACATGCCAGTCAAACAACTTCGGACTTTAATCAATATTGGGCAGCGACATCATAACATATTCTTATAAATATCTACGGGAAAGCTATTGACTTTGAACGATCGCTGTGAAATGTTCATTTGTCGTACAGAACAGGTATCCATTCGAGCGAACCCGTGCATTTTCGAACCGCTGGCCGATGCAGCTATTAACCCGAACGGAAAATGAACGCTCATGTCGGAACACTCCAAAATGAAGGATGCGCTGGATTCCCAATCCGATCTGATTATGGGAATCGTCGGCGGAGGCAAGGCCTGCGAGGCCTTTCTGAAGATGGTGGGAAAAGGGCACCTGGGGAAGATCAAGGTGACCGTCGAAGGCGTGGCGGACACCAATCTGGATTCCGTAGGCGTCCAATACGCGCGCCGGACCGGGATTCCCATGGTCACCAAGGATTTCAAGGATCTGTATGAAATCCCCGGCTTGAACCTGCTGATCGAACTGACCGGAAATACCGAAGTCTTCAAGGAAATCGTACGCACCCGGCCGAAAAACGTCCGGGTTTTCGATCACTTCGGCGTGGGGCTGTTCTGGCAGCTTTACGAGGCCGAGGAATCCATCATCCAGCAGCGCACCGAACTGCGTGAACGGGTGGAGGAGGAACGCGAGTGGTTCAGCCAGATTTTCAACAGCCTGCCGGACGAGATCATGGTCCTGGACAACGACATGATCGTTCAGGACGCCAACGCCGCCTTCCTGAAGAACAACAACCTGGACCTGAAGGACGCGCGCGGAAAGGTCTGCTATGAACTCGACCTGAAGCACGGCGGCTGCAAGGCCGATCAGGAAGTCTGCGGTTTCTTCGAGGCCATGCGCACCAAGACACAGGGCCAGGTGCTCCGCCAGTATTACGACAAGGACGGCAAATCCCACACCATCACCATCGTTTCGGCGCCTCTGTACGATCACGGGAACGAAATCGTCGGCGTCATCGAATCCACCCGGGATATCACCCACCGGATTCAACTCGAGGAGGAACTGAAGACCCAGAAAGGCCAGCTCAAGCAGTTTTTGGAGATGGCGCCCATCGCCACGTACATCAAAAACCCCTCCGGCCAGTACATCGAGGCCAACCAGGCCATGTGCTCGCTCCTGGGCCGCCTGAAAAGCGAGATCCTGGGAAGGACCGACCTGGAAATCTGCCCCCGGGAGGCGGCGGAAGTTTTCCGCATGAGCGACCGTGCCGTGCTTCTGAGCGGAAAACAGATTCGGCTGGACGAGGAAGTGGAACTGCACGGACACGAATATTTTCTGTCCACCATCAAGTTCCCCATGAAGGATGCGAAAGGCAACGTCACCGCCATTTGCGGCCTGAGCACCGACGTGACCGATCTGAAAAAAGCCGATCGCGAACTGACCGAAACCCGGGACTATCTCCAGGGCGTCATGAACAATTCGCCGCTCATCATCATGACCACGGATCTGGAGGGAAAAATCGTCGCCTTCAACCCGGGAGCGGAAGAAACCCTGGGATACACCTATGAGGAAGTCAAGGGCAAACCCGCAAGCATGTTCTACGGCAATCCGGAGGAACGGGCTTCCCTGCTCCGGCGCATCGCCACGGACGGCTCCGTGCGCGACTACCAGACCTCGTTGTATAGGAAGGACGGCAAGGCCATCCCCGTCAGCATCACCATCGCGGACCTGAAGGATTCCGAGGGAAACACCATCGGAACGGTGGGGATGAGCAAGGACATCTCTCACCGGAAGGTGCTTCAGGATCAGGTCATGCAGTCCGAGCGGTTGGCCGCCGTGGGGCGTCTGGCGGCGGGCGTGGCCCACGAAATCAACAACCCACTGGCGGTCATCGGGGAAATCGCGGGCTACCTGGAGGAATTGATCGAGGAGGATCCCCGCCTGGAGAAAGAGGCGAACATCAAGGAATTCCAGGAGGATCTGCCGAAAATCATCAAGCACGTCAAACGTTGCCGCAGCATCACCCAACGGCTGCTCAGCTTTTCCAGAAAAAGCGAGGCCCGGGTGGAGATCACGGACGTCAACGCGGCCCTGGAGGAGATTATTCCCTTCCTTTCCAAGGCCGCCCGGCTGGGGCAGGTGGAATTCCATCGGGATTACGCGGAAAACCTGCCCAAGGTGCTGATCGAGGAAATGCAGCTCCAGGAGATCTTCATCAACCTGATCCACAACGCCATCCAGGCCATCGCGGCGGAGAAACCCAGCGGCAATATCTGGCTGACCACGGAAAATAGGGAAGGAAAAGTGGTCGTCACCGTAAAAGACGACGGCCCGGGCATCTCTCCCGAGGTGCGGGACAAGATTTTCGATCCCTTCGTATCCACCAAGCCCACGGGGCAGGGAACGGGGTTGGGATTGTCCATCTGTTATGGAATCATCAAACGTTACGACGGACAGATTCAAGTGGAATCCAACCCCGGCGAGGGCGCTACGTTCCGGATTCTGCTGCCCGCCGAGGCCAGCGTTGCCAACAACGGCTCAGCGCCGAAGCCCTGATTTCAACCGGATGGGCTCCAGCAGGCAGTCCAGCCCGCTCTCGATGGAACGCACCGCCAGATCGGCGGCCTGAAGCGCCGCCACGGCCGCACCCTCGGCGTCTCCGAAAATCACGATGCCCAGCGCGGCCTCTTCCAGCACCAGGGCGTCGTTGGCCCCATTGCCGAAGACCGCCGTTCGCTCCGCGCCCAGTTCGCGCAAGACGGCAAGCTTCGCCTCCGCCGCGCCTTCCAGAGTGGAAATCACGGTCAGGCGAACGCCCAGATCCTCCGCGATGTCCTTTGCCAGCCCGCGGGTATCGCTGGTGACCAGGTGAATTTCCAGGGATCCGCTCAGTTCCCTCAACTTCTCCTTGGCCGCGTCCGAAACCACGCCCAATTCGGCCAGGGTGCCGTTTACATCCAGAAAAGCATGTTCCAGTTCCAGGGTCTTCCAGCCCGGCACTTCGATCGTCAAGGCCATTCGAGATCCCCTTTCGATCCGCAAACAGGAACGATCGTTCCGCTATCGAACGGTCAGCGCCGCCGCGAGCGACTCCGCTGACGGCGCAGCATGCGCTCCAGTTCCTCGATACGAACGCGCAGGCGCCGATTTTCCTCGTGCAGGTCCATGACGGTCTTCATCAGGCGCTGCTGGAAAGGCAAGGCTTTGGCGTTATCTTCGGAAACCATCGACATCGTTGAGATTTCATCATCATCGATGGAAAATCCATCGGTTTCATCGGTTTCATCGGTTTCGTCCGCCCCTGCGGCCTCCGACCATCCGTCCGCCTCATCGTCCTCCGCCACAAGCGTGGTTTCCGTTGGAACTTCGGCTTTCGACGCGGCGGGTTCCATGAACATCGGCCCCTGATCGGTGAGCAGCCAGACCGGATTCACGTTGAAAAGCTCCGTGAGTTTACCCAGAAGTTCAGCCGGAGGAGTGCGCCCGCCCTTGTAATTCATGTACGAACGGTACGGAATGCCCAGTTGTTCGGCAAACGCATTGCCTTTTTCTCCCAGATTTTCCCGAATGATTTCAAGCTTTTCTGAAATATTTCCCATTTGTTCTCTTTTTTCTTGAATATTTTGCCTGTTTGTTCTATCTTACATTCCAGGAATCGCGTTTTTTAAAAAAGAACCGCTGGAGGTTGAACGATGCTGCCTCATCCCATGCGATATCTACCATACTACGACGGAATGTCAAGGAATATATTCTCTCGAAGTGCCCGATTCTTCATAAATAATGGACAGAATGTTCCATTATCCGGCTTCGGACGCCTTCGAAGAAAGACTCGTTCGGGAACGAACCGATATTATTTTTCCATTTTTTCCAATTCTCTCCCTTTTCTTGCGGCGCGCCACATCCGCATCTCTGCCCGTTCATTCCTTTCTTCCGGCCGTGAAGGAGCGCCCGGCGCTTCTCGCCAAGCCTCAACCCCCAATCGCCAACCGAAGGAGACCGTCATGAGACCGAAAAACAATCCGCAAACCCGTATCGGACAGAGCGGCGTCCTTTTGCTTGCCGTGCTTCTGATGATCGCCGTATTGATCGTCCTGTTTTTATCCCTGGAAGAAGCCGGAGCCCGGGAGCCCGGCGACTACGGGTATTCCTCCGTGGATACGCCATCCGATGCCGCCGTATCCGTTTCAAGAATGGAATCGAGACGGCTCGTTCGTCGGGTCGCGGACGATGCTCCCCGGAAAAGCGAAACCGAGTCGGACCGCAGCCTTTCCCCGTATTTCTTCATCCCCGGAGGCGACGCCGCCACTGATCGTCTGCCGCTGAAAAGCACCCGCGCGGATATCGACATCCGAGGCGTCATCGCCGGAGTGAAGGTCACCCAGGTCTATAAAAATGAAGGCCGCACCACTTTGGAGGCCATTTACGTCTTCCCCGGATCCACCCGCGCGGCGGTTCACGCCATGAAAATGACCATCGGCGAGCGCGTCGTGGAGGCGGAAATCAAGGAACGCCAGGCCGCGCGTGAAGAATACAACCAGGCGAAACAACAGGGTAAAACCGCCTCTTTGCTCGAACAGCAGCGGCCCAACGTCTTTCAGATGAACGTGGCCAACATCCGCCCGGGAGACGAAATCAAGGTGGAGATGCGGTACACGGAACTGCTGGTTCCGGAAGACGGCGTGTACGAATTCGTCTACCCCACCGTGGTGGGGCCGCGCTACAGCGAAACGCCGGAAAAGAACGCCCCGGACACCGAGAAATGGGTGAAGAATCCTTACCTGCACGCGGGCGAGCCCTCTCCCTTCTCTTTCGGACTCGATTGCAGCATTCGCGGCGGCATCCCGGTTTCCGATGTTTCCAGTCCCAGCCACGATCTATGGGTTTCCTATCCGGACGCATCCGGCGTGGAAGTGAACCTGGACGAACGGGCGGAAAACGCCGACCGTGATTTCGTCCTGCGCTACCGTCTCCAGGGCGACCGCATCGAAAGCGGCCTTTTGCTCTATCCCGGCGAAGGCGACGACGAGAATTTCTTCCTTCTGATGATGGAGCCGCCCGAACGGGTGAAGAAAACGGATATCGTGCCCCGGGAATACATCTTCATCGTGGACGTATCCGGCTCCATGCACGGCTATCCTCTGGATATCAGCAAGAAACTCATGCGCAAGCTTTTGGGCTCCATGGGCCACGGCGATTACTTCAACGTGCTGCTCTTCGCCAGCGGCAACTCGGTGCTGTCTCCCCATTCGCTGCCCGCGACGAAAGCCAACATCGACAAAGCCATCCGACTCATCGACCATCAGCACGGCGGCGGCGGCACCCAGCTGCTTCCCGCCCTGAAACGCGCCCTCGCCCTGCCTTGTCCGGGCGACGTCTCCCGCACCGTGGTCATCGCCACCGACGGCTACGTCAGCATCGAAAAGGAAGCCTTCGAACTCATCCGCAACCGCCTCGGCGACGCCAACTTCTTCCCCTTCGGCATCGGGTCTTCCGTCAATCGTCATCTGATCGAAGGCATGGCCCGGGCGGGCATGGGCGAGCCCTTCGTGATTCTGAAACAGGAAGAGGCAAAGGCCAAGGCCGAACGTTTCCTGGAAATCATTCAATCGCCGGTCCTGCAAGACATCCGGGTGGATTTCAAGGGATTCGACGCCTACGACGTGGAGCCGAAGAGCATGCCGGATCTTTTCGCCAAGCGCCCGCTGGTGATGTTCGGAAAGTACCACGGAAAGGCAGAGGGAAAGATCGTGGTCGGCGGCCGGGCGGCCTTTGAGGATTACGAAAACGTGATCCACGTGGAAGCGGAGGAATCGTCCGCGTCCAACCGGGCCTTGCGGCAGCTCTGGGCAAGAAAGCGCATCGAACGGCTGGCCGACATGAACAAGCTCTTCCCCGGAGACGAGCGCATCCGGGAAGTGACCTCGCTGGGACTGAAATACAGTCTGCTTACCGATTACACTTCGTTCATCGCGGTGGATTCGGAGGTTCGCGGCAAAGACGACGGCGTGACGGTCAAACAACCCCTGCCGCTGCCCCGGAACGTTTCGGACCTGGCGGTGGACGGCCTGCTCGCCGGTGGCAGCTTAGGCAACCGGGGCGCAGGCATCGGCGGCGGCGGTATGGGCGGAATCGGGCGCGGCTACGCCACGGGTTCGGCGGCCCCGCAATCGGCGGCTCGGACGCGTAATCTCAAGAAATCGGGAGAATCCGGCATTCTTGGACGTTTCCTCAGCAAAGAAAAAAGCACGCTGGAAGCCCTGTCCGCCGTGGCGGAAGAAGCGGAGAAGTCGGAAGACCGGGCGAGTACGAAAGACGAACGAAAAGAGCCCAAGCCCGCGCGTTTCACGCTCCGAAGCGGCAAGTTCTTCGTATCCGGTCCGCTTGCTCTTTCCGTGGTGAAAAGCCGTTTGAATCGGCTGCTGCCCGAACTGCGCCGCGTCTGTGAAACCGAATGGAAAAAGCAACCGAACCTCCGCGAACTTAAAATCCTCATCGATGTGGATCCCTCCGGGCGGATCGGCAAAGTGAAAATTCTGAGCGGCGGAACCCACTCGCGGGAGTTCATGGAGCGGATCGAGAAGATGGTCCGGACCGTAAGCTTCAACAGAACGCAAGGCTCGGGCCTCGCCGTCATCACCTGGACCCTGCATTTCGATTCGAAGAACTGACGCCCTCCTTCGGGCGATCAACGGGCGGTCCGGCCGGAGACGATTCGGCCGGGCCGCCGAAAGGAGGCGGCCATGGAACCGCATGAAATCACGGAAAAGAAAGCCTCTTGGAAACTTCCCCGGCGCTCCCGGCGACCCAAATACCGCCTGGATCCGATTCCCCGAAACCGAACCGTTCCCGAAGGCGAGGTTCGTCTTGAAATCCGGGAAATCCTCTGGAACGACACCCTGTTGTCCGTTCTTCAATGCGACCATCGGGGACGGATTTCGGTGGGAGAGCATCGCCGTTCCACCTTCCGGGTTTTCGACGACACCCTGCCCTTCGAACGACTGGATATTCTGAAGCCCTCGTCCGACGGAAGATATGATCTGCACTTCACGAAGGATCTCTCGGGCGAGGTGCATGCGAACGGAAAAATCGAGAACTTCCGGCAACTTGTCTCCTCGGGCCGGGCGGAGGAAATCCGGGAGGGCCTCTATCGCTTCGCGCTCACCCGGGAGATGTCCGCGATCTACGACTTCGGACCCGTACGGCTGTTCGTGCATCTGATCCAGCCGGAAAAGCGCGGGAAAACACCGTTTTCCAACCGCATCGACCTCCCGCTGGCCTCGCTTTCCTCCATCCTGTTCATGGCGTATCTTATCGGGATTCTTTATCTTTCCGCGCTTCCCGCGCCGGAAACGGCCGACATTCTGGACTCGCCCGAAAGGCTTTTGTCCATCCTGGCGCGCATCGAGCCCGAACCCGAGCCTCCCGAACCGAAGAAAACACCGGACATCGCCCCAAGCTCTTCCGAAAAAAGCATCGGAGAGGAAGGCCGCATCGGAGATGCGGAAAGCGTCTATGACAAAACCCAGGGCAGCGCCAGAAAACGCATCGAGGACGATCGGGTGGCCGTTTCCAGCGGCATCCTGGGCGCCTTGGACCGGGGATCGGAAAACCTGGACCGGCTGTTCGGCGGCGGAGGGCTAGGCGCCGGATTGGATAAGTTTCTCGGTCAATTGGACGGCATCAGCGGCATCGACGCGCGCGGATCCGGCGGTCTGGGCAGCCGGGGCGCGGGCGTGGGCGGCAGCGGCATGGCGCTGGGCATCGGCGGGCTGGGAACCCGCGGGCGGGGCGGAAACCACGATGGGCGCTACGGCATCGGAGAGGCGCAGCGCCTGACCAAGAAAGCGACGGTCAATCTGGAGACGCCCGGGCCCTCGGCGCTCATCGGCGGGCTGGACAAATCCATCATCGCGCGCATCATCCGCAAACATCACTCCCAGTTCCGCTATTGCTATCAGAAAGAGCTGAATAAAAACGCGCGGTTGTACGGAAAGGTGTCCTTGCGCTTCGTCATCGGACCGGCGGGCATGGTGGAATCCAGCACCGTGCAGGTCTCCACGCTGAAAAACTGGAACGTGGAACAATGCGTCAGCCGCACCATGAAACGCCTGATCTTCCCCAGACCGCGCGGAGGCGGGCGGGTCTTCGTGACCTATCCGTTCATTTTCAACCACAAGGGGGATTGACACGCGGCCGACTCGGAAAGGAGGTGATCCGAAAGACGAAAGGAAAGAGGATTTCCTTTCGAACGCAAGAACCCCCGTCTTCCTGCAAGACGGGGGTTCCTTTTATCTGGGTCATGCCTGCCGAAGTTGACGTTTCCCCGCGACCTCATGCGGGCTCCGTCCAATTCTCCGAGATTCCGGAAATCCCGGCCGCCCGGAATCCTTTGCCTACCAGCCCTTGTTCTTCAGAATGTCGTCGATGGCCTGGGCGGAGCGCTCTTCCATCAGGACCATGCGCTGGGTGGCTGCGTCGCCGATCTTCTGGGTAAGCGTTTGAATATCCACGGGTTTTTCGAAGAACTCCGTCGCGCCGGCCTTGATGGCCTCAATGCCCTTGGAAATCGTTCCGTGCCCGGTCAGGATGATGACCTGCTGATCTTCGTCGCCCGTGAGCAGATGTTTCAGCGTCTCGATGCCGTCCATTCCGGGCATCTGCAAATCCAGAATCACCGCATCGAAACGGTTGGTTTCCGCCAGTTTCAGCGCATCCATTCCGTTGTCGGCGGTGAACACGTCGATATCGCGCAGTTCGAGCCGCTCGGAAAGCGCGGACGTAAAATCCCGTTCATCATCGACAAGCAGCACTTTCGCCTTGGCCATCGTTCCGTTCCTTTCCGTCAAGATTCAAGCGTTTTCCGTTTTCGTGGGTATCGTGATCCGGATCATGAAACCGTTTTCGCCCTTCTCCAGCGCCGCCCGGCCACCCAGAAGATCCTTCACCGTGGAAAGCAGCAGACGCCAGGATTCGCCCTCGTCGATGGCGTTTCCCGCCGCGTCCGACGAAAGCAGGATGTCCGTTTCCTTCTCGCCGGGCCGAAGTTCGATGGAAAGCGCGGGCGTGGACGATGATGCCCCCATCCCGATTTCCAGGCAAGTGAAAAGTGCGTGCCGCACCGCGAAGGGATCGGCCAGCATGCGGAGTTCCTCTTCCGGCTGCCGGTAATCCAGCGTGGCCTGCCGACGCTCCACCAGGCGATGGGTCAGGATTTCCATGTTGCGCACCGTGTCCCGCAGATCGAAGTCCGCCAGGGGCTCGTCCACGCTGTGGGAAAAGCGGTTCATGTTCGAGATCAATTCCTTGCCACGCGCCACGTGGCGGGTGATGTTTTCCGTGACTTTTTGCAGTTTTTCAGGCTGGATGGGTCGCCCGCGCTCGGCCAGCACGGCCAGATCCTGAAGCAGTCCGGACAGTTCTCCGATCACGGTGATGACGTTGTTGAATTCGTGCGAGACGTTGGCCATGATCCTGCCGAAGAAGGAAAGATCGGTTCGACGCCTCTGCTCCAGGGTCTTTTCGTATTGATCCATGGGTGTCGCTACTTCTTGTAGAGGTTGATCGCTTCGTTCATCTTCAGGATCAGATCGTCCAGATTGATGGGCTTCAAGATATAGTCGATCGCACCGGCCTTGAATCCGGCCTCGCTGGCTTCCTGGGACATGTGACCCGTCAGCAGAATCACCGGCAACGAGGAGCGAACCTGTTTGATGCGCTTCATCACCTCCACGCCGTCCTCGCCTTTCAGTTTCACGTCCAGCACCACCACATCGAAGTCCCCGGACCGCACCTGTTCGAGCGCCTGGTTCCCCGTATTCACCCCGACGGCGTACACGCCGCGGATTTCCAGCCGTTCCACCAGGGTGGAGACCAGATCGTCCTCGTCATCGATCAATAGGACTTTCAATCCGTCTTCCATCCATCCGCTCCTTTCACGAGGGCCGATTTTCCGGCAGGGTCACGATGAAACTCGTTCCCCGGCCGATCTCGCTTTCAACCTCGATCGTCCCACGAAGTTTTTGAACGATTCCGTACGTGATCGAGAGCCCCAGTCCCGTTCCCTTGGTTTTCTTCGTGGTGAAGAACGGCTCGAAAATCTTCTCCAGGTCTTCCTTGGGAATTCCCGAACCGTCGTCGGTGATGGTGATGGAAACTTTCTGCGAGGGGAGGCTCGCGATGGAAATCACCAGTTTTCCGCCTTTTTTCATGGCGTCGAAGGCGTTGTTTATCAGGTTCAGGAATAACTGCTGTAACTGGCCTTTGTCGCTGTGAATGGTGGGAAGCGTATCGGAAACGTTCATTTCCACCTTGATATCCCGATAGGCGGCCTCTTTCTCCAGAAATCCCAAAACGTCCCGGATCAGCGCGTCCACCGCCACGGGTTCGTTCTTCACGTCCATGTGCCGGGCGAATCCGAGCAGGCGGTGGGTGATTTCGCTGCAACGGTTGACCGATTTGAGGATCGTCTCCGTCTGCTTCAACAGCTTGTCCTTGTGCGGCAGATCTCCGCTGATTCCAAGGATATCCGTAATCAGCCCGGCCTTTTCGTTGATGATGGCCAGCGGATTGTTGATTTCATGGGCGACGCCGGCCGCCAGCCGTCCGATGGAGGCCATCCGGTTGGTGTGCTCGATGTTGTGCAGCGTGGCCTCGCGCCGCAGGTCCGCCTCCTTGATCCGCGACACCCAACTGGTGGTGATACGCATGATGAGAAGCAGAATGGCCAGGACGCTGAGGATCAGAATGGACAGCATTTCGCCCTGATAGGCCAGCCATCCGGCCATCAGGCCTTCGTGATTGACCAGGATGATGAAGATGAAGGGAGAGTTCTCGATGTAGGCGGATCCCATGAAATATTTCTCGGATTCGACCACCATTTCCTCGAACAGTTCCGAACTTTCGCTGTAGGGGGGAATCTCCCCGCTGAAAGTTCCCAGGGCGTCTCCATAGAGCCTGGAGGGGGTTTGCAAAAGGCCGTCGGTATTGACGAGAAAGGCGTCGCAATGACGCTTGATGCCCGCCACCTGGATCTGGCGGACCATGCCCTCGATGTCCAGGGTCGCACGGAAAATCAGGGATTTTTCCTTCGCGCCTTCCCGCTTTACGGCCACGATGAAATGCGGAAATTCCCGATGCCCCAGAAAAACATCGCTGACGTAGACCTCCCGGACGAGGGATTTGTGGAACCAGTCCTGGTCCCGGTAGTTTTTCCCATGCAGGTCGTAGGGCCCCGCGTAGGCCCGCATGACGCCTTCCGAGTCCACCACGCCGATATCGACGATGCCGCCGAAGGACTGGCGCATGCGCGAAAGAATGCTGGCCAGTTTTTCCGAGTCATACAGATCTTCCGGCTGCTCGCGTGAAACCACGTATTTCGCGGCCGCGATGCGCTCTTCCAGGAAGGACTCCAGGGAACGTTTCGTTATGGCCGTGATGCGTAGAATCGGCTGGGTGATCTCTTTATGAAAGGATTGCTGGTAGAGGTAATAGTTGACGCTGGTGATGGTCAGCAGGGGAATGATGCAGACGGCGGCGACGGCCAGCACGGTGTTGCGCCACATTCTGCCGTATCGGGATGGCAATCCCATTTCATTCGCCGAATGATCGACGAAGATGAGTTTCCGAAGCAATCGTCCCAATTCGATTTACTCCACTGTTTTCATACGTTTACGTATCGGAATCCCCCGTTTCGCCTGCGGCTTCCTTGGCGCGTCTCATGGTGTCCGAAAGCACTTCGATGTCCACCGGTTTTTCCAGGTAGGCGAAAGCGCCCAGATCCATGCAAAGTTCCCGGTCCTTGTCGCTTCCGTGTCCGGTCAGCACGATGACCTTCACGTCCGCGTGCTCGACCTTCACGCGCCGCAGAACCTCGATGCCGTCGATTCCGGGCATTTTCAGATCGAGAACCATGACCTCCGGTTCTTCCTCTTTCAGCAGGTTCAGCGCCTCTTCTCCGCTGTGAGCGATGGCCGGTTCCAGATCCCGCATTTCCAGACGCTCCGAAAGCGTCAGCACGAAATCCTTCTCGTCGTCCACCAGCAGCACCTTTTCCGGCAGTTCGAAATCGACGTTGGCGAACATCGAGGTCGGCCGGTAGTTCGGTCCCGTCTTGAAACAGACGTCCGTGACGCCCTCCACGCCGGAAAGGATCTTTTTCAGTTCGGCTTCCAGCTTTTCCAGCCGGATGACGTAGCTGTCGATGGTGACGGTGACCGTCCCCTCTTCGCAGGACACGTCATGATAGTGGCCGGACTCCACCAGGGCCATCTCGCTTCTGGCGGCGGCGAGGAAATCGAGAAGCGCCCGGCGGGAATCCTCCGTGCAGGCCATCACGTCTCTTTCGGCGTTCTCCAGGATCATCTCCACGGCTTCCTCGATTCCCACTTCGTTGACGGGAATCTTCAAATCGTACAGGGTCTGGTCCCACGGCTGGGTTCCGAAGAGCCGCTGGGTCCACTGCGCCCGTTTCTTGTCCTCTTCCCGGATCCTGCGGCGCGCCTCGTCCAGGCTCCCGCCCGATTCCTTCGCCAGGTCCGCCGCCCGGACCTCGGGGTCGCTGAGCAGACAGACCTGAAGCACGTGTCCCACGCGCTGGGGAATCAGGTGGGAGGCAAAACCGTGGAGAATCTGGTTGTCGGTCAGCATTTCGGCCAGGGTCAGCCGGATCTGGGCCAGATGTTTTTCCCGGCGATGGGTATATTTATTGAAGAGAAACGGCGGGCCTTCCATCGCCCTCATCTGGTGCTCGGGAGCCACCTGAAAACGTTCGGAAACCTCCCGAAACAAGCGGTCATCGATCCGCTCCCAGCCGGTGCGGGCGGCGAGTCGATCCATAACTTCCTCGGCCTTCGAGAAAGCCGCGCTAAAAACCGAAATGATTGCCATGACTTATCTCTTTCGTGCAGGCGGAGTTATTAATTAGATAAACCTTTCTCCGATAAATAACCTATGGTATAGTATCACACCTTTTTTTTGATGTCAGGTTATTTCAAGCGAATCATCGAAAAGACAACCAGGAGCGAAACGAATGCTGAATCGTGTCTTCCCCTTTCTCGAATGGTTTAAAGGATACAATCTCGGCGCTTTGCGTGCCGATTTCATCGCCGGTCTGACCGTTGCGCTGGTTCTGATCCCCCAATCCATGGCTTACGCGCAACTGGCGGGACTTCCGGCCTATTACGGCCTGTACGCCTCCTTTCTGCCGCCCATGGTGGCCGCCCTGTTCGGTTCGAGCCGGCAACTGGCCACCGGACCGGTGGCGATCGTTTCGCTCATGACGGCGGCCACGCTGGAACCCCTGGCCACGGCGGGGGGAGAGGCGTATATCGCCTACGCCGTCTTCCTGGCCCTGCTGGTGGGCCTGTTCCAGCTTTCGCTGGGCGTTTTGCGCCTGGGCGTCGTGGTCAATTTCCTTTCCCATCCCGTGGTCATCGGCTTCACCAACGCCGCCGCCATCATCATCGCCACCAGCCAGCTTTCCAAGATGTTCGGCGTCTCGGTGGACAAGGCCGAACATCATTACGAAACCATCTGGCGGGTCATCGTGGCCGCCTGGCATTTCACCCACTGGCCCACCCTGTTGCTGGGCGTTTTGGCCTTCGCCATCATGATCGTGCTGAAGAAGGTCAACCCCAAGATTCCCTACGTGCTCGCCGCCGTGGTGGTGACCACCGTGATTTCGTACGCCACCGGCCTGGAAAACAATCAGCGCGTGGATCTGGATCGTGTCTCGCCGGAGGACGTTCAGGAGAAAATCAGGACGTTCAACAAGGATATCAAGGACATCGAACTGGCCTCGGAGGCCCGGGCGATCATCAGCCCCCAGGTGGCGAAACTGGAAACCAGCGAACACAGTAAAGAGATCTGCATGACCTGCCATACGCATCATGATGTGAACCTGGACCAGCTTCGCAGCGAGGACGCGGTGGGCGTGAAACAGACGGTGCTTCCCAAAACCGCCATGCAGCTTCACGCCATGGCCGGTCTTCTGGACAAACAGGTGGGCCAACTGAAGGAAAAAGCTTCCGAAATCCGCATGGAACTGCGCGAGCTGGAGTTCAAACGGGTGGAGGAAAACGGAGCCGCGCGTTTCGTGCGCCTGGATTCTCCCGAAGGCGTGGATCGGATCTGGCGGCTGAAAGTGGGCAACAAGCCCCTGGACATGGAAAAGCTGACGTTCATCGGCGGCGGCGCGGTGGTGGGCACGGTGCCCAGCGGCCTGCCGAAACTGGCGCTGCCGAAGTGGGAGTCCTCCGTTTTCGGCAAGCTGTTCGTGGCGGCCATCATCATTTCCATTCTGGGATTCATGGAGGCGATCTCCATCGCCAAGGCCATGGCGGCGCGCACCGGCCAGCGCCTGGATCCCAATCAGGAACTCATCGGACAGGGATTGGCCAACATCCTGGGTTCGTGCGGGCAGAGCTACGCCGCCTCCGGATCCTTCTCGCGTTCGGCAGTGAACATCCAGGCCGGCGCGACTTCCGGCCTGTCCAGCGTCTTCACCAGCGGTCTGGTGGTGGTCGTGCTTCTGTTCTTCACGCCGCTTCTGTATTTTCTCCCGCAATCCGTCCTGGCCGCCGTCATCATGATGGCCGTGATCGGGCTCATCAACTTCAAGGGCGTCGTCCACGCCTACAAGGTCAAGCGCTCGGACGGCATCATCAGCGTGATTTCCTTCGTCGCCACGCTGATCTTCGCACCGCATCTGGACCGAGGCATTTTCATCGGCGTGCTGCTTTCGGTGGGCGTGTTCCTATACGGCAAGATGAAGCCGGTGGTGGCGGAGCTTTCGCTCTGGAAAGACGGTCATCTGCACAACGCCAAACGCCTGCGCCTGAAGCAGTGCAAGCACCTGGCGGTCATCCGCTTCGACGGCCCGCTGTTCTTCGCCAACTCCAGTTACCTGGAAGACGAAGTGCTCGACCGGGTGCGCGCCATGCCGGAACTGAAAGCCATTCTGTTCAAGGCCGACGGCATCACCGAAATCGACGCCTCGGGCGAGGACACCCTGGCGCTGATGGTGGAGCGGCTGCGTTCGGGCGGCTACGACGTCTACTTCGCCGGGCTGAACGAGCGGGTCATCGACGCCCTGCATCGCTCCCACCTGTACGAAAAGATCGGCGAGGATCATACCTTCATGTCCGTGATCCAGGCGGTGGAGGCCCTGTGGCCGAAACTGCACGAGGAAACGGACGAGAAGACCTGCCCGCTGAAGCACGTGGTTCCCATGGAAGAGGAAAGCAGCGAGCCGGAATTCCACGTCCTGATGGTGGACGACGAGCGGGACTTCGTGGACACTCTGGTCAAGCGTCTGGGACGGCGCGGAGTGCGGGCGGACGCCTGCTACACCGGAGACGAAGCGATCCGGCTCGTACACGACAACGTCTACGACACCGTATTCCTGGACCTGAAACTCGGCAACGAACGCGGGGAACAGGTTCTGCTGAAATTGCACGATGTCCGTCCGGATCTTCCCGTGATTCTTCTGACCGGACACGCCACGGTGGATTCCGCCGTGGAGGCGATGAAGTCCGGCGCGTTCGATTACCTCCTGAAACCCTGCGACATCGAGGAATTGATGAAGAAAATCCAGCAGGCTTATCGGGAACATCAATAAAAGACCGCCATGGCGTCGCTTTCCCGTCTCGGAAGGAACATCGTCTGCGCGGGCCTGCTGTTCGTTCTGGGCTGCGCTTCGTCTTCCGACCGGGAATCCTCCGGACCGGCGGACCGTCCGTTTGTCCGAGCGGAGGGAATTCACTGGAACGTCCCCACCTCGGTCGGTCTGCTGAGGGTGGAAGCGCGAAACGCCGTCTCCGACGACGAACTGAAAAGCTGGCGGCTTTCCGATGTGCGGCTCCGGGCGGAATCGCGAAACGTCCTCCGACTTCGGGCGGATATCGCGGATTGGGATCCGGAGGAAACCCGAATGATTCTCTCCGGCAAGGTCGCCGCCGAACACGACGGAATGCGTTTTTTCACCGAGGAAATCGCCGTGGACCTGAAAAGGGATTTCTGGAAAACGGATCGGAAATTCGAGATGGAAAGGAACGGAATGACGATCCGGGGACGGCAGGCGGAAGGGCGCATCGCCGGGCCATCCGTGCGGATCCGGAACGTGGAAGCCGTACTGAGCGCTTCCCATCTCGAAGCCGCACGGGAATAAACCGGCATGTCCGCCCCATCGCGAAAGATCCGCTTCGTGCTCCTGACAGCGGTTTTTCTCGCCGCCCTGCCGGTTCTGGCGAAAGATCCGCCGCCCCCTTCCGCCTGGGGGAGGCTGCTCTTTCTGGACGACAGCCAGCCGGTCAAGATCTCTTCCGACCGCCTGGAATTCGACTCGGACTCCGAAAGCATTCATTTCTCCGGCAACGTCTGGGTCCGGCAGCCGGACCTGCAACTCAAAGCCGACCGGCTGACCGTTTTCTCCGATTCCGAGGGGCGGATTCTGACCCTGGAGGCCGAAGGCCACCTGCGCGTGTATCATGAAAAATGGGAGGCGAAGGCGCGGCGATTGCGCTTCGACCGGGAACGGCAGATGTTGCATTTCACGGGAGAACCGCAGATCCGGAAAGGAAAGCAGGTCATCGAGGGCGAATCCATCCGCTTCCTGATGAAGGAACGCAAAATCGTGGTGGACAAGGCCCGGGCCGACCTGCATCCCACTGCGAACAAACCGCCTTCCGCAACACCGAAAGAGGCCGGGAGTGACCGGAAAAAACCCTGAAATCACGCCGTCCGACTCGCCGGTCCTTCAGGGCGAGGCGCTTCGTCATTCCTATGGAAAGCGGGAGGTTCTCCGGTCCATCGACATCCGGATTCAGCCCGGCCGGCTGCTTGGATTGCTGGGGCCCAACGGCGCGGGAAAAACCACCTGCATTCACCTGCTGGCCGGAATCCTTCCGCTTCGAAGCGGCCGAATTTTCCTGGACGGAATCGATGTCGGCCGCGATCCGCTTTACCGCCGCGCCCGGCTCGGATTGGGATACCTGCCCCAGGAGCCCTCGATCTTCCACAAGCTTCGCGTTCGGGAAAACCTGGAACTGGTGCTGGAGGAAAACGGCGTGCCGAAGGCCGAACGGGCGGATAGGATCGCGCCGCTTCTGCAAAGATTCGGCTTGGACGGACAGGCCGATCAGCGCGCCGGAACGCTTTCCGGCGGGGAACGGCGGCGGCTGGAAATCGCGCGGGTGCTTTCGCTCCGCCCCAAGGTGCTGCTGTTCGACGAACCCTTTTCCGGGATCGATCCCCTCACGGTGGCGACCATTCAATCCGATCTGATCCGCCTGGCCGAGGAGGGAATCGGCATCCTGATTACCGATCACAACGTCAGGGAAACACTACGAATATGTAACCATGCCATCATTCTGCACCAGGGGGAGATTCTGGCCCGGGGAACGCCTTCGGAGGTGGCGCGGGATCCGGAAACCCGCGAGCGTTTCCTTGGAAAAGATTTTGAACTGGACAGATAGAGCCGGTATGCTAGAATGATGCCAAGTCCGACAGATTGGGGATTGACGAAAGAAAACAAGAAAAACGGCATAAAGATTGCATGGCACTTAAACTCGAACTCAACATGAAACTGGCCCAGCAACTGGTCATGACCCCCCAGTTGCAGATGGCAATCAAACTGCTTCAGCTTACCAAGATGGAACTCCAGGAACTGGTCAACCAGGAGTTGCAGGAAAACCCCACCCTGGAAGAAGCGCAGTACGACGAGATCGATCCGAGCGAGCCGGATGTCACGCCGGATATCGACACCGCCGCCGAGGAACTGATTCCCAAGGTCCAGACCGAGGGAGAAGCGCCCGCCAAGGACGAACTGGTCGCTTCCGATCTGGAAAATTCGCTGAAAGACGCCCAGCCCACCGAACCGGAGATGGACTGGGACTCCTATTTCGACACCTACATGGACGGGCCGTCCGACATCATGCCCCGGGACACGGGGGGCGATGAAAAAGCCAACCTCGAACAGTACTATGCGGAGGAAAACGGGCTTCACGATTACCTCCTCTGGCAGTTGAAATTGTCCTCCATTCCGGACGAGACCCAGGACATCTGCCAGGAAATCATTGGAAATATCAATGAAGACGGGTACTTGAAGGACATCTCCCTGGAAGAGATCTCGGAACGAATGGACAGATCGATCCGGGAGGTCGAGGGAGCCCACCAGCGCGTGCTTCGTTTCGATCCGGTGGGGGTGGGCGCGCGGGATCTTCGGGAATGCCTGCTGGCCCAGATCCGATTCAACATGAAAAGCCACCCCCTGCTTCTGGCCATCGTCCAAAGCCACTGGGAACTCGTCAAAAAGCGGGATATCCCGAAACTGGCCCGGCAGTTGAAAGTCGGCCGTTCGGAGGTCGAGGACGCCATGCGCCTTCTGACCGAGTTGAATCCCAGGCCGGGACTCCAGTATTCCACCATCAAGGCGGAATACATCTCTCCGGATATTTACGTGGTCAAGGTGGGAGACGAGTACCACATCCTGCTGAACGAGGACGGCATGCCCCGGCTGCGGCTGAGTTCCTATTACCAGCGCGCCCTGATGGACAAGGACGGATCGTCCGAAACCCGGGAGTACATCAAGGGAAAGCTGCGCTCCGCCACCTGGCTGATCCGCTCCATCCAGCAGCGGCAGCGCACGATCTACAAGGTCACGGAATCCATCGTCAAGAAACAGCGGGAGTTTTTGGACCACGGCGTCCAGCACCTGAAGCCCATGGTCCTGCGGGACGTGGCCGAGGATATCGGCATGCACGAATGCACCGTCAGCCGCGTGACCACCAGTAAGTACGTTCACACGCCCCAGGGGGTGTTCGAACTGAAATATTTCTTCAATTCGGGAATCATCAACAGCGACGGAGAAGGCGTCTCCTCCGAATCGATCAAAAACAAGATCAAGCAGTTGATCGACAAGGAAAACCCGAAAAAACCGTTGTCGGATCAGAAACTGGTCGCCATTCTCAAAGAGGACGACGTGATCGTGGCCCGGCGGACAGTCGCCAAATATCGGGAATCACTGGGTCTTCTTTCCTCCTCCGGACGCCGGAAAACGTATTGACCGACAGGTGCCTTTGAAAGGGGTTCATGTTCATGGCGCTCTCCATCACGGAATTACTCGATCGCACCGCGCTGGAATCCGATCTGTTAAGCCGGGAAAAAAACGATGTCATCATCGAACTGTGTCAATTCATGGCCAATCTCCACCCCGTCGGAGATCCGCATGAACTGATCCGCCGCATCCTGGAAAGAGAAAAACTCGGAAGTACGGGCATCGGGCACGGCATCGCCATCCCGCACTGCAAACTGCCGGATCTCGACCGGCTGTACTGCGTATTCGGCCGCTGCGTCCAGGGATGCGATTTCCAGTCCATCGACGGCGAACCGGCCCGTATCTTCTTTTTGCTCGTGGCGCCGGAAAACGTCGCCGGGGTTCATCTTCAGGCTCTGGCCAAGATTTCGAGGCTCTGCCAGAAGGAAAGTTTCCGTAAACGGATTCTCGAAGCCCCGGACGCGGACGCCATCTATCGCATCATGAAAATGGAGGAAGAGGCATCCTGATTCAGAACCTCGTTCAGCAGGATGGACCGAGCATGAGGTTCGAGAGACGAACCGGGCAAGGCGCGACGACAAGCTTTACACTTTGTAAGGCGCGGAGGAGCAACGCCGCCGGGCGAGGCCTATCGGAATTCAGGCGACGGGAGTCCCGCTGAAATAGGCTCTCAGGGAAAGGAGGCGCGGTTTGATTCAACTGACCGTGGAGGATCTGCTTGGCTTGAAGGGCCATGGGCTCGTTTTACGCCTCGTCGCCGGAGAAAAGGGCCTCAAACGTCGGATCAAGAAATACCGCATCCAGAAATCCGGCCTTACCATGACCGGCCTGTTCGAGAACGTCCACGAGGAACGCATTCAGATCGTCGGACAGAACGAGATCTCCTACCTGAAAACGCTGCCCCACGAACGCCAGAAAGAGGTGCTTCTGGGGATCGCGAAAAAGGGCGCGCCCTGCCTGATCGTCACGCGCGGACTGGAGCCCACCCCCGCTTTTCTGGAAGTGGCCGAAGAGATCGATCTTCCCGTGCTGTCCACGGACCAGATTTCCTCCACGTTCATCACGACGCTGAACCGCCATCTGGAATCCAACCTGGCCGCCTCCACCACCATCCACGGCGTCCTGGTGGACGTAATCGGCATCGGCGTGCTGGTGATCGGGAAATCGGGCATCGGGAAAAGCGAGTGCGCGCTGGAACTGCTTTTGAAGGGGCATATCCTGGTGGCCGACGACGTGGTGGAAGTCAAAAAAATCGACCGGGATTCGGTCTGGGGCAACTGTTCTCCCATCGCGAAACACCACATGGAGATCCGGGGCCTCGGCATTCTGAACATCGCCCAGCTTTTCGGCGTGACGGCGGTCCGGGACCGCAAGGAGATCCACCTGGTTCTGGAACTCGTGCATTGGGACGGAAACACGGAATACGACCGCCTGGGCCTGGAGCATAAAACCTTCGACATCCTGGATGTCAGCCTGCCGCTCATCACCGTGCCCGTCTCCCAGGGACGGAACATGTCCACCATCATCGAGGTGGCGGCGCGCAACTATCTGCTCCAGCAGCGCGGCATTCATTCCGCGCTCAGTTTCCAGCAGAAACTGGACACGCGCATGATCCGCGAACGGCTGGGAAGCCTCGTCCCGCAGAAGCCGCCCGCCCCCAACCGCAAGCCGGGAGGTTCCGATGAGTGAGCGCCCCTTGCGCCTGATTATCATCACGGGGCTTTCGGGCTCCGGAAAATCCACCGCCATCCGGGCCTTCGAGGATCGCGGCTGTTTCTGCATCGACAACCTGCCCGTGACGATGATCCCGGGGCTGGTGGAATCGTTCCAGAAGACCGACAACGAAAGCAACCTGCTGGTTCTGGGAATCGACGCACGGGAGAAGCGCTTTCTGGACGACTTCGGCCAGATTTCGAAACAGGTCCGGGACGCGGGCCACCGCATCGAAATTCTTTATCTGGAAGCCCGCACGGAAGTTCTGATCCGGCGTTTTTCGGAAACACGCCGAAAGCATCCCCTGGCGGGAATGGATGTCCGCGCCGCCCTGGAAAGGGAAAAGGAACTGCTCGCCGAGTTCCGTTTGGAGGCCACCCATCTGATCGACACCTCCACCATGAGCGTCCACGACCTGAAACGCCAGATTTACGAACAGATGGAGATGGATCCCGACAAGGAAACGCTCTCGGTGACCCTGCTCTCCTTCGGCTACAAATACGGCGTTCCCCTGGAAGCCGACCTGATGTTCGATGTCCGCTGCCTGCCGAATCCCTATTTCGTGGCGGAACTGAAAACGCGCACGGGACTCGACGACGAGGTGTTCGATTACGTGATGAAATTCGAGGAAAGCGAAAAGATGCTGGAGAGCATTCAGTCTTTCCTGGAGTTTTCCATCCCGCTTTTCGCCCGGGAGGGAAAGATGTACCTGACGGTTGCGATCGGCTGCACGGGGGGAAAGCACCGTTCCATTTCCTTCGTACGCGCCCTGAAGCGGTTCATGGACGAAACGATGTCCGGCTATACCGTCATGATCCGGCATCGGGATCTTTACAACTAATCCTTCAGCCACAGGGAGCTTCCATTGATCGGGATTCTTCTCGTCACGCATTCGAATCAGGGGGAAGTTCTCCTGCAAAACGCGGAAAACATCGTCGGCCGGCAAAGCCACATCGATGTCGTCACCCAGCGCCCCGGATCCAGCTTTCAGGTGCTTCAGCACAAGGCCGCCCTGGCCATCCAGGCGTTGAATCAGGGACAGGGCGTTCTCATGCTGGTGGATATTTACGGCGGCACGCCCTGCAACGTCGCCCTTTCCTTCCAGCAGGAACTTCCCATCGCCGTGGTCACGGGCCTGAACCTGGCCATGCTGCTGAAGGTCATGGAAACCGACCGGGAAGCCGTATCCCTGGCCAATCTGGCGCGCATCGCGGCCGAATCGGGCCAGAAAAGCATCCGCGTTCATCTCGACCGCAGCGAGGCCCCGCCGTCCGACGCCTCGCCAAAAGGAGATATCGAGGGCGATTACCGCAAGGCCTCCGCCACAGTCACGGTGCTGAACGCCCTGGGCCTGCACGCCTCCAACAGCGCGAAACTGGTGAAGACCGCCAGCCGCTTCCAGGCGGAAATCACGCTGGTCAAGGGAGATCTGGAGGTCAACACGAAATCCATCATGGGCGTGCTGATGCTCGGCGCGGCCCAGGGAACGGAATTGCAGGTCCGGGCGACGGGAAACGACGCCCGGGAAGCCGTTCAGGCCATCGTCACCATGTTCAAGGAACGCTTCGATGAAGAATGATCCGCCATCGTCCCCCGGCAACATTCTGCTGGGCATTCCCGTCTCGCCCGGGATCCGTATCGGCAAGGCCTGCAAGGTCCGGCACCGGAAGGTGGCGGCGGCCTACCGCCCCATCGAGGATCCACACATCGACAAGGAAATCGAACGCTTCGAGGAAGCCGTGCGGCTCTCCATCCGGCAATTGGGCAAGCAGAAAAGCAACATCGACCGGCGAAAGGCGGCCGGGCATTACTTCATCCTGGAAGCCCACAAGCTGATGCTCCAGGATGACATGCTGTCCCGGCAGACGACGGATTTCATCCGCCGCAACGCCTGCAACGCCGAATGGGCGCTGCACATCACGGTGGAACGCCTGACCAGCCAGTTCCGCAAGATCGACGATGACAACGCCAGAAAGCGGGTGGCCGATCTGGCCGACGTGTTCCAGCGCGTCCTGGAGAACCTCACAGGGGAAAAGCGGGAGAAGTTCCACTCCATCGACGAGGACGCCATCATCGTCGCCCACAACCTGACCCCGGGAGACGCCACGCATTTCTATACCAAGCCCATCCGGGGACTGGCCCTGGAACGGGGCGGAAAAGCCAGCCACATCGCCATCGTGGCCCGTTCCATGCAGATTCCCGCCGTGATGGGACTGGCGGATCTCCTGGACCAGGTTCCGGACCGGACGACCATCATCATCGACGGCGGAAACGGCGTGGTGATCGTCGATCCCAACGAGGAACAACTGGCCGAATATATCGACAAGCAGGAACGGCAGGCGCGCATCGAGAATCGTCTGCGCTCCGACCGGGATCTGCCCGCCGTCACCCTGGACGACGCCCGCATCACGCTGCGGGCGAACATCGAATCCTTAAAGGAACTGCCCGCCGTTCTGGAGACGGGCGCGGAGGGCGTGGGGCTCTTCCGCACGGAGTTCATCTTCATGGACCGGCTGAGCCCGCCCACGGAGGAGGAGCATTTCTCGTATTATCGGGAACTCGTGGAGAAATGCGTCTCCGGCCCCGTCACCATCCGCACGCTGGATATCGGCGGGGACAAGCTCCCGGCTTACTGGCCGGAATGCGAGGAGGAAAACCCGGCCCTGGGCTGCCGCGCCATCCGCAGTCTGTACCAGGACTCGCAGTTCTTCAAGGACCAGTTGCGGGCGCTGTACCGCGCCTCCGTTTTCGGGGACATGCGGCTTCTTCTGCCCTTCGTCTCCGGTCCCACGGAACTGAGCCAGGTGCTGCGTTTTCTGTCCGGCACGCGCCGGGAACTGGAACAGGAAGGCATCGCCTTCCGCGCCGAAACGCCCGTGGGCATCATGATCGAACTGCCCTCGGCGGCGGTGGTGGCCGACCTGCTCGCTCCCATGGCGGCCTTCTTTTCCATCGGAACCAACGACCTGATCCAGTACACCCTGGCGGTGGACCGGGACAGCGAGGAACTGTCCTACATCTACAACCCCATGCATCCGGCCATTCTGCGCCTGATCCAAACCACCTGCCGCCATGGAGAAGAGGCCGGAATTCCGGTGCATCTCTGCGGGGAAATGGCCTCGGAACCGGTCTTCACGCTGCTGCTCATCGGGCTGGGCGTCACCGAACTGGACGCCCCGCCTTCCGCCCTGCCCTACCTGAAGGAAATCATCCGCTCCTCGACCATGGCGGAAGCCCGCGAACTGGCGGCCAAGGCGCTTTCCGCTCCCACGCCGGGCGAGGTGGAGGACATCGTGTTTTCCGAGATGGTGAAACGCTTCCCGGAGCTGATCGGCGGAGAGTTCTGACGCGAGTCCGGAACGATGGAAAAGGGGAAAGGTACAGGAACCCGGTAGCGCAGAAGTTTGTTTTGAACCGGCCCTGGTGCTTCTGTTGCTTTTTTGTCCGTTCGTCCCGACAGAAACGCCCCGAACACCAAACCTCCCTGGATGTGCATCCTTTCTAGGCGTCCCCTACCCTCGTTTCGATCAAAGCGTGAGCCGAGAATATTGATTTTAAAATTCCATCCGGATTCCAAAGCGTTGAATACTGTAACGCACGGTGGAAACAGTCTCCCACCCAACAGGCCGATCAACGCCAGTCATACCCTTAAAATTCCATGATACTCATGAAATAGATTTGACAGAAGCAATAATTATATATCTAATGCATGCAAAAAGAATCTTTACAGGAGCGACCCAATGGAAAATGATTCAAAGTCGGAAGTCTTTGGAGTATACGATTTTTTTATCTTCGTATTGTCGCTTTATGTTCTGGCTTCAATGGCGGTTGATATTTTATTCGACTTTAACAAAGACATTTCCATTATTCTCGAAACCATCGATTTTTCTATTTGCATCATTTTCATTGTCGATTTCTTCTATCGCCTTTATTCCCAGGGCTGGAAATATCTGAAATGGGGATGGATTGATCTGTTATCTTCAATTCCAACAATCGATGTTTTACGAACTGGACGAATCTTCAGGATCCTTAGAATCCTTAGAATGCTTCGGGGCGTCAGATCATCAAAAGCAATTATTCGTTTCGCGTCCAAAAGCAGATCGCAAAGCACAATTGTAAGTGTCGCCATCGTAATTATCGCTGTCATGCTTTTTTCTTCCATTGCAATTCTTTATGCAGAGAAATCACTTGCTGCTGCAAATATTAAAACGGCTGAAGACGCCCTTTGGTGGGCATTTATCACGATAACGTCGGTTGGCTATGGGGATCGATACCCCGTGTCGGTGGAAGGAAAATTTGTTGCCTTTATTCTGACACTGGTCGGTATGGGTCTTTTTGGAATTGTTACCGGATTCATGGCCTCTTGGTTTGTAGGCGAGGACACTGAAAAGAATTCAGAAAACGATAAAATCTACCACCAGGAAATCCTTCACAGAATTTCAATCATTGAAAAAAAGATTGATTCCTTGAGCAAGAATCCAGGAAACGAGTAGCATCTTTTTTCGAAGAACAATCGCCTGAAAGGGATAAACCAAGGTAAGAACCACGGTATCCGACATGCTGAAACGGTCCCCCCGTCCCGACGAAAACGCCGAAGCCATGTAAGAGCCTTACGTATCGGATTTCAAAACGGCAACCCTTTCTTGCCTTGTCCGCCATTCCCCGCTATGATTTCATTCCATCATCACCCGTTCCTTATCCACGGAGGAGCCATGTCTCGCCAATCTTTCGGAATCGCGGCCGTTCTTTTGCTTCTGCTCTGTCTTGCGGCGCTTTGCGCCTGTTCGGACGAATCGAGCGACACGGACGGCGACGCCTCCGACGGCGACGCGGATCCTGCCGACGGCGATACGCCCGACGGCGACGCGGACGAACCTGCCGACGGCGACGCGGACATGGACGGCGACGCCGAAGAGGAAAGCGCGGGCCGAGTGGTGGAGCGCATCGAGCGTGGCGGCCTGGTGATCGACACCGATCCCGACACGGCCCGCCTGAGCATCGAAAGCGTGGACGGCCGCGTGCTGCTGGACGGACTCGGAGCCGGGGGACTTTCGGAAAACGGACCGCACCGCACCGGGTTCGCCGTGCGGGACGTGACCATGGACTACGAAATGATGTTCGGGGCCTTCAAACCGGCCGACACCGAAAACGGCCCCTGGATCGAGGCCAAGACCTCCGTCCTCACGGACTTCGACGACCGGGGCGAACTCTCGCTATTGGACGAAAACGGCAAGGAGCTTTTGCGCATCGTCTTCACCACCCCGGAAGACGGCCATCTGAAGGCGGAAGTGAACGTGGGCGAAAACCCGGAACGACGCGTCTCCTGGGCGCATACCTGCCTTGCGGACGATCACTTCATGGGCTTCGGCGCGCAGACCTGGGACGTGGATCATCGCGGGCAGTCGGTCTTCACCTGGGTGCAGGAACAGGGCGTGGGCAAGGTGGAACACGACGACTACGACTTCCCGGACTGGATGTACAAGGGCCGCAGGCACTCCAGCCATCTGCCCATTCCGCAATACCTGGCCCGGCGGGGCTACGTGCTCACCGTGAAAACGGACCTGCGCGCCACGTTCGACCTGTGTTCCGTGGAAACGGACGGCGCGCGCATGGAGTTTCAGGCCCCGGCCACGGTCCACGTTTTCGACGGCCCCACGCCCGCACAGGCCCTGGAGCGCTCCAGCCTGGAATTCGGGCGGCCGCCCGTCCCGCCGAGTTTCGCCTTCGCCCCCTGGATCGACGCCATCTACGGCAGCGCGAACGTCCGCCGCGTGGTGGCGAAACTGCGCAACGAAGGCGTGCCCGCCTCGGTCATCTGGACGGAGGACTGGAAGGGCGCGGAACAGCGCGGCGACAACTACGTCCTCAGCGAGGAATGGGAACTGGACCGGGAACTCTATCCCGATTTCGAGGATCTGGCCGACGATCTGCACGCGGCGGGCTTCAAGTTCTTCACCTACTTCAACACCTTCGTCTACCAGGAGGCGAGCGCCTGGGAGGAAACGGCCGAAAACGGCTATCTCATCGAGACCGCTGAAGGCGAGCCCTACGTCTTCCAGGGCCACAAGTTCTCGGACTGCTCGCTGGTGGACCTCTCCGACCCGGACGGCTACGCCTGGACGATGGGAAAACTTACGGAGGCCATGAACCAGGGCGTGGACGGCTGGATGGGCGACTTCGCCGAGTGGATGCCTACGGACGCGGTGACCGCCGGAGGCGGCGGGCTGGAGCAGCATAATCTGCATCCGGTGCAGTGGCAGCAGGCCCAGCGCGAGGCCATCGACGCCATGAACGACGGCGCGGAACGCATGTTCTTCGGGCGCAGCGGGTATTTCGGCACGGTGGAACTGGCGGACGTGATCTGGGCGGCGGATCAGCGCACCGGTTTTCAGGAGGATGACGGCCTGCCCACCATCCTGCCCATCGGCATCGGCCTGGGCATCACGGGCATTTCCACCTACGCCCACGACATCGCGGGCTATCAGTCCGCCACCAACGATCCCTCCACGAAGGAGCTTTACTACCGCTGGACGGAGCTGGGCGCGTGGTCGCCGGTGATGCGCACCCACCACGGCTACCAGGCGGACCTGAACTGGAACTGGGAAAAGGACGAGGAAACCCTGACGCATTTCCGCCGCTATGCGAAACTGCACGTGGCGCTCACGCCCTACTGGGAAGGGCTTGCGCGCGTGGCGCACGAACGCGGGCTGTCCATCTGGCGCGGCATGGGCGTCATGTACCCGGAATCCGAGGAACTTTGGCCGGTGAAGGACCAGGTGATGGTGGGCGACGGCCTGCTTGTGGCCCCGGTGATGGAGGAGGGCGCGCTTTCCCGGGACGTGCTTCTGCCGCCGGATCTCTGGTTCGCCTGGGACGGCGACGGCCTGCCGCTCACGGACGACCTGGACGGCGGGACGTGGAGCGTGGACGCGCCGCTTTCCGAAATTCCGGTCTTCGCGCGGGGCGGCGCCATCGTGCCCATGTACCCGGACGGCGTGATGACGCTGGCTCCGGCCACGGAGGACGTCGCCGGGCCGGAAAGCGTGGGCGACGACCGTCGCGTGGTAGTCTTTGCGGGGATCGACAAGAGCCGCTTCGAGGAAAAAGACGGTCTTTCCTACACCTTCGACGTTGGAAATCTGACGAGAAAACAAGGACTTCCGTTTTTCAAGCCCTCGAAGGACGGCCTGACGAACGTGCATTTTCTATGGAACGAGACGGAGCTTTCGGCATGCGCGGAAAAGGCGTCCGCCGCGTGTTGGAAACAGACCGATCTCGGGCGTTTCGAGGTTTTCGTACAGGGAAACGGCGAACTGGAAATCCGCTTCGGCGGCTCGGAAAAGCTTTGGGGCGACAGCTCCCCGTCGCTGTTCGTCACGGCGGAAGGCGGCGCGGACACGCGCGAAATCGTCTTCGACCTGCATCTTTAAGGGACCGAAGAAACGTTTGGGGGCGCTCCGATCTTATTGAAAAGCGGAAGATACTATTTTCATTTCGTTTGTATCTCTTATAAATTACATGACACTTCTCGTCCGTTTTCCGCAACCCGGAAAACGGCAGGGAGTTCCCCCCCGGCCCGAAGGGCTTCCGCGCCCCCTTTTTCCCTGATTTTCACCCCTTTTTCGGGCGTTTTCCGCGTTCCGTCCGGACGAACGCATTTTGCGGTGGAACCCTCCGACTTCACTCGGCTTTCCCGTCTTTTTGCATTCCCCCGGGCGGAAACGTTCTTTTGCGCTTTCGCATCGTTTTTCATCGCCGGGCGACCCGGGAGCAATCGAGAAGATTTCTCTTGTGATATCCACAGCTTGACTTGATTTCACTCTCGATTCCGACGGTTCCCGGGCCTCCGCATTCGGAACGTTTCGTCCGGACGGACACCCGAATCAAGTCCCTTCATGACGGATTTGCAAAAGATATCAGCAGGTTATTGCATCCGGGCCGCATCCCTTTTCACCGCTGCCGAAGCGCGCCATAAAAAAGGGGACGCACTCGTGCACGTCCCTTTTTTGCTACGATGACTTTCGTCCGCTATTTTTTCGACTTCTTCAGCGACTTCACGAATTCCAGAACGGCAACGGCGTGACCATCGACCTTCACTTTCGGATAGATTTTCTTGATCTTGCCGTCGGTGCCGATCACGATGGTCGTCCGCTCGATCCCCATGAACTTCCGGCCGTACAGGCTTCGTTCCTTCCAGACGCCGTACTTCGTGGAAATCTTCGCGCCCTCGTCGGCCAGGAGCGGAATGGAAAGGCTGTATTTCTTGCTGAACTTCTGGTGGCTCTTCGTGTCGTTGGGGCTGATGCCCAGAACCACCGCGCCGTTCCGCATGAAACGCATCTTCAGATTCTGGAAATCCTTCGCCTCCTTCGTGCAGCCGGGCGTGTCGTCTTTGGGATAGAAATAAAGCACGACCACTTTATCCTTCTGGAAGTCCTTCAACCGAATGGCCACGCCGGTACTGGCGGGCAATCGAAAATCCGGGGCCACCCGGCCTTCCGTCAGGGTCAAGGTCCGGGCGGGTTCCACGCTCTTCACCGCCGTTTTCTTCGTCGCCGCTTTCTTCGTCGCGGCCGGTTTCTTCGCCGCTTTCGTCGCCGGCTTTTTCGTCGTGGCCTTTTCCGCTTTGGCTTTCGGTTTCGGCTCGGTCTTCGCTGTCTTTTTCTCGGATGTCATGGATGTCGCTTTCTTGGTTGTCGCTTTTTTGATCGCCGGTTTCTTCGGAGCCGCCTTCTTCGGAGCCGCCTTCTTCGGGGCGTCTTTCTTCGCGGTGGCCTTCTTCGGAGCCGCCTTCTTCGCGGCCGCCTTCTTTACGACCGCTTTCTTCGGCGCCGTTTTCTTTGTGGCGTCCTTCTTCGCGGCCGCTTTCTTTTCGGCCGGTTTCTTTGCCGCCGAGGTTTTCTTCGTCGCCTTTTTGGGCTCCGCCTTTTTCTTCGGTGCGGTTTTCGAGGCTGCTTTCTTGGAGGAGGTTTTCTTTTCAGGCTCTTTCACGGCGCTTTTTTCGGGGGGCTTCTTCGATTTCGTGGAAGCGGCCGTTTTCTTCGCCGCTTTCGCGGGCTTTGCGGATTCCGTCTTTTTCGTCTTCTTACCTTCCTTCGCCATGCCTGCGCTCCTTTTTTCGTCAGCCAGGACCGGTTCATCCCTTAGCAAAAAATGTTTCCATATTTTCTCCCATATCAGTCCAACACGGTGGGCCGCCCGGCTCCAGATGGAAACGCAAGCGCCAGCGTGATCGTTTCGGAAAACCGAAAACCGGATGCGGGCCATATCGCCCGCGGACGGAATCATGGATCCATGTCCTTGCAGCAGCGGAATCCCAGGCGGCCGCCCTCGGCGTCCGTGCTCAGATAGTCCGAACAGGTGGCGGGATCGTCGAAAAGCCCCTTGCCCGCCATATTGCGATAGCCCGAGGCGTCTGTCCGGCTGACGAACTCCCCCGCGTTGCCGACCAGATCGAAGACCGCCATCTCCGAGGAACAGGAAAACAGCGTTCCCGAGGGAACCAGCAGATTCTCTCCGACGCCCCCGCCGTAAGTGCCGTCGTTGCAGGCCGCGTCCGCGTGCGTCGCGCCGTAAGGATAATCCCGGTCGTTCTCTCCCCGGCAGGCGAACGTCCATTCATCGAACGTGCACAGGCGCTTGCCGCTACGCGTGCAGGCCACGTTGGCGTCGATGGCGTCGATGTTCGTCCAGGGAATCACGCCCGGCTGGCTCATGGCCGCATCTCCATCGCCGAAGTCGCAGGTCTGCCCTTCCGCCGTGGCGCTCAGACAGGACGCCTCGTATTGATCGATGCAGGCGTCGAAGCCGGGAAGGGGCGTCATGTTGTTCGGGCAATGGCTGGCCCGGCAGTAACCCTGTTCCACCAGGACGGAAAAACCGCCGGAATGCCCCATGAAGCTGTCGTCGTTGTAGCCGAAATACAACATTCCGGAACGGTCCAGGGTATAGACGCCCGGGTCGCCCGCGAAGACGGGCACGCCGCTTTCCCCGGCCCTGGCGATCAGGCTGAACTGATTCTCTCCCGGAACCGGGCAGTCGGGACAGGGCGTATTGTCCAGTCCCGGCGCGGGAATGCAGGCCAGAAAGGCGTTGGGATCGGGACAGCCGCCCGGCTTCAGAAGAAAGGCTTCGCTCCTTTTCATGGAAAGGTAGCTGTTGGTCCAGGAGACGGAAATGGGAACGTGAATCACGTTGCGCTTGCAGAAATCCGTGCAATACAGCGCATCCGTTTCCTCTTCCGTTTCCGGCGCGCAAGGCACGGCGGTTTCCTGGAAATACCCGATGTCCTCCGTTCCCACGGGATCCTCGAAAAGATAGAGGTTGTCCAGAAATCCTTCGAAATGGCGGCTGGTCGCTCCCGTGGCGTCCAGCCGGGATCCCAGCGAGAGCGGCTGGCTGTTGGGATCCACGAGCGGCCGGCCGACGATGGCGACCGGATCTCCCTGGCGTTCGCCGTTGACGTACAGGGAAACGCTCTCGCCGTCGTAGCTTCCCGCCAGGCCATACCAGACGTTCGGAGCCATGGGACCGCCGGTCAGGACGTACTCCTCCCCGCCCAGGTTGAGGCGAAAGACGATCTCTCCGTTTTCCAGGGCGAATTCATAGCCCGGCGGATCGCCCTTGGCCAGAATCGTCATCGTGTCCGCGGAACCCTGGGCCCGTTTGGCATGGACAAGCAGGGTCAGTCCTTCCCGATAGTCGGCGTCCACGGAAGCCAGCTCCATATGACTCTGACCGTCGAACGACGCCGTGATTCCCCAGCCCGCGTCGTTCTTGAAGGCCGCCGAGCCGCGATTCACGACGGCCTGGCAATGCCGATCCGGAGAGGCGATGTCGGAATGCACCTCGAAGGTGAACAGCTTTTTCTTGCCTTCCTTCCGGCAGAAGATGTTGACGCACTCTCCGGAGATGCAGCTCAGGGGCGCCTCGCAAAGCGTGCCTTCGTATCCGGCGCCGTCGTTTTTGCAGACCATGGCCGTGTTTTCCTCGCAGAAACGATGCCCCGGGTCGCAGACTTCCGACTCGCATCGGCCCGTGACCCAGTTGCAGTATTCCACGCCCGAGCAAACCGTGATGCTGAACCCCGACCCGTCCGAACGGCACTGCCGGCTGGTGGTATCGTTCATGCATTCGGTGCAGTTCGGCTCGCAGGTCATGCCGTCCGGCGGCGGCGGGCAGGAGGCGAACTCCGGTTCCTCCTCGATCTCGGCGTCCGGGTTGTACGGCAGGTCCAGGTCGCCGTCCTCCACGGTCCGGCAGCGTTCGTTGACGCAAATCTGGTCCGCCTGACAGTCGGCGCAACCGAGGCGGCACACGTGATAGTCGGCATCGCAGTAGGCGTCGGGAACCTTGGATTCGCAGTGGAAATCGTTCAGACACTCGATGCAGACGCCGTCCACGCAGTAGTATCCGCCCCGACAGTCCTCGTTGACCTGGCACTGGGACAGGCAGCGCCCCAGATTCGAGCAGAACATCCCCGGATCGCATTCGGTATCCATCCGGCATTCCACGCTCGGAAGATCGGAATCCCCGTCCGCCGGGTTTTCCGCCGACGAGCAGGAAGCGGCGAACAGGGCGAAAAGCGCCGGAATTCCCAACACAAAAAGGCCCATCATCCCATGGCGGAATCGCCCGAGGCAACCGTTGTCGGGCTGTCTTGGAAGCGACAATCTCGCATTCATCTCCAGATCCTCAATTACGACAGGCGAGCGACTTTTCCATCCCTGCGGATCGGCCTGAACCGGAAAAAGCGATCCCATAGAAAACTTAATCTTCTGATTTTACAGGAGAAATCAATATTTGTAAAGTCCTGTTCCTCCGTTTTCGAAAAAAAAAACGCCGGAGAGCCGCTTCAAGCTCTCCGGCGATGGGGGACGTTATCGGAATCCGGAATCCGTTTTCGGATCCCATCCGCCGAAAGGCGGCGAATTCCCTGGAAAACCTCTTACTTGGCGCATTCCGCCTCGGGCGTGCAGTAGCCGTAGTCCGCGTTGTTTTGATCGATGCCGATGCAGCAGACATGCTCCGCCGGACAACTGGCGATCAGCTCGACCTGGCCCGCTTCGCATTTATCCGACGCGCAGAGTTCTCCGTTTTCCGCCTTGG
Source organism: Myxococcota bacterium (assembly GCA_963668655.2). Taxonomy (GTDB): domain Bacteria; phylum Myxococcota_A; class SURF-8; order SURF-8; family SURF-8. The sequence continues at coordinate 943,165 of CAXXPQ010000003.1, forward strand.
GAACCATGCATTTCTTTCCCTGGTTCGCCGTTTCGAAGCAGATCTTCGGACAGTCGCAGTCGGCGTCCAGCTCGCAGCGGCCGTTGGGAAGACAGTCCACCGTGCCCGGTCCATCGAATCCCGGGGCGAGGCAGTCGTTGAACGGATCGCACATGGACAGTTCATAGCCGTCCCCGGTGGCGTTGCAGGTGAGAATGCCCTCTCCGAACAGCGCGCCCAGCTCCAGGCAATCCGGGTTTCCGGGATCGTTCTCACAGCAGGTCTTGTCGCCGGGGGTGCATTCGATCACGTCCTTTTTGCAGACGTGATCCGCGCAGATGTACCCCTCGCCCAGACCGGAGCAATCTTCCTGGGTGCAGCATTCGTAATTGCAGGGATGGTCCTTGTGGCCGCATTCGTTCATGTAGCAGACGTAATCCAGGCCGTAAGCGGCGTTGTTCCAGCAGTCCTGGTCCTGGCAGCACTCATACTCCGGAGGGCAGTCCACGATCACCACGCACGTGTGGGTGTTTTCGTCGCAATAGTTGTTTTCGGGACAGTCTTCCACCGTGCAGCATTCGTACTCGCAGGGAACCTGTCCGCCCTCGTCCACGTCCTCGTCGCCGTCCGTGACGTTCTCGTCGCCGTCCGGCTCGTCGGTGGCCTTGCCTCCCACGCACTGATGGTTGACGCAGCCGTTCACGCACTCGGCGTCCTCCATGCAGAAATCCTCCTGGAGATAGCAGATGCTGTCGTAACATTCCCACATGACGCGTCCCTCGCCGTTGCCGCAATCCGTATGCTGATTGCAGGTCTGAACGATGGGATCGTCGTCGCCGCCGGAGGATGAACAGGCGATGAAGAGAAAGAGGGAGGCGGCGAAAAAGATCAGCAATGCCAGGCACAAGCGTTTCATCGGTCGCTCCTTATCGATATCCTTGATTCATGGGTTCCCGTCGTGGCGAAAGGTGTCTCGGGCCTCGGGGGTGGGTGGAATTCCCCACCGCTTCCCCACTGTCATCAGCATAACAGATCCTTCCGGGAGGTCAACGACTTTTCGCGCGAAACGACCGACATCCCCCGGCGACGCCGTCCGCCTTCCATCGGATGGAGAACGCGGGAAAGCCGGGGAAAACGGGGTGAAAGTCCGTACTGGACAAATACGCGAACGGCGGTACAATGGCACACCTTGCGGAAAGCATCGTCTGAACGACGGAGCGAAGAAGCCACGTCACGGAGAAGGAGAAAGGGCCATGGAAAGAACCCGGGATTCCCAGTATACGAATCTGCCGTATTCCCATTCGGAAATCGACCACGCTTACGGCGAGAACATCCACATCATCTCCACGCCGTACATGATGACGGCCCTGGCCCGCGTCTGCTCCAAGGACACCACGCAACCCGAGGCCAACCGCCTGTTTCGGGAACTGTACACCGACCTCCTGAAAAACGTGGTCAACGCCGAGATGCGGCGCGTCCAGCGCAGCATCCCCAGCCGCATGATCGAGTTCACCGAGCGCGGATACTACGAAGGCGACGTGATCGATCCCGAACAGAAGGTGGTGGTGGGATCCGTGGCGCGCGCGGGACTTCTGCCCGCCCAGGAGATCTTCGACCAGCTCAACCTGCTCATCGATCCCGCCGGCGTGCGGCTGGATTATTTCTTCGTCTCCCGCGTCACGGACGACGACCAACACGTCACCGGAGCCAGCGTGGCCTCCGCGAAGATCGGCGGCCCCCTGGACGACGCCATTCTGTTGCTGCCCGATCCCATGGGCGCCACCGGATCCTCCATGATCCAGACCCTGGAAAGCTATCGCGACGCCGGAGTGGGCATTTCCCAGAAGACCGTGGTGATGCACCTGATCGTCACCCCGGAATACATCCGCGCCATGAAAAGCGCCTTCCCGGACGTGCGCGTCTACGCCATCCGGCTGGATCGCGGCCTTTCCGCCCCCGACGTGCTGGCCGAAAGGCCCGGAGTGCGCTGGGACGAGGAACGCGGACTGACGGACCTGCACTACATCGTCCCGGGCGGCGGCGGCATCGGAGAAGTCATGACCAATTCCTGGGTATGATTCCCATCGGAAAACTCGCACCCCAAGACCGGAGGGGACAACTCTCCGATTTCATTTCGGATTTGACGAAAACGGCCGCGCCGTGCTAGTGTTCTGTCCCGTCCGGAGGCGCGGCTTCTAGCGGACGAAACGATAATGGTAAACGACAAACGGGGGTCGAATGGCGGAAAGTACGGAAAAACTGACGTTTCTGGACCAGGTGAAGGCGCTGAGCTGGCCCTTCTGGGTGGTCAACATCATGGAGATGATCGAGCGGCTGGCCTATTACGGCGTGCGCGTGGTCATCCCCATCTACATCGCCCAGGCCAACGAACCCGGCGGGCTGCACTTCACCCAGGCGCAGAAGGGCGAGATCTTCATGGCCTGGGCCCTGGTGCAGTCCGTTCTGCCCGTCTTCACCGGCGGTTTCGCGGATCGTTACGGCTACAAGCGGCAGATCGTGGCCGCCATCGTGCTGAAGGCCGCCGGTTACACCCTCATGGCCACCCAGCGGGAATACTGGCCGTTCTTCTTCGGCTGCATGACCCTGGCCGCAGGCACGGCGGTCTTCAAGCCGCCCATCCAGGGCACCTTCGTCAAGACCCTGAACGAAAAAACCAGCGGCGTGGGCTGGGGATTTTTCTACCAGGTGGTCAACGTCGGCGCCTGGCTGGGACCGCCCTTCGCCCACTTCCTGTACGGCTATTCCTGGGCCACGGTCTTCTACGGCTGCGCCGTGATCGTCAGTTTGAACGTCCTCTGGCTCTTCTCCTACAAGGAAGTGGACAGCGGCGCGGACAAGAGCACCAGCGTCTGGCACGTCATCAAGGTCACCTCGGCGAACATTCTGAACGCCCGCCTGATTCTCTTCATCCTCATCATGTCGGCCTTCTGGGCCTCCTTCACCCAGCTTTTCGACATGATGCCCAACTTCATCGTGGACTGGGTGGACAGCGCCAGCCTGGCCCGGCACCTGCCGGACTTCATGCTGGCCCGGGACGTCGGGCGGGGGCCCCAGGTCGCCCAGGAGTGGATCATCAACTTCAATCCCTCGCTGATCGTCCTGTTCGTGGTGCCGCTTTCCTACCTGGTCAACCAGTACATGCGGCGGCTGTCCTCGATCTTCCTTGGGATCCTGGTGGCCAGCGTGGGCATCGTGGTGGCCGGCAGCAGCCAGTCCATCTACATGACGCTCATCGGCATCGCGGCCTTCTCCGTGGGCGAGATGCTCTGTTCGCCCAAAATGAACGAGTACCTGGGCGTGATCGCCCCCAAGGACAAGAAGGCGCTCTTCATGGGCTACGCCAACATCCCCTTCGCCATCGGCTGGGGCTACGGAGCCTTCGCGGGCGGCCAGATCTACGGGCGGCTGGGCGAGAAGGCCACGCTGGCGCTGAAGTATCTCTCGGAAGAGATGAAACTCGCCGATCTGCCCGAGCGCACGGAGGCCTTCGGAAAACTGGTGGAACTGACGCATTCCACCCCGGCGGAGGCCACGAAGCTGTTGTGGGAAAAATACGATCCCGGGCAGGTCTGGCTACCGTTTCTCTACGCGGGACTGGTCAGCGCGCTGGCCCTGATGATTTATAACCACTTCGCCAAGAAGTGGGAAAACATGAACGTCTGATCGGCCATCGAACCGAAATTCGCGAAAGGAACCCGTGATGCCGTCCACCGTATATTTCGTTCCCTATCACCTGAAAAACGACCGCAAGGGGCTTCTGGCCCGCATCCGCGCGGCCTGCCTGTACGCCGGAATCGCGGACACGGTTTCCTCGGGCGACCTGACGGCCCTGAAGATGCATTTCGGGGAGGCGGGGCTCGTCAGTTACCTGCGCCCGGCCTATCCGCGCGCGATGGTGGACCTGCTGACGGAGATCGGCGCGAAGCCCTTTCTGACGGACACCAATACGCTGTATCGCGTGGCGCGGCACAACGCGGTGGATCACCTGTTCACGGCGAACCGTAACGGTTTCGGCCTGGCGTCGGTGGGCGCGCCGATCATCATCGCCGACGGCCTGCACGGCCACGCCTACCAGGACTACGCCTTCGAGGGCGGTCGGCACTTCGAGAACGTGCCCATCCCGGACGCCATTCACGATGCGGACAGCCTGGTGGTGCTGAGCCACTTCACGGCGCACCTGGCCGCCAGTTTCGGCGCCTGCATCAAGAATCTCTCCATGGGCTGCTCCAACCCCCAGGGCAAGCGGCGCATGCACTGCCATGCCAAGCCGTCCGTGGATCCCGAACAATGCACGGCCTGCGGAACCTGCACGGAATGGTGTCCCACGGGGGCCATCACGGTGGAGGATCACGCGGTGGTGGACGAGGAACTCTGCATGGCCTGCGGCGAATGCACGGTGGTCTGCCCCATGGAGGCGATCCGGATCCCGTGGGACGAAAACTCCACGATCCTGCAGGAGAAGATGGCGGAATACGCTTTGGCGGTGACGAAGCAGAAGGCGAACAAGGTCTTTCTGGTCAGCGGGCTGATCGACATCACGCCGCACTGCGACTGCATGGAGCACAGCGAGACGCCCTTCCGCCCCAACCTGGGTTTCCTGGTGGGACGGGATCCGGTGGCCATCGATCAGATCGGGGTGGATTTCATCAACGGGAAGCTGTTCTGGGACGGAAACGACGTGCTCCCGGGCACTGAAATCGGCGATCCGCTACGGGAGATCTATCCGCAGATCGACTGGAACGCCCAGTTGAAGCACGGCGAACTCATCGGACTCGGCTCGCGCGACTACGATCTCCAGGTGCTGCGGGGCGGATAGATAGCCCATTCATCTTGAGGATTACCTGAATGGATAGATTCCCCCGGGCAAGTCCGGGGTTCTTACTGTTACGGTTTCAATGAAACCGACCCCCCGCTGCTCAACCGCAGCGACGGGAATGGCTCATTCATCCACGGGCAAGCCCGTGGTTTTCTGTCTTCGACCGCATAAAACATGGGCATGACGGATTTTGTAAGCCGCCGTACGCCCCTTTTCACCAAATCATTAAGGGCTTATCTTTCCTTATCCGTCAGACGAACGATGTAGTCGGCCCTGAAAAAATCGGTTCAAATTGCCCCTATACACACCTTAGATAGTGTCGTCACGAGTAAATGAATATTCTCGACACGGACTTTGCGTTGGAATATAATTCCTTTCAATAGATTATAATGAAAGGAATCAAAATGGAAGCCGCCTATCATCGCCACGACATTTCCGATCACGTCTGGAGCCTTCTGGGGCCCCATCTTCCGGGCCGAAGAGGTGTTTGGGGCGGCATCGCCCACGACAATCGCCGGTTCATCAATGCCGTTTTCTGGATTCTGCGCACCGGCGCTCCCTGGCGCGATCTGCCGCCCGATTACGGCGACTGGAAAAATACTCCCCGCCGCTTTTGCCGCTGGCGAGATAAAGGAATATGGGAATCTTTGCTTGAAACTCTCATCGACGATCCCGATTACGAATGGCTGATGATCGACGCCAGCCACGTGAAAGTCCACCCGGACGCAGCGGGAGCGGTAGGCGGCAACCAGGCGATGGGCCGCACAAAAGGGGGCTCAACTCCAAGATACACCTGGCCGTGGATGCGCATGGTATGCCGCTCCGAGTCCTTATTACGGACGGTCCCACAGCGGATTGCACGCAGGCTCACACCTTGATCGAAGGGCTGGACGCCGCGTATTTACTGGCCGACAAGGGATATGACGCGAACGCCATCGTGGAAAAATGCCGAGAAAACGGAACGGAACCGGTCATTCCGCCGAAAAAGAACCGCACGATCCAACGCGACTACGACAAAGAACTTTACCGCGAGCGGCATCTGGTGGAAAACGCCTTCCTCCATTTGAAACGCTGGCGCGGTATCGCTACCCGTTATGCCAAAAACGCCGCCTCATTCCTCGCCGCCGTTCATATCCGCTGCCTCGCTTTATGGCTCAATATCTTATGACGACACTATCTAGACGGATTATTATGATTTCAGCGATGAAAGGCGCTCATCCCGAGTGCCGCCAAGAGGGCGGTGGATCGAGGGATCCGCCGCTTGTGGCTCGTCGTGGCTCGATACGATTGGCTTCACAAATCCCTCGCCATGAGCGGATGAAGCATCGCTGAAATCATTTAAAAACGGTCTGTTCGAGGGAGTCGATTGCATCGATTTCCCCGGCCGAGCCCGGGATCTTGCGCTTCGATCGCACAAGAAAGGCGACGGCTTTCACCGTCGCCTTTCTTCAGTATTTCCATAAACTTACGGCTGCATGAAGTACCCCGTGATGGCGCCTTCGTACAGGAAGATCATCGGTCCGCGCACATGCGCGCCAGCGACGTAATCGCTGCCGACCTTGGAGATCATCATCGGGTTGCCGAGATCGCCGACATCCCAAATGGTTCCCGTGGACAGATACAAGGTCTGTCCCCAATACTCGATGCTCTGGAATCCGCCGTAATGCGGGTGGAACGGTTCCGCCAGAACGCTCATGTCCCGGCCGTCGATAATTTCCACCGAGTTGGAACCGCCGTAGGATACGACGACTTCGCTGGCGTTTGTCCGGATGAGACTCGGCGTGCTCGCACTCGCGATGCTGTGGCTGGATCCGGCCGATGCGATGCTGTCCAGAGGATCCGAAATATCCAGCCGGTAGGTGTAAACGTTACCGGAAACCGGCGGACGGTTGACGTACAGCGTGCCGCTATTGGCGTCCATCTGCATGCATGAGAACCCGCCATAGGACGCCGCCTGGGTCATGCTGTTTTGCAAGCCTTCCAGATTATTCAGATTATAGGATCGCACGCAGGGGCTGGACACGCCGAAAGGCGTAACGATCAAGGCATTTCCGTGGATTACGGCGTCCGAAACCCCCAACCCGTGGTGTAATTGGTGTACCAGTTCACCTTTCCCGGTCCCGTCTCGTCGGCGGTGTCGATCACCATGAACTGGCCGTACGTGCCGTTCGCTTTACGTGAAGCATTGAAAACGTAATTCGCCCCGAAGGGAATCAGCGTGGTGACGTAATCCGCATGGAAGCTGTCGTTGTAAGTGTTGGCGATGACCTCGGCGGGCGCTTCCGGATTCTCCACCCGGTATTTGTAGAAGGTGTCGTAGGAGACGGCGTAGATGATGTCCTTGTCCACCGCAAAAGCCTGGAAACCGCCGCCGGAGCCGGAGCTGAGCTGGGTTTTCCAGTCGAAGCGGTTGGGATCGCCGGCCTTAAACGCCACGATGCCGCTCTTGCCGGAATCCGTGTCGTTGTAGGCGACGTATATCAGATTGCCTTCCATTTCCGTGGCCGTGGGCTTGGCGCCGCTGAAATAGGCGCCGCTGGGCCAGCGGTAGCTGCCGTCCTCCTTCAGATAACCGCTGTCCGTGGACAGGCGAATGGCCTTCAGGGTCTTACTCGAACTCTCGAAGGAAACGAAGGCCCAACCCGGCCCCACGGCGATTCCGTGAGCGCTGTCCACGCCGATCTGGAACGCCCGAAGGATGCCCTGATCCTCCGTCATGGTGTACATGCCTTCCTCCCCGGCCACGTACATATTCGGATAGCTGGAAGTGAGATCCCGGATGCGGCCGTCCAGCGTGGTCCAGTCGTTCACGTCCGGCGGGGGATTGATGGAAATGGCGTCGAAGGAAAGAGTGGCCATGACGTTGTAGTAGCGGTTTTTATCGAAAAGCGAGGAGGAACAGCGCATGAACAGATCCACACCCCTGGAAGTGATGTCCATGGCCGCCACGCCGGCGACTCCCTGGGCCCAGTGGTCATTGCAGTCCGTATCGGCGATTTCCAGAAGATCCAGCGTTTCGTCGTCGATGGCCGGATGGGCCGGGTCGCGCATGTCGATGCGGGCCATCACGTAAGTATCATCCTCCGTGCCTTCGGGATCGCCGAGATTCAGTTTCTGATACTCGTCGTACTTGAACACGCCGTAGGCGAAGTGCCAGTTGCGGGCGCTCGGATCGTCGTTGGCCGCGAACTGCCCCGTGCGGAAACTCTGCCAATAGGAGTCGTCCGTTCCGTTGACGGATTCGAACACCGTCCGAAGCCAGGTCGGTCGCGTGGGATCGGAGATGTCGATCACCGTGAGGCCGGGAACGCTGGTGGGATTTCCCACTTCGTCGTATTCCAGTTCCCGATCGAAGAGGTACAGGTAGTTCCCGAACAATTCCATGTCTTTGCGGCATACGGAAGCCTGCACGCCGCACCCCAGGCTTCCCACGGGCTCCACGCTTTGGCCTTCCTTGCCGACGATGTCTTTCGTTCGGTAAACCTTCAGTCCCAGCGTGTTGCTAAGCGTATACATCCAGCCCTTGCGGACGATCATGTCGTCGATCTCCATGGCTTCCGAGCCCGTTCCGCCGCGCACTTCTCCGGCGGCCTGGATGGGCACCTCCATGGGAACGCCGATGGCGTATCCGTTGGGCACGCCCTCGTTGGGGCCGGGCACCTCGGTCTTGTCGTACGCCGCGATTCCGATGTAGACCGGCATATCGTTGGTTAGTCCCGTCAGGGTGTAGGTGGTGACCTTCCCCACGTCGATGGGGCTGTCTCCCTGCTCCGCGAAGGTGCCGCCGAAATTGGCGTCGTACCCGTAATGCACCAGGTAGCCGCCCACATCGCCGCTGGTGGATTCGTTCCACTTGATGCGCAGCGAGCGATCGCCACTGGTGACGACCTTTTCCGTGGGACCGTTGGGGGCCAGATCGTCGTGACGCCAAAGAACGAATTCCTCGGGAGACTCGTTGCCCACGTTGTCCACGTAGCGCACGCTGATCTTGTTGGTCTGGTTGGAGAACAGCCGCACGTCCCAGCCGGGATTCGGGGCGTAGAAATCATAATCCTTGTCGGTCCAGTACGGATAATCCGGTCCCCCCTTGATCTGGGGCGTGGCCATGCATCCGGAAGCCGTTCCCGAACCGGGAGTCGGATCCGAGCAGTATCCAGACAGTTCCAGGGCGACCGTGGTTTCGCCGGTCACGGCACCTTCGGTGACGACCACCGGCGGGACCGGCGCGGTCTGGTCCAGATCGATGGTGTCGGAGCGCCGCGTGGAGACGTTTCCGGCCTCGTCCGCGAATTCGGCGTAAACCGTCTTGAGGCCGTCCTCGGAGGGAAGCACGCAGTTGAACAGATCCTGGAACGGGATCCAGACCTCGCTGTCCATGTTTCCATCGCAGGCCACGCGCATCCAGATGGCGTCGGTCTGCCACATGCTCTGGAAAAGCACCTCCACGGAGGTCGTGGGGGTATGCGTGGCTCCCCGGTTGATGACCACGGTGGTCACGGCGGTCGCCGGAGCCTCGGTATCCACGGTGAAGCGCGAGAACGGGCTGTAGCTGGACCAGTTGCCGACGGAATCAACGGCCTGTACGCGCCAGCGATAACTGGTTCCGTCGATCAAACCGACCAACGCCAATTCCGGCAATACCGTCGTGTAGGTTCGGGGATTGAGGTCCACGTAAGAGCCGAGCACCTCCCGCTGGATATGAACCTGATAGTTCACCGGTCCGTGTCCGTTGGGATCCTCCACGTCCGTCCACAAAAGCGTCGGCGAGGTTGTCTTGGCCCAGCCCTCGGACAGCGGAAGCATGGGCGTGGGGGTGTCCGGCGCCGAGGTGTCCAGTTGCACCGAGGCGGCCACGTCGATGGTGTTTCCGGCGTGATCCTTCAGGCAGGCCCGCACGGTGCGTTCCCCGTCCATGCCTTCCAGCATCCAGGGCATTTCGTCGAAGTATTCCTGGTACGGCGCGTTTTCGCATTGGATGTCCGGTCCGTTCACCAGAGCGACCTCCATCACGTCCGCCGGTACGCCGTTGAATTCCAGGGTCACCTCCGGGGAAGAGGTGGGGTTGCTGCCCTGAATGGTCAGCGTTCCCTGGGGCGGGTTGGTGTCCACCGTCAACCGGGCCGGTTCGTCCGAATCGCTGATGGTGCCCACGTTGCCCGCCTCGTCCATCAGGCAGACGTAGACGTAATTGACGATGCCCGTCTCCGCCGCGTCGTTGCGGAGAAGATTCACGGAGGTATGGGGCACGAAATCGACGTAGGAGGCCGTCTCGCAGTCCGGCTCGACCCCGGTGACGTTGACGACGATGGACATGAAGCGGGTGTCGCCGGGCGCCATGACGTTCAGGAAAGCCTCCAGACCGGTTTCGTTGCGATAGCCGTCGCCCTCCACTTCCAGGGTCGCGGTGGGGGCCAGGAGATCCACGAAAGTCTCGGCCGTGAAACTGGCCGTGTTTCCCGCCAGATCCTTGAAGCAGGCGGTGACGTAGGCCATGCCTTCGTCCCCGTTGGGGCGGGAGAGCGTCCAGGCCATCTGGGGAACCGCCGGGTAATCCACGTATCCCGTGGTTCCCAGACAGGACAGGCTGGCGGAATTGGCGATCTTCACCTTCCAGACCTCGTTGGGATCGATGGTCGTGGGCGCCAGAAACAGGGTGACGTTCTGGGTGTTGATGGGCGACGAACCGTCTCCGATGGTCACGGTTCCGTAAGGCTCGTCCAGATCGAGGAACGCGGAGTCCTGAACGTGCGTGGTGCGGCCGGACTCGTCACGCAGACAGACGGAAACGTGCTTGGTTCCGGTGCCCGTGGAAATGTCCAGGCTCCAGGTGCGGTTGCTCGACAAAGGCTCGTACTGGGCCGTACCGCAATGGAGCGCCTCGCCGTTGGCGATGGACATCTCCGTCACGTCGTTCGAGGCGGCGATGCGCAGCCCCACCGTGGGATCGTTGGTGGGGTCGTCCCCCAGAATGGTGACGCTCCCCGTGGGATCGGTAAGATCCAGGGTGATGGAGGCGGACGCGGAAACGACGTGCCCGGCCTGGTCCTTGAAGCAGCCGGAGACGGTCACGGAGCCCTCCGTCTCGCCGAGATCGTAATCCGGCACGTTGGGCATGAACGGCCCGTATTCCCCGCCCGAACAGTCAATGGAAGCGGTGGTCTCCAGGCGCATCCAGGCCACGTCGGGATCGGCCTGGATGTTCAGTCCCACCAGGCGGTCGGGCGTGGGATCGTTCGCGTTCAGATGCAGCGTGACGGTGGGAGCGGTGGTGTCCAGTTTGATCTGATCGGCCGCTTCGGCCATGTTTCCCACGGGATCGGTCACGCGCAGGAAGACGCTCTTCATGCCGTCCGTGGATTCGAGCGTCCAGGCGATGTCCGCCCGGTCGCCGGGTTCGACATCCGTGGCGTTGCTGAAGGTCGGATCGTTGGAAAGCTGGAAGGTCAGTTCCGACGCGGCGAACTGATCGTCGTGCGCTTCCACGGCGACGGTCACGGAGGTGGAAGAGGCGAATTCCGCGCCGTCGTCGATGCGCATCTGGAGAATCTGGGGCGGCTGGGTGTCCAGAAGGATCTCATCCTGAATAATCGTGGTGTTTCCGGCCGCGTCCTTCAGTTGCACCTTCACCTGCCGCATGCCGTTGAGACTTTGCAGCATCCATGAGCGGGTGGAAACGAAGGACTCCCACTCTTCCGTGGTGAAACCGGTCTGGTTGGTGACGCGCATGGAGGTGACGCTGCTGGTCACGTCCGAGACGCTGGAAATGTCCAGGGTCACGCTTCGATCGCCGGTGCGCGCATCGCCCTCGTTGATGGTCAGCACGCCGGAGGGCGCATCCAGATCCAGAACGATTTCTGAGGAATCGGAATAGGTGTTGCCCGCGCCGTCCATGAAGCAGACCGAGACCGTAACGGAGGCGCTTTCGGTTCCCAGGCTCCAGTCGGCGTACTGGGAGGAATAGCTTTCATAGGTGCCGGTGGAGCAGTCGATGGACGCCGTGTTCTCGATGCGCATCTCCTCCACGTCGGCGGCGGCCGTGAATTTCAGCGTGACCGTCTCGGAATTGGTGGGACTGTCGGCCTGGATGCTGATGGTTCCGGCGGGAGGCGTGGTGTCCAGTTCGATGCCGTCGCTGGCGTCGGTGGCGTTGCCGCTTTCGTCCGTCACGCGCAGATAGACCGTTTTGCTGCCGTCGCCGCGGCTGAGCGTCCAGGCGACATCGCCCGCGCCGCCTTCCAGCGTCATGGCCGCCACGTTGGCGAACGACGCCTCGTTGGAGATGAAAAGCCGCAACGAGCCCGCGTCGGTCAGGTTGTCGTTGACCTGGACCGAGAGCGTGACGTTCTGGTCGTTGGTGGTTTCGGCGTCGTCGTCGATCTCGAAGGAAACGATGGTGGGGGCCTGGGTGTCCATGGTGATGCCGGCGCTGTCTTCTCCGATATTTCCCGCCAGATCCTTGACCTGGACGCGCACGGTCTTTTCTCCGGAACCGCTGCCGAGCATCCAGCTCTTGGCCGCCTGGAAAGACTCCCAGGTCTCGCCGGTGAAGGTGGCCTCGTTGGTCACCCGCATGGCGACGATTTCCCCGGCGCCTCCATCGGAGGCCGTCAGGCTCAGTTCCACCGAGCGGCTGGCGGTGAAGGTATCTCCGTCGTTGATGGCGAGTTCCACGGTGGGATCCGCCGTATCCAGCGTGAAATCCACCGATACGCAGCCGGATTCGTTGTGGGCCGCGTCCCGGAAACGGGCGCTGAAGGTCTTTGGACCGTCCTCGCCGGAAGCGGAAACGGATTTCTGCGTGACGTAGGGAATCCAGGAACTACCCTGGCAGTCGGCCGATTCGTGGATCAGGACTTCCGTGGCGCCGATGGCCGAAAGCTGGAGTGTGACAGTCTGGTCGCCCACGAAATCGCCCTCCATCACGGAAATCCGCTCCGCGTAGGGCGCAGTCATGTCCAGGGTCACGGCGGCCTGGGCCGGGTCCGACACGTTGCCGGCCGGATCCACGTAGCGGGCGTAGATCACCTGGGTGTCCTCGTCCGATTCCAGGCTGAAATCCACCGTTCCGCCCACCGGAAGCTCGAAGGGATCGCTTCCGAAGGCCATGGCCAGCGAAACCTGAACCTTCACGCCGTCCGGCGCGTTGGAAAAGACCAATTGGATTTCCGGATCGTTGGCGTACTGGCCGACGATATGTTCCCCGCCCAGTTCGAAATCCGGAGCGGGCGGCGCGGTCAGGTCCAGAATCACCGTGTCGTGAACGGTTCCTTCCGCTCCGTAGGTGTTGCCCGCCTCATCGCGGAACTTGACGTAGACGTTGTGCACCCCTTCCTGGAGCGGAAGCGGCCAGACCCGGCTTTCGGCATAGGGCTCCCAGACGGATCCCGTGAAGGAGGCGGAGGAACCGATCATCACCTGGGAAGCGCCGTCGGCCTCCACCTGCAATTCCACCGCGCTGGACTTGACGTACTTGTTTCCCTGGCCGTCGGTGGCGGAGGCCGCAATTTGGAAGGAAACCAGGGAAGGCGGCACGCGATCCAGGGTGATGGAACTCGTCACGCTTTCGCTGACATTGCCCGCCGGATCCTCGAAACGCGCGTGGACGGTCTGCAACCCGTCCGTCACGTCCGGGGGCAGGTTGAACATCCGGGTGGGGGTGTAGGTGTATTTGCTCCAGTCGCTTCCGTCCGTGGAAAGATGGACGAACTCCACGCCGTTTTCGTCCATGGCCACCAGATCCAGGGACAGCGCGACCCGATTGGTGTGACTGTCTCCATCGTCGATCACCAGGCTGGTCAAGGCGTCCACCACGGGTTCGATACGGTCCAGAATGATGGAGGCGCTGAAGACTTCGGACGAAATACCGCCGTCGTTCTCGAACTGGACGTAGATCATCTTGTCTCCGTCCTCGATCCCGCCCCCTTCGCCGTCCGCGAAAGTCCAGGCGTAATGGAAGCCTTCGGCCGTGAATTCCGTCACGGTTCCCGCGTTCACCAGGTCGTCGATGTCTTCGAAGGCGGGTTCGAGATCCGCGCCGTCGAAGGCCGTTTCCGATACGCGCACCCGGGCGGTGTTCTCGAAACGGAGTTCCAGATCCACGGTGGTGTTCAGGGTGTAGGCCGCGCCGCCCTCGATTTTGAAATCGCCCGCCTGGGGGGAAAGCTGAAGGGGATTTTCGGGCGTGCTGATCCGCGTGGTGTCGTCCGGAAGGATGGTCACGGCGGCCACGGCGCGCTTCTGGTAGCCGTCCTTTTCGGCCGTCAGGTCGTACGTCCCCGCCACGATGCCGTCCCGGGAGAAATAGCCGGTGGAATCCGACACCATGTTATAGGCGCTGCCCTCCAGGTGCAGCAGCACTCCGGAGTCGTCCGAGGCCCCCACCAAGCGCACCCAGCCTTCCAAGGCGCCCCGGGCCAGGCGCAGAGAAAGCGTCCCCACCTGGCAGGTCTGGCCCGGCAGGACCGTGAAGAACTCCGATTTGGCGGAGGCATAGCCGCTCTTGGAGGCTTCCATCGAGGCGTAGCTGCCCACGGCCACGGAAGGAATCGTGAACGTTCCGTCTCCCGAGATCTGGGCGTCTCCCATGGTCTGGGAACCGATTTTCAGCGTGATCCCGGTAAGATCCGCGTTATCTCCTTCCACGCTTACGGATCCGGAAACGCTTCCGTACCGGCTGGTGAGCGTGAGCGTTCCGGCGTCCACCGTCGTTCCGGGCTCCACGAACAGACCGCCGCTTTTCGCGTCGTCGAAGCGGTCCTTCGTCACCCGCAGACCGCCGTAATATCCCCGGGAAAGGCCGGAAATGGTGAACGCGCCCGTTGCTCCGTCCAGGGAAAGCCCGTCGGAGATCTGGTTGCCGTCCAGCCAGAAGGTCAGGCCCTGGAAGGGGTCCGCCGTGTCCGCCGGAACAAGCGCGATCTGCCCCGAAACGCCTCCCCGGGAGTTCAGTTCGATGCCGGCCTCGATGCCGTCCAGCGTGTTTCCGGCCGCGTCGCGGAAGCGGGCGTAAATGCTTTTGGTTTCTTCCACATCCGCGTTTTTCAGCCGCCAGCCGGAAAGCGCGGGCTGGAAGGCGCGCCAGTCGGCGTCGCCGAAACCGGAGTCGTTGGAAACCTGCATCTCCGCCGCGCCGGTCACGTCGAAGTCCAGAAGCACCACGGCGTCCGCCGTCACCGCGTCCCCGCCGTTGATCGCCATGGCCGTCGCGCCCGCCTGCGGAGCGATGTTGTCGAAGAGGATCGTATCGGAGACGGGTTCGGACTCGTTGCCCGCGCCGTCCACGAAGGCCACCAGCACGGGCAGTTCCGCGCCGTCGGCGGTTTCCGGAACCGGCAGCGTGACCGTGCGGGAAAGGGCGTAGCTCTCCACGGGTTCGTCATCCAGCGCGCCGTCCAGAGAAAGCCGCATGCCGCTTACGCCGGAGAGAAGATCGGAGGCGGACAGGGAAAGTCCCGCCGTGGCCGCCGTGACGTAGGTATCGCCCCGGTTGATGGTCACCTGGCCGTTTTCGGGCGGCGTGGTGTCCAGCACGATGGTGTCGCTGGCGATTTCCGATTCCAGTCCGGCCAGCGTCTCGTATTTTCCGTAAACCATTTTCACGCCGTCTCCCGCGCCGAGCGTGAAGGCGGTTTCCACGAAGTCCGCCTCCGTCCCGCTGGGAATCTCTCCGGTCACGGTGGCGTCCGCGCCGAATTCGGGATCCTCGCTCAACCACCAGCGCGCCATGGGGCCGGAGGCCCGCAGATAGGCGGTCACCTCGGGAGCGGCCGCGTACGCCGCGCCGTCCGCCAGCCGCAGGGCTCCCAGGGACGACACCAGGCGAATGGGATTCAGGATTTGCTCTCCCGTGTTTTCCCCGCCCACGTCGATCAGATCGGAATAGGTGGAGAAGCCTTCCTTCGTGGCCGAGATCTCGTATTGCCCGTGGGGCACGCCATCCAGGTAAAACGCCCCCGTGCCTTCCGATGCGGCCTGATAGCTGCGCCGCCCGGTCAACGCGGCCTTGAAGGGTTTCGCCGAAAGGGATTTCTCCCGAAGCACCACCGTCACGCCGGAGAAATCCGTCACCGGATCGCCGTTTTCGTCCACGCCGTCCAACGCGATTTCCCCGGAAACGGCCTTGCGCAACCGGGAAAGTTTCACCTGCGGCAGTTCCGTGGCCTCGCCCGCCGTGAGTTCGAACGGGCCGTATTCCGCCTGGGAGTAATCCGTCACGGTGAAGCGCAACGTCACCCGGCCGGGGACCACGCTTTCCGCGAAGGAATAGCTTCCGTCCGGCTGGGTGGTGGTGGTGGCCGTCTGCCCGGGACCGTCCAGAGCGACCGTCACCGCCGGAAGTTCTCCGGAGAGAAATTCCAGTTCGATCGCGCCCGAAAGCGTGGCCTTGGCCTGGTCTTCCGGCGGCGTCTCCGGATCGAACGGATTGCTGCGATCCAGGCCCACTTCGCAGGAAAGAAGCAGAAAAGAGAAAAGCCCCGAAAGCAGGGGAAGCATCCAACGTGTCGTCTTGTCCGTTTTCATGATCGGTCCTCCGTCGGTTCGATCCGTGGATCGGCCTCGGTATTGAATTGATTTTCAGAAACGATATTCGAGATTCATGCCCGCCGCGGGGTTCTCCGGATCGCCGAACAGCGCCGGAGACCAGGAACCGCCGGCGGAACCGGGACCCACCACCTCGCCGCTTTCGGTGCGTTCGTAGGTTTTGCCGTTGATGGCCGCATCGATGACGTTGATGACGTAAACCAGGGCGATGGCCCCCACGCTGGTCCATTTGGCGTAATCCAGCGTGGTCTTCTTGTCGTTCAGTTCGTCGTCCTTGCCCTTGCGGAAATCCTCCGCCGTCAGGTCGTCGTATTCCGACTGCACCATCTCGCCGCCGAAGTGAAAGCCCAGCGTCGCGCCGACCAGCAGGAGTTCCGTCCCGATGAAGACCCAGGCCTTGGCGGGTTGACTGTTGTAGAACTGCCCCCATCCGGGCGCCACCATGGAGCGATAGGTGGAATCCCAGCGGGTGCGCAGAACCACGGCTTCCGAAGACAGGGCGATGAGATACGAAGCGGGAACCTCGGTGCTGCGCGCCGCGATCGCCCGGCCGGTTTCCTTGGAAACCGCGCGGACGTTAATCATGTAACGGTCTCCGACCTCGCTGACCGAACCCACGATCAGGACGTCGGCCCCGGCCAGACCGGCCAGATCCGCCGCCTTTCCATCCTCGATCAATCCGGCCTGTTCCATCTCCATTTCCCGAAAAAGATCTCCCAGCCGCTGGCGTTCCACCATGGACCAGCCCAGGGCGGCCAGTTTGACATGCAATTCTCCGGCGGCGGCCGATCCAAGTCCCTTTTCCTTGGCGGTTTTTCCGTTTTCCGCAAACGGCATCACGGCAAGACTCTTGCTGAACTGCTTGGCGGCTTTCAGGTCGCCATGGAGAGATTCCGCTAGAACCTCAAGCGATTCCGAGACTTTACCCTTCTCCGGCGAACCGGATTTTCCGGGAGGATCGGCGGGCGGCCCGTTCTTGCGCGCCTCCGCGTTGGAAAGTGAGATCATGATAATACAAAGAAAACCAACGATTTGCATCACTAGGCGCATGCCAACCTCGCAATCCTGCCTTGAGTTGTCCGATACAGCTTAAACGGTTTGCGTTCCGCTATATACAAAATTGTCCCCAAAATGCAAGCATCAAATTTATTGGACGGTCGTTTTGCGAATTCCTTCACATAAATCTCATATTATTATTGGTCGGGCGGCGAATCCGGCTTTCCCGCCGGATCACAAAGCGACGGATGCTGTAACTACATGAAATCAAACTGCAAAATCCGCTTTATGGAAGCTGATTTCCCAAAAAACACGTTCCTTCCGGACGCCCCCGGGTAAACGACCCGAAATCGGAGTCTCGCGCTAAGGCCGAAATCTCGAAAAATAATGCCGCAAAATATGGATATTACTGGATTTATCGTTCCGTAGCCCCTTCGGACGTCCGGTGACGAAAAACGGCCGGATTCCGGCTCCGAGCCGGGCGCACGGAAAATATCAGGATTCCCATGTATATTCGGACAGTTACATGCGAATAAGCGTTCACCCGGACGGAACGCGAAAAAGGGACGAAAACGGGAATGCGATTCGTTTTTCTTATGATTGAATGAAAGACGGAATTTCCCGAGGAAACGTATCGGTCTATTTGTTTTCACGCAACATATCTTATAATCACAAACATCTATTTAAATACTTACTTGAATTTCCTTAACAACGCTGAAAACCCTTTCCCGAAATCTCTCGGTCCGTATTTTTGAGATGGCGGATTCTACGTATCGTCCCTTGCTCCCTTGTTGGCCCCGGTCTCCGCCACGAGGTTCGCCGCGCGCAGCAACGAAGGAAACGTGCCCGCGTCCGTCCACCAGCCGTCCAGAATGTCGTACGTCAGCTTGCCCGCCCGCAGATACATGTTGTTGACATCCGTGATTTCCAGTTCCCCGCGTTCCGAGGGCTTCAAATCGCGAATGAAATCGAAGACCGTGGAATCGTAGAAATAAATGCCCGTCACGGCGTAATTCGAGGGTGGATGCTTCGGTTTCTCGATGATTTCCACGATGCGGTCGTCCTTAAGGCGCGGAACGCCGAAGCGCTCCGGATCCCCGACTTCCTTCAGCAGAATCTTGCCGCCGTCGCCCTGCTGGCGGAAACGCTCGGCCGCCTGGCGGATGTTTCCTTCCACGATGTTGTCGCCCAGAACCACGCAGATCAGCTCCTTTTCCGCGAAATGCTCGGCCAGGCGCAACGCGTCCGCAATACCGCCCTCCCCTTCCTGGTAGGTATAGGAAATGTCCTTCAGCCCGAATGCCGAGCCATTGCCGAGCAGTTCCAGAAAATGCCCGGCGTGCTTGCCGCCCGTAACCACCAGAATGTCCTCGATCCCGGCGTTGATGAGGCACTGTATCGGATAGTGGATCATCGGCTTGTCGTACACCGGAAGCAGGTGTTTGTTGGTGATTTTCGTAAGCGGAAGCAGCCGCGTTCCCAGACCGCCGGCCAAAATGACGCCTTTCATCTCGATCCTCCCGTTTGCGTCCGAGTACCCATTCGTGCTTCGATTATACGGGAAAACGGCGGGATCCGGAAGGGAATCGCGTGGAAAACGAAAGGTTTGAAAACGAATGCCCTGAAAACACTCGCGGGAATCCGACCCACGGAAACGGCAAAGAACGCCGGGAAATCTTCGGAGAAACGCCCGCGTCCGATCAGGACAGATTCTGACCGGTGGTGGTGGGGATGAATTTCCCGTGCTTGACTCCCCGCACGCTGATAAGCGCCTCGCCGAGCTGCTGGATCTTGCGCGTCTTTCCCTTCAACGCCAGCACCTCCAGGCAATTGTCGTGATCCACGTGGAAATGCTGGGTGGAAAGAATCAACTGGTAGGAATCGTGCTGGATGTCGGTCAGCCGCTGGGCCAGATCGGACTTGTGATGATCGTACACCAGCACCACGATGGCCATGCTCGTCCGGGTGGATTCCGTCCATTCCTTCTGAATCAACTGGTCCCGGATGAGATCGCGGATGGCTTCCGAACGGTTGGTGTACCCCCGCTTCTGAATCAGCCGATCGAACTGGGCCAGAAGATCGTCCTCCAACGAGATGCCGACGCGTTGCAACATGTTTCCATTCCTTCCTTCCGGAAAACCAGGCCGGAAGTCTGCGCAATTACGAAAAAAAGGCCGGAAGCCCTTTTACGGACTCCGGCCATGCATTTCGATTTCGATCGAAATCAGACGGCGATCACGGAGCCCAGATCGGCGAACTCGCTCTTGAGGATGCGCTCCACGCCCATTTTCAGGGTCATCTGCGCTCCGGGACAGCTTCCACAAGCGCCCACAAGGCGAACGTAGACGTTTTGTTCGTCCACCTTGACCAGTTCGATGTTCCCGCCGTCCATCATCAGGCTGGGCCGAATCCGGTCGTTGATTACTTTCTCGATAGCGTCTTTATCCAGCATGAAAACCTCCCAGAATGGCGTGCTTCGGTTCGATCGAACGGACTCCGGTCCATTCCCCGGTAATTTGGCGTAAAGGTAGCGTTTTTCACGGGGCCTGTCAATTTCATTCGTCATTTCCGCCTAAGTCCACGGCAATCGCGGGAAAGAATCCCCCGGAAAAACCTGAAATCGCACCCGAAAATCCATATATTTCGCACCGGGAACAGCCGCAAACCCTCTTGACAATTCTGACATTAATGTCGCGCTTTTCCTTTCACCGCGTCCCCTCCGGATCTTTTTTCCTTTATAACATCTTGATTTCCATACAGAATTCAATATACTTGAATCAGGTATGCTTTTTGCTTCCATCTCCCATTGATGAATTGTCCATACGATAACAAGGCTGGCATGACCTCCGTCGAGCAGAACAACAGGCGAACCCCGATTCTCTTCCTTGCGGAAATCGCTTTCTTGTGCCTGATCGTTTTCCATTTTTCCGCCTGCGGCGAGGAAAGCGCCGACTTCGCGGAAGGCGACGACGTTCCCCAGGACGGAGACAAATCCGACGGAGACGCGCTGGAGGACGGAGACGCCGCCGGCAACGTCCATCCCGAAACGATTCCCTGTTACGACGATGCGGATTGCGAGGGTAACTCCGCCTGCGATCCGTACAAGTTTCTCTGTAGAGACTCGGAATGCGTAACGGACTTCGATTGCGAGGGGCTCGCGGACACTCGAACCCGATGCGCGGAAAACGGCCTGTGCCTGCCCATCCCCTGTTCCTCGGGGGAGGACTGCCCGCAGGCGCATTATTGCACGGCCGGTCTCTGCCGCGCCCTGCCCACCTGCGACGAAATTTCGGACATCCGCATCGATCCGATCCTGCCCCTGCTGCGGATGGGAGAATCCCGCGCGCTGACCGCGCGCGTGCTGGACGTCCACGGGACGGTGATTCCCTCGGACCATTCCTTCGAATGGACATCGATGAACCCGGATGTGGTCAGCGTGAACGGCGAAACGGGACTGGCCACCGGAGGCCTGGTTTCGGGAACCACGTCCATCCTGGTGCGCCTGACGTTTTCCGAAACGGACTGCCGGGGAGTCTCCTTCTCCAACAGTATTTCCCTGCGGAATTTCTCCAAGGAAACGAGCGGCGTCCGCGTGGTGGTCATCGACGCCGTTACGGGTTTGGGAATCGGAGACGCCGGCGTGCAGCTAAACGGGGCAAACGGCCGGACGCCCACCGGGATCGATCAGGGCGTCGTCCGATTCGAATCCGGCACGCCTCCTTTCGACATCCACGTTTTTCACGAGAACTATCATTACTTTAGCGCCTATCGGGTTCAGACCAACGATCTGCTGATTCCCCTGGCTCCTTTTCACGGCGTCGCGCAAACCGGCGGAATCCGGGCGGAGCCCGACGTGCCGATCTCCTCGCTGCTGGATCCCCAGCTCATGTCCCGCTTTTACCTGATTGGAATGGGGCATATCGGCAGCCTGCTGGATCTGAGCATGGAAAGCCTGTTTCCGGGATATCTGAAAACGACCAATGCCTATCATGAAGGCCGTCCGTTCAACAGCATGATCCCCTTTCCCGCCAACGTGTCGATGAATCCACAGGCCGCAAAGGATTTCGATGGGATCGTCCTTTCGGACCCGTCGGACCTTCCCCTTCGGAACGGCGTCTTCGCCGAGGGCGATCCCGGGGCCTCGGTGGCCTGGATTCTGGGCGGAAACATCCCCACCGCCGATTTCCTGGATCTCGTAACGGCCCGGATTCACGAGGAATGGATCGCCTCCCGGGCGTTCCTGGTTTCCGCGCTGGGCTATTCCGGCAATTTCCGCCACGGCCTGCTGGGAGGTTTGAGCCCGAAAGCGCTTTCAACGATTCCCGACGACGGCAGCCGCACGCCGGAGTTTTTAAACGAGGAAGATCTGAACGGCAACGGCATCACCACGGATTTCATCCCGGATTACGAAAACTTCGACGACCTTGGCGACACGCTCGCCCTTGGTCAGGCCTTGAATCAAAATCTTCGGATTTCCATCGGTCAAATGCCCAATTTGAATGGAAACCCGTTGGAAGGCCTGCTGGCCGTCATCGGCGCCCGCACCACCGGCAACCAGTTCGTCCCGCTGGGGCTCACGTCCCGGTTGCTGGAAACTACGGAAGAAGAGGAAACGGAAAGCGCCGGGATCGACCTTCCGTTTTCTCCGTATTACGGAAGCCTGTACGATCGGTACACGACGCTCGTCATGGCGCTGCCTTTCGACCGCGTGTTCGATCCGAACGCGAAACATCTTTCCCGCTCGGTGATCGTCCGGACGTCGGATCGTTCGCCGGAAACGCTGGAAAGCGGCGATTTCATGGGATTTCCGCCTTTCGGGTATCCGCTGGCGGAAAAACGGGAATTCAATTTCGTGGGGGTGGAGGAAGCGGACTTTTATCGGATCTCATTCGAAAACGACGGACGGCGCTGGGATGTCTATTGCGGATGCGAAGCCGGCGCCGCCGACGTGCGCACGCTGACGCTGCCCATGCCGTCCGAAACGGACGATCCCTATGGAGGACAGGCCAGCATCACCGCCATCGAGACATCGAAATCAGCCGGGGATACGTCCATGACGACGCTGGACGACTTCCTTTCGTTCAACGCGGTTCCGCTGACCCGGCTGGATCGATACATATCCAGATTCTCCGTTTATTATCCACAATCGCGTTGAATCGGAATGATTCAGGCGAGGAAAGATCGGATTTTTGAAAGGAATCCGGATCGAGAAAACAGAAAAATCGGTTTTTCCGTCAACCCAGACCCAGAAGACCGGGAGGAGGCAAGATCGGTAAGAATTGGGTTAATACTTGACATCTAAGGATGAATCGAGTATGAAAAGACACGTTTCTTCTATTCCGAGGCACGACCCGTGCTAATACGTTGATGTATGTAGGATTGCGGACCCATCCAAGATCCTGGAATTTCCGGTAACTTTTTTTAGGACCCGTACAACAGAACGAAGGAGGATTACGGTATGCTGAAAAACAAATTGTTCATGCTGTTCCTCATCGCGATGCTCGCCTTTGCCGTGGCGTGCAGTTCCAGCGATGAGGGCACAACCGACGGCGACGTGGACGGCGACGTGGACGGCGACGTGGACGGCGACGTGGATGGCGACCAGGACGGCGACGTGGACGGCGACGTGGACGGCGACGTGGACGGCGACGGGGATGGCGACGTGGATGGCGACACCGACGGCGACCAGGAACAGCAGGATTGCGACAACATCGTCTGCGCCAACAACGATGTCTGCTGTGAAGGCTACTACTGCAACGACGACACCTCTTACTGCTCCAAGCCCGAATGCGAAGTGGACGCCGACTGCACCGGCGACACGGAAAACTACGGCCCCGGCTACTACTGCGACACCGTGGACTTCCAGTGCTACCGCGTGTCCTGCACCGTCAACACCGACTGCGACACGGGCCTGGGTTGCTCCGGTGGTAAGTGCGTCCCGATGGAGCCCTGCGACAACGCCGCCGCCGTGGTCATCAATGAAGGCTCCGGCCTGATCCGTTCCGGCGAGCAGCTTCAACTCACCGCCACCGTGTACAACGCCAACGGCGCCAAGCTGCTTTCCGAGTGCACCTTCAACTGGTCGTCCAGCAACGACGACGCCGTCGCCGTGGCCGACGGCATGATTACCGGCGGAGACACCACCGGCGACGCCAACATCGGCGTGGCCCTGGCCGACAACGTCACCGTCGCCGCCCAGGTCACCTACACCAACTATGCCCTGCCGGAAACCGGCACCGCCCGCGTGGTGCTCTTCGACAACAAGACGGGCGAAGGCATCACCGGCGCCAAGGTCGTCATCGTGGACGGCAGCCGCGCCGAGATCGAAGCCACCGAAGACACGAACAACGCCGGTGTCTACACCGCCACGGCCACCTGCTCCGACACGGCCGCCTGCGACTTCCATGCGTTCGCCGCCGACTACACCTACGTTTCGGCCTTCGGCCTGAAGACCGACGACGTCCTGCTTCCCCTGGACATGAACGTGGACCTGGATCAGGCCACCGGCGTGAAGGGCTATCAGAACGTCGATTCCATTCCGCCCATCGTTTCGGCCGGCATGAACGTCCGCCTGGGCATCACCGCTTCCGCCATCCCCGGCAACCTGGCCGACCTGAACTTCGAAACCCTGCTGGGCGAGATGATGCCCACCCAGGTGCTCGATTACGAGATCGAACTGCCCGCCGGCATCGAACTGTACCTCTCCGGCGCTTCCGTGAAGGAAGGCTGGGAAGGCTACATGGCCGCCGGTATGCCCGGACCCACCTCCCTGTGGGGCCTGGGCGGCTTCGCCAACCTGAACGACATCATCGGTATCGTCACCGCTCAGCTCGAAGGCGAGATCGACCCGGCCGCCATCCTGGGCGCCCTGATGCCGCTGTTCGAAACCTTCTACAGCGGTCTGCTCCCCGGCCTGGATCTGCCCGCGATCCCGAAAATCGCCGACGCCAACGACATCAACGGCAACGGCGAGACCGACGATCTGGTTCCCGACTACGATCAGTGGGAAGATGTTGACCAGGACTTCCAGGTCACCCAGGCGCAGACCTTCAGCGCGGACCTGGCCTTCGGTCAGCTTCCGGCCATCTCCGGCGTGGAAAACGCCACCTGCACGGACGCCGTCGTGACCCTGATCGGCGCCATGCAACGCGGCGTGGGCTTCGTGCCCCTGGGTCTGGGCGCCGGCCTGGACAAGCTGAACAAGGACGACACCGCCGACTGCAAGGTGGGTGACAACAACGACGGTAAAGTGAGCATGGTCTACGCGCCGCAGCACAGCGGTATCGTCGGCTTCCCGTACTTCATTCTGTCCCTCAGCGTCTCCCTGGAAGCCCTGCTGGGCGACCTGGAACTGAAGGATTCTCCGGCCATCGACATCTCCGGTGTTCTGGCCCGTTCCGACGACGCCCCCTCCGCCGAAGTCACCATGCCGGCCTTCCCGGCCCTGCTGGAAGGCGCCGCCTGGGACGGCACCACCCGTCAGATGACCACCGCGCAGGCCGCCGGAGCCACCTTCCATCGCGTTTCCTTCAACAAGAAGATGGACGACGCCAACGGCCACAGCCAGCGTTACCATCACGTCTACTGGCCCGCCGACGCCACCGGCTTCACGATGCCCGACCTTACCACCCTGGGCGTCGAGGATCGTCTGAGCAACGGTCTGGCCATGGCCCTGGTGCTGAACGACGGCGTGAGCTACGAAGACCTGCTGACCTTCAACGGTCAGAACCTGAATCAGCTGAACTGGCTGATGCAGGGCTTCTCGGTCCACGCTCTGTCCGGCGAAGGCGGATCGGATTGTAACAACATCGGCAGCCCCTACGCGGCGCTTCCGCTGTTCCTCCTGTTCGCCCTGCTGGTCGTGCGCCGCCGCTTCAACAACTAAGAAGCCGCGACCCTGACTCGCTGCGCCCCGTCTTCGGACGGGGCGCTTTTCGTTTTATGAGAAGACGAACGGCAAGATTCGGCATCGCGCTTTCCCTTTATCTCGAAAGCTCCGACTCAAGCATCGCTTCGTGGCGGTCGAATCATAGGCGGGAAAGGATTCGGAATCGGTTCTTTTTTATGTTATGCTTTTCAGGGAGTCCTCGAATGCGCCGACCTCGGCAGGAAAGGAAGAGCCGCCGGCCATGCGGAGCCGAATATTTCATCTTTCGATTTTCCTCATTTCATTGTATCTCGGTTGCCTAGGTTCGTCGTCCCTGGCGAAAGAAACAACGGATTCCGCGGCCTCCCCTCCCCCGGAATCCTTCGAAGTGCGGGAAGAAGACGATCCGACTTCCGGCGCTTCGGAATCAGGACGTGCGAAACCGGATGGCTCGAAGCCCTCCAAGCCGTCCGACCCCCTGAACCGCGTGGATGTCTCTTCCGAAGAACCGCTGTTCGACCCTCTTCCCGATCCGGATTTCTACGGCCGTAAAATCACCGAAGTCCAACCGGAAAGCGGACAAGTCCTGCGTTTCGTCCGTCCTCCCAAGCTGCGCCCCTGCTGTGCGTTCGGACACGATCTTCGAACCACGATTTCCGACGCCACGGTTCCGGTCAAGCTGGACAACATTCTGTATCCCGACAGACTGGGACGGCATGGTTATGAAAGCAAAGGCGTCCAGACCGAAATGAACGGCCTGATCTACACCTGTCGCGGAGGCGTGATCGACCTGGCGCACATGCGCGACTACGCGGACTGGACCGCCTATCTTTACGAGCGCATCCGCATCGTGCTGGGCAGCGGCGCGGCCATTCCCATTCCGAAGGAGGCCGCCGAACGCACCATCGTTCTGCGCCCCGTCTCCACCGAACTCGACGAGGAAGAAAAGGACGAACTGGCCCGGCGACTGGCCGTACGGATTTCCTTTCAACTTTCCCTCTGGCACGAGATCGTCACCTGGTACGACTACCGCAGCGTATCCCTTTTCTCGGAACGCGTATCCTCCTTCTCGCCGGAAGATCTGTACTCCAACCTCCTGGGCGCCATCATCGGGGCGGAAGCGCTGAAAAGCGCCGAGCCCTACAACGAGGCCATGAACCGCCTGTTGGCGGAGGCCGTGCACCGGCTGGCGCCGCTGCCCAACAACCAAACCAAACGCACCATGGACGCCGTGGACGGCATCTGGTGGGATCGCACCAAATCCATGCCGGACATGCACATGGTCACCCGGCGCAACCTGGATATCTCGGACCGCATCGTCCCCTGGCTGGTTTCGGATAATTATTCCCCATACTGCAAGGGCCGGTCCGACAAACCCTATACGCTGAAGGTGCCCACCATCGGTCCGAAGGGACTGATACTGAAGGATCTCTATGAGTTGCGCTTCATCGTCCTGCACAAGAAGGTGCCGGATTTCATTTTGCCCGATCGGGAGCAGGAATGGATTTCGGAGGACGATTTTCCCCGGATCGTCGAAAACATCCGCAAGGACGTACGGGAACTGTTCGGTCCTTTCGGAGACAAGAGCGGCATGGACATCTACGATCTGGAGGTCCAGCCGCGCGTCAGCGGAGAATACGACCCGAAAATGCCCTGCGGCACCATGGACAAGGATTGCTCCCTCACTCGAAACGAGGAACTGAACGGCATCCGCATCGGCAAACTGTACTTCGCCGGAGGAAACTTTCCCGGCGTCCTGATGGGCGCCACGCTGATCGACGGCATCACTCCCGGCGGCCTGTTCAGCATCCTCACGTTGAATTCGTCCGTTTCCTTCCAGGATGGCTCCTACGGCCTTCACGTCAAGGCGGTCAGCAGCCCGGCGCTGTTCTTCTGCTCCATGGAGGTCGGCGACGGTTCCGGGCGGACAAACATCGATTATCCGTTCGTCAATCCTTTCGAGGTGAAGTGTACGCCGCGATCGTATTGGGGAATCAAATTGGACCTTCTGGACGTGATTTACATCAGCGGTTCCGATTCCTACGGCATCCGTCCCATCGAATTCGGCGTGGTCTTGAACGCCCTTGGAAACGGCCACAC
The DNA here is from genome assembly GCA_963668655.2 of Myxococcota bacterium. Lineage (GTDB taxonomy): Bacteria > Myxococcota_A > SURF-8 > SURF-8 > SURF-8. Next base: position 970,485 of record CAXXPQ010000003.1, read on the forward strand.
CCTGGGGTTTCTGAAACGACGCCTGCTTCTGACCCTGGGCATCGCTCCGGAACTGCTCGAAGTCAATCAGGAAGACAAAATCCAGTCGGTAACAAGCTTTTTCAGCGGCGTTTACGTCCGGAATTTCGAGAAAAACAAGGGAACCTTTCGATTGTTCGGAACGTTTCGGGATCAACTGACGGCCCCGAAGCGCTTCAATGTCGAGGGAGGAACCCGCATTCAGTACAACCATTTGTGGAGCCGGCGGGATCTCCGGAGCGGACGCGAAGCCCTGCATTCCATCGTCAGCATCGGAGTGGAAGCCGCGGTGACGTACTGGTTCCGCAAGTACCCCAGTCTTCCCGCCAACCTGAGCCTGGTCTCGATTCCTTACGGGAAGGATTATCTCCCGAACGACTGGCATATTTCCGGACAGCTTCTCTTTTTCGTTGAGACAACGATCCCCAAACTGGGTATGTTCTGATGCGATTGCACGATCGGTTCCGATCGTTCTGACGGAGATGAGGTTCTTTTCTCGCACCGTCGCCGTTTGATTTTACTGGGTCTGCTCAATTTCGAACGTTCTTGAAAAGAAAATATTCTTGCCAAGCAACCGAAAGAAACGTATGATCTCGCCGTATGCCGGAGTGGCGGAATCGGTAGACGCGCTAGACTCAAAATCTGGTATAGCTTGCCTATGTGAGGGTTCGAGTCCCTCCTCCGGTACCAAAATTCTTTCGTGAAAACGGCGAGTTGCAAAGCTCGCCGTTTTTTGGTGCCGCTATAGAGCCGTAGGTTTGCAATTGGGATTACGCTATTTTTGAGATGGCTTCTAACAATATTGAAAGCTGTGCAGATACGAAGAACAAATTATTAACCCGGCCTCATTAACACAGCGTATCATGCGGCATACTTCACCTTACCGTGTTCGAAATATTTGCATACTCTCGATGATGTTTTCTGTAGCATTCTCATATGTGACAATATCTTCTTCTTCAGCTGCTTCTCATTTCTGGCCGGAGCGTCCGAATGCACACCCGCCTTCAGGTCGCAATTGAGCAATTCATCAGGATTCAGCTCCGGCGAGTACGACGGCAGGTGAAAAACCTCGATCTCGCTCCGATGCGTCGTCAGCCACTCTTTCACAATCTTTGCGTGATGCACACGCAGGTTGTCCAGGATCACGAAGATCTTCCGCCCGGCGTCTCGAATAAGCTGTTTTAAAAACTTGATGAGCAATTGGGCATTCATCGCTTTGTTGTAAATCATGAAACGCACCTTACCCTGATTGGTTACCGTCGAGATCAAACTGGCGGATTTGCGTTGCGCGTTCAAGCGAATCACCGGCGTCTTGCCTTTCGGCGCACAACCTCGCCCGTGTTGGCTGTCGGATCTCAGCCCTGTCTCATCCGCCCAATGAATCTCGGCGTTTTCCGCTTTTGCACGGGCATGAATCGCCGGATATTCATCGTCCAGCCAGCGCCCAACCGCCTTGGGATTCTGTTCGTAGGCCCGCTTCAAAGGCTCTTGTGGGGTGAATCCCCAGCGCTTCAAGTAGCGACCGATCGTTCGAACGGCAATCGCTACACCGAAGTGATCGTGGATCAATTCCACCACGGCCCGACGGGTCCATAGGGCGAAGCCCAACTTCAACTGATCAGGGGTTTTCTCCGCGATCAGGTCACGAATCTCGCGCTCCTGCTCGGAATTCAAACGGCGATAGCGGCCGATCTGGCGTCCTCGCTTGGGGGGATCAAGCGCCGCATTTCCTCCTTGCTTGTACAGCGTCCACCATTTCCGCACGGTGGATTCCCCAACTCCGAACACCAGCCACCGCTGTATGCGTGTGTCCGTGAAGCTTCATTCGCACTGCCCGTCTGCGCAAGTCGTACAACTCATTTCCGGTTAAATGCAGGTTCTCGTTTTTCATCTATTCAGTATACAACAAACACTCGGTGAAACCTACGTTATAATTGCCGGGTTAAGAGAACGGATTGCCTGTCAGTTTTCTTATGATATATTCGGTGTGAATTCTATTACTATGCAGCCATTCTGTAACAATTCAATCCACTTGTCATCCCTTCACCACAGATAGACCGTGACGAAACGTTGCAGGATATCCGGCAGATCGGGAATGTTCGCGTTCGCACTCTGCATGGCTGGGTCGTCCAGATCCGGCCCGATTCTCGAAAGCGCCTGTCGCACCCGCGCCAGATCGTCGTGTCCAAAGGGCGGTCCCTGTCGCAGCAGGTGATACAAGGTGGATCCGGCCAGACATTGCGATTCGTCGGCGGAAGCCAGATCGGTGCAAGGTGTTTTGCCGCCCTTGATCCTGGCCTGTTGCTCCTCGGTAATCCTTGGGTCGAGACGCGCCAGCAAGTCGAGTTGGGGAGCCAGATTCCGATCGTCGCCCAAGGTTACCATGTCGCGCGCCAGCGCCGCCAGATAACCCATGCGCATCGGACCGAGAGACGGCAGCGGCAGCCGTTCGCCGAAGGCGATGGATTTCAGTTCCGTCGGCGCCAGCGCCTGGACCCGCCCGGCCTGGTCCTGGGTTGCGGGTGGGAAGGAGTAATCGGCGTTTCCTGTCATGACGATCACCAGCAAGACCACAACGACCGTCGCTCCCGCCAGGCCCACGGACCAACCGGATAGTGAGCCCAACCATTTACCAGCCGCCGCCCAAAAGGACAGCTTCGCGCGTTCGCTGGCCGTCGATCCACCGCTCGTTCCCAGCTTCAGCGCCTGCTGAAAAAGATGTCCGGACAGGGTTGGTCCGTTGTTGGATGCATCGATCGCTTCGCTCAACAGCAAAAACTTTTCACGACTTTCCCGAGAAACGAACAGGTTTTCCTTCAGTTGGTTCATGCGCGTGGGCGACAGCGCGTCGTCCAGAAAGGCAGGCCATTCCTCGTCCCGGATATCGGCGCCAAGCGCTTTTTCCATGACCGTGAGTCGGGCCAGTTTGCGCAGCGCCCGCCATTCACGCCATTCCCTTCTCCACGCGACATCCTTCGCCAAACGCTCAACGATTTCCGCCCGTTGCGGATGATGGGTGGGGGTGTCCAGAAATTCAAGTAAAAAGTTTGTTTTTATCCTGTCATCGGCCATTTCGGGCAGCCTCCCGACGCCAGAGTCTCTCTATTCTTCATACGGAAATTTCAATCATTTTCCGGCGCATGCGCCCATTTTTCCAGCGCGCCGTTCAGCAACGTCACGGACGGTTCGATGTCCTCCCAGGCAATACCTTCCTTCCGAATCACCGCAAGCAATTCGCCTTTTAACCGCTCCACTTCACTGTAGACCTGTTTCGGATTCTCCCAGTTTACTAACTGCGCGATTTCCTTGGCTTTCAACAGACCTTCGCTCCACAGGCCGATGGCGCGTCGGGCCGGCAACGACCGCGTGGCCATCAGACGCTCCAGGATCCTGTAGACCCGCTGCACGACCCCCGCCGCCGCCGCCTTTTCGGCATCGGTCTCCGGATCGAAGGACGTGTCGGGCAGGGTCAGCAACCCAAGGCCATCGCCGTCGCACCCACCCGTATCCAGCGATACGGCCGAGCGCCTCCGGCCCGTTTCCGTAACGATGGACCAGCGGTTCACTGCATCCAGACGGCATTCGACCCGCATTTCAAGCCGGTCGAAGTCATTTTCGTCCTGCACCCATCCGTCCGCCAGCATCCGATGCCGGGTGGCGGTGCGGCTTTGTCCCTGCCAATACAGAAGCTTGTAAAGCTCCTCGGCCGCCGCTCCCACTTCAGAAACCGCCTTCGGGACGGTTCGGCGTCCGTAACGGGAACGTTTCCAGTCCACGTAGAGGTTTGCACACACCTGGGCCAACCAGGATTTGAAGGTGGAGCCGGGATGATCGGGCAGGGCTTTCAGATAAGCCTGAAAACGGGCGAAGCCGGAACCGGTTTTCGTCTCCTTCGTGCGGCTCAGAGCCTCGACGACAAACAGGAAAACCTCTCCCGCGTCGTCCTCGTCCGGCCCGGCCAGGCGATGCGCGATCCGGTAGATGAAGTCCCCGTAATCCGTCAGGAAACTCCGCCATGCCGTCTCACGCGCCCGAACGTCGCCGCCCGCCAGGTTTCGGACGAGCTTTTTTTCCTGTGGGTCCATCGGCTCGATCCCGCCGGTTCTTGAAAACATTGCAAGTTCGTGCATATATACTATTTTTTAACGAAATGTGGTATGGAAATCGGGATTGGATTCCGTAAATAGTATCGAAAGACGAAATGGAGCGTCATCGACGATCCGAGGATTCGGCTGAATTGCGATGAGCATGCCTGGTTTGAAATTGTTACATCTGAAGAACAACGAATCTCCCCCACGGGCAGCTGCTCGATGGTATAAGGGTTCCGAAAGGGTTCTCCACCGAATGGCGCTTATGGCCGTATTTTTTCTGATCCTGCTTGCCCCCATGATTTTATCGGCGCGGCCCAGTCCCTGGTGCCGCATGATGGAGGAAGCGCCGAAGGCGGATCCCAACGATCCCGTCGTGAAACGGGCCGTGCGCATCTGGCGGCAGGTCAACGATCCCTTTGAATCGGCGACGGGGCGGAAAACCGACTTGGCCGTTCTGGACCGCCGCGCGCAGTGGGACGGCCGGGATTTCCCGACCTCTGCTTACCTGTGTGCGGGTGCTCCGGCGGTGGTCTATCTGCCGTTTCCATTGATTGAAACGATTCTCGTCCTGCGGCGCTACCCGGAAGACCTGCTGGCCTTCGTTCTGGCGCACGAACTGGGGCATCGCTTCAACGATCTGGACAAGGCGGGAACGGCGACCCTGCAGGCTTTCGACCGGCCAGGCCGGGGCGTCAACGACGAAGAACTGGCCGACAAGCGGGCGGCGTTTTACATTGCTGCCGCCGGGTATTCCACTCGCAAACTGGCTTTCCGGGAAACGGTGTCCTTCTTTCTGAAGAGCGAATTCAATTACCGCCCTTCCGACCTGCGCAAGCGTTCCGTGGAATTACTGAACGTTCTCCGCACCTTCGACGCCTATGAAACGGTGTATCGAACCGCCCTGACATTGGCCTTTGCCGAGCGGCGCGATGCGGCGTTACGACTTCTGGCCTGGGGAGACGAACTCGTGCAGGGGCAAGGCGTGGCCCTCACGGAAATGAAGCTCGCGCGTGCGCTGGTGCTCATGATGGAGGCCGCGCCGTACGCCCCCTGGATTGCGGAAGCGCGCCTGCCGGCGGATGTCTCGCACCTGCGCTGCCTCCCGACCTATCCGACGCATACGGCGCTCTGGGAGGAGCCGCGCCGGTACAGCATCACCCGCTCATTAAGCCGTCAGGAAAAGGCGCGGAAGCTTCTCGTCGAGGCCCTGTGGCTTCTGGAACACGCCGAAATGCAGGGAGCCGATCCCTTCGTAACGGCTTCATCCAAGGCCTGCGCGGCGTTTTACCTGGGCGATGCGTCGAATGCGAAACGTTACCTGGACGCTGCGCGTGAGCGACTCGACACCTCCGCGCCGAAAGCCGTTCGCGCCGCGCTCGAAGCCAATGCCGCGCTGATCGCCTTTCTGGAGCACCTGGGCGCCCACCCGTTTCCCGACGTTCCCGGCCCGGCCGCGCGCTGGGCGAAAACGGCGGGTAAGAATCGGAAAATCCTCGGGAAAAACCAACAGGTAGCCGACCTGCTTAAATGTCTCGCCGCTCCCGCTTCGGCGAAAGCCGCCGGTCCACGGCCGCAAACGAGAAATTCCTCGGCAAAGAAATTCGGCGGGTCGTCCCTTTTCGAACTGCCGCGCCACATTCCGCTGGTTTTGGGTGGCTGTCCCGCCGGATGGGAAGCGCTGTTCAACGTGCCGATCGCAAGCACCGATCCGAACGGGACAACCGATATGGGCCTGACCGCCTGCCGTCCGCTGTCCGGCGGCCCGACCCGCCGCCTATGGAAGCTCCGACTACCCGAAACCACCCAGCCGCCACAGCCGAGCGTGGATCTTCGGATGCTGCAAGTCGAGTTCCCACCGGATCGCCTGAAGCGGGTCGCCGCCTGGAAAAACGGCTGTACGAACCTTCGGAAACGCGGCGTTGCATTGTCCGGTGAGAGCGTGTACGCGGGGACGTGTCCCGAATTCGGATTGCCGGAAGGAATCGTTTTCGTTTCGAAAGAAAACCGGGTTCTGCGCGCCGTGCGCATCGAAAACTGACGGAGATGCAAAATGAATATGTACCGCTTTTTTCTGCCGCTGATGCCGCTGATGCCGCTGATGCCGCTGATGCTGCTGTTGCTCCTATTGACCTCCTGCCGGACGCTTACGCCCGGGCCGCACGAACCGACCGTCGGCGGCGGCTGCCAGAGCGGTATCGAGTACCAGGGCCGGGCCTATAACGGCCAGGCGGTGTGGCAGCTTCTGGACATCAACGTACAATCGCGACAGCAGGCCATTCGCGATGTAAAGGAGGTTGTGGAAATCTACCTGCACGAGTCGGCCAACCTCTGCGATCTCTACCGCCAGGGGGCGTTGACCGGCGGCGACTACGCCGATCGCCGCGCCGCGCTGGCCGAGCGCTTCGCGAAGCTCGTCGAGTTGAACCAGGCGCACCCGGTGGCGCAGGTGGCCGCGCCGGAAGCCCCGTTCTACAAGGAAAGTCTGGCCGGCCTCAATCCCGTGCAGCCGGAGCGTCCGGTGTCGCTGCGGCTGGAGGTTTCGAGCCGGGGGCACGTGCTGCACAGCGGCGAAGAACTGCCCGCCGGATCGACCTTTCGCCTGTGGCTGGACCTGCCGCAGACCACCTACCTGTACGTTCTTCTGCTCGATTCGGAGGGCGACTGGCTGCGGCTCTACCCGGCCAAGCTGACCGGTACGGACAATCCGGTAAAAGGCGCGGTGACGATTCCCACGGATCCGGACGCCGCCTTCGAAGTCTGCGGGACGCCGGGCGAGGAGCGCCTGCTGATTTTCGCGCAGAGCGAACCGAGTCGGGCCATCGAGAACCTGCTCGCGGAAGTGGAGACATCCCCGAGTCGAAAACGGGCCGCCTACTCGGCCTTCGCGCGAGGCGTACGCATCAAGCAGGGCCTGTCGAGCGGAGCGCCGGGAACATCGGAGGCGACGTCGAAGTTCGGGCAGGCCGCGCTGGAATTCGTCATCCGCCACGTGCCACCGCCGGGACGATAACTGTATACTGGAAGTTGTGTGTCTGGCATTCGCGGGCGGTCGGAAGCCACTATTTTACGCACGGTGAGCGGCTATTTCTAATTTCAGCTATTTCTCGGCCGCATCGCCGTCCGACTCGTGACAGAATTCCTGCGTCCCCGGGGCGTCCCGGGCGCACCGGAAACCGACGTATTTGGACGCCCCCGTATTTTGTTGCCGAGCGCAGGGCGCCAAATTTCCCCGGGGGGAGTCATAGTGGCCACCACGGTATACGTGCATCACGGGCTCCGAGAGACAATCTTCTTCCGTGTGACCCCATTCGCAACTATTCAGCGGCTTCTCCTCGACCGTGTTGCACCAGACATCCTGGCACCATTCCGCCACGTTGCCCAATATGTCGAACAGGCCGTTTTGGTCCGGGTTCTTTCTCTTTACCGGCTGAGTGGCGTTTTTCGAGTCTTCGTCGACGGCGGAGTTTTCGGCGAAGTAGGCAATTTCGTCCAGATCGTCGGGAACGTTGAAACAGAAATCATCGCCATCGGCCAGTCCCGTACGAGTAGCGAATTCCCACTCCGTCTCCGTGGGCAGCCGTCCGCCCACCGCTTCGGATTCACAGAAGGAACGGGCCTCTTCCCAGGTGACGTTCTCCACCGGGCAGACGCCGCATCCCTGTCTGAAACTGGGCGTTTTTCCGGTGACGGCTTCGTATTGCGCCTGGGTGACCTCGGAATCCATGATTTCAAACGCATAAACCACCGTGGTTTCGCAGGTATCGCCTCCCAGGTTATAGCAAAAGTTTCCTCCGCCGAAGGCGATCCAGGTCCACGGTGCCTCATCCTCTTCCGCATCCCGGTCCGCATCGCCGTCTTCGTGCCATCGCGATTCATTCTCCGCAAAGAAATACTCGCAGCCGGAACAGAACAGCGCCAGCAACAGGCATGAAATCGCTCGCATTTCACCACTCCCCCATGACCGTGGCCATCGGAATCGGGTGTCCCGCGCCGGAAGACAGCCCGAGCATGGGAAGCGCGTTCCTTTCTTTTTCCGAAGGCAGAAACCAGAGCACCACTCCCGTCACCAGGGCCGCGCCGCCCAATACCAGACCACCCACTGCTGCCGAGGACCAGAATACGTTCACATCTTTCTTGGAGTCGTCCCCGTTTTTCACGTCCTTTCCGGTGGAAACGGCCATTCCCGTGGCCACGCCCCCGAGTACGGCCAGTCCCAGACCGCTCCAAAGAAATCCATGGGCCATCTTGCGCCGCTTCTGCCGGTTCTTCCGGAATCGATCGCGATGGACGAGCAACTCGGGCGGGGGCCAAGCGAATGTCGTCGTGATTTCCACGGTCCGTCCCTCTTCCAACAGGACGAGATGCCGGTAGGGATAGTTCTGTTCGTATCGGATTTCAACCTCGTAGACGCCGGGTTTCATAACTTCATTCAGTTTTCCGGTGGCGCGCTTCTTTCCATCGATCCAGATCTCTGCAGGCACCACGCCCCCGGTTTCCTGAAGGAAAGCCTTGGCTTGCAGGCGGGTGCGTTGCAAGGATTCCGGGTCCGGGCGTGTCAAGGTGACGTGCGCGGTCGTGTTTCGTTGGACGATGACGGCGAGTTCCCTGGATTTCTCGCCGTTCCACTCGGCCTGGATCCGGTAGCTCCCCGGTTCGAGCCGCTCGATCCATCCCGTTTCGGAAAGGTGACGGGCTTCGCCGTTCAAGAAGAAACGATCCGCCCTCGGCACGGAATTCGCCAGAATTTTCCCCAACTGTGGCCGGCTTCCGCGCGGATTGAGGAAAACGAACTCCCCTTCTCCGCGTCGTCCGATCTGCGGGTTCTGAGAACTCTGGTAATATTCGGAAGCCGTGGAGGATACCTTCGGTTTGATATAGGCCGCCAGTTCGTCCGTGGTGATCAATCCGTTGCCGTCCGTGTCGGCCAGTCCTTCAAGCGCCTCCAGGAAAAAGCCTGTAAACAGGCCATGTCCTTGATGTTCCAGGGCTTCCTCGTCCTTGCGCCCGGCCACCAGCGTCACCCGAACCGGCTTCGCGGTGACCTGAATCAGATAATCCATCCATTCCGGACTCAACCCCATGGATCGGGAGGAGATGGCCAGTCCCGAGTAACAGGCATCGGCGATGTAAAGAACGTGCTTGGCTTCGTAACGGCTCAGCCAGGTTTGCAGCTCGGTCATGGCGATGGCGGAATAGGCAGCGGAATCCCGTTTCGAATTGACCGGCATGATGTAGCCGACGGGTTTGTCCTCGACCATTTCGGAGTAGCCGTGTCCGGCGAAATAGATCAGGACACGATCGTCTTTCTTCAGCCTTCTCTCCAGATCGACGGAAAGAAAACGGGCGATGTTTTCTCTCGTCGCTTTTCGGTTCAGGAAATACGTTACGGAAAAATTCCTCTCTTCCAGCCGTTTCCCCACAGCTTGTGCATCGCGGACAGCTCCGGTCAGTTTGGCCAGATTTCGATAGCGGTCGATGCCGATCACCACCGCGTAGGAATTCTCGTACACCTGCGTGGGACGCTCCAGGCCTCCGGCGCCCCCTTTCGGGGGAACGTAGACCACGCTCCGCGAGGCGGCCGGTTCGGCGGAAGCGCTTGAAAAGGCGCAGAAAACACACAGGAAGACGATCCAAATGCCGATCCCCCGCCGACCGATGGTCCCATTCCGTCGTCGCCCCCATCCAACCGCCGTCGCCGGATCGAGAAGTATCCGTCTTTTCACAGCTTTTCCTCTCTATTCAACGCGTCTCGCATCCTTCCGTATACAGGAAAACCGAATTGATGGTCCGGTCCAGCGTCAGGTTTGCGGGGCGCTCCCCGTCCCGGCCGAGCCACTCGATCCGCTCGTCCGAGGGATCGCGGGAGAGATCGGAATATTCGATTCTGTCTTCCATTTCCCGCAGGCCCCGGCCGTTTACGCAATAGCGAACCGTGGGCTCGTCTCCGCAACGTCCGTCCTGGAACACCAGGCTCGATCCCAGGGGAATCCGGGTATTCAGGGAACGCGCCCAACCACCCGATTTTTCAATAGAATCCGCCTCCGGATCCACGTCTGCATCGCCGTCCGCCGGGATGTCCGTCCCGATGAAGGTGCATCCCTCGGACAGTTGGAAAATTAGGCAGTTCCCTAAGAAACCCGGTTGATCGCAGACCTCCAGGCTTCCAACGGACGGCATCGATTCGTCCCCGTCCTCCAAAAGCTCCGCGTCGGAATCTTCTTCCGACACGGCGTCCCGATCGTTATCCGTGTCGCCTGCCGCTCCATCCGATTCGTCGTCCGGATCACCATCGGTTTCGGGATAGGACGGACAGTATCGGCATTGCCAGCCCAAGCCGTCATCCGTACAGACTGCCTCGGAGCGTTCCGCGTCCCAACATTCCTCCGGCTGACAGGGCCGGGTCTCTTCCGGCGTGCAGATCCGGTTCCCCACACTGGGATGCCCGTTTTCGCCGCAGGAACACGCGAGGCCAGTCAGGAGCGCCGCCGACAGGAATTTCCTTAAAGATTTCCTTGTAATACGCATTGTCCATCCCCTCAGGGTTCCATGCACTGGGCATCCCCGTTTTCATCTTCCCGGCAGACGCTTCCCGCCGGGCAGATTTCCTCGAAAAGCTGGTAATCGGTGGAGGGGCCGCAGAACTCGACTCGATCCGCCTGACGACAGGTTCGGGTGGATCCGCCGGATGGCGGGCACTTGGCGCACACGGCCAGAATGCTCCCGCCATTCTCGTAGCACTGGGAAGACAAACGGAAATCCGGAAGAACGCCGTCCTGGAGCAATCCGTCTTCTTCGCAGATTCGTTCCCGTTCGATCTCCACGCAGGCCCGACGTCCGCAGGCGTGTTCGTCCTTCCAGTAGAAATCGCCGCCCTTGCTGATCCGACAATACTGGATTTCTCCGTAATCCCCCGGGGCGCAACGGTATCCGTTCAACCGGCAGGCCGAAAGGCAGAACGCCCTGAGATCCTCGTCCGTTTCCCGCTCCAGGCAGACCTTGCGAACCTGCTCCACATCGTCTTCCAACAGAAACATGGCCGTCAGGTAGGCCTTTCGAAGTTTCGAACGCTTTTCGGCGGCATAGCGATTCACCGCGAAATTTCGCATGTATTCCAGCCATTCCCAAACGTCGTCTTTCAGACGCCGGGCTCGGTTTTTTTTACTGGGAGAGAAATGCTCGGCGATGTACAAACCCACCATGACCGGAATCAGGGCGGAATCGTATTCCTTAAGCAGCGCGCGGCGGGACTCCAGACGAACGGACTCGTTCTTGTCCTTCAAACCGAAATCCAGGAAAAACCGCTTGACTTCATCGCTCATGGTTTCCCGCTCGGCCAGAACCGCCGCGATGCCGCGCCGCACGTCCGATTTCTTCTCCTTTTTGAACGCCTCGATAAGCGTGGAGGCATCCTGCGGTCCCTCGGCGCTGCTGACGAACAGGTTCACCCGGGCCTGGGTACGTTTCTTGAAGTGTTTCATGTTCCGAACGAGGAAGGCGTCCAGCCGATGATTTTCTCTTTCCGCCAGGGCCTCCAGAATCACCATCTGCTCCGGCTTGTCCTCGCAGACGGCCCCCTCTCCGATCAGCAGATCCACGTTGCAGAATTCGTTTTCGAGGATATCATAGGCTTCGCCAGAACCGATGCCCACCAGGGCCTTCACGGCCGTTCGATAGGGCGAATCCCCGGGCTTGGGAAACGGCTGGAACTCGGTGGGGCCGGGTTTTTCGTACACCGCGCCCATGATGAAGGAGCCGATGGCGTAGACCAGGTTGGCGCGGTCGATGACGCCCATATCTTCCGCCAGGTGTTCCATCCGGGAAAGAGCCGTTTTCTGAACGATTCCATGGGGATGCCAGAGCGCGCTCAGCAGGGTCGGCATAGCCTCGCCCGGATGGTGCGCGGAAAGCAGGCGCAGGGCGAAGGCGGCCCGGGTGGGATCGGTCCGGCAGTCCTCCGGATCCGGACCGCAGGCCAGCCACTCCAGGGTTTCCCGCTCCGGCGCGACACCGACGCTCTCCAGCATCATCAAGTAGGTCGGAATCAACTCGGGATCGAGTCTCCCCGCTCGGAAAAGGGAAACGGCCTCCAGCAAACAGGCCGTCCAGGTCTTGGGCTTGCTGTCGTAACCGCCTTCCACGCTGGGACAGGCAAGGATCCGCGACGAAAGCTCGCGGCCCGCCCTGCGGTCCTCCAGCGCCTCGAACCAGCCTTCCACCACGGTCATGGGAATGCGATGGATCATGCGGGTTTTCTCCTGGAGGCGGGAGATCGCGGCCTTGTCCAGAAAATCGTCGAACAGCACGGCGAGACGTTCGTTGTCTCGGGAGTCCATGGGACCGATGAAGAACAGCAGCCGCCGTTTCGCGTCGTAGCGGCAACGTCCCTGCAGGTCGGAGCCGAGGCGTTTCAGGTAGGGCGCACTGGAAACCAGGATGGAATTTTCCACTCCCACCTGGGGAGAGATCAGCGATCCCAGCAGATGGCCGTCCACCACCGGCAGGGGCGGGGCCTGGCCGGACAGTTCGTGCACCACCTGGCCGAAGATGTCCTTCTCGTCGATTCGGCTGTGCAGATACAGCAGGTAATCCCGGCCCACGTCCACCTTGCGGGCGTGGGTGCGGTTGCCGATAGTGATGGTCCAGTTCAGCCCCCGGGTGATGAGTTCGGCGTCGAAATCGCCGGAGAAATTGCGGATGACCATCAGGCGATGGACGTCGCCGAGAATGTTTTCGGTCACCTGGGCCATGACAATGGCCTTCCGGAAGACGGGTTCCTGTGCCCCGGCGTACAGAGGGAAAAGGAGGGCCAGAAAAAATAGCACCTCCCATCCTCGGATCTGGAAAGAAAAGCGGGGCATCCGGTGGCCTACTCGCATAGTTCGTGACAGCGTTTTATTTCCGGTCTTTCTTCGATGAAGATTTCACCGAAGTGAATGATGCAACCACTGACATTCGGATACTCCGCCGGATTTTCCTCTTCCGTACCAATATCTCCTCCATAGGTATCCCCAATGCAGGTCGAATCCAAACCGATGATGTCTCCAACGGTCAGACCGCATTTTTCCCCCGTTTCTCGTACAACCATCTCCGAGGCAATTTCTTCCGGAACGGGATAATCCTCTCCGTGACCCGAATCAATGTAATCGAAATCGATATTGACACCTCTTACTCTCGTATCGCCGCAAATGATAGCAGGTCTTTCGAACGTTTCCGGATACTCTTCCCATACCGTTTTTGTACCTTCCGTCCAATTTTGCGTCGTTTCCTTCATATACACTGTTACCGTAGATACGATGCGGGATTCGTCAACGACTTCGATCCTGATCGTGATCTTCACATAAGGACCATTGCCGTCAAACTCGATATCTCCGCTATCAGCCGTCTGCGCCAGATGATCGACGAGGATGCTTTCCAATTGGATCGGAAAAGCCTCGCAGACGCCTTCTCCATCATCGATTCCTCCTGCACAGTCATTGTTAATTCCATCGCAGATTTCAGTCAAACCGGGATTCATCCTGGCGGAACAATCGCAGCAGTCGTCTTCCGCGCTTCGCGAAAGCAGCCATCCCGGTTCCAAAGAACATGCTGTCCTAGAACCATGACCGGTATATCCGTCTCCATCCTTGTCTTCGTACATCTTGATGCCTTCTCCAGCGATAGCATTACATTCCACGCCCAGTCCATCTTCTGTACAGACGTAGTTTCCGTAGGCCTTGCAGAAATCTTCTCCGGCTGAACAAACAGCGCCAAGTCTTGAGAAGCGCTCGTCGTCGTCGATGGCGTTACTGCAATCATCATCGATGCCGTTGCAGATTTCCTCCGCGCCGGGAAATACATCCGGGTTGCCGTCATCGCAGTCCAGGTATTCCGGGGGGGTGTCCGTGTAGGCGACGAAATAATGATCCGAATTATCCTCCTTACGGTTGCAGCTTCCAATGGGAAGATCGTATTGGCTGAACACACTCTCGGAAGGTATTTTTTCACTGTCGAGTACGGCCGTGGTTCCGCTTCCGTCGTCGTACAGGCAGACGGAAACGATCTCCGAGCGGTCGCCGCTTCCGTAACAGTCCCGATCCTGATCCAGAATGTATTTCACCTGCAACGCTCCGGCCGCGGTTCCGACCTCATCCGTCAGGCCGTCGCAATCGTCGTCCAGATAGTTGCAGACCTCCTCTTCTCCGGTGAAAGGCGGATATCCGCTTTCCCACTCCCACTGGCCGTCCACGCAGACCTGGCGACCGGCCCGGCAGCGGCCCTTCCCGCGTTTTTCCGGATCGCCCGTATAGTACTCCCTCTTCAGGGTTCCCTCGTTCAACCGGTCCATTTCCGTGCAAAGCTGTCCGCTCTCGGTGCAATTGTCCCGCAGGCCGTCGCCGTCATCGTCCAGGCCGTTACACAGCTCGGTCAGCCCCGAAAAGCCCTGGTCTTCCAGAATGCCCGTCTCCCGAAACGCCGATAGTATGGCCGTGCAGTCCGCCTGGGTGTATCGAAACGGATTGCCGGTCTGCAGGCCTTCACAGGCCGCAAACGCCGCTGTCCAGACGTCTCGGCCTTCCACCGGATGCAGATCCTCCACCACCATGCGGTGAATCAGATCCCGAACCTTGCGGTTGGCGATCAAGGGAATCTCCGAGGGATGGTACGACGTGGCACGGCCCATGTAATAATCGGCCAATAGCCGTTCCTGGAAACTTTCGAGAATGATGTGAAAAGAACGGGCGATCAGTGCGGCATTGGTGAAAATTCGATCCTGTTCATCGACCGGACTCACGGGCCTGCGAAACTCCACGTTCGCCCAGTCTTCCGATTGATCGACCCGCAAGCCGACTTCCGGGTGCAGCCAATCGCAGGAAAAAGCGATGTTTTCCTCTTCAACGCCGCTGTAGTGCCCGCCGAGATGGCTTTCATAGCACTGGAAGAGCCGAGATTGGACAAAGGCCAGGGCTTCGTCGATGGTGATTTCTCCCAGATGATCCGACTTCATCCCGCCGGGAGCGCCCCTTTCATTCAGAAAATGTGAAGCCTCGTGAATCAGTGCATCCACGCTGAATCTCGGTTCGCAAAACTCCAGCCGGTTTTCGATCTGACAGGCGTGAATAACACCTTTCTCCGCCGAATTCTCCACATTCGGACAGACCCGACCCGATTGGGTGATGGGGCAAATCCCCTCCGCGGGAGGATTGTCCGGGGTACGGATATCCAGAGACGATAAATCCATCGCCTCGGGAAAGGTTATCGCCGTGTTTTCCTCCACGTAATCGACAAACATCCGGAGTACGTCGTCGGCCTTTTCCCGATTCAGTTCTCCCCCGCTCGTCATCTTGAATCCTCCTCCCAGACCGGCCGCCCGGGGGACTTGATACAGAATCGCCTTTTCCGTGGCCGGTTTCCCAGCGTCCAGATAATAGCGCCGCAAGGGAGTATCCACGCGGTAGGACAGTACGGGTTCCTGTTCCTCCACCGGCGGCAGGCGGCCTCCGTCGTCGCGTTTGGTGAAAATCACTTTTTCCACCACCACGTTTTCTCCCACCAGATCGTCCGCCACTTGACCTAGCGATTCCAGGTTCAGCATCGCCTGGTGGGACAGATTGTCAGGAACCGGGACGATAGTGGCCGAGAGCCGGAAAATCCGGTCTCCCTTCACGCCAATGGACAGCCAGCCGTCCTCCACCGGAACCTCATCCGTTTCGCCGTCCGCCTGCGAAATCACGTGAAGCTGGCGGTAGGTGACGTACTGCACGCCTCCCGCGTCGCTCACGCGGATTTTCTCCAGGCGGTTGGCGTGTTCGCTGGTTTGATCACCGTGGAGCGCCAGCCCGAATCCCTCGAGCAGTTCCTTTCGAACGAAAATGTCCGCGCAAGCCTCTCCCCGCCGTCCACCCGGGCATTCGTACAGCGTGGCCCACTTGCCGTTCACCAGGAGGTAAGGTCCGACCAGTTCCGGCCGGTAGACCGCCTCCACGTTTCCGACTTCCTTCTCCAGGCGCTCCACCATATCGTCCGTGCAGGCGCCGTTGTTGTCCTCCCGGCCGTCGCAGTCGTCGTCCAGGCCGTTACAGGTTTCCATTTGGGGAACGGTCTGGTTGCGGCACACCGGCCCCATGACCACGCCGCCTTCCTCCCAGCAGAAGGACTGCCCCATGCGGCAGATTCCGACGCCGTCGGTCCCCTCCGGTCCCGTATAGCAGGGTTCGGAAATGCCCGGCACGCAGGGCAGTTCGCTTTCATCCTGTTCCTTCTGAACGCACTGAAAAAGAAGGAAACCAAGCGTTGCGGCTAGAAGAACGATGAACGATCGGTGAACGGCGGGCATCATGACGACCTCCTAACGGAAATCCCAACGTAGGGAAAGCTGCGCGCCTCCGGAAGGCAGCGTACTTTCCTCGGTCTTTTTCTCAGCCCCCGAAATGTAGGCGATACTGCGTTGCCGGACACCGGCGAATGCTCCGATGTCCAGAGCGAGACGTGTGCGCGGACGGTCCAGCAAGATCCAGTCCAGTCCGGTTTTTGCCAGGTAGAAGCGGGAGGGAAGGTGTTCGGCGTCCTTGTAGAACGAGTTGACGACCAGGACGCCCGCTCCCACGTACCACTCGATGGGATAGCGGGGACGTGTCAGCGCGGGGAAGAGGAAGCGGGCCTGGAGGCTGTATCCATAGCTTGTCCGGGTGAGGTTGTGCAACAGCCCGACGGCCAGGTTGAACCCGATATCCGGATGATGCAGCGACACGCCGCCTTCCAGCAGTCCCATCGCCTCCGGGTGGACGTAGGCCGCGCCAAGCGACAACTGCGCGCGGAGTTTCAGGTTTCCCTCGATTTTCAGGCCGGATGGGCAGCCGTCCGTCTGGCATTCGCCGACGTAATCCTCGGCGCAGCACGGGCAGGCGTCCATTCCGGAAAACAGGCCGTCGCCGTCGCAGTCGTGCCCGCCCACGGTGTTGAAGCGCGCGGGGCGGCCCTCCCAGTATTCGGCCACCGGCCGCCGCCAGTCCAGGTCGCGGCTGGATTTCAGGTCGAGGTGTTTCCATCCGAGGGACGTCCGGACGAAGGCGTGGAACGCCTTACCCCGGGATTTGAAGGCGTGCGCATCCGAGCGGGCGATGACGAAGCGGCCTTCCTCGTCGTAGGCCACGTCGCCGGGACGCAGTTTCTCGAAAGGAACCCTGGGCAGAAGCGCCAGGTATTCGGGGCGATACATGAGCGGATCGGGCCAGGCGAGCACCTTCGCCACGGAATCCTTCTCCCCGCCGCGTTCCAGACGGATGACCTTCTCCAGGTAGCTTTTCCACGTGGCGTGCATGACCTGGGCAGCCTGGTAGATCGTCAGATCCTCCGATGGAGTGAAGGCGTAGCGACGCACCTGCTTCAACTGGCATTTCCCGTCGAACTCCGTCAGATGCATCTCCTCCAGAAACCACGAACGAAGCGTTCCCCACGGGATGGAAGTCAGCAGAAAAAATACGGTCTTTTCGGGATCTTCAGACGAGTATGAAAACGGGTACAGGCGATATCCACCCACTTCGTTCTGGTAACGGTGAAAGATGTAGCCGGTCTCTTTTTGCCGTTTCTCGATGGCAGCCAGGACGGCTCCGGCATTCAGGCAGGGATGCGCCGGGTTCTTCATACTACCCGACTCCGGCAACCGGCTCAATAATGGAGCAGCGGTGGATTCCGTCGCATTTTCCAGCGGCGATGAGACGGACCCCTCGGTTTCCAGCGGAACGGCATGGAGCGAAACGGTCCACAAGAGCGCTAGTGCCAGAAGACTTGTTACTGAACGGAACCACATGTAACGGTCATTCCTTCCGTTTTCGGGAGACTGCATTTCGGCGTCGGGATCAAAGTATACGACTATGCACATCTTTATAATACTCTCCGAAGTGGTGTCAACTCCATCTTGAGCAATGTCGGCAGATATTGGGCCTATTTGAAATTCCCAGTGACCATATCGGAAGATCGATAATTCTGTCGCGACGGTTTGGTTTCCATTGGATTTCATGGAATCTTTGCTGCTTCTCATCGAAAATCGGCACGGTGTCCGTAAACGGTAAAGATCGAATTTCCGACGGTTCCTCCGATTCACGTTCGGGTTGTTCACGATGATCTTCTTCCGGAGACGAATTAACGTTCTGGTATTCTTTACGGATATCCTCTGGATTTTACCGATGAAGTCGGAAAAAATTCAACTTCGATCTCCGGCGGACTTTTCGCTTGGTGAACACAAACTACGATCACACCGAGGATGACATTGTCTGGGAAAACCTGTCACTGATACAAATGAACTACCCCGCCGCAAGGGGCGGGGTATCGGTGCTAAAACTCAAAATCCAGCTGTTTTTCGTACAGCTTTTGGTAGGTTCTACCTTGATTCTTGACGTATTTTCGAAGGCCATCTTCACTCACATACTGACCGACTGTAAATGGCGGTTGAAAACCGCGGCGGGTGGCGAGGCGGTTGAAAATCGCGGTGGCCGGGATCAAAAAATATCCCGCCCCGTGCGGGATGTCAAACGTCTTTTCAGTGCCTCTTAGCCTGAGCGGTTTGTGCTCTTCTTCTTCCGTCGTTTCGCCTCGTTGAGCCGATAGCTTTCACCGTTGGCTTCCAGGATATGCACCCGGTGCGTCAAGCGGTCGAGCAGCGCCCCCGTCAGCCGTTCGTTGCCCAAAACCTCCACCCAATGCTCAAACGGCAGATTCGTCGTCACCAACAGGCTCTGACACTCATAGGCCCGGCTCACCACGTCGAATAACAGCTCCGCCCCCGCCTTGGAAAACGGCACGTAGCCCAGCTCGTCCAGAATCAGCAGCTGTTGCTTCTCAAGCTGGGCCAGAAAGCGTTTCAACTGGCGATCCTCCCGTTTCTCCAAGAGCTCGGTCACCAGACTTGTCACCGTGAAAAAACGGACCCTTTTGCCCTGGGCGCAGGCCGCAAAGCCCAAGGCGCTCGCCAGATGGGTCTTTCCCGTGCCGCTGTTGCCCATCAGCAGCACGTTTTCGCGCTTGTCGAGATAGTCTCCCCTCAACAATTCCCGCACCAGCGGCTCATTGAGCGAGGGCTGCATCGTGAAGTCGAAGGTGTCGATGGTTTTGATCACCGGAAAGGCCGCGGCTTTCAGACGTCGCTCGGCCGCCCGCCGCTCCCGGTCGATTAGCTCCCGCTCGCACAGCCGCAGCAGATACGTCGCATAGTCCGCTTTTTCCTTCGTGCAGGCGGCCGCCAGCGGCGCATACTCCCGCAGCATGGTCGGCAGCTTCAATTGTTTCAGATGATGCTGCAGCAGAACACCGGATTCGCCGCTCATGATCGCGCCTCCCCGTCCGTCAGGACGGCATAGGCCCTGAGATCGGGCCTTTTGACCTGCACACCTTTCAGATGCTCCCGTCCGTCGAGCGAAAACAACGCCTGGACATGCTCTTCGGTGCAGCAATACAGTCGAATGATGGAAGCCGACGGATAGGGCAGCGGCAAGGCCCGCTCGATCGCCTTCGCCACCACGGATAACGGTCTTTTCAGAAGCAATTGCAGCACGGCGATGAATTCTTTCGTCCCGGCGTGGCCGGCTTCGGCTTCCAGCTTGCGCCGCAAGGTCTCGAAGCCGCCGGGAAGATTCAGATCCAGAAAGGGAATGGCATGGTCCAGCGCCCCCGGCTTGCGGGTCAGCAGCGGCAGGTAATGCGCCAACTGGTAGGAAATCCCCTCCTTGCCCCACAGCCGGGCGTGAACCGCGATCCTCTCGCCTTCCCGCGTGACAAGCTCCACCCGATCCACATAACCCTTCACCGTCACGCGGTGATGCGCCAAGGCCACCGGAACCGAGTAATCGTTGGTGTCGAAACGCGCCAGCGACAGGCTGTTAACCCGCACCGCCGCCTTGCGGCAGGCGTCGAAGTCCGTCGCCGGAAGCGCACGAAACGCCCCGAACTCTTCCTGGAACAACTCGCCTTTCGTCGCCGCCTTGCCCCGAAGTTTCCGATCCGATTCCGACCGGCTGCGCGTCAGCAGCCCGGCATTCAAATCGGTGAAATCACGGACCTGCGGCACCGGCACAAACGTATTGAGCCGTACGTATTTCGCCAGACCTTCCACCACGCCCTTTTCATTCCCACGACGAACCGTGCAGAAATGCGGCTCGAACAGGTAATGGCTCACAAGCTGAAGAAAGCCGTCCGTCAGCTCCCGCCGGTGGCAACCCGTGATCGCCTGCACCGCGATGCGGAGATTGTCGTAGCTGATCCGTCAAGGCACCCCGCCGAAAAACCGGAAGGCCTCCACGTGCCCGTCCCAGAAGGCTTCCGTGCATTCCCTGGGATAAGCTTTGACGAAAAAAAGTACACGAATCAAGTCAATCTACACATTAGCACCGTGTCCAGGTTTCGCTGACGATAAGCAGTCAAGGAACTCCAGAGCCTCATCAACAATGAAACGATCAGTCCCTGTTCGTATTTCCCAGAGATGCCGAGTGCAGGTTTCTGGTCATCCTCTACGAGTGCTACGGATACCACTCAAGGGTGGACTGTTGCTTTCAGTTCGGCCGCCGTCTATCCTTATGACAAAACCGATACCTACTATGCCCGGTGTGTTAGGGGAGAACCCTGACGGGGAGTTCGGGAACTTCTACACCATCCCCACCGGCACCGACCAGACCGCCTCTGTCAGAGGCAAGGATTCGGTGGCCAGGCAGATGATCGCCCCGTCTCCGACCGGCAGGTTCAGTCTGTCCAGCACCTGAAAATGCCGGACATCCTTCTTGCCGGGGGAGGCCGTTTTCTTGATTTCCACCGGGAAAATCGTCCCGTCCTGCACGATCAGCAGATCCACCTCTTTCTGGTCTTTGTCCCGGTAGTAGTAAAACGGGGCCTGCAGTCCGTTGTGCCAGTAGCCCTTTAGCAGCTCCACCAGAACCCACGTTTCGAGTATGGTGCCCGACATGGCCCCGGCCTCCAGGGTTTTGGGACTCGACCATTCGGTCAGGTAGGCACACAGGCCGGTGTCCAGCATGTACAGCTTCGGAGTCTTGACGAGCCGTTTGGTGACGTTCGTATGGTACGGCTCCAGCAGGTAGACCACACCCGAAGCCTGGAGGATGGACAGCCAGTTCTTGGCCGTATTGACGGCTATGTCGGCATCTCTGGCCATGTCGGTCATGTTCAGGAGCTGCCCGGTTCGGGCCGCACAGGCCCGCAGGAACCGCAGGAAGGCCATTTCGTCCCCGACCTTGGTCAAGTCTCGCACGTCCCGTTGGATGTAGGTCTGGATGTACGAACTGTAGAAAAGGTTCCGATCTACGTTTTGATCCAGAGCCACGGCAGGAAAACTCCCCCTCCAGATCAAGTCGTAAAGCTCCGGCAGGGTAAGAGGGGTTGGATCTTTCTTCGCCTGCTTCCCCTTGGTGGGTAGGAACGGCTTCTCCCTTTTTCCCTGTTCCCCGATTTCCCCACGAGACAGGCCCAGCAGGTTGACGATGCCGACCCTACCGGCCAGGGATTCGGAAACGTCCCGCATCAGGTGGAACTGCTGGGAGCCGGTCAACCAGAACCTCCCCGGTGTCCGATCCTCGTCCACGGCCATCTTGATGTAGGGCAGGAGTTCGGGGGCATACTGGATTTCGTCTATCAGGATGGGGGGCTGGTACCGTTGGAAGAACAAGGCCGGGTCGTCCTTGGCCAGGTTCAGGATCAATGGATTGTCGAGGGAGACATACTGCCGTTTCTGTCCGGCAAGGTGCTGGAGCAGGGTCGTCTTGCCGACCTGCCGGGCGCCCGTCACCATGAGGACGGGGAACTGCTTGGTTGCCTTTTCGAGGAATGCTTCCAGTGTTCGGGGCATGTACATCGAAAACCTCGTTATCGTCCAATCTGCAATATAGTTGCATTATAGACGATGTCGAGGGTTGGGTCAACTTTATCGGATGGCGGGAATTTTTCCTGACTGGATTTCCGCCAGGACATCAGGTATGCTAGAGGAACCTTGATGATATGAGGATGTTATGAGATCGAAAGACTCCATACTTGAACTGTTGAGCGAATACCGGGCCGAATTCGAGGAGGCATTCGGTGTGGAGAGGATTGCTCTGTTTGGCTCCCACGCTAGAGACGACCACCGACCGGACAGTGACATTGACATTCTGGTGTCATACAAGGCTCCCACCTTCGACCACTACATGGATTTGAAATTTCGGCTGGAGGCTTTGCTCGGTTCCCCGGTCGACCTCGTGCTGGAGGATTCGTTGAAACCACGGCTCCGTCAACACATCCTGAATGAGGCCGTTCATGCCGAGGGATGAACGGGTTTACCTGGACGACATTCCATATTTCGATTCTCGATAAGGGCTGAGACACGATGCCCAAATAGTGCCCAGACTCTGCACCACGGGATGTATTTTGTTGGATTTTCACGGGACTGAATGGGATAGACTTACCTTAGTAATTTCAGCCACATAACACCTATCTAGTCGATATTATTAGGGTTCTTAAAAACCCCGTCGGGGCATTCGATTCCCCCCGCCTCCACCAAATTATCCCAATGATTCCAGAGACTTGCGAAACTTAATCACGTTCCGTGCTGTATACGTGCTGTAAGTGTCCAGCAATTGCACGGAATTACGGTCGATTTCCGGGTTCAAATGCGCATAGCGCATCGTGATTCGGATATCCGAATGACCGAGATATTCCTTCACTTTGAGGATGCTCACACCTGCCTGTACGAGATGCGAGGCGAAGGTGTGCCGAAGCGTATGCCAACCGATTTTTCGCAGTTCCGCCGCATCACAGGCTCGCCTGAGTGGATGTTTGCACTTTCCATCCGTGAGCGGATCGCCGTTTTTCCGGCAGAAAACGAACGGACTTTTCCGATGCTTGTGGGCGATGAGCGCATTCACCGCTTCGTTGCTCAATGGAACGGTGCGACCCTTGTTGCTCTTGGGACTGCCGATACGACCGCGATAGATGGCTCGCTCGACGGAAAGAAATCCCAGTTCCAAATTGATATCCTTCCATTGAAGGCCGAGCAATTCGCCCTGGCGTAATCCCGTTCGCAACGCCAGCAAGATCATGGTGCGCCATTCGGCTTTAGCAGCATCGATCAAAGCATTGGCCTCCTCCACCGTCAGAAAATCGTAACTGGACGGAGGCGTTTTCAATTGCCGGACTCGCGGGAAATGCAAAATCAACCCTTCCTCCTCCGCTTCCGTCAAGAGTTTGCTCAAAACGGCGAGGTGGTTGTTGACGGTTTTTCGTGCATAGCCCATCTGCAACTTTTTACTCCGATACGCTTTGATGTCCTGTTTCGTGATCCGATCCAGGTACAGTTTGCCGAAAAAGGGTTTCAGGTGTTTGCGAAGAATCATCTGCTTCTTCGTCACCTCCGATGGTTTGTTTTCCACCTTGGCGTAGGTTTCAATGAAAGTCTCGGCGTACTTGGCAAACATCGGCACTTCTAAGGGTTTGTTCGGTTGCTCGTCTTTCTCCAGCAGTTCCCGTCGTTTCTGCCGCTCGAAGGCTTCCGCCTGCTTCCTCGTCGTGAAAGGCGTGCCTTCCCGGATTTCCTCCTTTCTTCCGTCCGGGTGTTTGTAGATGAAATGAACGATATACTTTCCCGTGTCGCGTCTCAGGTAGACCGTCATGGGCCACCTCGCTTTCTGGTCGAGACACGACCTTGGCCGGTAAGCCATTGTACTACAGCTTCCCGGCTGAATCTCAGAATTCTTCCGATCTTTCGGCAGGGAATCTCATCCCGAGACGCCGCCTCGTAAACCGTTTTGCGATTGACCCGCAGCCATTCCGCCACCTCTTCCACGGTGAGAATCTCTGGCAGAGCGTCCAATTTTCGTTGTTCGCTGTCTGCGCTGTCGTTCTGCGGTACGTACGGTTTCGGCATGGCGTTTTCTCCTGTGATTTCCGGGCTGTACGCATACCGCACAACCCGGAAACTTACCCCGATTTCCCTTCCTTCTGCGCTGTGCGGTGTGGCTTCATGCTTCCCCGGTTCCCGCTTCCGAAAATATCCAGAGCCTCCCCACCCGCCGCCCACTCTTCGAGCGTGGAAAAAGACGCCGCTTTCATCACGACGGGATATTTCCTCGTCGCTTCCCGCAGTTGCCCTTTGCGTTTCTCGTCCGGCACGACGACCCACAGACGCACGTCTTCTTTTCCCCGCCCGCCACCCAGCGCCCGGCTGTACGGTTCCAGTTTTTCTTTCCGAAAGGTGGCGACGCTCTCGGTTGCCCGGTCGGCTTCCACCAGCAGGAGACCGGCCCGGGCTCCCTCGCGCCACGTGACGAGCAGATCCGGCCTTACGGTTTTCCAGTTTGTTTCCCGCTTCAGTTCGATTCTCATGCACCTTTTCGCCGCCAGAGCGCAGAGCCGCGCGCCGAGGCCTCCCGTCATGGCGGCGTGCTCCCATAGTCTTTCTTCGGGCAACGCAAACGGCTCGTAGCGCCGCTGGTTTTTCAGCGCTTTCCCGCCCTCGGTTGTGAGATGATAGGCGCTGCGCTTGCCCAGCTTCACCGCCCCGATCGCATTTTCCTTGGCCATCTTTTTTAGAAACTGCCGTCCGTAGGCTGCCGAGCCAGGAAAGAAGGCCGCATTCAGGTCGCTCAAGGGCACCAGTCCGCAGACGGCCAGGACACGCAGGACGGCCTGTCGTTTCCGTTCGCCTTGCAGTTTGCTCAAGTCCATCGGCTTGGGCTGTCGCGCGTTCGACGGTGTTCCTGCTTCCCTGTCGGTGGCGTGCGCCGCTCCGCCTTTTGCGATTTCTCCCGCGTCCGTGCCTGCGGTGTAGCGTTCGCCGGTGAGCGCTCTCGGCCTCCCGGCCTGCGCCGTCGGCACGCCGTGCTTTTGCAGGGCGTACGCCATCAGTTCTTCGGTGTGAGAGTTTGGCGGCGTTTTGACGTCGGGCGAGGCCACGCTGAAGACCTGGTTTCCCAGTCGCACCGCCGCCCGCCCCACGGGCAGGGCGTTCAGTTCCTCTTCCTCGAACAGCCCGTGCAGTTCGGCCTTGGCGATCTTGGCGTCGCCCGAGCCTACGCCCATGGCGAAGTACATGAGCGCCGCGACGTTCGTGCTCAAGGTCTTTCTCACCACGGGCGGTATCGTGTCGTAGCTTTGGTTGATCAGCGTGAGGCTCATCCCAAATTTTGCGGTCTCCTGGAACGTTCGCGTGATCAGGTCCGCGTTTTCCAGGTTGAGGAAGGCCGCCGCCTCGTCCACGTAGACGTTGAAGAGGTCGTTTTTGTCCTCCTCCTCGGTGGACAGACCGTGGTTCAGGCCGCTGTTGAACGCCTCGCTTCCAGTTTTCCGTTCTTTTTTCATGACGACTCCTTTTATGTTTAGGGTTGTCGGGATGAAACGCGGCCGGACGGACCGGACGCTTTCAGGTGTTTGAAACGCCGGACGGCGATGTCCAGGTATTCCCGGTTTTGCTCGATGCCGACGAAGGGGCGGCCGAACTTGGCGGCCACCACTCCCGTGCTGCCACTGCCGGTAAAGGGATCCAGGACCGCGTCGCCCTTGTTGGAACTGGCGAGGATGATGCGGGACAACAGCGACGTGGGTTTCTGCGCCACGTGTCGTCCGTGGTGTTTATCCCTTTCTCGTGTCTTCGAAACGGCCCAGACGGTGCCCATCTGCCAGCCGGGGCGATGGATGAGTGGTACGTACTGACTTTGACCGCAGTGGGAGCATGCCCTGCCC
Organism: Myxococcota bacterium; assembly: GCA_963668655.2. GTDB lineage: Bacteria > Myxococcota_A > SURF-8 > SURF-8 > SURF-8. The sequence goes on from CAXXPQ010000003.1 coordinate 996,281, forward strand.
CCCAAAAACTGGACAGCTGATGTGTTAGAATCCTCCAATGATTCAAGGAGGGATTCTGATGAAAGGGAAACGGTTTTCGGACGAGCAGATCGTGACGATTCTAAAAGAGGCGGAATGCAAGACCTCGACGGTGCAGGAGATCTGCCGCAAACATGGCGTGTCTGAGCAGAGTTTCTATCGCTGGCGTAAGAAATTTGGTGGCCTGTCGGTTTCGGAGACCAGGCGGCTCAAGGATCTTGAAAAAGAGAACGCCCGCTTGAAACGGCTGCTTGCCGAACGGGATCTGGAACTTGACGTGGCCAAGGAGCTGTTGGAAAAAAACTGGTGAAGGCGGCGCATCGAAGGGAAGCGGTGGATCACGCGGCCTCGCGTGGTCTGTCCGTCCGACGAAGCGCCGCATTGGTCACGCTGCAACGATCCACGTACTATTACAAGGCCCATCCGCGAGACGATTCGGTCCTGAAGGCCAGGCTCAAGGAGATCTCGGAAGATGAGCCGCGTTTCGGGTATCGCCGGGCCTGGGGCGTGATTTACAGATCAGAAATCGTCAATCTGAAACGGGTGTACCGTGTCTGGAGGGAATTGGAGCTTTGTCTTCCGAGGCACAAGCCGCGCAAGAAAAAGAAAACGAAGTCGGCGGGCCTGCCGGTCAAGGCCGAATGTCCGAACCATGTATGGACCTACGATTTCATGTTCGATTCGCTCAGCAACGGCAGGCGGATCAAGCTGTTGACGGTGGAAGACGAGTACACGCGGGAAGGTCTGGCAATCCATGTGGACAAAGGCATCAAATCGGCTGACCTGATCTGCATTCTGGACGACCTGTTCAATCAATACGGCAATCCGGCCTTTCTCCGCTCGGATAACGGTCCGGAATTCATCGCGGAAAAACTGAAAACCTGGCTCCAAAATCGCGGTACGGACACGCTGCATATCGACGCGGGCAGCCCCTGGCAGAACGGTTTCATCGAAAGTTTCAATTCGAAGGTGCGCGACGAGCATTTGAACATGGAGATTTTCCTGACGTTGAGGGAGGCGCAGGTGAAGACCGAGATGTGGCGCAGGAAATACAACACGTTTCGTCCGCACAGCAGCCTGGGATATCGGACGCCGCAGCAGGAGCGGCGGCGTTTCTTCTCGGGGGCGCTGCCCCCGAACCCCCGGAGTTTAACGCTTTAAGGCTTGCCCGATGGGCGTTTGAAGAAAAGAACAAAAAAGAAGGACGCGGCAAGAAAGCCGCGCCCATCGGTATAAGCACCCGTCCGGCGCTCGGGTCGCTCTCCAGCGGAGCCCTATCCCCCGGATGGGTACGGCCAGTGTACACGAAAAAGATGATCGAAAAGGCAATTTGTGCTACGATTCAGATGGTCGAGCCGCATGGCTCATTCTCAACCCGGATTCTAACTCGTCAGCTGGTCCACACAACCGGGAGCAGGGCACACCCCTCAAAAGGGGTGGAGACTCCTGCCCGCATCGTCTACCACTCGAACAGGCAGTTTCAATCCACTCCACCCCTCAAAAGGGGTGGAGACAGGTCGGGATGGATGCTCGGCCTGCCAAACCTCGCAGTTTCAATCCACTCCACCCCTCAAAAGGGGTGGAGACGCAGCGCTTCCCCTTCGTTGAAATTGAAATATCGTTTCAATCCACTCCACCCCTCAAAAGGGGTGGAGACCGTTTTCCGGCGCTGCTATTATTCCGGCTACGCAGTTTCAATCCACTCCACCCCTCAAAAGGGGTGGAGACGTCGGATTTGGAGGCGTCGGAGATCTCCGAATTCGTTTCAATCCACTCCACCCCTCAAAAGGGGTGGAGACGGCCATACCGTTGGTTTCGTCGCCAACCTGGAACTCGTTTCAATCCACTCCACCCCTCAAAAGGGGTGGAGACCATGGTGTGACTGCATGGAGAACATCGGCGCATACGTTTCAATCCACTCCACCCCTCAAAAGGGGTGGAGACGGCCAAGAACTTAGCATCAAACGAATTCGTTCAGTTTCAATCCACTCCACCCCTCAAAAGGGGTGGAGACTTTGAATTCTTTGGCTAAGAGAACTATACTCCTAGTTTCAATCCACTCCACCCCTCAAAAGGGGTGGAGACGAGTCGACAACTAGCGATGCGCCGACTTGTAGATAGTTTCAATCCACTCCACCCCTCAAAAGGGGTGGAGACGACATCGCCAATGGATGTATATCCACTCGTTGATGTTTCAATCCACTCCACCCCTCAAAAGGGGTGGAGACGGTCGGAGGAGGTCCGGCGGGTCCACGGGAAGAAGTTTCAATCCACTCCACCCCTCAAAAGGGGTGGAGACGCACGGTAAGCGCTTTCGTGTAGTAACAAACCAGGTTTCAATCCACTCCACCCCTCAAAAGGGGTGGAGACAATCGAGAGTGCGAGGTTCCTCACGACTTTGATTTTGTTTCAATCCACTCCACCCCTCAAAAGGGGTGGAGACCATAAGGATACTGCCAGCGTCAAGCCTGTTAACAAGTTTCAATCCACTCCACCCCTCAAAAGGGGTGGAGACTACTTCCCACTGCCATGGCCTTGTCATATTCGCGCAGTTTCAATCCACTCCACCCCTCAAAAGGGGTGGAGACTCAGGCGAGTGGATTCGGAGAACTTTCCGCACAAGTTTCAATCCACTCCACCCCTCAAAAGGGGTGGAGACAGCGTGACATCACGTAAACATCACGTGAATGTTACAGTTTCAATCCACTCCACCCCTCAAAAGGGGTGGAGACCCGTATCCCGGCGCGGATAAACCATGGCATTCGGGTTTCAATCCACTCCACCCCTCAAAAGGGGTGGAGACCCGTATCCCGGCGCGGATAAACCATGGCATTCGGGTTTCAATCCACTCCACCCCTCAAAAGGGGTGGAGACGTCCACGTGTCCGCATATCCGACAGGTACGCTCGGTTTCAATCCACTCCACCCCTCAAAAGGGGTGGAGACATGGCCACGCGCGCGCCGGTATGATTTACGATCTCGTTTCAATCCACTCCACCCCTCAAAAGGGGTGGAGACGGAAAATGTCAAGGAATTCCAGACATGGGGACCGTTGTTTCAATCCACTCCACCCCTCAAAAGGGGTGGAGACGTATTCATCCTGGACGCCGACGAGTGTGTCGGAATTGTTTCAATCCACTCCACCCCTCAAAAGGGGTGGAGACCGCCGGCAGCCGTTAGCATCGAGATCAACGTAGGAAGTTTCAATCCACTCCACCCCTCAAAAGGGGTGGAGACTGCATCCGGATTGCAGGATGACGATTCGCAGCCTGTTTCAATCCACTCCACCCCTCAAAAGGGGTGGAGACATCCGATAGATTATGACGTGACGACGGAATCATGGTTTCAATCCACTCCACCCCTCAAAAGGGGTGGAGACTCCAAGACCTTCGGAAGGACATCCAACATAACAAGTTTCAATCCACTCCACCCCTCAAAAGGGGTGGAGACGCGTTCGGGACGGCTCCGGTAAACACAATCGACAAGTTTCAATCCACTCCACCCCTCAAAAGGGGTGGAGACGCTCTTCCGTGAGATTTGTTGGAAAACCCATCGCTGTTTCAATCCACTCCACCCCTCAAAAAGGGTGGAGACAGCAGATTTTTCGCTAACTTCGAGAGCCCAGATGTTTCAATCCACTCCACCCCTCAAAAGGGGTGGAGACCTTGACACCCTTGGATGCAAGGGCATACCAATCGTGTTTCAATCCACTCCACCCCTCAAAAGGGGTGGAGACGGCACAGAAAATGTTGCTACCAATCGCAATGCAGAGCGTTTCAATCCACTCCACCCCTCAAAAGGGGTGGAGACGACCAAGACCGCATCGCAACCGAAAATTATGGAGTGTTTCAATCCACTCCACCCCTCAAAAGGGGTGGAGACACGGCCGCTGTCTACGATACGATAGAGGAACTGGTGTTTCAATCCACTCCACCCCTCAAAAGGGGTGGAGACGCTCTTCCGTGAGATTTGTTGGAAAACCCATCGCTGTTTCAATCCACTCCACCCCTCAAAAGGGGTGGAGACCGTTGCGGTGCGTGCATCACGTACGCGCGCAAGGACGTTTCAATCCACTCCACCCCTCAAAAGGGGTGGAGACGCCCAACCATGCAACATCTTAATGACAAACAAACAGTTTCAATCCACTCCACCCCTCAAAAGGGGTGGAGACGTAGGTATCGTCATCGACCTTCGTCAAGGTCGAGAGGTTTCAATCCACTCCACCCCTCAAAAGGGGTGGAGACATCGTAGACACCGAGACGGCTTCGAACGATTATGTTGTTTCAATCCACTCCACCCCTCAAAAGGGGTGGAGACGCGTAATACCGATATTCCTGCGAATGCCAAAATTGTTTCAATCCACTCCACCCCTCAAAAGGGGTGGAGACGTGCCCGTGACGGTGGCCGGGAATGTCCTGCGAGGTTTCAATCCACTCCACCCCTCAAAAGGGGTGGAGACGTTTTGTTGTAACTCCGGATAGCAGAATCAGGCAGTTTCAATCCACTCCACCCCTCAAAAGGGGTGGAGACCCGGGCCTGGCGGCCGCTATCCCTACGACTGGGTGTTTCAATCCACTCCACCCCTCAAAAGGGGTGGAGACACTCTGAATCTGACGTGCAGTGCGAGGAAATCGGTTTCAATCCACTCCACCCCTCAAAAGGGGTGGAGACAGGATATCGTTGTTCATCCGACCAAATGTGTAGATGTTTCAATCCACTCCACCCCTCAAAAGGGGTGGAGACGCCAATTCGTCGCGACGAAGACGGGGGCGGCCTATGTTTCAATCCACTCCACCCCTCAAAAGGGGTGGAGACATCGATTTCACGTGCGATATTCCGCGCACGACAAGTTTCAATCCACTCCACCCCTCAAAAGGGGTGGAGACATCCACCAGGGCTTGTCCAGCCGCTAATCGGAGCTAGTTTCAATCCACTCCACCCCTCAAAAGGGGTGGAGACACTTCCTGGAATGGAGTATTGCCGCGTGCGTTGCAGTTTCAATCCACTCCACCCCTCAAAAGGGGTGGAGACTTGATCCGGGCCGAACGATTCTATCGGCCCCATAAGTTTCAATCCACTCCACCCCTCAAAAGGGGTGGAGACCAGCGTTGTCTCTTGATCCTGGAAGGCCGTTTCCAGTTTCAATCCACTCCACCCCTCAAAAGGGGTGGAGACCTGCAATTCTGGAAGGAACATAAATGCCGAATGACGTTTCAATCCACTCCACCCCTCAAAAGGGGTGGAGACAACGGCCTGGGATGATAACCGACCGGGCGAATACAAGTTTCAATCCACTCCACCCCTCAAAAGGGGTGGAGACAGGGCCGAGTGGAATAACTGGAACCAGACGCAAGAGTTTCAATCCACTCCACCCCTCAAAAGGGGTGGAGACAGCATGATTGTTACCAAGGTGGCGTAGGCTCCGGAGTTTCAATCCACTCCACCCCTCAAAAGGGGTGGAGACGATGGTCAACGCCCAGGCAGCCAGCAGCAGAATCGTTTCAATCCACTCCACCCCTCAAAAGGGGTGGAGACAATACGGCGGAGACGCAAAGACATTCAATAAAAAGTTTCAATCCACTCCACCCCTCAAAAGGGGTGGAGACACCCTAGAATATGATTTGACGGGAACGAGCACTCCAAGTTTCAATCCACTCCACCCCTCAAAAGGGGTGGAGACCTATCAGTGTGTCAGTGGTCTCCCACGGATATCCTAGTTTCAATCCACTCCACCCCTCAAAAGGGGTGGAGACGATCCACCGCCCACCGGCTCCTGGCGGAAGTAAATGTTTCAATCCACTCCACCCCTCAAAAGGGGTGGAGACGTCGCATGGATGGATGGATGGAACACACCGGGCAGGTTTCAATCCACTCCACCCCTCAAAAGGGGTGGAGACCACGACGCCGCCGGAACGGCGCGAGCGTGTGTTTTGTTTCAATCCACTCCACCCCTCAAAAGGGGTGGAGACAAGGAACTAACGGTTTGATACCATAGCGTAATTCATGTTTCAATCCACTCCACCCCTCAAAAGGGGTGGAGACTGCATAGGTGGCTTCGTTTGCGTAGTTTGGATTTAGTTTCAATCCACTCCACCCCTCAAAAGGGGTGGAGACGTCATCGGTGATGCGACGGTTGAGGAACTTGCTGCCGTTTCAATCCACTCCACCCCTCAAAAGGGGTGGAGACAAGACGACAGCGATATCGACAGTTGCATTTTGTATGTTTCAATCCACTCCACCCCTCAAAAGGGGTGGAGACGGCCAGTTGGTCAACCGCCATCCCGTAGAGATTTATAGTTTCAATCCACTCCACCCCTCAAAAGGGGTGGAGACATCGTTTTCGAGCAAACGGAGATTCAGGCCGCCTTTGTTTCAATCCACTCCACCCCTCAAAAGGGGTGGAGACCCAGTCGCGTACCGTAAGCGCTTCCGTGTAGTGACGTTTCAATCCACTCCACCCCTCAAAAGGGGTGGAGACGTGAAAAACATAGTGATTTCAATAATTTATAAAATGTTTCAATCCACTCCACCCCTCAAAAGGGGTGGAGACTATCATACGCGCCGTGAAAACCGCCCTGGAGTAACTGTTTCAATCCACTCCACCCCTCAAAAGGGGTGGAGACTTCATGGCGGTGGATACAACGTTTTTTGTCTGGTCGTTTCAATCCACTCCACCCCTCAAAAGGGGTGGAGACTTTTCCCGGATCTATGGAGGAACCTCAATGCCTAGTTTCAATCCACTCCACCCCTCAAAAGGGGTGGAGACGCGATGCGCACAACAGAGTCCGGCGCGAATACGACGTTTCAATCCACTCCACCCCTCAAAAGGGGTGGAGACGCCGCGTTTGTAACTACCTGTAATTGCAGGTTTATACCGCCGGGAAACGCGAACCCGGGAAAATGGAAGGTCAAAGCAAGGTTCAAAAGGCTGTCCATCACTTGTATGTCCTTGAAATGATTGACAACGCGAACCCTCCAGGAATTCCATGAGCGCATGGGGTTCGCGCGATTGTCGGAATCGCCATATCAAATAATCATGGGCTCCTCCATATCTTTCGGCTTTTTCCGTCCATAGTGCTCGATGCGCTCGATGACATTATCATCCAAAGGATAGAATCGCAGTGAATCCTTTTTTTCGTCGTATTCCTTGAGCAGCCGATCCCGGAGCACCACCCATTCCGTTTTGCTGATATCGCATTCAAAAACGCTGAACTGCACGCGCTGACCATAGTCCAGGCACGCTCTCGCCAGGCGTCGCAATCGACGACGTCCCGGTTTCGTGCTGGTTTCCACATCATATGTAATCAGGTAACGCATGTCTACCTCGTCTTCCAGGCCGGATAGTCGTCCAACTCGTTTCGCAGCGTGCGGGCCAGCAGGCGGGCCTGTATCAGCGGCAGCAGCCCAACCTGAACTTTTTCGTTCAACAGGGGATGGCTGATTCTCTCGTGCTTGCGATTCTGGTATTCGTTCAAAAGAGCCGTACGGGTTTCGTCGTCCATCAGAATCCCGCCGGACGCTTCTTTCCGGAAGCCGTCGGGCAAGACCTGACGTCGATTGATCAGGGCGAGCACCATCCGATCAACCACAGGCGCACGAAAAGGTTCCATGAAATCGAGAGCCAGCGCGGGCCTCCCCGGCCGGAGTTCATGCAGGAAACCGCAGCGGGGATCCAGCCCGGAACCAGCCAGCGCCGAGGCACAATCGCTAGCCAGAAGCATATACCCGAAAGACAGTAGTGCATTGACGGCATCGCGCGGGGGGCGTTTGCTGCGACCGCCGAAGGTGAATCCTTCAACGGTGATCATGTCGGCGAATACCTCGAAGTAGGTTCTCGCCGCGGACCCTTCGTACCCGCGCAACTCGTCCATGCTCTCGGCCGAATCGATATGCGAAAGCAAATTGCCGAGTACCTGCGCGGCATCGGAAAGCCGCTTTCCCTCCTTGCGTTCCCGGGCCGCGCGCAAGACATTCATGCGACTGTTATGAATTTTCGCTTCCACCAGCGCTTTGGAAAGCCGCAACTTGAAACGATCGTCTCCGGACAGACGGTACTGCGCCATCCGGAGCACCACGCCTCCGTCCGGCGCGCCTTCCACTCTGCAGATCAGACGGCCGCGCTCGGATAAGACGGAAAGGGATATCCCCGATTCCTGGCAGAGCCGGATGGTGTGCGTACTTAAACTGCATTCGCCGAGACAGACGATGTCCCGGAGATTGCTGGCGGGAACCCGCATCACTTCCCGGCCATGATCCTTGACCACGAAATTCAAATGGTCCCTGCTGATGTATTTTCCGTCCGTCAACAGATACAGCGTATTGAGAAGTCGCGTCATGCCGATTCCTTTCCGGCGGTCACTTCGGGAAGGCAGATATTCACAAGAGAACAGCGATCGCATTTCGAGGTGCGCTTGCGCCTGGGAGTCACACGCTCACGAACCAACCGATGAAAATCCTTGGCCGCCTTCAAGGTCCGCTCTCTCAACCGGGTTTCGAACGGCACCGCCAGGCGCTTTCGAGATCCCCAATAATAAATCGCTCCTTCATCGATGGTGACATCGAGCATCTCCTCCAGCGCCATCGCCTGGGCGCAGAGCTGCACCTTGTCGGCGTACCGGCCGGCGGCGCGGCCGCGTTTGTATTCGACGGGAACGATGCATTCCCCGTCCGTTCTGGCATGAAACTCGACCACGTCCAAAATACCCGTCAGACGAAGCCGATCGCAACCGACGTGTACGCTTCGCTCGATCCGCACTCCGGGCCGGTTCTCCAATCCCGGTTGATGAACGCGGGAATGGAGCACCCGGCCGTGCGCGGTCAAGACATTTTCATGCCAGATGCCTTCGACGTGAATCAGGGCGCATTGTCGATCGCAAAACACGATGTGCTGAACGCCCGAAAGAGGCAGATAATCCTCCTCCATGACGGATCAAACCAGTTTCAGCAGTTCCACGCCGTCCGGCAGATCGCTTTCATTCACGCGAACGGCGAAGTCCTCGAAGCGGCGGGCCGGTTGTTTTTCAATCTGGATTTGAACCCGGTCAAACAACTTGTGGGCCTGGGCGTCACCCAGTGCCGAGCGATGCTTGAACACGTATAGCCCGCGCACGGTCATCAGTCCTCGCGCCGCCGAGCGGTCGTGGTCGAACATATGTTCGAGCGATTCCCACAGCAGGGAAAGATCCTCTTCCGAAAACCCGGTCTGCCTGGCCAGTTGCGGCGAGATGAATCCATGCCCGACGTACAAACCGTAAGGGATGGTCGCCTTGCGGCCCATCGTGCGATTGCCGCCGCCCTGTTTTTTCGATTCCGCTTCGGTGGTTACCGCCATGCGAGTGATGCTGTGCTCCAGATGCAGAATCGGTTCCACCGAACGGCTAAAGGTGAGTTGCACCGGGCCGCGCACCTGGCCGCAATTGACGCCGGTGCTCATGACCGCACCGAACGTGCGCACGTCGAAGAAGTTCCGGCACATCCATTCGCGGGTTTGGTTCACGTCCTCGCGCGGCTGATTTTTCTCTTTAGCTTCGATACCGAGCGCCTGATAGGCCCTGCGGTTCGTTTCGTTCAGGACGCTTCCCTCCTTGACGTAGATTTCGTAAGGCGGCTCCAACTCCTTGGCAAGCGTGACATAGTTTCGGATCTTGCGCTTGAGACAGACGTCCGTCACAAGCCCCTGGCCGGTCTGCGGATCCACGCGCGGCATGTTGCCCGCATCCGGGTCGCCGTTCGGGTTGCCGTCGGTGACATCGAAAAGCAGTACGAAATCGTAACGGTTTTGAATTTCGCTCATGATCGCCTCCTCGTTTTATTTTCCAGTCCTGAAACGCGTATGGAACGTTCAAACCTCCGCAAGTCCGCCATCACGGATTTTCACCATTTCCGGCGGGCTGTCTGTCTTCCTTTTTCCGGAACAAGTCGGCGCGCTGGTGATAGTAGCCGATCGCGAAAAGTCCCTGCTCTTCCATGCTGAATGTTAACGGGAATTTTTCGGCGGGCAGGCCGTCCATGGTTTCGGTTAGTTGGATATCAAAATACCGCCTTCTTCCTTCCTCCAATTTGCTCAAGTGATGTTGGGACAAACTTAAGAGGCGAGGAAACACGGTGGCGGGATTGGCGCTGGCCGATCCGTAATAGCGGTCGGCGATCGACGCATTGACGTTTCCGATCGCATGGCCCTGCAAGTTTTCAAGCACGGCGAACAGCCGACCCAAACGATAGGCGCTGTCCGTGTTTTCTTTATCCAGCATTTCAGTCACCTCCTGGAATTTAAAGCCAAGTCCCTTGCGCTTGGCGCGGTTGAAATAGGCCTTAATCAAGCTTGTTCTCAGATACGCCCGGTTCCAGTCAAAGCCGCCCTGTTTTCGTTCCGGGACGACGCCTTCCGCGCGACAGCGCACAACGGCCATCGAAAGAAGCATGTTGGGCAACGGCGCATCGCGAAGAATCGCGGCATAGAGACGGGAACTCAGATTGGGCGGAATGTTGTCCTTCTTTCCTTCAAGTACAGTCGAAGCCAACAGCCACGCGAGCGAGCGCCTGGGCCGAGTTTCAAAGGGGAAATGCAGTTTGAGATCCTCGAACCAGTTTCGAACGGCGTTCAATACGTCGGCCGTGGAACTCTCGAACCAATCCCGCACGGCAGCGCGTCCCTGGGCGCCGGAAAGCGTCAAGGCGTAAAACCGATTCGCTTTGTTGCGGGTCAAAGCCGACACGGTTCCGCTTTGGGGAGACGTGTACAGTCTGGCGGCGTTTTTCGGATTGTCGTCTATCATGCCGCCGAAGCAGACTTCCATTTCATCGGCCTCCCGGGTCCAGAAAGCCGCCACCGTGGAGGCATCGAGAAAGATGCTCTGTCCGCCTCGGGCCAGCAATTTATTCAGGGCGGCGGTATAACCCTCCGCCGCTTTCCGGCCCACCGGGGCGTTGTGATTCTGCTTTTTCCCGAAAGAGCAGGCCGCCTCGAAATTGAAGGAAACCAGTCCGCATCCGGCGGGATTCGCGCCCGCAAGATTTTTCACGGCCGGATGCACGGCTTCCGGCGGCGCCTGCTCGCCGGTAATCAGGCAGGTCGAGGTTTTTCCCTTCGGGCTTCGATGGCGTTGTTCCTCCCAATACGTCTTGATCGCCGGGCGATCGTGGACCCGCCGGGCTCCGTCCGGGTCGTAGATGAATACGATGTTCGCGCCCTTGGGACGGTCTTCAGGCATTTCCACCGTTGTTTCGCCGGAGTCAAAGCGCTTGAAAAACGCCAGCAACGCTTCAAGCGCTTCGTCTCCGGTGGCGTCATAGGCGTCTTCGTGAAGCTTGACAAACGCCCTGTGCTGGGCGTTCAGCCGGTTCCGGTTGGCTTTCTTCTTCGGGTCCGGATCGGGCCAGGCGAACACGTAGTCCGTTTTGTCGCTTAAGAAATAGGGGGCGATTCCGGAAGTGCGTTTGTCGCCTCGCGGCACCGGCATGGGCAAGGGATGGAGTTTCCCTTTTTCATCCGTCGAAAAACACGGCTCCAGCCCGATGAAACGTCCCTGAGCCGCGTAGCGCAGGATGTACGATATCGGACGCTGCTCGTAGTCGAGATTTTCGAGCAATTCTTCACGCCGGGCGTACTCATAGAGTGCGGTAAGGATCATGCGTCCCCCTTTCCGGCTCGAACATCGTCGAAGCTCGGGACATCGATAACGCCGTTTCGCATGATGGCCGTGTAGAAATAGGGGCGAAACGTGTCTCCCGAGGCGTCCTTGCCGTACGCCAGATCATAGAGCATCAAGCCCAGGGGACGCGTCTCCGGTATCGGAGTCAGTCGTTCGGGGGCGGGCTCCACCCGAGCCGGGAATTCCCGGCAACCGAGATAGGGTTGATGGAAGGTCTGTCCCTTGCCAAGCCGCCTTGTGAACATGGCCTCGAATTTCTCCGGTGTGTCCGAAGGGCCGGCCTTCCCGGTCATTTCGAAATAAGCCGTCACAATATAATCCACTTGATCCAGGGCCAGGGTGTTCCGTTGCATTCGGTCCCGATCCGCGAAGTAATCGGGGGTGGGGACGCCTTTCTTGATGGATGACTTGACGGATGCAACCGGAATTGTACGAGAAATCTCATTTCGTTTGAAGCTTGTGAATTGAATGGGTTTGATGACTTCGATGCGTTCGATCGACCAGCGGATGGCAGGTTTCCATAATACGGCTTCCAGGATGCCCCGTGCGGCGGAAGGCGTGATGACTTCATAGCTCACGCGTTCCGTTTTGAATTCCGGGCGTGTGAAACAGGCTAGATCGCCCCGAATCCGAACCCGATACGGCGGAGATCGATAGGGCATATTTGCCTCCTTTCTTGTTGGGCTACTTCAACGGTTTGGGTCCATTTACAAATGACAGCACTTTACGGATGGCCTTTTGCGGAGCGGGCGATGCGTCGCGACGTTGAGGTTCGATGCGGGAGTTCAGGGCGGATGAGATCCCGAATATGGCAGTGAAATATCTTCGAGTCGCCCCGATGATGAGCTGGTTTTTCGACTGGATACCGATTTTCATTTTGATTTTTCCTTTCACTAGAAATACTGTCCAATAAACTTAAGGTATTAAGAACTAAAGATAGTGTAAGGTGAAAATCAACAATGTCAAGCCCCGGTAATTTTTTTCCGGAAACGAAGATGACGGCCAATAGCCGCCATACTCCAATAGACCTAAGGAATTCAGTTTCAACCCACTCCGAGAAACCGGAGAAATTGATTATAAGTTCACTGTTCATGTTTTTCAAGGACATTTCGCCCTTCTCGCAATGGCGTAGGTCGTGAATGGGCGCTTGAAGCGGGTGATCCGTCAACCCACCAAAGCTCCATTCCCTTTTGGAAAAGGGGGATTCTCGATCAAAATCACACCCAACCGCTTGCAATACAGATCCATTCTATCCGGAGCAATCTGCCAGAATATGTCGCATGTCGATTCCAGAATTCCGGCATCCAGCCAGCGCTTGAAAAGATTTTTCGGAATGCCCACCGAATAGCGCTGCAGACGGCGAATCAGATCTTTTTGCTCTTGAGGATCGGCCTTCGGCAAGGCTTCGATCAGGGTTGCGGATTCTCCGTAAGGAACCACGATGTTTGCGGAATGGTGCTCATCGATTATCTTGAACCGGGATGCCACTTCGGGAAAATCGAAGCGTTCGCGGAGTTCCTGAATTCTTTTCGAATCCGTGGGTCCGCTACGGTAGAGGCGATCGAAATATTCTCGAAAGAAATCGGGATTTTGCAAATCAAGGCCACCGGTTCCGCAGGATTCAAGCATGCTTCGCGTCTGCCCGAGCGCGCGAACCAGAACGCCCATCGGCGGCTCGGTGGGAGGCATGAAAACGTGGAAATCGCCCCGGTCCAAAAGGCCTTCCCGGTTGCAGCGGCCCGCCGATTGCGCCAGGGAGTCCAGCCCCGCCAGTGCGCGGTAGACCACCGGGAAATCGATATCCACCCCGGCTTCGACCAGTTGAGTGCTCACCACACGCAACGGACCTTCATTCTTCAGCCGTTTTTTGATTTCGTCGATGACGCTCAGTCGATGAGCCGGACACATGGAAGCCGATAGATGAATGGTGTCCTCATGTCCCAGAATGCCATCCATTTCCCGAATCAGATCCACGGCATCCTTGCGCCTATGCACTATTGCCAGCACGCGGTCGTGTTTCGCCAAACGCTCCGCAAGTTCGGACCATGGAACGGAGTTTTCTAGATCTTCCGGCCAGTGTGTTCGCACGCGGGAAAGCTGCTGAAAGACACGTTGCGGATCGGGAGCCAGTTCCCGCATGTTTTCAAGCTTCAATTCGGGACCATTCATGCTGGAAAAAGCGGGCTGGGTGGCCGTACTGAATACGAGACTCGTTCCATAAGTATCGCAGAACCTGCGCACGATATCCAGAATCGGTTTCAACAAATCCTCGGGCAAGGTCTGGGCTTCGTCCAGCACGACGACGGAACGGGCGATGTTGTGCAGCTTCCGGCATTTTCCGGGACGGTTGGCGAACAGACTTTCGAAAAACTGCACGGTCGTCGTCACCACAATGGGCGCATCCCAGTTCTGCGCCGCCAGTTTGCGTATGAGTGTCGTGTGGTTTTCTTCCTTTTCCGCCAAGCTGAGACTGTGATGCTCGATTACCTGGTCGCTACCGAAAATATCCGAATAGACCTTGGCCGTCTGTTCGATAATGCTGGTATACGGAATGACGACGATTATCCGTTCCAGACCATGGACGAGCGCATGACGCAGAGCGAAGGCCAATGACGCCAGGGTTTTCCCGCCACCCGTGGGGACCGTGAGACTGAACAGGCCCGGTGAAAGCTCCGCCTTCTCGATACAGGAGCGAAGAATGTCTCCTCGTAAGATATTGACGGGTGTTTGAGAGCATGAGGCAAAGCTTTGCATGTGCGATGTCAGTTTGGCGTCCAGTTCGGCAATTGTTTGAAAGCGGCTTCGTGCTTCCGATGCTTTGGCATCGTAAAACGCCTCGGTATCCAGAAAGTCCGCGTCCACAAGGCAGGAAAACAAAAGCCTGACCCATAACTCGATGGCTCGTTTCTTATCCTTTTTGGAAAGGTCGGGAGGAATCGGAGGAGGTGTTTCCTTCGCAATGTCGTTTCCCTTCAGTTCGGGATGTCGGGCGAAAACACGCTCGAAAAGTTCGTTGCTTTCTTTTTGAAAACCCGTCCAGAGATTCTCGTCGCTTCCGAGTATGTTATTTATATCCACGGGGTTTTTCAAACCGCCGTGATGGCCATGGATAATGGTCGCCAGGTCGGGGCGATTGCGTTGCAGAGCCAAGAACGCTCCAACCGGCGCATGGGGCGCCGGTGCGGCGGTTTTATCGGGTTGAAGAACGGATACACTCAGTCGTTTCTGAAATGCGGGACGGAACTTGCCCAGATCGTGCCATAAGCCTAGAAGGCGTGCGACTTCGCCTCCACGGATATTTTCCGCAAACCGGCTGGCCAAAGCCGCCGTTAAAAGCAAATGATCGACCAGCGCATGGCCTTCACCATCCGGTTTCAAATGTGCCAAGTTCATTTGGATGTTTCCCAATTTCGTTGTGATTAAAATATTTACCACAATCTTGCCATGTTTTCCATCCAAATGTTCCCTAGCTTTGGTGAATCTTGCCTGTCGTTCAAGTACAGTAATAGGTGTTGCGTTTGGGTATGGCTGTGCAGGAAAACATAGGACGAAAGGATTAGAATTTCAGAAACTCTTTCTTCACGAATTTGAGTAAACCCAAGTTGTAGATAACCGTGCTGTATACGTGCTGTAACGTGCCTCCAAGATACGGAAAGGGACGGGATGAAACGGGATCGGGCGGGATATTCAACTATCGAAGATCATTCAATGAAACCGGCCAAGGTCGTGTAATTGCTAACTAATCCTGAATCTGGCTTGAGGCATTCGATTCCCCCCGCCTCCACCAATTGATACGAAACAAACTTGCTCTCCGTAAAAGCGGCGAGCTTGTTTCGTTTTAGGGAAGCGCGCTATAGGTGCGGGATCTTAGAGGGTTTTCGCTTCCGGCTAAACCAGAATCACGCGAGCAACTTCGGACCGGCAAACGACATACCGGGACCAAATCCGCCCGAAATCGCCGTTTTCTCTTCTCTGTTCTCTGAAAGTTCGGACTTGCGGAAAAAAGTCCGAACTTGATGTGGAGCGGGAAATTTGATGTGGTTTTGAGGGGTTGGAAGGATTGGTGGTTTCAGCGAAGCCGGTGGAGTTTGTGGAAAAACGCGGTGTGCGGATGTGAGCGGCAAACTTTCTCTGATGTATACGGCACTGTTCAAAGCAGGGATGAAACTCTAAATTCCTTGTGATCATAATTCCGGCCGTGATATAAGTTTTAGCGATTCCCGTATGTTACCGACTGGAGGCGTTATGAGTAATCCGATTAAAAAGTATAACGCGATCTGGCCTCTGCCAGGTGGGGTTGAAAACTACTTCAATGCATTGCAAGAAATACTCAGCTATGTTGACGAGAACAACCCGATATTAGACCAGCTTGTTCAGGCAATGAAGGATCTGTTTCCTTCGATGTCCGGAGATCATGTGATCAAAACGCAGCTTCTGATTCACCAGCACATGGGGCTGATGCAAATTGTGAAGGGCAAATACGAGACAACCGATGAGGGCAAAGGCCTATTAGATAATCCAGATCCCGAGAAAGCATATGCTTGTCTTTCTCAATCGCACATCGGCTTCAACAAGCTGCTGCTCAAGTTGTCAGAAGGGCCGCTAACCACGAAAGAGATTCATGCTTACTTGAAGAGGTATGTCAACGAGAATTGGACGCATCAAAGCCAACCCAATTACCGTATCCATTGGCTGAGGAGCCTCGGACTCGCAGAGAAGGATGGAGCGAAGATCCACAAGCCGCGCAGGCTGCTATAACATGTTTCTCTTCAAGATTGAGTGAATTTAAGCTAATGCAGAAGCAATCCCAAAAGCTGCGTTGCCGTTTACCAAGTTCTTCTATATCTCGTTTAAGTAACTCCTTCATGCTATGAGGCTTCGCCAATTCGATTAAGAATGTTTCGGCCGTGTAAACACTTGGAGGAGCTAGCTGTCCGCAACATAATTCTATTCCAAGGGGGAGATCACCCAAAGCTTCTGCGATCTTATTGAGATCACTATCTGGTATGTCAATAGAATGCTTATGAAATAAATCTAACGATTCATTACGGCGGAATTCTTCGACTCTAACGGGCTTTGATTGTAGATCCGTGCAAATTGACCCATATCTTGTAGTAATAATGAAAGAACATGAGGGTAAAGCCTTAATGAAGGCAATTGCATTGGTGGCGTTGTCTCTTTGGTCTATATTGTCCAGTATTATCAGTGGATTCCGACCATGAAATAAATTTCCAAGTGCCTTCTCAACTGATGTGTCGGACGGTGGTGAACCTGCAACTTCAAAGTAAAAATCAGCAACGATCTCATCAACTGAATTTGAATCGAAGTTAGTAAAGAATACCCCATCAGGATAGTCTTCCGAACTGTCCACTGCGAATTGTAAAGCAAGAGAGGATTTACCAACACCTGGCATACCTTGAATGCATATCCTTGAATTTACTGATGCCTTCGTGATATCCTTTAAATCTTGTAGATACTTGCTCCTACCTACAAAATAAGGAATACGGGGTGGTAGTAGCATTGGTTTTCTAGAATATCTTATATCAACAGAATCGTTCTTTGAAAGGTCACTTAATTTTTCTTCAATACGACCTAAATGGGCTTTTATAGATGACTGACATAGTTAGAATCTATCCCAGTAGCCCTGTCGCTCTCCACGTGATGATGCCAAGGGCGAAGTGCAGCATGGCGATGTAGGTGTCGGTCCGCTTCTCCCAACGCACGAGAATGCGGCGAAAGCGATTCAGCCAACTGTGCGTGCGTTCCACCACCCAGCGCCGCGCCTTGAAACCCGCCTCCTGTTTGATCGCTTGCGCCTCCTCGCCCCGCGAACGAATGTGCGCCGTGAACTTGAATTCCTCCACAAGGTCTCGAATCGAATCGTAGTCATACCCTTTGTCCATGCAAAGTCCCTGTGGCCTCTTACGAGTCGACTTCGGACGCTTCGTTTCGATCTTTTCCAGCGTCTCTTTCACCAGCTTCATGTCATGCCGGTTCGCCCCGTCAACCGCGACGGCCAGGGGAATTCCCTTCGCCTCCACCAGAAGGCTGCGCTTGACGCCGCCTTTGCCGCGGTCGGTAGGATTGGGACCGTTTTTTTTTCCCGCCCAAAGGAGCCTTCGTCATGGCTCCGTCCATCGACAGCCACGACCAGTCGATGCCTTCGAGCTTGTCGTACGCCAGCAACCCACGCCGCCAGAATTCCTCGAACACCCCGGCCTCGGTCCATTCCAGAAAACGCCGGTGCGCCGATGAGGATGAACATATGCCCGTGGCGTTGAGCGCGTTCCACTGACATCCGATGCGCAGTACGAACAAAATGGCGTTCATCGCGTTGCGGTCGGGAACGCGCGGATTGTGCCCTCCGTTGCGGTGTATCGGCCGCTCAGGCAACAAGGGCTCCATCTTCTCCCATAACTTGTCCGGTATCCGCCATCCGTCGTCTTTCGTTGCCAAGCCCATCATATACTCCTATGAATATATTATACTGATAGGAGTATAGCATATTTTTCACTACTGGGATAGGCTCTTAATAATATAGAAGTATTGTCCTTCCTCAAACACCACCGGCTGGATAAGATTGGGGATTGCGTTACCAGAAAGACTCTGTAATATTTCTGCCTCGCGTTTGAAGTTTCGAACAATCTCTGGTCTATCAATTAAATCTTTGTTAAGAACTTTAATAGCAACAAAATCGCCGGTATCCATCTGTCGCCCTTTCCAAACTGACCCTTGTCCACCTTGACCAATAAGTTTTACAATTTCTATTGTTCCGTCCGCCACAACCTTGCCAACAGCCAACCCCTCCTCGGTTGTAGAAACACCCTTACTAGATTTATCGCACCAGGGCCATCTGGACGCCATCATCGATGAGGTGGAATTACAGTTGGATTCCAGCGACCTTTTGCGCTCCGGTCTGAGAAAGCGGGACGCCGGTCATGGTTCGGGTAAACGGCAGGCCTATTACCAGCTCACGTTCAAGAACGGCTGCACGGTCGGGCGTCAGGCCTCCGAGCTGCGAAAATCGGATGAAAATTTTCCGGAAACAAATTGTCCGATGAGGTCATGTAAGCTTTTGGAATCACCGGCTTTGTCCGATGGGTCAAACGGCGTTTATCCGATGATCGTCCGGTGCGCGTCCGGTGATTATCCGGTGAATCGCCATCGGACTCCCATCGGATGTGCATCGGATAACGATGGTGTGGGCTTCAAGTCGCGAAAACGGGCGGCGGACGCGGTTTCCGTCACACTGTCCGGAAAACACTCCAGACTCATCGATGGACATGACGGCGGAATATACGTCCGCGACGGATCGAGCAGCGATGGCGCGACGGATATGATGGCGGAATAAGGTTCTGCTACGATCCTTACAAACTGGCATTCTTGAGGCGCTCTAAAAGCGATGGCTTGCGGGCGTGGGTAGCGCGCAACGCATCGAGGTGCGTGCGGAAAGCATTGTCATCACCCTGGCGTCGTGCAAGGTCGCGTAGGTCGCAAAGACGCTGGATGGCGAGGTCGTACTTCAAGGGCTGCTTCGTCCCGATCAGCGCCTCCACGTCGCCCCACAGCTTCGCCTCCCTGCCAGCCAGTGAATCAAGGTATTTCTCTCGATGGATCTCCTCCTCCCGCTCGCGGCGAGCCTTTTTCTCGGCGGCCTTCTTTGCGGCGAGACGTTTTCGCTCTGCGGCGTGCGCTTCGGCGGTGCGCAACAGTTCACCGACGCTTCGACGTTTTGACGGCTTCCGCTCTCCACCTGCGCTTGTTGAATGTTCTTCGAAAAACCGTTTCCGAAGCCCCGAGCCCAGCATGTTCTCCTCTTCCATCATCAGCCGTACCAGCAGTTTGTCTTTCTCCTTCGACGGCAGGGCGGAGACCCAGGCGACCACCTCTTTGCGCGCCGGCGTCGCGTCCTTCAACGGGGTGCTCGCCTGGGCCGCGATGGCCAGCAGGTCCGAATCGATCCGCAGGAAGTCAACCAGGTTCGTCAATGACGCGCTGAGTTCCTTCAGCCCTGGCGGGACGGGCGGCTCAGGGTCATCGTCGTCCAGTTCACCGTTCTGGGCGCAGAGGAGCCAACCCAGGTAAAGCGCACGCCGGTCGCCGCGCAGCAGCTCGGCGCGCATGGAAACGTAATCCGACAGCGAACCTTCGTCTCCCTCCCAGCTGCCTCCCTCGTCGTCCGAATCGAAGGAAAGGATCAGCCCGCCTTCCTTCTCGCGGGCCGAGGCACTCTCGCCCGCGCAGTAAAGACGGGCCGTCTTGAGGTCGAGCAGCCGTGCGGGCAGGCGAAGCTTAAGGACGTGGGTTCCCCAGTTGGCGTAGTAGAGGAAGGCGTCGAAGTATTTCTCCATCCAGCGGTCCGGATTCCCCTTGAAGTCACCCCAGTCGTACTCGTTGACGAAGCCGGTCACCGTGATACGCGCGCGGGTCGAGACCGCGCGCAACTCGCGCATCTCTTTCTCCGTCAGAGGCTTGTCAAGGGCCTGGAACTCGTAGTACTGATATTCGCTCATGGCCTTATCTCCCGCTCGCCCATTCACGGTACGCCTCGATCCACTCCCAACCCTCGGGCGGCGGATCGGGCAGGGGCAGATCCGACAGGGGAATCCGTTGTTGTTCCTTACCTCGGCGGCAGATGGCGACGATCCTGTCGTCGCTCGTGAGGTCCACCTTCTCCACCGTGACCTTGATGCCGAGCACGCTTGTGACGAAGGGAAAAACCATGTTGTCCTCGATCACGGAAAACAGAGCTGTGGCCTGTTCCGAGTCGCCATAGGCGTCCACCGTGGCCTCCTCAATCAACTCTTCCAAGCGTTTTGCGCTGATGCCCGGCAGATGTTTCTTGGGCGGAGCCTTCGGTTCTTTTTTCCTGTCTGGCGAAGTCATATCGGTCCCTCATAAATCTTCTTCATTGAATCGAAATTCCTCTGCCTCAGACTCTACGCGGGCATCCTCCACGAAATTTCCGAAGCCCAAGGTAGCATCATCGCGGGCGTAGCCGATGGCGCGGTAGCCGCGCAGCCGCCGTTCAAACATCTTTAACAGCATCGGCACGCCACGATCCACGTAGTCGTAGATGCGGACCTCGGTTTTTCCGGGGTGCAGTCGATGAAGTCTGCCCGTGTATTGCACCAGCGTCCCCTTCCAGGAAACCGGCAGAGCAAGGAAGAGGGTGTCGAGGCGCGCATCGTCGAAACCCTCGCCGATGTAGCGGCCCGTTGCCAGAAGCAAGCGCTCCTCGCCATCTGGAATCGAGGCGAGCCTGGCCAGCGTCTCCCTCCGCTCCTTGGGTTTCATTCCACCGTGAAGCACGACGAGGTGTTTCGTAAAACCTTGCAGGCGAGCGGCGAAGTGTTCGAGATGGTCGCGGCGTTCGGTCAACAGGATGGGCGAACGCTTCTCTTCCAGTGCGTGAACCACGTCATCGAAGATAAGGTCGTTGCGCCGTTCGTCCGCGGCGAGGGCGGCGTAGAGTTTCTGGATGCTTGCGCCTTCGTCCATTCCGCTTGGCAGGAATCCCGTCTCGCGCACCACGAGGCGATGTTCGAACGGCCTTTTTGCCGCCAGGCTCTTTGAATCAACGGCAAAGCGCACGGGGCCGAGCTGCATCTGGAGGATCGGTTGCTGGCCATCCCTGCGCTGGGGTGTTGCAGTGAGCCCGGTTAGGTAGCGAGCCTTCACTTCGGCGAGGACGCGTTCGAAGGAGAAGGCGGGCAGGTGGTGGCACTCATCCACCACGACGTGGCCGTAACCCGCCACGAGATCATCCACCTTTCCCTGGCGGACCAAGCTCTGGAGCATGGCCACATCGAGACGACCGTTGGGTTTCTTCTTGCCCGCACCGATCTGACCGATTTCCTTCGTGTCGATCCCCAGAAAGAGGGCAAGCTGGGCGACCCACTGGTCGAGCAACGGCTTGCGGTGGACCAGGATCAGCGTGTTCCGACCGCGCGCCGCGATGACCTGAATGCCGACCACCGTCTTGCCGATGCCGGGCGGAGCGACGAAGACTCCCATATCGTGGGTGAGAATAGCCTTTGACGCCTGCTCCTGCATGGGCGTTAACGTTCCCTTAAACGTATGATTGAGCGGCGCTCCATTCTCTCGCTTGTCCTCGACCTCCAAGGCAACGCCGTTTTCCCGTAGCAGTGCTTCAACATCCTCCAGACAACCCCGTGGCAAGGCGATGTGCTCGGCCAGTTCCTCGGCGCAAGCGATGACTCGCGGGGTCAGGGCGGTCGAGAGCCGCATGCTCTGCTTTTTATAGAAATCGGGGTTCTGGAAGGCCGCCAGACGCTTGATCTGGTTGAGCAGCGGCGAGGGCAGCCCTGTTTTCTCAATGAACAGACGTTGGGCGATCACAGCGCTCACCGTGGACGGCAGCGGTTCGGTGAGGACAAGCCGTTTCGGACGACCGGAAGGGGGCCGATTCCAGGGCGCGCGCTCGTCCTCGTCCGAGGGTTCGCTGATCCGGACGCCGATCACCTGACCGCGCTGGCTGGCTTCGTCGGCGATGGATTGCACAAGGATAGGGTCGATCAACTGGACGCCCGCCAGGAAGGACCATTGATCCGGGTACGTAGTGAAGCCTTCATCCATGAAAACGGAGTTGCCCTGGTCGCGCGGTTCGCGCTGCAACGGCAGGGCGATCAGGTTACCGAAGCCGCCCTTGGGCAGCGTGTCCTGGTTGGGGAAGAGCCGGTCGTAGGATTCCATTGAAAGCTCGTGCCGCCGGGCCATTGTCTCCGTAACGAGAAAGCAGCCCATCCGGCGCGCAACTGCAGCCGGCACTGGCGCGGCGAAGAAGAACCAGACGTGCGCGCCGTTGCCGGAACGCGAACGTTCCACGGCGGTCGGCACGCCGTGCGCCTTGCAAATCTCGGAAAATGCGGAAACATCCTCACGCCAGGATTTTTTGTCGAAGTCGGCGGCCAGAAACCGGCAGGTTTCGTCCGGCAAGAGCGGATAGACGCCCATGACCTGCTGGCCCTTGAAATGCCTCGCGATTTCCTCGTCCGTCACGGGAAGGAACGCCTGGTTCGGGCAGTCGCCGCAGGTCAGCCTTCTACCCCCACTCGCCTTCGACTTCTTCTCGCATACGCTTATTTGCCATTCGTTGGCGCAGGCGGGGGAGTAACCGGAGCGCCCCGTTCTGGGGTTCTTCCAACGGCGCGGGAAGACATCCTCCCTACCCCGGAAGAGCGAGCGAAAAAGGGCGATCTTCTCGGCGTTCGAAACCGGCGCGTAGTTCGCGGGGAAAAAGATCGGAAGAGTGAAGCCGCTGGCTGGCTCCGCCGGAAGCGACGCCAGTTCCTCCCGCAGTGCCGTCAGCCGGGCTTCCAACTCCGCAAGTTGGGCGCGTAACTCCGTGATCTTCCGCTCCTCACGGGCGATCTCGGTGATGATGTCGTCTCGGCAGGACATGAAGCACCTGTACAAATCTAAAAACTTCTGTCGGATTCAGTTTTCTTGTTTAATAGGTACGAGACAAGCGAAGCAGATAACATAACCACAAACTCTGCTTCAGCGTATCCGGGTGCGCGCCCTTCTTTTACATGCCTTCCAAGCTCGGACGCATATCCCCAGGCTTTTTCAAAACCCCCGTCGAGGGGCCGTGGAATACCCAATACTTCACGTTTCGACTTTAAGATTGCACCAAGTGTAGCTTTTGAATCTCCACAAAGGTCCCGTGCAAGACATTCGAGCGCGGCCATACTATGCTGTATCGCACCTGTTCGATCAGCCTCAGGCCGTCGAGACAAATCGCAACATGCTTCAGTAATCTCGCTTGCCGCTGTCGGTCGTCCAGACGCATGCAATTTCTTCTCTGCCTCATGGACAACATCCTCAAAGCTCTCTGATCCTCGAACGATGATTTTCCCGTCCTCCATCTGCCAGCCGATCCCATTCGCGATGAAGAATTCGTTGAGATGCGATTGAAAAACGAGAGCCATGCTCCTGGCTTCATTATCAGATACATCTAACGGCACTATCATTCTTGCTAGGTTTGAATAGATAGATTCTGCAATATCATATACTTTAAACCAGTCACAGTCTTCAATGAGTTCCTGTATCTCGCGTTGAACATTTGGTTCAGACCAATTATTGGTATCAGGAAAACGGAGCAGGACCTTGCAAATAAGTTCACGCAAGGGCTTGGATGAAAAGCCCACTTTGTACGCTATTTGAATTAATGCTTCTCGAAGTCTTTGGGGAGCGTCCTCTCTCACCGTAATAGGTGGAGGGGTTGGGTTGTAAGCATTTCGCCGAGAAAATGAATCCGTCATGCCAAACTCCTTGAATCATGTATCGGTATAAGCCTAAACAAAGTCGATGCCCTCGGGGTAACCCAAAGGAAACGCGAGGAGCAGTTTGTAAGACACGATCCGGCCGCTAAGGCGACGGTCATCATGATATCATCACGGCCAAATATCTTCATCACGCGTGGAAACTTTATAGCGGATCTCCTTCCAGATTCGCATGAAGACGATAGCAGACGACATTCAAGTTACCAAGTGTTTCCGCGAATTCTTGAGCATTCTCCCGGACATAACGGCGGAAAACACGTCACGGTGACGGCGATGAGGGGAAATGCGATACTTGCCATGTGGGTCGTGCAAGCGGCGTGTTGCGTGCGCCGCCGATTGGAGCCGCATGAGCAAGGAGGAACGGATGGCGTTCAAGGTCAAACGATGTAAGGGAGTCAACGCGCGGACGGGCGAGCCCTGCCGCCAGCCGGCGCTTAAAGGCGGCGACTACTGCCGCTTCCATCAGGAGAAACCAAAGCAGGAAGAGCCGGTCGAAATCGAGGGTGACGATACCGGACCCGAGGATACGGGCGGTAAGAAAAAACGCGGGGCCAGGCCGGGTAACCGGAACGCCGCCACGCACGGCGCGTACAGCCTGCGCCTGCTTCCGGAGGAGCGGGATCTTTACGATGAGAAGCGGGCCAGCTTCACAGCGCAGCTTGGCGAACTGAACGCATTCGATTCCCAGGTGGTCCACATGCTTTCGCTGATCGCGGCCAAGCTCGATGTGGCCGCCTGCGGCGGGGCTCCGGCCGAGGCGCTGATCCCCATCAGCAACGAGATTCTGAAGCTGTTGCGCTCGTTAAAGGAGACCCGCGACAGCCGGGACGAGGTCCGGGACGGCGCGCCCAAGACCTTCGCCGACCTCCTGGCCGAGGCGACCGCTCTGGCGAAGGAACGGAAAATCGTCCGGAACCGGGAGGATGCGCTGCTGCGGATTTTCGCGTTGGAAGCCGACGTGAACGAGCTGCGCAAGCGGCTCAAGCTGCCGCCGTGCGACGACATCGCCCACCGGACGGCGCGCTGCGTTCTCTGTCGGAAAAAGACTTCGCAGCGGCGCAACCAGGCGGGCCAGTGGATTTGTCTGGCCTGCGGCTCGGTCGTCGCTGACGAACCCGGCGATCGCGATTCGCCCGCTTCCGATCCGCCCCAAGCGGACGCCAACCGAAAGTGAGGGGGTAGACGCCGATGGAAACCACAGAACCGATTCTCGCCGAGCAGATTGACACCGATGACCTGATGCTCCTCGCCGATCTGGCCGAGTCGCCCGCTCGTTGGGGCGAGGCCTTCCTCGTCAACCGCGACGGTTCGCCGCGCCGCTACCGCTGGTATCAGGAAAAGGATTTGGAGTGCCGAGACGAGCGCATCGTCCATCTGGACGGTCGCGCCGTGGGCAAAACGGTCAACCTGGCTACCTTGCTTCTGTGGTTCTGTCACGTCAACCGAGGCAAGTCCGTGCTCGTCGCCGCGCCCTTCCAGAGTCAGTTGAACACGATCATCGAGGAGGCGGAGTTCCAGATCCACCAAGTCGAGGCGCTGCGCGACGCCGTGGCGCAGGAGAAAAGTGGGCGGCTCCGGATCAAGCGCCGCCAGCATGTTGAGATCGTCTTCGCCAACGGCTGCACGGTTTACTTCCGCCCCGCCGGAACGAAGGGCGACGCCTTCCGCTCCCTGCACGTGGACTTCATTTTAGTGGACGAAGCGGCGTGGTTGCCGGAGGCGGCCTGGACGGCGCTGATGCCCTGCCTCAACCCCGGCGGCGTGCTGCGGGCTTACAGCACCCCCAGCGGCCTGCGGGATAGAACCTACTATCGCGCCACCCATGGCAAGGGCTGGACGGTCTTCCGCTGGCCATCGTGGATCGCGCCGGACTGGGACGATGCGCGGCGCGAGGACCTGCTGACCTTCTACGGCGGCGATGGGACGGCTGGCTGGCGGCGCGAAGTGGCCGGGGAGCACGGCCAGCCGAGCTATGGAGCCTTCAACGCAGCCCTGGTGATGAAGGCGGTCGCCCACATCGAGGGCTACGGCAAGGTGATCCTGCGCGGGGAGGATTTCGAGGACTGCGCAGGGGAAACGGAAAGACGTTTACGTCTGGAGGATCTGCTGGGTCTGGACGGGGGCGGCGGACGCTGCTGGATCGGCGTGGACACCGGCTACACCCACGACCCTACCGAAGCGCTGGTGCTGGAGGAGGATGAGGACGGCGTCCTGTCCCTGATCCTGCGCGTGCATGCCGAACGGCTTCCCTACCCGCTGGTTTCGGAGTTGATCACCCTGTTGGACACGGTTTACGATCCCATCGGCATCGGGCTGGATCGCGGCGGTAACGGTGCGGCGGTGGAGCAGGAGTTGACCGGCCTGGACAAATTCAGCACGCGGGGCATGGCGGCCAAGCTGGTGGCCTACGATTTCGGCGGGACCATCGCCGTGGGCGAGGACGCGAACGGCAATGAAATCCGCAAGCGGGTAAAAGAGGAGATGTCGCGCCTGATCAACAAGGCGCTGAGCGCCGGCAAGCTGCGGATTCCAAAGGACGACCCCGAGGTGGAGGACCAGCTCTGCACCCAGACTTATGTGCGGACGGAGCGGGGCGTGGTGTACAGCAAGGGGGCTGATCACGTTAATGACGCTTTGCGCACGGCCCTTCTTCGCCGCGCCCAGGAGATCGATCCGCAATACGAACCGGTCTTTATCAACCTGCCATTCGTCCACTTCCAGCCGGTGAAGTTCCCCTGGGAGCGGTGGTGAGGGCTGAATGCCAACTTTCGCGCAATCACGATCTTACGCGGGGTTGTACCAGGTTCCCCGGCCTTCGCCGTGCTTCGAGAGATGGCCCTGCTCGACCAGACGCCGCAGATGCGCCTTGATCGTGTTGCGGTTCGCGCCGGTCAGTTTCGCGGCGCTGGCGATGGTGAGTCGGTCGTGGTCCTTGGCGATCACCAGCAGTTGCCGGGAAAGCGGCGGCAGATCGAGCATGATCCGCTCCTTCTCCACCTTGCGCGCCAGGACTTCCTTCTGACGGATCAGGCAGCGCAGGAAGAAGTCGATCCAGTCGGGCAGGCCCGCCTCGTCCTTGTCTAGCGTGATCTGCGCCCGCCGCAGGGCCATGTAATAGTTGTCCTTGCTGTCCTCGACCACCCGTTCCAGCGAACTGTAGGGCACGTATTCATATCCCGCGCGCAAGAGCAGCAGCGTGGTCAGGACGCGCGAGAGACGACCGTTGCCATCCTGGAAGGGGTGGACAGCCAGAAAGCGCACAACGAAGGCCGCGATAACAAGCAGGGGATGCTGCTCCCCATGCTCCAGCAGTTCCGAGGTTCCGGCAATCAGCGTTTCCATCAGCCGGGGCGTGTCGAAGGGTGTAGCGGTCTGAAAGATAACGCCCAGGCTCTTTCCGTCCGCATCGAAGGCCTCGATATGGTTCGGCAGCGTCTTGTATTGCCCGCGGTGCCGTTCGTCCTTGTCGGAGTATTTCAGCAGCATCCCGTGAAGCTGCTTGACGTGGTTCTCCGTAAGCCGAATGTCCCGCCAGGAATGGAAGACCAGTTCCATGACCTCTGCGTAGCCGGCCACCTCCTGCTCGTCGCGCGAACGGAAGGAATGGACCTGAATACCGCGCAGCAGACGCTCGACCTCCGAATCGGAGAGCTTGGCACCCTCGATGCGGGTGGAGGAGCCGATCGATTCGATGGTCGCCACGCGGCGCAGGGCGGAGAGCCGTTCCGGGGCGAGTTTCCCCAACGCCTGCCACTGCCCCTTGAACTCGTCGATCTCAGCGATCTGTTTCAGAATTTGGGGCGTGATGGTCAGTTTTCCAAGCCAGTCCATGTTGTTTTCCTCCTCGATACCCGCAACCAGACCCGATAATATCCAATTAACAACCAGAAGTCAATATTGTGGGTAACAAGGGGTTTGTTTATGGGTGTATCAAACCAAAACGGGTTGGTCGAGACGCTCTGCTCTTCCCCGGGACGTGTTTTCGGTCGTTTTTCACCTTGCGCATGGAAAAACCACCCCAGGACGCTTTGTCGAAAACCCGTCATGCCGGTGACAACGAGTCGGGCCGATTTTCCGAAAAGGCGTCCGACGACGAGCTTACCGCGCGGGATCGCGTTCATCCCCGCATGAGGTAGGGCGGTGGTTTGGGCGAGGCGATGCCGGTGGAAGGTTCCGGATCGTGGGAGGTGGAAAGCTTTCGGTGCGTGATGTTCGCGGGACGAATTTCCTCAACCGCCTGTTGGAAATGCTTCTTGTTGATCGCTAGGTCTGTCGGCGATGGGTTTTCCCGGCTGGCCTCCTTGACGCAGAGGCGTGCGGCGCTGTGGCAGACATGGGCGATGTCGGCTCCGGTGAGGCCGGAGGTGAGCGAAGCCAGTTCCGTAACGAGACGATCCGGATCGAGCGCCGGGTCGATGACGAGCGGCTCCAGGTAGTGACGGAAGATGGCGGCTCGTCCGGTTTCATCCGGTGACCCCATGTCGATCACCCGGTCGAAGCGTCCGGGCCTTCGCAATGCCGGGTCGATATCGCCGGGCCGATTGGTGGTGGCGATGACAAAGACGTTTCCGCGCTCCTCCAGACCATCGAGCAGCGCCAGCAGTTGTGTGACCATGCTCTTCTGATACTGGGTATCAGCGGAGCCGCGTGAGACGGCCAGGCAGTCGATCTCGTCGAAGAGAATGACGGAGGGCGCCAGCGACTTCGCCCGCTCGAAGATGGATCACAAAGCTGCTTCCGTCTCGCCTACCCACTTGGAAAGCAATTCCGGGCCGGAGACGGTTTCGACGTGTGCGCTGCATTCCCCGGCGGCAGCGCGGGCCAGCAGCGTTTTACCTGTACCCGGAGGACCGGCCAGAATGACACAGCCCGCTTTGGGGGTAGCACCGATACGAAGGAAAAGTTCGGCGTGCTTGAGCGGCAACTCGATCAAGTCGCGTACAGCCTCGACGGCTTGGTCCTGGCCTTGTACGTTGGCGTAGCGCGTAGGCGGGATCGTGCGGTTCGGCGGGCTGGGTGCCGCTGTTTGTATATCGTCAGTTGTCGAATCGCCACCATGCTCGATTTCTTTTCCGAATCCCACGTGGATGTTCAGGCCACCTGAGCGCCAGGGGTTGTCCTTGGTCGTGCGCAGCGTTGGCGGCGTCTTCGCGTCGGCGGGCCAGAGCCAGGCGGCTTCCCCATCCTTATTATAGAGCGAGATCCAGCCTGCGGTGCTCGCTTCGATGGCGTCGGGCAATGCGTCGATCTTGTCGAATATGGTTTCGTGGTCGAAGTGCGGACACATGCGCACACCCTCGTTGCGCTCGGCGTCGATCTGGCGTTTCAGCGCGTCTTTGTCGATGACAACTCGCTTGCTATCGAAGCGTCCCAGCGCCCACCATGACGGCCCATCGTTACCCGCGTAGGCGAGAAATTCATGCGACGGATGGACGCGCAGCGCATCGCAGCCGAGCGTGCAATTCCGTTTGCAGGCATCCGACTCCTGTTTTCTGCGTTTCAACCAGCAACGACGGGCGTCCTCTATCCGATTCATGAAATCTTGTAAATCATGCTTGCCGATCAGCTCGCCATTGAGCGAGACCTCCGTCGTCTTCCAGGCGCGCACGATCTTCAACAGGTTGTCGATGCGCTTGGCGTTTTCGACCAGACCGTGCGTAATCGACAGCTCGAACCAGGATTCGCGGTTTTTGTCGTCCTTCGTAATCTCCAACGAACCCAGCTTCGCCAGCGCGTCCAGCCGTCTGCGGATGATGGGAAAGGTCGGCGAAGTCGAGCGAGCGAAGGCGATTTTCAAATGGCGAATGTCGAGTGTCGAATTTCGAATGGAAGGCAAAATCGCGTTATCGCTGGTGCGATGGTCTTCATTCGTCATTCGACAGTTGTCACTCGACACTTGTTCCCAGCCCCGCTTGATGTTGGCGGCCAGCCAATCGTCCGCGTATGTGTGCATCGTTTCTTCGCTTGCCGCCACGCGCAGATCGGTTTTCATCGGCTGTTTGCGTCCCGGCGCATAATCGGTGAAGAAGACGACATAGTTCGGATAGGCCGGATCGGCTTCGCGCTTGTTGGTTTTCCAAGCGACCAGCTTGCGCACGGCCAGGCCGCGCGGCGTGCGTTTCGTGTAGACCTCACGGCGAACGATATCGGAGGCAGGCAGCAAGGCCAGATCAATGGATGGCGTTTCGGCAATGGGGACGAGATCCGACACCTGCTTGATGCGCACATCCGGTCGCACGGCTCGCTTGTCCTTACGGATGCGTCGGAAGACGGCGTTGATCATGCTGACGAACGATGCGGGACCGAGGGGCGACCAGCCGGATTGGTCTTCGTAGCGCAGCGCCATGCGGCGGACGGGCTCATCCCGGCTGTTGGCGGAAATCAAATCATTACACTTGATCTCGACGATGAGTTCCGGTTTCACCCAGCGATAGAGCAGACCGTGATCGTTAGCCTTGCGATACGTGGATGCGCAGGTCAGCGCTGTCAGGCGATTCAGCAGATCGGCGCTCTCCGCCCGGCTCCAACCTGTTTTCACGCGGCCGATAAGCTGAAAGACGCCATCCGGTTTCACCAGCGCAAGGAGCAGTTCGGAGACACCGGAGCCGTTGCCCGCATAGCCGACCACCGCCGCATCAATGGTAATCTCCGGCTTCACCTTATAGGTTCGACCATCGGAGGCATGAACGACGATGCCCTCCGCCCCGCCCGTGGTGACGATGCGTTCGTAGTAGGCGGAAGCATCCGCTGGAGTCTGTACAGTCTCAAAAGGCGCGAGATGAAATAGCCCGTTGCGCTGGCCGACGATCCGTTGCAGGTGATTCAGCCGTTCGGTGAAAGGCCGCCGCTGCATGTCCACATCACCATCCATCAGCAAATCGAAGGCGGCTAAGCGAAGACGCTCGGTTTTCACGGTTGCTCCCCCGCCCAGGGCAACGCGAAGGTCGAATACGTGAGGCCGCCCAGAATCTACGGCGGCGTAGAGTTCGCCCGCCAGCAGACCACGCCAACCCTTCAATGATTGGTTCGCCTCTTCGGTCAACGAGATATCTTCCAATCTCTTGCCGAATGGCGACAGCAGCACGCAACGCTCGCCATCCGTATGCAGAAACCAGGTCTCGCCGTCGAGCTTTTCGGAAACAATGCACGTTCCCGGCGGCAAATCCGACCCGATGCGATCCGGTGCAAGTGAACGATATGCACCTGCTACATTTCGCTTGTAGGCCGAAAGCATGGCCTGAATGGCGGCGTTCATGGCCCTGCCTCCGGCATTTTCAGTTCAAACGCAGCCAAGTGCAGCGTCAGCAAATACGTTTCGCCGCGTGTCCGACCTTCAAGAAAACCCTTCATCGGCGCGCCGTTGCGCTCCAGAATCAGCGGTCCCGTTCCCTTCGGCTCCGAGCCGACCAACGCCAGAGCATCACGTTCTTCCAGGTATCGCGCCAGCCCTAAGAGGAAGTCGTATTCCAGCGAGTTCGTGTGCCGGACTTGGTACGCACGTGTGAAGGCGTAGCGCCGGGCAGCTTCCACGCGTGGAATAAGTTTGCCCGACCAGCGCGGCGGCAAATCTGGAAGCATGTTTGCGGGAGTTTCCACCGGCTCGCGGCGGTCAATCTCGTTGCCTTCGCGGTCGACCACCACCTCGACCATGCGGGCCGAGTAAAACGGCTGGCCGTCCGCGCCGACATGCACCCGGTCACAAGGACCAGCCTCACGACCCGCCGCCTCCATGTCGATTTCCGGATCGCCATCAATCAGAGCCCGCGCCAGGGACTCTGGATCGCCGTAGCGGGACAGCAATGCGTCATGGTCGGTTTCCATCGTACTTTTGATCAGTCGGGCGAAATGCACGGGCGCACCGGATGCGTCGGCGAAGTGGGCGCTTGGCGGCTTGCGTCGAGGAACCAATGTAACCGTGGCTTCTCGCCCACGATGATCCGCCAGTCGGATCCTACGCAACGGCATGGTCGGCCTCCCAATCGAGTTCGAAACCAAACTCGTCACCATCCGTTGCGGCCTCCTCCCACGCGTCGTCCGTTTCCGCGATAGTTTGTGTTAGTCCCACGTAATCGAAATCACAGAGCTCGGCGTGCACCAGAAAGATACCGTGCTCGTTGGCCAGGAGAAAGGCGGGATTCTCCATGTGGCCCAGGCGTGGTCGATACGGAATCCGAAAGATGGCTCCTGCGCGCAGCTTGCTTTCCAACACGGGATCGAGCGCCTCAGCCTCCAGCACGTACACCTTCGTCACGACGTGATCGAAAACATCCTCCGACGTCACGACCTCTTCGGCAGCCTGAGAGCGGCCCGTCGTGGCGGCCAGCAACTCCGGAATGATGACGATAAGCGTCTCGCGGGCGGCGTCCAAATGCTCACCCCATATCTCAGCGAAACGCGCCACCAGGGATCCGGCCCGGACCTTCGTCTTGAGAAAGGTCGGCAGCAGCCACCATAAATAGTCGGCCAGTTTTACGATGCTGTCGGCGGGACGATCACTCATGGCTGGCCGCCTCCATGATGATGGTTACCGCGCCCATTCCGGGAAACTCGTTCGGGGCGATCTCCACGTTGCCCGTAGGTTGTTCGACGGCGACCGAGTACACACCCGGTACGGCCATGACCAGTCCGATCAGTTGCGAGACGATCACATCCTTGCCGACACCCAATGCTGTGATGCCGAGCGTCACGTCCTGAATGTCGCCGAAGAAGATGGACAGTCGGCGGCGAATTTCCTGTTCCAACGCCACCGTATCAAAGCCGGAGCGCGGTGTGATGTGGAACGAAATGGGGATGCTTACGATGACCGGAGCACGCACCAGCGCATCTGCGGTAATGGGCCGGTTGGCGTCCACCACAAGCTGCACCGCGTCGATCAGCGTCGGATCGGGCGATCCGGCCTCGCCCATGATGTAAATATCCACGGTTCCCTCGCCTCGCGGCAGGGTGTCGTCCACGAATGCCGATTTCACACCGGGGACCGACAGCGCCCAGGACACGTAGGCCGCCGCCGTACCGCCCTGGGACAACTCCTCCCATGCCAGGAAGCAGCGCTGGCGCAGCTCGGCGTCGGATTCTTCATCCACGCCGACGGTCGTGATCCAGTCGGTTCCGTTGGTGACGGTGGAGATGCCCGTGATGTAGGTTTTCATCTTTGTGATGGAGGCCGGGCCGACATTGAAACTGGAACCCGCGCTTTCCGCTATCACCGGAACCTGGACAGAAATCTGACCACTTTCGAGAATGGCGTCCTCGGTCGTGAAGAATCGATACTCCCGGCCCGACTGATCCTTGGGCGTGGTCACGATGGAGCCTGCCGGAATGGGGATGTTGGTGTTTTTCGCAACCGGTCGTGCGTAGACAACCCTGCCCTCGGTTTTAGAGTCAGTATTACTCATTTTGCGCCACCGCAGATGGAGCGGCAAAGCGCCGGGTTTTGCATGAAGGAGCGCAGCGCTTCCATCAGGTGATCCGTCAATTCGGCATGATTCCTTGCAATGAACTGACTGAAGAACCGGTTTTTCATCACCAGCCAGATACGCTCGATAGGATTGAAGTCCGGCGAGTACGGAGGCAGATACAGTGGCTCGATCCGGCCCCAGTGCAAGGCTTTCGTCTTATGCCAGCTTGCGTTGTCCATAATCATCACCACCCGCCCCGAGCCGATCTCCTTCTGCATGTGATCCAAGAAAATCTGAAAACTCTCCGTGTTCACAACCGGCAGAATCAGGCTAAAGAAAGCCCCGTTTTCAGGACAAACAGCCCCCACGATGTTGTCCTTGATGTGCTTGCCCGTGTACGGCATTGTCGGCTTGGAGCCGCGTTTGGCCAGAATGCGCCGCGGCTTGGGATCGCCCATCACCCCGCTTTCGTCCTGATACCAGATCTCGATCTCCGGATCGGATTCGAGCGCGGACAAAAGCTCCTGGAAACGCGCGCGCATCGCCTGGTCTTGTTTGTCCGGCCACGGACGCGGGCGCAGGTAGCGATAGCCCATCTGCCGCAGCACGTAGCACACGTGCGAGTAGCTGATCTCTAATCGGTGTTTTTTTTAAGGTGGCCGCGAATGGCGATGGCCGTGATCTTACGCCCGTTGATGGTTTCGCGGATGTCGAAGATGTCTTCGATTTCCGCCCGCATCTCGGGCGTCACTTTCGAGGCGCGACCACGGTGTCGGCTTTTCAATCCCTCCCTTCCAAATTCATCCCAGCGCCGGCGCCAGCGCGTGATGGCCGACTCGGAAACCCCGATGATTTCTGCCACATCCTTGCGTGTGCGTCCCTTCATCAACAGGCGGATGGCGTTGAGGCGCTCCTTCAACTTCCCGTCGCGCTCCTTGCGGTACTGCGCTTCGACTTCCTCAAGCCCGCCTTTCGTCGTGTCTGGTCGCTTCAGGTTAGGCATGCCCACAAGCATACCTTATTTTGAATGGAATTAATACCCCCCGTAGCGCATTTCTATTAATAGTGGCTATAATGGCTGGTTTGCGCTCCAGTCCGTACTCGCGCGCCTTGCGGTCCAGCCAGATGCCGGTGGCCGTATCGAGAAAACCCTGCTTCAGCATCTCGGCTCCGAAGGCGTAGAGTTCGCCGACGACCTCGGCCACGACTTCGGTCAGGGTACGAACCACGGAGCCGATGTTGAAGTTGGTGAGGCCCGTCCACTGACCGATGGCGGTCAGCATGGAGGAGACGAGTTCGGTATAAGTCTTGATCTGCGGGGCCATCAGAGATCTCCAGAGTCGGCATTCGCCGACCATGTGATGTTTAAGCAGCCAACGAAATCGTCCTCTCTTGCGCCTCCCTGAAACTCATCACCACTGACAAGCGTCAGGAGCACACGGTCGGCAATGAAATAAAGCGGGTGCAGGGCAAGCGCCAATCCCAAGTGGATGGAGCAGAGAATGTGTCCTGCGATGCCTGGAACCTTCAGGTCAGCCGCGACGCCTTCATTCAGTGCGGCGCGTTGACGGAACACACGAAGGGCGATCTGTCGCAGAAGATCGGCGGCTCCTTCAAGCAAAAGGTGGCCGGATCCGTCTCGCAGCAGGTCGCTGGCGGTATGTCGGTCGCAACGACCTTCAACAAACGCGAAGTGGTGGGCGGCGGCTACGAGATTCTGGTGGCGGCCACGCCGGGTATTGCGCCCACGTCTCCCCAGGCGGCCTTTCAGGTGCTGGTCAATGCCCCCGGCTTCCTGGCGCTCGACGCCATGGGTGGTCAGATCAATATCGGAGCCAACATCCCCACGCCGCCCGCCATGATCAATCTGGGATCGGTCGCCTCCGGCCCGGTGCAACTGGGCGGCCTTTCAGGTGCTGGTCAATGCTCCCGGTTTTCTGTCGCTGGACGCCATGGGCGGCCAGATCAACATCGGATCCAATATCCCGACGCCGCCCGCCATGATCAATCTGGGATCGGTCGCCTCCGGCCCGGTGCAACTGGGCGGCCTTTCGGCGGTGGGGCAACCGGCGGCCTGCGGCATACCCTTGCAAATCATCTTAAACACGATCCTGACCGTGCTCAAAGCCGTGCCCTTGGGCAT
Source organism: Myxococcota bacterium (assembly GCA_963668655.2). Taxonomy (GTDB): domain Bacteria; phylum Myxococcota_A; class SURF-8; order SURF-8; family SURF-8. Next base: position 1,031,798 of record CAXXPQ010000003.1, read on the forward strand.
GGGCAACCTCGGTGCGCCCATTGCTCCCTATCCGGCGGTTGCGGCGGCGCTGGCGGCGGCGGACTCCGCCATGGCGCAGCTCTTGAGCACGAAGGTCTTTATTTCACAGGTGTGACGATGGCGCTGATAGACGGACAGACACAGACGAAACAGGCGATTGTCGATGCGGTGGCGGCAAAGCTGGAGGAGCTGAACGCGTCCCTGATCGACACGCTTCCGGATGAGGCATCCAAGCAGAAATTGCGTGACGGCTACCGCAACATCGGAACGGCCATCGCCGAGGTGTTGGGGCCAATTTGCATCCACATTTCGACTAACGCCGAGGTGGACGAGGTCCCGGATTTGATCACATGACGGCTCAATGGAAAAAACCGATCGGCATTGGCCTGGCTGAAAAACTGAAAGAGGTCACGGAGAAATTGAACGAGGTATTGCCACAGATCGTCGAGGCGCAGGCCAAGGCTGTCGAAGGCATGGCCAAGACCGCTATCGCGATCAATCAGAAGCCGAAGGAGGAGCCTGATGCCTGAGTGGCGCCCCTTCAACCTGGCCATGATACCGGGCGTGCCGCCCGCCCTCAATGCGGTGAACGAAGCCGCCGGGACGCTCTCCGGCCTGCTGGATACCCTGGCAGGTTTGTTGGAAACGCTCGCCCAACTCGTATCCTTCATGGCCGACGCCATGCATGCCGCCATACAAGCGCTCATCGCCATCATTCAGGAACTCATCAACCAGATCTATAACCTCTTGCAGACCGGCATCTACTTTTACCTGGACAAGGGACCGTTCTTCACCGGAGGCAGCCCGGACGGTCTGCACGGATTCCTCTCGCGCTGGAAGGCCAGCTTCGAGGATATCGGCGACAGCAACCGTCCGCAGTTTGAAGAAAACGCGCAGATGTCGGCCATGCTCTTCGTGGTGGGAGCCAACGACCTGCCGGATCTCTATCGCCTGCTGCGCCTTTTGGCCATGCTCTTCGGCAAGCCGGATCTGGATTGGGAGGAGGACGAGTATGGCTTCGATATCCCGACTCGCATCGAAAACAGCATGGGCACACCGCCCGATTGGGAATCCGTGCGATTGGGAGAGGTCTGCCCGCCCTTCGCCCGGCTGGCCGAGATCCTGATGCAGGCCATGGGCATGCTGAATGTCACCGACGACTACGCCAATATGCTGGACGCCCTGGCCGAGATCATCTCCGAGAAGGCCGCGCTTCTGGCCGCCATCGCCGACGAAATCCAGTCCCTGGTGGACGCCATCACGGCGCTGATCGAGTCGGCGGGCTTGTACGTCCTGCAGATCGATGGAAGCGGTGTCGACGATCTCATTGCGCAGGCTGAAACAGCAACGGATGTCCCTCCCTGGAATTATGAATCATGGGTTGCCGGAACCTGCCTGCTGGCCGCCACAGCGGATTTCGGGCCGGTCGTGGAACTGTTGGGAGGTTGATGATGACGCGATTTGAAAATCTCGGTATCGATCTTCTGCTGGATGATGACGGCGATCTCCAGGTCGGAGCGACCGGCGATCTGGCCATTACGCCCGATGGACGGACGACGCTGCTTCAGGATGTCCATCATCTGCTGGACACGCTGCCGGGCGATCTTTTCGGTCATCCGGATTACGGGGCGGGCGTGCCGCGACTATTCGGCGAGGAAGACCGGCCCGACTTCGAGCAGCTGGTCGCCCGTGCCATCGCGGACGTCTTAACCTACGATCCGTCCGTTGCTCCGCGCATCGAACCGGATTCCGTACAGGTGACGGCGGATCGCAGTGGGCGGGAAGCCAGTTTCCGGGTGTCCTTCGTCCCGCTCGGTGAAGACTTTACCAACCGTTTGAACATTACCTGGCAGGCCAATGCCGGGCAGGGAGATATCTGATGGCCCCGCAGATCAAGACCTATACTGAACTCGTCTCCTCCATGCTGACCGCCATCGGCCAGCGGACGGGACTCACCAACTTTAACATCGGCTCCGTGGTCCGTACCCTGACCGAAGTGGTAGCCGAGGTCGTCGGCGAACTCTACGCCTTCGGAGCCGAGATGCTGAAGCAGGGTTTTCTCGACACGGCCACCGGCATCTGGCTGGATCGCAAGGCGCGTGAGTACGGACTGGAACGCAAACCGGCCATCAAGACCGAGGGTCGGGTTGTCTATGCACGACCAGTTGCGAAAAACACCAACATCCCCATCCCGACCGGTTCCATCGTCACGACGCCCAAGGATCAATCCGGCAGGGAGTACCGGTTCTTCACAACCGAGGACGCCATTCTCGAAAGTGGTCAGATTTCCGTCCAGGTACCGGTGATAGCGGAAAGCGCCGGTTCCAGTTTCAACGTCGGCCCGGCCTCCATCACGAAGATGAAGACCTACATCACGGGTATTTCCACCGTAACCAACGATACGGACTGGATCACGACCGTGGGTGTGGATGAAGAGTCCGACTCCGAACTGCGCCAGCGTTGTTTTCTGGCCTGGGAGGAACTATCTCAGGGCGGCACGGCGGCGGCGTATGTGTCCTGGGCGCTGTCTGTTCCCGGTGTGAAATCGGCCTTTGTGGACGATACCCTGCCGCGTGGAGAAGGAACGGTGGATATTTACATCATGGGCGAGGCCGGATCGCCCGATCCGACGCTGATCGACGCGGTGCAGCTTGTGGTGGACGCCAACCGGCCCATTACCGCAGATGCGCTGGTGCGTGCTCCGGTCATCGTAAGCATCCCCATTTCGTTCCACATCACACCGCGCTCCGGCTTTGATACGGTGGCGTTGGAACAGGAAATTCGCCGCCGACTGTCCATCTTCTTCGGCGACATTCAGGACGTGACGCTCGGCATCACAGCATTGGGTGTCGGCAAGGATGTGATCGTCTCGCAACTGATCGGACTGGTCATGGCCGTACCGGGTGTGTACTCGGTCGCCGTCGAACAACCTACGGGCAACGTGGAGATCGCCCCGAACGAGTTTCCCGGAATGGGCGCGGTAACCATCATCATGGAGGCGGCCAGCCATGAGTGATCGTCCCGCCGACAGCATCGTAAAACTGGCCGACTATTTATGGTGGCTGCTGCCGACCTTTCTCAAGACGAAGGTCCGGGCCGGATCCCTGGTGGCGCGTTTCGCTGAGATATGGGGTGAGCATTTGGACGCCGCCCGCGAGACGCTTATCGTCATCATTCCGGAGTTGCTGGCCGCCACGGCCTCCGGCGAGTACCTCGACCTTCTGGCCCGCCAGCGCCAGGTCTTTCGTGGTGTGGGCGAGTCGGACGAGTCCCTGCGGGCTCGCGTATTGGCCGCCCATACCATCAAACGCAAGGGCGGTACCATTCCCGGCATGACCGAAGGGCTGGCCCGGCTCGGCTACAGCGTCGAGGTGCTGGAGCCATACAAAGGAACGTCCACCTGGTTGCGCTTTCTGGTTCGCATCCTTACCTGGGACGGCGTCGTCGCCGACCAGCGAGTCTTCTACAACACCATCACGCAATTGAAACCGGCGCACACGCTGCCGCTCGTCGACACCACTATCGTCATGGGCACCTGGGACGATGGCGGCGACCTCGATGAGGGGCAGTACGACGACTGGATCTTCGAATAGGAGCTGCATCATGACCCAATCCCGCATTCACGATTACCGCTCGCCACGCTCGTCGGCGGATTTGAACCGCAAGCTGGTCGGCATCCTGCCGCCGGGTGTCTACGCCGAATTCACTGTCCATGCCGATGGCAGCATCGATCCGGGTGTGATGTTAACCCCGGAGGGGGTGCGCATCGAAGAAGACGGGCCCATTTCGGTATCGGTTCCGCCGGGCGACAGCACGCATCCACGTTTGGACCTGGTGGTTTGCATCCACGAATATCTGCCCACCGTTCCGAATGTCGCGGCCCGTTTAGAACCTATCCCAGTAGTGAAAAATATGCTATACTCCCATCAGTATAATATATTCATAGGAGTATATGATGGGCTTGGCAACGAAAGACGACGGATGGCGGATACCGGACAAGTTATGGGAGAAGATGGAGCCCTTGTTGCCTGAGCGGCCGATACACCGCAACGGAGGGCACAACCCGCGCGTTCCCGACCGCAACGCGATGAACGCCATTTTGTTCGTACTGTGCACCGGCTGTCAGTGGAACGCGCTCAACGCCACGGGCATATGTTCATCCTCATCGGCGCACCGGCGCTTTCTGGAATGGACCGAGGTCGGGGTGTTCGAGGAATTCTGGCGGCGTGGGTTGCTGGCGTACGACAAGCTCGAAGGCATCGACTGGTCGTGGTGTTCGCTGGACGGAGCCATGACGAAGGCGCCGCTGGGCGGGGAAAAAAACGGGGCCGAATCCCACCGACCGCGGCAAAGGCGGCGTCAAGCGCAGCCTGCTGGTGGAGGCGAAGGGAATCCCCCTGGCCGTCGCGGTTGACGGGGCGAACCGGCATGACATGAAACTGGTGGAGGAGACACTGGAAAACATCGAAGTGAAACGTCCAAAGCCGACTCGTAAGAGGCCACAGGGACTTTGCATGGACAAAGGGTATGACTACGATTCGATTCGAGACCTTGTGGAGGAATTCAAGTTCACGGCGCACATCCGCTCACGGGGCGAGGAAGCGAAAGCCATCAAGCACGAAGCCGGTTTCAAGGCGCGACGCTGGGTGGTGGAACGTACGCACAGCTGGTTGAACCGTTTCCGACGGATTCTCGTGCGTTGGGAGAAGCGGACCGACACTTACATCGCCATGCTGCACTTCGCCCTTGGCATCATCACGTGGAGAGCGACAGGGCTACTTGGATAGGTTCTATAGCCACTATTAATAGAAATGCGCTACGGGGGGTATTAATTCCATTCAAAATAAGGTATGCTTGTGGGCATGCCTAACCTGAAGCGACCAGACACGACGAAAGGCGGGCTTGAGGAAGTCGAAGCGCAGTACCGCAAGGAGCGCGACGGGAAGTTGAAGGAGCGCCTCAACGCCATCCGCCTGTTGATGAAGGGACGCACACGCAAGGATGTGGCAGAAATCATCGGGGTTTCCGAGTCGGCCATCACGCGCTGGCGCCGGCGCTGGGATGAATTTGGAAGGGAGGGATTGAAAAGCCGACACCGTGGTCGCGCCTCGAAAGTGACGCCCGAGATGCGGGCGGAAATCGAAGACATCTTCGACATCCGCGAAACCATCAACGGGCGTAAGATCACGGCCATCGCCATTCGCGGCCACCTTAAAAAAAACACCGATTAGAGATCAGCTACTCGCACGTGTGCTACGTGCTGCGGCAGATGGGCTATCGCTACCTGCGCCCGCGTCCGTGGCCGGACAAACAAGACCAGGCGATGCGCGCGCGTTTCCAGGAGCTTTTGTCCGCGCTCGAATCCGATCCGGAGATCGAGATCTGGTATCAGGACGAAAGCGGGGTGATGGGCGATCCCAAGCCGCGGCGCATTCTGGCCAAACGCGGCTCCAAGCCGACAATGCCGTACACGGGCAAGCACATCAAGGACAACATCGTGGGGGCTGTTTGTCCTGAAAACGGGGCTTTCTTTAGCCTGATTCTGCCGGTTGTGAACACGGAGAGTTTTCAGATTTTCTTGGATCACATGCAGAAGGAGATCGGCTCGGGGCGGGTGGTGATGATTATGGACAACGCAAGCTGGCATAAGACGAAAGCCTTGCACTGGGGCCGGATCGAGCCACTGTATCTGCCTCCGTACTCGCCGGACTTCAATCCTATCGAGCGTATCTGGCTGGTGATGAAAAACCGGTTCTTCAGTCAGTTCATTGCAAGGAATCATGCCGAATTGACGGATCACCTGATGGAAGCGCTGCGCTCCTTCATGCAAAACCCGGCGCTTTGCCGCTCCATCTGCGGTGGCGCAAAATGAGTAATACTGACTCTAACTACATAGAAGAAGGAAAAACCCTGGATCAAGTGATTCAAAGCAGCTATGCGTATACATGGCACGATTTTCAACGATATCTCCGGTCAAAACGAATGCCAGCGTTGCGCTCCTCAACGTTCGATGCTCTGAAAAATTGTCGAAAAAAAAATCAAGGTCTGGCCCGAAGCGAGTGCGGTCATCAGATGCTTCCTTACCTCACTTTCAGAAGGCGGGAAATCGCTTGTGGATATCGTTTTGCCAGTAGCCAGAAGTCCTACCAGATCTACGTGCAACCCCTTGCCGGTTCCTGGATCGTTGGCACAGAAAACGTAAAGTGGTGTGTTTCCAACAATTGCGGGACGAATGAACGGCTCCATCAGCGCACAGAGAGCGTGCGCTCGATCCGAATGCGTTCTATATAGCCCCACTATTGAGCATCCCAAAGCCGCTGTCGGTGGACAGACATCCCAACTTCCCTAATTTTCCGAATATCCCTCTTTCGAGGGGAAAATCAATCGGAGGGTTCGGAATCTTGGGGACACGTGGATGTTTCGTACCAATAGAACGGAACACAACTGTAAAATGCCGAAGCCTCCGGCGTTGACTCGGGAACCACGCCTTCTCTTGGGTTGAGGAAAGTTGTTTCACACGAGCACGGCAGGTCGTCGGTGGAACTTGCGACGGGCTCGCATGCATTATTATTGCAGACTTCGTTCCAAGTACACCGAAGACTCCAACCATATGGGTCGCGATTCGGGTTGCACTCCAGACAATCGGAGCCTAGCCCTTCTTCGGCGGCGTAACATTGGCCATCGATCAGGCAACGGGTCTTCAGTATTTGGTTGACGCAGACGCCGTTGACGCATGTATCACCGGTGCAGCCGTATGCGTCCGCGCACTGCATATCGTACGTGCATGGCGCTTCCGCCGGAATATTCTCAATTTTCCTGGTTTTCACTCTTGGAACGCCGTCGTCGTACTCAGTATAGGCGAGGATAAGAGAATCACCGTCATTCGCAGTCACCGAATAGGTGGGATTTCTCGTATGCCATTCGAATGCGGCGTTACTCGTGATAACGAATTGATTCTTGTTCACCGCGCAAGCGCCTGGATTCAGACAATTGGTGACGGGATTGGAGTTGAGGTCGCAGTCCAGTGTCGCCCCCTTGAGAGTAGCGATATAACGATTCACCGGCTCGCCACCTGGTTCCTCCAGAGGTGTCTCCATCCAGAACAGAACGGGAGATCCGTTCAGAATGGCAAGGAGCGGATACATTCGCCGGATCGGTTCGGTATCGGTCGGGAAAAGTTTGAACTCGTTGCACTCCACATCACCATCGCGGGGGTCATTTGAACCCGATACGGGAAGGATCGCGCCGTGAATGTCAAAATCACACAAAAAGTTCTGTGGTTGGTTATTCGTCGCACAGGGATCTCCCGCCGGATAGTTCGTCGTATGCCAGACAATCAGATTGGCCGAATTCTCTCCGTCTTGCAGCCGCGTGATGGATGGCGACGCCTTGTTCGCCTGAAAAAGACTTGGATTTTCAGAATCTGAATTGTCGGAAATGACGAAGAGTTCGCCCACCGATAAATTGCCCAAGAGATAACCTCCGTACAAAACTGTATTTTGGGCGACTACGAACAGGTTGTTGTCCTCGTTGAACGAAAGCGCGGAGTCTCCCCAGCCACTTAAATGGGCCCAGTTCGTCCATCCATTATACGGATCCGCTGTCGAAAACAGGGTGGAGTGGTCGATGGTGACGGCACGATTTCCGCTGTCATACGTGAGAAGCACCGCGTGATAACTGTATAAGAAAGTGTTCGGCATGCTGATATCCATATGGGTTCTGCGCCAGAAAGCCAGGTAGCGATCTGCACCTAAATGGATGACCACCGGTCTTTGTACCGTGTGCTCTGACTTGTATGCATAACCACTTGACCCGCCGTGCTCATCGGGGCCGATCCCCTCGTGGCTTCTCGCAACGACGAAGGCGGAAGGGTCATCCCACTCAAGAATGTAATCCGCTTCGTTGTTGGTGATCGAGAGACCGCTCAACGGATTTCCATCACTGTCCAGCAAACTGGCGAGAAGCACGAACTCCCCATCGATATCTCCCGTCCAGTCTTCTTCGTCCGTGTGGGCATCCGACCAAAGCAAGAGCATTGTCGTGGAGCCCAAAGCCTGGGCTCGTCCGTACATGGAATATTCGCTTTCAAGCCGTGTCAACTTCTCTCCCATCGGCGCGGACATCGTTCCGTCTTGATGTAAACGTGCGTATTTGATCGCCATGCCGTGTTTTTCTTGAGCAGCCCAGGAAATAAGAGGAAAAGGACCGTTTTGAGTTACAATAGGATACAGTCCGACATTCACCGTCTGGCTGGCGGAGATTCTCTTTTGAGGAACTTCTACCGACAGGGAGCCATCGGCTTCGACTTGGACGACTTTTCCCGAAATGTCGTTATCGACGCCCAGCATGTCCGGCCAGATCGCCAGAAACGTCCCCTCGTTTACGGCCAACGCCTGAACATTCGAATATCCTCCATGGGTGACTCCGTCCGTCCGTGTTTTTGAGTAGTATAGATTGGAGTTCGGAGATAAAATATCATTGTAGCGGTTGTTGACGGCCACGGTGAATGTGTTGTCTTCAACCGTATCGAGAAAAGCGCCCGAAGAGGAATCTCTTACCTGAATGACGGGATTGTGACGGCTACTACCACTGTCGTAGTCACTATCACTGTCATAGTCGCCATCACTGGTATCATCTGGATATCCGACCCTGATGACGTTGCCGGCGATACGCTGGTATCCATCCTTGCAATGGGGCATGCATTTCAAGAAATTGTCCGACTCGACCTCCCGCGTGGCATAATTGGTTTCCAGCCAGGTTGCAAGGTAAAGATGCTCGCCTGCATCCGTTTTATAGCCGACGATATTGGGGTGTGGGCCATCTCTTTTGGAACTGCGCTTTGCATCCAATCGCGCCAGTTTCCCGAGATTCACATGCACGTTCGAGGTGGAGGCATCCAAGGTAAGCGAAACCGGTCTGGCATACAAGAAATGATACGAATCTCCATCTTTGCCGTAGTTGTGGACTGTATTGTATGCAACCAAGAACGTTCCATCTCCGGAACTTGCGACCGATGGATAAGACGCAGAGGCACAGTAGGATTGGTCGTGTAATTTGAACGCCGCCGGGTTTGCATGAGCGGCATGCCAGTCGCTATCTTCATCGTTCGGAAGTAGGCAAGGTTCGTCCCACTCATCACCATGAGTTGGCTGGCATGTATCGGTGCAAGCATCGTCTGGAAAACTCTCTCCTTGATAGGTCTCATCCCAAATAAACGATGTTCGTTCCGTTTCTTCGTCGCTTTGGGGAAGCGCGGTCAGTTCAAACTCTTCGTCGAGAACATACAATCCTCCATATGCGCTATAAGCAATTCCGTATGGATTTCTTGGTTTTCTGGGGGGGGAATCCCATTGATATTGGAAGCAGGTATTGTAACTCAACTTTTGCGCGCGAGCGAGATCGGAATCGTTTCCTCCCTTCCATGTAATAAACACGACCTCTTCGCCGGCTTCATCGCCGATAGGCTTGCTTACGGCTAGCCCCGGCTTGGCGAATTCGGAGACGTATTTCGGGATTTCGCCTTCCACATCCAAGCAACCGTTTCTTTCGACGATCACCGTGGGATCCGAAACCAGAGGTTGAACTCCGTTATCGAGATCGTCTTTCGTTATCGTAATCGCCTTCAAGGTCTTCCACTTGTCCAACCAATCGCCGTTGTTTCCAATTTCACATGCATTCGTGATCTCGTCTTCATTGTTGCTGTCGCAGACTTCCGGCCAGGCGATCACGAAGGCCTCTTTTTCTGGAAGATAAACAACGTTGGGATAGTGGATGTTGCAGAGCACTTCGTAAGTTTGCTGACCCGTATCTATGCATTCACTATTAACTTCGCATTCACCATCACCATCACCATCTTCCCCGCATTCACTATAATATTCCACGGTACAGGTCTCGTCCACGGTCAGGGTTTCAGGGACTTCGTAGAGCAAAACGCCGTCCCTATCCTGTTCGTAAACATTGTAACCGGAGCCCGGTGCGCCGTGAACTCTGGCCGCGTACAACTTCTGAAAACAGTCGGTCGTCCATACGGCAAGATAGTCGGTTCCGAACGCGGCGGCGGCAGGTTCGGAACTGTCGGAACCGTAACTGAGCGGCAGCATTTTCGCTTTTTCGCCGCTGACGTAGGCAGGGCTGCCGTCCGCTTCGATTTCGATTACATGATAATAAACATCGTGGTGTGAATTATTCATTAACGCCCCGATGAACAACGAGAAGAAGTTTTCGCCGTTCGCCGCCAACGCAGCGTCTTCGTTATAAGTGTACATCGGCGTGATGAAGGCGGGATCGATGGAGGATGGCATCCCGACGCTCCAACGGGTTTCTTTCGTTGGACATCCGGTTATCGGGTCGCAGATATCGATGGTATCGGGATCGCCGTCGTCGCAAAGAAGATCGTTCGGCACGTTTTCGCACAGCAGATTGTCCATCAGTCGATCTTCCGTACAGGTGACACGATCATCGCACACCGCGCTTTCGGGGTAGAAATCCTGATTCCAGAGTTGGAAATAAAGCGACCTTTCCCGCGGACCGTTTTGCGGATCAACGATCAGATCTCCGTCGTAACCATTCACCCCCATGTTGAGTTCCCATTCCCCGGAGGATGTGCGTCGTCTCAGCCCTCCGATGAAGTAATAGGCGTCCGTAGGCAAGTTGATGAATTCACAACGGAAAAGGTTCGAAACCGAGTTGATGTCGTACCGTGCCGTGTTGACGGGATCTGCCGGCGGCTTGAACTCTCCGTAGGTGAAGTCTGAAAAATACCAGAGCACACAGCCTACATTTCCGGCCATCTCCGAGCCATCGGGAACCCGGATGGAGGCACTGATTTTCCCTAAACGGAAATCTTCGATTCCCAGGAAAAGCAACAAGGGGCGCTCCATCTCCCCACCGGCAACGGCAATAGGGGCATCGGGATCGAAACCGAAATGCGGCCCCGTTCCGCCGCTGTTGAAAACACCGCCGGCCGCAACCCAATACACTCCATCCGGCAGATCGCTCGGCGGCAAGAACGTGTATTCGTTGGGCTGACTCGTCGGAAGGATATCGACCAAATAGCCGTCGTCTTCGTCTGGATGATCTTGGTAGCGTTGCAGGGCGAACGCAACCTGAATCGTTGCCGGATCGATGTCGGGATGGGCGATAAGCGTTCCGACATTGCCAGCGCCGACGCAATAATTTCCGATGCAGGTTTCCCCCGGCGGACAGTCGCTGGACTCAATACACTCCACCTCGATACATTCGGACGATCGACAGACCTGATTTTCGGGACAGTCGTCATCCACGGTGCAACCGGTGGGTTCGCACGTCAAATCCATTCCGGTGAAATCGACGTTCAGGCCGGAAATCACTCGCAGCCCCTGTTCGGGATCGATCACGATCTCGGCCGGGGGGCCGTCGGGGCCGTAGGTGGCGATGGCCGTCGGACCATTGTCGGGGCATCCCTGCACGAAAATCCCCGATCCCGCGAAATAACTCTGCGCGGGAAGATTGAGGATTTCGTACGATAAAATGTCACTGATTTCCCCGCTTTCATCGATGGCGGTGATCGAACCGTAGACGGAGGGAAGAAACTGTTCCAAGTCGGAATAAAATCCGGCCGCTGCGACGATCTGATCGTCCAAATGTCCGACGGGGACGGTGATTTCTCCAAGAATTTTCCCTAGGCGGGTGTCTTCGACATCCAGGTAGATCCGCGTGCCGAGAGATTGCGTTCCCGTCAACGCGATAGGCGCATTCGGATCATATCCATAGAACTTGGTCAATTTTGCGCTCGACTCTCCATTGGCCAGAATCCAGTATTCTCCGGCAGGGAGCGATTCGAAAATGAAAGCGTACTCTCCGGGAACTCCCGTTGGGGTCGGTGTCGTTTCCGCAAGCGGCTCGGAGTGGCTTTCGTAGGGTTGGTCGAACAGTTCGACTCTCGGAAAGGAAATGGCGGGATCGGTGTTGGCAAAAAGCGTTCCCGCAATACTTCCCGGCCCCGCGCAGCGATGCCTGTAGCAGGTTTCGTCTATCGCGCAATTTTCGTTTTGCGTACAGATCCAGGAGATACAGGCAAAGTCTTCGCATATCTCCGACTCCGGATCGCAGTCCGCATCCTCGGTACAGGAGGCGACTCCAGCTTGAATCGTCACGTTCTCCACCGACGCTCCATCGAATTCCTCACTCCAATACTGTTGCCCATCGACGTCGGCCCGGAGTTTGAACGTACCGGCCGGTATTTCAAATACCGCCCGGCCGGCAGCGTCGCTTTCTCGATGAACGCCCACATAGGTGTTGGGGGTTTTGAACAGGTAAATGTGCTTTCCCGCCGCCATCGGCGCCAGCGATACCGTCACCGGATGCATGAAGGTTTCAATGGTGTGCTCCGGAACGGCCTGAGGCAGGATCACCACATCGGACCAGTATTGATATCCCAGCAAATCGGCGCGAAAACGATACTCCCCCGTAGCAAGGGAAAAGCTTACCAAACCGTCACCGGAGGTGTCGTTTTTTATGGAAACATAAGTGGATGGATTTTTGAAGCCATATACCCCGACACCGGAAATTCCCTCTCCGTTTTGCTTGACGACTTTCAGCGTCACCGTCTCGACACCCAGCGGGATTGTCGCGGCGGTCTCTGCGGGAGATGAGATCGCTTCGCTCCAGAACTGTCCAACCAGGTAATCGGCCCTGAATTTCCAATCGCCGTCGACCAGATCAAGGCGTACGCCTCCGGATTCGTCGGATATTGCGTGAATCCCGACATAGATCCCCGCCGCACTGAACGCATAAATCGGGACACCCGTGATCGCCGCATCCAGGTGGACGGAAATCGGACGTTTGCCTGTATCGCAATAGACCGGCCCGCTGGTAGGCGAGACGATCGTGTCCGACCAGAACCGGTTGCCCTGGATATCCGCTCGGAATTTGTAGGATCCGTCGGAAAGCTCGAAAAAGACCTCACCGTTCGTATCGGTTTGTCCCGATATGGAAAGGTAGGTTCCCGCCGCACTGAAAACGTAAACGTTCACACCGGCGACACCTTGCCATTGGGCGTCCCTAACCTTTACTGCAATCGGACCGCCGCCGAGATCGATCGTTCCGGAGTCGATGATGGTCGGATCGTAAATGTCGCTCCAGAACTGGCTGCCCTGGTAATCCGCGCGAAAACGAAGGGAGCCTTCGGCCAGCGCGAAGACAACCCGACCATCGGCGTCGCTTTGCCCGGAAACGCCCATGTACCGCCCATCCCCGGTGAACGCATAGATGGGAACTCCTTGTATTGCCGAGGACAGATTGACCGAGAAGTCACGTACATGCGTATTGATGACGACCGATTGCACACGGGGCGCACTGAACGGTTCGGACCAATAGCGTTTGAGCTGGTAGTCGGCACGGAAACGGTATTCTCCCGTAGCGAGTTCGAACGCCACGTGACCATCGGGACCGGTGGAACCGTTTTCACCCAGATAAATTTCCTCCGGATCGGTGAAAGCATAGACGACAGCTCCTTCCACGGGATTGCCGTCCTCGCCGATTACCGATGCCGAAACCATGGAGACTCCGAGATCGATCGCCGCCGATGTCGGACGATCGGGAGGCGCATTCAGGGTGACGGGATCGCTCCAGAATTGTTCCCCCTGATAATCGGCACGGAAAAGGAAATCGCCGTTTGCCAGACCGAAAACGACGGAGCCAGCGGCATTTGTTCGATCGTTGAAACCGAGGTAACGACCGCTTGCGGAAAACACGTAAACCGGGATGTCGGCAAGACTTGCGGAGAGGCGAACCTCGAAAGGAGCTTCGTGAGTTTGTATCGGAACCTGGGAGGCCACAACGACATCCACCGTGTCCGACCAGAACCGGCCGCCTTGATAGTCCGCTCTGAATTTCACTTCTCCCGAAGCCAGTTCGAAGGCGGCGAATCCGCTCGTCTCGGTTGTCGCCGACAACCCTAGATAGTTTCCCGCCGGGCTGAAGGCGTATACGTTGACCCCGGAAATGGCGGTTCCATCGTGGCGCGCCGCCTGTACGGCCACCGAGGTCATGTTCAGCTCAATTGTGGCGCTCTGCGTTTGCGGGCTGTCGATGACCTGTGACCAGTATTGCTTACCCTGAAAATCCGCGCGAAACTTGCACCGACCGTTCACCAGATCCAACTCCGTTCGACCGCCGGCGTCCGTCTGGCCGTGCAGACCGATGTAACTTCCCGATTCGGTGAAGGCGTAAACATTCACCCCGAAAACGGGGGAATCCAGCAAGACCTCAATGGGCCGCATGCCGGTGTCGATTGCAACCGCCGCCGCCGTTGGTATCGCCACGTTATCCGCAAAGAATCGTCCTGCCTGAACGTCCGCGCGGAAGGCGTAAATGCCGTCGGCCAGGATAAATTCCGTCTCTCCGTCCATATTCGTCGTTTGCCGGACGGATAAATATACACCGCTTTCGTTGAACAGATAAACGGGCACCGCCGATACGGGCGTGTTATCCGCTTTGGCGACTTTAACCGTCGCTCTCGATTCGGGGATGCGGACGGTCGCATCGACTCCCATGAAAGGATTACTCCAGAAGGAACGGCTCCGGTAATCGGCGCGAGCTTTATACATCTCGTGGCAGGGCAACGTCCAATGAACCCGGCCTTCGGAATCCGAAACGGAGTGAATCCCCTGGTATAAACCGCTCTCACTAAATAAGTAGACGGGGATTCCCTGTTTTGGGGTTTCGACCAGATCCAAACACCCGAGGACTTCGACAACGAGATCGCAGTTTTGCGATAGACTGGCATCGCCGTCAGCTTGTGCTTCGGCAGGAAAAAACAAGCCGAACGTCAGCAGCACCCAAAGAAGAAGGCGAACGATACACGAATGACGCGTCATGGCTTCCTCCGGTCCATCTGTCGATAGTTGGAATATTTATTATTTATAATAATATCCTGGGAAAAATATGAAATCAAGTTGTAATTTTATTTCCCTGAAGCAAAAGGAAAACAGGTTAAATGCGACACATAGCGAAAATCTGCCATAATCCATATTGAAGGCAACCACCATCCTAAAACCATGATCGTGCTTCCGTTCTTCTGGAGGTGAAGGAAGTCGCGATTGGGGATGGATCGTTTGTATCCGTCTCGATAATCGTTGCGTTAGCAAGTTGATCCGGGAAACTGTAGTGTTGGATGAGCCTGAGATGTGCAAGGTTACGGCTCTATAGCGGCACCAGAAAACGGTGAGTCTTGCAACTCGCCGTTTTTACAGGATAAAAAGTGGTGGGGTGGAGGGGACTCGAACCCGTTTAAGGCAATTTCAAATAGCTGAACGACTCTGCAACCTTAGCCGTTATCTTGTTTTCTTTACAGTCTTTCTTCGTTCCAACCGCTTCCGCCTTTTTGCGTCTGGTTCCAATCTATTCCCCAGGGCATGGGCACTATTTGGACACAGGTATTCGACATCCCTTAAGAAAGAAAACGGGCCGCCCTAGGATCGATGCGGCTATCGTGGAATAGGCGAAAAAACAGGAAATGAAGAGAAACATTGCGCAATCGGTGCTTGTATACTAGAATTATTCCTATAGGAAACGTCTGCTTATGTGCCATCCGAGCTTAAAAAAGAGGAGCCGCGTCATGAGCTCCATTTTACCGAAAGAATTGCAAGGCTGGATCAAGGAAAGGCTGTTCGACTCGATCCCCATGAGCATCGCAGTGATCGATCGCGATTTCAACCTGGTGGCCGCCAATCGCGCTTTCGAGAATCTGTTCGGCAAGTGGGCTGGAAAAAAGTGCCACAGCGTCTATAAAAGCCGCCAGAGCCACTGCCCGCGTTGCGACGGAGCCGCCACCTTCGAGGACGGCGAGCCACGGGTGGGCGAGGAAGCCGGTTACAACAAGGACGGTGCGCCCACTCGCTACATCAAATACACGGTGCCCATCACGGACGAGAACGGCGAGGTACCATTCCTGGTGGAGATGTCCACCGATATCACCGAACGTGATCGGCTGCGTCGCGAGGTGGACCTGCTGTTCGACCAGGTGCCCTGTAAGATCACCGTGCTCGATCCCAATCTGCGAATCGTGCGGACCAATCACCGGTTATCGGAGAAATTCGGCGATGTCAGCGGACGATTCTGCTACGAGGTCTTCAAAGGCCGCCAGGAGGAATGCGCAAGCTGCCCGGCCCGGCGCTCCTTTCAAGACGGCGATATCCACACCGAGCATTCCATCGTGAAGACAAGGCGCGGAGAGGAGGCTCATCTGCATGTGACCACCGCACCGATCACCGCCGTAGACGGCAAGACCGAGCTGGTCATGGAAATGGCGGTGGACATCACCGAGAACCTGCGCCTTGAAGAACAGCTCAAGATCGCCAACAGCTTCCTCGAAACGCTGATCGCAACCTCCCTTGACGGCATCATCGCGGTGGACGAACGGAACCACGTCACCCTGTTCAATGCCTCAGCGCATCGAATTTTCGAGATCAACCCCGGTCATCGGGTGCTGGCCCAGGAGCTGTATCGCATGCTTCCGGCCGGTTTCATCGACCAGGTCAAGGCCGGACTCGCGCATGTCTATCAGCCGGAGACGGAGATCACCACGCTGAACGGCGAACCCGTGCCTGCCCGTCTGATCGGCGTACAGCTCTGGTCGGGGAAGAAATACCTGGGCATGGCCTTCAGCGTCCACGACCTGTGCCAGATAAAGAAGCTGGAAAAGGCCAACCTGGAGGCTGAGCGCCTGGCCGCCGTGGGGCAAACCGTGGCCGGGCTGGCCCATGGGATCAAGAACCTCGTGGCGGGTCTCGAAGGCGGCATGTACATGCTGAACACCGGTTTGAAACGAAGCGACGGCGACCGCATCGTGCAAGGTTGGGAGATTCTCGATCGCAACATCGGGCGTATCGGAAAGTTCGTCAAGGCGTTCTTGAGCTTTTCGAGGGGCCGTGAGATCAGCGTGGAGCCGGCCAACCCGGCCGAGATCGCGCGAGACGTGGTGCAACTGTACGCGCCCAACGCCGAGCAGCTCGGCATCGAACTGACCGCCCGCATCGAAGGTCCGGTGGAGCGGCTGCCTTTGGACGCTGAAGGTATTCACGAATGCCTGACCAACCTGGTGGGCAACGCCATCGACGCCTGCCAGATGAACGAAGGAAGCGAAAATGGCGGGCGTGTCGTGGTTCGAACGCGCATGGAATCCGACAGGCTCATCTACGAAGTGGAGGATGACGGCCTCGGGATGGACTATGACGTCAAGCAGAAGGTCTTCACCACCTTTTTCACCTCCAAGGGGCTTGGCGGAACTGGCCTCGGCCTATTGACGACCCGGAAGATCATTCAAGAGCATGGCGGCCGCATCGAAGTGGATTCCGAACAAGGCAAGGGATCCGTTTTCCGTGTGATCCTGCCTAAGGAGCGCTTGTTGGAACTGAACGGTAATACGCTTAAAGCATCGGTGAACTGATCCGGGCTTCGGCCTTGTTTGTCGCGAAATAACGGATTGTTACGTGAGTCGAAAAAAGAGAATACTCTTTTTGGGGAGCGGGCGCAACAGCCTGCATATGATGGCCGAGGCCCTGGCCTCTCGCTGCTGCCCGGAAGATGTGGAGGTCATCAGCGCCTGCCTGGCGCCCCATGGCGTCAACCCTCTGGCCAGACGCCTGCTCGAAGAGATCGACATCGATCCCGACGCCATGCCTCTGCTAACTCCCGAGAGCATCGAACTGTTCACCTTCGATCTGGTCGTGACCCTAGGTCGGTTCGATCCATCCTGCCGCCCGAAACTGCCGGGCATGCCGCCTCATCTCCATTGGGACATGCCCGATCCGGATAGCACCGTGCCGGAGAAAATCCGCCTGGCCGAGCTGCGTGAGGCGATGCAGCAAATCGCAAATCGCATGCAGGGTATGATGGATTCGGGTCTGTTGCATGCCTTGTACCTGACGCGCAACAATCTGGAACTGGTCCTTGACAACATGCTCGACGGCGTCATGGCCCACACCAGCAGCCGTCGAATCTTCTATTTCAACCCGGCGGCCGAAGCCATCACCGGACACCGGCGGGACGACGTGATCGGCCGCGACTGTCACGATGTCTTCCCCGGGCGCTTTTGCGGCGGCACCTGTTCGTATTGCGAAGACGGAGAGGACGGGACGCATGTGGTGCGAAAAGAGCGGGGCTTTACGCGCCCCGATGGCGAGGAGCGCATGCTGGACATGGTCACCATGCCACTGACCGACGGAAACAGCCGCAACGTAGGCGCGCTTGTGAGCTTCAAGGACAACACCGAGCTGAATAAAGTCCGCAGCCGCCTGCGCCATCACCATAAGCTGTTTGGACTGATCGGCAAAGATCCCGAGATGGTTGCACTGTTCGAGCAGCTTCGGGAGGTTGGCCCCAGCCAAGCGCCCACGCTTATCCAGGGTGAAAGCGGCACCGGAAAGGAACTGGCAGCGCTTGCCATTCACTCGCTTTCCGACAGGCGCGAGGCGTCTTTCGTGGCGGTCAACTGCGGCGCTCTGCCCGAAGGCGTGCTGGAGAGCGAACTGTTCGGCCATGTGCGTGGTGCGTTCACCGGAGCGGTGAAAGACAAAAAGGGACGCTTCGAGCTGGCCGACGGCGGCTCGTTGTTTCTTGATGAGATCGGTGAGTTATCCCCGGCCATGCAGGTCAAGCTGCTGCGGGTTTTGCAAGAGCGCAACATCGAACCGGTCGGGGCTGAGAAACCCAGAAAAGTCAACGTACGCATCATCAGCGCCACCAACCGCGACCTTCGGCGACAGATGGAACGCAAGCACTTCCGACGCGACCTCTTCTACCGCCTGTGCGTGGTTCCCATCACCATGCCCCCGCTTCGCGAAAGGCGGCTGGATATCCCCATGCTGGTGGAGCACTTCGTAGAGCAGATCGCCGAGGAATCGGGTCGCCCTCTGCTGCAACCAGGTAACGACGCCATCGATCTGATGACCCGCTACGATTGGCCCGGCAACGTGCGGGAACTGAGAAACGCCATCGAATACGCCTATGTCAAATGCTACGGCGACACCATCCAGGTTCGCCATTTGCCTCCCGAAATTCGCGAGCAGAAGCCCAGTAAGCAGGACAAACCGCCCAAGGTTCCAAAAGATGACATCTTAAAAGTCCTGGCCAATACAGGCGGCAACAAGAAGGAAGCGGCCAAGCGTCTGCGCATCGGCCGAGCCACCTTGTACCGTTACCTGGATTTCTACGATTTGAGCTGACCGGCCCCGAATTTCAGTCGCCCGAGACGTGTTTCGCGTGTCTCACTACCCCTTGTCTCAATGCGTGTATCAGCAAACGACATGAGACACGTCTCGTCCGCAAAATTCGACCTATTTGGTTATGATTACACAGTAATTACGATTCACACAAACCAAAACCGTGTCTCATGTAGCGCTTGGCGAATTCCCCACGACGACCGAACTCCAGCCTAACACCTTGCTTTCCAATCTACTGATTTCACAAGGGATTCGATCCCGATGCGACCGCGCGCCATCGAATGGCACGAAGCTTGCTCAGAAACTGGGATTATGACTATCTGAAGCACATGGACGACTCCCATGAATGACGATCAGGCCGACAAATTGCTAGAGCGCGTCATCCGGCTTTGCGGCGACATGCTGGAACTGGCGGATTTGGGCGACGCCCATCGCACGGACAGCGGATGCGGTCTGGTCTATGGCAGTTTGAGAGATGGAGCCTACAAGGTCAGACGCCTGGCCGAAAAGGAATTCCAATGCCACATGCGCTTGAAAACGAAAGACTGATAACCATCTGAACGAACCAAAGGAAGGAGTGGCAATGAGCGAGAAGAAAACCATTCTGATTGTGGAGGACGAAGCGGATCTGCTGACATTCTATTCCGCCTTGTTGACCGACCACGGCTACGAGCCGATCACGGCGGAAGACGGCCTGGCCTGCATGGACATGGTTCGAAAGCACAAACCCGATCTCATCACGCTCGACATCACCATGCCTCGGCAGTCGGGTGTCAAGACCTACCGCCAGCTCAAGGACGACCCGGATTTTATGGACATTCCGGTCATCATCATCACGGCCGTGGGCGACAACATGAAGTCCTTCCTGGACGGTCGCCGTCAGGTGCCCGAGCCCGAAGGCTTCATGCCAAAACCGATCGATAAGGGGAAATTGCTGGAGTTGATCGGAAAGCTGCTTTCGAACTGAACCCCGGCCGGCAAGAGGAGGTCCGAGGATCGGAGCTTCCCTTTCCGGCAATGAAACGCCAAGGAGAACAATCATGTCGATGCTTGTCTATTTGCTTGTTTACGCGGCGCTGCTGGTATTCGCAGCCGCCGTCATCATCCGTTTCGTGTCTTACCTGAGAAACCCGATCCACGTCCGGTGGGAACTGTATCCGGTCGCCCATGAAGGCGCCAAGGCCGCCTACGGCGGAAGCTTCATGGAGGAAGTGGAGTGGTGGAACAAGCCGCGGGAAGTCTCCAAGCTCACCAAAGCCAAAGCGATGGCCGCCGAGATCCTACTGCTCAAAGCGGTCTGGGAGCACAACCGCTCGCTGTGGTTTGTGAGCTTCCCGTTCCATTTTGGTCTTTACATGATCGCCGGATTTCTTGCCCTGATCGTGCTGGGCGCCATCACCGGATTGTCCGGCGTTCCGTTTACCGGCGAAATCGGTCCTTTAGCGGCCTTCATCTCCGGGCTCACTGCCGTCTTGGGCCCGGTGGGCTTGGTGCTTTGCCTGGTGGGCGCCACCGGTCTGCTGCTGCGTCGGGTGATGGACGGCGACCTTCGCACGTATTCGGCCGTTTCTCATTATTTCAACCTCGTCTTCTTCATCGTGTGGCTGATCTTGGGGCTATTGCTCTGGTGGACGGCCGACCCGACCTTCGCGCAGCTTCGTGGTTTGGTGGCCAACCTGATTTCCTTCAACCCGGAGGCGATACCGAGCGGCCTGTTGACGGCCTGGATCGCGGTCTCGGCGGTGCTGATGGCCTACATCCCGCTGACCCATATGTCCCATTTCTTCATGAAATACTTCCTGTACCACGATATCCGTTGGGGTGACGAGCCCAATGTGAATTCTCCCGAAACGGATGCAAAGATCGCGACCGTTTTGAATTACCCCGTTACCTGGGCCGCTCCGCATGTGCTGAGCGAAGGTCGCAAGACCTGGGCGGAGGTGGCGACCTGGAACCCAGCCCGCCAAAGCGAGCTCGGCAGCGAAGAGGAGGCGTAAGATGAACAATCGGAAAAAGCTATCGATCAATGACGTCTCGCGTGGGGACGACCTGCTCTCAAGCGTGGAGATCGAGGATCTCATGCCCTTGCCCGACATGCCCGAGGAGCAGGAATGGAAGCCCATCGGCGAAAGCACGCTGGAAAACTACGCCTGCATTCTGGACAACACGGCCATTCTGCCGATCCCCAGGCCGAAGACAACGGAAGAAGAAGGTGAACTGGTACGCAAGTTCCTGACCGGTATGGAAAAACTGTTCCAAAAAGAAAACAACTGGACCTTCTACTCACAACTCGTCACCACGATGGACCACTGCGTCAAATGCAACACCTGCTCGGCCTCCTGTCACATCTACGAGGCCAGCGGCGAAAACGAAATGTACCGCCCGACATTCCGCACCGAGGTCTTCCGGCGGCTATATCGCAAGTACGTCAAAAAGGAAGCCCTGTCGGACTGGCGAAACGGCCCGATCGATCTGACCTGGCAGACCGTGGCTAGGCTGGGCGAGATGGCCTATCGCTGCAACCTCTGCCGCCGCTGCGCCCAAGCCTGCCCGATCGGCGCGGACAACGCCCTGGTGGCCCGGGAAATCCGCAAGATCTTCAGCCAAGAATTGAACATCACCGCCCCCGAATTGCACGAAAAGGGCAGCATGCTGCAACTGAAGACCGGTTCCAGCACCAACATGAACTCGCTGGTGGTCAAGGACAATATGGAGTTCATCGACGAGGACATCAACGAACTGAGCGGATTCAACTACGAGACGCCCTGGGATGTGGAAGGCGCGGACATCCTTTTGATTCACAACGCCGGCGAGATCCTCTCCTGGCCCGACAACGTTGGCGCCTTCGGCATCATCTTCGAGGCGGCCGGATTGTCCTGGACGCTAAGCTCGGATCTGGCAGCGTACGACAGCATCAACTACGGCGTGTTTTACGACGACGTGCAGTTCGCCCGCACCGCGCTTCTGCACGCTCACGCGGCCAAGAAACTCGGCGTCAAAAAGATCGTACTGGGCGAGTGCGGCCACGCCCACAAGGCCTTGACCGTCATCGCCGACCGCGTGTTGCCCGAGGGCATGAAGATCCCGCGTGAAAGCTGTTTCCCGCTGCTGCGCGATATCGTGTTCAACAAGGACGGGAAGTACAACAACATTCAGTTCGATCCCTCGCGCAACGATTTCCCCGTCACGGTGCACGATCCCTGTAACCTCACCCGCTTGATGGGCATCATCAAGCCTCAGCGCGAGGTTCTCCATAAGCTCTGCCCCCAGTTCAGGGAAATGACGCCTCACGGTGCGAACAATTACTGCTGCGGCGGCGGCAGCGGCTTCGCCATCATGGGACGCAACAACATCCCCGACTGGCGCATGAAGGTCTCGGGCCGCAAGAAAATTGAGCAGATTCTCAACGCCTTCAGTGATTGCAGGGGGCCTGAGACGCCCAAATACGTTTGTGCTCCCTGCTCCAATTGCAAAGGCCAGATCCGCGACATGATCGAGCATCATAACCTGCTCGAGCGGGAAAACATGATTTACGCGGGGCTGGTGGAATTGATCGTCAACGCCATGGTGGACGTAAATCCGGGCTTCATCAAGTGGGAAGACGACATGATGTAGCCCTTAATCGCGGATGGAGGCAAGTCGATGCAGCTTGCCTTCGTCGCCGAAAGGAGACAACCATGCAAAAGCCAGAAGACAAGACGATCCTGGTGGTCGAGGACGAACCGGACGTTCGTTTGCTCATGGTGACCGCACTCAAGGACGCCGGATTCAAAGTCATGGAGGCTGGTAACGGTCACGAAGCCTACAACCAGGTCAAGCGGCAGATACCCGACTTCATCACGCTGGATCTCGTCATGCCTCGTCAAGGAGGAGCGCTTTTTTATCACAAGTTGCGTAAGAATTCCCGCTGGCAGTCGATTCCGGTGTTCATCGTTTCGGCCCACGCACACGATGAGATGGGCGAGTCGGATTTCAAGGACTTGATGCGCGGCGCTGAACCCCCGCCGCCCGAGGGATTCCTCGAAAAACCCATTTATACGCAGGAGATGATCCGCCGCATCGGCGAGATCCTGGAAGTGGATGTCAGCGAGGCGATCGGCGATGAGCCTGACGATGAGCGCAGCAAGTTGATCGCGCGCCTGAAACGAGTGGACCTCTCCGTGCTAGATAAAGTTCGTCAAGTCCTGGATGATTGAACGCAATAGACGGCCTGGGTCACCGACGCTTGCCGGCGAGCCCGGCCCGTCGTGCGTGCGTTCGCATCGGCGGGCGAAACTCACAGTAATCCGTCGTATCGGCTGAGGTCGTGGATCGAAGGAGGCGGGGAGTTGCTGGAGGTTCGATGGGACGACATATGTCCCGCCATATCCTGTTTCCTGCCGTCTCTTTCCACCATTTGGAGGCACGTTACAGCACGTATACAGCACGGAAATGCAAAATGACGGATACTTCAGTCTAGTTAGTCGGCCCTGAAAAAGTCGGTTCAAATTGCCCCTATACACACCTTAGGGCGCGCACGTTATAGCAGCCAGAGAGGAAATTGGGCTGTCGGCCGAAAATACCCGGAAACAGCGCCTGCCAAAATCGAGACAAAAGAAGCTATAACAGCTTCCGGAAGTTATATCCACACGCAGCCAAGGTCACATTGATTTCGTCGCCTTCATCACCCAGCAGATAGTTTCGAGCCATACGGTTATCGTTCTTCATGAGCCCGATCACCGGCTCCACCGCCGACCGGCGGCGTTGCCACTTCCGCTCGGATCGAGTCTGCTTGCGCTTGCCGCGACCTTTACCCGGCAGATGGACTTTCATATCTCCGGCCGCGATAGCCTTTGTCGACATGGACGTGCTTCGCACGAAGACCCGTGATGACTTCCATGACATCCAAGGCTTCGGCAAGCGTATGCCCGTCGAAAGGATTGCCATGATGCGCCTTCACTCCAATAATCCAGTTGCTTTTAGACGTATACACAACATTGATCTTGCAGCCGAACTCGTAACGCTTGTGCGCCTTGCCCTTGGAGATGCATTCCACTTCCGGTGCGTGCAGGCTGTAGATCTTGTTCTTCGAGTTACGCTTCTGGATGAGCAGTCGGTGGGCCAGAGCCAGATCTTGTTTCAGGGCTTCATCCGGCTTGGAGCATTTGCGTTCGATATCACGAACGACGCGACCCAGGTATGTTTTCAGTCTCCTCAATTGCTTGTTGGCCCGCTTGTGCTGTTTGGCGTGACGATAATGTCCCTGCATGATCAGCGCCTTCTTCGAAACGCATTTGTAACTCTGGCGAAGTGTGATATCGCAGCGCCTGGCGTGTGCGGTCAGACGCATCAGCATCTTGAAATAAAGCCCGGCATCGGTCGGAAAGGCGATCGCCTTCTCCTGTACGGTCGTGTCTACATTGACGTGCGCCATCTCATGCTTCGAAAGCTTGCCTCGATTCTTCGCCACGTCAAGCAGCCGGGACAGCAGAGTCGTCATGCGCTCCGGACCGATGCGTTGCGCCATCTCGGCAACAAGGATGAATCGCAGGGAAAGGTATGCTGGAAGTACTCGCACCCGCAGAAGTACTGCCAGTATGGGTTTTCAAGCCAACGTTCGACCACCGATTCGTCCGACTCGTTGAAGGCGTGTTTGAGATAGTGGATGCCGACCGTCAGGCGCAGCTCCTTGCCGGGCCGCCCATCGTCTCGCTGTAAAGGCCACACAAATCCGCTTCGAATGCCGACCAGTCAATCTCATGGGACAGCTTGCATAACGAATGTTTCATATCCAGAATGTTTTCCAGTATCGAGCGGAACAGATCTCCTGGCTTCTGCTTCTTTTTGAGCAATATGTTTTGCAACCTTTTTGGGGGTGAAATACGGTTTCTTGCAAATTCTACACCCCTTAGACGCAGATTTTCATCACTGCATTCAATAGATTGTGAGATTTTCAGGGCCGACGATGTAGCGTTTTCCCATATGCATATCCTTTCAATGTAATATATTAGATGGATATATTATATCTTAAGATACTCTGAGTTTCAATCCGAATGAAGCGCTAGAAGCCATCTCAAAAATACCCATCGAGTAAATTCCATTCCGTGTGCCGTGAGGCTTTTTCTCGACGGCTGTTAACGAAAGAAAGGGAGGTCCGAAGACCTCCCTTTCCGTAAATCCGTAGTGATTCGGATTATTTCGCCAGGTCCAGGCAGAAGCCGCCCATCAGGGAGCCGTCCGCCGAGCTGTTCATGCCAAGGCACAGGGCGTTGGCGCCGCACTCGGTGGCCGCCGCCGTGTTGGCCGTGCACATGCCCCAGCAATAGGAGCCGATGTTCAGAGCCATGCAGAAGTTGTTGGCGTCGCCGCCGCAGCCGGTCTGGCCACCGGTGCAGGTCGCATCTTCGCCGCTCGGGCTCATGTCCGTGCAGAGACCCAGGGTCTGACCGACGATGGGGCCCCAATCGGTGCAGCCGATCTCAGCGCCGTTGCCGTCATAGGTTCCGCAGGTATCGATGGTGCAGTTCTTGACGCAGGTGGTGTTCAGTTCCGGGGGATTTCCGCCGTCCGTGAAGCCCATGCACTGATCCTTGCCCATGTTGGTGCAGTCTTCGTCACTGGCGCATTCGCCGCAGAACCAGCCTTCTTCGAAAGCCACGCAGTTCGGACCGTTGGCATGGCCGACGCAGTCGCTGTCGTACTTGCAGTTGCCCTCGGGATACGGGCTGCACATGCAGACGTCGCGCTGTTCGTCTTCGTAGTAATCGCAGATGCCAAAGTAAGAGGTCGTATCCTCGGCGCAGACATCGTCACAGTTCACGGCCGCCAGCTGGTTGTCCTCGCCGCAACCGCAGATGGTGGCGTCGCTCAGGCAGGTGGTCACGTAGGTTTCGGGATCGCAGGCACCAGCGCAGGCGGGCGTATCGTCGCCGTCCGTCGCGTCGTCATCATCACCGTCCACATCGCCGTCCACGTCGCCGTCCACGTCGCCGTCCGGAGGAGCCACGCAGATGCACCAGTTCATCATCTGGCCGTTGTAATCCGTCATTCCGCAACCGTTGGCTTCCGTCTTGCCGCTGGTCGTGTTGGCGGCGCAGACCGTCGCACAGAGATACTCGGTCCAGGTGCCGTTGTCGCAATAGCAGACCTTGGTGGAATCCACGCACTCGGGGGCGTCGCTGGCCGTGTCGCAGGCACCGGAGCAGCCTTCGGACGAGTCGCCGTCGGGGGTGTTGTCGTCGCCGTCGGGCGTGGTGTCGCCGTCGGTGTCGCCATCGGAATCGTCATCATCGCTTCCGGACAGGCATCCGGCGGCCATGGTCATGGCCAGCAGGAAGGCCAGAAGCAGAAACAGGGCTTTTTTCGTCATTGCAATAAACTCCTTCTTTTTCATGCTACTACGTTATTAAACTCTTTACCTATCCAGTACCGTACCTCTACAGTTTTTGGCCCGTGGTTTGTTAAGGCAGGTGGCTCCCAAACAGCACCCAATTCATCGGCTAATGTTAAAGTCGGGTTTCAAAATTGTCAAGGAAAATGATACGCTGCGTAAAAACGAGCGCCGCATCCGTTCTCCGCAATGATTGAAAAACTTTGACATCCGGAGAGACGGCCTGTAATTTCCGGAAGGCTTCTTAACATCGCTTGAACGGTTTGTAAAGGGTTTTTCTTGTATTCAGGGAGGTTTTTGAAATGAAAAAGCTCTCATGTTGGATCTTCCTCCTGTTCTTCTTCATACTTCTGCTCGCCGCTTGCGGATCCGATTCATCCGATGACACGCCGGATGGCGATACGCCGGACGGCGATTCCACTCCCGACGGCGACGACGACACCGCCGACGGAGACACGTCCACGGACGGGGATGCGCCAGCGGACGGCGACGACGTTCCGGATGGAGACGACACGGACGGGGACAGCCCATGCCGCGGCAACGACGAACCGCCCTACTGCCCGTCCAACGACTGTTACGTGGAGGGAGATCCGGGCATCCTGTTCGAGGTCACCCTGGGCGGTATGCTGATGATGAGCCAGCCCATCGAACTGGCCATGGGCTATTTTCACCCGGCGGGACGGGAAGCCTTCGATCCGGAGTCGAAGGATGTCATTCCTCTGGACACCTGCCGCCTGGACGTCGCGCCGGAAGACAGGGAGCCCCAGTGCCAAAGCAACGCCGACTGCGCGCCGGAACAAACCTGCCAGCCCGAAAAGGACGGCGATGGCAACGTCATCGCCAACTCGGAACGTTGCGTCACGGAAGTCGAACTGATGGACGTGGGACCGTTCACCATCACGGGATTCAAGGGCGGTTCGAAGACCTTCATGTACAATTCCGGCCAGAGCGGCGCGTACACGGAAAACGGCCAGGGCGACGGCAGCTATCAGGATTCGGTCATCAACTTCGGAGGCGCCTACGAAATCAGCGGTAACGGATCGGCCGAGCACGGACTGGGGACGCTCAGCGGAACGCTCCAGGCTCCGGCGCAGATCCAACTGACCAGCCCGGTTCCGGTCATGGACCCGACGTTCGGCATGGAATTTCTGCCGATCGATCAGCATGTCGATCTGGACCTGGCCTGGATCGGCTCCGGCGATGCGTCCAATTCCTTCACCATCAACATCTCCGCTTCCGCCCTGGACGGCGGCAGCGGCGGTTCCTTCACCTGCCGGGTGGCCGACGACGGCACGTTCACCGTTCCGGTGGACATGTTCACGGCCATCGGATTGTCCGTCAACACGATGACGACCTTCATGATCGAGCAATCCGTGAACGCGCCCATCTGCGGAGAGGGCCTGTCCTACAGCCGGTTCACCTTCCAGCAGACCCTGATGTATTTCGTCCAGGCATCGGAATAGCTCGGCATGTCGGAAAGATTCAAGGCGAAACGCCTGCCCATCCGCTGGATTTTCCTGGTGATCTTCGCCCTGGCGTTCTGGCTGCGCTTCGAGTTCTGCGAGCATCCCATCGCCAATCCGAAGCAACCCCGGGAAAAGGCGGCGGAAACCCTTCCGGAAAAAACGACGCCGTAACGGAGCGAAATTTGGCGACCTCTGAAAATGGCTATTCGTCGCGAGAACGAAAGATTTTCGGATTCGGGCGTTTTACACAACCGCAGACATATCAAGAAGATACGTCGAGGATTGGGAAAAACGATCCGGATCGAAAAGATTCGTTCGCAGCGGAATATGGATTTTTAGAGGTTGCCATTTGACAAAACCCGACCGCTGGAGTAAAGTGACGCCATGTTCGTGAAACCGAAACAAATTCACCGCCATCATATTCATTTCCCCGAAGGGGCCGGGTGATGGTCTGCGTGCAAACACGCGATACCACCAGCGCCGGCCCGAGAGGGTCGGCGTTTTTGTTTCTGACAAAAGGAAAACCGGATTATGATGAACAGAAGACCCACGGGAATCGTCCGCTTCGCCCTGCCGAAAGGACACATGCAGCAAGGCGTTCTGGCCCTATTGGAGGAAGCGGGCATGCACGTCCGCATGGGCAGTCGCAACTATCGTCCCAGTTTGCCGCTTCCCAACGTGGAAACCAAGATCCTCAAACCCCAGAACATCATCGAGATGCTGCACGTAGGCTCACGGGATTTCGGCTTCGCGGGCGCGGACTGGGTGCAGGAAATCGGGGCGGACGTGGTGGAGGTGCTGGACACGCAACTGGATCCCGTGCGCATCGTGGCCGCCGCGCCGGAGGCCATCCTGGTTGACGGCGCTTTGCCGAAGCAACCCCTCGTAATCGCTTCGGAATACGAACGCCTGACCCGCCGCTGGATCGAAGCGGAGAACCTGGACGCCACCTTCGTACGATCTTTCGGAGCCACGGAGGTCTTTCCACCGGAGGACGCGGATTGCATCGTGGACAACAGCGCCACGGGCGGCACGCTGAAGGCCAACCACCTGAAAATCGTGGCGGAACTGGCCGCGAGCACTACCCGCCTGTACGCCAATCCGAAATCCATGGAAAATCCGGAATGCCGGGCGGTGATCGACCAGATGGTCCTGCTGCTGCGCTCGGTGCTGGCGGCCCGAAAGCGGGTGATGCTTGAATTGAACGTCTCGGCCGAGGGCCTGGAACGCATCGTCTCCATTCTGCCCTGCATGCGCAAACCCACGATTTCCCCACTGTTCGGCGAGGATGGCTACGCCGTCAAGGCCGCCGTTCATAAGGAGACGCTTCCCGACCTGATTCCGGCGCTGAAGGCGGCGGGCGGTTCGGACATCGTGGTCACCGCGCCCGATCAACTGGTGCCGTAAGGAACGGAACATCATGGACGATAAAAGCGAAAACGTACGAATTTCCCCTTACTTGGACGGCCTGCGGTCCTACGGCATCCCTCGGCCCAAGGCCCCCGTGGATCTGCGGCTGGACGCCAACGAGGGTCGCCCGCCATCGGCCGAACTGCTTGCCGGACTGGCCGACCTGGATCCGCAGATCCTGTGTCGCTACCGAAGACCGACGGACCTGGAACGGGATCTGGCTCAACGTCACGGAATCGCTCCGGAAAACCTGCTGGTCACCAACGGCGGGGACGACGCCATCGACCGGCTCTGCAAGGCTTTTCTGCCTCCCGGCCGGGAAATCATCCTGCCCCAGCCGGGCTTCGACATGTTCCACGTCTTCTCGCGCGTGGCGGGCGGTCGGGCGGTCTTCGTGCCCTGGGGCCTGGATTCGTTTCCCGTAGAGGCCGTCTGCGAGGCGGTGAACGAAAACACCGGGGTGGTGGTGCTCATCAGCCCCAACAACCCCACCGGGTTGCCCATCTCCACGGCCGACATCCGCCGGGTGAGCCAAGCCGCCCCCCACGCGGCCATTGCCCTGGACCTGGCTTACGGCCCCTTCGCGGACGAAGATCAGGCGAAAGACGCCCTTGATATGGATAACGTATTGGTTTTTCACACCTTTTCGAAGTCCATGGGAATGGCCGGGCTGCGCGTGGGCTACGTCATGGGCTCGGAGCGGATGATTCACGCCCTGCGTGTGGCGGGCGGCCCCTACGCCGTGTCCAGTCTGTCCATCGTGCTGGCGCAAACCTGGCTTCAGGAAGGTGAAGAACAGCGCCGGGACTACATCGAGCGCGTTCGCCTGGAACGCGCTAACCTGCGGGAGTTGCTTACGGAACTCGGTTGCGAAGCGCCGCCTTCCCAGGCGAATTTCGTCTTCGCCAAACACCCTCGGCCGGAATTCGTTCTGGACGCCCTGGGCGGCTTCGGCATCGCCATCCGGCACGTTTTGCATAACAAGTATTTTCCAGGCGGACTGCGTATCACCTGTCCTGGAAACGAAAACGATTACAATCGCTTGGAGCATGCTTTACGCACGGCCCTCGCTCCCCGGGCGCTGCTTTTCGACATGGACGGCGTGCTGGCCGACGTATCGGAGTCCTACCGGGAGGCCATCCGGCAGACGGCGCTTTCCTATGGCGTCGAACTCTCATACGAGCGGATCGCCCGGGCCAAGGCGGCCGAAAACGCCAACGATGACTGGAAAGTCACCCGGGATCTGCTCCGAGAAGCCGGGATCGACGCCGACCTGGAGGACGTCACCGAGCGATTCGAAGCGCTCTACCAGGGTACGGACGGGAGCCCCGGCCTGAGAGAACGGGAACGCCTGATTCCGGATAAGGCGCTTCTTCAGCGGCTGGCCGCACGCCTGCCCCTGGCCGTCGTCACCGGCCGTCCGAGGGAGGACGCGGAGCGTTTCCTGGAACGCTTTGGAATTCAAGGACTTTTCCGGTCCGTGGTCACCCGAGAGGACGCCCCCATGAAGCCCGACCCGGCCCCGGTGCGCCTGGCGATGGAGCGGCTAGAGGCGCGTCACACCTGGATGATCGGCGACGCCCCGGACGACCTGCGTGCCGCCCGCCGGGCCGGTGCATTGCCCCTGGGCCTGCCCGCGCCGGGAGACAGAGATTGCGAGATGCGCCTCACCGACGCAGGTGCGGCGCGTATCCTTTCCACGATGGAGGAACTGGAGGATTATCTGCCATGAAAGCTCGTGAAGCCGAGATCCGGCGAAAGACGAACGAGACGGACATCACCTGCCGCCTGAACCTGGACGACGGCGACGTACGCACCATCGCCACCGGCATCGGGTTTCTGGACCATCTGCTGGACAGCCTGGCCAGGCACGCCCGTATCGGTTTGGAACTGCGCTGCACGGGCGATCTGCACGTGGACGACCACCACACGGCGGAGGACTGCGCCCTGGTTCTTGGAGAAGCGCTTTCCAAGGCCCTGGGCGACAAGGCCGGTATCGCGCGTTTCGGCTACGCCTACGCCCCGCTGGACGAGGCTTTGGCCCGCGTGGTGCTGGATTTTTCCGGGCGGCCCTTCGCCGTGCTGAATCTGGAACTGCGCCGGGAGCGGCTGGGGGAACTGTCCGCCGAAAACGTGGCGCATTTTCTACATTCGCTGGCCATGGCGGCTCGGCTGACGCTGCACGTGGACGTGCTCCGCGGCCAAAACGATCATCACCGGGCGGAGGCCGCCTTCAAGGCTCTGGCCCTGGCTCTGCGGCAGGCCGTGCGCTCGGATGGAAGCGGCGAGATCCCCAGCACGAAAGGAGTCCTGACATGATGGGAGAAGTGGTCATCGTGCGCACCGGCACGGCCAACCTGGCCTCAGTGCGCGCCGGACTGCGGCGGGCGGGGGCGGAATCGAAACTGAGCCGCGACCCGGCGGAAATCGAGGACGCGCCGGTGCTCGTGCTTCCCGGCGTGGGCGCTCTGGGCGCAGCCATGGAGGTGCTGAACGATAACGGACTCGTCCGGCCGCTAAAGGAGCGCATTCGTGCCGGGCGTCCCACGCTATGCGTATGCCTCGGCCTGCAAATGCTCTGCGAATCCAGCGAGGAAAGCGCGGGCGTACAAGGACTGGGCGTGATCCCCGCCCGCATTCGGCGCTTTCCGGACACGGTGCGCGTTCCCCAACTGGGCTGGAACACCGTCCGGCCGGACTCGTCCTGCCGCTGGCTGCGGCCGGGCTACGCCTACTTCGCCAACTCCTTCTGTCTGGACGCCCCGCCGGAGGGCTGGCGCACGGCCGAAACCGAACACGGCATCCGCTTCGTGGCCGCCATGGAAAAAGACGGCGTATTGGCCTGCCAGTTCCATCCCGAACTGAGCGGCCCCTGGGGACACGAACTACTTGGTCGCTGGCTGAAGGAGTCCTTCGGACTTTCCGAGAAGGGAGACGACGCATGCTGACCCGAAGAATCATACCCTGCCTGGACGTGCGGGACGGACGCGTGGTCAAGGGCGTGCGCTTTCAGGGCCTGCGCGACGCGGGCGACCCCGTGGAACTTGCACGCCTCTATCAGGATCAGGGCGCGGACGAACTGGTCTTTCTGGACGTTTCCGCCACGCCCGAGGGGCGGCACGCCGCGCTGGAAACCGTGGCCGCCGTACGGGAGCGCATCTCCATCCCCCTCACCGTGGGCGGCGGCGTGCGCACGGTGGAAAACGCCGGGGATTACCTGGAGGCCGGGGCGGACAAGGTTTCCGTGAACACCGCCGCCGTGCGCGACCCCGATCTTCTGGACCGGCTGGCCACTCGCTTCGGAACGCAGTGTACGGTGCTGGCCGTGGACGCCAAACAGATTTCGCCCGGACGCTGGCAGAACGTGGCGCTTTCCGGCACGGACGACACCGGGCGAGACGTGGTGGACTGGGCCAAGGAAGGCGTCGGCCGGGGCGTGGGAGAAATCCTTCTGACGAGCTGGGACCGCGACGGCACCCGCAGCGGTTACGACCTACCGCTCATGCGCGCGGTGAGCCGGGCCGTGCCGGTGCCCGTGATCGCCTCCGGTGGTGCGGACACGCCCGAGCAGATGCTGGAGGCCATCGCCGCCGGGGCGGACGCCGTGCTGGCCGCCTCCATCTTTCACGAAGGCGATTACTCCGTAGACGATTTGAAGCGCTATCTCAAAGAGCACGGCATCGAGGTGAGATTATGATCGTTCCTTCCATCGACCTCATGGACGGCCACGCGGTGCAGCTCATCGGCGGCCGGGAGAAAGTCATCGACGCGGGCGAGCCGACGCCCCTGGCCCAGACCTTCCGGCTGGCCGGAGAAATCGCCGTCATCGACCTGGACGCCGCCCTTTCGCAAGGATCGAATCGTCCAACGATCGAGAAACTGCTCTGCCTCGCGCCCTGTCGGGTGGGAGGCGGCATACGCGACCTGGACGCCGCCATCGCCTGGCTCGACCGGGGGGCGGAGAAGATCATCCTGGGCACCATGGCGAAGCCGGAATTACTGCGAGAACTGCCGAAAGAGCGCGTCATCGCCGCCGTGGACGCCGTGAACGACGATGTGGTGGTCGAGGGCTGGCGCACGAAGACCGGACACGGCGTGCTGGAGCGCGTTCGCGAACTTCGCGACTTCGTCGGCGGCTTCCTGGTGACCTTCGTGGAACGAGAGGGACAGCTCGTCGGCACGGACTTCGAACGGGCGAAGGCCATCGTGGAGGCCGCGGGAGAGACCCGGGTGACTATCGCCGGCGGCATCAAGACCGTGGAGGAAATCGCGGAACTGGACCGCATGGGTGCGGACGCCCAAGTGGGCATGGCGCTCTACACCGGCAAAATGCACCTGGGCGACGCCATCGCCGCGCCCCTGACATCCGACCGCCCGGACGGTTTGTGGCCCACCGTGGTGGCCGACGAGTTCGGCGTAGCGCTGGGACTGGCCTATTCCGACCTGGAGAGCCTCCGGACCGTCGTGGAGACCCGCCGGGGTGCTTATCACTCCCGTTCCCGGGGGCTGTGGATCAAGGGCGGCACCTCCGGCGCGGTGCAGGATCTCCTGCGCATCGACCTGGACTGCGACCGGGACGCCCTGCGTTTCACCGTACGCCAGCATGGTCCGGGCTTCTGCCATCTGGATACCCGCACCTGTTGGGGAGAGGACACGGGGCTTTTCCGGCTGGATCGCCGCCTGGCCGAACGGCTGGAGGCCGCTCCGGAAGGTTCCTACACGAAGCGCCTGCTGGACGATCCCGCTCTTTTACGCGCCAAGCTTTTGGAGGAAGCCGGGGAACTGGCCGACGCCGCAAGTCCAGAAGACACGGCCTGGGAAACGGCGGATGTCCTCTATTTCGCCCTCGTGGCCATGATCCGGGGGGGAGCGCGGCTGGAAGATGTCATGAAGGAACTGGACCGGCGGGAACGCAAGCTCACCCGGCGTCCCGGCGACGCCAAGCCGGAGAAACAGGAAACGCCATGAGCGCCTTTCGATTGAAACGACGGCCGCCCGACGCCCTGCCCGATCTGCGCCGCGACCCGCTGGACGCGGAAACCCTGGCCATTGCGGCCGAGATCGTCCGGGAAGTGAAGGAAGGCGGGGAGAACGCCCTCTGCGCGCTGGCCCTGCGCTTCGGCGACCGCGCCCCCGGAGAACCTCTGGTGTTGCGCAAACCCGATCTGAAAGCCGCGCTCCAATCCGTGCCGAAGGAAACCCGGGACGTGCTCGAACGCACCGCCAAACGAATCCGCCGCTTCGCGGAATTGCAGAAGTCCTGTCTGAAGACGCTGACGACGTCCATCCCGGGCGGCGCGTGCGGCCACGACGTACTTCCCGTGGAGCGGGCGGGCTGCTACGCCCCCGGCGGACGCTTCCCCCTGCCCTCTTCCGTTCTAATGACCGCCGTAACCGCGCGGGTGGCGGGCATCCGGGATGTCTGGGTGGCCTCGCCGAAACCCACCGTGGAAACCCTGGCCGCAGCGGCCGCCGCCGACGCCGATGCCTGCCTGTGCGTGGGCGGAGCCCAGGCCATCGCCGCACTGGCTTACGGCGCGGGCGAAGTCCCTCCGGTGGACATCATCGTGGGGCCCGGCAACCGTTTCGTCACGGCGGCGAAACAACTCGTCTCCGGCCGGGTGGCCATCGACATGCTGGCGGGGCCCTCGGAACTGCTGGTGCTGGCCGACGATACGGCCGATGAACGCCTCGTTGCGGCGGATCTTTTGGCCCAGGCCGAACACGACCCCGACGCCATGCCCATTCTGGTCAGCCTCTCCGAACCGCTGATCGGACGGGTGGAAAGGGAACTGGAACGTCAACTGGAGACGCTGGAAACGCACGAAACGGCCCGGATGGCCCTGGATCGCCACGGCTTCGCCACGCTGGCGGAAAGCCTGGACCAGGCCGTGGATGTCTGCAACGAACTGGCCCCGGAGCACCTGGAAATCATGCTGGCCGATCCCGAATCCGTGCGCAAGCGGCTGACCCACTACGGGGCGTTGTTCAGCGGATCGCAAAGCGCGGAAGTCCTGGGAGACTACGGCATCGGCCCCAACCACGTGCTTCCCACCGGCGGGACCGCACGATTCGTGGGCGGACTTTCGGTGCTGCACTTTTTACGCGTTCGAACCTGGATGCGTATCGATTCTCCGGAGCAGAATCTTGAGGCGCATGGGGACGCGATACGCCTGGCGGAAATCGAGGGACTGCACGGACACGCCCGGGCGGCCCGGGTCCGCTTATCCGAAAAGACCGTACGATCCGACCGCTCGCAACGACGACTATAGGGAAATACGGCAACCGCCTCCGCCCTCTCCAATGCGCCGTTGCAGGCTCTCTTCAAATCGTGTTATTCCATGCTCGATAACGGATACGTTTTTCGTCGGCCTCGACGTCGGGCCTTACGCTCTTTCCGTTCGAGCATTTGAAGAAAACCTTTGCGTTACCCGGAAATATCCGAACTTGACAGACCCCGTCGAGATTCGCGAAAATGGCCCGTGTATTTCGAAAGGAGACGAGCATGAGCAAGCAATACGCGGCCTCCGGATTCGGCGTTCTCCCGGACCAGGAACGGTCCATGGGGTGCCGATTGCAGAGCGACGGAGCCGTTTTCGAGATCCTCGCTTCACAGACAGCCGTTCGGGTTCCCCTGTCCTCTTTTCGGTTCGCCCTTGGGGGATTGGACAACCGCATGGTGCGCGCCAAGGCGGAACATCAGGGACGAACCATCGATCTGTTCATCGAGGATCGGGAGATCGTGAAGGATCTTCTGCAATTGCCTCTGGACGGACGGATCCGGACAAGCCTGGACGATCTTCAACGGGAGATGAGCGTACAGCTCGGTAAACGATGGGGCTGGCGCTTCGCCATTCTGGCGGCGATTCTGATTCTATTCGCAGGCGGTTATGTCGGGCTTCGCATCGTGGCCATTCACGTGGCGGAAAACGTTCCGTCCGACTGGCAGGCCGAACTGGGGCGTCTGGGCGCCCAGTCCATCATGGAGGGAAAATCCGTCTGCGCAGACGGGAAAATGAACGCGACCGTAAACGAAATCGGCAAGCGGCTGGTCGATGCCGTGGGCGAGACGCCGTTCCCGTTCCACTTTGCGGTGATCGACGACGGCCAGATCAACGCCTTCGCCCTGCCGGGCGGCTTCGTGTTCATCAACCGGGGGCTTCTGGAGGCGGCGGACACGGCGGACGAGGTGGCCGGAGTCGTGGGCCACGAAATCACCCACGCCCTGAAAAGCCACGGCGTTCGGAACATCGTCACCCAGATGGGAATCGCCCTGGCTCTACAGATTCTGATCGGGGACGCCGGAGAATTTCAACAGATGGTTCTGCAACAGGTAGGACTTCTGGGCGGACACAGCTATTCCCGCGAACAGGAGTTCGAGGCGGATCGAGGCGGGATGGAACTGGTGAGGAAAGCCGGGTACAGCCCCCAGGGCATGGTGGCCTTTTTCAGGAAGCTGGAAAAAGAAGAAGGGAAGATGATGAAAATGATGGCCATCGTCTCCACCCACCCGGCCACCGAGGACCGTATCGAGAAACTGAAGGAAATGTTTCCCGCGGACCATCCGGATCGGCTGGCCGAAGCCGCCGAAAACTGGCCGGATTTCAAGGGGATCTGTTCGCCCCAATCCTATACGCCGCCGAAAAAGGAGACGGAGAAAACCCCATCGGAATAAAATCGATTCGGCTTCGGATTTCCGCCGGTACGACGCTTCGACTATCGTGATTGACAGATATCCCGACACATAGTAATCTGATTTCTTGAGCGAAGGTTCGCGGCGCCGAGCCTCGCTTGGCGAGTGTTTGATGTGTACCGGTTAAAGGACCGAGCGAAAATGGTGATGCTCATGCGATTTTGGAACTACCTCCCGCTCTCGCTGCTCATGTTCCTGCTGGCCTGTTCCTCCGGTTCCGGCGGCTCGGAGGATTGGTCGCCCTGCCTGGACGATACCGACTGCGACAGCAACGCCTACTGCGATATCCAATCGGGGATTTGCGTCATCGACGAATCGCTTTGCGAAAAAGACGAGGAATGCCCCAGCGGATATTTCTGCAACGCCGCTACCCGATACTGCGAGCCGGAGCAGGTCGAGGGATGCCCGGCCGGGCAGGTTCCGCTGGAGGGAAATTGCGTCATCCCGGAATGCACGCTGGACGCCCATTGCGCGACGAATTACACCTGCGATCTGGATATCTATCGCTGCATTCCGAACATACAGGAAAACTGCGTGCTGGATTCCGATTGCGATTCTCCCATGGTATGCAAGGGAGGGCGTTGCGGGTATTGCAGCCAGGATACCGACTGCGCCCCGGATTCCTATTGCCAGTTCAGCACCTCCGAACTTCCCGGCTGCGTCGCCATCCGTTGCGGAAACGACAATGACTGCCGGGAGGACTACTGGTGCCGGACGGCCTCCGGCCGTTGCGTGCCGCCTTGCACGGAGCATTCCGAATGCGAGGACGGCAAGCTTTGCATGGACGGCCATTGCGAAACCGTCGAGCCGGAGTGTGAAAGCGACTGGGACTGTCCCGAAAAGAAACTCTGTAGCGAATACCGCCTGTGCGAACGCGGGGCGGCCTGCCGAACCGACGCCCAGTGCGGAGACGGCCGGATATGCGAGGAAACCGGGCATTTCTGCGTGCCGGACGGCTGCCTGTACGACAGTGAATGCGATTCGGGCATGATCTGCGACCCGGGGCCGCACGAATGCCGCTACGCGGTCACCACGGGCTCTCCCTGCGGAGCGGACGAACAGTGCCTGGTTTCGGACCGCTGCTATCGAAGCACCTGCGTGCGGACCTGCGATCCCTATTCCCCGGAATGCCAGACGTCCTACGTGTGCGCCACCGTCACCGATCTCGAATCCGGTCCCGCGGCCCTCTGCGTTCCCATGGAGCCCGGCGAATCGGAGGGAGCGAGCTGTAGCGAAATCACGCCCTGCCGGACGGGACTGATCTGTCACAACCGGAAGTGCGGCTTGGTCTGCGACCCGTCCCTGCCGGCGGAGGACGTCTGCGGAGAGGGCATGGTCTGCGATATCGACGAGACGTTGCAAATCGGTGTCTGCGCCACGCCTCCATGCGATGAGGACAGCAATCCCTGCCCCACGGGCCAGTTCTGCTACCAGGGGGAATGCGTAACCTGCGCCACCAATGACCAATGCCCGACCAAATACTTTTGCGGCCGGGGAGTCTGCCAGCCCGGCTGCCGGATCACCGGCTGCGCCACGGCCGGAACCTGGTGCAATCGGGAAACCGAACAGTGCGAGGAAATCTGTCCCGTCTCGTGCGAGGAAGGATACTGGTGCCGGGAAGGCCATTGCGTCCCCCGCTTCTGCGATCCTCCCTGCACGCCGCCGGCCGTCTGCGAGTACGGAACCTGCGTGCTGCCGCCCGACTGCCGCATCGTCGATTGCCCGGACGAGCGCTGGATCTGCAATCAGGAAAACGGGCTCTGCGAGGAGCCTCCATGCCCCGCCTGCCCCGAAGGCTGGTGTTGCTCGGAACTGACGGACTATCAATGTTCCGACATCTGCTACACCTGCTCGGAGGAAGAACCCCGGGGCACGTGTCCCGTGGGACGCACCTGCGAGGAAGGCTATTGCACGGACATCCCCTGCGTCGGACAGGGAGAAACCTGCGGCGCCCTGGCCTCGATTCCCGGCACTCCCTGTTGCGAGGGAACCGTATGTTGCGAGATCTTCCCCGGCAGCGGGGGCGTCTGCTGCGCCGAATGCGGTTTCGATGGGTCTTGCGTTGAATAAGCTGATTGTTTTCGATCTGGACGGAACCCTGGTGGATTCCCGCCGGGACGTGGCCCTGTCCATCCTGCATTCGCTCGAAAGCGTCGGGGCCGACCCTATTCCGGAAACTCGCGTTTTTCCCTACATCGGAAAACCGCTTCTGGATATCTTTCTGGATCTGATCGGCGACGGCGACGAAACGCGGGCGGAAGCCGCCTGCGCCGCCTATCGAGAATACTATTTCGATCATTGCGCGGACGAAAGCCGCCCCTATCCGGGCGTGCTGGAAACCCTGGAAACCATCTCGAAACATCACCGAATGGCCATCGCCACCACCAAGAAAACCTTCATGGCCGAGCGGGTGGCGGATTTGCTGGGCATGCAGCCCCATCTCGACTTGGTTTCCGGCACGGACGACATTCCCTTCAAACCCGATCCCGCCATTCTTTTCCGGGTCATGGAGAAATTGGA
Organism: Myxococcota bacterium; assembly: GCA_963668655.2. Lineage (GTDB taxonomy): Bacteria > Myxococcota_A > SURF-8 > SURF-8 > SURF-8. The sequence goes on from CAXXPQ010000003.1 coordinate 1,071,458, forward strand.
CGCAAGACCCAAAGACACCTGGATGGTGGGAGACAGCGTAATGGATATCGAGGCGGGCCGCCGGGCCGGAACGAAGACCTGCGCGGTGACCTACGGTATCGGAACGGAAAAAGACCTGCGGAAAGCCGGTCCCGACGCGATCATCGACCGGTTTCCCGATCTGTTGACGCTTCTGTAATCACGCAACTTCCGGGAGTCATGGACATGGAGCGGGTTCATCTGCTGATTCGAGGCAGAGTGCAGGGCGTTTACTTCCGGGGCGCCATGACCGATGAAGCCCGAGGATACGGGCTGAACGGCTGGGTCCGGAATCTTCCGGACGGCCGCACCGTGGAAGCCGTGGTGGAAGGCCCTCGCGAGGACATCAAAAGCCTTTTGGGCTGGTGCTGGCAAGGGCCCGCCCTAGCTCGCGTGGACGAGATCCAGGAGAATTGGGAACCGGCGGTGGGAAATCTGACCGCATTCTCGGTGAGATATTGAATTTCAGAGGGCGGATCATGGCCTATCGGGACAAGGACAATCGCAAGAAGAAAAGCTGGCGGGAAATCGACCGGCAAAAAGGCGGCAGTCGCCATGCCGATCCCCGGGACGACCGGGAAATGCAGAAAGAAAGCAAGCGCCAGCAGTCCAGCGCCTACCATCAATACAAGCGCGATCTGGACAAGGTTTTCTCCGGATCGGACGATGTACCCGAGCACCTCAAAGCCGTCGTTCCCACGGGAGAAAACGCGGGAAAACTGCAAAAGCTGGGAGCCATCAAACGCGCCAAGGGAGAGCGGGAACTGGCCGCCGCCATGGCGGATTATCTGAAGGAATTCGATGATTTGCCGGAAGATTACGATCTCCTCCTGGCGGCGGTGGATTATCCGGACGAACCGACGCAAGGGAAAATTCTGCAAACCCTGCAAAAGATGATCGGCCTGCAACCGATCCGGCATAAAAAACAGTTCATTCTGAAGCTCGAATCCATTTCCATGCTGGCCGACGATGACGACCTGCGGGAACTGGCGGAAGAACTGGTGATGGAACTTCGTTGATACAACAAGAAAGGAACGGAATAGAATGAACATCGGCGTGATCGGAGCGGGAACCATGGGAGAGGTAACCACCTCCTCTCTGTTGAAAAAGAACGTGGTAACGGCGGAACAGATCATGGTTTCCGACCTGAACGAAAAAAGAAGGGAGATGTTCTCCGGCACGTACGGAGTCCGCACGACGACGGACAACGCGGAACTGCTGACCTTTGCCGATATCGTGCTGTTTTGCGTCAAACCCCAGAATTCGGCGGCCATGATGCAGGCGCTTTACGGAAAATTCCGCGAGGGACAGGTGGTGGTTTCCATCATGGCGGGCGTCAGCATGGCCACGGTGAAACGCCTGACCGGGCATACCGCCCTGGTTCGCGCCATGCCGAACATCCCCGCCCGCATCGGAGAGGGCATGACCGTCTGGATGGCCAGCCCGGAAGTTCCCGACCATCTGCGGATGATCGTGAAGATGATTTTCCAGGCTTTCGGACTGGAAAGCTATGTGGAAACCGAGGACATGGTGGACGCCGCCACCGCCGTTTCCGGCTCCGGCCCGGCCTATATCTTCTATGTGGCCGAAAACCTGATGAAATCCGCCATGGTGCTGGGATTCGACGCGACGGAGGCCCACCGCCTGGTTCAGCAGACCTTCAAGGGAGCCATGGACCTCTGGCACGCCACGGGCGAGGATCCCGAGGCCCTGCGCCGATCGGTCACTTCCAGGGGAGGCACGACGGCGGCCGCCCTGCGCCACTTCAAGCAGCGGGAAACGGACCGGATTTTCGTGGACGCCATTCACGAAGCCTACGTTCGCGCCCAGCAACTGCGCGAAATCGCGGATGGAAAGCCCGATCCCGCCCAGGAACTGGAGCAGATCTAGCCAAACGGGGCAGGTCCACCCATGACGGAAAAACAGGAAACCCTTCCGAATCCGGCCAATGAAGCGGCCCTTTCCGAGCGATGGGCGGTCGGTTTGGTTTTCGGCGCGGCCTTTCTGGTCGCCCTGGCCACGCTCGGCGACGGATGGATCCGTGACGATTACATGCACCTGGCCCGGCTGCGGGACGGCGGACCGTTCATGGATTCGGGCTGGGATTTCTATCGTCCGGTTTTCAGCCTGGTTTTCTGGATTTCCGTCAAACTGGGGCAAGGTCTTCCGCTGGTTCCTCGGCTGGCGTCGGCCGTCATCCTGGGATTCAGTGGATTCTTGACCATACGTCTGGGCGAGCGCTTCGGCCTTTCCTCCCGGGCGGCGCTTTTCGCCGCTCTGCTGGTCATCGTCCATCCCCTCGCCTATGAAACCTCCGTCTGGGTCTGCGCCATGAGCGGCCCCCTGGGCGAATGCTTCGCCCTGGCCGCCATGCTGACGGTGCTGGGGCGGGACCGGATGCCGCACCGAGGGCGGATCGCCGCTTCCACTGGCCTGCTTTTACTGGGCTTTCTGACCAAGGAATCCATCCTGCCCTACTTCTTTCTGATTCCCTGGATGCTTCTCCTTGCCCATTGGAAAAAGGGATCGGGAGTCCTTCGGGAGGGACTCCGCCTGTGGCCGTACCTTCTTTCGGGGCTGCTGCTCGTCCTTCACAGCCTCGGCCGGGCCGGGAATTCGTCCCTGAATCAGACGGGAAGCATTCATCTCGATTTCCTTCACGCGGCAAAAACCTGGCTGGAATACGAGGTTTCGCTGCTGGTTCCGTTCGTGCAACCCGGTTTGATCCCGAAAATCTCCCCGGAAACGGCCCTTCCTTTTTGGATCGGACTTGCGGTGTTTTCGGCGTTCTTGGGATGGATCGCCTGGAAGGAAAGAAATCGCCGCAGCGTCCAATGGCTTGGCTGGATGGCCGTCGCGCCTCTGCCCTACGTCTTCTTCGATTGGGGAGTCATCTCCCGTTACGCCTTCGCCCCCTCCATCCCCGCCATGCTTCTATTGGCGACGCTCTACGCAAGGGGGGAACGGTTCTTTGGAGAGAAACGCCTGTGGATTCCGGCGCTTCCGGCGTTTCTCCTGCTTTCCCTGGGCGCATACGACCGATGGGAATCTCCCGCCGTGTGGGGCTGGAAATACGAGGGCATGCTGGAACGGATGGTGGAAAACAACCTGCGATCCGTCGATCATGAAATGATCGACACCGTATTCGTCGTCGGGCTTCCCATCCGACTCGGATGGGGCGATACCGGGGAGCAGGTCCGCCGTATCGCCCACTATCTTCACGCCGGGTGGCGTCCCGAGGTTCCCTCCCGGCTTCCTCCCGACTGGAAGCCCGATTCCCGCAGCCTGATTTTAGCCTACGACGCCGGCCGCATGACCCGGATCCCGCCCCCGAACGCTCCCTGAGAATCATTTGGAAAGAATCGATTACGGTTCGAGCAGGCTCTGGGCTTCCTCCAGTTTCTGCACCCCCTCCAGGAACAGCTTGCGGGCCATGGCGAAATCGCCGACGAACCGGGTGGATGTAATCAGGGAGCGCGCCGTCAGGACGAGCAGGCGTTCCTCGAAGAGTTCGTCTCCGTGTCGCCCGGCGAAATCGCGGGCGAAGGCGGTAATCAGGCCGTTCAGCCGTTCGGCGTCTTCCTGCTGGTGATCGCTGATGCGCTTCATTCGGAGATTGCTGACCAGCAACACCGTGATATCCTTCAGATAATCGCCGTGCAGGCTGCGATTGACGTCGATGAATCGGATGGCGTCCTTTTCGATTTCGTATACGATGTTGTCGTTGTTCAGATCGCCGTGGGCATAGACGGAAAAGGGGCACCGAAGACGGGCGGACATGGCCTCCAGCCAATTGAAGATCTCGTCCAGGGACGGATGGACAAGGCCGCAGAAGTCCACCGGCCGACGATGCAGTTTTCGAAAGGGTTTGTGGATCGAATAGACGGAATCCATCCGTTCACGCATTTCCTGCATGGCCTCGAAAGGCACCTTTCGCTTTCTCAGGGTTTTGCTCCATATCCGAAGCAGTTTCGAAAGCAACCGGCGAACGGCTTTTTCCTTCAGATCCCAGTTGTCTCCCTGAAGAATCTCCTGCAAAGTGAAGCCGGGAACGTAGGTCGTGACCAGGATCTGCCGACGTCCCCTGCGCCGAGTTTCCACGACTTCCGAAACGATGTCCGGATCGATTTCGCGCCAGCGCTTCAGCTTTTCCGCTTCCTTTCGGATTTTACGCGCCGTTCCTTCCTTGTAGATGAACCGATCTTCTTCCTCGGTCTCCACTTTGTATATTCGCGAACCGCTGCGCGTCCCCCAGATGCCGACCAGGTGAGCCTCCTTGGCGTTCCGGGATTCGAAGATCCGGTTCATCTCTGCATAGGAAGTAATCTTCATACGTTCGCCGGAAATGAAGGAAAGGACTTCCTCCGCGATATCCAGAATGATATCCCCGATCTTTTCCAGGTATTTGCTGGCGAACATCTGCGTGACCAGGGAGCGGGTGTCCACCGGCTGGCGATCGGCCAGGTCCAGCAAACGGTTGAGGTGATCCGAGTACGCGTTGTCCAGGATTTTCTCTATATGGGCGGCCCGATTCGCCAGTTCGATATCCTGGCTTAGAAACCCCTTTACGGCCAGGTCGATGCCCTTTCTGGCCTGTCGGTAAAGGTAGGCGAAATCGATGGACAATTCCGTCTTGCGGACGCAGCACATATGGAGGGCCTGCTTGGCGATGTTTTCCGCGTGATCGGCGATCTTTTCCAGACCTTTCGCGGTTTTCAGCGACGTGCGAAGAAAGGCGATCTCGTCCGGATTCGCGGTGTCCCGCAAAACCAGGAAAATTTCGCTTTCAAGCTGGACATAGAGATTGTCGATGTAATCTTCGCGTTCGATGACCCGTCGGGCGAGTTTCTCATCTTGATTGATGAAGGCGGAAACGGCAAGCTTCAACTGGACCTGAACTTCCCCCTTCATGGTTTGGACAAGGCCCCGGGCTTTTTCAAATGCCTCGTAGGCCGTTAGATCCGGGTTCATTCCTCCTCATTCTCGTCATCGAAATGAAACTGGAGATCCTGCCGGTTTTTCGGCTTCGTCTGCCATCGGAATTTCATGGAAAGCTTGTTGTACATTCCTTCGGTGTGAGCGTGAACGTCCATGGCCAGATCCCCTTCCGGATCCATCTGAACGGTTTCATTTCCATCCGTAAAACTGACTTTCCCTATCCGAAAACTTTTGCCCAGGGCTTCCAGATGATCGGCCAAGGTTTCCCGGGAAAGTGAAAGGGAAAAGAAAAAGTCCTCTTTGGTTTTTTCGCTCATCGCTTCGAATTCCTGAAATTCCAATGGATCCCGTAACTTGCCGAGTTATTATACTCAATTTAAAAGCGAACGTCAAGCCGACAGGGCGTTTCACCAGGGTAATTCAGTACTCACCGGATTTCAATCCGATTGAGCGGATCTGGCTCTACTTGAAGCAGACGTTCTTTACCCGATTCGTAGCGCGCAAACACGATGAACTGACGGATTATCTCGCCGAAAAACTGAAATTCATGCAGGACAACCCACTGATCTGCAAATCCATATGCGGTGGCTAAAAATGATTAAGAACCGCTATAGATCAGAGCAGCGGGTTTCGTGTTTCTGGAGTGGTCTATATCTGCTTGATTTCTATGGTATTTTTGTATTCTCTAGTCGGCAAGTTCTCGCTCGATTTCGGACGGGGCTTCCACCCATCGTTCCCCTCGCTACCCAAAATCGCCGTTTTTCTCTCTCTGTTCTCAGTGATTTCGCGTGGATGAGTTGCGGTCATGAATTCTATGGCGGCGACCACCGGCAGCACCGCCTCGCCCGATACCCAGACAGCGATGGGTGCGCGCCAGTCGTCCGGGTCACAGACTTTGTCGAAGACCTTTTTCAGATCCTCGATGTCGTAGCTGCACTTCGCACTTGGCATCATCACGTGGCGAACGACAGGATTACTGGGATGGCTTCTAGACAGTGTCGTCACAAGACATTGAGCCACAATACAAGGCATCGGATGTGGACGGCGGCGAGGAATGAGGCGGCGTTTTTGGCATAACGGGTAGCGATACCGCGCCAGCGTTTCAAATGGAGAAAGGCGTTTTCCACCAGATGCCGCTCGCGGTAAAGTTCTTTGTCGTAGTCGCGTTGGATCGTGCGGTTCTTTTTCGGCGGAATGACCGGTTCCGTTCCGTTTTCTCGGCATTCTTCCACGATGGCGTTCGCGTCATATCCCTTGTCGGCCAGTAAATACGCGGCGTCCAGCCCTTCGATCAAGGTGTGAGCCTGCGTGCAATCCGCTGTGGGACCGTCCGTAATAAGGACTCGGAGCGGCATACCATGCGCATCCACGGCCAGGTGTATCTTGGAGTTGAGCCCCCTTTTGTGCGGCCCATCGCCTGATTGCCGCCTACCGCTCCCGCTGCGTCCGGGTGGACTTTCACGTGGCTGGCGTCGATCATCAGCCATTCGTAATCGGGATCGTCGATGAGAGTTTCGAGCAACGCTTCCCATACTCCCTTGTCTCGCCAGCGGCAAAAGCGACGATGGGTATTCTTCCAGTCGCCGTAATCGGGCGGCAGGTCGCGCCAGGGAGCGCCGGTGCGCAAAATCCAGAAAACGGCATTGATGAACCGGCGATTGTCGTGGGCGATGCCGCCCCAAACACCTCTTCGGCCCGGAAGATGGGGCTCCAGAAGGCTCCAGACGTGATCTGAAATGTCGTGTCGGTGATAGGTGGCTTCCATTTAATTCCTCTCAATGTATTATATTGAGAGGAATTATACTCCAACACGAAACTCGTGTCGAGAATATTCATTTACTCGTGACGACACTATCTAAAAACAAAATCCCCGCCAAACGGCGAGGACTTTGTCAACCATTGAAAAATCTCTGGTTGAGTTGAAATTGATGATCGGCAAACCTTCTTCTCAGACCTTGGTGACCACGAATTCTCCGTAATCATCGCCGCATTCGATTCCCTTGACCTGCTGGCACGCAAAGGTTCGAAAACCGTCGGGATAGGGATTGCCGTAGGCCAGATCCATGAACGCAGAACACACGCCCTGAATCATGTAAGCGGACATGAGATCGGATTTCCCCTGGTCTACGATGTCGGATTCATAGTAATCATAGGCGCGCACGACCATCTTCTCTCCCGGAACAAGTTCCACGATTTCGGATTTGGCCCAGCCCCAGGCGGTGAATACCGCGAAAGCTCCGTGCAGAACATCCTCGGGAGCGTTCTCGATCATGGGTTCCACAACGGCTTTCCATTCCTCGCTGGTGATGATGCCGTATCCCGTGTGATAGCCGCATTCGTTGGCGGCGTTCATCAACAGATACTGGGCCGGTTCCACCATGTCCTCGGATACCGAATTAATCAGAAGATCGGCGAAGTTGTTCCACATGGCCGCCGGCAGGGCGTTGACCAGCACGTTGAAAGCCGGAATCAGACCGTCGTCGTTGCCTTGCGCTTTCACTTCGGACATCAACTCGATGATTTTTTTTCTATCGATCGCCATGACATTTCCTCCTTATTTTCTCACGATCGCGAAGACAGACGCTTCGGCCCCGCTGACAATGCTCTGCTTCTCATTGACCGCGAAACTCCCGGGAGGCATACCATAGACCGCGGCCATGGCGGCGGCCAGAAAGCCCTGACCAATGAAGTTGACCGGCTTGTCGCGTTTACCCCACTTCTTCAACCACCCTTCGTCCACATGACTGTGCGCCATACTGGCGGCGGCCGACATTTTGCCGACGCGCTCGAACGAAAGCAGACCCATGCCGCTCAGTTTCCAGTATTCCTCGCAAAGCGCAACACGCTCATCGACTTTTTCGACGCCGTGTTCCTTGAAGTACCCGGACAAAAGCGGCCAGAAGGCGTATTCGGCGGATCTGCGCAGCAACTCCTTGCCATCGACCATATCGGCGTCGTCGGCCAACTGGCAGTACAGCGTGGCGTAGTGATGGCAGTGCAAAACCCCAATCTTGCCGTTGTTGAAGTGGCGACAGCTTTTGGGATCGAACTTATGATCGATGATCCATTCCGTTCTTTTCTCAATGGCCATGATTTGCTCCTTTCACAGCTTCGGGGCGTCCGCGCCCAGGATGTCCTTGGCAACCTCGTAGGCTTTGGCAAGAACGTCGGGAGTGTCGGGCGCCTCCTTTGCCTTGGCCGAAGGCACATTGGTCTTCATGGCCAGGCGCATCTTGCCTTGCAGGCCGGCCTTCTGACCGACGAGTTCATAATACTTTTCCAGTTTTTGGCCCATACTATTCTCCTTTCTCAATCAGACTTCTTATGACGTTCCAGACCTCCCGGCCTGCAGCACGCGAAGCGGTTACACGGAAACTGTTGTTTCCCAACACTCCCTGGATGACGTAGGAGCCTCCTTTCTCTATGCGAAAATAGGGTTTGGGGAAATGGGGATGGTAATCGAGCACGGCCGACCGGGCCAACCTGTACATCGCCTTTTCATTCATGGGTTCGCTTACGTGAATCTCCCGCATGAGATCCTCATCGAAACAGTCCTCCACGGGACGGATGTCAACCACGCGCATCATGATTTCACCAGAACGGCCACGGCTTCGGCCAGTTGGTCCACGTCGGACTCGGTATTGAAGCACCCCACGCTGGCGCGTAAACTTCCCAACGGCATGGATCCCAGTGCGCGATGCGCCAGCGGCGCGCAGTGGAGTCCCGCACGCAATTCGATACCGAAGGACTCGTGCAGGATGAATCCAAGTTCCCCCGGATCCATGTCCGCCACATGAAACGAAACGATCCCGGCCCTTCCGTCGTTTTCGAAAAGAGGCGACAGGGTTACTCGTTCGACATCCAGCAGATTGCCGCGCAGTCGCTTCACAAGGCGGTCACGTTGCGATCCCAGGGACTGAATACCTTTTTCAACCAGGAATTCGGCCCCTGCGGCAAGGCCGGCGATTCCCGGGAGATTCATGGTGCCGGCTTCATGGCGAAGAGGTAAATTCTCCGGGTGATGCAGTAGTTCGCTTCGGACGCCGGTGCCTCCGACAATGGTCTGTCCGAGCCGGTCATCCGGTACGATCAGACCTCCCATTCCTGACGGGCCGTACAGGCCTTTATGGCCGGCGAAGGCTACAAATATTCGGCCGGGCAGGCCGGATACATCGAGCGGCAGGCAACCGGCACTTTGTGCCGCATCGATGAGAAGCGGAATGCCACGCGAAGCCGCCAGATCCGCGATCGCCTCGACGGGCTGGATACAGCCGGTGACATTGGACGCGTGGGTCATTACGATCAGCCCCGTATCCTCCCCGCAAAGCGACTCAATGGCGTCGACGGACACTTGGCCGTCGCTTTGGGGTTCGGCGATGGCGACTTCTGCCCGCCCCGTGCGCTCCAGATGAGTCAGCGGCCGCAGAACGGAGTTGTGTTCCAACGCCGTGGCGACGATGCGACGCGCCTGTGGCCACGAATCGGCCAGGCCGAAAATCGCGGTGTTCAGGGCAAAGGTCGCCGATGGGGTAAGCACGACCTGTTCGGGCCGTTTCACACCGAACACTTTGGCTAGAATCTCTCGGCAGGACAGAATCGGGTCACAGGATCCGATATTTCGTCCCGGTTCCATGGGCGGGTTTTCGAGAGATCGGCATACGGCCTCAATAACCGATGGCGGTTTGGGGTAACTGGTAGCGGCGTTATTAAGGTAAATCGAAGCCGTCATCGTGCGATTCCTGCCAATGTTTCGGATGCGCTCCTAAAAATTCTTGAAATCCGGATCCGAGTCCAAGGGAATCACGTCTTCAGCACTCAGTTGAAAGGGTTCCACTTGTTTTTTGACGGGTACGACGGCCGAGTCGTCATATCTCCGCTTGTCGTTCGTATCCTTGCCGTATCCTTCCATCGGTTGACCCGTATAGCCGCCTTCGATCTTGAATCGTTCCAACATCGATTGCAGTTGACGCATGAATTCCATAGCGTCCTGGGAAGCGGAGGAGGATTGTTCGGAAGCGGCGGCCGTTTGTTGGGTAACCTTCTCCATCTCGGCGATGGCGCGCGTCACCTGGTCGATTCCGATGGAATTTTCCTTGCTTGCCGTCGTTACCTCATCGATGAGTGCGGCCACGTTGCGGATGGAGTCAATCACCAAGTTGAGCGCCTGTTCAAGTTCCTCCGAGTATCGGCCACCGGATTCCGAGAGATTGACGGATTCCGAGATCAAGTCTTCCGTGCGCTTGGCCGCCTCCTTGGAACGTAGCGCCAGATTGCGGACTTCTTCCGCCACCACGGCAAACCCTCGCCCCGCCTCGCCCGCCCGCGCCGCTTCCACGGCAGCGTTCAACGCCAGAAGGTTGGTCTGAAAGGCGATTTCGTTGATATCGCGGATGATGGCGGAGGTCGCATCGGCGGCTTCACGAATTTTATGCATGGACTGGCCCATATTGCCGACCGCCGCGCCGCCTTCTTCGGCCGCCGCCATGGCCATCTGCGCCACCCCATTGGCTTCCTGTACGTGTTCGGCGGTTTGCTTGACGGTGGCCGCCATTTCTTCCAGGCTGCTGGACGTCTGCTCGATGGCGCCGGCCTGCTCGCTTGCGCCCTCCGCCACCACCTGACTGCTCGATGCAATCTGAGCGAAAGCTTCGCTGGCCTGCCCCGTACCATCGATGACTTGGCGCAATGTGTCATGGATCGAGGTCACGGCATCATTGAAATGAGAGGCGACCTGAACGAATTGCTCCTGCATGAGCACGGTATCCTCATCTCCCGCGGCCACGTCGTATGTCATGCGAAGGTCGCCCGCGGATAGTTGCTGGAGTTGTTCGATGAGGTTTTGCACCTCGTTTGCCGTAAACATGGCCGTTTTCTCCATCATGACGGCCCCTTGTTTGGATTCGGTGATATCGACAAACACTTCCATGGCGCCGATCACCTGGCCGTAGTCGTCCTGTAGCGGAACGCCGGTATAGCGAAAATCGAGTGGCTGCCCGCCAAGGGTCGCGTGCGTTTCACGTGTCACCGCGTTTTTGGACTCCATGCAGGAACGGCAGGCGCAGGCCTCCTTGCCGCAGGCGTCGGTTCTGAAGTGATCGTGGCAGAGAGAGCCGATCAGCTGTCCCTCCTCTTTGCCTAGGAGTCGGTGGGCGGCCTGATTGGCGAACTGAATGTGATAGGTGGGATCGATGATGATCAACGGATCGGGCAGTGATCGAAGATAGCCATTGAAGGTGTCGGCCAACTGATTGACCGTTCCGAACACTTCGGACCAGCCGCCGGGAAAAGAGGACAGATCGACCCGGGCATCGAGACGTCCTTTTCTGATTTCCTCCGTTCCCACGCCGACAACGTCCACCAGGCTGAGAATCAATCCGGTCATATCTTTCATCGCCTGGCCGCATCGGTCATTCGGGGACGCAAGCGGGATATCCACCAGAAGATCACCCTGGGCGATGGCCTGCAAGGCGTCCGAGCGCCGTGCCATATCCTGAATCAGTTCGTCCGCCGCCTGCCGCAACTCTTCCATTTCTTGGAGATTGCAGGGCGCCAGGTCGGACGAATAATCGCCTTTCGCCGCCAGGTAGAGAGCCGTTTCGATATCCTTTTGGGATGCGAAAAGTTGTTTGGAGAAATAGAAGACGATGCCGGTACAAACAGCGCCTGCGAGGACCGCCACCAAGCTCAGAATGGCCACGGGGGCTTCTTCCCACATGTAAGCGACAATCGCCAACAGTGCAAAAGAAAACAACAGGAGCAATCCGACTTGTATGAAAATCAGGCGTCCGACACCAGTCTTTGGAAGTCTCATCATAGTTCCTCTCTCAAACCGCAAAACCATTTTGTCGAAGTTTAAATCTGCATAGCATTCTTATTGCTGCACCATGAATGCTGTTTATTATTTTTGCGAACTGATACAACGTCATGCCTTTTTCCTTCATTTGCAAAATAGACGCATGACCAAACAAGACAGCTTGTTCCAACAATCAAACATATCGACAGCAAAGAGGAGGAACTTTAACCTTTTCACTGCTGTCCGGTAGAAATCCATGAAATAGGAGCTAACTTTGCGATTCTAAAGAGTATTCTGCTTTTCGCTCGAAGATAGATGAATTTCCCTCAAAAAATGGCTTTCAGGGAGTTGCAGTACTCCCCATTGTGCATGGCGATTGCGTTCTATGTTACGTGCGGCATCCGATATCCCAGGCTGCTGTGCGGACGAAACGTGTTGTATTTCCTGCGCCACATCTCGGTCTTCACCTGCGCCTCCCTCAACGTCAGGAAAATCTCCATGTTCAAATGCTCGTCGCGCACCTTCGAATTGAAACTTTCGATGAAACCGTTCTGCCAGGGGCTGCCCGCGTCGATATGCAGCGTGTCCGTACCGCGATTTTGGAGCCAGGTTTTCAGTTTTTCCGCGATGAATTCCGGACCGTTATCCGAGCGGAGAAAGGCCGGATTGCCGTATTGATTGAACAGGTCGTCCAGAATGCAGATCAGGTCAGCCGATTTGATGCCTTTGTCCACATGGATTGCCAGACCTTCCCGCGTGTACTCGTCTTCCACCGTCAACAGCTTGATCCGCCTGCCGTTGCTGAGCGAATCGAACATGAAATCGTAGGTCCATACATGGTTCGGACATTCGGCCTTGACCGGCAGGCCCGCCGACTTCGTTTTCTTTTTCTTGCGCGGCTTGTGCCTCGGAAGACAAAGCTCCAATTCCCTCCAGACACGGTACACCCGTTTCAGATTGACGATTTCTGATCTGTAAATCACGCCCCAGGCCCGGCGATACCCGAAACGCGGCTCATCTTCCGAGATCTCCTTGAGCCTGGCCTTCAGGACCGAATCGTCTCGCGGATGGGCCTTGTAATAGTACGTGGATCGTTGCAGCGTGACCAATGCGGCGCTTCGTCGGACGGACAGACCACGCGAGGCCGCGTGATCCACCGCTTCCCTTCGATGCGCCGCCTTCACCAGTTTTTTTCCAACAGCTCCTTGGCCACGTCAAGTTCCAGATCCCGTTCGGCAAGCAGCCGTTTCAAGCGGGCGTTCTCTTTTTCAAGATCCTTGAGCCGCCTGGTCTCCGAAACCGACAGGCCACCAAATTTCTTACGCCAGCGATAGAAACTCTGCTCAGACACGCCATGCTTGCGGCAGATCTCCTGCACCGTCGAGGTCTTGCATTCCGCCTCTTTTAGAATCGTCACGATCTGCTCGTCCGAAAACCGTTTCCCTTTCATCAGAATCCCTCCTTGAATCATTGGAGGATTCTAACACATCAGCTGTCCAGTTTTTGGGGGGCAGGGCATCAGCGTTTCGCTTTCCCTTTAGAGGGCAGACTTTGCGTATCCGTTTGCGGCTACCGTCTGGCAGTTTCAAATCAATGTCAATCACGCAAGCCCGGAGCATTGGACTTCGCTCGTCCCCTGGAACAATGGGAGTTGCCCCACTGCTTCAACCTGCTGCGCCGCCGATTGGAGTCGGATATGGATGGCCATAAAGGAGTACGGGAGTACATCAAGGTGCTGCGGTTGCTGGAAAGCGCCACGGTGGCGTAACTCTCCCAAGCCATCGAGCATTCCCTTTCTATCGGTGCAAACAACGTGGATGCCATCAGATTGATCCTGGAACATCGCACCCAGACCCCGCCGATCCTGTTCAGTCTGGATGGACGCCCCCATCTTCAATGTGTGCGGGTGCCTGATATTGATCTGCAAGGCTACGGCCTGTTGTTGGGAGATGAGCAATGAAGAAAATCGAGACGAAGAGCACCGTACTGCTGGCCCATCACCTCAAAGCCCTGAAGATGCCCACCATGTTTGCCGAATGCGATAAGGTGGCGGCCCGCTGCGCGAAAGAGAACGTGGATCACCTGAGCTTTCTACTGCAACTGTGCGAACTGGAACTGCTGGAACGGGAGCGCAAAGCTGCGGATCGCAGGCTTAAAGCCGCCCGGTTTCCAAACCACAAGACAATAGATTCATTTGATTTTACAGCCCAGCCTTCGGTCAACAAGATGCTGCTCTCCGAACTGCTGCGCTGTGCCTACATCGACAAACGGGAGAACTGACGCTGCTCGGATTGCGGGACGAAGCAGGCCTCCTGCTTCTTCTGTCCATGCGTCCAGCTTTGGCCGACACCTACTTCCGCTTGGGATTTCTCTTCACGAGTAAAGAGGATGCAACGGCGGAAATCTGTCTGGCCTTCTTCGATATCATCGACCGCTATCCCGGCGGCCTTCGTCGCCTCCTCGATTATTAACCCGGCAATCATAAGTTAGCGCCTTACGCGGCATACTTCACCTTGCCGTGTTTGAAGTATTTCTTCACGCGGCTCGGTCGTTTCTGCAGCATCCGCATGTGGGACAGAATCTTCTTCTTCAATTGCTTTTCATTCCTCGCGGGCGGCCCGGAATGCACACCCGCCTTCAGATCGCAGTTCAATAACTCGTCCGGATTCAATTCCGGCGAATACGACGGCAGGTGAAACACCTCGATTTCTTCTACATGTTCGGCCAGCCACTCCTTCACAACCTTTGCGTGATGCACACGCAGGTTGTCCAGGATCACGAAGATCTTCCGGCCGGCATCCTTGATCAGCCGCTCGAAAAACGTGATGAGTAACTGGGCATTCATGGCTTTGTCATAGATCATGAAACGCACCTTGCCCTGATTGGTCACCGTAGAAATCAGTGAGGCCGATTGTCGCTTCGCGTTCAGCCGGATCACCGGTGTTTTCCCTTTCGGCGCATAGGAACGCCCATGCTGACTGTCCGAGCGAAGACCGGTTTCATCCGCCCAGTGAATCTCGGCTCCCTCCCGCTTCGCCCGTTCGTGAATCGCCGGATATTCCTCATCCAACCAGCGCTGCACCGCCTTCGGATTCTGCTCGTACGCCCGCTTCAGCGGTTTCTGAGGCGTGAAGCCCCAACGCTTCAGGTATTCCCCCACCGTGCGAATCGGCATCGAAAAACCGAGACGTTCACGAATCAACTCCACCACGGCGCGGCGTGTCCACAAAGCGAAGCCCAGTTTCAACTGGTCCGGCGTTTTTTCTTCGATCAGGTCGCGGATTTCCGCTTCCTGCTCGGGATTCAGGTGACGGTGTTGGCCTGGCTTGCAGCCTTTTCGAGCGGGCTTCAGCGCTTTCATTCCTCCTTTGCGATAAAGCGCCCACCATTTCCGGACGGTGGATTCACCCACTTGAAACGTGTCTGCAACGGCCTGGTGTGTCAGCCCCTTTTCCTTCAGACGCACCGCCCGCCTGCGCAGATCGTACAGTACGTCGTCACTCAAACTGCGGTTGTCATGATTCATGCATTCAGTATACATCAAACGCGCTCAATACGATATTGTATTTTTGCCGGGTTAATAAAAAGGGCGTCTTTCGCGCCGTTCACGAAAACAGGCAGCGGCTGGAGAAAGACCGGGCCCGAATCGAAACCATCCTGGTCTACGCCGCATCCGTATCCGATCTACCATCCACCGTCACATCACCGGAAGAGATCTCCGCGCAACAGGCATGGAGCGCCCTCTCAAACAGCGGTGATGCCTACGCTCCCGATGATATCGAGCTTGTTTCTCTTCGCACCAGCCTGACGGACTCTCACGGCCTGTCCGCCGATGACGGCGATCTGTTGATCCTCAAGATGCTCTGCCGTCGCGGCTGGAGCGAGATCGGCGTGCGCCTGGGCGTCAAGCCCGAAACCGCACGCAAACGCTTCCAGCTTCTGGTCGAAAAGCTCAAGTCCGACCCGGATTTCACCCTCTGATGTCCCGATTTCGGCATCGCCCCCCGCATTACCCAGATAGAGACGTTGACCTCGAAAACGAAACCGAAAGGAGCAAGGAACCATGAAACGAACCCGCCAGGAAGAGTTGACCGAGTTCTTCGGCGAGATGGTGGCCGAAATCAGCCAGACTCTGTCGGACGGCGAGATCGACGACGATCTGATGTGGAAGCTGTCGCGCCGCCTGCACGGCGCGTGGCGCGAGGCCGTCAAACGTCTGCACGCCGAGGAATCCGCCAGCATCCACCAGCCCGGTGAATCCCATCCCGCCTTCAACGAACTGATGCGGCTGGTCCGCACGGAGGTGCGGCCATGACGACGCACAACCTTTCCGCCTCTTGGCGCAAACTGATTCGCCACTGCGCCCGACTCAACTTCGGCCACCTGGGTGCAGGACGCCTTGGGGCACAGCACACCGAACATGACCAAGCGGTATGCACACCTGGATAAAAAGCGCCGGCGTCAAGCCTTCAAGGTGATGGATGATTTCTTCGCCACAGAATAGTCACCATGAATCAGGTCATGGTGGTAAAAATGGTGGCAAACCGCATGAAAGGAGGGATTGAATGTTCTTGACTGGAAAGCGAAAGTACTGTAGTTTCGCGGACTAACGACTCTTATGGAGGAGTGGCCGAGTGGTCGAAGGCGGCGGTCTTGAAAACCGTTGACAGGCAACTGTCCGGGGGTTCGAATCCCTCCTCCTCCGCCAGTTTTCCTTAATAATTCCAACTAGTTTGAAAAAGAACCCGTCGTTTGTGCCGCTATTGTGCCGTAAGATTGCAGCAGCTTAACGGCATCCCGTTTGGCGTCAGGGCTCAAATGGGCGTAGCGCATGGTCATCGTGATCGTGCTGTGTCCCATGAGTTCCTGCACCGTTGGAAGGGGCGCTCCCCGCATCACCAAATGACTGGCGAAAGTATGTCGGAGCACGTGCCAACTGATATGGCGCAAGCCTGCTTGCTTGTACGCTCGCTTGATCGGAGCCTTGCACAGGTTGTCCCGTAGCGGTGCTCCCATTTTGTCGCAGAACACCCAAATGCCCTTACGGTGCCGGTGAGCGTCCAGAGCTTGCATGACATCGGCATTCATCGGAATGATCCGAGTCTTGCCATTCTTGGGCGTGCTCTGCTCCCCGTAGTGTGGACCAGCTGACGAGTTAGAATCCGGGTTGAGAATGAGCCATGCGGCTCGACCATCTGAATCGTAGCACAAATTGCCTTTTCGATCATCTTTTTCGTGTACACTGGCCGTACCCATCCGGGGGATAGGGCTCCGCTGGAGAGCGACCCGAGCGCCGGACGGGTGCTTATACCGATGGGCGCGGCTTTCTTGCCGCGTCCTTCTTTTTTGTTCTTTTCTTCAAACGCCCATCGGGCAAGCCTTAAAGCGTTAAACTCCGGGGGTTCGGGGGCAGCGCCCCCGAGAAGAAACGCCGCCGCTCCTGCTGCGGCGTCCGATATCCCAGGCTGCTGTGCGGACGAAACGTGTTGTATTTCCTGCGCCACATCTCGGTCTTCACCTGCGCCTCCCTCAACGTCAGGAAAATCTCCATGTTCAAATGCTCGTCGCGCACCTTCGAATTGAAACTTTCGATGAAACCGTTCTGCCAGGGGCTGCCCGCGTCGATATGCAGCGTGTCCGTACCGCGATTTTGGAGCCAGGTTTTCAGTTTTTCCGCGATGAATTCCGGACCGTTATCCGAGCGGAGAAAGGCCGGATTGCCGTATTGATTGAACAGGTCGTCCAGAATGCAGATCAGGTCAGCCGATTTGATGCC
The DNA here is from genome assembly GCA_963668655.2 of Myxococcota bacterium. Classification (GTDB taxonomy): domain Bacteria; phylum Myxococcota_A; class SURF-8; order SURF-8; family SURF-8. The sequence continues at coordinate 1,088,983 of CAXXPQ010000003.1, forward strand.
TTTGTCCACATGGATTGCCAGACCTTCCCGCGTGTACTCGTCTTCCACCGTCAACAGCTTGATCCGCCTGCCGTTGCTGAGCGAATCGAACATGAAATCGTAGGTCCATACATGGTTCGGACATTCGGCCTTGACCGGCAGGCCCGCCGACTTCGTTTTCTTTTTCTTGCGCGGCTTGTGCCTCGGAAGACAAAGCTCCAATTCCCTCCAGACACGGTACACCCGTTTCAGATTGACGATTTCTGATCTGTAAATCACGCCCCAGGCCCGGCGATACCCGAAACGCGGCTCATCTTCCGAGATCTCCTTGAGCCTGGCCTTCAGGACCGAATCGTCTCGCGGATGGGCCTTGTAATAGTACGTGGATCGTTGCAGCGTGACCAATGCGGCGCTTCGTCGGACGGACAGACCACGCGAGGCCGCGTGATCCACCGCTTCCCTTCGATGCGCCGCCTTCACCAGTTTTTTTCCAACAGCTCCTTGGCCACGTCAAGTTCCAGATCCCGTTCGGCAAGCAGCCGTTTCAAGCGGGCGTTCTCTTTTTCAAGATCCTTGAGCCGCCTGGTCTCCGAAACCGACAGGCCACCAAATTTCTTACGCCAGCGATAGAAACTCTGCTCAGACACGCCATGCTTGCGGCAGATCTCCTGCACCGTCGAGGTCTTGCATTCCGCCTCTTTTAGAATCGTCACGATCTGCTCGTCCGAAAACCGTTTCCCTTTCATCAGAATCCCTCCTTGAATCATTGGAGGATTCTAACACATCAGCTGTCCAGTTTTTGGGGGGCAGGGCACTTGCGCCACAGTCAGCATGCGTCCTAACGTCGTCAGTTGGTTGTTGATGGTTTTGGGATGATACCCTTCCTTCAGTTTCTTCCGTTTGTATCGTTCGAGTTCGCGAAGTCCGATGTCGTTAATACGCTTGTTGCCAAGCAAAGGCAGAAGATGAAGTTTCAAATTCTTCTTTTTGGCCGACACCTCGCTTGGCTTGTTGTTGACCTCGGCATAGTCTTCCATGAATTCAGCGGCAAACTCGGATACGGTTGGTGCTTGTACCTCCTTTCCTTTCTGGCGAGCACCTATAGCAAGCGATAAGTGGGGTTGAAAAGAAAGGGAGGAAACCATAAGGATCTATTGGTCAATCAAACGGTTCTTTGGGCCTTGTCCGCCTGGCTCTGCCTCCATCCATATCCCCGTCTGGAATGTCCCTGTCCGCTCTTTGTGAGCCGACTTCCGAGGCGTCTGTCCAAGCGGACCGTGGAGCAGTTGGTGGGGAAATACGCGAAGAAGGCGGGCATCGAGAAACGGGTTTCTCCCCATACCTTCCGGCATAGTGTTTGTTCCGAGTTGCAACGAAGGGGAGCGAGCATCCGCGCCACGCAGGAGCTTTTAAACCACCTGTCCCTTCAGACCACCATGCGCTACAGCCACAGTCTGGAGGTGGAACTGCGAACGGCTTTGGCCAGTCTGGACGATGCCAGTCTATGGCTGGAAGAAAGCCGGATGTTTGCGAGAAAAGGCTTGACTTAGTGCGTGTAATACTCTATTGGGCGCAGTTCGCGCAAGGAATGGTGATGAGGAAAAGGCTGTTTGAAAAAAACAGATGCTTTTGGAATGTGTTTGCTCTTCCGATTTTGAGGTCAGAGAGTGACAGTCCGTACGTACATGAAGCGATGTTGTACGGATACAGCCGATGTTTTATCTTTGTTTACGCCGTGCCACTCCGATTCCGACAACTACCGCCAGAATGGCCAGAATGGCGAGGATCCAAGGCAGGGAACCGGACTCATTGCCGGTGTTGTTTTGGGGTGATTTGTTCTCGTCCGCTTTCCGGTCTTCGACGAAAGGGCGGGCGGGATCTCCCTTCGTATCGCTTTCCTCCGTTTCCGGTTGCTGCGCCTCTTCTTTGGCCTTTTTCATGGCCGCGTCCAGCTTTTTCTGAAAACGCTTCTTGAAGGCAGGATAGTCGATGTTGGGGACTTTGTAGGGCTTGCCCAGGAATTCTTTATAGACTTTCTCCACGTTTTCATTGCTATATTTATACTCATCCGAGAATTTAATGCAGCTTTCAGCGGAACGTTCATGAAGAAAGTCTTTGCAAAATGACACCATGTTCTTTTGACCGATGATTCCCGCAATTGTAAATAGCCAATACCCATGCAGCTTAGGCTTCTTCGACTCTCGTTCCATGACAACAGCATCAACCAACAAATTCTCTCCGTATTTAATAAAAATGATGTATTGGGGCATATTAAATACACTTGGGTTAATGGTATGAGGGGAGCTGATTAGTATCTCCTTTAACAATACTGTTTTAAGATCCTTATCATTTCTTCCCACGAGTTCTTTCAATATTTTTACAACCTTTTTCCAAGAAATAGCTTTCTGGGATATTATTTGTCGTCTTTCCTCTATACTCAAATCATTATTTTCCATTAATTCTTTTAAACTGCATCTTTTGCTCTCGGCAAACAATATTTCATATAGCTTCGCTGTACTATCGTTTGAGTAGTCCATATCATTTCCCCAAACAAGACTGCATTGAATTATCAGCAAACTAGCAGAAATAACAATTTTGACTGATTTCCCCAATTTGCCATACATTGTGTTGTCCTCCTTAGAAAAGATCCCAAGAAAGGTTTGTCTGTCCCAAACTTTGCATGTTATCACCATAGACATCATTATTAATTTGCCAGCAAGTAGAATTTCTTACCTCGCACATCCTCATCGCTGACATTCGAGTATACCACTCTAAATTATTGGAAACGCGCATCCAATTGCTTTCAAAGGGGAAAATTTCATTGGATTCACCCCCATTGAATTGTTGAGGCTCGCGGCATGAATCGCCAAGGCAGAACATCACCCAACTTTTAAAATTCATCCTTGTTCGAGCTATTGTCCCTATTGGCCATATTTGAACATCAATACTTGTTGCAACACCCGGGGAATCCAACGCGAACAATTTCGGCAATTCGTCATCTCGATGTTCCGGTAGTGGATGATCGTTGCCATTATCATTATTTTGAGACCAGAGTCTTTCTTCATAAAAATTTGTTCCACCCTGTTCATCCGCATAATTTCTAAGTTCAACATCCTGCGTAAACATTGCTTTCACGACATCTTTATGGACCGATTTTCCAAGGGAAACGAAAGGATCCGGATACATCTTCGCTGTACCCGCAATCTCACACTGGATACCAATGCGCTCACTTGTGGACATCAACCCCAGAGATTCACTGCCAACTTCATTCTCCCAATCCGTCACCTCCCCATCGGCGTTTCGGAAGCGCAGGTCATCACTATCAAAGTCCGGATGCTCCACCCAGAACACGGTAATACCGAATTCACGCTCGTAATTCTTCGAGGCGGACGCGCCCGTGACTACCACGTTCGCGTCCAGTTCCTCCTCGCTCTTGCGCGTGCCGAGCAAAAAGAAACTGGGCGGATCGTTTTGGTTGTTCAAGGTTACGCTGGACAGCAACGAGGGATCCTCGTACCACGGGTCCACTACATTCGCATCCGCAAAGGCCACCTGCCCCTTACCGGCGTTGTCCTGCGCCGTCACGACGACACTCGAAACCTCATCGTCCAGAATCTCCGCAAAACAATGCACCCACTCCTTCAAGGCCGGATCGTCCGGAACCGTGGCTTCCCTCGGAACGATGCGGTATTTCTTGGCTCGGTAATCCTCGCCGTGGCACCAGAACTGAACCGGATTCCAAAGACGGTACTCCCAGAGGGGAGAGAACCAGAAACCGACTTCGAAGAGTCGCACGTCCGCGTAGTCTTCCATCTTGGACCAGTCCCAGTTCGCCGTGAAAAGGTCGAAATCGAAGGTTTCCGGCACCGTGCCTTGAGTTCCTGGCTCCAGACAGGTGCCGCCGATAAGAGATAGGTCCGACTCCGGCACCGCCGAACAGGAAATCCCGCAGTCCAGACGCTCCGTTCCGTCTCCAACGGCGGTGCAGAGGCGATAAACACTCTCTGCCTCTGCGTTGCTTTGCGGCATGTAAACCTGTAAGGCGTAGAGATGCACGCCGCTTTCGGGACTTGTGATATCGTCCGTAGCAAAGTGCGACTCGATAAACGCTCCCAGACCGATTTCCAGCGTCTCCGGTTCACCGAGAAGAGCGCCTTCGCTCTGCCCGGCCGTCAGCATGTTGGGGCTGCGTTCGGGGTCTGCGTCCGTGTCGCCATCCTCTTTGGCCCAGATGCCCACGTTGTCGTCCGCGTCGCCGTCTGCTTCGCTTGAGGCCTCCACCGAAACGATGTCCAACGTGCTTTCTCGCGTATAGCACACCTTGCACATATGCACTTCGATGGCGTCCTCGTTTTCGTCCACTTTGTCCGTGTAATCCGGGTCATCCTCTTTCGCCGCCTCTTCGCCGAAACAGGTGTTTTCAATAACCGCTCCGGGGCGCAGGAGATCTTTGCAAGGCTTGATCCAGCACAGGTGCCCGCGCTCCTCGATCACGATAGGCATATCGATCAGACCATCATTGGGCAAGCTTTTACCCGAGGCGAATTTTTCCACCCAACGCATGGCGTAGTTCTCATTCGGGAGGACGTTTTCCACCTCTGTGTCTGGATCGATATCTATATCCACATCCCCGTCCGTGCCGCCCTGACTTTCGTCTTCGTAGCGCGATTTGTACTCGTCGTACTCCCGCTGCGTCAGGCAGGTCGCCTGCCCGAAGCTCGTCCAGGTGGGATCGTCGTCATCGTACCAGCCTTCCAGACGTTTTTCCCAGGGTTCCGGAACGGGGTCCGGTTGCGGACTCGCGACTTGATGGTATCCCGCCAGGAAAACGTCCACGTCATCGTCCGATGTCATGTCCGTCGTCCATGGATTCACGCGAACGGACAGCGTGGAAACGAAAAGATCGGAATCGTCCACGGGAATGTTCAGAGCGACCGTCTGCCAGCCGGGCCGGATCTCGCCGCTGGTAAACTTCCCGTCGTCTCGAATGACTTCACCGTCCAACTCAACGACGGTCGCTTTTTCCCGTCGATGGTGAAAGCTCACGCGATACGGGTTGATGCGCAGTTCGTTCTTGTTGTCATCGTCCTTCGGTTTCCTGAAGTACGCCGCGAGTTTCCTGGAAACGGTTTCCTGGTCCGTCGGGCTCAAGCGGCATTGGGAATCGTCTGTTTTACAATCGAACGATTTTACTACGGGAATCCGCCAGTTCAACTCGACACCGACATGTTGATCCTTCGTATTGCCCACGCCCTGGGAGGCGACCAGATAGTACCGGTTCTTGTCGCCTCCCGGAATGCTCTTCGGCTTGCGCTTTACCAGTAGGTGGATTTCCGGTGGAAAAAGCGGGACGTTGATGGGACCGAGATAGAATTGATTGTAATCCTTCGATTCGTATTCTCCCCCGTGATGGTCCGCATAATGCCGGTCCGGATCCCAGAGCCGTGCGCCGATATACCCCGTGGAGCGGTTGATCGCCAAGGCCAGCACGGGTTCGTGTTCCGAAAGGGTCATGGTCCGGGTGATCTCCCCGCTCGCAAACCTCGCTTTTAAATAGTCGTTGTAGACATATCGGCTCAGAAAGCCGGAATTCGTACCTTCATCCATGGTCGTCAGCATGTTTTCGAAAAAACTCTTGTCGTAGATGCTGCGGAAACGGCAGGTCAGGTTGCTGTTGCCGCTCTCGGGACGCGCGCAACTCGAATCGTCGTCGTCGCATTTCAGCCCCGGCGAACAATCGAGGTTCTGAAACAGTTTGAGGCCGAACGGAGCCGCCCACATCAAGTCGATTTCGGGGTGCGCCGAATCGGTTTTGTAATGGCATCCCGCGTTGGAATAGAGAAGCAGGTCGGGGCCCTGGACGCTCGTCAGCGCCTCTCCCGCCAAGGTAAGGTCCACGGCGGGGGTGGAAGAAATCAATGCGCCGATGGATGTGGAATCGTCGCTCTGATCGATCAAGGCATGATAGCGAAAAAGATAGATTTCCGTCTGGTTGATGTCGTCCGTCTCGCTCGCCGCTTCGTTCGCCTGCCCGGTAAACGGCGTATTGCGTCCCAGATGGATGAGTTGCTGAGACGTGGCGTTGTAGGTCGTTTTGTACTTCTCGCAGGATGTTCCGGCCGCTCCGTTGCAGGGGGTGTCGCCGAGGTTGTATTCGTATCCGGGGGGACTGCCGCCATCGGGGCATGAAATGGTGCTTTCCGACACCCCCCAGAGAACGCCTTTGCGCGCTTTTACATTGTTGGCATAGTACTCCGACGTGCCCATTGTGTATTCCTCCGTTCCATTGCCGGGCGTCAGGTACTTGTACGGCGTGCCCGGGCGTGGAAAGAAGCCGATGTTGCCGCCGACGAACTTCGAGTTGAGCGGAATATTGGTGTGAGACTGGGCGGCGGTGCTGGAAGTGAAATGCAAGCTTGGGTCGCTGCTTACGCCGAAGAAAACCCGCTGTCGATTTCCTGCTATCGGAAAATAGTAGCTGGCGACGGCGCTTTCTTTGGCTTTCGACATGACGAGGGCGTTCAGGCTGGCGACGCTGCCGTACAGCAGGTGAACGTTTTCGTAGCTGAAAAAACCGTCCTTTCCCGAATTGGCTCCACCGACGGAACCTTCCTGCGAGAAAGAGGACATGCCCACGCCGACATCCGGAAGGGGAAGAGGCCCCATCCACAGGCCGTTTCCGTCCGCGCACCAGTCCTGACTCGATTCATACACTTCCTTGTATGTTTTGTGCCGCCAGAATTGTTTGGCGTTGCGCAGATCCTCTTCTTCGGCTCCAAATCTCAGTTCCTCCAGATAGGTCGTACAGTCGTTGACGCCCCGTTTTACGGACACGCCGTCCACCCAGGCGTCCGGAACCGATCCGGAAAGCAGGGCTTTCGGGTCTTCTCCGTGATAGGGGCCGAAATACAGCGCCCCCGTATGAACGTATCCCACCGTTATGACGGCGAAGGGCGTCGAGTTGCGCACGAGAAGACCCGTAAAAGAGCTTCCCCCCAGACTTGCCAGCATGGTTTGGAATCCGGCCATTCCGGGATCCGCGCTCACTTGCGCCCAGGCCGGGGAGACGAAAAGGTCCGATGGGTTGAACGAATCGGGGTTCTTGGAGGAATCGGAACGAAACTCGGGTATGAGGGAAGCGACAAGTAAAAGCAAGATGAGGACGAAAGCCGAAATGGAGAAGCATCGAATTCCAATGGTTAGCTGTTTCCGCTTCATGGCTTTTTATCCCGGCACGTTATGATAAACGAAAGCAATATATCTGATGCCGGAATGCTCGGCAAGGGAAAAAGCAGAAAGGACATAATTAGCAGCGCTATAAAGAATATTGACCGAGAGACTTCGAGTTTTCTTGATTGGATTCGTAGTCAGCACGACGAGCAATATCGGGAATCTTTCGAGAGATGTCTGTCTGCGAAGACGACTGGATAGTGTCCGAAATCCGACCGAGCGTATTTGCATATGGCTTTTAGAAGGATTTTGGAGCAAAAGTATTTATAGCGAATATGTAAGCAAGAAGCATGCATTAGCAATAAGAAGTCTTAAAAATACTTGGACATTTCTATGAAACCAATATAAACTAGATAGTGTCGTCACAAGATATTGAGCCATAATACAAGGCAACGGATCTGAACGGCGGCGAGGAATGAGGCGGTGTTTTTCGCGTATCGCGTTGCGATTCCACGCCAGCGTTTCAGGTGGAGAAAGGCATTTTCCACCAAGTGCCGTGCACGATAAAGTTCCTTGTCATACTCGCGCTGAACCTTCCTGTTTTTCTTGGGCGGAATCACCGCCTCCATCCCGGCCTGCTCGGCTTTCTCGATAATCACGTTCGTGTCGTATCCCCGATCAGCCAGCAAATAAGCGGCATCCATTCCTTTTATCAGGTTGTGAGCTTGCGTACAATCCGCTGTGGGACCGTCTGTAATAAGGACTCGGAGCGGCATACCATGCGCATCCACGGCCAGATGTATCTTGGAGTTGAGCCCCCTTTTGTTCGCCCCATCGCCTGGTTGCCGTCTTTCGCTCCCGCCGCGTGGGGATGGACTTTGACGTGGCTGGCGTCGATCATCAGCCATTCGTAATCGGGCTCGTCGATAAGAATTTCGAGTAGCGATTCCCAAATTCCTTTATCTCGCCAGCGGCAGAAGCGGCGGTGGGTATTCTTCCAGTCGCCGTAATCGGGCGGTAGGTCACGCCAGGGAGCGCCCGTACGGAGAATCCAGAAGACGGCATCGATGAACTGCCTGTTATTCTTTGCGATTCCGCCCCAGGCACCTTTTCGACCCGGCAAATGGGGCTCCAGAAGACTCCAGACGTGATCGGAAATATCGTGTCGGTGATAGGCGGCTGGCATGTCTATCCTTTCAATATTTTATATTGATAGGAATTATACCCCAACACAAAATCCATGTCGAGAACATTCAACTACTCGTGACGACACTATCTAATAAAATATAATTAATAATGCAGGTAATGGGCTCATGCTAAAAAGATTTGTTTATAGACTGTATAGTATAGCAAGCCTTGTTCTTATGTATTCTCTTGGGATTGGAAAAACTGTCTTGCGTAAAAGTTTTAGGATTATTTCATGGCTATGGTTCAAAGGCACAATATTATTGTGGAAAATTTCTGACCTGATTTGGCTGTTGCTGTTGAAAATTAAAAATATTGCACAGAAAATTACTGACAACAAGAAGAGAAGAAAAGTTGATAAAGAGATTCCAAAAGAAGATCCTGCCA
>CAXXPQ010000004.1:0-1154121 GCA_963668655.2 Myxococcota bacterium
TTCGAAACGAGCACACTCTTCGCTGTACCGTATGCGGCTCGAAGCGCGTGTTCCGGCGTAGCGTTCACTCAAGGGAATGGATCGCCCCGCCCATCGGCCGCAAGCGGGTGGCGATCCGTTTCGCTATCCAGAGAACCGAATGCCCGGACTGCGGCTGCCAATACTCATCCAAGAGCGACTGTAACCGGCATAAAAAGAAAAACCGGACGCCCCGAAGGACGCCCGGTTGCCATTCGAATCCGGAAATATTATTTGGCGGCCGGAGCAGCCGGAGCGGCCGGGGCGGCGGCCGGGGCTTCCGGGGCGGCCGGGGCTTCCGGGGCGGCCGGGGCTTCCGGGGCGGCCGGGACGGCGGCTTCAACACCCTCGGCGGCCTCGGCGGCGGCACCACCGACGACTTTCAGGATATCGTCCGCATCCGCCACGATCTGCTTGACATCCTTGCCGATCTGGACGATGCTTTCCACGGAACTCTTCAGGCTTTTCGCGATGGTCGGGATCTTCGGAATGTTCACCGGATTGGTGACGATGCTCTGAATTTTGGTGACCAGCTGGGTTCCGGCATTGACCAGGGCCGGAACGTCTTTCACCACACCGACGGCCAGGGATTTCACGCAATTGATGCTTTCCTCGGCCTTGGCCTTGTCGAAGCCTTCTTTCTTCATGTTTTCCTTGGTGACCGTAACGATCTGCTTCAGGTAGGCGAAGCGCGCCTGAATCTTAGTGACGCTCATCAGGAAGTCGTCCACGGGCTTCACACCGATGGCCTCGAATTCCAGCGGCTTATCCTTGAAGGGATCGAACTCGGTGCCCTCGTATTTCACCAGGGCGGCATCGATGTCCTTGGCTTTGATCTGGCTTTTGGTGGTGCCGAAGCAGCCCACGGCGGCCAGGGAAAGAGTACACAGAACGGTGAACAGAACAAACATGGACTTGCGAGACTTCATTCTTCTCCTCCTTGTTTCAAGAACTTCCCCAATACATATGCAAGCGGATGAGTAATCGATTGTTTCTTGGGTCAATTGCCTATCATGAAAGAAAGCCTAAGGCAAGAGAAAAATAGGAGAATCCCATTAACCGTAAACCGAACCCTATATTCTCGGTATGCTTTGCGATGAATTTTCGAATAAAAATGGGGATATGTAGCGACTCATAGAAATTTCCGAATCCAGTTTTCAATCTTTCGGGCCAAGTTGTTTTCGTATCCGATCCAGAAATGGTCCATTCCATCCACGATCTCAAGTTCCGAAACCGGACCGAGGTCATCCAGATGCCGTAGAAAAACCTCTTTCGGGGCGATGTGATCCGCCGAGCCGATGAAAATGGATATGGGCAGATCGAGATCGTTCCGCCCCGGCCACGGGTATTCCTCCGAACCGAGTGGAGGAGAGATGAAAACCGCTCCGGCCAGGCCGCCCAATTGATTCAAACTGTTCCAGTTCACCCAGGATCCGAAACTGTAACCAACAAGAAACAAAGGAATCTCAAGCTCTTCCGTCCGCCAGCGGGCTTCGGCCACGGCCGCGAGGACATCTTCCTTCTCTCCCTCGCCCTGATCGTACTCTCCCCCCGACTCCCCCACGCCCCGGAAATCGTAGCGCAACGTGGCCACGTCCAGACGGTTCAGAAAATGGCACACCAGGCGCACCACGTTGTTGGACATCGACCCGCCCATAAGAGGATGTGGATGGGAGAAAACCACGGCGGCCCAGGGTTTTTCAGGTTCGCCCCACTTGGCGGAAAGCTCCGGAAACGATCCGAAATGAATGGACTGCTCACGCATGATCCGGCCGCCCCCGGAAACGCCTTCGAACGAGGAATCCAAGATATACTAGCCATATCAACATGTTGGGATGCGGCCCGTTCGCATTCCGACAACCGCCGCCGCCCTTCGAAGGGGGTTCCTCTTCCGCCTCCGTACAGGCTTCCACCCACTCGTGACAGTTGCGCCGCATGCAGGCCAGCCGATCTCCCGCTTCTTCATAGGAGAGGCAGTCCTTACCTTCGGGATTGGTTCCGGTGATGCAGGTGATGTATTCGTCCCATTCCGCCTGCCCCTGGGGCGTTCCCTGGGCAACGCAATTCTCTCGGCAGACGGCCGTATCGCAGGCCGAATAACAGGCATTGATCTCCGGACAGGTCTTCGAGCCGTAGATTTTGATTTCCTCTTCCTCCTCGGCGTCCATATCGCCGTCGCCCGTCAGGTCGCCGTCGGATTCTTCCGTCTCCGAAAAATCGCCGTCGCCGCCCTCCCCTTCTTCCACCTCTCCGGATTCCAACTCTTCATCGCCGTCCGTCTCGGGGGGAATCAACTCCGTATCTATCTGATAATTCAAGGGAGATCCGGGAGCACAACGGGAACTCATGAACAGAATCCGGTCGAATCCCTCGTCGATGTCGTCGAAAAGGTAAATTGTGGGCTGCCCGGCCAGAACCCGAAGTTCCTCCAGTTCCACCCGGGAACCGTCCGTGGAACTGGTCTTGGCCACGCTGACCCGAATCCCGGTGGTGTCCGGAATCTGGTAGTGAATTTCCAGCGTCTCTCCCGGCCGGGCGTCTTCCACGTGAATTTCCACATACGATCCGGCATAAGCGCCCACGGGCCGCGATAACTGGCCCGGATGCTGACGGATATACGATCCGGTAAAGATGGGAAGATCGAGGGAATCATAGGCGTATTCCCCTCGGTTGAGCTTGTTGCGGATCACCCAGTCGTGCAGATAGTCGCAGAAATTGCCGTCCGCCGTTCCCATCATGGCCAGGGCCGCCTCGAAGCCGCCGGCGTCGTTATCGCCCTGGATGGCCCAGTAATACGGAAACAGTTCGCCCAGTCTTTCCACTACGTAAACCCCGAACAGGGCCGTGGCGCCGTGGTCCAGCCGCACGCGCCCCGTGGAATCGTCCCCCCGCAGGGAAGCGTCCGGAGAATGGGCGAAGTCTCCGATGGGCGTGAGATAGGCCGTGTATCCGAGATGCAGGGCCATTTGTCGGGCGATGGTGTCCACTACCCAGGGATCCTCGTCCGCGTCGAATCCCCACTGAACCAGTTGAGAAAGGCCGTTGGCCAGATCGGATAGGCGTTCGTCGGATTCCAGTTGTTCGCCGTGGAGAAAAATCGTCTCGTGCTGGTTGCTGCCTTCCACGGGATCGCCGAAAAAGTCCTTTTCCAGATCCTCGCTACGGATGTAGACCGACGTGGGATTGATGCTCGATGTCGAGATATCCTGGACGATCAGGTAGATATGGTCATTATTGTCGAACTGATTCGGAGGAAAACCAAGAATTTCCGTGACTTTCGCATAGATTCCCGCTTGTGGAAAGGCCGGGACGGCGCTCTCGAAAGCGTCCAGCGCCGCGGCGAGACGCACCGGCGTCACGGTGCCGTCGTTCCAGATGGAATCCTGCACGAAAACGTACAGGTGATCCGTAACGGCCCGGCAGGTGGTATGAATCTCCACGTCCACGGGATCCAACGTGTAATCCCGGGCGTTGAAGGTGCATGCAGTGGCGTTTTCCACCGGGTTTGTCGGGCAGATGTCCTGGGCGTGGGCCATACCGGACAACAGCAGGCCGAACAGAAGGCAACCCATGACGATCGCTTGTCTATTTATCATATGCGGCAACTCCCATTCCCCGTGTTCCCTGATGGAGGGAACGCTTCCGGACGATTCGAAAATATTCGATATCATACCAAGCCGCGCCGGGACTGACAATTATTTCTTGACCGGCGGCTCAGGGCATTTCCATTCTGGAACAGGATTCCCGGTTTCCACATTTCTCGCACGGCGGTTTTGACGGATCGTTTCCCTTTGACCGATAGCAGCACGGCCGGCGCGATTTTTCTCAACGCAGGCAAGAGGCCGGGATGGCTCGTGACCCGACAGGCGCTTGTCGCGGTGCAGACTGCCCTTGATCGTCTTGCCGTCTACGGCAAGATGCGTATCGGATCAGGCCAGTTCCACACCGACCTTGTGCAACAACCGATTGACGGGAGACAAGTCCATCTGCTGAAACAGATTCGTGTAAGTTCCTTGAGCCGGAATCCGTTTCCAGTCCAGGAAATTCAGCAGTTCCCGGTCGTAGGAGGCCCGCTGAAGAATTTCCTGAATCGTCGTCGGATTCCGCAGAAAGCCAAGCACGAGCAACACCAACAGAGCGTCCAGTCGATAGCGCCGCCCCTGCCCGCGGTGCGGGTCGGGAAGGCGCTGGAAGGCTGCGCGAAGACGAAAAAAAAGTCCGCTATCTCGTTCTGATTCATTTCATTCCCCCCATGAGGCAGACCACAACATCTGCTTAGAGGGAACTTCTCAAACATTAATTCCCGGAAACAGAATGGGAAAGCCCGGGCCCCGTCCTTCCATTGACGGGGGTTTTCTTATGATTTCCGGTATGCCGTTCTCTATTTTTGGATAATGACTTCCTGCACGCCCCAGACGGCTTTTTCTCCCGTGTTGAGCAGGGGCTTGCCGAAATAGACGACGACCTTGGCGTCGGGCGTATCCAGCAGCTTTTTCAGTTCCGCGACTTTCTCCTTCGATACGCCGATTTTCGCCACCGCGCCGATTCCGATCAGGTCGAAAATCGTGTATTTTTCTGTCAAAGGTTTGAAAGCCTCGTTCGGGTCGGCTTCCATCAGAGCGCCGGTGGCCTTTACACACTGCCCCGCCAGCGAGAGAACTTCAGCCGGATCCGACATTTTTGAAATCGACACGTCCGAATACTGCGTACATGTCGGATCGGGGGGCTGGTTCGGCGTTACATCCTTCGTCATCGGGCAACCGCTCAGGATGAAGCAAAACACCAGAACAGTGAACAATAATAATGAAAATTGTGTTTTCTTCATGTCGTTCCTCCAGTTTTCTCTTTCATTGCACCTTTCCGTAATAATAACCGAAGCCTTGTAACATAGTTTTTTACTCGACACAAGGAAAGCCTTCTTTTCATCAGGGCAATTCAGTTCTTGATTTTATGCAGGTTTTGGTTTAAGACACTAGATGTAGTAAGTGTATTATACTGGAAATACTACAAATGTGGAGACGATCATGGAGCAGGACGTGTCAAGCTTTTATCTGGAATTGAAAGAACAACTGGAAGAAATTCCCGATCCCCGTCGGATCAAGGGGCGCCGGTACAAGCTCGTGCCCCTGCTGCTGCTTCTTATCCTGGGCTTTCTGCGGGGGCGTAAAAACGTGAAAGACGTTCTCGAATCCTACGCCGAGGACCGGGACATGCTGGATTTTCTCGGGCTCAAGCGCGTTCCCGCTCCCGGCGTCTACACCAATCTGTTTCACAAACTCGACCTGGAATCGGTCAATCGGGCGCTGGCAAACGCCGGGCTGTCGCTGCTGTGGCGTCCCCGCCATATCGCCGTGGACGGCAAAACGACCAAAGGAAGCCTCCGCGACGGCCTGTATCTTCACGTGGTCAATGCCGCCACGGCCCAGGGAATCCCGCTTTCACAAGTGGTTTCCGAGCCGGCCGGAGGCGAGATCGCGGCGGCGCGGCGGGCGCTTGAGGGCCTGCCGCTTTCGGGCGCGGTGGTCACGGGAGACGCCATGTTCGCCCAACGGGATCTCTGCCGGGGGATCTCGGAAAAAGGGGGGCCTGGCTCTTCAAGCTGAAGGAGAACCAGGTCACCCAATACGAGGAGGTGCGACGCTTGATCGAGGCCCGGTCCGCGCCGCCGGACTTCGCGGACAACGATCTGGTGGGCGACCGGATCGAAACGAGGAGAATATATCTCTTCCCCGAGATGGAAGGCTGGTTCGACTGGCCCTACTTGTCTCAAGGGCTGGCGGTCGAGAAAATCACGGAGCGCAAGCGCACGGGGAACCCCACGCGCGAGGTGTTTTTCGCCCTGACCAGCCTTCCGAAGACAACGCCGCCGAAAGAACTACTCGCCTGTTTCCGGAATCACTGGAGCATCGAAAACAAGGTTCATCACGTTCTTGATTGTTCGATGGGGGAAGATGCCTGCCGGATGCGGGCGGGTTGCGGCGCGGCGGCGACCGGGGCATTTCGGCGAATCGCCCTGGGTCTGCTTCAGACCATCAAAGGAAATCGCAGCATCCCGTCCATCATGCGCCATCTCGATTCAGGAGGCAGGATTTTACGACTTTGCCAGGGAATACCTTAGAACTGAATTGCCCTGACGGGATTCGGCATTGCCCTGGAAAAATATCCGAGATTGGCGCATACTTGGATGTCTCAATATGCGTAAGCGGCTGTTATTCCCTAAGGAAATACCGGCGGTTCTTGCGAATATCATGCCGGAAAGCCAGAATCTGTCCTTGCAAAACCCGTCGAATCCCGGCGCGACATCGGACAATGCCTTGCGGGCGTCCGTCGGAAGGAGCCCGGAAAAGCGCCGCCGGAAATCCGCTTCTCCTGATGCTGCCACTTTCTTTCCCTACTTGTTTTTTAGAACCGAAACCGGTATGGTTTTTCGGATCCGTAAGAATCGGATCCGTTGACGCGCTTCGCAAACCGAACAAGGGGAATGTACGATGAGGAAGAACCTCGCCCGAACGATTCGTCCGTTGATGGTCGCCCTCCTGCTTTCCATCTCGATCGTCGCCTGGGCCGGAGAGCCCCCCGAGGCGATGGAATCCGAAAGTGTGATCCGGGAGGTCACGGTCTTCCCCAGCATGGCGCGCATCGTCCGAAGCGGATCGGTCACGTTCGCCAGAACCGGCCCGATCCAGGTGGATTTGGTTCGCCTGTCCGACCGCATGCACAAGGAATCCTTCCAGTTGAACGGCCAGGGAAACGCCAAGGTGCGTATTCTCGGAACCAGCCTGGAGAGAGTCTTCGCCACCAAGGACGTGGACGCCCGCATCGCGGAACTGACCGCGAAGCTGGATGACCTTCGCATGAAGGAACGGGCGTACAACGACGAAAAAAGCGCCATCGAAGGCGAACGCAAGTTCGTGGAAAGCCTGCTTTCCACCTACGCGAAGGACCAGTCCGGCAACATGGCCACCAAACGCCTTTCGGTACAGGACTGGCGAAACGCCGGGAAGTTCGTCAGCGAACGGCTGGCCGCCCTGGCCGGATCGGCCCGGGAGATCGACGGAAAACTGAAAACGCTCCGGGAAGATATCAAGGAAGTGCAAACCGAACTGAACAAGCTGCGCTCCAAGCGAGGCAACTGGACCACCACCGCCCATCTGGACCTCGAGGTTCTGAAGGCCGGAACCTTCCGCTTCGAAGCCGCCTACCTGCTGCCCGGCGCCCACTGGGGCATGGTCTACGACGCCCGTCTGGACATGGCCGCCAGCCAGGTGGAGATCGGCTGTTTCGCCAGCGTGACCCAGACGACGGGCGAGGACTGGGAGCGCGTCGAACTGATCCTTTCCACGGCCAGGCCGTCGGTGGACGGAACCATCCCGGAACTCCATCCGCGCTACATCGACATCTACAGCCCGCCGCCCCCCGCGCCCTCGTCGCGCAATCGATTCGCGGAGAAGAAGGAGAGAAGGGCGTTTTCGGAAACCATGGCCGTCGGCGGCATGGCGGATATGGATGACGCCGGCGTGGCGGAGGAAGCGGCGCAGGAATACGAACTGGACGTTCCCCAGGCCACGGTGGACACGGTGGGGCTGGCCACCTTCACGGCTCCCCGGAAAACCGGCATCCCCAGCGACAACCGCACCCATCGCGTCTTCCTGCTGTCGAAGTCCTGGAAGGCCGCCACCCACTACGAAATCGTTCCGGAACTTTCGCCCTCGGCCTTCCTGGCGGCGAAGACCACCAATCCCTTCGAATTCCCGCTTTTGGCAGGCAGCGTGAATCTCTATCAAGGCCAGAATTACGTGGGCCGGGCCTATCTGAACACCGCGCAATCCGGAGAGGAATTCCTTTTGCCCTTCGGGCTGGACGACGGAATCAAGGTGGAACGCAAGCAGATTCAGCGCAAGACCGGCGAATCCGGCGTCATCAACAAGGACACGGACATCGTTTATCACTACCGGGTCAGCGTCGCCAACCATCGGCGCTCGGATACCGTCGTGCGGGTCTACGAACGCTTCCCCGTCAGCCGGAACGAGAAACTGAAGGTGGACATTCTGGAGAAAACCACCGCCGGATGGATCAAGGATCCCGATAAACCGGGCGTAATCCATTGGGAAACCCCGCTCGCCGCCGGAAAGAAGACGGAATACGACATCCGCTATAAAATCACCTATCCGAAAAACCGGCAGGTCACGGGAATGCCCTGAACGCCGAAGATCGGAAAAGGCAGGGTTATAGGCGGGGAATGGATTCGCGCTATTCCAGAATCCGTTTCAATGCCATCTTGAAAACGAACTCCACGCCGTCGGCGGTTTTTTCCGGCCCGATGAAGAGACGTCCCAGAAGGCGTTTCATCATCACGCTGCGATAGAGTTCCTCACGGTCCACCTGGATGGGGTCGCCCTGCACCTCGACGTAAACCAGGTCGGCCAGCGTGGGAGGATTGCAGAACACGCAGCCGGCCATCACCACCACCGGATTGGCCAGCCAGAAGCGCTTCAGTTCGCCGTTCGGCCCCGGGGTGTCGATGGGCATCACCGCCCCCGCGATCTCCACCGCCCCGCCGTGAACCACGGGCAGCCCCTGGGGAAAGAACTCCTTGTGCAGGCGATAGTACTGGTAGTTCTTGTCCAGTTTGCGAAAGGTCAGGGGTACGGGCTGCTTCCAGTCCGGCGTATGCAGCTTGAGCTTCGTCTTGGCCTTTCCCCGAATGCTTCCCCGGGCGCGAACGGTGGCGCCGGTGCCGTGTTTGGAAACCCTTTTGGCGAACATATCCGCAGGAGCGGCTGTGTTCTTTCGGGGCGTTTTCGAAGGGTCCGGAGGATCTTCCAGGCGAATCGGAGCGGGTTTCTTTTCCCCGGACGCCGCGCCGTCCGTTTGTTCCGTACGCTTTTGCAGATTTGGATCTTCCGTAACGGATTTCTTTTCCGTACAGCCGAAAGCCGGGATGAGAATGACCGCCAGGAGAAACAGAATCGCTCCGCTTGCCTTCCGAATATTCATGATGCGCATGTTTTCCTTCGTTCGTTTCGAATCGATGACCCGCACCGCGTTTCACGACCGGGAGACATTTTGCCGGAATCCTATCACAGGTTCGGGCTCCCCGGTCACAAACATCCCATCTTTTTGATTTATTTCCGATTTTGATGGCATTTTTCCGGGCTTTTGATTTGACCGAGCCTTCTTTGTTGCCGTATGCTGGCGGGCGGAGGAAAATCATGCGCCTGTCTCCACGAATCTCCTTTCGCAACTACCCGGATTTCTGCATCCTTCTGAATCATGCCGACGGTCGCATCATGCGGCTGAATTCCGCCGCCGGGCGGATCCTTGAAACCCTGGATCGAGGCGGAAAAATCGACGCCCCGAAAGGCCGCGCCTTTCTCGATACCCTGGCCGCCGCGGGCCTGCTGGAAACGGCGTCCGGAGAATCGGATTTCTCGCCGAAAACCGACGCGCCCTCTCCCTCCGCCAAACCTCCCCGACTGTTTCGGGAACTGAAGGAAACGGCCTCGCGCAACCTCTGGCCGGTGAGCGCCCAACTGGAACTGACCTACCGCTGTCCCCTGGCCTGCCGACACTGCTACCTGCACGGGGAGAAAGTCGCGACATCCGGCGAACTGACCACGGAGGAGTGGAAATCGGCGCTGGATGGCCTGGCAAAGATGGGAACGCTTTTTCTGGTGTTCACGGGCGGCGAGCCCTTTTTACGCCCCGATTTCGATGACCTCTTTCTTCACGCCCGCAAGCGACGCTTCGCCGTGTCGATACTCACGTCGGGAATGGGCGTCGATGCGGATCGGATCCGGCGACTGGCCACGCGGGGTATCGACGAAGCCCAGGTGTCGCTGCATCACATCGACGCGAAAAATCACGACGAATTCGTAGGAATTCCCGGGGCTTACGACGCCGCCTGGCGGGCGCTCCTCGCGTTTCGGGACGCCGGGGTGTCCGTCCGCGCCGCCATCGGCGTGACGAAGCGGAACCTGGACGTACTGGAGCAGATGAAGGAGAAACTCAAGGAAAACGGCATCTTGTGGAACTTCAACCTGAACCTGTTCCCGTTTCGAGACGGAGACGTCCGCGTACGGGACGAACTTCAGGCCGATGTGGAGGAACTGCGTCCCATCCTATTGGAATCCCAGGGGAATTCCGAACGTCGTCTGGCCGCGCTTTCCCCGGACGACCCACCCTGCAACGCCGGGCGCGCGCTTTTGTCCATCGATCCATTCGGCGGGGTGCATCCCTGTCTGATGATGCGAAACGACTGCGGAAACGTGAAGGATCGTCCCTTGCGCGAGATCTGGGAGCATTCGCCGGTGCTGGAGGAAATCCGCGCCCTGCAAATCCGGGATCTGGTCGATTGTCCCGAATGCCCGGACCGAGCCCACTGCAACCGCTGCCCGGGGCTGGCGCGGATGGAAGGAAAATCGATTCGGGATCATTCCGTGCTTGACTGCACACAGGCGCGTGTGCTATCGTCGTTTCATAGCTCGCGCTGAAAGGAGTAGGAAATGGATACCCCCACGATCGAAATCATCGAGACCATCGAAAACGACACCAACGGTGACGACTGCCAGTACTGCGCCGGAAAGTCGCTCTGCTAAGCCGCCATCCGTTTCCGCCGTCCGCGAAAATCGTAAAGTAAAATCCCTCCGGTTTTGCTGAGGGAAGGTTGTCTCTTCGAAAGATGATTTTCCGGATCAGTCCAGGGTGAGAACGATTTCCACGTCCGGGATTTCCTTTTTCAGCACGGCCAGTTCGCTTTCCTTGGGATTGACGCCCACCAGGATCAGTTTTTTCAGCTTTTTCATGCCCTTCAGGGGCAGCAGGCTGTCCACCTTGGCGTTGCTCAGATCCAGCGTCTCCATCTCCGTCATGCCGTTCAGCACGGACAGATCGCCGAAGGGCAGCCCCCAGGCCTGGAAATACGTCAGGTTGGGAAAGGATTTCAGAAGCTTGAAATCCCGAAACGGCGTGTTGCAGAGATCCAGATAGGTGATCTGCTTCGCCAGGGGCAGAAGCGGCGTGATGTCCGTGACCTGCGTGCTGCACAGGCGGACTTCATGCAAGTTCTTCAGTTTCGCCAGGGGACGCACGTCCGTCACCGGACACTGCAGCAGATCGATCCACTCCAGTTTCGGAAAACGCGGCAGGTCTTTCAGATCGGAGATCTTGCCCATCTTGGCGTCGATACGCCGCAGTTCAGGCAGATGCACGATGGGCGAGAGATCCGTCACCGCCGTTCCCCAAATGCTCAGAAATTCCAGGCCGTTCAGATCCTTCAACGGAGAAAGATCCGCGATCTTGTTGGAGAAGCGCAGGTCCAGGCTCTTCAGACCCGTGAGCTTCGCGAAGGGCGTCAAATCCTCCAGCGCGGAAAAGCCCACGAACATGGATTTCAGATGGGTGCAGCGAGGAATGACGGAAAGGTCGGCCTTTTTCATTTTCATGGGCGTTTCCACGAACCAGCTTTCGGCGGCCTCGCGGTTGGTCATGGCCCAGTCCCGCCAGTTCTCTTCTCCCCAGGGCGGCTCGAACAGGCGGCAGAGTTCCTTCGCGTCCGAAGCCGCCTCGAGCGTTTTCTCTACGACCGTTTTTTCCCTGGCCTGCTTTTCCGAGGCCGGGCTCTCGCCCTGCGTCTCTTTCTGACAGGAAACGGACATCAGCAGCAAAATGAACAGCACCGGGACGAGCCCGCGCATTCCACGAGATTTCATCGGCTTTCCTTTCCTATTCGACATGGACGGGAATGTGAAATCGGCACGCGCCCTTCTTCCCGCTTGACCCGCGACCGGTTCCCATGCTAGGGAGTCGGCGGACGATTGTCAAGCAAAGGGAGAGCGTCTTGAGCGATATCCGCCACGGCTTCGAGAACGGCATGTTTCTGCGCGAATCCGCACGGGACGGGCGGCCCGCCGTGCTGTGGATCCACGGCCTGGGCGAATCCGGCCTTTGTTTCGAATCCATCGTCCGACATCCGCGTCTGGGCGGTTTCCGGCACCTGATTCCGGACCTGCCCGGCTACGGCCGCAGTTTCCATCCGGAACGTCCGCCGTCGTTCGCCGAAACCGCGGATCGTCTGGAACGCTGGCTGGAGGAGCGCGGCGAACCGCCCCTGGCGTTGGCCGGGCATTCGCTGGGAGGCATTCTGGCGTTGATCCTCGCGGAGCGCCATCCCGCGCGCGTACTGGCCGTGGCGGACATCGACGGCAACAAGTCGGCGGGCGACTGCGTCTTCAGTTCCCGGGCCGCCGAGTGCGATGCGGAACGCTTTTCCGAAGACGTTTTTCCGGAATTGCTGGAGAACATCTATCGGGGCGGCATGGACGACGACGCCCTGCGTGGATACTACGCCAGCCTGCGCTTCTGCCGGCCGGAAGTCTTTCACCACCACGCGCTGGAACTCTTGGAACTTTCCACCGGAGAGGGCCTGGCCCGCCGCCTGGCCGCCCTGCCCTGCCCTGCCCGTTTCATCGCCGGAAGCCCCCGCGGCGTCTGCCCGCGCAGCCTGGAACTTCTGCATGGAGCGGGCGTTCCCGTGGCGTCCGTCTCTCCCTCCGGCCACTGGCCGTTCATCGACCGCCCGAACGACTTCGCCGAAATCCTGACGAGATTTCTGGAGGGGGTGAAAGAGGGAACGCAGTAAGACTTGCTGTTGGCCGGGTTGCAGGATATTTTATCGCAACGATTCGCCGGGCGTAAGGTCAAAGGAGGTTTTTGCATGATGCGCATCGAGGCAATCGGCAACGACGAGGTTCCGTATGATCTTCTGCTTCTGGCGGATGAAAGCGACGAGCAGATCGGCAAGTACAAGGACAGCGCAACGTTTCTGGCGGCCCGGCTCGATGGGCGCGTCGTAGGGATTATCGGGCTGAATGCAATCGAGGACAATTCGCTCGAAATCGTCAACCTTGCCGTTGACGAGTCCCACCAGGATCGGAAGATCGGGACGGAACTGCTGAAGGCCGCCATTTCCATGGCGAAAGCGAAAAGCTATCGTGAGATGGTCATCAAAACGGGAAACTGCGGCATCAAACAACTCTATCTCTACCAGCGCGTGGGCTTCCGCTTCCAGGCAATCAACAAGGATTATTTCCTCAAGAACTATCCCCTCCCGATTTACGAGAACGGCATTCGCTGCTTCGATCAGATCGTCTTGACCATGCCCCTGGCGCAGACGGAGCCGCCTGCCTCTTCGAGCGAGAGGAAGGGATCCTGACGGCCCCCAAGCCATGTCGGGCGTCTGCCCGCGAAGCCTGAAACTACTCGGTGCGTCCGACGTTCCGGTGGCGACCGTCTCGCCCTCCGGCCACTTGCCGTTCATCGACTGCCCGGACGACTTCGCCGAAACCCTGGCGGGGTTTCTGGAGGGGGCTTAGAATATCGTTGTCTATTCGGGTTCGCCATTCTGAGAATACTGTGGAGGCCTGAATCGGAATCGGATCCCTCTCCATCATCGGAAAGAGAAGAAAACGGCTCAAAGCTTAATTTTCGCCTTGCAAAATCAATTCTCTGATTCCGATGTCCAAACATAAAAGGATCATTGTCAATAAAGTATCTCGCTGTTTTCTTTTGTTTCTCATTCATTACCTTTTCCACTTAGATCAAATTTTCCCAAACGTTCAATGGGTTCGACTGTATCACATTTCCTTCAATGATGCACAGATTTGTTACGCATTCAATTTTAAGACGTATCCCCCTCCTTCCATTTCCAAACAACCCTTGATCTTTGCTTTTGACGGTGGCAGACTTGGAGCGTCGATTTCCCGAGACATCGCCATCGTCGCCGACAGCGAAAATCGACGCCGTCTTGGCCTGTAGGTCCATCGAAAAGTAAGGAGGAAACGAGCATGACGATTCTTTTGTCCAAAAGCCACGTGGCGCAACTCCTGGACATGGCGGATGTCCTGGACATTCTGGAAAAGGCTTTCATCGATCTGGCCACCGGGAAGGCCAACATGCCCCAGCGAACGCCCATCGTCGTTCCCGACCATACCGGGCTTTCGCTTTTCATGCCCGCGTATTTGCAGGGCATGGGCGCCCTGGGGGCGAAGATCGTCACCGTGTACAAGGACAATCCCGCGAAATATCAGGTTCCCACCGTGCTGGGCACCATCCTGATGCTGGACGAAAAGACCGGCGCGCCGGTGGCGCTGATGGACGGCGGCTATCTCACCGCCATGCGCACGGGCGCGGTGGCGGGACTGGCCACGCGTTTTCTGGCCAGAAAAGACGCGGCCGTGCATACGCTCTTCGGCACGGGCGGCATGGCCCTGGCCCAGGCCTGGGCGGTGAGCTGCGCGCGGGAAATCCGCACGCTGGTGCTCTATTCGCAGGACGAAAAGTCCAAACAGGAAGCCTTTGCGGACTCTATTCGCGACCTGGTGAAATGCGAGATCGTTTTCGCGGACGATCCGAAAGCGGCGGTGGAACAGGCGGACGTGGTGACGCTCATCACCAGCGCCAAGGATCCCATCGTGAACGGCGACTGGTTCAAACCGGGCGCGCATATCAACGGCATGGGCTCGCACGCCCCCGCCATGCGGGAACTGGACGCGAAAACGCTTTCCCGCTCCAAAGTCGTCTGCGACCTGGTGGACGCCTGCCGGGCGGAAGCGGGCGATTTCCTGATTCCCGTGGAAGCCGGCGAATGGAGCTGGGAACAGGCCCACGGCTCGCTGGGCGACGTGGCGTCCGGAAAAATCCCGGCGCGGGAAAACGACGAGGAAATCACCTTGTTCAAATCTGTCGGCCTGGCCATCCAGGATATCTCGACGGCCCATTATGTATACGAAAAGGCGAAAAAGGAAGGCGTCGGAACCACCTTCGATTTCTCCGGCTGAAAGCGCATCCGCATCTTTCCTCCCGCCCGATTTCCGGGCGGGGGGCCTTTTCCCGGAATTTCTCCGCAAGCCCCCCCTATCCTACCGATATCATGGATGATTTCCCGTTTTCCGTATCGACCGGAACACAGTCCCTATCGACAGGGACATAGAGCGCGGGTGAATTCCCTCCGTGAATTCGCGGGAACGTATCGATATCCTTGATGTTTTCTACACAGAGGGGGGTCGCGCGGCCGAGGTCGCGAATCCACCGAAAACGCCCGAAAAACACGCGCCGTCCGGACGAATGCTTTTTGTCGTGTTTTCACAATGATTTCATACCGTTATGGACGAATTGCACGGCGCCCGGACGGAGAGCGGAAAATGTACGAAAATCCGCCGAACCCATGGAGAAGGAATTAATTCCCACATGCCTTTAATGATATCGATGTTCGCGTGATACTATCATTGCAGGGGGACGATGTAGACCACCTCGTCCTCTTTGACCATGCCGAATTCCTCCCGGGCGAGCTGCTCGTAGAAGGTCAGGTCGCTGGCCAGCAGTTCCTTTTCCTCGTTCAATTCCGCGATCTCCACCTCCAGGGCGTCGATCTGCCCCTTGGCTCCCTGGAAAACATTCTTCACTTCCCGGTAATCGTCCAGGCACAGCCCGGTTTCATACCCTACGAAACCGAGCAGAAGCAGCATGCTCAGAAGAACCAGTTTGATGGAAACGCGGTAAAGGATAATCATTGTTTTAGGTATTGTTTCTGTTGTTATATATTAATTGATGATGAATTATATCATAATATCTATATTAATTTCAATGTTTTTTACATTTCTTATTACGGATTATTGCAATTAATTTCCATTAATTCAAATTAATTATATAGAAGTTTTGTTCAATTGGACATTTCAGGTAGCTTCATGGCGGCAAGAAACGGAGGAATCGGCGCTTTCCATGGGTTCTTTTGCCTTTTCTCGGGAATGCTTCGTTTGAAGAAATGAAGACGGGAGGGTCCGGTTCCTTCCCCGACGGAGCCGCCTCGTACCATATTTGGATCGAAGTACCGGAGGCTCGAAGCGCTCGGGAAAATTCACATAGGTTCTTGATTATTTTATGTTTTTCAGAACGGCCCGGGCGTTTCTTCGCATGCCTTGCCAACCCGGCCGCATGGCGGCGGTGCCGCTGAAATGCTCCCGAAACGCGTCCTCGTCCAGGGAAAGCAGCCAGGAAAGCGAGAGATGGGAGGGAATCCGTTCCTCAAGAAAATCCGCGACGTCGGTTTCCGCAGAAGATCGATTGAAGGGGCAGACGCGTTGGCAGGCATCGCAACCCAGGATCCAGCGCTGCATAAGCGGTCGGATTTCTTCCGATATTTCCTCTTTCGACTCCACCGTCAGGTAGCTCAGGCAGCGCCGGGAATCCACCATTCGGTCCGCTTGCAAGGCGCCCGTGGGACAGGCGGTAAGGCATTTTCGGCAGTCGCCGCAGGTGGCGGACAGGGGCGCGTCCGGCGGTAATTCCAGGCTGGTGACGATGACGCCCAGAAAGAGCCAGGAACCGTAGGTTTCGTGAATCAGGCAGCCGTTTTTCCCGATGAAACCCACGCCCGCCCGCGCGGCGTAAGCGCGTTCCATCACCGGGCCGTAATCCACATAGGCGCGCGCCTCTCCCCCGAACGTAGAAAGAAATCGAGCCAGGCGTTTCAGCGGTTTTTCCATCACGCGATGATAGTCCCGCCCCCGGGCGTACCGGGCGACCCAGCCGGCGTCGGCGGGCTTTTGGGCGGGATTCCCACGCTCCCGGCGAGCATACGGCAACCCCAGAACCGCCACAGAACGCGCCCCCGCCACCACGGAGGAAAGCCCCCCAACGACATCGCGGCGCGTGGAAAGATACGTCATATCGGCATGATAGCTTTTGGAGATCCAGGAGAGAAACCGTTTCTTAGGCTCCGGTCCCAACTCCGCCGGAGCCACGCCGAAAACGGGAAAACCTTCCCGCCCGGCCTCCTCTCGCAACAACCGTTTGACTCGCTCGTTGTCCATTCTTTCGATGCTATGCCCGGCCTCCTCGCGGCGCAAGTAAATTGCGGCGGGTTTTCATTTTATTGTGGAATTTCCGTTTTCCGGCGGTTATGATGCCATTATTCGGAAATTGAAAAACGTTTCGCATTCCAGGAGGAAGCCATGCCCGCACGCAGGTTGTTTCTCGTCCTGTTTCTCCTCTGCTGGTCGTTCAGTATTCCGGCCGGTTGCGTGAAAATCACCGAGCCCGGAAAATACGACGTCAAAGCGCGGAAAATCGCTCCCGGCCTCTCTCCCGTTCCCCTACGCGTAAAATTCCTGAAGGTCGAATTGACCGGTCGCTACATGGATTATCCCTACTACGAAATGAAGGAAGCCTCCCACTGGGAAAAAGAGGAGATCGAGCCCATCATCACGCACGACCTGACCGAGCAGATCGCGGAAGCGCTCCATATCCACATGATAACGGACTTCAGCCGCTCGAATCTGTTTTCCGATATCCGTCCGGTGGACGAGGAATACGATCTGGACCTGGCCTGCACGGTGACGGAACTGGAACAATACGCCTCGGGAAGCATGGGCGCGCGCACCTGGCAATCCTATGTCTACCCTATCACGTTCGGAGCGCTGGGAGTTCTCAATTTGTTGGGCGTTCCCACGGACGGCGGTTACGCCCGCATCGCGATGGCCTGCGACGCCATCGGCCGAGCCGACCGCAAGGTCTTGAAATCCTGGAAATTCTCCAGGATGAAGCGAGGCGTCACGGGCCTGTATTACCCGAAATCCTGGCCGATGAACGACCTGTTGTTGGAGGTCGTGGGCGAACTGATGGAAAATATCCGCAGGGACGGCCCGGAGCTGGCGACCCTTTTAAACGCGAAAAAATGAACCTCCCCATCGCCCCCAACCGCCGAACGCACGCTCTTTTTTGCATCCGGAACCGACTCGTTGTATGATGCCCCGTCGTTCTTCCCGGGCTTCACCATGCAGACGAGGATCCATCGTGCTCACGCGCTTCGCCGATTTTCTAATCCGCTTCCGCTGGGCGGTCGTTTTCACCTACATCATCGTTACCGGCGTGCTGCTCTACCACATCGGCGAATTGCGCTTCGAGTTCAGCTTCAAGCAGTTCTTTCCAGACAACAATCCGATCGTTCAACTTTACAACCGCACCATCGCCGACTTCGGCGCGGACGACACCTCGGTGTTGATCGCCCTGGAGGGCGAGCGGCTTTTCGATCGCGAAACCCTCCTGATATACAAGGACTTCCATGACCGCATCGAGAACATCGACGGCATCGTGGACGTGGATTCCATCATCAACGCCACCTGGCCCCGCCTGGAAAACGACACGCTGCTGGTGGACAGCCTCTTCGAAAGCATTCCCGAAAGCGCGGCGGAAATCGAAAGGCACCGCGATTATCTTCTGAACAGCGAACTCTACAAAGGCTCCTTCATCTCCGACGATGGCCGCGCCGTGCTGCTCGTGGCCAAACTGGATCCGAAACGCAACGACAGCCAGGCCCGAAAGCCGATTCTGGACGACCTGGAAGCGGAAAACCATCGGCTGAAGGAAAAGACGGGCATGCTCGTCACCATGGGCGGCGTCCCCACGTCCCGAAGCGGATACGCGGAGATGATGACTCTGGAGACCGGCCGCCTGACCGGCATCTCCGCCGTTCTGGTGCTCCTGATTCTCATCGTGACCTTCCGCCACTGGGCGGGCGTGGCCTTCTCCCTGGCCATCGTCACGCTGGCCACGCTTTCCCCTCTGGGCATCATGGCCATCACCGGCATCCCCATGAGCCTGATGACCACCATGCTTCCGGTGGTCGTCATGATTACCGGCGTGGCCAACTCCATCCACTTTCACACGCGGTTTTACGAGGAACTTCACAACGGAGAAAACCGGATCGAGGCCATCCGGGAGACCACCCGCCACCTGGCCGTGGCGCTGTTCATCACGTCGGTCACCACGAGTATCGGCTTCAGCATCCTGGCCACCACGGATATCCGCGTTCTGGCCGAATTCGGCATCTTCGTCGGTCTGGGCGTCCTCAGCGCCTATCTCATCACCATCACGCTGCTTCCGGCCGTGCTGGCCATCATTCCCCCGCCGTCCGCCAGGACGCTGAACGGGTATTTCTCCGGGAATTCCAGAAAATTCCTGGCGTTCGTCCATCGGGCCACCACGCGGCACAGAATCGCCAGCACCGGCGTCTGCCTGGTCCTGGGCGTCGTCGCCACGTATTACGCCACCACCATGGAACGCAAGCAGAAAATCCACGACGACCTGGACGACGACCATCCCATCATCCGCAACCTGCATTATCTCGAAAGCAAGCTGGGCGGCGTTCTGCCCCTGGACGTATACATCGACACGGGAAAGCCGGACGGAGCCAAGGATCCGGAGGTCATGCGCTTCTGCGACGAGATCAAGCGGGAACTCCGACGCATCCCGGAAGTCCAGAAGATCTACACGCCGTCGGACATGATAAAGGAGATGGCCCGCACCCTGGCCGGGGGCGATCCGGCGGCCGATGTCGTTCCCGACGACCGATCGGCCATCGCGCAATACATGATGCTGTACGGCATGAACGAAGACAATCCCATGGACCTGCTGGTGTCCAGGGACAAGGCGCGCCTGCGCGTCTCCAGCCGCATCGATGACGTGTTTTCCACGGAGGCCCGGAAGATTTTCCAACGGATGAGAACCTGGCTGCGGGAGAACACGCCCAAGGGAATCACCAGCCGTTTGACGGGAATGAGCCCCGTGGCGCACATGATAAATCTCTATATCGTCAACGAAATCTTCTACACGTTTCTGCTGGCCTTCGGCATCATCACGCTCCTGCTGATCGTCCAGTTCCGCTCCGTTTCGGTGGGATTGCTCAGCCTGATTCCGAACATGTTCCCCCTGGCCGTGCTGTTGGGAATGATCGGCGCCATGGACATCTATCTCAAGCCCAGTTCGGCCATCACGTTTTCCATCGCTTTGGGCATCGCGGTGGACGACACCGTGCATTATATCACGCGCTTTCTTCAGGAATATCAGGACACGAAGGATGCCGAGGAAGCCGCCCGGCGCTCCATTTTCGGCACGGGAAAGGCCATGGTCTATACCACCATCGTCCTGGGCCTGGGTTTCTGCGTCCCGATCTTCACCTCGGACGTGCGCGCGAACAACGAATTCGGGCTTTTATCGGTGGGCGCGGTTCTAACCGCGCTTTTGGCCGACCTGTTCCTGCTTCCCGTCATTCTTCCGTTTCTTTTCCGGAAATCGGAACCGCCTCGCACGATGTAGAGTTTTAAGAAGTCGAATTCTCGGTCAAGATCCTTTTCCGGCGAGAAATCGAAAAATCATTTTTCGGACAAGGCTCACCATCGAGGAAGGGGTTCCCTTCTCCCTCCGTCGCTATCGCTCGCGTCATCTGCGGCTTATACCGGCGCGCGGACGGCCGTCAAGGCTGAACATGCTGCGCTCGCTTCGCTCGCTCCGGCCTTGACCGCCGCCCTTTTCCGCCCCGGTTTTCGCACCTCATGACGCGAGGCGGCTCCGTCGGGGAAGGGAACGGGAAGGCCCCCATTCTTTTTCATCAAGTGAAAAATCTCCCCGGTTTCGGGAATTGAACTCAAAAAAAAAAACGCCCCCGTACGAGAGGGCGCTTTTTTCATGCTTCGCCGGAAAAAGAACGGAGGTCAGCAGCCGCTGCATCCGCTGCCGCAGCTATGGGGCGCTTCTTTGTTCAGGGACAAACGGAAACCTTTCTGGTCCCTGCCGGGAATATCCACGGCCTCGATATTCAACCCCTCGCCCTGCACGATATGCAGCTGCATGCTGGTATCGGCGAGCAGGGAAACGTTGCCCTTGGTGAAAACGGTGTCTTCCTCGTTGGGATCGTCCAGCGCGAGACCGATGTTCGGGCCCGAGCAGCCGAAACCGGCGATCATGATGCGAATGGATTTTCCGACGCTTTCCTCGTTTTCCATGAAACTGGACAGTTCCTCATAGGCTTCATCGGTCACGGTGACATTCACGTCGTTGGTTGTTGCCGTCATTTCCTCTGGTTCCTTTCGTTCTTGGATGGTAAATAACCCCTATTTCCTACCGGAATAATAGATCCTTTTTTCGGAAAATCAATTCCACACCCCGAAAAAAATAAAAAAAATCATTGAAAAAGAATCACGGAACCGCTTACGGCGACCAGCGCCCCGAAGACGGCGCGCAGGCTGACTTTCTCTTTCTGGATCAAAATGGCCGGTGGAATGATGAAGACCGGCACCAGGGTCATGATCGTGGCCGCCACTCCGGTTTCGGTGTATTTGACGGCCACCAGGGAAAGCGTCGCTCCGAGAAACGGCCCGAAAACGGACCCGACGACGGTCTGGAGCATGGCGGTGCGGTCCTTCAGCGCCGAAAACACCTTGGGCCACCAGCCGATAACGGTGAACAGAACGACGAAAGCCAGCATGCCCGACAGAATGCGGATCTGGCTGGCAGCGAAGGCGTCGTAGGCCCCCATGCCTTTCTTGCTCAGCACAAACCCCACGGACTGCCCCACGGTTCCGGCCAGCGCCAGCAGAATCCCCCTGGCGGTATTCCCCGGATCCGCTCCGGATTCCGGCCGTTTCCGTTCGGACACCACCCAGGAAACCCCGCCGATGGTGACGGCCATGGCGATCATGTCCAGCATCGTCAACGTTTCGCCCAGAAAAATCCAGCTGATGACGGCCGTAAGGACGGGAACCAGGGAATAGATCAGCATGGAAAGGCGTCCGCCGATCAGAACGAAAGCCCGAAAAAGACTCAGATCCCCGATCAGAAAACCGGCGATGCCCGAAAGGGTCAGATAGATCCAGGCGGAATCGGGGGCGTCGAAGGGGAACCAGGAGTCCCGTACGACGGCGCAGTAAATGGTCAGAAATACGAATCCCTGGACCAGTCGGAGGAGGTTGACGGGAAGAGAGCCCACGCGCTTTCCCGCGTTTTCGAATGAAATGACGGAGACGGTCCAGAACATCGCCGTTAAAAGCGCCGCGAATTCACCGAAATGAGGCATGGGGACTTGCATGGAGGCGTTCTTCCAACCTTTCATCCGCGTCCAAGCGTCCGGCGCCGTTGGCCAAGGTTCCGTCTGAACCCGGTCCGATAGAGTTTCCGCCGCCTGAAATCCGATCGGCTTCGCATCGCGGAACCGTTCCTTCCCGCCTCGCGCCGATCGTTTCTCGAATTTCATGCTCGGTCCGCCCGATCGGGATTCACTCATAGCCGACCGCCCGCCGATTCGCAAGGAAAACCGGCAAAAAGGCTCTGATCCGAGTTGAAGAAATTTTATTAATTATTATTTCTTGATATTTTATTAAATTATAGTATAATTATACCTAACTAAGTCCTTGTTGGAGGTTTCGTCATGGATAAAATCGAAGTGCGGCAGCCGACTCCCGAAGAACTGGAAGCATTGGATGTGACCAACTGGGGAACCTGGAGTTGCGAAGTATCGAAGTTCGATTGGAGTTACGACATGAAAGAAACCTGCTTCATCCTCGAAGGCGATGTCATCGTCAGCACCGAGGATGGAGAAACGCAGATTCAAGCAGGGGATCTGGTGATGTTCCCCAGCGGCCTGCACTGCATCTGGGACGTGAAGAAGCCCGTTCGAAAACATTTCCGCTTCGACTGACCCGTTCCTCATCGTTTTCTTTCCGTCCGGAAGTTTTTCCCCGCGCCCTCCGAAGATGCGCGTCTCGATTCCAAGGACATAGCCGGAATCATTCCGCAATTTCATTTCTCTTCTAAAGTCGTGAGGCTTTATGCCGAATGATTGACGTGAAATGATGCGCCGTTTCGACGGCCGGAACCCGGAGAATGCCGACGTGGTTTTTTTAAAGTTGCTGCTTGTAATCGGGCTGGGGGTTTTCGTGCTGATTTCGATCAGTTCCCTGGTTTCCTATGCCCGGAAAAGGCGCAAGGAAAGCGAGGAAACCGCGCCCGCCGACAACGGCGGCAACCGGACGATCGCGAAAGAAACCGGCCAGGCGATCAAAAAGCCGGAGTTCGCCGCTCCCCTGCCCGGAAGATCCTTCGAACATCGCGGGATCCGTTATCGCAGATGGGAACGGTCCGAAAACAACCGATACATGGTGGCGGCGGATGCCTTTATCATCGGAAGCGGAGGCCGCATCCTGGAAAGCAAATGCATCCAGGTCGATCTCCAGAACGAAAGCATCCAGGAACTGAAGGGGCTTCAATCCGTCGGGAGAATTAATATCGATAATCTGGGACGTATTTTCCTTGAAGATCATATGGGAAAATGGGGAAAAGCCGGAACGGTGGTCTTTTTCGGTTCGGCTGGAAAACGCCTCTGGCGCAAACGGTTCAAGGCCCCGATCCGCTTTTCGGGCATCTCCTCCGACTGGAGCCGGGCGTTCGTCCAGACGGATTATTCCGACGACGAGGACGACTCCAAGCGGCTGTTTTTCCTGAGCATGGAAAACGGCGAAATCATCTGGAAAACCTATGGCGTGGATGGGGTCCGCTTCCAGAAAAACAGTCTGGTCGTGGAGGATGGAAAGTTCGGCGAAGTTCCACAAATCTTCGCCTTCGACGAGAAAGGAAATCTTCCGGAGGAATACAAACTCCTGACCGGCGGGGATCGGGATCCTAAACGAATGCCGACGTCGATCGAAGGCATGCTCGCGAAGGTCAAGGAATCCATGGAACTGGAATCGCCGGATACGGTCACGACCAGGCAACTGCTTGAAAAACTGGAAAACAAGAAAGAGGAAATGAACAAAAAGCAGAAGGCTCAGTACCTTCGCTATCTTGGCGAACTTTCCATTTTCGAGGGAGAACCTCACGGAGCCTTGCTGTTCTGGAACGAGGCGCTGCAACTGGATCCCGACGTGGGGGTGGAGGAACAGTTGAACGTGCTTCAATCCAAATTCGAAAGCCTGAGCCATCACCGGCACTGAGCGGGATCCACCACCGGAACCGTAGGCTATCTCTGAAAATCGCTAAAAAACGCTATTGGTAACGGGACGCGAAGGATTATCGCCGGACGCTTTTATCGAAGCGGATCTTCCAGACGTTCCACATGGCTTCCATCATGATCCGACGGTCCATCTTGGACTTGCCCAGAACCCGATCCGGAAAAACGATGGGAAACTCCACCAGTTTGAAGCCTTTCATGATCGCCCGATACTTGATCTCGATCTGAAAACCGTACCCGCTGGTTTGGATATCCTCCAGGCCGATGGTTTCCAGCACCTCCCGCTTGAAGGCGTTGAATCCGCCGGTAAGATCCCGAACGGGAACGTGAAGGATCGTGCGGGCGTAGAAACTGCCGCCCCAGGAGAGAAAGCGCCGCCCGGCTCCCCAGTTCTCCACGCCGCCGCCCTCGATGCGCCGGGAGCCCACCACGACATCGGCCGTCCTCAGCTCTTTCAGAAAGGCCGGCAGATAGTCCGGATTGTGGGAGAAATCCGCGTCGAATTCGAAAATGATCTTGTAGTTCCGGCGAAGCGCCCAGTTGAAACCGGCCAGATAGGCTTTGCCCAGCCCTTCCTTGCCTTCCCGATGCAGAACGTGGATCCGTTCATCCGCATGCGCCATCGCGTCCGCGATTTCTCCGGTGCCGTCCGGAGAGTTGTCGTCGATCACCAGCACGTTGGCCTTCGGCAGTCTGTCCAGAACCGCCGGCACGATCTTTTCGATGTTTTCCTTTTCGTTGTAGGTCGGAATACAAACCAGAGATCCCGAGCCCGCCGGATCGTTATTCATGGGTATCTCCCATTTGTTCCTCTTTCCAGGTCCAATAGAAATTTACCAGGAAATTCCAGAAAGTGGCAACCCCAATTCCGACCAACTGGGAAAGATATTTCCAACCACCCACGTCCGGGGGATCGAAAACGAGGCGAACCGCAACGCGTTCGAACCATTCGCCCGGTCCACCGAAGTACGCCTCCACCTGCCGGGTATCCGCCAGAAAATGGAACCAGGCGGCGTTGAACGCCACGAAAACCATCCATTGCATCACGCCGCCCAGGATGCTGACCACGTGAAATCGTACGGCGCGCGCCTGCCAGGACGTGCTGGCGGCCTGGCTGCGGTCGCTGAAGGTCCAGAATTCGTTGATGATGAAATTCGAAACAATGGAGATCTCGATGGCCACCGCGCTGGAGAGGTTGGCGTTAAGACGGAAAACCTCAGCCAGCAGAAACAGCACCCCCAGATTCACCGCGACGCCGCTGGCTCCCACACCGCAGAATTTCAGAAAGCGGGAGGTGAAAAAGGGTTGAAGTTTGGTTCTAAGGAAGGACATCCTGCCGTTTCGGCTTTCCCTTTCAGCGTTTCTAGAAAAGCGGTTCCCTTCTTCGAGACAAGCGAAGGGCTTACCTTAATGGCGAGGGGCGGGCTTGTCAATCAATTTGGAGGAAGAAGGCCCAGATCGCTGCCGACGTACGTGCGAGGATCCACGGGAACGCCGCCTTCCCGGATGCTGAAATGAAGATGCACGCCCGTGCTCCGGCCGGTGCTGCCCATCAGGCCGATGGGTTGGCCGCGCTCGACCTGAATGCCCTTGACGGTCAGGAAATCCGAAAGGTGGGCGTAGATGGTTCGATACCCCGACGGATGCTCCAGAACCACCACCTGCCCGGCCCGGGGTTTGTATCCGACATAGACCACTCTCCCGCGTTCGGCGGCGTAAATCAACGTTCCCTTTTTCCCGGCCAGGTCGATGCCGTCGTGCAGGGAAAGTTTTCCGGTGAACGGATCCCGGCGGGGACCGAACGGAGACGTGACGTTGATCTCCGCCACGGGCCAGATGAACTGAAACCGGCGAGGCTTCTTCCGAATTCGAGACTTCTCTTCCCGATATACCGGCACCTCGACGATGGCGGCGTATTTGGGTTCGCGCAGTTTCACGATGGCCTGGTCGATACGGCTTAAAATGCTTCCCAGATCGTGTTCCAGGTCCGGGGGAAACGATTTGTAATACCGAAGAGTTTTCTGGATGAGATTGTTCAGACGCTTCTTCTTTTTGAACAGGGCGCTTTCGCTCATCGCCCGCTTGCGCATCTGGATGTCCAGACGCTGGTGCATGGTGTAGATCATGGCCGTCCAGTGGGCGATTTCCTGAAGGTCCATTTCCCGAAGATAAGGATCTTCCACCTGGATGGGAATTTCCTCTTCCAGAACGATCAGATACTCTTCTCCCTCCTGATCCGGCTTCGCCGAGGACGCAGAAGAGGCGCGCACAGGAAGTGCGAGACATATCGCCAGTAGAGCGGCGAAAAGCGTACGAGGCATGACAGTTCGATCATCCGTGAATGGAAATATCGTTGATTTTGCGTTTCCATTCGGAGAAAGCCCGCGTGGTCTCCCGCAGGCGGCCGGAAAGCTCGCCCAGGAAGTTCAGCAGCACCTTGATGGAGAGATGAGCTTCCGAATGCAGCAGGTGGTAGAAATCGTTGCGGTCGATCATCAGGAGATCGCAATCCTTGGCGGCCCGCACGGTGGCGCTGCGCCGGTCGTTGTCGATCAGGCTCATCTCGCCGAAATGCCCGCCGCTTTCCAACGTGGTCAGGTAAACATCGTCCTTCAGGATGTCCACCGCGCCGTTGGCGATGATGTACATGCTGTCGCCGGGTTCGCCTTCGCGGATCAGGATGTCTCCGCGCTTCTTGCGAACGATCTGGACGATGTTCAACACCTTCACAAGTTCGGAATAACTCAGGTTTTCGAACAAGGTGATTTTCCTCAGGGCGTCCAGCTTGCGGTTGACCTCCAGTTCGCCCTCGGACAGCGGCAGATCGGGGATGCCGATCAGAACGGCGGTGATATTGTCCTTGCCGCCGCGCTGGTTGGCCAGATCGATCAGGTGTTTCGTGATTTCGCCCAAGCTCCGGTCTGTAAACATGCCTGGAATCTCCTCGTCTCCGATATATTCGTATAATCCGTCCGAACAGATCAGGAAATGATCGCCCGGCGTCACCTCCATGTGCAGCGTGTCCACCTGCGCACTTTCCATGATGCCCACGGCGCGAGTGACCACGTTTTTATAGGGGAATTTCTCGACCTCCTCGTCCCGCAGCAGCCCTTTTTTCAAATGATCCTGGAGCAGGCTGTGATCTTCCGTAAGATGATGCACCCGCCCGTCGCGGACCAGGTAAATACGACTGTCTCCGACGTGGGCCAGAAACCCCGAACGGCCGGCGAAGACGATGGCCGAGAATGTCGTTCCCATGCCTTTCTTCGCGGGATCGCTTTGCGCCGTGTCCCAGATGGTCTTGCAGGCTTTTAATACGATTTCCTCCAGCATTTTGAGGATCTGGCGTTTCAGGCTGGTGGTGGGCCCATGCCGATAGGCGTCCAGAAGCTTCTTCCTCTGGTGGATTTCGGTGGAGAAAACATCCATGGCGATCTGGCTGGCCACTTCTCCGGCCTGGTGCCCTCCCATGCCGTCGGCCACGGCGAACATACCCAT
Source organism: Myxococcota bacterium (assembly GCA_963668655.2). Classification (GTDB taxonomy): domain Bacteria; phylum Myxococcota_A; class SURF-8; order SURF-8; family SURF-8. The sequence continues at coordinate 27,353 of CAXXPQ010000004.1, forward strand.
CTGCGGGTTATCCACGAAGGAATCTTCATTGTGGGTTCGTTTGCTTCCGACATCGCTTAAGGAACTGGAACCGTATTTCATATCTGTCTCCGGACAAAGGCATTCGTAAATTTACATTAAGTATAGCATAAAATATGTAAAACTACAATACACTTAAGATAAAAAATGAAAGAAATATATCTTCCTTGCAAATCCGGACACCGACTCCGAAACATCGACGATGTTCGGATCGGTATTGAAATGCGGTTCCGGTGCGTTGGCGGATCAGGTCGGGGAATCGGAGCAGGCCTGGAACAGGTCGCCAAGTCGTTGGCAATGCTCGTTTTTTTGCAAGACGATCAGCGTATCCGCCTCCTTTAGAGGCTCATCGGGCGAAGGATTGTCCAGCAGCGTCTCGCCGCGTTGCACGGCCAGAACGGTGGCGCCGTAACGTTTGCGAAAATCCATTTCCCGCAGGCTTTTTCCCACCATGGCGGAATGCCCCTCGACGCGAAGCGCCATGACCTCCAGATCCCTGGCGGCCCCGGACAGGTCGGACAACTGGTTGGGCTTGACCGAAAGGCTTCGGAACATCTCGTATCCGTCCCGACGCGCCGTTTTCACGAAGGCCAGGATTTCATTGCGGGGAACGAGGAACCGGTTCAGAACCCGGCCGGCGATCTCGATGGAGGTTTCGTATTCCTCGGCGACGACGATATCCGCTCCCAGGTCCATCAAAGGCGCGGTTTCCGTCACGAAACGGGCGCGGACAATGACAAACAGCGAGGGCTTCATTCGTTTGGCCGCGAAAACGATCTGCCGGGCGGCCGTGGGAGCCGGAACCGCTACGGCCACGGCCCTGGCGTCGCGGATGCGCACTTCTTCCAGCACCGGCTCGTTTCCCGCGTCTCCGAACAGAATCGGCTCTCCCCTGGCCCGTTCCCGGCGCACCGTTTCCGGGTTCATTTCGATGATGACATAGGGAATCCCGAAAGATTTCAATGCCTTGACAAGATTCCGCCCGTTGAGCCCCAATCCCACCACAACGACATGTCCGTGGGGGGCCTCTTCCAGTTTGCGGTGTTTCTCGGACATTCCGAGATTCAGCCGCCGCAACCCGGGCAGGCGGGCCAGCCGTTCCGCCACGGGGCCGCCGACAAGGAACCCGAGGGGCGTAGCGGCCATGGTGAGAATCGAAACGGCAAGAAACAACTGGTAGATATCGTTTTCCAACAGCCCCGTCGTGCGTCCCACGGCGGCCAGGACAAAGGCGAATTCTCCCACCTGGCTGAGCGTGAACGCCGTCCGCACCAGCACGCGAACCGGGTATCCCAACACCAGTCCCGTAAGGAAAAGCGCCAGAAATTTCAGGACGAAAAGCCCCACCGTAACCCCCAGAATCAGGGGAACGTGCGCCATTACGTAACCGATATCGAGCAGCATGCCGATGGAGATGAAAAAAAAGCTCAGAAAGAGATCCCGCAGAGGGATGATGTCTCCCGTGGCCTGATGGCTGTATTCGCTTTCCGATATCATCAATCCCGCCAGAAAGGCCCCCAGCGCCAGGGATATCCCCAGACTGTCGAACAGAATCGCCACCATGAAGCAAAACGTCACCACGGAGATGAGAAAAAGCTCGCGGCTGCGGGTTTTCGTGATTCGAAACAGCAGGTGGGGAATCACCCATTTCGTTCCCACGACGACCAACACGATGACACCCACGACTTTCGCGCCCGTAATCGCCATGTTTCCCGATCCGAAAGCGGCCCCCTGCCCCGCCAAAAACGGAATCAGCAACATGAACGGCACCATGACGAGATCCTGGAAAATCAGAATCCCGAAAGCCAGCCGCCCGTGGGGGGCATCCGTTTCCCCGCGTTCCTGCAACAATTTCAGAACGATGGCGGTGGAACTGAGCGCGCCCAGCATCCCGAGCAGAACGGCCGTACCGGGACGCTCGAAAAAGAAAGAGGCCAGGAAAACAATGGAGCCCAGCGTCAGGGCGACCTGCAACCCACCGCCCAGAAGAACCGACCTTCCGATCTGGATCAGATTCTTGAACGAAAATTCCAGACCGATGGTGAACAGAAGCAGCACCACGCCGATTTCCGCCAGCATGCGAACTTCCTCGATGCTTTGCATGAGCTTCAGCCCATGGGGACCGGCCAGCATTCCCACCACGAGAAACCCCACCAGGCTGGGGATTCGAAAACGGCTGGCGACCAGCAGAACCGCCAGGGAAAGCGAAAAGACGATAACGATGTCCTTCAGAAGGGGCATTTCCGCGTGCATGCTGAAACCTCGGATTCTCTTTGTCTTTCAAGCCTCGATAACGAACGGACAGTGTACATCATTCGCCCTGCCGGAACAATCGCCCTGCAATTTCTCGCATACGATTTCCATTTGAACATTGTCACCCTTCCGCACTTTGGCTATGATGGCTTCGTTTGACGGATCGTCGCGCGACGGCTCGCCGTGGCGGTCGTTTTCGATTGTCTTTCCCATTGACGCGGGAGTCTTTCCATGATCGAAAGCCGAAATCCCTTTACCGAAACGGTCCTCGAAACTTTTGCGGAAGACTCCGAGGCCACGCTGGAAAGGCGTCTCGAATCGGCGGAACAAACGTTCGATTCCTGGGCCGAAACCGTCCTACCCCACCGCTCGCAATGTCTGCTCAAGGTAGCCGAGCGGCTGGCAGACGAAAAGGACGAACTGGCCCGGGTGATCGTGGAGGAAATGGGCAAACCCGTGACCCAGGCGGTGGCCGAAGTGGAGAAGTGCGCTCTGGTCTGTCGCTACTACGCGGAACACGCGGCGGGGTTTCTCGCTCCGGAAATGCGGCGAAGCGACGCGGCGAAAAGCTATGTCCGGCAGGATCCGCTGGGACCGGTTCTGGCGATCATGCCGTGGAACTTCCCGTTCTGGCAGGTTTTCCGCTTCGCCGCGCCCGCGCTGATGGCCGGAAACGTGGGACTGTTGAAACACGCCTCCAACGTGCCCCGATGCGCCCTGTCCATTCAGGATGTGTTCCTGAGGTCCGGACTTCCCGAGGGCGCCTTTCAGACCCTGCTGGTGTCCGCCGAAACCACCCTGAAACTCATCCGGGACCGCCGGGTGAAAGCCGTGACGCTCACCGGCAGCGAGGAGGCGGGACGACAGGTCGCCCGAACCGCCGGAGACGTTCTGAAGAAATGCGTTCTGGAACTGGGCGGCAGCGATGCTTTCATCGTCCTGGAAGACGCCGACATCCGGGAGGTCGCCCGCGTCGCCACGCTTTCACGCTGTCTCAACAACGGTCAGAGTTGCATCGCGGCCAAGCGTTTCATTGTCCTTGAATCCGTGGTGGACACCTTCACGGACGCTCTGACGACGGAAATGTCCCGGTTGAAAACGGGCGATCCTTCGCATCCGGAAACGGATCTGGGCCCCCTGGCGCGCTCCGATCTGCGGGATCTGCTGCACCGGCAGGCGCAGGCCACCGTTCGGGAAGGAGGACGCCTGGAAACCGGCGGCGTTTTGCCCGACGGCAGGGGCTACTTCTACCCGCCCACCGTGATTTCGGGCGTCACGCCGGAGATGACGGCCGGGCGGGAGGAACTGTTCGGGCCCGTGGCCGCGCTGATGGTCGCGAGCGATGAAAAGTGCGCTCTTCAACTGGCCAATGCCTCGCGCTTCGGCCTGGGAGCCTCCATCTGGACCCGGGACGTGGAAAAAGCGGAACATCTGGCCACACGAATCCACTCCGGCTCGGTTTTCGTCAACGGCATGGTGAAATCCGATCCGCGTCTGCCCTTCGGCGGCATCAAGGATTCCGGCTTCGGCAGGGAACTGTCCGTGGAAGGCCTTCGCGAGTTCACGAACTGCAAGACCGTCTCCATCGGGTGACTCGGGAAATTTCGAGAGAACGGCTCCCGTCCTTCCGTCGTTTTTTGTCATCATCTTCTTGGGTTGCGGAATGGTTCGTGCTATTGAGGATGCGGCGATAACAGAAAGCTTTGCGATTGAAACTGACCGTCATTTCATCGCCCGGTCCAGCGTCCGGTACTGGATGGCCTCGCTGATGTGGACGGCCCGGATGTCGGCGTCGTCCTGGAGATCCGCAATGGTCCGCGCGACTTTCAGGATGCGGTCGTAGGCCCGGGCGCTCATCCCCAGGCGATCCACAACCATTTCCAGCAAGCGGCCGCCTTCCGCATCCACCTTGCAGAAACGCTGCATATGCTTGGGTTGCATATAGGCATTGCAGGCGATGCCGTTCATGTCTTTCCTGAACCGCAAACGCTGGATTTTACGGGCGTTCTCCACGCGATCCCGAACCACGGAAGAGGATTCTCCCCGGCGCTCGTCCGACAGATCCTTGTATCTCACCGCAGGCACCTCCACGTGCAGGTCGATGCGGTCCAGCAGCGGGCCGCTCAGTCGGGAACGATAGCGTTGGATCTCCCCGATCGTGCACGAGCACTCGTGCTTCGGATCGCCCAGGTAACCGCAGGGACAGGGATTCATGGCCGCCACCAGCATGATCTTGGACGGATAGGTGATGGAGATCATGGACCGCGTGATGGAAACCCGGTGATCCTCCAAAGGCTGCCGCATGACCTCCAGCACGTTCTTCTTGAATTCCGGCAGTTCGTCCAGAAACAGGACGCCGTTATGGGCCAGGCTGATCTCGCCCGGCTTCGGTATGGTTCCGCCGCCGATCAGACCGACATCGGAAATGGTGTGATGCGGCGAGCGGAAAGGGCGTTCCGTGACCAGAGCATCCTTCTCCAGCGTCATGCCCGCCACGCTGTACACCTTCGTTGTCTGGAGGGATTCCTCGAACTCCAGATGGGGAAGGATCGAGGACAGCCGCCTGGCCAGCATGGTCTTTCCGCTGCCGGGCGGGCCGACCATCAGGACGTTGTGCCCTCCGGCGGCGGCCACTTCCATGGCGCGTTTGACGTGCTCCTGGCCCTTCACATCACTCAAATCGAAGTCCTTGCTCGATGCTTCGCAAACGCGCTCGAACGGTGTCGCACAGGTCTTCTGGATCGCCTCGGCCCCATTGAAAAAGCGGACTACCTGGGAAAGATCCCGCACCCCGACGACATCGATTCCCTCCACCACCGCCGCCTCCCGGGCGTTGGATTCGGGCAGAACGATGCCTTTCAATCCCTGATCCCGACAGGCCACCGCCATGGACAACGCCCCCCGGATAGGCTTGATGGCTCCGTCCAGCGCCAATTCCCCAAGAACCATGTAGCGGGCCAGTCCGTCCAGCGCCAACGCCTGGGAACAGGCCAGTAACCCGGCGGCAATGGGAAGATCGAAGGCCGCGCCTTCCTTGCGCACGTCCGCGGGAGCGAGGTTGATCGTGATCCTTCTGGACAGCAGAGGAAATCCGGAATTCTTGATGGCGGAACGCACCCGCTCCCGCGCTTCCTTCACCGCACCCTGGGGAAGCCCGACAATATTCATCTGGGGCAAGCCGGGCGCCATATCGACTTCCACTTCCACTCGATAAGCGTCGATGCCGTGCAGCGCGCCCGAAAAGATGGTGGCCAGCATGAGGGTTCCTTTCTCCGTCCCGTTCGATTCCACAGGAAAGGCACAAGGAAATGAACTGCAAATGGCGTGCCATAGAGAACCAGCATGAATTCCAGCAATTTATGTCGAACATCCGTTCCCTGTTCGGCCGGATGCCGCACCGGCGGCCGGATTGCGGAAACAGAAATAAGTTCTGAAATTTCCTGGGAATTCGCGGCTCTCAAACGGTTCACCGCGTGAAAAGCGTCCCGGTTTGACTTCAATCGCCGCCCAATGTAAGGTTTCTCGTTTTGATTGCCGGACGGAGAAGGGAATTCGGGCATATTCTGCCATGACATTTCGAAAGATTATCAATCGAGATCCTTCCCCTCCCTTATGCAAACGGCAGGCGGGATCGTTCATCGTTGGGGTCGGCTTCGCATCCGGGGCCGATAAGTCTGCGGAAACAGGAGAAAATGTCATGTCGCGGAGCCGGTTTCTGGGGCTAACTCTTTCCTTTTTGCTCTGTCTGTCGCTTTCCCGTTGCGCTTCCGAGGATTCACCGTCCATCGATGGCGACCGGGATTCGCCGGATGACGATGTTTCGGAGAGCGACGATCCTTCCGACGGCGACACGGAGGCGGATCATCCCTCCGATGTGCCGGAGGATATTCCGCCGCTGGTAAACGAACGGCCTTTCACCGTGGAACGTCCCGATGACAGCCCGGCCGTGGCCCGAGAGGAAATCGACGCCTTCAGCCGGGAGTACGCCGCCTTTTTCGAAAACAGCGACTATTTCCGCTGGCTTTCCCGCTATTCCCAGGGATTACCGGAAAACAACCCGGGCGGTTATCCCGGCTACAAGGTCTGGTGGACACATCTGGACGCCGTAAAAAGCAACGGCGTAGTCACGCTGCAATTTTCCGGCACGCCGGACAACAGCACGGCCAAGGTGGGCCGGGCCATTCCGCCCGTATTGGGATACGCCCTGCGCACGGGCGACGAAACCGCACGGGATCTGGCTGTGGGTTACATCAAGGGACTCAGCGCCACCTTCGACGGCATGGTCTACCCGGATGAGGATCCCGTGACGGACAGCATCATGGCCCGCGCCATTTTCCACCAGTCGTATGAGATCGAACTGGACGGCGGACGAAAACTGAAGATGGACTACGAGCCGGTGCGCGTGGAAGAAGTCGCCCGTCGTCACGATACCTGGCACAATCCGGACAACCCCACCTACGGGGACATCTACGTGCGCAACAAGCGCTCGAAGGACGACCTGCTCTATGTTTACCGCACCGCCATCTGGCTTTTGCACGCCATTCATGAAAGCGACGACGACGAACTGCGGAACGCCGCGATCAAGCTCTTTCGCCAGATCCGGGCGATGAGTGTGGACATCGTGGAACATGAATACTGCATTCGCACGAAGGACGGCGACGGCGTGCCCTACATCCCCACCCTGGAAAGCGGCGTGGTGGACGACTTTGCAAGCTTTACCAGTTACGAAAATATTTTTCCCTTTGCCGAATGCAACGCCAAACTGGGCACCAGTTACATGGCCTATGGCGAAAAACGGGATATCGAATGCAGCGGAGAAAATTTCTATGGTGACGGCGGAGCCTACGAGACAGCCGCCATCACCTCCCATTACTGGGGCTCCAACATGATCTGGGGATACCACCTGACCGCCCTGGCTCTCGCTCTGGCCTACAACGACGCGGGCACGGCCCGCAAACTAATGGACGGCTACATCACTCGGATGGAAGATTTACAGGCCGACGAGCGGGCGGACGGATACCCGGAGTGGTGGCCGGACATGGCCCAACTGCTCGTGTTGGGCGCGGCTTACGGCATGCCCCTGAAAGCCGACGAGGCCCGCCTGATTCACCGGTATTACCGCGAGGGCATGGCGCACTACAACGCCATCGTACCCTGGGATATCTGGGAGGAATCCGTACCCGACGATACGCCCTATTCCACGCTGCCCAGTCGAGCGGACACGGACGTGGACGGCAACGTGACGAAAAGCTACGTGCGCCCCACGGAGATCATGAATCCCTTCGAGTATTGCGCCTCGCCGCTGCGGGCCGAAAACGGCGCTCAATTCATCGATTGCGACCTGTTATTGTACGGTGAGTGATCGACGGGAAAATGATCGACGAAAAACCGGTTCGGAGTGAAATGAAGCGCTTCGCGCCCCTCCGATCCGGGAGACGGCCTTATGGCCGATCGTCTGTTTTCGGCGCAGATGCTCCCTCGCAATTTTCGGAAGTGGCCGCCCCCGTTGGGTATGCATCCGCAGCGTGTTCCGTTCCGCCCATCTCGCAGGACACGGCGGCATCGTCCATCTCCGGAAACTGCAAAGTTTCGCCGTCGAGAAACGCCAGGCCGGGACAGGGCTCACCCCGCAGGGCGGAAAGCGCCTGTTTCAACGAACGTTCGGTCTGCTCGCCCACCAGGCGCGCCACCTCCCCGCCCTCCCGGTCCAGAAAGAGAAAGGTCGGCACGCCAACCAGTCGGAATCGTTTGGAGAAATGCCCATTCTCCGGTTCCGAGACATCCACCGCCCGGACGAGCACCCGGTTTCCGTTGCATTCGTTGGCCAGACCGTCCACCGTGGGCTTCATCCGCTGACAGATGGGACAATTCTTGGAATAAAACTCCACCATGGCGGGCCAGGGTTCGCCCTCCTCGGACCGCACCAGTTCCAGCACGGCGTTTCGATTTTCCGGGGCGGCGCTTTGAGCCTCCATGGCCAGGTCGAAAAGCAGCGAGGCCGCCATGAGAACGAGAAAAATGCCGATACCCCGCTCGATCTTCGGAAGATACGGATTGATGCGGCGAAGCGCACGGACGCCGACCTCCGCGAACGTGGCGGTAATCAGTAACGGAATGGCGAAACCCAGACCGTAAAGCGTCAGATAGGCCGCGCCCGTGATCGGATCGGAAGCCTGGGAGGCCGTATAGGTCAGCACGGATCCCAGAACCGGCCCCACGCACGGCGACCATCCGGCGGCGAAAACCACCCCCATAACCAGGGCGTTGACGCCCCCGAAGCGGGTCTGCATGCGTGTGTCGTCGGCCCGGACGATGCGGTCGAAAAAGGGAATGCGCAGGACGCCCAGAAACTTCAGGCCGAATACCAGGATCAAAAACGCCCCGGCGGCCTCCAGCACGCCCTTGTGGTCTCCCAGAAAACTCCCCAGGGAGGAAGCCGTCAATCCCATCAGGGTGAAAACGATGATGAAGCCGATGGAGAACAGGACGGCCCGAAACAACAACTGTCCCCTGCCCGTCTCTTCCATCCGGCTCATCTGGCGGATGTCGCCGCCGATCAGGGCGGAAAGGTAGATGGGAATCAGCGGCAACACGCAGGGCGTGAAGAACGTCAGCAACCCCGCCGTAAACACTCCGATCAGCCCCAACGTCATGGCGCTAACCGTAGGCGATCACGGCCCCGAAAAGCGAGCCGTACAGGGTGGATATATAGGGGCTGGACGTGATGGGACAACCGCCGCTGCTGCAACCGATGAAGGCAAAATAGGCGAAGCCCAAAAGCCCTCCGGCGAAAACGCCGATGGACAGGCGGATCAGTTTCTGCTTTCTCGTCCTTGGAGGGGCCGTTTCCGTCCGGTTTTGCGGAGTTCCGGATCCGTTTCCTTGCGTGATTTCGTCCGGCATGACTCAAGCCTCCTGTCCCTGGGGCTGTTCCAGAAGGTCGTCCTCGATAATCTCCTCATAGTAGTGTTGCCCGCGCACGCCCACCACGCGCTCGACCACTTGGCCCTTTTTCAGGAACAACACGGTAGGCGTTCCCCTCACCCCCAACCGTCCGGTGGATCGGGGACCGGCGCTCGTATTCAGATGGCAGACCTTCAGTTTGCCTTCGTACTTGCAGGCCAGACGCATGATCGTCGGAGCCAGCGTCTGACACGGCTGACAGCCATCCGACCAGACATCCACCAGCACCGGCAGATCCGATTGAGTGACTTCTTCCTTGAAATTGTCGTCCGTCAACGCCAACGGCTCTTTTTTGCAGTCATCCAGTCCCAGCCATTTTAAAAGTCCCATACTTATCTCCTTTGTGAAATCGGGTTTTCAATTGAATAGAAGATAAGACCTTTCCAAAGGAGTTCAAGTCCCCTTTCGTAAAATGAAAAGATTGCAAACGTTCCCGGATCATTCCGGGAAATCGGAAGTCTTTGGATCTACTTGCTATTTCTTAATTCGAAGAAAATCGAAAGTGTTCGTTTCGAAGGCTGTAACGTACGCGGATTCCAGGCGCTGGAAAGAAAATCGTGGCGCGTTGTTGGGTTCCGGCAGCGAACCGCTGTTATCTCTTGATTCCGGCGCGGGCTTCATCCAGAAGGCGGAAACCTTCCAGCATGAGATTTTCGGTGGGAAGATTGATTTTCTTCTCGGGCATGGTCACGTCCACCTCGAAAGCGAACTCGCCGTCTTCCCATTCCAGAATTTTATTGAAGCCTTCGACGCCGTCCTTGCTTTCGCAGAAGGCGTTGATTACCTTGCCGTCCTCGAAGAAAATCTTCGCCTCATTCTCGGCCTTGTTCAACAGCAGCATGCCGGTCTTCCGGCCATTCGAAAGCAATTGAACCACGTCGGGAAGCGGAATTTCCAGGAGCGTACCCGTGACGGAGGCTCGTTGTGGCGTGGTCTGCGCCTGCATGGAAGCCAGGTTTTCCTTTCCCTTGGCCAACAGACGCTTGATTTTCGTCAAGATCACCTCCAGGCGCAGCGGACGGGAGAAGAATTCATCCGCGCCGACATCGAACGCCGCCTCCATCGTTTTGGAGGTTTCGTCCCGACTGGAAATGAAAATGAAGAGAATATGCTTGGTGGCATTGTTCAGCTTCATGGCCGTACAGAATTGAAACGCCTTCAACGGGTGCGTGTTCAATTCGGACATGACCATATCCACTTTGGTCTGCTTGATGGTCTGGATGGCCGTATCGGTATCGCGGACAACCAACATCTTGAATCCGGCTTCCTTGAACCGGGCCACCAGTGGAGCATAAGCGTTTCCGGAAGACGTAATCAACATGATGGTCTGTTGCGTCTCCCCGCCCAATCCCTGCTGGTTGGACTCCTGCATCACCTCGAAGAAGGCTTTCAACACGTTGCGGTCGAAGCAGGTTCCCTGGTAGCTCACCACCTCTTTCATGATGGTCTGAATGGGCTGGTTGGAGAGTTCCGAGTCCCGAACCAGATCCTCGTAGGCGTCCACCACCGCGATGATGCGCGCCCCCAGAGGAATGTCCTCTCCGGCCAGGCCGTCCGGAAATCCCTTGCCGTCGAAACGTTCGTAGAGATGCTTCAGAATGTCCGGAATCACGCCCGGGAAATTGGCCGTCTCGATCAACCGTACGGGCGCAAGGTAAAACTTCTGCGCCGTTTTGAGTTCCGTTTCCGTTTTCAGGTTCGTCAGCGTGAAGTGATCCTCGTCCCGGGTGCCGAGATCGTGAAGGTAGGCGGCCACGACATTGAAGTATACGTCCTTCGGCTTCAGGGCCAGTTTCTCCGAAATCTTTTTGACCAGCCGCGCAACGCTGGCCGAATGTCCCTTGAATTTCCCTTTTTTCATTTCCAAAAGGGAAATCAGGATATTCAGGGTTTCGACGTACAGGTTTTCCGACATCAGGGATGAAGACGCCACCTCGTCGGCAAGACGCAGGCCCTCGCCCATGGTTTCGGTCAGCCCTTCCAGTTTGGCGCTCTGGTCCTCGCCCGCGCTGAAGGAACCCAGGGATTCCTGACCGACCGATTCTTCCTCGATCTTGTTGAAGGCCTGACGATCTCCCCGATAGAACTTCTTGATGCCGGCCTCGATCGCCGGTTTCATGGAGAGATAGACGTTGATGTCGGAAGCCTGGGACAGAAGTTGAATTTCTTTTAGGAGGCGCTGTTCCGCCGGGTTGTTGGTCAGCACGGAAATGATCTTCCGGTCGGAATCGAACAGAAGCGGCAGCACGTGCTTGCGCTCGGCATATTCCAGTGGTATTAAATCAAGTACGGGAGCGGGAACGGTGATTTTGGACAACTTGTCCGACGATATGTAGTGAACCCGAAAGCGCTTGGCAAGTACTCGCAGGATGTCGGGTTCTGTCACGAACCGCAGAGAAAGAAGGAGTTCGCCGAGCGGCTCTTTTCTTTTCTTCTGCAGATTCAGAGCGACATCGAGCTGTTCCTGATTAATCAGCCCGAGTTCGAGAAGTTGCTGTCCGATCAGATTTGATTTTGCCATTCACTACTTCCCAAAGCGAGGTGCCAACGAAAGAGGTTAGTATTATGTTCCGCAACGCCTCCGAAGTCAAGGTTTGGGCTCTTTCCTTTTCTTATTTACGTTCTCTTTTGCAAATATTGTAAAATTTCAAGAGGACTCCATATGGAAATGAACCGCAATCTTGCAAATTTTGGAAAAGTCTTTCTCCTTCTTTTCTGGGGAATGATCGTCTCCTGTACCTCCGGGGATGGCGTGGAGGAAATTCGGAAGATTCGCCTGGCGGAGCTTCTGAATCGCGCGGGATGGGACGGCGCCGAAACCGTAGACGGCGTTCAGAGCCTCGGCAACTGGCTGGAAGCCGGAACCCGAACGAACGGCCTGCCTGGAAACGTGCGCTGGTCCGTCATCTCCCGTGGAAACAATAAGGAAATCCGCGCGGATACAGAAACGAACGACGGCTTTTCCACTCGGTTCCTGTTTTTTCCGGAAAACCGGAGCGTCCTTCCCCTGACGGGCGATAGCGCCAGTCTATTCAAATACTTGGGAGAAACACCGGCCCCGGACGACCGCGTACAGGCCCTGCCCCGCTTCACGGACCCGGACCGGCTCTCGGACGGCCGGGCCGTTTATCGATTTGAGGGCTGTTTCATGAACCGGACGCGGAAAACGCTCTTTTCCCCGCGCGTGCGAGCCGCATTGCTGGTCGAGGAAATCGACGGGCAGCATCTCGCCTTTCGTGGAAAACCGCGACACGCCACCGATCGTTCCGGAATACCGGCAAAACTGGATCCCGGCCAGACGTTCTGCACTACATTGACCAGCGGAAAACATCCCGGATTCACGGAGAAAACGCCCCCGAAAGCGGCTTTCGGCGTGGTTGAAATGCTTTGGAAGGACGCGCATGGAATCGTCCGTTTCGCCCCCTTGCTCGTCTCGCCTCTGGATCTGGAAATCTACCATGGAAAAACGTTGTCCGGGCTGGCCGTCATCGCCGGAGGATCCTATCCCCTGGCGGAGAAAAAGAGTGAAAAGCGGCTTTTTTCCGGCCCGGAATTGGTTCATCCGATTCATCGTATCGGGAAAAAGTTCCGAATGAAAAGCGGAGACGGAAAACCATTTCTCGTTTCCACCCGTGAAGTTATCGGATATTACCCGGACGCTCCCGTGTCCGTTCGAAAGGACCGGTTGAAGGTCATCTGCGAAATGATTTCAGCCGCGTCCTCGAAAACACGGGACGCTTCGGAAATCGAACCGATGAACACCGACCCGGGCGCGACTCTCGCTCGACGGCAACGGCACCCGTCGGAGCGCTTTTCCCTTCCGGACCGCATGGAATCGGCGGATCCGGAATCGATCGAGATCGTTCCCCTGACGAAAACGTCTTCCGCCGATGAGATCTCTCTCACGTTCTTTGCCACCGTCTCCCAGAACGGGACAACGGCCTTGAAATTCTTCGAAACGTTCCGATTGCGGGATACGGAACGCGGCCCCCGTCCGCTTTTTCCATGACCGATTCGATTCGAGTGGGCAAAAACACGTTTTCGTGTACGAAAAGATGAGGAATAATGAAAGGGATAACTTGACAGAAACATCGAGATTGGAGTAACATGCGTAGTGGAATTGGTTTCGCCACGCCAATTCTATTCACGCTTGTCAATATGGACATTTGCCGGAAGGAAGAGTTATGGCACCTGTATCGAAGACTTGTAATCATTCGCGGTTTCTGATTCTCGGAGTCCTGCTTCTTCTGGTCGCGGCGACGGTAAGTTGCGGCGAAACGGACATCACGGAAACGCCCCAGGCCTGCGCCGTCCACGAGGACTGCGAACTGGGTTACATCTGCGATCTCGCCAACGGTGTCTGCGTGGAAGACGCCCGCCGCAAAGAATGCGGCAGCGACTTCGACTGCGTGGATCCGGAAAACCCGAACGTGGAATATATCTGCTACATCCCGCCCGACACGGTGGACGGCATGGGAAGCTGCATCCCCCTGGATACACCCTCCGACGGCGACGGAACCGGCTGTGCGCTGCACTCCGATTGCCCTCTGGGACAGTTCTGCAACGACCAGGGACATTGCGAGGCCACCAAGGGCTGCACCGTGGACGCCGACTGCGAATCCGGCTTCGAATGCCAGGTGGACATCAACGGCGACGGCCAGTGCATGCCCATCGCCGACGGCGACAGCGAAATCGGCCCCTCCACCTGCACCACGCACGCGGATTGCGCCACGGACGAATTCTGCGTCAGCGGAAAGTGCGAGGATCGTTTCCCGGCCTGCCAGAACAACAACGACTGCTGGCCCGGCCAGACCTGCAACCTGACCACCGGAAAATGCGAAGGCGACGATCCCCTGCCTCCGGACGGAGACGACGATACGCCCGACGGCGATGACGATACGACCGACGGCGACATCGATACAGCCCCCGACGGCGACACCGCCGCGTGCGTCACGGAATGCAACCGCACCAGCGACTGTCCCGGCACGGAAGTCTGCGGCCCCGGCGGCTGCTGCGTGCCGCCCTGTACGGCGGGAAGCTGCGAAGAGGGCGAGTGCAACCCGAACAACGGCCTGTGCGAATTCTGCAGCCTGTTCGATCCGCCCTGCGCCAGCGACAAATGCTGCAACTACAACGTGGACTTCTGGTACTGCGGCACCTGCTGCGTGCCGCCCTGCGCCGATGGCTACGTCTGCCAGGTGGGCACCTGCGTGCCGCTGCAATGCCCGGAATGCCCGCCCAACTTCTGCTGCTCGGCGGAAACGGCTTACCTCTGCGTGGCCTGCGGCGGCGATCCGGACACGGAAGTTTCCGAGCGTGGACGCCAGGCCTGCCTGCCGGCCAACGCCCCCTGCATGGAGGGCGTGGATCTGTGCTGCTCCGGAACCTGCCTGATGGGCACCTGCCTGTAAGGGACTTTCCTGAAAATGTTCAAAAGCCCCCGTTTCACGGGGGCTTTTTTTGTCAAAGGAGTTTCGGAATGCCGAAAAAGGCGAACCGCAACGGAAATTTATCAAGACTTCCCGCCGCGTTGCTGCAAAAAGCGCTTTCCTATCTTGGAGATTTCAAGTGCCCGGAGTGCAAGGCTTACGCCCTGTTCGTCGCAAAAGGAAAAAACAACGCCCCCACCGCCATTCGGTGCAGGAAATGCCCCTTTACGGCCACGGAGAGCGAGTTCGTTCGAAAGCATATGAAGCTGGAACCCTGCGGGGACGGCTATCGATTCTGCGTCCCTGATCCCCTGGGCGGCGAAGAGCGTTGGATCGAATGGAGTAAGTGAATCCGGGAAGCCTATCCACGCGGGATTTTGCGAATCCGACAAAAACCGAGCGTTAGCAGAATCAGTCCTGAAATAACCATAAGGAAAACCCGCCAATCGGCGATCGCCGTCACCAACAGGCCCGTTTTCATCAGACGTTCCAGGTCATTCCGAGTCCCGACGGTGATCTTCAGCACCCGATTCCCGTTCGGCAATGACAGAGGAACGATTCGCCCATCTTCCATGCCGCCGAAAATCGCCAAAGGAACATCCGGGGGAATGGTTTCGTAACTCAATCGGACGGTTTCCCGTTTCGGATTGTCGATGTCCGCTCGATTTCGGTAGATCCAACCGTCCCGAATCTTCAATTCGGCCTGTTTCAGCCATCCATCCCGAGGAAGCGTCTCCCGCCAGCCGTATAGCTCGGCATTTTCGAAATCGATTCTCAGCCTGCCGATGTATCCCTCCCGAGTACGGATTTCCTCGGGAAGCATCTCCGGCAGGCTCTGCATATGTCCTTTCCAGACTTTGAAATCCCGCCAGTTGGGGCGTTCCGTCGTCCATTCTTGCGCGTAGGTTACCGTTCCGTCCGCGTTTTCGTGCTCCATCCAGAGAAAGCTTTCCACTTTACGCCGAATAGCCAGAAACCGCTCCCCTCCAAGGCCTACCGGATCCAGGGCCGGCTGAACAAGCATCGGCGTCCCTTCGAGAAGGACGGCGGTTCCATTCGGGACGGAGGGTTTCTCGATATGGTTGGTCAGAAAAACGGCGGTTCGGAATTGATAAGAGGGAAGATTCGGGAGTACGTAAAACCATGCGAAAACAACGCCCAGCAGACAAAGGAGCGCACCGAGGAAAATGATGAAAAAAGAGAATCCCCGCTTACCGAAACGGGGATTCAGAGTTTTGCTTTCGGATGTCATCGGACCGCACCGGGATGAATTTCGGAAAAAGCTCCTTTTTTCAAGATCGCCGGAATGGGGCTCATCCGTCGATGAAACTCTTCAGTTTGTTCGACCGGGATGAATGCCGCAGTTTCTTCAGCGCCTTGGCCTCGATCTGCCGAATCCGCTCCCGCGTGACTTCGAAGTTCTGCCCGACTTCCTCCAGAGTATGGTCGGAACGTTCGCCGATGCCGAAGCGCATGCGCAGAACCTTCTCTTCCCGCGGCGTCAGGGTGGAAAGCACCTTGCGCGTCTGCTCGGAGAGGTTCATGTTGATGACGGCCTCGGACGGGGAGATGATCTGCTTGTCCTCGATGAAATCGCCCAGGTGGCTGTCCTCTTCCTCGCCGATGGGCGTTTCCAGGGAAATCGGTTCCTTGGCGATTTTCAGCACCTTGCGTACCTTGTCCACCGGAAGATCCATACGCTCTCCGATCTCTTCGGGTGTCGGCTCCCGGCCGATTTCCTGCACCAGATGGCGGGAGGTGCGGATCAGTTTATTGATGGTTTCGATCATGTGGACGGGAATTCGAATGGTGCGGGCCTGGTCCGCGATGGCGCGAGTGATGGCCTGGCGGATCCACCAAGTGGCGTAGGTGGAGAATTTGTATCCCCGTTGATATTCGAATTTGTCCACGGCCTTCATCAGACCGATGTTGCCTTCCTGAATCAGATCCAGAAATTGCAAGCCGCGATTGGTGTATTTCTTGGCGATGGAAACCACCAGCCGGAGATTGGCCTCCACCAACTCGGACTTGGCTCGCTCGGCCTGACGCTTGCCGTGCAGAATTTCCTCGTAGGTGACTTTGATATCCTCCAGGGAGAGGTTCGTTTCCTTTTCGATCTCCGCCTGTTTCTCCTCGGCCGACAGGAACAGGAATTCGACCTTTTCCAGCTTTTCACGGGAAAGCTTCATCTTTTTCAGGATGCGGGCCTCGGCGGAACGCCGCTTGTAATACTGCTTCATGTTCTCGCAGAATTCCTTGTACCCGATCCCGATCAACTGTTCGGCCTGACGGTATTCTCTTTCGATTTCGGCCGCGCGGTCGTTGAAGATCTTCATCCGCTGGACGATCCGATCGATCTGCTTTTTATTGAGCACGATATCCTTCAGCAAGTCCTTCAGGCTGTTGCTGATCGCGCTCAATTGATCCTGAAAACGATTTTGCTGGCGCTCCGTGGGAGAAACCATGGCGGAAAACTTCTGGATGAGGTTCCGCCGATCGCGGTCCAGTTTGCGAATCCGGTCGATCAGCCCGATCAGCCGTTCGGCCAAGAGATCCTCGTTGACCTCGTTTTCCTCCTCGTCGGGATCTCCTTTCAGAATTTCCCGGGCTCGCACGCGATTGCTTTTCAGCTTTTCGGCGATGGAAAGCACTTCGGAGATCGCCAGGGGAGAATCCAGAACCACGTCCAGGATTTTCTGTTCTCCGGCCTCGATCCGTTTGGCGATGGCGACTTCCCCCTCGCGCGTGAGGAGCGAAACCGATCCCATCTTCCGAAGATACATGCGAACGGGATCGCTGGTGGAAGTCCCCGTATCCTCCTCGACTTCCTCCGAGCCGTCCTCGTCGTTATCGGACTTTTTGCCCGAATAATTTTCTTTTTTGTCCACGACCTCGATTTTCAGGTCGGCCATCATGACCATGATGTCGTCCAGATCCTCTGGAGAAACCTTCTCGCCGGGCAAGGCGTCGTTGATATCCCGGTACGTGAGATACCCGGCGTCCTTGCCTTTTTCGATCAGCTTATCCAGGTTGATCGCTTCATTCTTGTCGTCCGGCATGTGTCGGTTCACCTTCGCTTCAAGAGTGGTTGATCCGTTCGCTTTTCAGATCCTGCAATTTTTTGTACAGTTCAATCAAGTCCGCGCTCCGGTCCGCGCCATCGCTCCGAGCCATTTCCGTTTTCATGCGATCGATCTCCTCTTCGAGCTCGATCAGTTCCAGCGTCACCAGACACCCCTTATAGTGTTTGACAGCCTCATCGGCCAGGTATTCCATTTTATTGAAAACGATTTTACCGAAGCGTTTCTTTTCTTCTTCCGTAGAAAGTCTTCCGAGCAGTTTTTCCGGGTGAATCCGCTCTCCGTTTTCCAGGGAATCGAGCAGCGCGTTCGCGATCTCGCGAAACGCCGGAGACTTGAAACGATTGACCGTATTGTCCGCCGAGAAACGGGCGGAAACCGATTCCGGATTGTGAATCAAAAGCCCGATCAGCATATCCTCCACGGCGTCGTTTCGGAGAGACTCCCCGCTTTTCGTTTTCCTGATGACCGCCTCCGATGGAGCCCGTTCCCAGTTTTTTCTGGCGGTCTGGCGGCGCAAGGTCTGCAAGATCAACGGCTGACCGATCCCGAGTTTCCCGGCGATCTGTTCCACGTACAGCGTACGTTCCACCGGGTCCGCGATCTTCATCAGCATGGGTCCGACTTCATTGAGGAATTCGGAGACTCCTCTCGGATCCTTATCCGATTGAGTGTACCGATCGGAAAGCCAGATGTCAAATAGATATTCCGCTCCGGAAATCCGTTCCTCCATGGCCTCCTGGCCGCGGTCGCGCAGGAAGGAATCCGGGTCGTGGCCGTCCGGCAGCATCACCGCCCGGGCGTTGACGGATTCGGAAAGAAACAGGTCCAGCGACTTGAACATGGCCTTTTTTCCCGCCGCGTCGCCGTCGTAGAGCAGAATCAGGTTCTTGCTCATGCGCTTCAGCAGGCGAATCTGCCAGTCCGTAAGCGCCGTTCCCAGGGAGGCCATGGTTTCGTCGAATCCGTGCTGGTGCATCATGACGACATCGATGTTGCCTTCCACCAGAATCGCCCGCTGCTTTCGGGATACGTTCGCGCGCGCGGCGTGATAGCCGAACAGACTGCGGCTTTTGTCGTAAACCGGCGAGGCGCTGCTGTTGATGTACTTGGCGGATTCGTCGGCGTCCAGGGTGCGTCCGCCGAAACCGATGACCCGGTTGTTCTGCATGATGATCGGGAACATCAGGCGGTTTCGAAAACGATCGTACATCCCCCCCCGTTTGCCCTGGAGAATCAACCCGGCTTTTTCAAGAACGTGCGAGGAAACCCCTTTTTTCTGAAGCGCCTTTTCCAGCCCGTCCCAGGCGTCCAAAGCGTACCCAAGGCGGAAAACACGAACCATCTCATCGGAAATCCCCCGCTTTTGCAGATAGTTGCGAGCCTTCAGCCCCACGTCGCCCCGAATGAGCTGCTGTTCGAAATACTCGGCGGCCAAAAGGTTGGCTTCGTAAATCCGCTCTTTTTCGCTGAGCGTCCTCCGATCCTGCTCCGTCATCTCCCTGGCCTGGGGAAGTTCCACACCCGCCCGTTCGGCAAGCTGACGGACGGCTTCCGGGAAGGACAGATTCTCGATGGCCATCAGAAATTGAATCGCCCGGCCGTGGGCGTTGCAGCCGAAACAGTAATAAAACCCTTCCTCGTCGTTCACGCTGAAGCTCGGAGCCGTTTCCTTGTGAAAAGGACACACGCCCTTCCAGTTGCGCCCGGCGCGCTTCAGTTCCACGTACTGTCCGATCAGTTCGGCCAGACTGATGCGTTCCTGGATTTCCTCCAGAATATGTTCCGGTATTTTTACGTACATGGAAGGAAACTCACCGATTTCAAGCCCTTAGATTGTAAACGACTAGCCGGAAACGTGCTCGTTCGGAGGTTCGAAGGAAATCCCCGCCGCGCTGAATTGTCGCAGAATCTCCGCCTTGTCCACGGCCTTCATATAGGCTTCCTGGGGTTGGACGAGATCCTGGGCGACCAGCCGCACCAGTTCTTCCGTCAACAGTTGCATGCCGATGGATTTTCCCGTCTGCATCATGTTGAGGATCTGGTGCGTCTTCTGTTCGCGGATCAGGTTGGCGACGGAAGGCGTGATGATAAGCACCTCCAGAGCGGCGATGCGACCGCCGCCTTTCTTTTTCAACAGCGTCTGGGCGACAACGGCTTTCAATGACTCTGCCAGCATGTAACGGATCTGGGTCTGCTCTTCCGTGGGATAGATATCGATGATCCGGTTGATGGTGGAGGTCGCCGTGGTGGTGTGCAGGGTTCCGAAAACCAGATGTCCCGTATTGGCCGTTTCCAACGCCGTGGAGATCGTCTCCAGATCGCGCATTTCCCCCACGAGCACCACGTCCGGATCCTCCCGCAGGGCGTCGCGCAGCGCGTTCTTGAATCCCGTGGTATGCCGTCCCACCTCGCGCTGATGAACCAGACAACGCCGGTTGCGATGCAGAAATTCGATGGGCGCCTCGATGGTCAGGATGTGATCCGCGCGGGTCTGGTTGACCAAATCGATGACCGCCGCCAGCGTGGTGGATTTTCCCGAACCCGTGGGGCCGGTGACGAGAACCATGCCCTTGGGAAGTTCGGCCAAGCGTCGAACGGCTTCCGGCAGGTTCAACTGATCGGCGGAAAGCACCTCGGAGGGAATCACGCGGATGGCCGCCGAGATCCCGCGGTGCTCCCGGAAGACATTGAATCGGAAACGCGCCAGCCCTTCTATTTCGTATGCGAAATCGCAACTTCCGCTTTCCTGAAAGGTTTGCTTTTCCTCTTCCCGCAGAAGCTCGAAAAGGATTCCCTCAAGATCCCCGGTGGTAAACAACTGCCCGCCGCCCGGTTCCTTCAGATCCCCGTCCACGCGATAGATGGGACGGCAGTCGGAACACAGATGAAGATCGGACGCCCGATACTGAATCATCTTGGCCAGAAATGCGTCCACTTTGTTTTTCAACTCGATCGACGTCGCCTGAGCATCCGCCTTTCTCTGCGGCTGTTTCTGACTTGGAGCCACGCCATCCGTCAAAGCGTCGTTGCGCGCCACATGGGCGAACGCCACCTCCGCGCCGTCTCCGACCAGATGTCCCAGAACGTTGAACGTAAGATCCCAGGTCGAATACTGGAAAAGGATTTTTCCGTTTTTCTCCAGTTCCTTTTTCTGGCCGTCCGAAAGAATCTCCAGCAGCGCGCCCTTGATCTGTGCGGCCTTGATGATTTTTCCGATTTCCTCGCCGCCGGATTCCAGCTCAATCACCGGCCGCCGTTCCGGTTTCAGAATCAGCTTTCTCGCGTGACGATCAACGGCGACTTTTAAATAGGGATCGATCGAAGCCATCTAGGAACTCCCCTTGAATCCATGGTTGGACCGAGTGAAAAAACCGAAAAAGGATACCATAATTCGATCGTCGAATCCGCCAGAAATCTTCTCTTTTTTACATGGCGATCCATCGGACGGTAAAGACGAGATGCGATTTCCGGTTTCGGATGGACGGAATGCCCCCGTAATCGGCGAAAACGGATCGGCGGATCTCCTTCGGAAAACCGATGACGCACTGGAGCGCGGATTGACGCAAGGCGACATAAACTCAATGATTTTCGTGGTTTTCAAGATCGGAGCACTTGACGGATTCATGGGTTCGTGATAGATTTCTACCCAACTCGGAACAGTGTTTCACCCGAAGCTATCATTTGTAGAACAAGGCGCGGCGTTCTCACCCTAAGGGGTCGAGGCCGTGAAAAAAGACCAACCGTACCGATAAGCGTGTTTTTCAAGGAACGATTTTCACTGGGAAAAGGAGAAGAGACCATGCAGAAACAATTCATCATCAGTTTGCTTGCCGTTTTGATTCTCGGCTTGTTCATGTGGGGCTGCGGAGACGACAGCGAAGATAACGACGACGTCGTGGAGCCTGGCACCTTCAAAGCCATCGTCGTGGATTTCCAGAGCGACAACATCGTTCCCGGAACGAAATGCTGGGTGTTGGACAACAGCACCGGAGAACCCATCCAGAACGACCCGCAAACGGTCAATGACAAAGGATACATCGAGTTCACCAACATGCCTTCGGAAGAAGGAGCCAAGGTCGGCTTCAAGTGTTTCGACACGGAGGACAATTCCGTCAACACCTACCAGTTCCACATCGACGCCAACGCCCAGGACGAAAAACTGTGGCTGGTCAGTGACACGCTTTATGAAATGGGACCGAAACTCGCCCAGCTCGGCATCGATACCGAAAAAGGCATTCTCGCCGGCGGCGTCTATTGGGTGAACGACGCGGATGAAGAGGAATTCATCGGCTGTTCCACGGTCGAATCTCCCGACATGACCGAAGAAGAAAATCTTGAAAACGTTCGCTATTTCAGCGACGCGCGCAAACCCATCTGCCATCCGGATGTCGGCACGACCTGCCCGACCGGACGCGATTCGCTGAACCCCAATCTCGGCTATTTCCTCGTCGGCAACATTCCCGCGGGACAAGGCAAGGTTGTCAAGGCTTATGACGCGGACGGCAACGAAATGGGCCAGACCACCATCGTGTCCTTCCCCAATTCTATCTGCATCGGCAACATCTACGCCGAGGGATACGACGCAAACCCGCAGCCCGATTCCTGTCAGTAAGCAGCGCAATTTCATGGCCGGAACGGTCCGAACCGTCCCGGCTTTTCAACTACTTCAGCGCGGGAGGATGGCGTGAAAAGGATCTTCGGAATACTTGCCATTTCGCTGATGGCTCTCACATTTTCAATTCCGGCTTCCGGCCAGGAAAAGGAATTTCAGGCCAATGGATACATTCAAATGCAGGGCGGCGTGTTCGTCCCCCTGACCAGCCAGCTTTTCAAGGACTACGACAACACCGCATACCGGCAGGCCAAGAAAGGAGACGACTGGATTTACGATCTGGACCGTCCCTGCGATCCGGTCTTCTCGAACAGTTCCCATACCTGCTTTCCTAAAAGTCACGGAAACAAAGCGGGAAAGCTTTCCATGATGCGGGGAACCATCCAGCTTCAGGCGGACTGGAAACCCCAGGAATTCGTCTCCATCCACGCCGTGCTTCGCATGGTGGGATCCCTTAAGCTGGATTTGGATAAATACGCCCAGCCGCCGAAATACGCCGAGGGAGTGGACGCCCGGGATTACGCCAAGAACTGGGTCTGGGAAAATTATTACAACGAAGTGGATCTGCGGGAGTTTTACGTAGACGCGGAAGTCACCGACTGGCTTTCCTTCCGCCTGGGACGGCAGCAGGTTTCCTGGGGAGACGTGGGTTCCTATCGTCTGCTGGACGTCGTCAATCCGCTGGACAATACCTGGCATTTCGGTCCGCTGGAGTCCTTCGAGGACACGCGTATTCCGTTGTGGATGGTCAAAGCCCTGTTCGAGATGAAGAAAATCGAGCATTCGCTCGAAATCGTCTGGGTTCCGGCCATCGATCGCGACGAGGATATGGTCAACGTTCCCCTGACCTTCGTCGGCGCCTGGGGACTTCCTCTTTCCAACACGACATCGCCCTATATCATCGATGAGAAGAAATTCCTCTATCCCGGCAACGAGATCGAGGATCAACGCATCGGGTTGCGCTGGCGGGGCAACATCACCCCGGCATCGACCTATACCCTGATCTACTATTACACGCACCAGCTCTCTCCGCCGATTCCGCTGTATTACGATCTGTACGAAGACGAAAACGGCTACTACGACGATCAACACATGAAAACGCTGTACCTGGGCTTTCCGCGCCAGCACATCGCCGGTTTCACCATCGACTACGCCTTCGAGAATCCCATCGGCATGGTGGCCAAACTGGAAATGGCGGTGGAGCCCAATCGCGTTTATCCGCGCCAATCGACGACGCGCTACACCGAGTACGTGGAAGGACGCGAGGATCGTATCCGATTTCAGCAGCCCGAATTCACCACCCTCAATTACGCCATCCAGTTGATGCGGCCAACCATGATCCGCTGGTTGAATCCTACCCAGAACATCCTGATGGTTCTGCAATTCTCCCACTCGATCGTACCGGGCCTGACCGAGGAAGACAAAGTGGATGTCATCAACATCCCCGGATACAACGACGACAAGCTGGGAGCACATTCCTTCACGGGCGTTTTCGTCATGGGGACGCAGTATCTCCACGGCATGCTCGCCCCGCGGGTTGTCGTCGGCCAGATGTGGGGATGCACGGATCAAGTCTCCGGCGTCGATGCGTGCAACTATCACGGCGGTTTCGTGACGGGCCAACTGGATCTGCGCTTCGGCCAGCACTGGCGGCTCCGTTTCCAGGTCACGGATTTCTGGGCAGACGATGCGTATAAATCCATCGGCTACTTCCGCGACCGCGACGAAATCAACTTTCGGATACGTTATCAGTTCTGAGAGAACGATAAAAAGAAAGGGGCAGATATGCTGAAATCGAAATGGATGTTTTCCCTGGGTCTGGCGCTGGCCATTACGGTGATGGCCGGCGGTGTCGGATTCGCCCAGGACGGAGGCTGGAAGCCCGGCGTCGCGCTGACGTCCGCCAATTGGGGAAAGATGGTCGGATTCGCTCCCGACCTCAACGTAGTGAAGGTGGAGAAGGGACAGAAAATCAAGGCCGACAACTTCGAACAGTACAAGGCGGCCATGCCGGAGACCTTCTCCACACTGGTCAAGAAATACAAAATGAAGATGAAGCTGACCGACTACAAGCCCATCCACCCGTCCTCCGGATACATCGACGCCACCAACAAATACGCCGGAAAAGCCGCGCTGATCGACACCGGCAAGGAAGTCCGGAAAAAGGGCATCGAAGGCTACGTGGCCGGACTGCCCTTTCCCAATCCGAAAAACGGAACGGAAATCGCCTGGAACTACCAGTACAGCTACAACGGCGACGACGGCGACCTGTATTACGCCGTTTACTGGATTTCCGCCAACCGCGGCGTGGAGCATTTCGAGGAATGGCGCTGGTACTTCATCATGCGGGCCATGCACCGGACCGACCTCGACCCCAAGCCCCACATGGAAAAGTTCGAACAGAAAAATCTGCAATACACTTCCATCACCTACGCCATCTCGCCGCTCGACAAACGCGGCTTCGGCGCCCTGTATTCCCGTTCCGAGCTTCCCCTCGACCAGCAAGGGCACATCTACGTCCCGCAGATGAAGCGCGTGCTGCGCAACACCTTCGGCACCCGGGGCGACACCTGGAACGCCACCGATCTGCTTTACGAAGACGTCCGCGGCTTTATGGGCTATCCGGAGTGGATGAACTGGAAACTCATCGGAAAGAAAACCTACCTGATGCCCATGCATGCCGGGGTGAAACTGGGCAAGGAAAACGCGAAAAGCACCTTCGATTTCGACCGCTGGCCCCACTGGAATCCGAACCTGGAATGGGAGCTTCGTCCCGTCTACGTGGTCGAAGTCACCCCCAAGCTTCAGGATTACCCCTACAGCAAGATGATTATGTATCTGGACGCGGAAACCTTCCTGATTACCTACAAAGAATCCTACGACAAGAAAGGCGAACTATGGAAGCTGCTTTTGACCGGATACAATGAATCCGAGGACATGGACGAACTGCCTCCCCAATACGCCATGCAACTGGTCATCGACGTGCAGAACGAGCACGCCACGGCCTTCCCCATCTATTCCCTGAAGATCAACTCCAAGCTGAACCCCAATGAATTCACCGAAAGCAACCTGAGGAAGAGAGGCAAATGATCCACATCAAGCGCGGACTCCTTGGTATCATCCTGTGCATTTTCATCACCGGCCCCCTGTTGGCCGGTGATATTCTTGAAACCTTCAGCCATCGAGACAAATTCTACGACCTGGAACCCTGGGGGACGGACATCTGGCTCTTCGGCTTCCCAAGTCAGGCCGTGTTTTCCGGAGACAGGGGAAAAACCTGGAAAAACAGCCCGTTTCCCGGAAAGGACGTGCTTTATTCCTTTTCCGCCTTCGATGATAAAACAGGCATTCTCACCGGTCCGAAAGGACGCCTTTTCCGAACGGAGAACCGGGGAAGTTCCTGGGAGGCCGTAAAATCGGGAACCACGAATCCGCTTTTCGAATCCTACGTTATTCCGGGGACTTCCAAGGCATGGATCGTCGGACACTTCAACACGATCCTGTTTTCCGAAGACAAGGGAAAAACCTGGACGCGGCAGATTTACACGATTCCGGAGGACGCCGAGGACGAGCCCGGCCTGAACGCCGTGCACATGCTGAACGAACAGGTCGGCCTGATCGTGGGAGAATTCGGCGTGATCCTGAAAACGGAAGACGGCGGCAAGACCTGGCTTTCCATGCCCTCCCCCGCCAAAAGCCCGCTGTACGACGTCCGTATGCTAGACGAAAATCGGGCGGTGGCCGTGGGCAGCGAGGGACTGGTGCTCCTGAGCGAGGACGGCGGACGAAACTGGCGTCGAAAAGACGTGGGGATCGACCAGCACCTTTTCGCGCTGGACGTCGTGAACGGTCGCCTCTTCGCGGTGGGCCAGGAAGGATATTTTCTGACCGGCCCCATCGAGGGCGATGGAAAATGGGCCGCTCGGCGAACCGGGATCTACACCTGGCTCAATGCCGTTCATTTCTTTGACGAGAAGAACGGTCTGGCCGCCGGGGGAAGGGGAAGCCTTCTCCGCACGGCGGACGGCGGAAACAACTGGACTCAGCTCTCGGGGAGATAAGGCGTGTACGAACGAATCGGAACAACCATACTGCGTTGGCGCTTGCCCATTCTCATCATCATTCTCCTGCTCACGGGCTTTTTCCTCTGGAAGGCCACGGAAGTTCGGGTGGAAAGCCCGACCATCGATCTCTTTCCTTCCGATCACCCCTACGTGGAAACCTTCGTCAAATACAAGGACGTGTTCGGCGGCGCGGCCACGGTGCTGATCGCCCTGGAAACGAAGGAAGGCGATATTTTCACGCAGGAAAACCTTCAGAAGATCAAACGTATCACCCAGGGGATCGAACGCCTGCCCGGAATCAACAACTATCAAGTTCTGTCCCTGGCCCAACGCAAGGTCAAGGAACTGCGGGTGGATCCGGTGCGCGGCTTTCTGGCCATCCCCATCATGTGGCCCAAGATTCCCTCGAACGACGAGGAAATCGCCGCGCTGAAGGAATCCGTTTACACCAGTCCCCGCTATTTCGGCACTTTGATTTCGCGGGACAGCAAGGCCGCCCTGATCGTCGCCGGCTTCCTGGAGGACAAATTCCAGCCCAAGGAAGTCTATCAGGGAATCGACGAACTCGTCCAAATGGAACAGAACGACAAGACGGAAGTCTTCGTCATCGGACGCCCGGTGATGCTGGGCTGGATTCTCCAGCAGTATCCTCAGGTCGAGAAACTGTTCATTTATACGCTATTGGCTATCATCGCCGTTCTCGTCCTGTATTTCCGAGATTTCCGAGGCATCTTCCTGCCCATTTCCACGGCCACGATCTCCGCCATCTGGGGCGTGGGTTTCCTGGGCGTGATGGGATACAACTTCGATCCGCTGGTGATCGTCGTCCCCTTCATCATCAGCGCCCGAGCCCTGTCCCATTCGGTACAGGTGGTCGAGCGCTTCATGGAAGAATACGAGGAGAACGGCAAACGCGATCTGGCCGCCGTGCAGACGTTCAAGGGGCTTTTCGCGCCGGGAATGGTGGCGATCATCACGGACGCCGCCGGCGTCTTCCTGGTCTGGACCACGCCCATTCCCCTCTTGCAGAAACTGGCCGTCATGGGCGGATTCTGGGTGCTTTCGATCATCGTCTCGGACCTGATCTTCAACCCGATCCTGCTTTCCTACCTGCCGGTCCCCAAGAAGACGATCAACACCAAGAAAGGAATCCTGTACAAAGCTCTGATCGTGGTCGGAGGCTGGGCGTTCGGCTGGCAGCGCTGGGTGGTTCTGGCGACCACCGTCGTCCTTCTCGGCGTCAGTTTCTTCTTCGCCAAGAACCTGGTCATCGGCGACGTGCATCCGGGAACACCCATGCTCTGGCCGGATTCCAAGTACAACCAGGACACGGATCGGATCGCGAAACGTTTCGGGAACACGGAGCTTTTCTCCGTGATTGTCGAAGGAAAAAACAGGAACTCCATCAAGAGCCCCGAAGTTTTGCGCACCATGGCCGCCTATCAGAAATACATGGAGGCCTTGCCCGAGGTGGCCAGCACCAGTTCCAT
Source organism: Myxococcota bacterium (assembly GCA_963668655.2). Classification (GTDB taxonomy): domain Bacteria; phylum Myxococcota_A; class SURF-8; order SURF-8; family SURF-8. The sequence continues at coordinate 55,265 of CAXXPQ010000004.1, forward strand.
CGCGGACTATCTCCCGGGAATCATCTCCATTCTGCACGGCTCCGATCCGAAGTGGGAGATCATCCCGGAAGACGCCATGGAGGCCGGTTTCTATCTGGAAATGATTTACACGAACGCGGAGCCAGGCGACCTGGTGCGCTTCGTCACCATCGACAGTCAGAACGCGAACATCACGCTTTATCTGAAGGATCACAAGGGGGAGACCCTGCGGAAAGTCGTGGCGGCCACCAAGGATTTCATCGCCAAGAACGAAATGAAGGAGGCCAGGTTCCGTCTGGCCGGCGGCTACGGCGGCCTGTTGGCGGCCATCAACGAGGAAGTCGCCTTCCACCAGGGCAAAGTCACCATTTTCGCCTTCATCATCATCATCGCGTTTTGCGGCGCGGCCTATCGCTCGCTGTGGGCTGGCCTGCTGTTTCTGCTTCCCCTGATTATCTCCAATTACCTGACCTACGCCCTGATGGGCGCCCGAAACATCGGGCTGGATGTCAATGCGCTGCCGGTGGTCTCGCTCGGCGTGGGATTGGGGGTGGATTACGGGCTTTACGTGGTAGGACGTATTCGGGAAGAATACGTCCGTTTGAAGGATTTCCAGCAAGCCGTGATTCGCGGCGTCTCCACGGCGGGCAAGGCCGTGGCCTTCACGGCGGGAACCATGGTGGCCGGCGTGGCGTTCTGGACCACCAGTTTCCTGCGCTTCCAGGCGGACATGGGCCTTCTGCTGGTTTTCTGGATGGTCGTTTCCATGCTGGGCGGCCTGATCCTGCTCCCCACGCTGATCGCCATCTTCAAGCCGCGCTTCATCCTGAAAGCGGCGGACTAGATCGAGGGACGCGCCGCCCGTGGCTCGATACGATTGGCTCCGCAAATCACTCGCCATGAGCGGATGATGAACAAACAGTAACCGAAACAGCCGCACCATTTCCAAACGGAAAAAGGCCGGGGCGCTTGGCTCCGGCCTTTTTTTTATTCTCGTTTCGAACGATCAGCCGTTCATGCTGTCCAGAAACTCGTCGTTGTTCTTGGTCTTCACGATCTTGTCCAGCAGGAATTCCATGGCGTCGATGACGGACAGCGGATGCAGCAGTTTTCGCAGAATCCACATCTTGTTCAACTCGTTGGGAGGCATGAGCAGTTCCTCTTTCCGCGTAGAGGAACGGTTGATGTCCAGGCAGGGGAAGATGCGCTTTTCCATCAGCCGCCGGTCCAGGTGCAGTTCGCTGTTGCCGGTGCCCTTGAATTCCTCGAAGATGACTTCATCCATGCGGGATCCGGTGTCGATCAGCGCGGTTCCGATGATCGTCAGCGAGCCGCCTTCCTCGATGTTCCGGGCCGCGCCCAGGAAGCGCTTCGGCTTGTGCAGCGCGTTGGAGTCCACGCCGCCGGAGAGGATCTTTCCGGACGGAGGAACCACCGTGTTGTAGGCGCGAGCCAGGCGGGTGATGGAATCCAGGAGAATCACCACGTCGTATTTATGTTCCACCAGCCGCTTGGCCTTTTCGATCACCATTTCCGCCACCTGGACGTGCCGGGTGGCTGGTTCGTCGAAAGTGGAGGAAATGACCTCGCCCTGGACCGAACGTTCCATGTCGGTGACTTCCTCGGGACGTTCGTCGATGAGCAGCACGATGAGCAGCACGCCGGGATGGTTCTTGGTGATGGCGTGGGCGATGTCCTGGAGAATCACCGTTTTACCGGCCCGGGGCGGACTGACGATCAGGCAGCGTTGCCCCTTGCCCTGGGGGCAGAGTAGATTCAGGATGCGCGTGGAATAATTCGTGGCGCTGTATTCCAGGTTGAGCCGTTCCAGCGGATAGAGCGGCGTCAGGTTGTCGAACAGGATTTTACCCCTGGCCACTTCCGGATCCTCGAAGTTGACCTTTTCGACTTTCAGCAGGGCGTAGTAGCGCTCGTTTTCCTTGGGAGGACGGATCTGCCCTGAGATGGTGTCGCCGGTGCGCAGGTTGAAGCGCCGGATCTGGGAGGGAGAGACGTAGATGTCGTCGGGCCCGGGCAGATAGTTGTAATCCGGCGATCGAAGGAAGCCAAAGCCGTCCGGGAGGGTTTCCAGAACGCCTTCGCTGTAAATCATTCCCTTGCTTTCCGACTGATGTTGCAGGATGGCGAAGATCAATTCCTGCTTGCGCATGCCGGAGGCGCCCTCGATATTCAAGGCCTGCGCCAGATCGGTCAGATCCTTGATGTTCTTTTCCTTCAGCTCTTTCAAGTTGATCCGGCCGTCCTCGTCTCCGTTCTGAGCGGGCGGGACAAACGCTTTCGAGGTTTCCTGGATCGTATCCTCCGCCGGACTTTCCATGGCGGCTTCCTCCGGATCGACTTCATCGACGAGAGGCGGATCGGAAACCGTTTCCTCGATCTCGGGAACGTCCTCTTCGCCCTTGGCGGATTTGCTTTTCACCACCTTGCGGAAGGAATCCTCTATGGATTGCCGGGTGGCGTTTCGACGGGGAACCCGGGAATTGCCGTCTTCTGGGCGGATGATGACGCGCCGTCTCGGCTTCTTCTTCGCCTTGTCTTCCATTTGTCCCTCGGGTTCCATGCCGTTCTTGTCTTTTACAGTCACACTCTCCTCCGGTATCTTTCAGTAGTTCTAATTTGGGGTTCACGCATTTATCAAACGGCGCCGAGTCCGATCGGGCATCTTCGGCGACCACTTTTTGGGGAATGTTTTCGAGCCGGTTTCGGGCTGGCGGTTCCGCGGCGGCGCGCAACGATTCGATGTGCTGTTCAGGTATTCTCCCGACCTTCAGATATTTTCAATGTTAATAATGGCGACTTCTCTGCACAGAACCACGGGTCTTTTTGTGGAATTCCGGCTTTCGCGTTGAGAGAAGATCGAACCGAACGAAGAAACGAAAGATGGCTTAAGGCTCATTCGAGAATAAATATGAAGGAATAGTTTCGACCTGTCAAGGTCTTTTTTGCATTTCGGAAAAGCGTGGCAGCGAACTCAAAAGAAGGGCGTTTTTTCCTCTCCGTTCCTCTCCGTTCCCCTGCCGCCGCCCGCTTCGTTTTCGGCCGTTTTGGGCGCCTCGTCCGGGTGACACGATTATCCTGCTTATCCAATTGATATAACACAGGATTCCCGTTATTTTGCGTTCACCCGGCCTACGCACGAAATCCGGCCGTTTCGCCCATTTTCCACCATCGGACGCTCTCGCGCCCGACACGAGATATTCTCTCGCGATATCAGTATCTTACAAAGCACACCGGTAGCATTTGTCCGCGTTCATATGTCCTTTGTCATAGGCCCTATGCCCCGGTCGGGGTTCCGGGCCATTCGAAGCCGAAAAACGACACGCGCTTTTTGAATTCGCGCCGAAAAATTTTCCATCGATGGGATGAGTTGTCTTTCCAGCAGCCTCATGGTATGAATGGAGAATTGATTTTCTTTTGATGTTCAACCGTCAGCATTCACCGAGGTCGCCTTGAAAAACGCACGGGAAGCGCAAACCGCCATCCTGCGGCTGAAAGAAGAGATCGAACATCATAACCGCAGATATTACGAGTTGGACGAGCCCGTCATCGACGACGAATCCTACGATCGCATGATGCGCGAACTTCAGGAACTGGAACGGGCGTATCCGGAATTCGCCTCGCCCGATTCCCCAACGAAACGCGTAGGCGGCAAGCCATTGGATTTGTTCGAGAAATGGACGCATGCCGTCCCCATGCTTTCGCTGGCGAACGTCTTCAATGGGGCGGAACTGGCGGAATTCCATCAGCGGGTGCTCAAATCGCTGGACGTGGAAGAACGGGAGGTGGAATACGTCCTCGAACCGAAAATGGACGGCCTGGCCATCGAACTGGAGTACGAGAACGGTCTGTTCGTGCGGGCCTCCACGCGGGGTGACGGCAAAGTCGGCGAACTGGTTACGGAAAACGTGCGCACGGTGGGAGATATCCCGCTGAAACTGAATCCGGCCCCGGTTCCCGGAGACCTTTTCTCAAGCGCGCCGCCGAAATATCTGAACGTGCGCGGGGAAATCTTCATGAATATCGCCGGGCTGGAAAACCTGAACCGACAGCGCCTGGACAACGGCGAACCGCCTTTCGCCAATCCGAGAAACGCCGCCGCCGGATCCATCCGGCAGTTGGATTCCAAGGTGGCGGCCTCCCGTCCCTTGCGTTTCATGCCCTACGCGCTGGGCGACGCACGCGGGCTTACGCTTTCGAACCAGATGGATTTTCTTGGGAAAATGGCGGAACTCGGTTTCCGGAAAAACGACCTGGCCCGGCGAGTGAATTCGTTCGAAGCCATCGAGGCGTACTACGAGGAACTGCTTGAATTGCGCGAGAACCTGCCCTTCGAAATCGACGGCATGGTCATCAAGGTCAACGATTTCGGCTTGCAGAAACGGCTGGGAAACATCGCCAAATCCCCCCGCTGGGCCATCGCCTACAAGTTTCCCGCTCAGGAAAAGACCACGGTGGTGGAAGACATCCAGATCCAGGTGGGCCGCACCGGCGCGCTGACTCCGGTGGCGCACCTGCGACCGGTGCAGGTGGGCGGCGTGGAGGTCCGGCGAGCGACCCTGCACAACCAGGACGAGATCCGGCGCAAGGACGTTCGTGTGGGAGATACGGTCTGGATTCGCCGGGCGGGCGATGTCATTCCGGAAGTGGTTCGCGTGGTTCCGGAAAATCGCGCCCCGGACGCCCTTCCCTACGAAATCCCGACGACCTGCCCGTCCTGCGGCTCGAACACCGTGCGGGAGGAGGACGAGGCCGCCGTTCGCTGTCCCAACCGGGACTGTCCCTCTCAGATTCTGGAATCCATTCGGCATTACGTCTCCAAGGGCGCCATGGACATCGACAGGCTGGGAAAAAAGACCGTGGAAATGCTATTGGAAAGGGGGTTGATCGTCTCACTGGCCGACCTGTATTCCCTGAAGACGGACCTTCTGGCGGAGCAGGAAGGTTTGGGGGAAAAGTCCGCGGAAAAACTGCTGAATTCCATCGAGACTTCGAAGACGCGCCCCCTGAACCGCTTTATTTTCGCCCTGGGCATCCGGCACGTGGGCGAACACACGGCGGAAATTCTGGCGGAGGAATTCGGGAGCCTGGAAAAGTTGCAGGCCGCCACGGAAGAGGAACTGACCGCCATTCACGAAATCGGCGCGGTGGTGGCCGCCTCCGTGCGCGGCTTCTTCGCCGAACCTCGGAACGTTCGGCTGCTGGAAGCCCTTTTCAACGCGGGAGTGGCCCCTTCCTTCGTGGAGAAAACGCAAGGGGAAGACTCTTTCTTCAGCGGAAAAACCTTCGTGGTGACGGGCGGTTTTTCGCTGGGAAGCCGCCGGGAGATCGAATCGCTCATCAAGGAACGCGGAGGAAAATGCTCCGCTTCCGTCAGCCGGAAAACCGACTTCGTTCTGGCTGGGGAAGCACCTGGAAGCAAACTGAAAAAGGCCCGGGACTTGGGCGTTCCCACCCTGAACGAAAAGGAATTCACCGAAAAGCTGGAGCGCTCTAACTCGTGAATCTGCCTGAAATAATCCTTGTAGCCTTTGGGCTTGTGTGCTATTGAAAAGGGTCGTTCCGGGGGCTCCGATCCATGGGGAGCGGTGTTTCCGGTTTCCACTCGAACTCGACCCGGGGAGATGTCATCTTGCTCCACAGCATCTTGAAACGCGTACAGAAACCAGGACGATATCTCGGTTGCGAGGTCCATAGCGTACGAAAAGCCGTCGAAGACGTGGACCTTCGCCTTGTATTGGCTTTTCCTGATACATACGAAATCGGATTCAGTCACCTGGGCATCCAGATTTTATACGAGCAGATGAACCGCAGGGAAAACGTCTGGGCCGAGCGCGTCTATGCGCCATGGTTCGACATGGAAGACGAACTGCGAAGCCTGCATCTGCCCCTGTTTTCGCTCGAATCCAAGACGCCGCTTTCCGAGTTCGACGCCATCGGTTTCACCTTGCAGCACGAACTTCACGCCAGCAACGTACTGAATATGCTGGATCTGGGGGGCGTTCCCCTTCGCGCCCGAGACCGGAGCGCCGAGGCTCCCCTGGTGATCGGCGGCGGACCGCTGGCGTCCAATCCCGAACCTTACGCCGATTTCTTCGACGCCTTTTTCCTGGGCGAAGCGGAAGACGCGTTGGACGATTTTCTGGACGTGCTTCTTTCGCTGAAGAAACGGCCGGAACTTTCGCGCAAGGAGCGACTGAAGCGGCTTGCCGCCCTGCCGAATCTCTACGTGCCTTCCCTGTACGAGGCCCGCTACGGTGAGGACGGAAGCTTTCTGGGAACCGAAAGACCATCGCCCGAGACGCCCCGGCCCGTGCGCGCCGTGGTGCGGGACTTCGACCGGGCGCCGTACATCCGCACCCCGCTGGTGCCCACCGTGGAGCCCGTTCACGATCGCTTCGCCGTGGAGATCCAGCGCGGCTGCACGCGGGGCTGCCGCTTCTGCCAGGCAGGCATGATCTACCGCCCTTCCCGCCAGAGGAAACCGGAAACGATCCTGGAACTGGCCAGAAACGGCCTGGAGCGCACCGGGCAGGAAACGTTGGGACTTTTGTCGCTCTCCTCCGGAGACTACGCCTTCATTCGCGAAACCGCCGACGCTCTTTTCGAGGAGCATCAGCCGGAGCACATCTCCATCCAGCTTCCCTCGCTGCACGTCACCTCGTTGAACGAGGCGCTGGTCAACACGTTGAACCGGGAGAGAAAAAGCGGTTTCACCCTGGCCCCGGAGGCCGGCACGGAACGGCTGCGCTCGGTCATCAACAAGGATTATTCCGAGGAGTATCTTTTCGGCGGATTGGAGATCCTGTTCAAGAACGGCTGGAAACACGTCAAGCTGTACTTCATGATCGGACTGCCCACGGAAACCGACGAGGACGTTGCCGCCATCATCGACCTGGCCAAACGCATTCGCTATCTGGGCCGCCGGTACGATCGCGGCGTGAACATCACCGTGGCGGTCAGCACCTTCGTCCCCAAGCCCCACACGCCGTTTCAATGGTGCGAGGTACTTCCGAAAGACGAAGTGATCCGCCGCCAGCAATGGCTGAAGCGCGAACTGCGCGCCTCCAAGATCACGTTCAAATGGCACGACGTCGTTTCCACGCAATTGGAGGCGGCCTTTTCCCGGGGAGATCGGCGGCTTGGCAACGTGATTGAAAACGCCTTTCGGGACGGAGCGCGCTTCGACTCGTGGACGGAAAAGCTGGATCTGAACCGCTGGAAGGCGGCCTTCGCGAAGGAGGGCCTCGATTTCGACGCCTACATCCATCGGCCGTTCGACGGCGAAAGCCCCCTGCCCTGGTCCCACCTGGATTACCGGGTCACGAACGATTATCTCTGGAATGAATACCGGCAGGCCCTTTCGGGCGCGCGCCGAAAGAACTGCGCCGTGGACCGCTGCGACGCCTGCGGCGTCTGCGATCATCAGACCGTCCGGCGCGAGGTCTTCGTTCCGGAAGCGGCGAAAGGCGAGGCCCCGCATCTGGAAAGCGCCGAACCGCCCCGCCCGCGCCTTCGCATTCAGGCGGGCAGTTGCGGCCTGCGCGTCATCCGCTTCCAGTTCGAGAAGCGCGATTTCTCCGCTTTTCTCGGCCACCTGGACACCATGAACCAGATCGCGCGCAGCTTCCGCCGCTCGGCGATCCGGCTGCGATACTCGGAGGGCTACCATCCGAAACCGAAGATTTCCTTCAGCCAGGCCCTTCCGCTGGGCGTGGAATCCAGGACGGAGTTCTTCGACGCGGAAATCCTGGATCAAAGTCCGATTTCATCGCTGGTGGGACGGCTGAACCGCAATCTCCCCCACGGCATGAAGATCGTCGATGCCCGCCAGATTTCGCAGCAGTCGCCGTCCCTGTCGGAAAGTATCCACGAAAGCGAATACGTCTTTCAGTTCGACGGCGCTCCGGCCCCGTCGGAGATCGCCCGCATCCTGGACGCGTTCCACGAAGCGGACGAGCTGCCTTTCGAGCGGATGACCAAAAAGGGAGCCGTCAAATCCCTGGACCTGAAATCCTTCGTGACCGCCATCCGGCACGACGGAAACCGGACGGTGACCTGCCTGCTGAAAACCGAGCAACAGGGCGCCATCAAGCCCTCGGAGGTTCTGGCGCATCTGTTCCATCTTTCCGAAAAGGAACAACAGGCGGTCCGGCTGGAAAAAACGGCCGTCCGCTTCGAAATACCCAGAAAAGCCAAGCCGCAACCCTATCAAGGCCACGGCCGCCGGGGAGCGATGCTCCAGGCGCCCAGAAGGAGAAAGTGAATGTCCCGCAAGCTCATCATCAATGCCAACCCACAGGAAACGCGCGTTGCATTGATGGAAAACGGAGTCACGGCGGAACTCTTCGTGGAACGGAAACGCGACCGCGGATTCGTGGGAAACATCTATTTCGGGAAAGTCATCCGGGTGCTGCCCGGCATGCAGGCTTCTTTCGTGGACATCGGCCTGGACAAGGCCGCCTTCCTGTACGTCTCCGATATCTACACCCCCGACAGCGACCCGAGTTCCTACGTGGATCACAAGGAAAACGATTCTGAGGAAAACGCCGACTCGCCAAGGAAGGAAGGAAACGGAAAACCCGAAAGAAATCCGCAGGCCCACCGCATGCCTCCCATCGAGGATCTTCTGAAGGAAGGTCAGGAAATCGTGGTCCAGGTGGCGAAGGATCCCATCGGCACCAAGGGCTGCCGTATCACCACCAACATCAGCCTGCCGGGCCGTTTCCTGGTCTACATGCCCTACATCGATCATGTGGGCGTCTCCCGGCGGATCACGGACGAGAAGGAGCGCAGCCGCCTGAAGGGACTGGTGGAAAAACTGCGCAACCCCGGGACCGGATTCATCGTCCGTACGGTCGCGGACAGCGTAAACGAAAAGAAAATCCGCGCCGATATGACGCTGCTGATGAATCTCTGGAAGAAAATCCAGTCCAAGACACAGAACGCCAAGCCGCCCGCCGTGCTGCATTACGACCTCAATCTGATCTTCCGGGCGGCCCGGGATCTTTTCACCAGCGACGTGGAAAGCCTGACCATCGACGAAAAAGGCGAATACGAGGAAATCCGGAAGTTCATCAAGACGTACATGCCGAAATTCAAGAGTCATATCGAATACTACGACGGCCGGGAGCCGATTTTCGATCATTTCGGCATCGAATTGGACATCAACCGGGCGCTCGGGCGGAAAGTATGGTTGAAATCGGGCGGTTACATCATCATCGATCAGGGCGAGGCGCTCACCGCCATCGACGTGAACACGGGCCGCTATGTGGGCAAGCGCACCCTGGAGGAAACCATCTTCAAGACGAACCTGGAGGCGGTCAAGGAAATCGTGTACCAGTTGCGCCTGCGCAACATCGGAGGCATCATCATCATCGATTTCATCGACATGGAACGGGAAGCCAACCGCGAAAAGGTCTACAACGCCCTGGAAGAATCCCTGCGGGACGATAAGGCCAAGACGAACGTCCTGAAAATTTCGGATTTCGGCCTGGTGGAAATGACACGCAAACGCATCCGGGAGAGTCTGGGGCGGCAACTCTGCGAGCCGTGCTTTTATTGCGACGGCAAGGGCTATCTGAAATCGAAAACCACCATCTGTTACGAGATTTTCCGGGAAATCGACCGGGAAATGAACAACATCAAGGGCCCCGTGATTTCCATCAACTGCCATCCGGAGATTTTCGACATGCTGGTGGACGAGGAAGCCATGTCCCTGTCCCGTATCGAGCGGAAATACAACAGGAAAATCCACCTGCGCCCCATCAATTACTTTCATATCGAGCAATACGAGGTCATCGAAAAGGCAAGCCCTGGGAACAAGGGACAGGACAAGCGCGGATAACCGGGCTTTTTCAGCTCGGCATCGCATATGAGCAAATGAGCATTTTTGCAATTTCCGGGTAATCTTTTAACGCTATCCGGACGATTAAACAAATGCACGAGTCGAACCGAGGATCGTACCGCCTTGACAGGCGATGGGGCCGTAATTATTATTTTAAAGGAATTCCGCTTCCTGCATCAACCCGGAGGAAAAACCTCCGACTTACGCAAGGATAGAGGTTTAAAGTGAGTACAGACATCAGCCAGCATCAATTGCCCGTGAATCTCCCGATCCTGCCGGTGAGAAACACCGTTCTGTTCCCCTACATGACGCTTCCCCTTTCGATTGGCCGTCCGAAGTCCCTGCAACTCATGTCGGACATCATGGATAGCGGCGGATACATGGGAATCGTCGCCCAGATCGACGGAAACGTGGACGAACCGGGCCATGCGGATCTCTTCCGCTTCGGCACCGTGGCCAAGGTGCTGAAGGCCACGGATATCTCCCACGGCGCGGCCAGCGTTCTGGTCCAGGGAATTTCCCGTTTCCGCATGGAGGAAATGCTTCAGGAGGATCCCTACCACCTGGCGCGGGTGAACTACCTCCAGGAATCGCTCTCGGAAGGCCAGGATCTGGAAATTCAGGCGCTTTACCGCAACCTGAAACAGATCGTCCACAAGGTCATCCACCTGACGCCCTCGATTCCGGACGAGGCCGAATTCCTGATCGAGAAAATCCCGTCTCCGTCCTACCTGGCGGACATGGTGGCCCATTATCTGGACATCGACATCAAGGAAAAGCAGGAACTTCTGGAACTAACGGACCTGGAAGCCCGTCTGAAGCACGCCACCGAAATTCTGACCCGCGAACTGGAAGTGCTGGAACTGGGAAACAAGATCCAGAGCGAGGTCAAGGACCGCATCGACAGCCACCAGCGGGAAGTCTACCTGCGCGAGCAGATGAAGGCCATCCAAAAGGAATTGGGCGAATCCGACGGTCAGAGTTCGGAAATCGAAAAGCTGCGCAAGGCCATCGAGGACGTGGGCATGCCCGAGGAAGCCTACGAAGCCAGCATGAAGGAACTGAAGCGCCTGAGCCAGATGCACACCTCGTCTCCGGAATACCACGTCGTCCGGACCTACCTGGACTGGATGATCGAGCTTCCCTGGTCCAACTCCACGGAGGACAACCTGGACATCCGCGAGGCCGAGCGCGTGCTGAACGAGGATCATTTCGACCTGAAGAAGGTCAAGCGCCGGATTCTGGAATTCCTGGCCATCCGCAAGCTGAAGGCCGACATGAAGGGCCCGATTCTCTGCCTCCAGGGGCCTCCGGGAGTGGGGAAAACCTCGCTCGGGAAATCCATCGCCCGCGCCCTGGGCCGTGAATTTCATCGCATGTCGCTGGGCGGCGTGCACGACGAAGCGGAGATCCGGGGCCATCGGCGAACGTACATCGGCGCCCTGCCCGGCCGCATCATTTCGGGGCTGAAGAAGGCCGGAACCAACAATCCGGTGTTCATGCTCGACGAGATCGAAAAACTGGGCAAGGACATGCGCGGCGATCCCTCCTCCGCCCTTCTGGAAGTGCTGGATCCGGAGCAGAACAACAGCTTTTCCGACCACTACCTGGGCGTGCCCTTCGATCTCAGCAACGTGATGTTCATCGCCACGGCGAACCTGCTGGACACCATCTCCCCGCCTCTGCGCGACCGCATGGAGATCATCAGCATTCCCGGCTATACGGACGAGGAAAAGCTGGAAATCGCCCAGACCTACCTGGTTCCCCAGAATCTGGAGGAACACGGACTCAAGGCCGAGCAGATCGAATTTTCGGACGAAAGCCTGCTTTTCACCATCCACGGCTACACGAAAGAGGCCGGCGTCCGCAACCTGAAGCGAGAAATCGCCTCCATCTGCCGTTTCGTGGGCAAGGAAATCGCCTACGGCAAGGAGGAAAAAACGGACATCACCGAGGCCGCCGTGGAGGAAATCCTGGGTAAGCCGAAATTCGAGTCCGACATCGCGGAGCGCATGTCCCGCACCGGCGTAGCCACGGGACTGGCCTGGACGCCCTTCGGAGGCGACATCCTGTTCGTGGAAGCCACCATGATGCAGGGCAAGGGCGGGTTGACGCTCACCGGTCAGTTGGGCGACGTAATGAAGGAATCCGCCCAGGCGGCGCTTTCCTTCATTCGCTCCAACGCGAAGACGCTCAATCTGGACGAAGAGATTTTCCAGAAAAACGACGTACACATTCACGTTCCCTCCGGCGCGATTCCCAAGGACGGTCCCTCGGCGGGCGTAACCATGATGACGGCGCTGACCTCGCTTCTGACAAAACAACCCGTGAAGAACGATGTCGCCATGACGGGCGAGATCACGTTGCGCGGCACCGTGCTCCCCGTGGGCGGCGTCAAGGAGAAAGTGCTGGCGGCCAAACGCGCCGGCATCAAGACCGTGCTGCTTCCCGAAAAAAACCGGAAAGACCTGGACGATATCTCGGAAAGTTCGCGCAAGGAGATGAACTTCATCTTCACCAAGGAAATGCTGGATGTCCTGAAGTATTCTTTCGATACGGGCGTCAACTGAGCGACGCCTTCACCGAAAAACACGACGCCCCCGGCGAAAGCCGAGGGCGTTTTTCTTGAGCGGATCTTGCGTGTCCGTGTTTATCGAACCGACGCCCTGCGCCTCCGCCATCCGAGCAACAAAAGGGCGAACAGAATCTCCGCGCTCCGGATGTCGGGGGCAACGGACACACTGCGACAGCCTTCGGCGTCGCCTTCGTTTTCATTCGCAGGCTTCGGTTCCGTTCCCGTCTCCTTGTCGCCGTCCGGTATAACGGGCTCCGCATCCGTCTCGGCCGGATCGTCCGCGTCTCCATCGATTGGCGTTTCGTCGTCTCCATCCTCGATCTCCGGCTTGGGCTGACGACTTTCCCAGACGAACGAATCCAATACTTCGCCGTCGGGATCCAGGGTCTTGCCCACGATGGTATCGCCGTTGACCTCGAAAACCGTATAGGCCAGACTGACCTTTCCGGTGAAAAACTCGAAGCTGTCCTTGTCCTCCGGCACCATTTCGTATAGCGGCGCACCGCCGCCGCCGCTGACGATGACATCCAGCCCGCGGGCATTGCGCCCCCGCCAGTAATGATGGTCGTGTCCGGAAAGAACCGCCATGATCTTGAAGGATTCGAACCGTTCCAGCACCAGTTTCAACAGAAAGTTGCCGGCCCGGCCGTCCTTGACCGAGTACGGCCCCTCGTGGACGAACATGAAAATATGGCGGATGGCCGTATCGTTGTAGGCGTCCTCCAATTGCTCGATGATCCAGTTGAATTCCGCGCCGCCTTCCACCAGAACCGTGGCCATGGTGTCCACGATGATAAAACGGGAATTTCCATAGTCGAAGGCGTAATACTGCTCCGTGGGACCGTCTTCCGTCTGAGCCATGGGCAGCGAAAGGTATTTCAGATACGGCTCGATCGAGCCCTTGACATCATGATTTCCCAGGACGAAATACATGGGATATTCCGCCATCAGGTTATGCTCGATCTCGAAATAGGTCTGCCATTCGTCCTCGTTTTCCCCCGCGCCGATGATGTCGCCCGTATGCACGATGAAATCCACCTGGGTTCGGGAAAGGGCGTTCACCACGCGTCCGTGCTGCTCGTGATCGCTGCGCGTATCTCCGAAAAGCACGAAGGAAAACGGCTCCTCGCCTTTAAACGACGTCTTGAAAAGCTTCACTTCCGACGTGTCTCCGCCGCAGACGACCTTGTACGGATATCCGTGGCGCGCTTCCAGGCCGGAGATGGTGACTTCATGCAGCGTGTTTGCCGGAGACGGGGTTTCCCGGGATAAATCCTTTCCCCAGAGCACCTTTCCCGTGCATTCCTCCGAACTCTGCCACATCACGACGATGGACGACGGCGTGGGGTTCTGGATGTACGGACCTTTCAGGAATTCAGCCCGCGCGTCGAAACAAAAACACGTCGCGCAAATTACAAAGGCCAGAAGCAAAAGATTCGTTTTCATGACTTCCTCCCACGGATCGAATTCTAACACATTTCTAACATTTCACAAACTTTCGGAACGGTTATCGGCGTTCACCATGGCCGGTGGTACGACCACCAGCCCGATTTTCACCCCGGCCCCCCCTTCTTTCCGCTCAAAAAACCGGCTGTTTCCAGCGCTCATGGGCGCACATCGGCGTTTGAAGCCGTTCGAAAAATCGCGCCCCATCCATGCCCGAATTCACGGGAATTTTCCACTCGTCATGTTCATGAAAGTTTGACCCGGAGGCACAAAACGGATAGACTGAATGATCGATTTCAACTCATTTTCGATTCCGTCAGATAACGGGAGTTCCGCGTCATGCCGAAGGATTCGAGCAGCGAGACGAAACCCGCAAAGGAAAGGTCTTCTCGCGTAAATTCCGTGGTATTTTTCCAGCGCGCCTTCCCTGCTGCAAGTTCTGTCTGGATCTATCTACTTGTATTCTCTATCCTTTCTTCCATTGGAATCTGGGCCTGCGCCACCACCCGATCCAACGCGGAGAAAATATGCGACCGTTTGCAGGAAGAACTCTCGGATTCGCTTGCCGGAAGTTTCTCGCAGAAAATCATCCCCGGCAGCGACGCCACGCCGGATGGAGACGGAAGTTATACCGATGGCGATCTGGACAGCGACTTCGACGAGGAGGCGGAAGAAGCCGAGGAAACAGGCTGCTGTTCGTCCTCGAATCCCTGCGGGCTGGACAACAACGGAGTTTGCGATTGTCCCGAACAAAGCTGGGATTATTACGATTGCTTTGTATATATACCATATGCGGATGATATGGATGAACCTGTCTGCGAAACAGACTTCACGTCCTGCGAGCTTTCCGGCGGATCCGGATTGGTTGACCTCCCTGAAATAATTGCGGAAATAGAACTCGGCTGGTTCGATTCCCCTCCCCCCGAATCCCGGAGCACTTACGAAACCCGGCTATGCTTCGACTCCCCCATCGCTTTCATGGACGGCGAGGAAACGGGACTTGTTTTCGGCTACGACCCGTTCTGGGAGGAAATCGCGGGCTTCGTCTTCGTGCTGGAATCGGTTCCCGGCTTCGCCCGCATGCCCATCGACACCTGCGGCGTGGTGCGCCTGCCGGGCAAGGATTCGCTCTGCGAAGGATGGAGCGGAATCGATGAAGTTTTCAACGCACGTGGAGCGCTGTTTACGTTTCTCGGAAGTGTCGGCCCCTACCGCTCCTTCCAGTTGCGCCTTGTCTGTCCCTGATTTCGCAAGGATTCACTTGGCGTCAACGTTTCCACGAAATCCGACAGCATCCCATCCACGATCCGGGTGGAGGACATGACCCGGGCTCCGAAACGAGCGGCGATCAGCGACGGCCAATCCACGTCGCAACTTCGCAACTCATCGATATGGCTTATTTCATTCACGTTTCCGACGGAAAGATCCGAAAGATTTTCTCGAAAAGGACGCGTCACGACGACGTCGTTTTCGTAGACTTCGCCATCGACATCCACCACCCAGGCATCGAGGAACAGGGCCTGGGATGCGCTGCGCTCCAGGTTCGCCAGATCGATGGAAAGCCCCCGCTTCCAGGCTTCCCAAAAGAGATGCGCCACCCGCCGGAATCCTCGTTCCAGAGCCGACAATTCCCGCCGCCGCCAGGAAACGTAATACGCGGGCAACAGATTCAATCGTCGCACGCCTCGGCCCAACAGGTACGAAACACTATGGTAAAAATGTTCCGCCTGTTTCGGCGCAATCACCAGATTGACCGTCACCGGTCGGGGAAAAGCGGAAAAAAGAAACCGTCGGTGGGCTTCGAACCAATCGTGGGAATCGTTTTCCCGTCTTCCGGTTTTCCGCTCGGCAAGGTGCACGCCCCGATCTCCATCCACGCTGACCGCCAGTTCCACCCGGGGATCCCTTGCCAGTCGATCCAGAATCGTTTGGGAAAGCCGCAGACCGTTCGTCGTAAGTCGGATGGGGATATCGGGTTGGAATCGTTCAAGAAAGCGCCAGACAAGCGGCAGAGCGTTTAGCGGTTCCGCGCCGGAAAAGCGCAGCCGATCGACGGAGGCGCAAGAAAAAAGGTCGATGGCGCGATCCAGCAGATCCGGGGCCATCGACCTTTCATTTTTCTCGACCGGACAATACCGGCAGCGCAAATCGCAGGAATAGGATAAAACGAGATAGAGGCTACGCGGACGATCGGTTCTGGGCATTCCCGTGGTCGATCACCAACTTCCGTGGGATCCGTGCGATCCATGGGACGAATGCGACCCGTGGGACGAGTGCGAACCGTGCGAACCGTGCGAGCCGTGCGAACCGTGGGATCCGTGCGAGCCGTGGGATCCGTGCGAGCCGTGCGAACCGTGGGATCCGTGCGAGCAATGCCCGGCGTGCAGTTCGCCCTCGGGGACCATGGCCGCCTCGCTGAAAGCGCCGTCCAGCGGGTTGTCCGGCGAATGATCCACGTCGTCCAGATGTTCCGCCTCCGGCAGATCGGCCGCCGCGTCGAAGGTCTGTCCCAAAAGCAACAGCGTGGTGGAAGCCGTGAGCGCTTTCTTCTTGGTGATTTTGCCCTCCTCCCCCTGAAGGTACATCCGAACCTTTTTCTTGATTTCAGGAATCTTATTGCCGGGTTTCATGCACAAAGCCTCCTTCAGTAAGGGTCACAGGCATCGATCTGCCGCGTTTTTACCGTTATCCATCGCTGGAATATCGTATCGATCTCGCGATCTTCCTTCATTAAATAGGAGAACAGATGGTCGAAGCTCGCCAGGGCCAGTTGACAACGGCCGTTGGTGGGCATTTGCCCGAACAGGTCTCCCTGGGTCACGTAATTGTAAATCGGGCAGACCCCGCAATACGGCTTGTACGAGCACGTGGAGCATAACGGGATTCCGTCCTGTATCGATGCGAGAACCAGCGTCCTCACGGGTTCGGATTCCATCAGTTCCACATAGTTATCGGCATCTACATGCCCCATCTTGAAATTATCGTCTCCCATCTGGGCCATCATGCGGCCTTCATCGCAGGTGAACACCTGGCCGTCGTAATTGTAGGCCAATTGTCCGATACCCGCCCCGCAGGGAGAACGCAATTCCATGTAGTTCGGATCCCGATCCGTCAGAATGCGAGTCAGATAGATGGCCGACATGCGATCGATGACCTGCACGCCCTTCAGATTCAGATCGACGATGTAATCGAAGCACTTTTTGTAGAAATCGATGAACTCCTCCATGGAATACCCGATGGTCTTCCAGGTGTTCGTCACGAAACCGAAAGGATTCAGGGGACGCAGATGAACGGACATCAGTCCGAGTTTGAGATATTCGTCCACGATCTCCTTCCAATAAGGAAGCGAGAACCGCGTGGTGGTCATGAGGGCGTCGATGTGGAAGACCGTAGGATCGTATCCCCGCTTCTCGTATTCCGCATTGAAGCGCCGGATCCATTCCACAGCGAGATCGTAGCTGGATCCTCCCGTAAAGACGCGATTTTTCTCGTGAAGCTCCTTCGGGCCGTCGATGGAGGTACAGACGTATACCTGATTGTCGATCAGGAATTTCATCTTGTCCTCGTCCATCAGGCTGAGGTTCGAAACCAGCGTGAAGGCCAGATCCTTGCCCGCCTCCCGGTTTTTCTCCGTGGCGTATTCCACCACGAAACGCAGGGCGTCCCAGTTGGCTAGAGGCTCCCCGCCCTGGAATTCGATGTTGATGGCGCCCGCGGTGGATTCGAAAATCAGATCCACCACGGAGCGAGCCGTATCGATACTCATGTCATGGCCGTCCGTATCCATGGGAACGCGGCTGGCATGGCAGTACAGGCAGGTATGGTTGCAGCGAAGCGTCAGGATCATGATGTGCAGATTCGGTCCGTCGGACAGAAACTCGTTTCGCCAGCGGTAAATATCCACCACGCGGCCGGTGTAGTTGGACCCCCGCAGAAATTCCTTCCTGGCCAGTTCTTCGTGAAGCTCGGATTCCGGATCCAGATCCCCGCTCAGAAGGCGATCGAAATCCTCCTGGCCGAGCCAGGCGTAGCGGCCGACATCGTTGGTAATCAACACTTTTCCGTTCATCTTCCGGAAGCGGAGATGGGCGAGTTCCTTGTTCAGCTTTTTCGGGTTCACTGCCATGTTTTTTTACCGACGATCGTTTGATACAGCGCGAAGTTTCCGAATTCGTCCAGAAGAACGTCCCGCGTGGACGGATCGACCGTCTCGAAAAGAATCCGGTAATGGGTTTCGTCTTTTTCCAGACGCCCCTCTCCAAGATGGGAAAAGGCGGCAAGCGCGGCTTGAACTCCGGCCTTGCTGTATAGTTTCTTATGTAACTTCAACTCCATGGAAATTCACTCCATCCAGGCGTACGTGGATCGGAATCCGTCATTCCCCCTTGGGCGATCGAGGCGCGGCTACGGAGACGAATAGAAACCGTTGGAGATTTCCAGTTCGTATTCCGCGCACGTCGCCGTGGGGGCGATACGATAGACCCTGATAAAGTAATCGATATCCTTCTTGATGCAATGATTCAGTTCGGGCACGCTGGGATCGGTCTGGCAGGGATCCTGCCCCGTGGCGATGTGCGTCGCCGGATCCACGTTCCGGAAATCGGTGGCGTGCTCGAAGTGGCTTCCCCGCGTGCATTCCCGCAGATCCGCCGTCTGAGAACAATTGTCCCGGTAGACATCGAAAGCGAATTCCCCGCCGTTGTTGTCCGTGAATTTCACGGAAACGTGGAACTGGTCGCTGTCCTGTCCCGTGGAGGACTCCGCCGCGTCCACGGCGCGGAACTTGAACCAGTCCTCGTCCGGGGTGGCGCCGCCCTGGTGCAGATTTCCGGAAATGAGCTGGACGTAATCGTAGCTGGTGTTGTCGTCCACCAACTGGAAGGGATCCAACGGCGCGGCGTTCATGCACTCGTTGCCCAGATTGGCGAAGTCCCATTCATCCTTCTGACATTCGCAACCGTCGTCGAAGCTTCCGTTCGTATCGAACCAGCCGGTGGAACACTGCGCCACGATGCAATCGCCTTCATAACATCCCGGGACGCAGTGGTGCCCGGTGCAGTCGCAAACCGTATTGCATCCGCCGCAGTTGTTGGGGTCGTCGCCGTGCTGGGGATCGTATCCCTCGTCCACGGAACCGTCGCAATCGTCGTCCATCTCGTTGCAGATTTCCTCCCAGCCTGGATACTTGTTGCCACCCGGGTTGGCGTCGCAGAAGTAGCTTTTCAACGGGTCGCAGAGCGGATTCAGCTTGTCGCCCGTGTCGGGATCGATCTCGCAGCCGCATTGGTAGATGGATCCGGGAACCGTGCTGCAACGTCCCGTTCCCGTGCAGACATCGCCGATACGAAAGTCCTCATCCGGCCGACCGTCGCAGTTGTTGTCCAGGCCGTCGCAAAGTTCAAGCGTGCCCTGGTAATGGCTGCCGCCGAAATCGGTGGAACAGCGGTAGTCCCGCAGGCCGTCGCACTCGTACACGCCAGCGCCGCATTCGCCCAACCCGTCGCAATCGTCGCCGATAAAGTAATCCTCGTCCACCTGGGTGTCGCAGTCGTCGTCCAGTCCGTTGCATTTTTCCGGCTGCGGGAAGTACTCCGATCCGCCGGATTTGGTGGAGCAAACCACGTTGAACGGGCCGTTGCATTCGTAATGACCGTTTCCGCATTCTCCGTCACCCACGCACGGCTCGCCCACCGGATAGCCGTTGTCCTTTTCACCGTCGCAGTCGTTGTCCAGACTGTCGCAGAGCTCGGCGGTGCCGTCGTAGTTCGGGCCGTTGATGTCGGTGGAGCAGATCCGGTCTTCCTGGTTGGGGGCGCAGACCCACACGCCGGGGCCGCATTCCCCCACGCCGTCGCATTCGCCACCGATGTTGAAGTCCTCGTCGATTTCCCCGTCGCAATCGTTATCGATGCCGTCGCAACGCTCCGCCTGGGGATTGTATTCGCTTCCCCCCATGTCCGTGGAGCAGATCACCGCCATGTAGTTTTCCGGGTTGCATTCGATGGTTCCGTATCCACAGGGACCGGTGGTCGGATCGCTGGGACCGCCCACTCCGTCGCAGTTATCGCCCTTCTGATAGTACCGCTGGTCGGACAGGCGCAGCCACTGGCCTTCGTCCGTGGATTCGTCACAGTCGTTGTCGATTCCGTCGCAGACTTCCGGCTCGCCCTGGCTGTTCACCGAACAGTAGATCCACATCTGGTCCGGCTGGTCGAAGGGATCCGAGCACCGGAACGATCCCCAGCCGTCGCACCCGCCCGTACCGCGACAGGGACTGCCCACGCAGCGTCCGGTGTCGCAGATTTCCGGCGGATCGCCGCTGCCGTCGATGAAATAGCTCCCGTTATCGGGCACGCCGTCGCAATTGTCGTCCAATCCGTTGCAGATGTCCGGATCGTCGGCATGGGCGTCGTTGGCGTCGCAATAGCGGGCATAGGGATAGTCCGGATGATCCTCGTCCACGCAACGCCACTGGCCGATACGGCAGACGCCCTGGCCGGCGCACATCTCTCCGATGTACCAGGGTTCCTCGTCCACCTTTCCGTCGCAGTCATTGTCCACGCCGTCGCAGAGTTCCGGGCCGACATTCTCCTGTCCGGGACTTCCGGGGAAGTAATCGTCGCCTCCCGGATCGGAGGAGCACATGGTCAAACGGTCGCCCAGGCACTGAATCACTCCGGGGCCGCAGGCTCCGACGCCGTCGCAGGGCTCGCCCAGGCGGTAATCCTCATCGACACGCCCGTCGCAGTCGTTATCGTAGCCGTCGCAGAGTTCGTAGGGCACCTGGGATTCCGGCGTGGGCCGGAAACAGAAGTACGAGCAGGCCGGATAGTCCGGCAGAATGGTGTGGAAATTGGCGTCGCAATCGACGCCCTGGCCGAGCATGTGAACGCGGCGGATCGGATGCTGATTGTCGTTCGAAATGATTTTCAGAACGGCGCGCTGCACGGCCACGAACTGGAGAGGACAGAAGGCGATCTCGAAAATCACCTTGTCTTCCGGGTGCTGCGAGCTGGGGCGCAGTTCCGCCGGAAGCTGCGGCGTGACCGGCGTCCGGAAAACCCAGCTTCCCTCGATGCCCGTGACTTCCCAGCTGATCTCTTCCACGATGAGTTTCCCGGAGGCGCCGCCGTTGGTGATGGTCACCTTGAGGGGATGCTCTTCGTCGCCGTCGTCGGAACAGGTGTTGAGCAGCACTTCACCGAAAGAATGCGGCGTGGAGGAGGACGTTTCGGGGTACACGTCGATTTCCGGATTCACGCCATGGCCGTCCAGATCGACCGTGAACGCCATATTGGGGTTGTCCGTCGCCTCGAAACGGAAATCGTTCGTCGGAACGACCAGTTCGCCCGACGCCGGCGCGGGATAGTTTTCGGGAAGATAGGTGACGAAGATGTCCGTGAACTGCCCCGTGAGAAGCGGCTGCGGAGACTGAATGGCGAAGTTGAACGCCGTGGAGGAGCCGGGACTGAAGTACGGCATGGGGTCGAGAATACAACTGGCCTCGCCACTGTTGGTCACCCGCAGACGCAGGGTCTTGCTCACGTCCAGGGCCACCTCGCCGAAGTCCAGCGTATCGGTGAAGTTCTCATAGCCGTCCTCCGGACAGGAAAAATTGCAAAGCGGCCAGACGGGCTCGCCTTCCAAGGAAACGGCATATTCCGAACTGCCCACGGAGAGATTTTCCAGGGTCAGCACCATCGCGCCGGTATCGAGGTGGTTTTGATCGTTTTCCAGGTCCAGAACGTCGAAATCATTGTGAGTGGGAAGGTACTGAACCGTGAAGGAACGTTCGTCATGCGGCGGCACCGTAATGGGGAATTGCAGCAGGTGACGATCCTTCAGATGGAAAACCTTGTAATAGACGGAGTCCGTACGCATCTCGATATCCGAAATGCTGAAATCGCCCCCGCCGGTGTTCATGATCCGAATGACGCGTTCTTCGTTTTCCTGCAAGCGAACCTTGCTGAAGTCCACGGAAGGCGGACTGGCCATGATCTGCCCCAGAACCCCCTTGCACGTGGCGGGAATCAGGATATCCGGCTGCTGGAAATCGTTGCTGTGGATCTCGATGAAGCCGTTGAACGTGTCTTCCCGCGTGGGACTGCACGTCATGCGGAAGGAAACGTTGGTTCCGGCCGGAATGTAGGCGTTGGCCGCGTTGCCGGGATCGAAGATCTGCAACCCCTCCGGCTGCTGTTCGTTCTGCCAGTTGATCCCCCGCATGACGATGGGGCCGCCGCATTCCTCCGTGGCTTTCAGGTTGACGTACACATCCAGATCCTGGTCCACCGTCACCTCGCCGAAGTCGATGGGCATGGGGGTGATTTCAAGACAGGAGACCACCGCATTTCCGGAAAGATAGATCTTGACCGGCTCGGCGGCATTGGTGTTCAGATTCAGACAGGTTTCATCGATATTGTTGGCATCGTGATAAACGATAATTTCCGCGCTGGCGGTTCCCGGATCATTGGGCTGGAAGAAAACGTTGAACGTTGTGTCCGCGTTGGGCGGCAGGAAAGGCAGGTTGTTCAGAACCGTTTCGTTCTGATTGAGGAAGAACGGACTGTTCGGCGGATCGATTTCCACTTTGGAGATCGTAAGCACCCGGTTGGAATCCGTGTCCGTCGCGGTGTTTCGAATGGTGACCGTGCGCATGGGCGGGTTGCTCGTCCCCAGATCCACTTCTCCGAAATCCCAGGTCTCCGGCTCGACGCAGACGGTCGATTCGCCTTTGTATTGGCTGGTGAGCGTGACGTGGGTGGTGCTGTCGAAACAGGAGCCGCTGACGATCTTGATCTTACCTTCATCTTTTTCCGGATCCGTCGGGGAAAGCTGCACGCATATGGTGGTGTGTTCGTCCGGCAGCAGAGCGAAGGGCAGCACCGGTTCCTTGCCTTCGCACCAGGAATAATCGGGACTGCTTTCCCCGGCCAGGAAAGCGATGTCCAGAACGTTCAACGTCGCGCCGCCGTCGTTGCTGATGCGGAACTCATCGATGCAATCGTCCCCAAGCTGGCACATGCCCAGGTTCAACGAACGCGGACTGACGGAAATACAGGCTTTCTCCGCGCAGTTGCATGTCGGATTGTCGTCTCCGTCCGGCGAGTTGGAATCCCCGTCCGCGTCTCCGTCGGAAACGGTGGAATCCTTG
This sequence comes from Myxococcota bacterium, assembly GCA_963668655.2. Classification (GTDB taxonomy): domain Bacteria; phylum Myxococcota_A; class SURF-8; order SURF-8; family SURF-8. Next base: position 78,284 of record CAXXPQ010000004.1, read on the forward strand.
CAAATGCAGGTAGACAGATCGCAGGTCCACCCCGGCGCGCATTCGATATTCGAATAGCATTCCGCCAGCAGAGGATCGTCACAAAGAGACACGACATCTCCATCGACTCCGTCCCCATCCGGCGCCGTCCCGCTTCCGCCGCTACAGCTCACGATCAGCAATAACGAAAGAACCAGAACCCACGAAGCGAAAAAGCGGCTATTCATGCCATACGCCCACATCGTCTTCTCCTAAAAAAGGAAGATTGCTGACCAGCGTAGCGAGACCAGATCCGAAAAGACTCGACTCCCATTGAGTTAGAAGTCCTGTCTGTCCATATATTCATTTATACTTAGGAAAACACGTCCCGTCAAGAGCTTTTTGCTGACGCACTGTGTCTAAATCATTGACATCACTGGCAACTCTCAATCAAATCCGGTTCGCCGACGACGAACGAGAAATGCGGTCAGGAACATGAGGAAAACAGCCATCGCCGGCGGGAAACCCCCTCTCGACTGGCGGCATCCTCCTCCGCCACCATCGCCCTCGCCGTCGTCACTTTTTATACAGGCGCCACCAACCCGTTCATAACCCGGCAAGCATTCCAGTCCGTTATCGAATTCCGACATTTCCGATGGATTATCTTCCTCCGCATCCGCAAAATCCGCATCCTCTTCCGAGATTTCTTCTCCGAATTCCTCATCGCCATCCACGACTTCCGTATCCCCTTCGGGATTTTCCCCTGCGTCCGCCTCCAGATCGCCATCCGGAACTTCATTGCCGTCCGCATCTTCTTCCGAAAAATCGAAATCGGCGTCGTCATCTCCGTCTTCCACGTCTTCGACGCCTTCAATATTTTCCACGTCCTCGTCCCGATCACCATCCGTCCCCACGGGAATCTGTTCCGCGGCAAGATAGTTCAAGACGGAAAGCATCACTTTATCCCGGTTGTTTCCCACAATGCTTTCAAAAGGAATCCCGAGATACACCAGGCGGTAGTCTCCGTCGTAGCAAACGCCCAGCCCCTTTGAAACGTCCGAGTAGGTCATACAGGTCGTGGAGCCCTGTTCCGGTGCAAGGACATCCGGCCAGTCCACGTCGTACACGCCATGACTCCCATCGTCGAAAGTTCCCGTTATTCCCTGGAATATTCCACCATCCACGCCTTTCATGCCATACTCGTCCGCGTCGTCGGACACATACCCGGCCCGCAGGGTATCGTTCAGAAACGCCAGATATTGCGCCTCTCCATCGGCGGAAACAGCCACGTCCCAGCCGATCTCCGACCCGCTGATGAACAGATTGCCGCCCTGGTTCACAAAAGTTTGAATTTGCTGGCGTTCCTCTACGGATAACGAGCGATAGGCGTCCAGTTCATCCGTCAGTTTGGCTTCCTCTCCGGCGATCCAGTCCAGCATTTCGTATGGATAAAGCGACATCGATCCGGAGGCAAACGCTTCGTTGCTTGTCGAAAGGAAATAGTAGTCTCCGGCCGCCTGAATGCTTTTTGCGTGCAAGAGCGCATATTCCCTATTGTTTTCCTCTTCCTGGATCGAGGCGTCCAGACGATCGAAACCATTGACGATCAGGATATTCGGCTTGTCCCAGCCGTTGATGCGGGCCACCACGGGTTCGCTCCACAGGCTCTCACCTCCGACATTGGTGGCGGACACTCGGAAAGCATACAACATTCCAGGCGACAAGTTATCGAAATCATAATGGTTTTCCGTTGTTCGCAACGTTCCGTTATCGAATCCCGTCCCGCCCTCCGAGATGTAAATCCGATACCCGGTGGGATCGCTGTTCGGATAGGTGGCGTCGTCTTGCGGATTCCAGGAAAGACGGACGGTCCCGACATCCAGGGCTTCCAGAGCGATGTTTTTCACCGGAAGCGGAAAAAGCGGCAAAGACGATTCGAAATAATCGAGTGCGGCTTTCGCCACGGCACGGGCGACCGTGGCCCGGAACGGCGGGCGCTTCAGAAAAAAGGCGTCGTACTCCGTATCGTGGAAACCGATCTCCGTCAGGCAGCCCGGCATAGTCAACAATTCGCGCAACTCTCCGAAATTGGCGGTTTTGAGCCCCCGATTGGTCCAGTTCGCATCCCATTCGGAGCGGATCGCCCCGACGATTTCCGCGTTGACCAGATCCCGCCAGCGCTCGCTTCCCGCCACCGGAACGCCGTCGTACATGAACGTTTCCGTGCCGTATCCGACGTTCCCGGATCCGGCCGCATTGCTGTGCAGCGATAGATATAGATCCCCGCCGCGCCAGTCCGCGTAAAGCGGCCGCGTGGTGACATCGGCGGAGTTTTCTTCCGTCCAGGTTTCGTGATAAACCTCCCCCGGCGCGCCGGAAAATTCCACCCAGTATCGGGCCGCCTCCTGCCAGCGCGGTTTTCCGGACGAAGATCCGTTTCGTTCCAGGGAGCCCATGCCTCCGCCGATTTTCACCGTGTCCGCGACGACATAGCCGCTTTCGACCGAAAAATTGGACAGTTCCACACCTTCGTTGTGGGCGCCGTCGGCGGAAAAAACGTAGGATCCGATGTACACCCAGCGGCGATCGTCCCCGGTCTGATCCACAAGGACCGTGCTGGCGTTCGCTCCATGATGCACCGTATAACGTGCATCGGTCACCCGGTTTTCTCCGGCCCGGAAAGCCACGTACACCGCATAAGCGCCCGGCGCCGGAAGATCGACGCTCCAGAAGGCGGAAGTCGCCATCGGCTCGGTGGAAGTCGTGGGACTGGTTCGATACGAGCCTTCGTTGAAGCCCACATATGTACTCGTACTCCACCCCGAGCCATCGGTATAATCCGGAGAACCGGCATCGTTGTCCACGATCACCTCCGCCGTGGCGATGTCGCGCTCCCGACAACTGATGACTCGCGCGCCGGCGTGCTCCAGAGCCTGGATGACGTGCCCGGCCATGCGCCAGTTCGTAAAATCCTCGATGATTCCGTTCACCAGACCCCGCTGAGTGTGCCATTCCTCCGTATTGGAACTGTAGTACCAACCGTGGCCCGGACTGATGATGATGGTTTTTCCGGAAAGCGCCCCATTCAGGGGAAAGCGCCCGCCACCAACGGAGTTCCGAACCACCGGATGCGCCCTTTCGCTCCTCCCGGCGGAAAAAACATCCGCTCTCCCGGGCAGTTTGACGAAATCGTCCAGCGGCCGGACGCCGTCCTCTGTTCGAATCTCGATCCGAACGCCGGAATATCCCTCCGCCAGAACGCTCAAGCGCTGAACCACGTCGTCCACGATGCGAGGATTCCAGGCCGATTCCCTGAATTGTTCGGAAAAAACGATCCGGACGCCATCGCCATCACTCCGCAGATCCTCCAGGCGCGTCCCTTTTCCATAGAGATCTTCCCGATTTTCAGCGTCCCGAACGATCCGCTTGCGGAGTTCTCCAAGGGATGGTTTTTGCGGAATTCGTTCATGATTCGTGGGAATTTTCACCGCCCGGACGTTCCGTGCGGCGACCGCCGTCCCGGGAAAAACACCGGCGATCATCGCCAGCAAAGCCAGAAGGCAAAGGGCATTTTTCATTTTACCTGCTCTCTTCGATATGTTTTTCCGATATCCTAACACAAGAGCCGAAAAAGAAAACACATTTCCCCGCTTTCCTCAAAAACGCCATGCCGCTCACAGAGCCGGTCCGACCGAATCGAATGAGGCTTCTTTTCGCCTCTTCTCTCCGTCACGCCGGAAAGCATCGTATCTTTCCAAGGTTAGAACGGAATGCCTCCTTCGTTTTTTATCGGTCAAGTCTTGACCTGGATGTCCGGATGTGAAAAAATGTACATGTTCGATTGTAGCGAGCCTCCAATAGACATTTCTCCATTACGGGATTTCGGAAAATCCGAGGCGTTGGCCCATGACCATGGCTCCGAAGGTACTGATCGTTGACGACAACCCCAAGAATGTCAAGTTGTTGGAGGCTTACCTCGTTACGACCGGCGTTCGGACGGAAGCCGCCTACGACGGCGAAGAAGCCCTGGAAAAAATCGTCGCCGCTCCGCCCGATCTGATTCTCCTGGACATCATGATGCCCAAGATCGACGGCTACGAGGTCTGTCGGCGGGTCAAGGACGACGCCTCCACCCGGATCATTCCCATCATTATGGTAACGGCGCTGGACCAGATGGAAGACAAGGTGAAAGGCATCGACGCGGGCGCGGACGATTTCCTTTCGAAACCGGTCAACCGGCTGGAACTGCTGGCCCGGACCAAGTCGCTCATTCGCACGAAGCAGTTGAATTCCCAGGTCATCAACCTCCAGCGCACCCTGGGCAGTCTGTTCGAAATCACCACCTTCACGAAACGCTTTTCCGACCGCAAGGTGCTGCTGACGGAATTCACCAAACGAGCCGCCGATTTCACCGGCGCGGACAGCGTACTCATCAGTTTCCGACACGACGGAGAATACATCACGGAGGCCACCTACCCCCACCGCGATTCTCCCATCGACGATTACCAGCGCGACGCCCTGAACTGGCTGCACGCGGAAATGGAAACCCGGAAAGACATTCAGGTGGTCACCAGCAGCAATCTGCCGGAAGACGAAATGCGCCTCCTGGGCGTTCGATCGGGGTATGTCGGCGTTCCGCTGATGTCGCTTTCCGGCGAACAGTTCGGAGCCATCCATGCCTTCAATGTGAATGAAAATCTCCAGGATGTGGCGGTGCGTTTTCTATTGATGATCGCCCAACGCCTGGCCCACGAACTGGAAATGAAAGCCTACAACAAGCGGCTTGAGGAAGAAGTCGCACTGCGAACGGCGGAACTTCAGAAGGCCATGAATGAATTGAAGCTGGCCAACGCCGATCTTCACATCGCCCAGGTCGAAACGATTTTCCGCCTGGCCAAGGCCGCCGAACACCGCGACGACGACACGGCCGGGCACATTCACCGGCTGAGCATCTACACCACCCTGATTTCCGAACACCTGGGCAAAGACGAAACCTATTGCAAGCAGATGAAACTGGCCAGCCAGATGCACGACATCGGAAAAATCGCCATCCCGGACGCCATTCTGCTGAAAAAAGGGCGCTTCACCCCCAAGGAATTCGAACTCATGAAGGAGCATACCCTGATCGGCGCCCGGATCCTTTCAGGCTCCAGCACCGGCATGCTGTCCATGTCGGAACAGATCGCGCTTTCCCACCACGAAAAATACGACGGCAGCGGCTATCCCAATCAGCTTAAAAAGTACGAAATTCCCCTGGAGGCCCGCATCGTAGCCGTGGCCGACGTCTTCGACGCCCTGACGACGGCGCGGGTCTACAAACCCGCGTATTCCGTTGAGAAAACGCTGGATATGATGAAATCCGAGCGTGAACGCCACTTCGATCCGGAAGTACTAGACGCCTTCTTCCATATTCTGGACGACATTCTTGAAGTCAAAGGGCAATACGTCTTCAAAAAACCGATATCCACCCGTAACGAGATCTGACATTCATCTTTCCGGTTCTTCCGATCGATTCTCGGAGGCTCGCCGTCTTTATTTCCTCGGAAATACGATCGCCAGGCGACTTTTCCCCGAACGGGGCCATCTCCGGTTTTTTCTTGCATTTCTTGACAAGAAGGAATTCGTAAGGTAGCGTACATACTTGCGATTATTCCGGAAAAGTCCAAGAGGATCCCCTTGAGGAACAGGGAACAGTAGGCGTATGAAAGCGATCATCAAGGAAGACACGGTATTACGTATACGCCGAAAGGTGGACGTGACCCAACTGGATCTTTCCGCCCAGGAGGGATTCATCGTATCCAGAATCGATGGAAAGGCCACAGTCAAGGAACTGTACCAGATGAGCCTTCTGGACAAGAATTCCACGGCCGTCGTGCTCAAAAACCTGGTCGAGCAGGATGTTCTGGAACCCGTAGCCGGCAAAGTCCGACACGACGGGCAAGTGGTGGTTCAGGACATGCCCGTGCGCGATTTCAAAGGTTTCATTTTCAATTTGGTGGAGTTACAGGAAGAAAACGACCTGCCGGAGAATTTCAAGAAAGAAATTCTTTTCCTGTACCACAGCCTCGGGAAATTGACGCACTTCCAGTTGTTGAACATCAAACCGGACGCGACGACTGCGGAAATCAAGCGAGCCTATCTGAAACTGTCCAAACTGTATCATCCGGACAGTTATTTCCGAAAGAACTTGGGAACCTACAAAAACAAACTGAACCGGGTTTACTCCGCCGTAACCCAAGCGCACATGGAACTCGGGGATTCCACGAAGCGACGGCTGTATAAAAACAAACTGGAAGAACAGACCCGACCGAAAGAATCCCAAGCCGTTCTGGATGAAAAATCCCGACAGCGCTATCAGAGAGCGAAGCAAATCCGGCAGCAGCGGCGCCTGAAACAGAATCCCCTGATGCTGAAGGTGAACAAGGCCAAGGAATACTTCGAAGCCGGACTGGGAGAGGCGGAAAAAAACAACTGGGTCGCCGCAGTGAACAATTTTCGCCTGGCGGCGATCAACGACCCCAACAACGAGCTTTACGAAAAGAAAATAGAAGAAGTGGAAGGCGAAGCCAAGAAAGTCGCCGCAGAGCGCTATTACCAACGTGCGCAGGGACTGGAGCAATACGGCCAGGAGGGATATTTCGAACTTTATATCAAGGCCACCGAAACCTATCCGAAAGGCGGAGCCTACAGTTTCAAGGTCGCGCAGCTTTACACGGATCAGAGAGATTGGCAGGACGCCGTGCCCTTTGCGAAGGCCGCCGTAAAAGCCAACGAGAATAATCCACGATATCGCCTGCTTCTCGGGCAGATTCTAATCAAGTTGAAACGCAAGGAAGAGGCAGTCAAACATCTGGAAAAAGCCCTGGAACTCAAACCGGATGACGAGTTCATCAAGAAAGTCCTGAAAGAGGCCAAGAGATGGTTCTGATTCCCGGTTCCGACCCGCGTGGATACTAAATGAGGTTCAAAATATGTCTATCGTGATTGGAATAGATTTAGGCACAACCAATACCTGTGTCGCCCATATCGAAGACGGCGTTCCCATCGTCACTCCCAATAAATCGGGATATAAAATCACCCCGAGCGTGGTCGCCATCACCCCGTCGGGCAAACGCCTGATCGGACATGCCGCCAAACGCCAGGCCATCACCAACCCGACCAATACCGTATTCGCGGCGAAACGCTTCATCGGACGCCCCTTCAATTCTCCCCAGGTCCAATCGGCCTTGATTTCCTGTCCGTTCCAGTTAGTGGAAGGCGAACACGGAGACGTCCGGGTCAAATTGAATGAAAAAGTCTATTCGGCCCAGGAAATTCAGTCCATGATTCTGGGAGAGATGAAGGCCATCGCGGAAGAATACATGGGGGAAGCGGTGGACAAAGCCGTCATCACCGTTCCGGCCTACTTCAAGGATCCCCAGCGCCAGTCCACCCGCGACGCCGGCCGCATCGCCGGCCTGGATGTCATCCGAATCCTGAACGAACCGACCGCGGCGGCCCTGGCATACGGCCTGAAGGCGGAAGGAAACAAGAAGATCGCGGTGTACGACCTTGGCGGCGGAACCTTCGATATCTCCATCCTGGAAATTTCGGAGGATGTCTACGAAGTCATTACATCCAATGGGGACACGTTCCTCGGCGGAGAGGATTTCGACAGCCGGATCATGGAATGGCTGCTGGACGAATTCTTCCAGGAATACGGCATCGATCTGCGCGAGGACAAGATGGCCATTCAACGGCTGAAGGACGCCGCGGAAACGGCCAAAATCAGCCTGTCTTCATCCTCGGAAACGGAAATCAACCTTCCCTTCATCACCACCGACGGAAACCAGCAACCCCTGCACCTGCAAAAGGATCTTTCGCGGGATGAGTTGGAAGAGATGGTGGAGGATCTCGTCGAGCGGACCATCGACATCTGCACAAAAGCGCTTCAGGACGGAAGTCTCCATGTGGATGCCATCGACGACATCGTGTTGATCGGCGGCCAGACGCGCATGCCCATGGTTCAGAACGCGGTATCCGATTTTTTCGGGAAAATGCCCTCGAAAAACATCAATCCGGACGAGGCGGTCGCTTTGGGCGCGGCCATCCAGGGTGAAATGCTCACCCGGGAAGGCGGAGACAAATCGCTGTTGCTGGACCTGACCCCGCATCCCCTTGGAATCGCGATAACCGGAGGTTATTTCAAGGAGATCATTGCCAAGGATACGCCCATTCCGGTCAGCAAGAGCCACATTTTCACCACCGAAACCGACTATCAGGAATCCGTCCGAATCATCGCCCAGCAGGGACAGGGAGAAGATATCGAGGATAAAATCATCCTGGGCGAGTTCATTTTAGACGACATCAAGAGAGCGCAGCGCGGAGAAACGCGCATCAAGATTTTCTTCGATCTCGACGCCGACGGGACGCTGAAAGTATCCGCCAGGGACATGGATACCGGAGAACAGCAGGCCATCACCGTCAGCGCCTATAATTACCTGACGGACAATGAAATCCAGGATATGATCGACGACAATCGGGAATACGCCCTGGAACAGGAATACGACAACATGGTGTCCAAGGTTCAGGAGAACGTATCCTCCATCCTGAACTACATTCAGAACACCCTGCCCGCGCTGGAACAGCATTTCAAGGGAAACGAGAAGAACGAAGCGGCGCTCAAAAACATCAAACAGATTCTCGCCAAAGCCAATGACGCCCTGGAAAAGAAAGACGTGGAAAAACTGGTGGAACTGGAAACCTTCCTGCTGAAGACCCAGAGCCTGATTAAAAACGCCATCGGCGAAGCCTGACGCCACCCGTTTTCAGGCGCTTCTCCCATCGGCTTGAAAGAAGAAGGGAAGACCCACCATCAGGGATGGGAACACCCTTGTCTTTACGCAAAATCACGCGGACGGGAGAAGAGCGTTTTCTACGCTTCGCCCGCTTCAATCCCAACCGTCCGGACAGCCTCCCTTCGTCTGCAACGTCCATTCCTCGCAGGAATCGCCGCTGAAGAACTTGATCTGAAGGTACATCCAGGTGCTGTCGCTGTGGCCCAGCCATCCTTCGCTGATATAATGGGTGACCTCGTCCATTTCTCCCGCTCCGTTTACGGAGGAATCCCGCAGGGTTCCGCACGGCTCGTAGAGATACAGATCGTAGTCCATGCCGGGAGGCGACTGGAGTTGCGCGCGCAGGCGGATATCCGCAGGGCAGTTCGATTCCTCCTCCATGTAGATCTTGTACCAGCGCTCTCCATACCCCGTGCGGCTGGGACCGGTCTTGCATTCCGTCGGACAAAGCGTCCCGGCATATTCGTCGCCGTCCAGAGCGCCCAGGCTGACGGCGTTCAGGCAGACCGGATCGCTGTCCAGCAGGGTTTCGCAATCGCTCGGATTGGCGTCGCAGTTGGAATAACCCTCCGTACACTCGCCGATCACGCATTCATTGTTGGAACACGTTCCCGTGGCGTTGGAGAAATCGTCCGAGCAGTCCTCACAGTCCTTCGCCCAGTCGCAGTTTCCGTTTCCATCGCAATATCCCGCGCAGAGCATGTCGCCGCCGGAATCGAAGTTACCGTCCCCCGCGCCGGAAGAACATTTCGGGTTCGGATCACACAAGGTATTGCTCGAAAGATTCATGGAATAACAAGATCCTCCGCTGCAATAATACTCCGCGCAGGGATCCGCGGGGCCGCAGGATTGCTCGATCCACGTTCCGGACATGCAGGTGGCCAGATTGTGGGATCCCCAGCAATCCGGCGCGATCTGCCCGTCCGCATACGCCGTGCCGTCGTGCAGGCATTGCGTGGCGGGCGCGCACCAGCTTCCACTGCCGTCGTAATCGTACTTACAGACGCCCGTGGCGCAGTCGGCGTCCTCGATACACCCGCATTCCGGATCGGCAAACGCTCCCCAGGTGTTGGTTCCGGAGCAGAACAGCCCGGCATATCGCCCGCAGGTCGGGATATGGGCGGACAGTTCGGAATCGTCCGCCGCCGCTCCGTTGCAATCGTAAAGGAGCCCGTCCAGGCAGAGAACCGACCCGGAACTGACCCCGCTTTCCAGGATTTCTCCATTGTAACAGCAGCCGCTTCCTTCCGTTTCCGGTTGCTCGAAATCCTCTCCCGGGTCGTCGCCGCAACATTTCGAAACATCCTCGACCCATGTAAATCCGCACCCATCGGCCTCGCAATACTCCCGGGTAACGTCCAGATCCTTCCAGGATCCCTCCACGCAATAGGATTTCTGTCCGGAGGTTCCAAACCCCGTACAGGTGTTCGAATCGACGCAGTTGCCGTTGTGATCCACACAATCGGTTTCATAATAGCAACACGCCAGCGTATCCCAGCCGCAATCGCCGTTGTCGGACTGATCGGTGCAAAGGCGTACGATTTCCAGCGTATCATCGCCGCAGCAATCCAGCGGCGCGACCTCTCCACCCAATGCCCACTGAAGACCGCAGGACGTGCAGTATTCCCGGCTCGAATCGACATCGAACAGATTGGCTTGGCACTCGGCCGAACTGCACGAACGCTCGATATATCCGCAACCGTTGAGCGTCGTGCCGCAAAGTTCGGGAGCGTCGCAGGCGTCCCCACCGATGCTGCAATCCTGCACCAGAGCATTGCCCAGGAACTGGCAGTATCCCGGCTCGCCGATACAGGCGTAATCCGCCCGGTAAAGCAGATTCTCGTCCAGGCAGAAATCGTACTCGTTCGCCGCGCAGTCGTAGGCCGTCGGTCCCGTGATCCCCGCGCCCAGAGCTCCGTATTCGTATACCGTATCCCCTTCGCAATAGTCCGCGTACTCCGTGATCGTGCAGGCGCCGTCTTCGCAGCCGGTATAGTCCGTCACGATCCCGCCGACATCGAAAATGTTCGGACCGTTGTCCGTGTCCGTGGAAAGTTTCGTGGCGCAATTGTCGATAGCGGATCCCAACGCCGACACGCAGTTTCCGGTACTCGCATTCACGTAAAAGTCTTTGTACGAATAGGAGATATCGCCTTCGCACAGCGGCGAGCAAACGTCCTGATCGTCGCAGTTCTTTTCGAGGCAGTTCTGCATCGTCACGACGCAGGCGCCCGCGCTGTTGGCGTAGTAATCTTCCTGGACGTAATCCGGATCGATTCCGCAACCGGGATTGTCTCCGCCGCCACTGAAGTTGTCCATGGGATCGCATTCCCGCGTCTGGAGTACCGAATACGTACAGTTCCCGCCGGAACAGAAATAGTCTCGCTGCTCCGCTATGGGATCCTCCGTATCCAGGCATCCCGGCCCGTCGTCTCCGTATCCGTACCAGCCGTCCCCATGGCCGTCCACCACGCAATTCTGTCCGTTGTGCGAAGTACTGTCCAGAAGGCATTCATAGGCGTTGTCGCCCGTGGAGTTGCAATAACCGGTGTTGCACTGGTCCCCGCATTCGCCGCAGTCCGGCTCATACCCCACGATGCACAGGCCATTGCTGCAATAGTCGTCGTAGGTGCAACCGCTGGAATCGGCATTACAGAGTTCCCCGTTCTTGGATTCCACGTCCGAGGTGCAAGCATAGGAATTCACTCCCGTGGACTGGCAGACGCCATCCTTGCAAGGACCGCTCCATGCCGAACAGTCGGGAGCGCTTCCCGGCACGCAGATTCCGCCGGAACAGGTATCATCCTGAGTGCAGCCGCTGTCATCCACATTGCAGGAATCGCCGTTATGCGGGATCGGATTTTTCTGACATTCGTAGTTCTGATCTCCCAGGGAATGGCAGACGCCCGTATTGCATTGGTCGCTTTCACCAGAACAATCGGGGGGCGTTCCGGTATAGCACTGCCCGTTGTAACAGGAGTCTCCCACGGTGCAGCCGTTGGAATCCGCATTACAGGCTTCGTAATTCTTTCCACTAGGATCGGCGAAGCATTCATGGGAATCCGGTCCCAGGGAACGACAGGCTCCAAGCACGCAAGTATCGTCGTAAGACGAACAGTCCGGGGAGGGACCGGGTTGGCAACTTCCATTCTGACAGGCATCTCCCGCCGTACAGCCATTCCAATCCGCGTTGCAGGGTGTTCCGTTTTTCGGCGCGGGGTTCGGATAGCAATCGTAGGTATCCACGCCGGTGGAGCGACAGGCTCCTTCGTTGCAGGTATCCGTTTGCTCCGAACAGTCGGGCATCGCACCGGGAATGCACTCCCCGTTATTGCAAATATCGTTTTGCGTGCAGCCGTTGGAATCCGCGTTGCACGGATCGCCGTTATGCGGAATCGGGTTGGAGGAGCAGGTATAGGAATCCGGCCCCGTGGAAGTGCAAACACCCACGTTGCAGGCGTCCGTATAGTCCGAACAGTCCGGAGGCCCGCCGAAGGTGCAGGTGCCGTTCACGCAGACGTCGCCCACGGTGCAGCCGTTGTCATCCCGATTGCAGGAGGTTCCCGACTGCGGCTGCTTGATGCACATGTATCCGCCACCGCCGTTCGGCTGGCAGACGCCGATATTGCATGCGTCGTCTTCCTCCGAACAATCCACCGAATCTCCCGGCGTACAGATCCCACCGTGACAGGCGTCGCCGACGGTACAGGGATTCGAATCCGCGTCGCAGGAATCGTTTTCGTGATCGGTCGGATCCTTCACGCACTCATGGGTGTTTTCGCCGGTGGAGCTACAGACGCCGGTGTTGCAGATATCGTTTTCCGCTGAACAATCCGGAATCCCGCCCGGCCGGCAGATACCTTCATGGCAGGCGTCATCCCGCGTACAGCCGTTGTCGTCCGCATTGCAGGAATCGCCCTCGTGTCCCTCTGCCGACTTGACGCAGACGTGGCTTTCCGCACCGGTGGACTGGCAGACGCCGGTGTTGCAGGCATCGTTTTCCGCCGAGCAATCCGGCGCCTCCGTTCCCGGGACGCAATCGCCTTCCACGCAATGGTCCCCCAGGGTGCAGCCATCGTCGTCCGCGTTGCAGGGATCTCCCTCGTGGCCGTCGGGATCGTCCACGCAGGCATAGGTATTGTCGCCCGTGCTCTGGCAGATGCCCGCATTGCAGGCGTCGTTTTCCCCGCTGCAATCCGGCTCCTCGCCGGGCATGCAGTGGCCATCCGCGCAGGCATCATCCTGGGTGCATCCGTTCGAATCCGCGTTGCAGGCCGCTCCGTTGCGGGGAACGGGATCCTGGGCGCATTCATATGTTTCCGGCGACAGGCTGTGACAGACGCCCACATTGCAGATGTCCGTCTGTTCCGAACAGTCGGGAACGCTTCCGGCCTCGCACGTTCCGAGGTTGCAGGTATCGCCTACGGTGCAGCCGTCCGAATCCGCATCGCAGGGCTCGCCGTGCAGGGGAAGAGGGTTCTTCTCGCAGCGAAATTCGTTCAATCCCTCCGAACGGCATTCGCCCACGTTGCAGGCGTCGCCTTCCGTGGAGCAATCCACCGCGCTTCCCGCCTCGCACGAACCATTGTCGCAATAGTCATCCACGGTGCAACCGTCCCAATCGGCGTTGCAGGCGTGCCCGTTCTTCGGCAGGGGATCCTTGACGCAGGAATAGGCGTCCGCGCCATCCGAACGGCAGACACCCAAGTTGCATTCGTCCTCCTGTCCCGAACAATCCGGGACGTTTCCGACCGCGCAGGTTCCGGATTGGCAAGTATCACCCACGGTGCAGCCGCTTCCGTCCGCGTCGCAAGCCCCGCTCTCGTTGATGGGCTGGCAGCCGTCACAGCAGGCTGAAACACCCGAGCAAGAACAGCCGTCGCCCAGGCAGACCCCGCCCTGGCAGGTATCCGGTCCCGTGTCCGGGTTACCGTCATTGCAGGAGTCGCCCTCGTAGGCGCTGCCGTCCACCGCGCATTCGTAGGAGAGAAAGTCGATGGACACGCAGACGCCGTCTCCGCACGCACCGTCCAAATGACTACAATCCGGTGCGGATCCCGGTACGCAAGCGCCATCGATGCAGGTGTCATTCCGGGTGCATCCATTGGAATCCGCGTTGCAGTCGCCTCCCTGGTTACGCGGCTGGCAGCCGTCACAGCAGATATCCACCACGGAACAGACGCAACCGTCTCCCACGCAATTGCCGTTCAGGCAAACGTCCGGACCGGTTTCCGGGTTTTCGTCGTCACAGTCCCAGCCGTTTTTCGGTTCGGGATCCTTTCCGCAGGAAAAGGAATCGGGACCGGAGGAAATGCACGCACCTGCGTTGCAGTCGTCTTCTTCGGCGGAACAATCCGGCGCGTCTCCCGGAATGCAAAATCCCAGGGAGCAGCTATCGCCCACGGTGCAGCCATTGCCATCGGCGTCGCATGCGCCGCTCTCATTGATGGGCTGGCAGCCGTCGCAACAGGAGGTGATTCCCGAACAGGCGCAACCGTCACCCAGGCAGTAACCGCCCTGACAGGTGTCCGGGCCCGTCTCTGGATTGTCGTCGTCGCATTCCTGGTTTTCGTGGCCTTCCGGATCTTTGACGCAGACGTAATCGGTTTCGTCAAGCGGCTGGCAGACACCGGTGTTGCACGCATCGGAAAGAAAGGAGCAATCGGCGGGATCGCCCGGAGCGCAGGCTCCTTCCCGGCAGGCGTCGCCCACCGTGCAGGGATCATCGTCCGCGTGACAGGGCTCGCCGTCGTTGGCGACCATGGCCTCACATCGATCTTCCTCGTCATTGCAGGACGGCGCCTGGCAGACCGGATCGGTCACGACCCCGCCGCAGTCCCGCTCCACGCCGTCGGTGCAGATTCCGTCCCGACAGCTTTCGTCCAGCGTACAGAACAACCCGTCGTTGCACAATGTCCCATTCGCAAGGCCGCTCCATTCCTCCGGATTCGCCGAATCGCAGACCAGGCAATCGTTTTCCGGATTGTGCTCGCCTTCCCGGATGCATTGCCCGCCGATCAGACACCAGCCATTTTCCACCACGTTTCCGCATTCTCCGTCCACGCAGGCCGTCCGCGTACAAGCGTAGGCATCTCCCGGGCAGATTTGGCAGGCATCTCCGCAGTTCATGGGATCGTCCACCGGATAGCATTCCATGCCGCAGCGGTGGTACTGGTCATTACAGACGAAATCGCACTGGTGGTAGATGCATGCGGGCGCGGCGTTTTCCGGCGCGGAGCAGTTGTAGGCGACGTTTTCGCCGTCATCGATGAGCCCGTTGCAGTCGTTGTCCAGATAATCGCACTTTTCCACGCCCATGTTCGAAAGCTGACAGGGATACTCGCAGTCATTGGGATCGTCATCCACATCCCACATGTTCGGCGGACAGGATTTTCCCTGTCCGGAGAGCGCATAATCCGTACTCGCCCCAAGATAGGAATCGCTCGTAACCCGCAGGGTTCCGTTGAAAGCTACGGGTTCGTCGTAGGGCTCGGCAGGTTCCTCGGGATAGAAGGTTACATCGACGTAAAATGCGTTCCGGTCGTTCGGCAACAGCTCGAACGGAAGCGTCTGGACCGGCGGCAAGAGTACGAAAGTTCCTTCTCCGGCCACGATCGCCAGGGATTCGATGGTCAACACACCGTTGTAACCGACGTTCGTCAGTTCGATGCGCTCGGTCCGGTGGCCGCCGAAGTAGGTTTCCTCGAATTCAGCGCCGTCCTGTGGCTCGAAGCCGATATGCTGGTCCGTGGCCTCGCCGCGAAGCTGCACGGAATAAGTGGAACGCAGCGGGTCGTCGCTGGCGATGTCCAGACGGCCTTCATCCACGCCGCCGTTGATGATGGGCGAATAGTACACGGTGACCATCCGGCTCTGGAAGGGCTGCAATAAAATCGCCCCGCCTCCAGATACCGAAAACTCGTTGTTTCCGGAATTCAGAGCCACATCCGCGCCGATAACCGTAAGCGCCAGATCCCCCGCGTTGCGAACGCGGATATCCAGAGATCGATGGCCGTTCAAGGGAACCGGACCGAAATCGACGGCGTCCGCGAATTCGGGATCGTCCGGCCGGGTGACCTCGATTTCCGGGGCTACACCCTGCCCGTTCACGTTCACACTCCCTTCCGCCAGGCCGGGGTCGTCCGTTGTGAACCTCACGAAATGGTTGATGTTTCCTCTCCGGTCGGGAGTGAACAGCACCGTAACGGAATGTTCGTCGCCCGGTCCCAGGAAAATATCCTCCAATACGTCGTCCTCGGCGAAGGCCAATACCTCCGCGCCCTCGTCGAAGGAGATATCCAGGATCGTCACGCTCGTCGTTCCCTCGTTCGTAAATGTCACAGGAAGTTCGGAGGTTTCGTTGACCCGCGTAGGGTCGAAATCCAGTTGCGCGGGCGTGGCGGCTATCTGGGCAGCGGAAGCGCGGCCTGTAAGATCGATAACGAAAGGCGTTCCGTCGTGGCTGTTGCTGACGATGTGGATCCGTCCCGTGAATTCGCCGACCTCAGAAGAAGCGAAGGTCACGCGCATGGCCACGGTCTCGTTTGCTCCCAGATGCACGTCCCCGCCCGTCCAGGAAAAGGTTTCCAAGCCGAAGACATCCGTGGGGTCGAGAACCAGCGCCGGTTCCTGGACGACCAGATCTCCTCCGCCGATGTTCTGGAGGGTCAGATTCACTCCCGCCGATTCGCTCAGGCGATGGGTTCCGAAATCGAGTTGATGGCCCTCGACAAGCGTAAAGACCCGCAACAGCGGAGCAACCCCGGTGCAGGTCACCGGGACGTAAAAAGTGCCTTCCACGGGATCGTTGCTTTCGATCACCACGCGATCGGAATACTCTCCGATATCGGGTGGATGGCAGGTCACGGCCACGCCCCGGCTCTGTCCCTTGCCAAGATAAAGCGGATAGGTCGGCTCCGCCAGTTCAAAAACCGGGGAGTCCATCGTTTCGATGCGCACGGATCCGATCTCCAGAACGGCGTTGTCGGAATCCGCGCCGGGAACGTTCCGAAGAGTCAACTCCCGCTCCACGGCCGCGCCGCCCACCGTGGCTTCTCCCATGGCGAGGGGATTGGGGTTTGCTTCGATATCCGGCGTTCCGGCCTCCTGGGTAAGAAACATCACGCGAAACAGGCCGTCCGGATCGTCCGAATCCACTTTGACAAGCCCTTCGTCGATACCCGGATCCACGGAGGCGTAAATGACGTCGATGCGCAGATCCACCGTGCTGTTATTGAGCACCTGCGGAAATTCCGGCAGGGTTCCGAAACGAAACTCGCTGGAATCACTTACGATCTCAACGCCTCTGATGGTCAGCGGATGATTGTCGCACTGATTGCGAAGCACAAGGGTCCGTAGCACTTCCGTCTGGAAAGGCGCATTGCCGAAATCGAGAACCTGCTGTCCGGTAATCTGCGGTCCCAGATCGCAATCCGCCGGTTCCGCGTCCGGCTCCTCGTCTGTTTCCGTATCCGGTTCGAAATCATCGTCCGGATCCGTATCGCCATCGGGATCCGTATCGATATCGCCGTCCGGATCGTCGTCATCGTCGCCGTCTGTGGGGATTTCCGCGTCGCCGTCCGCGCTCTCGCCGTCGCCGTCCGTGTCACCGTCCGGAACGGCGGAACAGGCGCACTGGTCCGTACAATAGCCGCCATCCGAGCACTCGCTGTCCCAGGCACATTCTCCCAATCCGATACACGGATGGAGCGTCTCATCCAGACACAACCCGCTGTGACAGGCCTGCCCTTCCGGACAATCCGCGTCGTAATCGCAGAACTCGATCGGGTAGTCGAAATCACCGATCTCCAGATCCCCATCGGGCAACCCGTCCGCTCCTCCGACATCGACACAACCGGATAAAAACATGGACAGCGACACGGCCCATAGCACGAACGCCAGCGAGAGGCTTCTATTTATCGACATGACAATCCCTTCCCTTCTCGGGAATTCCGAATTGATAACATTTCCGCATACTTGGCGAGTCATTGAAGTCTTTTCCCACGTTTCGATTATTCACGAAATCCGGTGAAATGTCAATTCCATCTTTGCCTTGTGAGGTCACCCGGTCATCCGGACGATCCATTGATTATCACTTGGGAATTGATCTTCCTGTCGATCGTGTTGTCTGAATTGAGAAAAACGGAGACTCCTTGACCTGGATCAATGCGAACTTTCTCGGAATATCATAATGTTTCCATAGGATCGTTGGAATGAAACGACGTGAAATTTCCAATATGGAGACGAGATATGCCGCAGGTACGAAAAATCATTTTGATCGACGAGGACAAATGCACCGGTTGCGGCCAATGCATCATCGATTGCGCCGAGGGAGCGTTGAAGATCGTAAACGGAAAAGCCAAGCTGGTTTCCGAAATCTATTGCGACGGCCTGGGCGCCTGCCTGGGTTCCTGTCCGGAAGACGCGCTGACGCTGGTGGTGCGGGAGGCGGAAGCCTTCGATGAAGCCGCGGTGGAAGAATATCTCCAACGGGAAAAGGAAAAACCGGCGGAGTCCATGGCCTGCGGCTGCTCCGGAAGTATGATTCGTTCTTTCACGCCCGCCGAGATCGCCTCCGCTCCCCCGGCCGCTTCATCTCCGGGAGTTTCCGCCCTGGGACAGTGGCCGGTGCAACTGCGCCTGTTGCCCTTGGGCGGCTCGCTGTACGACGGAAAAGATCTGCTGCTGCTGGCCGACTGTACGGCCGTGGCCGATCCCAATCTTCATCGAAACCGTATCGTGGGCCGCACCGTCATCATGACCTGCCCCAAGTTGGACGATATGGACGAATCCATCCGACGTCTCTCGGAAATCCTCGCCAATCCCTACCGCTCGCTGACCATTGCGATCATGGAAGTTCCCTGCTGCTCCGGATTGTTGCATATCGCGCAAGAAGCCCTGAAAATCGTGGGAAAGGACAGATCGGCGAAAATCGTGAAAATCAGCATCAAAGGCGACGTTCTGCCTTCGGATATCGCTTTCTGACGCCTTCTTGCTCCGCGCCTCGACGCTTGCCGGAAATCCCCGACTTTTCCGGAAAAACTTCTTCGGAAATCCGAAAGAATCTTGCCATCGTCTCATTTCCAGAGCATGGTTTTTTCCACCCTCATCCATGCAGAAGCAAATTGACCCCGCAAAACTTCCATGTTATAAACCTTCCGTCATAAAACCGTCCCACGCAAGGGCTTCGTCATGACCATCGACACCATCGCCAAAGCGGCCGAAATCATTGCAGAATCCAAAATCGCCATCGCGCTTACCGGCGCGGGGATTTCCGTGGACAGCGGCGTGCCCGATTTCCGAAGTCCGGGCGGACTCTGGGAACGCTACGATCCCATGGAATACGCCCATATTCAGTCGTTCCATTCCAACCCGGAACGCGTGTGGAATCTGATTCACGAGATGCGGGATGTCATGGGAAGCGCCGCGCCAAATCCGGCCCACCGGGCTCTGGCCGAATTGGAAGCCATGCATCAACTGGACGCGATCATCACCCAGAATATCGATAATTTGCACCAGGAAGCGGGTTCCCGGGATGTCATTGAGTTTCACGGAAACGCCAAGCGCTTCGTCTGTCTTGAATGTGAAAAGCGTTACGGGCGCGCCGATATCGAAAGCGGCCTGATGGGCGACCCGCCCCGCTGCGACTGCGGGCGCATCCTGAAGCCGGACTTCATCTTCTTCGGAGAAGCCATCCCCCGGGACGCCTTGACACGATCTTTCGATTTGGCGAGCAAGGCGGATGTCATGCTCATTCTGGGAACCAGCGCCCAGGTGGCTCCGGCGAACATGCTGCCCTCGCTGGTGCTCCAGGGCGGCGGCCGATTGATCGAGATAAATCTGGAACGAACGCATCTGAGCCGGGAATCGAACACGTTGCATATTTCAGGCTCCACAACCGTCGTGTTGCCGGAAATCGTGGAAAAAATCAAGAGGCATACGTTATAAGACACCAATCGCGCGATCGAATCATGAAAGGGATCAGGGAATGCTCTATGACGTGACCATAATCGGGGGCGGCATCACCGGATGCGCCATCGCCCGGGAACTGATGCGCTACAAGGTGCGCGCCATCCTGGTCGAAAAGGAATGCGAGGTCGGCTTCGGCACCAGCAAAACCAACAGCGGCATCATCCACGGAGGCCATCATGCCTCCCCGGATACGGTGAAGGGCTCGCTGGAGTGGAAGGGAAACCAACGCTGGGACCAGCTTCGGGACGAACTCGGCTTCGGATTCCACCGCTGCGGCGAACTGACCGTGGCCTTCCAGGAAGACCAGTTCGAGACCCTGGACAAATTGGAGCGTTACGCAGAGGCCAAAGGAGTCACCGGCATCGAACGCTGGGACCAGGCCCGGATTCGGAAAGAGGAGCCCAACCTGTCCGAAAACATGCTGGCGGCGGTCTTCGCCCCCACCACGGGCGTCATCAACCCGTACGAAGCCTGCTTCAACCTGATCGACAACGCGCGCCGAAACGGCCTGGAACTTTCCGTGGAAAACCCGGTTCTGGGCATCGCCCGCTCGGGAGACTGCCTGGCCGTCCAGACGAAAAAGAAGCTGATCCACACCCGCTTCGTCATCAACGCGGCGGGCGTCTTCGCCGACCGCATCGCCGAGATGGCGGGCGTTCGGAACTTCGAGATCCGGCCGCGGAAGGGCGAGGAATACATGCTGGACAAGCGTCTGAAGGGGCTCGTCAAGCGCGTGATCTTCCCCTGCCCCACCCCGGTTTCCAAGGGCATCCTGGTTATTCCCACCTTCGACGGAACCATCATGGTGGGCCCCACCGCCACGCATACGGAAGATCGGGACGACGTATCCACCACGCTGGAAGGATCGGACCAGATCTTCAACTCCGTGCGCAACATGGTCCCCGGCATCAGCGAGCGCGACTGTATCGCGGAGTTCGCCGGGCTGCGCGCCGCCAGTGATACGGAAGATTTCATCATCGGACCCACGTCCCTGAAAGGCTTCGTGAACGTGGCGGGCATTCAGTCGCCCGGCCTGACCGCCGCCCCGGCCATCGCGGACCTGGTGCTGGACATCCTCCGGGACGAGGGACTCTCCCTGGAAGAAAAGCTGGACTTCGAACCCACCATCGAAAAACCCGTGAGGTTCGATTCCCTGCCCACCGAAGAACAGGAACGGCTGGTGGCCGAAGATCCCGCCTACGCCCGCATGGTCTGCCGCTGCGAGGGCATTACGGAAAAAGAGATCCTGGACGCCATCCACGCCGGGGCGCGCACGCTGGACGGCATCAAGTTCCGCACCCGCGCCGGGATGGGTCGCTGCCAGGGCGGCTTCTGCTCCTGGCGCTGCATGGAACTGCTCTCCCGGGAACTGGCGCTTCCCGTGGAACAAATCACGAAACGAGGCGGCGGCTCCTGGGTGGTCTGCCCGGAAGGGAAGGAGGTGGACTGATGCCGGAGAAAAGCCTGCGACACATCCACAAGGAATACGACGTTCTGGTGGTGGGCGGCGGTCCGGCCGGAATGGGCGCGGCCCTGGGAGCCCGGGAAGCCGGGGCGGAAAAAATCCTGATCGCCGACCGGGAAAAGGAAACGGGCGGCATTCTTCTGCAATGCATTCATCCCGGTTTCGGCCTGCACTATTTCGGCGAGGAACTTACCGGTCCGGAATACGCCCAGCGTTTTCTTGAAAAGGTAGTGGACGAGGACGTGGACGTCAGTCCCGACACCTACGTTCTGGATATCGATAAAGACAACCATGTCAAGCTGATGTCGCCTTCCCAGGGCATCCAGGTGATTCACGCGAAGTCGGTGGTGCTGGGCATGGGCGCCCGCGAACGCACCCGAGGCGCCATCCGCATCCCGGGCACGCGGCCATCGGGCGTCTTGACCGCCGGACTGGCGCAGAAGTTCGTCAACATGATGGGCTACCTCCCCGGTCGGAAGGTCATTATTCTGGGTTCCGGCGATATCGGCCTGATTATGGCCCGACGGCTGACGTTGGAGGGAGTGGAAGTCAAAGGCGTTTTCGAAATCATGCCGTATTCCAACGGGTTGAACCGCAACATCGTTCAATGCCTGCACGATTTCGACATCCCCCTGCACCTCTCCACCACCGTGGCGGCCATCCACGGCAAAGACCGCGTAAAGAAAGTCACCCTGGCTCCCGTGGACGAGGCCATGCGTCCCATAATGAGCAAAAGCTGGGACATCGACTGCGACGCCGTGCTGCTGTCCATCGGCCTGATCCCGGAAAACGAACTTTCCCGGCGCATCAACCTGCGACTGGATCCCACCACGGGCGGCCCCATCGTGGCCAGCAACATGGAAACGAGCAAAGACGGCGTTTTCGCCTGCGGCAACGTGGTTCACGTCCACGACCTGGTGGATTTCGTCACCCAGGAATCGCTTCTGGCCGGCCGCAACGCGGGCGAGTACGCCACGGACTCCCGTCGTCCGGCGGACAACATCAAGCTCGTGGCGGGCGACAACGTAACCTACTGCGTCCCCCACACCATCTCCACCAACCGAAGCCACACCGTTTACATGCGCGTCAAAAAACCCATGGACAAATGTGTGCTGAAGATGGGAGACGTGTACGAAAAGAAACTGCGTTACGCGTTTCCGGCCGAGATGGTTTCATTGAAGGTCAAACCGGACTTTCTGGAGAATTTCCGGGGAGATACGCTGCGTATCGACGTTCTGCCAAGGGAGGAAAACTGATGACCGTCACCAATTACCTCTGCATCGGATGCCCCATGGGCTGTCACCTGGAAGTGGAACACAAAGAAGAGGAAATCATCGAGATCCGGGGTTCTTCCTGCAAGCGAGGAAAAGAGTTCGCCCAACAGGAACATACCGATCCCCGCCGGATGGTGACCACCACGGTCCGTGTCCTGGGCGGATTGTGGCCCAAGCTTCCCGTAAAAACAACAGAAGCCATCCCCAAGGGCAAGGTGGTGGAACTCTGCAAGGAATTGCACCGCATTCACCCGACCGCTCCCGTGAAAATGGGCGATATCATACTGGAAAACGCCCTGGGAACGGGAATCGATGTCGTCGCGTCCCGGGATATGCCGATGTCCCGACCGGACTGAGCGTCGAGAGTGAGACTTCGATCTCGGATCGAACGTGAAAACGACGAAACCCCCGCCCTTCCATGGACGGGGGTTTCAGCTTGCTGGCAAAGTCCTCGCGATTTCGCGGGGATTCTGCCATTTTGAGTGTATGCTGAAAGACAAACGAGCCAAACAGTTGAAAGCGGAGATGGTTGTGATCTACCAGCTTTTGCCGAAAGATCACTGCGGACAATGGCCGCCCGGCACTGGAGCCTGAGATTCTGTTCAAGATGCTGTTCGTCGGCTATCTGTTCGGAATCTGTTCGGAGCGCCAGTTGGTCCGCGAGGTTGAGGTGAATCTGGTCTACCGGTGACTTCTGGGGCTGAACCTGACGGATAAGGTTCCCGATGTGTCGACCTTTTCCCAGAACCGCCGTCGCCGGTTTTCGGACAGCGGGATCTATCAAGAGATCTTTGATGAGATCGTGTTGCAGGCGATCCGGCGCAAGTTGGTTTGGAAGCAAATCACCGGCTTCGATCAACCGTTTCAGTTCGCTTGTGTCATTCGGCACTGGCTTGTACTTCCCGGTTTTCGCCGCGATCACGTCCGCCAGAACTCACGACGTGAAACTCGCTCAGACCATGCGCTTTCCAAAAGGCTCCATCCTGGCGATGGATCGCGGCTATGTGGATTACGCTCTCTTCGGACGATTGACCGATGAGGGTGTCTTCTTCGTTACCCGCTAGAAAGACAACGCCGTCTATGACGTGCTCCAAACGCGCAGGCCGCCCATGAACAGCAACGTACTGGAAGACGAAATCATCTGCTTGACCGGGCTCTACACGGCGAAAATATGTCCACATCGCTTACGCAGGGTTGTCGTGTGGAACGACGTGAACGAACGCCGGATCACGCTTCTGGCCAGCCATCTCGACTTCGGCGCGTCCACCATTTCGGCCATTTACAAGGACCGCTGGCAGATCGAGTTGTTTTTCAAGGCCATCAAACAGAACCTGAAAATCAAAACCTTCGTCGGCACCAGTGAAAACGCGCTTCTGATCCAGATTTGGACAGCACTGATCGCCATGCTGCTGATCAAGTACATGCAATTCCGCTCGACCTTCGGCTGGTCGCTGTCCAACCTTGTCGCGTTGCTTCGCTGGAATCTTTTTACGTATCGGGACTTATACGACTGGATCGAATGCCCTTTCGACACGCCGGGAGAAGAACAACTCCGCTTCGACCTGCCGTGTCCTGGACAGCAGAACGGATGAGATAGAAGACTTTGTTTTGAAAACGACAGAATCCGTCCAAAATCCTCCCTGATTTCAACCGTCAGATACCGCAGTCTGGATTGTTTTGGACAGCAGTGAGGCAACCAGTATAAGAATCGTATTTTCAGCACCAGCCGAATCCACTCGATCGGATTGAAGTTCGGCGAATACGGCGGCAGATACAACGGCTCGATTCGCCTCTGCAAAAGCATACCAGTCACTACTGCCCGGAGAAAGTTGCGGCGACATGAGTTGCCCCAATGAAAATATCGAAGAATTCTCACAGTGTTCATTTTTTTCTTGACATAGAGAAGACACGTTGATATTGACTAGTCTAGTTTTTAACGGCGATTCATGAAACAGAGTTATGCCAACACACATGACCTCAGCATTGATGAATTATCTCGAAGGAATCGCCGCCATTCTGAAGGAGAAGCAGGTGGCGCGAGTCCGGGATATCGCCGCCATCTGCAAGGTTAAAGTTCCAAGCGCCTGCAATGCCTTGGGACGGCTGTCACGGCTGGGGTACATCCACTACAAAACAGGCGAATACATTACGTTGACGGCCACGGGGCTTTCGATAACGAAAAAGATGGAAAAACGTCAGCAAACCATCGAACGTTTTTTATTCGACATCCTTCACATGGAGGCGGATAACGCGGAGCAAGAGGCACGTTCCCTGTCGCTTTTTATCTCCGACCAGTTTTACGAATCCATTCATAAATTCTTGAACTCCTCCACCTACCGAAGGATCGTCCTTCCAACTCGCCACGCTGGAATCCCAATAGCGGAAGTCTGAGGTGCCCATGAACCGTGCATTGATGAAAATAGATTTTCTTGACCACGCAACAAGACCAGTCTTGTTATTAGCGTCTATTCTAGTTCTCGGATGGCAAATCCATCCGGCCACGGCGCACGCCCAATCTTCCAGCGATGCAAAGGTTGAAAGCGAGCGGGAAATGCTGACTTCCGCCCCGGAATCGAACGATTCGCGGTTCAATGATCGGGTTCGGGAGTTGGAGGCGCGTATCGAGAAATTGGAAGAAAGACGACACCGGAGCAAGGAAAAGGAAGAGAAGCACGTCACTCCTTCCCAAATCTCCGAACCCGCGCCTTCCGGTTCCAACTCGGAAGTGACTGCCGAATTGGGAACGTTTTTCACGGGCAAGGATTCGCCTTGGTCGCTGGGCGGATACGGGGAAATTCTGGTCAGTACTCGCTTTTTCGGACCCGATCCCAACGAGGAATACAATCCGGCGGACTATCACCAGACGGACGTGGATCTGGCGCGTGTCGTGTTTTTCGCCGGATACGAGTTTACACACTGGCTGTCGTTTCAGTCGGAAATCGAATTCGAGCACGGTGGAACCGGAGCGGCCATGGAAGTCGAATGGGACGAGTTCGGAGAATACGAGCAGGAAATCGAAAAAGGAGGCGAAATCGTTCTGGAGCAAGCCTATTTGGAATTCAGATTTGGAAAGGAGTTCCGCCTGCCGCTCGACCTTGGGTTGCGATTTGGACATCTGTTGGTTCCGGTGGGAATGATTTCCCAATACCACGCCCCGAATATGTTCTCCGGGGTTCACCGACCGGAATCGGAAAGCGCCCTGATTCCATCCACTTGGCACGAGACCGGGGCCGAGTTCTTTTTACTGTACCAGGGCTTCAGTTTTCAGATTCAAGGTATAACCGGCCTGGATTCCACGGGATTTTCCTCTTCCGGATGGATCGCGGGCGGCACCCAGCGGCGCTTCGAAGCGGTGCGTTCCAACGACTGGTCCGTGGCTCTGCGCACCGACTATGCGGGCCTGCCCGGCTTGATGTTCGGCGCATCCTTCTACACAGGCAACACCACGAACAATCGGCCCAAGCGCGACATGGATGATATCGCCGCCCGGGTGTATATCACCGATTTTCACCTGCGCTATCACTATGGGCCGTTTCGCATGGCGGCGCTGGGGATGATGGGTTGGCTGAGCAACGCCGATGATATCACGGAGAAAAACGCCAGCCTGAGTTCGTACCTCGAAGTACCCCGGACCCCCGTGGGAAGCGCCGCCTACGCCTATTACCTGGAATCCTCCCTGGACCTGATCGGCCTGATCGATCCGTCCGTCCGCCACCGCTTCGATCTGTTTTTCCGTTACGACGGTTACGACACCATGTGGAAACCGCCCCAGAAAGATTCCGGCTTCGACAACCCGCTTCTGGAACGCCAGGTACTCACTGCGGGTTTCAACTATTTCCCCCATCCACGCGTGGTTTTCAAGGGCGAATACCTGTCGCGGTGGATCAATAAAGACGACGACTGGGCCCGCCATCAACACGAAACGAATTTCGGGATCGGCTTCGTGCTGTAAGGCCCCGTCTGGGTGGAAGGACAAGGCGCATCGACAAGCGGCGCGCCAGCCAATTTTCAACGCGGTAACGTAAAAAGAGAAAGGACGAACCATGTTCAGAAAGCGGATATTTTTCGGTCTGATGTTTTGTCTGGCCCTTTTCGCCACGGCTTGCGGCGACAGTGACGATTCATCGCATGACGGGAACGGCAATCCCTATGACTTCGAGCCGATTCTGAGAGACGAGGTACAGAACGTTATCGTTCCCACCTATAAAAACCTTGCCGACAACGCGGCGACACTGGCGACACTGGTGGATGCCCTGGCCGACAAGGACGACCTGAAGGCCGCGCAGCAACAGTGGATCACCACGCGGGTTCCCTGGGAACAAAGCGAGGCGTTTCTTTTCGGTCCGGTGGCCGATTACGGGCTGGACCCGGCGCTGGACAGTTGGCCGGTGGACCGCGTGCAACTCGACCAGGTGCTGGCGAGCCGCCTGGAACTCACTCCGGATTCCATCACTGAAAACCTGGGCGGCGGCCTGAAGGGCTTCCATACCATTGAATACCTTCTGTTCGGCGTGGACGGAACCCGCACGCTGGCGGAACTGGAAGGCACCGACCGCATGATGGAATATCTCTCTGCCGTCACCCAAGCCCTGGCCATCGATGCGAACACTCTTTACAAAGCCTGGGCCAGCGGAAGCGAGGACGAAGGCTATGAGAACTTCGGAGAGGCCTTCCATCTCGCCGGACAGGAAGGCGGACGCTATTACAGCCAACTGGACGCCATGCAGCAACTTGTCAACGGCTGCGCGGAGATCGCCAACGAAGTCGCCAACGGCAAGATCGCCGATCCGTTCGATGAATCGGATACGGAACTGGTGGAATCGCAATTCAGTTACAATTCGTTGCAGGACTTTTCCGACAACATCCGCAGCATCGAAAACATATACAACGGCCTGGACGGAGGTTTTTGCCTGTCCACCTACGTAACGGAGAAAAGCGCCGACCTGGATACGCGGGTGCGTTCGGAAATCCAAGCGACGATCGACGCGATTCAGGCGATTTCTCCGGACAACGATCCGCCGTTTCGCGACGCCATCACCGATGCGAGCCTTGGCGACGAGATTGAGGCGGCCCAGGCGGCCTGCCGCAAACTTGAAGAAACGTTCCTCGGTCCGGTGATGAGTTCGCTGTTCGACTGACGGGATCTGTGGGAGGCCCTTCTTCCCTTGTGCTTCCTCCTTCGATTTGGCCGGTCGAAGGGGGAAGCCGACTCGAATGACGCGGGTTCCAGGGCTTCCGAAATCATCGCAGAAAAAAAGGAAGGGTCACCATGCTTCTAACAAGATTCGCGGATTCTAACGCCCTACAAATAGAGAACGCTACGAAAATTCTACACCGCTACGGTTGCGAGCCGATACTCGTGAACGAAGAGCCGGGTGCGTTGTTTCTGACGAAGATTCGTAACGGCTCCATGGAAAGACTCCGAACCGAGCTTCAGCAGCTTCCCGGCGTACTCCACGTGATCGACATCGGCGGCCCGTACGTGCTGTCCTCCCGGGACGCCCGGGAAAAAAGAACGCAGATCCGGATCACAGACGACGTGGTTATCGGAGGAAAGGAGTTCGTGGTCATGGCGGGGCCCTGCTCCGTCGAATCCTTGCCCCAGACCATGGACATCGCCCGATCCGTCAAGGAAGCGGGAGCCTCCGTGCTGCGCGGCGGAGCGTTCAAACCACGCACCTCGCCGTTCAGTTTCCAGGGACTGCGCGAAGAAGGACTGGAGATTCTGAAGGCCGTGCGCGGCGAAACCGGCTTGCCTGTGATTTCGGAGTTGCTTGGCCAGCGGAAACTGGAGGCCGTGGACGACGCCGTGGACATCATCCAGATCGGCATGCGCAACTCGCAAAACTACATGCTGCTAAAGGAAGTGGGAAAACTGGAGAGCCGACGTCCCGTGCTGCTCAAATGCGGCATCGGCTCCAGTCTGGACGAATTTCTCTGCGCCGCGGATTACATTCTGTCCGGCGGAAATCCGAACGTCATCCTCTGTCTGCGCGGCACCATCGGCTTTTCCCAGGAAACGCGCTCGTCCATGAACGTGGCCGACATCCCCGCATTGCGCAAGCGCACACACCTTCCGATCGTCGTGGATCCCAGCCATGTGGCGGGACGCTGGGATCTGGTCCCCGCCATCTCCGCCGCCGCTCTTGTCGCGGGCGCGGACGGTCTTTTGGTTGAGGTGCATCACAGTCCGGAACAGGCGCTTTCAGACGGAGAACAATCCCTGAAACCGGAGCGTTTCCATCGCATGATGCACCGGCTGCGCCTGCTCGCCCCGATCATCGGCCGAAAGGTGGCGGAGTGCTCGTCGCCCAGATTCCGGGATCGTGGCCATCCGATGCGCGATTTCTGTATGGAGGATCCTCCCGATACGGAAGCCTTCGATTCTCTGGAGGAGACCCAAAACGTCATCAAGGGAGCGCACGGAGTGAATCCATGAAAAACGCATGTTCAAAGAAAATCGTCCAGATCTTGAGGTCGCGGGGTGTCCGGGCGAGGGTGCGGCTCGTCATATCGGTATCGACGTTCGCCTTTCTCGCCGCCTGTTCGGAGAGCCTGGAGGATCCCTACAATCTTTATCAGGGCGGGGAACTGACCATTTTCGACAACACCACCATGGCTTACGACAGCCCAAGCCCACCCGTCGAGGCGAACGCCGCCTATTACGACCGGTGGTCCAGAGGCGATATTGCCTACGATACCGACCGGGTGGCCAACAGCCTGGAGGAACCGCCGCCACAGGGAACGGGGGGATTGGGTCCGCTTTACGTTGGAAAATCATGCGCCACCTGCCATGCGGGCACCGGCCGAACGAAATCCACCCTGTTCACCCACGGGGGCACGGGTTACGACTTTTCCAGTTTCCTGGCCTTCGTACGCACGCCGAACGAGCAATACCACCGCAGCATCGGTCGCGTTCTGCACGATCATGCAATCTATGGCGTCGAACCGGAAGGACGCTTGCAGGTGAAATACACCCTGTTGGACGATGACAACCCCGTCTGCTGGGAGGAAGACGGCATCTGCGATCCCGCGGACACGCCTTGTGCGAAATGGCGAACGCCTCCGGATGCGACGGGCCTGGGTTACTGCCTGATTCGGGAGGATCCGGAACGCTGCGGCCGCTTCGACGACGGCGAGCGTTACTGCCTGATCCGGCCCCACTACCGGATTACGGACTGGTATGACGAAAACATCTCCGCCGATCGCATGCGGCTGTCCGTGCGCACGCCGCTGCGGCATGTTGGGCTCGGTCTGATGATGGCGGTGGATCGCGAGGAATTGAAAGCCCTCGCCGAACGTCAGTATCCTGAATACGGCATCAGCGGCAGACTGCAATGGGTGGTCGAACGCGGCAGGCGGGAAATCGGCCTTTCCGGGCATAAGGCGCAACACGCCGATCTTACGGTTGAATTGGGATTTCTTTCGGATATCGGGGTCACCAATCCACGCTTTCCAGACGAGATCGCCCGGGGCCAGTCGCAGGTCACGGAGGATTTCGGTATCGAGGTGTCCTCGGAGGAAATGGCCGACGTGGACCTGTACATGTTCGGGGCGGGCGTTCCGGCCAGGCGCAACCATGAATCCCCGCAGGTTCTTCGCGGCGAGGAAATGTTCTACCGGGCGAAATGCCATCTCTGCCATACGCCGACTCTGCACACCGGACCGGAAGCGCCTGTACTGATCGACGGTACACGGATGCCCATGCTGGCCAACCAGACCATCCACCCGTACTCGGATTTTCTTCTGCACGATATGGGATCCGCCCTTGGCGACGATTTCGGCCAGTGGGAAGCCAGCGGCGACGAATGGCGCACGCCCATGCTGTGGGGGATCGGGCTACAGGAGATCGTGGACGGACACACCCACTATCTCCACGACGGCCGAGCTCGCAACATGCTGGAGGCCATCATGTGGCACTTCGACATGGAAGGCAGCGCTTCGGTGGAGATCTTCAAACGTATGACGAGAGAAGATCGTGAAGCCCTGATCGCCTTCATTCATTCCCTCTAGAATTGCAGGAGAATCCAATGCTTTTCAGGCACGTTCAGCACCCGGAAACCGGCATTCGCACAGATCTGGCATGCTTCTCCGCTGATGGAGGAGCCGACGAGATCCACCTTTCCATCACGGCTCGACCGGGCGGCGATTTCCGTTTTCGCTTGCGGGAATTGGAGACGGCTTACCGTTATGCACTGGACGCCTGCGGAATTGCCGTGGATAGCGCCATCTTCCGGCGCGTGTTCATCAGCGACGCCTCAAATCAGACGATGATTTCCGAGTCTCCGCTGGTTACCGGATCCGGCGGTTTCGGCCAAGCAGCGGTATCCGTTGTGGAACAGCCGCCGCTTCCGGAAGCCAAGCTCAGTCTTTGGGCCTATCATCTGATGGATTCGAATCCGTACGAGAAAGAAAGTCCGGAAGACGGCTGGTTGTGCGTACGCCGCAACAGTCGGACGCATTGCTGGTCGGCGGGTATAACGCCCGGCGAAGAAGAAAACGTGCCGCCGGATGCCGCCCGCCAGACCGAACGGCTCTTCGAGCAATATCTACGCCGACTGGAGACGTGGGGCGGCTTTCTGTCGAGAAGCGTGATCCGCACCTGGCTTTTCGTACAGAACGTGGACGTAAATTACGCCGGTATGGTGACCGCACGGAAAAGGCTTTTCGAAAAGCACGGTCTGACGGCGGAAACCCACTACATCACCAGTACGGGTATCGAGGGCCGCCACGCCGATCCGCGACGGCTGATCCTTTTGGACGCTTACGCCGTGCCGGGAATCGAAGAAAAACACATCACCTTTTTGAACGCTCCTGATCGTCTCGGTCCGACCCACCTGTACGGCGTGACCTTCGAGCGAGGCATAAAGATCGAATACGGCGATCGTTTTCACGTTTTTATCGCCGGAACCGCCAGCATCGAACCCAATGGAAATACCGTCCACAAGGAAGACATTCGTAAACAGACGGAGCGCACCTTCGGAAACATCGAGGAACTTTTGCGAAATGCCGAGGCGGATTTCGAAGACGTGGCCCACATGATCGTCTATCTGCGCGACGGAGCCGATAAAACCTGGGTTGAGGCGTATCTGACGGAACGTTTCCCGGATACGCCCCGGAATCTGGTACGCGCACCGGTATGTCGTCCCGACTGGCTCATCGAGGTGGAATGCCTGGCCATCCGTTCGAACGACAACAAAACCATCGCACGTTTCTAGCATGCAAAAGGAGTCCGGATCATGAAAAAACCGCTATGCAGCTTGTTTATACTTCTGCTTCTTTCCGTCACGGCGTATGCATATGCCGAATCCATATCGAAGGCGGAGATATCCGTCACGGAAAAACCGCAAACCGCATCGGTAAGCGGTGCTTCCGATAAAACATTATCCGCCGATCTGAAAGCGAGGATCGACAAGGCGGTGGACGAGGCCGTACGAAAGGCGTTGGGGGAACGGGAAACGGAAGGAGAGTCCAAACCGGAGGAAACGAAAACCGATTCAGAGGCGAGCAGACAGAGTTTGAAATACGTAGAAAGCAACGTCATTTCTCTTGTCGGCAGAGAAGGCTTTCGCTGGCAGGACAAGCAGGGGAATTTCCTGCTGAATCCCTATTTCCTGCTACAGACCCGTTTTCAGATGTGGTACGTGGACGACGAAGGTCTGAATCTCGCCGATCCGGATAACGTGCAACAACTCGGTTTCGGCATTCCCAACGCCATACTGGGTTTCGCGGGGAAGGCTTTCGGCGTGCTCTCGTTCAACCTCGCCCTGAACGGCGCCTGCGCTGGCAAGGCCTGCCTGCTCAACCAGATCTGGCTGGAAGGCAACGTCGCGGACGAATTCCGCATCCGAGTGGGAAAATTCAAGACGCCCATGCATTGGACCCTGCAATCGCGCGTAGGACAGAAACTGGCTCCTTTCACGCCGTATTCGCTGACGAGCGCCGTCAATATCCCCTTCGACATCAACGCCGTGAATCCGTCCATGCTGAGCGGTTTCGACCTCGGCGTCATGATGCACGGCAACGTGGCCGATCGTTTCCAGTATCAAGTGGGCGTTTTCAACGGCGAAGGAATCGGTGTCAACGTTCCAACCTCCACCATGAGCGACGACTGGAACATCCCCGCCCTGATGTATTCCGCCCGGGTGGCATATACGCCCTTCGGGAGCCTGCCATTGCAGGAAGGCGGTTCGGAGACCGACGACGACCTGCACCTACTGGTGGCGCTCTCCACATCCTACAACGTGGAAGCCAATGCCGAAACCTCCAACGATCTGCGCGCGGGCGCCGAACTGGTTCTATCCAAGGGAGGCTGGTATTGGGCGAGCGAGTTTTACCTGATGAACATGGATTTCGTCGAACGCCAGCGAAATGCGCCCAGTTACCTGTTTCTTGGCGGTTATACGGGACTGGCCTACGCCTTCGACATCGGGCTGGAACCCTTCGGTCGCTTCGATATGTTCGACCGCAACTCCACGGACGATCCAGGCGTACTCCTCATGCCGGGCGTCGGACTGAACTGGTACGCCTTTCGGGATAACCTGAAACTGCAGGCCATGTACCAATATCTGGCCAAGGCAGGACACGACACCGAGTTCGACGCGAACGACGACGACAACGGCATGCCGGAGCATGTCGCCATGATCCAATTGCAGTTCGCCCTGTAGGTGCATCGCCATGAATATACAATGTATTCAGCGGGTAATACTTCCACTGCTGTTGGCTGTTCTGTTGCCGTTTTCCTGCTCGACGCATCGGACCGGCCCGAAGGAAATCACGAAGGCCGATCGGGCCGGGAGGCTCTACGCCACGAAATGCGGAAGCTGCCACGAAGCCTATCCGTCCCATGCGTATGCAGCGCGGGAATGGCCTCGTGTTCTCGATGGCATGCAGCGATACGCGCCCATGACCGACGAGGAGAAGCGGTGTGTTTTGAATTGGCTTCTGAACAACGACTGACGTGATACGACACCTATCGAGAGGTCGAACCGTGAGACATTCTGCCCGACATACCAATTTCCGCTTTCCATTGTTGTTCTGCGTGTTCTTGCTCGTAACGAGCAACGTCTCGGCCTGTTGTGGTGGAGGAAACGACCCGTTTCATGCGGATGGAGATTCCGAAACGGACGCCGTGGACACGGAAACCGATGATGCCGGAGGAGGTCATCTTACGAATCGGCATTCCGGGTGGAAGAATCCATACTGCCTTGCCTGTCACGGAGGCGAAACCGCCGATGATCCCCATGTGGAAGCGAATTACCGGCCTCCCGACTGCGGAAAGTGCCACGGATACAACGGCGCGATTCACGTGGACCATGCAGGCGACCCGAACGCCGATTGCGCCGAGTGTCATCGCCAGGGTGCGGTGGTCTGTAACCATCTGCAAGGTTTCGACATTCCGGCGGATTGCACGAAGTGTCACCTGCATCCGGAGGATCTGAATGGCGAATAACGGATGGGATGGCAAAGCGAACGTTCGCCGGACGAAAGGAGACGAATCGATGAGCTTTGGACGAAGTGGCCTGCTGTTCTTGGCTATGCTGTTGATTTCACCCGCTTGTTCTACGGCCGGAGTCAACCTGCTGGCAAGAGACCGGATCAATCTGGATATCGTCGCCTCCGCCACCCACGAAATCAAGACGCCGACCATTCTACAGCAAGGTGAGGAACTGGTGATCTACGGCAAGATAAAACGGAAACACGGTTTCTGCATGGGACCACTCCGGGTGGATGTCGCGATTTTAGATGCTTCCGGAAACCTAATGGAGGCGTTCAGCCTGCCTCACGCCGATCGAGGCAGTCATCGGCCGGGATGGCGCGGCGCGGCTTTCCGCACGCGGTTTCCGATAAAACTCCCGGAGGGCGCGACGGTTCGCCTGGCGATTCAGGCCCCCGCGTGTTACCCGGGTGACCGATTCACGGCCGCCGAAAACAAGGCTTTGCCGTAATGAAAACAATAAAAACAAGCGTTTGAAGAAATATTACGTGACCAAAAGATTGCGAAAGTGAAAACCATGTACCAAAGCAAAATCATCGAAGGATTCTTTACCGAATGGATCGTTCCGGAAATCGCCGGCCGCCATTGCATCGTGGTTACGGATCGCAATGTGGAGGCCCTGTTCCGGGACCGTTTCCCCGTAGGGCCTCGCGTCGTTCTCCGGCCGGGAGAGCGCCAGAAGACGCTTCCAACGGTCGAGTACCTGTATCGAGCCTTCATGGAGCACGGCGTGGACCGGCATTCCCTCATTTTGGGTGTGGGCGGGGGCGTTGTAACGGATATGACCGGATTCGCCGCCTCCACCTATATGCGAGGGATTCCCTTCGCCTTCGCGCCGACAACGTTGCTGGCGCAGGTGGACGCCGCACATGGCGGAAAGAATGGCATCGATTTCAACGGATACAAGAACCTTGTGGGAACCTTTGCACCGGCGGAGTTCATCCTGCTCGACTTCAGCTTTCTGCAAACGCTTCCGGAGAGAGAGTTCCGCTGCGGCGCATCGGAAATGATTAAAATCGCAGCCATTTCGGACATTGGGCTGTTCGAGCAGATGGAAAATCGAAGCGAGGTGCCGATTTTTGTCGATAATTCGGATTTTCGGCGCATGGCTTACCGTTCGATACAGGGCAAGCTCGATATCGTGTCGGCGGACGCTACCGAACGGGGGAAAAGAAAGCTGTTGAATTTCGGCCACACCGTCGGCCACGCCCTGGAGCGCATGAACGGGTTGCCGCACGGGGAGGCGGTGGCGCTTGGTATGATCGTAGAGGCGGAACTTGCCGTATCGTGGGGAGTTCTTTCGCAATTGCATCTTTCTCGTTTGAAAGACCTGCTTTCGAAGTTTGGCCTGCCGACACGGGCGGAGTACGATCCCGACGCTCTGTGCGACAATATCACCAAGGACAAAAAGAAAAAGCGGGCGGACATCGATTTTGTCCTGTTGACCTCTCTCGGAAAGGCCCGCATCCGTACCACGGCATGGGATGAGCTTCGCGGAGCCCTGCATGATCTGCGTTAGTTTGGGAGAAAAACATCTTCCGGATCTGCTGAAAAGACTGGAACGTTTTCCCTTTGTCGAGGTGCGCCTGGACAAGCTGTTCGAAATGCCGTCCGTGGCGGATATCGACAGGATTTTCAAACGAAGAGGCAAGATGATCGCCACCTTCCGACGAGGAAACTCGAACGGAGGAGAACGAATCGCCCTACTGGAAAGGGCGCTTGCCGCAGGTGCGGACTTCGTGGATATCGAGTTGGAAGAAACGGAAGAAACATGCGAGCGGATTCTGGCCGTCGCCCGAAGATACAAACGTAAGATGCTGATTTCACACCACGATTACCAAAATACACCGTCTGGTTGGCGGCTGACGGAAATTCGTGACCGTTGTGCCGCAAGGGGTGCGGACATCGTGAAGATCGCCTGCAAGATAGACCGGCGTGAGCATTGCGCTCGATTGTTGGCGCTGATCGATGGCCCCACGCCCGTCATCGCCATCGGCATGGGTTTGATGGGACGCATCACACGCCTCGCGGGACCGTTGATCGGTTCGCCATTTACATATGCCTGTGCGGAAAGGGGCTCGGAAACCGCGGATGGCCAATTCGATTTCGAAACCATGACGTTTCTGATGAACAACGTCTTGGGGATGCCACGATGATGAAACTGCTCGCCGTTACGGGAAGGCCCATTCTTCACAGCCTCAGTCCCAACCTGTTCGAGGACTTCTTTCGCCGTGTATCTCTTCCAAACGTCTATCTGCGCCTGGCGGCCGATTCCTCAGAAGAAGTGTTACAACTCTGCGGGGAGATCGGGATCACGGGATTGAACGTCACAAGCCCGTTCAAGGAAGGTATCGTCGATCTGCTGGATAGCCTCGATGCCTCTGCCAAAGCTGTAGGCGCCGTGAATACGGTGCTGTTTTCACAGGGAAAAAGCATCGGCTGCAATACGGATCCAGTAGGCGCTTCCGCTCTGATCGCCGAGGCGGGCGGTGTGGCGGCCAAGGATGTTATTGCCGTTCTGGGCGCGGGAGGCGCGGCCAGGGCCGTTTTGCACGTGCTAACAAAGCTTGGGAATGAGCACGTCCTGCTTGTAAATCGTTCCTGTGCCCGTGGGGCCGTTCTCGCCAATCGTTTCGGATACGAGAGCGTTTCGTGGTCGCAGGCGGAGCGAAGACTTTCCCAGGCGGACCTGGTGATTTGCTGTCTTCCCGGGGGCGTCCGGATCCGCGCAAACGGGTTGCATTTCCCGCAACGAGTCCTCGACGCCACCTATCACAACAGCGCCATCCTGCAAGCAGCCGAGAAATTGGACTGTCGGACTCACAACGGATGGACGTGGCTGGTCGCACAGGCAAAGGAAAGCTTCCGGCTCATGACCGGTATGGATTTGCAGTTAGAAAGTTTCCCGCCCCCCGACAGGAAAATGGCGACGGACGTTCCCATTATCCTTACGGGATTGCCCGGTGTGGGCAAAACCATTGTCGGAAAGCATCTGGCCCAACTACTGGGTCGAGAGTTCATCGATACGGATCGGCTGATCGAAAATCGGGTGGGGAAAACGGTGGCGGACATCTTCCTTGACGACGGCGAGGCCGGTTTCCGTCGGCTGGAAAGGCGTGCGGTCGTGGAAGCCCTGGCGCAAAAGGAAAGCGTGGTTTCACTGGGCGGCGGTGCGCTTCTGGATTCGAAAACGCTGGTACTTGTGAAAAGCACGGGGATCGTCGTTTGGCTCTGGGCCACGCCGAACCAATGCGCGGAACGTGTTTCCGGAGAAGGACGTCCGCTACTGCGGGAAAGGAAAACTGTTCCACGTCTCGCCGAAATGCTTCTCCGGCGAAAGCCGGCTTATGCATCTGCCAGCGATCTCGTGATCGGAACGTCGGGGAGAACCCCCGAGGAAGTGGCGCAGAGGATATCCAATGAAAACGATTCGATCCGGTCGGATTGAAGGCTTGTTGGCCGCACCGCCGTCTAAAAGCGTGTTCCAACGCGTCATTGCAATGGCCACGCTTGCCCATGGAGAAACGGAAATACTCGCCGATCCCCTTTGCGAGGATGTCCGGGCTGCTTTGGATGTTGCTCGCGGGCTTGGCGTGGAAGTGAGGCGGACGGAGAACGGAATCCTTCTACGCCCTGGCGCTACACCCGCCAAGAAGTATCTACATTGCGGCGAGGCGGGTTTGAGTATACGTATGTTCGTGTCGCTGGCCGCCCTTCAGGCGAGTCCGATCACCGTGACCGCTTCAGGGCCATTGCAAACGCGCCCCATGGACATGCTTGTCGCTCCACTTCGCGACCTGGGAGTGGAGATCTCCACGAATTACGGGCGAGCGCCTATCCGACTTAAAGGACCGATGATAGGAGGATATTGCAGGCTCGACGGCAGCCAAACCTCTCAATTTCTGACGGGGCTGCTCATCGCCCTTCCTCTTTGTCCACAGGATTCCGTGATCGATGTGACGAACCTGAAAAGCCTTCCCTACGTTAAACTGACGCTTTCCCTGCTCGAGAAATTCGGAATTCACATCGATCACGATCCGGATTTCCGTGTCTTCCGAATTCCTGGAAAACAACATTACAGGGGGAATGCTCTTCGGATCGAGGGTGACTGGTCGGGAGCATCTTTTCCGCTCGTCGCCGGAGCGATCGCCGGCAGTGTTTTCGTACGGGGACTTCGCCGTGATTCCGAACAGGCGGATAGAATTGTTTTAGAGGTGTTGAAAGCCTGCGGCGCGGAAATCGATTGGACGGACGAGAACATCTGTCGGGTCGCGAAACGCAGTCTGAAGGCTTTTCGCTTCGACGCCGAACACTGTCCGGACCTCTTTCCGCCGCTGGTGGCCCTGGCCTCCTTTTGCGAGGGTACGAGCGAACTGTACGGCGTCTCCCGTCTGCGGCACAAGGAAAGCGATCGCGCCGAGGCCCTGAAGGCGGAATTCGGGAAACTCGGCATCGGCGTGACCTTGCATGGCGAGAGCATGCGGGTAGAAGGCGGCTTCGTACGTGGCGGGCGAGTGGACTCTCATCAAGATCATCGGATAGCCATGGCCTGTGCCGTGGCGGGATTGGCGGCGGAAAACGCAGTGGAAATCGAGGGCGACGAGTGCGTGACGAAATCCTATCCAAAATTCTTCGAGGATCTGCTAACGATCGGAGCAAATGTCACATGAATACTTTCGGAAACGTATTGCGTATGAGTATTTACGGCGAAAGTCATGGTCCGGCCGTGGGCGTGCTACTGGACGGGTGCCCGGCAGGCATTCCGATTCGGAAAGAGGACTTCATGGCTGACATGGAACGAAGACGTGCGGGAAAGCCTGGAACCACGCCCAGGGTGGAGGACGACAGGCCGGAAATCGTAAGCGGCGTCTTCAATGGAACTTCCACGGGTTCCCCTATTCACCTGACGATCAAGAATCGACATACGCGCCCCCCGGATTACGATGAAATCCGCGTTCATCCGCGTCCCGGCCGGGAGGATCTTGCTGCCAAGCTGAAATTCGGCGGGTTCGAGGACTTTCGGGGCGGTGGACATTTTTCCGGCCGACTGACCGCAGGGCTGGTGGCGGTCGGGGTCATCGCCAAGAAACTGCTTGCCCCCATCGGCGTCAGGGCGGAACTCGTTGATGAAGAAAAAGTTCGAGGTCTGGCCTTGGAGGCCGAACGGGAAGGCGATTCCGTGGGTGGAATCGTAGCGTGTACGGTCGCAGGGTGCCCGGCGGGATGGGGAGAGCCCTTTTTCGATTCGACGGAGTCTCTCCTTGCTCACATGCTTTTCTCTATTCCGGGAGTGAAGGGACTTGAATTCGGCGTCGGTTTCAATGCCGGGACAATGAAGGGTAGCGAATACAACGATCCGATCCTGAACCGAAAAGGAAAGACGGAAAGCAATAACACAGGCGGTATCGTCGGAGGTTTGACAAACGGAAACGATCTGTTTTTTCGAGTCGTCCTGCGTCCTGCAGGAAGCATCGCCAGGCCGCAGAAAACGATCAATCTGCAAACGGGCCAAGTGGAAGCCGTGGTCTTCAAAGGACGCCACGATGCCTGTTTCGCATTGCGGGTTCCGGTTGTCTTGGAGGCAGCCATCGCCTTTGTGTTGGCGGACCTGAAACTGCAAGCCTTCGTCTCAAGCCGAAATTTATGCGGTGAAAGACATTTCGGTTGATAGGAGAAAGATCCAAGACGCTAAATGTATAAACGCACGGAAAAGCGCTTGACATCTAAAGATCTCGATGATATAGACAAGTCTTGTTGCGCTTCGAGTGAAGGCGAAAAATGATGGAAACGGCGGCTTCTACCGAAAACCTGACCCCGGCCCTGGAGGATTACCTCGAGACGCTGTGGGAGATTCTGCAACACAAGAAGGTGGCGCAAATCACCGAGGTGGCCGAGCGTCGTCGCGTTAACGTCACATCCGTTACCCCCGCCATGAAGCGTCTGAGAAAAATGGGCCTGGTGGATTACGTCGCCCGAGCCTATGTGGATCTGACCCCGGCGGGAATCGAGATCGCCCGAAAGATCAAAAACCGGCACGATCTAATCAAGCGTTTTCTCGTTGAGATCCTGGGAGTTTCCGAGGCCAACGCCGCCCGGGACGCCTGTTCCGCCGAGCACATGTTTTCAAACGAAACCATCGATCGGCTGGTGCGCTTTTTCGAGTACATCCAGCGCTGCGATACCACCGAGATTCTGTTTCTCAAGCGGTATCTCCGTTGCAGTGTCGTGCATCCCGATAATAAAAGCGGGGACATGTGTATCTGTTCACCTCAGGAACGGCAGGAGAGACGGAAAAATTTCCCTCCGGCACGAAACCTCACCCAACTTTCCGCCGGGGAAAGCGCCACGGTTTTACAGGTCGTGGCGGAAGAGGAGTTACGGCATTTTCTCATTGATCGAGGGATGATTTCCGGTCGCGCCATCCAGGTGTTGCGTATCGATTCGACCGGAGAGCCTATCACCGTGCGGGTGGGAACGGACGAGATGGCGCTTTCCATGCAAGATGCGGCCAGCATCCTGGTATCGGAGTGATTTTTTTTTATCCTAAAACAAGACTTGTCTTGTTTTTCTCGCGTCTACTCTTTCTTCTTGGCGCGACAGCATCAGAAAGATGGAGGCTGGTTTTCTTTCTAAAAGACAGGATTGGAAAAATGTTCTCCCTTTCGTCTGTATCGCTGCGGCTTCGAGGAAATTCTCATGTCTGATCTGGCCGGGAAAAAGGTAACGACCGCTATCTCCATGATGACGGCGAACATCCATGGAACGGAATCCATACATACGCCGAAGGCTCTGGAGTCCCTACGGATGGAAATCGAGAAAACGAGTGCAAACACATCGACGCCGAAGCGTGGCCTGAAACTTTGGGAAATCGAAACTTCCTACCATTGCTCGCTCATCGGCACCTGTCTGACCTTGAACGAACTGAAAAACCTGGCTCACAAAGCGGGCGTTACTTTTGAAAAGGATGCTTTCGATTACGAAATCCATGGGATCGCCGTCCAGCACGCTGCAAAAAAAGGACCGCTTTCAAAAAGGATGGAACAACGGCTGCGACGCAAATACCGCTCCTTCGAATGCCGTTACGCTGCCGCCAAAACAGACAGGGAACTTCTCTGTTACTGGGAAGAGGACGTCCTGACGGGCGAGGTGGCCGGAGCCTATTGGGCGATCATGCGGCATCCGTGTCTGACCGAAAAAACCTGTCGGCACGTATACGGGCAAGTGCACATGCTTTCCCACCTTTCGGGATACTCCCGGCAAACGGAACTCGCTTCCATAAAGCCTCTTCGGCGGCGCTGTGCGTCCCTTGCGCGGGATCTCGAACAAAGCAATCGAGAGCGCCGGGAAATGCGAAAAGCGGAAACCGAACTCCGTGATCTGCTGCTGGAAAAAGATGAGCGACTTCGATCGCTCGACGGGCGGTTTCAGGCGGCTATGATACGTATCGCCTATCTGGAAAAGCAGTCTGAGCGACAGCGGCTTTTGGAAGAACTCGACCTGTCCCGTAGGCAACGTCGAACGCTAGCGGACAGGCTGGAACATATCGAAACGGAATTGCAAAAAAACCGCGAGACCGCGCAGTTTCTGGCCGCCGAAAACGAATGCCTGGTCGCCCGGCTGCTGAAACGAGAAGCCGACCTTCGCGAGCGGACGGAGGAGTGCATCGCTGCGGAGGAACAACTGGCGGCCGAATTGTCCGGGCGCATGGAACGAAACTGCGAAAACTGCCTCGACCGTGATTGCCCCGGCCCGGAACTTTGCGGCAAGCGCGTTCTGTATGTCGGCGGCCAGACCCGCTTGATTCGTCATTACAAGACCCTGATCGAACTTTCGGGCGGGGAGTTCATCCATCACGACGGAGGAATGGAGGACGCCAAGAAGCGACTGGCCTCGCTGATGGCCCAAGCGGACGTGCTTTTCTGTCCGATCGACTGCATCAGTCACGACGCCTGCATGCGCGTAAAGCGAACCTGCAAGCACATGGGCAAACAATTCGTCCCCTTGCGCAGCAGCGGCGTCAGTTCCCTGGCGAGAGGCCTGGCCGCCATCGCCGAATCGTAATGCTTACTCAATCGAACCGGAGGATCATCATGAATCGAAGATCGTTGCAATTTCTGTTTCTGGCGCTTGTTTTCATGTTTTCCCTGGCGGCCTGCGGGAATACGGAGGACGAGAACGGAGGAACGGACGGCGATATTAGCACCGACGGGGATACGGAAAGGGACACGGAGGAATCGCCCGACGGAGACGAAACCGTTGACGGCGACGCGGAGACAGACGGCGAAATGGAAGAAACCCCCGCGCCGCTCTGCGCCGAACTGACCTTCGACATGGGACAACCCGCGTCCGGACAGGTTTTCATCACTTTGACGGACATGACCGCCCATTACGAAGATCTGACAAGCTACGATCTGGTTTTCGCCAAAGTCCACGGACAAGGGCCCACCGGATATCTCGGAGATGGAGTGACGGCGGTGAATGCAGGAAATGAAATCTCGTTCGACGATTTCGAGGAGGCCCCGGCAGACGGATATCGGACCGACGGCGAGGATCCGGTCATCGGGGCGAGTTGGAAGGACGGCGGCAGCGGCACCGAGGGATTCCAAACGACTGGAAACATCTATGTTCTGAAATTGAAGGATGGGAGTTTTGCCAAAGTTGCGGTTACGAGTGCGAAAGACGGAGTGGTCACTATGGACGCCTTCCGCCGAGCGGATGGCTCCATCGATCTGCGTTGCCGTTTCGAGTGAGGATAAATGCGAATACAACCCATGTTGCGTCGTGTCACGTTCGGAATCGGTTTCAGTCTGTTCTGGTTGACGATCGGCCTGGAAGCTCTCGCCGTCGAAACAGGAATCTCGCCGACCGATGACAGCAAGTCAGGCGAATTCGGAGAAAAAGTGGAGGGTGAGGCGGAGATGGAGGAGACGCATGCGAACGCCGATACCGTTTCCGACGAGGGATCTGCCGGTACGGACGGAGCCGATCACGAAATGAACGATGTCGTGGTCACGGCCACGCGCGGTCGAAGCACCAGACTGAACACCACCGTACCGGTGGATGCCGTGCGTCGCCGGGAGATCGAGGAACGTATGTCCGGCAATGTCGGGGAGGCTGTGGAAGAGACCCCCGGTGTCGCCCTGAACAGTCCGGCGGGCGGCTACTTCACCAATCCCAATATCCGTGGCCTGGGCGGACGGCGGGTAATCCTTCTGATCGACGGTCGCCGTGTGGATACGGAAAAGACCATGGGCGTCACCGGCTATTTCGTCGGCATGAACGACATCGAGCGCATCGAGATCGTACGCGGGCCGGGTTCCGTACTGTACGGCTCGGACGCGCTGGGCGGCGTTGTGAACCTCATCACCATCGATCCTCTCCAACAAGGCGGTCTGACGGCGGACTACCGGCTGACGGTGGGCAGCAACAACTCAGAAATCGGAAACTTCACCGGGTTCGGGTGGGCGAACGAGCGTTTCGGCGTGCGGGCCTCCGCTTGGCTGCGCGAGGCGGACAATTACAACACCGGTAATGGAAAACACGTAATGAACAGCTTTTACCGGGATCGGATTTTCTCGCTGAAACTGGCCTATCGTCCCCATCCGAGACACACATTGCGGCTATTGGGCGATGTCTATCTGGGAGAGAATATCGGCAAGGCGGAAAACGGCGCGGATCGGGAGAAGTACCGCCGGGTGACGTTCCCGGAAGACCGCCATTACATGACCATGCTGAGTTACGAGGGGGTGGATCTCGCCGATCGCGTCACGAAGCTTCATCTATCGGGGTATTTCGATTTCACCGATCGTCATCAACGTATGGCGTTTTACACCGAAGACTACAGTCGTCAGGTCACGGACAAGCACAAGTACGGCGACTTCATGACGGTCGGCGCCACGGTGTTCTCTACCTTCACGTTCTGGGAAAACAACGA
This sequence comes from Myxococcota bacterium, assembly GCA_963668655.2. Lineage (GTDB taxonomy): Bacteria > Myxococcota_A > SURF-8 > SURF-8 > SURF-8. Next base: position 122,220 of record CAXXPQ010000004.1, read on the forward strand.
TCTGACTTTCGGCGGCGACACCTGGCACAAGTTTCTTTCGCTGAAAGAAACTACCCAGGCGGTGCTCCCCGGGATCGAAGCGCCGATGAGCGAGGCGCGCCCCCTCGACGACACGCGCCAGTTCGGCGGCGGCGTGTTTCTCCAGGATGAACAGCGTTTTGGAGAAAAGTGGAAACTGAGCGGCGGTGTGCGCTGGGATGGCATCGAAAACGAGTATCCCGAAAAAGACGAGAAGATGCAAACGGATTTCGACCAGGCCGTCAGCGGAAATCTGGGCTTGCTTTATCAGCCGATCCGCTCCATGAGCCTGACCTTGAACGGCGGGCGGGCCTTTCGTTCGCCCACTTTAAAGGAGAAATTCGTGGAGGTTTCCTCCTGCAAAGGCGATCTGTGCGGAAGTCCGGATGTCCGGCCGGAGACAAGTTGGAATATCGACGCCGGATTGAAGGGGTACTGGAAGTTTCTGACTTACGAATTCTATTTCTTCAACGTCTTCATCACCGATTACATCACGCTTCGGGAGTCCGACCGCGACAACTGTCAGTACGAGTACACCAATATCGGCAAGGCCTGGTTGATCGGCGGAGAAAGTCGCCTGACCTTCGACTTCGATCACATATACAAAAATCTGGGCATCAAATTCTGGACCAGCGCGTCGTACGTGCGAGGGGAGGATCGCAACAGCAGTGACCCTCTTCCCCAGATTCCCCCCCTTCGTGCGCAAGCGGGCATCCGTTTTTACGGCGGCTCCGCGCCCGTTCTGAAACGGTTTTACGTGGAAGCGTTGGGGCGCTACAATGCCAGACAGGACCGGGTCGCGCCCGGTTCGGCGGCCACCTCGGACGTGGAAAAGCCCACGGGTTCCTATTTCCTGGCCGACGCCTCTTTGGGTTTCCGCTTCCGGCCGTTCGACCCGGGCATCGCCGTCAGTACGTTTCTGAAAGTCGCCAATATCGCCGATACGAGTTACCGCGACCATCTGTCCACCGTGGAAGGCATGGGTCGGAACATCAAGATCGGCCTGGCCGTGCATTACTAGAAAACGAGAAAGATGCTTTTCGAGCCTTGTACGGTCCGTGATACATGGTATGATTGAAAAAAGGAGCGCGCCGGATCTTGGCCGCCTCCATATCGAAGAAAAGAGAGGATCCGATGAATAATGCGAGTTTTTCCGGAAAGCGGACGTTTTCCTATCGTTCGCTGACGACGTTTCTTCTGGCGTTCGCCTTTCTGCTTCTTTTCATAAGCAGCCTGGTGCTGTTCGTTCTTCCCCACGGTCGCATCGCCTATTGGAACGATTTCCGCATCTGGGGAATGGGCAAGAACCAATGGGAGACCATTCACGTGGTCGGAGGAGTTGTAATGTTCCTGTCCGCTTTCTTCCATCTCTATTACAACTGGAACGTCCTCTTGTCCTATCTGAGGAGACAGAAGGGCGCTTTGATGGCTGCGATCCTTGCCGTCTTCCTCTTTTTCGTCGGTTCGGCGCTGGAAGCACCTCCGTTTTCTTCCTTGATGGATTGGAGCGAATCGATTAAAAAAAGTTGGAAGAGCGAACCGCCTCCCGTTCCGCATTACGAATATAAAACACTGATCGAGTTGTCGGAAGAGGAAGACACGGATCTGGAGGTCATCGTCGGAAAATTGAATGCGGCCGGAGTGGAAAATTTCACACCGGATGAATCCCTACAGGAAATCTCCGCTCGACATGGCATTTCGCCAGCCAGGCTTTACGAATTGATGGACGGAAAGCGGAGGCGAAAACAGAGACAGGGACCGAAAAAAATAATAAGGGAAGGAAACGGTCAACATCACATGAAATGATATTCTGACGGATACGAACCGGAAAAATACAACCCGCGAAATGAGAAGGAGAAGAAAATGAAAATCGGGATCAAAAATACCATTATGTTAGTGGCCATGGGTCTCGTGCTGTTGATCGGCTGCTCGGACGACTCGGATGCCGAAACGGATGGCGACCTGAATCAGGACGGAGACCAATTCGCCGATGGCGACGAACCCGCCGATGGCGATAACGATGCCGTCGACGGCGATGGCGAGGCCACGGACGGCGACTCGAATGAAACGGACGGCGACTCGAATGAAACGGACGGCGACTCGGAAACCACCGACGGCGACGCGGATGACACGGATGGCGATGCGGACGGCAACGACGCCGACGAAGATGTCACCGACGTCGATCCGTCTGCGGACGGTGACGAACCCGTGGTATGCAGTGGACACGGCCTGCTGGAAAACGGCATCTGTTACTGTGACAAGGGCTGGGCCGTAGACCCCGCGAACGCGGCCGATTGCATCGAATACCAACATGAAGACGGCGTTCCTTACCTGCTGAAAATCTACATGCACGCTCCGGCGGCGACGAAGATCTACTTCGCCACGATGAGTGTTATCGGCGATATGGCCGCCTCGGATTACGATATTTACGTATCCCACCTGTCGGGACCGACCCTGGAACTGAACGATCACGTTCAGGCCGTCGATCTCGGCAACGCGAAAGGGTTCGACGAAATCGACGAAGCACCGGAAGCGGGATACGCTTCCGATGGAGAGGGCGTGGAGAACATGGTCATCGGTATCGGCTATCGGTCGGGCGGCACCGGCTCCAGCGGATATATCATGACGGGAAACATTTATGTTCTCAAAATCGACAATGGGACGCGCGGCGTCACCTACGCTAAAATCGAGGTGAAGCAGGCCATGAACGGAGAGGTGCATGTCCTGGCCTACTGGCAGCCGGACGGTTCGCGCAACATCGCCACGGGTGAAAACGAGGACGGTGATACAGACAGCGATACAGAGGTGGATGGAGACTCGGATGAAGATGTGGACGGAGATCATGGGACACGCTGATTCTACCGGAAGGATATCGATAAACTGATCCTTCCTCGGTTTGGCGGAAACCTAACTCGACGCTATGTTGGAATTCTGTTCAGGGCGTACTGCCTCCAAACATAGCGATGGGTCGGAACGGTTGCTAAATTTTACGTTTTCCTCCATAATGCGGCCAACATCGCCGCCGTGGCGGTGGACTTGTCCAAGTTCAAAACGCGCACGAAAAAACGAACGCTTCCGTTTCGACTCATGCACGAGGAGGTTTTTCATGAAAGGCATGTGGCTCCGTCGGCTTTTCCCGTTGATTTTCACGATCTTGGCGTTTTTATTACTGTCCGCTTGCGGCGGGGATTCCGATGCCGATCCGGACGGAGACACTCCGCCCGATGGCGATCCTCATTCGGATGGTGACGAAGAACCGGACGGCGATGCGGATCCGGACGCGGATGACCCCGGCGACGGTGACGAGGAGACTCAAACTAATGATTTCACGGCGAATTTCGATCCCGCAGCTCTTGAGTTGACGCTCTCTCGAAGGGGCGAAACCCTGCTTTCCTTCCCCGTAAACGGCCTGCAACTTGGCAAGGTGGCCGCCATAGACGAAGGCGTAAACTATGATCCCCAACCCCTGGTGGCCGAGGATCCGTATTATACGCCTCCCGAGGGTCTGGGATTTCTGTCGGTTACGGCGGCGGAGAAACTTACGGAGACCGAAAGCGGCGCGACTTTCAATCTGACTTATGAGAGCGGCGCGGCGGCCACCTTGGAAATTCAGGAAATGGACGCCGGACGCTATCGAGTTACACTGGTCCCCAAGACGGGACAGGGACCGGATCTGGCTTACTTCCGCCTGGGCTTCACGGTGGACGCCTCCGAGGGGCTCTATGGATTGGGTGAATACTTCGACGATGTGAACAATCGCGGGAAACTGCGCACCATGCACCTGGGCTTCGTCAGCGAGGGAGGATCCGAAACCGGCTACAACGACGCCCACGTTCCAGTGCCTTTTCTTACCGGCAGTCGGGGCTGGGGCCTGTTCGTCGAATGCCCGTACCCGTCCGTCTTCGATGTCGCCACGAAAGCGGACGACCGCGTGGAGGCCACCTTCGGCACCGGCTGGAACACCATGGACGGCTTGACCTTTTATCTCTACGCGGCGGATCATCCCCTGGATATTCCAAAGCACTATTACGAGACCACCGGCTACCCGGCCCTGCCCGCTCCCTGGGCGCTGGGCCCCTGGATCTGGCGCGATGAACTGCCCAAGGGCGAGAATCACGAAATGGAAACCAATGTCCGGGAAGATTTGCAAAAGATTCGCGAACAGGATCTGGCTACGAGCGCTTATTGGATCGATCGGCCTTACGCCACGGGCGTAAACACCTTCGACTTCCACGTGGACTGGTTCGAGGACGCCCAGGCGTTGATCGATCACGCCCACGATACGGGTTTCCGCATGGCCCTATGGCACTCACCCTACGTGGCCGCATCCGGCGACGAAGTGGCCGCGGATCTGGCGGCGGTAGCCGATACGAACGGATATTTCCCGCCCCAGACCGGGCTCACGCTGAATAAATGGGGCAAGCCTATCGACTTCACCAACCCGGACGCCTACGCCTGGTGGCAAGAGTTGATTCAGCAATACGTGGACATGGGCATCGAGGGTTTCAAACTGGATTATGCGGAGGACGTGGTGCCGGGGCTTTTGGGGGCGCGCAACGTGTGGGAATTTCACGACGGTACGGACGAGCGCACCATGCAAAGCCGATATCAGATCGGCTATCATAAGGTCTACGCCGAAACCCTGCCCGTCGAAGGAGGTTTCATCATAAGCCGGGGAGGAACCTACGGCGATCAGAAATACACCAACGTCATCTGGCCGGGCGATATCGATGGTCAGCTCTGGTACAATCTGGAGGAAGTCACTTACGAAGGCGAAACCTTCCGCGCGGTGGGCGGCCTGCCCGGAGCGGTGGTGGCGAGCGTCGGCCTGGGAGCATCCGGTTACCCGTTTTTCGGCTCGGACACGGGCGGCTACCTGAACACGCCGCCGGACAAAGAGACCTTCACCCGCTGGTTCCAGCACACGGCACTGTCCAGCGTCATGCAGGTGGGCACCAACACCAACGACGTACCCTGGGAGTTCGATGCAGAAACCGGTTTCGACCAGGAAATGCTGGACTGGTATCGGATTTACGCGCGGCTTCACCTGCGGCTGTTCCCGTACGAATGGACCTACGCGAAGAACATCGCTGTGGACGGGCGGCCCATCCAGCGGGCGCTCGGCCTAGCCTATCCGGAAATCGGCGAGCATCCCTGGGACGAGTACTTGTTCGGCGAAGTTCTGCTGGCGGCTCCCGTGGTGCGCCGGGACCAGCGCGAACGCCCCGTCATTCTGCCGCCGGGAGCATGGGTGGACTGGTGGGACGGCACGGTACATGCGGGCGGCCAGACCATCACGGAAGAAGCGCCGCTTTCCGAACTGCCGCTGTACCTCATGCAGGGCGGCATCGTACCCATGCTGCGCCCGGAGATCGACACCACCAGCCCCGTGGCGTCCGAATACGAAGACGAGATCGAAAGCTACGCCAACGACCCCGGCATCCTGTACGCCCGCATCGCGCCGGGCGAAAAATCCGCGTTCACGCTGTTCGACGGAGCCACGCTCGGCCAGGAACGCACAGACACGGGCATCGTGCTGGAAAGCGGCGACGGCGAGACCTTCCGGGCGGGCGTTCACTTCGAGCTGATCGCCGTGGGGATCGACAACACCCCTGCCGCAGTGACGAACAACGATCAGGCGCTTGCGGAGGCGGGTTCCGAGGCGGATCTGGAGAACGCCGCGTCCGGCTGGTTCTTCGATGCTACCACCATGAACGGGCGACTGCTCGTGCGCGTTCCGGCGGGAGACAACCGGGTGGAGGTGGGGTTCTAGGATCGGCCGCCGAAATGGATCCACGGCCACCCGGCCATTAACGGAAAGAATCGATATCGTAAGCAGGTCTCTGGACCGACGGACCGTTTTTGCCGGGATTTCCTTTCCTTTCCACATTCGATTCTGGTACAACCTACTGGAATAACAACCTGTTTCGGAGGAACCGGTATGAACGAGATGAAATCGGGCCGCGCCTTGACCGGCGGACAGCGCTTCGCCTATTCGGTGGGGAACTTCGGGGTCGGCCTGCTTCCTTCCATCATCGGTTCCTGGGCCATGTATTATTACTCCCCTCCCCCTCCGGGGCCGGGAGAGGAAAGCTGCCTGATCTCCTATGTCCCGGTTTATCTGATCGGATTCATGCTGGGCATCGGACGCATCGCCGAGGCGCTCCTGAACCCCTTCATCGGCGACTGGTCGGATAAAACTCGCCACAAGCGCGGCCGCCGGATTCCCTTCATCCTCTACGGAACACCCGTCATGGTGCTGGGCATGATTATGGTCTGGTTCCCCCCCATCGCGGCCGAATCGATGGTCAACGCCATTTGGGTCTGTTTCTGGTCCATCGTGCTGTCCTGTGCCTTCGCGGCCGTGTCGCTCCTTATCTTTCGCTTCTGCCCGAAATCACGCCGTACAACGACGAACGCATCACGGTCTCGTCCTACATGGCGCTCTTCGAGGTCTTCGGCGTACTCGTGGCCGCCGCCGGGGCGGGCCTGCTCATCGACGCCTACAAGTGCGGCGTCTTCGGTTTCGGCCCCACGGAATTCAATGGTTTTATGTTGGCGGCCATTCTATTCGGAACGGTCACGCTGGTCGGTTTCACCATCACCGCTTTCGGAGTTACCGAAAAGGATTACTCGGAAAAGAAAAAGATCGAACTGAAGTTTTTCCAGGGGGCGAAGGAAGTCATGCGCAACGTGGCTTTCAAGCCCTATCTGGCGCTGGTGACCTTCTTCCGCGTGGGTATCGACATGGTGGTGGTGGTGATTCCCTACGTGGTCACCACCGTCATGGGCGGCGAGGAAGGCGACGCCGTGGGCATCCAACTGGTGGTCATGGTGGGCGCTGTGCTGCTGTTCCCGCTGGTCATCAAGCTTTCCAATGCTTACGGCAAACGGGCCGTCACCATCTGGGGCGCGGCGGGATTCGTGGTGATTCTTCCCCTGATTCTGACGTTGGGCAAGATCCCGGGATTATCCCCCATGCTTCAGGGCTACATCATTTTCGGCCTGGCCACTTTCCCCGTGGCGGTTTTCAACGTGCTGCCCCGGCCGCTGTTGGCCGACGTGATCGATTACGATGAACAACAGTCCGGCCTGCGGCGGGAAGCGATCTACAACGGCATGGAGGGACTGTTCAGCCGCTCGGGCTCCGGATTCGCCTGGATGCTGTCTTCGCTGCTGTTCTCCTTTTTCGGAAACAGCGCGGAGAACCCCATGGGCATCATGCTCACCGGACCGGCGGGTGCCCTGCTGGTGCTTGCGGGCCTTCTGTTTTTCCTGAAATATCCTTTCAAGGAATGAATCGCCGCCGCCCGCCAGAAAGGCGCGGCTGGTATTGCGCGCTTCTGTTGACGGTCTTCTGGATGGGACCGCTGCTTTTCCTGTCGATTTCCCGATCGGGATTCGCCGGGGAAAACGGAGATTTCTTTCGAAACGGCCCACCGCTCCACGAGAACTCCGGTCGGCCTGCCGCTCCCTTTTCCTCCGGTTTTTCCGGCCCCGCCGGAGACACGAATCCCGATCTGATTCTCGGAATCATCTGGGGAACCGCCCTGTATGGCCACGCAATGGATTTCCGTAAGGGATTTCGACGAGTCGATTTCCGGACGGCGGTCTTTGCGGGACCGGTGCTCCGACTCGGCGGCAACGGACTGGGAACGGAAGTATGCCTGCGTTTCAATCACCAGTGGGCGGAAGAACTCGAGCGCATCTACGGTCCGGAATTCCGGATCGGCCTGGCCTACCGTCAGATTCGGAAACGCCGCACGTTCCACGTCGGAGCGGGAATTTCCGGCTCAGCGCTCTTCGGCTCCCGGGTGGAATTCGCGTCTGATATTTTGTTTCGTCCGGCGTCGGGCCTTGTCATTCCCACCGGGAGAAATCTGGCCTTTACGGTGGACATGGCGCTGTTCGGCGGCCTGTTCTACGTCAAAGAAAACACCGTTCGCGCCATGGAGGCGACCCGATCCGGCAAAGCCCTGGTCTTCGGAGGCGAAGCCTCGCTGGGCCTTCAATTCCCCTGACGATCGACCTTACGCTTCGTCCTCGCCGATTCCCTTGGTAATGCGCATGGCGCAGAATTTAGGGCCGCACATGGAACAGTACGGGCTCTTTCCGTGCTCATGGGTGGACAGACTCTGTTCCCGGTATTCCTTTGCCCGATCCGGATCCATGGACAGACGGAACTGTTCGGGCCAATCGAAAGCGTAGCGTGCGGCGGACATGCGATCATCCCAGTCCCGCGCCCCGGGGCGATTTCGGGCTACGTCCGCGGCGTGGGCGGCGATACGATAGGCCACGATGCCCTGGCGCACGTCCTCCAACTCCGGAAGCCCCAGGTGCTCCTTCGGCGTCACGTAGCATAGGAAGCTGGCTCCGTACCATCCCGCCATGGCCGCTCCGATGGCGGACGTGATGTGATCGTAACCGGGCGCCACATCCGTGACGATGGGACCGAGAACGTAGAAGGGCGCGCCGTGGCAGATATCCTGCTGCATCTTCACGTTCTGTTCGATGTCCTGCATGGGAACATGCCCCGGCCCCTCCACCATCACCTGGACATTCGCCTCGCGGCAGCGGCGGGTGAGTTCACCCAGAGTGTTCAGTTCGGCCAGCTGGGCCGGATCGGTGGCGTCCGCCAGGGAGCCCGGCCGCAGACCGTCGCCCAGGCTCAGCGTGACATCGTAGCGTCCCGCAATATCCAGAATGGCATCGAAATGCTCGTAAAGGGGATTCTGTCTGCCGTGATGCTCCATCCAGGCCGCCGTGATCGCGCCGCCCCGGCTGACGATGCCGGTGGTGCGCCCCTTCACCAGCGGCAGATGCTCCCGAACCAGCCCGCAGTGGATCGTCATGAAGTCCACGCCCTGCCGGGCCTGCTCCTCGATGACCTTCAACAGCATTTCGGCCGTAAGATCTTTGGTATCCTCCACGATTTCCGCCGCCTGGTACAGCGGCACCGTCCCCACCGGCAGCGGACTGTGATCGATGATGGCCACGCGGATACGGTCGATGTCCGTTCCGGTGGAGAGATCCATCACGGCATCCGCGCCGTAATGAATGCAGGCTTTCAGCTTGGCCAGTTCGCATTCCGGGTCCGATCCCAGGGAAGAATTTCCGATATTGGCGTTGATCTTCACCTTGCAGGCCGTTCCGATACCCACCGGTTTCAGGTTTTCGTGATGGATGTTGGCGGGAATCACCAGACGACCGGCCGCCAGTTCGTCCCGTACGGTTTCCGGCTCAAGTCCCTCGCTCCGGGCCACCGCCGCCATTTCCTCGGTGATCTCTCCCGCCCGCGCCAGGCGCAGCAGGGTCAGGTTCTCTCCGGTGTAGCTTCGTGTCATGTGCGTCTCCACTTCAGAAAAAAAGTCGCGCCCGTATCCCGGGACGGCGATGTTGTAAATCGTCTCTTCTTAGCAGGCATCGGCCCGACTTGTAAAGGATGCTTTCTCCATTTCGGCCGTTTTATGACCCGCCGCTCCGAAGATCCAGTTCCGGATAGGCCATGCGGTAAACACTTTCGGCATCCAGAAGGCGGACTCCCTTTCCCTCCCGGCGGATGAGCCCGGCCTGCTCCAGTTTCGAGAGATTGCGGCTCAGTGTTTCGGGAATCGTTCCGATCTGGGCCGCGATGGTGTGCTTTTTCCGATTGAACTCCAGAAACACGCCGTTTTCGAAGCCAAGGCCGCTCTGTTCCGCGTAGACCACCAAAAAACGGGCCAGCCGCGCCGCCACGTCTTCCAATTGCAATGCCGAGGCCATATCCACCAGTCGGCGGATCCAGCGCGCCTGTCCCGACAGCATGGAAAGCGCCGCCCGGCTGTCGGCCATCAGCCAATCCATCAGCGGTCGCTTGGGGACCACGATCACGGCGGATTCCTCCAGCGCCAAGGCATCGGCGGGGTAGATTTCCAAGGAAAGTACGGCCACTTCCGCGAAGCTCTGACCGCCTTCCACGATGTGCAGAATCTGTTCCCGACCGTCGGGATTGCTCCGGTACACCTTGATCTGTCCATACTCCACCAGGAAACAGGCATCCGCCGGTTCTCCGAATTCCACGATCCGAGCGCCCTTTGGAAAGATGTTACGCCGGCAAAACCCCGCAACCTTTCGCAAGGCGGATTCGGGAAGCCCGGCAAAAAGGGGAAAGCGCCGGATTCGATCCGTGGACAGTTCCATCATTCATTCTCCCGGGTACGCGTAAATCTAACAGCGGCCATTATTCGACCCCCGAATCCGGAAGTCAACCGAATCCTTCCAATTCCCTGAAACGCTTTCGTTTTCCGTATCGGATCGAAAATCATTGCCTTCCCGGCGGAAATCCCACAAAATGACCGCGCCAGTCCTCTACGGGTTCCAGAATGGATTCCGTTCCATGGGCCGCGGCCGGGCGACGCAACCCGGCCGGAGACAGGAAACGCCATCTTCTTTTTTGCCAAATGGCGAGAAAGCGATCCGGAAAAGGGAGAAAAACGAGTGAAACCCGTATTTTCCATCTTCGCCGTCCTGCTTGTCATCCTGGTCGTACTTTATCAGCAAGGGGTCTTTAAAGGCGGTCCGGCCATTCATGGCATTTTGCCCGACCACGCCCGACCCGGGGAAACCGTCGCAGTCCAGGGAACGGGCTTCGGGTCGGATATCACGCGGACCGTGGTTTTCTTCAATAACCAGAGCGTCGTTCCTACGTCCGTCAACGAAACCTCCATCACCGTGAGCGTCCCCGGCGGCGCAGTCTCCGGCCTGGTCCACCTGGTGATCGGCGACAGCCGCAGCAACGAGCGCTTTTTCAAGGTGGACGGCGGCGGCATGCCTCCCGGACACGAACGAATGAGCGGAAAAATATCCGGAATGCCGAAAGGAAGCTCCCCGCCCAGTCAACAAGCCCCCCCGGGCGGCGAAGAAGCCGGGATGGGAAGCCCGGCCTCGGGCGGCATGGCGCATGAATTCTACGATGCGGATAACGCCAAGGATTTCATCGACTTCGAACTTCCGAACGAAAAAGGCGAACGGGTTCGCCTGTCCGCTTACAAGGGCAAGGTCATCGCGCTCAATTTCTGGGCGACCTGGTGCAAACCCTGCCTGGAGGAGGTGCCCAGTCTGGAACGGCTCACCCGGCGTTCCGGAACCATGGACCTGGTGGTCCTGGCCGTCAGCGTGGACAAAAGTTTCGCCGATATCCGTAAGGCTCTTCCGGATACCAACCTGAACATCCTGCACGACCCGACTTCGGAAATCGCCCGGAAATACGGTACGTTGAAATTCCCGGAAACCTGGATCATCGACAAAGACGGCAAGGTCGTCGCACGATTCATCGGCTCCCGAAACTGGGATTCGCCCACCTTCGAGGCTTTCTTTTCCATGCTGTTGAAAGGTCAGAAGATCCCCACGGGAATGGGGCGCTGAACCCGGAGAGCGGGATCCCTACGCCGTTTTTTTCTCGCCTCCCTTCCCTTCGGTTTCGGCGCGGAAGACGGCAAATGCAAAGGCCCTCCGTCCCCGAGATCTCGCACCCATCTGAAATTGCTTGACAATCGGACCGCCGAACGGAATAATGTTTTGTTGTCGAAGGACGACGCCACATTTAAGAAAATGACAGAAATTCCTGTTTTTCGGCTACGGCCCACACTTTCCATCGAAAGGAAGAATGATGAATCGGAGCATGTGCAAAAGTTTGAGTTTCCTGGTTTTTCTCCTGATATTCTCCGTCCTTGCGGCTTGCAGCAGTTCGGATGACCCGATCACCATCGAAGACGGCGACACCAACAATCCGGACGGCGATACCGGCGAACCCGATGGCGACACCGATAGCCCCGACGGCGATACCGCCGATCCCGACGGCGATGAGGAACCGTCCGTCTGCGGTGAGAACGAGGACGGATGTTGCACCACCAACGCCGATTGCGCCGAGGGGGAATGTTTCGACAACATCTGCATCATCATTCCCAGCGAAGTCGCCACCGTGTGGTGGGAAGACTCGGAGTACAACCCCGAAAGCGGCGATATGGAAGGCGAGTACAAGCAGTTGTTCAACAACGACAACTCTCCCATGGCGCCGAACCTGGACTGCGACTGGGATTTACAGGACACGGACAATGCCGGAACGCTCACCGTGAAAGGCACCATCAAGGTCTTCGGCGTGGAGGCTCCCTGCCAGAACATCATCGTGGAAGTTTTCGACTACAATGTCGGGGGCGCGGTTCGCAGCAATTTCCCTGAAGAAGACATCCTCGCCACGGCGGCCGTCGTCGATCCTCCCGATGCGGATTTCCGCTGCCATCTGGACATTCCCGATGTCCCCAAGGGCAAATGGTTGATTTTCAAAACCTACGACAAACAGGGCGAACGGATCAACGTGGACTTCCGGGATACCTTCCAGTACGACGTGTACATCAAGCCGGAAGAAAACAACGATTACGAAATGGAAATCCAGGCCATCACGCATTCGAGCTGGCAGATGATTCCGCTGACCGCCGGAGTTTCCAACGGCATCCAGAACAACCGGGGCGCCCTGGCGGGTTCGGTGAAGGACTGCGACGGACGGCTCATCAAGGGCGCCACCGTGGGCACTTCCATCATTCCCACCAAGCTGGCCTATTTCAACGCCACCGTGCATAACCTGCTGCCGAATCCGGCGCTCAAGGCTTCCAACAGCGATTCCACGTTCTCCGGCGTCAACATGCCGGAAGGCAACCTGCGCATCGTCTCCCTGGCCAGAATCGACGGGCAAACCGTAACGAAGATCGCGGATTTCACCATTAACATGAACAAGCAGACCGTCTCCATTTACGGCATTCACGGCCCCGGTCCCACCAACTACGGCATGGGTTCCTACAAGCCTCCGGCGGAATAAACAAAATCCCCCGCTCCCGATAACGGTTGCGCCGAAACGAAACGAAAAAGTCCTCGCCATTCGGCGGGGACTTTTTTGTGCGATCAAAAATAGATTAAGGAATACTTTCGCGCATGCCGAATCCGAAACGTTCGGACAGGAATGGGGATGATCTTGAAGAAGTGGAGGCCCTTTCGAAAAGCGGCTTCTACACGCGCCCGGCTTCCGATTTTTCGGCGGCCAATCCGTCCGTGGAAAAGCCCATGGCGCGCACCGCCTGGCCGCAATTGCTTCCCACCTCGTCCTCGCGACCATCGCCGATGCTGATGATGACCTCGTAGCCCCGCTCCCGCAAGCCGTCCATGGCCTCCGCCAGACGTCCCTCGCGTTCCGAGCGCAGGATGGTCTTCAGGCCGTTCGCATCACCCCGGGCGGTGGGATTGAGCGGGGTCAGCTTGATGGCGAACACGGCCGGGTCGAAACGGTCGGCGATACCCGCCATGTCGAAACGAACCTCCTCGGCCAAAGCGAAATTGAGCACGGGCTTGCGATCGCCGGGCTCGAAAAAGTCCAGCCCGATGGCGGCGACTTCATCCAGCGAACAGAGCCGGATGGGCATCAGGCGTCGGCGTTCGTCCTCTTCGGTGGAATTGCAGGAGAATTGAAGCTGGAAGCGTCCGGGATAACACTCGTTCTTCATATCGCGCAGCCGCTTGAACCAGTCCTCCCGGCCTTTCGGAGCCACGGACGGTACGCAGCACCACAGCCCCGGCGCGCCTTCCAGTTCCGGCATTTCCGGTAAAGCGCGCATGGCCTCGATTACGGCGTCGTTCAGGGAAGGTTCGCCCATGCGCGCGAAATGCACCTTCAGTTTCCCGCAGATGCGCGGAAGCCCCGGGTGGCGCAGGGCCACCGTCGCCACCTGCTCCAGCAGTTCGGCCTTCGTCAGATTGCCCTTGAAATCCCCACCCGCGTCGCAGAACACGCAACCCACCGGACAGCCGAACTGGGTGGAAACGTTGATGATCCACTTCTGCTCGCGCGTGTAACGGGTGTCCAGGCCGTCCACGAACTCCAGCACGGGACCGTTCGGTCCCCGAAAACGCGCCACGAAAACTTCGGCCACGTCGGCCCGTCCCGTAACCCCAAGAATTTCCATTTCTTTTTGTGGATTCAGATCCAGATGAGTCGCCGTCATGTCAACCTCCGCAGATACCGTTCGAACATCGATTTCCGGACGTAAAGACACCTCTCCGCCCGGCGGCCTGGATGCTCCTCGGAGGGACCTGACATAACCGCGTGCCTGCCTGTACCACGATCGGGAAATCCTGTCAAGCTCGCGCCCGGTCTTTCGGTCGATTTCGGCAAATGGAAATCCTTGGACCCACTCGGCCGCCCGAAGGCGCTCCCGGCCAGCAAAAGCGGAGTTTGCAAAGACCGAAAGCGGGAATCCTCCTTGACAGAAACGGCATTCCCGTGATAATGCAGGCGAAATCCGGCCGGGATGGAAAAGGAATCTTCCGGCAGTCACCCTTCAGGGAGCGTTCCATGCCAGTACGTCTCTTCTCGAAATACCGGGGTTTCGGTTTTGCCTCCATTATCGGAGCGTTGGCCGTCGTGGCGGGCATCGTTTTGCTGCACGCCCCCGGTCTGTCGGCCGACGACGCCTTCATCGGGCCGGAGGCCTGCGGCGCCTGCCATCCGGACCAGTACGCGGCCTGGAAGAAAGGCCCGCACGTCGGATCGTTCTTCGGCCTGGATCCGGAAAAACGAAAGGATTCCAAATGTGTCGGCTGCCACGGCGAACGGCTGGAGGGCGTCATGGGGCCGATCCACTGCGAAACCTGCCATGGCGGCGGCCGACACTACGCCAAGGACAACATCATGCGAGATCATCTATTGGCCGAGGCCGTGGGACTGAAAGTCCGCGATCTCACTGGCTGTCTGCGTTGTCACCACGGGGAAACGCCGAACCTGCATCCTTTCGAGGCAAAAAGCGCCTGGAAACGCCTACCTCACGCCGATACGGCGAAACCCGAACCACACGAATAACCGCAAACCGCCGGAAACCGTCGTCCGCGACCGTTCATCGAGGAAAGCAGATCGAAAATTCATGACCACGACCCCCACCGCGCTGCAATCTTTTTCGGACCGTATCTGGCGTTTTTTCGTTTCGCTCAAGGTCGCGGTGGCGCTTTTGAGCCTCTGGCTGCTGGGCTCCATCGCCGGGACGCTGATTCCCCAGAACGGAAACCCGGTCCAGTATGTGGAAATGTACGGCACGGCCTGGTCCAATCTTTTTATGCGGTTGGGCCTTTTCGATGTTTATCATTCCACCTGGTACACGCTGATTCTCCTGTTGATTTTGCTGTCCTTGCTGGCCTGCTCGCTGAACACGCTGGAAAGCAAGATCGCTCTGGCCCTCAGGGAACCGAAACGGCGGCATGTGGTGGGGACGGGAAAGAAATACATCCATTACTCCATTCCCGTTCCCGACGAGGATCTGGCGCTGGCCGATCTGCGCCGAGCCGTGAAAAAACGCTTCGGAAGCGTGGAATCGTTCGAGGACGGCCGAGGGATGCATCTCTACGCGCACAAACAGAAACAGGCCCACTTCATGGTCTACCTGATCCATGCCGGGCTGGTTCTCATAATCCTGGGCGGCATGCTGTCGGCCCTGTTCGGCTTCGAGGGCATCATGGAAATTCCCGAGGGGGAAAGCCGGGATTACGTCTTCGTCCGGGCAGGATCCGACTACAACCGCACGCCGATCGACTTTTCCGTTCGTTGCGACGATTTCAATCTGGAACGTTTTTCAAGCGGCGCGCCCAAGGATTACGTGTCGGATCTGACGGTGTTCGAAAACGGCAAAGCGGCGACATCCAAGCGTATCGAGGTGAACGATCCCCTGGGATACGGCCGCTTTAACTTCTACCAGTCCTCCTACATCGAGAAAGCTCCCCTGGAGATTCGCGATCCGGAAACGGGAAAAAGCGCCCGGGCTCTCTTGCAGCCGGGGGAAAAGATATTCCTGGACGAAATTCAGGCGGCGGTGAGTTTGGATGGTTTTCGCATCCACTCCGGCATGGGCATGACCGCCAATCTGTCCATGGTCAAATTGAACGGCGAGGTCTTCGAAACCACCGTGTTCGGCGACGCGGAACGCAACCGGACCTTGCAGGAAGGTCATCCATTAAGCGCCTCCTTCTTCCAAAACGAACCCGTGTACGTCACCGGCCTGCAAGTGGTGTCCGATCCCGGCGTGGGCCTGGTCTGGCTGGGAAGCTTCCTGATGATGATCGGATTCTATCTGACGTTCTACACCAGCCACCGGCGGATTTCCATCACCCTGCGGGACGGCAAAGTGCTCTTGGCCGCCGCCAGCCAGCGAAATCCGGCAGGCTATCGCCGTGAGATCGAAAACCTGTTGAAAGACGCGGGATTCCAGCCCGCCACGCCCAACGGCGAGGGACCGGCATGATAAACACCACGTTGTTCGAGTTCAGTTTTTACGTCTATGTCCTGGCCTTGATTTTCAGCATCGCCGTGCTTGTGAACCGCAAACCCGTGGTGGGCCGCATGGCCTTCGGGTTGTTTCTCACGGGCTTCGCTCTGCATACGGTGGCGCTTTTCGTGCGCTGGGGCGAGGCCGGAGGGGTGGAAGTGGCCGCCTTTCAGGAAGCCGAGGGGCGCATCCTTCAGGGATGGGAGTGGTTCGAGGTCTGGATCAGTCATCCGCCCTGGAGCAACCTGTACGAAAGCCTGGTCTGTTTCGGCTGGGGCGTGGTGCTGGTTTCTCTGTACGCCATCCGCAAGTTCCATATCCCCATTCTGCCGGTTTTCGCCATCGGATTGACCCTGCTGGTCATGGGCGTGGCCTCGCTGCTGGTCAACCAGGAGATCACGCCGTTGGTTCCCGCGCTGCAAAGCAAATGGATCCATCTGCATGTCACTATGGCCACCATCTGCTATCCGGCCTTCGGCCTGGCGGCTTTCCTGGGATTGTTCTATCTGCTGAAAACAGGCGTGCCGTCGGAAAAATTCGGACTGATTATCGCACTGACGGCCATCCTGATCGTCCTCTCGGTGGGCGGGCGGCCGCTTCTGGAACGCGGGGACTACGAAATCACCGCGCTGGCCGATCACATGGGAAAGTCTTTTCCGGTCACGTATTACGCGGAAGACGCAGGCGGGAACGTTCTAGCCAAGGACAACCGATTCCGCCTGCCGATTCCCTTCGCCGGACCGGCGCTCTACGTTTCCATCCTGGGCTTTCTGCTGGCTTCGATTCTTTACTTTACGGGGGCTTCCGCGAAAAAGCCCGCTATGAGAAAAGGGTTTTCCCTTTCCATGACCGCCGGATTTCTGGGACTTTCGGCGGCGATTCTGGCCGTGGTGGCGGGAACGGTTTTCTCAACGCCTTTGGAGCTGTCCGCCGAACAGGCCCGGGCCTTGGTGGAGGCCCGGCACATGGCGGCCGGAAAAACGCTGGTGGCGGCCTATCAGGTGCATGGACAGGGAGCCTTCCGGCTGTCTCTGTCGGGCAATCCGTTCGAATTCATGCTGCTGGTGACGGCCTGGCTGAACCTGGCGTTCTATTTCGTGCTGAGCTGGAAACGGGAGTGGCTGGAGGCGCAGCTTCCCGACCCGGAGCGGCTGGATGAACTGTCCTATAAAACCATCCTGTTCGCCTTTCCGTTTCTCACGCTGCTCATCGTCACCGGGGCGATCTGGGCCTATTACGCCTGGGGTCGCTATTGGGGTTGGGATCCGAAGGAAACCTGGTCGCTGATTACCTGGATCGTCTACAGCATCTATCTGCACGTACGCATCACCCACGGCTGGGAGGGCCGCCTTCCGGCGATTCTGGCCACGGTAGGATTCGGCGTGGTCATCTTTACGTATCTCGGCGTGAATATTCTGCTTTCCGGCTTGCATTCCTATGCCAGCGGGTAAGTGGAGGAAGGTGGTTTTTTGATTATCCGGAAACTGGACTTCGTCATCAGCGCGGCTTCGGAAAAACAGTTCCCCGACATCGACATGCCCGAGGTGGCGTTCGCGGGGCGATCCAACGTCGGAAAAAGCTCGCTGATGAACATGCTTCTGGCCAGGAGAAACTTCGTCAAGGTTTCCTCCACGCCGGGGCGTACGCAGCAAATCAATTTTTTCAATATCAACGACGCTTTCCATCTGGTGGATCTTCCCGGCTACGGTTTCGCCAAGGCGCCCAAAGCCGTACGCAGCAATTGGCAGGATCTGATGCGGGCTTACGTGCGCCATCGCCCCCAGTTGGCGGCCGCGGTGTTGATTCTGGATGTCCGCCGAACGCCCGGAGAAGAAGACTTCACGGTTCTGGACCTGTTCCGTCAGGCGGAAATCCCCGTGATTCCGGTGATCTCCAAGGCGGACAAACTGCCTTTACAGAAACGCGGGAAACAGGTACAGTCCATCGCGAAACGACTGGGGCTTTTCGCGGAGGACTGCCATGTGACCTCCGCCGTCAAAACCATGGGTAAAGAGCGTCTCTGGAGCAGTCTCGAATGTTTTCTCGAACAGGACGAAGGGCCGGTGGACACCGACGCTTGATCGCGCTCGCCGGCGTCTGTTTGTGGTTGCTGGCGCTTTTCTCGCCGGTCCGTGCGGAAGAGGAACTGCTGGACATGGTGGCGGCTTCCGTGGGCCCGAACGCCATCACGAAAAGCCAGGTGGTCCAAGAGGCGCGATTCATCCTGCTGGAGAAGGGGATTTCCTGGGCGGGGAGCATCCCACCGGAATTGCTGGACAAAGTGCTTCAGCGGCTCGTGGGCAAGGAATTGATTTATCAGGACATGGAGCGGGGCCGGGTGGCCGTGGAGGAACCGGGGAAGGTTCCCGATAGCGAGGACGCGGCCAAGATCTCCGAGTTGCTGAAGCGCTTCGACGAAAAGTTTTCGTCCGAACGGGAACGGCGGCGTTTTCGCACGGCGCTGGGCATGGACGCCCCCGGGCTGGCCGCGCTGCTGCTTCGCAACGCCCGGATCGAGGCGTACATGGAACGTCGGCTGAAACTCATGGCCCGGGTGACGGATCAGCAGGTGGAACGGGAACTGAAACGACGCAGGGAAAGCGGCGCTCTTTCGAAGGATGCCGGCATGAATGTGCAGGAACTGCGGGCCTTTGTCCGGGAAGCCCTGGAAAAAGAAAAATACAATCAAGCGTTGGAAAAATGGCTGACCGACCTGCGAAATCGCTACCGGGTCCGGGTGCTTTTGTCTTTCGAGGAAGCCGAACCGGCCTTTCGGGAGACACAACCGGAGGCACAGCCGTGAACAACCCCATCCAGGAAGTCCGACCGGTACGCTGCGAGGAAATGATGCTGGACGATCTGGACCAGGTGCTGGAGATCGAGCGGCAGAGCTTCCGCTCCCCCTGGTCCCCGGACATGTTCGTCGTGGAATTTTCCAATCCCCAGAGCCGGCGCTACGTGATCCGGGAGAAGCGCTCGGGGAAAATTCTAGGGTACATGATTTACTGGGTGGTGCTGGACGAGGGTCACCTGATGAGCATCGCCACCCGCGCCGACCGCCTGCGGGAAGGATTGGGACGCCGGATGATGGATCGAATGATTCGGGAATGCCGGAAAGAAGGCGTTCGAAGGCTGACGCTGGAGGTCCGTCGGGGAAATATCCCGGCCATCGAAATGTATCTGGCATACGGATTCGAGGCGGTGGGTTTGAGGAAAAACTATTATACGGCCGAACGCGAGGACGCCGTCCTGATGGAGTTGAGAATTCGATGATGCAAAGCACGAAAACAACCCTGCTTCGCCGGGAAGATCGCGGCGGCTCCTATTTTCTGCTGGCGATGGACAATCCCTTTCGGACGGCCATCCGGCCGGGGCAGTTCGTCATGCTGTCGCCTTCCGAATGCGGCGATCCCTTTCTGAAGCGCCCCTACTCGGTCTTTCGCGTTCTGCCGCCCTCTGGACCGAATGGCAAGGGAGAACTCCATCTGCTGATTAAAAAGGTGGGAAAAGGCAGCGCCCAGGCGGCGGAACTGCCCCCGGGAACCGAGATGGACATCGTGGGGCCTCTGGGGCGACCGTTCGAAATCCGAAAGGATCTGAAGACGGCGGTTTTCGTGGCCGGAGGCGTTGGCGTGGCGCCTTTCATCTGGCTGGCGGCGGCCAAGGAACTTCGTTCGGTGCGGCGCATCGCGCTCATCGGCGGAAGAAAAGCCGAGGATATTCAAGGAGTCGTCGATCTCGAAGCCTTGGACGTGGAGGTGCGCACGGCCACGGAAGACGGCTCGTTGGGGAAAACCGGGCGGGTGACGGTCCTTCTGGAAGAGATCCTGCAAGACGCTCCCGAGGGACTGGAATTGTTTTCCTGCGGTCCGGAACCGATGATGAAAGCCGTGGGCAGGATCGCGGAAAAAGCGGGAATTCCCTGTCAGCTTTCCTTGGAAGCCCGCATGGCCTGCGGTTTCGGCGTCTGCCTGGGTTGTGTGGTGAAGGCGCGGGACGGATCCTACGTGCGTGTCTGCAAGGAAGGTCCGGTCTTTCCGTCCACGAAGCTGGCCGAATACGGCGGAAACGCCGGGGAGGAAGATTGATGGGTGTGGATTTGTCCATTGATTTCGCAGGAATCCATCTGAAAAATCCGGTTCTGGCAGCCTCCGGAACCTTCGGGTACGGTGCCGACATGACCGACTTCTTCGATCCCGGACTTCTGGGCGGCATCGCCACCAAGGGCATCAGCCTTCTATCGCGTGCGGGAAATCTCCCGGTGCGTATCGCGGAAACGGCTTCCGGCATGCTGAACGCCATCGGGCTGAACAACGTGGGGCTAGACGCTTTCATCGCAGACAAAATGCCCTTTCTCCGCTCGCTGGACGATACGATCACCGTGGTGAATTTCTACGGAAACTGCATCGAAGATTACGTGGAACTGACCCGCCGCCTGTCCGACGTGGAGGGCGTGGACCTGCTGGAGATGAACATCTCCTGCCCCAACGTCAAGGAAGGCGGCATCGCCTTCGGCACCGACGAAGGCATGCTCCGGGAGGTGGTTTCCGCCTGTGCGGCGGTTCGCCGGGTTCCGCTGATGGTCAAGCTTTCCCCGAACGTCACGGATATCGTCCGCATGGCGCGCATCGCCGAGAACGCGGGCGCGGACGCCTTGAGCCTGGTCAACACCTTCACGGGTATGGCCGTGGACGTGCAGAGCCGCTCGTACGTGCTTCACAACCGCATCGGCGGGTTGTCGGGCCCGGCCATCAAGCCCCTGGCCCTGCGCATGGTGCACGATGTCTGTCGGGCGGTGACGATTCCGGTCATGGGGATGGGAGGCATTCTGAACGCCGAGGACGCCCTGGAATTCCTGCTGGTGGGCGCCCGGGCGGTGCAGGTGGGAACGGCCTCGTTCGTGTGTCCCACCGCCATGCCGGAGATGATCCACGGGATGGAAACCTTCCTGGAGAACCGGGGAGTCGCTTCCGTTGGAGACTGGATAGGAAGCCTGGCGACCTGATCTTTTCTGACATTTATCATATATATCCTTGGAATCCTTATGTTTTTTGGTTGACAGCCCTCATCTGCTAGGATATATTTGAATTTGGTTAGAATTTCGTTTGCTCTGTTTTTCCGAAAATGAAGTGGAGAAACGCCATGCGCTGTTCGTCTCGGGCTTTCTTGCTGTTTTCGCTCGCCTTTCTCCTTTCTTCCGTCTTCGAGACATCGGCCTTCGCCGTTCCGGGAAACATCTGGCTGACCCTGACGGAAAACACCACCACCGAAATGATGGTCAGTTGGAGCGAAAGCGGCCCCCAGACGGTGGCGAAGGTGGAATACGGCTATACCACGGGGTACGGCTTCGAGGTGGAGGCCGAATCGGCCGAAAGCATCGGCGGCGAGGTCGGTATCGTGTATCACGCCCGATTGCGGAATCTGGACCCGGGCGGCCATTACTACTACCGCGTTCGAGACGACAACGGCCCCACCCCCGGAGGAATCTTCACCACCGCGCAGGCCAACCGCTGCCAGCCCTTCAGTTTTCTCGCCATGGGAGACAATCGCAGCCAACTCGGCGGGTCGGCCTTCGGCAGCCTCCTGACGGACGCCTACGGTGTCGGCGGGCGTTTCGTGATGAACAGCGGCGACCTTGTGAAGGACGGAGAGGTGCTGTCCGAGTGGGAGGATTATCTGAACGAAATCAGCCCGGTGGCCCGCAACATCCCCGTGATGCCCATCGTCGGAAACCACGATGACGGACCGGGGGACGCCAACGCCCAGAACATCACCCGCATGTTTTACACCCCCGGCAACAACGAGGAAGGCTCACGCAGTTACTACTCCTTCGAATACGGAAACGCCTTCTTCGCCGTCGTCACGCCCCACGACGGCGACATCACCGTGCAGGCCAACTGGCTGGACCAGAAACTGGCCGCCACCTCGGCGGACTGGTCCTTCGTCTTCGTGCATCCGCCCTTTTTCACCTGCCCGCTTTTCGGCGCGGGGCACGAAGCGGACGAATCCGACATCGGCCAGTATTTCTTTCCCATCTTCCGGGACCATCACGTGGATTTCGTCATCACCGGGCACAATCATTACTATGAACTGTTCCAGCCCCACAACGGGCAGAGCTTCGTGGACGATCCCGCCGGAGGGACGATTCACATCACCACGGGCGGAGCCAGCAAGGGCGAGGCCCTGGCCATGCTGAACGAAGTGGCGTTCAGTTGCGACGGCCGCATCCAGGGACGCGGGCGCGCCCACTTTCTGAAATTCAATATCTCCGGACCGGATCTGGTGATGGAATACTACGACGAAGGCGGACGCTTCGGCGGCGATCTGATGCCTCCGGAAGTTCATCAGGTCATCCATAAGGAGGGCTCATCTTGCGTTCCCAATCCCGACGGTGATGTCGATGGCGACGACACGCCCGACGGTGACGACGCGCCCGACGGCGACGATACGCCGGACGGAGACGATACACCGGACGGCGACGACACACCCGATGGCGACGACACGCCCGACGGCGACGATGCGCCCGATGGCGATGATACGCCGGACGGAGACGAAACGCCCGACGGAGACGACATCCCCGATGGCGACGAAACGCCCGTCGATGGAGATCTGGAAAAAATCTGCGAGCCCAAAGCGCGTCGCTGCGAAGGCGACACACACGTCGCCGTCTGCAACAATTCCGGAAGCGCCTGGAGCATTCTCACCGATTGCCGTCCGGATGTCTGTCGGGACGGGGAATGCGTTCCCAAGGACGAAACGGATGGCGATGAAACGGAAGGACCGGACATAACTCCGGACGGAGACGAGGGCGGTTCGGAACTGAACGGCGGTCTGGGCGGCGGCGGATGCAGCCAGTCCGGAGGCATGGGCCTGGTGCTGATTCTGGCCGTGGCCGGGCTGCTTGCGGTTCGTCGGAGACGTTCGGCCCGACGCTGACGGTTATCCGATCTAACCTTTCCCGCCCGGCGATTTTTCGCCGGGCTTTTCCTTTTTCCCGGAAGATTTCCTCATCAGTTCCACCATCACCAGACTTACCGCCGCCGGGGTGACGCCGGATATACGTCCGGCCTGTCCAATGGTGCGCGGGCGTCGCCGTTCCAGTTTTTCCAGAACCTCCCGGCTCAATCCCCCCACGCATCGGTAATCGAAATCTTCGGGGATGCGCAGATCCTCCATCTTGCGTTGACGGGCCGCCAGCCGCTCCTGCCTTGCGATATAACCTTCGTACTTCAGGTCCACTTCGATCTGAGTCAGCAGCCATTCGGGAGATTCCCGGAAGGACGGCTCCAGAAGGGGAAGATCCGCCGCGCTCACTTCCGGGCGTTTCAACAATCGCTCCAGTTTCACGGCCTCGGCCAGAGGCTTGGACCCCCTGCGCTCCAGCAGTTCGTTGACCTCGGTCGTGGGAAACACGACGATCCTGCGCGCCCGGCGAAGTTCCTCCCGCACCAAGGCGGCCTCTTCCCGCACCGATTCCCATTCCTCTTCCGACACCAGACCGATGTCGTACCCGATCTCCGAGAGCCGGAAGTGGGCGTTGTCCTCGCGAAGCAAAAGTCGATGCTCCGCCCGGCTGGTGAACATGCGATAGGGCTCCTCGGTCCCCAGGGTGACCAGATCGTCGATCAGAACGCCGATATACGCCTGCTCCCGGCGAAGCACCGTTTCCGGAAGTTTTCGAAGTCGGCGCGCCAGATTGATCCCCGCCATCAGCCCCTGGGCGGCGGCCTCCTCGTAACCACTGGTGCCGTTAACCTGGCCGGCGAAATACAGTCCTTCCACGGCGCGGGATTCCAGCGTGCTCCGCAACTGCGTGGGAGGAACGTAATCGTATTCCACCGCATAGCCGGGCTCCAGAATGCGCGCCTCCTCCAGTCCCGGGATGGTCTTCAGCATGGCTTCCTGCACGTCCAGGGGCAAACTGGTGCTGAGCCCATTGGGATAAATGCGACCCCGGTCCAGCCCTTCCGGCTCCAGGAAGATCTGATGCCGCTCCTTGTCCGCGAAACGCACGATCTTGTCCTCGAAACTCGGACAGTAGCGCGGCCCCACGCCTTCGATCACGCCCGTAAACAGCGGCGAGCGATCCAGCCCCCGGCGGACGGCCTCGTGTGTGCGCTCGTTGGTGTACGTGATATAACAGGAAATCTGGGACAGACGGTTGGGCTCCGAGCGGCGCGAGAAGGCCAGCCGGTCCGGATCCGAAGGCTGTTCCTCCGTTACCGAGAAATCCACTGTCCGGCTGTCGAGCCGCATGGTGGTGCCGGTCTTCAACCGCCCCAGTCGCATCCCGATGCGCCGCAGGGCGTCCGAAAGTCCCAGGGCGGGCGGATCGTTCACCCGTCCGCCCGGCCGAGGCTCCATGCCAGTATACAGCAGGCCGTTCAGAAACGTGCCGGTGGTCAGCACCGCTCCGGCGGCGCGAATCCGTTGCCCATCCTGAAGAATTACGGACTGAAAACGTCCTCCGGAAACGTCCAGGTCCGCCACCATCCCGGAAATCACCGTGATTCCTTCGGTTTCGCGAACCGCCCGCGTCATGCGCTCCACGTAGCGGTCCATGTCGGACTGGACCCGGCTGGCGCGCACCGCTGGACCTTTGCGGGTGTTCAGACGCCGGAATTGGATGGCGGTGTCGTCCGCCGCCCAGCCCATCTCCCCACCTAAAGCGTCGATCTCCCGCACCAGATGTCCCTTGGCCAGGCCGCCGATGGCCGGGTTACAGCTCATTTCCGCGATGCGATTCGGATCGGAGGTCACCAGCGCCGCCTGAAAACCCAGACGCGCCAAGGCCAGCGCGGCCTCGCAGCCCGCGTGTCCGGCCCCCACGATCACGGCATCGAATCGTTCGCTCATCCATTCGTCCTTTCCCGACCGGGATCCGACGTTCGCTTTTCCACGCCGTCAGTCTCCGGAATCGGGATCGTCCAGCCACTCGCGCACGCCCCGGAAGGTTTTGCGGTGAATGGCGCAGGGACCGTATTCCTGGATGGCGGCCTTGTGCGCCTTCGTCGGATATCCTTTGTGACGCTCGAAACCGTATTCCGGCCAGCGCCCGGCCGCCAGCGTCATCCAGCGGTCGCGCAGCACCTTGGCGACGATGCTGGCCGCCGCCACGGCCCGGCAGAGTCCGTCGCCGCCCACCACGGCCCGCTGCACGCGCACCAGGGGAAGCGTCTGATTGCCGTCCACCACGATCAGGTCGCTCGGGGTTCCCCTGCGACTTTCCGCCAGGGAAACGGCGCGGGCCATGGCGTCCAGAGACGCATGCAGAATGTTCATCCGGTCGATGCGATCCGGAAAACCGAAGGCGGCCGCCCAGGAAAGCGATTCGGTCCGAATCCGGAAAAACAGGCGCTCGCGACGCCTCTCGGTCAGGCGCTTGGAATCGTCCAGTCCCTCCAGACGGAGAGCGGGCGGAAGGATGACGGCGGCCGCAACCACCGGACCGGCCAAAGGCCCCCGTCCGGCTTCGTCCGTCCCCGTTATATTATGAAAATGATTGGATCGAGCCCAGCGTTCCACATCCCCAAGTCGGCTGAACCGCCCGTCCGATGCGAACAGTTCGGTCTGCCGGGAATCCCGGGCCATGGAGCCTTATCGCTTGTAGCCCATGGGCTTGATGCGGGCGGCTTTTCCGCGCAGGCCGCGCAGATAGTATAGGCGGTTGCGCCGCACGCGACCACGCTGAAGGACATCGATGTGATCGATGATCGGAGTGCTCATGGGAAAGACGCGTTCCACGCCGACACCGTAGGAAATCTTGCGAACGGTGAAGGTGGCGCGATTGCCGCCTTTTTTCTTGCGGATAACGTCTCCCTCGAAGGGCTGAAGCCGTTCCTTGTCTCCTTCGCGAACCTTCACGAACACCTTTATCCGGTCGCCGACCTTGAAATCGGGAAGATCCATCCGGATCTGATAGGATTCGAATTCACGAATTTTTTCGTGCGCTTTCATGGCTTCGGCCTCTCTTCTAAATCCACAACGATGAATACTCTCTATCACGTCCCGTTTCCAAGCGCCCCGCAGGCATCGGAAATCCGTCCCCTTGAAAACAGGCGATGTATATTAGACAAAGGAAAATCGGAAATCAACCTTTTTTTAAGTTTTTCCGCTCTTTTTCTTTCGTTTCGAAGTCGCGGGAATTTCCGGGTGTTTCAGACGCCAGGCCGCATACAAATCCGGGCGGCGTCTCCGGGTGCGTTCCAGCGCCTGTTCCCGCTGCCAGGCGCGAATTTTCGCGTGATCCCCGGAAAGCAGCACGTCCGGAACCGCCCTTTCCTCGAAAATCCGGGGCTTGGTGTATTGAGGATGTTCCAGCAACCCCGAGGAAAAACTGTCCTCCGGCGCGGAACGGGCATTGCCCAGCACTCCCGGCAACAGTCGGGCCACCGCATCGACCAGCACCAGGGCGGGCAACTCCCCCCCGGTCAGGATGTAGTCGCCGATGGAAATTTCCTCGTCCACCAGCACGTCCCGAAAGCGCTGATCCACGCCTTCATACCGGCCGCAGACCAGAATCAAGCGCCGATATTCCGCCAGACGCTCCACCGTTTTCTGCGTCAGCGGAGCGCCCTGGGGCGTCAGAAAGATCACCCGATCCTCCGGTCCCGGATCCAGAGAGCGCACCGCCCGAGCCAGGGGTTCGGCCTTCATGACCTGCCCCGGCCCCCCGCCGTAAGGACGATCGTCCGTGGTTCGGTGGCGATCGACGGCGAAATCGCGGATCGGCAGCGCGTCCACCCGCAAGTGTCCCGCGC
Source organism: Myxococcota bacterium (assembly GCA_963668655.2). GTDB lineage: Bacteria > Myxococcota_A > SURF-8 > SURF-8 > SURF-8. The sequence continues at coordinate 149,332 of CAXXPQ010000004.1, forward strand.
GGACCGCCCGACCGATCATCCCCTCCTGCACATACCCGTGAATCAACCCGGGCAGGATGGTCAGGATGTCAATTCTCATAGATTTCCAGCAGTCCCTCGGGCAGGCGGACGATCACCGCACCCTCTTGGTCGTCAATCTCCAGAACGATTTCATCCACCACGGGAATCAGCAGTTCCCGCTTTCCCTTTTTGACGATCAGGCAATCCTGGGCGCCGTTGTCCAGAACGTCCTCGACCTTTCCGTAGTTTTCTCCGTGATCCGCGTCCAGGACGGAAAAACCGATCAGGTCCACCAGATAGACCTCCCCTTCATCCAATTCGGGAAAGCCTTCCCTGGGGAACAACAGCTCGGAACCGTACAGGTTTTTCGCCGTCTCCCGGTCGTTCACACCGTCCAGTTCGAGAAAAAACCCCTTGGGACCGGGTTTGGCTTTTCGAATGGTGAACGGCGTCTCTTGCGGACCGATACGGATATAAACGGTGGTGCGCTCTGAAAACAGAAAGGAATCCGGGTTGTAGGGCATGACGCGCAGTTCGCCCCGCACCCCTCGAGTCCCCATGATTTTTCCGATGGGAATCAATTTCATGGAAAACTGACTTTAGCGTAAGTTTGGGAAGAGACGGACCCCGACGCCCATGGGAAAGGCGATCGGGAGAGCCAGAATAACCCGATGCCGGCTATTCGATAATCTCCAGGACGGAACGCTTGCGCAGTTTTGTCGAAGCGGCGCTGAGAATGGTTCGCATGGCGCGTGCGGTGCGTCCCTGCTTTCCGATCACCTTGCCGAGATCCTCTTTGGAAACTTTCAGTTCGATGACGGAAGTCTGCTCTCCCACCACCTCCGAAACAACGACGGAATCGGGATCGTCTACAAGGGCCTTGGCAATGTGCTCGATCAAATCTCTCATGATCATTTTCCTCCACGCCAACCAGAGACGGTTCAACACCACTATCCGAAAGCAACTTCTCGAATCATTCCCCGCACTTATACTTTATAATGTAACCGGTCTTCTTCAGCCGGCGTTCGTTTCCTTCAAAAGACTCTTCACCGTATCCGTCGGAGTGGCGCCCCGTTCCAGCCAATGCTGGATGCGATCCATTTTCAGCACGGTTTTGTTGTCTTCCAGTTTCGGATCGTACGTTCCGACGTTCTCAAGGAAGCGCCCGTCACGGGCGTAACGGCTGTCCGCGACCACGATACGGTAAAAGGCGTTTTTCTTGGCGCCCTTGCGCGTCAAGCGAATCTTCACTGCCATTTCGAATTCCTCCTCATTACATATATGAATGTACAGGATTCTTTTAGATTATGCAACACTTTTCCTTCCGGCCGGGTGTTTTATCCGAAAAGCACCCGGAATCCGGCGCAAACGATCACTTCAGTTCGCTTCCAAGCTGTCCAAGCTGGCGCATCAGACCTTTCGGTCCCATCTTGTTCAGCTTTTTCATCATTTTCTTCATTTCCATGAACTGCTTGATAAGGCGGTTCACTTCCTGCACGCTGGTTCCGGAACCGCTGGCGATCCGGCGACGGCGAGAACCGTTCAATATCGCGTGGTTGCGCCGTTCTTTCGGCGTCATGGACTGAATGATGGCTTCGATATGTTTCAGTTCCTTCTCGGCCATCGCGCCTTCCTTGCCTTCTTCCAGCGCACGGGCGACCTTTTTCATGCCGGGCAGCATGCCCACGATGCTGGAAAAAGATCCCATCTTTTTCATCATCTGCATCTGGGAAAGGAAATCCTCCAGGGTGAAGCTGGCCTTGCGCAGCTTCTTCTGCATGGCCTCCGCTTCTTCCTTGTTCACCACCTCCTGGGCCTTTTCGATCAGCGACATCACGTCGCCCATGCCCAGAATCCGGGAGGCGATACGGTCGGGGTGGAAGATTTCCAGGCCGTCCAGTTTCTCGCCGATACCGACGAATTTCAAGGGCTTGCCCGTCACCGCCTTGATCGACAAGGCCGCGCCGCCCCGGGCGTCGCCGTCCATCTTGGTCAGCACGACGCCGGAGATGTCCAAAAGTTCGTCGAAGCGCTCGGCGACGTTCACGGCTTCCTGTCCGGTCATGGCGTCGGCCACGAACAGGATTTCCTGGGGGGAGACGGCCCGGCGCATCTGTACCAGTTCGTCCATCAGTTCTTCGTCGATCTGGAGACGGCCGGCGGTATCGATGAGCACCACGTCGTGTCCCCGGTTTTCCGCCATGATCCGGGCCTTGGCGGCGATGGCCACGGGATGATCCTCGGTGGTGGACGGGTAGACGTCCACGCCCACCTGGCCGGCCAGGGTGTTCAACTGATCGATGGCGGCCGGACGATAGACATCGGCGGGGACCAGCAGCGGGTGACGCCCCTGTTTCTTCAGCCAGAGCGCCAACTTACCGATGGTGGTGGTTTTTCCGCTACCCTGAAGCCCCACCATCATCACCAGCAGGGGAGGCTTCTGGTTCAGATCCAGGCCGACCGTTTCGCCGCCCAGAAGCCCGACAAGGTGTTCGTGAACGATTTTGATGAACTGCTGCCCGGGAGAAAGGGACTTCATCACCGCCTCGCCCAGGGCGTCTTCCTTCACCTCTTTCACGAACTGCTTGACGACCTTGAAGTTGACGTCGGCCTCCAGGAAGCTCATGCGGACTTCCTTGATGGCCTCCTCGATGTTCTTTTCCGTCAGCTTTCCCTGCCCACGGAGCGCTTTGAATGTAGCGTTCAGTTTGTCGGAAAGATTGTCGAACATGAGATCTCGTCATCCTCCATGCAAAATACGGCCCCGGCCATGCTCTTCTCCCCCGGGGCGGACGTTCGTTTGTAGTGGAAACGTCCTGCGAAGTCAAGAACTTTTCCGCATTTTGAAAGGGCTTTTATGGGAATTTACGTGCATGGCGCCATGTTTTCCGAAACGGGTCGAATCCCGGCGATATCACCGCAATGACCTCCATCCTCAGAAAATGCGGAAAGGGGCTTGCGCGCCTCCCATGGCGCTTGCATGATTTCCTTGAACTGCCGGAAAGACATCCATTTCAACAATGATTGTTGACAAAGGAACATGAAAAAATATCTAATGACCTCCTGTGTTATGGACACCGTTTTCCGAAGAGGCGGGCATGCGATTCCGGATGGCGTTCGCCCCGTCTCCGACGATTTCGGCTCTCGGAAACCGTTACCCGCAGCGGTGAACATTCCATCGCCAATCAATGAACCGGAGGAAAAACCGCCGTATGAACCGCAACTCCCGGGCGACATTCTTTTTCGATAGTTGAACCGACTGCGCCGGCGCAATTTGCATAGGGAAATGGAATGCATTCCGAAATTGAAAGCGGATCAAGAACCGCAAGGTGGATTCTGATTGCTTCCTGTCTGGTCTGCATTCTGGCGATGGCTCCCATCCTGGACAGCGAATGGCACTTCGATGATATCAATTACATTAGTGGAAACACCGCCATCCAGGGCGACGACCTCCTTCTCGTCTTTACGAGAGACTTCTGGGGAAACCCCCGGGATTCGAAAAACCCGAAAATCTGGTCCTATCGTCCCGTCGCGACTTTCGTGAGCCGTCTGCTCTGGAAATCCTTTCAGACGCCTCTGGCGCTGCGCGCCTTCAATGTTGTCCTTCACATTTTTACCGCGCTTCTGCTTTTTCGTCTGATACGAAACATACTCCGACCGGTCGCGGCCGCGCTGGCCTCTTCCTATTTCATGCTGCATCCAACCAACGGCGAAGTCCTGTATTTCGCCGTCGGCATCGCCGAAGTTCTGGCCCTTTTCTTCGCCGCCCTCTGTTTTTATTTTTACTGGAAGCGAAAGCCGGTCGCCGCCATGATTTTCTTCGGCCTGGCGTTGTTTTCGAAGGAAAGCGCCGTGTTGCTCGTCCTTCCGATCGCGATTCACGCCATCCATACCCGGCGCTGGAACTCCGTAAACGCGGTTGTCCGGGGGATTGTTCCATTTATAACCATCACCCTTGCGAACTATCTCTTGCATTTCGTAATCACGGGATTGTGGAAGCAACCCAGCGATGCGCTGACGAATCCGCTGCTTTTAGCCGATGCAATCCCCGGTATTCTCCACAAGATGGCATTTCCCGGCTGGTACTTGTGGCGTCTGCTGTGGCCCATGCACTATCCCGCGGATTTCTCGGCCGGCTCCTTCCTTGTCCTGCCAATAACCAGCCCGCGGCTCTGGCTGGGCATCGCCACGACGGCGGTTCCGATCGTCTTCGCCCTGCGGTTTCGGCGAAGCGATCCGTTACGACCAGCAATGATCGGAATCGGGCTGTATTTCGCCCTGGGGATGATCGCCTTTCAATGGCTGGGGGCGGGGTCGTTCGTCATGGCCGACCGTCTGGCGTATTCCCCGAACGTCGGAGTGGCCATCGCTTTGGGCTCCTTGATCGAGTACTCCGGAAGTCGAAGCGTTTTTACGGCTTTCCAACGCAAGCTCGTTTTCGTCTGTTGCTCCGTATCACTGTTCGGCGTATTGTCCTATGGACTGTTTTCAACGATTCCCTCGTTCGCGGGTCCAATCCAGCTGGCCCAGGCATTCCTCCGAAACAGTCCGGGCGGGGCCAGAGCCCATTACCTCCTTGGAAAGGCATGCAGTTCCAAAGGCGACTTTCCGTGTGCTCTTGAGGCCTTCTCCAAAGCCTGTGAGCTTTATCCTTATTGCGAGAGATATTGTCTGGGAAAGGCGAAATCCTTGTCGGAACTCGGACGCCAGGATGAAGCCCAAGCTCTTTTCGAGACGTTGTATCGGACCTATCCGGGAAAAGAGGACGTCGGGTATTCCTATGCCACGTACCTTTGGCGAACGGGCAATCTGAGAAAAGCTGAAATCATTTACAGAAAAACGGCGGACCTGTTCCCCGAGTCGTTTTCCGTGCGTTTCGAGTTTGCCCGCATTCTACACACCAACGGCAAACCGGAAGCATCCCTCCAGGCGATGAAAAAAGCCTGCATGCTTTCGACGGCGAATGAATATCGCTGCAACCAGGAACTCGATCTGATCCGCTCCATGATAGAAGAAAAGCAACACCCCTCTCTTCCGCCCGAGTGAAGAAAAAGGACAACGAGAGACGATGGCTCCGCGGATTTCAGCGAAAAGTCAACGGATAGACGGATACTTAAAAAGCCCCCGCCCGAAGGCGGAGGCTCCATCTTTCCGAAAACGCCTCGTTCAGGCGATCAGCCGGTGAAGCTCTCGTAGTATTCCAGACCCAGGTGGGTGATGAGATCCTCCTTCATCAGCCAGCGCATGGTATTCTTCAGCTTCATCTTCTGGACGAAAAGGCCGTGCTCGGGGTACAGTCCCTCGGCGGTGTACGGGCTCTTCCAATAGAAGCTCAACCACTCCTGGATGCCGTAGAGGTTGGCTCGCTGGGCGAGGTCCATCAGCAGGGCCAGATCCAGGCAGATGGGCGCGGCGAGAATGGAATCACGGCAGAGAAAATCCACCTTGATCTGCATGGGATAGCCCATCCAGCCGAAGATGTCGATGTTGTCCCAGCCTTCCTTGTTGTCGCCCCGGGGCGGGTAGTAGTTGATGCGCACCTTGTGGTAGAGGTCGCCGTACAGGTCCGGGAATTTTTCCGGCTGAAGGATGGTGTCCAGCACGCCCAGTTTGGAGACTTCCTTCGTCTTGAAGGATTCGGGATCGTCCAGCACCTCGCCGTCGCGGTTTCCGAGAATGTTGGTGGAAAACCATCCGTTGATGCCGATCATGCGGGCGCGCATGCCGGGGGCGATGATGGTTTTCATGAGCGTCTGGCCGGTCTTGAAATCCTTGCCCGCGATGGGAACCCGGTTTTCCCGTGCCAGTTCCTGAAGCGCTCCGGTCTCCAGGCAGAGGTTCGGTGCGCCGTTGCAGTAGGGAACCCGCTCCTTCAGGGAAGCGTAGGCATAGATCTGGCTGGGAGCGATGTCTTTATCGTCGTTCTTCAAACCTTCCTCGAAGGCCTGAAGGCTTTCGTGGACGGCGGTGGGCTCGCGATAGACTTCCGTGCTTCCGCACCAGATCATCACGGCGCGTTCGCAGCCGTTTTCCTTCATGAAGTTGCGGATGTCCTCCCGGAGCGCCTCGGCCATTTCCCAGCGCGTCCCGGTTTTCTTGTTCGGACCGTCGATGTTCTTTACGTATTCATGGTCGAAGACCGCCTTCATCGGCACGATCTTTTCCATCTCGTCCTTGATGGCGTCCAGATCCTTTCGGGCCAGCACTTCCGCGTTGGCGGCGGCTTCGTAGGCATTGTCCTCATAGATGTCCCATCCGCCGAAGCAGAGCTGGCTAAGATCCGCCAGGGGCAGAAAATCCCTGATGAACGGCGTCCGATGTTCGGTCCGCTTTCCCAGCCGGATGGTGCCCAGTTGGGTCAGCGAGCCGATGGGCTTGGAAAATCCCTTCCGCACCGACAGGGAACCGGCGATGAACGTCGTCGCCACTGCGCCCAGGCCGGGAATCAGAATAGCGACTTTTCCGTCTTTGGATTTGATCTCGTCTTTTCTCAGAACAGCCATGCTTCACCTCTTGGAAAATGTGGCTAAGGTATGGAAACCGTTACGGGTATGGAGAACGTTGTACCGGCGCCATGCACCGGCAGATTCGTACGCTACTGCCAGGATCCGGAATTGTCAACACTTCCTCCCTCGTTTTTTTTCTTTTGCGAACGATCGCACCGGCCCGAATCGTGGAAGAATCCGCGATTGGGACAGGATCGTCTCCCGTTCGTTTCTTCCCGGATTCCGCTCCCGGTTTTCCCTTCCGGGCGACCGAAATCTTTGACAGTCGGGCGGGACTCTGCTAAATGATGATCCCCGGACGTTTTGGAGGTTTCATGAACGAACGACAGATTCTGACCGGCGTATTGATGCTCATCCCCATGGTTCTTTCGCTCACCGTGCACGAATTCTGCCACGCGGCGGCGGCCAAGGCTCTGAAAGACGACACGGCCGAGCGCATGGGGCGACTGACCTTGAACCCGATCCCGCATATCGATCCCATCGGAACGATTGCTCTGCCGCTGATGGCTTCGATCCTGGGAGGGGCGTTTTTCGGCTGGGCCAAGCCGGTTCCGGTGAATCCCATGAATTTCACGCGGAAAATCTCCATGAAAATGGGCATGCTGTGGGTGGCCGCCGCCGGACCGGCTTCCAACATGGTTCTGGCCCTGATCTCGTCCGTGCTGATCTACGTTCTGGCTCACTGGGTGGGCGTTTACAACGATACGCTGCATCAATTCTTCCAGATTTTCATTCACTTGAACGTCCTGCTGGCGTTCTTCAACCTGTTGCCGGTGCCGCCCCTGGACGGCGGACGGATTTTGACGGGCCTGCTTCCCGATCGTTTCGGTCCCATGCTGGAAGGGCTGGAGCGTTACGGGTTCCTGATTCTGATCGTTCTGCTTTTCAGCGGAGCGCTTTCCGTCCTCTTCATTCCCGTACGCTATATCGCGGCGTTTCTGCTATACTGGCCGTTGGAATTGTAAACGAGACGGAAAGGCGGATTCCCATGGCACGGTATGCGTTTCTGGCATTGGCGCTCGTTCTTTTCCTTCCGTGCGGCTGCTCGTCCCGCGATGAAGAAAAGAGGGAGAACACCCCGCCCGCGCCGTCTTCGGAAGACGTGGAGAAGAGGAAAGTGGAAGCCAATGAAGGCATTCCCGATCCCTCCTGGCGCTATCTCTTCTACACGGAGCATTCGAAGCGATACCATTTCCGTCATCCCAAGGAATTCTCCGTCTCCAAGGAAACCGAGGATACGCTGGAGTTCCGGCGCCCGCTTCCGGATGGAACGACGCTGAACGTCGGTTTCTTCCGGCAAAGCCGCCTGAAAGAGGAAGCCCTGCCGCCGAGGCAGGTTCTGGAAGAGGTGCTGGCTCCGTATCGAGAGAAACCGAAATACAATCTGCTCTCTCTTCAACGCCGGGATTGGCCGGACGAAGGCAAAGAGTCCCTCATCTTCATCGCCAACATACAGTGGGAAGAGGATGGGACGGACTGGCGCGGCAAACTCTTTCTCTGCCGGAAAAACTGGGACTATTACGCCTTCTTCCACGCCAATCCGCTGGAATCGTTCATGAAGACGAATCCGATTTTTTCGAGCATGCTGAAAACCATCCGCACCGGAGCCCCCGGCAAGGAAGATCTGGAGGAAGCCCGGAAGCCCGTTCAATCCCTCAATCCCCATACGGTGAAACGTGACCTCGATCCGCAATCCCCTGCAAAGCATCCGTGATCCCCTTGCGGTCGGAGGGCTGACGCTCCGCAATCGCCTGTTTCTGGCTCCGGTGGACGGCGTGTTCAAGCGTTCCTTCCGCCGCATCGCTGCGGACATGGGCGTGGGCCTGACCTGCTCGGAAATGATCGCGGCCCGGGGATTCGAATACAGCGCCAAGATTCAGGATCAGGCGCGCCCCGCCGACGAGGAGCGTCCGTTTTGCGTGCAGTTGAGCGAACACGATCCCGAGATCCTGGCCCGGGCCGCCAGGCGTATCGAAGACCGAAAGGGCGCGGACATCGTGGATCTGAACATGGGCTGTCCCTCGCGCACGGTGGTCAACAGCGGCAACGGATCGGCGCTTCTGAAGTCCCCCGAACGGGTCCGGGACATCGTGCGCGCCGTGCGCAAGGCCATCCGGCTCCCGCTTTCGGTAAAGATCCGTATCGGCTGGGACGACCCTTCCCGCAACGCCCTGGAAATCTCGAAAATCATCGAAGAGGAAGGCGCGGACCTGATTACCGTACACGGACGCACCCGCGCCCAGATGTTCGGCGGCGCGGCGGACTGGAACGCCATCGGGGAAGTGAAGACGAAGCGCTCCATTCCCGTGATCGGAAACGGCGACGTATTCAGCGCCGAGACGGCCCGAGAGCTTTTGGCAAGAACCGGCTGCGACGGCGTGATGATCGCGCGGGGAGCGTTCGGGAATCCCTGGCTCATCCGGCGCATCCTGCGGGACGACGACGCCTTTACGCCCTCCCACGAAGAACGCCGGGACACGATTCTGGCGCACCTGCGGGCCGAATGCGAACAACTTGGAGAAGACGGCGGCGTGAAATTCTTTCGCAAACACCTGGCCTGGTATGTAAAAGGGCTGCCCGGCGCGGCGGCGTTCCGGCGGGAGGCCATGATTATCCCGGAGAGAAACGCCCTGGAAGAGCGCATCCATCTCTTTTTCGAGGCCACGCGATAGATTCGAGCCGCCTACCCTTTCCACATCATGGGCAGAAAGCCTTTGAAATCGAAGTGCTCCGGACGCGTGTCCCGGGAGGTGCAGAACTCGGCGTGCGCCCGCTTTTCGGAGGTCCATTCCTCCACCGGTTTCCAGCCGAACAGCCCGCGCCTGAACACCCGGATTTTAAGATCGCACAGGCAACTGTTGTGGCAACGGTAGTCCTCGTTGTGAGGCGAAATGTACGGCAGGGTCTGGAAGAACTCCGGACAAGCGCGAAATTCCGCCTCCACGCGATGGCGCAGATTGCAGGAGGCGAAGCGCCAGACGTGGTTGTCGTAATCGGCGCGGGAGCGCAGGAGATCGGCGGGAGAAAGCACTCCGTAGCGCCCGCTCGGCGTTTGCAGTTGCAGCATCGCGACGGGCTGGGTCAGGCGGCCGGCCCGGTACAGTTTCACGGCCAGCGCCTCGAACCAGACGCCCTCTCCTTCCCGGAAATCGTTGCAATGCCCCCACAGCCACTCGGGCGCGTAATGGACGCCCCAGTGATGGGACTGCCCGGCGGGGTCCGCCTGAAACTCCACCCGCTCGCCGTCCACCGTCAGCGTGCCGTTCAGGCGGATGTCCACGTGATCCACACAGACATCGGCCTTTGGAACGCCGCTTTTGCGGACGAGATCCGGAACCAGCCACACGTCGAAATCGTTGGGTTTCCAGGAAAGATCCCATTCGATCTCGTGCCCGTCCTGCTCGAAGCGCGCGCGATAGCGGGTTTCCGAAAGCGAGGACGAGCCGATCTCCACCCGGAAAGGATCGGAGTTCAGGGCGACTTCGTCGTCCGGATAGTAGCGGTGGACGTGGAAGGTGCGCTCCGGCGCGTTCGGATCGAAACGCGCGAACCACAATCCGCCGGTGTTGTCCGGCCGGGACGGATCCGTTTTGAGAAACGTGCTCCGCAGCCAGTACGAGCAGCCGCTCGGATGGTGGTTCACGGTGACGTACCAGACTTCGTAAAAGGCTTTCTTGTCTTCCCGCCAATAGACCTGGTTGCCCATGATTCTTTCCTCTACGGATGATTCGACGTTTCCATCAGGGTACTCCAAGCCCACCCATTCGGCAAGCGCTTGCAAAAAGAAACGCTCGGACAAAGCGGAGTTCGGAAAAACGCTCCAGGCTTCCAGGTCTTCGAATTCGCATAAAACCCCGACCGGGGCATAGGAACTATAACGAAGGACATAGGATCGCAATCATACGCTCGAAAAACCCCTCCTATCTAAATGATATCACTCGATAATTCATCCTGCTATTTTCGCGAACGTCCGGCGGACGACGAGGCCGGAAACGGCCGAATTTCGCGTGCGGCCCGGGTGAACGCAAAAATGCGAGAAATTCGAATGATGTCAACAAGATACACGTGAAAACCGCGTCACCCGGACGGAACACCGAAACGGCACGAAACGGCGCCGGACGATAGGACGCTTCGGAAACCCCGAAGGAAGCGCATTTTCCGATCTCGCGCCCCGATCGGACGGCCTTTCTTCCGGCTCGTTTCCCTCGTACTTCATGGATCCCGATCCGGAAAAAATTTCACGAATCCGGCGAAAACGCCCCGCCCGCGCGGCAGGCCGACGGCTTGGACTTTTCCTGGAGGAAATCGACGAGAGGCGTGCTATGATTCCGCTCCCGTTGACGGACGAGAGACCGAAATGCTTATCGGAAGGGCGATCAGAAAGTGGGGACTGGACGAGGCGGAAGCCGACACCTTCCGTCGGGTGCTGTTCTCCGCCATGTTCCTCGGCATCATGAATTCCATCTGGCTGATTATCCCGGAGGTGGCCCGCAACACGCTTCGCGCGGAAAAAATCTTCATTCCCATTTTGACGTTGATGTGGCCGGTCGGCCAGTTGGGCGCGGTTTACTGGTCGTCCTACCTCGACGGCAAATCCGATAAATCGAGCATCCTGCTGGCGGTGGGTTTCTTCGGACGCTTTCCGTTGATTTTCGGCGCGCTCTTCAGCCGGATCGAACCGATCCTCTTCTGTTTTCTGTTCATGGTGCTCAGTTTTCCCGCCGCCACGGCGTCCTTTCATTCGATCATTCAAAGCAACGTACGCAAGGACGTTCGCGGAAAATTCTTCAGCTATCACATCACGACCTCGACCTTGACCAGCATGTTCTTCGCCATGATGGTGGGCTGGCTTTTGGACCACAACGAGCAGAACTACCGCTGGCTGATTATGGCCGCCGGCGTGGCGGGACTTCTGGAAATGGTCGTTCTGGCTCGGATTCCGCTACGGAAGGGACTGAACGCCGTTTTCGGAAACGGGCGTCCGTCTCCGCATCCGCTGTCGAGAATCGTCGAACCCTGGCGGGATTTCATCCGGCTGTTCCGCGAGGACCGGGCCTTCCTGCGCTATGAATTGAATTTCTTCGTCTACGGCGTGGGCTTCATGATCCTCCAACCCTTCGTCTCGCTCTTCTTCGTCAACGACCTTTCGCTTTCCTACATGCAGATCACGCTGGCGAAGGCGACCATCCTCCAGGCGGGCATCGTGGGGCTCGCCCCGCTGATGGGGCGTTTTTTCGATCGCTTCAACCCGACGCTCTACGCCGCCGCCATTTTCCTGTCCATCACGGTGTTTCCGCTGCTGCTGATCGTCACCGGTCTGGGCGATTACGACAACCCGCAATACATGGTTTACTTCGCCTACGCGCTGTTCAGCGTGGGCTGGTCGGGAATCGGGCTGGTGTGGAATCTGGGGAACATGTTCTTCGTGGGAAACCGGGACGTATCCCGCTACACCACCGCCCACATCGCCATGGTGGGCCTGCGCGGCATGGTCGGCATGATCCTGGCCGTCTGTTTCGTGGAATGGATCACCTCGGTGATGGCCTTCGCGTTCACGGCCGTTTGCTGGCTGCTGGGAGCCTTTCTGATGTTCCACCAGTGGTGGACGCAATACCGGGGAAAAGAAGAGGAAACGGACGGAAGTTCCTAGAGGCCGGTCGCGAGGCGCGCGGAAACGGAATCACGCCTCCGGGGGCGTCAGGCTCTTTGTAAAGGTGCTGGCCCTGCCCGTCGATTCCTCGGAATCCATCGCCTGGGAAACGAAGCCGTTGACTTCGTAGAAGCGCACCAGTTCCCTGGCGATATCCCTGTTCTTGACGCGCACGCACAACTCGTTCGCTCCGAGTTCGAGAAGATCCTCCTCGATCTTGCTCAACAGGCGCGTTCCCAGTCCCTGGCTCTGGTAGTACGGATCGACGAAGACCCATCCAATCCAGTACTTCCCTTCCGTCTCGGACGGCACGTACCCGCCGACGCCAAAGAGATCCTCTTCCCCCCCGATGACGTAATGGAATCCCGTTTTCGGATCCCGTTCCTCCACCTGGAAGTATTCGCGAAAGAATTCCCTGGCGGCGTCCTCGTCTTCCTCGTCATTTCTCGTGACGATTCCCAAAACCCGTTCCAGGTCTCTGTGTTCGATGGGCCTTATATGGCAGTCGTCCATCAACGCCTCCCATGTCGTTGTTCTTGTTGATTATTGTATTGAAACCTCATGGTTTGTAAAGCGTTTGATGTCTTCCCCGTTTTTTTTCTCCAATCCGCCGGAAAACGGCGTGAAATGCGCCCCGGCTTTTTCCCCGGAAATTTCCGGAATTTGATTTGCGAAAACATCCCAAATATGCTATGGTTATAAAAAGAAGCATGGAGGGGTACCATGCTTGATTCCATCAATATGATCGCTATTCGAAAGTGTATGTACGTACCGGAACACCGGCGGGGCGATTTTCGTTCTTTGCCGCAGCGGGGTTCCGGAAGAGCGGGTTCGCGGTAGGTTCAATCTCCAGGAGTCCTTTTGAAGTACAAAGGCCCCATAGAGCGGGGAAGCGACTGGGATCATCAGGAATTCATCGAAGTCCATTTCGAATCCCACGAAGAATTCGTTCGCCATTTCCAGCGAAACGTCAGCGGCGGAAAAATCGTGGTCCGCACCAGCCCCAAGGCCAATCTGGGCGACCGGAAAACCCTGGTCCTTCTGTTGCCGAACCGGGAAACCATCCGCTCCACCGGAACCATCGAACGGATCCGGGATCAGGTGAACAAGCCGTATTCGCTGTCGCTGTTCCGCCTGCACGATTTCGATCCGGCCCAGCGCAGCGCCCTTCGGCGTGCGGTATACAATCTTCCACCGGAACAAAAGCGGGCCGCAGATATCGATCCGTTCGAGATCGGCCTTTCGAAAACGACGAATCCGCCGAAAGTCGCGACCTCCGACTGGGTTCCAAGCGCCCCTTCCTCCTCCCCGCCCCGGCGGGAAGAAGACGACGCGTCCGCCGGTGAGATCCCGGTGAGCGCCGGAGAGTTTTTCACCGAACTGATCGCCTTCTTTACGGAAAACGATTCGGAAAACCACCATCCGGAACACATCTTCCGTCTCTTTCAAACCATCCTCGATCCCGATGCGGAGCTTGGACTTCTCTTGCAAACCACGGGAAAGGAACCTGAGTTTCTGATTTTCGGCGTCACGTCGCCTCCCCGGCCGCTTTCCGAATTCTCCGCCATCGCCGGAAAACGCAGACCCACGGCGTTGTTCAACGCTTTCCAACACGCCGGTCTGGCCGGCGTATCTCTTCCGCGATGCGTGGGGAGCATTGAGTTCGAAACATTTCTCGAAACGCTCCTGCGTTTCGGAAGCGAGACATCGAAGAAAACGTTCCCATCCGAGGATTTCCCCGGCCTCCGCTTCGTGACGGACGATTCCTTCACGTTGAAACTGGACGCCATTCCCTTCCCGGTGGAATTGATCCTGTCCCGGTTCCTCAAGGATTTCCGGACGCTTTCCACCCTTCCCGAACTGCGCAGGGAAGATCGGGAACAGGCCGCTCACCAGCTGGCCCATCAGGCGACGGAATCTCTTCAGACGGAGGAATATCTCGCCTCCGCCCTGCTGGCCCTCTCGCAGATCTCCAGCGAACGGATTCCGTATTCTCCTGACGCCGATCCGGATCCGGGAGAGATGCTGATCGCTCTGGCGAAAGGCGAATGTCTGGCCGAAGCGACCCGGATCCTCATGCATCGCTGGAAACGCCTGTCGTCCACCTCCGAATCGCTGGATCCGCAGGAAAAGGCGACGATGAAACGGCTGTTAGACACGAGCATTCGCCGGCTGCGTCTTATCAACGACCCGAACACGGTGGAGACGCTTCGGGAACTGTACGAAAACGAGCTGCTGGAATACGAAAAACTCCCGGCCGCCGCCCAGGAACGCGTCACGGCCGTTCGCCTGGCCGATCTGTTCATAAGGAACTCCGGCGTGATTCTGGCCGGATTCGAAGGCACCCGCTCGTTGAAGGAATTTCAGGAATTCACGTCCCGCTTCCTGAAAGCCATCCCTCCGCTTTTGGAGCAGGCGCAATATCGCATCGTCGTCGATATTCTGGAATCCGTGGCCCGCTTCAGCCGGGATCGCGATCCGGAAAAACAGAAAACCGTGAAAAAGATGTTCGTCGCTCTCCGAAGAACGAACTTCCTTCAAAGCCTGCTGCCCGGGCTGCGCTCGTCCGACGCGCGGCTGAGAAATCGGGTCGCCGCCGCCTTCGCGGCCATGGGAAGTCCGGCCGTCCCCTTCGTGGTGGAGGGGCTGCGGGACGAAACGAATAAATATGCCAGAAAAGCCCTGGTCCGAACGCTGGTGAAAAACGGCTCCACTGCCCTTCCCGCATTATTGCGGGAACTGGATCCGCCCGATTCCCCATGGTATTTCGTCCGGAACATCTTGAACGTGCTGGCGGAAATGGGAAATCCGGAACATATTCCGCGAATCGAGCCGTTCCTGTCGCACGATCATCCGGGCGTCCGAAAGGAAGCCCTGGAAACCCTTTTCGTCCTTAAGGATCCAAACCTGGAAGAACACCTCTTCGAAGCGTTGAACGACCCGGATGGAGAGGTCCGAGAACTGGCCGTTTCGTTTTTGGGCGATTTGAAGAGTCAGGACGAGCGGGCCATCGGCCATTACATTCAGGTGTTGGACCAGCCGGAATCGGAACACGAGGAACATTTCATCGCCGTCTGCCGGGCCATCGGCGCTCTGGACAATCTGCCCGCTTCCCGCCGAACCCAACTGGAATTCCTGCTGGCCCGCAACCTCCTCCCCGCCGTCGGAGTCCGGAAACTGCTGGGGCGGCTGGCAAACCTCAAGGCCGCCCCTTCACAGGCCATGATTCTGGCCGTTTGCAACGCCCTGGGAAAAATAGGCCACGATCGCCAAAGCCTGAAGGCCCTTTCCAGACTGACCCAGGATCCGAACCCCACCTTGTCGCTGTCCGCCGGAAACGCCGCCAGGGAAATTCGAAAACGGCTTTGAAATTTCCGCGAATTGTGATTGAATAAGGCAATCATTCAATTGAGCACGGGGAAATCCGGGAATGATCGGCTATCAAACGTTTTTCATCGGACTGGCGGCTCTGATGCTGTGGCCATGCATCTCCCTGGCCGAGGACTCGGCCGTGACGACCTGTCCCGCGTGTCCGGCGGGTTGCGTCCCGGGAGAAATGGTCGAGTCGTTCAAAAACTCCGCGTCGGAATCTCCGAACGTCTGCCCGGAAGGCTGCGTGCCGATTGTATCGGTCAAATCCTTTCTGGATCCATCCCCCTGCGAACCCGCCACGGCGACGGCCCCGGCTCCGGGAACAACGCCGATGGCGAAACCGACGGAAGAGAAAACGGAAAACTCAACCGATCCCGAGGCGCGACAAAAAAAAGCCGTCCGTAACGTGGACCGCACCGGGCACCGCATCACGGCTTTTCCCACCGCCAAGGGACTGAAACCGAAAGAATACGTGGTGACCGGATACGGCGCGGGTGTCTGGGAATTTCAAGCCGGAGTCACCGAACACATCCAGGCCGGATTGCTCACCATGATCCCGGCCGGTTTCTGGGGATTCGCACCCACGGTGCGCGGCCATGGAAAGGTGGGCGAGCATTTTTATTTAAGCGGCGGGTTGCATGCGGGATACTGGGGCACCTTCGCCAATTTCGGAAATCTCAGCGCTTTGTTCTTCGGAGGAAGCACGGAAGTCTCTGCCGTGATCGGAAAACACATGCTCAACCTGGGATTGAACGTCATTTCCGGGGCCAGTGGAAATGAAGGATGGGACGGACATGGCGTGAAATGGACGTTTCTCGACGGCGTGATTCTGGTTCCCCACCTGGGCTACCGGGTCGCTTTCCACGACAACTGGTCTTTTCAAACCGAGTTCACGGTTCCGCTTTTGGTCACGGAGGATATCAAACCGGGTGATTGGACCACGTATGTGCTATTTTACGGATTTCGGGGACACGGCGATATGCTTTTCGGAGATATCGGTTTCTGTCTGCCGTTATCCGAGCCGTTCGTGGATCACCTCTGGCGTTATTTCCCCTTGGGATTCCCCTATTTTTCGCTGGGATTCATGTTCTGAGAGGGAAAAGATCGCCGGTTTCTTTCGATCCTCATCGCTCTGAACTGGAATTCTCGGACTCATCTTCCATTTTCCCCATCAACGGCAAACGCGAAAACGGGAAGATTTACCTTGACTTGTATCGGTTCCCGGAATATTTTCATCGCAAAATAAGGTCCACGATCGACCCTTACAAACGTGTCAGCGGACCGTTCCTCTTTACTTATAATTATGCATATGGAGTTCAATCATGCGTGTCGCCCTGTTTTTTGACGGAAAGAATTTTTATTCGGGTTTAAAGGAAGAAGCTCCCAGCCAGATCATCGATTTCCACAAAATGTCGCATTGGATCGTGGAGCACGTGGGCGGATCCCACCTCTGGGGAGCATATTACTACACCGGTGTGGAAACCGGTCCGGGCAACATCTCGGAAGGGCAGAAAAAACTGTCCGGCTTCCTGGACATGCTCGAATTCCAGCCCGGATTTTTCGTCAAACGCTTCCATCGCAAGGTTCATTCCTTCTCCTGCAACCATTGCGGCGGTGAAAACCGCTTCACCATGGAAAAGGAAGTGGATACGACCATGGTCGCGGACATGCTTCGCCTGGCCGCGGTGAACGCCTTCGATATCCTGGTGCTCATGTCCGGAGACGCGGACCATGCGCCGGCCGTGGAAGGCGTCCGAGCCATCGGGAAACAGGTTTACGTCGCCACCTGGGGCAAAACCGGCCTCTCCTCCCGCATCCGGAAGGTCGCCTTCGATCACATTGATCTGCTGGACGGTCTGAGCAACTTCGGAAGCGAAGGCTTCTCCAACGACTACCCCCAACGGGACACAGGCTTCAACGGCGGCGTCACGCCCCGGGAAGACGAAATGCTCAGCGACCCGGAAACCTTCTCGGATCTGTCCGACGTATTCGTGGAGGAATTGGGACGCGCCGAGGACACCTTCCAGTCCGGGTACGTCGGCATGAATTATTTCCTGAAACGCTGGCAATCCGACCGCATGCGCATCAGTCCGGAAGCCCGCCGGGAACTGCTGGATCAACTGGTGGACGAGGAACGGGTGGAAATCTATATCGCCTCGGACGGCAACAAGGCCATCCGCACCAAGGTGGCCGACGAAGAACTTTCCTGAAAATTCGAAACTTCAAAGGAGATCCGCGAGATGAAACCTGGCGTTCTCTTCCATTTCGTACGCATGACGGCTTTACTGGCCGTCGTGGCGCTGACGGCCTTGGCCTGCTCCGATTCGAACGACGACACGGCGGACGGCGACGACCCATCCCCGGACGGGGATGAAACCGAATCCCCGATCGACGGCGACGCGCCCCGCTGCGGATTCGGCTTTGTCTGGAACGAGGATCTCGAAAGATGCGTGCCGGATACGCCCATCGACGGCGACGAGGACGCGGACGGAGACATGGACGGGGAAACGCCGGAAGGCGATGATCCGGACGGCGACGAAGACGCCCCGGAAATGGACGCCGAACCGGAAGGCGAGGCCGGCCCCTATGGAGAGTACGACGAACCCAGCGTGGTCGGCCCGGCGGAAGACGCCTTCGACGAACTTTGCGGCGGAGAAGATCCCGTCTACGGCGATGAATTCGAGATCGCCTACGACTGCGGCACCCGAACGGGACGCCTGAGCGGTTACGATTTCAACGACGAAGCCATGAAGTTCATCCCGGATCAGCCCATCCGCATCAAGAAGGTACGCCTCCAGTTTTCCACGTCCGCCCTTCCGGCCCGCGCCATGGACGTGGCGGTCCGCCTGACCCGGGATTATTTCCGTTCCCGCCCGGAACTGGACGAGATCCTGGCCCCGGAGCAGATCCGCACCATCGAATCGGACGAGTACAACACCTGGGTGGAATTCGATTTCAGCGCCGATAACGTCGTGGTGCACCCCCGGGATCATTTCTGGGTGGTTTACCGCCATCTCCAGCCCCAGCCCATGTTGAACGTGGCCGAAAACTGTGCCGATCTGACTCACAGCATGTATCGCTCGGACGAACTCATCGCCGAATGGCGCGCCCAGGGCCAGGCCTTCGTCTGGGGCGGATTCGACAACGAGGACAACTACATGGTCCGGGTGGTGGCGGAGCCGTTCTGCGAGCGAGAAACCCCGCTGTTCACCGACATCAGCGCGGAAACCGACATCCTGGGGCTGGACGAGGCGATGACGCTCGACCAGATCAAGGAAAACCGCACGGCCTTCGCCGACCTGAACGCGGACGGCTGGCAGGATCTGATCCTGTACACCACCACCAACCAGGAATCCGGCGCCCGGGTGCTCATGCACAACGGCGACGGAACGTTCACGGACACGACGGAAGCCTCCGGACTGAACGGCCATTACACCGTCTTCAACCTCTTCGGAGACGTGGACAACAACGGAGCCGTGGACGCCTACGGCGCGGTCTACACCAACCAGGACGATCCCCAGACACAGCAGGACATCATCCTGCTGAACGACGGCACGGGCGTCTTCAGCATGCTGCCGGACGCCGGCGTGGCCGAATCCTCCACTACCTCCGCCGCCGGTTTCGGTGACTTCGACCGGGATGGGAATCTGGATATCTATTCCGGAAACTGGCTGTTGAACTACCCCCAGCCCGCCAGCATGACCGATTTTCTGTTCCAGGGCGCGGGAGACGGAACCTTTACGGATGTCACCGAAGCCATGGGCATGAGCTGGCTCCAGCAACACACCGGAGAACCCTGTTACGGCGTCACCTGGTGCGACTGGAACAACGACGGCTGGATGGACATTCTGGTGGCCAACTACGGCTACGGCATGAACATGCTCTGGAAAAACCAGGAGGGCGCGGGCTTCGTGGACGAGGGCGGAAACAAGGGACTGGCACGGGACGCCTTCGGCTCCCTGGGCGGCAACACCTTCGGCATCGACTGCGGCGACTACAACAACGACGGCAACCTGGACGTCTACCTGGCGGAAATCGCCCATCCGCGTTACCAGCCCGACAGCGACCCGTCCCGTCTGATGAAGAACACCGGATCCGAAGGGGATTTCGTCTTCGAGGACATGACGGAGGAACTGGGCATTCATCACGACGAAGGCGAGATCGATCCCACCTGGATCGACTTCGACAACGACGGCGACCTGGACCTGTTCATCGTCTCGCTTTATTCCCTGCACTTCGCGCGCCTGTATCGCCAGGAGTGGGACGGCACCTTCACGGACATCACGTATCTCGCCGGAATCAAGGCCCACGATTCGGTCGCCAACAACTGGGCGGACCTGGATCACGACGGCGACCTGGACCTGATCGTCGCCCGCCGCAGCACGGGCGCGCATCTGCATTTGTTCCGAAACGATATCGGCCAGGACAAGCACTGGGCGCAGTTCCGCCTGGAAGGCTCCGCCGGGATGGCGCCCGCAGGCCGTGACGTCTCTCCCTCCAACCGTTCCGCCATCGGCGCGCGCATCACGGTCACCGCCGGCGATCTGGTGCAGATTCGCGAAATCAAGGGAGGCAAGGGGCACTTCAATCAGCAGCCGCCCCTGGTGCAGCACTTCGGACTGGGCGATCACGACACCATCGATTCCGTGCATATCCGCTGGCCGAACGGACAGGAGGAAACCTTCGACAGTCCGCCCGCGGACACGTTCCTCTATTCTTTGGAAGGCACGAACACACTGGTGCAGGATCCGCAGATTTACACGGAAGATCGGTAATAACGGTTACTTACGAATTGTCGGATTCTTCGGCGGATTCGTCTCGGCGGGAGCCGTCTCGCGCGACCCTCGAACGCGGTACAGACCGAACAGCAATTCCTTCCTGGGCGGATACCAGGTGAAGTGGTCCCCGGGAGCGTGGTTCGGAATCCGCTTTTCGATGATCGGCTCCAAGATCAGGGAATCTTTGATTTTTTTGCACAATGGATGGATATAGTCCTTCCCGATCAACGCTTCCGGAATCCGCCCGGAGTCGATCTTCTTCGGAACGTGACGATTGAGCCAGTAACACCGGCTCCCTAGATAAACGTAGTCCGTCTTCTTTTCCGTCCGCATCCAGGGTCGCATGGACGCTCCTTCCAGCATGCTCTCCAGACGCACCAGTTCCACATCGCGCCTCGGCGGCCGGAAGAGATACTCCGGATAGTCTCGGAAAACCCCCCAGGTATACGGCGCGTCTCCATACCACAATATCCCTAGCCGCGCGCCGCGCTCGGGCAGCCGCCGGGCCGCTTCCTCCAGCATGCGATGCTCTTCGTCGTCGTTGGTGGGAGCCCAGAGCGTGCGAACGGGAAGCGGCATGGAAAGCCCCAGAATCAGCCCCCAGAAGATCAACTTGCCGCGCCCTTTTTTCGAATCGGCGTGCTTTCGGGAAAGCCGTTCCAGACCGATGGCGGCGATCATGACGGCGAAAACGACGGAGGGCATGAACAGGCGGGGGACGGAAGGCTCCGGCAGGTCCGCGAAATAAAGGATCACGAACAGCATGTTCATCGCCAAAAGGAAGGCCAATCGTCGGCGAACGGCCACCAGGGAAACGGCAAACGCCGGCGCCCAGAGCAAAAGGTACCCCGGAGGAAAATAGTCCGGGCGGAAAAGGATATTCTTTCCGGACAGATAATCCGTCAAGGGCGCGGAAAAAACCGTCTCGAATCCTCCCGCCCCCCCATGGGACGTTTCCTCCACATAGGCCATCAGCAGGAAAACCAGGTGCGGAAGGAGGAAAAGCAGACCGCCCGAAAAGGCCAAAAACAGCGACTTTCCATCCATTCTCGGGCGATTCGAAGGCGTCCGCGTGAGGTGGGAAAAAAGGACCGCCGCGGGAACGAAGATCAGGAAGAACGGGCGGGAATAGACGGTAAACAGCAGCGTCCCGATGGAAAACAGCAGATGCGGAAGCCGGCGACTGTCCCGGTATTCCTCCAGCCAATTCAAACCGATGAAAAAGAAGAAAAGCACCGGAATCAGGTTGCTTTCCGAGTTGTGATCCTTGATCGACAGCGGCAGAATCGCCATCAACAACAGAAACAGCGCCGCCACCCAGGGGCGCTTGACGATCCGATCCAGCCACAACGCGGCCAAGGGAAGCGTCAACCATCCGACAATCGTATTGATCCGGAGATAGGCGTCTCCTTCTCCGGGAATCACCTGCAACAACAGATGATAAAACAGCGGCGTTCCAGCCCCGTATTTTCGCAACTCCCCGAAATGAATGGCTTGTTCGATCAGCCCGTATCCGCTGCAATTCATGACCAACCGATGGGGAGCCAGCAGGCGAAGAATCAGCGCGATGACCAGAAAAGCGCCGAAAAAGAGCCGCTCGGTGGGCGTTTTCTCCCGAAACCGACGGACAAGCACGGGAAGAAGCATCAAAACGGCAATACCGGACAGCAGTAGAAGCAAAAAGGCCTGCGCCCGCTCAACGGAGTCGATCAACCGCCTTCCCCATGCCGGAATCCACCGAAGGCGGGCGTCGTCGGAAGGAGCGACCCGATCGTTCCCGGCGGTTAGGGGAGCGGGGGGAGGCGGCGAAACGAGCCGAATCGTACGTTTATCGTTTCGCTTCACACGCCGGACGATCTCTTCCATCAGCACGCGCAGATCTTCCTGATCGGCCTTGGACGAATCGTCAGGCAACTTGTAGTAGATATTGAAGGAATCCGTCCGCCCGAAGGCGTTGCCGTTCTCGTTCAAGGGTTCCAGAACGACGTGAAGCCGCGTCTCGTCCCCCTGTTTTCCGAACAGATAAAGGATCCGGTGTGCATCCGCCCAGGTATCCGTATGTTCCCATCCTCCGGGAAACGCCGAAGAATTTTCGGATAGAAGCAGGCCCTCGGCCTCCTGGCGGGTCGCGGCATATCCGTGGGCTCCGGCCAGAAAAAGGCACAGAAAAACGAACCCTTGGATGATCGGCAAGATCCGTTGCAGGCGACGCGAGGGCATCAGCAGACCGTTTTCCTCCGAAAACCGACCCAAAGACTCAATAAAATCCACGCCAGCAGGCCCGAAGCCGGATCCGACAGCGACCGGCAGCCGTCGTCGATGTCCTCCGCTTGCTCCAAGTCGCGAATGTGTTCCATTCCCGGCTTCCACTCCGCAGGCATGATTCCCTGCTTCAGCTGTTCCCATTCCCGCCAGGCGCGATTTTTTTTCTCCGGAGCTTCGTCCGGCTGGTGGGGAACGGCCAGATATTGTTCCAGATATCCGAGCGCCCGGGGAATGTCCTTCGAACTGAAAAGAATGGCCAGGCAGTAATAGAGGTCGGGATCCTTCGCCTGAATCGATTCCAGATACCGGAGTCCCTGGAGCGCCTCCTCCCAACGTCCCTGATGGTAATGCGACATGGCCGTGTAAATGTGGACCCGGGTGTTTCCGGGAAGGCGTTTTTTCAACGGCTCCAGAAGCCTGCGGCAGCGATCGTAATCTCCCAGGTAATAGCTCATCACCCCGGCGGCATGGGCGGCGAAGAGGTCTTCCGGATCGGCTTCGGCGGCCGCCAGCATTTCCCGCCGGTAAGCTTCGGCATCTTTCAGGCTGCTTGCGATGGTGCTGTGCAACTGGATCATATCTTCCCGGTTGGGAAACCGGCGGTTGATATCCCGCAGTAACGCCAGGGCTTCCCTGTCTTTCTTTTTTCTACGTAATACTTTAACTTTCTCTCTCAATACATCGATATTACTTTCGTTTTCTTTTACCAGATAATCAAGGATTTCTTCGGACTCCGCATTCATTCCCCATTCCAGAAAACGCTCGGCCATCTCCATAAAGGCATCATGGCATCCGGCGAAAATGGTCCGGCCTTCGTTCCAGATGTCCAGAAGTTCGGTTCTTTTTCCTCGAAGCATCAAAAGCCGGATACCGTCCTCGAACGGACGGCAGCGCATGACGGAACCTTCGGGAAAGTTTTCCAGGGAAGCCGCCATGAGCAAAAGCCCCTCTTTCACGTGTCCTTCCAGCAAGTCCAGGCGACCGCGCAAAGCGCCGATTTCAGGGCCGCCGAGCCCGTCCGATTCCAGTTCCGACAATCGCGCCAGGGCCTTTTCCCGATCGCCTTCCTGCCCCAGCCGAGCCGCTTCCAAAAGACGCCAGACGAGCGATGTTCCCTCCCCTTCCGCCATTTCGTCCAAAAGCTTGCGGACGTCGCCGGGCCGGTCCTCGTTTAAAAGCGTCCAGGCCACGTCGGCCCACTTCCGTCCACCGGCGAGCATCGTTGCCGATTCCGGTGCGGAAAACGTCCATACGTCGGCAGGAATCGCCTTCCAGAACGGCAGAAGCCGTTCGCGAAACGTATCGCATCCCGGTCCCAAAGCATGCACGGCCACGTTGCCCACGCGTTCGTCCGTCGGAAACGCCAGTTTTTCGGGATAGAGCAACCAGCAGGCCGGATTCAGGTTCGAAGGAGCGGACGCCTCTCGAACGCAGATGCGTATACGCGTTCTCTCGATATTCAGCCGGGTAACGGTCAATTTCTTTTTTTTCTTTGCGGCTTCGGAGAAGATCCCGGACAACACCTGTTCCCCGTTCTTCGAAATCACCGGAACAGAATCGTCGCCGGGAGGATTTCCCTTTTCCGTATCCGCCGCTTCGGATACGAATCCCCCCCAAAAAAAGAACAGCAGCACGAGAGCCGGTCCTGTAAAGAGATTTGGTTTTTTGTATGAAGAAAGCATGCCCTTCCCCGCCTCTCTCATCCGCTTCAGTTCGAACCGCCCGGATTTCCTGCCATTTCGAGAAATCAACCATCGTCCCGCTGCTGGTCGATCCGTCGTTGCATCCGACAATAGCCCCTATCCTATCACATCCTTCGACCCGGATTCAGAAATTTTAGGATATCCGAAAGGATTGCCCTGGGAATGCCGTTCGTATTCCGTATATTGTTAGGATTCGGTTAGAATTCGCTGTCTGTATTCGGTTTTTATTTTCTCCAGGTTTGCGAAATGTTATGGTGGCGTTCATTTCAGAAAAATAGTCCAACATGTTCCACGATATTTTCCGATTTATACGAAAAATGCAGGAAAGATACGGAAGGGTGAAAATGACACGGTTTACAAGCATTCAACGGTTTTTCCAAATCCTCCTCATGATCGCACTGGGATTGCATGTGCCGGCCTCCGTTTTCGCGGCCGAACCGGAAACGGCGCCGAGCGGAGAAGACGAGAACACGGCCGCCGAGGCATCCGCTCCCGTAGCGGAAAGTCCGCGGAAAAAATTCAAGAAGCCGAAGCTCACGCTCGCCAGCGCGGACGGAAACAGCAGCCTGACCTTTGCCCTGACGATTCAGATGCTTTTCGAAGATACCTATTCCGGACTGGGCACCGATCAGCAAACAAACGAGAATGACTATAGAATCCGGTTGCGCCGCGTGCGCCCGGATCTCCAGGGAACCCTGATCGACAAGAATTTCTCCTACCGGATGTACCTGAATCTTGCTCCCGGCGCGCTGGAAATGATGGACATCTACATCGGCTATCGCTTTTCCAAGGATGTACAACTCCGCTTCGGCGTTCACAAAATCCCGTTCACGCAATACCGGGTCATCTCCTTTCGCGATATCCATCTGGTGGACTGGCCCATCACAACCAAATACTTCGGTTCGGAACGTCAGTTCGGCCTGACGCTGCACAACGGATACAAGAACACCGGGCCGTTTCAATACGAGTTCGGTATTTACAACGGCGTCAATCTACGTAATTCCAGCGGCATGGGCATGTCCTATGTGACGAAGGAGGAGTCGCCCACTCCCATGCACCTGACCCATCCCAACGGCCAGATCGACGAAATCCATCCTTCGTTCGGTCTACATCTGGCCTACAATCACAACGACATCGATTCGGGCATTGTCTCCGACTTCGAAGGCGGCGATTTCCGTATGCATACGGGTTTCAGCATCTATTGGGATCCCCGGGCCAAAGCCTATCGTGATTACGCCCTGCGTCTGGCTCCGGAACTTCTGATGAAGTGCGTGGGATGGTCCTGGATCGGACTGCTCTACGCCGGTTTCTACGAGCAGAACGGGAAGATGGAAAAGACCGGCCTGGCCAACCTGGGCGCAAGCGCCGAATCCGGCTATCTCATCCGGAAAATCTTCGAAATCACGGCCCGTTACGCGCTGGTCTACAACATGGAAAACTTCCGCCACGACGCCGCTCGTCGGGGAACGATTCTCACCGAGCAGGCGCTGTCGTCCAGCGATCCCGATTACATCGATGTTCTGAAGCAGTACGAAAAAGCGGGACAGGTCATCATGGAACACGAGATCGGCCTGGGATTCAATATCTATCTGCTGGAAAAACTTCTGGAATTCTCCACCGATTTCAGCCTCCTGAAGCATGAGAAAGTCGGCAAGGATCCGATCCTGGATTTCCGGGCCCGCGCCCAGGTCCAGGTGGCCATCTGACATTCATCCGGAAACCGTTCCCGATGTTGTCAAAAAGGGAAGGCTTTTTAACCATTTTCCCCAAATGCCGGGAAATCCGCAAGTCAGGAAACGTTACGACAACCTCTTGAAGTCACATCCGAAATCGGCATTTACGGAGAATCCGTCTCCTTTTCGAAGGAACGCTCTTTTTTGTATTTGTAGTTTCGGCGCTCCTTGCGTCGTTCTCGCTCCCGCTCTCTTTCCCGTTCCTCTTCTTCCAGGTCGATATCGAACCAACGTTTCAGCGCGTCGATCTCGTCCTCCGTATGATAGCGGAAGGAACCGCCGAAAAACACGCCGATGTAGTATTCCTCCACTCCCAGAATTTTCGCATTCTGAAAGGAATGTCCCGTTCCATAGGCTCCGTTCAACCCCACCGTGGTGGTGGTGAACGCCCCGTCGATGCCCACGCCCAGGGTTCCCCCGAGAAGGTCGATATGCGGGGGAGGATTCGGGCGGCTGATATCGATACCCGGCGCGGAAGTGAAATCCGTGTAAAAACCGGCGCGCAGCGACCACAGGCTGCTGATGAGCTGTTCGATTCCCACGGCGAAATTGAACGTGGGTTCCAGCTCCGCCACCGTTCCGGCGGAGCGGTAGATGATCGGATCGGCGAAAATGATGTCGAACGTCGTGGTGTTCCCCTTCCATATTTTGAAGGCGAATCCCGTCCGGGCGACGATGGGAAATTCCTGGGCGTTGACCTTGTTCTGCTCTTCGAAAACCACGGGTTTCAGTCCCAGGGCATTGGTGGTATGCGTGGTGCTGAACGTGGCCGAACCGTATATCTGAAGCCCCGCCCGAAGGGAAATCCCCAGGGAGAACACGTCCCAAGGCTTGTACAACACGCCGAAAACCGGCATGATTCCGATCATTTTCTTGTCCGAACTCGTGATGTCGTGCTTGAAAACGTTTTCCGATTCCCGCAGCACGGAAATATAATCCTTGTCGTTGCGATAGTATCCGTACAGGGTCGCGCCGACGGAAAATTTGCTGTTGATGAAAAAGGAAAGCGACGGACCGGCCATGTACTCGATGGCCTTGGTATTGCGGTTGGCGTGCAGAGCCGGGACGGATTCCGTGTCGTGGAAATCCATGGTGACGTCGTTGTATTCCGGAACCATGATCGAGAATCCCCAGCGGTGGTCGCCGAAGCTGTAAACCGTCCCGAGGGAACTGGGGATGATGTTGATGGAATTGCTGGTCAGCGACTTTCCGCCTCGATAATCCTTGACGGTCTGGGATCGGAACTGATATATACTTAATGATAGACTTATATAATCATCGTCGATGCCGATCAGGCCCGCCGGATTGTAATACGCCCCGGATATTTCGTTGGACAGTGCGGTAAACGCGCCGCCCATCCCCATGGCCCGCTCCCCGACGAGATTGTCGTTATAATGATAAGCATCCGCGAACGCGGGAAAATCGAACAGAGCAACACATAAAACCAGCAACAGGCCGGTCGCTGAAATCGTTTTTCTCATGACGGTTTCCTTGCCTTCCTCGGGACCAATCCTACCCGATCCATCCGGACTTTTCCAAAGATTTTCGAAACCCCGATCCGACCACGACACGGGCCGGACGGGCGCAGCCGCGCGCTCGACCGATTCGCTCCTTCACAAGCGCCGGAACCAAGGCATGGGATAAATGCCGGAAGCGTCTTTGACAAAGCCCACCATCGCGGGTACTATGCCCCTGATATTTTCAATGGATGGTCAGGCTTCATGGATCCCATCTGGTCACATGCCAATCCCGATGACGAACTGGTTTCCAGGCTTCAGACCATCTTGTCCATCCGGGAACCGGTGGCGCGGCTGCTTGTCAATCGAGGCATCACGGATTCGGAACAGGCCGACACGTTTCTGGACGGCCGCCTGAAGCACCTTCCCGACCCCTTTCTGCTTTCGGGAATGCGAAAGGCCGTGGAAAGGGTGGAAAAGGCCATCCGAAAGGGAGAAAAAATCGTCGCCTGGGGAGATTACGACGCCGACGGCATCACCTCGCTGTCCCTTCTGATCCTGTTTTTCCGAGAAATTCCCTACGATCTGGATTACGCCATCCCGCGCCGGAGAGAAGACGGCTACGGACTCCAGGAATACTCGGTCCGCGAACTGGCCGGGGCCGGAACGAAGTTGATCGTCACCGTGGACAACGGCATCACCAGCATTCGCGAGGTCGAAACCGCCCGGGAACTCGGCGTGGACGTCATCATCATCGATCACCACCAGTTGGCCGAAAGCCTTCCGAACGCCGCCGCCGTCATCGATCCCTTTCGCCCCGACTGCCGCTTTCCGGAAAAAACGCTCTGCGCCGCCGGGCTCACGTTTCTTTTTCTGATGGCCCTGCGCCGCCATCTGGTGGAAAAGGAGATTCTGGCTCCGGATCCATTGCCGAATCTGAAAAACCTGTTAGATATCGTGACCATCGGCACCGTCGCGGACATGGTTCCGCTGCGGGGCGTCAACCGCCTGTTCGTGCGTCACGGCCTGCCGCTTCTGTCCAGAAGCCGCCGCCCCGGCATCCTGGCATTGAAGGAAGTCAGTCGGTTGGACATCGACGGCGACGTGGAGGCGGGCGACGTAGGATTCCGTCTGGCCCCCCGCCTGAACGCCGGCGGCCGCATCGGAGACGCCCGCGCGGGGGTGGACCTGCTGGTTACGGAAGATCTTCAGGAAGCGCGCCGACACGCTCAGACTCTTGACAAGCGCAACCAGCAACGTAAATATTTCCAGCAGATCGTCGTGAACGAGTGTCTGCAAAGCATCGAAACCCGAGACGAATTTAAAAACGCGCCGATTCTGGTTCTGTCCGGAAAGGGCTGGCAGGAAGGCGTCGTGGGTTTGGCGGCGTCCAAAGTGGTGGAGAAGACCGGGCGACCGGCGGTGGTGATCGCCATCCGGGAAGACGGTACGGCCCGGGGTTCCTGCCGCTCCATCGAGAACTACCATATCCAGCAGGCCCTGGAGCGACAGGCAGAATTTCTGGAACGTTTCGGCGGCCATGCCCAGGCGGCCGGACTGACCATCCGCGAGGAGCGCATCGAGGACTTTCGGCGGGCGCTGGTCGCGGATGCAGGCGCCCGGCTTTCGGGAAACGATTTCCGGAAGGTGCTTCATACGGACGGGCCGTGCGATCTGGGCGACGTGGATTACGAATTGCTGGATCAGATCGAACGTCTGGCGCCTTTCGGCATGAGCAATCCCTCCCCTCTCTTCGTGGATTCCGATGTCGAGGTCGTTCAGGCCGGTTTGCGAAAGGAGGTTCACTGGAAGCTTCTTCTGCGGAAAAACGGCCGCCAATTCGACGCCATCGCCTTCAACATGGGACATCGTCCGCTCTCCAAAGGAGATCGGCTGGACATCGCCTATGTTCCGGAGTACAACAAATACAAAGGAGCCCGAACGGTTCAACTGCGAATCAAGGATCTGAAAGGAAGCGAATCGTGATATGCATCACCTCCCGACGACTATGCCTGTCCCTGATGCTTCTGTCGATCGTGTTTCTGTCCGGATGCGATAAAGGACCACCCGCCGCTTATCGTTACACTCCCGGCGAAAAACACCAGTATCGGCTATGGTTGACGCAACAGGCGGAGATGGACGGAAACCGCACCGAGGCCAATCGGCTCTTGGCGCGATTGCGGATGCAGATGGAAACCGTCTCCGTCTCGCCGGAGGGCGTGGCGGAAATCACCCTTTCGTTTCCGGCGGCCGACGCCTCCATTTCCACCAAGGACAAGCGCGAACCCCTGCCCCAGATCCGCCTCATGGAACGTTCCTCCATGACCCTGCGCATGGACGCGAAGGGACGAATCCTGGATCTCGTCACCAAGAATGCCCCGCCGGAACAGGCCATGGGCTTTTTCACAAGTCTGAAGCTGTCCATTCGCGAATTTCTTCCCACGCTTCCGGAACACCTGAACCGGGGAACCACCTGGTCGCGCACCTCACGAATCCGTGAATCCCTTGCGGGCGCGGAGGAAACGCCGATGGAAACGGTCACTTCTTTCGAGGTATTGGGCGATTCCACGCTGGACGGACAGTCCATGACGGAAATCAACGCCCGCTTCGATATCACCGTGAATGGAGAAAACAGCGGGGACGAAAACAAACTTCCCGAAGAGAAACCGGCCAAGACCGTCGCCCGGAAACCTTCCCCCGAACCTTCCAATCCCTATGCCGCCAAGGAGAGGGAGAAAGAACCGTCCATTTCGTTCAAAGCGACGGGAACGGGGAGCGGAAAAATCTATTTTCAAAAGGAAACCGGATGGTTCCAGGCCGCTTCCTACGATACCGTCATCCAGGCCACCAGCGAGGTTCGAACGTCGGACAGCCTGCAAACCCATCGGCAGGTGATCCGCTCGCACATCAAAGTGACGCCGATCCGGTCCCCGGAGCGATCCGAGGAAAGCGCGAAACCCACAACCGATAGCCAGGGGAAACCATGAAATTCTACAAATACCAGGGCGCCGGAAACGATTTCATCCTGTTCGATCCGGGCATTGCCCCGAAAGATCTGGAACCCGATCACATTCGTTTTCTTTGCGATCGGCATTTCGGGATCGGAGCGGACGGCGTGCTGTTCATCCAGCCGTCCGAAAAGGCCGATTTCTTCATGCGCATCTTCAATTCGGACGGCAGCGAAGCCGAGATGTGCGGCAACGGAATCCGGTGTTTCGTCAAGCATCTCGTGGACTTTCGCCTGACCGCCAAGGACAGCGTGCAGGTCCAGAGCCTGACTGGCGTCCACATCTGTCGCACGTTTCGGGATGCGGGCGGACAGGTTTCGGATGTCGAGGTCGGCATGGGACGGCCGCGCTACGACCGATCCGCCTCCGGGATGGAGGGCGAGGGAACGTTCGTCGCCCAGCTCGTCGAGAAGGACGGTCATTCCTTTCACGGAACCGCCGTCTCCATGGGTAATCCTCACCTGGTGATTTTCGAGGGCAAAAGCATCGAAGAGGCGGAGATCGTCGGCCCCCTGTTCGAATCTCACCCCGCGTTTCCCTCGCACACCAACGTCGAGTTCGTGGAGGTCAAGGGCCCTCAACATCTGAAAGTCGTGGTATACGAGCGCGGCTCGGGCATCACCCTGGCCTGCGGGACGGGAGCCTGCGCCTCCGTCGCGGCCGCGGTTATCGAAAAACGCATTGAGCCGTCGAAGCCGGTGCGCGTGGATCTGCCCGGAGGCGCGCTTTCCATTCGCATCAGTCCGGAAACCGGCGAAATCTGGATGACCGGCCCGGCCGTGCGCGTTTTCGAGGGCGATATCGATTTGGGGGTGATGGAGGAAGATGGAGCGTAAAATCCTCGCCCCGCTAACGAAGGATCAACCGAACACGCATGCAAAATCCTTGATTCGGCGGTGGGGAACGTTTACGATGGGACTGGCAAAAGGGTTGAAGCAGCTCGCCATGAATGTGAAAAAACATCCTTCTGGGATCGCCGTGGAGACTGATCGTGGGACTTCGTATCGCCATTGCCGGATCCGGCGGCCTCATCGGCCGAGAACTCATCCGACGCTTTCGTGAAAAGGGACACACCGTTTCGCGTCTCGTGCGGGAAGCGCCCGGTTCCTGGGAACCGCTCATCATTCCCTGGATCGTGGAAAAACGGGAAATCGGAGCGGAAGCTCTGAACGGCCAGCATGTCGTCATCAACCTGGCCGGAGCAAACATCGCCGAGGAACCCTGGAGCGAGGATCGCAAGAAAAAAATCGTGGAAAGCCGGACCAGGGGAACGGAATTTCTATGCCAGACCCTGGCGCGCCTGCCGGACCCGCCCAAACTCTACCTTCAGGCTTCCGCGATCGGCTATTACGGAATTCGCAAGCCCGATGAAACCATGAACGAATCCGCCCCGTCCGGAAAAGGCTTTCTGGCGGAAGTCGCGAGGGAATGGGAACGCTCCGCCAGTTGGACCGTAAAAGCCGGAATCCGTACGATTTTCATGCGCTTCGGTCTGGTTCTGAGCCCGGATGGCGGCGCCCTGGCCCGTATGTTGCCGATTTTCCGAAAGGGATTCGGCGGACGGCTGGGAAATGGCCGCCAGATGATGAGTTGGATCGCCCTGGAGGAAATACCGCTGATCCTGGATCATCTGTTCCGCATGCCCCGCTTCCAGGGACCGATCAACTTCGTTTCGCCGAATCCGGTCAGCAACCGGGAGTTCACCAAGACCCTGGGGCGAGTGCTGAAGCGCCCCACCCTCTTCCCGGCCCCGGCTTTCGCCTTGCGCAGGAAATTCGGAGAAATGGCGGACGAGGCCCTGTTGGGCGGACAGGCCGTGACTCCCCAGAAAATCCTCGAATCCGGCTACCGTTTCCAGTATCCGGATCTGGAGGAAGCTTTGCGGATGATGTTGGGACGGATGGAATAGCGGAAGTCAATCGGCATCCGTATCGAGAATCTCTCTGATTTTCATGGCCAGCGTGTCGGACGTGTACGGCTTCCCGATGA
Organism: Myxococcota bacterium; assembly: GCA_963668655.2. Lineage (GTDB taxonomy): Bacteria > Myxococcota_A > SURF-8 > SURF-8 > SURF-8. Next base: position 181,793 of record CAXXPQ010000004.1, read on the forward strand.
AATTCAATCCTTCATCCAGAACGCCGTGATGGGCGATGATATTTTCCGTATAGCCGGACGTATAGAGAATTTTCATCGCGGGAAAGACTTTCAGCAGTTCCTCGGCCAGTTCGCGACCATTCATTATGGGCATGACAAGATCCGTCATCAGCAAATCGATGGGCGTTCTTCCCGCTTTTTTCGCAATCTTAAGCGCCTCCGTCCCCGAAGCCGCTTCCAGAACCTTGTACCCCATGCGCCGGAGAATCTTGATGGCGATGCTCCGGACCATATCTTCGTCCTCCACCACCAAGATGGTTTCCGTCCCTTTCCGAATTTCCGCCTGACCCGGGCTTTCCGGAATCGGTTCCGCCTTGTCCATCACTTTGGGAAGGTAGATCTTGAAGGTCGTACCGATGCCCGGCTCGGTATAAACCTGAACGATTCCCTTGTGCTGGCGCACGATGCCGAATACGGTGGACAATCCCAGGCCCGTACCGTGTCCTTCCTCCTTGGTGGTGAAAAACGGTTCGAAAATTTTCTGCCGAGTGTTCTCGTCCATGCCGTGCCCGGTATCGCTGACCGACAGACAGACGTAACGGCCCGGTCCGAGGAGCGGACGAGCACGGCCCATTTCATCGTCCAGAAACGTATCCGCCGTCTCGATGAGCAACCGTCCGCCGTTCGGCATGGCGTCGCGCGCGTTCACGGCCAGATTCATGACGATCTGTTCCATCTGGCCGGGATCGGCCTTGACCCGGCCCAGACGCTTTTGGGGAAAGATCTTCAGCTCGACATCCTCTCCGATCAGGCGAACGAGCATCGTCTGCATTTTGCGGATCAGATCGTTTAGGTTGATGACTTTCGGCTCGATGATCTGTTTGCGGCTGAAGGCCAGAAGCTGGAACGTCAGATCCGCGGCCCGGTTCGCCGCGCCTTGAATTTCGTCCAATGTATCTTTTAGCGGGTGATCGTCCGCCATATCCAGTTGGGCCAGGGAAAGATGACCGGTGATGGTCGTCAACAGGTTGTTGAAATCGTGAGCGATTCCCCCGGCAAGGCGTCCCACCGCCTCCATTTTCTGAGCCTGCTGCAGCTGGGATTCGATATTCACTTTCTCCGTGACGTCCTTGCAGGAGCCGATGTACATGATCGGCTTTCCATCGTTGTCCACCACCGGCAGACCGTGTTCGATCCAGTGTCGCCAACTTCCGTCGGCATGCCGCATCCGATACTTCATATTGATGGGCTCGGCAATCGTTCGATGTCGGTCGAGAATTTCCGAAATTTTTGGAAGCTCGTCGGGATGAACGATCTTTTCCCATCCTTTAAGCGTCCGGGAAATGGTGCCCGGCTCGTATCCCAGATTGCCGTCAATGTCCCAGAACCACTGTAGGTCGTCATCGGCCAGGTTCCACTCGTAAATGAGGTCGGACGTCGCTTCGGTCGCCAGTTGGAAACGCCGTTCCATGGCCTTTCGTTCCGTAATATCCCGGGAGGAGGTCATCACCGCACGAACCCGGCCATCGGCGTCGAATTCCGGGGATAAAAGCCAATCCATCCAGATGCCGTTCGGCAACTGGAATTCCACGCGATGATTCACAGCCGTATCGAACACCGTATCGATGGCCTCCCCCCATAGGCGGCAGAGATCTTCCGGGAAGCCCAGTTCCTCGTGGGTTTTATTGATAAACTCTTCCGGGGGAATCCCGGTCAGACTCTCGACCACGCGATTTGCATACAGGTGCCGGTGGTTCCGATCGAAACGCATGATGGTATCAGGCGCATTTTCCGCCAACGCGCGAAATTTCTCCTCGCTTTCCTCCAGGGAATGCAACACGCGTTTCTGCTCTTTTTCCGTACGAATCGAATTCAGGGCAAACGCCAGATCCCCCGCCACTTCCTCGAACAGCGCCTTTTCCTCTTCGATGTCTTCGGACGATTTTGCGACGTTGATTCCCAGCACCCCGAAAACCCGCTCTCCAAGCTCCAAACATCTGGCCAGACCGGTTCCGGAACCAAGCCTTTTGGACTGGGGACACCGAATGCATTCCTCATTTCCAAGGGAATGCACCACCAGACGCTTCCGGCTCAACGCCTCCCGGATACAAGAGGGATAGTTTTTCGCTTTCATCAGAGACTCGATTTCCGGAATGGCGGATCGATTTCCGGAACTTGCCGTGATGGACAGGTTTTCTTCCGAGTCGTACAAGGCCACCCAGGCGCAAAGGATACTGGAAGGCTTCGCCAGAGCCTGCATGGTCCCCTCCAACAACCTGGAGGGATTCTTCTCCTGTACGATCAACTGGTTGACCAGGCTGATGGCGCGCAGGATGGCGTTCAGATCGCGAACTCTTTTTTCCATGCGGGATTTGTACAGCGCGATCTCGATGACGGAAATCAGTTCCCGGTCCTGAAAAGGCTTGATGATGTAGCCGTACGGCTCCGTTATCTTGGCTTCGGCGAGAATTTCCTCGTCCGCGTAGGCCGTGAGATAGATTACGGGGATGTTCCAGGCAATTCGAATCGCCTCCGCCGCCTCGATCCCGTTCTTGGCGCCTTTCAGATAAATATCCATCAGCACCAGATCCGGTTTCACGTCCCGGGCGATATCCATGGCCCGTTGATAACTGTCCGCGATGGCCGGAATCGAGTATCCCGCGCTCTCCAACGTGGCCTGAAGATCCTTGGCGATGATTCGTTCGTCCTCGACGATGAGGATTTTCACGTCCGCGGAATTCTCGCGCATGCCGATGCTCCTGTTATGCCTCGAAGTGAATGATGAATGTACTGCCTTGTTCCCGGCGAATCTGGAGCGTACCGTTCAACTGTTCCACGAAAGTCCGTACAAGCTGCATTCCAAGAGAATCCGGCGACTCCTCCTCCACCCCTTCAGGCAAACCGACGCCATCATCCTGAATCACAAGCCTGTATAACGCCCCGACTGGCTTCATGCGAATAAGTATAGCACCTTCCCGCCCGTTTGGAAACGCATGTTTCAAGGCATTGGAAATCAATTCGTTGACGATCAATCCGCAGGCGTTGGCCTTGTCGATGCTCAATTCCACCTCGCTCACGTCGATTTCCAGCGAGATTCGCCCGGGATGGACCTGGTAGGCCCGAAAAAGGTTGGTGGTGATGGAGTTGATGTAACGCCCGAAATCCACCCGCTTCAGATCCTCGGAACGATACAGCCTCTCGTGAACCAGCGCCATGGTGTTGACGCGATCCCGACTCTCCTGCAAAGCCGCCTTCAATTCCGAATTCGCGGTTTTCCGGCTCTGCATGTTCAGCATGCTGGAAATCACCTGTAGATTGTTTTTCACCCGGTGATGAATCTCCCGCAGCAGCACCTCTTTTTCTTTCAACGAACGGACGATCTTGAGATCGGCTTCCTTCTGCTTGGTGATATCGTATGAAAATCCGCAAAGCCCGATCACCGTACCATCCTCTTCACGAAGGGGAAACTTCAGGGATATGTAGTAACGCGATTCCCTTTCCCCACTTTCCGGATTCATCCTCCAGGTTTCTTCCTCGACTTTGACCGCTTCACCGTTTTCAATCACGTTCCGATCCGCTTCGCGAATCATCGACGCGGTTTCGGCGTCGAAAAAATCGGAATCGCTGAATTTCCTCTCCGCCAGCTTTTCTCTCTCGACGCCGAATAACGACTCGGCCAATTTGTTGATGAAGGTATAGTTCCCTTTCATATCTTTCATGTATACATGCGCGTTGATACTGTCCATGTAGTAGGTGAACAATCTCCAGGTGGACCGCTGTTTATCAAGAGCCTTCACCTGTTCCGTCTGGTCGATGGTGAAACAGACTCCGGAGTATTCTTCACGATCCAACAGGGCCGCGGCCAGAAGAATCGGAACCCGGCTTCCGTCCTTTCGTAAATATTCCTTCTCGAACGGCGTGCAAACGCCGTGTATTCTGATTTCTTCCGTGGCCTTTAGATCTGCCTCTTCATATTCCGGCAGCGTGAGATCTTTCCAATTCAATTCGCCGTTCTCCACCTCGCTCCGGTCGTATCCCATCATTTGTAGAAAAGCTTCATTCGCATCGGAAACCCTTCCGTCCGACTGCCAGAAAAACACGGCGGTGATGTTCGATTCGAAAATACCCCGGAATTTCGCCTCGCTTCGGACCAGTTCCTCTTCCACCCGCTTGCGTTGCCGGATATGCTCTTCCAGATCCTTGTTGATGGTCACCAGATCGCGGGTCCGTTCCTTCACCTTCGCTTCCAGTTCCGCCGTAAACGCTTGAAGTCTGCCAATCATGGCGTTGGCGGCCCGGCCCAGTCGCCCGAGTTCATCCGGCCCGGTCCAATGGGTCCTGACCTTGAGATTTCCGCTTTCCACTTCCTGAACGGTATGACGTAACTTCGTAATGGGCCGTGTGATGGTTTTGGCGAAAGCGAACCCCGAAAGAAGGGCCAGAATGAAAATGAAACCGCCGGTCAGCATCGTCAGATTCAATTCCACCTCGATCAGATCGTAGACTTCGCTGCGATCCTGCTTGACCACCATCCCCCATCCCTGATCTTCCGACAATTCCAGATACCGGTAGGCGGCCAGGACGGGAATCCCCCGATAGTCCTCGATCTCCACCAATCCCTGCTTGCCGCTGGCGGCCTGTCTGGCGGGAAAGGCCTGGATGGAGTACCGGTACAGTTCCGGAACGCTTCCGTCCGGCAAGCGGTGCTTCAGCGGAGTCAGAATCCGCGTCTCCCGGTTCACCAAGAGGGCCTCGCCGGTCTCTCCCAAGCCTTGCCCCATGCGCCACATGGCGCTGACCAGATCCAAGGTGTCGATCTCCAGTCCGAGAACCATCGGAACGGCGATCACCGGCTCGCCGTCCGTTTCCATTTCAATGCAGACGAGAAGCCGGGGGGTATCGCCGGTCTTCAATTCCACCGTTTTATCGATGAAGATCGCTCCGGGACTCTCATGGATTCTGTTCAAATCCACGAGAGAAAGAACCTCCTTTCCGCGATCCTCCTTTACCGTGGAGATCAGCACACGGCCCGTCCGGGCATCCGCGACCCAGACTTTCGAGTAAATTTCATAGGTGTCTCGAACCAGACGGAATTTATCGAGCAAGATTTTCGTTTCGGTCGCCAAAAGGTTTTCTTCGAATTCGGATTCGGATTTCACGAAGGACGGATCCCTCAGTAAGGAAGCGAGATTCTTCCTCACGGAGGAGCTCTTCGCCAGCACCACGGTATCCATCTTGCGCTCGGCCAGCAGGTCCAACAGATATTCCTTTTTAAGATCGGCGATCAGGTTGAGCTGTTCCAGTTGATCCTGTTTCTTGCTTTCATACTCTCCCGAATAGGAGACGAACGGCAGGCCGAAGGACTGCACCAGCATCACGGCGCCCAGGGTGGCGAACAGCAACACGGCGATGAACAAGGCGATCTTGGTGCTTAGCCTTGAAACGGTCCACCGGGAGGATTTTTCCTCCTTCCCCCCGCCTTTCCGGTCATCCATCGACATGCCCGTTCCTTTCGACCATCAGGACGATTCCCGTGGAATCCGAAGGCGTCCGTACGATTCGAGGGTATCGCCGCCGAAACGCCAACTCCCCACAATCTGCCATTATTCCAAATAAGCGTAATCCACATGTTTAGAAAAGGCAAGCAAAAGCCACCGAAGTTGTAAACAAATCCGATCGAACGGAAAAAGTCCGCTTAAAATCCGGAAACCGGGCGCATTTTTTCCTTTTACCGGAGAGAAGACGGATCCTATAATGATTTCAGGCGTTTTATCGACGATGAACGGAAAGGAAGCAATGCCTCCCATCGGGATCCGAATATCGACTCACTGGAGCGTGGCGGGACTTACCGCTTTCGGAGCGGCGATGGCCGTTCTGGCCAACCTGTACTACCCCAGCTACATCTTCGGAACCACGCTTCCGGCTTGGTGTACGGCTCTTTTCTGGGGCGGCGCTCTGGCGGGCGCGGGAGCGGAACTTTCGGGGCAAATCAGCGGACGGACGGACGGATTTTCCGATCCGCTGATCGGTTTCGCGTTTGGATGCGGAGTTTTCGGCCTGTCGCTGTTCGTCCTGGGGCAACTGGGCCTGTTTTCGGATACCGCCCTGACTCTGCTTTCGCTCACGGGCTGGTTTCTGGGGTTCCGGCAATGGAAAGCCTGGATCCTTCACGTCTCCCGACGAAACCGCAAACCCATGGCCTCTCCCGGGATCCTGGGCCTCGCGGCCTGGGGGGCGATCCTTGTTTTCTCTGTGCTTCTGGCGGCTTATGCCTCGCTCCCCCCCGTTCTGTTCGACTCCATGGCCTACCATCTGGCTTTACCGGAGCAATGGCTGCTTTCCGGGCGGATGATCCACTGGGAACATCACCTGATGAGCCACTACCCCACCCTGCTTTCCGAGTTGCTGCTGCTTCCCCCCCTGGCCCTGAGCGGAGCCGAAGCCGCAAACGCCTTCACTGCGCTGGCGGCCTTCGTCACGGCCGGACTGCTCGCCCGGCTGACGGGCCGCTTCTTCGACGACTCGGCCCGGCCCCTTGCCGCCGCTCTGGCGCTGTCCATCCCATTGTTCGCCTATCTGGCCTCGGACGTGAAAAGCGATGGATTTCTGGCGCTGTTCGAGGTGGCCGCCTTCGCCGCCCTGCTGGAATCGTCCCCCCGGAAACGCTTTCTGCTTGTCGCGGGATGGCTGACCGGCTGCGCCGTCGCCACCAAATATTCGGCCCTGGTTTTCGCCCCCACACTGTTGCTGGTCGGCCTGGTTTTCCATTGGAAGGAATCGGGACGTATCCGATTCCTCCTGGCCGGGGCTCTCGGCCTCGGCCTGCTTCTCTGCCTGCCCTTTTATCTGCGGACCTGGATTCTCACCGGCTCGCCGGTCTATCCCCACCTGACCGGCGTCTTCGGCGCGGCGCCGGGGGTCGATTACGTCGCCGTTGGCCGGGAAATGCAGGCGCTTCACTCGCTTTCGGACCTGGGAACGTTTCTTTTCAATCTGGCGCTGGCTCCGGGAAAGATCGACGGTGACCACGCGGTGATCGGCCTGGGATTTCTGATGCTGTCGCCGTTTCTTCTGTTCGCCGACGGCCTGGGACGGCCCGCGCGGATCTGCGCGCTGCTCTGGGCGCTGCAACTTCCGGCGCTGTTTTTCATGACCACGAAACTGCGTCTCTTTCCCCTGTTCTGGCTTCTGCCCGTTCCGATGATCGCGGCGGGAATGGCCCGGGCCTGGGTGGAGAAAACTTCCTGGCGAGCCGCGGCGCTGGCCTTTTTCCTCCTGGCCATGCTGCACCATGCCGCCTTGCAATTGGAACTGGCGGACATCTTCTTCACCGACGGCGGAAAGGTTCTGGCCGGAAGCATCACCAAGGAAACCTATCTGAAAGAAAAACTTCCCAGTTACGAAGCGTTTCGAAAGATCGGAGAAATCCGCCCTTCCGGCGGCGTGTGGATCGAGGGCGAAAATCGCCTGGCCTATACCGGCTGCCACGCCTATGGCGTTTCGGCCTACGAATCCGGCTTCCTGGAACGGGCCACGGCCGCCGGAAAAACTCCCTCCCAGGCCGTCGAACCCCTCAGACAAAAAGGAATCGAATTGATTTTCTTCAGTTTTTCCGAGTTCCGCCGAATCAAGGGACGAGATCTTCCAACTGAATTTCTACAAGGGTTGATCGACAGCATGGAATTGATCTATCACGACGAACGCGGGTTTCTCTTGCGGATCAAGTCCGCCCAACCGGAAAGGAACGCGCCATGACAGCGGAAAAATGGATGAAAATCGCCGTCAGGCTTTCGCTGGAAAAAATGCGGGCGGGCGAAGGCGGTCCTTTCGGGGCGCTGATCGTCAAGGACGGCCGTGTCGTGGCGGAAGGATGGAACCGCGTGCTTTCCAGCAACGATCCCACGGCCCACGCGGAAGTCGTGGCCATTCGCCGGGCCTGCGAACGATTGGGAAGTTTCGAGTTGAAGGGCTGCGAGCTCTATGCAAGCTGCGAGCCCTGCCCCATGTGCCTGGCCGCGGCCTACTGGGCGCGGGTGGACCGGATCTACTATGCCAATACCCGCGCCGACGCCGCCGCCGCGGGCTTCGACGATGACCATATCTACAAGGAAATCCCAAAGAATCCGGAAGATCGCTCGATCCCCATGGAGCGTGTCGAACTTATGGAAGCACCGGACGCCTTTCGGGAATGGCTGGCGAAGATGGATAAGGTTTCCTATTGAGAGCCCTATTGGAATAGGCTCTGAAATGCGACCCGGGGTGCGGTTTTCTCAGGCGTCCAGAACATCCCGGATTTTGCGGGCCAGTCCGGCGGGATTATAGGGTTTTTCGATGAAATTGACGCCCTGTTCCAGGACGCCGTGATGGACGATCACATCCTCGGTATAACCGGACGTAAACAGAATTTTCATTTCCGGCCGGATTTTCCTTAACGTTTCCACCAGTTCCGCACCGCTGATTCCGGGCATGACCACGTCCGTCATCAACAGATCGATCTCGCTTCCCCACTTGCGGGCGACCGCCAGTCCCTCGTCTCCGTCCGCGCCGACCAGAATCCGATAGCCAAGATGCCCCAGCACCCGGGCGGCCGTTTCCCGGACGATCTTCTCATCCTCCACTAGAAGAATGGTTTCCTCGCCTCGGGGCCAGACTTCCTTTCGGCGTTCCTTCCGATCCTCGACGTTCTCCGTTTTGGCGAAAGGCAGGTAAATCCGGAAAGTCGCCCCCAGTCCCTGCTCGGAGTACACCTCGACATAGCCCTTGTTCTGCTTGACGATCCCGTAGACCGTGGCCAGGCCCAACCCGGTGCCTTTGTCCTTCGGCTTGGTGGTGTAAAAAGGCTCGAAGACGTGGGAAAGCGTTTCGCCATCCATACCGACGCCGTTGTCGCTGATGGTCAAGGAGGCGTACCTCCCCGGCTCCGTATAAGCCCGGCGACGGCAGTAGTCCTCGTCCAGGAAGGCTTCCCCGGTTTCGATGGTCAACTTGCCGCCGTCCGGCATGGCGTCCCGCGCGTTCACGGCCAGATTCACCAGAACCTGCTCCATCTGTCCCGGATCCACCTTCACCATGCCGAGGCCCTTTTGAAGGCGCGTGCGCAGTTCCACGTCCTCTCCGATCATGCGGCGAAGCATGTTCTCCAGCCGCGCGACGACTTCGTTCAGTTCCACCCGTTTGGGCGCGATGATCTGCTTCCGACTGAAGGCCAGCAACTGATGGGTCAGCTCGGCGGTGCGTTCGGCGGTCCATTTGATTTCCTGAAGATTCTGAAACAGAGGATCTTCCGGATCCAGGTCCATCATGGCCAGGGCGATATTCCCCGTGATGCCGGTGAGAAGATTGTTGAAGTCATGGGCGACGCCTCCGGCCAGCCGTCCGATCGCCTCCATTTTCTGGGCTTGAAGGAACTGCACCTCCAGGTTCTTCTTTTCCTCCTGAACGCGTTTCAGCTCGGTGATATCGCGGATGGAAGCCAGCGCGGTCCGAACCTGTCCGTCGCCGTCGAATTCCGGGAAGATGCGGCAGTCGAAAATTCCCGTCTCGCCGTCCCGCAGCAACTCGAATTGCAGGGAGGTGGGGCGTCCGGTATGGAGAACCTTTTGAACGCCGGTTTCCCACAAACGGTTTTCCATCCGGTGGAAATCGATTTCCGCGCTGCGTTTCCCGATGAAGTCCTGCGGTGTTTTATTCAGGAGCGTCCGGATCGCCTGGTTGACGTACAGATAGCGGCCGTCGCGGTCGACGCGCATGATGACATCGGCGGAGTTTTCCGCTAGAGCCCGATATTTCTCCTCTTTCCGGCCAAGTTCCTCCTGGTTTCTCATTTCATCGCTGATATTTCTGGAAATCCAGATGAAATGCTCGGTGTCGGTGAAATGGATATCGTAGCGCAGCCACATCTTAAAGGTTTTGATATACTTTTTTTGCCGAATATGCCGCCTCTCCCGCGAGGCGCTTTCCAACATACCGAACCAGTCGAATTCGGATTGTTCGATCTGGGGAGAATATTCGGTCACGCGACGGCCCTTGATTTCCTCGGGCGTCCGTCCCAGAAGACTCACCGCCGCCGGATTGTTTTCCAGGGAAACCCAGTCCACCACATGCCCGTTCTCATCTCGGATCAGACGGCAGAAAGCAATGCCGATATCCGTTTTCTCGAATAGGGTGGAAAGAAAATCGTAGGAATTCCCGGGGGATTTCAACGTCTGCGGTAACTCTTTCACGGCGTCCATTCCGTTTTTCCGATATCGATGGAAGTCGGGTTCACGGCAATCCTTTGCTCGAACCCCGTCGTTCAGGCTTTCGCGTGTTTCGCCAATCCGCCGACTTCGCTGGCGGTGAGCACCTTGTCGATGTCCAGAAGGAAAATCACGCGCTTGTCGGCCTTTCCCACTCCCAGAATGAAATCGGCGTCCACGTTTCCGCCGCCGAACGAAGGCGGCGGCTCGATCTGGTCCGGCTGAACATCCAGCACTTCCAGCACTTCGTCCACGACGATGCCGATGGTCAGACTACGCTCCGCCAACTCCAGTTGAACGACGATCACCACCGTCTGATCGGTGGATTCCGTGGCCTCCATTCCGAATTTCAGACGCAGATCGATGACCGGAATCACCCGGCCGCGCAGGTTGATGACGCCGCGCATGTACTCCGCCGTTTTGGGAACACGGGTGATATCCATCAGGCCGATGATTTCCCGAACCTTCAGAATCTGAAGTCCGTACTCTTCCAACGCCAGCTTGAAGGTCATGTATTTTCCGGCCAACTCCGATCCCAGGCTTGTCTTGTTCTCCCTGGCTTCCGTCCCGGTTCCGGTATCCGTATTCATTGCTCACTCCCTAAAATAACCAATAAATCAAGCCGTCTTGTCCTGCGTCGGATCATTTTACAAAACCAGAAGGTCGGCGATTGCATTCAAAAACGTTCAGCGGGCGCGCCCGGTGGAGGCGGCCTTCGGCAACGCCCCGCCGCTCCACCTTCGCTTGCCCCTCGAATCACTCATCCGCTCTTTCCCGCATGGCCTCGCGGCTGGCGAGACTGATCTTGGTTACACCTTCATTCTTGTCCAACAGCGCTTCCACGATTTCCCAAAGCCTCCCGGCGTTGGGTTTCTCCACGATCGACCTTTCGTCAGGCGAACCGGCCAGCTCGTATGTCGTCATGCGCGTACCTCCGATGAAAGAACACCTCAGGCTGTCGTATATCCGTTCGGTATTTCCGAAAATCATGATCCGTCTTCCGTCTCAGATCGAGCCGACGCGGGCGAATTCGCTTTCATCCAGAACATCCCGAATATCCTCGGGTTTCAGAAAGCCGCCCAGCCTTCCGTCCGGAAGAAGGGCCGCGCCGCCGATGAGCTTGACCTTGTTGATCGGCTGGACTTCCGGAAGCATCCAGCCGGAGATCGGCGAAAGGTTCCATTCTTCAAGATCTTGCGTGCGTTGCTCCAATGTCCTCATCGTCATTCCAAGCTCCCTTCCTTGGTACTTCGGATTCTTTTTTCATTTCTTGAATGAGGCCCGCGAATGAAAGCAGCCGTCATTCCCGTGTCGCCGGATCCGCTTCCGTCCTTGGAAGCAGCGCATGGATTCGATCCATCAATTGCGTTGGGGAAAACGGCTTGGGCAACACCCCGTCCGCCCCCAGTTCCATCATGCGTTCGATCCCGGCCGGATGCCCGGAAATGGCCAGGACCGGAATTTTCCGCATGTCCGCATCGTTCTTCATGGTTTCCAATACGTCCAGACCGGACAACCCCGGCATCTGAACGTCGAGGATCACCAGCCGGGGAAAGCGGGCGCCCATCCGAGCCAGCGCCTCGTGCCCGTCGGTGGCGGTTTCCACGACGAAATGAGGAAAATCGTGAAGGAGCGCCTTTTGAGTATAGGCCACCACGGAAGGTTCATCGTCCACGATCAATACGTTCATGATTTGGTTCGCCTTTTCGGAGATCTCCACGGTCCGGGACGGCGGATGGATCGGATCGACCGTTTCCCATTTCCGATTGTCATTCGCGTTTTGAAACAAGAGATTCGACATGTGTTTTCCATCCTTGGAACGTGGGGCGATCATCCGTGCCGCCATTTTCTGATAGTTCCATTATCGCCGGTTTCAAAAAGCCCGCAATTCCGCAAAAATCCGGTTTCTGTACTGGTAGTTTTACGGTATCGAGATTGTGGAGATATTCGCAAGGCCGCTAAAAAAACGAGGAAAACCGAGTCAATCCAATGATGTAAGCCCTTCGCGGATGGCGAATTTCGTCAGGTCCGCCAGATTATCCATGCGAAGTTTCTTCATGACCTTGGCCCGATACATGTCCACCGTTCGGGGACTTAAAAACAAGGCGGAAGCGATTTCCTTGGTGCGTTTTCCTTCGGCCAGAAGCTGGATGACCTGCCGTTCCCGGGGCGACAGGTTGCCTCCGGGGCTTTCCACGGACTGGATCTGATCCAGATAGGCGTCCATGACCACACCGGCCAGTTCGGAACAGATATAGATCTTTCCGGCCATGATCCGGGAAACGGCGGCGGCGATCTCCGCCGCCAGGCAGTCTTTCAGCAGATAGCCGGAAGCTCCGGCCTGAAGGATGTTGTGGACGAAGGCTTTCTGGGCGTGCATGGACAGAGCCAGCACCTTGACGTCCGGATTCTCACGTTTGATCTCCCGGGTGGCTTCCACGCCGTTCATTTCCGGCATGCTGATGTCCATGACCACCAGATCCGGGCGCGTTTCCCGACACATGCGAATGGCCTGCAAGCCGTTTTCGGCCTCGCCCACCAGTTCGAAGCCGGGCTTTTCCGAAAGGATCGACCGCAGACCTTCGCGCACGATCTCGTGGTCATCGACGATCAGGATCCGTACTGCCATGATTCCGTTTCCTTTCGTTTCTCCAGGGGGACATGAACGGTTATGGACGTTCCCTGGCCGGGACCGGTGTCGATTTCCAGGCTGCCGCCCAGGTATTCCACGCGCTCCCTGATGCTGAACAGTCCGAAGGTCCGCTTTCTCGGGTTCGGCGAGGCGACCGGCTCGTTCTCGAAACCGCCGCCGTCATCGGCCACCATCACCGAAACCATGCCGTCGTCGGACAGAACGGTCAATTCCACCTTCGCGGCCCCGGAATGCTTCAGAACATTGTGGAGCAGTTCCCGCACCACCTGATAAAGCAGAATCTTTACGTCTTCCGGCAAGCCGCTCCGCATGCCGAGATCGGCGAATTCCAGGCGGATTCCCGCCGGATCCAACGTCTGTTCGGCCAGATCCCGCAACGCCGCATCCAGTCCTTCCTGAAAAAGCAGCGGTGAACTGATTTCGAAGGTAAGGCTGCGAACCTCGCGGATGATATCCTCCAGCGTATGGAATACTTTTTGAAGACTCGTCTCCACGTCCGCGCCCACTCCGCGTTCCAGAAGCGCCCCCAGCGACATTTTGGACAAAGCCAACTTCTGGCCGATCTGGTCGTGCAGATCCTGGGCGATGGCCCGCCGCTCCCGCTGTTCGGCCAGCACCCGTTCCGAGGTCAGGGCGCGCAGACGCTCCTGGTGGCGGGTCAATTCCCGCTCGGCCCGCTTTTTTTCCGTCAGATCGTCGAAGATCGCCACCAGTTCCCCGGAAGGAAGCTTGTAAATATAGTATTCCCGATAGGTTACGATCGTCCCTTCCCGAGTCCGGGTGACGGGATGATGCTCGGCCTGACCGCTTTCGTAGACACGAGCCAGCACGTCCATCAAATCCCCTTCGGCAAAGCAGGGAAGCGCTTCCGTAACGGAATGATTGATGACGAAGGCCCTGCGAACCTTTTCGATGTTTTCCCCGGACCGATTCAAATCCTTGATAATGAAGGTATTCTCGTCCGGATCGTATTCGCAGACCAGCACGCCGTTGCGCATGTTGTGAAACAGTTCCCGGAAACGGACCGCGTTTTGCATGATGGCGTCTTCCGCCTGTTTGCGTTCCGTGATATCCCGCCCGATGGTGGTGGCACCCACCACCTGCCCGTTGTCGGCCAGAAGCGGGGTGAAATGCCAGGACAAAACACGCTCCTTCCCGCTCGCGGTGATGATCTGTGTTTCCAGGTCTTCGATATCCCGACCGTTTTGCAGCGTGTCGTTCAAAATGGCGCGGATCTGTTTCCGGTAGTCGGCATCCGGAAACATCCGGGACCACAGATCGTCCGAACCCAGCGCCTCTTCCCTTGAATAGCCTGAAATGCTCTCCGCCGCCCGATTCCAGAACGTGACCCGCCCCGCCCTGTCCAGCGTATGGATCCAGGTCGCTCCGTTGTCGAACATCTTTTCCTGAAACAGCAGCAGAGCGGTCAAACGATCCCGGGTCCGCTTCTGCGCGCTGACATCCCGCATAAGGAAGAGGTATCGGAAAGACGTTCCGAAACCGTCTTCAAGGGGGCGCATCATCCACTCTAGCCAGACCAATCCCTGGCCGAGGTGTTCCTGCAAAGCAAGGATTCCGCCGCGAGGCGATTGTATCGGCAACTCGGGCATGCCGAATCTCGAATCGTCTAAATGCATCAGGTTTTGAATGCGTCGGCCAAGCGCCTCTTCCCTCGAAACGCCAAGCAGATTCTCCGCGTTCCCGTTCCAGTCAAGAACGCGGTACTGCCCGTCCAGGAGGGCCAGCCCGTCCGGATGGTTGTCGAATATCAGCCGATCCATGCCGCGTTTACCATTGAATTCCCGAATTCAAGCCGTGAAATCTCCGTGGTGTCCCGCTCACGGACGGGTGGACCGCGAAGCCGGAACGCCTATACCGGAACGCCTATATAGGGTACTTCGGCCGGTTTCGAGTTTTTTTCATCGAATTCGGAGGAAGAAAGGGGATGGAGGCTTCTATTGTCTTGAATTTACGAATGATTTCGGAAAGGGAAACTCCGAAGGATGGACATCCTCCCATGCCCGTTTAGGGTGTCTTTGGAAAGGAGGGCAAACCAATCGCCCATCCTTGTGCTGACCTATATTTTCACACTTCCCAGCCGTTTCACGATGTCCGGGTCGCGATGATCGAGAAAACTGCTCGTTTTCGTATCCAAAACACGGATGATGGTCATCTCTTCGGATGTAAGTTCGAAATCGAATATTTTGATGTTCTCAGCCATCCGTTCCGGATGCACGGACTTGGGAATCGCCACCACTCCGCGTTGAATCAGCCAGCGGAGAATCACCTGCGCAACGCTTTTGCCGTGTTTCGACGCGATGCCTTGCAGCAATTCATTTTGGAAGATGTTGTTTGTACCTTCAGCCAGCGGCCCCCAAGATTCGATCTGGACGTTGTTTTTTATGAGGAATGCCTGGGTTTCGGTCTGCTGGCAGAAAGGATGCGTCTCGATCTGATTGACGGCGGGAACCACCTCGTTATGGACGATAAGATCCATGATCCGGTCCGGCTGGAAGTTGCTCACGCCGATGGCCCTGACCCGACCTTCTTCATACAGTTTCTCCAGCGCCCGCCAGGCGCCGTAAACATCGCCATAGGGCTGATGAATCAGGTACAGGTCCAGGTAATCCAGTTGCAACTTGGTCAGGGATGTTTCAAACGCCTTCAAGGCGCGCTCGAAACCCGCATCCTGAACCCAGAGCTTGGTGGTCACGAAGATGTCCGACCGCGGGATATCGCTGTGTTTGATGGCCTTTCCTACGGCTTCCTCGTTTTCATAGATGAATGCCGTATCAATGGATCGATAACCGATTTTGAGCGCTTCGAAAACCGAGCGCTCGCATTCGTCATGGTCCGGGATCTGGTACACGCCGAATCCCAGAACGGGCATTTCCACACCGTTGTTCAGAACGACATTTTGCATGGCTGAATTCTCCGGTTTCTTTGTATGGCGTGGGGAGCAACTGTAGCGCAGATTGGGTAACCTTTTATTCTTCCCGATAGGATTGCCTTATTGTCGGAGAAAGAGTTTATCCGACCTTCACTTGAATTCCCCCATGATTTTGGAATCGAGCGGGAAAGTGCGACGGAAGCGCCCCGCCCCCTCGTCGGCTTCTATTCGATGGCCATGGCCAGATCCGTGACTTCTTTCAAGAGGCCGTCCAGTTCCGCCTGCAAGCCGCTCTTGATTTCCTCCAGGGGACCGTCCACTTCGGCGAAGAGGCTGAAATAAAACTTGATTTTGGGCTCGGTGCCGGACGGTCGAACGGCGATCCAGCTTTTGTTGTCTTCCCGCAACTGGAAGATCAGCAGGTTGCTTCTGGCTCCGTCTACGGAAGAAACGGGCATTCCGTCGGGGCGTCTTTTCTCGCCGACGGCCCGATCGATCACCGCCACGACTTCCCGGCCGCCGATCGTCCGGGGCGGTTGTTTGCGCAGCGAATCCATGATGCGCGCCATGCGCTCGCTGCCTGCCGCACCGTGCAGAAAGACCGACGTGCCCTTGTCGCAGAAATAGCCGTATTTCCGATAGATTTCCTCCAGGAGGTCCCGCACCGTGCGCCCCAGGGCCTTTTCCCGGGCGGCCAGTTCGCAGAAGATCAGCGCCGCCACGGCGGCGTCCTTGTCCCGGGTCTGCGGGCCTTTCATGAACCCGATGGATTCCTCGCTGCCGAAAAGGAAATCCTCCGGATCCTCCAGGGTCTCGATCTGCTCGGCGATCCATTTGAAACCCACCAGCAGGTCGTCCTTGACCGTCAAACCGTACGCCCGGGCGATGGTGGGCATGAGCGGCGAACTGACCACCGTGGAATAGACGCGATGTCCGGGGCGGAGCGTCCCGGCCCGATGCATCTCCTCGCCGATGTATTCCATCATCAGCGCCATGGTCTGGTTGCCGGTCAGAAGGACGAAATCCCCGGTCAGGCCGTCGCGCACCGCGCAGGCCAGGCGGTCGGCGTCGGGATCGCTGGCCAAAACGATATCCGCCCCGATGGCCCGCGCCAGTTCGATGGAGGCGTCCAGGCCGGTGGTGACTTC
The DNA here is from genome assembly GCA_963668655.2 of Myxococcota bacterium. Classification (GTDB taxonomy): domain Bacteria; phylum Myxococcota_A; class SURF-8; order SURF-8; family SURF-8. The sequence continues at coordinate 198,701 of CAXXPQ010000004.1, forward strand.
CGGATTCGGGGCGTGGTTGGGAACGTTGGGGAAACGCCCGTCCGGATCCTTCTGGTTTTCCACCAGGTGCAGATCGGCGAAACCGGCGCGAAGCAGCACGGGATAGACGGAATGCATGCCCGTGCCGTGAATGGGAGAATACACGATCCGCACGTTGCGATGACCGGTGAGCGATTGTTTCAATACCGCGTCGTAGAAACGCGCGTCATCCTCCGGATTCAACCGCAGGATCAGCCCCTTTCCGTATGCTTCCGAGAAGGAAATCTCCTTGATTTCGGAAACGTTCCGGACTTCCTCGATCAACTCGCCGTCCAGGGGGGGGACGATCTGTCCGCCGTCCGACCAGTAGGCCTTGAACCCGTTGTCGGAAGGAGGGTTGTGGCTGGCGGAAATCACGATGCCCGCGTCGGCTTCGAGATCCCGGATGGCGAAGGACAGATGCGGCGTGGCCCGAGGGCCGTCGAACAGGCGCACCTCCACCCCGTTTCCGGCCAGGACGCAGGCGGCTTTTTCCGTCAGCGCCGCCGAGGTCAGACGGGTGTCGTAGGCGATCACCACACGGGGAGCGCGCCCGGAGATTTCCTTTTGCAGTTTGTTGGCCACGCCCTGGGCGGATTCGGCCACGGTGATTTCGTTCATGCGGTTGCTGCCGATGCCCACTTTCCCGCGACGGCCGCCGGTGCCGAACGGAATGATCTGATAGAAGGAATCGTTCAGTTCCCGCCAGTCCTCCTTCTCGATCATCGCCTTCAGTTCGTCCCGATAGGCGGCGTAGCGCTCCACGTTCATCCAGTTCTCGATATTCTCCAGAGCCTGGGGGCTGACCCGCCCATCCTCGATGGCCTTTTGAACCTTTTCTTTCCAATCCATCTGGATTTCTCCTCATCCGGTCTGGCGTTCGTTCGTCATGTCGTGCGTCGCGTGGGACATCATACCGCGAACCAAGGATTTTGTCCCCCGAATTGTTTTCGTTCAAGATCATTTTCTAGCAGAGCCGCCATTGGAAGGCAACCCTTTCCTTTCATCCGTTTTTCTCGGGAACCCGGCAAATCCTCCCACGATTCCCGCCCGCGCGACGACGCCCCGGCAGTTCCCGCAATCCACCGTTTTCAACGATTTTTGTTTGACATTCCGGCGTTGATCGAGTAAATAAAGCATCCTTGCCTATTGCAAGGAAAACGAGCGGAGGTCTCATGGTTACGATCCTGACGATAATTCACATTCTCGCGGCGCTGTTCATGATTATGGTGGTGCTGTTGCAGGCCGGAAAAGGCGCCGGAATGGGCGCGGCTTTCGGCGGCGGCACGCAGACGGCTTTCGGCGGCGGCGGCGGACTGAGTTTCCTCGGAAAAATGACCGCCACGGCGGCGGCGGTGTTCATGCTCACGTCCATGAGCCTGGCCTATCTCTCCAGCGCCTCGGATTCCGTGGTGGACAGCGTGCTGGACGAACAGCCCGTGAACGAGCCCGAAACGCCCGCCTTGAACGAAGCCCCGGCCGACACCCCGGCGGAAACTCCGGCGGCGGCTCCCACGGAAAACGCGGCCGAAAAGCCCGCCGATGCGGCGGCGAAACCGGAAGAAACGGCCGCGCCAGCAAAGGCGGCCGAACCCAAGACGGAAGAAACGAAAGCCGCGCCTCCCGCGCCCAAGGCGGAAGAGAAGCCGGCGGAATAGTTCACCGTTTTTTTGTTCTTTTCCATATCGTGCCCAAGTGGTGGAACTGGTAGACACGCTATCTTGAGGGGGTAGTGGGGAGACCCGTGCCGGTTCGAGTCCGGCCTTGGGCACCATCAAAAATAGAACCGTCCTGAAAGGGGCGGTTCCGGTTACAGAAAAACCCCGTCGATTCCGGCGGGGTTTGCATTTTATGGCGGAAGGACCGTGTGCGGGGCGATTTCGCCACGGCTGCCGGGGGAGCGAGATTTTTCTTTTCTTCAACGATCGATACGATTATCCTGAAGACGAATTCGAAAGGGTCCGGTCTCACCGAAAGGCAAAAGGCAACCTCTAAAAATGGCTATTCGTCGCGAGAACGAACGATTTTCAGATTCGGACGTTTTTCACAACCGTAGGCATATCAACCAGATACGTCGAGGATTGGGAAAAACGATCCGGATCGAAAAGACTCGTTCGCAGCGGAATATGGATTTTTAGAGGTTGCCAAAAGACTTTCAGTGATGAAATCGTTCGAGAAGCCGATGCTCGGACAGACGACTGCGATCCATATTGTATTCAACGGGAATTTCGGAGTATCCGATCCGCACACATGCGACGGAGGAGGCCATTTCTATGATTTCGAATGGCGGCGATCGTGATCCGTTTTACGACAATCTCAAGTTCTGGGTGGTCGGCATCTTCGTGTTCGTTGGGCATGCCAACCATAACATGCCGATCTGGATCTCCAACGATGCCACCGTCACCGCCTGGATATATATCTGGCACATGCAATTGATTCTTTTTCTGTCCGGCTTCTTTTCCATGACGGAGCGAAATCTGGCCCGCCCTTTTCGCCTGATCGAAAATGCATTGAAATATTGCTTCCTTCCGTTCATCATCCTGCAAAGTCTCTGTACCGTTACCGGGAGAGTGAATGATTTCTTCGCGCCGTATATCATTTTATGGTATCTTTTCGTCCTGGGACTTTTCCGAGTCCTGCTCGGAATCGCCTTGTGGCGGATCCCTTCCGAACGGTTTTCGGGAAAAGCATTCAAAATCCATCTTTTTCTGCTGTCGGTGGCCGTGGCCGTGGTGATGGTGAATCTCACCCGGCTCGGCGATTATTTCGCCCTGCGAAGAATCGCCTATTACCTGCCGTTTTTCGTACTGGGATGTATTGTTTCCCCGGAATGGATGCAGCGAATCAGGATGGGAAAATTGCCATTGTTCGTAAAAATCCTTGCCGGAATCACCATTTTGACAAGCCTGACGATTTTTTTTGTTTTTCCGGAGATCCGGGTATCGCCGGGCTGGTTTACCATTTCCGATCCGTTGGGCGGAATCAGCTACTACGTCTTAGGTTTTTTCATGGTTTTTTCCGTCTTGATCGTCTATCCGAACGCGCCGAATCGGAAAAGTTACCGGCGGCATGCCGAACTTGGAAAATACAGCCTCTATTTCTTCATTTTACATTATCCCTTCCTTTGCCTTCTGCGCTGGCTGGTTCGTGAATGGCGCCTGGCGGATCCCCTGGAAAAATTACTGTCCCTGATTTTCGAGAATGTCCGCTACGTCGTGCAATGCGATATTTTACGGACGGCCTCGGGATGCATGGAAGTCCGGATCGATCACCCCATGGAAGTGGCCGTGCTGAGCCTTCCCGGCGGCCATACGACGATCGCCTTGTTTCTAACGACGATAATGGCTTATTATTGTGCGATATTCTTTTCGTCCGCTTTCGTGCGTACGATCGCCCAACCCGTTATCGAGCCCTGGAAATGGTATCTGGAATATCGGGACCAAAAGAAGCCCCGAACCAGGAGAATCCTTCAAATGGTTCAACGTTTTCTTCAAAAGTTCGAGCAATTCGTTCGCTGAGTTCCTCACGTTTTTTTTTCGAATTTTCCGGTCTGCGGTCGGCTTCCGAATGCTTTCCGGAAAATCCCTGATATTTTTCACCGCGTCGCCGACGAATCCGGCGGAAAATCCTCTCGATATCACCCGGTCGTATTTTTGGGATGACCTGAAAAATCCCCCCCGGAATGTTGCTCCTTGACAGACCGGATAGGTGCGCTAAAATGGCTGGTGGTAGTACCACCAGCCGGCTGTTAAATGGCCATGAGGTGACAATTCGGTGCGTCATCGCCCTGACGCGTCGCAACAATATCGGGAGACGAAAAGCCATGCCTCAACCTCTGCTCGAACCCGTTCGGAAGGAAAGCCTGAAAGACAGCGTGGTAAGCCAGATCGAGACGCGCATCCTGACCGGCGCGTTTCCGCCCGGTAAAAAACTTCCCACGGAACGCGAACTGGCCTTGCGGCTCGGCGTGGGGCGCAGCGTGGTCCACGAGGCGATCATCGAACTGGAATTCAAGGGCCTGGTGATTCAGCGGCCTCGCCACGGCGTGGTGGTGAATGATTTCCGTGAAAACGGCACGTTGGCGCTGCTCACGCCGCTTTTCCGCAGCCTGGAAGGCCCGGAGGGAAAACGCTTTCTGGAAAATCTGTTGGACGTCCGCCGCCTTTTCGCCGTCGGTATCGCCAAGGAGGCTGCCTGGCATCACACGGCGGAGGATCTGCAAGCTCTCGAAGAGATCCTGCGGCTGGAAATCAGTACGGATCCCGGCAACTTCCACCGTCTGGCGAAATTCGATTTCGACTTTCACCTGCGGTTGGCGAGGATCTCGAAAAACATCGTGTATCCACTGCTCTTGAACAGCTTCCGCCACCTGCATCTGGAGCTTTCCGAGCGCTTCTACCGGGACGAATCGGTGCTGGACACGGTGCGGGGGTTCCATCGAGATCTCATCGAAGCCATTGCGGGCCAGGACGAAAAAAGCGCGGCGGAAATCATGGAGGAATTGCTGGAGCACGGCCGGATCTACCTGCCGCTGGAGGAAAAAAAGTCCGGCCGTCCCAAACGCCCCGGGAGGCGCTGAGCATGGCGCGGACGCCGGATCGAACGAAAATCGCGATTTCCACAAGCGCCGCGAACCGGCGAAAGGCGGAACCGACCGTCGCCGATCGCCCATAGCCGCGGATGAACGGTAAAAACGTGAAATCCCGAAGACGAAACGAACGTCGTATCAGTGAGAGGAACGGATCATGACGGAAGCCGCTTTCGACAACGCCCATCGAATCAAGGAACCGAAAGGTCTTTCCCCGCGCATCCAATGGTTGCGCGATTACTATTTCAGGGGCGTGGAACGCAACTGGAACAACGAGTTCCAGAGCTGGACCACGGGCACGCCCTGGGACGTGCAGTACAACGAGATGACGTACTACATCGTTCCGGAAAATTACCTGCTGATGTCCACCCTCACCGCCTCGTTCCGCCAGGCGGCGCGGCCCGTGCGACTGGCGGAAGATTTCTGGAAATGGAGCCTGCCCGAGCGCCGGGCCTGGTTCGTCAAGGAAGTCATGGTGCGTTACATGCCTCACGAAATCCTGCCGGGCGACCTCATCGCGGGAGCGCGTTTCAATCTTCAGACCTCGATGTGTCTGGACAAGAAGCAGACCACGCGTTACGAGCGATTGATAAAAGGCAAAAACGGCGCGCGGCGGCGCATGAAATGGTTTCACGACCACGGCTACGGAAACAGCGGCGCCACCAGCGGCCACCTGATTCCCGGTCACGAAAAACTTCTGCGGCTGGGCTGGAAGGGCGTCCACGAAGAAATTCGCGGGTACTACGAGAAGCTTTCCGAAAGCGAGAAACACGGGCCCCGAGGCGCGCAGCTTCGCGCCATGCTGACGGCCGCCACCATGCCGAAGGAACTTTCCCTGCAATACGCGGAACTCTGCCGCGAACTGGCCCGCAGCAAGGCCGACGCCGCCCGCAAAGCGGAGCTTTCCCGCATGGCAAGCAACCTGGAACGCACGGGCTGGGAGCCGCCGGAGGATTTCTGGCAGGCCGTGCAGGCGCTGTGGATCAACCACATGCTCGTCATGAGCGACGAAAACTATCCCGGGCCGGGCGTGTCCTTCGGGCGCATCGATCAATATCTTTTGCCTTACTGGGAGCGTTCCATCCACGACGGCATGGACCCGGAGTTCGGCAAGGAAATCCTGAAATGCTTCTGGATGCACTGCAACACGGCCTACGACGCCCTCATCCGCGCCGGAAACCAGGGCATCACCGCCGGATTCGGCCAGCTCATCACCCTGTCCGGACTGGGCGCGGACGGAAAAGACATGACGAACGAACTGACCCACGTTTTCCTGGACGTGATCGACGCCATGAGCCCCATCCTGGAGCCCAAGCCCAACGTGCGCCTGCATCGCCGAAGCCCGGACGACCTGCTCGACCGCGTGGTGGACATGGTGGCCGAGAGCCAGGGCGCGCCGTTTCTTCTGAACTTCGACGAACGCAGCATGGCGGGCATGCTGCGGGAAGCGCGCATGGCCGGGCTCACCGACAAGATTCACGCAGGCAACGTGCACGAATACGCCCCGGTGGGCTGCCTGGAAAACACCATGGTGGGCAACGACCGCTCGGGCACGGTGGACAACAACCTGAACCTGCTGAAGGCGGTGGAACTGGCCCTCACCGGCGGGAGGGATCTCCTGCCCTATATCGATCCCATCACCGGTAAGCGGGAGCCCATCAAACAGGACGGCCCCGACACGGGCGACGCAACGGCGTTCGAAAGCTGGGAGCGATTCCGGGACGCCTACGAACTCCAGACGCGCTACATCATCCGCAAGTGCGTGGAGGTCTACGAGGCCTCCGAGGCCCTGCGCGCGGAGTTCTTTCCCACGCCGTATCTCTCCTGCCTGGTGGACGGCTGCGCCGCCACGGGCCGGGACGTCACGAGCGGCGGCGCGGAGATCAGCCTGACGACGCTGGAGGGCGTCACCTTCGCCACCACGGTGGATTCGCTTCTGGCGGTGAAATATCTGGTCTTCGACAAGGGCCACTGCACCCTGGCCGAACTGCGCCGGGCGCTTCTGGACAACTGGGAAGGCCACGAGGTGCTCCAGGCCCGCGCCAAGAACAAGGCCCCCAAATACGGGCGGGACGACGACGAGGCCGACCGCATGGCGAAATGGGTTATGGACCTGTGGACCGAGGAATGCTGGAAACACCGCACGCGTTCCACCGGGCGACAGTTCCGGCCCGGCATGCTGAGTTGGAACTACTGGGTGGGCGACGGTTTCGTCCTGCCCGCCAGCCCGGACGGCCGCCCCCGGGGGCAGTTTCTCTCCAACGCCATCTGCCCCTCCAACGGCGCGGACATCCACGGCCCCACGGCCAACAGCAACAGCGTGGGCAAGGCCCTGGGCGGCCGCAACGAAAGCGGGGGCGACTGGAACGGGACGAACAACAGCCTGCCCAACGGCGCCAGCCACACCATCACCTTCAATCCCTCCATCCTGCGCGATCCGGAGCACCGCGAGAAGTTCAAGTCCTTCCTCAAGGGTTACGCCGAAAACGGCGGCACCGCGCTTCAGATCAACATGCTGGACCCGGAGATGCTGAAGGACGCCCAGAAACACCCGGAAAACTATCGGCACCTACTGGTGCGGGTCACCGGCTACAACGCCTACTTCACCGGCATCGGGCGGGAGTTGCAGAACGAGGTCATCGCGCGGCTCTCCCACGAACGATTTTAGGCGGCCCGTTCATGACGGACGAACGGAACACGAATCGAACCGATCCGGAAACGGGCGAACCCCGGGGACTGGTGCTGGAAATCCAGCGTATGAGCACCGAGGACGGCCCCGGGCTGCGCACCACCGTGTTTCTGAAGGGCTGTTCCCTGCGCTGCCGCTGGTGCCACAACCCGGAAAGCATCCGCACGGCTCGGGAGACCCAGTGGCTGGGCGTGCACTGCATCGGCTGCCGCCTCTGCGTGGAGACCTGCCCGGAGGGGGCGCTTTCTTTTTCGGAATCCGAGGGCGTGGCCATCCTTCGGGATCGCTGCAAGGGTTGCGGGCTCTGCGCGGAGGAATGTCCGGGCGGGGCGCTGGAGACGCTGGGAACGTGGTGGACTCCGGAGGCCCTGGCGGAGGAAGTCGCGAAAGACCGCGCCTATTTCGGCGCGGACGGCGGCGTTACGGCCTCGGGCGGCGAGGCGGCCTTGCAGGCGACCTTCACCGCGCGCTTTTTCGAAGCCTGCCGAAAGCGGGGCCTGCGGACAGCGCTGGACACCTGCGGGCAGGCGGCGGCGGAAAACTATCGGCGCATCCTTCCGCAAACGGACCTGGTGCTCTTCGATCTGAAACTGGCGGACGCCGAGCGCCACCGCGAGTGGACCGGCGCAAAAAACGACCTCATCCTGAAAAATCTCGAACTCGTCAGGGACGCGGTGAACGCGCCGGGCGGGCCGAAGGAACTCTGGATCCGCACGCCGATCATTCCCGGGGCCACGGACGACCCGGCCAACATCCGCGAACTGGCGCGTATTGTGTCCGACGTCGCCGGGCGTGCCGTCACGCGCTGGGAACTCTGCGCCTTCAACAATCTCTGCCGGGACAAGTACGAGCGGCTGGGATTGACGTGGGATTTCGCGGACGCCCCGCTGCTCTCGGCGGCGGACATGGAGCGGCTGGCGGATACGGCTCGGAAGAACATTTCCCGCCCCGGGATCGTGAACTGGAGCGGAAGCACGTGCACCGATGACAAGGACGAATCCTCGACCGGGCCGGACCTGCGCGTCCTCCCGGGCGGCGGCGAACGGGAAGCGGAAAACGAAAGGACGGAACGATGATGGAGAAGCGATTCGACCCGGCGGACATGCGCGCCTTCGAACCCACGGAAAAGGTGGCGCTTCTGGCCACGGTGACGCCCGAGGGTCTGCCCCACGTGAGCCTCATCACCACGCTCATGGCCAAGTCGCCCACGGAGATGATCTGGGGACAGTTCACCGAGGGCCGCTCGAAGAAGAACGTTCTGCAAAACCCCAAGACCGGCTGGCTCATCATGACCGTGGATCGCCACATCTGGCGCGGCAAGGCGCGTTACACCGGAAACGCCAAGGAGGGACCGGAATACGAGATCCTGAACAACAAACCGTTGTTCCGCTACAATTCGTACTTCGGCATCCACACCGTTCATTTCATGGACCTGGTGGAAACCGGCGTCCGGGAAAACCTGCCCCTGGCGAGCATCGTCCCGGCTTCGCTGGCGACCTCCCTGTTGCGGCGTCTGGAAAAACGATCCTCGGAAGAGCGCGTGCTGACGCCCTGGGCGGAATCGCTCTTCAAACGCCTGGACGCACTTAAATTCCTGGCCTATGTCGGAGAAGACGGCTTTCCTCGCATCGTCCCCCTGCTTCAATGCCAGGCCGCCGACAGCCGCCGCCTGGTCTTTTCGCCCTTCGCCTATGCGGACGAACTGGAGCGTGTGCCGCCGAATGAGCAGGTCGCGATCTACGGACTGACCTTCCAGATGGAAAGCGTCCTCGTCCGCGGCGCGTTCTCCGGCTTTCATCGGAAGCGCCTGCTGCGATCGGGAAGCGTGGACATCGAATGGGTCTACAATTCCATGCCGCCCAAACCGGGCCGCATCCATCCCCCCGTGCCGCTGGAAGCCGTGCGGGATTTCCGTTGAGAGAGACGCCATGACCGGAAACGCCTCCGCCGTCACGTTCGACGCCGCCGTCTTCGGCGCGGGTCCATCGGGAAGCTCGGCCGCTTTTAACCTGGCGCGGCGCGGCCTGCGCGTCGCGCTTTTCGATCGAAAGCCCATGGCCGAGGCCGGACCCGGGCACGTCAACGCCGTACCGCTCCGTATGTACGACGATGCGGGCATTCCACGCCCGAAAGCGCCCGAGCATCTGGACGACGGCACGCCCATGCGCATCTTCACAAAGGATGACCGGCTGGCCTTCGTCTGCACGGAAAACGCCGCCTGCAAGGTGGACATGCGCCGCCTGATGGACCGCCTGCACGGATTGTGCGAAGGCGAGGGCGTGCGCATCTTCGAACGGGCAGGCGCGGAAGGCGTGTCCTTTGCGGGAAACCGGCCGTCGTCCGTTCTCGTCCGGCGCGAGAATCAGAACGGAAAACGGGAATCGTTGCGAGTGACCGCGCGGCTTTTCGTGGACGCCACCGGCATGGCGGGAGCTTTGCGGCGGCGGACGCCCGCGCTGGACCGGCACTGTCCGCCCGTTTCTCCGAAAGATACGTGCAGCGCCGCCCAGGGGGTTTTCGAGATCACCGATCCGACGGCGGCGCGCGCCTACCTGGAACGGTTGGGAGGGAATCCCGAGGAGGTGCTCTGCTGGCTGGGCGTGGAAGGCGGCTGGTCCACCATCAATATCGCCGTTCATTCGGATTATTCCAAGGCCGAGATCCTGGTGGGCTGCATCGCGGAGCCCCGCTTTCGGCCGTCTGAGGATATCTTCCAAGAGATTCGCGACGGCTTGCCCTGGATGGGCTGCCAGCTCGTTTCGGGCCGGGGGCGCATTCCCCTGCGACGCCCCTACGACCGACTGGCCGTACCGGGCCTGGCGCTCGTGGGAGACGCCGCCTGCCAGGTCTTTCCCATGCACGCTTCGGGGGTGGGATTGGGAATGATCGGCGGTCGCCTGCTGGCCGAATGCGTTTCGGATCACGCGGACCCGGGGGGAAAGGACGCCATGCACGCCTACCAGCGCCACTACCATCGGCGGCATGGAAGCCTGATGGCCGGCTACGACGTTCTTCGCCGGGGATTCCAGCCGCTCGACGGCGAATCCGTGGACCGCCTGATCCGAAACGGTTTCATCAACGCCGAGAGCACGAGCCAGGGACTGGCCCAGAAACCTCCCGTTCCGAAAGCGGAGGATTTAGGGAGCATGCTTCGGGGAACGATTCGGAACCCGGACCTGACCGCGCGCCTTCTGCCCAAGGCGATCCTCATGCCCATGGCCGCGGCCTGGTATAAAACCTACCCTAAACGACCCGGAAAACGCCGCCTGGCCGTCTGGAGCAAGGTGGCGGGTCGCTTCTTCCCGGAATGATTTTCCGCCCCTTTCCCTGCCGCAACGGAAAGAAGGGCTTGAAAACCCGGAAAAAAACGGATGCTGACACAATCCGTCATTGACAAAACGGGCTCTTCCTATTAAACATATGGGGTTATTCGAGAGAGGGAAATCTCAATATTTTTGTATATATTCAACCCATGCGTTCATCAGCCAGGAGGAGAATCCGATGTCCAAAAGAACCCCGTATCTGTTTCTGAGCCTGCTCATCTTGACCCTTCTGTTCGCATTCCAGACAGGATGCAGCGACAGCGGCGACAATGCGGACGAAGACGGCGATCACTCCACGGATGGCGATGAGCCCGCGGACGGCGACGCTCCGGAAAACACGACGGAATCCTGCGAAGGCTCCTGTTCGCTGTCGGCCCCGGCCTTTTGCGTGGGAGATTCCGTCTGCAACTGCATCGCTCCTTTCTGGATGGCGAGCGATTGCGACGATGTTTGCGCGCAATCCGGAAAAGTTTCGGACGGTTGCGGCCTGGTCTCCTCCATGCCTATGCAGAAGGGCTGCCTGTGCAAGGATTCGGACGGAGACGTGGACGGCGATGTGGACGGAGACGCGGACGGAGACATGGACGAGGAACAGATCGTCGGATGTGCGGAGTTCGGTTTCACGCCCCAGGCGCAAATCGCGGAGCTTTCCGGCCCCGGACCGAAACTTTACTGGAAATACACCGGCTATTCGAAAACCAGCTTTCCCTTGAACATGCTGGTTTTGGAAAACTTCGCGAACAACGGCGGCCCCACCGAGCCGGGCACCTATACCATCGGAGAGAATGAAACCAGTTATCAAACGTGCGGCCTGTGCCTGCGCTTGAGAAAGAGCTGCAACTACAACAACGCGGGCGAACTGGTCTGCGGCTCGACCTACATGCCGAAACCCGGCGGAACCATCACCATCGAAGCCCTGGGCGACTGGTCGGGCGAGGATTTCACCGTCAAGTTGGAAAACGTGGAGATGCAGCAAGTGGTCATCGGCGATGACGGAGTCACCACGGCCATCGAAGAAATCACGGCGCTCCATTGCTTCGAACAGCATTCCATCGACGCGGAACTCTACGTGGACGGCTATACGGAACTGGATCCTCCCGACGATCTGACCTGCGACTATCCGCCCGCTCCCTATTATTTCCTGGGACCGGAGGGAACCAACACCCATCCGGAAGCCTGCACCGTGCCGCCCATGGGCTGGCCCAGCGCCTATCTCAACGACCAGGAAGTCGGGTTCAACCTGGCGCGGTTCAAATGCGAACATCCCGAAATCAATACGCTCTTCGTCCTCATCAGCGCGGGCTGGTGTCCGGCCTGCACGCAGTTTTACCGGGATACGTTCTGCGTAGCGGGCGGCATCCACGACCACCTGAAGGAATTGAACGCCGAGGTGCTCTGGGTCGTCACGCAGGACGCCAACGGAGACCCCACCACCAGCGACTACGCCAACCAGCGGGTGAATTTCTACGGCTGCGAAGGCGGATACCGGATTTCCGACAACGACAACACCGCCGGGCGTCCCGTGATCGCGGACAGCTGGATGTTCGACGCCTTCCCCTGGTCGGCCGCCATCCGCATGTCCGATATGAAGCTCATCAAGGAACAGGGACGAAGCTTCTACCTTCTCTACGAGATTATCGCCCAGCAAAACAACGCCGCCGCCGCCGATGGAGATGAAGACGGCGACGCCGAAGCGGACGACGATACCGCGACGGACGGCGATGCCGAAGCGGACGACGATACCGCAACGGACGGCGATGCCGAAGCGGACGACGATACCGCAACGGACGGCGATGCCGAAGCGGACGACGATACCGCGACGGACGGCGATGCCGAAGCGGACGGCGATACCGCGACGGACGGCGATACGGCCGTATAACCGGAGAGAAGTGATGAACGTTGAAAAGAACGAGACGGTGGGTCGGCTTCTTGCCGCATTCATTTTGTTGTTCGCGCTGGCGTTCGCCGTGGCCTGTTCGGACGACGGCGGAGAAACCGAGGACGGCGACACCTCTCCCGACGGCGATTTATCCCCAGACGGAGATTCCACGGACGGAGACGAAAACCCCGACGGCGACACGACGCCCGACGGTGATGAAACCGACGGAGACGATGAAGCGGACGGCGACGCGGAGCCGGACGCGGACGAGGAACTGCCCGCCTGCGACAGCGGCGTCTACATCCGGGGCTGCTCCGGCCGCGTCGTGGACGCCACCGACACGCCCCGCGCGGGAATCACCGCCTTCGTGTGCATCGTTCCCGCCGATAACCAATCGGCCTGTCTGAACCCGGTTTTCACGAGCGATGACGGACGTTTTGCGGCCTCCGTTCCGGAAGACTCGCACTGCATGTCCCGCATGGCCGTGCGGCTTCTGGATCCGAACAGCCTGGCCGTCATGAGCCTGGTCTGCCCGCTGGATCTCGGAAACGGCGGATCGCCGTCGTTCGGCGATATCCGCATGATCGAAACCGCAGGCGTTACCCGGGATTCCCTGGGAGACGCCGCCCAGCCCCACGCCATCCGGCAGGGAGACGCCGTACTGACGCTCATCCCGGATCAGTTGTTTCTGTTCGACACGGCCTACGAGGACATTCAAATCCTGCACTGGGACGCAAGCGCCCACGGATGGCCCTGTTTCGTGGATGCCGACGATCCTCCGGACGGACTTCTGGCCGTCAATCCGGAAATCTCCGCCAAGGCCGATGCCCACGGCGCCGCTCACGTCTCGTTCCCCAACACCGCCGGGCTCGAAGCGGGAACCGTGGTGGACCTGTACGCTTTGGGAGGCGTAAGCTGTTACGACTGGGACAACGAGCATATCGAGGAAGGCGCCTGGACCGTGGTGGAAAGCGCCACGGTCTCGGCTAACGGAACACGCATCAAAAGCGACTCGGGACGCGGCCTCCCCTTCCTGACCTGGATCGGCTGGAAGCGGCGCTAGGCGGCGCTTTTTCGCATCAGGCCGGATCGTCCGGACTTGGCAGATCCCGGCGGTATTCCGGCGGAATCAGACGAAGCAGGTCCGGGGGCGGCGGATCGTCCGGATAAAAGATCTTCATCAAATACAATCCCCGCGCGGGGGCGGTCTGAAAGGCGGCCTGGCGGTTTCTGGCGGCCAGAATGCCGGGAAGAGCGTCCGGCGAGACCGCGCCCAGTCCCACTTTCACCAACGTCCCCACGATGTTCCGCACCATCTGCTTCAGGTAGGCCGTGGCGAAAATCTCCACCTCCACGATGTCCGCGATGTTTTCGGAAACCTTCAGCCGATGGATGCGGCGAACGGGACTTTTAGCTGCACAGCCGGAGGCCCGGAAACTGGAGAAATCGTGCTCCCCCTCCAAATGCTCCGCCGCGATCCGCATGGCCGCAAGATCCAGGGGCTTTCGTATATGCCAGGAGCGCAGGCGTTCCAGCGCGGAACGCTGGGGCCGGTTCAGGATGCGATAGCGATAGATTTTTCCTCGGGCGTCGCGCCGGGAATCGAAACTCTCCGTTGCGTCCACGGAGGAAAGAACGGAAATGTCCCGGGGAAGGTTGCTGTTCAGCGCTTTGCGGAAGCGCTCGGCCGGAATGCCGGATTCCGTGGTGAAATGCGCCACTTGACCCAAAGCATGAACGCCGGCGTCCGTTCGCCCGGCCCCGTAGACGCGCACACGCTCCTTTGTGATCTGGAAAACGGCCCATTCCAGGGCGGCCTGGATAGTGGATTGATCGCTCCGCTGGATCTGCCAGCCCACGAAAGCGCTGCCGTCGTACTCGATCCGCAGGCGGATTTTCCGTGGCATGCCCGGCTCTGTTCTCAAAACTCGAATAAGAGACCCGCCAGCAGGAAATGGCTGCTCAGGTCGAAGGAAGAGGAACTGCCGAAATCGTTGATCCAGGCATAGGTTCCCTCGACGAAGAGCCAGGTGTTGTTTACACCCACGTCCTGGTCGAACTCGTTGGCCAACCTCGAATCCACGATATCCAGGCAGAACATCAGTCCGTAGGAGACATGCAACCCGAAGGTGCCGCCCCGACCGAAAGCCGTTCCGCCGCCGGGCTTGGTCCATTTGGCCACGTCGCCTTTTTGATCCGTGATCCACCAGATAGTGTAGTCAAAGCCGAATTTCGCCGTGGGAGCCACGGGAACCTTGAACTCCTCCCAGAGCCAGGTGAAGCGGTAAACGGCGGAAAGCCGGAAGGGGAAAAGGTTCAGGTCCGTGGAATCGCTGGATTTCTGTCCATCCTCGAACAGGCCCTTGCCGCTGGTCTGGTAGAACCCGAAGGTTCCCTCCACACCGACGGTGCCCACGCCTTTGTACAGCAGCCGCTCCAGACCCATTTGAAAGGTGAAATCCAAGGTGTCGCCGAAGATGCTTTTGGCCGGATCGGTTCCCGAGTCGAACTCGTCCGAGATATTGTCCACCGTGTAGAAACCAAAGCCCACATGCGCGGTCCAGTTCAGGGGAGACTGCTTGGCGGCCTGGGCGGCCTGGGCCGAAGAGGCGAACATCCCCATGGAAACGAGAACGGCCAACGAAATCAGGAAGTTTCTCATTGGCGGACCTCCTTCCCGTACAGCCGAAGGAAGCGGAAAACTCCGAAGAGCAAAAGCGCGCATCCTCCAAAGGCGAAAACCAGGGCCGGAAGACCGAACTGGAACCACACGGTGAGCACCAGGACCAGCGGGAAAAGCAATCCCCGGGCGATGTTTTTTAAAATCGGTTGCTGAGCCACCAGACGAGCCAGGGGCTGGCTGTTGCGATAATAGGCGCCGATGAGCCAGCGGCCGGAAGCGCTTCTTGCCAGAACACGGTCCCGGAAGGCGCGGAACAACTGGACCTGTTCGGCCGAGTAAGAACCGTAGGCCGCCGTGGCGATGAAGCAGAAGCCGCCGGATTCCTTGCCGCCCGCCTTTTTATAAGCTTCCCAGAAGTTGTCCACTTCCAATGGAATTCCCGTGATGGGATCCGACCACACCCGGCTTTCATTTCCCGCGTAATCGATGGCTTTGGCGAAGATTTCGTATTCCACGCCATTGGTCAGGCCGGTGATGCGATGGGAATCTCCCTCCGCGCCGTTTTCGGCGAACGGGGTGCAACCCGCAGGCATTTCCTCGCTGCCGCCTTCGTCCCCGTCTATCGAATCATCCCCGTCCACGGCGTCGTCCCCATCCACGGCATCGTCTCCGTCCGTGTCATCGTCCGTTTCAAGCTCCGCGTCATCGTCGCCGTCCGTCCCATCTTCGTCCCCGTCCGCGGCATCGTCTCCGTCCGTGTCGTCGTCCGCTTCAAGCTCAGCGTCCGCGTCATCGTCGCCGTCCGCCGCTTCCTCTTCCGAATCCGGATCGCCGTCCGTGTCGCCGTCCGCCCGTAGAGCGAAAAGAGAAACGGTTTCAACGGTTTCGATTTCATTTTCCGTTGCCGTAAGGTCTCCCGTCGTGGAGGAGGTATCCCCGGTCTCGTCGCCGTCCGTGGCCGTGCCGTCCGTTCCGCCGTCCGTGCGGCGATAGCAGAACGTGACCTTGACCTTCTGTTCGGTCTCTCCCGATTCGGAAAGAATATTCGGATCCCAGGACACCAGCAGACTTCCCTCGCCCGGAACCGGATTGTCGAGCAGCGTCACCGTGCCGGGGCGTTCCATATCCACGTGAATGGTCAGCGACTCCGTGGGGGAGTGTTCCACGCTGTCGTCTTCATCTCCGTTCGTGTCGTCGTAATAATAATCGTCGTCGTCATCGTCATCGCCGTCGGTGGTGGTTGTTTTTGTGGTGTACACGGCCTTCACCAACACTTCGTAGGAGTATGTCAGATCTCCGCCGTCTCCCACCGTGCAGGTGGTGGACGTTTCGGCCGCTTTTTTCATGTCGCCCGTGGTGAAGGAGATCGTTGCGGTGGATCCGGAGAAATCGCCCCGGTCGTACGTCACCCCCGTTTCCCCGCAGACGTAGACCTGCCATTCGTCCACTTCCGTATCGGAATCGGCCGTATAGCGAAAGCTCAACTTAATCAGGGCATCGTCCCGGACGTAAATATTATCCGTATCCGAAACCTCCGATCCGTCTACTTCCACTTTGTACACGTCCAGGTTCACGTTTGCCTCGGCCGGCCCGAGAAGCAGACCGAATACGAGAAACATGAGGAAAAACGCGACGCTCGTGCGTGTGAACCAAGATTTCATGCCGTGACCTCCCTCGGGTAGATTCGACCGGACTCATACCCTAGCAAGTTGAATGCCAGTTTGCAAAGAAAATGGAGTTTTACTGTAACTGTCTGATATTAAATGGATAACTTCACTGACAAGGACCAGCGATATGTCTTTTGAGTCTTTTGAAAACGCTCCGGATGCTCAAAAGAGAGACAGAATGTCAAAACGTGACGGAATCCCAATATATTGTGACAATTTGTCAATTTCATTGGAAGAACTCTCGATCTTGGATCGCTTCGATACTCTTGCATACGAGCTTCACAAAAATCGGGATTGACAATCGATTCTAGATAGTGTCGTCACAAGATATTGAGCCATAATACAAGGCAACGGATCTGAACGGCGGCGAGGAATGAGGCGGTGTTTTTCGCGTATCGCGTTGCGATTCCACGCCAGCGTTTCAGGTGGAGAAAGGCATTTTCCACCAAGTGCCGTGCACGATAAAGTTCCTTGTCATACTCGCGCTGAACCTTCCTGTTTTTCTTGGGCGGAATCACCGCCTCCATCCCGGCCTGCTCGGCTTTCTCGATAATCACGTTCGTGTCGTATCCCCGATCAGCCAGCAAATAAGCGGCATCCATTCCTTTTATCAGGTTGTGAGCTTGCGTACAATCCGCTGTGGGACCGTCTGTAATAAGGACTCGGAGCGGCATACCATGCGCATCCACGGCCAGATGTATCTTGGAGTTGAGCCCCCTTTTGTTCGCCCCATCGCCTGGTTGCCGTCTTTCGCTCCCGCCGCGTGGGGATGGACTTTGACGTGGCTGGCGTCGATCATCAGCCATTCGTAATCGGGCTCGTCGATAAGAATTTCGAGTAGCGATTCCCAAATTCCTTTATCTCGCCAGCGGCAGAAGCGGCGGTGGGTATTCTTCCAGTCGCCGTAATCGGGCGGTAGGTCACGCCAGGGAGCGCCCGTACGGAGAATCCAGAAGACGGCATCGATGAACTGCCTGTTATTCTTTGCGATTCCGCCCCAGGCACCTTTTCGACCCGGCAAATGGGGCTCCAGAAGACTCCAGACGTGATCGGAAATATCGTGTCGGTGATAGGCGGCTGGCATGTCTATCCTTTCAATATTTTATATTGATAGGAATTATACCCCAACACAAAATCCATGTCGAGAACATTCAACTACTCGTGACGACACTATCTAAAACGAATAGATTTGATACGAAGGCGAGCATCTGTGTAGAAAAATGCGACCCACTCCTTGGTCATTGAAATTGTTCGCCTTAGCACCTCAATTTCTTCCAATTCATTTTGAAGCGCCTTTTCGATTTTTTGGTGCTCCTTTGTGGGATGACCCTTCTTTTTATTCTCAGTCTTCGATATTTGTGCCTGCAAGGCAGAGTCGGCTTCCTGAAAGAGATTTGCGAATAAATCCGCCGGGACAACGCCAATGGCAAGCATGCCGAGGATATCGGGATGAATCTGGCGCTCGTCAACGAGATACGAATAACCATTAGTATTACCATTGGCTTCAGCTCGTTGTGCGAAAAGGGTTTCACGGGCTCGTTGTTGTATGCTGGCGAGCAAATTCTCTACGACTCCTATTTGATGCTGATTCGTCTCACAAGCACTTACAGAACGACCGCAGTGGGGATGGAAGCAATAAGCAAATTCGTTTGAGGAATTCACCTGCATCGTATGATGCCCACAGTAAGGGCAGCGCGCCTTTCTGCCGGGCGTGGCAATGATGCCATAGTCGCGAGCGAGTACGTCAGTGGCTTTTAAAGCTATTGTATGGTCCTCGAACATTATCAAATTCCTGCACTTTCGCTTTACAGCTTGAAGTTTACAGAGGTTTAACCAAGCTATCATTCACCAGAAACTCAACAAGATCCTCTTTTGCGAAATAGATGCGACCTCGGATTTTACGCTTTGGAATCGGGCAGTTACGCAAATATCTCTCAGTGAAGTATCGAGTTTCAGCGGCTTCGTTAAGACTCAATAGTGCCCCATACCCAGCAAGCTCGGCTTCAACCTCAAATCGTAAATCTTTCTTCATTGACTATCCTCGCTGCATAACCACTTGACAAAACTGCAATCAACGTGTACTATCCCGATTGACAATGAAAGAATGATTTCTGTAAACGCCAACTGCAATGTGGTTGTAGTATTTATGAGGGTTCCATGTCAAGAGAAAAAACGAGGACAGACAATTTTGCTAAAAGTCTGGAAGAGATCAGGGTCGCGCATAAGCTGAATAAGCGAGAGTTTTCTGAGTTATTGGGCGTCTCTCCTCAAATGTACAGCGCATATTTGCGGGGAGCTGATCCTTCTTATCGAGTGCTAACTACAATCACGGAGAAGTTTGATGTCAACCTCGATTGGCTTGTTCGTGGAAAAGGGGAGCGATCGATACCCGAAGAAGAAAAAGAAGTAGGAAAAATTAAAAGTAGATTTGATGAAGTGCGAAAAGAGCTGAATGTCGAGCCTGACCTTTTTCTTAAAGAACTCGGCCTGATTCAAGAGAAAAGATCTTCGAATAAGCCCAAGTCCGTTTCTTACTGGGTGCTGAGTGTGGTTTCTTCCTATGGTGTAAACCCTGATTGGCTTCTCAAGGGTGAAGGCGAGATGTTCAGCCGCAAGTGGATTCCCCTCCTGAATGACCGTTGTCTGACGCGAAATGGGGAGCTTGAAAGAAAGCAGTCAGCCTTTGGTATCCCGGAGCCTGAAGGGTATCCAGAAAAAAGCTTTATTGCCTGGGAGGTCAGCAGCGACGAAACGACGCCGCGTTACAGCGTGGGAGAAGTTGCCATCGCCACTCCTGAAAGAACCCCAAAAGCCGGAGATGATGTTTTCGTTATCATCAAGTTCGGGGAAGGCCAGTATGAGCCCATGATTCGTCGCTGGCAGACGTTGGATGCGAGGAACGTGGAGTTGACCCCTTACAACCCGTCCATGAAGCCGGTAACCATCGAAAGAGATTGCTTGATCCTGGTTGCTGTTGTCATCGATTCGATGCGAAGTGAAAAAGTGGCGGCGCTTAAAAAACCTGCAAATGAAATAAAGGTCTGGAGATTGACTGATGCCGCTTTCTAAGCGCCAAAAGGATCGCCTTCGGGTGATGAACCAGCATTTATATCCAGCAACATTGCGGTATCGGGAGGATACAAGCGCCTTTTTCCTCTCGTACAGACGCGCAGGGCGTGATCTGCGAAAAACACTGGGGAAGGATCTGGAAGTTGCTTACGATAGATCGCTCGTCATCCGTAAAGGGCTTGACGATCTACCGGTGGTGACAGACCGCGAGGTTACGCTTCAACATTGGTACGAGCAATACGCCATGCAGCGGTTCGACGGCTTATCTCCCAAGACCGTGGACGGTTACCGTTATTCTTTTACTTGTATTCCGGATGATCTCAAAACCAAGCCGATACATAAGATAAATGCTGAGGTGGCAAAGTCAGCGATCGATGAAATAGAAAAGCCGGGTGCGCGTAAAAACGCAGGGATCTTCCTGTCGATCCTATTGAATGCAGCCGTTAAAGAGGGGGTTATCTCAAAAAACCCTTACAAACCGAAATTCGAAACACGCAAGCGGGTTGTGCCGGTGCTGTCCACGAGCAATCCGATCAAGCTCTGTGAACATGCCTCAGATACGGCAAGACCCGGAATCACCCTCGCGGCCTTTTGCGGCCTGCGCTATGGCGAGATCATGGCCATTCGCTGCAAGCATATAGATTGCAAGGAGGGCTTGCTCTACGTTGAGGACGCCAGGGTCAAGATCTACGGTGACAATGGCGTTGATCAGCTAAAGACTACCAAGACCGACGAACCGCGCGTCCTGCCGCTTCCCGACGTGGCCCAGAAGATTTTGGAGCCATACCTCGAAACCATGAAGCCGGATGATATGCTATATCCCGTATG
The DNA here is from genome assembly GCA_963668655.2 of Myxococcota bacterium. GTDB lineage: Bacteria > Myxococcota_A > SURF-8 > SURF-8 > SURF-8. The sequence goes on from CAXXPQ010000004.1 coordinate 219,385, forward strand.
GCGTCAGGACCTTGATAAACGCCTCGAAGTGGCGGCAAGAAGGGCAGGATTGCCGAAGGTTACCATGCACGGCCTGCGGCATATTGTCGGATCGAGGATGATGATGACGGATGGTGTCGCTGCAGCTCAAGCGACGCTTGGGCACAAGGATGTTTCAACGACTGTGGACACCTATGGTCATCTGACTGCGGTCTACCTTAAAAACAAATCCGACCTTATCAATCTCGCTCCGGATATTCTGGAAAAAGCCTACCAGCTCTCAGAAGAGTTAAGCAACCACCCTGAAGAGAAAGTGCAGGAACTCGCCTCCATCTCTCGACAATTCTGGCACGTTTTGGCACGACAACGAGAAACGGGCACTCAGCAAATTCGCTAAGTGCCCGTAATTACTGGTCGGGGCGACTGGATTTGAACCAGCGACCACCTGAACCCCATTCAGGTACGCTACCAGACTGCGCTACGCCCCGATATTTTCAATTCGCTTTCGAAGGCGGGCTTCCAGGCCATCCAGCAAACATTGCAATTCGTTCCAGTCGTTTTTCATTTCGACGTGTTTGGAAGCCGCATCCCGATCGGCTGATTTTCGCAATGCCTTCAACCGAGCCCTCGCGCCCTCGATCGTGAATCGTTCTTCATACAGCAAATTTTTAATGAACAAAATCGTTTCGATATCTTTTTTCTGGTAAACACGTTGATTCGAGTTCGTTTTCTCGGGCCGGATGGAAGGAAACTCCGCTTCCCAGTATCGCAAGACATGTGGCTTGATCTCGGTGATCCTCGCCACTTCTCCGATCCTGAAGTAAATCTTATCAGGAATTTCCGGCGCCAAATAACCTCCCGGAATTAAACGTGAATCAGGCGTCGTTCAGAAGATTTTTCAGCACCTGGCTCGGCTTGAACGTCAAGACGCGGCGAGAAGAAATCTCGATCTCCTGCCCGGTCTGTGGATTCCGACCGATACGAGATTTCTTTTCGCGAACCACGAAATTGCCGAACCCGGAGATCTTGATCTTGTCACCCTTTTCCAATGTCTCCTTGATGATGTCGAACACCATCTCGACAATCTCGGCGGATTCCTTCTTCGAAAACCCGATACGCTGATAAACGTTTTCGATTAGGTCGGCCTTGGTCATGAAATCCTCCTCCTTCGATCCTCAATACGGAACCCGCTCGGGTTTCAAACGATTCAGATTGCCGACCGCGCTTCCTCCACAACGGCCCGGAAACCGTCCGGATCGTGTACGGCCATATCGGCAAGAACCTTGCGGTCCAACTCGATTCCAGCTTTCGTCAAGGCGTTGATGAAACGGCTGTAGGACAACCCTTCCAGACGAGCCGCCGCATTGATTCGCGTGATCCACAGCCGCCTGAAGTCCCGCTTGCGCACCCGGCGATCCCGGAATGCGTAAACCAGTGCGCGATGAACGGAATGCGCGGCAATACGATACAGTTTGCTGCGCGCTCCCCGAAAACCCTTGGCGGCCTTCAGCACTTTTTTCCGACGATGTCTCGCCTTGAATCCTCTTTTAACTCTGGGCATCTTTCTGGCCTTCCTTCACCCTAGCTATAGGGCATCATCTTTTTCGCGGCTTCCAGGTTTCCCGGATCCACGTCAGCGCGCTGACGCAGGTGCCGGCAGCGCTTCGTTGTCTTTTTCGTCAGGATATGCGAGTGAAACGCATACTTACGCTTCATCGATCCGCTCTTTCGAACACGCAACCGTTTCGCGAGGGCACGGCTGGTTTTCATCTTGGACATAGGTAGAACTCCTTACTCACGATGACTTGTCGCTTCGCGGACCGACCATCATAACCATCGCCCGGCCTTCCATTCTGGGCTGGGACTCGATGGTGACATCGTCCTTGATCGTCTCCATGATCCGCTCGAACATTGCAACGGCCAGTTCCGGATGGGTGATTTCCCGGCCTCGAAACACAACCGAAATCTTTACCTTGTTTCCTTCCCCGATAAATCGGAGCAGGTGTTTTATTTTCGTACTGACATCGTTGGCCTCGGTTTTCAGACGAAGTTTCACTTCCTTGATCTGAATCACCGTCTGGCGTTTCCTGGCATCCTTTTTCCGTTTGTTCTGCTGGAACTTGAATTTTCCGTAATCCATGATCCGGCAGACGGGAGGAGTGCTGTTCTCGGAAACCTCTACGAGATCCAGGCCACGGGAAAACGCCGTTTCCAGAGCTTCCTCGATCGGCAAAATGCCAAGCTGTTCGCCGTCCTGAGCCACGACCCGCACGCGCTGCGCCCGGATCTCCTCGTTGACGTTCACTCTCTTCTCTTTGTTCTTGACGATGACGACTCCTCCTCACCCGTCAACAATGCCTCACCCCCCGATCGGACAATCTCTTTCCGAAAGGAAAGAGTTCAAGTAAATGATGGTAGGCACGGGCGGACTTGAACCGCCAACATCCACCACGTCAAGATGGCGCTCTACCTTTGAGCTACGTGCCTGTACCTCAATGGTCGGGACCATCGAAGTGAGAGACTGAATTATCAGAGAGGCCCAATCCTGTCAAGAAAAATGTGACTTTTCGATAAAAAACATTCGCAAAAGGTTTTCGCCCGCATCGAAAGCCGGGAGATAATGATAAAGACAAGAAAAAACAGGGAAAATTCACTGAATTCCACCCTTGGAATTCATCAGTTGGATAAACTCCTCGGAAATTTTCCAGTCTTCCGGATAAAACTCGAACAACCGCAGGTTGTCCATCAGCAGGTACTCGAAAGCCTCTTCCTTTTTCATCAGGCCGCGAACCACCGCTCCGGTCTGGATCTTTTTCAAATTATTGATGGATTTCACCAATTCGACTTCCGGACCAACCCCCTTGACCCGAATGAGAATCCGGGTCTTTTTCAAGCGTCTCAGCCGGTTCACCTCTTTTGCGGGATAGTCCTCGGGAATGAGGATTTCCTTTACCCCCTTCATTTTCCCCAGAATCCTCAGAGTTCCCGCGTCAAGAATTCGGCCGTCCGGAACGATGAGGCGCAAATCGAAGATGCGGACTCTATTCAGCTTTTTCAGGATGGCGTAGGTCAGTTCCGGGGCATCGATCTCGAAAACCTTCCGGATGGGCCCCAGGCTCAAAGCCCGATTCACCAGATCGTCCGGGAAACGATCCTTCCCTATTCGAAAGGTCACCTCGAATTCACCGGCCAGGGTCTGAAGGCGACGCATGTGGGCGCGGGTGAACTTTATCGGCCATACCAAGTTGATATCATTATTGAATTGAGCAAGATAGCTCAACAAGGATTTGGGAGGATACTTGCCTCCTTCGTCCACGACAAAGACGGCTTTCTCGATTCGGGATATCTTGTCCAACTCCGATTGAGGAGTTTTCCGGTTCACGAAAAACCGTTTTTCCATCGGTGCGAACATCAAGGCGCGATGTTCGATGGTCGTCTTGGGAATATACTTCTGCTTTTTGCGTTTCCGTTTTGCCGCCTCCGCAGGCTCGAATGCCAGCATCAGGCACAAAATGACAACCACCCCGACCCATGCCCAACGTATGGTCCCGCTCCCTCTCATCGACTTCCTTCCGATTATATTCTTCATTGGAACTGGCGATGGCTCCAGTCCGCAGCGCGCTTCCTGAAGTAATATACAACATCCGGGCGCATATTCGTCAAATCATTTTTCTGATAAGGATCGTTTTGCGTATCGAACAGCTGATTTCGGCCTTTCTCGACCATGTATCTCCAGGATCCGATCGCCGCCAGATAATGGGAAGCGGACATCCTGGAAAATGCCATTCGGACCCAGAGCCTTTCCATACCGAACGCCAGAGGAACCATGCTCTCCGCCTGAGTTTCCTTCGGGATCTCGATCCCCAGCATCTCCAGCACGGTCGGATAGATATCCATGGTTTCCACGACGCTTTCCACCACCCTGGGCCGCCGGAATCCTCTCGGATAATAGACGATGAACGGCACGCGCACCAGTTCGTCCCAGAGGGAATGCCCGTGCCCCATGCCGCCGTGTTCCATGAATTCGTCCCCGTGGTCGGAGATGAGAATGATGGCCGTTTCTTCCAGGATTCCCCAGGTTTCCAGTTGCTTCATCAGTTCTCCCAACTGATGATCGTTGTAGGACACCTCGCCGTCGTAGAGCGCCGTGAGCCGGTGCCAGTCCCGTTTTCCGAGGCGCAGTTTCCCGGTACGGATCTGTCCCAAAAGAAAAGCGGTTTTATAGGGGATGACGATTCCACTGTACGGATCATCGTCATACAATTTCAGAAATTGCGGCCGGGGATTGTAGGCCACGTGGGGATCGATGGTTCCGAACCAGATGAAAAAGGGGTTTTCGATCAGGTTGTTCTTTTTCCACGTCGCGGTCATGGCATCAATCAAGTATTCGGTTTTGTTCGGCTTTCCCTCTCGAATCATATTACGGGAATAATCCCAGCGCTGGCCGAAGCCGAACCGGTCCGACACGTAGCCGTTGGAAGAATAGGACGCCGTTATCACTTCCGGACGTTTCGCCTTGATGGCCGTGGCGATCATCTGCGTGTCCCGGGTCGGCCGGTCTTCCGCCTTCATCATGTTGGTGTCGTGGGGATACCGCCCCGTCATGATCCCGGCCTGGGAGGGTTTGCTCCAACATCCCTGGCTGATGGCGTTCTTGAACGTAATTCCCTCGCCGGCGATACGATCGAAATTCGGCGTAACGATTCGATTCTCCTCCGGTTTGAAGAACCGGATCTTGTCCCAGCGCAGGGTGTCGCTGAGATAGACGATGACATTCTTCGGCGGTGTCCATTCTTCCACGATTCGCTCGGGGGCATAATTCTCCAGGCGCGGATCCGTCAGAACGATTCGATCGGATTCGTTTCCTCCCACGGCCCGGAATTCCAACCGGACGAATTCCCCCGCGAAATCGGAGAGGTCCACGGATTGGATCACGTCGGGCGTCTTTTCCTCCGGATTCAGGGCGCGGACGTGAAGAATCTCGTCCGGGCGGGTTTCCGAAAGAACCCGGACGTAGAAAACCACCGGTTCGGCCCGGTCTCCGCTTCGTTCGAAATCCAGTTTCCATAACAGCCGGGTCGTACGGGGAACGAACAACGGAAAAGCCACGCCTCCCTCGCCGGGAAGCACGATTCGTCGGCCTCGGGACTCCGTATCCGACGGAAGAAAAACGGGAAGATGGGAAAGGAATTTTTCCTCCGTAACGGGCTCGGAAACCGGATGGTAGGCCGTTACCGGGCGAAAGCGGAGAAAGTCCAGCCAGGGGCCGTTCTGGCCCTTTTCCGTGCTGATCCGGAAGGAGCGAGTCCCCTCCAGATCGCCGAAAGAGCGCAGATCCATCCAGTAATCGCTCCACTCCGGCCGATCCAGGCGGATCGTCTTGCGGTGCGATCCGGTCTGCACGGTCAATTGCTGTCCCGGTACACCGGGTTTGGCGCGAATCTGGAGCAGATAGCCGTCTCCCCGGGGAAGATACGCCACGATTTCTCCCCCGTCGCCTTTCGTCCGGGCGATGGTTCGTCCGTCCTTGCCGTTTTCGACGTGCCTCCATTCCTCCGTCAGAGCCTGCAACCGCCCGTTTTCCGTACCGAAATCAACGATCGCTCCATCGGCGTACAGATCGGCGAAGGCGAAAACATCCGCCAGAGACAGTGACGCCAGGCTTTTCTCGGGGAGATGGAGATGTTGATGACGGTGAAAATCTCCGGTTTCGTGAATGGAGGCGTCGCTCGGCACGTCGTAAAGCAGCGGCGGAACCTCCAACTTGATATCCCCCACTTTCTTGATGAACGCGGGGTCGTTTTCACGGCCGTCACGATCTTCCTGTCCGGCCTGGGCGAACCAGAGGGAAAAGCTCGTGAAGAAAATCAGGGCGAACGAAAGCAAGGGCAAAACCCAGTACTTTCCCACCATCTGCCGTTCTTCACGTCGCATGGCGTCTCGATTGAAAAGTGTCGGTCAGTTCAATTCGGCATCCAGCGCCTGTAAAATCTCGTCGGTGAAGCCATCGATCTGCGCCTCGTCCTTCCCCTCCACCATCACGCGAACCTTGTTTTCCGTTCCGCTGTAACGGACCAGAACCCGCCCTTCCCTTCCAAGCCGTTCCTCCACTCTTCGGATAACGGCCTCCACTGCGGGCAATTCCTCCAGCGGGCGCTTGTAATCCACGCGCAGATTCTTCAGAACCTGGGGATAGCGGGTCATGATGGAAGCTAGTTCCTTCAGGCTTTCTCCCGTATCCGCCATGATGGAAAGAATGATAAGGGCGGCCAGAACTCCGTCGCCCGTCGTACTGTGGTCCATGAAAATCAGATGGCCGGACTGTTCTCCGCCGAAATTGTAACCGTTGGCCAGCATCTCCTCGGCCACGTAACGATCCCCGACGGCCGTCTTCAAGGTCGTGATTCCCAGGCGACTCATGGCCCGGTCCAGGCCGATATTGCTCATGACGGTGGCCACCAGGGTGTCCCGGGCCAGTTTTCCGTCTTCTTTCAGTTTTTTCGCGCAGATGGCCATGATCTGGTCGCCGTCCACGATCCGTCCCTCGTGATCCACGAAAATCGCCCGATCCGCGTCGCCGTCGAAGGCCACGCCGAGGTCGGCCTTGTGCTCCAGCACCTGCTCCCGGATCTTCTCCGGATGCAGCGACCCGGCCGCCTTGTTGATGTTCTTGCCGTCCGGATCGATGCCGATGGCGAATACCTCCGCTCCGGTCCGGCGAAAAACATCCGGCGCCGTACGATAGCTGGCGCCGTTGGCGCAATCGATGACCAGCCGGATGGAATCCAGGGACGGTCCCCGCAAGGCCGTTAAAAGACTTTCCGAATAGATTTCAAGTCCTTCCGGCCAGGCGACGGCCCGGCCGACTTCGTGGGGGGCCGCATAGAACTCCTCGGGCTCCGCATCCAGAATCATCGACTCGATCTGCATCTCCACGTCGTCCGGCAGTTTATATCCCCGGCTGGAAAAGATCTTGATGCCGTTGTCCACAAAGGGATTGTGGCTGGCGCTGATGACCACTCCGGCCTCGGCTTTTGCCGAACGGGTGAGAAAAGCGACTCCCGGCGTGGAGATGATTCCCGCCAGAACCGCCTCGCATCCCACGGCGCAGAGCCCGGAGGCCAACGCGCTTTCCAGCATGGTTCCGGACATGCGCGTATCCCGTCCGATCAGAATTTTGGGATGGGTCTTACCCTTGCGAAAATAATGGCCCACTGCTACGCCCACCCGATAAGCGGTCAGCGCGTCCATGGGTTTGATATTGGCCTTGCCCCGGATTCCGTCGGTTCCGAACAATTTGCGCATGTTCATTTTTCCCGTGTTAGGGGGCGGGTTTCGGGTTCCGCTGTTCCTTCAGAAGACGTTTCGAGATGGACAGTTTCACCGTATAATTCCCCGTTTTGATCTTCACGTTTTCCGGAAGCGGCGCGATTTCCACTTCCCGCACGCTTTCCGTCCCCGGCTGGTCGCCCTCTTCCTTGCGAGCATCCACAAAAGCCACGACCTGTTGCGCTTTCAGCGATTCGATCACGTTGCGCGGGCCCAACAGGGTAATGGCGACGTTTGCCGGTTCCACCACGGTTTCGTAAACGGATCCGCGGACAAGCACCGGAACGCTTTTGAGAATCTTCTCCACCAAGTCTTTTTTGATGGTCACGCTGACCTGGATGGGCTGTTTGTCGGGAAAGGAAATATTCTTGGACATGCGCACGGGCTTGGTGCTGACGGTGAAGGATTCCTTTTTCTCGTCCAGACGGATCTCCTCGGTCAAAACCTCCTCCACGAAACGCACGTCGCTTTCCGCGCCTTCGATTTCGATCTGCTCGGGGGTCGATTGAACCTGTTTGACGACGAAACCCTCGGCCGGTTTTCCAACCACCACCGGGAGGACGCGCACGATTTTCCGTTTTTTAAGCGCCAGGCTGATGGCGAGCTGGGACGGATTCACACGGGTCAAATTGAGCGAAATGGGAAGGTTGAAAAGATTTTCCTCGAAATAGATCACGCTGGGCCCGAGGTCCGTTTTCGTCAGATCGATCTCGACGGTCAGGCTTTTCGTATCCCACCCCTTGATGGCCGCCCAGGGACCGGAAACCACGATCTTGATCTTGTCCGGAACGTCCGAAACCAGCACTTTGTCTTCCGCAACTTTGAAGAAAACGGGGATTTCCACCGTGGCCGTCACCCCTTCCGCTCCCAGAACGAACAGCCAGAGAAGCAGAGCGATGAGCAGGGAAAACAGTTTCAGCGTCAGGTTGTCCAGAAAAATCCCCCGGAAATACCGGACGATCTTTCTCGCCGCCGTCTCCTTGGGTTTCACGCCGCCGGCCATGCCCTAGGCCCTCCTGTTCTTCCCGACGAACCCCAACGTATTCTGCAACACCTTCTTCAAGGTGTTCACGTCCAGGTCGCGGGTAATCTGCCCATCCATGACCAGGGAAATCTTCCCGTTTTCCTCGCTGACGACGATGACGACGGCATCCGTTTCTTCGGAAACGCCGATGGCGGCCCGGTGGCGGGTTCCCAGTTCACGGCTGATCTTCGGATTCGAGGACAGCGGAAGAAAGCAACCGGCATAGGCCATGCGCCCGTTCTGGATGATGATGGCGCCGTCGTGAATGGGCGAGGTGGGGTGCATGATGGCCTGGATCATCTCCTTGGTGACCTTGGCGTCGATGGCGGTGCCTTCCTCCGTAAAGTCGGTCAGATCCGCGTCCCGCTCGATCACCACCAGGGCTCCGATGCGCTTGTTGGCCAGCGCCGTGGCCGCCTTGGCCAGTTCCTCGATAAAAAACACCTCTTCCAGGGTGCTGATGCCTTTGAAAAAGGAGGTCCGACCCATTTTGGAAAGTCCGCGCCTGATATCGTGCTGAAACACCACGATCAGGATGAAAATGAAGGAATTGACGAAATAATCCAGAATCCAGCTCAGAGTCAGCAGTCCCAGGAAACGGCTGACGGCGAAGCCGACGATAATCAGAATCAGGCCCATCAGAACGCGGACCGTCTTCGTTCCCCGGATGAGCAGAAGCACCCGGTAGACGACGTACCAGACAAGAATCAGATCGAGCAGGGAAAGCGCGACCCGCTCAAAGTTATTGCTCAGGTTGAATCCGAACAGGCTTTCCAGCATTGTCTATTCCAGTCGTTCCAGTCCGCGCTCCAGGAAGGCGTCGCACATTCTCGCCACGCGAACGGTTTCTTTTACGTCATGCACCCGGAGGATATGCGCCCCGGAGAAAATGGAAGCCGCCACCGCAGCCAGCGTCCCCTCCAGGCGATCTTCCACGGGAAGATCCAGAACGGCGCCGATAAACGCCTTGCGGCTGGGGCCGATGAGCACAGGCCGTCCCAACTCGGCGAAACGATTGCATTCGCGGATCAGCCGCAGATTATGGCGGGGGGATTTCCCGAAGCCGATGCCCGGGTCCAGGACGATGTTTTCCTCTCGTACGCCCCCGGCGGTAAGCGCCTCGATCCTCCGGAGGAAATATACGCGGATATCCTCCACCACGTCGTCGTAATGATAGGATTTCTGCATCACCTTGGGATCGTCCGCCGTGTGCATGACGATCACCGGGACTCCCGCTTCCGCCGCCAGGGAAATCATGTCCGCGTCGAAGGTCATGCCGGAGATGTCGTTGATGATCGCGGCTCCGGCCTTCAGAGCGGCCTCGGCCACGCGGGCCTTGTAGGTATCGATGGAAATCGGTACACGGGTCCGCTCCCGCAAACTCCGGATGACAGGAACCACCCGGGAAAGTTCATCGTCCAGGGAAACCCGTTCCGACCCCGGCCGGGTGGATTCTCCGCCGATATCCAGGATATCCACGCCATCGGCTTCCATTTGCAGGGCATGACCGACGGCCCGCTGTTCGTCGTGGAAACGCCCGCCGTCCGAAAAAGAATCCGGCGTAACGTTCACCACGCCCATCACGTGGACTCGGGAGGTAAAATCGAAAACTTCGTTTCCCACTGAAATCGGAGCGATACCCACCTTTTCTCCCTCTTGAACGAATCCCGAATGGCCTTGCGCCGAATGCACGTCCGTTTACGGTCGAATCACCCGACCGGCCGGTCCTCGCGGGATTTTCCCCGAATCTTCACAAACGATGGTTTCTAGGCATTTCCGGGTTCCTCGGAACCCTTGATTCCCGGAGGAAGGATCACGCCGGAGGCGTTTTCCTTGCGCACGGGGCCGGAAGAAGAAGATTCGCCGCCGCCCGCGCTTCCTTTCGGCGCGGGTCTGGAGATCGTTTCTCCGCGCATGATCCGGTCCACCTCCGACTTGTCCAGCGTCTCGAACTCCAACAGCGCTTCCGCCATGGCGTGCAGTCTGTCCTCCGACTCCCGCAGCGCATTCATGGCGTCCTCGTAACAGCCATCGACGATCCGTCGCACCTCGCTGTCGATCTCCCTGGCCACCTCGTCTCCGTAATCCTGATGCCGGGAGATCTCCCGTCCCAGGAAGACGTGCTCTTCCGTTTTTCCGAACGAAAGCGGCCCCAGTTTCTCGCTCATGCCCCATTGACAGACCATCTTGCGGGCCAGAGCCGTGGCGCGTTCGATATCGTTTCCCGCCCCGGTGGTCTGCTCCTGGAACGCCAGTTCCTCCGCCGCGCGGCCTCCCATGGCGTATCGGATGGTGTTGAGGATATAGCTGCGCGACTGCGTATACTTGTCTTCCTCGGGAAGCGTCTGCGTCAGTCCCAGAGCCATGCCCCGGGGAATGATGGTGACTTTCTGGACGGGATCGAAGTCCTTCTGCCGGGCGGCGACCACGGCATGACCGGCCTCGTGGTAAGCGGTCAGGCGTTTTTCCTTGTCGCTGATAATCATGGATTTCCGTTCGGCTCCCAGAAGGATCTTGTCCTTGGCCATTTCGAAATCCGTCATTTCGACCTGGGTCTGATTGCGCCTTGCGGCCTGTAGGGCGGCCTCGTTGACCAGATTCTCCAGATCCGCGCCGGAAAACCCGGGCGTCCCCCGGGCGATCACGTCCAGATCGACGCTTTTCGAAAGCGGAACGTTACGGGAATGCACTTCAAGAATGCCCCGCCGTCCGGCGAGATCCGGTTGCGGCACCACCACCCGGCGGTCGAAACGCCCCGGACGGAGCAGCGCCGGATCCAGGACATCGGGACGGTTGGTGGCGGCCACCAGGATCACGCCCTCGTTCGATTCGAATCCGTCCATCTCCACGAGCAATTGGTTGAGCGTCTGTTCTCGCTCGTCGTGTCCGCCGCCGAGTCCGGCTCCTCGATGACGGCCCACGGCGTCGATTTCATCGATAAAAATTATGCAAGGCGCATTTTTCTTGCCTTGTTCGAAAAGGTCGCGAACCCGGCTGGCTCCCACGCCGACGAACATTTCCACGAAATCCGACCCGGAAATGGAAAAGAAGGGAACGTCGGCTTCTCCGGCGATGGCCCGGGCCAAAAGCGTTTTTCCCGTTCCGGGCGCGCCCATCAGCAAAACGCCCTTCGGAATGCGTCCGCCCAGGCTGGTGAATTTCTTCGGGGCTTTCAGAAATTCAATGATTTCCTCGACTTCCTCCTTGGCTTCCTCGATGCCCGCCACGTCCTTGAAGGTGATTTTCTTGGCGGGAGAGTTCAACAATTTGGCCTTGGATTTCCCGAAGGACATGGCCTTGCCGCCGCCGGACTGGATCTGTCGCATGAAGAAGAAAAAGATGGCGAACAGGAAAATCATGGGCAGCCAGGAAATCAGGAACTGCTGCCAGAACAACGCTTCGTCCTCTTTTTCGAACTTCACCACCGCGCCGTTCTCGATGAGCTTGTTCAGGTACGCCTCCGAGATGGGGCCGGTGGTCTGGAACAGCGTCCCGTCCCGCAACGTTCCCTCGATTAGTTCGCCTTTTACCAGAATGTCGGCGATGGAGCGCTCAGCCCCTTCGGCCTTCAAATCCAGTTTGGATACGAATTCATTGAACGTGATCTCGGTCCGGTTCGAATGCGGGTCATTGACCATGTACGTGATACTCAGGAACATCAGGATCAGCAGAATCCACAAAATCGCCGTTTTCTGTCCTTGTTTCAACGGAACCTCACTTCATTTTTCGCAGAGAACCTTTCGGTCAACTTCGACATACAGGCATACTGTATGAGTATATCATCAAAACAGTATTCATTCCAACTATTTTGACTGACCGACCGTGTATTTTATTCCAAGGACCGGGGCATCGTTTTCCGAAAGATAATATCGGCTGGAACGCCTCAATCCCACAATCCAGATCACCTCGTTTTCGACCACCAGAAGCGGGATGCGCTCCCGCCGGATTCTCGGGATTTTCATGTCGGAAAGAACCCTTGAAATCCGCCGACTTCCCAGATTCGGCAGATGAATCCGGTCTCCCCGTTTTCGAAAACGTACCGAAAGTGGCCCAGGGATCCGGTTTTCCGGAAGGAAAATATTGAAATAATTAGAGAAATCCGGATCGAGGCCCGCTTTGAGCCGAAAGCACTCCAATTCGCCTTCCGGCAGGCTCAATCGTCCGGGAACGGGCAGAATTCGTTCGAAATCCTCCTGATTCATACACTTTTCGAAGCATTCGGTCCGAAAGACCAGTTCTCCCGCTTCGCGGCGAACCTCGATTCCTCCGGGCAGGCGGATCCGCTCCGGTTTTTCCGGTGTCAGCGCGGCGCGATCGATGGCTTCCCAGTGTTCTTCCCGAAAGTATCCCCGGGCCGGGTTCCACCGGGCCACTCCTTCTCGCCAGAAGGCCGTTCGCAGGCCGTGCGGCCACGCATGCACGTCACGGACATCCAGCCGGGCGATATTTCCGTCTTTTTCCACAGTCATCCGCCCGTCCAGGCGTTCCCTGGCCGCAAACTCCAGCGCCTCCCTCGCATCCCGGAGCAGCCCGGCCGAACGGGCGATCTGCCGCGCCGCCCGGGGCGCTTCCACTTCCAATAGGGGAAGAATCCGTTTTCTGTAACGATTCCGAGTATATTTGAGATTTTCATTGCTGGAATCCTCACGCCATTCCAGTTTCCATCGCCGGGCATACGTCAGGATTTCGGGTCGGGAAACCCCCAACAGCGGACGAACGATGTTCTCCCGTTTCATTGCCATGCCGGAGAGTCCATCCACCCCGGCCCCACGCAACAGACGTTCCAAAACGGTTTCCGCCTGGTCGTCGGCGTGGTGAGCCGTGGCGAGGATGGCGTCGCCTTCCCCGGCGAAAGCCTGAAGCAGCCGATATCGCAGTTCCCGCGCCTGTTCCTGACGATTGGCTCCAGGCGTCCAGTCCCGGGGATCGATGCGCCCGACACAACAGGAAATGCCGAGTTTTTTCGAAAGCTTACGAACGAAATGCTCGTCTTCGTCCGATTCCTTGCCGCGCAAACCGTGGTTGACATGCCCGATGGAAAGATCCCAGAAGCGCTTGGCCGCCAAGCGCGAAAGCAGATGCGCCAGCACCACGGAATCCACGCCGCCGGACACGGCCACGAGAACCTTGCGGCCATCCGCGATCAAATCGTGGCGATCGATGGTTTCACGCACTGTTTTCAGAATCACGAGAACTCCAACCCACGTCATGAAAAAGGCCACCCCGGGGGTGGCCTTGAATTGTTGCCTGGCAAACCCGGAATTATTTGAAATACATGGTTTTTATGCGGTTTTTGAAAAGATTCTTCAACTCCGCTTCCATGGCCTTCTCGTCCCGGCTCTCGTCCCGACTGTTGTCGATCAGCACCTTGGCCAGATGAACATCCACCTTGACATCGCCCTTGCCCGTGGCGACCACGAAGCGGAACATCTCCTTGTTCTTGATTTTATGCGCGCCTTTCTTCTTTTTGTCCTTGGCATAGGCGTTATAGCCAAACTGCATCAGGCATTCCTTGCGATCCATGGAGACATCCGACACTTCCACGCAGGAAATCTCTCCATTTTCCATGTTCTTTTTGTCGTATTCCAGCATGGAAATCTTCGACCAGTCCATGATGAATTCGTCCATTCCGTGCTGCACGGTGGGGCCGTCGGAGAGGTTCCAGGTCGGCTCCACCAGGTGATCCTTGATGCGCTCGGAAATCAGAAAGTTCTTCACGCGACCGCTGATGGTCTTGCCGTTGACGAGCTTGATGGTTACGGAAATCCTGCGCTCGTCGGGAGGGAAGGTCTGCTCGGGCTTCTTTTCTTCCGCCGGCTTCTTCGTCGCCTGTTCCTGCGCGGCGGCTTCTTTTTTCTCGACTTTCTTCTTTTTGAACATGTCATCCAGGGTATCTTCGGTCAGGCCCTCCTTTCCGTCATCTTCCTGGGCGTACGCCGTTGAAAAAACGAACATCAGGGCTAGGACGAGCAGCATCCAGCGCGCATTCCTCATCTTCATTTCCTCCTCACGTGTCGAACGGTTGCACCTCATCACGTCACCACATTAATCGATTTTCGTGGAAAGTCAAGCCGGTCAAGGCCGATTTCCCAGAGCCGGCCCGTCCGGATCCCCGGCCTGCGCCGCGAATCTTTCCACCCAGTCCGCGATCGCCTCCGCGATACGTTCCAGGCGGTCGCGCAAAACGGCCACGGGAATCCGGCCGCCCCCCATGGGCTTCCTTCCGATCAGTTCCAGATCCTCGCAATCTCCGTCCAGGACGAAGCGCAGGGAAGCGAAGGGAATTCCGGCGGCGGCGGCGTGCCGGGCCACCAAAACGCCTTCCATTTCCACCACATCCGCCCCGGAAACCCTGCGGCAGGCATCCTTCTTTTCTTTCGTGTCCAGAACGGCCGCCGCCGTGGCGAAACGTCCGCTGTCCGCTCCGGGGCAGGCGGCGCGAATGCTCCGCGTCACCAATTCATCCGGGTGCAGAACGTCTCCTCCCGTTTCCGGCACGAAGCCGTCCGCGACAATGGGACGTCCCACGCCCAGGCCCCTCCTCAAAGCTCCGCAGCAGCCCACCAGAATCAGATGTCGGGGCGAGGTCAGCCGTTTCAAGCCAGCGATCCGATCGGCTGCTTCCGGGGCGCCCACCCCGCAAAGCGCCGTCAGGAGACGAACCTCTTCGCCGCCCGGGACGGATACCCGATAGGTCCGCCATGCGTCCCGCCGTTCGCCGTACGGGACAATTTCATCGAACCTCCGCGCGACTCCGGCCAGTTCGGCGGGCATGGCCGCCAGAAGAATCACGTCCGCGTTCGCCACCCGTATAACCTCCGCTCACGAAAACGCCCGGATCTTTGGAGATCCGGGCGTGAAGGAATCCGGTTCCTGTGAAATCAATACAGAGCGTCCAGGGTCTTTCCATCCACCTGGAGGGTTTCCTCCGGACGCGTGCAGTAATTCTCGTCGATGTACTCGATCAGATCGATCATCGAATCCTCGATCTGGGCGCGCGGAACGCCGTCCACCTGATCCTGCCCCATGGGATCGTCCATGGTAGCCACGTGGTTCTGGTAGAACGTGCCCCGGAAGCATTCCCGGTGGACGTTCGCGCAGTCGCGATCCGCTTCGCAATCCTGGCGACACTGAGCCTCGTTGGGATCCGAGATGCAGGCCCGCTCGCAGTCGTCGCGGCACAATCCCGGGCTTTCGCATTTTCCGTCCGGGAAGACGCTGATGACTTTCTGGAAGATGCCCTGTTCCATGTACCCGAAAAGGATCACGATGGCGGGGGCGAAATCCTCCGGCGTCATGCCGTAGCCGTGGGACAGGTAGATGACGGGATAGCGGTCCGTGCAGATATCCGGCTGTCCGGAGCCGCCCTCGACGTTGTTGGTGTAATACCCCGGCGGCAGCGCTACGGAGTATTTCTGCTCGCGTTTCAGGGATTCGGAATAGAAGCGATCGTTCTGCAACAGTTCCGTGGCGTCGTAGTTGTCCACCGGTTCGAAATCGCCGTTGGGGAAGTGGGTGTTGCAGAAGGAGTAGAAGGTCTGTACGCGGAACACCACCTGGCTGGGAATGCCGACGTGCCGCCCGTCGCCTCCGTCCACGTCCGAGGTGCTGGCCTCGTGATTGCCGTAGCGGACCACGACGTTCTTGCCGATCTGGTCGTAGTTCACCTTCAGAAAGCGGAATTCGCCCAGCGAATCCGGCCGGGGCGTCTGGAGCGAGGTGAAGCCTTCATAAATGGCCGTGGGATGGCCCTCGTCGGCCAGGCGGGTGTTCAGCGCGCCGGCCAGTCCGTCCGATTCCAGAAGGAAGTTGAACAGATCCCGGATGCCGCCGTCCATCCAGATGTTCAGACGACGCAATTCCTCTTCCTCTATGGTTTCGATGCGCGTACGCGGATCGTCGGCCACGAAATTGGCCGCGCC
This sequence comes from Myxococcota bacterium, assembly GCA_963668655.2. Classification (GTDB taxonomy): domain Bacteria; phylum Myxococcota_A; class SURF-8; order SURF-8; family SURF-8. Next base: position 235,639 of record CAXXPQ010000004.1, read on the forward strand.
GGGCGTCATGTCGAACCGACCGTTGCCCTCGCCGTAGTCGTAGGGACAGGCCACCGGGTCGTCGCGATCCTCCCAGGGACAGGTGTCGTCCACGCCGTCGATGCCCACATCCTGATAGGATTCCCCCTCTTCCCAGCGCCAGTTGCCTTCCTTGCCCGCGGGATTCGTATAAGGATTGTAGTCGTCCCCGGCCGGATCGGGATTGGTTTCCGCGTCGTAGCCGGGCTCGTCCTCGTCACATAGGCCGTCGATGCCGCAGTCTTCGTACGGTTCCCAGAACTGGCGGATGACCGGCTCTCCGTAATCCCGGATGCCGTTGCCGTTGAAGTCCACCGCCAGGGCGAAGTCCATCCGGCGGCTCTGCCATTGCGGATCGTTGTATTCGTACTGGCCGGGCTCGTTCTCGTCCCAGCGATTGTTGTTTTCGCTTCCGGTGGGATTGGTCTGCTGGTTGTAATTGTCGCCGGCCGGATCGGGGTTGGTCTCCGCGTCGTAGCCGGGTTCGTCCTCGTCGCACAGGCCGTCGATGCCGCAGTCTTCGTAATTCCAATAGATCAGATAGTCGCCGCCCATGGGATCCTCTTTCGGCTTGCCGTCGCCGTCACAGAAGAGAATCACGGGATATTGTCCGGTGGGATTGTATTCGGCGTCCACGAAATTCAGGATGGGATCGCTGTAATCGGCATCGTATTGCTCGTGGGTCGTATCGCTGACCATCAGTTTCTGGAGATTCTTGCAGCCCGTGGTTTCATCCTGGAAGTACACGTCGTCCAGGTATTTCTGGAGACGGTCGCCAGTAAGACCGGAGGCGAAATAAGGCGATTCCCGGTTGTAGCTGGACATGCTTCCAAAAGAGTAGGTCAGATCCCGGTAGATTTCCGTATAGTTGGTGCGGTCGAAGGTGCCGCCGTTGATGTCGTAGTACCAATGATTGTAGCCCTGGGCGTGTTCCTCGTTCTGGAGCACTTCCGACAGGTCCGTATGCTTGGATCCGTATTGATTGTACATCTCCCGAGGCGGAACCATGAAGCACTTTCGGATGGGATTGTGCCAGTCTTCCGCATTGTGCTGCAATCCGCAATATCCGCATTCGATCTCGGGGTTGGTGACGAAGGCGTTGATTTCCTCCGGCGTCGCCTGACCGCCGTTGGTGATTTCATCATAGGTGCAGAAGCCGCCCATATTGAAATGATAGATCCGATAGAGCAGATGACTCATGTCCATCAGTCCACCCATGGGGCCCAGGATGTCGAAATGATCCGCATACTTCATCCCGGTGAGGCTGGCGGGCGTGGCGCCCATGGAGATGCCCGCGAAGGCCCGGTAGGTGAAGCGCCGCTGCTCGGACGGCAGGATGTCCTCCGGGATCATGGCCTGGTAGGTTCCGAAATAATAGTTGTCGAAGCCCAGCATCTCCTTGTTGTTGTCGATGGCGATGGACGAAGGGGTTTTCGGAAGGAAGAACGGGGGGTTGCCGTCCCCGGAAACCACGCCATGCTCCGGATCCAACTGCATCACCACGTTGATGTGATAGTTGACGGCATCTTCCGAGAGCATGTCCTCCACGAACGGAATCCGGAACCTCACGTCCGTTTCCAACAGCACCTCTTCGCTCGAATCCAGGGCCGTGGCTTTGAATTCCACCGCCGGGCCCACCGGAACCCAACCCTCCACGGTCAGATCCGCCACTTTGCGGATGGTGAGATGAATGTCTCCGTAGAGTTCATCCGAGCCGATCTCCACGCCCGTTCCGTCCAGTTCGTCTTCCGGATCGCAGATCTGGGTGATTCCGCCGTCATCGGACAGGATGTCCCTGTCGGGGTTGTGCCGATTGATCTTGCATTTCGTTCCGCCGGGACCGATTTCCCCGTCGTCGTCGCCGTCCTCACCGTCCTCGTCGCCGTCCACGTCGCCGTCGTCGGGCAGGTCGCCGTCGGTGGAGCCGTCGCCGTCCTCATGCAGATCCCCATCCTCCGAATCCGTATCTCCGCTGTCTCCGCAGGCCGCCACGAAGAGCAGAAGTAGCAATACGGCGAACTTCAACATCTTGAATTTCATTATCTTTTCTCCTATTGGTCTGTAAGGCGTAGGAAGTGGCGATTTCCTAGATTCCCGGATTATAGCGGGATTTTCTTCCGTCTGTCGAGAAAAAAGACAAATACGTGTACAAGGCAGGAAATGACGGAGCGCGAACCGAAAACCAATTCAACTCAAATGAAAACAAAATATCGATCGCATCGCCGGTCAATCCTCGGAGACGGCGGCCTGGAAAATGCCGAAAGTCTCCGCGTCGAAAACGGCCAGACTCGCATCCAGATCGCTTGCGGAAGGAACCACGTCGAGCCGCACGACTGCCTCGGATCGCCCGGGGTCCAGGGGATCCCCCGCGCGATGAAGAATGGCGATGTCCGAACCGGCCAGATGACCGGCAAGAACAGGAGAAAAGGGAATGCGGAATACGGCCGGCTCGGAAAGCGTCGCTAAATCGCCCTGATAGAGCGGCAGAGCCCGGAAAAGAATGGCCGGTCCTACAGGCGTATATCCGTCCAGACTCAGATCGTCGGTCCGGGAAATGGTTATGTGAACGTCGGCGGAAAGCGCCCCGGCGTCCAGGCGGACCATGGCCCCATCCGCTTCGGTTCCTCCCAGGCAGAAGCGCGCCTCCCCGCCGCTTTCGGCAAGGATATCCACGTCGTTCCAATGGCTTGCATCGCCGCAACGGGATAAAACGATCTCCCGTTCCATCTCCGTTTCGCCATCCATGTCCCCGTCCGGTTCGTCCCCGTTTCCGGTGGGAAGTTCGGGCAATTCCGGATCGCCGGGAAGAAGCCCTTTGTCCTTTCCGCCCGTACAGGCGCAGAAAAGCAGAAAGAAAGTCAGAAATATCAAGATGTTCCGGTTCTGCATGAAGTCGTTACCGATAGCTGTTGAAACGAACGTAGGAAACGGAGTTGGCCTGCAAACGCAGGTGGCCGGAATATGTCACGCCCAGCATGGTGATCTGATCGGCGCCTCCGGAATTGACGGTTCCGTATGCGAAAGCGGTCAGGGGATCCTGGGGCGGCATGTGCAACCCCACGAACAGCCCGTCCCGATTGGTGGCTTCCCGGGTCAAGAGGGGCATGGGATTGGTCTGGGCGTTGAAATACCCCATCTTTTTCGGCTGCACCTGCAGGAAACCCACGGTGGCGTTGGAGACGCTGTAGGGCGGATAGCGGCAATCCAGCACGCGCCCCATTACCATGCCGTATCCCAGGGGCATGCCTTCCGAAAATCCCAGGCTCTTGGCGAACTGGTCATAGCGCGCCTGTTCCACGGGATTGATGCCGACGTCCACGACCTGCCCCACCGCCGTGTTCGCGGCGGCCTTGCTGATGAAAATACCCCAATCGAAGGTGGGAACGATTTTCACCAGCGGATCCGAAGAGGTGCGTTGGGAACGCAGCACGATCCACTCTTCCGTCAGGACGCCGGTGAAGGAAACCTCGCCGTTCGCGTCGGTCGTCCCCGTCATGGCGGGATTGGCCATGCTTTGATCGTAATACAGTTCCACCGTGATACCGGATTCGTCCCCGATCTCCCAAAGCGGGTTCACCACGGCCTTCAGAGTGAAGGTGGCGGGGCCCGTCGTCCCGTAGTCCGGTCCGTCGCCGACACAGGTGGTGGCGGGTACGTCCGGAATGTCGATCCAGTTTCCGCCCACCCGGGCATGCACGCCCACCGGATCGTCCGCCAGCGGCAGACAGACCCCCGTGGTCGAGTCGATGGCATCCGAACGGGCGCAGTATTGTCCCCCGGTGCATTCCGATACGCTCTGGCAATAGGCGGGCAACCACTCGTCGGGCGCGTCCTCTTCCGCGTCGCCGTCCATGTCGCCGTCTCCGTCGGTATCGTCGTCGCCATCCGAATCCGCGTCGCCGTCTTCCATATCGTCGTCTCCGTCGATATCCGTATCTCCGTCGGTGGCGTCCTCATCGCCGTCCGTCTCCCCGTCGCCGTCCACCGGAATATCCCGGCAGCCCAGGTCCGACAGGCAGCAGCCGAACGAATCCGCGCAGGGCCGCGTCTGGGAACAGGAGAAAATCTCCTGCATCTCCTGGCCGTTGATGCGCGTCAGGTTCGACGGACAACCGAAGTCCCCCATGCATTCGGCCACCTGCTCGTTCACGGTCTTCTTGGGATCTCCCTCGTAGGACGAACACTCCACGGTCTTCTTGCATAAAAGCCAGCAGTCGTCGATGAACACGCCGAAGGTTCCCAGGGTCTGGGTGACGTGCATCAGCACGCGATGGTTGTTGCCGCCGGCGTCCTGAACGGACTGCTCCGAGGCGGAAACCACTTCCGCCTTGCCGTTGGGCTGAAGCTTACGCAAGCTGATGGCCTGTTGATTGAAGAAATAATCCAGCTCGGGATCGCCGGGGCCCAGAGGCTCCAGGTGTCTGCCGAACAGGCCGTTCAAATCCACCACCACGCGAACCGGCGCTTTCAGCGGCAGGGTCGGCTCGATATGGTAAACATCGCTCTGCAACCAATATTGATCCTTGTAGCTGCGATAGGGGATCTGGGTGATGACGAATTGCGTGGGGCTGTCCACCGATCCTTTCGGAAACTGCACCACCACCCGGCCGTCCTTGGACACCAGTTCCCCCTCAGTGTCGGGAAGAATCGTGCCGGAAGGCGGCAGGCTCTCGTCCGTGCTTTCCGTTACACACCCCGGCAGAAGAAACATCAGGCCGAGGATCATCGCCAAAAGCAGGCCGCCGAATCGTATCGGCTCCGGAGTTTCTCTGTAAAAACGTACGCTCGCCATCGCTTTCGCCTTCCGCCATGCGGTCCGGATTTTTTGGTTAAGCCCCTCTCGCGGTGCGGGTTGCGCGCTTCATGTTCGAGCACCCAGAATGGAAGGGCATCCAATTTAATAGGGTATTCCATCCGGCGGCGTCCTGTCAAGCAAACCCGCTAAGGCGCAAGGCGATTGCATTCTATATTTTTTTCCACACTCTTCCGTATTTGCTTCTCTTTTTCCGCTCACCCCGAGTGATTTTTCCGAAGGAAAAATCGTATCGAGGGGCGAAACCGAAGGAAACGACGTGGCTAGATACGATTTCGCTTCGCGAAACCACTCGCCATGAGCGGATAACCTTCGACGATTACTGAGAATGCAATCGCCATGTCATGGAATGGAAACGCTTGCCGAGACGGCGGAATTGTGACATATTAAGCGGCTGGATACGCCCGGGAGAAGAATCCCCGGGAAAACAGGATAAACGGCAAACAAATGAATACGCGGAGGAAAAAGCTTTGAAAATACGGAATGGGATGTTTCTGGCCACGCTCGCGCTGACTCTGGTCGCGGTTCCCCTCTTCTCCCTTCACGCGGAGCCGCTCGCCAAGGGCCTGCTTCTGCCCATCGTGCCCGGCGAGGAACTCGATCAGGACGATACCGAGCCCATCGATACGGTTCTGGCCGATAGAATGAAAAAATACCTTCAGATCCAGATCCACACGGTGGAGGATTACCAGGACGAATTCGGCCGCACCCGCGCCGTAAGGCTTTTGCGCTGCAACAGCGATGAAAAATGCATCGATCGCCGCCTGAAGCGCTCTCCGTACGAGTTCGTCATCGTCGGCAAGGCCGAACGGGGCGGAGAAAAACTGATGGAGCTTTCCTTCAGGATTTTCAATCTGTTGGACGGCGAAACCAAGCGTAAAAAGGAATTCGAAGCCTTGAAGGGGCAGTTCAAGGACGATCCCGACGCCCGGGAATGGACCGCCGCGCTTTTACATCCACCCCAGCCGCTGCTGGCCAAGGATGAGGAACGCACCGTGGCCCGGCAGGAGGAAGCCCCGGCCGCCGCGTCCCCGGTCATGCGCCGCCTGCCCAATATGGCCAGCAAACAGAGCGTTCTGGACGGCCTGAAGGCCGCCTATCAACTCTTCGTCAAGGGAGATATCGCCGGAAGTCACGCCAAGGTCGTGGCCGTGACCAAGAAACGCTGCGGATGCGACGCCGACGGGCGGGCCTATGGATTCAAAGCCATGCTGGCCGAATTCGAACGGGCGTACAACGACATCCTCGCCGCGCTGAAAAGCGCCAATTCGAAGGCCATCATCGACAACCTGGAACAGATGAAAGTGCTGGAAGGCCACCTGGCCGAGGAAGGCGCACGGCTCGGTATCACGGAGAAGAGCAAGTTCGCCAACGAGATGAACTCGCGCTTCGCGGAAGGCTACACGCTCATGGGCAAGGGACTGCTCAAGGCCGACAAGTACGCCGACGCCCGCGCCACATTCCAGAAAGCCCTGGAATACGACGGAGAATTCGCGGACGCCAAGGACCAACTCGCCAAAATGCCCCAGCACGCCCAGATGCTTTTCATGCGCGGAGCCAACATGGTGATGTACGACCCGGAAGCGGCGAAGAAATGGCTGGAAATCGCGGTGGAACTTGCCGACCCAAAAAGCGATCTTTACGACAAGGCGCTGGAAAAACTGGAAGAAATCAAGGCAATGGAGTAACATAAGAAAAATCCGGTCCAACAGATTCAACATTCCTTGAGAGAAAAAGCGATGGCATTGGGAAATACTTGTCAAAAGCATGTTCGCCGGGGGGTCCGGACGGCTGCGGTCGCCTTGATGCTCCTTTTCGGATTTTCCCATGCCTGGGCGCAGAATTTCACCCCGAAGGATCCTCCCACCAACCTGCAAATTCAGAAGGGACGCCAGGTCAAGATCGCTTTCGTGGATTTTCACAGCCAACGTTTTTCGGAGGATCTGTGCAAGGACTGGCTGGCGTACCTGGAATTCGAGCTGACCAACAGCCCCCCCTATGCCGGAAAATACACGATCACGTCCCATCACGAGGTTCTGGACGTGGTGGAAAAGGAACTGAAAGGCATCCCCCTGGATCCGCTGATCGTTCCCCGCCTGACATCGTTGCTGGGCGTGGATTTCCTGATCTTCCTGGACGAACGCCTGGAGGGCAAGGACTGGGTTCTGAATACGCGCATGTACAGCGGCCGTTCCGGCGCTTACGTTTCCGATGTCTCGGCGCCGTTGACGATGCGCCATCTGCGTTGGACGGCGAACCGGCTGTTGCAGAAGATTCACCGCATCGCCCACGGAACGAGCCTGACGAAGATAGACGACGCCTATCCGGAAGACATTCTGCTCCAGGCTTCGCTTCCGCGACTGGCCCGCGTTCTCGATTTCTGCGCAAAGAAGCAGTGTTTGCAGGGCCTGACGGATATCGAATGGATCGCCGAAAACAACCGCGATCTGTATACCCGGCTGCAAAAACGCACCGGCCTCATCGGCGATCTCATGAGCGAAGCCAAATCGCCCCTGGACATGGCCCGAATCCGCGTTCTGGAAGGCGCCTCCATGGAAGCCTCGCTCAAGCTCGAATCCCAGTACAAGGAAATTCACTCGAAAAAGGAAAAGCCGACCTACCTGAAATTGATCGGGAAACTGTCCATCTTGTTGAACCGACCGGAAAAGGCGACGGAAGTCTTCAAGGAACTGAAAAAACTGGACAAGAAGGATCCTCTGGCGGATCTGGGCCTGGCCTGGGCGACGCAGGAACTTCAGGGCGCCGACAAGGCCGTTAAGAAACTGGAGGCGATCGGGAAGTATTTTTCCGAAGACCTGCAATATCTGGAAATCCTGCTTTCGTGCTATCAGAACCTGAAAGACATCGACAACATCTGGAAGACCAAAGCCCGGATCGCCGCCGCCGTCCAGAACCTTGGGAACCATCTGAAGGCGGCGGGACTCTGGATGGAACTTTTAGACCACGACTTTCGCCTGGAATGGCTGAATCAGATCGATTTCTCGCTTCTGTCCAAGCAGGAGCGGACCGTTCTGATGAAAATGCTGAATCAGCAGAACCTGGTTCATGGAATCGAGGAAATCGAGGTTTTCTACAACCTGGCCAAACTGGAACTGGTTTCCGAAAATTACCCCAAGGCCCGCCAGATCATGGACGCCGGTCTGAAACTGGACAAAGCCCACCGGAAACTGGTTCACCTGGCCGCCTGGGATGCACTGGAACGGGAAAACGACCTGCAACGGGCGATCGAACTGCTGGAGAACGTCCCGATTCGGGAGCGCAATCCCTACCTGCTCGCCCTGACCATGGAAAAAAGCAAGCGCTACGCGGAAGCCCTGGACATCTGGACATCGGTCAAGTGGGCCGAGAACTGGAAACTGGAAGCCTTGCTGCACCGAGCCGAAAACCTGGTGAAACTGGAAAAAGGAGATGACGCGGCGAACATCATCCGTGACGCGCTGGAAATCTACAGCGGACGCGAGGAGCTTCATTTCCTGTCGGCATCGATCCAGAAAGAGGGAGAGGACGCCGAAAAGAAAAGGAATTCCATGGCCATCGGCTGGCAGCTAAGCGGAAAACCCTACGACTGGAAAGATCTTTCCGGGCATCTCTTCTTTCCCGATTACATTCAACTCGTCCTGCCGCTCCCATTGGTCGGGTGGAGGGAAAAGGGAAAGATGGCCTCCGTGGGAAAGGTGATGATTCTGAATGGAACGCCCCTCCCGTCCAGGGAAGGTTTTCTTCAAAAGTCCAGGAACTTCATCCGGCCGTACATCCATCGGGATGAAAGCCGCATCCACAGCGAAATCAAGCAGGTTCTCTCCACACGATTCGATATCGTCGAAAACCGATCGTCGGAACAGGAATTCAGAAAGCTGCTCCAGCCCAGGGTGCAGGGGCATAAAAACAAATACGGCGTTCAGGATCTGGTGCAACTGGCCAACGCCATGAACGTCGATTCGCTGGTGATCGTCGTGCCGGAGGAAACACCGCTTTTAAGACAGGAAAAACTGAAGACGAAACTGTCGCTCTATTTCTTCGACGGGATCTCGAACGCTCTGTACAAAACCAGCACCACCCAGACGTTTCCCTTTTTTGAAATCTATCGTTTCAACATCGTTCTGCTGGCGATCCCGGGAGTTCTGATCGTTCTGCTGATTCTGATTATCGTCCGCTTTTCCCAGAAAACCCGGCATTGGAAGGATCCGATCCTGAACGCCCAGCATCTCATGAAGCAGGCCGATTACTACAAGGCGGCCCAGATTCTGGACAAGCACGGATACGCGGACGATTCCAGCGAGATGATGGGGCACTATTACGTCAAGAAGCAGGACTACAAAAGCGCGCTCGAAGCCTTCTACAAAGCCAAGGATTACGATAACGCCCTGATCGCCCTGCGTTTCTGCCCCAGCACGGACGAAATCAACAACCTGGCCGGGGACATCTATTTCCGAAAAAAGGACTTCGGAAACGCGGAAACGTATTTCCGGAAATCCAAGAACCTGCTGGGAATCTCTAAAATCTTCGAGGCCATGGGCGAATCGAAGAAGGCCGCCCGCGTCCGGGCGCAATTCCATTTCGAATCGAACAACCCGGTGCAGGCCGTCGAGGAATACCGGGCCATCAAGGACTATAACCGCGCCGGCGTCGTGTTCTTTTATTACCGGGATTACGAACAGGCCGCCCAGATGTTCGATCAGGCCGGTAACCAGAAAATGTTGAAGAAGTGCCAACTTCGCCTGGGACAACGGAAAAAGGGGGAATAATTCCTCCGTCTCCCCAAAAACAGAAATAAAAAATGATCGTCTCCCTGGTTCAGTTCGCGCCGAAACGGCACGATGTCTCTTCCAATCTGGCCGCCATGCGCCGGGCCTTGCCGGACGCCGCCGATCTGATCGTCTATCCGGAACTGGCCACCACGGGCTACCTGTTCGAGACCCGGGAGGAACTGGAAGCCGTGGCGGAGGACGCCGAAGGCCCCACGTCCCGAGCGCTCGTCGAGCTGGCGAAAGAACGAAACGCCCACCTGGTTTACGGTTTCGTGGAAAAATCCGGTTCCGGGATGTACAACAGCGCGGCGCTGATCGGACCGAAAGGCGTGGTCGATGTCTACCGCAAGGTTCATCTTTTCGATCTGGAAACCCGGGTGTTCGACGCGGGAAAAGACGGCTGGCGCGTGAACGAGATTGCGGGCGCCAAGGTCGGGATGATGATCTGTTTCGACTGGATCTTTCCGGAGGCCGCCCGAAGCCTGGCGCTCCGGGGAGCGGACATCCTATGCCATCCCAGCAACCTGGTTCTGCCCTACTGCCAGGAAGCCATGATAACCCGCTGCCTGGAAAACCGGGTCTTCGCGGCCACCTGCAACCGCGTGGGAACGGAAAGCGCGGGAGAAATCCGTTTGACCTTCACCGGGAAAAGCCAGATCGTCTCGCCGGGAGGGAAAAGACTGGCCGCCGCCGACGAGATCGGAACGGAAACGATTTCCGTAGCGCTGGACCCCCACGAGGCGCGCGATAAGCGGCAGACGCCCAGAAACGATCTGTTCCGGCAGCGTACGCCGGAACTTTATGGAATTCTTACGGAAAAAGGCGAGAAATGACGGAACGGCCCTATCGGAAGAACGTGGCGATCATCATCATCAACGATGCCGGACAGGTGCTCGCCGGAGAACGGGGAGACCTGCAAGGCGTCTGGCAGATCCCCCAGGGCGGCGTCGATCCCGGAGAAAACGAACGTCAGGCCATGTTGCGGGAATTGCAGGAGGAAGTCGGAACCACCGAGGTCGAAATCCTGGCCGAGTCTCCCCGCCGGTATCGCTACGACTTCCCGGATTGGCTCGCGGAAAGCGCCATCGCGAAAGAATTCCGGGGGCAGGAGCAACGCTATTACGTCGTCCGCATGTGGCGGGAGGGCCTCCCCGATCCTCAGAAAACCGACAGTGAATTCCGGTCTTTCCAGTGGATGAGCGCGGAGGATTTGCTCGAACAGATCGTCGATTTCAAACAGGAAGTCTATCGGCTGGCCTTCCAGGATCTGGCGGAGCACATCCGCCCCAATCCCGCTCTTTAGGTTTTTCCCGAACCCGGCCAATACCATTCCGTCTTCGACTCAGGACACCGAGACTTGTGGCGGTTCGTCTTTGATTTCCGCCATGGGTGACCGGTGTCATGGGGCGCCGGCTTCAAATCATACAGCAATTGCTATGGTTTCTTATGGGCAGGCATCCATCCGGAATTCGATCCGGCAATTCGGACAGTCCATTATCATGGAAGAACCGCTCTCGTCGAACGACAGCCAGCATTCTCCATATTCCTGGAAAGTAAAGGGAATGGAATCCATGGATTCGCAGCCGCTCAATCCGGCGGTCTGCGATCCCGCACCGCCTTCGTTATGGAGAACCAGGGTCCGTCGGCATCCGGTCGTTTCCGCTGCCTCGACCACGATGCGGGAGAACGGCAGGCAAGGCGATTCCGAGCACCATTCGCCGTCCCAGATCTCGCAGGCGCAAGCCTCCGCTTCGTTTTCTTCCTCCAGATCCTCGTCGCCGTCCGCAAGGGGAGCATCGGTCAAATAGATGGAGAAAGCCGCGAAGCGGGTGGTCTCCATCCGGTAGACATGCTGTTTGGTTTCCACGGTGCCGTCCAGGCGTTTCCAGTTCGGCCGCCAGCGCGGAGAACTGTAGCCGTGAATCAATGTTTCCTGCTGATCGTCGGTGAGCGTGAGGGGAAGATACGGCATCTCCACGGTCGCGGCCTTGACCAACTGGTAATTGTCCGGCGTGATCTGAAAAGCACTGGAAATGCGGAAATAATTGTCGTTGCGCCAGATCTCGTCTTCCGTCAGCTCCCGAATGCCAACGAGAATGGTTTCCTCCAAGGCGCCTTGCGGAATCACCAGTTTGGAGCCTTTGGGCCCGAGCACCGTTCCTCCATAAGGCCCCACTTCCTGGTAAAGCACCGTTTCCGTGACCGCGTGGGGTTGACAGGCCCAAAAGAAGCCGCACGTCGTCAGTCCGATAAGTAGAATGGCGCTCAAGATTCTGTGAAAGTCTCCGTTTTCGATCGGAAGCTTGATTTTCATGGCTCTCCATCGTTTTCAGTGCCTTGCGGCGTTTCCGACTTCGGGCATTATAAACGGATCGCCCGATACTGCAAACGAATTCAGCCGGGGAGAAGAAGTGAAGGACCGTGAAGCTAAAAAAAAACAACCGGGGAGATGGATGCCTTCGAACCTGTTAAAACCCCGGCCGGGGCATAGCGCCTATGACGAAGGACATAACGAAGCGAACAAACGGCCCCTTGGCTGGCCGTAAGTGTTTGATATATTTAGTAAATTCTTCCTCATCGCTCCGCAGGCGCAGGAGAACGGCGATGACCCTGAAACGCCGTTTTTCGGCGCTCCGTCCGGGTGAACGCAAAAGTACGGAGAAACCGTTTGATATCAACAGGATACGCAGGAAAAACGTGTCACCCGGACGGAGCACCGAAACGACCCGAAATCGAACCGGAAAATGGTTCGAAACAGACGGGTCAAATTCTCCGATTTCCGGAACATTTCCAACTTATCACCCCTCCCGCGTCGCGATTCGCGGAAGGCGGATTCTTTTCGTCAGAACGCCAGTTGTAGCTGCGACCGAAAGCGGATGTCTTCCTTGTTCGGCCCGTCGATGTCGTGAAGAAGATAGGAAATGTCGTTCTGCCACTTCAAGGATTCCCCCACGATGTAGACATTGATTCCGAACGTGGCCTCGTGTTCGTTCTTCACGCTGCCGACTTTCTTATATTGCTTGGTCAGATCGTCCGCCTCCTTTGGGTCGTCGGCGGCGGCGATGAGGGAATCGGCCCGAAGTCGGGAATCCCGAAGAAAGTCGTCCATGTTGTGAACGGCCGAATAGCGGACCGCCAGTTCCACCCGCTTGATGAACAGATAACTAGCTTGTGCGAGTCCTCCGATGACGGCGAGTTCCGGATTCTCGTTCGCCATCGAACGCTCGCCCCATCCCAGATAGCCGGCCAGAAACAGGGAAAACCCGTACGCCTTCATCAGGAACTCGGGAGCCAGGCGGGCCGTGAAGTCGAGTTCCTCGTCCGCGTTCAAGTCATATGCGCTCGAAACTCCGACATGAAAGCGGAACGGGCCTCCGTGGAAATCCGTGTCCCGAGCGACATCGATTCCGTTGTGATTGTACCCGATGCGCGCCACCAGTTCCGGATGGATTTCCATCTTCGGCCCCGGCTCGGCCAGGTTGGAGGAACTCACGATCTCCTCGCCGGTCAGCGTCGCCACGCCCAGCGCGTGGCTGGAACGGGCGTTCATGCCGCTGAAGATTCCGAAAGCGTAATCGATGCGCTGCGGCTTTTCCAGCCCGCTGTGAACCGCCAGCCCGATCTGGCGCTCCGCTCCGAAGGTCTTGCTCGTGATCGCCCAGTCCACCAGGGTCAGGCGCTTGAAGCTTTGGATACGATAGCGGGTGAACGGGATCTTCCATTGCCCCACCCGAATTTGCGTGTACGGATGCGGATTGTAGTTCAGATAGCAATCCAGAAGATCCAGCGTATTGGGGCTGGTGTTCAGATGAAGATAGAACTCGAACAGGCCGTCCACCAGGGAGCCTCGCAGGCTGGGCCGGACTCGGCGGGCTTCGGCATAGACGGTATTCTCCCGATCGGCGTCCGCCCCCATGTCCTTGTTGTCCACCCGAAACAGGAGTTGAACGGCCAATCCGAGACGCAAGGAATGCCGTTTGTCCTTGCTCTGCACTTCGAAGGGACCGATCTTGTCCGGCCATTCCTTCTTCGCGTTCGACTTTGCATTTTCCTCTTCCGCCGTCCGGGTATCGCTCCCCACCGCCGGATTCGCCTTATCGCTCATCGATGCATCGGCCGCTTCCTCCTCGGCCGCGAACAGAACCAGGGAATGAAACAGAACGATCGTCGCCACACAGAGAATCCGCTTCGTCGCCATGATGCACTCCTTCTACGCAGGAAACGCGATCCCTACCATTCCTCTTCCGAGGGCGAAGCCGGAACCGCACGTTTTCTCTTCAAATCCTTCAGCCGTTGTTCGGTATGTCTTTTGCGCATGCAGGCGGCCAGAATATAGACGCACACCCTGTCCACGTTCGCCGTCTTGGGCATGATTTCATAGGCGCCGCGCGAAAGCACGCGCACGTCTCCCCAGCGCGCCTCTCCGGAATAGAACAGGATCCACTCGCAGAGCGGATACCGTTCCAGCATGGCGTGGACCTGCACGTCCACCCCCCAGTCGTAGTCGGAAACATCCAGAAGAATCGAGTCGGGCACGAAGGTCTCCTCCGCGTTTCTTTCGAAATCCCGGATGCGGGAAAACCCGCGCTTTCCGAGTTCCTCTTTCATGAAACGCCGCCACCGGTCGTCCCGGGTGATGAGGAGAAGATTCATGCTCATGACGCCATCAGTTTCCCAAAACGATATGCAGGATTTCCTGGAACAGATCCTTGTCCCTCAGAATGCCGACGATCTGCCCGTCCCGAGCCACGGGAAGATTGATTAATCGATTTTCGGCCATCAACACGGCGGCCTCGATCAACGGCGTGTGTTCGTGAATGGTTATCAGATCCTCCACGTCGATATAGTCGCCGACGGGACGCTCTCCGATCACCTTGCACTGCGCCAGGAACATGCCGGTGTAAAAGGAACGGTAGGAGTCATCGAACATCCATTCCGGCGCGGCCATGCCCAGCACATCGACCATTCGAAGAAGGCCGACGATGCGCTCGCCGCGATCCGCGATCAGAATGGAACGGTGGCCGATTTCCGTGACCTTGCCGAAGACCGGCGCGTTGATGCTGTCCCGGAGTTCCTTCAAGGCGTCGGAAAGCCGCTGATCGATATAGACCTTACGGTAGCTGTTCACGTTGACCATCAGGTCCGCCACCGTCTTCTCGTTCAGCGGTTTGGCGTACTTGACGTTCAGCAGGTTGTGGATATTGTGGGCCAGATAATCGATATCCACCGGCTTCTGGAGGAAATCGACGATTTCCAGCTTGATTCCCGACAGGGCGCTGTCGAAGTCGCCGTGGCCGGTCAGGATGATGACGGGCAGATCGCCGTGCAGATCCCGGATGTGTTTCAGCGTGGTGATCCCGTCCATCTCCGCCATCTTCAGGTCCAGAATAATCAGATCCGGCGTCGTGGTCTTCAGATATTCCAGGGCCTCGCCTCCGCCGCCGACATCATCCACGTTGAATCCGCGCCGGGACAGCGTGCGCGCCGTGCTTTCCCTGAATTCCTTTTCATCGTCAACCAACAGAATCCTTATTTTCGACATGGCCGTTCTCCTTGTTCGAGTTCGTTCACTGCGGCAGCGGAAGACCCTGGAATCCGATCCACACCCAGTAGGTCGCGGACAGGAAAATCAACAGGGCCAGGCCGAAGATCAGACAGGGCACGCCGACCCGGAAATAATCCTTCATTTCCAGGTGCCCGCTCGCGTAGACGATGGCGTTCGGCGGCGTGCCGATGATGAGCAGATAGGCCATGGAACTGGCGGCCGCCGTGGCAAGCGCCATGAACGGCACGATGACGGTGCCCGGATTCGACACCGCCGCCATGTTGAGCGTGATCGGCCCCACGGAAGCCGCCGCCGGCCCGTCGGCCATCAACTGCGTCATGCCCGCCGTCACCAGTCCGCCCAGCGCAAGCAACCCCTTTCCGGTGGCCAACCCGAGCGGTTCCACGAGTTCGATGATGGAGCGCGCCAGCCAGTAGGCCGCTCCGGAGTCCGCCATGATCTTCCCGAAGATGATGGCTCCCGCATACAGCCAGACCACGCCCCAGTCCACCTTCTCCTGATAGTCTCGCCAGTTGACCACGCCCGTCAGCAGGTAGGCCACCGCTCCGGCGACCGCGATGACGCCGATGCCCAGCCGGATTCCGGTCCATTGCAGGATCAGATTCTTTTCGGTGATCCAGCCCAGCAACATCAGAAGGAAGATGACGATGGCGACGATCTGCTTGCGGTTCCAGCCGCCCGTCCGGGAAATGTCCGACCGAAGCACCTCCAGGGCGGGCGACAGATCGCGAATCTGCGGTTTGAAGCGCCAGTTCACCATCAGCCAGAGAAAGACCATCATCACCAGAACAAAGGGAAACGCATAGATAATCCATTCTCCGTACCCGATGTTGATGCCGAACATGTCCTCCAGATAGGTCATCATGATGACGTTTCTCGCTCCGCCGGACGGCGAGCCGAATCCCCCGACGTTGCAGGCCATGGCGATGGTGATGAACAGCATCTTCGCCAGTTCCGGATCCACGGGGACTTTCTTGTTCAGACTGTTCGAATAGAGAATCATTCCGATCGGCAGGAACATGGCCGCCAGGGCGTGATCGGAGATGAACGCGGCCGCGGGCGAGATGACGAGAATCATGATCCCCGTGATGATGCCCACTCGCGGCTTGGCCAGGAATTTGAACAGGAAAAGGCAGACCCGCTTGTCCACTCCCGTCTTCACGAAGGCGGCGGCGAACATCAGGCTGCCCATGATGAACCAGACGGCATCGTCCCAGAACAACGACGCCACCTCCTTTCGGCCGACGATTCCGGAAAACACCAGGATCAGCCCGATACAGAAAGCCACGCCGGGAAGCGGCATGGCCTCCATGATGAAACAGAGAATCATGAACGTCATCATGGCGATGACCACGCGGATGTTTCGGGCGGCGCGATCCGCCTTCTTTTTCTCGCCGTCGTCCAGGTTCGCATATTTCAGGCCGACCAGCCGCAGTTCCTGCGCGCTTTTCATCATGGCCAGAAATTCATCCTCCGGAATCCCGGAAATCTTCCGGTGATATTTCTTCACGTAAACGTCGCGGTTCTGGAATCCCGCCTTTCCGATCCACTTGGCATCCTTCTTCATCGCCCGTTTCCTGCTCAACGCGCCCTGGGTCATGCTCAATTCCAGAACCCGGGCGGTCATCACCTCCCACTGTTCGCAGTCGCCGTATTCCTTCTGGAAAAGTTTCTGGCTGAACAGTTCGAGCACGTGGCTTTCACCGGCCGTGTACTCGACGGCGACATCCAGCATGGATTCCGGTATCGGAATCATCAGCACCACGACGAAGGCCGCGATGGCGATCGCCAGCTTCTTCGGTTGGACGTACTTGTCGTAACCGGTCTTCTTCTTCTTCTGCGGTCCGCTTGTCGACATGTTCCGCTCCTCCGCGTGTTCGGTTCAGACGAGTTTCCGCTTGGATCAGGAAGGATTCTTTTCAAGAAGTTTCTCTATGCGCGCCCGACGCCGCATGGCCTCCGCTTCCCTCTTCTTTCCGCAAGCCGCCCGGATGACCCGGATCAGGTCTTCCGTTTCCTGGGGCTTGGTCAGGTAATCGAAAGCCCCCCGCTTCATTCCGTCCACCGCCAGGGTGACGCTCCCGTGTCCCGTCAGAAGGACGACTTCGATCAGAGGATCGTCCCGTTTGATGCGGTCCAGTAGATCGATCCCCCCGAGGCCGGGCATCTTGACGTCCGCCACGACCACATCGACGCGCTGCCGGGCCAGCAGATCGAGGGCCTCCTTTCCGTTCGACGCCTCGAACACGTCCATTCCACGCCGCTGGAAGATTTTCTTGGCGGACAGCAGGAATTCGTTCTCGTCGTCCACCAGCAGCACCCGCACGGGAAGCGCTTCTCCGGACTCCATCTCGTCCTCTCGGAGATCCGATCGGACCCGATCGCCCTGTTCGTAGGCCCGCATCAGCGTCCGAACGAGGTCGTCCGTCTCCACGGGCTTGGCCAGGTAGGTGAACAGGCCGTTCTTTCCCAGTTCGAACGCCTTCTGAAGATCGCCGTGGCCCGTAAGCATCACGATCCGCATTTCCGGGAGGGCGTCGTGCAGGGCGTAAAAAAGCTGATGTCCGTCCATTCCGGGCATCTTGACATCCAGAAAAGCCACGTCGAAACGCCGCGACCGCGCGAATTCCAGGGCGGCTTTCCCGCCGGACGCCGTCGTGGTTTCGAAACCTCTGCGACGCAGGGCCTTGGCCGTGCTTTCCAGAAAGTCGGTTTCATCGTCCACCAGCAGCACCCGAATACCCGTTTGCGTCTCCGTCATGTCAAACTCCTTCCGTGGGATTTGAAGGTTCGTCTCCATCGGCGTTGGGAAACGTGAAGTGAAAGACGGCCCCTTTGCCCGGTTCGGATTCGGCCCAGATCCGACCCTTCCATTTCGTTACGATTCCGTAGCAGACCGACAGCCCCAGCCCGGTTCCCAGCCCCACCGGCTTGGTCGTGAAAAACGGCGTGAAGATGCGGTCCAGCAGTTCGGGAGAAATGCCCGCGCCCGTGTCCTCGACGCTGAAATGGACCGCATCCCTGGCCGGGACCGCCCGGACGAGAACCGTGCCGTCGGAACGAACGGCCTGCATGGCGTTGGTAATCAGGTTGGTCAGAACCTGTTCGAACTCTCCCGAATCGATCCGGATCTTCGGCAGGTCGGGCAGAACTTCCAGCCGAAGATCGATGTTGTTGACCGCCGCCTGCTTGCCCAGAAGACGGACGATCTCCTCCAGGTGGGAGTCCGGATGGACGATCTCGGCCTGGATCGCGCCCTGTCTACCGAATTTCAACATTTTCTGCGTGATCGAACGGCATCGCAGCACCTGCTTCTTCACAAGCGAGACGCTTTCCGTCAACTCCCGCTCGTGCGTTTCATCCATGGCGATTTCTCCAAGCAGATCGCCGATATTGGTCTGCTCGGAAAGAATGATGGCGAGCGGATTGTTGATTTCATGGGCCAGACCGGTGGCGAGTTCCCCGATGGCGGCCAGTTTGCTGGCCTGCATGAACTGTCGGGCGATGTCTTCCTTCTCCCTGGAAGCGTCCTCCGCGATGCGAAGCAGATAGCGGGTGGTGAAAGCCGCAGCGGCCAGAATCATCAGCACGCCGAGCAGAAATACGGCCATTCCGCGCACGGTCGCCTCCCGGACAGAGGCCATGAACTCGGCTTCTTCCTGCTGGACGACCAGAAGCCAGCGGGGCTCGTCGATCCACTGCATGGTGCGCAGCAGCGGATGGCCGTCGGACGTCGCCGCGCCCGTACGAACGCCGGAAAAATACGCTCCGGGATCGATTCCGCTATCGTCCAGAAGCCCGGCCTTTTGCCTGGGGCGAGTCTGGTATTTCCCCTTCCGATCGATGACGAAACAATCCCCGCTTTCGCCCTGCGCCCCTCTGGCGACGAGATTGGAGAAAATATCGGAATCGATGCTGGCTCGCAGAATCCACCCTCCGCTTTCCCGCTCCTGCCTGACGGCGACGATGAAATGAGGCGTCTCTCGAAATCCAAGGAAAACATCGCTGATGAAATATCCCTTTTCCGACACCCGTTCGAACCAAGCCTCGTTTCGATAGTTTTTGTCCAGCAGGTCATAGGCGCCCACGTAGGCAAGGTGCCGGCCGTTCTCGTCGATCACGCCCAGATCCTGAAAGGAATCCGAATAAATTCCGTTCAAGCGTTTCAGAAGCGCCTCGATCTCGGCGGGCTGCACGATTTCATCGATGGAGTATTTCGAAGAGGCCAGTTCCATCGCCTTCAGACGTTCGGCCAGAAAGATTTCCACGATGGCGGCATGGCTCTCCACCAGACTCTGAAACTTCTGCACGGATTTGGCGTAAATGATCTCGCTGAAGACGCAATAGGCTCCCACGCCGACTCCCGCCAGCGGCAGAATGGCCGCAATCGTCAGAATCCAGAAAAACCGCCGAAAGAGCGACCGAAAGCGCGGAACTCCGGAAGATGCGGCCCGCTCGTCGGCTTCGTGGGATTCTTGCAGGGTGGATTTCTCGATCATTCGAAACTCCCTTGCTGGGCAACGGTCGATTCCCCACCGACAAAGCACATCCCGTGCCATGCCATTTTTACATGTAATTACAATAGCTTAGCGAAGGAGTTGGCCGATTCCGGCATACGGAGGGTGGGACATATCGTCCCATTTCTTCTTTCCGAAACGGAAGAAATCTCTTATCCGTTTGATATTATTACAATATTTTCAGATTGTGGGAGGGTGGGCGCGGGACTCCCGGCCGTTCGTCGGTCAGGAAGATCGTGAACATTCCATGGGAATACGTTTACGAGACGTCGTTTTCTTCCGAATCGCCCTCATCCTGGACGCCGTAAACCTGGAGTTTTCGGGTCAGGGTGCGGCGATTGATCCCGAGAATTCGTGCGGTGCGGCTGCGGTTTCCGTTGCATTCCTTCAGCAGATTCAGGATATGCTCGCGTTCCACGGTTTCCAGGGTTCTGGAGTCGCCGTCTTTCGCATCCACCTCGTCCAACAGCCATTCGGGCAGGTCGCGTTTTTGTATCAACCCGTTTTTTCTCAGGATCACGGCATGTTCCACCGCCCCTTCCAGTTGCCGGACGTTGCCCGGCCATGAACAGTCGGCCAGCCAATCGACGATCTCCGGCCGAAACCCGGTGACCTTGTAATTCCGGTTGTACTTTCGCAGGAAGTGATAGGCCAGCACCGGAATATCCGCCCGGCGTTCCCGAAGCGGCGGCACCTGGACGGTGATGACCGCCAGCCGATAGAAGAGATCCTCGCGAAATTCGTCCCGGGCCACCATCTCCCGAAGATCCCGATTGGTGGCGGCGATCACGCGTACATCCACCTGCCGTTCCTTTGTCTCACCGACTCTCCGAAAGGAATGATCCTGGAGAAAACGCAGCAGCTTCGCCTGAACAGCGGCGTTCAATTCGCCGATTTCGTCCAAAAACAGCGTTCCGCCGTCGGCCTGCTCCACCAGACCCGGCTTGTCCCGCTCCGCGCCGGTGAAAGCGCCTTTTCGGTGCCCGAACAGCTCGCTTTCCAGAATGTTGTCCGGGATGACGTTGACGCTCACCGGGACGAACGGTCCCTTCGAACGGCGGCTGCAACGATGGATCTCCTTGGCGATCAGTTCCTTGCCCGTCCCCGTTTCGCCCGTGACGAGCACGCCGGCCGAACTGTCCGACACGGAATGAACTTTCGCCATCACGGCCTTGAACGCCTGGCTGCGGTAGACGATGGAAAACGAGGATTCGTCTCCGTCCCGCAGGGTTGTTTTCTCGATTTCCCTCCTGGGGAGGATCTGCTCGGCCAGTTCCCGGAGCAGTTGCAGAAGATCGTCGAGATCGAAGGGTTTGGTGATGTAGGAATAGGCCCCGTGCTTCATGGCTTCCACGGCGGAATCGATGGTGCCGAAGGCGGTCATGAGAATGGTGGGCTGGTGCAGCGAACCGGCCTGCGCACAGCGCAACACGTCCATGCCGGTTGCGCCGGGCATTTTCAGATCGGTAAGTATGATGTCGAAGTCGCCGCCTTTAAGCAGTTTCAGGGCCTCCTCGCCGTTTTTCGCGCAAAGCGTGGCATAGCCTTCCTCGGAAAGCGCCTGCACGAGAAAGTCCCTCATGTCGGCGTCGTCGTCCGCGATCAGAACCCGGATCCGCAAACTTTTCCTGTCGCTCATTTTCGCCAAGACTCCAATGGGTTGTTTCCGGCTGAAACCGGAAGGGTGACTCGGAAAACGGCGCCCCGTCCCGGCTCCGACTCGACCACGATGCCGCCGTCGTTCTCGCGAATGACGCGCTCCACCAGGGCCAGGCCCAGGCCGGACCCCTTCCCCGCGCTTTTGGTGCTGTAAAAGGGCCGGAAGACGTGCTCGATGTGCTGCGGGTCGATGCCCGGCCCCGAATCCTCGATCTCCAGCACCCAGAACGCTCCGTTTTCTTCCGTTCTCTTTTCAATCGACACGCACAGATCTCCCCGGCCTTCCATCGCCTGGCAGGCATTGGTGTAGAGATTCAGAAAGGCATGCTCCATGGCCCGCCGCTGGACGAAGACGGGAACGTCGGGCTCGGAACACAGGATTCGATAGGTCACGTCCGGATACATGACGGACACGGTTTCGCGGACCCGCCCGATCAGCCGCCGCAAATCGATCCGTTCCGGCCGCACCTTCTCCAGACGGGCGATGTCCAGCAGGTTTCGGATCAATTCGGTGATGCGCTCGGTCTGGACGACGATCCGATCCAGGGCGGCCTGGCTGGCGGCGTCGTCCGGAACTTTCCGCTTCACCAGCTGGGCGCTGCCCCGTACGACATTCAGGGGCGTTCCAAGTTCGTGGGCCAGTCCGGTGGTCAGCTCGCCCAGAGTCGCCAGTTTCTCGGCCTGGATGGTTTTCCTTTCCGCCTTGATGAAATGATCGATATAGATGTTCAGATCCTCCACCAGCTCGGCCAGTTCGCGGATGCGATGAATCGAGGCGGGCGGGCGCACGGGCGAACGCAGGTCGCGGTCCTTCCGCCGGATTTCACGCGCCAGTTCGGAAAGGGGAAAGACGAGCCGGGTGCTGAACAGAAAGAACGTGGAGATGGCCAGGACGCCCGCGACGAGCACGGCAAGAATCAGCAGAAGGAAGCGTTTCCGGATATCGATCATGCTTTCGGCCACATCCGCACTGACCACGATCGCCCAGCCCGTTTTCTCCATGCGTGAAACGTAACCCAGCCGAGGACGTCCGGAAATGACGCTGACATATTGAACAGGGCCGGTCCGTCCGGCGATATAGCGGCGCACCGGTTCGTTTTCGTGAAACATTTCCGGATGGTCCACCAGTTCGGGCGCACTATAGAAAATGGGAGCGCCGCGGTCGTCGATGGCGTAAATATGCCGGTTGATGAGCGAATCGAAACGGGAGGTGAGCTGTTCGTGCAGGTAGTTCGGTTCCAGACTGGCGATGCGGCACGAACCGTCGGGCGACGGACGGCAGACACGGACGAAAACCCGCCGGCCGCCCAGCGCGGGAACGGAAACGACGCCGGAGACATTGAACGGACGGCCCTGCCTGCTTTCGATCGAAACCCAGGGCAGACCGTCGGGAAACGTGTCGTCCAATCGCCCGGGATCGACGGCGGTCGCCAGAACCTCTCCACCGAAAGACACGATCGGACTTCCGGCGAGCGGCGCATCGGGAAGATTCGCCGCGCCGGAACGCACTTCCTCCAGTTGGCGCGCCGCCTCCTGCAAAATGCTCAGCAAAAGCGAACCGGCCAGGGTGGCGATCTGGCGATTGGTGTCCTGAAGCTGGTTTTCGAACTGCCGGATCTCGCTGCGGTATCCGTGCCAGGAAAACACGGCCAGGGGAAGCGTTGGCAGAAGAATCATCGCGCCGAGCCAGAAGGCGAGCATGTTGCGCAGCGAGGTCTGCTTTTGAGAGCCTGGAGCTTGCATCGGTACGATTTCCTGTAGACCGGCTGCCATCAGCCTACATGATTTCCTTCTTGAAATGCAATCTTTCGAACGAGACGCAGGAGGAATCAAACCCGTTCAAGAATGGAAATGCGGTATCGTCGAGACGAAAACGCCGCCGGTGACGACCCGGCGGCGATGGATGCAGCGAATGTGTCGAAACGTTATTCTTCGCTCGCGGCGGCCTCGGAAAGTACGTCGGCCAGGGGACGGAAGGCGAGATTCTCGAATCGGGCGAAATACACCCCGGTGCCGTCGCCGTAACCGAACCACAGCCCGTTCTCGGCGTCCGTCTGGAAAACGCCGTTCGAACCGGCGCGCATGGGGAACAGGACGGCCTCGTCGTCCTCCGCGTTCGCCGGATCGTTGGGCTTGTGAACCAACAGGCCGTGTTCGATGAAATAGTACAGAATTCCCTGGTCGTCCAGGGCGAAGCCGGTGGAAGGCGACGGAAGATCCGTGTAGGCGACGATCACATCGTCCTCCGCCGTGGCGGTGCCCTGGATATCCGTGTAGTACAATCCCGAAAGCGTCATCACCCAGAACGTTCCATCTCCGGCCTGCCGGATGGTCTGAACCATGCGCGTTCCGTCCAACAGCCCGGTTTCGATGATCTCGTCCGTCGTGTCGGTGGCGGTCCCGTTACAATCGTAATGGTGCAGCCCCAAGGTGTTTCCGATCAAACCCTTGCAGCCGTCGTAGAACACCATCGTATCCACGGGAGCCCCGGCGACGAAGCCGAAGTATTCGGATTCAACCGCATAGGACATGTCGTCGGCGGCGGTCTGGTAGGATCCCCGAGTATCGTAAACGTTGAACATAATCAGGGGGATGGCGAATTCCTGGTAACTACCGACCCAGATGGCGCCTCCCGGCCCGATGGTGGTGGTGATGACGCCGTTGGGGGCTCCGGAAGCCTCGTTCCAGACGGAAAAAGCGCCCTCCGAATCCATATAGGAAAGGTAGGCGCCGCCCACGAGATATCCGTCCGACAACTTCACGATGGTACGCACGTCGTAGGGCGTGGCTTCCGCGGGATCGTTGAGTTCGTAGGCCGTGAACGAGAAATCCGCCGGAACGTCTTCCGCCGCGTAGGCCACGCGCGTCACGGCGTTGCCACCGCCCAGAAGCACGCCGCCGTCCTCCATCCAGAAGCCGGCCAGATCGTTGCGCGGCACTCCGCCCAGATCGAGATAGTGATGGCGGACCCAGGCGGCGGCGGAAGGTTCTCCATCGAAAACCAGCACTCCCGCGTCCAGTTCTGTGCTGTAAAACAGTGTATGCGAATCCAGCACGGCGGCGGAAATCCAGGCATTGCCCTCGTTGGATCCGAATTCATCCAGTTTCGCCGCCAGATCGTCCTCGGGCGCATCGGTGTTCGCCGTGGAAAGCAGGAAATGGTCGATGCCGTTCTTTTCCATTCCCACGGCGATACCGGCCGCGAACGGGAAAAAGCCGGAGTAATCGGCCGACGAGGGCGACGGCAGTTCCACCCACGCGTCGTCCGTGCCGTTGTCCAGGGTTCCCTTGTGATCGAGATGCCAGGCTTTTTCCGCATGGACGATCCAGACGCCCTGATCGGCGTCGGCGGCCAGGGCCCCGATCTCCGGATTCTCGAAGCCGTATTCCACCTCGTATTCCGTATCGTCGGCGGGGTTGGCCGGGTCGCCCGGCTCCACGGCGTACAGCATGTAGGTATCGTTCAAATACACGGTGAACCAAAGGCGACCGGCCCCGTCGATGTCCACGGCATAGGGGCGGTTCGCCAGGGTGCTGGCGGCGCTTATCCGATAATCGTTCCAGGTCCAGGTCGCGCCGTCTTCCGGTGTTTCTCCGGTGGAAACCGCCGCGAAGCCGAAGTTGGTCGCCAACCAGACGCCTTCCTGCGTGGGATGACAGAGCAGATGGATGATCTCCCGGTTGTTCGTGAGCCGTTCCGTCATGTCGGGAACGACCAGAACGTCGTCCGAGCCGTCCAGCGGGCTGTCCTTCGGAAGCAGCAGATACAGCCCCGTCTTGGTGGCGAACCACAGCCGATCCGCCCCGTCGATACAAGCGCCCACCGGACTCTTTTCCGGATATCCCTCCAGCGTGATTTCGTTGTGAAGCAGGCTTTCGTCGTCGGAGGTATCCGTAAAGGTTCCCTTGGCGTCGAGCGCGATGATGCCAGCCCGGGACACCGTCCAGACGATTCCGTTCGAATCCGCGTCCACGTAGGCCCCCTGGGCCGTCTGCCATTTGGAAAGGTCGATTTTCATGGCGGGGGCTTCCTCCTCGATCTCCGTATCGAGATCCCCGTCGATCCCGTCCGCATCCCCGTCCGGCCCCATGTCTCCATCGGCCAGTTTCTCGTTCTTATGGCAGGCAACGATCAGCAGCGACAACAGCAAGAGCAGCCCGTACCGGTGGATGTTCATCGTCAATCCCCTCATCCGCTTATTCCCATCAATCCATGTCAGGTTGTTTTCCATGCTTCCGTCGAACGCCTACTCCACCGGCGACCGCCTGCGGAGCCAAGCGAATCCTCCCAGCAAAAGAAGCAGGAAAAGAAGCGCCACGCCGCAATCCTGCTGGCGGCAGCCCGCGAATCCCATTTCCGCATCGTAGGAATTCTGTTCCGACGGCCGGAATCCGCCTCCGTCGTCGCCGTCCGGATCCGTGTTGTCCGGATTATAAGGGTCCGTGCCCGGATCATCCGTGTCCCCATCTTCGTCATTGTCTCCGTCCTCGACCACTTCCGGCGGAATTTTGTCGCTCTTCCAGTCGAATTCCTCGATGACCTGTCCCGTGCTGGTTTTGGCCACCGCATGGATATCCCGGCCGTTCACGTCGAAAACGACGTAGTTGAAGTCTTCCACGCACTGGTGGGAATAGACGCCCCATTTCTGCTTGGGGACGCAATCGTAAAGTCCCGCTCCGCCGCCGCCGGTGACGATGAAGTTCAGTCCGGTGGGATCGACCCCCCGGTAGTAGTGGTGATCGTGTCCGGAGAAAATGGCGGTGACGCCGTAACTGGCCAAGAGGTCCAGATAGGACCGCACGGTTCCGTTTCCCGACCGATCGGGCTTGGCCGAGTAGGGGCCGACGTGCAGGGCGATGAAGATGTGCAGGATGTTGGGGTCTTTCTTGGCGTCTTCCAGAAGCCAGATCATCCAGTCGTATTGCAGGCTTCCCTTGCCGAGGCTCGCCACCTGGTCGTCCAGGACGATGAAACGGGTGTTTCCCCAATCGACGGAATAGAATTGCTCGTCGTATTCGTGCTCTTCACTGGCGTTGATGGGCGGGTTGGCGAAATACCTCTTATAGTTGCTCACGTCGCCGCCGGCTGCGGTGTCGTGGTTGCCGAGCGCCGGAAGCAGAAACGCCGTCGCCATCAGTTCCCGCTCGATGGTGAAATGCTGTTGCCAGCAGGTCTCGTCCTCTCCGGTGCAGGCCAGATCCCCGCTGTTCAGGTAGATCTCGGGAGCGTCGGCCAGAATGCCTTCCGTCACGCGGCGGTGATCGGCATACCCGCTTCGACTGTCGCCGAAGGCGACGAAGCGAAACGGCTTGGTGGCCGGGGGCGCGGTGACGAATCGAAAGACCTCCGTACTTTCCCCGTCGCTGGTCACGCTGTAATAATAGGGCTTGCCCGCGTCCAGATCGGTGATGCGAACCTCGTGCATGACTCCCTGGGGGGCTTCGATGATCTCGCCGAGATCCTCGGTGGTTCCCCACTCCACGGTTCCGGCGGCGGAGCTTTCGGTCTCCCATACGATGGAACCGCCGTGTTTGGTGACTTTGGCGATGAACGGCCCCTTCTTGATTTCCGCGTGCGCGCTCGACGCCAGGGCGAGGCTCACGACAAGGCCGGACAGAATAACCAGTTTTCGTATCATCACGGTCCTCCCGTTTTCGTTACAGGGCGATCTGAACGTAGAACTGAACCTCGTCGTTGTTCACGTTTTTCAAACGGTGCTCGGAATAGGTCTCGGTTTCGGAGGCTTCCAGTTCCATCTTATGCGTATAGTTCAACATCAGCCGGACCAGATTGATCGGCCACCAGCTCGCCGCCGCCGTGATCCAGCGTCGGCCCTGGTTGGCGTATTCCGGAAGCGGGGGCTGAAGGTTGGTGTCGTCCGGATCGTACCATTGGTAGCGCAGCGCCAGTTCGTAACGCCGTTTGGGAAAGCTGTAGCCGGCGAACACCTGGTATCCCATGGCGCGCGTCCAGGTGTTGGAATAGTTCTGTCCCTCGTATTCCGTCTTGTGGAATACGTCGTCCATCGTCTGCATGGCCCACTCGCCGCCGACGAAAGCGCCGTAGGCATAAACGCGCAGATCGGCGGCCACGGCCGAGCGGCTGTTCACGATACGCCAGGGAAGCTGTTCCTGATAATAATACCCGGCTCCGGCCTCCAGGCGTACGCGCTCGTGAATCCAGTCTTTCGAACTGAACTCGGTGCGCACGGCCAGCACGCTGTTTTCCCAGTGCTCCTGCTCGGGTTTCTCCAGATTGGAGAACATGCCGCCCTCGATGGTCCAGGCGTTGTCGAAAAATCCGAACCGCATGGACGCGCCGGCGTGACGCCCCAACCCGATGGGAACCATGTCGGAATAGTACCAGTTCCCATAGGGGCTGACGTACTGGGGGCGGTCGAAGAAGTACAGCCCCTTGTCGTCCTCCAACTCGCTGTGCAGAAACGGCACTTTCATGACGCCCATCTTGAAGCGCGGGGAAAACCAGAAGTTGTGAAGCTCGGCCGAAAGATAGGCGTCACCGGGCGCAACGCTGGGCGCGAAGTGTCCCTTCACCTTGTAATCCAACAGGAAATACCACTCCTTCGCAACCCGGTATTTGTCCAGACTTCCGGCGAAACCGAACTGCGCGTCGAAAACCTTGAAGCGCGACTGGCGCAGAATCTGGTTGGTTTCATCGAACTGCTCGTGGTAGAACCCGGTCCGAAGCAGGAAATTGGGCTTGATGAACTGCCACAGGCGATGTTTCTTCGGGCTGAAAAACTCGTCCACCTTGTGATCGATCTCGTCAGCCGTGGGCAATTTCTTTTCCGTGTCCGGGGCGGGTTCCGGCTCCAGCGCGGCTTCCGCCTGCGGAGCGGGCTCCGTGTCCGGAACAATCTCCGCTTTCGGCGCGGGCTCCACCTGTGGCGCGGGCTCCGCCTGCGACACCTCTTCCGGCGAAGGCGAACCGGCCGACTCCGCAAACGCCGTCTGCATCAGCAGAACCGACATCGCCACCGTCATCATGCACGACAAGATCCGTTTCAAAGCAGAACCCCCGATCATCATGAGCAACTCCATTGTCTCCGAAATGGGAAAACGACCGATGATGTTCGTCATGATAGTCTTTTTTTTGCTTCTGACAACCGGTGAGCGACGTTTTTTCTATTAGATCTCGGTTAGGAAGCGGAGAAAGCCGCGGCTGAAGGCGTTTCGAACGGGAATAACCAAATTCTAACTTGCCCCGGCAGGGTGTCCGGTGACAATCTCGTCCCGGAAAAATTTTCTCGCAAGGCTCGATCGCCTCCACGAGCCGTGAATACCGACGTATCCGAAACGTATCGAAAGCGGAGCTTGCACCATGGCACGAAAATCCATTCCTTTCCGACTGTTCGTTCTTGGCCTGTCCTTCCTCGTACTCCTGTTCACGGGATGCGACGATTCCGGCGACGGCACGGACGGCGACCTTTCCCCCGACGGGGACGCGGACGCGACCCCGTACGGCGACGAGCCATCCCCCGACGGCGATGAGAACACGCCCCCGGACGGAGACGAAGAGACTCCCGACGGCGACATGGACGCGGAAACGGAGGCGGAAACCGAGATCGAGACGGAGGTGCCTCTCTGGCCCGCCTGTGATCCCGCGGCGGCGACGCAGACGGTCACCTTCGTGCATGTCAACGACCTGCACTCCCACTATTCGCCCCGGCGCAACACCGGCATGGAAAGTCCCGTGGCGCGGCTCGTGGGCTACGTGAAACAGGCCCGCGAGCAGAATCCCTATACGCTGTTCACCAACGGCGGCGACGATCACGAAAAGGGCTCCGTGGCCGAACCGCTGTCCATGGGTTACGCCACGAAGGAAATCGTCCACGCGATGAACTTCGACGTGCGCGTAGTGGGCAACCACGATTTCGCCTGGGGTCCGGAAGAACTGACGGATTACGTCAACGATCCCCATGCCCTGGTGGTGGCCTCGAACACCACCTACGTCGGAACGAATCCCGACGACTGGAAGGCGGTGAAATACGGTGTGTTGGAGGTGGGTTGCGTGAAAATCGGCTTCTTCGGCATGGTCGGAAAGCCCTGGAACGAGAAAAACGAGCAATACACGGGGGATTTCTTTCCCGGAGGCGACTTCCGGATGGATTTCGGCTTTATCGACATCGCGGAGGAGATCGTCGGTCAACACCGCGCCGAAGTGGACCTGATGGTCATGATAAGCCACCTGGGCACCGGGCTGGATGAAGCCATCGCTCTCTCGGTGGAAGGCATCGACGTGATCCTGGGCGGCCATTCCCACACCGTCATGGGCGCGCCGCAGATCATCCCGCCCTACGACACCATCATGATTCAGTCCGGATCGGGCGCGGAATTTCTGACCCACCTGGACATCACCGTGGACCTGGACAGCCGCAAGGTCACCGGCCACCGGCACGAGCTGATCGCCAACGTCTACACCACCATCGAGGCCGACGCCGAAATGCAGGCCACAGTGGAGGATGTCATGGGCCGCTACGCCCCGGATTACGATACGGCGCTGGGACAGATCAAGGCCCGAAAGACGGAGAATGGCGTGCGTGATCTCACGGCCATCGCCGCCGTGGCGACGTCGGACGCCGACGCCGCCATCATCAATCCGTGGGCGGTCTGGGGCGTGGCCCAGGCCGGGGATTTCACCCAGCAGGACATGATGGACTGCTATAAAATCGAGCGCCAACCCGCCGGAACGCCCAGTTGGAACGCCTATTATCTGGCGACGATTTCCGGCGCGAACCTGCAAACGCTCGCGTCGAGCATCGCGGATCCGTGGGCCTACGTCGGTCCGGACGCCATCGATCCGGACCGGACTTATACGCTCGGATTTCACAAGTTTTCGGCCTACAACCCGGAGGAATATCTGCCCGAGGGCGTAACCATCCAGTCGTTCGAGTTCGAATGCGAAACCTGGGAACTGCTCGATCGCTACACGCGCCAACGGACGGGCGAATGCCTTTTCGTGGACGTGGACGAGTCTCTGAGCGACTGCACGCCCGCGCGTTAGGCGCGAAATAGGCAGGAATTTCGATTTTGCACCCCGGTCGGAACACAGGGACTATCACCGGGGACAATGCTCCTCCCGTGGCGCGTTGCAGAAACCCGCGCAACTATTGAATATCAGGAAGGAATATCGCGCAACGTTTCCCTATTTCTTCATGAGCGTGAAAGGATCCGAAGGGACGAAAACCGCCCTCCGCCCGGACGAACGCTTTTTCTTCCGAATCCCGTGTATTTCCATCCACTTACACACGAAAAAGCGTTCCCCCGGGCGAACCCGGGGTTTTTCCTGAAATGGCGAAAGACGCGGGATTCGCGACGTTCAGCAGGAACAGCCTCCCGAGGAGCAATCGGCTTTGTTGTTGAACTCCACCGAAAAGCCCTTGCCGCGATAGGGATCCTCCACCAGATCCACCGTCATTCCCCCCATTTTCTCGATTTCGCCTTGGAGATGTGTATCCGCCAGAAAAGCGACGCCCCGATGGTCGTAGATGGTTTCCTCGGCTTTTGGCTCATCCAGAGCCATCCCCAGTTGGGGACCGCCTCAACCGATGCCCGCGATGTAGATCCGTACGGCCTTGCCCTCGTTTTCTTCCTGACCCAGAAAAGCCGCCAGTTCCTCCAGCGCAGCTTCGGAGACGGTCAGGCCCGCCTTGAGTTTTGTCATGTTGTCCGTTTCCTTTCCGATGTCGTTTCCAGTTGCCAAGTCCACCCAACCCAAAGGTTTTGGCGCGCAATCCTATAGAAATAATGTAACTTCGAACAGTTCGGGCGTCAACGGCAAAAAGCGGTTTTCCGCGAAATCGGTGGAAGGTCGCCTCAGTCGCAATCGTAGGCGACATAACAGACAGTATAATTGATGTTACAATCCCTTACATTTCCGGAACAATCCACTCCATTGATCAGATGGTAAAGGCCCAATGTAAGGATGGCAATCGATACACAAGCCTCGACGTCCATTTTGTAATGGCAGCTTCCGCCAGCGCCCGTGAACATGCAAGGGCCGTCGGCGTCGCGGCAATAAGGATTCTCGTTGGCCGGCGTCAGGCAGGCGGCCAGGTCGGGGCAGTCGTCCAGTTGGAAGCCGCAGCGGTCGGCCTTCATGACGGGCGCGCAGGCTTTGTAGGCGGATACGGCGCAGTCGGTCTGGCTATCCAGGTTTTCCAGGCATTCGACCGTGGTCACGGCGGGAAGCTCCACCTCCGTTTCGTCTATGGTGCAGGTTGTCGCCTCGCCCATACCCGCGTTCTCCACGTACCAGGCGCAGAAGGTTTCCTTGTCCGCGTCCGAAAGATTCAAAATCTTGGCTTCGGGAGAAAGATCGTCGATGCTTCCCGCGCCTTCATCCGCGTCATCGCCGCAGCCGGACAACGTGGGAAAAATCAAAAGGTTGAGAAAGGACAGGATCAGAAAGGTGCTCAGGGTGCTTTTGCGTTTCATCGCTGTTCTCCTTGTTGAGGTTTACTGTTCGGTCCATTCGGTTCAGTCGCAGTCGTGGGAAACGTAACGGAACCCACTGCCCTGGCGGACGCCGCCAAGATGACAGTGGCTCAATCCTCGCAGTCGTTGGAGACGTAGCAGAGTCCATTGACAATCCCGCACCGCGTTACACTCCCGTCACAATTTTCCCCTGTTATAAGGGAGTACGCGCCCAGGGAAACGAAATTGAGAATTATGCAATACGCGACGTTCATTTTTTTATGGCACCCTCGGAACATGCATTCGCCGTCGGCGTCCTGGCAGTTGGGACTATCGTTGGCTGGCGTCAGGCAGGCGGCCAGGTCGGGACAGTCTGCCAGATCGAAACCGCAGCGGTCGGCCTTCATGACGGGCGCGCAGGCTTTGTAGGCGGATACGGCGCAGTCGGTCTGGCTCTCCAGGTTTTCCAGGCACTCGGCCGTGGTCACGGCGGGAAGTTCGATCTCCGTTTCATCTATGGTGCAGGTTGTCGCCTCGCCCATGCCGGCGTTTTCCACGTACCAGGCGCAGAAGGTCTCCCGGTCCGCGTCCGAAAGGCTCAAAATCTTGGCCTCGGGGGAGATATCGTCGATGTTTCCCGCGTCTTCATCCGCGTCATCGCCGCAGCCGGACAACGTGGGGAAAATCAGAAGGTTGAGAAAGGACAGGATCAGAAAGGTGCTCAGGGTGCTTTTGCGTTTCATCGTTGTTCTCCTTGTTTTCAAAGTCGACAAATTGCGGAGCGATCAAAAAAAGCAATTGGTTTTTATAGCATATTTTCGGTTTTTCGGCTACACCCCGCCGCCCGTGACGAGCATGTAGACGATCATCACCAGGATGGCGGCGGGCACCACGCCCCCCATAAGCACGCGCCAGAGCCCCACATAGGGCCGGAATCCCGGCGCGGAGGACAGAATTTCCCCGGCCGCGTCCTTCACGCCCCAGCGATAGACCAAAAAGACGCACATCATCAGCGCCCCGAAGCTGAGCGAGAGATTACCGAACACGAAGTCCATCAAATCCAGAAAGCCCTTGCCGCCCACGATGCTGCTGAGGCCGTCCACCGCGCCCAGGGAAAGCGCCGAGGGTACGCCCAGAATCAGGGCCACGAAGCCCACCAGGGCCACCGCCTTCGCCCGTCCCAGCTTCCATTCGTCGATGAAATAGGCCGTCACCACCTCCAGCAGGCTGACGGTGGAGGTCAGGGCCGCGACCGAAAGCATCAGGAAAAAGAAGACCGACACCCAGCGTCCGCCCGCCATGGCATTGAACTGCTCGATCATGGTGACGAAGACCAGGGTGGGGCCGCCCTTGGTCAGACTGCTGCCGATAACGGGAAAGATCAGGAACCCCGCCATGATGGCGATGAGCGTATCGAATCCCACCACCGCCAGGGCGCTGGTGGCCAGGTTGTCCTTCTTGTCGATGTACGCGCCGTAGGTAATCATGACGCCCATGCCCAGGGAAAGCGAAAAGAAAGCCTGCCCGATGCCGTACAGGAAGGTCTTGGCGCTGACGTGATCGAAGTCGGGCATAAGGTAGAACCTCAACCCCTCGGCGGCGGTCGGCAGAGTCAGGCCCCGGATAATCAGCCCCAGCATCAACACGAACAACACCGGCATCAGCACCCGGGCCATGCGCTCGATGCCGTCCTGCACGCCGCGTACCACCACGGCACAGGTCAGGAGAATGAAGACCACCATATATCCTAGTTGCAAAGGCGCGTTGGAGATGAACGGCCCGAAACCCTTCGGATCCAGATCGCCGCTGATGGATTTCACCGCGTATCCCACCGTCCAGCCCGCGACCACGGAATAATAGGAAAGAATGCCGATGCCCGTCGCCACGCCGAGCAACCCCACGAACTTCCAGTTCGGGTTCAGGGCCTTGAAGGCGCCCACGGGGTTGCGCTGGGTACGGCGGCCGATGGCCAGTTCGGCCAGCATCACCGGCAGGCCGATCAGCAGCACCGCCAGAAGGTAGATCGCCACGAAGACGCCGCCGCCGTTTTCCTGGGTCACGTAGGGAAAGCGCCAGATGTTCCCCAGGCCGATGGCCGAACCCGCCGCGGCCAGCACGAAACCGAATTTGGACCCCCAATGGGCGCGTTCTTGCTTTCCGGACATGCCGCCACCCCGCTTTCTCTAGCGATTTCAAAAGATTTTTCGTTTTTGACGGGGACGATTGTAACGCATTCGACCCGATTATCAAGAAAAAGTCCGTTTCGCCGATGTTTCCGCCTCCTGACCTCTTCTCCTGGGTTCATTGAAACGCCCCGGCCCGACGCTTCCCGCTTGACCTTTTCCCACGGGCATGCTAGGAAAATGCCTCCGAACGGTCCGCTCACTCAACATGGAGGTGACACATGGGAGCCCAGATCCCCCGAAAACTAAGTGAATCCGAACTCTCCCGGCGGCTGGCCCAGGCCGGTCTGGAACGCATCCACCAGGGCAAGGTGCGCGACACCTATTCCCTGCCCGACCGTCCCGATCACCTTTTCCTGGTGGCCAGCGACCGCCTGTCCATCTTCGATTTCGTTCTGGCCGGAGAAGTGGCCGACAAGGGCGCGGTGCTCACCGCCCTGACCGTCCACTGGCTGACGGGCGTGCTGACGGGCGTGGAACATCACCTGGTCGCCCATGGAGCGGCCATCGACGCCGAACTGCCCGCGTCCCTCCGCGGCTGGAAGGATCTCCAGAGCCGGGCCATGGTGGTGAAGAAACTGAACATGCTGCCGGTGGAATGCGTGGCGCGCGGCTACCTGACCGGATCCGGCTGGGGCTCCTATAAAAAGAGCGGCGAGGTCTGCGGCATCCGCCTGCCGGAGGATCTGCACGACGGCTCCCGCCTGCCCGAGCCGATTTTTACCCCCACTACCAAGGCCGAGGACGGCCACGACCTGCCCATGAGCGCCGAGGAGGTGGAGCGCGATTTCGGAACGCAACTGGTGGAAAGCACCCTGAACGTCTACACGCGCATCTCGGACTACGCCCGGGAGCGCGGGGTGATCTTCGCGGACACGAAGTTCGAATTCGGCGAGGGCTTCGTCCTGGGAGACGAGGTGGGCACGCCGGACAGCAGCCGCTTCTGGGACCGGGGCGAGTGGGAAAAGGCCGTGGCCGAAAAACGCTCGCCCAGCGGCTACGACAAGCAGCCCGTACGGGAATGGGGCAAGACGGTGGCGACGCCCTTCGAGTCGGACGGTGGAGCCGTTACCGGAATCCACAAACTGGATCCCGAAAAGCCGGAACACGTGGCCTTCGTTCACGAACATGCGGTGCCGGAAGAGATTCTCCAGGCCACCACGTCCCGTTATCGGGATGTCTTTCAGCGCCTGACGGGGCGCACGCTGGAGCAATTCCAGAAGGACATCATGAAGATCGGCTGATCGTCGCTTTCCGGCTTCCATAAAACGCGATTCGGGCGCGAAAGGAAATTCCTTTCGCGCCCGTTTTCGTTTCTTCGTTCGGAGCCGGTTTCCCCAGCCAGACGTCTACGGCAGATTGTCCTCGGGGCACTCTTCGATATCCGTATCACCGCCGCAGGGCTGACAAATAGCATTCTCATCACATACACCATTGTATTCAAATTCATAGTTGCGGCAAAACGAACCTGCCGGAAGAGGGACATAATCACAACGCGGCACGGGGCCACACCTTCCGTACCGTTCATGGCATGGGCTATCAATGATGACAATCAATGGATCCGTGCAATCCCAGGAGATATAGACGCCTTCGTCCACATCGCAAAAGATGCTGATGTTCCCGTCCAACGAACAGGTGTATTCTTCTTTGTCGCAGGGCAACCCCTCCCAGTCTTTCGGATCGTTCGGATACTCGATCTCTTTTTCCCCGGCTTCGTCCATCTCCGCATCGTGATCGGTTTCATCGAAATCCCGATCCGAATCGCCATCCGAAGAGGCGGAATCGTCGCCGTCGCAGGCCGGGAGCAGCAGGAGCAAAAGACCGGCGAAGAGCGTGAATATTTTCCATTTTCCACTCATGTCTGTTCTCCTGAACTTACGCTTTTTTCGGAGCCGGTTTCCCAAGCCAAGCGTTTACGGCCGGTTGTCCTCGGGGCACTCTTCGATATCCGTATCGCCGCCACAGGGCCGGCATCTGGCATTTTCATCGCATACACCATTGTATTCAAATTCATAGTTACGGCAAAACGAACCTGCCGGAAGAGGGACGTAATCACAGTGACGATGCTGGAACGGCACGCATAGTTCGTAATGCTCGTGACATGGGCTATCAACGATACTGTGGGTGCAATCCCAAGAGACATAGACGCCTTCGTCCACATCGCAATAGATGCTGATACTCTTGTCCAACGAACAGGTGTATTCTTCCTCGTCGCAGGGCAATCCCTCCCAGTCTTTCGGATCGTTCAGATACTCGATCTCTTTTTCCCCGGCTTCATCCATCTCCACATCGTGATCGGTTTCATCGAAATCCCGATCCGAATCGCCATCGGAAGAGGCGGAATCGTCGCCATCGCAGGCCGGGAGCAGCAGGAGCAGAAGACCGGCGAAGAGCGTGAATATTTTCCATTTTCCACTCATGTCTGTTCTCCTGAACTTACGCTTTTTTCGGAGCCGGTTTCCCCAGCCAAGCGTTTACGGCCGGTTGTCCTCGGGGCATTCTTCGATATCCGTATCGCCGCCGCAGGGCCGGCAAATAGCATTCTCATCGCATACTCCGTCGTATTCAAATGCATAGTTGCGGCAAAACGAACCTGCAGGAAGAGGGACAGGCACGCAAAGTTCCGGCAGTGGCGCACACATTGCATAAAACTCATGACAAGGGCTATTGACATGCATATTGTTCTTGCAGTCCTCACTTTGATAGACGTTTTCGTTCGTATTGCAAAAGATGCTGATGTTCCCGTCCAACGAACAGGTGTATTCTTCGTCGTCGCAGGGCAATCCCTCCCAGTCTTTCGGATCGTTCGGGTACTCGATCTCTTTTTCCCCGGCTTCATCCATCTCCACATCGTGATCGGTTTCATCGAAATCCCGATCGGAGTCGCCATCCGAAGAGGCGGAATCGTCGCCGTCGCAGGCTGGGAGCAGCAGGAGCAGCAAACCGAAACAGACGGCAGAAATCACCCTTCGCTTTTTTCTCATACCGGCGCTCCTTTTCCAATCACATCATCATGTGACTTTATTGTAACAAAATTATCCGACATTTCCAGCACAATCCGCCTTCCGTTTCGCCAGGGGATCGTAGCGTCCGCTTCTCCCCCCACCGTCTCATCGTCCATAAATAAGTTTCGGGCGCGAAAGGAAATTCCTTCCGCGCCCGTTTTCAGTTCCTACCCGCGAATCGGAGCCTATTTCAGGCCGCCGCGCAACCTTTCGTATTCGGCGTCCTCCATGGGAAAACCGTGTTCCTGTGCGGGAAAGGCCGCGCTTTCCACATCCTCGCAATAGCTCCGGGCCGCGTTTTCGATTTCCTCGCCGAGATTCGCGTAGGTCTTGACGAATTTCGGGGCGAAACCGCTGCGGATACCCAGCATGTCGTGCAGGACGAGCACCTGACCGTCCGTGCCGCCTCCCGCGCCGATGCCGATGACCGGCATGGAAACCGTTTCCGAAATCAGCGTTCCCAGGCGGTCCGGAACGCATTCCATCACCAGCATGCAGGCCCCGGCGTCCTCCAGCCGACGGGCGTCGTCCAGAATGGTCATGGCCTGTTCCGCCTTGCGTCCCTGCACCTTGTAGCCGCCCAGACTGGAGGCGGTCTGGGGCGTCAGGCCCAGGTGCCCCACCGCCGGAATGCCCGCCCGCACGATCTCCGCCAGGGTTTCCGCGATGTGCCCGCCCCCCTCCAGTTTCACCGCGTCGGCGCGGGCTTCCTTCAGAAAGCGCCCGGCGTTGCGCACGGCCTCGGCCCGGGTGATATTGTAGCTCATGAAGGGCATGTCGCCCACCACGAAGGCGGTTTCGTTTCCCCGGGCCACCGCCGCCGTAATCATGAGCATCTCGTCCATGGAAATGGGGATGGTGTCCGGATAACCCATCACCACGTTGGCGGCGGAGTCGCCCACCAGGATCACGTCCACCCCGGCCCGGTCCAGGGCGCGGGCGGTAGGGGCGTCGTAGGCCGTCAATACGCTGATTTTACTTCCGGTTCGCTTCTTCTCGTACAGGCGGGTCAGGTCCACTTTCTTCCGATCCATGCTTTGCCTCCTTAATACAAAGTCACAGTCGCACAAAAAACGTCCCGGCATTCTAGGCAGGCGTTTCCGGAATTGCAAGGAACATCGCCCGGGGCCGTCGCTTTTTCCGAACGCAATGAAAAATGACGGAGCGAACTTTTTTTTGGAATATTCCCAGACCCGGAGCGGTCTACAATTACGAAGACGATACGAAAGCCAATCGCTTCCGGTCGTTTTCGGCACCTAACGTGGCACCTTATTTCTATTCTCTCTCCCTTCTCTTCGAGAGGGAAGCTTCGGCTTCCCTCTTCCCTCTTTTATGGCCCTGGAAAGCGTTTTTTCACAAATGAATTCCCTACGGTTTTCCGGCTTGACAGATCGATTTCGGTCGTTATCTTAGTTCACAGGAAGCGGAATGTTTTTTCATCGATAAACAGGAATCGGTCGAACCCGCGATTAAAACCAACAACCCAAGGAGATGACGGATGAGCGAAGCAATGAAACACGTCGGCGAAGCCGATTTCGAGCAGGAAGTGGTGAACTCGGATCTTCCGACCCTGGTGGATTTCTGGGCTCCCTGGTGCGGCCCCTGCCGTTTCGTGGCTCCGGTTCTGGAAGAACTGGCTCCCGAATACACCGGCAAGGTCAAATTCACGAAGCTCAACACGGATGAGAACCAGGGCGTAGCCACCAAATTCGGCATCCGTTCCATCCCCACGCTGATGATCTTCAAGGGCGGCCAGGTGGTGGACACCCGCGTGGGCGCATTGCCCAAGGATCAACTGAAATCATTCATCGACGCCAACCTGTAAGCCCTCGCCACGGGCGAAACGAAGCGGCCTCCCCCCCTGAAATCGCAAGACGGGGGCGAGGCCGTTTTTTTGATCCTCGGCCGGGAAGCAAGGGTCGCTCTTTCCCAAAGTTGTTCGATTTCCGTGACGTACATGACGAAACCTGTTGCATAATCGTGACGAACCCGCTAGGCTGAACCCATGAAACCCGATCTGGACCAACGTTGTTTCCCTCTGATCTTCGACTCCATCCATCAGGGGATCTTCACCATCGACCAGGAGAGCCGCATCACCTCCTTCAACCGCGCCGCCGAACGCATGACCGGCTACAGCCGCGAAGAGGCCCTTGGAAAGCGCTGTTACGACATCTTCCGTGCCGAACTCTGCCAGACGGACTGTCCGCTGAAACGCAGCGTGGAAGGCAAAGAAACCGTGGAAGATCGAGAGGTTACCATCCTCACCCGGGACGGATCCGAGCTGCCCATCGCCATCAGCACCGCCGCGCTGAAAGACGAAAACGGGCAGGTGGTGGGCGGCGTGGAGATGTTCCGCGATCTCTCGCCCCTGGTGGAGCTGCGCAAAAAACTCACCGCCTCCTACGAATTCGAAGATATCGTCAGCAAAAACCCGGCCATGCGCACCATCCTGGAACGCCTGCCGCTGTTCGCCGCCAGTGCCTCCACGGTAGTGATCGAAGGCGCCAGCGGAACGGGCAAGGAGCTGGTGGCCAGAGCCCTGCACAACCTGGGGCCGCGCGCGAAAAAACCTTTTATTTCGGTCAATTGCGCGGCTCTGCCGGAAAATCTTTTGGAATCGGAACTCTTCGGCTACGTGCGTGGCGCCTTCACCGACGCCAAAAAGGACAAACCCGGCCGCTTCGCCCTGGCCGACGGCGGCACGCTCTTTCTGGACGAAATCGGCGACCTCCCCCCCGCCATGCAGGTCAAGATCCTGCGCGTGCTCCAGGAGCGGGAATTCGAGCCGCTGGGGGGCATCCGCCCCGTCAAGGTGGACGTACGCATCATCGCCGCCACCAACCGCGACCTGGAACGGGAAGTGGCCGAGGGACGCTTCCGGGAAGATCTGTTCTACCGCCTGAACGTCATCCGTATCCGCATGCCGAAGCTGGCCGACCGGCGGGAGGACATCCCCCTGCTGGTGGACCATTTCATCCGTCGTTTCAATGCCTTGCAGGGACGCAACATCCTGCGGGCCTCGCGCCGGGCCCTGGCCGCGCTCATGGCCGCGCCCTTTTTCGGAAACGTGCGCGAACTGGAAAACGCCATCGAGCACGCCTTTGTCATCTGCCGGGGAGACACGATTCGATTGGCTCATCTGCCGGCCGCGTTCCAGCCGGAAGACGCGCTTTCGGAGGCGATTCCCCCGGCGGAAGACGCCCTTCAGGCCGCCGAGGCCGATATCCTGGCCAAGACCCTGGCCCGGCACAACGGCAACCGCCGCCGCACCGCCGAGGCCCTGGGGATTTCCCGCAATACGCTGTGGCGCAAAATGAAGCGGCACGGACTTCTGGAACGCTGACTCCGTGTGTGTCTTTGCATCTTGGCACGAAACATGCTTATCCAATCACCGGGGCGGATGGCGTGGACGTTTAAATCAAAGGAGACCAGAGCATGAAAATCGCGATTACGGCGGCGGGCGAAGGCTGGGACGCCCCGGTGGACGAACGTTTCGGCCGGGCCAAAAGCTTCGCCATCGTGACCATGGACGGCGACGAGCGTCAACTTCACATGACACCCAATACCCAGAATCTGCATGCCGCCCAGGGCGCGGGCATCCAGGCCGCCCAGACCGTGGCCGACCAGGGCGTCACGGTACTGCTCACGGGCCACGTGGGTCCCAAGGCCTACCGCGCGCTCGCGGCCGGAAACATCGAGATCTACAGCGGAATCAGCGGAAACGTGAAATCGGCGCTGGAGGATTACCTGGCCGGGAAACTGACGAAAACCACCGGCGCGGACGTGGAGGGACACTGGTGAACCGAAAAACCATCGCCATCGCCTCCGGCAAGGGAGGCACGGGAAAAACCACCGTCTCCGTGGCCCTGGCCCTGGCCCTGGCCGAGCGGGGAGAGGAGGTCACCCTGCTGGACGCCGACGTGGAGGAACCCAACGACCACATCTTCCTGAACGTGGAACCGCCGCACTTCGAAGACGTGGGCATTCCCACGCCGGAACTGATCGAGGATCTGTGCGACGGCTGCGGCGACTGCCGCACGGCCTGCGCCTTCAACGCCATCACGGTCATGGGCGGAAAAGCCCTGATTTTCAACGAGTTGTGCCACGGTTGCGGTGCCTGTTCGCTGGCCTGCCCTCCAAAGGCGCTTCGGGAAGTGGATCGTCCCGTGGGGACCATCGACCGCATGGAAGTCCGGGGATTGACGTTTCTTCGCGGCATGCTGAAAATCGGCGAAGCCATGGGCACGCCCATCGTCCACCGCCTGCGCAAACACGAAGCGCAAACGGGCTGGACCATCATCGACGCCCCTCCGGGCACAAGCTGTCCGGTCATCGCCTCGTCCCGCAAGGCCGACGCCTTGATCCTGGTCACCGAACCCACGCCCTTCGGACTGAACGACCTGAAACTGGCCGTGGGCATGGCCCGGGCGCTGGAACTCACCTTTGGGG
The DNA here is from genome assembly GCA_963668655.2 of Myxococcota bacterium. Classification (GTDB taxonomy): domain Bacteria; phylum Myxococcota_A; class SURF-8; order SURF-8; family SURF-8. The sequence goes on from CAXXPQ010000004.1 coordinate 277,055, forward strand.
TGATTGTCAACCGCTCCGACCTGGGCGACCGGGAGGTCTACGCCTACTGCGAGAACGAAAACATCCCGATATTGCTGGAAATCCCCTTCGATCGCCATATCGCGGAGGTCTACGCCCGCGGGGGAACCCTGCTGGAAGCGCGGCCCGATCTTGGAGAAAAACTGGTGGAGGTTGCGAAAAACCTCGGGGAGGCGCGGCCATGAAACAGATCGTCATCCTCAGCGGAAAAGGCGGCACGGGCAAGACCACCGTCACGGCCAGCTTCGCCGCCCTGGCCCAAAATGCGGTGCTGGTGGACGCGGACGTGGACGCCGCCGACCTGCACCTGCTGCTGAAACCCGAAAACACGGAGACCCACGAATTCTCCTCCGGACAGGAGGCGACCATCGACCCGGAACGTTGCACGGCCTGTGGAATCTGCCGCGATCTCTGCCGCTTCGACGCCATCGACGAGGACTTCCAGGTGGATCCCTTCGCCTGCGAGGGCTGCGGCCTGTGCGCCTCGCAATGTCCCGAAGGGGCCGCCGTCATGCGGCCCACGCTCTCCGGGCACTGGTTCCGCTCCCAGTCCGAATACGGCCCCTTCATTCACGCCAAATTGGGCATCGCGGCGGAAAACAGCGGAAAGCTCGTGGCCGTGGTGCGTGAGGAAGCCCGCAACGACGCCAAAGCCCAGAATCGGGATTTGATTCTCATCGACGGCCCCCCCGGCGTGGGCTGCCCGGTCATCGCCTCCATCACGGGCTGCGACCTGGCCTTCGTGGTCACCGAACCCACGAAAAGCGGCCTGCACGACCTGGAACGCGTGGTGGGTCTGGCGAAACATTTCAAGATTCCCGCCTTCGCGACGGTAAACAAGGCCGACCTGGACGAGGAAATGGCCGGAAAGATCGAAACCGCCTGCCATAAGAACGGAGTCAAAACCCTGGGCCGTATTCCCTTCGATCCGGCGGCGGTGAAGTCCGTCGTGGCCGGGGCGCGGCTGGTGGAATATTCCTCCGGAGCGGCGGCCATGGCCATCCGGGACATCTGGCGGAAACTGTCTTACGAACTGGAACTGCTGGACGCTCCATGACGAAAGCGAATCCGATTCCGATCCCGTTTCGCCTGCGCCTTCAGGGACATTGCATCGAAACCGCCGCCAAAAAGGCGCGCCGCGCCCTCTCGGAACGGCTGCTTCGAAGCGAGGAAGGCGACGGAACGGAAATCGGAGATCTGGAAAAAAACCTGAACCTTCTGGACCGCTTCCTCGACGGGGCGGACTTCCGGAAGATCCGAAATGAAATCCCTCTGTTTGACGGCCGCGCCGATGTCGTGGTACTTCTTCGGGAGAAGGAAAACGCGATTTTCCTGGAGACGGAAGACAACGGCGGGCCGGCCGCCCGGTACGGGCCGATCCGTTGACGCATGAAAAAACGAAAAAAGGAGAAATCAGCATGAAAATCGCCATCCCCATCGCCCAGGGAGCGCTCTGCGCCCACTTCGGACACTGCGAGCAGTTCGCGTTCGTGGACCTGGACGAAGCGACGAACACCATTACGGGTCGCACCGACCTGACCCCGCCTCCCCACGCGCCGGGCGTGATTCCCCCCTGGGTGGCCCAGCAGGGCGCCAAGCTGGTGCTGGCCGGCGGCATGGGCGGACGCGCGGTGCAGATCTTCGAACAGGCGGGCGTGCACGTGCTCGTGGGTTGCCCCTCGGACACGCCGGAACGCCTAGTGGAAGCCTACGCCAAGCAGAACCTTATTACCGGCGTCAATACCTGCGATCACGGCCCCGATCACGATCCGGGAAGCTGCAAGCACTGATTCACACGCTCCGCCGAGGCCCCGTCAATAGGGCCCGGCGGAGCTTTTCTTTCGCATAACGGAAAGGAGAACCCGCCCATGGGGCGGTTGCCGCGACAGTCGCCGGTTCGGATCCTTCTTGCCGGCTTGCCGTTTCTCTTCGGCTTCCTGTGTTTCGGCGGATGCCTGGTTTCGGGGCAGTGCCAGTTGGACGAGGACTGTGCAGGCGAAGAGATCTGCAAGGCGGGTCAGTGTACCCTGGAATGCCGGGAACACGCGGACTGTTCGGCCGACGAACTCTGCGAGGCCAACCGTTGCGTTCCGGCCGAAGGCTGCCAGGGCTGTCCTTATCCGGACGCCTTCCACGGCAGCGCCGAATGCGTTCACGGGGAATGCCGTCTGACCGGCTGCGACGAAAACTGGTTCGACGCCGACAAGAATCCCCGCACGGGTTGCGAATGCACGCCCACCAACGGCGGCGAGGAAATCTGCGACGAGTCGGACAACGACTGCGACGGACTTACCGACGAAGGCTGCACCTGCACGCCCACCAACGGCGGCGTGGAGATCTGCGACGGCAAGGACAACGACTGCGACCACCTCGTCGACGAAGACCTGGACTGCCTCGACTGCCCGGAAGATATGGCGAAGGTGAACGAACGCTTCTGTATCGACATTTACGAGGCCAGCCGGAAAAACGCCACGGCGGATGGCCCCGGCTCGGGAGACGACGGTCCGGCCCGATCCGTCGCCGGAGTGATCCCCTGGACGGGCGTGGATCAGGCCATGGCCCGCAACGCCTGCGAAAAGGTCGGAAAACGTCTGTGCAATCCTTCCGAATGGGTGGGTTCCTGCCAGGGCCCCGGAGCGTACGTCTATTCCTACGGCGACATCTACGACGCCGACATCTGCAACGGCATCGACGCGTTCTGCTATTGCGGCTCGGACAGTTCCTGCGCGAACGAACCCGTCTGTCCCTTCCCCCACTGCCAGAAGCAATGCGGGGCCTCCTTTCACGTCATGCCCACGGGATCGTTTCCGCGCTGCACCAATGCCTTCGGCGTCTTCGATATCAACGGCAACGTCTGGGAGATCGACAGCGCGCCGGACGCGAATTTCCGGGGCGGAGCCTACAACTGCTCCAATTCCGAAATTCTTCATCGTTGCGACTACGCCGCCAAGGATCCGGCGGCCAAGGGCTTCCGCTGCTGCAAATAACCGGAGGGCTCGTATGGCTTGGAGCGAAAAACAGCGAACCGTCTTTTCCGCCATCGCCGTGCCGGTGCGCGTCTACCTGGGGCTGGTTTTCGTTTTCGCCAGTGTTTACAAAATCGCGGAACCCTTCGAGTTCGCCCTTTCCGTGGCCACTTACCAGATCCTGCCCCTGGAGTTGGTGAACCCCTTCACCCTGGCCCTGCCCATGATCGAACTCTTCGTGGGTCTGACGCTTCTTCTGGGATTCTGGACGAAGGAAAGCGCGGCACTCATCGCCGGGATGATGCTGATGTTTCTCGTCGCGCTCGTCATCGCGCTGAATCAGGATCTTCAGATTTCCTGTGGCTGCTTCGCCAGCCAGGAGGCGGCCGACGAAATCAGCACGGCCACGATTTTCCGAGACCTGGGCTGGCTTTCCCTGGCCCTGTACACCTTGTTTCTGGACGACGGCCGTTTCGGCCTGGACGGATGGATGCGCAAAAGGAGACGCCATGCCGACAAAACGGCCTGACATCGCCGCACTAGTCTTTCTTTTCCTATTGATTTTCACCGCGCCCGCCCGGGCGGACGGCCCGGCCATCGGCTGGAACAAGCTTTCGGACGCCGTCGGGCTCTCGGACGCCCAGAAGGAACTGGCGCTTTCCGTCTTCAAAGAGGCCAACTGCTACGCCGGTTGCTCGGATACGGTCTATCAATGCCTGTTGGACGAACCGGACGAACCCGCCGTGCGCCGCATCGCCAACTTTCTCCTGCGTCGGGTCAAGGCTCAGCCTTCGAAAGAGCGCGTGCTGGCCGACCTGAAGGACCGGGCGATTTCCGTCTATCCGCCCAAAACCGTAAAAGTGGACGTCTCCCAAAGTCCCGGGCTGGGAAAACCGGGCGCCCCCATTCGGATCGCGGCCTTCGCGGACGGTGAATGTCCCTATTGCCGCATCGCATCGCCCGCCCTGCGTAAGATCGCCACGGAAAAACCCGAATGGGTGCAATATCATTTCAAGCACTTCCCCATCAAGAACCACGCCCACGGCCTGCCATGCGCCACGGCCATGGCCGCCGCCCACCGGCAGGGAAAGTTCTGGGAATATCACGATCTGCTTTACAAGACCCTGCGCTTCGAGGAAACCGACCTGGAGGGCTACGCCAAAATCCTGGGCCTGGACCTGGAACGCTTTCGCAAGGACCGCAAGGATCCGAAGCTGATGGAGGAAATCGGTCGGGACAAAATGGAGGGCGTGTCGCTCGGCATCGTGGGCACGCCGGGGATCTTCATCAACGGCAAGTTTTACCGGGGTTTGAAAACCTACGAGGAATTGTGGGATCGCATTGAGGAAGAACGGGACATCATCGAGGGCCGCCAGTAGCCGCCTCGCCCGATTGCTTCTGGGCATTCTGCTGGCGGTCGTGTTTTTTCCGGTTTCGGCCTGGGCGGACGCCTGTCTCTACGAAGCCGCCCGGGGACGCCTTCTGGAATCCCGGGGAGAGATCGAGGCGGCCCGGGAAGCGTATAAACACGCCGCGAGCGGCGCCTGCCTGGAGGCTCATCTGGCCCTGGCGCGCATGGCGGTGCAAAGCGGTGACTGGAAATCCGCGGAAAAATCGCTTCGCAAAGCCCTGCGCATCCGGCCGGGCGACCCGACGCTTTCCATGCGCCTGGCCGAATGCTACCTGGCCCAGAAGAAACACGCCTGGGCTCTACGGACGCTGAAAGGAATTCGTCCCGACGCCATTGCGGCCAAAGACGCCCCCCGCCGGGAATACCTGCTGGGACTCACCGCCCTGGAAATGGACGATCCGAAGACCGCCCTGGAAGTCTTCGAACGCATTCCAAAGGCGCGCAGGACGGATTTCCCCCGGCTCGACTATCATCGTGCGCGGGCGCTTTCGGCTTCCGGACGGGGACTCGACGCCCGCGGCGCGGTGGAGCTGTTTCTGGACGACGATTCCCGGGACCGGCGCTTCGACCCGGCCGCCCAGGCGCTGTTCGAAAGCACCTACGCCGACCGCAAGCCCGATCCGCCGGCCGCACTGTCTCTGGCCGCCTCGCTGCGCTACGACTCCAATGCCGTGCAGGATCCGTCCGACGAGAAACTTCGTACCGGAAAAGATCCGGATTCCATGGCCCTTGGACTTTCCGCCGGATTGTCGGTCAATCCCCTGCGGCGTCCCCGACACACGCTGGGCGCGGACCTGACGGCGGGAACCATCCAATACCTGTACGGACCGGCCATGGCGCTGAGTTGGCTTGGCGGCTCCGTCACGCCGCGTTATCGCACGCGTTTCCGCACCCTGGGCCGGGATCAGGAAGTTTCCATGGGATACAGCGGACAGGTGGGGCTGCTCATGGGCGGCGAGCGCGCCGAGGAGGACCATCCCTACGTCCACAACGAATCCCACCTCGGGTTCTTTCGCTGGCAACTGGCCACGCCCGATTTCGGCGACACCTTTCTGCGTCTTGGCGGAGGACGCAAGCTGTATCATTATTTCGTGCGCGATGTCTGGACGGCCACGGGAACCCTGGGTCAATCCTTCTTCTTCCTGAACCAGCGGCTGAAGCTGTTTCTGGAAGCCCAGGGACGCTTCGAGTCCGCGCGTAAAAAGGATTACGATCGCTATAGAGTGGGTGGATTCGTGGGACTTTCCTCCCTGCTTCCGGAGCGGATTTCCTTTACGATCCTGGACCGTTACGAGTATATCGACCATTTCCACTCCGGAACGGACGGCCGCTGGGGCGCGGCAAGAAGCGACCATCTGAACACCCTGGCGCTCTCTCTTTCGCGCTCGTTCCTGAAAGACAGCCTCACTCCGGCGCTTTTCTATCAGTTCACCGCGAACGTTTCCAGCCTGGATCTTTTCCATTATTTCCGGCACGTGGCCGGGCTGAGCCTGACCTGGAGGCATGCATGGTGAAAATCTTGATACTCCTTGCGTTCTCGTTGACGTTGGCCGCGCCTCTCCACGCGGAGGACGGCTGGAATCTGCTTGGCGAGGAAGCGTCCGTTCCGGCAAAACGGCTGACGAACGGCGAGGTATTACGAGCCGAAGCCCCCCACGGGCTGGACCTTTTCCAAGAGGGGCTGGGGGCGCTGCGCCTGGAACCGGGCGGGGAACTGATTCCGGATTCGGTGCCGGTATTCCGTCACGGCAAAGCAACCGCCGTCGCGGCGGAGGGAAAGGAACTGGCGCTTCGCTTCGGGGCGAACGGCCCTTGGGGAATGCTTTCCGGATCGGCAAGGATCCGGATGGAATCGGCCGGACCCGCGCTGTGCCTGGAAGACAACGCCGTCTTCCGCCCCGAAACACCCGCGCCGCCGCAAGACGAAGCCTCCGATTCCGAAACGCCTGCCTCCACCTCTCCCGTATTTAAGGGAGAAGGCTGCATCGTCTTTCGGGAGGGAAACTGGCGGACCATGGACATTAAGATAACGGAAGACACGCTCCATTCCCTGCCGTCCCGATTCATGAAACCGTTCGCCTTCGAAACCCCGCCGGAAATCCGAAAAGGCGACGGTCCGGCCGGATCGGAAGGCGAAGGCGGCGACTCTGCCGACACCGAGGGCGGCGGTGCCACCGGCAGCCAATGCCTGGAAAGCACGGGCGGCGAAGGCAGCGCCTCGGAACTGGACGGAAACGGCAACGACGTGACGGTGGAACACGGCGAGGCCACCGTGCGGGTCCGCTTGCGGGTGGAGGAATAAACATGCGTCAATTCCCGGAATTCGCCTGTATTTTCGTTCTTGCGATGCTCGTCTTGTCTTCTTCCGCGATTCTCAGCGGCTGTTTCGTCCAGCCGGATGACGGTTCGGCGGCGGTGGCCGTGCGCCTGGCGCTGCCGGATTCCCCTGAAAAGTCGCGGTTTCCCCGGCGGAATTTATCCCCCCGGATGGATCTGGACTATCGCGCCGCTTTTCATTTTTCCGTGAGCGCCCCCGATCTTGACGAAGTCATAAGCGCCTCCGACGAACTGGCGGCGGGAGACGAATCGGAGACCCTCGAGGCCACCCTGCGCGTCCCCGCCGGATCGGCCCGACGTTTCCAGGCGGTGCTCTTCGTGGCCGGGGAGGAATCCTTCGCCTCCTATGCGACGGAAAAAGCCGTGAGCGTGGACCTGCACGAAGGCGAAACCAAGGATCTGGAACTGACGGTTCGGCGTCTACCCGTGGGCACGGTGGAAACCGAGATTCCGGGGAATGACGAGGATTTGTATTTGTATTTCACGGACCGGGAATCCGGCATCCGGCTGGCGGCGGCGGCCTGCAAGGTCCAAACGGAGAGTGAAAGCCGTTTGTGCCGTCACGAATCCGTTCCGGTGGGGCGGGAATTGATTCCGGGGTTGGGAGACGCGGACGAAGAGCAGGATTTCGACGCCCAGGCGTTCACGCTCACCGAAGCGGGTCAAGCGCTGATCCTGGACGTGACGTGGGAATAGTCCCCTTCCCTTCCTCCTTACACACACGCACAAGCCTTGCGTGACACGGACGCAAGCGACGGAGACGGACGGGCACACTCCCATCCTCGATGGCCAGTTTTGTTCCTTCTTCTTTCACTTCAATGGAAAAATGAAGAAAGCGGATGGCGCTATTTGATCGTCCGCTTGGCGCTGCGGGCCAGCCGGAAGCCCAGATAGGCGTTGTGCGACCCCGGATAGAAATGCCGCCGATTGGCCGAGCGCCCGTAACGGGAGTAATATTGATAGCTTCCTCCGCGCGCCACGCGACCGTCCCCGATGGCCGTACCGGTGGGATCGGCCTCGCTTCCGGACCCATAGGGCGCGTACCAGTCCCACACCCACTCGGAAACGTTGCCCGCCACGTCGTACAGTCCCAAGGCATTGGGTTTCTTTTTCTTGATGGGATGGGTTTTGTTCTCCGCGTTTCCGCAATACCAGCCGATTTTTTCCATATTCGGCTCCAATCCGCAGCCAACCTCGCGGATCTCTCCGGAGTAAAACGCTTCCTCCGTTCCGGCCCGCACGGCGAACTCCCATTCCGCCTCGGTCGGTAAGCGGTAACCCTCGCAATCCTGGGGTTTTGCGTATTTCTCGGACAAATGGCACAACACCTCCGGCGGGTTTCCTTCGCATTGGAAACACTCCGGCAGATGGGCTTTCTTCGACAGTTCGTTGGCGAAATAAAGCGCTTCGTGCCAACTGACCATTTCCGCCGGGCAGGTGCCGCCACAGTCCTCGAAGAAACTGGAGGAATAGCCCATCAGTTCCTTGAACTGTTCCTGGGTGACTTCCGTGGCCTGGATCTCGAAATTCAATGTCAGGGAAATTTCCCGCTGGCGCTCCACGGCCGGATCGGCGTCCCGTCCGGGTTCCGTTTCCGGACTGCCCATCAGGAAGTTGCCAGCCTCCACGCGAACGAATTCTGCAAAAGCCAGGCAACGGCGATCCTTTCCGCAGATGCTTCCCAGCGGACAACCGCCGCAGTCCCGGCATCCGGAAGGACTCATGCCGCAATAGCCCTCACATTCCTCCAGAAGCGGCGGATGGGTGCAGGCTCCGGCCTTGCAGACATCGGCGGAACACTTGTTGCCGTCGTCCTCGCAGGCCAGACCCTCGTTCACCGGCTTTGCCTCGCAAACGTTTTCCTCCTCGTTGCAGTAGGGAGACTGGCAGGCGGGTTCGGAGACGGCCCGGGAACAGTTTCGAGGACCGCCCGGAATGCACTGGCCATTATCGCAATAGTCGCCCTCGGTGCAGAAAACGCCGTCGTCGCAGGACGACCCCTTCGCTCGAAGCGGCTGGTCGCACGTTCCCGTCCGGGGATCGCAGACTCCGATTTCATGGCATTGGCTCTGGGCCGTGCAGACCACTTCCTCGCGGCCCACGCAGTCGCCCATCTGGCACCAATCACCCTTGGTGCAGCGGGAATTGTCGTTGCAGGCCTTTCCGTCCTTGGCCGGAGGATCGCTGCACCGGCCGGTCTGCGGATCGCAGGATCCCGTCACGTGGCATTGATCCTTGGCCTTGCAGATCACCGGATCGGTCCCCTTGCAGCTTCCCTGCTGACAGACATCCCGCTGAGTACAGGCATCGGCGTCGTCGCAGGCGGATCCATTGGCCTTGATCGGCTGGCTGCACTGGCCGCTCTTGGGATTGCATACGCCCGTGACATGGCAGTCGTCCATGGGATAGCAGGCCAGCGGTTCCAGGCCCCGACAGGCGCCCTTTCGGCAAACATCCCGCTGGGTGCAGAGATTGCCGTCGTCGCAGGCCGTCTCGTCCGGCTTGGCGGGATCACTGCACCGTCCGGTGCCGGAGTCACAGACCCCCGCGTCATGGCATTGATCCTTGGCCCGGCATTCCACGGGATTTTCTCCGACACAGCGCCCGCCCTGACAGGTGTCCTTGCGCGTACACTTGTCGCCGTCGTTGCAGGCCGTTCCTGATTTCTTTTCCGGATTCGTGCATGCGCCCGTTCCGGGATCGCAGGTTCCCAGATCGTGGCACTGGTCCAGCACCGCGCAAACCACCGGATTTTCGCCCCGGCACGCGCCCGACCGGCAGACATCCTTTTGCGTACAGGCATTTTCGTCATCGCAGGTGGAACCGTCTTTCTTGTTGGGATTGCTGCACGTTCCGGTTTTCGGATTGCATTGTCCGGCGTCATGGCATTGATCGGACGCCTCGCAAACCAAGGGATCCTCGCCGGTGCAGGTTCCATTCCGGCAGGAATCCTTGCGAGTGCATTTGTCGCCGTCGTTGCAGGCCAGACCGTCCCGTTCCGGCGGATTGCTGCATGTCCCGTTTTTCGGATCGCACACCCCCGGCTTGTGGCACTGGTCCATGGCCTCGCATTCCACCGGATCCTCGCCCCGGCATTCCCCGGACCGGCAAACGTCTTTCCGCGTGCAGGCGTCCCGGTCATCGCAGGAGGAACCGTTTTTCTTCTGGGGATTGCTGCAACTCCCGGTTTTGGGATTGCAGACGCCCTTGTCGTGACACTGGTCGGAGGCTTCGCAAACGATCGGATCCTCGCCGCGACACTGGCCGGATCGGCAGGAATCCTTTTGCGTACAGGCATCGCCGTCATCGCAGGCGGTGCCGTTCTTTTTCTGAGGCGTGCTGCAACTTCCGGTTTTCGGATTGCAGACACCCTTGTCGTGACATTGATCCTTGGCTTCGCAAACCACCGGATTCTCGCCCCGGCACTGGCCGGATCGGCAGACATCCTTTTGCGTGCAGGCATCGCCGTCATTGCAGGTCGCGCTGTCGGAAACCGCGCTCCAGGAGGAATCGCTGGATTCCGGCCGACAGGACTCGCAGGCGTTGGAAGGATTCTTCGTTCCTTTGGACACGCAACGTCCACCGATCAGACAGGAATTGCTTTGCAGCGGATGTTCGCAACGATGATCGGCCGTGCAGACATCATCCGTGCAGCCCAGGGAATCCTTGCCGCTCGTGCAGGCCGATCCCGCAGCCAGCCATTTTCCATTCGCACAGCAGGGTCCGGATTGGCATTCCGGAGGCGGCGGAGTCGCTTTCTTTTCGTCGTTCGTCCCATTGGCCGCGTAAAGCACGGCGCTGGAAACGAATACGACCAGACCAACCAGAAAAAGACGCATCCTCATCGACATGGCACTATCCTGTAGTTCAGCCCAGCTCCCCGTGTTTGTCTTCTCGTCTCGTCGGGTGTTATTCGCATACACGCTTTCGATTGCCTTCCATCCTACTTGACAAGCCCTGGAAAGGCAATCTTTATTCGTTTCCCGTAATCCGGAATCACTTCGGATTTCCAGATTATGACGGACGGACGGGCCGGTTGTTCACTGTTTTTTTTTTATTTTTAGACTCCGTAACCGAAAATAAGCAGGACCGGATCATCCGAACGGACGGCGCTTGCGGAAAACGGCTTGGAAGGTTTTGTAACGGCGGGACTTTCTTTCGTTTCTCAGTCTTGGTCCAGAAGCGCCAGCACGTCCGGAAGCCCGGAAAGATCGTCGATCCTGAAATCCCCCCCGGCCATCCCGCCGACGATGATGCAGCGCATGTTCCCATTTCTGGCGGTTTGAACGTCGATTTCGCTGTCTCCGACGAAAACTGCCTCTCCGGGCTCGACCATCAGCTCTTCCAGAATCGTTTCCATCACCATGGGATGGGGCTTGGGAAAGGCCAGGGTGCGGGCATGGACAACGATATCGAAAAACCGAGCGATATCGAAACGTTTCAGAACGCCGGGGGTGGTATCTCCCCGATTGGTGGCCAAAGCGAGCTTGTAGCGGCCGTGCAATCGCTCCAGAATCTCCTCGGCATGCGGCTTCAATTCCAGCGTTTCCGTGTATCCGGAAAAACTGGCCCTGCGGGCATAGTCCACGGCGCGTTTTCGGGTTTCGAGATCGGGAAACAGGCGTTCCAGAATCCCACGTTCGCTGGCGGTATAGAAGATCGCTTTTTCCTTTTCGGGAAAAGGTAGATCCAGGTGTTTGTAAAGGTCGCGAAAAAACGCCAGAATGGCGTCTTTGGAACAAATCAGGGTTTCATCAAGATCGAAAACGACGGCTTTCAGCATCGATTCTCACCCGCCACGTGGGCATCGGCGACCCGACGCAATTCCTCGTCGAATTGCGGAACCACCCGATCGGCGACCATGGGATGGTAAAATGTATAGTGCGGATCGGCCCGCAAAGCTTTCAGATCCATCGAGGCCCGGCGCAAAAGTCCGATCAGGCCGTTTTCGTCTTTGTATAAGAACTCGCCCCAGGCTTCCGGGGGGAAGATGTCGGGATAAACCAGTCGTTCTGGAGCGATGGGACGACACCCGGCCAGGACGGCCTCGGCCATGCTGATTCCGAAAAACTCGTTGCGCGCGCAGCTCACCACCACATCGCAGGAGCGCACCCAGGCGCTGTATTCCTCCCGACTTTCCGCGAAACCGTACCGGACCACGCGATCCCCCAGTTTCTGTCGGGCCCGGTCGAAAATCGGAGGTCGGCTGCGGAACCCTTCTCCCAGAAGAACGACCTGAAAATCGATGTTTTCCACCAAAAGGCGATCCAGCGCGGCGAAAAACTCGTCCGGAGCCTTGTCGTATTCCCAGCGATGATTCCAAAGGATGCGCATCGGCCCGACCTTCGGCAACGCAGGCTTGACCTCGGGAAGCGGGTCCACCGGAATGGGAAGAACCCGACTTTTCTTCCGAATGGCATCATCCACTCCCTGGGGATGAAAATCGGGAAACTGGCCGAGGAAAGGCCCCAAAGCAGCAAGGAAAGAATTCCGGTGAAACTCCGAGTTAAACCAGACCTCGTCGCAGGCGGCCGCACTGGTCAGATTTATCAGGCCGAAATGGCTGTCGAAACTGTCGTGATCGCTGATGGGGTAGGTGATCTGATTCTCGTGGAAATACATCACCTTGGGTAATCGGGCCGCTCGAATGCCCGCCAGACTGACAAACGCGGCCACATCGATGGTGTTGGAGAAAAACAGCAGATCGGGAGTTTCCTTCAACTTTCGGAAACGCTCCGAAAACAAAAACGGCGCACCGCTGAGTCGCCATTTCCAGAAGCGGGGCGGAAGGGTCATGGTTTCGATGCGGTGCCGGGACAAACGTTCCAGAACCTCCACGAAACCCCGGTGAGAGCCGCCGTAATACGGCTCGATTATCAATACATGCATGGATGACTTCCGTCGGCCAACTTGTCGTTATTGCAGACTTTTCAAGGTCATCGGAACGATCGTTCCCAGGGCGGATGGAATGCCTTGACCGCGCCGTCTGGAAATAAAAGCATTATACCACAGTGTTCGTAAGTTTGTAAAGAAAGAGGCTCTCTTTTCAGAGCATTTCAATTCTGGAAAATGGTCGAACAATCTTCGGATTCAGCAGAAATGGAGGGTGCCACGGTCTTTGATTCGGAAATAGAAAACATTCAGAATGGAAATGCCCTGATTGGAAGATGGTCATTGTCGATATTCGGATTGGACATTTGTTTCATTCCGGGCTACAATTCGATCTCATCTTTGCGAACGTGCCGAATTCTCACGATTTCACGAATGCGAAAAGCGATCCCGGCCGAGCGGTGATTCCCGTCTCCATATTCCGAGGATCCGCCAGGAGGAAAACGAATGGTTCAACGCATCGCCATCCAAATCGCCGCCGTTTTCATCGTGCTGTCTTTTCTGGCCGCCTGCACCGCCGACGAGGACGATCTCACCGACGGAGACATCAATCTGGACGGCGATTTCGCGGTGGACGGCAATGAAGTCGTCCCTGACGGCGACGACGAGCCCGACCTCGATGCGGAACCCGAGATGGAACCGGAAACCGATGGAGACGCCCCCGAGCGGGAAGGAATCGATCCGGAAGACTTCCCTCCCTCCACGGACTGGTGGGACACCGGTTCCGGAACCTGCCTGCTGCCCGGCTGCGACGCATCCGCCGAATCCACACTGGACTTGAACGGAAGCTGGATCCAGACCGTCACCACGGTTTCCACCGACTGCTCGGCGACCGTGGCCTTGGTGGAAGAGCGGGCGAAGGTGGATAATATTTACGAATATCCGGCCTTTGGTCTGATTCACGAGGGCCAGTGCGTGGAAAAGGAAGGGAAGGACGGCCTTTTCGGCATCCTGGTGGACGACAAGTTCATCAGTTGCGAAATCAACGATCAGTTGGCGGGATCTTTCAGTTTGGAGACGTCCAGCCTGACCTGGGCGGACGGAAAAGCCACGGGAACCGCCATGGGATACCTGTTCAATCTGCCGTTGGAGCCGGACCACTGCACCATCGATTTCACCGTGGACCTGCAACCGGCCACGGAATAAATCCTCAATATTCCGCAGAAAACCCCCGATCCAGGAAGAGGGGGATGGAAATCGGAAAAAACGCCGTCAAATAAATATTTTGCTTGCAATTCCCGCCGATTTCCTTATCCTATTACACCGGAAAACGACTGAACAAGACGGGCTTTATCTTCGAGTCCGCAAAAAGGAGAAACGCCATGAAATCGAACATTCACCCCGAATACAAAGACGCCGTGATCCGTTGCGCCTGCGGCTCCGAAATTCAGACTCGCAGCACCATCGGCGACTACGCGGTGGAAATCTGCTCCAAGTGTCACCCCTTCTTCACCGGTAAGCAGAAACTCGTCGATTCGGAAGGACGCGTGGACCGCTTCAACCGGAAGTACGGCCGCAAATCCCTTTTGACCGAAGAAGAAGGTTAGCCGGGGAGATCTGCCTAAACGCTTTTCGAACCGAAACCAGATTCAGGAAATCCACCGAGTCGCTTCGGTGGATTTTTTTTGGCCGCAGGATCGGGCTCGATGCCGGAAAATTCGCCGAAACGGGAATGTTCGGTCCTCGAATCCGGTCTGTATCTCAGAGTATCGAATCATCTCGTGCGACGGAAAAGAAAAAGCGACGGCGACACCCCGCCGATGAATCGAGGAACGGATGAGTAATCAGATGAATGTTGGCGGCCAGGCGATCATCGAGGGCGTGATGATGCGCTCCCCCAAATCTCTGGCCATCGCCGTGCGCCGGGCGGACGGAGAGATCGTCGTCACCGAGCGCGTATGGGAAAGTCTTTGGGATCGTTTCCGTTTTCTTCGCTGGCCCTTTCTGCGAGGAACCATCGTGTTGATCGAATCGCTGGTCAACGGCGTGCAGGCGCTCACGTTTTCCGCCAACCAGGCCATGATCGGAGAGGAGATCATGGAAAGGAAACGGGCGGAAGAAAAAGGAGAAGCGACGGAAAACGGTGAAAAAGACGCGGCCGGAGAGACGAAATCGGACGAGGCTCCCGTCAGTCGCTGGATGCTGATGGCCACGGTGGTGGCCTCGCTTCTGATCGGCTTTCTGATCTTCAAGGGCATCCCGCACATGCTCACCAGTTTGACCGGACTTTCCACGGATTCGATCCTGTTTCACATTCTGGACGGCGCCATCAAGATCACCATGTTCATTGGATACGTAGCGGCGATCAGCCTCATGCCCGATATCAAGCGGGTTTTCCAGTATCACGGCGCGGAGCACAAATCCATCTACGTCTTCGAGAACGGCGAGGAACTCACGGTGGAAAACGCCAGGAAATACACCACGCTGCATCCCCGCTGCGGAACGTCGTTCATCATTCTGGTGCTTCTGTCCTCCATTCTGGTTTTCATGGTGGTTTTCCCCTTTCTGCCTCCCTTCCACGAAAACCGCTGGATCAACGCCCTGTTGCAGGTGGCGGTGAAACTGCCGCTCATGCTGCCCATCGCAGGCGTTTCCTATGAAATCCTGAAATGGTCATCGAAGCATATCGATAATCCCTTCGTGCGCCTGCTCATCAAGCCGGGACTCTGGCTGCAACTCATCACCACCCGGGAACCGGATGACGAGCAACTGGAAATCGCCCTGATTTCCCTTCGTAAAGTGCTCTGGCGGGAGCGGGTCGGCGCGGAAACGACGGCCATCGACTCAAAAAACATCGAAATCTACGCCAATTCGTCCGAAATCTCTTTCTAGCGGGCAACATCCGGGGGCCCGGCTCGCCGTCGGGGATCCGTGGCCGTTTCGGCATGGGCGTGATTGACTTTTCGAACCGAGGACGTGATGTTAAAGAAACTCGACGAAATCGTAACGAAGTACGAAAAACTGGAGGCGCAGCTTGCGGATCCGGCGGTGCTTGCCGATCGCAAGGCCTACCAGGCCATCACCAAGGAACATTCCGACCTGCAGGAACTGGTGGAAACGTACAATCATTTCAAGCGCATAATCGACCAGATCGCGGATAACGAGGATCTCCTACGGGAGCCGGACGCCGAGATGCGGGAACTGGCCAGGGAGGAGCTGGAGAGCCTGCGGATCGAACGAAACCGGCTGGAAGAGAAACTGAAGCATCTGCTTCTCCCCAAGGATCCGAACGACGTGAAAAACGTCATCCTGGAAGTCCGCGCCGGAACCGGAGGCGAGGAGGCCATGCTCTTCGCCGGAGATCTGTACCGCATGTATTCCCGTTTCGCGGAGAACAAGCACTGGAAGACGGAAGTGCTTTCCATGCACGGCTCGGACCTGGGCGGCATCAAGGAAGTGGTGCTGCTGATTCAGGGAAAGGACGTGTACAGCCACCTGAAGTTCGAATCGGGCGTCCACCGGGTGCAGCGCGTGCCGGAAACCGAATCCCAGGGACGCATTCATACCTCCGCCGCCACCGTGGCGGTGATGATCGAAGCCGAGGACGCCGATATCGAGGTGCGCGAGGAAGATCTGCGCATCGACGTGTACCGTAGTTCCGGCGCGGGCGGCCAGCACGTCAACACCACCGACTCGGCCGTGCGCATCACCCACCTGCCCACCAACATCGTCGTCGCCTGCCAGGACGAACGCAGCCAGATCAAGAACCGCTCCAAGGCCATGAAAATCCTGAAATCCCGGCTTCTGGAGGCGGAGATCGAGCGCAAGGACCGCGAGCGGGCCGACAGCCGCAAGCAGATGGTGGGCAGCGGCGACCGTTCCGAGCGCATCCGCACCTACAATTTCCCCCAGGGACGCTTGACCGACCATCGCGTCAACTACACCGTCTACCGCCTGAACGAGATCATGGAAGGCGACCTGGACGAACTCATCGTTCAGACGCGCACCTTCTTCCAGGCCGAGGCGCTCAAGGGCAACGCGGCGTGACGACGGCGGAGGATCGGCCCCGGCGGGTGCTCGACCTGCTGAAGCTCACCGAGGAGTATTTCCGGCAGAAAGGTGTCGAATCTCCGCGCGTGGACGCGGAAATTCTGCTCGCTCACGTCCTCCGTTGCAAACGCATCGATCTTTACATCGCCCACGATCGGCCGCTTTCCGAAAACGAACTGAACGACTTCAGAAACCTGGTGAGGAAGCGCGCAAGCGGCGCGCCCGTCCAGCACCTCACCGGGGAACAGGAATTCTACGCCCTGCGCATGCAAGTCACCGAAAAAACGCTGATTCCCCGCCCGGAAACCGAAATCCTTGTAGAGCGCATCTTCCGGATCGTCGCTCCGGAGGGGGCAAAGGAATCGTTTTCCATCGCCGAAATAGGCACGGGTTCCGGGGCCATCGCCATCGCTCTGGCCAAGGGCTGGCCCGCCTGCCGGGTCTTCGCCACGGATCTTTCCATGGACGCCCTGGAGATCGCAAAAGGAAACGCCCGTTGCCACGGCGTAGAGGACCGCCTGGTCTTTCTCCATGGGGATCTGTTCGAACCCCTGGAAGATCGCAAGGGTAGTTTCGATCTGCTGGTATCCAATCCCCCCTACGTGGCCGAAAAGGATCTGGAACATCTGCAACCGGAGGTTCGGGATCACGAACCGCATCTGGCGCTGGATGGCGGGCCGGACGGACTGGAGATCGTCCGGCGGCTCATCGCGAAAGCTCCCACGGTTCTCCGCCCCGGCGGTCGGTTGTTTCTTGAAATCGGTTCCGATCAGGGCGTGCGCGTACGGGAAATCCTTGGAAAATCTGGAGATTTCGACGAGATCGAGATTTTCGCGGATCTTACCGGACGTGACCGGGTGGCCTATGGGCGCCGCATCGTCGGGACGGGTTAGGCTTTCTTCCTCTTTTCCCTCTGCACGTTGTTTTCTAGAATATTCACGTTCAGGATGTGCGTGTTTCCACAGTCCGAGCAGGACAGCAAGGCACAGTTGATGAGTTTATGATTTCCGGAGGCCCAGGGGCTGTTGAAGCGGATGTTGAACAGGTCCGGTTCGATGCGCCAGTTGTGGCTTCCGCACAAGGCGCAGACTTTCACCTTGCTTTCGATGATGGATTGAATTTCGATAATGGACAAAGCTTCCTTACGCGGCATGGCGTCTCCTCTTGATAAATGCGGGCGAGGCTTGCCTTTTTCCGGTTTTCATGCCATAGGTAATCGGACATTTTCCGGACGAACTATACCGGATTTTTGCCATGTCTCAAAGCGAAAAGGCACCCCATGGACAAATTGACCATCAGCGGCGGACCGAAACTGCAAGGACATATCCGTCTGTCCGGCTCTAAAAATGCCTCCCTTCCCATTCTCTTCGCCAGTCTTTTAAACGGCGGAAAAAGCCGGCTGGAAAACGTTCCCGATCTGTGGGACGTGGATACCACGCTGCGGCTTCTGCGCAAGATCGGCGCGGAGGCGGAACGCGGCGAAGACGGCGGCATTTATATCGATACGGAGGAAGTCAACCACCTGGAAGCTCCGTATGAACTGGTACGGACCATGCGGGCATCGGTGCTCGTTCTGGGACCGCTTCTGGCGCGCTTCAACCAGGCCAAGGTTTCCCTTCCCGGCGGCTGCGCCATCGGCGCGCGCCCGGTGGATCAGCACCTGAAGGGCATGGAGGAACTGGGGGCGGAGATCCGCATCGAGCACGGCTACATCAAGGCCCGGGCTCCGCGTCGTCTGAAAGGCGCGCGCATCGTCTTCGATTTTCCTTCCGTCGGAGCCACGGAAAACGTGCTGATGGCCGCCGTACTGGCGGAGGGCATCACCGTGTTGCAGAATTGCGCCCGAGAACCTGAAGTTTCCGACCTGGCCCATGCGCTGGTGGGAATGGGGGCCAAAATCAGCGGCATCGGCACTGCGGATCTGGTTATCGAGGGCGTCAGCCGACTGGGAGAACTGAACCATCGCATCATCCCGGACCGTATCGTGGCGGGAACCTACATGGCCGCCGCCGCCATCACGGGTGGGGACGTGACCATCCGGGACATCGAATCCGCCCACCTGTCCAGCTTCGTCAAGAAATTCGGGGAGATGGGCGTACTGATCGAGGAAACGCCGGAGGGCTTGCGCGTCCGCCGTCCCGGAGCGCTGTCTCCCATCACCATCAACACCAGCCCCTATCCCGGCTTTCCCACGGACATGCAGGCGCAGTTCATGGCGCTGACCTGCCTGGCCGACGGCCAGAGCATCATCAAGGAAACCATCTTCGAGAACCGCTTCATGCACGTGGGGGAACTGCAACGCATGGGAGCGGATATCCGACTGGAAGGCAATACGGCCTTCGTTCGGGGCGTAAAACGCTTGAGCGGCGCGGGCGTCATGGCCACGGACCTGCGGGCCTCCGCCTGCCTGGTGCTGGCGGGGCTGGTGGCCGATGAAGATACCGAAATCAGCCGCATCTATCATCTGGATCGCGGCTACGAACGCCTGGACGAGAAACTGAACGCCCTGGGCGCCCAGATCCGGCGCGTGGGCTGATCGCCGTTCCCATCCCCTCCGAAACTCCGATAAGCACCGGCTTTCCATTGCTTTTCATGCGAAGACAACCGGAAACCGGATCCATTTCGGCAAACTCGGACCGGAATCCGCCTTGACCCATGCTCCCATCCCCCCACCGGAACCTTGACTTCCCCGGTGTATCTCGGCCATAATGTGTCCCAAAGGGCCAGACCTTCTCCCAGACATGCCTTTGGTGGAATTCCGGCCGGGCGGTTCGGCGGGAGGATCTGTATCAACCGGATAAACAAAAAGAAAAGCAGGCCATGACGACGATCCTTCTGATCCCGCTGTGCTTCGGCCTCTCCCTGGCGTTGTCTTTGTACTTCGTGCCGGTCATGCGCCGTGCCGCAATCAAATGGGGCGTGGTGGACAAACCCGACGACCACCTGAAGCGCCATCGCGAACCGATACCCTATCTTGGCGGAATCGCTGTGTACTTGTCGTTTCTACTTTCGCTTAGCCTGGCCTACGAATTCAGTCCCGAACTTCTGGGGATCATGCTGGCCGGAACCATCATGCTGCTGATCGGCCTGGTGGACGACTTCGGGGTTTTGCTGCCTTATCAGAAACTCGCCGGTCAGATTCTGGCCACGTTCGTTCTGATGAAGGCCGGAATCTACATCCAGGTGGAATTCTTTCCCGTCTGGCTGGGTATCGCGTTAACGGTGTTCTGGGTCATCGCCATCGTCAACGCCGTGAACATCATCGATATCATGGACGGCCTGTCCGGAGGCGTTTCCTTCGTGGCGGCCCTGTTTCTCATGGTCGTCGCGATTCTGAACGGAAGCACCACCATCGCCATCATGGCTGGAGCCCTGGCGGGGGCTCTTCTCGGATTTCTGCGTTTCAACTACCGACCCGCGAAAATCTTCCTGGGAGACGCCGGAAGCATGTTCATCGGCCTGATGTTGGCCGCCTTGTCGATCACCGTGGATTACACTCACGAAAATCCCCTGGCCTACATCGCTCCCATCCTGATTCTGGGCGTGCCCATCTACGACACCTTTCTGGTCATGCTCATGCGGGCCAAGAAGCGCATACCCGTACACCTGGGAAGTCCCGATCATTACGCCATCCGCCTGAAGCGCATCGGCTGGTCGGTGCCCCGAATCGTGTGGAGCAGCTACGTCGCGGGCGCGGTTCTGGGCGGCCTGGCGATTCTCAACATGTATCAGCCGGCCGTCTGTTCCCCGATCATTCTCTCCGGCCTGGCCTTTCTGACCATCGGCCTGACCATCTGGTTCAACCGGATGGAGGAATGACATGACGGGCGCGGTGATCGTCCAGGCCATCACGCATTTGCCGCCGGGCGGAGCGCAGCGGGTGGTGCTGGATCTTTGCCGCGGACTGGACCGTCGGCGCTTCCATGTGCATCTCATCGTCGGTCCGGGCGGCGACTGGCTTCCCCGGGCCCGGGAAATTTCGGATTGCACGGTTCACGTGGCCGAGGCCCTGGTGCGGGAGGTCCATCCCTTAAAAGACCTGCGGGTGATTCCCCAACTGTATGGAATCCTTCGAAAGATTTCGCGATTGGAGAATGGGCGGCCGATGATCGTCCACAGCCACGCGCCCAAGGCCGGTCTGGCGGCGCGGGCGGCGGCGCGGCTGCACGGCGCGGCCATCGTTCACACCCTGCACGGCCTGCCGTTCAACGACGGCCAATCGTTCGTAAAACGCCATATTTTCAAAGGTCTGGAAGCCATGGGCTACGGCTTCGGCGGACAACTGGTTTCCGTGACGGAAGCCAACCGGGCGTTCGCCTTGCGAAACAAATGGGTGAAACCGGAAGACGTCCACGTCATCCGGCCCTCGGTGAACCTGGAGCGGCTGGCTCCGCGAAACGGCCCGCGTCGGGCGCTTACCGCCCACGGCGTCGGAGAGGACGATTTCGTTCTGGGCATGGTGGCCAGCCTGAAACCGCCCAAGGATCCGGCGGCGTTTTTACAGGCCTTCTTCCGGCTGGCGGCCACGGATCCCCGCTTGCGGGCAGTGCTGGCGGGCGATGGCTTTCTGCGGCCGGAACTGGAACGGTTGGTGAAAGTCCGTGGAATGGGCGAGCGCGTGCATTTTCTTGGTTGGGTGGATCCGGTGGAGAAACTGCTTCCGGAACTCGACCTTCTGTGTCTGCCCAGTCATTCCGAGGGCCTGCCGCTGGCGCTCGTCGAGGCGCGGGCCGCCGGGATTCCGCTCGTCGCCAGCGACGTGGGCGGAATCCGCGAGTGCGTCACGCACGACGAAACGGGCCTGCTGGTTCCTCCCGGCGACGTATCCGCCCTGACGGACGCCATGGGACGCCTGATCCGGGACGGGGCGCTTCGCGAACGCCTGGTGAGAAACGGCCTTCAGAACCTGGAGCCTTACCGGTGGGAAGAAATGGTCCGTCGGCACGAAGCGCTGTATTCGGAAATGCTCGGAATGAAGGAAATCGATCCGCACGGTTGAGCCTCACCTCGTTTCCTGGGCGCACAGAAAGGCGCGGTAGGGGCCCTCACGGTCCGCCAGATCCTCGTGGCGGCCTTCCTGAACCACCCTTCCCTCCTCCAGAACCACGATGCGGTCGGCCTCGCGGATGGTGCTCAGCCGGTGGGCGATTATCAGCAGGGTGCGCTCCCGCCCGAGTTTTTGCAAGGCCTCGCGGATGGCGGCCTCGTTGACGGCGTCCAGCGCGGATGTCACCTCGTCCAGAACGATGACGGGACTTTGCCGCAGAAAAGCCCGCGCCAGACTGATGCGCTGCTTTTCTCCCTCGGACAGGGCCGCGCCACCTTCCCCCACGGGCGTATCCAGTCCCCGGGGCAGGCGTTTCAGAAAATCTTCGAGCCCGGCGCTGCGGGTCGCCCGCTCCAGGTCGTCGGACGTGGCCTCCGGGCGGGCGAACAGAATATTGTTCCGAATGGAATCGGAAAAAAGAATGGGACGCTGCTCCACCACGCAAACGGCTTTTCTTAGGCTCCCCAGCCGGATTTCTTCCAGCGGCACGCCGTCGATGGTGATTTCTCCCCCGGAAGGCTCCATACGGCGGCAGAGCAGCCGAACCAGGCTGGTTTTTCCCACGCCCGACGCTCCCACCACGGCCAGCCGTTCGCCCTTGCGCAGAGTCAGATTCAATTTTGTGAAGACCGGGCGGTCGCCGTAGGAAAAATGCACGTCCGCAAACGTGATGGCACGCTCAAACGTGTGGATGGACGCCTCACCCCGATCCCGTTCCCGTTCGTCCGGCCAGTCCAGCATCTCCAGGGCTCGCATCATTCCGGCCCGGCCTGACTGGATTACGTTGTTCAGCCGTCCCAGGTTTTTCAGCGGTTCGTAAAGCAGGAGAATCGCGGCGAAAAACGAGATGAAATGCTCCGGGACCAGTTCTCCCGCCTGCATGCGCGTTCCGGCCAGCCACAATGTAGCGCCCAATCCCAGCGCGCCCAAAACCTCCATGATGGGTGAAGCCGCCGCCCGCGCGCCGTAGCTCTTCAGACTGGCGTCCAGGTAGGCTCGACTGAAGGTACGATAGCGCAGAAGCCGTTCCTTTTGCAGGCCGTAATTTCGAATCAATTCGGCCGCCTCCAGATCCTCGCGCACGTGGGAAGTCAGTCCCGCCACGGCCTGTTGGCGATGCACGGCGGTTTTCTTCAACCAACGGCCCACCAGGACGATGGGCAGTGCGATGAAGGGCAGCGCCGCCAGCGTCACGGCGGCCAGCCGCCAATCCAGATAAACCGCCACGGAGAGCAGCACCAGCACCTTGAGGCTGTCGGAAACCAGCGACCCCACGGCGTTGGTCAAAGCTTCCTGAAGCAAACCGACATCCGAAATCGCGCGAGTGAGCAAGTCTCCGGAATCCTTGGATTCACGCACGTCCCCGGGAAGATGGTGCAGGGCGGAAAGCAGTTCCGATCGCAGCCGGAAGACGGTCAACTCTCCCCAGCGCCCCATCAGATAGAATTTTCCGTACTGACTGACGCCCTTCACCGCCGCCGCGATCAACACCAGAACGGGAAGCAGAGCCAGAACGTAGTTGCGGTCCCCCAAACGAGGTTCCAGACCGACAAGACGCAGAAGGCGGGTCAGGCTGTCGCCTTCCAGCAGGCCGCCGGAAAACAGAAACTTCACCACCGGGCCAAGCAGATAGGCGTAAAAACCGGTGGCGAACGCGTTGAAAGCCATGCACAGCAAGGCCAGAAGCAGAATCCCGCGATGGGAAGACAGAAAACGAAGCCGGCCGGCCGTCCTCATGAAAACAACTCCGCATCGACCATGGCGCGGCTTTTCGGCTGCCTGGGCAAAATGGAGGCCAGAAAAGCCCGGGTGATCCCCAGCGCCTCCGCGATCATGCCTGCATTCATGCGCACCTTGGAAAGCTCGGCGAAAGGAACCCGGGAGGCGCTCTCCATGGCCAGGCGGGTTTCCTCGCCCACGGAAACGAAACGCCCGGCGAAACCCTCCCCTGACGCGGGATGAAACGTCAACCGGGCGGGATCGAAGAGCGCCGCGCCTTGAAGCGGACGACCGCTGTCCGAGTCATGTCGGAAATCCGGCCCGTGTCCCAACAGATCCAGCAGGCGCAATTCGAAGAAAATCAGGTGCTTGGGAGATGCCGCCGCCCGCTTCAAACGCTCCAGGAAAAAACGCAGCAACTGGTAGACCTCCGGTAACGGCTGGCCCTCCAGAATCAGGCAGTCGCACAGTTCCACGAAATAGCTGGCCAGGCAGATCTTCGAAAGATCCTCCCGGATTTCCGGAAAGGAATCCACGGCTTCGGCATCCTCCAAACGGTCCAGTTTGCGTGTCCTTCGGGTATCCAGAACGATCCGAATCCGCGTAAAAGGCTGAAGCGCCCCGGAGAAACGCTTCCGGCTTCTTTTGGCTCCCTTGGCGATGGCGGCGCGTTTTCCGTTCTCCGCCGTCTGAAGATGCAGAATCAGATCCGATTCCCCGCACGGAACCGCTTTGATGATGATGGCTTCGTCGGAAAGACTGGGCAAGAAATTTCCCTCTGATTTCAATTCCTTGTCTAGAAAATCAGGGCGGTGGCGATCTGCATGTAAATGAACATGCCCACGATGTCCAGGGTGGTGGTGACGATGGGGCCGGTGGCCACGGCGGGATCCACCTTCAGCCGGGAGAGACTGAGCGGTACGAAAGCGCCGAAGACGGCCGCAACGATCATGCAGGTCGCCTGGGAGAGCGCCACCACCAGCGGAATTTTCAGCACGTCCCCGCCGAACTGGAACCAGGCCACCCCGCCGATGGCCGCGCCGTATACCAAGCCGATAACGAAACCCGTAACGGCCTCCTTGCTCACGGTGGAGGCCAGAGCCGTCACGTCCACCTGGCCGATGGCCAGACCCCGTACGATAATGGTGGCCGACTGCTGTCCCAGATTTCCGCTCATGCCTAAAATCACCGGGAAAAAAGCCGTAAGCGCGATGACCTGGCTGAGTTCCGATTCGTAGTGCCCCACCAGGCGCATGACGAACACTCCGCCGATCCACGTGGCCAGGAGCCAGGGCAGGCGGCTTACGATGTTTTGCTTGACGGAATACTGCTCGAAAAGTTTCTCATCCGCACCGACCAGTTGCAGGATATCCTCGGTGGCCTCTTCCCGGATGACATCGATGATATCGTCCACCGTCACGATTCCCAGAATGCGGTTTTCCTCGTCCACCACCGGCACGGCCAGAAGATCGTACCGGGAGATGATGCGCGCCACGTCCTCCTGGTCGCGGTCGGGACGGACCTTGTGAATATCCGTCTCCATCAGCTCGGTGACGGGCAGATCGTCTTCGTTCTGGACGATCTCGCGCAGACTGATGACGCCTTCCAGGCGCTCTTCCTCGTCCACGACGTAAATGTAGAAAACCATTTCGGCGTCGTCGCCGGTCTGCTGAACGACTTCCGTGGCCTGCCCCACGGTGAAAGAACTGGGGATGGAGACGAAATCCGTGGTCATCAATCCGCCGGCGCTTTCCTCCTCCCAGCGGATGAGTTCCCGGATGTCCTCGCGATCGTCCTTTTTCAGAAGCCCGAGGATGGCCGCCACCTTTTCCGGATCGAAATCCTGGATCAGATCGGCGGCGTCGTCGTCCGACATGTTTTTGACCACTTCCGCGATCTGGGGGGCGCTGTAGCCTTCGATCAGGCGCTGGCCGATATTTTCATCAAGATTTTCAAGAAGTTCGGCTCGGTTCAGGGGGCTTGGAAGAAGGGAAAAGAGGGTGTCCTGCTGTTCCTCGTTCAGAAAGCGGAAAACCACGGAAAGGTCGGCGACGTGGACCTTTTCGATGATGAATTGAAGCCGCCGGTGCGCGTTCTTGCGCAGGAGCTTCGTGATGGTGTTCCTGAGAACCTGTAGCTTTCTCGTAAGCACGGTTCCGCCTCACTTCGTTTGCGTAGGGCTCGAAAGCCCGGCTGATGGGGGTCGTCGCTCATTTCCGTTCCCATATTGCATTCCCGACGGCGGCCATGATTTCATATCCGGCCCGGAAAATCCAATGATTCCTTCAAGAAAAGAAGACCTATTCCAGCATGCGCAGGTAATTTCGGCATTCGCTGGCCTCCAGACCCTCGCCGCCCAGTTCGATGCATTTTTCCAACGCGGGTTTGGCGATATCGTTCTTGCGAATCTTGATGGCCACCAGGGCCAGTTCGTAATAGCCGCTGAGAAACCGATCGCACTGTTCCACCGCACGTTTCAGCGCGTGGATGGCGTCCTCGTATTGAACGCTGTTTTTATAGACCAGACCCATATTGTACCAGGCATGGCAGGATTTCGGATTTTCCGTCACCGCCAGGCGCAGGCTTTCGATGGCCTTGGTATCGTTTTTCAGCATGTGGTAGCACCAGCCCAGATTGTCGTACACGATATCCTTGCGCGGATACATCAGATCTTCCGAGGGCGCCCGCAGGGAATCGATGGCTTTCTGCCACTGTTTTTTCTCGATGTAGACGGCGGCGAGATTCACGTAGGCGTCCGAATATTTCGGATCCAGGCGAATGGCTTCCTTGAGAACGTTTTCCGCCAGTTCCAGTTCCTTTTCGTTTTCCGGCTTGTTGCGCGATTTTCCCAGATAAACCAAGCCGAACAGATTCTTGACCGGGACGTTTTCCGGATCGAATTCCTCCGCGTCCTTCAGGGATTTCAACGTCTCGATAACGTTCTGCTGATTGAAATAATTCACCGCCAAACGATAGTAACTCATGGCGGCCTGACGATCCTTTTCCGTGACTTCCTTTTTCCTGTCGCAGGACGCCGAGAGCCCGGCCAGAAGAATCGCCAGAATCAGGGCGAGGACGACGCGCCCCAACATTCCGGAGCGTGACGGTTTTCGTTGCATCGGTTTCGGCCTCCCGTTATGAATTCCATTCCATCGATTGAACGCCGGTATTCTACAACATTTCCTTATCGACTTCAATGCAGGCATAGGCATTGTGATTGTGAATGGACTCGTGATTTTCGGACTCCACCTTGAAGTAAATCACGTTGGGGTCGTCCTTCAATCGCAGGGCCACTTCCCGTACCACGTCCTCCACGAAACGCGGATTGTCGTAGGCCCATTCGGTACAGACCTTTTCGTCGTCCCGTTTGAGCAGCGCATAGACCTGGCCGGAGCCGGAATCCTCGATCAGACGGATCAGATCCTCCATCCAGACGAACCGCCTGAGCCGGATGGTAAGCGACACCATCCCGCGCTGGTTGTGCGCGCCGCGCTCGCTGATCTCCTTGCTGCACGGGCAGACGGTGGTGATGGGAACGTGCAGCACCATGGAGGTGCGTTCCTGGTCCCGATCGTCGATGGAGGCGCTGTAGGTCACGTCATAATCCACCAGGGATTCCGCGCCGCTTGCCGGAGCCGATTTGGTCAGGAAATACGGGAAGTTGAGTTCCAGGTGCGCGGACTGGGCGTCCAGCCGGGTCTTGATATCCCGCAGCAATCCGCCGATCTCCCGAATATCGATGGCCCGGCGATATTCGTTCAGGATCTCGATGAAGCGGCTCATATGCGTGCCCTTGAACTCGTGGGGCAGGTTCACGTACATGTTGATGGACGCCACCGTACGCTGCTTTCCGTGGTCCTTGTCCAGAACGGTGATGGGATAGCGTACTCCCTTGACTCCCACCTTGTCGATGGCGATCTCGCGATGGTCGGGCATGCGTTGTACGTCGATCACGATCGGTCCTCCGCCGGCTTTTTGTCGTAATCCTCTTCCAGTTTCTCCACGCGTTCGATCAAATCGTTGACCCGTCTCCGGAGTTTCTTCAGCCGCTCCCGGCTGGGCAGTCGGACCCGTCGGGCTTCGTCGGCGATGAAGGCGTCCATTTCCCGGTCGAACTCCCGGCGGTTGGCCACGGACGTTTCCTCCAGTTCCTTGATGAGCAGTCCGGCGTCTTCCTTGCTGAGTTTACCTTTGTCGGCCAGCCATTGAATGATGCGGCGGATGGTGGTTTCGGCGTCGCGAAACACCACGCCGGTTCGGATGGATACGTCTCGTAAAAATCTGGAAACGGGTTTCTTCATAGGATCCTCATGATTCGGCTGGAACGTCCGGTCGATCGGCGACGTGAACTCGAAACGCGGGTATTGTATACGGGAAACGCACGAAGTTGTAAAGGATTTTAAGCAGTGCGTCATACCGGAAACGCAAGGGACGGATTTCGGCTCTAATGCACGCGCATGCTTTGCCATTTGCCGCCCAGATACCGGCCGTAGAAGAGCCCCGCCAGAAGCACGATGAAAATCAGCGCCGCGATCCATGCGCCGTAGATTCCCCAGCCAAGTCCGTCGCCCAGCAAGAGGATCAATGGAGCGAAGACCAGCCAGGCCGCCCCGAGTTGCGCGTAAAGCGGAAAACGCGTATCCCCGGCTCCGCGCAGGACGCCGGCGGCGGTGAGCCCCATGGCGTCGAAAAGCTGGAAGGCGGCCGCCACCAGCATCAATCGTCCGCCGATGAGGATGACTTCAGGATCGGAGTTGAACAACCCCACCAGCCAGGTGCGCATCAATGCGAACATCAGGCCCACGAAGGTCATGAATCCGCAGCTCCAGACGAGCGCCACCCGGGCGGATTTCTTGGCCAGATCCACCCGTTCGGCGCCCAGGTATTGCCCGACCAGGGTGCTGGAGGCCACGGAAAGCCCGATGGCGGGCATGAAACTGAAATGGATCATCTGGAAAACGATGGTGTGGGCCGCCAGGGCGGCCGGGGCGATTCCGGCGATGTAGAAGGTCATTACGGACCAGGAAATGCTTTCGATAAACCAGGTGCCGCCGAGGGGCAGGCCCACCTTCAGGTAGCGAAGCAGCATTTCCTTCGGCACCCGGACGAAGGAGCGCGTTTTGTACAAGGCATTGTTTTTCTTGCCGAGATAGACCATGAGGTACATTCCGGAGGACACCAGCGAGGCCAGAACCGTGGCCCAGGCCGCTCCCGCGACGCCGTATGCCGGGATCGGCCCCCAGCCGAAAACCAGAAGCAGGTCCAGCCCGATGTTCGCCACGTTGGACACCAGGGTGACCAGCATGGGGGTTTTCATGTCGCCCAGACCGCGCAGAAAGCTGCTGAAAATGAAACTGGACAGAATGAAGGGCGTTCCCCAGAACCGGATGACCATATAAATTTCCACGTGGGGACGCACTTCCGAGGTGGTGCCCAGAAGTTCCATGATCGGGTCGAGATATGGGATAATTGGCAGTAAAATCAATGACATGGGAACCACAAGCAGAAGCGGGGCCAGCACCCAGAGGCGGATGGTGTCCAGTTTCCCCGCCCCGAAACTCTGGGCTACGAAGGTGTTCGTGGCGGATATGGTGCCGGTGAACAGGCAGATGAGCGTCCAGTAGAGACTGGCTCCCATGCCCACGCCACCCTGTTCGGACGTCCCCACCCGCCCAACGATGATCGTATCCACGATTCCCATGATGGAAAACGACAGAAAGGCGACGATCAGCGGCGCGGCCAGAAGGAAAACCTCTCGGCTGGTTCCCGAATTTTCGTGTACGACCGCCGGTGGGGATACGGGGGTGTTGGTCTCGGTCTCTATGTCCAACTTATGGATTTCCTTCTGTTATCAACCCAAGATAGCGGCCCAGCCAGTAGGGAAGCAGCCAGGGGGTAAGCATTCGTTCGTAGGTTCCGTGTCCGTTCCATTCCAAGCAATAGGGGTTTTCCGCCCAGCGGAAGGCCTCGTTCTGGTCGTAGGGAACCACCTGGAAAGACTGCACCTTATCATGTCGATCCAGGGCGGGATCGATCTCGATATCGATGCGATGGCGGTTGTCCACGGCCCAGGTGACGCCGTGCAGATACATTTCCTTCAGGGTGCGGACGGAATTTTCCAGGTCGTTGCCTTCGCTGCGTGTCAGCCAGGCGTACAGGAAATTGAATTCCGGGTTGCGCTCCGGCCGCTGGGTCTCCCACAGGTAATCCAGTCCTTCCCGCCAGAGGGCCATACGGCAGGGATCGGTTTCCAGGCGCATGAGGGTCGTCATCGCCAGAAAAGACATCTCCTCCGCGTCGTGGTTGATGTGGAAGACGTGGTTGATGATCTGGATCTGCCGGACGTTTTCGGCGTACCCCTCTTCGAAGGCCAAGTAATCGAAGGCGTCCATGAAACGCTGTTCGCCGCTGATGAGGTAGGTGAACCGCAATCCGCCCAGAATCATGGCGGAATTCAGCCCCCCATCGCCGTACTGGCCGAAGCCTTGCATGAATTGGGGTTCGAAATGGCCGTGGGTGGTGATTTCCCCGTCGATATCCTCCAGGATGTAGCCGTGGGCGATGATGCCGTCGTGCAGACGCACGAAGGTGTCCCGGATGGCCTCCTTTTCCGCCTCGTCGGCCAGGTAATCGTAATAGATGGACAGACCGAACATGTGGCCCACGTATTCGTCGCTGCTGGTGTCGCCCTTCCAGCAGTATTTGCCATCGCCGGATACGTGCCATTCCCCTCCGGTTTCGTTCATCTGCGGACAGAGTTCCGGAGCCACCACCGAGCGCGCGAAAAAGCCGTCCTTGCCGGTGACGTTCAAGAGAAGCAGCATGGCGTCGGCGGCCTTCTTGGCCAGAGCCTTCGCGGCGGCGTCGCCGGTGGCCAGGTAGCGGAAAACCTGGGAGGCCAGGTACTGGTTGGTCCACTGGCCGTCGTTGTCGTCGTCGCGGGTGACGGCGCTGGTGAGATCTCCCGGGGTGGTCAGTCTGCATCCGGAAAACATGCCGTCGCGATCATGCCGCGTGGCCATGCCGTCGTCCAGGACGGCGGCTTTCTCTTCCAGGGTCATTTGGGTGGGATAGATCCAGCCCAGGCCGGTTTCCGTGGCGACGAAAAGCGAACCGTCCGGCAGACTGGCCGCCTCGCGGATATTCCAGTCCGGCACCCAGTAGCGAGAATGGTAGTAGTCCCAGAAGGTTTCCGCCGGATCGTAGGTAATGAGCCCCATGCTCGTGGGGAGCAGCAAGCGTCCGTCTCCGCCCGGACGTATAACGGTCAGCCCTCCATAAGGCAGTCCGTCGGATCCGCCCAAGGTGGCGATCGTGCCGTTGTCGTCGTGGACCAGGCCGTCTTGAATGCCGAACCAAAGCTCGTTTTCCGACGGGCAGGCGATGCCGGTCACGAATCGAGCCGCCTGACCCACGGCGTAGCGATCCGAAATCGTTCCCGTGTCCAACGCCATCTGCTTTACGTCCTCATCGGTGGCCAGAAAGAGCCGATTGCCGACCTGGCAGATATCGTTGACGACATACGAGAGATCCCCGGCCAGCAGCTCGTAATCGGTGGCGTCCTTCTCCACCCGGCCGATTTCGTCATTGTTCACCAGCAGATACAGGCTGCCGTCCGGACCGGGAGCCAGAGCCGTGATGCCGGCGGGAACCTCCACCTCCCGGGGGGCGGCGTCGGCCGTTCCCAGGTACAGCGTAATGCCGCAGACGGCCGCGATGGTTCCGTCCGAGAGCACCGCCACGTGGTAATAATCCATGGCGGGCCAGTTGGAAAGCAGTTGCGGATCGTTCTGCACGCTTGCTGCGTCCAGTTTGTATAACCCCGTCATAGCGCCCAGAACAACGTGGGTTTCGTCCAGGGGATAGACCGAGCGCACGAGTCCGGGCAGGGAGTCTCCTTCGAGCAAACGGCTTTGTTCCTGCCGATAAGGCGCATCCGTATGGACACTCTGGGGCGTCCAGGGAGTATCCGGAATTTCCACGGGATTCTCGCAGCTTCCGTCTTCAAAATCCCCGTCCGAATCGGTATCCCCGTCCGCGTCGCCGTCGGTGTCGCCGTCCCCGTCGCCATCGGCATCGCCGTCCGAGTCGCCGTCGGTCGTCCCGTCATCTCCGTCCGGCGTGTCGTCGGACGAATCCGAGGAGCATCCGGTGAACATCAGCAGAGCCAAGAGCAGCAGGACGAGAAAGAACCGTTTCATTTCGCTTCCCCTTTTTCACGAGTTACGAAGGAGAGGGCTGAACCGTGTTGAATTTGCCGGATGTTTGCGCTACCGGGTCGCGCCATCCACATGTATGAAGATCTCCTGGTTCCCCTTCGGCCCCTTGATGGGCGCCGGGTGGGAACCGGCCACCGGAATCCCTTCCGATTCCAACAGAGAGACAATAACTTGAACCGCCTCTTCGCGCAAGCGTTCTTCCCGCACCACGCCGCCTTTGCCTACGTTTTCCCGTCCCACCTCGAACTGGGGCTTGACCAGGGCCAGGAGACGACTGCCCTCTTTCAGAAAAGGCAAAAGCGGAGGCAAAACCAGGCGCAGCGAAATGAACGAGGCGTCGATAACAATGAGATCCACCAGCGATTCCGGGATATTCTCTCGCTTCAGCTCCTTGACGTGGGTATTTTCCCAGACCACCACCCGTTCGTCCTTGCGCAGTTTCCAGGCCAATTGGTTGGTGCCCACATCCAGAGCGTAAATCCGTTTCGCGCCGCGTTGCAGCAGGCAGTCCGTGAAGCCGCCGGTGGAAGCACCCACGTCCAGACAGACATAACCTTCCGGATTTACACTGAAATGATCCAAAGTTCCCGAAAGTTTCAGGCCGCCCCGGGAGACGAAGGGACAATCCTCGCCCTTCAGACGGATGATGGCGTCCTCGGCCACGGGCATTCCCGCCTTGGTCACGGCGTGTTCGTCCACCACCACACGGCCGGCCAGAACCATGGCCTTGGCGCGTTCCCGGCTCTGCACGAGCCCACGCTCCACCAGCAGCAGATCCAGCCGCCGTTTCGGGGTTTTCTTTCGTTTTTCCGACATGTTTCGAGTTCAGGGTTCAGGCGATCCGCGCCCCGATATAGCGGGCCAGATCGCTGAGAAAGACCGCCTGCTCGCCGAAGGATTCCAGCAGGTTCACGGCCTCGTCAATCAGATTATGCATGGCTTTCCGGCTGCCTTCCAATCCCAGAAGCGCCGGATAGGTGGATTTCTCGTTTTTCAGATCGCTGCCGTCCTTTCCCAGAAGAGCCGGATCGCCCTCGATGTCCAGCAGGTCGTCCCGAATCTGAAAGGCCAGGCCGATGGCTTCGCCGTAGCGCACCAGGCGTTCCCGCTCCGCTTCGTCCGCTCCGCCCAGAAGCGCGCCGACATCCACGGACGCCCGGAGGAGCGCCCCGGTCTTGTGACGATGCAGTTTTTTCAGTTTATCCAGCGAGATTCTCCGTCCCTCGCCGCGCAAGTCCATTTCCTGTCCGTAGACCATGCCCCGCACGCCCGCCGCTTCCGCCATGAGGCGGAGAACCTCCAGAAGCACCGTGGCGGAAACGTCACCGTTTTCGGGGCCTTCGGCCAGCAAAACGAGCGCCTCGGTCAGCAGGGCATCCCCGGCCAGAACCGCCATGCCGTCGCCGTACAGCGTGTGAACCGTGGGATGTCCGCGCCGCAGGGCGGCGTCGTCCATGGCGGGCAGGTCGTCGTGAATGAGCGAATAGGTGTGGATGAACTCCATGGCCACGGCCGCGTACAGCGCCCGGGAGGGATCGTCGTGGAAAAGTTCGCAGGTTTTGACGATCAGAAGCGGTCGCAGACGCTTGCCGCCGCTCAGAAGCGCATGCCGGGCGGCTTTGTACAGAACGCTCCCGTCCCGCTCGACTCCGAAGCGCCGATCCAGGGCGTCCACGAGCGCCACGTCGATGCGCGCTTTTCCTTCGGTCAGCGCTTCGCGGAAGGCCGTTTCGTCAGAAAGGGATGCTGTCTTCATCGTCCCCGTCGTCCGGTTCGAAAGGAACCGCGCGGTCTCCGCCCAGATCCTTCATCAGCAGTTCCACCTTGCCTTCCATCTCGGTCAGCTGGGCGTTTCCCCGGCGGATCAGATCCACGCCGTCCTTGAAGGCTTCCAGGGAGGCTTCCAGGGAAAGATCTCCGGTCTCCAGCTTGCGGACCAGTTCCTCCAGTTTTTCCAAGAGCTGTTCGAAACCCTGTTCGGCCATGGCGTCTCCTTTCCTATGCGTCTCCCGGATAGATGGGACTCATGGCCCGCAGTTTGGACACGATGGGCGGAAGCTGTTCCAGCACGTAATCGATTTCCGCTTCCGTGGTGAAACGCCCCAGGGAGATGCGCAGGGAGGCCCGCGCCAGTTCGTTGGGAATGCCCATGGCCCGCAGGACGTGGCTGGGATCCTCCGATCCGGTGCTGCATGCCGAGCCGGAACTGACGGCGATGTGCACCATGTCGAGGGCCAGAAGCAGGGCTTCGCCCTCGATGTACTTGACCGTGATGTTGGAGGTATTTGAAACGGAATGGTCCGGATCGCCGTTGCGAACGAGATGGGGGATGCGTTCGAACAGCCCGTTTTCCAGTTTCATCCGCAGCCCCGTCACCCGCCGGATTTCCTCGTCCAGGTCGTGGGTGATGATCTCGCAGGCCTCGCCCAGCGCCACGATGCCCAGCACGTTTTCCGTTCCGGCGCGCAGGCCGAACTCCTGGTGGCCGCCGTGCAGCAGGCTGTCGATCTTCACGCCCGGCCGGATGCAAAGCGCGCCCACGCCCTTTGGCGCATAAACCTTGTGCCCGGCGATGGAGAGCAGGTCCACACCCAGTTCCTCCATGTCCAGGGGGATTTTTCCCAGCCCCTGAACGGCGTCCGTATGGAAAAGGATGTCCCGTTCGCGGCAGATTCTGGCGATCTCCCGGATGGGGAACGTCACGCCGCTTTCGTTGTTGGCGGCCATGACCGTCACCACCGTGGTGCGATCCGTGATGGCCTCCGCCACCTGTTCGGGCCGGAGACGCCCCATGCCGTCCACGGGCAGGTAGGTCACCTCCGCGCCCCGGGTTTTCTCCAGCCAGTCACAGGTTCCCAGGACCGCCGGATGTTCCACGGCGGTGGTGATGATGTGATTGCCGCGCGCCTTGCGGCTGAAATATGCGCCCTTGATGGCGTGGTTGTCGCCTTCCGATCCGCTTCCGGTGAAGAGGACGGCTTCGGGCGGCACGCTCAGACAGCGCGCGACCTGTTCCCTGGCATGTTCCACGGCGCGGCGCGCATGGCGACCGTAGGCGTGAAAAGAGGACGGATTCCCGAAGCTGTCCTTTTTCAGAAAGGATACGGCCTTTTCGGCAACGCGGGGATCGACGGGGGTCGTTGCGTTGTTATCCAGGTAGACTTTCATTCCCTCACTCCGTCAGGATGAAAAAAAAGGAACCCCGGCCCTCATTTCCCGGGGGCCGCCGGACAAAAGGTGTACCAGATTCCCACCGGCGAGGCAATGACAAAATGGCCGTTTTCCGGCGGAAAAGCGGCGATATCCGGGAAACCGCATTTTCTCCTTTTCACGAAACGTCCCCCGTGATAGGTATGCCTCGCCATGAAACGCGAACACCTGCCCGCCTGCCGGGACGACATGATGCGACGGGGATGGAAACGGCCGGAAATCGTGCTGGTCACGGGCGATGCCTATATCGACCATCCGGCCTTTCCCGCCGCGCTCCTGGCCCGCTGGCTGGAGGCCCACGGATTCCGGGTCTGCGTGCTCTCGCGTCCGGACGTGAACGATCCCGAAGCCTTCGTCGAATTCGGCCGGCCGGAACTTTTCTTCGGCGTGACGGCCGGGGCGCTGGATTCCATGGTGGCCAATTACACCGCTCTGAAGAAAGTCCGTAACGATGACGCCTACGCCCCGGGAGGAAAGGCGGGCGGGCGTCCCGACCGCGCCGTGACCGCCTACGGAAACGCCATCCGCCGCCGTTACGGAAAAAGCGTCGTCATCGTCGCGGGGGGCATCGAGGCCAGTCTGCGGCGTTTCGCCCACTACGACTATTGGAGCGACGGCGTGCGCCGCCCGCTGCTGATGGACTGCGGGGCGGATTTCCTGGTTCACGGCATGGGCGAGGGCCCCATCCTGGCGCTGGCGGATACCCTTCGACGCCTTCGCAAGGAAAACGCGGAATTTCGCCGCACCGGAGACGAGGGCGCCTCCCTTCCGATCCCGGCCGTTCGGGAGGCGGTCAAGGACATTTTCGGTCTGGTCCACCGCGTCGCCAGACGGGAGCCCGTGCCGGAAAACGGCGTCGCCCTGCCCTCGGCCGAGGCCGTCGGCTCGGATCCGGCGGCGCACGTGGATGCTTTCCGCAAGATGGAGATTCACACCGGCCGGCGAATGTGGCAGGAGGCGGGAGGCATGCGCGTGATTGCAAATCCGCCCTGGCCGCCGCTGTCTTCCGAAGAACTGGACCGCCTGTACGCGCTGCCCTTCACCCGCGATCCCCACCCCATCACGGGAAACCGGCCCGTCCCCGCCATGGAGCAGGTGCGCTTTTCCGTCACCAGTCACCGGGGCTGCTTCGGCGGCTGCGCCTTCTGCGCTATCACCATGCATCAGGGAAAACTCATCGCCAGCCGCTCGCCCGAAGCCATGCTTTCGGAAATCGACGGCATGGTCCGGCACCCCGATTTCAAGGGCGTCGTCAACGACCTGGGCGGCCCATCGGCCAACATGTACGGCATGGGCTGCGGGCGCGACCTTCCCTGCGCCCGGCCGTCGTGCCTGTGGCCCGAACCCTGCCGCCACCTGAAGCGCTCCCCGGAACCGTACCGGGACGTTCTCGAACGGGCGGCCTCCCGTCCCGGCGTGAGGCGGCTGTTCGTCACCACCGGCATCCGCATGGATCTGGCGCTCGATTCCACGGCGCTTATCCGCGACCTGTCCGTCCGTCACACCTCCGGCCGGATGAAGGTCGCGCCGGAACACGTCGTACCGGAGGTTCTGGATCGCATGCGCAAATGCGGACCCGAGATCTTCGAACGTTTCCGTGATCGCCACGATCGGATCCGCCGCGCCCGCAAGGACCGACAATACCTTTCCGCCTATCTCATGGCCGCCCATCCGGGTTGCCGACTGGAGGACATGATCGAGCTGGCCGTGACGCTCCGCGACGGCGGCATCCGCGCCGAGCAGTGCCAGATTTTCACCCCCACCCCCGGCACGCTTTCCACCGTGATGTACGCCACCGGGCTCGATCCGAGGGACGGTCGCCCGGTTTTCGTGGAGCGGGAGCCGGAACGTAAGGCGTTGCAGAAAGCGTTGATTCTGTCCCACCTTCCCGAAAGCGCTCCCGCCGTACGAAAAGCGCTTCGTATCGCCGGACGGAGCGATCTGGAAAAACGGCTCCTGTTCAGTTCCGGGAAACACCCAAAGACACGCAGACGCCGAAAGCCCGGATGAACGCCGGAAACAGTCGTTTTTCTTCCGTAATATCAATCGTTTATATACGAACAGAGTCCTGTCTTGAAGACGATCGGCGGGACGCTCCTTTCGCCGTTTTCGGGAAACGTGAAGTTTTCTACAAAAAAACTATTGCATTCGGACCCTTTTTGGGATAATGGCCTCTTCTCGATTTCGTACTTTATCAATTCAGCATCAAGGAACCTTTGGGTATGCAAACTACGGCGGAATACTTCCGACATCCGAAAGCAGGTGGCATCAAACCAATACCTTAGAATCGACGGAGGGCGTGAAATGAAAGAATTGGGGCGTCATATCCTGGTTGAAATGTACGATTGCGACGCGGAAATCCTCAACGACCGGGATCTGATCGATCGCGAAATGCTCAAAGCAGCGGAAATCGCCGGCGCAACGATCGTCGGAAATGTCATGCATAAATTTTCCCCCCATGGAGTCAGCGGAGTGGTGGTCATCGCCGAATCCCACTTCTCGATTCACACCTGGCCGGAATACGGATACGCCGCTCTGGACCTGTTTACCTGCGGGGACACCGTCAATCCGTGGATCGCTTTCGACCATCTCTCCAAGGTCTTGAAGGCGGGCAATTCCTCCCAGACGGAATTGAAACGCGGCCTGTTTCCCATTCCGGAGCACGAGTCGCTTCCATTCAAGCCCGTGCATTGATCCCGGTCCCACCCGGTTTTACTATAAAAAAAGGAATCATGCGATGCTGCTCGGCAAACCGTCCCGTTTCTTCCTGTGCGCAGGCGCCGCGGAAGGATACACGCCGCTGAACGCCTTCGACCTGGCCCTGCTCAAGGCGGGCGTGGGCAACGTCAACCTGATCCGGCTCTCCTCCATTCTGCCGCCCGGCGTCACCCAGATCGAGCGCGTTCCGCTGCCGCCGGGAGGATACGTGCCCATCGCCTACGGCACCATCTCCTCCACCACGCCCCAGGAATTCATCGCCGCCGCCGTGGCGGTCGCGATTCCGAAAAACCCGGAACTGCCGGGCGTCATCATGGAATACAGCGCGCGCGGGCACAAGGACGACGTGGAACGCATCGTTCGCTCCATGGCCGAAGAGGCCCTGAATTACCGGGAGTACGAAATCGACCGCATCGAATCCATTTCCACGGAGTGGAAGGTCAGCCAGAACGGCGCGGCCTTCGCCGGCGTCGTCCTGGTCCCGGAGGAGTTCGTCTGAATCTCTCCCTGTCCACTTTGCGCGGCTCACTCCATTTTCGATAGCAAGGCAGCCGGAACATGACAGAAAATCGCTGGTTTACCGAACTCATCGACGGATCATACGGCATGACGATTCGTGTCGATCGCGAAATTTATCGGGGCCGGTCCGATTACCAGACCATCGAGATATTCGAAAACGACGCTCTGGGCCGCGTGATGGTGCTGGACGGGGCCGTGATGCTCATCGAGGCGCATGAGTTCGCCTATCACGAGATGCTGGTGCATCCGCCGCTATTGGCCCATCCGAATCCCCGGCGGGTGCTGATTATCGGCGGCGGAGACGGCGGCACGCTGCGAGAAGCGGTGAAGCATGCCGGCGTCGAGGAAGCCGTGCTCTGCGAGATCGACGAGGCGGTCATCGCCACGAGCCGGGAGTTTCTACCCTTCACCGCCCAAGGTCTCGACTCGCCCAAGGCCACGCTGCACGTCGGCGACGGCATCGCGTACATCCGGGAGAACGAAGGCGCCTTCGACGTGGTGATCGTCGATTCCACGGACCCGGTGGGTTTCGCCGAGGGTCTCTTCCGCACGCCGTTTTACGAGGATTGCAAGCGCGCCTTGCGCCCGGGCGGCGTTTTCGTCCAGCAGACGGAATCTCCCTTTTATCAATTCGACGCCTGGACGCGTATTTTCAAGGAACTGAACGCCTCCTTCGGGCGGGTGGATGCCTACG
Source organism: Myxococcota bacterium (assembly GCA_963668655.2). GTDB lineage: Bacteria > Myxococcota_A > SURF-8 > SURF-8 > SURF-8. The sequence continues at coordinate 315,792 of CAXXPQ010000004.1, forward strand.
CCGCCGGAATTCCCATGTACCCCAGCGGCTTCTGGACCTTCGGCATGGCGTCCGAAGGCTTGGACCCGCTGGCGCACTTCGATCCCCGGCGCGCCGAAGCGCTGGGAAAACTGAGATACTACCACCCGGAACTTCAGACGCGGGCCTTCGCCCTGCCTGCCTTCGCCGAACGGGCGCTCGCGAAATGAGCCGAATTCCGACGGAAGAGGACGAAGCAAGGATGCGCTTTCTCCCGGTCAAGCCTTACCTGGAAACGGAGGCCGAAGCGGCTCCGAACGCCTTCGCTCTTTTCGGCGCGCCCTTCGACGCCACTGCGAGTTTCCGGCCCGGATCCCGCAACGGTCCCGCCGGTCTGCGCCAGGCCTCGGAAGGAATCGAGACTTACTGCCCCATCCGGAAAAAGGATTTGGAGGAGATTGCCCACGCCGACCTGGGCGATCTGGAATTGCCCATGGGCGACACGGCGCGCACGCTGGAGATCATCCGAAAGTCCGCCGAGGAAATTCACGGGCGCGGTTTCCGTCCGTTTCTTCTTGGCGGCGAGCATCTGGTGACGCTGCCGGTCGTGCAAAGCCTGGCCGACAAACACCCCGATCTGTGCGTGCTGCAATTCGACGCCCACGCCGACCTGCGCGAGGACTACCTGGGCGTGCGGCTATCTCACGCCTGCGTCATGCGGCGCGTGCTCGAACGCCTGGACAAAACATGTCTTTTCCAGGCGGGAATCCGCTCCGGAACACGCGAGGAATGGTCCTGGATGGAATCCGGAGATCGGCTTTACGAGATTCTTCCAAAGGCCATGGAAGAGATTGCCTTCCAAATCGACGGGCGGCCGGTTTACCTGACGGTGGATATCGACGTTCTGGATCCGTCCGTCTGCCCCGGAACGGGCACTCCGGAGCCGGGCGGAGCAACGTTCGCGGAACTGGACCGCGCCTTCCACGCGCTCGAACCGCTTCATGTCGTCGGCATGGACCTGGTGGAACTGGCCCCCGACCTGGATCCCACCGGCGTTTCCTCCGTCGTCGCCGCCAAGCTGGTACGATCCATGCTGTTGAGTTTCGGTTAGCCCCTCTTCCTTCCGATTCGTTTTTCCATGCGGTCGGAATGTCATTTATACGGGTTCTTATTTGTTAGAGCAGGTCTCTGACCTGCTCTTCGAATTCATGCAAAAACACGTGGACCAGGTTAAAAACCCGCCCCAACAGAGACTTATTCATTTTATACTACATTTGATACGTATACGGCAAAGCGGGCTTCATCTCTCACCTCTCTCGTTTTGGCTCCGTTTCGGCGTCCCGTCCGGGTGAACGCTTTTTGGCGTGTAACCCTATGATCTTCCGAAGGAATTCTCCGTTTTCGTGCGCGCCCGGGCCGCACGCCCGTTGGGGCGCTAAAACGCCCTTTCGGACCATTCGGCGGGGAAGGATCGGAAGAGAAGAATTCCTGTATGATATCAATCTGTTACGACGTTTTCAGCTCTAATTTCGGCGCGTCTACGTTTCGCCGGTTTGAGGGAATTCGTCCGGACGGCGCGATTTTTCGCGAATTTACAGGTAATATCGGGAACTTGCGGGCGTTTTCAGGCGCGGCGCAGACATCGGTCGGGTTAAATTTTAATCCGACACTCGAACCTCGACGGATACATTGCGCCCGACCTACACTATTCATTATCTATATGATGTGTATTTTATAGGCGTGTGCGGGAAAGGGTGGCGTGAAAGTCCGTCTCAGTATCCCGGCGGGCCGTAGTCGTCCATGGCGTCGTCCGGAAGGAAGTTCTCGAAACGCGTAAACTCCCGGAAATAGCGCAGATCCACTCGCCCCGTGGGACCGGAACGGTTCTTGGCCACGATCACTTCCGCCGTGTTTTCCTTGTCCAGATTGTCGGGATTGTACACGATATCCCGATAGATGAACGCGATCACGTCGGCGTCCTGCTCGATGGCGCCCGACTCGCGCAGATCGGACATCTGGGGGCGTTTGTCCTGCCGCTTCTCCAAGTCGCGATTCAACTGGGAAAGCGCGATCACGGGGATTTCCAGTTCCTTGGCCAACCCCTTCAAGGATCTTGAAATCTGGGCGATTTCCTGCTCCCGGTTCGTGTCCCGCCCCTTTCCGGCGCCGTGCATCAATTGCAGATAATCCACGATAATCATGTCCAGGCCGTGAATCGTCTTCATCCGGCGGGATTTGCTGCGGATGGTGGTGTCGTTCAGTCGGGCGGAATCGTCGATGAACACCTTGGCATTGCCCAGCGGCGTGGTGGCGTCGGTAAGGCGGATCCATTCCTCGTCGCTCAATCGGCCGATGCGGAATTTCTGGGAATCCACCCGGGCGTGGGAACAAAGCATGCGAATCACCAGTTCCTGGCGGCTCATCTCCAGGGAAAAAACGCCCACGCTCCTGCCGTGATCCAGCGCCGCGTTGGACGCCACGTTCAAGGCCAGCGATGTCTTTCCCATGCTGGGACGCGCCGCGACGATCACCAGTTCCCCCGGCTGGAATCCGCTGGTGATCTTGTCCAGGGCATAGAAACCGGAAGGAACGCCGGAGACCTCTCCGGTGCGGGCGTCCAGTTCTTCGATCCGCCGGAAGGATTCGCCCAGAATGTCCCGAATGGGAAGATAGGGCTGTTCGGTTTTGTTCTGGGAGACGTCGAAGATTTTCTTCTCGGACCGGTCGATGTAGTCGTCCACGTCCCCCGGTTCCTCGTAGCCCTCGGACACGATATCGAAACCGGCGTGAATCATTCTGCGCAAAAGGGATTTCTCATGGATGATCCGGGCGTAATTGCCCGCCATGGAAGCCGTGGGCACATGCCCAACAAGCTCCGTCAGGTAGGCGACGCCTCCGACCGATTCCAGTTTCCCGGATTTCTCCAGGGCGTCCTTCACGGTAATCAAATCGATGGGCTGGGCGTTTTTCGCCAGTTCGACGAACGAGGCGTAAATATGGCCGTGGGATTCCATATAGAAATCCTCGGGCCGTAAAACGTCCTGGATGTCGTTGATGGATTCGCTGCGCAACAGGACCGCTCCGAGCACGGCCTGTTCGGCGTCCAGAGAGTGGGGAGGAATGCGCTGTAGCGAAGGTTCGTTCTGCATGATTGCTTGTCCGGTTTTTTAAAACGACGTATGATAATCCGTATGCAAAAAAAAGGAAAGCCCCCTTTTCAGGGGGCCGTTCCCACGTTACGTTTCGTACTGCACGTCCGTTTTATTTGGCCACGACCCAGACCTTCAAGGTGGCCACGACATCCGTATGCAGTTTGACCGGCACTTCGTAGACGCCCAGAGCCTGAATCTTTTCGGCAAGCTGAATGGACTTGCGGCTGATCAGGATGCCTTCCTCGCGCAGCGCTTCCTCGATGTCCTTCGAGGTGACCGAACCGAACAGCCGGTTGTTTTCGCCCACGCGCTTGGCGATGGTGCAACTCGTGGCGGCAATGCGCTCGGCGACGCTCTGCGCGGAGACGCGGAGTTTCTTCAGGCGGCTTTCGATGACCGCCTGGTCGTGTTCGATCTGTTTGATGTTCTTGGACGTGGCGGGAAGCACCAGCCCCTGGGGAATCAGATAGTTCCGGGCGTATCCGTCCTTCACTTCGATCAGTTCCCCACCATTGCCCAATCCCTTGATATCCTCTTTCAAGATAACTTTCATGGCGACCTCCTTGTCGTTGTTCAGTCGCCCAGAACGGTGTAGGGCATCAAGGCGATATTGCGGGCGCGACGGATGGCAAGGGCGAGCTGCCGCTGATGCTTGGCGCAGGTTCCGGTGATCCGCCAGGGAATGATCTTACCCCGTTCGGTGACGAACTGCTCCAACACCGTCGTATTCTTGTAATCGATATACAGGGTCTTGTCCGCACAGAAGCGGCAGACTTTCCTGCGTCCGGTCCTTCTCTTCTTTTTCTTCTTCGATCGGTTCATTGCCATCGATCTTCTCCTTCTCTATCGTTCAGCCGGTCACCGGCGGTTATTCGGATTTCTCTTCCTCTTCCGTTTCGGGCGCGTCTTCCGCGGCCTCCGGCGATTCCTCCTTCACGGCCTCGGCCTCGGAGTCCTCGGCGGAATCGGAAGCGTCGGCGGCGTCCTCGTCATTCTCGGAGTCGTCGTCGGCGTCATCGGCGGATTTGCGGCTCCGTTCCGGCCGGGCTTCCTCCATCGCGGCCTTGGCCTCTTCCTCCCGGCGACGCTTTTCCTCCGCGATCTCTTTCATGCGATCTTCGACCGTGATCTGATCGGAGAGTTTCACGGTCTGGAACTTGATGACCGTTTCCACCATACGGAACATACGTTCGATTTCCTCGACGACACCCGGATAACCGCCGTACAATACGTAATAGTAGATGCCTTTCAGGTGTTTTTGCACCTCGTAGGCCAGCTTCTTCTTGCCCCAGTTTTCCTCGACGAGGATCGCGCCTTCCTTCTGTTCGATAATGTCGCGGACGCGCTGCACGATCTTGGCGACCGCGTCCTCTCCCATGTCCGGGCGAAGGATGAAAATGGTTTCGTACTCTCTGAGATGCATCGGCAAACTCCTTTCGGGTTTCAAGCCTCCCAAGCGCGACCGGCGCCGGCCCGAGAAGCAAGGTGTTTGCGGCGGGTTGTCCGCCAAAAAATTGTGGCTCCTGCGAACGCACGTCGCGGGAAGGCGCACTTGTACCAGATTCACAACGTCCAGGCAAGTCTTTTTTCGCATCATTGCAAAGGAAAACGGGGCGCGTCGCCTTCGGCGCGCTCCCGGAAATGAAAAGCGCTTGTTCCCGACCTTGCGGCATGATAAATTCAAGGAATGAATTACGCTCTGAAGGCATCATTCCGTTGATGAAATTCGTCATCTTTCGAAAAAGGAATCCCATGCGTCGTCTTCTACCAATCGGTACGGCGGTTTTCATCGCGGCGATCATCGCGCTGCTGCACGCTCATCGCGCCGAGGCCGAGCCCGCGCAATCGGTCCCCGATCTTTTCGAACACATGCCGCCGGTCCGCCTGAGCGTCGTCCGTGTTCTGGACGCGGATTTCCAGCCCATTTCGGACGCGGACGTGAAAACGATTTTCGCATCCGCCAAAAGCATGTACGCCATGAAATTCGGCGTGGACAACGTGACGTTCATCGACGAAGGTGCGCTTTCCATTGAAAAATTTTTCGAAACCTATCTGCAAAAAGACGGTCCCGTCTACCGGGCCAAGAACGAGAAACGTTTCCGGGTAGGAGAGAAAAACGATTTCTCCAAATACGAAAAAGAGATTCTGGCTTTCCTGAAAAACTGGCCGGTGGAGGAATTGCAGGCGTTTCTTCCCGAATCCGAAAGATCCAAATACGACAGTTACGAGAAAATCCACGCCCAGGTCATCCGGCAAATGAAAGACAAAATCGCGGAAATCGCGGCCATGAAAGCCGGGGGCAAGCCTCTTCTGCGTCCCGAGAAGGCCGAATTCCGTAGCTTTCTCAACTGGTTGACCGCCCTTGAGAATCAGGATCGCTACGATCTGGTGTTGACGAACACTTTCATCCTCTACGACGACATAACCCACCCGGCCCCCCACAGCATCTTTTCGAAATGCAAAGTGGGTGGCGTTTCGCACAAAAACGACAAGCGCACCACCCTGGGGGGGCGCGTCATCATGGGCAGCACTTTCGGAATGGATACGGATCTGGCGTTTTTCAAGGAATACAAAAATGAAAAGCCGGAAATCGACCTTCGGAACAAGGTCACAGGGGCGTATATCATCGCCCACGAATTGGGACATGCGCTTTTCAAACTCCCCGATCGCTACGACCAGGGACCGACCTGCATCATGAACAATAACAAGGACATCGACTATTTCGAGGGCTATGCCCACTTGATGAAGGAACCCCATCCCTGCAACGGCGATCTTCCCTGGCTGAAGGCCAGAAGCCGCTACTACGACGGCATGTTTCACTTCGAAAAGAAGGAATATGAAGAGGCCGTCGCCGCCTTCACGGATGTCGTCAAAACCACGCCGAAAAACATCGACGGCCATTACGGCCGCTACATGGCGGAGGTGGCCTACCGGATGTCGAAGAGCTATTCGGAACGAGGCGACCTGAAAATGGCGAAAAAAATGGCCGCCAACGCCGCCCGTCTGTATCGCTGGGAAAAAACCTATCAGGACTGGCTGAAATCCTTCGACGACGTAAATAAACCGTCTCCCGAACCGAAACCGTAGGCGGACGCGATGAAGATTTCATGGACGAAAACCGGGGTTGTTCTGGGAATCGCGATTCTCTCCTGGGCGCTTCTCGCGCAAGGTTGCGCGGGGTGGTCGTATCGAAAGAATCTTACGGAATATCGGACGGTTACCAACCCTGAGGCCAAAGCCGATATCCGTATCGAGTTCGCGCCCGGCCACGCTCCCGACGCGGAATTCGTGGCGGATCTCCTGCCCCGGGCCATTGAAAAAGCCGCCATCTGGGGCTCCTTCCGAGAACCCGTGGCGATCCGCATCCTTCACGATCACGATGCTTTGGAGAATGCCCTTGGAAAACACGGATACGCCTGGCTGCGCGCCTGGGCGCGTTACGACGAAATCCTGCTCCAATCGCCACGCACCTGGGGCGGCTACCAGCTTCGCCGCCGGGTGGGCGAATTGCTGGCCCACGAACTGACGCACATCGTCATGTACCAGACCGTGGGAACGGCCTCCGACTGGTATCGGAAACATCTCCCGCTCTGGTTTCGGGAAGGCATGGCGTCGTACTCGGCAAAACAGGAGCACATTCGGCTGAGTCGCGAGGAATTGCGGGCGTATTATCTGGGCGACGATTTCATCGGCGATCCCGTGGAGGAAGGGCCGCGCATCGTGCGCACCCACGCGCGGGAAGTCTACAGCGCGGGACACTGGCTTTTTACGGATCTCGTTCGGGAACACGGCCATGCGGCCATTCGCGAATTACTGCTGCGAATCCGCGAGGGAGACGGATTTCGCAAGGCCTGGCTGAAAACGTTCCGATCTCCCATGACGGCCTTCGTGGATTCCTGGCGGGATACTCTGATCCAGAGTGGAACGGCGGGAGGAGATCCGCAAACGCCCAACGATTCGCTTCCATAGCGCTCTCACGGAAAACGAATGAATTCCTCCGATGAAATTCACGGAAATACCTGGAACCCATCTTAAAATTACGTTCGGTCGGATTTCGGACGCTTTCCGGCCGTCTTCGCCGCCGGACGCTTCTCGAAAGATTCCCGATATTTCTCGGCGCGCCGACGACGAATCCAACCGAAATTCCTCTCGAAATCTCTCGGTCAGTATTTTTGAGACGGCTTCTAAAATTTTCCCTTGCTTTCCATCTCCCGGCCTGCGAACATATGTAAATAGGAAAATACGCGAGGGAGGGCCAGCACTCCCCGGTTTTACCGGAAGGAGAGGATCGGAATGAAAGAGCCGCTTCGGATCGCTTTTCTCTGGCATATGCACCAGCCGTCGTATGTCGATCCGATCGATCATGTTTCCACCATGCCGTGGGTGCGTCTGCACGCCATGAAGGACTATTACGACATGGCGCGCCTGGTGGAAGAGGTTCCCGGGGCGAAGGGTACGTTCAACTACGTTCCTTCGCTGTGGGATCAGATCGAATCCCTGGGGCGCGGCGAAGATCTTGATCGGCTCGAAATCGTCTCCCGAAAGCCCGAATCCTCCCTGGACGAGGAGGAACGCCTTTTCGTCGCGAAAAACGGCTTCAGTTGCCAATACGACACCATGATCCGATCCTCGCCCCGATACGATGCCCTGTATCGCAAGTACAGCCCGGACGCGGGCGAGCCGGAGGCCGCCCTTCAGGCCGACGAACAGACCCTGCGGGACATTCTGGTCTGGTATCATCTCGCCTGGTGCAACCGCACCCTGCGGGAACGCGAGGAAATCTCCCGTCTTGTGGAGAAGGACGCGGACTTCACGTTCGAGGAAAAGATCGCCCTGCTCGACACGGTGCGGACCTTCATGAAGGAAATCGTCGCCTATCATGGGCGTCTGGAGACGGATGGGCGGATCGAAATCAGCACGACGCCGTACTATCATCCCATTCTTCCCATTCTTTTCGATCCCGAATCCCCCCGGATCGCCTGCCCGGGAATGATTCTGCCGAAGGGCGGATTTTCCCTGGCGAAGGACGCGGAAACCCAGATCGCCCGGGCGGTGGCGCGTCACCGGGAATTGTTCGGACGCAATCCGGACGGATTCTGGCCTTCGGAAGGCTCTGTTTCGCCCGAAGTGGCGCGTCAAATGGCCGCAAACGGAGTGAAATGGATCGCCACGGACGAGGAAAACCTGCGAATATCCCTGGGGAAAGATCGCCTGACCGGAAAAGAGAAATACCGGCCGTACCGCTATGGCGGCGTGCATTTTTTCTTCCGGGATCACGGCCTGTCCGATCGTATCGGCTTCGTTTATCAGCGCCAGGACACCGACTGGTGCATCGCGGACTTCCTTCAACACCTTGGGAACATCGAAAAATCGCTTCCCGATGACGGACCCTACGTCGTCCCCGTCATCCTGGACGGCGAAAACTGCTGGGAACATTATCCCAATCAGGGCAAGGATTTCCTCCTGGGACTCTACCGGAAGCTGGCGGAGGATCCCCGCTTCGAGATGACGACCTTCCGGGAAGCCCTGGACCTGTTCGAAAACGCGCCGGAACTTGAACGGTTGCATAGCGGAAGCTGGATCGACGCCAACTTCACCACCTGGATCGGCGATCCGGTCAAGAATCGCGCCTGGAGCTATCTTTACAAGGCTCGCATGGCCGTGATGAAGGCCCTGGAGAACGGGACCGTCCCGGATGAAAAACGCACCGAGTTGATGGAGCACGTCTACGCCGCCGAGGGCAGCGACTGGTTCTGGTGGTTCGGAGAAGGCCATACGTCCTCCTATGACGCCCACTTCGACCATCTTTTCCGGCGACGCTTGGAAGCCATTTACAGGCTTCTGGAAATCTCTCCGCCGGAACACCTCTTCCGCCCGCTGGACTCCCGCTGGAAGGACCGACGGTCCTACATCCTGCCCACGTATCGGATTCACCCGGAAATAAACGGAAGAATCAATCATTACTGGGAATGGCAGGCCGCCGGCACCTGTTATCCCCTGGGCGGATCCATGCAGCGCAGCGAACATAAAATAGAAAAGCTGCTGTTCGGATTCGACAGGGAAAACCTGTATTTCCAGATTCACAGTCCCCTGATCCGGCGAAAAAACGAAAAGCATGAAACGGCCTTCGAACTGCAATTCACGAAACCCGTGGAAAAACGCTTTTCTCTGCCGCTACGGGATGACGCGGGAGATGGGCGGTTCGACGGCGGCCGTTTCGCCGTGGATCAACTGCTCGAAGTCGCCCTGCCCTTCGCGTCGCTGGGCGCGCTTCTGGAACCGGGCGATGCCATCGAATTCCAGGTGGCCTTGATCGTGGACGGCCGGGAAGAGGAAATCTTGCCCGAAGGAGCCCCGATCCGGCTGCCGTTCCCTTCGGAGACCTTCGACGAGGAAAACTGGTACGTTTGAACCGACACTTGTGAACATACTCCTGAATTGAGCAACTTAGAGAATTTGCGAGGACCGACATGAAGAAGGAAAAGCTGTCTTTCATTCTCGGCGTTCACTGCCATCAACCGGTTGGAAATTTCGGGTGGGTGATCGAGGAGGCGTTCGAGAAAAGCTATCGACCGTTCATCGACTCCCTCAAGGCGTATCCGAAAATCAAAGCGACCGCCCATTTTTCCGGACCGCTTCTGGAATGGATCGAGGACAATCGCCCGGATTTCTTCCCCTCCGTTCGGGAACGGGTCGAAGCCGGACAGCTGGAAATCATGGGCGGCGGTTTTTACGAACCCATCCTGATGATTATTCCCCAAGTGGACCGGGTGGAGCAGATCGAGATGATGGCCACCTACGCGGAGGAAAAGCTGGGCATGCGGCCGAAGGGCGTCTGGCTGACCGAACGCATCTGGGAGCCGTCCCTGCCCAAAACCTTCAAGAACGCGGGCGTTTCCTTCACCATGACGGACGATTCCCATTTCTTCCAGGCCGGTCTGCCCGCCGCCGAGGTTCACGGCTATTACATGACGGAAGAAGAAGGCATGTCCACGGCCGTCTTCCCCATCGACCAGCATCTGCGCTACGCCGTGCCGTTCAAATCGCCGGAAACCACCATCGAATACCTGAAAAAGCGCTACGACGCCGGGGATCGCTCCTGCTTCACGCTCATCGACGACGGGGAGAAATTCGGGCTCTGGCCGGGAACCTACGAACTTCTGTACTCCAAGGAAAAATGGCTGGACCGGTTCTACACCTTGTTGGAGAAACAATCCGACTGGCTGGAGATCACCACACCGTCCGCGTACCTGGAACAAAATCCTCCGGAGGGGCTGGCCTACCTCCCCACGGCCTCTTATTTCGAGATGGGCCAGTGGACGCTTTCTCCCGAGGGCAATCATACGCTCGAATCGCTGAAGAAATCCTTGTCGAAAGAACTGGGAGACGACGTGGAGCGCTATCTGAAGGGCGGGTTTTTCCGCAATTTCTTCATGCGCTATCCCGAAAGCAATCACATGCACAAGCGCATGCTGGAAATCAGCCGCAAGATCCACAATTCCGGCCTGGAGGGCGAACCCCGCGCGGCGGCGAAACGGGCGCTGTTCATGGCCCAGTGCAACTGCGCCTACTGGCACGGCATCTTCGGCGGCCTGTACCTGCCCCATCTGCGGGACGCCATTTACGAATACCTCATCAAGGCGGAAGCCATCGCGGAGGATCGCGGACTGATCGCCGAATCCTACGACCTGGAATACGACGGAAAAGAGGAAATTCACCTCCGAAACAACCACCTGGCCGCCTTCCTTCAGCCGCACGACGGCGCCTCCCTGCTGGAACTGGACAGCGTGCATTATTCGGCCAACATCCTCAACAGCCTGGCCCGGCGTCCGGAAGCCTATCATGCCCGGCCGGAGACAAAAGAGGCGGACGTGAAGCCCGAAGAGGAAGAAGGCGGCAGCATTCACGATATCGTCAAGGAAATCAGCGCGGAGGACCGCAAGCTTCTGGTCTACGATACCCATCGCCGCTCCAGTTTCCGCGATTTCCTTTTCGATGCGAAAACGCCTCCCGCCGCCCAGGATCTGCACGACCTGAAATACGAGGAACACGGCGCTCTCTCGACCCTGGCCTACGAATACGAGTGGCTGGAAGACGATACGAGTTGCGGCGTGCGCTTTTTCGGAGACATGCCGCTTGGAAACGGAAATCTTCACGTTCAAAAGGACTTCACGCTTTTCGAGGGAGAATCGGAAATCACGGCGGATTACAACTTGCGCCTCACAGAGGGAAAACCGTTTTCCGGACTTCTGGGCGTGCAATTCAATCTATCCGTTCCGTCGGCCCTGGGACTCGATACGCCTTTCACCCTCGATGGAAAGTCGCTTCCACTGAAACTGCTGGCGAACGGCAACGCCGAGAACGCCAAACGCTTTTCCATCCAAGATCCGGCGCGCAAATTCCGTGCTTATATCGAAACCGAACAGAAAGCCGACATTGCCTGGCATCCGGTGCAGACCGTCAGCCAGTCCGAATCCGGCTATGACAGAAACTACCAGGCTTCGGCGGTCTGGTTCTTTTTTCACATCGAGTTGAAACCCGAGGAGGATTTCGCTTTCTCGGTCAAACTCGGGGTCAGGAAAAATGCATAAGTTCCGAATCGCCGATCATCCGTCGGTATCGTTATCTCCGAAAAGGGAGATCGAAGATGCCTCGCTCGTTCATCCGGAAGGGAGAAGATTCCATGCTGCCCTTTAGCTACAACAAGGACCGATGTCGGATGTACCCCGTCAACCCGGGAACTCTTTACGCCTACTGGGATTATTCCTCGGACACCTGGCAACGCCTGGAGCGAATCGGCGCGGAACTGGCGGTCTACCTGGTTCCGGACAAGGGGCCGGAAGAGCGCCATCTTATGAGCCGGGAGATAAAAAGCTATTATTTCAAGGGATTGCGGGAGGCCACGCCCTACCGTCTGCGGATCATGGCCCGTGGCGATCAGGGGGAGGAATTCCTGCTGGAATCCTCCATCGTCGCCACGCCGGCCGGACATCCTTCGGAAGATTCCACGGTGGTTTACGCCTCGCTTCGGATCGACGAGCCGTTACCGGAATCCGAAAGCAAATCGGGAAAGGATTTCGAAGAAGAAACCATTCACGATTCCAGATATTATTTCGAGGCTTTTCTGAAGGGAACGCAAAAGGGAAAGACCGTGGGCTCTCCGGAGCCTGCCGCAATGATTTCGGAGCATTTCTCTCACGTCACCTTCAAGCCGGAAGCGGAACCCTTGCATCTTCCAAGTTCGTTCGATCTGGCAAAGAAAAGCAATCATCGGGACCGCTAACCCGAAAGAAGGATAAAAGGAATGACGAAAGGCTATGTATCCCTGGTGCTTCACGCGCATCTTCCCTTCATCCGGCATCCGGAACACGAGGATCACCTGGAGGAGCGCTGGCTGTTCGAGGCCATCACCGAAACCTATCTTCCCCTGCTGCACATCTATCTGGGGTTGATGTACGATCGGGTTCCCTTCCGGATGACCATGTCCATCACGCCGCCCCTGGCGAACATGCTTTCGGATTCTCTTTTGCAGGAACGCTACGTGCGCCACCTGGACAACCTGCTGGATCTGTCCGAAAAGGAGATGGAGCGAACCCGGAAAAAGGAACCGCAAATCCACGAACTCGCGGTCATGTACAATCACATTTTCACCAGTTGCCGAAAGACCTTCGTCGATCGGTACGGCGGAAATATCCTGCAAGGCTTCAAGGAAGTTCAGGACGCCGGGCACCTGGAAATCATCACCTGCGGCGCGACCCACGGCTTTCTCCCCCTGATGCAGCATCAGCCCAGTTCCGTCCGCGCCCAGATCCGCACCGCCGCCGGAGATTACGAACGCCACTTCGGCCGCCGCCCCCAGGGCATCTGGCTGCCCGAATGCGGCTATTACCCGGGACTGGACAAGTACCTCGCGGAGGAAGGCATCCGTTTCTTCATCGTCGATACGCATGGCGTGGAATATGCCGTTCCACGGCCCGTCAACGGCGTCTTCGCTCCCATCTACTGCCCCAGCGGAGCGGCGGCCTTCGCCCGGGACCGGGACTCGTCCAAACAGGTCTGGAGTTCCAAGGAAGGCTATCCGGGCGACTACGACTACCGGGAATTCTATCGGGATGTCGGTTTCGATCTGCCCTTCGAGTACATTAAAAATCATATCCACCCGGACGGCATCCGCCTGAATACGGGCATGAAATATTACCGCATCACCGGGCGGGGCGACCTGGGGAACCTGGAAATCTACAACCGACAAAACGCCCTGGAAAAAGCCGCCTCCCACGCGGGGAACTTCATGTTCAACCGAGAAAAACAGGTGGAATGGCTGGACGGCCAGATGGATCGCAAACCTATCATTCTGGCCCCGTACGACGCGGAACTGTTCGGACACTGGTGGTTTGAAGGCCCCGAGTTTCTCGATTTCTTCATCCGCAAGACGGCCTTCGACCAGAACACGTACGAACTGACGACCCCGAGGCATTACCTGGAGGAATATCCGCAAAATCAGTTGGCGGTTCCGGCGGCATCGTCCTGGGGAGACAAGGGCTATTACGAAGTCTGGCTGAACGGAAACGTGGACTGGATGTATCCCCACCTGCATGCCGCCGTGGAGAAAATGGAGGAACTGGCCCGCCATCCCCGACGCGGCGAGGAAATCGTGGGACGGGCCATCCGGCAGGCCGGCCGGGAACTGCTTCTGGCGCAGAGTTCGGACTGGGCCTTCATCGTCACGACGCAGACGGCCGTGGACTACGCCAATCAACGCGTGCACGACCACATGGAACGATTCAACAGACTTTACGATCAGATCCAGCAGGGGACCATCGACCCGGACTTCCTCTCGGACATCGAAGCCAAGGACAATATCTTCCCGAACTTCGATCCCGGGGCTTACGCGCTTACGAGCTGAAAGGACGAAGCATGGCCGCCAAGCAGCCGAAAGTTCTCTTCGCCACGGCGGAAGCCGCTCCCTTTTCCAAGGCGGGCGGCCTGGGGGATGTCGCCGGCGCGCTGCCCAAGGCGCTCCACGCGGTGGACGTGGATATCCGGGTCATCACGCCGCTTTACGGATTCATCGACCGGGAACGTTTCGGCATTCGTCCCCTGGACGGCGCGCCGACTCTGCGGATTCCGGCCGGAAACGCCCTGCACGACGTATCCTTTCAGGAGGCCGTATTGCCCGGCAGCGAGGTTCCCGTTTATTTCGTGGACTGCGGGGATTTCTTCGGAAGAGACGGTCTTTACAACGATCCGCACACCGGCGAAGGCTACGGCGACGCACCGCTACGGTTCATCCTGTTTTCCAAGGCCGTGGTGGAATTCATGAAATCGGGGATCTTCACTCCGGACGTTCTGCATCTGAACGACAACCAGACCGCCCTGTGCGCCCCGCTCATCCGAACCCAGGAGCAAAACCGCAGCCTAGGGGCCGTGAAAATCGTGCTCACGATCCACAACATGGAATACCAGGGAAAATACGGGCGTCAATACGTGGAGGAAGCCGGGCTGGACGGCAAACTGGCCTATCCCGGGGGACCGTTCGAGTTTTACGGAGACTTCAATTTCCTCAAGGCGGGACTGGTTTATTCCGATATCCTCACCACGGTATCCAAGGGCTATCGAAACGAGACGAAAGGTTCGGTGGATTTTGGATACGGTCTGGAAGGCGTTCTGGCCAGCCGGGGAGCGGATTATTTCGGAATTCTGAACGGGACCGATTACAGCGTATGGGATCCCCGAAACGATCCCCACATCCCGACGCCCTTCGGCCCGGACGCGCCGGAAGGCAAACTGGAAAATAAACGCGCTCTGCTGGAACTATGCGGTTTCCCGAACCCGGACCTGGAACGCCCCGTGATCGGCATGATTAGCCGACTGGTCTATCAGAAAGGCGTGGATCTGCTTATCCAGTCCCTGAACGAAATCCTTACCCTGGACGTTTACGTGGCGATCCTGGGAAGCGGAAACGCCGCCTATCAGGAGGCGTTGCATCATTTTCGGGAACGTTTTCCCGAAAAACTGGCTCTGTTCATGGCGTTCGACGATCGAAAGGCGCATCTGATCGAGGCCGGTGCGGATATCTATCTGATGCCTTCCCGGTACGAGCCCTGCGGATTGAACCAGATGTACAGCCTTCGTTACGGAACGATTCCCGTGGTGCGCAAAACGGGAGGATTGGCCGATACGGTGAAAGAAACGGCGGAAATGAAGAAAGACGGCTCAGGTTTTACTTTCGTGGATTATTCGCCCGTCGAACTGATCCGGGCGCTGAAACGGGCGTTGGATCTGTACCGGGACCGGGAGTCCTGGAAAACGGTGGTAAAGCGCGCCATGGAGCTGGATTTCAGTTGGACCCAAAGCGCCCGGGAATATCGGGATCTGTATCTCAGGTTGGTGGATGGAAGATAAGCTTTTGAAATTATCGGAGATTATCCATCATCTGGATTTTCTCCAGCCTTTCTTCGAGCACGGCAAGGTGGGCGTCATGCTGGTTGACGCGGACCGCCGAATCCTGTGGGTGAACGAAGTCGCCCGGCAGATGAACTGGTGCCGCCAACCGCTCGACGATCTCTCGATGCAACATCCGGTCTGTATCGAGGACGGACGTTGCATCGGTTGCGCCTTCCAGGATGTCTATAAAGACGAGGGAAGAATCGTATACTTTTCCAGCAACTCGGGCATTGCCGACGACGAATCGAGCAACGCCTACGATCTCATTTCCATGCCCATCCGGGATGACGACGGCGTCCCCCTGTTTTTCCTGCAATTCATCGAGGATATCACCGAGACGGAAGCCACTTTCCGGGACAACGTGCGCCTGAAGATCATGCTCCGCAACGTCCTGGACAACACGGCCGACGCCGTTATCGCGCTGGATCAGAAAAACGACATCTTCTCCTGGAACCGGGGCGCCTGGCAGGTGTTCGGATACAGCCCCGAGGAAGTGAAGGGACGTTACGTCGGTTTTCTGATTCCGGAGGAAAACGAGGCCCAGCGGATTTTCGCCGGGATCCAGCGGACGTTGAACGAACAGGGCTTCGTTCGCAATCACCGGGCCCGAATGCAGACCCGGGATCGACGCCAGATCGACGTGGCCGTCACGCAGACCACCGTCAACGACGAAAACGGCGAACTGATCGGACATTCCCTGATCGTACGGGACATCAGCAACGTGGTTCACCTGGAGGATTCGCTTTCCTCCAAGATCTTCCAATTGGAAAAGCTGCTCCAACTGGACGATATCATTCGGAACTCCGAGACACTCTCGGATATTTTCAACGCGATCCTGGTCACCGTCACCGCCGGAGAGGGCCTGCGCTTCAATCGCGCCTTCCTGATGCTGGTCAATCCGAACCTGAATCGCCTGGAAGGAATGGACGCCGTGGGACCGTCCAGCATGACCGAGGCCCACGAAATCTATTCCCAACACGCTCAACAGGGATTGACCCTGGCCGATCTGATTCAGCAGCGCAAGGAATACGGAGACGAATACGATTCCGTGGTGAAAAGCCAGATTCGCACCATCGAGATTCCTTTGTCGCATTCTTCTCATCCCCTGGTGCGTTGTCTGGTGGAGAATCGGCCGTATCTCTATCTTCGCGGCGGAAACGATGACGAACTGCTTCAACCGATGCTGAAAGCCGTTCCCATGGAGCATTTCGTTGCGGTTCCGCTGGTCTGGCGCTCCAAACAGATCGGCCTGATCCTGGCGGACAATTTCGTAACGCGGCGCGACATCTCCATGGAGGACGTGCAGCTTTTCTACAGTTTCGCCAACCGGGCCGCCTCCGCCATGTCGAACATTCAATTCCAGTCCGATTTGAACGTAAAGGTGGAGGAACTGAAGAACGCTTACCGCCAGCTTTTCGACCTGAAACAGGAATCGCTCCAGCAGGAACGCCTGGCGGCCCTGGGGCAGATGGCCAGCAAGGTCGCCCACGAGATCCGAAATCCGCTGGCGTCCATCGGCGGCTTCGCCCGGCTGCTTTCCAAGCTGAATCCGACCATGGAGAACCGAAAATACCTGGATATCATCTCGCACGAAGCGGAACGGCTCGAAATCATTCTGGAAGAAGTTCTCGGGTACGTTCGGCCGACCGCTCTCGAACAGGTGCCGGCGGACATCAACGGACTCCTCCAGGAAGTTCTTCTTCTGATTCAGGAGAAAAACAAGGATCTCGATATCACCTATCACCAAAACCTGGATCTGAACCTTCCCTTCGTCCCGATCAGCACGCACCAGATCAAGCAGGCGGTCATGAACATCATGCAAAACGGGGTCGAAGCCACGGGACGCGGAGGAAGCCTGACCATCAGCAGCCGACGGAATAACGATTTCATTCAGATCACGATTTCCGACTCCGGGGTCGGAATGAACGAAGAACAACTGAAAAATCTGTTCAAACCCTTCGTGACGACGAAATCCAGCGGCGTGGGACTGGGATTGAGCGTCACCAAGGAGTTGATCGAACGACACAACGGAACCATCACGGCGACCAGCATGCCGAACGAAGGCACGACGTTTACCCTTCATTTACCTTTGACGCCAAAGGAGGCCGATCATGACGAACTCGACGGACAGAAAACTGCTCATCGTGGATGATGAGCCCAACCTCCGTCTTCTGTACGAGGCGGAATTCAAATCCATGGGCTACGACGTCACGCTGGCGGAAGACGGACCCACGGCGCTGAAGATGCTGGACGAAACCAAGCCGGACCTGGTGATTCTCGACATCCGCATGCCCGGCATGGACGGAATCGAGGCATTGAGCGAGATCCTGAGCAAGGACAACCAGCTCCCCGTCATCATCAACAGCGCCTACAGCCACTATAAGGAAAACTTCATGAGCTGGTCCGCCGACGCCTACGTCGTGAAGTCCTCGAATCTGGACGAACTGAAGCAAAAGGTCGAGGAACTGATCGATCGCAAAAAAGATACCCCATAGGCAGCGGGACCGACACAAACAAATCAGGCGGGTGAATCGATATGCAGCAAAGCCAATGGATGGAAGTCTATAAAAATACCCTCACGATGATCCTGGCGGGAGGCCGCGGGGAACGCCTCTATCCCCTCACGCAATCCAGATCCAAACCGGCGGTTCCCTTCGGCGGTCTGTACCGGATTATCGATTTCACGCTCTCGAACTGCATCAACTCCGGTTTTCGGAAAATCTATCTCCTCACCCAATACAAAAGCCAGTCCCTGGACGAGCACATCCGCAAAGGCTGGAACCTGTTCTCCGCCGAGTTGGGCGAGTTCATTTATGCGGTGCCGCCGCAACAACGTTATCGGGATCGGTGGTACAGCGGAACGGCCGACGCCATCTTTCAGAACCTCAACCTCCTGGATCAGCACAAGCCGAAATACGTCATCATTCTCTCCGGCGACCATATCTATAAAATGGATTATTCCAAAATGCTGGCCTTCCACGTGGAGAACGAGGCCGATGTCACCGTGTCCACGATCCCCGTTTCCCTGAACGAGGCCCGACGCTTCGGCGTCTGCCAGATCGACGCCAATCGGCGCATCATCGGTTTTCAGGAAAAGGCGCAGAATCCCGCCCAGATCCCGGACAAGCCGGGCTGGTGCCTGGGCAGCATGGGCGTCTATATTTTCAACACCACCACGCTGGCCCGGGAGGTCAGCCGGGACGCCAAGCGCGATTCCGATCACGACTTCGGAAAGAACATCATTCCGTCCATTCTGAACAAGCAGCGCGTTTTCGCTCATGAATTCGAGGACATCAACGGCAAACCCGCGCCGTACTGGCGGGATATCGGCACCCTGGAAAGCTATTTCCAGACGGCCATCGACCTGGTGAACGTCAATCCGGAATTCAACCTGTACGACAATTCCTGGCCCATCCGAACCTACATCGAACCTCTGCCGCCCGCCAAAACCGTCTGGCGCGGCCAGGAACGGCAGGGGCAGATCATCGAATCCATGGTCGCGGGCGGAACCATCGTTTCGGGAGGCACGGTCACCCGCTGCCTCTTGGGGCCGGGCGTGCGGATCAACAGCTATTCCAACTTGGAGGAGTGCATTCTTTTCAACAACGTGGATATCGGCCGCAATTGCCGGCTGCGCCGCGTCATCATCGACAAGGGCGTGCGGATTCCGGCCAACACGGTGATCGGCTTCAATCCGGAAGAAGATAAAAAGCGTTTCGTCGTCACGGAAAACGGCGTGATCGCCGTGCCGAAAGGCTACGTTTTCTAGCGCTTTCCTCCCTGAAATGAAAGTTCGCCGTCCGAGCGGCTTCGGAACGCGCGAAATTTTCCCGCCCGCACCGCATTATTTCTCTCCAATCCTTTGACTTGATTTTCCGGCTCTGTTATCTTTTCGATACGATCATCTACCAGGCGGAAAAATTATGCCGGGCATTGGCGTCATCAACAACCCGCGTTCTCGCCAGAACAAGAGACACCCCGAGCGGATCCGGAAACTCGGGTACATTCTCGGCCACGGCGGAGAATCCAAGGAAACCTGGACGTTCGAAGCCCTGGACAAGGTATTGCAGGAATTCAAGAAACGGGACATCGACATTCTGGCCATCAACGGAGGAGACGGCTCCAACCACGTCACCTTGTCGAGCCTGATCAAGCTGTATGGAAAAAAGCCCCTGCCCAAAATCGCCCTGATGCGCGGCGGCACGCTGAACACGATCTCGGACGGCTGCGGCATCAAGGGAAACACCACGGGAATTCTCTACAACATCACGGAAAAGTACGGCAACAACGAACCGTTCAACATCGTTCACCGCGATACGCTGAAGATCGGAGATCAGTATTCCTTCCTGTTCGGGAACGGGATCGTCGCGAAGTTCATGGAAACGTATTACTCCACCGGAACGCCGAGCCCCAGTCACGGCGCGAAAGTCCTCATGCAGGGAGCCGTTTCCGCCTTTTTGGGAACGGAGCTTACGAAACACTGGACCGAACCCCTGATCGCCCGCGTCACGCTCGACGGCTGGGAGGTTCCGAATCGGCGCTGGACATCCATGCTGGGCGCCACCGTTCCGGAACTGGGGCTGGGGTTCACGCCCTTCCCCCGCTACGAGGACGAGCCGGGAACCTTTCACATGTCCCTGCTGGATGGCTCTCCGACAACTCTGGTCATGAATCTGGCGCACATCTATTTCGGTCGCGCCATCTCTCACAAACTCGGCTTCGAAGTCACGGCGAAGGAAGTGAAGATCGAATCGGAATCCCCCTGGCCGTACCAGTTGGACGGCGAGATTTATCAATGCGAAAGCGGATCGCTTGCCATCGAAGTCGGGCCGCGCTTGGAGATCATAGTCAACTGATGAGCATCAATCTTTCATTGAATTACGGCGGGTTCACTCACGTCGGCATGGCGCGCGATCACAACGAGGATACGTTCGCCATGCTGCCGAACAGGAAACTCTTCATCGTGGCCGACGGCATGGGCGGGCACAATTCCGGGGAAATCGCCAGCAAGATGGCCATCGAGACGGTGGACAATTTCATCAACGCCACGTTGAGCGACGATGAAATCACCTGGCCGTACAAGTACGACAAGCTGCTTTCGGACGCGGAGAACCGCCTGAAGGTATCCATCCGTCTGGCCAACGACCGCATCTTCAAGACCGCGCAGCGAAACCAGCTTTACAAGGGCATGGGAACCACCATCGTCGCTCTCTACTACGTCCAGGGCGTGGCGACCATCGCCAACGTGGGCGACAGCCGCTGCTACCTCCTTCGGCAACATGTCCTGAGACAGGTTTCGGAGGACCACAGCCTGGTCAACGACCTGCTGAAGCAGAAGCGCCTGAAACCCGAGGACGCCGCCAAGTTCCCGCATAAAAACGTCATCGTTCGGGCGCTGGGGACCAAAAAGCACGTCGAGGTGGATCTGTTCCGGCTGAAACCTCTGCGAGGCGACGCCTTTCTGCTCTGTTCGGACGGCTTGACGGATATGGTCAAGGATCAGCGCATCGAAGGCATTCTAAACGAAACGCCCGACCCGAAGGCCGCCGCGAAACTGCTGGTGCGGGAAGCGAACCAGAACGGCGGAAACGACAATATTTCCGTCATCATCGCGAAAATGGAATAGGAACCGCTCCCGGCGCGTTCTCACGGCTTCGATTCGATGCGGCAAGGAAAATGGAGGCAGGTTCCATGGAAGAGCAAAGCGCGAACTGGCCGATGGTTTTCTTCTGGCTGGCCTTCAGCGTGGTCGGCGTGTTCGCCGTCCTGAAATACATGAAAGTGATTTTCACCGACCGCCTCGGCGCTCAAGACGGCAGCTACGCGGAAAAGGTCGCCAACGAATCTCCGCCCTATTTCGCGGCCCTCGTCGCCATGTTCGGAGTGGATCGCATTTTGGGAAATCTGGCGCTCGGCAAGGGATGGATGTACCTGGGCAAGTATCTGCTGCTGGCCGTCGCCATCGTGGTCACGCTGAAAATGGTCAACGCCCTGAGGCGGGCCACGGCGGATTCGCGTTTCGGAAATCAGAAGGAAAAGCCCAAAAAGAATCCCTGGGAGAAGTGATCCGGAAAGAGCGGCTAGAAGCCGATCCGCGATTCCGGCCGATGTTTCCATCCATCGCGGCCCATCATTCCTGCGTCGAACAGTCCGTTTCCAACTCACGTCCCGCAAGGCGTTCGCGAGCCTGTTGCAGCCTGCTCTCCAGCGTCTTCTCATCCGGCGGCCGCTCCCGAAGCCATCCGCCCCAGGATTCCGCGAACGGCCGGGTGGTCAGCAACATCGTCTGGTTTTCGGCGGACAGCTTTTCCAGGGCCGACAATCGGGAAAGAAAGCCTTCCTCGTCCTCGTCGGTCAATAAAAGAGCCTGCTCCACCGCCAGGCGGCTGTTTCGGAGCCGATCGGCGATTTTGCGGCGGAGCGCGCCGCAAAGCCCCTTCGGCAACAGGCGTCGGATCGCTTCGTTTTTGCGGGGAAGATGCAGCCAGCGAATCCCTTTCAGACCGCAGTCCAGCAAGGTATCGATTCGGCTTTGCCGATCGAAGGCCAGCGCGGTGGTTTCCAGCCAGACATCGAAACCGAAATCGGCGACCATGCGGACCAACTCCGGCAAGCGGGGATGCAGGGAGGGTTCCGGCCCGGTGAGCACCAGTTTCTTCACCCCGGAACCCGCCTGAACGGCGTCTTCCACCTTTCGGGTTTCCAGGTAGGAAACGTTTCCGGTCCGGTCCAGTTCCCCGATCGCAAGGCGGATTTCCCCGCCGGAACCGGCTTTGCTTTCCGAAAGTCTTCCGATGAAACGCAGGGATTCCAGCGCGCCGGAAAGCACCGGATGGGAGTATTCCGAGGCATCCAGCCGATACCCGTCCGGAACCTCCGAACGCGGCAGGAACTCCCCGTCCCCGAATTTCTCGGCATAGGCCGCGTAATATCCGGGGCAGGCGTGCGTGAGGGCGCACTTGGAACATTGCGCCGATTTCGTCATATCCATATCCGGAAGCTCCATCAGGGAACCTTCCGCGAAGATCCGGTACAGGCGCGTATGCCAGTCCGTGGAAAAAGGCTCCATGCCGGGCAACAGGCAATAGGGCAGATTGCGGTAATAAACCGGTTGTTCCAAAGTTTTTCCCAGTTCCACGGCCCGGGCCACCGCCTCGGCCGCCTTCGAGGCCTTGACGAGCCACTCCATCCCATCCGGCGGAAACGGCTTCATCTGCGTGATGGTCATCACCGGATGGATATTGTTTCCCTTTCGAAGACGGCTGAGCAGCCAGACCAGCTTGTCAAGATTCTCCACGTTGACGCGAGTGAGCACCGCGTTGACGATCAGGGCGAAGTCCGGGTACTGGCCGATATTGGCGAAAGCGCCCAGAAGGGCGTTGTACAGTTTCGGATTTCGAGATAGACGGGCCTGTTCGTCCGGCTTGGCGCTGTCCATGGAAATCTGACAGAAACGCATGCCCATATCCACCCAGCGATTGAAGCGCTCGGTATCGGCCAGCAGCGTCCCGTTGCTCATCACGCCCCATTCCCGGAATCCCTTGCCGTGAAGCGTTTCGATCACCTGGTCGAATTCGGGATGCATCAGCGGCTCGCCGCCGATCAGCAGCACCTTGCGGAAACCGAACTTGGCTGCGATATCAATGGGTTGGGTGTATTCCTCCCGGGTCAGGAAACGGGATTCCTGATATCTCTGGGAACAATACAGGCATTGTTGATTGCAAACATGGCCGAGATCGAGATAAAAAGCCTCCTCCGTCCAGGCCAGCACGGCGCGCTCTTCGTCCGTTTCCGGAGCGGGTTTGGGCCACGGCGTGGGCAGTTTGACATCGATGCAGGAGGTATGGTCCATGGAATCCACCTCGCCTCGTTTTCCGGCGTCGGAAAAGCTAACGGCTTGAAATCCGTGTCGATTCACCTGTTTTCCCGATGGATCGGATCTTTCGAGAATAACAGTTTTGCCGGTGGTTCGAAAGAAAAAAGGACAAACTCCGAACGCCGGAAACCACAAGGAAGATCGATTGTCTATAAAATGGAAGAATTCCAGAGGGATAGCTCTCGAAGCGCATCGATTCTTTTGGCGATTTTCTTTCACCGGGACGAATGGCGATGCGGCAAGATCGCTCCCGCCGGTCCGTGCGCGAATCCGGAAATGGCGTTTTCTCCCCCTTGCCGAACGGTGCGAATACCGGCTGTTTTTCGGGCGTTTTCGGCGCTTCACCCGGGCGACACGCATAACGCACGTATCCTTTGGATATAACTACGCATTCTCGCATATTTGCGTTCACCCGGGCCGTGCGTGAAATTCGGCCGTTTGGGCCGCCGGACGCCGTCGGAGCGTTCGGTCTAGTGCATAGCGATTTCTATAGCAATATCATTAACTTACAAGGATAATCCGGAACGTTCGCCCGAAGACCTATGTCCTTCGTTATAGGCGCTGTGTTCCGGTCGGGGTTTCCGGAACGAATCCGGGCTTCCGGATCTTTTTTCCTTTTCATGAAAAGTATGGTACAACCGGCCTCCGAAGAAAAACGACGATGGCGCAGGAGGATCTTTCATGACGGAACGATACAACATGTCCAAGCGGCTGTTCGAAAAAGCGGCCACGCTCATGCCGGGCGGCGTGAACAGCCCCGTGCGGGCCTTCGGCAGCGTGGGCGGCCATCCGATCTTCTTCTCCCGGGGAACGGGCGCGCTGGCGGTGGACGCCGACGGTAACGAATACGTGGACTTCTGCGGCTCCTGGGGACCGCTGATCCTGGGACATTCCCATCCCGAGGTGCGTTTCGCGGCCAACGAAGCCTTGCGGGACGGCCTGACCTTCGGCGCCTGTTCGGCCAAGGAAATCCTTTTGGCCGAATCCGTACTGGACGCCTTTCCGGAATACGATCGCGTGCGCTTCGTCAGTTCGGGCACCGAGGCGGTGATGACGGCGGTGCGCCTGGCCCGGGGCGCCACCGGACGCGGGAAGATCGTGAAATTCGAAGGCTGCTACCACGGCCATGCCGACCACCTGCTGGTGAAGGCGGGCAGCGGCCTGCTGACGCAATCCATCGCCTCCAGCCGGGGCGTTCCGGAGGAAATCGCGGCGTTGACGCTGGTGGCTCCGCTGGACGACGAAGACGCCGTGCAGGAACTGTTCGACACTCACGGCCAGGACATCGCGGCGGTGATCGTGGAGCCGCTCCCGGCCAACTCCGGCCTGTTGCTCCAACGGCCGGAATACCTGTCCTTCCTGCGCGAAATCACGCGGAAAAACGGCAGCCTGCTCATCTTCGACGAAGTTATCAGCGGTTTCCGGCTGCGTTACGGCGGCTACATGCACGAGGTGGGCCTCACCCCCGATCTGGTGACCCTGGGCAAGATCGTCGGCGGCGGCATGCCGGTGGGCGCGGTGGTCGGCCCGGAGGATCTGATGGAAAAACTGGCTCCCAACGGCGCTATCTATCAGGCGGGAACGCTTTCGGGAAACCCGGTGGCCATGGCCGCCGGAGCCGCCACCCTGAACGTCCTGCGCAACGGCGAAATCTACGAACGCCTGGAAACGGTGGGCCGGGCCCAGGACGAGGCTTTCCGGGAGGTTCAAAAGGAAATTCCGTTCTTCCAGAGCCGCCGGGTGGGTTCCATTTCGTGGCTCTACCTGGACGAAGGCGAAATCCCGCGACGCTCGGACCGGGTATCCGAAACGGCGGTGGCGCGTTACAATCGTCATCATCGCGCCATGCTGGATCGAGGCTTTTACCTGGCGCCCTCGGCCTGGGAAGTCGCTTTCCTGTCCGCTTCCCACAATGCGGACCACGTACAGGATCTGGCGGCGGCCTGGCGGGAGGTTCTGGCCTCCGAAGGCTGAACGGCGGAACCCGAGGAATCATGGGAACTTCCAGCGGCAGAAAACTCCCGGGAATCACCTTCCGGGCCTACCACGTCTTTTTCGTCGTGGCGCTTCTGGCGCTCCTGACACTGGGTGCCTGGTGGTTTCTTCTGAACTGGCGGCAGGTGGAGCGACTGCACACGGAGCGGCTGGAGAATCTGACCCTGCGCGCCCAACTGATTCAATGGCGGCTGGGCTCCTTGCCTGGAGAGACTCCCCCCGCGCTCCAGGGGGACGAACCCTTCGAAATCCTTCCGGTTTCGGACCTTACGAAAGGGGAGCCGCGCTTCGTTCTTTCCCCCAACTGGCCCGCGCGGGCGGTCCGCGTCAAACCGGAAGTGATCCACTCCATGGAAGAACGGCATCAAAGCCAGCAGTTGATGGTCACGGGCGAGGGCAGCCTGATGATGCTGCTGATTTCGGTCTGCATTTTCATTCTGTATCGGCTTTTGCTTTCCGAAATCCGCTCCCGGCGGGAAATGACCTTGTTTTTCCATGCTGTCAGCCATGAACTCAAAACCCCGGTGGCCGGGGTGAAGGCTCTGTTGCAGACCCTCGCCGGCATGGATCTTCAAAAGGCGGACATCGCCCGCTATTCCCGGATGGGACTGCGGGAAACGGCCCGATTGCAGGTGCTGGTGGATAATATCCTGCTGCACAACCGCATCGACCGGCGGGTTTTCTCCCCCCAGCCGAAAGCCCTGGAAATCGTTTCGGAAACTCGGGAATTCATCGAGAGGCGAAACGGGCTCCACCCGGAAAAGCCGGTGACGTGCTCGCTGGAATGCCGGGAGGATCTGCGCGTCGTGGCCGATCCGAACCTCATGGCCATCGCCATGGAAAATCTGATAAACAACGCCTTCCGCTACGGCCCGAAAGACGTGATCGTTCGCGTCATCTTGCGGGAAACGGAAGAATGGGGCATGATCGTCGTGGAGGACAACGGCCCCGGCCTGCCTCCGGAGGAACTGGAAAGAGCCTTTCTCAAATTCCACCGCTACCGGAATCGCCAGAGTCCCGAGGAAATGAAAAGCGGCTCGGGGCTGGGGTTGTTCATCGTGCGGACGCTGGTGGAATCGTTCGGCGGAGAAGCGCAGGCCCTGAGCGAAGGAATCGGCTCCGGTTGCCGGTTCGTGTTACGTCTGAGGAAAACGGAGTGAAACAGGTGCAATTTCGGGTTCTTCTGGTGGAAGACGAGGAACTGATCGGGGAGATGGTCAAGCTGAACCTCGAACAGGAGGGATACGCGGTCCGCTGGCTGACCGATGGCGGGTCGGTGCTCGACACGCTGAAGGAAACCCCCTTCGATCTGGTCGTCCTGGACGTAATGCTGCCGGTGAAGAACGGCTTCGAAGTCGCCGAAGCCCTGCGGAAATCGGACATCGGCACGCCCATTCTGATGCTCACCGCCCGGGCCGAGTCGGAATCCCGCGTTCTCGGGCTGGACTCCGGGGCGGACGACTATCTGGTGAAACCCTTCGATATGAACGAGTTCCTGGCCCGCGTCCGCGCCTTGATCCGGCGCAGCCAGGGGTTTCGGGAGTTGCCGTCCAGCCGCCTGATCCAGGTGGAGACGTTTTCCGTGAATCTCGACAGCCGCCGGGCGGAGAGCAACGAGGGCCGAATCGTTCTTTCCGAAAAGGAAACCCTGCTGCTGGAACTGTTCGTGCGTTCGGCGGGGCGTTCGCTTTCTCGGGCCGAAATTCTGGAGGAAGTCTGGGGCATGGACCGTTCTCCCACGGAACGCACGGTGGACAATTTCGTGCTGCGCCTTCGAAAACTCTTCGAGCCGGAACCGGAAAATCCCCGTCATTTCATCACGGTTCGCGCCCACGGATATCGTTACGACCCCTGAACCGCACCGTTCTCCCGCCGATTCCGAAGCGAGTCGCGCCGGAATACGTCACCATCCCGTGATTTGAATGGAAATCTCCTTGTTTTTCGGGAAAAACCGAGCTAGATTCATCTTCCATACGAGGCTGTCGTCATCCGGATCATGCATGTCCTGAATGGTCTGCCGAAATCGGGGAGAAACCACCCGAAAACGGAGAAAGAACGCTCCCGGGTCTCAAGTTGACACGCATGTTTCCGATCGTGGAATGGACATGACGGTTCGTCCCGCCCAAACAGCGAAATCGCCGGACGAAACCGTTGACGGTATCTGAAGGAGTCGTTCGCATGAGTTTTCCCGACCACCGCTTCAGACGTTTACGTGAAAATTCCCGCCTACGGGAACTCGTACGGGAAACCGGACTCTCGCCCGCCGATCTGGTCTACCCGGTCTTCGCGCACTGGGGAAGCGGCATCCGCCGGGAAATTCCCTCCATGCCCGGACAGTTCCAGTTTTCCATCGACCGGCTGATTCCGGAACTGGAAGAATTGTGCAAACGGGGATTGCGGGCGGCGATTCTCTTCGGCATCCCCGAGAACAAGGATCCGGAAGGCACGGGCGCGTACGACGAAAACGGCATCGTCCAGCAGGCGGCCCGGGCCGTCCGAAAGGCCGGACTGCCGTTGTACCTCATCGGCGATGTCTGCCTGTGCGAATACACCTCCCACGGCCATTGCGGGCTGCTGAACGGGCGGGAAATCGACAACGACGGCACCCTGCCGCTGCTCGCCCGGACGGCCGTAAGCCAGGCGGAAGCCGGGATCGACATGATCGCCCCGTCCGACATGATGGACGGCCGGGTGGCCGCGATCCGCGCCAGACTGGACGCCACCGGATTTCAGCACACGCCGATCATGTCCTACGCGGCCAAATACGCCAGCGCCTTCTACGGTCCCTTCCGGGACGCCGCCGGATCGGCCCCGGCCTTCGGGGACCGGCGCTCCCATCAGATGGACCCCGCCAACGGCCGGGAGGCCTTGCGGGAAATCCGGGCGGACATCGAGGAAGGCGCGGACATCGTGATGGTCAAGCCCGCGCTGGCCTATCTGGACGTAATCCGCGCGGCCCGGGACCGTTTCGACCTTCCCATGGCGGCCTACGCGGTCAGCGGCGAGTACGCCATGATCGAGGCGGCGGCGGCCAACGGATGGCTGGACCGCGAACGCAGCGTATACGAATCCCTCACTTCGATCCGACGGGCGGGGGCGGATCTGATTCTCACCTACCACGCCCCGCTGGCGTTGCGAATGTTGAAGGAAAACAACTGGCCTCCGGAATGAACCGGGAACCCGGCAAGGAAAAATCGTAAAAACAGTGGGCGACGATACAAAGAAAATCCGACGGAAAAAGAACCGGAAGCGCCGGCTGATTCCGTCCACGGCGTTCGAGAAAGCCATTCTTTACGGCACGGCGGCGCTGATTCCGCTTCTCCCGCTGATGCTGGGAACCACCACCTCCCGGCCCTTGCCGCTGCTGATCTACAAAAGCATCGTCATGCTGCTTTTCGGAATGCTGCTGGCCAACACCTGGTACAACGAACGCAAGATCCGGACGACGCTCTTCTGGCTGCTGCTTCTGGCCGCCACGGGAATCACCGTTTTCCAGCTGATTCCCCTGCCTTCCGGACTTCTCGCGCTCTTGTCTCCGGCCTCCGACGCCTGGCGCAGCCGGGTTCTTTCGGGTATCGGCCTGTATGGAAGCGGACAATGGGCTCCGATTTCCCTGGATCCGGCGGAGACCTGGCTGGGCCTGTCCGGCTTTCTCTCCTTGCTGATGATCTACCTGATCGCGGCCAACGTCTTTTCCAACGAGCGCCGGACGAGGCGGATCCTGCAAATCCTTTCCGGCACGGGATTCGTTCTGGCGCTGATCGCCTTTTCCCAGAAAGCCATCGGAATGTCCAGGATTCTCGGGACGTTCCCTTTCCCGGGCGAGCCGCCGTTTTTCTTCTCGACCTTCATCAATCCCAATCATTTCGCGGCCTATCTGGCCCTGTGCGTACCGCTTCAGATCACCCTGGGGCTGAAGGAAGACCGGCGTGGCGCGAAACTGTTCCTGCTCGTCATGGCCGTGGTCTCCGCCCTGGCGCTTTTCGCCACCCTTTCGAGAGGCGGCATCGTGGCTTTTCTGTCCGGACAGGCCCTGCTGCTCTTTCTGCTGCTGCGCAACCGCAAGAAGGGACGCGACCTCGTATGGGTGCCCGTCGCGGTGGTCGCGGTGCTGGTGCTGGCAAGCCTCATGGCCTTTCACAACCTGGCCGACGAATACCGCTTCCGCAAGGAAGCCGGGGAGTCGAGTCTCAGCCGCCCCGATGTCTGGAAGGACACGGTGGAAATGATCGCCGATTTCCCGCTTCTGGGCGTAGGCGCGGAAGGATTCAAGTCCGTGCATCCCGCCTACAAGACCCTTCCGGGAGACAAGCGTTTTCTGTATCCCGAAAACATCGCCCTCCAGACCTTCGCGGAATCCGGCCTGCCGGCGGGGGCGCTGGTCCTGCTCACCGTCGCGGCCGGGATGTTTCTTTCCTTCCAGAGCAAGCCGCTGAGGCGTTCGGAAATCGGCATTTTGGCCGCGCTGTTCACCGTGGCCATCCACAACTACATCGATTTCAATCTGAACACCTTCGCCGTCTCCGTGCCGTTTTTCATGCTCCTGGGCATCCTCAACATCCGCTTCTGTTCGAAAACGGGCTTCGCGCCCCTGCGCGCGCGCGGCCTTGCCTTTTCGCCGCCCCTGGCGCTTTTTCTCGCCGGCGGATTCCTGATGCTGTACGGACAGTTCCACTGGCAGTTCAACCGTTCCTCCGCCTCCAGCGCGCGGCTGCACGCCGTGGCTTACGACCGCACGGTAAGCGACGAAACGTTCCGGAAGGTTCTGGCCCGGGAACTGACCCGGCATCCCATGGACTCCTATCTGCGCATTCTGGCCTCGGAACGCTATCTGAACGGCGATCGGGGCGAACTGCCGATGAAGTTGCTGCATCTCTCCAAGGCAGAACGGCTGGACCCGGAAAATCCGCGCGTCGATGCCATGGCCGGACGCGCCCGGGCCCTGGTCAACGACATCCCCGGCGCCGCCGAAGCCTACAAGCACGCCATCGAGAAAACACAGCCCGACCGCTCCGTGGAAGATCTCTGGACGGAGATGATCCGCCATGGACTGGGCCCCGAAAATCTGGCGGAAGCCACGCGAACCCGCCCGGAACGCATGGTTCCCCTGGCCCGTTTCCTGGTCGGCCAGGGAAAACTCGGCGAGGCCGAACGCCTCCTGTCGCGTTTTTCCGATCAGGATGTCCGGCAGGCTCCGGTGGTGTTGTTCACCCTGGCGGAAATCGCCCTGGATAACGGGGACTTCGCCCAGGCAGAGGAATCCGCCCGGAAAATCATCCGCAACTATCCCAACCAATGGGAAGGCTATCTCATCACCGCCCGGATTCGTTTTCTGCAAAACGAGTTCCAGGAAGCGCTCTCCCTGCTGAAACACGCCCGGGAAAAGTCCGCCCCGGCTATCGAGACCTGGAGCCTCCAGGCCCGCGTGCTGCTGGGACTGGGCCGCGTGCAATCGGCCCGCAAGGTGGCCAACCGGGTCTACGGCGTGGCCTGGAAGCATCCCAGCCTGCGGCGGGAGGCGTTTTTGCTTTCCGGGGATGTCAGCCTGGCGGAGGAAAAGCGCACGGAAGCCTTGCGGGATTATGAAAACGCCCGGATCTACGCCCCGGACAATCCGGAAATTCTTTTTCGGCTGGCGGAATGTCATCGGATGATGCAGAATTGCACCGACGCCGTTTCGCTCTACCGCCGCCTCGCAGACATGCCGAAATGGCGGGAATCGGCCCGGGCGGGCATCGCGGCCTGCGCCCGCCCCACGCAAACGGAAACCGGAACCGGGACATCGCCATGAACCGTCGCCATCGCATCGGGGTTTTCGATTCGGGAATCGGAGGTCTGGACCTCCTGGAACGCCTGCGGAGCCTTCTTCCCGGAGAACGCTTCTATTATTTCAGCGACACGGTAAACAATCCGTACGGCGAGCGCTCTCCGGAAGAGATCGAGCGCTTCCTCGCGGACATCGTGGAAGGCATGCTGCTGCGCCGGGTGAAACTGATCCTGGTGGCCTGCAACACGGCCTCGGCGGTCATGAACGGCCTGGGCGAGGATCATCCGCTACGAGTGCGGCTGCGCCGGGAGGGAGTGGACGTCATCGGCATGACGAGCGGCGAGGCGGTCCGCGACCTGCGCGTCCTTCATCCCCGGCGGGTGGCCGTGCTCGCCACGCGGCTCACCGCGGAAAGCGGCGTCTACGGGCGGCTCATCCGAGAACGGATCCCGGAAGCGGAGGTGCGGGAAGTCGCCGCGCCGGAAATGGTGGAGGCGGTGGAGAACGGTTACGGACGGGAACGAACGCTCGCGACCGTCCGCCGGGCGCTTTCTCCGCTCTCGGATTTCCCCATGGACGCCCTGGTTCTGGGCTGCACCCATTTTCCCCACATCCGCGAAGCCATCCGCGAGGCGGTCGGCCCATCCGTCCACATCCACAACCCGGCCGTGTCCATCGCGGATTTCGTGAAGGCTTACCTTAACGTGCGCGGACTGTTGTGCGACCCCGGCGAGGACGTCCCCCGGGAGCGCGAGTCCGTGCTCTTCACCAACGGCGACGCGGACACCGCCCGGAAGCGCCTGGCCACGCTGGGTCTGGGCGGACGCTTCGCCGTGCGGCAGGTGGATATCCGCAGCGACCTTTCCGGAAAGGCCGTGGACGTGGTGGGATACGGCCTGACGGGCAAAAGCCTGGTGGCGCACCTGGCCGAACGCCGCCTGTCCCGCCTGACCGTCCGCGATCACCAGGACGGGATGAAGGAAAAACTATTCCGCGATTTTCCCGGGTTGAAGGCGGACACGGTGACGGGAGACGGGTATCTGAACGGCCTGGAACGTTCCGACGTGGTGTTCCGAAGCCCCGGGATTCCGCCGAACCTGGAGGCTTTCCGAAGGGCGCGGGCTCAGGGCGTTCCGGTGCAGACGGACATCGATCTTTTCCTGCGGGAAGCGAAGGGGCGGAAGGTGGCCGTGACCGGGACCAACGGCAAAACCACCACGACGATGCTGGTGCATCGGCTGTTCGATCGGGCCACGAACGGAAAATCCCGGCTGGTGGGCAACGTGGGGCGTCCCGTCCTGGAAGAGATGAACGCGCTGGAGCCGGATTCCGTATCCGCGCTGGAACTGTCCAGTTTCCAGTTGGAGGAACTCGACGCCCTGCCGGTGGAAGCGGCCATCCTGCTGAACATCACTCCCGATCACCTGGACCGCCACGGCGACATGAACGGCTATATCCGGGCCAAGGGACGGATCTTCACGCTGCTGGAGCCAGACGCCTACGCCATTTACAACATCGACGACGAACACATCGTCAACGGCTTGCTTCCCCTGGGCTGCCGCGCCGTGATGGCGCCCTTCAGCCGAACGCACGGGCTTTTAAACGGCGCGTTTCCGGAGGGAAACGATCTGGTGTTCCGCATGGCGGGCCGGGAGGAACTGCGCGTTCCGAACTTCCTGCCCGCCCGGCGTTTCGTCGGAGAGCACAACCTGGAAAACCTGCTGGCTTCCTCCCTGGCGGCTTATCTTCTGGATGTCCCAAGGGAAATCATCCTGGAAAATCTTCTGGCGTTTCGCGGGGTGACCTACCGCATCGAACATTTTCACACGCTTTCCGACGTGGAATACTACGACGACAGCAAAGGCACCAACCCCGACGCCACGCTGAAAGCCCTTTCCGCCATGCGCCGACCGGTGCGGCTTCTGGCCGGCGGAACGAACAAAGGCACGTCTTTCGACGACATCGCCGTCGCCTGTTCCGGCGGGCGGGTGAAAAAAGCCTATCTTTTCGGACAGATGGCGGAGAGTTTCGCAAAAAGCCTGCGGGGCCGGCGCTCCCCGCCGGACTTCGAGATTCTCGGTGGTTTGGAGGAAGCCGCCGGGCAGGCCGCGTCCGAAGCACGCCCTGGCGAATGCGTGCTGTTTTCTCCGGCCAGCGCCTCCCCCGCCGGGGAGAAATACTATCAGCGCGGAGACCGCTTCAAGGCCGTGATTCGCGCGCTGGGAACGGACGAGCGCACCGATCGCACCGAGTTCCTGCCCGACCCCCTGGCCGTCAAGCACTGAAAAACAAGCCTTTTTCCAGAAAAACGGAAAGTCTTCCCGAGTTTTCCCGCCCGTCCGATGTTACTCGGCGCGTTCTCTCTCCACCAACCGATTCACCGAAGCCAGAAGGTTGCGCGCTCCCCGGGTGTATTTCACCAGGGTTTCCAACGGTTTGACCAGCCGCGCCGCCGTTCGTCGATGGGTGGCGGACGGCGCCGTTTTCTTCAGAATGCGAGCGCATTCCAGAATATCGTCGAACTCGATCCGCACCGTTTCGATCTGGCGGCGGATGCGCCCCACCACGTGCCCGATGGTGATGCGCCATAAATCCGAGTTGGCCTCGTAATAATCCCGCCGATCCCTGGGACGATGAATGCGGCGGACAAAGCCCGCTTCAAGCAATTCCCGCATGGCCGTGCTTACGTTTCCCCGGCTGGCCCCGGTGCGTTCCATCAGATCGTCCTGGCTCAGCGGCTCCTCCGCCAGGACCAGGCGACCCAGAAGCCGCCCCTCCATGGCTCCCACGATACCGACTTCCTTGGCGAACGTCGCCATGGCTTCGCAAAACCGACTTTCCAAGCTCTCGATGGATTCGGGCATTTTCACGCCTTTCAGAAATGATTGAAAGCCCGGAATCAGCATACCTCAGTCTACGCAATGCGTCAAGAACGTCTCCGTTCTCCGGGCTTGCGCCTTCATTTTTTCCGGCATCGATCCGACGGGCTGTGGTACACTCCGGCTCGTGAAAATATGGAAATCGACGGATATTCGGATCAGGAGGCCCAGGCGTTCATGTCGATCCCCGAAGGAAAGACCCTTGCCGTTCTGAACGTGCCCTACGTCTACGTGGAAGAAGATCTCTGTCCGCTCTACCAGGTCTCCCTGGATACGTTGCGCATCGTAACGCTGTTGAAAAATCACGGAAACGCGGTGACGTTCATCAACCTGCGCGACACCGATACGTTTTCCTGGAAATCCCGGCGCGCGGGGCTCGAAGGCCGGACCGAACTGCCCATGCTCACCAACGCCCGGCCCCGCAAATACATGGCCGCCCGGCTTCTGGAAATGAAACCGGAGCCCGACGAAATTCTGATCGTCTGCAATCTGGCCCTGGCGCCCTACACCTTCGACCTCGACATGATCGCCCAGATCGTCAAGGTCTGCCGCAAGATTCATCCGCAAGCCACGTTGAAGCTGGGAGGCGACTTCATCGATTTCTTCGGCGAATACGTTCGGGAAGGATCCATCGATCACGACGGATTCATCGGCTTCGGCGATCTGGACGCCTTCCCGCCGGACTTCTCGGTCGAAAAGTTCTGGAAATACGGACTGTTCCAACTGACGCGTGGATGCAACAACCGTTGCTCGTTCTGCATCGCGGCCCGCCAGAAGCCTCGGGCGCTGTCTTTGGATGACACGCTTTCCTACATGAAGGCGTTTTACAAACAGTA
The DNA here is from genome assembly GCA_963668655.2 of Myxococcota bacterium. GTDB lineage: Bacteria > Myxococcota_A > SURF-8 > SURF-8 > SURF-8. The sequence continues at coordinate 350,699 of CAXXPQ010000004.1, forward strand.
CAAGCCGGACATTTTTTGGAACTGGGATCCCAACTGCCTGCTTTACCCGGATCATTTCACCGACTTCCTGGACGCCTACGCCCAAAGCGGCATGAAGGCCGGGTTGAATTTCGCCCTCGGGTTCCAGACCGACCGCCTGGATGGACGAATCATCGACAAGTTGAAAGCGGCCCGGGTGAATCTTTTCACCCTGCCCTTCGAGTCCGGCAGTCTGAAAGCCAACCGCAATATCGGAAAGCCCTACAGCATCATTTCCTCCATTCAGAAGCTGAAACTGCTGGAGGAAAAGCGAGCGAACTTCAACCAGGTGCAAAGTTCCTACATCATCGGGTATCCCCACGACGATTTTCGTTCCATCTTCCGAATCCAGGCCGCCATTCTGAACAAGAAAACGCTTCCCCTGCCCTTCCCGCTCTACGTGTTTCCCCAAACCATCGAATTCTCGGGAAACCGCGAACAACTGGAGAAAAAGAACTTTTCGGAGCTGCACGGACAGCTCTGGCCGCTGGTCAAACAGTCCGAATTGGAGATGTATCGCAACCTGCTGCGCTTCCTGCTGATCGGAGATCTTGAGAAAGCCAAGGAAAATCTGCACCTTCTGGCTCCGGGCCTGCGAAGTCTTTTCCTGGAGGAATTGGCGCTTTCGGAGGAATTCATCGCACTTTGCGAATCGGCCGAGGAGGACAGTCCGGAAGAACTGGCGCGCATCGAAAACACGATGCAAAAACGCATCGGCGCACGGAAACTATTGTATATCTTCGTGAATCCGAAACCGGAAGAACGCTCCACTTCTCGGCGGATGGGGCGGGTCTTCGTGGAGCGCTGGCAAAAGGAAAACCCGGAGGGAGAAGTCACGGAACTGGACCTGTATCGGGACGGTCTGACCTTTCTGACGGAGGATTTCCTGGACTTCATTTACCACCGGAAAACGCGGGAAAAACTGTCGGACGAGGCCCGGCATCTGGCGGATCTCACCGATCGCTATGTCGCCCTTCTGCGTGAGGCGGATCGTATCGTGCTGGCGACTCCCATGTATACACTCTCCATCCCCGCGATTCTGAAGGCGTTTTTCGAAGTCGTCGCCAGCAGGCTTTTCTTCGAGATGGGCGAAACGCTTTCCCCGAAACCGGTCTGCTGCATCCTGCCCCGGGACGGCGTTTATCCGGAACTTGGCCGGGGACGGATCGACGATCCCCAGATCAATGTGCAGGAACGCTTATTGCTTTCCGCGTTCGACTTCATCGGGATCGGCCGGGAAATCGAATTTCTCCCCGTGCAGGGGCTGCACGACGCCTCCAGGCGGGAGGAAATTCTTTCCGAAGCCACGGAAAGAATTCGAAACGTGGCCCGACGATTCTGAAAGCCGGACGCCCGCTTCCCCAGCCATGAAAAAGCCGGAAGGCCTACACCATCCGGCTTTTTCTTTATCCGTCACCCGACGAAGCGTCTACAGGGCGGGCATGGTTCCCTTCCAGATTTCGGCGAAATCGCCATTGCGGTGATCTTCCCAGTAGATTTCGCTTCCATGAAGGAAGGGATAACGCTGGTCGTTGGCCTCGTTCGTCACCTGGATATAGTCGTTTTCGTCGTTCATGGTTTCCAGATCGGCGGCCCAGAGATCGTAGTTGCCGTTGGAATTGTCGCTCCAGACGAGCACCGTTCCGAACAGGCGCAGATCCACGATCAGAGCGGCGTTGGTGTTCAGGGGATCGACGTTGACCGCCACCGCCGGAACCGCCGCATCCGTGAAGTTATACGTCATGATGTCGTTGGTTTCCTGGTCCACCCAGGCCACCCACGGGTCGGCGTATTGCAACACGCCGCCGAAATGCTGGCCTTCCGCCAGTTTCTGGGCGGTCGGATTGGCGTCGTCCAGGTTGACCTTGAACAATCTTCCGTCCGTGGTTCCCACGATCGCCACGCTTCCTTTGCAGGTAAACGAACCGACGCTCATGGAAATGGAGGTGCCCGGGTCCACCAGCGTGATGGGTTCGCGTTCCTTGGGATCGGTGAAAGTGGACAACGCGATTTTGTACAGCTGCCCTCCCGGCCGCGTTCCGACCAGGACATCCAGATCCCGAAGATCGCGGGAGATGCACAGTCCCGGAACCAGGCTTCCCGTCTGGGCGAACTCCGTCGTGCCGTTCCAGCGGTGCCGATAGCTGTCCGCCACGTTCCACACGAAATAATTTTCATTCATGGCGTATTGGCCGACGGACCAGGGAACCGAGGTGCTTCCCATCATGTCCACGGCCTGGGGATCCGAGGCGTCCATGGCCTGATAATAGATACCGCTGCTGTTGTGGAACACGATCAGCGTCTGGATTTCCTTTTCGTAGATCGTCGGCATTTTGTAGTCCACGCCGTCGCCGCCCAGAACGAGCGTTCCGGAAATCGGCCCGGAAGGCTGATCGTCGTCGCCCCCGTTATTCCCGCCATCGTCCGCACATCCGAGCGCCAGCATCGACAGGGCCAGAAGAACGATCAGACCGAACAGCAAGATCAATCCGCTTTTCCGCATGGTTTTCTCCTTCACGATCGTTTCCCGAATCCGGGGTTTCTTTTGATTTCTTTCTCGATACCGAATCCCAAGCGACTGTAGACGATTCGGACCGAAATTTCAAGCAAGAACACATCCACAAACCGTTCCGGAATTTCTACGCTTTCACCGGTTCGAAGTGGGCGGAGAAATGGCGCAGGAAGGGCGGCTGCCAGGTGATTCGCACTCCGGGAATGCGGTCCCGTTCCGCGAAAATCTCCAGAATCGCCTCCGCCAGATAGTCCACGTGACTCTGGGTATACACTCGCCGCGGAATGGTCAGCCGTACCAGATCCATGGACGACGGCACTTCGTTGCCGTTTTCGTCCTTTTTGCCGAACATCACCGAACCGATCTCCACGCCCCGGATCCCGGCGTATTCGTACAGCGCGCAGGATAAGGCCCAGGCGGGGTACTGATCCAGCGGAATGTGGGGCAGAAAGGAGCGGGCGTCGATATAGATGGCATGACCGCCGGGCGGCTCGACGATCTTCACCCCGCCTTCCCGGAGCTTCCGGGCGAAGTAATTCACGCTGGCGATGCGGTATTGAAGATAGGGCTCTTCCAGAACTTCCCGCAGGCCCACGGCGATGGCTTCCAGATCGCGCCCGGCCAGCCCGCCGTAGGTCGGAAAGCCCTCGGTCAGAATCAGCAGATCCTTGCACTTCTGGGCCAGATCGTCGTCGTTCATGGCCAGAAATCCGCCGATGTTGACCATGGCGTCCTTCTTGGCGCTCATGGTGCAGCCGTCGGCGTAAGAGAACATCTCCCGGGCGATATCCTTGATGTTTTTGTTTTCGTATCCCGGCTCGCGCAGTTTGATGAAATAGGCGTTCTCGGCGAAGCGGCAGGCATCGATGATGAACGGGATGCCGTGGGAATGCAGCAGTTCGCCGGTGGCCTTGATGTTGGCCATGGAAACGGGCTGGCCGCCACCGGAGTTGTTGGTCACCGTAATCATTCCGGCCGGGATGTTCTCTTTCCCCACTTCTTGAATGACCCGCTCCAGGGCGTCAAGGTCGATGTTGCCCTTGAAGGGATGCTCCACTTCCGGATGGCGGCCTTCCTCGATGACCAGATCCCGGGCATCGGCCTTGGTGAATTCGATGTTGGCGCGGGTGGTGTCGAAGTGAGTGTTGTTGGGGATAACCTTGCCTTCCCCGCCGATGATGGAAAACAGAATCCGCTCGGCCGCCCGGCCCTGGTGCGTGGGAATCACATGTTTGAAGCCGAAGATATCCCGGACGGCTTCCTCGAACCGGTAAAAGCTGGGGCTTCCGGCATAGGACTCGTCTCCCTGCATGAGCGCGGCCCACTGGTTGGCGCTCATGGCGGAGGTTCCGGAATCGGTCAGCAGGTCGATGAGAATTTTCTCGGCGCGGATGAGGAAAACGTTATGATGCGCCTCTTTCAGGACGTCCCGCCGTTCCTCCCGGGTCGTGAAATTCAGCGGTTCCACCATTTTGATGCGAAAAGGTTCGATGATGGTCTTCATTCGGCAACTCCTGCGTAAAAAAGACCGGGAGCGAGACGCTCCCGGCCGTGTGTCGGTCGATGGGTCGAGGGACCGCCATGAGGTTCCGGACTACAGCTCCTTCAGAGCCTGATCCGCCTTCTTGTACCACTTGTTGCTGGGCCCCACAAGCAGTTTTACGGTTTCGAACTTCTTCTTCGCGGTATCCGGATCGAAGTCACGCACGCCCAGTCCCTCATAGTAAAGTTTCTGCGCCTTGTCCGCCAGGGACTCCAGGCCCTTCTTGGACTGGGTATGCTTCGGGTTGAACTTCAGGGCCTTGTTGTAGGCCTTGGCGGCCTTCAGGTATTGTTGCTTCTGCTTGTAATTGTTTCCGAGCAGATAGTACATGTCCGCCATGTACCCCATCATTTCGGATTGATACTTGGATCCGCTCTGAATGGCCTTGTCCTTTTTCAGCGCGTCGCCCAGTTTCCGGATGGCGCTGCTGGCGTCTTTTTTGTTGTAGGCGCTCTTGGCGTCGGAGTAACTCTTTTTGAAGGCTTTCATGCTGGAGATCATGGCCTTGGCCTTGTTCATGGTGGGCGCATGCCCCCGACCGTTGGCAATGGTGTCCAGTTCGGAAATGGCGGCGTCCACCTTTCCGGCCTTGTACAGATCCTTTCCCTTGTTCAGATCCGACGAGCCTTTGACCTTGCGCTTGCGCGCCTCGGCTTCGCGCCGTTTGCGCTCTTCCTCGGCCTTGCGGCGACGCTCCTCTTCCTTGCGCTTGCGCTCTTCCTCGACCTTGCGACGACGCTCGGCTTCGGCGGCCCGGCGGCGTTCGGCGGCTTCTTCTTCCTTGCGTTTCTTTTCCGCGGCGGCGGCCCGACGGCGTTCCTCCTCCTCCTTGCGCTTGCGTTCTTCCTCGGCCTTGCGCTTGCGCTCCTCGGCGGCGGCGGCCTCCTTGCGCTTGCGTTCCTCGGCGGCGGCGGCTTCCATGCGCTTGCGCTCTTCTTCCTGGCGTTGACGCTCCTCTTCCAGCCGCTTGGCTTCCTCGGCCTTGGCCACTTCTCCATCCCGTTCCAGAACGGCGATCTGCCGGTATTTGTTGGCGGCGGCGTGATTGGGTTTTTCCTTCAGCACGCCGTCGAAGACCGCAATGGATTTATCGTATTTCTTTTCGTCCAGAAGCTTCTTTCCCTTTTCGATCTGACCATCGAACTTGGCGTCGTCGATCCGGTTCAGCAGGGCTTGGGCCTCCGTGTAAAACACGCTCTTTTCACCGATGACTTTCAGCCGGATGGCGGCCTTGTCCGTTTCCTTGGATTCGAAAAGCTTCTTGCCTTCCTCCAGGGCCTCCTGGTTGGTGATTTCCCGGCGGGCCTGGGATTTGATTTCGCTGGCCTGGACGTTCACCGGATCCATCGCCAGGACTTCGTTGCACTTGTCGATGGCCTTGTCGAAAAATTTGCTTTGAATCAGGACGGCGGTCTCGTCGATGAGCTTCTTGATGCGGGCTTCTTTTTCCAGAGCCTCGGGCGGCTTTCCCGGTTCCTGCTTCTCGACCTTCGGAACGTTTTCCGGCCCCTTGGAATACTGCATGACGAAGACCACGCCGATGACGAGAACCGCCACCACGGCCAGACCGATCAGAATTCCCGTGGCTCCGCCCTTTTTCTGCGCCGGAGCGGTTCGCTGGGCGGCCATGGGCGCGGGGGCCGGTTCGGGCGCGGGGGCGGAAACGGGGGCCGGAGTCGGAGCCGGTTCGGGTTTGGGCTCGGGCGCGGGAGCCGGAGTCGGAGCCGGTTCGGGTTTGGGTTCAGGTGCGGGAGCCGGTTCGGGCTGGGGCGCAGGAGCCGGAGTCGAAACGGGCACGGGAATACTTTCCGCCCCTCCCCCGACACGAGTGGGTTCCGAAGTGGGCGCAGCCTGTTCCACTTTCTGCGCCACGGCTTCCGGTTTTTCCGGCGGAGGAGCGACGGCCGAGGCGGCTTCGGCTTCTGCGGCGGCCGCAGCGGCGGCCTGGGCCTTCTTCTCTTTTTCTTCTTCGTCGAGATCGACGAAACGCAACTTGGTCAGACCCAGCACGATTTCCGAATTATGGGTCAAAAGCGCCTGCTCGATTTTCTCGCCGTTCAGCCGGGTTCCGTTTCCGCTGCCCAGATCGACGATGATGAATTCATCGAAACGGCGGCGCACCTGGAAATGCTTCCGGGAAATGGACGTATCCGGAATGGTGATGTCGTTGTTGATTCCCCGACCCACCAGAACCTCGGCCTCCGTAATCAGAAATTCCTGCCCGGCGGCCGGGCCGTCCGTGACAACCAGTTTCCCGCCGCCGGTTTCCGGCATGCCGGCGATTTCCTCGTCCGAAAGAATGACGGTCTTCTCTTCGTTGTCTTCCTCCGGTTCGGGCTCGATATCGGGTGTAAGATCCAGCACGGGAGTGAACGGCGCTCTGGGAAGAGGCGGCGTCTGCATCACGGGCTCGGCCACCGGAATGCGTTCTTCCGGAACGAAGGCGTCCGAGGCCGTATCCTCTCCGAAAAGCCCGGCGACTTCATCCAGTTGCGCCTTTTGCTTCCCGGTTACGATGGAAGGTTTCGGCGGGATGGGCGGAGCCTTCGGCTTGGCGATCGGAGCGCCTTTGATCGGAGGGACCGGCGGTCTGGAAACCGGTTTCGGCGGGGCGAAAGCCGGAGTCGGCGGCACGGCTTTCGGGGTGATGACGACCTCTTCGATCAGTTCCACCTCTTCCTCGGTTTCTTCCGCCTGAACCCTTTCGTTCAGTTTTTTCAGGATTTCCGTATCGACGACGGTGCTTTCCGAGAGATATTCCTCGTCGTCCTCGTCATCGAAAAAACCGCCGGAGTCGCTGCGCCCTTTGTCGTCCGTCATACGCCACCTCGCTGGGATTGCCCAATTGGCCTGTCATCAATTGGAAGCGATTGGAAATGCTATGTTTTTCGTATTAACCGGTAAATAGATACGTTTCAGGTTCCGCATTATAAAACACGGCCTCCGTTTGTCAACAATTTTCCGTTCGCGATCAAAGACCTAACTGCCTGAAAATCTTCCCGTTTGTTCCAACAACCCGTAAAAGGCATATTCAAACGCGTTCCCAACCCCTCTCAGGAGACTGCGCGCATTTTCCGTACACATCAAGGCATATTTTCATTGAAAATTCCTCCACGTACATTTATTATGAAAGGGTAAGATTCGGCATCAAACTCAGGAACTCTCGCCCGTTTTCAGACAGGCTTGAAGGCGGAGCGTCCACGGGAATTCGACCCATTAGGCTATCTGGATTTTCGAAACCGAAAGAAACCCCGCATCAAGGAGGTCTCGGATGTTTTTTTCCCGAACGATTTTCATCCTGTTGGCGGCGATTTTCCTGTTGCCCGCTTCATTCGTTTCCGCCGCGGATCCCACGCCGGAGGAATTGACCGACCTGGCCGCTCCGGAAGGCGTGGACGAAGCGGATGTTCAGCATCTGTTCCAGATCCTTTCCGGGGAAATCACGCCCGGTGACATCGAGAATCAGCGCGGCGACGTCGCACCCGGAACGCTTCTGTCCCCCGATGGCGAAGTCCCCACCCGGGTTCGTCCCAATCCCAATCCGGACGGAAGCTTCGATATCGGCGACGCCGTGCTGGCGGCCCGCCGGGCGGTTGGGTCGGATCACCCGGGATACATCGTCTTCGACGGCCTGAACGAGTCGCCCGCCATTCATTACGGCGGCATGAGCGTCCTGACGAACCAGAATCCCTGGTCGTTCAGCGGAACGGTGAGCGACGACCAGGCGCTGGAACTCTGCACGGTGGAAGTCTGGCTTAACGGCGAAATCTTCGAAGCCTCTCTGAACATCTCCGCAGGCGGCGTTTTCGCCATCGATCTGCCGCTTCTGGAAGGCCTGAACGAGATCTCAGCCCGCGCCACCGACGGCTACGGCCGCATCGGTGAATTCGGCGACGTGCTCGAAGTCACCCTCGATACGGTGGCTCCCGTCCTGGCCTTCGATGTCAATCTGGATGGCGCGTACACCAACCAGACCCCCTTCCAAGTCACCGGAACCGCTTCGGATATCCATGAAATCGTGGAAATCCTGGTCCATGGCGTTTCCGCCACTCTGATCCCGGATCCCGGCAATCCGGAAGGCTATATCTGGGGCGCAGACGTTTCCTTCGGGGCGGAAGGCCCCGCGATCATCCAGGCCACGGCGGAGGACGCGGCCGGCAACGTCAGCGATCCCGTAGCGATCACGGTCACGTACGACGACACCAACCCCACCGTGGCCTTCGACGCCTATCCCTCGCCCACGAACCTGACTTCACTGACCCTAACGGGCGTCATGGCGGACGCTTATGGCGTGGAAAGCGTGCAGGTCAACGGCCAGGAAGCCGCTCTGGACACCGGAACAGGCTCCTGGAGTATCGTAGTGAGCATCTCCGAAGGAGACAACACCTTCACCGCCGTCGCTACGGATTACGCCGGAAACCAGGGTTCGGACGGCCCCATCAATATCATCGGCGACTTCATCCCACCGGTATTGACCCTGCTGTCCGACGATTTCGTCAATTACACCGATTACGACTGGATCATCGGCATTTCGGAACCGGTCTTCCTGAACAACATCGACGGCGTGCCCGACGGTACGTTTTACGATGGCGTGTCCTTCACCCTGGCCGGGTGGAGCCTGGAAAATGGAGCCAACACCATCGAACTGACCGTCAGCGATCCGGCGGGCAACACCGTGACCCAAAACTTCACGGTCACCGTGGACACCGAACCGCCGATCTTTGCCATCACGGAAGCCTTCAATAATACATACTTTTTCAAGCTTGAACCGGGCACGGACATCGAATCCGACACCCTTTCCCTGGGCAACGCCCTGGCCTTCGTCACCAACGCCCCCACCGTAGGACTGCGCGGAACGGTGGAAGACGTCGTAAGTGGCGTGGAAAGCGTGCGCTACGAAACCTACGACGCCATGTTGGCCGGCGACACCTTTGCCATCACGGGCATTCCCCTCACACCCCGAGCGAACTCCGTCACGTTAACCGCCACCGACGGCGCGGGAAACAGCACCTCCATCACCTTGACCGCCCACCAGGACGTGGAAGGACCGGAAATCGTCCTGGATAACTTCCAGCGTGGCGCGCACGTCAGCGCCACCGGACAATTCAACGACGCAAATATTGGAAATTACGACGGTTCCTCCGGCATCACCGTCACCGGAACCGCCACGGACATTTATACGAACATTTCGGACATCACCGTCACCTGGGCGGGAACGCCCTTGCCCGTGGCGCTCCATCGCGGCTCTTCCGACTTCGAGTTCACCATCCCGGCGGACCGGATGGCCGATTCGAATCTGAACCTGCTTTCCATCACCGCCACCGATCAGATGGCCAACGCCAACCTGAATCATCAGAGCGCGCTCACGGGAACCTTCGCCCTGCGCGGACCGGTGGGCCAGACCGGCGAAACCATCCAGAACGGCATCGGCCTGGGCCTGGAACCCAACTCGCTTTCGGCCTTCACCGCCATCATCGAGGAACAGATCGAGGCCATCGATGGCGCGGATTCCTTCGATCAGCACATCAGCGATCCCATCAGCGCCGATATCCAGGGACTGGCCTTCTGCGACCCCGCCACGGTCGGACGCAGCCGCTACGATGGTCACGGCCCCGTAAGCGTCATGGACCCGCCCACTTGCCGGTACTACTGCGACCAGGACGTCGTGGTGGAGATGAGCATCAACCAGGATCCCGCCAGCCCCAATTACGGCAAAGTCCAGATCATCATGACCGTTCCCTATCTGCATGTGGACCTACACGTATCCGGCAGCATCGTCTGCCTGGGCGGCAGCGAGGTCTACGCCGCCGCCCACCCGGCCACGATCTCCATGGTAGCCGAGTTCGTGGACAGCGAAGACGGCCCGCAACTCGTGGCCGATACGGATTCCATCGTCGTGGGCATCGACGAAGACGACTTCAGCCTGGCTTTCGAGAACGGCTGGTGCGCCCTGGGATGGTTCGCGGGCTCTTTGAAAGGCATGATCGTGGACATGATTAAAGAGGAATTCCAGGGAGCCATCAACGACATGCTCTCCGCCCTGGGCGACAGCCTGGCCGCTCCCATCATGGAAGGCCCCAACACCCACTTCAGCGTCTACATCTATCATATCCAGAGCGCGCCGGACGGCTTCCGCATCTGGCTGGATCTGCACGGAAATCCCTGCCCGGATCCTTCCGAGTTGACCGACAAACCCAATCCGGACACTCCCGAGGAAGACGATTTCCTGCCCTGCCTGGATCCCAACGAATATCCGCCCGCCATGGACATCTACAACTGCCCGGGCTCCCTGGTGACGGCCAACCCCGATCCCAGCGATCCCAACGAGCGCCCCTGGCTGACCATGCACGACAGCGACGACAACCTGCGCAGCCTCCAGGCGGCGATCAACGACGACTTCGTGAACTACTACGTTTATCACGAGTGGGCCCAGGGAACCCTGGACATGGACATCGATCAGGAAATGCTGGGCGACGGCATGAGCCTGGATACGGAATTCCTGGGACTGGTGGTTCCCGAACTGGTGAACGAGGCCCGGGAGGACGTTCAGGCCGTCGTGCCCACCGGAACCCCGGTACTGATCCAGTTGCACGCCATGGTGCCCATCACGGTGGAAGGTATCGACAACACCGCTCCGAACCCCGACGGCATCCGGCTGCGGGCGGGCGATCTGATTCTCTCCTTCTTCGGCGATACGGACGGAAACGGCGACTACGAAACTCCCATCTTCGACATCGCCGTCACGATGTACGCCGACGCCAGTCTGGAACTGCACCCGGCCACGTCCAGCGGCGAAACCGACTATATCTCCCTGGACATCGATCCGGAAAACGCGGACATTTACGCGGATCTGGTCTGGTCGGCCTTCATCATCCACGAAGGCACGCTGCAAAGCCGCATTCCGGACTTCTTCGCCACCCTGCTGCCCACGTTCCTGGAGTCCATGAACCGCATCGATCTTCCCGGCTCCGGACTGCGGGTCTCCGAGTTCAACGTCATCGATCCGAACAACGAATTCATCAATATTCTCGGTGACCTGGTGGCCGCCATCGCCATTCTCCAGCCGGGTGGAACCGGAAGCGGCAACCTGCCCTTCGAGGGACGGATCAACGGGCTCATCGCCTCGGGCGGTAATTTCAACGCCGAAATGAACGTGTACGTCGGTCCCAACGACGGCGAAACTCCCGACGACATCGATATTTCCGGCTTCAGTTTCTCCGTCAACACCGGCGCGGGCTACGTGGACTGGAACGGCTCCATCGACCTCGGCCTGCTTTCCGGCGGCGAGAACGTCATCCGGGTTGTGGTGACCGACCACAACAATCTCGATTCCACCGGCGCTCCCAAAACGGCCTATACCACCATGGTCGTGGAATACGACACCTCCAGCGGGGAATGGGAAGTCCTGAGCGGCCAAAGCGAGAACGCCAGCGCCACCCTGCTGGATTCCCTGAGCAATCTCGATAGTTGCATGGGCTGCCAGAGTCCGGCGGAAAACGCCTCTCCCTTCGTCCTGGGCGCGCTGTTCGCCCTGATGCTGGCTTTCTGGCGACGGCGCAAAACCCTTTCCGGAAAAGCGGCTCCCTACCTGGGATCAGCGCTCCTGCTTCTGGGGCTTCTGGCGCTTTCGGCCTGCGACAGCAGTTCGGCCTCGTTCCTCGAAGACGGAGATCTGGAAAACGCTCCGGACGGAGACTTCGAAATCGACGGCGACATCACCCCGGACGGCGATACGGACGGAAATGTCGATGGCGACGAGGACGGCGACACGGACGGAAATGTGGACGGCGACGCCGACGGCGACACGGACGACGATTCCCCCGTCAACCACTTCACCGGACCGGGCGTGGACGACGACCCGGTGGTCATCCTGAACATGGTCCAGATCGGCGGGGAAACCGACGGCTTCAACCTGGACGAGGGCCGCAGCCCCGAAGGCGACCCGGACCCGGACAACGGCGTCGCCATTCTGGGCAGCCTGGCCAACAAGGCCCTGACCGACGCCATGAACGAAGGCAGCATCATCCTGCTGCTTCAGTTCCTGGGGCTCGACAACCTGCCCGCCGCCGGGGAAAGCGGCACGGTGAACATTCGCGGCTACCTGGGCAAAGACATGGATGAAGATCCCTCGAACAATTTCGATGGCGACCAGACCTTCGCCATCGATCCCGGTTCCTTCGACGAAGACGGCAACCTGCTCATCAGTTTCGACGGCGTGGAGATCTACGCCGACGAATCGGGCGCGGTCCACATGCACGGCGGCCCGGCGGTCTTCACCCTGAGCATCCCGCTCAGCGAGGGAGCGGCCATCACGCTCACCATCACCGAAACCCAGCTCGAATCCCTCTTGCAGCCGAGCACGCTGCGTCAGGGCGGAATCGATCTGACCGACGGCCTTTTGGGCGGCATCATTCCCTGCTCCATCCTGGCCGAGCCCATCGAGTCCCTGGGCGGCATGGCCCCGCTGTCCCTGCTGAGCCTTTACGTGGACATCGACCTGAACGAGGACGGCTCGCTGGATCACGAAAACAGTCCCGACAACGAGGACGGCATCACGGCGGGTGTCCTGGTCACGGGCGTACCCGCCTTCATCGATTTCACCACCGCCAATCGCGCGCCGGTCATCGCCCTGGATCCGGTGGCCGAAACCGTCACCGAACCGGGACTGACCGTCACCGGCGTTTTCGACGATCCCGACGGCGCATGCATCGACGGAACCGTCACCGTGCGGGTCAACGAACTGGAGGCGGTGCAGGCCGCCACCAATCAGGCAGGCGAGGGCTGTACCTTCACGGCGGAAATTCGCCTGGAACTGGGAGACAACGCCATCGTGGCCAAAGTGGTGGACGAAAAAGGCGCGGAAGCCTCGGACCGCAAGGAAACCGTGCTGAACGACGAAACGCCGCCCGTGGTGACCATCACCGCCCCGGCGGATCAGACCGTCACGGACCGGGTGCTGACCTTAAGCGGAACCGCCACGGACAACGTGGGCATTCTGGGCGTCACCATCACCGTCACCGACGGCCAGACCTACGCCGTCCTGGGCGAAAACCTGGGAGCGAACGGTGAATTCGACGTGGAAATCGAACTGCCCAAGCTGGGAGAAAATCCCATTACCGTACAGGCCAAGGATCTGGCTGACAACCTCAGCGCCGAGGTTCCCTATCCGCTCACTCTCGTTGATATTGAAGCTCCTGTAATCACGATGGTTTCCGTCTCCGACGGCGTCATTACGGTGGAACCGCCGGACGATCTGGTCATCCACGAACCGGAAGCCGATATCGTCGTCCACGTGTCCGACAACACCACGGCAACCGATCAGTTGACGGTGGAGGCAGAGTTGAACGCCCAGGGCGTCCGCGAGCGCGTGCCCTGCATGTATAATTCCGTGCTGGACACCTTCAGCGTCTCCTTCACTCTGGAACTGGGCGACAACCCGGTCACGTTCTACACCAAGGACGCCAGCGAAAACGAAGCGACCGAAACCTTCGTCGTCAGTTATCTGGACAACGAGCCGCCCGTCATCCAGGTCACCGCCCCGGTTCCCACGGTGAACGAAGTCGAACAGACCCTGCGCTTCACGGTGGAAGACAATATCGACGCGGCCGAGCTGCTCTCTCCCATGGTGCTTTTGAATTCCACCGATTCAGCAGACGCCATGGAAGCTTATTACGACGATCAGGCAGGCGACTTCTACCTGATCCTCGATCTGCAACTGGGTGAAAACAATGTGCAAATCGACCTGGCGGACCTTTCCGGAAACGAAACCCAATGGACGGGCGTCTTCACCCTGGAAGACATCGAACCGCCGGTTCTCACCGTCACCGCCCCTCAGGCGGCCCAGAGCGAAACCTTCGATGAAAGCGCAACCGTCATCGGCTCGGTCACCGACAATATCGGGCTGGCCGTTCCCGGCCTCACCATCGATGTAAACGGCGCTTCCTATGAACCGACCATCGAGGAGGATGGAAGCTTCGAGCAGATCGTGGCGCTTTCCCTGGGCGAGAACGTGATTACGGTCACCGCCTTCGACAACAGCGAATTGACCATCAATCCACAGGAAATCCGCACGGTTACGCGCTTCGACCCCGACGCCCCGGCCACGATCCGCCTGGACGCCGATCCGGTCACCCTGCTGATCGACGTAGGAGAGAGCACCCTGACCGCCACGGTGGAACGCCTGGCCGGAGGCCCGGTTCCCGCCGGAACCGTCGTCACTTTCACAGCCGATCCCGCCGACCTGGGAACGCTCTCCGCCGAAACCGCCGCTACTTCGGACGAAACCGGCGTGGTTTCGGTAACCTACAGCGCCGGTCCGAACCCGGGCTCGGTGTCCGTCACCGCCGCCGCCGGATCGATCTCCGACGCCGTGACCCTGAACATTTCCGAGCCCACCCTGGCCGTCCTGGATCTCTGCACCGACGGCCAGAGTTCCTTCGCGGGAGCGGAAATGAGCCTGAACTACGGCGGAAGCGCCACGGTGCAGACTCCGCCGAGCACCAGCCTGGAAGGCGTGGGACCGGCCGCCGGATTCTACACCTACAACACCGCCGCAGAGGCTCCGAATCTCTACCTGGCGGGCGCCTCCCTGGTGGAAGTCAGTGAAGAAACCGTCTTCGGCCAGTTCTCCTGGCCCCTGGGCGGCGGCGTGCCATTGATGGAAGACTTCGGATTGAACGTCGCGGAAGTTTCCGATCTTCTTGGAGAAACCTCCCCCGGCGCGGGCTTCGCCATCTGCGGACTGGACAACCGCCTGGGCGATCTGCCCCCCATCGTCAACCTGGATCCGATCTCGCCGTCCGACGTCGCCGAGGTCACCGTTACGGGAACCGTCCAAGACGCCGATCTATCCACCTGCACGGGCGTTCTGATCGTCAACGGGACGGGACAGGACATCGACGTCACTTCCGGAAGCGTCTCCGTTTCCGTCACCCTCCAGCCGGGCGAAAATCTGGTGACGCTCATCGTCACCGACGCCGGAAGCCAGACGGGCAGCGACAGCATCCGCCCGGTGTATTCGCCCCAGAACGACCTTCCGGTGGTCGCCGTCACCGCGCCCGAAGCCACCACGGCGGATGAAAGCGTCCTGGTCTCCGGCACCGTTTCGGACGACGGCCCGCTTTCGGAAATCACCCTGCGGGTCAACGCCAACGGCGGCGCATGGGTGAACGCAGCCATCGACGAACCCACCGGAACCTGGACCACAGAAAGCGCCCTGGCCTTGAATCTCGGGGCCAACGTTCTGAACGTGGAAGCCACCGACGGCCTGAACGGCGTCACCCGCATCCAGCATTCGGTGCGGCGCATCGAGCCGCCCCAGCCGCCCGTCATCACCATCGACGAACCCGCCGATGGCGCAGACTTCGACAGCAACCCGGTGCGCCTGCGCGGCGGTATCGCCCAGGGCGGTAATCCCGTGGAAATCACCATCACCGTGCTTCTGGACGGCGAGGAACAACCCTTCTCCTGGGACTTCATCAACCGGCGTCTCTCCGCTTCCTTCAACCTCATCGACGGCCCCCACACGATTCTCGTCCGGGCCGAGGACATCGCGGGCGGCTACGACGAGGTGACACGCAACATCACCTTCACCGCCCCGGACGACCCGCCCGTCATCACCATCACCAGTCCAAACGACGGCGCGAACATGGCCGCCACCCAGGTGCTGGTTTCCGGAACCATCGTGGACGACCGCCCGCTCTACACGCTGCAATCCTTCCAGGTCAAGGGCGTGGACGTAACCGTGGACGATCCGGACGCCACCACCTCCACCTGGTCGGCCACCGTTCCGCTGGACGAAGGAGCAAACGTCATCGAAGCAGGCGCGCTGGACATGCGTGGCAACACCGCATCCGACAGCATCACCGTCAACAATGTCACCCCGCCGTCCATCGTGATGAACTACGTCGCCATCGGCACCAGTTCGGAAGGCTTCAACGTGGACCAGGTGGGCCTCCTGGGCGACCTGAGCAACGACAACGCCCTATCCGCCCTGGGCGGCGTGGCCAACGGCCTGCTCCTGGAGAAACTGGCGGCCGATCCGGGAAACACCGATCCGCTGCTGATGATCTTCCAACTGGAAGGTCTGGCCGAACTGCCCGGTCCGGGAGAATCCACCCCGGTGGTCATCAACGGCTACATCGGCGAGGATCTGGACGGCGATCCCACGGACAACTACAGCGGTTCCGAGGTCTTCGGCATCGATCCGGCCAGTTTCGACTCGGAAACCGGTCTGCCCCTGATCCGCTTCGAGGACGTCGAGGTGGTCAACGACTTCGGCGTGGTGCGCGTCAACACCTATCCGGACAACCCGGCCTACTTCAACCTGGACATCGAGGTGGAAGACGGCGCGGATCCGCTTTCGATCACCGTGGATCCCACCTACCTGGCGCTCACTCTCTCCGACGGCGAACACGGTATCGAACTGGAGGAAAGCCTTCTGGGCGGCGTCGTTCCCGCCGGAAACCTCTCCATGACGCTGGAACTGGAAGGCCAGGAGATCAACCCGCTGTCCCTGCTCTTGAGCGACAGCGCCTCCGATCCGGTCCCGGACGTGGATCTGAACGAGGACGGCGTGCTCGCCACCGGCGATTCCTCGCCGGACAACCCGGACGGCATCTCGGTGGGCATCAAGCTTTCCGGCGTGCCCTGCGGGCTGGATCTCTCCACGCCCTGACCGCTTTCCTTCCCTTTTCCCAACCGGGCCGCCCTTCGGGGCGGCCCTTTTTTCGTCGAACCGCACGCCAACGCCGCCGGATTCGCCCGGATCTCCCTCCCACCGACACGGTCTGGCATGCGTTTTTGCAGCCGGCACGCCTTTTGCGTCGGCATGCGGATTGCAAACTGCTGATTTCATTTGAAAAACCGGAGTGCAATCTCCATGCCGAATGCAAAAGGCGCGCCGGGCGGTTTTCCGGATGCAAAGCTTCCGGAAAACCTTGCAAAACACCATGCCAGACCGTGTCCGAGGCGTACCGGTCCAATGGCGACACGGCCCGGCGTCCGGCCTCCATCGAGCGCCTCCGGGCGAATCCGAAGCTTCGATCTCCAACGCTTTTTCCCTATCCACGGCGAGGAAAGATTGCTCCCGCCGTAAAAGCCCGCTACAATGCTCCCGGGCCGAGAGGGAGAGACGGTCGCCGGAGTTTTCGAACTTCGGAGGAAAGTCCGGGCTCCACAGGGCGGGGTGCTGGATAACGTCCAGCGGGGGCGACCCCAGGGAAAGTGCCACAGAAAATACAGCGCCCGGCAGGCCCGGGTAAGCGTGAAATGGTGCGGCAAGAGCGCACCGGGTTCGCGGCGACGCGAATCGCAGGGTAAACCCCACCCGGAGCAAGACCGAATAGGGATGCATGTCCCCTCGGGGACGATCGGCGGCCCGCCGAAGGCATCCGGGTTGCGGTCGCTGGAGGGCGTCGGCAACGGCGCTCCTAGATGAATGACCGTCCGCGCCTTCGTGGTGCGAACAGAACCCGGCTTACGACCCTCTCGGCCCGTTTTTCGCGTCTTTCGGCCCATCGGGAAACCTTGGGAAAACCGGCTGTGATATCGTGCATTTCCCTTGCCTGTCCTTAGGCGATCTGCTATCGTTTATGCTGGCAATGAGCGTGGGCACGATCACCCAAAAATCAAAATTAGGAAAACGATTGCAACGTCAGAGCGAACACGAACGCACGGAGATCCTGGTCTTCGAAAACAACGCCGTCTGCCAAGCGCTTTTCGGCGCCCAGAACGGAAATCTGAAGATCATCACCCGGGAACTGCACGTCCGTATGGACAACCGGGGCGGCGAGGTGACCCTTTGCGGCGAACCGGAACGGCTACAACTGGCGTTGAACCTGATCGGCCAGTTGTACGACCTCGTGGATAACGGTTTTCCCCTGCAATCCCGGGACATCGGCCACGCCATCCGCATTCTGCGTAAAAATCCGGAGACGCGCCTGGCGTCCATCTTCCAATCCAAGGTGGATATCGTTTCCGGCGGCGCGGGGAAAATCATCGGGCCGAAAAGCCCGGCCCAGAAAGCCTATATGGATTGTATCCGGGAAAATGACCTGGTTTTCTCCATCGGTCCGGCCGGAACGGGAAAGACCTATCTGGCCATGGCCATGGCCGTATACGGGCTGCTCCAGAAAGCCTATAAGCGCATCATTCTCACCCGACCCGCCGTGGAAGCCGGAGAAAAACTCGGATTTCTGCCCGGCGATATCGCGGAGAAGGTCAACCCCTACCTGCGCCCGCTGTACGATGCATTGTACGACATGGTGGATCTGGAAAAGGCGCAGAACTGGATTCAGCAGGGAACGGTGGAGGTGGCGCCGCTTGCCTTCATGCGCGGACGAACGTTGAACGACAGCTTCGTCATCCTGGATGAGGCGCAGAACACCACTCAGGAACAGATGAAAATGTTTCTGACGCGGCTGGGTTACGGCTCCAAGGCCGTCGTGACGGGCGACGTCACCCAGATCGACCTTCCGGATCACCAGAAATCCGGAATGATCCACGCCGGCCGGATCCTCCAGGGAATCGAGGGAATCGAAGTCTGCCGGTTCACCCACGCCGATGTCGTCCGACATCCCCTGGTAAGACGTATCATTCGGGCCTACGATCGGGAGGAGCATCTTCGCGATGTCGAAAAAGAACCGAACTGAACGCAACATCCCGGCGCTCCCGGCGAAAGAGAGCCCGAAGAAAACGGGGTGGTTTTCCAGACTCGACTGGTCCTGGAAGCGCTTCGATACCAATTTTAATCGTTGGGGGCTTTTGCTGCTCACCTCCCTGCTTCTGGGGTTGATGCTGACCCCCGACCTCTCCTCCTCGCTCAAGACGTGGGACGAGGGCATGGTCGGCCAGATCTCCACCATGGAAATCCGCGCTCCGAAAAGCACGAACATCGAGGACAAACAGGCCACCGAAAAAAAACGCCAGGAAGCCGAACGCTCCGTCACGCCGATTTACGACTATCAGGCCGACTTGGGCCGCAATATTCAAAATCGCATCGCGGATGCGTTCTTGCAGATGCAGAACCTGATTCAGGATTTCATCATCATTCACGTCATCGTGGAGGAAGAAAGCCAGGCCACCGCCAAATCCGCCTCCCCGACGACTCCTTCCCCTTCCCCGGAACTATTGCGTAAAAACCGTTTGCAGAAGCTTTTGGAAAAGCCGGATTACTATTTTTCGAAAATCACCGCAGACAGCAAACTGGAAACGCAACTGCGCTCCGTCATCCTGGCGCTTCGGAGCGATTTCAACAAGACCATCCAGGCCGTCATTTCCGAGAAAGATTATCTCCAGTTGTACGGCTATCATTTCAGTACCGAGTTGCAGATCGCCCTGCAACGAATGATCGACGACGTGATGAGCCGTAAAATCATCAACGACAAGGAACTGATGGAGCTGAGCGAAAACGGCGCCATCACCGTTCGCGTGGTGGATGAACGCACCGGAAGGGTTTCGGAATATTCCCATCACGACCAGAGCACCATCCTGGATTACAAGAAGGTCAGCAGTTCTCTCTGGCGCTACACCAATATCCTGAGCAACCTGGGAAGCCGTCAGCGCGAGTTGCTGCTTCGCCTGGGAAGCCAGCTCGTCCAGCCGAATCTCGCGTACAATCGCACGATGACCCAGGAGCGACGGAAAAACGCCCGGGACAACATCAAGGCCATGGTCATCCCCATCCAGAAAGGCGAAGTGATTATCCGGGACGGGGAGCGCTTCGAGGAACGACATCTGACGATCCTGCACGGCATCTCCAAGGAGATGGCCAGTTCGAATCCCATCGCATCCATGATCGGATATTTTCTCCTCGTTCTGGTGCTGATCTCCACCCTGGTCTTCTTCGGCATGCGCAACATCCGGAAATTCCGCCCCACGTTCAAGGATTTCCTGATGATGAGCGTTCTGCTCGCCCTTTTCATTCTGATGGTGAAGGCGCTGGGTGTCGTCGCGGGCGCGCTTACGTCCACGCTTCCGGAGGTGGACGCCCACATCTACTACCTGGCCATTCCGGTGGCGCTCGGCGTGGCCATGATCCGGATCGTCATCAACTCCGAAACGGCGGTTCTCTTCGGGATCATCGTGGCCGTGCTTTTCGCCATCATGACGAACGAGCCCGTTTTCATGACGGTTTACGCCCTGGCCACCTCGTTGACGGCGGCCGATTCCGTGGGACAATGCCGAACGCGAACCACCCTGGTCTTCGCCGGCCTGCGGGTTTCCCTGGTGGCCATGGTGGTGGTGATTTTCCATAACCTGATGACGGGCAACGCCTTCGGGCTGTCGCTGGTGCACTCCCTGATCGCCGCTCTGTCCAGCGGTTTCATCATGGGCCTGGTTCTCACCGGGTTCACACCCATCATCGAGTTTTTCTTCAGTTACACCACGGACATCAAGCTTCTGGAACTGGCCAACCTGAACCATCCGCTGCTGAAACGGCTCATCGTGCAATCCCCCGGAACGTATCACCACGCCATCATCGTGGGATCGCTGGTGGAGACGGCGGCGGAGTCCATTCACGCCAATCCTCTGCTGGCGCGCGTGGCGGCCTATTATCACGATATCGGCAAAGTCAAAACCCCCCAGTATTTCGGAGAGAATCAGGCGGACGGACACAATCCTCACGACGACCTGACGCCCAATATGAGCGTGCTGATCCTGCAATCCCACGTTCGCGAGGGAGTGGAACTTGCCAAACGCTACAATCTGGGAGAGAAGATCACCTCCATCATCGCCCAGCATCACGGCACCAACCTGATGCGCTTTTTCCTTCACAAAGCCAAGGAGGTGAAGGAACAGAAGGGAGAATCGGCGTCGAGCGTCAACGAGCAGGATTTCCGCTATCCCGGCCCCAAGCCCCAGACTCGCGAGGCCGGTCTGGTAATGCTGGCCGACTCCGTGGAGGCGGCGGCCCGCAGCCTGGACGAGCCCACGCCGGAACGCATCCAGGGACTGGTGCAGAAGGTCATCAACATGATTTTCCGGGACGGCCAGTTGAACGAATGCGAACTGACCCTGAAAGACCTCCATCAGATCGCCCGTTCCTTCACCCAGATCCTGGTGGGAATCTATCATCACCGCCCCAAATACCCGGACGAACCGAAGCATCAGGAGAAATCCCCGAATGGACGTGCAAATCCTCAACCGGCAAAGAAAGCGAACGCTTTCGCCGAAGACCTGGACGCGGAAGACGACAAGGATCTTAAACGCCTTGGGCTGCACTGAAGAGGAAGTGACGCTCGTCTTCGTCTCGGATCGGAAAATGCGGGAGTTGAACAGGGACTATCGCGGCATCTCCAAACCCACGGATGTCTTGTCCTTTTCCCCGCGCGAGGGAGAAGGGCCGGACCGGGGGCTTCCTTTGGGCGACGTGGTGATTTCGGTGGAAACGGCGGCGCGTCAGGCGGAGGAACTGGGGCACGATTTCGACCGGGAGGTGGAACGCCTCCTGGTGCATGGTCTTCTACACCTGCTTGGCCACGATCACCAGACCGACGCCGACCGCAAACGCATGCGCGCCAGGGAACGGCGAATCCTGAGCCGAATCCAATAATCCGAACCGGTTCCAGAGTATGAAGAAACGATTTATCGAATACGGGCTGGCCATTCTCTCCGCGCTGCTTCTGTCCCTTTCCCATCCGTCCTCGCTGCCGATCATCAGCACGCGGGACAACTGGATCCTGAACACGGGTTATCAGGAAATTCTGGCCTGGTTCGGCATGGTTCCGCTGCTGTTTGCGGTGTATCGCCGCGAACGCTGGGCGCTCGTTTTCCCCCTGGCCGTCTTCGGCATTCTGTATTTCTACGTGTCCTGCTACTGGATCAACATCGCCATCATGGTGTTCGGAAACATCCATTACACCATTTCCTTCGCCACCATGATGCTTCTGGCCGTGGTGATGGGTTTGCAGTGGGCCATGGCGGTCTTCTGGGGGATCGTCGCCCACCGGCGACTGAAATTGCCCCTTTCCTTAACGCTTCCGGTGTGTTACGTCGCCTGGGAGCTGATCCGTAATTATCTGGTTACGGGATTCACCTGGCAGAACATGGCCTACAGCCAGGCCCTGAATCTGCCCGTTCTGCAAACGGCTTCCCTCTGGGGCATCTTCGGTATCGGATTTCTACTGATCCTGTCCAACGCCGTCCTTTTCGAACTGCTGCAATGGCGTCTCGGCCGACAGGATTTCCCCAGGGGCGGCTTCGTCGCTCTGGTGGCCCTGACGGCCTTTTCCTTCGTCTTCGGCATCGTCTCCATCCATCGGAACGACGCCCGGGAGGCCGTTGCCCCCAAGATCAAGGCGGCCATGATCCAGGGAAACATCGACCAGGAGACCAAGAATTTCAGCCGCAAATACGCGGGCAGCATCCTGAAAATCTATAAAGGACTCTCGGCCCAGGCGCCGGAGGGAACGCAGATGGTCATCTGGCCGGAAGCCAGCTATCCGTATGCCGCTCCCCGAGACGCGGAAACCTTCCGCCCGGTACTGGAGGACGTATGGCCGGAAAAACTGCCCTGGCACATGCTGATCGGCTCGGTCACTTATCTGAAAAAAGGCAAGAATTACGAATACTACAACTCCGGCTACTGGGTCGGTCCAGACATGAACGTCATCGACGTGCTCGACAAGACGCACCTGGTTCCCTTCGGGGAATACGTGCCCCTTCATGAAGTGCTGGGGATCGCCAAAATCGTTCCGGTGGCCGGACAGTTCGTTCCGGGAAAGATCGAGGGAGGGCTGACGCTGGATGGACATCCTTTCGGCCTGCTGATCTGCTACGAAGGTATTTTCCCGGAGATTTCCACCGAATACACTAAAAACGGCGTGGAATTCTTCGTGAACATCACCAACGACGCCTGGTACGGCATTTCCAGCGCCCCCTATCAGCATTTCGCCTTTTACAGTTTCCGCGCCGTGGAAACGGGACGGGCGGTGCTGCGCTCCGCCAATACCGGGCTGACGGGCTGGATGGATAGTTCCGGCCGCATACGGACGAAGAGCGAACTCTACAAGCGTACGCTGGTTTCGGCCACCATCCCCACCCTGACTCACCGCACGTTGTATAGTTATACCGGCGACCGGCCGTACTGGCTTTTCGTGATCCTGTGTTTCTACTGGATCGTGAAAAGCACCTGGGGAACGGCGGAAGGCGATAAAAAACGGAAACGATCCTGAATACTTACGAAATTCCAGGGCTTTTGCTGGCCCATGGGTGGATTTCGTGCTAAGCATGGAGAATGAACCCCAACCTGTCCATCGGAGGCTGAGATGATCCGACGCGTCGAGGTTCGGAACTTTCGCTGCTTTTCCTCCCTGGGAATCGCTCTTCGGGAACGCACTTTTCTGCTGGGTCTCAACGGAGCGGGAAAAAGCGCTTTTCTGGACATCTTCCAGTTCGTCGCCGACGCGCTGAAAACGGGCGTGCAAAGCGCCGCCACGGGTCGCTCTCCGCGCTTCGACGACTTGCTGAACAATGAGGAAAAGCGCTCCTTTCAGATTCATCTCGAACTGGAACTCCCCGAGGATATTCGGAAAATCCACAAGGATCGGTTCGTCGGCTGTCTGTACCAGATCGCCGTGGGCGAGGATCCCTCCGGGCGTCCCGTGATTCGCCGCGAAGCCCTGTACCTTCTGCCGGACCAGCCGCCGGGCTACACCTTGTTTCCGGAGGCCAAAAGGCGTTCCTGGCGCACGGTGGTTTCCAAGACGGAAGATGGAAATGATTATTTCCAGAGCGAAAAGACCAAGTGGAACAACCTTTTCCGCATGGACCCGGATCGCCCGGCTTTAAGCCATCTGCCGGAAGATTCCGAGCGCTTCCCGGCGGCCGTGTGGGCGAAACGTTTCCTGATGGAGAAAATTCACCCGCTGCACCTCCAGCCCCGCGCCCTGCGCCGCGCCTCCCGCCACCCGGAGGATCGTTTTCTGCTCTCCGACGGCGGCAACCTGCCCCAGGTGGCGGACGGACTGAAACGCCGGGACCATAAAACCTGGCTGGATTGGATCGACCGGCTGGGCGAATTCGAGGAGAAATGCACCGATCTGCGGATGGAGCAACATTCGGAAGACAATGCACGCTACCTGAGCTTCGAACTGGACGGACGTCGCTTTCCGGCCTGGGCGGTGAACGACGGCCTGCTGCGCTTCGCGGCGCTGTCTTTACTGGCGCTGGAACCCGAGCCGGGCGGCCTGTATCTTGTGGAGGAACTGGCCGCCGGACTGCACCCCGACGGCGGGGCGCTGCTTCTGCGGCTTTTACGCAAAAGCACGGGCACGCAGTTTCTCATGACCACCCACTCGCCCACCCTGGCCGGTATGCTGGACACGCCGGAAGTGCTTGTTTTCGTTCGGGATCACATCCGCAAGCCCGTGGTGCTGAATCCCTCCGAACTGGAGGCGCTCTTCGAACGCGGCATCGTGGAAAGTTTCCAGGAAGTCTGGGAATGCGGACTGAACTGGGAGGAACTTTCCGATCGACTGCGGGAGGACGAGGAAATCGCCAGATCGAAAAAACGATCGCATGCATCGGCCACGGCCTCCGATCCTTTGGACGAAGAGGAAGACACGGAAAAGATCGAATCCCCGGATTCCGATTCAGGGGATGGAAATCCGCCTTTCTGACCACCGCTCTCTTTCGCGAAACCCGAATCATTTCAATTCATTGGCTTTTTTTTACAAATCGTGGAATACTGGATGGAAGCCTATTGTTCTAGCCCATTGAAAGCCTTGGTAACGCACCTCGGGAAACGGATGAATCATGCTCGGTCTGGACTGGTGGAAAAAACGACACTCGGATGACTTCTCGAAAGAGATGATGGACCATCTGGGAAGCCTTTACGCGGTGGCCATGCGCATGACGCGCAATCCCGCCGACGCGGAGGATCTGGTCCAGGACACGCTTTTGAAGGCTTATCGCGCGCGCAAGCAGTTTCGTAACGGCACCAACCGCAAGGCCTGGCTGTTCAAGATCCTGACCAATACGTTCATCAACGAATACCACCGCAAAAACCGCGAGAAATCGGTGGTGGACAAGGACCACGACTTCTCCGAAATCGAGGACCGTTTCACGTCCGACTGGGCCGAATCCTCCTTTGGAAAACATCGGCTGCCGTTTACGGAGGAAATGTCCGACGAGGTGCTTCAAGCATTCGAATCCCTGCCCGCCAACTATAAAATCGTTGTGGAAATGGCGGATTTGCAGGATTTTTCCTATGCGGAGATCGCGGAAATCATCGGCTGTCCCATGGGCACGGTGATGTCGAGGCTCAACCGGGGACGGGGGCTGTTGCAGAACGCCCTGCGCGAATACGCCATCCGGGAGGGCGTCATCCGTCCCGAAAGTTCCGGGAAGGAAGCCGAGAATGTCCGGGATATTCGCAAGGCAACGAAGCAAAGGAAAACCGGGTCATGAAATGCCAAGAGGTTGAACGCTATTTGCAGTCGTATATCGACGGCGAGTTCGATCCGGAGGAAGTGACCGAGATCGAGCAACATTTCAAATTCTGCCCCGTGTGTCAGAAGCGCGTGGCGTTCCAGGGCTGGTTCAAGGACCAGTTCCGCAATCGGATGGAACACGCCGTCGTTCCCATTCGTTTCCAACGGGAAATGACGGGCATGCTGAAACGGGAGCGCATCCGCTCCATGCCCGCCGCGGTGAAACTCTCCCCGGCCTTCGCCGTGCTGGCGGTCTTCCTGGTGGTTTATTTCTCGCCGCATATCCAGGTGTCCTCGCCCATCGTGGAAGCCTCGGTGGACAGCCACACCCAGAACCTTCCCTACGACGTGCAATCCGCCGATGTCCGGCAGGTGAAAAACTTCTTCAAGCCGCGCATCGATTACGCCTTGCGCATTCCCCAGTTCCACAAGACGGACATCATGTTGGGAGGCGCCCGGCTGACCTCGATCCGAAACCACTCGGCGGCCACGCTGACTTATTGGAAAAAGGGGCACCGATATTCCCTGGTCGCCGCCCCTCTGACCGAGGACTTCGAACCGCCGGAGAACGCCCGCAGGATCCACCCGGATCAGGATTATTATCTGGTCCGCCACAACGGCTATAACGTCCTGATCTGGCCCATGGGAAAGATCGTTTATTCGCTGGTCTCCAACGACGACGAAAGCGCCCTGCTCGACTTGGTGGCCAACGCCGACTACGAACAGTAACGTTTCGTTTTTCATTTTCCCCGACCGGGATTCCCGCATCAGGCCCGAGGCATTCCTCCCTTGCTTCGGGCCAAATTGCGTCCACCGGATAAAAAAAAGGTGGAAAGAACCTCATGGAAACCCGATTATTGAATGTGAAAGCCTTGAATTCGATCCATCGATCGGAGAAAACAATATGGCGGAAAACCGTTCGCAACCCGTGGGAATTCTGATCGTAGACGACGAGGAAATCATCCTCCGCCTGGGCGCGCGCGTTCTGGCCCGCGAGGGCTTCGACATCGCCGCCACCTCCGACACGCAAGAAGCCCTTTCCTTTCTGACCGAAGATCCGGAACGCTTCCGCATGGCGATCCTCGACGTGGTCATGCCCAATGAAAACGGGATCGAACTGGCCGAAAAGCTGCGGAACGTCCGTCCGGACCTGCTGGTTCTGTTCTCTTCCGGATACAGCCCGGACGGCGAACTGGAACGCCTTGTGGACGGCGTTTCCACGGAATTCATTTCAAAACCCTTCACCGGCGACGACATCGCCGAAAAAGTCAAAGGCATGCTGGCCGGTTGATCACTTGTTCCGCTCCCGCTCTGAATAAAGGTCGAAAAAACCAGTCCAAAAGAGATGTTTTCAAGCTTCGGACGTGTTATACTGTTTCGAAGTTTCGTGTTGGCCGGTTGACCGGCCGATGATGATGTTTGGAGAGCGAGTCGGCAGATGATCCGTACGATCGGGCTCCTGGCCCTGTTTTTTCTTCTATGGATTTCCACGGTTTCGGCGACGGAGGTTCGGAAGTTCTCTCTGGACGATCTGGCGCGTCAATCCGACGTGCTGGCTCTCGCCACGGTGGAATCGGTGCGCGTGGAGGTGGATCCGGAGACGAAACGCCCATATACCTATACCACCATCCGCAGCGAATCCGTTCTGAAAGGCGCCCCGTCCGAAGCGCTTACCTTTCGCCAGTTCGGCGGAACGGTTGGGAAACTCGGCATGTGGATTCCCGGAAACGTGCGCTTCAAACAAGGCGACCGCGCCGTTTTCTTTCTGAAATCGCTGGATAAAAACGGTTTGTACTACCTGAAGGGCATGGCCCAGGGAGCCTTCCTGGTGCGCGAAATCGACGGCGTTGAAATGGCCGCGCAAAAACTGGACGGCCTGCGCCTGGCGGAAGTCTCCGGAAAGGGAGAAAAGTTTCCCGTGGCGTCCGAACCCATTCGTATGCCTTTGAAGGATCTGCTGGAAACGGTACGGAAAATTGTCCGGCAAATGGACGTGGGAAGTCCCCGGCCATGAGGACGGCGATCTTCCTGTTGCTCCTGGTGATATTCGCGCCCGTCTCTTCCGTCCACGCCTATACCACGATTCACACCGAAGGCGGTTTGCAGTTGTTCTGGGACACGGACGCCCTGCCCATCCGCTGGTATCTGCACCAGGACGGCCTGCCGGGAAAACCCTTCGAAAACGTCCAAAGCACGCTGCAATCCGCGTTCGACACCTGGCAGAACGCACCCTGCTCGAAACTTTCGTTTCTATACGGGGGAAAGGCGGACGTGACGCCCGACCGCATCGGCACGCTGGACTACGACAGTCGCAACGTGCTGGCATGGGTGCGCGAATCCGAGTGGAGCGGGGAATGGACGGACGCTTTCGCCGTGACCGTTCCGCTGTTCGAAACGGATACGGGCCGCGTCCTGGACGCCGATATTCTGTTCAAGGAGAATTTCGGCTGGTCCCTCCAGGCCGAAGGCGACCGGGAACAGGTGGATCTGCTGGCCATCGCCGTACACGAAATCGGGCACCTGGCGGGCCTGGATCACTCCGAAAACCGGGACGCCACCATGTTTTTCAGCGCCGTGGTGGGAGAAACCTACAAACGCACCCTGGCCGCCGACGACATCCAGGGCATCTGCCATCTCTATCCCAAAAGCCAGGCCGAAGGCTCGCCCTGCGATTCCTCCCTGGACTGCGAGGCGGGAGTGGAGTGCGTGGAGCACGAGGACTCGGGCGGCTCGATCTGCTCCCCATCCTGCGAGTGCCCGGTGGACTGCTCGCCGGCGTTCACCTGCCTGGAGGGCCGATGCCTGCCGCCGGAACCGGAACTGGGCGGCATGGGAGCGACCTGCAACGAATGGCTGCCCTGCATGGACACGGAGATGATCTGCGTCTCCGGCATCTGTTCCACCTACTGCCAGGACGCCGATGACTGCCCGGAAAGCTGGCGCTGCGCGCGCATCATCGGCGGCGGAAACGCCTGTTATCGCTGGACGGGCGGCGACGGCCCGGCCTTGATTCAGACCATCCAGACGGGAGAGGAATCCCCTGCGGAGGAAAAGACGGAGATCATCGTCACCGTGGACACCGGCGACGTGGAAGGCTTGTTCACCCGGTTCTTCGTTCGATCCATGGGCGGACGGTGGGAAAAACTGAAGGATTACTCCATCATCAACCTGGTTCGCTGGACTCCGGAACGGGCCGGAATGTATGAAATCCTGGCGGAAGTCCGGGAGGAGGAATCCGATACCTGCCGGGACGACTACCGCATCCTGCCTTTCACCATCCTCTCCGACGGCGTCGAGGATCCGGACGGAGACGGATCCGACGGCGCGGACGGCGACGGAAGCGGATCGGGCGGGGGCGGCTGCCGGACGAACGGTCCGTTCTCCTTCCTGCTCTTCCTTCTTTCGATCCCCCTCATCTCACTCTATCGTTATCGTTTTTCCACAAAAGAAAGTAAGTAAGCTCCATGATTTTCAACAAAAAAAGCGTTCTGGCCCTTTTCGGACCGGAGACCGGCAAGGAATATCTTCTCAAGGATATGATCCGCAAGCTTTCCATCCGCCCCCACCAGCGGCGCGCCTTCCGGCAGTTCCTCAATGCCATGGTCCACGGCGACATGCTGCGGCTTCGCAAGGGGCGCTTCTATCGTCTGGGCGAGGGAGACCCCAACGGAACTCTATCGCTGGAAGGCTCGGAGGATTACGACCGTAAGGACGTTTTTCGCAAGATTTTCCGCGAATATGAATGGCCGGGAAAGTTTTCCCGGGAGGCCGTGAATCAGGCGATTCGAGGCAAGGGCGTCCCGGATCCGCTGCCCGAGGGCGTCGAGGATTGGCGCCATCTGCCCTTCGTCACCATCGATCCGGCCGACGCCCGGGACCACGACGACGCCGTGGCGGCCCTCGATCGTCCGAAAGGCGAAGGCATCCGCCTGGCCGTGGCCATCGCGGACGTGGGGCGCTACGTCCCGGAAGGAAGCGCCCTGGAACGCGATGCCCAGCAGCGGGCCACCAGCGTCTACGTCCCCGGCAGTGTCCATCCCATGCTTCCGGAGGAACTCTCGGCGGGGCTGTGCTCCCTTCGCGAAATGGAGGATCGCTTCGCCATGGCGGCCTTTCTGGATTACTCGCCCACGGGCGAACTGGAAAAGACGACATTTGCGGAGGCCGTCATTCGCAGCCGCAAACGCATGAGCTACGAGGAGGCTCAAGCCGTTCTGGACGGAGAAACGCCGGAAGATCCGGAACTTGCGGCGTCCTTCGACCGAATGAACGTCCTCTTTCGACAACTTCTGAAAGCCGCGGAAAAACGGGGAGCCCTGGAACTGGACATCCCGGAGGCCTGGATCCGCATGGACGATTCCGGCGCGGTGACCGACATCCTTCCCCGTCCGCGACTGGAAGCTCACCGACTGGTGGAGGTCTTCATGATCGCCGCCAACGAAGCCGTGGCGCTGCATCTGGTTCAAAAGGGCTTGCCGGGGCTCTTTCGCGTTCATGAAGATCCGGCCCCGGAGAAGATCGCCGCCTTCCGGGATCTGGCCCGCTCCCTGGGTCAACCCTTCCCGGAGGATCCGCTGCCCAGCGCGAAACAGATCAACCGGTTTCTGCGATCCATCGGTCATGAGGAAGAGGGACGCTACCTGCACATCATGCTTTTGCGTTCGCTGAAACAGGCCCGCTATACGGCCGTAAACGAAGGACATTTCGGCCTGGCGCTCGCCCACTACTGCCACTTCACGTCTCCCATCCGTCGCTATCCGGACCTGGAAATCCATCGCGTCCTGAAACGCATGCTGCGAAAAACCGCCGACCGCCGGTACGTCGCCCGCATGCGTTCGCGACTGCCGGAAACGGGCGAATGGTGTTCCGACCAGGAACGCAAAGCGGAGAAAATCGAACGGAAGGCCCGCCAGGTGGTCATGGCGGAATACATGGGGCGCTTCCTGGGCGAATCCTTCGCGGGAACCGTTTCCGGCGTCACCGAGTTCGGGCTGTTCGTTCAGATCGAGGAGCCTTTCGTGGAGGGGCTGATTCACATCTCCAACCTGCGGGACGACTACTATCGTTACGAGGAGGAGCGGGCCACGCTGGTGGGGGAGCGAACCGGAAACGTGTTTCGCCTGGGCGACCGGGTCGAGGTCCAGCTTGTCTCCACCGATCCCGCCCGAGGACGGGTGGATTTCCGCTTCCTGCCTCAATCGGAGGAAGAACGACGTAAAACACCGAAACCCGGGCGCAAAGCCGCGCCGAAGCGGCGACCGATCCGCTCGAAAAGGCGAATCGCCCGCAAGCGCAAAGGAGGTTGAACCCATTTTTGGACGGAGCCTTTGCTATCAGGTCTTCCGTCCCAGTTTCCCGTTTCCGAGCACCGAACGCAGCCGACGGGAGGAAACGGGCCGCCGACGCACCTGCCGAGCCATCTTCAGGGCGTCCCACTTGGCTTTCAGCACCACCCGGCCCTTGCCTTTCAGACTCCACTTCGCCAGATGATACAGATTGTACAGAAGGTGCCGGTGTCCATAGCGCAGATACAGAGAGGCCGGAACGTTCTTATAACCCGCCAGCACGAGATTCCGCTGGATGAGATAAAGCACCTTGTCCGGAATGCGCTTTTCGGTCACGGAACGCTTGTGATACACCACCGCCCGGGGCAGATACAACGTCCGGAATCCCGCGCCGCGAACGCGCAGAACGAAGTCCACGTCTTCGTTGTTGGCGTAGAAAACATCATCGAAAAGCCCAAGGGTCTCATACACTTCCCGCCGCAGCAACATGGCCCCGCCCGTGGCGCCGAAGACCTCGTAAGGCGCTTCTCCCGGGTCCACCGGGCGACCTTGATCGATGATCCGGGCGCGCAGGGACTTATGAAATTCCATTCCCTTGCAATCCACCGTGTCGCGGTCGAAAAAATTTATCATCTGGGGGCTGAAGACATCGAACTCCGGATGGCGTTCGGCGGCGTCGTTCAGAATTTCCAGAAGATCCGGCGGCAGTTCGGTATCCGTGTTGACCAGAAACAACAGGTCGCCCTTCGCCTGGGAGGCGGCCAGATTGTTCACGGCCGCAAAACCTCGGTGCTCCGGGCGGGCGATCAAGTGAACCTCCGGGAATTGCTCCCGAACCATGTCGGCGGAGCCGTCCTCGGATCCGTCGTCCACGAAGATCGTCTCGAAGTCCCTGAAACGCTGGGCGGCAAGGGAGGACAGGCAGTGCCGGGCGTCGTCTTTTCCATTCCAGCAGGTCAACAGCACGGAGATCATGTTTCGATTCCTCGATTGAAAAACGGGCTTCCGAACCTCCGAAAACGTGGAAATCCGCACCCGGAGCTTCGGACGGTTCGGAAAAAGAATAGCACAGCCTCCGGGCGCTGTAAACAACAGGCTCCGGCCGCTTGCGCAGCCTTCCCGCGGCGGGACTTACGGGATGCGGTCATGGCCGTAACCCGCCTTTTTTTCTTGACAAACGCCCAAAAGAGAGATAATCGGGGAACTCTCTTGGAGGCGGATCGAGCAGGACCAGGCCCCCATAGCTCAGCCGGATAGAGCACAGGATTCCTAATCCTGGTTTGCGCAGGTTCGAGTCCTGCTGGGGGTACCATTTTTCGTGCCTCGGCCTCTCTACGAGGGCAAAAGCCGAATCGTATCCAAACATGACGACGGGAAAAGGCAGGGAACGACCCCAATCCTTTCAAAACGTTGTTGTTCGAATAAAAAAAAGATTGACAGGACTCCGGGGAATCCCTAAAATCCCCATATCTTTTGGACAGTTACAGGAGGCCATCGATGAATAAGTCGGAGCTGATCGAACAGCTTGCCGCCCGTGCGAACATTACCAAGAAAAAGGCCGAATTGGTGGTCAACCTGATCTTCAATTCCATGAGCGACGCTTTGGCCAAAGGCGACCGCATCGAGATCCGGGGCTTCGGCAGCCTGGTCAACAAGCACTACGGCGCGTACTCCGGGCGGAATCCCCGTACGGGCGAGGTCATCGATGTGCCGGAAAAGCGGCTTCCTTTCTTCAAGGTGGGCAAAGAACTCCGCGAGCGCGTGGACGGCATGGACGATTGATCTCCCGGGTTCCCGACCGCCCGACTCCCCCACCGCGTAACCATCCGCGAACCCTGGGAAACCCAATTCGGTGAAACGTCTTTTCCAAATTTTATCGATCTTATCCTTTCTGCTTGGTTTGGCCGCGTCGGGATGCTCCGACGGGCTCGATTCCGTGGAGAACAGTCGCGCCTTTCTTTCCGAAATAAACGGGAAAATCGAAGAAATTCGCAAACAGGCCGTTCTGGATTACACGGCCATGCGAAAACACGCCACCTTGCTTTTCACCCGCAAGAAACCCGAGCTGAACAAGGAAGACGAAGAAAAAGCCAAGGAACAGATCGATATCCGTTTACGGGCTCTGCTGGCTCCCCGGCTGCGCCATGAAGTCGATCTGGCCTGCATCCGCGTGGCGGAAAGCCATAAGGAGAAGATCCGCCGGGCGCTGCTCACGCTCACCAAGAAGAAAGCTGCGCCTCCCAAAGGTCTCTCGGCCTATCTCTCCCACGCGCTTTTCGACGACTACGACCAGGAAAACACCCGGATGCTGGAGTGGAACCCCGCCCAGATCGAACGCCTGAAAGCGGAACTTGAAAAGTGGGAGGAAAGCTGGAAATCCAACCGCTTCGACTACCGTCCTCCGAAATTCGAACGCGGCCGCTTCCGCTTCGATTACGACAACGCCCCCCAGGCCACGGAAAGCCTGAAACAACTGCTCGCCCCGATGCAGCCGCCTCCCGAGCCATCAACCGCGAAAACGTCAAAGTAACGTCCGACCGGGATGGGCTTCAAGGCTCGCTCGGCATCCGCTCGACAACTCGATGGGCAAGAGATTGACTTTCGAACCCGATGCCCCTAGACTCGCCCGGCGAATGTTCGCCAGGGAGGAACCATGGGCAAGAAGAAACGGATTCACATCATCACTCACGGCTGCCAGATGAACATGTACGACTCGGTGCGCATGCGGGAAATGCTGGCCGCCGAGTATGCCTGGGTGGATGATCCCGAAAAGGCCGATCTGGTGATTCTGAACACCTGTTCGGTGCGCGAAAAACCGGAAAAAAAAGTGCTGGCGGAACTGGGCCGGCTCCGTCGCTGGCGGAAAGCGGATTCCCGCCGGGTGCTGGCGGTTTCGGGCTGCGTGGCCCAGCAGATGAAAGCGACGTTGATCGAGAAAGCGCCCCAGGTGGATCTCGTGATGGGGCCGGACAACGTGAAGGATCTGCCCGCTCTGCTTTCGGAACTGGCGGAGAACCGAGGACTCGTGGCCGCCCGTTTCGATCCGGAGGGCTTTCGCCTCAAGGAACTGGAACCCCTGGAGAGTTTCGGGAGCGATGGACGGGTTTCGGCTTTCGTGGCGGTTCAGAAGGGCTGCAATCATTTCTGTTCCTACTGCATCGTTCCTTATGTCCGGGGGCGGGAGAAAAGCCGCCCGTTGGAAGAAATTCTCCGGGAAGTGGCGCGCTACGGCGAGCACGGCGTGCGCGAGGTGACGCTTCTGGGGCAGAACGTGGACGGTTACGGCGCGGATCTTGCGGGAGGCGTGGACTTCGCCGACCTGCTCCGCCGGGTGGCGGAAATCGACGCCATTCGCCGAATCCGTTTCGTCACCAGCCATCCGGCGGTCATGGCCGACCGGCACATCGACGCCATCGCGGAAGTGGAAAAAGTCTGTGAATACGTCCACTTGCCCATCCAGTCCGGTTCGGATCGCGTGCTGGAGCGCATGCGCCGGGGTTACGATCGCGCGCGCTACCTGAACCGGGTGGCGCGCCTGCGGGAGCGCGTTCCGGGTCTGGCGATTTCCGGAGATATGATCGTGGGATTTCCAGGAGAAACGGAAGCGGATTTCCGGGAAACGCTCTCCGTGGTGGAAGAAGTTCGCTATGATAGCCTGTTTTCCTTCATCTATTCCCCTCGCCCGGGCACCCGTTCCGCCCGCTGGGAGGACGACGTTCCAAAACAGGAAAAACACGAACGATTGCAGCGACTTCAGGAGTTGCAGAAGAAATTCACTCGCGACTCTAACGAGGCCGAACGAGGGAGCGTACAGGAAGTGCTGTTCGAACATGCCGCCAAAAAAGGAGCGGGAGACCTTTCCGGACGGACGCGCCGGAACAAAATCGTCAATGTCCCCGCAGGGGACGAATGGCTGGGACGTTTCGCCCCGGTGCGCATCGTGGCGGCCCATCAAAACAGTCTTCGGGGTGAACGGGTGGACGAAAGCTGAAAGGAACCCGCCGCTTTCCATCGTCTCCGAAGGCACTGTTTTTGTTTGATTCTTTTCCCATTTTCAGGGAGATTTCTCGCTTGATGAAAAAGAATGGGGCCTTCCCGTTCCCTTCCCCGACGGAGCCGCCTCGCGTCATGAGGCGAAGAAACCGGGGCGGAAAAGGGCGGCGGTCAAGGCCGCAGCGAGTGAAACGAGCGCAGCATGTTCAGCCTTGACGGTCGGCCGCGCCCCGGTACAAGCCGAAAGATGACGCGAGAAAGAGCGAAGGAGGAGGAAGGGAACCCCCTTCCTCGATGGTGAGCCTTGTCCGAAAACGGTTTCCCGATGTCTCCCCGTTTTGGGGAATTGAACCTTTTATTTTGACAATCCCGGCCGGCCCTGCTACCTTTTCGTCCGCGAAAGCAAGCCGGAACGCCTTTTCCATCCTGCCCGGGAAGGAACAGAAATGCTATTGAAAACAAAAGATTACGTCACCCTCGGCAACATTCTGGGCGGAATCTTCAGCATTTATTTCGCCATCGAATCCCGAAGCGACTGGAGCTTCTTCCCCTGGTGCGGATGGGCGATCTTCATTGCGCTGTGGTTCGATATCGCGGACGGTCTGGTCGCCCGTTTGATGAAACAATTCAATAACTTCGGCGCGGAACTGGACAACATCGGCGACCTGGTGACCTATTCCGTCGCACCGACGTTCATGATTTACGTCTATTACACCACCCATCCCACGCTTCCCCACATGCCGTGGTATCTGGCGGGCGCTTTGGCCAGCCTCCCGGCGATCACCGGCTGCATCCGCATCGCACGCTTCAACGTGAAAAGATTGCACTACGAAGGCGCGTGGATGGGCTTTCCGCGCACGGCCTCGGCTCTCCTTTATATCGGCTATTTCAACATGAGTTCCGCCGACACCTCGCTCTGGGTGTATTACGGCGGCATCGTGGTGGTGGTAGCCTCTTCCATCATGCATTTCGTGCTGCTTCCCTATTACAACCATCATCGCCACAAGCATCCAACCTACATGTGGGTGTCCTTCTGGTTCATCGGCAGTTCCAGCCTTCTGGCCGCCTTCGGCGCCTTTTTCACGGGCATCAACCTCACCTTCGAAGTCATCACGTTCTGGCTGCTGCTGTATCTTTTCGCACACCGCCCGATCAGCTTCACCAGGGCGCAATTGAAGGAAATCCGGGCCTACGTGAAGGAGTGGAAAAAGGAGGAAAGCTCCGAACTGAGCGGAGCGAAGCACTGATATTCCACGTTCGCCCGTTCGGCGCACGAATTCCCTCTTTTCTGCCGGACAATAATTTTCTTACGTATTTCCAGATACTTACCTGATCGCACCTCCGTCGATAGCCCATGCAAAAATCTTCCCCCGTCTCCCGGAAGGCGCTGGAGTCCGCCAAGGAAGACTCGGATATGATGAATTCTTCGTCAAAACGGGCGAAAGCACTTGACAAGTCGTGCCCGATCGGTCTTTAAATGAACACCGGAATCGATAACGTAACCAATTCGATCAAGATGTAAGGACGAAACCGTTTGTCTTACAAACCAGGAAAACTTCAGGGGGTTGCCATGCAACGGAAC
This sequence comes from Myxococcota bacterium, assembly GCA_963668655.2. Lineage (GTDB taxonomy): Bacteria > Myxococcota_A > SURF-8 > SURF-8 > SURF-8. Next base: position 387,066 of record CAXXPQ010000004.1, read on the forward strand.
ACGTGGATTCTTCTTCTTTTCATCCTGTCTCTGATGGTGCTGTCGGCCTGTACGGGCAATGATGACGACACCGACGGAGATGCCGACGGCGACACCGACAGCGCCATCGACGGAGATGCCGACGGCGACACCGACGGCGATACCGATGGTGATACGGACGGCGATACCGATGGCGATACGGACGGCGACACCGACGGCGACACCGACGGCGACACCGATGGTGATACGGACGGCGACATCGACGGCGATACCGATGGTGATACGGACGGCGACACCGACGGCGATACCGATGGAGACACGGACGGCGATACCGACGGCGACGCCACCTGCCAGGACGACGGCAAAGAGGACAACGACACCCGGGAAACCGCCGCCGACGCCGTCGTCGGAACCCAGATGGCCGGCCTGATCTCGGACGACGACGATTTCTTCCGTTTCGATTCCTGCACGGAGGGCCAGGTGACCATCCACGCCGAGTTCCTGCATGCGGACGGGAACATCGACCTGGAACTTCTGGACGCCGACGGCCAGAAGATCGCCGAGGCCGTGACCGAGACCGACAATGAAACCATCAGCACGACGTTGAACGCCACGCCCACCGCGTCGCTGTACGTCCGTGTGATCGGAACCGGGCTCTGCACGCCCTATGCGCTGACCGTGACGACCAACTGCCCGGGCCCCTGCAACCCGAATCCCTGCACCGCCCCCCCGACGGACGAGTGCGATCAGAACGGTGTGACACTTTATCAATACATCAGCCCGGGTGAATGCTACGTGGACGGCGGAACCCAGTACTGCAACTACGATTACGACGAGGTGGACTGCTCCCTGGACGGCGGAACCTGCGTAACCGACCACTGCGAGGGCGGCGCCGCCATGCCGGACACGGCCGGACAGATCATCTTCACCGAAATCATGTACGATCCCCACTTCGACCTGGACGACGAAAAGGCCGAGTGGTTCGAAATCCACAACCCCACGGCCGATCCTCTCTATCTGAGCGGCTGCACCATCTCCGACGACAGCGACAACGAAGTGGTGATCGAACCGGGAATGCTCGTTCCGGCGGGTGGATATAAACTGTTCGTGCACACCGCCACGGACAACGGCGGCCTGATCCCGGATCATCTCTTCGATTTCGCGCTCAGCAACAGCGGCGACACGCTGACGCTTTCCTGCGGCGACGCCACCCCGGTGGTCATCGACGCCGTGACCTACGACGACGGCGTGAACTTCCCGGACGCCCGCGCCTATTCCCTGAGTCTGGATCCGGGTTCCTACGATGCGACGGCCAACGACGACGGCGCGAACTGGTGTCTGGCCAAGGAAGCCTATTACACCGGCACGACCACCCCGGCTGAAGACAACTACGGCACGCCCGGCGCGGCCAACCCGATCTGCAACCCCACCTACACCATCGACTGGTGCCGCCTCCAGCATCCCGCGAGCATCGACGCCGGCCCCAGCGAGAGCTTCACCGCCTACGGACGGCTGTACATCGACGGACTCACCGACCAGTCCGTAACGAACGACACGCTGCCGGAGACGATCTTGAGCCAGTTCGGATACGGCCCGGACAATACGGATCCGGCCGCGGACGGAACCTGGACCTGGATGGACGCCGCGCCGAACCCCGGCTGGGACGGCAGCGCGGCCACGCCCGCCGAGCCCGACAACGACGAATACCAAGCCGACTTCCTGACCCCCCCCGCGGGAGACTACGACTTCGCCTACCGCTTCTCCGGAGACGGCGGCGACACCTGGGTCTATTGCGACACGGACACGGACGTGAACGGCGAGGACGGCAGCGAGAACGGCTACCAGATCACCAACGCGGGGGCGATGACCATCACCGGCGCGGATCCCTGCGACCCGGATCCCTGCCTGACGGCTCCCGTTCCCGTCTGCGAGAACGACGGCGTGACGCTCACCACCTATACCGGACCGGGCGTGTGCTCCTTCAACGGCGTAACCACCGAATGCGACTACGACTTCACCCAGCGCGACTGCTCGGCGGGCGGCGGAACCTGCGACAACGGAGCCTGCATCGACATGGCCCCGGCCCCCGTCGAAGAAGGCGACCTGGTGATTACGGAAATCATGTACGATCCGCATTTCAACCTGGAAGACGCCAACGCCGAATGGTTCGAGGTCTGGAACGCCACGGGGGACACGCTCAACCTGCTGGGCTGCGAACTGAAGGACGGCGACGACAACACCATTCCCATCGACACGGATCTGCTGGTGAACCCCAACGGCTTCCTGCTGTTCGGCAAGAACGCCGACACCGCGCTGAACGGCGGCATCGTTCCGGACTTCCTGTTCCTGTTCGGCCTGAACAACAGCGGCGGCGACACCATCGCCATCCACTGCGGCGAAAACGAAGACCTCATCGACGCCGTCACCTACGACGACGGCACGGACTTCCCGGATGTCCAGGCCCGCTCGCTCAGCCTCGATCCGGCCTTCTACGACCACCTTTCCAACGACGACGGCGCGAACTGGTGCCCGGGCACGGACGCGTACTTCACTGGCGATCCCAGCCCGGACGAAGACAACCTCGGAACCCCCGGCGTGGCCAATCCCCCCTGCGGCTTCCCGGAGGAAGACGTGGACTGGTGCCGCCTCCAGTATCCCCTGGATCTCGCGGACGTGGAAGCCGGAAGCGAACTGACCGTCTACGGGCGGGTGTTCGAGGCCGGATTGACGGAACAGACCACCGGCGTGGATGAGAACGCGGACCTCATCGGGCAGGCGGGCTTCGGTCCCGACGCTTCGGATCCGGCCGGAAACGCGGACTGGACCTGGATCACCGCCGATCCGAACCCGGCTTGGGACGACAGCGCCGCCGTACCCGCCGAGCCCGGCAACGATGAATACATGGCCACCTTCCAGGCCCCGGCCGAAGGCACGTACGATTTTGCCTACCGCTTCACCGCCGACGGCGGCGTCACCTGGACCTACTGCGACCGCGACATGGGCGAGAACATGGACGGCAGCGAAAACGGCTACAACGTCGCCGACGCCGGACAGCTCACCACCGTCGCGCCGCCCAATCCCTGCGATCCGAACCCCTGCACCATGCCTCCGGATCCCGAATGCGACGCGGACGGCGTGACGTTGATTACTTATACCAGCCCCGGCGCTTGCAGTTTCGACGGCGTGAACACGAACTGCAATTATTCGAGCACCACCACCAACTGCTCGGACTCCGGCCGGGAGTGCTTCGAGGGCGCCTGCGTAGACAGCTACGATGCTCCCTCCCGGGAGGGAGATCTGGTGATTACGGAAATCATGTACGACCCGAATTACGACCTTTCGGAGGATTTCGCCGAGTGGTTCGAAGTCCTCAACCCCACCGGAGATACCCTCGATCTCAACGGCTGCATCCTCTCCGACGCAGCCAACAACGAGACGACCGTTTCCGAACGGCTGCTCGTTCCGCCGGGCGGCCTGCTGCTCTTCGCCCGTTCCGACGATCCCTCGAAGAACGGCGGCCTGACGCCCGACGGCACCTTCGGCTTCGCGCTCAACAACGGAGGCGACACGCTACGGGTCACCTGCAATGAAACTCTCATCGACGAAGTGATTTACGACGACGACGACGGCGATTTCCCCGACGCCAGCGCCCATTCCATCAGCCTGGATCCATCCGCCTTCCACGCCACGGCCAACGACGACGGCGCGAACTGGTGCATGGTGGAAGTCGCCTACTACACCGGCGATCCCACCCCGGACGAGGATCACTACGGCACGCCCGGCGCGGCCAATCCCGACTGTCCGGAACCGCCCGAGGGCGTGGACTGGTGCCGCCTCGTTTATCCCCAGGTTCTGACGAACATCCAGGCGGGACGCGCCGTGGAAGCCTACGGACAGGTGTTCGAGGACGGCATCACGAACCTGACCTCCGGCGTGGACGAGAATCCCGCCCTCATCGGCCAGGCGGGATACGGCCCCGACGGATCGAACCCGGCGGACAACGCCGACTGGGTATGGACCGTCAATGCCGAGCCGTCACCGGGCTGGAATGACATGGACTTCGGCGAGCCCGGCAACGACGAATACTTTACCTCGTTCGCGGCTCCGACGACGGGCGCGTATGATGTCGCCTTCCGCTTCAGCGCCGACGGCGGAGCCAACTGGACCTACTGCGACCTCGACGCGGGCGCGGGCATGGATGGCAGCGAGGACGGCTACGCCCCGGCCAACGCCGGCCAGATGACCGTGGCGGCTCCCCCCAATCCCTGCGATCCGAACCCTTGCGACACGGCTCCGGATCCGGAATGCGACGCGGACGGCGTGACGCTGATTACATATACCGCTCCGGGAATCTGCACGCCGGACGGATCCAACGCAACTTGTGACTATGCGCCCAACACCACTAACTGCTCCGACACCAGCCGGGAATGCTATCAGGGGGCCTGCGTGGATGTGGTCGCCTCACCGTCTCTCGCGGGCGATATTCTGATTACGGAAATCATGTACGACACGCACTACGCCCTGGACGAATCCCTGGCGGAGTGGTTCGAGATCTACAACGCCACCGAAAACGACCTGGATCTGCTCGGCTGCACCGTCACCGACGCGGCGGCCAATGTCGTCACGGTGGAGGAACGCCTCATCATCGCCTCTCACGGCTACTTGCTCTTCGGTCGTTCGGACGACACGGCCCATAACGGCGGCATCGATCCCGACTACCTGTTCGGCTTCGGGCTCAACAACACGGACGAAACCCTGACCCTCGCCTGCCCGGGTGCCGTGGACACGCCCATCATCGAGATCGCCTACGACGAGGACAACGGCTGGCCGGCTCCCCGCGCCAATACGTTGAATCTGAACCCGCCGATCCTGGAGGGCGGAGACAGTACGCTGGCGGAAAACTGGTGCATGAGCGAGGAAGTCTACTACCACAGCCAGGTCACTCCTTATGAGGATCATTTCGGAACGCCCGGCGCGGCCAACACGGCCTGCCCCTCCGATACGGAAGTCGTGGACTGGTGCCGCCTGCAATGGCCGCTGGACCTGAATGACATCGAGGAGGGCAACGAGAGCACGGTCTACGGACGGGTGTATGAAGCGGGCCTGACGGACCGATCCGCCGCCGTGAACATGAGCTGGCGGCTCTACGGCCAGGTCGGCTACGGGCCCCAGGGATCCAGTCCGGACGGCAACGGCGACTGGGTGTGGATCGACGCCGAACCCAATCTGGAATGGAACGGCTCCGCCGCCAACCCGGCCGAGCCGGACAACGACGAATACATGGCCGTCCTGATCGCTCCGGCAACGGGCGATTACGATTTCGCCTACCGCTTCACCGCCAACGACGGCGTCCTCTGGACCTACTGCGACCGCGATATGGGCGACAGCATGGACGGCAGCGAGGACGGTTACGACGCCGCCAACGCCGGAAAGCTTTCGGTGCCCGAGCCGCCCCCCGAAGGCGACAGTTGCGAGAACGCCCTGGATCTGGACCTTTCCGGCGGCACGCTGAACCTGGACAACACGGACTTTTCGGACAGCGCCTGGTCGGACGATTGCGGTTACAGTGATACGGACATGGGACAGGACATCGTCTTCACCTTCACCCTCACCGGAGACGTGCTGGGCACCTTCGAAACCTTCATGACGGATGACTATTTCTATGACACAGTTCTGTTCATCACCCACGTGGAAGAGGGCGAAAACTGCGTCACCGGAGCCGTGGAAGAGGCCTGCAACGACGACAAGGATTACGACAACGACGACTATATGTCGCTTTTGGAAAACATTCCCCTTTCCGCCGGAACGTATTACCTGTACGTGGACGGCTACGATTACGCCCAGTACGGAACCGTGGATCTGGAGTATTTCTTCTCCTGCCCGGTCGGCGGCGACATCTTCAACCCGGAAACGGGCGCCTGCGAGACCCCCGCGGATCCCTGCCTGGACGGCGACAAGTGCCTGGGAGCGAACGACGGAGCCTGCGAAAGCGACATCTCCGGCTGGTGGTGCACCTGCAACCCGGAGGCCGGATACTACTGGAACGAGGCGAATTCGGCCTGCGAGCCGGCCAGTCGCTCCTCCATCCGCTTCCTAACGGAATGGGACGCCCCGATGCTGGCCTACACGCCCGGAACGGGACAGAGCATGACTTCCGTCCCCATGGTCCGGGAATTCGTCGAGCGCGGCGACGCCTGGTGGATCGTAACGAACATCCACTGGTTCGACAACCTGCGCTTCCATTTCACGGACGGCACTCGGGCCACCGTTCCGGAATCGGGCGATTTCGAAATCACCACGGCGGGCGATTACTACGTCCTGAACGGCGTGCTTTATCCCGTAAACGAAAACGATCCCTGCGATCCCAATCCCTGCTTGGAGTTGGGAGCCGACACCGGCCACACGGCCTGCCTGAACACCTCGCGCGCCACGCCGTATGTCTGCCGGTGCGAGAGCGGTTACATGGAAAACGCGGCGGGCAACTGCGTCGCCGAACAGACCACCGTGGTGCATTACTGGACGGACTGGGCGCCGCCCTACCTCCATTACGGCTACATGGACGGCGACGCCGAGGTCTGGACATCGGCTCCCGGTCTTCCCATGAATCCGGAAAACGACGATCGCGTCTCCAACGATCGCTGGTGGAAACTCGACGTGACCTGGATCGGAGAAGCCGGGATCTCCTTCGTCTTCAACGACGGCGCGGGAACCTGGGATAATCCCGGCGGCGTGCCCAACACCAATTACGGCCCCACGATCTGCCCGGAAGTCTGGGTGAAAGACGGCGCGATGAGCTGCGACGATCCCAATCCGCCCGTGCTGGAAGTCGTCAACGGCGACTTCGAGAACTGGTTCGACGACATGCCCGTCGGCTGGACGGCCGACACGGGCGTGGGCGTGACCCCGGAAAGCTCTATCGTTTATTATCCCGCCAAAGTCGCCTATTACTCAGCCAAGCTCACCCGCCTGGTGGACACCAACAGCAGCACCGATTTCGAATCGTCTCCCATCGCCGTCGAAGTCGGCAACGCCTACCGTTATTCTCTCTGGTTCTACGACAACAGCGTGGACGCCAAATGCACCCTGATCTATCGCACCTACAATAGCGAAATGGGTCTGGTCGATACCGTCTACACGAACCTGTTTACGACGAACCAGGAAGCCTGGCAGGAGATCTCGGCCAGCAGCACCGCGGCCGAGGGCGTCGCCTACGTGACCCTCGGCACCCGCGTCTACAAGGACAGCGGCACGACCACCGGCGGTTTCTGCTACATCGACCACGCCGGAATCAGCCTGGCCGAATAGCGTTCAACGCTTCAAACCTTCCTCCCCGCTCCGGAAACGGAGCGGGGATTTTTCGTTTCGGGAAATCGGCATGTCTTCCTGTTCGATGTTTTCTGGAAACCGGGTTTTTGTATATGCACTTATATACCTAAATCTCCTCGGCGCCTTCAAACCCGCCCGAAACGAAAAAAACCCCGACCGGGTCACAGGGCTTATGACGAAGGACATAGCCCCTTGGACGAACGCTCCACGGACTCATCGTATCCAGTCGATATCACTCAGGAATCATACGCATCGCGTGCAATTGCGCCCATGGACGGGAAACGCCCGAAACGGCTGAATTTCGCGTGCGGCCCGGGTGAACGCAAAAACGTCGGATTTCATAATGATATCATAAGGATACAAGCCAAAAACGTGTCACCCGGATGAAACGCCGAAACGGCGCGAAACGGAACCGACCATCCCGCGCCTCGAGAATGGAAAAAACGTTCTCGAAGTCTCGCCCAAAACCGTACCGGACGATTTGGTCCTTGCAAAAAATGACGCAACGCGATAGAATGGGTCGTCGGTTCGCGCTGTCGGAGGTACGTATGTTCAAGCTGCGACGTGGTAAGACGCTGGATGTTCTTTTGATCGGCCGTTGCGGCCGGAGTGATACGGGGGCCGTCACCAACCTGGCCGCCACCATCAACGATATTCGCGAAGTTCTCGGGGAGCGCCTCGGGCATATCGTCGTGCTGTGCGACCACGCGGACTTTCTGGAACAGGCCATCGACCAGGAAGACGTGGAATTCGTCCTGTTCGACAATCTGAACGCCCTGTCTCCGAAAATGTGGCTCAATCTGGCCGACATCCTGGTTTTCTGGGAAAGCGGCAACTGGAAAAAGCGCTTCACGCCCGCCTATGTGGCCACCATTTCGCTGTTGCTTCAGGGCGCGCGACTGAAGGGCCAACGCATCGTTTTCTACGGCAACGACTGCCGGGAACTGAACGACGGCGGCCGCCGTCGTTTTCGGAACGTGATGCGCCGGGCGGATCTGGTGACGGTCTGCAATTCCAGCGCCTTGTCCAAGATGAAGGAATACGGCGTACGCAAGGAGTTGTTCTGCACGGCCAACAGCGCCTATCTGTATCCGCGTCCCTCCGAAACCCGCATCCGGGGCCTGCAATGCGGCCTGCGGCTGGATCCGGAACGTTTTCCAGTTCTGGCCATCTGCCCGAAGGAGATGTTCGAAACCGTGGACGAGCGCTTTTTCCTGCCCTTGCAGGGAGGACGCAAACCGGAACTGGAACGAAGCGCCCGACGCTACGCGCGGCAGCTTGCGGCCTACGCCGACGATTTCATCGAGCGGCACGACGGGCATGCGGTGCTGATCGGTATGAAAGATCGGGACAACGCCGTCATCGGGCGCATCGCGGAATTCATGACTCACCGCCACCGCAGCCGCATCGTCAACAGCCTCCGCTATTCGGGCGAGGACGTTTCCGCCGTTCTCTCGATGGCCAAGCTCCAGGTCACCAGCCGTTACTATCCCATCGTCCTGGGTTCGGCCCACGGCCTGCCCACCATCGCCGTCAGCACGGACGGCAACCTGGATCCGGTGATGCGCGAACTGGGGATCATCGACTATTACCTGGATTACCGCACGAACCCCAACACCACCCCCAACTTCTTCAAACTCGACGAAAAACTGCACGAGTTGGAGGCGCACATTTCCCAGCGAGAAGAAGCGATTCGGGATCGGGTGCGCCGCAACCACGACATGCTGCGCTATCGGGCGGTGATGAATCGCGGCCTGTTGCAGGAGTGGGTGGATCGCACCTTCAAGATGAATTCCTGAACGGCTCGAACGCCGCATTTTGCCTTTGAAATTCCCGAATCCGTGTGCTATATACGCCAGACGCGAAAGACCGGATCCCCGCTTCGGATTCGGCTTCCATAATCTTCTATGCCATGAAAGCGGGTGCCCATTTCCATGGATCGGACGCTGGAGATCGCCGAAAAACAGGGAAAGACGTTTCTGGCCGCCTTGATTGTCGGCCTGACGCTGGTCTGCACCCTTTTTTCCTGGCGCTTCTATGCCTGGCTGAATGTAAGCACGCCGACGCAGGAAGACTGGAATCGGGCCGCCGAGATCGTGAAAGCCGAATTCCTTTCCGGCGATTTCGTGGCGGTGACTCCCTTCTGGGCGACCACCGGGGAAAAAGCCTTCGTGGATCAGGAGCTTCCCTATCGTTACGTGCGCTGGATCGCCCGGGAAGACTGGCCCAACGTGGAACGTCTGTGGGTGGTGTCCGGCTACGACCGTTTCCGGGATCGGGACGTTTTCCTGTCCGGGAATGTCGTTTCCGAAAGACTGGAAAACGCCGGACCGCTGCAAATCGAGCGTTTTCGCTTCGAGAATCCGTTGAAAGGCGCCTTCGTTTTCCACGAACGCCTTTCCGAAGCCGAAGTCTTCACCCAGAAAGGCAAGGATACCAAGATCTGCAAGCAGCGGCGAAAGGAACCGGATCGCTTCGACTGCGACAACCGCCGCCAATGGCATCACGTCGGGCGCAAGGACGTGGAAATCGGAGACGCCGTACGACCCGTCATCTGGGCCCATCCGGTGGCGAAAACGGACATTCACATCAAGTTCCAGGGCGTTCGGGCGACCCACGGCATTGTCCTGACCCACGGTCTGAGCCTCTATGCCGCCGCCGATCCGAGAGGAAAAGAGGTGTTCATCGACGTATTCGTGGACGGGCGCAAGATCGGACGGGCGGTACAGAAGAATATCAAGGGATGGCATCGAATGGAAATTCCGTTTCGGAAAGTGTCCGGAAACATCCATGATGTGGATCTGGTGGTCAGCGCCGAAAAGGACGGCCGCAGGCATTTCGTTTTCGACGGCTATGCGTACTGAGGGACCATGAGTGGAAACCGGCCGAAAATCTGGCTGTTGGCGGCTGTCGCCGCGGCGCTTCTTGCGGGGCACTTCGCCTGGATCGCCTCCACATGGGACGGTATGGGCTACATGAAGGACGAAGGTTACTATTTCTCGGCCTCCCGGGACAATTTCGGCTGGTACAAGACGCTGGCGAAGGAGACGGCCAAGGGACTCCCCCTGAAAGCCTTCACCCAGCCGGTGGTGGACCGCCACTGGCGCAACAATCACGAGCATCCGCCCTTCTGCAAGACCGTCCAGGGGTTTCACCACATGGTCTTTTACGAATGGCTGGACCTGTTCAACTACGGCAACAGCCACCGCATGGCCACCTGGAGCTGGTCGGCCTTGCTGGTCGTTTTTCTCTTCCTGCTGGCCACGGAATGGATGGGCGTGCTCTACGGCGTGCTGACCGTGGTCTTCCTCTTCACCCTGCCGCGGGTCTTTTTCCATACGCATCTCAACACCTTCGACATGCCCGTGGTGGCGGTCTGGTTCGTGACGGCCTATACGTTCCGGAAGGGCATGGAATCCCATCGCTGGAGCTGGCTGACGGGCGTTCTGCTGGGCGTGGGCATCGCCACGAAAAACAACGCCTATTTCCTGCCGGTTCTTTTCTTCATCGGCTACATGTACTCGGACTATCGCCGGGCGTTCTTCCGTTCCGTTCGGAATCTTCCCCGCACGCTGCTCGACGCGCGAAAGCTTCCGCTGGCGGCGGGAATCGCGCTGCTCGCCGCTCCCGGAGCCGCCGCGCTGATCTCCAAAAGCGCGTTCAATTACACGCTGTTCTTTTCCCTTCTGGCCGCCAATCTCTGGATCGCCTTTCACTGGCTCAGGCCGAAGCCCGTGGTTCCGAAGCACATCGCGCCCATCGTTCCGGCCGTTTTCGCCGCGCCGTTGACCTTCTTTTTCCTCTGGCCCTGGATCTGGTTCGACACCTGGAACCGCCTGGGGGCTTACATCAACCGGCACGTGAATCCCCCGGCCTGGGAAACGTATTATCTGCACGACATCATCGTGAATCCGCCGCCGTTTCCCTGGCATTACCCCTTCGTGATGAGCGCCTACACCATCCCCGTAACGGCCCTCGTCCTGGGGCTTCTGGGCATGTGGATCGCGCTGGCCAACGGGCGCTTCGCGGAAATCAAGCGTCGCTTCTGGTACAAGGCCACCGGCCGCACCGCGCCGGAAGCACCGCCGCTGATCGGTCGGTGGAAGAAGGAAGAATCCGGGCAAGTGATCGACTCGAAATGGGATTTGTTCTTTCTCATCACGAACATCCTGATCCCGGTGCTCATCATCGCCAATCCCAAAACCCCCGTTTACGGCGGGACCAAGCATTACATGACGGCCATGCCGTATTTCGCCGTCGCCGCCGTTCTGGCGATTTTCTGGGCGGTGCGCGTTCTGGGGGACCGTTTCCGCCTGGCCGCTCCCGTCAAGGGATTTCTGGCCGCGATCCTGTGTTTCGTCGCCATCGTTCCGGGACTTCTCGGAATCGTCCACACCCACCCGAACTGCCTGTCGTATTACAACGAACTGATGGGCGGCAGCATCGCCGCGCCGGAAGTGGGCATGCAACGGACGTTCTGGGCCGCCAGCACGCGGGGAGCCTTGGATCACCTGAACCGCTACGCACCGAAGAACGCCCGGGTTTTCTGGAACAACACGCCCTGGGATTCCTTCCGGGCGTATCAGAAAGACGGATTCCTGCGTGCGGACATCAAGCGGGCGCAGAATGAAGACCATGCCGATTACGCCGTGATGAATCACTGGAAATACTACACGGACGGGCATTTCGAGATCCGCCGGATCTTCGGCGCACGATACGCCGAAGGCTATACGGACATTCACGGCATGCCGCTGACCGAGGTCTACCGCAACGTCAAGCACCTGGGGCCTCTTGGCGGCGAAACGAAATCGGAAACCGCGCCCGCCAAACCCTGACGAAACGCAACCATGCCACGAGAAAAAATCAAGCCACCCACGCCCAAACTGCCGTTCTACGACGAAGAAGGCTATCTTAAACGCAATCCCTATATCGACCGGGTTCTACACGACTATCCGGAACGACTGGTCCATCCGAGCGATGCCGTTCGCCGAAAAGGATCGTGGCGTCGATGGACCGCCGGGCGGCCGCTTCACGTGGAAATCGGTCCCGGAAAGGGACGTCACATCGCGGAATATTCCCTGGCGCATCCGGAGGCGATCATACTGGGGATCGAATTGAAATTCCGGCGTTTTTACCGCATCGCGGAACGTCTGACCCGGGCGGGAGCAAAAAACGCCTTCGTTCTGCGCTTCGACGCCAATTATCTGGATTGGGTTTTCGGCGGAGAGGATGTCTCCAAGGTCATGGTCTTTTTCCCCGATCCCTGGTGGAACAAGAAAAAGCAACGCTATAAACGCCTGATAACGGAGGAATTCGTGAGGGGCGTCCATGATTTCCTGACTCCGGGAGGCCTCCTGGAAATCAAGACCGATCACCCCCTGCGCTTCGAGGAATACCTGGAACTGGTGCGGGAAAGCCCGCTGTCCCTGAGGCGGCAAAGCCGCGATCTGGTCCACAGTCCCTACGCGGAAGAAAACATCGAAACCATCTTCGAAACGAAATTCAGAGAACAGGGACTTCCCACCCACTATCTGCAAGCCGTCAAACCCGGCTGACACGGAACGCCGGAAAGAAAAGGAGAGGCTCGGGAATTCTTACACCTTTCCCCGTTCGTGGCCGCGTCGCAGGAGAACCAGCAACAGCAGCGCCAACAGCCACTCCATCCCGCCGCCCGTGGTGGACAGACACGAGGACGGATCCAACAGGTTGGACGGGGCGGCCGACTCGTCTTCCGGGCAGGCGGCGTCCTCGGGATAGCAAACCTTTTGTCCGGTGGGAACGTAGGCGCAGCATTCGGAATCGCAATCGCCAGGGTAATAGCAGAGCGGAACGCAGATGGGGCCTTCCTCCGCGTCGAATTCCTCGCAGACTTCATCCTCGGTGCAGATGTACGAATCGCCGCAGGGGCCCGGTTCGCCGGTCTGCGTGACGGTGGAGGAATCCTGGTCCCCGTCCGTAGCGGAACCCGAACCGCAATCGGCTTCCGTTCCGCAGATCCAGGCGACGTAGGGAGTCACGACCTGGATGCAGCAGCCGGTGGCGCACTGCCAGTCGAACCGGCAGATGGCGTAGCAGGCCGAACCGTCTCCCCGGTCCAGGCAGAGGTTGTTGTCCGGGCAGGTGGTTCCGGCGCAGTAGACACCCGCCTTGGCAGCAAAAGGCGACAAAAGAAAAACCAGGAGGATCGGAAAGAAAATATGGAACTTCGGCACGTTACTTGTCTCCTTCCACGTGAACGAGGAGCTTGCGGCTGCGGGGACCGTCGAATTCCGCGAAAAACACCGACTGCCAGGTGCCCAACACCGGGCGACCGTCGGAAATCAGCACCCGCTCGGAAGATCCCAAAAGGGAAACCTTGACGTGGGCGTCGGAATTTCCCTCCGCGTGCCGGTAATCTCCCCGGTGGGGAATCAGCCCGCGCAAGGTGACCAGCAGATCCCGCCGAACGTCCGGGTCGGCGTTTTCGTTGATGGTGACGGCCGCCGTGGTATGAGGCACGAAAGCCGTGGCCACGCCCTCGCGGATTCCGGACTCCCGAACGGCCTGCCGGACCTGCTCGGTCACGTCGATGAACTCTTCTCGGGCCGTGGTTCGGACGGAAAATTCCTTTATCATGGCTTGGCCTCCTCCTCCCGATTCTCCTCTTCCCGGTGAATTCGCTCCAGTGTCGCTTTGGCGGCGGCCTGCTCGGCCTGTTTCACGCTGCGGCCTTCCCCGCAGGCGTAAACCCGATCCTCGATACGGCATTCCACCACGTACCGCGTGTCGTGATCCGGCCCCAGGCGCTCCACGCGATCGTAGACGGGAAGGGTTTTGTATTGTTTGGCGCAGACTTCCTGCAACAGGGATTTCGGATCCCGCTCGACGAGATTCTTCCGATGCCTTTCCACCCGGGGAAACATGCGCTTTTCCAGAAACTCGGATACGACGGACAAGCCGCCGTCCAGATACAGCGCGCCCAAAAGCGCCTCGAACGAATCCGCCAGGATGGAAGGCTTGTCCTCGCCGCCCGTCTTCTCCTCGCCCACGCCGAGCAGAATCAGATTTCCCAGGTCGATATCCCGGGCTATGGCGGCCAGTTGCCCTTCATTGACCAGCGAAGCCCGCAGTTTGGTCATGGCACCGGAATCCAGTTCCGGATAACGACGGTACAGGTATTCGCCGATCACCAGGTCCAGAACCGCGTCGCCCAGAAACTCCATGCGATCGTTGTCCGGTGCAAAGCGGGCATTTTCGTTGGCGAAGGAGCGGTGGGTCAGGCCCTCCAACAGGATGTTCCGGTCGGAGAAGCGATGCCCCGTGGCTTCCTCGGCGGCGGCGAGCCGCGCTTCGATTTCGTCTTTTCTCATGTTCCGTCCGATCAAGGGAGAACGCGGGCCAGCAGGCTGAAACCGGAATCCGCAAGGCCGGTGGCCCGTACCGTCACCACCCGGTCCGAAATATCTTCACTATATTCTACCAGAACGTGATGGTATTGGGAGGAAAAACCTTGCGGGAATCCCGTTTTTTTGTCCGGCTTGCTTTCGACGAGCACGGAAAGTTCCTTTCCGATCCAGCGGGCGGCCTCGTCCCGCCGCCTTTCATCGCTCAGCCGGATCAGCGTTTCCGTGCGCCGCTTCCGGGTTTGCGGATCCACCTGACCGGGCATGCGGTCCGCCGGGGTTCCGGGACGGCGCGAATAGGGAAAAACATGCAGGTACGTAAAGGGCAGGCTCTCCAGAAACTTCCTCGTTTCCTCGAAAAGAGCTTCCGTCTCGCCGGGAAAGCCCACGATGACGTCGATTCCGAGCCCCAGCCCTGGAATGGCCTCGGCCGCCCGCTCCACCCGATCTCGGTAGTGGCGGGTGCGGTAGGGACGTTTCATGGCGGCCAGGATTTCGTCGGCTCCGTTTTGCAGGGGAATGTGCAGGTGGGGAAGAAAAACCCGGGAGTCCGCCAGCAGCGCGATGATTTCGTCCGTCAGATCCAGGGGCTCCAGGGAACTGATGCGGATGCGGGGCACGCGGGAACGGGCCTCGATGGCTTCCAGGAGCCGGATCAGGGACGGCCGCCCGTAGAGATCCAGTCCCCAGCGCCCGATGTGAATGCCGGTCAGCACCGTCTCGTGAACGCCCTGGTCGGCCAGCCGGTCCAGCCGCATTAAAACATCCTCGATGGAATCGCTTTGGATGGGACCGCGCACCCGGGGAATGATGCAATAGGTGCAAACGGCGTCGCAACCGTCCTGGACTTTCAGAAAAGGGCGGGTGCGGCTGGGAAAAACCGGCCCGGAGTCGTACGCTTCGCCCTTTTCCGATTTCGTGTTTTCCGCGAGTTTTCTCAGTTCCTCGACGATGCGTCCTTTTTCCGTTCGAGGAAATACCGCGTCGATTTCCTTTGCGGCCCGCAGGGATTCCGTATTCCAGGTGGCGTAGCATCCGGAAACGAAAATCTTCGCGTCCGGATTCGTACGGCGGGCGCGATAGGCCAGTTGCCGCGATTGGCGGTCGGCGACGGCCGTCACCGTACAGGTGTTGATGAGATACACGTCCGCCCGGTCCTGGAAATCCACGACCTGGAAGACATTCGGATCCAGTTTTCCCAGGATGGCGGCCGTGTCGTACTGATTCGTTTTGCAACCGAGCGTTGCAAAGGCGATGCGAATGCGGGACATATCGGAAGTTCGGAAACTCCTATTGCGAAAGATACTGGCTCTTCTTCATGGCGAACTGAATCTGCTTGAGCATGCGCCGGTCGGTTTCCTTGGTCTTCAGCCATTTCAGGCATTCGTACGCGTCCCGGGTTTTCACCTGGCTGAGCGCCTCCACGTAGAATTCCCGGGCCAGGCGGTTGCTTTCCTTGAAATAGATGTCCCGCACGACCTGGACGAATTCAGGCGCTTCCAGCTTTCCGAGAGCCCGGGCTCCGGCCTGGCGAACCACCGGGCTTTCGTCCCGCATGGCCTGGGCCACCAGGAAGTCCACGGTCTGCTTGGGATCTCTATAATCCTCGAACACTTCGATGATGCTTTTGCGAATGAACTTTCCGGCGTCCGGAGAAACGTAGAGATCCTTCAGATCCTGAATGGTTTCGTCCGACTTGATGGCACGGAAGTATTCCAGAATGGCCACCTGGCGAGGCAGGAAGTTGGAATCCTGAAGCAGATCCAGCAACAGCAGGTTCAGGCCGTTGTCCTGGTATTCCCGGAAGATCTCCAGAATCAGACGAAAGGTGTCCACCTTGTTCTTTCTCAGTTCGCGTTCCAGAACATCCAACGCCTCATCGGAGTCGAATTCCGTGATGGCGCGCATGATGGCTTTCTTGGGAACCTCGATCCCCATGGCGGGAAACAGTTCGCACTTTTCCACGGGCTGCATTCCGGCCCGATCTATCATTCCGGCCAGGATCTCGATGGCTTTCTTGTTCTGTTGCATGGCGAGCGATTTGGCGGCAAGGCTCTGGCAAAGGAATGCGCGGTCGCCGAACAGCATCTCCATCGACCGATCGAAAAGCTGCTTGGCGGTATCTCCCGCACTCCCCTTCTTCTTCTTCCCCTTGGCCTTGGCTTTCTGCTGCGCGGGAGCCTTTTTCTCCGCGACGACGAGACCCGTCAAGGTAATCAGAGCCAGGGCTCGAGCGTTGACATCGCTGCTTTTCGTCAGTTGAAACAGGATTTCCGAATCATCGTATTTGGGGGAAAGCTGCAACATCATGGTCAGATAACTGGCGGCCATTTTGTCGTCCGGATTCTTCAGCGAGGACTGAAGCTTGTCGTACAACATGCCCAGGAAATCGGGGTCCGGGGCCTGCCCCCGGGCGACCTTCACCAAGTTCAAAAAGTACT
Source organism: Myxococcota bacterium (assembly GCA_963668655.2). Taxonomy (GTDB): domain Bacteria; phylum Myxococcota_A; class SURF-8; order SURF-8; family SURF-8. The sequence goes on from CAXXPQ010000004.1 coordinate 404,194, forward strand.
TATCCATCAGTTTGAATTCGAATTCATGGCCGTAATCCGACGTGAATTTCGGGCTGATAACGCTGGTGACGATCTTACCCTTGTTCACTTTCAGAACCACGGAGCCCTTGGCGGGCTTGAACGGCACGGTGCCGACCATCACATCGTTCAGGAAGAAGAAGTAATCCTCTCCATTGGCGAAAACGTCCTTCAGGTTGGGAACATTCATGAACGCCCGCTTGTGGAGATCCGTGATGCGGATTTCTCCCTGGGCTTTTCCCTTCAGCGCTTTGGTGACCGATACGTATAGCGTCTGCTTGGTGACGCGGGTGACCTGGGCGAACACGATGTTCGGCGAGTCTTTCACGATGCTCATGAAGTCCGGACCGGTTCCCTCCACCTTCCAGGATTCGGGCAGAGCCCAGACGGAACTTGAAAAGGCCAGAATCAAAACGACAGCCGCCACAAGGCTTTTGATCGCTTTCATGGTACGTCTCCGTTTTCCGTTTACGAAATCTTTAAAAAGGTTTTCCATCTTTTCGAACTCTACCCCATGGTAAAACAAAGGTCAAATAATTCTAGGTTATAACCGACCCGGACCAACGCCTTTCACGACCTTTGAGAATCAAGCCCGCAGCCCCGCGCCGCCTTGAAATATTCGAGATCCCGGCAAAGAATTCTTGTCCTTTGCAACGGCTTGGCGGTATACTCGAACGCCGGTAAAACAGGGGAGAAACACGTGTCGGCCCAGACGACCAAAGTACTGACGGAAAAAAAGAGGGAGATTCTCCGTTTCTTCAAGAAACAGGATTTCCTCGACCGCTACCTGCCCGATGTCGGCGCCGGCGGATTTCAATGGAAAACCCAGAAACGGGAAATCGGGGAAATCATCCATTTCGAAATCAGTTTCGTCGGCTACGACCGGAAATTCCTTTTCACCGGGCACGTCGTCTGGGGCAACTCCCGCCCGCCCATGCGCCCGCATCTGGCGCCGGGCGTGGGGATCGAATTCGATCCGGCGGACGAGAAAACCCTGAAGGAACTGATTCGCTTTCTGACATCCGACGAAGAAGACGAGATCCTGAAGGCGAAGGACGACCGCCGGAACAACCGGATCCGGGTCGCTTTGGAGTGCGATTATCTTTTCCAGGGCCGTCTCGTGCGGGAGACGCTCTCGAACATTTCCTCCACCGGCCTGCAGATCAACACGCATAACGTCCTGGCCAAGGGAACGCAGTTCATTTTCTTCCTTTACGACAACGAATTTTTGCGCCCCCTGGTGCTGGAAGGACTGGTTGTGTGGGCGGAAGAAGGCGACATCAAGCCGGGATTGGGCGTTCAGTTCCTTTTCGATTCCCGCAAACACAAGGCGGAAGTGGAAAAATACGTGAACGGCATCCGGGAGCAGCTTTCGGAAGAATAGCCGTCCCGTCCGGCGTTCCGGAGTTTCTTTCCCGTTCCGCTTTTTGCCCGGCGAACTTCATCTTGGAAAGGCCGTTTGATGGATCATTTGGTTTGGGATATCGATCCGACAATCATCCGATGGGGCCCCATACAGATCCGCTATTACGGAATTCTGTTCGCCCTGACCATTCTGATCGGTTTTCACTTCATCAAATCGATTCTCCTGCGAATGAACTATCCGGAAGAGCGGATCTATCCGGCCTTTTACTGGATCGCCTTGGGCGGCGTTTTGGGAGCCCGAATCGGGCACTGTCTGTTTTACGAACCCCTGCGTTACCTGCACAACCCGCTGGAAATTCTCTACATCTGGAAGGGAGGACTGGCCAGCCACGGAGGAACGGCCGGAATTCTGGCGGGCACCATCCTGTTCGCCATCCGAAACCGCATTCCCATCCGAGTCGTACTGGACACCACCACCTTCGGGTCCGCCGTCGCGGCGACCTTCGTGCGCCTGGGAAATTTTTTCAACTCGGAAATCGTGGGGCGCCCCACGGATCTTCCCTGGGCCATTCATTTCCCCCGTTCCTCGGTGGGCGGAAGCCTGGCCCGCCATCCGTCCCAGCTTTACGAGGCCGCCCTTGGGGCTTTCATTTTCGTGGTGATGATCCTGATCGATCGAATGCTGGGAAATCGCCGCCCCCGCCTGCTGCTGACGGGAACGTTTCTGGTCATCTATTTCCTGGGACGTTTCCTGATCGAATTCGTCAAGGAGTATCAGGCGCTTGGAACGGACTCCGTTTTGACCATGGGACAGTATCTCAGCATCCCCTGGTTCTTTCTGGGCTGGGTTTTCCTGTATTTCGCGTGGAGAGAGCGCGGGCGCATCACCGGAGAAATTCCCCCGGAAACCTGCCCCGATCCCGATAAAAAGATCTGATCTTCCGGCGCTTTTCCGGAATTCCCCAGAAACGCGAAACCATCCCGACGGGCGTCGCCACCGGGATGGTTTTGAATTTCGCCGCGATCGGCCGATTCCGGAATCGAACCGGCCGTTTGCACTTATTTTCCGTTCAACAAACCCTGTAATTCCTGAATCCGCCGCTGATAACGTTCGATATCGTCATCGATACGGGCGAAATCGGCCACCTTGATGTGCTGCCCGGTCTGCAACCCCATGAAATTGCGCTCCTCCTGGGCATCCTCCAGGTATCCCTGATTCTTTTCCAGTTCCGCCTGAAGTTCTTCCGTTGTCATCTGCGAATAATCGGCCATGGTCGCCCTCCGAAGAAATTATAGTCCGTACCTATCCCTGATATTACTATAAGTTCTCTTTCGAGGGCGTCAAGGGCCGATGTTCTGAAAATATCCTTGATTTTCCGAATGATTCAGGTTTCCAGCAGAATCTTTCCCACGGCTTTCCAGCTTTTGGGGTCGATCAGGTAACTGTAATGGGTGAACGGCGTGGCGTCGATCTGTTCGGCTCCCTCCAGCGCGGCGGAAGTGGGTGGAAGCACGAACAGGTCGTTACGGCTCCAGAAGGTCACGACGCGCATGTTTTTCGCCAGCCGGTCGGCCCGCTCCAGGCGCTGCATGAGGTCGCTGTCCGGACGCAGGGCGCGGGTCAGTTCGGTATTGGCGTAGCGGGCCGGATAGGTGCCGTAATGGGGCGTCCCGAGAGTAATCAGCGTTCGAACGTGCTTCAGCGTATCGTTTTCAGCCAGGGCCAGACGGGTGACGATACCACCCATGCTGTGGGCCACGATATCCACCTGGTCTTCTCCCGTGGCCTTCCGGACATCCTGGATAAAACGCGCCAGCGCATGAGCCATGTCCTCCAAGGACTGCCCGCCGTCGAAATGAATCTTATAGCTGCGCTTGCGGCCCATCATCCAGAAATATCCGGCCATCAACAGGAAATTTCCCCGGTTTCCTCCCAGACCGTGGACGAAAATCAGGGGCGGATAGCCGTCCGGCTCCCCGGCCTCGATGGGATCGCGCCGACTGACCAGAAGGCTGTAGCCGAGCAGGGGTACCTGGGCGACATGACGCATCACGTCGGGATCGATACTGCGGTAACCCTCGGCCACTTTCCGTCCAACGAACGTTCCGGTCTTCGCCGCCGCCTGGCCAATGGTCCCCATAATCTGCATGAAAGCCGACATCCTTACCTCCTTGATGGTGGGCTTTTGCCTGCGTGCATCCGGTTTTTTTTCCGGGATGCGACACGAAACAGTATAACGCCGATAACGCGCCGTGTCAAGCAGGAAACGCCGCCATCCGTTTTTACGTTTCATTGCCCTGGGCGGCGAATTGTGCTAGCCTTTCCGAACCTTGCGAAATCGGAATACGAGGTGACGGCATGCCCGACATGATTCCCGGCTTGAACAGCAACATCAAGTATGAAAAGAAGATTTTCCACATCCAGACGGAGGATTCGGGAAGAAAATACGCCCACGTGATTTCCCACCTGTTCCTGGACGGTTCGATCCTGGCCTCGGTCAAGACCGGCTATGAGGATATTCTGGAACTGGACGACGAAGCGCTGAAAGAGAATGTGATGACCATCATGCGGAAATCACATCGAAAAATGATTCAGAAGCTGACCGGCGGCGGGTTCAATACCGAGGCGGGAATCAAGGAAGAACCTCCCGGGGAAAAGGAAAAAGCCGCGCCTCCGAAAAAGAAAAGCGCACCGGAAGAGCCGGCCGCCGCTTCCTCGTCGCTCCTCCTGCCCAGCGACACCCAAGTGGTGGCGGAAAGCGTTTCCCAGCTCAGCACGCCCAAGCGAGTGACCGAATCCGAGATGGAGGAAGTCATTCCCAGCTCTCCGGACGACACCGGCAGCACGCGGATTCTGCAAAAGCGATCCCCCGAAGAAGCGGCCATGCGGCTGAACGAACTGTTTCACACCATGCCGGAATCCCGCTCCGTTTCCCGGCAGATCCTGAGCATTCTCAATCGCAAGGCCATGGAAAAGGCCCGCAAACGCCACGCCACTCACGCGGGGGAATAGGCGCGCGGGAAAATCGGATTCCGGCGCTTTCCGGAGCATTGTCCAGGAACCCACGATAGGCCACCGAAAACGGGCATCCGCGAACAGCGCCCTTCTCCCCTATCCTTTGCGCTGCTTGTCCTTGGGCGTCACGCAGGTTCCCAGCGCCCGGCAGACCACGACGGGCGGGTCGAGCAGTTCGCAGGCGCTCTCGTTTCCGGGAATCGCGGCGGGTTGAATGACCTTGCGGGCCTCGAAGGTCATCTTTCGACTGGTGTTTCCCTCCGCGACGATCTCCCCGTGAGCCTCGATATAGTCCCCGGCCCGGACGGGAGCCAGGAATTCCACGCTTTCGTAGGCGCGAAACAGTCCCTCGTCGCCATCCCGCAGGATCAGCAGTTCGGTGGCCACGTCCCCGAAAAGTTGCAGCATCTTCGCGCCGTCCACCAGTTCTCCGGCGTAATGGGCGTCATGGGAACCCATGCGCAGACGGATCATCGATTTTTCATGCATTCTTTCACCTCCTCCGGCCTCTCGATGCGGATGGTCCGGTTTTCCGATTATCCTGTTCGAGCATGTTCGAAGCGGGGCGTTCCTTACGGGACGGCCCCGGAATTTCCATGTGTCGGCTTTTTCCCGCCCTTTCCGGCCTTCTCCCAGATATCCGGATCGATCACCTCGTACAGATCGATCCAGTACGGATGCATGGCAAACAGGCTGTTTCGGGGAATCTCGATACGCGCCGTGCGTCGGGTGTTGCGCCCCTTGAGGCTTTTGAAAACCCCACGGGAAAGAGCGAAATGCGTAAAACGGGTCTTTCGGAAGGCGGCGGCGGCCGAAGACGAAAACAGATAGCGATGATCGTTCAGCCCCACCAAATCGATGGTTCGCCGTTTGCCGAAATAGCGGATCGCCCCGGCGTCGTTCGTACCCACCACGGCGCTTCGCGGCGTCCTTGCATGAATCAGCTTTCCCATCCCGACGTTCAGCTTTTGGATATCCGAACAGTTCTCCCCGAATTTCACCCGCAGGTCCGGATAACGATACAGGCCATGCAGAGCGAATCCCGAAACAAGCACGAGCAGGACGGCCAGAGAGATTCCCGTGGGAAAACGGTCACTTAAAAGATCCCAGGCGCCTTTCAGTCCCACCAGGAAAGCCGGAACGGTCAGGGGAAGAACCGGAAGGAAATAGCGGCTCCAGTAAAAACTTTCGGTATCCAGCGCAACGCGGGAGAACGCGGTGGAAAAGAACAGCAGCCACGGACTCAGCGCGAAAAACAACGAACCGCCGCCCCATGCGCCCCCTTCGCGAAAACGAACGAAAAGAAGACCGCTTCCCCAGAGAACGAACAAGAGCCCCACGCCCCCGCCGATCACGCTCCACGGCGCGACGATGTGAAAAAACACGTCCGGGAGGACGGCCCAGGCGGCCACGGGATCGCTGAGTTTGTTATAGGCGGTGTTGGGCAGAAGCAGGCCGCTGGAAAACCAACAGAGCAGCGACCAGGCCCCGATGCCCAGAACACTGGGAAGGCACAGTCCCACGGCGCGGCGCACGCGCGTATCTCCCGGGTTCGCCAGAAAGGCGAAAGCCAGAAGCGGCGCAAGCACCAGTCCCTCGGGACGCGTCAGCACGGCCCCGGCGAAGGCCAGACCCGCACCGAAAAAACGCCCTTCCAGCACCATCATCCCGGAAAGAAGCAGAAAAAAGGCGAAACCGGTCACTTCCATTCCGGACAGAGCGCCGAAAACGAAATGCGGGTCCATCAGCGGCCAGACAGAGGCCAGGGCGGCCAGAAACGGCGAAATCCCGGAGAGCGCGGGAAGAAGACGCCGGAGGATCCGGGCCGACAGATATCCGCAGCCGATCAGAAACAACCCTCCGAACAGCTTCAGCAGCAGGGGCGGGAATACGGGCGCGATCGGCTCCCCGACGATATGGGCCAGGGCGGCCACCGCCACCCAGACGGGACTGGTGAATCCCGGCTCGATGGTATCGTTGTATAGCGGCAGGCCGGTCCGCGCCACGCTGCGGCCGTAAACCATGTGGATCCAGGCGTCGTCCTGGGGAAAGCCTTCCACGGCGGCCCCCTGAACGGCCGAGGGAGCCTGAAGAAACCAGAGAAACACCAGCGCGTAAGCCAGCAGACAAAGGCCGCAGGCGGCCAGCACGACCTTTCGATCCTTCGTCCCGGTTCGGTTGTCCGGCTCCTGGCCCGTCCGATTGTCCACGATTCCTCTCCCGGCTTTTCGATTCCTTTCCTTTCTAACACAGCCGCCCATCGAAATCGAAGATTTTCAGTCGCTGGCGGGTCACGCCTTTTCCCGCTCCGCGCCGCTTCGGATCATTCCTTGCTTTCCTTTCTTTTTCCGCCGGTGTATTCTGATATCGAATGCCGCCGCGCTTCGATTTCATTGCGGCTCGGACGCCAAGGCCGATCCCATGGGGAGAAAGACCATTGAAACCTTATCCTTTCATCTTCATCCTGCTGCTCCTCGCCGCGTTTTCGGGTTTCGGCGACATGGCCTCGGCGCAGGACGTGGAAATCCGGAATCTGTCCGGAAAGGTGGTGGGCGTTCCCGATGGCGACCGGCTTCTCGTCCGGAACGGGAAAACCACGGAAACCGTCCGGATTCGCGGCGTGGACTGCCCGGAGAAAGGCCAGCCCTTCCACAAGGAAGCCTTGAAATTCACGAAGGAAATCGCCCTGAATAAAGACGTTCTGGTTCTGTACGCCGGGCGCGATCCGGAAAAGCGGATCGTCGGCACCGTCCTTTTTCTGGACGGCCGCAATCTGGCCTATGAAATCGTCAAGGCAGGTATGGGCTGGTGGTATCAACGTCACGCCCCGGCGGATCAGAAAATGAAGCAATTACACAACGATGCCTACGCCTCGCGCCGCGGCCTGTGGAGCCTGCCGGATCCGGTCAAACCCTGGGAGTGGAACGAAAAAAAGACGCAAAAGCAGAATAAGGACGGCAAGAAAACCGCACCCGCCAACGTCTGCCGATAAAAAGAAGTCCGCGTTCTCCCCACCATCGCCTCTTTGGGGTTCAACTCCCATTTCCTGGGAGGATCACTACTTCACCACCCAACAAATTAGGCAGTGATCTTCCCCTTGAAAGGAGTTGGGCTTCATAGGGTGGCTCTCAGTGCCAGGTGGAGCGGAAACGTCACCAGACCACAAGCCAAGACGATGAGCCTGTGGAGCTTTTCCGTTGGCTCACCCGTAGAAATCTCTACCAAGATCTTCATCGAATACATCCCCCATCAAACCTCGGCGAAACGGTAGACGGTAGGCCGGATTATTCTGTCCAAGCAGGAAAACTGCAGCAACGAAAGCCGTGACAAAGGCGGAAACGCGTCGTAAAGGAGCCATCGATGGTGGCAAGGTGTCCCTGCCAAGAGTGTCGTTGATGTTGGGACATATTTCGTCGAAGTAAGACAGCGCAAGACTTTCTGCTAGCTCCAACTCACCGTCCTCCAAATCGCTCTCGTGAGGTGATGGAAACGCGAAGATCAATCGATCAGGTTTCTTTTTACGAATATGCCCCTGAATGCGTGTATCCAACTCAACCGTCTTGCCAACATAAACCGTCGATCCGTCCTTGACGAACAGAAGATAGAGACCGGGCTTGCGCTTCCGATTCTGGAAAAACGCATCATCCAAGCCTGAAGCATTTGAACGGCTGTCGGAGCGGAAAGGAACAGAGATTGAGTGAGCGATGTAATCTTTTTTACCAAAAGCTAATCAAAGTAGCTATTGGTAGAGACCGAGGAGCCGAAATCGAATTCTTCACGTGCCAGTCCAGTGTTTTTCTGCCCCAGTTGCGAGATCATCAAACGAGTTTGCGTCGGGAAATTCGTCCAGCAGCATCAATACCGAGGAGATGGCGTGATGCGCGTATTCTTTCATAAGCTTTAATGCTTCTTGCAAGACATCCTCGTTCCATTCGACACTGATAGGGTGCAGAAAATATCTTGAGCGCAGGGCCTGTAGATAGTCGATCTTCTCCACAACTTCTTGTGCGAGTTCTTCACGACGTTCCACTTTTTGTCCATCGGGGAGAGGGCGTATGGAATCCCATACGCTCGGAAGTTGGAACGCACTGATAAAATTGGGCAAAGTAAAGCTCCAGCCATTTCTTTTTTCTCGATTGCCTTTTCGATAATTTTTCCCCGTTAGGCTTTCAAGCGTCAGCCAAAAATTGATAAACTGCACATCGGGTTCACGGGAATGAATAGCTCGATGAAGAAAGCGAATGGCGCGTAACGTCTTCCTTGCTATATCGCGGCGATCCTTTAAAAGGACAGCGTAGTTATTGACAACCGAATCGTAATCCTTTTTCGGGATTCTGATGTAAGGCATAATTGGAGTGCTTCCGTAGTTCACCCATCCTTTACTGGAGATATTCTGGTAGTGATAATTATAATCCACCAGTTTGTAATAAAAATTATCTCGAGTACAAAACGTCAGGTACGACAGCCAATTTTCGATGCGCTTCAAGGCCTCCTTACAAGCGTCCTCTGGTGAGAAAGCATTTAGGATGTCAACCACAGCCCAATGGCTGGTTCCCATATTTCGATTGTGATTATTTTGACCTGATGGAAGCCCGGCAGTCGTCGGATCTTCAACAAGTGAAAAACCAAATGGGCCTGGGTCCAATTCTTCGCCATCATCGTTGAATTTGAGATCAATTGGGAATAGCATCCGAAACCCGGGAGGTGTACCTATTATACGCTCAATGAACATCGTTTCGAGCGTATTGAAAAATCTGTCTGATGAAAAATATGGAACGATATCATCAATATCATTCCAACCTTTCCGATACTGATAAATCCACGTTTGAAAGGAGTGATCGATATCGCCAACAATCCGGCCCGGATCTGTTTTTGCGATGCTGAAAATTTTCCTGCCGTCTGTAGATATTTTATAGAGTTTGAAAAGCAGGCTGGAAAATTCTTGTATCGAATCCCAGTGCTTCACCTCGGCTTCCTCTAGCACACGTTTGATCTCTTGAATCTTGGGATCATCCGGATCTCTGGCAGACAGTTGCTCTGAGCCTCGCCTGGTCAGCACCTTTTGGCTGGCGGATTCAATTGCCCCTTGCAAGATTTGTTGGATGGTATCGACAAAATCAGTCTTTTTTTCTTCGACAATTCCATGCGACAACCAGAGCAAAAAATCAACATAAGCCCAATGGATCATGTACTCAATGAATCGTTTCCAGGTTTCTTCACCGAAATGAGTTGGGGGCTTGTTTGGGTTCACTTTCACAGACCACAACTCTTCGACCGCTTCCGAATAACCGGACATTTCGGGTTCGGGGGTGCCAAATCCGATTGTGCTTTTCAAATGACTGGCAAAGCGAACCAATGTGTTTTCCAGAGCCTCCGGCGCAAGGGAATCGGGTATTGCGAGGGTGTTGATCTCTTTCCCCCATCTCTTTTGGAATTCGTTCTCGATCAACTTCTTAAGAACCTGTTCCTGTTCATTCGAGAACCAGTTACTCTGTTTGATCGCTGGATGTTTTGAAAGAGCATAGGCGATGTATTCGAGGCAAAGCTGCTCAAAGCGAAGCCTCAAGTCCGAATGAGACAAATGCCATCGTTTGATATCCGGCATGGAGAGCCTCCTTTCAATAGAGTAACGCTCAATCCCGGCGTTGCCGTTTTGATTTTGTCTTCGCCTCCGAGATCAGTTCAGCTTCGATCTCCTCCACGGTCGGAAGACTGCCTTTAAGTTCTTCCGGCAGCGTCCCGGTAATTTGAGTCTCCCACTCGGCTACGCTTATCGGCTTCTTGAAGCCGCGCAGTGAGTACTCAACCACAAGCTTGTTTTTGGAACGACAGAGTAACAGTCCGATTGTAGGTTTATCATCAGGATGACGTAAAAGATCGTCTACCGCCGACAAGTAAAGGTTTAACTGGCCAATGAAGGCAGGGTCGAATGGGATGGCTTTCAATTCGACTACCACATAGCAACGTAGTTTCAGGTGGTAGAAAAGCAGGTCGAGATAAAAATCCCGATCCCCCACTTCAAGCGGCACCTGCCGACCGACAAAGGCGAAACCTGCGCCAAGCTCAAGCAAAAAACGCTGGATGTGATCAACCAACGCCTGCTCCACTTCGCGTTCACGTCGTGGATCGGCTGTGCCGATAAAATCGAAAAGGTATGGATCTTTGAAAACCTGTTCGGCCATATCCGACTCGACAGGCGGCAGCGTCTTATTAAAGTTGCTGATGGCTTTTCCTTGGCGCTCATATGCGCGGCCATCTATCTGAACCTCCAGAATACTGCGGCTCCAGCCGTGATCGATGGTTTTGCGGATGTACCAATCACGGATTTGGGAATCTTTTACCCGCTGCATGAGGCGGATGATGTGACCCCAGGGTAATTGTGAAACAAGCTGTTTCACTTTCTCAGAGTCAGGGTAGGATTCGGCAAAACTGCGCATAAACAACAGGTTGCGAGAAGAAAACCCCTTCATGTCGGGGTAGGCCTCACGAAGATCGGTAGCCAGTCGGTCGATTATCTTGGCTCCCCAACCAGCTTTTTCCTGACGTTCCAGGATCATTTTGCCAATGTCCCAGTAGAGAATAACCATCGCTGAATTGGCGGTTAGAACAACTCGAAGACGTTCTTCACGAATGCGATTCTTTATTTTATCCAGAGCCTCTGCGTAATCTTTTGGAAGTTCTGCTTTTGGTGAAGCCACAGGGAAAGCGGCTTCATCGCGAGATCTCCCGAGGACGCGACGACTCCGCTTGTCTCCAATAGTCTTTTTCGGTGTTTTTTTCTTTTTCTCCGTCATCTTCAAACCCTTCCGGTTCCGTCACGTCTCCTCTTCATTAGCATTCGGATCGAGCTGATTCTTCGAGACCAGTGATGCGCGAAACAAATATATTCATAACACTTTCCATGTTCGATGGCTATGGTTTTTCCGTAAGCCGACGTCGGCACGGCTAATTGCGGAAGAATGAGGCTGCATCGATACTTAGAGCCTATCCCAGTAGTGAAAAATATGCTATACTCCTATCAGTATAATATATTCATAGGAGTATATGATGGGCTTGGCAACGAAAGACGACGGATGGCGGATACCGGACGAGTTGTGGAAGAAGATGAAGTCTTTGTTGCCGGTTCATGTGACGGCGCATCCGCTGGGGTGTCATCGGCCCCGTGTCGATGACCGGGCCGCCTTGAACGCCATCCTGTTCGTTTTGCGCACGGGTTGCCAGTGGAACGCGCTCAACGCCACGGGCATCTGCTCGTGCGGCTCGGCCTACCGCCGTTTTCGGGAATGGACCGAGGCGGGGGTGTTCGAGGAATTCTGGCGGCGTGGGTTGCTGGCGTATGACAAATTGAAGGGCATCGACTGGTCGTGGTGTTCGCTGGACGGGGCGATGACGAAGGCTCCTTTGGGCGGGAAAAAAAACCGGTCCCAATCCTACCGACCGCGGCAAAGGCGGCGTCAAGCGCAGCCTTCTGGTGGAGGCGAAGGGAATTCCCCTGGCCGTAGCGGTGGACGGGGCGAACCGGCATGACATGAAACTGGTGGAGGAGACACTGGAAAACATCGAAGTGAAACGTCCGAAGCCGACCCGCAGGAAGCCGCAGGGATTGTGCATGGATAAGGGCTATGACTACGATGAGATTCGAGACCTGGTGGAGGAATTCAAGTTCACGGCTCACATTCGTTCGCGGGGCGAGGAAGCGATCGCCATCAAGCACGAAGCCGGTTTCAAGGCGCGACGCTGGGTGGTGGAACGTACGCACAGCTGGTTGAACCGTTTCCGACGGATTCTCGTGCGTTGGGAGAAACGCGCGGACACCTACATCGCCATGCTGCACTTCGCCCTTGGCATCATCACGTGGAGAGCGACAGGGCTACTGGGATAGATTCTTAGCTGTACATGGTTCGAGATTCTCAACAATCCTTCCAAACAAAGCACGGTCAACTCATCCGGTGCCCGCATCGAACCGAGAAAGAAAAGTTCGCCGTGGCGAATAGCCCCGTTTTCTGGTAAGGTCTTTTCCAATCGGGAAGGAGGAAATTGGAGTGCATCAGCCGCGCATCGGACAGCAAATTCAACCTCACCTGATGCACATCGAAACGCATCGGGAAACCCGAAAACCGTCCGGTCTCCATAAAAAGTGTGCATCACCCCTGCATCAGCTGATGCGTTTGATGCATTTTTCGTGCATCAGGTCATACGATGGACATTCGCGGAATTCGGAATGTCGCCGGTCTGTCGGAATTTGCATGAAGTCCCGAATAGTTACGCCAGATGCATCGGAGTGCATCAGTTCGACGAAAACCGGCTGCCTGATGCAATTTCAGTGCATCAGTGATGCATCAGACCGGATTCGAGAGTCGAGGATTTGAGACGTGATTTTTAACGGCGCAGAATCATTAGGAAATTCCCGATGCACGTTAAGTCCTGTATTAGCGAATGGCCTCCACAACCCTGTATTTTTATCAAAGTTAGCCGACAAGGAACGGCGGCATGAAAAGGATGCCTGCACCGGTGACGGTTCCATTATCGAGGAGCAGAACAAGACCCTGGGACAACGGGTACCGGTGGTGGGTACGCCGTTCAGCTTGAACTACCGGTCCGACCGGGTACCGGGTCGTCTGGCGGGTCTGGCGATGAACGTGAATCTGGAACTCGGCGGCAGCCAGCAGGATCTGGATTTCGTGGAACTGAAACTGACTCCGCCGACGGGGGTTCCGTATGCCTACCTTGATGCAACAAGTCGGACGATTCCGGCCGATCAGATTCAATCGAAGACGTGGGTGGACATCGCGTTGAGCCGGGACGGGTCCTCCCTCGTCCCAAGTATTGAAACCTTTACGGCTGCCTTGGATGTGGAATACCACTACACCGGGGTCGCCCCCATCTCCTATACCAACTGGACCCGAACCGTGGATTTTGCCGTCTGGCACGCCAAGTACATCCTATGGTTATGACCTGAACGGCAACCGGACGCATGAGGATGGCCTGCAAGTGGCCGTATTCGATACCCAGGACCGTCTGGCCACCTATAACGGCACGACGTACACGTACACCGATTCCGGGTCTTTGACATCGAAATCGGATGGTGTGGATACCACCACCTATCAGTATGACCTGCTGGGCAACCTGCGGGATGCGACGCTTTCAGACGGCACGACCATCCACTACGAGGTGGACGGCAAGAACCGTCGCATCGGCAAGACCGTGGACGGTGTGCAGGAATACCGATTCGTGTACCGGGATCAGTTGAACCCGATTGCCATGTTCGACGGCAACGGCGACCTGACAGCACGGTTTGTCTATGGAACCAAAGGGCATGTCCCGGATTACATGGTGAAAGACGGGGATACCTACCGATTCATTACGGATCATCTTGGGTCTGTACGGCTTTTGGTGAATGCCAACGATGGCACCATAGCCCAGAAAATTTCCTACGACGAATGGGGCAACGTGACCAACGACACAAACCCCGGTTTCCAGCCCTTCGGCTTCGCCGGTGGTTTGTATGATACGGATACCGGCCTGGTAAGGTTTGGAGCTAGAGATTATGATCCGAGTGTGGGTCGGTGGACTGCCAAGGATCCGATCCTGTTCGAGGGCGGGCAGGTGAACCTGTACGTGTACGTGGGAAATGATCCGGTGAATGGGATCGATCCGAGTGGCATGGTGGATTGGGATTTACTGGGTGATGTTTTTTGGGACTACTTCGCAAGCGGAAGAGCGTTGGACAACATGATCGGTGCTGCCAAAGCAGAACTATCAATTGCTGCTGGTGTAGCTGAGGGCTACTTGGCAGTTGGAACCGGTGGTGCGGCCGGGGCATTTGTAGGAACCCATGCGGTTGGTAATTTCCTCGGGGGAGTTGGGGATTATCTGAATGTGGTTGACGGTGGCAACAGAGACTGGAACATAACCCGGCAGGGATACGAAAATATTACAGAGTTTGCATGCGATGATCCTTCCATAGGCAAAAAGGCATTCCATCTCACCGATGCTGCCATCGGTGTTGGGGCAATGGCTACTCCGCAAAGCGCCTATCAAAGTCTTCCGATGGGGATTGAACGCTATTATTCGCAACCGGCCGTATTCCAGGCAGGAATAACAACTATATTGCACGATTCTGTGCAAGTCTTGATGAGCATTGACCAGGGGGTAAACCCATGACAATCTCAACAATATTGATCATAGGTTATCCCATAATCATCCTGGCACATTACATTGTGTCGGAAAAGTTGTTGTTTCAACGCTACAAGAATGCGGACCATGTTCGGTATGTATCTATCGTATTTGCGGTACTTGCCCTGAACCCTTCTTTTCCGCACGTTTCACCATCAGGATTCTTGTGTGACTTCCACCCTCACAGAAGCGATAGGAGCCTCTGTAAGCCATCCTGACAGACACTCGGCAATGATGACTCCCAGAACCCGGAACGTGGCTCACAGAGCCGTTCTGGGGGCTTTCTGGTGGGGTTGAGCTGCCGGTTATGCCGTCATGTAAGACGTGAGGCGGGGGATTACACCAGATCAGAAGGAGGGACACCCAGAGCCTTGGCTATCCGGGTAATCATCGTCAGGGTCGGGTTCCGTTCTCCTCTCTCGATACCTCCGATGTACGTCCTGTGAATCTCGACCTTCTCGGCAAAGGATTCCTGAGAATATCCCTGTTCCTCTCGGAGCTTTCGCACTCGGAAGCCAAACTCCACACAGGCTTTTTCCTTCGACTTATTCATGTCGGTAATTCTTGATGAATGATGCCTTTTGATCTACAGACTATAAGTAGCAACTGAACATGGATTGATTTGTTGGAGAAGGCGCCGGGGGGTAACTCTCGCCTGAAAATGTACGGAGGAAACCGGATATGAAACCTTACGTGATTCTTGTTTTGTTGAGTCTTTTCTTTCTCGCTGGTTGTGACTCGTCATCTATCGTGAGCTATTCACCCGATGGGGATACGGAACTCGATACGGATTCGGAAACGGATGGGGACGTGGATGCCGATCAGCTGTCCGACGGGGACACTGAACCAGACATTAATCTGCCGGATGGTGATGTGGAGACAGACATCGATGACGTGGTAGACGGGGATACCATCGATGCCGACGACGAACAGGCGCCGGATGGTGACTTCGATGCAGACCCAGATGGGGATATGGAGACGGACTTCGACGACGACTTGGACCTGACAGAGATTGATCGTGAACCGGAACCTGAGCCGGAAATCGAGCCCGAACCGGAAACCCAATGTGTTCCCGATTCCATCTGCTGTGATTCCGATGGAAACTTCCTGCCAGCCACAACTGGCTGTGACGACAACGATCCCTGCTCCTACACTGATGAATGCAACGGCATCGGTGTCTGTGCAGGCACTCCCTATTCCTGCAACGACCACGGCACCTGCAATGGGGACGATGCAGACTGCACCTGTGACACCGGCTATACGGGGACGTTCTGCCACCAGTGTGCTGACGGCACCCTCGGTGAGTATCCGTACTGCTTCCTCCCGAACATGAATTTCTGCACCACCTCTCAGTGTTTCACCGTTCCTCCCAGCAATCAGGAATCCTGCTACGACAACGAAGCCACAATGACCTGTCCGGGTGAGGCAGGGTCGGGAACATGTGGGGAGGTGGATTACTGTGGCCAGGATGAGACGCGGGAAAGTACGCGAACTGTTTCAAGTATACAACACATGGAATCAAGTGGTGCAGTTGCATGGAAAGCCGTGGCGACCACCCATACGGATACTGTCTCGAAAACGACTACGACGTCAACGGCGACAACCTATGCAACAATCTGATAGACTGTTTCGATGAGA
This sequence comes from Myxococcota bacterium, assembly GCA_963668655.2. Lineage (GTDB taxonomy): Bacteria > Myxococcota_A > SURF-8 > SURF-8 > SURF-8. Next base: position 420,407 of record CAXXPQ010000004.1, read on the forward strand.
ATGACCTTTATTACAGACTCTGGAATCCCTCTGAGGCCGCAGGCGCAAAGGATCGTCGAATACATGGCATCCGGCTGAACCGGCTGCCCGACCGTCAAGATCTTTTCGAGCCACACCGTTTCCTTTGGTTGAATATTTTGTGACGACGCTATCAAAAAAGCCATCTTAGAAATAATACCAGATGCTGGCGTAATCGGACGGGTCTTCCCCGATGTCCTGTAGCCGTTGCAGGTAGTCGAGAACCGGGACATCCGTTCCTTGATAGGGCGTCTGACCAATCATGGGACGTTCCCACGGATGAAACTCGTAGATACGGGCACCGTCGGGTTGGATGCCGAGCACCTGGTGGTTCTGCCCGGCGCGCAGATAATTCTTTCCCAGTCGCGGGATGTTGTACACCGCCTCATCGGTTCGCATGAGGCCCGGCAGAAGGCGCGCTTCCTCATACTGTTCCTGCAACAGCCTGGCGATGGGCACGCGATAATCCAGAGTCTCATCCTTGCCCTTGGTATTGAAGGTGTAATACGGGTCGATGCCGATCTGCTTCAGCAGCCAGCGCAGACGAGCCGACTCGAAACGGCGGCTGGTAAAAAAAGTGAAGACGAGCTGGTTGTATACCATGATGCCGCGCTGCCGGAGCCGCTCGACGGCATTGAGCATGTGGGGATTGATTTCATACGGATGCTCGACATGCGTCACTACCTCCACCATCCGGCGGCCCGGTTCGCGAAACTCCGCGAAAAGATCGCACAGTTCCTCGGTGAAACGCATCGGCAGCGTCACCAGCATCCGGGTGCCGATCCGGATGGATTCGATATGATCGATATCCGACAGCCGTTGCAGAATCTCGCGTATTCGCCGGTCTCCCATCACGATCGGATCTCCGCCGGTGACCAGAACGGACTTGACTTCCTCGTGTCTTCGAAGCCATTCGAACGCCGCGTCCAGTTTATCCGGGGGCGCCATCGCGCCGGGGGCCATGGCGTCGTCGATCTCCCAATTCCGCTGGCAGTAGACGCAGATCTGCGGACAGGTGTTGTAGGGCTTCAAGATCGCGATGTTCGGGTACCGACGGGTGACGAGATCGATGGGAGATGAATCGTGTTCACCCATGAAATCGCAGGCATACTCGGCATCGCCACGGTGCGACGCCATTTCATCAAGGTAGGCAGCCGTCGGAATGACCTGCGCGCGCAGGGGCCGGTCGTCCTCCCCATCCTCGGAAAAGAGGGAAAGGTAAAACGGCGTGATCCCGAAAGGAACGCCATAGGCCCCGGCCCGACGAACGCACGCCAGTTCATCGTAGGATATATCGACCAGCCGTTGCAGCGTGTCGGCGTCCTTGACGATATTTCTTACGTGCCAACGCCAGTCCCACCAGTCCGATTCCCGGGCGCCCAGCGCCTTGATGATATGCCGTCGCTGGCGGGTGCGCTGCTTGATGACCTCCGCTTGCAATCCATCCTTGTAACTTGCCATGATCTCGTGGGCGTGAGCGCTGAGGGCGTCCAACTGTTTCGAGCGATGGATTCCGGCCGGTCGGCCCTCCAGGTGTAGTTGAGGCCGGGTGCGCTCGTCACTGAAGAATTCGCTGTCGCCTTTCGCGCCGAGCAACAGGTGGTACAACTCGCCGTAAAATCCTTCCTTAAGATCGTTCCGCCGCCGCCGCCGGGAAAGATCCCACAAGGCTTCGATGACGGAGAAGCCGGTCAGGCGGTCACTGCGAGTGCTGAAGATCTCGCGGAGCACGCGGATGCTGTTCCGAATGCGAACGCGCATGCCGAAGGAAAGCATCGGATCGGAAAGCTGACACCCGTCCAGTTCATGGATGTAGGCGTAGGCTTCCGTCCGCGCCGCTTCCACGTCGTCGCAATGACGGAGGCGCAGAAAGAGGTCCTCGGCCACCGGATGAAACAGCGATTCGAAATCATCGATCAGGCCGCGAACGGTCTTATGCGGTTCTCCTGCAAGATCGCTCCCAGGAATGCCGGCTGCACCTTTGAACCTTTTTTCATAGTCTATTTTGGACATCTGTTGTCGCCTTGGCGTTTTTCTGTCGAAGCGCTGTCGTCTGAGCCGCCCCGTCATTTCGAGTCAACGGTTCCTGCTCACGGTACGTCCAAACGGACATGCACGATAAAAATTCAGGCCGGGGAGAAGATTTCCCGAATGCTTGGCGGCTTCGAACCCCGACGATGTCGGTTTGAAACACGGAATGATGCAGGAAACGGAAAAATGGTTTCAAACACAAGGTGGTTTTCGGCATGAAGAATCGACCGAAAAAACATGCTATCTATAATTCGGATTTGGCATTCTGTCAATAGAACGGGTCTTTTCTTCAGGTTTCCTGACCCTTCATTAGAAACCAGATGAAGTTGAGGCATTCTTTGAGTTTTTCGCCGCACTCCTTCCGGAAAAGGATTTCGGCTCCTTCAGGCCCGCTTTTTTCGATTTCGTCCGCCTTGCATATCTCGAAGTAGTCATCTCCAAAATACGTTCGGTCGGATTTCGAGAGGACTTCTATTTCGTTTCCTTGTGTCGCTTGATCGAAGCCTTGCGGATGGCTTCGACGACATCCGGCATGGAGCTTTTGGTTAACAGATTCAGGATGAATTGGGGAATGGGCAGTCCCGGATCGGTATAAACCCGGTAGACGATCAGCGTTTTATTCCCGCCCTCGAAGGGGAAAAACTTGTAGTAACCGGTGGTTTCCTTGATATCCCCCCGCAATAGTTCCCATTCGATCAGACTGTTTTTGCAGTGGCGAATGCTTAACTCGTACCAGAAAGTGGACAAAGCGATCTTCAGCGTCTGTTCCACGATGGCCACGTTGCCGTTCCAGCGGTGAGTTATTTTCTTCAGATGGGGCATGTCCCCCACATGGGCGGGGAAATCCTTCATGTACGCCATGACCACAGAAGGCGGGGCGTCGATGCGCGCGATGGCCTCGTACCGCTGTCCCTTTCCCCGGCTTTCGACCTTGTGGATGATGACCTTGCCCTTCTGGAACTTCTTGAATTCCTTGGCGTTCAATTCGGGCGGCTTTCCCATCATTTCGGCGATGCGCGCATCCTGCGCGGCGCTGTCCAGCGGCTTCAATTCGGGGCTCGGATTGGTGAACTTGGCTTCCTTGTCTTTGGCTCCGGCGCTCGCCGACAGACAGCAAACCCAAAACAGTCCCAGAAGCAGAGAAAGGAACGGATGATGAATCTGACGCATGGATCGATCTCCCTGACACCCCGGTCGAAATGTCTTTCCGTAGAATGATGAAATCCGCTTCAGCATCCCGGCCGCTCTCCCTTGCGCCGGCAGGCTCCGAAACGCGGTCAGAGTATCACGAAATCACCGCCGGGACAACATCGGAAGGAAAACCCTCAGACCCGGTTCCGATATTCCCGGCGATAGATGGCGTAATAGAAAACCGGAACGACCACCAAGGTCAACACGGTGGCCAGCGCCAGTCCGAAAATCATGGCGTAGGCCATACCCTCCCACAGGCTGCCTCCGAAAAGCGCCAGAGGAATCAGTCCGCCGATGGTGGTGGCGGCGGTGAGAATGATGGGACGAAGGCGCTGGCGGCCCGCCTCGATGATGGCCTCGGACAACCGCATGCCGTCCTCCATGAGAGCCTTGTCCACGAATTCCAGCCAGACCACGGCGTTCTTGATAACCATGCCCGCTAAAGAGATCACCCCCAGAAACGGCATGAAGGCAAAGCTGTTTCCGGACACGAACAGCCCCACGATGGCCCCGATGATCGCCAGGGGGATACTGGCCAGGATGACGAAGGATTTCTTGATGGAGTTGAACTGGATCACCAGCATGAGAAAAATCAAGGCCAGAATCAGGCCGAAGATAATCAGCAACCGTCCGAAGGACTTGTTGCGCTCCTTCTCCTCTCCGGCGCTTTCCATGGAGTAACCCTTGGGCAGGGGGTAATCTTTCAGTTTGTCGCGCAGATCCTTCATGACATCCGCCGCCAGCCGCCCCTGCACGTCGGCCAGGACGGTGATGGCGCGTCGGGTATCGAAACGCTTGACCACGCCCGCCGACCAGACGGGCTCGATCCCGGCGAAGGCTTTGAGCGGGACTTTTTTGCCGGTGGTCTGGGAGGGAACGTACAGTCCGTCCAGGGTGTCGGTCAGGTTGCGCTCCGACTCGATCAGGCGCATGTAGACGGGAATCTCCTCCTCGCCCTCCCGGAAACTCGTCACGGGAAAGCCCTCGTAGGCGGTCAGAAGCGAAAGCGCCACCTCGGTATTGGTGATACCCGCCATGGCGGCGGCCTCGGAATCCACGTCGATACGCAGACTGGGCACGTCCTTGCCCACGTTGTCGCGCACCTGGTGCGTTCCGGGGATGGTCTTCAGGATGTCCTGGATCTCGCCCGCCAGGCGCTGGATGACCGAAAGATCCGGCCCGGACAGGCGCAGGGCGATGGGCGCTTCCACGGGGACGCCCATCCAAAGGTTTTTAGCCATGACCCGCGCCCCGGAAATGTCTTTCCGGAACGTTTCGTTCAAGCGGGCCACCAGGGGCCGGGTGATGCGCGGATCGCGGGTGTTGACGATGAACTGGGCGAAGTTGGTGGCGTTGAACTCCGGCATGATGGTCATGTAGAAACGCGGCGCGCCTTTTCCAACGAAGACGCAATGACTGACCACGTCTTCCTCGCCGTCCAGAACCTTCTCCACGGTACGAACCACGGTAGAGGTATTCTCCAGCGAAGCCCCCTCGGGTAGCCAGATATCGACGGTGAACTGGTCGCGCTGGGCCTCCGGGAAGAATGAAAAGCCGACGATTCCCAAAAGCTTCATCGCCCCCAGAAAAACCAGAGCCGTCAGGCCCATCATGACGAAACGATGCTTCAGGCTCCATCCCATCATGCGACGGTAGAAGCGGACGAACCGATTTTCCGCCTCGCCGGCGTCACCCGCCTTTCCGTCCCCGTGTCCCTCCGTTTTGGCGGAAGCGGCCCTCAGCAGGCGACGGGCGGCGATGGGAATCACCGTCACCGCCAGAAGCAGTGAGGCCAAGAGCGACACGGACACCACGATGGGCAACGCCCGGATGTAGTCGCCCGTGTTTTCCTGCATGAGCAGCAGCGGCATGAAGGCCATGACGGTGGCCAGCGTTCCGGTCAGGGCCGGAACGGCCAGTTCCCAGGCGCCTTTCCAGGAAGCGGTATAGGCATCCACCCCCCGGCGCATATGCACGTCGATGTTGTCCGTGATGATGATGGCGTTGTCCACCAGCATCCCCAGGGCGATGATGAAAGCCGCGATGGACACGGTCTCCAGATCCACATGGAAAAGCGGCATGACGGTGAAGGTCAGGATGATGGAAAGCGGCAGGCAGAGCGCGATCAGTCCGGCGGCGCGCAGCCCCATGCCGAGAAACATGACCAGCACGACGATGGCCAGGCCCTCGTACAGGTTGTCCAGGAACGTCCCGACGAAGGTGTCCACCTCCCGAGGCTGGTCGTGCAGCAGGGTCAGTTGGATATCCTCCGGCAGCCGCTCCCGGAACGCTTCCACGGCGGCCTTGACTTCCTCGCCCATGAAAACCAGGTTTTCTCCCTTGCGCATGCGGATGTCCAGGCCCACGGAGATCACGCCGTCGGTGAGCATGTAGTCCAGGGGCGGTTCCTTATACGCCCGCCGGACGCTGAACACGTCCTGCACCTTCAGCGGCGCGCCGCTCTTGCGTGACACGTCCAGCACGGCGTTTTTCAGCTGTTCCTCGATCCTGAAACTTCCGCTGACCTCCAGGCGGTACTTGCGGTCCTTCGTACGGGCATAGCCCCCCGGCATGTTGACGTTCTGATAGTCCAGAAACTTCGAGGCGGTCAGGGGAGAGAATTCGTACAGGGTGAAGCTTTGCAGCGGGCCCTCGATGTAGATCACCTCGTCCTGTTCGCCCATCAGCTCCACCTTGCCCACGGTGGGCTGCTTTTTCAGCGCGGTGCGGAGCTTCTTGGCCCATCGTTTCAGTTCGGCCGGGCTGGCGCTTTTGGAATGGAGCGAGTAAATCATGGCGGTCACGTCGCCGAAATCGTCGATGACATCCGGCCCCATGATGCCGGCGGGCAGATCCGCCCGGACTTCCTCGATCTTGTTGCGGAGTTTCTGCCAGGCGATGTCCACGTCCGCCTCGTAATCCACCTTCACCATGATGACGGACAGAGCCTCCCGAGTGGTGGATTTCAGTTCCTCCAGCAGGCTCATTTCTTCGAACTTCTCTTCCAGTTTCTCCGTCACCAGCTTTTCCACCTTTTCGGCGCTGGCGCCGGGGTAGATGGTCACCACCAGGGCGACATTGATCTTGAATTCGGGATCCTCCCGCTGGCTGATGGTGAAATAATTGAACACGCCCACGGCCACCAGCAGAATCAGCACGACCCAGACCACGGGCCGATGTTCCAGCGAAAATCTGGCGATGTTCATTTGACCACCACCTTGTCTCCCGCACTGGCGTAGTTGTTGCCCTTGACCACCACGGATTCGCCTCCGGAAAGGCCCTTCACGATCTCCAGTTCCTCGCCCACCCGGCGGCCGGTTTCCACCGGCCGAAGCGAGACGGCTCCCGTGGTTTCGTCGTACAGCATGACCTCGCGCTTGCCCTCCCGGCTGCGCATGACGGCGGATATCGGCAGGAAGACGGCTTCGATCCGTTCCTGAACGATTTCGGTGTGCGCCAGCATACTGGGCCGTATCCGGTTTTCCGGATTGTCCACCTCCACGGTTACGGCATAGGTGCGCGTATAGGCGTCGGCCACGAAATCCACGTGGAAAATCCGGCCCTTGTACTCGCCATCCACGCCGTCGAAACGCACGGCGGCCTCGTCTCCGACGTGGAAATGAGCGAGATCCGCCTGGGGCACGCCGAACTTCACCTTCAGTTTCGAGATGTCCAGAAGCACCACGGCGGCGGAACCCTGGCCGATGACCTGCCCCACGCTGGTGCGCAGTTCGTGGACCACGCCGCCCGTGGGCGCGTACAGCCGGGTATAACGGATCTGCCGTTCCGCCTGTTCCTTCTGGGTCAAGGCGGCGTGATAGCGTCCACGGATTTCATCCAGTTTGGCCTGGGGCATGACATTCTTTTTCACCATGGCGTCCACGCGCTTGAAATTCGGCTCCAGCGCGTCCAACTGGCTCTCCGCCAGGCGCTTGACCAGTTCGTAATCCGAGGAATCGATGGTGGCCAGAAGTTCGCCCTTTTTCACGAAATCTCCCTCTTCCACCGGCAAGGAGGTGATCCGTCCGGCCACCAGGAATCCGACCCCGTGGCTTTCGAAGGGGTGGGCGTATCCGGAATATTTCCGACGGATTTCCCGGGTTTCCGCCTTCGCCTTCCGCACGGTCACCAACGTCGGCGCGTCTTCCTTCTCAACGTTCTTCTCGGCCTTGCCGCAGGCGACGGCAAATGAAAGAAGCAAAACAAGAATCATCAGCCTCATCGTGGTTCGCCTCATTTACTTTTCCCCCCGTCCGTCTTCCAACAAATCATCGCCAAGCCCGACATGCAGCGCCATGCGGGCCAGGGTCACGTTCATGCGCGCCGTGATGGCGTCGCTTTCGGCCTTCAGTTTCGAGGTCTGGGCGTTCAGCAGGTCCGTGGTGGCGGCCATCTGGGCATCGAAACGGATTTTTTCGATCCGCAGATTCTCTTCCGCTTCCCGCACCTGGGCCTCGGCAACACCCAGGGATTTCTCGGCCTCTTCCAACTCCAGACGCTTCCTTTTGATGTCCAGCCGGATGCCTTCCTCCATGGCCTGAATGGCCGTGGAGACCTTGCGTTCCCTCACCTGGGATTTCCGGAGCTGATACCAGGTCGCCCCCCACTCCCAGATATTCCAGTTCAGCACGATCCCGCCGAAATACTGGTTTTCCGGTTGCAGACCATCCAGTCCCTGGGCGTTTTCATAGGTGAAAATGGCGGTGATATCCGGCAGAAGCGACCCGATGGCGGCGTGTTTTCCCGCCCGGGCCGCCCTTCGTTGATGTTTCAGCGCCAAGAGATCCGGCCGTTTCGACAGCGCGCTCTCGATCGGACGCGCGTGCGCCTGACCGGGTGTTTCCATCCCGCTCTCTTCTGGTTCGATGGGCTCCAGGGGACTGTCCAGAGAGCGGGCCATATAGAGATTCAGCGCCGCCCGGGCCAGTTTGGCGCCCTTTTCGGCCAGAAACAGGTTTTTCCGGATTTCCGCCTTGTGGACGTGGACTTTCAGCAGGGCGTTCTTTTCCACCAGTTCGGCTTCCAGATAGGCCGTCACCTGGCGTTCGTATTCTTTTATCTGGGAGAGCGCCGCCCGGGCGGTTTCGGTGAGTTTCATGGCCGTAATCAGGCCGAAATACACGTTGGCCACGTCCAGTTCCAGCTTCCGCCGGGCCTCCCTCCTGCTCATTCGGGAAGCGGCGGCAAGTTCGCCGGAAGCCTCGTACCCGCCCCAGACCCTGTAGAGCTGGGTCAGCGGCTGGGCGACGGTGAGCTTGGTGTCGATGGTCAGATCCTTGCGCATGACCAGTTCCTGATCCTGGGCCCCGCTGGCGGCCAACTGTTCGGCCAGGCTTTCCGCCAGCCCGGCGGGCAGGCTCCCGAGGATGACATCGAAAAGATCGGTGATGAACGACGTGTCGAAGACGTGCTTGTCGTTCCAGCCGAGCACGCTCATTTCCGCCTTGACCACCGGCAGAAAGCGCCCGCGCACGCTTTTCTGTTCCGCTTCGTGTTCCTCAACGTCCAGCGCCGTGAGACGATGCAGGTTGTTGTTCTTCAACGCTTCACGCATGCAGTCGTCCAGACTCAGGGTCTCCGCGTACAGAGGATGGGAGACCAGCAATCCGACAAGCAGCGCCAAGCCCGCTCCGAATTCGCGAACGCACAGGCTTTTCATGATTTCGGGCCCCTTTTCAGCAATCCGTTGAAGACCGTTCGAACCAGCGTCCGCACGTACCGGCGGCCCTCGTCTTCATCGAACAGACCGATGATGAAGCACTCGAACACTTCGTGCATGCTCCAGATAAGCATCCGGCTGACGGGCTCGATATCCCCGGAATCCGCGTTCAGTTCTCCTTTCGACAGACCTTCCTCCAGGCATTCCCGAACGAAGATCTCCAGTCGCTCGAACGCGCCCTCCATGCGATGGTTGAGGAAGTGAGGCCGCAATTCATGCCATACCCGGGGCCGGGGGCCATAATCGTAGACGATGCGGCATTCCCATCCGAAAACGGCCAGAAGCGCGTTCGAAACCCGTTTCTCCAAGGATTCCCTGGTATCGGCGGCCTGTCGGGCGACATCCATGAAGGTTTCCTCCACGTCCGCGATGATGGCCCGGAAGAGATCGTCCTTGTTGTGGAAATATTTGTACACCGCCGATTTCACCAGGCCCACTTCCCCCGCGATGTCCTCCAGCGTGGTTCGGCGGAATCCCTGGCGAAAAAACAGATCCTTGGCGACTTCCAGAATTTCCTCTTTGCGGCCGACGGGCTTTTTGCGTCCCGGGGGCGATGCATCCGGCATGATGGGGCTTCCTTTCTACGTTCCGATCGCAAGTTATCCTAAAAAATAGAGACCAAGTGAACATTTCGGTCAAATGTTCACCTTCTTGAGAAAAATTGTCAAGCGAAAAATCGGATACGTTCTTCGCCTTCCAGAAAATCCGCGATGGCGGCCTTTGCCATACCCGCACGCTCGTTCCCCCTCTTTCGGAAATCTTTCCCCGGAGCGGTTTTGTCGGAATGCAAAATTGTGGTAGTCTTCCTCAATCGGCGGTCCGGTCCGTCGGCACATATCGGGAGGTAAGGATGAAGATACTCAGCGCCGTCGGAGCGCGTCCCAACCTGATAAAGATCGCCCCGCTCATCAAGGAACTTGTCCGCCGGGGTCACGAGGCCCCGCTGGTCCACACCGGCCAGCATTACGATTCCCAGATGAGCCGGATTTTCTTCGAGGAACTGGAGATTCCATTTCCCGCATTCGAACTGGGCGTGGGAAGCGCCTCGCACGCCGTAATGACCGCGGAGATCATGATCCATTTCGACGAGGTTCTGCACGCCATCGATCCGGACTGCGTGGTGGTGGTGGGAGACGTAAACTCCACCCTGGCCTGTGCGCTGACCGCCACCAAGCTGCTTTATCCCGTAGCCCACGTCGAGAGCGGTCTTCGCTGTTACGACCGCAATGTGCCGGAGGAAATCAACCGGATCGTCACCGACCACATTTCCGATCTCCTCTTCGCCCAGTCGGACGAGGACGTAAGCAACCTGCTTCGGGAAGGCATCGGAAAATCCCGTATCCATTCCGTGGGAAACATCATGATCGACACGCTTTTCCAATATCGTAACCGAGCCATGAAACGTTCCGATATTCTGGCGCGTCATGACCTGAAGCCCGGCGAGTACGCGCTGGTCACGCTGCATCATCCGGACAACGTGGACTATCCGGCGCGCCTTGGAGGGATTCTCCATGCCTTGACGGATATCGCCACCCATATTCCGGTGATTTTCCCGCTTCACCCGCGCACACGGAAAATGGCAAAGGATTTCGGATTGTTCGAAGACTTCACGAAGCGTTCGGGACTGATCGTCACCGAACCTCTCGGCTATCTGAACTTTTTGGCCCTGTTGACGCAATGCCGCTTCGCCATGACGGATTCCGGCGGAGTGATGGAAGAAACCAGCGCCCTGGGCATCCCCTGTCTGACCATCCGAGATCACACCAGCCGCGCCGTCACCGAGAAAGTCGGCACCAACCGGGTGGTGGGCATTCAGGCGGAAAACATCCAAGCCGCCGCCATGGATATTCTGGAAGGACGGGGACAGGCCAGCCGTGTATTGATGGATTGGGACGGCCAGGCCGCCGGCCGCATCGTGGATGTATTGGAAAGCCGCTTTTCGAAGGCGCAGCCATGAGCCGCGACCGTCGCCTGGCCCGCCGCCCCGATCCGGAAAAGACCTTGAGCCCCGGCCAGGAATTCTTCGTCCGCGGCGTCATCGCCGAGCGTCAGGCCGTGGAAGTCCTGGAAGCCTTCGGCAAAGCCGAAATCGCCTGTATCCCCATGAAAGGCGTGGTGCATCGCCGGTTGCTGTATGACGATCCGGCGGAACGTTTTCTGATGGACGTGGATCTTCTGGTTCGTCCGGAGGATTTCGATCGCGCGGCGACGATCCTGGAAGAGCTGGGATACGCACCGGATATGGACTGGCGCGCGCGGGTGACCTTCGGCCGATGGAAGGAGATTCCCTTTCGCCGTGCGGACGCCCTGACCCTGGAACTGCATCGCGCCGTTTCAACGGGGAACGGAGCCCGGAACTTCTCGGAACGTCTTTTTCGTGAAGCGCCGCCGGGCATGCCTCCTTTCGACATCCCCCATGTGAAAGTCATGACTCCGGAGCAGACGCTGGCGGCCCTGGCCCTGCACGCCCGGGATCACGGTCTGATCCTTGAAGCACATCAGGTGGCCGACATCTCCCGTATTCTGGAACGCCTGACGCCGGATCTGGATCGCGCTTTCCTTCTGGCCCGGGAGGCCGGCGCGGCCTTTACACTGGAGCTCCTGCTGGAACTTTGCGGCCACGAGCCTCCCCGCGCCTATCGTCCTCCCAAGCTGAAAAACCTGCGTCGCGCCCTTCTCAACGCGTTCACGCGCCCCGGTCCCAAGGGATATCGACCCGATTTCTCCGCCTATCATCTCCGCTTCATCGAACGAAGCTGGAGGCTTCTGCTTCACGGGTGGGTTTTGCGTGACGATCTCTCGGAAAGCCTTCTTTCTCAAAAAGAGCATTTCCTCTTCGAATTCCGCGCCCTCTTGGACCTTCTCCATAAACGTCGCTGACCCGCCCCTCCGGGGTGTTAGTATTATTTACATCGGTATATTTTTTCGTATATTTTGCTTGCATTGCCTTTCCGTATTGTATATACTGAAATCAATTCTGCTATTGGGTTGGAAACTTTGCCGAATTTTTAATTGAAACTATTATAAACCAAGGATCTTTGGCAATACGGTGAACAACAGCCATCGTTCCGTTACGGGGGGCTTGTTTTTGGGGAAGCAAGCGGGATCTAATTTTTTAAGGGGGTCGTACCATGAGTAGAGAAGTTGGAACAGTCAAGTGGTTCAATGACGCAAAGGGCTATGGATTTATTATCCGATCTTCAGGGGAGGACGTTTTCGTTCATTATTCGGCGATCGAGGATTCGGGGTTTCGGACACTTGGAGAGGGCATTCAAGTGGAATTCGAATGCACCCAGGGTCCGAAAGGTCTTCTGGCGAAAAGTGTCGTGAAGTCAGATGCCCCGCCGGAAAAGGAGCACACGATCTAGGCAGTAACCATCCCCAATTGGTTCCCCGCCAGCCGCCGTCTTTCATTGTAAAGACGGCGGCTTTGTTTTATGATGCGCCGACGTTCGACCTTTCAACCCCGAAAGCGAAAGGATCGCGATGAAACTCTCCATCGGCATTCAAGAACTGACGAGTCCCCTGGGACGTCTCTGGCTGGCCGGTTCGGAAAACGGACTCGCCCTTTTGGATTTCCGTAAGAACAAGCGGGATTTCCTGATCCGATGCAAAAACCGCTTTCCAGACGCTCGAATCGAGGACGGAAACGATATCACGATCCGGGCGGCCGAATGGATCGAGGCGTATTTCAAGGGCGCACGGCCGTCTCTCGACCGCCTCTCGTTCGATCTGTCCGGGACGGACTTTCAGTGCGCCGTCTGGCGCGTCCTGCAAGGCATTCCCTTCGGTGAAGTAATGACTTACGGCGAAGTCGCCCGAGCCGCCGGTATCGGATCCGCCCGCGCCGTGGGCCAGGCCGTGGGAAAAAATCCCGTCCCGCTCCTGATTCCCTGCCATCGGGTCGTGGCCGCCAACGGCGGACTGGGAGGCTTTTCCTCCGGCCTGGAAATCAAGATCGCCCTGTTGCGCCTGGAAGGCTTGCGGGTGGATCCGGCCCGGGGCCGATACGCCCGGGAGTCGGATTGAAAAGGAACCGCGCCCGGATCAAAGGATTCCGAGCGCGGCAGGGAGGAGGAGAAAGAGAAGCACGTGTTGGAAAGAGCAGGTTGCTCGGCGAGCCGGGGGAGTCACCCCCTTGGAATATCACTCGCCGGGGAGGGAAGCGTCTCCATCGACATCACCGTCCAGCGAATAGCTCGTGGCCAGATGATCCCGGTATTCTTCCATCAAATTCGCGATCTCCAGAACCTCGGCGTCGTTGCCCAGATCCTCGGCCGCAATGCGTAGCCAGGCGGCAAGGCCCAGGGCGGTTTCGTAAGCGCCCTCGAATTCACTCGACTTCACCAGGTAGCCGATGACGATCAACGCCTTGGCGTAAGTGACAATGACATCCGCCTTACGCAGCTGCGTGGCGTCGGCGGTCACCGCATCGCCTAGGGTCATCTCGATTTCATCGCTCATCGCAGCCCGGGTGATGGGATCCTGATAATCCACCCGCGCCTTGATGGTATCCTCGACCATGGCCAGAGACGGATCGCAGGTCTGCACGATCTGGTGGTAACTCATGGCGTCGTTGGGGCTCAGGTGCTGGGGCTCCACTTCCTCGGGGTTCTCGGAGTATTCCTCGCCATGAAACTCCTTCATGCCGAAGTACCAGGGCAGGGTCAGTTCCATCCGTACGTCCCGGGCGGCCAATTCAAGATTGGACAGGAAACGTTGCGGATCTCCAAACATGCGCCGGGCTTCCTCGGCAGTATCCACGTACAGGTACGCCCCCTTGCCCGCGTCCGTGATTTCGTTCATCAGGTCTTCATTGAAGTAGAAGGCGTTTTCGTCCACGCCGACACCCACCATGTAAATGCCCTCGCCGTTGCTGTCGTCGGCCTCGGCGGCGATGAGATCGATATCCGTGATCCCCGTGTTGGCCCCGCCATCGGAAATCAACACCACCCGGTTGATGCGATTGGGATTGAAATTGTCCCGGGCGAGTTCATAGGCCCGCACCAGTCCGCCGTGCAGATCGGTGCTGCCGCCGGAATCGAGGCCGTTGATGATGGACAACAGATGGGGATCGTTGGGCTGTTGAACCTGATAACCATCCAGAATCACGCTTTGACTGCTGCTCCACTCCACAATGCTGACCACGTCGCCTTCTTTCAACGAGGAAGCGGTGGCGCGGCAGATTTCACGAACCATTTCGATGGGATGGCCGCTCATGGAGCCGGAGGTGTCCAGAGAGAAGACGATATTGATGGGGCGCCTTTCGGCCGGATCGATCTTGCGCCCCTGGGCGTACAGCAACAAGGTGAATTCCCCGGAATCCGCATCCGTGCGCCGCATCTGGAGTCCCACGGCGGCGGGTTTGTCGGCGGGGTTGTCGTAGGCCAGGCTGTAATAATTCAGAAACTCGTAAATCCGCACCTGGTTGGGGTAGACGATGCCGCCCTCCCGGATGATGGCCCGGGCGAAAATGGGCGAGGCCATGGAGTTGGAATCGTCGTTCGACATGTAGAGCACGACGGGTTCCCGTTCCACGGGGCAGTCCAGCCGAGCGCTGCGCTCCGGATCCTCGATGGCATAGCAATCCACGTCTCCGTCCGGTTCCTCGCAGCGGGTGCCGCCCGGACAGGCGATCTGTTCTTCCTTGGGCATCTGGCAGCCGGGATGCTCCGGATCTTCCACCAGCGTGCAGACCGTCATGTAAGCGGTATCCTCGTCGCACCAGGCGGGCGCGGCGCATGGCTCGTAATCGGGGCAGGGATCCGGAATGCACTGACCGCTGTCGCAGATTTCTCCCGCGCCGCAATCCGAATCCGAAGTGCAGGTGTATTCGACTTCGCCATCCGGAGGCGGGGCGTCGCCGTCCGCCAGACCGCTCCAGGTTTCATCTCCCTCGCCATATGGATCCTCATTGCCGTTATCTCCGCTCCTCTCCCCGCCCGGAGGGGTAAAGTCCGGCTTTTCCCAGGACGCATCCCCGAAATCCAGGGGAGTGCCGCCGTTCGATGTGGAGTCGTCGCCATCGGCGGTTTTGTTCGGATCGTCGCCGGTTTCGTGCAGATAATCCTCGGCGTCGGAACAGGCCAGCGGGAGCAAAATGAAAAGCAAAAGGATACCGGACATTCCGATCCATGTCTTTTTATTCATGGTCTCATCCTTTCCCTCGTTTTGAAAGTATCGGCGCTCCTTTTCAAATGCAAGGATTGTGCCATATCATTGTCCGTGTAATTCCAAATACTTGCAGAATCGCTCGCCACGGAGACGTTGGATTTCCTTGACAACCCTGACATTTTTGTCCTGTTTTTTCCACGGCGGGAAAAAATATTCCCCCGAAGCATCCGTAAGCCGCGCCAACCCCCGCCCCCGTCGAATTGTCGAAATGTCGAAAAAAACGAACGGAAACCGGGATCAGAAGTCCCGCTTCATCCCGAAATCCGGGTTGTAGTAGCGGTCCAGTTCCAGTTCCTCGCGCATGCGTTGCAAATAACCTTTGCGCACGGCATAGGGCTGGAACATGGATTTGAAGCCGTTCATGATGATGGACTTGATGTCGAACTCGTTCAGGTTGAACGTTTCCTGCGCCAGCCAGAGTTCATCCGTCACCGTGGTCATGCTCACCAGGCGATTGTCGGTGTTCAAGGTGACTCGCAGCCCCTTGCGATAATATAGTGGCAACGGATGGGCCTGGATGGAGCTGACCGCGTTGGTCTGGACGTTGGAAGACAGGCAGATTTCCAGCGGAATGCGGTGATCGTTGATGTAGTTCATCAGGTCGCCGTCCTCGAACAAGCGCGTCCCGTGACCGATGCGGTTGGTTTTGTTGTAATGCACGGCCTGGTGAATGGACCCCGCCCCGGCGGCCTCTCCGGCATGCAGCGTGACGTTCAGATTGTTGTTGGCCACCAGATAAAAAGCCTTCAGGTGATCCTTTGGGGGATGGTTGTATTCCGCGCCCGCCAGATCGAAGCCCACCACGCCCTCGTTCTTGTAAGATACGCAAAGCTGGGCGAGCTGGTAACTGATATCCGGGTCCATGTTGCGGATGCCGCAAATGATGACGCCCGATTTCAGCCCGGTCTTGCGTTCGCCTTCGCGCAGGCCGTTAAGCACCGCGTCGATGACGCCTTCCATGGTGAGCCCCTGGCGCGTATGCAGAACGGGACTGAAACGCACCTCCATGTAACGAACACTCTCCGCCGCCGCGTCCTCCACCAGTTCCAGGCTCACCCGCCGCAGACTCTCCTCATCCTGGAGAATCGACAGGGTGACGTCGAAAACCTTCAGGTATTCCTCCAGGCTGTCGCAGCGCTGGCCGAGATTCAACACCCGCGCCAGTTCGTCTTCGCTGTCGGCAGGAAGTTCCACGCCCTGGGAAGCCGCCAGTTCCAGGATGGTGGCCGGCCGAAGCGAGCCATCCAGATGAATGTGCAGATCGATCTTCGGCAGGGCGTGGATTTCTTCTTTCGTCAGTTTGCGGTTGTTCATGAAGCCGCCTTTCCGCTTGTTGTAAACCTTCCCATACGTATCGGCATTTTATCCGAAACACTCCAGCGCCGCAATACGGGAAAACAGGAGAATGGGAAGGAATTTTCTTCGAAAGCCGCAAAGACTCCCCCAACCACGAAAAAACCCGGCTCTCCAGGAGAAGCCGGGGTTTTTCTTTTTCGGCGTTTTTCGCCGGAATCGTCAGTGTTTAATGCCCGACGCCTTGTCGCGTTCGGTATTCCAGGCGATCCACTCGTCTTCGGCGGCGCTCTTTTCGTCGATGTCGCTCATGGCCATGCGGCCATCCGCGCCGACCCGCACCTGCTTCATGGTCTTGGCGATCATCTCTTCCCATTGCTTTTTGCTGATCTGCGCCGGTCCGGGAACCTGGGTGCGCTTTCCGCCCGGGCTGGGAGCTTCTTTCTGGTAGATGGGAGCGTTGCTGACGGCCACGGCGCCGCTGAAAACCTTGATAACGGTAGATTTGTCTTCCAGGGCGTCCACCATGAACACCGTGCCGCGCACGCCGGCGACGGCGTTGTCCGTGGTGACCTCGAACTTTTTCTCGTTGCCGAGCGCCTTGCTGACGTTGGCCCAGATCTTACCCGCCGTCACCTTGAACTTGGTGTCGCTTTTCTTCTTCTTTCCCTTGAACAGCAGGCTTTTCAGCCGGATCCGGCTGGCCGGAGCCACGCGCAGAAGCGAACCGTCCGGAAGCGTCAGTTCGATTTTTCCCGTCTTTTCAGTCTTGATGATATAGTCCGCGCCCAGCGTCGCGCCCGCTTTAAGGGGCGTCCATTTTCCGGTGGCCCCCTTCTTGAACAGCGCCTTGCCGGTCAGGAAGGAGACTTTCGCCGAGGGCTCTCCCTTCGCCAGCAGCGGAGAAGCGGCCAGAATCGCGGCGATGACCGCCATGGCCAGAATCAGAATGAACTTGTTCCCTTTCATGTGACCGGTCCTTTCGTTTATATTGCACGAAACCGTCGCGGCGGCCGTCTCGAATGAAACCGCCGCGACCCGTCCGATCCCGCCTATTTGTTCGAGAGCGTCAATTTCAGTTTGTTGGCCGTCTTTTCATCGATCTTGACGCGGAACCCCTTGAATTTCTTCAAGACCAGTTCCTTGGCCAGCAAACTGGTGTCGCCGGAGTAGTACAGATCGATCTGGGCCTTGTCGCCGCGCATCTTGCGCTCGTAGACCCCTTGGACGCCGCCGACCTGATGGCTCAGAACCTGCTTGAAATCGTCCAGCATGCGATAGTTGGCCAGTCCGCTGATCTCCAGCGTGACCATGGCGGAACTGGAAAGCCATTTGTCCACCAGCTTGTTGGTGATTTCCTTGGCCAGCGCCTGGGCGGCCTTTTTCAGAGCCTTCAGTCCGGCCGTGGTGGGATCGATGTGCATGAACGCGCCGTGGGTGCTGGACGAAAGCAGAATCTGCCCGTTGTCCGTGTTGATGGCGCGAACGTTGATGTTGGCCTGTCCGGAGGACATGTTGGAGCCCTGGATGGGCGCGCCCATGTTGTTGGCCACGGCCGTTCCGACCAGAACCACCTGGGCGTCGGTCAGGTCCGCGATCTCCCGGGCCGCTTCCGTACTGATGGGCGAATTGGCCGAGGTGACGCGATAGGCGTCCTTCATCTGGATCTTGCCGCTCAGCACTTGCGGATCCACGAAAGTGAAGCCCAACTGGCCCAGTTCGTCGATCAGGGTGTTTTCCACCTGGCTCATCTGAACCACCTGGCTGGTGGTTCCCCACCACTGGGAGAACCCGGGCTGTCCCACGTTCTGTTCCGCGATCATGAGCATCATGCGCGGATAGTTTTTCCGGCTCAAGGCCGCCTGGATGGCGTCCAGGTCGCCCTTGACCTTGGCGGCGGCCACGGTGGCCTCGATCTCCACGACCACCACGTCTCCATCCACTTTCTCGCTCAGAATCTTGTAATTCTTCACGTATCCCTTGGACTGGCTCAGAATCTTGTCGTCCACGGTGACGTAATTCTGCACCAGAGTGGAAGACTTGATGTAGATGCCCACCACCTGTTCCACGGCCAGACGCAGGGCCTGATCCTTGGCTTTTTCCTTCGCGGTGGCTTTGTCGCCCTGGAAAATGACTCCCTCGCCCTTGACGACGACCTTCTTTTCCTCTTGCGCCATGGCGTTTCCGGCCACGAGGACCAGGAGCAGAACGGCCAACCCGGCGATAATCCCGACTCTCCTCATATCGATTCTCCTTTGTACAGGATTTCCTGATCGCAAATCACACGCCTCGTTCCGGTTATTTCTTCTTCTTGACGATAATCACACGCCCCTCGGACAGAATCGAGGAACTGCTGGCCACCTGGCGGATCTTCTGGGCATCCGCGTTGGAAACCACCAGATCGACACTGTTGGGCGACTTGATGGCCTTGACCACCAGGGGGATGTCGGCGACCTTCTTGTCCACCTTGGCTTTGTCGGAACTCTTGGTGTAGCTGACGATGCCGTTGTCGATGGAGCCTTCGGTGACCATGGTCACGTCGTAGACATCCTTGCCGTCTTCGTCGATGATTTTGGGCGCCAGAACCGGAATGACCCGGAAACCCTCGGCGATGACCACCAGACCGGTTTTCTTTTCCGCAGGCTCCGCCGTCGCGACGGCCGCCTCGGCTTTCGGCTCGGGCTTCTTTTCTTCCGCCTTGGCCGGCTCGGCTTTCTTTTCCGGAGACTTTTTCAGCTGTTCCTTGAAGATCGCCTTGGTCACCGGACCATCCAGCGGAACCACGATATCCACCTGGACGCCGCCGTCGGAGAAGTACCGCTTTTCCTTTTCGAAAAAGCCGTTCAGGAAGCCGCGAACCTCGGCCTCGATGCCGGGCTGCTTCTCCATTTTATTACCCACCGTCTCGCTGGCGTTGATTTTCACGCCTTTGAGATATTCCAGCGCTTTCGTAACGGCCATCAGGCGCGCGGCCCGTTCCGCTCCCAGCCGGGCGCTGGCGGCGTTGGGAGCGTTCAGGTTGGGGGCTCCATCCCCGGTGAAGACCATTTCCTTCTTGGTCCAGTTGACTTTCGCTTTTCCGGCGTCGGAGACCACGTCGTCGTCCGCGTAAGCCGACTGCAAGCCCAAGGTGACGAGCAGGACCGTAATAAGCCCTAAAATCTTGACAAATCTCATGGATTGCCTCCCTCGTTTCTCCGTGAACGGCAAGGCGATGCACCTCACCATCTCCCGCGTAAAAATGCCAGCTATTTCCAACATATGGTTGTCCGCATCCTTTGGAAAAATACCATCGCGACCGACATATTGTCAAGTTCGTTTTCCGCCGATCCATCCAACGGAGCACGCAACCGAACGCCGCCCCGGTTCTACCGGAACCGGGCATGATGTCTGGGCCGCTCTCCGTATCGTGATTAATGAGACGAAGGGGGAAACCGAATATTCAGAAAAAAACTTTCGGAAAGGGGTAACCCGCCGGTTTCACTCCCATTCTATGGTTGCGGGGGGTTTGCTGGAGATATCGTACGCCACGCGATTGATGCCCCGCACCTCGTTGATGATGCGGTTGGAGATGCGCGCCAGGAGGTCGTAGGGCAGCCGCGTCCAGTCGGCGGTCATGAAATCGGTGGTGTTCACCGCACGTAGCGCCAGGACGCTCTCGTGGGTGCGCTCGTCACCCATGACGCCCACGGATTTCACGGGCAGAAGCACGCAGAAGGCCTGGGCGATGCCGTCGTACCAGTCCGCCGCGCGGATTTCGTCGATGTAGATCTTGTCCGCCGCCCGGATGAGATCGCAGCGCTCCCGCGTGACCTCGCCCAGCACGCGCACCGCCAATCCCGGCCCGGGAAACGGATGCCGCCCGATGAGATCCTCCGGCAGGCCCAGGACCCGTCCCACCCGACGCACCTCGTCCTTGAACAGCTCCCGCAAGGGTTCCACCAGTTCCAGGTTCATGCGTTCGGGCAACCCGCCGACGTTGTGGTGGCTCTTGATGGTCACCGAGGGGCCCTTGAAGGAGACGGATTCGATTACGTCAGGATAAATGGTTCCCTGGCCCAGAAAGGCCACGTCACCCAGTTTCTTGGCTTCCTCCTCGAAGACCTCGATGAACTCCGCCCCGATGATCTTGCGCTTTCTTTCGGGATCGGTAACGCCGGATAGCCCGGCAAGAAAGCGCTCGGAGGCGTCCACCACCACCAGATTGACCCGGAAAACGTCGCGGAAGACGGCGGCCACTTCCTTGGCTTCGTTCAGGCGCATCAAGCCGTTGTCCACCAGAATGCAGGTAAGTTGCTCGCCCACCGCCCGATGCAGCAGCGCCGCGCAGACCGCCGAGTCCACGCCACCCGACAATCCCAGCACCACCCGGCCGCCGCCCACCTGTTTTTTCAGACGTTCGATGCTTTCCTCGATGAAGCTCTCCGTGGTCCAGTCGCCGGAGCAGCCGCAGGCTTCGAAGACGAAATGCCGAAGCATTTTCATGCCTTCCGGCGTATGACTCACCTCCGGATGGAACTGGACGGCGAACAGGCGGCCGTCCTTTTCCATGGCCGCCACGGGGCAGGTGTGCGTCCGGCCGATGGACCGGAATCCCGGGGGCATCTCGCCCACCTGATCGCCGTGGCTCATCCAGACATCGGTGTAGAGGCCGTCCTCGAACGCCGCGCCCTTGGGATCCATGTTGCCGACATCCTTGAAGAAAAGGCTGTCTTGTCGGATATTGATCTCCGCGTAGCCGTACTCCCGGCGCTCCGCGTGATCCACCCGGCCGCCCAGGTCACGCGCCATAAGCTGCATGCCGTAGCAGATACCCAGCATGGGCAGATCCAGATCCCAGAGTCCCTCGGGCGCCTGGGGGGCTTGGGGATCGCTCAAAACCGCCGGACCGCCGGAAAGAATCAATCCTTTCGGGGATTTCTCCCGGATTTCCTCCACGGACAGGGTGCAGGGATGGATCTCGCAATACACGTTCAGTTCCCGAATCCGCCGGGCGATGAGCTGGGTGTACTGGCTGCCGAAATCCAGAATCAGGATCTTTTCATGCGCGGTCATGGGAGACTCCTGGGGCGAGTGGGAACTTGAAATACGCTGCATTCAATTATGGAACAGGAAACGCTCCCCCCTATCTGGGTTCCAGGCGATAGTTGGGAGCTTCCTTGGTGACGATGACGTCGTGGACGTGGCTTTCCTTCAGTCCGGCCGAGGTGATGCGCACGAAGCGGCCGTTTTCCCGCAGTTCGGCGACGGTTTTGCAGCCCGCGTATCCCATGCCGGAACGCAGCCCGCCGATGAGCTGATACAGCGTATCCGCCAGGCTGCCCTTGTATGGCACCCGGCCCTCGATGCCTTCCGGAACCAGCTTGCGCTCGTCCGACACGTTGTCCTGGAAGTAGCGGTCCTTGGAGCCTTTCTTCATGGCCGCCAGCGAGCCCATGCCGCGATAGACCTTGTAGGAGCGGCCCTGATAAATGATGATGTCCCCGGGACTTTCGTCGGTCCCCGCGAACAGCGATCCGATCATCACCGTGTCCGCTCCGGCCACGTACGCCTTCACGATGTCGCCCGAGAACTTGATGCCGCCATCCGCGATGAGCGGCACGCCGTATTCCCGACAGACCTTGGCGCATTCGGAAATGGCCGTCACCTGGGGAACGCCCACGCCCGCCACCACCCTCGTAGTGCAGATGGATCCCGGACCGATGCCCACCTTCACCGCGTCCGCCCCGGCCTTTATCAGCCGCATGGCGCCGTCTCCCGTGGCGATGTTCCCTCCCACAATCTGGATGTGGGGCAGGGCTTTCTTTACCTGGCGCACGGTCTCGATGACACCCTTGGAGTTGCCGTGAGCCGTGTCCACCACGATCACGTCCGCCCCGGCCGCCGCCAGAGCCAAGGCGCGCTCGATGCCGTTCTTTCCCGTTCCCACCGCCGCGCCCACCAGCAGACTGCCCTTGGAGTCTTTGGCGGCCTGGGGAAATTTTTTGGATTTCATGATGTCCTTGGTGGTGATGAGCCCCACCAAGTTACCTTTTTTGTCCACGACCAGCAGTTTCTCGATCTTGTGCTTGTGCAGAAGCTGGCGGGCCTCGTCCTCGCCGGTCTCCTCGGTCACGGTGACGAGGTTCTTGCTGGTCATCAATTCCTTGACCTTGCGCCCCAGATTCTTTTCGAAACGCAGATCCCGGTGGGTGAGGATGCCCGCCAGTTTCTTTCGTCGCGTGACCGGAACGCCGCTGATGTTCTTTTCCTCCATGATGGACAGCGCCTCCCGGATGGTTTTCTCCGGGCTGATGGTGACCGGATTGACGATCATGCCGGATTCGGATTTCTTGACCCGCTGCACCTCGGTGGCCTGATCCTCGATGGACAGGTTTTTATGAATGATTCCAAGCCCTCCGGCCTGGGCCATGGTGATGGCCGCCTGGCTTTCGGTAACGGAATCCATGGCGGCGGAAACCAGGGGAATCTGCAATTCCAGACCTTTGGAGAAACGGGAATTCAGCGTCACCTCGGCGGGTAGAACCTCCGAGTAGGCGGGCATGAGCAATACATCATCGAACGTCAGGCCCAAGGGCAACGTTTCTTCCAGCATCCGTTCCTCCTTTCATGGCTTTCGGAAAGACCATACAATCCTTCGATTCAACCACCCCGGCACGGCGGCTTCGGTCGTCACCCCCCTCCGGGATAATTGGAGCCCAACATAGCGGCAAGCTTTGCGGATGTCAAGCCTACGATATTTTGAATGGAGAATCCGATGCGATTTTCCGGGAACCGGGTCCGTGGACCGCTTCTATTTGCCTTTATTCAACGCCGCCTTGAGCTTGTCCGCCAGGCTGACCATGCCGTCGCCCTTTTCCTCCCGCACCGGGTGCGCGGAGGCCGCGTCTTCGTCCCCACCGATCTGCCCGGCCAGCAGTTCCCGCGAATGCTCGTCCTCGTGGCAATAGACGCACAGGTTTTCCCAGTTGCTGCCGTCTCTGGGATTGTTGTGATGGTTGCCGTCCTTGTGGTGAACGGTAAGCAGCGGCAGATCCTTGCCGGAAAACTCGCGGCCGCAACGCGCGCAGATGGTTCCATGGATCGCCAACGAGGCCCGACGGTAATCGAAGCCTTGTTCGGCCTCGCGTTTTTCTCGAATTCTTCGAACGAAGTCTCCGGCGGATAGCCGTTCTCCATCCTTTCTGCCATTCGAATCGGCCGGCATGTTTCCTCCATGATTTTATATGTTTATGCCTTTCCGTTTCCGGAGCGTCATTTCTTGAACAAATCCTCCAGATTCCGCCGGGCGCGAACCTCCTCCGCCATTCCGGCGGAAAGATCGATCGATTCGGAAGCCTCCGCCTTTGCCTCACCGGCCCCATTGCCGAAGAGATTCGCCAATCGATCCAGATCCTCCCGCTTCGCCGCCATTGCCGCCTTGTTCACACCGAACACGAAATACCCGCAATGGTTCGAACGATCCCGCTTGAGCACGGGCGCGGCCTGGGGCTCGCGACAATCGTTGTGACGGCCGGGATCGTAAAAAGAGCACTGCACGCAGGCATGCAGATCCCGCCCGCAATGGGGGCACGAGTCCTTTAAAAACACTTTATCCAGGATCTCCACTTCCTTCCCGCAAAACGCACAAATCGGCATGGGACGCCTCCCAATCGTTTTCGTCGCTGAAAATTGTACTCCATTTCCTTCGGCTTGCAAAGTTCCCACCCTCTCGGAGGATCTTTCCGAACGATTTTTACCGAATTTTGGGAATTTCCTTCGTTCTTTTGAAATCTTTCCAGTTTAGAAGAGAGAATCGGGAATCGTCCCACGTAAACCACCGCAAAGGAGACCTCCATGCCGGCTTTCACTCTGCTGGACGAAAACGAACGGGAACAGGCGTTCGAAGGCGAATTGCTGAACGAACTCCAGGACATGCATCAGATCGAAATCCGCACGCCCTGGAACACGGAGACGGTGCAACTCTATAGGCTGGACAACGGCGAGCACGTCTACTATCAGACCTTCCAATTCGAAGAAATGGATGTTCATCACCGGGAGATTCGCCGGGGAAAGAACCCCGCGTCCATTCTGGAGACGATCGACCACCCCACGGACCTGACGGTGGAACTTCTGGAAGACGCGGCAGGACTCAAACAGGCCGTGTGATTTCGTCCGGCCGCCTTCGTTTTCTCCTTTACAGTCCCGGGGCTTTCCGTTAGAACGGGCGGAAACGTCCCTTTCCGTATCGACCAAGGAGGAAACGTCATGGACCGGGTCATCCAATACATCCGCGAAAACGAGAAACGCCACCTGGACGAATTGTTCGAGCTTTTGCGCATTCCCTCGGTGAGTTCGAAGACGGAGCGAAACGGCGACACGCGCCGCTGCGCCGAATGGGTGCGGGATCACGCCGCCGCCCTGGGATTCGCGTCCGAACTGATCGAGACCGACGGGCATCCGCTGGTTTACGCCGAATGGCTGAAAAAGCCCGGCGCGCCCACGGTGCTGATTTACGGCCATTACGACGTCCAGCCCGAGGAGCCGGTGGAACTGTGGGACTCGCCGCCCTTCGAGCCCACCATCAAGGGCACGAAGCTCCTCTGCCGAGGTTCCGTGGACGACAAGGGCCAGTTCTTCGCCCATTTCAAGGCTTTGGAAGCCTTTCTGAAGGTCACGGGCGAATTGCCGCTGAACGTGAAGCTCCTGATCGAAGGCGAGGAGGAAGTGGGCTCGGTAGCCCTGGAGAAATGGCTGCCGTCGGCGAAGGAAAAACTGGCCTGCGACCTTCTGGCCATCAGCGATTCCCCCATGTTCGCCAAGGGCATCCCCACCATCACCCTGGGCCTGCGCGGCCTGGTGTATTTCCAGATCGATCTGACGAGCTGCAAGACGGACCTGCACTCGGGTTCCTTCGGCGGCGGCGTGCCCAACGCGGCCAACGCGGCCTGCGAGATCGTGGCGAAGCTGAAGGACGAGAAGAACCGCATCCGAATCCCCGGCTTTTACGACGACGTAAAGCCCATCAGCGCCGAGGAAAAGGAATCCTTCGAACGCCTGCCCTTCGACGCGCAAAAATTCATGGACGAAATCGGGCTTACGGCCCTGGTGGGCGAGGAAGGCTTCAGCACCCTGGAACGGCTCTGGGTGCGGCCCACCTGCGACGTCATGGGCATGGAGGCGGGCTACACGGGCGAGGGCGCGAAGACCGTCATTCCCGCCAAGGCCATGGTGAAGGTCTCCTGCCGGCTCGTCCCGGACCAGGATCCAGAGAAAATCCGCCAAGCCTTCGAGGATTATGTGCGCTCCATCGCCCCGGAAGGCGTGGATGTGGCGGTGCAGTACATGCACGGCGGACGGGCCTACGCCTCCAGCCCCACCCATCCGGCCTTCCAGGCCGCCATCCAGGCCCTGGAGGAAGGCTTCGACGCCAAGGCGGCCTTCAACCGCGAGGGCGGCAGCATCCCCATCGTCAACGTCATGACCGACCTCCTGGACGTTCCCTGCCTGCTGCTGGGGCTGGGGTTGCCGGACGAAAACGCCCACGCGCCCAATGAATACATCGACCTGGACAACTTCCACGGCGGCTGCCGGGCCATCGCGCATTTCCTGGACAAACTGGCCGGGGCTTAGAGCATGGATCTGTTCGATCAGGGCGCGGAACGGGACACGCGGGGAAAACCCCTGGCGGCCCGCATGCGCCCAAAAACGCTGGAGGAATTCGTCGGGCAGGAACACCTAGTGGGCTCCGGCAAGTTCCTGCGTTCGGCCCTGGAGCGGGATCGGGTGCCCAGCCTGATTCTCTGGGGACCGCCGGGAAGCGGGAAAACCACCCTGGCCCACGTGATCGCCCAAAGCACGCACACGGAATTCGTCTTTTATTCCGCCGTTCTGGGCAGCGTGAAGGATATCCGGGGGATCATCGCCCAGGCCCGCGAGCGGCGCAAGTTCTTCAACCGGCGCACCACCCTTTTCGTGGACGAAATTCATCGCTTCAACAAGGCCCAGCAGGACGCCTTTCTGCCCTTCGTGGAGCAGGGGGAAATCACCCTCATCGGCGCCACCACGGAAAATCCCAGTTTCGAGGTCATCGCGGCGCTTTTGAGCCGCTGCAAGGTTCTGGTGCTGAAAGCGCTGGAACCCGAGCATATTCGTGGACTTGTAGAACGCGCACTGGCGGATGAAGAGCGGGGGCTGGGTTCGGACAGCCTTTCCATCGAACCGGACGCGCTTCAAGCCCTCGCCGAGGGCAGCTACGGCGACGCCCGCAGAGCCCTCACCGCGCTG
The DNA here is from genome assembly GCA_963668655.2 of Myxococcota bacterium. Classification (GTDB taxonomy): domain Bacteria; phylum Myxococcota_A; class SURF-8; order SURF-8; family SURF-8. The sequence continues at coordinate 447,099 of CAXXPQ010000004.1, forward strand.
GAAAGCGCCGGGGAAATGGCCCGTGAGACGGAAACGAATCTTATAACGAAAACGCATATTTCGGAAGCCTTGCAGAAAAAGGCTTTGCTCTACGACAAGGCCGGGGAAGAGCACTACAACGTCATCAGCGCCTTCATTAAAAGCATGCGAGGCAGCGATCCGGACGGGGCGGTCTACTGGATGACCCGCATGCTGGAATCCGGCGAGGATCCGCTTTTCATCCTGCGGCGCATGGTGATTTTCGCCTCGGAGGATATCGGCTCGGCCGATCCAACCGCCCTCCAGGTAGCCGTCAACGCCATGGAATCCTTCCGTTTTATCGGCCTTCCGGAAGGCGTATTGCCTATGAGCCAGGCCGCAACGTATCTCGCCTCGGCCCCGAAATCCAACAGCGCGCTCAAAGCCTACATGCGCGCCCGCAGCGACGTGAAGCGTCACGGCCCCCTGCCGGTGCCGCTGCACCTGCGCAACGCCCCGACATCCTTGATGAAATCCATGGGTTACGGCAAGGAATACAAGTATCCGCACAATTTCGACGACCATTATGTAACGGAATGTTATCTGCCGGAGGAACTGAAAGAACGGCGCTACTACGAACCGTCCGCGGAAGGCCGCGAAAAAGATATCGGAAAGCGGCTGGAAACGCTAAGGGAACGGGCCAATCGGTCGATTATTGAGGGAACAAAGGACTTTGAACCCGAACCGGAGTAACCCATGTCCCCCCTGAAGTCGTTCAACAAGGCGAAACTTGTCCGTTCCTGGAGTCGTATCGCGGAAACCACCCTCGATATCGAAAAAATCCTCAAAGTCAATCGCGCCGGGATCAAGTCGGCCGATGTCGTGAATATCCGGCGCACCATGTTCGCCATGTCCAACGCCATTTCCACGGTCATGAAGAATCCCACCGAGCCCGAACTGGCCGAAGAACGCATCGCGGAGGCCCAAGGGCAATTGAAAACCCTGACGCGTCAGCTTGAAAAACTGGTCGGGGTGAAAAACATCGATCGCGACCGGCTGAAAACCATCATCGACCGCCTGGGAATCATCAAACAGCTGCTGAACGAATCCGTCGCCTGAACGTAAAGGCAACCTCTAAAAATGGCTATTCGTCGCGAGGACGAACGATTTTCGGATTCGGGCGTTTTTCACAACCGCAAGCATATCCACTAGATAAGTCGAGGATTGGGAAAAACGATCCGGATCGAAAAGATTCGTTCGCAGCGGAATATGCATTTTTAGAGGTTGCCTAAAGGCGGAAATCAGTACATTTTCGGCATGTCGTCCAGGTTCACCGTCGCCAGGGCGAAGCGGATCACCTGACTTTTATTGGCTTTCGTGTATCCTCGCGACTTCAGTTCCGACACCAGCCCCTCCAAGTGCTCGATATCTTCCCGATACAACGATATGCAACAGATCTTGTAGTGATCGGGTTTCGGTTTGGGCTTGGCTTTCTTCTTTTGGGCGACCGGTTTTTGAGGAACCGATTTCCGGTTCGCCTTTTTGGAGGCCGGACTGAAAAACGTTTCGGTGAGCACTTCCTCTTCGTTCAACGGGTTCCGGAGAAGCCCTTTTTCCTTTTTTTTCTCGCTCATCGTTCCTTTCCGCTCATGAGGCCAGAAACCGATCCACCATGGCCAGATAATCGGCGGTGGCGTGACCGTTCGGGTCGTACTCGAAAATGGTCTTTTTGTGAATCGGCGCTTCCTTCAGGCGCGTGCTGATCCGGATGGGGGGAAGCAGCTTGTCCTTGAAATAATCCTTCAGGTTCTCCAGCACCTCGTCCGAAAGGCGGGTGCGCTTGTCGTAGAACGTGGGCAAGACGCCCTGGATGGAAACTTCCTCTCCCATGATGCTGTTCATGTTGCTGACGGTGCGCAGAATCTGTTTCACGCCCACCATGGCCAGAAAATCGCAGCTCACCGGCACCAGGATCCGCCGGGCGTACACCAGGGCGTTCTGATTGACCAGCGACAGCGAGGGCGGGCAGTCCAGCACCACGTAATCATATCGTTCCTCCCCTCCCGCGCGGGCGAGGGCGGTCTTCAGCACGCGTTCTCGATTCTCCGCCGTGGCCAGGCTGATCTCCGCCGCGGCGAGACTGGCGTTGCTGGTGATGATGTCCAGGTTATCGCGGATGGGCACGGCGCAGTCGGCGGCGGAGCAGGCGTCCATCAGAAGGTGATAGGTTCCTTTTTCGCCGTGCAGACCCAGGCTGATGCCCACGTTTCCCTGGGCGTCCATGTCGATCAACAGCACGCGCAGGCCGCGCGCGGCCAGCCCGGCGGAAAAGTTGATGGCCGTGGTAGTCTTTCCGGTTCCGCCCTTCTGATTGACCACGGCGACCCGCCGGACGCCACGTTTCTTCACCATCTCCACCCGATAGCTGTCCGCGCAGGCTTCCGAACAATAGTGGCGGGTTTCACCGTCCACGATGGCCTGCTGATAGGCATAAGCGGGAACGAAGCCCTTGCCGCAGACCGAACAGGTCGCGCTTCCGGCTTTCCCACCGACCTTCAGAAGACATTCCTGACTACAGAAATAGTACGGCCGGCCCGCTTTCGTTTTCCGCTGAAAGGAAAACCGGGGCACGAAATGCTTGCCGCATACGTAACAGCGTTGTCGATCCGAGATATTGGCTTCCAAGGCGACCTCCCGCAGACTTATATAGCCCATCTCCAGAGTATCCGCGCAAGCGCGCAAGTCAAGATATTTTAAATATATTTTACGAGAAACGGAATCGTCCGCATGGATTTCCGCTTGCGGTGGAAACGATTTGCGGAGTACACTGTCACGCACGAAAACGCATGGAGCACAGCGCATGAAGCCGTATCGCGTCATCCGGTGGCTGGGAGGAATGCTTTTGGGGCTGTGGCTCGTCTGCCTGGCGTGCCCCCTGTATGCCGTCGAGCCGGAAAACGAATCGGAAACCCCGCCGCCCGACAGCGACGATTGGGAGTCAAAAAAGTGGGTGGTGGAACTGCGACCCGGCTTTACCTGGCTGTACGGCGATTACGGCGACCGCGAAGGCTTCAACATCGCACTTCAGGGCGGCTATCGTTTCTGGGACAATCTGAGCGCCAAATTGGATGTGGAATACGCCTTCTTCGATATCGACAGCCCCGAGCACGCCAAGTTGCTTCACCCGGCGCTGGGATTCGACTACGACGTGGATCGCTCCCGCTGGCTGCCGACGCTGGGGACGGGCATCGGTCCGCTCTGGCGCAAGTATCGGCACATGGACTGGAAAACCGACGCGGTATGGCACGTCAATGTCGGTCTGGCCTACCAGTTCAGCCGGGACGTGGCCCTGGGCGCCAAAGCCAAGTACAATTTCGTCCTGACCGATTTCGACACCACGCCCCTTTATCTCACCCTGGCCGTGAATCTCGTCATTCTGTTCTGATGGCGGGTGGAAAAGCGATACGGCGTCCATGAGAAGAGTGAAAAGCTGACGATCCGCACCGCCTCAAGGCGGCGTGATTTATTCGATTGATTTGAAACCGATCAGATGCAAAAACCCAGAACGCCGTAGACCAGAGCGGAACAGGTGAATCCGTAGCAGCATTGTTGCAGAAGTACGCCGCAGATCATGGGGTTTTCACACACGCACTCGTAGCAGTTCGGCGCGGATGAGGCATCGCAACACTGATTTTCCCCGCAGGGAGGACACGCCAGTACGCATTGGTTGAAGGTGGGATCGCAGACATGTCCCACGGGGCACTGGTAACTGCAATCTCCCTGGCCGCTGCCCACGACGCAGCGTCCGTCCGTGTCGCAAACCAGTGGATCCACACAGGGAGCGTAGAGGCCGCACTTTTGCCGGCAGCAGCCCGTCTCCGCACTCACCACCCGTTCGCAGTACTGGCCCGACTCGCAATCCGAATCTTCCTCGCAATCCACGCATGTGGCGTCCAGCGGAACACAGCGGCCGTAATTCGGATTCTCCGGAGGAGAATCCACGCAGGTGTAGCCCTCCGGGCAACTCTCTCCCGGCAGTTCGCAATACCGTGTGCAAAGGCCGTCCGACGCCCCCGGCAGGCGGTTGCAGAATTCATCCATCTCGCAATCGGAATCCCCCCGGCAATATCCCTCGATGGGCTGGCACATACCCGACTTGCACTGCCAGCCCAAGGGACAATGTACTTCCGGCAGGTCGCAGAACGGCACACAGGAGCCGTCTTCGCCTCCCGGCTGATCCGGGAGGCAATATTCCAGATCGCTCCAACATCCCTCCGCCAGCGTACAGCTTTCGCCCGGAGGATAGAAGCATTCTCCGTTCAGGCAGATATCCTCCTGCGGACAGACGACGAACGTCTTCCAGCCGGCTCCGCTGTCGTTGCAACGGACCACCGTGTCGCCCTCGCAGCGCTTCGCTCCCGACTGGCAGAACTCATCTCCGTCCGTAGGGCTTTCGTCTCCGTCCGGGGAAAAACCGATACATTCTCCCTTGAAGCAGGTTTTCGCCTCCGCCAGACAATCCCTGTAGAACAGCCATTCCCCGGCGGTATTGCAGCGTTCCACGTCGGATCCGTTGCAGCGCCGCCCTTCCGCCCGGCAGGTTTCGGGAGGGGTATCCTCGCACTGACTGGGCAACCGACAGGTTTCCGTTTCCGAATCGCAGCAGGTGTCGGCCTGGTAGTCCTGGCACTCCTCATCCGTCTGGCAGGCCGCCGAACAATACGTCAATCCTTCGGTTTGCTGACAGATGCCGGAAAGACAATCCGAATTCGTCGCACAGGCATCGCCGAAGCGATTCTGCGACGGCTGATCCCCGTCAACACTGACATTCTGACAGATGTTTCGAATGCAGACCAGATCACCATCGCATCGATCCCCGCTGGCGCAGGGCTGATCCACCCCCCCGACGGCGTCCGGATCCAGATTGCAGCCGCTGGACGACAGAAAAAGAACGAGGAAGACCGGTACAACAGCAAGCAACCGCCGTAAAGCCGCTTCGCGGAAGCGGAAAAACCGAACGCCGCCGCGATTCGATCCTCCGCGACAACGCCCGGTTCCGTTGGAATTGCAGAAATTCATGCCGAAAGTCCGTGTCTTCCGCTGGAGCTCCTTTCGGGGCTCGCCGTATCTTAGATGCAATACCCCAGCATGCCATATATCACCGCCGAGCAACTGAAGCCGAAACAGCAGGGAGGCCGCAACACACCACAGATCATGGGATTCTCGCAAATACATTGGTAACAATCAGGAGCCGATCCGGCGTCGCAACAGTGATTCTGCGGACAGGACGGACAGTCCAGAACACACTGGTTGAAGGTTTTATCACAGGTGTAGCCGTTCGGGCAGGGACCGCCGCAGTCGCCGTTTCCGGTTCCCACCACGCAATGGCCATAATCGTTGCACGTCAAAGGCGAGGGGCAGGGAATGGAGGGGCCGCACTTCGGGCGACAGCAACCGCGCAACTGCCCGGTGACGATTTCGCAATAGGAACTTGATCCGCATTCGGCATCCGAGGAGCAGGGCGTGCAGGTCGCGTCGCGCAGGATGCAGCGACCGTAGTTGATATCGTTGGGATCCTCTACGCACTTGTACAGTTCCGGACAGCTCTCGCCTTCCTCGTAACAGGAACGGGTGCAAAGACCGTCTTCCTTCAGCGGTTTGCCATCGGGACCGATGAGACGATCGCAGAATTCGTCCAGATAACAATCGCTGTCACTGCGGCAGTATCCCACGATGGGCTCGCAGGCGCCATGCTTGCACTCCCAGCCCCGGGGACAATGCATACCGTCCTGGTCGCAGTTCGGAACGCAACAACCATCCGTCGCACCGATGGATTCCGGCAGGCAGTATTCCAACTCACCCGCACAGCCCCCTTCCACGGTGCAGGCCTCGCCGCAGGGGGTGACGCATTCACCGCTCACGCAGTCGTCGCCTTCCGGGCAGTCCAAAAGCGGAATCCAGATGTTGCCGTCGGAGGAACACTGTTTGACACTCGTGCCCTCGCACTTGCGCTCACCGGGGTTACAGTTGGCGGAGGAATCTCCGTCCGGGACGAACGACGTGCAGTCGCCCGCGTCGCAGACCTGGCCCACGGCCGCGCAATCGCGATAAAAGACCCATTCGCCGTTGATATCGCAACGTTCCACGTCCGAATCGCGGCAGCGCATGTCATCCTGGGTGCAGGGGCCCGAGTTGTCTCCATCCGCGATCGAGTCGCCGTCCGTATTTCCGCAGCTTTCCGGCGGCAGGCAGATCTGCAATGCACCGTCGCAGCAGGAATTGAACATCAGCGATTCGCAATGGGAATTGCTGGTACACATCTGGGAGCAGAAATTCCGGCCGTCCACCGTGGCGCAGACCTGGCTGGAGCAATCCGCGTTGGTGCTGCAGGGATCGCCGAAACTGCCGCCGTTCGTGTTCCCGTCGCCGTCCGCGGCACTCTCGTCGCTTTCGTTACAGGAAGCCAGTAGGAACAATAAAACGAAAAGGGCCGTGATTAGCTTGATCCAACGCATCATCGGACTACCTCCCTTGCTCTATCGATATTGTCGGCAATGATTCGCATAACTTTCCGGTTGGATGGCGGGCGAGACCTCGACTTTCAGTCTACGCAAAATCCCCGGAATTGCAAGCCCTTTTTCATAATCCGATCCATTCGCCTGCGCCGCCCGCCCCCGGGATTCGGAAAACGGCCTACAGATCCGCCAGGGCTCGCGTCAGCGCCTCCAAAAAAGCGGGAAGGTCCGGAGACTCCCGAAACGCTTCCGGTGCGCGATTTCCGGAAAATCGCGGGCGACAGGTATCGAAACCGTGGACCGTGCGACCGTTTTTCAGCGCCAGGGCGATTTCCGACAGGGTTCCCCCCGCGCCGCCGATGGCCACCACCAGGTCGGAAGCCAGGACATTGATGGCGTTACGGGCGTCGCCCAGGTTCGTCGGAATGGAGATCTCTATGAATTCATTGGCGTTTTCCGAACTCCCTCCCGGAAGGATCCCCAGCGTGGTTCCCCCGGCCTCAAGGGCTCCCCGGGCGGCGTGGGTCATGACGCCCGTTCCGCCGCCGCACAGAAGCACCGCTCCGGCCCGGGCGATGCATTTTCCAGCCCGATAGGCGGCTTCCGCCTGTTCCGGCGTACAGGACGACCCGCCCATCACGCCCACGATGATTTTGCGTCCCATGGGATTCCTTTCGCTCCGCTTACGGACGTTCGATTCCGGTCGCCGGCGTCTTTCGGCGTCTATGGACGTTCGCCCGGCGGATTTTGCGTCGGTTCAGTGACCCGGGGAGCGGGCAGCCCGTCCGGTCCGTCGCGCAGATCCACGTAAAGCCCCGTGGCGGACACCACGCAGACGGGAATGGCGGCCAAGTTCAGAAAGGGAATCAACAGCAGCACCCCCGCTCCGGCTCCGAAACCCAGGCAATACCAGTAGTTATCGGCAATCGTCCGGCGAATCTCCCCGAAGTCGTAGCCGTAGCGGCTCATGGGATAGTCCAGGTATTGCAGGCAGAGCAGCCAGCCGCCCGCGAAGAGCATGAACGCACCCCAGAGGAACTGCCCCGCCACCGGAATCAGGTTCAGAAGAAGTCCGAAACCGATCACCAGCCCGGCGGCCAGAAGTTTGGCCAGTTCCTTTTTCACCAGAATCCACAGCGTTTTCAGGCTGAAGGAAGCTTCCTTCACGAAAATGTTCGGATTCAAGGCGCGTTCGGTCCCGGCCGAGAGAAAATCGTTGAACGGCCCGGCGATCAGGCAACCGATGGGCGTAAACAGGAAATAGGCGGCCAGACCGGCCAGAAGGAAAATCAGCACGGATAGCACGTACCAGAGTCCCTGCCAGAACCAGCCGCTTTGCGGGTAAGTCCAGACGGATTCCACCACGTCCGTCCGGTAGCTCCACAGAAGCCAGAACCCGCCGACAAAGACCAGCGTATTGATGAGAACGGGAACGGCCGCCAGGGCCAGGAGTTTTCCGTTGCCCGTAATCAGCCTCACCCCGGAAAAGGCGCGTCCGAATCCCGCGCTCCATCGATCCAGAAATTCCATGGTCCGCTCCGCCTCCATTCACGATCCAGGAAACTCTTGTTTCATGTACCCGATTCTGATAGAACGGGCAAGTCGAAAACGCCTTTCGACGGATTCCATTCGGGAGCAACCATGCGATTCGCCGCGTTTTTCTTCTTCTTTCTATCCGGCATCACCGGACTGGTGCTGGAGACGGTCTGGTTTCGGGAGCTGGCCCTGATTTTCGGCTCCGGAACCTGGGCGGCCGGCACGGTGACGGCGGCCTTTCTGGGCGGGCTGGGACTGGGCGGCCTGACGATCTCCTTTTTCGCCGACCGGTTGAAACGCCACCTGCTGGTTTACGGCCTTCTGGAAAGCTTCGTAGGCGTATACTCCCTGCTGACCCCCGCCATCCTGCGCGCCCTGGACGCCTTTCAATACGACTTGACCGGCGGAGAGGCCGTGGGAGCGACGGCATACGCCATCGTGCGGTTTTTCCTGGTGTTTCTGGCGCTTCTGCCCGCCACGCTGGCCATGGGAGCCACCCTGCCCCTGCTGGTCCGCGCCGTCACGCGCACGGAGCGGGGAGCCGGAACCGGGCTGGGACTGCTCTACGGACTGAACACCTTCGGAGCCTTTTCGGGCGTACTCTTCGCCGGATTCGCGCTTCTGCCCGCCCTGGGCCAGTCCCTCACCCTGCGGCTGGCGGCCGTGTCGATTCTTTTTGTGGGCATTTTAGCCGCGAGCGCCGGGCTCTTTCACCGTTCCGGAGCGCTGTCCTTCGATTCGGCGGGGGCGTCTCGACCCGCCGCCGCCCGGCCCGTGGTGCTGCTGACCTTTTTCGTCTTTTTCTCGGGTTTCGCTGCCATGCTGGTCCAGGTGGGCTTCGTCCGCCTGTTCGCCATCGTGCTGGGCTCCTCGGTCTACAGTTTCTCCCTGACCGTGGCAGTCTTCCTGTTCGGTATCGCCGCAGGCAGCCTGATCTACGCCGCTTTCAGCCGCACGCGCATCGACGCCTACCGCATGTTGAGCGTCGCCCAGGGCGTATTGGCTTTTTTTCTGGCGGCGGGCATTTTTCTGGCGGACCGGCTTCCGCTTCTGCTCTTGGCCTTTCTGCGCGGCGGCGAGGTCAACGAGGGCTCGTTCTATCTTTTCCAGGGCTTGATGGGTTTGCTGGTTCTGGGCGTCCCCACCCTGGCCATGGGCTTTTCCTTTCCCTGCGCGATCCGCATCCTGGCCGGTCCCGCGAGACACCTTGGACAGGACGTGGGCCGCGCCTATTTCGTCAATACCCTGGGCGCCATCCTGGGCAGTTTCACCGCCGCCTTCCTTCTGATTCCGCACCTCGGACTGCAAACCACCTTGGCTTACGCGGCGGGGCTTTCCATCGTCTGGGCCGCCCTGTTTTCCACCGTGCGGGAGGGCGCGCTTTACCCCAAGCGCCTGCGCTACGCCGCGCCTCTGGCCTTCCTGGCGGTTACGCTTTTTCACCAGCTTCCCCACTGGAACGTGGCGCTTCTGACGAGCGGCTTCTACCGGGTGGGACTCACCCAGCGCTTGGCCCCGGGCGAGGATCCGCCGCTTTCCGCCATTCTCTACTACCGCGACGGACCCCTGGCCAGCGTTTCCGTGGAACGGCGCGAGGGCATCAAGACCATGCGCATCAACGGCAAGGTGGAGGCTTCCAACCGCTTCGACATGCCCACCCAGGCCCTGGTGGGGCTGTTGCCGCTGCTTCTGCATGAAAGCGACCGCAACCACGAGGCCGCCCTGGTGGGCTTCGGTTCGGGCGTCACCGCCGGGGCCATGCTCAGCACGCCTCTCGCCCATCTCACGGCCATCGAACTGGAACCCCGGGTGCTGGAGGCGGCGCAGCTGTTCAACGACGTGAACTTCCATCCTTTCCGGGATCCGCGACTGAATCTGGTGGAAGGCGACGCACGCACGGTGTTAAGCTACGCGGACAAGCGTTACGACGTCATCGTCTCGGAGCCCTCCAATCCCTGGGTGTCCGGAGCCTCGGGGCTGTTCACCACCGACTTCTACCGGCTCATGCACGACCGCCTGACCGATAACGGCGTGTTTTCCCAGTGGATTCAGCTCTACGAACTCTCGCCCGAAAATCTACGGACCCTGGTGCGTAGTTTCAAGTGGATTTTCCCGAACAGCCTGGTGTTCTCCACCTCCGAACGCGGCGTGGATCTTCTGTTGGTAGGTAAAAAGACCTCTTGGAAGCTGGATCTCCCCCGCATTTTGGAACGCGCTCGGCTTCCCCGGGTCCAGGAGGTTTTAAAAGCCTCCGGCGTGATGGGCGGTTACGACCTGCTGTCGCTTCTGGCCGTCACCAGCGACGAACTGGAGACGTTCGTCGGTCCGGGGCCGCTGAACACCGACGACAACGGGCTGATCGAGTTCGCCGCGCCCCGGGATATTCTGAAATATCGGGAATATGCCCTAGCGGCGGTGAATTTCCACTTCGACGAGGGACACGGCGACCTGCTTCCTTTCCTGGACAATCTGGGAGAAAACGACGAGGAACGCTCGGACCATCTGTCCCGGCTGGCCCTGCATCTTCTGGCACGGGGCCGGACGACCATCGCCTATAAAATCGCCGAAAAGGCCCTGGGCCTGGCCCCCAACGCCCTGGCCTCGGAAGTCGAGGACGTCTGCAAGTGGATTTACCTGGAGATGGCCAAGTGGCCGCCCGTGCGCAGCGCCTGGATGCTGGCCGAAGGAAAGGGCGAGGACTACGCCGCCCTGGCGATCCTGATCGGGCAGGGAGAGGTGGAGGCCGCCTATAAGCAAGCCACCGCCCTGGCCGCCTCCGACCCGGATCCCCGCCTGGCCTACGTGCGCGGGGCGCTGGCGCTTATCAATCTGCAATTCGACGTCGCCGAGCCCATCCTCACGCCCCTGGCGGCGGACGAAGCTTTCCGGGCCACGACGCCGGAGGTGGATTTCTACGCCGGGCGCGCCCTGGACCGCCGCATGAAGTTCGCCGAGGCCGTGCGTCACCTGGCGCGCTTCAACCTCTGGCGACGGCAAAACGACCACCCACACAACTTCGACCTGGAGCCGGATCAGATCCGCCCACCCGAAGATATCGAGATCGTCCTGGAAGTCGCGGAGGACGAGGAAGACCAGGCGCTTGAATCCACGGAGGAATCCGAAATGGATGGCGCGCCCGCCGTTCCGGCGGAAATCCTTCGGGAAGTTCCCAAGGAAACGCCGGACGAAACCGCGCCGGACGCACCTCGACAGCCCTGAGTCCGTCCGGACGCCACCGCCCCGTCGAAAGGAAGGCTTGCAATCGCCCCGGGTTCCGGGCTAGACTTTCCCTAGCCTGGATGATTCATGAAGAATCTGCTGCGACTTGAAAACTCTCGATCTTTCATTTGTTTCACGATTTTCATCCTCGACAGACGGCCGCGTACGCCTGCGGGTGAAAATCGCTCCAACTTCATGAAACATCCTCGGTTTTCGGCGTCTCGCGACGATCCTCATGAATCATCCAGGCTAGACGCGAAACATCACGAAATTCCCGGCCTTTCGTCGGGATCGAACCGAGGCGAGGACAAGGCGGTGGACATCAATTCGATTCTGATCGTGGACGACGAGGAAAACATCCGGCACATGCTCTCCGTGGTGCTGGCCAAGGAAGGCTACGCCTGCGACATGGCCGCCAACGGCCGGGAAGCCCTGGATATCATGGAGAAACGGGCTTACGACATCGTGCTATGCGACGTGAACATGCCCAAGATGAACGGCCTGGAGCTTCTGCGCAACATCCGGGAGCGGCGGATCGAGACGACGTTCATCGTCATCACGGCCTACGGCAGCATCGACGGCGCGGTGGAGGCCATGCAGCAGGGCGCGTACGACTACATCAATAAACCCTTCCGTCCGGACGAGGTGCTCTTGACCATCCGCAAGGCGGAGGAGCGCGAACGCCTGCGTCGGGAGAATCGCCGCCTGCGCCGCCAGTTGGCGGAGGATTACGATTTCAGCCGCATCGTCAGCGTGGATCCGAAGATGGAGGAACTGTTCAAGGTCGCCCGCAAGGTGGCCGGGTTCAAATCCACGGTGCTGATTACGGGAGACAGCGGCACGGGCAAGGAACTGTTCGCCCGGGCGATCCACAACGCCTCGGACCGGGCGGAAAAGCCCTTCGTGGCGGTCAATTGCGGGGCCATCCCGGAAAGCCTGATCGAAAGCGAGCTGTTCGGCCACGAAAAGGGCGCGTTCACGGACGCCCACAAGACCCGCCGAGGACTGTTCGAGGAAGCCGACGGCGGCACGCTGCTGTTGGACGAAATCGGGGATCTACCGCTGTCCATGCAGGTCAAGCTCCTGCGCGTTTTGCAGGAAGAGGAAATCCGTCGGGTGGGCGGCTCGAAGAGCATCAAGGTGAACGTGCGCATCGTGGCGGCCACGGTGAAGGATTTAGCCGAGCAGGTGAAGCAAGGTCGCTTCCGGGAGGATCTGTACTATCGCCTGAACGTGATTCACCTGCACATTCCGCCTCTCCGGGAACGCAAGCAGGACATCGAGCGGCTGACGGCGCATTTCATCGACCGCTTCAACGATCGGCTGGGGCTGTCCCTGTCCGGCACGGAGACGAGCGCCGCCGACCATCTGGCGTCGTATCACTGGCCGGGCAACGTACGCGAACTGGAGAACACCATCGAGCGGGCCATGGTGCTCGCCGACGGCCTGGCCATCGGACCGGACGATCTTCCGGCCAAGATCACGGAGCACACGCCCACCTACAATCTGGAACTGCCGGAGGACAATCTGTCCATCAAAAAGGCGGTTTACAAGATCGAAAACGACTTGATCCGCAAGGCTTTGCAGAAAACAGGCGGCAACCGCACGGCGGCGGCCAAGCTTCTGGAGATCAGCCACCGGGCGCTTTTGTACAAGATCAAGGAATATGAGGTTCCGGACTGAGGCGTTCCAACCAGCGATCCCATCAACCCAAAATCACAGTTCGAAGCGGTCGCCCGTGTGCAGGGCGTGCAGGCGCTCGCCCAGCACCTCCTTCATGACGGAGAAGGCCTCGGCTCCCGTGCAGTGGCCGGTGTAGATCGGGCCGCTCACTTCCTCTCCCAGCGTAGCGGCCAGAGCGCGGATCTCCTCCGGCGGGGCGGACATGGTTTCCTTTCTGGGCAGGTTGAGGTGAAAGCCGCCCGCCACGGCGCGGATGGGCCGGTCGGGCGCATCTCCCCGGGCGCTTTCCAGAAGATTCAGAATACCGTTGTGGGCACAACCGCTGAAGATCACCGAGCTTCCTTCCTCCTGAACCACCAGGAGCAGTTCGTGGGAGAAGTCGTCCGGCAGAAAACGGCCATCCTTTTCGGCCAGCAGGAAGCGATTGCCTCGGGGAATGGAGTGACGGCGGGTAATGCGAGTCAGCAGACGGACCCCCGGAAGCGGCTCCGTGTTTTCGTCCACCCAGCGGATGCGCCCGGCCCGTTCGCCCTCATGAAGCGCTTCGGGATCCAGCCCGATATAGCGGGTGATGAGACCCGCGCGGTGAAGCCAGGCGGGCAGGTTGGGCGAGAGGCTGCCGTAATACGCCCCCTCCGCGCCCCGACGCAAAAAGACCGGCGCGCGCGAGTTCTCCCGAAGAAAATCCACGATCCCGCCGCCGTGGTCGTAGTGACCGTGGGAGATGGCCAGGACGTCCACGCGCTCCAGGTCCACGCCCAAAGCCTTCGCGTTTTCCGCGAAACAACCGCTGGCGCCCGTGTCCAGAAGGATGCTCCCGCCGGAACTCTCGATCAGCAGCGAGAGCCCGAATTCCGCCTGCACGCCGGGAGTCTGCCCGGCCGAATTCTCCGCAAGTACGGTGACTTTCATGGTTTCCTACTTTTCATCAACAAGTTTACTCACAGCCCCTCGCCCTGCACGACGCAGTCGCCCACCCGGCAGTTCAGGCGCTCGGCCACCATGCGGCACTTAGCCATGAACAGGAAAAAGACGGGGCGGTCGGCCCGGCCGGTGAGCGATTCGAAATTGCCCTGCCCTTTCGAGATCACCAGGTCGGCGTCTTTCCAGGCGGAAAGAAACTCCCGGCCGCATTCCGAAAACACCACGCCCGGCAGGTCCGCGCCCGTGTCGATCACCCGGGCCAGTTTCTCAAGCCCCAGCATGCGGGCGTCCTCCCGGGTGACGTCGTTCAGCACCGGCCCGCCGCGCACGGCTACGGTGGTTTTTCCCTTCGGAAAACACGACAACAGCAGGCGGTCGAAGACGATTTCCCCGGCGTTGTCGGCCAGATAGAGGATGTGGCGCGCCTGCTCTACCCGCCGTTCCAGTTCGTCCGTGTGATCGATGAAAAAGCCCCTTTCGGCCACGCCGTCGATCACCTCCCGCACACGCTCCCAGCTCAGTTCCGGGTTCGCGCCCAGATCGATGATGTTGCCCGCCACCGCCAGGCGCACCGCCTCCCGAAAACCGGGCGCTTCGCCCTGGGGAAACATGCTTTCCAGAAGTTCCACGATCCGCCGGTTGGCCGTTTCCTTCTGTTCGCGGTAAAGGTCGTCCCGGCCGCTTTCCTCCCGCAGAATCCGATGGATGCGCCGAGCCAGCAACGTGGTGAGTTCGTATTGCTCGAAACGCTGCAACTCGCCGATCACTCGACCCATGGCGCGGCGGGTCGTCTCCGGCGAAAGCCCCACCGCGCGGCAGGTGGAGAGTGTCTGGTTCAGAAAACAGGGCAGGCAGTCGAGATCGATTTCCATGACTTTCCTTCGAACGAGCGACGGACTTCCGCTTGCACGGAAACCCGCCGCGAATGGGGAACGCGCCTTACGCCCCCTGTTTGCGATAGTCCGCGCGCATCCGGGCCAGGGCCTGGTGGGCGGCGTTGACGAGCGGATGCACCGTGGGGGCGGCCGTCAGCATGGGATGCGTGGCGATCTGCATCATGTCCAGTTCACGCGCCGTGACCTTCTTCTGAATGGCCAGGGCGATGACGTTGATGAGTTCTCCCACGGAAGGGCCGCCGGAAATCTGTCCGCCCAGAAGAATGCCGGAGCGATCCGCGAAAATCAACTTCAGTTTCATGGGGCTGGCTCCGGGCAGGGTTCCCGGATGCCGGTCGGGCGCACTCACCACGGAATTGATGCAACGAAAATTCTCCCGCTCGCAGGTACGGCAGATCATCCCGGCGCTGGCGAAGCAGCGCTCGCCGACTTTCGTGGAGAAGGCCGCGATGGTCCCGGGGATCTGACGCACGATGCGAATCTTGTACAGGTTGGTTCCCGCGATGCGGGCCTCCGCCGTGGCGGTGGACGCCAGCCAGATGGGCACCGGCCGCCGGGTGAAGAAATCGCGCTTCTGGGCGCAGTCGCCCACGGCGAAGACGTCCTCGGCCTCGGTGCGCATGTAGTCGTCCACCTTGATGGAACCGTTTTCGTCCAGGGGCAGCCCGGCGTTTTTGGCCAGTTCGGTAGCCGGCCGCGCGCCGATACCCACCAGCACCACTTCGGCGGGAATCGTCTCTCCGTTTTCCAGCGTCACCGACTCCACCCGCTCGCCGCCGTCGATGGACGTCACCCGGCGGCCGGTGTGGACGTGCACTCCGGAATCCTTCAGGATTTCCTCGATTTCGTCGCAGTATTCGTCATCGAAAGCCTGGGCGGTGAGTTTCGGCTGGATCTCGATCAGGTGGACAGAATCCAGGGAGCCGCGGGAGAGTTCGTCCGCGAATTCCACCCCGATGAAACCGCCGCCGATGATGGCCACGTTTCTGGCCCCGGCGATCCGCTCCCGAAGCGCCGTCATGGCCGAAAGGCTTTTCGTGATGGTGTGGACGCCGTCTTTGTCCACGCCCGGGATGGGCGGCAGCACACAGTCCGTCCCCGTGGCCAGCACCAGCTTTTCGTAATCCATCGATCCGCCCGAGGCCAGTTGCACCGTATGGGTTTTGGGATCGAAGACGGTGACCGTATCCACCATGACCTCCACGCCGGCCTGCTCCAAAGGCGCATTTCCCAAGATGTTCTGCTTGGGATCCGGCATCGTGTTCATCATGTAGGGAATGGCGCAGGGAATCACGCCGTCTCCAATGCTTTTAATCAGGCAGATGGTCTTGTCCGGGACCACGTTTCGCGCCGTTAAAGCCGTAATAATGGCCGAGGGACCGCCGCCGACGATGATGACGTCTTTTTTCATCGAGAACTCCTGTCTGCAAGGGTTTGAATGTTCCGTGATTTCGCACGATACGGAACGGGTCGATGAAAGCCCGTTCCGCGAGCAACAACGATTGTTTTCGAAAGAACCGATGGGAGAAACCCGGTATATAACCCGGCCGACGGATTGTCAAACGTCGGGGAAAAGCGCTCGTCGCAAAAAACCAACTCCCGCGCCTTGCCAAGCAAAGCCCATGCCACTTGCCGCAATTCGGAGTAGTTTCAATATTCGGATGGAAATCCGGCAGGTTACGAAATCATCACGCAACATTCCCTGCCAAGCCGTAAAAAAACTTCATGGCAAATCCGCGACAATTATCCGCAAAAGAGTCTCGATTCCGAGACGCCGGCCCGCAAGTCATTGGGCGCTCGACAGGACGCGTCGAAAGCATCCTTGCATTTCGAAGCCGAGTCCGGCCATAATGGCGATACACGTCGATTCGAAACAGAAACTCGGACCCGGTGGAAAACGCCCATGATCGTTCGTGTTTTCATTCTATCGCTCGTCCTTTTTCTTGCCGGGTCCGATTTGTGTCCGGCCGCGCCGCTCCCGCGCCACGCTCCGCTGAATCCCGAATTCCTACGTATGCAAAAGAGAGGCGAGTTGTCGAACGGATCGGTTCCCTCCCGCCTGGACTGGCGACACCTTCGCTGGCCGGAACGATATGAAAGAAAAGACAGCCTGCCCGCACGTTTCGACCTGCGCGACAGCGGGCGCGTGTCTTCCGTGAAAGTTCAGGGAGATTGCGGTTCCTGCTGGGCGTTCGCGGCCATGGGCGCTCTGGAAAGCGTCTTTCTGCCCGGGCAATCCCTGGATTTCAGCGAAAATCACCTGAAAAACACCCACGGCTACGACCTGCCCCACTGCAGCGGAGGAACGCGGGAAATGGCCGCAGCCTATTTCGCCCGCGCCGACGGCCCGGTGCTGGAATCGGAAGATCCGTACGACGTGACCTCGGGCGTCTCCCCGGCAGGACTTCGCGCGGCCAAATCCGTTTCGGAAATCCTGTTTCTGCCTTTCGAAGACGGCGAGGCCGAAATCGACGATATCAAGCGGCTCGTCATGGAAATGGGCGGTCTGAAAGCGCACATGGCCTACGCGGAGTCGTATTACGACGAATCCACCACCGGCTACTACTGCCCGGACGAGGAGCCGGACGCCATCGGACACGGCGTGTTGATCGTCGGTTGGGACGACGGTTTCTCCAAGACGAAATTCCGAGCCCCGCCCCCGGCGGACGGAGTTTTTCTGGTAAAAAACTCCTGGGGTGCGGAATGGGGGGACGATGGTTTTTTCCGCATTTCCTATTACGACAAACACATCCGACAGGGCCTGGAGGCTTATCGAGGCGAAGACTCCCGGGCGTTCATCGTCTACCAGCACGACTTCCTTGGTCTGGTGGACGCCATCGGCTTCGGAGAAGGAACGGACGCGGAAACGGCCCATGCGGCCGTGACGTTCGTTTCCGAACACGAACTGCCCCTGGAGCGGGTGGGCTTTTATACGCTGACCGATGGAACGGAGGTCCGGGTTCGGATCTATACCGATGTCGGCCAGGACGCACCCTTCGGCGGAACGCTGGCGGCGACGGTGGAGGAACGTTTCGAATTCGCCGGATATCACACGGTTTCCTTCCGAAGTCGGAACGTGGCGCTCGTTTCCGGACAGCGCTTTTCCGTTATGATCCGCTTCCACACGCCCGGTTTTCCTTTTCCAATCCCGTTGGAGGCGCGTCGTGACGGATGGACCGACCAGGCGACGGCCTCCGCCGGAGAAGGGTTCGTCGGCTCCGATGGACAGGACTGGTGGGATCTGACGGACATCGCCAACCACGAACAGAGCAGCCCGTGCATCAAGGCGTTTCTCCAGAGCTGCGACGACGGCAATCCCTGCACCGACGACGCCTGGAACGGCTCCGGCTGCGAGCACACCTCCCTAGAAGGCCCTTGCGACGACGGCTCGATCTGCACGGTGGACGACGTTTGCCGGGAGGGCGCCTGCGTGGGCGAATCCCTCTGCGGCGACGACCTGGACTGCACGGAGGATCTCTGCGACGAAACCGACGGCTCCTGCTCCCACCCGCTGGCCGCCGGCTGGTGCTTCATCGATGAAACCTGTTTCGCCAGAAAAACGGCGGGGGACGATCCCTGCCGCATTTGCGATCCGGAGCGCGCCACGGATCGTTTCGTGCCCATGGACTGCCGAAGCGGCGTTTTCTGCACCGAGGATTCCTGCAATCCGGCCACGGGAACGTGCCGCTTCGTTCCCATTCACGAATTGTGCGGAAGCGAGGACGCCTGCCGGGTGGGAACCTGCGATCCGGAGGCCGGATGCCTGTATGCGGACGCCGGGGACGAAACGCCGTGCCAAACGGAGGGCGGATCGAAAGGAACCTGCCGGGAAGGCGTCTGCAAGCCGTCGGCTTCGGGTTGCAACAGCGGGCGGAACTCCGCTCCCGCGCTTCTTTTCCTGTATGCGCTCCTGTGGCTTTGTCTGAAAAGCCGCACCCGTTTCTTTGCATGAAAGCCGGAAACGTGCGATACTGTTTTTATCCGCCGAAAGCTCCATCGTTTCGGTGGAATTACAGGAAACCAATCGTTCCATCGACCCGGGAGGCCGCTCCATGACGGAAATCCATCGACTGGACACGAGCCCCGACACCCATGAGAATTTTCCGAAGAAAACGGTGAAGATCCGGATCGGAATCACCGCCGCACATTTTCTGTCCGGCGTGCTCCTGTTGATCTTCGGAATCAACATCTGGTTCGGTCTTGGATACCTCCTGATTTCATTTGGGATTTACGGATTCATTCTGGCGGCGGTCTGCCGCAATTGCGACTATCACGGCCGCTGCTGCGATCTGGGGCTGGGACTTTTGGCCGGAAAGTTGTTCAAGAAAAAGGGCGACCTGGACGACTTCGTCAAGCGCGCCCAGCAGACCCTACCTCCCCTGGCGGTGTTGATGATCGCTCCGCCCATCGGAGGAATCGGCTATCTGGTGTCCCAATGGTCCACACTGGTTTTCGTGCTTCTCGCGGCCAACCTCGGACTCCTGGTCGCCTTCGCGCTTACGGGGAAATACATGGCCTGTCCCCGATGCCGCATGCGCGGCTGCTGCCCGCTTTCGCTGAGCCCCCGGCGCAACATCTGGGCGGAAGAACGCGACCGATTGGGAAAGGAGTAGAATCGACCGGAAAGCTACTCCGGCCGCAGGCGTCCGAAGGGAATTTTCAGCTTTCGCATGCGGGCGCGCAGCGTGCTGGGATTCAAACCCAGCCGTTCGGCCGCACCGCCCGGCCCTTCCACTTTGCCTTCGCTGATCTTCATGGCCTGCCGGATATATTCCGCCATGGCTTCATCCAACGTGGGAAACATCAACGTATCCGACAGGTTCCGATCCACCACCGTTCTGCGTGGAGCGACGACGAGATTGTCGAAGGTCAGCGTTCCGTCCCGATTGGTAATGATGGCGCGCTCCACTACGTTTTGCAATTCCCGCACGTTTCCCGGCCAGTCGTATTCCTTCAGGCGCGCCAGGGCGGATTCCCCCAAAAAAGGCGTTTTCATCAATCCCATCTCCCGGGATTTCCGCTCCATGAAGTGCAAGGTCAGGGCCGGGATATCCTCCTTGCGCTCTCGTAACGGAGGCAGATGAATGGGAAAGACGTTCAGACGATAATACAAATCCTCCCGAAAGGCCCCGGCCCGCACGCGCTCTTCCAAGTCGCGGTTCGTGGCCGCGATCACCCGCAC
Organism: Myxococcota bacterium; assembly: GCA_963668655.2. Taxonomy (GTDB): domain Bacteria; phylum Myxococcota_A; class SURF-8; order SURF-8; family SURF-8. The sequence continues at coordinate 467,012 of CAXXPQ010000004.1, forward strand.
GTCCACCTTTATGACCTCCTGGCCTCCCAAACGCTCGATCTCGTGTTCCTGTAAAACGCGTAGAAGTTTGACCTGGGCGTCCAGGGTCAACTCGCCGATCTCATCCAGGAAGATCGTTCCGCCGTCGGCGCGCTCGAAGCGTCCGCGCTTGGTGGCCAGCGCTCCGGTGAAAGCCCCCTTTTCGTGCCCGAAAAGCTCGCTGTCCAGCAACGTATCGGGAATCGCGCCGCATTGCACGCGTACAATGCGCTTCTCCCTCGCGGAAGAGGCCGTATGGATGGCGTTGGCGATGACTTCCTTTCCCGTACCCGTTTCACCCAGAAGCAGCACGGGATTGTTCAGCGGCGCCACCTGTCGCACCATCTCCATTACCTGGCGCAGCCCGAAATCCGCGCCCACCACCTGATTTCCTGATATGCGCTCCAATTCCCGCTGCATGGCGCGGTTGTCATCGGCCAGGATATCGCGGATACGCAGAAGTTCCCGATAACGCCGTGCGTTGCTGAGTGCGATGGCCACCGGTTCCTTGGCGATCTGAAGCAAACGGGCGTGCTCCCGAGTGTAGACGTTTTTCCCGTACTTCGAAACCGAAAGGCGGCCGACTTCCTCGCCCTGAATCACCAGTTCCAAGTTCATGGTCGAAGGCATTTCCTTGATGATGGGAACATTCATGCGAATGAAATCGTTGAAGTATTTCGGTCCCGGCTGATTGTGAAGGATCACGTCCTCAATCATCATGCCCCGTTCCATGGCCAGTTCTCGAAACTCCTGGATGAATTTCGGGGGAATTTGCAGGATAGGCATGTCCTTTTTCCCGAAAATCCGTTCCTCCTCTTCCAGCGGATTGCCGGCCAGGCTGACATTGTACATCAAACCGTCCTGCTCGACGTAATGCAGCATGATCCCGTCCATGGGGATGAAATCCTTCAGATATCGGTAGAGTCGCTCCAGGGATTCATCGATATCCAGGCTGCTGGTGATTCGCAGCGTAACTTCTCGGAAAAACTCATTTTTATCGACTTGCATGGCGTTACCCCTTGATTAATCGACCCGATCGGAATAGTTTTACGACATCATCGCTTTCAGTGTTCGCCGGGAGCGGCGATATCCGCCGCCCCACCTTCTCGATTTCACAACACCGGCGGGGAAACGGACACCGATTCCAGGAGATTTCAGGAAAAAGCGGATTGCTTGAAACACACGCGGCGCGGGTACTCCCACACGATCCAAAACGCTCCGGTCGAACCGTGAACCATTGTTTTCCAGAGTAAGTTATCAATATTGACACTTCCATACTATTTCACAGTACTATCCTATCTTACAGATACAGCTATCATATTTAATAGTATTTCTCAGAGAGGTAAAAAAAGCAAGAAAATATCGATACTTTTTTTGGCACGCCGATTGCTTTAAGAACCTCCGGATTGAACAACCGGAGGATCGAGACGATGATGTGGTTCGAAATGTTGCAGATTCTGACAACACAGGAAAAGGCGGAACGGATTCCCGCCGAATTGGAGGAAACACTCTGGGATATCGCGAGAAAAGACGGAGTGGAAGGCGTCCGGGTCATGGGGAGCCAGATTTACGCCAGCAACCTGATGATCGTCATCGTCTGGAATACGATGAATCGACCGGAAAAAACGGCGCTCGGACTGCATCTCGCCAACCATTTGAACGAGTATGGCGCGGTCAGCCACAGCATATGGACCGTGCAGTCCACGTTTTCGGAATTCGGAGAAGAACGCAACGATTCGCTTTCTATCTCCAGCCCGGCAAGATCCTAGACCCGCACACGAAAAAACAACCGGTTATCGATAGTAGAGGGAACTTCATGAGATTACGAAAACGGTGCATCCAAATTATAACCTTGCTGATTCTTGTTCTTCCGGCTCAAGTTCGGGCCGACGGCATGGCTCTCGGCCTGGACGAAGCCATTCGGCTGTCTCTGCAAAAGAACCATCAGGTCAAAGCCTATCAAGCCGGTGTACGCTCGGCGGACGCCGTCCGCAAGCAAGCACGGGGCGCCTACGGTCCGGTGCTGAGCGTCTCCAGCAACCTTTTCTTTTGGGACAAGGAAACCACCATGTCTTTGGGGGGCGGCGGCGGCGACGGTCAGCTCCCCGCTCCGGCGACTCCTTACGAGCAAGCCTTCGCCAGTATGATGGAGGAACTTTCCGGCGATATGGTCATTCAGGAGAAAATCACCAGCGAAACCACGGTCACCCTGGCCATGCCGCTCAATCCTCTCTACCAGATTCATCAGGGATACGAGATCGGCAAGCTGGGCGTCAAGGCCGCCAAAAGCCAGTTGACCCAGATGCAGCAAACCACCGCCCAGGACGTGGTGGCCGCTTATTTCCGGGTGCTCCAGGCCATGGCCCAGGAGGAAACCGCCCGGAAATCCGTGGAAAATCTAACCGAGCGGCTGCGCACCCTGACCGAATTCCACACCCAGGGACTCGTGGCGAAAAACGACGTGCTAAAGGTCCAGGTAGGACTGGCGGACGTGAATCGCACCCTGATCGAAGCCACATCCATGGTGGATCTCGCCAACGCCAACTTGGCCGCGCTGATCGACGTTCCGCCCGACACGGATTTACGGCTGACCACGAAGCCGGAGGACGCCCCCGAACGACTTCCCGGCCTGCTGAAAGACGCCGTGGACGAGGCCCTCGGCCGTCGTCCGGAAGTGAAGGAAGTCGCCTATCGCAACCGTCAGGCCGACCGGGGACACAAGGTCGCCATCGCCAACATGTTCCCCACCCTGAGCCTGGTTGGCTCCTATCACCACGCCGAAGGCTCCAATATGGGAGAATCCGATTCCATCTTCGGCGGGCTTTCCCTGGAGTGGAAGGCGTGGGAATGGGGACAAACCTTCTACGGCATCGACAAGGCCCGGGCGGACCGCGACCGGACGACGCACATGAAGGCACACGTGGAACGCATGATCCGCCTTGACGTGCAGAAAAGCCGCATCGATTTCGAAACGGCGTTGAACAGCATGAAGGTCGCCCGGGCGGCCGTGGCCCAGGCGGAGGAATCCAACGACATCGAAACGCGCAACCTGGCCCAGGGCATGAGCACCGCCTCCGACATTCTGGATTCCGAGGCCGCGCTGGCCCGTGCTCGCAACAACTATTCCGCCTCGATCTATCAGTGCTTTATCGCCAAGGCCGCCTATCTGCGCGCCCTGGGTCGAAAAATCGATTCCGAAACCCTTTTGGCATCCATCGACTGACAGGAGAAACCCAGAATGAAGACTCCTCGCATCCTGCACCGGCTCCCCTTCCTGGCCGCCATTCTGGCCGCGATATGGCTTGCTTCCTGCGGTCAGGCGAACAAACCCGCCCAGGCCCAGGAGAAAAAGGAACTCATAAAAAGCGTGCTGGTCGTCAAGCCGCAAACCAAGAAATTGTCGTTGACGCTTACCGAGGGCGTGACGCTGGCCCCCGAGGAAAGCGGCATCATCGCCTCGGAAGTCACGTCCACGCTGACGAAATGGCACGTCCGCGAAAACGATGTCGTCAAGGCCGGAGCACCCATTGCCACTCTGGACGATACGGACACCCGCCTGTCCCTGGAACAGGCCCGGGCCGGCCTGGCCGCGCTGAAAGCCCAGTACGCCAGAATCCTGAAGGATTACGAGCGCATGAAGGCCCTTTTGGCGGGCGGCAGCATTCCCCAGGCCAATTTCGACGCCATCGAGGCGGAAAAGACCGCCCTGGCCAGCCAGATCGAGTCCGGAGAGAAAAGCCTGAAACTACTTCAACGCCGGGTTTCGAAAACGGTAATCCGCGCCCCCTTCGACGGCGTCATCACCAAAAAACTCGTCCCGCTGGGAAAATACATCATGGCGACCATGCCGGGCGGAGGCGACATCGCCACCATCGATAAAATCGATCGTCTGAAAGCCTCTTTTTCCATTTCCGAAATGTATTACGCCGAGGTCGCCGAAGGCCAGACCGTCCGGTTCAAGATCCCCACCATGAACCAAACGGTGGAAGGCCTGATCGCCTCCAAGGGCAAAAGCATCAACACCATGAAGACGTTCAGCCTGATTTCCTACCTGGACAATGGAACGAATGCCGTTCCGGCGGGCGTTTTCTCCGTGGCCACACTGAAGACTCCCGAAAAGGAACGCATCATCGTTCCCCCGACGGCGGTGAACGTCACGGGAACCCGCATGGGGGAAGTTTTCTCGATCAAGGACGGAAAAGTCGTGAAAACTCCGATTTCCATCGGCTTCACCTTCGAGGAAGGACTGGAGGTGAGTGGAGAACTTCCCCCGGCCGTCATCAAGGACGTATCCAACATCAAGGTCGGAGAAACCGTAAAGGCCATCGAAGGATAACACAACACGCGCCCGGATTCGTTTCCCGGACGCAGTGGACGCCGCGCAGGAGACAGCATGTTTCTTTCCAAAATGTCGCTTCGGAACCCGGTTCTGATTACCATGGTCACGGTGGCCATCATCCTCTTCGGGCTGCTCTCCGTCCGAACCCTCGGCGTGGAACTGATTCCATCCATCGACGTTCCCATGGTGACCGTCAGCACGATCTACGCCGGAGCGGACGCCGCCACGATCGAAGAGGACGTGGTGAAGAAGATCGAAGATTCGGTGGGCACGCTGAACGGCATCAAACACATCAACAGCACGGCCATCGACAACGTGGGACTCGTGGTGGTTGAGTTCGAGGACCACATGGACGGTGCCATCGCGACACAGAGCGTCCGGGACAAAGTGGCCATCATTAAAAGCGATCTGCCCGAGGACGCCGATGATCCCATGGTGGAGCAGTTCGACGTCAACGCCCAGGCCATCGTCTCCCTGATTCTGAAAGCTCCCTCGGGGGAGAAACTCAGCAAGGTGACCAGTTTCGCCGACAAGGAAATCAAGAACCGGATCCAGGCCATCGCCGGCGTGGGCAGCGTGGATATCTACGGCGGTCGTGAGCGAGAACTCCGCGTCCTGATGAATCCGCTGAAAATCGACCAACTGAACCTTTCCTCCCTCGATCTGATCCACCTAATCAAGAGCAAATCGGTGGAAGTTCCGGGCGGCAGCCTGAAAATTCTGAAGGATTTCGAAGAAGTTTCCATCCGCAGTACGGGTGAGGCCGAAACGGTGGAGGAAATGACGGAAATTCCGCTGATGATCGTCAACGGAGAAACCCTGCGGGTCAAGGATGTCGCTCGTATCGAGGACGGTCTAGAGGAAGAGGAAAGCGCCAGTTTCTACAACCTGACCCCGGCCGTGGCTCTGAAAGTGAAAAAGCAGGGAGCGGTTAACCTGGTGAAACTTTCCGAGGAAATCCAGAAAGTCATCGACGAAATTCAGCCCATCCTTCCCGAAGGTTACGAGATCGGTATGGTGGGCGATCTCTCGCCCTTCACCAAGGCCGCCGTGGGAAGTTCGGTCAGTGATATTTTCGTGGGCGCGCTTCTGGCCATGCTGATTATATACATCTTCCTGATGAACGTGCGTGCGGCGCTCATCGTGGCAGTCTCCCTGCCCACGTCCATCATCGGCACCTTCCTGTTCCTGAAGGTGATGGGCATGAACCTGAATATCATGACCACGTTGGCCCTGTCCATCTCCGTGGGAATTCTCACGGACGACGCCATCGTGGTGATCGAAGCCATGTTCCGTCACGTCAAGAAAGGCAAGCACGCGATTCTGGCCGCCGTGGACGCCACCAAGGAAGTGGGCCTGGCGGTGGTCAGCGCGGAGATGGCGCTCATCTGCGTGTTCGCCCCCACAGTGCTGGTAAGCGGAACGGCAGGAAAACTCTTCAAGGAATTCGGTCTCACGGTCATCGCCGCCGTGTTGATCTCCATGACGGTCAGCTTCACGGTCGCCCCCCTGGTTTCCAGCCTGATTCTGAAGGAAGAACGGAAAAATTTCCTGTTCTATCGGATCATGGACCATTTTCTGATGAGTCTGGAGAACGGATATGCCAACGCCGCCGGCTGGGCGTTGAAGCACCGCTTAATCATGGTCGTCATCGGTGTATCGCTGTTCGTCGGAGGACTGAAGTTGGCTTCCACCCTGCCCGGAACCTTCATGCCCGACGTGGATCGGGGCGAATTCGATATCGTGATGGAACTGGACAACGAAAGTTCCATCGACAAGAGCAAACAGGTCAACCGGGAAATCGTGGAAGCCATTGCCGGCTTCGAGTGGGAATCCTTCGGCTTTTCCACCATCGGCGGCGGAAGCCGCAAGGAGAAAAACATCATCTCCCTGCGCGTCAAAATGACCCCAAAGGAAAACCGGAATACAAGTCAGTTCGAAGCCATGTCCGAAATCCGGAAAGTGCTGAATCCCATCCGCGACCGGTATCATGCGAAGTATTCGGTCAACTTCGTCAAGGCCGAGGGCATGGAAACCGCCCCCATCCAGGTCAACATCGTCGGTGTGAACTTCAAGGATCTCAAGGCGGCCACGGAAGAACTGGTCACCTTCATGAGATCCGACGGAGGATTCAACAGCATTATCCAGACCGACAAAGGTTACAAAAAAGAAGTTCTGGTCAACTTCAACCATCAGAAAATGGCGGATCTCGGCGTCAATCCGGCCGAAGTCGGTCTTTCCATCCGGGCGCTGCTTTCCGGCGAGAAAGTCGGCAGCATCACGGACGAAGCCGGCGAGGAAGTGGAATTCGTCGCCTATATCGACGATGCCTATAAAAAACTGGACTATTTACGCAGCCTGCCCATGAAAGCCGCCGGGGGAAGGATCGTGAAGTTGGCCGACGTGGCCGATATCACGTATGGAAACAAACTGGTGGAAATCAACCGCTACGATCGCCAGAAAAAAATCGGACTGAAATCTGGTCTGAACCCGGGCTACGTCGTCGGCCCCCAGTCCGAGAAACTGATCACATACGCAAGTGAAAACTTTCCCAAAGGCGTTCGGCTTCAGATGGCCGGAGACGCCGAACAAATGAAAGAATCCTTCGGTACTCTCGCTTCCGCGCTCGTCGCAGCAGTATTCCTGATCTATATTGTCCTTGCCTCCCAATTCAACTCCTTCATTCATCCCCTCACCATCATGACAGCCCTACCTTTTGCTCTGACGGGCGCGGTTTCCACACTTTTCCTGTTCGACCAGCCGCTTTCGATCATGAGTTTCATCGGCATCATCATGCTGATGGGCATCGTGACCAAGAATTCGATCCTGCTGGTGGACTATGCCTTGCAGCGGATCCGGGACGGCGTGGAAACCGTTCCGGCTCTGCTGGAATCCAGCCGCACACGTCTGCGGCCCATTCTCATGACCGCCGGAGGCACCATCCTGGGGATGCTGCCGGTGGTGCTTTCCCAGGCCAACGCGGCGGAAATCAAGCACAGCCTGGGATTCGCCGTCATCGGCGGCCTGATCTTCTCGACCTTCATCACGTTGTTCATGGTGCCGGTGTTCTTCTCCCTGCTCCAGCGTTTCAGCCGCAAGCAGGACGAGGAAACGCTGAAGGAACTCGCGAAGTTGTAATGCTCCCCGATCCCGACCGGGTTGGACCCTCCTTCGACCCGGGCTTCCCATCGGCGCCGACCGACGAAAGTCGGTCGGCGCCGAACGCTTTTGACGCGATCAATCTCCGGCCAGGAAATCCTTCAGTTTTTCGAAGAATCCGGTGATGTTGGGCTGGTTTTTCTCTCCGGAATCGCAGCAGGACTTATCGAATTGCTCGATGAGTTTCTTTTGTTCCTTGGTCAGATTACGAGGCACTTCCACAGAAATACGGACGTGCATGTCTCCCTTTCCAAAGCCTCCCAGGTGCTGAATCCCTTTTCCCTGGAGGCGGAAAACTTCGCCAGACTGGGTTCCGGCGGCGATTTTCAAGGATGTCGGACCATCCAGGGTGGGAACCTGAATTCTCGCGCCCAGGGCCGCCTGGCCGAAACTGATGGGCATATCCAGAACGATATCATCCTCGTGGCGCTGGAACAAGTCGTGGGGCTTGAGATGCACCACCACGTACAGGTCGCCGGGGGGCGCGCCTTCCTTTCCGGCCTCGCCCTCCCCGGATATTTTCAGTTTCTGACCATGATCGATTCCGGCCGGAAGGGTGATCTTGATCTTGCTCTTGACGGCCGTCTTTCCCGTCCCCCGACAATCCGGGCAGGGATCGGCGATGATCTGCCCGGCGCCGTTGCAGCGGGGGCAAGTACGAGCGATGGTGAAGAATCCCTGTTGAATCTGAACCTGGCCTCGCCCTCCGCATTGCCGGCAGGTTTGAGGGCTGGTGCCGGGCTTCGCCCCCGATCCATGGCAGGTCTCGCAGGTGACCGAACGCGGCACCTCGATTTCCCGTCCCCCTCCGGAGGCCGCTTCTTCCAGTGTGATTTCAAGATCATAGCGTAGATCGCGCCCTCGGTAGGCCGCCCGCCGTCCACCGAAATTTCCTCCGAACATATCCCCGAAGAGATCCCCGAAGATGTCGGAAAAAGCGCTGCTTCGCGAAAATTGGCTGAAATCGAAATTGAATCCGCCGAACCCCTGTCCAGCCCCCATGGAATGACCGAATTTGTCGTACCGACTGCGTTTTTCAGGATCGGAAAGCACTTCGTAGGCTTCCGCCACGATCTTGAATTGTTCCTCGGCCTTCGCGTCACCCGGATTTCGGTCCGGATGATATTTCACAGCCATTTTACGGAAGGCTTTTTTTATTTCCTGGGCGTCGGCATCCCTGGAAACCCCGAGCAACTCGTAATAATCCTGCTTGGTCTGCGCTGTCATGAAGTTCCATCAATGTCAGGCGGGTAAACGAGTTCACCCGGTTGAAAGAAATCCCCTTGTGATAATGTAAGGTCGAGCCATCGAAAGGCAAGCCGATGGGCCAAAAAAATCCCCCTGCCCCATTTATCTTGAATCTTCGAAGGGTTGGAAGCTTATCCGCTCAATCATCCTCGTAGCCGAGTCCCAGATCGTCATCGGCGGCGGCCTCCGCTTTCTTTTCCGGCTTCTCCTTGGCAGGCTTTACTTTCTGCTCTGTCCTGGGGGCTTCCGCCGGTTCGTCGGTCGAGAATTCCTCCCCACCGAACATCTCTCCGTCCGTGGCGCGGGAGGCCTCTTCATACATGATTTCAGCGATTTTATGGGAGGATTCGGAGAGAACCGCAATGGCCTGACGAACGGTGTTTTCGTCGTTGGTGCTGAGCGCTGTTCGCAACTCGACCAGTCCACCCTCGATATCCGAGCGGGTTTGCGAATCCACCACGTCCGCGTAATCCACAAGCGCCCTTTCCGTGGTGTAAATCAACGTATCGGCCTCGTTCCGCAATTCCGCGATGGCCAGTTTACGGATGTCTTCCTCCCGATTGCTGTCCGCTTCCGAAATCATGCGATTGATCTCGTTTTCGGTCAGGCCGGAACTGACGGTGACGCGCACGCTCTGCTCGCGACCGGTGCCCAGATCCTTGGCCATGACGCTTAAAATTCCGTTGGCGTCGATATTGAAGGCCACCTCGATCTGCGGCACGTTCCGAGGCGCGGGAGGGATTCCCACCAGTTCGAAACGCGCCAGGGACTTGTTATCCGCCGCCATTTCGCGTTCTCCCTGAAGAACGTGAACGGAGACGGCGGGCTGATTGTCCATGACCGTGGAAAAGATTTCACTTTTGGATGTGGGGATGGTGGTGTTCCGTTCGATGAGTTTGGTCATCACTCCACCCATGGTTTCGATACCGAGGGAGAGCGGAATCACGTCCAGCAACAACACGTCTTCCACGTCGCCTTTCAACACGCCCGCCTGAATAGCCGCGCCCATAGCGACCACCTCGTCGGGATTCACGCCCTTGTAGGGTTCCCGTCCGAAGAATTCGCTGACTTTCTGCACCACCTTCGGCATGCGGGTCATACCACCAACCAGCAGAACCTGGGAGATATCGTCGGGGCTGAGTCCGGCATCCTGCAACGACTGGCGGCAGGGCTCGATGGAACGCTCGATCAGATCGTCCACCAGGGTTTCCAGACGGGCGCGGGTCAGCGTGAGTTGAAGGTGTTTCGGTCCGGACACATCCGCCGTGATGAACGGCAGATTGATCTCGGATTCCAGCGAGGCGGACAGTTCGTGTTTCGCGGACTCGGCGGCTTCCTTCAGGCGCTGAAGCGCCATGCGATCCTCCCGCAGGTCCAGCCCTTCCTTGCGCTTGAACTCATCGGACATCCATTCGATGATCCGCTGGTCGAAGTCCTCGCCGCCAAGGAACGTATCGCCGTTGGTGGCCTTGACCTCGAACACTCCTTCATTCAGTTCAAGAATCGAAATATCGAAGGTTCCGCCGCCCAGATCGTAAACCGCGATTTTTTCGTTTTCCACGCGGTCCATGCCATAGGTCAGCGCCGCCGCCGTGGGCTCGTTGATGATGCGAAGGATGTTCAACCCGGAGATGCGCCCGGCGTCCTTGGTCGCCTGGCGCTGGGAATCGTCGAAGTAAGCCGGAACGGTAATAACCGCATCCGTGACTTCCTCGCCCAGATAATCTTCCGCCGTCTGCTTCATTTTCTGGAGGATCATGGCGGAAATTTCGGGCGGGCTGTAATCCCGGTCCCCCACCCGCACCCAGGCGTCGTTGTTCTGACTCCCGACGATATCGTACGGAACGGAATCGATGGTTCGCTGCACTTCCGGAGAGTCGAACTTCCGCCCGATCAGACGCTTGATGGCGTAAACCGTGTTCTCGAAATTCGTGATGGCCTGACGTTTGGCGATGTTGCCCACCAGGCGCTCGCCCTGCTCCGTGAACGCCACCATGGAAGGCGTCGTTCGCGCTCCCTCGGAATTGGCGATCACGCTGGGTTCGCCGCCGTCGATAATGGCTACGCAGGAGTTTGTCGTTCCCAAGTCGATTCCGATAACCTTGCCCATTCGTCAATCCCTTTTTCTTGCTTGTCGGGTGATGTCCCGCCGTAGCGGGGCATCGGTTTCACTGCATGGTTCTTTATTACGGGTTCTCGTCCGAATCCAGTTCCAACGTAATTCCCACCGGTTCGACGCCCACCGGATCGGCGTTCGCCAATTCGATCCCATCGTCCGGAACGTCCAGAACATCCACCAACGGTTCCTCTTCCTCCGGCGCTTCCTGAACGATTTTCGGTTTCTGGCTCACCACGACCATGGCCGGGCGAATCAGGCGATCATGCAGAAAATATCCCTTCTGAAATTCATCGATAACCGTATTGGGTTCCACGTCCTTGGATTCAACGGTCTGCATGGCTTGATGCTTGGTCGGATCGAAGGGCTTGCCCAGACTCTCGAACGAACGAACCCCGGATTTCTTGAGAACATCGACCATCTGGCGCTGAATCATGACCACGCCGTCCAGAAGAACGTTGATTTCGCCGGAGTCCCCGGAGTCTTTGCAGTGCGTGATGGCCCGCTCGAAATTGTCCATCAGAGGCAAGAGAGACAAAATGATGTCTTCGCTCGCGAAACGGCTGAACTCCCGTTTCTCCCTCACGACCCGCTTCTTGTAATTTTCGAAATCCGCCATAAGCCGCAGGTATCGTTCGTAATACCCGTTTTCGGAGATGGTCGCACGTTCGTTCTGAACGGTTTCCCCGGGCACTTCGGCCAACCCCATGGGAGATTCCGGAGGCGGCGGCGGAGAAGGCGGAGTCGAAGGCTGCGATCGGTTTTGAGGCCGTTTCGCGCCGGCTCCCTTCAGAGCTTTCTGGATCTCCGTTTCCGTCGAATCGGAATCTCCATCCCGGCTCTTTCTCCGCTTCCCCATGGCGGAATCCGCATCCTGAAGAGCTTCGCTGATGGCGCTGGCCAAGTCATCCGCGTCGCCAAACGCCGTCTCGATCTCCTGCAAATCGATTGCCCCGAGTGTTTTGTCTTTTTTTTCGGTCACGTTACTGCCCCCAACGTCAAGCACGGAACGAAAACCCGCATCCCCGAAGGCTTCCCTAAGTGGATGCCATTACTGCAAAATTCTCCCCAATGATCGATCAAGCCTAATCTCGCCACATCCAGCCTGTCAAGGAAAAGCGGCAAAAAAATCTTCAAAGACTCCATCTGAAACGAAGACGCCTTCATCCGTCAGCCGAAGGACGCGGGATCCGCCCTCGCCAACCCACTCCAGCCAACCGGTCGAAAGGTGTTTTTCCACTGTCTTCTCAAACAGTTCGCCCAATCGGAATCCGGTTCTGGAAAGGAACTCCGCGTCGGAAATCCCGTCCCGCCTTCGAAGAGCGGTGAGAAGGGTGTCCTTCACCAGCATTTCGGCGGAAAGAGTCTCCACGATTCGATCTGTTTTCTGTCCTTCGAGCACATTGGCCATGAATGTACCAGAATCTTGCGGATTAATCAATCTTTGCGGTCCATGGCCCGTCCCGATCGGGTCATAGCCGTGAGCAGCGGGACCGATTCCGGCATACATCTCCCCCGACCAGTACAGCGAATTGTGAACGGAGCGTTTCCCCGGACGGGCATAATTGGAAATCTCATAGTGTTCGAAGCCCGCCGAACGAAGGGTATCCCGACAGAATTCATAGTGATCCCGACAGGTTTCGTCGTCCAGCGTCAAGGCTTCCCCCTGGGACGCCCGGCGACCGAAGGGCGTCTCTTCCTCCACCGTGAGTAAATAGGCCGAAACGTGATCCACCTTCAGATCCAATGCCGTTCGCAGGTCGCTTGCCAGTTGCTCCCGGACCGACGGACGACTTCCCAGAATCAGATCGATACCGATGTTGTCGAAACCCGCCGACCGGGCGTTTCGAACCGCTTCGGCGGCCCGTTTTCCGTCGTGCCGACGGCCGAGAAAGGCCAACACGCCGTCGTCGAAGCTCTGCACGCCCACGGACAGGCGATTGACGCCCGCGTCCAGAAAGTCTTTCAAGCGTTCCCCGTTTCCCTCCGCCGGATTGATTTCCATCGTGATTTCGGCATCTTCGGTACGATAATGATCGTCGATTCCCTCCAGCATCGTGTGGATGTCCCCCGGACGGATCAGAGAGGGCGTTCCCCCTCCGAAATAGACGGAGACAAGTTTCCGATTTCCGACGCGCGGCCGCCAATTCTCCCAATCGGCCAGACAGGCGCGCCAAAACCGATCGTGGGGCGGATCGGAGCAGGCTTGGCTGGCGAAATCGCAATAGGGACATTTCCGCAGGCAATACGGCCAGTGGATGTAGATCGAAAAACGTTGCGTGCCGGTCGGCATGATTTCCCGTTGCACGTCGATCGTCAGTCCAGGCGATCCAGGTGGAATTTGCCGCGCATGATACGGTCCAACAGGGAACCCGGAAGAGCGGCCTTCAACATAGGCATCAGCCGGGAGCCGTGTCCGTAGCGAAAGACCGCCGGGGGACGTCTTTGCAAGACGGCGGCCACGGTCTTCTCCGCGAATTCCTCCGCCGAGGTGGGGCTGCCCTGGGACATGTGGGCGCGCTCCTCGATGGCGGCGAGGATGCCGGTGTACAGCGAATCCTTCTTCAGACTGTTTTCCAGATTGCTCGTGGCCCGGTCGGCGAAATTGGAACGGATGCCTCCGGGCTGCACGGTCACCACCCGGATGCCGAAGGGCGCGAGTTCCATGCGCAGGGCGTCTCCGAAAAGATGCAGGGCCGCCTTGCTGGCGCAGTAGGCCCCGGCGAAAGGCGTGGCGGTCACACCGGAGACACTGCCGATATTCACCAGCAGGCCGCGTTTGCGTTTCGCCATGGACGGAACCACCGCCTGAATCAGGGCCAGGGCTCCGAAAACATTGGTCTCGAACTGCTTGCGCACTTCCTCCAGGGGCAGTTCCGCCGTGGGGCCGATGGCTCCGTACCCGGCGTTGTTCACCAGGATCTCCAGCGGTCCGATTTCCTTTTCCACCCAACTCGTCGTTTCCCGAATGGAACTTTCGTCCGTCACGTCCAGAGGAAGGATTTCGGCTCCCTTCTCCTTCAGATCGCGGATGCTTTCCACTTTTCTCGCCGTGGCGACCACCCGAAATTTCCGGGCAAGAAAAGATTCCGCCATGGCCCGACCGATTCCGCTGGAACAGCCCGTTATCAGCACGACGCCCCGTCGCTCTTCCGTCATGGTGTCGATTCCTTTTTTTTTTCGCGATTGCACCGATTTCCCGTTTCGTCGTCGCAGGAAGTGTACCACCCATCGGGACGATCGGCAATGTTGTTCCGGAATCGCTTCCGGCTTCATGCGGAATCCATGCCGAAACGCCGACAACCCGTCCCGCCGTTCCGGCGCGGCCGGCAGGAAGATTTTGACAAGACGGGAGTCGTGCTTTTAAGATGTTTAAAGATTCGAGAAGATACCGAAAGCGGCGGACGTCGCCCGTGATCCATCTCAGGGAGGCCGGAGTGGAACGAAGCGAGAACACGAAAGCTTTTCCATGGCGAAAACTCGTCCTGGCCGTCGGAGCGATCCTGCTGCTTTCCGCGTTGTTCGCCGCGCTTCCCGCCGATTCCGGGCGTCTGGCCGAGTTGGAGGCCCGGCGGATCCATAAACGCCTGGCGGCGGATGTTCCGGAGGGAAACCGCTATCGCTGTACCTACGTGATTCAAGGCGAGTCCCTACTTTCCGTGGCGGAGGAACTGGAAGCCGCCGGAGCCTTCGGCGCGGGAAAGAAGGAGCAATCGAACTGTACGGTGACGCTTTCCCGGGCCGGAAGCCTGTACCGAGCGGAACGACAGGTGGGGGCGGAATCTTCCCGTGTCGTGGAATCGCCCGCCCTGGCCTGGACGGCGCTGCTTCCGGCGCTTCTGGCGGTGGTTCTGGCGGTGGCCACCCGCCGACTGCTTCCCTGTCTGTTTCTTGGCGTAGCGGCGGGCGCGGTGCTGCTGGCCCGTGACGGCGGGCTCTCCGGTCCTTTTCTGGGGCTTTTTGCGGGCACGTTCGACGTTCTGTATTCCGTGCTGACGGATCGATTTCATTTCTGGATCTTCCTGTTCACCTTCTCGCTGGTGGGCATGGTCAACGTAACCATCGCCTCCGGTGGCATGGCGGGTCTGGCCGGATGGCTGGGCCGACTGGCCCGAAACGCCCGCTCCACCCAGGCCGCCACGGCCCTTCTGGGTCTGGCCATCTTTTTCGACGACTACTCCAACACCGTGGTGGTGGGCGGCTCCATGCGACCCTTGTCGGACAGGGCGCGGGTGTCCCGGGAAAAACTGGCCTATATCGTGGACAGCACCGCCGCGCCCATCGCCGGGCTGGCGCTGATTTCCACCTGGATCGGCTACGAGGTCGGCCTGCTGGGCGACGCGCTGAATTCCCTGGGACTCGACACCTCGCCCTATTCGGTGTTTCTGTCCACCCTGCCCTTCCGGTTCTACTGCCTGCTGACGCTGGGTTTCGTGTTGCTGAACATCGTCTCCGGCCGGGAATACGGCCCCATGCGCACGGCCGAACAACGCGCACGAATCACGGGTGAAGTCGTCCGGCCCGGATCCGTTCCGCTTTCCGGAGCGGCCCAGCCGAAAGCCCTGGGAAAACCGATGGCGTTGAACGCGCTTCTGCCCGTGGCCACGGTGATTTTCCTCACTTTCGCGGGGATGGCCGCCAACGGAGCGGGACTGGTTCGCCCATGGAGTCTGCATCCCGAAGCCATACCGGTTTTTGAAACGTCCAGACTGTTTGCCCTGGAAGACAATTATCTCATCGCCTCCGAGGACGGCACCTGGGTGCTGGCGCTGGCCTCGATCGTCGGTTCTCTTCTGGCCGTTCTGTTGGGGCGAATACGGGGCAAGGCGGCGCTCGGTTCGCTTCTTCTGGCCTGGCTGTCCGCCGGGCGGGTGCTTCTTCTGGCTTTCGGCGTGCTGATTCTTGCCTGGGCCATCGGGGACGTCAATAGCCGACTGGGCACGGGAGCCTACCTTGTAGCCTCTCTGGCGGATAACCTGGCTCCCTGGCTGCTGCCGGGGCTGATTTTCCTTTTGGGAGCGCTGATTTCCTTTTCCACGGGTTCATCCTGGGGCACCATGGCCGTATTGCTTCCCGCCGCACTGCCCCTGGCCTATCACGTCGGCGGATTCCCGCTGTTGGTTATCAGCGCGGGCGCTGTGCTGGACGGCAGCATCTTCGGCGATCACTGCTCGCCGCTTTCGGACACGACCATCATGTCGTCCATCGCCGCGGGCTGCGACCACATGGACCACGTACGCACGCAGTTTCCGTATTCGGTCACGGTGGCCCTGGCGGCGGTGCTTTTGGGTTACCTGAACACGGAATGGCTTTCGCCCCTGGTCTCCTACGCCCTTTCCCTGGTGTTCTTTTATGCGATTCTGCGTCTGGCGGGCCGCCGGATCAAACCGGGCGAAAAGCCGAATCTTTCCGCCGGAGCGGGAAACGATCCGCAAGCAGAACCGCAACCTACCGAATAACTTATTCTTTTCCGTTTTCTAGTATTTCACCCTTTTCCGTATGAAGACCCAAAATGGCCTCCCGGACACTTCCGCAAATTTTCCGGATACCTTTTGCATGCATTTTTTTCTTGAAATTCCAGGCCCATTCGCGCAAACTCCCGCCTCGGACCGGATCTCTGCGTTTCCGAATCGCGGAACGTCGTCCCCGGAAATTCTTCGGTGGGATTCGGTCAATCGCTTTTGTTTCGGACGAAGTACGATCCGATAGGCCGCTCCTTCGGACGGATCTTCGTACCGCTTTTTTTCGCACGCCGCAACGGCACCGTGAACAAGGAGGACATCGAATGGCATCCGCGAACAAACCCATGACCAAAACCCAGGTTCTCGCCCATTTTGCAGAGGTGATGGAAGTCCCGAAAAGCCTCGCCAGCGCTTTTTTCGAGGAACTGGCGGAACTGGCGGCCAAGGAAGCCCAAAAATCCGGCGCGTTCAGCATGCCGGGAATCGGCAAGCTGACGTTGACCGAACGCAAGGCTCGCATGGGCCGGAACCCGGCCACCGGCGAATCCATCGAAATCCCGGCCAAAACCGTGGTGAAAATGAAGCTTTCGAAGGCGTTCCAGGAAATGGTCGTCCCCGGCAAAAAGTAATCGTATTTCCGTCACGGATTACGAATCCATGATTTCCGTCTCTCCCGGCCGAGCCGGGGGAGACGGGACTCCGAAACGTCTAGCGCCCGTCAACGTCCCGTTTTCACTCCCGTTTCCATACCTCCCGGCCAACAACAGAAACGGGGACTTCGGTTTCCGGAACTTCAGGGAATTTCCTCTCCACGAATGTTGTCTTTGTGGAAAGAAAACGCGAATGCATTTCTGAAAACGGAGGAGAAAACCATGGCCAGAACGCCGTCCACCATGCTGCCCCTGGGAACGAAAGCGCCGGATTTCAACCTGCCGGACACGGAGGGAAAAATCGTATCCCTTTCGGATTTTCAAGACGCCCCCGGCCTGCTGGTGGTCTTCATGTGCAACCACTGCCCCTTCGTAAAACATCTGAAGCCGGAACTTTCCGAATTGATTAATGAATTCCAGCCAAAGGGCCTTGCCGCCATAGGTATCAACAGCAACGACGCCGAGAACTACCCGGAGGATCGTCCGGAAAAGATGGCGGAAGACGTGAAGGAATTCGAGTATCGGTTTCCCTATCTTTTCGATCAAAACCAGACCGTGGCGAAGGCTTATCGCGCCGCCTGCACGCCGGATTTCTACCTGTTCGATGAAAACCGCGCCCTGGTCTACCGGGGCCAGTTCGATGACAGCCGCCCGGGAAACGACAGACCCGTCACCGGATCGGACCTGCGAGACGCCATCCGAAACGTGCTGGAAGGTCGGCCCGTCAACACGGAGCAGAAGCCGAGCATCGGCTGTAATATCAAATGGATAGCTGGGAATGAACCCGATTACTACGGGTAGATGAGCATCGCCGCGGACGAGTTCGAAGCTGTTCTTTCATCCTTCGGATTTTACTCGGAATGAAAAAGGGAGCGGAATCCGATGGGATAGCGCTTTTTTCCGTTCACTCAATCTTCCGCAACCAGCATGAATCCTTCGGCGGTCTGTACAAGAATGCCGGAGAGGAAACCATTCGTCTCCCAAGATGAACCGAAAACGGAAATCCGCAAGTCCGGCCGGCCACCGGGTCGAACGCGCGCCGAGACGCCGATTCCTAAATTTCGAGCCGTTTCCACGCTTTCCATCCGGATCCGCATTCCCAGATAATCCGCAGGCCGAGAGGAAGCATTCAAGCTGGCGGGAGCAGGGTCATCCGGAATGGTAAGCGCGCAGAAATCCGCCAGATCCAGACGCTCCGCTTCCAGAACCAATTGTAAACCCTCATATCGAACCACGGCGTAGAGATCGAACCAGCGGCCGGGCTCCACGATCAACGGCCGCGAGGCCATGCGCACCCGCACTCCCGCGCGCATGGAGGCGGAATCGTCCTGGGCATAGAAACCGTCCGCCGCTAGCGCCGTCACCTGAATCGAGGGAACGAGCGTCCGTGCGCCTTCGGGCATGCGCCATTTTCCATTTCCCTGAAGCTCGGCGATTCGTCGGGTGGGCGGAGCCGGACGTTCGGGCCGGTGCGCTTCATGACGTTTGGTGTTGGATTTTCCTCCCGATTCCGCGAGGTTGCATCCGATTCCCGCACGCCGTGGACAATCCGCCGGTTCCAGGCTGGCCAACTCGCAGGCGTCCCCGATGCCGTTGTCGTTCCGGTCCATCTGATCCGCATTGTTGATACGAGGACAGTTGTCCGTGTCCGAGGCGATCCCGTCCTGGTCCGGGTCGTCATCCACCGGCGTTTCCGGAACGGCCGGATACAGCACGGCGGGTTGCGGATTGTGCTTGAAAGTGCAGACGTTCTCGGCCTGGTCGGCCTCGTATTCGTCGGATCCCGGGCAGAAGAACAGCGGCAGCACCTCGAACAGGTACTTGTCCTCGTCCGCCGCCGCCTCGCGTAGCGGCGTCAGCGCCGTATCCAGTTCGGTGAGAATATCCGCCAGCGTCTGATTTTTCTGGTCGTCCGTGCTCTCGGAGGCTTTCACGCACAGCATCTTCGCGTGCCCGCAGACATCCAGCGGTTCGCAAAACTCGTTATAAGGAACAAAGTCCGCATCTCCGTATACCGGCTCGCCGCCGATGAGCGTCAGCCGGATGTCCCAGGCCCGCGCCTGGAGAATGGTTCCGTAAGGGCGGCGACGTCCGTCCTCGTCTGCCGCAACGATGCTCAGATCCGCCAGTTTGCCCGTCTCCAGGCTTCCGATCCGATCTTCGATGGCCATGCTTGCCGCCGCTTCCCGGGTGACCATACCCACCAGATCCTTGCTACTCAGCAGGCCGTCCCAGTAGGTTTCCGAAACGAACGACGCACAACGCATCTCCTGCAACTGGCTCAACGATCCGGACGGCGTCCAGTCCGGGCCCAGGCTGACCTGCACCCCCAGATTCAACGCGGTGGGGATATTGGTGGTCTGGCCGTAGAGGTCGATGTTGCTGCGCGGCGACCAGACAAGCTTCGAGCCGCCGCAGGCCATGAGCGTCAGTTCCTCCGTATAGCCGCCCGTGGAGTGAATTCCCACCAGTTGCGGCGTGAGCATGGTCAGGTTCGGGCGCGTGTCGTCCGGCATGGAAAGATCGTGGAATTCCGTGCGGTTGTGATCCTCCACCACGCCTTCGGCCAAGTGCAGCAGAAGCGCCGTGGTGTCGCCCGACTCGAAGCGGCCGCAATAATTGCCCACTTGGTCCGCATCGTTCGTAATGGTGCGGATTTCGTAAATATTCGTCTGCATGCGATCCGCGTCCAGCCCGGAATAGCTGGTGGCCAGATCCAGGTTGCGTACCATGTGGTTGAAGCAGCGCCGCATCTGACAGGCCCCGGCCACGCCCGTCGTACCGTGGATCATCATGCGCGCCTCCGCCCATTTCTGCATGGCGCACTCGTGATCGTCCTTCAAGCCGTTGTAATAAGCCTTGAGCTGGTTCTGATAGTCTTCATCGTCGGGCCAGTCGTGGCGTGTCTCGTACATGCCACCCAGACGACGGCAAGTACAGTCCGCGTCCGTCTCCGGATCGCAGTCGTATCGGCAACCCAGGTTTCCCGGATGTTTCCAGCGCGGAATCGTGTTGTACCAGCTATGGTTGTGCGGATCGAGCATGCCCGGCAGGATCACGCCTTCCGCACAGAATACGGAAGCCGCCGCATAATCCTCGTGCCCACTGCAATCCTCCGCGGCGCAAAGAATTTCACCGCTTTGCCGATCGGTAAGCACCTCGCCGTTCAGCCAGGCTTCGTCCGGCGTGACCACGGTTCCCTTGAACAGAAAAACATCTTCGGATCCGGCGGACGGTGTACAGGACCGGATCTCGCCTTCCAGCGCAGGTTCGTCCCATTCCGATTCGACTTCCACGTCTTTTTCCGACAGAGCTTCGTCTTCTTCCTCCAAGTCTTCCATTTCCTCCGCATCTCCGTCGGCGAACTCCTCTTCCTCCGCATCATCGCCGTCGGCAGAGGCATCCATATCCGTATCGGAATCACCGTCCGCATCCTCAAGGTCGCCGTCCGGCAATCCCTCGTCAATCTCGGAAGGACTTCCATCCACGTCCGAATCACCGTCCGATGAATTCTCGTCACCTCCGCAGGCGGACAGCAGCAAAACCAAGGTCAGCATGACGAACAACATACCCGATCGGGAGGAGAACGGCATGGGACGCTCCTTGCCTGCGAGAAGGACCACGGGAGAATGAAAACGATAGATATCCAATAGGCATTGTACTCCAGCGTCAAGGAAGGATCAAGAGCCCCCATACCGCGATAAAAAACGTCGAATCCGACACGCAGCGCCGCCCCTCTTTCGGGACAGACACGCACGAATCTCCCCCGGTCTGGCATGGGTTTTTGCAGCCGGCACGCCTTTTGCGCCGGAACGAAAATTGCAAACCATTGATATCGCTACGATTGCAGATCGCAATTTCCGTGCCGGATGACAAAAGGCGTGCCGGATCGGCTCTCGGAAAACGGGAGAGAGTCCGGAAAAGTTCCCGTCGTTTGCGCCCATCCCAAGGGTAAGACACAAGATGAGTTTTCAGTTTGTTTTCCGAGAGCCTGGCAAAAACCATGCCAGACCGGGGAGGGAGCAGGTGTTGGCGAAGGGGCCTCGATGCCTGTCCGGAAAATCTTTCCGAAAGAGGGACGGCAGGGAAGTGGCAAACCCGCACGGAACGAAAAACACAGGACAAACGAAGGGCAAGCGGTGTAGAAATGTGGGGCTGGCGCGAAAGCCGCAAGGCGTGGCGAACGTTCAACCGTCGCCTTTCCTGGGCCGGAGCACGGCTTTCCCGAAACGTCGGACGATGGCGTCCCGGGCCTGAAGGACATCCCGCTTTTTCTCGCATTCCTTATCGAAAAGTCCCATCTGGCCGCCGGAGTGAAAATCCGAAATCCCCAGACCAATCAGCCGTACGGGACGATTTCCGAATCCGGCCTTGCGGAAAAGTTCCCAGGCGGCTCGGAAAATCTCTCCGTCGATGTCGGTGGAATCGGGCAGGCGGCACTGCCGGGTGCGGGTTTCGAAACCCTGAAAGCGGATTTTCAACGTGACGGTTCTTCCTCGCAGTTGCTTCTTTCGCGCGATCCGTCCGACCTCTTCCGCCTGCGCGTGCAGGCAATCTCTTAGTATCTCCGGATCGTTACAGTCCTCCATGAAGGTCCGTTCCTTGGAGATGGATTTCCGCTCCCGACCGGTTTCCACCCGATCGGAACCCAATCCCCGAGCCTGCGCGAACAACATCGCCCCGGCATTTTCACCAAGCATTCCCGCCAGATCGGTTTCGGAAAAGCACCGAAGCTGTTCGATGGTCATGATCCCTTGCCGATGCAATTTCTCCACCAGGATACGGCCCGCCCCGCGCAGCCGGGAGACAGGCATCGGGGCCAGGAAGTTCAGGACGTCTTCGACGTGAACAACAGTCAGTCCATCGGGTTTCCGGTAGTCCGAGGCGATTTTGGCGATCAGTCGATTGGGGCCGACGCCCACCGAGGCGGTAAGTCCGGTGCGCTCCCGGATACGGTTTCTGGCCAGTTGCCCGATCTCCTCCGGCGTCCCGAACAGGCGCTCCAGCCCGCTGATGTCCAGAAAAGCCTCGTCGATGGAAACGGGCTCCACCACGGGGCTGATTTCTCCAAGGATCTCCATGATCTTCTCGGATTCGAGAATATAGCGCCGCATGTCCGGCGTGAGATAAACGCCGTCGGGGCAGAGCCGCCAGGCGGTGGAGATAGGCATGGCGGAACGGACGCCGAAGACGCGAGCCTCGTAGGAGCAGGTGGAAACCACGCCCCGGCCGCCAGGTTTGGCCCCGATGATGACCGGTTTTCCTTGCAGATCGGGATTATCTCGCTGCTCCACGGCGGCGAAGAAGGCGTCCATATCGAGGTGCATCACCCAACGCGTCATGACGATTTTTCCATGGGATTCAGCTCGGAATCGCCGTGAATGGCCAGGTATCCGGCATATACTCCCGTGCAATCGCCTCGCCGTGCGCAGGTCGCGCAGCGGGGAGCGAACTCCGTCTCGAAGCCTTGCCGGGCGTCGTGTTCCCGACGATCGATCAGTTCCTGTTCGTCCGAACGGTGGCTGAGCACGTCGGGATCCCGACCCGCCTGCAGACAGGGAATGAACAGGTTCAGTCGTTCGCGCACGGACGGGAAAAGATCGCCGATTCTGGGAGTGATCTCCGGGACCGGCAGACGGCTCGGACCTTCGTTTCTGGGAAACTGGAAAACGCCGAAAACCGCCCCCCGTTTTCGGCACCAATCCGGAATGAGGTGCAATTCCTCCCGGTTCAAGGTCAAAGGAACACCATGGATCTCCACGGCGACACCACTTTCCCGCGCCCATTTCAACACGTTCTCGGTGTCCCGGAAGTGTCCGTTGCGCCCCACCACGGCGTCATGCGTGGTGGCGGTGACGCCGTAAATCGGCAAATAAAGCCTTTTCAAGCCGTATTTCGCCAATTTTTTCAGCATCGGCCGATCCAACTCCTTCACCGCGCTGCTTTCCAACCGGATATCGCGAAATCCGCGCCGGGCCGCCAGGTCCACGATGGACGGCAGGTGCGGATGCCGACTGGGCTCACCGCTGCCGATTTTCAGATAGGCGTTTTCATCGGCGGCTTTTCCAAGGGCAATCGCGGCCTGGTACACCTGTTCGAAAAGAAAGAAATCGGTGGGAAAGCCGTGATCGGGCCAGACAGAGCGCGTACAGAAGGCGCAGGCCAGCCCGCAGGGAATCTGGCCGAATTTCAACATGGCACTTTGCTGCAAGGGCAAAGTCTCCGGATCCATGCGTTCCAGCGGGCTCCGGTTCCAGTCGATGTCTCCGAGCAGGTTTTGGGGGAAAAGAATCGGCAGCAGGCGATCGATCCGCGCCTCCAGCGTTTTCAAGCGATGAGCCAGAAAGCGAGCCACTTTGCCGAGAAGCATCCGCTCGTCTCCGTAAGCGTCTTTCATGTCCACGATCAAGGAGAGAATCCGGGTGTCCGAAAAGGATTTACGGTAGGGCGGCCAGCGGTGCTGCAAAAGGAAATCCGCCAGGCGGCGCTCCGAATCCGCCCGAAAGGCATGAATGGCTTCAAAGTCCCCGGAGAGCCTCCATTCCAGCCCGGGAAAATCGTCCGGCGCAGGAAGGAGGAAGGAGGACAGCCGCTCGACGGTCCAGCCGAGCAGGGTCGGCGGCCAAATCTTTTCCAACGATGGTTTCATTCTTATCCAATGGCTGTTCCGAAGGGAAAAACACCGAAACCAAGTATACCTGTTTTCCAAAACGTCCAAAAGGAGAAATCGCGTATTATCCGCGCTTTCCGGCCACCATGGAAGGCGTGGAAGAATCGTCCAGAATTTCGCGAACCTTGCGGGCGATGATTTCCGGAGAGTAGGGCTTGGGCAGGAAATTGACCTCGCGGTTGCGAACACCATGGCGTAAAATAATGTCGTCCGTATATCCGGACGTGAAAAGAATTTTGATTCCAGGCCGATCGGCGACGATTTCATCCGCCAGTTCCCGACCGTTCATCCCCGGCATAACGATGTCGGTAACCAGAATATGGATATCGCCCTGAAACTCGCGGCCTCTTTCAAGCGCTTCCTCGCCATGGGCCGCCTCGATCACATGGTAACCGAGACGATGCAAGGTTCGGATGGCGATTTCCCTTACCAGCCGCTCGTCTTCCACGAATAAAATCGTTTCCGTTCCCGTGGGCCAGTCTCCCAGATTCAGGGATTCCACCGGCGAATCTTGCCTCTTTTCCTGGCTGCGAGGCAACAGAACCCGGAACTCGGTTCCCCTGCCGATCTCTGAAATTACTTCGATATGCCCACCGTGCTGTTCGATGATACCGTAAACCATGGCCAGACCGAGGCCGGTGCCTTTGCCCTTGGACTTGGTGGTGAAAAAGGGCTCGAAAATCCGCAAACGGGTTTCCTCGTCGATTCCGCTTCCCGTATCGATGACACGAATCACGATATAATCGCCCGGATTCAGACTTTCCGATTTTTCGGATATTTGCTCATCGACGCGTCGGTTTTCCGTTTCGATACGGAGCGTCCCGCCCGTCGGCATGGCGTCGCGGGCATTCACCGCCAGATTGACCAGAACCTGTTCGATCTGGCCCGCGTCGGCCCGGATTTCCCAGGGATCCTCGGCAAGTCTTGTTTCCAGACGCACGGTTTCTCCGAGAATGGGCGCAAGCATTTTCTTCAAGTCTTCCACCAAGTCGTTCAGATTCAGCGCTCTAAGCGTGAAGAACTGCTTGCGACTGAAGGCAAGAAGTTGGCGGGTAAGATTCGCCGCCCGGGAGGAAGCGCGTTCCACTTCCTGCAACAATTCCTGGGCCGAATCCTCCGAATCGATTTCCATACGCGCCAGAGCCAGATTTCCGTTGATTCCGGTCAGAATGTTGTTGAAATCGTGGGCGACGCCTCCCGCCAGACGACCGATGGCCTCCATTTTCTGGGATTGGCGCAGTTGATCTTCCAAGGCCCGCTGCTTAAACTCCGCTTGTTTGCGTTCCGAGATATCCCTGGAAACACCGGAGATCAGGAAAGAATCCTCGTTGCCATCCATCAGTCTCGACCCGGACACCTCCAGCCAGATCCTGGATCCGTCCTTATGAATATGCTCGGCTTCCAGATGGAAACGGCTGGTTTCCGGCCAGTTGTCCATCAGATGCAGTAGTTCCTTTCCCGCAGCCTGAAGGGAAGCGGGTGTGAGAACGTCTTCCAAGCACTGTGTCTTCGCCTCTTCGTCCGTGTATCCGAGAATGGTGGTCAGCGCGCTGGAGGCGAAAAGGAAATGAGAGGCCTTCATGTCATAGGTCCAGACGATGACGTTGGCATGCTCCAGAATCAGTTCGTATTTCTGTTCCACCTCTTTCAACATATTCTGAGCGTGCATCCATTCCGTGATATCGCGGATGAAGATCAGCAGATTGGTCCGGCCATCCACTTCCATCGGACAGCCGGAAAGCAGGCAAAGAACCGGACCGTTAACGCTGTTGAAAGTGATTTCCAGATTGGTTATCAAACCGTTTCGACGAAACTCGTCGAGCATTCGCTCCCGGTCCTTCGGATCCACCCATAATTCCAACTCCTTGGAGGTCTTTCCAATCGCCTCCTTGCGACTGAATCCCGTCAACCGGGTAAAACCCTTGTTGATATCCAGGATCATGCCGTCTTCCTGTCGGCTGACCACGATGGAATCGGGGGACGTATTGAAAGCGGTACGGAACCATTTCTCGCTGATACGGAGTTCTTCTTCCACTTTCTTTCGATTGGCGATCTCGGAATGAAGTCGGAAAACCGTCGCCTGAAGATCCGTGGTTCGCGCCCGGACCGTATGTTCCAGTTTGCTCTTGTAATCCTCCGTGATATTCCGTATGCGGTCGGCCAGAGCGAAGGACAACAGGATACCTCCCAGATCCAGGCCGAAAAGCAAGGCGTTCCGGGTCAAGACATTGGCCGGAAACAACCCCACAAGCATCAATAGGAAAACGGCAGAACTGCTTAACATGAACGTCCAGGCCAACAGATAGTAGCGTGCCGGACGGTATCCTTGTCGCCAAGCGAACAGCGCCGCGGTTCCAAGGCCGAAAATGCTGAAAAAGGCCACGATGGCGATCAGATGGCTTGCCAGGAAATAATCGAAAGGAATCAGGGCAAGAAACGCCACGGCCAGGACCGTTTTGGCTTTCAGAAATCGATCGTGGCGCGGAAGTATTTCACTCGTATTCAGAAAACGGCGCGAAAACGCCAATCCGAGAATGAGAGTGGAGGTGGACAGCAACAGCGGCAGACGATTCATCCCGGTTACGGGAGACAACCATAGAAACGGGTGAACGAAACCATCGATCACCATCCAGTAAAGAAAAAAGGCCGTCAGGAAAAGCAGGTAATAAATATACGTCCGATCCCGAAGGGAAAAATACAGCAGTAAGTTATAAAAAACCAACGCCAGAAGAATGCCCAAGGCCAGACCGTACAGCAGTGTGGAACGGAATGTCTTGCCGAGCAAATCCTTTGCGTCCCACAGGCGCAAGCCCAAAAGGAGGGTCTCCTTCGTCTCGTAACGAAGATAGATGACGAAGTTCCCGTTCAGGTTTTCCGGAATAAGAAACGACACGTTTCCGGTGACAAGATCCTGTTCGCTTGGAGGAAACAACAACCCCAGCGGTTTGTGAACCACCAGTTGATCGTTTTTCACGAAAAAAACGTCCAGACGATCCAGTAAAGGCATTTCCGTCTCGACGATCCAACGTTCGTCCTGGTATCGCTTTTCCATGTTCAGATAAATCCGGGTCCAGTAGACGGAGCGCTGCATGCCGAAATTCGGATTGGTTTCGGTGCTTTGGACGAACCGTCGCGCCTGCACGGGATTGCGCACATCGTCCAGCGACCAAACGCCTTCAGGATCTTCCAGGTAGTCCAGATGAAGCCCCAACGGCATTCCCGACACCGCCGGATTCACGGAAACGGACCGGGCCGCCTCGCTGATTCCCCCGAAGAAAAGGCCGCTCCACAAGGACAATCCCAGAAGCCAAACCATCCGGCGGGAAACAAACCGATCCATCAATTTGTACCGAATCGCGGAAAACCTTTCAAATCATGCCCTCTTCCAATAAAAATCACACCTCCCACCCCGTTATACTATCGGCGTTCCCCATGATAACTTTATATTGGATCGTTCTCCTTTCCTCCGAAGATAAAAATCTCCATCCCCTCGAAATAACATGGAATTTCCTAGGGAGCCCGGAAAGGATCGCGCTATTTCGGCAATTCCTGGTCGATGAATCGGAAAAGTTCCTCTACCTTGGAAGGGGGAACGGCCGAGTCGCGGGAACCTAGACTCAAACTGATGCCGTCGCGGTATCCGGACATGCCCAGGATGAAAAATGGCGGGATCGAGGCGGGAACGATCAGTTCCGCCCGTTCCGGACGCATGCCGTCGAAATCCAGGCGTTCGGCGTCGATGGGCCCCATGTTGGTCAGGCTGGGGGGAATGTTGCCTATCCGCTGAAACAGTTTGAAGATTCCCCGCGTCATCCAGCGTTTGACGATGTACGGATAAGGCAGGAGGCTGATCCGGGCCAGGTACAGGTAAGCCAGGCCGAAAAATTCGTTTTTCTGCGCGTCGATGCTTTGTTTGATCGCCCGCAGGGTCTGTTCCAGACTGCCCCCCGGGTCGAAGCCGATATCCGGAAACATGAATGAACTCAGGTTGCAGATGGATTCGGCCTGCTTTCCCGGAAGATAGCGGCGATTGTCCACCGTACCCAAAAGGCGCAAGGCTCCGTCTCCGTCCCAGTTCGTCTGGCGCACGATGGCGCGCAGGACGGCGGCGACAAAAAGGTCGTTCAATGTGGCGTCATGGGGCTGACAGAAGGAGCGAAACTCCCGAATGCGCTCCTTTCCGAAGCGTTGGATCGTGAATCTCGGCGGTCCCTCGCATCGCCGACCGGAGGGATATTGAAGGCTGCGGATGGGGCGGCTGTTGGCCCGCTGTTCCTGAACGGCATAGGCCAGCAAGGACAGTTTCTTTCGCAGGGAAAATCGGCCGTATAACTGGCCGAGGCTTCGCGAACCCAGGTTGGGTTCGGGGCGGTAGGCCGCGTTTTTTCCCAGTTCCCGGTAGATCTCCGCCAATCGCGCGGCGATATCCTTCACTCCCCCGGCATCGCCGACCTGGTGGCTTACCTTTAAAATCAGGCGCTCCCCATCGGAATCGGAAAACGCGGCGCGAATCTGCGGGCCGTCCTGTCCGCCCATATCCTCCTGTAAAAAAGCCGTTTCATCCATGGATTCGAAAAGAATCCGGTGCCGATCGAGCACGGAGGCCGGAATACGCGACCAGAACGGGCGAAACCAACGGGGAATGTAGCGGCACCCCAGGACCGGCTCGGCGTCCAGAAGCAGGCGCAAGGCATGGGTCAATCGTTCCCGATCCAGCGCCGCATCGAAGTCCATGGCCAGGTGAATCTGGGCCACCCAGACGTTGGTCATGGTATGGTTCATGCTGTCCAGAAAACGAGCGGGCATGCGGTCTGGAATCGATGCGCTCATAGCCTCCCCCGGATTCGTCCGTTCGGTTCGATCTGTTTCCAATTCGGAAACAGTATTCCATAAACCGGCGGAAAATGGGAGGAAATTATTCTTCGGCTTTTTCGGAACCGGCCTCGGAAGATCGATCCGGTTCCAGGTGAATCAAAGTATTGCAGGGAGCCCCGAGGGAGTTTGCAAGCCGATGTTTCAGAACGCCGGTTATCTCGTGGCCTTGCAGAATGCTCAGACCGGGATCCACCTGGATATGGACATCGACGAGGATTTCCCGGCCCACGCGACGCGTCCGCAATTGGTGCCAACTGCGGATCGATTCGGAATCGTTCAGGATTTCCTCTATTCGCTGCCGGACTTCCGGTTCGGCGGCATGCTCGCAGAGTTCCCGAAAAGCTCCGACCGCAATGCCAAAAGCGGCCCAGAAAATGAAAATTCCCACCACGATTCCGGCCAGTGCGTCGCCGTGGGCAAAGCCGAAGGCCCCCGCCAGGCCGCCGAAAAGAACCGCCAGGGAAGAAAGCGCGTCGGAGCGCTGATGCCAGGCGTTGGCCAGCATGGCGGGGCTGTCCACGGCCCGGGCGACCCTGCGCGTGTAGCGAAACAGAACTTCTTTCACGACCATGGAAATTCCGGCCACCAGGATCAATTCCAGGGCCGGCGTGGCAGCCTCCGGTTTCAGAAAAGACAGTACCCCCTCCCAGCCGATCCCCACTCCCACGATGAAAAGCACCAGCGCCACCGCCAGGGCGGAAAAGGTCTCGAACTTCCCATGACCGTAGGGATGATTCTCATCCGGCGGCAACGATCCCAACCGCCCTCCCAGCAACACCAGAAAATCGCTCACCAAATCGGAAAGAGAATGCACCCCGTCCGCCACCAAAGCGATGGATTGAAAGAGGGAGCCCGCCGCCATCTTGCCCAATCCCAGACCGAGATTCGTTCCGGCGGCCAACAGCGTGGCCCGGCGCAGCTTTTCATAGGCGCGATCGGAGGACATGTTTTCGGATGCGTTCCGTTTCATCGTGACTCGACGGGGCGGTTCTCCGAAGTTTTATTGCGGCGACCGCCGGTTTTCCTCGGTGGCGCTCCGCTCCAGAAGACCACGAACCGTCTCCCGCAACAGCGCTTCGGTTTTGTGGGAAAGAGAGAAATATTCCTCGTAATATTCGGGATGTCCATCTTCCTGATAGTCGCCTTCGGGCAGGATGTATCCGATTTCGTTGTTGGCGAGGCCCAGATCCATGAGCAGGTGCCCTTCCGGTAAAGCGCTATGGTATCCCTCCACCGCCGGATACGTGTGCGCTCCGTATTCCGCGCCGTAATCGTGGGTGTAGGCATCTCGCCCGATGGCCGTCTCGGCGAAGGCTTCGCCCGGCAGGGTGACCATGTGGAACGGTCCCACCTGGATGTGGTGAATCGGTTGGGGAATGCAGCCGTAGGCCCCGCATTTATCGGGATTGTCCGTAATCAGGGCGTCGTATTCCGGAATGACGCCGATCATGGAAGCCATGATGAACAGGGAATTTTCGAAGGGAAGTTCCATAACCTCCCGATCGATGCGCAGTTCGGAACCGGCCGGAACGGCGTTTTCGGCCAGGGCGGTCAGAGCGTACTCGGCCACGATGTAACCCAGGCTCCACATCTTTTGCGGCGTGTTTTCGTGCAGGATGACCGGCTCGCCGCCCTCCAGTACGGGCAAGCCGTCCGCGTCACGGGCCGGGATGTCACCCAGAAAGGAAGTAGCCAGGCCGCCGCAGGTGCCCGTAAGATAAATGCAGGTTCCGCCGAGCGTTTCGTCCATCTTTTTGCGCGTCCAGCGGGGATGGTCGGCGCTGTAGTCCTCCATGTCGATCATGATTTCCGGGTGGGAATGCCAGTTGACCAGACTGGCCACGGTGGCGTTGTCGTCGTCGAACAGCCGGGCGACGGTGACGCGATTGTGCACCACCTTCGGCAACCGCGTGTCTTCCTGGAGCGGAGTATCCTCCACGCTGTCCTCGTGAATGGACGTTTCGGCCGCTTCCAGGGAAACAGGGACCATTTGGTCGGAGAGATCCACCACCAGGTCCACGATGGTTTCCATCAGGAATTGAGCATACGCTTCGCAGCGCCCCGATTCATTCAACTTGGGCCCCCATACGCCCATGGTATCGGGGCCTTCATGGGTGTGGGTGCTGGTCACGATCACCCGTTCGGGGTCGATGCCATAGGGCTCCAGGGCGTCCCAGACCTTGTCCACATCCGCGATGGACCAGCCCACCAGGTCCAGGGCCACGAGCACCAGATGCTCGTCGTCCCGCTGAAGCACGAGCCCCCGGGCTTCCAGATCATCGTGAGTCCCCGTGTTGAGACGGTTCGATGACGTCCCGCCCATGAGCTTCGTACAGGGGTGGTTTTCGTCGGTGGGCGTGATAATGCGAAAACCGGCGGCGGCGTACAGGCGGCCGTCGTGGGGATTGTCGAGGATGGAGGCGGATGCCTCTTCGTCGGGGTCGGGGTCCCCGTCGCCATCGGGAGTCGCATCCATCTCCGCGTCTCCGTCGCCCTCACCGTCCAAGTCGCCGTCTTCCTTCGGGTTTTCCGCCGCATCGGCATCGGTGTCGCCGTCCGCTCCGGGGGAATCCGAAGAGGAACAGGCAGAAAAAATCGGCGAGATCAGTATCAGAATCGCGAGAAAAGCGAGGCTCGGCCTGTTCATGGGCGGATCTCCCTGAATGCGTAGCACGGGGCGACGGATCGGAAACGCCACGTCCGGAATCAGCCGAATTCGCTAAAGTTTTCGTTTTTTACCGGAGATGGCGTCCCGGGTTTCGTTCGGGTCGGGCAGCGGCACGACGCTGCTGGCGTCAGGATCCGGATCGGGATCGATTTCCATCACGCCATGTTTTTTACGCATGGCTTTTTCGAACTCCCGTTCCTCCCGGGTGGCTTCTTCCTTTTTCGCCAATTCCTTCAGATAATCTTTTTCGTGGCGGTCGATGCGGTCCAGTTCGCTTTCGGCCCGCTTGCGCACGCCCGGATCGCTCGGACCGTAGACTTTCTCGGTCCAGTCCCAGACGCTACGGGCCTTGCGGTACATGTGAGCTTCCCGATAGGCGTCGGCCAGAAAGCGCAGCATGTCCCGGTCCTCGGCCAGTTCATCGAAGGTTTGGAAGGCTTCCTCCAATCGGCCGATGGCGCCGTTGGGTTTGTCCCGCTTCATGTAGAATTCCGCCACGTAAATTTCGCGGTCGATCAGCCGCCGTACGGCGAAACGCTCCTTGTTTCTCGCGTCGAAGATGATCGAACGCACCTGAAGGTAGTCTCGGCCCTTGCAGGACTCCACTTCCTCCGGAACGAATTTCTTGGGAAAATGGAAATCCCGGGCGCGCTCCATGCGGATGGCGCGCTTGAAGGCGCTGCGGGCCTTTTCGCCGTATTCGTGATCGCGTTCGTAGGCCGGGGGCATGAACCACCAGTCCTCCGGCATCTGTTCGTAAAAAGCCAGTCCCACGCGGTACTGGGCGTAGAGATTGCATTCATGGTTGGGGTGATTGCGCTGGAACAGGCGGAAGGCGTCGATGGACTCGCCGTACATGTCCCGGCGGTAGAGGGCCTCGGCCAGGAGCAGTTCGGCGTCGGTGGCGTGCATGGAAAAGGAAAACTTCTGCTTGACGAGGTTGAAGTATTCCTCGGCCACCTCGAAGTTTTCGCTCTTCAGGTATTTTTTTCCTTCCAGGAAATTCAGGCGGGCGGAATCCTGGTAATCCTTGCCCTTCAATTCCTCGAAACCGGCGCAGGCCGGAAGCAGAACCAAAAGAAGCAACAGAAACAGCCCGAAAGCTTTCGGCGGGAATATGCGTGCGCGATCAGATTTCACCCAGTTTATCCTCCGGCACGTAGCCGTTCAGTCCGTTGGCGAGCCAGACCCGCCGCCAATCCTCCACCCGCTCGTCCAGACGAACCTTCAACCCTTCGTGAATCCGGAACGATTCCGGATAGTTCATGTTCGGGCCCTTGCGAACGGGCAGTTCCTCGACCATCACCACCGCGTAACGGGCGGCCTCGTAGCGATAGGCCTTCAAGGCCAGGAGCCCCCCGAAGGCCAGCACGAGAATGAACAGAACCCCGGTCGAAAGCGCCAGGGCGAAACGCGTGCGTTCCGATGCCGTCCGGCGGCGAAGCAGCAGTATAGCAAAAAGAAGCAGATGGAACACAAGAAAAGTCACGGCCAGGGCGTCCAGGTGCATTTTTTCCATGAAAGCATCGAAACTTCCGCCGGTCCGGGCCTGCTTTTCCCCGATCACGCGGTCTTTCTGGCCTTCCAGCGCCCGGTCCAGGTTGGCCCGGCAGTCGGAACAATCCGGTGCGACCGCCAGCGCGCGCTCCAGATAGCGCACCGCCGGGGCCAGCCGGCCCGCCTGCAATGCCACGGTTCCCGCGTTGTACAAAAGATCCGGATCACCCGGAGTCTCTGCGATCAGATCCTCGTAAATGGAAAGCGCCCGTTCCGCTTTTCCCTTGGCGGCCAGTTCGTTGGCCTGCTGGAAACGATTCTCGTCATCCGTTCCCGCAAAGAGCGGCGACGGAGGAACCATCCAGAATCCCAGGAGAAAAAGGACGGAAAGCAAAAGCATACTCCGAAAGAGGCGTCTCATTTTCGCAAAGCCTCCTTCCAGGTTTTGATGTCGGCGACCAGCCGCGCCCGCCCGGCTTCGTCCTTGCGGCCGTAGCGCAGAAAATCCGCCGTCTCCAGCAGACGCACGGCTTCTGTCCGGCGGCCTTCCGAAATCCCGGCCTTCGACAGTTTCTCCACCAACTGGTCGTGCGTCGATCCGGCCAGATTCGCTCCCGTCCGGAGTTCCAACTCCAGGTAAACCCAGCGTTTTACGTCAGCGTGGAAGGCTTCGGCCGAGGCGGTTTTCCCATCCGACAGACGAATCTCCAGTTCGCGAATCTCACGTTCTAAAAGCAGTTTTCCGGAGGCGGAAAGCCGAGGCCGCAACCAGCGTACGGCATCGTAAAAAAGCAGCAGCGAGATCAGAATCAGAGGCCCCCAGAAGAGCGCCAGAAAGACGGAAGAACCGAAAAAACGCTCGCCGCGATTTCGAAACTCGGCCCGGGGATGCAGCGGTTGCAGACTGCCGGGCTCGAAGACAAGATCCTGTTTCGCCGTGGGAGAAAGCAGGGTTCCGGAATCGCCGGACGCCCCGGATTCCTTGACGAATACGGAAAACTCCGGCGTGCGTGCGGTCTTGTATTTCCGTTCGTCCACGTCGTAATACGAGAACGTAAGCGGCGGAATGCGCAGGCGCCCCGATCGATTGGGCACTACCAGGTACTCGGCCGTATAGCGCCCCGAAAGCCGCAACCCCTGTTGAAAATTCTCGCGTTTTTCCGTGGGAGGATACACCTTGGCGTCCGGCAAAGGCGGCAGTTTGGGCGGCAGAACCCGGTTGATGTCGGCGCTGCCTTCCAGAATCACCGTGAGCGTGACCGGCTGGCCGGTTTCCGTGCGGCGGCGATCCAGGCGACCGTGCAGACGGAACTTGCCCACGCTGCCCGGAGCGAAATCCTTCGGTCGGCCTTTTTGCGGAAGCGGGTTGACGCTGATTTCCACCGGAGTGGTTCCGCGATTGTACCAGCGACCGCCAAACAGGCCGTCGCCCCCGGCCAGGATCTTGGCGGTATACGGGGATATCGTCTGCTTTCCCGTTTTCCGGGCGGTGAGAAGATAGCGGTCCAGAGCCTCCACGTGGAAATCCCGGCGGTCGATGATGACCCGACGAGCGTCTCCGTCGGACGGCATCTGCAAGGATTCGGAGGCGAAGCCCTCGAAATCGGGAATCGCCACCCGTCCCCAGCGGGAAACCGACACGCCGGAGCTGTACAGATAGAGCGTCACGGCGATCTGTTCGCCCACGAAAAGCTCGCCCCGCTCGGGCACCAGACGAAGGAAAAGCGTGGGCGTCTGCTGCTCGTGCTCGGAAAGCGGGGCGCTGATGGCGTTGTCTCCGTAAAAGACGCCGCCGGATTCGGCCTTCAGATCCTGCACCGTAACGCTGACCCGGTTGGAGGACACTAGTTGCCCGTTTTCCCGGAAGGTGGCCGGGCCGATCTCGAATTGTCCCAGTTTCGTGGGCTGAAGCAGCGAAGTGGTGGTGGTGGTTTTCTTTGAGGTGACCTTGAAATTGACGATGGAGGTATACTGCTGGGTACCGGTCTGGCTGTCGAGCACCTTGAAATCCTGGAAGGTCGGCTGGCGGATATCGCTCACGCTGTCCTCGTTTTCAAGGGTGACCACCACCTCGCAGCGCAACACGTCTCCCATGGAAAGGGTGGTTTTATCCACTTTCAGATCGATGCGATTGCCAGCATGGGCGTTACCGATAAACAGAAACAGCAGGCCGAAGACCGCCGCCCCGATGACCGGGAGCTTCCGAACCGGCCGGAATGCCTTCAATTTCCGCTTCTCAGGGCTTACCATTCCTTCTCCATCTTTCGTTGCTGCTGCTGGTCTAGCATGAATCGATGAAGCTGAAAACTTTTTTCCTTGTCGCGCAGTTTGTCCAGCAGTTCCTCCGCCTCGGATTTCTCCAGCGGAATGGCCTGGGCTTTCTTTCCTTCCTGCTCTTCACCCGGCTGCCCGGCCTGGGACGGCTGCTGCTTCTGCTGTTCGCCTTGCTGTTTCTCACCCTGCTGTTGCTGCTGCTGATCCTGTTCTTCTTGATCGCCCTGCTGCTGCTGATCCTGCTGTTGATCCTGCTTCTGTTGCTCTCCGTCCTGCTTTTCCTGTTGTTCGGACGGATTTTGATTATCCTGTTGATCCTGACTTTGCTGATTTTCCTGGTCTTGCTGTTTTTCCTGGTTATCCCCGTTTTTCTGCTGCTCCTCCTGTTTCTTCTTCTCTTCTTCCAGAATATGCAGGGCCAGTTCCAGGTTGAAGATCGCGTCCCGGTCGCCGGGTTGCAGTCGCAGGGAACGTTTGTAGCTGTCGATGGCCTCGGTGAGTTTTCCCTGACGCAGAAGGGCGTTTCCCATGTTGAAATACGTTCGCGCCTTCAGCGGGTCGTCCGCCTGGGCCAATACTTTGAGATACTCCTCCATGGCCTCGGCGTATTTCTCCTGTTTATACAGAACGTTGGCACGATTGAATTGCGGCTCCGGCCGAGCGCCCAGACGTTTTTCCGCTTCGTTGTAGGCCTGCATGGCGTCCGGGTATTCCTGATCCTTGTAGGCTTTGTTGCCGGCCTGGATGTCGGCGTCTTCCGTCTCGAACAGCGAAAAACCACAAGAAACGATCCAAACGGTCAGCAGAAATGAAATTCGTCCAACGATTCCGATCATTTGCGCACCCCCAGCCAGCGGCTTCCCCGCCGTTCGTCCACCAGCGAGGAAAGCAGGAGCAGCACGAAGGCGGGCCAGAGTAGGAAGGCGAACTTTTCGTCGTACTGGGTGTACAGCGAGCTTTCGAACTCCTGTTTCTGCATCTGTTTGACGTACTGATGCAGTTCGTCCAGCGTGCCGCCCGCCTGAAGGTTGGTATAGCGCCCGCCGGTTTTGGACGCGATGTTCCGCAACAGGGACTCGTTCAGACGGCTCATGACGGTCTGGCCGTCCTTGTCCTTCAGATAGCCGCTCATGTTTCCGTCGTTGCCGTACATCGGAATGGGTTCGCCGGACTGGCTGCCGATACCCACCACGAAGACGGGAATCTTGTCCGCGGCGAGTTTCCGCATGGCCTCCTCGGCCTTTTCGCCGTGATCCTCTCCGTCGGTGAGAAGCACCACCAATCGGGAGCCGCCCGGGCTCTCGGTTTCGGTCAGCAGCCGGTGGGAAAGTTCCAGGGCCTCGCCGACGGCGGTTCCCTGGACGGGCATATCGGAAGGATCCAGCGATTTCAGGAACATGCGGGCGGCGGCGTAATCCGATGTGAGCGGGCACTGCACGAAGGCCGCGCCGGAAAAGCTGATGATGCCCACCCGATCCCCGGCCAGTTCCTCCATGATGGCCTGGAGTTCCAGTTTGGCCCGGCGCAGGCGGCTGGGGCGGATGTCGCGCACTTCCATACTTTTAGAGACGTCCAGGACGAACAGCAGGTCGATGCCCTCCCGCTTCACCAGCGTGGAACGCCCGCCCACCTGGGGCCGGGTGAGGGAGAGAATCAGGAAAAACAGCCCGCCGAAAAGCAGGGCGGCCTTCAGAATCTGCTTGCGATCCGACACCCGCCGGACCAGCCAGTCCCGCAGGGAGGCGTCCGCCAGTTTCTCCAGTCGGCGCACGGTGCGCCGCCGGGCGGTCCAGTAGAAGGCCGCCAGAAGCGGAATCACGAGTAAAAACAGAATGTATTCACCGTTGGCGAAACGCATGTCGTCTTTTCCGTTACGGGAATTTCCGGATCCAGAAAAGCCGCAAGGCCATTTCCAGAAGCAACAAAAACAGGGCCGGAAGCGCAAAGGCGGTGTAGATTTCATCGTACATGATGAATTCCTCGCCGGGCAGTTCCGTGCGTTCCATGTCGTCGATCAGTTTGAAGACGTTTTTCAGCGCGGCCGAATCGTCGGCCACGAAAAAGCGGCCCTTGGTCTCCCGCGCAATGTCCCGCAACAGGCGCGGATTGACCGGGACGTCGTAATTCTGGACGCTTTCCACCCACTGCTGGCTGAAGAAATCGAAGCTGCGCACGGGATAGGGCACTCGGCCGCCCTTGCCCACCTGGATGGTGTGGACCCGGATATTGAATTCCTTGGCCAATGTCGCCGCCTTTTCCGGGTCGATACGGCCGCGATTGTTGGAGCCGTCGGTAAGCAGCACGATGACCTTGCTCTTGGCCTGGCTGTCCCGCAGACGATTGACCGCCGTAGCCAGGGCGTCACCGATGGCTGTGCCGTCTTCCAGGACGCCCATTTTGATGGTGGCCAGCACGTTCAGAAGAACCGCGTGATCCAGGGTAAGCGGGCACTGGGTGAAAGCCTCGCCCGCGAAAACCACCAGGCCCATGCGGTCTGTGGGGCGGCCCTTGACGAAATCGGAAATGGTGTCCCGGGCCACGGTGAAACGGTTGGAGGGCTCGAAATCCAGGGCGCGCATGGAGGTGGAGATATCGAAGACGATGGCGATGTCGATGCCTTCCTTGTAAATCGGAACTTCGTCGGAAGGCACGCGCGGTCCCGCCAGAGCGGCCACCAGCAACATCAAGGAAAACACCCTCAGAATCGCCGGAAATCCGCGCAGCTTGGAACGCAGCGACCAGGGCGGCCGCCGTCCCGGCGGGCCGGGAAAGACGAAGGTGGCCGTTCGGGTCCGCTCGCGCAGGAACTCCACCAGCGCCCACGGCAGCACGAGCAGCGGGATCCCCAGCAGTATCCATGGGTTAGCGAATTCCAACCGTCTCCTCCCGAGTGCGTCTGACAATCATTCTAGCCTGCTCCAGCCGCTCCAGACAAACGCCGTCCGTGGGTTCGTCCTTGGCGAATTTCACCAGATCTCCGGCGTGGAACAGTTCGTACACCATCTGCCCGTCCAGATCGCGTAGATACAGTTTTCCGATGCGGCGGCCCACCTCCTCGCTGGTGAGCGACAGGGCATCTTTCAGGCCATAGCGACGCTCGAAATATTCCCGCAGGATTTCGGACAGAAGCAGGTGATATTCCTTCAGTTGCCGCTTGGCCACGAGTTGTTGCGCCTCCAGGTCGGCCAGCCGTTCCATGGCGATGACGTGGGCCGGGCGCATGTCCACAATCGCCGGGGTGGGACCGTCCTCCGCCGGTTTGCGTCGCCGGAGCCAGAACCACAGGCCGAGTCCGATAAGCAGCGCGACCGCAAAGCCGATCAGTAGATACAGCGAAAGATAATCCTTGCGAATCAGCGGCACGGGATCCTTGATATCCCGGGGTTGAAGCTGGACCTGCTCGGGTTCGTGCGCCGCCGCGTTTCCGGATCGAGGCGCGCCGGGCGGAGGCGGCGCCATGCTCGGCGTTTGGGGCGCGGAGCCCGGCGGCAGGTTGAAGGTCGGCCCGATGGGCTGCTTGCCACTGGGATCGATCACCTGCGGTTTCGCGCCTGATGTGTCTTTTTGCGGCGACTTGGGTTTGCGGTTCTGCATTTGTTGCATGGCGACCTTCTGTGCTTCTTCTTCCAGAAGCGACTTGATCGTCACGCGCATGGCGTCGTTTTGCCGCTCTTCCTGTCGCCCGCCCTGCTTGAGCACGAAAGTCAGTCGGGGCAGTTCGGCGGGACCGGTCTCGAAGCGGGCCATTTCAATGCGGTGGCGCACCACCTGCTTGCCGTCCTCCTCGCCGCGCCAGGTCGTGCGGTCGCGGTATTCGAAGCCGTCCAGGCGCAGGTCGCCCAGAAGGTCGGCGGCGAAGGGCTTGTCCGAGCGGAAGGTCACCTCCAGGGTGAGCGGGTCGCCCGGATAGACGTCGTGGCCGATGAGCTTGCAGGTCATCTCGATGGGCAGGGCTTCGGCAGCGTCCTTTTCCGTGGCTTCAGCTTTCTTCGGAGCGGGCTCGCTTTTCACATTTTCGGCGGCCTGGGCGAAGGAGAGCGTCAGGCACAACAACAACCCGCAGAGGACCGGCCAACGCATGGATTTCATTGAAATTCTCGCCATGGCTCAGTTCCTCGCCGCCCGCCGACGGAAGAAGGCCGCCAGGCGCGGGGCGTAGTCCTCCCCGCAATCCAGGCGCACCAGTTCCACCTTGTGCCGCCGGAACGAACCGTCCAGTCGTTCTTCATGCGCCGTGCGGGTTTCCTGGAAATAGCGCCGTACGGCGGGATCGTCCGTATCCACCCAGTCCACCCGACCGCTCTCCGGATCCTCCATGGGAACCAGTCCCAGGGCGGGAAGTTCCCGTTCCGCCCTGTCCTCGATGCGAAAGCCCACCAGGTCGTGCTTTCGGGCCACGATGCGCAGGCTGTCGTCGAAGGGCTCGGTGAGGAAATCGGAAATCAGAAACACCACGCTGCGGCGGATCTTCAGCCGGGACAGGTACACGAGCGCCCGGGCGATGTCCGTGCCGCGCCCCTCCGGTTCGAAGGAAAGGATTTCGTTGACCACGCGCAGGACGTGCTTGCGGCCCTTTTTCGGCAGGATGATCTTCTCTACCCGGTCGGTGAAGAGCAAAAGGCCGACTTTATCGTTGTTGCGAATGGCGGAAAAGGCCAGAAGCGCGGAAAGCTCGGCGGCCAGATCCACTTTCAGTTGTTCCTTCGTGCCGAAGCGCCCGCTGGCCGAGCAGTCCACCAGCAGCATGACGGTCAGTTCGCGTTCCTCGTGGTACTGCCGCACGTAGGCGTCCTTGGCCCGGGCGGTGACGTTCCAGTCGATGGTGCGCACGTCGTCGCCGGGCGAGTACAGACGCACCTGATCGAACTCCAGCCCGCGGCCCTTGAAGACGCTCTGGTATTGGCCCGCCAGGCTCTCGTTCACGATGCGCCGCGTGGTGATCTCGATGGCTTTCAGGCGCTCCGCCCGCCTTCGGCGCTCGTCCTGTCTGGATCCGTTATCGGGCATCTCGCGTTACGTTTCCCGCTCGTTTCATTCCGAAAGAAAATTCCATGATTCCAAATCCTTGACTCCGCTCGATCTATGGCGCCTGGACGAAATCCAATACCATGCGCACCAGGTCGTCGCTGGTCAGTTCCCGGGCCTCGGCCTCGTAGGTGGTGATGAGGCGGTGACGCAGCACGTCGTAAGCCACGGATTTCACGTCGTCGCTGGTGACGTACCCGCGCCGTTTCAGGAAGGCGCGCGCCCGGGCGGCCAGATTCAGGTAAATGGTGGCCCGGGGGCTGGCCCCGTACTCCAGAAGATCGAAAAGATCCGGCGGCCCCTGGAAGAGCTTGCGACGCTCCTCCTCGCCTCCGACCATGCTCCCGGCGGGCTTGCGGGTGGCGAAAACGATGTCCACGATGTAGTTTTTCACCGTCTCGTCCATATAGATCTCGCGCACCACCTCGCGGGCCTTCATCAGCATTTCCAGAGAGACCACCGGGGAGATCTCGGCCGGTTCGGCACCGGTGTTCCAGTCCATGATGCGCCGTTCCTCTTCCCGGCTGGGATAGCCCACCTTGACCTTGAACATGAAGCGGTCCACCTGGGCCTCGGGCAGGGGATAGGTACCTTCCTGCTCGATGGGGTTCTGGGTGGCGAGCACGAAAAAAGGTTCCGGCAGGAGGTGGGTTTCGCCGCCGATGGTCACCCGACGTTCCTGCATGGACTCCAGCAGGGCGCTCTGCACCTTGGCGGGGGAACGGTTGATCTCGTCGGCCAGCACGATGTTGGTGAACACCGGGCCTTTCTTGGAGATGAAATCCCCTTTCTGCTGGTTATAGATCATGGTGCCCACCAGGTCGGCGGGCAGGAGGTCGGGCGTGAACTGAATCCGCTGGAATTCGGCCGAGATGGCCCGGGCGATGGTGTCGATGGTCAGGGTTTTGGCGAGTCCCGGGACACCTTCCAGAAGGATATGGCCGTCGGCCAGAATGCCGATGAGGATCTTCTCCACCATCTCGCTCTGACCCACGATCCGTTTTCCCACTTCGGAAACCAGGGCATCCACGAAACCGGACTCCTCGCGGATTTTTTCGTTCAACACTTCGATTTCATTGTACATTCCGACCTCCTGCTCGCGACCTTCAGGTGGTTGCCACATCCATTAAAAATACCGGGCCACTCTTTTACCACAGCCGGGCCGTTTCGTACAACCAAAAGCTTCGGGAGAGTATTCCACAAAATGACGAATTGTTTCGGGCAGATAGCTTCACGTGCAACGAAAAAGCCCCCCGGCGGGAGCCGGGGGGCCAAAGCACTCGAAATCGTTAAGAAATCACTTCGTCAAGGTGTATTCGTCGAACTTGTCTCCCACGCCGTTGTAGGCGGTGATTTTC
Organism: Myxococcota bacterium; assembly: GCA_963668655.2. GTDB lineage: Bacteria > Myxococcota_A > SURF-8 > SURF-8 > SURF-8. Next base: position 508,371 of record CAXXPQ010000004.1, read on the forward strand.
ATCGTGCGGCCGTTCACCTCGGAAACGACGTAATTGCTGTCTTTTCCGTCCTTCGAAAAACGTGTCCATACGTCCTCTCCGGCCGAATAGCCGGGGCTGTAAAAGCCGCCAGCGACGAGATAGACCACGCCTTCGCCCTCGTTCTGTTTTTTGCCGTTCTTCCACGGCCAGCTGCGCTCGTAATCGTGATCGTGCCCGGCATACGCCATATCCACGCCGTATTTCTCGAAAACCGGCACGAAATGCTCGATCAGACGATCGGTGCTGCCGTGGGTGGAACAGGCGGAATAGACCGGGTGGTGGGTCATGGCGATGCGCCAGACGATGTTGGGATCGTCCTTGTATTTTTCCAGAATGCTCTCCAGCCAGGGCACCTGATCCATGACGATCTGTTCCGGCGGGTTGAAGGCGTTGGAGTCCAGACCGATGACCAGCGTATTGCCGTACACGAAATGCCAGGCGTGCTCCTCGTAGCCTTCCGGCAGGCCCTTTTCCTCGGGCAGGGCGAAGCTGTAATAGTACAGTTCCTCGCTGAAGAATTCATGGTTTCCCTGTACGGGCATAAGCGGCGTTTCCTTCAGAATCGGATCCATCGCCTCAAACCACAGGAACCATTCGTTCTGCGTGCCGATGTCGTTCATGTCGCCGTTGAAGATCCAGAAGTCCGCTCCGATGCCGGTCAGCCGGTCGATATTATCGTTGATGCCGTTGTAACCGCCCCGGCTGTCTCCGGCCATGACGAAGGAAAACGAGGCATTGGGATCGCGGCTGACGGCCGTCTTGAAGGTCAGCGCGTCGGAAAGATTCGGCGCGCTGAACTCGCCGATTTCCATATCGAAATCGTTCCAGGTTCCCGCCCGGAAATGGTACTTGGTTCCGGCCTCCAGTCCCCGGATCTCCACCTCGTGAACGGCCAGCCTGGCCGTGTACTGATCGTTGGTGTCCGGATCGCGCAGCTTGGTTTCATAGGTGAAGCTGGTTCCGGCCTGCTGGTAATGCGTGGCGAAGGGCATCTCGCCTTCCAGAAGGTCGTCCTCTTTCACGAACCAGACCTTGGGCGTATAGCCGTCCACATCGGTGAACTCCGTCTGCCATTGCACCGTGATGGAATCCCGGGGATCGTGCTGGTAGGTCAAATGCAGGAAACGGGGAGCCTTGTTTTCCTCCGAAACCCAGGATGCGGGCTCCACCACCATGACGACTTCGCTTTCCTGCCGGTCGATTTCGTAATCCGCGTCGCCGTCCGGCGGATGGACCGAACCATCGCCGTCGGCTGGAGAGTCTCCGTCCGTCGGGGTTCCCTGATTGGAGAATTCACAGGCCGAAAACAGCCCGAACAGGGTGAACAGGGCCAGAAAAGCCATGCCGATCCAGAGTCGTGATTTCATTTTGCCTCCTGCTGCTCCGATGAAATTCCTTCGGTTGTCGTTCGATTTCCGGATAATCGCCTTCCGTCGTTATTCTATTTTCCCGCCGTAATTCTAACGTTTTTCTCCACGCCCGCCATGATTCGGATCACAGGCTGAACTGGAGCATGCCGACGAAGACATCGTTGTCGTAGTCGAACCCTTCCTTTTCCTTCCGGTGGACATAGTTCAGCATGAACAGGGCCTGATCGGCGATGTGAAGGGTCATCCCGCCGGAAATCCACAGCTTTTTCTGAGGGCGAACCTCATCCATCTGGGTGCTTTGCCCGCGCTCTTCCTTGTCTCCGTCCATGGTTTCCACCCGCATCGCCACATCGATGATCTCGGGCCAGGCGTGAATCACGAGATCGTGAGCCCAACCCCAGCCCCGGTTGGCCGCGCGATTGCCGTCCAGATCCTCCGGATCGTAGAAATCCTTGAAAATCAGCTCGCCTTCGTAGGTGAAAATGAACCAGTGCAGATGGGCGTCCACGCCGGTGTAACGCACCTCGCTGATGGGGTCGTAGTTTTCCTCCGAATAGGCCACGCCGCCGCCCAGCTTGAATTCAAAATCCGTCAAGCGGAAATCCCCTGCGGTCATGCGGGTATTCAACGCCTTGAGAAGGCCGGAGGTTTTCCATTCCGCCCGCCCGACGTACATGAGCTGTTCTTTCTTCGCAAGCTGTTCGCTGGCGATTTTCACGGAGTTGTAAACACCGCCTTTCGCGGTGAAAATCCCCCACGGATCGGAAAGCGCGACCATGGCGCCCAGTTGGCGCTTGGGCGAGAGCAGGTTGATGACGGGCTTCAGCGCCAAAGGCATTTTGGCGGTGGACTTCATGTTGACCTGACTGAACGGAACCTTCATGCGCCCCACGCGGACATCCGCCAGGGTGTAATAGTTCCAACCCATGTAGGCGTCCTTCAGGTAATCCGAAGACTGGGTGCCGTCCTTTTCCCGGGGAAGCAGTTCGAACTTTGCGCCGTAATACAGACCGTAGTCGTTGAAACGGCCCTTCAAGCCCAGTTCCACGTTTTCCAGGACAAAACCCTCCCGATGCCCGTAAGGAGAGGACGGCATGCTGCTGGAATCGTAGATTTCCGGATCCGGCTCGCTGCTGCCGGGTTTCAGTTTCACCGATTCCAGGATTTTGTCTTCCTGGGTGGTGACGTACTGAGCGCGGATCAGCAGTTGCGGCTCGATACGCGGATCCAGGTATTTCTTTTTCGTGGGCTTGCGAATCCAGATGGACGATGGCTGCGGGGCGGGCTCCGTCTTCTTTTCCGCTTTCGTTTCCGACGCTTCTTCCGGCTCTTCCGTGGCCGGCGTCGCGACCGGCTTGGCTTCCTTGTTGGGCAACCATCCGGTATCCTTGGCTTTCAGCCGCTCCACCAATCCGGCCTCCGCCTCGCCGGAACCCGCAAGGAAACCGAATCCGATCATCGCAATCATGAAAAACGTCAGCCATCCGCCCTTGATTTTGCAAGCCGAATCCCGATGAGCCACGCACATGCCGTCTTCCTTTCCAGCCGCCTGATTATCCGCTCCAGCGCTTGTTCGATCTCCGAAAAGCTCCCGCTATTCCGACTTCCTTCATCCACCATGCGAAGACGGACGCGGGGCCGTCTTCATTATGGGGAAAACCCGGCAGACTCAAGTTAGGACTTGGTTAGAATTCGGTTTGGATCGCTTCACATCGGAGCGAAGTTTGACAAAGCGAAGGAAAACCGGATATAGGGTAGGGATTCGAATCGATGTCCCGCTGCCGTTTTCAACAGAGGAGAATCCCATGCCGAACGCCGTCACGCGTATCCCGGAAAAAGGTCTGGATCCGGATAAAATTCTACAAACCATGAAGGATTACGGCCAGGACGACGCCAATTACAAGGACGCCCGCACCTGGAGCCTGGTGTATTACCTGGGAGAAGAACACACCGATTTCCTGAAAAAGGCCTACGGTCAGTATTTCAGCGAAAACGGCCTGAACCCCATGGCCTTTCAAAGCCTCAGGCGCTTCGAGTACGAAGTGGTGCGCATGGCCGTCCACATGCTGAACGGCGGACCGGAGGCGGTGGGGACCATGACGAGCGGCGGAACGGAAAGCTGCCTGCTGTCCGTAAAGACGTATCGCGACCTGGCCCGGGCCAGGCGTCCCTGGATTCGGCATCCGGAAATGGTGGCTCCGGAAACCATTCACGTGGCCTTCGAAAAAGGCGCGGAGTATTTCGGGTTGAAACTGCGCCGCGCGCCGGTGGGACAAGACGGCCGGGTGAACCTGAAAGCGTACAAGCGCCTCATCAACCGCAACACGGTGGCGCTTTTCGCCAGCGCGCCCAACTATCCCCACGGCATGGTGGATCCCATCGAGGAGATCGCCGCCATCGCCCGCAAAAAGAAACTGCCGTTCCACGTGGACGGCTGCCTGGGCGGCTTCTTCCTGCCCTGGGTGGAAAAGCTGGGCTATCCGATTCCCCCCTTCGACTTCCGGGTGGAAGGCGTCACCAGCATGTCGGCGGACATCCACAAGTACGGCTACGCCGCCAAGGGCGCATCCGTGGTGCTGTATCGGAACATGGACTACATGAAACATCAGATGTTCGTATACGAAAGCTGGTCCGGCGGCGTCTACGCCTCCCCGGCGCTTCTGGGCACCCGGCCGGGCGGCTCCATCGCGGCGGCCTGGGCGACGCTCAACCGCATGGGCGAAGAAGGCTATCTGGAACGGGCGAAGGTTGTCATGGAAACCACCCGCCGATTGATGAACGGGATCCGGGCCATTCCGGAACTGGACATCGTGGGTTCGCCTCAGGCGAGCGTCTTCGCCTATCGCTCCAACGATCCTGACCTGGACATCTATGCCGTAGCGGACGTGCTGGAGGAACGCGGCTGGAATGTGGACCGACAGCAGAATCCGGAGGCGCTGCACGCCATGGTCACGCCCCAGCATGAAAAAATCGTGGATCAATATCTCTCGGATCTGAACGAGGCGGTGACCCGCGTCAAGGCCCATCCGGAGATGGCCGCCAGCGGCAACGCGGCCATGTACGGCATGATCGCGCATATTCCCGTACGCAGCATGATAAAAAAGGAAGTGCTGAAGATCATGATGCAGATGTACGGGCCGTCCGGCGTGCAGCCCGACCTTTCCTCGGCCGATCAGGCGGAGGATCTGGCCACGCGGGCCGGTCTGGCCTTCGTGAAAGCGAAGAAAGAGATCAAGAAACGTCTGGGATTGTAGAAACCGTCTCGAAATACCGACCGAACGTGTTTTCGAGATGGCTTCCGGTCGTCCGGACGGAACGTCCGCAGAGGCGGGTTACCGCGTGGGCTTTTCCTTGGCCGGATTCGATTCCGGTTCGTCCTTCAGCCGGAAAATGAAGGTGCAGCAGTCCGCGCCCTCGGCCAGGGTTCCGAGACGTTCCACATCCAGCGGTCCTTCGCGAAAAAAGGCCAGGTCGCCGGAACAGAAACGCGGAGACAGTTCCGGCACACCCGCCTTGAGGCACAGGGGCACATAGCGGCAATGGTTCACCTTGTATTGGAATCCCGTGGGTTGCGGATCCACCACCTCCGCTTCCGCGTTGAAGAAACTCCGGGAGACGCCGGTAAGATACGCCAAGCGCTCATCCGGACTCATTTCGCAGTAGGCGGGAACGTCGATCTGCCCGATGGTGCGCTCCATGAACATCACGCCGGCGTCCAGAAGGCATTTCTCCACGATATCCAGCGCCCGTTCCCTGGGGACCACCTTCTGTAACTCCATGTAGAGTTTCAACGCCGGGCGGATCTGATTTCGGGAGAGAAACTCCTTCTCGTCCTCCGGTTCGGGGTATTCGTGAAAGGGATCCAGACGCAGTTCGGCCGCACCGGCAACCACCAGCGCCTTCATAAACCCCAGTTCACGAATCAGCTTCTTGAACCCGATCCACTTCAGCCGGGCATCCATCCAGGCCGACCGTATGCGCTCTCCGGTTTTCATGACCCACTCCTCGATTACATCCGGTATTCGAATCCTCCACTCAGCAGCCATCCCAGGCCGCCGGCATCGTTCATAAATTCGATCGTCCCCAGGCTGTTCAGACAGGTCGATGCGCCGTCGTCCTTCGTGCAGAGTTTCTCCACTTCCATCTGGTTGCGCAACACCAAACCGCCCTCGGTGAAGACATACAGCCCCTTGACCATCCGGATCCTCACCTCCGGACCGACATGGATGCGATTGTGTTTCAGGATGTAGACCAATCGGTTGTCTGCGGCCGGCGGCACGCTTTCGGTTTCCGGAGAAAGATCCGACAGATCCGTGGGATCGTTTCGTATGGTGCGCACGAGCGAGGTGATGCGGTAGACCTGACCGCTCATCTTCGCCATCAGACCGATAACGACCCGGTCGTGGGGAATATAACGGATCTGAAATTCCACGGGCAACATCGTGTCCAGACGAAAATCGTGGCCGATGTACCAGTTGACGGTAACCATGGGAAAGACCAGCATACGTCCGAACTGGGTGCCGTAAGTGAGGCCGAAGGAAAGCTGAAAATCCTCGCTATGATGGTAAACGGCCATGGCCGTTCCCTGAAGATTGAAGGAAAGCAGGTCGAAAGTATTGAAATTGCTGTACATTCCCGGTATGGCCATCAGCACGACGTTCCAGCGGTCCTTGAGGTTCTGAAACAGCCCGAAATTCAGCCTCACAGCGTGAAGATCCTCGAAGGCCGTGAGGATGACGTAGGTTGCGTCCGGATCGTGAAAGGAGTAGTACCGATGCCCCCGGCTGTTGTCCGTGTAAAGCAACCCATAGGCCGCACCGAAAAGAAGCACGGTGCGATTTTCGTTGAACGGCACGCCCATCCCCGCGTCCAGTTCCAGGTCGTAGATGGACAGGTTTTTCATGTTCTCGACGTTGTCCTCCCCCAGGTATTCGCCCGCGGCCTTGGGCATTACGGTCAACTGCATTCTGGCGATGGGCTGCGTGGGGAAGCGCGCGGCCGCCCGGCGGGAATCGGGTTTCGGACCGTCCGCTTCGGGGGCTTTTGCCGACTCTTTTTGATTTTCCAGTGGTGGTTCCTTGGCCATCCCTATGCCGGGCGAAAGAAATCCGCAGAGAATCCATGCGAAGATAAATATCCAGAATGTTGCCGTTTTCCAGCGCGTCATCAGGCGTTCTCCGGAATTCCGGGAAACTCCGCCCGGATCCATTCCGCAAGTTTTTCCCGGGCCCGTTCCATGTGCGCCTGTTTGCGCTGTCGTTTGCCCAATCTCGGCCCGCCCTTCGGCAACGGCGGCAGCATGGAGAGCGTGACGTTGGACGGCTGGAAGGGAGCGTCCGTCCGGGCGAGATGCCCCAGCATGCCGCCCAGCATGGTCTCGACGGGCGGCGAGGAAAGCGGCTTTCCGGAAAGGTCGGCCGCGATGAACAGCCCCGCCAGGAGGCCGCAGGCCGCGCTTTCCACATAGCCTTCCACGCCGGTGATCTGCCCGGCGAAGCGGATTCGCGGATCGGATTTCAAGCGAAGCCTTTCGTCCAGAAGACGCGGGGCGTCCAGGAAGGTGTTGCGATGCACCGAGCCCAGCCGCAGGAACTCGGCCCGCTCCAGCCCGGGGATCGTCCGGAAAACCCGCAACTGCTCGCCGTGAGTCAAGCGCGTCTGGAACCCCACCAGGCTGAAGGCGCTTTTATCGGCGTTTTCGGCGCGAAGCTGAATCACCGCGTGGGCGCGTCTTCCCGTCCGCGGATCGATCAGGCCCACCGGTTTCATGGTCCCGAAGGCCAGGGTTTTCTCGCCACGCGCGGCCATCAGGTCCACCGGCAGGCAGCCTTCGAAATACTTCGGATCCTCGAAGGGACGCGGGGGGACTTTCTCGGCCGCCACCAGATCCCGGACCAGACGCTTGTATTGTGTTTCGTCCAGGGGAAGATTCAGGTAATCGGCCCCGCCCTTGTCGTAACGGCTGGCGAAAAAAGCCTTTGTCATGTCGATGGATTCGATGTCCACGATGGGAGCGATGGCGTCGTAGAAATGCAGCCCCTCGCCGCCCATGAGTCGTTCCAGATCCGACGCCAGCCCGCCGTCCGTCAACGGTCCGGAGGCAAGAAGAAGCGCTTCCTCTCCCTCCGGAATCGCGTCCAGGCGGCGTTCCACGATGTCGATGTTCGGATTTTCCCGGATTTTCTCGGTCAGCCAGGCGGAAAAGCGCTCCCGGTCCACCGCCAGAGCTCCCCCGGCGGGAATTTGGGTAAGTTCCGCCGCCTGCATGAAGAAGGAACCCAAGCAAGCCATTTCCTCTTTCAAGAGTCCCACGGCGTTTTCCGGATTCAGGGCGCGAAAGGAGTTGGAGCAGACCAGTTCGGCGAAGAGATCCGACCGGAACGCCTCTCCGCGGCTTTCGGGTTTCTGTTCGAACAGGCGCACGCGAAAGCCCCGCCGCGCCAGTTGCAGCGCGGCTTCCGATCCGGCCAGGCCCGCGCCGACGACGGAAACGTCAGCCCTGTCCATCCTCGACTTCCTCTTTCTCCTTGCGGAATCCGCACTTGGGGCATTGATGGACGGTTCCGCCGCTGGTCTGCCCTTTTTCCACCATGAACGGATTCTGACAGACCGGACAGGCCACCGCCACGGGACGGTCCCAGGAGGCGAAGCGGCATTTGGGGAACTGGTCGCAGCCGAAGAACAGCTTGCCCTTGCGGGTGCGTTTTTCGATGATATCGCCCTTGCAGCCCTCTTCCGGGCATTTCACGCCCACCTTGACGGGCTTCGTGTTGCGGCAGGCGGGATAATTGGAACAGGCCAAAAACTTGCCGAACCGGCCGTTCTTGATGACCATGGCCGAGCCGCATTTCTCGCAGATCTCGTCCGTCACCGGATCCTCGATCAGCTTCACCTCGCCCTTGTCGTCCCGCTTGTACTCGCTGGTGAAGTCGCAGTCCGGATAGCTGGAACAGCCCACGAAGGAACCGTTGCGGCCCCACTTGATATGCAGGTCGCCCACTTTGCATTTCGGGCAGGTCATGCCGATGGGTTTTTCCTGGCGCTTGACGTTGCGCATGTGTTCCTTGGCCTTTTCCAGCGTCGCGGAAAACGGCGAGTAGAACCGGCGCAGGACATCCAGCCAGGGAAGTTTTCCCTCCTCCACGTCGTCGAGCTGCTCTTCCATGGTGGCGGTGAATTCGCTGTTCATGATGTCGGGGAAGTTCTCCACCAGCAGTTCGGTCACCACCTCCCCCAGTTCGTTGGGAGACAGGCGTCCGTCCAACTTGCGCACGTATTTCTTGTCCTGAATGGTGGACAGAATCGAGGCGTAGGTGGAGGGCCGTCCGATGCCGCGATCCTCCAGCTCCTTGACCAGCATGGCCTCGGAGAAGCGCGGCGGCGGCTGGGTGAAGTTCTGCTTCGGATCGATGTTCAACAGCTTGACGGTTTCGCCCTCGACGAGATCGGGCAGGTCGGCGTTGGAACCGTCGTTGCGTTTTTCGTTTCTGGCGTTGGCTTCCTCCAGGCGCTCGATGTAAACACGCGTAAATCCGGGGAATTTCATCACCTGGCCGGTGGCGCGCATCAGGTACTTGTCGCACTCGATATCGAAGGCGGTGGCGTCGTAGACCGCCGGAACCATCTGCGAGGCCACGAAGCGCTCCCAGATCAGGCGGTACAGGCGGTATTGATCCCGGCTCAGGTAGCTCTTGATGCCGTCGGGTTCGAACGTCACGGACGTCGGCCGGATGGCTTCGTGGGCGTCCTGACTGCCCTTTTTGTTCTTGTATTGATTGACGCTCTTGGGCAGGTATTCCGGGCCGTATTGTTTTCCGATGAACGCCCGCAATTCGTCCAGGGCCGTATCCGCCACGCGGGTGGAATCCGTTCGCATGTAGGTAATCAGGCCCGTGGGGCCCTCGGATCCCAGTTCCACGCCTTCATACAATTGCTGGGCCACGGCCATGGTGCGTTTGGGGGACATGCGCAGCCGCCGGGAAGCCTCCTGCTGGAGTTTCGACGTGATGAAGGGAGGCACGGGATGGCGGCGGCGTTCCTTCTTGTCCACCTTGGTCAGAACATGGGGCCCGGCCTTCAGCGTCTCCACGATGGCAGAGGCTTGCGGCTCGGCCTTCACTTCCGCCTTTTTTCCTTCTATCTTGAACAGCTTGGCGCTGAACTCGGGTTCCTTGGAGCCCAGGTAATTCAGCCCCACCGTCCAGTATTCCTCCGGGTTGAAGGCGCGGATCTCCTTTTCCCGGTCCACGACGATCTTCACCGCCACCGACTGCACCCGGCCGGCCGAGAGGCCACGCTGCACCTTGTCCCAGAGAATCGGGCTGATCTGGTAGCCCACCAGGCGGTCCAGAATCCGCCGGGCCTGCTGGCTTTCGAACTTGTTCTGATCCAGCTCCAGTGGCTCGTCCAGGGCTTTGTGCACGGACTGCTTGGTGATCTCGTGGAACAGGATCCGGTAGATCCTGTCGTTTTTCTTGCGGATTTCGTTGGCGATGTGCCAGGCGATGGCCTCTCCCTCCCGGTCCGGGTCGGGGGCCAGATAGACCTTGTCGGCCTTTTCGGCAGCCCTGCGGATTTCCTTCAGGATTTTTCCCTTGCCGCGAATGACTTCATAGTTCGGCAGGAAGGATTGCTCCACATCCACGCCCAGTTCGCTTTTCGGAAGATCCTTGACGTGGCCGATGGAGGCCAGGATGTCGTAGTCCTTTCCCAGATAACGCGAAATGGTCTTGGCCTTGGTGGGCGACTCGACGATGACCAGTGACTTTCCCATTGCCGTTCAACGTCCTTTCTTGCGTGTTGCCGCGATTTTTCCCATGGATTCGGCCGGGGTGTAACGCCGCCCCGGTTCCTGACGGATCCGTCCGGATAATTCCAGTTCGAGCAGGGCCTGATTCAACTCGGCCGGTCCGCAAAGCTTCATGGCCGCCAGGTCGTCCGCCAGACCGTTCCCCGTGTGAACGGCCTCCAGAATCCGATGATGAAGTTCGGGAAGATCCCGTTTTTCCTCACGTTTATCGGAAATCCCAAGCGGAAGATCCGCCTGGATCGCCTCTTTGGCCGCCAGGGGATCGGAAGGATCCGCCGGGCTCAGGACCGCCCGAGCGCCCTCGGCCAGCAGGCGATTGGGCAAGGCCGCCTGGGGCCGGGTGATTTCTCCCGGAACGGCGAAGAGGCGCACGCCCATCTTGCGGGCGTAATCGGCCGTGTACCGGGATCCGCTTTTGGACGCGCCCTCGACGATGACCACCGAGCGGCAGAGCGCGGCGATGACGGCGTTCCGGATGGGGAAATGCCGCGCCAACGGCCGTGTGTCCGGCGGAAACTGGCTGACCACGGCCCCCTGCCGGGCGATACGTTCCAGAAGCGGCCCGGCGTCCGGAGGATAGACGTGATGCAGCCCGCAACCCAGAACCGCCACCGTGGGCCCGCCGGCGCCGAGAGCGCCCTCGTGGGCCTCGGTATCGATCCCCGTGGCCGCCCCGGAAACGACGATCTCGCCCCGCAACCCGGCCTCCTGCCCGATGGCCCGGGCGATTTCCCGGCCGTAGGCCGACGGCTTGCGCGTCCCCACCACCGCGATGCCCGCCTTTCGCCACAGAGCGGGCGTTCCCTTCCAAAACAGGATAGGCGGCAGATGGCGCGCGGCGGGGAGCGTATAAGGAAACGCGGCGTCGATTTCGGTCAAAATGCCGATCCCGGCCGCTTTCATGCGTGCGAACCGCTCTTCCAGACCGTCGCGCCGCTTTTCGTCCAGGAGACCACGGGCATCCTTCTCGGTCAGTCCACGGGCGATCCAGTCCCTGCTCGATCTGTCAAAGAACCCGTCTTCCTCAATGGCCGCAAGCGCCCGGCGCTGAGCGGCGGGGGCCAGGCTTTCGGCCAGCCAGAGCAACGCCCGTTCACGCCCGTTTCGCATGTTCGCCTCGCGCATAGAAAGCCATTGAAACGGTTCCGATGATAGCGAGCGGCTCCGCCCCGTCAAGGCTTTTTTTCGCCCCCTCCCTCCACACCATGGATTTCTTTTGTATTTCCGTAAGGTTACGAACTACACGGAAATGGCAAAATCCACGGGATCATATACATATATTATGAAATCTCGTTTCCGGATGAGAATGAGAAGAGGCGCCGTCAACCGTGAAATCCCCGACCATCCGCCTATTTCTTGCGTTTGGGCCGCCGTCTGCGTTTCGGTTTCTTTTTGCTGCGTTTTTTGGCCGCCTTGCCCTTCTTGGTGTCGGTCATGTGTTTTCGGAGGGAATCGGCCAGTTCGCTGCGGGTCTTGCCTGTTTCGTATTCCATTTCGATTCCCGTATCCCACACCATGCGCCACTCGACGGGCGGCAGGTTTTCGGGACGCAGGTAGGCGGGCTGGCCATCGACGAGCAGCAGCACGAAGTTCGGGCGGATATCCAGGACGCTGGCGGAATCGCTCAAGGAATCGTCCCGATAAACGGTGTGCAGGGCGTCGCCGCAGAGATAATCGTCCGAGATGCGGACCTTGGCGGCCCACTCCTTGCGTTTTTCGTCCAGGAAGACCTTTTCCAGGCGAATGCCGCCCGTTACGCGGACGGGCGGCTTCCAGTCCCGCTCCCGGGTCTGGATCGTCACGTAAGGATTCCCCATCGCCAGGCCGACCAGGCTCTTTTTACGCGCCCTTCGGTTGGCCCGGACGAACTTCGCGCGGTCGTGCCACAGGGGGCAGACCTCTTCCGGAAGAACGATCTCTTTCCTTTTCTTCGGAGAAACTTCATCCTCCTCATCCTCCGGAACGACCATGGGCTTTTTATCGGCGGGATCCAGATAATTCGCGGGATATTGGACGCTTCCGTCGTTCAATTCCAATGGAACGGCGTTGCCCCGGGGGTCTTTCTTCGGCCGGGACGGATAGCCCCGGACCGTTCCCCGGTTGGGATCGAAAGCGCCTTCCGAAGCGGTTTCCGGCGCGGGCGGCGGGGCGTCGTCGAACATGACGGCCTTGCCGCGTCCCTTTTTTTCCACGGGCGAAAGAGGCGGATAGTCGCTCGCGCTTCCTGAGGAGGGATCATAGGGCGTCTCCGCCATAAGCGAGGCGGAAAACAGCAGCAAAGCGGCCGGAACGAGACCGGCCCGGAGGATGAATCGTCGAATGTTCATATCGCCATTGTACCGGCGTTTCCGGCCGTGAAACAAGAAAAAACGGCCGGAGAAGACCCCGGCCGTGGAAATTCAGTGAAATACGCTGCGTCAGAAGCGGATCAGGACGGCGTTGCCGCGATCCGGAGCATCGCTGGAGGATTTGCCGTCGTCCTTCAGGCCGAGTCCCAGGCCCACGCCCACGGCCGTACCGGCCACCACGACGCCCATCACGGTCCAGAACCACCAGCTCGTGTACCAGACGCCCCCGGCCTTGTCTTCCTTCTTCTCTTCCTTTTCCGGTTCGAAGAACGTATCCATGAACTCGGTTTCGTCGGAGAACATGCGCTCCAGGTGATTGTAAACGGCCTGGTCCAGTTCCTGGCCGCTCAGGTCCAGCCGATCGGTGCGGGATTTGTATTCCTCGTCTTCCATATTGTAATAGAGGCTGTCCAGGGTCACGATGCCGTCGGACTCGCCGACCTTGCAGAAGAAGAGGTGTTTCAGGCGGGTTTCGTCGGAGAGATTCTTCACCGCCGCGAAAATCTTTTTGTGCGCGAAACGGCTCTGAATGATTTCCGCTTCCGAACGGTAGTCGTAGTATTTGACGATCTGCTTGAGATCGGCGTTGATTTTCTTGGTCACGTCCGGATAGAGCGTTACGCGGGTATCGTAGGGAACGTAGCCGGGCATGGCGACCTTGACGAAATGATCCCCGGCGGGAATCTTGTCCAGTTGGACCGGCGTCAGGCCGCGAAAATAGCCGTTCAGGAACACGGGCTTGCCGCTGGGAGAGGAACTGACCTTCATTCCGCCGGTGGAGGCGTTGGGCAGCCCGGCCTTGGCGCTTTCCAAGAGATCCTTCACGTCCTGGGGCAGGGATTTTCCGGCCAGGGAAAGATCGGGATTCTGCAAGAGCAGGCGGTAAAAGACCTTTTCGGCTTCTTCCTTGTCGCCGTTCAACAGGTGGGCGGCGGCCAGGAAGACCCCGGCGTCCTCCCCCTTTTCCCGATATTCCTTGAACTCCATGATATCGCTGTATTTGCGGATGGCGTCGCCCAGATCGTCGATGGCGTCTTCCAGTTCGTTCTCGCCGTATTCCCGAATGCCGTTGTCCAACAGCTTTTGGGCCTTGCTCGCCACGGTTTCCTCGCTGGTATACGACGTATCGCCCATGGCCGTGTTGACGGGAACGTGGGTGAAATTCCGCGAGCCCCGGAACCAGTTGGTGGCGAAGATCCGGACCTCGGCGGCCCGGCGCTCGTTTTTCGATTCGGCGGCGAAGACATCCGCCAGGATCTTGGTGGGGCCGTCCACCCGTGCGCCCACGGTGATGACACGATCGGAGGATTTTTTCGGGGCGGGTTCCTCCTCCTCTTTCTCGTCTTCCGCCTCGTCGGCTTCGCCTTCTTCTTCTTCCCCGTCTTCCTCGTCATCCTTCGCGGCGGCCGGTTCCTTTTCCTCTTCTTCTTCCTCCTCCTCTTCCGCCTTGTCATCCGCCGGGGGCGGCTCGTCGGGCAGAAGATCGTCGTCATCGTCCAGAAGATCGTCCAGATCCTGGGCGTTGGCTTCGGCCAGTCCCGCGTACAGCGGCAGATTGAATCCGTAAAGGAAGAAGAAAGTATTCAGAACCAATACCGTAAGTAACTGAAACCACTTATGGTTCGACATATTCCTCATGGTTCGCTCCAGCTTTTCCGTAAGGTTCGAATCGTTCTCCGTGCAAGATCAGGCACAGATATAACGAAAATATCGGGAACGTGCAAGTTTATTCAGGTTTCGGCTTCCGTTCAATCCGGCCGATGCGGTTCGATTCCCGGGAAAACCGGGGCTCCGGAAACGCGATCACTCCTCTTTCGCCATCAGCGCCTCCAGACTGGCGATCTTCTCTTCCAGAAGATCCACCTGGGCCTGGAGCGTCTCCACTTCCTTGCGCATCAGGTTGAATCCCGCCACGGGGCCGATGAGCGACTTGATGCGCTCGTCCACGGCGCGCTGGAAATCCTCCAGATTGGCCTGGCTCTGACGGATCAGTTCCCGCAGCAGTTTGGAAACGTCCTCGGAGGTGAAGACGCTTTTCTGGAACAGATTTTCCAGGGCCTCCACGGTTCGTTCCGCCTCTTCCCGGATCTGGCCGATGTTCACCCGCTTGTGAATGAAGTCGCTGATGGCCTCCCCGCCGCTCTGGATGATGTCTTTCAGCGTCTGGCTCGGCAGGAGCTTCTGTTTTTTCTCTTTCTCGAAGATGATCTGCGCCAGGGTGACCGAGGTGATGTCCTTTTTGGTCTTGTAATCGACGATCTTGACATCCTCGCCGGCCTTTATCATCTGGGCGATCTCCGCCAGCGTGATATAGCGGCTCTCGTTGGTGTTGTAAAGCTTCCGGTTGGCGTACCGCTTGATCTGGACGCTTTGTTTCTTTTCCATCTTGGGCTCTTCGTCTGATTGTTTTGGCGTTCGGATTCCGATTGCGACCCGGCAGGAAATACCACAATTAATGCGGACTTGTCAAACGCAAAGCGAAACCTCTCCGGAGGGTTTCCTTCCGGCTTCACACCGACGGAAAGCGGATCCGCCCCCAAACGCGAAACGGCTTGCGATCCAATAAACGCTTCGGCGGCCGGTTACGGCGAACACCAGCCTCCCATGCCATTGCAGGAAGCGATCGTATCTTCCGTCACCGAGGCCGCATCGTAATAAAAGAAGTCCTGGGAAGCCCCGATGTTGTTGCACCATCCGACCAAATCCGCGCTCGGACAATTCGACTCCGCCTGGAAACCGTCGGTGATGGAAGCGCAGGCCGTTTCCGCCGTGGCCGCATCCCCGTATTCGACACATTGCGGCAAGAAGGATTGCATATTACAGATGCCTGCGGCGGTTTTTCTGCTGCAATCGAGTTCCACTCCGCTGCCGTCCTCGATGGAACACCAAGCCAAGGGATCACTTGAAAGATTTTGGCAGGAACCGGCCATGGAATCGTTCAAATGTGCGACATAACCGGGAATGAATTCCGGCGTATAACTCCAACGGCTTTCATACAAGTGGCCAAGGGATTCGCTTTCCAGACGACAAATGCCCGTAAGAACAAGGTCGGAATGGGTTGTGCAGGGACCGTCGCTCCATACGCCGTGATACGTGTTCACACAGTTTTCGGAAAGAGAATCCGCCGTGCTTTCATGATAGTATTCATAGCACGAGGCCGTCCCGACCATACACGACCCGACAAGCAATTCCCGGGGCAGTTCGCAACTCGCGGAAGGATCGATATCCGCGTCACCGTCCGGTTCATCTCCGTCGGCGTGGATATCCGTATCGCCGTCCAATTGGTCACCATCGGTTGTATCGCCGTCCGGTTCGTCGCCATCGCCGCCATCGCCGTCCGGTTCGTCGCCATCGCCGGCATCGCCGTCGGTATGGGCATCCGTATCGCCGTCCGGCCCATCTCCATCGGAGGAATCATCATCCGAAGAGCAGGCGGAAAAAACCAACATTCCCAACAAAACACCAAACACCAGTAAACGACCGTAAAAGGTCATGACGCACCCCTTCCGTGAAAATGATCCCTATTTGGGCTAAGCAATGATCGGGAGACTATCATAGTTCACGGATTTTTCAACAACTATTTTAGCGTGGCGCGGATTTATGTTCCTTTTTCGAACCCTCCATGAAAAATGGAATCCCGCACACACGGATATCGGAATCTTTTTCGATTCAGAAAAACGCTTCGGCGGCCGGTTACGGCAGGCACCAGCCGTTGCATCCGCTGATGACGTCTTCGGTGACCTCGGCTGCGTCGTAATAGAAAATGTCCGGAGTGGATCGGATGTTGTTGCACCACCCCACCAACCCTTCCGTGGGACAGTTGGCGTTGGTTTTCAAGTACGTCTCCGAACAATTCGATTGAGCGTCCGGCAGATTCTGATATTCTTTGCAATGAGTTGCAGCGGCCGTCGGGTCGCAGACGCCCGGCGCCGGTTTCCGGCTGCAATCGAGTTCCATTTCGCCGCCGTCCTCGAAGGAACACCACGCCCCGGAATCGCCGGTGAGCGTTTCACAGATATCGGCCTTCTGTTCGTGAAGCCCCGCGACGTACTTCGGGATCTGTTCCGGCGTAAAGGTCCAGCGGCTTTCGACGACGCGGCCCAGGGTTTCGTCCGAAAGGCGGCAAACGCCCACGAAAAACAGATCGGACGGAATCTCGCACGGAATCTCGTCCCACAGTCCGAAAATCACGTTCCGGCAGTTCTCCCGAAGAGAGATCGAGTCGCCGTCGTAGTATTCGTAGCAGGCCGCCCCCGCCAGCGTGCACGATCCCACCAGGAAATCCCGGGGCAGCGCGCAGCCCTCCAGGGGGCCCGTGTCGGGTTCTTCGGCGTCGTCGCTGTCGGCATCGCCGTCGGTCGCGGCGTCCGCATCGCCGTCGGATTCGCTCCGGTCCGTGTCTCCGTCCGATTCGTCTCCATCGGAGGCGTCGTCCCCGGAGGAGCAGGCCAGGCAAAGCGAAAGCGTCAGGAACATCAAAAGCGGCAACGAAAGGCGTTTCCAGTTCATCTTTCATCCCCTTGCATGAGAAATCAAATTCCGATGATGAATACCAATCGATAAGTATCACAATACATGATATTAATCCATTCCTTTCTTCGGGATGCGAGAGAGATCGGGGACGGAGGATCCGAATATCCTCCGGCTCTCCCCGGGATATCGAGGCGGGATTCGTTGCGGGTTTCGCGGCCGTTTTCCGGGCGGGACGGCCGGTCAGCCGATCTCCAGCATGCGTTCCAGCGCCTTTCTGGCGTCGATCTTGACGTCCTCCGGAACGCGGATGACGTTTCCGCCGCCCTCCTTCAGCACGTCCAGCGTATAGGCCAGGTCGCTCAGCGTGGTGCGGTACATGTTCACGCACATGGGGCAGTCCTCTTCGCCCAGGGGCATGACGCGCTTTTTGGGCGTTTCGTCGATCATGCGGGCCACCAGGTTCAGTTCCGTGCCGATGGCCACGGCCGCGCCTTCCGGCAGGGATTCCACGTACTTCACGATCTGCACCGTACTCCCGGAGGCGTCCGCGGCGGCCACGACCTCCTCCCGGCATTCCGGATGCACGATGATCTTCACGCCCTCCACCTTCCGGCGCAGGCTCTCGATCATCTCCACCGTATAGTTCATGTGAACGTGACAGTGACCCGGCCAGAGGATCACCCGGGCGCGCTCCAGCGCCTCCCGGTCGTGGCCGCCCAGCGGTAGATTCACGTCCCAGAGCAGCACGGCCTCCCTGGGGATGCCCATGCGATTGGCCGTGTTGCGGCCCAGGTGCTCGTCCGGGAAGAAAAAGACCTTCTCGCCGCGCTCGTAGGCATAGGCGAAGGCCCGGTGGGCGTTGGAAGACGTGCAGGTCAGACCCTTGTTCCTACCGCAGAAGGCTTTCAATCGGGCGGTGGAATTCATATAGGAAACCGGAATCACCGTTTCGGTGTCCAGCACCTGCCCTAATTCCTCCCAGACCCGCATGACCTGGAAATCCGGGGCCATGTCCGCCATGGGACAACCCGCGTAGGGGTTCGGCAGGATGACCGTCTGGTCGGGCGAAGCCAGAATGTCCGCCGATTCCGCCATGAAATGCACGCCGCAGAACACGATCGTCCGGGCGTCCTTCCTGGCGGCGGCCTTGGCGCTCAGGGCGTAGCTGTCTCCCAGAAAATCTCCGAAGGGCACGATCTCCCTGCGCTGGTAGTGGTGAGCCAGGATGACCAGATCCTTGCCCATTTCCGCCTTCCTGCGGCGAATGATCTCGCGGCAGGTTTCCTCGTCCATCTTCCGATACCGCTCCGGCGTCTCCACGATCTCCGGCATGTTGTCCTTCTCCATCCGGGCCGTTCCGGCCCCGTTGTTTCCGCCAACCCTTCGACCCACCGAATAACATGAACGTCCGCCTTTGGCAAGCGCGCCGCGCACACGACCCGCGCCCGTCGTCCGCCTCAAACCGGGCCGCCCTTCGAAAGCGCCGTTTCGCATTCATTTCAGCAACTTTCCCCCGGCGCCCCTCCCGTCGGCGAAAACGATTTTTCGCTTCACCGGCATGACGCGATGCGTATATATTCGGTTTTCTAATACTTTTTATAAATATCCTTGCAATTAATAGGATCCGGTTGTATGGTATGGCGGATTTTTCGAGGCAAACGGTCCCATCCGGGCAAGACTTCTACGAGCAGAGATTGAGTGGAACCATGCTGAACATCTACACGCTGCACTATTTTTACGTAACGGCCCAGCACCTGAATTTCAGCCGGGCGGCCAAGCATCTGTACATCACCCAGCCCGCCTTGAGCAAACAGATCCAGCAGTTGGAGGAACAGCTTCAGGTCCGCCTGTTCGACCGCACGAAACGTTCGGTGAAGCTCACCGAGGCCGGCATGGTGCTCCTGGACCACTGCCGTATCATTTTCCAGTCCCTGGCGGATCTGGAAATGGCCATGGACCAGTTTCGCAAGGAAGTGCGCGGCACCCTGCGCATCGCCGCCACGCCCAGCCTGGGCAACTATCTGCTTCCGGATTTTCTGAAGGAATTCAGCAACCGTTTTCCCCAGATCATGCTGCACACGGTGTTCAAACCCGTGGACGAAATCGTCTACATGCTACGCACCGGGGAACTGGATTTCGGACTCGTGAACACCGGAACCCATTTCGACGGCCTGGTCTCGAAAAGCATGGGCGGCCAGCCGCTGGTCTTCATCTGCTCCAAGAACTGCGACCACTCCTGTCCGGCCGGAAAGCAGAACAAGATCCAGATCGAGGATCTGGGAAGCTGCCGCTTCATCGCTTTCAACAAAAGCAGCCTGACCCGCCGCACGGTGGACGAACTGGTCAAGGAACACGGCGTCCAGCTCAACACCGTCATCGAGTCGGAAAACATCGAGATCATCAAGAGCATGGTCATCCGGGGTATGGGCGGCTCCATCGTGCCGGAATGCACCATTCGTCACGAATTGAAGGACAAGCTGCTTACGGTCAAGAAAATGGACGGCGTCAGCGTCACCCGGCCCGTGAATCTCTACTACAAGGAAGACCTGACCTTCAGCAAGGCGCACGAGGAATTTCTAAGCATCTACGAGGAATTGTGCAGCACGAACCCGGAAGACATCCTCCTGAAAAAAGCACGGAAAAAGAAAAACGGCGCTTCCCGGAAGGCGGCGGCGAACTGATTTCCGCCCCGTTTCGCGTCGCATGAAGGGACCGTTCTCGCCGAGGCGGGCCGTCCGGCGTGGGTGCGGCGAGGAAGGCGGGCGTTTACAACGAACCGGAGAACGAGCATGACCCAGGACAACGGAAATCTGAAACGGCAGTTCATGAATCTGCTCCGGGGCTCGCGGGAACAGGCCGTGGAAGTGGCCGAGGAAATCCGCGAATCCGCCACCCGGCTCCGGGATCGGCTGGACGAGGAAAAGTCCCTGCGCGAACGCAAGCGGCTTCTCTCGAAGCTGGGCAAGAGCCTGTACGCCGACTATCGCGGAGGAACGTGGACGCCGCCGGACTCCGTTCGGGAACTGATCGAGGAACTGGACGCGCTGCCCGATCCCTACGGAACGTCCAATCCGGATCGGGACGAGACGCTGGAGC
Source organism: Myxococcota bacterium (assembly GCA_963668655.2). Taxonomy (GTDB): domain Bacteria; phylum Myxococcota_A; class SURF-8; order SURF-8; family SURF-8. The sequence goes on from CAXXPQ010000004.1 coordinate 528,488, forward strand.
GGCTGGCCGACACGGCCGATTCCGTCATCCGGGGCGTGGCCTCGGGCGTGGGGGCCTGGCTGTCCGACGCCCGGCGGACTTCGGCGAAATCAGCGGATGAACCGGCGGAGCCGTCGCCTCCGGATCCGTCCCCGGCTCCGGAAGCGGCTTCCGAGGCCAAGAAGCCCAAAACCCGCAGAAAATCCGCCACGGAAAAGAAATCCGACGCCGCATCCAAGGCCCAAAGCGACGCGCCCAGAACCGGCAGGAAAACCTCCCGCAATTCCGTGCTGCCGAAGGATCCGCTGGAAGATCTGAAGGACGATCCGAAGTCCTGATTTCCGGCGGTTTTCAAACCTTCCCCTACAAATTGCAGTATCGTTCCATCCTATCCGGATAATAGGTTGTGCAGGAAGGATTCTCCGTCATGCAGTATTCAACGCAAGCGTCGCATTGGGCTGTAATGCAGCCGTACGAGTATATTCCGCAGCCGAATACGCTCTGACATAAATTATCCGGAACCGTCTGTTCGACCACGCAGGAGTAATAGGTTTTACACGCTTCCCGGTTGTCCGAGCCGCAGACGGACTCGGCCGTCGCCAGGATGCAGGCTTCCCACAGGCCCGCGCCGCAATTGGGGAACTCCTGGTTGTTTTCGGGGCAGGTTTCAGCATCGATGAAGATGTGCGCCGGAATCTCGGCTTCGCCGTCTTCGCAGGCGCTTTCGTCCAAAGCGGTCTGCAAGCGGCCGTATTTCCATTCGCAGGCCGCCTGGCGCTCCGTGGAATCCAGGGTGGAAAGTCTCCGGTCGGCGTAAAATCCCGACGCGCCCACGTCCTCCACCTCTTTTTCCGAATCGCCGCAGCCTGGAAGCGAGAACAGCCACGAGCCGGCGAACAGCAGGATCGCGATGGCTCGAACGATTCCGGTTTTCATGTTGATTCCTCCGTCGATGCCCGAATTTCCGTCCCCGTTTTCGGGTTGCGCCTCGATTTTGCACCCAGGATTGTAAAATATCCGCCGCCGGGTGGCTTGTCAAGCCCGCCCGGCTTCCCCTCTTGATCCAGAATTTCCATCCGACCCGCAAACCTCTCTTGCCTGATTGTTAGCATTTTGTTAGGATTCCGTCAGGATCGTAATTCAAGGCTGCAATCATGGAGGCTCTCATGCGCATTTTCCTGCTGACCCTGCTGGCCGTTTCGCTTTTGTTTGGCTGCTCCTCCTCGGATGACGCCGATACTTCCGACGGCGATTTCACGCCGGATGGAGACGAATCGGAAACCGACGCCCCCGATCCGGACGGAGACGCCGACACGGCGGAAGCCGACGCGGAAGAGGAAGCGGAAGTGGAAGCGGATCCTTCCCTCTTGCAGGCCCACACCACGCTGGTTCAGCGCCTGGAACCGATCTTCAGCGAATACGGCGACGAATGCGAGGACGACGACTCGGATTACTGCGAGAATCCGGCCCTGGCCGTGCCGGACCTGGAGGTTTTCGAGCAGGCGGGCTTCGGCGAATGGCGGACGTCGGAAGGCGAGGCCTTCGGCCGGGAATACGCTCCGGGGGCTACGGAAACGGAATACGGAACGCGACGCTCGCTCTTCACCTGGGCGCACATGAGCGATATCCACATCACGGACGAGGAATCGCCCAGCCGGCTGGCGCTCTACGACACCATGGCGATTCCCTCCGCCCTGCGCCCCCAGGACATTTACAGCGAAGTCGTGCTGGACGCGGCCGTGCGGACCATCAATTATTTTCACGCGCAAAGCCCCATCGATCTGGTCCTGGCCAGCGGCGACATGTCCGACAACGCCCAATACAATGAAATCCGCAATTTCATCGGCATCATGAACGGCGGCCTCGTGGATCCGGATTCAGGAAACGACGACGATCCCGTCCCGGGCGAATCGAACGATCCGCAGGATGTCTTCGAGGCGGAAGGCTTGCAGGGAATTCCCTGGATCGTGGCCCTGGGCAACCACGATCAACTCATTCTGGGCAACTGGGAGATTTCGGAGGATCGCATCGCGACGACGAAAAGCGGCGACGCCTCCGGGGGAACGCGCGACGGCGAAACCTTCGAGATCGTCAGCGGCGATATCGTGGCCGACGAAAACCGCATGGCTTTGCCGCATCAGGACATGATCCGCATGTTCGCGGAAGATCCGGCGGCGATGGAAGGCCATGGATTCACTCAGGAAAACGTTGCGGAAAATCGCGGGTATTACGTATACGAGCCGAACGGAAACGCCATCGTGCGGTTCATCGTGCTGGATTCCGCCTATCGTCCGTACGGCTACGATTCCTCCTCGCTGACCTTCGTCAGTCCCGTAATCGACCGCGATCAGCACGACGATTTTCTGGTTCCGGAACTGGAACGCGCCAAGACGGACCGCAAATTCGTGATCGTCAGCATGCACCACGGAAGCTGGAAACTCCAGGACGACGGCTATCCGGAGGATTACATCACCACGGAAACGCTGGTGAATACGCTGAGCGCCTATCCGAACGTGCTGATTCACTGCATCGGCCACAGCCACGAAAACACGCTCGCCCTGCACGCCGCCGAGGACGACGAAAGCGGATATTTCGAGATCCAGGCCAGTTCGCTCATCGACTGGCCCCAGCAGTTCCGCTTCTTCGAACTGGTGGACAACGGCAACGGCACGCTCTCCGTCTACACCGTGGTGGTCGATCACCAGAACGAATTCGGATCGATGTCGGAAATCAGCCGCGCGTATTCCCTGATCGACGTGCAGACCGGCTGGGGAGAAGGCGGCTCGGGCGTTTCCGAACAGCGCAACGTGGAAATGATCTTCACCATCCCCGATGGATTCGAGGACGCCATCGACCAAGCCGCGGCGCGTGAAAACGTCCAGGCCGTCACCACCTGGACGGAATAATACGTTCGCGCCCTTTCGGCTTTTTTCTTTTTCGTTCGTCTCCATTCGGATACTTTGGCCTATGGTGCGTTTTCGCCCTGCATAGGGGCGGAAAACGCCGGGCGAAGATCGTTGGAACCCCTGGTTATTACAGGATTTTCTCGCCCGAAAACGCTCTTTTCTGGCGACCGTCCGGACGAAGCACCCGATTTCCGCTCTTTCGATGCACGCCGGATTCTCGATCGAATGAGCCGAAACCTGCCGTTATTCCTATGTTTTTCCGTCCAACGACCTCCAAACGGCCATCGGCGTCGAACGCCTCGAAAACGCGATTTTCCGCGCCCGAGCCGGGTGAAGGTTTAAATCGTACAATTCCTCCGTATTTCCGGCAGGTTACATACCCAAACACGCGTACCCGGACGGAACGCGGAAAGCCCCCCGAAAAACACCCCGATTCGTATTGAGTTTTCACGTCCACGTTCTTGAATTTATATAAGCACATATATTTTATCGATCCTCGATTTTCCACCCGCGAGTCCGACGCGGATGCATCCTTCCTTTCCACGCTCGCCGGTCGCCCGTCCGGCCGCCCGCCTTTCAGGTTCGGGAATCCGCCGCGCAAGCTTGCGATTGTGTTTGGATTGCGTTATAAACGGGTCGAGCGCGTTCTTCCCTTTTCTGGCGATCATCGGAAAGGAATTCTCATGCCGCTGAAAAACCTGCTGCGCCGGCCCCTGCGATCCTTTAAACCCTACGTTGCCGGAAAACCCATCGAGGAAGTTCGGCGGGAATACGGACTGACCGGCCGCATCGCCAAACTGGCTTCCAATGAAAACCCGCTGGGAACCTCGCCCATGGCGCTCGAAGCCATGCGGAAAGCGGTGGAAAACGTCGCGCTGTACCCGGACGACAACTCCTATTACTTCCGGAAAAAGGTGGCGGAACGCTACGGCGTGGAACTGGAAAACGTCTTCGCGGCCTCGGGCAGCGTGGAAGTGATCGAACTGGCCGGCATCGCCTTTCTGGATCCCGGAGACGCCGTGGTCACCAGCGAGCGCACCTTCGCCATCTATTTCCTGGCCACCCTGAAATTCGACGGCGACCTGCGCCTGGTTCCCATGATCGACGGCGGCTATCGCTACGACCTGGACGCCCTGGCGGCGAGGATCGACGAAAAGACGAAGATCGTTTTTCTGGCCAACCCCACCAACCCCACCGGAACCTGGTTTACGGGCACGGAATTCGACGCCTTCATGGAAAAGGTGCCCGAGGACGTGCTGGTGGTCTACGACAGCGCCTACGAAGAATACTTCACCGAAAGCGACATGCCGGATCCCATGAAGCACTTCCACGCCGGGCGGCGGCTGCTTTACGTGCGCACCTTCAGCAAGGCGTACGGCCTGGCGGGCGTCCGTGCGGGCCTGGCGGTGGGGCCGAAGGACATCATCCACGGCCTGATGACCTGCCGCTTCCCCTTCAACATGAACCTGGTGGCCCAGGCCGGAGCCATGGCCGCTTTAGACGACGTGGAATTCGTGGAGCGTTCGCGGGAACACAACACGAAGGAACTGGTTTTCCTGCGGGAAGGTCTAGCCGATCTGCCCGTCACCGTGCCGCCCAGCCAGGGAAACTTCCTGTTGGTGGACACGCCCAAGGACGCCGGGTGGCTGTTTCAGGAGTTGCAGAAAAAGGGCGTCATCGTGCGGCCCATGGGCGGATACGCCATGCCGGGCGCCATTCGGGTGAACACCGGATTGCGGGAAGACAACGAAGCGTTCCTGCGTCACTTCCGAGAACTGGTTCTGCAAGAGACGCCCGCGTAGGCTGTACGCGCCGAATTCCCTCAGCGCGCACGAACGAAACCCCGGCCCAGCGCCTCCGCGCCGTCCTCGCGATAAACCGAAAAACCGTAATCCTGATCTTCCGCAGTCGAGTCCGGCGAGAGCCCACGGGCATGCACCCGCAGGGTCGAACCCGGGGACACGAAGCCGCTGAAACGGCAGGCGATCTCTTTCAACCGCGCGGGATCTCCTCCCAGGACGCCGTTGCAGAACGCCGTGGCGGCCCGGGCCAGGGTCGCGGTTCCCTGGTAGATCACGCCGGGCAGCCCCACCGCGCGGGCGAAAGCGTTCGAGGTGTGGATGGGAAAAATGATATCCGTGCAGCCGTCGTAGAGATGGGCGGCCTCGGGCGGGATGAAGACACGCTCGTCCAGGACGGTCTCGCCCGGGCCCGACTTGGCGGCCGGCTTCGGCGCGCTCGCGGGAAGCGTCTCCCGTCCCCGCCCTTCTCCCCGACAGGCCACGCCCCGGAAAAGCGCCGTGGCGTATTCGGTGAACAGCGGCCCGTTCTTCCCCGCGGCTTCCAGACACAGCACCAGAAGCGTCCCGGCGGAAACCGGCGATACGGCGGCCACCCGTCCCGTGATGCGGATGTCGTCGCCGGGGCGCATGGGTTCGTGGAAGATCAGATGCTCCCCGGCGTGCACCATGGACAAGACGGCCTCGGGCGGCAGGCGATCTCCCAGGCGTTCCGACAGGCCGGTCATCACGGGCCAGGTCAGCACCACCGCGAAAAGCGGGTGCGCCACGACGCCTCCCGGTCGGGCGTCGTCCAGATAGCGCAGATTGGCGTCGCCCACGGCGGCGGCATGCTTCATGCTGTCGCGCACGTCCAGGCGGCGGGAGAAGGGTTCGATTTCCAGGCCGACGATGGCCGGATCGATGACGGTCATGGAGACGTTTCCTTGTATGATGCGTTTCCCTGTCGCTTACGGTTCGATGACCCGGCAGGCCGCCAGGCAGTCGTCGCATTCGGGGCAGGAACTGGAGGCGCATCCGTCGCAGTACCAGCCCCTGCGGCAGTCGTCGTCGTTCTCGCATCCCGGCACGCCCCAGGGAAGACAGGTGGCCGGGTTGACGCAGGAATAGCAGTCGAGTTGATAGGCCAGGATCTCCCATTCGTCGCAGACGGGCGGAATCATGTTGCACATCGGCTCCGTGCCGTCGTCGCAGCGGGTGTCCCGCCCGGAGATTTCCTCGCAACTGCCGACATTCACGCAGACCCAGCAGCCGTTCCGGATGACGGCGGTTCCCTCCGCGCCGCAGTCCGGGCGCTCGGACTCGCAATTCAACTGGCCGTATCCGTCCGTTTCGCATTCGTGCCGCGCGCAGGCGGACATGCAGTCCAGACAGGACGGGCAGGACGACGTGCCGCAAGGGTTACAGAACTCGCGCAGCTTGCAGTCGATATCGGACCAGCATCCGGCTTCTCCCCAGGGAACGCAGCTCTGCGGGTTGACGCAGCGATAGCAATCGTTCTGATACGCCAGAATCTCCCAGTCCTCGCAGACGGGCGTCATCATCTCGCAGGTGGGCACGCTGCCGTCGTCGCAACGATCGTTCCGCATGGGTTCGCAGGACTCCAGCGACAGGCACTCCCAGCAGCCGTCCACGACCACCGCCACGCCGTTTTCGCCACATTCCGGACGGGCCATGCCGCAGGAGACGACAGCCTCGGTATCGCAACCGTGATGCCCGCAGGCCGGCACGCAGTCCTTGCAGGAGGGGCAGGAAGACGATCCGCAGGGATCGCAGAAATCATCCAGCAAGCAGTCCGCGTCCTGGCTGCATGCGGGCGTTCCCCAGGGCACGCAGGTGGCCGGATTGACGCAGGCGTAACAGTTGTTCCGGTGCGCCAGAATCTCGTATGATTCGCAAGTGGGTTGGACGAGCGTCTGGCAGGTGGGCTCGGTGCCGTCGTCGCAATGCTCGTCCCGCACCGGTTCGCAGTTGCCCAGGTTACGGCATTTCCAGCAACCGTTCTCCACCACCGCCACGGCGTCCTCGCCGCATTCGGGCCGATCCTGGTTGCAGGTCAGGTCTTCCGACTCCCCCGTGACACAGTGGTGGCGCACGCAGACGGATAGACAACCGTTCTCGCAATCCCTGCAATCCGTCACTCCGCAGGGATCGCAGTAGTATTCCGGCGGGCAATGGCTATCCTTGGTACACTCGGAAGGAATCGTGTCTACATCGTATTCCCCCATGTCCATGTCTCCGTCGAGCGGGGGTGCATCCTTGTCGCCGTCGGCGTTTTCGTCGCCGTCGGCGGTTTCATCTCCGTCGGCGGTTCCGTCCCCATCGGAATGGAAATCGATGTTTCCATTCTCCAGGCACCCCGTCGCGACCAGCGTCAGAAGCGCCGCCAGCGTCCACCAGACGCAAAGGACTTGTCGAGTCATGACCGTTCTCCCCTGTTCATTCATCCGTTTTCGGATTGTGGTGTTTTCCCGTCGAGTCCTGTGAAACAGAATACCATGATTTTCTCCCCATTTCCAGCTCAAAGCGCATCCAGCAGGGCAATTCAGTTCTTGATTTTATGCAGGTTTTGGTTTAAGACACTAGATGTAGTAAGTGTATTATACTGAAAATACTACAAATGTGGAGACGATCATGGAGCAGGACGTGTCAAGCTTTTATCTGGAATTGAAAGAACAACTGGAAGAAATTCCCGATCCCCGTCGGATCAAGGGGCGCCGGTACAAGCTCGTGCCCCTGCTGCTGCTTCTTATCCTGGGCTTTCTGCGGGGGCGTAAAAACGTGAAAGACGTTCTCGAATCCTACGCCGAGGACCGGGACATGCTGGATTTTCTCGGGCTCAAGCGCGTTCCCGCTCCCGGCGTCTACACCAATCTGTTTCACAAACTCGACCTGGAATCGGTCAATCGGGCGCTGGCAAACGCCGGGCTGTCGCTGCTGTGGCGTCCCCGCCATATCGCCGTGGACGGCAAAACGACCAAAGGAAGCCTCCGCGACGGCCTGTATCTTCACGTGGTCAATACCGCCACGGCCCAGGGAATCCCGCTTTCACAAGTGGTTTCCGAGCCGGCCGGAGGCGAGATCGCGGCGGCGCGGCGGGCGCTTGAGGGCCTGCCGCTTTCGGGCGCGGTGGTCACGGGAGACGCCATGTTCGCCCAACGGGATCTCTGCCGGGGGATCTCGGAAAAAGGGGGGCCTGGCTCTTCAAGCTGAAGGAGAACCAGGTCACCCAATACGAGGAGGTGCGACGCTTGATCGAGGCCCGGTCCGCGCCGCCGGACTTCGCGGACAACGATCTGGTGGGCGACCGGATCGAAACGAGGAGAATATATCTCTTCCCCGAGATGGAAGGCTGGTTCGACTGGCCCTACTTGTCTCAAGGGCTGGCGGTCGAGAAAATCACGGAGCGCAAGCGCACGGGGAACCCCACGCGCGAGGTGTTTTTCGCCCTGACCAGCCTTCCGAAGACAACGCCGCCGAAAGAACTGCTCGCCTGTTTCCGGAATCACTGGAGCATCGAAAACAAGGTTCATCACGTTCTTGATTGTTCGATGGGGGAAGATGCCTGCCGGATGCGGGCGGGTTGCGGCGCGGCGGCGACCGGGGCATTTCGGCGAATCGCCCTGGGTCTGCTTCAGACCATCAAAGGAAATCGCAGCATCCCGTCCATCATGCGCCATCTCGATTCAGGAGGCAGGATTTTACGACTTTGCCAGGGAATACCTTAGAACTGAATTGCCCTGCGCATCCAGGCAGGGCCATTCAATTCTTGATTTAAAGTAGTTCTTATTTGTCTTGAGGATATTGCTGTATGTATTTTTCTTAATGTAAATATGAAAGCAGGGTTGCCATGAAGCGCGAGGTGTCAAGTTTTCGGTTCTTCTTTCGTTTGCGCGAAGAAAGAAGGGAAAAGGCCCGTCGCCGGAAATGCGGGTTGAACCGAAAAAAAAAGCGGCCCGGAAGGTGGGAGCTTCCGGGCCATCGGGTACGGGAAAAAGAAATGAATAACGGAAAAAAAAACGTTCTCCGAATCAGAATTGGTAGTCGGAGCCCTTGAATTCCTCTCGATATTTGATGAGCAGGTCGCGAACGGCTTCCCGCAGATATTCGCTCTGCCGGATGCGGGTGCGGTTGGAAAGATAGCGCAACATCTGCTTGAAGCGTTCGGGAACGATCACGTTGGTCGGAATTCCGGCCATCTCCCGATAATCCAGCAGATCTTCCATGGGCGACTCTTTCATCCGACCTCTTTCCTTCGTCTGGCGGCGCGTTCCATAAACGACTGCAAAGGATTATACAACATCATTCAACCCATTTCAAGTTATACTTAATTTTAGATTAGTTTTATTAAATTATGTGTCTCAATTCCGGAAAATAGAGACGAAAAGGCATGGTCTGTGCCGTGGGGAGCGGGCGACGGTATCCTGGACGGGGAATAACGTGGGTGTTTCTGGGGGCACCCGACTGTAAAAAAGGCGAACGCAAACCCCCGACGCCGGTAGGGCCGACGCCGGGGGAGATGCGCCCGAACGAACGGGCGGGAGGCCAGGCGATATTCGCCTAGACTTTCAGTTTCTTGAAGCACATGAACCAGTCCAGACAATAGGTGTCGTCGCCCGGGTTTTCCATGCGTTCCTTCGCCGTGCCGCAGGAGCCGGCGGGCGGCACGATGACGTCATCGCCCGGACGCCAGTCGGCCGGGGTGGCGACGCCGTGCTTGTCCGAGGTCTGCATGGCGACGAGCAGGCGCTTGATCTCGTCGAAGTTGCGGCCGTTCGCCAGCGGGTAATAGATCAGCGCACGGATCTTCGCTTCGGGATCGATGAAGAACACGGCGCGCACGGCCTGAGTGTCGGCGGCGGCGGGCTGCACCATGCCGAAGGCCTTGGCCACGTCCATCTTCAGGTCGGCGATGACCGGGAAGGTGACCTCGACGTCCTTCATGCCCTTGTACTCGATCTTCTCCTTGATCGTGCGCAGCCAGGCGATGTGGCTGAAATGGCTGTCGATGGACAGGCCGATCAGTTCGGTGTTGAGCGCCCTGAACTCCTCCTGCATCTTGGCGAAGGTCATGAATTCCGTGGTGCAAACGGGCGTGAAGTCCGCCGGGTGGCTGAACAGAATGGTCCATTTCCCCTTGTAATCTTCGGGAAAGTTGATCTCGCCCTGGGTGGTCAGCGCCTTGAACGAGGGGGCCTTTTCGCCGATCAGGGGAACGCGGGGCAGGGTTTCTTCGGTGGTTTTGATTTCGTCGCTCATGGTCTTTCTCCTTTTTGAAGGTTGGGGGAAACGTGCCCGCCGCCGACATGACGGCGGGCTTAACCGGTGACTCGCTCCTGGGTGTCGTTTTCGAGACATGTTTTGCAAATGCCGTGCAGTTCCACGTGAGTGTTCTCCACGGCGCCGAAATGCGCATCGTGCGGCGGCAGGGTGAGACGATCGAGCCGCTGGCTGTAAAAATCCCGGGTCAGGCCGCAACGGGTGCAGATGAAATGATGGTGCCGCTCCAGGTTGGTGTCGAAATGCACACTGTCCTGCCGCAATCCCAGGGTGTTGATCAGCCCGAGGTCGGTGAAGAGCCAGAGGGTGCGGTAGACCGTATCCAGGGAAATGGTGGGCATCTTCTTTTTCACGGCCCGATGGACCATTTCCGCGCTGGGGTGAGTGTCGCTCGAAACCAGTTCCTTATAGATTTCAAGACGTTGGTGGGTCATCTTGACACCCTTGTCCCTGGCGGCCTCCTTGAAGCCCTCCAGCCGTTTCGTGATATTATTTTGGGTTGCCTTCATGCCGATACCCTGTCTTCTACATCGTTTTTATTCCCAGTTAGGAATCGTTTGCATTTAAGAAGGACTGGCAGGTGGGAGTATTCCGAAAAAAATCGGGGAATCGGTTTTTTTCCGTTTGCGTGAAAGCAGAAGGGCCAAGGCCCATCATCAGAGCTGGGAGCGGGAAAACGTCCGTCCTTACGTAAAATCACGCGGATGGGAGAAGTGACTTTCTTTGGGGGGGCCGAGTTGGGCCGGTCGGATCAAACGTTTATCCGATACTATTGGAAGGCACTTTTGCCGGAACCGTTGTATCCGACCGACATCCGCTCCCATTCGACATCCGTCGATCGCATTTCGTCATTCGTCCGTGCTCGCCCCATGTTTTTCCGCCTCGACGATGCAATAGAACGGCTCGACGTTCCGTTTTTCGCCGAATTGAAACCAGGCGGTCATTTTCAGCCCGCAATCTTTCAGGAACGAATCCACGGCGTCTTTGGGGTGATCGGACATTTCGATCCCGAATTTCCAGGGCTCTCCCATTCGCGCCATCAGGTTCGAGGATCGTTTCACCGTCTTCGACGTTTCTCCCGTGATGAAGGCCCGGGAGTAGAAATCCTGCGCGACGACCGATCCCTCCACGCATAGATCGGCCATCTTCCGAAGGGACTCCCGGACCGTGTCCGCATCGAGGAAAAGAGAAACGCTCTGCCAGAGAAACAGGGTCTTTTTCGTCCTGTCGAAACCGGCCAGTAGCAGCTTGTCGTCCCAGGATTCACTTGAATAGTCCACCGGGACACAGGTGATCCAATCGTGCGCGATGCCGGCTTTCTCCAGCGTATCGATTTTAACCTGAAGGGTTTGCCGCTGGTCGAGTTCGAAGACCCTCACCGGCTTTCCCTTCGTGTATCGAAGGGCGATCAGGTCGAAGCCCACTCCGGGAAGGACGATCTGTTCGACGTGATCGAGATATTTTTCCACGATCCCGTCGAACATCAGCACCCGGCGTCCCGGAGTCGAGATCAGGGTCTCTTCGCCGGGTTCCTCCAGCCGGGCGAGTGGGGTGGTGAAACCGAACAGGCGCTGGGAGAGGATAAGGGCTCCGGCCACGGACCACAGCCCGAAATGGGATTCACAGGGGAACTTCTTTGTAAACACAACGGAAAGCGGATCCGGCCGGGTGTTGAAATAGTGCATGAGCCAGCGATACTGAAGCGCCTGAATGGCCGAAAAAGAGACGCCCAACCGTCGGCTTTTCCACATTTCCTTGATAACGGCGTCCGGAAGCCCGAAAACGGCGAAGGGAATGAAAAGGATTTGAATCGGAACGTAGAGAAGGATCTGAAGAAGGCGGATCAAAAAACGTGGAAGAATGGAAGGCCGATTCCCTTTGTCTTTCACAAACTCCTCCCGTGATGGAGAAATCGGAGTCCGGCTTTCAGGTCTCGAATGTCGAATCCCGAAGTCCTTCCTTTCTCCATTCGCCCTTCATGCCCTACCTCTTCTCGTACGTCACCGTAACCGTGGTGGCGATGCCGCCGCGCACGTTGAAAGCGCCCGTCACGGTCATTTTGCGGGGAGAAACGGCCGCCACCAAGTCGTCCAGAATACGGTTCGTCACCGCCTCGTGAAAGTGCCCCTCGTTGCGGAACGACCAGATGTAGAGCTTGAAGGATTTCAGTTCCACGCACAGTTGGTCGGGCGTGTAGGTCACGTCGATGCCGGCGAAATCCGGCTGGCCGGTTCGCGGACACAGGCAGGTGAATTCCGGGTTGTGGATGCGGATCTCGTAATCCCGTTCGGGGCTGGGATTGTCGAAAACCTCCAGTTCCTTCGTAGGTGCAGTCATCGCTGTTTCCTCACTGGCTGATTTCATGGCTCATGCAGCTATCGCGCGATTCGCACTGGGCCGCGTTGTAGTCGAGAATCTCGGACACGCTCGTAAATTCAAAAACCCAGGCTTCGGTGGCGCTGTCATTCACGTTGCGCGTGGAGACAACCAGTTGATTCAGAGCGTCCACCGTGTAGTCGTACCAGCAGACGTCCTTGTCTCCCGAGGGAGAGAACTTGCCGCCGCCGATATCCGTCATGGGCTGGGAGATGCAGACCGTACCGTCGGGATTGTCGAAGTACCAGATCATGTTGTCGCCCTTCAGCGACAGGTACAGAATCGATTCGCCCGTGACGTACCCCAGGCTCCAGAGCCATTGCATGGCGTTCGTGTCCTTGATCGTCCAGTAGCCCGAGGCCAGGCCGAAGGCGTCCGGTTCGCCGAAATCGAAGTCTCCGTCCGCGTCGCCGTCTTCGTTCGAATCGGAATCGTCTCCGCATCCCGCGCAGGCGAAACCCAGCACCAGGATCAGCACCAGCCAAAAGACCCGCTTCTTGCTCGACATGTGATTCTCCCTATCGTTTCTCGTTTGCGAAAAGGGCTTCCACCCGGGTTTCCCCGGCCCGGGCCGGAACGATCAGCCGCACTTCCGTGGAGCCGGAAAACGGTTCGAAGGTTTCGTAATCGCCCGATGAAAGAAGATTTCCATCCAGCCGCACGCCGTTTACGCTGCCCGAAACCGTCAGGCGCAGCCGGAATTCCGTGAGCCCGGCGATCACGGCCTCTTCGGGAACGTTCAGGGTCAGCAACGCGCCCGTCTCCTTCTTTTCATAGCGCATATCGATGGCGGCGTCCAGGAAACGCAGATTCTCCGCCTCCAGGTACGGCGTGTCGTGGACCAGCCGGGGGGCCAGGGCGATCCAGCCCTCGGGGACGTTCACGTCGTAACCGACCAGATAATGCATGAGCGATTCCAGGACGATGGCGCCCTCCCAGCCCCGGAAACGGCTCCACAGTTCGCCGATGGTGCTCTGCGGGCTGTAGATCGGGCAGAGCGCCTGCCGGGGCGTGACGTAGAGCATCACTTCGTTCACGTTTCCGGAGGGCGAGACCCAGGCCCCCACGGTGTCGAAGGTCCGCGCGGCCACCTCCAGGTTCAGGTCCGCAACATTATAAAGGAAATAGCCCGGCGTCATCCCGGTCATGATGCCTTCGGCCAGATCGTAGCCCAATCCGGGCAGAAAGCTTTCTCCGCTACGATTGAGCAGCAGGCCGTTGTCCCGCAGGGCCTCGTCCATGCTGGAAAGGATGTTCGCGCGCGCCTTCTCGTCGTCCCTTGGGAGATAGCCCAGCCAGAGGGGCTTCGTGTTCACGTCCGGACCCACCACCGTGGCGGCCAGGGCCGGTTCGCCGGGATGATCGGGCGTCTCGGTTTCTTCCGCGCGGGAACCGTAGAGGAATGGACTGTAGCGATTTTCCGTTTCCAGCCAGTAATACGCCTCGGTTCCGCTTCGCACCCGGGCGGCGGTTTCTCTCAACCACGTCGTATCCTCCTCGGCGTCGAGGTCGGTTTTCTCCGCGAAATCCAGGAGTTCTTCGGCGGCGGCCGCGAACAGAAATCCCGAATTGGCCGAGAAGGTGCGGAACTCCCATTCGTATTCCAGGCCGAGTCCGATATTGAAGGCGAACTGCGGACGGAAGGTCTCGTCGCCCGACCAGAGCATCAGGCCGTCGTCCCGATGGGCCTGTCCCAAAAGGGCGTGAATCAGGTAGTCCCAGCGTTTGGCCACAAGTTCAGCGTCTTTCGTGTGCCGGTAATAGCGGGTGTACATCATGGGGATGTAGCTGGGGGCCTCGCCCTTGCTGCGCGTGGCGCCGAAGGGCGTGTTGGCCCGCCAGTCCACCTCGGGGACGGAAACCTCCGGATCGAAGTCGGAATTCACCCGGTTTCCGATGCCCCCGCGCAGGGAAGCGGCGGTGAAATACGCCTCGGCGATGCCCAGCGCTTCTTCCGGATAGCCGAACTTCAAGAGCGTGCGGATGGGGGCGTAGCTGTCTCGGATCCACTGGCCGGTGTAGTGGCTCATGACGTTGATGGAGCCGTTTTCGTGGATCTGCACGCGCACCGTGCCCTTCAGGCCGTCGAGCAGGTCGTTCGCGCGGCGGTCGGGCGTGCGGATTTGCAGGCCGCTTGCGTGCCAGGTTCGCCACCAGAGGCGCGTCTCGTCGAGCAGCGTATCGACTCCGGCGGTCTTCACGGCTTCGAAGGCCGCTCCGAAGGACGCTTCTACACGGGAAAACTCGTAAACGATCGTGAACAGCCGTTCCTCGCCGCCTGCCAGAGTGAACGAGGACGAAAGCAAGGCGGGGTATTCGTCCTCGCCCATGGCCTGGACCTCGAAGCCGTCTTCCACGGCGCGCACGCGCATCTTGCGACCGCCTCGGATCTGCTCCAGATCATTCGCGCTTTCGCCGTCGGCGTCGTCGTGGGACCGGATCGCCAGGGCGGCCTCCACGGAATCCGCGCCGCCGTTGCGCAGGACGACCCGCTGTACGAGCGTGCGGCGTTCCTCGCCCGGTTCGTCCGAAAGCGGCGCGAAAACCACCGTGTCCAGTTCCAGCGCCGAGCGCTTGAAACGCGTGTTCGTGCAGACGATCTGGGCGTCGCGAAGCTGCCAGATGCGGTCGGAGGCCCACGGCGGGGTTTTGCCGTCCACCACCGGAAGCGCCGTGAAATCGGAGAAATAGCCTTCCTCGTGGTGATCGTAATCCGGCCCCAGCAGGCCGTGCAGGGTGTTTCGAGGATACCAGGTTCCCACGAAGGCGAAGGCCCGCCCGTTTCCCGCCGCGCGGTAACCCAGCAGGCTGGGATCGTCCGGCTCCATGCCCGGCGTCGAATACACGTTTTCCTCGAACCAGCTGGACATTTCCGTAATGAGTTCGGAGTGTTCCATCCAGAAGGCGCTTTTTTCAAGAAGCGCGAGCACTTCGCTTTCGTCCGGCGCGTCCCAGAAGACGCTTTCGAAAAGATCCGCGGGAAAGCCTTCCTCTTCGTCGGAAGATTCACGTTCGGCGTCCAAATCGTCGTCCGCGTCGCCGTCGGGAAAATCTTCTTCCATTTCGATGTCGCCGTCCGGCGCAGCGACATCCGCGTCTCCGTCCGGAGAATCGGAGGAAGACGAGCAGGCCGGAAGCAGAAGAAGCGTCGCTAGAAGGGACCATAAAATAGTGTATCGCTGGAATGTCATCGGTTTCCGTCCGTGAATGCCGTTGCTAGATTTTCGCATCTTATCATTTTCGTTGACAAAAATCACGGACGCAATCAAAGTTGTGAAAATTCGAGGCGACTCCGATGATCTTTTGCGCCCGCGTCCGGAAGGCGAATCCATGATCGCGCCACCTTCGCAAACCCTCCCCCTGCTCTCGGCCACCGTCATCTGTCGGGATGAGGAAGAGCGTATCGAAGCCTGCCTGCGGGCCTTGCGTTTTTGCGACGAAATCGTGGTGGTGGACGGCGGCAGCCGGGATCGCACGCCGGAAATCGCCCGCCGCCACGCCGATCGAGTCATTTCCAATCCGTTCGAGGGCACCAACCGGCAAAAGGAATTCGCCCGGCAGGCCGCCTCCGGAACATGGGTGCTGAACGTGGACGCGGACGAAATCGTCTCGATAGAGCTGGCGGAGGAAATCCGGAAAGCCGTGCAAAATCCAACGCATAGCGGCTACCGCATCCCCTTCCGGACGTTCATCAACGAAAGGCCGGTCCGTTTCGGGCCGTATTTTCGGGAACGTCACGGCCGCCTGGTGTTGAGGGAGCGGGCCTGCTGGGACGTCGGAATCGAACCCCACGACCGCATCCATCTGGACGGAAACTGGGGCGACCTGCGCCAATGTATTCATCATTATACAGCCTCCGCGCTGGACGAACTGGAAGGGCGCGCCCTTTCCTATGGGCGGCGGGCGGCGGAAAACCTGAATCGCCAAGGAAAACGGGTGGATGCGCTTTCCGCCCACGCGCGGCCCTGGTGGCGTTTTTTTCGGACGTACGTTCTGCGGCTCGGTTTTCTGGACGGCGAGCGGGGCCTGCGTCTGGCTCGGATCCAGGCCCGGGAAGCGGCGGAAAAGTACGCCCGGTTTCGATAGGCCGCTTCTTCGATCCTTGCTTTCCGAAAACCGGACGCTCCGATTTCCCGGCCAAGTTCTAAAGCATACGTAATAAGTGCTCACATAATTGCATAATGCCAGACGGTGTATCGTAATACTAACCATATGCGGATTCCGGACCCGGACGAAATCCGCTCTGGTGGTCGTACCACCAGCCATACCGGTGCGTCGGAAACGGTATGGAAAGGAGTATTTTATATAAGTAGAAATATAGCATCGGCGTCGGATGTCGTTTCCGTCCGGATCGCGTCCTTTCCAACTTCGGGGAATCCTTCCCGGGAAAATCGGCGGCGCTTCGAAGAAAACGCCAAGCCTCCTTCGAACGTTCGCTTCATCGGTTCATCAAAAGGGTTCGATTTCCGTTAAACCTCCTTTACAAAATGGTAAGAATTGCGTTATGTTTCTTTTCAAATACAAGTTCCTTCATCGTGCCAGGAAAGGCAAGAGCCATGCGGAAATCGAATACGGGCCGGATCATTCTTTTCCTTTTAACGGGTCTTTTTTTGTTCGCATGTTCGGACAACGATGAAAATTCCACGCCGGACGGAGACGACGACGCGGATTCTTCCGCGTCCGAAACGGACGATTCCCCGGATGGCGACCTGGACGCCGTGGAATCGGACGGAGACGGAGACGACGAAGGGGAAGGAGAAATCGAAACGGAAATTCAGGAAATCCCGGAAGGCCCGTTCTACGATCCCTGGATGGTGGTTCCGTCCTCCGAAATCCCCGGATATCGCGGCTTCCGCATCAAGCGCGGCATCATTCACACGCATTCGCCTTATTCCCACGACGCCTGCGATAACGAGCCGTTTTCCGAAGACGGCGTGCGCAACGAACAATGCTTCGAGGACTGTCGGGAAGGCATGTGCCTCACCGCCCAGGATTTCGTCTTTCTCACCGATCACGCCGCCCATTACGCGGAGCATGAATATCCGGACGTGCTGCTGTACAAGGAAGGCGATTCCCTCATCATGCGCAACGAACAACCCGTGGCCAACCGCCTGCTCTGCCCGGACGGCCACTCCGTGGTGGTGGCGGCCGGAACGGAATCCGGCATGATGCCCATCGGCATCGAGCATCATATCGGCGAGACCATCGAGGAACGCAGCGATCTGTACAACTCCGTCAGCCCCGAAACGGTGGTCGCCTTTCAGAACGCCGGGGCGCTGGTCTTTTTGCAGCACACCGAGGGCTGGGAGGTGGAAACCATCCTGGATTATCCCATCGACGGCATCGAAAACTACAACCTGCACCAGAACATGATGGACAACATGGCGGCCGCCATCGCCATGTACCTGGCGCTGAAGTCCGATCCGGAGACCGTGCCGGTAGTGGAACTGGCCATCATGACCATTTTCCAGGAAAGCGAAAAGGATCTCTTCCGCTGGTCCAAGGCCGTGATGGAAAAACCCATGCCCGCCGCCGTGGCCACGGATTCCCATCGCAACGCCTTTCCCAGTCCGAGTCCGGACGGAGAGCGAATCGACTCCTTCCGGCGCATGATGCGCTGGTTCAGCAACTACCTGCTGATCCCGGAGGAAATCGAGCATCCCGACGACGCCCAGTTGAAGGAAATCATCAAGAAGGGACGCATGTACAACGCCTTCGATTATCTCGGCTACCCGGTGGGCTTCGATTTTCACGCCGAGTTGAACGAGGCCGTATACGAAATGGGCGACTTCCCCCCGGCCACGGAGGGGCTGACGCTGCATCTGACGATCCCGAGCATCTACAAACTCTCTCCGGAGGCCGAAACTCCCGAAATTTGGGCGAGAATTCTGAAAGCGGGCGACGACGGCGACTGGATCGAAGTCGCCCAGGGAAAAGAAGATCTGGCCGTTTCGGTGGGAAAAGGCGTCTACCGGGCCGAAGTCCGCATGATTCCCTATCATCTGAGGGAGTGGCTCGGCAACGACCCGGAGACGTACCTTCTCGATTCGATCTGGGTCTATTCCAACCCCATTTACGTGGGGATGGAATACACCAGCCGCTGAACGCGGCTTTTCGGCTCAATCGTCTTCGTCCACCAGTTCCGACTTGATGACGTTCAGGTTCGGAATCGGAACCGGCGTCACGCGATCGTTTTTGGGGTTGTACATGGCCCGATAGGACAGCCCCAGCGCTCCCTGCCGGAACATCTGATCGTAGCCCCGCACCAGATAGGAACAGGCGTCGTTGACGCAGACGTACATGTATGGATGATCGTACGTCGTGAAGTCGTTCTGGCCGATATCCCATTTGGCCATTTTTTCCAGGCAATAGGGACACTCGCGGGTGTCCTTCACCCGCTCCATGCGCCGTTTCAGTTCCTCGGGATCCGGGCGGTCGCCGTATTCGGCCACGAAGCGGGGACGCGGCTCGCGCTCCGGATTCCCGCCCAGGCGGTCGGCGTACAGGGCGTAGATCGGATCGCTGGGAATGCCGTAATGGGCC
Source organism: Myxococcota bacterium (assembly GCA_963668655.2). Classification (GTDB taxonomy): domain Bacteria; phylum Myxococcota_A; class SURF-8; order SURF-8; family SURF-8. The sequence goes on from CAXXPQ010000004.1 coordinate 547,371, forward strand.
CAGCGGTCGTCCTTCGGGCGCGGCTTGCCGATGGAAGCGAAAAACTCCGGATTTTCGAACATACCGGAATGGATGAAGAATTCCTTCACCATGTTCACCCGCTCCTCTTCCGTCAGTTCTTTCCAGACCCGCGTGGCCTTGGTGAGAAACATGCGGTTGGAAAACACCACCAGAAACAGCCCGCCGGGCTTCAGCACCCGCCCCACCTCTTTGAAAACCTCCCGGGGTCGGGTCAGATAGTCCACCGACACCGTGTTCAGCACCACATCGAACTGGCGGCTGGAAAACGGCAGGCCCGGCTGGGCGTTCAGATCGTGGATGACGATATCCGTCAGAGCCGGATTGGCTTTCAGTTCCTTGCGGTTCAAGCCCAGCCCCACCACCGTGGCCGCATCGACGCTTTCCGGGATGTGCGAATCGAAACTGCTCATGAGATCCAGGATGAGCGGGCGTTTTTCCGGAATCAGGGCTTCGATCAACTGTTCCACCGTCCGGAGCGCCAGGCTGTCCAGGTGGGGCAGCATGCGTTCCCGGGCGTAAAACAGCCGGTCGTCCGATTCGTCTTCCCGAAGAAAGGCCCCGGGCCGGTTCAAGCGCGTCTTGTAGGAGAAGGGATCGCGTTGCAGAATTTCGGGTGTGTTCATGATGGTCTCCTTTCGTGGCCCGGCGCCCACGGGCCGATCATTGAAAAACCCACGTGTCTTCTCCATCATCGTATGCCGATGGAAAAACGCCGCCATGAGATCCGTCATCCGGGAGTTTCGATTCGGGGGAGGTGCCTCAATTTAAATTGGACAGACATGCTTGAGAATTTCCGATCTTTTGCTTATCATGTCTCGGAAATTCAACGAAAGGCGAAACATTGCCCATTATCGAAAAGTCCGTACAAGACATTGCCGAATCTTTGCAGTCCGGCAAGGGAAAGAATCGAGCGGGTACCATGTTTCTCGGCGCGGGCTGTTCCGTGTCGGCGGGCATTCCGGACGCGCGCAGTATCGTCCAGCGATTGGAGATGAAATCTCCCGGTCGTTTCGATTCCCTTTCCAAACCGAAATCCTACCAGAACGTCATGGAGTTTCTGGACAGCGGTCCCCGGCATGACCTGATTGCCGATTACGTCAACAACGCCCAGGTCAACTGGGCGCATCTGCTGCTGGGTATGCTGGTGCGGGAAGAATTCGTCGGGCGGGTGCTGACCACGAACTTCGACAATCTGATCGCCCGCGCCCTGGCCCTTTACGGCGTGTTTCCTTCCATATACGACCTGGCGGCTTCCGCAAGGTTCATGCCGGATCTGGTGGAAGACCCCGCCGTTTTCCATCTTCACGGACAGGCCGCGGGCTTCGTTCAATTGCACACCCTGGAGGAAGTATCCGGACAGGCGAAGGAGACCAGTGCGGTTTTCGGCGATTCCGCCGTCAAGCGGCCCTGGATCGTAGTCGGCTACAGCGGGAACAACGATCCGATGTTCGACAACATCAAGAGCATCGCGAAGTTTCATTTCGGCCTGTATTGGGTGGCCCGTAAAGAAGACCCGATATCCGAGAAAGTTCAGCATGAATTGCTGGACGACTCCAAAGGCAAGCAGGCCTATCTGGTGCGTGTAGCGGACGCCGACTCTTTTTTCCTGGACCTGCATCGCAAACTGGAATTGCCCCTTCCCCCCTTCCTGGAAAACCCGTTCAAGCATTTGGCCGATATTTTGGAAGAGTTTGCGAAATTTCCCAGCACCAGTGACATCGATTACCGAAATAAACCGCTGGGCTGGCTGAAGGACGCCGATAAATGTTTTTATCAGGGCGAAAGCGAATGTCCCAGGGAAAAGAAAGAAAAGGTGCAGCGCGAACGGGAGCTTAAGGCTCGCACATCACTGTTCCAAAGTAAATATGACGAGGTATTGGCCCTGCTCCCGGAGCAGGAACACGATTGGACGCCTGAACTGCGGGATTGGGCAGCCTGGGCGCGGATCGAGCAAGGTAACGCCCTTGCCGATCAAGCGAAAACGAAAGACGGGGAAGAGGCGAACCGGCTCTTTACCCTGGCGAGCGAGAAGTACCGGCAAGCCTTGGCCGTGAAACCGGATAAGCACGAGGCGTTGTATAATTGGGGTGTCGCCCTTGCCGATCAAGCGAAAACGAAAGACGGGGAAGAGGCGAACCGGCTCTTTACCCTGGCGAGCGAGAAGTACCGGCAAGCCTTGGCCGTGAAACCGGATAAGCACGAGGCGTTGTATAATTGGGGTGTCGCCCTTTCCGATCAAGCGAAAACGAAAGACGGGGAAGAGGCGGACCGGCTCTTTGCCCTGGCGGGAGAGAAGTACCGGCAAGCCTTGGCTATCCAACCGGATATGCACGAGGCGTTGAACAATTGGGGTCTCGCCCTTGCCGCTCAAGCGAAAACGAAAGACGGGGAAGAGGCGGACCGGCTCTTTGCCCTGGCGGGAGAGAAGTACCGGCAAGCCTTGGCTATCCAACCGGATATGCACGAGGCGTTGAACAATTGGGGTAACGCCCTTTCCGATCAAGCGAAAACGAAAGACGGGGAAGAGGCGGACCGGCTCTTTACCCTGGCGGGCGAGAAGTACCGGCAAGCCTTGGCTATCCAACCGGATATGCACGAGGCATTGTATAATTGGGGTGTCGCCCTTGCCGATCAAGCGAAAACGAAAGACGGGGAAGAGGCGGACCGGCTCTTTACCCTGGCGGGCGAGAAGTACCGGCAAGCCTTGGCCGTTAAACCGGATAAACACGAGGCGTTGAACAATTGGGGTAACGCCCTTTCCGATCAAGCGAAAACGAAAGACGGGGAAGAGGCGGACCGGCTCTTTACCCTGGCGGGCGAGAAGTACCGGCAAGCCTTGGCCGTGAAACCGGATAAACACGAGGCGTTGAACAATTGGGGTCTCGCCCTTTCCGATCAAGCGAAAACGAAAGACGGGGAAGAGGCGGACCGGCTCTTTACCCTGGCGGGAGAGAAGTCCCAACAGGCCGTGGCCGTTAAACCGGATATGCACGAGGCGTTGAACAATTGGGGTCTCGCCCTTGCCGCTCAAGCGAAAACGAAAGACGGGGAAGAGGCGGACCGGCTCTTTACCCTGGCGGGCGAGAAGTACCGGCAAGCCTTGGCCGTGAAACCGGATAAGCACGAGGCGTTGTATAATTGGGGTGTCGCCCTTTCCGCTCAAGCGAAAACGAAAGACGGGGAAGAGGCGGACCGGCTCTTTGCCCTGGCGGGAGAGAAGTTCGAGCAAGCCTTGGCTATCCAACCGGATATGCACGAGGCGTTGAACAATTGGGGTAACGCCCTTGCCGATCAAGCGAAAACGAAAGACGGGGAAGAGGCGAACCGGCTCTTTACCCTGGCGAGCGAGAAGTACCGGCAAGCCTTGGCTATCCAACCGGATATGCACGAGGCATTGTATAATTGGGGTGTCGCCCTTATCGATCAAACGAAAACGAAAGACGGGGAAGAGGCGGACCGGCTCTTTACCCTGGCGGGCGAGAAGTACCGGCAAGCCTTGGCCGTTAAACCGGATATGCACGAGGCGTTGAACAATTGGGGTGTCGCCCTTGCCGCTCAAGCGAAAACGAAAGACGGGGAAGAGGCGGACCGGCTCTTTGCCCTGGCGGGAGAGAAGTACCGGCAAGCCTTGGCTATCCAACCGGATATGCACGAGGCGTTGAACAATTGGGGTCTCGCCCTTGCCGCTCAAGCGAAAACGAAAGACGGGGAAGAGGCGGACCGGCTCTTTGCCCTGGCGGGAGAGAAGTACCGGCAAGCCTTGGCTATCCAACCGGATATGCACGAGGCGTTGAACAATTGGGGTAACGCCCTTTCCGATCAAGCGAAAACGAAAGACGGGGAAGAGGCGGACCGGCTCTTTACCCTGGCGGGCGAGAAGTACCGGCAAGCCTTGGCTATCCAACCGGATATGCACGAGGCATTGTATAATTGGGGTGTCGCCCTTGCCGATCAAGCGAAAACGAAAGACGGGGAAGAGGCGGACCGGCTCTTTACCCTGGCGGGCGAGAAGTACCGGCAAGCCTTGGCCGTTAAACCGGATAAACACGAGGCGTTGAACAATTGGGGTAACGCCCTTTCCGATCAAGCGAAAACGAAAGACGGGGAAGAGGCGGACCGGCTCTTTACCCTGGCGGGCGAGAAGTACCGGCAAGCCTTGGCCGTTAAACCGGATAAACACGAGGCGTTGAACAATTGGGGTAACGCCCTTTCCGATCAAGCGAAAACGAAAGACGGGGAAGAGGCGGACCGGCTCTTTACCCTGGCGGGCGAGAAGTACCGGCAAGCCTTGGCTATCCAACCGGATATGCACGAGGCATTGTATAATTGGGGTGTCGCCCTTATCGATCAAACGAAAACGAAAGACGGGGAAGAGGCGGACCGGCTCTTTGCCCTGGCGGGAGAGAAGTTCGAGCAAGCCCTAGCCATTCAACCAGATATACCCGAGGTGCTATTCAACATGGCCTGGCTGCATGCCCTGCAAAAACAGACAAAGGAATGCGTGGCCTGGCTGGAAAAGCGCCAGGCCGTGCTTCCGGTATTGACGAAAAAGGATTTGGACTCCGATTCCGATTTCGACGCGGTGCGCACGAACCCGGCTTTTATCGAATTTCGCTCCGGCTTGCCCGACGAATAATCTTTCCATACCATTACCATTTCAAGGGGAATCGCATGTTTTTTATCCCTCGCCGCCTTTTCCGATTTTGCGGGACGTTCGCTTTCGCCATTCTGATAATCGCCATGCTCGCCGCCTGCGCGTCGAACGAATCCGATCCGGCTCCGGACGGGGATGGGGCGGACGCGGACAGGGAAGAATCGCCGGATGGGGACGCGGACCTGGACGACGCATCGGACGGCGACGCGGACGAAATCGAAGGAAGCGAGGACGATGGGGAACCGGACGCGGAACCGTTGCCTTCCTGCTCGCTGGAGCGGGGTTTCGACGCCTATTACGGATCGCTTTGCGTTACCCGGGAGGCCACGGGCTTTTTCCGGGTGGAGAAAATCGGCGAGCAATGGTGGCTTTTCACGCCGGACGGACATCCGTTCTTTTCCGCGGGAATCAACGTGGTGAATTTCGACGGCACCGCCACCCACGACGGCGTGAAGCATTACCGCGAGGCGGCTCTGGCCAAATACGGCGACGAGGAAACCTGGGCCGACGCCCAGATTCCGCGCCTGGAAGCCTGGGGCTGGAATACCATCGGAGCCTGGAGCGGCTGGCGCAATTTCCAGGGCCGCTTTCCCTATACCGTGAAACTGAACCTGGCCGGCGCCAACATGACCGAGGACGGCCCGTACGATTACTTCAGCGAATCCTTCCACCAGCGGATCGCCGACGCCATGGCGAACGAAGTCCCCGGCCAGGCGGACGACCCGTATCTGATCGGCTATTTCCTGGACAACGAACTGCACTGGGGACGGGACCATCGCGGCGATCATCTCTTCGACGAATACATGCACATGGACGCCGCGACCTCGACCGGCAAACAGCGTTTGCTCGCTTTCCTGGAAGAAACCTATGAAACCATGGACGCGCTGAAGGAGGATTTCGATACGGAGTCCGCCTCCTTTTCCGAACTGGCCGGAATGATAAGACTTCCCAACAAGGAAACCGAAGGTGCGCTCGCCACGAAAGCGGCCTGGACAGGCCTGGTGGCCGAGGAATATTTCCGGGTGTCCGACGAGACGCTCGCCGCGCTCGACCCCGATCATTTGAATCTGGGCGTGCGCTTCGTCAGCCAGATGGTCCCCCGCGCGGCCATCGAGGCGGCGGGCCGTTACGTGGACGTGATGAGCATCAATTTCTACGATATGATCTGGGGGATCGACGACGGCCTGACCGCCCTGGATCCGGATTATCTGTCCACCGAGGATTTCCTGAAAAATCACTACGAAGCCGGCGGACGGCCCGTGCTCGTTTCGGAGTGGAGCTATCGGGCCGACGACTCCGGCCTGCCCAACTCCTATCCGCCCATCTATCCCACCTTCGACACCCAGGAGGAGCGGACAGACGCGTTTGCCGAGAAATATCAAGGGCTTCTGGACCGGACCTGGTTCGTCGGCCAGCACTGGTTCCTATTCGCCGACCAGCCGCCGGAAGGGCGATTCGACGGAGAAGACAGCAATTTCGGCCTGGTGACCGAGCAGGACGCCCCCTATGAACTCCTTTTGGAGCGTTCGGCGGCGATGATCGGAAACGTCTATAAACGTCTGCCGGATGAGAATCCATAAGTGTACGGTTTCCCCCGAATCTTGATTGTTCGGGTTCTATTTGGCTTGACAGATTCCGGTTTGAAATGATAACCTTTTTCATTGTACCGTCCTGCTTTTTGCTTTGGACTTGCCATTTATCGTGCACGGGCCACCGGTCAGGAGGAAATGATGCGAATGCGTAAGGATTTGCTGGCTGTCGCTATGGCGATCGCTTCCATGGTATTCTTGCTTGCTTGCGGAGATGAAAGCGGAGAGACCGAGGATGACGGCAGTTGTCCCCAGGGCTGTCCGGTCGGCACCACCTGCAAAAATGGAAATTGCGTCAAGATCAACGACGACGGCGACATCACCCCGGACGGCGACGATAGACCGGATGGCGACTGGGAATCCATCGTGGACGGCGACGACGGAACCGACGGCGACGACGGAACCGACGGCGACGACGGACCGGACGGCGACGACGGACCGGACGGCGACGAAGACGGAGATCAAATCATCGACGGCGATGATGCCGAAATCGATCTACCGACGCCGGACCGGGAATACGACTTCGAACACACGGTCTGCGACAACAACCCCTCCCTGGGCTATGCGAACATCACGATTCTGCCCAACCAGGCGGATTTCGGCGCGGTTCCTCTGGGTGATTTCAGGGAAGTCGCCTTGGAAGTCTGCAATTCCGGCGGAACGGAACTGCTCGTCACCAGCGTTCAATTCTCCCACGGTACAAGTCCCGAGTTCCATAAATATCATGAGCCGGTCGCCATTCGGATCGAACCGGGATACGCCGCTACGATCTACCTGGTCTACATTCCGGCCAACGCCACCGCCGATACCGGATCCGTAGTGGTGCTGTCCAATGCCCATAACACCAATGCCGTGGAGATTCCCCTTCTTTCCAGCGTGAAAGAGACTCCGCTGATCCAGGTGTCTCCCGCCATCGTGCAGTTTGCCGGAGCAACGGCGGGCGGAACGGTCACCAAGATCGTGGAGATCAAGAACGTCGGTCTGGCGGCCACTTCGGTCATGAACCTGAACGTGATCGACTCGAACCAGCCGGTGGTCTACGGCGTGGTCGAAGTCACCAAATCCGGAGACAGTGCGCCGTCTTCCGCGCCCTGGACCGTGGAGCCCGGCGCCTTCCTTGTCGCGACGATGAGTATGACCATGCCGCAGAGCGGCGACCCGGACGACGGCCAGTTGGAAGTCCGCTGGAGCACGGATACCGGAAACAAGAGTTCCTATGCCACCTTGACCACGGGCGGCCAGGCCATCTGCGGCGTTCCCGAGGCCGGCCCGGATCAGGTGGTCAGTCCGCTGGACACCGTTTTCCTGGACGGCTCCGGCTCCCACGACGACAACGGCACGATCCTGGGCTATAAATGGGAATGGGAGACCAAGCCCGCCGAAGCCTTCCGAGCCGTAATCCAGGACATGAACGGAGCCACGATCCAGGGGGTCTGGCAGACCCAGCCCTATGCCCAGTTTTACGCCGAACTGGCGGGAACCTACGTGGTCAAGCTGACCGTGAAGGACGAGGACGAGGGCTGCACCGGCCTGAACACCGATTTCGTCACCATCACGGCGATTCCGGGAGAGACCATTCATATTCAGCTCATGTGGTCCACGGCAGGCAACGATCACGACCTGCACCTGATCCGCCCCGGCGGCTACCACTCCCGAAGTTGCGGGACCACCAACCTGACGGATTGCTGCTGGTCCAATTGCGACACGGAAATGGGCACGGCCTGGCCCTGTCCTCCGCGCGGATGCCCGGGCCCCTTGACTGCTCCCGACTGGGGACAGATCGGGGTGCGGGACGACGATCCCACGCTGGACGTTGACGATATCCCCGGCCGAGGCCCGGAAAACATCAATCTGTCCCTGCCGGAACTGGGCGATTACCTGGTGACGGTGGAGAACTACAGCGGCGACAGCAACGTGGGTCTGACGGTGCGCATCTGGCTGTTCGGCGTTCTTCAGGCCACCTTCAGCAAGGGACCGCCATTCTCCTCGGGTTACCCGTCCGGCCAGCACTGGAACGTGGCCTGGCTGCGCGTCCATGACGCGGCGGACATCGAGATCATCCCCATCGACACGGTGGAAGCCTCCAGCCGAGGCCCGATCACCTACGAGAAGTACGACAAGGAATAGTCGGACTCGATTCCATGAACGAAGCCCGCCATACCATGGCGGGCTTTTTTCGTCGGCGTTGCCGGTTTGCACGGAAAGCTCTTTACGGGCGAGCGCGAACGGATTATGATGCGGGCAGGAGGGAACACTTGCAATGCAACAACAGCGCACGACCCGGGAAGCGGCCATTACCGTCAGACTGGAAACCTTTCTCAAAACCATGCGGGAACGGACGCCGCGTTCTCCTTTCCTGGAAATACCGGCGGCGGAACTGGATCTGAGCCGATTCGGGAAACTGGACGGCGAAATCGTTCCACGGGCGGTGATTACCCTGCGCTCGGTCGGATGCAACTGGACTCGACTGAGCGGCGGATGCACCATGTGCGGGCATTACGCCGGAGCCTGTTCGGAAACCTCTTTTCCCCCGGAACATCTGGTTCACCAATTCGAGGACGTTTTCCGTTCCGTCGACTGGAGCGGATTTCCCATTCTCTGCCTGTACAACGGGGGCAGCGTTCTGAATCGGGAAGAACTTCCGGACGAGGCGCGCATGCGGATTCTGGAACGGATCCAGTCGGAAAAACGTATTCGGGAACTCGTTCTGGAAACGCGTTCCGAGTTCATTCGAGAAGATCGTCTCCGTGAGTTGCGGGCCATGCTGGGCGATCGGCGGCTGACCCTGGCCATGGGACTGGAATCGGCGCGGGACGATGTTCTGCGTTTTTCCATTCACAAGGGCTACTCTGTCCGAAAATTCCGGGAAGCCTGCCGGATCATCAAGAAATACGCGGACCTACGGCTTTACGTTCTGGTCAAGCCTCCCTGGCTGACGGAGCGGGAGGCCATCGAAGACGGCGTGAACGCCATACGTCTGGCTGCGGAATTGGGCGCCGACGAGATCCACATCGAGCCGGTGACGATCCAGCATCACACGCTGGTTCATCGACTGTGGAAACTGGGGCGCTACCGCCTGCCCTGGTTGTGGAGCCTTGTGGAAATCCTTTGCCGCTCGAATCCCATCCCGGTGTACGTCAGTCCGTTCGCCCATGTCCCCCGGCCCGTCGCGATTCCGCACAACTGCGGGGAATGCGACGCCCGCTTGATGAAGGCGCTGTTGCAGGAATACAATCGAACCTTCGATTGTGGGGTTTTCCGGGAAATCGAATGTCCTTGCCGAATTCACTGGCGGCGCGATCTCGACCGGAGCGACGAACGAAGCCTGTCCGAACGTCTGCTGGCGGATCTCCCCGATCTGGAAAACTCCCTACGGGAGGATCCCGGCCGTAGAGGCGTCTGGGAAAAAACCGGGGGATAAAAAGGTGCATTACAAGATATTGCAGATTTGAGGTATTTTTTTTGACTTTTAAGAATATATTAAATTATCACTACTGTCCCGTTAATACCTGAATAATTCCAACTGGTTTTTGGCCACCCTATCGGCGTTTGTGCAATCCGGCGGCGTCAGGGCCTGTAAAATGGGCTTCTTCTCGAAAAGCGATACACTCAAAATCTGTAGAATTGTGTAGAGACTGATTTCGTCGAGACAATGCCGCTTTTTCAGGATTGCCACCAGCACGTAGACCGAAATCACGATCCAGATCTGCGTCTTGACTGCATTCTCGCTCGTTCCGAAAAACACCTTGATGCGCAAATGCTGTTTGATCCACTTGAAAAACAGCTCCACGCGCCATCGCAAACGGTACAGGTCGGCCACGGCTTGCGCGGGAATATTGAAATTGTTCGTCAGAAATGCAAACCGCTTGCCGCTCTGCGAATCGACCAATTTCACCACCCGCAGTTTGTCGGGATAATCCTTTTTCGCATAGAAACCGGTCAACACCGCAGTTTGATCGCAACGTAAGCCGTCCGATTTGTCTACTTTGTGCGAGTACAATCGGCGAAGTTTCGTGTTGCTTTTGGCCCGCGTTATAAAGAAGGCTCCCTGCCGATTCATCGCGAATAGCCGTTCGAAATCGAGATACCCCCGATCCATAATGTAGAACGAACCGGGTTCGACCGGCAACAGATCCAGCGCGTTCACGTCGTGTACGCTCGCGGGTGTAACGTGGACCCAGCATGGGATGTCGCCGCGCAAATCCAACAAAGTATGAGCCTTCACGCCTGCCTTCGTTTTGCGAAAATGCGCCCAAGGAAACAGCGACAAGCACAGGTCGATGGTAGTGGAATCGAAAGCGTAAACCGCCTGCTCCAAGTCCACTCCGAACGATTCGTTGACGTACAGTTCTTGCGCCTCTCGGATGAGCACTTGAGCCAAGTCCGCCCAGATGCGCCAGTTGCGGCGTTCGTTGGCGCGGGCCAGCGTGCTTCGGGAGATTTTGCCGCGAATACCCATATGGTAAAGTTTGGCCTGATGGGCGCGCAGACAACACTGGATATCGCGCAGGCTCTCGCGATAGGCGAGTTGCGCGAAGGCCATGCACAGAAACTGGTCCATGCAGGAAAAGGATTTGACGTAGCGTTCGCCATCGTAGCGCTTCACGCATGACGCGAACTCCTGATGTGGAAGAACCTGCATAACTTGCGAAAAAATGGTGCGTCCTTGATTCATGAGCCGCCTCCCGGTCGTTTCCGGGATTATGGCACCTCGTGAAATTCAAATCGTTTTGATCGGTCGCAACCAAATTTCAATGTCCTTTCAATATCTTACCCGATACTCGCAGATTTTTAACGGGACAGTAGTGTCCTGAACCATCTTTATGCCAGCACTCCGAATGGTGAAGCTGACCTCGTGATTCCCAACCAAAATGGTGCTCCGTACATTCCCGTTGACAGCACGAACCGTAAAGGGTTCAGAGGTTTTGATACGGCTGTCAGGAAAGCCTGCTTACAGGGCCGTATTTCGTTTCTGAGCTTGAGGGACCTGTTTGCCCACCGGTTGCTCACACAGGGTGTTCCCATGGCTTACGTGGCCGATTTGATGGGTATCGTGAAGGTAGAATGGCGGAAAAACGGTATGGGGACCGGGTGTCTGATGAACGGTCCAACCGGACGGACTTCGCCCGGCGGTGGTTTGATGGTGGGGATGACTAAACGATAGGTCGTAAATGACGACCACTTTGATCCAGGTCATTGCCGGTGACCGACGTATCGTGAAAGACTTGACAACAACAATGTATCAGGTATAGTGATACCTATGAAAACGAAGGATACAATAAATCAGTTCGATGCATTTCTGGCCGATAGGGGTCTGACCTTGACGGCAGTTGTCGTCGGCGGAGCGGCCTTGAACCTGCTGGACGTGATTTCACGAGAAACCCGGGACTGTGATGTCATTCATCCCGACCTGCCTGAAGCAATCCGGCAGGCAGCCCGGGACTTTGCCAAACAGATACGGACCAAAGGTGATGAGCTGCAATCAGACTGGCTGAACAATGGCCCGTCATCCCTGTCGGACCTGTTGCCCGATGGATGGATGAAACGTATCCTCCCGGTGTTTGACGGCAAGGCCATTCACTTGTCCGTCCTGGGGAGGTCCGACCTGTTGAAAACCAAACTGTTCGCGTACTGCGATCGGGGTACGGATCTGGAGGACTGTCTGGCCCTGAACCCGACCGACGACGAATTGACCGAGGCCTTGGGTTGGTTGAAAGATCAGGATGCCCATCCCGACTGGCCCCGACACGTGGAATCAACCATCAAGGATTTGGCCAAGAAGTTGGACCATGAGTTATAAACGGAAAACCTTTCCGATGACGGAACCGTCCCGGGACGACCTGACGGCCATGATGGGTGGCATCGGTATAAACGTAGCGACGGATCGTGCCATCGATCCGAACATCGAGGATACCTTGTACTGGGCCAGCGTGGACGGCATGATTCATGACGATTACCGTACCCTCGGTCTTATGGTGCTATGGCTGGATATTCACCTGCCCCGGGTCAATGCGGATCGAGTGGTGAGGATACTGTCCCACGAAGGTGTTCCGACCCGGGTACGGGCATTCTGGAAAGCTGTGGGACAGCGGTTCGGTCAGGACCGACGATTGAAACGATGGATCAGCCTGTATCGTGGCCGCCGGGTGATGTTGCCATCACATGGGGCGGACTTTCGTATTCAACGACATGGTGAGGACGGGCGGTTCAAAGGAACGGCCCTGCAGATGCCGAACAAGCTGTTACGTCAACGGGACGGGGATGTATGGCAGCCGAAAATGGTGGCCAGACTGCACCGTGCCTATCGTTGGCGTGTATTGACAGGACCAACCTACCGGGCAGATATGCTGGCGGAGTTGGAAGGTAACCCTGAGTTATCTGCTTATGAATTAGCCAGACGAACCTATGGGTCTTTTGCTACGGCCCATGAGGTGAAGAAAGACTGGGAGTTGACCAGAGGGTTCGGTTTGTCTGATGGTGAACCTGTGTCCATCAGGTAAACCGGTTGTACCTTCTTCATTCCAGCCTTCCGGGTCATTTCATCTGCTCTTTTCCAGATTTCAAACTGAAAAAATATCGGGCCAAATATGCATCAGGTGCATCGATAAAGTGGAAAAAATGCATCCGTGGTGACGAATTTAGTAGTTATGCCCTCGGAAATGGTGTAAAATCCGTCTGTAAGCTAGACAGTGTCGTCACAAGACATTGAGCCATAAAATGACGTGGGGAGCATTCATGGACAGCCTCCATTTTGGTTTGGTCACCAAAGAGACTACCGTGAATGCTCCCTTTCTTCAAAATCGCTGGGGATGGGTCAGCATACAACGGGGAGCATTGCACTTTCTACTTGACAATATCAGATAGTCTTGCTATTGGAAGCACTCAGTCGTTGATGAGTCTACTATCTAGGTTTTATCAGGTAGGATGATTGGCTTTTACTTTCTTTGAATAATGGTATTTGTGAGGTCGAAGACAGAATGACCCGAGTTTAACCGAGGGAATCTATTTTAAAAAAGAAATTAGTTTAGTGCGAAGTATAAACCCACGTCCTTTGGGCGTGGTCAGAGCCATTTGGCTCTGCCTTGAAAAGTTCTTGAAATTGCGGTGGCGCAGCCATTAATCGGCCGTAAGGCCACACCCTCTAGGTGTGGATAGGTCGATTCAAGCAATTTCTTTACTGAAAGCCTGTAATTAAAGCAATAATAGTTTCGTTTTCTTTTTGGAATAATACCCTTTGCCAACGTAGCTCAGTCGGTAGAGCAGCTGATTCGTAATCAGCAGGTCAGGAGTTCGAATCTCCTCGTTGGCTCCATAAAATCAAGCACTTAGCAATCTTGCTAGGTGCTTTTTTCTTTTTGGGCTAGCGTTCGGGCTAGCATTTCGAAGTGGCGTAATAACCACCAGATAAAAAAAGACTTTCTTCTGACTACCTTCCTATATTATCCTTTTCAAAGCTTGGATTCTAGCTGGAGGTTGATTTTGAAAAAAGTCGTGAGAACTATGCTCTATGGCGATATGGAAGTATTTCCTTTAGAATTTGATCTCCTTCATACAAAGATTTTCCAAAGACTATACTTCATCAAGCAGTTAGGGTTATCAGATAAAGTTTTTCCAGATGCTGTGCATTCTAGATTCAATCATTCACTTGGAACAGTGGAACGAGCAGATAAAATTATTAAGAGTTCAGTTGCATCTTTGGAAGAGCTTAAGGAATCGAACAAGGAAGGTGAAGCAAAAAAGTTTTTTTATCAAGGTGGCTCCATCACCCTTGCAGAGCTTATTTCGGAAGTTAAACAAAATGTACCAGTTGCCCGCCTTATGGCCTTTCTTCATGACCTGACACATATTCCATTTGGTCATACTCTTGAAGACGAGATTCAGCTTTTCTCTCTCAAGCATGATGATCCTGAACGACAGGTGGAATTCTTTAATGCAATAACTCGAGAGCTTTTGGTTAATTATTCTCTTAAAATTGATTCAAATCTCGACGAAGCTGTATTTCTTATTTGTCGAGACCCATTTTCACCACAAGAAGACGAGCGTTTATTGCATTTCTGGGAAACAACACTTGAAGGGTTATTTACAAAATATGAAGCTCCATTCGAGGAAGAGTTGAAGGCTTTTCTCTCGAATTTAAGATCTGCTATGCAAGTTCTATTGTATTCAGAGCATTATTTAAGCAAGTTTCAAGCGGTATCTGAATATGCTCCTCCTGAACTACTCATAGACCGAGCACTTGCTGTAGCTGGTATCGAGTATAGAGAGATTGATATTCTTCGCGAATCTTATTTGCTCGATATAATCAAAAATACCATTTGTGCAGATTTGCTTGACTACTCAAGGCGTGACCATGCTTTTGCAGGGATGAAGTATGATTATGACGACAGGATTTTTAAGTATTTCACCATCGTTTCATACCGGCCCCTGGATTCAAAAGGAGAGGATGATACAACCTATCCACAGATGCTCAGGTTATCGCTAATGCTTTTCACCCGGAAAATTAGATACGATGTCGTATCTGAAATTATTACAATTTTGAGGAACAGGTATTTGGAAACAGAAAGGATTATTTTTCATCCCACCAAATGTTCTGGAGGAGCGATGATGGGCCTGGCGGCGGAACTAGTCGCCCTGCCTCCGATCCCACACATGTACTATCAACTAGGAGAAGAAGGACTCCTAATCTATTTTCAAGATTATTGTTTTAGCTTGTTTAGACTAGTGAAGTATATCGAGGAAAATAATCTCATTGCCCATGAGTTTCTCAATGCGCAAATTATGGGCTTATCAGAAAATCCCGAGTTCCCGTTTATCGAAAATCTTTGCGCAGTATTAAACGAATCCATTGGAAAAGATTTAGAAGGACGTTTGGCCGATCAGTTCTTAAAAAACAATCTAGAGTACCTCACAAGATCATTGGGAAAAGCATTTTTAGAGACTACTCGTTTTATAGTTGATCAATTAGACCCTGACAAACTGAAACTCTTCAACGAAGAGGAGTCCCAGCAAGCCTTGTCTGAAATTTTCTCTAGAGCATACTATCGATTCAATGCTGCTAGAATAGTTATCTATCAGAACAGATCTAGGCTGTATTTTAAGAAGGTTTTCAGAATCTCCTCCATTGACTGGAATAATAAAGAAGCAATCTTGGCCACTCTTTCGAGACACTTCAAAGATCCCCAGTCCAGATTTAATTTTGAAAGAGAATTGGAGCAAAGATGCGACTTGCCTTACGGAAGTATCGTTATTCACAGCCCAGTTAGAGATACCACCTTGAAAGAATCCAAAGTTCTCGTTTTTGGCTCAGTTTCCAGCGAAGTGTCCCCATTCAATGAAATTTCTGAAAAGGCAGATCATACACTTAATACGCTGATGCCATATCTTGATGAGGCAAAGAATTTAGAGCAAATGTATAAGGCAATATGGAACCTGTATATTTTTGTGAGAGAATCTGAACTTGACAAATGGCCTTTCATTGAAAAAATTGCGGAGAATATGCTTACGGATGTTTATTCATCACAAAGCTCTGGAAATGACAAAATACCTATCGCCAACAACAGTGCTCTCCATCAAGAGTTGCAACAAATCCCCAGAACCACGGCAAAGTTCTATTCCGATGTGGTTGAAGCTTCTGAATCAGAGAAGGTAATAGCTCATCCTACAATTAATAGGGATTTTATCAGGGCGGCTGAAACATACGTGACTAGCGATCTTCGCAATAAGAACCCCAAGCCAGTTGAATTCGTCAAAACTTATCTAAAGGAAAATATAAGTCCAAAGAAAACAAGAAAGTCTCCAAAGCCAAAGAAAATTGATGCCAAAGAATGACCTTATTAAAAGCTCCATCCCATACGTTGCAAACTTGGTGAATTTGAATGACATCAATCATTCAAATTCATTCAGCTTATCTCTAAAAAGATTATGTCAATCTCATCAATGTTCCCCATTAGAGTACGTGGCTAAAAGCGTTAAGAGTATTCAGCAACAATATTACTCCAAGCATGGCAGAACGAAATGGATATCCGCTGAATGGATTGCTGCTTTAACGAATAATACAATTGTAGGTGTTCCCCAAAGTCAAGATACAACATATTTGGATGTACCCTATATGGGTATGACATATTGGGAAAACGGTTCCAGAATTATCAAGGTACCCGATGATATTCACAAATCTGAATACAGGGCATCAGTTGCACATGAGATGGTTCACCAAATTATCAACGATGCAACTGGAAGTGATCCCAAGTATAGCCAATCAAATTACGATGAAGAATTGCTCTGCGAACATGGTGCTGGGTTATTGTTGCTTCCATCTTACATTACGAGAAATATAGAAGAGTATTTGGAGAAGGATAATCGAGAATCGGCACTAATGATAAGGAATTTGGCAAAAAGCCAACACCTCCCAATAAAGCTTGTATGTCAAAGGTTATTCGATCCAAGCTTGTGCAACGAAAACTCTATCCAAGCTATTTGTATGTGGGATGTAACACGCATAGTCGATATTACGAATTCCACTAAACTAACATGGTCAGTTTCTAAAGATGCCTTTTTACCAAATGGAAATAAGGCCAGACAAGGAGGGGTGATACTAAAGGCAATTGGTGACGCTGTTGATAGTGGAAAGGAGTTCTCATATGGGTTTTCGGAAGAGAAAGTAAAAATTGGTACAATGTCTGGGAACTTTTTAATTTCTTACTGTATCTATCCCTTTATACGAGGTTCTCATCGCAGATTGCGATTACTATCTGTGTTCTTCAAAACAGATCCCGCTGCACAGGCAACTCTAAAATAGTGGATTTGTCTACCAATGAGCGAGTGGCGATGAAACAGGTAATTGAAATCACTATATTGTTTACCAAAACCAGTTAAAGCTTTGACTGCAAGCGCAATTTATTTCGCATGGAATCAAAGTTTTAACATCACTTGATGGCCATCATAGAGCAACAGCCTCACGAAAACCATCTTGAGTCTGTAGCCATAAGGAAAGATGATGACCCGATTATTCCAGAAGGCGTGAAAAAAGCATCAGTGAACAGAGTGCTCCAATTACGCAAGGAGGGACGCTAAGGAATGATGGTTAGTCCGAAGACACAACCTTTTTTTCGATTCCAAGCGAGCCCCGTAAAAATCCTACTCCCCACATTTCACGCATTACAAGAGAACCTACGAAGCCAAACAGCAAGGCTGAAGGCGTATTCCTATCCTGCACCGACATACATTTTCGTGCCTGGATTACGCTGCCTCATGGTAGCTCAGTGGTAGCTCAAAACGAAAACAGCCACCTAGCGTATTTGCTAAGTGGCTGATATCTTTGGTGGAGCTAGGCGGGATCGAACCGCCGGCCTCTTGAATGCCATTCAAGCGCTCTCCCAGCTGAGCTATAGCCCCAGAATGTATATTGTTCAAAGAATCAATGAACACAGCGAAGGCAAATACTACACAAGAACGAAAGCTTGTCAATATTTCTTTTCGCTTTTCAAGAAAAAAAAAGTAGGATAAAACTGATCCACCATGATACATTCACAAAAATACTTTAAGGACAATGAATTTCGTGTTTTTTCGCCGGTGAGAGCGGCAAACGAAACGCAATGAAATCGCTGGGCGACGCAAGCATCCGACAGACCGGTTACATGTAGGGCAGAACCATGAATGTCATCTTCATTTCTCCACATTTCCCCCCGAATTTCGCACAGTTCAGCCGGGCCTTGAAAGATGCGGGAGCAAGGGTTCTCGGCATCGGCGATACGACGTTCGAGGAACTCCCGCACACGCTGAAGGATAGCCTTACGGACTACCGCTTCGTTCCGGACATGCAGGATTTCCAGGCGATGAAAGCAGTTTGCCGGGAATTCATGGATATTCATGGAGAAATCCATCGCATCGAGTCCATGAACGAATTCTGGCTGGAAATGGATGCCCGGCTGCGACGGGAATTCGGCGTTTTCGGGCAAAAGACGGAAGCCCTCCGGGTCAATCGCATGAAATCCGGAATGAAAGACCGCTTCCGACAGGCTGGAATTCCCTGCGCGGAGGGAGAATGTTACGAGAACCCGGATAAGATCCGGGCGTTGGCCGAGCGGTCGGGTTTTCCCCTGGTCTTCAAACCGGATCTCGGCGTAGGCGCCTTCGGATCATTCAAGGTCAAAAACGCCAGGGAACTGGAAACCGCTTTCGAGAAAGACCTGCGGGGATACATCGTCGAGGAAATGCTCACCGGCGATCTGGTAAGTTTCGACGGGTTGACCGATCGGGACGGCGAGATCGTTTTTTTCACCAGTCATATTTTCAATAACGGCATCATGGACGTGCTTTCCTCACAAGGCCCCATGCACTATTACAACCTTCGCAATCTTCCCATGGAACTGGAGCGCCTGGGAAGAAAGACGGTGGAGGCGTTCGACATCCGGGAACGTTTCTTTCACATCGAATATTTCAGGAAGGATTCCGAATACAAGGCCATGGAAGTCAACGTCCGCCCTCCGGGAGGCTTTACCATGGATATGATGAACATCTCCTGCGATATCGACCTGTATCGATTGTGGGCGGAACTGGTCATGGGCCGGACGGAGGAATTCACGTACAAACGGAAGTATCACGCCGCGCATGTCGCCAGAAGAACGATAAAACACTATCTGTTCGAACACGAGGAACTTCTGAACAAACTGGGCAGCATGATTACCTACCACATGCCCATGCCGGGCGCATTCGCCGAGGTCATGGGGGATTACACGTACTTGTTGCGCACACCGGATCAGAAAACGCTGGAGGTGGCCATTTCCATGGTGGAGCGTGAACGATGAACGTGGTTTTCGTTTCTCCGGGTTTTCCGCCGAACTACGTGAACTTTTCCCGGGCGCTTTCTCGGCGCGGCATTCAGGTTCTGGGCGTCGGGGATACGCCGGTGGAGGATCTTCCCCATCGGTTGCTTGAGGCATTGACCGATTATTATCTTGTTCAAGACATGGCTGATTACGACGCCATGCTGCGCGCCTGCGGCTATTTCACGCACCGGTACGGGCGCATCGATCGTATCGAATCCATGAACGAGCACTGGCTCGCCGGCGACGCGGCCTTGCGGGAGGATTTCAATGTCTACGGGCTGAAACCCGTGCAGACGGATGTCTACCGCAGTAAAATGGGAATGAAAAGCGTGTTTCAGGCCGCCGGAATCGCCTCCGCCGAAGCGGAGCATATCAGCGGCGCGGAACAGATCGCAGCCTTCGTGCAGCGGGTCGGATTCCCCGTCATCATCAAGCCGGACGTGGGCGTCGGGGCTCATAAAACATACAAAATCGCCAAGGAAAGCGATCTGAAGCCCTTCTTGCAGCATCCGCCCAAGGGATTCATCATCGAGCGCTTCATCGACGCCCGCATCGTCACCTTCGACGGACTGGTGGACGCCAACGGCCGGATTCTCTACGTCTCCTCCCTGGAATACGGAGAAGGCGTCATGGAATTCCTACAGGAACAGAAATCCGTGTATTTCCGGTCTGTTCGAGAACTGGCTCCGTCGCTTCGGGATCTGGGGGAACGTATTGTGCGGGCTTTCGGCCTCCGGGAACGTTTTTTTCATATCGAGCTGTTCCGTACGGCTCCGGATGAGTACCTGGCCCTGGAAGTGAATCTGCGCCCCCCCGGCGGCTATATTCTGGACATGATGAACTATTCCGCCGACATCGACCTGTATGACATGTGGGCGGAGATGCTGGCCAACGGCTCCAGCGAGCTTCCCGCTTCCATCGAACGGAAATACTTCACCGCCCACGTCGGCCGCCGCTATCGTTTTTCTTATCGCTATTCACCCGCCGAGATCACGGAGCGGTTGGGAGAAATGATCGCCTTTCAGGGAGAAATTCCCGCCATTTTCAGCGATGCTATGGGCAATTATCTCTTCATCCTCCGCCATCCGGAGGCCGAAATTCTGGACGAGGGCGTCCAGATGGTTCTTGAACTTGCCTGATTTCGGAAATCTGGTATTATAGCTTGTGGTAATCGATGCCCGGCGGCCGTCGGCGTGTTTCGCCATCACGATCCGGGCGTTTCCCGTAAATGAAAACCCCGCAATCATTTAAAAGGAGTCTTCATGCGCACCCAAACGTGGCTTGCATTCGTGCTGTTTTTCATCCTGATCCTGATGCCGGCCTGTAGTTCCAGCGACGACGATCCGGCGCCGGACGGCGACATCGACGGAGATATGGAAGCCTCCCCAGACGGCGACGAATCCCCGGACGGGGACGTGGATGCGGATGGGGATACGGAGATGGACGAATCGCTCTATCCTCGCCAGGAAGGACTCACGCCCCCGCCCAAGCCTGCCGACGAACTCGGCTATACGCTGCCCGCCAGAACGTCCGAGGAAACGCTTCCCACCCAGGAGGAAATCACCGCGTTTACGAAGAAGATCACGGCTTTCTTCAAGGATACCGGCTATTTCGACTGGGTGTGGCGTACGGCTCACGGTCTGGACGCCTCGTACGATACGAATATGATGGACTACAAGCTCTGGTGGCAGGACACCGGCATGCGCAAAAACGGCGACACCATCGAGTTCTTCCATACCGGCCGGGCCGAAAACATCGCCAAGCGGACCATCAAGGTTCTGAACAACTCCCTGGCGGGGTATCTGCTCACCGGAGACACGCGTATGGCCGAAGTGGCCGTGCAGCTCATGCGGGGCATGGTGGCGCTGTCGCTCGGCATGGAGTTCGAATCGGAGGAGCCTCTGGTCAAGTATCTGCAATCCCGTGCGGTTTTCAATCACAATCACGACTACGAAGTGGACGGCCGCAAGGTCCACGTGGACTACGAGGGGATGTACGTGGCCAGCTTCAAGTGGAACGTTCACGTCTTCGAGATCGAGGACAACCCCACCTACGGCGACATCTGGATTTCCAACATGCGTTCCAAGGACGACGTGCCGTACATGTTCTATTCCCTGGCTATCGCCACGAGGGCCTATCACGAGGCGCAGGATCCGGCGGTGCGCGAGGCGGCCGAACTGTTCATCGAATACATGCGCGGTTTCGCCCAGAGCATCGTGGACAACGACTGGTTCATTCTGACCAAATACGAGGACGGCGAGGCCACCATCGCCATCGACGCCACCATGGAGAACAATCCACCGGCCGATCTGGGATCCTTCGTACATTGGAAAAGCATTTTCGGACCGGACGCGGAATGCAACGCCCAGCTCGGCGCCGCCATGGCGGGATATGGATTCCCGGCGGATCGCGGAGATTGCGAAGGCGGAAAAATCGGCTGGAATTTCGAACTCAACGCGGAGCGGACGCATTACTTCAACTATAATATTTACAACTACTTCCACGTCGCCGCCCTGGCCACCTCCCAGCTTTGGGGGTTCGACGAAATCGCTAAAAGCATCAACGAGGGTCTGATCTATCGCTTCGAGGAACTGATGCACAATCCCGACATGCCCAACACGGACGACCGGGAATTCCCGTCCGATCTCGCCGGCGTGATGCTCACCGCCGCCACCCACGGCTATCCGCTCAACGCCGAAGAGGCCAAGTTCATCATGGACTGGTACAGCCGTTCCTCCGACTGGTATCGCCAGTGGCCGCACTGGGATCCCTGGGCCAGTCTGGCGGACCAGGAGGAATTCTCGGACTACAAGGCCCCGCGGGTGGAGACCGTTTCGGACGGAAACGGCAACGAGACTCAGATCAGCTACATGCGCCTGGTGGAAATGCCGTATATCTTCGAGTATTGTTACTCGCCGTTGAAGAATCCGGACGCGGTGCCGTTCATCGACTGCGATATCGTGGCCGATCCCAACAAATGGGGAGAAGACGAGAAAAAATAGAACTCACCGTTTGGAAGAACGAACGGCCCGTCGGAAAATATGAAATCCGGCGGGCCGTTTTCTTTTTCGATATCAATCGCCTATCCCTTTGCATCCTCCAGCAGCCACTGCCAGATCTCCGGCAGCCGAATCTGCCAGGATTCCTCGTTGTGGAAATGCCCGTCCCAGATGCGATACAACAACTCGTGATCTCCATAGCCGATGTTTTTCATGTGATTGTGAAAATCGGCCGTGACCCGAACGTAATCCAGAAAAGTTTCATAGAAATGGTATTGTTCCTCCGAGCCGGTATCCAGGTAGATTTTCGACCAGTGGCCGGTATGTTTGTCCCAGAAGCGGAACATCGCGCCTCCGGACCACATCAGGGACGGGGAAACCGCGCCGATTCTTCCGAAGATGTCGGGATACCGTTTTCCCAGGAACAATGAGATCAACCCGCCCATGCTGGCGCCCATGGCCCCGGTCCAGCGGGCATCGGGAAGCGTCCGGTAAGTGGTGTCGATATAAGGCTTTAGATGATTCACGAGAAAATCCGCGAAGACCGGTCCTTTGCCGTGTTCCCCTCGGAGAGGCTCGTCCCACGGAGAATACTCCTCCATTCGCCAGTTCGTGTGATCCACGGCTACGATGATCCACGGCGGAATCCGGTTCTCCGAGACCATGCGGTCCATGGTGGTGTTGGCGCACCAGGTATGAAACAGCGCCGATTCCGGATGGCTGAATACGTTTTGCCCGTCGAACATGTAAAGCACCGGAAAGCGGCGGTCCCGTTCCCAGTCGTACGCGTCCGGGGTGTAAATCCGGATGGTTCGCGATTCGTTCTCGGGGATGGAGTGAAAACCTCGGATGATCTGGATGTAACTCATTAATTTCCGCCTTCTCGTTGATGCGTCCCCCCTCGCGAATTCTCGAATCGTGAAAACGACTTTACACGATCGGTCCGCTGTTCGCAATACGACGGGACACTATTGGAATGCAAACTCGGCAGATTCCTGAGAATCGATAATGAAAATGACGGTTTATCCGTTTTGCAATCGAAGGTCGTTCATCCGGCGGCGAATTCGATCGAGCTCGATCGAACCGGTCGGCGGACAGCGGAATGCGATCCGGATGGCATGAAATTTCATCGTCAGAATCGGTCATTGCATCGTTGGGAAATGAAGGTCGGGGAAAATACTGAAATTTCCGGGAAAGCAACCGATAGTATTTCAAGGAAGAATTTCGTTGGATAGCCGTATTCTTGCAACGAAGGATAGGAAGTCATGACGCTTGACGCATCGATTCTGGATCCGTTCATCAACGCAACTGTTGAATGTTTCGAAACCATGTTGGATATGAGCCCGAAACCGGTGGATACCAGTCATCAAATTCCACCGATCGAATCCAAGGATATTTGCGCGATTATCGGACTTTCCGGTGAAGCCCAGGGATTTTGCGCCCTGAACGCCTCTGAAGCCGTGACGCTGGAAATGGTGTCGAATTTCGTCGGCGAGGAGGTGACGACGTTCGATGAGGATACCATGGACGCCATCGGCGAAATCATCAATATCATCGCCGGCGGGGCCAAGGCGGGCATCAAAAGCCCGGCGCTGTCTATTTCGCTGCCATCGATCATGCATGGAAAGAAGTTCGTCGTTTCCGTGCCGTTGGACGTCGCGGTGGCGACCATCGTTTTTCAATGCGAAAGCGGCGCGTCGTTCTCGATGATCGTCGGTATGAAATTGGAAAAAAAGTAACGGTCAAATCATTATTCTGAAAGGAACGGCCATGAAAGCTCTGATCGTAGACGATTCCAGCACGATGCGAAAAATCATTAAGAAAACCCTCATGCAGGCCGGGGTGGCGACCATCGTGGAGGCCGAGGACGGAATCGACGCCATGCAGAAAATGAAGGAAAACGGCGCGGATTTCGATGTCGTGCTGCTGGACATCAACATGCCCCGCGTGGACGGCGTGACGACCTTGAAGCAGTTGAAGGCGATCGACGAAACCAAGGGAATTCCGGTGATTATGTGCACGTCCGAGGCCGAAAAGGAGAAGGTGGTCGAATGTATTCGAGGCGGGGCTTCCGATTACATCGTCAAACCCTTCTCCAAGGATCTCATCGCCGAAAAAATCAGTAAGGTCGTTGGGAAATAACCCGGCGTTCCGGTTCGGAACCATGTCTGAACGAAACCGGATACGGCAGGCGGTTCGATTCTGGGCTCTTGTCTGCCTGCTGATTCTGTCGCTTGCCGAGACAGCGCTGGCCGCCGGGGACAAGCATCGCGAGATCGTCTTTGCCCTGGACGATTCCGGATCCATGCGGACAACGGATCGGCGCGCCCTGAGCAAGAAAGCGGCCGAGATTTTCGTTCGGCTGATGGACCGGGAGGACCGGCTCGGCGTGATCGCCTTTTCGGATGGGGCCCGAACGATTCAGTCCATGACACGCATGCAGGGGGACCGGCGGAAACGCGCGATTATGAAAAGCATTTCCCGCTTGAAGCGCAAGGGAAAGCTGACCGATATCGAAACGGCGCTTCAGCGCGCCTTGAAGCAATATACCAACCTCCCCGATACGGACCGGGCGCTGCTTCTTCTCACCGATGGACGAATCGATCTGGACAACCGGCGGAGCGATTCCACCGAGGCCGAGGCGGCGTCCAGGAAGCGCATCCTGGAAACGCTGATTCCCTCGTTCCGAAAGCATGGTATTCCCATTTACGCCATGGCGTTCGGAGGGAACACGGACGAGGAACTGCTGCGGAAGATGGCTTCCGACAGCCGGGGACTGTATTTCGAGATCGGAACCGCCAAGGAAATCGCCGGAATTTACTTCAAGATCTTCAACCAGATCAAAGCCCCCCAGCTGGCTCCCGTCAGCGGGGGAAAATTCAGTCTCGACCAGGCCGTGCGCGAGGCGACCCTTCTGATTCAAAGTTCCACGCGAAAGAATCAGTTGGAACTGTTTTCGCCGAAGGGGAAGAAATACACCCGTTCGAAGAGTTCGCGCAAGATCCGATGGGGCGGCAACGAAGCCTTCACCATGATTACCATCTCCAATCCGAAACCGGGGCGCTGGACCATAGGAGGCATTCCCGATTCGGAAACCAAGGTCATCCTGCTGACGGATATCCAGATGGAATGCCCGGTGATGGTGAATCGATTCCGGCAGAATGAACCCATCTACGTCCTGGCTCGTATCGAAGCGGGCGCGGCGAATCCGGACCTGGAGATCCCCGTGTATTTCAAGGCCGAACTGGTCAGCGAAGCGGGCAATATCGTGGATACCGCCAATCTGTTGGACGACGGAGATCCGGGCGGACAGTGCGGAGAGGATCGTGTGGACCGCTGGAGAGGAGGCTACTCGGCGGGTATTTTCGGAGGAAACGACAGGCTGTTCGATCCCGGCATCTACACGGTTCGCGTCAAGGCGGAAAGTGAGACGTTTCAGCGTCAGCGCCAGTACGCGATCACCATCCGCAGGGGGGGCTGGGCCGAGCTTCCTGCCGAGGAGGTGACGATTGACAAGGGAAAGCCCCTGTATCTGGTGTGGCGGGTCACCCTTCCCCAGGTGGCCTCCGGATTTTCCGGGGCCGGCGCAATCGTCGATCCGGAGCGCCCTTTTCAACTGGATGTGCTGGGTCCGGACGGATCGAACAAGAAACTCACGATCACCCGGCAGGAAGAGGGATCGTATCAAGCCGTTTTTCCGGGCGAAGCGCTGGAGGGCGATTATCGGCTGGAACTTAGGCAGAACATGGCGGAAGAATCTCCCGTATGCGTTCAGACAGCGGCCACGCTGACCCAGAAGGTGTCTTATCGTCTGCCTCCCGAAGCCATGGTCCCGGCGGAGATAAAGAAAAGAGGATTTGGTCTTCTGGAAGGGATTCTGTTGGGGGTGATGATCCTGTTTCTTGGAACTTCCATTTTCATGCTCCTGAAACTGAAACGCATGTCGAAGGCCGTAACCGTTCATCGTACCCAACAGGCGCAAGTGCTTCAGGCGCAGGTGGAACAGGTCGCCCAAAGCCAGCAAGCCGAAAAACGGGCGGAGGAGGAATCCGGAGCCCCTGCCGACGGTATCGATGCGGACATGGCGGATATCGACGCGGCGGTGGACGGGATGGAAATGTTTGCAGGAACGGACGAAGAAGACGCGGCGGAAGAGAAAACCGAGCCGGAGAAAGCGTCGGGGGAGGAAGAGGAAAAGCCGGAGCCGGAAGCGAAAGAAAAGGAACCGGCGGAGAAATCCGAGGAAAAACCGGCGGAAGCGGAAAAAGAGGTGGAAGAAACCGAACCGGAGCCGGAGCCGGAGCCCGAGCCTTCCATGGACGTGGAAACGCCTCCGGACGAATCGGAGACCGAGGTGGCGAGTGAACCGGAAGAAGAGGAAGCCAAAGAGACCGAACCGGAAAGCGGACCGGACCGGAATCTCGGTCTGGACGCCCGCTTGGGAGATATCGACGCGATCATCGATCGGATGGAGGCGATAAATGCGGGAGCTCAGACGTTCAAGGAAGCGTTGAGCGAAGACGAGGCGAAGAAGAAGGAGGCGTCGAGCGAATCGGAGGAAGAGATTGTAGAAGAAATCCCGTCGGAGACGATGCAATCGGGACCGCTGGACATGAGTCAGATCGATTCGTTGATCGACAACCTCAAGGAGGATGATCGCAAGGAACCGGAGGAGCAACAACGGCCGAAAGAGGGCTTCAACCTGGATCACCTGGACGACGTGATTGCACAGATGCAGTCTTTCAGCGCAACGCCCACGAAAAGTGAAAAGGCCTCTGAAGGGCAGGATTCTCCCAATGCCGAAGAGCCGGTGAAGACGGAGACGCCGTTCAGCATGGATGCCGTGGACAGCATGCTCGATAAACTGGCCGACACCAAGGATTCTTCCGAAACGAAGTCGGAGCCGAAGCCGGAACCCAAGGAAAAGAAGCCCCTGGACATGAGTGAGATCGACGCCGCCATCGCCCGGATGGGGGAGATCGCCGGAAAACCGGAACCGAAGAAAGAGCCGCCGAAGCCGGAACCCAAGGAAAAGAAACCCCTGGACATGAGCGAGATCGACGCCGCCATCGCCCGGATGGGGGAGATCGCCGGAAAACCGGAACGGAAAAAAGAGCCGCCTGAGCCCAAACCGGAATCGGAGGAAAAGAAACCGCTGAACCTGGACGATATCGATTCCCTGATCGCGCAGATGAGCGGCGGGAACAATGATGGCGGTGACGATAAGCCGGAAACCCCGCAGCCGGAGATGGAGCCCAAGGAAAAAAGCACCATGAGCATGAACGATATCGACGCCATGATCGCCCAGATGAGTTCCGGCGGAGGAGAAGAGGCGACGAGCACCCGGAATTCCGGCGAAGCGGAACCGGAATCCGATTCCAAATCTCCCATGAGCATGAACGATATCGACGCCATGATCGCCCAGATGAGTTCCGGCGGGGGAGAAGAGGCGGCGGACACCCGGAGTTCCGGCGAAGCGGAACCGGATTCCGATTCCGAATCTCCCATGAGCATGAACGATATCGACGCCATGATCGCCCGGATGAGCTCCGGCGGTGGAGGGGAATCACCGGAGGCTTCTCCGGCTTCGGACGCAAAACAGGAAACGGGAGGCGTCAACCTGAGTGAGGTCGATGAAATGATTGCCCGCCTGGACGATCCGGCGCCCTCCGATCCGGTGCCGGAGGAAGCCGATTCCGATTCCGAAGACAAGTCGTTGTCGGATACGACGAATTTCGACGAGGCGATTCGCCGCATGGAAGAAATCGCTGCACGGGTTCCGAATTGGAAAAGCAAGGGAAAGGCCGTGGGAGCCGCCGCCAAACGCTGAAAATCATCCGCAAAGTCCGGCGGAACACTTTTCGGGATGGTTTCTTTTAAGCGATGAGAAACGGGAAGGAGGGATGGACGGCTCAACTGCCCTTCGATTTGAGGTCTTTCAATACCAGTTTGGCTGCGGATTTCAGCGTTTCGAAAACTCCGATTCCGGTGGTGGCCACCGCGCCGAACTCGGGAACTTTCATGGTGTTCAGCATGGCGGAAAGTTCTTTCTGATCCACGGCGCTGGGGAGATCCTGCTTGTTGTACTGCATCACCCAGGGAATCGTGTGGATGTCCAGGTTGTATTCCACCAGGTTCTGCTTCATATTGTCCAGGCTCTCCAGGTTGGCGTCCATGCGCTCGATCTGGCTGTCGGCCACGAACACCAGCCCGTCCACGCCCTTCAGAATCAATTTCCGACTGGCGTCGTAAAAGACCTGTCCCGGAACGGTGTACAGGTGGAACCGCGTTTTGAAACCGCGAATTTCGCCCAGTTGCAACGGCAGAAAGTCGAAGAACAGCGTCCGCTCCGTTTCGGTGGCGAGCGAGATCATCTTTCCGCGCGTGTTGGGATCCGTCTTCTGGTAGACGAACTGAATGTTTGTCGTTTTCCCGCCGAGCCCCGGTCCGTAATAGACCAGCTTGACGTTGATTTCGCGTGCTGAGTAATTGATAAAGGCCATCCGGTCCCCGGTTAATCGAAAAGGGTATCGATATCTTCGTCCGTGATTTCCGTAAAGAGCGGGTTGGCGGCTCCGCCCTTGCGATGTTTTTTCATTTCCTCGAAGACCGTCTCCAGATCCTGGCTGGCCTTCTTCACCCGCAGTCGCACCAGGCCGAGCGAGCTTTTGGTATCGAACACCACGACCAGGATATAGCGGTCCGAGAGAATGCTCAGATGCAGATTGTCTTTCTCGCCTTCGTGGAAGAGAATGGAAAATTCCTGCTCGCCCAGAAGCTTGGCCAGGCCGCCCGTTGCGGCGATGTTTCCCGCGGCCAGCGTCGCCAGACTGGTGGTGTCCAGTTCGTCCGTTTTTCCGCTGCTGGCGATGAGCTGGCCGTTTTTGTCCACGATGAAAACCAGCTTGGCGTTGGCTTCCCCGGAAAGCCTGTCGCACACGGCGAGTACCCGCCGGTAATCCTCTTCATGCATAATCGTTTGGGTATCCAGCATAACGCTTACGGCCCCCTTGAAAGAAACGGTATCCGGCGGTCCCCGATCCCGCCCCACGTTCCAGTGGCCGGGATTCTAACAGACATCGGATCCTTTGGCAAGAAGTTGGCGCGGACAAAGTATTTCTTGTCGATTATCCTCCGAACATATTGAAATCACAAGGTAACTTACTGAAATGTCCGTTAAAAGTATTTGGCCCACACCATTTGCTCGTATTGATTCGCATGAGGTCCGTAGGCGGAAACTCCCTCTGCGTTGACCACGAACGTGCAATGTTCCCCGGCGATTTTGGAAAAGAAGACGGCATGTTCTTTTCCTTCCTCGTCGAACAGCCGGATCGTGGCAATGTTTCCGTCCGCGGCGGAGGTCAGATTTTCCCGACAGATCGGGCAGGAGAACTCCCACTTCTGCCCCTTTTCCAGCACGATTCCTTCCGGCAGAACCAGTTCGTAGTCTCCGGGGGCGGCATTGAAAAGAAACAATCCCCTGCCCGCATCGCCTGTCGCGGAGAGGATGATCGCGGATTCGCCGGGGTTCAGGTGCGCGCGGCAATGCGGGCATCGATACGTCCATTTCATCGGACCCTCCAATTTCCTTGTTTTTTCATACGAAAAGAGTATAGCCCCGGATTTCGATGAAGCAAGTCGTATTTTGTTTCTTTCTCCATTCTGTTTCCGTCGTATCCCACGCAGGACAGCCATCGCCCCTGTTTCCATATCCGGAAAATCGGCAGGGCATGAAGAAAATGGAGCGAAAATGCGGGTCAGGGCGCGGGCGCGGGCGTTTTCTCCGCGTTCTTTTGCGTTTTCCGAGTCTCTTCCGGGCCTTTTCCTGGCAAGGCGGGGGGCTTTTTCGCTGCTTTTTCCTCTCCGGCAGCCACGTTCTCCATCGGCTGGCCGGTCTCGGCGGTTTTCCTACCTGCCTTTCTCCGACGATTCAGGATCCGTTTGGCCTCCAGGGGATCCGGATGAAGAAATCCGGCGGCGGAAAGTTGAGTATACACGGCGGGGTTCTCCAGAATTTCCATGATTTTCCGGGCCTTTGCGGGCCGCTGACCGTTTTTCGGAATCACGGCCAGGTAGGGAATATGGTTTCGGGTCCGTCGGGGCAGTTGGAAAAGGGATTCCACATCGACGGCGCGGATGGTGTCGGTGTGATATACGAAGGCCGCCCCGACCTTTCCCGCCCGAAGGTTTTCCAGGGCGTCCATGGAATCGCCGACACGGCGCAGTTTGCGGGCAAGCCGTTTGTCGTATTTCCAGTCTCGAAGGATTTCTTCCGACTTTCGTCCCAAGGCGTCGGAGGAAACGGGAATTGCCGGGCCTTTCAGAATGGGTTGAAGCAGGTGCTTGGGCTTCTTCAGACGGATTTTCCGGTCTTTCATGGCCACTAGTTCCACCGCATTGGCGGCAAAGGCTTTCGAACTCGCCAACTCGCCGCATTTGCGATTCACCGCCTGCACGGTGCCTTTTCCCGCCACGATCAGCAGATCCGCCCGTCCCGCCGCCGCCGCCGCCAGCAGTTCCTCCGGTCGGGCGGAAACCCAAACGGCCTCCGGTGCGTTCCACTCCTCCGCCCGGCTGCGGAACAGACTTTGCAGGTGGGGATGGATGGAGGCGTCCGTCAGAATGCGAAGTTCTCCGGGTTTGTCCGGAACGGGTTCCGATTTCCCGCATCCGGCGATCGGGATCAAAAGAAAGAGAAGGAGCCACGCGATTTTCGGACCGAACTTCCAGGACCATCCATCCACGTTTTCTTTCTTTTGAATCGCCGTGCGCCCCATCCTCTTTGCTCCCGTCTCCGGTGGAGACTTTCCAGGTTCGTCGTGCCATGCCTCGGGAATCAAGCCTACATCAAGGCCCTGCGGAAATCAACCGAATGCATGGGAGATGAGAATTTGGTGAAATATCGGAGAGGCAGCCGTTTCCATTTGAATAATCGCCCATCTTATGATAGCTGTCTTTTCATTCGGGAGCCGATTTTCCACCCTGCCGCCGGGAGTTTACGCATGAAACCAGCCGTATGGACCGCGCTTCTTGGATTGATCCTCGTGCTTTCGTTCGGGTGCATGTCCGACGATTCCTCCACACACGACAGCACCGACGGCGACCGTGCCGTTTCCGACGGCGACGAAGACGGAGCCGAAGACGATCTGTCATCGGACGGCGACCTCGACGCGGAACCCGACGGCGCGGAAGGAGCGGAAGCGGAGGACGGCGACGCGGGAGCCTTCGAGGAAGAGGCCATCGAATACGATGTTCCAGACACCCTGGATCCGAGCGTCTGCGCCCTGGCGGAACCTGTGGACTCAGGTGCTTTCGATCCCGCTTACATCCGCGTGACCAGCGGAAACCGGACCCAGGACAAGAACTTCTATCTGCTGACTCTTTTTGATGGGGATGCGGCCCTGCGGCAGGCCATCCGCGACGACGACGCCTTGATCGCCATCGGTACGGAGCGGGACGACGCCTTTCGAAATGCCGAATGCGGGGAGGATCGCGGCTGCTGGGGCGCGGCGCTGAAGTGGGAAGAGGACGACATCCGGGCCGCCGGACAGGCGTTGGCGGCGCTCTTCACGAATACCGGCGCGATGCTCGCGGCCGACCACCTGCGTCCCTCGGGACTGTTTTTCATCCACAGGGAAAAAACGGACGCCGAACTCATCGCCGCGCATGGGCGGACACGGCCAACGGCATGAACGAAGCTTTCGACGACTTCTCCGGCGATCCCGCCCCGGCGCGCATGGCGGAAGTGATCGAGGGCATAAAAAGCGATGAGACGGATTTTCTTTTCCATCAGCCGCTTCTACGGACGGTGATGGCGCTGATGGCCGAAAGCGGCCGTGACGAGGCCGGACGCTACGAACCGCTCGTCGATGGCGAGAACAAGGCCGCCTTCGAGACCCTGGCGACGATCGACTGGGACGCCTATCCGTTCTCGATCATGCTGGTGCCGGGCATGGGACCGGACAGCCTGGAAGAAGCTTTGGATCCCGCGGGCGCGACCCGTTGCGATCTCGTGGCCGAACGCTATCGGGCGGGCTTGGCTCCACTGATCCTCACATCCGGCGGCCACGTCCACCCGGACCGCACGCCGTATTGCGAAGCCATCGAGATGAAAAAATACCTGATGCAAGAGCACGGTATTCCCGAGTCGGCCATCCTGGTGGATCCCCACGCGCGGCACACCACCACCAATCTGCGCAACGGCGCACGCACCATCCTGCGTCTGGGCCTGCCTGCGAACAAACCCGCCATGAGCGTGACCGACATTTTCCAGAGCGCCTACATTCTGAGCCTGGACAGCCGCTGCCTGCGGGAACTGGGCTACGTCCCGCATCGCAGCATGGAACGCATGAGCGAAACGGACAATTGCTGGCTGCCCGATCCGACGAGCCTCTGGGCCGACCCCCGCGATCCCCTGGATCCGTAGGAGACGATATCCGTTTTGGGCTGAGAAACGATCGTCCCTTACAATGGGGGATCCTCGTCCTTTTTGGCCGGAGATTTACGGGAGAAGAGACGTTCCAGGCCGTCGCCGAGGCCGTCACCGATCCTGCGTGCCTGGGGAATGGCCAGAATCACCAGGAAAACGACGCCGACAAGGATCCATTCCTGGGCGCTCATGACCGGCTCCTCGCCGCCTTGGGTTTCGGGGGAACGATCTTTTCGACTTCCGCTCGGATCAGGTCGAATTTGGCGGACATTTCCTTGAAATTCTGGTTCCGCGGAACGAAAAGCAGCAGGCTCCCGCTGTAGCGCAGGCGGTGTTCCTTCAGGAGAATCGCCATGCGTTCCAGAAGAAAATCCTCGTACAGGTGCGCGCCGGGAATGGCCATAGCGCAGGAGGCGGCTTTCATGCGGGAGACGGCAAGAAAGAGTTTCTGCACGGATTCGGTGAAACGGCGATTGGTGAAATCCTTTCCCGCCCCCAGGCCGAACATCAACACCCGGCCGGTGGGAAGTCGGTTGTTCGCAGTGGTGAGCGTCTGATCGCCGCTTTCCCCGTCGAGATCGCCCGCTCGCAACATGTCGGAAAGACGGCCGTTGAAGCGCCAGTCCGTCAGGCCGTTCAGTCCTTTCAGCGGCCGTTCGTCGGAAAAATAGGAAAGCACCAGAAGATCCCGCTCCATCCGATCCATTTCGTCCAGACTTTCCGGGCAAAGCACGACGTGCGGCATGGTTCAGTCTTTTTCCACTCCTTGGCTGATCTTGTCCAGAACGCCGTTGATGAACGCGCCGGAATCCTCGGATCCAAACTTCTTGCCCAGTTCGATGGCTTCGTTGATGGAGACACGCTTTGGGATGTCGGGAAGGTGCAGCAGTTCGTAGACGGCCAGGCGCAGGATGTTGCGATCCACCAGGGCCATACGGTTCAGTTTCCAGTTCTTGCTGCTGGACTGGAGCGCTTCATCGATGGCGTCCCGGGCGTCGTCCACGCCCCGGACCAGGTTCAGGGAGAAGTCCTTGATCTCCTCCAGGCGCTGCGGATCCTCCGCCGCCGGCGGGAACTGTTCCCAGTAAAGACGGCAGGCCATGTCCACGCCGACGTCGTTCAGTTCCAGCCCGTACAGCACCTGCAGGGCGCAAATCCTTGACGTTCTTCGGCTACCCATGTTTTTTCCGCATCCGTGTTTTCAAACAGCGTCGCCGGGCGTTTCCGCCCATCCGACATCGAATCAGATCCGTTTGTACAGATCCGCCATTTCCATGACCGTCATGGCCGCCTCGAAGCCCTTGTTCCCGGCCTTCGTTCCGGCCCGTTCGATGGCCTGTTCCACCGTGTCCGTGGTCAGCACGCCGAAAGCCACCGGGACGGAGGCGTCCATGGCCGCCTGGGCTACGCCCTTCGAGACTTCCGCCGCGACGTAATCGAAGTGCGGCGTTCCGCCGCGAATCACCGCGCCCAGGCAGATCATCGCATCATAACGGTTCGTGCCCAGAAGCCGTTTCAGAGTGGCCGGGATCTCGAATGCTCCCGGCGTGCGGATAATCGTGATGTCGTCCGGATTCGCCCCGTGCCGCGTCAACGCGTCCACCGCGCCTTCTAGGAGACGTTCCGTGATGAAACTGTTGAAACGGGCGACGAGAATGCCGACTTTCAGGCCGTCCGCCGTGATCTTCCCTTCGATGCTTTTCGCCATGGGTTCCATCCTTTCCCCGGGAATCCTCCAAACGGTTTGACTTTCGTATAGCATCGTTTCTTTATCGGTGCAACAGTTTTCCATCCCGGTGTCGTGTCATGGGGGCGTGAATTCTTAAAGTGCGTTCATGCGGCCTTTCGAATCGACTCGAAGACAGCCTTGGCAAACTTTGCCGGTCCCACGGATGATCTCAGCGCCCTCAAGGTCGCCATGCGTTGCGCGTTTCTGGGAGACCACATCATTCCCGACAATTTCATCCGCTTCTGCAAGACCGTCTTGTGTGAACTTTCGATCGCTCCACTCCCGATCGGCCAGCCACGCTGCAGGAAATTGCGATAGTTCAGGCGCTCACGATTCGACTCCAGATAATCCAGAAACTTCCTGAAACTCACCGCGCGATGCTTGTCGCTCTTTTTGCGCGGTCGATACGGAATACGCTCTTTCACAAGATCGAAAACCGCTTCCTTATCCTTCCAGATCAGGCGATGCGTCAGGGCATTCATGAAGCACAACGCTTCATCGCTGCCTTCCCCATACGCCTGAGAAGCCGCCGCTTCGCCATGCTCCAGTACATGATAAAAATCAAGTAACTCGCGAGCGTTCGGGCATAAGCGCTCCTTCATCTTCCATATCCACCCCGCGCCATCCGCAATCCAGAAAACTTCGCGCTTTCTCAGTTTGGCGAAGCCCGGTGATTCCCGCAATTGCTCTTCAAAACGATCCTTGTCCGCCGTCTCGGCCAGAGAAACACTGTCGGTTTTCCCCATGGCCTGCACACTCATCAGCTTGGTTTCATGCCAGCCGACCGTGTGCCGGATCATCGAACCGTCGACCTGAATCATGATCGGAGAAGGCTCCCGTTTTGTGCCGACAGGTAATTGCATCACCGGATACGGGCGCTCACGATCCGCAAACGGAGCACTTTTGCGCTCGAAAACATGTTTGAGTTTGGTGGCGGATAACCGGATTCCGTGGTGCAATTCCAGTCGTTCGCGGGACGCCTCGAAAGTGTCGGTCACCACGAAATCCAACACTTTCTCCAAGACGTCCCGCGATAGATTCTCCTCATCGAATCCCATCTCGATATCTCGTGGATAGAATCCGTGGCCACAACGGCAGACATAGTAATCTCGGTAGACGGGAACCTCTCCGAAGCGGCTTACAATCGTTCGCTTTACACCGTATTTTTTCACCCACGCAGCTTTGCCGCATTGCGGGCAGGCGACCGCCTCTGCTTTGCCTTTCGGATCCGACCACTTGTGGGAAAGACGCTTGCATGCCCGTCGGTTATTAACCCGGCAATCATAAGTTAGCACCTTACGCGGCATACTTCACCTTGCCATGTTTGAAGTATTTCCTTACGCGGCTCGGTCGTTTCTGCAGCATCCGCATGTGGGACAGAATCTTCTTCTTCAATTGCTTTTCATTCCTCGCGGGCGGCCCGGAATGCACACCCGCCTTCAGATCGCAGTTCAATAACTCGTCCGGATTCAATTCCGGCGAATACGACGGCAGGTGAAACACCTCGATTTCTTCTACATGTTCGGCCAGCCACTCCTTCACAACCTTTGCGTGATGCACACGCAGGTTGTCCAGGATCACGAAGATCTTCCGGCCGGCATCCTTGATCAGCCGCTCGAAAAACGTGATGAGTAACTGGGCATTCATGGCTTTGTCATAGATCATGAAACGCACCTTGCCCTGATTGGTCACCGTAGAAATCAGTGAGGCCGATTGTCGCTTCGCGTTCAGCCGGATCACCGGTGTTTTCCCTTTCGGCGCATAGGAACGCCCATGCTGACTGTCCGAGCGAAGACCGGTTTCATCCGCCCAGTGAATCTCGGCTCCCTCCCGCTTCGCCCGTTCGTGAATCGCCGGATATTCCTCATCCAACCAGCGCTGCACCGCCTTCGGATTCTGCTCGTACGCCCGCTTCAGCGGTTTCTGAGGCGTGAAGCCCCAACGCTTCAGGTATTCCCCCACCGTGCGAATCGGCATCGAAAAACCGAGACGTTCACGAATCAACTCCACCACGGCGCGGCGTGTCCACAAAGCGAAGCCCAGTTTCAACTGGTCCGGCGTTTTTTCTTCGATCAGGTCGCGGATTTCCGCTTCCTGCTCGGGATTCAGGTGACGGTGTTGGCCTGGCTTGCAGCCTTTTCGAGCGGGCTTCAGCGCTTTCATTCCTCCTTTGCGATAAAGCGCCCACCATTTCCGGACGGTGGATTCACCCACTTGAAACGTGTCTGCAACGGCCTGGTGTGTCAGCCCCTTTTCCTTCAGACGCACCGCCCGCCTTCGCAGATCGTACAGTACGTCGTCACTCAAACTGCGGTTGTCATGATTCATGCATTCAGTATACATCAAACGCGCTCAATACGATATTGTATTTTTGCCGGGTTAATAAAAGCTTCCTGCTCTTCCACCTCTTCGTCGTAGCTGTCTTCATAACCCGCGCGAATCCTATCGTCGTTTTTGCGACCCATCGTGTCCTCCTTTCAAATCAAGACTTACACGATGAAACAAATCACGCACTAAATTAATTCCCACCCAATGGCAATACCTGTCTGAACTTGCTCTGGACAAAGGGTTCTGGTAAACACGATCAGGAGAAACTTATACATGTTTTCAGAAGGGAGCCTTGAAACATGCCTGCACACCTGGCAGTCGATTTGGGCGCGGAAAGCGGACGGGCGTTGATTGGGGATTACGACGGCGAACGTTTGCGGATTCGGGAAATCCGACGTTTCGAAAACAAGATGGTCGAAATCGGTGGGCGCCTGCGCTGGAATATCGACGCCCTGTACAATGAGGTATTGAAAGCCCTTGCCCGCGTGGCCGAGGACGACACACCGAACGTCCGCAGCATCGGTATCGACACCTGGGGCGTGGATTTCTCCTTCATCGACTCGGACGGCGAACTGCTCGAATGGCCGGTGACCTATCGCGATGCACGCACCCGGGGCGCCATGGAATCCTATTTTGCAAAGATTCCGAAAGACGACGTCTACCGACGCACCGGGATTCAGTTTCTGCCGTTCAATTCGCTTTATCAACTGGAATCGCTTGTCCGAGAGGCTTCGCCGTTGTTGAAACAGGCTACGTCCATTTGTTTCCTCCCGGATATATTCCACATGAAACTGACCGGGAAACGGCTTACGGAATTCACTTTCGCGACTACCACGCAATGCTTCAATCCGACGCAAAACGACTGGGACGACGCCTTGGTTGAAGCCTTGGGGATCGATCGGAAGCTGTTTTCGCCCATCGTTCGTCCGGGCGAGACGATCGGCCGGACAACAAAGGAGATCCAGGCCCGTTGCGGGTTCAAGGAAACGCCGGTGATCGCCGTCGGAACCCACGACACCGCCTCCGCCATCGCCTCCATCCCGGCGGCGGGTAGCGCCTTCGCCTACATCAGTTGCGGCACCTGGTCGCTCATGGGCATCGAGTCGCCGCACCCCATCATCACCGACGAAACCTTGCGAATGAATTTCACCAACGAAGGCGGCGTGGAGAATACCTTCCGCGTGCTGAAGAACATCATGGGGCTGTGGCTCCTGCAATCCTGCCGCCGGTCATGGAGCAAGGACGAAGATGTCGGCTACGAACAACTGGTGAAGGAAGCCGAAAGGGCTTCGGCCTTTCGCTCGCTTTTCGATCCGGATCAGGAGGACTTTCTGAATCCGGCGGACATGCCGGAAGCCATCCGGGAGGTATGCCGCCGCACCGGCCAGCCGATTCCCGAAACCCGGGGAGAAATGACGCGCGCCATCCTGGAAAGTCTGGCCCTGAAATACCGTCTCGTTCTGGAGCAACTGAGGAGCCTGAAGACGAATATCGAACGGATCCACATGATCGGCGGAGGGATCCGGAATCGAATGCTTTGCCGCTTCACCGCGAACGCCACCGGCCTGCCGGTCGTTGCGGGCCCCGTAGAGGCCACGGCCATCGGCAATCTTTTGGTTCAAGTCCTGGCCTCCGGAACGATTTCCTCCTTCGGCGAAATGCGGGAAGTCGTATCACGGTCGTTCGAACCGGAGGTGTATGCGCCTGAAGAGGGAGATAAATGGCAGGCGGCCTGGGAACGCTTTTTGCAACTCAAATCCCGATAACTCGATGCAAGGAGATCTTCGCATGTCCAAACGTAAAGACGCAGCCCCCTTCGCACCGGCCGCGGAATGGTACGCCGAACTCGGTGTCGATATCGAATCCGCACTACGCCGCCTGGAAGGCGTCTCCGTTTCGCTGCAATGCTGGCAGGGAGATGACGTCAGGGGTTTCGAAACGCTGGGAGAGGAACTGTCCGGCGGCATCGCCGTGACCGGCGACCATCCCGGACGGGCGAGAAATCCGGAGGAGCTGCGCCGGGACATGGAAAAAGCGCTTTCGCTCATCCCCGGAAATCACCGTGTGAACCTGCACGCCATGTACGGAGAATTCAAGGGGAAAAAGACGGACCGGGATGAAATCACCAGCGAGCCATTCGCCTCCTGGGCGGATTGGGCCGAACAAAACGGCCTGGGGCTGGATTTCAACGCCACCCTTTTTTCCCACGAAAAGGCTTCTTCGGGTTTTACGCTCAGCCATCGGGAAACGGCCGTGCGCGATTTCTGGATCGAGCACGTCAGGCGTTGCCGGGAGATCGGCGCGTTTTTCGGCAGGAAACTGAAAAAAACCTGCGTTCACAACCTGTGGATTCCGGACGGCTCCAAGGACGAAACCGTCAGCCGCAGCGCCTACCGACAAAGACTGCTGCAAAGCCTGGACGCCATTTATGAAACGGAATTCGAGGAGAATTTCCTTCTGGACAGCGTTGAATGCAAGCTGTTCGGCCTGGGATCAGAGGCCTATGTCGTCGGCTCCCATGAGTTTTATCTGGCCTGGGCGGCCAGCAGGAAACACCTGCTCTGCATGGACATGGGGCATTTCCATCCAACAGAATCCGTGGCCGACAAGATCTCGGCTGTCCTGCCGTTCGTGAAGGGACTTTTGCTGCACGTCAGTCGCGGCGTGCGCTGGGACAGCGATCATGTCGTCATTCTGAACGACGACCTTCGCCACCTGATGGCGGAGATCGTTCGTGCCGATGGCCTGGCGCGGACGCATCTGGCCATGGATTTCTTCGACGCTTCGATCAATCGCGTGGGAGCTTGGGTCATCGGGGCACGCGCCACCTTGAAAGCCTTGCTGCTGGCCCTGCTGGAACCCGTGGAACGCCTCCGCGAGATGGAGGCGAACGGCGACGGTTTCGGTCGGCTGGCGCTTCTGGAGGAAATGAAAAGCCTGCCCTTCGGGGCGATCTGGGCGGAATTCTGCAAAAGAATGAACGTTCCGCCCGACGAGAGCTGGATTCGGGAGATCCACGCCTATGAACGCACGGTGCTTTCGAAACGAAGCTAAGGGTTTTCGGATGGCGTGATTCCGCGAACGAGCGAGGCCGTTGACTCCTTTCTCACCCGTGCGCACCCTGGCGAACCGCCGCACTAGTCCATGTGAAAGACTTCTTCCAGCGCGATCATGCCTTCATCGGGACGTTTGCCCTCCAGTGCCTCGAAATAAGGGGCCATCATCGCCTGCCATTTTTCGTTGATTGCTTCCTTTTCCATGCCGTCCAGGGCCGACTGGAAGCTTTCCGGGGTTTCGAAGTAGCCGAACAGGTAGCCGTCATCCTTCAGGAACAGGGAATAATTGTTCCAGCCGGTACGCTTCAAAGCCGCGATCATCTCCGGCCAGACCTTTTTGTGATGCTGCCTGTATTCCTCCAGCCGATCGCTCCTGACCTTCAATAGAAAACCGATGCGTTTCATTCGTATCTCCGATTTCTACAGTAAATTGCACGCTTTACATGTGGATCCATACCGTACTTTTCAACACCCGGTCCGTGACGAAACGGATTGGAAAAAGCGCCGCTCGTCCACTATTTGGCGTCGAGCACGGCGCGCACCTTTTCCG
Source organism: Myxococcota bacterium (assembly GCA_963668655.2). Lineage (GTDB taxonomy): Bacteria > Myxococcota_A > SURF-8 > SURF-8 > SURF-8. The sequence goes on from CAXXPQ010000004.1 coordinate 587,550, forward strand.
CAAGGATCTGAAGGGAAAACGGCTTCGGCAGGAATTGGAAATTCTTTTCCCGGAAAGCTCCCCGCTCAATGATGTCCCCGGAATAACCCGACATGAACAGCACCTTCATGTGCGGTTTCACTCGCAATAATTTCTGTGCCAGCATGCGGCCGTTCATTTTAGGCATAACGACGTCCGTTAAAAGTAGATGGATCTCTCCGTCGTAGTCCTTGCATAACGGAAGAGCTTCCGCCGCCGAGGAGGCCGTCAGAACCTTATAACCCAGCCTCTCCAGCAGACGACGACTCAGTTCGAGCATCGATTTCTCGTCTTCCACAACTAGAAGTGTCTCGTCTCCCGTCGGTAGCAATTTTTCGTTTTTCTCCGTCTTTTCCGAATCCGTTTCCTCGGAGCAGGGAAAATAAATCTTGAAGGTGGTTCCCTGGCCGGGCTCGCTATATACGTTGATAAAACCATGATTTTGCTTCACGATCCCGTATACCGTCGCCAGGCCGAGTCCGGTTCCCTCTCCCACGCCCTTCGTGGTGAAAAACGGCTCGAAGAGATGCCCAAGAACCGTCTCGTTCATTCCGGATCCCGTATCACTGACCGCCAACATGACGTACTCGCCGGGAACCGCCTCGGAATACTGTTCGCAGTACTCCTTGTCGATACCGACATGGGTGGTTTCGATCGCAACTCGGCCGACATCGGAAATCGCGTCTCGTGCATTGACGGCAAGGTTCGCCAGGATCTGATCGACCTGTGTCGGGTCCATGGTGACTGATCGAATGTTCACGCCCGGTTTCCAGGTCAAAGTGATGTTCTCTCCGATCAGCCGTCTCAGAATCTTCAGCGAACCCTCGACCGCGTCGTTGAGGTTCAGAATCTCCGGATGAACCCGTTGTTTGCGCGCAAAGGTCAGGAGTTGTCGCGTCAGGTTGACGGAACGCTTGCCCGCTTGTTTAATCATGCCGATATATTCTTGGGATTCTTCGCTCAGTTCGGCGGTTAGAAGCAGAACGTCCGCATAGCCAAGGATCACGTTCAGCATGTTGTTGAAGTCATGGGCCACCCCGCCCGCCAGATGGCCGATGGCCTCCATTTTCTGCGCCTGAAGGAACTGCTCTCGAAACTTTTCCCTCTCTTCTTCCGCCGTTTTCCGTTCGGAGATGTCGCGGGAACTGAAAATCAGCGTGGTGTCTTTCTCATCCCCGTTTTCAAGCACGCTTCCAACCATTTCCACCCAAAGATAGCTATTGTCCGTGGACTTCAGGCGACATTCCTGTTTCTCCGATTCGGGCGATCTGGGGAGGCTCGCCAGGCGATCTCCGCAAAGGGAATGATCGTCGGGATGAATAAGCTCCAGAATCGAGCGCCCGACAAGGTTTTCCGAATCGTAACCGAGTCTTTTGTGTGACGCACTTGCATGGAGGATATCACCCTGCTTATCCGTCAAAACGACGAGATCGAACATATTCTCGGTGATGTTCTTCAGCAGCCGTTCGCTTTGCCGAAGGCTTCTTTCCGCCTCGTGCCGGGCCTGAAGTTCTCGTTCCGCCTCCAGCATTTTCCGTTCGAGTTTCTGGACCAGGCGCATGTTGTAGAGTTTCAGATACTCCTTTTCCGCCGGTGATTTGTTCCGTGAAGATTTCGTCTCCTCCCGTCCATGAAGCGACATCACCTCGTCCATCGCTTTCAGAAAAGCCTCCGGCTCGCAGGGTTTGACGATGAAACGGTCGGCGCCGATGGAAAGAGCAAGTTGTTCGTCTTTGGGACCGGTGTAAGTGGCGGTGTAAATGATAAGCGGCAGGCTTTCAAGCTTCTTGTCCGAACGAATTTCTCGTGTCAGTTGGAAGCCGTCCATCACAGGCATGAGAATATCGCTGATGACCAGACCGAAATCTCCTTCCTTCCGCAGCCGTTCCAGCGCCTCCGCTCCGTTCTCGGCCGAGAGCGCCTCGTGCCCCTTGCCTTGAAGCAAGGCTTCAAGCAAATACCGATTTTCTTCCTTATCGTCAACAATCAGGATTTTCATTTCATGCCTCGTCATTGTCATTGTTTTTTGGCAGAAAGGCCCGGATTTCGTTGACGAACGTATCCGGATTGATGGGTTTTTCGATATAGCCCGTCGCCCCGGCTTCCAGGATGCGTTCCCGGTCCCCGACCATGGCGTAGGAAGTTACGGCGATGATCGGCGTCTTTTCCAGTTCCGGAAGCTTCTTCAATTCACTGGCTACGGCATACCCGTCCATCTCCGGCAACTGGATATCCAATAGTATGGCTGCGGGCCGGATCCGCAGCGCCGCATCGATTCCCTTCCGTCCCGTTTCCGCTCCGACGATGTCGAATCCGTTTTTCTCCAGCAGAAAGCGCATCATGTAGAAATTCTGCTCGTTGTCCTCAATAATCAACAGCGTTTCACTCATGTCGGCTCTCCCGATGGTTTCGGATCCCCTGATGATTCAGGAAGCCGGATCGTGAACGTGCTTCCCTTTCCGATCCGGCTTTCGACTTCGATGGCTCCCCCCATGAGATCGAGAAGCTTTTTACAAATGGAAAGGCCCAGACCGGTGCCCTCGTACTTGCGGGTCAAACCGGTGTCGATCTGATGGAAGGGGCGGAATAGGAGCGGAAGTTCTTCCGGCGGCATGCCGATGCCCGTATCGGAAACGGACAGACACCACCCATCGCTTTCCTTCCATAGGGACGTACGCACTTCGCCTTTCTGAGTGAATTTGACGGCGTTGTTCAATAAATTCAACAGGATCTGCTCCAGCCGCCGCCGATCCGTATCGATCATGCCGTTCGATTTCGGAAGGTCCACGTGTAGCGAAATGTTCTTTTTTGCGGCGAGCGGTTCGACAAGCTTGACGACGTTGCGGACGGATTGCGCGAGTTCGAAGGGCTCCCGTGAAAGCCGGAGCTGTCCGGCCTCGATCTTGCTGATGTCCAGTACGTCGTTGATGAGAGCGAGCAGGTGGCGCGAGCTGTTCTGCACCATGGTCATCTGCTTTTGCTGCTCCGGATTCAAGGGGCCGGCCAGTTGTTGCAACATGATACCGGTGAAACCGATGATCGAATTGAGCGGCGTGCGGAGTTCGTGGGACATATTGGCAAGGAAGGCGGACTTGATCCGATCGGCGGCCTCCGCCCGTTCCTTGGCGACGAGCAATTCGGCCGTGCGTTCCTCCACTCGCCGTTCCAGGATTTCGGCATGACGTTGAAGATCCAGGTTGAGCTTCCGGATCTTCTCTTCCGCTTCCTTGCGATCCGTGATGTCCAAGCCGATGCTTAGTATCTCCTTGATGCTTCCGTTCTCCCCCCAAACGACCTTATTCGTCCATTCAATCCACACCCGTCGTCCATCCCGACACATGTTTTCGTTGATGTTGCGCTCGAATTTGAACGGATCGGCGCAGATCTCGTCCATCAGGGGCTGCAAATCCCGGCCGGTGCTTTCGTTTTCCGGAACCAGCGTTCCGATAACGTGCCGCCCAAGAATTTCCTGTTCCGCATAACCGAAGAAGCGCAAACCGAATTCGTTCAGGAAGATGATTCTTCCTTCCGGTGACCATCGCAGGATAATGCTGTTCGCCAGCATCACTAGTTCGCGATATTCCCGTTCGCTTTCGCGCAGGGCCTCCTCCATGGCTTTCTGTTCGGTGATGTCCCGCAGGGTTTCGATCGCGCCGGTTCGGCTGCCCTCCTTGTTATATAGAGGAGACGCCACGCCCCACAGATGCGCCCCCCGGCCGTCGTGAAGGCTGGGAACGAAGAACTCGGCGAAAAGCTTATCTTTTCCGCGCTGAAAGAACGTATAGGCCGATTCGGCCTCGGGTGCAGGATGGTCGAGCAGATCGATCAGGACCGGGCGTCGCTCGCCGAAGAACGGTTCGGCGTAGGCGTAGGCCCCGTGCCCCAACATTTCCTTTTTCGTCACGCCGGTCATCGTTTCACAGGCTCGATTCCAGGCGATCACCCGTTTTTCCTCGTCAACGACAAAGGTTGCATCCGGAAGAAACTCCACGATGTCCATGAAACGTTGTTGCGCGTCCTGCAACTGACGGGTTCGTCGGGTTACCTGGCGTTTGAGAAGCAGGCTTCCGATGAAACTGAGAACGAGCAAAAGCAGCGCCGCCTGTCCTAACACGGCGAGCCAGGTGGGAAGATCGAAATGAACTTCGGCGGATGTCCATTTCTTAAGAGACCGATAATACGAAGAACCCGTGTCGCTTTTCATATCGGTCAAATCAGCATCGATCCTTTCCAACAGGGATTTCGGCGCGTTTTTTGGTGCCGCGAAAAAGAGATCGGAAGGGTGAAAGATGATGGCGGTATCCGCCAGTCCGCGTTTCCTGGCGTGTTTCGATCCGTAGAAGTGGTTCGAGATGGCGGCGTCGGCCTTCGCTTTTAGAACGGCTTCGAAGACGGCATCGTAATCATCCTCGACGACCATCTGGAGATTCACCCCGAAATCGCTGGCCAGAGCCTTGAAGGTTTCCTGTTGAACGGAACCCTGAAGGACCGCGATCCGTTTTCCCTGCAAGTCCAGAACCGTTCGGATGTCGCTGTCCTGCCGGACGTAAACCTGAAACCAGGACGCAAGAACCGGCGTTTTGTGAAAAGCGTACAACCGTTCCCGTTCGGCTGTGAGCGCAACGTCCGGCATCAGATCGATCTCTCCCCGTTGCAACCTGGCAAGCCCCTCCGAAAACGTTCCCTGACGATACTGAAGCCGCCAACCCTCGCTTTGGGCGATTTGCTGGATAACATCGATGAAGATGCCCGCAGGCTCGCCGTCGGGTGCGGTGAAGATTTTGGGGGCGTTTTCGTAAACACCGACAATCAGCGGCCGTTCTTCCGCGAAGGCGTTCGACATGGCGAAAACGAGGAAAAGAAGAGTGAAAATCGACGCCAGGGATCGCCGCCTAGAAAATCGTATGGCAAAAAGGCGGGCATAAGCGCTTCTCGGGTGGCACTTCTCGATATGGAGAATTCTTTTTTCCGTTTGACGGATCAAGAATAATTCCTTCTATCCCGTAAAAGCGGATACGACAAGAAAATACGCAACCTTTCATTACTTATATTTTTTACTATACCACAGATGAACTGTAATCGTCTCGAAAAACGATGGTCGGATGACCCTGATAAGGTCGGCAAAAAACCCTGTCCACAATGCGGTCATGCGACAAGCCCCAAACAGAAAAACGTCAAGCGAACCATCATCACCTCCATCGGCGAAGTCACCTATTCCCGCCACGCCTACTATTGCCCCAAATGCAAAACGCCCGATTACCCCGCCGATGAGAAAATCAAAAGCGATCTCGGCCACGGCTCCATGACGCAAGACCTCACCGACCTCGCCCTCGATTTCGCCATGAACGACCCCTATGAAATCGCCGCCGAACGCTTCAAAGTCCATCACGGCGTCGAGCTTTCCCGCTCCGGTTTCCAGCGCATCGTCGAAGAGGCGAGCGAGAAAATCGCTCAAAAAAAACGATGAAATCCAGCCGATAACCCGTCTGCCCGTCAATGAGAAGAACGTGCACAAAGCAGCCGTCGTGCAGGTGGACGGAAGCATGGTCAGCCGTCGGGAGGACGGCTGGAAAGAGATAAAACTCGCGAGCGTCGGGGTGCATGGCGAGCTTTCACGCACCGATCTGGCCGACATGAACAAGGATCGTCTGGAGTGAAAACTCTTCGATGCAGAGGGTTTCGGGGTGTTGCAGAGCCGGAAGGATGTGCTTTGGATCGCCGATGGAGCCCCCTATATATGGGCGATGCAGAAAAGGCTCTGTCCGAATGCGAAGACGCTGTTGGATTTTTATCACGTTCTCCAGCATGCGAGCGATTGCGCGAAAGTAATTCTCGAAGAGGATCCGATGCTTGTGCGCCTTTTCCGCAAGCGGGTGAACGTGCTGCTTTGCACGGGGCGGGTCGCTCAGCTCTTCGATGAGTTGAAGGAGTGTACGCCGTACAAACCGAGAAAGAAGGTGGATAAGCGAAACAGGGATGCTCTTGAAAAACGGCTGAAATATCTTTGGGTGAATCGAACGAGGCTTGGTTACAAGGAATTTCTGGAGAAGGACTGGCCGATCGGATCGGGTGCGATCGAGAGCGCGCACCGGCATGTGATTCAAAAACGGATGAAACAGGCGGCTTCCATAGATATCTTCTCAATATAGTCTATTGATAGGATTATACTCCAACACGGAATTCGTGTCGAGAATATTCATTTACTCGTGACGACACTGCCTAGAAACTGACTTTTGCTTTAACGAATACATCGTCGTTGTTGTCGTACTGTCCAAAGGAGCTTTTGGTTCCAAGAAATGCATCGCCTCCGGCTCGCACGTGAAAGGCATCCGAAACCGCGTAATCGATGTAGGCGCGAAGAAAGCCATTGGGTTCGTTGATCCCCATATAGCCCATGGCGGATAATTCAAGCGTTTGCCTTAAGAGAAGCTTCGATATTTTCAATGTCGCCAGCAAGCCGTGCTCTTCCGTGCCGACTTCTGAATCGTAGTCGAAGACGGCGCTGTGTTGGAATTGGGTCGTTATCGTCCAATCACCCGGAGGTGTCCAATCGACGCCGCCCATCCAGACGAGCCATGGACGCGTGTAGGTGGTCGTATCGGCCATCCGTTGTCCCTCGAAACGCTTGTTGAAATAGAAGGCCGATTCGAAACGGAATACGAAATCCGAAACCGGAGCCGAGAGATCGAAACCGGCAAACCCCAATCGGTGATGCTTTGGCGACAACGCCAATTCCGTCGGGGCGTCGGGATCGTTTACTTCGCGATGCACGGTGGCGGTGTCGTCCCAGGTGTAGAATCCGGAAAAGGAGAAATCCGCGGCGGACGTATAAAAGGAAAGCTTTCCTCCGATCTCGCTCGAATCAATGCCTGGATCCGGCCTTCGTGTTTCCTTTACGAACAGCGTCATTCCCTCCGGTACGGCGATCGGGATATCCCAGGGACTTCCCTCGATCGGGAGAATATTCGCCTGGAAAATGGGAAGCCAGACCAACTCGAAATCGACGATTTCGTGAAGCACCCGAAAACGCACGGCCTCCACCGGTATGCGGGTATCCTCGTATTCCGTGGCGAGAAAGTCCGTATAATCCCTCGGCGAGACGATATCCGTGATCGCCAGGCCGTCGGCCTTGCCCCAAACGACGATCTGACGCCCGATCCTCACGTCGAACGCCTCGTGTTGGTACTCCATGAACAATTCGCGGAGTTCCCCGAACGCCCCTTTGTATTGGATGCCGCCGGAGCGCAACACGATGTCTTCATGCGTCATATTGACGTAATCCATTCCGAGATTGATCGAACCGAAGGCGGACAAACGGTCGGCGGTCATCCATAAACCAAGGCGTAGGCGCGTCCGTGAAGTCGTGAAGTCCCACGGCTCATGTATGCGCAATGCGTGGTAAGTTTCCACGAACCCTTCCGGATTCCACTCCACGGCGAAAGCTCGGGCGGGTGGAAAAAGCAGGAGTGAAGCGAGCAGCAGAAAAAGAAGTATGAATTTCATCGAATTCTCCCCTTATCGTCAAGGATCACCCGTTCGACGCTTTTCGGCGAAATTCACGGCATCGGCTTTTTCTGCGTCTCGAATGGCCGGGTCAGCAGAATCAGGCTCGGCGTTACGAAATAGTCGCTGAGCAGCGCGGACACAAAACCCAGGGATGCCAGGGCTCCGATACGCGCCATGTTCGACACCGGGGAAAACACATACATAAGGAAACTCACGGAGAGAACGATGGTCGTCATTGCCAGCGTTTTTCCAATCGTGGAAAACGAGTTGCGGATCGCCTGCGAGTAGTCGCCGCATTTCTCGAACTCATATTTGATTTGATTGATGAAGTGAATGGTGTCGTCCACCGCGATACCCAGCAACATGGGCATAATGGTCATGGTCATCATGTCGAGGGGGGAATCGAAATACCCCATGTAACTTGCGATAACGACAAGCGGGGCGAAGTTCGGGATCATCCCGATCAGTCCGATCTTCAGACTCCCGAACGCCAGGATCAACAGAATTCCGATCACCACCAGGGCCGTAATCAGGGATTTGATTTCCCCGGTAACGATCTTCTTGTTGAGTTCGGCGAACTGTACGGCGCCTCCGACCTCGGCAACCCTGGCATTCGGAAAATGCTTTTCGCTGAAGGCTTTGATCGCATCGAGTTCCCGAACGATCTCGTTGGCCTTGAACTGGGTCAGATTCACCTGGGCGCGCAGGATGGAGTACTCTTCATCGATCCAGTCGAAGGCTTTCCGTCCGCCGGACATTTCGTAGAGCAGCAGAATCTGAGCGATGAAGTTTCGGTCGTCGGGGATCTTGTACCAGGCGGGGTCGTCGTCGTGAAGCGTCTGATTCGTCTCCTTGATGATATCCAGGATGGAGAAAACCGAACTGGCGTTCTCGTTCTTTTTGGTCAGTTCGAAATCTCCGACCATCGTCAGCAGTTCATCAAATTTCCTCAGTGTTTCCGGATCCTTGACGGCATCCAGCTTGTCGAAATCGACCGTAACGTTATAGGTGATATAAGATCCCAACTGTGACTGGGTTACCTCGTAAACCCGTTTCACATAGGGAATCTTCAATCCCATGAAGCGAAACATGTCCATTTCGACTGTCAAGTACCGAACGCCCGGTAAAATAAGGACGGTGACAATTACGAAACAGACCACGATGGCCTTCGAGTGCTTCAATACGAAACCGCCCATGGACGCCATGATGCGATCGAACGGGGACGGGCCTCCCGCATGGCTCGTCTTGGCTTTTCTCCCTTTTCCAAAGCTCATCAGAATCGGAATGAGCGAGACGACAAAGAGGAAATCCACGATGACGACCGCCGCGCAGGTGTATCCCAGCCAATTGATGGTCACGATTCCGACGGCGGCGAACGACATCACCGATCCGACGGTCGTGAAAGCCGTGAAGAAAATCGGCCATCCGGTTTCCTCCACCGAGGCGACGGCCGCAGTCTTGCGATTCCCGTTTTCCGTGAATTTCCGCTTGAATGCGTTGACGAGATGAATGGAATAGCTGACTGATAAGGCCATTCCCAAAAGGATCGGCAACGTCATCATGTTTGCGTCGACGCCGAACCCCAGCCATCCCGAAATCCCGAATACGACGAGAATTCCCATCACCGTCGTAAAAACGGGAACGACGACTCCCCGTACGGAACGTAAGAACACGATCAGCAAAACGATCATGGCGACGAATCCGGAAAGGACGCGAGTCTTGGCTTCTTTTGCAAAAAAGTCCCGCTCCTCGGTTTCGCTGTAGGGCAGTCCCGCCGCTTTCAGCGTGTACCGATCGCTTTTCCAACGCGGATCCGTAACGACGGCGATCGCCGCCTCCCCCGCTTGAAACATGGGATCCGTGTCCGTCGTTTTCTTCCATTCCTTTTCGGGAGGATATTCGACCAACGAAAGACTGAGCCAGGTTTCCGTGGAATCCTTGGAAACCAGTTTGTCGGCCAGCGCTTTTCGAGACAGTATAAGCTTTCGGATTTCTTCGAGTTTTTGCGGATCCTGGGGGATTCCATCTTCGAACGGGTTGATCACGCGGATTCCGTCTTCTGTTCCGACGACGACTTCCAACTCCGTCAGGGAATGCACCTCATCCGCATAGGGAACCTTTCGGATCAACGCATCACCGAGATCCTTAATGGTTTTAAGAACTTCGGGATGAAAGACATCCTCCGATTCGATCAGAACACCGATCGTGTCGTTATTGCCGAATTGATCTTCGAATACCTTGCGAGCGATTTCGATATCCTCGTTGTCGTCGAACCAGTGTTCCCGCGAGTTGACGATATCCACGTGCTTGAGTCCGCTGACACCCACCGCCGTCAACACCAGCGCGAACAGCAGAAAAAGCCATCGGTTTTGGATTTGGAACTCCGCCAGTCGTTTGAAATACAAATTCAGTTTTCGTACTTTCATTTTTTACCTCTTCCAGCCGGGAAGGCGGCAGATGCACGGTTGACTCCTCCCGTTGCTGCAGTTATTTGGAAACGACGTCCGCTTTACGGATCCGCATTTGGAACACGAATGTAAGGCATGGGATCCGGCGACTATTTCAGGCGGCAACGCTCGACTCCGGAGGGCCGGAACAGACGCTCCTGGATGTCGATGTCATATGCGATCTCCTTGATTTTCAAATGCGTTTTGTGCTTGGATTGCACGTTTTCCATCTCCATCGCCAGGACGGTCCAGAATCCCTGCCTGGAAACCAGTTCCTTCACTTCGAGGGTCTTCAGCAGGCGCTTGTCGCGGTCGTAATAGTCGGCGTAGACGACCGACAAGGCGTCTTTCCGAATCAGGCTCACGATTTTCGAATATCCGGCATCCACGGGATCCTTCGCCGTCGATTCAATTTTCCAGCATTGCCCGCCGAAGCAGGGTTCCTCGCCCAGTAGTTTATAGGTGAAGTCATCGAGATCGCGATCTCCGATGTCGTCATAGGTGAAATCGCTGCCCATGAAGTAGTCGTTTTTCGAACTCCCCGAAATCCGCCGCACTTTCCGCATGGCGGGCAGGAAGATCCAGCGATCGTCCTCTTTGTCGGCTTCGTCGTACTCGAACGATAAGAAGGTCGTTCCGCTGACGTCCGCGGGTTTCTCGAACTGCATGATGGTCTTGGTGTCCTTACCGTAGTCTTTGGAATAGCTGAGTACGGTGCGGACGCGCCGCCGACCACTTTTGTTGATGAGCGTCATTTCCATCAAGGTGCGTCGGGTTTCCCCGTCCGGCACGTCATCCACTTGTTCCATGATTTGGCGGGCCGTTTTCACCGGAGAGGCCGGTGCCGGTGTCTGGGTGAAACAAAGCATCAGTAGAATGCAGATGGCTCTCATATCTCTTCTCCTTTCAAGTTCTCTTTCTTCGGTCGGGTGCGTAGACGAGCTTCTCAAAGCCGGTGTCCAGTCGCTTAACAAATAGTCATTGCTACGATTTTCCTCTTTCTGTTCGCTCCTGGCATCCCAAAGGATCATGCCGTTGAAACCCAAGAACAAGTATAGTCAAGTATAACAAGACAACTCTTGCTATCTGGCAAAAAAAACTCACCGGCGGACGGCTCTTGCAAAAACGGCCTTCGTTTTGACTCCGATCAGTTCGTCCTCCCGGACTTCAAATTCTTGCGCTTCCAATAGAGTGCGGGTGGAGGCGACCGTGAGGGTTCTCGATTTGGTCGGCGGCTTTCCGAAGGCGCGCAAATAACGGAAAATCATGCCGAGTTTGGCCAAGAACGCCATTCCCTCCGACGTGAAACTGACGACGACAAGCGAACCTCCCGGCTTCAGTACGCGCCGACACTGGGCGAGCGCCTCTGCGGGATCCGGAATCACATGCAGCAGATTGATCATCACGACGACGTCGAAACGATTGTCGGGATAGGTCAGGGCGCAACAATCCTGTTTCTCGATGGTTACGTTGGGATTTCCTTCAAGACGTTTTGCGCAAACCTGCATCATGTCCTCGGAAAGATCGGTTACGTAGAGTTTCCTCGCAATCCTCGCAAGGATGGCGGAGTAGGTTCCGTTGCCCGCACCCAGTTCCAACACATCCCCCGCCAGATTCTGGGCGGCCAGCCTGTTGCAGATCGCGTCGATGCTGGGCCTGCCCACGATGTAGGTAACACGCTTCTCGAAATCGTCTGCCATCGACTCCCACTTGTTTTCCAATAACACCTCCTATGGCCGGGTCGCTTTTCTGGCAACGATCAGTTCGACCGGCCCGTGGGCCTCGAACTCCTCATCGTTGATGGTTTCGCTCTGCGTGGATTGGAATCCGGCCTGAAGCATGGCCTCTACCACCTCGCCTTTGTTGAAAGACATATCCATGCCTTGAAGCATGGTGGAAAGCATGCTGACTATCATCGCCGCCGGGGCGGTTCGCTCGTCGGTAAGACCGTCGGTTGCAACCAGCAACGCGCCTCCCGGGTTCAAGGCATCCAGAAATTTGCCCATCAACTCCGGGAGTCGATCCCGGTAGAAATTCAATGTATAGCTTGCGATGATGAGATCGTAGCCGTCGCCGATCGGATCCTCGGCGTAATCGCCGGGCATGGCGGAGACCCGCTCTTCCAGGCCGTACTCGCGTATGACCTCTTCGGCCACCGCCAGAACCGGCGCACGATCGAACAAGACGCAGCGGGCGTCTGGATGCGCGGCCGTCACCGCGATTCCGATGATTCCGGGACCGGCTCCGAGGTCGAGAATCTTTCGGACCGATGCGAATTCCGGCAGTCTCGACGCGAACGAAGCGAAGCGCTGGGCGCGCCCGGAACGGCTGTGATTCAGGCTCATACGGGCGCCCACCGCCCAGATCTCCTCGCCACCGATGGGTTGCGGCGGCGGCGCTCCCTCCTTCAACAAGGTCTTCAACCCGCCGTTGATGAGCGGCTTGTTCCAGTTTTCCATGAAAAGCAAAGCGTCCGCCAGATAGGTATCGGTCCCGCTTACAAGGTGCTTTTCAGCCAGCGGTGAATTGCAAAATCTTCCCTGCTCTTTCTTCAAGCAGCCGATGGCGGTCAAGGCGTTCAAAACAAATTCGGTATTGGCCGGATCGAGAGCAAGCGCCTCCGCGACCGTTTTCGAAAGAACCGGCTCCTTCAATCGATCGAAGAGTTTCAGTTCCATCGCCGTTTTCAGAAGTTCCCATCTCGCCACATCCTGCGGCAGTTTGAACAGTTCACTCCCATAGGAGGCCGGTTCGGGCAATGCTTTTTTCATTTATTTTCCTTATCCGGTTGGAGAAATCATACGGATTATTTCACGGCCAGTCCTCTTTCCAGAACATCCAGAAGCGTCTCGGCGTAATCGTCGTCGGCGCGCCTCGGCTCATCGGTCATGCGCTTGTCCTCCAGGAAATGCTCGTGGTATTCCCACCAGACATGAATGGCTCCACTCAACATGACCAGAACGTCGTAGGCGCTGACATCCTGTCGCATCACACCGGCGGCCTGCGCCTTTTCAATATCCTCGATCCAGGCGTGATGCCACTCCTCCTCGCCCGGCCAGGTTTCCAGATCCCCTTCAAGTCTGCCCCAATTCGCCAAGCGCTTGATGGTCGGGTTCTCGCGGTAAAACGCAAACATCGTGCGAATCGTCTTTTCCAGGAAACCCCGCAGGGAGCCATCGAAGACGGTGTGGGGGGCCTGTCCACTGTCATAGCGTTGGATGATGGCGGCTTTGACCTGTTGGTATAGTTGTTGTTTGCTCTGGAAATGAAAAAGAATCAGCGGCCCGGAAACGCCGCATTTCTTGGAAATGGCCCGGATCGAGGTTCCGTGAAATCCTTTTTCGGCGAACAGCTCTTCCGCCGCATTCAGAATGGCTTTTACGGTCGTTTCTTTGTCTCGGGTGTTGGGTTTCGGCATGGTGTTTCGAATTCCTTACTAACTTATCGTTTAGTAAGTATATCCCGAGAGAATTTTCTGTCAAGTATTAAAATGAGAAAATTTACGATTGCTCATTCCGACTTGCTCGTCACTCCCGTCAGGCGGTCCATCGTCACCATGAAAAGTGGGGACTTGATTTCGCCGGAAAGACAGCGTCGCTTTGCTTCCACATAAGTTCCAGCAGGTCACAAAAAGCGATTCTCCAGCAGATCCCAGGCCTTGGCGATCAACTCGGGATTGCTTTCATATCGACTGAGACCGAAGACGCTGGCGGCTTCGTAGCTGTTATTGTATTTACCCGCTCAGCACATTTTCAGGCAGACTCTGGGTTGGTGTTTCAGGTTTTCGCTTGTTTTCCCATCGGGATGGATCATCCCGCAGACACATCCGTCCATGAGGAAATAGCTGAATTCGATGGCGTACGGCTCCCCATCCGGCGTTACGGTGCAGAGCGTTGTCCAGCGGTGATCCTGGATCAGGTCTACGATTTCTTCTTTCGTCATCGGTCTCATGATGAATCGCTTTCTTCGTTGGGCTCGAATTTTTAGGAGCTAGCATATTGTTAATAGAGCAATAGGCCTTCTCGTAACCCTTGCCTCGCTTCCAACTCATCCTCGCCTCCTTCCTGAAATCAGACTACCAGGATGAGACGATTTCCCGAGAAATTAAGTCACACCCCCAAGTAAATTCCTAACGCTTTTCCCGGTTGTGCTTCCGCCGTTTCCGGGTATAATACTTTAATAAGCGGTTTTCCATCCGAAACGGTTTTGCCGAAACTCGAACATCAGAACGCTCCGGGAAAAAAGGACGCCGACATGAACGGACCCCGAAACGCATCGTATTTCCTTGTGATTTTCATGCTGTTGTGCCTGCTTCCCGCCTGCGGAAGCGATTCTTCCTCCGAAAATCCGCCTCCGGACGGAGACCAGTCGGAAAACGACGGAGACGTGGACGGCGATGTTGAAACGCCGGACGGCGACGATGAAATCCCGGGCTCGGTGGACGACCTGGTGGCCCTGGGCAAGGAATATCTGGAAGCCGGGGAGTCCCTGGCCGCTTACGACGTGTTCAAACAGGCCGTGAGTCTCGAACCGGAACATCCAGACGCGCTCTTCGGACTCTGCCTGGCCCAGTTCCAGAACTGGATCGGACTTCTGGACAGCGGACTGGGGCTGTTGAACGGCACGGCCATGGGGGACGACGGCCCCGAACCTCCCGAGGACGCCCGCCTGAAATCCTTCAAGGAGGGCGAATCCGACCGGGGCATGATCCGCGATATCCTGGACAGCCTGCGCCTGCAAAGCGAGGAGCAGTTAACCCGCCTGGATGCGTTGAAGGCCGTGGAAGGTTTCGAGTTCCGCCTGGACGGCTTCCCGGTGCTGCTGCAAAACAAGGAATACATGAACCTGCACAGCGAATGGGATACGGCGGATCTCTACGTGCTTTCCGCCATCACCCGGCTTCTGTCCAGCATCGTTCTGTTGCTCGACAGCCAGGGGCTGGATTTCGACAACGATTCCGTTTCGGATATCGGAGATACCGAGGATCCCCTGGCGTTCATCGTGGAGTTTCTGGAAGCCAATCCGGATTTCCTTACTTTCCGGGGGGAGGAAGGTCTGGCGTCGTGGGAGGCCAGTCGGCAGGCTCTGGCCGACGCGGCGGCGGACGCCATCCAGGCCGCTTCGCTCATGGAAGTGGAGACGGACAATCAGAACGACGACATCATGGCTCGGAACGACGGCCTCACGGTGCAGGGCGTGGAACATTTCGCCGTCCAGGGCTGGTTCAATTCGGGACTGAATCGCGTGATGCTGCTCTGGCACGGCGAGGAACTTTCCGTGCGGGAAAGTCTTCTGCGGATCCAGGCTCATCTCTCCGGACAGGCGGAAGTGCGGCTGCGACTGGAGAAGGACATTCTTATGGCCATCGGCGTGCTGCTGGACTTCATTCGCAAGGCCATGGGACTGGAAGACGCCTTGGCGCTCGTGGGCGTGGACGAACTTCCCACCGCCATCGGGACCATCCTGGAAAACATCGGCATGGAAGAGGGCGAATCCTTCCCGAAGACGCTGATCGGATTTCTGCCCATGATGGGCCTGCCGAAGGAGGCCATCGAGATCGATCTGGTCACCTTCTATTCGCGGCCCTATCCTTTCAAGGAATTCATTCCCAACCTGGGGGAAAGCCCCTTCGACGGCGCCACCGTCTTTCTGCAATCCACCGAGTGCGCCCGGCTGGGTTTTGCCGACGAGGACTTCGTACCCGGCGACACGGTGGAGATCAAGCTACACGATCGCGGTCCCACAGCGGACGCCACCGGCGGTGCGGGTAACGACCAGCTTTCGGTGAAGGTGTTCAGCGTGCTTCTTCCGGAGACGGAGGACGGAGAAGTGGAGATTCTGGACCGGGAATCCCTGTCCCTTTCCGAACATGCGACCGTGGCGGGCTTTTTCGAGGGCGAACTGCCGAGTGCCTTTACGGAAGCGGCGGCCGTGGTGCAGGACGACGGCACGGTTCAGATTCCGGACGGCGCGACGCTTCTGGCCGGGTATACCGACGCGAACGGTGAAGAGGAAATCCTGGTGGAGGCCGGTCTGATCTTCGGCCGTCCGGAAGGGGAAGAGGCTCCGGCGAGCGACGTTTTTTCCTACGATATGGATTGCAAGGAAGGCACGGGCCGGGATTACGGCCATTTCTCCCAGCCGGAATTCGCCGCAGCCTATACGATCGCCGATCCCCCGGCGGAAGTCGAACCCACCACGCCCTATCCGGCCATCGAGGCCGACGGTGTGGCCGCAGACGGCGCTTATCTGCCCTTCAAGTCCGGGTCTTTCAATGGCCTGCTCTGGCTGGACATGGGCAAAGTGCTGAAGGACGACGCCGTGCCCAACGGCTTCGAGGAAGAGTTCAGACGCTCGGACACGCGCATGACCAACGCCTTCATGCAGAAGGTCATGGGGTCCATGGGCGGCGGGCTGTTCTAAGAGGACGAAAACAAAACCGAAGAGAAACCGGAACGATTTCCGTATCATAGCGAGGCGAATCATGACACGAATCCACAGACCCGTACCCTTGACGAGACGGCAATTCTGCAAGGCCATGGGGATTTCCGCCCTGGCGTTGGGCGGCGGCTTTCCGCTCATCGGCTGCGGCGAGGCCGGACCTGCGGTCACGGACGGCGGCAGCCTGTTGAACACCGGAACGAACGCGGTGCTTCCGGCCGATCCGGATTTTTTCCGCTTCGCCTTGCTGGCCGACACTCACATCATCGACGAATACTACGACGGTGACGAGCAGGACATCTATCTGACCGAGGAACGCCTGATCCAGGCGCGCGCCACCATCAACGCGATCGATCCGGCGGTGGACATGGCCTTCATCGCCGGGGACATCACGCACAACTATCCCTCCGCCGATCCCTCGTTCTACGAGCAGAACCGCACCCGCATCGATATCCTGGCGGATGTGCTGAAGGAATTCCGCATGCCCGTCTATCCGGGGTTCGGCAATCACGACTACGACGTTCCGGCGGTGAGCCGCGAATTCACCCACGAACTGTTCAAGGATCGCCTGGACCTGGATACCTATTATTCGGTGGATCATCTGGGCTGGAAATTCGTGATGCTGAATAACTTCCTGGGCGAGACCTGGAATCCGAACAGCCCGGAGTTCAACACGGCCTTCGGATCCCTGGGAGAAGAGCAACTCAACTGGCTGGAAGGGGAATTGCAGCAGGGCATGCCCACCTTCCTGTTCATGCATTACATGTTGCCGCTCGTCACCCCGCGCGAGGTGTCCGACCTGGGACTTTCCCGCCTGGTGCGCGATTACAAGGACACCATCCGGCTGTTCATCGTAGGGCATACCCACCGCTGGATCAATCTGGGCGACATCTACGGGCCGCAGCACATCGTAGCCGCCAGCACGCGCTACGACCCGGACAGCTTCATGATTTTCGAAGTCTCCAAGTCCACGGAAACCTTCCGGATTCTGAATTATGACCGCTTCCGGTGGGGAACCGAGTTCACGGAGCCGTACGAGGAAGGCTGAGAACGATTGCCAGGTACAGAATGGGCATCTTTTTGCCCATCATTCGTGGGCAAAAGAGGCGATGGGTAAGACAAATGCTCATCCCGCCGCCCAAAGCAGACAATAATCTCGCGAACAACCCGCCTGCCTCAGCGCAGTTTCACCGCCATCAGATTGTCCACGTGGTCGATGACCTCGCCGTAGGGCGTGCGCACGGACATGGATAGGGAGGACGGTCCGACTTCGAAGAGCAGGAAGTGTTCCTGGCTGGAGAAGCGATAGCAGCTTTTCTCCTTATGTTCCTCGCAGGCTTCCGGATTCGCCTTCCAGTATCGGTTCCAGGGAGTGGACTGCTCCGCGTAATAAGGCGCTCCGGCCCCGCCCGAAGTGATGAACCAGACGGGAAATTCCATGAAAGGCAGCGGGGAGCAGCTTTCTTCCTTTTCGCAGACTTTCCCGTTTCCGTTCGGGTCGTCGATGCGATAGACGCCCACGGGAGTATCGGAGTCGATCAGCGTACGGTGATAGCCGTGTTCGTCGGCGGTGAGAACGGCGGCCACCTTCGGATAGCGCCCCACCAGTGTCACTAGATGATTTCTGACCTCGATGATGCCTTCCTTTTCCGGCACGAGCCGTCCGGTATCCGGTTCGTAGGTATGGGCGCGGACACGGTTGTCGCCGTGATACCACATGGAATCCTCGGCGTGTCCGCCGTTCGGGAAGACCGGCTCCTGGGCAAAAAGAATCACGTAGCGGACCGTGGGATCGGCCTGGGCTTGTTTCAATTGCCGCTCGATCCAGCTCATCTGGTCGGGGAGAATGTACCCCTCCGGCGAGCCGCCGAAGCGGTTCGCGTGGGTGGACATCCAGTAGTTGTTGTTGAAGGCGATGGCGGTGAGCGGTCCGTATTGAAAGGCGAAGACGGTTTCCAGGTACTCCGGGCGGCGCGGGTCGCTCGGCCGGGGGCCGTTCTCGAACTGGTCGAAGACTTCGCGGAAGACGGTTTCCGATCCCTCCGTCTCGTACGGCCAGCGGTCCAGACGCACGCCGTCCTCGCTGCCGTCGTCGTAGCGTCGGATCAGGGCGTCGTGATTGCCCATGCCGACATACACCGGCCGGTGGTTCCAGTAGCCCGCGGCGGCCTGCCGCCAGCCTCTAAACTGATGCAGCAGGTCGTCCTTTCCCGTGGTGTATCCGGTGACGAGGTCGCCGCCAAAGAGGAAAAAGGCCGCCTTTTCCAGGTAAGCCGTGTTGAACAGGCGTTCCAGCGTCTGGTGATTCAATCCCATGAACTCCAGTTCTCCGCCCCCGTTTCCGTCCCGGCTGTCGCCGGCGAAGGCGAAGCGGAACGTCCCCTCGCCCTTGTCCGGGGCCGTACGGAAGGTGAAGTCCCGGGATTCGTAATCGTCGAAGGCCACGCGATAGGCGTATTCGGTATCCGGAACCAGCCCGGAAATCGGGATGCGATGGCGGCGGGCGGGCTCCGGATCCTCGAACGAGAACTGCCCGATGGACACGCGGGCGCGCACCTCGCGGTCCGTCTCGAAATAAACCATCATCCTCGTGGAATCCCCGGAGTGGACCATCTGGACGAACGGACCTTCGCTTACGGTCGGAGCGCGGAGGAACCTTCCGTTTTCCTTCTTGAAACGCAGGAAAAGATCGTACGCGCCCAGATCCGTGTCCCGGCCGGGCCGCTCCAGGGTGAGGATCAGGCGGACGGCCACGGTGCCGGAATCGACCCAGCGCGCGCTGTTCTTGACCTCGGAGAACAGCGAGGAAAGGTCGAGCGTCCCCTTGCCGTTTCGGATCTTGGCGCGACCACGAAATCGCTTATAGGCGTAGTCGGCCTCCCGTTGCTGGAAGGGGTACGGCCCGAAAACGGCCTTGCCGTGGATTTGGGCCGGATCGATCTTTTCGCCGTTCAAAAGCCTGCAAGCATCGGAGAAATCGATAAGGAGACCCGAGGCGTTTCCGTCGTGGAAGGCGGCCTGTAGGGTCTGGTTGGAAAACAGGTTACGGATTTTGTAATGAACATTCTCCGACAGATTCTCTGCGGTGGGATTCTTTACGGGTGGTTGGTGGATGATCTTGCCGGCCAGGGCTCCTCCGAACAGAAGAAACGGGAGCAGGATCATAAGAAAAAGCAGCGTCGGCCGGAGTCTCCATCGGGATTCGATTTTTCCGCGCATCGGGATTTTCCTTGTTTTTCGTGTCCGGTTACGGATGGTATGAATGAATTCTACCCGGATGTACGAGATTGGCAAGTTCCCGGTGAATATTTTACAGGAAACCAACATTTACGGGAAATGGAAAGCGTCGGTGCGATTGCGTGGAAGCGTCAGGAACTCGCCTCTTTGGCGGTCGGGGATCGAAATCAGGGCGAGGGGGGAGCGGATGACGTATTCGTGAAGTCCGCCACGGTCTGGATATCCTCCAGGGCCGAGGCGCTTTCCCAGTTTCGCACGCCGCGAAGGGCATAGCGGACGACGCCCGCGCCGTCGATGATGTAAGTGGACGGAAAGACCCGCATATCGTATGCCAAGCCCACGTCATCGGTGCTGTCCAGAAGAATGGGGAGTTTCCGAACGCCCTTTTCCCGGGCGATGCGGCGAATTTCCTCCGGTGAGGAATAATCCGTGGCGATGGCCAGGATGCGCACGCCTTCGGGCAATTTACCCGCGAGGCGCTCCAGTTGGGGCAATTCCTTCAGGCAGGACGGACACCAGGGCGCCCAAAGCGTAACCACCACGGTTCGCCCCCGCAATGCCGAAAGCCGAACGGAATTTCCGGATAGATCCATCAGTGAGAAATCCGGTGCCGCATGACACAGTTCCGCTTTCGGCCCGTCCGAGTGGACCGGGCCGAAGTCCAACGTCCCGCCGCGTCCGGAAGGAGCGAGAAAAAGGGAGTAGGCCAGGTAACCGAGGACGAAGACGCCGATATATCGAATGACGGCTTTTTCCTTCACGAAATGACGTCTCTTTTCCGGCGAAGCGAATGGGCGGCCGCCAGCAGCAGCAGCAGCAGCAGCCATAATGACGGCGCGCCGGAATGGCGGCAGCCGCTCGACCCGGAATCGTCGGGAGGAAGCGTCCCTTCCTCATCGCCGTCGATCTCGTCGCCATCGGTATCGGTTTCGCGAGCCACGATCTGGATCGCCCCGGCGTATTCCGCCTCTTCACTCCCTTCGTTAGCGATGAATACGGAAACATCGCCGGGCGTGGCGTCCTCGGCGGCGTGGACCGTTTTCAATTCCAATTCGGTGGGGGAGACGATCTCCATTTTCTCGTAGCTCAGAACCTCCGGGTCGAAACGCAGGGAGAGACCCTGGCGGAAGTAATTTCCCTTGAATTCCATGATGTTGGCCGTTTGTCCGACGAATAGAGCGGCGGGAGATATTTCCTCGATCTCGGCCGGCGGGCTGCACGGGATTTCCTGACAGTGGCGCATTCCGTCATCGGTGCTGTCGAGGCCCAGGAGAATGGTGGCCGTTTCCACGTCCTGGACACCCCCCTGGGCGTCCGTGATCTCCACCTTGAAGGTAACTCTCTTCTCACATACATTCTCTTCGGTGGCGGCCAGGCCGATGGGAATTTCCACCTCGCTCCTGGAACGGCTGGTCATGACATCCATGGAAATGGAGGGGTTTTCCGGCAGCCGGACAAGGTTGGCATCGATTTCGGTCTCGCTTTCCACCAGGCTGATGGTGGCCACGAGCGAGTTGCTGTCTCCGTCGCCGGAATTCACCACGTCCGCCACCAGGAGGGCCGACTCGTTGGGATCCAGGAAGTTGTCGTTGTCGCAGCCCCCGGAGATGGAAAACTGCTTGATGGAGACACGGGGCAAAAGTTCGTCCGCGCCCTCGAAAAGATTTCCGGTGGCGATCAGCGCATAGCCCTGAACGGCGGAATCCGTGGGATAGCTGGATCCGTTTCCGGGAACGGATGACGCCCGGACGGTGACTCCGTAGGTTCCGGCGACGGGCGCGTCCAGAATGACCTGTTCCAGGCTGTTGATGGCGTCGGTGTCGTCCTCGCTGTTCACGTGCTGGCTGACCCCGCTGGCGAAGTTGATGTTTCCGTGATAGGTCTTGCCGTTGGGCGCGGCGACCACCAGATCCAGATCGTTGACCAGCGCGACTCCCGCGTGGGAACGTCCGGCGGGGTCCACCCAGGCCAGGGTGATTTTCAGCGGTTCTCCGGCTTTGACGACGATTTCGTAATCGGCTTCGTCTCCCTGGACCAGGGCATCCTCGGAGCCGTTGGCGACATCGGCGAAGACCATCAGGTCGCGGCGGTCGCCGCGCAGATACAGAGCGTCGTCCAGGGTGATGCGTCCCCATCCCTGGCGAGTGCTGGGGGCCGGTTCCACCGCTCCGGCGGACACCAGGCCGTGGCCTCCGTAGTTCAGAACGTCGCCTTCGAGATTGCGGGAGGAGTTCACCATGACGGCGCGGACGAGCGCGCTGGATGGCGTGAAGCCGTCGTCCGGATTGCGGGTTCCGCTGGGGTAAAAGCCGTCCATGAAATACTGGCGGGCCAGAAGCGCCATTCCACCGGCGGTGGGAGAGGAAAAACTGGTGCCCTGGGTCTGACTGGTGCCGCACTGATTGTTGGGCGGCACGGTGAGCGATTCGGCGGCCGGTTGTCCGTAAACGTCCGTAAGCCCCGGGATTTTCTTGCTTTCCGTCTCCGTGGCGGATTTGATGAGTCCCGGAGCGACGAGGTCCGGTTTCAGGCGGCCGTCCGTTGTGGGGCCCCGGCTGGAAAAGTACAGAATGTCGCCGCCGCCCTCATACCATCCCGGAGAACTGGCGCCCACCGCCAGGGTGTTTTTCGCCGTGCTTCCCTCTCCGCCCAGCGTTTTTTCTTCCGGCCCCTCGTTCCCGGCCGAGTAGTAAACGTTGTATTCGGGAAACTGCCAGATGAAATCGTCGATGTTGGCGGAACGGGAATCGTAGCCGTTCATGGGGTTTTGCGACCCATAGCTGTTGTTGTGAACCCGAACGCCGGTGTTGTAAGCTTGGGCGCTGATTTCCCAAGGCGAATG
This sequence comes from Myxococcota bacterium, assembly GCA_963668655.2. Classification (GTDB taxonomy): domain Bacteria; phylum Myxococcota_A; class SURF-8; order SURF-8; family SURF-8. The sequence goes on from CAXXPQ010000004.1 coordinate 610,041, forward strand.
GAAGGCCAGGCCGATCAGATAACCGGCTTCGGTTCCCGCATCCTGAAAGACCAGGCGCGCCGCCGGGGCCATGCCGTCCGCGAAATCCAGCCCGGGGCTGTCGATGCTGGCCAGGTTCTGATAATTGTCGCCCACCGCGCAGCCGGAGGTCATGGTGCCGTGGAAATGGCCGGAGGTGTCGTCGTAGGCTGTGGATCCCATCAGAATATAATAACTGAGGATTTTATTGTCCGGATAGGCGATCTCCCAGCGTGGCGGCGAAACTTCGGACGCCAGGGTCTGATCGGCGGCGTCGCCCGAGAAGCGGAACTGGCAGGCGTCAGTGTCCACGCCGCTGTCTGCTTCTCCGTAAATCTGGCCGTAGCCGGTCAGCCCGGCATCGAAAAGCGGCGTGGATTTCAGTTCCGCGTCTCCGGACTGCAACACCCAGATGGAACCGTAATTTTTGGTTTCCGGCACACTGAAAAGCTGAATGGACTCCAACGCTTCCAGTTTGGCCAGGGCGGCGGTGAGATAGGCCAGGTTTTTCGCCGGGACACGCAGCATCATCTGCGGAGGACCGACTTCCGACATGAACAGCACCTCCGCTGCGCCCAGCCGAAGGGCCAGATCGTCCCAGCCTCCCATGGATTCGATCCGATAGGCCGAAACCAAAACCAGGCTGTCGGCCGGGTCGTCGTTCAGCATGGCGCGCAAATTCGGTCCCACTTTGGCCTGAACGGGGAAGGCGCCCTGCCAGCGAACGCCGCTCAACGCGCCGAAGGCCGCTTTCCGATCCGCGGGAACGGCGATGACGTATGCTCGGTTCGGGACATAGGCCACCGGATTCAATCCGCTTTCCCGAATCCTTTCCACCGTGCGGAAATCCGGGGCGTCCTCGAACTGCACCAGCCGGTATTCCGTCCCGTTCAATCTCTCGATGGTTTCCAAATGTTCCGGCCGGATCGACACATCCAGCCAATCGGCTTTCCAATCTTTAAAGCTTTTTCTGGTGGGGTCATAGGACTCATCCTGAATCTGCAACAAGGCGGCATCCTTCGCCCGACGGGAAAAGGTCTTCAGGGTGAAATCATATGGGGATGCTTCCGGTCGGGTTCGGCTGCGCACCAGCGGCTCGAAGGCCGCCGGATGTTCCATGGCCACGCCCATTTCCGGGTCCACCGGAGCTTCCTTGGCCGCGACGCCCGGCCGCGAAACCGAAGGAGCTTCCGACATGCCGGAAAACAGAACGAGCCCGAGGCCCGTCAGAAACAAAGCGACGCCCCATCTTTTCATGCGAAATCCTTCCGAAAAGGGGTTGGTGAAACGTCCGTCTCAAGCGGCCTCACTTTAGCGGCAAGTTCCCGGGATGTCAATGAACTTGGCCTTTTTATCTTGACAGTTTTCGGGCGGGCATGCTACCTAACGGCGTTGTAACAATGTTTCGAACGATTCTCAACATCGAAAGGATCACGAGGATGAAAAAGGGACTCCATTTCGGGTCGGCGTTTGCCGTGTTTACGACGATAATTCTTCTGCTTTTCGCCGTCGCCTGCGGAGATGGGAGCGACGAGGATCCGACGGACAGCTACATCAACGGCGGCTCCATCGATGAGGGCAAATGCAAGAATGCCTGCGATAAAATCGCCCGTTGCGCCAGCGAAACCTCCACGGACGGGATCGCCAGCTTCCAGGCGGATTGCCGGGAACAGTGCGAGCGTTCCGGATTTTTCGAGGCCGAGGCCCTGGGATGCATCCAGTCCAGCGAGTGCGCGGATATCTGGGATTGTGGTTTTACGTACTGACGAGCGTTCCCTGCGAAAAAAGTCACGATCTTGACGGATTCGCGCGAGCGTGGTAGGCTGCTGCCTCGGAATCGACGAGAAACGGAAGGCGCGAAGCGCTTTTGCTTGACTCTCGATCCGAAACCGTGATACACAATCAGGCAGTCGCTATATTCAATATTGGGAGAAGACGGATGAAACAGTGGAAGACCTTGTTTGCGTTGCTGTTGGCTGTGGCGGTGTTCTCCGTAATGATTTTTTCTCCTGGATGCGGCGACCCGAATCGGGAGGATTGCAAGAAATCCTGCGACAAACTGAAAGAATGCGACACGGAAAACAATCCGGAAGGCGAACGTTACCTCGACGACAACTTCGTAAACAGCTGTAAGGCTGCCTGTGACGAAGCCGATGAAATCAACGGAACGTCCACTACGTGCATTCTGAAAACGCCCTGTGCGGATATCGCCCAGGAGTGCGGCACCGGCAACTGATCGCCGGTCCGATCGAATTTCGCCAAGCCCAAACGCCGGCCTGTTCGCAAACGGGTCGGCGTTTTCTTTTTCTTCACCTTCCTTTGACACTCTTCCGAAACTTGCGTAGAATCGAAGTCGTGGACGATCCCGGATCGAAGCTATCGATGGAGCGACGAGCGAGCACACGCGAATGAACATGAAACGACATTCCTTTCCAAGACGAAAAGCCGACTGGAAGCTTCTTCCCGTGTTGTTGATCGCCCTTATTCTCTGCACCTGCGGCGATTCGAAACCGGCGGAAACGCTTGAGGACGGCGATGAACTGGTGGATGGGGACGGCCCCGATCCGCCCACGGAGGAGGAATGCACCCAGGCCTGTCAACGCGAACGGGAGTGCCTGGATCCTCTGGGCGCGGCGGCTAAGGACTCCCAGGACGATCCGGTACTTTCGTTATGCGTGGACGGGTGCATGGCCGGAGCTTTCGGAAACGATTATGCCGACTGCATCAACGACTCGGTGGACTGCTACGACGTTCTCGTATGCCTTCAGGGCATCGACGGCGACATGGTTGTTACGGACGGCGATACGTCCACCCCGGACGGCGACGCGGCCATGGACGGCGATGAGTCGCCGGACGGAGACTGGCCGGACGGGGACTGGCCGGACGGAGATTCAGACAGTATTCCGGACGGCGATTCGGACAGCCTTCCGGACGGCGACGCCGAATCGGCCGACGCGGATCCGGACGTGGTTTGCCACGGGGAGTGCGGAAGCGCGGTGACGGCCTATTGCGAGGAAGACATGCTGTGTGCCTGCACCGACGGCCAGTGGAGCGTGCTGGATTGCGCGCAGAGCTGCCGGGATTCCGGCCAGGTCTATGACGGATGCGTCTATAACGCCGATGTGGGCTACGACACCTGCCGCTGCCTTCCCGCCGTGTGTGAGGGGGCCTGTTCCATGGAAGAATCCAACTTCTGTATCGACGGCGATAACAACTGCGTCTGCGTGGAAGGGCTGTGGATCGCGAGGAATTGTGAAACCTATTGCCTGGAAACGTATTCCACGGCGGGCGGAACCTGCGAACCTCACTTGGACGACGACGCCTGCGAGTGTCCGGGCATCCGCGATCCGTCTCCCGTCCGTCGTTCCCGATAGCCGGCATCCAGGCTGGCCAGCCAACCCGCCAGCGCCCAGAAAAACAAGGAAATCTCGCCATCCGAGAGCAGGTTGTGCGTCAATCCCGCCACCAGGAAGACCACGCCGCCCAGACCGGCCGCTCGCCCCGCCGGATCCCGCCGCAAGTGGAAGGCCGTGCGGAAAAAGGTCAGGAGTACGATCGTCCAGGCTGCACCCAGAAGCAGGCCGCCGTCCGTCACCATGGCGGTGAAGTCGTTGTGGGTTCCGGAGCGGATCTTTACCTGCGGTGCGGCCTGTTCGAAAAGAACCGCCGCCTGGGAGTAGAAGCGGCCATAGCCCCAGCCGCCGATCGGCCGCCCGTCCTGCAACATCCGGCTGACTTCGCCGATCATGACCCGATCCCGTTCGCCGTCCGTCCCCAAAAGATCGGAAAGCCGCAGACCGACGCCCGGTTCCAGAACGAACAGCATCACAACGACCGCCAGTGCGCACAAGGGAACGCCCGCGAGCGCCCATGAACGCCGTTTCCACAGACGCGTTCCGAATCCCGCAAGACCCGCCGCGAGAAGTCCCAGCCAGGCGGCGCGGGACTGGGTCAGGACGAAGGCCACGAATGACGGAAGAAGAAGAAAGAGCGGTACATGGTTCCGTTGAAAGACGGCGTTGAAGATTTTCCCGCGTTTTTTCTCCGTTTCTTCCTTTTCCCGGCGGGGGTCGCCGCCCGTTTTCCCTGAAAGTAGTAATGTCGTCAACACCGCCAGAGACATTCCGCAGGAAATTCCGAAGGTGTGGTGGCGGTTGAAGAGTCCGATCACCGCAAAGCGGAGCGGGTCCGCCGGGGCGGGATACATCGCCGAGGCTCCCGGGCGCACCCAGTCCTGTCCCCAGAAATACTGCAAAAAGCCGTACAGCCCGGTGAGACACGCGACCCCAAGCCAGCCCCATCGGAAGGCGGGCTCGCGGCCGGCGCTCTCTCCCGCCAGGCGGAACGGAAGGTAGGCGATCAGCGTCCAGATCGCGGACTGGCGCAGGGCATCGAACCCCAGCCCCATGGCGGGAATCATGGAGAGTGTCGCCGTGAAAAGATAGAGAATGACCGCTCCGTCCAGAAAAACGAGTCCATTCCGTTTCCAGGTCGAGAACAGGCCGGGCAGGGAAGCCAGCGCTCCCAGAATGGCCAGGATCTGCATCCCTAGCAGACTCCAGGGAAAGCTCCACGCCATGCCGATCACGGCGATACGGGCCAGGCGGTGATTCTGCTTTGTCCGGTCGGTTGTCATGGCCGCCATCATGGCGTTCCCGCTTCATTCTGTCAAGAACGTCGCGAGAACCACCGGAAGGCCATGCTCCCGGGGGACATGCGGCTTCGTTCATTGTCGGCTACGGCGCTTTTTTTGGCGCGGCTTTGCCTTTTTTCGGAGCGGGACGGTTCTCTTGAGTTCCGACGGAGGGTTTCTTCATCTGGAGACTCTTGGGAACGGCGATGGGCGGCGTCTTTTTTCTGGAAGATTTCTTCTTGTCCTGTTTTTCGACCTTCTTGCGACTCATTTTCCGATTCTTTTTGCGAAGGCTCCGTTTTCGTTTCTTCTCGGGCTTCTTTTTTCGGTCGCCTCGCAGGTCGTAAATCGTGTAAAGCGGCGTTCCCCAGACGCGTTCCGTGTGGAAAACGGGATAGTTCCGGTACTGCTGCACCAGTTCCTGATAGTGGCTCCAGCGGCGTTCGTGGGTGAGCACCATGAAATCCGCCTCGTTGGGTGGGCCGGTCTGGATGTCGTTGCGCAGCTTCCCGTCCCGTTTGTACCAGGGATACGTGCGTCGATATTCCCCCAGGTTCGGCTCGTAAGAGACCTTGGTTCGCGTGGGAGCGTACTGGTTCCAGAATTCGATGGTGGTCTTGTAACACATGTCATAGTACTGCCGTTCCATGCCGATTTCCGTAGCGCCTTGCAGGTTCCCGGCCAGGCTGTTGAAATAACTCAGCATGTAGGGGTAGACCCTGGTCATGCCGATGGCTCCCGGCAAAAAGACCAGCAGCATCAGCACCGGAACCAGCATCTTTCGTCGGGCGGCGAAGACGGGCCAGAGCATGGACAACCGCTCCACCAGCCGATGAAATCCGTATCCGGACAGGATGGCCAGGAAGGGGAAAAAGGGCTGGAAAAGCTTGACCCCGCCGTACTTCGGATTGTTCGGGAAGGCCACGATGGAAATGGCGAACAAGGCGTGCAAGGCGCAATGGAGCAGGTAATCCTCCTTCGCTCCCGGCCCCTTGGGGAAATACTTCAGATTGTGGGGAGAAAGCTGCCGTAACCCGTGCCAGAAGCCGTTAAGAGAAAGGACCAGGATCACCAGCGGAACGGTGAACAGCATGTACACGAAGGGGGCGTGCCAGGGAGCGAACGGGTTGAGATGGACATCGCCCAGGTACAACAGGCGGATGCCGTAGTGATGGAAGTGGAAATGGAAATAGGCCTGGAGTTTGTCGATAGTGTCGGACCAGATCCAGGGCCAGAGCAGCCAGAAGACAGGGAATGAAAGCAGGGCCATGGAGAGACCCAGGGCGATCATGCGCCGGAACGTCAACGTGGCGAACGTTTTCAGCACGGCGTATTGACGCCAGCGGTAGAAACAGTAAAGCACCAGGGGAAAGACCACGAAGGGACCGTTCAGTTTGGTTCCGATGGCGATGCCGTAAAGGAGTCCGGCTAGGATCACCCAGAGGCGACTTTTCTCGGCGCGCCAGGCCGCGTAAAACACGAGGAAATAGGTGGCGGTGGTGGGAATGTCCAGCGTGGCCACGTGCATGTGGAAAAAGGTTCGCGGCATGGCCACAAGCGCCGGAACGGCGAAAATCGCCACCCGAGGGCCGAAGGTTTCCCAACTGAAGCGGAAGATCAGATACAGAAGCAGCATGGCGAAGAGAATCACGCCCAGCCGGGCGGCGTCGATCTCTCCCATCCAGTCGAGATACTTGTGGAAAATCAGCCAGGTGACGCCCATGCCCAGTTTGGCCACAGACGGATGCTCGTGGTTGCTGCGCCAGCCGCGCTCCACCGCGCTCTTGCGGAACTCCTTGATTTCTCCCTTGAATAGGCCCTTCACTGCCCGTTCCGCCCAGAGGATGTAATTCTTGGAGGCCGGGACGTAAAAATCATCGTCATCGGTGAGTCCCATGGCGTCCAGGGTCAGCACCAGGAAAACGAAGATGGGAATCAACAGAGCCGCGCCGGTCAGGGGATAGGCGAAACGGCGAATCCAGGGCACGGAAGGAGGCGCTTCTTTTCCGGCCGCATCTTCAGGAGCGGCCGATGGGAGGTCGGGCAGGATCGTGCGATTCCCATCGGACTCCGGTTCTTCGACGGGATTTTCCGGTTCCGCCAGTTCGACGCCCGCCGATTCGGGCTGGAAATCCGTTTCCGGATGCCGATGAGCATCGTCATCCAACCAATCCGGCAGTCCCATGGCGTCTTCATCGGAAAAAGAAGGCGTTTCCGTCTTGGGGGCATTGTCTTCGGAGGAAAACTCGGAATCCGTCGTCCCGGATTGCGTTTCACCGGCGGGAATTTCCTCCGGTACGTCAATGATCTTGCCGGTTTCCGGTTCTTCGGCCTTTTCGGCTGCGGGACGTTCCTCTTCGGGATTTTCATCGGCTTCCGGGTCGGTTTCCACTTCGCAGGCGTCGCCCGTCCAGGCATTTACATCAGGCCGATGGATTTCCATTTCCTTGCGATCACCGTGCTCCCCGGTTTCCTGTCCGGCGAATGGTGTTTTTTTCTCGTTGAAGTCGTCCGTCACGGCTTTCCGCCTTTTTTATTTCCACGCCCCCCGCTGGGAGTCGGCGACGCTTTTGGCTTGGATTTCTTTCGGCTTTCTCGTTGTTTTTCGCGCCGAGCCTTATTGGCTTCTCGGCGCGTTTTGTGATCCTTCAGACGACGTTCCAGGTTCCGTTTCCATTGATTTTTACGGTCATCGCCGTCCTTGTCCTTGTCCGGATCGTCCGTGTCTTTTTGTCTTTTCTGTTTTTCGTCTCTTTTCTTCGTTTCCTCGCGTTCCGGATCCACCTCGATGGCCGGGAGGGCGTTGCGTTTCGGAACCCGGGGAATTCCCAACTCGTCCGTGCGGGTCTGGGCAAGGAAGCAGAAATGCCGCATGTTGTCTTTTTTGGAGGTTCCCTCGAACGTTACGGTTGCCTTGTGGTTTTCCCAACGTCGGGTGTCGATTTCGAAGGCGTGCCAGCCCGGGACGGCTTCGCTTTCATAAATCGCGACGGTTTCACCATTTATGAGAACCCGGAACACCACGGGAGGGATGTTTTTCAGATCCGCGGCCTTGTCGGAGAGCGCGTACTCTCCGGCAAGACGTTTTCCCATGGGAACGTTTTTGTATTCCAATCGGGTGATGCGCGAACTCAGGGGGTGCATCCAGATGCCGGACTGCCAGGTTTTCTGGATGCTGACGCTACGCTGTCCCACGTGATTCCATTCCTTCGTCGGACACCACCAGCGCATGAGGTTGAATTCGTTGCATTCTTTTACGTCGTCGTCCCGTACGCTGGTGACCCGGCCGTCTTCTATGTGCGTGAAGAAATCGAACAGGACGTGCTTGGCGTCCGGGTGGACGTAGCGCAACACCTCAAGATCTCCGACTTTTTCCCGGAAATCGAGATGGAAGCCGTCCAGATAGCCCGGCTCGGGCGCCCCATGGGCCAGAACCACCCAGATTCGGGGATAGACCGTATAGCTATCCGTGTTGGGACGCCCCAGAATCAGGAAATTCTTCTTGAAATGCAGAAGCGCGCCGTCTTCCCAACTTGGATGGACGATCACCAGATCCCCGGAAGGACGGTGGGGATTCATAAGTTTTTCCACGGCTTTCCAGGATTCCGCCGGGACGGGATCCGGTACGGGCCACAAGACGGTCAACAAGGCGTAAACAAACGCCAGCGCCGTGATTCCAGGAAGAATATATCGAAGGTTTCGCATGGGTTTTCGTGCGTGTTCTTTCTTCGGTCCGTGTTCGTGAAGGAGCCATCCGGAACGCGGGGGCGAGCGGCCCCGGTCACTGCGGCCTGACTTCGAATTCTCCGGTCGCCAGCACGTTTTCTCCGCAATAGATCCGTACGCGATAGGTTCCGGGCGTTTCCGGAACGATGCTGTGCGTATACAGATCATGGCCGGCCTGCCAGTCGAAACGATTGCCGCGGACCGGGCTGGTTTCTTCATTGAAGGTTACGTCGATTTTGTCCTCGATCTGGGTTTTATCGCAGGAAAGATCCTTTGCCAGATAATACACCGTGGCTCCGACGGGATAACTTTCCAGGGTGTCGGTGATTTTCCAGGCCGGTTGTTCCTGGAAGCCCGCCCCGATTTCCATATTGTTTCCGGCCTCCTTCACCACGGCGACGCCTCCGTCCGTGATATAGTCGGCGATATGCTGCTTGAAAAACGAGGCGCCGAAGAGGATCGTCAGCAGAATCTTCCAGGCTGGGTTTCCGAAAGCGCTGTGCCGGGGAGCCGTCCAGAGCAGGACGATGCCCGCCGGGGCGAAAAGCAGGAGCGCGATGATGATGACGAAGGGTTTGTGCCAGAGGGCCACCGGTTCGTTTCCGTCCGTTGGCCGGCGGCTTTGCGTCTTGTTTTGGGTTCGGGCGTCCCAATCCGCCCTTCTTTTTTTTTCGGTTCGGGGCAAGGATGATCGGCGTTTGGAGTCGGAGCCGCCCGACTTTCCCCTAAGCAGGTCTTCCAGCGACGGCTGGGAAACCTGCGGTCCCGACCACTCTACCTGGACTGGTCCAGTGGGGATGGCTTTGGATTGTTTGGGGCGCTCTGTTTGTTTTGCTTTTTTCGAGACGTGCGATTCGTTGAATTTTCTGGAATACGCCGCCTTTTCAAGTTTTTTCAGCTTTTTTCGGAAGGCGGCAAAGGTTTCCCAGTCCACTAGGCCGTCCCGATCCTGTTTTTTGGCAATGACCAGATAGGCGGTCAGGGCCGTGTATTCCTCTTCGCTGAAGGCTTCCGGAGGCTTGGAGGAAATGTAGTCCAGCTTGTTTTCCAGTTCCCGACTCGGGTCCGGATCGCCGTCATCGGCTGCGATCTCAATGTCCTGATCTTCCAGAAGATCCCCGATAAAAATTTCCTCTCCCGTTTCGAGATCCGTCACGGAATCGGAAGGTGACAATCTTCCGCGTAAAATCCACTTTCGCAGAATCTCGCGGGACTCCACCGTCTTTTCGACACCATCGACAGATACGCGATACATGGTTCACTCCATTCCGGAGGGAAAACGATCGAACGTTTCCGTTTGTTTTACGGACTTTTCGATTGCCGGCGTTCGACTTCATTAAAGTTCGAGGCGTCGCCTGCCGAATCACCGTGGCGAAGGAAACGGAAACGCGTGTAGCCTAGCGGAATCCGTAGGCAAAAGTCAAGTGCTTCGAATTTCAGGCGTTTCCTTCCTTCGGCGGTGGGTCGAATTTCGGTTGCAATCTCCCGTCGCGGCGGGGCCGGTTTTACCGCTTGTATGGAGAGGCGGCATGGCGTACACTTCGAGGCACGGATGAAAAATGCAAACCGGGGAGAAATCGGAGCGATCGCTCGGAGAGAAACGGAAGGTGGATCATGAAGGAAAATATGGGTATTCCGGAGGGATATCGGCCCCTGCTGCGGACTCTGGAGGTGCAGGAGGCCATCAAACGGATCAAGGATTTCTTTCAGCAGAACCTTGCGGAATCCTTGAACCTGTCACGGGTTTCCGCGCCGCTGTTCGTGCGGGCGGGTTCCGGCGTGAACGACGATCTGAACGGGGTGGAACGTCCGGTATCCTTTCCCGTGAAGGACGACGGCGACGCCCGGGCCGAGATCGTTCATTCCCTGGCGAAGTGGAAGCGTCTGGCGCTGATGCGGTACGGATTCGCGCAGGGAACGGGGCTGTACACCGATATGAACGCCATTCGTCCGGATGAGACGCTGGACAACCTGCATTCGATTTACGTGGATCAGTGGGACTGGGAGGCCATCATTCGAGAGGACGAACGCGATCTGGAAACGTTGAAGCGCACCGTGAACGCTATCTACAAGGTCATCGCCAAGACCGAATTCCACGTGGCTTCTCTATACGCCCGCATTCGCCCGGTGCTGCCCGAGTCCATCGTTTTCGTGACGGCCGAGGAGCTGTTGCGGCGCTTTCCCGGCCTGGACGCGAAAGAGCGGGAAGATCGCATCTGTCGAGAGCACGGGGCGGTTTTCGTCATCGGGATCGGGGGCGAACTGTCGGATGGGAGTTTGCACGACGGGCGCGCGCCGGACTACGACGACTGGAGCACCGAGCGTTCCGATGGCGGGTACGGGCTGAACGGCGATATCCTGCTCTGGCATCCGGTGCTGGAGCGCGCCTTCGAGATTTCCAGCATGGGCATCCGGGTCAGTCCCGAGGCGCTGGAAAAGCAGTTGGTGCTTCGCGGCAAGGAAGACTGGAGGGAACGTTCGTTCCACCGGTTGCTGCTGTCGGGCGGCCTGCCCCAGACTATCGGCGGCGGCATCGGGCAGTCGAGACTGTGCATGTTCCTGCTTCGCACGGCGCATATCGGAGAGGTGGCGGTGGGATTGTGGCCCGAGGCCATGCAGGCGGCCTGCGAGCAAAGGGGCGTGGAACTGCTGTAGGCAACCGCTAAAATGGCTATTCGTTCGCAGCGGAATATGGATTTTTAGAGGTCGCCTGTAGAGCGGATCCTATCGGAAGCGCCCGCCCTGGACCTTTTTTTCGGCCTCCGGGTTGGTAATCATCTTCTTGACTTTCGGAAGAATACTCTCCATGGCCTCCAGGTAGAGGCGTTGGGCGGAGACGGAACGGTTTTTGCGATATTCCTCCAGGTTGGCCAGGAAGCGGTTCGCGTCCCCTTTGGCCGATTCGACGATCTCGTTGGCGAACGCTTCGCCGGTGCGGATGAGGCGGTTGGCCTCCGCGCGTGCTTCCGGAAGGCGGCGATTGCTCTCTCCCTCGGCTTCCTTGACCTTCTTGTGCTTGTCTTCCCGGGCCGAGGCGACATCCTTGAAGGATCGCACCACCTTGGGCGGCGGCTCGATATTTTGAAGCTGTACGGACGTGATTCGGATGCCCAGTCGGTATTCGTCCGATTTGCCCTGAATTTCCTGCTTCAATATGACCTGAAGCTGTTGGCGGCCGGTGGTGAGAATATCGTCCACCTTGGTTTCCGCGAAACGCAGAATGGCCGAATTCAGGACGATACGCTTCAGGACGACTTCCGGTTTTTCCGTGACGGTCAAAAAATCCTTGGCGTCCTTGATATGGTATTGAACTATGATGGCCGCCAGGACCAGGTTTTCGTCTCCGGTCAGGAGGGCTCCGCCGGTGTCGGCGAAGTCGTTGTTTTTCGTGTCCCGAAAGCGCACGTTCAGTGAACGGATTTCCGTGGTGCGAGGCTGAAGAACGCGTTCGATGGGCCAGGGCCAGCTATAATGAATTCCGGGCGGAACGTTGTCGTCCACGATCTTTCCGAAACGGATCACCACGCCGCGCTGTTCCGGATTGATGGAATAAATCCCGCTTAAGACGTAGATCAGGACAAGGAGAACGATCCCGCCGTAGAAAACGGCTTTCCCGTGCTTGAAAACCCTATTGAAATCGAGGTCTTCAGTCATTTCAACGGACCTCCGGGGGCGTTTCCAGATAACGGAAGAGAGGCGACTCGGAAGACAGAATCAACGTGGTCTTATCGTCCAGGAATTTCTGATACGCCTTCAATGTCCGGGTCAGTTTGTAGAAGTTCGGATCCTTCGAGAAGGCGTCGCCGTAGATGCGGATGGCTTCCGCTTCGCCTTTTCCCCGGACGATCTGGCTGTCCCGGTAGGCGTTGGCCAGCAATTCGCGCACTTCCTTGTCCGTTTTCGCCCGGATCTTGGCGGCTTCCTCCTCCCCCTCGGCCCGATATTTCTTGGCCATGCGCGCCCGCTCGGCCCGCATGCGGTCGTAGACCGAGCGCAGGTTCTGAACGGGAAAGCCCAGGCGGCGCAGACGTACGTCCACGATTTCGATGCCGAATTCCTTTTCCGCGGGCCCCTGGCAGGTGGTCTTCACCTTCCCAAGAATCTGGGGAATCTTCGTATCTCCCTCGACGGTGCTGAGGAACTCGGTCAGATCGTGGGTGCCGATGGCCGCTCCCAGTTCGGAGCCCACCAGGTCGGACAGTCGGCGCTCGGCGGATTTCATGTCCCGAACCGTCTGGATGAACTTCTTTCCCTCGTTCACCCGCCAGAGGATGTAACTGCCCACGACAAGGTTCTTTTTGTCCTTCGTCAGATATTCGCCCAGGTTGGAGTCCAGGCCCTGGAGACGTTTGTCCAGGCGGATAGCGGTCTGAATCGGATCCGGGATCTTGAGAACCAGCCCGGCTTCGTCGATGACCCGCACCGGCTTTCCCAATAGCGTAATCACCACGATTTCGGTTTCCTGGACGGCGACGAAGGCCGTCATCAGGATGTAAACCGCCACGACGATTCCGCCCACGATGGCAAGGAATTTCTTCATTTGAAGTCTTCTCCAAAACGTTTTTTCTTGGTGGTCGTCGCTTCCGAGGAAAACGGCGTTTTCCCCGGAGAAAACATCCACATCCGATAGCCGCCCTTGTTCACGTCCGGATCGGCGACGATCTTCATCCGGCCCGTCAGACCCAGTTCGATGGTTTCCAGATACATTCGGTAACCGGTGACGTCGCGGTGGCGTCGATAGGCGTCGGACAGCAGCAGGAAGTTTTGGGCATCGCCTTCGGCCCGGATTTTCTTTTCCTTTTCGAAGGCTTCGGCATCGGAGAGTTTCGCGGCGCTCTCGGCCCGGGCCTTCGGCAGTTCCGAGTTGCGGTAGGATTTGGCCTTGTTCAGCAGTTTGGCCCGGTCTTCCCGGGCGGAGAAAACGTCCCGGTAATCGGAAACCACGTCCAGGGGGGGATGGATGTCATGGCAGTGGACGGCCAGAATCGCCACGCTGAGTTCCAGCTTTTCCGTTTCCTCTTGGAGTCGGTCGCGAATCAGGTTCAGCGTACGAATCCGATGCAGGGTGAGGAGATCGTGGGCGATTTCCGTGGCCACCACCTCGCGGATGATGGATTCGGTGACCCCCCGGATGACTTCATCCACCTGGTTGACCTTCAGCAGATGTTGCACGGCGTCCAGAGGACGGTAATGAATCACCAGGCTGATGTCCAGCAGGGTTTCGTCGCCGGTGAGCACGTTGGATTCCTGGCTGAGTTTTCGGTAGCCTTCCTTGACGTGCCGTGCTTCCCATAGAAGAGAGGTGATGGATCCGGCCACGTCCGAACTGGTTCGGAATCCGACTTCCACGCGATGCACGCGGTCGGCTTCCACCTTTTGAATGTTGTCGATGGGCCAGGGCAGGCGGTAGTGAAACCCCGGTTCCAGTTTGGGATCGATGATCTTGCCGAAGCGAAGATGGACACCGGTCTCGTTGGGTTCCACCACGGTCATGCCGGTGGCGAGATAAGAAAGAAGCAGAATGCCGAAGATCCCGGTCGCGCTTTTCGGCGTCAGCCAGGCCATGGACGTCAACCAGCGCAGGGCTTCGCCCGCATCGATGCTGCGGCCGGTCAGGCGTCGGGACATCCAGCCGATGGCGCGGTCGGAAATCAGCGTAACCCACTGGGATAATGGAGTTTTCTTCAGATGGCTGCGCTGGACGAAACTGACGATGGACGTGATGAACAGTTCCAGGCCCGTTATGGCGATCATCACGGCGATGATGACGGCCACCACCTGATCGAGCTTGACGCCCATCATCTGTCCGATCACGGAAAACAGCACCGCCACGGAACTGAACATGTCCATGCGGCTGTGATAGCCGTCGGCCATCAATCCGGGAGAATCCGTCTCGCTGCCCACCATGATCTTGTAACGACTGATGAAATAGGCGATGGCGATGCTCACCAGTACGCCGACCACCGCCATCCAGGCATTCTGGATGAAGATGGCGTCCTGGGCCTGGACATCGCTGAGGATCCGATAGGGAACGTAAAGGATAATCAGCGAGACGAAATACGCCACCAAGGCTTCGATCCAATACCCGGGCGCGTCGGGTCGGGCGTCTTCATCGGCGCCGGATTCTTCCGGATTCTCGGACTCCTTCGCGCTTTGCGTCCGTGTTTCCGCCGATGGGGCTTCCGCCGTGGAGGCGTTTTCCGACTTCCGTTCCCGCCGCCGGCGCATGATGATGCCGAAGAGGACGGTGATGGAGACGAACAAGTCGGTGGTGGAATGATAGGCGTCGGCCAGAAGCGCCTGGCTGCCCGTGAACGCGGCCAGAAGGCCTTTGATGGCGATGAGCGTGATATCGGCCGCGATGCCGAAAAACGATGTGCGGATGCGTCGGTCCATTATCGGTCGAACTCCCGATTATTTTTCGTCTTCTTCTTCCTCGGTCTCTTTCTTGGGATCTCCCGTCGCGCCTTCCTTTCCCTGGTTGACAAGCTGGCCCGCCGGGCCATAGATGGACCAGGAAACGCGGCGTCCGTTTTCATAGATGATTTCGGAAGAGAGAACGCCGCTTTCGTAGTATCCGCGCCACGGCCCATGGGGCTTGCCGTCTTTGTAACTGCTCAGATTCCGGACGATGCCGTACGCTTCCTTGTTGTTCGGCGTCTTCGGATCGTACCAATACCAATTGACGAAGGTTCCGTTCCAGGGGCGTGAGTTTTTCTGCACGCCGCAGCTTTTTTTCTCTCCGGCGGGCGTCAGAGAGCAGAATTCCAGGAAATCGTCGTCTCCGTCCTTCCATTCCCGGCCCACGGATTTGGGCGTGCCTTCGCGCCAGCGCTCCAATACGTCCATGCGATCCAGATCGATGGAGGCGGACGAGGAGAAGAACAGCCCATAGATCCCGATTCCCAGGATCGGAAAGAGGGCCAGGACAACGGGGAGCATCCATTTTGTATTGGATCGGTTCATGGGACTCGCATTGAAAAACGGGTGACTCCGGGCTCGAAAATGCGCCTCACGGTAACACTCTCCGGGATTTCCGTCAATAGAAGGGGCAAGCTTCCGGTCGATTTCCATTCGTAGGCGAATGCGATGCGAAAATCGTCGGGCGGATTTCTAACGGGATTCCTTATTTTCGATTCTGTCGCAGACGTGTTCCGCGAAGGAAAGCCCGCAGGTGAAGGCCGGGCTGACGGCGTTCAGGACGTGCAGGCTGTTTTCGTCGCCCTCCAGAAGAAAGTCCATCACCAGCGACCGTTTTCGGGTGTGGATCAATTGCGCCCGGATGCCGGGTTTTCCCCATTTTCGGTAGCTTGCCGGATCGACATCCACGGCCAGCAACGAGGCTTGCGAAGCCAGGTAAGTCCTTGAATATTTACGTATTTCCTCCATGGCCAACGAACGGAAATCGAAATCCGCGCGCAGGAAAAGTCCGGCCTGCCGGAAGAGGATCTCCGCCATCTCGGCCGGACAGAAGTTTTCCACGCCGTCGTACTGCTCGCGCCAGAAGGCGGGCATGGCCGTGGGGCCGATTTTCGCCCGGCCGTCCACCGTGACCGTGTAATGGGTGCCCAGAAAGGGGTTGCGCAGGTCCGGAACGGGGTAGATATGGGTGCGGAAGGCCCCCGGGGCTTCGCTGGAATACAGATAGACGCCCTTGAAGGGCAGAATCCGGTATTCCCGACCGAAATCGAAGTCCTGGGCGATGCGATCGGCGTACAAACCCGCGGTATTGATGAGGAATCCGGCCTCGAAGTGTCCCCGGCTCGTGAGAATGCGGTTGCCCTGGAGCCTTTTCCGGTAGGCGGTGTCGCATTGGACGGTTACGCCTTCCGCCACGGCGTCTTCCTTCATGCGGCGGACGACCTCCAGCGGATCCACCGAAGACGTGGTGGGCGACCAGAGCGCCCGCCGGTGGGTGCGGACGCGGGGCTCGATTTCCTTCGCCTCCCCTTCGTCGATCTCCCGGATCTCGATGCCGTTGGCCTTGCCGCGCTTCAGCAGTTCGTCCAGGGCGGGGAACTGGCTTTCGTCCCGCACGGCCACGATCTTTCCGCAACGGTTGATGCGCAGGCCGCGTTCCAGGCAGTATTCCGTCAGCCGGCGGTTGCCTTCTTTCGTGAAACGCGCTTTCAGGCTGTCGGCGGTGTAATAGAACCCCGCGTGCAGCACGCCGCTGTTGCGTCCGCTGGCGTGCGCGCCCACATCCAGTTCCTTCTCGATCAGCGTCACCGATTGATCCGGGTGTCTCCGCCGAAGTTCCCGTGCGATGCAGAGGCCGACGACGCCGCCTCCGACAATGAGAAAATCCGAAGTTTGCATGAATGGCCTTTCCGAACGTTTCCGGATCGTTTCAGTCCAGTTCGAACTCTTCCCGCCAGTTTCCCTTGTCCTGCCATTCCGGCTGATCCGCCTTCAGGTAGAGCCGGTTTCCGATGGCCAGGGCGTCCATGTCGGTGCGCATGAAACAGCGATAGGCGTCCTCCGGCGTGCGCACGATGGGTTCGCCTCGCACGTTGAACGAGGTGTTGACGATGACGCCGCAGCCGGTGCGTTCATCGAACGCACGGATCAGTTTCCAATAGCGAGGGTTGGTCTCGCGGTTCACGCTTTGCACCCGGGCGGAATAATCCACGTGGGTCACCGCCGGGATGTCGCTGCGGGGAACGTTCAGCCGCTCGATGCCGAAGAGCGGCTTCGCCCCGTCTGACGGGAGGATTCGGCGCGCGGCCTGCACGTCGGCCACCAGCAGCATGTACGGCGACGGACGGTCCAGGTCGAAGTATTCGCTTACCCGCTCTTCCAGCACCGAGGGCGCGAACGGCCGAAAGGACTCGCGGTACTTGATCTTCAGGTTCATCTTGCGCTGCATTTCGGGATTGCGCGCGTCTCCGATGATCGAACGCGCCCCCAGCGCCCGGGGGCCGAACTCCATGCGCCCCTGGAACCAGCCCACGACTTTGCCGTCCTCCAGCATGCGGGCCACCTCGGCGAAGAAGGCTGCGTCCTCGTAACTTTTTCCCACCGCGCCCAGCCGCGAAAGGCGGTCCGCGATGCGGGCGTCGGTGTACGCGGGCCCGAGGTACGCGCCTCGCATGCGGTCGCTGCGGTCGTCCGCCGTGCGTTCCATGCCCAGATATTCGTGCCACGTGCCGAGCGCCGCGCCAAGCGCCCCGCCCGCGTCTCCGGCGGCGGGCTGGATCCAGATGTCGTCGAAGATCCCCGCGCGCAAAAGCTTGCCGTTGGCCACGCAGTTGAGCGCCACGCCTCCGGCCATGACCAGGTGGCGCGCCCCGGTGCGCTCCCCGGCGTGCGTCGCCATCTTCAGGAGCACGTCCTCGGTCACGCGCTGCACGCTGGCGGCCATGTCCATTTCGTGCTGTGTCAGCGGACTTTCGGGCTTCCGGCGTGGGTGCTCGAACAGACGGTCGAAGGCCCGTGAGGTCATTTTCAGGCCCGTGGCGTAATCGAAATAGTCCATGTTCAGGCGGAACGAGCCGTCCTCCTTCACGCGGATGATGTGCTCCCGGATACGGTCTTCATAGCGGGGCTCGCCGTAGGGAGCCAGACCCATGAGCTTGTACTCGCCGGAGTTGACCTTGAACCCGGTGTGGTAGGTGAAGGCGGAATAAAGCAGTCCCAGCGAGTGGGGAAATTGGATTTCCTTCAGCAGTTCCAGACGGTTGCCCTGGCCGTGGCCGAGGGTGGTGGTGGCGTATTCCCCCACGCCGTCCACCGTAAGCACGGCGGCTTCCTGAAAGGGAGAGGGATAGAAAGCGCTGGCCGCGTGGGAGCGATGATGCTCGGGAAAGAGGATTTTCCCCTCGTAACGTCCCCGGTCCACGGCTTCCAGTCCTTCGCGCAGAAGCTTCTTCAAAAAGATTTTTTCCCGAATCCACACCGGGATGGCCGCCGCGAAGGAGCGCAGGCCCCGGGGGGCGAAGGCGTAGTAGGTTTCCAGAAGACGTTCGAATTTCAGGAAAGGTTTGTCGTAAAACGCCACGAGCGACAGGTCCGCCAGGGACAGATCGCCCTCTCGCAGGCAGGTGCGCACGGCGTTTTGCGGAAAGGACGGATCGTGCTTCTTGCGGGTGAAGCGTTCCTCCTGGGCGGCGGCCACGATCTCGCCGTCCTTGAGCAGCACGGCGGCGCTGTCGTGATAATAGGCGGAGATCCCGAGGATGTACGCCGGTCCTTTCGATCGGATTGCGCCCATCAGAACTGTCGCTCCCAGGTTTTCGGATCCGGCGTTTCGTCCTTGCGTTCCACCCAGAAGGAGGCGGCCGGGTTGTCGAACTTCAGGTCCAGGCCGGACGAGCCGAATGCCCGGCGCAGAAGCGAAAGCGGTGTGAGAAAGACGAAAAACAGGACGGAAAGCAGGACGGAGCCCACCACCCGGCCCAGAATCTCGCCCATCCATCGCCAGGCTTTGTCCAGCGGAATCAGGACTTTGGGAAGGAAGAAGGCGACCGCCAGGAAAACGGCGGCGGCCACGGCGGCCTCATGCCAGCCCTTCCAGAAGTGGAGGATCAGGCCCACCAGGGCGAACAGCATTCCCAGTTGCCGGGCGTCGGCGACCGAATCGTTTCGCATGGTCGTCTCGGTCTAGAAAAGCGTGTAGATGAAGGGGGCCATGGCCGATCCGCTGGAGAAGACGATCAGCGAGCCCAAGAGCAGAAGGACCAGGATCACCGGGAGCAGCCAGTATTTTTTACGCTCCAGAAGAAATTCGAGTAGTTCCTTCAGGGTTTCCATTCCCTTTCCTTCCTATACGCGGTCGCTGAAACGGTCGTCCACCGTTTCCGCCAGTCGGGCGAAAGTTTCGTCGTCCAGAAGCCGGGCCAGTTCGGACAGCGGGAAAACCGTCCCGCACGCGCCGCAGCCGTAACGGACCTCCAAGCATGAAAACTGCGTGCGGATCCGTTCCTTGCCGCAATTCGGGCAGGTGACGGGAACTTCCCGATCGAAAAACCGTCGAAACACGTCTTCCTCCGTGTGAATCGGTGATGAAAACTCCGCGCCTTGCGGAGCTTATCCCGTTATCATACGACGAATCGCTCCGATTCTCCAGTTTTTCCTTTTTATCCGTACACGCAGCGCCAAGACCGGGGACGCGAGCGGAAGTTCATTCGGAAGAAAGCGGATGCAGCCGGACCAGGGTGGCGCCCCAGGATCCGGCGTCCGATCCGGCAAGTTGGAAGGATTCCACGTACGGGAGCTTTTCCAGAATGGCCCCGACGCTTCGTCGCAGGACGCCTTTTCCCTTGCCGTGAACCACGCGA
Source organism: Myxococcota bacterium (assembly GCA_963668655.2). Taxonomy (GTDB): domain Bacteria; phylum Myxococcota_A; class SURF-8; order SURF-8; family SURF-8. The sequence continues at coordinate 629,697 of CAXXPQ010000004.1, forward strand.
ACGTCCAGGATGCCCGCTTCCCGGCAGGCTTCCAGGTAGTCCGGCAGCAGTTCCTTCAACTCGCGCGGGTGAAAGGTGTGCAGATCCAGGGTGCCGTCGATGGGAACCTCGATGACCTCCGGAAAGAAATCCTCTTCCGTTTCGTTTTGGGGAGGTGTTTTACGTGCCGCCAAGGGATCCTCCTTTTTCTTCGAACACTATACCCGATCTTTTCGAACTTACAACATCGAAGACGCAGGATTCGGATGTGTTTATGCCGGGCGGAAATTGTCTTGGCTTGTCGGCAAGGAGCTTGGTAAAAGAAAGGACGCCGGATGTCGCGGCGGAGAAGAGGCGGCCGCCCGCAAGGGGCGACAGTCGCGAGAAAACGCAAAGAGACGGAAACGAACGGAAACGAGCATGCCCGAATCCATGGAGCCGATCCGAAAAAGCCTGAAACTGCCGGGCGGGGAACTGTCCTGCCTGTGCTGGGAGCAGGCGGGACGGGAGGCTCCGGCGCTCGTCTTCACCCATGCTACGGGCTTCAACGCCTTCACCTATCGGCGGCTGCTTTCGCCTCTGGCGGACCGCCTGCGCATCTACGCCCCCGACATGCAGGGACACGGCTTCAGCCCGGCGCGGATGGCCGTGGAACGGTTTCGGTCCTGGAATCTCTATCGGGACGACCTCGCCGCCCTGGCGCGTTTCGTCGGCGAACCCGTGCATTTGGCCGGGCATTCCATGGGCGGGACGGTGAGCGTGAAGCTGGCCGCGAAGGAGCCGGATCGGGTGAAGAGCCTGACGCTGCTGGATCCGGTGATGTTTCCGCCGAAACTGCTTCTGGCGGTGCGGGCGGCGCGTTCGGTGGGCCTGCGAGACGTCTTCCCCCCGGCCAGTTTGGCCAAGAAGCGCAAGATCGTCTGGAACAGCCGGGAGGAGATGCTTCAATCCTACCGGGGGCGGGCGATTTTCGCCACCTGGCCGGACCGGGTGCTCGTGGACTATTTGGAAGGCGGCGTGCGGGATCGGGCGGACGGCCGGGTGGAACTGCGCTGCTCGAAGACGTGGGAGACGGCCACCTTCGCGAACATTTCCGTGAACGTCTGGCGCGAGGCTTTGGGCGTGCGTTGCCCCGTGACGGCCATCCGCGGGGGACGGACGGACACCTTCCTTCCGTCGGCCGCCCGGCGCTTTCTGCGGACGATTCCTCACGCCCGTCTGGTGGAGGTGGAAACCGCCACGCATTTCGTCCCCATGGAATTTCCGGGTATCGTGCGAGAGGAAATCCTGAGAAACGCGGGGGCGTGATCCGCCGTTTTGCGCTTGTCCGAGATTTACGAACGTTTGAAGCCGAAACCGTAGCGTTGCAACTCGCGATGAAACTCGGCGGGAGAGGGCGCGCCGGCGGTCCCTCCCGCCTTCTGTACGGACAGTCCGCCGCAGGCGTTGCCCCGGGCCAGGCATTCTTCTAAAGGCAGGTTTTCCAGCCAGCCGGAAAGATATCCCGCATTGAAGCAGTCGCCCGCGCCGGTGGTGTCCGCCACCCGGGTCTTGCGGCCCGCCACCCGGACGATTTCTCCGTTCCGACATCCCAAAGCGCCACGGGAGCCGTCTTTGACGGCCGTCTCCGCGAATTCCGCAAGCGCCTTCAACGCCTGACGTACGTTCTTTCTTTCGGTAACGGCCTTGGCCTCCAGGGCGTTGGGCAACAGCAGATCCGCGCTTTTCAACCGGCGTAGCGTGCCTTTGTGGGACAGGCTTCCCTGAAAGTTGTGGAAATCCGTGGCCACGCGCACGCCGCCGTTCCGGGCCGCGCGGGCCAGAGCGGCCAGTTCGCGGTGGGGGGCGAGGGTCGTCAGCAGGACGGCGCGGGTGCGTTTCCGGTCGAGAAGCGCCATGGGAAATTCGTGCAGGCCCTCGCGATCCACGTAGGAGACGAAGGCGCGGTCCTTCGGAAACGAGAGGGAGACGGTCACAGCCTTGGCGTCGCCTCTCACCCGCATCATGTGGCGGGTGTCCACGCCCTCGGCCTTCAGGCTTTCCAGTAGAAAATCGGAAACCGGATCGCTTCCGGTCAACGCCACGAGCGCCACGGAGAGCCCCAGGCGGGCCAGGGCCACGGCGGTGTTGTAGCTGCCGCCGGGAGCGACGGTGAGCTTTCTGGCGAAGATTTCCCGTCCCAGTTCGGGCAGGCCGGGCAGGCCCTCGAAAATCACGTCCAGAAAAACCGCGCCGGGATCGCAGACGACCAGGTCGTACGGCCGTGTCATCGCCAGCCCTCGAAGGCTTGGGGCTGGGCCTTGCGGAAGGCCTCGAAAAGGCTCCGGGCGGTCTTCGCGTCGCCGACGAGCGGATGGACGCTGAGGCATTCCACGGCCGTTTCCACCGAGCGCTCCAGGATGGCGGCCACCGCCAGGGATTCGTAGCGTTTGACGGCGCGAACCAGATCCCGGGCTTCCTCCGGCAGTTCGATGCCCCGGATGGGCGTGACTTGCCCGTCCCGGACCTCACAGCTGATCTCCACCACGTCGTCGTCCTTCAGAAAAGGCAGCGCGCCCCGGTTGGGCACGCAGAAAACGTGCCGCTCGCCCTCCGGATTGTGCAAAGCCTGAAGAAAGTCCAGCGCCACCCCGGCGTAGCCTTCCTCGTCGTCCGTGGGCAGGTGATGCGGACCCTCGTGGGCGTATTCCATGTAGGTTTCGTTGCGGTGACGCACGTAGCGGAAATAGTCGTCCAGACCCCGGCTTCCACGCTCCGCCTCCGAAAGCTTCTCCAGCGTGTCCAGGAGGTTCGCGTTCCAGCCAACGATCCGCTCGCCCCGGGAGAGCGGCTCGGCCAGCAAAGCGGAAAGGGCCTCGTCCTTCAGAAGGAAGTAGTACAGGTACTCGTTCAGGTAGCCGCCCAGCCGCCGCACGGTCTCCGGCGGAAACACCGCCTGGGCGCGGGCCAGAAAGGCGTCGTCCGCAAGCAGTTCGGGCAGGCGCTCGGTTGCGCCTTCGGCAAACGATGTCGTGAACGAGAGGTGGTTCAGTCCGGCCACCCGGCTTTGCAGATCGGACGCGGCGAGGCCCAGGTGTTCGGCGGCGTATTTGCGTCCCGTGTCGGCCGAGTCGCAGATGCCCACCACCCGGTCAAATCCCGACTGGAACAGGGCTTGGGCCACCAGTCCGGCGGGGTTGGTGAAGTTTATCAGCCAGGCTTCGGGGTCGGCTTCTCGGAGGAGTCGGGCGTATTCCAGAAGGGCGGGGATGCTGCGGCAGGCGAAGGCGAAGCCCGCCGCGCCCGTGGTCTCCTGGCCGATGACGCCGTGGTCCAGACAGATGCGCTCGTCTTTCGCCCGGCCTTCCTCGAAGCCCTCGCGAATGGTGGTGATGACGGCCTTGGCGTCTTGCACGGCCGCTTCCGGCGTTTCGGCCACGGTGAGGCGGAAAGGGTTGCCGGAGCGTTCCAGCAGATCCTTCGCCAGCGGCGTCAGCAGGCGGATCTTTCTCGGGTCGATGTCGTAGATGCAGACTTCCTCGATGCCGATCTCCCGGCTGCGCTTGGCCAGGCTGCCGATCAGCAAAGGAGCGCGGACGCCCGCGCCGCCGATGACCGTGAGTTTCATGTCATTTCCCCGTTCTTTCCGTGGTGAAGCGAACCGAGGGCCGCTACTTGTCGCTGATGTACTTCTTGTATTCGTCGGGCTTCAACCAGATGATGCGCTCCAGCGCCTCGGGCGTCAGTTTACCCTCCAGGCGGTATTTGCCGTTCAGGAAGAGCGTCGGCGTTCCGGCGATCTTCTGTTCGATGCCCGCCGAAAGATCCCGGGCCAGTTGATCCTTCACGGCGTCGCCTTTCAGACAGGCTTCCATGCGTTTGGGGTCCAGTTGCAACGAACGGATGCTGTCTTCCAGCATGGGTTTTCCGATGGCCCGCTGGTTACGATGCAGGAAGGCGCAGTATTCCGAATATTTTCCCTGGCGGGCCGCGCAGTTGGCGTAGAACGCCGCCTGACAGGCGTGCTGATGGAAGGGCTTCTGCACCAGGGGATTGCAGGCCATGTCCAGGGGAAAATCGCGGTGCACCACCCGCAGCCGGGGATGTTTGGCCGCCAGTTTCTCCAGCGTGATTTCCATTCGCTTGCAGAACGGGCATTGAAAGTCGGAGAACACCACGATGGTCGTTTCCGCTTTCGGATTGCCGATGACGTTCTCGCCCTCCGGGGAGAGCGGTTTTTCCAGGGGGATCAGGCGGAAGGAAAGTTCCGGTTCGTGTTTTTTCTCGTAGACGTATCCGGCGCCGAAAGCGCCCAGCGCCAGCAGGCCCACAAGAACGACGGCCGTTATCCGCGCCCAGTGGCCGAAGATCCAGCGGATATCGTGCGACAGCAGGCCCGGGAATTCACGGAAGGGCCGGCCTTTCGTCAGCAGCGCAAGGATGAAGAACGCCACGTTGACGAAGTACAGCGCCATGCACAGGATGCACCACGAGCCGATTTCGGCGAAGCACAGCCAGGCCAGATAGATGGAATAGGCCGTGCTTCCCGCGCCGATGGTTGTGAGGTAAACCGGCGCGCCTGGGATCTTCCAGGGTTTTCCGGTCAGCACGGCGAACGCCAGCGCCATGGAGAACAGGTAGGTCAGTACGCCCAGGATGGCGATGGGAATGCCGAACAGGGTGGACCAGGGACTGGCGCTTACGGCGTCGCAGTTGACCTCCGTGCTGATGTTACAGAAACTGGAATAGGAACTGTCGGCCGCCTGGATCTTGAAGTGGATGTAGGACAGATCGGCGGCCACCACAACGCCCGCCGCGAGAATCAGCAGCAACGCAATCAACAGGGCTTTTCGAGACGCAGGCATGGGAGTTCCCTCACAGGTCAAGGGCGATCAGGCGAAATCGTCGGGTCGTCAGTTTTTCATCATATCCACGAAAGCCTCCAGACGCTTGGCCGTGCCGTCCCGGTCGTAGTTGCGGCTGTCGGTCATATCGGCTTCCAACATCACCACCGGAACCCCCAGGCGATCCTGGAGCATGCGCCGCATGTCGTGCTGGCCGAAGCTGTAGGGCTTGCAACTGCGGTTCGAGTGGATAATCATTCCGTCCACGCCGTAAAGGCGGGCCAGTTCCTCCACCTTGTCCACCATGCGGTACATGTCGATGTTCAGGTAGATGGAGGCGTAGACGTTGGTCAGCCCGGGGATGGGATCGTCGAAGTTCATATCGTTGTCGCCCCAGGCGTTGGTGTAGGTGTCGGCCACCATGCAGACCTGGCGGTCGGCCAGAAAAGACGAAAGGAAGCTCATTTCGAACCAGACGGGCAGGTTGTCCCACAGCACCCGGTATTTCTCGTCCGGGATCGCGCCGAAGTCGTCCGCGATGCGCTGATTCAGTTCGGCCTCCAGTTTGTCGTAATAGTCCAGGCACTGCTGGGTGCCGCGCAGGGTGACGATGGGCGCCATGTGAACGAAGGCGTCGAAGCAACTCATGGGAGCGGGTTTGTTGCGGGAAAGGCGCAGGATGCGCTTCCACTGTTCCGCTCCGGCCTGGCTGAGCTTGCAGACCTCGTACAGTTTTTCCGGATCCATCTTGCGTCCGCAGATCTTTTCCAGCTTCTCGATGTAGGCGACCATCTGGGCGTGGACGTAAGCGTAGATGTGCTCGTTCATGCCGTCGTACAGAAAGGGTGTGTCGATGTTGATGAGCGGGACATCGTAGATGCGCGCCAGTTCTTCGTACCACTTCAGCACGGTGCCGCAGATGTTGTTGGAGCAGACGAGCATATCGGGTTTCGGCAGGCCGCCCACGGGGCTCATGCCGCTTTCGATCTGGCCGAAGTCGCAGCGGGCGTAGGAGCAGATGTCCGGGCTGAAGCCCAGCTTCTCGGCGGTCTCGCCCAGGGCCACGCCCATTTTGGCCGTGCCGCAGAGCGCGCCGTGGTTTTCCGGGTAGATGGGAATGATGTCCATGGCGTACAGCGGCTCCACCGGACCGGCGGAGGTGATCCAGGCGATCTTGCGATCGGGGTTGGACTCCTCCATCTTGGCGGTCATGTAGTACATCATGAACAGATCCTTCATATCCTTGAAGGAATTCAGGCGGCGGTCTTTCAGGTCCATATTCGGGCTCCCTCCTCGATGGGGGTTAGTCGTCGAGCATTTCGATGAAGGCTTCCAGGCGGGTGGCGGACTGGCCGGAGCCGTCCTCCCACAGGTCCGTCTCGAAGTGGAAGTGGGGCACGCCCTCCTTTTCCAGACGCCGCTTGAGGTGCGGGTATTCGAAGGCGTTGGGCTCGCAGAACTTGATGAACGCGAAGATCACGCCGTCGGCCTTCGCGTCCCGGACCATGGCCATCAGGCGGTCGTCTTTCTTCTCGCCCTCGCGATATTTGGTGGCGTCCACGGGGCGGTCGAAGTAGTGGCGGGCCAGGGCGTCCAGCGGATCGCCTTCCGTTTCGACGCGACCCTGGAAGTCGTAGCTCATGGTGTCCAGCATGTCCGCCACGATGCGCGCGCCGGTGTTCTCGATGATGTCCAGGATGGCGCGGTTTTCGTAGGTGCCGCCCCAGAGCGCCAGGCGCGGCCCGTCCGGATCCTCGCCCTTTTCCTCCGCCAGGGCGGCCAGGGCTTCCTCGGCCCAGGAGATCCATGTCGCCCGGTCCATCAGGGTGGCGGCGCGCGCGGCGGCCATGGCGTCCGAGGCGCGGATGACGCCTTGCTCCCGGAGTTCGAGCATTTTTCCGAACAGCTCCCGCTCGCGGTTCGTCAGCCGGACGGCTTCGGCCAGGGCCGCCGGATTGAAGGTCGTTTCCGTGATTTCGGCGAAGCGTTTGACGAAGGCGTCGATCTCTTTTCTGTAATAGTTCCAGCTTGCCTGCGTGCTTACGTCCGCCGGATGGTTCAGAATCACCATGCGTTCGTGGACGCCGTTTTTCTTCCAGATGGCCGGCAGCCTTTGGATGGTGTCGCAGGACTGCACGAATCCCACGCCTTCCAGATCGTCCAGATCCCCCGCCAGACCGGCTTCGAGGCTGGTGCGGACCAGGGAACAGCAATAGGCCTGCAAGCTGGCGTCCGAGCGGGAGCATTCGCGGTTGAAACCGATGATACGCACGGGGGTCAGTCCCAGCGCCATGGCGATTTCCACCGGGAAATACGGAGTGAAATACCCGAAGGGACGCTTGCCTTCGTCTTTCAATGTACGGATGGCGTCCAGCGGAGCGTCCGCGATTTCGTGAAACCGGGTGAAGTGGGGGTTCAAGTCTGCCTCCTTTTTCTGATCCGGAGTTCGTGGCATTCACGCCGAACTGGTCTGAATCGTTCGGGAACTTCTACTTACCTCAATCGGGTGCAATCCGCAAGAGGAAAGGAGAAATCGGCCGCCCGCGAAAGGGTTTCCATTACGGAAGGCCTTCGATTGCCTGAAAAGGATTTTCAAAAGGCCGATATTCAACGCGTTTCGTCCCATGATGGAAATCGCCGTTCCACTCGCGAAGGAAGCCGTTTCAATGAACAACCGTTTCTTGCCGTTCACTTATTCCACCCTTCTACGTTTTTTCTATCCTGTTAGTGAAGTACAGAAAACATAGTTAAAACGATAATATAGATATTCTACAGGATCTTTTTTCGTTCACAGTTTGTGAACGAAAAGTCCGCTCAGAGAACGCTTTTGCCTTGCAATCGATCGCCTCGCCTGACAAACTGGCAATCAGAAAGGGCATGTTTTCATGACGCGATCGAAACGAAATGATGGGAATCCGGAGAGAAAGCGGGAGGCGAAAGCCGTCTTCGCTTTTCCCTTCGGGAAAGAGCCCAGCGGTCGTTCCGGGATCCGGAAATCGTTTCCGGGACTCATCTTTTCGTTGTGCCCGGCTCCGGGTCGTGATAGGTTTCTCCGAATTCGGCGGCTTGCCTTTCCAGCCATGGACGGGAGAGACGAAACGATCACGATTCGGAGGCATGAGATGATTCGAACCGCATTTTTGATTCTTTGCCTGTTGGCGCTGCTTCCGGGAACGCTCCACGCTCAGGATGCGGACCTGGAGCCGGACGGCGACCTGGACGGCGAGGCGGAATGTCTGACCCACGACGACTGCGAGGCCGGATACGCCTGCGAGGGCGGAGCCTGCGTCGGGCTTGACGCCAACGAATGTCGCCGAAATGCGGACTGCTTCGACATGAACAATATGTATTGCGATGTGGACGAGGAGGCGTGCCGCTACTACTGCACTTCCGACACCCATTGCCGTCCGGAGGAGTACTGCGACCAGGAAACCTATCACTGCGAGTCGCTTCCCGACGGCGACACGGAAGAGGAGGGGTTCTGCACGTCCGACGGCGATTGCGGGGTGGACGAGTTCTGCGACGAGCGCAGCCGCGTTTGCCGGGCGCGTTGCGACAACGATTCGGATTGCGAGACGGGAGAGAAATGCGAAAGTCGGCGCTGCGTTCCCGCATCCGACGGAGACGAGGATACGCCCTGGAGCGCCGAGGCCGATCTAGAGCGGGAAGCCGGATTCGAAGTTCCGGAAGACTATGAAAATCCGGCGGTTACGCCCGACGGCGACGCCGCGGAGGACGAGGCCACGGCCCGGGGAGGGCTGTCCGAGTGTCCGCCGGGCGAGGTCTGCTCGGAGGACGACGGGTCCGGCGGGTCTTCCTCCAGCGGCTGTGTGAATGTTTCCGGCGGCTCGATATCGTGTTTCTGGATCCTGGCGCTTGGCGGCCTGCTGGCGTTCCGTCGCCGGGAGGCGGGAAGGCGCTCGGCGCATGAATCCGGAGACGTCCGATAACTTTTCCTTATGGAAGGCGACGGCGTGAAAACGGGTTCGGCGGACGGGAGGAATGAGGCGATTGAGTTTCAGGAAAATGCAGTGATATCGGTAGGATGAAATTGATCCAGGAGGCAAGGACAGTGGGTTTGAAACGGTTTCGAAACACGTTAGAAAAACATTGACAAACCTGACGCCATGTGATTAGAGTCAACCGTTCTGTCCCAGCCCCCCTATATAGAATAGCTCAATGGTAAACGGTACGGAGGCCAAAGAGAACATGAAACGGATAGCTGGAGTCGCTCTGGGAGTGTTCGTGCTGGCATTGTGGTGCCACGCGGCGCTTGCCGACCCTCAACCCTCCTCCATGGATAAGGCGCCGGATGGTCTTCCCGCCGATGGAATTCTCGTGGCCCAGGCCGAAGCCGCCGCCGAGGTTTCCGCGCCGAAGGTGGAAGCCGCCGACGAGGCGAAGGACGAGGAAGGGAAAGATAAAAAGTCGAAGTGGTGGAGCATCGGTTTCGCTTACGACTTCTCCCACAATCTCGCCCGGGAACGGCCGGTGGCCAACAATGCCTTTTCCATCGATCCCGGTTTCACCACGCCGTACGACATCAACATCGGTCTTCATCTCGGGTTCGGCGTCAGCACGCTGTATCCCTCCGGAATCAATGGCGGAAACGACATCCACCAGGACACCGTGGATATGGATCCGATTTCCCTGAGCATTTCCAGGGCATTCGTCATCGATAAGAAATACACCGGTTTCACCATCACGCCTTCCCTGGGACAGTTGTTCCCGTATACCTCGAAGTACGGCGGACAGGTGCAGGACTGGCGCTACGCCATCAAACCGGCGGTGGCTTTGAGAGTCGGCAAGTGGGGACTTTCCCTGAGTAACACCAACGGCATTCAGAAGAACTTTCACGGATCCCCCTACGTCTGGTTCCGCAGTCCCGAAACGGGCACCCTGGGCGGCACGCCGTTGAACGAGTGGACCTATTCCAACTCCACCCGCCTGAGTTACAGCGTCTGGAAAGTCGATTTCGGTTTGGGATTCGGTTGGTCCCGAAGCTGGCGTTATCGTTCCGACCGCCAGGAAACGCCCTCGAATTCCCTTTCGTACAACGCCTCGGCCGGAATCACTCCCATCGAGAATTTCCGGGTGGGACTGAGCATCACCACGGCCGGTCCGGAGCGGAAGTACGCCGGTTTCAAGAATGATTATACCTATCCTTTCCGACCGGAGTTCACGAATTTCGGGCTTAGCCTGTCCTATAACTTGTGATCGAAGGGACGTAAAGAAACGTTTTTCGCGGATATAGATCATGGCAAACCATGGATTCGTTCGTTGCTGAAGGAGGCATCAGGATCATGAAGGCGATTTGGAAAAGCATGTGGACATTTGTTGCCGTATTGCTGCTGGCGGGATTCGTTCTCGGCGGCTGCATGACCGAGCGCTCCCCCATTGACAAGACCAACCCGTTGGCCTTGGACAAGAAGCTCTTCGAAGGGGAGTACTTCTTCAAGCAGACCATCGTGGACATCCCCTATTCGGTGGATTACGCGTTCATCGGGGAAACCAACGATCTGAAAATGATCCGTTGGGAAATCACCGAGAACTGGCTGTACGGCTGGTCGCTCCACGACAAGATCGATGTCACGGATACGGAAGGCAATTCCGTCCCCGCGCGGACGCCGCTGATTACCTTCCCCATCCGGGATCACTTCGACATCATGTTGGGAGAGAACACCACCACGGGCGAGGATCTGCCGGTCCTGGTGGAAAATCGCGACAAGCCCTGGTGGCAGCGGCGTTACTTCGTCATCGATCCGTCCTCCAACGTGATTGCCGACTTCGATCTGAAGTACATGCGCTACACCATCGCCTGGGACAACCCCTTCCAGGTGACCCCGGTGGCCGGTTACTATGGCATGGAATTCCACGACAAAACCGGCAAGGCCATCGATCCGAAGGATTACGAGATGCGCCACCTGTCCGGCAAGGAAGACCAGCTGGTGGACACGTTCTCGGTCATCAACGAGATCGTCGTCAATCCGAACAACTACTGGAACTGGTCCATGATCGAGAGCTGGGAAGACCTGATCGAGTTTTCCAACATGGAACCGGCCCGGATCAAGCTGCGGAACTTCTTCTGGCGCGTCAATCGTGACGAACTGGACAACAACGGCTTCACGGCCATGGAGTTCCACGACAACCTCTTCCGCCGCTTCGGATTCTTCGTCCGCGAATACCGCGGCTACGATCCCCAGGTGGGCTATCGGGAGAACTACTACCACCACTGGGCGAACTACTTCAACATCGAGGGCGACAACCAGATCGTCTATTATCTCGGCCCGGACTTCCCCCAGCGCCTGGAACTGACGGCCTGCTCCATCGCCGCCGATTACAACCACGCCTTGAGCAAGGCCTATTACGAGGGCCAGAAAGCCACACAGGCTTGGAAGGACTCCAACGGCGAATCGGGCTTCGTTTCCGATTTCCCGGAGCAGATCAAGATGGCCGACGGCCTGTTCCAGGTCAACCTTCCCGGCGCGACGGCTCCCACGTCCCTGTTCATGCCGGACGCCAACGCCGAGTGGCCGGACGACTACAAGCTCAGCCCGTTCTACGACGCCTCCAAGTACGAATCCGCCAAGGGCGTGGACAAGCTGAAGTGGAAGAAATACTACTACGTCGATTACAACATCGAGAGTCTGAAACCCCCGGCGGTGTGGGACGAATCCGATCAGGGCAAGTTCCAGGATCGCCAGGAGGCCATGGCCGAGCAGCTCCGCAACTACTGCTTCCACCGGGACGATCCCACCGATAAGTTCGTTCTGAAACGCAACGAGATGCTCCAGTACGATTACGTGCGGGACGGCGTGAATCCCGAAGGGCTGCCGAACTTCATCAGCCCCGACGAGATCCACGCGATCTACGGCGAGAACATCAACGATCGCGTGGCCCGCCCGGTGGACTATCCGGTGGCCTGCGAGCAGACCCTGGAACGCCGCTGCAAGATCGATTCCAACGGCAACAAGATCGCCCGCTGGAAATACGAACTCGGCGACGGCCGCTACAGCTTCATTTATTGGGTCGATACGCCTACCGAATACGGCATCCTCGGCGTCGCCCAGTGGTCCGACAATCCCGAGACCGGACAGATCTTCGGCGGCGTGGGCCACATCGCCGGTTCCGTCCTGCAATGGTCGGTCAATCGCGAACTGGAACAGTATTACATGATGGACGAGCTGAAGGAAATCGGCTTCGATCCGTCTTCCGATGTCTACACGGACCTCATCAACGACATCATCATCCAGGCGCCCTACACGAAGCGCCCCCAGAGCGGCGAAGAAGACGAGTGGAACTACGAGGAAGTGACGCCGTCCTCCGCCCCGTCCATCAAGGCCCCCATGGCGCATTCTCCCAAGGTGGGAACGCCGCAGTGGAACCTGGCCCAGGCCGCCATCAATCCGAAGGCCGAGCTTTCCTCCTCGGACTTCACCAACGCCCGCGCGCTGCACGGCAATCAGTACGAGGAAGAGGATTACCAGCGCCTGGAGCGGCTGCGCGAGAAGAAGCTTCCGGAAATGAAGAACCTGTATTCCCTGGCCTCCCTGAAGGGAACCCCGTACGAGCGCTGGATGACGCCTAACGGCGTGCTGGGCTTCTTCTACCCGGGCGCGTCCTCCTACGATGAAGACATGCTCTATGACATCAGCCCGGTGTACTGGGGCAGCGATTCGGCCATGGCCGACATGCTGGATCGGGAAACCGAAATCTCCAAGGGCTGCTACTTCATGGGCGAATGGCTGTCCGGCGGTTTCCTGCAGGTCGTCAAGAATCTGGACGATGCCGGCTATACCCGCGAGGACATTCGCGGCGCCATCGAGCGCATCATGTTCAAAGGCGTCGCCGAACACGAACTCGGCCACTCCATGGGTCTGCGCCACAACTTCATGGGAAGCGCGGACGAACTGAACTACGTCGGAAAAGACGCTCCCGATCGGGATTCCGCCACCGGCTACTGGCACTTCAAGGACGACGTGCAGACGCAGCTCGATCAGAAAGTGGCGGACTTCGAGGCGGAAAATGGACGTGATATCACTCCCCAGGAGAAGTTCCTGCTGGAGAAAACCATCGCCACCCCGCGCGACTGGTACATGTACAGTTCCGTCATGGACTACATGGACGATTTCTTCTATCACGGTTTCGGCCTGGGCCGCTGGGATGTCGCCGCGCTGCTTTACGTCTATGGTAAAGGCGTGGAAAAATACAAGATGGACGGCCAAAACAACGTTCAGTATCAGACGTTCCTGAAGGAAGGAGTTCCCGCCACGTCCAGTATTCCCCAGGAGGAAATCCAGCCGCTCTTCGAATGGCGCAAGTGCAGCCTGGACGAAACCTTCGAGGACGACGTGTACAACTCCGCCTGTTCCTGTTCGCCCGGAGTGCCTCGGGACGGAGAGGACGACAACGACTGCATTTGCAGCGCCGATAAATACGGCAGCACCTATTGCGTGAACGTGGAACGCTCGGTCAACGCCCTGCGCAAGGAACCCCAGGTGAAGCTGGTGGCCAACGACGACGGAACGCTGAAGGCTTATCCGGTGGCCGGGACGCAGGTGGAAATCCAGTTGAACGGCGACAATCGCCCCTACCTCTACTGCCCGGACAACTGGCGCATGGACAACCCCATGTGCAACGTCTGGGACAAGGGCTACACCGCCCGCGACATCATCCGCAACATGGCGGACCAGTACAAGAAGTTCTACTACTGGCGCTTCTTCCGGCGCGGCAATCCCAAGTTCAAGAGCATGTTCTGGTGGCAGAGCTTCTGGCGCCTGTTCCCCTTCGCCCACTTCGCCCTGGACTTCAACTACAACCAGTTCCAGGTGGCCGAATGGCAGGACGTCGTTCTGGATTCCGGCAGCGATCCCTTCGATCCGAACATCAGCCAGGCCCGCAAGGAATACATCCTGGCCATGGCCGGCGTGGAGGAATGGGAGGAAGACGGCGTTCGCAAGACCCTGACCCCCGGCGGCCCCGGCGACTATCTGATCGCCGGAATGGAAGGCTTCAACTTCCTGACCTACGACATTCTCTACAGCCCGGATGTCGGCCGCCACGTGCTTTACAGCTGGCCGGACAACACGGACGTGGAATTCTTCCGCCTGAACCCCTACATCTATTCCGACGAGGATCTGGAATCCACCGTGGGCGGCGCCATGCTGGACGTGGACCTGCGCTACGGCCACTATCACAAAAACTACTACGATCGTCAGGACAACCTGGCCATCACCCAGGCCCGCCTGGTCCGCCGCGGATTCACGGTGGAAAAGGATGCCGCCTCCTACATCCTGGCCAACAGCGGATGGTACGTGGAGAAGTATCGCCACGAGAGCATGGCCAACTCCTTCAGCTACGTGTCCGAAGGTTTCGAGAACGCCATCTATCACATGATGTCCGACATCATGAACGAAGACCACATGTGGTCCTTCTCCCGCTACTGCGCGGAGAAGGTGGGCAACAAATACGAAGTCCGCGTGGTTCAGCCGCGCACCCAGGAACTCTTCCTCTGGAACTTCAACGAAGGATGGGCGGAAAGCCGTTACGACCGGATCGTCAACGATACCACGCTGACCGACGAACAGAAGGCGGAAGCTCTGAAATTCGTTCCCGTGGCGTCCGACCCGACCCTGACCTTCTGCGAGAAAGCCGAGGATCCGGACGAGGATCTGTATCTGACCGACATCCACGCTTCCTGGGTGTACTTCGACAAGTTCTTCCAGATCATGTGGACCATGTTCAACCAGTCCAACATGACGGCGGACAATACGCCTTACCAGTACTACATCAGCCGCCTTATTCCGGCCACGGACCGCAAGAACTGGGCGCCGCCAGACGAGTACGAAGTGGAAACCCTGAATTCCAAGGAGAATTTCTACATCCGTGCGCGCCGCTTCCCGCATGACAGCCGGAAGAGCCCGATCTACAACCTGATCGCCCGCCACCGTTCCATGATGATGGACTGCGTGCGCGATGCGGATTACGTGGACGAAGAGCAGTGGGGCGAGGTTCCCGGCGGCCTGGTGCCCGGCAACATCATCCCGGCCGAGGGCGACCCGGACGGCACGCGTTGCGCCGGACCGTACTCCAACCAGCGCGATGTCTACGACAACGACTGGCAGAAGATGGAAGCCACCATCGAGCTGATGAACGGCTTCGCGCTTCTCTGGAACAACTACGGGTTCCTGTTCGGCTTCTAGGACCGAACGGTTTTCCTGAAGGCGAAAGGCCGGGAGCGATGCTCCCGGCCTTTTTCGTTGAAGCGCATTCCGCTTTCGTGTATGCTTTCGGCGGTAACGTTATACGGGTTATTTGTTTTTAGCGACGAGAAGGCGCTCATCCCGAGCGCCGCCCGGAGGGCGGTGTATCGAGGAACGCGCTGCTCGTGGCTCGATACGATTCCGCTTCGCGTAATCACTCGCCATGAGCGGTTGAGCCATCGCTAAAACCCAATGGCAACTTCTCTACGAATGAAAAACGAAAATCAATGGGAGGTCAGGCGCATGGCGACGAAACCGGAGGATATTCGCTTTGATTTTTCCTCGCTGTACGACGAGGGAGGACTGTCGAAATCGCAATGGAATCAGGCCCTTCCCCGGGCGAGAAAGGCCCGAAGCCGCCTGGTGGGGGAGGTTCGTTCCGGAAAGATCGGCTTCTGGAAACTTCCGGAACGTTGCGCGGCGCCGGATGTCCTGCGGCCCATCGAGCGTGCGGCCGGGCGGCTGAAACGGGAATTCGACAACCTGGTCCTGATCGGGATCGGCGGGTCCGCGCTGGGCGCGCGCATGCTGCAAAACGCCCTGGCGCATCGCTATCATAATGAATTGGCCAAACGCCCCAAAAATGGACTTCGTATTTATCTCTTGGAAAACAACGACCCCGACAGTTTTCACGCGCTGATGAATCATCTTGACATTTCGCGCACTTGCTTCAACGTCATCTCCAAGTCGGGCTCCACCGCCGAAACCGCCTGCCAGTTCATCTCCGTGCGCGATCGGCTCATGCGGCGCTTTCCGGACGACTGGAAACGCCGGTTTCTGTTCACCACGGATCCGTCCTGCGGCATTCTGCGGGAGCTGGCGGACACGGACGGCATCGAAAGTCTCGCCGTTCCCCAGGACGTGGGCGGGCGCTATTCGGTGCTGAGCGCGGTGGGGCTTCTGCCGCTACTGGCCATGGGAGGAGACGCGAAGGCACTTCTGGCGGGCGCGTCCCGTATGGCCGCGCGCTGCCTGGAGGCCGCGCCATCGAAAAACCCGGCTCTTTTCGGGGCCTTGCTTCATTTCCTGGCGGACCGTGAGCTTGGCCGGAACCTGTTGGTCGCCTTTCCATATTCCGACCGTCTGCGCGATTGGACCGAGTGGTTTTGCCAGCTCTGGGCGGAAAGCATCGGAAAAGAGCGGACTGTGGATGGCCGTCTCGTCAACGCCGGAACCACGCCCATCAAGACGCTGGGAGCCATCGATCAGCACAGCCAGGTACAGCTATATATGGAAGGGCCGAACGACAAGGTTTTCATGTTTCTCCGAGTGGAGAACTTCGATAAGGATGTGAAATTCCCCGCGAAATCGCGCACCCCCCAGGCGCTGGAATATCTTTCCGGCCACGGCATGCAGGAGCTGATCCAGGCCGAGCAGACCGCCACCCGATTCGCTCTTGGGAAGCAGAAGCGTTTGAGTTATCAGGTGAATCTGCCGCGTGTGGACGCCGACAGCGTGGGCCAGTTGCTCTTCTGGGCGGAGGCCATGACCGTGCTGGCCGGATATCTCTATGAAATCAACCCCTTCGATCAGCCGGGCGTGGAACTGGGCAAGAAGTACGCCTACGGTCTGATGGGAAGAAAAGGCTTTGACGAATATCGGGATCGGATAATGAAGAAGTAATACAGAGCGCGATTTTCGCCTTTCCCCGCCCGCCCGTTTCCGGGAAAGGCGCTCCAATGGGGCTATCCACCTGATATCCGGAAGGAATTCGGAAAAAGCACCCCGACCGGAACACAGGGACTGTCATTAAGGACATAGGCGCTTGGGCGGACGCTTTCCGTGTTCTCCGTAAGTTGTTGATATTATTGTAAGAACTTGAGAGGAAGGCGCGCGCCCACGGATGAATGCAAAGGGAACCAATGGCCCGAAATCGTCCGTTCGCCCGGGGGAATGCTTTTTCATGGATATTCTACGTGAATTCAAGGGCTTACGAATGATAAAGCGTTCCCCCGGACGAACCCGCCGAAAGGTGCGAAATACACAGGTGTAAAACAGGGGTGTAAAAGGAGGGGGCTTCGGGCGGCGGGCCGAGTTTTTCAGATCTCTTTCTTTCATCGGATCAATCGAATTCAATAGATATCTTACGTTGCAAAGAGAAGAATAATGCGTTACGTGGCAGCATAATAATAGAATGCGTTGGATAACAAATATCCGGCCCCGTCGGGATGCACGTTCGTCGGAAAAAAAAATCGGCGAATGACATGGCCTCTGAAAGGGAAAAATCATGCCCGATATGAAGGCGGCCGTCGCCATTCTTGCGGATGATCGCGTCCACAATTTCGTCCGAAGACGGATGTTCGAACTGAACCGCAATCATGGCGTCCGGTTTTACGCATCGTTGCTCCCGGCCCACGTCAGCCTGAAGCAGCCCTTCGCCTTCGACGACATGCGGAAGCTGGAGACGTATTTCGACGAACTGGCCTCGGGAATCGAGCCTTTTGAGATCGCGTTCGATGGCTTCTATCACACGTTCTGGAACGGCTTCGGGATCCTCGGGCTGAATGTAGTCGAGGCCGCCCGTCTCAGAGTACTGCACAATCGGATCAACGCCGAGCTGGCGGAGCGGTTCGAGAATTCCGCCGCCCCCCACGACGGAGACGGCTATCATTTTCACCTCACGATAGAAGCGGGGAAGGGGGGCGCCGCCGACGCCTTGAAGCGGTATTACGAGCATATGGGCGATCACGCGCTGGACCTGCGTTTCACGGCCCGTAAAATGGCGCTGTTCTTTTACGACGGGGAGCCGCAGGCCGGGAGCTTCATGACGTATAAAATCGCCGACCTGGCCTGTGGCTGAGATCCTCTATAATCGCTCAACATGGCGGCGGGCCGATGCCGGGTGACGGATCGGCCTCTCTCCGATGTGTTTTTCCCTTCGAAATCCTTCCGAAATTCTTTCCCTGGACGTTCCGCATTAAAAATCATTACAAGTTTGCAATTCCCTCGATCGCTTCGGTCTCACTGAAGAAAGGCCTCCGAAAGGGAGCGCCAGGGGTAAATCGAAAAGCGTACGGTAAGCGGTCGCTTTTCTTCCGGGCCAGGGAACGGCCCGGAATTCCCCGGAAACGGAAAAGCGAATCAGGGAGGATGGAACAATGGCTCATCCCGATGACAGAAAGAACACCTGGATCCTGTTCGAAGTGGAGCAGCAACGCTGCGCGATCCAGGCGCATCACGTCAAGGAGATGGCGATTCTGGAAAAAACCAACCGAATACCGAACGCCCCGCCGGAGATTCGCGGAACGGCGATCTTGCGCGACAGCGTTTTTTCCGCCATCGATCTCCGCAAGGTGTTGGGAATGCAGGGGTTTCGGGAAGAACTGGCGGAACTGGTGGACACGCTGGCCAAGCGCAAGCAGGATCATCAGCACTGGGTGGATGAGCTGCTTCGCTCTGTGAACGAGGATCGGCCGTTCGAACTGGCGAAAGATCCCCACGAATGCGCCTTCGGGAAATGGTATGATACCTATGAGTCGGACGATCCGATTCTGCGCATGCAGCTTCACTTTTTCGACAAGCCCCACCGGCGGCTTCATGCGGTGGCGGATCACGCGTTGGCGCTTTCGGCCCAAGGCCAGCATGAGGAAGCCATTCGCATGATCGAGGCCGTCAAGCAGACGGAATTGAGCACCATCGAAGGGCTGTTCGACGAAACCCTGCCCATGTTCGAACGCTTCGCCAAGGAAATCCTGTTGGTCTGCGAGTATGAGGGCCGAAAAATCGGCGTGATCGTGGATACCGTGGTGGCCGTTCTGGATATCGAGGGCGAACGGATCGGCGATCGGGAGACGCTTCCTCCGGGGATGCGCGGCGTGGAATCGATTCTCGGGATGGCGCGACTCGAAGACGGCCTGGCGACCCTCATCGACGGAGGAAAGCTGTTCGGCCGTTTCGTTTCATAGAAAACCGGGATCCCGGAGCCCGGACCGAATAAAACGGGTGAACGTTTCACGACCATCGAGGCTCGCCGCCGGGGAGGGAAACGGCCCGTTTTTTTTTTGGTTCTTATCGGAATTCCTGGGAGAATTCAGTCCTGGGTTTTGGGACAAGGCCCGCCATCGAGGGAGAGAACACCCCTTTCCGCTCCGTCGGCTTCAATGGTGAATCTTCACCTCGCCGTTTTTCATATCGACATCGAGGACATGGGAACTCGTGTCTCCGGACACCTGAAACGCCGTGGACAGGCGCAGTTTGGGAATGCCCAACGTGTACGATCCGGGAAGCAGATGCACGTAGGTCGGCAGAATGCCCATGTACACCGTGTCCTCGTAAACTCGCCGACCGCTTGAATCCATGATGAAAAACTCTACGCCCTTGTCCGGGATGTTGCGAAACTCAACGTGCACGGTGGAGGCGTTCTGATCCCCGAACTTCTTCTGTTTTTCGATGTCCAGCGGGCTGGCCTGGATAGGCAGATTGCCGTGGGTGCGCACCCTCTCCACCATTTCCGCCTGTTTGCGCAGCCGGGACTCGGCGATGGGCTCCGGGCTGAACTTCGGCAGGATCTCGAAGGGCGGATCGGCGAAATCCCAGCGGCTGTTGACATTGAACCAGATGCCTTTCCCGATTCCCGAATCGCCGCCTTTGTTCTCGTAGGCGCACATGAAGAGCTGCGTTTCCCCGGGGTCCAGGTAGACCTTGTAGTGTTCCTCGAACGTGTGTTTCTCCGTGCTTTTGGCCATGGACCACAAGATGCGCGCGCTGGTGGATTTCTGCATGCGCAGTTGGCATTCCACGTCCACGGGGAAGGTGCGGTCGCCCTCGTTGCGCACGCCGCCGATGAGGAAGAAGTTGTATTTTTCTCCGCCGTAGGTGCCGATATGTTTGCCGCTTTCCAGCCAGTCGTTCACCCAACTGCGCGATCCCTTGGCCGCCGACAGGCCGGGTTCCAGCACCCGGACGTGTTTTGCGACGTATTCGTCCAGCCATGTCTTCGCCTCGGATCCCTCCGGCGTGCCGATGTATTTCCGATAGAACCGGCGGACCTGTTCGTAGCCCTGTTTCTTGGCCTGCTTCAGCATGATGAGCGTATCGAGGATGTCCTTGATTTCGCCCATGCGATGGTGAAAGGCGAAATGCCGGCTGTAAAGCTCGAAGTTCTCCACCGTGCGGTCTTTGTACATGCGGTTGAAAAACAGGGATTCGATGCCGGAAAGCGCCTGTTCGCGGGCGGCTTTGTCCGGGAAGGCGGCGTCGATCCGGGCGAAGATATCGATCTTCATCAGGTCGTCCGCGTTCCATTCGAAGAAATCGACGACCTCTTCCAGCCATTCCGCGTTCCCCTGCGCGAGGGCCTGCTGCAGGGCGTCCAGGGGATAAACGGGCGATTTGAGCGAGGTTTTGTGGAAGCTTTCGTACCAGTTCTTCTGGATTTGGAAGGGTGTTTCTCCCCGGGGCAGGTGGGTCATTTCCTTCTCGATGGCGCGGATCAGCCCTTTCACGTGCATGTCCCAGTCGTCCGGCCGTTCGTAACGGAAACTGCCGGTTGCGCATTTGCGTGCGTGCGGATAGCCTGTAAACAGTTCGAAAAGCGCGATGGTTCCGACGATGGATACGAAAACGGGAAAGCTCGTGCTTCCTTTCGAACCCCGGATCTCGAAGTCCTCCAGCGGGCGGGTCCAGGAGAAATAATCCGATATTTCGGCGACTTTGGGTTCCTTTTCCCCCCAGCGGCAGGAGATCGTGCTGCTGGCGGAGTATCGATTTCCTTTATGCTTTTCTCCCCGGAGTTCCGCCTCTTTCTTCCGCCGTTCGTACAGGGCATCGATTTCCTTGTCGCAGAGATCGTCATCCGAGGAATTCATTCTGCGTATATCCTTCGCCAAGGTGCGGAATTCTCTGCCCTCCGGGTCGTAGAGCGAAAAGATACATCTTTCTCTTGTGCAACGTTCCAGAAAATCGACGCATCTCATGAACGTTTTCCGGCTCTTCATGTACTCGTCGTATTGTCCCAGGCGAAGTTCCAGGATCATGCGTTCGCCGCTGACGTGAAAACAGCCCTCCGGTTCGCGGTGTCTCGATTCGCAGTAATATTCGCTTTCCTCCCGGAGCCGCGTCAGGAGTTCCTCGTATTTCTTGGCATTATACAACGCCATGCGCTGGTTGTACGGCTCGATGTCGTTGTTGAAATATCCCCGTTTGCGGCCGTTTTCCTCTCCGGTGATCGTCATGCGCGGACTGCATCCGGACATGGAGGCGATCAGAAGTCCCGTGCCCAACAGGAAAATCATGAGGATGGCGGATCGTTTCATGGTTGCGTTCTCCTCCAAGCTTTCCCCCCTCATCGGTATATTGAAAGGATTTCATCAACGATAGCGGATTTTTCGGAGAAGGCAAGAAAATTAAGGTTTGCATCGAACCATGGATATCCATTGAGTCGGAAGCCTGTTATCGTGACGGCAATGCATGAAACGGAAAGCGGTTTCACCGGAGATTTTGCCTTTCCATCCGTATTGGAAAACGGCTGGCGCCCGGGTCACCGGCCGGCTGTCAAACGAAAATCCTCCCGTTTTCCCCCGCTTCGCCCGTCGCCGCTCTTGACCCGCCGGAAGGATCGGAGTATGGTGACTCGCTTCTCTTTCGGCCTTTTGCCGCAAAGGCGACGAACGAAAGAATCCGTGTCACACAGCAACCGAGAGGATCCCATCATCGAAGCCCAATCCGCAAAAAACATCGGTGAAAACGGGAGGTTCCAGACCGGGAAGGTCGCCGGGATCGCCCTGGCGCACTTCTTTCACGACATCTTCACCAGCTTCATTTCTCCCGTTCTGCCGCTTCTGATCCAGCGCATGGGGCTCAGTCTCACCCAGGCGGGCTCGCTGACCGTCTTCATGCAGCTTCCCTCGCTCTTCAATCCGTTTCTGGGGGCCTTCTGCGACAGAAAACGGCTCAATCGCCTGTTTCTCGTGTTTTCTCCGGCGCTTACGGCAACGCTCATGTGCCTGGCCGGGCTTGCGCCGAACTACATCATCCTTGCGATGGTCCTTCTGGCCGCGGGCGTAAGCATCGCCGCCATCCACGTTTCCGCGCCCGTGATGGTGGCTCGGCTTTCCGGTTCGGCGGTGGGGCGCGGCACGGGCATGTTCATGCTGGGCGGCGAACTGGCGCGCACGGCGGGGCCGCTCGTGGCGGTCTGGGCGGCCAGCACCCTCGGACTGGAGGGACTTTGGAAACTGATTCCGGTGGGACTGGCGGCCTCCGGCGTGCTCTGGTGGCGACTGAAGGAGCCGCCCGCGAGCGGCAAAACGCGGCAGGCGGCGTCCTTCGGCCAGATGCTGATCCAGATGCGCCGCATCATCACGGGCGTTTTCGGCATTCTGGTGGCGCGCGCCTTCATGGCGGCGGCCATCACCACCTATCTGCCGACCTACCTGTTTTCCGAGGGCCACGGCCTGTGGCTTTCGGGCGTGGCGCTTTCCATCGTGGAACTGGCGGGCGCGGCGGGCGTGTTTTTATCCGGAACCATCAGCGACTTCGTGGGGCGACGGAAAGTCCTGTTTTTCACCATCCTGCTGGCTCCGCTGATGATGCTGGGGCTGATCTTTGTGGAGGGCGTGCTACTGGTGCCGATTTTACTGGGTCTGGGCTTTTTCACCATCGGCACCGGCCCCGTGCTGATGGCGGTGATGCTGGAGAATTCCGGCGCGAACCAGGCGGCGGCCAACGGCACCTTCATGGCGATTTCCTTCGCCGTGCGCGCTCTCATCATTCTCCTGGTGGGAATGCTCAGCGATCACCTGGGCATGCGCACGGCCTTCCTCATCTGCGCGGGCATGGCCTTTTTGGGATTGGCGTTCATCCGCTTCATCCCGGACGGTGGGGCGAAGAAGGATCCGGTTTCCGGAAAAGCTCCATAGAATCGAGTGTTTTTGGGGTGCGCCGTCGAAGAGGGCGGGAGAGGGGAAGGCTCGATCGGTTTCGCGAAGAAGGAAGGAGAAAAAATGAACGATAAAATCGAATTCGCCGATTTCCAGAAAATCGATATCCGAGCCGGCCGGATCGTCTCCGTCCACGCGGCCGAAGGCTGTCGTATCAAGGCGTACAAGCTGGCGGTGGACTTCGGTCCCGAACTGGGAGTGAAGCGGAGCCTGGCCCAGATCACCCACTACTCCGAAGACGAACTCATGGGCAAACTCGTTCTGGGAGTCGTCAATTTACATCCCAGAAAAATCGGTCCCCATCTTTCGGAAGTGCTCGTCACGGGAATGTCCGATGAGCGGGGCGATGTGATGCTGGCCACTCTGGACGGGCCTGTTCCGCTGGGGCAGCGTCTGTTCTGACGGGGCCTTTCCACGGATTGATGAAGTCATGGCGAGCTTTCTTCGAAAACGGTTTCCGGATTGCTCCCCGATTTTGGAAGTTGAATCAATCGTTTTCCTCTCAGCACAGCGTGCAGACCGCGCGGGCTTTCAGGAAGAAAACGGCCTCCCGACGGGCGGCAGTAAACGGCCGGTCGCCGAAGGCTCCGGCGTGGAAGACGGCCAGGACGTCGCCCGTCGCAAGCGGCGGCAGTCGGACCTCCATGGGGTATAAACGCCTGGAATCCTTGGATCCGTAGAGCGTGACGGGGGCGCTGTTTTCGGAATCCTCGTCCTGGCCGGATAGCCGCATGACCGCATGACCGGAAAGAAATTCCGGCGCGAGGAACGAGCCCAGGGGCGCGTCCAGGATCGCCGCGGGGCGGCCGTTTACGGTGTCGGTTTCCTTCACTCGACATAGCAGGATTCCCGCCTCGGCAACGAGCAGGGCGTTCGGAACCAGCGCCAGCCGAAGTTCCGGAAATTCCTCCCGGAAATCGAAAAGCATGTCTTCCAGCGCCACGATCAGGTGCTCGCGCTCGGCGTTTCCCGTGGGAATCGGCAGGTTCAGTTCCAGAAGCCATTCATGGGTTTGCGTGTTCGTCTTTACGGAATTCTGTAGTTGTTTCAACCACTTGGAGGCGTCGCCGCCTTCCAGGCAAAACGTTGAGGCCTGGCTCCATTCGCCGGATTCGCCAAAGAAATTCTTCCCGGAAAAAGCGCCGCTGGCGGGCTTCGCCGTGCGATATCCGGATTGAAGGGAAACCTCGTCGGGAGAAAGCCTCGGCAGGGAAGCCGAAAGCCGTTCGCCTTCCGCATAAGAACGAATCAGAAATCCGTAGCCCTGATCGTGCAGTTTCCGCAAGACCTCGGGCGTCGTGTTGACCGAAACCCGGTGGAGCGCCAGCGGGGCGTTGGACAGCGAAAGATAAGAAAACGCCAGTTCGTTCAGGGTTTCCTCGTCCACGACGAAAAGGTATCCCCGATCTTCCAGGGCCTCCAGAAGTTCTGCTTTTCGAGCCCGCCACCAGGGGGGCCGCGCGAATGTGGGACGTTTCTCGGTCATCCGGCCACCTGCAAAGAGGTTTCCAATCGGGCTTCCAGCGCCAATTTACCCCATCGGAAGGAATATTCAAAGCCAATAAATAATCAAGAATCGTGGAAAAACGACCGAATTAGCAAAACGATCCGATGGACCCCACGGGGCGAAAGGGACTTTCCCGGAGGCGGCGATTCATCATTTGCGTGCGATGTCTTTGGAGCCGCTGGAAAGTAATCTTGAGAAAGATAAATTAAAAGACAAGTGTTATCGGCAGGTTGGAAGAGTGAATAAAAAAACGGGAAATCATCGTTGAAAGATGCTTGAAAATCTGCTCCAATTGACAGTGCAGCTTGAAGCACATCGGGGAAAAGCCTGTGGGAAGGCTTTGGGGGAGACGATTCACGAGACGCGAGGCGATGACCGCGCAGAGCGTTCCGCGTCTGTTTCCGTCCTCGTCCGAAAAACGGAGAAACCGGCTCGGATCGTAAACGAGCTTTTTCAGAAATTCACCGAAATGAAGGTGTTTGCTTAGCCAAAGATCATGAAAAGATATCGTTACGTGGAAGTATTTCAGGAGGAACCCGTCATGAAACGCGCCGTATGGATCAACCTGTTTCTGGCTCTATTCGTTCTTCTCGCCGTGAGCTGCTCTTCCTCGGGAGGGGGAGATGAAGACGGCGATACGAACCTGCCCGATGGCGATAAGGATGCCGATTCGGTAACGGATGGGGACGACGACCTGCCGACGGACGGTGACACGGACGGGGATTTCGACCCGGACGAAGACATCGATCCGGACGACGATTTCGATTGGGACGAGGATTTCGATCCGGACGATGACATCGAAACGGACGGCGATTTCGACTGGGATGACGACATCGAGCCGGACGAGGACTTCGACTGGGACGATGACGTGGACGGCGACACGGATGGTGATATCGACGGCGACGCTGATGGCGACTCCGACGGCGACGCTGATGGCGACACCGACGGTGACACGGATGGCGACACCGACGGCGACACGGATGGCGATACCGACGGCGACACGGACGGCGATACCGACGGCGATACCGATGGCGACGTGGAACCCGACGACGAGCCGGACGCGGAGGAAGCGCCGAACGAGGCGCCCGTGATCGATCTGGACGGTGCGGCGGACGATCCCGAGGGGGACGTTCATTTCGCGACGGAGTACACCGAAAACGGAGGAACGACGGCCATCGTGGATCCGGACAATCTGACGGTGAGCGACCCCGACGATACGATGCTCGCCGGCGCGGCGATCACCATCGACAACAACCTGGACGGCGCGGATGAATTCCTTACGGTGGACGTGGGAACCCGCGATATCGCCGTGGAATACTCGGAAGCCAGCGCCACGCTGACGCTGGTCGGCGCGGGCACGCTGGAGGAATATCAGGCGCTGCTTCGAACGGCGGCTTATACCAATGTTTCGGAAGACCCGGACACCACGCCCCGCACGCTGACCTTCCACGTCACCGATGGAGAAAACCTGTCCGACCCGGCGGTGACCACCCTCGCCGTGATTTCCGTGAACGATCCGCCGATGCTGGACCTGGACGGCGAAGCCGACGAACCCGGCGGCGACATCGATTACACGGCGGCCTTCATCGAGGACGGCGGAGCGGTGGCGGTGACGGATCCTGAAAACCTGCTGATCGCCGACGTGGACGACGCGCAGATCGCCATGGCGACCATCACCCTGGAAAACCTGGCCGATACGGGAGAGGAATTTCTGGCCACTTCCTATTCCAGCGTGGTCCTTCAGGACGCCTACGATCCGGATACGGGCGTGCTGACCCTCACCGGGCCGGACACCCTGGCGAATTTCCAGGAGGCGTTGCGAAACGTCACCTATCGGAACGACTCGCAGGATCCCGACGAGACCGAGCGGGCCATCGTGTTCGTCGTCAACGACGGCTTCGACGATTCCCCCGCGGCCACCTGCCTGCTGACTGTCACCGCGCTGAACGACGTCCCGGTGGCGGCCGACGATCCCGGTTACAGCGTGGAAGAGGACGGCTATCTGCTGGTGGACGCCGTTTCCGGCGTGCTGGCCAACGACAGCGATGCGGAGGAAGACGTGCTTCAGGCGGGATCGGCCTCCGATCCGATCGACGGCGAGGGCCATGTGAAAGGCGTCCTGAATCTGAACGCGGATGGTTCCTTCGAGTACACGCCGGAGGCGGATTTTTACGGCATGATCACGTTTACCTACGTCGCCAACGATGGCACGGACGATTCCAATATGGCCACGGTGACCATCGCCGTGACGCCGGTTCAGGATGTGCCCGTGGCGGCGAACGATCCGGATTACGCCACCGACGAGGACACGCCGCTTTCCGTGGGAGCTGAGAACGGCGTTCTCGCAAACGACAGCGACGCCGACAAGGAGATGCTCCAGGCGCAACTCATGGACACCACGCCCAACGGAGAACTCATTCTCAGTGGCGATGGCTCCTTCTCCTACACGCCGGATCCGAACTTCCACGGCACGGACACGTTCACCTATCGGGCTTCCGACGGCGAGGACGTTTCGGAAATCGCCACGGCGACGATTACCGTGGCCAGCCGGCCCGATGCGCCCGTGGCCTACGACGACGCCTACGGCGCCATGGAAGACACCGCTCTGGTGGTGGACGCGGCCTCCGGCGTACTGCTCAATGACGAGGACGTGGACGAGGACATCCTTTCCGCCGTGAAGGTCAGCGATCCGGTCGATGGCGTCGGCGCTCCGCATGGAACCCTGACGCTGAATACCGATGGTTCCTTCACCTACCAGCCCGAGGCGGACTTCTTCGGAGAGGTATCCTTCACGTACGTCGCGAACGACGGCGACCTGTCTTCCAACACAGCGACCGTGGTCATCACCGTTGCGGCGGATAACGACACGCCGCAGATCAGCCCCATCGATGACCGGGAGACGCCGGAGGATACCCCGCTGGACGTCGCCTTCTCCATCAGCGACATCGACAACGAATTCGGCCAGCTCGTGGTTTCCGCTTCCAGCAGCAACCAGAACCTGGTCACGGACGACGGCCTCACGCTCGGCGGCTCGGAAGGCGCTCGGACGCTGAACGTCGCCCCCGTGGAGAACGCCAACTCGGACGTTTTCGGAACCACGGTCATCACCGTCTCCGTCAACGATCAGCAGGGGCGGGCCGTGGCCCAGGAGGAATTCATCCTGACCGTAACGCCGGTCAACGACGTTCCCACGCTTACCGGCCTGGAAGACAGCGGTATGGCCGAGGACACGACGAAGGACTTCGAGTTCACCATCGGGGACGTGGAGACTGACCCGGACAGTCTGGTCGTCACCGCCGAGTCCAGCGATCAGGCCGTGGTGTTGAATGGAGATCTGGCGCTTTCCGGCTCCGGAGCCGAGCGCACGCTCTCCGTTACGCCGGTCTTGAACGTCAACGGCGCCACCACCATCACCGTGACCGTCTCCGACGGCGAGGATTTCATCGCCGTTCCCTTCGAGCTTACCGTCGCTCCGGCCAGCGATCCGCCCACCATCACGGAGATCGCGGACATTCTGGACGAGGACGCCATTGCGGAAGACGGAACCACCGGTCCCATCGAATTCAGCATCGACGATCCCGATCCGGGCACCGGTCCGGCGGATCTGATCCTGACCGTACGCTCCAGCGACGAAATCCTGGTTCCCTTGGCGAATATCGTCATCGAGGCTCCCGATCCGGATCAGCCGCTGCGCACCGTGACCGTCACGCCCGCCGCGAACAACTACGGCCTGGTCACCATTACCTTGCGGCTGTCCGACGTGGCCAACCAGGTGGAGGAATCCTTCCAGATCGAAGTGACGCCCGTAAACGACCGCCCCGTGGCCGCCGATGACCGGGATTACACGACGCTGGAAGACACCCAGCTCGTCGTCAATGCGGAAAACGGTCTTCTGGCCAACGATACGGACGCGGACAACACCGACAACCATCCGGAAACCCAGGACACGCTCCAGGCCACGGTGCTGGTTCCCCCGGCGTCTGGTGTTCTGAACATGAGCCCGGACGGCTCCTTTACGTACGATCCGGCGGAGAATCACGATCAGAGCGTCAGCTTTACTTATGAACTTACGGACGGCCTGTCCGATCCGGTCACGGCGGAAGCGGTCATCGCCATCACGCCGCAGAACGACCGGCCGACGATTTCCGACCTGCCGGACGTTATCGGAGCTTCCGCCATTTCGGAAGACGGGGAAACCGGCGCCATCGCGTTTACGGTGGGAGACGTGGAAACCGATCCGGGCAGCCTGGATGTCTGGGCCGAGTCCGACAATCCCGGCCTGGTGACCGGCGCGGGGCTGATTCTCGGAGGCGGCGGCGCGAATCGCACCCTGAACGTGGTTCCCCTGGCGAATCAAAGCGGCCTGGTGACCGTCACCGTGACCGTCTCGGACGGCGACTTGCAGGCCACGGACACCTTCCAGGTGGAGGTGCTGGCCGTCAATGACGCTCCCGTGGGCAACGCCGATCCCGGCTATACGACCATCGAGGATTATACGCTTACCATCATCAATCCGGCCAATGGCGTACTCGCCAACGATACCGACATCGAGGACAACGCCCTTACCGCGGTGCTGGTGGACGACGCCCAGTTCGGAACCCTGACGCTCCATCCGAATGGAACCTTTGTCTACATTCCGAACGAGAATTTCGACCAGGTGGACACCTTCACCTATCGAGCCGACGACGGTCAGGCGGAAAACAATCTGTCGGAGGTCACCACCGTCACCATCACGCTGACGCCGGTCAACGACGCCCCCGTGATCGAGGTGATCGCCAACCAGGAGACGCTGGAAGATACGGCCTTTGGACCCATGGAACTGATCGTCGTATCGGACGTGGATGATGACGCCGCCGCGCTTACCATCGTGGCGACTTCGAGCAACCAGGACGTCGTGCGCGACGCCGATATTCTCATCGAGGCCGGATCGACGGACGGAACCCGCAACATTACCATCACGCCGGTCCTCGACGCCAACACGGTGGACGACGGTCCGGTGGTCATCGAACTTACGGTGTCCGACGGCGAGCCGCTGTCCGATGACACGAGTTTCGAATTCACGGTCAATCAGAGAAACGATGCGCCCACGGCGCTGGCCGACGAATACAACGCCATCGGCAACACCCGTCTGGACGTGAATGCAACCAACGGCGTGCTGAAACAGGGTGAGCCGGACTGGGATCAGGACGGCGACAGCGTGTCCGTGAAAGACGCGCCGTACACCCGCGCCACCGACGGCGGCGGCGAAATCACCCTGAACGCCGACGGCAGCTTCAGCTATCTGCCTCCGGCCGGAGAGCGCACGATCGATACCTATACCTACGAGATCATCGACGATCCCATTCCCGGCACCGGGGAGGCGCTGACGGGTTCGGCGCAGATCACGTTCAACATTTCGGAAATGGTCTGGTACGTGCGGAACGATTACGACGCTTCGAACGGTCCCGGAGACGGCCGGATCGATCGCCCCTTTACGACGCTTGCCGAGGCGGACATTCAGTCCGGCGAAAACGATTTCATCTACATTTCCTACGGTACGGGCGATACAACGGGCATGGACGAGGGCATCGTTCTCAAGAACGGACAGACCCTGGTCGGATCCGGCGTGGATCTCGTGGTCAACCATCTGGGCGTGGATAAGACGTTGGTTTACGCCGACGATCCGGCCCAATACCCGGTCATCACCAACGGCACGGTGGACGGTCACGGCATCGTCCTGGCCGACGACAACCGGATTCTAGGACTGGACGTGGAAGCGGCCTACGCAAACGGCGTGTACGGCAGCGGCGTTTCGGGCGCGCTCGTCATGGAAGATTGTTCCATCCGGGAAAGCGGACTGGAAGGATTGTTCCTGGACAACGCCACGCCGGACGCCGACGCGGCGTCCCTGACCGTCCAGCGCACGGAGTTTCTGCTAAACGTGGGAGGCGTGAGCGTCAACGGAAACGAAGGCGACATCTGGATCCTGGATAGCGTCTTCCAGGGCGAGGCCGGCCTGGGGCTTTCCTTCACCAACATCGACGGAAACCTGTCCATGGCCGGAACGGAGCTTACGGTCACGGGCGGTGAATTGCTGACGCTGGACACCGTGAACGGCGTCTTCGATTTCAGCGCCGCCTATCTGGAAGGCGGAAATCTCGGCGAGATGCTTCCGCTGGATTACGGCATTGCCATCGCGGGGGCCGAGGGATCCGTCCTTTTCGGTGAAACGCGCGTGTTCGCGCAGGATCATGCCCTGCTGGTGGCGAATTCCTCCGCCTCGGTGGTCTTCGCCCACTCCAACAGCGCCCTGGCGGCCTACGGAACGGCCATCGAACTTCTCGCCGCTTCCGGAGAGTTTTCCATGAACGGCGGCATGGCGCTTTGCGCCATGGGCGCGGGCTGCATCCTGATGAACGAAGTGAGTTCCTCCGCCACCCTGACCGGCGTCGGCATTCAGTCCACGCAGAACCAGGCGACGCTCTCGATTTCCAACTCCACGGGAACGATCCGTTTCCTCGGGGGTTCCATCGACAGCAACGAAGACGGCGGGGTCCACCTGACCGACGTGAACGGAACGGTGGTGCTGGAAAACGCCGCGTTGAACAATTCCTCGGGCGGCGGAATCAAGGTCATCGGGGGAACGGGAACCTATACGTTCACGAACGTTTCCATCCTGAATCCCGCGCTGCCGGCCTTTTCCGTAAACGGCGGAAGCGCCTCCATCGTGCATTCGGGGCAGATTTCGGCGTCTTACGGCGCGCCCGAACGAGCTCCGGGCCATCCCGAAAGCGGAAGCCTGATTCTGGTGCTGAACACCCTGGAGGGATCCTCCATCGAGTTCCAGTCTCCGCAGCTTTCGGTGATTTCGGGCGGTATCCGCGTCACCGACGCCACGACAAATCTGACCCTCGCGGGGGCGAGTCTCTCCATGGTTCCGGGCGACGGCGTGAACATCACCAACAGCTACGGCACCTATAATCTGAACGGAATGAGCGTCACCGACGCCTCGGGGGGCGCTCTGGTCGTCAACGGCGGCGCGGCGGCGGTGGCCTACACCGGGGAAATTTCCAACGGTTCGGGCGCGATGATCCACCTGACCGGAACCGGCGGGCCGGTGCACGTTACGGGAACCGGTCTGAATCTGAACGACCATTTCGGATTGGGCATACGGATAGAGAACGCCGGAGCGGAAGTCTCCATCTCCAACGCCGTCCTGGAAAACAACGGCGACGCGGCCGTTTCCATTCTGGGAAGCAGCGTCCCCGTCACGCTGAACGGACTGGACGTCATCAATCCCAACGGCACGGGCCTTTTCGTGAACGGCGGCGCTCCGCAGGTCGTCGTCAACGGTGGGATTCAGGCCGCTTACGGCGGCGCCGGCGCACATCTGGTTCACTTGATCGGCCTCGGCGCGGGTTCCTCGGTGATACTGGGCGGCGACACCTATCAGAGCACGAGTGGAAACGGCGTCCTGGTGCAGGATTCCGAGACGACCTTCTCCGTAGAGAGTCCCCTGCGGATCAACCAGAGCACGGCCGCTGGAATTCACCTGGAGAACGCCACGGGCGTGTTCAACTTCCCGGATGCGCAGATCGTGGAAGCCGTCGGCCCGGCCTTCAGCGCCAATGGCGGACGACAGGCCGTCACCTATTCCGGAAGCATCGTCAATGCCTCCGATCGCCTGATCTCCGTCAACGGCGTCAATGCGGGCGTCGGCGTCTATGATTTCTCCACGGGAACGTACGCGGACAACGGGGGAACGGGGATTTTCTTCAACGACTCCAACGTGGATTTCCGTATGAACGGCGCGACCTTGCAAAACAGCGCGGACATGGGAATTCAAGCCGCGCAGACGAGCGGACGCATCGAGTTCGGCGGAACCTCCATCGTGAATCCTTCCGGAAACGCCGTTGCGCTTCAGGGCGGACAACTCGACTTCATCTACTCCGGAGACGTTCAGAACGGTAGCGATTATCTCCTGACCGTGAACGGCATTCAGGGCGTCCTCTCCATCGGAGGCGACACCATTCACGCCAACGGCGGGCAGGGCATTTCCATCCGGAACTCGGAACTGCGGGAAGGAAGCCTCGTTACGAACGCGCGGATCGAGAACGTCACGGGAGCGGGTATTCTGCTGGACAACGTTTCCGGAATCGCGCGCTTTAACGGAGCCCGTATCGACGGTGCGTCCGAGGATGCCTTCCACGTGACGGGCGGCTCCGCGGAGATCGAATACAACGGCGATATCGCCAACACGTCGGAGCGGCTGGTTTCCCTGACATCCTGCACCGGACCGGTCGCCGTCAACGGCGGCACACTGACAGACGAAGGCGGCACGGGCGTCTGGATCGACGCCGTATCCGCTCCGGTGACCATCTCCAATGCGCGGATCGCCAACAGCGCCGCCACAGGCGTGTACGTTCGGAATTCCACGGCGACCATCGGACTTTCCGGCTTCGAAATCGTGAACCCGACGGAAACGGCCTTCCGGGTGAGCGGTTCCCATCCCCGGATCGATTACACGGGATCCATTTCGGCCGCTTATCCGGGCTCCGGCCCCTTCCTGTTGCACCTGGACAACCTGGTGTCCGACGGCGAGTCGCCCGCGCGGGTTTCCTTCACCGCCGGGCATGGCCTGGAAAGCGTGAACGGAAATGGCATCTTCGTTGCGGATTCCGCCGTGGATCTGATCTGCGACGCCACCCTAAGCCTGACCGACAGCCAGGATGCCGGAATCCACCTGCGAAACGCGGCGGGACAGTTCGTTTTCCCGAGCGCAACCATCGTCAATGCCGCGAAACAGGCTTTCTATGCCTGGGGCGGTGAGCATACCGTCCAGTTCACGGGTCGCATCGAAAATGCGGCGGACTGGCTGTTCGCCATGGAAAACGTCGAGGGCGGAACCTATGTTTTCGAAACAGGTCCGTACACGAGCACGAACGGGAAAGGCTCGCTGTTCTCCGCCTCCACGGTGGACTTCCATGCGGAAAACGTATCCATCGCCAACAGTACGGTGGAAGGAATAGCCGTTCTGAACGTGGACGGCTCCATCATTTTCGACAACGCCGCGATCACCAATCCGGCGGCGAGAGCCGTGGCCATTTACGGCGATGCCTTGGACTTCACCTATAACGGCGATATCCAGAACGGAAGCGAGGATCTGTTCTACGTGCGCGATCTGAACGGCCTGTTGAGCGTCAACGGATCCACGGCCGTTCAGGCGACGGGCGGATTGGGCGTGAAGGTTTTAAACAGCCGTCTGTCCGAAGGCAGCGTGTTTTCCAAGACTCACATCGCGAACGTGGCGGATCACGGCGTCTTCCTGCAAAACGTGGCGGGAGAACTCTCGTTCTTCCAATCGGAAATCAACGCGGCGGCGGGAGACGCGTTCCACGTGGACGGAGGAAATGCCGTCATCGGTTACAGCGGCGACATCCAGAACGGCGACAACCATCTGTTGAATGTCCTTTCTTCGACCCCGGAATCGGACGTGGCGGTGGAACTCGAAATGACCGGGAACCTGGTGGACAACGGCGGCCTGGGCGTTCGTTTCGATTCCTTCACCGGGAGTGCGGTTCTCGACGGAGTTTCGCTGCAAAACGGTTCGGCCGCGGAAGCCTCTCTGCTGGTCGAGAATTCCTACGGTTCGGTCTTCCTGACGAACGCTTCCATTCAGAATCCGGGACAGACGGCGGTTCGCGTTGAAGGATCCGGTCCGGATCTGGAATACGAGGGAACCATCGTGGCCAATTACGGCGGCGGAGGCGGCGCCGGCAGGGGAGGCGCGGATTACATGCTGCACGCCCTGGACCTGTCCGGCGGCGGCCTGAATTTCTCCGGCGCGAATCTGGAGCAAACCAACGGCGGCGGCATTCGCATCGAGCGGGTGGACGCGGAGATCGGCTTCCAGGCCGGAACGACGACGATTCGTGACAGCCAGGCGCACGGCGTCTACATCGACACCTTCGCGGGTACGATGCTTCTGGAGAACATGAACCTCGACGAATCCGTGGCGGACGCCCTCTTCGTTCAGAATATCACGGGCAGCGCCGAATTCTACGGCGCCATCGACAACCGCAGCGGCTACCTGCTCAACATGCAGTCCGGAGACGGGGAATTCATGCTTGGCGGCGAGGGCGTGACGGACGATGGCGGCAGCGGCGTACTCTTCCAGGATTTCGACGGATATTGCGGCATCGGAAACGTGGCCGTTCAGAACGGCGTCGGCGATGGCGTCCGGATCAACGGCGGAAACGGTTACGTCGAGCTGTACGACGTGAACGTGAACGACGTCGCCAACACGGCGTTCCACGTCCAGGGGCCCTCCACGACGCAGGTGTATCTGGAAGGCGGTGCGATTTCAAGCACCACCGATTACCTGCTCCGAATCGATCAATACACGAGTTCGATGGAAGCCTATGAAACCGTTTGGAATACGACGGACGGCGAAGGCATTCTGATTACGAACTCCCGGGCCATGGTCGGCTTGTTCAGTGACGAGGGATCCACGCTGTCCGGATTCGACAACCACGGAATCACCCTTGAAAACCTTTCCGGAGAGTATATCTTCGGCGGCATCAATCTCCGGAACACCGATGGCACCGCTCATGCCGCATTGAACGTGCAGGGCGGAAATGAGCTGTTCCTGCTTTATATGATCGGAACCATGGAGAACACGGGCGGATCCTATCTGGCTTCCATCCGGAATGTCGGCGAAGGAGAGATCGATCTGGGAGAAGGACATCTCGATCTGGGCGGAAAGGGGATGCTGATCGAGAACTCCAATTGCATGTACGACATGGCGAGTTCTCTGTTTCTGAATTCCGCCGGACCGGCCATCCAGGTGCTCGGAGGAGGGGCGATGGTGTCTCTCGAAGGGATGCAGATCATCGATCCCATCGGTTCCGCCTTGCGGTTCGACGGCGCGAACGGTCGGATTTACTTCAACGGCGGTATCGACAATGGCCCGGCCTATCTGGCCCACGTGACGAACACCACGGGCCCGGTGGAAATCGTCGGCATGTCCGAGTACGCCTTGTATGACGACGAGGGAACGGGGGTGTTGCTGGATTCCACGCAAGAGGCCGTCACGTTGCGGGATGCGAGCATCGAGGGCGGCGGCGGCGTCGTGCTGAACGGCGTTTCCGCTCCCGTGCTGCTTGGCAACGTCATGGTGGAAGGGTCGGCACAGGACGGACTGCACGTCGAGGGATCCGATGCGGGCGAGGGCCTGTTGCTCCAGGCGGAGGACTCATCGTTCCGGAACAATACGGATAACGGCGTGGACATTTTGTCCAGTACGGGTTTCCTGGCGTTCAACAATGTCGCCATCGAAAGCAATGCCGGACAGGGACACGCCTTCCAGTTGTACGGCGGCGGCGCCGGCGTGGATTACACCGGGACGATTCAGAACTTCTCCAACCGCATGCTTTATCTGCGCCAGCCTTCCGCGCCGCTGGCCTTCCATCCAAGCGAACTCCTGCGAGGCGACAGCTTCATCGATACCGGCGCCGAGGGAATCCTGGTGGAAGACGCCATGGCGGATGTCAGCGTCCAGGGCGGCCGGATCACGGGAGCCACGGGAGACGCCATACGCGTGATGAACGGCACGGCGGGCAGCATCGACTTCTCCGACATGGAGATCATCGGCGGAGCGGCGAACGGGCTGAACGTCAGCGGTGACGGAGATGTCGTCCGCGTGGATGGCGTTTCCTACCAGGGCCATATCGAAAACACCGCGGCAGCGGCCGTCTTTTCCGCGAATTCGGAAGCGGATCTGAATTTCGAAGGAGTCATCGTCAACGATTCCGGGCGCATGATCGACTTGCAGAATGTCGCCGGATCGTCCATTTTCACGGGCAAGGAAAGCGGCGATCTTTCCGGAGACGGCGGAAACGGCATTTACCTGAGCCAAGCCTCGGGCGCGGTGACGGTTACCAACGCCAGCCTGAACAACATCGACGGACGGGCGCTGGCCGTCCATGACTCTGCCGGAACCATGATCTTCAACACTCTCCGGATCGCCGCTCCGACCGGCGAAGGCGTATACACCGACACCACTTCCGGACTGCTGACCTTCAACGATCTGCAAATCAACGAAGCGCTTCTGGACGGCCTGAAAATGGTGGATCCGTCGGGTGCGGAGGACGCAGCCGTATTCAACCGTCCGGCCATCTTCGGATGCACGGGCGGAGGCGTTCTCATCGATGGAGGAACGGCGAGCGTTACTTTCAATGATGCCTCGATCTCCGATTGCGACGGCACCGCCTTCGCCGTGCTCGATTCGTCGGCGGACGTGGAGTACGTCGGGACGATGGACAACTCCACCGGCAAACTGGCAATGCTGGATACGGTGAGCGGAGAAGTCGTTCTGGCCGGTCCTGAGAACGGAACGGCTCCGTTCTTCAACAGCGCGAACGAGCCCGGAATCTATAACGCGGAAGGTGTGTTCGTGATGTCTTCCGGTGGTCCGGTGAGCATCGACGGCCTCGGATTGGCGAACGTGGCGGGCTCGGCGGTTCACGTGACCGGCGGGACCACGGATTCCAGGATCGAACTGACGAATCTGGATATCGATGGCGCGACGGACTCGGGGCTCTTCATCGATGGAGCCACGGCGGACGGGCCGGTGGCGTGTTCGCTTATCGAAGCCTACGGTTCGATATCGAACACGGCCCTGCTGCCCGATGGCTCGGACAGCGCCGTCCGCATCGACTCGGCTTCGTCGGAGATCATTTTCCACGGCCGGATCGGCAACGATTCCGGATACCTGCTGAATTCCCTGCTGAACTCCGGTCCCGTTACGGTCACGGGAGAGAACGCCGGCGACCTGCACGACGACGGCGGCCAGGGCGTGCTTATCCAGGAAAACAGCGGACCGGTGACCGTGGGCAACGCCCGGATCGAGAACGGACCGGCTTACGGGGTCTGGATTCTGGACGGCGGGTCCGCCATCCAGTTCCTGACTTCGGAAATCAGTCATACGGTGGGAGCCATGCCGGCCTTTGGCGTGACGAATGGAAGCGCCGATATAGGTTTCAGTGGTCCGATCTTCAACGGAAGCGCGCTCTCGAAGGTCGTGGACGTGGCGAATCTGGCCGGCGGCTCGCTTCTCTTCGATGGACCGGTCACGGCGACCGCCGGTTCGGGAATGTCGGTTACGAATACGGGCGCGAATGTCACCGTGGAAAGCCTGATGCTCGGCACTTCGGAAAGTCCGTTGCTTCAGCCGCAGGCCCTGCAACTTCTGAACAACACGCACACCCTTACCGTGAACCATCTCGCCATCAGGAATGACGACGGGGACGGTGTGTTCGCCTCGGACGCGGGTACTCTGAACATCCATGGCGGGGAATTGGGTTCCGTCGTCGCGTCGGGGGATGGCCTGGACCTTTCCACGAATACGGCGAACATGTCGGCCCGGATCGATGGACTGACCATCGATTCGCGAACTCCAGGGAACGCCGGAATTCATGCCGAGGCCGTGGGCATTTTCCAGATGACTCTGGATGTCTCCGGATGCACGCTGTCCGCCGCCGGGCACGGTGTCGATCTGCTGTCCAACGACACCGCCTTTTTGGACGCCACGTTCGATGGAACGGCCGCGCCGGTAACCTTCACCAACATCGGACAGGATGGTTTGCACGCGGAATCGCAGTTCGCCTCGAACATGATCGTTCAGGTGAATACTTCGCAGTTCCACATGATCGGCGGCGACGCCCTGTATTTCTCGCCAAGCGCGTATTCCACCATGCAGCCCATCGTGGTCAATTCCATGATCTCTTCGATCACGAACGAAGGCGTGGTTCTTTACGCACGGGGCGAATCCCAAACCTTCTCCCTGGCCGGCGGCAACTTCTTCACGAACATCGGTGGCGACGCCATGACGGCTTACGCCGAAGGCGGCATGGCGGGTGGGGCTCCCGTACGGATGGATGTCTATTGGGACACGAACATCCTGCATCATTCCATGGAAGAACCCATCCTGGGACGCGGAATGTACTTCGCCGCCGACGGTGCTTCCGAACTGAACATGATCGTTAACAACAATGCGCTGGGAAGCCTGAGCTACAACGTACACGGTGAAACCCTGCACGACGATGCGCGGCTATGCCTGGATCTGGACAACAACCGGGGCGACAACGTGGTCATCCTGGAAAAAGACGCACCGCTGAGCAGCTTCAACGTGGTGGATCTGCTGACCGTACCGGGACGGAACACCTTCCTGGATTACGACATCAATTACACGGCCCACACCAGCGTCATGTCCTGCGGCGGTGGAATCTAGCTCGTCGGGAACTCATGGAGAAAAAAAGGCCGCCGGTCGGAGGATCGGCGGCCTTTTCCTTTTGGAGGAATGCACCATTTCATTGCGGATCGTACCAGATCGGCGAGGTCCAGGCCCGTTCCTGCACGGTCAGGGCTACGCTTCCGTCCGAGCAGGCGTCCGGACGTTCGGCGCCGGAAAACGAATTGCAGTCGTAGGCCGCCCAACGGCAGCGCGGATTTTCGATGACGCGCAGGTAGTAGAAGGCCGGTTCTTCGGGATCGAAATCCGGGTCCGTCCATACTGATCCTCCCCGGAAAGAGTGGACACCCAGGTCCCCTTAACGAACGCTTTTTATAGCTGAATCGGTCCGTCGATGGGGGCGAGCCAAAGCCCTGGTTAACGAGGATATGGAGTAGTTTCGGGGATTGCTTTTCGAGAGAGGTCGGGAACTCAGGTCATTCCGGGCAATTGACGCGAAACTCTCCGTTCATGAATCGGTTGAAACGCGACCGGGCCTAACCGGATATGTGCCGGTTGTGGTCTGGCGCGGTGGTTTTCAAGGACAAACCCTTTCATAATCCGGTGGACACCCGTCAGGATGGGCCGATTTCCATAAAGCGCTTCAAGAAAACCTCGCCCTGGAGTCGAGCAAGCTGGAAGCCGCATGGTTCGCCCGGCCCGCAGGCCATACCGAGACGACTGGTCACCGGAGACATGAGGGCGACAAGCTTCTTCCGGCCAATCAAATCGCCTTCCGGCCAAGCCCAAACCACATCGAGGGCGCACCATGTCCTGTCCCCGCCTTGCCGTCCGGGTAGTGGTTTTCTCCTTGGTTCGCATCCTTGATCCTTCAGGCGGCTTTCTGGTTCGTCTCGACTTGGTAGCCGTTCAACATGCCGCCCGCGAACTCGATCCGCCGCAGCTTCCGGTCTTTGTAGTCCGCCAAGCGCACGACATCGGCCTTCCGGTGGCCTGAAGCATACTCGGCGGGAGTCATCCCGTCTCTCTGGAGGATCTGGGCGGGCTCACGCCGAGGCTGGCGAAGGAACTCTGCGAACAAGGCTGGTGGTCGCCTGATGCACGGTTTCTACTTTGCGCCAACATGAGTCTGGCCGAGTTGATTACGATCCCTTTCTTTCGTCGGCTGAGGAAAATTCTCACCGAAATTCAGGATTAAAAAGGCGCACCGATGACGGCCGCCGGCAACCTGACCCGAGACTCCGTTTCCAGAATGATCGAGGTCTTTGAACTGACCGATGGCGAACGTCGCGATCTCCACGCCTATCGAAAAGTGATCAATGAAGAAGATTTCTGGACGCTGCACATCATCCGCGTGATTTGTGAAGTTGGCGGCTTGATCCGCAAATACAAGAAGAACTTTCACGTCACGAAGAAGACTGCAACTCTCTTATTAACCCGGCAAAAATACAATATCGTATTGAGCGCGTTTGATGTATACTGAATGCATGAATCATGACAACCGCAGTTTGAGTGACGACGTACTGTACGATCTGCGCAGGCGGGCGGTGCGTCTGAAGGAAAAGGGGCTGACACACCAGGCCGTTGCAGACACGTTTCAAGTGGGTGAATCCACCGTCCGGAAATGGTGGGCGCTTTATCGCAAAGGAGGAATGAAAGCGCTGAAGCCCGCTCGAAAAGGCTGCAAGCCAGGCCAACACCGTCACCTGAATCCCGAACAGGAAGCGGAAATCCGCGACCTGATCGAAGAAAAAACGCCGGACCAGTTGAAACTGGGCTTCGCTTTGTGGACACGCCGCGCCGTGGTGGAGTTGATTCGTGAACGTCTCGGTTTTTCGATGCCGATTCGCACGGTGGGGGAATACCTGAAGCGCTGGGGATTTACGCCGCAGAAGCCGTTGAAGCGGGCCTACGAGCAGAATCCGAAGGCGGTGCGGCGCTGGCTGGACGACGAATACCCGGCGATTCAGGCTCGCGCCAAGGCGGAAGGGGTCGAGATTCACTGGGCGGATGAGACGGGGCTTCGTTCGGACAGTCAGCACGGCCGCTCTTACGCTCCCAAAGGCGAGACGCCGGTGATCCATTTGAACGCCAAGCGAAAAAGCGCGAGCCTGATTTCTTCCGTGACGAATCAGGGCAAGGTGCGTTTCATGATCTATGACAAAGCCATGAATGCCCAGTTACTCATCACGTTTTTCGAGCGGCTGATCAAGGATGCCGGCCGGAAGATCTTCGTGATCCTGGACAACCTGCGTGTGCATCACGCAAAGGTTGTGAAGGAGTGGCTGGCCGAACATGTAGAAGAAATCGAGGTGTTTCACCTGCCGTCGTATTCGCCGGAATTGAATCCGGACGAGTTATTGAACTGCGATCTGAAGGCGGGTGTGCATTCCGGGCCGCCCGCGAGGAATGAAAAGCAATTGAAGAAGAAGATTCTGTCCCACATGCGGATGCTGCAGAAACGACCGAGCCGCGTAAGGAAATACTTCAAACATGGCAAGGTGAAGTATGCCGCGTAAGGCGCTAACTTATGATTGCCGGGTTAATAGTATTGCAGGTTATTATTGTTGTTGAGTTGTCTTCGTGCTAATCTCCAGTTCAGCATTTCTATTGAAAAGAAACGCTATATCGAAATTGATCGTTACAAATCCTTTTCCCAAGCTGCACGGACTCTTACTGCTTGTAAAGATGGCTATGATTCAAACCTTGAACAGAATGGCGACTCAGTATATGTGAGGAAGTAAGGTATGAAACCACAAGACATACGCTACGATCTGAAAGTCAAGTTTCAGGCCGCCCAACTCATCGAAGAATCAGAATCGTATCATCGTGCCAAGCAACTCACTCCCGGCAGCAAGCAGCAGGCCTTACACAATGGATAGTAGTCAGCGCAAAGTGCGAACTGCCTCAATCTCGCCAGTCTGCGATCACAAAGACTCGGTGGTGACAAAGGTGGGGTTTAACAGGAACGTCTTTTTTGCCGGGCTGGTCAGCTTCCTGACGGACACATCCACAAAGATGGTTTACTCGATCATGCCCCTTTTCCTGATGTCCATCGGTGCGTCGAAGACCACGCTGTCTATAATCGAAGGCATCGCGGAGGGCACGGCAGCCTTGGTCAAGACCGGATCCGGCTTCTGGAGTGACAAGATCGGCAAGAACAAACCCTTCATGGCGGTCGGCTACTCGATTACGGCAATCGTAACACCGGTCTACGCGGCGGTCACCTCGCCATTACAGGTGCTCGCACTACGCTTTATCGAGCGGTTCGGAAAGGGAGTGCGAACCGCCCCCCGCGATAGCCTTGTAGCAGGTTCTGCAGAGAAGGGAGATGCCGGACGCAGCTTCGGCTTACACAAAGCCATGGACAACGCCGGTGCGATCGTCGGACCTTTGCTTGCCTTTGGGGTTCTGATGGTAGTCCCTGGAGATTACAGAACGGTTTTCCTGTTGGCTACGATCCCGGCAGTACTAGGTGTGGTTACGATCCTTGTCCTAATCAAGGACGTCTCCAAGCCGAAAGAAAGCCTATACGCCAAATTCAGCTTCCGGGACTTTCCGAAGAGATACTACCTACTGCTCGGAATTATTTTCCTGTTCACCTTGGGCAACTCTACCGACGCTTTGCTGATCGTCAAAGCCAACGAGGTCGGCGTGAAGGTCACATACATCCCGCTAGTATATCTACTGTTCAATGCTGTATCGGTTCTATTTGCCATTCCCTTCGGGAAGGTCTCGGACAAAATCGGGAGGGAAAGAGTTCTGGTGTTCGGTTACCTGGTGTACGCCGTCGTCTACTTCGGTTTTGGGTATACCCGCGATGTCCGCGCGATTATCGGGCTGTTCGCGATGTATGGTCTGTACTCCGCGGCCACCGACGGCATCCAGAAAGCCTTCGTGTCCGACCTTATGGACGAAAACAAGCGAGGCACCGGCCTTGGCATTTACAACGCAATGCTTGGCCTGACGCTCCTACCTGCAAGCATCATCGCCGGTATTCTGTATGACCGGGTGGACTCAAACGTCCCCTTCTACTTCGGCTCTGCCACCGCGGTCACAGCCTCTCTTCTGATGGCTGTGTTCTTCCACACAAATCACCGGGATTCCGTAAAACAGTGACCCTCTCATTGACGATCCCGGATCTCCAGGATCTGGGAGAGCGGCGTGGGGGTGAAGTGGATGTCGCGCTCGATGGCCTGCAAACCGGGAACACGCTGGCCATTGATACGGGCTTCCAGGGATTCGAGTTCCTTCAGGCTGAAGT
This sequence comes from Myxococcota bacterium, assembly GCA_963668655.2. GTDB lineage: Bacteria > Myxococcota_A > SURF-8 > SURF-8 > SURF-8. Next base: position 672,642 of record CAXXPQ010000004.1, read on the forward strand.
AGCCGAGTTCGCCGCAGCCGGGAAGCACCTCGGCCCAGCCGAAGCAGGTGTCGCCGCCGTCGTGGTCGAACTCGGTCAGGTACCAGACACCGTTGGAGCCGAATGCGTGGAAGAATCGCAGGTGCGTGATGGCCTCCATGCCTTTGCCATCCTGGGCGTACAGTGGCGGAATCGTTTTGCGGATGGACTGAGGAAGTAGTTTCTGCTTCATGGGATTGACCTCCTTGTTTGAGCGGAAAATGGGCGCACTTGTCCGGGCCAACCGTAGTGGATGGCGGGAAAGTGGCTGGGAAGGGAAGAAAATAGGTTGGTTAGATGACTCTGACCATGGTTCTTATAGCCTATTTTATTCCATTTCCACGTACCCGTCCCGAATGTCCCAACGTAGCGTTGTCAATCGGCGAAGAAAGCGTTCGTCGTGACTGACCAGCAACAAGGCGCAAGGACAGCCTTTCAGGGCTTCTTCAAGACAGGTGATCGCGGTCAAATCAAGGTGGTTGGTCGGTTCGTCCATGACGATCAGATGCGGCCCACGCACAATCCCCTGAGCCAGAAGCAGCTTGCGGAGTTCACCGGGACTGGGTTCCGGGCTTTCCAGCAATCGCCGGGGACGCGACCCGAGGCGGCTGACCACCGTCATCAATCGCCCCAAGTCATCGCCGCCGAGTTTTCTCACATTCGCCAGAATATCGTGTGAAAGCGCGGCGTCCATCTCCTGAGGTAGATATACGAGTTTGTCCGGTTCGAGGACCGCATGCGCCAGCAGATGTTTCAAGAGCGTGCTTTTTCCCGCGCCATTGGGACCGGTCAAACCGATGCGATCCTCCGGACCGATGCGCAGGGGGGAAAACGCCAGTTCCCGGCCACCGCCGAGATCGATCCGCCCTTCCTCCACGGACGCGATGAAAGTGCGCCTGGAACGCTCGCCCTCGAACCAGATGCCGAGCTCGTATTCCTTGCGCAATGTGGTTCGCTCCAATGCGGCTTTCGCCTGGCGCATTCTCCCGTCGAGTTGACTCTGAAGCCTGCCCGCCTGGCCGTCCTTGCCGCTGATGCGCACCCGGCCGAGCTTTTCACGCGCGTCGTGGTCTTTACGGTCCAGGCCATGCCCCGAGTTGCGATGCTTGGATTGCGCCGCAACGTAACGACGTTTCGTCGCCTGTCGCTCGATCCTGGTCACGTTTTGCTCGGCCCGGCGGCGTTCCCTTCGAAGATGCAGGTTTTCCCGGTCCCGCTGCTCGACCGCTTCCGTATAGGTTCCGGGAAACATTCGCACACGGGGCGGTTCGATGAAAAGGCACCGGATGCACAGCCGATCCAGCAAATCACGGTCGTGGCTGACCAGCAGGCCGATGCCGGAGTAACTCGCCAAGGCTTCCGCAATCGGCTCGCGCGCGACGCGGTCGAGATGGTTGGTGGGTTCATCGGCGGCAAGGACTGCCGGTCCGCGCCACAAGGCGACGGCAAGTTGCGCACGTTTACGCTCGCCGTGGCTGAGCGTATCCCAGCGGGCGAACCAGTCTTCCCCGATCTTCAGGCGGCTACGCCAGTAAGCGGCCTCGCCGTCACAATCCACGGTCAGGAACTCGTGTAAACGCTCGGGCGGAAAGTCCGTACGCTGCGGACAGTACATGGCCGGCGACGGACCGGACACCCGCCCCGACAGCGGGTCGAGCCGACCACAAACCAGACGAGAAAGGGTGGTTTTCCCGCTTCCGTTCGGGCCGACGATGCCGGTCCAACCCCGGGAAAAGGACAAATTGAGATTGGAAAACAGGAAATCCGGCGAAGCGCCGTAGGAAAAATCCAGGTCCGCCAAAGTCAGCACGGAAGCCATGTCGTTGCTCCATTCCGGACAAACGGACAACGGTTCTGGCGGCGAATCTTTCAATTTTGCAGGAAGAATACACCCAAGGGGCGTACGTCCAAAAGGGGTCGATCGCGTCGAGAACCGTGCCCGCACCATACCCATTGCATCCTCGCCGCATGGAGCGGGAGGGGCCGATGATGCACGTTTCTCTAGTCGATCATGCGCAAGCTCCTTGCTGGAGTGACGAACGCCTCAGGTGCGGCAATGGGACGGAATCGTGCGGCACCCGGCACGCATCAACGTAACAAAAGCGACGCTTCACGTCAACACATGGAAAGTCACGTTCGATTTCGGATTGGCGGATGGTTTATCCGATCCGACTATCGGCTATCGGGAGTGAGGTGCGCGCTTTCAGGGCTTTGACCCGGCTTGCCTTCTTTCACAGGCGATACGGCAAGCACCCGCTCCACTGTCAGTGTACACGCCCCGAACTGTTCGTCCACCTTGCCGGTCAGGACGAACGGGCGGCCGTAATCCAGAATGGAGCAGAAGCGCTCGTACACGCGGGGGAAAAACGTGGTCTCGATCACGCCGGTTTCATCCTCGAAAGTGACAAACTCCATCGGGTCGCCCTTGTGGGTGGAGACCACCTTGCCGGTAATCAGCATCCCGGCCACGCTTATGCGCTTGCCTGCATGGTTGGGCAGGTCGTTGGCTTTGACCAGGTTGCGGTGCTTGAGCGTATCGGCAAAAAGTGTTATCGGGTGGCGGTCGCATAGAAAACCCAAAGCCGCAAATTCCCGACGCAAACGGGCGATGTCGCTATCGGCGGGGAACGTTGGTGGCGTGGCGGCTTTCGATAGCTGCGCGAACAAATCCTGCTGTGGTTTGGTCTGTCGCCGCTCCTTGCGCCATGTGGCCAACTCCCATGCAAGCGCAGCATGAGAGGAGTTCGGGTGCAAATCAGCGAACGCCCTGGCATGGATCAAGGACCGGGCTTCTTCGTCGTCGGGACGCACGCGGTTAAGAAAATCCGTCAGGCTTTGGTAGGGTGCGCGTGCTCGCTCGCTGACGATCCGGGCTTGTGTATTTCCCGAAAGGTGCTTGACCGTCATCAGCCCCACCCGCATCCAGTCGTTTCCGGCTGTCCAGCGAATGCCGCTGTCGTTCACATCCGGCGGCAGGATGTCCACGCCCAGGCGCCGCGCCTCGGATACATAGGCGAAGGTGGAGTAAAACCCGCCCTGGTTGGAGATCACCGCCGCCATGAAGGCCGCCGGGTGGTGGGCCTTCAGGTATGCCGCCTGAAACGATACCCGGATGTAGCTGGCGCTGTGGGGCTTGCAGAAGGAATAGCCATCGAACGACAAAATCATGTCCCAGACCTGCTCGATCTGTGCATCCGTCACACCCCGTTCCCGTGCGCCCGTGGCGAAACGTTGGAAGTAGTCGAGCAGCTTTTTGTCGCGATCCTTGCGGGCCATCACCTTGCGCAGGCCGTCGGCGTCGGCGTGGTCGAAACCCGCCAAGGCGACTGCCGCCAGTGAAACGTGCTCCTGATAGACCATGATGCCGTAGGTTTCGTCCAGCACACCCTCAAGCAGCGGGTGAATGGCCTCCCACGGCTCGCCCTTTAGCCGCGCCAGATACTCGTTGATCCAGCGATTCGCAGCCGGGCGAATGATGGAGGTGTGAATCACCATGTGCTCGTAATCGCCCACGCCCGACTTCTGCTGCAAAAGCCTTGTGGCCGGGGATTCGATGTAAAAGCAGCCCATCGTTTCACCATTGGCGATGCGAGCTTGGGTGGCCCGGTCGTCTTCCGGTTCCCACTGGCCCTCATTCACAAAACCGCCGTTTTGCTTGGCGGTGGCGATGGCGTCGCGAATCACCCCCAAGCTGCGGTTGCCCAAGAGGTCGATTTTCAACAGCCCGCTGTCTTCCGTGCCGTCCTTTTCCCACTGGACAATGGGCACCCCCTTGGGCGCGATCTCCACCGGCACGTAAGAGTCAATGGGCTTGGGCGTAATCACCACCCCGCCCGAATGCACGGACAGGTTACGCGGCGTACCGATCAGACGTTGAGCGTGGCGAATGATCTCCGGCCACGGTTCGGGGAAGTCCAGTTGCTTCAATTGCGGCAGGGCTTTGAGACGGGTCAGCAGCGCGTCGTCGTCTGCACCATCCATCGCCCGCCAGAACCACGGCAAGCGTTTTGACACCTGCCCGATTTCGCGGTCGGTCAGGCCGTAGACCTTGGCCACTTCGCGGATGGCCGAGCGGGGTTGCAACAAAACGTGGTTGCAGACCATCGCCGCGTGGCCCTTGTACTTTTCCAGTACGGCCAACTGCACCTCGTCGCGTTCGTCCCAGGCAAAATCCACGTCGATGTCGGGGGCATCCTTCCTTCCGGGGTTCAGAAAGCGCTCGAAGTACAGGTTGTACTTGAGCGGGCAGACATTGGTGATGCCCAGACAATACGCCACGATGGATGCTGCACCGCTCCCGCGTCCGCAAATGCGCGGGCTGTGTTTCACGATGTCCTGAACGATCAGGAAGTAGGCCGAGAAATCCTTGGCGCGGATGGCGGCCAGTTCGTATTCCAAGCGCTGCACCACGTTGTCCGAAAGCGTCACACCATAGCGCCAGCGTGCGCCTTCATAGGCTACGGCGCGAAGTTCCAGGGCCGATTCCGCAGCACTCTGTTTCTGCCAGCTTGGCATAACCAAACCAAAATTTGGCCCGGTGAACGCCAGCCGTTCGGCCAGGGCGTCGGTTTCGCGGATAGCGTCGGGCCAGACATCGAAACGCCGGATGTAGTCCATCGACGGAGCCAGCCAGGCATCCTGCGGGGCCGTGTCACGGGCGCCCAGGCGCGAAAGCGAGGTGTTCAGGTTGATGGCCCGTTGCAGGCGATGGACGGCGTGGTCTTCCGGCAATGCAAAGAACGCCCCCGGCGTGGCCACGGATGGCACGTCCAAGGCTTTCGCCACTTGGCGCAGCTTCAAGCCGTGACCGTTGGGCTTGCGTGGCAAGGCGGCGGCAACAAACACGCCCCGTTTTTTCCATTGCCGCAACAAGGTCTCGGATTGCGCCAGTACGATAAGGCCGCCCGCGTGTTCCGGCAAGGCCCGTTGCAGAGTAAAGCCTTTGTCGCAATGACGGCGGGTCAGCAGGCGGGTGAGGTTGCTATAGCCCGTTTCGTTTTCTACCAGACACACGGCTCGGTCGGTCGTGTTTGGGTCGGTGATTTCCGCGCCCACAATCGGCTGCACGCCTTCCGCATTGCAAGCTGCAAGAAAAGGCCACAAGCCATACAGGTTGTCAGTGTCGGTCAGGGCCAGCCGGTCATAGCCGCAGAGCTTGGCATGTCGCACCAATTCCGCAGGGGAGCGCACACCCCACATCAGCGAATAATGGGAACGGGCGGTTAAAGGAATCATGGCGATACCACCGGCAGGGTGCGGCCCATGCGAATCGCGCTTGTCCCGAAACGGCTGCGAATGGCGTCGAGCGCGGCCACAAGTTCGCGTTTGTCGTTCTGCTCTTTGCGCTCATCCGCAAGCAGTTCCAGTTGCGGCGGCGGGGGATAAACCAGCCGGTCCAGCGTAAGGCGCAGGTGGCGAATCCGCACCCGGCGCTGCCATGCCTTATGCAGCAAGTCGTGGGCGCTCTCGTACAGGGCGAAGTCGTTGGCCGTGGGCGGGGTGACGATCATCGTGCGGCCCATGCGTTTGCCATCCGAATAATCCAGCAACAGCCCCAGCCGTTTCGCCGCCAGGCCGCGTCTTCGCAGGTCCGCGCCCACTTCCTCCACCAGGGCGTACAAGGCGCCCTCGATGCGCCGCCGGTCGTTGGTGTCGTCTCCGAAGACGTGCGCGGCCAGGACGCTCGGCGCTTCTGCGCCCACCGGCAGAACGGGCGCATCGTCCACCCCGCGCAACAGGTTATGAATAGCCGTGCTACGCTTGCCGAAGATCACGTCCAGTTGTTCGGGGACGAGTCGCGTGGCCTGGCCCACCCGGCGGAAATTGAAATCCCGCAGGCGGAAAAGGTCGTAGGCCTCCAGGCCGGGAATCAGATGCAGGGGCAAAGGTTCAAGCAGGCGGGTTTCCTCGCCGGGCCGGACGATGCGCTCCCCGTTGGGTTTGACCAGCCGCGAAGCGACTTTGGCCAGGAGTTTGTTGGGGGCCAGGGTCCAGATCGGCAGGAACCCGATTTCTTTCTGTAAAGCCCGGCGAACCTTCAGGCCGATGTCCTGGGGCGGGCCGTGCAGGCGCGAGGTGCCGCTGACATCCACAAACAGGTGGCCCTGGGTGTCCGTCTGCTCGATCAGCGGCGAGTACGGCAGGGCGCGTTTCAGCATCTCGCGCATGGCGCGTTCGTAGCGGTTGGGATGGGGAGGCAATACCACCGCCTCTTTGCAGCGGCGAAGCGCTCGCTTCAAGGGCATACCCTTGCGCACCCCGGACTGAAACGCCTCTTCGCTGTGATCGAAGACCGCCGCCCGCGCCGCGCCTTCGGGCGCGATAATCACGGGCCGGGTTTTCAGACGGCTATCGACCAGCCTTTCCACCTCCACGGCGAAATCGGCCACGTTGAGGTGCAGAATGTCCCGCGCCGCGCCCATAATTATCCCCCGGTCAATCCCTGATCGGCCAGCAACTCAGCCAGCCGTCGGGCGTTTTTCGGGGCTTGCCCGGAGACATGGTTATTGAAGAAGATCACACCTTGCTTGGCCCGCTTGGTCATGCGTTCAATGGTCTGCTCGGCCCACGGGCGCAACTCGTCATCCGAGTAGTCATAATCGAAGGGATGGGCGTTGCCACGATTTTGCCACCCGGCGGCATTGCGCCCATGAAAACGCACGTAAAACTGATCGGGATTGGTGACGACATCCAAGGCCGGGAACAGGTGCGGCAACTTCGGTTCATCCACAGCTACCAGCGTCACCTTGCGGCGTTCGAGTTCGGCAAACACCCGGTCGTGCGCCCACGACTTGTGACGAAACTCCACCGCAACGGGCAGGCCGTGCAAAGCGTCCAAGAGGTGAGCCAGATAGCTGCGGTTTTTCGGAGCGCGGTCGAACGAGGGCGGCAATTGCACCAACACCGCCGCCAGTTGCCCGGCCTGCGTCAAGGGCGCAAGGGCGTCGCGGTAGCGGACGATATTCTCCCGCCAGATGTCGCTATCCACCTCGTGCGTCAGGGTTTTGGTGAGCTTGGCCGCAAAAGGAAAGCCGGGCGGGGCTTGCTGGCGCTGGCGTTCGATCATCTCCGGCGTGGGCATACGGTGCCACGTATAGTTCAACTCGACAATGGGAAATTTCTCGGCGTAGCGGGTCAGCATCTCCGTTTGTTTGGTGCCCTGCGGATACACGCCCGCCTCGATCCACTCGCGGTAGGAGTAGCCGCTGCACCCGATGAGCAATTTTGCGGTTTGCGCCTGACTCGCCATCGTCCATCCTCACACACCCGCCACGCCGTCCGGCCCGCGCTGCACGCCCACCACCTTGCCCTGAATCAGCACGTCATCGAAGCTGTAGCGTTGGGGCGAAAAGGCCGGGTTTTCCGGGCGAAGCTCGATGTGATCGTCATGGCGAAAGAAGCGTTTGACGGTGGCTTCTTCGTTGTGGACCAGCGCCGCGACAATCTCGCCGTTTTCCGCATACTGGCGCGGGGTGCAGATCACCAAATCGCCGTGGAGAATGGCCGCGTCTTTCATGGAATGCCCTTTGATCCGCAGAGCGAACAGGTTGGGATAGCGGTACAATTCACGGTCCACCACCACCGTGCCGCCCCATTCCTGTTGGGCGTACAGAGGCAGACCGGCGGCGATCTCGCCCACGATGGGGATTTCCCGCCCGCGCTCCACGCCGGAGACTTCGCCAAGCGGGTTGAGCAGGTGAATGGTGCGGCTGTAGCGGCCTTCGCGCCTGATATAGGCTTTCTTTTCCAGTTCTTCCAGCAATTGCCGGATGGCCGAATAGCTCACCCCGAACGCTTCGCCCATCGCCCGCAGGCTGGGGGCTTTGCCGCTCTGGCCAATTTCTTTTTCCAGGTAGGCCAGCAAGCGGGCCTGCTTTTCCGTCAGTTCTTCACGCATGGGGTTGCCTCCACAAACCATTGCCACACCCCCAGTGTACCCATCGCAATGTTAATGTCAATGTTTATGCGATGGGCTCGAAAAGTGAAGATAGGAGGTGATCGTTACAAAGAAAGTCGGATCGGAATGATAAAAGATCGATGCTCGTAACTACTTATCGTCAGCGAAACCTGGACACGGTGCTAATGTGTAGATTGACTTGATTCGTGCTCATTTTTTTCGGCAAAATAGCCGGAGAAAGGAGCGAACGATGAGTCGAGGCAAGTCAACAGATGCAGTCGAGAGTCAGGATGTCCAGAGTCAACCTCCCAAGCCGAAACCCGGCCGGAGCGAGGACGGCAACGGCGGGGAGTTCATCCGCAAAGTACGCCGCAAGACTCGGCGGAAATACACCTCCGAAGAGAAAATCCGCATTGTGATGGAAGGTCTGCGCGGCGAGCTGTCGGTGGCGGACCTGTGCCGCCGGGAAGGTATCCATTCCAACGTCTATTACAAGTGGCTCAAGGATTTCATGGAGGCTGGCAAGGCCCGGCTTGCCGGCGACACCCGGCGAGATGCCACGAAGGACGAAGTGGAGGGGCTCAAGCGGGAAAATGCCAGGCTCAAAGAGCTGGTGGCGGAGCTTGCTGTGGAGAACCATGGTCTAAAAAAAATCGTGAGCTGAGGCTTTGCGAGCGTCAGGGAAAGGAGCATCTGAGCATGACACAGAAGCTTGCGATTTTAGAGGATGTAGAGCGCAGTCCGAACAAGAGGAAGCTGTTGGAGTCACTGGGGTGTGCGTCTTCCGCCGAACCTGGACAGATCGATGCCGATCTGAATGTGTGACCGTTTGATTCGTGCTCGGGTTGATTGTCATGGTTTTGGTTGTTGATCCTTTTGGGTTTTTCGCATTCAGGGAACAACGGACGGGCCGGGGACTTCCGGTATCGAGCGACGGGACAGGACGGAGTGAAACTCCGCCCGTCCGCCGTTCACCCGCCATGGCGCTCGGGCTGCTCCCCAGCAGAGCCCTATCCTCCACGGCAGGCTCATTCAGCATAGCTCATCTCTTCGTCACCGACAAGCAGATCCGTTTTCTCCGTCTCCGTCAGTTCGCCGAAGTACCGCCAGAAGGGATGATCATCGTTCATCTCGCGGATCGGTTTCGCCTCGATAACGATCTCCTCGCCCGTCTGATTTGTCCTCTTGCGCCTGGCCAGCGATTTGGACTTCAGTTCCGCCCGGGCTTTCAGAATGAGAAGGGCGAGCACTTGAGCGACAGCAAATGCAAACGGCCTCTGTGGAAAGCTTGCTCCGAGGCCGGACTGGACCGCAAGGTCGGCTGGCACGTTTTACGGCATACCTTTGCCTCTCACCTAGTGATGAACGGCGTTTCGTTGAAAACGGTTCAGGATCTCTTGGGGCATACGGACATCAAAACCACGCTCCGCTACATGCACCTGAACCCGAAAGTACGACGCGACGCCGTGCAAACCCTGAATTCTCTGGGCACTATTTGGGCACAAAATGAAAATCCACCCAGGCTTAGAGTCCTAACAGGCGGAAATCATTAAAGAAACGGTGGTGGAGGCGGGGGGAATCGAAAATTACACCCATGTGATGTATTATACATACGATACCAAGCACTTAGATGTCAAGCCCTTTCTTTGTGGGCTGTTTGTGGGTAAACGCTGTTATCACCCTTTACCCCACAGTGAATCCCATGAGAGCGCTTCGAAAGCCCATTTCAAACCCAAAGCATTTCAGGCCCGCTTTTCGCTTTTCCGCGCTACCCATTTGAGCGTTTAATCCTCCTGCACAATATAAACGCAGCATGAATATTCTGGCACGCTTGGCGCTGTTTTTGATAAGATAGCTGCTGGATATTTTTTGCATGCAGCCCATACGGGTTGTGCATCTTACAAACCAAAGCTTGCAGGGTGTAAACAATGGAGCGAGTTTCATAGCGCAGCACTGGCTTATTTTGCTCTGCGCAAGCTGTTGCACGGTGAGGAAGACCACTTGGCTAAAAGGAAGTTCGACCCCGTAAAAGAGACCAAAAAGCAGGAGCAAAACAAGGCACGGCAAGAATTTGCCAAACGTCGCAAGACGGAAGCGCTAACTTACGCCCAATTGGGGTGGCAAGTGGTTCGTTTTTACCACCCCAAGTTTAAGGGCGATACTGTTAGCTGCTCCTGTTCGGAGAAGGGAAATTGTTCTTCCATCGGAAAGCACCCACATACAATCCACGGCTACAAGAGCGGCACAATTCGAGAGGAAACTATCGAAGAGTGGTTTACCAAAGTGCCCAAAGACAATATCGGCATTGTAACGGGGCGAAAAAGCAACCTAGTTGTGCTGGACATTGACCCGCGCAATGGCGGCAATGAATCGTTGAAAAGCCTAATCGACCAATATGGTGAATTGCCCAAAACTGTCACGGTAAAAACAGGTGGCGGTGGCCTGCACTACTACTTTGCTTATCCCGCAGGAAGGCACGTCAAAAGCAGCGTGGGGCTTCTCGATGGCATTGATCTGTGCAGCGATGGAAAGTGCGTGGTTGCGCCAAGCTCAACCCATCAGGACGGTAAAGATTACACTTTTATTGTTCCACCCAATAACGCAAATGCACTTGCACCTTTGCCGAGCTGGTTAATTGCGCTTGTCGACGAAAAGGCAGAGCAAAGAAAAAGCCTGCATCGCTCACCTACGAAAATTCTACAAAGCGGGGACGATATAAAGCATGGCAAGCGGGACAAAACCTTGCTTAAGATTGCGCTTGGGAAACTGTATGGTGGCGAGGGCACAAAGAAAACGGTAGAAGATCTCATTCAAATTAACGCTGCACGATGCAAACCGCCCCTTCCCATTACACAGGTGGAAAAGATTGTCAAAAGTGCAACGAAATATGTGCACCCGGCAAAACCGAACAAGCAAGAAAAGCGAAACCTGTATGTGATTTTGCCAGCGGGATGCTTTGATGATGATAAATTGAAAGAAAACGACTTTCGAGTGTTGGGGGTACTTGCATCGCACCGTAGAGTAAAACGCAACGACGATGGCACCGAGGAGAGTATTATCTGCCCCAAGGAATCGACAATTGCAGAAATCCTCGATATTGCGGTCAAAACAGTTAGCAGGTGCAAGGGCAGGCTGAAAGAGCGCGGCTATCTTACGTGGAAAGCCGGGAAACACAACCTTAGCTATTATACGATTCACCATGCTGACGGAGAGCCGCTTTTCAAACCCAAAAAATCCACCGATGACCAATAACATAGTTCGGACACTCAAGCTGTCCCTTCTCGTTAATAGGGGGTTAAACATAGTCACCCTCTTATGCCCCCTTGGGCTGCTGTGCATAGCTTTTCCTTGCGGGTATTGCCGCATGCTTGGCCCTGCATCTTACTGCGGTATCCCCTTCAATTGCACCACGTAAAAAACGAGCCCGGTTGAGCTTTTTGCATTGCGGCTGCAACCTGCTTGGGATTGCCTTTCCCAAGCAACAAGTATTGTGCTATTCTTGCTGCACAAAAATGCTTCGGCTATTGAGTTTGGCATTTACAGGTTTACCATGACACGAAAGCAACCGGCGAAAACCAGCACGCAAGATCATGCAGCGGTAACACTGCCACCGTTCACCGTTGACAAAAAGGGCTGCAAAGGCGGTGCCCCGGTTGCAGGCCCGACACGCACGCAACCACATCCGCCCAAAACCCCCAAAGGCACCACCGTCAACCCCGTTCCGATAGGCACCCAAACGCAATCGGACGGCAGGCACAATGCGCAAGGTATAAGTATTGAGAAATACAAAAGAATGTTCCAAGCCTACATGGAAGTGCAAAGTGCACAATATGTGGCGAACACGTGCACGGTAACTCGGCGCACAGCCAAGAAATACATTGAGCATGGCGACCCACACCGCTACATGGAAGCTCTGGCCACGCGCCGCCAAAGAATTTTGCAGAGTGCGTGGGGGGATGAGCGCCAAGCTTGGGCTGATGCTATGGAAAAGTGGAAAGCCCCGCTTGCTGCACTGCGGTTGTTTATAAGCAAGGCTATTTCGGAAGCCGTCAACGACCCCAAGGTACACGCCAGCCTTAAGCGCAACCCCAAAGCGGTGATTGAAATGGTCTCCAAGATCATGCAAGCTGAAAGCTATATTTACGGCGGCCCAAAGTCGCAAACCAGCCGCGACACCGTTGTAGAGTTTGAAGGCTGGACGCCCGACGAGTTGCTTACCTTTGCGGAAACCGGCCAACGGCCCGCATGGTTGACCGATAGCCAGCAGCCTGCCCCCTACAGCCAATAACCCAACACCACCTGCACTTGCCATAACAACGAAAACCGGCGTTTTGCGGAATGACCTTGGCAAAAAGAATTCATTCCGCTAGACTATAGGTGCTCAATCTTGCAGCAGGTTTCTGCCCTGAAAAGGGCTGGTGGGCTGGTTACCCACGACCGAAAGCTGCCGAAAGTGCGAGACAAGACAAAGCGGCATCCACGACGCGCACCCATACGCGCCGTGCTAACCACACGTGCGCCTCTATGGGAGGGGCGCATACGGTTGTGGATGCCGCGCTGTATGTTGCCCCTTTCTTTTTGGGGCACACTCTGTTTGACCATTCACGGTAAGAGGTGGTGCGTATGCGGAAATGTGCTTTATTGGCGTTTGCCCTTTGTTTTGTATTATTCTCCTGCGGTGGTACGGATACCGCAAATCCCAGCGACAACCCGGACGGCGATAACCCGGCCATAGACGGCGATGGCGAGGATTGCCCCACTGGCACCCGGCATTGCCCGTGCTACGGCAACGGAACCTGCAACGAGGGGCTTGTCTGCCAAGACGACCTTTGCCTTGCAAGCGGCAATGGCGGTGACGGCGATACGGACGACTCGCCCCCTGTGGATGGCGACAACGAAAGCAACCCGCCCGTTGATGGCGATGACGATACCATAGACGGCGACACGTTTCCCGATGGCGATTCTCCCGCAGACGGCGACGAACCGCAGGTTGACGGTGACAACGAAACCCAGCCCGATGGCGATAACGAAAACGGCGACGAGCCGCAAGTTGATGGCGATGCCGAGGACGCTGAAACAGACGGCGATACCGAACAGGCCGAGCAGGATTTGCCGTGTGCTTGCACGGGTGGTGTTTGCTGCGATGGCTGCAACTACTTACCGGACGGTAACGCATGCAACGACGGTGAAGATTGCACATACAACGACCACTGCAACAGCGCGGGCGCTTGTGTAGGGACAAGCATAAGCTGCGAAGACGATCCGACCACCTGTGGTGCCAACCGGGCCTGCGATGGATCGGACACATGCGTTGTTACCTACCCCGGCAACGAAACCACATGTGACGACCAAGACCTGTGCAGCCACACTGACCTTTGCAACGGCAACGGCACCTGCGTTGGAACACCATATGGCTGCAATGACCACGGCGATTGCAACGGCGATGGCACATGCAATTGCGATACCGGTTACGGTGGCGACACCTGCACGGAAGAAATCGTTTACAACGACCCCGACACCGGCCTGCAATGGGAATTGTTTGAAGAAGAAAACAGCGCACGCTTTGAACAAGCGGTTGAGTATTGCGAAGAGCTTGAGCTTGCAGGTTGCAACGATTGGCGCTTACCCACGGCAACGGAACTAAGAAGCTTGTTGCGCGGTTGCCCGAACAATGAACCGGGCGGCACCTGCCAGTTGGGCGAAACGTGCACCGAATTCGATGAATGTTACGACGCGGAGGCATGTGCACACTGCGGTTGCTACGACGGGCCAAGCCCACGCGGGTACTATTGGCCTGACGTGATGGATGACACGCTTTGCGATGCCTACTGGACAAGCACGGAAATCGAATACTGCGAACTTAGCGCGTGTTGGGAAACCTATTACATGGTCGTTGGCTTCTGCTGCGGCGACGTTAACCTGTTTGACATAAGCCACGGTTTTGCGGCCCGCATTCGCTGCGTTCGCACGGCGCAATAAGCCTTACAGAACAGGAGGGAGTGTATGCAAATGGCGAAAATGATTTTGGCATGGGTGGCTGGCGTCTTTCTGATACTGGCAGGATTGGTGAACATTGCCCAAGGCGCGTGGGGTTTGGTGGCCGTGGCGGGCCTGCTGCTGTTGCCGCCCGTGGGCAAGCTGTTGGAGGACAAGGCGAAGATACCCCTTAAACCGGCTGTAAAGGTCGTTGTGGTGGCCGTTTGCCTTATTGTGGCTGTAGCTACCACCCCAACCAAGGAAAACGCGACAGAGGGCGAAAACGCACCGACTAAGCCTGCACCGGTTGCACAGCCTGCCAAACCGGCAGAACCGGTACACGCCGCCAAACCTGCCCCCAAGCCCGCGCCACCGGAAGAAAAAAAGCATGGGCTTAACAAGGCAGAACGTCAAAAGGTATTTGTTGCGGCCAAAGCAGCGGACGAGCGGGCGCGTCTGGAGTTGTGGCCAAAATACTTTGCCACCGATCCCAACAATTTGAAACCGGGCTTTGAATTTCGTCTGACGCGCAAGACGCCCCTACTGCTTGGCGCTGTTACCAGCCTGAGCATAGGCCCGACGCTGGAACCGGGCGTGTTTGTGAAGATCGTCAAAAAGGTGCCGGGCGCTGGCGGCGGCAACTTCTTCCAAGTGCAGGTGGCATTGGATGCGGTGGACAGCCTGAAATCGCTCAAGCAATTTGGCTATGCACGTGACGGCCATATCAAATCCACGGCGCTGTTTGGTCAAGACCTGTTGGACGCCAACAAAGCGGCGGCCTACGAAAAGGCGTTGGCGGCGAAGGTTAAGAAGTATCGCAAAGCATTGGCCACCGAGCACAAGCTAAGCCCCGACCAGTTGGCCGACATCGTTGCCGAGGGCGAGCGCGAAAAGTGGCCGGTGAAATAGCCGCACCATGAAACTCTGGCTTTTTCTGTTTTTGCTGAATGGTGGGGGCGGGCTTGCCCCGAACGTTGGGCAACTTGCAAACGCGGTGATGATTGCAGCTTGCAATGAGGCCGGGCAATGCCAGTTGATGCAACCTGCCGGGCAAGCACCCGTGCTACGCATTCGACGCTACCAGCGAAAAGCAAAAGCCAACGCAACCCAAGCCCGCCCACAGCGAAATCCGGTCAACCATTCTCGCCACCTGCGGCCATTCGATCCCAAGCGCGATTGGCCGTTGGTCGGCAAAGTCAAACAAAAGGCCAAACTGACGCAAAAAGCCAAGCACAAACGCAAGCAGACAAAGCGCAAAACAAGAGCGAATAAATCTTTGGTGCTCAGGTTTTTATGAGACTTGCCTTTCGGCCCTGTTTTTTTAATGGCTGCTACAAACTGGTTGTGCTAAATTGCCCTATCGTATTGCTTCAGTTTGCCCATGCAAGGAGGTGTTATGTCCAATAAGCCATCTTTATTTATTGGCTCGTCTTCCGAAGGTTTGGAAATTGCGCGTGCCGTTTCAGTGCAGCTCACGGAAGACACTGAAACAACGGTGTGGACCGACGGGGTATTCCCTCCTGGCCAAAGTACGATTGAGGCTCTTATTACCGCTGTTGGGCGATTTGATTTTGCGGTGCTTGTGTTAACGGGTGATGATCTCGTATCAACCCGAAACCAAAACAAGCTTGCACCGCGCGATAATGTCCTGTTTGAACTCGGTTTGTTTATGGGCAGACTGGGAAAATCCCGCACATTTATCCTTTGTGACGAAACCCCCTCTGTAAAACTGCCTTCCGACATTGCTGGGCTAACTATTGCAAGATTTGACGGCAACAGGGAAGACAAGATTGCGGCGGTCGGCCCCGCGTGTGTGCTGATTCGCAATGTAATACGCGACTTGGGAATATTTGAGGGAAAAGCCGTTGGGAAATTGGATAGCGCCACAAAAGACATGCAACGTACTACCATGAGCATGGAGCGACTAATCAAGCTGCAAGCGCGTTCACGGATAGTGGAACTCGATGTGATATCCAAACAATTCGGCGCGATGATGCCGAAAGACCAGCTTGCACGTATCCTTCAAGATTTGAAAGACTTGGAAGACGCTACAGACTAACGGGCTAATGGCAGGCTGCACCTGCCGCATGGTTTTGCAGACGGTTTACCGGCACGCCAACCCACCCGTTTGTGGAAGTTAAACTCTTCACGCCCTTAAAGCCCCCAACAAAACACCAAAACGGCGGTTTTCGACGATTACAGCCAGTAATAGAGCGGGTGTGAGCGATTATGGGGCAAAGACCCAGCACAAACATGTCGCTCTCGCAGCGAGAATAGCCCGCTGTTGCATTTTGTTGGCACGGGATATGGGTTGGTATGGATCGGCCACTCCAAAGGGCTTAAAACGCAACTTTTCAGGTGCAAAACGTTGGCATGCTGGCAGGCAGTAAGCGCCGCAACCGATTGCGCCCTTGTAAACCGCCGTTTTAGCGTGCGCCTCAGTCCCAGCCGGGCAGTTGCGTACCGTCAGGCAGCAAGCCGTGGTGGAAGAAATCCTTGATTGCTTTGTAGGTGGGTAGCTCAAACGGTCGGCTTAAGGTTTTGCGAATGTGCCGCCGGTACAACTCTGGCGTTAAAGGGCGAAACTTGAACGTGCGGCCTTGCGTGTCTGTAAACACAAAGCGCTTGGGGTGATCTTCCAACACTGCCTGCACTTCCAGTATGCGCCGCCCCGCGCCTTCGCTAAGCGTCCAGAAACCCACTAGCGGCTCATAGCCCGGCCTGCCTTCAAAGCCCGGCTGGTAACCGGGGTGCAGCGCCAAGTCGTAATAACTGTCCTTCGGCCCTGCAACGTGGCAAACGGTGTACTTTTCAAAATCAATTTGCATCGCGCCTCCTTTTGCAGCCATGCTAACGGAGCTTCGCGCCCCGGAGCAACTCATTCCTTGCGAGAAATTGCGAATACCCCGCGACCCACCACTTGCAGACTGCAATTGCAACGTGCAAGCGATTGCGCGGTCGGGTGGTGCTTGCAAGCTGCAATCAGGCCGTATTGCCCTTTACGCACTGTTGCGACAAAGCAGCGCCATGCAAGGTATGACATACTCTGGCACACTTAAGGTATTACCGTTGCATATTATTCTTTTCAGCTCGCTTAAAATGGCTTATAGTTGCCACATTGTTTCGGTAGTTTTCTGCGGTGTTTTAGAGGTAGGTATGAGCGTTTATCAAGAAGTATTAAGCTATGCGCAAGGTTGGCCCGATTGGCAGCAAGATGCCCTGCGTAGAATTGTGCAGACCGGTGGCCAACTGACACAGCAAGACATTGAGGAAATTGCGGAGCTTTGCAAAAAGGAGCAGGGCTGGCCGGGTATTGAGTTTGAACCAACGCCCATTGAAGCAAGCCACCTTCCAAACCAAAGCACTGCCGTTCAATCGGTTCGCCTTGAGAAACTTCACAGCAATAAAAACGTTTGTGCAACGCTGGACGACCAAGAGCTTGTTTTCAGCCAAAATGGTCTAAGCGTGTTTTACGGCGACAATGGCAGCGGTAAGTCAAGCTATGCGAGAGTAATAAAACAGGCTTGCCGTGCACGTGGCCAAAAAGAGAAAGTTGAGAAGAACGCCAACACCGGTAACCGCGCTGAACCCAAAGCCACAATTGAGTTCAGCATTGACAGGCAAACGAAACTTGCTTTCGACTGGCAAAACAACAAGCCAGCGCCGGATGAACTATCACAGATCAGCGTGTTCGACCACAATTCAGCCCAAGTGTATATTGCGGATAAAACCGACCCCGCCTATAAACCGGCAGGTATGGACCTGTTAACGCAGCTTGCCGAAGTATGCGGTCAGGTGCAAGACGTGATAAACACAGAGCTTGATCGAAGTAACCGCATCAAAGATGCCGGGTTGCCCTTCGATCCTCCGCAAAACACCGCAGTAAGCAAACTGTTTGACAGCCTTGATGCATCGACAGACCCGGAAGAAGTCAAAAAGCTTGCGGGTTTAAGCGATGAAGAGAAAAAGCAACTGGCAAAGCTTAAAGAAGAGCTTGAACGGCTTAAAAAGGCAAACCCGCAAAACGATGCGTTAGCAATTGACAAACTTGTAAACCAATGCAACCCTCTGTACCAGCGCCTTGTAAAGATTCAGGCTGGTTTGGGGGAGAATGTCATATCACAGTTGGCCAGCAAGCTTGCGGAATACACCACTGCACAGCAGGCTTCCAAGGCCGCCCAACAGCAGGCATTCAGCGATGATGATGCGCTTCTAAACGGTGTGGGAGCATGCCCGTGGAAAAAACTTTGGGATGCGGCTCGGAGATACTCCACAGAGGCCGCCTATCCCGATCAAGATTTCCCGGTTACTGAAGGTCAGGCTCGTTGTGTGCTCTGCCATCAACCCCTTGACGGTGCAGCCACCAACCGTTTGCAACGATTTGAAGAATTTGTGCGAGAGGATACACAGCAGCAGGAGGCTGATGCTCAAAAGGCGGTTCTTGCAGCTTGCAAGACAATGACCCAGCTTGTTGTGTGGGAAAGTGGCGACGACAATGTGTTCAAAGAAATAGATGCTGACGCACCCGATTTGGCGAAAACCCTGCGTGAATATATGGACACTGCAACCGCAATACAAGCGGCAATTGGTGAGCTTGAGCGGGTTGTACGAGGTGGCGAAGCGCCAACAATGCCTGATATTGGCAAGCTACCAGATGACGCCTTACCCAAATTCAAGAAATGGCTTGATGATAAACAAGCAAAGGCTGCCGAACTGCGCAACAAGGACAACAGCGCCGAGCAGGAAAAGGTGCAACAGCAGATAAACGAGCTAGAAGCGAAAGAAATGCTTGGCCAAAAGCGGCAACAGGTGCTCCGTTATCTGGATGCGTTGAAGCGAATTGAGTTGCTTACCAAGGCAAAAGCCGCAACCAACACATCACATATAACACGGGCAACCAAGGCAATTGCTGAGCAAGAAATTACCGACAGTTTGTGTAAAGCATTTGAGAGCGAGTTAAAGAAGCTTGGGGTCGTAGGTATTCAGCCAAAGTTGGAAAGCGCGGGTGGCCAAAGGGGGGCTATATACCACCATATTGTGCTGGCAAACACGGCATCGACGGCTCCCAACCCTGATGCCATTTTGAGCGAGGGCGAACACCGCGTTATTGCTTTGGCAGCCTTTCTTGCGGAGCTTGATGTAACCACAGAGTCAGGCATTGTGTTTGACGACCCTGTGTGCTCGCTTGACCACCGATATAGGAGATGGGTGGCTGGACGATTGGCCGAAGAAGCAAGAGGTAGACAGGTAGTTGTGTTCACACATGACATCATCTTCTTGCTGGCCTTGGAGGAATCCGCCAAAGAAATGAGAGCTGATTTCGCCGCCATTGAACTTGTAAGACAGGGGGACCGAGTTGGTCGATGCGAACCGGGTTTGCCGTGGCCCGGCATGACCACCCAAAGGCGCATTGGTTGGCTTAGAAATAAATGGCAGGCCGCCGAAAAAATACACCGCACCCAAACCAGCAAAGATTACGAAACCGCAGCAAAGGAACTGTACGGTTTTCTTCGTGAAGCGTGGGAAAGAGGCATCGAGGAAGTGCTGCTTAACCGAACAGTAATGCGGTATAAGGCATCAGTCGAAACGCAACGGCTTGAGAATGCACTAGATATTTCGGAAAGTGATTACAAGGTTATCGATGATAACATGGGGAAATGTTCTGCCTTCCACAGAGGGCACGACGATGCAGCAGCGATGGGCGGTTTTAATATGCCCACCCCCGACCAGCTAAAGCAGGACATAGACGCACTCGAAAATTGGGTAGCAGATATTTGGGAACGGCGTAAAAAGAAAAAAAAGAAATAGCCCCCGCTTGCACCCTGCAATCCCCCCGAGTCGCCGTTTCTCGCCCCGGCCACCCGCCGAGCCAGCCCAACACCCGTGCCCGGTGCCGAACGCCCGACGCAGGGCGATTGTCGGCGCGACAAGGGATGGTGTGTGCTATTATTCGATGGGTATGCTTGTGCAACCTACAAAAAAATTTGAACAGCCTTTAGGAAATCTATTGAGCACAGCGACGGCCATGGAAAGCGAAATCAAGGCGGCAATGGCGCATGCAGTTAATCCGCTGCATGAAATGGCGATTATTGCAAAACGTTTGGCAGAATTGATGCCTGATGCCACCAACGGCCAAGGGGACACAGCCACCCCATGGTCGGCGGGATTTTCAACAGAGGATTTTCCTGTGGTGAATGGTACAGCAACCGCCTATCCAAGCAAAGAAAGTGGCGGAGTGGCCGGTTTGTATTACGCACTGGAGAGTTTTTCCAACTGGCAGACCATATTCGCCAATGATCTGGCGTGGGATATTCACGGCGTGGATGCAGTTGCATACAATAGCCGAACGGATGAATACCTGTTATGCGAGGCCAAAGGTACCAGCCTTGCAAAGCTGCGTTCGGTGTGTTCGTATTTGAAAGCGACAAAAACCAAGGGCAGGCAACTTTCATGGCAATGGTGCTGGGCTTCTTTTGTAGATTGCGCTGGACTTGCGTCTACCGCTCCATTGTTTTTGCGCCTGTTGAAACCTTTTCTTGAGGGTCGTGTACAGCGTATGTTAGCTGTTACGCAGCTTAAGCAAGACGCGATGGGTTGCATTATATCGGCGACAAAAACATGGGGTGAGAGCGAGCTTTGCCAGTTTTCTGATCTCGATGCGCCTTACGATCTGTCCAAACAAAGGCTTTGGTTGGACGAAATGTTAAAGGCCGATCCGGAGATATTGCCATGAATTCGTACAAAAAAGAACTTGCCGCCAATCGTCGCCAATATTTCAAGAAGAACATGGAAACAGTGTTACGCGATGCCGGGGTTGATCCGGCCATTATTCGCCCCAAAGTTTATCGGGAGATGTGCAACTTGCAGAACCGTACAAGGGGGCAATTGTTTGAATTGATGGGAGAGGTGCTTACTGTCAACAACCTGCGTGACCGCTTGCGGATAGGACCGGACGACAAGCCGCAAAAGCAGAAGACGTTCATTACACCGCATGGTCGCCGCAGGAATGACTTGTATTACGATTCCTTGCGGTTGGCGGTGGAAGTAAAATCCGGCTACGTTTACCTAAACAAAAGCACAAGGGCGCAAATCGAAAAAGACCGGTGGCTTTTACAAGCTGGCTATGTCGAGGCAGTCGTGTGGCTAGTCTTTAGAGGCGGCTCAAGCAATGCCATTGCAGCGCTAAAGAAAGCCGATATCGAAACCATCGACATTGAATGGGATAAATGATTTGCTGCGCGGTGGGCAAATCGAGCAGACCATGTGACAGAATATGTCATACGCCGTTGCAAAACATACAAATAGCGGGATGACCACATTATTTTATCTGGCAATTCCAAGTCCTGCGTGATATTTTTTGCGCACATCAACTTGCCGATTTCAACCAGCTTTTTGGAGAAGTGTAAATGCCTGAGAAGCATCAGCCTTTGTTCAATACCGCCTACCTTCGCTCGATTTGGGCGAAAGAGTTTGAGGCGTTTAACGATAGCGACGAAGCCCAAACCCTGTTGACCCGCTTGCGGAATTGGGCGGCAAAAGACTGGCAGAAGGAAACCGCCAGCGAGGGCACGTTTATTGACGTGTTTTTCAAGCAGACGTGGGGCTATGTGGCCAGCGGCGAAGGGATAAAAGGCGAAGGCTACACCCTGCAACAGCAATACCCGGTCAAAGGCGCGGGGCAGCGTGGCGGCACCGGTGAAGCCGATCTGGCCTTGGGCCACTTTGGCCGTGCCGATATGGAAGAAATCCCGCAGGTATTGGGCGAATTCAAGGACGACCGCTCCGGGCTGGACAAGCCGCAATCGAACCGCCCCAATGACCGCTCGCCCGTTGACCAATGCCTCGATTATTTGCGGGAATCCCGCACGGGGCTGATTTCGCCCATTCTGCCCACGTGGGGCTTGGTTACGGATATGAACGAGTTTCGCCTGTATCTTTACGGCAACAAGGCGCAATACCAGCGCTTTGTTATCAAGCCAGCCGAGGGCGATTTGGCTCATTCGCTTTTGGGCGATGATACCGACGCGGCGTTTCACCGCTTTTTGTTCTACAAAACCTTCCACCGCGACAGCCTGCTTGCGACCAGCGGCAAAAGCCCGCTTGAAAAGCTGTTGGATGCGCAGATCACGCATGAAGAGGCGTTGGAAAACGAGTTTTACAAGGAATACCACGCCTACCGCGAAGCCATTTACAAGGCGCTGCGCAAGCACAACCCACAGTATGAGCAGGAAGGCCGCTTGCGGCGTTTGGTCAAGTTTACCCAGCGCATTATGGACCGCTGCATTTTCATCCTGTATTGCGAGGACATGGGGCGCGAGCTTAGCTTCCCGCCAAACGTGCTCAGGGATGTGCTGATTTACGTGTCCAACGACGAATACTACGACCCCAACGGCACCAACGCATGGAACCGCATCCGGCAGTTGTTTGTCTCCATGCGCGACGGCACGCCCTTTGGCAAAGAGCGCATCAACCGCTTTAACGGCGGGCTGTTTGCCGAAGACAAGGAGATGGACGCGCTTAAGTTGCCCAACACGGTGTTTTGCAGGCAGAACCAAGGGCAGAGCGACAAGCGCCTGATGAAATACCCCGACACCCTGCTGTATTTGTCGGCCAAGTACAACTTCGGCGCATCCGACGATGGCGACGGGCGCACCCTGACGCTTACGGCGATGGGGCGCATTTTCGAGCAGAGCATTACCGAACTGGAGGTAATGGAGGCCCATGCCGAGGGGCGCGAATCGCTGACAGAGCTAACCAAGCGCAAGCGCGATGGTGTGTACTATACGCCCGAATGGGTGACGCATTACATCGTGGAGGAAACCGTTGGGGCGAGGCTGGCCGAGATCCGCAAAGAGCTTGGCTTTGACAAGTTTACCGATGTCACCGACGAGCAAATCAGCACCCACCGCCAAGACAAGCGCAAGGACAAGGTGGTTGCGGAATACGAAGCCGCCCTGCACAAATACAGCGACCGCATGGACGAGCTGAAGGTGGTCGATCCGGCTTGCGGGTCGGGCGCGTTTCTGATTCAGGCGTTCAAGTACCTGTACGAACAACGCCAGTGGATTGCCAAAGAGCTTGAGCGCGTGACCGGCAGCATGGGCCTGTTCGACACCCACGCGGCCATGCGTGCGGTGCTTTCCAAAAACCTGTATGGCGTGGACATCAACGCCGAATCGGTGGAGATCACCCGGCTGGCTTTGTGGCTGCACACGGCCCTGCCGGATCGCCCATTGACCACACTGGATGAGAACATCCGTTGTGGCAATTCGCTGATCGGCCATGATTTCTACGCCCAAGTGCAGCAAAGCCGGGATCTGTTTTCCGAAGACGAGCAGGAGCGGGTGAACACCTTTGACTGGCGGGAAACCTTCCCCGAGGTGTTTAACCGTGAAAACGGCGGTTTTGATTGCGTCATCGGCAACCCGCCTTATGTGACTTTCAAGCACTTTAGGCGCATAGAGGAAGACGTATCGGAATATCTCCTTACTGCAAAGCGACAAGATGGCAGCTTCCTTTACGAAAGCACCCAAGTTGCCGCGTTTGACATGTACCTGCCATTTATTGAACGTGGCATAGAATTGCTGAATCCCACTGGTAAAATGGGCTACATTGCGCCGAATTTGTGGCTTGTCAGCGATTATGGCAAAGGGTTACGCAGGAAGATGCACAGGGAACGGCAGCTAGACCGTTGGGTTGATTTCAAAGGCTATCAGGTTTTTCAAGAGGCCATCACTTACACGGCGCTGCAATTTTTCTCTGGCCAAAGCAGACCTGCCTTCAACTGTGCGTTCGCACCAAACGGTGACATTTCAGGCTTGGATTGGGGCAGGATAGACGAGCGGGTGAACTACCAAGAACTTGACCCTGAAGAAGTTTGGAACCTTGCCCCCAAAGAAGAACGTGCATTTTTATCGTCGCTTAGTGAGCGATACTTGCGCATGGGTGATTTGTCTGGCTTCGCTATTGGCTTTAGGGGCGTGGAGACTGGCGCGGACAACCTGTACCAGTTCAATAAAATCGGACCGGGGTGCTACCGCCATGCTAAAGGCGCAAGGGACGGCACGGAGTTTCAACTTGAGGATGGCATTCTGATCCCGCTTGTTTCTGGCCCTGATGCAGCACGATACATAAAGCCGACAACCGACGTTTACGTGCTTTTCCCATACGAGATAAGGGGCGAATCTGCACACTTGCTATCAGCGAAACGCTTGCAGGCTGATTTTCCCTTGACGTGGCAATACTTGAAGGCGAATGAGCAAGCTCTAAGAGCCAGAGACAAAGGCAAAATGAACGACAAGACTGGCTGGTATGGCTATACACGCCCAATGAACCTCGAAAAAATGGACAAGCCCAAGCTGGGGATTGCACAGACAGTAACGCGCATGGCAGTTTTCTACGACGAAAAGGGGGAGATTGCCACCAACAATGTGCGGGTTGGGGGTATTCTTGCGCCCACCCAAACCGATGCTTTATTTATTCAGGGTGTCCTAAATGCACCTGTTTGCGATTTTGTTTTTAGGCGCATAGCAAAGGCCAAAGAGGGTGGTTATTATGAAGCAAACAAACAGTTCCTTTTGCCCCTGCCCATTCCCAAAGCCAGCGACGACGACAAAGCCAAGGTGGCCGAAAAGGCCAAGCACCTGCAAGACCTGCACACCAAACGGCGCGACTTGCAGCTTGCAATCGACAAGCGCCTGAACAGCCCGCAATGCAGCGATGAAAAGCGCAACGAAAAATGGCTGTGGGATGATGTCGAAACTGTGGCGACGATCAAGAAAACCGCACCGCCAGAGCTGAAAGGCAAAGCGCTGGCAGAGTGGGCCAAGCTGCAACGCGAATTGAAGCTGACAGCCTACATGGATCGCATCAACGCCATGTTGCAGCCGGGTGTGCGCCTGACGGTGGAAAACGACATGGGCGAGTTGCGCGTGCTGGCCAACGGCGCGGCGCTGATCGAGGGCATTTTCGTGGACGACGACGAAGCCGCCTTCATTGCGGCACAGTGGCGGCATAAGGCGCGGCAGACGAACGTAACCGAGAAGTTCGACGCCAAGCGCCTGTTGGGCCTGCTGCTAAAGCTGCGTAAAACGGACAACGACGCCATTTGCAAGCAGGTGGTGAAAATCGACGCCGACATCCAAGCGCTGGACGAGCAAATCGCCCGCGCCGAAACCGATATGAACGCCCTGACCTACAAGCTGTACGGCCTGACCGACGACGAGGTGCGGTTGGTGGAGGAAGGGTGAAGAAGCAATAACAATAATAATTTAGCGAGGACAGCATGAACGAGCCGCTATTTAACAGGTTGATATTGGCCAACCGACTGATTGCAAAAGATCCCAAGGTATGGCTCGCAATGATTGTGTTTTTTGTAAGTGGCCTCGCCTTCTTGGCCGCGAGAGATGGTGTGTCACTGGGGCATCTGATAGAGAGTGACTACTTGCTATCATACCTGTTGGCAGCCCCAGCCGCATTCTCTGGCATATATATTTACTACAAACTGTTGGTAAACGCTCAACGTGTACGAACCTATACGAGGGAGCGCGATTTCTTAGATGTTGATATTGAACGAAAGATGGAAAAGGATACTGGGTTTGCACTTCGGGAGCTGTTAGAGGAAGTACGTGCCCTCAAAGCAACCCGCAGCACAAGTGAAAAAATTGATTACGATGCAATCGCTGAGAAGCTGTCGTCAAGAATTGAAGCCCTTGATGTCGACCCCCAAAAGGCCCCCACCACATTTGCCGAATACCACGCAAGCATACAGAAGCAATTGTTGGATAAGGCTGATGACGCTGATGAGAAGGCGTCCATTTTGCTCACGCGGGGTAAGGGCTACACTCGGCTTGGCATTGGGCTTTACTTGGCTGCGATACTCGGCTGGCAGGTGTGGGCGCACTTTGAAGGAGCTTTTAAGGAGCAGTTTATCTACGGCATCGCTTCCTTCTCGCTGCTATTCATTTTCATCGAATTCCTCAGCGCATGGTACTTGCGCCAGTTTCGACACTTCATGGAAACCTCCACCTACCTGATGAAAATTAAGGCCATTTTCGACCGGTATATGATGGCCTATTTCGCCGTACAAGAGCTTCACCCCGGCGAAGAAGTAGAAAAGGAAGCCTGCATACGCATAATTGACATGCTTGTAAGCGACATTAACTGGCCTGACCCACACAGCCTTAAAAAGCCGGATATTAGCTTTGCAGCAGAAGCCATGACATCAATGGCCGAAATTGCGAAAAGTGTAAGGCAGCCTTCAAAGCAAAACCAATCGAAAGAATGACCTCCATGCTTAAACCCAGCCAATACCGCGTGCGTTCGCCCCTGTTCCCCGACTATACAACTGTGCGCCGCCTGCTGCGCATTTGGGATGGTGTACCGCAAGAGAAAGTGCGCGAGATGATCGCCACGATCCACGACCAGACGGGCACGCCCAAGAACCCGGTGGACTGGTCGGAGCCGGATACGTGGATACCCGAACGCTTGCAAGGCGCAATTGCCGATTTGGCCATGCGCACGTGGAAGGAAAGCAAGCAGCACGTCAACCCGCGCCACTGCTACGGTGGATATTTGACCATCAACCTGTACGAACTGTTGCAGACAGACGGCGCGGGCGTCTACCGCTTAAGCGATAACGGCAAAGCGTTCTTAAACGGCGACCCGGCCATTGTCCGCGAACTGGACGAGCAGGAAGGCATTTTTCACCTGCTAACCCTGCTTGCGGCCAAACCAAGCGCCAAGCGCGGCGATCTGTTGGGCGATTGGGGCGACTACCTGCACAAGTACAGCAAGTTCGGCAAAACCAGCACAACCATTGACACCTTGCGGCGGCGCTTGCTCAACCTTGTAGAGCGTGGGCTTGTGGTGCGCGAAGGCAACAGCTACAGCATTACCGATGCGGGTAACGAATACATTGGGGCGGCCAAACCGCAGGGCGAAAACCCCAAGCAGGACATCACCCGCATGGTGCAGGCATTCAACACCGAGCAACGCGCCCAACTGAAAGAAACCCTGCACAACATGCCGCCCGCAAAGTTTGAAGAGCTTGTCGGAGCGCTCTTGGACGCGATGGATTACCAAGATGTCGAAGTCACCAAAGTAAGCGGCGACAAGGGCATTGACGTAGTGGGCAGCGTGCAATTCGGCATAACCACCGTAACCGAGGTGGTGCAGGTCAAACGCCAGCGCAACAACGTGGCCCGCCCGATCCTCGACCAGTTGCGGGGCTGCTTGCCCTACCACAACGCCATTCGCGGCACGCTGATAACGCTTAGCGATTTTACCAAGGGCTGCCAAGAGGCGGCGCTTTTCCCCAACGCGGCACCCATTACGCTGATAAACGGCGACGAGTTGGTGCGCATGCTTATCAAGTACGGCCTTGGCGTCAAGAAAACCCAGCTAGAGCTTGAAGAGGTGGACGACACGTTCTTTGCCACCATGCAGGATGAGGAAGAGTTGCAATGACTGACGGAAACACTGGCAATGATAAGCATGTGCTTTTGGAAATTCAA
Organism: Myxococcota bacterium; assembly: GCA_963668655.2. GTDB lineage: Bacteria > Myxococcota_A > SURF-8 > SURF-8 > SURF-8. Next base: position 700,047 of record CAXXPQ010000004.1, read on the forward strand.
AGCCACCTGCGAAAAGAAATTGAGTGGCGCTCCAAAACCTGTATGCACACGTGGTTCTTTCTAGCAACGGCTACTGGCCTGATCTACCGTGAGATTGCTCCGTGGTGTGGTGTCGGCGCTGAAATCACCTGCCTACCGGGAAATGAAATACTTCTAAAGATCCACGTGGCGTTGGCATTTGTCAGCCTCGTCTGGATGGGCGGCCTTTGGTATATCATAGAAAAGCGAACATGGATAAGCAATATCGGCCATTACTTAAGACACTGCGTCGAACCTGCTTTATTTAAGGGGCAAGGTATCAACGGTTGGGAGTACTGCGCCAGATGGATACGCCACGATGGAACAATGCCCGAGCTAGAACCCCGTACTTGTGGCAACAAGGGTGAGATTTGCGTTGGTAGCATGAAATGTGGTAAATGGAATCCGTACCATGTGCTTTATGCCGAAACTGGCACTGGGATTATTGTCATCTCCTTTTCGATAATTGTAGAGTTTTGGGCCGCCATATGCACAGAGGGCCATTGTGCTGCCATCATTGCAGTTATTTTCCACGGTTTAATGCTATTCCTTGTTGCCAAAAGACTTTCCATTAAAATGGATCATGGATCTAAGTTGGCTAAATTGCCAATGTGCAGCATAGAATGAAGGTAAGCATCCCACCCATAGCCTACGACGTGCTGCAATGGCGCTTTGAGGAAGTGCGCCGCACGTTCTTTCCTCGCTGGAACACCAATGGCGACTGGCAGGCCGCTTTCTTGGGCGAAACAGACTGGCCGTACAAACCCCGCGCCCACAAAACCGATTTTGACAAGCAACGCATTCTGGTCGATGTGGAGTTCATCACCTTTTACGGCGAGGAAATGGGCCTCAGCGAAAGCCAGTGGGCCGGTGTAACCCGTGAGCATTTTTCAGACGATTTACTTGTCGAGTTGGACGCGGCGCTGATCCACAATATCTGCCATGCCACCACATCGCCCTCGCACAAGAAAAAGTGGCGCGACCGCATGCACAGCGCCAAGCTGAAAGCCAAGTGGATCAAACAGCGCAATCTTGCAGAGCGCATCGAGCGCCGTATCGGCTCGCGTTTCTGGCCGATCATCAAGGACGATGTTAAACCCTACCTTGCAGCCAAGTACAACGTTGATTGGGAGTGGTTTGAAGAAAACACGCTTGAGCACGTGCGGTTAAACGCAGCGCAAAGCAGGCGCGATGCCAACACGGTGTATGCCGAACGCAGGCTATCCACCTTGCGGCAAAAGGCCGAAAAGGCAGAAAAAGCGTGCAAGGCTGTGAAAGCTGATGATAGCCCCCAAGCCAAAGACCTGCTGTCGCGGTTTTTGAAGGCCCGCATAGCGGCAGACAAATTGCACTGTGCAATCCTGCAAGGCAAACCGATCAATGCCAGTGGCCAGCAGGTGAAATGGGAAGCCTTGGAGCTTTACCGCATGCTCTATAACCAACACCCCGAAATCGAACTGTGCGACCTGGCCTTGTTTGGCCACGCCTTCGGATTTGTCCACATTGGCGGTAAACACCTAAAAGACCGGTCGCACTGCCGCAACCACGCCGAAGAGTTTTTACGGCGCAATGAAAAGCACGCCCCCGGCCTGCTAAACGCCATCCAGAAGTCCCTGCCCACCTGAAAAGGGATAGCGAAAGCAACACGAATTAAGTGTATCACCATTCATGTTGATACAAGTATCTAATAATACAGCGTTATGTTGACTTTTGCTGTTTCGTGCGCTATGGTGATCTTGCATGAGCGATGAAACGGGTTTCGCAACGCCAGTTGGAAACGCCGGGCATTGGCCAACCAAGCCGCAAGCGGGCAGCACGCTTGGAACGCCACACACACTCCGAAAAAAGCCCGCAGTCAAATGTGCTGTACCGCATACGGATTTGCTTCGGTCGTATAAAGGGCCGAAGGCAAGGCAAGCCGCCTGAAACGACACGGATTATCCATTACAGGTGGCAAACACAAAACGGCGGTTTTGCCCGCCATAAACATGTAACATATCGAAAACACGAGAGAATATTCACATGGAGCACGCATTTTCGAGTTGCTCCGACAGGTGAAACTCCGTATGCTTATTGACTCACAAAGGGTGGCCACAGCGAACAAGCGCACGGCCCGGAGGTGTAGAACATGCAACAAAACAAGCAAAAAGCCCATAGCGGGGGGCGGCAAAGCATCCGCACATACAATGCGCAAATCCAACCGGTTTGCAGCGAAATCATGAACGGCAAAGGCAACAAGCAAGGCACCGTTGGTGCTTGCACGGCGCAACAGGTTACGGGGTAACGCACCATGTTACATACTCAACTAGAACAAATGCCAGAGGTGTTGACGGTGCAAGAACTGGCCAACCTGCTCAGGTGCAGCCGTAAAACCATTTATAACAGCATACAGCGGGGTGAGGTGCCCGGCGTGGTGAAGATCGGCGCGGCATACCGCATCAACAAGGCTTCCGTATTGAACTGGCTTACCGGTAAAGACCGCAAGAAAGGGGGCACGCAATGACCGTTTACAAGCGGCCCGAATCAGGCGTTTACCGGGTGCAGTTTGTCTATACCCACCCGGACGGCAGCAAAACCCATATCCGCAAGACAACCGGGCACACCGACAAGAAAAAGGCCGAGCAGTTCGAGCGGCAGTTGCGGCAGGAAATGCTGGAAAAGGACGAGCGCGGTTACCGCCCGCAGGATATCCCAACCTTTGGGGAATATGCCGATATATTCTTGCAGAACTATGCAAAACCGCTGAACAAGCCAAGCGAAGTGGCGAAAAAGCGCATGATCCTCAATAACCACCTGATACCCGTCTTTGGTGAAATGCGGCTGGATACCATCAACGCCAGCGACATCAAAACCTACCGTAGCCGCAAGCTGACGGACGGCTATAAAGACAAGACCGTCAACAACCACATGACGGTTTTTTACAAACTGATGGGCGAAGCCTGCGAAGATGGCTACATCCGCTTTGTGCCGCGTATTAAAGCCTTGAAAACGGCACCGCCCGAAGGGGTGTACCTGACGGACGACGAGTGCAAGGCGCTGTTGGAAGCCGCCGAGCCGGAATGGCGCACCATGATACTAGTCGCCCTGCAAACCGGCTTGCGGCAGGGAGAGCTATTGGGCTTGCAATGGGGCGACATTAACCTTGAGTTGGGCTACCTGCATGTGCAGCGCTCCATATCGCGGGGCCGTATTGGCACGCCCAAGAGCAACAAGCACCGCACGGTGCCGCTAAGCAACGATGTCATGGAAGCACTCAAAGCATACCGGCACAATCGCGGGCCTTGGGTTTTCTGCGACCGCAACGGCGAATTTCTGACGGATGGCCAATGCCGACGCCCCCTGCAACGGGCCATGAAGGCGGCTGGCATTAAAAAGCCAAGAGGCCATAACAGTTGGCACCTGCTGCGGCACACCTTTGCATCTAGGCTTGTGCAAAGCGGCGTCAGCATTATGAACGTGCAACGCTATCTTGGGCATGCAGACGTGCGAATCACCATGCGGTATGCCCATCTAAGCCCGGAGATCAAGCGTGATGATGTACTTAAGCTGGACTTCACCAACGAGGAAGCCCCCATTGAAAACGTGATTCCATTGCGGAAGAAAGCGGAGAACGACGGCTAAACGTAACAGCGTATGGGTTGCCTGTACCAATCCCCGTCGGCGGCTTCGGTTGCTGGCGGGGATTTTTTTGTTTGGCAGGTATTCAGGGTGTTGTCGGATCGTCGCCAAGCCACTTGTAGAAAACAAAGGCATCAACCAAGCCCAAGTCTTTGTGCTTGAACGCCTTGGGCAAGCGCCCGATTTCCTCAAACTCCATGCTACGCCACAGGTGAAGAGCGCTTTCGTTACTTGCGGCAACCAAATTGTACTGCATGGCTAGAAAACCAAGATCGAGTGCGGCGGTTTGACTGTGTTGGCAGAGCTTGCGGGCAATGCCTTTGCCTCTGGCATGGGGCGAGACAATGTAACCGGCATTGCAGACGTGGGCACCCAAGGTTGGCTGGTTTGCTTTCAGGTAGTAGGTGCCGACCAATTCGCTGCCCCAAAAAGCCACATAGCAGGCTTTGGGCATGCTGAGCCACACCTCGCGTGCATCATCTTCGGAAATGTTGGGGTCAAAGGCATACGTGGCACCGGCGCTGAAGACCGTTTTCAGAAGTGGCCAAAGCACCGGCCAATCGGCCTCACTGGCCAAGCGAATGTGCAGCTTGTCGTCCGGCATGAACCCTTTGCTTGAAACCTGCGAATCGGGGGCGAATCGCAAACGCGAAGCCCATATACGGCCCATTGGTCATCAGTGAAAAAATAAACACTTGAAAACACTGGTAAAAGTATGGTGGAGGCGGGGGGAATCGAACCCCCGTCCGAAATGTTTCCTGACTGAGCTTCTACGTGTGTAGTCGATGGTTCGATCTCAACCCGAAGTTCGCCCATCGACAAGAGAACTCCGAATCCAGCCCGATTGTTCTCGCCGCCGCCCGTTCGAGCAGCACGAACGGCGGCCAGCCATCTAAACGTCGCCTTCTTCCGCCCGATGGCGAAACGAAAGAAGACGGGCTACGGCTTGTTACGCAGCCAATGCGTAGTTGTTTTCGGCAATTGTATTGCCTGCCGGCTTATAACGAAGCTCCGGCGCTCCGACACGCGACTCAACCCATCCACACCCCGTCGAAACCATGTCGCCCCCAAAATATCAAAGAACCCGTCCAAAGTAAGCACTCGCCGCGGGTTTGTCAATCGGAAAACTTGTCGTTGTTCCTCCCCGGAAAGAGTGGACACCCAGGAGTTGGGATTGTTAGGATGTCTACTCAATATATGGATTGGAGGATCGGATGAAAGCGCAAGCCAAACGCTACGATCGTGAGTTCAAATTGGAGGCCGTTCGGCTGGTCGAAGAATCAGATCGGCCGATGTGGAAGATCGCCGAGGAATTGGGTGTGTCCGCCAACACGCTGTCGGCCTGGAAAAAAGCCGTGCACGAAAGCCGAGAGTTGGCCTTTCCCGAAGGCGGTTTGACCGAGGACCAGCGCACGATTCGCGACTTGAAACGCGAACTGAAAGATGCCCGCATGGAGCGCGACATCTTAAAAAAAGCCGTGGCCATTTTCTCGACGGTGAAAAAATGATGTACGCCTTCATCGATGAGCATCGGGACGAATTCCCCGTTGTGAAGATGGCCGACATGCTTGGGGTTTCGAGGAGTGGGTATTATCGTAGTGCCCTGCTCCCGGTTGTGTGGACCAGCTGACGAGTTAGAATCCGGGTTGAGAATGAGCCATGCGGCTCGACCATCTGAATCGTAGCACAAATTGCCTTTTCGATCATCTTTTTCGTGTACACTGGCCGTACCCATCCGGGGGATAGGGCTCCGCTGGAGAGCGACCCGAGCGCCGGACGGGTGCTTATACCGATGGGCGCGGCTTTCTTGCCGCGTCCTTCTTTTTTGTTCTTTTCTTCAAACGCCCATCGGGCAAGCCTTAAAGCGTTAAACTCCGGGGGTTCGGGGGCAGCGCCCCCGAGAAGAAACGCCGCCGCTCCTGCTGCGGCGTCCGATATCCCAGGCTGCTGTGCGGACGAAACGTGTTGTATTTCCTGCGCCACATCTCGGTCTTCACCTGCGCCTCCCTCAACGTCAGGAAAATCTCCATGTTCAAATGCTCGTCGCGCACCTTCGAATTGAAACTTTCGATGAAACCGTTCTGCCAGGGGCTGCCCGCGTCGATATGCAGCGTGTCCGTACCGCGATTTTGGAGCCAGGTTTTCAGTTTTTCCGCGATGAATTCCGGACCGTTATCCGAGCGGAGAAAGGCCGGATTGCCGTATTGATTGAACAGGTCGTCCAGAATGCAGATCAGGTCAGCCGATTTGATGCCTTTGTCCACATGGATTGCCAGACCTTCCCGCGTGTACTCGTCTTCCACCGTCAACAGCTTGATCCGCCTGCCGTTGCTGAGCGAATCGAACATGAAATCGTAGGTCCATACATGGTTCGGACATTCGGCCTTGACCGGCAGGCCCGCCGACTTCGTTTTCTTTTTCTTGCGCGGCTTGTGCCTCGGAAGACAAAGCTCCAATTCCCTCCAGACACGGTACACCCGTTTCAGATTGACGATTTCTGATCTGTAAATCACGCCCCAGGCCCGGCGATACCCGAAACGCGGCTCATCTTCCGAGATCTCCTTGAGCCTGGCCTTCAGGACCGAATCGTCTCGCGGATGGGCCTTGTAATAGTACGTGGATCGTTGCAGCGTGACCAATGCGGCGCTTCGTCGGACGGACAGACCACGCGAGGCCGCGTGATCCACCGCTTCCCTTCGATGCGCCGCCTTCACCAGTTTTTTTCCAACAGCTCCTTGGCCACGTCAAGTTCCAGATCCCGTTCGGCAAGCAGCCGTTTCAAGCGGGCGTTCTCTTTTTCAAGATCCTTGAGCCGCCTGGTCTCCGAAACCGACAGGCCACCAAATTTCTTACGCCAGCGATAGAAACTCTGCTCAGACACGCCATGTTTGCGGCAGATCTCCTGCACCGTCGAGGTCTTGCATTCCGCCTCTTTTAGAATCGTCACGATCTGCTCGTCCGAAAACCGTTTCCCTTTCATCAGAATCCCTCCTTGAATCATTGGAGGATTCTAACACATCAGCTGTCCAGTTTTTGGGGGGCAGGGCACGATGTGAAAACCTATCTCGAATCGATGAAGGTCACGGCCAGGGAAGCCCAATGGATGCAAAGCGTGATGCGTACCATCAACGCCTTGTGCTTTGGCGACCTGAACCATACCTTCAACTCAAATCTGCCGGTCAATCTGGAAGAGCTATTCAAGCAAAACGTCATCCTGGAATTGGATGCTCTGTCGAATCCGGACAAGACCTTCCTGATCGAATCCATTCTGCTCTGGCTTCATCATCACCGGCTCAATCGTCCGCCGGAAAAACCTGTTGAGAATGTTATCGTCATCGAAGAAGCCCATCACCTGCTCAGAGAAACGGCCAGTTCGGAAGAATCGTTAATGGAGAGCAGCTTACGTGAATTGCGTAGCCTGGGAATCGGGATCGTCATCGTGGACCAGATGCCTAGCTTGATCTCTAGGGTCAGTTTGGCTAATACCTACTGCACAATCGCTCTAAACGTCAAAACAGGGCAGGACGTCTACGCTCTGGCGCAAGCCATGCTCCTGGATCGGGAACAGAAAGAGATTCTCGGTCGGCTGCCTGTGGGTCAGGCCGTGGTCAAGCTTCAGGATCGCTACGTCGAACCGTTTCATGTTCAAATTCCCTTTCTCGATACCGGCGGGAAGCGAATGTCCCACTATCGGATTCCCCTGGAACCGGTCGAGATTCCTTCGATTGGAAAAGATTCCAATGAGAGCATACCCTCCCCTCCAGTAGCGGAGCGGATTTCATCTAAAATAATAACGGCTCCTTCTCGGAATCCCGAATTGGAAACCGCTAAATCAGGAACTGCCGAGACTCCAACGAAGCCCGAATTCGCCTTATTTCTGGATATTCTGGATCATCTTACGGATAGCGTGACGGTGCGTTACAAGCGCCTCGGCTACTCTGCCAGAAAAGGGAATCATCTAAAAGACAAACTGATTAAGGCCGGTCTAATTCGCCCTGTAACCTTTGCAGGATTGAATGCGTGGCTTCGTCTTTTCGAAATCACGGATAAAGGGAAAGAGGTTCTCAACGAACTGGGGCGACAAGCGCCATCACATCGACTGAAGAAATGTATCAATAATCAGGTTTGCCATGGTGATCTTTCCCAATGCTTCCATTTGAAGATTCCTCCAAGCATTCCTTTCCTCGTCACCATTCCTTGCGCGAACTGCGCCCAATAGAGTATTACACGCACTAAGTCAAGCCTTTTCTCGCAAACATCCGGCTTTCTTCCAGCCATAGACTGGCATCGTCCAGACTGGCCAAAGCCGTTCGAAGTTCCACCTCCAGACTGTGGCTGTAGCGCATGGTGGTCTGAAGGGACAGGTGGTTTAAAAGCTCCTGCGTGGCGCGGATGCTCGCTCCCCTTCGTTGCAACTCGGAACAAACACTATGCCGGAAGGTATGGGGAGAAACCCGTTTCTCGATGCCCGCCTTCTTCGCGTATTTCCCCACCAACTGCTCCACGGTCCGCTTGGACAGACGCCTCGGAAGTCGGCTCACAAAGAGCGGACAGGGACATTCCAGACGAGGATATGGATGTCGTCGTGCCGGACGAGAAACGCAAACGGCAGTTGCGGGAAGCGACGAGGGAATATCCCGCCGTGATGAAAGCAGCGTCTTTCTCCACGCTCGAAGAGTGGGTGGCGGGTGGGGATGCTCTGGATATTTTAGGAAGCGGGAACCGGGGAAGCATGAAGCCCCACCGCACAGCGCAGAAGGAAGGGAAAACGAGGTAAGTTTCCGGGTTGTGCGGTATGCGTACAGCCCGGATATCACAGGAGAAAACGCCATGAAGACACCGCACATACCGCAGAACGACAGTACAGACAGAGAACAGTCGAAACCGGACGCTCTGCCGGAGATCATGACGGTGAAGGAACTGGCGAGCATCCTGAGACTGAACGTGAAAACGGTCTACGAATCCATAGCCAACGGAGAAATTCCCGGATGCAAACGCATCGGCAGAAACATTCGAATCTCGCGCCGAACCGTGCTAGACTGGCTGCACGGCTAAGGTTGCGGAGTCTGATTGGAGGATAAAATGGCTGTCAGACGCCGCAACGGAAAATGGATGATCGATATTCGGTACAAGACCGCCGAAGGGAAAAACAAGCGCGTGCGACTCACATCTCCGCTCAACACCAAACGGGGGGCCGAGCAATACGAACGAGACGTACGACAATCCCTGCTTGACGAAACCTTCGGAAGAAAGGAGGAAGAAACTGAGAACATAACCATGGAAGAGTTCTCCGAGATATTCATCAATAGCTATGCCATTCCAAACAATAAACCCAGCGAAGTAAAAACCAAACGTGCTCACTTGAAGCGTTACTTGCTTCCGGTCTTCGGATCCAAGCCATTGAGCAGAATTCGACTACGTGACATCGAAGCTTTTAAAGGACGGCTGCTAAAGGCATCCTTGAAAGCGAAGACGATCAACAATGTCCTGACAACCTTGAATCGAATGCTGCGATATGCCGTCGAACTGGAAATTCTGGAAACGGTTCCCGATGTGAGGAAACTGAAAACGGAAAGGACCGACTTCGACTATCTTCAGCCTCAAGAGGCCGAGAAGCTTCTGGAAGCGGCGACGTATAATCCCGAATGGCATGCCATGATCTACGTGGCGCTCAAGACGGGATTGCGATATGGTGAATTGTGCGAATTGCGTTGGAAAGACCTGGATCTGCCCAACGGCCTGATGCACGTAAAGAGAAGTTACTACGATGGTAACATCACCAGTCCGAAAAGCGGCAAACCGAGACTGATTCCCTTATCCACGGCGACAATCAATTTGCTCAGGAGCATACGACACCTGAAAAGCGAACTGGTCTTCTGTAAGCCGGACGGTGGGCGACATATTCATCGCAGGGCGGATGTCGCCTTGAAGCGCTGCTGTGCGAAAGCCGGATTGCGACCCATTGGCTGGCATGTCTTGCGCCACACCTTTGCGAGTCATCTTGTCGGGAAGGGTATTCACTTGAGAACCATTCAAGAACTGCTCGGACATGCTTCCATCGCCATGACGGAGCGCTATGCGCACACCTCGACCGAACTCATTCGCGGGGCCGTGGAGGCCCTGGACGAGCCTGTTTTGCATTTTTCTGGGCACTATTTGGGCACAAAACCGGAAGAGATGGAATGCCTCAAAGGCCCCAGATCCATAAATACAGAAAATCCCTCGGGAATTTCCCAAGGGATTCTTTGAGAAAGTGGCGGGGTGGAGGGGACTCGAACCCCCGGCCTCCGGCTTGACAGGCCGGCGTTATAACCAACTTAACTACCACCCCGAATTGAAAAAGAGCCGCTCCGGAAGTCTAGGCGTGTCCTGGTAGGCGGACACGGATTTGAACCGTGGACCCCCGGCTTGTAAGGCCGGTGCTCTAACCACTGAGCTACCCGCCTAGTCCGGAAGCAAGTCTATACGCTGTTTTCAAAAGCTTGTCAAGATTTTTCATCGTCAATTTTTTCGTAACGTTTCTTTTTTTCGGGCGTCTTTCCAAACGGCATGGTTGACAAGCCGAAAGAACACGAAAAGGAGGATCGCCATGAAATCGAAAACAGGAAAAAACGCGTGGATGATGATGGGTGTTTTGTTGCTTTTCGCCTTATCCCAGTCGGCCTGGGCGCAACCCTGGGTGCCGGGAAGCGCCGACTTGCACAAGGCGAAAACCGATGTCGGCGCCTATCTTCTGGCCGGAAAACTGGCCCCCGAACCCCAGCAGAAAAAAGAATTGACCCGTATTCTCAAGGACATGCATGCCGTGCGTGACCGAATCGAGACGGAAGTGGCCGGTCATCAAAAGGAAGCGAAAGCGTGGTATATCGGAATGCTAAAGGATTTGAAAGCCGGAAAAACGCCCCAGGGAACCGAGTTCGAATCCAAAAGAAAGATTTTCACGGAGCATCGGGAGAAAATGGCCCCGTTGAAGGCTTCGCTGGACGCAAAATTGCAAACCTTTCTGGAGGCGTTGACCCCGGAACAGAACGACATCATTCGGAATTTCCGTCCGGCGGAGGACTTCGGACGCCCCTCTTTCCCGGACTTCGGCTGCGGCGGGGACGGCTATTCTCTGCTCTACCAGATTCGGGAAATGCCCCCTGAACTCATCGAGATGATGAAAACCCGCAAGGGCAGAGGCAAGGAAGTCTATAAAAAACAGTTGCTCGACCTGATCGAAAGCGTCCGCGCCATGCCCGAATCGGATTTCCAGGGCGCCGTGGACGAACTGGCGGCGCAGGTTCCCCAAACGCTGCTTCAGGGTCTCCAGCGACGCTGCCAACGCCGCCAGGGCGGCGGACCGGCGATGGGCCCGGGGGCGGGTATGAAATCCGGACAGGGCATGGGGCCCGGCATGGGTCAAGGCAGAGGCAGAGGATTCGGCCGAGGAAAGGGCCGCGGCGGTCAAGGCATGGGCGGCGGCATGGGCATGGGTCCGGGAGCCGGTCAAGGCATGGGCGGCGGCATGGGCATGGGGCCCGGCGCCGGCCAAGGAATGGGAATGGGCATGGGCGATGGTCAAGGCCCGGGCAATGGCATGGGCATGGGATTCGGTCCGAGCAAACACATCCGCCGGCACCAGAAGATGATTCGATCCATCCTCCTTTCCGACACCTTCCTGGAAGCTCTCAACCGATAAGGACGAACGTTTAGGAGTTCCCCCAATGGCGGCCATTCCGGCCGCCATTTTCATTTTGAAAAAGAATTGGCTTGCCTGTTGGCCCCTCCTCCCCTATGATGCCTCTGGTTTGGCATCGCCACTGAAATCATCAAGATTTAGGGGATTGGTCCGATACATAAGCAACAGGGAATTGTATCTGGGTCGCAAGGAGGAACACGATGGGAAAAGGCTTGAAGCTCGTCATCAATACCGGTGGAGGAGACGCTCCGGGGTTGAATGCCGTCATCCGCGCGGTGGTGTTGGCTTCGAATCAGCGGGGCTGGGAAGTTTACGGCAGCCGGAACGGATACGAGGGACTTCTGGACACCGATCAGTTGGTAAAACTCTCTCCGGATAAGGTACAGGGCATCACGGCGCTTGGCGGGACGATTCTCGGCACCACCAACAAGGGAAACCCCTTCAACATGCCCGTGGAAAACCTGGCCGGAGAGATGACCACGATCGACGTCTCCGATAAAATCGTCCATAATTTCAAACGCCTGGGACTGGATTACCTGATCGCGGTGGGCGGCGACGGCAGTCTGGAAATCGCCAACCGATTCTTCGAAAAGGGCATCCCCGTCATCGGCGTACCGAAGACCATCGACAACGACCTGTCCGCCACGCAGATCACCTTCGGTTTCGATACGGCCGTTTCCACCGCCACGGAAGCCATCGACAAGCTTCATTCCACCGCCTCCGCCCACGAGCGCGTCATGGTGGTGGAAGTCATGGGCCGTTATGCCGGATGGATCGCGCTCAACAGCGGCGTCTCGGGTTCGGCGGACGTGATCCTGATCCCGGAGATTCCCTTCGATATCGATTCCGTTTGCAAAAAAATCATGGAAAACGAACTGAACGGCAAGCATTACAGCATCGTCGTCGTCGCGGAAGGCGCTACGCCGAAAGGCGGCACCATGGTGACCCAGGGATCCGGGGAAACCGGACGTCAGGAGGTGTTGCTGGGAGGCATCGGCCACCAGGTCGCCCAGCAGATCCGGGAGCGCACCCAGAAAGATACGCGTTCCATCGTGCTGGGCCATCTGCAACGGGGCGGTTCGCCCACCACCTTCGATCGGCTGCTGGCCACCCGCTTCGGAGCGGCCGCCGTGCGCTTCATCGAAAAGGGAGAAAACGGCGTCATGGTCGCCAGCCAACCGCCCATCATGGCCGCGGTACCGCTGAAAAGCGCCATCGATCGCATGAAACGCGTTCCCCCGGAGCACGACACGAACGTCACCGCCCATGATCTGGGCATCAGTTTCGGAGAAAGCGACTGAATCGGTTCAAGAGAATTCACCGGCCTTTAGGGAGGCGGATCGAACGGCGGAGCGAAAGCCCGCCGTTTTTTTTATAAGCGCCCTTCTTCCGTCCGGACAGGCGCTCAATCGATGGCCAATGGAACTTCCGGATCAGACGTTCCCATGAAATCCAGCGTTTGATTTCGGGAAAGGAATGTGGTAATCATCGGCGGACCGAAACCGGGATTTCCGGGAGTTCGCCGGAAAACCGCCCTGTAACATGCTTGAAAGAACGCGGAGAATCCATCATGAATCCATCGAAAATCGCCATCCTCGGCACCGGATATGTCGGCCTGGTGGCGGGCGCCTGTTTTGCGGAAAACGGCCGAGAGGTCACCTGCATCGACAACGATGAAGCCAAGATCGAGGCCCTGAAGACGGGACAGATCCCCTTTTACGAACCCGGACTGGCGGATCTGGTCACGAAAAACTGGAAGAACGGCCGTCTACGCTTCACCATCGATACCGCCGAAGCCATGCGGGACAACGACATCCTCTTTATCGCCGTGGGCACGCCCACCGGAGAGGACGGGAGTACGGATCTTTCCCAGATCGAAAGCGCCGTGGAAGCGGTGGGGCGCGGGCTCGACAGGGAAATGCTGATCGTGTTCAAGTCCACCGTTCCCGTGGGAACGACGTTGCACATGAAGGAGCGGCTTCAGTCGGCTTCCACCGCTTCGCTGCACGTGGCTTTCAATCCGGAGTTCCTGCGCCAGGGAAGCGCGGTGAACGATTTCATGAACCCCGACCGGACCATCATCGGCGTGGAGGATCAGAGCGTCGCGGAATTGCTGGAAGAACTGTACATGTCCTTCGTCAGCCCCCAGGCTCCGCTGATCGTCTGCGACATCGCCTCGGCGGAGATGACCAAGTACGCGGCCAACTCCATGCTGGCCACGAAAATCAGCTTCATCAACGATTTCGCCAACCTGTGCCAGTCCGTGGGCGCGGACATCGAGGTGGTGCGCCACGGCATCGGCTTCGACAAACGCATCGGCACGCAGTTTCTCAATCCCGGCATCGGCTTCGGAGGTTCCTGTTTTCCGAAGGATCTGAAATCCGTGGTTCATGTGGCGGGGGAGCAGGGCGAACCCATGCCGCTTCTCCGCGCCGTACTGGAAATCAACCAGCGCATGCGAAGCCAGTTCGTCAAAACCGTGGAGAATCATTTCGGTTCTCTGGAAGGCCGCACCCTGGCGATGTGGGGGTTGTCGTTCAAACCCAACTCGGACGACCTGCGCGAAGCGCCCTCGGTGGACATCGTGCGCATGCTGTTGGAAAAAGGAGCAAAGGTCCGGGCTTACGATCCCAAGGCCATGGAGCGCGCCCGGCAGGTGATCGGCGAGGGAATCGTTTATTGCAAGGATGCATACGGCGCCTGCGAGGACGCGGACGCCGTGCTGCTGGTTACGGAATGGAGCGAATTCCGCACGCCGGATTGGGGCCGGCTGGCCGAGTTGCTGAAATCGCCGGTGTTTTTCGATGGCCGCAACATTTTCAAGCCGGAGAACATGATCCGGCGCGGCTTCACCTACTACTCCATCGGTCGGCCGCCGCGCCTGGCGGAATCGTCCCGCAACCTGTCTTCCGTGGATTTCAAGAAGGGAAAGGATTGAGGCTTCAATCCTCCTCGGCCGGTCGGTTTCGCATGGCCTTGCGGAGCGACTGCCTGCGCTTTCCTTCCAGCCTCTTTCGTTGAGCGCTGAAGGGAATCCTCGTCTTTTTCCGGGACTTCGGAACGTGGTTCAAAGCGGTCAGCCGGGCGGCCAGGCGAGCGAAGGCTTCCTCAAGATTCATGGCCTGGGAACGCCGCTCCACCGCCGTGACCACCACTCCGGAAGGCCGATGGAAGAGCCGCACTCCGGTTTCCCGTTTGTTGCGATGTTGTCCGCCCGGGCCGCCGGCCTTGACAAACGTCACCTGACAGTCCGCCTCCATGCTTTCCCGATCGGTCGAATAGGCCATTTTTGCCCGCTTTCCCGTTCCGCTTGAATCCTTATCGAAGATTGCGCTTCAATGAAAAACGGGGCGGCACGAAGCCGCCCCGAATGGTTTGCATTTCCCTGCAAACGAGATCAGAGCCGCCCGCTTCGGCGCATCCGGAAAGCGACGGCCAAAAGCGCCAGAAGGAAGAACATCGCCGCTCCGACGCCGTTGACGGAATGGCATCCGCCCCCGCCGGATCCGCTCTTTTCATTCGTTCCATCCGGATCGTCTCCGTCCGCGCCCGGATAATCGCCATCGGACATCATGTCGCCGTCGGCCCAGGGGCTATCGCCATCGATGCCATCTCCATCAGGATTTCCACTGGAATCGGAGATGGTCAACACCGGTCCCGACAGGGGATTGGACGCGAATTCCGGTGTTCCGCTGGCGAAGCTCGCCCAGCCTTCGTTGACGATGACGGAGGTGTAATCGTCGTTGGTGGCGCCGGGGGAGAAGACGACCACCACGAGCAGATACACGGGGGAATTCTCCTGCAATCCGATCGACAGATTGGAGAACACCATGGTTCCGGTCTGCGTGGAAAACGCCCCCTGGCCGATCGGATCCTCTCCGCGCCAGTCGCCGTCTCCGTTCGCATCCCGGAACAACCCCACCTGGGTGATGTCATAGGCGGCGGCCAGGCTTCCGGTTGTGCCCACGGTCAGGGATTGCATCGTGTTGCCGCCCGACCGGGAGGTGACCTTGAGCTGCATGGCCGTCTGCGTGCTTCCCGGGGCCACCTTGGCGTTCTGGCCAGTGCGTTCGCCCAGTTCCACCAGAAGGTCGCCGGAAGGCGTCTTGAAAACGTCCGTGCGGAACGGAAGGCCGACTATGTCCCGCCCCCGGATGGTGATGCCGCCACCCGGAATGGTGACGATGAACTCCGTTCCGTCGGGGGCGTCCGTCGCCACGACGCCGGTCAGCAGGAGATAGGCCGTCTGATCCGGCTCCATATCCAGGCTCAAAACGGCGTCCAGCAGGTTCTGCCCGTCCGGAACCGTTCCTTCCACAATGGCCGTATCTCCCGTGGGATCGGCGTTGGCGTCATCGTCCCAATACAGGCTGACGGACGAAAGCGCGCCCGCCATGGCGCCGGTGGCGTATTGGAAGTTCACGGTCTTGAACTGGATGGCCTTTTCCGCCGCCGTGACCTTGACCTGCGCCAGCACGACTTCCTCGCCCGGCAGAACGAAATGCCCCGGAGGAGACAGCGGCCCCGGCTCCACTTCCAGCGAACCTTCCATGGATTCCAACTGGACGTACTGCACCACGGGAATGCCGCCGTTGGTTTCGTAGTCGTCGCCCTCGGCGGAGGTGATGACGGCCAGATTCTCGATGATGGCTTCCTTCGTAATGCCCTCGTCCTGATTTTTCAACCGGACGCCGTAGCGAACCACCTTGCGGCTGGACGCGCCGGGATACATGATATCGGCCACCAGGTAAGGCTCGGAAAGCGGAAAGATGTCGCCCGGAAGATCCGCGATCGGCTCGCCGTCGATGGTGGTGCTGCCGGGAATGTATTTCACCCAGCGGGACAGCGTGTCCTGCACTTTGACATTCGTGGCGACGTCCTCGCCGCTGTTCTGCACCCAGATTTCATAATAATATTCCTCTCCGGGATGCACGTACCCGCCGCTGCCGGCGTCGGACAGTTTCTCCGGAAGGTTCGGGATGTCGAAGGACGGCAACTTGGTGTCGATGGAAAGGACGATATAGTTCGTGTACACCTGGTCCTGCCCCACGGAAAGCTTGAGCTGCGCCGAGGTGTCGCCCAGGTGCAGCAGGTCCGAAACGATGAAATAATCCAGGTCGATGGAATACTGATTGACTCGACAGGGCATGTCCTCGTCGGGAAGGTTGGTGTTGATGGTGCTGTTGTATACGTTGTCGAAGGGGTTGCATTCATCGCCCAGGGCGGTTCCGTTGAAGAAGAATCCCTCGGTATGGGTTCCCGTCATGCCGGTTCCGGAGATGGGCTGGTCGCCCTCACCCATGAACAGCGTGACCTTGGCCCGGGGATCCTCCGGCGTCTCGAAACCCGCCGGCGTCATGAGAATCTCGTTGTCCTGAATCACCTGGAAATCCGTATACCAGTAGAACTTCTTTCGGGCGATGGATTCGTGTTGATACACGATGAGGACCGACCATCCGGCCAGCACGGAGGTATGGACAAGGTAGGGAGCGCCGGTATGGGCGTGCAGACCGGATACCTTGTACCAGCCGTTGATGGGAAGGCGGCTTTCGTGGACATGCTCCTGCATGATTCCCGTGATTTCCACCCGATAGGTGTACATGTGATAATTTTCGGTGCCGAACGTGGCGTCCTGGTTGACCCAGGCCAATTCCTCCAGTTCCGTGCCCGAGTCCTGGGAACGGACGACGTAGGGAACACCGGCCGGAGGGGTGAATTCCACTTCGGAGTCCGGCTGCTCGTTCTCTCCCAGCGACCCCATCCAGATCAGATAGGCCGCCACGATACGGGCACCTTCCGGAACCCGGTCCAGCCAGGCATAGGAATTGGGCTTCAACTGGTCGCCCTGATAATCAGGAACGCCGGACGCGTTGGGATAGGGGTCACAGGTGTACGTAAACGCATTCATGGAGCAGGTGTCGTCCAGTTGACTCGCACCCGTAGTGGCGTAGTCCAGGGAGCCTTCCCACATTTCGCGGGGCTCCAGCACCTGGGCTCCCGCGCCGGAGGAGAGTCCGGCCAGGAACATCATGATGAAAAGAAATGCAAATAGGCAACGAACCGACGCATTCGATCGCATGGTTTTTCTCCTTAGAAACCTTTGCCGTGACGATTTCCTATAAAGAATTCCCCTTGGGGACTCTTTCGATTATCACGATTTGAATCACTTTGTCCAGCCCCTCAACGAAAAAATGCTCTTCACACTCCAAAAAGCGAGTAAAACCCCTACTCTCCGGAAACCTCCCCGGCTTGTCTGTCGCGTGCGGCAAAACGAGCGTGAACCCTTGCATGGAACGATTCGGAACCAAGAATTCTTCCGGATCAGAGCTTTCGTACGTACAAGTCATAAATTCCGGGAACCAGCCCGGCGGGAATCTCCACCGAGACATACCACGTTCCGGAGGTAGCGAACGTGACGGAGAACCGTTCGTCCTGAGCTCCGAAAACCGATCCGCTTCCCAGGGTGCAGGTATTGAAGGAGAGTCCGCACTGATCGCGAACGGTGATGTATGGATCGAAAAGAAATTCCGTTTCCGTCTCGAACTGATAGGTTTCCCCGGCCTGCACCTGCAAAGAATAGACACGCTCCGCTCCGTCCGTGGGCCAGACACCGGGATTCGTGAGTTGACACCCGTTGGGCGACAGGCTGTTTCCCGCCCCGATCATATCCCAGGTGTGGTGATAGGGAAACGAGGTGATGGGAATCGGGGTCAGACAACTGCCTTCGAGCATACCGTAATTATCGCAATCGCAGCGATACCGGCTGTTGCTGGGCGTATTCGAATCCGTGTAATAATAACAGGGCGGGTCGTCCAGGTAAGGATACCCCTGATCGGCGCAATATTCCTCGCAGTCCCGGATAAACAGGCTGCTTCCGTCGCAGGCGCAGAGAAAGGCGCTGTCTCCCAGGCAATACTGATCGGGATTGCCCGAGCACGATCCCGTACAACTGGACACGGGAGGCGTACAGCGGCCGGTGGTGGTGTTGCATTCGAATCCGCCCGTACAACCCGTGTTGGAACAGTGGCCGGGGCCCGGTTCGCACTGGCCGGAAGACGTGTTGCAGACGTAACTCGACCCGCACCCTTCCAGGCTGCAATGCCCCGCCGCCGGTTCGCACAGCCCGCTTTCGTAATTGCAGGAATACAGCGCATTGCAGCCCGCGTTCAGGCAGTGATCCGCCGCCGCCTGGCATTCCCCCGTCGTGGTGTTGCAATCGTAGCGGGGAGAGCAGCCCGACACCGAGCAGTGCTCGTTCCCGGGCTCGCAAAGCCCGCTTTGTTCATTGCAGACGTACCGATTATCGCACCCCAGCGTCAGGCAATGGGTGGCATCCGGCTCGCATTCTCCGGAACCGGTGTTGCATTCGTACCGATTGGGGCATCCGTCCACGACGCAGTTTCCGGAAGCGGGAACGCACAGCCCGGTTTCCGTATTGCATTCGAACAGATTCTCGCAGCCCGCGTTCTGGCAGTGCAGGGCGGACGGGTCGCAAATCCCCGTCGCGGTATGGCACTCGTAACGTTCGTTGCAGCCCGCGTTCGTGCAGTGTTCGGAGGAAGGATCGCACTGCTTGGACGACGTATTGCAGTCGTAAAGATTCGGACAGCCGCTGACGGTGCAGTCGTCGGGCAAATCGCCGTCGGGAGCGTCGCCATCCGGCGTATCGCCGTCGGGGCCGTCGCCGTCGGTGGCATCGCCGTCGGGGCCATCGCCATCCGTATCGTCGCCGTCCGCACCCGGATCCTCACAGCATCCGCCCTGGCAGACGTAGCCGATCCACCCGAGATTTACGCAATCCTGGCCCACCTGGCATTGACGATTCGCCGGACAGGACGTATTCCCGTCGCCGTCGGGCGGCGGGGCGCCGAACTCGATGCAGGTTCCCGTGGCGGTATGGCAATAGTGTCCGGCCGGGCATTCCGAATCCTCGTAGCATTCTCTCGGGTCTTCCGCGGGAAAGGCGCAATAGCCGTCCTTGCAGATCTCCCCGGCCGCCTGATTGCAGTCCCCGGCGCTGGCGCAGGGAGTCGGGCCGCCGTCTCCGTCCGACTCGGATTCCGATTGGAGACAACCTCCCGTGGAAATCAGGAGGAATCCAAGCAACAACATGTAGATCCATCGAATGGTATTCATGAAATACATCCTCATGCCACAGCAATTCCCTCACAACTTTTCATTATATTGTAAATGCAGGAAAAACAAACCGATTTTTGGAAGAGCATCCGGATTTTTCGTACACGCCGATTCGCCGCCCTCGGGCGCAAGATCCGCTATTCAAGATCCGCTATTTATGTTTCCTCCGGCTGATCCGTCCGGGTCGCGATGAGGTAGGTAGCGATGGCGCTCATGGCGGGATCGCCTTCCTGTTTCTTCAGAACGTGCTGAATCACCACCACGCCCCGGTCGGATTTCCGGCTGGTCCGCTTTTCCACCACGGTGACCACGGCGGTCAGGATATCGCCCGGATGAACCGGGGCGAGAAACTTCATGCGATCCACGCCGGCCAACGCCACCAGATGATCGAACACGCCGGACTGATAGCAGAGCCCCGTGTTGATCGAGAAAATCATGGCCCCGGGCAGGATTCTGCCGTCATGTCCGGCCTCTTTGGCCGCCTCGTCGTCACGGAACAACGGATTGGTGATTCCCGTCACGTCCGTGAACCGCTCCAAGTCCTCCGCTAAAATTTTCCGACTGCTCGTTTCGAAGGAATCCATGATTTTGAAGTCTTCGAAATACATCGTCGCTCCATTTCCATTTGGGCTCGCAAAAGCACTCCCAAAGTCGCTTTTCCTGATTTCAAGATTTCGGTTCTGCTCGTCGGCGAAGGAGGTACGATTCTTATATTACAGGAAAAATGACTTTCTTAAAAGAAAAACATCTTCGCTCTTTCGCGAAGGGCGTCCATGGAGAAATCGTTCCCTTTTCCTTTCCCGAAAGACGCCGCCTTCCGATCCCTTTTCCGGGTATTTTACGCGTTCCGTCCGGGTGAACCGTTTATCGTGCATATCTCGTTGATATGATTAAGCAATCCAGTGTTTTTGCGTTCACCCGGCTCCAACGCGAAATTCAAGGATTTCGACCGTTTTCAATCGCCGAGCGTCCACGCGACGGGGGCATGGAATTCCGTAGCAATATCAATGAATTATAAAAGAAAAATCGGCGCTTGTCCGACGGAGTATGTCCTTTGTCACAGGCACTATGACCCGGCCGGGGTTTTTACGCCGATTCCGGCGGACGGACGCCGGATTTCATGCGTTCATCGAGAAGCGGAGGAACGTCAGGGAACTTCCGGGCAGCGATGGGGATAACGTTCCTTCACAAAGCAGGGCGGCCGGTTTTCGTAATCGCATTCCAGAATCCCGTCCTCGGTCACCACGACATGCACCGGAAGATCGTAGTTGCAATAGGGCACGGCCTCGACCATCTGCTCGCTGAAAGAAAGCGCCACGCGCCGGGCGTCCGTCACGGAAAGGAAACGGTCGTAATAGCCGCCTCCATACCCCATGCGCCCGCCGAACCGGTCGAAGGCGCAGCCGGGAACCAGCACCAGATCGAATTCTTCCGCCGGCACCTGCGGAAGATCCGCTTTCGGCTCCGGAATCCCCATGAAACCTGGCTCCAGATCGTCCCAGGAACGGGTCACATGGTTGGTCAGCGACCCCGAATTCCGAACCACCCGGGGCATAATCACCGTTTTTTCCGAACGCCAGGCGAATTCGATGATCTCCCGGGTGTCCACTTCGCTCTTGTAAGACACGAACAGATGGACGTTTCGGGCACGGTCGAAATCGGGGTAAGTCAGCAGATGCTTGACGATTTCCTCCGATTTCCGAATCCGTGACTCGGGAGGAATATTGTCCCGGCGGGAGAGATATTTCTTTCTGTAGTCGGGTTTGCAAGAAGTCTTCTCGGTCGGCATCGCTGTTTTCTTCCACGGAAGTCGCATTGTACGGGAACGGAAACCATCCTTGCAATTATTTTTACCACACGAACTTCCCGAAGTACAGTCTTTAAACACAAAGAAATGGAATCATTCCGGAATCGGATTTCTTTCAAACGATTCCACAGCCTTTGCCGCATTGTCACGGAGCGGCCGGAGTCGGCGGAATCCACTCGCTCACGGACGGCTCGGTCACGTTTTTCGGCCCCACCAGGGTTTCGTAATTCAGCGTATAAATGTTGCGCCAGAAATCGACCGTCAGTTTGTCCGCCGTCATCCCGGTGGTGGTAACCAGGAAATCTCCGCCCGGCGTGTAGATGTCCATTTTATAGTCTTCCGGGCTTTGCCCGCCGTCCACGTAATACAGGATATAGATATATCCCTTGTGCTCCACACCCATGGACAGAAAGGCGGAATCGTATATGCCGTCATAGGAACTCATGTCGATTTCCATGGAAAATTCGCCATAATCGTAATGACCGTGCCCGTTGCAGATTCCGCCTTTCCCGCTGTAATCTCCGGATTCGGAGATACAATTGGAACGGTCGTGGTGATCCCGCACGTAACCGCTGTCGCAGATACAGTTCCTCGATCCGAAATAGGCCACCGGGCTGCCGTCGGCGTCGTAAGCGTGAAGCAATGCGAAACCAAACCCGTCACTGAGTTCGTCCAAAAGCATAATGATGCCTTCCGAGGTGATCGCCAGGGCGCGGGGCTGGTCCATGAGAATCGGATTGATGTTGATCTGGCTCGCATCCGTCATGGGCGCGCCTCCGATATACGCCTCCGGAACGTCGGCGTCGTCCGTGGGAGCATCCGTCAGCCGACAGCCGAAAATCCGGCTTTTGGAATGGTTGATGCCGAAAAGCACGCCGTTGGGATGCATGACGGCCGAATCCAGGCGAATGGGGAACTTGCAGAAACTCTTGGTGAAATCCACCTGAAAATCCTCGTCCGGAGTCAGAGAGACCTGCCGAACGTACAGATCGCCTTCCGAGTCCGGAAGCAGGGCGAAATTGCGCTCTTCGAACGGAATGGTACGATTCGCCGTCCGCCGACTCGAATCGGGTTCGACGCCCGAATCGTAAAACATGTAGGCTTTGTCGTCATAGCCGCAATCGCTGAACTTGTAGTTGGAATCGGGATCGGCGGCGGCGCTGATATTCTGATACACGTAGAGTTGTCCGGACCCGGATTCGTCGCAGGAAAGAACGTCGGCCGAATACGCCCGCCAGACGTAGCCCAGATCGCCGGTCGCCTGGTTCACCGACAGGTTCACCAGTTCGCTGATGGTGTTCCCGCTTTCCGCCGTGCTGAGATCCTGAAGAGTGGCGGTGGGGGCGTCTCCCGCCTGCCAGACATGCGCGCCGTTATCGATGGCCAGTTTCTGCTTGTGGGTGTAAACCGAATTCTCGTCCAGCGGAACCAGCTTTTCCTTGATGGCCATGTCCACCTCCAGGAAATCCGCCCCCTCGCTTTTGCTGTTCAGAACGGAAACGCTCTTATGTCCGACCAGCCAGTTCGTATCGGAATAGAATCCGGCCTTGATGCGGACATGCCCGCCGCCCGGAACGTCCTTGAACGTCACCGCGATGGGATCCGATACGGTGGTTCCCGGCATGGTTCCGTTGATGACGCGGGAATCGGATTTCGTGAATTCGGCGGTCACTTTGTAGTGCGTCGCCGTGGCGGGGAATTCGTAATCGTCGGGATCGTGATCGATCACCACCCGGATATCGTGGGCATAGGTCAAGCGATTTTCGATGATCCACGGGGAAGAGGTCACCTCCACGCTGGCCTCGGTCAGTCGGGCGGTGGTGGAAATCAGGTTCGCCGCCGCCATGGCCCAGCCGCAGAACGGCAGGGCTTCGTCCACGGCCTGGTCGGCCACCCACTCGATCACCGCTTCCGCCAGCATCTGTGCGGCCTTCGTGGCCAGGAAGTTCGCCATGAAATTCCCTATGGTCCGGGTGACGGACTCGAAACTCGGGTTGGTGTCCGTCCAGAGAATGCCGAAGAAGAACTGAATGGCGGCGCTGACCAGCCCCATGGCTCCCATGAGCTGATTCAGCGTAGCGCCTCCGTCTTCCAGGGAAACGCTCATGGCGAGGAGCATGGTGGGAATTCCCAGTTCGAAAACGCCGGTGAGAATCACCCCCATGGGACAGACCACCCCGTCGTAGTGGCCGGCCTTCCCCAAACCGGCCCCTTCGATTTCGACGTAGCGGGCGGCATCGGGCCAGGAAAAAATCACCTGGGATTCCGTGTAGTCTCCCGCGATGGGAACGGCGAAGATGGTGGGCACGGGATTGACCAGCGAGGCGAATTTGACCATGGGCTGGTCAAGCCAGTCCCGGATGGTGACATCCTGGATGAAGTTGGACTGCGGCTCCCATTCGCCTTCCGACAACGTGAGCAGGTGGTCGTTTTCATCGTAAAATCGAAGGTAGACGCTCAGATGCCGCAACCAGTCGTTTCGAAACTTCAGGGTGATCTGATTTCCGTCCACTTCGTCGATACGGGTGCGAAAACCATGGTGAAATCCGGTCCTGTCCAGTTTCACGTTCAACGAGCCGTCCCGCACGCGACGGGTTTGCGGTTCGTCCTGGTATCCGAGACCCGCCGTGGGATGATAGCTGTCTCCCGCAAGCGTGGGGTCGTTCTTGGATTGATTCAGGGCGTAGGACATGGCCGTCAGGCCCGCTTCCATCGTCTCCGGCTTAAGGATGTACTTATATAATTTATCCCCGTTGTGCATGTAGACCTGATTATCGTCCTCGTCCAGCACTTCCTCCATGTCGTACCATCCGTGCGGACCCATGTTTTTGATCGCATACGCGAAATCGTTCAGACCCGGCACGCCGTTGATGTAATTTTCCATGATGTTGGCGGCCTTGTCCGGATCGAGATTCAACAACTCCGGATGATGGAAAATGATGGTTTTCGCGATTTCCAACGGAGAATAGGTGTTCAGTTCATCCTCGGTCAACACCCGACTCGCCCGAGTCCCGCCGGATTTCATCCGTATCGCCCGCCGGGCCGCGCGCCGCGAGGAAGAAGGAATGTGGATGATCGGAAAAGCCAATCCATGTTCCACGCCCGCGCCATGAGCCGCTTCCAGGTGCCCGTTGTTATCCGTCCGCTGGGTGACGTAGATCATCATCGCCCGGTCGTCGCGCAACCCGCTGACATCGACGTAATGAGTCGGAACCACCTCGGGATCCGCGGATTCTCCAAACAGATCGGGATGTTCGGCCTTGGACGATTCATCATGGGCGACGATCTCGTGACGAACACCGGAAACGTGCAGCAAATACGTTTCGTTCTGCGTCAGAAAACCGTCCTCGTGCCAGAAATTGAAGTGAAGACGCTTGGTTACGAGCGGTTCCTCGCCGTCTCCGTCTCCGTCCTCATCGCCGTCCGTGTCTCCATCCGGCTCCGCGTCCGAGTCGCCCTCCCCTTCGTCGTCGCCGTCCGGAGCGGCATCCTCCTCGGTGTCGCTTTCGTCCTCCGTGTCCCCATCGATCATGGAGTCATCGTCCACATCCGTTTCGGATTCCTCGTCCCCGTCCGGTTCGTTCTCGTCGCCGTCCGCGATCCCCGTATCGCCATCCTCGACGCCGTTCATGTAGTCCTCCCCGCTACAGGCGGCGAGCAGCCCCAGGCCACACAGGATCAGCACCAGAAAGAAGCCTCGGTTGTTCATTTTCATGACGATAAATCCTTTTCCGAAAAGAGGGTCCGAGTTCCGAATATCCGCGCAAGGCCGGAAGAGGCGAAACGACCGCCATACACGTACACCCGGCGGGCAAGGAAGCCGATTCGTTGCTGCCGAAAGAAAACGAAACGGAATGTCTTTAGCTCGGTAATAGTGAAAAAACATACCAAATTCCGACTCAAAATGGTAGATCTTTTTCAGCGTTCCACTAACGAAAGGAAAGCAAATCCGTGCAGGTTTCGCGGATGACCCGCTTCCGTTCGGCAACACCCGTTTTCAACGGTCCGGCCCGGAAAGAAAGCTTATGATCGAAATCGAAGCCTTGAGTTTTTCCCTTCATGGAAAGAAGATCCTGGAAAACATCTCCTTGTCCGTGAAAAAGGGGGAAAAGGCCGTGATTCACGGCGATTCCGGTTCCGGAAAGACCACCCTGATGCGTCTCCTGATCGGAATTCACCGGCCCGACGCCGGTCGGATCCGGTTCGACGGAACGGTTCTGAACCCCCGGAACATTAAGAATATCCATTCGAAACTCAGCTATATCCCCCAGAAGATCAAAGGCTCCGACCTGGAAACCGCCCGGGAATTTCTGCTTTTTCCTCTCTCTTTCCGCGCCAACCGGCAAAAGGCTGCGAATCGCTCCCGCATCCCGGAATTGATGGATCGGCTGCACTTGAACTCCGACCTTCTGGATACCCGCACGAGCAGGCTTTCCGGAGGGGAATTTCAGCGCCTTTCCCTGATCCGCGCGCTGCTGCTCGACCCTCCCCTGCTGCTGCTGGACGAAATCACCTCCGCCATGGACGAGGACAACCGCGACCGCGCCATGGATCTGGTATTCGAGGACGCGAACCGCACGGTGCTGGCCGTCAGCCACGATTCCCAGTGGATCCGCCGGGGAGAACCGAAATTCTGTCTGAGAAACGGCGGCCTGTTCGTCGGAAAGGAGGCGGACTGATGGGAAGCAAGGATATTTCGTTTTTCTCCATGCTGCTGGCCTACGCCATCATTTTCGGCAGCCTGTATATTTTCCGTTTCCTGCGGATCAACCTCTTTCGGGAACTGATCATCAGCGTGGGCCGCATGGGCCTGCAACTTTTCCTCGTGGGGCTTTACCTGACGGTTCTCTTCCGCTGGAACGACGCGACGCTGAACGTCCTCTATATCCTCGTCATGCTGGCGGTGGCGAATTATTCCGTATTGCGCAATTCTGGACTGAAAATGGAGTTCTTCGCCTATACGCTGCCCGCCCTGGTCATCGGAGTCGGGTTGACGCTGCTGTATTACAGCCTGCTTGTCTTCTCTCCGGAACCCGCCTATGACGCCAAATACATCATCCCTATCGCGGGCATGCTTCTGGGCAACAGCATGACGCGCATCATCGTCACCCTGGAACGTTTCTACGCCACGATCCGCCAGGACGCCGAGGGTTACGCCTCGTTGCTCACCATGGGAGCCACGGTCAAGGAGGCCATGCTCCCGTATTTCCGCACGGCCTACAAGGCCGGAATCTCCCCGGCTTTGGCCAACATGGCCACCATGGGCATCGCCTTTCTTCCCGGCATGATGACCGGCCAGATCCTGGGCGGCGCCTCTCCCATGGTGGCGATCAAGTACCAGATCGCCATCGTCCTGGCCATTTTCGTGGCGACGGAACTGTCCACCATGCTGGTGGTGTTCTTCAGCCTGCGACGAGGATTCGACCGGGCAGGCTTCCTGCGAACGGGCATTTTCAAGGACGTGTCCGCTCCTTAGCCCTCTTTTCCGCTATTTCGCTTCCTGAAATCCGGACCGAAAATTCTTCCCGGAAGGGAGCGTTTTTTTCCTTTACTTGAGGGCCCGCATTCCCCATACTTAATGGACGAGACTCGCCATTTCTCGAATCGTTCGGAGGTATTCCAATGACCGCGTGTTTCCATTCGCGAGGCACTTGCGCCCGATTTCGTCCGGCTTTGCTCGGCCTGCTTCTGATTCTGCTCACCGCCTGCGGGAGCGACGGATCGGAGAGCGACGGCTGCATGCCCGGCGCCGCCGTCTGCGCCGACGAATCTTCCTATCAGGTCTGCGGGGACGACGAGAACTGGGGCGCGGCCGTCGCCTGCAATACGGGAGAGCGCTGCCTGCAAGGCGTATGCTCCTACGTCGGTCCCACCGACGGCGATCAGGAATGCCTGGTCGGCCAGACCGTCTGCGTGGGCGAACTGATTCAGACCTGCGGCTCCGACGGCATGTGGGGAACCCCCGTGGCCTGTTCGCTGGAGGGCTTCATCTGTCTCGCGGATTCCTGCGTCGTGGACCCGACCCCCAACGTCTGCCCCCCCAACGCCATGCGCTGCAAGGACACGGACACCATGGAAACCTGCTCGTCGGACGGATCCGCCTGGCAGGAAACGGATTGCGCCGAGGACGAACACTGCCCGGATACGCAGTGCGTGGAAATCGGAACCCAGATCTGCGATCCGCTGGTGGATACGCGCTGCGACAACGACGGCAACGTGGTCCACTGCAACGCGGACGGAACGGGTTGGGAAAACCCGGAGAGCTGCCAGACCGGATATCGCTGCTACGACGGGCGCTGCATCGACGAAAGCACCATCGTCTGCGATCCGGGCGTGGAAACGCGCTGCACGGACATCGGCCAGTTGCAGGTCTGCAACGGCGACGGAACGGACTGGTCCGATCCCTTCAACTGCCCCGGCGGATTCGTCTGCGAGACGGACCGCTGCCTGGAGCGATCCTGCATTCCCGGCGAGGATTTCTCCTGCACCGACGAAGGGCGGATCCGCTATTGCAACGACACGGGCGACGGTTACGGCGAACCACAGGACTGCTCCCCGGGCCTGATCTGCGTGCCGGATGTCGGCTGTTCGGCGTCCCAGTTCGTCTGTGCGCCGAACAGCTATGAATGCGTGGATGCACACAGCATGCGCCAGTGCAACGACGACGGCAGCGACTGGCTGCCCGGAACGGTTCCCTGCGACGCCGGAACCACGGGAAACGAATGCCTGAACGGCGAATGCATCAGCCTGTGCGAACTGGCCAGGCAAAGCGACTCCTACATCGGCTGCGAATACTGGCCCGTGGTGCTTCCCAACCCGCAACTGGACAACACCTTCAAGACAGGTACGGAGTCGGAATTCGCCGTGGTGGTCAGCAACACCAACGAAACCTACGCCGCCAGCGTCACCATCACCCATCCTACAGGCAGTTTCTCCAAAACGGAATCGGTTCCCGCCGGAAGCGAGAAAACCATCCGGCTGCCCTATCGCGAAACGGAAAAAACGTACAAAGGCATGAACGCCTATAACCTGGTCAGCACCATTCCCGTAACGGTTTACCAGTTCAACCCCATCGGAGCCTCGGTCAATCGCGCCTGCGCTTCCGATTCCACCGAGAATCCATGTTTCGCCCACACCAACGACGCCTCGCTGCTTCTGCCCACCCACGTTCTGGGCACGGAATACATGGCCATGGCCTGGCGGACGCCGCTGGTGCAGCGTACGATCACCCAGTTCGGGATCCCGGGATCGCCCAGCCAGTTCGGAAACAACGCCCCCTATGTCACCATCGTCGGCACGCAGGACAACACCCCCGTCACCATCAATTTCCGCAGCCGCACGGTGGCCGGAAGCGGCATCGCGGCCCAGAACGCCGGGAGTTCCTATCAGACCACCCTCAACCGGGGCGAGATCCTTCAGTTCGTGGGAATCCAGGACTATTCCGCCTTCGGTTCCGGCCCCACCTGTTTTTACGAAACCTCCTTCCCCATGGCCGGTCTACAGGTGGATTATGTCTACTGCCTGGGCGAGGAAATGAGCGGAACGAAGATCAATGCGGAAAAACCGGTGGCGGTTTACGCCGGAAACGAATGCACCTTCGTTCCTCACAACCGCTGGGCCTGCGATCATCTGGAACAGCAGCTTTTTCCCACCGAGACCTGGACCACCAGCTACATCGCCGGACGCATGCATCCGCCGCTGGCGTCGCATCCGAATATCTATAAAATCGTCGCTCTCGAAGATGGAACGGAAATCACCACCCAGCCGAACGTGAACAACCAGCCCGTGCAGTACAACACGGATCAGTCCTGCAATCGGACGTTGAACGCCGGGGACAGTTGCCTGATCGAGACCAGCGAAAGCTTCATCGTGCTGAGCAGCGCCGGCCATCCGGTTCTGGTGGGACAGTTTCTGGTGGGACAGGATTACCACGGCGTGGACGGGCAGAGTTCCAGCGTGGGCGACCCCGCCTTCATCCTCGTTCCCCCCGTGGAACAGTTCCGATACGACTACATCTTCCTGATTCCGGATACGTACCAGGAAAGCTGGGTGACCTTGCTGGCCACGACCGGCAACCCCACTGTGACTTTCGACGGAAGCCCGATTACGGGCTCCTGGACCCAGATCGGAACGGTGAACGCTTATCGGATGGAGATGCCCATCGATCCCGGCACCTACAAAGTCGAAAGCAGCAGCCGCCTGGGAATCCTGGTCTACGGCTATGATTCCTATGTTTCCTACGCCTACCCGGCGGGTCTGGATCTGTCCTTTACGCCGTACTGACGCTCTGGCCGATCTGGCCGGATGACCGGGGAAAAATCACCGGCGAACGAACCCGAATCGTCAAATTCGCGACACATCGAGGGGATACCGGCATATCGTCATTGCCGACGATGGATGGATTTTATCTGTAATTACAGAATGTTACAAATTAATATTCCCTAAGTCCCTCAAAAGCGGTCTGCGGAAAACCGGCTTGAAGGAAAATACCAGCCAAATTCTCGTCAAGTTCTCAACACGCACGCCGATTTCCCATCCACCGGAGAAAGTTTCCCAGTGGATCAGATAACTTTCGTGATTTCATATAGATAGGCAAGTCGTTATCGAAACGTACGGTGATTCCGTCCCGTCATGCTCCCAGCGGTTTTGCAAGGAAACCGAAAGTCGGCGAGATAACGGCAACTTTTTGACGACTCCCTTGAAAACCACCCCGGAATTCCGTGGTGTCAAACCGTCGCCGGTCGCAGATTTCTCGTCTGATTTCATATGGATAGACGGAAGATGAACCGTTGGAATCTTGACGGAGGAAATCCTTTCCCGGTCCATTCAAGAGGTGAAATTAGATTTTCACAATATTCTCAACAAGATAGCAATTGTCAGAATCGTGACGCTTCGACGGCGCCGGAGGGATTCGCTCTGACGGGATTCCGTATCTATTGGGAATTACAAACAATTATGAACAGGCAATAAGGTTGGCATCGACCTTGCAAATTCTCCTTTCCGACAACGAAAGGAGATCACCATGGAATACAGAAACACCGCCACAGCCAGCACGACCCAGGGTGAAACCACGAACGCCAACAACACGCTCATTTCCATCTGCTGCAATTGTTCGAAGATCCGCGGCAAGGATGGGCAGTGGGTGACGCTCGACGATCACGTCATTCTGCACCCCGGGGTGGCACAGACCCACGGCCTGTGCCCCGAGTGTGCCAAGAAATTATACCCCGCCTTTTTCTAACCCTCCTAAACCTGTTTTTTCAGTACGATGGCGGCATCCGCCGCCATCACCCCTTCCTCATACAGGAAGACGGGATTGATGTCCAACTCGGCGATTTCCGGAACCATTTCCGGAAGCCGGGAAACCTTGACCATCAGATCCACCAGCGCCTTGCGGTCCAAGGCTTTCCGGCCGCGAAATTCCCCGACGATCTTCGATACCTTCGTCCTGTCGATCATCCGCCCGGCCTGTTCCGGCGTCACGGGAGCGGGCAGACTGGCCGCATCGTTCCAGACATTGGTTTCCACGCCGCCCTTGCCGAACACCAGGGTCGGACCAAACATCGGATCGGACTTGAGGCCCACCAGAACTTCCACCGGCGCGGCCTCCGCCATGCGAGCCACCAGCACCTTGCCTCGCTCCAGAATGGGCAGCACCGCTTCCCGCAGGGCCATCTCGTCCCGAACGTTCAGCACCACGCCGCCGGATTCGCTCTTATGCAGAACCTTCGGATTGGAAATCTTCAAAACCACGGGATATCCCACGGCTTTCGCCGCTTCCACCGCCTCGTCCTCCGTGGCGGCCTCACGTTCCTCCGGGAAGGGAATATCCAGAAGCGCCAGAAGCTGCTTGCTTTCATGCTCGCCCAGGCAACGATGTTCCCGCTTCAATCCGGCCTGGACGATCTTGCGGGCGTTTTCCATCTTTTCCGGATCCGGCGCGGGAAGTTCCGGTAATTCCATGGATTCTCCCTCGACCCGATCGAGGAAGCGCTTGCGCTCCAGCATGGCGGCCAGCGCCTGGGCGGCCTGCCCCGGGGCGTTGTGGACGAAAAAGGCGTTCTTTTCCAGATACGGCACGATGTTGCCTTCGAAAGGTTCGTCCCGCACCACGAGATCCGCCACCGTCAGAAACGGCTTGGTGATTTCCTTCTTGTGCTCCAACAGCATGTCGGCCATGGCCTTTTCGCCCTGGATGATCTGGTCGCCGATGGCGATGAGCTCCGGCCGGATACGCTCGGCATGCATACGATAGTTGACGCCGGTGTAAGCCAGGTATCCGATGCCCAGGTACATCACGGAGTCGAAACGTTCGGAACGCAGCATGGCGGCCAGAATCCTGGGAATCATCATGAAGTTGGTGGAAGCCACCGTATCGATGGGATTGGCGCGGCTCCAGAAGGGCGGCAGTTCCTTGTCCAGTTCCTCGATCAGCTTCTCCGGCAGGGCGGGAAGATCCAGACCGTACTTCTCGCAGGCATCGGTTCCCAGGACGCCCCAACCGCCGCCCAGGGTGAGAATCCCCACCCGGTTGCCCTTGGGCAGCGGATGGGAATGCAGCGCGCCGATGGTGTTGACGGCCTCGTCCATGGTGTTCGCCAGCAGCACGCCCGCGTCCTTCATGGCGGCCCGGAAGGTATCGTAATTTCCGGAAAGGGCCGCCGTGTGGCTCTGAGCAGCGGCCATGCCCATTTTGCCCGTAGCGCCCTTCAGCAACACCACGGGCTTTTTACGGCTGGCGTTGCGGGCGGATTCCAGAAGGCGGCGTCCCTTATCCGTGCCTTCCAGATACACCGCGATGATTTCCGTTTTGTCGTCGTCGGCCAGCAGGTCCAGATAGTCCGCCACGTTCAGATCCGCCATGTTTCCCACGCTGATGGCGCGGCTGATGCCCACGCCACGCCGTAGAAGGCGCGACATCAGGGAAACGCCCAGATTGCCGCTCTGGGATACCACCGCCACCGGTCCCGGCTCCGGAATCACGGCGGCCATGATGGAAGCCAGGCGGTCCGGATATCCGGTGAAGATGCCCATGCTGTTGGGGCCGACCAGACGCACGCCCGCCTCGCGGGCCATGGCCACCAGTTCGTCCTGTTTCCGACGTCCTTCCTCGCCCATCTCGGCGAAACCGCTGGTGATGACCACGGCGGCCTTGATGCCCTTGTCGATCACCTCCCGCATCACGTCGGTAAGCCGCGCTTCCGGCACCACGAGCACGGCCAGATCGGGCGTGTCGTCGATATCCATGATGCTTTTGTGTACGGTCATGCCGAAGATGTCTTTACCCTTCGGGTTCACCAGGTGGAGCCGTCCCTTGTATTCTCCTTGAAGTATATGGTAAAGAATCGTGAAGCCCCATTTTCCGGGGGTGTTGGAAGCGCCCACGAAGGCGACGCTTTCCGGTTCGAAAAAGCGCTTGAACACCAGCTTCCGTTCGTCTGCATTCATCTCGAATTTCCTTTCACTTCCGTTACAACCAGCACGACAGCGCTTCTTGCGACGCATTGCGTCGTTCGAAAGCAAGCTAACGGAAAAGATCGCGGATGTCAATGGATCTTCGCTTCCTGTCCGGCAATGACGGCATCCGTGGAGCTTCGGCGCAAAGTCACACAAGATCGCAGTCTTAGCCGCATCTTGCCTCGAAAACAAGGACATTTCGGGCAATTCTTCTTCTTTGGCGCACGATTTTGACGCATCCCTGCACTTTTCGATCATACACCAAGCTTTTTCGCCTTTCCCTTCCCGGAAAGAACGTAACACCCCCACCCTTTGGAAACGGTTTCCGAAGCGCTTTGGAAAAGTCTCCGCAGACGTTTCCGAATCCCGTGTCATCCCTGGCTCCGCCCCGATTTCCCTGAAACACGGAACCCGGGGAAATTCGCTTTGGCGCGGTCCTTTTTTCCTTGAGCTTTGGCGAAAACTTCACTAAGGTTTCTCTACGAATTCCGAGAAACTTCACAAAAGAGAGGTACCATGAGCCTGGCAGACTTTCTGACCTATTCCATTTTGATCGGTGGAGTAATCTCCCTGGTGATGATTATCTGGAGTTACATCAAGGGACTGAAAGAATCTCCACGAGACATGTGGTTCCTGTTCATTTACAAGTTCATCGAATATTCCGCCTACGGCGCGATGAATATCGCCATCATTCTCTGGCTGTCGCGCGACTGTGGTCTGGGTGATGTCATGGCGGGATCCTACATCGCCGCCTGGTCCATGATGTTATCCGTCGTCGCCATGGTGGCGGGAGCCCTGGTGGACACCATCGGGATTCGCCGAACCCTGGTTATCAGCGTGGTTTTCCTTCTGGTTTCACGCTTTTTCATGAGTTGGCTGACCAATCCGGCGGCTGTCTTCATCCTGGGATTCGTACCCATGGCCATCGGTTTCGCCATCGTCGGACCGCTGGTTTCGGTGGCCATCAAGCGCTATACCACCAAGGAAGGCGCGGCGCTGGGTTTCGGTCTGTTTTACGTCATCATGAACATCGCCTATGCCGTGGGAGGCTTCTTTTTCGACTGGATCCGCGATTTCTACGGAGCTCGTGACGCGGCTGGGAAGATCATCGATGAAAACGCCGGTACCATGCTGTTCGGTATGCATTTCTCCACCTACCAGATGATTTTCATATTCGGTCTCGGCGCCACCGCCATCAGTTTCATCGTGCTGTTCCTGATCCGTGACGGCGTGGAGATCGGCGACGACGACAAGGTCGTCTATAAACCCATCAAACAGTACGGCAGCGGAACGGAAGCCATCAAGAGCGCCGCCAAGGAAACCTGGCAACTCATCAGCAGCGTCATCCGCGAAAAATATTTCTGGATCTTCATCGGCCTGTTATCCCTTACGCTTTTCGTTCGCTTCATCTTCTTCCACTTTCATTACACCTTCCCGAAGTACGGCGTCCGCGTTTTGGGAGAAGGCGCGAAAATCGGCTCGATTTACGGCGTATTGAATCCCGTCCTGGTGATCTACCTGGTTCCCCTGGTGGCCTACTTCACCAAGAAAACCAGTTCCTACAAAATGATGATTATCGGTTCCACGGTGTCCGCCTTGTCCTGTTTTATCGCCGCACTGCCCGCCGGGTGGTTCGAACCGCTCACGAACTCCGTTTTGGGAGAGATGATTTTCGTTCGCTGGCTGGGAATGGCCGACAGCCTGCCCGAACTGATGAAGTCCCCACCCGTGGTCGAATACTGGCCCCTGATCTTCTTCATCACGGCCTTCACCGTGGGAGAAGCCATCTGGTCGCCCCGCTTGATGCAATTCACGGCGGAGATCGCGCCCAAGGGGCGGGAGGGGACGTACATCGCCCTGTCCGTGCTGCCCTGGTTCGCGGCCAAGTTCGTGG
The DNA here is from genome assembly GCA_963668655.2 of Myxococcota bacterium. GTDB lineage: Bacteria > Myxococcota_A > SURF-8 > SURF-8 > SURF-8. The sequence continues at coordinate 734,658 of CAXXPQ010000004.1, forward strand.
TCGGACCCATGTCCGGTCTGCTGGTGGGCGCCTATACCCCGGTGGACGAAGCCGGGAAATCCCTGGCCCCCTACACCGACCACCACATGGTCTGGATCTGGATCGGCGGCATGGCGGTGTTCTCTCCCATCGGCCTTCTACTGTTCCGCAAATGGTTCCATAAACAGACCGAGGCGCGGGCGCTGGAAGACGCCGAGAAAGAAGCATCCGCCACCTGATCGGCCTTCTTCGCCGTCAACACGAAATCCCGGGGCCGAAAGCCTCGGGATTTTTCGTTTGAACAAGCGGATCGGGAAAAGCCTCAGCGAACGCAGCGAAAACCCACCGCTCCGTCCACGGGAGGAATGGAAGACAACCGGTTGAAAACACGCAGCTTGCGGGCGTAGCCATCCCAGCAGCCGCCCCGCAGAACGTGGATGGAGCAATCCCCGCCCGTCCACGCTTCGGCCGTTTCGGGCGCTCCCTGATAATTGTCGTGCCAGCAATCCGCCACCCACTCGTACACGTTGCCCAGCATGTCGAAAAGCCCGAAATCATTGGGAGTCTTCTCTCCCACGGGATGGCTTTGCGCTCCGGAATTGTCGTAATACCAGGCGATTCCGTCCAGGCCGCTTTCCTCGTTTCCGCTGTAATACGACGTATCCGTCCCCGCACGGGCGGCGTATTCCCATTCGGTTTCGGAAGGCAGGCGAGCGCCCACGGCCCGGCAGAAAGCTTCCGCGTCGGCATGGGAAATCTCTTCCACCGGACAATCGTCGCAGCCCTGGAAATGACTTGGATTCTTACCTATTACGGCAAGGTACTGGGCCTGGGTGACCTCCGTGGCCAGCATCTCGAAAGCCGGAACCGAGCAGGTGCGGACCGGAAGTTCATCGGTGCGGCAGGCATTGTCCACGCAACCCATTTGGAAAGATCCCCCGGAGATGCTCGCCCAAGAGAGCGACAGCGGCGGTTCTTCCGAGTCGCCGCCAAATTCTCCATCCGGATCGCCGTCGCTCCCGCCGTCCGGATCCTCTTCCGGATCTTCCGGAAGGCGTTCGGCTTCCTCGTCCAGATCGCCGTCGTCCGGAGGCAAGGTTTCCCCGTCGTTGTCGCCGCCCGTGTTGTGCGAATCCGTGGAATCCGAGCAGGCGGAAGCAAGGACAAGAACCAGCAGGCAGAAAATGAAAAATCGCGTCATGGTCATACGTCCCATTTCATTTGCGAAATCAATGCACCGACGGCCGCCGCTGATCCTCGAAAAGATCCAGTTTCTTCAGTTCCCGGATTCGGTCGCGCAGAGAGGCGGCTTCCTCGAACTTCAACTGCTCGGCGGCCCGCAGCATTTCCTTTTCCAACTTCTTTATCGTTTTGAGCCGTTCGCCGCGCCCCATTTCTTTCTTGTCCACCTCCCGGGGCAAATCCTGGGGTTGCAGATAATCGCCCTCGCTGTAAATCCCCAGTTCCGCCACCTTTTTGACGATCGTCGTGGGCGTGATGCCGTTGGCCTCATTATAAGCGATCTGCTTTCTCCGGCGCCGTTCGGTCTCCCCGATGGCCTTTTCCATGGATTTCGTCATGTTGTCGGCATAGAGAATCGCCCGGGCCTCCACGTTGCGGGCCGCGCGCCCGATGGTCTGAATCAGCGAACGTTCCGAGCGTAGAAAGCCTTCCTTGTCGGCGTCCAGAATGGCCACCAGGCTGCATTCCGGAATATCCAGGCCCTCGCGCAGCAGGTTGATGCCCACCAGAACGTCGAACTCGCCCAAGCGCAGATCCCGCAGGATCTTCATGCGCTCGATGGTCTTGATGTCCGAGTGCAGGTATTGGACGCGCACGCCCATATCGGCATAGTAATCGGTCAGTTCCTCCGCCATACGCTTGGTGAGCGTGGTCACCAGGACGCGCTGATTTCTATCCACCCGCCGCCGGATCTCGTCCAGGAGATCGTCCACCTGGCCCTCGGCAGGACGCACCTCCACCTGCGGGTCCACCAGCCCCGTGGGGCGGATGACCTGTTCAACGAATTCGCCTGCGGTTTTATCCAGTTCGTAATCGGCGGGCGTGGCGGAGACATAGACCACCTGATCCAGACGTTGTTCGAACTCCTCGAAGCGTAAAGGCCGGTTGTCCAGGGCAGAGGGCAGCCGGAATCCGTATTCCACCAGGGTTTCCTTGCGGCTGCGGTCGCCCCGATACATGCCGCCCACCTGGGGGACGGTCACGTGGGATTCGTCGATGAACAGCAGCCATTTTTCGGGAAAGAAGTCCAGCAGGGTGGGCGGCGGCTCGCCGGCGGCGCGGCCGGTGAGGTGACGCGAGTAATTCTCGATGCCCGGGCAATAGCCGAGTTGCGCGATCATCTCCAGATCGAAACCGGTGCGCTGGTCCAGGCGCTGGGCCTCCAACAATTTGTCCGCCGCGCGCAGCTCGGGCAACCGCTGCCGCAGTTCCTCCTTGATGCTCTTCAGCGCGTTCTGCCGGATGCCGTCGTCGATGACGTAATGGCTGGCCGGATAGACGGCCACTTTCGGCAGGCGTCGATAGGTCTTTCCGCGCAACGGATCGAATTCGGCGATGCTCTCCACCTGGTCGCCCCAGAACTCCACCCGCAGAGCCCGGCTTTCCTCGTAGGCCGGGAAGATCTCCAGAATATCACCCCGCACCCGGAAGGTTCCGCGATGAAAATCGGCCTCGTTGCGATCGTACTGGATCTCGATCAGCTTGCGGATGGCTTTGTCCCGGTCCGTCTCCACACCGGTTTCCAGAAAAAGCATCATGTCGTAATAGGCTTCCGCCGAGCCCAGACCGTAGATGCAGCTTACCGAGGAAACGATGATGACGTCGTCTCGCTCGAACAGCGAACGCGTGGCGCTGTGACGCAGCCGGTCGATCTCGTCGTTGATCATGGCCTCCTTGTCGATATGCATGTCCCGGCTGGGGATGTAGGCTTCCGGCTGGTAGTAGTCGTAGTAGCTGACGAAATACTCCACGGCGTTTTCAGGAAAAAGCTCCCGGAATTCCTGGTACAACTGCGCGGCCAGGGTCTTGTTGTGCGCCAGAATCAGGGCCGGGCGGTCGAGCCGGGCGATGACGTTCGCCATGGTGAAGGTCTTTCCCGATCCGGTCACGCCCAAAAGAACCTGATGTTTGCGGGCGGCCTCCACGCCACGGCACAGTTCCTCGATAGCCTGGGGCTGGTCGCCCGTGGGACTGAATTTGGAAGTCAACTTGAAGCGGCCGGAACCCTTGGACATTTTCCCGGACATGGCGCGATCCTCATCCATGGAAAGGGTGGACAGAAACGAGGCAACATGGTATCCGAGGAATGGAGTCCCTTCAAGGATTTATGAGAGGAAAACTTCCGAAAAGGAGATTCGGCATGTGGAAATCCGGATTGCCGCTCGTCATCGGACTGATTCTCGGCTATCTGGCCGGGTCGTATGGTTTTTCCCGGGATACCGCTCCGCAAACGACCGAAGATCGCAAAGATTCGCTTATCCGCGCAGAAGAAAATGCCACAACCCCACCCCTCCCCAAAAATTCGAGAAAACGGAATCTCTCCAGAAAAGACACGGTGGATCGAGCCGCGGAAACCTTCGAATGCCGTCCGGTGATCCAACTCCTTGAAAACGTTCAGGCGGAAGCCGACGCCTGCCGGGAGGAAAACGACCGGATGCGAAGCCAACTGGGAAACCTTGACGAAGACCTCAAGCAAGTGGCCGGCGATCCGATTCCCATGCCCGAAAACCTGGATCCAAAACATACCCAGCCGGAACTGATGCGATCCCTGAAAGCGGCGTTTCAGGAAAAAAATCTGAATGCGGAGATCATGGCCGTGGATTGCACCGAATTTCCCTGCATCATCGCCGGAAAGATCGACGGTCAGCACGATCACAAGCTTTTCCAGGAATTGATCGACACGGAAGCCATGCGCGGCTACGCCGGTTCCGGCATTTCCTCCACGACGGGAATCCAGCGCTCGGAAGATGAAAAAGGAAACGAAGATGTAACCTTTCAGTTCGGTGTTTCGTTCTTTCCCAAGGATTTACCTCCCGGATTGAACCGTAAAACGACCGGCCGCCGAACCATGCATCGTCTGAATCAGCTTTCCGACGCCCTGTTTCCTCGTCCGGAATAGTCGTTGCCCTTCCGACCTTTCACTCCATTTCTCATGTAAGAAACTTACGGGATATTTTTCTAATTGTGGGGATTTTCATTGAACCCTTCCGGGGGCTCTTGTAGGATTTAGTTGTTGTTTTCAATGAGGATATTTATATCATGAAAAGAAACAGACTCCGAATCAGCGTGTATGATTATCTTGACTATCAGAAATTTCTTAAAGATAGTTACGAAGATCTCCACGCCCAGGACGCCGACTTCTCCCATCGGGTGCTTCAACGGAAAGCCGGTTATTCCGAATCCTCCAACCATTTCTGGCAGGTCGCCACGGGGTACGCCAAACTGGGGCAGCAGGCCGCCCAGCGATACGCCCGGGCTTTCGGCCTCGATGCGAAGGAAGCCCAGTACTTTTCCTTGATGGCGGCCATGAACCAGGCTCGGACCGACGCGGACCGAAACGCCTACCTGGAGCAACTCAAGCAGGCCGGAGGACGAAAAATGCAGCGCAACGGCAAACTGCTCCGCTACGAATTCTATTCCGACTGGATGCTGCCCGCTCTGCGGGAACTGGTGGGGCTGTCGGATTTCCGCGAGGATCCCGGCTGGATGGCCCTGAAACTGGCCCCGAAGATCACCCCCAGGCAGGCCCGGAACGGAATCGACAAACTGCTGGACCTCGGCTATCTGCAACGGGACGAAACGGGTGCCTTGAAGCCGTGCGAACCGTTCATCGGAGATTGGGAGGACCGCACGGACAATGATCCGGTGGCCACCCTGGCCATCCGAAACTACCACCGGCGCATGATCCAACTGGGCTCCGACGCCCTGGAGAATCACACCCAGGACAAACGCCTCATCATTGGAACGACCATGGCGGTAAGCCGCTCCCAGGCCGGAAAAATCATGGAATTTCTGCGCGAGGAAATGAAACAGGTGGAACGCATCGTACTGGAAGACGAGCCCGTCGAGACGGTCTGTCGCTTGAATATCCAGTATTTCCCGTTGACTGACGATCACAAAAACAATGGAAAGTAATCCCATGCCGACTCAAACGAAATCATACCGGGGGACGATCATGAAAAAACGAACCATGGCGATCCTGATGTTGTGGCTGCTCGCCATTCTTGTCGCCTGCTCCGAAAAACAGGTGACTTTCAGCCCGGACGGCGACACGGAGAGCGAGGATCTTCACTATCTGCTCATGGGTACGGGCAGCGGCGACGGAAACCCGAAAGCCGACATTTACATGGACTTCGCCGCCGTCAACGAAGTCCCTACCCGGGTGGCCTGGCGCACCATCCGACTCGAAATCCAGGAGGTTTTCCTCCCTGAAGCCGCCACCTGCAATGCGACGAAGGGAAAAACGCTGTCCAACAAGGACGGAAACATCACCTTGGATATCTTGGAAGGCTCCCGCTCCGGCCTGCGGCTGCAAACGGACGCCGACATGGACTATTGTTCCTTGGATCTGCATCTGCCCGCCGTAACCACGCCGTTTTTCGCGGAAGGCGTCACACCCAAAGGCGAAACCGTCCGTCTGGGCCTGCAACTGGAGCGCATTCTGTCCTTTCTGCCTCCGAATGGAAGCTATCGCTGGTCGTCCGGCGAGGCCAACTACTGGCTGTCCGTCCTGGATCTCTCCCGGATGCTGCCGGAAGACCTGCTGAACCGCATCGTGCCCGATCAGGACGGCCTTTTGCGGATCGACACACTGGCCAACGAGGATCTCTTGGACGAATTGGAGGCCGACATCCGCAAGGCTTTTGCCCTGTATAGGGATGAAAACCGAAACCGCCTGCCGGATACGGACGAACTGGAGCCTTCCAAGCAGATCGGGCAACCGAACGAACGCCCCAATACGCCCGTCACCGGCCGCGAAGCCGCCTGCCATGTGGATCTGCCGACCCCGGCGGAAAATCCCGCGTTACTGCTGGACTTTTATCACGCGCCCGGCTGGCCCCGGGACTGCTGCGACGATCCCTGCGAATACTGGGATCGCGTTCCCTCCCGCCTCTATCTTTACCGGAACGGCAACTATCGTATCGAAGCCGATCGCTGCAACGGCGCCATCCAGGACGATTTCACCGGAACGGCGACCCGCCAACAGATCGACGAAGCTCTTTCGGTGTTGAACGACAACCTGCCCGCCCTGGCCTGCTTCGAGGGGGAACAAAACTGTTTCGACGCCGACGGCGGACACGTCTATCTGTACGAGGATGGCTATTCCGACGGCATCGGCTTCGAATATTACTGCGTGGACATGGAAACCGTGTCGGCCGGTGCCTATAGCGCCTATTCCAGAATACGAGAAACCATGAAAACGCTGCTTCTGGACCTGATTCAAGCCCAGTTCGAGGAACCCGAATGGCGCAAGAACGCCTGCCACGTATCGGAATCCGTGGATCCGGCCCCGGATCCCCCGATTCTGCTTACTTGGCGCTCGGAGAACTACGGTCCGGCTCCGATGACGGAAAATTCCTACTTCCCCATGGATAACTACAGCTATTCGCTCACGATTTACCAGGATTACACGGTCGGCATCCGTCACTATTACGAGAACCAGGAATATCAGGACAATTTCCTGATCTTCAGCGACACCTTCACGCAGACCGCCGTGGAAGAGATGTTGGCCTACCTCAACCCGCGCGTGGCGCTGTTTCCCTGCCACTTCGGAGAGGAAATCGGAACGTGCTACGATGTCGAAGAAGGAGGCATCCAGATCTTCGAACCGCAATACGACGACGGCATCGGCTTTACGTACTTTTGCCTGGAAGCGATGGAAGACGGCGATCCGGCTCTACTGACCGCTTTCTCGGAAATCGACGCCTACATCCGCTCGGTGTACGAGGAAACCGTGCTGGCTTATGCCGAAAACATGCGCACGCCGGTAAACGAAACCGATGGTTTCTGTAAAACCAACGTGGAAATCGACGATAGCTGCAACACCGCAGAGGATTGCATCGGATACCGTGTGGCCGCGCCGGTGAATTGCTGCGATGTTTCTCCCGTAAATCCCACGGACTGCCGTTTCGCCAATCGCCGGGCGCTGCCCCTGGAAGAGCGCTGTACGGCGGACGCCGCCTGCGACACCGTGCCGTTCTTCTGCTACGAGGGCCACTGCCTGCCCGGATACATGGCCACGGACTGCACGTCCACCGACGATTGTAAACTGGTGGAGACGGAATGCGCCTGCGTGGCCATGAACACGGAAATGGATACGGAGAACTATTTTCCGAACTTCACCGCCGATTCCTGCGCGGAAGACGCCTGCCCGGAAAGCGCCCGCCCGCTCTGTCTGGTGAACGGCGACGGCGAAGGCCAGTGCGTCGCCGTGGGCGAATACATGGATCCGTTCATCGAAACCTATTGCGACTGGGCAGTTAGCTTCTGCGACAGCATGGGCATCTGCGATCGGGAAGCCTGCATTTCCGGTTTGAAGGCGAACGACTACACCCAGGCCGCCAGCCAGTGGCTGTTGATCCAGGCCGCCCCCCTGGCCTCCACCTTCGGCGGATTCATGTCCGGTCCGGGAGCCGGATGGATGGAATGCCTGACCGTGTCCTGTCCGTAAGAAAGCCCCCTTGCCGAACGACAACCCGAGTCACTCCCCGCCCGCTCTCCCACGTCTTTAAACGTGGGAGAGCGTTTTCAGACGTTCGTCGATATAATCCGCCGTACGCGTGGCCAGGGCGGAAATGGTAATCATGGGATTGACGCCGATGGCGGGCGGGACGACGGAGCCGTCCGCAATGAACAGATTGGGCTGGTCGTACAGTTCGCCGTAAGGCGAGGCGACGTATCCGTCCGGATCCCCGCCCATACGGGCCGTGCCCAGAGGATGGTAGGCCGAGAGGTCGATGTCCCAGGCGTTCACGGTCCTCGACAGATTCCGCTTCAGGTCGGCCTCGTCTCTCATGGGGATCCAGCCATGAATGGGAGCGTAGGTGATTTGCGCCCCGGCGGCCAGATAGATCCTTGCCAGAATCTCGTGCCCCTGGATGATCCGCCGCCGGTCGTGCTTGTTCAGGTAATACGCGATAAACGGCATGTTGGTGCCGCTGGGCCGCACGGTTCCCCGGCTGGTGTCCTTTATCATGAAGCCGAAGGTGGCGAAATGGTCGTACTGCTCCATGAAATCCTGGAGTTTCTGTCCGATGCCCAGGTAGAACGAGGCGGTGAGATCCAAGGGAACCTGCGCGCCCTCCAGCACCAGTCCCTCGCTCTTGAACTCGTCCACCATGTAACCCTGGGGAATGGACTTCCAGCCGTCGATCCGTTCGTCCATGATGGCGCTGTGCGGACTGGCCGGGTGAATGGACAGATTGCGTCCGAGCTGGCCGGAACGGCCCCCCAGGCGATTTTTCATCAGCAATAACGGCGTGTACAGCGAGCCGCAAGCCAGAACCACAATGGGCGCCTTGACCGTGACGCTCTTTCCCGTCTTCAGGCAGCGGCCCTGGACGCCCTTGACCTCGCCGTTCTGTACGATGACTTTATCCACCTCGGTCCCCGTGACGAGATAGGCGCTGGCCTCGCAGGCCCGGGGAACGTAGGAAACGTTGGTGCTGCGCTTGGCGTCGGTGGGGCAGCCGAAAGCGCAGACGCCCTGTCCGTCGCAGTCCGGAGCGTTGCGGGGAAGCGGCCCGTGGCTGTAGCCCAGTTTTTCCGCGCCCCGGGCCACCACTTCCCCGTTCTTTCCCACGTATTTCATGTCGGCGGTCGTCACCTGGTAGACGTTGAACACGCGATCGAAGTACGGCTTCATGTGCGCGGGAGTGAAGTCCGTCAGCCCGAAGTTCTCCCGCCAGCGCCGCAGTTCGCGGTTGGGCGTGGCGAAGCAGGTTCCGGAATTGATGGTGGTCGTGCCGCCCACGCAACGCCCCACGGGCAGGATGATGGTGGTGTTGCCGGCCGTGGCGATGAATCCACTGTTGCGGTACAACAGTTTCTGCATCTCGAAGGGGCGTCCGCTGAAATCCGAGCGAGGATGATACTCGCCCTCCTCGATCATGACGACGGCGTTGCCTTTTTCGGCCAGTTCCGCCGCCACGACGGCTCCGCCCGCGCCGGTGCCGACGACGACCACTTCCGCCTCCAGGTTGAGATCCTCGTGGACATCCCGGCCGCAAAGCACCTGCCGTTGCCAACGGGCGGGCTCGTCCTTCACGGGCGGCTTGCGGTACTCCATCTGCAACTGCTCGAAAATACCGGGATTGTCGTAATAGAACGCCTTCACGATCACCGTCACCAGCCGGAACGGCAGGCGCATGGTGGCCGTGGCGTCGGCCCAGAATTCCAGATACTTTCGGGCCTTTTCATGGGAAAGTTTGCTCAGTGGCCGCAGGTAGCGCAGCCTCGCGCCTTCCTCGATGATGTACAGAAGCGCGAGAAACGTCCGGCGCACCGTGCGAGAATTGTCCGCTAAAAACCCCTCGATCCGATCCACCACGTCCCGGGAGAACGGCGGAAAAATCCGCCCGGGCGGAATGGCCGCCTGGCCCAGACGATAAAGCATTTCGCGTTCACGCGCATTCAGGTGGAATTTCGACATGAAAACCTCGGTCGCTTAGGCAGTGTCGTCACATGTTACATAACCAAATGGTATGCTTCTGTTATTATTAGTCATTTATGAATCTAAAGGGTGCCATAGTCTCACGGACCGGAAGGTCCGGAAGGCTGTGAATACATGGAAAACACAGCCTTCCTCGCTTCGCGAGTAAGACTATGGCGCCCTCATTTCGACGAATTTTCATATTTTCATTCCGTGATGCACCACTTAAATAACCCGTGACGACACTATCTAAGGGGCGAATATTTTTCGACAATGACAATACCGTGTGTCGATTTGGCAAAAAAAGCCGGAAAACGCGTACGCAAATGGAACGGAAGCTCAGCCTTTGTAGGTGAAACAATCGGATTCCGGACGGGAGAGCCATTCGGAGAGCAACTGGGCGTTGCGGTCCTTTTCCGAAGTCTCCACGATCTCCAGGGGCCACTCGACGCCGATATCCGGATCGGCGTGGTAGATGCCGGATTCTCCCGCCGGATTGTAAATTCCGGTGGTAAGATACTGAATCTCGGCCGCCTGCGAAAGCGCGCAGAATCCCCGGGCGAACCCGGCGGGGGCGAACAACTGCACGGGATCCTCGGCGCTGGCCGTGACGCCGTGCCAGCGCCCCAGCGTGGGCGACCCTTTGCGGATATCCACGGCCACCAGAAACGCCCGGCCCACGATGACCCGCATGCACTTCGCCATGGGCGGATCCCATTGAAAGTGCAGCCCGCGAACCACTCCCCGGCTCGATCGGGAATGATTCATCTGCACGAAACGCGCCGGCAATCCGGCCTTTTCGAACAGGTCTTCCCGGAACACCTCCATGAAAAAGCCGCGATGGTCCCGAAAAACCTCGTGGCGCACGACCAGCAGGTCCGGGATGGGGGTTTTTTCCACGCTCACATTCATGTGTCGCCTGCCTTCCAGCCGAAAATCCGTCTTGACCAGGAAAGATCTTAATGAATCCCGCCCGGGAATGCAAATCCATCGTTACCGGGAAATTCCCGACGGGCGTCCTTGCCGAATTCCCGCGTCGCGTGTAGGATACGATAGAAAACGAAATCCGAAAGGAACGACGCGTGCCTCAACAAGCTACAGCATCCGGATATCATTACGAACTGGGCCCGATTCGTCCGCCGAGCGAAGCCCACAGCCTGCTCGTCCGCGTCTCCCGGAACTGCCCCTGGAATCGCTGCCGTTTCTGCACCACCTATCGCGGCACGACCTTCGAGGCGCGAAAGCCGGAAGACGTGATGCAAGACATCGACCGCATGGCGAAGATCGCGGAAATCCTGACGGAAATCGCGGGAGACGACGAACGGATCACCCGGACGGTCATGGAAGAAGCCTTTCACCGGGGCCTTCCGCCGGACTCCGCCTATCAGGTGGCGTTGTTCCTGGCCCACGGCGGCCGAAACGTTTTTCTACAGGACGCCAACAGCCTGGACATCGACAAAGGCGAAATGGAAGCCATTCTGCTTCACCTGCGCCGCCGTTTTCCCCGGGTCACGCGCGTCACCACTTATGCCCGCTCCATGACTCTGAAGCGCCTGGGGAGCGAGGTGCTTCGCCGCTTTCGCGAGGCCGGTCTGACCCGGGTGCACGTCGGTCTGGAATCCGGAGATCTGGAAACGTTGAAGCGCATCCATAAAGGCGTCGGGCCGCGCCAGCACATCGAGGGAGGACGGGCGGCGAAAGAAGCCGGACTGGAGCTTTCGGAATACGTCATGCCGGGCGTGGCGGGACGGGAGAGGAGCGAGATGCACGCCCGGGAGACGGCCCGTGTTCTGAACGCCATCGATCCCGACTTCATCCGCCTGCGGACCTTCTTCCCCCTGCCGGGAAGCGGTCTGGCCGACGACCTGGCCGCCGGGCGGGTCACGGCGATGAAAGAACCCGAAATCGTTTCCGAAATCCGCATCCTGGTGCGGAATCTGGAAGGCATCGAGAGTCGGCTGGTCAGCGATCACGACCGCAACCTGCTTCCGGAACTGGAAGGCCGCCTGCCCGATGACCGGGCGGAAATGCTCGCCGTTCTGGATCGTTACCTGGATCTTCCGCAAGAAGAAAAGGATCTTTTCCTGGTGGGACGCCGCCTGGGACACTTCAGGCCGTTGGACGATCTGGAAAACGCCGCGTCACGCCCCCTGATCCGAAAAGTGATGGAAGATCTGCGCCGCCGGTACGGCGATGTGGAGACGGGACTCTATCGCTCCATCGAAGTTCATATGTGAGGAAAAGAAAACCCGGGTTAAAAGGCGTATTCTTCCTCGCCCTGGCGGGTGCAGATGGTCATCCAGCCGCTGGAATTGCGGAAGGCCACCCGGTTGCGGCCGGCGACCTTGGCGAAGTACAGCGACTGATCGGCGTATTCCAGGAGTTTCCGGCCGTCGCCCAGTTCCAGGTCCAGTTCGGCCAGACCGAACGTGACGCTGATATTGAATTTACGCCCGTTGGCGGCCGTGAACTGGAAGCGCTCGAATTTGCTTCGAATCCGTTCGCAGGCGATGGCCGCGTCCTTGGGAGCGATGTGGGAAAACAGGATGCAGAACTCGTCGCCGCCGTAGCGGGCGGCCAGATCCTCTTCCCGCAGTTCCTGGGTCATCAACTTGGCGAATTCGCACAGAACTTCGTCTCCCTTGTTGGCGCCGTACAGATCGTTGATGCTTTTGAAACGATCCAGGTCGCAAATCCCGAGAGACAGCGGATACTGGTTCCTCTTCGCCAGGCGGACTTCTTTCTTCAATTGATCGAAAAAGGCGCGACGATTGTTCAAACCGGTCAATGAATCGTGAAACGCCTCGAAGATCAACTGCTGCTCGGCCTGCTTCCGATCCGTGATGTTCATGGCGATGCCCGCCAGGCGGTAGACCTTCCCGCGTTCGTCCGTGATGGGAAAATACCGATCCCAGATCCAGCGCTCCTTCTGATCGGCCCCCGTGATCCGGTATTCGACCTGAAGTTCTTTTTTCGTCGCGCCCTTCTTGGCCCGTTCCAGGGTTTTCTGCACGGCTTCCCGGTCGTCCAGATGTACGGACGTGCGCAGCAAGGCCCAGGGATCCTTGTGGAATCCATCGACCGGGTGGCCGAACACGCGCTCGAAAGCCGGATTGACATACAGCACCCGGTCCGCTTGCAGATCGATGATCCAGAAGGTCTCGTGAATGTTGTCCGCAATCTGGCGAAAACGTTCCTCGCTTTCCATCAGCGCTTCCTGGGCCTTCTGACGCTCGGTGACATCCGCCGCCACACCCACGCAACGGTACGGTTCGCCGTTTTCATCCACGACGTTGAAAAAGCGGTTCCAGATCCAGCGCGTCTCCCCATCCTTTCCCACCCGAATCCGATATTCCAGCCGCTCGCTGTCGTCGAAATCACCCGTGAACGAATTCTGGAAAGCCTCTTTCACCGCCTTGCGATCTTCCGACACGATGAGTTTCATCTCCGGCCACAGTTTTTCCCGGATCTTTTCTCTTTCCATTCCCAGGGCCTGTTCCAGAGACGGATTCACGTACACCAGTTTGCGGCTGGCGATGTCGATCAGCCAGACGTAAATCTCGATATTCTCGACGATTTGTCGAAACGGATCGATGACACCCGTTCCGGTCCCGCCTTCTTCCGTATGATCCGGGCTCGCTCCATCCCCCTCGTAGACTTCAAGCTTTTCCCGCAGTTGCTTGATTTCCTCCAGCAGTTCCTTGCGAGTTTTCTCCCTCTCCGTCATGAATCGCCTCGTCTGGGAAATCGAATGAGTAAAAGGATTTTTTCGGGATACCGCGAGCGAATTGTAACACAATCCAATCCCGATTCCAAAACGCTTCTTTCATACGCGGACGTTTTCAAACCTTCCGGAATGAAGAATCCGCCGCGTCGGCCGGACGAACACCTGAAAAGCGGCCGGTTTCATTTCGCACCCGATTTCTTGGAAGAAAACTACAACCATATGGATTCATGGCAGATTTCGTCTCACTGCATCGCCAGGGCCCGCCGATACGAAACCGGAAAAAAGCGCCGTTTTCCGCGTTCCGTCCGGGTGGAGAAAAAAAAAGAGAATTGTACAGTAAAATTCAATGGTTAAGACATAATAAGCGTTCACCCGGGTGGAGCGCCGAAAACGGGGCATTTTCGTTCCCCTGCCCTTTCCGGAAAAATGCTTCGTTGGGTGAACAAACGGGGCCTTTTCATTCCCGTCCTCGACGGTCAGTCTTGATCGTGGGATGCTTTCGGTTTTCCCGGCTCTGGGAGTTGAACCCGATTTTCCGGCGGCTCCTCAAGGCGTCAGGACATCGACGCAGTCCAGGTATTTCCACTGCGTGAAATCGAAAGCCTTGCCGTAACCCACCGAGAGGTTGGTGGTGTAGCTGCCCACGGGAATGGAGAAGGCCCCCGTTGCGGCCCCCTGAACGCCCAGGTCCAGGGAAATGGTCACCAGGTAGTTCGAATGATCGCGGAAAACGATATCGCCGCGGGAATAGGTGTTCTGGGCGTCCGACAATGTTTCCCCATTCTTCAGCAATTCGAAGGAGATGGGAGTCAGATGCAGATCCGCCTGTAACGTCCGATCCTCCACCAGTCCGAATTCCTGTTCCAGGGGGATTTCGAAGTAGTGCTCCCCGTGCCGCAAATGCAGGATGACCGTATAAAGCCCCACGGGCCGTTCCAGCACGAAAACCCCGGCATTGTCCTGGAAATTCTGATAGTCCGCCCCCGTGGTTCGATTTCGAACGTTTTCGTCGATGATATGAATCAACGCCGTATCGAAGACATCCTCGTCGATCAACTCCTGCAAGGTCTTCTGCCCGTCATTCGCCGTAATTTCCACGCGCAGTTCCCGGGTGTTGACGTTGATGTCGAAAATATTCGAGGCCGGTCCCACGGAGAATTCCTCGTTCACGTAGAAGTTCTGGTAGCGGTCCACCAGGAAGTTGCCGGAAAAACGCATGTCGTAAACGCCCGGGAAGAGCAAGGTGCGGTAATTCGGCCCGTAGAATTCCTTGAAATGAATCATGGGAAGATCCTCATAGCCTCCTTCCCTGCGGACCGTAATGTATTGGCCGATGAAATCCACCGTGCCGAGCGGCGTTCCGTTTTTCCGAATGGTTCCGGTGATTTCCTCGATGGGAAGATCCACGGCTTCTTCCGTATCCCGATCGATGACCAGATCCTCGGCAAAGGTCAGTTTGTGGATGGAAGGCGGATAGGTCTGCTCCTCGAAGTACTTGTCGTCGATCAACCGTCCCTCGAAGTAAAGGGAATACGTTCCCGAGCCGACCCGGACATCGAAAGACGCCGCCCCCCGACGACCGAGATCGACCAGTTTGCGTCGCTCATTGGTCGCCTTGTTGACCAGAAAGATCTGCCCGCGGTCCATGTAGGCGTCATCCGCCGTCTCCGCTTCCCCGTCGCCGTCCGGAACCTCTTCACCGCCGGCGTGTTCGTACAAGGCATCGCCTTTCCATAAAACCTCTCCGCGATATCGGTGGCGCGGCAGATCCAGAACCTCGTTGGAAGTCGAAGAGGACCAGTCGAACGTTTCTGGCGCAAGCCACAGATACTCCTCGCCATCCTCTCCCGGAGGTGCGAAACCGATTTGATAGCTGTCCGCAATCACTTCCCGGCTGAACGTCGCCTGCCCGGATTCTCCCAGGCTCCAGAATTTGAAACGATCCCCTTTGATGACGCTTTTCAGCCAGATTTCTCCCCTCCCACCGGTCACGTCGGAAGGCGTTACTCCGTTGAACAATACCTCTCCCGATACCTGAACGGTGCGAATGTTGAAGGCGTATTGCTCGTCGCTCGTCACCTGATCGGAAGCGATCAGCGTGGCGGTCTGGTACGACTTCCGGTCATTGGTCAGGCAACCTTCGAACAGAATGTCGTAAGTGGATGAAAAGACATCGATATTGAACTGGTTCAGGCCGGTGCCGGTCTGCCCGATGACGTGCGTCATGCGGGTGGAACGGTCGTACAGTTGAAGTTGGCCGTGGAATTCGGAATCCAGAGTGGGAAATTCCTGGCCGTTCTTTTTCAGGGAAATCGTGATGGTATGGAACTGGAACGGAACCTCCAGCGTCCGATCCCCGGTGATGCGAACGCCTTCCAGGGCCGTCTGGCGCTGTCCCAGGCGATTTCTGGCAAGGACGTTGTATTCGCCGTGAATCACCTCCACCGGATCCAGGGCGCCTCCGTCGGAGATCATGGTATGAACGGAAAACTGGTTTCCCGTGGAATTGTCGCGCAAGAAAATGGAGCTGGTTCCGGAGGGATCCATGTAGACGGCGCTTCCACGCTTGGCGATGAATGTCGTCCGGGCCGCGGGAATATCCACCTGATACACGCTCCCCGCGCCCAGTTCGACGCACGCCACCACGCTATCCTCGTCGCCGTCCACCGGTTCGGGATCCGGGTCCGCGTCCGGCTCGATCTCCTCGTCGCCGTCCGTGATTACGATATCCGGCGCACAGCGGTACTCCGCGTTGCAGCCCAGGCTGGAATCGATAAGCCAGCAATCGTTGTTGTCGTCGCAAGGCGCGGCGCACACGCCGTCCGCGTCCGCTTCCGGGTGACAGACCGTCCCGTAGGGGCAATCGTCGTCCTCGTCGCAACGCGTGGCGGTTTCTCTGGGAACGCAGCGTCCGCTTGCGTTGCACCAGAGCGAGGTATCGAAATACTCGCAAAAGCCGCTTTCGGAACAGGTGGTCAGGCAGGTTCCATCCGCACCGACATAAGTCTGACATACGTCCGGATAGGGACAATGGGCATCCGTCTCGCAGCCATCCTCCGTCCATTCCGGCACGCAACGCCGCAGTGAATTGCAGAATGTCCCGGGCTCCTGGTTGGTGCATTCCCAGGCGTTGGTGCACGAGCGCATACAATAGCCGACTCCGTTGTTCAATTCCGGATGGCAGACCTCCTCCACGGGGCAGTCTTCATCCCAGCGGCAGCCGCCCTGGCCGGACTCCACCGAACAGCGATGGGTGGAATTGCAGTAAAGGTCGCCTTCCACGGAGGAAAACCACAGATCGCACTGTTCCGAATTGTCGCAAGGCAGCGCGCATAGACCGGGAAGGACCGGGAGTTCCTCTTCCGCCTCGGCTTCCGATTCGCCGGGACCATCCAAGCCTTCCAGGGCCTCGGTGTCCGGATCCGTATCCAGGTCTCCATCCGTCTCGGCGTTCTCACCGTCGCTATCGGAATCTCCATCCTCTCGATTTTCCCTGTTTTTTCCGTTTTCTTCCTCCGCCGGCATATCGGAATGACAAATCTGCTTTACGGGGCAATGAGCATCTTCCAGACACCCCGGCTCGGTTCGTTCCGGGGCGCAGCGCTTTTCCGAATTGCAGAAGAAATTCTCATAGGCGCTGCAATCGTCCTGGTCGTTGCACGGAGGCAGGCAGACCCCGCCCCGCAACTCGGAATGGCACTTCGTTCCGATGAGGCAGTCCCCGTCATCCAGGCAGCTCGGAGGCTCCCAATCGCCATCCGGCAAACCTTCATTGTCCAAATCACCATCCGGAAGGTCTCCGTCGTTGCCTCCGTCCCCATCTCCATCCGGCAAACGGACGCAATAACCTTCCGCATTCAGCACCCATCCATCCGGACAGGGATTCAGGGATCGATCCCAGTCTCCATCCTCGGGACCGGCGTTGGGATCCACGCAGTCTCCGGTGGCGTTTCGAACAAAACCGGGAGGACAATCGTTTGACGCGCCGCAGCCGAACATCAACAACAGCAAGACGCCCACCGCAAACCATCGCAAACCCGGACGTTCCATCAGGAATTCCCTCCGTCGTCGTTCACCCGATAAATCTTCAATTGCAGTTCCATCTGCACGAGCGGCCGATCTTCCAGAAGAAAGGACTCCCGCATCTTCACCAGACCGACCCGGGGCGCATAGACGTAGCGATAATGCAGCTTTTCCGCAGGAAAGCTCTCTTCCACCACCAGGCAATCCCGAAACATTCCGGCCTCGCTCAATTCCGTTTCGGAAACGGAAACGATGCGCCCTTCCCCGTGAATATCTCCGATCCTGATTTCCCAGCGTTTCCCGGAGACGACCGGCTGGGGGATCAGCGGAATCCCGCCATTTTTCATCAGCCCACCGGCGTTCAACACATATTCCACGGGTTGGCCGCCGCTGGAAACCATGATTCTATCGGGGGTTACGGACTCCACCGAAACCAGCATGGACGTCTTTTCCCGTATGGTCGGCCGGCCTTCCCGAAAGTCATATTGAATGACGCTGTAGGTCCAGGCGTTGCCTTTTTCCAACGGATAGTAGTCCGTCGCCCGCACGTCCGGATGATAGTGAAACGACGCTTTCTCGGTTTTTTGGACTTTGGTGCAGGAAGATATCAGAAAGATCGAAACGAGGAAAATAATGACGGTTCGCGCGTTCATCGGCCACCTTGCTGGAAAGGATCCCGCCCTCTGTCTGGGCCGTCATCGTAACAGAGGGCGGGAATGAAAGTCAAGCAAGAGCTGCTTGATGGAGAGGCTATTGTTTTTCCAAAATATTGCAGTGTTTCGCACATACGACGATCATTCCTACTTTCTCGTTGGAATGATTCTTGCATGTTCCATCAACGTCCATTCCCCGCAGAGATAGCAGATGGAGGTCGCCCTTTCGGCGGTCTCGGAAACTTCGAAAATTTCAGGTTTGTACGCTTTCAGTTCGGTTTCCGTCCGCATGGCCGTCTCCTGTCTCCCGAACCCGTCGATTCTCAATAAACTGAAAAGAGAGTCTAGCAAACTTCGGGCCAATCCGGACGAAGGGAACGTGATTGGATCTTAATCGATTGTTTTCATTCGACTTTCTTCTCATTTCCAACGGGCTTCGAAGGAAATCGGCAAGAAAGGTTTCGGTGGGAAGAATTTCAACTCTATGCATTTTTTGCATAGAATTGGAAAGCAAAAAAAAAGCAGGGCCGCGATGCCCTGCTTTTGACATGTGATGGAAATCGTTCCGTCTTCGCTACTCTTCCGAGCAGAGCTGGTTGTAGCAGGTTGGAATCCAGCTGCACTCCACCGTGAAGTCCTGCATGATTTCTTCCATGGGATTTTCTTCGCATACATCGCCGTAGTAGGCTTCCCAGTAATTCTCGAAGCAGGTGGTGTATTCATTCAGAAGCGGCGTGCATTCGCACATAGTGGGCCGGACGCTCAACAGGCAGGAACGGCAAACCTGCAACGGGAACTTATAGGTGTTGCTGCGAACCGTTCCGCCGCCCACATCCTTGGCCACGGCGGTGATCTTGACGGAGATCGTTTCCGGCAAGTGCGGATTGACGGTCGCGGTGTCCGGAATGCACATGCCGCTAATGCAGTCGTGATCGATGATCGTGAGGCCGTCCACTATTTGATCGCCGGGGATGCAGTTATCCGTCTCTCCGGCGCGGCAGACTTCCTTGCACTGAACCGTGTTGTCGGGATTCGTGCCGCAGACATAAGTGGGGCATTCCTTGAAGCCGGGGAGGCATTCCTGACGGCAGTATCCTTCATTATCCGGTCCCAGATCGCAGGAATAACCTTCCGCGCAACCTTCCCGGAGCGAACATGCATTCATGCACGTTCCGCTGTCGGCGTCGCAGGCATACCCGGACACGATTCCCCCGGGACAGTCCTCGTCGGTCGTGCAGGCCGTTCCCGCCGGAGGACGCAGCACGGAAAAGGGTTGCATGCTCATGTAGGAATTGTTCTTGTAAATCTCCGCGATGGCTTTGCGAACGTCGTTCGGGATGATATTGATGGTGGTGATGTACTTGTTCCCCGGATACATCTTGATGTATTTGGGGATGTGGATTTTCTCGATGGCATCCCAGTCCGTCGGCAAAGAGTATTCCACCTCGAAATGCTGCACGCGCAACGTATTTCCCTCGCCCTGGCCGAAAGAGGAATTCTCGGAATTGTCCCGGATGTTCTCCAGGGCAACGTGCAACCGATACATGTCGTTTGGGGAATAGTACTGTCCGACAAGAATATCGTACATCCCCCCGCCTTTCCAGACGGCGTTCGTTTCCTGAGGAAACTCGTCCTGCGCGTCACAGGGCAGCATGCCTTTGATGAGCAGGCCGGATTCTTCCTCGATCGTGCAGGCAGACGAAGCAGCCAGCAGGAATATCAGGGCGGCAAGCTTCCATATCTTCATTGTCTTCCTCCAACCACTTCTCGGGTGGGATGTGTAATTTCCATGCATACGGATACCATCCATTAATCCGCCACCAAGGATGACTGCGACCGGTTGATGATTCGCGGAGTCACGAAAATCAACAATTCGGTTTTCTGGTTCGACTGCGTTTTGTTTTTGAAGAGATAGCCGAGAACCGGGATGCGTTTCAGGAACGGCACGCCGAATTCCTTCACGGTGTTTTTCTTTGTGTAAATACCGCCGATAACGGTGGTCTCGCCCGTACGAACCAGAACTTCGGTGGAAGCCTGCTTATTCACGATGGCCGGATCGCCCAACGCATTGGTGCGAGAAAAGTCCGGTTCTTCCTTCATGATGTTGAGCTTCATGATGATGCTGCCGTCCGCCGTGATATGGGGAGTGACTTTGAGACGAAGCTTGGCATTGACCATTTTGGATACCGGCACGCCGGCAACGGACAGCGACATGATGGGAATCCGAAGTCCCTGTTCGATGGTGGCTTCCTTGTTGTCCAGGGTGGAAATTCTCGGCGAGGAAATGATCTTGATTTTACCGCTGGATTCCAACGCCGTGAGCCGCAGGGTCAGATTGTGGGTGTTCTGGGCGTTACCCAGTGTGATTCCAAGACCCATCGCCGCGCTGCTCGTGGTGGGTGTGTTGACAACCCAGTTCGGGGGCTGATTTGCATTCGGCAGTCCCGGGTGCGATGCATAGTCCTGGGCGCCCGCAATACCGAAATTGGCCGGATAAGCCAAGCCCGTGGGATTACCCGTCTGTTCGCTCATGGTGTAGTAGCCGCCCCACTGGATGCCCCATCCCAGTTCGTTGGTGACATCCGCCTCCACGATCTTCGCTTCGATCATGACCTGGGGAGTCTGGAGATCCAATTTCGAAATAAGAGATTCCGCCTTGGCCAGAACTTCATCGATATCCTTGACGATGATGACGTTGGTTCGCTCGTCGAAATTCACGGTTCCGCGATTGGAAAGCAGATCCCGCACTTTCGGCAGCAGCATTTTCGCTTCCGAATAGCTGACCGGAATCAGGCGAACCGACAGAGGTTCCAGTTCCCGCTGCGCCTTGAGTTGATTGATTCGCATTTCCCGCTCACGCTGGAGCACGGCCAGCGGAGCCACGCGAATGATGTTTCCTTGCCGTTCCTTGCCCAAGCCCTTCGAACGAAGGATGATATCCAAAGCCTGTTGCCAGGGAACGTTCAGCAGACGGACCGTCACGGTTCCCCGAACGTTATCGGAGGTGATGATATTCAGCTTGCTGACATCCGCGATCAGGCGCAAAACATCCAGAATATCCGTGTTCTTCAGTTCCAGAGAGATTCTCTGGCCCGCGGCGGTGGCCGTTTTCGACGCTTCGGAGATCGGAGCCAGAGCCCCCGAGACCCCGGCCGCTTCTCCAGGCTGGTACTCGATAATGGTTTCACCGCTCTCGTTGAGACTGATGCGCCCCGTTCCGGCGGGAACCTCGGCCAGACTTTCATCCGCCTTTCGATCGAATTCCCAGGTCAACACGCCGTTATTCGTGGAAATCCGGTTCGGCGTCTCGTAACGGGTCTGCACGACGATCTTGACCGTGTTCGTGTCCTTATCCGCCACGTAGCTGCTGATGAGGCTGACGGGACTGTCGAATTCGCTCGTATCCAGACTCTGTTCAAGATGTTCCGGAATATCGGCCTTGGGAATTTCAAGAACGAACTGATCCTTGCTTTCCTCGGTCAGCTTGTAATCGGGAATCTTGTCGATGTTGATTTCGATCGTGGAGGCTTTGGAACGGTGCTTGAAATCGATTCCCTGGATCTTCGCCAGTTCTTTCGCGGTTTCTTCCGTTTCGACGATCGGTTTCAACTCCGAAGGAACCGGAACGGAGACCATGGGTTCGGCAACCAGATTTTCACGAACGGATTCCTTGACCGGCGCTTCCCGCTCGATCAGCTTCTCTTTTTCCGCAGCCGCGACACGGGTTTCGGCCGGAATGGACGCCGCTTGATGAAGGGAAACCAGAATTCGGTTCTTTTTCATCTTCAAGTCGAAATCGGGGAGATACTTTTTCAGATCCAGAACGATGCGGAGTTTGTCCTTATGACTGCCGAGCCGAACGTTCTCGACGAATTCCCCATCTCCCTTCAAGGTCTTTCTTTGGGTTTTGTTTCGAACGCCGTAGAGATCGATGACCATGCGATCCGGATTGCAAAGGCGAAGGACTTCGTAACTGCCTTTGGCCAGATGACCGCGTGCGGAAAGTTTCAGGGCCACGCCTTCGCCGTCCGGAACGACCGCAACGGAACGCAGTTTGGCTTTCGATTTCTTGCCTTCGTAAGGAGTCAGAAGCTGAGGTTCCCCATCCTTACAGATCGGTTCCTCGACAACCGGAGTCGCGACGACGACAGGTTCCTCGACGGCCGTGGCCGGGGCTTCTTCCGTTTTCTCTTCCGCTTTCGCCTCGGCGGCGACGGTTTCCGAAGCTTCCTTCGCGTCGGAAACGACGGGGGTGAATCCGGCCGGATGCTCGACACGAAGAACCAGGCGCTTTTCTTCCTCGCGCACGACGAACTCGGCGTCCTTGTCGAATCCGATCATGATCCTGGCGACATTCTGTCCCCTGGATTTGAACTGATTCGTGGCGATGACATTAATCAAACCGTTGTTGATTTCCGTCATCGCCTCGATTCCACCGATCTTCGCCTTGTTGAAATCGACCAGCACCCGCTGGGGATCGCTCATGCGATAGACGCTGTAGATCGGTTTCGTCGTGACGTCAATGGAAATATCCGTCGCCTTTTCGCGCACGTCCACATCCAGCGATGTCAGCTCATTGATTGCCGGTGGAGCGGCCTTCGAAACCGGACCGAGCCCCGCTTTCGTGGATGCGCATCCCGCCAGGGCGGTGGCCAACAGAAACATCATTGCCGTTCGTATGATGAGTAACATCATCATTCTCTCCTCGTTGGAAAGATCGCGTTTCCGATCAACTATCGTCTATCGCTCAAGTTGCGTAAAACCTGAAAAAACCTCGATGAATCCACCGGAGCGGCCTCACTGGGCCTCACCGAAATCCGGCTCCAGCATTTCCTGGTCGCTTGCCCGGATCGTCTTTACCGGCAGTTTCAGTTCAACCATATTCTCAACACTGGTGCCGTCCGGCATCAGTGATTTCTCCAAAATGACAATGGCGTCTCGCTTGATCTTGACCACTTTTCCCCAGTTTCGTCCGATCAGCGTTCCGTTTTTGACGAGATAGGTCTTCCCGTCCGGGGCCTGCACCAGGGCCGTGGGAGAACTGACTCCCCAAATGACGGCTTTGACGGAAAAAGAACTGACTTCGTAATTCTGCAAGGGGGTCAGAATGGTCGTGTCCTTCTCCAACAGATCCTGACCGCCCACTTCCTCGAAGATGGAACGGAACGGATCCCGTTTCCCGATCGAAGTGTAGACGTAATCATCGGTGACCGCGGCCACAGCCTTCGTATCCGCCGGGGCCGCCTTCTCTTCGGCATCGGCTTTTTTGGTTTTCTGCTTGCTGGTCTGAATCTTCACGTCGCTTTCACAGGCGAACGCGATCATGGCCAGAGCGAGAATCGCGGCAATCATTTTCAACCCATGTATGAATCGCATATTTTCCATTGTTCGAGCCATTCTCGGTCCCTTTCTCATTTTTTCTTGCCCGGTTTTCTCGGAGAACTCTTGGAAATGAACCGGAACGTCGTGGCGACGCATGTCGCGGAAAGGACCTTTTTCTTCGAAGCGGCGTTCTTTCGGGACGAATCGATCTTGAAGCTGAAATTATCGATGTTCACGATACGCGACAACTTCCCGACTGCATCGAAAAAGTTCGTGATTTCATTGTAGCTTCCCTGCAACTGGAGTTGCACGGGCACCCGAGCGTAAAAATCCTGGGGAACCTCGGGTTTGGGGTGGAACTTCAGGATGTCCAAACCGGATTTCTTTGCGAGCGAGCTGATTTTCTGAAGCAACGAAGGAATTTCGCTCCGATTCGGCAGCAGTTTCAGCGCCCGTTGAAGATCCTGGTTGAGTTTTTCGACTTCTCTTTTATATTGGGAAAGATCGCTTACCATTTTCTTCTTTTCGGACAGATCGAACTCAAGCTGCTGGATGTTGCGTTGTACCTTCTCCACCTGCTCGTTTTGCGGGGAGAGCACCAGCATGTAAAAAGCGCCGACAATCACGCCGCAGATGACGATCACTCCCAGAACTTTCTGCAGCATGGGAATTCTGGAAAATCTGTCGAGAAAAGCCTCCATCGTCAGCTCCTATGGCTTGACCTGCCTTTTACGTGCGCGGCAGTTTGTATTTGCAGTTGATCGCGAAGCTCATGACCGGAGCACTGCTGCTCTTGTCCTTCGACTGGGTGATCGACACCAGTACGACGTTCTGGAAATACTTCGATGATTCCAGATTCTTCATGAAAACCGCGATTTCTTTATTGTCCGTTGCAAAACCGGTCATTTTCAATGCGTCTTTGCTTTGCACCAGATCTTTGAGCCAGACCTTTTTCGGAATCACGGTGCTCAGTTCGTCAAGAACCCGAACGGGCCCGCTCTTTCCCTTCTGGAGAAGCTGAATGATTCCAAGCTTTTTCTGTAAATTCTTTTTCTTGGCCTGAATCGTGTTGATGTCGCCGATCAATTCGGAAAGTCGTTTCATTTCCGCCTGAATGTCGGCCTTTTTTTTCTGCAGGACGGAAATGCGCTGCTCGCCGGAATTGTAAATGGAGTATAGCAGCAGCCCCATGCCGACAAGGATCAGGACGAACAATACGATTTCTCGCTGCCCCGCCCCACGCTTTTTGGCCTGTTTGACAGGTAAAAGGTTTATTCGAATCATCAGTCGTCAAACCTCCGCAAACCTAGGCCGACGGCAACCGCTGCCATCGGGGCAACACTGCGAATGAACGCCGTATCGAAGATCTTGTCGTTGATACTGATATTTTTAAAGGGGTCGAAGACCTCCACCGAGATTCCGGCCCGACTTTCCAAAACCTTTTGCAGAGAGGAAATCTTGGACGTTCCGCCGCAGATGTACAACTTGGAAATGTCATTTTCCTGATTCGTCGCGGAGAAGAACTCCAGAGAACGCTTGATTTCGGAAGTCAGATTGTCCGCCACTTCCTGGATCACCCGCTCGACTTCCTGGGGAATCACCGAATCGGCGTCCACGCCCTGCTCTCCGCCGATCTTCAAATCCTCGGCTTCCTCGTAACTCAGATTGAGCTGCTTCTGAATCTCTTCCGTAAACTGGTTGCCGCCGATGGTGATATCCCGGGTGAAGGTCGTCATGCCGCCCGCGATGACCACGATGTTCGTGACCGAAGCCCCGATGTTCACCAGGGCGATGGTTTCGTCCGGCGGAAGGGAATGGCTGGCCTCGAAAGCGTTTTCCACCGCGAAGGCATCCACATCGACGATGGCGGGCGTCAAGCCGGCCTCGGAAACCACGGCGGCGTAATCGTAAATCATGTCCTTTTTGCCGGCCACCAGCAGGACATCCATCTGCCCCTGCTCGCTGCCCTGGGGATTCAGGATCTGGACATCCACGTTCACGTCATTGATGTCGAAGGGGATGTATTGCTCGGCTTCCCACTGAATGGAATTTTCCAGTTCGGCCTTGGTCATCTGGGGCAGGGAGATTTTCTTGATAATCACCGAATGCCCGGCGATGGAAAGAGCGCATTCCTTGGTTTTGATGGCCTGGGAGCTGATAAGGCGGCGGATCGCATCCACCACGGCGCCGGAATTCATCAACGCCCGGTCCACAATCGTCTGTGGAGGAAGCGGAGCGATTCCGAAGTTCACCAGCTCGTATCCTTTCTTGCTCTTTTTCAGGTTGATGACCTTGATGGAGCTTGAGCCGATATCCAATCCGATCAAACCTTTGGCCATAGCCGATCCTTCCTAATGAAAACTCCTTGACTCGGAGAATCGTTTCTCATTGCATCCCAGACGGCTGCTCCTCATTGAACACGCTATCTTTGTCATCCAGACTAAGACCCAGAGCGAAAATGATTTTTCTCATGGTGTCCATGCGACAGGCTTTCCCGTTCTCAACCCGGTCGATGGTCAGAACCGACAAGCCGGAACGGCGCGCCAGTTCCGCCTTGCTCATGAGTTTCTGTTCTCGGATCTTTTTCACATTATTCATGCCCAACGTCTCCGTCAGTTCAGGCCAATTTTCTTCCCGTTGAGCGCAATCTTGCAATATTTTATCCGAAATGTCAAGAAAATTTCTATTTTTTAGACCTAATTAACTATAATTTAGGTCTAACTAACTTTTAAGGATTCCCTGAATCTATCGTCGATATTCTAAAGAAAAATCCGAAAAACTCAAGAAATTTCTTCATGTTATTTACTGTATGCTTTCATAACACAATCCGAATCACCGCCGCCGGGCCGGTGAAATATATTTAAAATATTACAAAATATCAGATAACTTCGTAAAGTTTTTAAAGGGGATCCAAGACGAAAAGGAGGAAAAAGCGGACGTCACATGATGGTGTCTCGTCCCAACCCCGCCGTACGGGCCAATGCATCAGAGAGCAGCCACCCGATCATGGCCAGGCACTCCATGTCCAGATAGCGTTCCGCCCGGCGCTCGAAGCAAAGGGTGCAGGTGCTGGGAAATTCCTCGTCGGAATCATTGAACAGCAACAATATGGGGACGCGCGGCAGGGCCTGGAAGCGGCTCACCACCTGATAGGGCAGCGATTCCTCTATCGGCAGCCCTTCCATCTTTTTACATGCCGCCTGCAGCGATTCCATTCGTCCGGAGAAATTCCGGGCCACGGGAGATTCCGCATTGCCGGCAAACCCGCCCACGAACGGCGCTGCGTCGCGGAATTCCCGATAGGTCACCCATTCCATTCCGTTTGCCGGCGGCGAATCCGGACAGAGTGTGACATATTTCGTCAAAGTCACGATCACGGCATGGCTGGGACGCTTTCCGGAAGACGTTTCGATTCCGCTTCCGGACACCCGATAGAGTTTTCCCAAGAGCGGAACGAGCAGGGCGGATCCATCGTATTCCACGTCGAGAACCGACGCCAGGCGAGCCAGATCCCGTTCTCCGATCTGACGGATATAGTTGCGATAGGTTTCCTCGAACACGGGATTCTTGTCCGACATTTGCCTGTCCTTTCCTGATACGGCTTCGAAAGCATATCTCCATCGGCCTTTCCATTCATACCCGCGGAGAGTCGCAGGGTCAAGCCCGATAACCGCCCCCCGAATCGTGGCCCAAGTGCGAATGGAAAATAGGCCGGGCGAGGATCGTTTTGCAACGGCCGCTAACGATCGAAGGCTTCCATCCGATAAATGATTTATACGATTTCTTGCGGAAAGGAATGACCGATGGTTTGGAAGCCGACATGCGAATCTCTTGGGATTCTGATCGCCCTGACGATGCTCTTTTCCTGTTCTTCCTCAAGTTCCAGCTATGACGCGGACATCGATATCGATGGCGACCTGGATGCCTTCGAAACGAATGGAGACGCGGACCCGGACCCGGAAGTCGGGGAAAGTGAACGTGAAGCCTCGGAATCGGAGGAAGAAACCGATCTCCCCGAACAGGATTTCGACGGGGAAAGCGACACCGACACGGAATCGGATGGGGACACGGATCTCGACACGGCGGATGTCGATCCGGAACCGGATGGCGATATCGACCTTGATATTCCGGACGCCGACCCCGAATCGAATGGAGACGCGGATTCAGAAAGCGACAACGCCGAAATCGAAGAAGAACGATCCTGAGAGAAACGGAATCAACCGCCCGTAAGCGCCTCGAAACGCCGTTCCACATCCGCCCAGTTCACCACGTTCCACCAAGCCTGGATGAAATCTCCGCGTTTGTTCTGATATTTCAGATAATAGGCATGTTCCCAGACATCGCAAAGCAAGAGCGGCACGCTTCCGCCGATGGTAGAATTCTGATGATTGAGAATCGCCCCGACGTACAGTTGCTGGAAATACGGATGCCAGGCCAGCACGCTCCAGCCGGCCCCTTCCACTTTCTCGCCTGCCTTGGTGAACTGCGCCTTGAAGGCGTCGAACGAGCCGAAATCCTTCAGGATCCGCTCCGCAAGTTTGCCCGTTGGAAGCGATTTGGCCTTTTCCTTCGGAGCCATGTTCTCCCAGAAAATGGAATGATTCAAATGACCGGCCGCGTTGAAGGCCAGGCGTTGAACCAACGCGGGAACTCCGGGAACGGTGGCGGTTTTTCGCGCCTCGGCCAATTCCTTCTCGGTTTCGTTCAAGCCGTTCACGTAACCCGCATGATGCTTATCGTGATGAATTTCCAGGGTTTTGGCGTCCAGATACGGCTCCAGCGCATCGAAGGCATAGGGAAGATCCGGTAGTTTGTGGTTTCCCGGCCCAGCCGGAACCAGATTCGGATCGAGCATGGCCATTTGACGCCCGCCGGCGGCCGCCTCGACAATTCCGGGATGAATCGCCGCCGCTCCGCCCACGACGGCTGCCGCCTTCAGGAAATTCCTTCGATTGGTCATGCTATCCCTCCTTGCCATTTTCCCATAAAAAGTTCGTTTTCCGCGCGACCTTCTCTTCATTTCGGATGATTTCACGCGCTTCCCTATTCCCGAAAAGGCAAAAGGGGCGTCGGAAAACCCGACGCCCCTGAAGAATCATGCCGTCTTCCCCCTACGGAGTCGCCTCTTCCACGATGTTAAGCTGAAGTTCCAGAAACGCGCTGTGATTGGAGAAATCGTATGTCGAGGGCGTCCCGGACGTGATGGCGAACCAGATGGAGTGGCTGCCGAGCCACGCCGTATCGGAGGTATTGAAATCGAACAGCAGGTTGATGGATCCGGAAGCTCCGGCTCCCGTGGCGGGATAATGGCCGAAGTTGCCGTCGATGACGTAGTGATGATCCGCACCGTCCACGTACATGAACGTCGTGGTGATGTCCGCGCCGTTGATGGTCGAATCGGCGGGAAGCGAATAGTCCAGCCACATCTCGAAGGGCGTGCCCAGAACCACCTCATGCACGTCCCGATCGCCCCGATTGCCGTTTCCGCTATAGGCGAATACGGAGCCGACGTAAGTCAGCATGATGCCCCAATCGCGCGTGGGAGGCGTCTGCCCCCACAGGTAGGGAATCCCCGCCTCGTACGACATGGACTGCCCGGTGGCGTCGGGGTGAGAGCCCAGCACGTCCGCCAGGTTCTCCGGCTCCTGTTGAATATTCAGGGCGACGGTGTTCCAGTTGCTCACCGTGCCGGCATCCGTGTCGCCGTTCTGATCGCTCACCGCCAGGGCCACCATGAGTTCGTGGGAGGTGCCCTGCCAGTGGTCGGCGTAGAACGGAACCTGGATTTGCACTTCCAGATAACCGGACTCCTGCGATGTCAGACCGGAAATGGACAGGTGCTTGACCAGCCCGTCGATGCCGATCAGAACGGTGTTGATCCCGTCCGGAGCATCGCTGTACGAATAGTTGAAGAACAGATAGAAGTTTTCCCCCAGGGCCACATCGGCCCGTGTCTCCGAAGCGGGAACGATTTCCACCGAGTTGACGAGGGGAACCGACACGCCGGCGTCCGCCGGGGCCGAATCGGGCGGAGCCGTATAGACCATGCTCTGATAGCCGTTGTAGGCGTAAAGGTCGTCCAGAATCGACTGCGGGTTGGCCCCTTCGGGAAGCACGATGAAAGGCACCGTCATGGGGTTGCTGACGCGATCGGTCAGGTATCCGCCGGCGTCGTCCGAGGGCGCCACGGAAAACTCCATCAGATATTCGCCCGTCAGATGCCGGGCCGCCTCGGTCATGAGCATGGTGAAATACGCGAAATATCCGGGGGACGATTCGGTGAAGCCGGTCACCTTCAGGTATTTACTGGTGTCGTCCGCCAGCCAGATGAAGACGTGATCGATGGCCGGAGCCGTCTGGAGGGCCGGATGGTAGGTGTAATCCAGCGACACCGCGAACGTTTGACCCGCGGCCACGGCCCCCGTCATGGGCGAGCGGTCGTCGCCGCGCTCCGATTCCTCGCCGTACAGAACCGAGACGCCCGCGTAGTTGATGTACGGCGTATCCGATCCTTCCTCGCCGGCTTCCGGCGGCTGGGCATCGATCAGTTCCACGGTCACCTCGGGATAGTCCATGATGGCGATGCCTTCCAGCGTTTCCAGCAGGGAATCCGGGATCACCTCGTCCACGTCGCCGTCCGTATCCCCGTCCACGTCGCCGTCCGTGTCGCCGTCCGTGTCGCCGTCCACGTCGCCGTCCACGTCGCCGTCCGTGTCGCCATCCGGCGGGGTTTCGCCTTCGACGATTTCCATCTTCCAGACGCGATACAAGCCGGTTTTCTCATCATCGGTCATCAAAGCGAACATCAGTGCAAAGATGTCGCCCGGGCTGGCGTTGGCCTTCAGTTTGGAAATCATCACCGCGAAAATACCGTCGTCGCCGCTTTGCATTCCGTCCAGCTCGTATTTCAGCGTGGTATCCGTTCCCGGAGCGGTAATCAGCAGGTAACGGACGTTTTCGTAGTCCGTGTAATCGGTAAAGATCTGGACCGAGACTTCCCCGCCGATCTCGAATTTCTGCTTGCCGATGATGTTCGTAATCTGCGGGAAGTCCTCACCGGAATGTCCTTCCGGGCGGCTGGTCAGCGTCTCCACGCCGTTTCCATCGCTACCGCCCATGTCCAGAATTTCCAGGGAATTCGCCGTAACCTGGGCTTCCACGTCCATGACCTTGAGCGTCATCTCCCTGTAAAGACCGGTATGGCCGTCGGACGTCTGCAACGCGTATTTCACGGTGAAGGTTTTGCCCTTCAGATCCGGATCGTCCTTCAGGTTACCGGCAAGCTCCATGATGAAGCTCTGCATGTCTTCCAGCAGATGGCCGGGAACCCGGATGTGATTGTCCGCGCCCTCGATGTAAACAATGGCCTTGTCCACATCCTCCGGCGTGGCGTAATCCGATTCGATGGACACGGTGAATCCCTGGCCCAGACGCAACTCCGCAGGAGCTTCCAGCGACTCGACCTGCGGCGCGCCGTCTCCGGATTCTCCCTCGGGAGGCGCGCCTTCCACCACCTCGCCGCCATCGAATTCCAAGGCCGACGTCAACTTGTTTTCAAGTTCCTTCTGGATGTCGTCGTCATCCGAATCCCCGCCGCCGCTGCTGCACGCCATCAGCATCAGCGAGGGAAGCATCAACAGCATCGTAAAAACCACGAGAAACCGTTGCAATGGGTACAAGCTCATTGCCATCTCCTTTTCGTTTTCCGTTTGCTTGAATACTCCATGCGCATCCACGCACGGACGCCCCTTCATCTATTCGTTCCTACCGGCCTTTGGTTTGGAAATCATTGTACATTTCGGATTTCCGCTTGTCAATGCCATGATTCGTATTCAAGAAATCCGGAATCCTCGAACGTTCCCGTCGTTTCGAATCGCAGGCTTATTTCGATTCATTCGGCATAACCGCTTTTTGCTTTATGGCTTTTACATCCATGGTTTTGCGCAAACTATCCGGGAACTTCTTTTTCCCTTTCTTTTCTTTTTTGATCTGTAGCGCTTTTTTGTTCGCCCGGGCGTCTTTTCCGGCGCTTCTGGCCGCTTTGCCGAACCAGGAGACTTTTTTCTTTCGATCTCCATTTTCAAAAACGGCCTTGGCCATGCCGTTCAGGACACCGATGCGAAAATTCTTGAAATCCACGAAAGTTTCTGGGTTCTGCACGTCGCCGGTCAGGGGCCTGTCCGTCACGGGACAGACTTTGTTCCCCATGATTTTGATCTTCGGCGCGTTCTTCTTTTCGCCTTTTTTTCCCTTTTTTTGTGCGTTCTTCGCCTGATCGTTTTTCTTGATTTCGTGCTTTTTCTGGGTTTTCCTGGTTTCCTTCTCCATCTTCACGGCATCTTTCGCCGCTAGACCGGAAGCAAGAAAAGCCAACAAAGCAACGGCCATCACCACGAATTGCAGCAACCGTTTCATGACGTGTTCCTTTCACAAAATAAGTAATCGAGCCTTGACGATTTCGAGGTGATTATACGGGATTTCCAAACCGCCGCCAAGCCCTTTCGCTCCGCGGCCGGTTCAATCGCACGGAAGCGAACCTCGGAGAGTCGCCCCCGGTCTCGAAAATGGCGTTCGTCCGTCAGTCGGCCGTTTCCGACGCCTTTTCCTCTCCCCAAACCCGTTTACTGCGTTCGATTCGCTTGTGGATCTTTTCCCAGGTGTGGGTGGCGACGAAGGATTCTTCATACCGTTTCAACATGGCGGAAAACATCTTGAAAGGAACGGCAAACGAGAGTTCGTCCGTCTTGAAGAACTTGCGGGCCGACGGATCCCAACCCCCCAGCACCGCCTTGTTTTCACCTTTCTGTAAATAGCGCAGCGGCCATGCGGCCAAACTGCCGCAACCGGCGCTCCAGGGGGACTGCACCGCTTCCGGATCGTTCGTGACGAAGGTCGCCAACTGATGCAACCCGCCCAAAGACTCGGGACGGCAGAAGAAAAGAACGAGTTCGGGCGATTCCGTCTCGGTGAATCGATCGATGGGTTTGACCACGCAGTACGGCTCCGGCGCCGGACGCGGATCCACATATTCGAAAATACGGCGCAATTCATCCGGCGACTCGCAGTAATGCTCGCCTTCCATGTAGCCGGGCGTGCCGGAGGAAACATAACGGATAATGGTTTCCGCCTGGGGTTTGTTGAATCCCATCCAGAAGGCCGCGCCGGGACAGCCGAAACATTCCGCCGAAAAACACGCCGCCGTCCGCTTTCTCCGCGCGCGCCAGATATGGCCGATAGCGCAGGAAAAGCCGCCGAAAATGGACGGCCAATCAAGCTCGTTCCTGATTTCCTTTTCCCGGACGGGAAGTTGCAGGGGTTTCGGCGAAAAGCATTCCTCCGGCCGATCCCTGGTGTAATGCAACCCCATGGGAGCTTCGTCCAGCCCCAATCGAGCCAGAAATTCCGGCAATCTTCCCAATAATTCCTGATCCATAAGGCGCTCCTTTTCTTTCGTGAAACGGCTCAAACGAAGTCGGAAACGACCCGCCCGTCCCTCCGATTTCGGTTGTCGATTCGGTCCGGCACGCCGAAGCCGCAGCCCCGTTATCTTATCAGACAAGGCCCACCGGCGTAAAGCCTCGTAACGCAAACACGGACCGGAGTTGTCCCTTTTCGGTCAAGTGTGATACAATTTCCCCGTCTCACGGAGGAAACCCATGTCATACGTCAAGTTTCTCGGCCTGTTGGCCGCCGCCGCGCTTCTGGCCTCGTTTTCGGGGGCCTCCTGCGGGAACACGTCCCGCCAAGCGGTGGAATCGTTCTATTGCCTGCCGGGCTATCATCTGGAAAACGGCCAATGCCTGCCGGATTCCATCGACGGTGAAAAACCGGACCCCGGAACGGATGGTGACGCGGATTCAGATCCGGATTTCGACCTGGATCCGGATCCGGACGCGGATTCCGACGCGGACCTCGATGCAGCGGACGGAAATCGCCCGGAATCCGAGGAAGACCGGGACCGGAACGACACTCCGGAAATCGCGGATGACGAGTCCTCGTCGGAAACCGTGGCGGATCGTGATATTGCAGGCGGCGAACTGATTCTTACGGCCCCGGACGTGCTGGCCGTGGGCGCGCGTTCCGGACTGCGCGCGATTCTATTGACGGATAACGGCGGGCAACAGACGGATGTCGGCGACGAGGCCGTTTTCACCTGCTTCAACCTGGACATCGCCGAAGTGAACGCACAAACCGGCCAACCGGCCGAACTCCGCGGACTGGCCGAGGGCGAAGCCACGCTACGCGCCGCTTACGGAGATTGGATTTCCGACCCGGCCATCGTGCGGGTGCGTCCCCGCGCCCGCGTGGAAGCGCGGGGACTCTGGGTGAATCGCTGGAGTTTCGCAAGCCCCGAGGACGTGCGAACCATCATGGCGGACGCCGCCGCCGCCCGCTTCAACCAGGTGTACTTTCAGGTGCGCGGGGATTTCGACGCCTATTACGCCAGCAACCTGGAGCCCTGGGCTCGGGGGCTTTCAGGCTCCCTGGGAACCGACCCCGGCTGGGATCCCCTGGAAACGGCCGTCGAGGCCGCCCACGGGCACGGACTGGAACTGCACGCCTGGATCAACGCTTTCACGCTATGGAGCGGCTCCTCCCCGCCGCCGGAAACCGTTCCCCGGCACATGTACCTGGAACATCCGGAATGGATCATGCAGGACGAAAACCAGGTTCCCATGGCCCTGGGATCGGGCTATGTCTGGGCCTCGCCCGGAAACAGCGAACTACGCGCCCACAACGTCGCCGTGGCCCTGGACATCGCCGCCCGCTACGACGTGGACGGCATCCATTTGGACCGCATCCGCTATCCCGGACCGGACTACAGCCACGACGCGGCCAGCATACAGGCCTTTGTCGAGGCCAAGGTTCTACGCCCTGAACTGACCTACGCCGACTGGGAGCGGGAACAGGTGGTGGCCCAGGTGGCCCAGATCCGCATCGCACTTGAATCCCACGCCCCCCGGGTGGTGTTGTCGGCCGCCGTGGCGGGTATTTATCAGGACGAATGGGACTGGGGCGGCGTGACGGAAGGCTATCATCAGTGGCTTCAGAATTCCCGGGCCATGGTGGATCAGGGCGCGCTGGACGTTCTGATTCCCATGGTGTACTGGCGCTGCCTGGACACCTACGGCGGCTGGACGGATTTTTGCGCCCTGGTGGACAGCCATGCCGCCCACACGGAAAATCGTTTCCTGTACATCGGCTCGGATCTGGACGCCGGGGGCGACGCGGAAAAGCGCACGCGCGGACGGCAACGGGGCTTCGAGTCCTTCGAGGAAATTCAGGAGCAGATCGGAAAGACCCGCCAGGCGGATACGGAAGGCTGGGTGCTATACGACTACAACACCGTGAAATCCGCCGGGTATCTGGAGAGTCTGGCCGCCGGTCCCTTCGCGGAGACGGCGGAGGTTCCCTTCATTTGGTGGAAATGATACGCCGCACCGGCTTCGGGATCAGCCTCCGGCGCTGGGAAGCACCGTCCAGACCTCGTCCGTGTCCGAAAGCGAGGTCTTCTCTCCATCCAGGTAGCTGATAGCCCGCCCGTTGACCAGCACGGTGGCGGCCTTGATTTCCGTCTCGAAATCGGCGCCGTATTCTTTTCTTCCGCGTTCCAGAAGTTCCTTGACGGTCGCCACCGGCCAATGCAGTTCGTGCTCGCCCATAAGATTGGCCAGCCGGAAATGGGGAATGAACGTGGCCATGACTTACCTCCGAATCTTCAGACGTTTCAGGGTTTTATCGGTGGGGATGCCCTTTTCGTCCCAACCCCGGAGCTTGTAATACGTGGGCAACATATCCGAAAGCGGCACGCCTGCGGTCTGCTCCGCGAAGAGCGGCTCGTTCAGCAGCCTGTCGGGCAGCGTGTCCTCGCGGAAGGTGAAACCCTCCCGCACGTTGAAAAGGCGCTCCATATTGAAATTGCGCTCGCCTGCTTCGGTAAACCGGCCCAGGCTGTACTTTTCCCCAGTGATATAGCCAAGATAGCGTTCGTACCACAGCACCGGGGCGAACAGTTTGGTCTTCAGCACCAGCCGGAACACCGGGCCGCTGTATTTCAGGGTCTGGGCGATGGATTTATAGGCCAGTCCCTGGGGATTCAGGTTGCAGAGCAGGGACGGCAGCACGGCATAGGACGAAAACACGCAGATAATCATGGAGTTGATGGCGGCCATGAGATTCTGCTGGAAGCAGACCAGCTCGGGTTTGGCCGAGATCGACAGCGGATCCACGGAGACGGGCCCGGTGGCCTCGAAGACCATGGTGGCGCCGTTGATATGACAACCGCCCCGGTTGGTGGTGGCGTACTCCAGCCCCTGGCCGTAGCAGCCGCGAGGATCGTAGGCGGGAAGTTCCATGCCCTTGACGTGAATGGCGAATTCCTTGCCGCCGTATTTCTCGGACAGCCGCATGACGCCTTCGGCCAGTTCGTCCCCGATCCCCCGCCGGTAGGCGATGTCCTCCACCGCCTTTTCCACGGCCTTGACGTCCCCGAAGGAGAGTCCGTTTTTCCAAATGCCCTTCTCGTTGGCCTCCATGGCCCAGCCGAGCACGCCGCCGCAGGAGATGG
Source organism: Myxococcota bacterium (assembly GCA_963668655.2). Classification (GTDB taxonomy): domain Bacteria; phylum Myxococcota_A; class SURF-8; order SURF-8; family SURF-8. Next base: position 770,603 of record CAXXPQ010000004.1, read on the forward strand.
AATCCATGCCCAGTTCGTCCACCATCTCGTTGTACTTCAGGATAGCGGGCAGGTCGAAGACCCCGATATTGCTGCCCATCAGGCCCATGGTCTCGTATTCCGGACCGCGCACGGGCTCGCCCGCGCCCTTTCCCGGCCCCGGACGCCGCACCCTGCGCCCGCAGTGGATCGGGCAGGCCGTGCAGCCGTCGTTCTTGATGAGATGATCCTTGCGCATCTGCTCGCCGGAGATCTTCCAGGCCAGCCGGTGGCGTCCCCGGCTGAAGTTCAGCGTCGGCAGGATGTTGCGCCCGGCGGTGGTCATGAGCAGATTGGCCGTACCGAAGGCGGGCAGGATGTTCCCTGTGATGTTGTGATTCTTGAAGTATTGCGTCACCCACTTGTTCAGATTCTTGAACTTCTCCGGATGGGCGATGTCCAGTTTCTTCTTTCCCTTGCAGACCAGCGCCTTCAGGTTTTTCGAGCCCATCACGGCCCCGACGCCCGTGCGTCCGGCCACGCGGTCCCCGCCCAGAATGGCGGCATAACGCACCCGGTTCTCGCCCGCCGGACCGATGGCCGCCGTCTGACAGCCTTTCGGGAACTGCTTCTGAACCTCCAGAGCCCCCATGCCCCACAGGCGCCCGGCATCCTTGATTTCCACCTTTTCGTCGGTAATATCCAGATAGACGGGCTTGTCCGCCTGCCCCTTGATGACGATGAAATCGTATCCGCAACGCTTCATCATCCAGGCCAGATCGCCTCCGGCGGTGCTGTTTCCGATGGCTCCCGTCAGCGGCGACTTGGTGGTGACGGAAAAACGGGTGGATTGTACGCCGAAAGAACCGTTGAACGGCCCCGTCCCGAAGATCAGGGCGTTTCCCGGTCCCAGGGGATCCACGCCGGGTTCGGTGTGATCGTACAAAAGCCTGGCCCCATAGCCCTTTCCGCCGATATACAGCCGGACTTCCTCGTCCAGGGGACGGGCCTCGCTGGTGCGTTTCGTCAGATCCACGTGCAGAACCTGCCCCATGTAACCGTTGTTCATCGTTTCCTCCGGATCATCGTTGAAAGCGTCGATTTTTTTACCTGACGGGCGGAGCGATTTTACTGTATGCGACAGGCTCTGTCAAAAGGATCCCGCCGATTCCGGAGCGAAGCGAACGGTCCTTCGATTTTCCGGCATCGATGCGATTCGCGAATCCCCACAAATCGATCATTCCGGGTTGACAAGAATTCGGGCCTGATTCATAATGATTTCATTCCTTTCGGAAAATGGGTCTGTACGCCACGGGCCGCCATCCATGCATCCAGTCGGGGGTTTCATGCGCCGGGATCTTGCATGCTTTCCGTTTGTTTTTCTCGTCATCGGTCTGCTTTCCGCATGTGACGGCAAGGAAACCACTCTTCAACCGGAATGGGGAGACGACCGCCCCTCCTGCACCGTGCATGAAGACTGCCGAGAGGGGGAACTGTGCATGGCGGGCCTTTGCCTGACGGCCTGCTCCGCCGATCACCCCTGCCCGGAAGGCGACGTCTGCGACGGGTTTCTGGGAGCCTGCATCCCCTCTTCCGGGGATTCGGATTCGTTCACGCCGGGAGACGGGGATACGGCCGGAGACGGCGATCTCGATGGAGACCTAACGGAAACCGACCGGACGGACGAGGAAGAAGAAACGCCGTGCGCCTCGCTGATCCTCCTGCCGGAGTCGATTCTTTTTCCCTGCCGAAACAGCGATCTCCTGGAAGCCTCGTTTCTTTTGAAGAATCCGCGGAAATCGGGGACGGATCTCGCCATCGAGGCGCTCTGGCACGAAAACGACGACGGGCCAAACGCCGCTTTCTCGGAGAATCTCGCCCTGCCTTTCGTCATCGGCCCCGGGGCGGAACGGCTGATTCGGATGGAGATGGAGACGGACGACATCTGCGCCCCTCTGGGTCGCATCTTGCTGGTCAGCAACGCCTGCAACGGTCCGGTGCACGCCCTGCCGCTGGAGTCGGCCTGCGCCTGCGAAACGGCGCTTCCGCTACGGGTGGAGCCGCCGGACTGGGATTTCGGCCTGCAACCCTACGGAACCGCTCCGGCCCGCCGGAATTTCTCGATTCTCCCCTCGGAATGGGAGACGGACGTGGTGAAAATCGCATCCGTCTACCTGCTGGACGGTTCGCCCCATTTCCGTATCGAAGGACCGGAAGTCGAAGCCTGGCCGTTTTCTCTTTTTCCGGGCGACAGTCTCCCCTTCGAGGTCATCTACCAGCCCATCACTCCCATGGGAAACGAAGCCCATGGGGGCACGGTGCGCGTGACATGGGAAGCCGGCGACAATCACTCGGATTTTCTGGACGTTCCGCTTCGAGGCGGCAACCAGAATGTGGTCAACGGCCTGGCGGTGATGCCCACTCCCGTGGATTTCGGAGAAACGGAAATTCAGCCGAGCGACCCCCACGTGCCGGAATCCTATTGCACGGCCGATTCCGAATGTCCGGACGGCCAGGCCTGCCTGATCGACCATCTCTGTTACCGGAGAAAATACATCGTTCTGGGCAATACCGGAACGGAAACCCTGCGGATTCCCTATATGAATCTCGCCGTGCGGGAGGATCTTGGCGATACTTCCTGTGACGGCATGGTCTTCATTCGTCTGAATGATAATCCGCAAAATGAGTGGTCCAGCGGGTACGCCATCGAACTGCGGCCGGGACTGGAGAACCTGGAAACCCTGGAACTCGGCTATCACCCGGGCTCCACGGAAGAACAACAATGCAGCCTGGAGGTCTGGAGCGATTCGGCGGATGTTTCCAACGCCTATTTCCCGATTCTCGGCCAGGGCGTCGCGGCCAACCAGAAGCCGGTGGCGCGGATCGCGATGCAAAGCCACGGCCCGGCCATTTCCACGGAAATCCGGGGGATTCAGGTGGATCAGGTGCTGTGCTTCTACGGAAACATCAGCTACGACCCGGACGGAGAAATCGTGAATTTCTCCTGGGATTTGCAGAAACCCGCTCAAAGCGCCGCCGGTCTGGAATTCATCAACGGGCAGAGCGTCAATGCCTGCGTACGCTTCGACCGGGGGGGAGACTATCGCATCCGCCTGCGCGTCCAGGACAACCAGCGGGACTGGTCGGAAATGGCGGAAGCCCGTGTCGCGGTGGAAGGAAACGAGGGCGTCCAGATCGTTCTCGAATTCTCCAGCGGCGAGGCGGAAGAGGTCGATCCACAAAACCGGGTGGACGTGGACCTGATGCTGATCGATCCCCAGGGCGTGGCCTGTTCGGACGAACACATGAATTCCAATAATATTTGCTCGTTTTCCGGTTCCAACGGGTATGCGGTGTTTACGGAATGGAGCCACGGAGCCGGAGCGGACGGAACCGTGGAGGAACTGCGAAATCCCCAACCGGACGACGGTATGTGGACCTTGCGGGTGCAGTATCAGAACGACTGCATGCTGGAGGCGTCCGGGTATAATTTTGAAGACTGCCTCCGGCGTCTGCCGGACAATGCGTTTCAAGTACGGATCTACAATCCCAACGGTCCCGATGCCGGAGAACTTCTTTTCGCCCCGCTTACCGGGGTTCTGCACGGGACCGGAGATCGCGTGTCCTGGTTGCTGATTCGAAACAATGGGCATTTCGAGCCCCCCCATCGTCTTACGGAGTGAGTCATGCAAGTGCAAAAGCGTTTTCTTTGGGCCGCGTTGCTGTTTTCCCTTCCGTTATTGCTGTTTTCCGCCTGCGGCGAAGAGTTTTCGCTGGAAGTGGAATCCCCCTCCTCCGATGGAGATACGACGCTTCCCGAGTTCTGCGACGCCGATGCGGAATGTCCGGGAGGATTTTCCTGCCTAGACGGCCATTGCATGCAGCTCTGCTCGGCATGGATCGCCTGTCCGGAGGGATGGATCTGTGATACGGATACGGGCGTTTGTCGAACGGAAACGGCTCCCGACGGCGACGAAAACGGGAATCCGGAGAACGGCGCGGATACGGATTGTTCTCCGGAGAGCTATCGATGCGCCGAACCGGACCTCGTAGAGCGGTGCGGCCACGACGAACGGTGGCATCCGTTCAAAAACTGCATGGATGGATCCTTTTGCCGGAAAGGCGAGTGCATTTTCGGAGAAGCCTGTTCGGACGATAAATTCTGTTGCCCGGAGACCCGGCACTGCCGGGAGAATACGGTTGAAATCTGCCGGGGCGACGAGTGGTTGTTTTACCGGGACTGCCCGGATGACGCGTACTGTGTGGACGGAAAATGCCACCATCTGTCCCCATCGATGGACGGCGATGCCGACGGACCGGACATCGATACCATCGACTCGGATGCCGATATTCCGGAAAACGCCTGCCGATCGAACGCGGACTGCCCGGCGAATCGGATCTGTCAACCCGGATATCCCGGGCAGACGGGAGGAACCTGCCGGCCCTTCTGTTACAGTGATCTGGGAGGCTGCCAAGAGGGCTGGGACTGTAATGAAGATTCCGGCCTTTGCGAAGCCATCGAAGGCTATTGTCGCCGTGACGTGGATTGCTATATGGATTCGTATTGCAAAAAACTTCCCGGCATGGACGGCGGTATCTGCACCCGCTACTGTTTCATCATGGGTGAAAACTGTCCCCAGGGCACCTATTGCGAGCAATCGGAACTCTCGCCCGAATACGGGCAATGCGTCTTGGATTCGGATTGCGACATCTGTTCCATGGACGCGGAATGCCCCGGAGGTTATTGCGATTTCTACCTGGGGACACTGCAAGGCTGCTGCGTCGCCTCTTGTGGACCGGACAATCCCTGCCCGGGAGAGTTGATCTGCAACGACGACGGACGCTGTGAGGAGCCGCCTGTCGAATGCCCACCGGGAATGGTCTATATACCCAGCGTCGGCTGCTGGTACGCGGAATGCCCCGCCTGCCCGGAAGGGGAATGCTGCACCGCCGACACGGCCCCCCTCTGCGTTCCGTGCGAGCCCTGTGAAAATCCGCTTCTCTGCGGAATCGGATTAGAGCCCTGCTGCCCGGGATTTCAGTGTGTCGTTATCGTAGGCTTGTACGGCTATTGCCTCTAATCAGGAATTTTGCGGGGGAGGCTCGCCGTTTTCCTCCAGGTCCACCCGGCTGATTTCCCCCATGGAAAGCCCCATCCGGGAAAGAATCGCCAGTCCCAGAAGCGTAATGGGAACGATCTGCGTAGAATGGATGGCCACGGACCAGGCCAGGGCCAGCGTGGATCCCACCCCGAAGACCGCCAGGCTTTTCACGCAGGCGTATTGAAACACACCAATGAATCCGGGGCTCGACGGGATCAACGAGGAAAGGTTCACCACCACCAGAGCCAGCACCGCCGCCTTGAAAGGCACGTCGATCCGGAAGGCTTTCAAGTACAGGTAATACACCAGCACCTCGCAGAGCCAGACGGGAAAGCTCATGGCGATGGAGAAAAAGAAATCCCCCGGTCGGCGCAGCAGTTTCAGCCCGGCGACGAAGCGGTGCAGAATGTGCAGGATTTTCGAAGACAGGGCTTCCGGAAGGTATCGGACGACGCGTTCGGTGATTCCCAAAACGCGCTCGCGGGCGTAGGTCAGAGCGAATAGAAACCCCAGAGCGCCCATGAAAAGCCCCGCCGAAGCCCAGGCCAGATAGCGTAGCCAGCCCGCGTCCAGTTCCGCCGCGAAAATAAGGAACAGCAGCAGCATGAGGATCGTGATGCCGTCGAACAGACGTTCCAGAATCACGGAGGCGAAGGCCGAACTGCGGCTCATGTTTTCCTGTTTTCCGGTCACGTAGGCCCGCACCACCTCCCCCAGACGCGCGGGAAGCAGGTTGTTGGCCATGTATCCCAGGACGATATAACGGAACAGCGGCCCCATGGCGATGCTTTTCACGCTGCGAAGCATGATCTTCCACCGCAGGGTGCGGAAGAAAAACGAGGCAAAATAACAACTTACGGCCGGAAGGAAATAGACGGGATTCATCTGTTCCACCGCATGTAGAAATTCCTCGAAACGGATATTTCGTACGGCCAGAATCAGAAAAACCGCGCTGACGGCGATGGTGAGGGCGATGCGAACTTTCATACCGGCTCCGATGATAATCGAGGAGCCTTTCTAGCAACATCGCGGCCGTTTGTCAAACAACCAACCGTGGAAAAAAGGAAATCGCCGGGCACGTCCCCCGCTACGGGTCGGAACGAATCCCCGGATTTCTTCGTGTTTCAAGCGATTTCGGCCGCATTTCAAGAGATGAGACAGGCGCCGCCGTACAGGCATTGGCCGTCGCAGACGCAACCGAGCGGAGCGGCCGGAGGCGGCCCGGCCTCCTCGGACGACAACAGACCGGAAGAAACCGTTTTCCGATCCGAAACCGGCGTTTCGGAGGCGGATTCCGTCGCGATTTCCGAAATGGATTCCCGTTCCAGCTTTCGAAGCAGTTTCGTCACCGTTTCGTTCACCGGCGTTCGAATTCCATAGATTTCCCCCAGACGCACCACCCGGCCGGTAAGCGCGTCGATCTCCATTTCTCTTTTTCTTTCGGCGTCTTGCAGCATGGACGGCTTGTGCGTCCCGAAGGTCGCCAGGTAATCCAAAGTGGTTGCCACGAAATCATCGGGAAAGAAAACGCCCTCGGCCCGCGCCACGGATACGGCCTCGTGAAGAATGTTTTCCAGCAGTTTACGTGAATCGTCACCGTCCAGAACCTGGCGAATATTTCGTCCGGCCAGGGCGCTGACGGAATTCACCGCGGCGTTCAGTGCGCTTTTTTGCCAGACGGCCTCCCGGAGCCTGGTCGTGAATTTCGTCTCCAGCCCCCCTTCGGAAAAGACGGCGGCCAATCGCTGGGCCGCCCGGCGGCTCCGGTTGGTATATCCGCCGATCCACGAAGGCGGCTGGAGAAAATTCAGCCGGATGCTCCCGTCCGATTCCCGATCCGCGCCGAGGCGCAAGACCATACGCGATACGGCCCCTTGACCGAACTCCTGAAAGAACGGTTCCTCGATATCCAGACCGTTCTGGGCCAGTACGATGGACGGCTCCTTGCCTAAAATCGCCCGCAAATCTCGGGCCAAGCGTTCGTTTCCGGTCGTTTTCGTGGCCAGGATCACGGCATCCGCCTGGATATCTTCCAACTGTCCCAGGGACGTGGCCGTAAGAATCCCGCCGGTGCGGATTTCCATGGCCCCGGTGATTCGAATCCCGGAATCCGCCACATCCCGGACGACGGATTCGTGGGAGTCCACCAGAACCACCAGATGCCCGGCCTGTTGGATCACCGCAGCCAGCAGTTTTCCCACCGGTCCTCCGCCAATGACAACGATCTGCAATCTTTCCATGTTCACGACCTCTACGATTTATCCGGAAAGGAATCCGGTATCCGTGCGCGATAAAACCTACTATCCCTATGGATTCACTAAGCACGCTGAATATTCCGGAAGATTCGAAGCGGAACGGAAACGGGAGGCGTTCACTGGGGCAAGATCAGATTTTTTCTTATCTTTTCAAGAAGTTTCGGGCCGATTCCCCGCACGCGCAGCAGATCCTCCGCCCGGACGTAACGCCCGTTTTCCCGGCGATCCAGCAGGATTCGTTCGGCCAGTTTGGGACCGATCCCGGGCAGTTCGGCCAGCCGCCGGGCGTCGGCCTCGTTGGGATCCACGCGCAGCAGGGGTTCCGGAGAACGAACATCCGCCGGGGTCGGCGGAGAGGCCGCTTCGGAGGCGGATTCGGCGGTTTTCGTATCGTTTTGCATGGCGGGCGAAGGTGATCCGCCGGGATTCCACCCCTGCATGCGGCCGTGATAATACCCGCCGAAATACACCAGCCCCACCACCAGCACCCCCAGGAAAAACCGGATACGGTCGTTCATGAAACCGCCTCCGCCCGTTCCCAGCCGTCCAGGCGATTTCGCCAGCTTCCCCCGATGGCGGTAAAGAGAAAAACGCGACCTCTCGCGCTTTCGGTAATCTGGATTTCCAGCCGTTCGTCCGCCGCCTCCCGCGCTTCCGGAACGGCGTCCAGCCACTCGATCAGACGGATTCCCCCGGCCTCATCCATGTATCCGGTCTCGAACAATTCGTCGGAGTCCTGGATGCGATAGAAATCGAAATGACGAACGGGAATCCGGGCGGGGTATTCGTTGACGATGGTGAAGGTGGGCGAGTTGACGTACAACCCTTCCGGCGGATCCAGCCCGGAAACGACGCCCTGAACCAGGGTGGTCTTGCCCGCTCCGAGATCTCCCACCAGCCCCACCACGTCGCCGGGACGGAGAAACTCGGCCAATTCCCGGCCCATGCGCCGGGTCTCGTCCTCGTCAGCCGTGAAAATTCGCCAGGGCAAGATGCTGCTCCCAGACCGACCAGACCTGTTGAACGCCGTCCAGCAGATCCCCGGCGATCATGCCGCGCTGGCCGGTCTTTTTCACCACCATGTCCCCGGCCAGTCCATGCAGACACACGCCGCAGACCAGAGCATCCTGCACCGCCAGCCCGGTGGCCAGAAGCCCTCCAAGCAAACCGGCCAGCACGTCGCCCGCGCCTCCCGTGGCCATTCCGGCGTTTCCGAAGGGACAGACGTACAGATAGCCGTCCGGACGACAGATCAGGCTTCGGGCGCCTTTCAGGACCACGTGACTCGCCGTAAGGCTCGCCAGGGTTTTGGCGGCGGCGGGACGATCCGCCTGAATCTCTCCCGCGCCCATCCGTAAAAGCCGACCCGCCTCTCCCGGATGGGGGGTCAAGACCGTGATTCCCCCTTTTTCCGCGCGTTTTTGCAGGATTTCCGGTCCCGAGGAAGCCAGCAGGGTCAAGGCGTCCGCGTCCAGCAGCACGGGCTTTTCTGGGTACGCGTCCAGAAGGCGTTCCAGAAGTTCCCTCCGGCTCTCGTCGATTCCCCAACCCGGTCCGATGGCCAGGGAGGTGGAGCGATCGGCCTGCGCAGTTAAAAGAGAAAAATCCTCCCGGACATCGCCGGAAAGGGAAAGACTCATGGATTCCGGCCGGTTGGCGGCCAGGGCGGCCCGGGTTTCCGGGTCCGTGCAGGTGGTGACCAGTCCCACGCCGGAACGAAGCGCGCCATGCGCCGCAAGAAGAGCCGCCCCGCTTTTCCCGGGCGAACCGGCCAGCAGCATGACATGGCCGAAATTCCCTTTGTGACTGTCCGGATCGCGCAGAGTCACCATGTCGCGCGCCCGGCCCTCGGTGAGCAGTTCGCCGCTGACACCCACCATCTTGACCACGCCCTCCGGAATGCCGATATCCACCACGCGCAGCCGCCCGCCGTATTCCACCGCCGGGTGCAACACCTGTCCGATCTTCGCCAGTCCGTAGGTGTAGGTCTGATGGGCCTGAAAGGCGGTTCCCAGTCTGCGTCCGGTGTCGGAGGAAAGACCGGAGGGAATGTCCAGGGCCACGCGGTTGGCCTCCGTGCGGTTGGCGGCACGAATCACCTCCGCGTACAGGCCGCTCACCTCGCGCTGAAGTCCCGTTCCGAGCAAGCCGTCCACGATGGTCTCCGCCGCTTGAAAGCGTTCCTTCACGCTTTCAAGCGTGTCTTCGTTCACCCGGACCACGGGAATGTCTTCCGGAAGACGCTCGAAGTTCGTCCGGGCGTCGCCCGTCAGGCGCTCCGGATCGGCCAGCAGGAAGACTTCCGGCCGGAAGCCTTCTTTTTTCAGGATCCGGGCCACGACGAAGCCGTCTCCGCCATTGTTCCCGGAGCCGCACAGGATGGCCACGGGACCGTCCTCCAGCCCGCTGTCGATCATGTTGCGGGCGGTGTGGCTGCCCGCCGCCTCCATCAGTTCCAGCCCCTGGATCCCGACATCCTCGATGGCCATGCGGTCCATCTCGCGCATCTGTGCGGCGCTGGCCAAAAGAATCTTGTTCCGGCTCATTTCGTCTTGATCTCCATCAAATGCAGCATCCGCTCCACCGCGCGTTCCATACCGACCAGGACGGCGCGGGCGGCCAGGGCGTTTCCAACGTGAAGGCATTGAACCGGAAGGCCCAACAGATCTCCCATGTTCCGATAATCGACGCCGCCGGCAAGATGGGCGTCCATTCCCAGTTTTCCCGCCAGCCGCGCGCAGTCGAAGAGCGTTTCCCGGATGCGGTCCCGCTCCCGGACGGACTTGGCTCGGTTGAAGACCGTGGTGTCCAGAATCACGAAGCGGGCGCCCACTCGGGAAGCCCACTTGACCGAATCCAATGCGGCCTTGATAAAGGCCCCCGGCCGGATATCGGCGTCGGCCAGCGCCTGGCAGAACGAGGCCGCCGGTTCGGACTCCTCGCCGTCCACGGGCCATCGGTCGGCGGCGTCGTCCCGGGGATCCCGCACCAGCGTCACCGAATCAGGACGCAACGTAAAGGCTTCCTGGCGGTTGCGGTTCGTGGCTTCGATTTCCAGATTCAGGGGGATGGCCATGGCCTCTTTCAGAATCCGGATGTCGCTGACCTGGATGGGGGAATGCTCGGGCCGCAGATGCACGGTCAGCCCGTGAACGCCGCCAAGGTCGGCCTGCATGGCCGCCGCCAGCGGATTGGGCTCCCTGCCGCCGCCATCGCGCCGCAATCTGGCGATGGGATCCAGTTTCAGATAAAGTTCCACCGGCGCCTCCCTCAATTTTTTCCGTCCGCAAGGACGGTTCCGTTCTCGATCAGCCGCTCGATCTCCACGGGCGCGTACCCGGCCCGCTCCAGTTCCCGCACGGTGTCCCGGCCCAGACGCGCGACCTCCACGGGCGGCCGGGAGACGTCCGCCAGAAACGGGACCGCCACCGGATGGCGAAGCGCGCCGCCTTCCGGAAGCGAATTCTCCACGAAGAGATTCCTTCCCTTGAAATGGGGATGATCGGGAACCTCCAGGGGACTCAGAACGGGTTCGCAGCAGGCGTCCACGTCCTTGAAGACCTCCACCCACTCCGCTCGGGTTCGGGACGCGAACAGACGGCGCATCTCGTCATAGGCCCACCGCCCTTCCCGCGCCTCCTCGAAATGGTGCGCCAGAAGGTCTTCCCGATCCACCGCCCGGCAGAAAGCCGAAAAGAATTTCGGTTCCAGGGCCGCCAGGGACAGATACCGCCTGTCCTTCGTTTCGTAAATATTGTAACAGATTACGCTTCCATGCAACAGCGCCTCGCCCCGCCCGGCATCCTTCCCCGTGGTGAGAATCTCCGTCATGGCGATGGGTTGCAGGGCCGCCAGAGTATCGCACATGGCGATATCGAGATGCCGCCCGGTTCCTGTCCGCCCCCGCTCGATGACCGCGGCCAGAATGGCGGTCACCGCCTGATAGCTTCCGGCCAGATCGGCAGTCTGCATGCCGGGCATGCCCGGCGGTTCGTCCGCCCGTCCGGTCATTTCCAGAACGCCGGAAAGCGCCTGATAATTCAGGTCATGGCCCGCCCGGTCCCGGTTCGGTCCCGTACGTCCGTATCCGGTGATGGAACAGAGAATCACGCCCGGATTGGCCGCTTTCAGCACGTCGTAGCCGATACCCAGCCGTTCCAGGGTTCCGGGCCGATAGCCCTCCACGACGATATCGTATATCCGCACCAGTCGCCGGATCACCTCCACGGCCTCGGGTTTCTTCAAGTCTATGGAAAGATTGCGTTTCCCGCGATTGATCGCCAGATAGGCAGTCCCGATTCCGCCCGCGAGAGGCGGCGTGACCCGTAAAAAGTCTCCGGCCTTCGTATCTTCCACCTTCAGAACGTTGGCTCCCATTTCCGCAAGGATTTGCGTGGCGAAGGGCCCCGGAAGAAGTCTGGAAAGGTCCAGCACATTCAAATCATTCAGCAATTTCACGATATTCTGATCCTCGTCCTGTCCGGTTGATAAGGAACGGAAATCTTATACGAAAATCCGTCCAAATTGCAAATGCATCGCACGGGGAATTTTCTTTTTGCTTTCGCGGCGTCATGAAGTCGCACGGGGATGTTTCCCATGGGACTCCAGTCGAGATAAGGCGACCTCTAAAAATGGCTATTCGTCGCGAGAACGAACGATTTTCAGATTCGGGCGTTTTTCACAACCGCAGGCATATCCACCAGATACGTCGAGGATTGGGAAAAACGATCCGGATTTAAAAGACTCGTTCGCAACGGAATATGGATTTTTAGAGGTCGCCACAAAAAAGCGGGCCGCCCGGAACCGGGGCCCGCAAGATGGAATTCGCCCGTTCACGGCGAGAAATCCACTCGCCGACGGAAAAAATATGTGGCAAAGACGGTCTAGCCGGTAACCGTGTCCTGCTCGTCGTCCAGGATCGTCTTCACGATGCGGTTTTCATCGTCCTGCTTGAATCCCGGATTTCCCTCGTCGGTGCTGCCGCCCTGGTTGGCCAGCAATTCCGCCCCATCCAGGATCAGGGTCGTCGCCCCGTCGTCCGGCGCGTTCCCCGTCGTATCCGCCGTTCCGAATCCAAACGAAAACACCATCCCACAGACCGCAATCAGCGCAACCAACAGTTTCATTTTCATCGGATACCTCCTTTTCCCAGCCTTCGATCTTCCGGAATCATACCCGGTTCGATTCGATATTTCAAATACTATCTCGTCATCGGAAACAAACTGACGATCAACTGATAAACCTGATCGGCGTCGTTGTCGTCATCGGCGATGGCCCTCACCTGGGCGTTGAAATCCTTGTACAAGGAAATGATCTGCTCGTAGGATCGCCGGGAAATCGCCATGGTGAGTCCGCCCAGGTGCCGTCTTTCGGGCGACTGGCGCAGCGAGTCCGCCGCCTGCTTGAAGGTGTTTTCGTAAAAACGTTTCAGCGCCACGGATTTGAAGCCGTCTCCGGTGGAATGATGCAGGTTCGAAACCGTCAATTGTCCCTTTCCGTCGCGCCGGATCAATCCCAGGCGAATCAGTTTCTCGATGGCTTCCCGGATCACCTTGGGCGTGGCTTTCATGGGCAAACGCTCCATGATCCACTTCGGTTCCTCCTTGAAATCGGGAAAGGTGACCATTTCCCGCAACGTCAAGGCCAGAGGATCGCTCAGGTAATCGAAGTGATCCAGTTCCAGGCGATGAACGTCGATGAACTTCCGCTTGCGACGCAACTCTTCCAGGGCGGCTTCCTGTTCCGCCGTGCTCTTGGCCTGCCCGTAGCGCACCAGGCTGGTAAAGAACGAGGCTTCCGGGTCCGCCAGCCCGATGGCGCGTCCCAGCTTGGAAGCCAGGGGCATGGACAGATTGCGGGAACCGTCCGCCACCATCTTCAGGTGGCTTTTGCTGGAAAGCCCGATCCGGTCCGACAGGAAGCGCAGGGAATAGCGGTTGTCCAGCTTTTTCAGCTCTTTCAGCCGATCGGAAAGAAACTTCCGGAAGTCGGTGTACTCATAAATATTAAGTCGCGTCCGCTTCATGATCCCAGTCTGGCAGCAAACCGACAGGAATGCAAGTGCTTTTCCATGCCGTTCACTGCTTTCCGTTCACTTTCTGTGAACGAATTGCCCACCATTAATTCTTCATCATTCCGTTATTACTGTTGTTTTTGAAAAGAGTTAGGATTTACGAATTTCCGGGAGGACTCCTCTGTGAACGAATGAAGGGGGATAATCGCGGTTTGCCCGGCCGATATCGAAAATGTCACCCTATCGACGGGTTTTTCTTCGGAAACCGCCGTTCAGGCTTCGCGCCGCCGGGCCGGTCGTGGAATCAGAAGGCGTATTCCGGGTTGTCCGGATCGAAATCCGCGTCCGTCAGGCCGACATTCACCCGAATGTTTTCGTAACCGTACTCTTCGATCAGCCGCATCTTTCCATCCTCGATGTCCCAGGTCTGAACGTGGTTCGGGAGTTTCAATTTCATGTGCGTGCAGATGCGGGCCTTGCGGGCATAGAATTCCGGGTGGGCGTCCTTATCCATGGTGGCCTCGTAGCAATAGCTCTTCGCGCCGTACTCGATCTTCTCGCCGAGCGCCTTGACCGACGATTTCCCGCCCGGATATTTCAGGATCAGCTGCATGTCCCGCTCGATGAGCTTGCCCGTGTGGTCGAATCCGGCCTCGGTGACGGGATGGCGGTTGTCTTTCATGGCCATGGAGCCTTTCGGGTCGAGGTTGACGGTGATGAGTTTCAGAAAACCTCCGGCGTGGGCCTTGATCTTGCCGCCGTTCATCTCCGGCCCCCAGAGGATTTCCTGGTTCTTCTTTTCCTCTCCCACCCACTTCATATAAACGGCGCGGGGCTTTCGCCGCCATTTCATGAACGCCACCTCTTCCGGAAGCTGCTTTTTCAGGTATTCCTTCTTGTGAAAAACGGCCGTGAAATCGCGAATCCGCCGGATGGCCTTGCGGCCCTCTCCGATCATGGCGAGCGCCCGTTCCACGTCGGAAGGTTCCGGCCGTTTCTCCTGCGCCCGTTCTTCCGTTTGTTCCTGCGCCTGCGTCCGCTCGTTCGCCGGTTGCGGATCCTCCGCCGCGCCCGCGCCCTGTTTCTCCGTCTCGGCGACCTTTCCATCCCCCGCCGCCCACGCGAAGGAAAGCGGAATCAGCAGCAGAAACACCCCCGTTCCAAGAATCGCGATCCAATGCGAACCTCCAAACCGCAGCCGCCGAAAGCTCGCGTGATCCTTCGATAACTTTCCATTCATGCCATTCTCCATTCCATTCGGAAAAAGCCCGACCGAAACGGGCCGCGACTCTCCCGGCCGCTCGAACGCGATTTTTTGAAAATGGGCTTGCCAAAACCAGCCGACGCCTCTAGGCTTTCATACTCGGGTTCCGATTCGGAGTCAAATGCGGACTCTCCAACCGGAACGACATCCCCCAAAAGGCGGAAAGGAACCGGCCATGCTGTTCGATACCGACATCCTGAACGATGACAAGAAATACGCCCGGCGTCTGGTGGAAAACATCGTGCGCCAGTGTCCCCGCCGCCGCCCCACCAGCCAGGACGAGCGCCGCGCCCAGGAGATGATGGAATCCGAGTTCCAGCGGCTGGGCCTGGAGACGGACTGGCACGCGTTCGAATTCAACGACAATCTGTACAAGAACATCGCGCTGCACTTCGGAATGAGCAGCCTGGGCACCGCCGTCTCCGGCTGGCTGCCCGCCTTGGGCTTCCTGCTGCACGGACTGGCGGCGGGCTCCTACTGGGCCGAATCCACGCGCCGGGCCTACATCCTGCGGCGGCTGTTGAGCTTCAAGCCGTCCCAGAACCTTTTGGCCACCATGCCCGCCAAGGGCGAGCCCCGGCTGCGGATCGTGCTGCTGTCCCACGCGGACGCGGCCTTCACCGGTTTTCTTTTCGGCAAGACCATGATCGACCTGAACGCCAACAGCAACATTCCCTTCCTGCGGCGCTCCATGGCGCTGGCCACGTTTTCCGTTTTCGCTCTCATGGGCTTCGACCTTCTGCGCATCTTTTTCGGCCCGCTCACCTGGCCCCTGCGCCCGGTTGAATTCGCCCTGACGATCCCCTCCCTGGCGGCCTTCGGGCTGAACCTGGAAGTGGTGATGCGAGACGAGATCGTGCCCGGCGCGGCGGACAACCTGAGCGGCGTGGCGGCCCTGCCGATTCTGGCGCGGCGGCTCGCCGGGCGGCTTCCCGAGGACGTCGAGCTGGTCTTCGGCGTCACGGGCTGCGAGGAAGCCAGCCTGGGCGGCGGTGACGCCCTGGCCCGGGACATGGCGGCCGACTGGGATCCGAAAAAGACGGTGGTCATCGGGCTGGACACGCTCTCCAACGGCGACCTGCAATACCTGGAAATCGAGGGCGAGGTGGTTCGTACGCCCATTCCCGGCTGGCTGAAGAAAACCATCGACGACGTGGCGCTTAGCGACCCGCGCTTCCGCAGCCAGGTCAAGGGCTTCGAGGTTCCGGTGGGCGGCTCGGACGTGGCGGCGTTTCTTGCCCGGGGCTGGGAGGGCGCCTGCCTGTCCTGCGTGGACCCGACCCTCGGCGCTCCCCGGCACTACCATCATCCCAGCGACACGCCCGAGAACATGGACTGGGACCAATTGATGGAAAGCATCGATTTCGCGGAAAAACTCGTCCTGGCCATCGCGACGCGCCGTCCGGATTAACGCTTTTTCCCGCAACACAACGGAATCCTTGAAGATATCGAGACTTCCCGTCTCGGATTTTCATCGATTTTTGTTCTTGACTCCATGGCCATATGGTCATATAGTAAAATGAATGAAACGCCGGACCAAAAACCGAAAAGAGCGGACACGAGAGGATTTCAGGCGGCAGGCGCGCATCCACCAGGCGCTCTCCAACGAATCGCGGCTGCTGATCGTGGATCGGTTGGAAAAGGGAGAGCTCTCGGTGGGCGAACTGGTGGGCCACGTCAACCTCGACCAGTCCACCGTCTCCAAGCATCTTCGCGTCCTGTACGAAGCCGGGATCGTCGATTTCCGCAAGGAGGGAAGCCTCTCTCTTTACTTCCTGCTGACGCCCTGCGTTCTGGACATGTTTTCCTGTACGGAACGCGTGCTGTCAGGCCGCGAGAAATCGGAAACCTGCGCCGCGCCGATACGCACAAGGAAGGGCGGCTTGCCGTGACGGCCAAATCCTGGAAGAAAGAGGCGCGAAGCATCGCCGCGACGAAACCCCGGAAGCTGCTTTTCCTGTGCGTGCAGAATTCCGCCCGCAGCCAGCTGGCCGAGGCCGTCGCCCGGCATCTCGCGCCGAAGGGCGTGACGGTCCTTTCGGCGGGCTCCGAACCGGCTTCGGTCAAACCCCATGTTATAGAAGTACTTAAAGAAGTCAGCATCTCCGCCGACGGACTGGTTTCCAAATCCGTGGAAGAACTCGACACCGAGGGCGTGGAGGCGGTGGTCACGCTCTGCGCGGAGGAGATCTGCCCGGTCTACCTGGGCCGGGCGGCCCGCCTGCACTGGGGCCTGCCGGATCCCGCCCGCGTCCTTTCGCCGGAAAAACGCATGGACGCCTTCCGGGCCGTGCGGGACGAACTGATGAAGCGGCTTTCCATCCTGCTGGATTACACGGTGTAACGCCATGAGCGAACGCAAGATCTTCCTGTGGTTTCTGGCCGTCTTTCTGGCCTTCCGCTTTCTGCCCACGGACTCCGCGCTTTTCGTCGGCGCGGTATACGAAGCCCTGGCCTTGACCCAATGGTACGCCCGGGAGCACGTCCTTCTGTGCCTGATCCCGGCCTTTTTCATCGCCGGGGCCATCGCCAGTTTCGTCAGCCAAAACGCGGTCATGAAATATTTGGGGGCAAAAGCGAAGCGCGTGACGGCCTACGGCGTCGCCGCCGGTTCGGGAACCATCCTGGCGGTATGCTCCTGCACGGTGCTGCCGCTTTTCGCGGGCATTTACGCCCGGGGAGCCGGACTGGGGCCGGCCACGGCATTTTTATACTCCGGGCCGGCCATCAACGTGCTGGCCATCATTCTGACGGCGCGGGTGCTGGGGCTGGAACTGGGCGTCGCCCGTGCGGTGGGAGCGGTGCTTTTCTCCGTAGTGATCGGCCTGTCGATGGCCTTCATCTTCCGCAAGGAGGAAGCCCGGAAATCGGCCGACATGCCCGTTTTGCCAGAAGAGGAAACGCCCCGCCGCCCCTGGCAGGATCTGGTTTATTTCGCGCTGATGATCGGCATCCTGGTTTTCGCCAACTGGGGCGAGCCCCGAGGCGGAGACGCGGGCGTCTGGGGAGAAATCCACGCCGCCAAATGGTGGATCACGGGCGCGCTGGCGATTCTTCTGGCGGGAGCGATCCGGAGCTGGTTCAAAAAGGAGGAGTTGAAGGAATGGGCGGCGTCCAGTTGGGAATACGCCAAGATGATCCTGCCCCTGCTCTTCGTGGGCGTCCTGGCGGCGGGTTTTCTTCTGGGACGACCCGGGCACGAGGGCGTGATTCCCTCCGCGTGGGTGGCGTCCCTGGTGGGCGGAAACTCGCTTTTCGCGAACTTCTTTTCTTCCGTGGTGGGCGCGTTCATGTATTTCGCCACACTGACGGAAGTGCCCATCCTGGAGGGACTGATCGGGGCAGGCATGGGCAAGGGGCCCGCTCTGGCGCTGCTTCTGGCGGGACCGGCGCTGTCGCTGCCCAACATGCTGGTGATCCGGGGCGTACTGGGAACGAAGAAGACGGCGGTGTACATCCTGCTGGTGATGGTCATGTCCACGCTTTGCGGATGGCTTTTCGGCATATGGTTCGGGTAAAATACAGGAGACGGCGAACATGAAGAAGATCGAGATTCTGGGCACGGGTTGCCCGAAATGTAAAACCCTTTACGAACGCACCCGTCAGGTGGTGGCGGATCACGGTCTGGACGCGGAAGTGGTCAAGGTGGAGGACATCGGGGAAATCGTCAATCGCGGCGTGTTGATGACCCCGGGGCTGGTGGTGGACGGCGAACTCAAGAGTTCGGGAAAGGTTCCCACCATCGCCGATCTGCTGAAGCTGATCGGGTAGGAGGCGAACATGGCCCGTTTTTCCTTGGTTTTCGGGAAGTCATCCGGAAAACGAAGCGACAGGCCGCGTGCTTTTCCTCCGTGGTTCTTCCTTCTGATGGCCCTGGGGTTCTGCATGCCGTCCGGCTGCGACCGCTCGCCTTCCGCCCAAAGCCCGAGCCTGGAGGCCGCACCCTCCGCCGCATCGGTAACGGACGCCGCGCCCAAAGCGCCGGCGGAAAAACCGGATCGGGTGGTGGCGTTTTATTTCCACGGCGACCGCCGCTGTAAAACCTGTCTGGGCATGCAGGACGCCATCGAGCGGACCGTCCGGGAACGCTTCGGCGCGGAGACGGCGAAAGGGCGGCTGACCTTCCGGGAAATCAACTTCGAAAAAGACGCCAACAAACATTTCGTCCGGGAGTTTCAACTTTCCTTCAGTTCGCTGGTGGTGGCGACCATGGCGGGAGAGCGAACGATCCGCTGGGAGAACGGCGACAAACTCTGGGAGTACGCGCACGACCCTCCGGCGCTGATGGATTACACCGAAGCGCGCATTCGCGCTTTCCTGGAACTTTTGGAAGGCCCGTGATGGATTCCGTCGTCCTGGCCGCCGGAAGCGCGTTCTGGCTGGGCGTTCTCACCGCCATCAGCCCCTGCCCGCTGGCGACCAACATCGCGGCCATTTCCTATGTAGGCAAGCGGGTGGACCGCCCTCTTCTCGTGCTGCTCTCCGGTCTGCTCTACACGGTGGGCCGCACCCTTTCCTATTTTCTGGTGGCGGTGCTGATTCTACGAAGTCTTTCGGCCGTTCCGGCCGTTTCGATGTTCCTTCAGGGAAACATGAACCGCCTGCTGGGACCGGTGCTGCTTGTCGTGGGGTTGTTGCTGCTCGACGCGATCCCCTGGCCCTGGACGGGCGGCGGATGGGGCGCTTCGAACAAACTCCGGGATCGGGCGGACCGACTCGGCCTGTGGGGCGCGGCCCTTTTGGGCTTCGTGTTCGCGCTGGCCTTCTGCCCCGTTTCGGCGGCGCTTTTTTTCGGCAGCCTCCTCCCGCTGGCCGTCCGACACGAGTCCACGCTGCTGATGCCCGCGCTGTACGGCGTCGGCACGGCGCTTCCCGTGGTGGCTTTCGCGGTCATCCTGGCGTTCGCCGCCAATCGGCTGTCCCGGGCCTTCAACGCCCTGAGCGTCATCGAACGCTGGATGCGGCGTCTCACGGCCGCGGTGTTCATCGGCGTGGGAGGATATTACATCCTTGCGTTTCTGGTCGGATGTTCCTGAGCGCTTCCATCCATCATATGTTTCGGGCAAACCGATGACCGTCGCAAGCGTCTCGGCTACAAGCATTATCTCTTTCGAGAGAGCAACCTAGATAGTGTCGTCACGGGTTATTTAAGTAGTGTATCACGGATTAAAAATATGAAAATTGGTCGAAATGAGGGTGTCATAGTCTTACTCGCGAAGCGAGGAAGGCTGTGTCTTCCATGTATTCACAGCCTCCCGGACCTTCCGGTCCGTGAGACTATGGCACCCTTTGGATTTATAAATGACTAGTAATAACAAATACATACCGCTTGTTCATATAACATGTGACGACACTGCCTAGGCGGGAGCCGCCATGAAACGACAAGACAACGGGGAACCCGTCCATATCCTCACGGCTTTTTCCGCGTAAACGGGTCGAAGTGATAGCCCATGGACAGGATCAGGGCGTGCTTGTGCGTCTTGAATTCGCCCTGCATCGTCGCCTTGTCGGACAGATCCCGGGGGACCATGTGGGTGAACATGTACGCCAGATCCGCGTAATATCCGTACCACTCCGTACCCACGCTGGTTCCCGCGTTGATCCGATGACCGTCCGGCTGAATGGCGTCCGTGGCCTCTTCCGGCGCCGAGGCGCTGTCAAATCCCAGGCCCAGGCGTACCGTGAGGTGCTCGACGGGATCGTATTCGCAGCCCAGGGCCAGCATGAAATTGTCGTTCATGTTCAGTTCGGTCACGTCCTCCATGCGCGGCGCGTCCGGCCCTTCGTAGACGCCGACGGAAAGATTCACCCGCCGTTCCTCGTACTGCGACCAGGAAAAGTACCAGGCGTCGAACTCCAGGGAAAGATTTTCCAGCGGCCAGAAACGCGCCCCGAACGAAACCTGATGGGGAATCTTGATGGCCATCCGGAATTTCTGATCGGGAAAGCGCCAGTCGAAACTTTCGCTTACGTTAAAATCGATATCGCCTTCGATGTTCATGTCGTAGCCGCTGCGATAGCCCAGCCCGAGACGCACCCAGCGCACGGGCTGATAGCTGAGGCCCACGTTTCCGCCGAACCCCAGGTCGTCGCCGAGCAGATGCATGCTGTTGGCGGCGTCCGAATCGCCCGGAACGTAACCCAACGGAAGCGCGCGGCGAAGATCGAAGCGCGCCCAGATGACGTCGAATCCCACCGCCACGGCGAAGCCCTTGAACGGCCCGAACGAAAGATTGACGTTGCTGGTCACGGACTCCAGCTTGTTGTCCGTCACGAACATATTGCCTTCCCAACTCTTCGGCCAGTCCAGGTGAATGCCGTAGTTCGGGAAAATCGCCAGGCCGAAGGTCAGCCAGTCGTTCGCCGGAAGCGCGGCGAACAGGTGGGGAGCCACCGTGGGCGTGGACTTCGTATCCGTCGTCTCGCCCCGGGGATTTTCATAGGAACTCCCGGCCATGTAGAGCGTCAGCCCCAGTTCGAAATCGAAATCCCGGATAAAGGACAGGTTCGAGGCATTGGCCACCTGGGTGGAGGGATGCCGCCCGCCCGCCGTGACGGCGTGGGCCTGCCCGGCCGTCTCGGCGGAAAACTCCTGGAGCAACAAGGCCGAGGCCATGGCCTCCACCGGCGAAAGGGCGCAGGCAAAGAGCCAGGCGACGCATGCCGCCCAGCAGACGAACCGACCGTTTCGGCAGTCTTTCACCGTCTCACCTCCCCTCCCGCCGCACGTTTCGCGCCGAAATCACCGTCCAGCGTCACGTCGATTTCCGGCAGATCCACCAGTTTCGCGCCCCGGAGGTCCGCCTCGATCGTCCCGTAGAATCCGCCGTCGTTGACGATCGTCCCCATCATGGTGACGTCGCCCACCGCATCTTTTTCCAGAACGTCCACCAAAGTCGTCGGAATCACGAAGTCCGGGAAGAAGGACGTGAAGTTTCCGTCGGTATCCACCTGGGCCGCCTTTTCGAGCGGCATGGCCTCGTCGTTGACGCAGATATAGCCGTCGATAACCGCGTCGCCGCTGGGGATCGATCCCGTCTGCGTGAACTCGCCGGTCAGAAACAACTCCACCGGTTCCGGCAGAAGAATGTATTCGAACCGGGCGTACAGGTCGAAGACTCCGGTGATCTCCGCCGTCGCCAGATCTTTTTCGCCCAGATCATCGGCGGCGATCGGCTGGAAGGAAACCGTCCCGAGGCCGCAATTGGCCTGGCCTTCGCCGTCGCCGTCCGTCTCCTCGTCCCCGTCCTCGTCCCCGTCCGCGGAGGCGTCGTCCTCCATCGTGAAGGTGTAGGCGAGCAGCAGATCGTCCACGTTCGCCACCTCCCCGCTGTCGATGAGCCATTGAATCGGCTCGGCATAGTCCGCGCGGACCGCCTCCAACTGCTGCAACAGCATGGTATAGATTTCCGTGGCGGCCTTCAGGCTGCTTTCCGGAATATGGTTGAATGACGCCTGGGACATGTCCATCTCGTCGGTCAACTGAAGATTAATCATGGCCACCAGGGCTTCGATGCGGATGTCGATATAGGGAGAGGCCGGTTTCCGGGTGAACCAGCCGTCGGTTTCGATCAGAGTCATCGGGGTTTTCACGAGCAGGGAGTAGATGTCGGGCCGGGCCCGTAGTCCGTTCTCTCCCCGAATATCGCCGATTCCGGCGACGAGGTAGGCGCTCCCCTTTTCAAGCGGATCCTTCGGATGGATCTGGATGGTGGCTTCTTTCTCGTCGTTGAGGGTCTCGATGCTCGATACGTCCACCCGCTCGTAGCCGCCCGCGTCCAGCTTTCGATACAGACGGACACGCTCGCCGTTCACGGTGTCCGCGTCGATTCTTTTCGACAGCCGGAAGGACGGTTCGAAACCCAGGGGGGCGCGCGTTCCGTATTCCGCCGCGTCGGCGTAGGCGGGCACGAGCGGATTGCTGAAGGTCAGCGCCGGAACGTGATTGTAGTAGCGGGGCAGCGGATTGTCGGCGATGGTGAAATAAAAGACGCTGATGACTTCGTCGCGAACACGCGTTCCCGCAACGAAGTTTTCCCAGATCTCCAAAGCGTAATTCGTCACCTGTCGGGCCATTTCCAAGTCGCGCACGCATTCGATATCGGTGAGCAGATTCATGCGTGACGAGCCTTCCGGCGAGACGTAGGGCCTTTCCCCCTCCATGAGCAGAAACGGAGCATCGGCCTGAAACGGAACGCCGTCCGCGTCTTTGATTCCTTTTTCCGCGCCGCCGGTCATGACCACCAGGTAGGTATGGCCCTGCTCCAAATGCTCGGGAAGCGGATTGCTGATGGGTGGACGCCGGAGAGTCATTTTATAGGGCATCTCTTCTTCCCGGGCGATATCGAAGGCCAGGAGGTATGCCTCGGGCCGGATGGCGACCGGATGGGCCGCGTCCGTGATATCCAGAAAGAAGAAATTCGCGCTGGAGACGTTGGCGTCCTCCCCGGGGCTGTATTTCTCGATGCTGTCCATGTCCACAGGCTTCGTGAAGGGAAATTCCGGGATAATGTCGGGAGCGAAACCGTTCAACAGACTCATTTTGCGCTTGACCCAATCCGTCAACGCGGAATCGGGAGGCGCTTCGTAGCCCTTATCGGCGGCCTTTTTAATTTCCTCTGCATCGACGAGGCGAAGATCCACGCACTGCTCGCATGGCGCGTCATTCGACCGGCCGGGAACGGAAATTCCCGCCGCAGTTTGCTGAACCGGGTTCAACAGGTCGTTCGGCAGAGGAACGACGTTCCAGTCCGGATTGTAGATGGCGATGGAACTGTTCGCATAATCGAAAGCGGTTGGGGCGTCCTTCTCAACGCCGGGGCACCCGAACCCGGCGCACGCCAACGCCAGCACGACGACGAATGGAAAAACACGGCTCGCATTCTGAACGCCCATACCATCCCCTCTCGTATTGGCTGTATTCAGGAGAGTATTGGAAGCCACCTTTTTATGAATATCGAACGGAAGGATGATACATCAGAAAGGCGTTACAGGCAAATCGAAAGGAATTTCGTTTGGCGGGAGAGGCAAAAGCGGGATGAGAAACGACGAACATCGGTCTCCGAGTACGTCCGGAACTACAGAACTCCCAGCCGCTCCAGGCAGCGGGCCACGCCTGCGAAAAAGGCGGAGTCGGGCAAATCCAGCAGGTTCGCCCCTTCGATGTCGGCCTCTCGAACGGCGTCGTCCTCGGGCAGCCAGCCCGCCAACGTCAGCGGCTCCGGCAGGGAAAGGCGCAGGGCCTCCGCTTCACCTTTGACTCGGTTCACGACCAGGGCGGCTTTTTCGTACCGGATGATCCGCCCGGCCAGATCCTGGATGGTGGTGGCTGCGTGCAGGCCCTTGAGCGAGGCGTCGGAGACCGTCAGCAGGTGCGTGACGCCTTCCATCACGCGCCGGTTGATCTGCTCGATCCCCGCCTCGCCGTCGATGACGACGTAGTCGAAATTGCCGGAGAGCGACCGGATGATGTCTTTCAGCAGGGAATTGACCTGGCAATAGCAGCCGTCCGTCTCCGGCCGGCCGATGGCCAGGAAAGCCAGCCGGTCGCGTTCGCATAAAGCCTCGAACATGCGGTAGTCCAGCCGGGCCAGAATTTCCTCTTTTCCGCCCGGATGGTCGCTGACGAGATCCGCGATCAGTTCGTTGCGGATGGCGTCCACGGTGGTTTTCACCCGCACGCCGAGAGAGAAGGCCAGTCCGATGGCCGGATCGGCGTCCACGGCCAGGACACGCTTTTCGGAGTCCTCGAGCAGTATGCGCACGATGGCCGCGCTGACGGAGGTCTTGCCCACGCCGCCCTTGCCGCAGACGGCGATGACGATCGGGGGAGTGCGGCCGCCCTCAGGCATCGCTTTTCTCCTCTTTCAATTTGCGGCGCATGGCCTGCAAGCTCCCGGCTTCATTGCAGACATCCGTATAGTCGCAGCTATCGCAATCGAAATCCATTTCCAAGACCATCTTGTTGAAGGCTTGAACCATGCGCTCGCTGCGCTCGGCGATCCGTTCCAGGGCGCGGACATCCTCCACCGAACTCGTGACCAGCAGGATTTCCGCCGCCCGGACATGGGGGTGGCCGCGATAAAGCTCCACAAGTTCATGGCCCAAGGTCGGAAGTGAAAACCCCTGTCTCAAAGCTTCTTTGCTCACCCGGCTCCACTCGCGCCCGGCCTGCTTGACGGCCCGCAGCATGTATCCGGAAATCAGCAGGTCGAAACGCATCCGGCCGATGTCCGCGTGCCGTTCGTAGCAGTTCTCCTCGTCGAAGTCCTCCACCTGCAACAAGACCGCCTTGCCGAACGGCAGCCTGTCGCCGGCGGCCCGGTCGAGATCCGGACCGATCAGCGTGACGCGACCGTCCCGGACCCGATCCGCCTCGGTCGTCCACAGGTGAAACGCGGTCGAGGCCGTGTTCGGATGCCCCAGTTCCACGGCCGTGTCGGCCTGCATGACGATCCGGCCCCGCTGTCCCGCAGGCCAGCGCGAACGTCCTCCGGCGCTTTCCTCAACGACGGCATTCCCGCGTCTTTCCTCCACGAAGTCCCGAACCTCTTCGATAAGCTCTTCAAAGAATCGCATGCCCTCGCACTCAATCCTGCGGCCGGTTTCCGCCCGAGGCGACGATATCGGCGGCGATCAGCGCCGCACCGTATGCGCCGTTGACCTGCGGCTTGTCCAGCCGCACCATGTCGCACTTCAGCGCTTCCTGCAAGGCGTCGAACATGCCGACGTTCTTCGCCACGCCGCCGCTCATGGCGATATCGTGCGAGAGGCCGATGCTCTTGGCCATGGCGGACGTGCGGCGCGCCACCGACCGATGCAGGGCCTTGACGATGTCCGGTATCTCCATGCCCTCGCTGACCAGCGACAGGATCTCCGTTTCGGCGAAGATCACGCACTGGTTGGAAAGCAGGAGATCCTTCGTGGCCTGCCGGGACAAGGCGCCCAGGTCTTCCAGTTCGATCTCCAGGGCCTCGGCGATGATCTCCAGAAAACGTCCCGTACCCGAGGCGCATTTATCGTTGTAGAAGTAGCGCTCCACGCGTCCGTCTTCGTCGAAGCGAATGGCCTTGGCGTCCTGGCCGCCGATATCGATCAGCATGCGCACGGATTCGGCCTGCGCCACGGCCCCCCGCGCGTGGCAGACGATCTCGGACTCTTCGTGGTTGCCGAAGGAAATCCGCTTTCGCCCGTAACCTGTGGTTACGAAGTATTCGACGTCCTCGGCTGAAAGCCCGGTACCGGCCAGGGCATCCCGCAAAGCGGCCTTGGCCGAGGCGTCCGGGTCCGTTCCGCAGCGCACCACGGCCGAGCCGATCATATCGCCGTTCTTCAGAATCGCGACCTTCGCGGAAAGAGAACCCACATCACACCCGGCGACGATCATCGCTCTTCTCCTTCCTCGCCGTCGGCGGCCAAAAGCGCCGCGCCGATGGCCCCCGCGATCTGGGGATCGTAGCGGCGGATGCGCTTCATGCGGAACCCAAGCTGCTTTTCGATACCGGACAGGATGCCCTGGTTTTTGGCCACACCGCCGGTCATGCAGACATCCTTTTCCACGTTGAGATTGTTGACCAGCGTGACGATACGCGTCGTCATGGCGGCGTTCACGCCCGCGGCGATGTCTTCCACGGCCACGCCGTCGTTCAGGTGGCGGATGACGTCCGCCTGAGCCCAGACCGTGCAGGCGTTGGCGAAGGTGACCGGATGCCGGGCGCGCCGGGACATGTCGCCCAGATCCTCCAGGCTCACGCCGACCACCTTGGCCATGACCTCCAGGAACCGGCCGGTGCCCGAGGCGCATTTGTCGTTGGCCACGAATTTGTCGATCCGGCCGTCCGGGTCGAGCTTCATGGCCTTGCAGTCCTGCCCGCCCACGTCGATCACCGTACGCACGGACGGAACCAGCCATTTCGCGCCCCGGGCGTGGCAGGTGATTTCCGAAAGCGTGCGGTCCACGAAAGGAATCTTCCCGCGCCCGTAGCCTGTGCCGACGCTCCGTTCGATATCGCTTTGCTTGAGGCCGGCGTTCTCCAATGCCAGGCCCATCACCTTCTCGGCCGATTCCCAGGGGCGGGCCTTGGACTTCACCACCGCGTGGCCCAGGATGGCGCCGTCCTTCATTACCACCGCCTTGGACGTCAGCGATCCGACATCGCAACCTGCAACGATCATGTCATCAGTCTCCGTACGTTCATGAATTCCTCGAAACGCTCCCGGGACGACTCCCACGACTCCACGCGGTCGTCGAAGGCGTCTCCGTACATGATATGCGTGGGAAAACCCGCCTTTTCCGTATCGCGGGCGAACAGCTTCAGCATGCCCCAGGTATTCCGGCAGCCGGGCGTGCCGTTGTATACGATGCAGTCGGCGCTGTAGAGCTTGGCCAGAGACAGCGTGTCCTCCAGCCACATGTTGGGCGCGTCGTAGGGACCGCGAATGGACTTCACCATGGGCATGCGGGAATTGAGATCGGCCAGGCTGTCGATCATGTGGTCCATGTCGCGGGTGTCGATGGCATAGGTGGCGTCCATGCGATCGAATTCGCGGGCGTAGACGGCCTTGTCCGACCAGTGTTTCGAGAGAATGTTACCCGGCGCGGCGACGCCCAGTTCGTCGAGCATCCGCCACAGGCGCAGGTGGGTGGTGTAATGGTCGATGTAGCAGAAGAAGGCCCGCACGCGCTCCTTTCCGTACTTCAATCCGGAGATCCCCTTTTCGATGTTTTCCCGGGCCGTGACCAGCATGGATTCGAGCAGCCGCGTGCACTCCGGCATGCCGGCGAACAGAAAACGCGAGGCGTAGACCATGAATCCGAAGGTGACCGGCATGGGACACGGGATGATGCGATAGAACTCGTCCAGTTCGGCCATGAGCTCGTCCTGCCGTTCGATCTCCTTCAGAACCTCGCGCAGGCGGTCGGGATCCAGTTTCTTGCCCGTGTGCTCCTCCAGAAAGGCGATCAAGGAGCGGTAGTCCGCGCGGTGATAGCCGTCGCTGCGACCGTCCACCAGGACCGGCGGGAAATCGAGTTGGAAGAAAGGCTTTTTCAGATAGGCCGAGGCGAACGAAAAGGCGTTGGCGTTGGTGTCGCACACCCCGGGCGTGTCGGTCACGATCATATCGATCTCGTGCGCCACCCCGGCCAGATACGCGCCGAGCGCGCCGCGCTGTGACGAACACGAAGTCTCCGAGAAGCCCAACTCGTTGCAGTAGTCCAGGAATTCGGCCGTGCCGCGCCGGTAGCAGAGGGTCATCACGGCGGAAAGGATCTCCAGGCAGAGCGGCACCACGTCCATGGCGTACATCAGCGCGGGAGAGAAGCAGAAGGTGGTGATGGCGCGCTTGTGGCCCCGGTCGTGCGCCGTGACGATGTTGCGGAAATAGCTGGCGCAGGCGTCGATGAAGCACTGTCCGGGCGCGCCCGCCTCGAAGACGGTTTCGATGATGCCCCGGAAATAGGGGAGGTACCGCAGGGACGTGCGATACTCCTTTTCCGATCCGTCGCGCAGATGCGAACCGGCCTGAAAGATGGAATTCAGCATCCAGTCGAAGCGGTACTCGCGCGTAGCGTTTCTCATCGGCGCGCCTCCTTCTGCCGGGCGATTTTCTCCAGAAAAGCGTCCAGCCGGATTTTCAGCCGTCCCTTTTCCACCAGCGGCCCGTACTCGCGCTCGATGCGCAGGCAGGGAACGCCGTCGGCCTCCAGATCCTTGTCGAACAGCCCGTTCTCCGCACCGTGCATGTCGCAGAAGCGGATGTTCTGTAGAACCACGCCGTCCACGTTCGCGCTTTGGATTTTGTTCTTCAGAATTCGCAGGCGCGTCTCGTACTGGCCGTACATCCTCGGGCATTCGTTCTTGCTCAGGTAATAGCGGGCCAGGGCATCGATGGGATCGCCGTCCTCGTCCACGTCGTCGAGATGCGAGCGGGCCGAGAAACAAAGGTTGTCGGCCACCACCACCGCCCGATCCCCCTGGACCAGGCGGACCAGTTCGATGTCGTCGTTGGCGCTGCCCACCAGCATCAGGCGGATGCGGCCGGACGTGTCGCGCTCCGCCCTCTCCCGTTCGCCTATGTAAGCGGACAAGAGCCGGATGTAATCCTCACGTGCCATGGACGAACCGGCCATGATGACGGCCAGGGCCTCCACGCCGTCGATGGGCGACTCCGGGTCCGTGCGCAACGCGTCCAGGCGGCGGAGCAGCGCGCGGCCGCGATTGTACAGCCGGATGGACGCACGGATCGGCTCGGATCGAATCTCCAGATCGAAATGGGCCTGCAATTCATCGATCAGGCGAAGGATCTCGTCCGTAAACCACCGGATGGTGTAATCCGTGTATTTGTGCGGCACGCCGAAATGGAAGAAGAAAGGCGGCTTGATGCCCCCGATATCTCCGTCCGCCTTGCGCCAGCATTCGTCGATGCGGCGCATGGAGTCGCATCCGGGGGTGATGATGGCCCCGTCCAGAAATTGCAGGCGCTTTTCGCCGACCAGTTGCAGGAGATGCTTGGGCAGGCTGCAAATGAAGGGGCCGAAATAGGTGTCGCCGATACTGCACTCCTCGGCCGCGTTTCCGCGCAGCCGGTACGGAAGGATGTCGGCGGCGTGAAAAATCTCGTCGGGCAGGTAGGAGCAGGTATAGCCCACCACTTTTTTCCCGGCGCCCTTCCAGTCCGCAATGAACGGGTTCTCCACGGCGTTGGCCAGTTGCTTCCAGTCCACCGTCATGCGACCTCCTTGTCCGGCAAAAGCGCCATCCGAAGGTTTTCCAGGGCCTCGCCGGTTTTCCCCGACCGCCTTTCGGACTCCGCCAGCATATCGGCCAGGGCCTGGAGAACGGGCGGCAACAACACCGGCGCGAGCGGTTTCAGGGCGGCGGCGGCATCCTCGGCCAGTTTGCCCAGGGCTTGCTCCGCTTCGTATTCGTCCAGGGACTGGGCGATCTGCTTGAAAAGGTCGCGCACCACGCCCGGATGCTCGTCGTGAACGCGGTTGAACAGCGACAGGCTGCGGTTGACGGCCTCGGCCGTTTCCTGCGCGTCCAGCGCGGACATGGCCTGTTGAATCGTGCCCGCGATCTCCCCGTCATCCAGGGTGTTTTCGATGGTGTCCAGCCGCAGCACGGCCTGCTTGACGGCGGCGGCCTTATCGCGGCAGGGCGCGGCCAGCATGTCCTTGACGAGTTCCGGGTGATTTTCCATATAGGAACAGAGGCGCAGGCTCACGGCCTCCCGGGTTTCGCCGAGCAATCCCTTCAGTTTCAGTAGAAGCTCGAAATCGATGACGTCGAGCACGCCTTCCAGCAATCGGCCGGCGTCTTCCGGCAGTTGCGGCTTGCCGAGTTCGCCGATGAGGATCTGTCCGGTTTCGACTTTCCGCAGGAGTTCCAGGCCCTCGTTGACCAGGCGGCCGACGGCCTCGCCGTCGATTTCGCGCAGGAGAGTCAGCAGAACGTCCGCGATCAGGTCGGGCGCCATCTGGTTGATGGGCTCGATAGTCTTCACCAGGCCGCGCACGGCGGCGTTGACGCCCGACGGCAGAACGCCCGCCAGGCAGATCGTCTTGGCCGGATAGCGCCACAGTTCTTCGTTCACCATGGCGGCGACGTCCTCCGCCCCCGCCGCCAGCCGGTCCGAGGCTTCCTTGATCTCGCCGAAATCGAGGCGGGCGATGACATCCGCGACGGCCCGCCTCCGTCCGGCGGCCTCGTCGTCCGTCCCGGCCTTTTCGTTCTTCTCTCGCAGACAATCGGAAAGCAATTCGGCCGCCGCCCCCCAGTCCAGGGAGGTCCGGCCATCCGCGTTTCCGGCGGCGTCGTCCGAACCGTGCGCGGTTTTCTGCAACGCCTGGCCCGCCCGAATGATGCCGTTTCCAAGCGCCGGGAGAGCCGCAGCCGCGGTGCGGGCGTGCATCGGTTCCCCCAGGACGGCCGGGACGCTCGCCGCCCGGCGCGAAAAGGACGGCGCGAAGACGAGCCGCACCAACCAGGACAGAATCGCGGAGAAAATTCCTTTCACGCGATTGTCCCCGGCCCAGTTGCGCAGCATGGCCAGCACCGTGTTGCAGACCGTCCGTCCGAGTTCCCGGGTCTGCAAGAGGGCCGCAAACAGTTCGGCCTGCCGCTGCTCGGCCGTTTGCGCGTCCCGGTCGGGCCATGGGCGATGGTCGTTCGGCGGCGGTGATGTTGCGTTCATCATCAGGCGCTCTCTTTCTTTTCGTGGTTCCGGGTCGGTCCGGCCGGCGCGTCTTTCCGATCGGTCGGAGCGCTCCGGAAGACCAATTCCATCACGTTTCCGGAAGGTTCGTCTCCGGCGATGGATGCGGCCTCTTCAAGTTTCATCACGGCGTTCCGAAACGAAAATCCCTTGGGTGAAATCTTCGCGTGGGCGGCGCATCCGAGGATGTAGATCACGATGAATTCCGCCATGTCGCGGTCCACGCCCAGGATCGTGATGATCGCGTTTTTGTGGATTTCGGCGTAACCGTGCAGAACCTCCTTGGATGCGGACGGATCGTTGTGCATCAAATCGAGACTCAGGGAGAGGTGGTTGAGATAGTCGCTCTCGGTGTCCGCGAGGAGTTTCGTCAGCGTGCCGATCTTGGTCTCCAACGAAAGATCCGCCCCGGCGATGTGGCGGTATTGATCGACGTTGCGTTCGGCCACCCAGGAAATCAACTGTTCCAGGATAGCGGCCTTGTTGGGAAAATAATGGTATAGCGTCCCGGTGGACACTCCGTTTTCCTTCGCGATCTCCCGCATGGTGACGTTGCTGTAGCCTTTTCGGCTGAACAGGTCGTAGCTCTTCTCCAAAAGAATGTTGCGGTATTCGTCGTGATCCACGGTTTTGGGCATGCCGTTTACCTGGTTATTTCATGATATTCGGGCGACATCGGCATCTCCGCGATTACGAACCCACGACCGGCTCGGCCGCCGGCGGTTCCACCGGACCCCGCCGGGCTTTCTCTCCGCTCAAGCGGCGGGCGAGGTAGTTGCCCAGGGTGACGAGCGCCAGGGTGGGCGGCAGTCCCCAGGCTTCCGGAATCACGGAGCAGTCGCAGACGTGCAGATCATCGATCCGGGTCTTCAGATCCGCATCGACGATCTCGCCGATCTTGGCCGTTCCGCCAGGATGCGCGGCGAAATACCAGGTCTTGTAAATATCCTTCGCCCCGGCGGCGGTAAGGATCTTTTTCGCGTTCTCGAAGCCGTGCAGAAGTTTCCGGCGGTCCTTTTCGATCAGGGTCTTGCGCACGCCGCCGGAATCGGTGAGCTTTCCGCCGAGCGTGTCCTTGGCCTTGACCATGATGCGGGCGGTGCTCTTGTAGGAGAACAGTTTCGTGAAACGGAACACCTGGGCGGCAAACGCCATGTGCGTCAGCGGCGAAACCGGCATGTCGGTGAGGAGATAGCCTTCGTCCTCCATGTGAATACCGGCGGACATGGGAATTTCGTTGGGCTGCGTCTTCACGTCCTGCATCGTGCCGCAGACGGTAATCAGTGGATCGAAGAAGAAGTTGTACCCGGCCTCTTTGATGCCGGTCCTGCGCAAAATGACCGGCGTACCGATGCCGCCGGCCGCCAGGACGACCTTTTCCGCCCGGACTTCGTGCCGCTCTCCCTTGCGCTTGAAACGCACGCCAACCGCCCGGCCGTCTTCCACCATGACGTTTTCGACCTTCGCCCGATCGACGATCAGAGCACCGTTTTGCAACGCATCCTCCACGTACATGCGCGCACTCCACTTGACGCCGAAGGAATCGCCCGCGTAGCCGAAGGGGAACTCCGGCAGCCAGCGATTCTGGTACATGAACTTGTTAAGCCGTTTCCAGTCGAAGCCCGAGTTGACGGCCGCCTCGGCGATGCGATTCGAAACCGGGGTCATCATTTCATCTTTCAGCGGACCGATGGGCAGATCGTTCTTGGCCTTCTGAAGATCGCTCGCGATATCCATGCCGTGTTTGGAAAACATGGACAGGGGCGGCTCGAAAGCGGTGCCGTAATAAAAGATGGAACTTCCTCCTGTGGTGAGCCCGCGCACCATGGACAGCATGCTGTTGGTGAAGAGCAGACTCCGGCCGGGGATCAGCAGTTGGCTGACGTAGTTGTACAGACTGCCCGTGACCGGAGCGTAGGGCCCTCTTTCCAGCATCAGCACCCGCTTGCCCGCCAGGGACATTTCCCGGGCGACGGTGGCGCCGCCGGGGCCGGTGCCCACCACGATCAGATCGAACGATTCACGCTGAAAGGCTGTCATGGCTTTGCTCTTTCTCGGTTTTATTTCGAACGTTCGTTATAATTTAAACGACGGCGGCTTTCCTGTCAAGCGCAATGTTGTCATGTTGTAGACGGAGTGTCGCTTATTGTGGTTTCAACGAGGTCGCCCCGGCGTATTAGGGGCGTCCCCCTACTTCCAGAACTTCCACTTACTGTTTTCCAGGGCCCGGTTTTCCCGCTGGAGGCGCTTGATTTTCTCGCGGCCGTTGTTCAGCCTTGCAGGTCGGATAACTTGTTATCCGACATTATTGGAATATATCTTTGTCGGATAAAAAATTTTTCCGACCTACGCTCTAGACAGTGTCGTCACAAGACATTGAGCCACAATACAAGGCATCGGATGTGGACGGCGGCGAGGAATGAGGCGGCGTTTTTGGCATAACGGGTAGCGATACCGCGCCAGCGTTTCAAATGGAGAAAGGCGTTTTCCACCAGATGCCGCTCGCGGTAAAGTTCTTTGTCGTAGATAGTGTCGTCACGAGTAGTTGAATGTTCTCGACATGGATTTTGTGTTGGGGTATAATTCCTATCAATATAAAATATTGAAAGGATAGACATGCCAGCCGCCTATCACCGACACGATATTTCCGATCACGTCTGGAGTCTTCTGGAGCCCCATTTGCCGGGTCGAAAAGGTGCCTGGGGCGGAATCGCAAAGAATAACAGGCAGTTCATCGATGCCGTCTTCTGGATTCTCCGTACGGGCGCTCCCTGGCGTGACCTACCGCCCGATTACGGCGACTGGAAGAATACCCACCGCCGCTTCTGCCGCTGGCGAGATAAAGGAATTTGGGAATCGCTACTCGAAATTCTTATCGACGAGCCCGATTACGAATGGCTGATGATCGACGCCAGCCACGTCAAAGTCCATCCCCACGCGGCGGGAGCGAAAGACGGCAACCAGGCGATGGGGCGAACAAAAGGGGGCTCAACTCCAAGATACATCTGGCCGTGGATGCGCATGGTATGCCGCTCCGAGTCCTTATTACAGACGGTCCCACAGCGGATTGTACGCAAGCTCACAACCTGATAAAAGGAATGGATGCCGCTTATTTGCTGGCTGATCGGGGATACGACACGAACGTGATTATCGAGAAAGCCGAGCAGGCCGGGATGGAGGCGGTGATTCCGCCCAAGAAAAACAGGAAGGTTCAGCGCGAGTATGACAAGGAACTTTATCGTGCACGGCACTTGGTGGAAAATGCCTTTCTCCACCTGAAACGCTGGCGTGGAATCGCAACGCGATACGCGAAAAACACCGCCTCATTCCTCGCCGCCGTTCAGATCCGTTGCCTTGTATTATGGCTCAATATCTTGTGACGACACTATCTAGTCGCGTTGGATCGTGCGGTTCTTTTTCGGCGGAATGACCGGTTCCGTTCCGTTTTCTCGGCATTCTTCCACGATGGCGTTCGCGTCATATCCCTTGTCGGCCAGTAAATACGCGGCGTCCAGCCCTTCGATCAAGGTGTGAGCCTGCGTGCAATCCGCTGTGGGACCGTCCGTAATAAGGACTCGGAGCGGCATACCATGCGCATCCACGGCCAGGTGTATCTTGGAGTTGAGCCCCCTTTTGTGCGGCCCATCGCCTGATTGCCGCCTACCGCTCCCGCTGCGTCCGGGTGGACTTTCACGTGGCTGGCGTCGATCATCAGACATTCGTAATCGGGATCGTCGATGAGAGTTTCGAGCAACGCTTCCCATACTCCCTTGTCTCGCCAGCGGCAAAAGCGACGATGGGTATTCTTCCAGTCGCCGTAATCGGGCGGCAGGTCGCGCCAGGGAGCGCCGGTGCGCAAAATCCAGAAAACGGCATTGATGAACCGGCGATTGTCGTGGGCGATGCCGCCCCAAACACCTCTTCGGCCCGGAAGATGGGGCTCCAGAAGGCTCCAGACGTGATCTGAAATGTCGTGTCGGTGATAGGTGGCTTCCATTTAATTCCTCTCAATGTATTATATTGAGAGGAATTATACTCCAACACGAAACTCGTGTCGAGAATATTCATTTACTCGTGACGACACTATCTACGACCCTTCCGGGTCGCGGCCGGATGAAATCATCTTGACGGTTACGTTCACCATTGGTAACATTGGTAACATTGTTTTTTATTCCAGGTCCAGAACCAATTGGACCGTGGGGTTTGGCACCCTGTCGTACATTTTGATTGTGGACAATTATTCCGCCTTTCCTGCCAGGTTCGAGATGAAATTCCGGGAAGACGACGGCGGTTTCCTCGGCCACGACGACTACATCGGCTACGGTATGGAATCGAAAGAAAACATATTTAACGACGATACAAGCACGAGCGAGCGTCTGCATACAACCATCGACGGCAACACCGTCTGGGTCGATCTGTCGGCGAGTCGTAGTTCGGGAATCCAAATGTCCAACGACCGGTGTCCAATGGCCAATAACCAAAAGGAGTCACCATGATCCGTAAACGCAAGGCTTTGACCATTCTCACGATTTTGTCGCTTTTCGTCCTGCTGCCCTTTGGCTGCGGCGGAGATGACGACTCCTTCAAGGACGCGGACGACGGCCTGGGTAGGGAAGGCGAGATGCTGCTGGTCCCCTCGGTCAGCGTGGCAGGCTTTGATGACGAGGGCCGGATGACCACGGCTCAGGAGTCGATCACCCTTCAGGGGGCCGCCCTTTACGCGGACAGCGTGACGGTCAACGGCGAGGAGGCCGAACTGGGTGAAGAATTCGCGGACGACGCGGTTCGCTGGTCGATGGAGGTGGCGCTTGCCGAGGGCGGCAACGCCATGCAGATCAAGGCCGTGGACGCCGACGGCCTGGAGAGCGAGCCCCTCGATGTGGCCGTGGCCTATGATCCGGATTACGTGTCCGACCCGCCCGAGAACACCGGTTGTGGTTTTACTCATTGCACCGCCAGTGCAAAGGTGGGATGGAGACAGAAGGACCACAACTACGACCCTTCCGGGTCGCGGCCGGATGAAATCCACGTGGCTGTTTCATCCACCATTGGTACCGCAAGCTTTTATGCCAGGTCCAGAGCCAATTGGACCGTGGGTTTCGGTACCCTGTCGAAACTTTTAGATATGGCGCCTAACTCCGCCATGTACGTCATATTCAAGATGGAGTTTTGGGAAGAAGACAGCGGTTTTCTCGGCGACGACGATAGAATCGGCTACGGCGAGGTTGAAAAAACAATCAGATTCCAACCCGAGACAAGCACGAGCGAGCGTCTGCATACAACCATCGACGGCAACACCGTCTGGGTCGATGTGTCGACGAGCTGCGGTTCGGTGTTCGATGAGTAGGATGGCAACCGCCGTTGGGTAAAGGAAAACCTCTTCGGAAAAGCCTTGTCGGTCGGATAACTTGTTATCCGATGTCGTTGGAATCTATCTTTGTCGGATAAAGATTTTATCTACGATATTCCGGCCGGGTTGGTAACGGAACGAAAACGGAAGAACGCGGGGCTTTCCCTTATTTCCAGAACTTCCACTTGCTGTTTTCCAGGGCCAGGTTTTCCCGCTGGAGGCGTTCGATTTCCTCGCGATCGTTGTTCAGTTCATTGCGCAGCCGGATGTTCTCCCGCTGCACTTTTTCCAACTTGTTCTGCATGATGAGGAGCCGCCGACTGAGACGCTCCAACTGGTCCTCGTTGCGCATCACCACCTTTTTGGGCGCGGGCTTCACCGCCAGTTCCTCGGTGACGTTCTTCGCGGGACGCCGTACGGGTTTGCTGAGCGCGCGAGTGATGCGCTGGATGGACTCCGGCAGCACCGAGGCCGGGATGTCGGAAGGATGGGGAGAGGGCGCGGCCCACTGCTGATCGGACAGGCCGCCGCTTGCGGGAAGTTCGTCCATGCTTCCGGTTACGATTTCGATTTCCTGAAGAATTTCCAGGGAGTCCGAATCCCCCGCCTTGCCTTCCGGCGCGGGTTCCACGGCTTTCCGCGCGGCGAAAACCGCTTCCGAATCACCGCTTTCCGGATCGCCCTGCGGCCATTCCTCTTCCTCGACTTCCTCGAATTCCGTTTCGGGTTCCGCCGAGTCCGCCGATATGTCCTCGCCACTCTCCTCTCCGGCGTCCGGGCTTTCCATCTCGGGTTCCCCCCCGGCCTTGGAGGCGAAAAGTTCGCTCACCGCCTGGGAAAAACTGCGCGATTCCTTGGGAATCACGCGCAGCCGATTGCTGGCTTCCAGGATCAGGCTACGGATCTGCTCGCGAAGGGCGTCGGAGAGATCCACGGCCCGGGTGAAAGCGTAATACAGATTCCCATCCCGGTTGAACAGGAAATTCGTGGTGATGTAGGACATTTCCGAATAGGCGTACAGTTCCTGGCAATGGCGCTCCACGTCCACGTTGAAAACGAAACTCATTTTCATCGGCGCTTCGGGAATATCGTAGAGACTCATTTCCAGGGAAATGACCGGATAGGCGCTGGAGTTGAAGAATTCGATGTCCAGGTCCAGCTTGGCGTAATAGGCCGCCACCGGATCCTCCACCAGGATGAACAGCACCGGCTCGTCCGAGGCGTCGATGGTGTGGAAATAATAGCCGCTTTCGAAGAAATCCTTCAGAAACGGCGAGGTGATGATCTCCGGCTCGAAGGGATAAGGATGTTTTTCCTCCGCCACTTCCTCGATGACATCCAGATCCAGCTGTTCGCACAACCGGCGAATGCTTTCTCTCGGATCCAGGTCGTGCTCCGTGCAAAAGGCGTGGATAGCCTTGATCTTCTCCAGCGCGAAATGCTCCAGTTTCTGGCGATCGAATTGAAGCCGGTCCCCTTCGTGGAAAAAGGGGACGAAATGGGCCGCGTAATGCCGAATCTGCGCCTGTTCGGGGCGAGGAAAAAGGAAGTACGGAAGGAAAGGATAGCGGCGATCCAGTTCGATCACCCACGCCCGCACCGCATCATCCTCGAACGCTTCGCGGCCGGATTCCGCAAAGGCGGACAGATCCAGGAACAGTTTTCCGTCCTGATCCCGGATGGTTTCCTCGTCCGAACACAGAAGTTCGATGAGTTCCTCCGCCTTTCGGAAGGCTTTCTTCCGGACCTCCTCCGGGCCGACGGAGAGAATGAAGCAGTCGTTGCGATCCATGAAGCCACCGCTTTCCCTAAGGTTTTCTGGCATGCGCCATCTCCGATTCCGGCGGATTGTAGCACATGGCCGACGCTTGTCAATTGGAAGCGGGCGAAAGATCGGGCGAATTTCGCCTCCTTCGAAAGAAATGCACGACGTCGAAAAATCCACGCGGGAAAGAGACGCACCGATTCTTTTCTGGCACGGTTCGTGCAGCACATCCATATCGAAACGCCACGTCAAAACCGTATGCGTGCGCTTCGGAAAGGAGTCAACATGGACAATCGCCGCCAACACTCCAACGCGGCGCCATTGCGTTCGCGGCTGGGCCGGGCGGGCGAGGACGCCGCGTTGCGTTATCTCCTGGACCGGGGACAACGCTTGCTGGCGCGCAACTGGCGCGCGGCGGAGGGAGAAATCGACCTGATTATGCAAGACGGCGACTGGTTGTGTTTCGTGGAGGTTCGAGCCCGAAGCCGGAACGGAATGGAAGAGGATCGCGGCCACCCCCTGGCGACGATCACCGGCCCCAAACAGCGGCAGATTCTGCGAGTGGCCCGGCGCTATCTCCAGGTTTACGGCCAGGAAGAGGCTGCGGTCCGTTTCGACGCGGTGGGGATCGTCTTCGGCGAAGGAAAAACCAGGGTATCCTATGTTCCGAACGCCTTCCAGGGATGAGTCCTTCGCCAATCCCCGAAACAAGCGGCGTTCATTGCAACATGTTGTTTTTCCAATTCGATTCGGATGTGCCTGCCGGAGGGGCCGTCTTCATCGGCCGCAATCGTTCGACAACCCGGAGAAGAACGAAGCGCTCAGGATCCGGAGCGCGAGGCCAAGGTCTGATCCGCGATCCGCAGACGCTGTGAAAGAATCCGGCACAAGGCCCTCAGAATCTCCGGATGGTCGTCCGTGACGCTCCAGAACTGCTCGGGCGACCAGCGCAAAAGCGTGCCGTCCGTCACGGCCGTCACGGTGGCCACCCGGACATCTCCATCCAGCGTGGACATTTCGCCGAAAAACTCCCCCGGCTCCAACCTGGAAATCAACGTCTGTTTCCCGGCTTCCTCCCGGCAGACTTCCACCGACCCACGCAACAGCAGGTACATCTCCAACCCGGCCTCTCCCTCCCGGCAGATGGTCTCTCCGGCGGAAAAAGAAACCTCGTCCAGCGCCTCGTGAATCGCCACCAGTTCGTCCAGTGCCAGATCCTCCAGAATCCGGGATTTTTTCATCGTGAACAAGGCATCCATGGAGACCTCCCTTGCATGACTCTTTTCGTTTTCGGACAAGGCCCGGACCGCCGTTTCCGATCCACCCGAAAGCATCCCGATTCCCAGCCGGATCCATCGGTCCGGAATGGAAGCCAGCGCCTCCACGATCCGCCCCGGACCCTCGCTCTTCCCGCTTCCTCTCGGAAGATGAAAGCGAGTTCCGTCCCAAGTCTCCAGCAGGGGAAGCAGGGGAACGATCAGACGATCCTTTCCCATGGAGATCAGAACTTCCATGGCGCTGCTGCGAAGGCGCGGGTCCGGACTCACGAGCATCAACCGAGCCGTATGAACGGTGCGATTCATCGCCAGAGCGCCCGCCAGGAGCAGAAAGCGATCGAAAACCCGATGAAGATAATCGGTTACGGCAAGTTCCAGAATCGCCGGATTCGTATCTTCCTCCGGAGTAACCGTTAGAAATTTCAGACATTTTCCGATCCCGGCGACATGCTGCCTCTGGGCGGCCATCACCCGCCGTTCGTCCTGCCAGCGATTGCGCAGGCACAGCGCCAGAGCCGCCGTCTCCGCCACGTACCAGCGATCCGAATGAAGCCGTTCCCGCGCCGCCCGCAGCCCCGGCCTTCCCAGGGCCACCAGGTCGCGGGCCGCCTTCATCCGCACGGAACGTACGGGAGAGCCCATCACCGGGAGGATTTTCTCCAGGCTCCGGGGCGAACCGACGCGTTCGACTTCCTCCCCCTCCCCTTTCCTTGCTTCCGCAGCGAATTCCTTTAGCAATGCAGCCAGCCGGCGACCGGAACTGTCGGCAAGTATGCGTCGTGCGGCATCGCGAACACCATCGTCCCCGTCCTTCAGCATCCGCCGCAATCGGGCGATGAAACGCTTTGGATTCCGCAATCTTACGGCCAGTTCGAACCCCAGCAACCGGCGTTCCGGATCGGCTTCCTCCAGCAGATTCTCGGTCATAACTTCGTAACGGCGCGAAAGTCCTTGAAATCCCTTGGAAACTTTACTGAATTCAACTTTGTTTTCGGAAAGCATGGCCAAAAGCCCGCTCAGATAGCCCCGGCTGATGAATACGCGGACCAGGACGAAAAGTCCGCTTAAAACGATACCGGAAAGCAGGACCGGGCCGATATCCTGCATGTTCCGGAAGGAAAGCAGCAGCAGTCCGGAGGCGGCCAGGCCCAGGCAATAAAACACGCCGTCGCCCAGCACATGGACCATGCCCGCGTACTTCGGCGGCAAGGCTCCGTAATTCAAGGAGAAAACGGGTTTGTCCACGCTCTGGTACAGGGCGTCGTAGTTCGTATGGCTCGCCACCGCCACGGGCAGAATGAACCAGGCGCGCATCAGGACGAAGGAGCCCAGGGTCATGACCGGGAAAAGGAGATTCATGCGCATCACGCCGAATTTGCGAATCATGGGGCCGGTCAAATAGACGATCACCAGAAACTGCAACAGACTCTGGCCGCCCATCACGGCGCCGATGAACGCCGTCAATTCTCCCGAACCGGGAAATTCGCTTTCGTAGATGGTGAAAACACAGTATTCCGCCACGCAGTTGATGACGATGAAGAGGAATACGCTCAGCATGATGAGAAGAACGATGGGATAGCGCCGGATCAAGCGGGGCAGTTCCAGCATCGACTCCACCGTCCCCGCGGATTCGGCTCCGGCCCGGATGGGAAGCGGTTTCTCGCGCCGGTTCAGAATCATTACCTGAATCACGGCCAGCAGGCAGAGTATCGCCGGAACGGCCAGCAGATTTCGGGAGGAAACGAAGCGCGAGGCCGCGCTGGCCAAGCTTCCGCCCGCCAGTCCGCCCGCCGCAATGGACAGTGTGGTCAACGTGGTGGCCCGCTTCAATTCCGTAACCGTGAAATAGCGCAGCAACATGCTGGGCAGCAGGATATCCACCAACACCACCCACAACATGAAGAAATAGATATAAATAGCGTAGTACAGGGCGATGTGATCGGTCGTCATGAGCAGAAAATGAAGTCCCAACGCCCCCGCGCCGCCCAGAATCGGAAGCGCCGCCAGCAGCCGCCCCGGTGAAATCCCATCGATCAGCCGGGAAAAGGGAAAATAGACGGGGATAAAGACCATCCCCATGAATAAGTACGCGAAGGGAATTCCGCGGGCGCCGACCTTGGACAGAAAAATGGAACTGGCGACGGAATAGCCGAATACGCTGATCGCCATGAAAATCAGACCCAGGGAAAGAAAGTGGATCAGACGAGCCAACACCCGTGCATTCAGACCGGTTTTCTTCAGTAAATAGGCATACATGAAGAACGCGCCGCCTTTCGATTCGCCTCCGGAGAAAACGACGATCCCGCCGATAAATCACGAAACGGAACTTACTTTACCGCCGATATCCCGCATCTGACAAAGAAAAAACACGCCGGAAGTTTCTATAAACCGTCAGAGTTGTGATAAAATTCCAAATTCAAATCGTATTTCAGAACGGACGATGGATGCCCGATAAAAACAAGAACGGCATGAACGCACACTCCACGGACATAAAGAACATCCTGGCCTGGGATCGACTGTACGCCCGGACCCGATGCCGGGTTTGGGGAGATGCCCCCGCCACCGTCATCAAGGAATATCTTCGCAGGGTTG
This sequence comes from Myxococcota bacterium, assembly GCA_963668655.2. GTDB lineage: Bacteria > Myxococcota_A > SURF-8 > SURF-8 > SURF-8. The sequence continues at coordinate 812,397 of CAXXPQ010000004.1, forward strand.
CACCGGAGTTGAAAACGGACTCCAACGTGCTGGACGCGGCCACCGGCGAAGGACGGAACCTGCCACTTTTGCTTGCCCTTCCGGGACGCTGTTTCGCCTGCGACACATCGGAACGCGCCATGGCGAAAATCCCGGAAGAACATCGGAAAAACGTGTCGCTGACCTCCTGCAATCTTTCCGATCTTCCCTATCCGGCGAAACATTTCTCCCTGATACTGCTCTGGGACACCATCGAAACGCTTCCGAGCCTGGACGACGTTCTGCGGGAACTTTCCCGGGTGATCCGGCCGGAAGGCTATCTGCTCTGCAACATTCCGGACGAAAAGGACGGCGTGGCGGAACAGGAAATGACGCCTTTCGGAGAGAACGCCAACCTGTATCGCAACGAGTATTTCTACAGGTTCATGACCCGGGAACAATCGGAACACCTGCTTTCCCAGCACGGATTCGAGGTCACGGACGTTTCCAGACGTTGCTGGACGGAAGCCCCGCACCCGGAATTCCGCCAGCGGGAGCATGCCCATGAGAGCCTGGTTTATCTGGCGCGGAAAACGAAAACCAACACAGTGGAAACCCTGGAAAAGCCATGAAAATACGATTTTTTGCATCCATTCTCCCGCTTGTCCTTTTCTTTTTCGCCTGGGGGTGTTCGGAGGGGGATGGCGGCAAATCCGTGCAGGTAGGCGTCCTGCTGCCGAAATCCGGCCTGGCCGATATCGGCTACGAGCAACCCCTTGAATGGGTGGTGGAAAACGTAAACCGCGCCGGCGGCGTGGCCGGAAAGAAACTGGAACTGGTGTGGAAGGATCTGGGGAAGATGGAAAGCCTTCCGGCCGCCCGGGAATTGCTGGACGATGAAAACATCCTGGCGGTCATCGGAACGGATTCCTCGGGCGACACCTTCGAACTGGCCCCCCTGTTCATCGACGGAAAAAAGATCCTCATCACCCCCGCCGCCACGTCGGCGCACATTTTCCGAGCCTTCGCGGGGGAGAAGTACATCTGGCGCACGCTGGAATCCGACGTGGCCCAGTTGCGCACCATGTTCGTCATCGCCGCCTCGGAGGAAATCCGCAAAGTCGCGCTGCTCACCTCCACCGACACCTATGGAGCCACTTTCTTCGACTGGTTCGGATTCTTCGCCACGGAATTCGGCATGGAGATCACGGCCATCGAGCAGTACGACCAGGAGGCCGAAACCTGCGACGCGCATATCCGAACCATCCTGGAAAGCGGCCCGGAGATGTTTTTCGCGGTCCCTTCCGATCCTGAAAGCGGCATCTGCATGGTAAACGCCTATGACGCTTATCGGAAAGCCGGGGGAACGGCGGAAATGCTGTTCAGCGACGGCGGCACGTATGCCTCCATCGTGACGGAAACGGGCGGTAAGGCGGAAGGGATTCGCGGTCTGGGCATGGGTTACGATCTGACCAGCGGCTTTCACTACGCCTTCGAAAAAAAATTCGGAACCCCGCCCTCGGCCTACGCCGCCAACTGTTACGACGCTTTGATGCTGATCGCCTATGCCCTGGAACGCTCCGGCGGCGCGGGCGGAGAAGCCCTGGCCGACGCGCTCATCGAAGTGGTGGACGCTCGGGGAGAGGAAACGGGCTGGGACGAGGACGGTATCGCCGAAAGCCTGGCCGCCATCCGATCCGGCCAACTCCCCGATATCACGGGAACTACCGGCTCCCTGGAATATGACGCGGAAGACCATACGGATCTGGTGCGCTCCATCTTCGGGGTGTGGCGCATCACGGACGGCGAATTCGTGGTAAAGGACTATATCTGGTCGGACAGCGGCAAAAAGGCCGGAGCGCAATCGGCCGAAGCCATATTCAAATCCATCGCGTCCGACGAAAACATGCAGAATCTGGACGGAGGCTCCGGCTCCGATCTTCCGGAACGTGGGGGTCTGTGGGCCTTCATCCTCGCCGCATCCTCCGGCTGGGACAACTATCGCCATCAGGCCGACGCCCTGGCGGCCTATCGCCTGCTGCGCGACAACGGCCTTCCCGACGACCGCATCGTGTTGATTCTGGCCGACGATCTGGCCCAAAACGAAAAAAACAGCCTGCCGGGCGTCGTGCGCAACGAGCCGAACGGTCCCAACCTGTACGCCGACGCGGAAATCGACTACATCACCACGGAGCTGAGCACGGATGATTTGAAAGCCATCCTTATGGGACAACAGGACGCCTTGCTACCCGAAGTCATCGACGGAAAGGACACGGATAATCTTTATGTCTTTATCGTGGGTCACGGCAGTCGTTCGGGGGTTCTGATGGAACAGGATTTTCTGGCTCCGGACGACCTGGCCGAAACGCTCTGGGAGATGAAAACGGAGGGCCGTTTCCGCCAGGCCCTGGTGGAAATCGAAGCCTGTCACGGCGGCGTTATGGGAGAGGAACTGGAAAAGGAAACCTGGAGCGTGGCCGATACGTTGCTGATTTCCGGGGCCAACGGCTATGAAAACTCCCTGGGCGCGCTGTACGACCGGGAAACCAAAGCCTGGACCGCCGACCAGTTCGCGCGCGCCTTCGTCACCTATGCCGCGGACAATACCGATTCCAATCTGGTCCAACTGTACGAACATCTTTATCACGGAGTGAACGGATCGCACGTAAGTATTTACAATTACGGGAGAATGGGGGATCTCGAACAGGTTTACCTGCGCGATTTCGTTGTGGAATAACGGATTCTCGTATTCTTTTCATTTCAGGCAACCTCTAAAAACCCGCTGATACGCCTTCGGATTACCGGGAGTTCGCCGCCTGAAAAAAACGGGAAAAATCAACAAAAGCATCATTCGATGAAAATTCCTGTTCGGGCTCTCGAATGATTTGCATCCATCCTTTTTTCCGTTTATAATGAATTCAACCGCTCGGTTTTCAACCTGAAAGCAAAGCCGCGGTGGAGAGGAATGGGCTGTCTGTCAGTAGTCGTGAACGGCGGCCCATTTTTTTCATCCGCGCCCGCCTGGGTGCGACACTCCAAGTGGAGGAGGCCATGCGCCAAGAAAATTTCATGAAATTTTGCCGCGCTATTTTCACCATTTCATCGTTTCTGGCGGTACTGATCGCCGGATGCGGAGGAGGAGGCGACGACGGATACGATGGTCCCCGGGGAGATGACGGCGAACCCTGCTACGTAGACGGCACCTGCAACGAAGGGCTGGAATGTTCGCAGGACGTCTGCCGCCCCGTGGACGGCGACCTTGAACCGGATGGAGATACGGACGGTGACGCCGACGGCGATATCGATGGCGATGCCGATGGAGATCCGGACGGCGACGACGACCTTGACCCGGAGGGGGACGGAGATATCGACCCGGATCCCGATTTCGAGCCGGACGGAGATGGAGACGCCGAACCCGACGAGGAACCCGCCGACGGCGACGATGAACCGGACGCCGATTCCGAAGAGGAACCCGACACGGACGGTGACGCGGAGGAAGACGCGGACGGAACTCTCGATCCGTCCGACCTGATTCTCACCCCCGCTCCGTTGGCATTCGACGATCGGCGCGTATTGGATGAAGATGAAAAGGATTTCACCATCCGGAACGATGCTCCGGCCGGCAGCGAAACCGTCACGGTGCTTTCCATTTCCATGCTGGAAACGGCATCCGACGCCTTCGACCTGGACCTGGAAGGTTGCGAACCGCCCTTCGACCTCGCCGCCGGAGGGGGAGAGCGAACCTGCACCGCACTGTTCGCGCCCGCCGCCCATGGCCCGCATGAAGGCACTCTGCGCGTGGTGGGCCGCGAAGGCGGCGGTACGCCGGTGGAAGCGCGCATGGATCTGACCGGAATCGCCCGCGCCGAATCCCTGCACGCCGATCCCGGCACCGTGGAGTTCGGTTTCGTGGCGCCCGGCGATCAGGCCCGGAAATGGTTCACCCTGGGCAATTTGGGCGATCTGCCGCTTTCCGTGGGAGAAATCGCCCTGGCCGCCGATTCCGACGCGGCCTTCGATCTGATCCGGGACCGCTCCCTTCCCCTGGAAATGGAGCCGAACGACGGATTCGCCTTCGAACTGACCTTCGCTCCCACCGCTTCCGGACAGGCCATGGCCTGGGTGGAAATCACGCTGGAGGGCCGGGACACGCCCGAACGGTTGATTCCCGTCACCGGGCGCGGACAGGCGGACTGTTCCGGCGGACAAACCCTTTCGAACGACAGTTGCGTAGATGTCTGCGTCCCTCGCGCCGCACAGTGCGATCTTGAAGACATACCGGAAATCTGCGACGAAGACGGTCTGGGATGGGACGACGGATCTCCCTGCTCGGAAGGAATGGAATGCTTCCGGGGAGCCTGCGTCTGGACGGTCTGCACCGCCGGAACTCAAGGATGCCTGGATGGAGCCTCCGCCCTGTGCGCCGACGCCGGAGGCGAGTTCGACCATTCCGAGGACTGCGCGGACGACGATCTCTGCACCTACGACGTCTGCGTCATCGGCCATGCCTGCGACCACTCGGAAACCGTATTCTGCGACGACGGCGACCCTTGCACGGACGATTTCTGCAACAACGGAACCTGCGCCGTGTCCTTCAACATCGATCCTTGCGAGGACGACAACGCCTGCACGACCAACACCCATTGCAGCTTCGGATCCTGTGTGGGCGAAATTCTGGACTGCAAGACGGGCAATCCCTGCCGGTCCGAATGGTGCGATGAAACCCTGGGCTGCCAATGGGAGGCCTTTGCGGGCGATTGCAGCACCGGCAGCCTCTGCACCATCAACGAACGCTGCGAGGCCGGCGATTGCATCGGCGATTTCATCGTTTGCAACGACGACAACGACTGCACCCTGGACGACTGCGATCCTCTGACCGGCTGCGTCTATGAAAACAGCACGGAAAGTTGCAACGACGGAAACGCCTGCACCACGGACGATTCCTGCCGCCCGGGCTACTGCGCCGGAATTCCCGTCAGCGTGGATGACGGACAGTATTGCAACGGCCCGGAGATCTGCCGTCCGGACAGCGGCATTCAGTCGAACAATCCCGTTTTATGCAACGACGGGCTGACCTGCACGGACGACGGCTGCAACGAGGATCTGGACGCCTGCGAATTCCTTCCCGTCCACGCGCGTTGCGACGATGGAAATCCCTGCACGGTGAACGACGAATGCGTGCCGGGCATGGGTTGCGTCTTCACGGACGCGAACAACGGAACGACCTGCGATCTGCTGATCGGCGTGGACGAAGTCTGTCTGGACGGCCAGTGCGTCACGGCCTGCCGGACGGATTCCGATTGCCGGGACGCGGTGGACTGCACCTACGACACCTGCGACCTCTCCCTGCGTCTATGCCGCCACGAACCCATTCACGATCTCTGCGACAACAATCGTTTCTGCGACGGCGAGGAATTCTGCGATTATCGGCTGGGATGCGTTCCCGGCGAGGCTCCCGCCGTGGCGGACGCCTTCGCCTGCACCCTGGATTCCTGCGACGAGGAAACCGACACCGTCGTCCACCAGCCGAGAAACGTCTACTGCGAGGACGACAACGCCTGCACCACGGACATCTGCCGGCTGGGCGAAGGCTGCGTCAACGTCCCCCACGACGGACTCTGCGACGATGAAAACCCCTGCACCGTGGGCGATTACTGCGCGTTCGGCAATTGTCAACCCGGCCTTTCATTTTACGATTGCGACGACGAGGACGAATGCACGGACGATATCTGCATTCCGAAGGAAGGCTGCACCCATGTTCTGAACAACGCCCCCTGCGACGACGGGGATCCCTGCACGGACACGAGTTTCTGCGAAAACGGAGCCTGTCTGGGAGAATCCGGATGCGACGACGGCGTTTTCTGCAACGGCCTGGAATTCTGCGGGGAAAACGGTTGCGAATCCGGCCCGCTTCCGGATTGCGACGACGACGTCGAATGTACGGCGGACTACTGCGACAACGTTTCGGACGAGTGCGCCCACGTCCTGCGGAACGAGTTCTGCCCCATCTACGACGACTGCACTCTCTCCTCCGTCTGCACGGACACGGGATGCGAGTTCGAGTACGCTCCGGAAGGCACAGTCTGCGCCGAAATGCCCGGCGATGACTATCAATGCCACAACAACCGCTGCGTCGCCCCCTGCCAGGAACCGGAAGATTGTCCGGCGGATCATTTCTGCCTGGTTCGTTCCTGCGATCCGGAAAACGGATTCTGCGTCTATACGCCCAACGACGCCTTCTGCGACAACAACGTATACTGCGACGGCGAGGAAATCTGCCACCCGTTCAACGGTTGCGAATCCGGCCCGGCGGTGGAATGCGACGACGGCGTGGACTGCACCATCGACCGTTGCAACGAGGATCAGCGCGACTGCGAGTTCGATTTCGGTCCGGAAGCGGATCTGGCCTGCGCGGACGGAAACGTCTGCACCGCCGACGACTGCACGCCGGGCGGCTGCAACTACAACGCCGTCCCGGGTCCGTGCAGCGACAACGATCTCTGCACCACGGACGAAACCTGCACGGGCGGAGCCTGCATCGGCCAGTTGCTCTCCTGCGACGATCGCAATCCCTGCACGGTAGACTTCTGCGGTCCGGAAGGCTGCGGACACAACCCCGTGCCGGACGGAACGTCCTGCGGGTCGGGCGGGGCCGAGCGGGTCTGTCGGTCAGGAAAATGCTCGGACGGCTGCGTCACGGACGCTTCCTGCAACGATGGCGTCGCCTGCACCTACGACTACTGCAACATCGAGACGCACCTCTGCGAATCCTACGCGGACGACGCCTTCTGCGACGACGGCTTCTTCTGCAACGGAGAGGAAACCTGCCATGCGGAGCAGGGCTGCCTGCCCGGGGAAACGGTTCAGTGCGCCACCGATCTGGAATGCGGCGAGGCCTATTGCGACGAGGTGGGACAGCGCTGCCTGACGGTGTTCGTGGACGAACTCTGCAACGACGGGAATCCCTGTACGAACAACGTCTGCACCGCGAACGGCTGTGAGACCTCCTACAACTCCCGCGCCTGCGACGACAACAACGTCTGCACCGAAAACGATCTCTGCATTCTGGGAACCTGCACGGGAGAACCGACCGACTTCGACGACGGCAACGCCTGTACGGAAGACAGTTGTCATCCGCTGCTCGGGCCCGTCCACACCAACGTCAGCGCCGCTTGCGCCATCGAGGACAACCCCTGCTTGACCGGCTACTGCGATCCGGCCGTGGGGTGCCGCACCGTCTTCAACAAAGGCCCCTGCGACGATGGCGATCCCTGTACGCAAAACGACATCTGCAAGGAAGGATCCTGTCGGCCGGGTCAGCCGCTGGCCTGCGAGGATCACGATCCCTGCACGAACGATTCCTGCGATCCGGAAAACGGCTGCGTTCATGAACTCACGCCTGAAGGCGGCGCGTGCGAATCCCCCTTCCGTTCCAACACCGTCTGTCATTACAACCGCTGCGTGGCCTCCTGCGAGACCGACGCGGATTGCGTGGACGGGGCCGGCTGCTCCACCGAAACCTGCAACCAAGCCCTGGGCGTCTGCGAATACACGCTGAACCACGCCGCCTGCTCCGACGGCCTGTTCTGCAACGGATCCGAACGCTGCGAGCCGTTCGCCGGATGCGTCCCCGCCAGAAATCCGAACCCCTGCACGGACGCTTTCGATTGCACGCTGGATACCTGCAACGAAGACATCGATCAGTGCGTGCATACCGCCCGCGACGGATTGTGCGACGACGGAAACGCCTGCACCCGCAACCGTTGCAGCGTCGATTTCGGCTGCTACAGCCAGAATCTCACCGGCACGGCCTGCGACGACGGAAACCGCTGCACTTCCGGCGACACCTGTTCCGTCGGAACCTGTACGGGCCAGACCATCACCTGCGACGACGGAAACGATTGCACCGGTCCGGACGGCTGCCATCCCGATTTCGGCTGCGTCAATCCGCCCGTAAACGAAGGAGAAACCTGCGGCGCGGACGGCGTCTGCCTGAGCGGATTGTGCGCCCTGCCCTGCCGGGACGACCTGGACTGCTCCGACGGCATCAACTGCACCGAGGATGTCTGCGATCCGGCCAAGGGCCGCTGCCGCCATTTCGTGGACAACGCGCTCTGCCAGGACGGCTCGTTCTGCAACGGCCAGGAAAGCTGTCATCCCACCTTCGGGTGTCAGGCCGGACGGCCGGTGAACTGCAACGACGGCATCTCCTGCACCAAGGATTTCTGCGACGAGAATCAGAAACGCTGCGGACACGAAACACGGGACGCCCTCTGCAAGGACGGCAACGCCTGTACCGTGGAAAGCTGCGATGCCCTGTCCGGCTGCCTGTACGACACTTCCGGTCCGCTCTCCTGCGATGACGGCAACGCCTGTACGGAAGGCGATTTCTGCCAGGACGGCGCCTGCCGGGCCGGCAGCGAGCCGGATTGCCAGGATCCGGACGCGGACTGTTATTCCCTGGTCTGCGAATCCCGCCTGGGATGCGTCAAAATCCCCAAAAGCGAGGCCGAGGGCCAGTTGTGCGAGGACAACAACGCCTGCACGCTCTCCTTCGACTATAGCTCCTATTGCATCGGAACGGAATGCACGAGCTTCGTCAACTGCACCGACGGCAATCCCTGCACCGTCGATACCTGTGTCCCCGAAACCGGTTGCGAATTCAACGACTTCCTGCCGGACGGCACGGCTTGCGCGATACCCGGCGCCGGAACGGGCGAGTGTTCCGGCGGTCAGTGCCAGGCCGTCTGCGCCGGAAACGAAGACTGCGACGACGAAGAGGAATGCACCACCGACCAGTGCGACGGAGCAAACGGGTGCCTCCATGATCCCGTACCCGACGGAACCGAGTGCGCCGGCGGGTCGGGCGCGTGCTGGGGCGGACTTTGCATTGTGGTGGAATGCACCGGTCCGGAGGACTGCGACGACGACAATCCCTGCACCGCGGATAGCTGCCATCCCCAGCGCGGCTGTCAACATGAGGATTTGAACGGAGACGCATGCGAGGATGGAAATCTCTGCACCATCGAGGAACGCTGCGTGGCGGGTGCGTGCATTCCGGGCGGAAGCGCGGCCTGCAACGACGGCGATTTCTGCACGGCGGACGACTGCGACCCCGGGCTGGGCTGCCTCCATCCGGTGGCAAACGAAGGGCTGTCCTGCCAGGACGGCGATCCTTGCACGGAAAACGATGTCTGCACGGGCGGCGTCTGCCTTGGAGAAGTCGTGGATTGCGACGACGACAACCCGTGCACGGAGGATGCCTGTATGCCTGGCTCGGGATGCGAAAACCGACCGCAAAACGGCATCGCCTGCGACGACGGAAACGCCTGCACCACCCAATCCCTTTGTGTCGACGGCCTGTGCATCGGCACCGCCATGCTGGATTGCGACGACGGCGATCCCTGCACCTACACGATCTGCGAAGTGGAAACCGGCTGTCGGACGGAAAATCTGAGCGGCGTCGCCTGCAGCGACGGCAATCCCTGCACCACGGGAGATGTCTGCGAAAACGGCATCTGCCAGCCGGGAACGGGAACGCTGGATTGCGACGACGGCGATCCCTGCACCGTCGATTCCTGTCAGGCCGGCGCGTGCATCCATCCCCCCGCAGGGTTCCAGGCTCCTTGCGACGTAAATCCCCATCTACCGGAAGTCTGCATCAACAATCAGTGCGTGGAATACTGCTTCGGAGCCGGAGAGTGCGACGACGACGTCGCCTGCACCGTGGACACCTGCAATGCGCAACACCATTGCGTCTTTACGCCCGTAAACGCGAACTGTAACGACGGAAACGCCTGTACGGAAAACGTTTGCAGCCCAACGGACGGCTGTCTGTTCGATACCCCGGTGGTCTGCGACGACGGCGTGGATTGCACGGACGACACCTGCAAAGCCGCCACCGGCTGCGTCTTCACGCCCCAGGATTACCTTTGCGACGATCTGGACGACTGCACGCTGGACATCTGCAACCCGGAAACGGAAGGCGGCTGCGAACATCCCCCCGCCCCCTGGTGCGAGTAAGGTAAAGAAAAAGCAACACGCCCGTCGCCCCCTGTAAAGGGAGCGACGGGCGTACGAACTCGCAAAGAAAGGTCACGAGCGGAGGAAACCGGATTTTCCGGGAAATTCGTATTCAGCCAAGGGAGTTTCCCGGGGGTATTTCCGAACTCGAATCGGCGTTCGGATCAATGATTTTCCGTTCCGTCCATGCCGGTTTTCGCCCGGTGAAGCCGAATCTGGTTCAGATTCACCAGGTTAATGAGGAAATGAGCGCTGATCGGAGCCGCCAGGGTGCCGTTGATTTCATAATACCACCCGAAAACACCACCGATGATGAAGGCCGAGAGGGTCCAGGGAATAAAGGTTCGGCTGGGACCGATGTGAAGGAATCCGAAAAAGATGGTCGTGGCCGTAAGCCCCAGGGTCGGCTGCATCGCCCCCCGGAAGAACAGTTCCTCGCCTACCGCGGAAAATATCGAAATGACAAGAACATCCAGGTAGGACAAAGGCCCGAGCAGCTTCGCCATCTCGATTTCAAGTCTTCGAGCCCATTCGAAATAGACGGAAAGCAACCGGGTCACGACAACGACCAGAACGGCGCTGGCCGCTCCCAAAGCCAATCCCTTCCCGACGTGTTCCGGCGTGACGGGAAACCGCCAGCCGGGATGGACAAACAGTTGCGGGTCGCCGCGAAACATCATCCACAGCAACGCCATGGCCAGCATCACGCCGTAAAACACCGAAACCAGTTTGAGATTGATCCGGCCCATGATTCCGCTAGTAGCGAATTTCTCCCGTACTGCGGAAACCGCCCTTGACTTCCACTGTGCGGGCTTCCAAAGCCTTCATGAAACGCACCTTGTCGGCCGCCTTCAGTTTCCAGACCCGATATTGTTGATGCAACTGGGTATTGAGGGAATTGGGAGGGGGCTTGAGATTTTCCATGGTCGCGGCGAAGGCGCCGACATCCACATTGAAATATCCAAGAGTGTCCTCGAAAACCGCCGTATTCAATGGATTCTTCCCTTCCAAGGCCGCCCTCAGCGCATTCTTGCCGATTCCCAGGAGAAACAGATCCCGGTGAACACCGAACTGAATGGGCAGTCCCTGGCTGTTCACTTCGTAAAAAGAGCTTCCGGCTATGGTAACTGTGGAAAACGCCTTTCCGGCGGCTTTCTGACCGGCTTCCACCTTCTTCAGCATCTCCGCCGTTCCTTTCGGATCCTTCACCACGGCGGCAAAAGCAAGCTTCGCCAGGGCGGCCAACTCTTCCTGCCGCACCTCGCGTCGGTCGGTGATGCTCGTCGGCAGCGGTTCCTGGCCGTAATAGGCCGCCAGCATGGGCCCTCCCGCATTGGCCAGCAGATCTTTTTCGATATCCAATCCGCTCTCTTTTTTCAGACGTTCGCTGAGTTTTCTCAGTTCCGTCTTGTAGATCGCGCTTTTCTTTTCCAGAAAGCGGTCGATGCTGTCGAAATTGACGTTTCCGTAAAGCAAACCGATGGGACGCTGCAAAATGGCCAGCCTGGACACGGACTTCTTGGAAGATGGAGCGAAAAACGTTCGGAATTCCTGCACTTTCTTCTTCGGCCCCGTGAGTTCGTGGACGAAGGAAGCACGCTCGGAATCGATCTTTACCCCGAAAATCTGGGCGGTGAATCCTTCCGCGAAGGCGGTGGTGGTGTTGAGCAGGTCGAGCCCCGAAACATCCGGTCCCGCTTCTTTCTGCAAGGTCGTTTTCAAGTTCTGGGCGCTTTTTTTCAGGTCTTTCACGTACTGGGCGTAATTGTTATAGCTGACCAGCGACGTTCCGGGTTCCAGGCGCTGAAGCAGGGTCTTGAAGTTGCGGTCGGCGGCGATGCTCTGGGCCATCTTCAGTCCGTGGGTGGCCTTGACGTGGCGTATGAACCAGTCCTTGTTCGTCGGCGCAGCCATCAGGTAAATGATGCCGTCTTTTTCTACGTAAACCAGGCTGGCCAGATCCTCCGTACGGCCCTCTTTCAGAAAGAAATGCAGGCTCAGGCCATCCACCGTCGATTCGGGAGCGGGCATGGCCCGGCCGATGGATTTTGCCAGAAAAGCCAGCGCTTTCGCGGTCTTGGCGGCATCCACGGTTTTGAAGACGATCAGGGGCGGGCCGCCCTGATCCAGAATGAACGTGGCGATGCCGTAGTTCATGTCCAGCCCCACGGCCTCGTAATCCGCCAGAGAAAACGGGTCGTATCCGATGCCCCCCTTCAAGGACAGGATGAACTTGTCGTAATCGAAGGTCTTGTCCACCTGCCCGTATTTCCGCACGATGCGATCCGCGTTTTCCACCGATTGCTTCAGTCCGGAAGAAAAGGTGACGATGGAGGCATTTTTGGGGACATGCGTGGCCAGTTCCAGAAAGGCGTCCTGTTCGGCTTTCGGCATTCCGGCGGCCAGCGACAGGGAACAAAAACAGAAAACGGCGAAAAACAAGCCGGTCGTCGAAAGAATCAGCCTGCGTCTACTCGCTTGAAACATCTACTTTCCTCCTCGGTCTCTTCGCAACATCGTGAATCCGCGCGATCATTTCCCATCCGAAGGCGTGCGACAGGTGCGGCTCAGTCCGGAAAACGTCTCCATCAGGCTCTTTTTCGTCTCGTCGTCGCCGAGGTTTGTCTGGAAAGGATTTTCTCCTTCCAGAGTGGTGACGACGGGGATGGGATCGTATCCCAGAAGTGATGATTTTGTAAAGGTTGCAAACAACACCAGACTCGGAATCCGGTTTTTCTCCGTTCCGGCGTCCGGAAGAAGCGCCCCCGGAGAATAAAGCACGACTTTCGAATCCCCCGCCTGCAATTCCTGCCAGTTTCCGGGATGATAGCCCACCACCAGCGTGGCTCCGGCGTCGAAAGCCGCCGCGGCCAGGCGGCGCTGGTCGTCCGTGACGCAGGGATTCTCCGCCAGGCCCCAGGAAAACAGCACGATCACATGATCCGTTCCCTTTTTCAGCCCCAGAACGTCATCCCGAATGCGGGCTTCCAGAACATCCCGGCCATCCGGCGTTCCGGACAGCCCGGCGGATTCCTTGCGCGCGTACAGACGCCACAGGCGGCGCTCCGTCTCCTCCGGGTTGGCGTAGGCTAAAAAACCGAAGCGCACGCCGCCGAAGGTCTTGATCGCGCCCATGCGCGCCTCCCGCAGATCCCGCCCGGCTCCTACGTGGACGATCCCCGCCCGATCGAGAATCGACAGGGTATCCTTCATGGCCGCCTCGCCATCCTTCATCATGCCCCGAGGCGTGAGCGTCACCAGGTCCAGCCCGGCTTCCTTCAAACCACGCGCCCAGGCCAGCCGCTCTTTCTCCTTGAATTTCAATGGGATCGGAGCATCCAGCGCGGCCACGCCGAAGCGGGCGTTCTTCAACAGCGGCGCAATCTCCTGCAAGGGATAAGCGTAGGCGTCTTTCGGATCCCGGGACTGCCGCCGGGAAATCAGGGCCAGTTCCGGCCCGATGTGCAGACTGCCCGCGAAAGCCAGCGTAACCGAATCGACCCCGTCACCCACGGATTCGCGATCCTCCCGGATCGCCGGAGCCGCGTCGCGTTCCCCCGCCTTGGCGGGTTCCTGAAACGTAGCGAACAGTGAACGCACGGAAGTCCCCCGCAGGACGTCGTTTTCCGTCCAGCGCAGATTGATGCGGGTCTGGGGCGTTTCCCAGATCAGGTCCATGAAATGCCGCTTCTTGAAAAGTTTTCCGTGAGGGCGGTCGCCGTCCTGTCGGCGTTCCGGCTCGCCGTAGCGCTTGGCCAGTTTATCGGCCAGGCGCTCCATGATCTCGCGGGTGGGACGGATGAAACGATATTCCACCTGGTAGAGCCGGTTGGACTTGAAGGAAAAATCGATGCGCACCTTGGCTCCGGCGAAATTCGCGTCCTTTCGGAAGCGGGCCACCCGGGTGCGCTCGAAGCGGTTCAGCCCGTCGTGGGTGCGCACGAGACCGGGCACGGCCTTGCTCATGGCGTGAAAGGACACCCCCCAAGGGGGCGGATCCCCGAAACCCCAAGCCCAGGCCAGGTTGGGAATCAACGCGATCAAAATCACCGATATCAGTTGTAAAAAGCGCTTGCCCATCCACGCCGCTTTTGCTAGAGTCCGTGACGGTTTTTCATACCGGGCGACCATCGCCCGGCCGGATATATAGCACATTTTTCCCAAGCAATCCAATGCCGAACCGCTTTTTCCACATTTTGCTCCGGGCGGCGCTCTGCGGCCTGGCGGCCCTGATTTTCCTCCCGGCGCACGCCGAAACCCCGCTTTCCGTTCAGGACCGCCTGCAACTGCTGTACTCCAGCCGGATCAGTTTCGATTCCCGGGGCGTGCCCAAGGTGGGCGTGGGACTGATGGACGGTAAGGAAACGCTACGCTTTCGCAGCGCGGCCGACGTCACCGCCACCGTCTACACGCCGGAAGAACGCAAGATCCGCGTATTCAGCGACCGGGAAATCCTGCTGCGCCTGAAATCCTCCGCGCCGGGAAAATGCGCCTATCACGTCGTTCTGGCGAATCTTTCGGCCCGGGAGCGAGATAAAATTCCCAAACTGGTGGACCTCTGGAAAGAACGGAACGTGGATGTCAAAATCCAGCGAGTAGGCTCGATCCTGTCCCTCGGCGGGCGTATCATCGACAACACCCACTTCCATCTGGTGGCGGGCGTCTTCGCCCAAGAGAAAGAAGCCAAACGGCTGGCGGCGCGGCTCAATCGCCGTTACGACGCCGGAGCCTTTCCTTTCGCCCGCCTGGAACGCCCTCCCTCCGGGGAAATCGAGATTTTGGACGCGGAAGGCATGCTTCTGGCCGTAAGCCGGAACCTGCTCATCCTGGAACGGGAAGACGGCGGACCGCTTGTCGTTCCCGACTGCGAATACGGACAGGGCTTTTCGGATCACGGATACGAAACACGCTCCTTCAAGGGAGCCCTGTACGCCGCCATCGATCGCAACGGCAAACTGGCCCTGGGCAACTGGATCTCCATGGAAGAACTGCTGCAAGGCACCGTTCCGGCCGAGACCTTCGCCCTGGCCCCCGCCGAGGCGCTGAAAGCCCAGGCCATCGCCGCCCGGGGGCACCTGATCGCCAAACTGGGAACGCGGCACCTAGCCGATCCCTTCCACCTCTGCGCCACCCAGCACTGCCAGGTCTACAAGGGCGAATCGGCCCACACATCCACCACGGACGCCGCCGTGACAGCCACCCGGGGCGAGTTCCTCTTCGACGGCGACCGGCTGGTTGACGCCACCTACAGCGCGTCGTCCGGGGGGCACACGGAAAACAACGAAAACACCTGGCCTCAGCCGAAGAATCCGCACCTGCGGGGGCGGCTGGACGGCCCGGCCGATCCGCGCTTCGTGAACGGAATCGACGAAAGCAACCTGGACACCTTTCTGGACGACCCGCCCCCGGCCTACTGCGCCGGAACCGGTTTCAACAACGACCGCTTCCGCTGGCGGCGGGTTCTGGATGCCGGAAAGCTGTCCGCCAAACTGGATCGCCGGTACGGCATCGGCGCGCTTCTGGAAATGAAGGCGAAAAGGCGAGGCGTTTCCGGGAGAATCCTGGAGTTGGAATTTCTTGGAACGAAAAAATCGGTAACGATCTCTCCGGAACTGCGCATCCGGCGAATCCTGGGAAACCTGCCCTCCTCCCTGTTCCGCGTACGCCCCGTGACCGACGAGAACGGAACGCTCCTGCGTTTCGAACTCAAGGGCGCGGGATTCGGCCACGGAGTAGGCATGTGTCAGACCGGGGCCATCGGGCGGGCCATGGCGGGACAGAACTATCGAGAAATTCTGGAGTTTTATTACAACGGCGCGAAGGCGCACAAACTGTATTGAAGCCGCTTTCAAAAAACCCGTGTCCCCCGCAAACGAACAGCCGATTAATAGGTTGCTTTGAAAACTTGACAATGGACGCCCTCGAGGGTATGTCCTAGCGAAGTTTTTTTCATCTTTGATGAAATATAGGTAGGAAATGCGAGAGGAAGAAAGGAACATCCATGGATAAGCTAAAACAGGGAATCAACTTCCTGCTTGAAAACAGCCTGTTTCTGATCGGGGGAACGGTGGCGGCGCTGATCTTCGCCAACGTCGATTATCACAGCTACCACGAAATCGTTCACAAATCCCTGTTCGAGTTCGGCCACGGCGAGCATCCTCATCATTTCAACTTCCATTTCCTGATCAACGATGTTCTAATGTGCTTCTTCTTCGCGCTGGCGGCCAAGGAAATCTGGGAAGCCCTGCTTCCCGGCGGCGCGCTGAGTTCCCCGAAGAAAGCCGCCACCCCGATCATTGCCACGGCGGGGGGAATCATCGGACCGGCGGGGCTGTACGTGGCGGGCGTGGCCATTCTCGGCATGAGCGAACTCTTCCGGGGCTGGGCGGTTCCCTGCGCCACGGACATCGCTTTCTCGTATCTCGTCGCCCGCCTGATTTTCGGAAAGGGCCATCCGGCCATTCCCTTCCTGCTGCTTCTGGCCATCGCGGACGACGCGGCGGGTCTGATTATTCTGGCCGTGGCCTATCCCACCGGAGACATGCATCTTCTGCAGTTCTTCCTGTACGTGGGCGGCGCCATCGCCATCAACTTGATCGTCATGCGCAAACTGCTGAAGGCCAAGAATTTCTGGCTCTACCTACTCCCGGCGGCCCCCCTGGCCTGGTACGGCTTCTTCGTGGGCGGCATCCATCCGGCTCTGGCCCTGGTGCCCGTCATTCCCACCCTGCCCCACGCATCCCATGACGAAGGCATGTTCGAGGGCACCCAGCACGACTATCCCCACGATCCGTTGAACGCCTTCGAGCACTGGTGGAAAAACCCGGTGGAAATCATCCTGATGCTGTTCGGATTCGCCAACGCGGGCGTGGCCTTCGGAGCCATCGGCGTTCCCACCGCGCTGATTTCCATCGGCCTTCTGGCCGGAAAACCCATCGGCATCGTGCTGTTCACCCTGGTGGCGGTGGGCGTGCTGCGGCTGAAACTCCCCGAGGGCATGAACTACCGCGACCTGGTGGTGCTGGGCTTTATGGCCGGCATCGGCTTCACCGTGGCGCTCTTCGTGGCCACCGTGGCCTTCCCCTTCAACGATCCCACCGTGGGAAAACACCTGGACGCGGCCAAAATGGGCGCACTCTTCAGCTTCGGAGCAGCCATCCTCAGTTTCATCGTGGCTGCGCCGCTGAAGGTGGGCGTGTTCTCCAAGAAGTAACGCCCCGATTTTTTTCCTTGCAACCTTCACGCCCGGGATTCGTCCCGGGCGTTTTTCATTTTCCGGGGGATCAACCTCTGATTCCGAGGAATCGTTCGGGCGTGTGGCCGGGAAACGGTCTTGATTTCATAAATGAAACTGGTAACCCACGCCGCGCACGGTGAGAATATGGACGGGATTGCGGGGATCCGGCTCGAAAAGTTTGCGCAGCCGGACGATGAACGTATCCACGGTGCGAGTCTCCATGGTGGAAGTGACTCCCCAGACTTTTTCCAGAAGTTCCCCCCGACTGACGGGACGGTCGGCGTGTTCCGCCAGATATTTCATGACGAAGCACTCATAGGCGGTCAGGCGGCGTTCCCCCTCCACGGTCTGGGCGTTGAACGTACGGAAATCGATCCAGGCGTTTCCGAAGTCGATACGATCCTGCTGATCGGTGGAGGCGGCGTACCAGTTCCGCCGCTCCAGCATACGCTGAACCCGGATCATCAGTTCGGGCAGGCTGAACGGCTTGGTGACGTAATCGTCCGCCCCGGCGGACAAACCGTTCAGGCGGTCTTCCTCCCGGATCTTGGCGGAAAGAATCAGGACCGGGAATCGTTTGTCTTCCTTGCGAATGCGTTCCAGGAATTCCAGGCCGCTCATGCCGGGAAGCATGATGTCCAGAATCAGCATATCGTACGCGGTATAACCGTCCAATGCCTCCTCGGCCGCTCCCAGCACTCGGACCTCGTGGCCTTCCAGTTCCAGATTGAACTTCAGCCCCTCGGCCAGATTCCGCTCGTCCTCCACGATCAAAAGACGGGCCATGGCGCCCTCCTATCCGGCTTGTTCCGCTTTGAGTAAAATCACGATCCGCAATCCGCTGCGGGATTTCCGCCTCTCCGCCCAAACCTTGCCCCGGTGATCCCGAACGATACGCCGCACGATGTACAGCCCCAGCCCGGTGCCCACGGGATGTCCTGATTTGCGGTAAAACAGCTTGAAAATACGTTTCAACTCGGATTCCTCCACCCCCTCGCCCCGATCGGACACGGACAGGCGCAGCTTCTTTTTCTGGCGCTTGAGCGAGACACGGATATGCGCGGGCTCTTCGGAATAACGAACGGCGTTGTCCAGCAAGTTGGCCAGCACGCTGTGGATGGATTTCTCGTCCACCACGGCCCAGCAATCGGGCTCCAGATTCCGAATGATTTCGGCATCCTCGAAACGACCGGCCTCCTGGTCCAGGTACTCGCCGATCAAAGCCGACAGATTGCAGGCGGCAAAGGAATAAAGCTGTTTCCGGCGTTCGATCCGAGCCGCGGTGAGAATGCTGGAGATGGAATGGGAAAGGCGCTCCGTATCGCCCAGCATGCGAGCCAGAAACTCTTTCCGAGTCGCATCGTCCAGTTTGCGGATCTGCAACGTTTCCAGATACAGCCGCAGGGACGCCAGGGGCGTCAACAATTCGTGACTGACCGAGGAAATGAAGTTCACGCGCTCGGCATCCAGGTTTCGCATCTTGATCCAGAAAACGAAAATGGCCGTAACCCCGATGATGACCGTCGCCATGAGCAGGATGCCCTGGACCATCCACATGACATGGGAGGGCGTGCTGGCCGTCAGGACGATCCAGAGCACCAGAATGGCGACGCCCGCCACCTGGGCCAGAATGAAGATGGTAATGGGAAAGGCGGTTCGTTTCATGCTGCCAGCTTAGCCGCGACGGTTCATCAAAGCAAGTCCCAACAAGCTTTTTACACTTGTTTTACAAACGGGAGCTTTTGAATGCTCTACACTGTCCTCAGGGGTCGCCAAAACCCGGTCGCGCCCCCAAACGAAAGGAAAGACCATGAGCCGATCCAAGAAAAAGACCGTTCTGCTTTCCAGTGTGTGCAAGCCCTTCGGTCCGGAATACGGAGACGGCTTCGGCGTCAGCGCCGAGGGAACCCATCAGATCATGTGGGCCCAGGGCGTTTTCCGAGTGCGGGCCACCACCACGCAATGGGGCATCGATTTCATCGCCGCCAACCTACAGGCTCCCACCGTCACGCTGCATTACCCCACCCTGCGGCGGTTCATCCGGGAAATACGGAAGGGCTACGACTACATCGGCATCGCCTTCATCGACGCCACCATCCACAAAATGATTCCCATGGTAAACGCCATCCGAAAATATGCTCCCGATTCGGAAGTCATTCTGGGCGGTTACGGCACCATCCTGGAACCGGAACGTCTGGCGCTCTACGGCGACCACATCTGTCGGGGCGAGGGTGTAACCTTCATGCGCCGCCTGCTCGGTGAAGAAGAAGACGCTCCCATCGTCCAGCCGGTCATTACACAACAACAGAAGCTTTTTTCCGTCCCCCTGCCCAGCCGCACCGGTTACATCTTCGGCGGGCTGGGCTGTCCAAACGGCTGCGACTTCTGCGCAACTTCCCATTATTTCAAACAAAAGCACATCAAGTTCCTGAAAACGGGACAGGACATCCTCCGCGCCGTCAGAGATCTTCGCCGACACCATCCGGACATCACCGATTTCTGGATCAACGACGAGGATTTTCTGCTGAACGAGCGTCGCGGCCGCCAATTCCTGGAGGCGCTGCGGGCCTCCGACTTGCCACCCCTCTCCCTCAGCGCCTTCAGCAGCGTGAAGGCGCTCAGTCAGTATCATCCGGAGGAACTGGTGGAGATGGGTATCGACTGGCTCTGGATCGGCTATGAAGGCCGCCGGGCCGGATATGCGAAGATGAAGGGAAAATCCTACGAAAAACTATTCGGCGAGCTACGTTCCCACGGCATCAGCGTCCTGGCCTCCATGATTATCGGCTTCGACTATCAGACGCCGGAAATCATCCGGGAGGAGTTCGAGGAACTGCTGCGCCTGAATCCCACCATGGCGCAATTTCTGATCTACGGCCCCGTGGCCGGAACGCCGCTTTTCGATCGCCTGAAATCGGAAGATCGTCTGGATCCGGTGATTCAGGCCGACAACCGGCTGCATGACGGCTTTACCCTGGGATTCCGCCATCCGACCATCGACCGGGAAGAAATGTCCGCCATCCAAAAAGAATTGTACCGAGCGGAATTCAAGCGACTGGGCCCCTCGGTCTTCCGGGTGGTGGCCTGCATGCTGGAAGGCTACGACAATCTGAAAAATCATCCCACCCCCCGAATAC
The DNA here is from genome assembly GCA_963668655.2 of Myxococcota bacterium. GTDB lineage: Bacteria > Myxococcota_A > SURF-8 > SURF-8 > SURF-8. The sequence continues at coordinate 832,752 of CAXXPQ010000004.1, forward strand.
GGGCCAAGGCCGAGACCTATGCCCGCACCGCCCATCAGGCCTTGATGCTGATTCCCGCCGCCCTGCCCTACGCCCCGGCCGAGACCCGTGCGGGGCTAAGGGAACTGATTCGGCGTATCGAGGATCGGACCGGGCCGCTCACCGTTTCCGAGCAGGCCAGGGAAAAACTGCTGCCCGCCATGATCCGCTATACGAACTTCAAACTGAAAAACGGCATCCGGCAGCAACCGGAAAGCACACGTCGGGTTTATCGTATGCCGAAAAACCCCTTCCGGCGCGCCCGGCAGGCGCTTCATCCCCGGCCGATTCCATCGCCCCGCGAATCGTGAAGCGAAAAACGGCGTCACCATGCAGGAGACGCCGTTTACACTCATATCGAGCAGGCCGGAAAACAGAATTTTAGTTATCCTTGTGTTTTTACTTATGATTTCCCTTCTCTTTTTGCGCGCCCTTTTTACCTCTCTGGGGAAGTTTCAAGTCCTTCAACGCCCCTTTCAGATTGTGCGTCTTGGACTTCACGCCCCGTGGCGCGCGGGTACGATAATAGACCGGCAGTTCCAGGGTCGGCTGTTCCTTGGAATCCGTACGAAGGATGTAATTGACGGAAAACACCTTCTCGCTTTTCGTCCCTTCCTTCGTCGGCTCCACGATAAGCTTGTATTCGTATCCCTTTTTCGTTTCGGTCTTCCGGATGGTCAGGCGCGGATCCTTCCCCTCGATATCCATGATTTTAAAGGGTTTTTTCTCCGATGTCACCACGACGCTGTGTTCCATCCTTCCTCCGCTTTCCGCCCAGATGGTCAGACGCGGAGGCTTCATCGTGATATCGCCGTCCACTTCCCCGCCCATGCGAAGCTTCAACTCGGAAGCCTTGGGATGGTTGGTTTTCACCATGATAGCTCCGGTGAAACGTCCGGCTTTCTTGGGAACGAAAGTCACCAGCAGGCTATAGGATGGCTTGCCGTTTTCCCCAGTGGATTTGACCACCTCGGCGGTTACCCCCTCCACATCCGTCGTAACTTCGCCCAGTTCCAGTTTCTCCGGCTCCTTGGCCAGGATTTTCACCGTCTGCTTCTTCTCGGTTCCGACTTTCAGCCCGGCGAAACGCAGGTAGGGCTGATCGAAATCGAGTTCCACCAGGATGTTTCCGGAAACGGTCAGTTTGGTTTTCGGATTCTTCGGATCGTTGGTTTCTACGGTTACGGTTTTACTCAGCTTGCCTTTGCGGCCCGCCGTACTCACGGTCACGGAAATTTCTCCTTCCCCGCCCGGGGGAACGTCCGCCTTGGAAGCAATGGCGGCCGTGCAGCCTCAAGAGCCTCTCGCTTTGTCGATGTGCAGCACCTCGTTTCCGACGTTCTTCAGTTTGAAGACATGCGAGATTTTTTCGCCCCGAGCCACGTCACCGAAATCGAAAGTCGGCTCCGCCACGTGAATGGCCGGACCTTCCTTCGCTCCGACAACGGCTTTTTCCGTCGAGTCCCCCGTTTTTCCGCCGCCAGGCGAACAGCCGAAGGCCGAAACGGCAAGAAAAACAAGCACGACCAGCCCTGCCGTCAGGCCGCCCGCCTTTTGGATTCCAGCCATATCCACTCCTTTCGTTGCGTGTTTTCGCTCCGTTGCTTCCATTGAAAATCTTTCTCTACGCTATCATACACCTCCCTTTCCGGCAAGGGTTCTTCTTCACCGAGAACCGATGCTTCCTGAAAGCAAGGCTTCGGCGCCGCATGAAACATGAATTTCAAAGAAGTAAAATAAGAATTGCAAATCAAAGCAGAATTCATATAATTTTCGCTATTGTTTAAAATAATCAGAGAGCCTTGTCCCAGGTGAGATGATTGATAAAGAACCTCGATGGATATCGCCTTCCAACGGAAGTGATGTGAAATAAGACGACCGTGCCGGACCGGAAGACCAAACGGGAATCGAAAGACGCGGAAGGAACTGAGACATGAGAAAAAGCATTTACCTGTTGCTTGTGTTTCTATGGTTGGCGTCGTTTGCTTGCAGTAGCGACTCCTCTTCGGAAACCGACGGCGATGTAGACGGCGACACCGACGGCGACGTGGACGGAGATGCCGACGGCGACGTGGACGGAGATGCCGACGGCGACGTGGACGGAGATGCCGACGGCGACGTGGACGGCGACACCGATGGCGATGTGGATGGAGACACCGACGGCGACGTGGATGGAGACACCGACGGCGACGTGGATGGAGACTCCGATGGCAACGTGGATGGAGACTCCGATGGCAACGTGGATGGAGACACCGACGGCGACGTGGACGGAGATGCCGACGGCGACGTGGACGGCGATATCGATCCAAGCGACATTCGGCTTCACGGAGCCTCCTTCGCGGCGGCTTCCGGAAAAATGGCCAACGCCAACTACAGCCTGAGATTCACCATCGCCGCGCCTCCCCAGGGCGGCACCGCCACCAACGGAACCCACACACTGCAATCCATCCTAACCGTGGGAATCGAATAGAAGCTATCTCGAAAAAACCAATGGAAAACGGCCTGTTGGAGATGGCATTGGACGGCCACGCCATACCCGCCTCGCGGGCATCGGAACTCTCATAAACAACGTCTTCGATCGCACTACCCCAAAGGCGACACCGGCCGCCATGCGGACGTCACTTTCCCCCGCCATCCGAACAAAAACCTTGTCGGCCGCCCACGGGCTCGGGTATAGTAAGGAACAGTCATTCAAACGCTTCTCCGGGCGGATCAAAGGCGACGGGAATGAAGATTTTCGGTCTGACAGGCGGTATCGCTTCCGGTAAAAGTACGGTGGCGCGAATGTTCGAAAAGCGGGGCGCGCGGACACTGGACGCGGACGCCATCGCCAGGGATGTCGTCCGACCGGGCCAGGAGGCCTATCGGAAGATTCTGGAAACATTCGGGAATTCCATCTTGCAGGAGGACGGATGCCTGGACCGGGCGGCTCTGCGCCGGCTGGTTTTCGCGGACGAGGAAAAACGGCGGACGCTGAATGCCATCGTTCATCCGGAAGTGCTGGCCGAGACCGCCTTGAATGTCCAGTTGGAAGAAGATATGGGAACGGAAGTTCTCCTGTACGAGGCTGCGCTGCTGGTGGAAACGGGAGCCTACCAGGGTTTTGACGGGCTGATCGTAGTGGACTGTCCCCCGGATCGGCAGAAGACGCGCCTGATGGCCCGGGATGGGCTGGAGGAGACGGAAGCGGAACGGATCATGGCCAGCCAGGCGGATCCGGAAACCCGTCGGAAAGCGGCGGACTTTCGAGTCGATACCTCCGTCGGACTGGAAGATACGCAACGGCAGGTGGATGATATCTGGGAACAACTCTCTTCGGGAGGCAAGAATGGCGCGTAACGGAAAGAAAAACGCGAAACAGGTCTTCGTAACGGGTTTTCCCAATTTCGCCTCCATCCGTATCGTTCAGAAGATCGTGGAAACCGAACCCCGCAGCGTGGTGCATCTGCTGGTGATGGAAAAGGATCTTCCCTTCGCCCAGGCGCTCTCCAGGCGTGTGAAAAAAAGCCAGCAGCGGCGCATCAAATTCTATACCGGCGACGTCAACGCCCTGGATCTCGGACTGGCGGGATCCGAATACAACGAGCTCACGGGCCGGATCACTCATATCCATCACCTGGCCCTGGCCTGGAACTATGCCCGTAGCTACCGAACGTGCCGGGAACTGAACCTCGGCGGCACGCGCAACTTGTTGGAATTCGCGGGAGAATGCGCCGCGCTGGAACAGGTGGTCTATTACTCCACACTGTATGTTTCCGGAAAACGGCGGGGCGTGATCCGGGAAGACGAGTTCGAGCACGAACGCGGCTTCAAAAATTACTGGGAGGAAACGCGCTACAATAGCGAAAAGATGGCCCGGGAATACCTGGAAAAAGGGCTGCCCGTCACCATCATGCGTCTGGGCAACGTGGTGGGCGACAGTCGCAGCGGGGATTTCCGTACCTTCAACGGTCCGTATCAACTGGTCAAACTGTTGATGCTCACCGATCGCAACCTGCCGATCTTCCTCCCGGGCGATTGCGAAGGACCGTCCAACATCGTCCCGGTGGATTACGTGGTGGACGCCGTTCTGCACATCCTGGAAAACGAAGCCTGCACCGGGAAAGCCTATCACATCACGGACCCGTATCCGTTGACCACGCGCACGGTTTTCGACGCCATCTGTTCCTATCTGGGGCGTAAGCCGCCCACCTTCGGCATTCCACGCCGCTTCTACAAAACCGTTCTGCTGATTCCCGGCATGGAGCGTTTCGCCGGGGTTCCGAAACAGATGTTCGATTATTTCAATCACAAGGCCGTCCATAACTGTTCCAACACCCTGGCCGCGCTGAAGGGAACGGACATTCAGTGCCCGCGTTTCGAGGCCTATTTCCCCATCGGTATCGAATACGCCAGGGAGTTGCTGCAACGGCGCATGGAGAAGCAGGAGGAAGCCGAAACGGTGGATCCCTACGATCGCCAGGGAGCGTGATCGCAGGCCATCCGGATTCGTTTTTTCGACTCATGGGGAACCGGGGATTCAGGAGGCGAAGTCATGCAAACGATTCGATGGATTCTTATTCTTGGCGTGATGGTGGCGATGCTGGCCCTGCTTACGGCCTGTAGCGGAGACGACTATTTTACGGACGGCGACACCAGCACCCCCGATGGAGATGAAGACAATGCCGATGGCGATGCCGACACCGATGTACCGGATGGCGACGCCGATCCGATCGACCACGATTACGAAATCACCGACGGAGACGCCGACGCCACGGACGGGGATACCGACGCCACAGATGGAGACGCCGACGCCACCGACGGCGATGCCGACACCACCGACGGCGATGCCGATGTCGCTGACGGGGATAATGAACCGGACGCCGAGATAGAAGCTGAAATCGAGACGGAAGAGGAACTGGAGGCCGAAGCAGAGGTCGAAACAGAAGTCGAAGATGAAGCGGAACTTGAAGCAGAAGCGGAAATCGAAAATAAAGCAGAGGTAGAGGCCGAAGCGGAAGCGGAACTTGAAGCCGAGGCCGAAACGCCGATCACTTACTCCATCGCCTCTGTGACCCAGACCTTTACGGACAGCCAGTACGGACAGGACGGCCTTCCCGTGCAAATCCACTATCCCACGACGGACGCCGGCCGCACACCGGCCCTCGTGGCCGAGGGCGCCTTCCCCGTCATCGTCTTCGGACACGGCTATCAGGAAAGTCCGGAAGACTATCTTTACATCCGAGATGCGCTGGTTCCCCTGGGCTATGTCCTGGTCTTTCCGGAGAAGTTGAGTTCCAGCGCCACCATCGATGTGGACGCCTACGCGGCGGATCTCCGCTTCCTGCTGAACAAGATGCAGACGCTGGGAACGGACACAAACTCCGCGTTTTATCAGCACGTCCTTCCGGCCTCGGCCTTGATGGGCCACTCCACCGGCGCCGGAACGGACTTCAACACGCTGGCCGACATGCTTTCCACGCGTCGATCCATCGAGAACATCCCGTTGACCGTGGTCTCCCTGGCCCCGCTGGGAAATCTGGACGATGCCGTTCCCATCAGCGGCGTCTGGCCCATCACGGCCGCCTCCACGGCAGAGCGGCCCTCGCTCATCATCGACGGCGGAGAAGATTGCATCACGCCTCCCGTCATGCATTCAGAAGCCATCTACGACGCCCTTCCCGTTTCCGTGCGTAAATACCGGGTAACCATCTCCGAAGGAGATCATTGCGGCTTTGGAGACCCAAGCGGCCCCGGCATGACGAATTGCGAGGCGGGAGAATACATATATCATCACTGTTACGGCGGAATGCCTCCGGTGAATTCCCAAGGAGCCACCATCGGCGCCGCCGCTCAGAACCCCCTGGTGACAAATCTGGTGGTTCCCTGGATCGAGCACTATCTGAAAAACGTGCCGGACGCCTGGACGGATTTCGAAAGCGCGCTTTCCACCAACGGTCTGGCCTACGAGCATTCCGACCCCCAATAGTCCGACCTTATGGAATCTCCCGGCGAAATCCGGGAGATTTTTTTCAGGAAAAGTGGTGAATGGAAGTGGAGCGGGTATGGAATTCCCCTCCCCGGAGTCCGATTTCCTTTCTCATCCGTAGCGGCAATCGAGGCATCTGCCGGTATCCTATGTTTTCTTTTTCCGCCTTAAGACAGGGAATAGAACAAGCCCCCCGACGAAAAAAATGGCGCTGATCGCCTGAGATGTCGATAACCAGTCCCAAATGACGGTTCCTCTCGGATCGGCGCGAAAAATCTCGATCACCGACCTCAGCACACCATACAGGACAAGAAACCAAAGAAAAACGTAGCCGTCCGTTTTCTTTCGTTTTCGAACGATGAACCAAAGAAAAAGGAAAATCGCCAGGTTGGCCGCGACGGAATAGAGTTGGGTCGGATGAATCGGCAGACTGAAACGGGCCTCCGGAGAAATCCATTTCATCCGTATGTGGAAGTTGGTCGCCGGAAATCCATGCCCGTACTGAATCGCCCAGGGCATCTCGGAAAGTTTCCCGTAGCAGCACCCCGCGAAATAACACCCGATTCGGGTGATGGCCAATCCCAATGCGATCCCGGGAGCGAATAAATCCGCCGTTTTCAGAAAAGATACCTTGGAGTACCGGCAATAGAAAAAGGCTGAAGCGGAGGCGAAAATCAGTCCTCCGTAGAACACCTGTCCTCCGCGCCATAGCGCCAAGGCGTTCCAGGGCTTGCGTACATAATAATCGAGAAGTCCGTCGAAAAGCACGTGAAACAGTTTCGAGCCGAGCAAGGCGGAAATCACGATGATGACCGCCGCGTTCAGGATGAATTTCTCCGAAATGCCGTTCTTTCCCGCTTCCTTCCACGCAAGGGTGGTTCCCACGCAGAAGGCGATCATGAGCAGTGGAAAATATACCGTCATGGGTGTTTGCTTTCGAAATGAAAGCGGCCTTGGAGAAACCCAAGACCGCTGAAATCTTCAGGCGAGTCCGCCGCTTCCGAATCGATCAGAAGGTGGAACGCCTGCGCAGCCACATCAGATAGAGAAAAGGCAAACCGAACAGTGACAGGACGAGAAGCAATTCTCTGTACAAGACCGAATTCTTTCCACCGTCGGTCGTCGAACAGTTATTCTGGTCCTGACAGCCATCGATTCGATTTCCGTACTCATCGAAGTAATCGCATGTGCAGCCGTTGCAGTCCGGGTCGGTCAGTTGAGCGCAACGATTTCCGTCGATACCGGAATCGGCGAATGGTTTACAGATGAATCCGGCGGGACAATCTTCGTCCTCCCGGCATTTATTCAGACACAGATGCTTTTCACAGTATTGTCCGCTTTCACAGTCTTCGTGCCCGTCGCATCCGGAATGGCAAGTGTAATCCTCGCAATAATACCCCTCCGGACATTCTCCGAAACTCGGATCGCCGCACTGGCCCTCCAGCGGCTTTTCGCTCCACACGGCCGTTTCCCAGGTCGGATCGAACTGCATGACGTAATCGTTCGTATCCTGCGAGTCCTCTCGAACGCCTCCGACCAGAGCTATCTGTTTCAGATAATTATTCAGAATCAACAGGCCTCCCGCTGTTTTTCCCGGCCTCTCCTCGCTGCCTTGATCGATGTTCATGTCCCAGGTACCGGTGCCGACGTTGTAGACAAGAATATCGTTTTGGAGCCCTCCGGTGTGGGTAGCTCCCCCGAAAAGAAACAGTTTCTGCGTGCGCGGTTCGTAGACGGTGGCGACGCCGATACGTCCTTCTTCCGGGATATGGGTTACCAGTTGTGCATAATCCGTCCATTCCGTGGCGTCCGGATCGTCCAGATACTTCGCAAGATCGTTCATATTCAGCAGATAGATTTTGTCGCTGTAGCCTGCGGCGGAAAGGTTGGAGGTTTTTCCGCCGATAATGAACAAGCTTCTGAAATCCTTTTTCGCCAGGCTTGCGTATTGCAACTCCGTTGCAAACAGGCCGCGATCCCGCCATCCCTTTCTGACATGCGTCGGACTCGTTTCTTCCTCCAGGACGTAAATGTGCCTGCGCGACGTATTGGAAACATCCGGCACTCCCAGTAAAATCAAGGTGTCCGTCAACTCGTCGAAAAGCATCGTCGCCCCGTCGAGCAGCACGGGTTCTTTGCCCTGTTCGAGAACATCAAGCTGCAAAACCGTCCATTCCAGGTTCTCGGTATCCGGATTGTAGAGTCCCTCATGCAGCCGTAAAGCATTGATGTCGGCGTTGGATCCCCCCGAGATATCGGTGTTGGATCCCCCCCAGATATATTGTTTATAGACGCCGTCGATTGTCATGCCGCCCGCCGCCGCTACGCCATCGGGAATCGCTTTTTCGTTTTCCGGCGTTCCTTCGACGTAGTTCATCTCGCCAAGATCGATGGCCTGGAGCGTGAATCGATCATACATCGCCATCCGAGCGGAATACTTGCCATCCAGATCGCGATAACCGGCAAGAAACAGGTTGTCCACGGAAAGCGGGCTCATCGGGAGGGGTCTGGGAGCAAGTTGAAGGCCCATCCCTTCGATGGGGACATCCGGATCATACCGCAAAGACACCACTTCCGTCGTACGCCAATGCCAGGAAACTTTGTCCTTCCAAGCACTTTCCTTGCTGTTTTCATGGTCCGGAATGGCCAGATGGATATTCGCCAACAGTTCCCGTTCCCGTTCGTTTGAAACCTCGCTTACGTAAGTGGAGAAACGAAGGATGACGTTGGCGATCTCGTTGTCTTGTTCGATCACGCCATCTCTCTTCAACTGGTTGTGCCAGCGCCAGACCGGAACCGTCGCACGTCCATCTCCCTGGGCATTTGTGCTGAAAGGAACATTTTCCAGATATCGCTTATGCCTATAAGAACTCTCCCTAGTCACGCAACATTGTCCGAAACCGGCATCTGAGCAGTCTGGAATGGGAGGAGCGGCCCGATATCCTTCAAACGTGAAGCCTGCCGATTCTCTAGTCTCATACTCGATGAATTTCCAGTTGTTTTCGGAAGACGATTCCTCGAAAAACGGCTTCCACGGTTGACAGACTTCATCCTTGCATTGCTCCGTGGGCAGATCCCCGCAATCGCAATACTGAATCACCACCTTCCGTCTGTTTTCTCCACCGGCTGAAAAACCCTTGAAGGGCAAGGCGATGACTTTTCTATTGTAGGTCAGGGAAAACCAGCGATACGAAAAAGAAGGATAGTTCCAACGCCATGTGCTGTAGTAATCGTGACTGACCAGGAAGTCGGAGGTCGCCGGAGCTTCGAAACGGGCCAGCTTGGTGTTATAGTTCTTGAACCCAAACTCTTTGGTGCCTTCCATGGACAACCAGGTACTGAGAACATAATAAAGATTTCTGGTGTCATTCTCCTCGTACAGGGATGGAGGCACGAAGAAAGAACCGTAAATCTGGGCGTCCCAGCAGTCGCTGGTGAAATATTTGCAGTTGGAGATTCCTGTAACATTGGAGCAAATATCATCGGTAATCATGGGGTGACGCCAGTTGATGCCGTCCGGACTGGAGAAAACCGCCGTGGCTGTCGTGTTCCCCGTGGTCAACAGGAATTCGCCATTGCGCTTTATCACCGATGTCGGCGTCGTTGAAAGATCGAGCAGCTTTTTAGCATTCTCGTAGGCTTTGGTTTGAATCAGTGTTTCCAACCGAGAATCCGTATAGTGATCCGGTCTCCATATCGAATATCCTAAGGCGTTCATTCCCTGATAGTATTGCATATGCTTTGGAGCCTTGGCCAAAGAGTTCTCGTTGGCCCGGATTCTGGCCAAATACATGGAGCCTGCGGTATCGCTCTCGCTGCACCAGCTATCTTGCTCCTGGTTGCAGGTTTCACCGGTTCCAAGAAAGTATACATACTCTTCGTCCGCAGGACTGGCCGAATAGGCATCCAAGCCCAACAAATCGGAGGGAATGGCGATGGCGTGGAAAAATTTGCTGTCACCGTGCCAGAATGTATTCTTGCCGGAGAAGCTGAAACAATCCGACTCCGGGCGTGAAGGCAGGCATTCCTGCGGTCGCAGGATATCCACCTGTTCCGATGACGTATGTTGGCAGCTCTCGGTCCTCTCGGCGGACCAATCGGAGCTGAATTCCAACCGGCAGTTATCCTCGTAATTGTAGAAGCCCGTGCCGCCGATACTTCTCCTAAGATTTTCCGCTGGACTCTCCCATCCGAAGGTGTTTGTCAGAAGGTAAAGTTTCTTGTCGTCGGCATTGCAGGTCTCTTGATCGTCCGGACAAACGTAAAACCATCCGTTCGCGTAGACGGCCATGAGGGTTTCATCTTCATCCGAGTTCCTATGGATGACCTGGCGCTTGTTTCCGAATTTATCCATTTCAATCTGATCGTCCAGACAAATGTTGAAGCCGATATCAGAGTGTTCGCGAGGCGTTTGGCCGCAATCTCGATGTTCCATGTCGATGTGGGCGTTGTAAAACAGGCTGTTGGAGATAAACGCGGCCTCTTGGCCATTGGCCGCTTGCGTCCACGAGGTCTGAAAATAGCCATGATTGGGCTCACCATCGAGTTCACTATCGGATTCATCATCAGAATCACCATCAGAATAATCATCAGATTCAAAATCGAAGCCATAGTCACTTGCATACCAATTACAGAATTCAGCCTGTTCGTTTTTCATTAAATACTTGCACATTTTGGAGCAACGGTATAATAAATAGCAAACATATGTCGTACTTTCACATTTTTCTTTGTTACAAATGGAATAGTTGTCACGAACTCTGCAATCAGCATGGTCTGGATTACAGCAGTAATAGTTATCAAATGCCTCCTCCGGGCATTCGCCGTACGAGCAAGATGTTCCATCCCCCACAAATAGTTCAAACGCATAGCCGTCGAAATTATAGGTGGGATCGCACACCTTTCTATTTCCTTCACAAAAGGCATCCAGTGCGTTTTCGTCTTCATTTTCGTCTTCATTTTCGCCTTCGTCTTCGTCCCCATCTTCGACATCAATCTTCATACATTTCTTGTACTTCAATGTTTCATTCACATTTTGGACATCTGGATCCATGTAAAAGGTGTCTCCATAAATGATGATCTTGATTCCGTTTCCATCGGCGGTCGGAACCACCATGCCCATATCCGTTGTATGAAGAATCGGCTCCTCCACCTGCAAGGTACAGATCGCGTCCGTATTCCTTCTTTTGCATGCCCGAGCCATGGTGACTCCCGCGTTGGGCGACCGAGGTCCGGTCAGCCAGTCGTTTCCGGACGGAGAACCCGCTCGAAGTGTCAAGATGGGATAATGAGCTTCTAATGATTCGAGACATTCGGAATCGGCTTGATTGTTGGGCCGTTGGGGCCAAGCGGATGCCGAAGTTGGAAAGACATACAAAGCCATGATAAACAATAAGCCTGACTTTCTCATGTAATGCATTGGTTTACTCCTTCACCATGAAAGGAATGGTCTTTTCTTCGAAAGAAAACTTCTCCGGCTCGGAGTCAAGCCGGAATTCTCCATCGGCTCGACCGATACGCCCACTTCAAATAATCGAAGCTCGCTGACTTGCAATGAAAGTTAAACTCGTCGAGATTATAAAGTAACTCGATGAAAGAAACAACCGCGTTTTTCCCGGATCGTTTCCAAAAAAAATTCCAGAGCGTTTCTCGGAAAAAAGCGAGGCGTTCCTATCGCCGATGGTTATGGAAAAGGTTCCGCCTCATCCGTGGAAAAGGCGTCGGCGTACAGGCGACGGATGCCGTGGCATTTGCCGGTCATGCGGCAGCGGGCGCAGGCGGGAGCCTTGACGAAATCCTCGGAGGCGCGCTTGTCGATATGTTCGGGCAGGTCGGATAATAGATCCGGCCGTCCTTTCAAGGCGCAGAGCGGCGCGCCGCATTCGGAGAGAAAACCCGTAAAGGCCACGCCGCCCGCCTTCAGAATGTCCAGCGCTTCGGCCAGGGGGCCGCGCAGGCTGGAAAGCCGCGGCGTGTATTCGGCGAAAAGCGGGGCGTAGCGGCCCATGGGCTGGGCGATGGCGAAATTGATTTCGAAGCTCTTTCCGGCGCGTTCGGCCTCTTTTACCGCGAAGCGCGCGAAGTCCGGTAAAATGCCCGCGTTCAGGCGATTGATGACCATGTCCACCATGGTGTAGACCGGCAGCGAAAGGAAATTCCGCAGGGCCGCCACGGTTTTCTCGTGCGCGCCCTTCAATCCGGTGATGGATTCCGAAAGACTCGCTTCGTGAGCATGCAGCGCCAGAAACACGCTGTCCAGGCCGGACTGCACCAGATGTTCCGCGCGCTCCCTCCTGGCCAGCAGCACGCCGTTCGTCTGGAGAATCACCCAGGTCATCCCCGCGTCCTTGGCCTCCCGGATGAGATCCGGAAGGGCGGGTTGCAGCGTGGGTTCACCGCCGGAAAAGGAAAGGTACGTGATGCCGCGCCGGACCAGCCTCCGGATAACGGCGCTCGTCAGGGCCAGGGGAACGTCCGGCTGGTCGGGCAGAATCCAGCAGAAATGACAGCGCTCGTTGCAGGCGTAGGTCAGCCGTAAAATGGCCTCCCGCACCACGCTCCGCCCGCCGTCCCGGATCGAATCGTTCAGGACCAGATAATCGTGGGGCAAAAGCGAGGGATGTTCGATGAAGGCGTCCGCCGAGCGCTCCTCCGGGCTTTGTTTTTCCGGGGGATCCACGGACCGGATGGCGTCCGCCCCGGCCAGCGCCAGGGCCTGGCGAAGACGCGGGTGGGCGCGTAAAAGCCCCTCGTCCATGACCTCCAGGGTCACGGCGTGACGACGCTTCATGTCCCGGATGGTTTTGGCCAGAAGAACGACCGAGGCCGGAGTGAAGGGGCGAAAGCGGATGACCCCGACGCCTTCCTCGATGGCGCGATTGACCGCGCCCGAAAAGAGGCCGGGCGCGGCGGCCCAGCCTCCGTAATCGGGCACGGGAAGATCGATATACTTCACGGTACGGCTGTCTGTCCTAGTTGTTGTTGCTCTTCTTGGGACGGAAGGGATTCACCCAGCTCACGAAACCCGCCGGCTGTCGGGTCTGGATATACAGTTTTCCGGTCCCGTTGAACTCGCAGACCAGTCCCTCGCCGGAAAACAGCAGGGATTTCAGGCCGCCTACGGATTTGACGTTGAAATTCAACGTATTTTCAAAAGCCACGATGGCTCCCGTATCCACGATGTAGCTGCCCTGCACGTCCACCTCGTGGATCGCGCCGAAGCTGCTGAACCACAGGTTGCCTTCGCCGCTGCACTGGAGCATAAACAGCCCCTCGCCGCCGAAGAAGGTCTTCGCGCCGGACCATTTGCTGTCCACCTCGATGGACTTGTCGCTGGCGACGTAGGCCCCGGATTGCAGGTAGAAGGGCGCGCCGCTCAAGACGATGTGATGCAGGTCACCGGGAACGGCCGGAGCCAGATACAGGCTGCCCTCGCCCGTCTCGGCGGTGAAGGTGTTCATGAAGAAGGATTCCCCGCCCACCACGGCGCGTTTCAATCCCTTCAGGAATCCGCCCTTGGCGGCGGTTTCGATCTTGATGCTGGAGTCCATGGCCACCATGGCGCCGGGCTCGGCGCTGACCTGTTCGCCCTGGGCGAGCTTGATGCGGATGGCGGCGAAGTCCGGCTTGCACAAAATTTCATGTTCCATCGTTTCCTCCTCTAGCTTCTGGGCGGGAGCTTGCCGCCGATGAGGGATCCGAACTCGCCGGGATGGCGGGACTGCAAATAGAGCTTGCCCTTGCCGTTAAAGCGGCAGACCAGGCCCTCGCCGGAGAAGATGGTGGCCACCCAGCCTCCGACCCGCGCGATTTTGAAATCGATGCTGGGCTGGAAGGCCACGATGTGCCCCGTGTCCACGATGTACTCGCCGTCCACGTCCACTTCGTGAATCGCGCCGAAGGCGTTCAAAAGCAGTTCGCCCTGTCCGGAACATTTCAGCATGAACATGCCCTCGCCGGAGAACAGGCCCTTGAAGCCCTTGAACTTCGAATCCACCGTGATGGCCGGGGAGCTGGCCAGATAGCTGGTGCCCTGGACGATGAGTTCGCCGTCCAGCGGGATGTGGATGATGTCGCCGGGAAGCGTGGGCGCCAGGGTGACCTCACCGGGCGCGCCTTCGGCGGTGAAGGTGTTCTGGTAAAAGGATTCGCCGCCGAGCAGCATGCGTTTCAAGCCCTTGCCGATGCCCCCGGAGGTGGTTTCAATCTTGACGTGGGACGACATGCTCACCATCGCGCCGCTTTCCCCCTTGACCTGCTCGCCGGCGTCGAGGTTGCAGATGGCCAAGGCGTAGCTTGGCCGGTGCTGGATATCGATCTGCATGACATTCTCCTTATCGGTTCCAATCGTTGGATTGCGTTTGGGTTTCCAATCTTCGCATCAGCCGGGCAGCATGGGCGTCAGCCAGCCCACGAAACCGCCGATGTTGCGCGTCTGGATCCAGATCTTGCCTTTGCCGCTGAACTCCACCACCAGGCCCTCGCCCGACAGCATGGTGGATTTCAGGCCGCCGACGGCCTTGATCTTGTATTCCAGCGTGGCGTCGAAAGCCACGATGTGCCCGGTGTCCACGATAAAGGAACCGTCGATGTCCACTTCCTCGATGCCGCCGTAGGAGTTGATCCACAGATCGCCGTTGCCCTGGCACTCCAGGAGGAACAGGCCCTCGCCCGATAAGAGGCCCTTCAGACCCGTGAACTTCAGCTTCATCTGCACGTCGCCCGTGCTGGCGATGTAGGAGGAGGCCTGGATGTAGACCTTGTTGCCGGTCAGCGGATAATGGATGATGTCGCCGGTCACCGCCGGAGAGAGATAGATGTCCCCTTTCCCGCCTTCCGGCCAGTAGCGGTTGACGAAGAACGATTCGCCCCCTAGAACCTTGCGCGCCATGGCGATGAACAGTCCCACGAAAAACGACCAGAGCTTCTTGAAGAAACCCATCTTGGCCCCATGGCTGGTGTTCAAAAGCGTCTTGACCTGCATGCTCGGAGCCATGGCCACCATGGCCCCGGCCTCGGCCAGAACGCTCTCGCCGGGTTCCATCTCCACGCGAAGCATGGCGTAGGACGGCTTGTAAAGAATCTCGTGATTCATGCCAAAATCCTTTCCCGAATGTTATTGGACTTTGCCTTCCAATGACCCGCTTTCGCCGGCAATCGCCGACGTTTGCAAGGATCGCCGTATCCCTCTTGTATACTTCTTGAAAACGGATCTAACCATACAGCATGCCGAAAAGCTTGCCAAGGGGAAAAAAAGAACTTTCTTCGACAAACGTCGAAGGAGAAGATTGAACGATAACCCGTGGTTATTTGTTCGAATCGGCGGAATTTTGAAAAATGCCTCACGCATTTCACGATCGCCGGCTCCGGTCGTACGGCCGAAAATGCCGGTTGACCGGAAGAGGAAGCTGGTTTACCCTGCCACACGGTTTCCGAATCGGATTCATTTCTTGCGAGAGTCGCCATGCCCGAACCGAGACGAACGCTTCAGAATCTTACGCCGCCGGTGAAAACCGGGAAAAAATTGCGCCAGTTGATTCTTTACCTTGTGGTCTTCGGACTGATCGTGGGATACATCTGGATGAACCGAAGCGCCATCAAGCCGGAACCGAAAGCTCCGGCCATGGAAAAAGCGGCCCCGGCCCCGGCGTCTTTCCAGTTGGACGCGACGCCCGCCCTGAAAGAGTTGCAGCAGCAACGGAAGAAGACCGAATTCCCCGGGGATGCAGAGATCCCGCCCGGGAAGGAAAGCGGCGAGTGACCGTCCGAAACCGCCGAAACCCGCCTTCGCGTCCGCAAACGACCGCCGCCGGCAATATCCTCCAGGCTCACCGCCATCGCCCGGCCGCCTTTTTCCGGTTCTTCTCGGGATTCCGGGGAGAAATCGGAAAGCCGTTTCCGAACAAGGCCCACCACCGAGAAAGGAGTCCGGTTTCTCAAACACCCGAGGGTGACAAGAGCGGAACGATGTGATAGAAACGCCCTCAGGAGGAAACATGAACGACAGGAACATCCATCATGTCCGTATCCTGGATCCCTCGTTGGCCGACCGCATCGCGGCGGGCGAGGTGGTGGAACGTCCCGCCTCGGTGGTGAAGGAACTGCTCGAAAACAGCCTGGACGCCGGAGCGACGAAACTGACCGTTCGTGTCGAAGGCTACGGAGCGAAGCGTATCCTGGTTTCGGACGACGGCCACGGCATGGACCGGGAGGACGCCCGGCTGGCCGTGATGCGTCACGCCACCAGCAAAATCCGCAACGAAAACGACCTCTTCGCCATCGACACCCTGGGATTCCGGGGCGAGGCGCTGCCGTCGATCGCCTCGGTTTCGTTGTTTACGCTATCCACACGCGGGGAATCGGAAACGGGAACCCGGCTGGTGATCGAAGGCGGAGAACTGCGCCGGACGGAGGAAGTCGCCTATCCCCGGGGAACCGAGATCGAGGTTCGCGAACTGTTCTACAACACGCCCGCCCGAAAGAAGTTCATGAAGGCGGAAAGCACCGAACTGGCCGCCATCACGGATGTCGTTCAGCGGGTGGCCCTGGCGCGGCCGGACGTACGGATCCTGTACAGTCACAACGATCGGGAGTTGTTGAACGCGCCCGCCGGGGATCTGTTCGAACGCGCGGCGGCGATTTTCGGAAAAAAAGTCTATCCGAAGCTGTTCCCGGTTTCGGGCGAACGGGGCGGCTTGCGGCTGAACGGACTGATTTCCGCGCCGGACCACCACCGCCCCTCCCCCTCCCAGTTTTATCTTTTCCTGAACGGGCGGCCCATCCGGGACCGCAGCCTGACCCATGCCGCCACCAGCGCCTACGGCACGCTTCTGGAACCCAAGCGTTTCCCGGCGGCGGTGCTGATGCTGGAAATTCCCCACGATATCGTGGACGTGAACGTGCATCCCACCAAGCACGAGGTCCGTTTCCGGGACGCGCGGCTTTTATACCGTTTCATCCAGGAAACGGTGCGGGAATCCATCGGGCGTTCGCCCTGGCTGGGAGGCGTAGGCACGCCGTCCGGCGAACGCCGAACCCCGGACAGCCTGCCCGAGCGCGTCCGGCAGGCGATTTTCGAGCACGGCCGGCGGGCCTCTTCCCAATCGGCCTTCCCGCTTCCGGGCGGAAAGGGCGGCGCGCGAAGCTCCACCGATTTCCCGCCGACCGAACGTCCTCTGGCGACGGAACCCGCCGAATTCCATGGAGAATGCGCTCCGCCGGGGCTGTTTTCCTCCTTCCCGGTGCTGGCACAGCTGCACAACTCCTACATCCTGGTTCATACGCCCAACGGGCTGGGGTTGATCGACCAGCACGCCGCCCACGAGCGCATCACCTTCGAACGATTGCGCAAGGCCCATCAGGCCGGGGAAATGCGGCGTCAGATGCTGTTGTTTCCCGTGCGCATGGATCTGGACGCCATCCGCCTGGCCGCCTTTCGCGAACACGCCGAGGAAATCCGCTCGCTGGGCTTCGATCTGGAGGAGTTCGGCGGGGACTCCATTCAGGTTCGCGCCATCCCGGACCTCCTGGCCGGAAGCGACGCCGAAGCGCTGCTCCGGGAACTCCTGGACGACTACGCCCTTCAGGGCGGAAGCCGGATGGCCGAGGATTCCATCGAGAACCGCCTGGCGACCCTGGCCTGCCACGCCTCCGTTCGCGCCAATCACGCCTTGAATTACGAACAGATGAACGCCCTGTTGCATCAGATGGACGCCATCGATTTCGCCGCCGCCTGTCCCCACGGACGGCCGGTGTTCATCGAAATCGGCCTGGCCGAACTGGAGAAGCGCTTTGGTCGCCGAGGATAAGCCGAACATCGTGGTGGTCCAGGGCCCCACGGCCTGCGGCAAGACCGGCCTGGCCATCCGCATCGCGCAAACGTTCGGCGGGGAGATCGTGAACGCGGATTCGGTGCAGTTCGTGCGCCATTTCGACATCGGATCGGCCAAGCCCACCGCCGAGGAACGCCGGGCGGCGGTGCATCACCTGGTGGACGCCGTGGAGCCGGACGCTCCTTACGACGCGGCCGAATACGCCCGGCGCGCCCACGCCTGCATCGCGGAGATTCTGGAGCGCAAGCGGCTGCCCGTGGTTTCCGGCGGGACGGGGCTTTACGTGCGTGCGCTTCTGGGCGGGCTGGTGGAACTGCCGAAGAGAAACGAGTCTCTACGCGCGAAGTACGCGGAAATCCTGGAGACCTCCGGCGTGGCGGCGCTTTTTTCCATGCTGGAGGATCGCGCCCCGGAGGCGGGCGAGTACATCGATCGCCACAATCCGCCCCGGGTGGTGCGCGCCCTGGAGGTGCTGGAGATGACCGGGCGGCCCATCTGGAAATGGCAGCGGGAACACCGCTTCCGGGACCGGCCGTATCGTGCCCTGGTTCTGGCGCTGAAACCGGATTTCGCCGCGCTGGAGGAACGCATCCGGCTGCGCACCCGGGATATGCTGGAAGCGGGGCTGGTTCGCGAGGTGCAAAAGCTTCTGGAGCGCTTCCCCGACCGGAACATCCGCGCCTACGGCTCCATCGGCTATCGCCAGGCGCTGGAATTCCTGGACGGAAAGACGGCCGAGGCGGAACTGGAGGAAAGCATCGTGCGGGCCACGCGGCGCTACGCCAAAAAGCAGCTTTCCTGGCTGAACACGGAACCGGACGTGCGCTGGTGCGACCCGGAAAACGAGGCGGAGATCCTGGCCCGGGCGGCCGCGTTCCTGTCCGAGTAACCCGGCCTTGTTGCAATTTTTCCTTACGTTACTGTAGAAAGTTACGCTTTTTCTTGCACATTCCCGAGTATATGCTACATTTTCCATATTCGGAAAACAGCAGTACGGGAGTGCACCATGGAATTGACCCTCACCCGGGCCGTGGAAAACGCCATCGAGGCGGAGATGGCCGCCCACCGTTTCTATAAATATTTGCTGGAATGCACGGACGATCCGGACGCCCGGCAGTTTTTTCGTAAAATGGCCAACGAGGAACTGGAACACGCCGAGAACGTTCAGAATATCGGTCGGCGTTTCACCGACCGCCCCCTTCCGGACCCGGACGGCTCGTTCGAGCAGGTGGAAATCTCGCGCCTGTGGGAGCGTGCGGACAACATCACGTTCCGCCAGGCGCTGGACCTGGCCATCGAGGGCGAAAGCCACGCCCGTTTTTTCTACGACGCCGTGGCCCAAAGCCTGGAAGGCAATCTGGCCGATTTTTTTCACCGCCTGGCCGAGCAGGAACGCGCTCACGAAAATCATCTGCGGGAATACCGGCTGGTGACCTTCGGCGTGGGCGATCTGCCGGACCATCTTCTGGACCGCCTGGAGCGGCTGGCAAAACGGAACGAAAACGCGGAGGTGGCCGAAATCCGGGAGATGGCGCACCTGGCCTTTCTGCTCGTCAAGGCCCATCGCGGCCGAAAATAATGTTTTTGCCGGGTGATAAGATATCCGATCGGGATTTAAGCTGTTGAACAGGTAAACTCTGCTGCAGGAGGTTCAGGATGCCTAACGGTGCTATTCAGACGGTCGGCGGGGTACTGGCCAGAATCAAGGAGCAGAATCCCGACAATCGCATTGCCATAAGCCTGATAAACGGAACGACGCTACGGTGCATCGTGGTGAATGTCGCCCGCGATTACGCAATCGTGGACAGCGATGACAAAGGCCGGCTGATCATTCCGCTTACCGCCATTGCCTATTTTCAGGATCTGCCGGAGTAAACCAGGGAGGACGACATGGAGTTACGGAGTCATCAAACCGGGATGCGTTATCTGGCCGCCTGGCTTGCGGTCGGCGCCATGCTTATATCTCTGACGGCCTGCAACACCGCGAAGTACGTAATCCATATCGAGGGCGATAAATGTACGGTCGATATCGATTACCGCTCGAAAGACGGCGCCAAAGGCATTGCCGTGGTCTACTCGGATGACAAGAAACTGGTCAAGGAAGTGCGCATTCTCTACTGCACGCCGCCCAAACAGGACGAGTTCCGTTCCGCCGATTCGGAACAGAGTTTGAATCTCAATATCAAAGACAGGGTTGAAGCCGCCGCTAAATCCAAGATCGCCACGGAAAAGCGCAAGACCAGCAACCACACCACCGCCAGCATCCTGGTGGATTACGCGCTCTACCGCATCTGCGAGTTGATCGTAGCCGGCAAGGTGAACCCCGAACAGGCCCAGGACCTGCTCGATACCGTGCTCAGAAACACGGAAAAAATGTACAAAAGCATCAACAGCTATGCCGATGCGGACAAGGTGCTGGAAGATGCCATCGATAAAATGTTCGACGGCAAAGACTCAGGCGCCCCTGACTCGAACGAGTGACGAAACGAGTCCGCCATACCAGAATCTTGTCGGAGGAAAATTCAATTCGGCCTGCCTGGATGGATGGGATGAGCGGAAGAGCGCGAAAGGCCGGGTTCAGCCGGAGGGCCGCGCGCCCAGATCCCGGATTTTCTCCACCAGAATGTCCAGGTCGTAGATGGGCTTGTAGACCACGCGATCCTCGCTGAGTCCCAGTTGGCGCAGGTCGTCGGTGATCTCGAACTCCAGCGATCCGGTAAACACCAGCACCCGCGTCCGCGGATCCATCTCCCGAATCTCCCGGATGGCGTCCACGCCGTCCATGCCGCTCAATCGGATATCCACGATGCAGGCGTCGAAGCGCCGCTTCCGGCACCAGGCGAGAGCCTCCTCGCCGCTCTCCGCCGTCTCCACGGTGAAGCCGGCGTCCAGAAACGCCATACGCATGGAGTCCAGGATGTACAGTTCGTCGTCCACGATGAGAATGCTTGGTTTTTCCGTCATGGCAGGGGTTCCCGTTGGCGCAGAATCGGCGGCCAGGACAGCTCGTAGCGCTCCATGCGATTGGCCACGGTGCGGTATTCGAAACGGCCTTCCAGGGCCTTGCCCGCCAGAAAGCTGCAAGCCGCCAGGCATTCCAGGCGTCTGGCTTCCAGACGGGAACGCTCCGCCTCCGTCCGAGGCGTTCCGGAATCGGGCGCGGAAGCCGCGCCTTCGGAAATCAGGGGACTTTCCACGACGATGCGCACCGCATCGGCCTCGATGGAAGGAATGACGGTCAAAATCGGCGGCCGGATCCCCCGCAGATCCTGGCCGATCAGGGCGTGCCGGAAGCACTCGATCAGCGCATGCTGAACGGGAGGCAGCAGGCAGGCCACCGCCCCGTGCGCGGCCTCCGTTTCGATGCGCGTGCGAAGCTGCTTGATGCCGAAATCATGGCGCAACTCCATGTCGTGGCGGGCGAGAAACAGCGTCTTTTCGATCAGCTCTCCCATCTCCAGGGAAACGGCCCCCCCGGACGCCGCCACGAAACGGAAAACGGTGTCGATCATCGTCCCTGCGTCCCGGGCGCAGTCCTCGATAATCCGCAGAAACCGGAAAACGCCGCGATCCTCCAGGTAGGCTTCCACGCGCGCTTTCGTCTCTCCCGTGAGGCCGAAACGCTCCGCCTGCTCCCGCACCCGGGCGTCGTCCAGATTCAGGCTCCGGCAGAGCAGCTGGGTGGACTGCGCGATGCCGCTTAGCGGGTTGTTCACCGCGTGGGCCACGCCCGCCGCGAGTCGTTCCACCAGACGCATACGCAGCGCCGCCAGTTCATCGATGGCGATCTTCTCCGGCGTCCCCTCCGGCGTCTTCTCCGGGTCGTTGCGTTCGTTCATGGATTGTCTGTCCGAAAACCGCATGGCATCCAGAAGCAACCATACTCCCCGGCGAGGCGCTTCGTCAAGGCCCATCGACATCGCGAATGGAAGAAGAAAAAGGCATCCGGGGATGGGCGGGGATGCGTGCACCCGAACCTTTTATCTCATGGCGGTCCGAAGTTTCTTCGTATAGGCTCGGATGCCTTCCGCGATCCCCCGGGCCAGGCGCTCCTGATACGAGGCGCTTTTCAGACGCTTTTCCTCGCGATGGTTGGAAATGAAGGCCGTTTCCACCAGCACGGCGGGCATGCGGGCGTGTAAAAGGACGTGAAACACCGACCGGTGAACGCCCCGATCGTTGATCTCGCCGTAGTGCTTTTTCAGTTTGCGGATCATGGATTTCTGGATCAGTTTGGACAGCAGGATGGAATCGTCGATGTTGGCGTTCATGGAAAGATCGGTCAGAATGAATTCGAGATCCGAAATGGGCTTTCCCAGCACCTTGTTTTCCCGCTCGGCCAGGCGGCGGGAATAGCTGTCCGAGGAATTGTTCAAATACCAGGTTTCGATGCCGTACACCTTGCGGCTTCGGGCGGCGTTGGCGTGGATGGAAACGAAGAGATCGGCGTTGGAATCATTGGCGATTTTCGTTCGGCTGAACAGATCCAGATAGGTGTCGTCGTCTCGGGTCAGAATGACTTTCAGTTTCTGTTCCTTTTCCAGAATCTTCTTCAGTCGCTTGGCGATCTGAAGAACCACCTCCTTTTCCTTCACGTTTCTCGGTCCCTTGGCGCCCCAATCGTCCCCGCCGTGGCCGGGATCCAGCACCACCACCCGCACGGCGTTTTCCTTGCGAACGGCCGGAGGCGCAGGCTTGGAAGGCGGCGAAAGAACCGTTCTGGCAGGTTCGGGCGCGGTGTCCGGCGGCGGATCCGGTCGAGATTCCTCGTGTTTCTCATCGGCCATGACTTCGGCCACCACGGCGCGCTCTTCCCGGTTTTCCGCCTCCTGCGTTTTCCCCTGCGCTTCTTTTGGCGACGTCTCCGGGGCGGGAGCGGTATTCGGCGCGGAGTTCTGGGCTTTTTCCGCAGGCTTGGACGAAGCGGCCGTTCGCGTCGGTGTTTCCGTGGAAACGGCCGTCCCGGCCACGACTCGATCCGGCCCCGTATAGCCCGACCGGTTGAGGATCACCAGTTCCGTACCGGGCGGATCGAGCTGGTTGGAGAAACGGAAATTCCCAGCGGTTTTCGATAGTTCGAAGACCACCCGGACGATATCCTTTTGGAACTGGCCGATGCGGATGGAGCGCACCCGCACATCGCCGGGCGCGAATTCGCTCGGGCCGGAAAGCGCCAGTTCCGTTCCCGAGAAATCGAAATACAAGCGCCTGTTTTTGTCTTCCGTGGCGGGGATCTCGCCGGTGCTCATGGACGAAAGCCGGGTGAACGTCATCTTCAGCGCGGTTTCTCCCTTGCGGGACTCCATTTCGGCCGAAAGAAGTTTCGCCGGGCCTTCGGAAGGCCGCAAAACCGCACCGATTTTCTGCACTTGCGTTCCGTCCGCTCCGGCGTTTCCCACGGTCACGTCCCGGTCGGCCCCGTTTCCGCCCAGTTCTTCATACAACGCACGCGTCTTCTCCCGCATGTCGCCTTTCGGGTATCGATCCAATGATTTCCGCAGGTTATGCCGGGCGCGAGGAATGTCGCCGATGGCGACGAACAGCTCGGCGGCCAGAAAAAGAGCATCGTCGGCCAGGGAGGAATCGGGGCAGCGGCCAGCCAGCTTCTCGAAAGCTTCCGCCCCGGCCAGACGATCCTTCTTGAGGAAGGAAACGCGGCTCAGGCCGTTGTATAAGTTACCGATATTATAAAGAGAATCACAGACTCGGCGATGCTTTCCGTATTTCTCGACAATCCTTTCGAAACGCCCGATCCGATCCATCCACTTGTCGCGATACTTGTGCAGCCGCTTTTCGTTCTCGAACCGTTTGTAAGCGTCCTTCGCTTTCTGATAGTCCTGTTCGGCTCCGGCAAAAGCCGGGGACACGGCAACGAGTCCCAAACACAGGGCAAGGCAGAAAATAAGGATATATTTCAACAACTTCGGCATGAATCGTTCGGATCTCATCTCGTTTTTTTCGGATCGTTCGAAAAGACATTCCTCCACTTAATATATAGTATACCCCATTCCGGCGCGGATTTCAATGATCGCCTCCGTATTTGTACGGAAACGCGCTCCGAAACCGTTGCTCGAACACCGATTCAAAGCACGGCGAGACCCCGTCTTTTCATTTAACAGCCGGCTGGTGGTACTACCACCAGCCCATGGAAGCCCCCCGGTTCGAAATCCGCATTTACGCTATTTTATATATGCTATAATTTTATTATTATTTTTATGACTCTCGAATATCGAAGCCGGAACTTCTACGGGATCGGACCCCGATGTTTCATGATCCGTCGCCTTTTCTTTCCCGGGAAGGGATGGTACACTGCGGTCGGATCGGTTCTTGAAAACCACCACCGAGGAAACGGATTCATGGGATTGCTGCAACGCTTCGAAAACGCGGATTTTCCGCAACGGCTGGCCATGGGCGTTTTATCGAAAGCCGGAGAACGGGGAATCACCCTGGAGGAACTGGCCGCCGAAATGGAATGCGATCGGGAAGAGGCGCGGGAGGCCCTGGAATGGTGGGGCGAAGGATCGGTCGGCGTTCGAAAGGACGGATCGGGAACGGACGCGCGCTATCGACCGGGTTCGCCGCCAAGCGAAGACGAAACGATCGCCCTGCTCCAATGGACGGCGGGATATTGGCAATCGGCGGGCAAATTGAACCGCGCCTTGGCCGATTATTTTCAGCTTTTGATGAAACACCAGGAGCGCGGCGAGCGTTTCGCCCAGGCCGCCGACCTGGGAAACATCGGCACGGTCTTTCTTCGCGCGGGCGAATTCGCCAAGGCGAGGGAAACCTTCGGGCAGGCGCTCTCGTTGCACATCGAACTGGGCGACCGCCTGGGTCGGGGCCTGGATCTGGCCAACCTGGGCGTCAGCGAGGCCCGCATGGGAAACGTCGCCAAGGCCCGTGAACTGCTTTCGGAAGCGCGCCTTCTTTTTCGGGAAGCCGGGCGCGAAGATCTGGACGAACGGACACAAAAGAACATGGAATCACTGGATAAAAGCGATTCCTGACCGAAAGGCCGCCCCGGACCGGAACCCCCCGGTTTTTCCTTGTACATGGGCGGCGAAGTTGTGATAATACCTTATAACGCGGGCCGGACGCGGTCGTTTATCGCCCGGCCAGACCGCCCGCCGCAGAGACCCGCCACGAGAAGGACCGCCGGAAATCGTTTTCCGCGCCGAAAGAAAGGAATCTCCGATGCCGAACGCCATGAAACCTTTTGCCCTGTTTCTGACATCCGCCTTGCTGTTGGCGGTTCTTGCCGCCTGTTCGGGCGGAACGGATTACGATCCGTACCCGGACGGCGACGACACGACCGACGGCGACGCCGATCGGGACGCCCCGGAAAATCCCGTGGATGGCGACATCGACGGGGACGGGAACGGCGACGCGGACGAAAACAGCGACGGCGATCGGGATACGGACGGGGACGAAGAGGAACATCCCGATTGCCTGGACCGGGATCCCTGCACGGTGGATTATCGAAACGCGAACGATGAGTGCGTTCACGATCCGTACTGCACCGCCTCGAACAAAACCGTCTGCACGGCGGAGAACGACGCGCCCGTATGCCACTGCGACTCCGGCTATACGGAAACCGGCGACGGCGACTGCGTGAAGGAGGCCGACCACGGGCGGACCTGCGCCGATCCCATCGTGCTGGATGTCTTTGGCGGAAACGTCAGCGGCGACACCACGGGGTCCGGAAACGACGACGAAGGAAGCTGCAACGACGAAACCGACGAAGAACTCGTCTACGTTTTCGAACTGGAAGAGGCCCGCACCGTGATCTTCCACGCCACCGGCTTCGATACGATTCTGTACGTCCGCGCCGACTGCGACGACGCCGGGACCGAACTGGCCTGCTCGGACGACGAGGGCGGCAACCTGACCGCGCGCATCGAACGGGAATTCCCCGCCGGAAGCTACTTCCTGTTCGTGGACGGATTTCACGGGCTTCACGGCGAGTTCGAGCTGTCCATCGAGGTGCGCTGCGCCGAAGGCCAACTGACCGACCCCGGCACGGGCGACTGCGTGGACGACCCCTGCAAGCCCAATCCCTGCCTGACGGAAGGACAGCGAACCTGCGAGCCGCTGCTTCCCGATGCCTACGAATGCCTGTGCAGCGACGGCTGGATTCCGAAGACGGAAGGGGACGGCTGCATACCGGATCCCCAGAACGCCGGAGAATCCTGCGCCGATCCCGTCGAACTGCTCGCCGGAGAGGGCAGCGTAACCGGCAGCACCGCCAACGCCCAGGACAACGGCGAGGGCTCGTGCAGTTCGGACCGGAACGACGGACCGGACCGCGTGTACCGCTTCACGCTGACGGCGCAGACCCGGGTGAATTTCCTGATGACGGGCTACGACACGCTCCTGCACCTGCGCAGCGACTGCGCGGACAGCCGCTCCGAACTCGTCTGCAACGACGACGCCGTGGAACGTAGCGCCCAGATCATCGAGGTGCTGGACCCGGGGACGTATTTCCTGTTCGCGGACAGCTACTCGGACGGCGGGGCCTATGAACTGCACTACAGTTTCCGGGAAAATCCCTGCGGCCCGGAAACCTGCCCGGGCGATCCGGTCTGCGAGCCCTCCGTCAACTGGGAGGATTACGCCTGCGTCTGCCCGGACGGCACCATCGCCTACGGCGAACAGTGCGTGGACGATCCCTGCGCTCCCAATCCCTGCCAGGAGACGAACAAGAACCGCTGCGAGCCGCTTCTGCCCGCCGACTTCGCCTGCTCCTGCAACCCGGGCTACATCGACGAAGGAAACGGGACGTGCATCGTGGATCCGAACGCCAACGACTGGTCCTTCATGGTCTACATGAACGCCGACAACAATCTGGAGGAGGACGGTTTCCTGGATCTGGAGGAAATGGCCGCGGCGGGCTCCACGCCCAACGTCCACATCGTCGCGCTGTTCGACACCTACACCGCCGACGGCGGCCGCGCGCGCAAGATCTACGTCACCGGGGACGGCTTCACCACCCTGGAGGACATGGGCGAACAGGACATGTCCGACTGGCATACACTGGCCGATTTCGGCGTCTGGGCGGTCCAGACCTATCCGGCCAGGAAACGCGCCCTGATCCTGTGGAATCACGGGGAAGGCTGGTCGAGACGGAGCGCCTCCCCGGACGAGGATCCGCTGTTCAAGGGCTTCTCCAACGACGACCACGGATCGAGCTACGAGCAGATTTCCATCGCGGAGGGAGACTACGCGCAGGCGCTCACCGCCATCACGGACGCTGCGGGCGGCAAGCTGGATCTCGTGGGCTTCGACGCCTGCCTGATGGGAACCTGGGAAGTGGCCGAGGCCACCGCGCCTTTCGCGGATTATCTGGTGGCCTCCGAGGAAACCATCCCGCTGAGCGGCTGGTCCTACGACGACTTCCTGGTTCCGCTGGTGAACGATCCGGACATGACGGCGGAACAACTGGCCGTGAGCATCGTGGACACCTACCACGACGAAAAGACGGACAATTCCACGCTCTCGGCCATCGACCTGGGCCAGATCTCCGGACTGACCCGCATGCTGAGCAACCTGGCCAACACCCTGATGGACCACGACGACCTCTACGCCGACATCGAGGAGATCCGGGACGATACCCAGAACTTCTCCTGGATGGACACCACAAGGGACATCGGGGATTTCGCCGCGCGCCTCCAGAACATGCCCGGCGCGCCGGCCGATCTGCTTCAGGCCGGCCAGAGCCTGCTGACGCAATACGGGCAGACCGTGGTTCACAGCCGCAACCAGAACGACTACCCCGGAGCCACCGGGCTTCGCATCTACTTCCCGGCGCACCACAGCGACTTCCGGGTGCTGTACCAGTCGGAAGGCGCGGTCTGGAGCGCCCGAAGCACCTGGGACGAATTCCTCATCGATTTCACGCGATAGGAAGCGGGCATGCGTTTCGGCAAGCGGCCGATCGGCCGAATCGGAAAGATATCGGCGGCGTTCTGCCTGCTGGCCGGGCTTCTGTTCTCCTCTCTTTCCTTCGCGGCCGCCCCGCCCGGCGAAAAACCGCTGGTGACGGTCCGGAAGGCGGAACGCGGCGAACGCCCGCTGCCGCTGCTGCTCTATCCGGTGGAAGGCGATCTATCCCGAGACGACCGTAAAAAACTGGACCAGGCCCTGGAAGACGCGCTGTATCGTTATACCGATTTCCAGGTTTATCCCCGGGCGGCGTTCACCAACCAGCTCGGCTGGGAGCGCCAGCACGGAACGCTTTCGTGCCAGCTGCCGGAGGACTGCGAGGATCGGCTTCGCGAAAACCTGGGTCTGCGCCATGAAATCCGCATGCTGCTGGTTCCCCTGGCGGACGGCTACATCAATCTGCGGCTGCGCATGGACGTGGGAGACGAGGGAGACGGCCGGGAGTTCGTGGAGCCGATTCCGGAACTTTCCGCCGCGCCGGTGATTCTGGAGGGCATGGTCCAGGATCTCATCGGCGTCCCGCCCGACGTACGCCGGGAAGAAGGCGTCTGGCACGTCACCAGCATGCCGCTGGGGGCGACGGTGAGCGTGGAGGGAAAGGAAGCCTGCCGTACGCCGTGCAGCCTTTCGGGAGCCGACGGCGAAACGATACGGGTCGAGGTGCGTCGGCCCGAACATCCTCCCGTCAACGAAATCATGAAATTCCGCCGGGGAACGGTCCGGCGCTGGTTCGCGGACCTGGTGACCCGGCAGGGAGAGATCCTGGTGGACTCCACGCCCGGCGGCGCGGAGATCCTTCTGGACGGCCGTCCGGCGGGCGTGACGCCCTACGTGGTCCGCAACGTCCTGACCGGCAAGCACACCGTTTCCCTGGTGATGTCGCCCTACCCCACGGCCACCTATCACGTGGACGTAAAGGCCGACGACGTAACGCGGGTCCGCCACGGCTTTCTTCCCGAACAGGGAACCCTGGTGATCGACATTCCGGCGGACAAACGCCAGCGCAACGTGGAAATCTACGTGAACGAGAAAAAGGTGGCGGAGAACACCTACCGGGCGGATCTGCCGCCGGGAAGCTACGCCGTCCGGCTCGTTCAGCAGGGCTTCGCCGCCTGCGAGCGCATCGTGGAACTGGAGCCCGGAAAATCGGTAAGCATTCAGCCGGAGTGGAAGCCCGGGCTGGCCCTGCGTCCCGGAGAAACGAAGGGAAGCAAGAACGATTACCGCCCGGGCGCCTTCACCACGGTTTTGGGCGGGCTTCTGGCCGGATTCGGCAGCTTTCTGGTCGCCCGCGCAGAAGACGACCCCAACGCCCGCACCGCCACCCGTGCGGCGGGCGGCACGCTGATCGGCCTGGGCGCGGCGGGGCTCGGCGTGGGCATCTGGCTGCTGGTGGATCCGCCCCAGCGGGAATTCGCCGTGACGCCCGCGGTGGATCCAGTGACGAAAGAGGTATCGTTGAATCTGAATTGGACGTTT
The DNA here is from genome assembly GCA_963668655.2 of Myxococcota bacterium. Taxonomy (GTDB): domain Bacteria; phylum Myxococcota_A; class SURF-8; order SURF-8; family SURF-8. The sequence continues at coordinate 861,987 of CAXXPQ010000004.1, forward strand.
TAACGGGTAACTGAAGAGTCCCGTCCTTATCTGAACCTGTGCCGGACCGGGTTCGGGGGTGGAATCGGAATCCCCCGCGCCCTTTCCTTCGGAGCGCACCGATGCAACGAACGACTATCGCCTTTCTTCTTTTTGCCGCAATGCTCTGTCTTGCGGTTTCCGCCTGCAACGATTCGTCCTCCGATTCCACGGACGGCGATATCGACGTTCCCGAAACGGAAATCCTTCCCGACGGCGACACGGGAGAGGACGGCGACATCCCTTCGGACGGCGACGAGGCGGTCTGCGGAGTGGGCGATTTCGAGAAGAACGCCGCCGCGCTGAAAGTCTATCACGGCACCGAGTTCCCCGCGCTCTTCGGCATGACTCCGGGCCAGCAACTCGCCATGGGCGCGCTGGTTCAGGACTACGGCGGCTTCTACGCCAATTTCTGCACCGGCACGGTGATCGCCTCCCGCCTGGTGCTCACGGCGGCCCACTGCCTGGCGGATGTCTACAACCCGGCGGACATCAAGTTCGTTCTGGGACCGGACGCCTCGTCCCCCTTGGCCGTGTTGACCGTCGCCGACCTGGACATTCATCCCCAATACGAACCGTATTCCGGAAATCCCGCCGCCCACGACCTGGGCGTGCTGGTGCTCTCCGAATCGGCCTACGATCTCGCGCCCGGACTGGAAGCGGTGCCGGTGAACGCGAGTCCGCTCACCGACGCCATCATCGGCAAACAGGTGCAGAACGGCGGCTACGGCACCACCCACGACAACGAGTACAACTCCCGGCGTTTCTGGATCGCGGAACGCCTGGATTCCTATTACGACGGCGAATTCACCGTCAACGGCCAGGGACAGGGCGGCGTCTGCTTCGGAGACTCCGGCGGGCCGGCCTTCTACGACTTCGGGCAGGGCCTGCGGGTCATCGGAACGGTGAGCTGGGGCGACGAATCCTGCACGGGCATCGACCATTTCGCGGACGTGACCTACGGATCGAGCTGGCTGGAACCGTACCTGGCGGAGAGCGGCGACTGCGGAAGCGTGGACGAGAAAGGCGCCTGCTCCGGCGATACGGCGCGTTATTGCCAGAACGACCGCCTGGTGGAGGAAAACTGCCGGACGGCCGGAAACATCTGCGGCGAGAATGAAAGCGGTGATTTCCGTTGCGTTCCGGATCCCTGCAACGGCGTGACCTTCCAGGGCGTCTGCGAAAGCGGCATCGCCTACTGGTGCCAGGACCGTCGGATCCGCTTCAAACGCTGCATCCCCTGCGACCAGGAATGCGGCTGGACGGGCGCGGCCCTGGGATATTACTGCACCGACGATCCTCAGACGGAGCCGGACGGAGATGGGGAGCTTCCCGTTGACGGAGATACGGATTCGGCGGGATCCTGCGGAGGTATCGGCTGGCTGGGCTGTTGCGACGGAACCACCGCCCGCTGGTGCGATCCGAACACGGAAACTCCGCGCCGGGAAAACTGCGGAGCGTTCGGCCAGGAATGCGGCTGGACGGAGGATTACGGATATTATTGCGGAGGTTCCGGGGAAGATCCCAGCGGAACCGTTCCCATGAACTGTCCCTGATCGTTACGACCCAAAGGGGGAAGCAATGAAAAGAGTTGGAATCATCTTTTCAATCGGCATATGGCTTTTCATCGGGCTGCCTGCGGCCTTTGCCCATGCGGAGACAGGCGAAGCCGGGCGGATTCTGCTTCCGCAAAGCGGCATCGCGGTTCCGCGCATGAAAAAAAGCGCCGCCGTGCATGAGACCACTCGGAAGAACGTCCTGCAGCGCCTGCCCGAAACGAAGACCGTCGAAGTCCCGGTGGAGCAGGAGCCGCTTGACGAACTGGAGTTCGAGGTTCGGGTGCGCCCCCGCGTCCCGGCGCTCTTCGCCATCGATTCCGAGACGGGCGCGCTGAGCCTGGACGAGCGCAGTCCGGGACAGAATCTCCGGACCGTGCCCCAGGCGGTGGCGGATGCGGCGGATCGCATCGCGGCCATCGACGCGGACTGGGCGGTCGGATTTCTGGCGCGCATGGCCCAGATTCACGAGGAACGCGCCGTGGCGCTTTCCGACGTGCTGCTTTCGAACGAGGACGCCCGCTTGGACGACGAAATCGCCTGGGTGCTTTCCCATATGCCGCCGGAGGATCTGCGGCGCTCCGCCCTGCGTGCGGACATGATTCGCCGGAACGCGGAGCTGATCTACGCTCAGGCGGAGAAACTGGATTACGTGGAAATCGTGGAGGAAGCGCCCTTCACCACGCTGCGCTACACCCTGAAAACCGCCGACGCGACGGAAAGCTGGCTTCTTCCCGCGGACATCTATTATCGCGCCGTGGTGAACATGACCCTGGACTGGGAGACGCCCGCCAGCGTGCGGCCGGAATCCGGCATGAACGCCGCCCCCCCGGACGGTGCGTTCTGGCGTTCCTATTTCCTGGACGCGGGCGAACCGCCCCGCTCCTACGCGGCCCATCCGACGTTCACCGACCCCAACGACCTGCACGGCGACAATTACCCGGGCTTCCGGACCACGCGCGACGCGGTCTTCACGGGGATGGAGGTCGGCGTAAACGAACTGCTGCTGCGCGCGGAGGACCATGGAATCGCCATGATGGAGTTCACCCGGGGCGACGGCGCCTGTTGCAGCACGATGTTCGATTACCCGGACGGCTCCTATCTGGCGACGCTGGCGCCGGTGGAGCGGCTGGCCCTGGACGGCAGCCCGGAACTTCTGGAAAACATGCTGACGTTTTTGAACGGCGGCACCCGCGTGGCGCAATATACGACCGTGGTTCTGGTGAAGGATCGCGATCCCTACGGCCAGCCCGTGGTGGAGAACCTGCTCACGGACATGGGCGCGACGCTTACGGTGATTACGTCCGCCGACCTCGCGGACTTCGACCTGAACTGGCAGATCCGCAAGGTGGTGCTGCCCTCGGATCAGCCGCTCTCCTTCTGGCAGGCCATCGCGGACAACAAGGACAAGCTGGAAGGCTTCGTAGACGAAGGCGGCGTCCTGGAACTGCACGGCGCGGTGGACCAGGAAGAGGATGTCTGGGACGGGCTCGTCATGCCGGGAGGCTTCACCCGCACGACGCATTCCGCTCCGGCGCGGGCGGACCTTCTGGAAGGCGGCCTTCCCAAGCTTTCGGAACTGCTGGCGAATACCGCCGCCGTCTGGGACGGCGAAGCCCACGAGGGCCTTTCGGGCGACCGCCTTTTCGATCCCGACACCTTCGCCCTGGACAAACTGGGCTACTGGGTCAGCCAGATGCTCGTCTACTGGGTTTCCGAATGGGCCACCTTGAACGGCTGGAACAACGTCCAGCGCGTCAGCCAGCCGGTGCAGATCAGCAACAACCGCTACGGCAACTGCGGCGAGTTGCAGGACATGCTCGGCGCGGCCAGCCGCGCGGCCCTGGTGCCCAACCTGCTGGTTCACAACAGCACCGAGGATCACGTCTGGAACATGTTCTATCTTCGGGACGCCTGGCATCCCTACCAGGTCAGCTGGAGCGACGGCCCCACGCACATCGACAACAACAAGATCGCCTACGACAAGGATTCCGGCGGCGGCGGCAAGGACTGTTCCTGCATCATCGCCACCGAAGGCGACGGCACGGTGCGTTCCGTGGCGGGGATGTTCAGCAACACGCTGACGCTGAACCTGCACGTCACGGACGCCGACGGCCGACCCGTGGACGGCGCGTCCGTGAGCGTAGCCACCGAAGCCTGGCAGTCCGAGGATCTGATGACCGGCATCTGGGGCGAAACCGACGACCAGGGCCGCTGGACGGCCGAACTGGGCGACGGAGCCAACTACTATCTCCGGGTGGAGACGCCCGCCGGTTCCTACCCGCCGGAGGCGGGAGCCGTATCGTCCGTCATCACCGCCGAGGAAGCCCTGCCGGATGAAAGCTTCGACATCGACCACGCCTTTGACTTCGGCCGTGACGATATCTGGCCGTTGCAGACCGGAGATCAGCCCGCCGACTGGGAGGAACGCTACGTTCTCGAAGGGGAAAGCGAAGTCGCCGACGCCATGATTCTGGGCGAAAACGCCTACACGGGAGGCACCACCTATATCCCGGCGGAATCCCCCGAAGCGCGCTGGGTGCTTCTATCCGAACAACAGGCCGCGCGTTTCGTGGAAAGCGGCATGCGCCAGGGGGTGGATTCGGCCGTCGGCGAACGGGCGGCCCTGGCGGCTCCCGCGGAGGGAAACTGGTTTCTGGCTCTGATTCCCGATGCTTACGGAAAGGAAGCCGTCATCCGGGGAACCCTGCGCATCTGGCACGTGGAGGGAAGCGATCCGCCCGTGGACGGCGACGCAGAGATGGAACGGGAAACGGAGGAACCGCTATCGGACGGCGACGAATTTCCCGACGGCGACGAGGATTTCCCCATGGAGGAACCGGCGGACGGCGATGAATCGGACGACGACGACGAAACGCAAAAGATCGGAAACGGAAGCGGAGGAGGAGGCTGCCAATCGTCTCCCGGCACTGCCGGATCGGCGTTTCTTCTGATTCCGCTGGCCGCCCTGGCCACGCGCCGGAAAAGGCGCAAACGCCCGATGGAAACCTTCCACGGCTGACATGAACGAGAACTACGGTCAATACCGGCTCATCGACCGGGTCGCCTCGGGGGGCATGGGAGAGATTTTCAAGGCCAAATTCCTCCGGGAAGCGGGCTTCGAGAAAATCGTGGCGGTGAAGCGTATTCTGCCGGGACTGGCCGAGCATCCGGGCTTCGAGGATCGTTTCTGCAACGAGGCCCGGCTGGCGGCGCGACTGAACCATGCGAATATCGTACAGATTTACGATTTCGGAAAGCATTCCGGCTCGCTCTTTCTTTCCATGGAATTCGTGGACGGCGTGGACCTGGCCAACCTGCTCGACCGCCTGCGGGATCATGGCGAGGCCCTTCCGCTGACTCTCTCGCTGCGCATCATCGCGGATGTCTGCAAGGGCCTGGACTACGCCCACCGACTGAAGGACGAATCGGGCCGGGAACTGAAGGTCATCCATCGGGACATCAGCCCTTCCAATATCCTGATTTCCTTCGAGGGCGAGGTGAAACTGACCGATTTCGGTCTGGCCTGCGCCCGGGAAGAGGCCGGGCGTGACGTAGACAAACTGGCCGGGAAGATCTGCTATCTGCCGCCCGAGCAGGTGCGCGGCGATCCCAGCGACCGCCGCTCGGACATTTATTCCGTGGGCCTGGTGCTTTACGAAATGCTTTACGGCCGCCGGGCCTTCTCTCCCCATATCCCGGAAGAAGCCCTGCTGCGCGGCATCGCCGCCGGAGCCATGGATTTTCCGGAAAGCGACAACCTGCCGGAATCCGTCCGTAAAATTCTTGTCAAAGCCTGCTCCAACGAGAAGGCGGAACGCTACGACACCGCCCAGGCCATGCTTCGCGAGGTGGAGGAGGAAATCGTCCGCCATCACGTCCCGGGGGGCGAGGAACTGCCGCGGCTGCTCGTTCGCCTGTTCCCCGATCGGGCACAACCCCGCGCCGCCGTCGCGGACCGGACCATCCTGTCCACCCGTCCCATCGGTACACCCCGCAAGGAGTTTCCGGAGAAGGCCGAAACTCCCGGCGCAGAATCCACGGCAATTCCGGACAGTTCCCCACCGAAATCCAAAAAGGGACCGCTGCTGCTGGTCGTTCTGCTCCTGCTTCTGACGATGCCGGTCGGAGCATTCCTCTTCCGATCCGGCGGAGCGGTTCTGGAATTGAAGTCCACGCCGCCCGGCGCGCGCGTCCTGCTCGACGGCCTCGCCACGCGGCAGGTGACGCCCGCGCTCCTGAAAGGACTGGACCCCGATCGCTCCCATCGGATCCGTCTGGAACTGCGCGGGTACGACCCTTACGAGGAGACGGTATCCTTCGGTGACGAACGCAAAAAAACCAGTGAAATCCGCATGGTTCCCGGCCTTCAGGAAACCCTCCTGGAAACCCGGCCGCCGGGAGCCCGCGCCTGGCTGAACGGCCGGGAACTGGAAGGCGTCACGCCCATGAAGATCGGCAAGCTGCCTTTGGGACGAAAACATCGTCTACGAATCGAGCGGGACGGGTACGTCCCTGTGCAGACGGAGTTCATCATCGAGGAAAAAAGCGAAGAACCGCATGTCCTCTCCCATCCCCTGGCCTCGCTTTACAAGGAACTGGAAATCCGAACGACCCCCGCCGGCGCTTCGCTGCTGCTGGACGGCCGACCGGTGAAGGGAAAGAGCCCGTTCCTCCTGGCGGATCTGATTCCCAACCGCCCCGTCACGCTCACGGCCAGTCTGGAAGGTTACAATACCGTGGAGAAATCCGTCGTTCCCGGAAAGGAGCCCGGGCCGATCCAACTGCAACTTTCCCCGTTCGAATGCACGCTCACGGTGGAAGCCTCCGGCGACGGGCGCATTCTTTCCGGCGGACGAAATCACGGGCACAAGATGCGGCTTCCCGAAGCCCAGAACCAGGTACGCCTGCTGTCCGTGCTTCCATCGGAAAACGCCACGGAACGCCTGCTGATCCGGGCCCGGATCTTTCAGGGAAAGGATTCCAGGGGCCGCTGCATCCCCATGGCCGAACTCAATTTCGACGCCAAACCCTGGGCCACCATCCGCATCGACGGCGGCGCAGCCTTCACCACGCCCAGTTCGGGCAAGCGTCTGAGGGCCGGTCGCCACCGCTTGAGCTATGCCCTGGGAAAAAACACCAAGGAATACGAGACGATCCTGCACATTTACTGAAGGATCCATCTCCTTTTCCCAGCCCTCCTCCCTCCCCCGACGATGCTCCGAAAGCGGATTCTCTCCTAGGCCGAAGGGAAGAAAAGACATCGACTTGAGTGTTAAGATTTCTTGACACACAAATTTTTGATTGCTACCTTGATGCAGTGTTGGGAAACATCGATCCTCCATAGTGTAAAGAAGGCTTTACGAAATGTGGCGTGGGCGGGCCCTGCTGTCTATCATTTTCAAGCGGTTCTTCGGACAGGTTCCGGTTCCGCTCGGAATGGCGCTTGCCTTCTGGATTCTGATCCCGCCCGCACCGGCCTGGGGTCAATCCGCCGGTTCGGATGAACTCTTCCGCGAGGCCCTGATCTGTTACGGAGAGATCAACTTCGAATGCACATTGGAGAAATTGGAACGGGCCAGGGATCTGGAGCGAAGCGGCGCGAATGACGCCCGCCGCCTGACGGAGATCCACCGTTACATGGCCTTCGCCCTGGTGGCCCTGGGGCGGGAAACCGAGGCCCGGCAGACCTTTCGCGCCATTCTGGAAATCGATCCGGGATTCGAGCTGTCGGCAGACAAGGTCTCGCCGAAGATCCACGACCTTTACCTGAGCGTCAAACGGAGCCTGGAGGAACGTTCCGAACTCCGGAAAACGAAGCCGGAGCCCCAAACCGCTCCCCCGCCGGAAGTCAAACCGAAGCCCGTTGCAAAGGAAAAAGCGCCTGCGGCCGCGCCTCCCGTTTCCTCCAAAAACTCCCGCTTCGCCCGGCCGGACGGCCTGGCGGGGCTGACCTTCGGAGCGGCTTTCCTCAGCGGCAAAGACACGGATCACTACGGCGTGGGGTTCGCAACCGGAGGATTCGTGGAAACGCATCTGGCCAACGGCTTTTACATGGGTGGCGCGTTTCTTTTTCAGCGTAACGGCGGCAAGACCGGGGGGCCGAACCTGAACCTGATGGGCGTCACGGCCCGTCCGGCATGGATCTATGCTTTCGAACGTTTCTTTTTTCACCTGCCCCTGGATGTCGGGTTCGTCACCTTCGGCCGCGGCGGTCTGACGGATGAACAGGGGCTGCTCTGGCGTCTGGAACCGGGCTTTTTCGTACGTTTCGAAAAGCACTTCGCCATCGGGGCGACCGTCGGCTCCGGAGGCGTGTTTCTGTTCGATCCCGAGGCGGCCAGCGTCTTTTTCAACGTCGGCATGGCTCTGATGGGAACCTGGTGAGTTTTCCGAAAACGGGGAGAATGCAAATCATGTGGCTGGTTGAACTGCATACCGAAATCGACGGAGAGAAACTGCAAAAGACGTTCTCCAAGGAACATCTCCTGATCGGGCGGGCGGAATCCAACGATTTCGTCATTCACGACCCGCGCATCTCCAGCCTGCACGGACAGATGGTCCTGCGCGACAATCAATTCGTCTATCAGGATCTGCAAAGCACCAACGGCTCCATGGTGGAAAGCGGCGGGGAACGCTTCGTGGTGGACGGCGTGAAGTTCAAGGAGCGCTCCCTGGCCGACGGCGATCTGTTGCTTTTGGGCGACACCCAGCAGCCCGCCATCGTGCGCGTACGCATTTTCGAAGGCGAAACGGAGGGCCTGAAGAAGGAGGACAGCGGCAAGACCATCCTGGCCTCCCGGGCCATCTCCGATTTCTCGCTGCTTTCCAAGCAGATTCTGGACGACAAGAGCTTGGTGCGCTCCCTGTTCCGCTTCCAGAAGGAAATCCACGAACAGGACAAGGCCGACACGATCTATCAGCACGCCGCCCTGTTTATTCTCAATCATGTCCCCAATGCGGAATACGTGGCCCTGCATCGGGAAAACACGCTGACGGAGGATAAATGGCGGCAGGTGTATTTCACTTCCAAGGCCAAGGACATCGCCCAGGAGTTGAAGGGAGCGGAAGCGCTTTTCGATGAAGTCTACGCCCAGCAGCGGGCCATTCTGGTGGATTCCGACCAGTTGATCGGCATTCGATCGTCCCTGGACGCCGCCCGCCCGCTGCGCAGCCTGATTCTGTCTCCCTTCATTCAGCAGGATCGGGTCATCGGACACATCGAGATCGGAAACACGGCCAATTCCAGCGGTCTGGACGAACAGGATCTGGATCTGGTATCCGTGGTGGCCTACGTTCTTTCGGCCCGCATCGTCAATCTCAAGCTGCTGGAGGTGGTGCGCGACGCCGAGGAAAAGCTGAAGAACGAAAACCTCTACCTGAAATCCATGGTGTTGTCCAAGGAAAGCGACGAGCATCGCATCGTCGGAACGTCCGCCGCCCTGGAAAGCATTCGACGGCAGATCGAGACGGTGGGGCCGTCCGAACTGACGGTCATGATAACCGGCGAGACGGGGACGGGCAAGGAACTGGTGGCGCGCTCCATTCACAACAACAGCAAGCGCGCCAATCGCATCTTCGCGGCCGTCAACTGCGGAACCTTTTCCGACACCCTGCTGGAAAGCGAACTGTTCGGGCACGTCCGGGGCGCGTTCACCGGCGCGGTGGACAATAAAAAGGGCCTGTTCGAGGTGGCGGACGGCGGCACGCTGTTTCTGGACGAAATCGGAGAGACACCCTATCAGCTTCAGGTCAAACTGCTGCGCGCCCTGCAGGAAGGCGAGATCATGCCGGTGGGCGCGACCCAGACCAGAAAAGTGGACGTGCGCATCGTCTGCGCCACGAACCTCAATCTGGAGGAAGCCGTTCGGAATCACGAATTCCGGGAGGATCTGTTCTACCGGGTCAACACGTTTCCCATTCATATTCCGCCTTTGCGCGAACGTCCGGACGACGTGGTGGTGCTGGCCCGGCATTTTCTGCGCCACTTTCAGGAAAAGATGCACAAGTACGGAAACGAGTTCTCGGAAAAATGCCTTCAGGAATTGCGCCGTTGCCCATTCCCCGGCAATGTCCGCCAGTTGAAGAACGAAGTGCAACGGGGACTTTTATTGGCGGAAAACGGAGAGAAAATCGAGATCCGGCACTTTTCCCCGCAACTGTCGGCCCGGGCCGAGTCCGCCTCGGACGGTCCGGTGACCATCGAAGGGCGGGCCCTGAAGGAAATCATGGAGATGTACGAAATCCGAATCATCCGGCAGGCCCTGGAAGAACATGGATGGAACCGTTCGAAAACGGCGGCCGATCTGGGCATCAGCCGCCAGGCCTTCATGGCCAAACTGGCGAAATTCCAGATCACTCCGGAGGATTAGCCCGAAAGCTCATCGGGCCTTCTGCGGGTTCGTGAAACAGTTGACAGCGGAACGGAAGGACTGATATAAATCCGCAAACTACGCACGCTCATATAAGGAAATCAAGGAGGACCTACATGCTACGTCGCAGCGGCATCTATTCATTGATCGTCATTCTGGCGGCCCTCTGGATCTCCGGTTGCCCGGCGAGTCCCGGAACGAAATTCGAGACCACCGTTAAAAAATGGGCGGATGCCTATGGCGGAGGAAACGTTTTCACCCTGGACTCTTTCCGGGAGAATCTGAAATCCCTGGCCAAAAGCGTGAAAACGGAAAAGGACCAGGCGGAATTGACGAAAGCGCTGAAAGGACACGACGAAACGGCGGTTTTGAAAGCCATGGCGGCGGCAAACATCAAGATTCTCGCCTTGCCGCGTCGGATTCCCAACCCAATGGACGTATCGGGAAGCGTCATTCAGTCTCTCCTGAACGCTGGAACCTACGAACATTTCTCCGTTCTCTACATCGACGAAGCCACCATCCTGGCCGGTCCCAGCGCGGAGGCCTATCGGATATCGGACAAGGAACTTGCGAGCGTAATGGCCTATACCCGGGCCGGACTGTCCGGAAAACCCGCCGGTTCCCTGCCGTCGTCCTTCTCCTCCGCGCTTCTCCAACCGGGAGTCGTGGACCTGCGCTTCACGGATCCCAACGGATACAACCGCAATCTCGGCCGGGTTCGCGGGCGAGGAAAAACGGCCAAGGCCGCCCTGGACGACGCCATCAAGAAAGCCATCGGCCGCTACGAACGCAAAGGCGGCGGCGGCATGACGGCCGAACCGTTCGGAACGTTCCTGGAGAGCGCCGCGGTCACCGTGAATTTCTACAAGGAAAGCGGCTTGATCGACCTTTCCGCGGGCAAGGCGCCGAACGAAATCTCCCTGGGACTCGACGGCCTGATCGTTCGGATTCCGAACCGCGACAAGCCCGTTTTCGCCACGCCGGACCGTCCGAGACTGCTTCGTACGGATAATTTCAACAAGTACATGGAAGCGCTTCTCAAACGGGAAGGTCTGGAAAAGGACGCCTGGAAGAAACCGGGAGTCACCCTGGAAAAATTCCGCGAACTGGCCTTTTCCGAGCGCAAGCCCGGCGGCGAGGTGGTGCGCCTGTGGCGCGGAACGGAGTGGGTACGTGTCGAGGATCTGACCAAGGATGCCGTCCTCCAGGGCTTCAAGGAAGGCGCCGACTGGCTGGTAAGTTCCTTCCACGAGGACACACGCATGTTCGACTATGAATATTACGCCGTGCGCGACAGCGTGAAGAAAAACCGCTACAACATCATCCGGCACGGGCTGGCCACGCTGACCATGATCCAGGCCTACGAGTTGATGAAGGACGAACGCTACCTGAAAACCGCCAAACTGGCCATCGAATGGGTGCTGGACCTGGTGGAATGGGAAGGAAACATGGCGATGTTCCGCCACAAGCGTTTCGATCCGAAATACAAACTCGGCGGAGCGGGAACCATGCTCCAGGCCATGTGCGAGTACGTTCGTTTTCAGCCGGTTCCGGAATGGGAAAAGCCCATGAAAGGACTGGCGGAATTCATCATGAACCTCCAGAAGGAAAACGGACACTACCGCAGTTTCTACACCAAGCCCGGCCAGAAACCGGACGACAAGGAAGTCACCATCTACCCCGGAGAGGCCAATCTGGCCCTGGTGCGCATGTACCACCTGTTCAAGGATCAGCGCTACCTGGATACGGTGGAGAAAGCCTTCCAGTATTACTCCAAGTGGTTCAACGACACCAAGAGCCCGAAAAGAAAAGGAAATCTGGGAGCTTTCGTCCCCTGGGACATGTCCGCCATGATGGAATATTACGAGATCGTCAAGAAACCGGAAGTGGCCGCCTACGCCTACGAGATGGCGGACTGGATTCTGGACAACTGGTACGTCTTCGGCCCCAAGCAGACCTACTGGAAAGACTACGTGGGCGGGTTCCACGGCAGCAAGCGCAAAACGGACCGCCCCATCTGGAACAGCGGGGTCTACGGCGAGGGCATCGCGTCCATCTTCCAACTCACCAAACTGGCCCAACATGCGGAAAAAACGCCCAAATATCGCAAAGCCGCTTTCCTGACCATCCGCTTCGTACGGCAGAGTCAGTACCGGGAGGGATCGAGCTATTTCCTGCCCGCCCCAGGAAATGCCCTGGGCTGCATCCCGGCCAACTTCGAAATGGACGACTGCCGCCTGGATTACGCCTATCACTGCCTGACGGTCAATTACCGAGCCCTGCGTTTCTTCGATGAAGCGGACTGGAAGGCCGTTTCCGAATTGAAAACCTGGTAGGCCGAAATAGGAGAGACTTATGAAAAGACTTGCGATTTCCATCGGTCTGCTGCTTTTCCTGGCTTTCTCATTTGCCGGTTGCAAAGGTGGAGAACCCACGGAGAAGAAAATCGAAAAGGCCGCCAAGTCCACCGCGCCCAAACCCCGGACGTTCAACGAAGTCCGCGTGGAAATTTCAGAGGCGGACAAGCAGTATCTCATGAAAACAGCCCGAAAAGCCTTCGATCTGTGGGTCGCCAAGGAGGAACGCTACGAACCGAACGACGTTCCACCGAGTTTGAAGGGCAAAAAAAGCAACAACGTCTTCGCCACGATCTACAAGGAAGGCGAATGGCGCGGCTGCGTCTCCGCGTCCGGAAAGGATCTGGTCGCCAACGTCGTCAACGCCGTGATAAACACATGCCGGGACAAGCGTTTCAAGGATCCCCTGCCGGAGGAGATCGACCGTTTCCGCGTGGAGATCTCCATTCTGCAACCCAAGGAACTCATAGAGGACAAGACCCCGGAGGGCGTGCGCAAGGTGTTGGAGCCGGGCGTTCACGGCATCTATCTGGAACATTCCAGCCGTAAACGAGCCTTTTTTCTGCCCTACGTATTCGTGAAAAAACAGCGCACCACGGTCACCTGGCTGGAGCGTATCGCCAAAAAGGCCAAGCTGCCGAAAGACGCCTGGAAGAGTCCCGAGACCTTCGTCTACAAATACGCAACCATCAACTTCATCGAGGACGTCCCGCACGGCAAAGCGGTGGATCTGTACCGCTACAAGGTCGAACTGGACGAACCGCCCGCCGACGCGGTGGAAAAGGCCATCGATCTGGCCGAAAAGTACCTCCTCGGCCACAAAGTGGAAGAGAAGAGCCGTTTCCTGCCGGGCTACGACGTCCAGCACCGTCCCCTGCGGACGGATCCGGACGCCTGGCAGCTTTCCGCCGCCGCCGCCCTGGGCTACGCGGCGGATCTGGCCAAGGATCTGAAACTCGGCGGCGAGGTCCGCTGGGTGATGAAGGGCCTGGAATCCGGCATCCGCAAGGCTCCGGAAGGCGGCCGGATGTTCGGTTCGGATAGCGGCGTGGACGGCGCGGCCACCCTGATCTTCGCGGAACTGCTCGGCTGTGCCGGGGCGGTGAAGGATCGGCGGGAACTGGCCGCCTCCGTGGCGGAATACCTGCGAAACGCCACGGGAAAAGACAAGCGCCTGCCCATGGGAAAGGCGGCCGCAATGGATCCGGACAATCATCTGGTCTTCGCCATGGCCCGGCTGGCCTCGGTGACGAAAAACGAGAAAGACAAGCAACACGCCCGGCTGCTCTTCGACGCCTTCTGGAAATCCGGCGGCCGCTGGGCGCTTTTAGCCGTGGCGGAGACGGCGAATCTCACCGGAGACGCGGCGCTCGCTACGAAGGCCGTAGAGGAAGGCCGCAAGGTCGTCGGCATGCAGTACGACCGGAAGAGCGCGCCCTACGCCGATTTCACCGGCGCGTTCAACGACGAGAAGACGCCCACCACCGCCAATGTGGCCGTGCGGCTGCGCGGCTTGGCGCTGGCCTATTCTCTCGTCCCGGAAACCCAGGAGGAGACGCGCAAGCGGCTGCTGAACGCCGTCGTCCTGGCCGCGCGCTGGCTTCTGGAGCAACAGTTCACGCCCGCCAGCGCCTTTTATCTGGAGGAATATTCCCGCTACGTGGGCGCTTTCAAGAAGGATATCCTGGTCAACACCACGGAATTGGACGATACCGCCCTGGCGCTTCTGGCGCTTCTCGACGTGAACCGCTTCGCGGAAAAACCCGTGGCCGACGCCTTCGTCTCGAACAAGGAGATGTTGAAAAAGTGAAAAACCTTCGCAAGATGATCGCCGATCTGGCCCGGTACGAGCAGGACGGGGTGGAGGTGGTGGTGGCGGGACGACTGGTTCAGATTTCCCAGGCCACCATGACGCTGGAGGATCAGACGGATCGCCGCGCCTTCGGCGTCAGCATCCGAAACCCGCGCATGAACCGCGTCCGACTGGGGGACATCATGGAATGTCTCCTGATCTTCAAGGACGATTCCTGGCGCGTGCAGCGTTTCAATACCCTGGTGCCCTGCATGACGCCCCAGAAGGACCACCGCACCTGGATGACACGCTGGTTCAAGCACGCCGACCAGAAGCGCAAAAACGCCGTTTTACGTGGAAACATGCTGAAGGCGTTCCGGGATTACTTTCACGGAGAGGATTTCATCGAAGTTACGACCCCGGCGCTGGTCGCCTGTCCGGGCATGGAACCGCATCTTAACGGTTTCAAGACGAACTGGAAGGGGCCGCACAGCGGATGGAATGAGGAACGCTACCTGCCGACCTCTCCGGAATTTCATCTGAAGAAAATGCTCGTACTGGGCTACGAGCGGATCTTCGAGTTCTGCAAGTCCTTCCGCAACATGGAATATTCCGCCCACCACCAGCCCGAGTTCACCATGCTGGAATGGTATCGCTCCTACATCACCTACGAGGCGCTGATGGAGGAGGTGGAAACCCTGATCTGCCGCGTTCACCAGGAGGCCAAGGGCGGAACGGACCTGGAGTACCGGGGAAAGGTCATCGACCTGAGTCCGCCCTGGAAGCGGATCTCTCTACGCGAACTCTTCCTGAAACGTTTCAACATTCACCTGGACCGGGTGACTTCGGGCGAGCAGCTCGCCCGGGCGGCCCATGCCTCGGGCTTCGACTACGTCAAGCCGGAAGAGTCCTTCGAGGTGGTCTTCAACAAACTGTTTTTAACGGAAATCGAGCTTTCCCTGGGGTGGGACAAGCCGGTGATTCTGTACGATTATCCCATCGAACTGGCCGCGCTTTCCAGGAAAAAACCCGGAGCCACGCGTTACGCCGAACGATTCGAGGTTTATATCGGCGGTGTCGAGCTGGCCAATGCCTTCGGAGAGCTGAACAACGTCATCGAACAGGCCAAACGCTTCGAGGACTTCATCAAGGAATCGGAAGAAGAGCGTGGATTTCATTACGATATCGACCGGGAGTTCATCGAGGCGCTGAAATTCGGCATGCCTCCCGCCGCCGGAATCGCCCTGGGATTCGATCGCCTGGCCATGGTTTTCGCGGACGAGAAATCCCTGGATAACGTGGTGGTATTCCCGCATCAATCCCCGCTGGAAGACGAAGTGAACGAATAAATGCCCTGGTCCGATCTGGAAAACCAAAACCGGGCCGCGGGCATCCTTCGGCGGGCGATTCAAAACGGCCGAATCAGTCACGCCTATCTTTTCGCCGGGCCGGACGGCGTGGGAAAGATGACAGCCGCCCGGCTGTTCGCCCAGGCCGTCAACTGCCTGCGCAGCGATTCCGATCCCTGCGGCATCTGCGTAAGCTGTGAGAAAATCGCCCGAAGCATGAACCCGGACGAGAGTGTGCATCCGGATATCGTCCATCTGGCGCCCGGCCGCTGGATCGGCCCCGATGGGCGCAAACAGGCCAGCCACACCATCGGAATCGACGCGGTGCGGGACATTCGCGGCAATCTGTACAACGCCCCGCTGGAAGCCCACCGGCGGGTGGTGATCGTCCACGAGGCGGACAGCATGCAGATCGCGGCCCAGAACGCCTTTCTGAAGACTCTGGAAGAACCCATGGAGCGCTTGCGGACGCTGTTTCTTCTGGTTTCCTCCCGCCCGGACGCGTTATTGCCCACCATCCGCTCCCGCTGCCAGCGAATCGCCTTCGGCGCCATTCCGCTTGCACGCATAAAGGAACATCTTCTTGAGGAATTCGAGCTGGATGAACGGCAGGCGGATCTCGTGGCCGCCCTGGCGGAAGGCTCCATGGACCGGGCGCGAGTTCTGGCCGACACCGACGACCCCGATGAAATTTTCTCCGAAAGGCGGGAATGGCTGGACCTCTGGGAACGGTTCGGCGCGGGTGAATCTGACGGCTTTCCGGACCTGGTGCGGACCGGCTCCGCAAGCCGGGACAGGCTCGCCTTCGTGCTGTCGCTGATGATTTCCTTTTACCGGGACGTTCTGCTGGTTTCCTCGGGATCCGGCGGCGTTCTCTCCAATCCGGATCGGGAAGAGCAGATCCGGCGGGAGGCCGAACGTCTTTCCCCGAAATCCGTGGCATTCCTGATCGAAACGCTGCTGGAAATCCAGGACAGCCAGAACGTCTACACCCGCACGGATCTGGCGATGCAGAGCCTGCTCGTCACCTATCAGGAACAGCTTCGCTCGTCTTCGCAAACGGCGTAAACCGTTTCCCTTCCGAAGCCTCGCTTTTTTCGCGAACCTCCGGCTTTCATGATGTATTCTCCAGCGCGCATCGCCGCTTGTTCGCATGCATTTCCGTTCACCTGCGTTCACCGGGGCTCTTTTCCGGTTGACAGTCCGAAAAGAAAGGCGTACACCGGAATTCAGGCTGGCTTGTAGAATTGCAATGCTACAGGAAGATCATGAGCACGGATCTCCGCCGACACGAGAAGCGCATCGCGGCCATCAAGCGGGAGTTGCAGAAAATCGGAGACATGCGCCCCGGCAGCCTGTCCCGACAGTTCAACACCTGCGGAAATCCCAAGTGCCGCTGCAAGGATCCCGAGGATCCCCGCCGCCACGGTCCCTATTTCCAACTGAAATACACGCGCAAGGGCAAAAGCCGCACGGAGTTCGTTCGCCGGGAACAGGTGGAGGACATTCGCCGGCAATTGTCGAACTATGCCCGTTTCCGGGATCTGACCGAGGAATGGGTGGATCTTTCCATCGAGATTGCCCGGCTGCGCAAGAAAGACGCGGCCGAAACACCCGGATCGGAGTGAAAGGACGGAATCATGGGAGTCGATCTTTCGATTCGAAAACTGTGTAAGGGGTTCGTCACCGACGACGGCGGTCGCCAGACGGTGCTGGACGGCATCGACCTGGAGGCCGAGGCCGGCTGGACCGTGCGCCTGGAGGGGCCTTCCGGGGCGGGCAAGTCCACGTTTCTCAACCTGCTTTCGGGCCTGCTTCCGCCCGATTCCGGCGAGGTGGTGATCGGCGGAGAACCCGTGCACGCCTATTCCGAATCGCGCCGGGACCGCTTCCGCGCGGAAACGGTGGGTTACGTCTTTCAGAGTTTCAACCTGCTGTCGCCGTTGACCGTGCTGGAAAATCTGACACTTCCGGCGACGCTGGCCGGGCGAGGTCGAGCGATCGAACGCGGAGAGGCCCTGGAGGTTTTGGAGCGGCTGGGACTTGCGGGACAGGAAAACAAGCATCCCTACCACCTGTCCGTGGGGCAGCGTCAGCGCGTGGCCGTGGCGCGGGCGCTGCTGTTGCGGCCGAAACTCCTTCTGGCCGACGAACCCACCGCCAGCCTGGACGCCGTGTCCGGCCGAAAAGTGGCGGAAGCGCTTTTGGAAATCCGGAAGCAGGGAACCACGCTGGTCCTGGCCACCCACGATCCCATGCTGATGGATTTCAAGGCCGAGGCCCGGCTGGACCTGGGCGGAAAGGAGGCGACGCCATGAAGACAAGCTCTCTCTTTCTGCTGGCCTGGCGCTACCTGATGCACCGCCGCTTCGCCACCCTGGTTTCCGTGGGCGCCATCGCGCTTTCCTTGGCCTTCGTGGTGGGGCTGGGCGTGGTCAACTTTGCGGTGAAAAAAACGGCGGTGGAAAGCTCCATCCGCTATCCGCTCATCGTGGGGCCGGAAAAAGCCTCCGGCGTCCAGTTGATTCTCTCCACCGTCTTCCACATAGACAAACCCGCCGGAACGATTCCGTTTTCCGTCTACGAAAACCTGAAGGCGGATTCCCGCGTCACGGCGGCCTATCCCGTGGCCGTTGCGGACACCTATAAAAACATTCGCATTATCGGTACGAACGCGGATTTCCTGAAGAATCTGGGCGTGGGCGTTTTCGAGGGCTCGCTGGAACTGTCGGCCATGGAAGACGCCGTTTTCGGGTTCCAGGCGGCGAAACGCACGGGCGTGCGCCTGGGCGACCGTTTCAAGGGACAACACGGCATGGTCGGATCCGCGGGCGCTCACGAGCACGGCGAACTGGAATACCGGGTGGCGGGCGTGCTCAACCCCACCGGCGGACCGGAGGATACGGCCATCTTCACGCAGTACCAGTCCGTCTGGTTCATCCACGCCGCGCACCATCATGGCCACGGCCACGAGCACGGGCATCATGCGGAACACGCCGAAGCCGAACACCACGCCGAGCACGGCGAGCAGGCCCATGGGGAGCACGCTCATGGGGAAGATGCTCATGGGAAAGATGCTCACGCGGAGCATGTCAAGGCCAAACACCACGCCGAGCGCGGCGACCAGGCTCACGAGGAGCACGCCAAGACCGAGCATCACGCCGAACACGGCAAGCAGGCTCACAAGAAGCACGCCGAGGCCGAACATCACACAGAGCACGGCGAGCAGGGTCACGAGCAGCACGCCGAGACCGAGCATCACACGGAACATGCCGAGCATGCCCATGCGGAAGACGGCCACGATAAGCACGCCCATGGCGAACACGATAAATACACTCTCTCCAAAGGCCGCCTCACCGCCGTGCTCGTACGCACCGGCAACCCGGCCTTCACCGGCATGCTGGAGCGCGAATACAGCCTGAAGGACGGCTCCCTGGCGGTGGACACGGCCCGCAGCATCCGCGAGTTCGTGGCGCACATCAACAAGGGAGAGGTTTTCATCGAGGCCGTGGGCATGGGCATGCTGCTCATCGCCCTGGCGCTGATTTTAGTGACGCTGGTCATGTCGCTGAACGAGCGCCGCAAGGAACTGGCGCTTCTGCGCTCCCTGGGCGTGGGCCGCGCCACCCTGGCCGGGGCCGTGATGCTGGAAACGCTTTTCGTCACCCTGGCCGGAGCGCTTTCCGGACTGGCGGCCGGGCACCTGCTGGCTGTCCTTTTGCGAGGCTGGATCCGCCAGGCCGTGGGCGTGGACATCGAGGCACTGGTATTCACGCGCATGGAAGGCTTCGGCCTTTTGTCCACGCTCCTGGCGGGACAGGTGCTGGCGCTCGTCGGGCTGTTCCTCACCTACCGGATGAACCTGGTGGAGGAAACCGCCCGGGATTGAGGATTCCGGCCTCGGTTTACGGCGAGGATTCGGACTTGCATTTCCCGACGGTGGGTGTAGGATAACGGCAAACCGATGCCAGCGTCATCCGGCTGAACGAAGCGGCTTGAAGCAAACGTGGGGATCCGCCCGGGCCGGGGGACGCGCGAGAAAAGGAGGAATCCATCATGGCGGAGAAGGAAAAGCGGCAGTCCTGGTCGGATCTCTGGCTGCACGAGGATTACTGGGCCATCTGGTTCGGCGCCATTCTGATTCTCGTCGTCGCTGTCGGACTGGTGGAGGCGGTGCCGAAGATCGGAAAGTGGACCGGCAATCCACTGGACGCCTTCTCCGGCGGCGTGGTTCTTTCGGTGGCCGCGCTGATGGTGGGCCTGGGGCTTTTGACCTGGATCGGCATGATCCTGATGAAGCTGGAATGGAAGGTCTATCTGGGCGGCTTCCTGTTCATTTTCCTGTTGAGCATTCTCTCCTACGTCCTCGCCAGCCAGGCCACCATGAAGGCATGGGGCGTGGGCTACGCCATCTGGGGACTGTTTCTGGGGCTGTTGATCTCCAACACGGTGGGGACGCCGGAATGGCTGCTGAAAAGCGCCCGCTCGGAGATGTTCATCAAGACCGGACTCGTGCTTTTGGGTGCGGAGATCCTGTTCTCCAAAATTCTTAAACTGGGCGGCCCCGGGTTGGTGGTCGCCTGGATCGTGACGCCAACGGTCATCATTTTCATGTGGTATTTCGGAACCCGTTTCCTGAAGATGAGTTCTAAGAAACTCACCATCATCGTGGCCGCGGCCACGTCCGTCTGCGGCGTCTCGGCCGCCATCGCCACGGCGGCGGCCTGCCGGGCGAAGAAGGAGGAACTGACCCTGGCGGTGGGTATGACCATGATCTTCACCGTCATCATGATGATCGGCATGCCCGCCCTGGCGAAACTCATGGGTATCAGCCCGGCGGTGGGCGGCGCGTGGCTGGGCGGCACTATCGATTCCACCGGCGCAGTGGTGGCCTCCGGAGCGCTTCTGGGCGAGAACGCGGAGAAAGTCGCCGCCGTGGTCAAAATGATCCAGAATATCCTGATCGGCTTCGTGGCTTTCGTGGTGGCGGTGGCCTGGGTGACCAAAGTGGACCGCGATCCCAACGCCCCCAAGCCCAGCTTGATGGAAGTCTGGTACCGTTTTCCGAAATTCATTCTCGGTTTCGTGCTGGCCTCGGTGGTGTTCAGTTTCCTGCTGCTGCCGCTCCTGGGCGAAAACGACGTGGCCGCCATCCTGAAGCAGACCAAGGTTTTCCGGGGCTGGTTCTTCTGTCTGGCCTTCGTCTCCATCGGCCTGGAGTCCAATTTCAAGGAACTGGCCGGCCAGATGGTGGGCGGAAAACCCATCATCCTGTACATCGTCGGGCAGAGTTTCAACATCGTGTTGACGCTCTTCGCCGCCTGGCTGGCCTTCGGCGGCATCCTGTTCGACAAGGTGTTTTAGCAGGGGCGCGAAATGGGTGAAATCATGGAAGGAAACCGGAAATCCGGAGGATGGGTGGGGTTGTTCCTGGGACTCGCCGCCGTGGCCGCCTTCCTGACTTTCGCCCACTGGATCAGTCCGGAACTTTCCGGCGCGGCCGGAGAGGTTTTTCAGAACAACATGGAACAGGAGATCGACGCCACGGCGCTGATTTACACCGACTACGGCGACGTACGCGAGTTTTTGGTGGAAGACGGGCGCTACGGAATCGAGTTGGTGCCCCTGGGGCCGTTTTAAACAGAAATCTTTCCGAATCAGGCCAGCAGAATCCGCTTTTCTCCAGGCGGATGGACTTCTCCGATGACGGTCGCGTCGGTCAGACCATCGGCATGCAAAGCCGCAACCAGGGCGTCCGCCCGCTCCGCGTCCACCGCCATGAGCAATCCCCCGGAGGTCTGCGGGTCGAGCGCCAGCCACTTGTTCACGGATATCAGGCTGGGAAGAAACGCTATGTGATCGCGCACGAAATCCAGGTTGCGCATGCACCCGCCCGGAATTACTCCCATTTCGATCAGTTCCCGCGCCCGGGGAAGTTCCGGCAGAGCGGCCGATTCGATCCGGAAGGTCACGGCGGAGGCATTCGCCATACGGTAGGCGTGACCCAACAGACCGAAACCCGTCACGTCGGTGCCGCCCTTGACGCCGAACTCCGTCATGCGCAAGGCGGCCTTGTCGTTCAGCGTGGTCATGGAGCGGATGGCCGGGCGAACCTCCGCCTCGTCGATCAGTTCCACCTTGAAAGCCCCCGTCAGAATGGCGGTCCCCAGCGGCTTCGACAGTACCAGCTTCTGTCCCGGACGCGCTCCGGAGTTGGTGACCAGTTTTTCCGGCTCCACCAGCCCCGTCACGGCCAGGCCGAACTTGACCGGCTCGTCGTCGATGGTGTGGCCGCCCAGGATCACCGCCCCGGCCTCCTCCACCTTCGAGATGGCCCCGCCCAGCATGTCCGGCAACGATTCCAACGGGAGGCTCTTCGAGGGCCACATCACCAGGGACAACGCAGTGATGGGCCGCCCGCCCATGGCGTAGACGTCCGAAAGGGCGTTGGCCGCCGCCACTTGGCCGAAATCGAAGGGATCGTCCACCATGGGGGGGAAGAAATCCGTGGTCTGAATCATGTAGGAACCGTCCGGCAGGCGGAAAACCCCGGCGTCGTCGTGGGTTTCCGCGCCCACCACAATGTTCGGATGGGTAGGCAGCGGCGTTTTGGAAAGCACCCTTTCCAGGTCTTTCGGCCCCAGTTTGGCCGAGCAGCCCCCCTGCTCCACGGTACGGCTTAAGCGGATTTTCTCGTTCATGATCGATCCTCCGGGTTCGGTACGGGAGTATTCAGCGTCGGTTGAACGGCAAGGACAGGAAAAACAGCAGGGCCTGAACCAGAATGACAGCCGCCCCACTGGGCAGATCGAACGTGTAGGAGACGAAAAGCCCCAAAAGCGTGGTTCCCATTCCAATGCCTACCGCCAGAAGCGACATGCGGAAAAAGGAGCGCGCCAGCATCCTCGCCGTGGCCGCTGGAACCACCAGAAAGGCCACCACCAGCATGATGCCAAGCAGCTTCACCGCCAGCACCACGGTCACCGCGATGAGCACCGAGAGCAGATAGTCGTCCCGGTCCACGGGCAGCCGATCGGCTAAAGCCAGTTCCCGATCGAAAGTGGCGTAGGCCCAACGGCTCCAGACGGGCAGAGTGAAAAGCGAAAACAGGAGAAACAGCCCCGTGGCCCACAGGTCGGCGGGTGTCACCGCCAGGATACTGCCGAAGAGATAGGAAAACGCCTCGGTGGTGAAATCCTGCCGCAAGGAAAGAAAGACGATGCCCAGGGCCATGGAAACGGAAAAAAAGATCCCGATGGCGGTGTCCTCGCCCAAGACGGTGCGCCGCCGGAGCCAGGTGATGCCCAGGGCGGTGGCGATAGTGAAGGGTACGGCCACTCCCATGGGCTCCACGCCCAGCAACAGCCCCAGCGCCACGCCGCCGAAAGCCGCGTGGGAGAGCCCCGAGCCCATGAAGCTCATGCCGCGCTGGACGATGAAAACGCCGTAATAGCCGCCGAGCATGGCGACGAGCATCCCCGCCAGCACGGCCCGCTGCATGAAAGGCATGGAAAGCGCTTCAAGCATGGGGCATGCCCCCCACCCACATGGGATGGTCGTGCCCCACGTGTCCGAAGACCCGCCGCATGTTTTCGTCGCTCAGCACCTCCGCGGACGGTCCATAGCCGATCTGTCGGCGGTTGAGCAGCAGCACGTGGCTGCACAGGTGACAGACGGCGTTCAGATCGTGAGTAATCATCATCACCGTGGCGCCGCTTTCTTTCTGGTAATCCTCCAAGAGCCGGTACATGTCCAGTTCGCCGACCACGTCGATTCCCGTGGCCGGCTCGTCCAGAAGGATGATGCCGGGGCGACTGACCAGGGCGCGGGCCAGGTAGACCCGTTGCAGTTCACCGCCGGAAAGCCGGGTGATGCTCCGGCCTTCCAGGTGATTCGCCTTCACGCGCAGAAGCATGGCCTCGGCCCGTTCGCGATCGGCCTTTCCCAATCGCCCCGGCCAGCGGCGCTTCAATCCGGAGGCCACCAGTTCGATGGCCGTGCCGGGAAACGAGCGGTTCAGGGTCTTGAACTGGGGCACGTAGCCGATTTCCCCGGTGGGAAGATCCTCCGGCGTCCGGCCGTTGATTCGCAAGCGGCCCGCCCCCACGGGAATCAGACCCAGAATCGTCTTCAGCAGCGACGTTTTTCCGGCTCCGTTGGGGCCGATGATGGAAACGAAAGCGCCGGATTCCACCGTCACGTTCAGGTCTTCCAGGACCAGGTGTCCTCCCAGACGCACGCCCAGGCTTTCCATGCGGATCGCGGCGGAGGGATCGCTCATGGCAGAGCCTTTTCGATCCGCGCCGTATTTTTCCGGATCAGGGCATCATAGGTCTCTTTCTTTTCACGGCCCAGGGGATTCAACTGCACTACGGGAATCCCCGCCGTTTCGGCCAGAACGCGAGCGGCCTTGTCCGAATGCTGCGGCATGGTAAAGAGGGCGCGAACCTTCTTTCGTTTCAACAATCCGGCCATCTCCATCACGGCTCTGGGCGAGGGATCCTTTCCGGGAACCGGTTCCACCACGATCTCCGCATGGAGTCCGTAGCGGCGGAAAAAGTAGCGATAGAAGGGGTGGCTCAGCGCCACCCGCACGCCCTGGAGGCGCTGGAGGCTTCGGGCCGTATCCCGATGCAGGTTTTCCAGTTTTGCGGCGAATATCTCCCCGTTTTTCCGGTAGATCGCGCAACCTTCCGGATCGATTTCACACAGAGATTTCAGCAAACCGGGGATCAGCGCCTTCACCGCCAGCGGATCCGTCCAGAAATGGGGATCCTTGCCATGATGCTCGTGTCCGTGCCGTGCGTGGCCGTCTGAATCGGAGGCTTCTTCCTCCTCGAATTTCAGAGTAAACGATTCAGGAAGCAGGGAAAGCGCCTGGACTTTTCGCTTGGCGTCGAAACGGGTGCTCCAGCCGTCCAGGTCATCGGAAATACTGAACAATGCCGCCGCCTCGGCGATACGCCGGGCGTCGGAGGGCCTGGGATCATAGACGTGGGGCGAAGCGCCCACGGGAAGCAGGGGAGTCACTTCCGCCCGTTCATGAACGATTTCCTGAAGAATCGCGGAAAGTGGAGGAATGCTGGCGACGTACGTCACGCCTCCGTTCCCTCCCGCCAGAAATACATGAAGTAGAATCATAAGATATGCGGACATTGGATGCTGACCCCTCTCTGATCTTCCGGCGACGCCATTCAGGCTTAACACCGGCGCGTTGCACTGTCAAGACGTGAGAGGTTCCGCCGCCGCAAATGATTCCCGATTCCGAACGCTCCCCCGCTTTCGTTATCGATGTGAATCCAAAAACCGGGCGATCAGGTCCCGGAGGCGGAGGCTTCGTTCTTGGACGGGGCGGATTCGGCCGGTTTCGGCTTTTTTTCTTCGGTGGGCTGGGTTTCCTTGGCCTCGGAGGCGGATGAGGCGGACGCCGATTCCGTGGTTTCCGTGGAGGAACCGTTCTTTTTATCGGCCGGGGCGTGGCTGCCGTTGGAGCCGCCACTGCCTTTCTTGTCCTTGAAATCGGTTTCGTACCACCCGGTTCCCTTCAGAACGAAGGAGGTCCGGCTGATGAGGCGATGAACTTCCCCTTCGACGCCGCAGGAGCAACGGGTAAGCGGGGCGTCGTTAATTCCTTGAAATTCCTCGAAAACCTTTCCGCAGGCGTCGCATTTGTACTCGTAGATGGGCATCTCGATTCCTTCTGGC
This sequence comes from Myxococcota bacterium, assembly GCA_963668655.2. Taxonomy (GTDB): domain Bacteria; phylum Myxococcota_A; class SURF-8; order SURF-8; family SURF-8. Next base: position 887,136 of record CAXXPQ010000004.1, read on the forward strand.
AGATCCGGCTTCTCCGCTGCTTCTCGCGCGGCACGATGTTCCGGACCTAAAAATAAGGCCGGAAGCGGAAAAAGCAAGGAAAAAAGTGCGTTTTCGGAGAGGTTGCATTCACCCAAAATGATCGAAACCGATGCGCCCGAAAGGCGTAACGCTTCCGTCCGGGTCCAGGCGATGCAAGCCGGGCTCAGGGACGATGAAACCGATACGAACCGGTGGGCGCAGATCCTTCGGCCAGGGGGCGAGCGGCTTTGCGCCCCGCAGGGTGAAAAGCAAAGCGTAGTCCTCGCCGCCGGTAAGGATCGTTTCCACGGGGTCGAGAGCGTGTTTGCGGCAGAAGGACGCCAGTTCCGGCGGAATGGACAGCCTTGCGGGTTCGATCAACGCCCCGACTCCGCTCGACGTACAGATATGCAGCAGGTCGCCCAAAAGGCCGTCGGAGACGTCCAGCATGGCAGTGCTTCTCTTTGAACGGGCGATCCGGCGACCTTCCGTGATCCTTGGAACGGGACGCCGATGGGCTTGAAGGAAGGTTTGGGGTACCCGCCAGCCGTTTTCCAGGGCCAGCAATCCCGCCCGGGACAAGCCTAAGTCCCCGCAAATCCACAGGGAATCGCCGGGCCGTGCGCCGTCCCGCCGCAGGATGCGGGACGTTTCCGCCTGGCCCACTACGGTCACGGTCAGCACCAGATTCTCCGGACTCCGCGTGGTGTCGCCTCCGGCCACGGCCACGTTGAAAGTCCGCGCGCAGTCGTACAATCCCTTGTAGAAAGAATCCAGCCAGGCCACGGACAGACCGCCGGGCAAGGACAGGGAGAGAAAGGCCGCCAGGGGTTCGCCGCCCATGGCCGCGATGTCGCTCAGGTTCACGGCCAGGGCCTTCCAGCCCAGATCCTCGGCGTTCGTAGTGGCCTGCCGGAAGTGCACGTCCTCCACCAGCGTATCCGTGGTGACAAGCCAGCGCTTTCCCGCCTCCGACCGCAGGACGGCGGCGTCGTCTCCGATGCCGGTCTCCAGTTGCGGATGGGAGGGCGCGTCCTTCGCGATGCGGCGGATCCAGCCGAACTCCCCCAGGGATCTCAGGTCTTTTTCCTTTTTGGAAGGCATGAAAATATTCTTCCCGCTTCAGGACGAAGACGCCCGGTCCACGATCTCCCGCAGCCCGCGCGCCGCGCGTTCGATCACGGAAAGTTCTCCGCTCTTGAGGATGGCGGAAATCACCGCCACGCCGTCCGCGCCCGCCTCCATCACCGTCGCCGCGTTGGTTTCGTCGATGCCGCCGATGCCCGCCAGGGGAAGAGACAACGCCCTCCGGATCCGCCGTAGTCCTTCGGGACCGATGACGTCGGCGTGGTCCTTCTTGGTGTCCGTGGGGAACATGGCCCCGATGCCCAGGTAGTCCGCGCCTTCGTCTTGTGCGGCCCGGGCCTCCTCGATGGTGTTGGCCGAGGCCCCGATAACGGCCTGCGGCCCCAGGATCTCCCGGGCGACGCGCACCGGAAGATCGCCCTGTCCCAGATGCACGCCATCCGCGCCCATGGCCAGCGCCAGATCCACGCGGTTGTTGACGATCAGCTTCACGTTCCGGTCGCGAAGTACGGCGAGCAGTTCCCGCCCCAGCGCCAGCGTCTCCCGGTCCGATGCCTCCTTTTCGCGCAGTTGGACGAGCGTCGCGCCGCCCGCCACCGCCGCCCGCACCTGCTCGACCAGCGTGCGGGAGGAATAGCGGCGGTCCGTCACCAGGTAGAGACGCAGTTCCTCCGGGCGAAACGGCATCTCAAGCACCGAAGACCCGGTTGAAGATGGTGTCCACGTGCTTCAGGTGATAGGCCGGATCGAAGCAGCGCCGAATGTCCGCCTCCTCCATATGCGCCATCAGTTCCTCGTCCGAAAGCAGTGCCGAAAGCAGATCCAGGTCCGGTTCGTGCCAGACGCGCATGGCGTTTCGCTGAACGGTTTCGTAGGCCTTCTGCCGGGGCAGTTTTTTGCCGATAAGATCCAGGAGCACCTTCTGGGAGTAGACCAGCCCCCGGGTGAGGTTCAGGTTCCGCCGCATGTTTTCCGGAAAGACGGTCAGGTTGTCCAGCATACGGGTCAGACGTTGCAGCATGTAATCGATCAGAATCGTGCCGTCCGGAGCGATGACGCGCTCCACGGAACTGTGGCTGATGTCGCGCTCATGCCAGAGGGCCACGTTCTCCATGGCGGCCAGGGCGTTGGCGCGCACCACGCGGGCCAAACCCGAAAGATTCTCGGAGCCGATGGGGTTGCGCTTGTGCGGCATGGCGGACGAACCCTTCTGGCCCTTGCCGAAGGCCTCCTCGGCCTCGCGGACTTCGGTCCGCTGCATATGCCGGATCTGCACGGCGATCTTCTCGATGGTGGAGGCGATCAGGGCCAGGGCGGTGAAGTACTCCGCGTGGCGGTCGCGCTGGATCACCTGGTTGGAGACGGGTTCCGGAACCAGGCCCAGTTTGTCGCAGACGAATTCCTCCAGTTCTGGCGGCGTGTTGGCGAAGGTGCCCACCGCGCCGGAAATCATGCCCACCGAGACGTTCGCGGCGGCCGTCTCGAAGCGCCGTACGTGGCGGCCCATTTCTTCGTAATAAAGCGCCAGCACCAGGCCGAAGGTGATGGGCTCGGCGTGGATGCCATGGGAGCGCCCCACCATGAGCGTGTCCTTGTGTTCCAGCGCCCGGCGTTTCAGTACGGCCCGCATGGCGTGCAGATCCTCCAGGATGAGCGCCGAGGCTTGCTTCAATTGAAGCGCCATGGCCGTGTCCAGCACGTCGGAACTGGTCATGCCGAAATGCACCCAACGCGCGGGTTCCCCGGCCTGCTCCTCGATGTGCGTCAGAAAAGCGATGATGTCGTGCTTGGTGGTCCGCTCGATCTCGTCGATGCGGACCGGGTCGATGCGCACCTCCGCCGCCAGCACGGCCTCCACGGCCTCCTTCGGGACGATGCCCAGCACGCCCATGCCTTCGAGCGCGGCTTTTTCCACCTCCCACCAGGTTTCGTATTTGGATTGCAGATCCCAGATGCGGCCCATCTCCGGCCGGGTGTAGCGTTCGATCATGCCTCGTTCCTCCTTCGTCAAGTGCAGAGAATCGGCCTCGCGTCTCGTTCGGAAAGGCCATGAGCAAGCACCTCCCGCGCGAAACGTACGTTCAATTCGTGGCCGGGCCAGGCCGCACGCACATGCGCCAGCAGTGGACGGCCCAGCAGCCAAAGATCTCCCAGCAGGTCCAGGGCCTTGTGGCGCACGGGTTCGTCCGGAAAACGGAGTTCGCCTTCATAGAGGCCGTGCTCCGTGAAGATCACGGTGTTTTCGGGATCCGCACCCCGGGCGAACCCCTGTTTTCGCAAGCGCTCGGCTTCCTTCATGAACCCGAAAGTGCGCGCCGGGGCCAGTTCCGTCTCCAGGTCCGCGCGTGACGGATCCCCGCGCCATTGCTGGCGGCGGATCAGCACGTGCTCGTACTCGATTTCCACTTCCAAAATCGGGCGGTCCGTTGGAAAGGCCTCAATGAAACGCGACCCGTCCGCCACCCGCAGAGGTTCTGCAATCGTCCACGGCAGGACGAACCCGCCCACGGTTCGCAGACCCGCCCGGCGCATGCCTTCCGTGAAGGGCCAAGCACTGCCGTCCAGAACGGGAAGTTCGGGGCCCGCGACTTCCATGCGAAGATCCGTTATCCCCAACAGATGGCAGGCGGCCAGGAGATGCTCTACCGTGCGCACTCGGGCGTCTCCTTTGGCCAGCGTGACGGAAAGCGTCGTGTCCGCTACATGCCAAATATCTGCGGGGATCTCGGTTCCGTCCTCCGTCACGAAACGGATGCCGCCGCCGTCGGCGGGCAGCAGGCGCACCCGGCCGTTTTCTCCCGTGTGAACGCCCGGGCCCGTGAATACCACCGGCCGGGCCAGGGAGCGTCTAGCCGTCCTCGTCATCGGATCGATCCGCGGAAGCGGCGGTGGAAAACAGGTCCGGCTGGTCGCGCTTGGGCAGGATGCCGAGATGTTGATAGGCTTTTTCCGTAATCACGCGCCCCTTCGGCGTGCGCTGGAGATAGCCCTTTTTGATGAGATAGGGTTCGTACACGTCTTCCAACGTGTCCTGTTCCATGGAAAGCGCCGCACAGAGCGTTTTCATCCCCACCGGCCCGCCGGTGAACATCCGCGCGATGGTGTCCAGGATGCGCCGATCGATCTGGTCCAGTCCGGCGTCGTCGATCTCCAGTTTTTCCAGGCCGTAGCGGGCGATCTCCAAATCGATGCCCGATTTCTCGCGCACCTCGGCGAAATCCCGCACGCGCCGGAGCAGGCGGTTCGTGATGCGCGGCGTACCCCGGCTGCGCCGGGCGATCTCCCAGGCGGCGTCTTCCTTTACGGAAATGCCCAGCACCCGGCTGGCGCGGCGGACGATCTTCATCAGTTCCTCGGGAGAGTAGTAGTCCAGTTGCACCTGAATTCCGAAGCGGTCCCGCAGGGGGTTGGTGAGCATGCCCGCCCGGGTGGTGGCGCCGATCAGGGTGAAGCGTTGCAGGGGCAACTTGACGCTCTTGGCGTGGGGCCCTTCGCCGATGATGATGTCGAACTCGAAATCCTCCATGGCGGGATAAAGGTTTTCCTCGATGATGGGATTCATACGGTGGATTTCGTCGATGAACAGGATGTCACCCTTGTTCAAGTTGGTGAGGATTCCCGCCAGATCGCCTTTTCGATCGATGGCCGGACCGCTGGTGGGAAAGATCTTCACGCCCAGTTCGTTGGCGATGATATGGGCCAGCGTGGTCTTTCCAAGCCCCGGCGGGGCCCAGAAAAGGGTGTGGTCCATGGCGTCGCCGCGCTTCTTGGCGGCTTGAATGAAGACATCCAGGTTCTCTACGGCGCGCTCCTGCCCGATGTATTCGGAAAGCCACTGGGGGCGCAGGGAGTTTTCCACGCCTTTCTCGCCGGACCGCCGGGCCGGATCCAGATCCTGTCTGTCGGCGTCGCTCATCGTTGCATCTCCCGCAGGGCCTCACGGATCAGTTCCTCGACGGGCGTATCCTCCGCGAAGCGCTTCCCGAGTTTCTCCACCACTTTCTCCACGATCTTCGGCTTGTAACCCAGGTTGCAGAGCGCAGAGGCGAGTTCGCTTTCCACCTTGAAATGCATGGGCAGGGCGCTTTCGGTGGGCTCCAGCATCAAGGTTTTCGCCAGTTTGTCCTTCAATTCCACCAGCAGGCGCTCGGCGGTCTTCTTGCCCACACCGGGAATGGAGACCAGCCGCGCCAGATCTCCGTTGACGATGGCTTGTCCCAGGTCGTCGGCGGAAAGCGCCGAAAGCATGTTGATGGCCAGTTTCGGCCCCACACCGGAAATGCCGATCAGGGAAAGAAACAGTTTCCGCTCCCGGTCGGAAAGAAAGCCGAATAGCTGGATGGCGTCCTCCCGCACGTTGGTATGGACGATCAGCGTCACTTCCTCACCCGGTTCCCCGATGCGTTCCAGGGTGGTGTAACTGACCAGACAGGCATAGAAGACGCCGTTGACGTCGATCTCCACGCCCGAAGGACTTTTTTTATGAAGAATTCCGCGCAGTCCGGCGATCACTTGGCCAACTCCTTCAGTCGGGCGTCGATGCCCCCGGCCTGAAGATGGCTGATGGCCACGGCCAGGGCGTCCGACGCGTTTTCCTCCGCGCGTTCGGGCAGACCCAGAAGAATGCGCACCATTTCGGCCACCTGCACCTTATCGGCCCGCCCGTGCCCCACCACGCATTGCTTGACCTTGGCGGGAGGATACTCGGAGACATTCAGAGCGCATCGGCCCAGCGCCGCCAACGCCGCGCCCCGGGCCTGGCCGAGTTTCAATGCCGAGCGCCAGTTGTTCGCGTAAAACACGTCCTCGATGGCGGCCTGATCCGGCTCGTTCAGCCGGATCACACGTTCCAGTTCGTCCTGAATGAAAAACAATCGGGCGGCCGGACCGGCTTTCGGCGGTGGAACGATGACCCCGCAGTCGATATGGACGAGGCGTCCCCGGTCTTCCTCGACGATGCCGTATCCCGTAAAACGGCTTCCCGGGTCGATTCCGATGACTCGCAAGGGCGCTCCAATCCGGTGCGGTTTCCATTAAAGATTGGCGATCCGCTCCATTTCCGCGTCTTCGATCTCGAAATTGGCGGAGACGCCGACGATATCCTCGTTGTCTTCCAGCATGTCCATCAGCCGAAGCATCTGCTCAGCCTTTTTGCCCTCGATCTTGACCGTGTTCTGCGGAATGTATCCGATGCGGGCTTCTTCCACGGTAAATCCGGCGGCTTCCAGACCTTCCTTGACCTTGTACAGGCTACCACTTTCCGTGTAAATGGTGGCGGACGCGCCGTCGTCGTCCACTTCCAGATCCTCGAAGCCCTCCAGTTCCAGACCGGCTTCCATGATGGCGTCCTCGTCCAGGCTTTCACCGGTCAGACCGATGACGCCCCGGCGATCGAACATCCATGAAACACAGCCGTTTTCACCCAGGTTTCCGTTGTTTTTGCTCAGAATATGCCGCACGTCGGCGCTGGTGCGGTTGCGGTTGTCGGTGACGATTTCGAGAAACAGCGCCACGCCGCCCGGGCCGTATCCCTCGTAGGTGAATTCCTCCAGGGAGTTTCCATCGTCCAGTTCCCCGGAGCCTTTCTTGATGGCGCGGTCGATATTATCCTTCGGCATGGAGTTGGATTTCGCGGTGGCCACGGCCAGACGCAGACGGGGATTGCCGTTCAAATCGCTTCCACCTTCCCGGGCGGCCAAGGTGATTTCCTTGATGAGCTTGGTGAAAAGCTTGCCGCGCTTGGCGTCGGCGGCACCCTTCTTATGCTTGATACTACTCCATTTATTATGGCCCGACATCTTCCTACCTCCGTCTATGGATTCATTATCGTATATGGTTTCCTTAAACCTGCCGGATATATTTATCACAGCGTCTTTTTGAAAACAAGGGATTCCTTGCTGCCTTCCGATGATTTCACTCCCGTCCGCTCCGTTGCCGTAACGGTTTTCGACGGCGGGTAGAAGCATAAAAAGGAAGACCCCGGCGAGTCAAAGGAAACACCGGGGGAAGTTCGGAAAAGGGGGGTCTCGGCGCGTTGGACAGCGCCTTGGCGGGATGGTCAGAAATCCTTGAATTCCATATCGTTTTCCGTGGCGATCCAATCCTGGGGACGCAGGACGATGCTCTGTCCGGCCCCCTTCTTTCGGTTTGCCAGAACGCTGATTTTTCGCGAAGCCGCCGTCATGGCGTCTTGCCGCGCCTTCGTGATCGGCCTGGAAACGTGGCCGTTTCGATTCAACGTAAAGCGGTTGATGACGCCGTTGAGTTCCTCGGCCTGGCTGGCCAGTTCCTCGGCCGCACTGGAGGATTCCTCCGAACTGGCCGCGCTCTGCTGCGTGACTTGATCGACCTCGGCCACGGCCTGGTTGATCTGTTCGATTCCCTGGCTCTGCTCCTTGCTGGCCAGGGCGATTTCCTCGATGATACTGCCTACTTTGCCGATGGCCGTAAGGATGCCTTCGATGGTTTCGTTCATCCCCAGGGTATTGTTCTCGCCCTCTCCGGCAAGGGTGACGGACTGGTGGATCAGATCCTCCGTCTTCTTGGCCGCGTCCTTGGAACGCAAGGCCAGATTGCGCACTTCCTCCGCCACCACGGCGAAACCCCGGCCCGCCTCGCCCGCGCGCGCCGCCTCCACCGCCGCGTTGAGCGCCAGAAGATTGGTCTGGAAGGCGATTTCGTTGATATCGCGGATGATGGCCGAGGTGCCTTCGGCCGCCTGGCGGATCTGTTTCATGGCGTCGAGCATGGTTTCCATGGCCTGGCCGCCTTTTTCGGCCTCCCGGCGCGCCTGGATGGCCAGTTCCCGGGCCATATTGGTGTTTGCCGCGTTCTGCTTGGTATTTCCGGCCATCTGTTCCAGGCTGCTGCTGGTCTCCTCCAGACTTCCCGCCTGCTCCGAGGCGCCTTCCGCCACGGTCTGGCTTGTGGCGGCCACCTGCGTCGCGGCGTCCGATATCTGGTCCACGGCGTCGGCCACCTGTACCATGGCTGTGTGCTGGGCCTCCAATCCGCGATTCAGATTCTCCGCGATGGTCAGAAAATCGCCTTCGTACTGACCGGTGGCCTTGAGCGTCAGGTCGTTTTCCGCCAGCGCCTTGGCGACCCGGACGATATCCGAAAGCACGGCCTTGCGATCGCTGATATCCAGGACGTATTCCAAGGCTCCGACGACCTTTCCCTCCGCGTCGTACAGCGGCGCGCCGGTGTATTCGATGGGCATGCTCTTCCCGTTGGTCCGGCAGATGGTTTCTCCGGTACGAACGCTTTCCGATTTCATCGCCTGGGCGCATCGACATTCGTCGGTGCGGCAATGATCCGTGTTGAACAGTTCGTAGCATTTCTTTCCGACCAGTTGATCCGGTGTCATACCGCCCACCGACGCTCCCGCCGGGTTCATGTAGCGGATGGTCATTTCCCTGTCCACCACCATGACGGGAGTGGGAATAGCGTCTAAATAGCCCACTTTCTCATTGGATTCATTGACCGCCTGTTTCAGGGAACGGATATCCACGACGTATTCCACCGCACCGATGATCTCGCCCCTGGCGTCTTTCACGGGAGATCCCGTGTACTGAATGGGCATGTTCAGGCCGGCGGGATCGGCCACGGTTTCGCCCGTGAAGCGATCGTCCTGCTCCATGGCCTGCCGGCAGCGACAGTCGGCCGTCTGACAATGCGGCGTGCGAAAGAGGTCGTAACATTTCCGGCCCACGGCTTCTTTCATGGTGAGTCCCAGCAAATCCGCACCCAACCGATTGAGGAAAACGATATTGAACTTCCGATCGATTTCCATGATGGGCGTGGGAATATTGGACAGGCATTTCATGGCACGTTGCTCTTCGGACAGAACCTCCGAGGAGAAGAAACTCAAGGCCGCACCCGAGGTTACGCCGTTTTTATCCACGATGGGAGCGGAGGAAACGATAAACTCGTTCTGACCGATGAAGAAATTGGGGATATGAAAGGTTTTGCCCGTGTCCAGGACGCGCTGAGCGGGATTGTCGTGACCCAGATCGAGAACGTGATGGAGCGGTTGCCCAATGGCCTCATGACCCATCTTCCCGCTGACTTTTTCCATAGCATCGTTCCAGGTCAGAACGTTCATGGCGTCGTCAACGGAACACGCAGGGGCGGGCAGAGCCTTCAGAGATTCTTGGGCGTGCTTGTTTTTTCTAAAGAATTCCATAAGTTTGCTCCCTCTCGGCTGTTTTCTGTAGCGTCTTATAAACGGTCGTCAGATCCTGATGTCCCGACTTTCACAGTAAAATCATCGGTTCACTGGGAGAAATCGGCAAATGAGCAAGAGTCTTGAGAGGGAAAATGTGATGGAGCTGTGCTTTTCTTATTAGCCAAACACAACGCGAACTGTAATAAATACAATTTACGGCTTTTGCGAGGAATCGGCGGGAACCATGCGGTTGCAGAAACCTTGGACAAGTTCCTGGAAATACTTGGAACATACGTTCGGAACCCCTCGCGCCGCCTCAGCGATCATACGCATGTTGGGGTCGTCGTTTTTATCCTTGATATACGAATATTTACCTGACCGGATGGCCAGGACGAGAAAATAGGCGTCCTTCAGCATGGGATTCTCGGGCGGAGAGGAAACGGATTGCGAGGCGAAACGACAGACGGCGGAAATGAAAGGATCGTCGGCAAGGCGGGCGCAGTTCGCATCCGAGCGGGAGGAAAGAACATCGAAGAATTCCAGCATCCAGCGGGCCGCTCCTTCCGGGAATCCGGCAAGGCTCTCTCGAAAAAAATCCTTTTCCATTTTCAAATGATATTTAGCTTTCATGGGAAGGATGATTTTCGCCAGCGTTCGGCAGTCGATGGGACTGCGCGTTTTCGGGAAAAACTTTTCCTGAACTTCACAGAAATCCAGCGTGCTTTTTTCCAGGGCCAGGCAATGAAGATAAAGCCCCGTTTTCTGACGTAAATCCCGGCCTTCATCCCCTTCGGGAAGCGATTGAATCAGCTTCAACTGCAACTCGCCCGGACCGGATTCGGAAGCGATAATTTCGTTCATCAGATCCAGGCAGGCCGTTTTCGAAATCGGCGGGGTGTAGTTTTCCTCTTCTTTTTTCGGTAGGTTGGGCGTCTTCGAGGATTCCGGCGGCACGTTATGCCCCAGATTTTCCCGACCGCCCGGAAAATCGGAGACCTTCGGAGTGGAGGATTCGTCGGTCAACCGGAACAGAAGGAGGATCAAGGCAGATACGAAAACCAGTAAAACAAGGATCATCCACGTCTTTTTCATCGAAACCGTTCCTTCCGGAAAAGACAAAGAATTTCACGCATCACATGCGATTCTCCGAAGTTAAACAATGATCTTACCGGACATTCAAGGCAACGCAACGATTATTTCGCACATTTGATTTTCAAGGGAAAGCGTTCCGATCCATCTCGTAGCCGTTTGGGAGCCCTTCAGGTTAGCTCCCAGACGACGGCTTACACAACCGTGCCGTGCACCCCGTTGTGCGGACCGATTGACGAGTTAGAACCCGGGTTGAGAATGATCCATGCGGCTTGAGTATTCGAATCGTAGCGCAAGTTGCCTTCCCGATCATCTTTTTCGTGGTACACTTGCCTTGCCCGTCCGGAGGATAGGGCTCCGCTGGAAAGCAACCCGAGCGCCGGGCGGGTGCTTGGACTGAAGGGCGCGGCCATTGTGGCTGCGTCCTTTTTTTTCTTCTCCGTTCATTCGTCGGCCCATCGGGCAAGCCTCAAAGCTCTAAACTCCGGGGGTTCGGGGGCAGCGCCCCCGAGAAGAAACGCTGCCGTTTTTCGGTGTGTCTACAATACCGCGCGCGGCTGACCACCAGTTTGGAATGCAAAATTGCGAGTGGGCCGCCAAAGAAGTTGCGAGAATGGAATTTGTATCAGGGAAAAGCGGAAACGGCCGATTATCTGAATGTGCGGTCGTCAGTGGTTTGACTTCTGCGAATTCATTGACTAATGTACTGGCAGTCGATCTGGATTGGAAAGACGGGGTGGCATTCGATTTCTTGGCCCAATGGAGAGGGTTTCGATGGAATTGAAATTGAAGACGATCATGTCGGATGTACTAGGGGTTTCGATCGATGACATTAACGACGAAACTTCCATGAAATCGCTAAAGAAATGGGACTCTTTGCGTCACATGGATCTGGTGCTTGCAATCGAGGAAAGCTTTGAATTGCCCAGACTGTCAATGGACGACATCGTGGCTATGATCAGTGTGGCGAGCATCAAGGAGATCTTGCAGGCGAAGGGGATCGAAATCTAGGAGCGCCCCTCTGGCAAGGAAGAAGAATCATGGAACTGAAGGGCAAGGTAGCCGTGGTCACCGGGGGGGGGCATGGGATCGGCCGGGTGCTCGTGGATGCATTGCTACAGGCTGGAGCCCACGTGGCCGTGATGGATATCGACGGGACGGCCCTTCGAGAGTTGAGCAGCGAGCAGCCGGATGTGGTGACCACGGTCTGCGATGTGACCGACCCGGAAGCGGTGAACCGGGCCATAGTCGAGATTGACCAGCGCATGGATTGCCTGGATATCCTGGTGAACAATGCCGGGGCCATTCACAACTCTGCATTGGTGCGTTTCGAGACCGGGGGGCTGACCAACCATGATCTGGAGGCTTGGCGACGGATGATTGACGTCAACCTGAATGCCGTGTTCTATCTGACCAATGCCGTTGTGCCCCGTATGATCCAGCGCCGCACTCAAGGGGTGATCGTCAATATCAGTTCCATTTGCGCACAAGGCAATGCGGGCCAAGGGGCCTACTCGGCCGCCAAGGCGGGGGTTAATGCATTGACGGCCAGTTGGGCCAAGGAACTGGGCCCCTTTGGTATTCGGGTGGCCGCGTTGGCTCCGGGATTTACCAAGACCGAGGCTGTCCTGGCCTCGATGGATGACGATTTGCTCACCGATTGGAAACGGAAAACTCCGATCCGCCGCATGGCCGACCCGGCGGAAATCTGCGCCGGGGTGATGTTCATTCTCAACAACGATTTCTACACGGGCAAGGTGTTGCAGCTGGACGGCGGCCTAGTGCTGTAACTCACGGCTACAGGGCCTTCTCTTTTCCGATTGCTTGCGGCGGGTAATCCACCGAAAGATCTTCGGAAATTCATCGCTCTACTAGAGAACTTACTTGTCCCCGTTTCCGAATCCAGTCTTGGCTAGACAGGTGTAATTTCTCATGATAACATATAGTTACCTAATTTTAAGGCGAAGCTTTGATTGGCGGAACATCGCCGCAAAGATTGTTCGGAATCGGGAGCAACCCTCATGCTGTTGATGGAGGAATCATGGCCAAACTGGTCCTGTTTGGAACGCAGAAAATGGCGCAAATCGCCCACTTTCATTTTACCCATGACAGCCCTCACGAAGTCGTAGCTTTTACCGTGGATCGCAGCCATTTGTCGGAGGAACGGTTTTTAGGGTTGCCGGTGGTGCCGTTTGAGGACGTTCAGGACGTATACCCGCCGGGGGAATACAAGCTGTTCATAGCCGTCGGCTACACCAAGCTGAACAGCACCCGGGCCGATCGGTACATCCAGGCCAAGGCAAAGGGCTATAAATTAGTGAGTTATCTGTGCTCAAGGGCTAGTCATTGGGGAGACACCAAAATTGGAGAAAACTGTTTTATCTTGGAAAATCAAGTAATTCAGCCCTTTGTCAGTATCGGAGACAATGTAGTGTTGTGGAGCGGGAATCACTTTGGCCATGATGTGGTGATCGGCGATCATGTCTGGGTCTCTTCGCATGTGGTGGTCTCGGGCGACGTCGAAATAGGCGAGCGCAGCTTCATCGGAGTCAATGTGACAATCGGTGATGGCGTGAAGATTGGCCGTGAGTGCATCATCGGCGCGGGAGCCTTGATGATGACGGATGCCGAGGACCGAGAGGTGTATGTGCCTCGGTCAACGGAAAAGTATCGATTGGATTCCCATCGGTTCGAAATGATGATGGAGATGGCCAGGCGACAAAAATGAAGCTTGTTTTAATCAATCTCTATTCGACTGCAACCTTGGCGCGCTACCTGCTCTCATCATACGTACTCAAGGCGTATCTTGATCGCGTGTTCTCGGAGGACGATGGCGTGGAGGTGGCCGTACTTGACTTCGCTACGGACTCGTCTATCGCATCCATGGGACAGAAGATTCTGGCCGCCCGGCCACAGGCGGTAGGGTACAGCTGTTACCTCTGGAATATCGAACGAATCGTTGAGTTGATACAGTGGGTCGGCGAACGGGAAATGGTTCCTCAGATTCTTGGCGGACCGGAGATCGCACCTTCCCGGCTGACCCAACTGGCTGCCGATGGAATTGGAGATTATTACGTCTGCGGGGAGGGCGAAGGACGCTTGGCGCGTCTTCTGCGAAACCTGATGCACCCGGCGCAGGAGATTCCCTTGCCTTCCGGGGTGTATCGCCGGCGCCAGACCAACGCCATCGAGGGTGAGACAAGCTATCGGGCTGTCGCACTGACGGAGATTCCTTCCCCCTATGTCAGCGGTGCGATGGATGAGCGGTTGTATTCGCGCCGGCAGGCCTTTCTGGAAACACAGCGCGGCTGTCGTTACAAGTGCAACTACTGCGTGTATCACAAGCACTTGAGCCGGATCGACCATTATCCACTGGAGCGGGTGTTGCAGGAGCTGGATTTCCTGATCCTGGAAAAGGACGTTCAGGCTCTGCGGATCATCGATGCCGTGTTCAGTTCCGATCTGGCAAAGGCCAAACGGATTGTCGAGCATCTCTGTCACCTCAAGGAGCGCAATGGCGTTCGCTTGCCTTGGATTTATTGGGAGTTCACCTATTCCAGCGTGGATGATGAACTGTTGGCAGGAATCGCCCGGCTCAAGACGCGGGAAGCGATCGCCAATGCCGATGATCTGGAAGCCTTGGACCGACCGCAATTCTTTTCCGAGATGCTACAGGATTATACGGCCATCAACTGTACCGGTTTCCAGTCCTTTCATGCGCCCACCTTGCAAGCCTGCGGTCGTCCGAAGATTCTGCCCTCGCGGCTGACATGCTTCATGGCGCATATTCGACGTCTGAATCTGGTGTTCAAGTTTGACATGATATTGGGTTTGCCAAATGAAACTATTGGCAGTTATTTTGAAGGATTGTCATTTCTGCTGCCCTTTCTGAAGGGAACCGATCATATCCTGAATATTCATCGGCTGCAAATGCTGCCAGGCAGTCAACTGGAAGCCCAGGCCACTCGCTATGATCTGCACTATTCCTCCCAGGCTCCCCACTTGGTCTACGAAACGGGAACGATGAGCCGACAGGAACTGGATCGCGCCAGCCGGCTTTCCGCGTTGCTTTTCCGCATGCTCAACTCGCCGTTGCGCTCCCGCTTTTACCGGGCCTGGGAAAACAATCGAGAGACGCTGTCCGCCTTCCTGGAGCGGACCTTGCGAGCGGTTCAGAATGACGCTGACTTGGCGCACTCGAACTTGGTGAGCGGAGCGGTGGTGGATGACGACTATTGGTTCGGTAAGATGTTCGAGCAGATTCCTTCGGCGTGGTTGAGCGCCTATTTGGAGGAGCATGCACGATGACCACGAATTCCCGGCGCTTTGATTCAATGGATGAGCTGAATTACCATGAAGTTATGCGACTGGTCACGGAGTGTGACGCCGACATGGACTGCGGAGTGCCGATCAAGTTGGCCTTTCTGCGCAACATCACACTAGATTCCATCATCCCCTACCTGAAACTCTACGGTTTCGCGGCGGGGATGCGGCTGGATATCGCGATGGGCGACTACGACAACGCCTGGGCGCAAGCAATGGCCGAAGACAGCGATTGGTGGCGATATGAGCCGGATGTCATTTGCATCTGCTTGAAACTGGAGACACTCAATCCGCGCTTGACGTATGCCTATACCTCCTTGTCTGCCGGACAAGTGCGGCAGGAAACGGAAGCCGTTCTGAGTCAGCTTTCTGCGCTGATCGCCCAGATTCGCCGCCAATCCAATTCGTTGATTCTGCTGCACAACTTCGAAACCCCCATCTTTCCCGCACTGGGCCTGGCGGATTTGCAACTGTCAAATGGCCAGCTAGCGACCATTCGTCGGCTCAATTTGGACCTGTTGGAACGAATGCAAGCGCATTCCGGGGTGGCGATCATCGATGTGGACGCCTTGCAAGCCAGAGTCGGCGCCGCACAGTGGCTCGACAACCGCACTTGGCATATGGCACGAGCCCCCTATCGTCGCGAAGGTCTCAAGGCATTGGCGAACGAATACATGAAGGCCATTCGTGCCGAGCGAGGATGCGCTCGCAAGTGCCTGGTGTTGGACTGCGACAACACCCTGTGGGGCGGAATCGTCGGTGAAGTCGGGGTATCCGGCATTCAGGTGGGAAGCGCCTTTCCGGGCTCGACCTATCAGGAATTCCAAAAGGCGTTGCTGGATTTGCATCATCGTGGGGTGCTCTTGGCCGTTTGCAGCAAGAACAACGAGGCGGATGTCTTGGAGGTGTTCGATACGCATCCGGACATGGTGTTACGTAGAAAGCACCTGGTGGCCATGCGGATCAACTGGAAAGACAAGGCCAACAACATTTCAGAAATTGCCGATGAGTTGAATATCGGCTTGGCTCATATGGCCTTTGTGGATGATAGTGAATTCGAAGTGAACCTGGTTCGCTATCTGCTACCGGAGGTGGCCGTACTGCGACTTTCCACGGACCCTAGTGACTATCGCAAACAAATTCAAGCCTGTGGGTTGTTTGATACGTTGCTGATTTCGGAAACGGATAAGCAGCGAACGGATCAATACCGGGCGGAACGGATGCGAAAAGAGGCGCGAGCGGAACTCGGCGACGCTTCGCTGCATGATTATCTGGCGTATCTGCAAGTGGAAGTCTCGATATTCAATGCTGACGAGTTCTCCGTTCCGCGCATCGCTCAACTGACCCAACGAACCAATCAATTCAACCTAACCACCAAGCGTTACAGTGAAGCGGAGATCGTCGCCATGGCGACTGCAGAGAATCACATCGTCCGCGCCGTACGGGTGAAGGATCGCTTTGGGGACAGCGGCCTGGTAGGGGTGGCGATCTTGCACCTTTGCGAACAGAACTGCGAGATCGATACCTTCCTGCTGAGTTGCCGGGTGCTGGGACGTGGGGTGGAACACGCATTGCTCGACGATTGTGCGCTGGCCGCTGGGGAGAGAAAGTGTCATTCCCTATTCGGAACCTACCGACCGACAGCCAAAAACGGCCAAGTGTCCGACTTCTTTCCATGCCATGGTTTTATTCAGACCGCGGAATCATCCGAAGAGGCGGTCCGCTACCGCATGGACATGGATGATTATATCCAACGAACGCCAAACCACTTATCCGTTCTGCGCAAGGAGACAAAATGACGTGGCAAAAACGAGGCCCGGTAATTCGTCCGGGAGCGTACGAATGGATGCGCAGCCACGCTCAAAATCCGTTTGCCGAGGCTGTTGATGAGGAGCGAATCCGTGTCTACTTTGCCGGTCGTGATAATCAGAACAGGAGCCGCGGAGGCTGCGCCTCTTTGAATCTCGCGGATTTGTCCTGTCCGGCCAAAATAGAGCCCGACCCGATCCTGGATCTGGGTAAGCGTGGCTGCTTTGATGACTGCGGCGCCATGCCCTCATGCATCGTTGTGGTGGATGGCGTGCGGTATCTCTATTACACGGGATGGAGTCTGGCCCAAACCACGCCGCATACCTTTTTCATCGGTTTGGCCATCAACAGAGGGGATGGAAATCTGTTCTCCCGCTATTCAGAAGCGCCTGTACTTGGGCGAAATCGACTGGATCCCTATTTGACCGCTTCTCCCTGGGTGATGCGGGAAGGGGATCTCTGGCGGATGTGGTACGTATCCTGTTTGGGTTGGCAGGAAGACGAGAGGACCGGGTTACTGCAACCGCATTACAACATCCGCTATGCCGAATCATTCGATGGCATTGAATGGCGGCCGACCGGACATGTGTGCGTGGATTTCGCCGGTGGCGAGAGCGCATTGGCGCGCCCAGTGGTTGTGCAGCGAAATGGTCGCTATGAGATGTGGTACAGCGCGATGATCGTGGGGCGCGGCTATCGGATCGGGTTTGCCGTTAGCCAGGACGGATTAACATGGACTCGGAAGGATGAGCAGGCAGGGATTCATCCCTCCAGATCCGGTTTCGATTCGGACATGCTCTGCTACGCGTTTCCGTTCGAACATCGTTCCGTGCGCTATTTGCTGTATAATGGAAATCGGTTCGGCTATGACGGCGCAGCCTTGGCCATCTGGGATCCGCAATCATGACCGCCTTGCCATCTGGAAATTGCATGGATATACGATGGGAAAACCATGAGGAGGCAGATCTTCTTTCTCCGGATGAAATACACCTCTGGTTCCTCGATCGTGTTGAGACGTCAGGCCGCTTGTCAGTCATGGCGGTCTCTCAAGCTTTATTGGGACGCTATTTGGGCATTCCTGTCGATCGGGTTCAGGTCGATCACGACATCTTCGGAAAACCGTTCGTGCGGGATGCCAATTTGAGTTATAGCGTGTCGTATACGCGGGACTGGATGCTTGTCGCGCTGGGGCGACAGCGGAGGCTCGGTGTCGATGTGGAAAGTACGGGGGTGACGGTTAATATGGAAAAGATTGCGCGCCGTTTCTTCTCGGAGTTCGAGAGACAGCAGTGGAGCGAACAGCCCGAGCCTCGGCGGGAAGCGGCTTTTCTGTATTTGTGGACTCGTAAAGAGGCGTGCTTGAAGGCGCGGGGCTGCGGCTTCTTTGATTACCGACCTGAAGATTCTTCGGTCTTGCAGGGTTGTGATACGGGGTTGCATATCACCTCGTTTCGGGTCGGTACGCGCTTGTGGGGCGCTGCAACTTCCGAATTCCCTACACCGCTGATTCGCGCCTGGAAATGGACGGCATGCGATGGAAACAAAGTCAACGATCTTCGATCGTCTCTGTAAGGAGCCGACAAACCGATGAGTGACAAGATTAGGCAGGCAGAAGAAGCGTTTGCAACCGGCCGACTAGAGGAGGCCAAGACGATTCTGCAATCGATCTTGCAGGAGGATCCCAGGCCCACAGAGGCGTACAACAATCTTGGGGTTATCGCGTGGCAGCAAGGAGACTTGCGAAAGGCGATCAGTCACCTCGGCAAGGCGCTGGAGATCGATCCACAATACAAGGATGCCTTGATCAATTTCACGGTGGTGCTCAATACGCAGGAACGCCATGCGGACATCCTTGACTTGTTGCGAGCATCGGTAAATCGACCGGATGTCGATGAGGAACTGCTGGCTTTGTTTCGGCAGGCCCAGCAGGCTCGGTCCCGGCAACTGGCCGAAGCGAAGAACGCCTATCGGCAACAAATGGATGGGATGGTGTTCAGCGACGAGAAGCCGTTGGGAGATGTCAAGGTTCTTTTGGCCCCAATGGAAATCGCCGGGGTCATGGGACGCGGCGCCAAGATTCTGCGGGATCGCGGGATTGACGCCACCAGCGCCACGTACGTTGATTCCTGGCTTCAGTATCGGTGTGACATCCACCTAGCTTTGAACGGCCTGCCCGAGCAACAACAGATGCAACGCATCAATACGTTTGCCAAAGAAGCCATGGATCGTTATGACATTTTTCATTACCATTTCGCCCGCTCGCTCTATCCCGATTTGCGCGACTTGAAAGAATTGAAAGAGCGCGGGAAGAAAATCCTCTTTTCCTTCCTGGGCTCCGACTCGCGCGCCTTTGAGGTGATTCTCTATCGTCAGGCCAAATTCTTGGGATATCAACCGCCCAAACCCTTTTTCCATTCATTGGAACAGTATGTGACGATCCGGACAATTAACCGCTATGCCGATGTCCTTCTGGGCTACACCTGCATCCCGCGTTATCGCTTTATCCCCGGTATGATCGACACGGACCAATGGGATCTCGACGAGAAGCGGCGCTGCCTCGATCAGCGGCGGATCGAGAAAGATCCTCGGAAGACCTACTTTTTGCATGCACCTTCGACGAAATGGAAAAAGGGCTCTTCGATTATCATGAAAGCCTTGAAACGGGCCAAAAAACGAGGCTTGCCGATAGAGATTCTATACGTATCGGAGAAAGCCCCGGAGGAAGCGAAACAGATCTATGCGTATGCCGATGTGGCGATCGATCAGGTGTCGGTGGGCACCTTTGGTCTGTTCGGTATCGAAATGATGTGCTGGGAGATTCCGGTGATTGTCTATCAGACCGAATACTACGATCGTCTGCGTGATTATCCCCCAATCTTGAAAATCAAGGATCAATCGGACCTTGAGCAGACCATTGAGAAGTGTGTCGCCATGAAAGCCAGCGGGGAGTTGGACGAGCGCGGGAAACAGGGACGACAGTGGGTGCTCTCGCATGTCGATATGCGAAAAGGGATGGATGAGTTGATCGAGATTTACCAACAGTTGGTGCGCGACCAACCGGTGCTGCAATATCCTGATCAGGGCTGGTTCCAGCAGGAAGAAAAGATTTTGAACGGCGAAAAGAGCGACTTTTATCGCTACATGCAGCAGCAAGGCGCTTTCTCTGCCATTGGCGTGCAGATCAGCAGTTACGATAAGCGACTGTATACCTAGGTCTTGACGGTGTCGACTGCAATGAAACAGATTGAATGGATAATCGGTTCTGTTTGCAATTGTTTCAGGAAGCCTTTTCCAGAACAAAGCGATGTCCATCCATTCCAACAGGCGGAACACGGGTGATTGTGTGAGTACAACAATCCGAATTCCACTTTCGCGACCATTGATGGGGCCCGAGGAGCTTGCTGCGGTCAAACAGACCCTGGAATCCGGCTGGGTCGCCGGGCAGGGTCCGGCCTGCCATCGGGTCGAGGAACGCATTCAAGCGGATACCGACTCTCCTTTTGCGGTGGTTTTATCCAACTGCACCGCTGCGCTGCATCTGGCTCTGCGTTCGTTGAATATCGGGCCCGGTGACGAAGTGTTGGTCAGCGACTACAGCTTTCCCGCGACAGGCCATGCGGTTCTTTATACCGGAGCCAAGCCCGTTTTTGTGGATGTCGAACCGCGCAGCGGCAATGTTTCCGTTACCGCGTTACGGGCGGCCATCACGTCCCTAACCCGTGCGATTCTCGTGGTGCATGCCTTCGGTCAACTCGCGGACATGCGTTCAATCGCAAAACTTGCCCAGGAACATGGACTGGCGCTCATCGAGGATGCCGCGTGCGCCTATGGTGCTCGCGACGCCGAGGGGCATCAAGCCGGACGTTACTCCGATATTGCCTGCTATTCCTTTCACGCACGGAAGAACGTGACCTCAGGAGAAGGCGGCGGATTGGTCACGGCACGCCGGGAGCTTTACGAAACCGTTCGGTCACTGAGTTTTTTCGGTGTGCGTTCGGCCTTGGCGCGGCGAGACGCCAGCGTGTTTCAACTTCCCGAATTTGCGGAATTGGGCTATAATTATAAATTGTCCGATATCCAGGCCGCTGTCTTGGAAGCGCAGTTGGCGCGAGTCCCGTATATATTGCAAGAGCGGTGTAGCTTGGCACAACGATATTATCGGCTGCTGAAGCAGGTGTCGGGGGTCCGGTTGCGGCAGATCCCACGCGGGGCCACTCCGAGTTGGCAGAGTTTTGTAGTGACCTTGGATGAGTGCATCGATAGGGATCGCACCATCGTGCGGATGCGGGAGCAGGGCATTGAATGCCAGATCGGAACTTACGCCCTGCACATGCAGCCGGTCTATCGCAGCCGTTGCCGCTGTCCGGAATCCGCCCGCCTTTTTCGTCAAGATTTTGCGCTGCCTCTCTTCGTCGGACTGACGGAGCTACAGCAGCAGGAAGTGGTGGAAGTCTTGACCCATTGCCTAATGAAGGGTTAGCGTCGATGGAGTTTGTGGAAGTCTTGACCCATTGCCTAATGAAGGGTTAGCGTCGATGGAGTTTAAGGGAACGCGCATTCTGGTCACGGGGGGAGCCGGATTCATTGGAAGCCATTTGGTGGATGGGTTGATCGAGCAGGCGCCGGAGGCGCTGGGAGTTATCGACAACCTGTTTCTGGGTAAGGAACGCAACCTGACACATGCCCGCCGCGTCTTTCCCGATCTGCGCTTTTTCCCCGAATCGGTGGCCGATGAGCGGGCACTGGAAGGCGTGCTGCGGGATTTCAAGCCGGATATCGTGTTCAATCTGGCAACGATTCCCCTGCCGGCAAGCATCGAGCGACCCAAATGGAGTTATGCCGAAAACATTGCGATCGGTCTCAATGTGCTCGAGTTTCGTCGATTGGGCTTGTTCCGGCACTTGATTCACTTCAGTACCTCCGAAGTCTACGGAAGTGCCTTGACTCCGGCCATCGCCGAGACGCATCCGCGCGACTCGCACACCCCGTATGCCTCTTCCAAGGCGGCCAACGACAACCTGATGGAAGCCTATCGGAAGACGTTTGGTATTCGGACACTGATTTTGCGGCCGTTCAACAACTATGGCCCCCGCCAGAATGAAGCCTCCTATGCGGGCGTGATTCCGAAAACCATCAAGAACCTGATGGATGGCCGATCCGCCTTGATTTTCGGGGATGGACGCCAAACACGGGACTTCATTTTCGTCAAGGATTGCGTGTGGTTGACGATTGAAGCCGCCAGGCGTGACGACTTGTACGGAGCGGATTACAATCTTGGCTCAGGCCGAGAGGTGGAAATCGGCTGGTTGATCCAGGAGATCTGTCGCCTGCTGGATCGGCCGGATCACATCGAGAGCCGTCCGGAACGACCGGGAGATGTACGCAGACATCTGGCGGATATGTCACGCTTAAGCGGAAAACTGGAAATGAAACCGATGACCGCGTTTCAGGATGGATTAAAGCGGACCATCGACTGGTACAAACAGCGTCGTCTGGCCGCTGACGAATAAGGAAGGGACATGAGCGAAGACAGTCTTTTCATTCACCCCACAGCGGAAATCTCCGAAGGAGCGATCATCGGTCGCGAGTGCAGAATTTGGAACGGTACCAAGATTCGTGAAGGTGCGCGACTCGGGAGCGATTGCACGATCGGACAGCAGGTGTATATCGATGTCGATGTGACGATCGGCGATGGCTGTAAAGTGCAGAATTCGACCAATATCTATCGTGGCGTCACGGTAGGCAATCGGGTGTTCATCGGCCCGGCGGTCGTGTTTACCAACGATCGCTATCCGCGAGCGCAGATCTGGAACAATGAGCGACTGGGCTATACGATCTTGGAGGATGGCTGCTCGATTGGCGGCGGGGCCGTGATTGTTTGCGGCACCGCACAAGCCCCGCGTCGCATCGGACGGGCAGCCCTAGTCGCAGCAGGGGCGGTCGTTACACGTGATGTTCCGGCACATGTCTTGGTTTCCGGAAATCCGGCGCGCATGCGAGTCGCTGTGACCGATGAGGGAATCCCGGCCACCCAGGTGGTTTCGCAGGATGAGGACTGCGTGGTGCTCCGCGCCCCCCAATCCGGCGAAACGGTTCGCATCAGCCACTCCCTTTACGTGCAGCTTACAGCTGAAAGGGCGAATCATGGATAACGATCTGCGTATCGGCATCATCGGATTGGGGCAAATGGGCTGCAACCACCTGCGCGTTTTGTCGGCAATCCCACAGGTCAAGGAGATTTCGGTTGTCGAATTCGATGATGATAAACGGCAGGCGAATGCCGCCAAGTATCGCGTGCACCATACCTATAAACATCTGGACGATTTCCTGGAAAAAAGTGATGTCGATGCCTGCGTAATTGCCGTGCAACCCGAATATCACGCCCCGATCGCCCACCGCTGTTTTCAGCGTTCGCTCCCGGTCTTGCTGGAAAAGCCGATTGCCCATACGCGCGAAGACGCAGCGGCGATCACACGTTCAGCGAGAGAGCATGATTGTTTGTGCTTGGTGGGACATATTGAACGCTTCAACCCGGTCGTTCGCAAGGCCAAGGAGTTTATCGAAGAGGGACGGGTGGGCAAGCCGTATC
Organism: Myxococcota bacterium; assembly: GCA_963668655.2. GTDB lineage: Bacteria > Myxococcota_A > SURF-8 > SURF-8 > SURF-8. The sequence goes on from CAXXPQ010000004.1 coordinate 910,202, forward strand.
TGTGCAATACCCGCCGGGGCGGTCCCTTTCCCAAGCGTTTGTTGAGCACCAATCTGGGGGTTCTGGTCGATCTGGCCGTTCATGATGTGGATATCATCCAGTATTTGAGCGGCAGTGAGGTTCAGGATGTGCAGTCGATGTTCATCAAGGCCGAGAATCGGGAGATCTATGCCATGGCGCTCTATCGTTGCGAAAGCGATATGGCAGGCTCCATGGAATTTTCTTGGGTGTCGCCGCAGAAAGTGCGACGGTTTCAATTGTTTGGCACGTTGGGTTTGATTGAAGGCGATTACATCTCGCAAAGCCTCCACTTCTATGAAAATCCGGATATCAATGACGATGACGACCCTTGGGCCACCAAACACCTGGTGGCCGGGCGCATTGCCTCGGGACGCATCATCGAATACCCGGTCTGGCGCTCGGAGCCATTGCATTTGGAATTGCAGCATTTTCTAAGTTGCGTGCGCGGAGAGGTTGCCCCGGAAGTCACTCCACAGATGGCGGCTCAGGTCGTCGACGTGGTTTTGGATATCAACGAAAAAGGAACGAATAGCCCCACAACCATAAAGTGTCAACTGCAAGATGGATCCGATTGATACCAAGCGATATTCATGCTGGAACCACCTCGTCACAACCAACTCACCGTCATCAAATTGGCGCGCCAACACGAAGCGGCCTATACCCGCTTTCTCAGCACTTGCGATACCGGCTTGCTCTACCACAGCCTGGCCTATCGCGACTTGATCCAAGAACTGTTGGACTGTCGCGCGAACTATCTGATATCGGTACAGGGCGATGACGTTGTGGGTGCTTTGCCGCTGCTGGTGTCTGAAACGCCGGAGGGGCGTATTCTCAATTCCCTGCCCTACTACGGCAGCAACGGGGGAATACTGGCGACCAATGAGCAGGCGGAGCGAGCGCTGATTTGTGCCTACAACGAGCTTGCCGCTCGACCGACGACACTCTCCTCTACCCTAATTGAAAGTCCCTTGACGCCCTTGGCGGCTGGTCATCTGATGCACAATTATCTTGATGAGCGCATTAGCCATATTTCCGAACTTCCTCAATCCGGGGATGCATTCGCGACTCTGCTTAGTTCCATCGCAGCCAGTGCGCGGCGCAATGTCAAAAAAGCGATGGCTCACGGCGTCCGGGTAACCTGCGAGAGTGACCGATTGCCCTGGTTATTCGAGCAACACAAACTCAACATGAAGGCCATTGGCGGGCCGGCAAAAAGCAAACGCTTTTTCAAGGGTCTGCCCAAGCATTTTAGGGAAGGCAATGATTTCAATGTATTTGTGGCACAATATAACGGAGTTCCCATTGCCGCCCTGTTGGTGTTCTACTTCAATCAAACGGTTGAATATTACACACCGGCCATTGTTGCCGAGGCTCGTTCGCTGCAACCATTGGCGTTGATTGTGTTCACGGCCATGGTGGACGCGGCACAAAAGGGGTATCTACGCTGGAATTGGGGCGGCACCGGACTTCATCAGACCGGAGTGCATCGATTCAAGAAAAAATGGGCGACAACAGAACGCCGCTACCGGTATTTCACGCAATTAAACGACGAAACGATCCTACAGCGGACGGCCGGCGAGCTACTGGCCGCTTATCCTCACTTTTTTGTGGTTCCCTTTCATGCGCTTCAGCCTGTAAATGAGCATGAAACGGGCGGGGAGACTTAACATGCCTGGCAAGAAATCTCCGATCCGGCAAGCATTGCATAAGGTTCGTGCGCTGTATGATCGAAACATCGCGGAAAAGGGATTGTCACCACTTGCCCTTGGCTGGAAGAATAAACAGGAGCAAGAGTTACGTTTCGCGAAATTGGCGGAACTCTTCACGGAGGAACGCCCGGGAGCGAAGATATCCGTGAACGATCTAGGTTGCGGGTATGGCTCGTTCTTTGAGTATCTTGCGAATCAACCTGAAATTATCATTGATCGTTACTATGGATACGACATCAGTGAAAAAATGTTGGAGATTGCACGTGTCGCCGTTGCGGCATCCGGCGCCATGTTCTACCAGCAATCTCAGGTGACACAGAGGGCCGATTATTCGGTGGCATCAGGAACCTTCTATGTGAAACAAGAGGCAGATCCTCAGGTCTGGGGAGAGTATGTAAAGCAGCAACTCGTCAACTTACATGAACATTCCAGTAAAGGCTTTGCTTTCAACTGCCTGTCTTCCTATGTCGATTATCGGCAGGACAATTTGTTCTATGCGAACCCCGCCGAATTTTTTGATTTCTGTAAGCGTCACTTCTCTCGCTATGTGTCGCTGCTACATGACTACCCCCTGTATGAATGGACCATGCTGGTCAAGAACGACCACTGACCTGCACCGCAAATCGCTTGACATCGATAACAGTCGCCGCCCAACCGACGGACCGGGAAGAACATGGAAAACGCCATCATTCATCGCTGGAAGTTGCACGTTTCACAAGAAATCACGACGGCCTGGGTGTTGCCGGACGGTTGCCGCGACGTGATCCTGTGCGTCTCCGACCAAAGCGGCCCCCATGCCTTTCTGACGGGTCTGGACGAACGCGCCATGCAGGCCGACCTGCGTCCGGGTGAGACGCTTTACGGCCTTCGCCTGGCTCCCGGCGCGGGTTTCGACCGGCGGCTCTTGAAGTTGGAAGACCTTGAAGGAAAAGGTCCGCGGGAGCTTATGGACCAACTGGCCGAAGGCATTCTGCCAACGACGCGACAGGCGGCCGAGGCCCTTTCCTTCTTCGCCGCCTCCCCGAAAGATCTTCGCCGGTCGGCGCGAAGGCTGGGTGTTTCGGAGCGAACGCTGCGGCGAACCGTTTCCGACGCCACGGGCTGGTCGCCTTCCCGCTGGATTCAGTTGGCCCGCGTGCGGACCTGCGCGAAACGGCTTCTTGACGGTCGCGATCCTCTGGCCGATATCGCGCTGGAATGCGGCTACTCCGATCAGGCCCACATGACCCGGGAGGCGCGGCGGTGGTTTCTTTTCACGCCCGGCGAACTTCGGCGGCGCAACGATTGGCGCTTCCTGCTCTTTCAGCCCGGTTTCACGTGATGGTGATGTGATAGGGTTTGAACGACTCGTCCGGTTCGATGGGAATCAGGCAATAGACCATCTGACCCGCCGGGTCGAGAAAACCGAAGCCGCGATCTCCCCAGGGATGATCCTCCAGCGGCATGACCGGTTGGGCGCCCTTTTGGATCGAGGCTTCGTAGAAGGCATCGACATCGTCCACGGTGACATTCAGGACGGTCCCGCCGCCGTAGGGTGTCGCGCCGTCTCGAGGCTCCATCAGGCACAGTTCGGGGCCGTCCGCGACGCCTCCAAGTCGTAAAACGACGTACCAGCCGCAATCGAAACTGGCCTTGGCGTCGAAGAAGGTTTCGTAGAAAGCCTTCATGGCGGCGATGTGGTCCGTGACCAGCGTTGTCGAATACTGGGCGATTTTCATGGCGTTTGCTCCTTCCATTGATGTGGGTTCGTGTTTCGTGTTCTGCGGAAAGAGCGTACACGACGCGGGAGATTTCGTCTTGAAGATATCGGCCACGGCTCAATCAACACCCGCCCGCCGGGATGTCGTGGTCTACAGATCCCGTTCCGGCAGGCGGCGTTCACGGATCTCGGCGAACAGCCAATTCTTGAACTCCGCGTAGCTCATGGATTTCTGTTCCTTCACGCCGTAGCGCCGCAGGGTAACGCTCTCGGTCTCCTTTTCCCGTACCCCCAAAACCAGCACGTTGGGATTCTTGGACAGGCTGATGGCGTTGCGGATCTTCTTGTTCAGCGACTCGCTGCTGTCGTCCAGCTTCACGCGCACGAACTGATCGTGCAGATCGTCCCGGATGCGCTCCGCGTAGTCCATGAAGTCGGCTCCCACGGGAATGACGGTCACCTGCGTCGGGGCGAGCCAGGTGGGGAACGCGCCCGCGAAATGCTCGGTCAGAAAGGCCACGAAGCGTTCGTGGGTGCCCAGGGGCGCGCGGTGGATGATGACGGGCCGGTGGGGCTTGCCGTCCTTGCCGGTGTACGACAGGTCGAAGCGCTCGGCGGAGACGAAATCCACCTGATTCGTGCTGTTGCTCTCTTCCCGGCCGATGACGTTGCGGAACTGAACGTCCACCTTGGGACCGTAGAAGGCCGCCTCGCCGTAGGCCACCTGGTAGTCGATGTCCAGTTCCTCCATGGCCTCCTGGCAGAGCTTCTCCGCCTTTTTCCACAGTTCCGGATCGTCCACGAACTTGTCCTTCTCCGGGTCGTGGAGGCTCAGCCGCATGGTGTAGTCCTCGTAGCCCAGCAGGGAATAGTATTCCAGGTGCATTCTCATAACGGCCTGGAATTCCTCCCGAAGCTGTTCCTCGGTGGTATAGATGTGGGCGTCGTTCATGCACATGCCGCGCACGCGCAGAAGTCCCGCCAGTTCGCCCGATTTTTCGTAGCGGTACACCCGCCCGTATTCCGTCAGACGCAACGGCATGTCCCGATAGGAACGCGGGCGCGCCTTGAAGATCATGTGGTGGTGCGGGCAATTCATGGGCTTCAGGTAAAAGGCTTCTTCCTCGTCCTCCAACTGCATGGGCGGGAACATGCTTTCCCTATAGTGCGCCAGGTGGCCGGAGGTGTGGTACAGGTTTTCCTTCGTGATTTCCGGCGTCACTACGCGGGAGTAGCCGTAGCGCCACTCCACCTCCCGGGCCAATTTCTCCAGTTCGTCCCGCAGCACCACGCCGTTGGGAAGCCAGAGCGGCAGGCCCTTGCCCACTTCCTCCGAGATGTGAAAGAGGTCCAGCTGCTTGCCCAGCTTGCGATGGTCTCGCTTTTCGGCTTCCTCCAGCCGATGGAGGTAATCGGCCAGTTCCTCCTTGGTGGGCCAGGCGGTGGCGTAGATACGCGTGAGCATCTTGTTCTTTTCGTCCCCGCGCCAGTAAGCCCCGGCCACGCTCATCAGCTTGAAAACCTTCAGCATCTTGGTGTTCGGCGCATGGGGGCCACGGCAGAGATCCGTGAATTCCCCCTGGGTATAGGTGGAAATCACCGCGCCTTCCGGCAGATCCCGGATCAGTTCCACCTTGTAGACTTCGCCCTCGGGCTCCCAGCGGGCCAGGGCCTCCTCCCGGCTGACTTCCTCCCGCTGGATGGGAAGCTTTTTCTTGACGATCTTCTTCATCTCCGCCTCGACCTTCTTGAAGTCGTCGGCGGAGAAGGCTTCGTCACCGAAATCGACATCGTAATAGAAGCCGTTTTCCACGGTGGGACCGATGGCGAGACGGGCGTTGGGATAGAGGCGCATCACGGCCTGGGCCATGAGATGGGCGGTGGAATGGCGCAGGATCTCGATGCCGTCCTTCGAGTTCAACGGCACGGGCTGGACAACGCCCGATTCGGTCAGCGGAAAGGAAAGATCCACCAGACGATCGTTCAGGCGGGCCGCGATGGTGTCGTCGGTGAACGCCTCGAAAGCCTGCAAAGCCTCGCGGGCGTTGATTTCTTCCTCGAAGGATTTGACGATCCCGTTGATTTCGATGCTGAGCGCGCACATGAGTCTTCCCCTTGGTCTGCGGTTTTCCATTCGTCCGGCCGGATCGCCGAACCCCGTTTTTCTAGCACGTACCGGGGCCGTCATCAAGGGAAAACGAGATATTCCGGGAGGATAAGGCCCATCGGACCCCTCGGTGGAAACCGGAAAGGGAAGGAGGGACGACCGCTATTTCTGAAACACGCTGCGGATTTTCCGGGCCAGCGTCTGGGGCGAATACGGTTTCGAGATGAAGTTCACGCTTTCGTCCAGAACGCCGTGTTGCCCGATTTCCTTCTCGGTATAGCCGGACGTGAACAGAACGCGAAGATTCGGAGAGATGCGTTTCAGTCTTTCGGCCAGCTGCGGCCCGTTCATTTTCGGCATGATGACATCGGTCATGAGCAGGTCGATGTCGCCCTCCTCGGCCTGCTCCGTAATCAGCAGGGCCTCGCCTCCGTTTTCCGCGGAGAGAACGGTATAGCCCAGCTTTTTCAGAATCCGGACGGCGATGTTCCGGACGTTGGGCTCGTCTTCCACGATCAGGATGGTTTCCTCTCCGTGGGGAAGCTGATCGGTGGATTCTTTGCTTTGAAGCGCCGTCCCCCGTTCTTCGGTTGCGGGAAAACGGATCCGGAAGGTGGTTCCCTTTCCGTATACGGAGTCCAGTTCCAGGTCGCCGTTATGGAGCTTCACCAGGCCATAGACGGTGGAAAGGCCCAGCCCCGTGCCCTTGCCTTGCGGCTTGGTGGTGAAGAACGGTTCGAACGCGCGTTCCAGAACGTCGTCTTTCATGCCGATGCCCGTATCCGATAAGGTCAACTGGGCGTGGATCGTCCCGGCGCATCCGCCTCGATCCGCCTTGCCGTCGTTTTCCGGGCCGTCCAGACAGATACGGCTGGTTTCCAGGGTCAGGCGGCCGCCTTGCGGCATGGCGTCGCGCGCGTTGACGGCCAGATTGATGACGATCTGCTCGATCTGGCCGGGATCGACCTTCACCGGCGGAAGATCCTCGTCCATGTGGGTGATAAAGTCGATATCTTCCCCGATCAGCCGCCGCAGCATTTTTTCGAGGTTGCGGATCACGTCGTTCAGATTCACCACGCGCGGCTCGATGATCTGCCTGCGGCTGAAGGCCAGCAGTTGACGCGTCAGGGAGGCGGCGCGGTCGGCGGCCTCGCCGATTTCCGTCATGGTGGTGTAGAAGGGATCGGTGGATTTCAGGTCCATCAGGGCGAGAGAGGTGTTTCCGGTGATGGACGTCAGCAAGTTGTTGAAATCGTGGGCGATACCGCCGGCCAGACGACCCACGGCTTCCATTTTCTGGCTTTGCCGCAGTTCGAGTTCCAATTTCTCCTTTTCCTCGCCCGCCTGTTTCTTTCCCGTAATGTCTTCAATCATTCCGATGATATAGGAACTTTCCTTGTCGTTGTCCCGAATCAGGGAGATCCCCACGTTTCCCCAGATAATGGAGCCGTCCTTGTGGAAGTAGCGTTTCTCGTTCTGGATATGATCCCGCTTCCCGGAGAGCAGCTCGGAGAACAGGAAACTGTCGTATTCCCGGTCTTCCGGATGGGTGATCTCCGTGAAACGGAGGCGGTACAATTCTTCCTCGCTGTATCCCAGCATCTGCTGAAGGGATCGATTGACCAGCAAAGGGCGTTTCTCACGATCGAGCAGGGTCACGCCGATGGGAGCGTTTTCAAAGATGGCGCGGAAACGTTTCTCGCTTTCCATCAGTTTGCGCTCGGCTTGCAGCTTTTCCGTCGCGTCCACGAAGATGCAGGCGAACTGTCCCGCCGTCGAACGATAGGCGGAAACTTCGAATTGGCGGTTCAGTTCGGCGGAGGACTGAATGAAATGCATGGGAATTCCCGTCCGGACCACGCGTCCGTAGTTTTCGATCCAGACCGGTTCCGTACTGGGGAGTACTTCCAGAACGGTTTTTCCGATGATGTTTTCCCGTCTCAGTCCCGTCATTACTTCGAAAGCGGGATTGACGGCGAGAAAACGGTAATTTATGGGGTTTCCACGCTTATCGAAAATCATTTCGTGAAGGGCGAAGGCGTCGATCATTTCCTTGAAGAGAAGCTCGTACTCCCGCTCGATTTTCCGCTGGGCGGTGACGTCCCGGCTGATGAGCAGCACGCTTTCCTGGGTTCCGGTCTCGTCGAACTCGGGGAAGCCTCGGACATTGAAAATGAAATGCGTGCTGAAATGTTGAATTTCCACTTCCCGCTCGGCGGGTTGCCCCGTTTCGAAGACGGTTTCGATCAGATCCATGAACGCTTGGGCGGGTTCCGGCTGGAAGCCGATTTCCGTAAAATTCTTTCCGAGCAGTTGCCTCGGATCGAGGCCGAAGGCGCTGCGCACGGTGGAATTGACGAACAGGAACCGGCCCTGCCTGTCGTGACGGGCGATGATATCCGCGAGGTTTTCGACCAGAACCCGGTATTCCTTTTCGCTCTGCCGCAGTTTCCGTTCCGCGATCACCTGATCCGTGATGTTGATCAGGTTGCCCATCATTTTGGGAGCATCGTTCGTCTGGGCCAGCGACGTGGAGATTTCCGTCCAGACGACACCTCCGGAATGGTCGAGCAGGCGCAGGCGATAATGTTCGCGGGGCTGTCCGGAGTTCATATGGCTGGCGATGCTCTCCTTAACCAGGGAATGGTCTTCCGGGTGAACGAATTCGAAAATATTACGGCCGAGCAAGCGTTCCATGTCCTCCGCTTCGTAGCCGAGCATGGACAGCAAATGGTTGTTGAGGTATTCGATTCGCCCCCCGTGATGCATGAAGATTCCCGTCTTGGAACGTTCGGTCAGTTCGCGATAGCGTTCCTCGGACTCCCGCAGGGAACGGCCCAGCTCGATGTTCTGAAGAGCTTCCAGGCTGTGCGCGGCGATGATCGTCCCCAGTTGCAGATCCTGGTCCGTGAACGGCGGCGCCAGCTTGTTGTGGAGCGTGATGACGGCCCGAATCCGGTTCGTATTGTCCATGCAGGGCAGCGCCAGCAGCGAGCCGTTGCGATAGCCGGTCCAGGAGGAGGTCCGGAAGGTGCTGTCGCTCCGGATGTCCCGGACCAGAAACGCCTGTTTTTCGATGAAGATTTTTCCAATCACCGAAGCCGGAGGGGGCGGCAGTGGAATGTGTCGGGACGGATGGTCGTTTTCCAGGGAGTGAATCAACCGCAGGCGATCGTCTTCCGCCAGATACAGACTTCCGCCGTCGGCGCCCATGTTTCTGGACAGGAGTTGGAGCACCCGGGGAGCCAGTTCCTCCACGTTCCGGCAGACCGCGAACGTGCGTGTGGCCTTCGCGATCTCCTCCAGGCGCAAGGAGTATTCCCGGATTTGGTTCGTCCGTTCCTCCACCAGCTTTTCCAGCGTTTCGTGATGGAGCCGGTTATCGTCCTCGGCCTTCTTCAATCGCGCGGCGGCCGCGACGGTATGGCACAGCTTGTCCTTGTCGATGGGTTTGGGAATGTAATCGAAAGCGCCCTGACGAACGGCCGTGGTGGCCGTCTCGATGGTCGGTTCGCCCGTGATGAGAATGACCTGGACGAAGGGATGTTTCCGGTGAATCTGATCCAGCAGCTGGACGCCGCTGATCTTCGGCATGATGATGTCGGAGACCACCACGTCCACCGGCTCGGCTTCCAGCACGGCCATGGCTTCAACGGCGTTTTCGGCCATGCGGACGGAGTGGCGTTCCTCCTGGACGAAGCGCGCCAGACTTCTCCGCATCCCGCTTTCATCGTCTACGATCAATACATGGGCCATGGCCTCAAACTCCAGCAAGATGTCCGTCCCGGGGGCGATCGGGAGCGTCTTTCGTCAGTCCTCCGACAGGGGAAGAAGCATGTGAATGCGTGTGAACTTCCCCTTTTCCGTCTCGATTTCCAACAGGCCGTCGTGATCCTTGACAATGCCGTGGCTGACCGACAGCCCCAGTCCCGTTCCCTTATCCCTCGGTTTCGTCGTGAAGAAAGGATCGAAGATGCGCTCGCGGATCTCATCCGGAATTCCGTTTCCGAAGTCCGTAACGGAGACGGAAATCCAGGGTCGCTCTCGGTCCGTAACGGCATGGCTTTGGATGATAATCCGCTTGTTTTCGTTGTACTCCGGGTATTTTTCGTTCAGCGCGTCCCGGGCGTTCGTAATCAGATTCATCAGAACCTGCATGATCTGCTGCTGTTTACAGGTGATTTTCGGCAGGTTCGTTGCGAGATCCGTTTCGATTTCGATCTGGTTTTTGGCCAGAACCTTCTTTACCAGGGAAAGCGTCGAGGTGACGATGTCGTTCAGGTGGACCGGCGAATGGATTTCCTGTTCCTGGCGCGAGAAAGACAGCAGATTCCTTACGATGCCCGTTATCCGTTTGCATTCGTTTACGATTTCCTGCGCGTCCTGGTATATCTGGCTTTCGGGGGGCGCCTGTTTCTGAATCAACTGACCGAAGTTCTGGATGATGTTGACGGGATTGTTGATTTCGTGCGCCACGCCGCCGGCCAGCGTGCCGATGGATTCCATTTTCTGGTGATGTCGAAGTCGGGCGTCGTTTTGCCGGTTCTGTGTCATGTCCCGGAAAACCAGCACCACGCCCAGAATATCGCCGCTGTCGTCCACGATGGGCGCGCCGCTGTCCGCAATGGGACGTTCCTCCCCGGTTTTCGAAATCAATGCCGTATGATTGGCCAGGCCCACCGGATTCTTTTCCCGCAGCACCTTACTGACGGGGTTTTCCACCGGTTGCCGGGTCTGCTCGTTCACGATATCGAAAACCTTTTCCAACGGTTTTTCGATCGCCTCGGCCAGGGACCAGCCGGTGAGTTCCTCCGCAGTGGGGTTGATGAACGTGACGCGGCCATTCGGATCCGTGGTGATGACGGCGTCCCCGACGCTTCGCAGCGTGGTGGACAGAAGGTGCTCGCTGGCCCGGATTTTCTCCACCATTTTCAACCGTTCCGTGATGTCCCGGCTGACGGAGAGAACTTTCTTTTCCTCCAGCAGGGGCACGCTGTTCCATGAAATGGACCGGTAAACGCCGTCTTTTCGGCGATAGCGATTGACGAATCGAACGGCGGCCTTGCCCTTTACAATGTCGGCGAACACGGCCTTGGTGCTTTCCCGGTCGTCCGGATGAACCAGGTCCATCCAGGGAATGGCCATCATTTCCTCGGGTGTCCATTGCAGGGTCTTCTCGAAGGCGGGGTTGACCTGCCTGAAGCGGCCGTCGAAACCGGAAATGCTCAGCATATCCAGGGAATGATTGAACAGACGGTCGCGCTCTTCCTCCGCCTGTTTCTGTTCCGTCAGGTCGTCGTATACCGTAACGACTTCGCCCGATGAAAGCCGGGTGACATAATTCTCCCGCCATCCGCTGATACGATTGTCCTGGTATACGGTGACCGGAAAATGTTGAGATTCTCCCGTTTTCCATACCTGGGTCAGAATTTTCAGAAGTCCGAAGGACTCGACTCCCGGAAAAACGTGGGTGACGCGTTTCCCGAGGAGCGCCTTTTTGGAGATGTTTTCGATCCGTTCCGCCGCCGGATTGAAATCGACGAAAACGAAATCCGTGCCGTCGCCGACGGCCTCGTAAATGGCGACGCCGCTGGACATGTTCTCGAACAGTTCCCGGAAACGCGCCTCGCTTTCTTTCAGGGACGTCTTGGAATAGAGATGGCGCTTGATTTCCCGTTCGAGAAGTTTGTTGGTCTCGTCCATATCCGAATAGGCCTGCGCCCAGCCTCGTTTGTACCGCCAGTAGATAAAGCCGGTATACAGCGCCAGGATCAAGCTTAAAAAAATCAGCCCACGCATGATCCAGGAAAACTGCCGCAGTTCCCGATCGATGTGTTCCCGCAAATGGGGATTGATCCGCCCGATGTCGGAAACGACCTTTTCGAACTCCCGGTTGAACTCCCAGTCCTTCCTGATACCGCCTTCCGATGAATCCATCTTGCGGATGTGGTTTTCCGCCAGCGTCCGAAGATAATCGATTTTCTTCAGAAACGATTTCAATTGTGATCGCAATTGCGGATCCTGAATCGGGTAGATGGTTCCCCGGTCGGACTGGCTGCCGTTGAGCATGGCCAGGACGCTGTTTCTTCCCTGATTGAAATGTTCCAGGGCCTGACCGATTTCTTCTCCCGGATCGCCGGAAAGGTTTTCTTCCAGCCAGAGATGGAAGCTGGTGATTTCCATTTGAATTTTCGAGGTCGTCGCGATCCAGCGGCCGTGCTTTTGGCTGAGGTTGATTCCGATATGCAGCGTAATGAACAGCAGCGCCGGGATCAGCAGTCCCAGCACGGCGGTGGCCAGGTAGATGTCCCAGGAAATCTTGGACGCCAGAGGATTCCGGGCCATGACCGCGCTCTCCCTGAAAGGCGACGAACTACCACGATACCTTGCATTCCGATAGTAATAATCGGATGAAGGATTCTCTCTCTTCTCCTATTCTTTGTATTGTTATCAATTTTATCTCTGGAATCAAGTAGAAAATGATGTAATATGAAGAACTTGAGAAGATGAAAGCCTTCCGGGTGTAACATTATCGCTTGTATTTCAGTCAACCGAATGACTCTGTAACTCGTTGAAATACACTCCAAGATTTCTTTCATTGCGATGCGATCAGGGAGTGGGATTAACATCGAAAGGAGAACCTCCGATGTCGAAACTTCTGGACATCACCATCCCGCTGGTTTCCGGAATTCCCCAATGGCCGGGCAGCGGCGATTTCGATCGGAGAGTGGCGGCGTCCATGGAACGGGGGCATGGCTCGAATGTGACCGCCTTGCGGATGGACGTTCACACCGGGACGCATATCGATGCGCCGTCGCACATGCTGGCGGACGGCGGAGCCATGGAGACGCTGCCGTTGGAACGCTTCGTGGGGCCCACGCAGGTGGTGGAGATCGACTCATCCCGGCCGGCGATCGAAGCGGCGGACCTGGAGAACGCGGGAATCGAGCCGGGAGTCCGACGGCTGCTTTTCAAAACGTCCAATTCCCGATTCTGGGAGGTGCCCTGTCACGAATTCCGGAAGGAATTCAAGGCGTTGTCCGCGGAGGCCGCCCGATGGATCGTCCGGCGGAAGATTTTCACCGTGGGAATCGATTATTTATCCATCGAGCCGTATCAAGGCGATCACAGCGTTCACCGTCTGCTCATGGAAGCGCGGGTGGCGATTATCGAGGGGCTGAACCTGCGAGGCGTTTCGCCCGGCATGTACGAGTTGATCTGCCTGCCGCTCTCCCTCCCTGGCGCGGACGGCTCTCCCGCCCGGGCCTTGCTGCGGACATCGGACTGAGCGCGCTTTTCCGTCCGCCGCCCGGCGGACGCCCCCTCTCGTAACTGCGTAAATGTATGGAAACGCTTACGTTATGGCGTCACGAGGATTTTTGCGGAGAACCGAACGTGTTGATCTTGGTTCGCAGAATCTGGGAATCCGTCGCGGATTGTAAAACGGATTCTTCCGCGCTTTGCAGCAAGGCTTGCATTTCTCCGCGTACGCGACTCATCAGTTCTTCCACAGGTTCCTCGGGGCGCGGGAGGATGGGTTCGCCGAAAAAAACCTTCGCCGGGCGGCCGAAAATCTTGGCGGAACCGCGAGGCATGACTTTTTCCGAACCCACCACGATCACCGGCTGGATGGGAACTCCGGCTTCCATGGCCAGATGAAACCCGCCCTTTTTGAACGGCCCCATGTTTTTTCCATCCTTGGAGCGCGTTCCTTCCGGGAAAATGATGATGTTCGTGCCCGTGCGAATCTGTGAGGCGGCGTCTTTCAGGGATTGAATGGCCCGTTCCGGCCGGCTTCGATCGATGAAAACCATGTCCACGATGCGCATGCTCCAGCCCAAAAAGGGGATATGCTTCAGGGAAGCTTTGGAAACGAAGGAAATGCGGACGGGGGTGGCGCTCATCAGAATGGGAATATCGGAATTGGAGCGGTGATTCGACATGTAGACGGCGCCCGGTTTTTTGGGAATCCGTTCCGAATGGTAGGCCGTCACCCGGACCCGGTTGGCGAAGAGCAGACTGTTCGCCCACAGGCGGATCATACGGTATCCGTCTTCCTTCGACCTTCGGACCAGGTAAAAGGCGTAGACGAGCAACGTCAGAACGGGAGTGATGACGACAAGCGTCAGGATGCTGTATATGGCGCGAAGCATGGGTTTGTCCTTCCTCGTTCTTTTCAGTCGTGGTGTCGTTATGGAAGGGCGCCGGGCCCTGGTGATTCTCTACTCCGGAAGATTTCCAACCAATGTGGTTTCAAAACCGATCCGAAAATTTTACCAAAGCAAAAATCAGGCCATGTCCCCGTGAGAAATATTTATAAAGATCGGTTATGAAAAACGGATGGCGCGCCCTTCGTTTTTCCCGCTGCCGTTTCCCGTCTCCGCAAGTGCAATAGAAAAGTTTAGTGATAATGAATAGATGTGAGACTCGACGTTTTGATTTTTTCCCTTGAAACACGGAAAGCCTGGAGAGGTCGCGTTGAGCCTCGCATGGGGCGGGCGAGGATCGAATCATCGCTATTGAAAATAAAGTGCGAAATCGAACTATTCGAGCGGAATGGCACGGAATCGGTGTGTTGTCATGAAACGGGGGTGTTGCGGCCGTTCCGCACGGCGCGGGCCATGCCTTTTCGTCTCTATTTTCCGAAATTGCGGTACATATCGGGTTCTTATTTGAAATCAGCGATGGGACCGAGCGTGTCATTCTGAGCGGTAGCGAAGGATCTCATTGAATTCACTTGAGATCCTTCGCTTCACTTCGAATGGCATGACGCCACGGATTTCAAATAAGAACTCGTATAATTTAGTAAAATTAATCTAAAGTTAAGTATAACTTGAAATAACTTGAGTGATGTTGTATAATCCTTTGCAGTCGTTACGGAACGCGCCGCCAGACGAAGGAAAGAGGTCGGATGAAAGAGTCGCCCATGGAAGATCTGCTGGATTATCGGGAGATGGCCGGAATCCCGACCAACGTGATCGTTCCCGAACGCTTCAAGCAGATGTTGCGCTATCTTTCCAACCGCACCCGCATCCGGCAGAGCGAATATCTGCGGGAAGCCGTTCGCGACCTGCTCATCAAATATCGAGAGGAATTCAAGGGCTCCGACTACCAATTCTGATTCGGAGAACGTTTTTTTTTCCGTTATTCATTTCTTTTTCCCGTACCCGATGGCCCGGAAGCTCCCACCTTCCGGGCCGATTCTTTGGGGTTCCTCTCCCATTTCCGGCGGTGTCAATATCCTCTTTTGGACAGGGAAAGCGAGTACAGGGGATAGGTGAAATATCGTAAAGCCAGAGAATAGGACAGCGAAGTGAGGATCGTTAATGACAATACGCTGGCGGAATGATCCATCGATATCGGCATGAAATGGATAAAAAGAACGGTAATTCCGCCGGACACGGCAATGGCGCTTATCACAAGAAAATACAACAATCCTGCATTTGAATGTTCATTGACTTCCTGGCGATTCATTTTCATCGGCACGGCGCGCAAAAAGATGAAACGGAACGCCAAGCCACCGAAGACCACTCCGGCGCTGAACGGATCGAAATGGCCTGGGAAGGATTCCGGCCGATATCCCATGCCGAAGGAACCGAGAGCAAGCCGCCCGACAAACATCCCAAGAAACGCGAGGATACTCACTTCCACGACCGGAGCGGCCTGCCATTCGGGCTTGTTGTATAGGTCGCTATCAAGCATAGGCAATCTATTCCTTGCTGTCGGTTGGGTCGGTCGGCGTAATTTTCCTCCAACCTACAGTTGCGACAACCTCACGTCAGATGTTCATGAATTCGCTTGCCCTATTCGCCGTCCGGGAATCCACCGCCCGCTTCGCAGCGGACGGAATAGGGATTTTCGGGATCGCAGAAGTAGGTTCCCGGCATGCCGTCGTAGGTTTCGCAGGGCTGGCCCACGGGATAGATTTCGTCCACGTCCTCGTCGCAGTCGTTGTCCAGCGCGTCGCAGCGCTCCACCTGCCCCGCGTATTGACTGCCGCCGATATCCGTGCTGCATATGCGTTTGGAGTCATCCTCCGGATCGCATTCCCAGACGCCGAGGCCGCACTCGCCGACGCCCTCGCAGGGTTCTCCCACCCCGAAATCCTCGTCGATGCTTCCGTCGCAGTCGTCGTCCACGCCGTTACAACGTTCCGGCGGCGCTTCGAGCCAGGGCGGGATGTCGCAGATCACCCGCGATCCGTCGCGGGGATGGCACTGCCAGGTTCCCATGCAGCCGCCGATCCAGCAGGGAACGCCCACGGGGAAATTCTCGTCCGGCTCGCCGTTGCAGTTGTTGTCCAGGCCGTCGCACCGTTCCGGCAGATTCGGATATTCGCTGCCGCCGATGTCCGTGCTGCAAATGGCTTCGGTGTTGTCGTAGGGATTGCATTGGAAGACGCCCGAACCGCACTGGCCCACGCCTTCGCAAGGTTCTCCCAGGTTGAAATCCTCGTCCGTGTATCCGTCGCAGTCGTTGTCCAGGCCGTCGCAGATTTCCGGAGACGGATCCACGGGCGAGACGCAGTGGATCCACTGCCCGGCGGGCTCCAGGTCGGGAGCACAGGTCCAGACGGCGTTCAGGCAGGTGGAATCGGAGACACAGGCTTTTCCCACGCAATCGTCACAGGTCTGCGTCCGGCCGTCATCGGCGACGTAGTTGAACGCGCCGTCGTCCGTCTGGCCGTTGCAGTCGTTGTCCACGCCGTCGCAGCGCTCCGGTCCGGCGCGGTCCAGGGAGTTGCAGTACAGCTCGTTTCCCCGGCACTCCCAGGCGCCGATCCCGCAAGGCATCGGAGCGATGCAGGCGACGCCCGCGTTCTCGTGGTTGTCGGTGATTCCGTCGCAGTCGTTGTCCAGGCCGTCGCAGATTTCTTCCGTTCCGATGTAGGCGCTGCCGTGGACGCCGGTGGAGCAGGTGCTGCGATAGATGTCCCGGCATTCCATCACGCCGTCCGGGCAGACGCCGACGCCTTCGCAGAAGATCCCGATGTCGAAGCCTTCGTCCACGGTTCCGTCGCAGTCGTTGTCGTATCCGTCGCAGATTTCATAGGGAACCTGGGATTCGGGCGTCGGACGGTAGCATTCGTAGCAGTCCAGGCCGGGGCCGGGATCCAGATCCACCGTTCCGGGCGGGCAGTCGGAGCCGCTTCCCTTGAAGTAAAGGGTGCTTGTCGGATTGTCGCAGTCGTTGCTGTGGACGGCCACGGTGGCGTATTGGGTTACGCCCTGGGCCAGGGGGCGGAAACTGAGAAAACAGACGTACTCGTCTTCCGGATGATCGTCCCGGTTGCGCAGGCATTCGGGGGCGGGGTCCGGACAGCCCAAAGACCAGCTTTCCATCGGATAGGTGTTGGCAAGATAAACGCCGTGGACTTTCAGGCAGTCGTTTCCACGGTTCGACAGGCGGATGGGAACCGGATCGGAAAAAGTTTCCACGGGAACGGCGCCGATGTCGTAAGGATTCTGAAAGGTTCCGAAGGGTTGGATTTTCAGCTGGCGCGTGATGGCCTTGCCCACGATTCCGACGGTCTGCCGTCCGGCGAGATAGTCGTTGGAGTCGATGCGGATGGTTCCGGTGTGGACGCCCGCGCTGGCGTTCGCCTTGAAACGCACCTGGAAACGGGTTTCCTCGCCCGAAGGAAGGCCGGGAATTTGTTCCGGAGTCAGATCGAAGGCCATGCTGGAGTTTCCGTCCAGTTCGAAACGGTCCACCACCAGGGGAGCCGAACCGACGTTCTTCATTCGGATGACTCGCTCCGGTTCGATTCCGGGGCATTTCTGTCCGAAATCGATGAGGTAATCGAACGTCTCCTCCTCGGGATCGGTCAGTTCCATGCGCGCGCCGAGGGAAACGGCCAATAACGTAATTTCGTGGGACGGCATTTCCGTCTGGTCCGTTTCCACGGTCAGGGTTTCCGTATAGCGTTCCGGTTCGCCCTCCGGAGAAAAGAGCAATCGCAGACGCCATTCTTCCCCCGATTCCAGGCGAACGGGCCATTGCTCCGCGTCGGCGGCCTCCAACTGGAAGATATCCGGGGCGGAAACGGCCGCCTCGCGCAGGATCAGCGCCCCGCCCCCGTTGTTCTTGAAAGTGATTTCGGCGCCGATGGAATATCCGACCTCCGTGGCTTCGAAGGAGATCTGGCGGGGAGCATAGGACAGAACGCCCTCCGCGCCGACGCACGTCACCGGGATCTGCCGGACGGGATTTTCCCTGTCGTTGCTCACGATTTCCAGATTGTCCACGAAGACGCCCGCCTGCCGAGGGCGGCAGGCCAGCAGAAATTCCTCCGTGGATCCGGGAAGAATCGGCTGGTCGATAGCCTCCTCTTCGCCATCGAGAAACAAGGCGGAATTCTCGCCGTTTTCCCAGCGGATCTCCCGGACGATCACCGGACTTCCACATTCCGGCAGGCTTTTCAGATGGACGCCGACCGTGACCGTGCGGTCCAGACTGACGTTTCCGAAATCCGCCCGGGGCGGATCCACGGACAGGCAGGGCACCACGCCCCGCCCCGCCAACGGAATGTGAACGGCGGTAAAGGACGGATGCTCCAAACCCAGAATGTCCGTGGCGTTGTGGGCAAAAGCCAACTCTCCGTAATGATCGGCCCGCTCTTCCGGCGCGTAATATACGAGAATCTGACGAGATTCGCCGGCCCCCAGGAAAAAGCCCTGGTCGTTCATCCGTCGTCCGTCCTCGAAGGTGAACTCGCCGTCCCCGGAGAGGCGGAAGCGATTGATTTCCACCTTCTCGCCTTCAGGCAAGTCCAATGGAAGGCGGAAGTTCACCGCCACGGAGGCTTTGGAACCGTCCGCCTCCACATCGCCGAAATGAAGACTCAGGGGAGACACCTCGAGGGAAATCGCTTCGGCCGGAAGGTTTCCGAGGAGATCCACCGTCTGGGTTTTGCGATTGGCCGCCGAACTGTTCAGCCGCAGCCGGGCTTCGGCGGCCTCCGGATCGGAAGGCGTGAAATAAATGGGGATGGCCAGAAGCGCGCCTGCGCTCAACGAAACCGGGAAGGAAAGCTCTTCCGCCTCCACTCGGAAGGCGGCGGAATGGCTCTGGTATTCCATGTCGATGGCAAGAATCCGCAGGGGTTTCGCACCGTTGTTGAGAATCACGAGATCTTTGCGATGCTCGTTCTCCACGGCCACCCGGCCGAAGTCGATTCTGTCCGATTCCAACCACAGACAGGCTTCCTCTTCGCAGATATCCGCGGGAGTCGCTTCGGCGTCGCCGTCCGTCATCCCGTTCGGATCCACGCAGAAGAAATCCGGCGAACAGATCAGGTCGCCGGGGCAGTCGAAATAGCTCCGGCATTGCGGAGGCGCGCTTTCCCGGTCGTCGTCGCCGAAATCAGAAGGGGCGGATGAAGATGGGCCGCAGGCCGCCAAAAGACAGAATAAGATGGCGAGAAACCACTCGACTTTCCACTTCGGAAACGATGGATTCATGGTTCGGCCCTCGATTTGTCGGCCATCCCGCCGTTTTCCCAAGGAAAACTTGCGGACCGTGGCTTGTCCTTTTGCCGTCTGTTTCATTCTATCATATTTGAAAGAGGATTCAAGCAGGAAATGAAATTCCGCAGGGTAATTCAGTTCTTGATTTTATGCAGGTTTTGGTTTAAGACACTAGATGTAGTAAGTGTATTATACTGGAAATACTACAAATGTGGAGACGATCATGGAGCAGGACGTGTCAAGCTTTTATCTGGAATTGAAAGAACAACTGGAAGAAATTCCCGATCCCCGTCGGATCAAGGGGCGCCGGTACAAGCTCGTGCCCCTGCTGCTGCTTCTTATCCTGGGCTTTCTGCGGGGGCGTAAAAACGTGAAAGACGTTCTCGAATCCTACGCCGAGGACCGGGACATGCTGGATTTTCTCGGGCTCAAGCGCGTTCCCGCTCCCGGCGTCTACACCAATCTGTTTCACAAACTCGACCTGGAATCGGTCAATCGGGCGCTGGCAAACGCCGGGCTGTCGCTGCTGTGGCGTCCCCGCCATATCGCCGTGGACGGCAAAACGACCAAAGGAAGCCTCCGCGACGGCCTGTATCTTCACGTGGTCAATGCCGCCACGGCCCAGGGAATCCCGCTTTCACAAGTGGTTTCCGAGCCGGCCGGAGGCGAGATCGCGGCGGCGCGGCGGGCGCTTGAGGGCCTGCCGCTTTCGGGCGCGGTGGTCACGGGAGACGCCATGTTCGCCCAACGGGATCTCTGCCGGGGGATCTCGGAAAAAGGGGGGCCTGGCTCTTCAAGCTGAAGGAGAACCAGGTCACCCAATACGAGGAGGTGCGACGCTTGATCGAGGCCCGGTCCGCGCCGCCGGACTTCGCGGACAACGATCTGGTGGGCGACCGGATCGAAACGAGGAGAATATATCTCTTCCCCGAGATGGAAGGCTGGTTCGACTGGCCCTACTTGTCTCAAGGGCTGGCGGTCGAGAAAATCACGGAGCGCAAGCGCACGGGGAACCCCACGCGCGAGGTGTTTTTCGCCCTGACCAGCCTTCCGAAGACAACGCCGCCGAAAGAACTACTCGCCTGTTTCCGGAATCACTGGAGCATCGAAAACAAGGTTCATCACGTTCTTGATTGTTCGATGGGGGAAGATGCCTGCCGGATGCGGGCGGGTTGCGGCGCGGCGGCGACCGGGGCATTTCGGCGAATCGCCCTGGGGCTGCTTCAGACCATCAAAGGAAATCGCAGCATCCCGTCCATCATGCGCCATCTCGATTCAGGAGGCAGGATTTTACGACTTTGCCAGGGAATACCTTAGAACTGAATTGCCCTGTGAAATTCCGGGGGCGACGGGGTGCGATCTAAAATAGTGCTTTTAAGCGGCTCTTTGGTTTGCCATTTCGAGCACCTCGGGAAAGCGCTCGGTTCCTGCGGCCGATCTGGACGGTCAAGCGGATTGCCAGTCCGACGTAAAATCGGAATCGGTATTCGTCGGGGGAAAAATTCCCCCGACCAAGCCGACTCACCATTTCGGAAGAACGTTCAGTTCGTCTCCCTTGGTGAACATTCCGCAGTTCTTCTTGTATTTGCCCGTGCAAAGTCCCAGGTCCGAGGGATCCAAGCTACCCACGGTCTCGCCCATGATGCGGATGTCCAGCCCGGAAAGACTCAGCCGCACGGGGTCGGTGGGCCGGCCGCCCGATTTCTTCAGCCGGAAGTAGCCCTTTTGCTCGAACAACGCCGACAGACTGTCGGGAGCCCAAACCTCCACGCCGTAATCGCCGAAGGGGATGTCGAAACCGGCCCACTCGCCCTCTCCCAGTTCGTTTTCGCTCACGCGGCGGATGTCCGGATAGGGAAACTCGATGTACATGCGGTTGTTGTCCGTATCCAGCCGCAACGAGCAGATGAAGTCGTACTCGCCGGAACAGAGACGGATCTCCCCGCCTCCGTAGCTGCCGACGTAATCGTTGTCCCAGATCAGCCGCCCGGACTTCTCCGTGTCGGCCGTCAGACGGATGGATCCGGTGCGCGCGTCGGTTTCCCGAACGATGCCGCGAACGTACACGTATTCTCCCTCTTCGGCGAGTTCCGCCCGGAAGTAGGATTCGCCGGGGCCGAAAAGCTTCACGGAGGACCAGTTCAAGTCCTTGTCGTCGTGGGGTTCGGGCAGAACCTCGATTTCCGTCTCGATTTCGTCGTCGGTGGGTTCGTCCGTGTTTTCGCCGGTGCTTTCGTCGGATTCGTCGATCACGTCCGGCGCGGATTGATCCTCGGCCTCTTCGTTGTTGGGCAGTTCCTCCGCCTCCCGGAGATCCTCGCGCAAAAGCACGTCCATGGCCACCGGATGATCCAGGTAATACCCGAAGGTCCAACTCTCCACCCAGGCCAGCGTCATGCAGGAATATCCGTTCACACCCCAGCCGGTTCCCCAGGAATTCTTGATGATGAAGCACAGGCCGCCTTCCTCCGGCATGTCGGGCAGTTTCTTGAAACCGACGATCAGGTAGGCGTGTCCCCCGGCGTGGCTGGTATCGCCGCTGTAGTTGGACGCGGCCTTGGTGATGAGGCCGTTGTTACGTTCCCAGTTGGCCGAAAGCGGACTGGCGAAGGGAATGGGAAGCCCGGTTTCCATCAGCTTTTTGACGATCGCCTCCGGCTCCCGGACGTACTCGATCTGCCTGACCTGAAGCGCGCCCGTGTCGCAACTGTCCAAAAGCGGCGTTTGCAGGTCGGTCTTCCCCGGGCTGGAATGGTACGGACAGTCCGTTTCCAGGGCGATATCCGGCCCCGAGGCTTTTTTGCTGGATTCCATGGCGACGGAATACCAGCTTCCCTCCTCGTCCAGGGTGCAGCCGCTGTCCCAGCATTCCGGCTTGCTGAGATAGTAGTACTGCTGCTCGGACAAATCCATGGTGGGCAGCGTGTCGTATTTCTGCAACGCGGCGTACTCCAGGTGGCCCACGCCGGTGAACGCCGCGCAGGTGCCGCGATAGCCCTGGTTGCGCACGGGAATGGCTTCCAGGTTGTCCACGTGGAATTCATCCGGCAGGCTGCTGACGTCGATGGAATACAAGGCCGATTTCCGGGAAGCATCCTCGGGAACCGAAAACGAAGAAAAATCCAGCCGTTCGAAGCTGTCGGGCTCCAGATTCTTCTTGGCCTTGGCCGTTTTTTTCAGCAATTCCACCACGTTCTCCGGGGCTTCCACCCGGGAGGAATCGGTGGATTTGGATAGGGGTTCGCCCCGCAGCCGGGCTTGTTCCTCCGCGTAATCCTCGATGGCCCAGTCCATGATGCTGTCCACCGCTTCCAGGTCCGTTTCCGGGGCCGTGCTGAGATCCTTGCGGATGTAATCGAAGGCCAGTTCGCCGGTCAGGGCGACTTCGTCGTCGGCGTTGGAGCAGGCGGCAAACAGGAAAACGAAGACGACCAAAGCAAAAAGAATTCGATGGGTTGGAGACATGGAAACCTCTCTACATAGGATGAATTGTCCGTCCGGTCTTTACATTCTTTCCCGATTCCATCTACAATACTCAAGTTTTTACGGGAGTCAATGCCGAATCCCGGTTCTCATGCCGGAGAGAAAAGGTTCCATGGAAGAAAAAGCCTTCGAAAACAGCCTGTTGGAAGCGGGAAAAACGCTTGTCTCGCGCCTGAAACGGGAAGGGTTCGAAGCCTATCTGGCGGGCGGATGCGTGCGGGACCGCCTGCTGGGACTTGCCCCGAAGGACGCGGACGTGGCCACGGACGCTTCCCCGGACGCGGTTCTGGCGCTTCTTTCCGGCTCCCGGGCGGTGGGCAGGGCCTTCGGCGTGGTGCGCGTTCCCATGGAAAATCACTGGATCGAGGTGGCGACCTTCCGCGTGGACGGCCCCTATTCGGACGGCCGCCGCCCGGACTGGGTGCGCCGCGCCACGGCGGAGGAAGACGTAAAACGCCGGGATTTCACCATAAACGCGATGTTTTGGGATCCGCAAAGCGATCGTCTGCTGGACTGGGTGGAGGGTGAAAAGGATCTGAGAAACGGTCTTGTACGTTCCGTGGGCGCTCCCGCCGACCGCTTCCGGGAAGACGCTCTGCGCCTCTTTCGGGCCGTGCGCTTCGCCGCGCGCCTGGATTTCCGTATCGAGGAGAACACCTGGAATGCCATGGTGGATATGCCCGAAATCACGAGGAATCTATCTCCGGAGCGGGTGCGCGGGGAACTGACCGCCATGATTCGCGGGCCGAACTCCGGCCGGGCCATCCGATTGTTGCGAGAGGCCGGGCTGCTTGCGATCTGGCTGCCGGAGGTGGACCGGCTTTCAGGCGTCGAACAGCCGGCGGACCACCATCCCGAGGGCGACGCCTTCGTGCATACCTGCCGGGCGCTGGACGCACTGGCACAACCCTCCGCCGCGCTGGCCTGGGGCGTGCTTCTGCACGATATCGGCAAACCGGACAGCCTGCTCATGGAACGCGATCGCATCCGTTTTCCGGGACACGCCGAGAAAGGAGCCGAGCGAATTCCGACCATCGCCCGCCGCCTGGCCTGGTCGAAGGAGAGGGAGAAGACCGTAATGGATCTGGTGCGGCGACACGCGCGCTTCCCGGACGTTCCGAACATGAGGCCCGCCACGAAAAAACGCTTTCTGGCCTCGGAGAACTTTGCGGAACTGCTGGAACTCCACCGGGCGGACCGCCTGTCCTCCAGCGGCGATCTCTCCGTTTACGAGGATATCCGCCGGACGCTAAAACGGCATCCCGAGGCCGCCCGTCTGCCCGATCCTCTGCTGACCGGAGACGATCTGCTGAACCTGGGCATTCCGCAAGGTCCGGAGATCGGTCGAATTCTGAAAATGCTTTCGGAAGAACAGCTCGACGGCCGGTTGATCGAAAGAGAAGACGCGCTACGCAGGGCCCGGGAACTGCAATCGAACGGAAACGAACGCCCGTAGACGCCGGAAAGCGCCGCCGATTGTCCCGAAACGCCGGGATATAGCCGGAAGTCAATTCCATTCAGTGGAAGGTATCGCTTGCAAAACGGCTTGCGCTTCGATACAATATCCCCCGTGATTCCATGGGATTGCCACCCGAGTTTTCCGTATCCGGTTTTCACGAAGACAAGCAACCGCCCCTATGGGAAGGATGGTTTTGCAATGAATCGAGTCCTGGCTGCAATTGTTCTGACGGCGATTCTTCTCGCCTCTCCGGAAGCTTTCGCGCAACTGGCCAACGCGGAGGTGAAATGGGAGGAGCGCATCAGCCCCCTGCGGGACGAAATCGCCATGGCCCGCCCCCTGGGCATGGGACGGGCGTTCATCGGAATCGCGGAAGGGAACACGGGGTTCATCTACAACCCGGCCGGCGTGGCCACCGACGTGAATTACCAGATCTCCCTGGACGCGGAGATCGATCCCCTTTTCGGGACACGCGCCTTCGGGGCCTCCATCGTGGATTCGGCCACCAGCGCCCTATGCGCCCAGATGGGATACACCTATCACGGATACGGAGACAAGCAGTTCTGGCAGCGTAACGACCTGTCCTGGCTGGAAACGCTTTCCGAAGTGGCGGAATTTCAGAACAACGACGGCAGCATCTCCAAGAACGCCTGGTACGGCATGGAGCCGGAAGACCTGAGCATGTTGTATTACAAGGAAGGCGCACCGGTCATCGCGCCGCGCCAGATGCTGGGACCATACAAAGACGCCGTCGTTCACCGCCACGTGCCGCGCCTGAGCCTGGGCGGAGCCATCACCAAGCACGTTCTTCTCGGCGTGACGGGGAAATACATCTTCGTCAAGCGTCCCCAGCGCCATTCGGTCAACTCCGGAAATATGGACATCGGCTTCCTGTTTCGAACCGGCGTCGGCCTGCAAATCGGTCTGACGGCCTACAACCTGATTCATACGTCGTACAACCTGTGGCCGCTGAAGTTCGGATTCGGACTGGCCTATGTCTGGAACAAGGAACTGTACATCGCCGTGGATCAGATCGTGGCGCTGAGCGTCTACAACGAACGCATTCCCAGCGATCGGCGCGTGGAATACGGCAACGACACGCTCCTGTCCACACGCGCCGGGGTGGAGTACAACATCATGCGCATGATCGGCCTCCGCGCCGGTTACGAATGGGACAGCTACAAGGAAAATCATTACGTATCCGGCGGGGTTTCCTATATCGACAAAGCCTTTTCCTTCAATATCGGCTACAGCCAGGGTATCGTGGAAACCTGGGAACGCCTGTTGTCGGTGAACTTCGATTTCAAGATTCTGTAATCCCGACCTCTTTCCATCGTTCCCATCGGGCGGAATTCTCCCGCCGTCCTTGACATCGGCACACGTCCCGACTATATAAACGTTTCTCGTTCGTGCGGCTGAAACGACAGGATCGGAACCACGTCATGCACCGCAACGCAGGAAGGCGCTTTCTTTCCTCCCTGGAGAAAACGCTGGATCGCCTCCAAAAGGAGGCCCGGATCGAACTGGAGGGATTGGAGGGCCCTGCCAAAGCGGCGGCCATTGTGGATATTCATGCCTGCACGGGCGATCCCCTGCTGGTGGTCTGCGCCGAGGAGGACGAGGCCCAGGCCCTGGTCCAGGATCTGGAATTCTTTCTTGGACTCGCGGATACCGGCGGAGAGTTCATGGGCGACCGCTCGCTTCTGGCGCTTCTCCCGGACGACCTCTCCCCCTATGAAAGCCGCAAATACCTGCCCGCCAGAATCCGCCAGATGCAGCTTCTGGGCGGACTGTACGCGCTGACCCAACCCTTCCGGCCGCGCATCGCCGTGACCACCGCCTGGGGACTGATGCGGCGCTACATCCCGAAACGGTTTTTGGAGAAAAGCACGGAATACGTCCTGGCCGGGGCGGACATCGAGCGGGACGAGGTCTTGCGGCGCATCGTGGAAAGCGGTTACGTCTCCAGCCCGATCGTGGAAGATCCGGGCACGTTCTCGGCCCGGGGCTTCATTCTGGACGTGTTTTCCCCCCTGTACGAATGGCCGTTGCGCCTGGAATTCTTCGGCGACACGCTGGAGTCCATCCGCTCCTTCGATCCGAACAGCCAGAAATCGAAAGCGCAACTGGAGGAGGCGTTCATCCTTCCCGTCCGGGAAATCCTCATGACACCGGAGATCGTGTCCAGAGGCCGGGAGGCCATGGCCGCGCGGGCTCGGGAGGAAGGCCGCTACGACCGGCGCATGCAAAATATGCTGCTGGACTTGGATCAGGGGATTTACTCCCAGGATCTGGATCCGTACAAGCCGCTGTTCTACGAGGAACTGGCCCCGCTGTTTGCGTTTCTCTCCAGCCGCACCCGGCTGGTTCTGGACGATCCCACGGCGATCTTCACCCAGATTCAGGATCGGCGCGAACGTATGGAGGTCCAGTTCGCCGAGCGCGGAGAGGACGAGGATCTCGCCCTGGAGCCGCGGGCCTATGTGCTCGACGCCGACGAGATCGAGAATCGCCTGGAGCACACGAAGCGCGTCTTGAATCACCGCCTGCGCTTCGACGCCGCCAAACGGGAGGACATCCGCCGCTTCGCCTGGGAGGGCCACGAGACCCTGAAACAGGAACTGGCCGGCCGCCGGGGAAAGGCGGAAGTTCTTCTCCCCCTGGTTTCCCGGCTGCGGCAGTGGCGGGAGGAAAGCCGGCGGGTCTTCCTGGTTGCCCGCACCGACTCCCAGTTGGAGCGGCTGGCCGCTTTGCTGGAGCCGCACAAGATCCCCCTGGCCAACTGGCAGGAGCCCTTCCCGTCCATCTGGGAGAAGATCGGCGAGGAATCCGAGGGCCGCGCCCACCTGGTGAAGGGAACGCTGGGGCAGGGCCAGATCTGGCCCGCCGACGGCGTGGTGATCCTCTGCGAGGAGGAAATCTTCGGCCAGGTGCGCAAAAGGCGCTCCGTCAAGGTGCCGAAGGTGGACAAGGAAGCCTTTCTGTCGTCCCTGGACGAGATCGAGGAAGGCGATTTCGTGGTTCACGTGGAATTCGGCATCGGCGTCTATCGGGGGCTGAACCATCTGGAGGCGGGCGGCGTCGGCAACGACTACATGCTGATCGAGTACCTGGGCAACGACAAGCTCTATCTGCCCGTCACCCGGCTGGACAAGGTGCAGAAGTACAGCGGCGCGGGCGACCAGATTCCACGTCTGGACCGCCTGGGCGGCAGCCGCTGGAAGGCGATGAAGCAGCGGGTCAAGGCCTCCATCCAGCAGATGGCCTCGGAACTGCTGAAACTCCAGGCCGAGCGCAACGCCTTCGGCGGCTTCCCGTTCAGCCCTCCGGACGCCTATTATCGCGAGTTCGAGGCCGCCTTCCCCTTCGACGAGACGCCCGACCAGGAACGCGCCATCAAGGACGTACTCAAGGACATGCAAAGCCGCCGTCCCATGGACCGGCTGGTCTGCGGCGACGTGGGCTTCGGAAAAACAGAAGTGGCCGTACGCGCCGCCATGAAGGCCGTTCTGGACGGAAAACAGGTGGCCGTGCTGGTTCCCACCACCGTGCTCGCCATGCAGCACGGCGACACTTTTGCGGAGCGCCTGAAGAATTATCCCGTCATGGTAGAAACGGTTTCCCGCTTCAAACTGCCGAAAGAACAGAAGGAAATCCTGAAACGCGCCGGGGAGGGCAAGGTGGATGTGCTCATCGGCACCCACCGCCTGCTCTCCAAGGACGTGAACCTGCCCGAACTGGGGCTCCTGGTGGTGGACGAGGAACAGCGCTTCGGCGTGAAACACAAGGAGCGGCTGAAACTGATGCGCAAGAACGTGGACGTGCTGACACTCACGGCCACCCCCATCCCCCGCACGCTGAACATGGCTTTCGTCGGGGTCCGGGACATCTCCATCATCCAGACGCCGCCCATGGACCGGCGCTCCATCCGCACCTTCGTCTCCAAGTTCGACGAGGATCTGATTCGCGACGCCGTCACCCGGGAACTCGCCCGGGGCGGCCAGGTGTTTTTCGTCCACAACCGCGTGGGCTCCATCGAGGCCATGGCCACCTTGATCCGCCGCCTGGTTCCCTCGGCCCGCATCTCCATCGGCCACGGCCAGATGAGCGAAAAACAGTTGGAAGACGTGATGGTTGATTTCGTCAAGCGGCGCACCAACGTGCTCGTCTGCACCACCATCATCGAATCCGGCATCGACATCCCCTCCGTCAACACCCTGATCGTCAACCGGGCGGATATGTTCGGTCTGTCCCAGCTTTACCAGCTTCGCGGCCGGGTGGGGCGCGGCCGGGAGCGCGCCTACGCCTACCTGCTGGTGCCGTCGCCCAGCAACCTGACTCGGGACGCCCAGAAACGCCTGTCCGCGCTCATGCGCTTCACCGAACTGGGATCCGGCTTCCGCATCGCCTCCCACGACCTGGAGATCCGGGGGGCGGGCAGCCTGCTCGGCCGGGAACAGTCCGGGCACATCGCGGCCATCGGCATCGATCTTTACCTGGAACTGATCGAGGAAGCGGTGCAGGAACTGAAGGGCGAACGCATGGCCTCGGAGATCGACCCGCAGATGAACATGTATTTCGCGGCCTTCCTCCCCAATCATATGGTCGAGGACCAGACCTTGCGGCTGAACTTCTACAAGCGACTTTCGGCGGCCCGCAGCGAGGAGCGTCTGAACGAGATCGTGGAGGAACTGGAAGATCGTTTCGGCGTGCTGCCGGAAGAGGCCAAGAACCTGGTTCGAACCATCGAACTGAAGATCGAGGTCCGGAAACTGAACGCGGCGGGAATAGATCTGGCTCCGGATCGGTTGAACCTACAATTGGGAGAAGCCTGCCGGCTGGATCCGAATTACGCCATTCAAAAGGTATCGGAGAAAGGCAGCCGATTCCGATTGACGCCGGATATGAAACTGATTCGCGTTTTCGAGGAATACGAGAAGAAAGACCCGGTGGCCAGCGCCAAAAACATCTTGCAAGACCTGGTGGATTATGGTATCAAGAGCGGTCGTTAATGCAACCCTTTGTAACTGTTAAGGAAATCGGACTTCAGGAGGTGCGGAGATGAATCGATTCCGATGGATGGGACTCGTAATCGCGGCGGGCATCCTACTTTGTCTGACGGCATGTGGAAACGGGCAGCCGGTCGCCAAGACCTCCCCTTCCGAATCCGGAAGCAATGCCTCCGCCTGGTTCCAGGCTACAGGCACCGGAGATGTGGTGGCGGAAATCAACGGCACCAAGATCTACATGGACGAGTTCAAGGAGCGTATGGAGAAGCAGAGCCCGTACATCCGCGCCCGCTACAACACCCTTGAAAAGAAAAAAGAATTCCTGGAAAACATGGTCCGATTCGAACTGCTGGCCCAGGCGGCCATCGACAAGGGATACCACCAGGATCCCGAGGTCATCCGTTCGGCCAAACAGGTCATGACGCAGAAACTCATGCGCTCGGAATTCGAATCCAAAATCAAGCGCGAGGACATCACCGACGAGGAAATGAAGGCCTATTACGACGAGCATCGCTCGGAGTACAACAAGCCCGCCATGCGCCGCGCCAGCCACATCCTTATCAAAGTGGATGAAAAGGCCGACAAAAAAACGGAAGCCGAGGCAAAAAAACGGGCCATGAAAGTCTTCAACGAAGCCAAGAAGGATTCGAAAAACCCGAACGCTTTTCGCAAACTGGCCGCCAAATACAGCGAGGACACCTCCAACAAGAACCGGGGCGGCGACCTGGGATACTTCGCCCAGACCGAAGAGGGCGGCCCCATGGTGAAGGAATTCTCCGAAGCCGTGTTCAAAATGAAGGACATCAACGACATCGCCAAACCCGTGCGCACGAAATTCGGTTTCCACATCATCCGTTTGACGGGAAAGCGGGACAAGATCGAGCGTA
Source organism: Myxococcota bacterium (assembly GCA_963668655.2). GTDB lineage: Bacteria > Myxococcota_A > SURF-8 > SURF-8 > SURF-8. The sequence goes on from CAXXPQ010000004.1 coordinate 940,045, forward strand.
GTTTCGATCAGGTCAAGGGACAGATTCAGCATCGTCTGTTCAAGGAGCGCCGTACGAGCCTGTTCGATCAGTTCGTGGACGATTTGAAGAAGAAGGCGAATATCTCGATCCACGACAACATTCTGGAAGCCTATGCCATTCCCGGCGCCGCCGCGAAGGACAAGGAAGCCAAGGCCGAGAAAACCGATGAAAAGGCCGACGTCCAGGCCCCCAAAAAGACTCCCGAGGCTAAAAAAGCCGCGCCGAAAGGCAAAAAACCCATGAAGAAACCGGCCAAAAAGAACGCGAAATGAGCGGCCGGTTCCGCCTCCGTTGATTTCCCGGGCCGCGGCTTCGCCGCGGCCTCTTTTACATGGATGTTCCGATGCGTGTCCCGCTTCCGATAATCATCGCTTTTCTTGTCGCCGGTTCGTTCGCCGGATGCGAAAAGCGCTACGAAACCAAAGAGCCTCCCTGGTACGCCCGGGTGGACGGCAAGGCGATTTCCATCAAGGAAATCGAGGAGGAAATGCGATTCGTTACGGGAGAAGCCCGGGAGATCAATCCCGAGTCGGAGGAGTGGAACGCCATGCGAAAGGCCATGGCGGAAGACTTGATCCGACGCAAGCTGCTGTTATTGGAAGCGAATCGGAGAAACATCGCATTGGCCGACGACAAGGTGGAAAACCGGGTGAAGGAACTGTACGCCGATCTCTGGAAAGAGGAACCCACCACCAGCCGTACGAAACAGGCCCGCGATCAGAAGCGGTTGAGGAAACGCATCCGCGAGGAAATGATGGTGGAGGAGCTATTCCAGAAAGAGCTTTACCCGCGGATTCTGGTGAAAGACGGGGAAATCCGTGAAGAATTCGAAAAAGTCAAGGAAAGCCTGAAAACGCCCGAACAGGTGCTGGTGCGCCAGATCGTGGTGGAAAACGAGGAAGACGCCGCCTCGGCCCTGCGTCGGCTGTACCGGGGCGAACCCTTCGCCAAGGTGGCCCGGGAGGTTTCCATCATGCCGGAAAAGGACCGGGGAGGCGATCTCGGCTGGGTTCACAAAGGAAAGTTCCCGGAATTTCTGGACAAACTCATCTTCGAGCTTCCGAAATACATCATCAACAAACCCGTGAAAAGTCCGTATGGATATCATATAATCCAGATCGTAAAACATCGACCGGCTTCCGCATCCGATTTCGAAATGGTGAAATCCCAGTTGGAAAAACGCCTGTTCGACAGGAAAAAGCAGGAAGCGGAAGAAAATTTGATGGAACAGCTTCATCGTCGCTATGAAGTCGTGTACAATCCCGATGTCACCGTCGCTTTTCCGGAGGTCGAATGAGAATCCGTTTCCCGAATCTTTTCACCGTTCTCGCGTTTTTCCTCGCGGGATCGTCGCCGGCCCATGCCGTTCTGGCCGACCGTATCGCGGCGGTGGTCAACGACGACATCATTCTGTATTCCGAAGTGCTGGCCGCCGCGCAAAGCTGGAAGAATATGCTGGACGCCATCCCGGATGCGGACCGTAGGGAAAAGAAACGCCGGGAAGTTCACGGGAAGATTCTGGACCAGATGATCGACGACCGCCTGATGGAACAGCAGATCAAGGAGTTCGACATCAAGGTGACCTCCAAGGAGGTGGACAAGGGCATCGAACGTATCATGCAGCAAAACGGCATCCCCGACCTGGAGACGATGAAGCACACCTTGAAAATGAAGGGCATCGACTGGGAAGAATACCGCAAGGAGATCAAAAAACAGTTTCAACGCATGCAGTTCGTGCAGGCCAAGGTGGGAAACCGCGTGCGGGTGACGAAGGAAGATATCCGCGAAGCCTATGAAAAGGAACAGGCCGGACAGAACCGGGAATACGAATACCGGGCCAGCCATATCATCTTTCGCGTGAAAAAAGACGCCCCCGAGGAAGAAGTCATGCATCAGCGGGAAAAGGCGATGGAAATCCTCGGCAAAGTGCGCGCCGGGGAGGATTTCGCCGCGCTGGCCCGGACGTATTCCGAGGGACCGACCGCCCGAAACGGCGGGGATCTGGGATATTTCCAGAAAGGAATCATGGTCCAGGTCTTCGAGGACGCCTGCGTGAAACTGAAGGTGGGAGAAACCACGGATCTCGTTCGAACGCCCTTCGGATTTCACATCATCAAACTGACCGACAAGCGCCCGCTGGCCGGAGAAGATTTCGAGACCGCCAAGGGACGACTCCAGGGACGGCTGGCGGACGAGCAACGCGAACGCGAGATGGGCGTATGGATGAAGGCGCTGCGGGAGAAAGCCTACGTCCGGATTCTTCTGAACGATCCTCCCGCCCCGGTTCTTCCTTCTCCGGTGGAAACAGGGGAAAAGAAAATGGAGAAAACGGAGGACTCCATCGCCGCCGGCGCGGAATAGGACGTTCGTCCCTCTTCCGGCGCGGCAGTCAGGAGCTTGAATCGATGAGCACGGAAAAGCAACCGATCGTAGCGATCACCATGGGCGACCCGGCGGGCATCGGGCCGGAAGTCATCGTCAAGACGCTTTCCCGACCGGGGATCACGGATTGGTGCACCCCCGTGGTTCTGGGCGACGCGGGCGTTCTGGGCAAGGTTCGCCGGGAACTGGGCGGGAGCGTGGAGTTCCAGATCATTCGGCGGATCGAGGACGTAAGCCACGGCAAACGCAACCTGATCTCGCTTTCGAACATCAACCTGGACGACTTTCAGTTCGGCGCCCAACGGACCGACCTGGGACTCATCAGCACGTTTTACATCATCAAGGCGGCGGAACTGGCCAAGAGCGGGCAGATCGACGCCCTGGTGACCAGCCCCATTTTCAAGGCCATGTTGCAACGGGCCGGATTCGACTACAGCGGACACACGGAAGTCCTGAAAGCCTATACCAAGACCGATTTCGCCATTTCCATGCTAGTCTGCGACAAACTCAAGTTCACCCGGGTCACCAGCCACCGGGCCATCCGGGACGTTCCCGGCATGCTGTCTACGGACCGCGTACACCGCGCCATCCTCCTGACGCATCGGGCGCTGGTGGAATACTTCGGGATTTCCTCGCCGAAAATCGGCGTCTGCGGCCTGAATCCCCACGCCGGGGAAAGCGGAATGTTCGGTTCGGAGGAGCGGGACATCATCCAGCCCGCCTGCACCATGGCTCAGAAAGAGGGCATCCGCGCCGGCGCGCCCATGGGAGCCGAACTGCTGTTCCCCGCCGCACAGCGGGGCGATTTCGACGCCCTGGTCTGCATGTACCACGACCAGTGCCACATCGCCTACGGGCTCATGGACCTGGGCGTGGGCGTCAACCTCACCCTGGGCGTGCCCGTCATCCGGACCTCGCCCGACCACGAAGCGGCCTACGGCATCGCCGGAAAGGGCTACGCCTCGGAAAAAAGCATGTACAAGGCCATCGAACTGGCCGCCCAGATCGCCCACCGGCGGCTGGAAAAGAACCACCGGGAGTCGCCCTCGACTTCCTCCGAGCCCGCCTGAAATCCCGAAAACCGACAACAACGAGTCCGCCATGCCCGAATCGACCGAAATCATCATCCGGGGCGCCCGGGAACACAACCTGAAAGACATCGACTTGGCGCTTCCCAGAAACCGGCTCATCGTCATCACGGGACTGTCCGGCTCCGGAAAAAGCACCCTGGCCTTCGATACGATCTACGCCGAAGGACAAAGGCGCTACGTGGAGTCGCTGTCGGCCTACGCCCGTCAATTCCTGGAGCAGATGAACAAGCCGGACGTGGACACCATCGAGGGACTCTCGCCCGCCATCTCCATCGAGCAGAAGGCAGGCAGCAAGAACCCGCGCTCCACCGTCGCCACGACGACGGAAATATACGATCACCTGCGCGTATTGTTCGCCCGAATCGGCGACGTGTACTGCCATTCATGCGGAAAACCCATCCAGAAGCAGACGGTCCAGCAAATGGTGGACCAGGTGCTGAAGTTGCCGGAGCAGGCGAAAATCCTGCTGCTCGCCCCGGTGATTCGCGGACGCAAGGGCGAATACCGAAAGGAATTCGAGCAGTTTCGCAAGGACGGGCACATCCGTGTGCGGATCGACGGCCGCATGGTGGATCTTTCGGACGAAGAACCGAAGTTGGATCGCAAGAAAAAACACACCATCGAGATCCTGATCGATCGCCTGGTGGTGCGCAAGGAGGCCGCCAACCGCCTGGCCGAGGGCATGGAGCGGGCCTTGAAACTGGCGGACGGCCTTGCCGTGGTGGAGACGGTGGACGGAAAACAGCATCTTTTTTCCGAGCACTTCGGATGCGCGGACTGCGGCATCAGCTATCCGGAGATCAGCCCGCGCCTGTTTTCCTTCAACAATCCCTACGGTGCCTGCCCGGCCTGCCATGGTCTGGGCATGAAGATGTATTTCGACCCGGAACTGGTGGTTCCGGATGAGAACCTGTCCCTGAACCAGGGCGCGGTGGCCGCCTGGGCAAGCAAAACCGGCGTCATGTACGCTTTCTCGCTGGAATCGGTGGCCAAGGCTTACGACGCGGACATGAATACGCCCTTCCGAAAACTTTCCGCCAAGGTCCGTAAGGCCATCCTGCACGGGTCCGGAAACAAAGTCATCTTTTTCGACATCCAGACCGGCGGCGGCAAGCATTCCTTCCACCGGCCCTTCGAGGGCGTCATTCCCAACCTGGAACGGCGTTACCGGGAAACCCAGTCCGAGGGCATCCGGGAGGAACTGGAACGCTATATGAACTACCAGATCTGCCCGGAATGCCGGGGAAATCGCCTGCGCCCGGAAGCGTTGAACGTGCGCGTCGGCGATCACAACATCATTGATCTGACACACCTGTCCATCGCCGAGTGTCTGCATTTCTTCCGCTCGCTGCGACTGGGGGAACGAGAGGCGCACATCGCCGAACGGCTTTTGAAGGAAATCTCGGAGCGGCTGGGATTTCTGAATAACGTCGGACTGGACTATCTGAGTCTGGACCGCCCCTCCGCCTCGCTTTCCGGCGGGGAAAGCCAGCGCATCCGGCTCGCCACCCAGATAGGATCTTCCCTTGTGGGCGTGCTCTACATCCTGGACGAGCCCTCCATCGGCCTGCACCAGCGGGACAACGACCGCCTGCTGGAGACGCTGAAACACCTGCGGGATCTGGGCAACACGGTCATTGTGGTGGAGCACGACGAGGACACCATCCGCGAGGCGGATCACGTGGTGGACATGGGGCCCGGCGCAGGCATTCACGGCGGGCATGTCGTGGCCGAAGGCTCTCCGAAGACGATTGAAGAAACCCCGGAATCCATTACCGGACGCTATCTTTCCGGCGAACTTTCCATCCCGGTGCCGAAAAAACGCAACAAGGGAGACAACCGAGTTCTGAGACTGAAAGGCTGTCGGGCGAACAACCTGAAATCCATCGACGTTAAAATCCCCCTGGGCATGCTGATCTGCGTTACGGGCGTCTCGGGGTCCGGCAAATCCTCCCTGGTGGTGGACACTCTGCTTCCGTCACTGGAGCGCAAGCTTCGCAAGCGCAAGCGCCTGGTGAACTGCGATGAAATCGTCGGCGCGGAACACATCGATAAAGTGATCGCCATCGACCAGTCGCCCATCGGCCGCACGCCCCGAAGCAACCCCGCCACCTATACCGGCGTTTTCGCACCCATCCGCGACCTGTTCTCCAAACTGCCCGAAGCCAAAGCCCGGGGATACAAGGCCGGGCGTTTCAGTTTCAACGTGAAGGGCGGCCGCTGCGAGGCCTGCGAGGGCGCTGGCGTCAACTGCATCGAGATGCATTTCCTCCCGGATATCTACGTGGAATGCGAGCATTGCGGCGGGGCGCGCTACAACCGCGAGACCCTGGAGATCCGCTATCGGGGCAAGAACATCTCGGAGGTTCTGGGCATGACCGTCAATCAGGCCCACGACTTCTTCGAATCCATTCCGCCCATCCGGAACAAACTGGTCACCCTGCGGGACGTGGGTCTGGGATACATCCGGCTCGGGCAGGCCGCCACCACGCTTTCCGGCGGCGAGGCCCAGCGTATCAAACTGGCCAAGGAACTGAGCAAGCATTCCACGGGGCGAACCCTGTATATTCTGGACGAACCCACCACGGGCCTGCACTTCGACGACATCAACAAGCTCCTGGGCGTTCTGAACCGACTGGTGGAAAGCGGGAACACCATCGTGGTGATCGAGCACAATCTGGACGTCATCAAAACGGCGGATTATCTGATCGACCTGGGCCCGGAAGGCGGAGGAGGAGGAGGCCGGATCGTGGCCTTTGGCACGCCCGAACAGGTCTGCAAGGCCGCAAAATCTCATACCGGCAAATACCTGAAATCGAAACTCGCCCAATAGCCCATCACAATCGACCGGGCCGGATCCCGTCTTTTCCAATCAAAATCCACGGGGTTTGGTTGACAGAAGCGGGCCATATCGGCTATATAGGAATTTGTCCGACTTAATCCCGAAATGCCGCGACACCCGAAACACAGGACCAGGAGCTTGCGATGGATTTTTCGTCCCGATTCATCGGTGTCTTACTGTCTTTTATTCTGTTTTGCGTTCCGGCCGAGGCGCAGGATCTCCCCGCAGGCGATGCGCCGCCGGAAACAGAGGCAACGGCGAATTCCGGGGATATTCCGGAAAGTTCCGAAGCCGGGGAAACGCCTCAAACCGCGGAAACGCTTCCTCCCCCGGCCGAGCCGGACGTTGCGAAGACGCCTGCGCCGATTACAGGATTATCCAAGGATTCCGAAAAGATAGAACCGAAGCCCGAATCGGGGCAGAAGGACAAGAACGAAAAGCCGGGATTTTTCGACGTGCCGCCCCGGGAGCGTCCGCCCATCGTGGAAAAGGACGGATTGATTTTCGACATCGGCATCGATTACGAATTCCGCAACATCTACATCAACCCGTTGGAACTGAACGCCAAGGACACGAAAGAAACCTTTTACGGCATGCAGCGGGCCCGCACCTTCTGGACTTTCGGCTATCGGGACAAGGTGAAAATCAACGCCCAGATCGACCTCCTGGACGGCGTATTGTTCGGAGACAACGGGCTGCTGGTGGGCGAAAGTCCCTACCCCAATGAAGGAACCGTGTCCACCGCGAAATCCCCCAACACCGCTGGAACGGCCGTGGTGTTGAAAAAAGACGGAGATCCGCACAGTTCGGAAAGCTACACCCTGGGCCTCGAACCCATCGAGCCGGTGAAGATCACCCGCGTCTGGGGCGAGGTCAACCTGATGGCCTGCCTGCTGCGCGCCGGACGCATGCCCGCTTACGAGGGCCGCGGCATCCTGCAAAACGACGGAACCAACGACGACAATCGTTTCGGAACCTCCGGTCCGGGCGACACCGTGGACCGGATCCTTCTGGGAACCAAGCCCATCCAGGTCATCAAGGCGATTATCGCCCGGGATCCGAACGCGGCGGATTCCCGGCAGGACCGGGGATTGGTCGTCGGCTTCGCCTACGATCAACTGGTGGAAGACCAGGTGCAATACAAGGGCGACGACGCCCATCAGTTCGGCGTGATGGTATCCTATAAACTGCCCGAATTCCATCTGGGAAAGGTTCCGGGACGGGATCTGAAGGCCGCCCTGTCCTACGCCTACCGCATGTCGGAACGGGTGAAGTTGAAATTGAACGCGCTCATGCTGGATTTCAGCATCGGCATCGAACATTTCTTCTTTCAGTACCAGTTCGGCATGCTGGTGGGACAGACCCGGGAGATCTCGGACGCCCAGAGCGAATTCCGCCTGGACACCGATCCGGTGGTGCAGGACGTGCTCTCCTACGGCATGATCGCCATGGCCGATTACCGCGTGGGGCCCGTGACCTTCACCATGGAATTCGACATGGCCACCGGCGACGACAATCCCCGCCACGACAGCACCCTGGAGCACTTCTATTTCGCGGAAGGCACCAAGGTGGGTCTGTTGCTCTTCCCGCATATCCTGGCCTACGAAACCGCCAAATCCGCCGCCGCCACCGAAGCTTTTTTAAAGGACGTGGGCTCCACCTCGCTGCCCTCCACGCAGATCGATACCGGCGGGGCCTTCACCAACGCCATCGCCGCCTTCCCGCAGATCACCTGGGACATCATTCCCGAACTCTTCATCCGGGGCGGGGCGCTCTTCGCCTGGTCGGAAAAACCGGTGGTGGATCCATACGAAACCCTGCACTTCTGGGACGGCGCGGACTGGCGGGATGATCGCCGCAATTACAACGGCGGAAAAGACGGCCGCTACTACGGGACGGAACTGGATCTGCGCATCGGGGCCAAGCTCTGGAAGGAGCATTTCCTCTTCGACCTGGAAGGCGCTCTGCTGTTCCCGGGCAGCGCCTTGCAGGACATCAACGGGGACGCCGCCATGAGCGGTCTGATAGAAGCCCGCTTCACGTTCCGGATATAGGAGGCCGCCCATGCATCGCAACACCAGAAGCCATCCCAAAAATACGTTCGGTCGGATTTCGGATGCTTTCCGGCCGTCTTCGCCGCCAGGCGCTTCTCGAAAGATTCCCGATATTCCTCGTCGTGTCGCCGACGAATCCAACCGAAAATCCTCTCGAAATCTCTCGGTCAGTATTTTTGATATGGCTTCTAATAAAATCAAAAGCCTGCGCCTCGCCGTGGCCGCGTGCTTCGTGTCGCTGACACTCCCCTGGGCCTGCACGTACAATCCCCCACCGGATATCCAGGTTTCCAAGCCCGAACGGGGCGGAGCCATGGCCCCCGGAGACCGGATCCGGCTGGCCTTCACGGAGCCGGTGAAGGCGGAAACCGTGGTGATTTCACTCTGGTACAACTCCGGCCAGCTCTTCGACGTGGAGGGTGAACGGCTTCCGCCGTGCGAACAGGGAACGGAATCGGAGTGCGTGTTTCCGCTGTTCGGACCGTGCTCGGTGGGAGGCAATTGCGACGGCGCTTCCGTGAGCATGACCGAAGACGCGCGTATACTGGTGGTGGAACCGGAAGGAGACCTGGCCATCGGCAATTATCTTCTGCGTATCGATCCCGGCGTAAAGGACAAAAGCGGAAATGCAACGGGGGTCTTTCTGGATCTGTTCTTCACCGTATCACCATCCGGAGAAGCCGCCCCGACGAGTTTCGCATCCGGAACGTTCATCACGTGGCTGGACCTGAGCGAGCCCCTGGCCTATCCGCTGGAGGTGTACTGGATCATGGACGTGGATTCGGAGACCGGCCTGGTGACCGGCGGGGGTTGCGACGCGGATGCCATCGATCCGAAGACAACGAAACACGACAACCGCGAAGCGGAAAACTGGTTCCCCTGGCCCTACACGTACGACGAAGGCTATCACATCGCCTTCAGCGGCCAGGCGAAAGACATCGAAACTGCGGATGACGCGGAGGAAAGTTATTTCTTCCAGTCCGATCCTTTCAATCTGTATGTAGGGCCTCCCGTGGAAGTGGAAGTGGCGAACGGAACCATCCAGATGACGGTCACTTACGACGAAAGTCTGGGGCGCGAGGTGGCCAACGGATACATCACCTCTCCCGAAACGTATATTCTGGGCAGCAGCCAGAGCGGAAAACCGGGTCAGGAAGCCTCCGGAACCCTGTACGGCTACCGGCTCTCGGAAGAGGAAATCCAAGTGATTCTGGATGAATACCCGGTGGAATGGGAGAAATGCGCCTCCCCGGACGATCCGGGCCGCGCGCCGTGAACGTGAATTCCGGAATGTTGTCGTAAAAGGATTTCGTTCCGGATGTGTTCTTGCCGGACCGTCCGATAAATTTTCGTCGAGATAACATAAAAACGTATAGGACGCGGAACGTTCATGAGCGTGATCGCTTTGGAACGCTCGATTCATGAATACTTGATAGTTCATAACGAGGAACCAAGACCGTTTGTTTGGACGACCTCGCCGAAAGCCATCTTCAATAAATCAAACCGGTTTTGTAAACGGATCTCCAGCACAGGACAATAGCCGGGAGTTCTTCGCGTCCGTCGTTCCATCCGCGATCTTCCGAACATTCACATTCGAAAGTGCTCCGGCTCGAATCGTGAATATTAATATTTCCGGAAAGACGCATAAAACATTGACGCACCGCAACGGATGAAATAGGCTGATTTGAATGGATTCGAAGCACTTCGAGAGCCCTTTACCGAAGTGCGATCCAGTATGGGAATGCTTGGAACTCCGCCGTCGATGGACGCATGAAGCATGAATTCTTGCGAATTTCCGTTTGGAAGAAAGGAAAAGCGGCCGATGCCGATCTCCGCGAAAATCCGACGAACGATTCCATGGATCCTGCTGATACTGGCCCTGTCCCCATCCGTTCGGGCCCACTTTCAGATGATGATTCCCCAGGCGGCCATCGTGCCGCACGGCGGAGATAAAAGCGTCGCCTTCGATCTGCTTTTCGCCCATCCTTTCGACGGTGAAGTCCTGGACATGACCACTCCCATCCGGCTCGGCGTCCTGGCCAGGGGACAACGCCAGGATCTGCTGAAGGATATTCGGCCAAAATCCATCGGCGGACACCGGGCCTTCGAACTGACATACCGTTTCAAACGTCCCGGCGATCACGTTTTCTTCATGGAGTCCGCGCCGTATCTCGACGAAGGCGAACGTCTCTTTCATGTTTTCTACGCGAAAACGGTGGTCAACGCCTTTGAAATGGAGGGCGGGTGGGACGCCGAGGTGGGATTTCCGGCGGAAATCGTCCCCACCGTACGCCCCTACGGCCTCTGGACCGGCAATCTTTTTCAGGGAATCGTGAAGAAAGACGGAAAGCCCGCCGCTTTCGCGGAAGTGGAAATCGAATACCATAACCAGGGAAAAAAGGTGACGGAACCCCTTGCTCCTTTTTCCGTCCAGGTGGTAAAAACCGACGCAGCCGGACGATTCTCCTATGCCATGCCGCGAGCGGGTTGGTGGGGGTTCGTCGCCCGTTTCGATGAAAAACGGACCCTCGAACATGACGGAAAACAGTTGCCCGTACGCACGGGAGCCGTGATGTGGGTCCATGCCAAGGACATGAAATAGACCATGCACATTTCGGAAGGCGTCTTGAGCGTTCCCGTTCTCGCCACCGGCGCGGCAACAGGCATCGCCGGTCTGGCGCTGGGATTGAGACGCACCCTTCCGGAAGCCGTTCCGAAAACCGCCCTGCTGTCCAGCGTCTTCTTCATCGCCTCGCTGGTCCACGTCCCCGTGGGGCCGGTCAACATGCACCTGGTGCTGAACGGATTGCTTGGACTGATCCTGGGATGGGCCGCCGTTCCGGCCATTCTGGTGGCGCTTTTTCTCCAAGCCGTGCTGTTCCAGTTCGGCGGGTTGACCACGCTGGGCGTCAATCTGACGATCATGGCGGCTCCCGCCGTTCTCGTCCATTATCTGTTCCGACACCTGGCGTCCGGCAACCGCCCGCGCTTGACGGCCATCGGCGGATTTCTGGCCGGTTCCACGGCCATTCTTGCGGGTGGATGCCTGATGGCGCTTTCCTTGGCGGCTTCCGGCGAGCCTTTCTGGGCCACGGCGAAGCTGGCGCTGGCCGCCCATGCGCCCCTCATGCTGGTGGAGGGCGTCATCACGGCGGCGGCGGCGTTGTTTCTGCGGCGGGTCAAACCGGAATTATTATGCATGGAGCCTCCCGATGCGGCCTGACAGCTTTCCTTTCATTCTTTCCGCGTTCTTCGCGCTTCTTGTCTTTTTCCAGACCGGCGAAGCCCGGGCGCACCGGATGCTGGTCTTCGCCCGGTTGGAGAACGGGCAGGTGATCGTGGAGGGAGCCTTTGCGAAAGGCGCGCCCTGCCGGAACTGCAAGGTCCGGGCAACGGATATGAAAGGAGAAACCGTTTTTTCCGGAAAAACCGACGACTCGGGTCAGTGCCGCTTTTCCTCCCCTTCCATTCCTCAAGATCTGGAAATCCGCCTGGACGCCGGATTGGGACACATGGCGAAAACGCGATTGACCGCGCGGGAACAGACGGATTCTCCACCGGGAACCTCGAAGGCAAAGCCCAAAAGCGGCGCACCGGGACACGCCACTGCTTCCGCCAACCCGGAAACACATGTTGAGGATGCGTTCCATCCCCTTTCCCGGAAGGAGATCGAAGAGTTTGTGGCGCGGGAGGTGGCGCGACGGTTTGAAGACATTGAAAAACGCCGGGAAACCTCCGATAAGGAGCGGCTTCAGATCCGGCCGGGGGAAATCGTGGGCGGTCTGGGCTTCATTTTCGGCCTGTTCGCCCTGGTCCTGGCCGCTCGCAAATCTTTCAAGGTCTAGGCTCATGGTATCGAACGCGTTCGTCGAGGGCGAAAGCCCGATCCATCGCCTGGACCCGCGAGTGAAGATTCTCGGCGCGGCGGGCCTGTCCGTTGTCCTGGCGTTGCGGAGAGAATGGCTTCCTCTGTATTTGGGGCTGGCCTTCGGAGGAGGCCTGACGCTTCTGGCGCGGCTTCCCTTCTTTTCCGTGCTGAAACGCCTACTGGCGGTGAACGGTTTTCTGCTGTTTTTATGGGCCACCCTGCCTTTCACCACGCCGGGCGCTCCCATTTTTCATCTGCCGCATCTTGTGGCGACGCGGGAGGGGCTGGATCTCGCCCTGGCCATCACGATCAAATCCAACGCCGTGGTTCTGGTATTGATGGCCTTGCTTTCCACGTCCAGCCTGACCGGGCTGGCCCACGCCCTGCATCATCTCCGTCTTCCGAGGACGCTGGTCCAGGTGTTCGCCATGTCCGTACGGTATCTCGACCTGTTGGGCGCGGAATACGCCCGGATGAACCGCGCCATGAAAGCGAGAGGATTCGTTCCGCGCTCCGGCACGCACACCTACCGGAGTTTCGCCTACGCCCTGGCCATGCTGCTGGTGCGCAGCGTAGAGCGGGCCGAAAGCGTCCATCGGGCCATGCTCTGCCGGGGCTTTACGGGAGATTTCTACGCCTACATCCATTTCTCCATGGCCGCCCGGGACTGGACCGCCCTGGCCGTTCTTTCCGGATTCTGCATTCTGCTGGCGGGGGCTTGACATGCATCAGACCGTCTTGAACATCGACACGGGCCCCGACCCGATTCTTCGTCTCCGCCGGCTGACCTTCGCCTATCCGGGACGCCCCGAAACGTTCCGTAATCTGGAATTCACGTTCCGCCCGGGCGAACGCATCGGCCTATTCGGTCCCAACGGTTCCGGAAAAAGCTCGCTTTTCCAACTTGTCATGGGATTTCTACGGCCGACGGAAGGCAGCATCGAGGTTTTCGGCGGGACGCGCCGCAAGGATCGTGATTTCGAGGAAGTCCGCCGTCGCCTGGGCTTGCTGTTCCAGAACAGCGACGACCAGCTTTTTTCCCCCACCGTGGAGGAGGACGTGGCCTTCGGCCCGTTGAACCTGGGAAAGAACCGGAAGGAAGCGTCCGAGATCGTTGCCCGATGCCTGGAACAGGTGGGATTGACCGGGCAGGAGAAACGCATCACCCATCGCTTATCGGGTGGAGAAAAAAAGCGCGCGGCGCTGGCGTCGGTCCTGGCGATGCAGCCCGATGCCCTGCTGCTGGACGAACCCTTCGCGGGACTGGACGAAGCCTCTTCGCTTCGGATCGAAAAGCTTCTACTGGAATCGAAAACGCCTTTTCTATTGGTCGAACACGACCGCGAACGCCTGGAACGTCTCTGCGGAAAATGTTACGAACTCGACCGGGGACGACTTTTCCCTTGTGATCCGAACGCGCTCATCTGAAAATGGCCGCGCCCGGACCCACGGCAAAGGCCGGAATCCGGGCGCAGGAGAAGGCAAAGAAGCCCCGATGCCCGAATGGGCATCGGGGAGGCTCAGCGGCGCGTCGGGTCAATCGCAACCGCTGACACCCTCGGAGCAGTAAGTGCTCCACCACGGGTCGTAGGTCGCTGTGTTTTCCGCGTCGAGGCTCATGTTGATGATTCCATCGAAATTGTCCGTCTGCGGCCCGTAGCGAAAGTGAACGTGCTGCGGGCTGCTGTGGGGGGACCGGAAGACGGCATAATGGAAGTCCGCGCAGTCGCCTTCGTTGGCGCTGGTCTGCTCGAAGAGATCCCAGACGGAGTGCTTGTGTTGGGGCGTGTAATACGGATCCGGCTCGGCTCCGACGTACTTGTAGTTACAATCCGCCCAGACGGTGGCGCCATCGGCGTGGGTGTAAAACACGAATCGAGAAATCTGCCCATCGGTAGAAAGCGGGGTGACGGGATCGCTCTGAAGAGCAGTCTCCAGGGACATTTTCGCGGGATTTCGGCTGTCCTGCATGGTGGAGTCCACCACGGAATCCATCTCGAAGATTCCGTTCACGTTGGTATAGTTGAATTCGAGCGAATCGGGCGTCTCCCCGCTGGAATCCACGTAATGGCTCCACCAGGGATCGTAACCGCTCTCGGCGTCATTGCTCATAGCGAGGAGAGCCTCGAAGCTCTTCGCCGCGTCCCCGTAGCGCATGTGCATGTGGAAACCGTCCGTATCGTTTCCGTGGGGCGACCGCAGGGCGAGGTGGGCATAGGCCGAGCAGTCGCCATCCTCGCCGACCAGCAGTTCGTACAGATCCCAGACGGAACTAAAATATCCCTGGGAGAAATAGAACGGATCCGGCAAGGATCCAGCGTACTGATAGTGGCAGTTTTCCGCCGCGAAATCGCTCTCGCTCTCGTGGGTGGTGAAGGAAACCACCGTGTTGGAATATTGCACGCCCTTCGCCAGCGACTGCATGACGACGCGTTTGGGATTCCGCGGGTCGTCCACCGAAACATCGCCTTCCGTTTCCGGAGTCAATTCGAAGATGCCATGCGCGGTCATAAAGCGACGCTCCGCTTCCTCGGCCACGTCTCCCGATTCCAGGGCCGTGCAGCCATCGGGGTGCTCCAGATCCTCGGGATCGGCGCTGCTGGAGCCTTTGTAGCCGATATCACAGCGGCAGATACTTTCGGTGTGGCCCGGGTGCTTCTGGCTCAAGGTTACGATGTGGCCGTGACCGTCGCAGACATCTCCGGTTTCCGAAACGCAGTAGTAGGGATCCTTCGGATCGAGGGTGTAATCGTCGTTGCACTCGCAGAGTCCATCGACAAATTCTCCGTTGTCACCGCACAGATCCACGCCGCCCGCGTGAAGGTTGCAATGCGCCTCGCCGTAATGTCCCAGCGTCACCAGGGCGGCGACGAAGGAGTAATACTTCTCCATGCCAGCCTTCAAATCGGCTTGGGTTACGTCCAGCACGCCGTCGGTCGCCAGCGCGGCGAAGGGACCGAAACCCACGGCGAGGTAATTGATGGTATTCTCATCGTCGGTATCCGCCGGGCCTTCCTCGTAGTCACCGAAGATGTGGTCGAAATGGAACGTGGCCTGGGCCTCGCCTTCCAGCGTTTCGTCCACGACGCCGATATTTTCCGGATGAGGTCCGCAACTGGTGAATTCCATTTCCTCCGTGAGCTTAATCGTGAAATCGACGCTCTCGTCCGTGTCGTTGTTCTTGGCCGTTCCGATCATCACGATACTGTAACCCTCGGTGCCGTCCACGTAGCCTTCGCTTTCGCTCGTCGCTTTCGAGATGTTGAAGTTCATGTAATTGTAGTTGCCGATGTCCACGTTCTCCAGCTTTCCGAGTTCGATGGGGCCCGTTCCCTGGTGGCCGTCCACCTGGAACGTTCCGAGCAGCGCCTCGTTGGCGGCTCCCTCGGGGATCTCGGCATGGGGATGGCCGGCATGGGCGCGAGGTTCTTCCGGACGCAGTTTCGCTTCCGCTTCCTCACCTCTATCCGCCACCTGGAAAGCGGTGGGGCCATCGATGTTGATATAGACGTGCTCGAAGTCGATACGCCAGTTGTCCTCCGATACGAAGCCTTCGCGTACAAAATCTTCCGCATTCAGCGTGAAGACGAGCGTCCCTTTCTGTCCGGAGTCATCATCGTCGCTATCATCCCCGCAGCCGGCCGCCAGACCGAACAGCAGCAATAGAACGAGAACCCAACATAGTTTCTTCACTTTCATCCGCTTCTCCTTTCATTGTGTCGTTGGAGCATGAGTATCCGATTTGCGATTTCTTCGCGCGTGTGAGCCGCCCGCGCTTGCCTCCGTCGAAATACCGAATCCGGCGGCCATTCGACGCGCCGCCCTTGTCATTGGTTTCAAACGCTCAGAATTTGGCCTCGATCCGCAAGCGCGCCACCGTCGGAGTTCCGGGCGTGACGTGCAGCCCCTCCACCTCCTCGCCGTTCGGTTCGGGACGCGACGGATAGGCGTAGACCGAATCGTACCAAACCGTGTTGAACAGGTTTTCCACGGACAGGGTGACCGTCACCGGATCGACTTCCCATCCCACCTGGACATCCACCACGTAATACGCGTCCGATTCGTATTCCAGGTCGTGCTCCCGGGGGCCAACGAAACGCCCGCGTATCGATCCCCGGAAACCCACGGGATGCTGGACGGCCAGAAGATTCGTCATCATCCATTCCGCCATGTTCGGGATGGGCGTATCCGCCTTCACGAAGCGGGCGTGGACGTAATAGACATCCGTGCCGATGTACATCCAATCCGTGGGCGAAACGCGGAATTCGAAATCCGCGCCCAGGCGTCGGCTTTTCCCGCGCGGGATGGTGGTGCCGAATTCGCTGTCGAAGACGGTCTCCGATTCCTTTTCAGCCCACCATCCGGACAGGGCGAAGGTCAATCTTCCGTTTAAGAATTTCAGGCGATTGCCCAGTTCTGCCGCGAGGATGGTCGGAATGGACGTATCCTTTTCCCAGGCCAGTTGCCGGGCGTAGGCCGAGGTGATGCCCTGTCCGAAATTCAGGAAGATGTTCCAGGGTTTCAACGGCCGGAAAATCACGCTGGCCTTGGGAGAAACCGCCAGGGCGTGGGTGTCGAGACGCGCGTCGGCGTCGTCGTAGAACGGCGTGATGTTGCGGACGACATCGAATTCCCCGTAACGGTCCTGGGTGCCATCGCCGTCGTACAGGATCGAATCGAAGCGCACGCCCAGAATGACGCGCACCCAACGCGCCAGTTTCATGCGCTCGTCCACGTAGATCCCGATGGCCGTCTCGTTGAAGTCGTAGCGGTTCATCACGTTGAACCGCTCGCGTTCCTCTGTGTTCGCCTGAAGCTGATCCACCCAGTCGCTGCGAAGCTGCACGCCCGCCTCGGTGCTGAAATCCATCCGATCCTTCTTTGCGAACCAGCGGGCATAGCCGTTCAAACCCGCGTAATGGCGCTCGTCCCGCTGTTCGAGCTGATCGCCCTTCTCGGGATTGAAATAATAGAAACTGTAATTGCTCCAGATTCTCGTATGTTTGTAATTGTAATATCCCTGGACGCGACCGGTCCAATCCCCCTTCTTCCAGTCCATGGTCAAGCCGGCCAAATGCCGATCCACGTCCACCCGGTTGGAACCATCCAGGGAATCGAACCGGGTGACGCGCTTTTCCTCGATCCATTGCATAGGCAGGATGTCCGCCGCCTCGGTGCGCGCTCCGTATCCGGCGTAAAGCAGCCGCAGTTCTCCGAAGGAACCCAGGGGAATCCGGTGGTGCAGGAATCCGCGAGACGCCCAGGCGTCGCCCGGATTCGTGTAACCTTCCGTGCGGTCGAACTGCGCGACCATATAGGTGTCCATGCCCAGCCACGAGCGGTGATACCCGCCCAGGGCCTCGGCAAAATAGTCGCTGCCTCCGCCCACCGTGGCGGCGTAGGTGTACCCGGGATCCGTATACGGAATGAAGTCGATCACACCGGCGGTGGCGAAATTGCCGTACCGTGGATCGTAGGGACCGTTCATGACGGCGATCTTGCGAATGCTTTCCGGTATCAGGAAGTGCAAATCCAGATAACCCGCGCCATGCACCTGACTGGTTTCGTTCAAGGGGATGCCGTCCAGAAATGCGGCCACGTCCTGGCCGTGCTCGGCGTCGAAACCGCGTAAAAAAATCTGGTGGGCCTTGGCCCCGCCCGTGTGCTGGGTGATATGCAGTCCCGGAATGAAACGCAGAAGATCCGAGGCGGTCTTGCGGGGGTAGTTCATGAAATCCTTGTTGCGCACCGTCATGTCCGACGCCGCGCTCAGCGGACGATCCGCCACCACGGTCACTTCCTCCAGGGTCGCCTCGCCTTTCGTATCGGCCGGTTTTTCTTTCGCTTCCGCCGGGGGCGAAGCGGCGTCCGTGTTTTCCGCCGTCGCTTTCGGCGCCGGGGATTCGGCGTTTTCGGATGACGGCTCCGGAGCGTTTTCCGAGGAATTTTCCGGCTTCTTTTCGGACTTGTTCTCCGCGGACTCGTCGTCGCCGTTTTTTTTCGCGGCGGGGTCCATTTCTCCGGACTCCGGAGGCGACTCCTCGTCCCCCCAATCCACATCCTCTCCGTTTTCCACCTCTCCTTCCGGCAGAACCAGACGATGGGCCCGGCATTCGAACGAAAGGCAGACACAGAAACAAAGCTGAAATCCGATCCAGAAAAGCATCACCTTGCGAACGTTCACCAATCGACCTCCATGAGAGTTTTCCGTACGAACCGCCGCCATGTCCGCATCCTCGATACGTTCCGACGCCTAAACCGAACCGTCCGGCGTCGATTTCACCCACGGGATTGATCGAATCCGCCGTAGCACGGAATTTTACTTCGTATACACCCACCCCTTGGGCTTGTCAAGGATATATCACCATGGAAATGCGGGTCGCCCATTATCGAGAAGAACGATCTGGAGGTCCGTCGGGGATCGGAAAGGAAAACGGGCGAAACCCTCTGGGGTTCCGCCCGCTGAAATCACCGAAAAAGGAAGCGATCAATCGCAGGTATCGGATTCCTTGGTCCACTGGGTCAGAGTCTGTTCCCATTTGTCCGAGCCCGGATTCTGCAGATTGGCCTTGTAGGTCAACAGGATTTCCACGTCTTTCAGGTTGTCGCCGTCCTTGGTTCCGGACATCATGTATACGGCGATGCTGCTTTCCAGGAAGAACGTCCACTTGTCGCCCTCGCCGGTCAGGGTTCCGCTGGCCTCGTCGCTGCCGGGTTCCTTCCAGTCGATTTTGGTGCCACTCTGGTTGACCAGGCAAACATGGGTATTGATGGCGGTTCCCACGGAACGGCCGTCCTGTTCCGCGATGATCTCGCCCACGGCATGGTATTTTCCCGTGATGACGGGCGGATCGCTTCCCTCGTTCACCACGAAGCCGGAGTTTTCCACCGCCTCATCCACGTTTTCGTCGGCCAGAATGCTGTCGGCGTCGTCGCTGCCCGACCCGGCAGGTTCCGGTTCCGGCTTGTTGGCGTCCTCGGCCAGTTTGGTTTCATAGGCGCTCTTGCCGCCCGCATCGATACAGGCGTAGTATTCCTCGCAGGTGCTGTAACCAGCGCATTCCCAGAGGGAGACATTCAGTTCGATACCCAGGTTGTCCCCGGCCAGTTTCACGGCATCCACACCGGCATAGCGAACGCCCTCGCACAGCCCCTTGCAGCCGTCCGAGTCGATCTCGTAGCCGCCCACGTTCCCCAGCGTGCCGTCATCACAGGATTTGACTTTGCCGCAGTAATCGATGCACATTTCGGCCTTTTCTTCATCGCCGAATTCATCCACCAGATCCTTGAGCTGATCGCAGCCGGAAAACACCGTCAGAAGGGAAAACAGCATCAATAGAACACTGAAATTTCCAAGTCGTTTCATTCGATTCTCCTTACACATGTAGTCGTTCATTCACTTTTTGGCCCCCCGATACTCAGGTATTGCCGGCTTTGCGTGTTTTCCGGTTGGGGTTTTTTCATTATCCGGTCATTGCCGTTCCGTGTCAAGAGCTTTGTCCGGCCGTGAATATCTCAGGATCTGAATTCATGGAGAAATGACCATGAAAACATTGAAGCTTTGGAAAGTGTCGTCATAAGTTATTGAGCCAAAGAGCAAGGCAACGCATGTGATCGACACTCCCTACAGCTCGCTCCTCGGCCTCACTTTGCCCTGCAACTTTGTCAAATTTTGTCAAATTGAAAGAAAAAAGGACTTAGCCGAGTCGGCGAAGCCCTTGATTTTATTGGTGGGCGATGGCAGATTTGAACTGCCGACTTCTACCGTGTGAAGGTAGCACTCTACCACTGAGTTAATCGCCCGGTTGAATTGTCATCCTTCGGCTGAAAGTCAGCTGGTGGGCGAGGCCGGATTCGAACCGGCGGCCTTTGGCTTCGGAGGCCAACACTCTATCCAGCTGAGCTACTCGCCCAAAAGGAGCGTGATTAATACCACCGCCTCCCCACGGCGGTCAAGAAGTTTCTTCTCCGTTTTCGGCGAAGAAACGTACTTTGGTAAAATTCCTCATTTTTCCCGTAGCGCCCCCCGGAATCGTTTTCCCGCCGTAAGAAAACGAAACGCGCAGAGGATCGCAGACGCCCCCGGGGAAGCGAGAAGAAAATCTCGTTTCCCCCGACCTGTACGCATTGACGGAAAATCGCCGATCCTCTACACTGTTCGCGATCGAGGAATCTTTCCCATCGGAATATGGAGGTTCGGTCGAAAATGGAAAACGAGCGAAACGCGGCGATCCGGAACGAGGCGGGAATCGGGCATCATCGTCTGGAAAGCCTGGTGGATCGGCTTTGCGGGGAAAAGCAATGCAACCTGAACATCCGCCGGGCCAGAAACAAGCCCTTGCCGTCGGCGGACGCCATGATCGATATTGTCAAACGGCTGCGGTCGGTGTTTTTTCCGGGATGTTTCGGGCCGGAGGAAGTGGAGAGCATCAGCCTGAAATTCCACCTGGGCGCGGCGCTGGACTATGTGTACCATTCCCTGAAGGAACAGGTACATCGGGGCATGTGCTTCCTGTGCGAAGATTCCAAGGAGGCCTGCCTTGACTGCGCGGGAAAGGCGGAACGGGCCGCGGACGAATTCATCGAACGCGTGCCGGAGATTTCCCGGCTGCTGAATACCGACGTGGAGGCCACCTACCTGGGCGATCCGGCCGCCAACCACCGTTCGGAGGTCATTTTCTGCTATCCGGGCATCACCGCCACCCTGGCTTACCGCATCGCCCACGAACTGTACAAACTCCGAGCGCCCATCATTTCGCGGATCATGACGGAATGGGCCCACGGCGTCACTGGAATCGACATCCATCCCGGAGCCGAAATCGGGGAAGGCTTCATGATCGACCACGGAACCGGCGTGGTGATCGGCGAAACCTGCGTAATAGGCCAAAACGTGCGCCTTTACCAGAGCGTGACCCTGGGCGCGAAAAGCTTCCCGCTGGACGAGCACGGCAACCCGGTCAAAGGCGTCAAACGCCATCCGATGCTGGGAGACAACGTGATCGTGTATTCCGGCGCGACCATCCTGGGGCCGGTGGAGATCGGCGCGAACGCTGTGATCGGCGGAAACGTCTGGCTGACGGAAGGCGTACCGCCCGGAACGCGGGTGTTGCAAAGCCGCTACAGCCAGGAGACCTACGCCGGCGGATCGGGGATCTAGGGCTACGGGGACTTCGAATCCTTTTCCCCGGATTCCAGGGCCTCGGCCAAAAGCGAGCGCACCTCTTGCAGAGCCGCTTCCGTGTCCCGGGCGATGATGTGGGTCAGGGCGGTCTGCTCTTTTTTCACCAGTCGCCGCCGTTTCGAGGCATCCTTCAGCAACGCGGCCAATTCGGTCACGTAGGCGTCATATTCCCGCACGCGGGAGGAGGGAACCAGCCCGGCCATGGGAACCAGCGCCTCCCGTGCTCGGCTGAAGAACAACGTCGGAATACCCGCCGCGATGGACTCGAAGCCCATGGTGGAATAGTTGGTCACGGCAACCAGGGAACGCCCGAGCACCTCGGCGTTTCGGGACGGATCCTCCAGGCATTCCACGGAAACGTCGAGCGTCTCGACGAGTTCCCGGATCCGATCGCGGTCCTTGGGCGTCTGGCGGGGGTGCAGTTTCAGAATCAGCGTCAGGGGCTTTCCGCTGCGTTCGATGGCCTCTGCCGCCCCCCGAATCTGGTCCCGCATGTAAGCCCAGTCGTTTCGAGGACTAACATACTGCATGAACACGGAAAGCGCGTCCTTTTTCCGGCGTTCTTCCTTGCGGATGCGCTCGAAAAACCCGGGACTTCCGGTCACCACCAGGTTTTCCGGATCCATGGTGCGGGAATAGAACGCCCGCATGTCCTCGCCCCACAAACAATAGCGGGAATAGGCGTGGTGGGGGCCGAAGACGCCGAAGCCGTGCATGGCGCCCACCACCGCGACGCCCGCCTCTTGCAGCAGCGAGTTGCGGAAATGCGCCAGATAGTCCATCTCGTCCAGGGAGACCATGGCCTTGAGTCCGGAGTCCAGCAGACGGCGCACCCGGCGGCTTTCCCCGGCGGTCTCCAATAGCAGCAAGGAAATGGAAAACAGCAGGTAAGCGCTTTGCCGGTCGAAACGCCCCCGGCGAAGCAGATGAAGAAGCGCTTTCCCGAAGCGGCGGGAAACCCGCAGAATATCGGCCGGTTGGAAGACCGGAACCGAAAGTCCGGCCGCCCGGTCTTTCGTTTGAAGTCCCTCCAGAAAAGCTTTCTGGCGGGGAAACTGCAATCCCGTATAGATGGCCCAGCCGACGGCGTCCGTGGGGAGACCTTGCAAAAGCGGCCCGAGCACCTTCTCGGCGGAAGCATCGATGCCGGAAGCCAGGATTTTCCTTGTGGGGAGAGGCTGATTTTTTCCCCCGATGGCCAGAGCCAGGTACAACCCCAGTTTCACGGTCTGGGCCAGAAGATCCCGAAGCATGGCGTTGCCGTCCAATGACGAAGCGGCATTCCCCCTTCCCGACGCTTCCTCATTTTTTTCCATACGCTCCACGGCCAGGCGCTGCAAAACCCGGGAAGACTGAAACAGCCGGTTGTACAGGGCTTTTCTCTCCCGCTCCGACAAGTCGGGGAACAGATCCCCGGCCCGGGAAAGAAAAAGCGGAATCAGTTCCTGAAGTTCCTCGACCAGTTCCACCTTGTGGACGGACTGATCCTGAAACTGGGCGCGGTGATACAATCCCCCGAACGCCCGCTCCGACATCGTTTTCAGCCAAGATTTCACGGACATGCCGTTCCTTTTCCTTTGCATTCGCGAACCGGATTCCTATCAGTATCGGAAAATGAAAAAGAAAAGCAAGAATTCACGAATAAACTTGGCTTTTCGGCGTCGAATCCCATCGAAAAGACGTACGGCGGAAGGTTTTCTGATTCTCCGAACACTCCCGGCACACTGATAATAAGGGACGACGCAAAAGAGGGAGGAATCAAAAGTTGCCTTGTCCGCCGGGCGATGCTATATATTTTTGATCGAATCACAAGGGAAGCGCGGGTCGGATCATGCAAAACTCCAAGTTCTGGAACACCATCCTCTTCCTGGGCGACCTTATCCTGGTCGTCGCCTGCACCTATTTTTCCATGCTGTTGCGCTTCGGCTTCGATTATCCTGATTTCGAGGGCTGGCTGGGGCCGTTCCGCCATTTCACGGGCGCTTCCATCTTCAGCATCGTCACCGTCATGCTGACCCTGTACATCGCGGAGATGTATCGCACGGAAGTCACGATCAGCCGCCTGAAGCAGATTCTGCGCCTGCTGTTCGCCCTGGGGCTTTCCATCGTCCTGATTTCCTTCATCTCTTACTGGATTCCCCATTACCGGGTCTGGCGATTGACCAGCCTGTACAACATCGCGCTTATGGCCGTCTGCCTGCCGCTATGGCGCTTCTGGTTCTTCACTCTCGTCGTTCCCGGCCTGCCAAAAAAGAAAGTGTTGATTCTGGGCGCGGGCCGCACGGGGAGCTTTCTCGTTTCGGAAATTCGGGAGCGGCATTCGCTGTACACCCCGGTGGGATTCATCGATGACGATCCCGAGCTTCAGGGGCGGAAAATCGAGGAGATTCCCGTTCTGTCCGATTCCGAGACGATCTGCGACATCGCCAGAGAGAACAACGCCTCCACGATCATCGTCAGCACCCGGCACGGCCTGAAGGAAAACGCACTGCGCAACCTGATGAAATGCAAGTCCAAAGGCATGATTATCCGGGACACACCCTCGGTCTTCAAGGAAATCTCCGGCAAGATTCCCATTCTGCACGTGGACGATTCCTGGTTCGTCTTCGGTCCCAGTTTCCAACTGGTCAGCCATCCCTGGACCCGGCTGTTCCAGCGCGCGTTCGATATCGTCCTGTCTTCCGTGGGTTTGATTCTGGCCTCGCCGCTGATGCTTCTGGCCGTGGCGCTCATCAAACTCGACTCTCCCGGACCGATCATCTTCCAGCAGGAACGGGTGGGGCTGAACGAAAAACCCTATACGCTGTACAAGTTCCGCACCATGCGGCCGGACGCGGAAAAGGACACCGGCCCGGTCTGGGCCAAGGCCAACGACGATCGCGTCACCAAGGTGGGGCGTTTCCTGCGCCGCAGCCGTATCGACGAAATCCCCCAGTTGTGGAACGTGCTCATCGGAGAAATGAGCTTCATCGGCCCCCGCCCCGAACGCGCCAAGTTCGTGGAGGAACTGAAACGGAAAATTCCTTACTATCCCCTGCGTTTCCTGGTCAAGCCCGGGCTTTCCGGCTGGGCGCAGGTCAACTACAAGTACGGCGCCTCGGAAGACGACGCTCTGGAAAAACTGCAATACGAACTGTACTACCTCCAGGAAATGAGCATCTTTCTGAACATCCTCATCATCCTGCGCACGGTCCAGACGGTGCTTTTCCATCGGGGTTCCTGAATTTTCCGAGGATCCCCGCAGGCGGCATCGGAATCCTTCCGCGACATCGATTCCATTCGCGCCCGGAGAGTTTTTTCTCCGGAGGCTTTTCTTTTGTCCCGCCTTGGGGTAGGCTACATCTTGAACCGACAGGAATCGCTCCCCACATTCCGGAGGAAACGATGAAGCCGAATCTTCGCCTGCGCTGGTTGTTACCGGTGCTGTTTCTTTTGCTGCCGTGCGCCTGTTCCGATTCGACGGACGACACGAACCCGCCCGACGGCGACGGGGAAACGGATGTTTCCGTTCCGGACGGAGACGATGAAATGGCGCCGGATGGAGACAAGGATTCCGACGATGCTTCCGACGATGCTTCCGACGGCGACTCCGACGACGGCGAAACTCCCGACGGGGATTCGGATTGGGACCGGGCCGAGTTCGAACCGGATCCCCCGGCGTTCCTCATCACGCACTTTCATCCGGACACGCAACCCGCCGGGGAGGCGCTGGACTATACCTTCGCGGCGGAAAACGGAACACCGCCGTATACGAACTGGACCATCGCGAAGGGAAATCCGCCTCCCGGGACGAGCCTGAACGCCGAGACGGGGCAATGGTCCGGCACGCCCACCGAAGAAGGACTGTTTTTCTTCGTCATCACCGTTTCCGACGGCGCGGGCGAACATGCGAGCGAACTGTTCGGCATCCGTATCGG
Source organism: Myxococcota bacterium (assembly GCA_963668655.2). GTDB lineage: Bacteria > Myxococcota_A > SURF-8 > SURF-8 > SURF-8. The sequence continues at coordinate 965,401 of CAXXPQ010000004.1, forward strand.
GGATCCGGGCGCGGACGGTCCGCTTTTCGCCAAGGCGCAGGGCTTCCAGCAGGTTTACGAGGAACGTCACTTCCGAAACAACTTCACGTATGACATCGTGGAACCCCACGAAAACAACGGGTATGACGTCACCACTCTCACCACCCTGGGCGACGCCACCTTCGCCGCCGGACAATGCACCATGGCCATGAGTTTCCGGGCCTCCGCGCTCGAAGACGAAGAGTCGAAAAGCATGGTCCGGAATCATGTGGACGGCTGGCGTTTCTTCGAGCGGCTCACCGGGGTTCCGGGTCTCCTGGGCCGTTCCTTCGTCCACAAGGACGACGCGGTGGATCTGTCCGATCTGAACGCGGGCATCCTCTGGCCGGATTCGGAAATCCGCCGGGGAGAGGGCGAGCTTTCCGACTGGTACTGGCGAAGCGACACCAGCCGGGACCAGATCAGCGGGGCCGTTCTGGGGCTGGCCGCCGCCTACGATTTCGTGGACGACGATCACGTGCGGGAAGAGGCGGGCGCCTACCTGGTCAACCTTGCCCACCACGTCTGGGACAACGGCATGCGCATCGTGGATCCGGACGGCGAAATGACGAAATACGGAGACATCAACGGAGAAAAATGGCTGGAAGGCTCGCTGGATTTTCCCAACGGCCAAAGCGCGCTGATTATCCTGGCCTGGCTGAAGATCGCCCATCATATCAGCGGCGAAAGGAAATTCAAGGACGCCTACGAATACCTGGTGTACGAACGGGATTACCTGTCCATCCTGCGGGATCATCAGTGGGTCTATTCCGGTTACGGAACGAAATACTACAACACCTACATTTCCTATGAAAACTTCTATCACCTGATGCGCCTGGAAGAAGATCCCTGGCTGCGCCGCGAATACGTCGCTCTCTTCCGGGACACGTTATGGCTCAACACCGACGACATCACCCCCAACCGCAAAGGCGTACTGGAACACAATCCCGTCAAAACCGCCTGGTATCTGTATTCCACCGGCCAGCGGGACGCGGAGGCGCTGTACCACGCCCTGAGTCAGATCGCCGTCTTCCCCGAAGCGCCCCTGCGGGACCGGCAGGTGATGAATTCCGAGGATCCGAGCATTACCATCAACCCCGATAAAACGGACGAATCCCTGTACGCCCTGCCGTCCGACCGCCTGCCGCCCGATATGGTGATGTGGCATCGTTCCACTTTCAAACTCGACGGAGGAGTGGAAAACGGCCGGGAACGCTCGGGCTGCGATTATCTGCTTCCATATTGGATGGCCCGCCACTACGGCTACGTCAGCGAGCAATGGTAATGAAAAAAACAACGATTTCGAAATGTTCCGCTCTTTCGATTCTTTTTCTCGCGCTGCTTTTCCCGGCGATATGGCCGAAGGCGGTCCGGGCGGAGGAGAACGAAAATCATTGGGTGATCCCAAAAACTTCCGCCGAGTGGCTGATCCGGCTTCTGAATCCGGAGAAATTCCGGGCGGGGGGCTACAAGCTCGGCTCCATCGATATCCGGGAAAACCGGATTCTTCTGGAGATCGGGAAGGGAAAAAGAATCTGGAAACTGACGCTGACCCAGGCGGAGGCCGCCGATTCTTCCGGGGACGTGGCCGGTCCCTTTGCGGTTTCATTCGAAAAGAATACTCCCGCCGCCATGAAAAAGGCGTTGTTGCGCGGACTGCGAAAACGCCTGGCGTCGCTGAAAACCGACCAGGTATGGAGTCGCGCCGCCTGGTCGGCCGAGGAGGAACTGGGACCGGGGGCCTGGACGGCATCGGAAATCCGCGATATCACCACGAAATTGCTGGACGGGAATGAAACCGACCTGGCCGAGCGTGCCATCCATCTGCTTAAACGGATTCCCGAATCTTCGGAATTTCCACGGCTGGACCTGCGGCTGATGGCCGCCAAGGGAGCATTCGGCCCGGCGGAAACCCTGCTGGACCGTTTGAAGAAGGAAAAGAAGATCGAGGACTCCGAGTTCTCCTGGGAACATGCCCGCTTATCGATTCTGAAAGGGGACATGGCCGGGGCCATGAAGGATCTGAAACACTATCGGGAACAGAAATCGGAAAAACAGGCGGATCTCTGTTCCATCGACACGCTGGCCAATCTGCTGATTCTCCGCGACGAACACTTCCGTTCCCTGGAGCTTCGCAAGGCCATGAACGAGAATTTCCCGGAATGCCTGGATATTTTCGCCAATCGAGCACGCCATCAACTGGATATCCGACAGGACCGGGAAGCGCTCCAGACCATCGAGAACGTCGCCAGGGCCCATCCGGAACACGTGGCCCTTCAGCAAGCCCTGGCCGCCGCCTTGCGTCGAAACAAGCGACAGATGGAAGCCGTGGACATCTATGCGAAAATCTACAACAAAACCGGCTCCGAACGCATGCTGAGCCTGTATTCCACCATCATCAGCCAGAACCCCGATTGCATGCCTCACCTGGAGAAAGCCCGCAAACTCAACGCCGAGCATCCGGACAATCTGATGTACAAGCACTCCCTGGGCGTATTGAGCCACTACTGCGGTTTCCATGAAGACACCATCCGTATCATGGATGAATTGCGCGAGAAACTGCCGACAAACGCCCGGGTCTACATCTACGGCGCCATGAGTCGCTATGAAACGGGAGACTGGCAGGGCGCGAAGGAATGGCTGGACGAATTGGCTCGCATCGGCACGGCGGACCCGGATCTGTATTACTGCCAGGCGGTGATCCATCATCTGAAGGATCCGAAGCTGGCCTTGAAACACCTGGACGAATACCTTCGCCACCCCCAGGGACCGGACGAGATGCCGCTGAAACGCGTGCGTAGCATGGAAATCCGGGAGATGCTGGTCAAGGGAAAGCCTGTCACGTACTGGATCAAGAACGCGGAGGGAAAGGCCAAGGGCTGCCGCGCCGTGCCGCTCTCTTTTCCCCACGGCTTGATGCTTCTATGGCTTGTCGTGGGGCTCTATTTCCGACGGAAACGGATCGGCCCCGGCCGCTGAAGCGGACGCCCTCGCCCGTTCCGATGCCATACCTGTAAGGTTTTCTTTACAGCGCCATTCCCCCATGGCTTGATTTCCATAGTTATTTCAACAACCTTCGTTTGGCATATTTCTTGCTGATAATGGGAATCGTTTTATTGAAAAACGAAATCCGATGAGGTGGTGTCATGAAAACTTTCCCCTATTGGTTGATGGCCTTGGCGATTTTGATCCTTCTTTCCCTGCTCACGGCTGGATGCCTGGAAACGGGTGTGAATTACGATCGACCGGACGGAGACGAAGCCACGGACGGAGACGATCCTACGGACGGCGATAGGATCCCGGACGGCGATGACACGCCCGACGGCGATGAGACGCCGGAATGCGCCCATCTTTGCGACTGTCCCCAGGGCTGGTTCTGTAGTGAGGACGGCAAATGCGAGGATGGGACCGAACTGGAGGGAACACCGTTCTGCTGCGACAACCCCGGTTGCCCCACGAACGCTCCCTGTATTTACGCCAACGGCGACTACGGACGCTGCGGAGAAACGCCCGCGTGCAACTGCAACGAATTCTACGGCATCTACTGCCCGGACGCGGAAAACACCTGCGAGGAAATCGAGCAGGTTCGTGTAACCGGAGGGAACGATTGCACTTTCGATATCGAATTCAGTCTGACGGACGACTCCACCGTCTCCATGGAGGTGGAAGGATGTGGAAGTTTCATCGAGAACCTGGAAAATCCCGGTTGTAGCGTCTCCTATTCCGCACACACGAACACCTTCGAAATCGCCTGTAACTGGTGCGGCGCGACGATCTTCAGCAAAGATAACTGCGGTGGCGAGGAATGTACGAGTTGGGAGGACTGCCCGCCCTGCAACGAATGCGTGGAAAACGGCGGCAAGCACGTCTGCACGTCCGGGGACATCCTGACCAACTGCGCGGCGGATAACGATTGCAATGTCGGCGATGTCTGCAAACCCTACCGCCCGGAACAGCCCCAATGCGGCGGCCAGTGCATCCCGCAGACCCAGGAGGAATACACCCTGCATGAATGGGGCGTGAATCTCACCCACGGCGAAGGCTCCCGCATCAAAGCGGGCCCGGAACACTACTGGGGCGCGATCCCGGCCAAACCCGTGCTCTACGTCTACGCGGATCAACCGATGACCCTGGACGTGGGCGTGCGGTTCGCCTCCGGAGGAACCACGGAAACCTGGCCGGAACGGCCCAACGGCGCCTCGATCTTCTGGGAAGACATCCAGGTCACTCAGGGAGCCTGCGACACGACTCCGACGCCCCAGCCGGAATATGACGAATGGGAACCGGAAGACCGCGAGATCTACCAACTTCCGAACTGGTCGGTCAGCGACGCCGACTGCCTGACCCACGGCGAGACGGTCTCGGATCTGCTGTTCTATACGGGACGGCTGGGCGCCTACGATTCACCGGTCAAGGCGGAATTGATCGATGTGGACAGCATGGGGTCGATCGCCTTCCGGCTCGAAAACACCTCGGACATGACGGTGGGGCCGATTCAGGTGCTCTATCGCGACACCCTGGGCGACTGCATGGATCCCTCGTACTGCCCCGTGGTGGAGGCCGACCTGGCCTGGGGTTCGCTGGAAAAACTGAACGCGGGCGAGATCCGTACGCTGAACTTGGAGATTCATCATCTGCTGCCGGCAAATCCTGGAGATTGGATGGCGGTGGAAATTCCGGAGGCCTGGAACGAACAGGCCGAGGCCATGGAAGACATCCTGGCGGACCAGGGACTTTTCCCGGAAGAGATCGAAGTCTTCATGGAAACCTGGACCGACATGTTCTACGGCGTGTACGCGGAGGACATCGGCTATTTCCTGCCCGAATACTCCAATGGCGCATTCGTGCTGTATCCCTGGCCGGAACGGCTGGAATCGGAGCAACTGGAGCTTTCGCTCAACCCGCGCCCCGAGGAACTTTCCCGGGCCATCATCGAGTTCATGCAGGTCAGCCACGGCCAGACGCGCACGGGAACGTTGACCGGCGAGGTCACGCTGGTGGAATACGATTACGATCCGAGCGTTCCGATTTACGAAGGACCGGCGGAAAACGCCATTGTGGCGGCCTGGCAGGGAAATGCGCTCGTGGCCGAAACCACCACCAACCAGAACGGACAATATCGCCTGACGCTTCCCGAGGGCATCTACACCGTTTCCGTGGAACGCAACGACTGGGAAACCGGAGAATCCTTCCGGAACGTGGCCGTTTTCTCCGGAGAGGAAACGGTGCAAAACCTGACGCTTTATTCGGAGGCCATGGTGGACAAGCCCAATCTCTATCTCTATCCCACGGAAACCACCGATGTTTCCGTCACCCTGGACCTTTGCTGGACCTGCGAGGTCACCCAGTCCATTCCCGAATACGGAGACGGCTGGAACGTCACCGTGGAACCGTCCGGACGGATCGACGGCGAATACACGTATCTCTTTTACGAGGCCGAGGTGCCCCGGCGCTATCCGCTGCTTTCCGGGTGGTCCGTGCCCGCCGGAGACATCCCGACCTTTTTCGAGGACACGCTTCTGGCCTACGGCCTGACTGACGCGGAGACTTTCGATTTCGTCGATTTCTGGAGCGATCATCTTCCCCCCGCCCCGCACTACGCCGTTTTCCCGCTGGTTGAAGCCGAAATCATCGACCCCATGGTCGGCTTGAACATCGAACCCACGCCGGATTCCGTATTCCGCCTGTGGTTCGTGGTTTCTCCGGAGGCCGGTCCCTCGGCCCTGCCCGAGCCGGACATCCGGCCGGTGGTCCGCACCGGCTTCACGGCCGTGGAATGGGGCGTCATCATCGACTGAGAATCCCACCCTTTCCCAACACGCAGCATCGGATTTCCCCCCTCCACCCTCCCCCGCCCATGCTCCGGCATGGGCGGGTCACGTTTGCGGAGAAGATGGAATTCGTTGAGTCTCCGGCCCGAGCGATTCACGAAGCGGGAATCGTTCTGCAACGAGTATTTCCTAACGGCCATTTCGCGCTTGATGCAGAATCTTCTTTGTTGTAAATGCCGGATCCCGTTTGGAAGGCATCCATCCGATCGCGAAACAGAGGCCGGTGCAATAACTTCCCGCCCGTTTACGATTTTACGATGACCCTTTTTTTTTCCTCTTTACAAGTTACCAATCGAATGCTAAAAGTATGTTTTGGGGTTTTTTTCATGCCGTTTTGAAAATACCACGCACCCATGCATTTTGTTCGTACACAAGCGCCGGGTTCGAGCTTCGCTCGTTCCGCCAAGCGCTCGTTACCGCTGTATTCACAAGTTCAAGTCGTCTGGAGGTGTCCGATGTTTCGAGGCTTCGTGGGAGTTTTCTTCATCTTCGTTATAATGTTATCAACAGGTTGCGGTGAAAATTTCCAATCGGACGCCTCCGAAGCGGCGGCGGAAATTCCAAACCAGGCCGCCGCGGGCGACGGCGAGACGAACGTCTCCTCGGTCGCGCTGTACGCCAACCAGGAAGGGAGCACGGTGCCTATCCGCCGGCCGCGTCTCCGGTCGAGCGAAGCCCACAATTGCATCATCGAGGGCGATGGCACCGTGGCCTGCTGGGGAAAAAACGACGTCGGACAGTGCAACCCGCCTTCGGGGGCATTCACCGCCATCAGCGTGGGTTCAGATCACACCTGCGGCGTCCGGATCGACGGAAGGCTGGTTTGTTGGGGTTCCAATGGTTACAATGCCTGCGGCGCGCCTTCAGGCTCCTTCACGACCTTGGCGTCGGGATATTACCACAACTGCGCGATTCGGACGGACGGTACCCTGGCCTGTTGGGGATTCAACACCGGCAATGTCGTTACCAATGCGCCTTCGGGAACGTTCGTGGCCGTCACCACGATCTACAACCATTATTGCGCCATCCGGACCGACGGCACGGTGACCTGCTGGGGCGATAACAGTTATGGCAAGTGCAATGCACGCTCCGGAACCTTCATCGATATCGGCGCGGGTTTCGATCACACCTGCGGCGTCAAGACCGACGGAAGCATGATCTGTTGGGGAGAAACGGTTTTGGGCGCTTGCTCTCCGCCGTCCGGAACTTACCAGGCCGTCACCAGCGGCTATTATCACTCCTGCGGCATCAAGTCCGACGGAACGATGAAATGCTGGGGAAGCAACAGCTACCACCAGATCGATCCCTTGTCCGGATACTTTACCGATGTCAGCACGGGCTGGTTCCATTCCTGCGGTCTCCGGGCCGACGGAACGGTGGTCTGTACGGGACAGAACAACTATGGCAAATCCACGCCGCCGGACGACCTGAACGGAGTTCAGCCGGGGCTCAGCACCGGACCAACCCACGCCTGCGCCGTAAAACCGGGCGGCGAGTTGACCTGCTGGGGCGATGACACCGGTGGCAAGGCTACGGCTCCCGGCGGCACCCACGTCGCCGTCAGCGCGGGAGAGAATCACACCTGCGCATTGAAAAACAACCGGGAGGTCAGCTGCTGGGGGAGCAGTCTGGGCGCCATTCCGACCACCACGTTCCACACGATCAGTTCCTTCAACGACTATGCCTGCGGCATTCGGGACACCGGCGTCATCTCCTGCTGGGGATCGCCTCCGAGTTCCGTCCCCTCCGGAACCTTCATCGACATCAACGCGGGCGACCACTTTGGCTGCGGCATCCAGGACGACGGAACCCTGGCCTGCTGGGGAACCAACAACTACAGCCAGACCGAAGCGCCTGCGGGGACTTACACCGCCGTTGACTCGGGCGGTTACCACAGTTGCGCCATCGCTACGGACGGCACCCTGGCATGCTGGGGCCGTGAGGACAATGACCGTTGCGTCGCTCCCGAGGGAACCTTTTCCTCCATCAGCGTGGGGCAGGCGCACAGTTGCGCCATCGCCACGGACGGAACCCTGGCCTGTTGGGGCCGGAATCTGGATGGCGCGACCGAAGCGCCCGTGGGTCGCTTTCTACGCGTCGCTTCCGGCGGTTTCTATTCCTGCGCGATGCGGGAGGACGGCGCGATTCTTTGCTGGGGAAGAAGGGACAACGGCCAGGTGCCGTTGCTCGTTACGCCGGACACGCTGGCGGATGGAGTCGTCGGGCAGTCCTATTCCCAGACCCTCACGGGGACGGGCGGTTCGGAACCCTTTGCGTTCTCCGTGGCCGCCGGAACCCTACCGAACGGCTTGAGTTTGGATTCGTCGGGAGAACTCTCCGGAACTCCCACGCATTCGGGTGATTTCTCCTTCTACATCGACGGCGCATCGGAGATCGACGGCCTGATCTTCGTGTATCAGATGCAATACAATGTTTCCATTGAATGTCCGGCCGGCTTCAACGGAACGACCTGCCAGGAAACCACCTGCGGAGATGAACTCCAGGTCGGTGACGAGGAATGCGAAAGACACGGCGGCGTCTTCGACGACTGCTGCAACGCCGTCACCTGCATGTTCAAGGCCACGGGTGCGTCCTGCGGCGATGCGGGGGAGTCGGCCTGCGATCACGCGGACACTTGCGACGGCGCGGGGGCTTGCCAGGCGAATCTGGCGACGGCGGGCGATCTTTGCGGCGATGCGGGGACGGAATGCGTGGTGCAGGATACCTGCGACGGTTCCGGTTCCTGCACGGACAACGGTTTCGTGGCGGCGGATACCAATTGCGGCCAGGCCGCCACGGCCTGCAGCGGCCAGGACACCTGCAACGGCGCAGGCGCGTGCCAACCCAACGATCTCAGCGCCGGGACGGCCTGCGGCGACGCGGGGGAGTCGGCCTGCGATCACGCGGACACTTGCGACGGCGCGGGGGCTTGCCAGGCGAATCTGGCGACAGCGGGCGATCTTTGCGGCGACGCGGGAACCGAGTGCGTGGTGCAGGACACCTGTGACGGTTCCGGTTCCTGCACGGACAACGGTTTCGTGGCGGCGGACACGAATTGCGGCCAGGCCGCCACGGCCTGCAGCGGCCAGGACACCTGCAACGGCGCAGGCGCGTGCCAACCCAACGATCTCAGCGCCGGGACGGCCTGCGGCGACGCCGGAACGGAATGCGTGGTACAAGATACCTGCGACGGTTCCGGTTCCTGCACGGACAACGGTTTCGTGGCGGCGGACACGAATTGCGGCGAAGCCGCCACGGCCTGCAGCGGCCAGGACACCTGCAACGGCGCAGGCGCGTGCCAACCCAACGATCTCAGCGCCGGGACGGCCTGCGGCGACGCCGGAACGGAATGCGTGGTACAAGATACCTGCGACGGTTCCGGTTCCTGCACGGACAACGGTTTCGTGGCGGCGGACACGAATTGCGGCGAAGCCGCCACGGCCTGCAGCGGCCAGGACACCTGCAACGGCGCAGGCGCGTGCCAACCCAACGATCTCAGCGCCGGGACGGCCTGCGGCGACGCCGGAACCGAGTGCGTGGTGCAGGACACCTGCGACGGTTCCGGTTCCTGCACGGACAACGGTTTCGTGGCGGCGGACACGAATTGCGGCGAAGCCGCCACGGCCTGCAGCGGCCAGGACACCTGTGATGGTGCGGGCGCGTGCCAACCCAACGATCTCAGCGCCGGGACGGCCTGCGGCGACACCGGAACCGAATGCGTGGTGCAGGACACCTGTGACGGCTCCGGTTCCTGCACGGACAACGGTTTCGTGGCGGCGGACACCAATTGCGGCCAGGCCGCCACGGCCTGCAGCGGCCAGGACACCTGCAACGGCGCGGGCGCGTGCCAACCCAACGATCTCAGCGCCGGGACGGCCTGCGGCGACGCCGGAACCGAGTGCGTGGTGCAGGATACCTGCGACGGTTCCGGTTCCTGCACGGACAACGGTTTCGTGGCGAACGGAAGCGCCTGCAACGCCGACGATGACGGCTGCACCATGAACGACACCTGTCTGAACGGCGCATGCATGCCGGGAGCAGCCCCGGATTGCACCAGTGAAACCGATCAATGCAATCTCGGGATCTGCGACTCCCTGGGAGCCGACAATTATAAATGCGTGAAGGATCCCGCCCCGTTCGAAAGCGAAAGCTGTTCGGACGAGAACGTCTGCACCCGGGATGATGTCTGTACGGGCGGCGTCTGCACGGGCGAACAACCGGACTGTTCGGACGGGGTGGATTGCACGAACGATTCCTGCAATCCGGAAACGGGCGATTGCCAGAACGTGGCGAACCACGCCTTCTGCGAAGACGGGGAAAGTTGCACGAACGACACCTGCGATACCGTGGAAGGCTGCCTGCGCTCGGTTCAGGAGGACTGGGCGGATTGCTCGGAAGCCGCGCCGGGAGCCTGTTTCTCCGGGGTCTGCGAGGCGCTGGGAGAGAACGATCGTTGTACGGACGCCGTGGTCGTCTCCGTGGACGAGAATGTTACGGGCTCGTTGGATGGTTTCCACGGTTTCATGAGCGTGCCGGAAAACTGCGGAGATAATACGGAAGTCGGCGGGGCGGACGCCTTTTATTCGCTGGCCGTTTCGGAACCCGGAACGTATCGCATCGAGCTTTCCGCCGGCGCGAACGAGGATCTAGGTCTGGCCCTGCTGGCATCCTGCGGGGAGACCGATACCTGCCTGGATTACGCTGACCGGGCAAACGCCGGCGAAACGGAACGCCTGGAAGCGGAACTGGAAGACGATATCGTTCTTCAAGTTCTTCTCCTTCACAGAACGGGAAAAGACGCCGCGACATTTTCGCTGCTCGTCACCCGTGTAAACGACACCGACGGCGACACCGACAGCGAAGGAGACATTGATCTGGACGGCGATGACGACTTCGATAAAGACGGCGACACCGACGACGAGGGAGACGTTGATCCGGAAGGCGACGACGATTTCGATGAAGACGGCGACGAAGGAGACATTGATCTGGGCGGCGACCCGGACGGCGTGATCGACGGCGACGAAGACGGCGAAGTGGACGGCGTGATCGACGGCGACGAGGATGGCGATGCGGACTTGATGAACAACGGCGACGAGGATTGGAACGCCAATGGCGACGAAGATCGGATCGACGATAACGGAAACGGCAGTCATTCCGGATCGGGCTGCGGTTGCCGCACCACCAAACCGACCGGGGCGCTGGCGATGTTGTTGCTCTCGCTGCTCGGCGTGTTTCTGCGTAGAAAGGCGTTCTGAACGGGCTCCGGACGGATTCCGGACGAGTTTCAATGAGTTTGTGCGGAATCGCTTTCATCCACCGTCATCTCCGTTTGTTCGGAAAGGGGCCACGGCGGAAGCGAGATCACGAAAACCGGGAAACATGCGATCCGAAGTCTGGTAGGCTCGGACAATCCTCACTCTCTGGGTGGAGATCGTTCGATTTTGGGCTACGCCACCACCATTTCCAAAACATGATAAGACAATGTTGGACAACTCTGGCCACGTCCAAAGGACGTGGATTTGTGCCTCGAATTAAGGCTTTTTGTGAATGATTCGGGCTAGCGGCGTTTCCGATGCTTTCTCACGGATTTGCGGTTTCGATCCAGTTCTTGTTCCGCAAGATCCTGAGTTTTTTTCCCGTGGGTGCGGGCGAAAATCTTGATGGGAGTGGATTCGAAGCCGAATTCCTCGCGTAAGCGATTATGCAGGAAGCGTTTGTAGGAGAAATGCAGCGCGTCCGGATTGTTCACGGACAACATGAAGGTGGGCGGACTCGTATCCACCTGGGAGATGAAATAGATCTTCAGCGGTCGACCTTTGCGAGTCGGCGGTTGATTCATGGCCAGCGAGCGTTCCAGCCAGCGATTCAGTTCCCCCGTGGTGACACGCTTTTCCCGACCTTCGTTGGCCTTCACCACCCGGTCCAGGATCGTGTGGACCCGTTGGCCGGATTGGGCGGAGATGAAGACGATGGGCGCGTAAGAAATGAACTTCAGGCGTTCCCGAATGTCCTTGGCCATGCTTCCGGCGGTGTCCTGATCCTTCTCGATCAGATCCCATTTGTTTACCAGAATCAGGGAGGAAAGCCCCTTGTCGTGAGCGAAACCGGCGATCTTCAGATCCTGCTCGGTCACGCCCTCTTCCGAATCGATCATGAGGAGCGCCACGTCGGCGCGGTCCATGGCCTTCAGGGCCTTGACGATGGTGCGTTTCTCCAGCACAAGTTTGATGTTTTTCTTGCGCCGGATGCCCGCCGTGTCGATCAACCGGATGGTATGGTTTTTGTACGGCAGGATGGAATCGATGGCGTCGCGCGTGGTTCCCGCGATGTTCGTGACCAAGTGGCGGTCCTCTCCGATCAGGCGGTTGACCAGGGTGCTTTTGCCCACGTTGGGTTTGCCGATGACGGCCACCCGGATTTCACCGTCCCCCCGCTCCCTCTCCAGCGGAGCGCTGGGATGATCCCGTTCCAGATCGGACAGCAGATCTCCCACGTTCACGCCGTGTTCGGCGGAAATGGCCTGGAGATTGTCGAGGCCCAATGAATAGAAATCGGCCACGTTCCCCTCGTGCTTGGGACCGTCGATTTTATTCACCAGATAATAGACGATCTTCTCGGAGCGGCGCAGCATGTCCACGATTTCCCGATCCGCCGGAACCAGACCTTCCTTGCCGTCGAAAATGGCGAAGATGATATCAGCCTGCTCAATGGCCAGAAGACTCTGTTCCCGCATCCCGATCAGCAAATCGTCGCTCGTTTCCGGTTCGAATCCTCCGGTATCGATGATGGTGTATTCGCATTCGAAAAAGCGGCCCCGAGCGAAATGGCGATCCACCGTGACGCCGGGCCGATCGTCCACGATGGCCTGCCTGCGTCCGGCCAGTCGGTTGAACAACGTGGACTTGCCCACGTTTGGACGACCGACCAGGGCGATGGTGAGATGGGGGATGTTTTCGTTTTTCATTGGCTTATTTATATCCAAGTTCCTTCAGAAATTTCGGGTCACGGGTCCAGTCCTTGCGCACCCTGACCAGCAATTTCAGTCCGACGGATTTCTCGAACCAGGATTCCATCTCCTCGCGGGACTGTGTTCCGATTCTGGAAAGCATGGACCCGCCCTTTCCGATCACGATACCTTTCTGGCTGTCCCGTTCGACGATCACGTTGGCCGTGATGTGGAAACGGTTTCCTCCGTCCAATTCCAAAAACTGTTCGATCTCAATGCCCAGAGAGTATGGAATTTCCTGTTGCAACAGCATCATGGCCTTTTCACGGATAATCTCGGACGCCAGAAAACGCAGGGTCCGGTCCGTAACGATATCGTCCGGATAATACGGCGGTCCTTCCGGAAGAAGCGGATAGGAAAGGCGGATCAGTTCCTCCACGCCGTCTCCCGTCCGGGCGGAAATGGGCAGGATCTCGTTGAAATCGTACAGATTTTTCATACGATCGATGAACGGAAGTAGTTTTTCCTTCTGGACGAGATCCACTTTGTTAATCAGGAGAAAAACCGGTTTTTCTGCCTTTTCAAGCTGTTCGAGGATCACCCGGTTGCCTTCGCCGAGATCGGTTCTTTCCACGAATCCCGGGCTTCCCTCCACCATCAGATAATTCAAGTCCGCGTCCGAAATGGCTTCCGACGCCTTGCTGAGCATGTACTGGTTCAGTCCGCCTTTGGCTCGGTGGAACCCCGGGGTGTCCAGAAAGACGATCTGGCCGTTTTCGAAGTGTTTCACGCCCAGAATCCGGTTGCGGGTGGTCTGGGGTTTGGGGGTGGTGATGGCGATCTTTTCCCCCAGAATGGTGTTCAACAGGGTTGATTTGCCCACGTTCGGTCGGCCGATGATCGAAATGAACCCGGAATGATAGGAGGCTTTCGGTTGATTTTTGAACATGTACGGATCCCTTCAACGTTTCAAGCACGCCCGGTCCTGGCGGTGGAAACGTCGGTTGGCGGGGCTGGAACCATGGAAAGGAGCTATTCCGCTTCCCTTTCCTCTAGGCACGTGTTGAAGTCCGGACAGGAATCCGAATGGACGCAGGAGATCAGGTCGTCGTCGATCACTTCCACGGAACCGTCTTCCTCGGTGGCTTCGCAGATCTGCTTGCAGGTATCCACGGTTTCCTCGGTAATCATTCCGGTCGTATCGCATTCCATATTCCGGTCGCAATACTTGTAGCAGAGTTCGAGTTTGGAGTCACTGTCGCCGCAGCCCCAAATGAACAAGGTCGAAAACGAGAAAACGAAAGCCAGCATGAACATACGCATGATACTATCTCCTGCACGGGTCTTCGCCAAGGCAACGAATCTGCCGTAAGATATCACACCCCCCCTTTCTGTCAACTGAATTTGGCATTGGCCCCTTCGAATGCCTTCCCTTGCCGAACCATCCGCCCAGAGCCAGCCTCAAGTGGCCGAAAATGCGCCATACTCCTGTGAGTGTAATATATTTATTTCCCGGACGGAGATCGCCTGAAAGAGATCGAGCCCGGCCATCTTGCCATTCGCTTGCGGATTGGACGGCTGGATCGTGAAAGGATACGTCTATTGGAAAATTCTCTCTCAGGTTCGTCCGGTCATGCGACGTAAAAGAAGCATTGCCAGCAAAGCCAGGAAGAAGAATCCGCCCTCCCAAGCTCCGCCCGGTCCGCAAATAATGGTTTCCTCGGTATATTCGGTGGTTTTCGGCTCCCAGTCGCTGGGAGCGTTGAGAACATTGTCCTGTATTCGAAACGGGGTATCACCGTCCGTGATCGGGTTCTCGACGTCGCCGTCCGCCGGGTCGGTCTCTTCCGGATTTCCCACGGGACCGGCCAGGTCCATGCGCTCGCAGGCGTCCCGGAAAGATTCGCAACCCGCCGCCTGAATGCAGGCCCGATAGGATTCCAGCCGTTCGGAATTTCTCAACTTTTCGGCGCAGCAGAACAGCATGGCATAGCGCGGGACCGCACGATTTCCGCAGGCGAAAAGCCATTCGGTCAGTTCCTTACAATAAACGAAATCCTCCGCTCGACAGAGCGATTCCGGATCGGGAAGTTCCTCCGGGCAAGCTTCCTGAAGCAGATCCGAGCAGATCACCACCGGTGCTTCGCTCTCCGTTTCGGAATCGGCGGCTTCTGTTTCCGACTCCAGTTCCGGTTCCGGATCCGCGTCTCCCCATTGCGCCGATTCGGGATCCGGATCGGCATCGCCGTCGATTTCAATCTCCTCATCGCCGTCCGCGTCCGTCTCCTCACGGTTATCGGCGCTTAGGTGCGTTCGATTCGTCGCGATTTCCGCTTCCCCGCCGCCATCCGGATCCGCCTCCCCTTCCCCGCTTTCGGGTTCGGCGTCCATGTCTCCATCCACTGTATCGCCATCGGTTTCCGTCTCGCTTTCCGCATCCGTATCGCCATCCGGCAACAGATCCGCCAGAGCTTCGGCTCCGCAGGCGCAATAGTGATCTTCCGTGAAAACGTCGCAGAAACCGGAATCGCTCTCGCAGGCGGAAACGGGCAGAAACGAACGGCAACGCTCCAGGAAATCGGAGCAGGAAGGCTGGGCGATTTCATTCGAGAAATCGAGGGTTTCCGAAAAACCGTACCCTCCGGCGCACAGGCAGATCAAGGCCGTTTCATTCAGGGTGCAACGCCCCAGATCGGACGAACAGGTATCGTCGGCTTCGGCCGCCGGAACGGTCGCCGGAAAAGCAAGCGCGAACACGGCCGCAAGCAGGGCCGTAACGAAGGATTTTCCAGACATGACTTCCTCCGAAAAACCGTGATTCTCTATCGGTTGATCCGCACCGGGAACCTTCCGATTATAGGGACACCGTATCGGAATAGTCAAGTCATTTCACGGGATTGCCCGACTTCTCACCCGGTCAACCGGCCACGACGGGTCAGTTTGGCCGGATCGAGCCACTCGCCGACTTCCTCCGGTTTGAGTATGCCCTCTTTCACCGCCACTTCCGCCACCGTCAGACCTTCGTTATGGGCCTGATAGGACACCTTGGCGGCGGCGGCGTAGCCGATTTTCGAAATCAGCGCGGTGGCCAGGGCCAGGCTTTGGTTCAGATCGCGCCCGACATCCTCCACTCGCACGGTCATGCCCTCCACCAGGCGGGTGCGGAAGACTTCGCAGGCATTGGCGCAGATTTCCATGCTTCCCAGAAGAGCGTAAGCGGTCACGGGCAGCGTCACGTTCAATTCGAACTGCCCCCCGGCGGCGGCGGCCAGAACGGTGGCGTGATGACCGGCCACGGCCATGGCCACCTGGACGATGGATTCGCAGACCACCGGGTTGACTTTGCCCGGCATGATGCTACTCCCCGGCTGGAGCGACGGAATGGTGATCTCGCCGATGCCCAGGCGCGGACCGGAGGCCATCATGCGTACGTCGTTGGCGATGCGTTGCAGTTCCATGGCCAGGGCCGTCACCCGGCCCATGACATCAGTGACCACGGGACGGCCCGACATGAAGGCCAGGGGCTCGGAAACGATGGAAATGGGTCGGCCGAGCAGTTCGCTCAGATGTTCGGCGGCGCGCTCCACCAGGCCCTCGGGAGCCTGGAAGCCGGTCCCCACTGCGGTGCCGCCCAGGGGAATCTCGGAAAGCAGCGGCGGCGTCTCGGCCAGACGCTCCCTGAGGCGGGAAAGCACATCCACGTAGGCGCGGAAAACATGGCCAAAAGTGATGGGCAACGCGTCTTGCAGGTGCGTGCGGCCGGTCTTCACCACGTCCGCGTATTCCTCCGCTTTCTTTCCCCAGGCCGCGATCAGCCCGTCCAGTTTGGGCAGAAGTTCGTGTTCCATCAAATCCAGGGCCGCCAGGTGCAGAGCCGTGGGAATGGTGTCATTGCTGGACTGGCCGAAATTCACGTGATCGTTGGGGTGGACGGGCTTATTGTCCCCCGGCTTTCCGCCCAGATTGCGGTTGGCCAGGTTGGCGACCACCTCGTTGACGTTCATGTTGGAACTGGTGCCCGATCCCGTCTGAAAAACATCCAGGGGGAAGTGTTCCCCGTGACGTCCCTCGGCCACCTCCAGGGCGGCGGCGGAGATGGCGTCGGCGAGTTCTGCGGACAGATGGCCCTGCTCCTTCGCGGCCCTGGCCATACAGGCCTTCACGTGAGCCAGAGCCCGGATCATCGCCTTCGGCATGGGACGGTCCGAGATGGGAAGGTTGTTGCGGGCGCGCTCGGTATTGGCGCCCCAGAGCTTCGAGGCGGGAATCTCCACCTCGCCCATGGTGTCGTGTTCGATTCGCACGTTCTTCGCATCGGTCATGGCAAACTCCCGAATTTCAGGTGATTATGCTTGCATCGTCTTCGAAATCTGGTCGCAAGCGCCGTTCAGACGGTGAAGCGGCCGTTCTCGTACACCGTGCGGCCGTCGAGTCGCCAGCGGCCGCCGTCTTCCATGCGTTTAATCATGTCCCAGTGCAGGCCGCTCTTGTTTCTACCGCCCGCCTCGGGGATGGACAGTCCCACCGCCATGTGCATGGTCCCCCCGATCTTTTCATCGAAGAGAATCGACTTCGAGGGCTGCTGGATGTGGTAGTTCGTTCCGATGGCGATCTCGCCCACAAAGCGCGCGCCCTCGTCCACATCCAGCATCTTCAGAAGATATTCCTCGCGCTTTTCCGCGCTGGCATCCACTACCTTGCCCTTCTCCAGCCGCAGCCGTACGCCTTCCACCTCCACGCCGTTGTACGAACACGGCACGTCGAAGTAGATCGTCCCCTCGGCGAAATCCTCCACCGGGCTGGTGAAGATCTCGCCGTCCGGCATGTTGTTTTTACCGTCGCAGTTGATCCAGGTGCGTCCCTCCACCGACATCGTAAGATCCGTTTCCTTGCCGGTGATGTGCAATGTCTTCGCCCGGCCGAACGCCTCGATGATGTGCGCGTGTTCGCCATGCACCTTCTTCCAATAGGCCGTGGGATCGTCTTCATCGCAACCGCATGCCTTGAGCACGAAATCCGTGTACTCACCCAGGCTCATCTCCGCGTCTCCGGCCATGGCGGAAGTGGGGAAAGGCGCGGCCACCCAGGAAAAAGCGCCCTCTTTTTCCCGGCGGGCGATGATCTCGTAAAACGCGGCGGTGGCCTTGCGATGCCGGGCGATGCGCGTGGGCTCGATGCGGCTCAATTCCCGGGGGTTGGCGGTGGAATGGATGCCGATCATGGCGTCCACCGTCTCGAAAAGCTGCTTCATCACGGGGAATGTCACGTCCAGCAGGTTGTCCTTGGCGTGTTTGTAAAACAGGTACTGGCCGTCTTCCGGCCGCATGATCGGCAAGAGGTATACTCCGCGCTCCGCCGTGGCCTTCTGCAGGGCCTGCACCAGCGGCTCGGCCACCGTGGCGGCGTTGACCATCACGGTCTGGCCCTCTTTCACGTTGAGGGAATAATCCAGTAGCAGCCGGGCCAGCTTTTCGTATCGGAAATCCATAGTCGCCTCCATCCGAAATAAACGGTTGAAATGTACGAAAAAAACATCGCAGAAATCCGGGCCGAGGTCAAGAAGAACGCACGCATAAACCCGTTCGTTCACGCGGGTGAACGCTCCGGCATGGCTTCTCCCCAAAAACCGGAAATTGCGCATCGAGAACACGAATTCAGAAAAGGAGGCGGGCATTCCGGCCGAATATTGGAAAGACGGAAAGAAGCGACCGGCGTCCGCACTGAAATCGACTGGGAAAACGCGGGATTCGGCTTTGCCGTTGCCAAGAACGAACGATTGGAGTACCCTTTTCGGATAGGCAACTCAAGTGGCAGGAGGAGCGGATGGCGGATTCCAAGGTTCGGCGCGATTATCTGGAGACCCTGAATCGGGCGGTCAAGGATCGTTTCGTAAAGCGGAAGAATATCCTCGGTTTCAATGCCTTCTTCGAACTGTTTCTGGAAAATCCCGGGCGTTTCACCCGCAGCACGTACCAGTATCTCCTGGACATGATCGACCATTTCGGCCCGCGCAAGGGCAAGGACGGCAAGCCCAGACCGGGTTTTGCGGTCTTCGACCAGAAGTTCCGCGACGGCCAGGGGGCGGTCTGGGGGCAGGCCATGGTGGAAAACCAGATCTACCGTCTGCTGGCGGGCTTTTCCAGAAGCCGCAAGGCCGATCGGCTAATCCTTCTGCACGGTCCCAACGGATCGGCCAAGACCAGCCTGGTGGGCTGCCTGCACGCCGGAATGGAGGAATACAGCCGGACGGACGAAGGTGCCCTGTATCACTTCAACTGGATTTTCCCGGAGGAACGCTTCACCCGGGAGAAAATCGGTTTTTCCAAAGAAGCCAGCCGGGAAATCGACGCGGCCCAATCCTATGCCGATCTTCCGGAAGATCGCATCGCCGCGCGGCTGGGATGCCCGTTGCGGGACAATCCCCTGTTTCTGATTCCCCAAGCCGAACGCCGGTCCATGTTCGAGGAATTGCGCGGCAAAAACAAGGAATTCGCCTCTTCCGAGATGGCGGAAATCCTGTGGGACGGGGATCTTTCTCCCATGAACCGGCAAATTTACGACGCTCTGTTGGGAGCCTACGGCGGCGATTACGCCCGGGTGCTGCAACACGTCCAGGTGGAACGCTATTACATCTCCGAGCGCTACAAGGTGGGATCGGTGGTCATCGAACCCCAGATGAGCGTGGACGCGCGCATCCAACAGGTGACGGCGGATCGCTCGCTGAGTTCGCTGCCGCCCGTCTTGCAGAACCTGAACCTCTTCATGCCCCAGGGCTACCTCGTCAACGCCAACCACGGGATCGTGGAGTATTCCGACCTGTTGAAACGCCCCGTGGACGCCTATAAATACCTGCTGGGCACTTGCGAGAAAGGCACCATCAACCTGGACGTGGCGCTGATCTACCTGGATATCGTCATGATGGGATCGTCCAACGACAAATACCTGGAAGGTTTCAAGGGCATTCCGGATTTCACCAGTTTCAAGGCCCGCATGGAAATGATCCGGGTTCCCTATCTTCGGGATTTCCAGGCGGAGAAACACATCTATGAAAGCCAGCTCGCCCTGGAATCGGAAAACGTTCGATTGATGCCCCACATGCGCGAGATCGTGGCGCTCTGGGCGGTGCTGACAAGGCTTCGCAAACCGAAACTGGAACACTACCCGGCGGAACTCCAGGCGGCCATCGATCGCCTCAATCCCCTGGAAAAAGCGCTCTTTCTCTCCGATGGAGAACCGCCGGACTGGTTCAGCATGGCCCAGGCCAAGGAACTTCGCGCCATCCGGGGACGACTCATCAACGAATTCTCCTCCGGGCCGCTCTACGAGGGCGGTTTCGGCGCCTCTCCCCGGGAAGGAAAAATGATCCTTCAGAACGCCGTACAGGGAAATCGGGAAGGCCTCGTAGGGCCCCGGCAGGTGCTGATGCAGATCCGGCGGCTGATCGGCGACAAGTCGGTCTATGAATGGCTCCAGCACCAACCGGACGGCGAATACGGCGATCAAATGCGGCTGGTGGCGCTGGTGGAGAACTATTACATCCGCAAGATCGATATCGAGTTGAAAAACGCCATGGAAATGGTGGAGGAAGAGCAGTATTCCAAACTGTTGGAGAAATACGTGGCCCACGCCTCCAGCTGGATTCACGGCCGCAAGGTGGTGGACGCCGTAAGCCGCGCGGAAGTGCCCGTGGACGAAAACTTCCTGCGGGAAGTGGAAAAAATCATCGCCTCCAAGGAAGAAGCCAAGGCTTTCCGGCAGGATGTCATCAGCCGGGTGGGAGCCTACGCCCTGGACAACCCGGACGAGAAAGTCGCCTATGAAAAAATCTTCTCCAAATCGATCCGCCAGTTGGAGGAACATTACTTCGGCAACCAGAAGGAGCGTATCCACAAGTTCCACGAAAACCTGCTGAAATTCTTCGAAGGGAGCGAAAAGCTTCTGGAAGACAAGGAACGGCAGGAGATCGACCGGGTGCTGCTGCGTATGGAGGAGCGTTACGGCTACGTTCCCGAGGCCACCCGCGAAGTAGTGGCGATTCTGGCCCGCACGAAGTACGCGAAATCACAGATCTCCGACGATACGCCGGATTTGACGGCCGGGGCGGAAACATAGACAATCCGATGAATAACAAAAGCCGCAAGCCGACGCTCAAACGCGCAGCGAGGCAATCCGCTCCTCGTACAGTTCCACGTAGCGCGCCGCAATGTCCGTCCAGTCGTAAGGATAGTTCAACGCTTCGGAATCGATGAGGATTTCGTTTTTCGCAATCCCCGCCAGCGTATCGGCGATATGATCGGGATCGGCGGAAGGCAGCAGCACGGCGTTTCCCGGACGGATGATGTCCTTTTCTCCAACGATATCCAGCGACTCCGGCAGGATGAGCGGTCGCCCGCAGGCCAGGCTCTCGGCCAGCACCATACCGAAGCCCTCCGCCGTACTGGCCAGGATCTGGAAATCACTCCAATGGTACTGCTCCGGAAGTTCCGTCTGCGGAAGATAGGGAATGTTTTCGTAAGCCACACCCCGTTCGGCGGCCCGTCGGGCCACCGCGTCCGAAAGCGCGCCCCGACCCACGGTACGGTACGCGAAACGCTCCTTGAAACCGGACCGGGCGATGCCCTCCACCACGGCCAGCTGGTTTTTCTGCTTGCCCACGTTTCCCACGGTGAGCAGCCGGATAGGCACGTTTTCCGAAAGGGGGCATTGCGGCTCCGGCCGAAAACGCGAAAGATCCACGCCGTTGGGGATCACCCAACGCTCTCCATGGAAGCGTTCCATGCCTAAAAGGCGCTGAAAGGTACGCTCCGTCACCGTGACGAGGTTTTGGCTGCGTTCCAGACAGAGACGCTCCACCTCGGCACGGAAAGGGTAGTAATTGTCCTCGGCCCGCCCCACCCAGCCGTGCAGAGTCACCAAAAGACGCTCGGCGGACACCAGCGGCAACACCTGGACAGCGCGCTGGATGCCGTGGACGTGGACCAGATCCGGACGGAAGGAGCGGATGGCGCTGGCGAACCAGAAGGTGCGCCCAATGGTGATGGTATTGTCTCGTAAGAATGGTTCTCGCACCGTCCGATGAATGATTTCGGGACAGGCCGGAAGGGCGGACAGCGCGTGCCATGGCCGGAAGAAATAGGTCGGGATCTTTCCTATTTTCAACGGTTTCAGCGGCACGTTTTCCGCCAGCAGGCGAATGTCCAGGTTGCCGGGATCCATGCGGCGTATGGCCAGCCAGGGAGAAAGCGCCAGCCCGCCCGCACCCCGGCCGCCGCCTTCAGCGGGAAGGGAACTGATAATCAAGACACGCTTTTTTCTCATGCAATCCTCTGGATTACGATAAAAATCCATTCATTCGAACATAGCCCAATATTTCATGAAATCTTCCGTCATTTCAATACTTTTTCTTCTTTTCCCGCTCCGCTTCCGCCGCCGCTTCCATTTTAGCCTTGCGCCGCCACCAGCCGCGCACCTGGTCGAAAAGCGACACCCGCACGGAAGGCGGCAAGGCTTTCTGAAATTTCTTTCCGTAGGATTTGGTCGTCATGCGCCGATCCAGCAAAGCGATGATCCCCCAATCCCCGGGATCGCGAATCAGCCGCCCGACGCCCTGCTTCAACTGAATGATGGCCGTGGGCACCTGGAACTCGAAAAACGGATTTCGACCGTTTTCCCGCATGCTTGCGATACGCGCCTCGGTCACCGGATCGTTGGGGGCCTCGAACGGCAACTTGTCGATAATCACCATGCGCAACGACTGCCCCAGAACGTCCACGCCCTGCCAGAAACTGCCCGTGGCAAGCAGCACCGAGTTCACGCTCTCCCGAAAGCGTTCCAGAAGCTGGCTGCGGGGGGCGTCTCCCTGCCGGAAGAGCGGATACGGAAGCTTGTCAGAGAGCCGATCGTAGACGGCGTCCATGTTGGCATAGGAGGTGAACAGCACCAGGGCGCCGCCCTCGGTAAGCTTCACCAGGTAGCCGATCAGGTCGGCGGCCTTTTCGGTGAACTCCGGATGGGAGGGCTCCGGCATGCGCTGGGGAATAAAGAGGACGGTCTGATGGCGATAGTCGAAAGGGCTTTCGAAGACGCCTTCCAGGGTGTCCTCGGGACAACCCAGGCGCTCCCGGAAGTATTCGAAGGATCCCTCGCCCGTGGACAGGGTGGCCGAGGTAAAGACACAACCGATGCGCTTGGAGAAAAACAGCTCACGCATCAGCGGGGCGATCTCCAGCGGCGTGGCGTTCAACGCGATGGAACGCTTGCGGATCTCGCCCCAGTAAACGGTGTCGTTGCGCCGCTCGGTGACCACGCGGGCGAAGTCGTCCTGGAGCGTCTTACAGCGATCCGCCAGGGCCTCGGCTTCCTCTTTCTTTTCGGCCAGTTCCAGAAGCTTCCGACGCAGACTTTCCAACCGCTCGTCCAATCGGAAATATGCCTCTCCCAATTGCAGATCCGAATCCACGTTCTCTGTCAGGCGGAAACGATCCTCGTGGGCCTGGAACGGCTCGAAAACATCCGCCGCATCCCCCTTGATTTCCTCCAGAAGTTTCAAAATATCCTTGGTTATCGCGGCCTTGGGATCCAACTCCGGCCGGATGTCGTCCAAAAACGAGAAAACGCGGTAATTGGAGACGGTGATGCCGAAAAAAGCCGTGGCCGTGCTTTCCAGCATGTGGGCCTCGTCGAAGATCACCAGGTCGTGTTTCGGAATCACCTCCCCGAAACGCTTTTCCTGCATGGCCAGATCGGAAAAATAGAGGTGATGGTTCACGATGACGAGATCGGCCTCTTGGGCGCGTTTACGCATGCGGGTGACGAAACAGTCCTTGTAAAATCGGCACTTGGAGCCCTGGCAGGTCTCCGGGCTACTGGTCAGTTCCGACCAGGTGGCGTAGTCGTCCGGCAGTTCGGTCAGTTCGGCACGGTCGCCGGTCTCGGTCCGCTCCGCCCAGGCGGCGATGTCGTCGAAATAGTTCCCGTCTTTTGCGAAATGAAACAGGCGCTGGGTGCTGAACTGGGAAAAACGCAGTTTGCACAGATAGTTGGCGCGGCCCTTCATGTAGGTGGCCCGGATGGGGCTTTCCAGGTTGTCCAAAAGGAGCGGCAAATCTTTATAGAAAATCTGTTCCTGCAAGGTCTTGGTTCCGGTGGAAACCACCGTCTTGGCTCCGGAATGAACGGCCGGAACAAGATAGGCCAGAGTCTTTCCGATCCCCGTGCCGCCCTCGGCCACCAGCGGACGCCGTTCCCAGATGGCTTGAGCGGTCAACTCCGCCATGCCCAGTTGGCCGGGACGATATTGAAAAGCCTCCAGGCGCTCGGCCAGAACGCCCTCCGGACCGAGAAAATCCCTAATCCGCTCTTGGAAATCTTCAAAGCCGGTCATCGCGGCATCATGAACGTGAGATTCGAGGAAAGATACCAGGCGATCATGGCCAGAAAAGCGCCGAGGGCCAGCACGGTGAGCCCCAGAGCGAACCAATTGGTTTTCTTCTCGTTGTTGTTCCTCGACTCCGGAAGCATCATGGCGGTTCGCGTCAGAAGCCGTTTCTGGAATGCGACGGCGGCCTCATCCTCCGGATAATCTGCCAGCCGTTCCCGGTATTTGACGGCGGCGTACAGATCCGCGTGGGCGGTGGCGCAAAAAGCGTCGAAAGCCTTCCATGCATCCGTTTCCCGTTCCGAAGGAGCGCTTTCCACCTCTTTCCAAAGACGTTCCGCCCGTTGCAGAATGTCGGGAGGAATGGAAGCGAACTGCTCCCGTTCACGTTCCGGTGTCCAGTTGGCGAAGACCAGTCCGCAACGATGGCAGGCGATCCGGTCGTCCTGCCGGTTCCGACATTTGGGGCAAACGATGGCGGATTCGGTCCGGGTCATGGGATTTACTCGCTGCTTTCGTCTTCCGTTTCGGCGGAATTCTTTCGCTTCCGTTCGAGTTCACGCTGTTTCTGCTTTTCCTGCTGTTCTTCCAGATCCTTTTCCGTAAAGATCCACGGAGCGTTCACGTCGATGGTTTCCGGGGCCGGAATGATTTCCTCGTTGTGCAGCGTGAGCATCAAAAGATCGTTGACCAGTTCGCCCTGTTCGTCGAAACCCATGTGCCCCGTGGCGCCTTCGTAATCCTTGATCGCGGCCAGAAGCGTACGCAGTTCCTCCCGCGTCTTCGGCTGGTGCTGAATCACGGTTCGTCCCAGAAGAAGCAGGGCGTCGTAGGCATAGGCTTCCAGGGCGTGCGGAGAGGTTCCGAAGCGCTTGGTGAAGCTTTGAACGAAGGCGTTGGTGATGAGGTTGGATTCGTCCGCCGCGAAGAAACCGTCGCAAAAGAAAGCGCCCTCCGCCCATTTTCCTCCGAATTTCGATAAGTTGGGGTTATTCCAGGCGTTGGGGCCCAAAAGCTGAACCAGTTTCACTTCCTTGCGATGCCGGCGGCGCTTTCGCTCCGCGCGGCGATAGGTGGCGCGGAGGCGGGTGTTGAGTTCCACCTCCTCGAACGGCAGGGCGGGGGCGATCATCCCGGCCTTCTTGGCCGAATCCGGAATAAACAGCGCCTCGAAATCCACTCGGGGCCAGCCATCTTCCTCGTCGTAATGGGTACGAACTTCGCCGCAAGCAAGCCCCAGAGGATCGTCGCAGCGCCTGCGTCCGCGTTCCCCGAAGATCATCTCGTAGCGTCCCACCAGGCTGCGCACCTCGTGTTTGAACATGGTTTTATTGTCGGCATAGCTTTCCACGCCGGTAATCCATCCCCCCCGGTTCCGGACTTCATCCCAGAAGGCGTGGGCCATGTCCTCGCCGTAGGGATGCTCCGGGTAGAGAATGGCGAAGGTCCGATACCCCAGAATATTCCAGGCGTAATCCACCAGGGTTTTCGCCTGCATGTGGGGCGTCATGGCCACGCGGAACACATGCGTCCCTATCTGAGGAACACCCTCGCGAGTGGACAGATTGACCAGGGGAATCTCGAACTCTTCCGCCTTGTAGGCGGCGGCCTCCGAAACCGCGCCCAAAACAGGTCCCGCGATGGCGATGGCCTGCTCTTCAAGCACCAGACGCTCGAAAGCCTCACGTGTCCCGATTTCCGTACTTTGGGTATCCGCGATGACCACTTTCAGACGTCCCAGGCTTTCCCCGTCGATGACGTTCACAGCCAGATCGATGGCCCGCTTGATCCGCATCCCCACCGGTTTGAATCGCCCGCTTAAGGGAAGCAGAACCCCCAGGGTTCCCGGAGCGACCTGAAAACGTTTGTCCAGTCTTTCCAAGGATGTACGCGCAAGGTCCGCAAGCGGATGTTCGGGAAACCGATTGTTCACAATGGCGAAATGCTCCTGGGCTGCCTTGAAATCACGGGTATGCATGGCCAGACGCCCCAGACGGACCCGCAGGCATCCTTCCGGAAAAGAACGGCCCGACACCGCCTCCAGAGCCTTCTGTGCGTCGGCGGCCGACAGGCGCTCCACCATTGTAATCACCCGATCCTCCGCCGCCTTCCGTTCCGACCCCGTGGTATTCGGCAGCAATTCCAAGGCGTTGACAAACGCTTCGAAATAGGCGTTCTGCTCGGACAGCAAAGTCAGCAACTCCTCGGTGGCCTGTTTGCGTTCCCCCTCGTTCCGGGCGTTTTCCTTCTTTTTCTGAAGCTGATAGATCCGGTCGGCCTCCTCGGCCCTGCGACGTTCCGATTCCACCACGGACAACAGATGGCTGGCCTCGGAAACGAATTCGGAATCCGGATAGAGGCTGGAAACGTCCTTGAAATGGCCCTCGGCCACGGCGTATTTCCGTTCGTAAAGGGCGATCTTCCCCAGGAACAGACAAGCCTCCGCCGCCTGGGGGCTTTCCGGGTGTTCTTCCAGGAAATCCTGGAAATTCGCACGGGCCCGGGAGTAATCCATTTCCCGATAATAGTGCATGCCGGTATCGAACGCGCTTTTCGTAACGGGCGCGTCCTTCCGCTCCGCGCCTTGCATGGTCAGGCAGGACAGGGGAGAAAGCGCCAGCGCCATCAAGAGCAACGCATGAATCAGAAGGGTGAATTTTCGAATCCGCATTCCGTAATGCCCTCCGGAAGTTCTTCACAATACGGGCGTCAGATTACCGCAGGGCGCGAAGGCTTGCAAGCAATTTGCCGAATCGAACCCATTCCGGAATCCGCCGACAAAAGGTCGTACCCGAGACGAATCCCCATCTTCGGGGCCTCCGGCGATACCGGCATTCCAAAAACGAAAATCCCCCCGAGCACGGCCCGGAGGGATAACGTCACACATTCTTGGAAGACATCAGAACTTATACATGAAGTAGGTCAACGTGCGATGATTCACGGCGGAATAGCTTTTTACGCCTTGTTCCCCGGCGGTTTCGGCAAAGACGTCCGGATCCTCCACGTACTTGTAATCCGTCCAGGCGTACTGATAATGCAGCCCCCAATGGAAGCCCTTTCCGAAATTGAAATAGGTATGGGCAAAGGCAGCCTGGTTGCTGAAGCGCGTGGCCTCCAGAAGCGCCATATCCCGTTTGGGAAGCGTATCCCGATCCGGGCGGTCCGAACAGTAACCCAAAGTAATGCCCCAAAGTTCCCAGGGCTGAATGGAAGTATCCACCCAGAATCCCATGCCCTTGATCGCCTCCGGATCTCCCTGGCCCAAAAGCGATTCCTTGTTGATGGTCTGACCGACGCCCCCGAAGACGCCGCCCAGGTTCTCACCGTAGAAGAACTCGCCGCGCACGTTCCATGCCTCCAGAATGGGAAGCGCCAGTTCGGCGTTGACCGACCAGCCGCCGGTCCGGTAGGATTTGCTGTGCTCGCGAAGATCCGTCAGATCCCACAGTTGGCGGCGCAGTTCGGTCTGTTCGTAATGGCCCGAAACGCCGAGCAGGAAGTCCTTGGAGGTCCACAGAGGGCCCTGGAAGGCCAGACGCCACTGAACCATGGGCACGCCCGAGTCCTCGCCGTCGTTCAGTCCGTCTCCCGTGATCTCGGAAGCGGAAATCTCGCCGTTTTTATCCTTGTCGATGGCGTCCAGATCCTGCCCGCTGACCTCTCCCGGCCGCGCGATGGCCGCCTGGGCCCAGAGGGTGTATTTTCCCGCCACCTTGGGCTTGAAGTTCACCGAAAGCATGGGGCGGCGGCCACCCACGTTACCCACGAACCATCCCGCGCCCGGATCGCCGGTTTTGGGGTACAAAGTGGAGAAAATGTCCGATTGCTGGCCGGCGCGCAGGTCCACGAATCCCCAGTCCAGGCCCACCCAGGCATGCCGCCAGCGCGGAACGGCGGACCATTCGGCGTTTTTCTTGTCCCCGCCGAAGAAGTCGATTTCCACCTGCCCCATGACATCGGCCTTGAGTTTGTCGATATGCTGACCCTTCAGCTTCAGGCCGAAACGCGAAAGCCGTGGAGTGATGGAGATTTCATTTGTATTATGATAATCCACATGTGTCCCATCGGTACGATCGAAGGTCTTATTCGGCAGGGTCCATAGCATCCAGTTTCCGTAATCGGTACGGCTGGTGTCATAGGCGATGTCCAGGCGAAGAAAACCGTACAACTGAAAGACGTTGCCGAGACTGGTCAACAGGCTCTGTTCCTTTTTTTCTTCCTTGGCGGCCTCCTCCTTGGGGGGCTCGGCAGCCTTGCGTTCTTCCATCTCCTTGATTTTCCTGTTGGTTTCAGCTTCCAGACGCGCCTCGAACTCCTTGGAAAGCTCATCTTTCAACTGGGCTTTCAATTCGGCTTCCAGTTCCGCCTTGATCTGGGCCTTGAGTTCCGCCGACGACGGAGCGGCCGAAGCCGTGTCCTCCGGGGAAGATGCGGGCGTGCTCTGCCCAAGCGCAGGCAAAGCAAACAAAAACGCGGTCAGAGCAAAAAGAACAAAGCAGAAACGCCTCATGATTTCCTCCATTTTATCAATCCACTTCCACAGGCATAGAATCGCCCACCGCTACCGAATTTCCTGTTGACCGGTTGTCCGATTCGCCTAATGTAATTCACAATTCGGTTGCATACAAGGAATCTTTATACTTTTTGACAAAACGTATGCACCTGGAGAAAGTTAAAAAAAGTTTGAAATCCGGTAATTTATGGGAGGAAAAACTCCAACGCCCAGGCAATGGTTGGGAGGAAAAACGAAAAGCGGCGAATCCATTCCATCGAAAGAATGGATTCGCCGCTTGACGGTTTGGAACGGATTGAACTTATTTGTTTTTTGCGCGGTATTCCTCGATGGCTTTATGAATGGCCTCCTCCGCCATGACCGAGCAGTGAATCTTGGCCGTAGGCAGGCCGTCCAGAGCTTCGGAGATGCTCTCGTTGGTGACCTTGGCGGCTTCTTCCAGGGTCATGCCCTTGATGATCTCCGTCAGCATGCTGCTGCTGGCGATGGCCGCGCCGCAACCAAACGTCTGGAATTTCACGTCTTCGATCCGGTCGTTCTCGATCTTCAGAAAAAGCCGCATCATGTCGCCGCAGGACGGATTTCCCACCTCGCTTACGGCGCTGGCGTTCTCGATCTCCCCCATATTGCGCGGATTCATAAAGTGATCCATGACTTTTTCAGTATAAGGTGCGCCTTGCCCGCTCATCTGCTTTCTCCTTTTTGCTTGAGATAATCGGCATACGAGGGCGACATCAGCAACAGCCGATCCACAATGGGAGGCAATGCTTCCAATAAACGCTCCACGTCACCGTTCGTATTGTCTTTTCCAAGACTTAGCGCCACCGAGCCGGCGCAGATATCGCTGGGCACCCCCACGGCGGTCAGCACATGAGAGGTCACCAGATCGTCCTCGTTCTTGGCGCGCAGGTTGGAACTACAGGCCGATCCGGAGGCAGCCATGATGCCCTTGGTGGTCAGAAAAAGGATCAGGGACTCTCCCTCCACGTGTTCCACCCAGAAACTGACGTGGCCGGGAAGGCGCTGTTCCGGATGTCCGGTGAAATGAATGAAGGGAATCTTCTCCTCCAGGCCCTTCCACAATCGGCGGCCCAGTTTCTTGAGGTGCTCATACCGCTCTTCCTGGGATTCACGGGCCAGACGCGCGGCCTCGCCCATGCCCACGATGCCGGGCACGTTTTCCGTGCCGCTTCGCAGGCCGTTTTCCTGCCAGCCGCCGTATAAAAGCGCCCGAGGCCGAATGCCATTGGCCAGGACCAGCGCCCCTACGCCTTTGGGACCGTAGAAATTGTGGGCGGAAAGCGTCAGCATGTCCACGCCCAGCGCCTGCATGTCCACCGGCAGTAATCCGGCGGTCATGGCGGCGTCGGTATGAAAGATCGCCCCTTTTTCACGGGCCAGGGCGGAAAGCGCATCAATGGGCTGGACGCTGCCGATTTCCCCGTTGCCGTGCTGAATGGATACCAGCAGGGTATCCGATCGCAGTTTTTTCGAAAGCGCCTCCGGCGTAACAATGCCGGTCGCGTCCACGGGAACCAGTTCCACTTCCAGGCCATGGGCCCGGAGGGCGTGCATGGTATTCAGAACGCTGAAATGTTCGGTTTCCCCGATAAGAACGTGCTTCCTCCCGGCCCCTTTGGTCATGGAAAAACCAAGCAATGCCAAGTTGTTGGCCTCGGTGGCTCCGGAGGTGAAGACCACGCCTTCCACGGGCGCGTTGACCCAATCGGCCACCGCCTGCCGGGCTTCGTCCACCGCTTTCTGGGCCCGAACGCCCTGGGCATGGATCTGGCTGGAGGGATTTCCGAAAATCTCGGCGAAATAGGGCAGCATTTTCTCCACGACGCGTGGATCGCAGGGGGTCGTGGACACATGGTCCATGAAAATCGTTTCGCTCATCGCGGCCGGCCTCGCTTTCTTTCCGAAATCTCATCTAATTTTCTTTGAGATTTCAGCATGTTTGCGAATATTCCCAAGCTTTACCAGACGCAAAGCGGCAATCGGGAAGCCCTATAAATATAAGGACAAGGAATGAACTGTCAAGTATTCCGAAAAATGATTCGTACCGGGAAAGGATGGTTTTTCAAGTTCATGCGTCCCCTTTTCTTCCTCTGATAAAACGAAAGAAGGGACGCCCGAGGGCGTCCCTTCATGGAGTTGAGGTTGGAAAAAATTAGAGGGAGGACGCCGCGCAGCGGAAACCAACGGTGGAATAACCGTTTCTCGGATTCAACTTCTGCCGGTAATGGTTGCGAACTCCCGGGACGCCATCGGTAAAGGAGCCGCCACGAGCGGACTTCTTCTTGCAGTTATCCATGCAGACGCCATCACCTTCACAACGGTCGATGCAATCCCCGAAGATCTCCAGGGAGGGATCGATACAGGCATCCGGATCGGCTCCGCAATCCGGGTATGGCCCGTACCAGTCCAGCACCCACTCGGAAACGTTTCCGGCCATGTCGCAGATGTACTCGTCCGGCGTTCCGGAACCATAGTTGTTCGACCAGTACGAAACGTAACCGATGGAGGTATCGATGGATCCCCAATCCTGGGTGTTGTGAGAAGCGCCATCGAAGATGCACTGCTTGGAATCACCCGCTCCCACCCAGAAACTCGGCGTGGTGTCTTCCAGGTTCGCGCCACTCCAGTTGGCCGGAGGCGCACTGGAATAAATGGCGTCGTCGGGAGGCGTGTCACCCCACGGATACGTTCCGTAGTTCTCCGTACCGAGCGTACGCCAGATCCCCTGGGCCGCCAGTTCCCATTCGTGCTCCGTCGGCAGCCGCATGCCCTTCCAGACACAATACTGCTGCGCCTGGTACCAGTTGACGTAGACGACCGGGTAGTTGTTGTAGGCGCTGTTCCCGAAGTAACTCGCCCGGGATTCCGAAGAGGTCTGGATGGGAACATCCTCGGTTTCGCAACCCGACGCACACACCTCATCCGCGAAGGAACAAAACTGCGGAGAAGCGCAGCGCTGGTCTCCCGGAGACGCTTCGATGTAGCATTCCATGGTGTCCATGGCCCAGACATAACCCGCGCCATACGTCGTCACGCAGTACTCGGAGCTGTATCCCGGCTTGCACGCAGTCGTCGTGGTGGTGTAATCCGCCTGACAGGTCTGGTACTCGGAGTTGGTGACCTCATGCGTGTCCATGTAATAGGCGCTGAGTTCCGCGTTGTGCAGAATTTCGTCCCCGTACTCCGGCACTTCCAGACCGAAGTTTCCATCTCCCTCCGGAATGCGCAGGGATCCGGCCGGCGGAACGTCGATCAGGATCCGGTAGTGAACCGGCGGTCCCCAGGCGCTGGCATGGGCCAAGCCGTCCTTGTCCACCACGTTGCTCTTGGCCCGAACGTGGAACCACCACTCGCCGTTCGTGACGTTGTGATATTCCACCGTCTTGAAGAAGGTCGTGACTCCATCATGGATACCGTGCGTGGCCATGACGGAAGTGGCCGGACAGGAATCCAGACAGGCCTGGGTGACACAGGAACTGCAATCCAGGCTCGGGGGCGGTTCCTGATGATTGAACTTGAAACTGTAACCGACGATCCGGTCGTCACCCCAGGTATCCACCTGATTGTTTTCCGAAATTTCCTTGGCCACGAAGAACATCACCGGATCCATGCAGGTGGCCGCGATGGTACACGGCGTCTTCGTATCCGGAGTCAGAAGGTCCGTATCGTGGGTCAGGGAACCGAAGTCCGTAATCACCGGATTGTCCGACTTGAAGATCGTCGGAGGCGTGTGATCCAGGCGGACGAAACGGTGACTGGAAGGCGTCCACACCGCTCCCGTCACGCAACTGATGGCCTGGACGTGGACCCAATATTCGCCCGGAGCCGCCGGTTGAGCCACGAGGCCCGGAGTGATCGACGGCGGCGCGACATATTCGTCGATCCCGCCCGTACCCAGATCGTCGCAGATTCCGGCAAGTTCCGTCCAGGTCGCCGGCGTCTCGGTGTACCCGGCCTCGAAGGGATCGGCCTGATCGAAGGTGTAGCGATATTTCCAGATACCCTCCACGCTGACCGCGTTGAACTGGGCGATGACCTGCTGCTGATCGGCATACCAGAGGTCCGCGTACGGCTGGTTGGGCATCGTGATGGAAGGCTGCGCGGAGGCGCCGGTTTCCACCTTGATCTGGTAGCGAACCACGCCGCTCCACAGGCCCACCGAACTTCCCGGAGCCGGGTAGTTGGCGGAACGGGAACGGTTTCGGGCCCGGACATTGAGATAATAGGTTCCATCCTCGCTTCCGGGGAACAAAGCCGTCAGGTCGTAGATGGTTTCCACGTCCGTGGTGAGGTTCGACGGCTGCGCGGTATCACAGGTTCCCAGATCGCCCGCCCCGCTGGATTTGTGCAGATAGACGCAGTAATCGTTGATGCCGGACTGATCGTCCTGGCCGCTCCAACTGAACTGCGGCGAGGTATTGTTTACGGCGAATCCCTCCGGATAGTGCGTGGCGGAAGCGATGGCGATGGTATCCGGCGGGGAGGTATCCACATTGATGGCGAAGCGCCGCGTCGCACTCCAGGTGCCCGCCATGTTCTTGACCTTCAGGCCGAGATAGTGGGTGCCGTCGGCGAGAGCATCCGTCATCTGCCCACCCGTGATCGGATAGTTGATGGCGCTGGCGATGCTCGGCGTATAGTTCGGATCGATACTGATGCCGAACGTGTGTTGCAGAATTCCCGTGGGATGGCTGCTGTCGTCCGGATTCACCGTATCGGAAGCCGTCCAGGAAATGGACATGTTGTTCGAACCACCGGCATAGATGTACGGGCTCTGATACCATTCCACCGGGTTGGGATGCGAAACCGAGACGATGTTGATGGCATCCGGGGCCGAACCGTCGATCATGATCCGCTGATGCGTGCAGGGGCCCCAGTTTCCGGCGGAGTTCTGCGCCCGGACGTGGAACCAGTGCACGCCGTCCGCGAGTTGCGGCGGACCGATGTAGGTGAAGTCCTCCGAGGTGCCCATCTCGGTCGTACAGTCGCAGGTGTATCCAGGAGCGCTCGGATTGAGATCATCGATGACGTAACAGTAGTTCATGATCGGAGAGATCGGATTGGTCACCTCCCATTCGAATAGCGGGTTGTAGGAAGTTTCCATCGTGTTGGGATCATGCGACCAATTCGTAATCGTCGGCGGATCGGGAACCGTGGTGTCGATCTTGATCCGGAACGTGGTCTGGAAGGTATTCCACAGTCCGGCGCAGTTCTGCGCGCGGATATGGAAGAAGTGAATTCCGTCGGAAAGAGTCGTCGAGGTGCTGGTGGCGGTTCCCATCTCTCCCTGTCCGGCGTCTTCCGATTCGTTGGTGCTGAACTTCCAGGAATAGTTACAGATTCCGGAAGTGTCGCTCAGACCCGGCCACTGCACGGTGACCGCGTCGGAGCCGTGCCACAGATCCGGGTTCGGATGGGTGGGCGACGTGACGACCGGAAGCGGCGGTTCGGTGCTGTCGATCTTGAAGTTGTATTCCCGATTGTCCGTCCAGCGTCCGGCCTCGTTCTGAGCCCGGAGGTTGAAGGTCCAGATGCCGTCCGGGCTGAGCGGTCCGAGAGTCTCGCTCTGTTTGTCGGACGGCCAGTCGATCGTCATATCGGCCGGACAGGGGTAATCCGCGTCGCGGCAAAGTTCGTAAGAGTATCCCTGGATGCCGGAGAAGGACGAAGCCTTCCACTTCATGAAGGGACTCTTGGCCGAGTACCAGTGATCCTGATCCAGATGCGTCGTGCTGTAGAAGTACAGCCAGGTCGGCTCCGCACCGTCGATCCGCAAGGTCCAGGGGATGTTTCCATCCTGTAGGGCGTCGCAGTTAATGCAGGTCCAGCCGTGCTGATCCTGGGTCCAGATCTTCCAGTACCAAGTTCCGTTGGCCAGATCGGTTGTCGGGGTCCACTCGTAATCGGTGATCCACCCGGAGTCCAATCCGCCTTCGGCGTTGGAGTTCTGGGAAATGTAGAAGCGATAGTATTCCGTGTCCTCCAGCGGAGCGAGGTTCGGATCGGTGACTTCCTCCGCCGTCAGCAGGGGACGCATCCATTCCTCATCAATCGCCATGGGATCGCCCGGATTCCACCATTGACCATTGGGCGGCGACACGTGGCTGGTTTCCGGAATCAGCATGTTGGATTCGAAATCGTCCACGCTGCTTTCCCATACCAGATCGCCGGCCGCGACCGCGGGATCCTGATAGTCGCGAGCGACGGAATAAAGTTTGTTCTGCTGAATGTCGCCGTAGTTGGAAAGCAGACGCCATTTGAAGGTGATGGTCACGGTCTTGGCGCCTTCGTTCTCGACAACGGAACTGCTGGCCGTGGACAAGGACACCTTGTCGTTGCCCAGGGCGCCGCTGGTCGAGAACTGCCAGCTATCCCCATCGATCCGATCCCAGATGAAAGAGCCGCGCGGATTGGTCCAGGCCCCCGGCGTACTGCCGTCCTGGGCGATAATCAGTTCGACGCTCTTCACGTTGTCCGGACCGTTGAAATCGTAAACCTCGACCGTACCCTGCTGAAGTTCGCTGGCGTCCGTCTTAACCACGTCCAGAAGCCGCGTAACGCTCTGGATCTCGCACAGGCGGTTGATGCGCACTTCGTAATGAGCCGTCGTTCCCCAGACGCCGATGCCGTTCTGAGCGCGGGTGTGGAAATACCAGACGCCCGGCGACTTGGCGATGGTGGCTTCGCCTCTCCAGCGCGTCCAGCTTTCGTATTGCGGATTGTCGGCCGGGTCGTCCCACAGGCCGTCCGCCACCGGATCGATCTTCGTATGGGTGACGGAAAGCGGATCCGTCGTGGCCTCATCATCCATCACGTAGGCGAACTTGATGACATCCGACATGGCCGCCGAGTAGAACGTGAAGGCCGGATCGGGCCAGTCTGCCGGGCTTTCCGGATACCAGGTTCCCTGCACCGGATGAGTCGAGGATTCGATGATCGGCAGGAACGGACCGGTATCGATACGAAGCTCGTAACTGGCGGCCGGTCCCCAGGTTTTTACGTCAACCGCATTGTTGCGGGCGCGTACGTTGAAGAACCACAATCCCGGTTCCAGGGCCGCCGTGGCCGTATGGGTGCTTCCCGTCTGCCGCGAATCCACTGCCGGATCCGGAACGCCCGGAGCACCGTAGGTGTAATTGTAGCAGTACTCGGTGATGCCGGAATAGGCGAAAGCCGTCCAGGTAAACTGCGGGAAGGCGTTGTTCACCCAGCCGGAGTTCGGATCCATGGGATCCACAGCCGCATGGGTGGAACTGGAAATGACGGGAGCATCCGGTTGCAGATCCACGCGGACGCGGAACTTCTGAGGAGGCTCTTCCGTCCACATGTTGGTGTTGGACTGCGCCATGATGTGGAACCACCAGTCCCCGTTGTCCGTGGCGGGGCTGGTGAAGGCATGGTTCAAGCTATCGGAATCGTTCGGGTTTCCACTGGCCAGCTCGGTATAGGAATATCCCAGCCAGTTGTCGTTGAACTCGTCCTTATCGAACTCGTACTTGTAGCGCTGCACGCCGCTGTACGAGAACGTATCCCAGGAAATCAGAGTCGTCGGATTCGAATACCATTCATCCTGATTGGTTCCCGAAACACCGCCATGAGGCACGGCGGAAATGACGATGCTTTCCGGACCGGTGTCGATCAGCACCCGATAGTGCTCCGCCGGACCGTACAGACCGGCATTGGACAGAGCGCGGACATGGAACCAACGCACACCGTCGGCCGCATCCGGGAAATCGGCGTTCTGCACAAAGCCTTCGATCTGATCCGCATCGGTCCAGTAATCCAAGTCGTCGATCTTGTAGTAGTAGGCCTGGACTCCGGACAGGGAATCCACATCCCAGGTGAAGAAGGGATGGTTGTCCGCCGACCAAATATCGCTGTCGTGAGACGAAGACGCCAGGTTCTGGATCAGCGGCTGTTCGTCGTCCACCTGTATACGGAAGTGGGACGTTTCCGACCAGACACCGAACTCGTTTTTCGCTCGGGCATGGAAGTAATAGGTTCCCTTCACCGCCACTTCGGTACTCCAGGTCGTATCCAGATCCTGTTCTCCGTCTCCCGTGATCGGATGGCGCGGAGTTGCGATATCGCCCAGCGGTTCCTGATCCAGGAACCATTCGTAGCCGGAGATGGAGGACTGGTTGTCGAAGGCGCTCCAATCGAAACTGATGACCCGGTCCGCATACCAGAGATCCGGATCCGGATGGGTGGAAGAAGAGATCGTCGGCGCCGCAGGCGGCGAAGCGTCCGGAGTCGTTTCGTTTACTACGATCGAGGAACGAGAAACGTTGCCGTTCATATCCACCGCATCGACACGGACATACCAGGTTTCATTGTCGCCGACATCCAATACGAAGGAATTGGCGAAGACATCCGCATCGTTGATCCTGGAACCGTAGGCCTCGATCTCGCGGATAACCAGATAATCGTTGGAGGTATTGAACGGATTCTCCGTCACACCGTCAACGAGCAGACCCACACCTTCCAGATTGAAGCCGTTCGTACTGCCGTCCTGGCGCTCCACCTGATGTCCCATGTAGCCGCGATCCGCGCGGTAATCCGTCCAACCGCGCATTTGGATCTCGCCGCCGCCGACCAGGTAACCGAAAAGTTTCTCCCGCTTGAAGATTCGATTGTCGCCGTCGTAGAAATGCACGGCGATCTTGGAGATGACCTGTTCCGGCTCCGCCGGGTTGAACAGCCACTTGATCTCGTCCAGTTGCGGCTGGTAGATGGCGTAGTACGAGCCGAGATTTCCGTCCACGGCCAAATGGCAACTGGCTCCGATTCCAGGGCGGCTGCCAACGCAGTTCGCGGTAAGCAGGTTCTGGAGTTTCCCGACATCCTGGGAAGCGTACACGTTGTAATGGTCTGCATCTCCCACCAGATCCCAGGAAACCGTTACCTGGCCGAAGCCTTCCTCGTCCGGAATCAGGCCCTGCGCAGTCAGATAACCGACATCGTAATTGGCGATGGCGGCCGGATTCTGCGGAATCGTCGGCGCGGAGAAATCCTCGCAGACCAGCGGAGTGGACGTCACCCAGTTGTTCTCGATTCCCAGGTTGTCCACGCACTTGTACCGGAAATGATAGGTTTCTCCCGGAATCATGCCGGAATAGTAGTAGCTTTGGGCATTCGCCGCCAGAATGGCGCTGTTCCCAGGATCGGGAGCCACCCAAGCGTCATTTCCCTGCTTCCACTGAAGAACCACTTCCCGA
The DNA here is from genome assembly GCA_963668655.2 of Myxococcota bacterium. Classification (GTDB taxonomy): domain Bacteria; phylum Myxococcota_A; class SURF-8; order SURF-8; family SURF-8. The sequence goes on from CAXXPQ010000004.1 coordinate 1,003,325, forward strand.
ACACCTGTCGTTTCATCATAGGGAGCGGGCCAGTCGAGCACGACGCCATAGCCCGAATCCTCGTAGGAGAATCCGATGGGGCCGTTGCAAACCGGCGGGGTGATATCCACGATGATGGACTTGGAAACGGTGGCAGACGTGTTTTCTCCGCCGTCCTGGCACTTCATATTAACGAACTGCTCGCCGTCGTTTCCGGCCTGCATGGTCCAGGAAATATCCGGGTCGAGTTCGTCATGGATGTAATCGAAGCTGTTCGGTTCCACGCCGTTGGCGATGGCCAGTCGGATGGGCAGCCAGCCGCCCGGGTCGCTGGCCGTCGGCGTCAACGTAACCGAAAGCGAAGAGGTGTAGGTGGCTCCACCATTGATGGTGAAGTCGCAACTCGGAGCACCGGTGTCCACCTGAACGGTGAATACATCGGACCAGGGACCGTCGTTCCCCACCAAATCCACTCCGCGGACCTTCACGTACCAGAAATCATCCGCCAGATTTTCCGGATGCTCCTGATCGACATGATCCGCAAAGAATTCGTTCGTCTTCGTATTGAACGACGGATCGGTATCCCACCACATCTCGTACGGAGTCGTGGGGTTCATGCCGCTCAGGGAATCCGTCGTCGGATTCCAGTTCCAGATGGGTTTCGTATTGTTGTTCGGATTGTCCGTCATCAGTCCGGTCACCTGATCGGGCGGCGTGGTATCGAGGAAGATGTAGGCGTCCGGACTCGCCTTGGTGACGTTGTTCGCATCGTCCCGAATCCAGACATAGACGATACGAATGCCGTCCTCGCTCGGGCTGAAACTGGGAATCAGGGAATGCGCCGTGGGGGACTCAAAGGACTCGTAATCCCACCAGTTTACCGGAGCGACATCCTCGTTGCTGAGGTACATCCAGTTGCAATCCGGACCGACGGTATCGATCTGGACCATGACTTCGGTGGATCCTGTATAGGTGTCGCCGCCATTGATGATTACGTCATTGATGGCGCAGGCCACCGTATCCACCGTAATCTCGCCCAGCGTGGAGGCATCGGAACGATTGCCGGCCTTATCGTAGGCATACACATGCAGGTAGTAAGTGTCGTCGGCCAAAGCGTCCGTATGCGTAAACTGCGGATACCAGGCATCCGCCAGATCCTCCTGATGAATCCAGGCCGACTGGTCTTCCCGCTCTTCGTACTTGTTGAGTGCGTTGTTGGTCCAGTAGAGTTTGTAGGTATATTCGTCCCGAAGGTCGGACACCACCACACCCGGGAAGGGTTCCGGGTCGATGGGACGCAGCCACTCCCAGGTGGGATAACGGTTGTTCGTAATGGTGACGTAACCGCCCATACCCGGATCGTACACGGACGGCGGACCGGGCAGCGCGTCCGGAGCGGTCGTATCAACCCACAGCGGACCGACTTCCAGAGCATTTCCCCAGTTTCCGGCGTTGTCCAGCGTCTTGATCCGGATATAGTTGTCCACGCCGTCGGGGAAACTGCACAGGGCACCCGTCTCGATCTCCTCGTTGGTCTTCTCCTGCGTTCCGGAGCCCGGAGGATCGCATTCCACGAAGTACCCGTCAAGACCCGCCGTCGCGGTTTCCGTTGTCAGACGCCGCAGACGCAGGTTGTCGAGCTTGATGGACTGCGGCGCATCGGCCATATCATGCTCCTGGAACACGAAGGTCCAGGAACGACCGGACATGCTGTCCGTTTCCAGCACGGCCCTGAAGGTGCCTTCGTCCCCGCTGAAGCAGGTGAAGTTGTCCATGCTGCGAACGCCTTCGTAACTATAGGCGCCACGCGGCGTGACGTAGCCGTCCACGGACAACGTGCCACCGAAATAATTATCGAAGAAATAGGTCTTCCATCCGTAGGTTCCCGTCGTGTTGGGGCACTCGAAGTCGAATTCCAACAGGAACTTCTGGTTGGGAACGTCCATGATGGGAACATCCTGTTCGAGGACGTAGGTATCCAGACCGTCTCCGGAAGTTGTTTCCGCCGACATGACCCAGCCATGCGAACCGTCGAAGGAAGTATTTTCGCGCATGACGCAGGATCCGTCACCGCAGAACTCGTCTTCGGAGTACCAGTTGACGGCGTCCCAATCGTAATCCTGTTCCGCCTTCTCGAAACCGGCGTTCTCGAATCCGTTGTTCCAGTTTCCGGCATAGTCGAGAACGTCATGGGTCATGGAATACATGGTTCCCACATCCATGGGAGCCGTCCAGGAAAGATCGACATCCCCGGAAGCCGAAGCCAGGTTCCAGAGGCCGACCTCATGTCCGGATTCGATGGTGACCGCATCAACCGCGTTGGGCGCGTTCGTGTCAGCCAGACTATCGGAATACAACGTGCCGCCGTGCTCGATTCGTCCGACGCGGAAGTCATCGAACTGCGGTCCACTGGAATTGTTCGAAGAGAACACACCCGATTTTCCGGCCGGCAGCGGCTCAGGATCGTGATAATCGATGACGAGGTAGTCGTTCAGGAAGCACTGGATGTGCTCGGCGTCCGCTACGGCCTTCACCATCATGTTGAGACCCACGTCCACCGGCCGAATCACCTGGGTTCCCGGAATGCCCTCGCCGTACGGATCGAAGGAATTCTTGTACAACCGGACGCCGCCAGTGCCGGAATCGTTGCTTACCGCACAGATGTAATAGTTGGAATCGTCCGTATAGCGGAACAGAACTCCAACCAGCCCGCTGTCGTAGTTCGTGAATTCGACGGACGTGACGGCCTCGACGACGGACAGGTCGTCGTAAACCAGTCCCGTGGTCGTACCGCTGTTGAAATCGTTCAGGTATCCACTGATAAGACCCCAGTTGCCTATATCTCCACCGACGGCGATGGAGTATGCATCCAGGCCGCTGGTGAACTCATCGAAATTGTCGTACCATCCATCGATGGCTTTGTAGTTTCTGTCGCCGCTTCCGACGGAAGCCATGGCGACGCTCCGCCAGGACGGCCAGGGGAACACGCCGGTTTCGGCGTAGGTCGTGCTGTCCGCATACTGCACCGAGGCCGGACCGTCCACAACGATCATCTGTCCCGGATAGACGGACATCAACTTGCCGTAACCTGGATAACCGCCGCTGGCGTCACCCATGGTGATCTGGCTGATTATCAGCGATCCGTCCGTATCGTACAGACGATAGGCCACTTCGGGATCCCACGTCGCGATCGTCGCCCAGTTGGCTTCTTGCGAAACCGTGAAGGCATTACCCCAGAACATGCGGGGCATGAACTGCTCGCCATCGTACCCGGAGGCGCTGGGCAGGCTTCCGGCGACGATGGGATTGTCCGCCGAAATCCGCCAGGTCGGACCGTTGCCCAAAGTTCCGGCCGTCTGGGTGAGAACGTCACCACGATAGCAGCTGCCGGTCCATTCCGCGCCGCTGGAATTGAATCCGTGGATGTTCGTCCCGTCTTCCAGACAGATGACATACAGCAGATCGTTGGGTGTCCCCATGGTTTCCAGAGCCGGCGGAGCCAGCGGCTGGAAGTCGTCGCCGTTCACTCCGCCCGTACTGACATAAGCCAGAACCGGTGCGCTGGATTCGATCATCAGCGCCGCGTAGGGCGGAACGGACAGAGTCAATCTTCGATGCTGCATGCGTTTGAATGAACGCGTATCCAACGGTGTCGGATCGTTGCCGTTGAAGATATTCACCGTCGCTTCGTCCATGGCCAGAATATCCAGCACGACGGAGGTTTCACCGCGCTCCACGTAGAAAGCATGCTTGTCGGCGGCGAAGGCTTCCGACACCAGCGAACCGCCGATTTCCTGGCTGTTCGCCTTGGCCGTAAAGGGCCCCGTACCGACGAATTTCGTGCTCGGCGAGAGATCCGCGGCATCGACCGCGTGGCTCTGTCCTCGATCCAGATAAATCGTGGTTCCGTCGCCGTACAGAACCTTGTTGTTGTTGACGTACGAGGTGACGATAACGCCGGTTTCCGCGACCTGCTGGCTGACCACGTACTGCGCGTAGCCCGGATCCGGCGGGGTCATCCGGTTGCCGGCTTCGATGTAATCGTAGTGATGCTGCAAAGTCATGCCGCCGCCATCGGCGTCCGCCGTGGCCGTCAACAACGCATCCGCCGTCCGAGCGTGATCGCCGATCACGAAGGTTTGGGGCGGTCCGAAGTTGGCGTAAATGGTGGAATACGGCGGATTCGGATCCGTGTACATGGCTTTGACACGGAACCGGTAGGGTTCGTAGGCGGAAAGATTCTTGATGAGGAAACCATCCGATCCGCCCCAATCCGTGTAAGTGCGCCAGACTTCGGCGCTGCCTTCAAGTTTGCCGTCATAGTCCACGTACATGGACGTATAACCGTCCTCGTAAATGGCATAAAGCGTGTCCACTGGATTGCCGGTTACGTCCACGCGCAAGATCAGGCGCGCAGTGTCGGATTCCGTATTCAGCGGCTCCATGTATGTGGAATCCACCATGGGCGCTTCGGGCACCGTCAGGGCGAGAATCTCGACCTGCGAAGTCGTGGGACTGGAAACGTTGCCTGCGTTGTCGTAGGCCCAGACGGTCATATCCCAGGATCCGCGACTCAACGGAGCCGCATGCGTGAACGTCTGATCCGGATAAGTGACCCAGGCCTCATCACCGGTTTCGCTCAGATCGGACTTGTCCCATTTCAGGCGGAACGTATCGAAGGCGCGCGGGCCGGATTCGCCGTCCGGCGTCCAGTTCCAGGTCCAGGTGGGCATGACTTCGACGGTTTCCGGAGCCCCGGTCGTCAGATCCGTCACGGCCTGCGGCGCGGTGGCGTCGAAGAAAATGTCGTCGGATATCACGTCGGATTCGCTACCCGCCATGTCGCGGAAGCGCATGAAGACCGTTTTGGTCTCGTCCGTGCCCGGGTCGGGCAGTGTCCAGGAAATCGGCGAGGTCTGATCCTGATAGTTCCAGGTCGCCGGCGTGGACGTATCCGACACGGCCACCTGCACCGTCTCGGAAGCCGAGTAGAACAACTCGACGTTCGGATCGTTGGTATATTCCGGCCCCGGCGCGGTGGGATCGTTGATGACCACGGAACCGGTCGGAGGCTGGGTGTCGACGAGCATTTCCACGGAGGGAGACTGGGAAGAGTTGCCCGCCTTGTCGTAGCCGACGATCCGGAAATTCCAAAGGCCGTCTTCCATCTCGCGCGGGACACTGTCCGTCGTCGCCGTGGTGTAATGGAAATCGGAAAGAGCGCCCTTCCACCAGTACATCTGGTAGGTGTCCGTGTCGCGGGGACCGGAAAGGCCGTCAGACAGGGTGTCCCAGGAGCATTCCGGCGTATTGTCGTTCGTGATGCTCGGACAGACCGGCGCGGCAAGCGGCTGCGGGTCGTTCATGTCGATGCCGACGCAGTCGCTGGCGAGGGCGATGGAAACGTTGAGGGCCTCGTCCCGGAAGTAGGCGTACAGACACTGGTTCGGGCCTTCCGAACAACTGGTGCTGTAAACGCCGCTGATCCAGGCGCTCTCCCAGACATCCTCCGGAGTCGTGGCGGGCGTATCCTCCCAGGCCAGCGACATGTAAAGCGTATCCGGGCTGTAGGTGAATTCCGTGGGAAGATCGCAATCGTTGTACCAGTCCTCACCATAAGCCAGTTCGATCGTTCCGGTCGGTGGCGAAAGGTCCACGGAAACGGTTCCGGGGACGGACGGATTCAACGAGCGGTTCCCCGCGCGATCGACGGCGTATACCCAGAAGTAATGATCGCCTTCCGGCAGGTCGCCGGGAATGGTGAAGGATGTCGCACCCTCGACCACCGCCGTTCCGTCCGGATTTCCCTGATCGAGACCGTTCAAGGACCAATAGACTTCGTACTTGTCACATCCCGCGCCCCCCGGATCGGCGGGTTCCGTCCAGGTCCACAGCGGCGTCTCGCTGTTCGTCGGCGTACGATCCGCCGTCGGAGCCGCCGGAGAATCCGGGCGCTGACGATCGAGATAAATGGGAGCGATATACGGCGCGGAAGTATTGATGGCGTCCCGGCACCACAGATAGACATTATGCGGTCCATCGTTCTGGGAAACGATGACGGGTTCGGAAGGATCGAACAGAATGTTCCAGGGCCAATCGTCGATGGCACCGCCCGGATTGCTGTACGTTTCCCACGTTCCCACCGCCACGGCAATATTGGTCAGCATGAATTCATCCGCCGGGCCGTTCTCGACCGTGACGGTATTCATGAGATCGGCAAGGACATCCACGCTGTTCGTGTACCCGGAACCGTCGCCCAGCGTCATCTCGCAGATCGGAGCATGGGTGTCCATGATGCAGGAATCCGTGAAGACGGAGATGTTGCCGCCGCCGTCTTTCAAGCGAAGCGAGACGGTCTTGTTGCCGTCCACGTCGGAAAGCTGCCAGCTGATCGGCGTATCCAACGTACACCATCCACCGACCGGAACGGCGCAGACACCCGTGGTGGTCCAGTTTCCGCTTTCGTTCTTGATCTGCATCATTACCGGACCCCAGGGATCCGATCCGGTGATGTCCAATGTCACCCAGCGGTCGTTGACGTATCCCAGCGGCGTCTTTTCACGGATGGAAACGGAGCCCGAGGGCGGCGTGGTATCGAGAATGATATCATCGGTGATCTGCGCCGTCTGCGTATTGCCGCCACCGTCTCTAATCTGCATGTAGACGGTATTGGCCACGCCCTCCAGTCCCTCCAGCGAATGATTCTGGAAGGGCTGATCGGCCAGCGACCAGGTTCCCGGCCAGTCCACGCCGTTGTTGCTGAAACGCACCTGAATAGGCGCCCAGTTCTCCACCGGCACCGAAGCCACGTCGATATAAAGATCCACGAGCTGACTGGCGGTTCGTACCGGCTCCGTTCCCGGCGGGCTCATGCCGTCCGGCCAGATGGTGAAGGATCCGCTCGGAGGCTGCGTATCCAGAATAATGCTGGCGGAACCGCAGTGCATTTCCTGAAAACCGCCGTCCAGAAGAACGTTTCCGCCGCCGTCGTAGGTTTTCACGTACACGTTCCGCGTGGCCACGATCTCGCCGCCACCATAGGTAAGACTGAACGCGTGCGGATTGGGCAGCACGGCGACGGAATCGCCGTGAGTCAGGGCGGCCAGGTTGGTTGTGTTTCCGGCCGCGACGTACGTGATGGGGTTCCACTGGTCCGTTGCGTTTACGGTGATATTCACACTCGGACTGGCCGTCCGAGCCTGTCCACCGTTGATGGAGACCGTGCAGGTCGGACCGGCGTCGTCGTAGATGATGGTGTCTTCCAACGTAATCATATGATCGCCGCCGTCGTAGAAGTTGATCCAGACGTGCGGATCCGCCGGGTTGATGGTCCATCCCATGTCGGCAACGGTGTAGCGGCCGACGGTCGGCATCCAGATGAAGCTGTCGTTGCTGACTTCCATCCCGGTGGGCGTCCACAGATCGGTGGCGGACACGTTCAGGGTGACACTCGTCGAATTGGTGTACAGGGCGCCTCCATTGATGCTGAAGGACGAGACGGGCGCCTTGTTGTCGAATACGATGCTGTCCGTAACATCCGCCACGGTGACGTTGCCCACGTCATCCCGGAAGCGGGCATAGAGCGTCCATTCCTTGTTGGTTGCACTGGAGAGCCCCCAGGTAGCCACGGGATACGGAGCCCAGGAAGCCGCCCCCGGATCGACGATGGGCGATTCGCTGATCGCCACGTCCACGGCCTCGGCGACGTCCATGGAAAGCGTCAAGGTCTGGCTGTCGGTGAATTTCTTCGTCATTTCCGCGTTGTATACGCCGGCGATCTCGAAGTCGTTCACGGTCGGCGGCGCGGTATCGATGGTGATGGGCGTCGCACCGGCCGGGAATTTCAGCGAGGTGACGCTTTCATTCCCGTTGAAATCCAGCGCCGTCACGTAGGCGAACCACTGCCCGTCCGGAAGCGGATCGCTTTCGAACGTGGTGCTGACGTCCGTGCGGGTGACGTATTCCACCAAATGATCGTTCGGCGGAGCCAGGTCGGAATACAGATCCACGCGGTACTGTTCCACGCCAGAGGCATACGTGATCGTCTCCACCTTCATGAGCTTGGCGTCGTCCAGCAGGCCCGTTCCCGTGCATTCCGCCTTGAAACGGATCTTGCTCATGCCCGGATTCACGTAGAAACCATGGGAAAGCGGCGTCCAGGTCGTCCGGTCCGTTTCGATCCACGGCATGAAGGTGTCGCTCCACGTCGCACCGTTATAGACGGCCGCTTTGATCCGAACCGTATCGCTGGTCCCGGAACGTCCCCTGGCGCTGAGGTAATAGTAGCCGCCCGTGGAGGGAATATTCACTTCCTGCCAGAGTTCACCGGCCTGGATCCATTCGTAGGCGGCTTGTCCCTCGAACCCACCCGCCGGAAGAATCCGAGGAGCATTGTTGATGTTGCTGTCTCCCCAGGAGGCGGAAAGCTGCTCGAATCCTCCGTCGGCCAGCATGTTCTGGCTGTTGCCTTCCAGATCGTGAAGTTCGGCGAAATAGAAGTGCTGGCTGCCATTGTCGGTGGGATTGTTCCACTCCAGGGAAAGCGTGTTGTCGTTCGTACGCCCGGCGGCGGGAAGTCCGGCCACCAGAGTCGGCACGTTCGGAACGGCCTTGTCCTCGACTTCCAGATCCACCATGCCGCCCGGAGGCAGGTAGGGCGCGACCTGGAAATTGTCGAAGTAGGCCGGGGCCGGACTGCCCACGGCTCCGGCGTTCTTGTAGGAAACGAAACCCACCTTGCCCGTAAAGGCCTCAACACTGGATATTCCGGTGTCGCGAACGAAGAAGGTCTGGATATCGTTGACGAAGAAGCGCAACTCGGCGCCGACGGCGATGACCTTCAGCCGGTACCAGGTATTGGTATCCACCGTCAGATCTTTCTCCCTCCATCGGCTGGCCGGATCGTGATCGTTGCGATCCAGGAGAACCACATCCTGCTGAGGAATCAGCATGAACGTGTAATAGGAACTGGTGTTGGCGCGACGGACGATCATACCGAAACCGTCGTCGTCCATTCCCTTGACATCCACCTCGGCCACGAAATTCGTGAACTCGCGGTCGTAAAGAATCGCCGTATCGGAATCCGTTTCCCCGTCATCCATCAACATGGGATTCGGTCCCGCCGCGATGGTCCATTCCTCCCCTGCGCCGCCACCGATGTTGGCGTTCCAGGCGGGAACATAATCGTCGAGACTGCCCGAATCGTAGGAATCCGCCACGCCTCCAACGGGCGCGAAAGGTTCGTCCACGGCGATATCGGCGCGGTGAAGCGTCTGATATTCGCCGTATTCCCGCGCCAGCGTTTTCAGATCGTCGCCACTAAGCGGAACCGGCCCGATGTAAACGGCGTCCACCGCCGTCGCTTCGTTGTGCTTGATGCGGATGGTATGCATGCCCTGGGCCAGATTCGTGGGCGTATGCCCCGCACCGAATCCGAAGTCCCCGGCCACACCCGTGGTATATGCCACATCGGCGCCGCCATCCAGACTGTAGTATACGCGATCATTGTTGGTGCCCGGAAGCTTTCCGGCGATATGAACGGAATAGAAGCCGGGGGTCTGGACATAGAAACTCTGTTCGATGAACTGGCCGGCCGCCGAGGAAATCATGTAACCGCCGCCGGAGGCGTCCTGATGCGTATGGAAAGTATATCCCGTCCCCAGCGTCTCGAAGTTTTCCGCTTCCATGAACATGCCGCCGTGGTTGTACCCGATCTGGAGTTCCTTCTTGCCTCCAGGGGCATCCACCAGGCTGAGCGCCAACATATCGGCCGAGGTGTCCGGTTTGGTGCGGTCGATGGGAAGAATCGCCTCTCCGGCGCTCAGACTTCCGACCTCTCCGTTGAAACGAGCCTGCACTTTGAACTCGTATAAATCGGAATCGGAAAGCGCTCCGGTAACGTAATGGCTGTCGATGACGATACCGTCGGATCCGCCCCAATCCTCGTAGGTGTGCCAAACCTTGGTGGTGCCTTCCAGTCCGCCAAGCTGTCCATCGGCGCGCACCCAACTGGTGGTCACGTTGGACTCGTAAATGGCGAATTCCGCCACGCCGAATCCCAGAGCGGGATTGATGACCATGCCGGTGGGATCTACGGTCACATGAATCCGGCCTTTTTCGGAAAGCAGCGGGGGATCCGGCAACGCTTCCACCAAGGGAGGCTGTACGTTGGTTCCCGCGATGAAGACCGAACCGATATCGGACCAGCCGGGGCCCGCGCCGGCATCCGCGATGTTGCCGAAGACATCGTAGGCGATGACCTTGGCGTACCAGGTGATGTTCGGCGTCAGTTCTTCCGTGATCTCGTAACTCAGGCCACTGGTTTCCACACAACGTCCAGGCTGAATCGCACCGGGGCTGTCGGCCCAGCAGATTTTATAGGGATTCGTGGCCCGAAGCTGCTGGGAATGATAATCGGAGGCCGAACACCAGGTAAAGGTCGGCGTCGTATCGGTGGTGACCACCAGCGCAGGCGGCGGCGCGTCCGGATTGACCACGTAGGGCGCACAGGTCGGCTTCTGGGGTCCGGTCACATCCATCTTGATGGTAAAAGACATCACGCCGGACGTTCCGCCCGTGTCCTGGTTCCTGACACGCAGACGATAAGCGCCGGAGGCTGGCTGATTGAGGGTGACGCTGCGGACCGGCGGAGTGATATCTTCCTGCCCCAGCGGTTCACAATGCGGCTCGGAATCCACGTTGAAACAGTCCTGCGTTGTGCAGGCGTCCACGCAGTAGTAGAAATGTCCGGGACTGGGAGACGTGGTGTCGGTCCAGGTGCAGGTGGTGGACAGGCTCGGACCCCACTGGTTGTCCAGGAAGTCGTAGGACGAACAGGTGATCGTCGGGGTCGCCGGAACGGTGCGATCGATGCGGAACGTGAAGGTGCTCATTTCATCGTCCGACTGTCCGCCCGTATCCTTGGCGTAGACGTGCAGATAGGACACGCCGTCGGACACGGTCACGTCGCGGCTTCGTGTCGCATCGCTGTGAATACTCCAGGAGCACCCCGAGGTATCCGCCAGATCGGCGTTGACGCAACTGTAATACTCGCCCGGACTCGGCCCCGTGGTGGAGGTCCAGGTGCAATGGACCGTCGAAGACGGCGGGTTGGACCAAACGTCGTTGGTGGCCGTGTCGCAGGAGATCGTCGGGGCCGCCGGCTTCGTGTTGTCGATGTAGAACGGTCCGAAGCTCGTCTCGGCGCTGTGGTTGTTCTCGCCGTCCACACCGACGACATGCACGTACCAGGGCTGCGCATCGCTTGCCAGGGGAGCCGTCGTATAGGACAGCGTGGTTCCGTCCGGGGTGAAGGTGCCTGGAGGATCTTCGGGATCGAAGGCATAACTGACATTATGATCCCAGGCGACGTAGTGAAGCGCGATATCGGATTCCACCGTCTGGGTCTTGTACTCGCGGACGGTCAGGTTGTCGAGCACCAGCTCATTGGCGCTGGTCGGCGCCGACCGGACACGGAGAACCCAGTTGTACGAGGTCGCATCGGAGGGCATCGTATACATGGAAACTACATGCCCGCGTTCTCCGGCCTCGCACTTGAAACCATTCATGTCCTTCTGGAGCGGCACGGCCGCGTCCGTGTAGGCGCTGGCTGTTCCACCGTAGGAATAGGTGGAATCCAGAATATTCTCGCTACGGAATTCAAGCGCCCATCCGGTTCCATCGGTGACGCTGGGGCAGTGATAGTCGAACTCCAGGAGGAATTCGCCGTCATTCTGCTTCAAGATCGGGGCGGGAGCCGTCAGGTACTTGGTGGCGGAACTGTTCGCCAGCATGTACCAGCTCCAGCCGGAAACGGCGCGGCTGTCATTGATCCGCTTGGAACAACTTCCATCGCCGCAGTCTTCGTCGTGAGAGACGCCGGGATCGGTTTCCATATTGTAAGCCATGGCGCCGTCGCCCCCTTCGAAGGAACCATTCATGAATCCTTCGGAGAGGTTGTTCTGGGCGTCCATGGCGGCCACGGCAACGTGGTACTCGGAACCGTTCGATTGATACGGCTGCCAGTTGACGGTGACCGTATTGACGTTGTTCCACTGCGCGCCTTCCGCCGGCGTGGTCCCGTTCTTGCCGACAAACGTGGGAGCATCGACATCGCGGGCATCGGAGAGCAGGTAGTTCCAAACGCCTCCCTCCTGCTTTCCGGACAGGCTGGTAAGCTTGAAGTTGTCAAATTTCGCGCCTAACAGATCGCTCGCCAGTCCAACGAGAATACCGTTCTCGATGACCAGAGGAGGCTCGGTGGAACGCTCGCCCACCAGCACGTCGTCGATATAGCAGCGATAAGAACGCCCGGTAACGACAGCTTTGACCCGGTGCCAGGTGCCCAGGGCGTAGTTGAGATCCGTGCGATGATCCGCCCAGGAGCGCACGCCGGATTCCACCACGGAAATACCGGCCTTGATTCCCTGACTTCCTGAACCGTACATGCACTGATACGACTGCCCGGAAGCCTGGTCTGCGAATACGATACCGGAGTATCGCACGCTTCCCGTCCGCTTGACGTCCGCTTCCACAATGTAGTGACTTGTGGGCAGGGAGGCCAGCGGTTCGCCGTCCGCGCCGAATGGAATGGCCAGAATCTTTCCAAGATTCGTGGCCGTGGTCTGCGCCATGACACCCACGCTTTCGGTCCAGGAACCGGTGTACGGCGTCCAGGTGTCGGCATAAGTGCCGTCGCTGAAACGATCAAGCGCGCCTCCCGCCGACACGAATTCCGGTTTATGCACCCCGGCGGAACCGGTATAGGCGTGGTAGCCGGCGAAATGCTGGGCCAGCGTATGCTTGTAAACGATGTTCTCCACGCTGGTTTCAAGGTCGTGCGTATAAAGGAAGTGGCCGTCCGTGAACAGCGTCCCCAGGTTGGCGCTGGCGTCCTGATTCATCAGGAAGGTTCCCACCGGATCCTCGGTCCAGATGGGACTTGAATCCGGCCAGTCGGCGGCGCGATAGATCGTGACTTTTCGTTCGTCGTTGTCCTGGCCTCCGACGTAGAGGTATCCGCCGTAGTAGGCGATTCCCTCGTGAGTATCGGCGGTCATGGTCTGGAACGATCCCTTGGAAACGACGTTATTGGCCGGATTTCCGTTCAGGGAGTACCGGTACACGGCCCCGTTGGTCGAATTCAGGCAATAGACATAGCTTCCGTCCGTCGCCATTCCGGAACAGGATTCCACGGCGGCGGGAGCGGTGATCGCATGGCCGTTCCAGGCGATATCCGTAGGACTGACCTGGCGAGCCACCCAGGAATACAAGCGGCCTTCCGCTCCGTTTTGCGAATAGAATCGATTCCGATGGAAATCGTAGGCGATTCCGCTGACCATGCCTTTAAAGGGCGTCAAGGCGGAGAAGTCCTCCGGATAGTAGGCGACGATTCCCGTCTCGATGCCGTTCGGATTGAAATAGGCCGTGGCGGGAACGCTGGTGACGATCTCCTGTCCCGCCAGCACGTTCGTGATCTTGACCTTGCCCGGATGCATGCTGTCGCCGCTTCCGATGAAACTGCCGCTATCCACGAGCGATCCGCCAGGGGCATACAGTTCCCAGGTGACGGAAACATTGGAACGGCTGGCCAGCGCCACGTAATTGGAATCCTCGGCGATCCGGAAACGCGTCCCCATGAAAGAACGGGGCAGCAAGGGTTCGACTTCCTGGCCGTCGCCGTCGTTCGCGCCATAGGCGGAAATCGGCTTGTCGGCCACGACATGATAAGCGGTTCCGTTGGCCTGATCCAGGTTGTTTTCCCAGTAATTGGTGAGCGGGCCGCAAACCAGACTGCCGACCGTACCGCTGCTGCGATAAATCTGCACGCTGGTATTCGCGATCGGGCAGGCGAGATGGAAATACTGGGACGGCACTCCGTAAAACTCGAATCCGGAAGGCGCCATCGGGAAGAAATCATCCCGCAACGCGCCGTTGTTGCTGTAATAGGCCAGGATGGGCTTGGTGGATTCCACCCGGAACGTATCATGCTGCGTTACGGTCAGATTGAAATAATGGTGGCTGTTCGCACTCAATGTCGTGGATGCAATGGCGGTCGATCCGGTTCCCTTGTAAATGGAAACCAGCGTATCCGCCTCCATGGCCAGCACGTCGATGTGAATGGAATCGGCGTAACGGGATTCCTTGTGCGCGAAAAGAGTTCCGGCGTACCGGGCGGGAACCAGCATACCGCCGACATCCGCCATCGTCGCCATGGCGGTGAACGGACCGCTGGCGCTGATCCGCGTTTCCGGAGTGAGATCGGCGGCGGTGAATTCCGCGGATTCACCGGCGTTGAGGTTGAAGGATACGCCGTTATTGTTGTCGATAACGTTGCCGTCCACGTAGGAAACCACCCGCACCGAACTGTTGTCGGCAATGTACTGGCTGACCACGTATTGATCGTAGCTGGGGGAACTGGAATGCAAGGGCGTGCTCCATTCCCAAGCCGCATCCAGGGACTTCATGCTACCGGTGGAAATGTTGACGAAGGCATCCTCGATCCAGCCGGTATGAGCGGCCGGCGCGTATTCCATGCCGCCGTCGTTGGGAAGCGCGCCTTGGATAGTGGCGGCATCCTCGGCCTCCGCCCGATAGAGCACCTTCTCATCGGCGGGAATCGGATAGTCATCCGGATCGCGGAAAGCCATGTCGGCCTGAATCCGATCGTCCGTGGAGGAAGAAAGCGTGGCCACCGGGGCGAGAATCGGCGTGCGGTCCCGAGTTTCCATCGCCCAGGAATCCGAAGATTCCAGCATGTCCGAACCGTAAACGGCCTGAACCTTGAATTTATAGGTCGTCGAGTTGGCCAGTTCAAGAATCGGAGCGCCGTACGAGCCTCCCCAGTTCGAATAATAGCGCCACTTGTCCGCACCGGGGTCGGGCCGGAGGCGGCCATCCAGATCCACGTAATCTCCGGAATCCGCCTCGAAAACGGCGAATTTCACGGAAGCCGAGTTTCCGGCCGGATCGATGACGACACGAGCCGAAACGGATTTCTGGTTCAGCGGATCCCCATCCTCGGGAATCAGGGACGCCAGGGCCGGCGTATCCATTCCGACGATCTCCACCGTCCCGTAAATAAACGCCGACGCGTTTCCGGCCTGATCGATGGCGCGAACCTTCAGGTTGAGCATACCCGGAGTGGCGTAGTTCGTCGTGAAGGAAACCACGTCGGAACCGATGCAATGGTCGTTCTCGTCTTCCGGCGGCATCCAATAGCAAAGCTCGTACGTCCCCGACGCGGGAAGCCCCGACCCCGGGGAAGGATCGACCGAGGCCGTCCATTGCCAGTTCTGGGTGGTCGCCGTGGTTCCGGCCACCGGCACGCCCGTTTCCCAGACTTCCGGCGTTCCGGGATCCGAGGGCGGAAGGTTGTCGAACAACACGTTCACCGAATACGGAGAAGCCAGAGCCGTCTTGTTGTTTCCACTATCCTTGAACCAAACGAAGATCGGACGATCTCCCTGGTATCCCGTATCGATCGAATGCATGGCCGAGGCGCTGTACTCCTGCCAGGCCACATCGCCGTTATACAGACTGGTCGGTGAGGCGTCATTGCTGCTGAGGAACATCAGCGGGCTCCACGGTGTCGGACCGTCGCTCACGGCAAGCTGCAACTCCACGCTCCCCGAAGTCACGTAATAGGAAGGTGTTGCCACCGATCCCGTGGGCCGATAGATGTCGTGGAAAATGGAATCGGTGGTGATTTCGGATTCCAAGAGGGCGGCGTCCCGGAAACGGGCGTGAACCGTCGCCGTAGCCGTGGGAGAGCCGCCGACGGGAACGAGCGTCCAGGGGAGCGTCATCCCTTGGGAGAACGCGGTCCAGGTGCCCGGCTCCGTGCCGCCATCGTTCCAGACGCGATATTGCGTTACGTCGGGGTCGGCGGAGAACGTCAACTCCGCACTGGTGCTGTTGGTGAACTGCGCCCCCGCGTTGATGTAAATCGCCACCGAATCCGGAGCGGAGGAATCGATGGTTACGGTGCCGATGGTGGAGGCGTTGGATTTGTGACACAATTTGTCGTAGGCGAAATACTGCGCCTTCCACAAACCATCGACGTTCATCTCCTCGCCGACCGTATAATCTTCCGAACGAAATTCCGGATTCAGCACTTTCTTCCGGTATACCGTGGAGGTTCCGTCCCGCCAGTAGGTAAACTCATAGGGCATGGGCGGATTGCCGCCGTCGCAATCCCCGGTCACGCCGTCGGCCAGACCGATTCCGCCGCTGCCGACGTCAACGTCCGACACATTGGGCCATCCCCAATGCGGTGTGGGATTGTTCTGAACTTCCGGCGAAGCATCCGGCGTATATGAAGCATAAACCGTGGGCGCTTCGTCATCGAAGTTGATGAGATCCGAGTAAACCGTCTGATTGCCAAGGCGATCCTTGAAGATCGCACAGACCTTCAAGACATCCGTGCTGCCGATGGGCGCGTTGTCCAGCACCCAATTCCGGTTGCAGGCGGGTACGGTTCCCGGATATTCCTGCCAGCCGAATCCCGAATTGTACATGCAGCTTCCGAACTGACCGACATTGCTAATATTCACCTGGATGGGGCCGTTCACGTCGGCGGCGTCGAGATCCAGCCGCACGGTGGGGTTCTCGGTGAATTCCAATTCACCCAGACTGGCCGGATCGTTTGGGCTGGCGCAGTCCAGATTTTCCTTGATGGCGATGGCCTTGGCGCCCGACGGAACCGGCCCCGTCGTATCCACACGGAAGGAACCGGAGGTCGTCCAGTCGGACCAGTGACTGAAGCGATCCCGGACCGCCACGCGATAATAATAGACATCGTCCGTCAACGTTCCGCCCGGAACCAGATAAGTGACCTGCGTCGGATAGGCCGTCTTGGAAACGTAAATCCGCTGGGCGGTATAAGAAATCAAAGGAAACTCCGGAGCATCCCCGGCCGGGAACGCTTCCGTTGCGATTTCCAGCAGATACGCACTGGCATGCAGGCCCGCGCCGCCCGGATCCTCACAAAAATGACTCGCACCGCAGGTAGAAGTCGGATCGGACGCATGGGGACACCACGGGTCCGCATCGCATTCCGCGTGCATGTCCCGAGCGGGCGTCCAGCGCAAGGTGGGCGTCTGGGTGGCGACTGAACCCGAGTCGATGCCGTCCACGGAAGGCAGTCCCGGCGTCTCGGGAGCCAGGGAATCGAAGATCACGGTATCCGCCAGGGGATTGCTGGTATTGTGGTTCAGATCCCGGCAACTGACGTATACGTTCTGAGTTCCCTGATCCTCCGCTCCGGGGGTTCCCACGTCGAGGGTCCAGGGATAGGTTTCCTGCCAGGTCTTCCATTCTCCCTCTTCGCAGGCGTTGAAATCGTTGCGCACGCAGAACTCGATGGCGGACGTGTCTTCGCGCCAGAGATCCAGCGAAACGGAGGAGGTATCGATGTAGCGATGGGTTCCGTCGGTGATGGTTCCCATGACTGTGACGGTGCAATTCGGTGGCTCCGTATCCAAGTTCACGTTGACCATATCCACGTATCCGCTAGAGGCGTTCTTGCCCCCATCCATCAACCACAAATAGAGGGAGTGATTGCCCTGCACGTCGCGAAGCGTGTACGGCACCTCGACGTATCCATCTCCCCCTTCGGCGGGCAGGACGTCCCAGTCGCCCACGTCGGGCTGGCAATTCAGGGTTCCGGCCGCGTCCTCGCAGACGCGATACATCGCCTGCCGGTTGTCCGGCGCGATTTTCCAGCCGTCCACGGCGCGAATCCGCAGGTTGATCGCCCGGGTATGCGTGCTCCCCGAAGGCGACGGCGGGTTGTCCTTCACCAGGATCTGGCCCGTGGGCGGATCGTCGTCGTAAATAATGTTGTCGGAACAGGTGTTGCTGATGTTTCCGATATCGTCGGTGAACTGCCCGTAAATGTAGGCATAACCGGTCGTTTCCACGGCCGTGAAGCTCGTGCTGGCCGGCACCGGCGGCCCCGACCATGGAATTCCCGTGAAATTGGTGTCCGTGTCCAGGCGATACTGACTGACGGTCCCGACACTGTCATAGTCCACGGGACTCAATTGCACCGTGACGGCCGCAATGGCGGTGCGGTCGTTGTTCGCGCTTCCGCCGTCGCGGTCATAACCCACGATGGTGATCGGATTGTTGGTGCAGATGGGACCGCGCGTATCCAGGATGAAACTGTCCTGGATCCGGCCGGACATGTTGTCCCCGCCGTCCTTGACCCAGGCGGAAACCGTCTTGGAACCATCACCGGCGGAAACGACCCGGAATCCGCGCGTCATGCGGGGAGCGTAAGCGCACACCTGAGCTCCGACGCCCACGGTGGAGAAGGTGAAGCTCAGACTGTCGGAATCGTTGGGATCGGCCGTGGTGATGTTCCAGGAGATCTTGCGCCAGTTACCGACATCCCCGGCGGCATAAGCCGTCAGCGGCGTGCTGATCCGGCCGCTTTCGCTGTCGTCTCCCGTAATGGCCTGTACGTTGAAGGTGTTGGTTCCGCGCACCCACAGGGAAATGGTGTAATCCGTTCCGGGATCCTGCGGCGCGTAATCGCCATAGGACCGCATCCACGCATTCATGCCGATGGGGTTGAAGCAGACCACCTGGTCGTCGTCCACGCCCTCGGCCAGCGCGGCGGCGGGAGGCGCGACCGCATCATAAGCCTTGTTCAGAACCGTATAGGTCCATCCGGTGTCGAGATCCGCGTTCTTGACGACGTTGATCGCGTCGCCGAAGGGCTGCACGCTTCCCTGGGGAATGAACTGCCAGGGAAGGCCGTCACAGTCATCCGCCGTGGGCGTGGTGGCGGTCTCCTTGACGCAGGTCATCAGATTGCCGGTGCCGTATTGCCAGGGATCGTCCGCACGGATATCGAACCGGATTTCCCGCGTGTTCGAACGGGGAGACTTGAATCCGGCCTGGATGTTGAACGCGAAGTTCACCGGAGCCACCCGGTCCACGGTGATGGAATCGCTTACGGGACCGGAAATGTTTTCTCCACCGTCCTTGTAGAAGGCGTACATGGTGCGGGTGCACTCGGTGCAGGCGGTCAACTGAGTCCACACGCCATTGTAACCGGGAACGGCGGTGATGTCGCCGATGTCGTAGACTTCGCCGTTGTAAGGGTACGTGATCCAGCCGTTGGCGTCGTAAGTAGGCGTGGTGGAGCTTTCCGAGAAATAGACCATCCGGTCCGGCCAGCTGTCCACCATGGAAACGCTCAGTTTGGGTTTCAGGTTGTTGATTCGCGCTTCGCCGTCTTCCAGAACGAACGTGCGCGATCCCGGCCCCAGGCTATCCAGGATGGCCGTATCGCAGTACTGGCTGGTGTTTCCGCCGCCGTCCTTGAACTGAACACAGACTTCCTTGTCTCCCTGGGTGGAGGTCAGGTTCCAGGACACCGTGCCGGTGAATTCGCACCAGCCGCCGGAAGGATTGTTGCAGGGAGTGGTGGTCGTCCAGGCCCCGCCCTCGTTTTTCATCTGCATCATGACCGGCCCCCAGGCATCGGAGGCGGTCAGGTTCACGGTGACGTCGGCATGGTTGATGTGGCCCAGCGGCGCCTTGCCCTGGATGGCGATGGATCCCACCGGGGCGTCGTTATCCCACTGCACGGTGAAGAGTGCATTGGTGTCGTCGGCCACGATGGGGCTGCAATTGCCGCCATCGTCCCGCAGATAGACCCAATAAGATTTGCGGTCGTCCGCGTCGTCCAGATCCAGGTTTTCCCGGCGGTTGGAAACTTCGACGTTATAACCGTTGGCGCCGCCTTCCGGGATGTTCTTGCAGCGTGTGGCGCTGGGAGTCGCGGCCGCGCGGGATTCGAGAACGGCGATTCCCAGCGGA
Organism: Myxococcota bacterium; assembly: GCA_963668655.2. Classification (GTDB taxonomy): domain Bacteria; phylum Myxococcota_A; class SURF-8; order SURF-8; family SURF-8. The sequence continues at coordinate 1,023,137 of CAXXPQ010000004.1, forward strand.
CCGTAATTCTCCGTGGCCGCCGTCTGAACGTCGAAGCGCTGCTTGGTGGTGAAGTACACACCGCCGTATTGAGGCAGTGTGGCGTGGGTGTCCATGTCCACCGGCGTGGCGCTGCGGTTGCTGGGCGGATCGGTGTCGATCACGATGGACCCGGCGGAACTCCAGCCGGAGGCATTGCCGACATTGTCGTACGCGCGGGTGATGACGTTGTAGGTTCCTCCGTTCTGGAGGTTGATGCTCGTCGGCCAGGTGCAGTAACTGCCGGAGCAATACGTTCCGGAGTTCAGATAGAACGTCTGGGTGGTGATACCGGTTCCGGAAATCTGAAGGGCATAGGTGGTGCCGCCGGTTCGCAGACCGGAACCGTCCGTTCCGTTCTGGTCCGTATCGTACAGGCTGAACCAGCGCCAGTTCGGTTGGGTGCTGCTGTTGTAGGGGCTGGAATAGGGATCGCCCATGGTCAGCGAATACCCGCCCTTGGGGCCGACGCCCGCGCTGCAACTGGTGCCGCTCGTCGGGCGGCCGGGTTCGCACGGGATGACCGTATCCACGCGAACATTGAAGGTGTCCCAGGCTCCCCAGGCCACGGCTTCATCCGTCGCCCAGACGCTGTTTCGGGTGCGGACGTAAACCGTCTGAAGCCCCTGGCCGCCGAAATTCACGTTCAACGAGTCCAGCGAACTGGTCCAGGGATTGACCGTGCTGGTGGAGGACGTGGAGGCCGGGCTGGCGTCCACGGTATAATACTGGAGTTTGGTCGTGGGCGAATAGTTCGCCGTGAAGGTGCTCGAACGGGTGTCCACCGTCAGCGCCAGCGTGGTGTAATTGATCCAGGCGCCGTCCGAGATTCCGGCGGTGAGGTCCGTCTGCTGTCCCGTGGAGTCCCGGTTGTACGTATTCTGTCCGGTTCCCTGGAGATTGGCCTTGTCCCAGGCCCGGCAGGACAGGGCACGGGATCCTTCCCAGGAAGAATCGTAACTGTAATAGGCGTGATCGCCGTTATACGGATTCTCGCTGCTTCCCGGATAGGTGGTGGACCAATTGCATTTGACGCCGTCCGGGTTCAAATCGTTGACTTCCACCTCCACGGCCCCCGGAATATTGGCGAACCAGCAACCGGTTGCGCCGCACAATTCACTGAACGTGATGGAAGGCGGCGTGGAATCCACGCCGAAGAACGCATGGCCGTACACGGTGGACGCATTGTCGATAAGCGTCGGATCCCAGACGGCCTGATAACGCCGGTTTCCGGCGGCGTCCTCGGCATAGGCGCAGACGTTCATGATTTCGCCGTCATCCAGATTGGAGCCGTCCAGCGGGAAAGTCACCGTCCGGGTGGTGCCGGCCGAGGCCGTGTAGGAATAATAGGATGTCGGCGGTCCGGCCATGACCGGATCGGACAAGCAAAGACGGCCGTTCACGCTGGTCCAATGGAAGCTAAGCGAATCGCACTGGCTGTCGGACGGCGTGGTGATGACCGGCCAGGTGATTTTCCGCCAGTTGCCGACATCCGAGGATGAATATGTAATATAGGATGTGTATTGTCGTCCCGTTTCGTAGTTATCACAGGTATACGCCTGGATGTTGAACGGATCGTCGGACTTCACCCAAATGGAAATCTGGTATTTCGTGTTGGGATCCTGGGGAGCGTAATCCCCATAGGAATACCAGTAGCCGTCTCCATCCTCGGATGGATATCCCGCATCGTTGAAACAGACCGAACGGTTCTGGGATCCGTAGGGCGGCGGATCGGTCGAGGGATCGAAAACGATATTGGTGTTGTAACCCTGACTCCAGCCCGTGTTCAGATTCCGGTTGGTGACCACGTTGTTGCAGTCGGTGGTGTCCTGGGCATAGTAGAATCGGGTCACGCCGCTGGTGGTGTCGTTGGAGTTGTAATAGACCTTGCCGCCCGAAGCGTTCCAGCCCAAGGTCAAGCCCGAACGGGTCAAAGTAGGTGCAATGGTGTCCCGTTTGAAGGTCCAGGTTTCCGTTGTGGGATTTCCGGCCACGTCCCAGCCCCATAGGTACAGATAATTGGTTCCGTTATTGGGCGGCACGCCGACATATTTATTATCTCCGCAGGACAGCGGGCTGGTGGTGTCCGCGCAGTTGTAGCTTCCCGGAGGCGTGGAACTGTTCCAGTTATATTTATAATATCCCGGTCCGGAGGCCCCGGACTGATCCTGAAGATCGAAGCCGACACTGGCCGTGCTGTTGCTCCAGGTTCCGGTGGGCGGTCCGGAGATTTTCACGAAATCCGGGATATCCTTGTCCCAGATAAAGGTCCAACTTCGGGTGTTTGTGCGGTAGTATTGCCCCGTACGCCCCCCGGAAGCCGTATCCGTGGCGGTAAAGTTTTCCCAGCCCCAGCCCTTGGTGTACCAGGTCCGCTGGGATTCCGTTCGCGTGTAATTGGCCACCGAAGAGGTGACATTGGTGGCTCTGGAGGTTACGGAACGACTGGAATGCATGTCCGGCGACCAGGCGCCGGAATCCGTGGTGGCGGCGATCCCCCACTCGGAACCGGCGTAGATCTTGGAAAAATCCCAGGTGGTATCGGTATTCTCGGCGGTTCCGTAATAGTCCTTTTGCGTGAAGGAAATCGCTTTATCAGAGGTGTACCAGGGGCTGTTCCAGCCGTTGGGAGTCATCCCGGACGGCACGGCGTAAGTGTCGCTGTTCCAGGTCAGACCGTTCGACGGAAAACGGTTGTCGTATTTGACCATGTAATAGAAATACCGGCGGCCGGAAACGACATCCCGGTTGTACATGACGACTTCATGCTGGTATCCCGTGGCATAGGGGTCGGTGGAGTTCGCAATCGTCCCGCCACGCGCGATCACGTTCCGGTAGCCGCCGTCGGTGGTCGTAAATCCCCCCTCGTAATTCAAAGGGCAAGTGCCGGAGGAAGCCGCGCCAATATTCACATAGGTGCTGCCGTCATAGTAACGGGTCGTCACGTCGGAGGGTTTTGCGCCGGAGGCGTAGGCGTCATTACTTGCATTACAGGAGTGAGCCACAAGACGCGCGCCGTCGTACAGCGTGGGAATCACGATGACGACGTACGTATTCTGGTTCAGGCCCGCATACCCGTAGACCTTGGCGGTGGGTTCCGTGGCCGCCACCGTGGACGTGTGCCACTGGTTGTCCGTCGCGGTATTCCAGTTGTCGTTTCCGGCCAGAGCCACGCGGGGTACGAACAGAATGGCGAACAACAGCAGAACCGCCATTGTCATTCCGCCTGCGTACCCGGTTCCATTTTTCCACGTCTTTGCTGGGGCCTTCATGGTCGCCTCCGAAGTCCTTGGGGGGGCTGTTCTTGCTTTATGGTCAACAAAGGCTCGCGATACTGGCCGAACCCGGTTTTTCCGGCTTTCGGGTAAGGAACGCCCCATGGGCTTCCGACTTTCCGTTTTCTTTCGATAATCGCTCATGGCCCTTGTCCTTGTCCGTTATTGCCCGTCCACGCAACGCCCACGCTGGGTGCAGGTCAGCCCGTTGGGGCAGTCCTTGTTCAGCGAGGGGTCGGGAGTATCCAGGCAGTCCAAGCGGCAGACGTTCTGCCAGCAATACGTATATCGGGGACAGTCGCAATCCGTGTTGCAACCCGGATGATCCGCCGAACTCCAATTCGGCGCGCTGTCGTCGCAGACACCCCGGTGGGTGCAGACCTGGCCGGAATCGCAATGGTAATCTCCGGTGCAATCCACCACGCAGTACTGGCTTCCGGAGTCGCATCGGGAATGGAAGGGACACAGCGCATCGCTGCCGCCGGGGCAGGCGATGGGCACGTTCGGCGGCTCCGGGCAGCCGTCCCAGAGATCCTCGTCCGGCTCCGGATCGGGATCGGGATCCGCATCGGCTTCCGCGTCCCCGTCCACGGGAATTTCCACGCAGCGGGTGCGGTAGTCGCACCGGTAACCGCCCGGACAGCCATCCGTGGTATCCACGAAACAATCCGAACGACAAACGCCGGAGCCCTGCCCTTCTTCTATGGAACAGAAACTTCCCTCGGAACAGCCGCCGTCCGACGAGCACGTCGGGAAAACGAAATCCCCGCCTCCCGAATCGGCGCAGCGGCCGCGCTCATTGCAGACCTGTCCGACCGGGCACCCCAAGCCCGTATTGTAGAAGCACTGGCGGGAGCAATACCAGGTCGCGTCGCCGCCTTCCGGCTGGCAATAGGTTCCCACGGGACAGTCGTTGTCGTGGGTGCATTCCACGCGGGCCGGGTTACAGATCCAGATTCCGGGATCGCAGACATAGCCGGGGTTGCAATCGCTGTCGTTGACGCAATCTCCCGCTACGCATTTGTACGTGCCAGGATCGCAGGAATAGCCTTCGGGGCAGTCCGCGTGAACGGCGCAGCACCCCTCGCAATCCCGATCGGCGGCGATCAGAGGCTCGCAGAGGCGCGTATCCGTGTTGCACCAGTGCTGTTCCGGGCAACTGGGAAGGCATTCGGTCTCGCATTTGCCCGTTTCGGAACAGTAATAGAATTCCGGACAATCCGTCACGATCTGGCAGGGAATGTCCACGTTGTAATCGGCTTCCGTGTTCACGTCCGCCTCGGCCCCCGCGCACTCCATGTCGCCGTCGCAGAGATGGCAGTATCCGTCCAGGCCGCAGTATTCCCACGCCGCGCAACCGACGCAGCCGACGCACCAGCCGCTGACTTCGTCGATCTGGCAGTGCTTGTAATCCGGGCATTCCTCGTCGTTCGTGCAGGGAATGCTCTGATGGTATTCGATGTCCTCGTCCGACTCCAGCGGATAATATTGACAGCGACCGTGGCTGTCGCAATCCAGATAATACCCTTCCCTAATCTCGCATTGGGAACTGCTCTGGCATTCGCCCGGAACACAGATTTTTTCCTCGCCGGAGGGTTCGCACATCTCTCCCAAGGGGCAGTGCGCATCCTCGAAACAGACGGTGTTGACATCTCCGTCGCCCTCGGGAGCGCCTTGCTGGCAGCGGCCGAACTCGTCGCAATGCTCATAGATCCCGCAGCCGTTGTCGTCCGCGCAGATCTGATCGCAGAAGCCCTCGTTACAAAAATGACGCTCCGTGCAGTCCGTATCCAGTTCGCAATCCGGAACGAACTCGCACAAACAGGATTCGTTGCAGATGTAATTCTCGCCGTGAGCGGCAATGCAGTCTTCCGTGGCCAGACAGTCCTGTCGGCAGTAGCCGTCGATGCAGGCGCAACCGTACTCGCAAGGGTTCCCTTCGTCGCATGCGGCCGGACCATCGCCGCCTTCCGCGTCGCCGTCGGCGGATTGGTCGCCGTCCACGTCCCCTCCGTTGGGATCGTACACGCAGTATCCGATCAACGTATCGCAGGCGTCGCCTTCCGGGCAATCGTTGTCATCCGAGCAGGTCTGTCCGCTTCCCACCAGGCAGCGTCCCCGGTCCGGATAGCAGAACTGGGCGTCCGGGCAATCGGAATTCGCCCGGCAATCGTGGGTGCAGGTTCCCGTTATCGTAAGGCAATAATCTCCCCAGGCGCAAACCCAGTCTTCGTTTTCGGCCGTACAGGCGGTATTGAAGTCCTCGTCGCCCACCGGCGTCTTGGGCAGACAATACCCGTGGAAATCGCATTCATATCCGTAGGCGCAGTTTCGGGTTTCGTTGCACTGGCCCGGAACGCAAATGTGTTCCGATGTCTTGCAGCGCATATACTGCTCGCATTCCTCGTCCGTGTCGCAGGGCGCGGGAGGCGTTTCTTCCTCGCTGTCGGCTTCGTCTCCGTCCGAACCGTCCCCGTCCGTCTGGTCGCCATCCGGCGAATCGCCGTCGGGCGAATCCGGTTCCTGGTCGCCATCGACGGGAAGTTCGCAATGCGTCGGAGCGAAGCTGTAAAGCGCGGGGTCACAGAAGAGACGCACGGTGTCCTCGTTCTGCAAATAGATGAATTGACAGCCGATTTCGGCCAGGACGGCCTGCCCTCTGACGTTGCAGGAAAGTTCCGACGTATAGACGGTTTCTCCGGATACGTTGCGAATCGAGACGGATAGGCGGCAGCCGGGCTCGCCGGCCACGGCCACCACGACGCGTTCGTATCCGTTCGGACTGGGGATTCCGGGCTCCAGGCAATAGGCGCCGTTGAGCACGGGACAATGGCACGCCGGAGGCGCTTCGGTATCCAGATCCGGATCGGCGTCGCCGTCCGGGTCTGAATCGGAATCGCCGTCGGTCTCGGTTCCGTCGCCATCCGTGTCGATCCGGTCCGGATCGGAATCGGGGTCCGGGTCGAGATCGGGATCCCGATCGACATCCTCGTCTCCGTCGGTGTCGCCGTCGATGAGGTCTTTGTCTCCATCCGGCCGATCCTCGTCTCCATCGATGGGACGATCCCCATCCGTTTCAGGGACGCAGAGCTTGCCGTCCTTGACGAAATTCGGATCACACACGCAGGTGCCGCCCTGCATGACGCCGTGGCCTCCGCCGCAGATTTCGCCATCCGTGGAATCCTGATTGTTGGATCCTCCGCTGCAACCGATGAACAGAGCCAACAGAACCACGCGGGTCAGCCGGATCCACGCCATGCGGTCGCTTCGGAAATCGCGAAACCAGTTTTCAATCGTATGCAGGGACATCGCCACTTCTTCCCATCAAAAGACTATGGATTCATATTTCGGTACAGTCCGCGCTCCGAAGGTTTGAGCGCATCCTTTCCCTTGATGATGTATTTTCCCGTTCGCGAAGGCTGCTTCTCGCGGATTTTCAACAGTTCCTGCTCATCCAGAAGAACGATTTTTTCCGCCAGATAGCTGCCGTCTTTCTGCTTGATCTTGTACACGCGAACTCCCCGCCCTTTCAGACCGAGACGGGCGGACTCCATCGGAATCTGGACGGGATTGTTCCGCATGTCCACGTAGCGCGTCGCATCGTTGATCCGGATCACGAAGGGGCTTTCGATGATGAAAAGAAAGCGGTCCTCGGAATACTTGTCCGGCATCACCGTTTTCACCTCGCCCACCATCGGATGGCTGTCGGACGACGTTGACGCTTCGCTTGTTCCCGACGGCCGGACATCGGCGGCGGAAACGGGGGGCTGGACTACGGAGGGATTCATCACCGCCGGATTCCAGGCCGTCTGAGCCAGGGCGGATCCGCTCCACAGACAGAGGAGCATCGCCAGCGCCCCCACCATTCCTTTCGCTCTGCTGCGACTCTTCGGATTCATGACGTACTCCCTATTCCACCCGGTAAATCGACGTGTTGGCGCCCTTCAGATAGGGCAGCCCGGCGATCTGCACCCGGAAAATCGGATTGTCCGGTCCGGTTTTCACGTAAAGAACCTTCTGATACGGATCCACGTCCACGCGCGACAGGATCGAACCGGCGAATTTCTGTCCGGCATATCCCTCGCCGGTGGCGGAAATGACATCGTTCGATCCAAGCAGGCTGTCGCCCGTCACGTCCTGGATGGCGAAACTCGGATTGCCGCCGTGCTCGGCGGAAACCGTCATCAGATAGCCGCCTCCGGTTTCCTCCGCGTTGTTGATCTGGCGGACATCGCAGGTTCCCTGCATGTTCGGCGTGAAGGTGGTGAAAAAGGCGATCCATTCCCGTTTGCGGGTTTCCGACTGCGAACGGTACATGTTTTCCTGCTCCCAGATGACCGGCTCCGTGATACCCTTTTCCCCGCGATTGTCGAAACGGGTGGAATTGAAACTCAGCCGCCATCCGCGCCAGGCGCCGCCGCCGCCCGCGCTCCCGGTGGGATCGTCGTTCTGGGTGATGGAACGCAAGGTATTGGTGTCGGTGGTTCCGTCGTCCACTTCATTGTGAACCAGTTGAGAGAAGAGCACGCGCTTGTCGTCTCCCTCTTCCTGGTAGTCGATGACGCCGTACATTTCCTGGTAATCCCGAATACAGGCTTCCGCGTATCCCGATCCCGTGACCCAGGACTGGCAGGAGGCGTTGAAAGGCTCCCGCTTGTATTCATCGAAACTGTCGTAAAAAGCGTCGTATTTTCCGGTTCCGAAAAAGACCATGATCTTGTTGCGGTTCGAACTGCTGCCCAGGAAGTCGGTGGTAGTGTCGTCCGGCTCGGTGGTGCGCCAGACCACGGGGCGCGTGGTGATGGGACGCGGGTATTTGTAGAATTCGTAATTCTGATAGCTGAAATCGGCAATGGAATAATCGTCCCGGCGGTTGACCACGGAGAACTTGAAATCGTCCAGCACGCCTTCGCGTTTGTTGCCTGGATTGGAAGAGTCGTCCTCCGGCGATTTGAAGGTGCTGAAAAGCACCTGGCCGACCACGTCCGCCTTGGCGGCGACGGGTTCCTTGATGGTGAAACGCAGCAGGTGGCCTACCAGGTCGCCGATGTACACCACATCCTCGTATCCGTCCGGCGCGGAGTTCGGCACGTCCGGATCGCCGTAGTCGGCGACGGTGGCGGAACTGAGCGCGTTGTTCGTCACGTCGGTTTCGTCGTTGTCCAGCCCGTACATGGAGCTGTCGTCCTTGGAGATGCGGATCTTGGCGATGGTGTCCGGCATGGTGGAGTTCACGCCCGTCACGGGGTCGGTCACCACGGAGGTGCTGAACATATCCAACACATAGAAATAGCCCTGCTTCTGCATCTGCTCGGCGGAATGCCTTGCGTAGCCGCTGCCGAGGAAAACCAGCCACTTGGAGGGAGCGACGTCTCCCGGCGTGGCGGCGTCGGCCGTCTTGAACCGCCCGGAGGTGGGAATGGAATACGTCAGGCCCAGGTCGTCGTCCGTAAAGCACCACATAAAGGATAGCGCGGACTGAGGGGCGGCCTCCGGATTGTTCTTCTGTTCCGGCGGAATGGGAGCCAGATGCCCGGAAGGAGGCGAAATATCCATGGCCCAGTAATGGTCCCCGCCCCCCCGGCTTCCGGCGATCAGGATGGTCTTCCAGGTCTGGCTGGTGGGATCGTACATATCCTGCACCACGGGCCGAAGATCCATCATCGGGGTACGAAGCTGCTCATAGAAAGGACTGGCCAGTTCCGAAATCTTCGGAAGAACATCCCAAGGCACGAAAGCCCACAACTCGTCTCCCGTTTCGGAATCGTAGCAATGGAGCATGCCGTCGTTGGCGGCGACCAGAACCACCGGCTGACGCTCCTGGTAGTCCGGCTTGTTGAAATAATCGGAATAGGCTTCGTCGTCCACGTCGCTGATATCCTTCCAGCTGTTCGTCGGATGGGCTCCGATGTACACCGGATCGGCGTGGGTGACGTCGCCCAGCGTCCAGCGATTGGCTTCGGTGTCATCATAGCGTTCGCGCAACAGTCGAAGCGTCGTACCCGCCGCCAGGGCGTCCTTGTTCAGCGGATTGTGCATATCGTAATCGTGGGAGCCGTTCTCGTCGATGATGACCTTTTCCGCGTCCACCGTACTGTCCGTCGCGCCGTTGAGACTTCCCTTGAACCAGTTCATCAGGTTGCGGGCCTCGGCGTCGGTGGAAACGCCCAACTGGCTGCGCAGCGCCGAGGCATTCGAATCGTCGAACCAGTAACGCGTCCCGGAGGTGTCGAAGGTGAAGATGTTGCGCTGATCCTCCGTGCCGTCGATGGCTTCCGTCTCCCACTTCAGCTTGGTGGTGCAGAATCCGAACAGACAATGCTGTCCCGACGGGCAGGTGAAATCCGCGGCGCAATATCCCACGGCGCAGTATTTCGGGCATCCCGCGGTTCCCGTGCATTCCGGGGATTCCAGACACAGATCGGAGGAACCGTCCTTCTGGCATTCCACCGTTTCGGTGCAGCTTTTCGGCATCTTGTAGGATTTTACGGCGCCGCGCCATTTTCGCGGGTTGAACTGGATGTCGTAGATGGAGGGTTCCAGTTCGATCTTGGTTCCGTCGGACTTCGTAAAGATTTTATCGTCGGAGGAAACCACGAAAAGCGAGCGGGTGGTTCCGAAAGAAGACTGAAGAATCGGATCGTCGAAGGTCCATCTCGTGGAAACGTAAATGGGTTCGGTCCCTACCTCCAGTTCGTCCCACTCCTGGGCGATGCCGTTGTCTTCCAGAGACGTCAGCGGAGCCACCTTTCCGGACGGATCGGAAATGCTGACCGCCAGGGGGCGCGACCAGTCAATGTCGGGCAGTTCGTCGTTCTTGACGTTCTGGAAGTTCTTGGCCCACCACCCTTCGTATTGCTTGGCGGAAGGATGCAGGGCGATGGTTCCCTGGAAGAAGTTCGCTCCGCCCGTTCCGCCGGCGATCTGCGTGACGTCGCAGAGGTAGCCGTAGCCGAAATCGTTTCCGGCGGTGAACGTGTCCATGGCGTGCCAGAACTTGACGCTGCTGTAACTTCCCCGAAGCGTCTCCAGTTTCCAGGTGATGTCGAAATACGGTTCGTCGTCCGGCTTGTAGACGTATTGGCTGACCATGACGTAATCGCCCTCGATGGGCACGCCCGGCTTGTCCTCGAATTCCGCCAGATAGCGGGAGACGATCACGGTAGCGGACGGACTGTTGGTCAACACCGTCATTTTGGCGTCCAGGGTGTCCGGGAAGGAAATCGGGATTTTCATTTTCTCTTCGAGCGTCAGTTCGTCGATGTCGCGATCCGCCGGAAGGTCCGGCCCGGCGAACTGGGTGCTCCACATGCAGTCCGTTTTTCCCGGAGAGCAGAGATCGGAAAGCTTCAGTCCGATCATGGTGTTGGTCAATCCGGGATAGGCCATGCCGGAACGGTCGATGACCGTATAGGTCTGGACCTTGCGTTCGCAATTCTCCGAGGCGCCGTGGTCGAAATTGGGCTGCAAGGATCCCGCCATGGTAACGTACTTGTCATACGAGGTGTATAAGCTGACACCCACCTCGCCCGTATCCTCGGTGTACGGATTTCCGTCCTTGTCCAGGCCCTTGTAACAGTCCGTGGTCCCGGTGCAGACGGCGATCTCCCGGCATTCGTCTCCGCGGCCATGAAGCCCGTCGAAGATGATGAACAGGTCGTCGTTCAGCTTATTGTCCGCGGCCTGGATCAGAATCGGAAAGGCCGGCAGGATCAACCCTCCGAGAATCAGAATCCATTTTTTCATGCGGCTCATCGACATCATCCGCTCCTAACGGCTTAGATCGTAAAACGAGTCTGGGATTCCATGGTCTGGATATGGCGGATAATCACCGGCGTTCCGCCTCCCGTGTCCCGTTCGACGTAGGAATCGACTTTGTAATAATAGGTCTTCGTCGCCCGGGACCGGTCCTGGCCCGAGCTCCGGGTATCGGTGTTGTCCCCTTCCAGCCGGGTGGCCTCCGGAAGCAGCTCGATGCAGTAACGAACCTTCGGATCGGCTTCGCTGGGGTAGTAGTGCGTCGTGGTGGCGACGTTGGCCGGATCGCACTCGAAGCCCGTGAGTTCCGGATCCGGGCTTTTGAAAATCTCCACGCGGGCGGTCTCGATTCCCGCTTCCGCCCAAGCCATGGCCACCACGGAATCCTCGTAATTCCTGGCGATGCGTGTTTCCTGAACCGCCATATTGACCGCCAGAAGCCCGATCATGGACATGACGATCAGCAGGAGAAGGGAAATCACCAGCGTATAGCCTTTGGCGTTTTTCATGATCCTTCCGTCACTTTTCATCGCAACGCTCCAAATCTTCGCAAGGTCAGATCGAACTGACATCCAAGTTCGGCAAATGAATGATCGTGCTCATGTGAGCATAGTTGTACCCGCACTCCACCGTGTGGGCGCGGTCCCCGACCCAGTAAACGGTCCGAATCAGATCCCGGTCGCAGTCTTTCTTGGTAATCATGGGATCCTTTCCCGTGGACCGGACCAGCACTTCGATCTTGACGGCCCGGATTTTGTTTCGCGTCTCCTTGCCCGTCGCCCCGGCGAACCCGAGATCCGGACGGGCGAGCGTGGGCAGAAATTCCGTCTCGCCGCGAAGCAGGAAGGAAAACTGCAGATCCACCAGTCCTTCGGCCAGGTAATAGGTGGTTTCGGGATTGCCCGGAGTCGGAGCCGCGTTCAGCAGAGCCGGATCGGTGTCGTCGCAGGCGTCCGTGTGAGTGTCCCGCACGCAACGAACCAGACGGCTTCCGATCTGTCGGTAGGTGATGTAGAAGGGCCGCTTGATGATAATCGCCCCCGAAGGGATGCTGCCGTCGTTTTCCGGAACGTATCCGGAAATGGTCATCTGCGTGTTGTTCAGGACGGTGGCCTGCCCGCGTCCCAGACGATTGCGATCCAGATCCAGGACATCCACCATCTCGTTCGCTTCCAGCTTGTCCGTCAGCTGCCGCGTGTGAAGGTCCAGCACGCAGTCCGTGGCGCCGCTGCAAGTGGTCCGATCGGAAAGGATGGCCATCCCGCCGATACTGGCCTTGAACCGCAGGGTGTCGGAACTTGAACTGCTGTTCGTGTTGGCCGATTCGTCCCCCGCGACCAACGGGAACACGATCTCGTCCTCGCCATCCACCAGTTCCGCCACGTCGGAGGGTTTGATCGTCCCGAACCCGGCCATGACGATTTCGGAGGCCATCAGGTCCAGCGCGGCCCGGGCCGTCTGCTGGAGCAGACTGGTCTGGCTGGTGGAGTGATGCACCCGATTCGTGGACAGGAAGATCGTGAACCCGGCGCCGACCACGATGAAGGACAGCGACACGGCGACCATCAATTCAAGCAGCGTGAATCCCCGTCGATTATCGTTTGTCTTCAGAAATTCGATCATGAGCGCCTCACATGTATTTCGCCGCGATGCGGAACTGACTGATGGAAACGGTTCCGACCTCTCCGAAGACCTGCACGGAACGGTCCTGCCAGGTCACGCGGATGGAAATCCGCTTGGACGCGCCGGGCAGAGTCTGAACGCCGACATCCTCGATGAGCCAGGAGAGTTTGTAACGGAACTGTTCGTGAAACAACTGTTCGTCGGACGCTCCGAAATCCGCGATCAGATCCGGGCGGGAAAGACCGTTTTTGTTCACGGCCCGGGGAGTCGTGTATCCGGTGGTGGCCGCCAGACGGCCGTCCACGTTCAACTCGCCGGTTTCGGGGTTCTGCTCGTATTGCATGCTGATGAACTCGTTCAGTTGCGCGGAAGCCAGCGCCGCCGCGTTCCCCCGATCCTCGCCGTCCACGTTTCCGCGCAGCCCCAGCACCTGGAGATTGGCCATGGCCACCATGCCGATGGAAAGCAGAATCACGCTAATCAGCACTTCCAGCAAAGTGAATCCCGATTTCCGTTTCAAGAAATATTCCATCATCTCCAGCACCTAATCCGAATAAAGAGAGAACGTCAGTTTCGGCATTCCGATCACGCTCAGGTCCACCTTCGCGAAAGCCTTCTCGGCTTCACAATCGCCCGCGCTGTCGGGATCTTCCACGCAGAACTCCAAGGACGCCGTGGGTCGCCCGCTGGAGCAGATCAGGTAGCCTTTGTTCGTGAAACCGATCCACTGCACGACGTCGGATCCGTCCGTCATTTTGAACAAAACCTTCCGGACAAGCCGCTGTTCGATCAGCGTCACATCTCCGGCGGTTTTCTCTCCGAGGCTGCCGTCTTCGTCCCGATAGGCCAGAATGGTGGAGCCGCTCCGGGCGACCAGCACCTGCCGGCCGCTCTGAATGGCGTCCTGGCGCGCCGAACGCAGCAGCGAGGAAACTTCCCGGGCGGCGGAGTTGACCGTGACGGCCATGTCGCTGGTGGAGGAATAAGCCAGCATCATCCCGGCCGATATGACGATGATCGATACGACGACGAGCAGTTCCAGCAACGTAAAACCGGTCGGGCGATTCTGTCGGTTCGCGGTCATTCCTGAAATCTCCTTCCAAGGGCGCTTTTCTCCCACGCTTTGCATAAAGCAAGAATCGTACCAATCCACAGAGCCGGAAGGCCTGTTTACTGGAAAGTCAAATGACCGATTTTCAATGGAGAATCAACGAGTTAGAAGCAGGACACCGGAAAAGGGAGGGTTGAAGGCATTTCCATATTCGCTTCACACGAAAACACTATGCACATTTTTCATAGCGCCCGCAATTTGTGCCGAATATATGTTAGGTAATAAAAGAACTCTTATTGGGCTACATCGTCCAGCGTGTTGATCAATGTGCTTCGTTCATTGAGCGTCCAGGTGTCCATGGTCGGATCGCCGTCGATGTTGCAACCCTTGGAAGGATTGCAGGTGGCCTTGATGACGAAGCTGTTCTGGGTGGACTCCTCCACGGTGACTTCGTAACGGGCTTTGGGATCGTTGGACTGCCACATGGAATATTCGAAACCCGGCAAAAGTTCAATATCTTCGCCGGCTTTCAAATAACTGCCCTGCTTGGCCCGATAGTTTTCCATGGCCAGTCGGGCCGCTTCCAGAATCACCTTGGCATGCGCCTGGCGTCCCTTGGCCACTCGACCGGCATAAAAAGGCATGGCCACGGCGACCATCACCGCGACAATGGCGGCGACCACCATCAGTTCCACCAACGTAAAGCCTCGTTCCCGATTTTTCACGATACACCTCCGGCCAACCTGAACTTCCGGTTGTAAATTAAGCAATTTCCGGGCCAGAATCAAAAATCAGTGACCTCCGGCCATGGTGAAGATCGGCAAATACATCGCAACCAGGACGAATCCGATAATGCCTCCCAGAAAAACCATCATGAACGGCTCGATCATGGCCGTCATGGCGTCTACGGCATTGTCCACTTCCTCCTCGTAGAAATCGGCGATTTTGGACATCATAGCGTCCAGGGCGCCGGTGGACTCGCCCACGGCGATCATCTGCACGACCATGGGGGGAAACACGCCGGTCGTCATCAACGGCTCGGCCATGGTTTTACCTTCCATGATCTTTTCCTTGACCGTCCGGATACCTCGCTCGATCACCATGTTTCCGGCCGTTTTCTCCACAACCTCCAGACCCTGGATGATCGGGATACCGGACGAAATCATGGTTCCCAGGGTTCGCGTGAAACGAGCCACGGCCGTTTTCTGGATCAAGGATCCGAAGACCGGCATCTTCAGAAAAATGGCGTCGATAACATACCGGGATTTCTCGGCTTTTCGTAACGCTTTCCAGATCATTACAACGGCTATTCCGCCGGCGACGGCGAAATAGCCGTTGGCGATGAACCAGTCCGACATGTCGATGACGAGCTGCGTCGGTCCGGGCAGGCTTTTGCCCTCTTGCATGTCCATGAACATTTTGGCGAACGCGGGGATAACGTAGACCATCAGGACGCTGATGACGAGAATCGTCACGATCAGAATGATGATCGGATACGTCATGGCGCTTTTGACGCGTTTCTTCAATGCCGCAGCCTTTTCGATATAGGCCGCCAGACGTTCGAGAATCGTGTCCAGAATACCGCCCAGCTCGCCGGCGGAGACCAGCGAAACATACAGCTCGTCGAAAATGTTCTTGTGCTTCTCCAACGCGGAAGCGAAGGTCGAGCCCGTTTCGACATCGTTTTTCACCTGAAAAAGCGTCTTTTTCATCACCGGGTCGTCGTTCTGCGCGGCGAGAATCTCCAGCCCCTGGACCAGGGGAAGTCCCGCGTCGATCATGGTGGCGAACTGCCGGGTGAAGATAATCAGCGACTTGGGCTTGATCTTCGGCTCCATTCCGGGGATTCTGATTTCGATGGCCCCGAAACTCTTCTTCACCGAGGAAGGGATGATCTGCTGCTGTTTCAGGATCTGCATGGCCGCCGCTTCGTCCGGCGCCTCCACGGTCCCTTTTTTGATTTCGCCCGCGCGGGTCTTTCCTTCCCACTTAAAAATCGGCATGTTTGATCTCCGAATTCATGATAGTTGACTAGCCGCTTGTCGCCGTACGTTTGTTGAGCATTCCCGTCGGTTTCTTCCCGGCGATCATCTGACGAAACTCTTCCTGGTCCGGGGAATAGGACAACGCCATGTCCACGGTTATCAGCCGTTGGGCATACAAGCCGTAAAGCGCCTGATTCATGGTCTGCATCCCGTGCTGTTTCTGTCCGACCTGCATGGCGCCGTAAATCTGGTGAATCTTGTCCTCCCGGATCATGGATCGGATGGCCGGATTCGGAATCAGAACCTCGATCGCCAGTACGCGGCCGATTCCCGTGGCCTTGGGCATCAGGCACTGCGTCATGATGCCGGTCAGGGTGAAGCTGAGCTGGGCGCGCACCTGATCCTGCTGATGGGGCGGGAACATGTCGATGACGCGGTTGATGGTCTGCACGGCGGAGTTCGTATGCAGCGTGGCGAAAACCAGGTGGCCCGTTTCGGCGATCTGCAAGGTCGCTTCCACCGTCTCCAGATCCCGGATTTCACCGATCAGAACCACATCCGGATCCTGCCGCAGAATATACTTCAAGGCGTTGGTGAAAGACTCGGTATCGGCGCCCAGTTCCCGCTGATTGACCAGGCTGTTTTTATGCGGGTGAAGATACTCGATGGGATCCTCGATGGTCAGAATGTGACAGTTCCGCTCCGTGTTGATGAGATCGATCAGGGAGGCCAGCGAAGTGGTTTTTCCCGAACCGGTGGGCCCGGTGACGAGCACCAGTCCGCGATGCTTCCGGGCCAGATCCCCCACGACGGCGGGAAGTCCGAGTTCCTGGAAACCCATGATTTTGAAGGGAATGGTTCGGAACGCCCCGGCGATGGCTCCGCGCTGCATGAAGATGTTCGCTCGAAAGCGGGAGAGACTTTTCACGCCGAAGGAAAGGTCCAGTTCGTTGTTCTGCTCGAAACGGGCCTTCTGCACTTCCGTCAGGATGGAATAGCAGAGCTGCTTGGTTTCCGCGGGCGTCAGGGGCGGCGTCTTGACCGGAACGAGACGACCGTCGATTCGAAGCTGCGGAGGAGAACCGGTGGTGATGTGCAGATCGCTTGCACCCCGCTCGATCATCGTCTTCAGTAACTGGTGGAGATTGATCATGCGCGTTTATCCCATCCAAAAAAAGGGTTGTCCGAATCCCGCCGCCATACCGGTCCGATCAATCGGGAGAGGTATTGCGAAGCACTTCCTCCAGCGTCGTCATCTGTTGTTCCAGTTTGTTCAATCCGGACTGGCGCAGGGTCTGCATGCCCAGCCGGATGGCCTCGCGTTTCAGTTCCACGGACGACGCGCCGTTGAGCACGAAGTCCTTCAATTCGTCTTTGAACGGCATGACTTCGTACACCGCCACGCGGCCCTTGTATCCGGTATCGTTGCAGTTTTTGCAGCCCTTCCCCTTCATGGGCTTGATGTCCGCCAGGCGTTCCGCAGCCAGGCCCGCCTCGACGAGAGCCTCCCGATTCACTTCGATCAGCTCGCGGCAATCCATGCAGACCCGGCGGCAGAGACGCTGGGCCATGACGCAGACCACCGAGGCGACCACCAGGAACGGCTCGACACCCATGTTGAGCAGCCGGGAGATGGTGGACGGGGCGTCGTTCGTGTGAAGCGTGGACAGCACGACGTGGCCGGTCAAAGCGGCCTTGATGGCGATTTCCGCCGTTTCGAAGTCGCGGATCTCGCCGACCATGATGATGTCCGGATCCTGCCGGAGGAAGGCGCGCAGCGAGGAGGCGAAGTTCAGGCCGATGTCCTCGTGCATGTGAACCTGATTGATGCCGCGCAACTGGAATTCCACCGGATCCTCGGCGGTGGAAATGTTCACGTCCACCGTGTTCAATTCCGTCATGGCGGAATAAAGCGTGGTGGTCTTTCCCGAACCGGTGGGGCCGGTGACGAGAATCATGCCCCACGGCCGATGGATGGATTCCTTGAAATCCGCCAGCGGGGCCGGGTCGAAGCCCAGCTTGGTCATGTCGAGTTGGAGATTTTCCTTGTCCAGCAGCCGTAAAACGACCTTTTCGCCGAAGAGCGTGGGCAGCACGGAGACGCGGAAGTCCATCTCGCGGCCCTTGCCGAGTTTCAGTTTCATGCGTCCGTCCTGGGGAAGACGGCGTTCGGCGATGTCCAGTTCGCTCATGATTTTCAAACGCGAGACGATGGCGTTCTTCAGTTTCAACGGAGGCTTCATCACCTCGTACAGCACGCCGTCGATGCGGTAACGGACACGGAAATGCTTTTCGTACACCTCCACGTGAATATCCGAGGCGTTGCGCCGGATGGCGTCGATGAGCATGAGATTGACGAGCTTGACGACCGGCGCCTGATCGGCCTGGTTTTGCAGATCGACGACGTTGGCGTCGTCTTCCTCGTCGAAGCCGACCTCGATCTCGGAATCGTCGAATTCATCGATGATGGATTCGTATTGTTCCTCTTCATCCTCGGCATAGATGGTTGTGATGGCGTCGCGGATGGCCGTCTCGGAAGCCACGACCACTTCCACGTTGTGGCCGGTGAGAAACTTGATGTCGTCGATGGCGAAAATGTTGGAAGGATCGGCCATGGCGACGATCAGCGAGGCGCCCGCCCGGCTGATGGCGATGATCTGGTGTTTCTGGGCCACTTCCTCCGGGATCAGTTTCACGATGGTCGGATCCAGATCGAAGTCGCTCAGGTTGATGGAAGGGACGCCGTACTGCTTGCTCAGAAAATCCGTCAAATCGCTTTCGGCCAGATAGCCGAGCTTGGTCAGGCTGTATCCCAGCCGACCGCCGCCCTCCGCCTGGCTTTCCTGCGCCTTTTTAAGCTGCGCCAGGGTTATCAGGTTTTCCCTGACAAGCAACTGTCCAAGCCGATTACTCATGACACACTACCTCTTATCGTTGATTTCTTCCTGCTGCCGTTCGGATGCCGGTTCTTTCTGGACACTCATTCCCCTTCGGTCGGATGATTTTATCAGAGTTGTAAGGATGAATCAAGAAAACAGCTTGGAAATATTGGGAAAAAAAGTTGCAAGCCAATCCAATTTTAGATATGGTACGGTACCCAGAGGTTTTAAAGAACCGGAATGGAAATTATCGGACAAATCACTAGAGATATCGATGACCTAGGGCCATTCTACGCAAAGGAGAGGTGCCGTTATGAGACGAACATGGCTGATGATCACTCTTTTTGCCCTTTCGCTTCCCCTTTTCATCGCCTGTTCCGGCGAAAAGGACGAGGACGACTGGGTGGATGACCTCCGGGATCGGCGCACCCGCGACGCGGCGATGCTGTATGTCCAGGAGCATCGTTCCAAGAAAGCCGTCCCGATTCTCCTGGATCTTCTCAAACGGCGCTACGGCTCGCTGAAGGCCGTGTTCGCCCTGGGCCTCATCGGCGATCCGGTGGCCGTTCCCCAGTTGATCGAGGAATTGAAGCGTGTCGGAAAAATGGACAGTCTGGACAACGACCGACTGACCGAACAGATCTGCATGTCCCTGGGTCATATCGGCGAATCCAGTGCGGTGGACGCCCTGCTCTGGGCCATCGACAACGTGGGCGAGATGGGCCGCGCGGGCGCGGTGCAGGCCTTGGGCATGATCGGCGATCCCCGGGCCACCCAGAAACTGATGGACGTGCTCTACAAGGATTCGGAAAAGATCCTCATCCGCCACTACGCGGCGATTTCCCTTGGAAAACTGAAGGCCAAGGAAGCGGCCGACGCCCTGGTTTACGGTCTGTTCGTGGATGACACCAGCGGTCTGAATCTGTTCCGCGACTGCCAGCAGTCCCTGATTCAGCTCGGCGGGAAGGAAGCCCGGGACGCGCTCGTTAAAGGCTACGAACTGAAAAACGAAAAGCTGAACGAACTGGCCAAATCCATCGACATCAAGGAAGACATCATCAAGATCAAGATCGTCAACGTCATGGGCGAGCTGCGCGATCCGGACATGGCCGATTACCTGATGACGGAGTTCGGCAAGGGCTTGAAAAACGAGTTCGCCTACGAACTTCAGGCCAAGATCATTCAGGCTCTGGCCCGCGTTCCCATCAAAAAGGAACATCTGAATCAGATCGTGGATCTGTTCATCAAGCCCCCGGACAGCATCGAATATCTGAACGAGCGGGAAATCATGAGCCAGGTGCTCATCGCTCATTTCTTCAAGGAACGTTGGGAAGACATCATGCAGGTGGCCGAAAAGGGCGATATCGTTCTGCGCGACCTGAAAAAACAGCTGACGCCGTTTTCCCAGGTCTGCTTCGCGGCGGCCAACGTGGCGTCCATTCTGGGCGATCACACCCAGGCGGACCGCTTCGACGCCTTCGTGAAATCGGACAAATGCCAGGCGCCGATCTTCGGGCAGAAAAAGAAAACCAGCGCGCTTATCGCGGATTTCAACGTGCGCATGCAGGCCGCCAAGAAATGCCAGGACAACCTGTCCTGCTGGCAGAAGCTCGTCAGCCGAGAAAATAAAAACTGGCCGGAAGTGGAAAAAGCCTTGTACATGCTGGCGGCCAGCGGGGACAAGAAATACATCGAGGATGTGTTCCGGGTGATGTTGTATCCAAACGAGCAGGTGCGCGACGCGGTGCTGTTCGCCGTTTTGCGGCTGGCCCATCAGGATGTGCTGCCCGCCCTGATCAAGTTCTGGCAGGAACAGAAAATCAACAAGGAATTCCAAAAAGTTACGGAAGATATCGGTTATGTGATCTTCCTGCGCATGCGGGAATGGGGACAGGACGGCCCCGCCAAGGTCAAGGAAATCATGCGCGCCGCCGAAAAATACAAGATCAAGAAGACGGGGTTGGTTCCGGTGCAGACGGCCGGGAAAGCCCCGGTAAAAGAAGCGACCAAATAACTCTTTTTCCTGTTCGAACGAACGCCCCTTTCCCGGTGAAAGGGGCGTTTTCATTTTATGGATTTTTCCCGATCGAAGGCGACGGAAGCCCCCTTACATTATTGTAAGTTTTTACTTACGCCGCTGTAAGAAATTCCCTGGTGGTAGTACCACCAGCCGGCTGTTAAATGGTTTCGGGAGGAAATCGGACGTTCCGCTTCCGCGCATATCCGGCGGTCGAGGGAGTAAAAACAATGCCGTTCTCTTCGTTTTCAGCGATCCTCAGGCCCTCGAATCGCCACCTTCCGGGCGGCATTGGAGATGGGCGGCCGGATGCCGGAGAAAACCGGACATCGACCCTTGAAATTGTCCCTTGAAAAAGATTGAAACGGCCCTATTTCCGAACGATGCGGCCTTCCGTCCGAGGAAAGACGGGAGAGAGTTTCTGTAGATATTCCGCGAAGATACCCGAGATCCGCTTCCCGTGATTGTAGGCGTCGCCGGCATTGGCCTTGAACATCTCGTAACCGTCGCCGCCCCGGGCCAGGAAATCGGACATGGCCACGCGGTACCAGACATCCGGGCGAAGGGGTTTCGCCTCGCCCAGGCTGTTGAGAATTTCCGCCTTGACCAGCCGCTCGCCCGCCGGTTTGCGCGCGTCCCATTCATAGCGGATGCCCGAAACCTGCAAGAAGCGCCCGGTGCCTTCGTTTTCCGGATTTTCCGCCTGGCTGACGGAATGTTCCAAGGCCGCAAGCAGGTCTTTTCCCTGGATTTTCATGGTCGTCAGCGTATCCCCGAACGGCAGCGTCTCCAGCACCTGCCCCAGTGTGATGTCGCCGGTGGGAATGGAACTGCGGATGCCGCCGCCGTTGACGAAGGCGATCTGCACGCCTTCCTTTCGGGTGGCGGTGCGGATGGAATCGCAGATCAGGTCGCCCAGATTGCATTCCTCGTGGCGACAGTCCCCGTTCAGGAAAAGGTCGGTCTTCCCCACTCGCTGATGGTGGAACTCGTCGATTTCCTTCATCATTCCGGCGAAGTTCTTCAGGACGGCGGGATCCTCCGGCAAGGATTGATCCAGCCGGATCGGCTCGCCCGCCCATTTGACGGGGCGGCCCGCTTTGTCGAAGGCCACGTCCAGACGGCCCAAATATTTTCCGTAGGAGCCGACCTGAACCACCAGAACCGGCTCTCCGGCGGGGTTCGTCACCATTTTCGGGTACGGCCCGACGGCGCCCTTTTCGCGGTTGGAAAGCAACAGGTGGCTGTGACCGCCCACGATCACGTCCACGCCGGAAACCAGCATGGCGATTTCCATATCCTTCTGCAATCCCGCGTGGCTCAGCGCGATCACGATCTCCGCGCCCTTGGCCTTCAGCTCGGCCGCGCTCTTTCGGGTCGCCTCCATCACGTCCAGAAAACGAACCGTGGGGCCGGGACTGGAAATCACGGGCACGCTTTCGGTGACGATTCCCAAGATCCCCACCTTGCGGCCCTTCACTTCCTTGACGACGTACGGACGGATCAGCCCTTCCAGGCGAGGTTCCGCGGAAACGTCCACGTTCGCGGCCAGGACGGGAAAGGAAACGCTCTTCAGGAATTCCGCCAATACCGACGGCCCGTCGTCGAACTCGTGATTTCCCAGGGCCATGGCGTCGTAACCGGCGGCCTGCATGAAAGCTCTTGCGGCCTTTCCCTTGTATTTACTGTAGAAAAGCGTCCCCTGAAACACGTCGCCCGCGTCCAGCACCAGGGTCGCGGGGCGTTCGTCGCGGATGCGCTTGATCGCCCCTACGATACGCGCCGCGCCGCCGAAACATTTGCCCTCGGCGTGCTCGGCGGGCTTGCAGGTGTTGCCGTGCTTGTTGAAGGCCGCGAAATGGGCGTGGATGTCGTTGGTGTGCAGAATCGTCAGGGCCAGATCCACGTCGGGGCTGGAGAGATCCTCGGGGGCCAGCATGGTCGGACGGCCCGCGCAGGCGATCAGCAGAAGCAGAAGAGCGGCGAACGTGAGCGGCAAAATCGCGCGAAAGGCATTCTTCATGGGAACGGTGACTCCTTAGATAGGTGAAATACGAGCGGGAACGACGGAGGAAAACCCGCGAAAAGGCGTTCCGGTTCTCCCGGATAACTCTATCCAATTGCCGGAATGAAGGCAACAAAAGAAATCATAATCCGCACCGAAACCGGCTTTGCCGTCCCCTTTTCCCTTGCGCGCTCCGGTGGCCTTGGGTATGCTCCGCCTCACGGGTTCCGGATCCGCCGCGGATCCGGCTTTCGTTTTCTGTCACCGCAAATCCGAAGAGGTGTTTCCATGGCGAAAATCAAGGCGTTCATCGGTTATCGTCCTCCCAACTCCGAAGCCAAGGCCGTCGCCGCGCCGCCCTACGACGTGCTCGACTCCGCCGAGGCGCGCGAGATGGCGTCGGGCAACGAAAAATCCTTCCTGCATATCAACAAGCCGGAGATCGACCTGGATCCCGCCATCGATCTGCACGACGATAGTGTGTACGCCACCGCGCGGGCGAACCTGGACGCCTTCATCGAAAAGGGCTGGCTGGTTCCGGATTCCAAACCCTGCCTGTACGCCTATCGCCAGACCATGGGCGAGCACGCCCAGATGGGCCTGGTGGCCTGCGCGGCGGTGGACGACTATGACGAGGACTTCATCAAGAAGCACGAAAAAACCCGCCGGGACAAGGAAGACGACCGTGCCCGGCACGTGGACGAAACCAACTGCAACGCCGGCCCGGTGTTTCTGACCTACCGCGCCCAGAAGGCCATGGACGAACTGATGACCGAAGCTTCCCGATCCGTGCCGGACGTGGATTTCACGGCGGGCGACGGCATCGGCCACACGCTCTGGGTGATCGACGACGACGATCTCCAGAAACGCATCGTGGAAACCTTCGGAACGATCAACCCCACCTACGTGGCGGACGGCCACCACCGCGCCAAGAGCGGCAGCCGGGTCCGGGATCTGCGCCGCAAGACCAACCCGAACCACGACGGAAGCGAGGAATACAACTGGTTCCTGACGGTCTTCTTTCCCCACGATCAGTTGAAGATCCTGGATTACAACCGCGTGGCGAAGGATCTGAACGGCCTTTCGGAAGCGGAGTTTCTCTCGCGGGTGGAGGAACGTTTCGAGATCCGGGAAACCGATACGCCCCGCCCGGAAAACATGCATGATTTCGGCCTGTACCTGAACGGAAAATGGCGGCGTCTCACCGCCCGGCCCGGCTCCTTCGACCCCGCCGATCCGGTGGGCGGCCTGGACGTGTCCATCCTGCAAAACAATCTGCTTACGCCGATTCTGGGCATCGAGGATCCGCGCACGGACAGGCGCATCGATTTCGTGGGCGGCATCCGGGGCATGGCGGAGCTGGAAAAGCGCGTGAACGGCGGCGCGTGGGCCTTGGCCTTCGCTCTCTATCCCACCACGCTGGATCAGCTCATGGCCATCGCGGACGCCGGAGAGATCATGCCGCCGAAATCCACCTGGTTCGAACCCAAGCTGCGCTCCGGCCTGGTGGTTCACCTGCTGAGTTGAGTTCTCTTCTTGCGAGACGAAAAACGGCGGGTTTCCACTGCGGAACCCTCTGTTTTTTTTCGTTTTTTCTCGGAATTCCGGGGAGAAAGCGCAAATCGCTTTCGGCCAAGGCCCACCATCGAGGAAGGGAACGAGACGGTGCCCCTTTCTTTCATCGAGTGAAGAATCTCCCAGGAAATCCGAGTTGAGCCTTTTTCATTGGGGGAACGCGGCAGGCGCCTTCTTCGTATTTTCTTTCGGAGGAGCGCCTTTTTCCAGGCGCTTCATCGCCGCCCGCGCGGAACGATGCTCGATGAAATGGGGCAGCCGAAAGGCCAGAACCCGCCGATAGGCCGCCAAGGCCGCTTCCCGGTCGCCCGCCAGATCCTTCGTTTCCGCGATGTAGAAATTCGCCTCGCAGGCCCGTTCGTCCCGGTTGAACTTGCGTTTCGTCTCTCCGGCCCGCTTCAGGAATTCCGCCTCGTCCAGACCGCCCAGAAGATAGTCGGCGATGTTTCGTCGCCAGTCGTCCTTCTTTTTGAAGCGCTTCTTGGAGAATTCCTCCAGATCCTTCTTTCCGTCCCGCTTCAGCCGCGCCCGGGACAGGAAGATGTAAAACGGCGCGTAGTCGTGATGGGAGTGCCGTTTCATCGCCTCGATCAAATCCTCCAAAGCTTTCTCGTACCGGCCCGTGTCATAGCGAAGATAGCCCCGGTTGGCCAAAGCGTAGGGATCCCTCGGGTTGATCTCCAGCGCCCGGTTGAAATCCGCCAAAGCGGACTCGGCGTCTCCCCAGATCATGTGCAAGGCCCCGCGATGGTTGTAGGCGTAACCCGTAACCGTGTCGCGCCGGTAGCGGGCGATGATGCGGTTGCAGTCGGTCAGAGCCTTGTCGAAATCTCCCGCCCGCATGTAGGTGAGACAGCGATTGGCCAAGGGCCAGACCGCCGCGGGATTTTTTTCCAGCGCCCGGCTGTAATCCGCCAGCGATTTTTCGTAGTCGCCCAGGTCCGAATGGGCCCAGCCGCGAATGTTCAGCCAGTCGTCGTTATCGGAATCGATGGCCAGCGCCCGGTCGAGATCGGCGATGGCCGCCTCCGGGTCGTTTTTCCGGTCCAGGTAAAAGACGCCCCGCTCCGCGTAGGGCCGGGGATCCTCGGGCGCGATTTTCATGGCCTCGGCGTACGCTTCCGGAACCTCTTTGTAGCGCTTCTCCCCTTCCAGAAAACGGGCTCGCAACAGATGCGGCTCGATGCTTTTCGGATTGGCGTCCTTGGCGCGTCGGATATCCTCGTACCCCCGTTCCATTTTGCCGTAACTTCTGAGAAGTCGCGCCCGGCGGAGATAGATGCGCTCCCGTTCTTCCGGCGGACGTTCTTTTTCAGCCAGAATCCCGTCGTAGGCAGCTACGGCGGCTTCCAGTTTCCCCTTTCGCGCCAGGCCGTCCGCTTCGCCGAGCTTGCCGTCCAGATCCTCCGCACAACCGCAAAAGGCGGATAAAAAACATGAAATCACAAGGAGTTTCAGAGCACTGACAAGATGTCTTCGCATCGCTTAGCCTCCCGACTGCACGGCGTTGAAAATGCTGACGTACAGGCTGAAACCCACCAGCCCCAGACAAATCACCACGAAACCGGCCACCCAGTACCAGGCGCGCGGATTGCCGAAGTTGAGCGTCCAGCCCACGCCGAAGCGCTTTTCCACCCACAGGGCCGGATCGTCCGGATTGACGTAGAACACCCCGGCGCGCCAGAGACGGTCGTCGTCCCGGTTGGTCAATCCGAAGCGCGTCTCCACGGCCTGGCGATCGAGACGGCTGCCGCCCTGACCCACCTTGATCGACAGCACGATGGCGTAAACGACGATGAACAGCACGCTGCCGCCGATGGCGGCGAAAGCCAGCCCCTGGGAGACGGCGTAAACCCGGAGGCTATGGAGATAGATGGGAAGCATGCCCAGAATGAGCGCCGTGTGGCTGATGACCGTGAAGACGGACCAGTGGAAACGAAAGGCGTGGTTCTGCTCCAGGCTTTCCTTCGGCCGCTCGGCGTCGAGGTTCTGTTTGGCGCTGCGAATGACCCAGAAAACCATCAGCATCAGACCGGAGCAGAAGGTCATCACGATGGGAAGAAACAGCACGGAGGCATGGGTTTTCCTGGACCAGCCGTCCACGTTTCCCTGCAAATCCCAGTGCATGGGAATCCGCTCGGGAAGCAGGTCGTACATCGAAAGCCCGAAGGCGAAACTCGCCGCCAGGAGCACGAGGGGAATGGCGTTCCAGGCCCAGGAAAGCGCCTTCTCCGAGTCCCGGTAGGCCGTATCGGCCACCACCACGGGACGGCCTTCCGGCACGGGCAACAGGCGAGTCTTCAATTCTCCCGCTTTCTTCCGAAAGTGGAGGAAATACAGGAACATGACCGCCACCTGGAGCAGACTGCCGAGCATGATCGCGCTTCGAACATCCCCATCCGGCAGCAGGATATAGCCCATGGAAAGCAGGATCGCCAGAAAGCCGCCCGCGATACCGTAGTCGCGCAGATAATCCCGTTTCAACTCCCGGACATCCGGCGAATCGGCCAATCGGCCATTGAGGCGCACCCCGAAGACGATCTCCCGGCGGGTGAGATAGGGCATGAGCCACCCGATAAGAAACACGATGAAAAACATGGGGATGTTGACCAGGTTCAGGATCCATCCGTTGGCGTTCGACATGCCTTCCTCCATTTCGCTTTCCTCTGTCTTCCCGGATTCGCCATGAATCCCGGGGATGTTTTCGGATCAGAACTCCTCGATCACCACCCGGCAGAGCGGCAGAATTTCCTCGGCGCTCAGGCCCCGGCAGAGCAATTCGGCCAGGATGGGGCGCAGGCGCTCTTTCAGTTCGTCCAGATGCGCCGCTTCCGCGCGGTATTCCTCCGGACGGCGCACGAAGACGCCCCGGCGCTTGTGAACGCCGATGAAGCCCTCGGCCCGCAGGATGTTGTAGGCTTTGTTCACGGTGTGCATGTTGATGCCCAGATCCTGGGCCAGGGCGCGCACGGGCGGCAGGCCCTCTTCGGGGGCGAGCTTTTTCGCCGCGAGACCCCGAACGATTTCGTCGCGAAGCTGCTGGTAGATGGGGATGTCGCTTTCCAGATCCAGGGTGATGAGCACGGCTTCTTCCTCTCTGCTTCGAATTTGTTCTATAACAAGTAGAACAGATAGAGCAGGAAGAGTCAAGAAAAAAAACGGCCTTTCCGAAAAAGAAAGGCCGGGGGGGATCAAAGGATGGTTTCAGTCAGGAGAAAAGAAGATATTTATCGCACGCAGCGGGCAAAAGTATGGTTGACGGCGAATTCCATGTTAATGATCAAGCCGCCAATAAACAGGACAGTCCATGCATGGCGCCCCGTGTCCTCGACAATCTGTGACGACCAATAATAGGCACACATTCCTTCCATTGCGTCCGGCCAGTAACAGCCGTCGGCAGGGCCTTTAGCGAGGGTACAAGCGGTGCAATACCGAAAACAGAACGAAGACAGACAGTCATCCTCAACCTGGCAACTCCCGCCCGTCTCTGTTTCCGGACAACCACGGATCAGGGAACGAAGCTCCGAAATGGTCGGCAGCCGCCAGTCGCTGTGGCCGTCCAGACTCAGGTCGTTACAATAGTCAATCGCCGTTTGCCATTCCATTTGGTCATCGCCAGGCGGGTTCTGCCAGGTCAGGCCGGAAGATGAATCAAACCATGTCCCCATCGACACATCGCCCGGCTGCCCGCTCTTTTCTCCGCAATCGCCGTCCGCTCCGCAGCTTGGGATGCACTCCCCTTCGACACAAAAGTAGTTCGGGGGACAGTGCTCGTCCAAACGGCATTCCCCCTCTTCCAACTCCGCCTCCATCTCCTCGTCGCCGTCCTCCGAACCGCCATCGTCCGAACCGCAGGCCCATGGAGCCGTGCTCAGAAATATGAGCAGAAGCAGCATCCGAAACATAATCGTTCTCCAATCCATGATTATTCTATCTACAGTATAGAATTTTATCCGGATTTTTCAAGCAATTAATAGGGTAATCGATGTTTCATGAATTCAGGGATTTCTCGACGGATCGGAGAAAAGGATTCCGGAAGGATGGAGGAAATTTACGGCTCAGCGCTCGCCCAGATCGCCCAGTTCGTCCAGGCCCGCGAAGTCCGGGCCGAAATCGATGGTCTGCACGGTGCTGGCCGGCGCGGCGGGAGCCTGCCGGTCGATGGCCTGGGCGGCCTGCTTACGCTGGTTTCCGTAATCCCGTTTCTGGCCTTCGGGAATCACGTAATCCACCTCGTCCAGGTCGATGCCCATCTCGTGAACCGAGGCCATGGCGTCCTTGAACTGGTGGAACAGATCGGCCACTTCCGCGTTCTTGCGTCCGGCCTTCACGGTCTTCACCAGCCGCGAGATCTTGCCGTCCGCGTGGCGCAACTGCCGCATGATGCCCTTCGTCAGGTACTCCTGGAAGCGGAAAGCAAAGGACAGTTTCTGGTCGAACATGGCGTCGAAGGCTTCCTTGGTCAGTTCCAGAAGCAGCCCCCGGCTGGCCCCGGCGCAGGTGGCCGAGCGTTCCTGGCCGTCCACCAGGGAAACCTGGCCGAACAACTGCCCGCTCTGCATCAGCGCCAGATGCTCGTAGCCGCCCTCGGGCAGCTTTTTCAGCACCACCACCTTGCCGAAGACGATGAAATAGGCGCTGCCGCCGGCATCGCCCTCCTGGAAAATCACCTGGTTGCGCTCGAAGCGGCGTTCCACCAGATGATGGGCGAGAATCAGCAGATCGTTGGGGTGAAAATCCTTGAAAACCGCAAAAGTCTTCAGGAAATCCCGGTGACGCAGTTCCCGTTCGGTGGCCATGGCGTCCCTCTCAGTTCTTCATGAAAAAACGCAGGAAAGTCTGGGTCAGCTTCTTGGTTTCCTTGGGCGGCTCCATGCCGGACAGCACGTCCGGGACGAACAGTTCCGCCGGATTGTGCAGGTAGTGTTGAATCTGGACGTTGGCGTCCCGCAGCCTTTCGCAGGCTTCCCGCCCCAACGCGCGAATCAGCTTGAAAGCCACGGGATTCAGTTCCTCTTTCAATACTTGAAAATCCGAACGCCGGATGGTGTACACCACCACGTCGCTTTCCGCCTCCAAGGTGGCCGAGCGGGGCGATTCGTCGATCAACGCCATCTCGCCCACCACGTGGCCTTCCGACAGCCGCGCCAGGGGAACGATGCCGCCCATGGCGGTTTTCCCCACCACCCGGACCACGCCTTCCCGAATAACGAACATCGAGTCGCCGTCCCCGCCTTCCTTGCAGAGAAGCTGGCCCTTCTTGATCCGCACCCGGTTGGTGATGCGCAGGAGTTCGTCCAGCTCCGGCTCGCTGAAATCGGAGAAAATCCGTACGCGCCCGCAGAATTCATGAAAGGTTTCGTTCATCGGCCTGCCCCGCTTTGCGTGAAACGAATCCGTATCCGGGCGTTGCATCGCCCGCCTGTTTTGGAAACCGATTGCGAAAATACGTCAAATTGCCGGGAAAGTCAACGAATTCGCCCGATCATCAAGGAGAACTCCCTTTCCTCCGTGAATGCCGCACGGGCGAAACGGTCGAGAAACGCCGTCCCCTTCCCTTCCGGCGATCGTGAATTTTCCATGCGCCCGGCGCTTTCCCCTTTTCTCCGATTCGAAAGTATGCTTTCATGAAACGGATTCTACGTCTCGTCACCGCCGAACGGCCGAAAGACAAAGGGAAAAACCATGTTCACGCCCGATTCGAAACGCGCGAAACGTCTCCCCATCCGCCGCGTCGTTCCCCTGCTGCCGACGCTTCTTCTGCTTTTCGGCTGGCTATTTCCATCCACAATCTTCGCCTGGGGCGCCGGCATGCACGCCACGCTTACCGCCCACGCCCACGAACGCATGAGCAAGCCCTGGAAGGACGCCCTGGATCGCGGGCTGCTGATGCACGGTTCCTTCGGTCCGGACGTCTGGTACATCCTTTCGGACGAATTCATGAGCTACCTCTGCCCCGTGGCCTGCGGCTCCGACGACGGACGCATCTCCAACGAATGCTGGGGACGTTACGAGGATCCGGACCGCACCTTCGCCTACACCCGGCACCTGCTGGCCTCGGCGAAAAGCCTCCAGGCGGCGAGCTGGGCCTTCGGCTACGGCGCTCATGCCGTGGAGGACTGGCGCGGCCACATGGAATACATCATCCCCGACGGGGAAAACCCGGAAGGCAATCTCTACAACCGGCATACCTTCATCGACAGCACCGGGGCCGCCCTGATCTTCAATATGGAGGGCTTGCACGGCTATCCCTCCCGCTTCACGCCCGATCCCCTGATGTACGGCTACACGGACGCCGGGTTTCTTACGACCGATGGCGCAGAGCCTTCCGGCGAGCGCAATCCGGACCTGGGGCTGGCCGTGGTCGTCGAGGACGGCAGCCAGGGACGCCAGGTGCGCTGGTCCGGCGTCATGCGGGAAGCCGCCACGGGGCTGTCCGGCGAAACCGTGGCCGACATGGCCGATGAAGCCGGCCTGGGCTCCGCCTCCGAGGGCATCCTGGCCGCCCTCTACGGCCGCTCGGACTACGACGCCCTGGGGCATGCGTACCCCATCGTCGTCGCGGACGGCTCCGTGGCCATCGACTGCGGTACGGACTATCGCCAGCGTATCGAAAGCGAGGAGGGCTATTTTTACTCCATGCCCTGCCAGGTGAACCTGGGCACGGTCAGCGGACTGGCCCAATGGGACAGCTACCTGAAACCCGCCGCCGAAAGCGGCGAGGAAATCGTGGTGAACGGCGAGAAAGTCGCCTTCTGGATGGACGCCATCGCCAAGGAATATACCCACGGCGGCGTTCGCCTGGATGACCGCGCCGTCTTCGGCATCGACGAAGAAACGGGGCTTTCCACCAAGCATCTGTACGGCGTGGACGGCCGGGATTTCACCTTCGGTCGCTCGATGTCGGAGATCGTGGACGAGGTGCTGGAACTGAACGTCCAGGACGTCATCACGCGTCTGTTCGAAAACGGCCACATCATCGGGACGCTGCTACAGTCGCCGCTTTCACCCTTGGACAAGGCCCGCTTCGTGCTCCCCGGCTTCGCCTATCGTCCGCGCCTGTCCGCCTGGCCGGAATCCCTGCCCTATCGATCGGAAAATGTAAATCTCCTTCCTGAAGCCCCGGGGCCCTTCGCCCGCTTCGAACTGGCCGTGGACATGCAATCCATGGATTCCAACGCCGCGCCGGAACGGATTTTTCCCTATTATCTTACCACCTTGCGTTTGCCCAGGGGAGACGGATACGGCCGGGGCCGTCTGCATGCGTCCATCGGCTATAAGAATCGGGAAGGAAACTGGCTTTCCGAACCGCAAAGAACGGCCATCGAGTTTCCCGCCTTCACCGTGGCGACGCCCGCGGATTTCCTCCACGTCACCGAAGAAAACGGCATCCGTACCCTACGCGTGCGACTGGACAACAGTGATGGCGGCTATTACGTCCACCATCCCGATCCCACCGAGGCCGCCCTGGTGCTGGAACTGGAACTTGAGGTCACGGACACGGCCGAGCCGCCCTTCGACTGGCTTTTCGAGGCCGTTTTGGAAACCTACTGCCACGCCCCCGACCTTTCCGCTCCGGGCCTTGCTTCGGACGACAACAGCGCCTGCCCCCTGGAAGCCCCCGATTTTCCTGACGAAGCGGACGGTGACGGAGAAACGCCGGTAACAACCGACGGCGACAACGACGTAAATGAGAACGACGGCGGGAGCGCAGCCTCGGGTGGTGGTTCCGGCTGCCGGACGACGGATGCCGCGTCGTTTCCCATCGTGCTCGCCGGACTGTTGCTGGCCGCACTGATGCGCCGCAGGCGAACACTTTCCCGCTGAGGCTCGCTGCCCTTCGCTCGGCCTTTTCCTTCGGCTATTTTCATCCGCCTTTTCCCCCAGCCCTACCCCGCGCCCCGAAAATGCGCGCACCGCGAATGGCCGGTCTGGCACGGCATTTTGCAAAATCCGTGCCAGACCGGCCAGGTGCGCAACCGAATCGAACGGGCCGTGGGGTGCGTGTCGGCCGAGCATATGGGGCGCGGGGCGCGCGGAGGACTTGCCACCGAACGAAAAAGGCCCCTTCCTTCGCGTGGAAAGAAGGGGTCAGGATGCTTGTTTGCGGTTACCGGCGGTTGCTGGCGGTTGCTGGCGGTTACCGGCGGTTGCTGGCGGCTCTCGGCGTTGGTCCGCGTTTTCGATGCTAGGGACAGGGAACGGTATAGTCCACCACCACCAGGCCGCCGTCCGCGGGGATGTGGGCCGCGTCGAAGAGGATGCTGTTGCCGACCGATAGATAGCTCCAGCCCTCGGCCTCGCCGTCGTCCAGAAAGACTCGGATCGTATCCGCCACGGGTTCGCGGGAAAGCGGGAAGCGATCCAGGGGAACGAAGGTGGAATTGGCGATATCGTCGAAGAGCGGGGAGTAATCCGTGTCGCAGATGGAGAGGAAATGCTCGCCGTCCTCGGGTGTCAGAAAATCCGCCACGGCGATATAGCGCGTGCCTTCTTCCGCCATATTCGAATCGTCGCCGGAGCATCCGCCCGGATCGTCCCCCGTCAAGGCGTAGGCGCGCAGGAGTTCCGGCCGTCCGAAACCTTTCAGACTCCGCAAATAATCGGCATAGAAGGCGGCTGTCTGGGTGGAGTGGTCGTTCTCGTCCGAGACGAATACCAGGATCAGGCGGGCGTCCGAGCGCATAAATCCCGCATTCGTCCCGCTGATGTTCGGCTCCGAAAGCGCCCGGTAGGCCGCCTCCAGACCGGATTCCTCGCTGGAATCGCACGCCGAGCCCAGTGCGTCGATCCGCTCATTGAATTTCTGGGACATCTGCTCCGCCGTCAGTCCCCCGGCACCACCGAAGGCCAACACGGCGGGATCCCCCTGGAAGAGGCCGCCGTGCCCCTGAACGTCGGTGGTGGTCAGAGCCACGTGCAGGTCCGCCTCGTTCGCCGACGCCAATTCCAAGAGGCGTTCGAAACCCATTGTCAGCCGAGTCTTGAAATCCCCCGAACCCATGCTGCCGGAGCAGTCCACGACGAACAGGATGTCCGCCGGGTAGGTCGAAATCTGGTGGAAGGAATCCATCTGGTAGCTGGCCTGGCCGCCCGTGACCTGCAAGGCGGCGCTCCGCGCACCGTTGATCTCTCCGGATTGGATCGCGATGTTCAGGTTTTCGGCCTGCGCTCCCTGTGTGTCGGTTTCGGCCAGGATGGACAGAACGATGCTTTCAGCAGGCTCCAGCACGAACGGCAGGGTGATGGGAAGCAAAAATGAAAAAACATCGCTTCCGGAAAAGGACAGGTCCGCGATGGTCACGCTATGGTTGCAACTGTTCGCCAGATGTAAATCCTTGAGCCCCTCACAATCGAGCTGCCGTTCTCCGAAATCCAGGGGATCCGGCGAAATCGTCAGGCAGGAAAACGTCGGATCCGGATCGCAGTTGCAGTCTACCTCCAGGCCGTAGGAGCCCTCGGAGCCGTTGTAGCCGTCCACCACCACGAAGTATTCCTTGTCGGGCTGGGAAGAGAACGAGATTTCCTCGACGGTCTGGATGTCCAGCGGCGTGGAGGAGCAGTATTGAGAGTCGAAGGCGTCGCAGCCATCCAGAAGCATCAGGTCCAGATCCGTGTCCAGATCCGTGAGTCGCAGATCCACCTGGCAGGTCTCGGCGGTGCGGATGGAGTAGATCGCCTCCTTTCCGGATTCCAGCCGGGCCGTGCAGGCATAGCCCCGCCATTCGTCCGTCCCGTACACCGTGGTTCCGGTCAGGCGGTCACCGCAATGCAGGGCGGGAGTCTCCGAACAGATCGTGGGCTCTTCATCGCCATCGGTGTCGCCATCGGTGTTCTCGCAGGCGGACTTGGCGAAGGACAGGGCGCAGTTCGTGGGCGCGGGACAGTCGTAGGTGATTTTCTCCGCGTCCGCGTCCCACTCGGCGGAACAGGTGGGCAGGAGCAAGGGTTGCATGAAATCCAGGTCGCAGCCGTCCACGCTGTCGGTGACGGGATTCATTCCGTCGGCGGTGATGGTGAGGGTGAAGCGGCAATCTTGCCCGCTTTCCGGAACGATCTCGATCTTTCTGGCCACGATCCCCTGGCAGGCGGCCCCATCCTCCGTGCAGTACGTCCCCGCGAATCCCGCGCACTCGGAACAAATGTCCTCGACATCCCCGTCTCCGCCGTCATCTCCGTCCGCCGCGGAGTCGCAGACATGTTCCGTCGCGCAGACGCCCACGGGAAGCGGCACCCGGCCCACGCCATCGCAGCACTCCGAGCCCGGCGGGGTCAGGCAGTCGTAAAGATGACCCTCGATGCACGTCGGCCAGGACATCTCGGCGGGATCGTCGTTCGGGCAGAGACCCAAGGCCACCTGGTCGCAGGCGCTCCGGGCTTCGCAATTCGGATCGCAGGAGGACGGATCGGAAATCC
The DNA here is from genome assembly GCA_963668655.2 of Myxococcota bacterium. GTDB lineage: Bacteria > Myxococcota_A > SURF-8 > SURF-8 > SURF-8. The sequence goes on from CAXXPQ010000004.1 coordinate 1,057,739, forward strand.
GCACGCGTCCGGCGATATGGCTCTCCGCGTCCTCGCCCGCGTCCAGACGCCCGTTGCGGTTCGGGTCGTGATAAAGAATCACGTCCCCGCCGTCCTCCGTTCCCGTGCCTTCCAGCCAGTCCGCCAAAGGCAGACGCACCACGTAATGATAGCGCTCCCCCGCCCGCCAGGGCGTGACCGAATCCGTCAGCGTGAACGGCAGTCCGTCCGGCAGCAGCACTTCCCGGGACAACCCGCTCTTTTTCACCACCAGCGAAATCGCCGCCGCGTCCGTGGCGTACCCGCCCGCCAGATCCAGGCGCTTGAAGGCGGTTTCCGTGGGCGGCTGGAAGCGCAGCGCCACCGGAACGGAGGCGGCCAGGGGCACGCTCAGGCGGCCGTCCGTGGAACCGTAGATCCGGGGTGCGTCCTGCAAGGATTCGAACAGCCGCACGTGATCCAGTTCGATGCGGCTTTCCGCCCAGGACGCTTCATCCCCGACGTCGAAACCGATCACCACGATGGCCGGGTTGCCGTCCGTGCTGCCGCCGCCCAGGGTCAGATACGAAAGCTGCGGCTCGGAATCGGCGTCCCCGTCCCCGTTGAATTCCACCTCCGGATCGCTTCCGCAGGCCGTCAAGAACAGCAGCAACGTCAACAGAACCGCAAGGACGGTCGGGAATACGGGCGTTTGCTTGTTTTTTCTCATGAAACTCTCCTTCTTCTCGGAACGTCTATTCATCGTTCTTCCCGGGTCGTTTTACTGAAAGACGGGTTTTCGGCCGCTTTTCGGCGACACAAAAACCGTTCTAAATAAGTGTATTTACGGAAAGCCATCACAAGTCTTCCTCCATGGGCGCTCGTCGGCGGTCATCGGCGTTCGGGGCAGGTCATGGTGTAGTCCAGGAGCACCTGCGATCCGAAGGGCGGCGTCTGCTCCACACTGAAGAGCACGCTGTTGTCGTCCGCCTGATAACTCCAGCCGGAGGCCGGTGCGTCGTTCAAAAAGACCTGGAGCGATTCGGTTACGGGCTCCTCGGTCAACGCGAAGCGGGTCTGCGGCTCGAACGCGGCTTCGGCCAGGTCGCGGAAAAGCACGACGTATTCTCCGTTGCAGACGGCCCGCGCCGCCCGTCCGCCCGCATCGGGACAGCCTCCCGGCGGGCTTACGGAAACGGGCTCCAAGGAAACCTGCCCCAACGTTTGGATGAATCCCGCATAGGCCGTCTGATCCGCTTCGCTCTGGTGCGACTCGTCGGAGACGAACGCGAGGATCAGTTGGGCGTCCTGCCGCAGAAAACCGGCGTTTCCCTGGCTGATGTTCGGTTCGGTCAGCGCCTGTGCCGCGGCCGTCAGGCCGCCTTCCATGCCCGAACAGTCGGACCCCAGAGCCTCCGCGCGCGCCATGAGCGCGTCCAGGGTTTCGTCGAGCGAAAGCCCGTCTTCCCCGGCGTGCAGGACGGCGGGCTGTCCTTGGAAAAGGCCGCCGTGGCGTTGCGGATCGGCGGAGGTCATGGCGACGTTCAGGTCCGGGTTCCGCTCCATGGCGGGACGCAGAAAACCTTCGTAGGCGGCGCGCAGGGTCGGCAGTTCCTCGGCCATGCTGCCCGAGCAATCCTGGACGAACAGGATGTCCGCCCGGACCGAGCCCGTAAGCTCGAAGAGGTCCGCCTTGTGGTCGCTCGTCCCTGACGCCGAAATCGGGATCATCCGGGTGCCGTTCATCTCCCCGGATTCAAGTTCTATGTCGAGTTGATTGACATAAGACTCGGCCATCGGCGGGACGATTTCCACCGTCACCGCCACACTGGTTCCAGGGGGCATCTGAATCGGCAGGGAAAACGGAGTCTGCAACGAAAACATCTCGCCGGATTGCAAGGCCAGATTCACGATGGTCACGGTCGTATCGCAGGCGTTCGCCAGCGTGATCTCGCGGCTTTCGGAGCAACCCATCTGAATCGAACCGAATTGCAACGGATCCGGCGTGATATCCAGGCAGGCCAAAACGGCGGGGGCATCTTCGTCCGTATCATTTTCAACGTCGTTATCCGGGTCGGTATCGCCGTCGTTGTCTCCGTCCTCGTCGCCGTCAACGTCCAAGTCACCTTCCATATCGTTGTCCCCGTCATCCTCGACGATATCCCCGTCTCCGCCGTCGTCTCCGTCCGTCGCGGAGTCGCAGACATGTTCCGTCGCGCAGACGCCCACGGGAAGCGGCACCCGGCCCACGCCATCGCAGCACTCCGAGCCCGGCGGGGTCAGGCAGTCGTAAAGATGACCGTCGATGCACGTCGGCCAGGACATCTCGGCGGGATCGTCGTTCTGGCAGAGACCCAAAGCCACCTGGTCGCAGGCGCTCCGGGCTTCGCAATTCGGATCGCAGGAGGACGGATCGGAAATCCGCACGCGTCCGGCGATATGGCTCTCCGCGTCCTCGCCCGCGTCCAGACGTCCGTTGCGGTTCGGGTCGTGATACAGAATCACGTCCCCGCCGTCCTCCGTTCCCGTGCCTTCCAGCCAGTCCGCCAAAGGCAGCCGCACCACGTAATGATAGCGCTCCCCCGCCCGCCAGGGCGTGACCGAATCCGTCAGCGTGAACGGCAGTCCGTCCGGCAGCAGCACTTCCCTGGACAACCCGCTCTTTTTCACCACCAGCGAAATCGCCGCCGCATCCGTGGCGTACCCGCCCGCCAGATCCAGGCGCTTGAAGGCGGTTTCCGTGGGCGGCTGGAAGCGCAGCGCCACCGGAACGGAGGCGGCCAGGGGCACGCTCAGGCGGCCGTCCGTGGAACCGTAGATCCGGGGGGCGTCCCGCAAGGATTCGAACAGCCGCACGTGATCCAGCTCGATGCGGCTTTCCGCCCAGGACGCTTCATCCCCGGCGTCGAAACCGATCACCACGATGGCCGGGTTGCCGTCCGTGCTGCCGCCGCCCAGGGTCAGATACGAAAGTTGCGGCTCGGAATCGGCGTCCCCGTCCCCGTTGAATTCCACCTCCGGATCGCTTCCGCAGGCCGTCAAGAACAGCAGCAACGTCAACAGAACCGCAAGGACGGTCAGGAATACGGGCGTTTGCTTGTTTCGCTTCATAGGTTCTTCCTTCCTCATCCTTACTCCGGTTTCCGTCCGTTATCGAATTCCGCCAGCGGAAACAGCTGCAAATTCAAGCGCAGCAGTCGATCCACCGGTTCGTCTTCCAGAATCACGGCTTCCACCCGCTTGAAGTAATCCTCCGTCAGCTTGCGGATACGCTCCGCCTGCCCGGAGGACACGGACATGGTGGTCCCCGTCACCAGACGCCGATCCTGTCCGAACCGTTCGATGGAGTCTCCACCCAGGCGGATCATGTGACGATGGAAATTGCGTAGCGCAAGTTTGGCCATGGCCTCGGCGTCCCCGCGATCCTCGATTCCTCCGATAAGCGCTTCGGTCTGGCGCAGGCGGCCGCTTTCGTCCCGGCGCAACAAGTCCCAGTCCAAGAGTTTTTTCAGGCCGCTTTCCGCCTGGCGCGGAGTGATCTTCGGGCGCAGAGAGGCCGCGATCCATTTCGAATCTTCCTTGAATTCCGGCAGGTTGACCAGCTCGCGCAGGGCGGGCAGATACCATTCGGAATAGAACTCGTGCCGGATCTGCCCCTTGGACTTGCGCTTCTCGTATCCGGCCAGTTGCGCGATCTCGGCCACCATGCGATTCCGATCCGCGTCGCTGGTGGCGCCGTTCAGGGCCGCCAGAAGTTCCAGATAGCGGATTTCCCGCGTCTGGAGATTCAACGCCCGGCCGAAACGCTCGGCCGCCCGGCGGCTCAACGGCACGCGCCCGCGCAGCACCTGCCAGAAATGGTTGGACTGGACGGAATAGCCGGCCCGCTTCTGGATGTACCGATACGATATCTTCGAGTCCCGCTGGTGCAGATCCTGGTAGGCGTCCTCCAGGTACGTTCGATAATCCGTGTAGGAAAAGATATCGATTTCAGGTTTTAATAGTTTTTTCATACACATTTTCCTTTCAGATATTATCTTTATTTTTCAATGATTTTTTGTCAATATCAAACCGATTTATTTTATTTTTTTCGTGTGTATTAGACACACAATGAAATGACATTCGAATCGAGAGAAAGGAAGGATCGGCCGGGACGGAAGTTTCGGAGATGGGGCCGCGAAAAACGCCCTTTCATTTATAATTTCCTTGATTTTCGGACGGTTTTCCCGAATACCAGCCTTGTCGTGAACCGTGTTTTCGAGAGGGAATCGCCATGACCGCAGAAAAGCCAACCGAACGAAATCGAAGTCTTAAGGAATTTATCCTTCGGGCTTTCATGATCCTGACCGGCGGCTTCATCACCGCCGCCGCCATCAACATCTTTCTGGTGCCCTTCAAGCTGCTGAGCGCCGGCGTCACCGGCATCGCCATGTTGCTGCATTATTTCCTGCCGTCGTTGTCCATCGGCCTGACCATGCTGATCCTGAACGTCCCCATCTTCATCCTGGGCTGGCTCTACATCGATCGGCGCTTCACGTTCTGGAGCCTCTACGGCATGGGCGTGCTGGCGATCAGCCTGGATCTGACCGCCTCCTGGGCCGCATGGAACCCGGCGAACGATCTGTACATGGCGCTCATCATCGGCGGTCTGCTCGCCGGGGTCGGCATGGGCGTCACCTTCCGCGCCCGGGGCTCCATGGGCGGAACCGACATCATCGCTGCCATTTTGCGAAAGAAATTCTCCACCTCCATCGGCTCGGCGCAGTTCATGATGAACGCCGGAATCCTTCTGGCGTTGGCCTTCAAGTTCTCCTTCCAATCCGCCCTGGCTTCCGGGTTTTCCATCTTCTTCGAATCCTGGGCCTGCGACAGGACCATCCTGGGCATCAGCACCAACAAAGCCCTGCTGGTGGTGACGAAACAGCCGCAGATCGTCGGCGACGCGCTCATGGAGAAGCTGGACCGCGGCGTGACCTATCTGCGGGGACGCGGCGGCTATCTGAAGGACGAAAAGGAGATCGTCTACTGCGTCATCACCCCGCGTCAGCTGGGACAGGCCAAGGCCGTCATCGAGCGCATCGACCCGAAAAGCTTCTCCACCGTGGTGGACGCCAACGAGGTCATCGGAGACGGATTCCGACGCTCGCCGATCTGATTCGTAAGGCGACCTCTAAAAATGGCTATTCGTCGCGAGTACGAACGATTTTCAGATTCGGGCGTTTTTCACAACCGCAGGCATATCAAGAAGATACGTCGAGGATTGGGAAAAACGATCCGGATCTGAAAGATTCGTTCGCAGCAGAAGTTGGATTTTTAGAGGTTGCCGTAAAACCTCGAACTCGAAAATCCTCCCTTTTATCGACCTTCGGGGGTTGACATCTCGCCCGCTGCACTTATGTTACAAAAATTACTCCTCACAGGCCCATATTCGAGGAAAACGGCATGATTCTTTCTCTGAGGCGACGGATTTCGAAGGTGATCGGGACCATCTTGCTGGTCTGTTCCTTCGGCCTCGTTCAGATCAACTGGACGGGATGCAGCCTGGAGGATGCGGATGGTGTCGATAAAACATCCATCAGCCGCAATATCGACGACGATCCGTCAGACTGAACCTATAGGAATAGCAGCAAATCTCTTGAAGAGATCCTCCTCCCGAACCGCTCTTCAGGTTCCCCTTATTACATTTCCCGTTTCATGTTTTCCCCCATTATTGCCCTCCGACCGCTTGACAGGCTCCGGATCGGCCTTACTTTAGGATCGAATAAAGGAATACCGGTTCCTGAAAAGAAAGATAAGGATTCGAAAATATAAGGAAACTGAGAACATACGGACCGAAAGGAGAAATGTCATGCCGAAAACCGTGGGAATCGATCTGGGAACGACCAACTCCGTCATCGCCGTGATGGAAGGCGACAACGCCACCGTCATCGCCAATAACGAAGGCAACCGGACCACTCCGTCCGTGGTGGGATATTCGAAAGACGGCGAGCGCCTGGTGGGCGCGCTAGCCAAGCGCCAGGCGGTCATGAACCCCGAACACACCGTCTTTTCCGCCAAGCGCTTCGTGGGCCGTAAATGGGGCGAAGTGGACGAGGAATCCAAGCAGGTTCCGTATCAAATGGAAAAAGGCGACGGAGACGTAATCCGCTTCAACATCCAGGGCAAATCCATCGCGCCGGAGGAAATCTCCGCCCAGGTGCTGCGCAAGCTGGTCAACGACGCCGAGTCCTATCTTGGTGAAACCATTACGGATGTCGTCGTCACCGTCCCCGCCTATTTCAACGACAGTCAGCGCCAGGCCACCAAGGACGCCGGAAAAATCGCCGGCTTGAACGTGCTGCGCATCGTCAACGAACCCACGGCAGCGGCCCTGGCCTACGGATTGAACAAGCACAAGGACGAGAAAGTCCTGGTTTTCGATCTCGGCGGCGGAACCTTCGACGTCTCCATCCTGGACATCGGCGACAACGTGGTGGAGGTCATGTCCACCTCCGGCGACACCCACCTGGGTGGTGACGATTTCGACATGAAACTGGTGGATCACATCGCCGACCAGTTCAAAAAGGACCAGGGCATCGACCTGCGCCAGGATAAGCAGGCTCTCCAGCGCCTGATGGAAGCCGCCGAGAAGGCCAAATGCGAACTCTCCAGCATGACGGAAGCCACCGTCTCGCTGCCCTTCATCACCGCCGACGCCAGCGGACCCAAGCACCTGGAAATGCGCATCAATCGCGCCACCTTCAACGAATTGACCCAGCATCTGGTGGAACGCTGCCGCGGGCCGGTCAATCGCGCCCTGTCCGACGCCGGACTGAAACCCGCCGAGATCAACGAGGTCATCCTGGTGGGCGGCTCCACCCGCATTCCGGCGGTCAAGGATCTGGTGAAGGAAATGATCGGCAAGGAGCCGAACCAGTCCGTGAACCCGGACGAAGTCGTGGCCATGGGCGCGGCGGTGCAGGCGGGCATCCTCCAGGGCGATGTCAAGGACGTGTTGCTTCTGGACGTGACCCCGCTTTCCCTGGGCATCGAAACCCTGGGCGGCGTCATGACGCGCCTGATCGAGCGCAACACCACCATCCCGGTGCGGAAATCGGAAACCTTCTCCACCGCGGACGACAACCAGACGGCCGTCACCATCCGCGTGCTTCAGGGCGAGCGGGAGATGGCGAGCAACAACCGACTGCTCGGTCAGTTCAACCTGGAAGGCATCCGCCTGGCTCCTCGGGGAATGCCGCAGATCGAGGTGATTTTCGACATCGACGCCAACGGCATCCTCAATGTCTCCGCTCTGGACAAGGACACCAAGAAAGAACAGAAAATCACCATCACCGCCTCCTCGAATCTCTCCGATTCGGACGTGGAGCGCATGGTGAAGGAGGCCGAACAGAACGCGGAGGCCGACAAGAAGAGCCGCGAGGAAATCGACCTGCGCAACCAGACGGATCAGTTCGCCTACCAGGTCGAGCGCCAACTGAAGGAACTGGGCGACGCCGTTCCCGAAGCCGACCGCAAGGACGCCGAACAGAAAATCGAAGCCATCCGTAAGGCCGTCAAGGAGCAGGCTCCCTCGGAGGAACTCTCCCGGCTGAAGGGCGAACTGGAATCGGTCATTCACAAGATCGGCGAGGCGGCCTACAAAAACACCACGGACGCCCAGGGCGCTCCGGGCGCGGGCGCGGATCCGAATCCGGGAAATGGCGCGGGAAACACGGGCGGCGCGGGCAAGCCCGACGACGACGTGATCGACGCCGACTTCCAGAAGGTGGACTGACGACAAGGACCGGCCCGAGAATCTCCTGCATCAGACCATGCAAGCCCCTCGCCGCAAAGCGAGGGGTTTTTTCGTTTCGCATTTTCAATAAGGAAGCCCCACCGCCGTGGACGCACCACGATGCGGTCTGGCACGTTTTTTGCGAAGGTTTTCCGTCCGGACGAGCCGAAACGCCTCCCTCTCCGATCCCCGGAAACAGAAGCGCCGCGCGGGAATTTCATTTCGGTGAAATTCCCGCCCCCCGGAATCGAAAATTCCGGGGGGCCTTTCGCCGTTTCGGCGAAAGGCGCGGCCTGAAAGCCGCATCCTCCGGCGCCCCGGCGCATCATGTCCGGACGGTAAACCGGCGCGGCACGCCTTTTGCGCCGGCATGGAGATTGCAAACCGCTGAATTCATAACGAAAATCCGATCGCAATCCACATGCCGGCGCAAAAGGCGTGCCGCTTGCAAAAATACGTGCCAGACCGAGCCCTCCCGACTCGCCTCGGATATGGAATAGGAACTTTCGACCGTCGAAAGGAGGAGCGTCCGCTTCGCTCGCCGTTATATCGTTTCCGGTATCGTGGAAACGTGGCCGTAGCGATCGAACAGATCGGCCCAGGGAGACTGCTTCCGCCAGCCATCCACCACGGCCTTGCCCTTCATGGGATACCAGACCTGGTCGTGATAGACCGCCGAAGCGGTGACGAAGCCATGCACCAGCGGCGTGTGGAACAGAAGATTCTGGAACACGCGCAAGGGCGAATGCCACAGGAGCTTGCCCGTTCCGGTGGCGAAATTCGCCCCCACGCCGAAGCGCCAGTTTTCCTTCAAAAGATCCGCGTCGCCCACGATCTCGATGTCCGCCGGATCGGCGACGCCCAGACCGTCGTCGTGGGCCATGCGCGTGCAGGCGATCCTCATGGGATCGAAGCCCATGATCTTGGCGGCCACGGCGTCGATGGCCACCTGGTCGGCGCTGGCGAGAATGACGTTTTTGTCGTGGGGGATCACGGTGCGCGGTCCCGGACCTTCCGCCGCGGTGGTTCCATCCATGGTGGCGAAGAGCCCCGAGTGGATCTCTTTCTGGATGGCCAGAAGATCCACCAGGGTTTCGTGGATCCAGGTATGCGTATAGTGCCGCTTGTAGCTCAGCAGACCGCCGAAGGCGTTTTTCAGCGCCCCGGTATAGGTCGTATAGGTATGGGTCTTCATCGTGGGCAGATGCACGATGTTTTTGCCGTGGAAATAGTCCGGCACGCGGATGCCTTCCGGGAAGATGTGGTCCAGGACGTGCATGCGCGCCTTGGGGCGATAGAGTTCCCAGCGCATGTCGCTTTCCAGGAAGTTGAATTTCCTCGGGATATCGTATTTTTCATAGACGGACTTGAAGTGCAGATTGATTTCGCCCTTGTAAGGATCCGTGACCACGGTGTGGTTGTGAACGTCCACGATCTCTTCGCAGCCGATGTCCCGCAGGCCGAGGATCGTTCCCTCCAGCTGCCAGGGCGTGGTATTGACGCCGGGAAACATCAGGTGCCAGGTGATGTTGTCTTTCAGAATCGTGGTCGCGCCGGGATCCATGAACGCTTTCGCGTCCGCCATTTCAAACAGCCGCCGATAATCCCGCACCACGTTTTCCGGATCGGTCCGAAGAATCGCCACTTTCGCTTTCGCCATCGTGTAACTCCTTTTAGAGAGCGTGTTTTTCCTTCTCCGGTTATCGTACGGAAACGGTCGGCTGTCAAGCTCCCGACAAGCGGCGGAAAGAAAAATCATGCACTTTTTCCACCGGCGGCGTTTCGGGCTCGAACGGACCTTCCCCCGTCCTTCCTTGCAAAAGCGTTCATTTTTCGCGCCAACCAACCGATATACATTGGAAAATGGGCATGCGCCTTTCGGCCTTTGCCGGAAGGCTTCCGATTTTAAGGAGACAAGCATCGTGACCGAGAACCCCAGGGAATCCTTCATCAACCGCCGCCTTCATCGCCGCTACAGCCGGCGAATTCCAGCTCTCTACGGCCACGGAACGCCCCGGCACCCCGGTTTCATCCGCGATTTGAGCAGCGGCGGCGCCAAAATCAACGGTCGCATCCTGTATCAGCCCCAAACCTCGCTGGTGGTGGAAATTCAGGATCCGCAACAGACGGTGCGCGTCGTGGGACAAGTGATGCGCGTGGAACACCCCGACGCCGTGCGCGTCGGCCAGGGACAGTTTCCCGCCATGGGAATTCAGTTGGTGGACCACGGTCCCGACTACCTGGAGCTTCTGGATCGAATCATCAAGGAATTCAATGAGATGGAGGAGCGCCGGGAGCATCCTCGATACGACAAGATCTTCAAGGTCCAGTTCGAGACCCCGGAGCGTCTGGTGGAGGAATACACGCGCAACATCAGCCTGGGTGGCCTGTTCATCGCCACGGAATCGCCTCCGCCGCTGAACACCGTGGTAGAGGTCAACCTGATGCTCTACGAAATCATGCAGAACGTACGGGCGGAGGTGCGCGTGGTGAACATCATCACTCCGGAGCTGGCGGAGAAGATCGGCATGCCCGCCGGCATCGGGGTTCAGTTCGAACGCTTTATGGACGACGGCCACAGGATATTGCAGGAGTATGTGGAGGAATTCCGGCGTTTCGCGAAATAAGGACGTTCGAAGAGGCGGAACCGGCTGCGTTTTTTTTACGGAAAAGGGATTGAAAGCCGGTTCCGGTACGAGTATACTCAGTGGACCTTTTTGCCAACCGAACGGAGACGCCGATGACCGACGCCGCGCCCACCTCGAAACGAATGTTCGTGCTGGACACCAACGTCCTGCTTCACGATCATGGAGCCATCTACAAATTCGAGGAGCACGACGTCGTGCTTCCCATCGTCGTGCTGGAGGAACTGGATAAATTCAAGAAGGGAAACGATTCCATCAACTTCCAGGCACGGCAGTTCATCCGTGAACTGGACAAGATCGCGGGGGAGGCCCTGTTCGCCGAGGGCATTCCCATCGGCGACAAAGGCGGGCGGCTGTTCATCAAAATGCGCGGGACCGATTCCGAACTGGTGGAAAAAGCCTTCGCGATGAACAAGCCGGACCACCGGATTCTGGCGGTGGCCGACACGCTTTCCCGCGCGGAACCGGATACGAAGGTCATCATCGTCAGCAAAGACATCAACCTGCGCATGAAGGCCAAGGCCCTGGGAATCAACGCCCAGGACTATCAATCCGACAAGGTGCGCAACGTGGACGAGTTGTACACCGGCATCAAACTCGTGGAGGGTCTGGACCCGGCCTTCATCTCGCGCTTTTACACCGAGCCGTACACGATCCCGCTGGAGGACGCCGGGCTGGAATCGGAACCCACGGCCCATCAGAATTTCATTTTCAAAAACGGCAGCAGCAGCGCCCTGGCGCATTACAACCAGGACAATCGGGAGTTCGAACGGGTTTACAAACGCCCGGCCTACGGCATCGAGCCCCGTAACGCGGAGCAGGCCTTCGCCGTGGACGCCCTGATGCGACCGGACGTGCAACTGGTCAGCCTGACCGGAAAGGCGGGGACGGGAAAGACGCTGCTGGCCCTGGCGGCGGCGCTCGAACAACGCAAGCAATACCGGCAGATCTTCCTGGCGCGGCCCATCGTTCCCCTGGGCAATCGCGACATCGGCTTTCTTCCGGGAGACGTGGAATCCAAGCTGGATCCGTACATGCAGCCGTTGTGGGACAACCTGGGCGTGATCCGGCACCGCTATGCCCAGGGGAGTTCGGAAGGCAAGCGCATCACGGAGATGCTGGACCAGGAAAAATTGTATATCGCCCCCCTGGCCTTCATCCGGGGGCGCAGCCTGGACAAGATCTTCTTCATCGTGGACGAGGCCCAAAACCTCACCCCCCACGAAGTCAAGACCATCATCACCCGGGCGGGCGAAGGTTCCAAGATGGTGTTCACGGGGGATATCCACCAGATCGACTCGCCGTACCTGGACACGCAGTCCAACGGTCTGACCTACTTGGTGGACCGCATGAAGGGCCAGTCGATCTACTCCCACGTCACCCTGGTGAAAGGCGAACGCAGCCACCTTGCCGAACTGGCCAGCGATCTGCTATAGACGTCGCGCCGAGAATTCCATCCGGATTTTCCGACACGTTCGCCGCGCGACATCTCCGCTCCCTTCGCAATTGACCGCCGCCGGTAAAACGTGTATACAGAATGGGCGACAATCTCAGCGAGAGGGAGGACGTTCATGCCGGAAACCAAACGCAAAAGCAGGGTCCACACCAAAAAGAGCTCCGGAACGGGCGGCGGACGAACCGCGGCTTATATCGTGCTGTCCGTCTTCGTCTTGGCGGGGTTCGTCATTGCCATCGCCAATTATCGGTTTCCCGACTTCCATAAACCGGAATTCCAGAAAAACATCGCCGGAGACGCCTTTGCCGCCGTGCTGATCGATATCGGAGAGGAAATCAATACCGCCTGGCTGCCCAACGATCTTTTTTGGCCCTCGGCCTTTCTGGACAATCCCAGCAATTACCAATTGGGCGAGTTGGAAGTGCTGCGCTATTCCACGCGGGTGCTGCGCGACAACCTGACCCGGCTGCGGACCACGGACCTGATCGACAAGGACGCGGACATGGCCTATACCAGCTATGCCAACGATCCCCTGCGCTGGGCCCTGCCCTCGGCCGAAAGCAAGCTGAAACTGGCCGTGAAACACATGACATCCTTCCGGGAAAGGCTGAAAAGCGGCCAGGCGCATTTTTACCCCCGGGCGGACAACCTGATAGAACTCCTGGGGCAATACAATTCGCTTCTGGGCGGCGTCTGCACGCGGCTGTCCACCATTCCCGGCGATTACAACGACTTTCTGACCGAGGAAACCGCCGGAGACGAATTCATCGAAGGCGAACGCCCCGTCCGGGTGGAGATTCCCTGGAGCGAAATCGACGATCAGTTCTATTACGCCCAGGGCGTGGCCTTCGGGCTGCGGCAGGCGCTTCTGAGCGTGCAGGTGGATTTCAAGGACATTTTACGGATGAAACGGGCGGATGAACTGCTTTCGAACATCATCCGGATTCTGGAGCATACCCAGTGGGAACCCAAATACCTGGTGATGAACTGCACGCCGGGAAGCTGGTTCCCCTGCCAGAACGATCCCATGATGCTCAACAGCCGCCTCCAGGACGCCCGGCAGAAGATCGGTTCCCTGGTCTCCATGATGCAGAACTGAGAAATTCAACGGGTTCGTGGAAGATTTCCGCGACATCTCAACCGCTCATGGCGTGTGATTTCGCAAAGCGAAACCGGTTCGCGCCACGGACGGCGGATGGATTTCGATGATTGTGGCGGAAGCCCCAAACGGAAGCCGCCCTATTCCGTCCCGTATTCCTCCATGGGAGCCGCACTTTTCGCCGCTTCCGGCGCGGGCGACGCCTTGAGCGCCTGGTAGCGCTCGTGTTCCAGGATGTGCCGGAAATCGCTGTCACCGTCGATGCGCTGCCAATCCGAGAAACCGTGCTTCTTCGCCCGCTCCAGAGCCTCGATGGCCGAAAGCGGGTTGCCGAGACGGCAATAGGTCGCCGCCAGACAGATCCAGCCGTCCATGAACCCCGGGCTCATCTCCGTCACCACGATGAATTTCACCAGGGCGCGTTCGTTCTCGTTGGCGCCCAGAAGCGCCACGCCCAGATTGTAATGTCCGGAAATGTAAGAGGGTTTCGTCTCCACCACCAGGGAAAGTTCCCGCACGGCGGCGTGATATTTCTCCTGGGCGGAAAGCATGGCCCCCAGGGCGCTACGGATGTGGATATCGTCCGGTTTGACTTCCAGATAGGCGCGGTAGTGGGCCTCGGCCTTGTCGTAACGCTGCTCTTTCAGATAGATCTCGGCCAGTTCGCGGTTGGCCTTCAGATCGCCGGGCGAAAGTTCCAGAAACTTTTCCCAGGACGCCTTGGATTTATCCCACTGTTCCAGACGTGCGTAACACTCGCCCAGCCGCTCGTGGCTGCCCGGCGTCAAGGGAGCCTGCTCCCGGGCCAGTTCGAAATGGCGGCAGGCTTCCTTGTAATCCTTCAGGCCGCGAAAGCTTTCTCCCAACTGGAAATACACCCGGTAGGACGGCCCCTCGATGGTCAGCACCTCGTTGTATTCGGCCACGGCCTCTTCGTACATCTTGCGCTCGAAATACTGATCCGCGCGCTTGCGTTCGATGTAGGATTTCCCGCAACCGGCGACCAACAGCGATAAAAGCAGCAATCCTCCCAACCATCTCGCGAATCGTTTCATGGGTCTCCCCGTTGCGAAAAAAGAGAAAGAAAATGCGGATTTGGAAGACGGAACCGGCGAATACCCGCATCTCCCAAATTCCATTGATTATACACGATATGAGTGCGAAAAGAAAGTTCACGATGTGCGAAGCGTCGGATCGAACCCGGCCCGATCAGCGGATCGTGCGAACATGTCGCACGCAAATCTTGACTTTCGCAGCCATTCCCGATAAATAGGCGAAACGGATTTCCCCAAGGATTTCGCGACTCATGCCGTGGAGAGTGCCATGAAAATTCTGCAAGAAGGACTGGGGCCGTTGTTCACCGATCCCGATCCCGACCACGCCCGGGCGTTTTTCCGAACCAAACCGCGCGCGGTGACGAACAAACTCATGACCGTGGCGGAAGCCGTGGAACGCTTCGTTCACGACGGCGACTACATCGCCTCGGGCGGCTTCGGCGGCGTGCGCATCGCCACGGCCGTGCTGCACGAGATTCTGCGACGCGGACGGAAAAACCTGGGATTTTCGGGACATACCGCCACCCACGACAACCAGATCCTCTCCGCGGGCGAGTGCTTCGACCGCTGCGACATCGCCTACATCATCGGGCTGGAGGCGCGCGGGCTTTCCCCCCAGTGCCGCCGCCACATGGAAAGCGGCAAGGTGAAGATCTGCGAGTGGACCAACGCGGGGCTCTACTGGCGTTACCAGGCGGCCGCCCTGGGCGTTCCGTTCATTCCGGGCCGTTCCGGACTGGGCACGGACACGGGCAAATACTCGGGATGCCGAACGGTGGAGTGTCCTTATACGGGCAAACCGGTGGCGCTGTTTCCCGCGCTCTATCCGGACGTGGCCATGATCCACGTTCACGAGGCGGATGTCTTTGGAAACGCCCGCTTTTCCGGAATCGGCATCGCGGACGCCACCCTGGCCCGGGCCGCCAAGCGCGTGATCCTCACCACGGAGAAGATCATCCCCAACGAGGACATCCGCCAGGATCCGAGTCTGACCAAGATTCCCTGGTTCACGGTGGACGCGGTCTGCGAAGTGCCCTACGGCAGCTATCCCGGCAACATGCCGTACCTGTACTACTCGGACGAGGAGCATCTGCGGGCCTGGCTGAATTCCGAACGGGATCCGGTGGAGCACCAGAAATTCGTGGACAAATACATCCGCAATACCAAGGACTTCAACGAGTACCTGCAACTGTGCGGCGGTATCGAACGCATGCTGGAACTGGAACACATGGAGCGCCTGATTCCCTCCCCACCCGCATCCACGGACGCAGAGGAGACGTACTGACATGACGCCTTTCAACAAACAGGAACAGATGATCGCGGTGGCCAGCCGCTTCCTGGAAGACGGCGCCATGGCGGCGGTGGGCACGGGAGCACCCTGCGCGGCGGCCATGCTGGCGCAGAAGATGCACGCCCCGAACCTGGTGATGATGTTCGAGGCCGGAGGCGTGGCGCCCGTTTTGCCCACCATGCCGATCTCGGTGGGCGATTCGCGCACGTATTACAAGGGCTTGCTGGCCAGCACCATGCGCGAAGTGATGGCCTGCGTGGCCCGAGGTATGGTGGATTACTGTTTCCTGGGCGGTGCGCAGATCGACGCCTACGGCAACCTGAACTCCACCCAGATCGGCGGCGACTGGGAACATCCCAAGGTCCGCCTGCCGGGTTCCGGCGGAGCCAACGATCTGGGCAGCCACTGCTGGAAGATCCTGGTGCTGACGCCCCATGACAAGCGACGCTTCGTGGAAAAGCTGGATTTCCTGACCACGCCGGGTTATCTCACCGGTCCCGGAGCCCGGGAACGCGCCGGGCTGCCCGCCGGAAGCGGTCCCTACAAAGTCATCACCGACCTGTGCGTCATGGACTACGATCCGGACACCTGTCGCATGCGCGTCGAGGCGCTGCATCCCGGCGTAACGCTGGAACAGGTGCACGAAAACACCGGCTTCGAGCTGGCCGTGCGCGAGGATCTGGACCGGACGAAGCTTCCCACGGAAGAGGAACTTCGCCGGCTTCGCACCGAGGTGGATCCCATGGGATACATCATCGGGCGCGGCTGATTCCGCGGCGTCCGGAAATCGACGGAATTCCCCACCGGAAAAGGAACCGACAGGCCTCAATATCATTCATCGAAATGGAAGTCTCCCGAAAACGGGAGCGGAAAATAGATTCCCCCGGGCAAGCCCGGGGTATTCTGTCTGCGACCGCATAAAGGCCCGTCTTTCGACAGGCCTTTTCTTATGAGAAGATAGTGTTTTCATGCCTTCGCAATATCTCTCAAAGTTCGCTCCAGGTTTTCAATACCGAATCGCAACTGGTTGACAAAATGCCGCTTTCGTCCGGGTCGAGCAACAACGCACGGCCGCAAACGCTTTTGGCGAAGGCGATATCGTGAGTGGCCACCAGCATGGCGGCGTCCAGCCCGGCGAGCAACTCGCCCAACTTTCGTTTTCCGGGCGGATCCAACCCGGCCGTGGGTTCGTCAAGGAGCAGCAGCCCGGGATTCATCACCAGAATTCCTGCCAAAGCCACCCTCAGCTTCTGTCCGTGGGAAAGATCGTAGACCGGCCGTTCGGCCAGATCCGCCGCACCCAACTCTTCCAACGCGATTCGGGCTTTTTCAAGCGCTTCCCGCCGCCGGATTTTCCGACGTTTGAGACCGAACGCCACGTCGTCCAGAACGTTCGGAAACAAAAGCTGGTCTTCCGGCACGTTGAACAGAAAACCGGTTCGGGAACGGACTTCCATCAGCGTCGCCGGGGTGATCGGCAGATCGTCCAGCCGAATTTCTCCCTCGTGGGGCAAAAGTCCCACCAGGGCTTTCAGCAAGGTGGTTTTTCCGGATCCGTTCAACCCGAGAAGCGCCACGCGCTCGCCGGGTTCCAGTTCGAAGGAAATCTTGTCCAGAGCGGCCCGAGCCGCATGGGGATAGGTGACGCGCACGTCCCGGCAGATCAGTCGCATATTACGCCCCCATCCAGCGGAACCCGACCGCCGAAAAAAAAGCCGCCACGCCAAGCACCAGGGCGAAACGGTCTTTCCAGGAAGCAGCCGCGGCTTCTTCCGGCGCGGAAACGATCTCGTATCCCCGCAGATCCATGGCGTCGCCGATTCGTTCGGACCGATACAGAACACGCGGCAACCAGACCTGGGGGAGCGCCAGGGCCAGGGTCGCCGTCACGCGCCAGCCGGTGGCCGCCTCGCGAACCCGGATGGCCTGAAGAATCCCCTTCGTTTCCTCCACCAGCGCATGGGCCTGATGGACGATCTGCAACAGAAGTTCCGCCAGGGGTTTCGGCGTATGCAACCCGAATAGCGCCGATTCCAGTTCGGGAAGAGCGAGCGTGGAGGCGGTCCACGCGCTGACGAAGAGCGCGGCCATTCCCCGCAGAACGATGCGCCACGGGACCGCCCACGGTACGGGAATCAGCAAACCCGGGTCCTGAGGAACATCGATCCATGGGGTCAGCAGGAAAAACGGGGCGAAGAGAATGAAGGCAAAAAGGAACAACGGTCCCAAAAGCAGACCGGGCGGCCGCACGGCCATGAACCACAAGGAGACAATAAGCAACGTTCCAGAAAGCCCCGCCGTCGTGGCCGGATCGTGAACAAGCACGGCAGCGAAAAGAAGCACGCCCGCCGCCAGACGCGCGGTCGGGCGCAGGCGCTTCACCGGCCCTTCCGCGCCGCCCCATGCCTCGACGAACCGGTTGCAGCTCATTTATTCCACCCGCTTCTCCGCCGAGACCCAGTATTCCCGGTCCGTATCCACCGTCTCCGAAACGACGAAACCGGCTCCGGCGACCAGCCCGGCCAGTTCCTCCGCCGGAATCAGCATGTCTCCCCGCACGGCCTCCCCCGCGTTGGCATGCACGTGATTGATGGTCTGTCGCGAATCGATATGCCAGACGTGCAGCCGTCCCCCGGGTTTCAGGACTCGGTATATCTCTTCAAGCGCCCGTTCCGGTTCGGCCACGTGCGGCCACATGGAAAAACAGATCACCCGGTCCAGTTCGCCGTCCCCGGCGGACAGATGCCGGAGATCCTCCACCCGAAAGCACGCACGGGAGTCCGGATTCTTTTCACGCGCGAGTCGGATCATTTCCGGACTGACATCCACCGCGATCACACGCCCGGCATCGTTCAGTCGTCGAAGCAGCCGCCGCGTGAGGTTGCCGGTTCCGCAACCCGCGTCCAGAACGCGCTCTTCGCCGCCGACGCCGAAAAGCTCCAAGCCCTCGTCCAGGCGGCTGTCGATACGCGGCATGTCCATCCAACCGTCCCATTCGTCGGCGATGGAATCGAAATAGGCTTTCAAAGAGGAATCGGTCATGGCTCCTTCCTTTTCACATTGCGGCCGGACGGTTCCGGGACAGCCGGGCCAGGGGAGGAATCGCCGCCAGCATAAGGATCACTCCCGGCCATCCGCTGACGAACGAGATTCCCGCCACGAAGGCCGCCGGCAGATCGATGATCGAGGCCACGCCGTAGGCCATGGCCACGTAGAGCACCCGTCCCAAGGCCAGCACGGGCAAAAGTATCAGCCATTCGTTTCCATCGGGCCGGATGCGTCTGATTCCGGCGATCAGAGCCGCCATGACGGAA
The DNA here is from genome assembly GCA_963668655.2 of Myxococcota bacterium. Lineage (GTDB taxonomy): Bacteria > Myxococcota_A > SURF-8 > SURF-8 > SURF-8. The sequence continues at coordinate 1,076,331 of CAXXPQ010000004.1, forward strand.
AGCTCCACCGCCATCAGCACCGCCACCGGCGGATAGAAGGGCGGCATGCCCGTCACCGCGCCGGACAGAAGCGGCACGACGAAGGCCGTCAGCGCCGCCGGAGCAGGAGAGACGAAAAAGCCCAACGCCACCAGGGGCAGGTACATGGGCATGAAGACGTGCCCGAGGTGCAGGGCGTGAAACAGCACCGGCAGAAGCAGCCCGGCCGCTCCGAACAGACCGCAACGCGCCAGTTCCCGGGGAGTGAAAAACCGTTTCTCACCCGTCATTTCAGATCCTTACCTTCAGTCCGACCAGGGCGTTGATGCCCGGCATCGGGTAGTTCTTGATGTATTCGTACCGCAGATCCAGCAGGTTGCGAAGAAGAATGTAAGGTTCCAGTTCCACCCGCCGTCCGGCGGGACGATACCGATAGCGGAACGTCATGTCCATAAAAAACACGTCGTCCATGGGTTCACGGTCGTAGTTCTCCATGTACAGACCGTGGACCCACTCGCCGCAGAGACTTCCGGATACGCGATGCTCGCCGAACGTGTGCCCGGCCTCCACCGTGAAATTGAGTTTGGCGTCCGGGTTCTGCTTCGTGTAACGCCCCACATCCTGCCAGTTCCCCGTCAGGTGGAGACTCACCGGTCCCAGATCCTTCAACCCCAGCCGCCCTTCCACGCCCCAGATGACGATCTGATCGATATTGACCACCTCGGCGGAGGGCCACGAGCCGAAATACTTTATCATATTCTCCGCCTGTGTGCGGTAGGTCGCCACGGAAAATTCCACATGCCGGAGTTCCATGCCGAAACCGGCGTCCCAGTTCAAGGAATATTCCGGCTTCAGATCGGGATTGGCGGTGGGAAACGGCAGGTAGAGTTCCCGCAGGGTGGGTTGCCGGAAGTTTCGCGTGACGCGAGAGCGTAGATGGAATCCTTTGACGAACTCCCAGCGCGCGCCGCCCTTGTACAGCAGCGCGAAACCGTATTTCGTGCTGTACAGTTCGCGCGATCCGGCCACGAAGCGAAGGGAATTCAGGGGTTTCCAGGTGAGTTGGTTGTAAAACGCGTAGTTGGCCAGCCCCTCCACCGGCTGGTCCTCCCGAGTGATCCGGTCGGTGACCTCGCCCTCGATCCACTCTCCGGAAAGCCCTGCCAGAAGATCCACCGTCTCGTGAAGATGGATATCGAACTCGGCGGTCGTTCCCGCCCAGATGTCCCGGGAGTAGAATCCATCGTACAGCCGGTGAACGCCCACGTTGAAATTCGGCAGCAGCCGGAAATCGAAGCGGCGGTGTTTGTAGTCCAGGCGCATGGAAAGATTGTCGCGCCAGACATTGTACCAGTGGTCCGAGTTCGGATGCGTGGCGGGGCCCGGATCCTCGCCCAGAAGATGGATGACCTTGTTTCTCAGCGTCCATTTCAGATCTGGCGTGGCGCGCCATCGCAGCCCGAAGGCTCCCACCAGGTTCGCCCCGCCCGCGCCGGCCCGGTGGCCGTCCGTACGGAAATAATGAAACGCCCCGGCCAGATCCCAATCGTTCCAACGTCCCAGAAAAGCGGCGGTTTCTCGGATGGTCTGAAAACTTCCGTAGGCCGCGTCGTTGGAAAGTTCGTAACCCTCGCTGCGCCGCCAGCGGTTTTCGATCAGGATCACGCCGCCCAGGGCGTTGGAACCATACAGCGTGGAATCGCCCCCCTTGACCACGCGCACCTCGTCGATGAGAAACGGCACGTAGGCATCCGGAATGGGGTGGCCGAAGATGCCCTGGATGTCCGGAACACCGTCTTCCACCACCAGCACCTGGGCGTTGGGGCTTCCACCCAACCCCCGCACGTGAATCGCGCCCGAGGCCCCGTTGGCCACGCCGTGAACGCCCGCGCCGCGGCCGGAAACGTAGACATCGGCGGCCTCCTGGCTGAGCGCCTCCACCGTGCTGCCCCGCGACGATTCGCGCAGCTTTTTTCCGGAAACGTGCGTGGCGTCGGCGGTGTCGTCCCGGCCGGGCGTCTTCGCGCCCTCCACCGTAACTTCCGGAAGGGTGAATCCGTCGGCGGCCTCGGAAGCGCTTTCGGAACCGGTTTCGGACGGGGGCTCGGCGTCCGTATCGGCGTCCGTATCGGAAGCACTCTCGGAGTCGGCCTCAGGCTCGGGCTCGGGAGCGCTCTCCGGATCTTCCTCAAAGGCCGGTGTTTCGTCCCGCGCCTCTTCCGGAGAAGCCTCGTCGGCTTCCCCGTCGGTCGTTTCCTCCGAGATTTCAGTGGTTTCCGTGGACGCCGGGAGTTCCGTCGGGACGGTCGGCGCGCCGGGGGTCTGCATCAGGAGAAGTATCAGGAAATGAAGTAGCATGGCGCCGGATCAATGCCCATAGGGACCGGGAACGGAAAAATCCTGCTCCAGGCCGTCAAGGGTCAATTCGAACAGGTGAAAGCCGCCGCCGATATCGAAACTCTTCACGGTCTGATAGTTGAACCACATGGGCTCTTCGTTTATCAGCCCGGAATCCATGGGATCTTCCTCCGGCCGGTCCTCCTCGTCGCAGAAGCACAAACCGTCGATCACGCCGTCGTCCACCTGTTCCTCGCAATAGGTCTTCGGATCGAATTTCTGGAAGTGAATGCGGTCCTTGCCCGGCAGGCAACGCCCCGGGGCGCTGGCGTCTTCAAAGGCCAGCATTTCCTCCCACTTGCACCCGTTGAAACTGATGTTGCGGATCAGGATATGGTCATCGATGGCGTTGACCACCACCACTTCCGGATAGGCTTCCTCGCAAGCCGACGAAAAGGAGAGCAGAAGCAGAATCACAAGGACGGTTCCGATGGAGTACCCGTCCGTCTTCGCGCGATGCATGCCACGGTCCTGAAACGAGACGGGTGGCCCGGCGGTAGAAACCGGGCCACCCTGGACAAAAAGAAGGAACGAAGGAGATCCGAACCTCAGTCTTGGCACTGAGTGTTTTCGGTGCGTTGGTCATAGGGAAGAAATTCGTATTCCGGATACAGTTCCAGAATGCGGTCATACAGATTCTGCGGGATGGGCTGCACGCCTTCCGGCGGACAGGGCCCCTGATGATTGGGCATATTGATGGAAATGGTGCGCTCCTGGTCGGTGACCACTTCCTCTTCGTACCGGCTGGCCACGGGCAGGCAGTTTTCGGGATTGCATTCGGGATCGTCCCAGGCCAGAACCATCAGCACATTGTCCACGCCGGGCGACACTTCCAACTCCGCGCTTTTTTCGCCGATCTGGATTTCCCCGAATTCGACACCCATATAATTGGCATGGCAGATGGTCCAGGGCGGATTGTATTCCATTTCGGGATTGTCGAAATCGTTGTGGATCGTGACGAAAGCCACGTCCTCGGAGTCATCGCCGCATCCGGCGACCAGGAACAGACAGGCGATCAGAACGAGCGTGAGAGCAAGCAGCGAGCGGGCCATGGGAGCACCTCCGAATTCGATATGTATAATGACAAACCTTGACTCTTGGTAGCACGAGAACGAGAAACGTATGCCACGAATCCGATGGACTTGTCAAGGATTTCTTAAGATTTTTTCAAAAATGGTGGCACGGCGCGGCGAGCGACGGACCAAATGAAAGGGAGAGGCCGCAGCCTCTCCCTTCATGTCTGGTGGAGACGGGAATCATTCGCCGTGAAAACGCCGCCGGGACGGCGATGCCAAGGCGAAGTCTTCGAAATCAGTAAGCCGCACCTACAATGGCGTTCTGAGAACAGGTGCCGTAGTCCGTGGTGCAGGCGGTGATGTTGTTGGCGGTGGTGTAATCGTCCTTGTCGCAGTTCGTGTCGATGCACTCCTTCAGGTCCATCAGGCAGCCGAGCAGGGCGTCGCAGTAATTGGCGGCTTTGCAGGCCTGTTCCATCTGGACATAGGCGTCCTTGAGTCCGCACATGGCGGCAGAGCAGAAATCGGCGCTGTCGTTGCAATCGTACCCATCGAAAATCTCGTCCGACTCGCTCCCGCCGTCGCCGTCCCCGTCGTCGCCATCGGTATCCTCGTCCTCGTCACAGGCGGAAGCCATCAAGGCCACGCTCAGAAACAGGGCCAGTAAAAGAATCAGTACATTTGCCTTTTTCATGTCATTCTCCCCAATAATTGTATGAATGGAACTATGACCTCCCGGATACAAATCCAGCGGGTCGCCTTGCTTCTCGACTCTTGGAATGGAGAAATGATACCAACAAGCCACTCGGCATGCAAGAGGAAATTTGCAACGCGAAAAATTTCTCAGGGGATAATAACCGTGATCTCCATACGGCCGGAACAATGGAAACCACGGAATTTCAATTTCTAAATCTGGTAAACGATGCGCCCTCCGGCGATGGTGCAGACGGCCCGGCCGGTGAATTCCCGTTCCAACCAGGGCGAATTGGCGCTCTTCGAGCGGATTTCCTCCCGCGAAAACACCCAGGAAAGTTCCGGATCGATGATCGTCACGTCTCCATCCGCGCCCGGAGAAAGGGTGCCCTTTTCCAGCCCCAGCACCCGGGCCGGGTTGACGGTCAGTTTGGCGACGAGCCCGGGAAGGTCCAGCACGCCGTCCCGCACCAGCTCCAGTCCCAGGGGCAACGCCGTTTCCAACCCGATGATACCGTTGGCGGCCTGGTCGAACTCCACCAGTTTTTCCAGTTCCGAGTGGGGAGCGTGGTCGGTGGCGATGACGTCGATGGTGCCGTCCTTCAATCCCCGACGCACGGCCTTGACGTGCTCCTCGCTCCGTAGCGGCGGATTCATCTTGAAATTCGGATCGTAATCCTCCAGGTCGGCGTCGCTGAGCGACCAGTGATGCGGCGCGGCCTCGGCCGTGACGTGAAGACCGGCCTTCTTGGCCTGGCGCACCAGTTCCACGGCTTCCCGGGTGGAGATGTGCTGAACGTGGTAACGCCCGCCCGTAAACGCGGCCAATTGGATGTCCCTGGAAACCATGACGCTTTCGGCCACGGCGGGAACGCCGCTCAACCCCAAACGAGTGCTCATGTAGCCTTCGTGCATGCATCCGCCGGCGGACAACGTGTGATCCTCCGCATGGGCGCAGACCACCACACCGAAGTTCTCGGCGTATTCCAGGGCCGAACGCATGATGTCCGAGCGCATGATACCCTTGCCGTCGTCGGTGAAGGCCACTGCGCCCGCTTTCAGCATCTCGCCCATTTCGGCCAGTTCATCGCCGGAAAGTCCCTTGGAAACCGCGCCCATGGGGAACACGTTCACGCCGTTGGCCCGCTCGGCCTGTTTGCGGATGAAGGCCACGATGCTGGCGTTGTCGCAGACCGGATCGGTGTTGGGCATGCAAACGACGGACGTGAAACCGCCCGCTGCGGCGGCATCGCACCCGGAGGCCACGGTTTCCTTGTATTCATGACCCGGCTCGCGCAGGTGGACGTGCATATCGATCAGTCCCGGAACCACCAGTTTGCCCTTGGCGTCGATGATCGTGGCGCGTTTTCCGGTGAATTCGGCGGCCTCGACGATACGCCCCGACTGGATGAAGACGTCTCCTCTTTTATCGATGCCGTTCGCCGGATCGATGACCCGGCCTCCCTTGATATGAATCATGGCTCAGTTGCCTCCCATCAGTAAGTACATGAGCGCCATGCGGATGGCGACGCCGTTGTTGACCTGCTCCAGAATCACGGAACGTTCCCCGTCCGCCACATCGGGCGTCATCTCCACACCCCGGTTGATCGGCCCCGGGTGCATGATGATGGCGTCGGGTTTCGCGCGCCGCACGTTTTCACGGTTCAGTCCGAAAGTGGTGGCGTATTCCCGGTCGGAAGGGAACAGGTGCTTGGGCATGCGTTCCTTCTGAACGCGCAGCATCATCACCACATCTACGTCCGTCAAGGCATCCTCCACTCGTGGATGAATACTGATCCTGTCGGAAAGGCGCTCCACATAGCGCGGCATCATGGTCATCGGCCCCGACAGCCGCACGTTGGCGCCCAGGGTGGTCAGACCGTGGATATTGCTGCGAGCCACCCGGCTGTGGGCGATGTCCCCCACGATGGCCACGTTCAGTCCCTCGAAGGAAGGTTTGTGCTCGGAAATCGTCAGGATGTCCAGAAGTCCCTGGGTGGGGTGTTCGTGACCGCCGTCCCCGGCGTTCAGGAAGGGCGCATCGATATGCCTGGACAGAAACCGGTGGGATCCCGCGGATTTATGACGCATCACCACCATATCGATATTCATGGCCTCCAAATTGCGGACCGTATCCAGCAGGGTTTCTCCTTTGACCACGGAACTGCCGCTGGAACCGATGGAATAAGTGTCCGCCGACAGACGTTTGGCCGCCATCTCAAAGGAGACTTTCGTGCGGGTGGAGGGTTCGAAGAAAGCCATGACGATGGTCTTGCCGCGCAGGGTGGGAACTTTTTTCACTTTGCGGGTGTTGATTTCCTTGAAGCTTTTCGCCGTGTCCAGAATGAAGAGCAGGTCGTCCCTGTTGACGCCCTCCAGGCCCAGCATGTGTTTGTGTTCGAAGGCCATGGGTCAATCCTCCTTCTCTTCCTCGATGGCGTAAATCACCGCCCGATCCGAATCCCCCTGCTCTTTCAGCAAAAGTTCCACCCGTTCGTCGGCGTGAGTGGGAATCTGGCGGCCGACGTAGTCGGGCTGGATGGGAAACTCGCGCAGGCCGCGATCGATGAGCACGGCCAGTTGAATGTTTTCCGGTCTTCCGAAATCGATCAGGGCGTCCATGGCGGCACGGATGGTGCGCCCGGTATAGATCACGTCGTCCACCAACACCACGCGTTTGTCCGTGATATCCGTGGCAATCTCGGTCTGTCCCACGATGGGTTGCTCCAGGGAGAAAATGTCGTCCCGGTACAGTGTGATGTCGATGATCCCGAATTCCGGCTCATCATCCTCGATTCGTCGGATTTCCTTCACCAATCGGGCCGCCAGATGCATGCCGCCCGTACGGATTCCGATCAGAATCAGATTCTCTACGCCGCCGTTTCGTTCCACGATTTCCGAAGCCAGCCGGGCCAGGGCCCGACGAATCTGTCTGCGGTCCATGATGTCGAGCTTTTCTCGCAGCTTCATAAACCCTCCTTCCTGAATGCATAAAAAAACTCCCCCGTCATGCGGGGGAGTGGGGTGTTTGCGCCGTCGCTTGTCGAGTAATCCCATACATTATTGTTGTGCCCTCGACCGATCCGTGTCGAAAAACCGGCTGTCGTTTACCATTCCGCAACGGGGCTTGTCAAGCCAAAACGTACCTGTCCGGAGATCCGTACCCAGGCTCCATCCGAGTGGAACCGACGCCTTTCCGGTCTGGCACGGTTTTTGCGAAGGTTTCCCGGGCGGGCGGAATGTAATTCCAAAGTTTTTTCATAATGTTGCGATGGAACCGCCGCGTCGGGATTCCGCTAAGCGGAATCCCGACGCCCCTCGGAATCACCGATTCCGGGGGGCGTCTTTCGCTCTTTCAGCGAAAGACGCGGCGTATGTCGGAATCCATCGAAGGAAACCGGGTATTTCGCCCGCCGGAAAACCGGCGCGGCACGCCTTTTGCTCCCGGCATGGAGATTGCAAACCCATGAAGTTATAACGAAAATCCGATCGCAATCCACATGCCGGCGCAAAAGGCGTGCCGCTTGCAAAAAGCCGTGCCAGACCGGAAAGGCGTCGGTTCCCGGAGATAGAAGTTCTTTTCTCCACTCCTCCTGAGTTCCGAACATTCGTGATTGAAAAATTCGGGAAAAAGGTGGAAAATCAATGGAATTTCGGCGCTCCCGGTCCGATCCTATGTGGTGATGAAGGGCGAAAAGCCCGCCTCTGGCTGGGAAATCTTGCGGATCGAATCGTTTTCGAACATCGGAAACATCGAGAGGATGAATGCCATGGTGATTGGAATACCGAAGGAAACGGAAGCGGGAGAACGACGGACGGCGGCGTCTCCGGATAGCATCAGGAAACTGATTTCAAACGGGTTTTCCATACGCGTGGAGGCTGGAGCCGGATCGGAGTCGTTTTACTCGGACGATGATTTCCGGGAGGCCGGAGCGGAAATCGCGCCGGATGCGGAGGATCTCTATGCAAAATCGCAATGGATTCTGAAGGTTCGCCCTCCCACCGAGGCCGAGGCCGACATGATTCGCGAGAACACCGCCATCGTCTCCTTGATGAATCCTTTCGGCAGCCGTTCGCTGGTGGAGAAACTGGCCGCCCGGAACGTGACGGTTTTCGCATTGGAAATGGTGCCCCGCATCAGCCGCGCGCAGTCCATGGACGTTTTGAGCAGCCAGGCCAACCTGGCGGGCTATAAATCCGTGCTGATGGCCGCCGAGCATTACCCGGGCCTGTTTCCCATGCTCATGACGGCGGCGGGCACGGTTCGCGCCGCCCGGGTGCTGGTTCTGGGCGTGGGCGTGGCCGGATTGCAGGCCATCGCCACAGCCAAACGTCTGGGCGCCGTAGTTTCGGCTTTCGACATTCGCAGCGCCGTCAAGGACCAGGTGAAAAGCCTGGGCGCGGATTTCGTGGAAATCGACCTGGGCATCGAGGAAGGCGAGGGCTCGGGCGGTTACGCCCGGGAGTTGACGGAGGACGAACGCAAGCGCCAGATCGAACTGCTTGGCCGTGTGATCGCCAGGCAGGACATCGTCATCACCACGGCGGCGGTGCCGGGGCGTCCGGCCCCGAAACTTATTTCCACCGAAACCGTACGGAGCATGAAGCCGGGTTCGGTGATCGTGGATCTGGCTGCCGAAAGTGGCGGCAACTGTGAAAGCACTCAACCCGGTAGAATCGTTCGTGAAAACGGCGTTACGCTGGTGGGAACCACCAACATTCCCAGCCTGCTGTCCGTGGAAGCCACCAATCTTTTCGCCAGAAACGCGGCCACGTTCCTGCTTGCCCTGAAAACGGAGGAAGGCGGACTGGCCGTAAACCGGGAAGACGAGATCGTCCGGGGATCGCTTCTTACTCACGAAGGCAAGCTGGTCCACGCCATTTACGAATGATCGCCGGGAAAGGAAGGAATCAAACCATGTCCGGATTCATTATCGCTTTAACCGTTTTCGTCCTGGCCGTCTTCGTCGGCTACCACGTGGTCTGGAAGGTCACCCCGGCGCTGCATACGCCGCTCATGTCCGTAACCAACGCCATCAGCGGCGTGGTGGTGGTGGGCGCCATCATCGCGGCGGGACCGGCGGAAACGAGCACGGCCAATTTTCTGGGACTGGCCGCCGTGGCCCTGGCTTCGGTGAACGTCTTCGGCGGCTTCATCGTCACCCAGCGCATGTTGGGCAAATTCCGCAAACGCAGCTAGGGAAAGGGAGGGCGTCATGCATTATCCGGACATCGCCGCGCTGGCCTACCTGATCGCCTCCGTGCTCTTCATTCTGGGCCTGAAAGCCCTGAGCAGCCCCGAGACGGCCCGGCGGGGAAACCTCTCCGCCATCCTCGGCATGCTCATCGCCGTGGGCGCGACCCTGGCGAACCCGGCGGTGGAAAACTACGCCTTCATTCTGGGCGCAGTAGCCGTGGGTGGAACCGTGGGCGCATCGATCGCGCTGAAAATCCAGATGACCGCCCTGCCGCAACTGGTGGCGCTTCTGCACAGTCTGGTGGGCCTGGCGGCGGTTTTCGTGGCCAAGGCGGCCTTTTACGCCCCCGGGAACTACGGCATTCTGCAACCGGGCGGCGAAATCGCCACGGGCAGCCTGGTGGAGATGTTCCTGGGCGACGCCATCGGCGCGCTGACCTTCAGCGGCTCTCTGGTCGCCTTCGCCAAGTTGCAGGGAATTTTGGGAAGCGCTCCCGTGCGCTTCAAGGGCCAACACGCCCTGAACGCCCTTCTGGCCCTGCTGATCCTGGCCTCGGGCGTCTATTTTGCGGGCAGCGAGCACGCGGGCGTTTTCTGGGCCATGACGGTCTTCGCCCTGATTCTTGGCGTGACGCTCATCATTCCCATCGGCGGCGCGGACATGCCGGTAATCGTTTCCATGTTGAACTCGTATTCCGGCTGGGCGGCGGCGGGCATCGGCTTCACTTTGCAGAACAACCTGCTTATCATCACCGGCGCGATCATCGGCGCTTCCGGCGCAATCCTCTCGTACATTATGTGCAAGGCGATGAACCGTTCCTTCCTGTCGGTGCTTTTCGGCGGTTTCGGGTCCGGCGATTCGGCGGCGCCCTCCGCCGCTTCGGTCGCCGCCCAACGTGGCGTCAACCTGGGCAGCGTGGAGGACGCCGTATTTCTGATGAAGCAGGCCCGCAGCGTCATCATCGTCCCCGGCTACGGCATGGCCGTGGCCCAGGCCCAGCATGCCGTGCGCGAAATGGCTGAAATCCTTCAGAAAATGGATATCCGCGTGCGCTACGCCATTCATCCGGTGGCCGGCCGCATGCCCGGCCACATGAACGTCCTTCTGGCCGACGCCAACGTTTCCTACGACGACGTTTTCGAAATGGACGACATCAACAACGATTTCCCGAACACGGACGTGGCCTTCGTCATCGGGGCGAACGACGTAACCAATCCCGGGGCCAAGGATCCCGCCAGTCCGCTCTACGGCATGCCCATTCTGGAGGTGGAGCGGGCGCACACCGTCTTGTTCCTGAAACGTTCGCTGGGATCCGGATACGCGGGCGTGGACAACGAACTTTTCTACCGCTCGAACACCATGATGCTTTTGGGCGACGCTCGGGAGGTGACCGATAACGTCGTGCGAACCTTGAAAGGCGGCGGCCATTGAGGTATGATATTTTGGTTATTGTCCGTTCAACGACCCCGAACGCAGGATATGCGATAAGGAGAATCGCCCATGACAAAATCGGAAGCTCGTTTTCACGTTTCTCCCATCGGACGGATTCGCACGCCCTTCGACAGCGATTTCACGCCGAATCAGCCTATTGAGAAAGAGGAAGCCCTCTGCCGGATCGAGCTGGACCCCGAATACGCCGCCGGGCTGCGGGATCTCGACCGTTTCCGTTACGCCATCGTTTTGTCTTTTCTGGACGGGCAGGACAAACCCGTGGAAATGGAGGTCACGCCTCCCTGGGCCAAGGGGAAAAAGGTCAGTCTGTGGGCGGCGCGTTCGCCCCGGCGTCCCAATCCCATCGGTTTTCACATCGTACGGGTGGTCAAGGTGGAGGGTAACGTGCTCCACACCTACGGCGTGGACGTTTTCGATGGGACGCCCGTTCTGGACATCAAACCCTACATCCGGGATCTGGACAGCCGCGCGGACGCCGATCACGGCTGGCTGACGGACGTGGATGATTACGCCGATCACCTGATTCAGCATCTTCGGGGGCTTCCCCACGATCATGACCATGGACACGGGCCGGACCACGCCCACGAGCACGCGCACGCGCACGTCCACACCCACGATCACGAACACGAGCACGTCCACGAGCATCCGCACACGCATCCCCACGGACACGACCACGAGTCGGACGGAGAGCATTCCCACGCGCATACGCACGTACATGCCCATCCCCACGACCATCCGCACAGCCACGAACACGAGCACGCCCATGGCGAAGCGGATCACGCCCACGGCGACGGCGCTCACGCCCACACGCCGGACGCGGACCACGAGCACGCCCACGGGCCGGACCACGCCCACGAGCACGCGCACACGCACGTCCACACCCACGATCACGAACACGAGCATGTCCACGAGCATCCGCACACGCATCCCCACGGACACGACCACGAGTCGGACGGAGAGCATTCCCACGCGCATACGCACGTACATGCCCATCCCCACGACCATCCGCACAGTCACGAACACGAGCACGTCCATGGTGAAGCGGATCACGCCCACGGCGACGGCGCTCACGCCCACGGGCCGGACCACGCCCACGAGCACAAGAAAGACAAGTAAAAACATAACGTTCCGAGTTCCAGTCACACAACGGCGAGTCCATCCGGGATTCGCCGTTTTTTCGTTTCCGAACCCACTCCGGCAAGCGTTTTCGCATCCAATTTTAAGCAATGAAAATCTTGACGCGGAAGGGGAAATCGCTATCATGCAAAATTGAATATTCCATAACTTCGGGCGTCTAATCGCCATCAATCCGAATAGGGATCCGTATGTCTTCTTTTGACAGAAATGAGAGGAAATCGTGAAAAACGCGTGGAGAACGGCCATGGCGCTGTTTCTGCTTGTCTGCTGGGCGAATGTCCTGTGGGCGGAAGAAACGGCGGAAAACAGGGAACGTCCGGCAACCACCGGAAATGACAAGCAGAAATCGAGTTCGGATACGGATGCGGATCGGGGAAAGGTTACGGCCTCACTGAAGACCCTGAGTGCACAGTTGTCCGAGAAATTGTTCGCCGCCGGATACCGAAAGCGCAGTCTGGCGGTGATGAAACTGGCCGAATACGGGAAAATGGCCAAGGAAAAACAGCTCGGTTCCGCCGTTCAGTCGGAATTGTCCACGCAGTTAAGCAGCCACGGATGGATCATGGTGGAGCGGGAACGTCTGATCGACCTTTTGAAGGAATCCGAGCTGGCACAGTCCGGCGCCATCGAGGACGATCAGGCCGCCGATCTGGCCCGCCTGGTGGGAGCCGATCTTCTGGTGGTGGGATCCGTCAGCGAGGTGGGCGACCGCTTCCTCATCAACGTGCGGGCGATCTCCAAGGAAAAGGGAACCGCCGTGGCCGTCCAGCAGACGGAAGTTTCCTCGGCCCATCTGATCGCGTTGTCCAGCGAAGCGGTGGTATTGAAGACCCGCTGGGGCGCGACCTATCGTTCCATGGTCGCACCCGGCTGGGGGCAGTTCTACAACGAAGAACCGATCAAGGGCGGCGTTTTCCTGGCCGCGGAACTTGGCGCCGTGGCGGCGGCCATCGGTCTGCATTTCGCGGGCAAGGCGGTGGAGGATGAATACAACAGCCTGGACGAACAGGATTTCATCAAAAATCCCAGTCGTCACGACGACTTGGAGAAAAAGCGGCAGAATCTCTGGCTGGCCCGGGACATCATGTTCGGCGCGATCGCCGGGGTGTGGCTGATTAACGTCCTGGACGCCGCGATCAACGCCAAGACTTACGTCCGCACCGAGACCGGGGTGGAACTGAAAGGAGCCGGAGGTGGCGATTTCCGCCCGATTCTGATGGGATCGGAGACGGACCCGGCTCCCGGCATGATGTTCCACTTCGAATACTGACGCCCGGCCCGACGCGGGAAGAGGAGATAAGGCTATGAAAAGAAACGTAAATTACGTCGTCAAACCTACCGGAACGCGCCTTCTGGCCGTCTTGGCCTCGCTGTTCGTGCTCGTTTCCGGCTGCGACTATAAACTGGACGCGGACAATCCCTTCGATCCCGAATCCCCCCCGGACAAACAGGCCAAGGGCAGCCTCTCCGGAACGGTGGATCTGCAATATCAAGGCGCCGAGGCCCAGGACGCGGTGACGATCACCTTGGACGGCGAGGGACAGACTCTCACCACGACCTCCCGAGAAGACGGCGCGTATTCCTTCGAGGAATCGGTCATGCCCGGTTCCTGGATGCTGCGCTACACCTTGCCGACCTACCAGGAAACCACCTTCGGCCCCTTCGAGATCGGGGCGGCGGAATCCATGACGATTCCCGTCATCACGCTGCTGAAACGGGTCAGCGCCCTGAACGGCTCCGTCACGCTGGACGGCCTGGACGAAAACGGCCAGCCGATCGAGGATTTTTCCGGTGTGCGGCTGGTGCTGCGAAGCAAGGACGCCGTTTCCGGCGCGGAAAGCGACGAGGACGCCCCTCGTTCGTACACCACCGTCAGCGACAGCGACGGCTCCTATTATCTGGGCGAAGTGCCTTTCGGCTCCTACGAGTTGATCGCCGGCCTGGACGGATTCTCCAGTTCCCTCAGTCCCGTGACGGTGGAAGACGATGAAATGATTCTGAATTCCATCCGCCTGGTTTCCTCCATGGGCGCGGTGCGCATTGCGGACGGCGCAGAGTTCTCCAGCGACCGGGAAGTGAGCGTCCTTTTACGCGCCTCCGGACCGATCAAGTCCTGGACGCTTTCGGAAGACGCCGATTTCGCGGACGGAACCACCATCAGCGGAGAGATCCCGGACACCACCGAAACGCTGTTCGTGGAAGAGACGTTCACGCTTTCGGAAGGAGACGGAGAAAAGATCGTTTTCGGCCGCTACGAAACCTTCGCCGGAGCGGAATCCGACATCGCCAGCGACGGCATCGTTCTGGATACCACTCCTCCGGCCAACACGGCGGTGATTATCGCCGGAAACGCGACCTACGCCACGGACGCCGTGGTGGAATTGACCTTCCAGGCGGGCGACCTGCTTTCCGGCGTGAAGGGCATGCGCGTGAGCACGGACGGTCTGCTGGACGAAGAAACGGTGGTGGACTTCGCGCTGAACCAGACGGTCACCCTGCCCATTCCGGATACCGGAGACGGCGTGGAACTGTCCGTCCGGGCGTCGTTCATCGACGGCGCGGGAAACGAGTCCGATCCCGTAAAAGACACGATTCTTTTCGACAACACCCCGCCCGCAGTCGGAACCCAGGCCGTACGGATCAACGGCGGTGACGCGGCCACGCCCGAGGCAGCGGTGACCCTGGAGTTCGACATCACGGGCGCTTCCCACATGATGCTTTCCAACGATTCCGGACTGGGCGGCGCGTCGTGGATGCCGTTCGCCTCCACGTTCGCGGGCTGGCGACTGGCCGAGCCCGAGATGGACGGCAATAAAACCGTCTACGCTCGCTTCCGCGACGAGGCGGGCAACGAAACGGATACTCTCGAAGATTCCATCGCCATCGACAGTACGGGCATCCTGGCGGGCACGCTGGCGCTGGTTCCCGCCGACACGCCCAATCCCTTCCAGAACGTGGAATTCGCCCTGGACGGCCAGAAAGTGGGCGACGGCTTCGGCTCGGTCAGTCTGGACCTGGAAGACGGATCCTTCGAACTCGGCGATATTCCTTACGGAACCTACGGCGGGCTGCGGGTGACCAAGGCGGATTTCGCCGCCGCCCAGACCGGCGCGCTAGTGGTGAAGCCCGGCGAAACCCGACCCGTCGGCGAACTGACGCTCTCTTCGCTGTACGGACGGACCACGGGCCGGTTGGCCGTGATTCCCTCGAACACGCCGGACGCCTTCGACGGCGTTGCGTTCACGCTGGACGGACAGGCCGTGGGAGCGGAAAACGTGACGGTGGAAGAAAACGGTGCGTTCGTGCTTTCCCGCCTGGCCGTGGGCGTCTATGCCACGTTGAAAGCGTCCAAGAACGGTTTCTCCGCCGGAACGAACGGCATGATCCAGATAACGGCGGGCGCTCCCGCCGATGCCGGAACCCTGACCCTGTCCAGCCTGACCAGTTCCGTCACGGGATCGCTGGCCGTCGTCCCGGCAAGCACCCCGGAGCCTTTCGCGAACGTTTCCTTCCGGCTGAACGGGCAGGCCGTCCCGGCCGAGCGCGTCACCATCGAGGAAAACGGCGATTTTTCCATCGCGGACGTACCCGTGGGGATTTATTCCGGCCTGACGGCCCTGAAGCCCGACTTCCATTCGGCCCGCAGCGAAGCCCTTTCCGTGGAAGCCGCAGGCCCCGCCGTGGCCGGGGAACTGACGCTGATCGATACGGTGGGCGCCATCTCGGGAACAGTGGCGGTGGTTCCGGCGGACACGCCGGACGCCCTTCTGGGCCTGAGTTTCTCCCTGGACGGCGAACTGGTGGAAAACGCGAACCTGGACACCGAAACGGGAGCCTTCCTGATCGAAAACCTGCCCACGGGCGCGTACGGCAGCCTGATCGTCTCCAAGGCGAACTTCAGTTCCGGCCAGGCGCTTTCCATCCTGGTCAATCCCGGCGTGACACACGACGCAGGCACGCTCACGCTCACCGACAAGTTCGGCGGCGTGACCGGAACGCTGGTGATCGAAAACGACGCCGACCCCACGGACGTGGAACTGCTGGTGGGCGGCGCGGCCGCTCCCCAGGCGGTGATTCAGGAAAACGGCCACTTCACGATTCCCGGTCTGGCCGTGGGCGCCTATCCTTACGTGGCGGCCCGAAAGAGCGGCTATTCGGAGGGACGTTCGGAGTACTTCGCCGTGGAACCGGGTCGAAACGCGGACATCGGCATCATCCGCCTGGACCGCGCGCGCGGCGCCATCGAGGGATGGGCCAAACTGGTGGGACGCAGCGATCACGCCGGAATCCTGGTGCGCCTGTCCGGAACCAGCCATACCGGCGTCACCGACGCCACCGGCTATTTCTACATGGGCGACATCGTTGTCGGCACCTACGAACTGGTCGCTTCCAAGGACGGCTTCGTGCAGCGCACGTTGGGCGGCGCGGGCGTGGAGGAAGATCAGGTCACCACCCTGAACGCCGTGGACAATCCCCTGCTACTCTCTCCGCAGGAAGGCGATTTCCGGATCGAGGGCGGCGCGGCCTATACGAATCAGACCGTGGTGACGCTGGAACTGGAATACGAGGAAGCAGCGGCGGTGCGCGTGTCCGAGGACGACGATTTCTTCAACGATCCCGGCATCCTGGATCCGCCGTTCGTCGATCTTTCCACCCTGGTGGATGAAGGCGTGGTCACGCTGGACGGCGACGTCATCCTGTACACGTACGAGTTCGCGGAGGATCCGGGAGAGGCGACCATCGTGGACGGCCAGAAAACCATTTACGTCCAGTTCCAGGACGTGTACGGGCAGTCCTCGGAAACCTTCTCCGGCTCCATCATTCTGGATCGCCTGCCCCCCGAACTGATCGAACCGCCCCTGACCATCAACGGCGGCGACGCTTATACCAACAACCCCTCGGGGCTCGTCAGCCTGGGATTTTCCGTCTACGACGAAAACGGCGTGGAGTTCGTCTATCTCTCCCGGGACGACGCCACCTACCAGCCGCGCTCCTATGTCCCCGCCGTGAGTTATCCCCTTTCCGCCCCGGAAACCGACGGGCAAAAGCACGTGTACGTCTATTTCGTGGACGTGGCGGGCAACCGCACCGAAACCGTTCACGAAACCATCGTGCTGGACACCGAGGATCCGGAATTCGTCTCCTTCGCCATCGAGGCCGAAACCACGGACGGTTCGACCAAATACACCACCTCGCCGTCGGTGACCCTGCGGATCGAAGCCGTGGGGGCCAGCCAGATGATGGTCAGCAACTATCCCTCCTTCGTGGGTTCGAGCTGGGAACCGTATGCGACGAGCCGCGTCTGGTCGCTTCCGGTGCAGGAAACCGAGCATCTCGTCACCATCAAGTTCCGCGACGAAGCGGGCAATCTTCTGGGAGCGGACGCCTCCATCAACGATTCTATCGTTCTGGACACCACCGCGCCTCCCGCGCCGGAATTTCTGCTTGCCGGAAGCGGCGTCTTCCAGCAATACAGCCGCCGCCGGGACATCCAGCTGGAATTCCAGAACGCTCCGGCCGGCGTCAAGGCGCAGGTGGCGGACGACCTGTCCTTCCCGTCTCCCGCCTTCGATCTTCCGGTGGGCGGCGTGGTGGACCACGACCTGGACGATTATGACGGCCTGCAACTGGTGGTTTCCCGTTACCTGGACGTGGCCGGAAACGCCTCCGCTCCCGTGCAGAAACCCATCACCCTGGACCGCGTGGCCCCATACGGCGAGCAGATCGCCGTCTCGGAAGGCTCGGTGGTGAACGATCCCACCGTCACGCTCCTGCTTTCCGCCATCGGCGCGACGGAAATGGCCGTCCATGAAAGCGCGGACTGCGCCGGAAGCGACTGGGAACCCTATCGCACGGCGAAATCCGTCACCGCCGTCGGAGGCGACGGCGTAAAGACCTTCAGCGTGAAGTTCCGCGACAGCGCCCGGAACGAGTCGGGCTGCGCCGCCGTCTCGTTCTCGCTGGACGAAACCGATCCGCAGGTTTCGCTTCGCATCAACGAAGGCGACGCCTATTCCCAAAGCCGAGGCGTCACGCTCTCGGTGGACGCCTCCGACAGCGATGCGGGAACCTGGGGCGGCATCGAGGCCATGCGCGTCACCAACAGCGCGCCCTTCACCGACGAAAGCTGGGAGCCTCTTCAGAATTCCAAAAGCTGGATGCTCTCCCTGGGATCCGGAGAGAAATCCGTCTGGGTGCAGGTCCGGGACCGCTCCGGCCGCATCGCCCAGGCCCAGGACGATATCATCCTGGACACGGAAGCGCCCAGCGTCTCCGTGTCCATCACGGACGACGACGGCTACACCCAGAGCCGAACCGTTTCATTGACCATCACCGCCTCGGACGACATCGCCGAAGCTGCGGAACTGGCGTATTACATTTCCAATTCGCCCACCTTCCCGGCGGCTCAAGGCCAGCCGTTCGCCTACGTCGATGGCGGCGTGACACGGGACTGGGATCTTTCCGAGGGCGACGGCTTGAAGAACGTCTACGTGCGCATGGTGGACCTGGCCGGAAACATCACGGAAGCCTGGGACAGCACCATTCTGGACGTGTCGGGCCCGGCGGGCTCGAACGCCTACGTCCAGGAAGGCGAATACCTGAACGATCCGGCCTGCACGCTGGTGGCCTATTCCTCCGGCGCGGACGAGATGCGCATCGAAGGCGACGTGACGGACACCAGTTCCACCTTCCGCTGGATCGCGCTGGCCGGCTCCACCCCCCTCGTGCTGAACGACGTCGATCAGGGCGCCTGCCGGGACACGGGCGACTGCACCGTGCGGGTCACGTTCCGCGACAACGCGGGCCACACCGACGGTCCCGTGACGATCGCCCTGGTGCTGGACACGGACCTTCCCACCGGAACGCTGACCATCAACGACGGCGACACGCACACGGATTCCCCGGCGGTGACGCTCTCCCTCGACGTTGCGGACGCCACCACGGAAGTCGCTTCCATGCGCATCAACAACGTCAACGATTTCGCCGGCCGGAACTGGGAGGTCTTCGTATCCTCCCGCGCCTGGGTGCTGCCCTCGAACAACGACAGCCATGCGGTCTACGCCCAGATCCGAGACGCGGCGGGCAATGTCCGGCTGTTGACGGACGGCATCATCCTGGACGACCAGCCACCCGCCCTGACGGCGTTTTCCATCGAGAACGACGCGGCCTACACCGCTACGCGGGATGTATCGATCTTCGTCAACGCCGGCGACGCGGGCAGCGCGGTGACGGATCTCACGGTCAAGCTCTCCAACGATCCTTCCTTCAACGGCGCGGTGTCCTACGTCATGACCGGAGCCGGTCTGACCGTGGATCCCTGGACGCTGAGCGAGGGCGACGGAACGAAAAACGTCTACCTGCGGATCGAGGACGAAGCCGGAAACCGCGTGGAAGCCACGGAATCCATATTCCTGGACACGGAAACCCCCACCGTCTCGCTCCAGATTTTGGGCGACGACCCGCGCGCCCAGAACACCGCCACTCTCAATCTCTCGGCCAGCGCGGACACGCAATACATGTGGATCCAGACCACGGACAGCATCGATTGCAGCGGCGAGATCGATACGCCGTACCAGTCCCAGATCACCGGTTGGCCGCTGGGGGACAGCAGCGGGACCATTACCGTTTCCGCCTGCTTCAAGGATCGCGCGGGAAATGTCAGCCAGGCTTCCGATTCCGTGCTTCTGGACCTGGACAATCCCGGCGGCACGCTCTCCATCAACGAAGGCGGCACCCTGACCGGCGAACGCGTAGTGACCCTGACCATCTCGAACCCCACGGACGCCACGACCCGGATCGAAAGCATGCGCGTGACCAACTCGACCTTCGCGGGCGAACCCTTCGAGCCGTTCGCCTCCACCCGCACCTGGATTCTGTCCGCACTGAACGGAACGCGTACGGTGACGGTGGAACTGATGGATTCGGTCGGAAACACCACCTCCATTCAAGACGATATCGTTCTGGACACCAACGCCCCCGTCGGACTGAGTATCCGTATCGATCTGGGCGCATCCTACACCCAGGACGCCGAAGTCTCGCTGGAGGTCAACGGATCCGACGCCTTGACCGAGAAGGCGAACCTGAGATACTACCTCTCCAATTCGCCGTCCTTCACCGACGCGGTGGCGCAAAACTTCAATCCGGGCGCGGGCCCCACCACCACCGCCTGGACGCTGGAGGAAGGCAACGGCATGAAGACGGTGTATCTCGTGGTGGCGGACGAGGCGAACAACACCGCCCACGCCAGCGATTCCATCTTCCTGGATGCCGAGGATCCCTACGCCACGCTGACCATCGACGCCGACAGCCCCACCAACGACCGCACCGTGGATCTGCTGTTCAGCGCCGCTTCCGACGTGGAACAGTTCGCCGTAGCCAACGGAGGCTCCATCGACTGCGAAACCGCGACCTACCAGGAATACGATCCGGATTCCCCCGTACTGAGCAATCATGACCTGGGAGCCGTCAGCGGAAAAATCACCGTCTGGGGCTGCTTCAAGGACGCCTCCGGAAGGACCGTGGCCGTTTCCGACTCCATCCGGCTGGATCTGGACGCTCCCAACGACGCCACCGTGTCGATCCTGGGGAACGATCCCGCCAACACGCCGACGGTCAACCTGCATCTCACCGCGCCGGACGACGTGACGATGATGGCGGTGGGAGATGAAACCCTGAATTGCGACACGGCAACGTACGAAGCCTTCAATCCCTATCCCACTCGGACCTTCGCGTCCGTAACGGGCCTGAAGCGCGTCCGGGTCTGCTTCCGGGACCAGGCGGGCAACCACGCCTGGGCTTCGGATACCGTCTACCTGGACGTAACCCCCCCGGCGGGCGGCGTGTCGATCAACGAAACGGGACCGGTGAACGATCCGAACGTCCACCTGAAGCTCACGCCCGAACTTCCCGTGGACGGCAACACCGTCTCTCACATCCGCGTGGTCAACCGGGCCGAACCGGTCTGCGACATCGGCACGGCCGGATGGGTGGCCTACGAGAACGATTCTCCGGCCTGGACACTGGACATCCCCGCGGGAGGCGACGGTCAGTCCTACGTCTCCGTCTGCTTCCGGGATCAGGCGGGAAACACCTCGTCCGCCACGGCCGCCATCCGCATCGACACCCTGCCTCCCAGCGGAACCGTCGCCCTGGACCGGGAATACTACAACGGCCCCGGCGACCCCGTCCCGGCCACACTTTCGCTGACCCGCAGTTCCTCCGAGGCTGCCTGGCGCTCGGTGGTCGTCAATACCACCGGCGTTGCGCCGGACTGCGCGGACGCGGCCCTGTCCTGGGAAGCCTATGCGGACACGAAGGCCGTGGTTCTGGACGCCGACGCCCTGGCGGAAACCGGCATCGTCAATTCCGTTTTCCTTTGCCTGAAGGACACGGCCGGGAACGTCAGTTCCGCACCGGCGACCGACAGCGCCGTGGTGGACACCAACGCTCCGGAAGGCTCCGTGAACATCCTGGGCGACGATCCCACCAACGAGTCCACCGTCATCGTCCGCTTGCACGACGCCTCCTCGGACACGATTCAGGTCGCCGTGACCAACGAGATCATCGACTGCGCGCTGGCGGAATACCAGACGTATACGGAAGGCATGATGTTCACCTGGACCCTGGCCGTGGTGCAGGGTTCGCGAACCGTAGCCGTCTGTTTCAAAGACCGCGCCGGAAACACCTTCGAGACCGGCGATTCGGTCGTGCTGGATACCGAGGCTCCCTATCCGGGAATTCTCACCGTCGGCGGCGGCCAGGATCTGATCGCCACGACCACCGTGGATGTGGATATCAGCGGCGGCAATGCCAATCTGGACGTGATCCTGGTGGGCGATATCATCGTCGGAGACCAAGGCACCTACGCCTACGCGGACTTTCCGCTTTCGGACATCACGCTCACCCACGCCAACGGCCTGAACTCGGTCACGGCCTACTTCCAGGACGAAGCCGGAAATCGTTCCGTCGGATTTTCCGACGTGGTGCAGGTGGACACCCGGCGGCCGGAACTGGGCGACATCAAGATCAACGGCGCAACCTGGGAAATCGGCGACGCGCCCATTCCAGTGGACGACGCCGCCCTGGTGGTGGAAATCTTCCCCGCCGACGCGGACGCCGCCTACTTCGAAATCAGCGAGGATCTGATCGACCTGCTCAGTTGCGACCCGGGCGCGGACGGCTGCGCGGCCATCGCACCGAGCCGCGTGTTTTCCGTCAGTTCCACCCTCGGCGTAAAGATTCTGCATTTCCGCTTCTTCGACAAAGCCGGAAACGCCAGCCTGGACGCAGGCCAGTTTCAGGTGGAACTGGTTTCCCCCCAGGTGGTCCGGCCGGTTCCCGAAATGGAACGTATCTCGCCGCGTTCGATCATCGCCTTGCAGAGCGATGAATACCGCGTCATGGCCATCGGGACGAAGTTCGCCACCGATTCCGTGCTGCGCATCGGCGATTTCGAGCTTTCGGCCGCCTGCACCGGCATTCAGGGCGGCCCGGCGGGCGTGACCTGCACGGACGCGAACCTGGAAGGCACCACCTGCGACGGCGACCCGAACTGCCGCAATTGCTGCCAGGTCACCATCAACACCAGTTCGCCCGCCTGGGCGCTGGTGCAAAACGCCGGATCCTACCTGGTGCGCGTGGTCACCCCGGAACCCGTGACGGGCACCGGCGTCAGTCTGGACACCGACTTCCTGTACGTGGTCGCGCCGCCCCCCGAGATTCTGGACTTCACACGTCTGGACAATCCCTCCCCGACATGCACGGAAGGCGTCGTAGACGGATGCGACATTCCGGAACGCCATAAACGGTACCAGATGGGGCTCGACAATCCGCCTTCCGAATTCACCATGGTTATCTGGGGCCGCAAGCTGATGGGCAACGTCGATGTCCGCATCGAAAACGTTTTCGGCCGGGTCACCTACGTCGGCCCGGATCCGGACGCCCCCACCTGGGATCCGAACCGGCAGATCGCCGTCGCGGAGATTTCCGGGTTACACCTGCCCCCCAGCGAACCGCCGTTCGCGATCACGCTCATCAATCCCACGCCTGGCGGCGGCGAGGACAGCATGCCGTTCGGCTCCAACTATCTGGCCCGGGAGGCCGGCTCGAACGTGTCCTCCATCATTCGGGAAAACGACCTGGTGACCTACGAAATCGACCAATTCGCGGAATGGTTCGACAATCCGGCCAACAGCATCAACTCTCCCTTGCTTTTGGAACTGAGTTCCGTATTCTGGCTGGGCAGCGGGGACCGCTCGCTCTCCTTCGGCGCCTGGGATCATCACGGCGACATGTTATACCAATTGCGCCCGGGACAGTTCGGCAGTGGAACGCCTCTCGGAATGGAGGCGTGGACCATCGGCATCCAGTCCCGGCCGGGTCGTTTCCAATACGACTTCGATCCGGGCTTCCGCACCCGGCCCACCGCCGTCTTCGGACACTCCGACACCGTCACCGTGGGCAACAGTCCCTCGCGGGTCGCCGTGGGATATCTGGGACACGAACTGACCGACGGCAATCCCCAGATCGTCACGTCGAATGAGGATTCGTACACCATCACCGTGGCCTGGTCCTCGGACGCCGGTTTCTTCGGCTGGGATGTGGGCAACACGGACACCTACAACGTACTGACACGCCCGATGGAAAGCGTCCTGGTGGATGTGAACCGGGACGGGCATCTGGATATCGCCACCTGTCATCGCTGGACCAGCAGCGAAGGCGCGCTGACCATCCTGATGAACAAAGGCGACGGAACGTTCGAAAACCAGGTGATCTACGAGGCGGGCAACGATGCCGAAAACATCGCCGCGGGCGACCTGAACAACGATTCCTTCCCGGATATCGTGCTCGCGGACCGCTCGGGGAACTGGATCTACACCCTGCTGAACAAGGGAGACGGCACCTTCCTGGACGCCGAGCGCGCCATCGCCAGTACGAGTCCCATGGGCGTGGAACTGGCCGACTTCGACCTGGACGGAAACCTGGATATCGTCGCCTCTTCCAACTCGCTGGACATGATCCGAATCATCCCGGGATACGGAGACGGAACGTTCAGCACGGCCACGGCGTATCAGATCAGCGTCATCAACGAACCCCATGAACTGGCCGTGGACGACTTCAACGCGGACGGCATTCCGGATATCGTCGTGGTGGGCGATTATTACAACCAGGGCGACAACGACAACAACGCCGACGTGCTGATCGGAAAGGGAGATTTCGCCTTCGAAACGCCGGTGACGTATGATCTGCCCGAGCGCTCTACATCCCACAGCCCCAACGACGTGGACACCGGAGATCTGAACAACGACGGCTACCCGGATATCGTTATCGGATACAGTTCTTACCAGTACATCACCATCCTGTGGAACAACGGGGACGGCTCCTTCACCATGCAGGAGCACGATACCGGCCACGGCGTAAACGGCGTCTGCCTGGCGGATCTCACGAACGAGGGACATCTGGACCTCGTTACAACGAGTTCCAATTACGGAGAATTCTACGTCCACGACAATCTCGGAGAGGGAACCTACTACGAACCCTTGACCACGCTGGACTCTAGCGAAATTTATCATCCCACGGATCCGCAACTGGCCGACCTGAATCGGGACGGGGAAGCGGACCTGATCGCCGTACATGAAAACAAAAACTACGTGGAGGTTTTCCTGGGATCGGGCGGCGGTGCTTTCGGGGCAGGCGCCACATACGTCACCCACACGGGATCGGCCTATTCCAGTCTTGCCTATCCCAATCATGTGGTGGTCTCCGATTTCGACGGAGACGGCGAGGCGGACGTGGCTGCAAGCAATTCCAGCAGCTACTACCTGAACCCCAACGACGTGGCCGTGCTCTTCGGAAACGGAACGGGCGCGCTTACGGGCTTGACCCGCTACGGCACGGGAGCCAAACCGATGGACCTGGTGGCGGCCGACTTCAACGACGACGGCGCCCCGGACATCGCCACCGCCAACAACACCACCGACACCTTAAGCGTGCTGCTCAACAACGGAGACGGCACCTTCGCTGCGAAGGTGGACTATTCCTTCAGCAGCAACCCGCAGTACGAACACGAACCCACCAGCATTCACGCCGGCGACTTCAACGGCGACGGCGTTCTGGATCTCGTGGTGGGACACTGGATGTATCACGTCAGCGTCTTGCTGGGAGAGAAAGACGGGAACGGCGCGCCCACGGGAACCTTCGGAGCGTCCCAGTATATCCCCACGACCACGAACGGCGCGGGCGGCCTGCGCGTGGCGGACCTGAACCTGGACGGCGCGGACGACATCGTCAGCGGTACCCACAACGGACCCGCCAAGGTCCAGATCCTGTTGAACGACCGGAACGGCGATTTCACCTCCAACGCCGTGGATTCAAGCCAGTACGGTGAGGATCTGGCCCTGACCGATTTCGACGGCGACGGTTTCCCGGACATCCTGGTGACCGACGAAAACAACGGCTACGCCAACATCCTCATGGGACTCGGAGACGGAGACTTCCGCGACTACGTCCGCTATAAAACCGGCAACGCCCCCCGGGGGTTGACGGCGGCGGACATCACCGGAGACGGCGTGGTGGACATGATCGTTGCAAATTCCACCGACAACACGTTCTCCATCTTCACTCCTCCCGTTAACACCACCGCCATCCGGCAGGATCTGCGCTATTCCGAGGTGGATGAACTTCTGGCCACGAACCTGGACGTGGCGTCCGGAAATACAAAGGAATTCAGCGTTCATCAGGCCACCCAGGACATTCAGAACATGACGGTGGAACTGTATCTCACGTTCGAATCCCAACCTCTTTCCGGTGACGTGAAAACCCGGCTGACGGCCCCGAACGGCGATTTCGTGGAACTGGGCACGCATGATGTTTCCGAAGTGACGGGCTGGCCGACGGACGATCCGACCGCCTGGCGGCTGATCGTCACCTATCCCGCCTCGACCTTTTCGGACCTGCTCGATGTTCAGCCCACGGGAGACTGGACGATGCAGGTGGTCAACGAAACCGACGCGAAGGCGCGGCTGAAGAACCTGGTGGTGCATACCATGGGGCGGCTTTACGGTCCCCAACCGGGCGACCGGGCGGATCGAGCGGAGAACCTCACGCCGGGCGATTTCAACTGGACCGGTCGCGTGATCCACGGCAGCACCCTGGGATATTCCAAGAAGGAAGAATTGAGTTGCATCGGTTCCGGCGACATGCCCGATCGTTATTACGAGTTCACACTGGAAGAAGACAACACCTTGAACGCGCTTTCCGTGGTGGGAGCCTTCGATTCCGCCGTGGAAATCCGAAGCGGATCCTGTGGAGACGTCGTTTATACCGTCAAGGGTTGCGACTACAACAGTTTCTGGGGGCCGAACGCTCGCCTTGAGAACATCTTCATGGACGCCGGAACCTATTGCATCATCGTGGATGGACGGAAGGACGCCGGAAAAACCAATCAGGGTGAATTCTGGATGTACATCCGCTTCCAGGATCCCGTCCTGGGACCGTAATTCACGGCAATTTCAAACCCAAACCCCCGGAGGCCGCGGCTTCCGGGGGTTTCTTTTTATCGTCCACGAAAAGAGGAAATTCTACTTTTCCTGAATCATTTCCAGGGCTTCTTCCACCGTGTCGCGCACGTCCTCATCCGGATCGGCCAGACAGTCGTTCAGCGCCTTCACGGTGTTCTTGTCGCCCAGAAGTCCCAGGCCATAGGCCGCGTCTCCGCGAATCTGCGGATTGTCGTTCTTCAACAGGCGGCAGAGCGGCCCGGCAAGGGAGAGCGTCACCTCCGGATAGCCGTCTCCCATTTCCTCGATCACCCGCAGGACGCCCATGCGCAAGCTGACTTCCGGTTCGGCCAGGATGGCGGCCAAGGCCGCGGCGGATTCCGGGCGACGCAACACCATGGCCATGGTTTCCTCCACCGATCCGGCGTTGATCTGGCTTTTCAGCGTCGTCGCCCAGCTTTCCTCGGAAGGCGAAAGCACGCCCAGCAGGTTATCCAGCGACATCTGCCCCACCCAGCGCACCGCGCCGTCGATCACCACCGCCGGAGTGGACCGCACGCCCAGTTTCTCGGCCTCTTCCATGGACCATACGGCGTCGTGAATCCAGCTTTGAACCAGATCGGAGGCCATGGCCACCTGGTTGCACAGCTCCACGCTGCGGGGGCAGAAAGGGCATTCCGGCATGACATACACGTCCAGCCGACACGGAATTCCCATCTGCTTGATGGGCAGCAGCCTGTTGCGATCGATATCCAGGGGTTGGCCCGAAATGAACTGCAAGGTTTTCAGAAACGGCTCCAGTTCGCCGCCCTCGGGAATACTGGAATAATGGATCCCCCTCCCCGTCTGGCCCAGAATCTCCATGTTGGAACGCCCGTTTTCCATCCATTGCATTTCCCGGGTGATCCGATCTGAACACGCGGCGATTTCCCCGGCGAATTCCCAAAGGCGCCGGGCTTCCGTCTTTTCCTTTTCCGAACCGTAGACATGGAGCATCACGGAGTTTTCCAGACGCTCCAGCATGGTTTCGGCCTGCTTTCGTTGACTGTGATCCAACATGGACGCCAATCCTTCGTTCGATCCTTGGAAAGATATTGCGGGAAAACCGACGGGCGACGCATTGCATGCATGCCGGATCGGCGGCAACCGGTTTCAGCGAAAACCCAACGGAGGTCTTCCCGTGGCCCTGGAATTCCGCTGAAAATGTTGCCGCAATATAGCAAGCGAAAGGAGCGAATACAACCATTTTTCATCGGAAAAATGAAGCCGGAACCGCCCTACGGCGCGTCTTCCGGCACCGGTGCGAGCCGGGATTCCAGGTTCCGGAAAAATTCCGGAGGCGTGGAGATCAGGACCAGATTCACGCCCTCTTCCCCGCTGCGGCGGCTGGCCACGGCGAAACGTCCGTCGGCGGACAGGCGGACATCCCGGATTTCCGCCAGCAATTCCACCGGATATTCCAGTTTGCGGTCCAGGCTGGTGTAGACCAGGCGGCTGTCCTCGTGGGGATAGGCCACGAAAAAACGACCGGAAGACGCCAGGGCCACGCCTTCGGGATGATCGGTGAAAAGCGCCAGACGACTGTCGCCGTCCGATACCCGGATGCGTTCGATGCGGATCTGGGCGCTGTTGCGGTCGATCATCTGATAGGTGACGAGCAGATTTTCCGCATCCGCCCAGGAGAAATCCACCACTAGGGCGCTGTTGGAAAGATCGGGGGACACCCGCCGGGCCTTGCCGCCTTCCACGGGCAGGACGTAGACGCCGTGCCGGGCGATGGCGACGATGCCGGACTCGGGTGCGTCGTCGGGCGGGCGCTCGGCCACCGCCAGGACGGCCAGCCGGCGGCCGTCCGGAGAGGCCACGGGCTTGGTGGGTCGGGTGGCCAGCCCTTCCACCGGAATGGGAAGCGGTTCGCCGCTCCCGTTTTTCAAACGGACCAAGCGGCCTTCCACGTCCAGCGCCACGATATCCGCTCCGGCGTAGGACGGATAGCTTCCGCCCCGCAGCGTCCGGATCTCTTCCGTCTCCGGATAGTTTTCATCCTCGAAATCCACCTGGACGATGCGACGGTTCCAGCCTCCGGGCGTATGGCCGTCCTTTTCGTCCTTCACCAGACGAACGGCCAGCAGTCGCGCTTCGGTGGGATGAAAGCGGGCCTGTTCCTCGATCCAGGGACCGGAAGAAAGACGGACGGCCCGGCCGATGCGCTCCGCCGGATCCCGACCGCAACCCCGGACACAGCCGACCGCAAGAAAAACCAGGCACCCCGCCAACAGATACCTGGAAACGAGGAAGAATCGCAAGAGACGCATGGCCGCCGATTATTTGAAATCTTTCATGTATTTGTAAAGTTCGCTGTCCGTGGACATGACCAGGGAACTGTTCGGACTCACCGTTTCCCGGTAGACGTTCAGGGAACGCGAAAAGCTGTAGAACTCCGGATCCCTGCCGTAAGCGTCGGCATAGATCTGGGTGGACTGGCCGTCGGCCTCGCCCATGATTTCCTGAGCTTTCCGATAGGCTTCCGAGGTGATCTGTTTCAGGAGTTTCCCCCGTTCACCCTCGATTTTACTGGCTTCTCCCATCCCTTCGGAGCGGTATTTTTCCGCGATCTGCCTGCGTTCGGCGATCATGCGGCCATAGACGGACGTACGAACCTCCTCGACGTAATTGATGCGCTTGATCTTCACGTCCACCACCTGAATACCGAATTCCAGCAGTTTCTTTTGAGCCTGCTCCAAAATGCCCTGGGTGATACGCTCGCGCCCCACGGTCACTTCACCCAGGTGCCCTTTCTTTTTGGCGTCTTCCTCGTCCATGCCTTCCTCGAAGGTGTCCAGTTTGCGGTTGGTGACCCGCACGGTCTCGATGAGCGGATGGCTGGTGATGAAATTTCGCACGGCGGAATCGATGATGTCGTCCAGACGGGCCTGGGCGCTACGTTCGTTGCCCACGGTTTCGAAAAAGAGCAAAGGATTCACGATCTTCCAACGGGCGAAGGTATCCACCCAGAGATACGTTTTATCTCTGGTGGGAATCTGCCCCGGATCCCCATCCCACTCCAACAGGTTTTTGGGGAAATAGTTGGCCTGCTGCACGAAGGGAACCTTGAAATACAGCCCCGGCTCCCGGATGGGTTCCCCGATGGCCTTGCCGAACTGGGTCAGCACCACCTGCTCGCGCTCGTCCACGATAAATGCGGCCGAAAGCGTCACCACGACGAAAAGCCCCAGAATCAAAAGGGAAGCGTATCCTTTCATTTCGCGCCTCCTTTCCGCGAGGAACCGAGGTTGAGGAGGGGCAGCAAGTTCTTCTGATCCTCGTCCACGACGGTGATCTCCTTCATTTTCGGCA
This sequence comes from Myxococcota bacterium, assembly GCA_963668655.2. Lineage (GTDB taxonomy): Bacteria > Myxococcota_A > SURF-8 > SURF-8 > SURF-8. The sequence continues at coordinate 1,106,058 of CAXXPQ010000004.1, forward strand.
ACACGTCCTTCATCGCCTCCAGATACAGCCTGCGCCGGGTGACCTCCCGGGCCTTGCGATATTCCTCGTACATGGCCAGGAAGCGGTTGGCGTCGCCCTTGGCCCGGTTGACGCGATCCATGGCGTAGCCTTCCGCGTCCCGCAGCATCTTGTCCGCCTGACCGCGCGCGGCCGGAATAACCTTGTTGAAGGCTTCCCGCGCCTGGTAGATCATCTTTTCCTTTTCCTGCACGGCCTGGTTGACTTCGTTGAAGGAAGCCTGCACCGGTTCCGGCACATTGGTCTTTTTCATCTCGATGGTGACGATGGAAAGGCCGGTGTCCGACTGATCCAGTTCCTTCTGCAACAGTTCGGTGGCCTGGTCCGCGATCTCCTCCCGCTTGGTGATGACCTCGTTGATGGAGCGGTCGCCCACCACCAGCCGCATGGACGCCTCGGCCAGATCCCGCAGAGTCGTTTGCACGTCCCGTACGGCAAACAGAAATTTGCGTTCGTCGGTGATGCGGTACTGCACGATCCAGGGCACCACCGCCACGTTCAGATCGCCGGTGAGCATGAGCGACTCGCCCAGATAGGCCTTTCCGGGGGCGTATTGCGTGCGGCGTCCGGCCACCAGCGTGCGCAGCCCGAATTCTTCTTTGTAAACATACTTCACGCGCACCTTGGTGACTTTCTCGATGCCGTTGGGCAGTTTGAAACTGAGTCCCGGCGTGGCGGTACGATCGTATTTTCCGAAGCGCTGCACCACGCCCACCTCGTCCACCCCCACGGTGAAGAAGCAGGAAAACAGCCCCCCCGCCACAACGATGGCCAGGAGAATCCATACCGTCCCGCCAAAATTATTGAATGATTTCCGAAGTTTGTTGAAAATTTCCTCAATGTCGGGCGGGTGCGGGCCGGATCCGGATCCCTGTCCGTTACCGTTTCCGTTTCCGTCGTTCATGGAAAAGGGCATATCGTTCTCCCCAACGAACGATCGGGACCGTCGCTCGCAGCATCGTAGAAGGTGTTGATTCTGAAGGAGAATCCGATCTCTCGTCCCGAAAACCATCGGATTCCACCCGGATTTGGCGTCAGTCTAACACCCTCTTTCATATTTCTCAATGCTTTTGGGCCGCTTCCTTCGAAACGGGGCGGAGATTCGAAAAAGGCGCCGGGTGCCCCGGACATGGGTGCCATAGTCTCACCGTCGAAGACGGGGAGGCTGTGCGTCTTTGCTACGCGTACCAATGCCACAATTTACACTCAGTTGGAAACCGAACCCATTGTACACAGCCTCCCGCCATCCTTCGGATGTCGTGAGACTATGGCACCCACACGTTGTCAATCGAGTCCAGGCCACCCGGCCATAGACGTATTCAAATCATACTCCATTTGATGCGTATAGGACAAGGTCGGGGGGATTTTTACACTTCCGTTTTTCGGACCGTTTTCGCGTTCCGTCCGGGCGAACGCTTTTTTGCGCGTAACCTGTTGATATAATGAAGGATTCACGTCTTTTCCCGTTCACCCGGACCAAGCACAAAATCCGACCGTTTCCACCGTTGCCCGCCATCGGACCTCCACGGGGCGTACGTATCGATTTCCGTTGTTATATCAAGCAATTACAATGAATATCCGGAATTTCCGTCCGAAGGGCTGTGTCCTTCGTCACAGGCACTATGACCCGGCCGGGGTTTTGGCCTCCGTACCACGTTCGAGACTCATCCGGCTTTTTATTGCGCCGAACGCCGAGCTATGAAAACCTGCCGGAAAAAAACTCAGTTGCTGGAGACGAATCCCGATCCACCGCGGGTTTTGTTCGCGCCCTTCTTGCCGAAGAAATGAGCGTTGTTCAGGTCCGTAACGAAACGCACGTCGTAGCCTTTTTCCTGGAGCCGGTTGACGAGCTTCCGATATTGCTCGTCGGTCAGGCGCTGCTGGCCGCCGTGATAAATATCCACCACCCACTCGTTGGGAGCGGAATAGGGCTCCATCCAGCGGCGCTGAATGGTGTCGGAAACGATCTCTCCGCTATCGATGTTGACGGCGGCGACTTCGGAAAACAGGCCGTTTTCCGTGGTGCGCTTGATGTAGAACGTGCTGCACGCCCTGGTGTCCAGAGGCCGGGTCTGGGGGTAGTTCGACACCATGACCTCCACGGCCCGTACGATGTTCCCCGCCAGATTCCCGGCGGCGGTGACCGCCGCGCCCGTCAGACTGTCGGTCAGCATCCCCGCCGCGATGGGATTGGCCGAAACGCCCAGCAGATCCGCCAGGTTGGGATCGAACTGGCCGATCACGTAGCGGGAGCCGATGGTCTTCCCGTTCTGATCGGAAAGCACGATCCGCGCCGACGCATATCCATAGGGCGCGAAGGTGCGCCGTCCCATGGTGCTGGTGGTCTTGGTGTTGCTCCCCTGGCCGCCGCCGTAGGCGACCATCAGGAATTCCGAGGCATGGGTGATGCCGTACAGGTGATGCAGTTCCACCTTGAGATTGAGTTTGGCGCTGTCGGCCCCGGCCTTGGTAAGCTTGGCCTTCTGAAAGCTCGTCTGCAAAAGCTGGCGCATCTCGCCTGTGGGATCCATGGAGTACAGTTCGCCCTCGGGCCGGATGGTGCCTTCCCGCAGGTGCTGGTACCAGATGCCCAGAAACAGGACATACTTGAAATCCGGCGTCAGTTCCTCGAACTCGCATTTCGGGCGGACATCCACCACGTCGATCCGGTCGATGGTGATTTTTCGCGGGAAGGTGCGCACTCTCTTGTCCAGCGGCGCCATGGTCAGACTTCGCTGAATGGGACCGCCGCAGCCGCTGGCCAGCAGCAATCCGATCGAAACGGCCAGAAGAAGAAGAATTCCGGAAACGGTTTTGCATGGCTTCATGATACTCTCCTGTCCGGCGTTCAGTTTCGGGTGCTGGGCGGTTGCGCGGGGGGAGCCGGTTGCGGCCCCACGGCCGAATCCATGATGAGTTGGCCGTCCACGTCCAGAATGGGCTCGCCGTCCTCGTTGACGATGGCCACGCCCGGTACGATGCCGCCGTCGAAGTCGTTGTTGATTTCCGCGGCCAGACGCTTGGCGACGCGGTTCGCAAGAGCGTAAAGCACGTCTCCCATCCCCCGGCTGATCTTCACCCGGAACTCGGCCGGGAACTCCCGGATCTTCCGCCCGTCCTGCTCGTAAATGGAAAACAGGATGTTGGCCCGGGCGCCTTCCTGGAGTTCGGTGGTGGCGAAAGTGTGCAGTTCCAGTTTCTTGATGACGCCGTGAACCACCCGGTATTTCTTTTTGTCCGGGTTCTTGCAGCGCATCTCCGGACAGGGCGTATAGTCCTTCCAGACCGGATAGCCGGCTTCCCGAAGCTTTTTATAAGTGTTCTCGAAGATGGGACGCCCCAGGTCCACGGAGGGCGCATAGGATTGACTGATGGCCTCGGAACGGGGTTTCTCGCCGATGAAATGGCCGCCCACGGGAATCCGCCCGTGATTCTCGAAACGCTTGAGAATCAGAACGAATTCGTTGTTCGTCTTGGGATTGTCGATGGGGATTTCCGCCGCCTCCGGCGCCAGTTCCCAGATGAACTCCGGCTTATGTCCGTGAAACGCGATGGGCGTCTGGCAGGCCGCCAGCGCGAAAAGCAGGCCGAATCCCATCAGCGTTACGCGCAAAAAGGCCGCCGTTCTCCAGATCGATCGATTTCTTCTCATAGTCCGTACTCCTGAATCATTTCCTCGTTGAAGGAGAATTCCGAGACATTGCGCCCCACCTGGAGGGTTCGCTCGACATCTTCCGCCGTTACTTGCAGCGTTTGACGGGCGTTGGCGATTCCGGCCTGGGCCTTGGCGCTCTGGACGTTGGCACCCTTGGTTTTCACGGTGGCGGTGAAGTGCTGATATCCCTGGGCGGAGCAGAACCAGCCGTTGCCCTTGGGCGGATCGGGGGTTGGGAGCCTTTTGGCGCAACCGGTGAAGAGCAGAAAGGCCAGGCAGAGAATGCCGATGATAATGGAACGCGCGAAGCCGTTCATGGAAATGCCTCCCAATTCGGTGGAAAAAGCCGGAATTCAATGTTTTTGATTTTGACCTCAAAAAAATCTAGGAAAATTCCATAAGGTTGTCAAGGAAAATATCATTCGGAATTCAATGTAAGCGCCGCTCTAACCATAAGAAATAAGATAGGTTTTCTTCCGGACGATGAAATGGATTCCGGAAGAAAGCATTGACGGCTTTCCGCTTCGGGAGTAAGCTTTGCGCCTGTCGCTTGTTGTGGATTCGGAATCATCTCTCGAAAGGAAACGGGAACATGGCGGTGTTTCAATTCGACGACCGGGTGCCGGTGATTGGAGACAACTGTTATATCGCGGAATCGGCCGAAGTGATCGGCAGCGTGACCCTCGGCGCGGGCTGTTACGTGGGCCCGGGAGCGGTGATTCGGGGCGATTACGGCGAAGTCGTGATCGGGGAAAACACCGGAGTGGAGGAAAACGTGGTGATCCACGCCCGCCCGGACGAACGCTGCTCCATCGGAAACTGGGTGACGCTGGGACACGGCTGCATCGTTCACAACGCCGCCATGATCCACGACGGAGCGGTCATCGGCATGGGAGCCATCGTCAGCGATTATTCCACCGTGGGAAGCTGGGCCGCCGTGGGCGAGGGCGCGGTGGTTCGAAACAAGCAGGAAATCCCGGAAGGCGGCATCGCCGTGGGCATTCCGGCCAAGGTCATCGGCGAAACCAGCCAGCAATGGCGCGACACCTGGAAATACTTCAAGGAAAAATACGTCGATTTCGCCCATACCTATCCCAAGCGACTGAAGCGGCTGAAGTAGAAAGGGAGGAGGACGGCGGATACTTCGTTCCCGACGGACGACGGGATTCCATTCCGTTTCATCTCCATTCCACATCTCCGAGAATCTTGCCTCTCGCGCGCCGATGTGCGATTCCCGATCCGATTTTCGGCGCGTTTTCTTTTTCTTTGCTGGATGAGATTCGGGTGAGAAAACGGTTTGGAATCGAAATCTTTCGTGATGACAAGGAGTTGAGTTGCAGGTGGATAAAAAACCATGTGTTGTGGAAAACCTGTGGAAAACTTTTCGTCCAACGGAAAGATCCGGAGGCGACAATTCGCGGGTACGCATTCAAGTTGCCGGAAATAATGGAAATTCCGCTATTTATCAACTTATTTTGGAATCGATCCGGATTTGAAGTTTATCCACATCCGCGAAGGCGAATCTCCAAAGGAGAATCAAGGCCGACCGGGACGCCCTCCCCGGGGAGACAAAAAGACGCGTCCGGAAAGATAAAGGATATTAAATGGAAAGAGTCCGCGAATTATTCTTGACATCCCGCGCCACAAACGATAAAAGCAGGGGAAACCGGCAAATGGAAAAGGGTGGCGCGTCGCCGTCCGTCCATTCGTCTGATTTTGGTTGACAGGAACATCGGGATTGGATAGCGTCATGGCTTGCCGGAGCGTCCCGGAGGTTGCGATTCCTTTTTGGAATAAGCGACGGACCGGGTCGGTTGCATGTCATGAACGACGATCGAAATAAAGTTGGAAAACCTTTTCGGAAAAATGCAGGAGGAGGATGGAATGAAACGAAGGATGAGGGCGAGCGCGATTTCAGTCCTTGCCGGGTTGATCCTGTTCAGCGTGTTGGCGTTCTCGCTGATCGGTTGCGATGAGGAACCGCCTCCCCCGCTGCCCGAATGCGAAGATACCCTCGACTGCCCGGACGAGCACGTGTGTACGGGTGGAAAATGCATCAAAAAGGTTACCAAGCCGAAGTACGAGTGCGTCCAGGACGACGATTGCCCCGGCAACAAGATCTGCCAGGACAACAAGTGCAAGTACGAGTGCGAGGCCGATTCGGACTGCGCCTCCAACGAGACCTGCGAGGGATACCGCTGCACGAAGAAACCGGAATGCAACGTGGTCACGGTTAACTTCGACTTCAACGAGTATTATCTCACGTCCGAGGCCCAGCGTTCCCTGCGCGCCAACGCCGAATGCCTGAAGCAGAAGAATCCGGCGCAGATCGTGATCGAGGGCCACTGCGACGAGCGCGGCTCGATCCAGTACAACCTCTCCCTGGGCCAGAAGCGCGCCCAGGCGGTCCGCGACTTCCTGGTGGACATGGGCATCGAAAAGTCCAAGGTCAAGGTCATCTCCTACGGCGAGGAACGCCCGGTGGATTACGGCCATGACGAGGATGCCTGGGCCAAAAACCGTCGCGGCGAGACCGTTCTGAAATAACCGCCGACAAGTGCGAGACGTATCGGAATGCCCCTTTCCGCCCGTTCGGAAAGGGGCATCCCTTTTTTCGGGAGAGCTTCGATGAGAGGACTTCGGGCAAAAGCGGCATTCTGGACGGTTCTGGCCGGGCTGTGTTTCGGCGGCTGCGTGACCCAGACCGAAGGCGAGCGCATGCGCGAGGATATTTTTTCGCTGAAGACCCAGACCGAAACCCTGCACGCCATGACCACCCGACACATGGAGGAAACCCGCATCACCTTGCAGGACATCCGCCGGGATCTGGACAAACTGCTTCAGACCAGCCAGGTTTCCAAGGCCTCGGGACGGGTGCAGATCGACACGCTTCGGGAGGAACTGAATCGCCTGAACGGCATGATCGAGCAGAACGGGTACGATCTTCACCAGACCGGACAGAAAATACAAAAGGATCTGGACTCTCTGCGGACGCGGATTTCCGTCATCGAGGCCAAGGCGGGCATCGAACCGCCCGGAAGCCAGCAGGCCAAAACCGAACAGGCCATCGCCGCGGAACCCGCGCAGACGCTGCCCGAGACGCCGGCCGATTTCTACAAGCACGCAAAGAATCTGATTTCCTCGCGTAAAGACATCGTGGAAGGCCGACGGCTGCTGGCCATGTTTCTTAAAAAATGGCCGAAGGACAAGAGCGCCGACAACGCCCAGTACTGGATCGGCGAAAGCTACTTCATGACGAAGAAGTACGACGGCGCGGTGCTGGCCTTCCAGAAGGTGGTGGACAATTATCCGAAAACGGACAGCGTGGACGACGCCCTGTTCATGCTGGGCGAATGCTTTCGCATGCTCGACCTGAAGGACAACGCCCGCCCGTTCTACGAGGAAGTCATCGCCAAATATCCCAAAACGCGTTCGGCGGAAAAGGCGCGCAAGGCGCTGAAGAAACTCTGACCGCCGTCCTCCGGTTTTTCTCTCCCGCCCCGGCGCGATTCCGCCGGTCCCCGCGAACGACCCGCATCCGGAAACGAAAATAATGGTTGTTTTTTCGATAAAAACCGGTATCTTCAGGCACTGAAAAAATCGAGGCGCGGCCGGGGCGCGCTTCATCCGTACGAGAACACGCGAGAAAGACGAAAAAATGACGAAGGAAATCAACGAACAGTCCGAATCCGATTTCGAACAGCTTCTGAACGAGTCCTCGTGGACTCCCGGCGACGTATACATCCGCCCCGGCGACGACGTGCGGGGAACGGTGGTGCAGATTTCCGGAGAGCAGGTGTTCATCGATTACGGCGGCAAGGCCGAGGGATGGGCCGAGACGGCCGAATTCACGGGCGAGGACGGAACGATCTCCATCAAGATCGGGGACGAAGTGACCCTGAAATGCCTGGAATACGGGCGCAGCGGGGCGCACCTCGGCACGCGGCTTCGGGAAAGCTCCGCCGACGGCGCGGGAATGTCCGCCCTGGAGGACGCCTATGAAAACGGCCTGGCGGTGGACGGCCTGGTGAAAGCCACCAACAAAGGCGGTTTCGAGGTGGAAACCATGGGCGTGCGCGCCTTCTGCCCCGTCAGCCAGATCGACATTCATTACTGCGAGGAGCCGGAAAGCTTCGTGGAGCAGACGCTCTCCTTCCGCATCATGGAGTTCGACCGGGACGACAAGCGCGTGGTGCTGAGCCGCCGGGCGCTTCTGGAAGAGGAACGCGAGAAGGAAGCCGAGGCCACCCGGCAACGGCTGGAGACGGGCGAAAACTTCACGGGCGTGGTGCGCAAACTCATGCCCTACGGCGCGTTCGTCGATTTCGGCGGCCTGGAGGGCTTCGTGCACGTTTCGGAAGTGGCTCACGAGCGCATCGAGGATCCGGCCGAGAAGCTTTCGCCCGGCCAGACGGTGGACGTTCAGGTGATTTCCATCAAGACGGACGAGAAAGGCAAGGAGCGCATCGGGCTGTCCATCCGCGCCCTGATCCCGGATCCCTGGGAAACCGGGCTGCCCTTCGGGCCGGGGGACACGGTTTCCGGCGTGGTGCGCAACATTCAGGACTACGGCGCGTTCGTGGAGGTGGCTCCGGGCGTGGAGGGACTGCTGCACATTTCGGAGATCGCCCGGGAACGCATCGGCCATCCGTCGGAACGGCTGACCAAGGGAGAAGTCATTGATGTCTACATCAAGGATCTGGACACGGAACGGCGGCGGGTGCTGCTGTCGCTGCGGGCTCTTCTGGCTCCGCCCGTGGAAGCCGAGGCCGCCGTGGACTCCTCGGAATCCCGCAGCGGAAACGTGATCCGACGCCGCAAGGCCGAAAACGCGCCCGCCTCCGAGACGAAGGATGCGCCCGAAGCGTCCGCCTCCGAACAATGGGCGGACGCCGGGATCCACTCGGAAAGCGACGAAACGGACGCGAAAGCACCCGTGATCCGCACGCCGAAAATCGGCCTGGTCACCACGGGAACGGTGGGAGCCGTGATGCCCTACGGCCTGTTCGTGGATCTGCCGGAACTGGGCCCCAAAGCCCGGGGGTTGCTGCACATCAGCGAACTCAGCGCGCGGGAAGGCGAAGATCCGCCCCGGGACATCCAGGAAGGCGACGCCATGGAGGTGGAAATCATCCGCATCGACGAACGCGGGCGGCTGGCCCTGAGTCACCGCTCGGTGCTGCTTCGCCGGGAACGGGAGGAAGTGGCCCGGGTGCAGGAAAAGATGCAGGGCAACGCCAAAATGGGCACCCTGGGAGATCTGTTCAAGAACATCAAATTGGACAAATAAGGCGATTCGCTCGCGACGTTAACCGACCGGGGAGGAAACCATGGAATTCATTCGACGCCTTCTGGGCCTCTGCCGAACGCCGCTGCCGGAGAATCCGGAATGCTGGACGTTCGCGAACGGCGTGCTGGAAGTGAATCTCGAAAGGGCTCCCGAACTTCGGAACCCGGGCGGCGCCTTGCGTCTGGAGGGGAAGGCCCTGCCCCAACGTGTGCTGGTGGTGCGGGACGAGGACGGAGGGTACATCGCGTTCCGGAACGCCTGCTCCCACGCCGGCCGCCGCCTGGATCCGCTTTCGAACGGGCGGGTGCAGTGTTGCTCGGTGGGAAAATCCACCTTCGAACGGGACGGCCACCGGATCTCCGGCTCGGCCAAGAAGGACATCACGGTCTATCCCGTGGAACGTCAGGACGATCGCCTGCGCATCCCCCTGAATTGACGTAGGAAATCGGTGGAGGCAGCCCTTCACGCCTCCACCAGCGCCTTGGCGGCCAGGCTGGCCACCGTGGTCACCGTTTGGCCGGTCTTGTATTCCTTGGCCAGTTCCGTGAGCTGGCGATGGCAGGACAGACAGCTCGTGGCCACGATTTTCGTCCCGGCCTCCAGCATCTGTTCGGCCTTGGCGCGCCCGGCCAGCATGCGCTTGTCCTTGCTGCCGCTGTCCTGCAACAATCCTCCCCCGCCGCCGCAGCAGAGCGAGTGCATGCGGTTGGCGTTCAGTTCCACCACTTCTTTGCAGGCGGAAGCCAGAAGCTTGCGCGGCGGATCGAAGAGTCCCGCCACGCGGCCCACCTTGCAGGGATCGTGATAGGCCACGGGCTCGTCCGTCTTCGTCGGGTCCATGCAAAACAGTCCGTTCTCCACGCCCTCCAGGGTCAGTTCGATGATGCTCTTGATCTTGAACTTCGGCTTGCGGCCCAGCCAGGGTTCGATGAATTTCTTCATGACGATCAACCCGTGGCCGCATTCGGAGAGCACCACGGTGTCCACGCCCAGAGCCTCGATGGGCGCCACCGTACGTTCCAGAATGCGGCGGCCCAGGGTGTCGTTGCCCAGAAAATAGGCCCAGTTGGTCACGTCCGAGATATCGCTGGAAAGCGTATAGGTTTCCCCCGTGGCGCGCAGAATGCGCAGCATGGCCATCAGGTGCATGGGAATCAGATCGATTTCCCGGGGGTTGGGCACGTACAGGTATTTGGCGTTCTTCACGTCCACGGGGATCACGGCGGATTCGTCGCCGCTTTCCATCTGGAGTTCCTCGTTCAGCCAGTCCAGGGTGTCCAGGTAGTCCTCCTTGGTCACGCCGTTGACGTTGCCGTGCTCCAGCCGCAGCGGCAGCCCCCGGTGATAGTCCTCCGGGACGGAAGCCATGGCCCCGGGCAGGGAACGCGCCATGCGGACCATGTTGCCGATATCGATGCCCATGGGACAGGCCACCGCGCAGCGGCCGCAGGCCATGCAGGTCCACAGCATGGGGCTTTTCGCCAGTTCTTCCTCCATACCCAGGGCGGCCAGCCGGACGAGCTGGCGCGGATTGGGCGCGCCCGTTTCGTTGCGCCAGGAGCAGACGGAAACGCACTTGTTGCAGGCCTGGCAGGCGTCCACGGAGAAATCCGCCACAAAGTTTTGTAGGGATCCAACGTCCGATTGAATGAGGGAGGCTTCCATGAATCCGACTCCTTCAAGAAAAGTCCGCGCATGACCGCACGGTAAATCGATAGGAATACTAACCGTGAACTCACTATAGGTGAGACGCCTTCCGAAATCAATGTTTTTGGCCGCACCGAGATCCTTCGGAACAGGTGAAATACGGTGTCCTTTCCCATTTCTTCGGGTTTCGGCGTCGGTTCTTGTGGCGAGAATCCATCGGATTTTGCTATACTTCCTTCCCGCCGGCGAGGAAAGGCTCCCGCCGGATCGATTTTCATTTTCACGACAGAAACGCCCGGAGGTTCCCCATGCCCGTGATGTACCTGGAAGATCGAAAACCCGTGGCCCGTATCGTGATGGACAACGGAGAAAACCGCCACAACCCGGCTTTCGTAAAGGAAATTCTGGCCCTGCTGGATGAAATCGAGGCCGATCCGAACTACCGATCCGTCATCATCGCCTCCAGCGACCCGAAAAAATGGTCGCTGGGCATCGATCTGAACTGGTTTCTGGCGGCCGCCGGACATCCGGACACTCATTCCGAGGTCAGAGCATTCCTGCACGGCCTGAACGACATGTTCAAGCGCCTGGCGACGTTTCCCATGCCGGTCATCGCCGCCATCGGCGGCCACGCCTTCGGAGACGGAGCGATTATGGCCTGCGCCTGCGATTTCCGGCTGATGCGAGCGGACAAAGGCTATTTCTGCTTTCCGGAAGTGGATCTGAGCATTCCCTTTTTGCCCGGCATGTGGGCCATCGTTCAAAAGGCGATTCCCTATCCGCTTTTGGAGGAAATGGCTCTTTCCGGACGCCGCCTGGGCGCGGAGGAACTGGCCGTGCGTCACGCCATTACAAAAGCCTGCCAGAACACCGAGGCCCTGGACAAGGAAAGCCTGGAATTCGCCGCGGGTTTCGCCAAAAGCCGAGGGATTTTCGCGGAGATGAAGCGGCGCATGAACCGCCCCATCCTGGATGCCATCGCGGACGAGGATCCCAAATACATCGACTCGCTGAAACTGACGGTCTGAAGCGGGGCTGCGCTCAGGCGGCGCGTTCGTAAAATTCCGCCGTGCTTTCCGAACCCGTGGAACGCCGCAGATACTTCTTCATCAGCTTTTTGGCGCGATGAATGCGACTCATGATGGTTCCCACCGGCGCGCCCAGGCGCTCGCTGATCTCCTGATAAGATTTTCGTTCCAGCACCGCCATTTCCAGCGGGGTCCGGTATTTTTCGTCCAGGCGTTCCAGTTCGCGCAGCAGATCGTCCGAGAATCCCTCACAATCTCCCGCGAAGTCCGGGCTTTGGGGATCCGCCAATTTGTAATCGATCTCCATGACATCGGTGTAGCGCATGCGGCCGGGACGGCTGAAGCGACCCACGTGCAAGTTGCGAAGGATCTGCATCAACCACGCACGGGCCTTTTCGGGCTCGCGAAGGTGATGAAAATAGCGCAGGGCCAGCAGGAAGGTTTCCTGAGTCAGGTCATCGGCCTGATGCGAAGCCCGGGCCAAGTACATGGCGCGCCGGAAAACGGCATCGCGATGGGGGAGGATAATCGCTTCGAAGGATCCAGGAAGTCGGTTCATCTCGATTTCTTTCTGGGATCTCATCGCTTTCTCCTTTGTCATGTCGCCCGGGGTCCGCTTGCCATCATTTTCCCAAGCGCGTTCATGCCCATTTGCTATGCCAAGATCATGCCAATCTGACATATTTCCGCATTCAAGCTTAACTAATTGATATCATTTGCTAATATAACTCCAAATCTCAGCAGGTAAAAATGGCCGGCACCGTCGCCAACCATGCCAATATGACATGAACTCTGATCTTGTCCATAAAAATATTGGAATTTTTCTCTTGCGTGTCATTCTGACATATGTCATATTGGCAGTATCGGTATGGCAACAGAAAAAATCGCCTTCTATTAGGGAATGTGAAATTTTTCGACTCTGCCGAGTCTCCGATAATCGTGTGGATTGGCTTGTCGCTTGATAAACCGGAGGAAAAACTTGAGCGTCGATTCCGATAACAATCCCCCCGAATCGGATCCTTCCGTTTCCCGCGCTTCCACCAGCTTCGATCCGCTTCTGGACCGGGCGCCGGTCATGGCTTATTCGGTGGATGACGCGGGAAACGTGCTGGCCGTCAATCGACGCTGGCTGGAAGCGATGGAATATCGGAAAAGCGACATCCTCGGACGCGGCGCCGGATTCTTCATGACCCCCGAATCCGCCGATCGAATGGATACCGAATTCCTGCCGGAATTACGCGAGGAAGGCATCCTGCGCGATACGGCCATGCGCTTCGTCACCCGGAACGGCGATGTCCTGGACGTGGCCGTGGAGGCGAACCGCACCGACACGCCGGAAGGACCGGTATACCTTTTCGTCGTCCGGGACGTGGGCGAGCAACGTAAGATCGAACGAAAACTTCGGGAAGGCGAGCGCATGTATCGCCGTTTCGTCCAACTGATCCCGGACGCGGTGCTGCTTCATTCGAAAGGCGTGGTGCTCTTCGCCAATCAGGCCGCGGCGACTCTCCTGGGACGCGACAGGCCCCAGAACCTGGAAGGCGAACACTTCGCCAACCTGGTGGATCCGACCTGGGTCGAAAGAAACCGGCATCACGTCGCCATTCTCCAGGACAATATCGAGTATTTTCCCGCCACGGAAATGACGATCCTGCGCATGGACCAGACACCGCTGGACGTGGAAATCATCAACATTCCGGTGGAGGAAAACGGGCGTAAGGCCGGACTGTCCGTCATCCACAATCACACGGAACGGAACCTTCTGCAACAGCAGCTCTTTCAGGCCGAACGAAGCATCGACCTCGAACGCATGATGGCCGAACTGGCCACGAATCTGGAAAAACCCGCCAGTTTCATTTCCTTCAACCTTCCCGGCATCCGGGAGTTCCTGGAGGCCGTCACCCCGCTTCTGGACCGGCGCGCGGAAGACGGCGAGCAGGCGGTGTTTCAAATCGACGGCATTCCCTACGGCCTATATCGCACCAAGATCCACCGTCTACTGGGCATCATGGAGGAAAGCGCGGGAAAGCTGGCAGCCATCGTGAAAGATCTGAAGAAACGCACAAAGCATTCTTCCACGAAACGGACCGGTCCGCTGGACGTTCGCCGCCTGATCGACCGGGCGCTGCTTCTCGCCGATTCGAGAATCCGAAAAACCTTTCCCGTGGTCGATCGGAATTTCGAGCCGGACCTACCGGAAGTGATCGCCGACGGCGAACGCATGGAGCGAGTGCTGGTCTGGCTGTTCCTGGACGCCGCGGAAAGCGTCAGTTCGCAGGAGATCCGCCGGATTCAGGTGCGCGCCTTCCGATCGTACACCCATGCCGGAACGGTGGAAATTTCCGTGGAACACGATGGACGAAGGAAAAAGCCTGAATTCACAGGGGATTCCGGCGGACGAGAACCGGCTTCGCCATGGGACTCGGGCGGGATCTCCGGCCTTGGAAACATCGACGCCATCGTGCGGGAACAGGGCGGGTGGATCGACGAAGCGCGGGAAGTCATCGGAGGAAGCACCCTGCGTATCTTCCTCCCCATGGCCCCGGAAAACCTCCGAACGGGAGACAGGCATGACCGCCTCGATACTGCTGGTTGATACCGAAACCGATTTTCTGGAAAGCATCGAATTCTTCCTGATGAAGGAGGGGTTCACCGATCTGACGCTGGTTTCCGATCCCCGGCAGGCCATGGACCGCTTCAAGGAAAAAGAATTCGATCTGGCGCTGCTGGACATTTCCATGCCCGGCATGAACGGACTGGAACTTCTGGAAAGGATCAAGCGGGAACAGCCCGATACCGAATGCCTGGTCATGACCGCCGACGAGCGCGTGCCCACCATCGTCACGGCCATGCGCCTGGGCGCGCACGATTACCTGGTGAAACCCATCCCCCCCCATCGCATGATCCACGCCATCCATCGGGTTCTGGAACACCAGCGCCTCTTTCGAACGGTGCGCGTCCAGAAAACATCGGAACCGGACGAATCTCCGCTCGCTCCCATCGTCTTCAAGGATTTCTCCACCATCGACCGCGCCACGGGGCATCTGCTCCGCGAGGCCGAACTGCACGCGCCCTCGGACATTCTGATCCTCATCACCGGCGAGACCGGCGTGGGAAAGGAGGTCATGGCGCGCTCCATTCACAAGGCCAGCACCCGGGCCGCCCGGCCCTTCGTTGCCGTGAATATGCTGTCGCTTTCCTCCGGACTGTTCGAGTCGGAGTTCTTCGGTCACGCCAAGGGAGCCTTTACCGGCGCGGATTACGAAAAGGAGGGCTTCCTCAGCCGGGCGAAGGGCGGCACGCTCTTTCTGGACGAGATCGGCGACCTTCCCCTGGACATCCAGGGCAAACTCCTGCGCCTGCTCCAGGAAGGCGAATACGTCAAGGTGGGTCGGAATCATCCCGTCCGGGCCGACGTCCGCTTCGTGGCGGCCACCAATCGCAACCTGAAGAAGGCCGTGAAAGACGGGTCGTTCCGCAAGGATCTGTTCTACCGCCTGCAATTCGCCCATCTGCACATCCCCCCGTTACGCAAACGCATGGAGGACGTTCCCTATCTGGCCGCACGTTTTCTGAAAGAGACGCAACCCGCCGGGAAGGCGTTTTCCGAAGCCGCTCTCGCCCGCCTGCGGGAGTACGATTTCCCCGGAAACATCCGCGAACTGCGCGGGCTGGTGGAGGCGGCGGCCAACCTGGCGCAGGGCGGGGATATTCTGCCCGAACACCTGCGCTTGCCGAAATCGACCCAAAGCGTCCCATCCGCCGCCGCAGGGGTTGCCAAACAGACCGGAACCATCCTCCCCCTGGCCGTTGTGGAGCGCCATCACATCCTGCAAGTCTACGAAGCCCTGGAAAGAAACAAAACGGCCACCGCCAAGGCCCTGGAGATCGGCCTGCGCACCCTGCATCGGAAACTGGACCGCTATGGAGTAAGTTGAATCCGATCGGCGACGGCCGCCGCTTGAGGATGCGCGCGACTGCGGTCTGGCACGGTTTTTGCGAAGGTTTTCCGCCGGATAAAGGAATCGAACGACATCCCGGGTTTCCCTGCCGCACGCGCCGCGCGGGAATTTCTTTCCAATGAAATTCCCGCCCTCCGGAACCGAAGGTTCCGGAGGGCGCCTTTCGCCGCCCCGGCGAAAGGGGCGGCGCTTATCGAAGCGCTCATCGCCGTAGGACCACGATCCGATCCGGCGGAGAAACCGGCGCGGCACGCCTTTTGCTCCCGGCATGGAGATTGCAAACCGACGATTTCATTCCGATAACGGAAACGCAATCCGCATGCCGGCGCAAAAGGCGTGCCGCTTGCAAAAATCCGTGCCAGACCGCCCGGCAACAGGCCGTGGCCGGCGCCGAACGGAAAGCCGTCAGCGCGCTTCGTCGAGTTCGGGCCAGATGATTTCCCCCTCGCCCGTTTCGAAGTAGGTTCGGAAAAAGTGAATGGCCTGGGCGCGCATGCGTCGGCCCCGCTCGCTGCTCGAGCCCAACTCGCCATGTCCCGCCGGATGAAACTGGGAATACCCGAAACGTTCCCGGGGCGCATCGACGGGCGTCAGGCAGGGCACCTCGCGCTCCACGGGGCGAATATGCGGCAGGTCGGCCGCCCGGGCGTAGTTGTCCGTCACCATGTTGGGCACGGTTTCGTCGTCGATGGATTCCTGCATCAAAAGCGATTTCGTCGTGTAGTCATCCGGCGGATCCACCAGATAACGGGCGAAGTTCACCGAATCGCCGCCTTCCAGGATGGTCTGCGCCACAGTGGCGAACTGGGTCATGTAGTGCTGCGGGAAAAGGTAAATGATGCCGTAGTCCTCCAGGAAACCTTCCACGAAATCCAACAGACCGCCGCCGCCCACGTTCAGGATCGCCGCGCCCAGTTCGGGCGACAGGCCCGCCGTGATGCCGCCTACGATACCGCCCAGAGAGATGCCCAGGTAGCCGATCTTCTCGTTGGAGAGATCCACCGTGCCGTCCCCGCCTTCCGGCCAGATATCCAGATCGTAGGTTCTCAGCATACGGATGAACTGAAGCTGATCCAGGGAGGCTTGCAGAAAACTGGCCCTGGCCTTCAGCGGATAGACGATATCCACGAAATCCAACGCGGCCATGCCGCCCTCGCTGCGTTCCCCATGATAGGGGAAGTCCATCAGCACCACGGCCCAGCCTTCCCGCACGAAATGATTGGCGATGCCGACCTCGCTTTCCTTGCGGCTGTTGATGCCGTGCTGAACGATGACCACCGGAAAGGGCTGTTCGCCCGTTTTCGGAATCAGCAGCATGAAGGGAACGTCGTTTTCATCCTGGGCGACGGGATCGTTGTTCTCGTCGTGATCGATGCTGCGGCGCAGCAGTTCGTCCCATTCCACGATCTTCGGCAGGCGGAAGTCGGTGGCGTTGAACGTTCCGTGTAGGATGGATGCGGCGGCTTCCATATCCACCCCGGCGTTTCGGTAGGCTTCGGCATAGCTCTCCCGATCGTAATATTCCGGCCGGCCGTCGTCGTCGTTGTCGAAATCCGGAAGGGAAGCCGGCAGTTGCCCGCCCATGATCCAATCCCGCACCGTTCGCCCGTCGTGGGTGATGGTCTGGGTGGTGAAATCGAAAGCCAGGAGCAGATCTTCCCGCTGGAGGCCCACCGTATCGGATTCCAACGCCTCCAGCACCGGGGCCAGGCGCTGATGCTCGGCCTCCAGGCGCGAACGCCGGGGATCGGCGGGATGGATGGGCTCTTGCCCGGAAACCTGGAGAAAGTCCGCCGAGGGTTCCAGGTCCGCCCCTTCCGTGGTCTTCAATCCCTTGCGCACCACCACCGCATAGCGGGTCTGCTCGTCCAACGGCCGCACGGGACGCAGGCTCACGTACCAGAAATCGTGAATGTGCGCGTCCTCCTCGCCGAGTTCGTAGGCGTCTCTCTTTTCCACCCAGATGGGAATCCGTTCCCCGAAGGCCGGATGTCCGTCGTGCAGCCGGACCAGCCAGATCCGGCTTTCGTCCAGAACCGACGCTTCCGCCGTTTGAGGCAGCCCGCTTTCGTCCAGATCCGTGACCTCGAACATCATGAATCCGAATCCGGAAAATCCGTCCAGGCGGTTGAGGGCGTAGCGGTAGTCGTCGCTCAAAAGGAACATGCCGCGGTCGATCAGGTTGGTGTTGATATAGACAGTTTCGTAATTGGGCAAGGGCTTCAGCGCCGGGCGCAGGCCGGTAAAGGTCGCATCGTCCGCCACCGTGAAATAGTCGTAGGGAAAGGGCAGGCGATTGTTCGGATCGGGTTCTTCCTCGGAACGTTTCCAGAGTCGGTAAACTACGCGGTTTTCCGGATCCGAAAGCGGCTGGAAGGGCTCCAACTCGTCCTCCGTCTCCGACTCCCCGTCGCCGTCCGAATCGTCATCCCCGTCAAGGGGAGCCTCCCCATCGCCGTCCACGGGCGTTTCCGCTTCGCGATCGCCGTCCGAATCGCTCTCGTCGTCGGAGGACGAACAACCGACCGCCAGCACGAAAAAGACGATCATAAGGACGAAACAGGGAAAAAACCAGTGGCTTCGTTTCATGGTCCGATACCTCGTTTGCCGGGATGAAATTCACGGTCAAGAAGGTGGCATGATAACCCAACCAGTCATGGCCGTCAATGGTGCATGACTTCGCCCGGGTCACGGGGGATTTCAACCCGGTTCATATAGACGAGGCATTCGCCCGAAACACTCGATTCGGAAGGCCCATCGCCCACGGCATGCTGGTGGGCGGCTTGATCTCCAAGATTCCGGCCACGTCCTTTCCCGGCCCGGGCGCCATTTACATGTCCCAGAACATGACCTTTGTCCAACCCGTCTTCCATGGCGACATCCTTGTCATTCATCTGGAAATCACTGAAATCATCAGAGCGAGGAACGCCCTACGTCTTTCCACAACGGTAACGAACGAGGAAGGAAAAACCGTCCTAGCCGGGGAAGCCCGGGTGCTTCCTCCCACTGATCAAACCGCCGGATGAAGCATCTCAAACACACGTTCAGCCTTCGTCGATGATCGCCAGCGCCCAATCCGCCAGTTCCCGTCCGGCTGCCAGCAGGCGCTCGGCCTGGGCCTGAAGCGTCCCGGCCGTCTCCCGGTTTTTCAGCGAATCCAGGTTGACGGCCACGTTCCGGTAAGCGCCTTCCAATCCGGTTTTCGCCAGCATGGCGCCCACGGCCACGTCCGTACGCGCGTTCCTGTTGCCGAACTCGGCCAGGTATTTCAGGTGCTCCAGCGTCTCCACCGAATACTTCATGGTTTCCAGGGGCACCCGGGCGGCGTGCTCGGTGGCTTCCTGGATCACGCGGCTGCGGGCGGCCTTTTCCTCGTTCGTATCCTTCGGCATCTTGAAGGCGTCGAAGACCCTGGTGTAGGCGTCGCTGTCCTTGTCCGTCAGATTCGCCAGGATCTTGCAGGTGGGATGGGCGTCCTCCCGGATACGCACGATGTCCTCCCGGTAGTCCTCGTATCCCTTTTTCAATTCCGTCAGCCCCGCCACCATGGCGGCCAGGGCGGCGGCCATGGACGAAGCCAGGGCCGAAGCGGAGCCCCCGCCCGGCGCGGCGCTGGCGCCGGACAGTTTCTCGATGAAGATTTCCACGGGATCTTTGGCTAACATATAATTTCTCCTGGGAACTCGTTGTAAATTTACCGGTCGGGTTCCGCGTTCTTCGGCCCGGCGGCGATGCAATGTTCCACGACCTTCTCGGCCGGTTCGAAGGGATACAGATCCGAAAGCCCCAACCCTTCCACGGCCCGTTCCAGAAGTTCGGCGGCGGTGGCTTCGGCGGCCGGCCGGCCGTCTCTTTCCAGGTAGAAGCGCCCGGCGGGAAGCAGCGCGGCCTCCGGAACAAGGCCCACCACTTCGCTACCGGTCACCCGGGTTCCGAGTTTCTCCGCCTCCTCCCGGCAGGCCTCGAAGGCCGCGTGGGGCGGGGTGACGTCGAAATCCGTCAGGTTCATGGACACCTGCACGATGCCCTTTTCCGGCATGGGCACGCCTAGTCCCTTGACGCATTTCAGGCGGCCGGGGATGCGCAGGGCCTTGCCGTCCGGGCCGAGGATCTTCTCGCCGTTCGCGTCGCGCTTCAGCCGCCCGCTCTCGCGCAAGGTGAAGGCGATCTCGTTGGCGACGGACACGTCGTCCGTGGCCAGGTTGACGTTGTAGGCGATGAGAAACTTGCGTGCGCCGGTGATGACGGCCCCGGAGCGCGGACGAAATTCGGCCGGACCGAAATCGGGTTTCCAGTCCGGATCCTTTAGCTTTTCCGGAAGGCCCTCGTACTGGCCCGCGCGCACGTCCGCCAGGTTCTTCCGGCGGGGATTCGTGGCGGCTTCCTCGTACAGATACACGGGCAGATCCTCCCGCTCGGCCAGGCGTCGGCCGAAATCCCGGGCGCAGGCCGCGCAGTCGGCCATGCTCACCCCGGCCACCGGCACGAAGGGAACCACGTCCATGGCGCCCATGCGGGGATGGCCGCCCGTGTGGCGGCGCATGTCGATGTGCGAAAGAGCCTCTCCGGCGGCGGCCAGGGCGGCCTCCACCACGGCCTCGGGCTCGCCCACGAAGGTGAACACCGAACGGTGGTAGTCGCCGTCCGGCTCCACGTTCAGCAACCGGACACCCGCCGTGGCCTTCACGGCTTCGGCGATGGCGTCGATGACGGTCCGGTCGCGGCCTTCCGAGAAATTGGGCACACATTCCACAATGCGTTTCATGCGGCGATCCTCCTGAATCCGTATTCATCCGCGCCTTTCGTATACCACGGACCCGAAGGGAAGGTCCAGTCTCTTTCGAGCGGCGGCGGGACCGCGTTATTCCTCATTTCACCGACACGAAAGGATTTCCATCGATGTAAAAACGCCAGGGATACTCCCGCGCCTCTCCGGCGTAGTCGATGTTCACCCGCCGGGAGGCCACCCGACGTTCCGCCGAAAGCGGGCCGTCGCCGTTCGAGAGAAACAATCGGCCGCCGCAGAGATCGTCCCCATAGTTCTCCATGCCGATGCCCAGCGCGCGGCAGAGTTTTCCGGGTCCGTTGGAAAGCGCCTTTCCCCGGATCTTTTCGCCGCGTCGGCGGGCCATCAACGCCAACCCTCGGCGAGGCTCCAGGGCGCGGATCAGCACGGCCTCGGGGCGATCCACCCCGCCGGTGACGACGTTGAAGCAGACGTGCATGCCGTAAACGAGGAAGGTATAGGCCGTTCCGCCCACGGCGTACATGGCCTCCGTGCGCGGGGTGCGGATGCCGCCCCGGGAATGGGCGGCGGCGTCGTCCGGGCCGATGTAAGCCTCCGCCTCGACGATGATCCCCGAGCTTACGCCCTCCGGGCGGACGTGGATCAGTTCCCGGCCCAGAAGATCTTTCGCCACGTCCAGGGTGTCGCGCAGGTAGAAGGCGCGCGGCAGCGGGTCGGGAAGCGGGAGGTCCGAAAAGCGCGAATCCGTCACGGTTTCCTTTCGGTTTCAGACGACGTTCAATCCGGCAGATTCTCCAGGGCCCCGCAGGGAAGGCGGCCCGTCATCACGTCCGCCAGAATCCGCCAGCGCTCCACGAACCAGGGATCGGCCTGGCCCTCGGCCTTTTCCAGAAAGCGTTCCAGCGGTTCCAGGTCGAAGCCCTCGGTATACGGCGGGCGGCGGCGGCAGACATCACGCAGCCGCTCCACGGTGCGGGCGGAGGGACGTTCCAGGCTCAGCCGGGCCATGGCCTCCAGGAACACGCGCACGCTCTCTCCCCGGCCGACGTTCCCGTCCGGCGGCTCTTCGCCGTCGGAACCGCCCGGAAGTCGCGCGAGCGTTTCCAGCGCGGCGGAGAAATCCATCAGCACCAGGTGCGCCAACACCAGGTTGAGGCCGTGCTCGGGGTCGTCGGGGGCCAGTTCGGCGGCTTTTTTCCGGGCGGCCAGCGCCTTGCGCGTCTGCCCGGCCTTCGACAGCGTGGCCGCCAGCCCCGCGTGGACCCGGGGGTTTTCCGGATCGATGGCCATGGCGTCGGCGTAGCTGATGGCGGCGTTGCGAAACTTTCCCAGCGCGGTCAGGGCCTCGGCCCGGATCAGGTGAGCGTCCAGCAGATCCGGATTCTTCCGCAGCATTTTATCGCATTCGGCCAGGGCGCGGTTGTTCTGGTTCAGATGGGCGAAGGTGCGGGCCTTGTAAACCGAGGCTTTCGTGTAATCGGGGTTCAGTTCCAGGGTGCGGTCGAAATCGGCGGCGGCGGATTCGTATTCCCCCACGTGAAAGCGCGCCAGTCCCCGGCTGTAGACGGCGAACTCGTCTTCCGGGTTCTGCTCCACCGCCCGATCGAAGGCCAGGGCCGCCTGGGCGTGTTCGCCGAGCTTCGTCAGGGCCATGCCCTTGCTCATGTGAATCAGGGCGTCTTCCGACCGGTGGCGCAGAACGTGGTCGTAGGCGCGCACGGCCTGGGCGTAGTCGGCCAGGTTGTAGTAGGCGTTGGCCATCTCGAAATGGATGTCCGGGTCGTCCGGCCGGAAGGCCAGCGCCTGGCGCAGAATCTGAAGCGCCTCGCCCGCGCGCCCCGTGCGCAAAAGCTGGTTTCCCTGGCGCACCAGCCGTTTCACGTCCTGCGCGTTCGCCTCGGCGGGACGTTCCTCTTCCATGTCTCCCCCGGGAAGCAGGGTCTGATCGATGAACGCCTCCAGGCTCACGTCCTCCACGTAACTGTCCGGCATGGGCGCTCCGACCTCCAGGGCATGGGCGGCCAGTTCGCCCCCCCGGCGCTCCACCTCCTTGGCCTGTTCGGCCACGGCGTGCAGCCACCACTTGTCCGGATAGACCTGCAGGGCGGTCTCGATGTCCTTGATTTTCTCGCGGTCGGGCGGCGTGAAGATCAGATCCAGAAGTTGCAGAAAGTTCCGGTCGATGCGCCCCCGGCCGTCGCCGCCGTCTTCCAGCAGGATGGTCAGTTCGTAAAGCGGATCCGTATAGGTGGACAGTCCCTTCAGCGCCTCCTTGAAGCCTTTCGAGCGCGCCAGGCCCAGGTCGCGCAAGATGGACCGGCGGGTGGTGCGTCCGAAGTGGTTCAGCAGGCCCTTGACTTCGTTGGAGATGAAGATCTTCGTGCTCGTGCCCCGGCGGCTGGCCGACTCGATACGCTTGGTGAGGTTGATGGCGTAGCCTTCCGCCGCGTAGCGCAGCGGGTGGCCTTCCAGGCTCAGACGGTCGCGCTGGAGGAAAACGTTGCCGAAATGGATGCCCACGCCCACGTCGCGGGGCAGGCGGCCGTCCTCCAGGCGCTTCTTGTTGTAGTCGCTGAACAGCCAGTTCAGTTTCAGCGCGAAGGCGAACATCAGCAGGCGGCGCAGGCCGATTTCGTAAACGCTGAGGCCCGCGACCCGTCCGCATTCCTCCTCCAGAACGTCCGGATGCAGGAAGATGGAAACCTCGTCCCCGCCCAGCTTGGTCTCGATCACCCGCTGGCGGCGCTCCCGCTCCCGCTGGATGTAATCGCCCCACCACTGCATGCCCGAGATGCGATAGGCGTCCCTGGCGGCGCGGGAGAATTCGTGCAGGACACCCGCGTATTCCTTGATGCTGGCCTCGTCCGAAATCTCGGAACAGCCGATCAGATCGGCGAAGAGAATCAGGCTTTTGATCGATTGTCCCTGGAAGTCCTGCATGGCCAGATCCGGCTGTCCTCCGGCTGCGGCGAAGGGAACGGAGCAGGTCGGCGACCGTTCCGATTCCATCGAATATATCGTTGGCTTCCACTATGGCCCAGCCGGACGCGGATTGCAAGCCCGTTTTTTCGTCCGTCAAGGGCGTGACTTCCGGCCCGAAACGCACGGAAGCGCGACGGAAGCGACGTCTCTCACATGGGTGAGAAGCGGTTGTTCGACCAGTAGGCGTCCTTCAACGTTTCCTGCTGATCCAGAAGGGCGCGATAATGACGCTGCTCCCACTCGGCCAGGTTCTCGAAAAACGCCTTCACCTCGGCCTCGGGCGCCTGGTCCGCCATTTTCCGATAGAAATTCATGGAGTTCTGTTCCAGATGGACGCCTACCGAAAGCGCGGTCATCTCGTAATGGGCGTCATCGATGCGCAGCGACAGCTCGTCGGAGAAGATCGGGTTCGGCCCTTTCAGTTCCATGGGACTTCCCAATCCGGCCTCGAGGTCGATGCGGTCGGTTTTCAGCATGGCGTCGTAATGCTTGCGAAGAAAGCGCAAATGCTCCAGTTCCTCTTCCGCAAGAACTTTGAAAATCTCCCGGCCTTTCTCGTCCGGCGTAAGTTTCGAGGCCATTTCATAGAAAAAATGTCCGTCGTTTTCCGTCTGAATGGCGATCTTCAGGCCCTGAATCATCCGGTCGGCCGCTTCCCGCATGGGTTCCTCCGTGGGGTTGTTTCGCAAAATCGTAAATTCGGTAAAGAAGTCTACCCGCTTTGTTCCCGCATTTCAAGCCTTTGCCATTCGTCTCCGCAAGCGCGGTTTTCTGCAAATACTCCCTCCCCCGTTTCGCCCCTCGGATTTTCCGGAATCGACGTCTTCAAATCCACCCGAAATGCGTTTACATAATTGTCAGTTTTTGGGCTGGTGGTAGTACCACCAGCCGGCTGTTAAATGAAAATCCGTTCGCGAAGACCTGGGAACGGAACCCGATCGAAGCCGCGGAATGCCCCATTCATGACTCAATAACAATCCCCTAACTTGAATTCCATTTTCGTATCTGGTAATATTCCAAACGCTCGAAATCAAGAAAATCCGAACCCAAGGAGATCCGCATGTTTCCTCGAGAAATCGGGCTTTTGTCGAAAACGATCGGCTTTTTTCTGATTCTGAGTCTTCTTTCGGCCTGCTCGGCGGAATCGGAAAATCAGACCGACGGCGACCGGGACGGCGACCGCGCGGAAACGCCGCTGGACGGCGACGCCGACGATGAGATTCCAATGGATGGAGACGAGGACGACGAAGCGGAATCCGAAGAAGAATCGGGCACTTGCGCATGGCGGGAGACGGCGCTGGATGAGGCGCAAAACGCCAATCCCGCCGATATCTGCGAGGCTGAAGCCTGTATCTCGGATCCGGTCACGATCGTGCCTTCCGACGCCCTGCCCGCTGGAGTGACCCTGCAACAGGCCAACAACAACCTGGACGCCACGGAGCACGACTGCCGCGTCTACCTTGCCTTCCGCACGGCGGAAAGCCATTTCGCCAGTCCTTACACGGAGTTATACGTTATCAGCTCGGAAGATCGGATCCATTGGGACTTCGAGATGACCTACACCATGGGCACCGATCTGCGCGAACCGCGTCTGCTTTCCTGGGATGGCCGCCTGTTCCTTTATTTTGCCGTTTTGGGTGAAAACATCCTGGATTTCGAGCCCAAGGGCATGATGGTCAGCGAGCGCCTGGGACCGGGCAACTGGACCGTTCCGGAGTGGTTCCACGACGAAGGCTTCATTCCCTGGCGGGTGAAAACCATCGATGGAAAGCCCTACATGCTGACCTACGTCGGCGGCGAAAACATCTATGATATCAATGGGGAAGGCATGGAAGTTCATTGGCTCACCACCGAGGACGGCGTGAACTGGACGCCGGTGATTCCGGAAAAACCGGCCATGCTCGCGGGCGGCGGATCGGAGACGGATTTCGTGTTTCTTTCGGACGGAACGCTCATCGCCATGAGCCGCAACGAGGCCGGAGACGAACAGTACGGCTTCGGGTCGATTCTCTGCCGGGCCGAGGCGGACGCCCTTGGCGACTGGCAATGCATCTCGGATCCCAAAAAATACGACAGCCCGCTGATGTTCGTCCATAACGACACGCCCTACCTCATCGGCCGCCGGAATCTCACCGAAACCGGTAATTACGATCTCGGCATGGAAGACCTGACTATGGACGAAAAGGCGCGGAAATACGAACTGAATTACTGGACCAAGCCGAAAAGAACGTCCTTGTGGCGCATCGATCCCGTTACGCTGGAAGTGGAATTCGTCCTGGATCTGCCCTCGAAAGGAGACACCTGCTTCCCCGGCATCGTGCCGCTGGAGGACGGATCCTGGGAAATCTACAACTACACCTCGCCTCTGGACGGCGAGGACGTGGCCTGGAACACCGGCCAGACCGGACCGACCTTGATATATCGTATTCTGTTGAATATTCAGTAGGTTATATAGCAGTCTGCCCGGCACGACGCACAATCCCCGCTCATTCCGAAAGTTTCGCCGGAGGAAATCGAAAAATAATAACTCCTTCCCTTGAATATCGGGGAAATTCTGCTATCTATAGGAAGCGGACAAAATGTAAAATTCATATTGCAAAAAGCGAAACCGTGGGTTTTCCCGCAGTAACCGGCGGGAAGGATTACATCGTGAAAAAAGGAGCGAACATGTCAGGGTTTCAAAGGTTGATGGGCATTCGGCCGTTTCTGGTCTTTTTGCTGGCCGCGTTCTTTCTGGCCGCCTGCGGAGAAGGAACGGAAAACATGGAACCGGCGGGCTCGGCGGAAGGCGCGCCGACCTTACTGAAGGCGACGGGAAGCGAAAATCAGGATTCGGTTTCCCCTGCAATTCCGACGCGTTCCATTGCCGACTCCTTCTCGGAAGCGAAGGCGTCCGATCCCAACTACCAATTGCTTCGCGAATGGCTGGGACAACATTCCGTCCCGGCCGCCACGCCCCGAAACCTGCACGAGCGCATCACCCTGCCGGACGGGAAGAAACTGATCCGCACCATCATCCCCGGCAGCCCGCCCCGCGGCCTGAAACCGCCCGTTTTCAAGCCCACTCGGGCGATTGGCGTCACCTTGCCGAACGTTCCCGCCTTCAACTGGAGTTACGGCTGCGCGGCCACTTCCGGCGCCATGATGGCGGGCTATTACGACAGAAACGGCTATCCCAATGCCTATACCGGCCCGGCGAACGGCGGCGTCTGCCCGCTGGACAACAGTAGTTGGGGCACCACGGCCCAAACCTATCCGGACGGCGGCGAATGTCCGCTTTCGGCCACGCACATGGGCATCGACGGACTGGCCACTTACGGCCACGTGGACGATTACTGGATCAGCTACAATTCCGGCGGACCGGATCCCTTTGATTCGGCCGGGCGCTCCCAGCATGCTTACGCCGACTGCACCGGCGATTTCATGAAGACCAACCAGGTAGCCTACAACGGCAACGTGGACGGTGCCACGAGCTTGTACAATTTCACCGACGGCAGCGCCCTGACGGCCGCGATGATGGAGTTGTATTCGATCGAAGAAACCGACGGCGGCTACGGCCTGAAGCTCTTCTTCGAGTCCCGCGGCATCACCGTGGACGCCATGTACAACCAGTTGATCGCCGGCTATCCGGGCACCACGGGCGGCCAAGGCTTCACCTTCGACGATTACATGGACCAGATCGACGCCGGACGCCCGGTGCTGATCCACGTGGACGGCCACACCATGCTGGGCACGGGTTATGTCGTTCCCGGAGACACCGTCGTCCTGCACGACACCTGGGATTATTCCCAGCACACCATGACCTGGGGCGATGGTTACGAAGGCATGGGCCATTACGGGGTCACGGTGATCGAACTGGCGGGCGTCTGCGCCTGCTCCGGGGAAAGCGACTGCTGCGACGGCTGCAACCCCATCAACGAAGGCGGAGCCTGCGACGACGACGACATCTTCTGCAACGGCACGGGCTACTGCGGGAGCGACGGCATCTGCGGGGACATCGCCGAGCCCTGCGAGGAACCCCTGATCTGCGACGAGGAAACGCAAAGCTGCGACGTTCCCCATTATCTGGTCATCAACGAATTCGATTACGACCAGGTGGGAACCGACAGCACCGAATTCATCGAACTGAAGAACGTGAGCGACATCACCGTGAACCTGGACGGCTACATGCTGCAGCCGGTCAACGGAGCAAGCGGCGGAGCCAGCCTGCTCGGCCCGCTCCCCCTTCCCGAAGAATATCTGGCCCCGGGCGATTATTTCGTCGTATGCGGCGATCGTTTCACAACGCCCAACTGCGATCTGGACCTCTATCCCAATGATAACCTGTTCCAGAACGGCAGCCCCGACGCCATGGCCCTGGTTCTCGGCGGTCTTATCGTGGACACGCTCAGCTACGAAGGCAATACGCCGGGGTATACGGAAGGCAGCGGGGATGCACTGTACGACACGAACGACATCGACAATCTGAGTCTCTCGCGCTATCCGGACGGAAGCGACACGGACAACAACAACGAAGACTTCAGCCTGCGTTGCATTACGCCCGGAGAGGCGAACAGCGGAATCGTCTATGCCGTGGACGACAACTGCGACGGCGTGGACGACGACTGCAACGGCACCGCCGACGACGGCTACGTGGCCAGCGAAACCGCCTGCGGCGTGGGAGCCTGCGCCGCCACCGGCGCGCTGACCTGCGTGGACGGAAATGAAGTCGATTCCTGCACGCCCGGCGAACCCACCGGCGACGACACCGACTGCGACGGCGTGGACGACGACTGCAACGGCACCGCCGACGACGGCTACGTGGCCAGCGAAACCGCCTGCGGCGTGGGAGCCTGCGCCGCCACCGGCGCGCTGACCTGCGTGGACGGAAATGAAGTCGATTCCTGCACGCCCGGCGAACCCACCGGCGACGACACCGACTGCGACGGCGTGGACGATAACTGCGACGGAACCGCCGACGACGGCTACGTGGCCAGCGAAACCGCCTGCGGCGTGGGAGCCTGCGCCGCCACCGGCACGCTGACCTGCGTGGACGGAAATGAAGTCGATTCCTGCACGCCCGGCGAACCCACCGGCGACGACACCGACTGCGACGGCGTGGACGACGACTGCAACGGCACCGCCGACGACGGCTACGTGGCCAGCGAAACCGCCTGCGGCGTGGGAGCCTGCGCCGCCACCGGCGCGCTGACCTGCGTGGACGGAAATGAAGTCGATTCCTGCACGCCCGGCGAACCCACCGGCGACGACACGGACTGCGACGGCGTGGATGACGACTGCAACGGAATCGCCGACGACGGCTACGTGCCCACCGAAACCGCCTGCGGCGTGGGGGCCTGCGCCGCCACCGGCGCGCTGACCTGCGAAAACGGCGACGAGGTGGATTCCTGCACGCCCGGCGAACCCACCGGCGACGACACCGACTGCGACGGCGTGGACGATAACTGCGACGGAACCGCCGACGACGGCTACGTGGCCAGCGAAACCGCCTGCGGCGTGGGAGCCTGCGCCGCCACCGGCACGCTGACCTGCGTGGACGGAAATGAAGTCGATTCCTGCACGCCCGGCGAACCCACCGGCGACGACACCGACTGCGACGGCGTGGACGACGACTGCAACGGCACCGCCGACGACGGCTACGTGGCCAGCGAAACCGCCTGCGGCGTGGGAGCCTGCGCCGCCACCGGCGCGCTGACCTGCGTGGACGGAAATGAAGTCGATTCCTGCACGCCCGGCGAACCCACCGGCGACGACACCGACTGCGACGGCGTGGACGACGACTGCAACGGCACCGCCGACGACGGCTACGTGGCCAGCGAAACCGCCTGCGGCGTGGGAGCCTGCGCCGCCACCGGCGCGCTGACCTGCGTGGACGGAAATGAAGTCGATTCCTGCACGCCCGGCGAACCCACCGGCGACGACACCGACTGCGACGGCGTGGACGATAACTGCGACGGAACCGCCGACGACGGCTACGTGGCCAGCGAAACCGCCTGCGGCGTGGGAGCCTGCGCCGCCACCGGCACGCTGACCTGCGTGGACGGAAATGAAGTCGATTCCTGCACGCCCGGCGAACCCACCGGCGACGACACCGACTGCGACGGCGTGGACGACGACTGCAACGGCACCGCCGACGACGGCTACGTGGCCAGCGAAACCGCCTGCGGCGTGGGAGCCTGCGCCGCCACCGGCGCGCTGACCTGCGTGGACGGAAATGAAGTCGATTCCTGCACGCCCGGCGAACCCACCGGCGACGACACGGACTGCGACGGCGTGGACGACGACTGCAACGGAATCGCCGACGACGGATACGTGGCCAGCGAAACCGCCTGCGGCGTGGGAGCCTGCGCCGCCACCGGCGCGCTGACCTGCGAAAACGGCGACGAGGTGGATTCCTGCACGCCCGGCGAACCCACCGGCGACGACACCGACTGCGATGGCGTGGACGACGACTGCAACGGAACCGCCGACGACGGCTACGTGGCCAGCGAAACCGCCTGCGGCGTGGGAGCCTGCGCCGCCACCGGCGCGCTGACCTGCGTGGACGGAAATGAAGTCGATTCCTGCACGCCCGGCGAACCCACCGGCGACGACACGGACTGCGACGGCGTGGATGACGACTGCAACGGAATCGCCGACGACGGCTACGTGCCCACCGAAACCGCCTGCGGCGTGGGGGCCTGCGCCGCCACCGGCGCGCTGACCTGCGAAAACGGCGACGAGGTGGATTCCTGCACGCCCGGCGAACCCACCGGCGACGACACGGACTGCGACGGCGTGGACGACGACTGCAACGGAATCGCCGACGACGGATACGTGGCCAACGAAACCGCCTGCGGCGTGGGAGCCTGCGCCGCCACCGGCGCGCTCTCCTGCGAAAACGGCGACGAGGTGGATTCCTGCACGCCCGGCGAACCCACCGGCGACGACACGGACTGCGACGGCGTGGACGATAACTGCGACGGAACCGCCGACGACGGATACGTGGCCAGCGAAACCGCCTGCGGCGTGGGAGCCTGCGCCGCCACCGGCGCGCTGACCTGCGTGGACGGAAATGAAGTCGATTCCTGCACGCCCGGCGACAGCGAACCGGAATCCTGCAACGGCATCGACGACGACTGCGACGAAGGCATCGACGAAGACGACAACCTCTGCGACGACCTGCGGGAATGCACGGAGGATACCTGCCTGGGCGCGAACGGCTGTGAATTCGTGGGCCTGCCGGACTGGGATACCTGTCCGGAAACCGGGGAGGGTTACGGCTGCTTCGCCGGCGAATGCGAGCCGCTTCACCTGAACGACACCTGCGATACGGCTCTGGAACTCACGCTCGGCCAGGCGCACATCGGTTCTCTTTTCGGAGCGCATGCCTATCAGACGGTTCCGGAATCCTGCGCGGGCGCGGGCCGGGACATCGGCGCCCCCGACATCTTCCACATCGTGTACGTCAACGACCACACCGATTACCGCGTTCGCTTCACGCCGGATGCCGGACAGACCCTCGGTATCGCCTTCTGGAGCAACTGCACCGATTTCGGCGGCCAGTGCGTCCAATATATCGAGACCGACGACAGCGGCCTGGACACCACCACGGGAATTTTGCCCACGGGAGCCACCTTCGTCATCATCCAGGTGCTTTGGCTGGAAACACCAGTCCGCGCCGAAGGCGGATTTGAGTTGCTGATAGAGGAAACGGGAGTTGTGGACGGTGACGACACGCCCGACGGCGATGACATCGTGGATGGCGATGACACGCCCGATGGCGATGACATCGTGGATGGCGATGACATCGTGGATGGCGACGACATCGTGGACGGGGACAACATCGTGGACGGCGACGACACGCCCGACGGCGACGACACGCCCGATGGCGACGACACACCCGATGGCGATGATACCCCGGACGGCGACGACACGCCCGATGGCGACGACACACCCGATGGCGACGACACGCCCGACGGCGACGATACGCCCGACGGCGACGACACGCCCGACGGCGACGACACGCCCGATGGCGACGACACACCCGATGGCGACGACATGCCCGACGGCGACGACACGCCCGATGGCGACGATACCCCGGATGGCGACGACACGCCCGACGGCGACGATACCCCGGATGGCGACGACACGCCCGATGGCGACGATACCCCGGATGGCGATGACACGCCCGATGGCGACGATACCCCGGATGGCGACGACACCCCGGATGGCGATGAAGACGTGATCGACGGCGATGATATGCCGGATGGCGATGAGGACATGATCGATGGTGACTGGATCTGGCCCACGGACGGAGACGATGCGGCCGACGGCGACGACGGCGGATCGGGCGGCGGCGGCTGCCGGACATCCTCCGGTCCTGCCGGCTGGCTGATGCTGCTCCTGGGCGTCTTCCTCTGGCGGCGACGCGAATCCCTTCAAACGGCTGGAAAGCGCCGGTAGATACGGAGACACATCCATGACCAACGGGTCGCCCTTCCGCAAGGGGCGGCCCGTTTTTTCTTGACGCACGAATCCCGCCGGACAAAAGTAGGAAAGATCGTTTTCGGTTTACGAATACCGTCGTGGAGGATGTTTCTTGGAAGGCTGGCTCTACATCGCATTCGCCGGAGCGCTCGGTTCGCTGGGACGCTATGGCGTCGGGCTGCTCAGTCACCGGCTGTGGGGAAGCGGATTTCCGCTCGGAACGCTCATCGTGAACGTCAGCGGCTGCTTTCTCATCGGCTTCATCTCTCAGACCGGCCTTGGGGGAGATCTTCTTTCCAAGCCTCTGCGCCAGGCGCTGACCGTCGGTTTCCTGGGCGGCTTCACCACGTTCTCCTCCTTCGGAAACGAAACGGTGCGTTCCATGGAAAGGGGAGACTGGACCGTGGCCTTTCTCAATGTCGCGGCCAATCTGGTTTTCGGATTGCTGGCGGCCTGGATCGGCCTGGCGCTGGGCCGGGCCACGGTGGGTCAAACCTGACTTTCCTCCCTGAATCGCGAACCCGTTCCGCCTCCCGTTGAAAGTTGTCAATCCCGGCCGGATCGTGGTACAGTCGGCCCATCGGCCCTCTTTGCCCCGGGAGTTGTCATGGACGAAAACACGATCAATGCCGTTGCGGAACTGATCCAGCAGCACGCCAAAGTCGAGAACGTGGATACTTCCGAAATCCGCACCATCCCCCTCGAACCCCATTACACCACTTACGAGATGGACGGCTACTGGATCAAATGCCTGAACCCGGAACCGAAGAACCGGGACTGGACGCCCCTTCACCGGGAGCAGTACGCCCTGAACGCCATCCACAAGTTCAACCGCAGCACCGTGGATTACAAGCTGCACATCCCCGCTCCGGCGGCTCTTCACGTAGAAAGCTCCGACGATATCCTGGGCCACCCCTTCCTGCTCTTGAAAGGAGTGAAAGGCAAGTCCCTGCTGTCCTATTTCCAGGACGGAGATAAAATCCCCGCGAATCTGATCCAGGATGCCGGTCGCCTGCTCGGAGTGGCCACGGCCCGCCTGCACGCCATTCAGATTCAAGGCGCGGGACTCATCAACGCCATGCTCGCCGGAGTGCACCCCGGCCCCTGGCCGCAATATTTCGCGTTGCTGATCGAGACCCAATGGAAACGCCTTAAGGGCTCCGGCGTGCTTCCGGATGCGATGCTCGATCGCTTCTCCCAGCTTACAAACGCGGCAAAACCCACGCTCATAGGCGAAACCGTGGGGCTGGTCCACAACAACCTGCATTTCTCGAACGTTTTCGTGGATGAAACCGAGGAAAAGAAAAAACTGTCCGGGCTGGTCAACCTGACCCAGGTCGGAGCCGGCTCCCCCATGGTGGACATCGTGGCTTTCTCCGTGCATTGCGCCGACAAAGAGCTTTTCAACGCCTTCTACGAAGGCTACACCAGCATCCGATCCACGCCTCCGAAATACGAAATCAAGCGTCCCCTTTATACGCTGGTCTTCGCCATGCAGGTGGCTTGGATGTTTCACATGCGCAAGGACGAAAACAACAAGGGATACTATCTCCGGCGCGCCTTCGAGGCGGCGGCCGAAATGGATTCCGGTCTGAAAAGCGAAATCGGAAAGTACGCCGCTTATGACGCGCCCCGTTTCACCCGATCCTGAAACCGGCCTTCCCTCCATCTCCCCGGCCTGGGTGCGCGCCACGGTTTTCGGCGCGCTGTGGGGCGGGCTGGAAGTCACTCTGGGAGCCTTTCTGCACGCCTTGCGGCTGCCGCTATCCGGCGTCTGGATGGCGGCGGCCGGAATCATGATCCTCGTCAGCGGGCTGGCGGTCTTTCCCGCACGCGGCTTTCTTCTGCGTGCCGGCGTGGTCTGCATGCTGTTGAAACTGGTATCCCCCGGCCCGGCGTTATTGGTGCCCATGGCCTGCATTCTCCAGGAGGCCCTGGTGCTGGAACTGGTGGCCGGAGGCGCGCGGCCCTCCGCCTGGCGTTCGGCCCTGGGCGGCGGAGTGACCACGCTGTCCACACTGCTGCAATACATCGCCGCCGCCTGGATGATCTACGGTTGGGACATCATCCGCATCTATTACGAGGTCGGCCGAAAAATCCTGAAATGGGTAAACGCGCCGGAGGACTGGCTCTGGTGGGCCATCGCGGCGGGAATCGTGCTGATTTTCCTCATCGGACTGGCCGCCGGGGCTTTGGGTTTCCGCCTGGGAGTCCGGGTGCGCAGGCTTCGCGAGGCCCGCCATGCCTGAACGCGCCAAAACCTCCGCTCCCATGGGCTGGCTGTTGTTCACGGGTGTCCTGGCGGTGGCCATGCAGATCCCGAAATCCCTGCCCCTGGCGCTCGGCGGACTTCTGCTGCTCCTGGGTTTCTTCCTCGTTACGGACCGCGGCGTGCTGAGAAGCATCGGCAATCCGCGTTTCTGGATCGTGGGACTGCTGATCTCCGGCGTATCCGGGCTGGTTTTGGGAAAGCGACACATCGACGTCTACGGCCTGCCGCTGTCGGTGGACGGTCTGGAGACCGGACTTCTGATCGTCGTGCGGGCGGCCATTTTCATTTCCTTTCTCATGGCGCTTTCCCGGCGGATGAGCGCGGATTTCCTTGTGCGCGCGTTTTCCCGGCTGGGCATGCCCCAACTCGGGGCGGGGTTCGCGCTGGCGGTGAAACTGCTCCCCCGCATGCTGGATATCTGGACATCGGGCTTGCGCGAAGGGCAAAGCGGAATTTCGGATCGGATTCTGAGGATGCTGGCCGGGGCGGCGGATCTGGCCGACGAAATCGCCCGGGATACGGGAGCCTGGATGGCCCCGAGGAGAAACGCCATGCCGTTCGTCGTGACGGGACCGAAAGGCAGCGGGAAAAGCCATTTCCTTCTGATGCTCGCCGAGAGGCTGCAAGCCGAGGGGCTGCGGGCGGAGGGATTCATCCAGCCGAGCGTTTTCGAGGGCGAAAAGCGCCTGGGCTACGACCTGCTTTTCCTTCCGGAGGGACGTCGGCGCGTCCTGGCGCGCGCGGCCGACGCTCCCGGCGTTTCGGTGCGCTGGCGGTTCGATGAATCCGTCTTCGAGGAGGCTCGCCGCCACCTGGAGAACGTGACGGACCGGGACACGACCCTGGTGGACGAGATCGGCGTGCTGGAACGCCAGGGCGGCGGCCATTGGCCCGCCCTGGCGCGCGTGCTTCCGTCGCGAGGCGGCGTGTGGGTGCTGAGCATCCGCCGGGGACTGGAGGAAACCATGGTCTCCCGGCTGGGATACGTAAACGCGCGCATCCTGCGCCTTCCCTCCGATGAGGCCGCTCGCGAGGCTTTCCTTCTGGACATCCTTCAATCCGCCCGCTCCGAGCGCGAGAAAAGAGAAACGCCCCGACCCGGGTGAGGTCGAGGCGCTTATGGTCGTTGAGCGGAATCCGAAGAATCACGGAAAACGAGGCTCTTACAAACCCGCGTCCTCCTTCAGGATCGCGGCCTTGTCCGTCTGCTCCCAGGGTTTCCGGCGGGCGTTGGTCCCGAAATGCCCGTAGGCGGCGGTGGAACGATAGATGGGACGCAGCAGATTCAGGGATTCGATGATGCCGCGCGGCCTCAGGTCGAAGTGGCGGCGGATCAGTTCGACGATGCGGTTTTCCTCGATCTTGCCGGTGCCGAAGGTGGTGGCCATGACGGAAACGGGCTCCGCCACGCCGATGGCGTAAGCCAGCTGAATCTCGCATTTTTCCGCGATATGGGCGGCCACCAAGTTCTTGGCGATGTAGCGCGCCATGTAGGAGGCGGAGCGGTCCACCTTGGACGGATCCTTTCCGGAAAACGCGCCGCCGCCGTGCCGCGCCCAGCCGCCGTAGGTGTCCACGATGATCTTCCGGCCGGTCAGGCCGCAATCGCCCTGGGGACCGCCGATGACGAAACGCCCGGTGGGATTGACGAAGACGCGCGTGTTCTTGTCCATCAGCTTGGCGGGAATGGCTTTTTTGATGACCTCCTCCAGCACGCCGTCGTGCACGGCCTTGTATTTGGCCTCGGGCCGGTGCTGGGTGGAAACCACCACGGTATGCACGCGCTTCGGCTTTTCGTTCTCGAACTCCACCGAAACCTGGGCCTTGCCGTCCGGCCCCAGGAAATCCAGAACGCCTTCCTTGCGCACCTTGGCGAGCCGACGGGTCAGGTCGTGACTGAGCGCGATGGGAAGCGGCATCAGTTCCGCCGTGTCCCGGCAGGCATAGCCGAACATCAGGCCCTGGTCGCCCGCGCCCTGGTCCTTGAACTTGCCCTTCCCTTCCGTCACGCCCTGGGAGATGTCCGGGGACTGCTTGTCGATGGTGGAGACCACGGAACAGGTCTTGTAATCGTAGCCCAAAAGCGCGTCCGTGTAGCCGATGCTCTTGATGGTTTCCCGGGCCACTTCCGGAAAGTCCACGTAGCAGCTTGTGGTGATCTCCCCGGCGATCATGGCCAGGCCGGTGGTGACCAGCGTTTCGCAGGCCACGCGACCGTCCGGATCCTCGGCCAGGATGGAATCGAGAATCGCATCGGATATCTGATCGGCGACTTTATCCGGATGGCCTTCGGTCACGGATTCGGAACTGAAAAGAAAATCTTTGGCCATATGCCCCTCCTGATGGGTGGTGCCGAAGCGTCCGGCGGAACCCGCCTTGGGCCCGGCGAAAAGCACTGCGCTTGGGCGTTTCAACTCAGTTGCATACCACCGGAGCCATGGGAAGTCAAGCGGAGTCATCACAAGTCGCACCGGATAACGTCCACACCATCAAATTGTTTGACGCTTCGCGGCCTCCCGTGGTATTTTCCCGCCCGGTGCTTGTTGAGAAAAGCGGGCCAATGGAAGGAAATTACCGTGACATTCCAAGAACTTATACTCGTACTGCAAAATTACTGGACACGACGCGGCTGTCTGATCGTCCAACCCCACGACCTGGAAACCGGAGCAGGAACCTTCAACCCCCATTCCTTTTTGCGGGTGCTGGGACCGGAACCCTGGAAGGCCGCTTACGTCGAACCGTGCCGACGCCCCACGGACGGGCGCTACGGAGAAAACCCCAACCGACTGCAACGCTATTACCAGTTCCAGGTCATTCTGAAACCTTCGCCGCTGAACGTTCAGGAACTTTACCTGGACAGTTTGAAGGAACTGGGCATCGATCCGCTGAAGCACGACATCCGTTTCGTGGAGGACGACTGGGAAAGCCCCACCCTGGGCGCCTGGGGCCTGGGCTGGGAAGTCTGGTCGGACGGCATGGAGATCTCCCAGTTCACTTATTTCCAGCAGGTGGGCGGCATCGATCTGAAACCCGTCACGGCGGAGCTGACCTACGGACTGGAGCGCATCGCCATGTACCTCCAGGACGTGGACAACGTATACGATCTGGAGTGGAACGACGGCGTGAAATACGGCGACGTCCACCATCAGGACGAGATCGACTGGAGCCGGTACAATTTCGAAAACGCCGATACGGATCTGCACTTCGAACTGTTCAATCGGTACGAACGGGAAGCCGTGCGCCTGTTCGATCTCGGCTTGCCGGTGCCCGCCTACGATTACTGCCTGAAGTGCTCCCACGCCTTCAACATGCTGGACGCCCGCCGGGCCATCTCCGTGACGGAGCGCCAGCATTACATCGCCCGGGTGCGCAACCTGGCCAAAAAGAGCGCGGAAGGGTACGTCATCCAGCGGCACGACATGGGATTTCCGCTTCTTTCAAGGCTTCCGGAAGCGGAGCGGGCCCGCATGGCCGGCACCTGGACCCAGACGGTGGAACGCATCCAGAAACAGCGCAACGCGAAGCGGCGCAAATCCCAAAGCTGACAGGACGGTGACGATCATGAGCGAACTGCTGTTTGAAATCGGATGCGAGGAAATCCCGGCCGGGTTCATCGAACCCGCCCTAAACGCCATGAAAGAGCGCCTTGCGGACTCCCTGAAGGCCCTGGGACTGGAGCACGGCGAGATCCGGACCTTCGGAACTCCCCGCCGCCTGGGATTGGTGCTGGACGGCCTTCCGACGCGGCAGGCGGACCGGGAGGAAAAAGCCTACGGCCCCAAGGTACAGATCTGCTTCGACGCGGACGGAAATCCCACCAAGGCCGTGCAAGGCTTCGCCCGGGGACAGGGCGTGGCGGTGGAGGATCTGCAACAGGTGGAAGGCCCCAAGGGACGGTGCGTCATGGCCCTTCGGCAAGTGGAAGGAAGACCCACTCCGGACCTGCTGCCCGAGGTTCTCTCGGATCTCGTGCGACACGTCCCGTTCCGGAAATCCATGCACTGGGGCAGCCTGGACGAATCCTTCGCCCGGCCCGTCCATTGGATCCTGGCGCTTCTGGACGGCGCGGTGGTTCCGTTCCGCTTCGCCGGGATCGAAAGCGGAAACGAAAGCCGCGGGCATCGTTTCGCCGCCCCGGATCCCTTCCCGGTGAAAGATTCGAAGGAATTTTTCGCGCGGCTGGAAAACGCCTACGTGGTCGTGGACGCGGAAGAGCGCCGCGACCGGATCCGCGCGGCCTGCGAACGTCTGGCCAAGGAAGCGGGCGGGCGAGAGGTCGCCGGGGAAGACCTCATCCGGGAAGTGGCCAATCTGGTGGAATATCCCTTCCCGGCGCTGGGATCCTTCGAAGAGGAGTTTCTCCTGGTTCCGGCGCAGATTCTGGTTAACTCCATGACCTCCCACCAGCGCTATTTCCCCATCGACGACGGCAAGGGCAACCTGTTGCCGCGTTTCATCGTCGTATCGAACACACCGGTGGAGGACGTCTCCGTGGCGGTGCGCGGCAACGAACGCGTTCTGCGCGCCCGGCTGGCCGACGCCCGCTTTTTCTACCGCGAGGACCGAAAGAAAACCCTGGACGACTTCGCGGAGGGCCTCTCCCGGGTGACGTTCGAGGAAAAACTGGGCACCCTGGCCGAAAAAGTGGAGCGCATCAAGGAACACCTGCGCTACCTGTCGCCCTTCATCCGAGAAGACGCGCTTTCGCCCGCCCTGCGCGCGGCGGAGATCTGCAAGGCGGACCTGTTGACGAACATCGTGGGAGAATTTCCCGACCTTCAGGGCGAAATGGGACGGATTTACGCCGAGTTGGAAGGCGAGGAACGTGAGGTTTTCGAGGCGATCGAACAGCATTACCGGCCGCGTTTCGCCGAAGACGAACTTCCCAAGACCGACACGGCCTGCCTGCTGGCCCTGGCCGACAAAATGGACACCATCGCGGGCTGCTTCGGCGTGGGGCTGATCCCCTCCGGAGCGGCGGACCCCTATGCTCTGCGTCGCCAGGCCCTGGGAATCCTTCGCATGCTGATCGACAGAAACTACCGCGTGCCGCTCTCGGACTGGATCGCCTTCTCCCTGAGCGCGCTCACGAGCAAACTCACACGAGATGCACAGGAGGTCGCGGGCGACCTGGCGAGTTTCTTCGAGGGACGCTATCGAAACATGCGCAAGAACGACTTCGAGCCGGACGCCATCGCCGCCGTTCTAGGCGCGGGGTTCGACGTGCTTCCCGAAACGGAGAACAAGCTGTCCGCCTTGACGGAGTTCCAGAAGAAGGAAGAATTCAGGGAACTTGCGGCCGCTTTCAAACGGGTGATGAACATCCTGAAAGAGCGTCCCGAAGGCGTCATCGACCCGGATCTTTTCGCCCACGAGGCGGAAAGCGAACTCTGGAAGCGATACCAGCAGGTGCGCGATGTGGCCGGAGTGGCCTTCCGGGAAAGCCGCTACCTGGACAGTTTGGAAGCCATGGTGGGACTGAAGGAACCCGTGGACCGCTTCTTCGACGACGTTCTGGTGATGGACAAGGACGAACAGATACGGAACAACCGCCTGATTCTCCTGGGCCATCTGGCGGATCTTTTCCTGAACGTCGCGGATTTCAAGAAAATCCAGACGGATTGAGCCCGGACCCGCCGATCGAACGATTTGCAGGCGACCCAACGGGGATCCGGTAAAATATTTTGCGAATTCAGGCTTTTGTAATACACTAAGCTGATGCCAAACCGTTTCGCCGGAGCGGTTCGAACCCGACTCAACCAAGGGGAAGAACATGGAACGCACCTATTATTGCCCGAAATGCAAGGCCACGCTGAATCCCAACGTCAAAATCATCCTGGTGCTGGTCAACGGCCCTCGCCGGGGCCTGATGCTAGCCAACCAGCAGCCGGGGAACTACGAGGCCATCCTGACCGATGATCTGGGCGTGAAGGAAGGCGATATCGTGGACTTCCACTGCCCGGTCTGCATGGCGGATCTCCGTGCGGACGTGGATCCCAACCTGGCGAAAATCTACTTCCGCGATCCGGACGGAACCAAGGGACGGGTGAATTTCTCGCGACGTTTCGGCGAACAGGCCACCTTCCTCGTCACGAAGGAGAAAATCCAGTCCTACGGCGACAACGCCGAAGCCTACAACAACCTGAATTTCTTCGGAGCGGGCACCTTCGACGAAGACTGAGCGGGAAAACGCCTTATTTTTCCACGCCTTCCACAATCAGAATCAGCGCGGCCATGCCTTCCGGATGTTCGGTGGATGTCGTCGCCACGCCGATTTCCGTCCAGCGCGGCTGAAGAAAACCGGAGAAAGCGGCCAGATCGTCTTCGGATGCGACGTGAATCACGCTGACCAGTTTGACGGCGTCGCCGAATTCCTTGCGCATGGCCGATTCGGCCACCGACCGCAAAGCCTCCGACCCCAAACGCCCCTTGCGAATAGCGTCCTTCAGAATGCGATACGCCTTGCGGGTCAGCGGTTCGGTGCGGGCCTCCGGCAGGCCGATCCGGCGGCGGCGCTCGGCGAGTGTCGCCCAGAAAGCGCCCGACAGCGGACGCACGCCGGAAACCCGCCAGATTTCGGGTTCTTCCAGACGCGCGAACAATTGCCCGACGATCCAGACGCGGCCCTCGTTGGAATAATCCACTCCCAGGCCGATGTGGGTGAAATCGCGGCTCAACAGGTTGCGGCGATGGGACGGGCTGTTGGCCAGACCGTCGAGCAGACCGGCCATGGACGGATGACGCCCCAGGTTTTCCCCCCAACTCGCCGGATGAAAACCGGCCCGGCGGATGCGCTCGCCCGGACCACGCCCTTTTTTATCGGTATGCAACAGTTTGCTTTCCGGAGAAATGGCGGCGATGCGGCGCTGTTCCAATCCGGAAAGTTCATCATGCAGAATCAGCGGCGACAGGCCGTTTTCCTCCCGTAAACGGTTGATCCAGCGAATAATTTCCGTACGTAGAGCGCCCTGGCTGACCATGACGGGCATGCGGAATTCCGGCGATTTGAAGCGCGGACTTCCTTCTCCGACGATCACGGCGATGACGGTGGCCACCACCGGCCCCCGGCCTTCGTCCACCACGAACTGAACCTCGTAGCCGCCCCGTTTTTCCAGTCGGAGCATCTGGGAAAAGCCGCCCGAGGCCACCAGCAGCGGACGCTCGGTCAGCACCTTGCCGGAAGGATCGGTCAGGTGGATTTCCAGCTTGCGAATGCCGGGAACCACGGACCCCGAAAGCGACAGACGCCCCGGTTCGTCCATTCGGCGGGGCACGTTCTCCAGACGCACCAGACGGCGGGTCAGTAGAATCACCACCGCGAACTTGCCCCGATCCTCCACCAGCGCCGAACCGAAACGGTTCCAGCCTCCCGGAACCTCTTTTTCCGCCCAGTCCAGCATATCGGCCGAAAGCGTCACGGCGTTCAGCCCCACCAGAAACGAGCCCTTCACCTGATAATCGTCCACTTGAACCTGGCGAAGCAGCCGCCGCAGATCGTGCCGAGACCATTCCTTGCGCTCCTCCCGGCTCATCTCCAGAAGTTTCCGCGCCTCGCCCAACGCCGCCCGCCCCAGCGCCTCGTCCCGAACGGGCGGTTCGGCCCCTTTCAGTCCGAAGTGATGGCGGATGCGCTCGGCGAAACCTTCGTTCATCGTTTCGGAACCGTCCCGCACGGATTCGCCGCTCTCCACGTTCACCACCTGTTCCGCTCTCGCTTCCCCTTCTCCCCCGGCGGGATCCTCCTCCGAACCGGAATCGGCAAACGCCGGGACGAAAAGCGCCAATAGGCACCAAACGGTGAAAACGGGAATTCTCGTCATGATGGGCCAATGCGCCATGGCGGCTCCTTGCTGAAGGCGATGCGGGGTAGCCAACCCGTTGGGATTCCACAAGAATACATTTAGTATACCGAATGGACCGCTCGAACGCAAGTTCGAACTCGCCGCCGATAATCACAAGCGCCCCCATCCATCCCCGGAACCCGAAGCGGCGGCCGGAGATGTTTTTCAGGCGGTACGCTCTCGCGACCGTCGCAAGGCGACCTCCAAAAATGGCTATTCGTCGCGAGAACGAACGATTTCCGGATTCGGACGTTTTTCACAACCGCAGGCATATCAAACAAATACGTCGAGGATTGGGGAAAACGATCCGGATTGAAAAGATTCGTTCGCAGCGGAATATGGATTTTTAGAGGTTGCCGCAAACCTTGACAAGACCGGCGGCTTTGGATAGGGTGTTTTTCCACGAACCTGCACGATCGACGATTGCTTACGATACATGCCAAGGAGATGCACGAATGCCGAAGATCACGGTGAGCGAGAGCCATCAGTTCGAAAAAGACGAGTTGGAAACGCGAGTGGAAGAATACATGGTCAAACTGCGGGATCACAAGCTCAAAGCCATGAATTTCGATTTTAGCTGGAAGCCCGGCAAGACCGGCCTGGATATCAGCGGCAAGGGCTTCAAGGGGTTCAGTTCGCTGGAAGGAAACACCGTGACCATGACCCTGGATCTTTCGCTGATGCTGAGCCCCTTCAAAGGGCAGGTGGAAGAAATGCTGAAAAAAGGTCTGACCCGGGTTTTGCAGAAATAACCCGGACGAAATACGCGGGATAACCCTAATTCGGAGGAGGTGCGCGATGAGAAGATTCGGACTCACCGCGATGATGCTGGCGCTTTGGCTGGCGTTTTCCGGCTGCGAGGAGAAGGTCAGCAAACCCAAGACCCAGGATCCCCTGGAAGCGTTGACCTACGAATACCTGACGGTCATCAAGGCGAAGGACTGGGACAAGGCTTTCGGAATGCTGTCGGCGGATACGCAGAAGTATTACGACAAGAAAGAGTTCACGGAATGGGCCACCACGTTCATCCTCCCGAAAGTGGACGCCGTGTACGTCACGAAAATCACGAAACACAAACTGGACGCGGAGATCAAAACCGAGTTCAAGCCCCAAAGTTCCTGGGCGACCTACAACACCATGGAACAGGCCAAGGTCAACCTGAACGTCGTGTTCAAGGACGGCAAATGGTGGATCCATTACGCCGACATCGTGGCCAAGGGCATGGAAAAGGAGCAATGGGAAAAAGAGCGCCAGGAACGCGTGGCCAAGTGGGAGCCGTTCCTGAAATTCCACGACTTCCGGGTGGAAAACAAAATCACGGACAACGGCCCCATGCTGGTGGTCGATGGAAAACTGGAAAACACCGGGGATGAAACGGTGGAGATGGTGCAGACCATGGTGAAGTTCTTCGGCCCGAAGGGAGAAACGGTCTACAGTGTCGTGGTGGTTCCGATCTACGTTTCCAAGTGGGACGAAACCAAGAAAGCCCTGGGACCGAAGGAAACCCGTGAATTCACGGAATCCATCAGTTCCGAGATTCCGGACACCTGGGTGGGCAAGTTCGAACGGGTGTTGTACGACGCCGGCAACAT
Organism: Myxococcota bacterium; assembly: GCA_963668655.2. Lineage (GTDB taxonomy): Bacteria > Myxococcota_A > SURF-8 > SURF-8 > SURF-8. Next base: position 1,149,582 of record CAXXPQ010000004.1, read on the forward strand.
GCCCACGCCCCAATAGAACCGCCATCGGAATCCGATTCCCCGGGGAGCGCCTCCCCGGCGATTCTTCCAAAGAAAACCCCCGAGCCGCTGGGCTTCGGGGGTTTTCTTTTCGCTTCTTCGGAGGTTTTCCGGTCACTCGATGGGAGGAACGTTGACCAGCCGGAATTCCAGGGATTTCGCCAGCTTGTAGAAATCGCCGTCCGTGGGAACGAAACGCGTGGCCACCTTGAAGGTATCCGGATCGATCAGTTTGCCGAAGGGAACGGAGGAAATGGAGAACTGATCGGTCACCGTAACCATCCTGGCGAACTGCCGCTTCGCGATCAACTGGAAAGCCCCGTTTCCAAGCTGGCTGGACAGAAGCACGTCATAGGCCGTGGGATCGACGCAGCGGGTGGTGTATCCGATCTGACCGCGCTTGACGGTCAGGCGACGCCCAGTGCGGTTTTTGTAAGCGTGTTTCAGCATGTAGGCAACACGCTCGCCGATCTTCGCCTCGGACAGCACGATGTTTCCGTGTTCATCCCTGGCCTCGGGTTTCTGGCTGGCGGGAAGCTTGTCCACAAGGCCCTCGGAGATCAGGATCACTCCGTAGTTCTTTCCGGTTCCCTCGCGTTTCAGCACAAGGTCCACCAGTTCCTCGGACACTTTCTCCAGGTCGAAGGTGTCGCCGTATTCCTCCGGGCAGATCATGCGCACCGCCTCGCTGGCGATGCCCGCGCCCAGGGTGTACCAGCCCGCCTTCCGTCCCATCAGTTCCAGGATGAAATAGCAGTCCGTGGTACGCACTTCCTCGTTGTAGGTTTTGATGGCCTGGCGAGCGTGCTCGATGGCGCTGAAATAGCCGAACGTCCAGGAAATCCCGAAGTAATCGTTGTCGATGGTCTTGGGAACGTGGACCACGGGAACACCCAGCAGGGAGAGGTAATAGGCGGTTTTCAGCGTGTCGTCGCCGCCGATGGAGATGAGCGCGCCGATGCCCAGGTGTTCCAGGGCGTCGATGACGTTGTACAGTTTGCGCGTGTATTTCTTGCTGGCCAGATCCTTTACGCTCTTGATCTCGCTGCCGTCCACCTTGCAGGGATTGGCCCGGCTGGTGCGCAGGATGGAGCCGCCTTTGATGCGGATCTTGGTCACTTCGTCCAGATCCAGCAGATCGTAGTGGACGCCTTCTATGAAACGTTTCGGATTGTTGATGTCGAAATCCTCAAGAAACTCGTAGCCTTTGTAGAACCCCACCACGTCCCAGTGCTGATTCAGAAACTGAAGAGCGGCGGTGGAAATCACCGCGTTGGCTCCGGGGGCCGGACCGCCGGAAAACAGAATTCCCACCCGTTTCTGGTTCAGGGAACGAAACTTGCGGACATCGTTCAACAGTGTGGTGTCCAGGCGCACGCTTTTCCTGGAAATCGGTTTTTCCGTGAAATTCTTCTTCGAAACGGCCGCTTTTCCCGCGGCTTTCCTGCCATCGGTCTTTTTAGCAACGGCCTTTTTTACAGCGGCCTTTTTGGCAACGGGTCTTGAAGTGGCGGCGGTTTCCGAGCGTTTCTTCCGGGGGCTGGCCTTCGGGGTCTTAGCGGGCATCCTTCCCTCCCATCTGGTTTGCGATTCATCCGCGTGAGGTTTCCCTCGGTCGGGGCTCGGCGAATTCATGCGGTTTCCCGCGGACGCGAACGAATCCGAATGAAATCCGAGGCGTGGCGACCGTTATTTTTGCGCGCATTCTACGATCGGGCAGGGAGACTGTCAAAGGAAAAGATCAGGGAAACGGAGGGATTTTACGGAGGGAAACGCCCGCGCCTCTCTTCCCGCAGGGCTGTATCGACGGGAACGGCGCGTCTCCTTCCGAAATCGAAGCGGCGTCCGGAACCGAGAATCAGGGGAACCGGCCGCCGAAAACGACCGTGAAACCGCCGTCGGGCCGGGGAGCGAAGCCGAAGGAAACCGTGTCGTTTTGCGCCGATTTCTTTTCGGAAGACGCACCTGAACGTTTGCCGTCCACGATGAACAGCGCCACGCCCGTCACGATGCCGATGCCTCCCAACACGTACCCCGCCACCGAAACGCCTCTCCAGGCGTCCCGGCGATCCAGATCCGCGGACGCATCCCGCCGATTCGCCAGGGCTGCGTCCGCGTCGTCGGCGGCCTGGATGGCCTGCCAAGTTCCGATGCCGCCCAGGATCACCAACGCCCCGCCCGCCGCCAGACCGGCAATGGCTCCCTTGCGCAGAGGACTCATGCCCATTTCCTTCGGCGGTTCCTGAACCTTAGGCGGCGCTTTCACCGGACGCGGAAGCGTCTTGCCGAAAAGTTCGGCCACGGCATAGGGAATCTCGTCGATCAAGGCTTCCATATCTCCCTTGACCTTGGCCGAGATTCGCTCGATGACGGCCGCGTTTCGCACGTCGATGCGTCGCAGATTGAGCATCCAGTATCCGCCCAGCCGCCCCAGATCGCCGGATACCGCCGTGGGAACGCCCAGGGCGGAGCCGATTTCCGCGACACATCCGGCCCCCTCCGCGCCGCAGCGCTGACGGGTCTCCTCGCCTTCCAGAAGCGTGCGGATCTCGTTTTCGGAAATCACCGGAAGGCCGGAATGCCGCTCGGCCTCGCTGGTGATATAGCCGGAAATGGAGTCGATATCTTTTTCCGTTACGCCGGTTTTCGCCTCCAGCCTCCAGACCACCAGCCCCTGTCGTTCCCGGGCCGAAGCCGGAGAAGCGGCCAGAATTCCCAAGAAGACGCCGATCACGAAAACGGTCATTCCGCGCGCCATACCGATCGCTCCCTCCGAATGCTCGGGCCCCGGCGATGCTTCCACCCGGGACTTTGATGATTTGCCTTACCATTCGCCATCTTACCCGCCCGCCGAAAAAAGGCAAGCCGGGTCGCGGCGCTGACTTCTTCGAACCGGGACGCCTGTTCGGTCGGGCGTCTTTCCCGTCCCTGAAATATTCGGCCGTTTCAGGAAAAAAATCAGACAGGAAAATGATATTTACCCCCCGTAAAACAAGGTAACCCATGGAAATGGATAGAAATATCGAAAGGTTGACGGTCCATTTGACCCCATGGCCTTTCCTCGTTTCCTTATGGCCGGAGTTTCGCCAGTAAATCCCCCACGCCCCGCAGAAGTTCCTCGCCCATCTCCCTGCCGAAAAAGCCCATGGCGTTTTCGTAAATCGCCATGCCCAGGGTTTCTTTCCCCGGTTTTTTACGATAATCCTCCCGGCGGTGGAGATAGCCGATGTATCCGCCGCACTGGCTGGCGGCGAAGGGGTGGGAGAAACCCAGCCGCCGGGCCTCTTCCTTGGCAGCGAGGGCGATGGATACGCCCAGATCGGCGGGCGTACCCACGAGACAGATCGGCCCCAGGGCCATTCCCTGGATGCGCCAGCGGTCGATGTTCGCCCGCTCCACAAGATGGGCCATGGCCCGGGCGGGCAGGCGTGTCAAAAGCCCCCAGCCGGGCTGATCGTCGAACATGGGACGCGGATCGGGGCGACCGGGAAAACGACTTTCCTTTACGGCAAAACGCAGTTCCTCCGTCTCGACAACCGGAGCTTCCAGGACGTTTTTCGCCTCCCGGACGATGGGATCGGCCTGTAAATCCAGGTTTTCCTCCGCCGAAATCTTCCCCTCCGGAAAGAATACGTCTACGCCGCCCAACGCTCCATTGACGAAGGCCGCGAAGCCAACCTCCTCGCAATCCTCCAAGCCCCGGACGACTCGTCCCGGGAAATCAGCGGAAATACTGTAGAAATCGCGCTCCGCCACGATCACCGGATGTCCCGCAAAACCGGCCAGAATCCCTGGTGGCCGCCCTTCCCTGCGAAAGGCCAGCGCCCAGCATTCGTCATCCACCGGCCCATGTGCGTCCCGCCGGTTCTTGGCCAGATGGGGAATCCGCCCCGAGTGCGCCGCCACCCGACAAGGACACAGATCGTCAAGCGCCGCCCGGGCGGCCTGCTCCCCCCGTTCGCAAAGCCATTCCAGGAGTCCGGGCCGATGCTCGCCCAGCGCCAGCCGGGGCAGAAAGGAATCCCATGTGCCGCCCGGCGCGGAATGGGTATGCGTGGCCAGGATCATCGGGAAAGCCCCCGTATCCCGCAGACGCTCCCCCAGGTTCGTCACCATCTCCTCGACGATCAGCAGGAGATCGTAAACAACCAGGATCACGGTGGTTTCTCCGTCCCGAAAGGCCAAGGCGCGTACGAAAAGCGGATCGCGCACCTGTCTGGAAATCCGGGCTTGCGCGTGAAGTATCCCGCCAGGGGCACGGGAAAATCCGGCGTGATATCCGCTTTGGCGAATCCGGCCTGCAACATGAATCGACCTCCGAGAGCAAAAGACTGGAATGGGCGAAGTGTATGACAACGGCAGACACCTGGCAAGTCCGGACACGAAAAAAACGACCGAACCGGCGGGAGCGTCGCGACAAAGCCGGTTCATATTCAATTCTAAAATTGCGAAAGATACGTTGCGCTATCGAGCCGACCGGAAGAAAGCGCCCGAAGACGCCGATCACCGCCGGAAAAGAAAA
>CAXXPQ010000005.1:0-287301 GCA_963668655.2 Myxococcota bacterium
TTCATCCGCTCATGGCGAGTGATTTCGCGAAGCGAAATCCTATCGAGCCACGAGCGGCGCGTCCCTCTATCAACCGCCCTGCGGGCGGCATTCGGGATGAGCGCCTTTTCACCGCAAAACTATAAGAACCCTTTCAAATAGGAATCCGTCTATTTCATAAAGCGAAGTTTCCTTGGAAGAGGGAACGGAATCTCCAAAGGGAAGGGCCCTCCGAGACGGTTCGGAAGGCCCTTTCGCTCGATAAATGACCGGAGAGCGGAAACGAAAACGCGCCCGGTCCTCCGGGATCAGTTTTGCTTTTTATACAGTTCCCGCAGGCTCTCGACGATGGATTCCGTCGTGATTCCGGCTTTTTGCAGCATTTCGAAGCCGGGACCGGACTCCAGATAGCGGTCCTGAAGCCCGATGAAGCGCATGGGAACGGGCCGATCGCTTTGAACCACGGTTTCGGCCACGGCGCTTCCCAGTCCGCCGATGACGCTGTGTTCCTCCGCCGTGACGATGCATCCGGTCTCCCGAGCCGCGTCCAATACGGCGCGCGTATCGAGAGGTTTGATGGTGTGCATGTTCAGGATGCGCGGCTTCCGGCCGTCCTCCTTTTCCAGAATCTCCCGGGCCTCCAGCGCCATGTGGACGGCCATGCCGCAGGCGATGACGGTTCCATCCGTTCCATCGGCCAAACGGTTGGCCTTGCCCAGTTCCCATGGGGAATCCTTGGTGGTCACAAGGGGGAATTTCTCGCGGCCCATGCGGAAATAGACCGCGCCCCGGTTTTTACCTACGTGCTTGATGGCCTTGTAGCCCTCCCAGTAGTCACAGGGCACCAGCACCGTCATGTCCGGCAGACTGCGCATGAGCGCCAGATCCTCGGCGCATTGGTGGGTGGGGCCGTCCTGCCCCGTGGTGACGCCCGCGTGAGCGCCCACGACGACGACATCCGCCGCGCCGTAAGAGATCTGCTGCCGGATGATCTCCCAGGCCCGTCCGGCGGCGAACATGGCGTAGCTGGTCAGAAAGGGCCGTCGGCCCATGAGGGCCATCCCGGCGGCCGTGGCGGCCATGCCCTGTTCGGCGATTCCCATGTCGTAAAACCGATCGGGAAATTCCTTGGCGAAGAACTTCGTCAGCGTGGACTGGGCTAGATCGGCGTCCAGGACAACGACGTCCTCGGTCTCATGCCCGAGTTCCACCAGGGCGTCGGCAAAGCCTTTTCGAATGGTTTCCATTTCCCACTTGGACATCGCTTCCTCCTACGCCTGGTTTTGGCGGTATCGTTCAACGGTTTCATCCGGATCCGCGTCGAATCCCAGTTCCTTCAAGGCCACGGTCATCTGGTCGTGGTTGAGCGGGTTGCCGTGCCAGCCGGGATCGTCCGCGAACGAGGGGGTTCCGTGCATCATTTTCGTGCGGAAGAGAATCACCGTGGGTTTTCCTTCCGGAGTTTGGGCTTTCATGAACGCGGATTCGATGGCGTCGTAGTCGTGCCCGTCCGTTTCAAGCACCCGCCAGCGGAAGGCCGCGAACTTGTCCGCCAGGGGTTCGATTCCCATCACGTCCTCCACCCGGCCGTCGATCTGGGCGTCGTTGAAATCCACCATGGCGATGAGGTTTTCGGTCTTGTAATGGCCGGCCGCCATGATGGCTTCCCACATGATGCCTTCCTGCAACTCGCCGTCGCCCAGGTTGGCGAAGACGCGCACCTCGGAAAGCTTCTGCTGTCTGGCCGCCAGCGCCATGCCGTGCGCCACGGGGAGTCCCTGGCCCAGGGAGCCGGTGGATACTTCGATGCCGGGCACTTTCTTGCGGTTCGGATGTCCCTGGAGGCGGGAGCCCGTACGCCGGAAGGTGAGCAGTTCGGAAAGCGGCAGCATGCCTTTTCTCGCCAGCAGAGAATAGAGAAGGGCCGAGCAATGGCCGTTGGAAAGCACGTAGCGGTCGCGCTCGGGCCAGTCCGGCCGCTGCGGATCCATGCGCAGGTGCCGGAACCAGAGCACGGCGCTGTAATCGGCGGCGGAAAGCGGGCCTCCCGGATGTCCCGATTTGGCATAATAGGTCTGGATCAGGACATCCCGGCGAATCCGCCGCGCGATCTCCCGAACCTCTTCCAATGACGGCTTTTGCTGCATGGCCTTACCTCGTTCGAAGAATGTGAAAGAAAATCGTAGGTTATAAAAAAATCCCGCCGCCGCTTCAGAGAGCGGCCGACGGGACTTCGTTGCGGTTTCATCCGGTTTTACCCGGGTTTACAGGCATCGGACTTCCGGGTTTGGGCGGATCAGAAGGAACTGACCACCTCGAAAACATTTCCCCACTTGTTGCGCGAGGGCGGATTGAAGATCTCCAGCGTGGACAGCGTGGATTTTGTCTGCGTGGCCGTTCGCTCGTCCGTATACATGTAACGCCCGCCCGAAACCATAATCATGCCGTTGGACATGGGGGTCAGAGCCGAACCCCAGCGGGGTTGCTTGGTCTGCGTGGCCCTGAACGGCGTGCTGATGGTGTCGGCGTCCTCGGATCCGAACTGCACGGAGTCGAAAGAGAATCCGGCATCGCCGCCGACGAAGGACAGTATTTCCGCCCAGTTGCTGTAGTCGTTGTCGTTGTTCTGGCGTCCGCCGACGACCAACACGGTGGTCAGGCTGTCGCCCAGGGGAATCCAGCGGGCGTCCACGCAGGGATGGGGAGAACTGAACAGAGCCTGCTTGTAACCCGGATTGGGGTTCCACTGATAGAATTCCTTGACCAGACCTTCCTGATCGACGAAGGCCACGTCCACCGTGCTGGCGCAGTTCGGGTCGGATCCGCAGGGCATGTTGAAGTAATACTTCGACGTGGAGCCCGTGGTGAAGCGGTATCCGCCGTAGATGGCGATACGCGCGCCCGGCCAGTCACGCTCGGCCACTTCTCCGGTAATCATGTATTTCGCCAGGGGAATGGCGATATGTCCGGCTCGGTTCACGTATTGGGTGTTGGCCTCGTCCAGGCCGGTGTCCGTGTAGTCGGCGACGCTGAACGTGCGGGTGTCCGGATCGAAGATTTCGATGTAAGGAATGGTGTTCTGATTGGCATCGACGCCTCCGATGACCACGACCCTGCCGCTGGGCATGGCCGTGGCGGTGTGGAAGTAGCGTCCATGGGTCAGATTCCCCGCAGCGACCATGCCGTTCGTTGCGGGATCGAAGATCCAGGTGGTTTTCTGGGGCGCGCTGGTGGCGTCCATGCCGCCGAGAATCAGGATCCGGCCATCGGCGAGTTCCGTGGCGGTATGCCGGACCATGGCCGGGAATCCGGTGGGAGGCGCCAGCAGGCTCAAGGAAACCGAGGGTTTGTCGCCGCCAGTGTAGGTTCCGATGTAGACTTCGTTCACCGGTCCGCCGATGGTGTTTCCGCCGACGATCAGGAAGCGCTTTTCCATGGATTCCTCGCCTTCCTCCACTTCGGCGACATCCGGAAGTTCGCTCATGGTGAAGAAGGAGCGTCCCTGGCTCCAGCCTTCCACGTCCAGTTCCTTGATGGAGAAGTCGGAGGGATCGAAGATCTCGGCCTTGATGGGGAAGGTGGCCGCCTGGTTGTTCATCAGGCTTTCACCGCCCAGGAAGAGAACCTTGCCGTCCGGCATCAGCATGCTGCCGTGTCCGTAGCGGGCCGTGGTGAACATGCTGGGATCGCCGTTCGGAAGCGTAGCGGTTCCGAATTCCATGGTTTTGCTGAAGAAAATGTTCAGATTCTGAGTGTCGGAGCGATTGTATTTTGTCGGGGCGCTGATCCCTCGGGCGATGAGTCCGTTGGAGTTGACGCGCACGCAAACGTTGATCTTGTCGCGATTTTCACGACAGACCCAGCCGTCCGAGCAGGAGCCTTCGCTGTTGATGTCGCATTCGTCCGTGGACTCCACGCTGGTCTGGCCGAATCCCTCCAGGACATACGTGTACGTCGTTTTGTCGGAGTAGGGCAGTTCATCCAGGAAAAGAGCGCCGTCGTCCACCGAGTCGTACTGGTAGACGGAGGCCAGGCGGTATTCCTCGCCTTCGAAAACGCCGAAGCGCGCCTGGACGACGTTGGCCATGACCGAAGTCGTTCGGCCGGATTGCTGGTCAACCGGCGGATAGGCGAAAACCTGGAGCGAGGTGTCATCCGCTCCCTCGCAGCCGATCACCAGCAGCGAAAGCAGGACAAAAACGAGCAGAAGCAACGAAATGGCGTTTTTCACCATGGGACGAGTCTCCTTTATTCCGAATCCCTGGGCTTGGATCGATAAATTCATCGCCGGACCTTCCCTATCCATCGTTACCGGGAGGGCAGATGCAGTTCGGAACGACGGTTGCTGTCTTCCGGCTGCAACATCACGCCGGCGGTCACGCCGCCGCCGACCACCACCACGCCGATGATCGTCCAGAACCACCATTTTTTATAAACGGGCGTCGTCACCGTGGGGGCGATGGATTCTTCCGCCTCGCTGTCTTCCTGGGCCTTGGCGGCATCGTCTCCGGAAAGGAAGATGCTCTGGTCCACATCGAGATTCAGAGCCACCGGGGCGGCCGGAACTTCCTCTACGGGTTCTTCTTCCGGCTCCTCGGCGGGTTCTTCCTCATCAACGGCGGGGGGCGGTTCTTCCGCAGCGGCGCTCGATCCGCCGCCGACCACGCCGCCGGCAGCGAGAATCGTATTCGGGAAGTTTTTCAGGATGGCTTTTTCCGTGTCCCGATAGGCGAAGTGGATGGCGTCTTCCGTATCTTCCATGCTGTGGTCCAGTTCCGCCGGTTTCACCTGCCCCATGCGGCCTTCTTCCACGTCGAAAACCAGCGGATGGAAGGTGCTCTTTTCCCCTTTGGTTTTGAATGCGCCGAAAACCAGGAATTCCGCGCCGATCCACTGACCGACGCGCTGGGCCTTTTCGAAAAACTCCCGATCGAATTCCTGATCCCTGGCCTTCAGATTGACGGTCTTGAAGGCGCCCATTTTATCATCCCCGGATCCGCCTTCCTGTTCGGGGGCGAGAACGACTTCCAGAGATTCCCGTCCGCCGCCGGGCAGGGTGACGACGTTGGTATAGGGCTTGTATCCGTCGGCTTCGATGCGAATGAAGTAATCACCGGCGATCAGTTTTCGCCCTTTGTACGGGGACGTATCTTCTCTGTTGTTCACGAGGATTTTCGCGTTTTCGGGCTCTACGGTGATTTCGAGGCGGCTTTTCTTCGGGAGTCTGGAAGCCTTCTCGTAAGCTTTCTTCAGACCGGATTTCAGCGCTCCGGAAGGACGATAGTCGCGCTCGAAGGCTAAAACGGTCTGCATGAATTCGGAACCGTTCTCATCGGCGGCCTCGGAAGCGCCCGCCGCTTGTTCGTAGGCTTCCTTGACAAGCGAAAAGTCCTTGACGTGGTTGGCGGACTTCTTGAAGTATTTCACCGCCTTGAGGGCGGCGTCCATGGCGTCCTCGAACTCTTTTTCCTCCACGCCTTCCTTTGCGATCTTCAGATATCTTTTGGCGCGGGAGTAATACTTCTTTTTGCCTTCCAACCCTTTTGTCGGCTGTCCGGCCTTGCCGCCTTTCAGTCGCTCCCGGGCGTTTTTCGGAGTGATGAACTTGATGCGCTTCTCATCCTTGAATTCTTCCTTGAAGTGCTCCTCGGCCATGCCCTTCAGTTCGAGCGGCGTCTTATCGCCATCCATGGCGAATCCGAACATATACACACTGGCGGAATCTCTCCGTTTCGCGTGAGCTACGGACAGGTCCGCGATCGGCATATACGCCAGGGTGAACGTGTTGATGAGAGCATATACCAGGACTTTCGTGAAAATGCGGTTTTCTCGCACAACCCTCATGTCGAGTTCTCCTAACTCTAAAACCTCAAGTGTATGTGGCGTATCCGACGGAATCCGATTGCTTATACATATTTTCGGGTCTCAATGGAATGGGGGTTGAAGAACCCCGATTTCCCAAGTCTCTTCAAGGACTTCGCTTCACATTGAAGAGCACGGAAAATCAGCATCGGACACTAGCACAATAAACTGGGGGAGTCAATTTATTTTCATATATCGGTTGAATACAGAGGATTTTCGGAAATGCATCCGGACTTGCCAAGCCCGTGCGCATCTGCTAAGGTTCTCACGCTCTAAGGGAGACACACGTATTCCAACTTGATGGATGACCCGGCGGACGGCATCATGAAACTGTCCATTGTGACGAAAAATATCCTGTTGTTCTCGGGGGTTATCCTTGTTTTCGCCGCCGTGACCGTCTATCAGATTTCCATGATGAGGGAGTCCACGCGTTCGTTGTACGAGATCAATTTCGGGCACCTGCCCCTCTCCCGGATCATCACTCAGATCGATACCGCCCACAAGAACCAGCAGAGCAACGCCGAACGGGCTGCGGACGTGACCGAAACCAGCGGCCGCCGCATACTCACTCGCCTCGTCCTGGAATATTTTCCCCGCCTGCTCCGGCAGCAACTGGTTCAGGGCATGGCCCATTGCCACAAACTATCCCTGGTGACCCGGGACGGGAGCGTCAAGGCGTTTTACGCCGAAGTCCGAGAAAAACTTCAGGAAATCGGGCGATTGAATGACGTGTACCTGAAGAAGGCCGGGGTTTATTTCGCGGCCATGGAAAACGAAGGCCAGGACGTGAAAACCGCGCTTTCCGATTTTCGCGCGGCCGAACGCGAATTCACCCGGGCGATCAAGGTTCTCTCGCTGCGTCTGGACAACGAAATCGGAAGAAACGTCCAGCAGGTGGAGAAACAAGGCGACAATGCGGTCTGGGCGGGCATCATTTTCTCCGCCAGCGCCTTTCTGGCCGCGGTGCTTCTGACGATCCTGTCCGTTTATCTTCTGAAACCCCTGCGACGCCTCACCGAGGCCGCCCAGAGAATCGGCAGAGGCGACTACCGAGTGGCGGTTCCCATCCAGAGCGGCGATGAAATGGGCACGCTGGCCCATGAATTCGAACACATGCGGCAATCCATTCTACAGCGGGATCGGGTCTTGACCGAACAGGCCGAGAAACTGGAACGCTCCAACAATGAAATGCGGACGTTGAAGGTTCATTACGAGAATATTATCAATAACTTATGGCTCCCTGTTCTCGTGGTGGATGAACAACTGCGCGTGCGCACCGTCAATCCCGGCGCGGTGAGACTATGGGGAGGGGAGGGCGGCGATCCGGTCGGCCGGCAGGCCGGCGATCTTCCGCTTGTTAAAGGATGTCTGCGGGATATCCTGCCTTTCGAAAGCGTGCTGGAAGAGAAACGGATCGTGGTGCGGGAAGCGGTGAAGATCGAAGGAACGGATGGACGGATTCACCAGATTTCCTTGACCGCCGTTCCCTTCCTGGACGAAGGAAAGGTTCGCGGCATGCTGATTCTGGGCGAGGATGTCACCGAGGAACTGCGGATGCGCAACAGCATGCTGCAATCCGAACGGCTGGCGGCCATCGGTCGGATTTCGGCCAAAATCGCCCACGAAATCCGCAACCCGCTGTCCTCCATCGCGTTGAATACGGAGATGCTTCAGGAGGAGTTCGCGGGAGGCGCTCCCGATCTGGAGGAACTGCTGCCCATCCTGCAATCCATCGTAAAAGAAGTGGAGCGTTTGTACGGAATTACCGAGAATCATTTGAAATTCGCCCGTATGCCGGAAACGGAGCGGCGTCCCATGAACCTGGTTCAGGTGGTGGCGAACCTAGTGGACTTCTACCGGGCGGAACTGACCCAGCGTTCGGTGGATTGCCATCTGGACCTTCCGGAGAACGCCGTATGGGTGATGGCGGATGAAAACCAGATCGTTCAGGTGATGCACAATCTGCTGAAAAACGCCATCGAAGCCATGGAAGAGGGCGGAGAGATCAAGTTGAGCGTGGGATCCGATGGAACCCGGGCCGGGATTTACCTGCGGGATTCGGGAAGCGGTGTGCCGGAGGAAATCCGGGAGAAAATCTTCGAGCCGTTCTTTTCCACGAAGGACGGCGGCACCGGACTGGGATTGGCCCTGGCGAAAAGCATCCTTGCGGAACATGACGGGGAACTTCGCCTGGAAGGGCTGCCGGAGGGGGGCAGTATCGTGACCCTGAAACTTCCGCTGGCCGACGATGAGAAAAAGGAACTGGAAAGAGATTGACTGTGTGGGTGGTTTTTTCTTGAGTAGCCCTTGGTTTAGCTACGGATTCGAAGAATTCGTGCCATAGTCTTACGCGATCGAGGATCGTGGAAAGGCTGTGTGCTCAAATGCGGCTACACACGGCCTCTCGGAATTTCCATTCCGCGAGACCATGGCGCACCGTGAATGGCGTTTTCGTCTATGCCAGCACGATCCGGTTCCGAAAGCGTTTGACGTTTTTGGTCGCGTTGCGGGTGTCCACCACCAGGGGACTGTTTTTGACGATGAAATCGTAGTTGTAGGCCGAATGCCCGGTCGTAATCAGGACCACATCCATTCCCGCCAGCCGTTTTTCCGTCAGCGATTTGGATCTCATGTCGAATTTGTGTTTGCGTGTGGGAGGAAGTTTGGGAATGTTGGGGTCGTTGTATTCCACTTTCGCTCCCCGTTCCCGCAGAAGCTCGATCAGTTCCAGGGCCGGCGACTCCCGCATGTCGTCCACGTCTTTTTTATACGCGACGCCCAGAACCAGCACTTTCGCGCCTTTCAGCGATTTCCGCCGTTCGTTCAGCGCCTGGATGGTCCGGCCGACCACGTATTCGGGCATGTGATTGTTGATTTCTCCCGCCAATTCGATGAAGCGCGTGGACATGCCGTATTCGCGGGCTTTCCAGGTCAGATAAAACGGATCCACCGGAATACAGTGGCCGCCCAGGCCGGGACCGGGATAGAAGGGCATGAAACCGAACGGCTTCGTACCGGCGGCTTCGATGACTTCCCAGATGTCGATGTTCATGCGGTCGGACAGCATCTTCAGTTCGTTGACCAAGGCGATGTTTACGGAGCGGAAAATGTTTTCCAGCAATTTGGTCATTTCCGCTTCGCGGGTGCCGGAAAGCTTCACGATGTGGTCGAGCACGGAGGCGTACAGGCGCTCGGCCAGGTCCGCGCAGGCGGGCGTGATGCCGCCCAGAACTTTCGGAATGTTGCGCGTGCCGTATTCCGGGTTGCCCGGGTCTTCCCGTTCCGGGGAAAACGCCAGGAAGAAATCCACGCCGATTTTCAATCCGCTTTCCGAAAGGACGGGCAGAAGCAGTTCGTCCGTGGTTCCCGGCCAGGTGGTGGACTCCAGGCTGACCAGCTGCCCCGGCCGCAACGTGGCGCGAATCTGCCGGGCGGTGCTTAATACATAGGAAAGATCCGGCTCTCGGTTGACGTTCAGCGGGGTGGGCACGCAAATGATGATGGCGTCGCATTCGGTCAGCCGCGAAAACTCGGTGGTGGCATGGAAACGGCCGGTATCGTTCAGGGTTTTCAGGCTGTCGTCGGGAATGTGCTTGATATAGCTTTTCGAACGGCCGAGTTTCTCCACCTTTTCCGCGTCCAGGTCGAATCCTAAAACGGGAAAACCTCCCTGGCAGAATTCCAGAACAAGGGGCAGTCCCACGTAGCCAAGCCCGATCACGCCGATGATCGCCGTACGATTTTCGATTTTACGTTGCAGCTTGTCTTTCGCCATCGGATTCTAATCCTCCAGGGCCGTATTCAGTTGTTTCAACCTGCGACGGACGAGACGATGAACCTCGGAAGCCTTTTGACCGAAAAGAATCGGCAGGCCGTCGTCCATGCGCCGGACGGAATAAACATGGAAGCGTCCTTTCCGCACGGCTTCCACGACTTCCTCGTCCAGCATGAGATTCACCGCGTTTTGCGCTGGAATCACCACGCCTTGATCGCCGGTGAGACCCTTTTCCTTGAAAATCCGGTAGACGCCTTCGATCTTTTCGTTCACGCCGCCGATGGGCTGCACCTCGCCGCGCTGGTTGAGCGAGCCCGTGACGCAGATCCCCTGGCGGATGGGCAGGCCGGAAAGCGAAGAAAGCAGGGCGTACAGCTCCGCGATGGAAGCCGAGTCCCCGTCGATGCCTCCGTACATCTGCTCGAAGCAGATGGAGGCGGACAGCGAAAGCGGCTTTTTCTGGGCGTACAGGCCGCCGATCAGCCCCACCAGGATCAGCGAGGCCTTGTTGTGGATCTGGCCCGAGAGGCGCACCTCCCGGTCGATGTTCAGAATGCCGCTACGGCCCACATAGGTCCGGGCGGTGATACGCGAGGGAATGCCGAAGGCGTGGTCCCCCATGTCATAGACGGCGATGCCGTTGATCTGCCCCACGACCTCGCCCTTCGTGGCGAGCAGGATCGAGCCTTCCCCGATCTGTTCGTACATTTCGTATTCCAGCTTTCCTGTTCGGAAATTGCGTTCCCGCACCGCCTTGCGGACGTGGGAGGCGCCGACCTGCCGGCTTTGGGATTGTATGGCCCAGAAGTTGGATTCCGAAACCAGACTGATGAAGTGAATGAAGCGCACCGAAAGCTTTTTCTGGTGCTCTGCTCCGCGCATGCTTTCTTCCACGATGCGGGCGATGGCCGAGGCGTCGAACGGAAGCAGGCCGTCTTCCCGCACCAGTTTTCGAATGAATCCAGCGAACTTGCGGATATTGGCCGTGGTGGTGGGCAGAACGTCGTCGAATTCCGCTTTGACCTTGAAAAGCCTCGTGAAATCTTCGTCATAGTTCAACAGGAAATAATAGGCTTCCAGACTCCCGATCAGGATGACCTTCGTCTGAAGCGGAATGGGCGCGGGTTTCGGCGAGACGGTCATGCGCATGCGCGGATCCTGGTCCAGTTCCTCGATGCGGATTTCCTTGTTCCGGAGGGATTTCTTCAGCGTATCCCAGGCGAAGGGATTTTTCAGCAGGTCATTGACCTGGATCACGAGATAGCCGCCGTTGGCCCGATGCATCGCCCCGGCCCGGATCAGGGTGTAGTCCGTGTACAGGATGCCGTATTGTTCCTGGTACTCGATGCAGCCGTTCAGATTGCGGAGCGAGGGCGAATTCTCGAAAACGATGGGCGCCCCCTTGCAGCATTTGTTGTTGACGAAGAGGTTCACCCGGAACTGATGAAACTCCGGCTGCTGATGGGTGACCGGCCCGTCGTAAGGTTGCAGGGCGATCTGCTCGGCTTCCTCCTGGCTCCGCTGGTATTCTCGAAAGGCTTCCGGTATGTGTTTCCAGACCTGATCCAGCCAGCCGCCCAGCCCAGGGACGCGGTCGTATTTCGTTTTCAGATCCTGAACCAGATCCTCCGTGGTTTTGAGAATCTGCTCGTGTTCGAGTTGTTTGATTTTTTCCTGTTTTTCCCGCTCCAGTTTTCGTTGGGCGCGAAGAAAATCGCCGATTTCGTCCTGAATGCCACGGACGCGATTCTCGTATTTCTTGCGGCTCTCGGCGCTCAGTTCCTCGAATTCGTCCTGGTCCAGAACTTGGCCGTCACGCATGACCTGGATCACCAGTTCGCCGGAGACCATTTCAACGCTCAACTCGTTCTTTTTTCCGATGCGCCGCAATTTGTTCAACGCCGAGAATTCCCGCTTCCGGAAGCGATCCTCGATCACCTGGCCGAGTTGCTGGTAACGATCTCCCTCCTGGAGTTTCGGGATGATGCGCTTCAGATCTTCGACGAAAGACGCCATGTCCTTTGTGAATTGAGCGCCCTGTCCCGCCGGAAGCTGGTGCGCCATCGGGCTGTTGTCGTCCTCGAAATTATGGACGTAGATCCAGTCCGGCGGCGTGGGTTCGCCCTTGGCCCGTTCTTCCAGGATGCGCCGGAGGATGGAGGTCTTTCCCGATCCCGGATCGCCCAGCAGAAATATGTTGAACCCTTTCATTTTGTTGGCCAGGCCGAAACGAATGGCGCGGATGGCGCGATCGTGGCCGATGGTCCCCTTCAGTTCGGGAACGTCACCGGTGGTCTTGAACGGCAGCGTTTTGGCGTCGATTCGCCTTCTAATTTGCTCCGGGCTCAGTTTTCTTGCGGGCATCCGCTTTTCCTTCAAGTTATTTTTTCTTTTTCGTCTCGCGTTTCTTGCGGCGCTGTTCCTGGGCTTCCAGGCGCTGCCGGGCGATGGATTGAATGGCGGCCGGGACGGCGCGGCTTTTGGAGATGGTTTTGATGTCTTTTTCGAACAGGGTGCCCAGCATCTTGCTGGCCATGTGCAGGGGAAATTTCGGATTGCATACCAGTTCGTGACGGACGGCATAACTTCGCGTCCAGGCCGCGTTTCTCGCCAAAAGCTCCAGAACTTCCGGCTCGATCAATCGACTGGCCGCGATGACTTCGATTTCCGTATTGGTGATGCGCGGATTGGCCAGGACGGACTTGGCCACCAGCGCCAGTTTATCCATCACGATGATTTTGCGGGCTTCCATGTTGCCCCGGGTTCCAAGACGCATTTTCTGCGGGACGGTCATCTGGCGGATCAACTCGCGCATGTTGAGCTTCGAGTTGATCTTGTCCTCGATGATTTCCGCTTCGGCGTCGAGTTCCATGTCCGCTTCGAAGTCCGCCGTCATAAAAGAGGGGAATTCCCAGTCGATTTCGCCGCTTTCGTCCTGAACCTCGGTCACGACTCTTTCGAGGGGAACGACCTCTTCCTTTTTCTTGGCTTTATTGATGAAACCGTCGATGAGGCGGTCTTCCATATCGACGGTGATGATGTTCTGCCGGCGTCCGAATTCGAGCGCCCTGGAGAGCTGGGCCACGGAAATGCGCGGATTCTTGGGGAACTCGGAAATGAGCTGGGGCATTTCCTGAAGGCGGGCTTGGTTGTTGATGAGCAGGTCCAGGATTTTCGGGGAGCCGACCCGCGCGAGCAGCATCATGGTTTCCGGTCCCGCCGCCCGGTTCAGAGCCACGGTTTCGATGATCTGATTCGGATCCTCGTCCTCGTAGAAATTCCGGGTAAGGAAATCCAGGACTTTCCAGGGGAGCGGTTGCCCCATCGTGGTTCGAAGGATGTTCGGGGGCAGGGAATCCATACTGTCTTCCGCTGCTTCCCGAATTTTTGGATTCTCGTCGTTCATCAAGCAGAACAGGACGAGACCCATGTCCTTGGCGGGCAGGGGAACCAGGTTACGGGCCATCATCATCCGACGCGGGCCGTCGGCCTGGAGATGTTTCTGGATTTCCGAAGGAATTTCATCCGGCTTCAGCGGCGTATAGCGGATTTCCACTCCACCCAGTTCGGCCAGAAGATCCTCGCTGCTCATGTCTTTGGGTTCGAAATCGTCCGAATCTTCCGTAGAATCGGAGCCGCCGGGGGTTCCGGGATCATTTTCGATTACGCTCATGGATTATCCTCAAACCGTGAAGGGTTAACGTGGAATCCACTTCCTCGATGGTCCGGCTGTGGCGGGCGATCAGTTCCGCCTGACCGCCTGTGGCCAGAATTTTCGGCTCGAAAGGCAGCTCCTCGCAGAGTCGATGCACCAGGCCGTCCACCAGGGCGACGTACCCGTAAACCAGGCCGGAGCGCATGGAGTCCACCGTGGTTTTCCCCAAGGTCTTTTCCGGGGGCGAGAATTCCACTCGGGGAAGTTTCGACGCCCGGATAAACAGGGCTTCGGCGGAAATTCCCATGCCCGGAGCGATGGCTCCGCCCAGGTATTCCCCCTTCGGTGAAATGCAGTCGAAGGTCGTGGCCGTTCCGAAATCTACGACGATCAATCCTTGGTGGAATCGCTCGAACGCGGCGACGGCGTTGACAATGCGGTCCGCTCCCACTTCTCGGGGATTGTCGTAAAGGATGGGCATGCCGGTTTTCAGGCCGGGCCCCACGATTTTCGGAAGTTGGCCGAAATATTTTTTGCAGGCCTGGCGGATGACGTCGTTCAACGGAGGCACCACGGAGGCGATGATCGTTCCTTCCAGGGCGAGATTCGTCAGGTTCGAAGCCCGGAACAGTTCCTTCAGTTGAATACCGTATTCGTCCGCCGTGCGGGATTTTTTCGTACTGATTCGCCAATCGTGGGCCAGCGTGTCTCCGTCGAACAGGCCCAGAACGATGTGAGTATTTCCGACATCGATAACCAGAATCATGGTTGTTTCATGCCTCCAGGATAGGAATCGTAGCGTTCATCATACCGGAAAGCTTCGGAAAATGGAAAATCTTTCCGTAGGATCCCGGATGGAGGGCGAGACGATCCCCGCGAGTCGGATTGTGGGCAAGAAATCTCTGCATTCGGTGGATTTTTTTCGTGAAATCGAGTTGAAAAGCCAAAGCGTTTCCAGCCCAGGAAATCCAACAGTTCCCGGTCGTAGGAGGCCCGCTGAAGAATTTCCTGAATCGTTGTCGGATTCCGCAGAAAGCCAAGCACGAGCAACACCAACAGAGCGTCCAGTCGATAGCGCCGCCCCTGCCCGCGACGCGGGTAGGTAAGTGCGAAGACGGAAAAAAGGCCGCCACATCGTTCTGATTCATTTCATTCCCTCCATGAGGCAGACCACAACATCCGATTAGAGGGAACTTCTCAAACATTAATTTCCGGAAACAGAATGGAAACGCCTTGATGACGGGAGATGGATCCTTGACCGGCCTTTCCTTCCGTGGTAGAGCCGACCGGTACGTGAACGCACACGGAGGAATCCTCATGCCGGAAACGAAGCGACACCAAAAGAAACCCTCCTGGATCCGCAGCCGCCCGCCGGGCGGCGAGAGATACGCCTTCGTGAAAAATCGACTGAAAACGCTGGATCTCCACACGGTCTGCGAGGAAGCGCGCTGTCCCAACGTCTCGGAATGCTGGGGCATGGGCACGGCCACGGTGATGATCCTGGGCGATACCTGCACACGGGGTTGCCGTTTCTGCGCGGTGAAAACCGGAAATCCCAAGGGCGTTCTGGACGAAAGCGAGCCCCGACACGTGGCCGAGGCCGTGGCGGATCTGAAACTGGATTACGTGGTTCTGACCAGCGTGGACCGGGACGACCTTCCCGATGGCGGGGCGGCCCATTTCGCCGAAACTGTGCGTGAAATCAAGACCCTGACGCCCGATACGCGCGTGGAGGTGCTGATTCCGGACTTCGAGGCGAGGCCGGAACGGCTGGAGGTGCTCCTTGCGTCGAAACCCGACGTGGTGGCGCACAATATCGAGACGGTGCGCCGCCTGACGCCTTCCGTGCGGGATCGCCGCGCCTCCTACGACACATCCATGAACGCGCTAGCCCGCCTGAAAACGCTCGAACCCGCCTGTGTCACCAAGTCGTCCATCATGGTCGGGCTGGGAGAAACGGAGGCGGACATTCTGGAGGCCATGGCGGATTTGCGCGAGGTGGGCGTGCAGATTCTGACCCTGGGCCAGTATTTGC
This sequence comes from Myxococcota bacterium, assembly GCA_963668655.2. Taxonomy (GTDB): domain Bacteria; phylum Myxococcota_A; class SURF-8; order SURF-8; family SURF-8. The sequence goes on from CAXXPQ010000005.1 coordinate 15,307, forward strand.
AGCCCTCGCCGCGCCATCTGGACGTGGAACGTTACTATACGCCGGAAGAGTTCGAGAAACTTGACCGGAAGGCCCGGGACATGGGCTTCCGTTTCGTGGCCTCCGGCCCCATGGTTCGCAGCAGCTACCGGGCGGCGGAACTGTTCGTCAAGGGCCTTTTGGCCGCCCAAGAAGATCGGAACGCGCAGGCGTAAGCTCCGCGCGGATCTCCTATTCCTTTCCCTTTTTGCTCACCGCGATGGACAGTTCGGAAAGCTGCTTGTCGTCCACCGGAGAGGGGGCTTCGGTCATCAGGCAGTTGCCCTGGTTCGTCTTGGGAAAGGCGATCACGTCCCGGATGGAGTCGGTTCCCGCCAGAAGCATGATGATGCGATCCATGCCGAAGGCGATGCCGCCGTGGGGCGGCGCGCCGTATTTCAGGGCGTCCAAAAGAAATCCGAACTTGGCCTTCGCCTCTTCCTCTTCGATCTTCAGCGCCTTGAACACCCGCTGCTGAACGCCCGAGCGATGGATACGGATGGAACCTCCGCCGATCTCGTTGCCGTTCAGCACCATATCGTACGCCCGCGCGAGCACCGCGCCGGGGTCGGATTCCAGTTTGTCCAGATCCTCCGGCCGGGGGCTGGTGAAGGGATGGTGGGTGGCGACGAAGCGGTCTTCCTCCTCGCTGTAGTCGAACATGGGGAAGTCCGTCACCCAGGTGAAGCTCCAGGCGTTGTCGTCCGCCAGGCCCATGGTTTTGGCGGCGTATTTGCGCAGGCGTCCCAGGGCCTCGTTCACCACCGACGTTTTATCCGCGCCGAAGAAGATCAGGCCATTGGGCGCGGCCTCCAGGATGCCGTTCACTGCCCGCTGAATTTCGGCGTCGAAGAATTTGGCCACGCCCCCCTTCCAGGAGCCGTCCGCATCCACACGGGTCCAGGCCAGGCCGCGCGCGCCGTAGGTCTTCACCACGGGTTCGAATTCCTTTTCTATGACCTTGCGCGAAATCCTGTTTTCGGGATCTTCCACGCAGATGGCCTTCACCGCGCCGCCATTGGCCACCGCGTCGGCAAAGACCTTGAAGCCGCAGTCTTTCATCGTTTCGGACAGGTCGTGCAGCAGCATGCCGTAACGGGTGTCGGGTGCGTCCAAGCCGTAGCGCTCCAGGGCCTCGGCGTAGGTCATGCGCGGGAAGGGGCGGGGCAGTTCCACGTTCTTCACTTCCTTCCAGATGGCACCCACCAGTCCCTCGAAAATCCCGTAGATGGTTTCCTCGTCCAAAAAGGCCATTTCGCAGTCGATCTGCGTGAATTCCGGCTGGCGGTCGTTGCGAAGATCCTCGTCGCGGAAGCAGCGCACGATCTGGAAATAGCGGTCGAAGCCGGAAACCATCAGGATCTGCTTGAACAACTGGGGCGACTGGGGCAGGGCATAGAAATCCCCGCCGTGCATGCGCGAGGGAACCAGGAAGTCCCGAGCGCCCTCGGGCGTGCTCTTGGTCAGAATCGGCGTTTCGATCTCCAAAAATCCGTTTTCATCCAGATAGCGGCGCACGGTCTGGTTGACCCGGTGGCGCATGATAAGAATGTCCTGCAACGGTTTGCGTCGCAGGTCCAGGTAACGGTGTTTCAGCCGCGTGACCTCGTTGGCGTCGGTTTCGTCGGCGACTTGCAGGGGCAGGGGGGCGGCCTTGGCCAGCACCTCGAAGCGATCCGCGTGCACCTCGATGTCTCCCGTGGGAAAGTTTTTGTTGGCGTTTTCTCCGCGATCCGTCACGCGTCCCTGAATGGCCAGGACATATTCGTCGCGGATGGCGTTGGCGCCGTCGTAGGTTTCGCCCAGTTCGGAGTAATTGAAGACGATCTGCGTGAAGCCGTAGCGGTCGCGCAGGTCGAGGAACAGGCAGCCGCCGTGGTCGCGCCAGGATTTCACCCACCCTTTCAGGATCACCGTCCGGCCGACGTGCTCCCGGCGCAGTTCGCCGCAATTGTGGGTTCTTCGTTCGTGGTCCAGGCATGTCATGGTGGTTTCTCCCCGCCGATAAAGGCGGAACGCATGGTTCCGCCGTTGTTCATTTCTTTCCGCCGCACGCGGCCGGAAAACTCATTCTATGGAACGCGGGCGGCGAGTCAAGGAATGTTTGCGGCGAGGTTCCGGAGAAAATCGATAACGGTGGGAAATTCCTCGCCAACGAATACGGGCATTCCGGCGACCGGAGGAAGGGAGGCTTCATCGCGGGAGAAAATTTCCGTGAAAACACGATGGAGGTCTTCGGGATCTCCGTCGTTCAGAAAGCCCCCCGAAATCATGCCGTTTTCAGAAAGATCCTTCAGCGCGGATTCGGTCGGAGACCAGACGGGTACGCCGCAGGCCCGCGCCTCCAGAGCGGCGCGGCCGATTCCGTCGTTCCCCACAACGGGCAGCATCAGGGCGTCCATGACCCTGTAGGCGTCCGGAAGCGAATCGGAAAGAAAGCCGGTGAAATGGACTTTCCGGGAAAGGCCGTGCCGCGCCGCCAGCCAGCGGCAGAGGGAAAGATCCTCGCCGAAACCGACCATCAGCAGCCGGGCGCTAGGGAAGGCGGGCTCGATCCGGGCGAAGGCGCGGATCAGGCGTTTCGCCCCCCGGTCCGGCTTGAAGCGTCCCACGAAGCCGATGACGCGCTCTTTCGGAGAAAAACCCCAGCGATCCCGAAGGGAAAGACGCTCTCTTCGGGGCAGGGGATAAAAGCGGTTTTTGTCTACGTCCGGAGACAAAAAAAGGAACCGTTCCGGGGCCGTGTAAAGAACTTCCGAGGCCGGGGCGATCCACGCTTTTCGCACCGAAAGCCAGGCCGTACAGCGGCGGAGCGTCGCCCTTTGCGAAGAACTCAGGTTTTTCGGATCTCTGGAAAGCATGCCGAGGATCGGCACGGATCTCCGGGCGATTTTCGTCGCCGCCCAGGCGGTCCAGATATCGTTGGAGGTGGCGGCGAGAAGGACGAGGCGTTTTTCTTGGCGAATTTTTCGGGCCAGCCGGAAGGCGTCTTGGACGTACTGGTCGGGACGGGCCACGGTGGAGAGCGTCATCCCGTGAAAGATGGGAATCCCGAACGAATTCAAGTGGTTTCGCAGATCTCCCCGGCGCAGGGAATCCGTGGCGACTTCCACGGGCAGGCCGTTTTGATGGAGGCGGCGAGCCAGTCCGGCCACGGGCGCGGCGACGCCGGTGAGCGTGGGCGAGGAGATCAGAACGAGTACTTTCATCTCTCCCTCGCGCCGACAAGATGCAGCCAGTTTCTCAATTCGGAAACGATCGGCGGAGTATCGATGGGTCGTCCGTCCGTCCATACGAGGCGATGGGGCGAATTCGCATATCCCCAGCGTTTTCCGTCCCGGGTGGGGTGCAGGGAGAAGGTCGGTATGCCGCAGGCGGCGGCCAGGTGCAACGGCCCGGTATCGTTGCCGATATAGCCGTGGACAAGAGAAAAAAGGGCGGCAAGCTCCTCCGGGTTCGCTTCCGGCGACAACCGCCCGGAAAACTCTCCGGCGATGGCCCGGGCGCGGGCCGCTTCCCCTTTGCCCCAGCCGACGCAGAGCTGGCCGTGGCGATTCACCCCGGAATCACGCAGTAGACGGACGTACCGGTCAACCGGCCAGCGACGATCCGCCTTGCGGCCGCCCGGCCAGAGAACGAAGACGGGACGCGAAGGATCGAAGGTCTTTCGGACCCAGGTTTCCATTTTCTTTCGGGAGCCGGAGGGCAGGCGGCCGATCCAGGAATCCTCCGACCATGCGTATTTCCCGAACGGCTGCATCAGACGCAATTTCCGAGAAATATCATGAAGATCCTCGGAGGCGGGAGAAAGTGCATGGGTATAGCTTTTCGCCGCGTCGCCCCGGTCGTGTCCCACCCGCACGGGTGCGTTGACCCACTGGGTCAGCATCAATCCGGTGCGGCTCCGGGCGTGCTCGTGCGAGGCGTCCAGGGTGATGTCGTAACCTTCCCGGCGCAGGGCGAGCAGAAAACGCCCCCACGAGACGGGGTTCGTGAACAACCGGCGTTTTTCGAAACCCAGGATGCGGATGCCGTGCGGATTGTGGGAGATCAGCCCCGTGAATCGCTCCGGAATCAGCCAGTGGATCTCGGCTTCGGGAAAGCGTTTTCGCAGCGCGGCGGCCAGGGGAGTGGTGAGCAGCAGGTTTCCCATACGGTCGTCCGGCCGTAATAGCAGAATCTTGTTCGGGTTTTCCGTCACGGCGCGGGGAAGGGCGGCGCGATCGAGGAAAAGACGGCGGCTTAAAGCGGTTATATCGATGGGCACCTGTCTTCTCCCGATGGACGGCTTTTCCCGAATACGCGCTTCCGGTAGTTTACGGAATCGAAAAAATCTTGCAACTCCTCTTTTGTGCATTTATACTTGAAACGTATAGATGTTGGAATATTTCGGAATTCCGAGGGGTAGGCGCGCCATCGGCGCTTCGATGTGTTGTTTTCAGGCGGATAGCCGGAACCGGAGAAAATGGATGAGCGATTATCACGACCGTCAGTTTCCGAGGATCAAGGTCATCGCCACCGCGGATGTCAACAGCGAGGAAATGCTTCTGTTCCACAAAATCGAAAACCTAAGCCTGGGTGGCATCTGCATCCAGGTGCCGGAACAGATTCCCGCCGGCGATCAGGTGGAGGTCGTCATCAATCTGGAAGAGGACACCGACGAAATTTCCACAAAGGCCGAAGTCGTGTGGGCCACGGACGGGCCGGAAGTTCGTATCGGACTGCGTTTTCTGGATATGTCCGAAGGGGACAAGGAAAAGCTTCGGAATTACCTGTATAAAAACGATCTGGTCTGATCTCCTTTCCCGAAAGGAGATCCCGGCGTATCCTTGGCGGCCTTTATCCCTGCTGGCCGCGTCCGCCTCTCACGGAGCCGACGATGAAAGAGTTGTTGATCGAGAAGGCCCGGGAGGCTTCCGCCCTGGCCCATGCCCCGTATTCCAATTTCCAGGTCGGCGCCGCTCTGCTGGCGGAAAGCGGAGAGATTTTCACCGGAGGAAACGTGGAATGTTCGTCCTACGGCGGGACGATCTGCGCCGAGCGAAGCGCCCTTTGTTCGGCGGTGGCGGCGGGAAAAAAACGCTTTCGGATGATCGCCGTGTATACGGACACCGAAACGCCCACGCCTCCCTGCGGGATCTGCCGCCAGCTTTTGAACGATTTCTCGCCGGAGATGACGGTCATCAGCGCCTGCCGGTCGGAAAAAGTCCTGGAACATCGCCTGGCCGATCTGCTTCCGGAGGCGTTTTCCTCCGAAAACCTGGAATGAGCCTTCGCCGGAAATCGACGACGGGCCCGCGCTCTTGTCGCAAGAATTACAGCACCCAGCCGTGGAGATGATGCATGAATGTTTTATTTACGGAAGAACAGGTTCAACAACGGGTGAAAGAACTGGCCAAGGCCATCTCGAAGGACTTCGACGGCCAACCCCTGCACTGCATCGGCGTATTGAAGGGGGCCTTCGTTTTCATGGCGGACCTGATCCGCCATCTGGAACTGGACGAAATCACCTGCGATTTTCTTACGATTTCCAGCTATGGAGATCTGACGAAGAGTTCCGGAGTCGTAAAACTGGTGACGGACCTGACGGTTCCCATCGAGGGGCGAAACGTCCTGATTATCGAGGATATCGTGGATACGGGACTGACGTTGAAGTATCTTCTGGAAAACCTGGAGACCCGCAACCCGAAAACGATGAAGGTCTGCACCTTCCTGCACAAGCAGGCGGCGGAGCAGGAAAACGTGCAGGTGGACTATACGGGTTTCGTCTGTCCGTTGAAATTCGTTGTCGGCTATGGATTGGATGACGCCCAGACGCTTCGGAATCTTCCTTTCGTCGCCACGAAAGAGGAGAACTGAGCGCTCGTTTTTCCCCGCGCACCGTCAGATCTTGATTTTCTTTTTCTTGATCTTCTCCACCAGCGTGGTCCGGTTGAGATTCAGCAGCTTGGCGGCCTGGTTGCGGTTGCCGTTGGTTTTCTTCAGCGCCATGACGATCATCTTGCGTTCGAGCTTGTCGATTTCGTCGTTGAAGGCGATGCCGTCCACGGGAATCTCGCTGGGAACCTGCACGTCCATGCCCGCGTCCTTGGCCCGGATTTTGGAGGGGAGGTTGTCCGCCTCGATGATGCCGCGCTGGTTGATAATCACCAGCCTCTCGATGATGTTTTCAAGTTCCCGAATGTTTCCGGGCCAGTCGTAACGTTTCAGTTCCTCTTTCACGTCATCGGAAAAGCCGTTGATGCGGCAGTTCTTTTCCCGGTTGAACTTCTCCACGAAAAAGGTCGCCAGTTTCAGAATATCGTCCGGACGGTTTCGCAAGGGCGGAATGTGAAGGGGAATGACGTTCAGACGATAATAAAGATCTTCCCGGAATCGGCCTTCCAGCGCTTCCTTTTCAAGATCCTTGTTGGTGGCCGCCACCACGCGGAAATTCGCCTTTTCCGTCTTGGAGGAACCCACGGGCTCGAATTCCTTTTCCTGTAGAACGCGTAAAAGCTTGACCTGCATGTGCAGCGGAAGCTCGCCGACCTCGTCCAGGAACAGCGTTCCACCGTCGGCGGCCTTGATGCGTCCCTTGCGGGCGTTCACCGCGCCCGTGAAGGCGCCCTTGACGTGGCCGAAAAGCTCGCTTTCCATCAGGTTTTCCGGAATGGCGCCACAGTTGACCGGCACCAGCGGGCTTTCCTCGCGCCCGGAATTGTAGTGGATATACTGGGCCAGAATTTCCTTTCCGGTGCCGGACTCTCCGGTGATGAGCACCGTGGAATCCGTGGGGGAAATCACTTTGGCGATCGAGAACAGCTCCATCATGGTGGGATGCTCGCTCTTTACGATCTTTCCCATCAGACTGTCTTTGTGGATCCGGTTGCGGATGGTGGACGTGCTGACCTCGCGGTCCAGGATCAGTCCCAGGGCCTTTTCCACCTGCTCTTTGAGGTCGGGCAGCTTGATCGGCTTTTGCAGGAAGATGAACGCCCCCCGCCGCATGGCTTCCACCGCCATGTCCACCGTTCCGTAGCCCGTGATGAGGATCACCTCCGCCTGGGGACTCTGTTCTTTGACATAGGAAAGAAGTTGCAGGCCGTCGAAATTCGGCATGTTGACGTCCGTGATGACAAGATCCAGAGGCCCCTCATCCACAACGGCTTTGGCCACTTCCCCGTCCTCGGCGACGATCACGCTGAAATTGAAGGATTTCAGATAGCTGGAGATCGCGGTACGGATGGTCGGTTCGTCATCCACGACGAGTATGCGATAGTTTCTGCTCATTGCGCCGCTTTCCCACCTCCTGGGCCGTAATACGGATATCGTCGAAAATTCGAACAACTTTAGTCCCTGACGCCTTCGAAAGCAAGTCAAAAAACCATGAAGCGCCATATTTTTGACAATCCGTAAAAGCGAGATGGGATGGTCGATCGAAGTGGAAAAGGAGGCTGCGCGGCCTCTGCGATTTCCTTTCTCAGGAGGAGAAGAGGAAGGCGTTCATGCGCATCAGGCCCGCCAGGTCGTGAATTTCGGCGGAGAAAGCGGGAACCAGGGCGACCTTGTCCTCCGAGCCGATCTGGACGGCGAGCCGCTCGATATTCGCCTTGGCTACCTGGTTGAGTTTCCGGGCGATTCTCTGAATTTCGATCAGCTTTTTTCCCAGTCTTCCCGGGATGTTCTGCATGCCGGAGCGCCGGCCGAGCGCTTCTCGAACGCTCTCATCACTGAAAAACGCCTCCAGATCGCTTAAATCGAAGGGGGTTTCGGGAATCTGCTCGAAGGCGCGATTGACGACGACCGCCTCCAGGGGAATTCCCGCTCCGCCGAGTTTGTCCCGAAAATAAAGGGCTTCGCTCATGGCGTTGGCCTCGGCGGAGGTGACCAGAACGAAGGCCGTACGGGAATCGCGAAGCAACCGATGAACGTTCCGTGAGCGTTCCCGGAAGCCGTCGATCAGGCTGCTGAATGCCTGAAAGAAATCCGTCAGGTCCGAGATCAGTTTGTCGCCAAGTACGAGTTTCAGCAGGCGGAAAACCACCTCGCCGCCTTTCTGTACCAGAAAAACCCCCATCCCGGCGCCCGGTTTCCGAATAAACCACTTCACGATGTTCTCATCCAAAAAGGCGGCCAGTCGGTTGGGTGCTTCCAGAAAATCCAGGGCGTTTTTCGTCGGCGGCGTGTCCAGCACCACCAGATCGTAATCTCTTTCCGTCATGATCTCGTGCAGGCGTTCCATGGCGGCGTATTCCTGGCTCCCGGCCAGGGCGTTGGACATCTGGCGATAGATGCTGTTGGCCAGAATGCGTTCGGCGTGGGCGCGATCCTTGGTGATTTTCCGGATCAGGTGGTCCAGGCTGGCCTTGGTGTCCAGCATCGCGGCGTACAGTTCCCCACGCGGCTCGATTCCGGCAGAAACAAAGCATGATTCGGGAACCCGGCGTTCGGTGTTGTCCAGACCGCCCAGTCCGAGGGACTGGGCCAGCCGCCGGGCGGGATCGATGGTCAGGACGAGGGTTTTTCGTCCTTTGGATGCCGCATACAGCGCGATGGCGGCCGAAGTCGTGGTTTTCCCCACCCCGCCCGATCCGCAGGTGACAATCAGGCGTTTGCTCTGAAGAAGGCCTTCCAGAATCATGCCTGCATTCCCGTGGGAAGAAAATGAGCCAGATCTCTTGCGGCGTTCAAATCCAATCGACTCAGGAAAAGGCGCGGCAGACGGATCAGAGCAAGAGGAATCTGCCTGGACAAAGTATCGATATAATTCTCGTTTTTGCGCTGACGCTCCAGGGCGGTTCGGCCCGTCTCCAGCGCCACGCGGGCCGCTCCCAGGCGATCGGCCAAGCCCTCGATGCGGTCCAGGAGCGAAGCTTCCTCGGCATCGAAAAGCTTTTCCGGCACGGCGTTGACGAACAGAACACCGGGCAGAATGTCCATGGTCGAAGTGATTCTTTTATACATTTCAATGGTTTCCGTAACCGGCATTTCCTCCGGCAGCGTAACCAGATTCAGAACGGTGGTGCCGGGATCGGAAAGCATCTGTTCGAACCGATCGGCGATCTTTCGCAACGGCCCCACCATGCTCAGTTGACGGACGGCCCGGGGGACTTCCAGGAAGGTCAGGGCGTGCCCCGTGGCGGGGAGATCCACCAGAATGGGGTCGTACAGCGGGCTTCCGGCGGCGTCGGTCTGCTCCAGAAGATTTTTCAGCTTGTTGATTGTCACCAGTTCGTTGACGCCCGGTGCGGTCTTGAAAAAGTATTGTAGAATCGAGTTGTTGGAGATCATGCGCGCCAAGCGGCGAAGTTTGACGTGTTCCTCGAAATACTCCGCCAGCGATTCTTCCGCGCTGATGTTGATGGCTTGGATGTTGTCGGTCACTTCAAGCGGGACGAAACCCAGAAAAGGGACGTCGAAAATCTGCTTCATGGCGGATTTCGTGTCGATTTCCACGATCAACGGGCGTTTTCCCTTGCGCGAGGCATACAACGCCGCCGCCGCCACTACCGTGGATTTTCCCACCCCGCCCTTGCCGGTAAACAGAACCAGCCGCCGTTTCAAAACGTCGTCGAATCCGATCATGTCTTTTCTTGTCGCCCCAGTGGCCGATCGCTTGCCGTTGTCGTCGCGTTTTCGTCGTTCATGTATACCGGCTTGCCGCTGGATTGTCAATTGAACGGAATCGGAAAAACCAAAGCCTCTTCCCTGCGAAAGAGGCTTTGCCGAGATTCGGTGACGGAAAATGGTCGAAAAGGCGACTATTTCGAAAGAATGGGCATTCCCATCAACGGCCAGATCAGCCAGACGAAAAGCGTGACCACGATCATCAGGATGATGGACGCCGGGATTCCCGCCATGAAGAATTCGCCGGAGGTGAACTGCTTGCTCTCGTAGGCGATGGCGTTGGGAGCCGCGCCGACCAGGAAAAGGAACGGCATGCCGGCCGTGACCAGGCTGGCGAAAAGAACCACCTCGGGGGAAACGCCGAGATAGGGAGCGATGACCAGGGCCACCGGCATGGAAATGGCGATGGCGGCGACATTCATGATGAGATTGGTCATAATCATGACGAAGAAGGCGAATCCCGTCACGAAGACCAGCCAGTGAGATTCCTTGAAAAGTCCCAGCCAGTTGATGGCCAGCCAGTCCGCCGCGCCGGTTTTCCACAGACAGAAACCGATGCTCATCGCGCCGCCGAACAGCAGAACGATATTCCAGGGAAGTTCCTCGAAATCCTTGATCGTCAGAATGTTGAAGACGAAGAACAGGACGGTGGCGAGGAGAATGATTCCGCTTTTATCCACGCTGCTCAAGGCCGGAACGAAAGAACGCAGGCTCAGCGTGATGATGGCGGTGAAAACGATCACCAGGGTGATGATTTCCGTCCGGGTGATGGGACCGAGTTTCTCGTACAGGGAATTGGCGCGTTCCCTCAGGCCCGGGATGCGCTTCTTTTCCGGCTTGTACAGCACCATGAACATGCCCCAGAGTAAAAGCACCATGCCGAATCCCACCGGGGCCATGTAATAGGACAACTCGAAAAAGGTGATTTCCTTGCCGACGATATCGCGGTAGAAGCCTAGCGCCACGGCTCCACGGGCGGCGCCGAGCAGGGTGATGATCGATCCCGCTCCCGCCACGAAGGCCATGCCGATGAACAAACCCTTGCCGAATTTCGTGGGTTTGCCGGAGCCGGTTTCGTCGTACAGGCTGTAAATGGCCATCAGGAGCGGAAAAATCGTGGCCGCGACGGCGGTGTGCGCCATGATGAGGGTCAGAAACGCCGTCATCGCGAAACAGCCCAGGTAGATTACGCTGGTGCGTTCGCCCACGAGTGAAAGCATTTTGTAGGCCATGCGCCGCGTCAATCCCGTTTTCGTGAAGACCATGCCGATCACCAGCGAGCCGATGATGAACCAGACCGACGGAGCCATGAAGTCGGTGAAAGCCTCCCGCGCCGGCCGAATGACGAACAGGGCCTGCATGACGCCGATCATGATGCTGGTGATGCCGATGGGGACGACCTCGAAGACCCACCAGGTCGCGGCAAGCAGGAAAAGCGCGATGGAGGCCTTTCCCTGATGGGTCAGAGCGAAAGCCTTGCCCTTGGGATCCAGGGCCGGGCTCCAATCCGGGGAGTAGTAGACCATGGCGAAAAGCGCCACGCCCAGAAGCATGGTGCCCAGTCTTTTGTAATCGATCGATGACTTGGAGGGGATGGCGGAGGACGTGTTGTTTTGAGCTTCAGGCATTCCAGCGAACTCCGGGGCTAAAGTTAGAGATCCGTTAGCGGCAATTCAACATGTCTGAGCTGTTATTTCTGCACGAAACCCGTTTTCATGAAGATGAAGCGGCGTTCAACTTCCTGATTTTCCTTATAGCTGAATGGAAATGATTTTCCAATCAGAATCGGTCATAGAAAAGGATTATGGAATATCTGAAATTTATTTATAACCAAAAATTATGAAAAGATTCGGGGGCATTGTGACCGATCCGTCTCTTGCGGCCTGTGCTTCGTTCGTCGGGAAGGATTACTTCGTGGATGGAATCTCGTGTTTTTTCAGGAGGTCATAGAGGCGGCTGCGTCCGAGATCCGCGATTTTACAGGCTTCGGAAATGTTGCCGGAGGTGAGAAGCATCAGTTTTTTCAGATAGGCGGCTTCCATTTCGGACAGCACGTCTTCCTTGAAATCCTTGAACGATGGAAAATTCTCCGAGTCGAAATCGGTTTGAAATCGCTCGGCTTTCAGATCCGCTGAATCCGGTTGATGGATTCCCTTGCGGGCGATGCGAATCCGGATTTCCGTGGGAAGATGCATGGGATACAGGGTGCCTTCGTTTTGCGCGGACGTGATCGAATACTCCAGGGAATTGACCAGTTCGCGAATGTTCCCGGGCCAGTCGTATCCGGAAAGTCCATCGAGAAACTCGGGAGTGACGCCTTTGATGGCAATATCGAATCGTTCGCAGATGCGCTGGATATGGTACAGGGCAAGGGTCTTCAGATCTTCCAGGCGCAGACGAAGGGGGGGCAGATGGATGGTGAAAGAGCGTAATCTGAAGAGCAGATCCTCGCGGAATTCTCCCTCTTCGACCATCTTCGGGAGTTCTCGGTTGGTGGCGGCGATCAGGCGAAAATCGCTGGCGACCTCGTTGTGACTTCCCACGGGACGAAAACGGTGTTCCTGCAATACGCGGAGAAAGGATTTCTGAAGGGAAAGCGGCAACTCTCCGACTTCGTCCAGAAACAACGTGCCGCCGTCCGCCTGTTTTATCAACCCTTCCCGGTTTCTCTCGGCGCCGGTGAACGCTCCCTTTACGTGTCCGAAAAGCATGCTTTCAACGAGCTTCTCGGGCAGCGCGGCGCAATCCACCACGACGAAGGGTTTGTTCTTTCGGGAACTGTTTTTGTGAATCGTAAGAGCGGCGATTTCCTTTCCCGTTCCGGTTTCCCCGGAAATCAGGACGTTGGCGTTCGTTCCCGAAGCCATGGCGACCTGATCGATACACTCTTTCATCCGGGAACTTTCTCCGACGAATCCTTCGCGATCCAGAGCGATGGGAGCCTTGCTGATATTTTTCTGCTCGCGATACTGGATGGCGCGCAAGAGGGGGAGCGTCATGGCCTGGGTGGAAGAACCCTTTTCCAGGTAGTCCCAGACACCATGCTTGATGGAGAGTTCCGCGCCGTCCGCGCTACCCAGTCCGGTGATGATGATGATTTCCGGCGAAGACGGCGTGGCCTGAATTTCCGCGATGAAATCAATCCCGTTTCCATCGGGAAGATGAACGTCCAGCAAGACGACATCGCAATCTTCGGTGCGAAGAAATTTCCGAGCTTCTCCGATGGAGTGGCAGGTGACGGCTTCGTGATCGAGCCGGACGACCTGTTTGGTCATGAGCTTCGTCAGCAATGCATCGTCGTCTACGATGAGAACTCTCGCCATGCGTATCTCTTATGTGTCCATTAGTTTCAGGCCGTTCAGAACGGTCCGGATCGCATTCGATAATTCGTGGATCGTAATCGGTTTCTTCAGAATGCCGTTGATATGCAACTCCTTCAATTCGTCGGAGCCGAGGTTTTCCGTGTATCCGGAACACATGATGACCGGAATCTTTGGGTTCTTTTTTCGGATGCGTCGAATCAGTTCGTCGCCCTTCAGGTTGGGCATGGTCTGATCGGTAATGACCAGATCGATGTTTTCCGGATTCATCATGAAATAATCCAGGGCGACCACGCTGTCGGAGAAACTGTAAACATCGTAGCCCAAGCGACGCAGCATGCGATCGGCCATATTCACCAAGCCGACTTCGTCGTCCACGAAGATGATCCGCTCGGACCCCTTTTCGATGCTTTCATCCTGAACGTTGATGGATACCTCCGATTTGGAAGTCTCTGGAAAATAGATGGAAAAAGTCGTTCCTTTCCCCACCTCGCTTTGAAGTTTGATGAATCCTCCGTAAGACTTCAGAATGCCGTGAACGACCGAAAGCCCGAGTCCGGTTCCCTCGCCTTTTTGCTTGGTCGTGAAATACGGATCGAAGATTCGATCTTGAATTTCCGTCGGGATGCCGACTCCCGTATCCGAGATCTCCACCAAGGCGTAGGGGCCCGGGACGATGTTTCCACAATCTTTGACGTGTTCCTGTTCCAGGGCGACTTCCTTCAGCGCAACCGTCAGGGTTCCTCCCTTTTCTTTCATGGCATGCGCGGCATTGGTGCAGAGATTTATCAGCACTTGATGAATCTGGGTCGGGTCGGCCAGAACCTGGATGGTTTCCTTTGGAATTCGTCTTTCCATGGAAATCGTGGAGGGAAGGGAGGCACGAAGCATTTTCAGGGCTTCCCGAAGAATCAACTGCATCGAAACCGGCTGCTTTTTCAATTCGCTCCAGCGGCTGAACGCCAGAATCTGCCCCACCAGATCCTTGGCGCGCATGCTCGCCAGATAGACCTGTTCCAGTTCCTCATGAACCTCGCTGTCCGACGGGAGGTCGGTGCGAGCCATTTCGATGTTTCCGAGGATAATCGCCAGGATGTTGTTGAAATCATGGGCGATGCCGCCGGCAAGCGTTCCGAGTGCGTCCATTTTCTGGGAGCGGGCCACCTGGACTTGAAGTTTTTCCCGCTCCGCCATGATCTGCCGTCGTTCGGAAATGTCGCGGGATACGCCGATCAAGCCGATAGGCTCTCCGTTCAACTCGTTTCTCAAAAGGCGGCTGGTGACTTCGAACCAACAGTGGCTTCCATCCGATTTTATGGCCTCCAGTTCCAGAACCATGGGTTCGTCACGCCTTTGCTCGATGGGAGTGCGGGAGTCTTCCGCCAGTTTCTCCTCGACGGTTTTCATGAACAACGCGTTGGATTCAGGCGTCAGTAAATCGGAACAGGTCAATCCTGTCTGAAAACGAAAACCCAGGGCCGACTCGATGGCCGGACTGATGAACGTGTAACCGCCATGAAGATCCGTGGTCCAGATGACATCCGTGGCATTGTCCGCCAGAAGCCGGTATTTACGCTCGCTTTCCCGAAGCGCGACCTCCGTTTCCCGCGTCGAAGTCACATCTCTTGCGATCCCGAGGAAATGCCGTTCCCCGCCGTCTTTCGCTAAAGGAGAGGCGTTGCAGACAAACCAACGCACTGTTTTGTCCACGGAAATGAAGCGGAATTCCTTGGAATGCTGTTTTTCACCTCCGATAACGACCTTTTCAAAGCTTTTGGCGCAGAGAGGAAGATCTTCCTCGTGGATGAAATCCTTGTAGGGCTTTCCGATCACCTGCTCTAGGGAATGACCGAGAACTTCGCTCCACGTTTTGGATATGAATTCGAAACGGCCGTCTTCGTTCAGCGTGAAAATGATATCGCTGGCGTTTTCCACGATACGCCGGAATTTTTCTTCCATCTTCAACCGGGCGATCTCCGCCTGGTCTTTCTTCTGCTCGGCGTCGATGCCCAGAAAAATCAGCAGCAGAGACAAGGAGGCGATAAGAATCAGAATAATGGTGGAAATCGCCAGAATCGTTTTCGTGATTCGATCGACCTCTTTCTGGACATCCTCCACGTAAATCCCGGAGCCCACGATCCATTGCCAGGGTTCGAATCGTTTGACATAGGAGACTTTCGGAACCACGCGGGATGAGTCGTCTTTCCACTGCCAACTGTAATCGATGAACCCGCCTTTTTCTCCTTGGGTGACCCGCACTGAATCGACAAACAAACGGTTTCCGTTCAAATCCTGGTATTTGCTGAGATCCTCTCCATCCATCTCCTGGCGATAGGGATGCATAATCATACGAGGCGTCGTGTCGTTGATCCAGAAGTAGTCCTTTTCTTCTTTTCCGTATCGCAGGGATTTCAGAACCTTCGCCGCACTTTTCTGTGCTTCTTCTTTTGAAAGCACGTTTGTTTTTTCCAGGGAATGAAAATGCTCCAGCACTCCGATGGCCGTTTCCACCAGCGATTGCACTCCTTGGCGTTTCTGATCCATGATACTGCTTCTGTAAGCCGGAAGATAAACGAGAAACTCGCTGACGACGAAGAGAAAAACCGTCAGAAAAGCGGGGAACAAGATCCGGACGGGGAGATGCTTCCGGGATATCGAACTGAACTGTATCAAGTTGCGGCCTCCTGATTGATGACCGAAACCGGTATTCGTGAAAATTTCCGTAACCGGGAGCATGCGGACAGGTCGGACTTCATGAAGTTTGCATGGCTCCGGCGTTCAGACTTTTGATGTCAGTCGAGTAAAAACAGCATACCACCATTATCTTCAAACGCCAATCGTTTTAAATCGTCATATTGAACGAAATCTTAACAAAGGAATGGCTGCCTGTCCTTAAGGCCCTAAAACCGTGCCGTGGTTCGATATCAAGATTCTTTTTCCTTGCCCGATACCTATTGCCTGTAATAACGTACGAATATCGAAGGGTTCTTACGATTCTCGGCGCGGGTATGGGCTTTTGAAACGAGGACGACAGTGAGCGAAGAAGGAAACCTGTATTCGATCATCGTGGGGGCGGGAAGCGGTTTGCGCGTGGGTGGGCCGTTGCCCAAGCAATTCCTTTCCCTGCGGGGGCGGCCGATTCTTAACTGGAGCGTGGATGCTTTCCTCAAGGCCGAATCGGTCAAGGGAATCGTCGTCGTGGTGCCGAAGGAGTATCTCGAACACGCCCGGAAACACCTGGAAAGAGAGATAAACGGCTCGAAAAGCCTCAATATTGTCGCCGGAGGTGAAACCCGCCAGGAAAGCGTTTTCCGGGGGATCCGGGCGCTTCCCCTGGACGTGGAATGGATCGCCGTTCACGACGCCGTTCGGCCTTTCGTGACCTCGCAACTCATTGCAGCGACGTTCACGCTGGCCAAGCAGGCCGGCGCCGCCATCCCCACCGTCGCCATTCATGACACGCTGATTCATGTGGACGATTCCGACATCCTGGTCAAGCCCATCACCCGGCAGGCGGTTCGTCGTTCCCAGACTCCGCAGATTTTCCGGGCGGAAATCCTGGCGGAATGCCATGAACGGGCCAACCAGGAGGGGCTGCTTTTCTCGGATGACGCCACGCTCGTCAATTATTTCAATCACCGGGTCGCCACCTTCCCTCACTACGGGGAGAATCGGAAGATCACGACCCCGCAAGACCTGGAGAAAATCACCATGCAATCCTCGGCCAAGGGACCGGGTATTCGCTGCGGAATCGGAATCGATACCCATCCGCTGGTCGAGGGACGCGCTCTCTTCCTGGGAGGCGTTCGCTTCGAGGGCGACAGGGGGCTTGACGGCCATTCCGACGCGGATGTTCTTTGTCACGCCATTTGCGACGCCCTGCTCGGGGCGGCGGCCCTTGGAGATATCGGGCAGTTTTTCCCGGACACGGATCCCGCTTATAAAGACGCCAAGGGACGAACTTTATTGGAGGAAACGGCCCAGATGGTGCGCAAGGCCGGGTATGAAATCTCCTTCGTGGACGGCACCGTCATTGCGGAATCTCCACGGATTTACGCCCATCGGGAGCAGATGCGAGAAAACATCGCCCAGGCTCTGTCCATCGATACCGATTGCGTGTCGGTCAAGGCCACGACGACCGAGAAACTGGGATATCTCGGTCGGGGAGAGGGCGTTTCCTCCCAGGCCATCGCCACCCTACGTATTGCCGACTAGGAGTGTTTTGCATGCGCGACGATCCCGCGGGAGAGAAAGACAACCGGGAGGAGGAGCGTTTTTTCGAGGAAGAAGCCGAGCCTACGGCTTCTGAGGAAGAAAGTTCCGGGTTCTCGGAAGACACCCGCAAGCCGGAGAAGCAAAGACGGCGCAGGCCGATCTGGGTGGCCGCCGTGGTGATTCTGATCTGCCTGTATTTCGTCGTGGCCATGTGGCAGGATCTGATGTTTTTTTTCACGCGATCGGAGCCCGTTCCGTTGGGCGAGGTCATCGGGTTCGAAGGCACGGAACTTCCGGACAACTCGTATGTTTCGGTATCCGGAATCCGGAATCCGGCAAAAGGAATCTATCTACCCGGCTGGTTTTACGATCAGAACATCTTTCAACTGATGGGAACCCGTCTGATCTTTGTGGAAACCGCAAAAAAAGACGACAACACCACCGACGGCCTTCGGGAGGAAATATTCACGGGACGCCTGCTCCGATTCGGAAATGTTTCCTATTTTCAAGCGGTTC
Organism: Myxococcota bacterium; assembly: GCA_963668655.2. Classification (GTDB taxonomy): domain Bacteria; phylum Myxococcota_A; class SURF-8; order SURF-8; family SURF-8. The sequence goes on from CAXXPQ010000005.1 coordinate 32,985, forward strand.
GTGATTTCGCGGCCTTCAATTTCGGAATCGACATTCCGAAAGAGGCGTTGATCGTACGGACCTTCCAGAAGCCGGAAGATATGTGGCATGTCCCGTTGTACATGGCCTTTCTCCTGTTCATCATCGGCGTGAACCTCTATCTGCTTGTCCGACCTCTCTTGCACAAGGAGGAATGAACGATGAACGTACGTCATATTCGTTTGAGTCTGCCGCCTGAGGGCGATATCGACGTTTCCCAGGCGCGCGCCGCCGTCTTCTCCGCCTTGATGGCCCGCCGTTTCGACAGCGGGATCGTCTTTCGGATCGACGATACGGCTCTGGAGCCGGGCGAGAAGAATCGTGCGGAGGCGGCTCTCGATCTGCTGGAATGGCTCGGCCTGTTCGATAAGGAGACCATGGGAGGATTTCTTCCTCCCCGTTTGTGTTCCGAGCATCTGGAAAGCTATACGAAAGCGCGTACGGAATTGCGGGAAAGCGGCTTCGTCTACCCCTGCTTCTGCGATGAAGCGCGGCTGTCCGAACTGGTGCTGAAGGCGAACGAGGATAAAAAGCCCTTGAAGTACGATTCCTTCTGCCTGAAACTTTCGCCGGAAGACGTTCGGGAACGGCTGGAACGGAATGAGGAATACCGTTTGCGCCTGCGTATGCCCTCCAAGGGGCCTGTGCAGATCATCGATCCCATCAACGGCCCCATGCGGATGAACAGCGCCGTCCTGGGCGATTTCGTTATCTGGGACGCGGTGGGGCCGACGCCGGAACTCACGGCGCTGGTCGATAGCGCGGAAACCGGCGTGGACCTGGTCTGCCGGGAGGAGAAACGGATTCCCGAGAGCGTGAAGGAAATCTTTATCGGACGCTCGCTGAACGTCCGTACGCCGCATTACCTGCACCTGCCGACCCTGGAGTTCGCCGACGGTCCCGATTCCATGGAAACGGAAACCATCGGTGGCCTGAGAGAGAAGGGATACGATCCCGAGGCGCTTTTCGTATGGCTGGGTCTGATGAACTGGGATTCGAAACGGGACGGAATTCCGTCTCCGGAAGAGATCTTCCTGGCTTTCGATCCCAAAGCCATCCGGCGACCTCCCGTCCGTTGCGACCGGGCGGAACTGAACCGGATTCAGTCGGTCGTCGGAAAATAGTCCGTTCGGTAAGAAACCGGACAACTTTATGAAATTACGAGAGGATTCAAGATGTCCTTGAAAATTTACAATACACTTACGCACAAAAAAGAGGAATTCACGCCCATCGCTCCCCCCAAGGTGGGGATGTACGTCTGCGGCGTGACGGTCTACGACTACAGCCACATCGGGCACGCCCGATCCAGCATCGCCTTCGACGTGATCTATCGCTATCTGAAATACAAAGGGTACGATGTCGCCTATGTTCGTAACTTCACGGACATCGACGACAAAATCATCAAGCGTTCCGGCGAGATGGGCATCGCCACCGGCGAACTGACGGAACGTTTCATCCGGGCCTATCACGAAGACATGAGCACGTTGGGACTTTTATCGCCGGACATCGAGCCCCATTGCACGGATTACGTGGAAAAGATGACGGTCTTCATCGAAAAACTGGTGGCGAAGGGCACGGCCTATCCTACGGAATCCGGAGACGTGTACTTCCGGGTGGGGAGTTTCCCGGAATATGGAAAGCTTTCCAGGAAAAACCTGGACGATCTGGAAGCGGGCGCCCGGGTGGAAGTAAGCGACCGCAAGGAAAATCCATTGGATTTCGTTCTGTGGAAGGCCGCCAAGCCCGGCGAGCCCAAGTGGGATTCTCCCTGGGGAGAGGGGCGGCCGGGCTGGCACATCGAGTGCTCGGTCATGTCCACGCATAATATCGGAGAAACATTGGACATCCACGGCGGGGGCAAGGATCTGATTTTCCCCCACCACGAAAACGAGATCGCTCAATCCGAGGCTTTGACGGGCAGGCCCTATGCTCGATATTGGATCCACAACGGATTCGTCAACGTCCCATCGGACGATAATCCGGACGGAACCAAGATGTCGAAATCCTTGGGAAATTTCTATACCATCCGGGACGTGCTGGCGGCCTATCACCCCCAGGCGGTAAAGTTCTTCATGTTGGGCACGCATTACCGGAATGATGTGCTGTTCACCGAGGACGGTCTGAACAAGGCCCAGGAGCGTCTGACCTATTTCTACGAAACTCTCCACAAAACCGAGGCTTTCCTGGAGGAAAACGGTGTCGAAAGGAATGCCGGCGGCGCTGTGGATGGGGTGAAGAAACTGGTTTCGGAGTTCCGTGACGCTATGGACGACGACTTCAACACGCCCCGGGTTTTCGGTCAGTTGGCCGGTGCGTTCAAGCGGATGAACGAGCTGCTCGTCAACGAGGATCTTCCCGCCGGAGAACGAGCGGCGGAACTGTATGAATGGAAAGACGGCCTGTCCGAGATTTCCGGTGTTCTTGGCATCTTCGATCTTTCTCCCGCGCGGTTCGAGGCGGACCTGAAGAGCCTGCGCGTCGCCCAGATCGGCATGACGGTGGAGGCCATCGAGGGACTGATAGAGGAACGCAAACAGGCTCGTGCGGATAAAAACTGGGCCCGAGCGGACGAAATCCGCGACGAACTGATGGCCAAAGGCGTTTTACTGAAAGATCATCAGGGCGTGACGGATTGGACGGTCAAGTCCTGATGCGACGCCGATAGGCGGCCAAGAGCGCCAATAACCCAAGGAAAACACCCGCGACCGGCGGCTGTCCATGTTGGCAGTCGCCGGATTCGTTTGGAGGGGGCGTGGCGGCTTCGTAACAGCCGCGTCCTTCCCAGCAGGTCATGCCCGTTGCGGAGCAATCCGTGGCGTTCCAGTGCGTTCCCTCGCCAGAGCAGACCTCCATGGTGAACTCATCGGCGCAGTGCATGTCGCCTGGGTTGCAACTGGACGGAACGACGCAGCCGTCCGTTTCGTGACAGACCTGGCTTTCCTCGCACGCCACGTCTTTTCCCCAGAGCGTTCCCTGGTTCGTGCAGGTCTGAAAAACGTTGTCCTCGCAGCGCGTGTCGCCGGGGCGGCAGACGATTTCACCCGTCGAATCTCCGTCCGTTTCGCTGTCGTCGCCATCGGTTTCATCACCGTCGATTTCATCGCCGTCGACGGTACTGTCCGCGTCGCCGTCCGGGAACGGGGAATCCGTATCTCCGTCCGCGTCGCCGTCTACGGAATCGGCGCAGGCTCCGTTCGTGCAGATTTTCCCGGAGCCGCATGTTTCGGAGAACGTCCAGTCGCCGTCCTGGCAGATCTGCACCGTTTGAGTATCGATGCAGCGGGTTTCGTCTTCCGAGCAGACGGCCTGGCCGCACTGGGGCGAGGTTTCCCCCGGACAGGTATCGGTTCCCGTTCCGCAGCCATCCAGGCGGGTGTCGAAAGACCCCCGATTGTCGGTGGCATAGTCGTAATACGTCTCCCAGGCCCGGCGATACGTGTCCACCTGCTGAATCTGGGAGGGCAAGGGGGGCTGTCCAGCGGGATGGACAAGCACGAAGGCCGCCTTCCAGTGACAGGTGTCCACGGCCGGGTTTCGGGGGCCGTTTTCCCGGATGATATCCTCGATGGTCACGTCGATTCGCTCTCCCGTGTGTTCGGCTCCGGTGGAAGAGTGGGAAATGGGGATGGAGGCTGTCCCGGATAGATCGCCGGTATAGACCACGAACATGGGATCGACATCCTCGGGGGCGCGCAGTCCCATCAGATATTGATCGAGCTGACTGTATTTCACTTGATCGAGGGGGTAACTGTAGCGGAAATTGCCGCCGCCCAGATCCTCGATACAACTACCGTACATCAGCGAACAGGAGTTGAAATTGTAACTCCAGTGCTGGTTGAAATCGGCCGAGGGTTCGCCGTTGCAGGTATTGGCGTCCCGGGAACGTCCGCTGCTGCCGGTGGGTTCGAAAGCCCGCAGCAGGCATTGCGTCCCCTGGTCGTCTCCCTTGTCGAAGTTCACGGCGGACATCCAGTGGTGGCCGAATTCGTGCGCCATCAGTTCCTTTCCGGTCAGGGGATAGAACGGGACGATGGCGGCTACGTCGTCCGGATTGGGGGGCAGGGTGTTTATGTTGCCCATGCTCACCGTAATCCGCAAGCGGTGATTCCAGGCGCAGAAAGAATCGGAGGAATCGTATGGCATGCGGCCGATGCCGTCGATGAAACTGCGCACGGTCCAGCCCTGCTGAATATTGGTGACGGAGGTATTGAAGACGAACAAGGTGTCGTATACATCCTGGTGGGTCAGGTAGAACGCGCAAGCCGCATTGGCGAGGTAGACGTTGGGAAGGAAGGCCGCGCCCAGGATGCTTCCGTCGATGTCCTCGATGACGGCGATTTCACCTTCGTCGGCCGTGTAGGCGGCGGCCGAAAGAGGGACGAGAATCACGGCCAGAAAAACGCTTACGTATGTCCATGTATTTTTCATCGTGACGTTCCCTGTGAAATGGGCGATGTGGATAGGCTCAACGATCCGATTATATAGCTTTCCGATCACGATGGCAAGCGCGGGAATTTTTCGTGAAGAAGGGACTTATACCGGGATGGAAATTACGCCAAGGGAGCTTGAAATTTATTTTTCCGTAGCTCGGATCAGGAGAATCAGAACGCCCTTTTTGTAAAGCGGTCCCCCGATCAGGATATGATGCCCGCTCTTGAACAACAGGTCGGTCATCAAAAGGTCCGGAATCTGCAAATTGATGCGGATCTGGCCGGAGGGTTCCTTGCCCCGAGGCTGGAGAGTCAGAGGCCGCATACCTGGAAGGGCGACATCCGCCTTCTGGCCGAAACGACGCGTGTGGATCTGTTCCGCCTCGACTTTGTAGGAGGTATATCCGAAACGTTTGGCCAAAGTGTCCGCCAAATCCTTCAGGCGGTCGTCGATGATTTTGTTTTCCCTGGATGCGTAAATGGCTGTGACTTTCATCTCCACCTCGGCGGAGAAAGCCGCGGAAGCCCCGCACCAGACCGAGAGGGTCAGGGTCAAGAGGAGCAACCATTTTAGAACGCGAAACTTCATGTAGGTTCCCAAGGATGAGGTCTTATCAGTTTGTTTTCAGAGACTTTTCATGTATCCAGATAACGGTGATCTGTTCACCTTTACCCTCGATCTCAAATACTTCGGCTTCCGAGTTCCGGGCTTGAAGATTTTCCACCGCGCAGGCGCTTTTTTCCGCGACGGGATTCGTTTCGGTTGTCGATCGCAAGCCGATATAGGCGCATGTGGCGACGAGAAACACGAGTCCGAAGGAAAACGCCGGCTTCATGACGGGAAGGGCGAACAGTCGTTGCAGGAGGCTCTTTTCTTTGTTGTCCGCTTCTTCCAGGCGCTGCATGACAGAGGCGGAGAAGTTCGGGAAGGAGATCGTGTCCGAGACGTCCTCGATTTCCCGGCGCAGGGAATCGCCCATGGCTTCCAGGAGATAGGCGTCTTCCTCGAAGCGCGGATCGGATTCTAGCAGAGCTCTCGCCTGCTCTCGATCCTCTTCCGAAAATTCTCCGTCATGGAGGCGGAAGAGGTGATCGACATATTGCTTTTTCGTAAAACGAGCGGCCATCAATCCTCTCCACTCAAATAACCATGCAGCATTCGCTTCATTTTGTTTCGGGCATGGAAGAGACGGGACATGACGGTCCCCAGGCTGCATCCAAGCACATCGGATATTTCTTCATAACTCAACCCGTCGAATTCCCGAAGAACGATCACGGCCCGATGGTTTTCCGAGAGACGGTCCATGCATTTGGAAACCAGTTCCGCCAACTCTTTCGTCTCCAGTTCCTTGATCGGATTGCCGTGGTTATGCTGTACAAGATTCCATTCCACGGGAGAATCTTCCGCTAAAAGGCCGTCATCGAAATCCGTGGTCATTGCTTTGGACTGCTTCTGGATGAAGTCCAAGGCAAGGTTGACCGTGATCCGATAGATCCAGGTGTAGAACCTGGATTGCCCCTTGAAATCCACAAGGTTCCGGTACGCGCGGTAAAACGCTTCCTGGCTGATATCCAGTGCGTCTTCCGGATTACGGACGATTCCATATGCGATTCCAAAGACCTTGCGCTGGTATTTTTTAACCAGCACTTCGAAGGCTCGGTGGTCGCCGCCCTGGCTTCGGGCGATGAGTTCGTTTTCCTTCATCTTCATAGAGCAACGATCCCGAGCTATTATTTCGACGTTCCAGGTTTTGGAATATTCATCCGAAAGCGGGAAAAGGCATAATATTTAAGAAATTCTTGGGTGTTAGACCGATCAAGAGATCCTCCGGATCCACTTTCAGATGGAATTATATCGTGAAATCTCGGTCGGGTCAAGGAGCGATGCATCAAAGACACGGGAATTTACACACGGGCTGGATGGAGAGCCGCCGATCCCCGCATTTCATTCGATTTGCTCTTTACAGCTTTCAAGGAAAGGATTAGAAAGAAAATGGAGGATTTCTTTCATGCTGCTGTTTACGTCCTTTTTTCTGCCCATTCTGCTGCTTCTGACGGCCGGCGTCGGATTGGCCGTGCTGTTCAACGGCTTGCGCGGAGCGTTTACGGGAATGTTGATCGTTCCCAATCTACGGGATCCCTCCAATCGAACGTTTTCCGAACTGACTGGAAAGCCCGCCCGGAAAGCGGGGACGATTGGAGCGGCGCTCGGCTTTCTCGTCCTTTGCATCGGAGTTCTCGGATTGAACCTGACTCTGGATTTCCTTAGTAGTCCCGCATATGTGCGCTATCTTGTCCCTCCTCCCGGGGAGGCGGAAATTCTGTATAGTCTGGGAGAAGGCGATGGGCGGGAGATCGCATATGCCATAAAGGGCGATATTCAGGAGGTCAGTGCCCACTTCAAGAAGGAACTGCAAGGCGAAGAGTGGAAAATTCTCCGGGATACTCCCGTTTCCATCGTTGCGGCCAAGGGGGCGCACCAGGTGACGCTTTCCTTCATCCGCATGCGAGGCGCGAAAACGAAAGAGTTTCGTTCCAAAGTTATCGTTCTATACCGGAGAGATCCTTCCTGAGATCGATATGCATCCGGCCGGCTTCTAAATAAGGTGCGCCGTCTTCCGAAAAACCGCGCGAAAAAAAGAACGTTCTGGCGGATGCCAGGGCGGAGAGCCGGGCCTCTTGCGCCCCCTTCTCGGAGGCATATCCCGTAATATAATCGAGTAATTGTCGGCCGACACCCTGGCTCCGATAATCCGGGAGGACGGCCATGCGACCGATGACGGCGATGCTTTCCTTAAGAAGCAGACGAGCCGTGGCGACAGGATATCCGTCGGCCATGGCGAGAAAGTGGACGGCGTGCCGGTCTTCCGGATCCCGGGCGAGTTCTCCGTCGATAAGGAGTTCCCGATGGAATACCTCACGGCGGATGTCATGGCAGGATTGCAGGTCTTCCTCTTTTTCGCAGACGAATATCCGAAATTTCTCCAACGTTTTTCTCCCAGTCGTTCAAGGCGTCCGTTTTCTTGCATTGCCCGATTTTCTTGTGAAAAGCAAGCTCTTTCGTTACAATGTCGTCAACGTTTTCCTTGGGAACCGGAAATGGAACGCAATATTCTGATTATCGACGATTCAAGCACGATTCGCCAGGGCATCCATCTGGTCCTGCGGCAGGCCCGTTTGTTCGACAACTACTATGAAGCTCCCAGCGCCCGGGAGGGCCTGAAGGTTCTTGAGGAGAAGAAGATCGAACTGGTCGTCTGCGATATCGTCATGCCCGGAATGGACGGATTCGAATTTTTAAGTGAAATGAAGAGCAAGCCGGTCTACAAGGATATTCCCGTGATTCTCCTGACCGGGCAGGAGTCCGTGGAAAAGAAGATCAAGGGGCTCGATCTGGGAGCTTCCGACTATCTGACGAAACCCTTCGACCCCGGTGAACTCATCGCCCGGGTGCGGGTGCAGCTGAACGTCAAACAGCTCCAGGACGAATTGAAGATCGCCAAGCAGAGATACAAGGAACTGTCGATCACGGATTACCTGACCCAGATCTACAACCGTCGGCATTACATGGAGTTGTTCGACCTGGAGTTCTCCCGCTCGCGCCGCTACAATCTGGAGTTGTCCATCATCATTTTCGATATCGACAACTTCAAGCGCATCAACGACGAGTACGGGCATCTCCAAGGGGATCGGGTGTTGCGGAAGATCGCCGAACTGGTGAAAGACGAAATCCGGGGATACGACGTTTTCGCCCGCTACGGCGGCGAGGAGTTTATCCTGATGCTTCCCCAGACTCCCATCGACGGCGCGCGCCAGGTGGCGGAAAAAATCCGGGAGAAGATCGACAAACACCATTTCGAGGGGCTGCCCCCGGACAAGGTCACCATCTCCATCGGGATTTCCAGTTTCGCCGTGGGACAGTACGGGTCGGTGGATGCTTTCATCCATGCGGCGGACGATGCATTGTACACCGCGAAGGCTTCCGGAAAAAACTGCGTCGTCCTGGCCGAAGCGGAAGAACGCCCGGACCCGGACGTCGAGGAGCCGAAAGCCTCCACCTGAGACGAATCCGCCGTTACACCTTTTCGAAAACGAAAAAAGCCTCCCACGCGCGAACGTGGAAGGCTTTTTTACGTCTGGTCCGAAACGCCGATCAGCCTTCTTCCTTGGCCTTGGCGGCTTCCTCGATGATCTTTTCGGCGATGGGACCGGGAACTTCCTCGTAGTGTTCGAACTTGGCGACGAAGGATCCCCGGTCGCCCGTCATGGCGCGGATGTCGGCGTTGAAACTGCCCATTTCCACCTGGGGAACCTCGGCGTAAATTTCGGTCAGTTTGCCTTTTTCCTCGCTGCCCAGCACCTTGCCGCGATGCGAGGAGATATAGCCGTACACATCGCCCATGTACTCGCTGGGGACGGAGATGGTGATTTTGTGGATCGGTTCGAGCAGCACCGGGTTGGCTTCCATCATGGCCTTGCGCCAGGCCATGCGGCCGGCGGATTTGAAGGCGTTTTCGGAGGAATCCACGGTGTGGAAGGAACCGAAGAACAGTTCCACGCGCACGTCCTGCACGGGAGAGCCGGTCAGTTCGCCCCTGACCATGGCCTCCACGACGCCTTTTTCGACGGCCGGGATGAACTGCCTCGGAATCACGCCGCCCACGATGGAATCCACGAACTCGAAGCCTTCGCCGCGGGGCTTGGGTTCGACGCGAATGTGGCAGTCGCCGTACTGGCCGCGCCCGCCGGTCTGCTTTTTGAATTTCCCCTGGACTTCCGCCTTGCCCTTGATGGTCTCGCGATAGGGAACCTTGGGCGGCGTCAGCTCGACTTCCACGTTGTATTTGCGGCGCATGCGTTCCATGGCCACGTCGATCTGCGCCTGGCCGACTCCGGAGAGAATGAACTGACTGGTCTGATCCTCTCGCCAGAAATGAAGGTTGCTGTCTTCCTCCACCGATTTCTGGATACCAGTGGTCATTTTTTCTTCCTCACCCTGGCTCTTCGGTCCCACGGCGTAATGCAGCATGGGCAACATTTTCGGAAGTTCGGGGAAGAGCAGGCCGTTGGCTTCCACATCGGACAGGCTGTCTCCGGTGCCGAGATCTTTCATTTTCAGCACGGCCACGATATCTCCCGCCTCGGCTCCATCCACCGGAACCTGTTTCTTGCCGCGAACGGCATAGAGCTTTCCGGGAGCTTTTTCCTTGGAATCGCGGGTGACGTTGTAAATGGCGTCGTCCGGTTTCAGCACGCCGCGAATGATACGGAAAATGGAAACCTTTCCGGCGAAGGGATCCGAAAGCGTTTTGACGATCTGGGCGGCGAAGGGGCCGTCCGTGGAAACCGGAACCTCGATTTCCTCTTCGCTTCCGGGCTTCGTGGCCAGGCGCGGACGTTCCTCGTTGGGAGCCGGCAGGGCCTTGACCATGAAGTCGCACAAAAGGTCCACGCCCATGTTTTTCGTGGGGGAGCCGCAGAGGACCGGGCAAAACTGGCCGGAAACGGTGCCTTTCTTCAGGCAGTCCATCAGTTCCTCGTCGGTGACTTCCTCGCCCTCCAGGTATTTCATCATGACTTCGTCGTCGCCTTCCACCAGGCGCTCCACCGTCTCGGCCCGCAGGGTTTCCACCTGGTCGGCCAGATCGGCGGGGATGTCTCCGGCCGCGCCTTTACCCGAGGCGTCGGAGTAGGTGTAGGCTTTCTGGGCCAGAATGTCCACCACGCCGGTGAAGGAATCTTCCTTGCCGATGGGAAGTTGAATCACCACCGGTTCCACGGGCAGAAGATTCTTGATGCTTTCCAGCGCTTTGTCGAAGTCGCAGTGTTCCTTGTCCAGTTTGGTGATGAAGCAGGCGTAGGGAATTCCGGCTTCTTTCAGGCGATCGCACATGACTTCCGTCTGGTATTTCACGCCGTCCACGCCGTCCACGGGAACGATGGCCGAACCGATGGCCGGGAGAATGGTATTGGAGTCCGGAATGAAGTTCGAATTGCCGGGGGTATCCACGAAATAGATTTTCGTGTTCTTGTATTCCACGTCGAAAAAGCTGGAAAGAACCGAATATTTCCGTTTCTGTTCCTCTTCCTCGTAGTCCATCAGGCTCTGGCCCTGGTCCACGCTGCCCAGCCGGTCGTTATTTTTCGTGTTGTAGAGGATGGCCTCGCAGATCGAAGTTTTTCCCGAACTGGCATGTCCGACAAAGCCGACGACGCGTTTCTGGCCGATTTCGAAATTCTTTCCCATTCGTCGCTCCTTATTTGCTTCCAATACCGATGTGAAACCTCATGTATCCGATAACGGACGTATTTCCAAGGCAAGAAGGTGGGGACTATATCATATATTGGGGGCTTGTCAAACAATATGTTAAGGCTTTGCGGGGATATTTCGCTTGCGAAAACGAGCATTCAGACCGTGGCCCAGATTGATGGTCAGCACGGCGAAAAGACCGTAGGCGGGAAGCATGTAGTACGGAATTCCAAGGATTTCCCGGATGGCATATGTCCAGGCCCCGGCAGCGATGGGAACGCATTCGGCCACCGGGCCAATAAGCGCGCCCAGCAGCAATAAAATCGGCGTTTCCCACAGTCGAATGGAAAACCACAAGAGCGGGAGAAACGGCAGAATGGCGAGAATCGGATAAAGCCAATGATTGCCGAGAACGGCAAAGATCGTGATCTCGATGGCCAGGCCAAGTAGGGCTAGCGGAATCAGCCATCCATGGGCCGGAAACTCGAAAGAATGCCCCAAAAACGCTTCCGTCAGCAAGGTCAGCGCGAGAGGAAAACAGGCCCACCCGGGAAAGAGCCAGAGCGGAACGTACGGCAGGATTCCCGGGGTCGCGTAAGACCATAAGCCACTGATTATGCAAATGATTTCCGTTGCCGGTCCAATGACGAGACCCGTGGCCGCCAAAATCAGGGCTTTTTTCCTCTCCTTGAAACGGAAAACCAGGATGACTGGCGCGGGCAGCACCAGAAGCGCGGTCAGTTCGGGTTGTTTGAAAAAGACGGTCACGATGGCCGCGAAATACGCTACCAGCCCGGCGATGATCGCTCCGTTCGTGATCCGTTCGTTTAACGGCGTTTTCATTCGTTTTTCCGAAACCGGGGTGGAAATCGATCCCAAGACTCGCACGGACTTTATCAGAATCCGGAACCGTTTTCAAGTCTTCCCGGACGATGAAAAACGGGAAAATCCGGAAAAAACGGGTGGACGCTTCAGAAAAGACGCCTGGCGTCCGAATTAAGGCTTGGCGGATCTTCGTGCTTTTCCGCCAACGGATCGAAGGACCGATCCGACGACAACCGCGACATGGGAGAGCAAAGGATGGCTCGACTGCGGAAGCTTCTGCAATTTCTGGTCACGTTATGGCTGTTCGTTTTCGTATTTTTAAGCGGAAAACTGGCCCTGGCCTATAATTTATCCCTGGAAAACGTCGATCAGCGCCTTCACTGGAGCCGTTCCGTGCCGCTGGTCTGGGCCATCGATCCGGCGGCGCACGGGGGCGAACGTCTGGAGGAGGCCCTTGCGCTCGCCGTGTCCAACTGGTGTTCGGGCACGAATGCGGATATCGCGCTGGTCGGCGAAGTCGCTTTTCAGACCGAAAATCCTCTTAAAAAACGGCCTTACCCGGGAATGAGCAGCGTAACGATTCTTTCCGACTGGCCCTGGGCGAAAAACGAACTGGCCATGACCTATCTGATTTATTCCGAAGCTTCCGGTCGGATTCTGGAAGCCGATATCCTGATAAACGGGCAAAACATCGACTGGGATCCGGAAAGCGGATACGATCTGGAAAACGCCTTGACGCACGAAATCGGGCACCTTCTGGGGCTGGGTCACAGCAAGGAAGCGGAAGCCACGATGTTCGCCAGGACGTATCCGAGGGAAATCAAGAAACGCACGTTGCACGAGGATGACCGCCAGGGGTTGTCCGTGCTGTACGCCACCGCCATGAGTCCGGCTTTCGGGTGTCGCGGCGGACCGGAAAATCTCTCCGGAGGGCTCGTTTTCTTGATGCTGACCACGGGACTGCTTTTCTTCCGAAGAAGTCGTTTTCTCCGAAAACGTGTCTGAATATTGACGATCCGCCCATTCGCCTCCCTGCCGTCGTTTCCTCGGAAAAGACAATAATATTGAAATCCTACTGAAATTGTGTTATGCGTGGCGTCATCCGTATGGAGATGGCGACCGCACATCTCGGCGCGAAAATCAATTGGGAAGCGTCAAGATCTCGACGCATTGGGGAAGCCTGAAATCGTATCGACGACCGCAACTATCACGGGTGGAAAAAAGCCATGCAATCAATGACTCGAAACGTCTCTTTTTCGTTGGCCGTTCTTCTGTTTCTCATGATGACGGTATCTTTTACGGGGTGCTTGGATTCCGCAAAAAAAGAAACCAACAGCCCGATCATCGGAGGGGATTCGGATTCGGATGTCGAATTACCCACGACCGACGGGGATTTGGACGGCGATCTTGAAAACGAAGCGCCACCGGACGGCGATATGGACGCGGAGTCGGACGGAGACGAAGAGATCGTTTCCGAGGAGGAAATGGAAAAGGAAGTTGTCGAATTGCCCCAGGGAACGGAGATCGTCCCGGGTATCGGCGAGGGCGACGTGCACCTGAGCGCCTCCGTGACGATTCGTTCCGATTCCGAATTCGAGAGCGCGGACGCCGTGGCCTTCCAACTGTTCGAAGGCGCGTCGGAAACGGGAATGGACGGTTCGGTTTATCTCAGCCTGGACAAAAAGGCGTTTCATTTCTGGCCTGCGCGGCTGCTTCATCCGAACGAAACCTACCGTTGCCGGTTCACCCTGGGAGATACGTCCTACGAAACCGATTTCTCCACCGTGGCCGAAGCGGGAAGCATGCCGCTGGCGGGCAACTTCAACGTCGCCATGGGCGGGGAAGGGGAGTACGCCTCGTTCCATGTGAAGGGCGATACCGTGCTCGATCCCTTCGATCTGGCGGAATCGATTCTGAACATCGCCGATACGCAGCATCCTCTTCTGGCCCTGCTCGATTTCGACGGCGAACCGGACGGCGAGGGAATGGGCCATCTGGCCTATGCCGACTCCATGGATTTCGGCGAGGACGACGTTTACGAAGTCAATCACACCTCGACGGCCATTCTGATTCCGCAGGTCGCCTATCACGGCAAATATTTCCACTACAGCGGCTCGTTCACCTTGACACGGGGCGAGTGGGGATCCGGACAGAGCCTCCAGGTGAGCATCGACAACCTGTTCATCGCGGGATACGTGAAGGATGATGGTTCGCTCTGGTTCAACGGCGGCCTTTACGTATCGGATTGTTCCACGCTGGCGGAGTTCTATCCGGAAGAGGATTACATCGGTATCGCCCTGGCTTTGGTGTGCGATCCGGTCAATGATGATTTCTTCGCCTACGGCACCGCCGACGGCGAAACCAACGCCATGGCCGATGTTGTTTTCGCAATCGACACGGAGAAAACGAACGCGGGACAGGTGGTCGTTACGCTCAACCCCGGACTGGACGCCAAGTACGCCCGCGTGGACCACAAAACCTTCAACGTCTCCATCCTCGACGCCTCCGATGGCGAAGTCTTCAACTCGGAGGATCATGCCGACAGCGTCGCCGCCTCGGAATTCACGAAAGTCGGCGACGAGCAGCATTACACCTTCAACGACATCACCGTGACCTTGCCTTCGGCGCTGGCGACGGGAACCTACAAGATAAAACTCTGGTTGAGTCTTTACGCCTGGGAGGGAAGCTTCACCATTGAATAAATCGCGACCATTCTCGAATTTCAAGCCCCCATTTCGGGGGCTTTTTTTTCGGTCCAACTCCCATTTCCAGGGGAATCTTTTCACTTGATGAAAGAAAGGGGCCTGCCCGTTCCCTTCCCCGACGGAGCCGCCTCGCGTCATGAGGCGAAGAAACCGGGGCGGAAAAGGGCGGCGGTCAAGGCCGGAGCGAGGGAAGCGAGCGGAGCACGTTTAGCCTTGACGGTCGTCCGCGCCCCGGTACAAGCCGATGATGACGTGAGGGCGAGTGACGGAGGCGGAAGGGAACCCCTTCCTCGATGGTGAGCCTTGTCCGAAAAACGATTTTTCGATTTCTCCCCGTTTTGGGAGTTGAATCATATTTTCTTGTTTTCCAAGGTGCGTTTTACAGATTGTCCAGGGGCCAGAGCAGAATATCGCCGTCGTAGCCGCCCGTAGCCAGATAGTTTCCCCCACCCGCGAAAGCGACGGAGCTGACCCCGCCGAAGTGACCGATATACGTGACGATTTCCGCTCCGCTTTCCACGTCCCAGATGGTGGCCTCGCCGGTAATGCAACCGCCGTGATCCGGTTGGCGACAACTGCCGCTGGCCAGCCAACGATCGTCCGCGGAAAACGTCACGTCGTCCACGATTGTCGGATGGGCCGCGATCCGGCGGTATTGCGTCCGATCCGCCGGGTTCCATAGGATGATCTCGCCGCGGGTGCAGGTGTCTCCCTCGGACTCCAGACAACTCGCGCTGGCCAGTTTGGAACCGTCCGAGGAAAAGGCCAGTGCTCGTACGCTGCCCGCGTGGGCTTCGACCTTATCGATCTGTTCGCCGCTCTCGATATCCCAGAAGATGATTTCTCCGGCCAGGCAGTTTTCGTTCGCGTCCATCCGCGCACAACTTCCGCTGACGATCGTCGATCCGTCGGGAGAGCATCTTGCCGCCCAGACGCTTCCCGTATGGCCTTGCAGCATCCGGAGTTCTTCCCCCGTCCGAACGTCCCAGACACGCACGGTTTTATCTCCGCCGGCGGAAACGAACGTCCGATCATCCGGGCAGAAGCTCACGGCGTCCACGAAATATTCATGGCCTTCCAACGATTGCAGCAACTCCCCTTCTTCGGAACTCCACAGTTTGGTGCTTCCGTTCTGGCCTCCGCTGGCGATGGCCAGACCGTCCCAGGAAAAGGTCACGGCGCGAATGTAGCCGTTGTCGCCTTCAAGTTGGTGCCGCTGGGTCTTGTCGTCGATATCCCAGACACGCAGGCTACCGTCGATGCCTCCGCTGGCGAGCAGCGAGCCGTCCGGACTGGAGGCGATGCTCCAGATGTCGCCCTCATGACCGGAGAGAACGTGACGTCGAAGTCCGGGAACCACGGAAATGGACCAGCGAACGTATTTTCCCACCTTCCCCTGCTGATCCATCAGCGCGAAAAGGAGGGTATAGCCGGAAATAAACGTGTCGAATTCACTGGAGATTCCGCCACGAGCCAGAATCCTGCCGTCTTCGCTTACGGAAGGATTCGTGAGGCGGATATGCCCGTTTGAAAGCACGCCGTTATGTTCCACGGCGATGAGCACATCGAGATGGTCGATATCCAGCCCGGCCATGGGAGACAGCCATACCTGGAAACCGACTCCCGAAACGACATCGGAGGGAGGAGAGGAGAGTTCCGCGATCCCGGGGCCTCCCTCGGTGCCGGGCGGCGCAGGTTCCGCCTTGACCTCGCCGCCCTCGAAAGCCAGCGCCCCGGTCAGACTGTCGGCCAGGCATTCCTCGACCTGGGCCGTTTCGCTGTCCTCGCTTTGACAGGAAAAGAGAATCCCGAATGTCAGGATGAAGAAAAAGCAATGAACGTTTGCATGCGAAGAGAGGTTTTTCTTGAGGTTGGCGGCCATGGAAAATTCCTCCCGGTTCGGAATTCGCGGTGGAGTCAAACCTTTCGAAAACCATGAGATCGCCTTCCGACGCCGTCACGGTTCGTTCTTTATTTGGACCCGTTCATCCTAACCGATTTCGTGGAGAAAGTCCAACGGTCCGGCCGCAGAGAAACAGAGATGCGATTTTCCATCTTCGCCGGATGCATCCGGATTTTCCATGGTTCCACCAATTCGGATTTGTTCTATCTGTTGTCCGTACGGCGAAAGAGATTCACGATTTTCAAGGAAAATACGAAATGTCCGTCAGATTGCCGCCTTGGCCTTGTCTTCCTCCGCTTTGTTGAAAAGTTTGCGGAACACCAACAGACCGAAAGGACTCAAGGTGGCGATGGCACCGATCCACACCCATACCATGTAGTGATTCGGATAGGATTCCGCGCCCTCCGGCGTGTAGGTGGAGACCAGCCAGCCGGACATGGGACCGACGAACAGCTTGGCGGCGAAGTACGGCAGATAGGAAAGGGCGATGTAACTGCCCTCCTTGCCTTTGGGGGCGATATCTGCGGTGAACTGCATCAGGCGGGGCGACCAGAACGCTTCGCCGATGGTGAAGACGATGATGAAGAAGATCAGGGAGAAAAAGACCGAGTTGCGCAGTTCCTCGGGAACTTCCAGCCAGCGCACGAAAACCAGTTCTCCCACCCAGGTGTGGGTCAGCGGCGCGAAGATCTCCGCCGGAAGCGTAGCAATGAACACCGAACTCGCGGAGAGGATCGTTCCCAGGATCATGATGCGATACGAACTGATTTTCTTCGTCAAGGCCGCGATGAAGGGCACCAGGAAGACGATCATCGTCGGATTCAGCACGCCGTAGATGTTTCCGATCTTGACGCCCTCGCCCAGGAGCCGGATGCCGTACGGGGGGAAGGTGTAGTGAAAATGATAGAACACCAGCCGCACCGGAACCAGAATCCCCAGCATGAACATGAAGACCCAGAAGGCTTTGTGGGAAATGACTTCCTTGAAAATGTTGATCGTATCGATTCCGGCCGTCTTGGCCGTTTTCAGCGTGGCGGAAAGAATGCCGCCTTCCTGCATGATTTTCGTGGGTTTGAGCACCACGCGACCGTCGTCCATCATTTCCACGCCTTCGCGTATGAGCAGGATGGAGATGAACTCCGGGATGGTGATGGCGAAGCCCACCACGAAAATGATCTGATAGGTGGACAGCTCGATTCCAAGCCCGGGCAGTGTGTGCATGCCGTGTTCGCCGAATCCCCGACGCACCCAGTCGAAAATCAGCCCGCCCAGCGCCCAGCCGACGTTCATCAGCGTGTAGAACAGTCCGAATCCCAGGGCGGCCTGTTCCCGGGTGGTGAAGCGCTTGATGCCCACGGACAGCACCGGCCCCATGATGGCGATTCCAACGGCCATGGGAACGAAGCCGATGATCGACACCAGGTAGATGTTATGGGTCAACGGCATGCAGAAGCGGGCGAAGAGCAGCACTACCGCTCCCATGATGAGCGTCCGCCGGATGCCGATGGCGTCCACCACCGCGCCCACCATCATGGTGACGATGGTCAGCCCCACGCTCCAGACGCCGATATAACTGCCGGCCGCGATGTCGCTCAGGCCGCAATCCTTGTGGAGAAACAGGACGAAGGCCATGTTCATCCCGCCGTAGGCGGAATATTCCAGAATTTTGGAGAAATACAGCAGGTAAAGATCCCGGGGGCATCCTTTCAGTCCCTTGGCGTAGCTCCACACGATATAGACGAAACCGAGCAGCAGCGCGGCGCCGAATATCCAGGTGATGGCGTCCAGAAAACTCATGGAATCTCCTTTTTCATGATGCCGGGGGAAGGGAATGATTATCGAACGAACCGTGTCAGCTTATCAGAAGCGCCGCCGGAAAGAAAATGATTTTCAAAAACGGGTGGAGATCGTGTATTATCTACCGCAAAGCGAACGTTCAACCGGAAAGGAAGTGACATGTTGGGAAAGTCGATCGCGGGAATCGCCGTTTTTGCAATTGGATTGAGCGTGGCCTGCTGTTGTTCCGTCAAGACGGGCACGCCGGACAAGACGGAGACGGCGAAAAGCGCCGATGCCGCCTTGACCTATGGGCGGTACGTGCTTTCCGACGATTTTGTTCTGGACGAAAAGACCGGCCTGACCTGGCAAAGAAGCGCTGCGCCGGAAAAAATGACCTGGAAGGACGGGAAGAAATATTGCGAGGAACTGTCCATCGGAAGCCTGTCGGATTGGCGCTTGCCGAAAAAGCGTGAATTGCGCACCCTGCAACTGAAGCGAAAGGAGCTGCGCGAAATTCAGCCCGAGGGAAAGCTTCCGGATTGCCGCTGGGCGCCCGGGGTCTGGCAGGGCGACTGCTCCTGGCACTGGTCGTGTTCTCCCCATCGGAGCAAGAGCTATTACGCCTGGTACGTCTCCACCTTCACGGGGATGGAGGACTATCACGAGGAAAAGACCGTCCACAACGTCCGCTGTGTGACCGGAGCGCATTTGCCCGACCTGCCTGATGACGAGCCGAGGACGGAAATGAAGAAAGAGGGTCCGGCCGAAACGGAAAAAGCTTCCGATCCGACGGAAGAACCGCCGAAGGAATCGCCGGTTTCCGAAGCGGTGAAATAAGATTCTTCCCTCCTGTCCGAAGACAAGAAGAATTCGTTCGTTTTTCCGCCGTTTTCGGTAAAGGCGGCCGAACGAACAGAAAATGCTCGTCGCCCCGTATTTTCGCAAAGCGTCATTTGTTTTGACTCCCGCCGAGCCGGTGCTATAATCCGACCTCATTGTTCGTCGTCAAGGTGAAATTCCTATAGGCTTAGTCGGCATTCGAGGTGGCAAGATGCGAAAAGGAAGCGTTCTCGATCTGATCGGTTACACCCCCATGATTCAAATCCCCAGCCTGATTTCCGCTCCGGTATACGGCAAGGCGGAGTTCCTCAATCCCGGGGGATCCATCAAGGATCGTATCGCCAAGCATCTTATCGAAACGGCGGAGAAGGAAGGCCGCCTGAAGCCGGGCACGATCATCGTGGAGGCCACCAGCGGAAACACCGGCATCGGTCTGGCCCTGGTGGGTGTTCAGAAGGGCTACAAGGTCGTCATCGTCATGCCCGAATCCATGAGCGAGGAACGCAAGAAGATCATCCGCGCCCTGGGAGCGGAACTGGTGCCCACTCCGGCGGGAAAGAGCATCGCCGGGGCGGTGGAAAAGGCCAACGAACTCGTGGAGCGCAACGAGAACACCTGGCTCGTCAACCAGTTCGGCAATCCGCACAACCCGGAAGTCCACTACCGAACCACCGGGCCCGAAATCTGGGAGCAGATGGAAGGGCGGGTGGACGCCTTCGTGGCGGGCGTGGGAAGCGGCGGCACCTTGCAAGGCGTGGGCGCTTTTCTGAAGGAAAAAAATCCCGACATCAAGCTTATCGCCGTGGAGCCGGAAGGGGCCTCGGCGCTTCTGGGCGAAGAGCCCGGCCTGCACAAGATCCACCAGATTCAGGGCATCGGAGACGGTTTCGTTCCGGAGGTGCTGGACACGAAGATCATCGACGCCGTTTCCTGCGTGTCGGACGACGACGCCATCTATACCACCCGCATGCTGGCGCGCCGCTGCGGACTTCTGGTGGGCACCAGTTCGGGCGCCAATGTCTGGGCTGCCCGCAAGGCCGCCGAAGACCTGGGACCGGAAGCTCGTGTCGCCACCATTCTCCCGGATCGCGCGGAACGTTATTTCTCCACGGCCCTTATATAGCGGATTCTATTTCCCGATTCCCTGCGGAGATGGAAGCGTTTCCAGATTCGCGGGGATCCAGGACAGGCCCGCCGTCTGGGTGTAATCCAGAATATCCGCCAGACCGGTCAACTGTTTGCGCAGGTCGTCCGTCCGCTGTTCATCGGATCCGATGCGGTTGACTTTTTCCTTTGGATCCCGCTTCAGATCGTACATTTCCCGAATGTTCCGCCCACGGTCCCAGACGAACTTCCAGTCTCCGGAGACGATGCCCCAGCCCAGGAAGTAGCCGTTGTAGACGGACGTGAGCCAGATCGGTTCCCCGCGGGCCGCGATGGCGGCGGAATCGAAGAGGTTCACGCCGTCGTAGCGGGTCATCATGGGGTGAAATCCCAGGACGCCTAGCAGGGAAGGGGCGACATCCACATGGGACACCGGCAGATTCTCGACGCGCCCGGCCTGTCCGGGCAGGTAAATCCAGAGCGGCACATGCACTTGTTCGTCGTACAGGCTGTTCAGGTGGTAGCGTCCCCCGTGGTCGTCGAACTCCTCGCCGTGGTCGGCGGTGAGGATCAGGATGGGGCGCTCGGATTCCGGCAGGGCGAAGAGCCGTTCGAAAAAAGGTCGGGCGGCGCGGGCCGTCTGACGGATCGCCTGGCGATAGCGGTTCAAAACGGGACTTTCCGGCTCTCCCTTCACGAAATACGGGTCGTGGGTATCGTACAGGTGAATCCACAGGAACCGGGGATGTCTTTTCTGTTTCTCCAGCCAGTTCGATTGCGTCACCCGCTCCATGATCCAGTCGGAGGTGAAGCCGTTTACGGATTCGTACTCGGCGAAGGTCTTTTCGTCGAACAGGCTGGACAGCCGTCCGCCGTAATCCATACGATCCTTGGCGGTTATCAATTCGCTCGTATAACCGCGATTCTTGAAGTGATGCAGGAGGGAGTCTCCCAGGTTCACCCCGAAGTAACCTTTCAGGGTGGTGACGTATCGCCCGGCGATGAGCCCCACCGAGGAGACGCGCGTTCCGTTGCCCACGCTGTAGGCTCTCTTGTAGCGGAAAAATGCTTCTCGTTGTTCTTCCAGAACGGGAATTTCGTGAACGAAAGTCTCCATGTGATCGGCGCGGAACGCGTCCGAACTGACGATGCAGACCGAGCGGCCGGCCAACCCGTCGATGGGAAGCGCCGCCCGCCTTCCGGCTCTCCGGCGCGCGAAGCGGTCCAGGATCTCCAGACTCAGATCCTGTCCGTCGCAGTTCTGGGCGATACCGTCATTGACGATCTCCTCGGCGAAGGGGCTGATGCCCGGGTGCCCTTCCAGGCAGTCGCGAAGGACGCTCAGGCTGCCCGATCCGTCGTTGTCCGTGTCGCTGATCCGGGCGGCCCAGTGATCCAGATTGGCGCTCCACAGGGACCGATCGTAAAGGGAGGCGCGCATGTCCGGCGAACGAAGCGAGAGAAGCTGCACGGCGGCGAAAGCGAGCAGAATCAGAAGAGAAAGAAGCAACGCGGCTTTTCCCCGATTTGCGGCGGGGCGCTTTTCCGGATGAAGGTCGGCTGCGGCCAGCAGGGACAGCAGCAGGGCGGCGAGAATCATGTGATCGTGCATGACCACGTTGATGCGGACAAACATGATGCGATGCACGAGGACGATGCTCAGCACGGCAAGGACGAGCAGGACGCGGATGATCCACGCTTTGCGTGTCCCCAAAAGCAGGGCGGAGACGAAGACGGGGCCGACGACCAGCGTACCGAGCAGCGCCGACGCGGACAGTTTCAGGCGGAAGAAAAGATAGTCCGCCAGCGGAACGTATCGGGACATCAGCACCCAGACGACAAGCATGGCGCTTACCGGGAGTCCCGAAAGAGCCAGAGACAGAGATTCCTTACGGGCGCCGTTTCCGAGGATTCGTTCCTTTAGAAACGCCGCGATTCCGCCCCAGAAAAGGACCGTGACGGAGAGCCAGGCTGCATGGATGCAGAAGGACCAGAGGATCGCCGTTGTCGGATTCCGTGCCGGAAGGCGACACATGGAGCCGCCCAGAAGGAAAAAGGCCGCATCCAGAGCGGTCAGGACGAGAATGACGAGGCCCAGACGAATGGGGGACCAGAACATGGTTGCATCCTTCGCGTTTCGCAACGCGGCGCATGAAAGAAAAAAACGACGGCCGCCGGATCCGTATATTACGTGCGCGCGGGCAGGAAGTCAAAAGCTATCCCATCGTGGTCAACGGCGGGAACTCGCGGCGAACGTTCCTCACGCATAATGAAACGCAACGTTGACTTTTGCTCGCAGCCCGCTAGAATTCCACGAAGACATTCGTCAACCCCAACACAAGGAACAACGGTATGCGCATTTTTCCTTTCATTCCGATTCTGATGTTCGCCCTGCTTCTTTCCTGTTCCGATTCGAACGATGACGTCTCTTCGGACGGCGATACGGAGGCTCCCGACGGCGATTCCATCGTGGGAGACGGCGATGAGAATCCGGACGGAGACATGGAACCGGACGGCGATTCGGAGGATGAAACGCCGGTGGATGGAGATCCGGATTCCGATCCGGAGGAAGACGCGCCGCCGTTGCCGTTGGAGCCGGAGGCGGGCTTCATGCCCATCGAATCGGTAAGTTATTCCATCCGGCGAGACGGGCTGGACGAGGTGCCCCTGAAATCTTCGGAAGCGCGTCTGTGGTACGTGTTCCAGCCGGCGGAGGAGAATCCGGACGAAAAGCCTCTCTTCATCTTCTTCAACGGCGGCCCGGGATCCGCCACGGGGTTGCTTTTCGGATTCAACACTTCTCATTACACCTTGGATCCGGCCATGACGGACGGCGCGCCTTACGTCGAAAATCCCCATAGCTGGACCCGCCTGGGCAATCTGCTTTACGTGGACGCGCGCCAGACAGGCTTTTCCCACGGGTTGCTGGAAAAAGACATCGACGTGGAGGACGTACGCTCTGACGAATTCACGGCCAAGAACTTCAACTGCCTGTTCGATGGAGCGGACTTCGTGAGGCTGCTGCTGCGTTTCATCGGTTCCCATCCGCAGTTGAAGGACAATCAGGTCGTGATCGCGGGCGAAAGCTACGGGGGCATTCGCGCCACGGTCATGCTGCAACTGCTGCTTTTCTATTCGGAATACGGCGACGGCTCGCGGATGTACAAGGATCCCGCCCTGGCGGCCGAGATCCAGGCCCATGTAGACGAAGTGTTTCCCGAATACGCGGGCACGGTCGCCCCGCCGGAAGTCATGGCTCGGCAGTTCGGTTACCAGGTTCTGATTCAGCCGCTTCTCTCCGGAAAACACCAGGACGACGTGGCGGGCGAGCTTTGGGAGCAAGACGATTCTCCGCTCTTCCGCATCGCCGCCGAGGAAGGCCTGCAATACGTTCCCTGCCGCTTGCAGGCGGATCCGGACTGCGATCCCCACGACAACGGGCTGATGTTTCTGCTGAACGAGGCGGAGCGGGATATCTACAACTACAGCCAGCCCTACAACTGGATGAACGACGTATCCGACGAGGTCACCGCCGAACTTCTGATTCTGGAAAACCTGAAGGCCGTGACGATGTTCGATCTGGAAACCGTGGAGGAACTGTACGCGGAAAATCGGGCCGACGTCTATCGCCGCATTCGCTTGCCCGAGGAACGGAAATCGGCAAGCTTCGCCTATGAAAAATGGATGAACGATTCTCGTATTCCCTTCGCCCTGCGCCTGCTCTGGCAAAAGAAAAGCGAGCGAACGGGACGCACTCCCGGAGATCTCGTTACGGGCGATCTGGATCAGACCTTCGGGGCTCTTCAGCCCTGGGATCAGTTTTACATGTCCATTCACGAGATCGTGAACGCCGTTTTCTACCTGAACGATCTCATCATGTACGAAATCGATCCGTTCCAGACGGTCTACGGCGACCTGTTTCTGGAAAACCTGCTGTATGCGCACACGTTCATTACTCACGCTGCCTACGACATGATTATCTACGCCGACGCCCTGCCCGGCGCGCTGGAACGGCACACGGAGCAGGTGCAGAACGTATTGTATCAAGAAGCCGCCATCGGAGGGGAAGAGCGTCCCGGCCGGGTGACGGTGACGTACAAGGAAAACGCCTTTGCCGGCGTGGCAAGCGATACGGAACGCAGTTTCCGTTTCCCGGATTATTCCAACAGTTGCCACGCGGTGGAAATCACGGAACCGGAGGGATTTCTTTACGACGTGGAAACCTGGCTTTCGGAAACCGCGGTGGAATAGAAACGTCCCGGGAAGAATCGGTTCCGGCCCAACGGTCGAAAGGAGACATCATGGCGAAATATATCGTGATCTTGATAACTTGCCTGTTTCCCTTTCTCATTTCGGCCGAGCAGCCGGTGGAAATGCAGATCGTGACCGACGTGGTGGAAGGTGCGGGAAATGTCGGACTTCTGCTCGTCGCCCATCAGCCGGTCAAAGACGCCCGGCTCGTCATCGGCGGGCCGCACGGCGAGCGCACCGTTCGTTCGGGATTCATCGCCGCCGGAAGCCAGAAACTTCTGGCGATTCCGCAAAAGGTCGGGACGGTGACTTACGACGGCCGTCTGGACGTGGAGTTCGAGGACGGCCAAACGGGCTCCGCGCCCGTGAAATTCTCGCTTTCCGTGCTGGAGGGCATGCGGCTTTCCGTGACGGAAAACGAGTTGGACCTGGAGAAGAAACGGCTCACCGTCCGAGCGTCCAGAGAGATTCAACGCGTTGAATATACTGTGATATCCGATACCGGAGCCGTGCTGGACGAGGGATCTTCCACGGACGTTACGGTGGACGATCCGAAGGCGATCCGCGTGACCTGGGCCGGAAAGGAAGGCGCGATTATCCGCATCGATCTGACGGCCTTCGATGCGAAAAACACCTTTTCGAAGTTGGAACTTTCGCCTTGGTTCGTGGACGTGGAGCATGAAGAGGTCAATTTTCCCAGCGGATCCCACGTCATTCTGCCGAAGGAAGCGCCCAAACTGGACCGCGCCTACGCCCATCTTCAGGAAAAGGTCAATAAATACGGTAACCTGGTCAGTCTGAACCTTTACGTGGTGGGTTATACGGACACCGTGGGAAAACCCGATCACAACCTGGAACTGTCCAAGCGCCGGGCGCGTTCCATCGCGGCGTACATGAAGAAGCAAGGATTTAAATTTCCCGTGTATTATCAAGGATTTGGCGAGGAAGTTCTGGCCGTCCCCACGGAGGACGAAACCGACGAGGCCAAGAACAGACGGGCGCTCTACCTTCTAGGCGGGGATTTCAAACCCACCGGCCCGCAGATTCCACGGACGGATTGGAAACGGCTGGATTGACCCGCCCATTCGCGGATCTCTCGATCCATTTTCGGGTTCGATCCTCCATCCCGATTTCGACATTCAAGGAGTGAAAAAATCGATCCGGCCGGGGCCGTTTTATGGCTGGTGGTAGTACCACCAGCCGGCTGTTAATACTTTTGTAAAAAAGTTCGTCAATCCAAACATGCCGCCGAGAGGGGGGTGACGGTCTTGGGAAAGGGGACCGGTCGGCCGGCCCGTCATCCGAGATTCGGGATGAAAACGGGACTCAGAAGGCGTATCCCAGGTCGAATAGGATGCGCGGCGCGAAATTGTTGAAACCTGCAATGCCCGCGTGTTCCGTACAAGAAAATCCGGCCGGACAATCCGGTTTGTCCACTGCGATGATATAGCCGAAACTGCCGCCCAGGCCGATGTTGAAGCCGTTTTCCCACAGCCAGCGATATCCCAATCCCACACCCGGAATGACGCCCGTACCGCCGAGATAGCCTTCGGATCGGTTGTCCATGGTGTAGGAAACCTGAAACTGGGGACCGACGAAAAAGCCCGTGTTGGCGTAATCCGGCCAGAAATACAGGTCGAATTCCCCGGCGATGGCATGCACGGGCGGATTTATAATCCCTACGGGAGGCATATAGGCGAACATCAACGTGCCGGAAACGTAATCGTGAAAGGCGCGCGTATAAGCGGCGTTGATCGTCGTCGTCAGAATCAGGGGCAGAGGACTGACCGTTACGTTGTTGTCTTTCTTGATGATTTCCTTCTTGGCGCAGCCGCCCGCGAAAACGGTGCAAACAGCAAAAATCGCCAGAAGGCAAATCAGCCATCTTTTTCTGTTGTTCGTCATGCCGCCGTTCCTCCTCTGCAATAGCTCGTAAACTTGCATGTTGTCTTTGTAGGTAAAAGGCGAAGCCGGTCAAAGAATCCGCTTCGGCAAGGGAGATCGCCTTGCTCGCCGTTGGAATCGGACAAGGCGACGAAATCCGGTCATCATGAGTATCGCCCCACTTCCATGCTGTCAAACTATTTCTCGTGTGTTTTTCGTTATCGTTGTCCGGTCACCGAAAACGCCCCCGGTTTTCCGGAATGAATTCCTCCGCCGAAGGATCCATGATTATATTCTCCCGGCAGAGAAGGGAGAGGATTTCCGATTGGAGGAAGGAAACATGGAAGTCGAACTTGCAAACCGAAGATGTCGGCCCTGTCGAAAGGATGTTCCGCTCCTGGACAACCGGCTTCTTCCCCGCTATCTGGAAAGGCTGGGAAGCCGCTGGCGCATCGTGAACGAACATCATCTGCGTAAGAAATACGAATTCCGCGACTTCAAGCAGGCGCTGGCTTTCGTCAACCGCATCGGTGTGCTGGCGGAAGAAATGGGGCATCATCCCGACATTTCTCTTTCCTGGGGTCTCGTGACCCTGGTGATTTTCACTCACAAGGTGAACGGGTTGACGGAAAACGATTTCATTCTGGCCGCCAAGGCGGACCGGATCTACGAAACCTGAGGAGGTGCATCATGCTGACGATACGCGAGCTTTTGGAATCCAAGGAGCCCAACCTTCTGGCCGTGACCGAGGAAACTGCGGTGAGGGAGGCCGCCCGGCGCATGGTGGAACACAAGGTGGGCTCGGCCCTCGTGCGCGACGACGAGGGGCGTCTTACCGGCATCCTCACCGAGCGCGACGTTTTGCGGATCATCGCCGGAAACGATGTGAAGGTGCTTGGGAATCCGGTTTCCGAGTTCATGACCCGCGAATTGTACTTCGCCAAACCCGACGAGGATCTGGACTACGCCGCCAACATCATGACGAAGATGCGTTTCCGACATCTGCCCGTGGTGGACGGCAAGGAACTTCTGGGCATCCTGTCCATCGGCGATGTGGTGCGCGGTTTGAAGTCCCACGCGGAGTACGAAAATCACCTGTTGCGGGATTACATTTCGGGAAAGTACTGGTGAGTTCGCTAGCGCGACGCCTTTCCGCAATTCCGAATGAAGTTCAGCACTTCACGAGCGGCCACCATGCCGTCTCCCACCGCTGAGGCGATGCTCGGAGAGCGCGGATTGGCGATGTCGCCCGCCGCGAAAACGCCCGGAACATTCGTTCGCAGGAAGCGATCCGTCAACAGATAACCTTCCTCGTCCGTCTTAAGCGATCCCGACGCAAGCGTTTCAACGTTCGGTTGAAAACCGATTTTCACCACCAGCCCGGAAACGGGAATCGATTCCTCTTCGCCATTCGCCGCCTTCACGACGATCCCCGTCAGGCCGTGCTCATCGGATAAAAGCTCTCGAACGCCGCTGGAAAGGCGCGTCTCGATTTTCGACTCCGCAGCCAACGCACGAAGGAAAGATTCCCGCGCCCGGAAGGATTCGCCGCGATGGATCAGAACCACCCTCGGGCAGATTTCGGCCAGAAAAAGCGCGTTCTCCAGAGCGCCGTCTCCGCCGCCCACCACTGCCACGGGCCGGTCCCGGAACATGCGGAAATCGCGGGTGGCGGAATAGGACAGGCCGCGCTCCAAAAGGTCGGATTCTCCGGGCAGTCCCAGCCTGCGGCGCTGCAGCCCCATGGCGAGAATCAGGCATTCGGCCTCCAAGACGTCATCGACCAGACGGACCCGCTTCTTTACCGGATCGATGTGCTCCACGGTCGTCCCGAGCGCCATGGGGACGAAGTGCCGCCGGATCTGCTTTTCCAACTGCTCTCTGAATTCCGCGCCGTTTTTCGTCTCCAGGCCCGGGTAATCGCGGATGGGCAGCCGGATCCGGGGAAGTTCGCCTCCCAGGCGCGGGTTGCGGTCGATCAGCAGGAAATCCAATCGGAACTTGGCCAGCCACAGGGCCGCCGAGATCCCCGCAGGACCGCCCCCCAAAATGATGGCGTCGTGCCTTGCGTCCATGACTCCTCCGCTTTCTTCCACGTTCGTCAGGCGGAACGGATCCGCCGGAGAAAGGCCGCCTGGGCCTCCGCTTCCCTGAAACAGCCCCGGAAGGCCGTGGTCTCCACGTGGCAGGGAGACTGAGCCCCACGCATCTCCACGCACATCTGGCGGGCCTCCAGCCAGACGGCCACGCCCTTCGGAAGGGCGCGTTCCTGAAGGAAATCGGCCACCTGTTCGGCCAGCCGTTCCTGTAGTTGCGGCCGCGCCGCGAAGTGTTTAAGCGCGCGGGGAAGGACGCCCAGACCCAGAAGATTTCCGTCCGGAACATAGGCGATGCACGCCCTTCCGAAAAACGGCAGCAGGTGATGGGCGCATACGGAGTGGAAGGGCATGTCCTTCAACAGAACCATCTCCTCGCTTTTTGTCTCGGTGACGCTGATTTCGGGAGGCGTTTCCCACAGGCCGCAAAAGAGATCCTGAAGCAGACCGGCGAAGTTCTCCGGCGTGCGCTTCAGTTCGGGATCCGTTCTCGCGTCCAGGCCGAGTTCTTCGAAGGCTTCGCGCAGCGTCTTTGCGGCTTTTTCCGATTGTGCCTGTCTGTCGTCGGCCATGGAACCTCCTTGCGGCTTGTCCGGACCTTTCGCCGGAAAATCAGGGGGATGCATACCATCCGAAAGTAAACAGCCGGAGCATGATGAAGTTCGCCCGTTCGATCTCCATCAGCGAATAGGCTCCCGTCATGGAGAAGTAGTGCAGCGTGGCGATGCAGCCCAGAGCGAAGGACGTTCGCGGGTGCGCCCGGCCCCAATGGAGCACCGGTTTCAGGAAGGGAAGGAAATGTTCCTTCTTTTCGACCTTCTTCCAGAACGCGCCCCACGCGCGCAGTCCGGCGATACCCACGGCCTGGAGGACGCCCCAGAGGATGTAATTCCATGCCAGACTGTGCCACGCGCCGCAGATGAAGAACGTAATGACGCCGTTGCGGAAGGCGTGGGAGCGACTTCCCCCCAGGGGCCAGTAGATGTAATCCCGCAGCCAGAAGGAAAGCGTGATGTGCCAGCGCCGCCAGAACTCCCCGATATTGCGGGCGAAAAGGATGAAGTAGAAATTCTCCGAGATGCGAAAGCCCAATAGGCGCGACAATCCGATGGCGATGTCGCAATAGCCTCCGAAATGGAAATAGGCCTCGATCACGGCGATGAACAGAGACGAATAGAGCTGAAACCAGGTCACGCCTTCGGCATTGACGACCATGAACTTCCGATTGGGATACAGAATCGAGGCGTAAAGGACGGTCTTCAATACGCCGACGACGATGCGAAACAGTCCCCATCCGATATCGAAGGCTTCGATGCGGTTGGACTCGACGTGGCGGATGCTTTTGAAGAAGTTCTGAAAGCGTTCGATGGGCCCCAGGCGGAAGATCGGAAAAAACAGGACGTAAAGCAGAAAGGCCCGCAGGCTGGTCTTTTCGATCTTCCCGTTCAGGCTGTCAACGATATAATGCAGCAATTTCGGCAGAATGAAAGCAATGCCCGCCACATGAATCAGCGGAATGAAGATGGGCTCGTCCTGAAACGGAATCCGGGCGACGAGTTCGAAGCTTTGCCTGGCCAGAAGAATTCCGTGCATGGCCAGAGTGGAAAGATAGAGAAAGCGGCAGTGACGCCGGTTCCTGCGTTTGTCGTTGTCCGGTCGGGCCAGATGCCGCCGGATGGAAAGGTGGATCAACAGAGGGAAAAAGGCGAAACACATCATGAAGCCCGTGCCGTAAATTACGGATATCATGATGGAACTTGCGATAATGAGGTAGTACGTGCGCCAGGCGCGAGGAATCAGGTAATAGAACGGAACGGCAAAAACGAGAAACAGAAAATAGTCTGGAAATTCATCGAGGTAGAGGTGAAAGAATCGAAAGATCTGGAAGAGCAGCGCCCGGATCCAGCCCTGACCCAGGTTGGCGTGGAAGAATTCCTCGAATGGGCGCAGGAGTTCAATCATTCCCGCCTTCGTTCCTTTCCAGCCGGATCAGCCGAACCCAATCCGCCCCGATCCAATACCCGGCGGATTCCGGGCGTTTGCCCATCACGCGGAACTCGATACGATGCGGCCCCCGCTCCAGAGGAAAGACGCCGCATACCGAAGGAGAAAGGCGCAGCAGGCGGTTCGTCCTGGCGTATTGATCCACGATTTCCGGGCAGACGTGATCGTCGATACGAATCTGCATCCGCCCTCGACCCGGCCCGGCGGGCATCTGCATTTCCATCCGATAATCGCCTTTCTCGAAAACGAACTGCTTCACGGCGAAATAGGAGTTCGAACGCTCGGCCGTCAGCGTCATGATTTTCGCCGTTTTCCCTATTCTGCCTTTCGACGGACCGAAATCTTCGATCATGGCGAATTCCCCGCTGGAGTCCACCACGGGAATCTTGTATTCCATTTCGAAATAAACGGGCGATGGATGCCGATCCGGATGCAGTTCCTCGGTTTTGTCCTGTATGGCATTATACCGGAAAACCTTCCAATCGGGGTAATATTGGGCGAACTGCCGGGTGTGTTCCTCTCCCAGATCGTGGATGAAGTAGCGCGTGGGGGCGGGATCCGGTCCCATGAGGACGAAGCCGACCTCATACCATTCCTTGAGAACGATGATGCTCTTTTCCGGAAAACCGTGCACCAGCTTTTCCAGACGGCTGTCCACGCCGAAGAACGTGGCGCCCAGAATGCCGATCAGCGCCGGGAAAAAAAAGATCAGGTTAAAGACGAAATAGGCTCCGCCGATGGCCGGAACCACGGAACGCAGGGCTTTCCCTCCGAGTCCGGCTCGGGCGGCGGTACGTTCGACGACAGCCGTCTCCGTCGTGGACAGTCCGGCCGCGATCAACAGAAAGATGGCGAACGAGGATTCGTAGTAGTAGCGTCCCCACAATCCGTGGAAATAAAAGAAGAAATATCCGATCAGCAACGAAAGGAACACCGCCAGGAGAAACCCCTTTTTACGGCGTTCGCCGGGAGCCAGAAACGACGCCCCGATGAACAAAAACAGGAAGTTCCACCCGATCAACGTCAGAAGGAACGTGCCCAGGCGCTTGTGGGTGACCTTCACCGCGTCCGAGGGACCGAACCCGTTCGGAAAGGATTCCTTGGGGTGCACGATGGGGCAGCCGACATCCTTGCCGAATCCCGGTTTATGGCAGCCTTTCTTGGGCTCGGTGGTGTCGAAATAGCGGTCCTGGGGCCAATAGAGGGCGTTGCCGGTCAGGGCGTGATTGTAGGCGTACTGGAGACAGAGGAAAGGGAAGGCCACGCCGAGACACACGGCGATGGTTCGCCAAGTGATTCGATGCCGAACCCAGAGTCCCAGAAGAAACGCCATCGTCAGCAGAACCATGACCGTGCCGTTCATGGCCCGGGAAAGAAAAAGCCATCCCAGCGCCGCTCCCAGAATCGCGGCGTCTCTCTCACGGTTTTCCTCTTCCAGTTTCAGCGAGAAAAGCACCGCCAGTTCGGTTAGAACCATGGCGAAAGAATGCGAAAGCATGGTGGCGCCGATGGCCAGGTGCATGGGGGACAGCGCCAGCATGAGCAGGCCGAGTTTGGCCGTGCGATCGTTGAAAACCCGCCTTCCGATGGGATAGACCAGCACGACGGCAATCGCCGTCAATAGCGGGTTGAGCAGCATGGGGATTTTGAGAAGGACGAAAACCGTCATCAGGATCGGAAAGCCGGGTTGGAACAGGCTGTACCAGCGGCCGTCGTTGATGAAGAAAAGCTGGTTGAAGAACTCGGGAAGGTCGTGACTCTGAACGAAGAGCCGCCCCATGGCGAAGGTTTTCGCCTGCCAGAGATAGCAGATTCCGTCCGGCGTATGGGGCAGCGACTCCAGGGGCACGATGGCCAGTGCGGCCGAGATAACGAAGGAAAGCAAACCTCCCGCGAGCATCCACCGCCCGGGAGACTGATCCATCAGCCGGGAATAGGCGCTTCGTAGCGGATTTCCGAAAAAGATCAGCAGGAAAAACAGGATCAGGAAACTCGCCTGGGGGCGCGGCCAGAAAACGAACAGGGCGTCCCAGGGGCTCCACCGAAATACGAAGAACACTCCCAGCGCGTAAAGGCCGATCAGAATCGCAAGTTTACGCCACGAAGTCGCCATGAGGGCCTATCCCTCCGAAGTCGGCTCGATCTTCGTGGTGTAGAGCGTCCAGCCGCCGATGAGGTAGATGAGCGTCGCCAGTCCCAGAACGACCCAGAAGCCGGCCATCAGCGCGATGATGATGCACAACACGGACGCCACCACCGAGGCCACGCCGTTGACGCCGAAAGCCCAGGGAATGAACTTGGAGGCTCCCTGGCCGATGTATTTCAGTCCCGTGGGGAAGGGCATGCCCATCAGCAGGGCCAGCGGCGCGAGAATGAAGACGGTGGAAGCCATGCGACCTGGAAGGGATAGTCCCAGCAAACCGTTGAACAGCGGCGTCAGGATGAAGGAATAAATCAGCACCAGTCCGGCGATGGCGCTGGTGGCCAGAAGAATCAGTTTTTTGGGCGGTATGGTCAGCCTGCCCGCGATGATGGAGCCGACGCCGGAGAAAATCAGTAGTGTGAACAGCGTGATGGTGATGGAATAGGTCGGATGTCCCAGGAAAAGGACGAACTTCTGCATCAAGGCGACCTCGATGAACATGAAACCGAGACCCAGCGCCGAGAAGTAGACGATCATTTTCCCCGCGCTTTCCAGTTTCACTTGATCGCGTTTGAAGCGCCAGAGCGGGAACAGGATGAACAGGCAGCCGAAAATCAGCGCCTGAACCAGGGAGGCGGAAAGGATGATGTAGGCCGTGGCCTTGGTGCCGATCAGATAGCCGCCTTCCTCCATCTTGGTGTCTCGGAACATGTCCTCCCATTTGTAGAACTCGAAAAAGAACGGGCGGTTGTCTCCCACGGGTTCCAACTTGAAGGGGTAATCGTCCAGAAAACGCGCTTCCCGCTTCTCTTTCAGTGCGTCGAAATACCGATGGAAAGTGGAATTGCCTTCCAGACCGGGCGCGTAGACGATTTCCACCAGCTCGTTTCCGTAAAGGCGTTTCTGCAACCGGCTGATTTCACGCTGGGAAAAAGCCTTGGGCCGGCTCATGACGCTGGCCAGGAAGCCTTGCTTGAGAACGATGAAATGATTCCAGGGCCGTGTCGCGCCCATTTCCTTCAATACGGCGGTCTGGCTGGTGACCAGCCGCAGGCATTCCCGGGGAGGATTGAAGATCCAGCGGATCATGCAGAGGATGCCGTCTTCCTGAAGATGCTGATAATACTCCTGAAAAGCCTCTTTCGTATACAGGTAGTTCTCGGAGAGGACGTAGGCGCCGGAGGCCAGGGCCGTCCAGGTGTCCACGCCGGACATCTGGATGATATCGTATTTTTCCTTGGATCGCCGCAAAAACGAGCGGCCTTCCTCATGAACGATGGTGACGCTGGGATCCTGGTACGCCGGATACTTGTAGGTTTTATAGGTGTTGTTCGCCGCATCGATCATCGCCTGGTTGATCTCGACGCCGGTGATTTCCCGGGCTTGGAAGTGCAGCGCCGTCATGATATCCGTTCCGCCTCCCAGACCGATCACCGCCGCCTTGGGTTTGTCTTTCAGCAAATAGGCCGAGGCGTACAGGGTTTCGCCCAGAAGTTTGACTTCGGGATAGGGTTTGTGGAACTCGTACGCAAAAGTGTAGGCGTCGCCGTCGATGGTGAAGACCTTGTTCACGTCCCAGGGGTGATAGCGGTAGAGACCACTGAATTTTTTGGAACTGACGACATCGATACGGGCGATGGGATCCCACTGAATACTGTCGGTTTTCATATCGGGGGAAGCGAACTTGAACATACCCAGGGCTTTCGTCGGGGCCGGAGAAACGGGGAAAATGGTCGTGGCCAGGGGACTCAGGACCATGATGAAAACGGCCAGCCCCACCGCCACGGCGATGTTTTTCCGATCCGGAACGATCAGTGCGGCTCCCACGGAGGAAAGCGCCGCCAGTGCGAAGACCGCCTTTTCGCCGCCGAGCGACGGCAGAAGCCATAGCACCGCCGCGCAGCCCAGGGCCGATCCCAGGAGATTCCAGAAATACAGCCGGTGCACGAATTCCGAGAAACGGGTGAGCATGATGGTGATGCTCAGTCCCAGGAAGAAATACGGCACGATGATGAAGGCGTAATACAGGAATATGAAAGCGAACTGAATTCCGGAGGCCGCCATGTAGGTGTCCAGCGGAACCCGTGTCACCACGGCGAAGCCGAGAATCATGGTGACGGCGGCCAGCATACCGGAGACGCCCGCTTTTTTCCGGGCTTCCTCCTCGTTTCCCGTTCCCTTCACGGCCACATAGGCCCCGGCGGCGCCAAACCCCAACAGCGTCACCGTGATGACCATATAGGCCAGATGATGCCAGAGCATGAAGCTGAAAATACGAACCTGGAGAACCTGCAGGGCCAGCGTAGCCAGGGAAATGAGCAGGATGCCGATGTAGAGCGTCAAACGAGACTGCATGTGTCCTCCGAAGGTATTCGCGAATAAAGGAAATCCGATGGCTGAAGCTAGCAGAAAACAGCCGTCAAATCAAACAATCCGGCATGCGGGGAAGGAAACGGCCTCACTCTTTCCCGTTTCGTTTGCGCTTCAAGGCCAGGGCGTGTTGCCGGAAAAGGACCGCCGCCGTGGAAACGGCTCCCAATGCGGTGAGAATCAGCATGTACGGCAGGACGCCCAGCACGGCGGCGACGAACGTCGAGAAAATGAAGAAGTCGCGTTTCACCACGTATTTCAGGGCGTTCAGAACGGGGGCGAATCCACCCAGCGCGCTCGATTCGCCGTCTTTGGAGAAATCGTAGTCGATGGCGTACACGTCCCCCGAATCCGTATACATCAGGATGTACGAGTATTGCATGGGCGTCACCAGGGCATAGGCCGCCATGGTAATCAGACCGAAAACGGCCAGCCACTCCGGGCCCGTGGCGCCGGACCAGACCGCGTAAGTCAACCCGCCGAAGAACGTATAGGTGCAGAAATCGTCGGCCAGTGTATCGAACCACTCGCCGTACTTGGAGAATTGATACTTCAATCGCGCCAGTTCGCCGTCGATGCCGTCAACGATGGAGGAAATCTGAAACAGAAGCGCCGCCGCCAGAAGATTTCCATAGCCGCCCTTGGACAGCAGCACCACGGCCAGAATGACGAACAGCGGCGTGGACAGAGAGGCCATGTTCGGCGTTACGAATGTATAGGCCAGCCTTCTGGAGACGGGCAGGGACAGGTTCCGATTGATGGAGCGGGCGATGAGGCCGTCAATCGGTTTGCGTAACGAATTCAGCAGTTTGTCCTCGGCCGTCTTGAAGTCCGCTTTGAAACGGACCGCCTGTCGCCAATGGGAACTGCGGAAGCTTTTGACTTTCTTTCCGGAAAGAAAGTCGTCGAAGACCGTTTCCAGGTCCACGCCCTCGTGCAGCCGGTGGAAAAAGCCGTCCGGGGCGAGCATCAGGCCGGAAAGCGCCACCATCCCGCCATTGCCGCTTTTCACCAGGTGTTCGTCCTCTTCCAGCAGACGCATGTCGAAAGGTGCGGGAGTCTTTTTCTCCACGGCGGCGGAGATTTCGCCCAGCGTCTTCGACTCCGCCAGACGTTTGAAGAGATCCGCGGGAGCGACCAGATCCGAGCGGCAGACGAAGGCCGGGCCCGAGATTTGTCCGGCGGCTTCCCGGAGCGCCTTCGAGCAATCGTCCGTCCGATCCGCCGTCAGAAACGTCACCTCATGAGTGATACGGAAATCTTTTTTGACCGTAAGGGCCGTTCCCGTCCATTCCGGGGGCAGAATCACCAGACTTCGTGAAACGCCTGCGTCCTGCAATTGTCGCAGAACGCGAACGAGGACCGGTACGCCCAAGACGGAACGGGCCGGAGAGATGCGGTCCACCCGGACATCCTGAACGGGAGACAGAAAGAAATCGGGGGCCAGCACAAGGGCCTGGCTGATGGGGGTATTCGTGGGCTCGGTTGACATATTGCTCGTACTCCACGTCAGGCGAAGCGGATCTTTCCGTCCGCGATGAGTTTCAAGGCGTAATCCAGGGTCTCCGGCGTATCCACGTCCTGCCAGAGACGCTCGCCGATATCGAAATAGCCGAAGCGCCCGCGTTCGCCCAGAACCTGCATGCCGTCCGAAAGGGAACAGTCGCCCTTTTCACTGCGGACGGACGCCAGGGCGTCGAACAGTTCCGGCAAACAGACGAACAGGCCGATGTCGATGGCGTTGTATTCCGAAAGCGTTTTGCCGATTTTTTCGATGTTTTCGCCCCGCGTCAGCACCTTGGTGGCGTCGTCGATATCGAAGATCGTGTCGATTTTCCGATCGATGCACAACCGCACGGCGCGGTCCTTCAGGCCGTCGTCCAGAACATCGGAGGCGCTGCGAACGTCGAAGACGTGGTCGGCCATGGAAAGCAGGAACGGTGCCCGGACGTGTTCCCGGGCGGCCAGAAGCGAAACTCCGTTGGCCAGATCCGACCAGTTCGTGTTGTAGACGGTTTCCGCCGAAACCGCGTTTTCCGAAGCCCATTTCCGTACGGTTTCCTCCACGATTTCGTGCAGATAGCCGGTGACCACAACGAAGGAACGGATTCCCGCCTCTCTCATGGTGTTCATGATACGCAGTAAAATGGGAGTTCCGTCGATTTCAATCAACGGTTTGGAGACAGGATCATCTCCGTCGGCAAGACCCTGAACCCGGCTGCCCCATCCGGCGGCCAAAATCACGGCCTTTTCAATTCTTTCCACTTCCGGCATCTCTCTTTTCCTTTCACGCGAAGGTCGGGAAAACGCCTGAATCGCGCCGGACGCCTGCTATTTCCGTCCGTTTTCCTCTTCTCCGCGCAAGGGCATATCGGCCGAGCGCAAAGCCTCCACCAGTTTCGTGCGGGTTTCGGCGATTTCTTCCGAATCCAGCGTGCGATCGTTCGCCCCGAAAACCAGATGGTACGTCACGGCCTTTTTGTCTTCCGGGATTTTTTCGCCTTCGTAAAGATACAAAAAGGAAAGATCCACCAGCCGTTTTTTTCCGGCCTTGCGAATCACGTCCTCTATCTCCGCCACCGGACGCTTTTTATCCACAACCACCGTGATTTCGATGG
Source organism: Myxococcota bacterium (assembly GCA_963668655.2). Lineage (GTDB taxonomy): Bacteria > Myxococcota_A > SURF-8 > SURF-8 > SURF-8. The sequence goes on from CAXXPQ010000005.1 coordinate 70,205, forward strand.
GATTGACGGGATAGCGCCGGATGGGTTCGAACGCCGTATCGGGTCGGGGAAGGTCGAAGAGTTTGTCCTGATCCAGGTCGAACAAGGCGGCCCGCTTGCGGATTCCGAAGCGATCGGCGACCATCGGATGCAATTCCGCCAGTATTCCGATGGGTTTGCCGTAGGCCGTAACCCCGGCGGAACGTCCGGGATGCCCCCAAGGCGGAGCCGGAACCGGATCGAACGAAAAACTCTTGATTCCGAGAAGCGTCAGGAAATCCCGAAGGGCTCCTTTGGCGTTGAGAAAGGGCGTCTCGCTTTCATTGAAAACCGCTCCCGCGATCCGCCGTTTCTCCGTGGCGAGTTCCGGGTCGGTTCGATTCTCCTTCAAGTAAGCGCGACCCAACTCCACCATGCGAAATGTGTCGAAATTCTTCTGATTTCCGGCGACGAACTCGATCATACCCGGGATCAGGTCCGTGCGCATGCGATCCGCTTCCACCGATAGAGGATTGCGCAGACGCAGTCCGGGTTCCGGATCCAGCCCGCATTTTCGCATGGTTTCCTCGTTGGTGAAGGAGTAGTTCATCACCTCGTCGAAACCGAGGATTTTGCAAAAAATGTCCCGGATTTTCCATTCGAAACGGCGAAGTTCATTGTGCATGGGAGGATCGGAAAACACCAAGGGCGGCGTGGGAGCAATGTTGTCGTAACCGTACACGCGGCCGATTTCCTCGATGATGTCGGCCTTGATGGTCACGTCCCGGGTGGCGCGGTAGGAGGGCACCTGGATATTCATTCCCTGGTTGCCCACCATCTCCACACGAAAGTCCAGGCTACGCAGAATTTTCAGGATGGTCGCTTCCGGCAGGCGTTCGCCCAGGCGGCTGTGAATATGCTCGAAATCGATGGAAATCGTCACCGGTCGGGGAGGATCCGGCCAGGAGTCCAGGAAGGGAGAAATCACCTTCGCCTCCGGGCAGGTCAGGCGGATCAGTTCCACCGCGCGGATGATGGAAGGCCGCGTGTTCTCCGGATCCTGGCCTTTCTCGAAGCGGATGGCGGAATCCGTACGTAATTGCAGGCGATTGGCCGTGCGCCGGATGGTGGCCGGATGGAAGTTCGCCGATTCCAGCACGATGCAGCGGGTGTCGTCCACCACGCTGCTGTTCAATCCGCCCATGACGCCGCCCAGGGCCACGGCCCGCTTTGCGTCGGCAATCACGATGTCGCTTTCTCCCAGAACGTGTTCCTGCTCGTCCAGGGTAGTGAAAGGCTCTCCTTCATCGGCGCGTCGAATGACGATGGTGTCGCCTTCGATCTGGCGGCGGTCGAAGGCGTGCATGGGCTGGCCGTACTCCATCATGACGTAGTTGGTCACGTCCACCAGGTTGTTGATGGGCCGCAGGCCCACCGCGCGGAGCCGCTGCTGGAGCCATTCCGGCGAGGGTTTCACCGCCACGTTGTCCACCACGAGGGCGGAGTATCGGGGGCAGAGATCCTCGGCCCGGTTTTCGATTTTCAGCGAGTCGGAGGCGTCCGGCGCGTTCAAAAGCGACTCGTCCCGCTCCACGATCATGGGCTTTTCGAAAATCGCGCCGATTTCCCGGGCGAAGCCGATATGTCCCCACAGATCGGGACGGTGGGTGAGGGATTTGTTGTCGATTTCCAGAACGATGTCCGGATCACCGAAGATCTTGTTCAAGGGCGTTCCCTTGGGGATGTCGTCCGGAAGTACGAGAATGCCCTCGTGATCGTCGGAAAGCCCCAGTTCGTCTTCCGCGCAGATCATACCTTCGGAACGCACGCCCCGGATGGTGGAGGCCTTCAACTTTCCTCCGGGAAGTTCGGTTCCGGTCCGGGCCAGGGCGACAAGCTGGCCCTCGGCCACGTTCGGCGCGCCACAGACAACGGAAAGCGCTCCCATGCCGTAATCCACTTCCACCAGGCGCAGTTTATCCGCGTTGGGATGCGGTTCCACTTTCGTTACGCGGGCGGCCACGACCTGGGGGAAATGTTTGCCGATCTGTTCCACTTCTTCCACTTCCGCCGTGGTCATGGTCACGCGGTCCAGGTAAACGGCCGGATCGATGTCGTCCAGGGGGACGTAATCCTTCATCCAGTTGATCGATATTTTCACGCTTCACTCCCGTTCGAGATGAAAAGAGTTGTCCATGCTTCAGAACTGTCGCATGACCCGCAGGTCGCCGGAAAGAAGATGCCGGATGTCGTCGATCCCGTAGCGCATCATCACCAGGCGGGTGAGTCCGAGGCCGAAGGCGAAACCGGAATAGGTTTCCGGATCGATCTGGGCCATGGAAAGCACGTTGGGATGCACCAGGCCGCAAGGCAGAAGCTCCACCCAGCCCGTGTGTTTGCAGACCGAACAGCCCTTTCCGCCGCAGATCAGGCAGTGGATGTCCAGTTCGAAGCCCGGCTCCACGAAGGGGAAATAGCCCGGCCGCAGGCGAATGCGGACATCCTTTCGGAAGATTTCCTTCAGAAGCGACTTCATGAAGTGGATCAGGTGCGCCACGGAGATGTTACGGTCCACCATCAGACCTTCCATCTGCCAGAAGGTGTTTTCGTGGCTGGCGTCGGTGGCCTCGTAGCGGAACACGCGTCCCGGCGCGATCAGGCGCAGGGGAGGGCGCAACTGGGCCATGCCGCGCACCTGGATGCAGGAAGTGTGCGTGCGCAGAAGGTTGCCGTCCTCCGTCCAGAAGGTGTCCTGCATGTCCCGGGCGGGATGGTCGGAGGGGATGTTCAGGGCCTCGAAGTTGTTGTAGTCCGTCTCCACCTCGGGACCGTCCAGGATGGCGAATCCCATGGAGGTAAAGATCTCCTCCAGTTCCCGCTGGACTTGAAGCGTCGGGTGGATGTGGCCCACAGTCGCCGCGTATCCGGGCAGAGTGATGTCGATCCACTCCGTTTCCGCGATTTCGTCGAAGCGGCTTTCGTCCAGTTCCTTGTCGCGTCCCGACGCGGCGTCCTCGACTTCCTTCTTGGCGACGTTCAGCAGGCTGCCGATCTCCCGACGCTGATCCTTGTCGATCTTGCCCATCTGTTTCATCAGCAGGGTCAGTTCGCCTTTCTTGCCCAGGAAACGGACCCGGCAGTTCTGGACGCTTTCCTTGTCCGGACTGGCGGCGATGGCCGCGAACGCTTCGTCACGAATTTTCTGGATGCTTTCCTTCATGGATTTCCGCTTTCCGGTGTTGTTGTCGTCAATGCGCTTCGTCCCAGTTTTTTCCAACGCCGACATCCACTTTAAGAGGAACGGTCAGATCGGCGGCGCCTTCCATTTCCCGAACGACGAAACTCTTCAATTCCTCGATTTCGGTTTCCGGAGCCTCGAAGATCAGTTCGTCGTGAACCTGCAAAAGCATGCGGGCTTTGGGAAAGGCGTCTTTCAGTTTGCCGTGTATGGCGATCATGGCTTTTTTGATGATATCGGCGGCGCTGCCCTGGATGGGGGCGTTGATGGCCAGCCGTTCGCTGTAGTTGCGGACGGAAGCGTTGGGGGAATCGATGTCCCGCAAAGGAATCCGGCGGCCGAAGAGGGTGAAGACCTGCTTTTCGATTCGTCCGCGTTCCTGCTGCGAATCGATGTACGCCCGCACACCCGCGTATCTCTCGAAGTAGCGTTCGATGATCTTGGCTGCTTCCCCCCGTCCGATGCCCAGCGATTCCGAAAGTCCGTAGGCCGTCTGTCCGTAAACGATGCCGAAATTGACGGCCTTGGCTTTCCGGCGCATATCCCGGTCCACAAAGGCCGCCATGGTGTCGAAGACCTCGGCGGCGGTGCGGGTGTGGATGTCCTCGCCTTTCTCGAAGGAGTCGATCAGGATGGGATCCTCCGCCATGTGCGCCAGGATGCGTAGTTCCACCTGGGAATAATCCGCCGCAAGCAACAGGTTTCCTTCTTCCGGGACGAACGCTTTCCGGATCATTCGGCCTGCTTCCGTCCGCACCGGGATGTTCTGCAAGTTTGGATTGGAGGAAGACAGGCGGCCGGTAAGCGTGACGGTCTGGTTGAACGACGTGTGAATCCGGTCGGTTTCCGGGTTTATCTGCCGCAAAAGCGCATCCGTATAGGTGGAGCGCAGCTTGGCGGCCTGGCGGTATTCCAGAACTTTTTCCGGCAGCGGGTGTCGGACCGAAAGCTTCGTCAGCACGGAGGAATCGGTGGAATAGCCCGTCTTGGTTTTTCTCCCCTGGGGAAGCGCGAGCTTTTCAAAGAGAATCGCGCCCAGTTGCTGGGTGGAATTGATGTTGAAGGACTCGCCCGCCAGTTCGAAAATCTCCGCTTCCATGCTTGCCAGAAGCGCGTCGAAGGCGGCCGTCATGGCTTCCAGCGACGCGCGATCCAGGCGGAAGCCGTTCCGCTCCATCCGCGCGAGAACCGGAACCAGGGGCCGCTCCAGCGTTTGATACAATCGCCAGAGATCGTCCGCTTCCACCTTGGACTTGAGGATCGTGTACAGTTGGAACGTGGCGTCGGCGTCTTCCGCCGCGTAGCGCGTGGCGCTGTCCAGATCCACCTGATCGAAGGATAACTGGTCCTTGCCTTTTCCCGCCACCTCCTGAAAGGAAATCATGTCGTGGTTCAAGTATTCCTTGGCTAAAGCGTCCAGTCCGTGGCCGCGCCGGGCGGGATCGAGAACGTAGGACAGCAGCATGGTGTCGTCCACCATTCCGGCGACACGTACGTCCTCCGTTTCCAATACGGCCAGATCGAATTTGGCGTTCTGCATCACCCAGCGTCGGCCGGGATCCTCGAAGATGGGGCGTAACAACCGCAACGTTTCCGCCTTGTCCAACTGCCGTTTCGCCCCGGCGTCATGGGAAAGGGGCAGATAGCACGCCTTCCCCGTTCTTGTGGAAAAGGACATCCCCACCAATCCGTCCGGCTGGAGAGCGTCGCAGGACTTCGTTTCCGTATCGAAAGCGATGATCTCCGCGCGCCGGAGTTCTGCGATCAGATCCTCCAAGGTTTCCGGCGTGTCGATTCGTTGATAGGTTTCCCGGTCCAGGACCGACACGCGTTCCGAAACGCTCAAGGATTCCAAAAGCTTCTGGAACTCCAGTTTCTCGAAAAGCGGTGCGAGTCGCTTGGGATCGGGCGGTTCGAGTTTGGCGTCTTCAAGATCGAATGCAATGGGAGCGTCCCGGCGGATGGTGACGAGCTTTTTCGAGAGCCGCGCCTGTTCCGTGTTCTCTCGCAGGTTTTCCTGGCGTTTCTTGCCTTTAACGCTGTCGATGTTTTCCAGCACGGACTCCATGGAGCCGAATTCCTGAATCAATCCGGCGGCGGTTTTCGGCCCGACGCCCGGAACGCCGGGCACGTTGTCGCTGCTGTCTCCGGCCAACCCGAGCCAATCGACGATGTTTTCCGGAGAAACGCCGAATTTCTCCCGCACCCCGGCTGGCCCAAGAGTGAACCATTCATCCTTGCGGTTCGTGTTCAGAATCGTGACGTTCTCGTTCACCAACTGGGCCATGTCCTTGTCGGACGTGACGATAACCACGCGGTATCCCTCGTTTTCGAAACGCCGCGCCAGAGTTCCGATCACGTCATCCGCTTCGAAATTCTCCAGTTCCAGAGCGGGCAGTCCGAAGGCTTGGACGACTTCCCGCACCAGCGGAAACTGGGGGATCAGATCCTCGGGGGGAGGGGGGCGGTTCGCCTTGTATTCCGGATAAATCTCGTTTCGGAACGAACGTCTGGAAACGTCGAAGACCGGAACGAGATGCGTGGGAGCCTGTTCTTGAATCAACTTCAGAAGCATGCGCGTAAAGCCGTAGACGGCGTTGGTCGGCAAGCCCTCGCGCGTGGTCAAGGAGGCTTTGATTCCGAAGTAAGCTCGGAAAATATACCCCGAGGCATCCAGGATGTGGATCGTTTCGCCGTTTTTCGCCGTCATGATTGAATGGGCCTGCCCTGAAGAACCGAAAAAAGAAACAATGAAGGATTCTAAGATCCGTGGAAGAGAAAATCAAGTCTTTCCAGCCCATTATTTCCGACCGGAAGGATGGGAAATGAAAAAAGCCGGATTGAACCGGCTTTTCTCCGAAGAACCAATCTCGAATGGCAGGGCGTCAGATGTTTACCCGAAACAGACGACGAGCCTCGGAAGCCAGATGGTCGCGGAACCTGGGATCCGCGATGCCGATCAACTCACGGATGAAATTCGATTGGCTGCGCCCCGAAACCCGCGCCACGCCGTGTTCGGTGGCGATGAAGAAACGCGCGCCCGCGCGACCTCCCATCAGGTCCGGACCGATGTGGCTGATGACCGTCCCGGAAGGCATGAAGGGGAAGATGGAACTGGCCAGTTTTCCATCCGGGGTGCGATGGGTAGATTTAAGGCAGAGATATCCCACGCCGCCGTTGGCCAGGCCGCGGAAGATCGTCGCGCCGCCGCCCACGCCGGAATGATGATTCTCGTAACGTCCGCCGGAGTTCACGTGCCCGTGGAAATCGACGGCCAGGCAGTTGTTGATGCCCAGACCGCGATGGAATCCTTCCGATATGACGACTCGCGAGGCGGCGGATACGATCACATTGGGGTTGTTGTCCAGTTTTTTGTAGAAATCGCTGTTTTCTTCCGCAACCGTAAAGGTGCAGACCATTTTGCCATCGAGTTCGGTGCGGGTGCCGTCCGATTCGATGAAGTGAGATCCGGCGATCTTTCCGGCCTCGAAAAGATCCAGGGTGAAGGGCTCCATCATTTCCGTATAGCTGCGCCCCGTCCAACTGGAGTCTTTCAGTCCCCGGATGGCCAGAACGCCCGTGCTGCCGAAGCCCACCTGGATGGCCCGACCATACGTGAAATGTCGATTCAACTCGATGTGATTGACTACGTGCTCCGCAATGGTCTGTTCGACTTTGGTCGGGTTCTTGAAGCTATCCGGGGGCAGGGAGGGAATTTTCCCCTCGTCCAAGACGACGAACAGTTTTCCGGCCTTGGCCAGCGGTTCGAACTGTTTGATATTCGTGGTGTTGGGAGCGTCCTTGTAACCGATGGTGAAAGGATAATGAGGATTCACGTAGAGCAGCAGATTCACGTCCCCGTTGGCAAGAACCTTTTCAATGATTTCCTGGTTGGCGCCGTTGGCGGGGCCGTTGCTCATGTTGCCGTCTTTGTCCGGCGGAGTCATAACCGTGATGAATGTATTCACGATGGGACCGGTGTCCGGATCGTATCCCATGGAGTCCACCGCGTCGGGAAAGTGGATGGACTGCATATCCGTGATGCCCATCCGGGTGGTGTTGCGGCCGACGTATTCCGGAAACAGCGTGCGCGTGATGGCGTTGGGCGGAATGACGATATTCGTCGCTCCTCCGATAAACGGCGACGTCAGGGTGATCTTGCGTTCGCGCATCTCTTCATAGTGACCGATCAGGCGCTTCAGGCCCTCGATTTTCTTGGTCGCCATGTTGATTTTCTTTTTCAGACCCCCGAAAAGGCTCGACCCTCCGATGGAGTCCTCGAACAGTCCCCGGCTGGTCAGGGCATCGCCCACACAGATTTTGTGCGGCGCCATGAAGAGCGCCTGCCGGATGTTCAGATCCCGAATATCTTCCGTCTGAATGTAATCCCACAGAGTTTCGTAAAACGTATGGGGTTCGCTGGTGGCGAAGCCGGAAGCGACGACCCAGCCGCTTTTTACGGTCTGCTTCAAGGCATCTTCGTTCGAGAAGATGCGGTCCTTGAAAAATTTTGGGAATTCATAACCTGTCATTATGAGTCTCCTTGCTTGTGCGTGTACGGTTCCACTTCAATGTCAACAGATTCAACTCTGACGCATCGCAGCGAACTATAAACATATTCCGGTCTTCTTGACAAATTTTTCTTGGCCTTTATTCTACTTTCCCTGTCCTTGGGGGGAAACAAGGAGTACGACCCGTGAAAGATAAAATCGACCACGAAAATTTCGGAAAGCTGTGTTGTGAACAGAGAAAGCGCCTGGGCGGCGGGATCCTTCAGGTTCTTCCCAAAGAACCGATTCTGACCGAACAGGATCTTTCCACGGCCTACACTCCCGGGGTGGCCGAACCCTGCCTGCGAATCGCCCGGCATCCGGAGGATGCTTATCGTTTGACCTTCAAGGCCAATAGCGTGGCCGTGATCTCGGACGGAACTGCGGTTCTCGGCCTGGGGAATATCGGTCCGGCCGCCGCACTTCCGGTTATGGAAGGGAAGGCGGTGCTTTTCAAGACCTTTGCCAACATCGACGCCGTTCCCCTGGTGCTGGACACCACGGATGTGGACGAACTGGAGCGCACGGTTCGCTTGTTGTCGCCCACCTTCGGAGGGATCAACCTGGAGGATATTTCCGCGCCACGTTGCGTGGAACTGGTGGAGCGTCTTCAGGATCTGCCCATTCCCGTATTTCACGACGATCAGGACGGAACCGCCATCGTGACCCTGGCGGCGCTTCACAATGCCTTGCGCCTGACGCGCAAGCACATGCCGGAACTCAAAGTGGTCATCAACGGCGCCGGAGCGGCCGGTTACGCCATCGCCAAGATGCTTACGCGCCAGTTCGAACCTCCTCGGGAAGTGATTGTATGCGACAGCAAGGGCATTTTGACCGGGGATCGGGCCAATGTTTACCACAAGAAGGCCATTCTGGAGATGCCGAACGTACGGTCCGAAAAAGGCGACCTGAACGACGCCATGGCTGAGGCGGATGTCTTTATCGGTGTCTCGAAAGGCAATGTAGTCTCGAAGGATATGGTCCGGCGTATGAACCGCGAACCGATTCTCTTCGCCCTGGCCAATCCGCAGCCGGAAATCCTTCCGGACGACGCCTTTGCCGCCGGAGCGGCCATCGTGGGAACCGGACGAAGCGATTATCCCAATCAGATCAACAATGTGCTGGCATTCCCGGGCCTTTTCCGGGGCGCCCTGGACATTCGAGCCCATTCAATCACTCCGGAAATGATGCTCGCCGCCGCCCGGACCCTGGCCGGATTGGTGATTCGCCCCAACCGTAACGAGATCCTCCCGAAAACCATGGGCCGACCGATCGCGAAGGCCGTGGCTGCCGCCGTGGCGGAGGAATGGTTGAAGAGCGGGACGGAATAGGGAAGGGGAATTCTGCGGGTCAATCGCTGATTTTCCGAAAACCGACAACGACTTGAACGAGGTGATCGAACTGGTCGTCAGTGAATTGCGGCAGGTCGCCGCACAGACGCTCCGCCTCCTTCAGAAACTCCTGAAGTTCCATATACTTCTCGGGGTCCGCCGCTTTTACGCGCTCCATTTCATTGATGTTCGTGGCCCGGTTGAGATTTTTCACGTAACGGGTGACCAAGGCGTCGATGATCTTGCAGGTGGGTTCAAAAAGGACCGACGGCATGGAGAACGTGGCCACCTTATTGGCCAGAATGGCGGATGTGCCCAGTTGCCGGGCGAAATCCATGTGAAAATCCGAATGGGAAAGCTTTAAAATCGAGGAGTGGAAGTTTCGGGTCTCGGCGTTGATTTTTCCGGGCGAAAGCAGAACGGGTTCCATCTTCTCCCAGCGTCGCCGTTTTTCCGAGAATGCCACGATTTCCCATTGCACCAGCCAGTTCCAAGCCTTTCTAAGGCGATATTCGAATTCCTTTTGGGAATGGCCGCGGAGAATCCTGAATTGGGCAAGACGATTGCCGGCCCATTTGGGGATCGCTTCCTCCTCCGACGGGAAATCATGAAAATCGATCATGTTTCGGAGAATGGTGCATTCGGGACTGATCCAATAGATCATCTCATTCGGGGCCGGATCCGCGATTTCCGCCTCGATCAATTTCAGGACGAGATCGAAGGCGCGTTCGCGAAGCCGGTTCCGCTCCGTGAGGGAGGCATAGGCCGCCAGAATGGCGAGAAGTTCGAAGTAAGCACTTTCCAAGCGTTTGAAATTGAAGGCTCTTTTCCAGCCGTTCAGATGGTTGATGACCATCCGTTCGTTTCCGTTGAATACGACGCCCACTCCCTGCGGCGTAATCCCCACGGACTCGGACAATCGCTTCAACGTGTACGAACGATCTTCGTGAATGACCTTGAGAAAATCCGTAAGAGAGTAATATTTAAAAATGTTCGGCATGGTTTTCCTCTCCGATTTATCTTATTTAATGATTACAAGTCTTTATCTCGTTGTCAAGCATGAATACTGAAAATCTTGTTTCGCCTAAATACTTCAAGCCATTTTTTCTTCCCGGCTTCACGAGAACGGACAGATTCCGCTTTCCTTTCATAGCTTTTTTTTTACATTTTGGAAAAAATGAAAATAACAGTGAAAAGATCCGGATTCGGGCCGATTTATAGCGGTGAATCCTCTTGCCTTACTGGCAAAGGAAAATGATGAAAAGCGGTTTGAGGGAAACGGCACAATGAAAGATATTATCAAGCCATTCATTGCGGCGACGGTCGATACCTTCGAGACGATGATGGATGTCAATCCGGAAATCCTGGATGTCAACCTTCAGAAGCCGCAGATCGACAAACTCAACATTTACGCCTATATCGGTCTGTCGGGGGACGCCCAGGGACTTGTAGCCCTGACCTTCGGTTCGGATGTCGCCATGAAGCTCTACGGACGCTTCGTCGGCGAGGAAGTCGATGAAATCGGGAACGATCTTCTCGATTCCGTGGGTGAAATCGTCAATATCGTAGCCGGTTCCGCCAAGGCGAACATCCCCGGCTATAACTTAAGCATCTCTCTCCCCACGGTTCTACACGGAGAGGAATTTCATCTGTCGCTTTCGAAGGACGCGCCCATCATGTACGTCCTGATGAATCTGCCGGAGGTGGGAGAGGCGAAGCTGATCGTCAGCCTGAAGATGAACTGAATTTCTCGAACCGTTCCATAAAAACAAACGACCGACTGCCGCAAGGAAGTCGGTCGTTTTCGTTTTGACGAAGAATTCCGTGCTACTTGTTCTTCTTGTCGGGAGCCGAGCACTGGCAGGGATCATCGGCGTCGTCTGCGTTGCAACCTTCCGAAATCCAGGTTGATGTGTCCTGATCGCACTGATCGGCGCAGTTCACCGTAACCCAGTATCCGTAGCCTTCTCCGTATTCGCAACGAACGAGATTGTCGTAGGGATCGCAGTAGGGCGGATCCGTGGGGCCGCACTCGTTGGGTATCATGCCATCCATCATGCCGTATTCGCAGTTGCAGAGTTCACCGTTTTCGTCCGGATCGTCCGCCTGGCATCCCAAAGCCGAATACCAATCCAGGCCGTACGTTTCCGCGCAATAATCGTTGCAGTCGATCGATTCTGGATAGCCCGTCTCGGAACCCTCGCTGAACGGAACGCAGCGCAAGAGGTCCGTTCCGCTGATGCATTGTTCCTCTCCGACGTAACATTCCGCGATGTCGCCATCGATTATGCCGTATTCGCAGTTACAGAGTTCGCCGTTCTCGTCCGGATCGTCCTCCTGACATCCCAGCGGCGAATACCAGTCCGGGCCGTACGTTTCCGCGCAGTAGTCATCGCAGGTAATGCTTTCCATGTATCCCGGTTCGCCTTCGTGATCGGCGGGATCCTCGCCGCCGTAGGGAATGCAGCGGGTCAGATCCGTGGCGTTCAGGCAGCCTTCCTCACCGACGAAACATTCCACCGGTTCGCCGGGCAACACACCGTATTCGCACTGACAGGGTTCGTCCGCCTCGACGTTGCAGCCCATGGAGATGAAGTCCGGGCCATACTCCTCCACGCAGTAGGTGTCGCAATCGACGTACTCGAAATAATATTCGTCCGTGCAGACCGCCAACGTTCCGTTGTCCTCCACACACATCAGATCGCCGGGTTGGCATTCGGGGGCGACGCCTTCGATCATGTCGTAGTCGCATTGGCAGAAGTTGTCCTCGTCCGTGTCGTCGCAGCCGTAGGAGATGAAATCCGCGCCGTATTCTTCCTTGCAGAATTCGTTGCAGTCGATTTCCTCTTCCGCGCCGTCCTTGCAGACCCAGGCGCTGGCGTCGTCCCCGCAGCGCAGCAGGCCGTCCGACTCGCAGAGCGTGCCGTCCATATCTCCGTCCACCTGTTCGCCGTCCGTGTCGCCGTCTTCCTGGAAATTCACCGCCGGGTCTTCCAGACAGGCCGAGACGCCCAGGGCCAGGCCGCCCGCCAGGAGCAGCGCGATGGCCTTGCCCACCATTTTTCTGGGGAAGAAGCGCGCCAGCCAGCAGGCGTGGGCGACCAGGTTCTCGCCGCTTTCCGAGCCGTAGCGGGCTTGGCTGTAACGACGGATGGGGCGAAGGCGGAAGGTTTCGTCTTTCATGGTTCCATCTCCCGTTGGAGGTTAATCGAAAGCGTAATGGCTTAAGTCTTCCAATTCCTTGTTCAGGTATCGGTAATGCTTGTTCAGAAACGATCGGTCCTTTTCTTTCCAGAGAATGTTTCCGATCTCGTCCGCAATGGGGATCAGCATGCGCTCGTGTTCGCAGACGATGGGCGGCACCTGGGTGACTTCGCCCATGACCTGCCAGTTCAAACAGCCGCAATAGTTGGAACAGCGTCCCAGGTGGGCGCAACCGGTGCAGTCGCTGCGTTCCCGCTTGTTCTCGGCGATCAGTTCCTCCCGCCTCGGCGTCAACCCCGTATCGACGTGCCCGATACGGAAATTCTTGGCGTCTTCCCGGTCGCTGACGAATTGCACGCAGGGATAGATGTTTCCGTCTGGGGCGATGGATATCTTGCGTGCGCCGAAGTCGCAGATTTCACCCAGCTTGATGCGGGCCCGGGCATGGCTTTTCAGCTTGTCGTCGAAGAGATTCAGAAAGAAATATTCGCCGCTGCGCGTTTTCTCGATGTACCAGGCCGCCACTTCCTCGTAACTTCTGCGAAGAACGTCGAAATCCTCCATGGTCCATTCCGGATCCGTGAAATCCGGTTGGTGAACCACATAGCGGATACCTCGACTCCACATGTATTCCATGCTTTGCCGCAGACGACCGGCGTTCAGAGGAGTGATGACCGTGGTGAAAACGGAATAGGGGTTGTATTCCAGCACCATGTCCAGCATGGAGTCGATTTTCTCGAAGCTTCCCCGGCCATCGGCGGTTTTGCGGTTGGCGTCGTGAGCCTTCTGGTCGCCGTCCAGGGAAATGGCGTAGAGAATCCGATTGTCCCGGCAATAGCGAAGGATCTCTTCCGTAAAGAGCGTTCCGTTGGTGCTGAGGCGGAAATGCATGGATTTCCGAGCCTTCAGTCCGGCTTCCAGGGCATAATCCGTCAATCGCCGGATGCGGTCGAAAAGCAGCAGGGGTTCGCCGCCGAAATAGGATACACAGGCCGACTTCTTTCCCATGGCGACGACCAGATCGATGCCCTTTTGGGCGACATCCTCCGGCATGTCTTCCTTGATTTTCGCGGGAGCATAGCAATAGCGGCAACGCAGGTTGCAGTTTTTTGTCAGATGGAGGATCGCCTTCATTCATTTTCCCAATTCAAACGTAGACACCTGAGTTTACATTATAGCAAAATCCGTTCCAGATTTCGAATTTCAGATAGGTTTGCTAACCATACGAAATTATTGACGATTGTATTATGTGTCGAGCGTAGCCGTGGCGATGGCGGGAGAGAGATTGTCAATTCTGATTGACAGCGCCGGGAGAATCGTCCGGAATTCTCCTAAAGGAGTTGACTTATCTCGCCATCGTAGTCTAAACAGAGGAATCTTACCATGTCACAGGGAGGCATTTTATGAAGAGTTATCGCAAGGAACTATGGTTCGAGATTCCCACCCGTCGGGCGTTTATCAACATTACGCCGGAGGTCAGGGATTGCGTTCGCGAAAGCGGCATTTCCGAGGGATTGATTCTGGTAAACGCCATGCACATTACGGCCTCCGTTTTCATCAACGACGATGAATCCGGTTTGCACCAGGATTACGAGCGCTGGCTGGAAAAACTGGCTCCGCACGAACCGGTCAGTCAGTATTTGCACAATCGCACGGGCGAGGACAACGGCGACGCTCATCTGAAACGCCAGATTATGGGACGTCAGGTCGTTGTCGCCTTGACGGACGGCCGCTTGGATTTCGGAACCTGGGAACAGATTTTCTACGGAGAATTCGACGGACGCCGCCGCAAGCGGGTTCTGGTGAAGATCGTCGGAGAGTAGGGAATTCTCGGGTTTCGGAAGGCAAACTTTCGGAATCACTCAAGAATATAGCGACGTGGGTTCTGGGGGATGTTGTTCAGCCGGACCTCGTAATGAAGATGAGGCCCCGTGGAGCGTCCCGTGTTTCCAACGGTGGCGACCAGATCGCCGCGCTTGACGCGTTTTCCGACTTTGACCTTGAATTCCGAACAGTGGGCATAACGTGTGGTTAGACCGAATCCGTGATTGATGACCAGTGTCCTGCCGTAACCGTCGCGGCTGCCGGTGTAGATGACGATGCCGTCCGCCGGAGAATGAATGGGCGTGCCGATATTATTGGCGATATCCATTCCATGGTGAAATTTCTTGGAAGAAGTGAACGGCGAACTGCGATAGCCGAAACCGCTGGTGACCCATCCCTCCGCCGGCCAGATGGACGGAATGTGAGAGAGCATCAGTTTCTGGTCTTCCAGGAAATTGGAGAGTTCGGCCAGTTCTTTTTCGCGTTCGGAGGAAACGGAAAGCAGACGATCCACTTCCTTGCTCAGATCCGAGGAATCCAGTTCGCCCAGTTTTTCCTTCAGCTTGATGGCCAATGCCTCGTTGGTGCGGGAAAAGCCGTCCATCTGTGAAAGGGCCATCTCTCCTTCATCCAGGGGACCAATGGCGATCTTGCGGCGATGATCCACGTAATTGGTCATCACTCGTAGTTTGCGATCGAAGTGTTCGATGCGTTCGACGGTGTTTTCCAGAATCGCAAGCTTCGTCTGGAAGGTAACCAGATCGTTTTCCAGTTTGAGATTTTCTTTTTGCAGGGCGACGGAACGTTGCTTGTAGTCGGGTTTCAGAAAGAGATACGTTCCGATGGCGGCGAGGATCAATACGGAGAATATCAGACTGAGAAGAATCCGCCGGACCGTGCCGTGTTCGACATTGAAATTGCTTGTCGCCGAATGATCGCTGGGAATCAGCATCACGTTATATCGACGATTGGCCTTTTTTAGAAACGACGTAAACTTCATCGACCGTACAACCGTTTTCTGGTTTCCACGGAAACCTGGGATTCGATCGTTTCGAGTATTGGGATGGGATCCAACCCGTACACCTTGGTTTGAACTCATTATCAAACCGTCTGAAAAAAGTCAATAAAAATATGGTGTTTTGGTGCGCTGCGTCACTTCGCGCACGATTCGAATTCGAATCTGGCGAGATGGGACGGAATTTGTTAGAGTTTCCGGAAGCCTGTTTCGTATGGCCTGAATCCGCGAGGTGAATGCATGAAGGAATGGCGTATTCCGATTTTTTTGGTCCTCGTTTATTTTCTGAATGCCTGCGGGGGAGGGGGATGCCCCAAGGGAGAACATTCCTTCAACGGCCAGTGCGTTCCCAATCAGACGCTGCCGAGCGATGAAAATCCATTTATCCCCTTGACGGACGGGGATGGACCCGTCGTGGAACTTCCGGATGTCGAACAGTCGCCGCCGCCGCAGGATTATAACGAGATCCCGAGCCAGTCTGCGCCGGTTCCTTCCGAGGATGTCAGCGGTTTCGACATTGAAACCGGCAATTCCGGCGTTCTGGTGTGGATTTCCGGAAACGACGATAACATGATTTTTCCAAGCCGAATCGTGAATCCGGAGGGAACGGAAGTATACAACTACCAGGCGGATGCTCAAAACGGTGCCATAAACGACGACTTCGATTTCCACTTTCTTCCGGATGCTTCCTTAGGATTGTTCATACCAAACACACCGCGCCTGAGCGCTTCCGTCGGACCGTGGAGCATCGAGATCAACAGCATTTCCGAGGGAAATGAATTGAGCCTGATGCAGTTCGATCGACCGGAAAGACAGGATGGAGATCCGCCGAACAGCATTCCTATCAATATCTGGCTGATCCATGTCTCTGGGGTGGACGCCGAAAACGCCGGTGTGAATACGGAATTCAAACCGGTTCTCAACGCGTTTCGGCAAAGCCTGGAAACTGCCGGAGTCACGGTGGACACGATGAATTTCATCGACGCAAGTTCGGAAAACAGACAGCGTTATGGTGTCGTGGACGGCATGGCGGAATATCGCGAGATGCTGGCCATCAGTTCGATGGTGGACAACAACTGGCCGAATGTTTTCCTGGTGAAGAACTTCAGCGGAGACCTGGCGGGGATTTTAGGGCTTGCGTCTCAGATCCCCGGTCCCCCCGGCCTACAGGGAACCGGTTTTTCCGGCGTGGCGGTGGCAACCGATTACTATGAGTATTTTCCAAGGATTATCGGTCTGGCCATGGCTCACGAACTGGGTCATTGGCTCGGGCTGTTCCATCCCACCGAATACGACGGCCATTTTCACGACGCTCTGGACGACACGCCTGAATGCGTCGCCGAGTTGGACGGAAACAGCGACGGAAGGGTGGATAACCAGGAGTGCGCCGAGCACGGCGAGAACAACGTGATGTTCTGGCTGGTTCCTTTCAGCGACGACTTCGAAATTGGTCCGAACGGACAGCATTTTTCGGAGGATCAAGCCTGGGTTCTGGATCGAAATCCCGTCTGGAACTACATTCGGTAATCAACCGCCGTTCCGATTGCGATCCGAAAGAAAAGGCCCGGAAGCCATGCGACCTCCGGGCCTTGCTGTTTCAGGATCCTCCGTTCCCTGGATCACCAGCCTCCGGAGCAGCCGCCCTTCGTCTCCAGGGTCCATTCATCGCATGTACTTCCTGCGTACCAGCGGATTTCAAGGTACATCGTCTTGTCATCTCCACTGCCCCAGGAATAGGTAACCTCGTCCAGGCCGCCGGTTCCGGCTGTCGAAGAGTCCACCAGCGATCCACAGCCATCGTAAAGATAGAGATCGTAGTCCATTCCCGCCGGGGATTGCAGGCGGGCGCGTAGGCGAATGCTGTAGGTGCAGATGGACGTGCAGTCGTTCACGTCGATCTTCAGCCATTTTTCTCCATACCCGCTTGTGGAGGGGCCTGTCTTGCAATAGCTGCTTCCGCACAGGAAACCGCCGCCCTGGTCGCCGCAGACCGAACCGATTCCCGTTGCGTCGGCGCATGCGCCGCCGATTCCGTCCAGTTGGGTTTCACACCCATCGGAAGAGCCGCCCGAGCAGTCTCCCCAGCCGGAATTACAGTCTCCCATCTGGCAGGAATTGGAGGCGCAACTTCCGGAGGCGTGGGAATAATTGTCGGTGCAATTGTCGCAACTGTCCGCGTAATCGCAGCTTCCCGAGCCGTCGCAGTATCCCCGGCAGAGATAATTTCCGCCCGCGTTGTAGCGGTTGTCTCCCGTGCCGGAAGAACAGGTCCAGGAGGAGTTGCACTGCGTGGACGTGTTGTAATGACTGACCCCGCAGGATCCGTTCTGGCAGTAGTAATTGGTGCAGGAAGTGTCTGTGCCGCAAGAGGACGTGTTCCAGTTTCCGTCGCTGCACAAAGCCTGGTTCGAGTTGTCGTAACAATCCGCCGAAGTCTCGCCGCTGTCGTAGATCGCGGCGTTGTGCGCGCATTGATCGTTGTCCGCGCACCAGCTTCCCGAACCATCGTAGTCGTTCTTGCAGGCCCCGGAGTCGCATTCGGATCCGTTCGAACAGCTGCAACCGTTGGGTTTCGCCGCCATCCAGGTGTTGCTCGCCGTGCAGTACATGCCTCCGGCCGTGCCGCAGGTCAGGATATGCTCGGACAGCTCGGAATCGTCCGTGGCCGCGCCGTTGCAGTCGTACAAGAGGCCGTTGTAGCAGAGCACCGAGCCGTCGTCGTCGCCGGAGGACAGCCAGGAGCCGTTGTAACAGCAGCCGCGTCCCGCGCTCTCGCTCTGTTCAATGTCTTCTCCCGCGTCGTCGCCGCAGCATTTATTGGCCAGGGTGGCGTTGGCGATCCAGGTGTAGCCGCAGCCCGAGGCCGTGCAGTAGGTCAGGGATTCATCCGGATCCTGCCACTGCCCGTTGGAGCAGTAGGAGTTTTTGCCGCCGTCTCCGAACGCATGGCAGACGCCGGTTTCCGCGCACCCGCCGGTGTGATCCACGCAGTCGCTGCCGGCGTCGCAACAGGCCGTGGTGTCCTCGCCGCATTCTCCGTTGGCGCTGCTGTTGTTGCAGGTTCTGGCAAACTCGCTGCCGTCATCGCCGCAGCAGGATTCGGCGGCCGTTTCGCCTCCGATATTCCAGGAAAGGCTACAACCGTTGCAGTAATCCAGTCCCTGATCCGGATCGTGAGAGGAGGAATAACAATCTCCGCCGCTACATCCCTGTTCGAAATACAGGCAGCCGTTGGGTCCGCTGCCGCAGGTTCCCGAACAGGAATTCACGCCGCAATCCCTGTCGAACGTATCGAACCCGGAGTCGGAACAGGCGGCGGGGCTTCCCCCGCAATCCCATTCGTTGCGATAGCGATAACGGCTGTCCGTGCAGAAATAGGTTTCGAAATCCTGGCAATTGTAGGCCGCCGGTCCAAGGATTCCCGCTCCGCCTGCGCCGTATTCGTTCAACATGGAACCGGCGCAGTAATCCGCGTAAGCCTGGCTTGTGCATGCGCCGTTCAGGCAGGTGGTATAGTCGGTGACCGTTCCCCCCGTCTGATAGGCGGTGGGAGATCCGTCGGAATCGGTGCTGAGTTTCGTCGAGCAGTCCTCCACATCCGTTCCAAACGCATACACGCAGTTCGCGGTTCCCGGGTCCACGTAATAATCCTTGTACGCCTTGATGCTGGAACCGTCGCAGGCGTTCTCGCATACATCCATGGCGTCGCAGTTCACCGTAGCGCAGTTGGCGGTACTGAACGTACAGCTTCCATCCGCGCCCACGAAGTAATCCCGTTGCTGCGAGTTCGCATCCGCGCCGCAACCGGCGGAATCGCCTCCGCCGTAATAACCGTCGCTGGAGTCGCAATCCCGCGTCTGGGAGACGGAGTAGGTGCAACTTCCGGAACCGCAATAGTAATCCCGCTCTTCCGCCTCGGGATCGTCCATGTTGCTGCATCCGGAACCGGCGTCTCCCGTGTTGTACCAGCCGTCCTGGGCATTGCAGTCGCTGCAATTGTCGGCATAATCGCACTGGCCGGATCCATCGCAGAAGCCCTGGCAGACACTGTTTCCGCCCACGCCGTAGGCGTTGTTCCCCGTGCCGGACGAACAGGCGAAGTCCACGTTGCAGAGCGTGGTCGGACCATGCAGCGTCGTGGAACAGACGCCGGAACTACAAACGTAATCCGTGCAGGATGTATCCGTTCCGCAGGACACGGATTCCCATGCCCCGTTGTTGCAACGGGCCCGGGAATCGCCGTCGAAGCAGGTGGGTCGGAAATCGCCGCTGTCGTAGAAAACGCCTTCGTGGACGCACTGTCCCGGGTTGGTGCAGACGTTGCCGCCGCTTCCGTCGGGAGTGCAGACGCCGGAGGCGCATTCGTCGTTGGAGGTGCACGGGCAACCGTAGGTTTTGGTGTCCGCCCAGGTGTTGTCCGGCTGGCAGAACAGATCGCCCGCCGGGTCGCACGTCACTTTGTGCAGCGAAAGATTCGAATCGTCGGTGGCCGCTCCGTTGCAGTCGTACAACAGGCCATCCGCGCAAAGCAGGGAATCGCTGTCCGATCCGCTGGGGAGTTCCTCGGCGTTGTAGCAGCAACTTCGATCCGCGCCTTCCGTTTGCAGGAAGTCCTCTTCCGGGTCGTCGCCGCAGCATTTGTTCAATAGCGGGGTATCGCCAAGCCAGGCGAAACCGCAGCCGGAAGCCGTACAGTAGCCTTGCGACTCATCGGGATCCTGCCAGACGCCGTTCTGGCAATAGGATTTCCTGCCGTCCTCGCCGAAGAGATAGCAGGCGTTCGAGTCCGCGCAGCCGCCGTCATGATCCACGCAGTTGTCGGAAGCCGTGCAGCAGGCCGAAACGTCCGTTCCGCAAGCGCCGTTGGCGGAACTGTCGTCGCAGACGGAGACGAACTCGTTGGCGTCGTCTCCGCAACAGGCGTTCGCCGCGACCTCTCCGCCGACATTCCAGGACAAACCGCAACCGGTGCAATAGCTTTGCCCTTCGTCGGCTCCGAAGGCGTTGTCGAAACAGCTTTGTCCGCTGCACCCTCTCAGGTGATAGACGCAACTGTTCGGCCCACTGCCGCAGACACCGTCACAGGAGTTTACGCCGCAGTCCTGTTCGGGCGTATCGAAGCCGGAGTCCTCGCATTGGCCCGGATTGCCGTTGCAGTCCCACTCGTTTCGATAGAGGTGGCGGCTGTCCTGGCAGAACAGCGTTTCGTAAAGCTGGCAGTCGTATTCATTCGGTCCGGAAACGGAAGCACCGTTGGCTCCATACTCGCTCAGAACCGTGTCCGAACAGCTATCGGCGTAAACCGCGGTGGTGCAGGCGCCTTCCGAACAGCCGAGATAGTCGGTCACCTGGCCGGCGACCGTGTAAGCGGTGGCGGAGCCATCGGAGTCCGTGGAATTTCTGGCCGTGCAGTCTTCCAGCAGGGCGCCGTATTGGAACGTGCACGATCCCGTGTTCGGCTCTACGAAATAGTCCTTGTAAGCCATGACGGAATCGTCCTCGCACACGCTGGAACAGACATCCTGCACGTCGCAATTCACCGATTCGCAGTTTTCCGTGGTATAGACGCAGGCGCCCGAGGCGTTGGCGTAATAGTCGCGTTGCTGGGAATTGGAGTCCGTGCCGCATCCGCCCGTGTTTCCGCCTCCGTAATAACCGTCCTGGCCGTTGCAGTTCAGCGTGTCCAGGATATTGTAGGCGCAGAGCCCGGGGGAGCAGTAATAGTCGCGCTGTTCCGCGATGGGATCGGCCAGGGAGGCGCAACCCGGTCCGTTGTCTCCCGTGTTGTGCCAGCCGTCATTGTCGCTGCACAGGACGCAGGCTCCCGCGTAATCGCAGTGCCCGGATCCGTCGCAACGGCCCGAGCAGAGATGATCGCCTCCCAGACCATAAGCGTCGTCTCCTTCTCCGGACGAACAGCGCAGGCTCGTATCGCAAACCGTGGCCGTGCCGGCATAGGCGACCTGGCAGGCTCCGTTCAGGCAGGAATAATTCGTGCAGATATCGTCCGTCCCGCAGGAGAAGGGTGTCCACGCTCCGGATTCGCACAAGGCGCGATTGCCGTCGTCCAGACAATCGGAAGCGTAAGCTCCGTCCGCGTGAATGACGTTATCGTGAACGCACTGGTCTTCCTCGGCGCACCAACTTCCCTCGCCGTCGAAATCCTGCTTGCAGTGTCCGCTGGAACAATCCGTGTCGTTCTGGCAGGGACAGCCGGACATGAGTGTTTCGCTCCAGGTGTCGTCAGCGGAACAGTAAAGGTCGCCGACCCTGCCGCAAACGGATACGTCGGTTGGAAGGGTGGAATCGTCGTCCGCCGCGCCGTTGCAGTCGTATAGCAAACCGTCGTGACAGAGAATGGAGGCGTCGTGATCCATGTCGGGAAGTTCCACGCCGTTGTAGCAGCAGCTTCGCCCTAACCCTTGAATCTGTTCGATGTCCTCTCCGGGATCATCGCCGCAGCAACGGTTGGTGTAAAGCGTGTATCCCATCCAGCTGAAATTGCAGCCCAACGCCATGCAAAGGGTCATGCCCTCGTCCGGATCTTCCCATTGGCCGGCGTTGCAGTAGGAGTTTTTGCCTTCCGCGCCGAACTCGAAGCAGGATCCGTGGGCGGCGCAGTTGCCGTCATGGTCCACGCAAGCCGTGTTGGTCCGGCAGCAGGCCGAAAGGTCGGCTCCGCAATTGCCGTTTTCCGAGCTGTCGTCGCACTCCCGGACGAACTCCTCGGCGTCGTCCCCGCAGCAGGCATCGACAGCCGCTTCTCCGCCCAAGGCCCATTGCCGATTGCAGCCGGTACAATAGGTTTCCGAATCGTCCGCGTCGTATTCAAGATCGGAGCAGGCATCGGTCTGGCATCCGCGCAAGTGGTACTTGCACCCGTTTTCGCCGGAGCCGCAAATTCCCTGGCAGGCATCCACGCCGCAATCCGTTTCCACGCTGTCGTAGCCGCTGTCCCGGCAGTAGCCCGGACTTCCGGCGCATTCCCATTCGTTTCGGTAGAGATAACGCGCGTCGTGGCAGAACAGCGTTTCGTTGTCCTGGCACTGGTATTCCAGCGGTCCCGTGATCCCGGCGTCCAGCGCGCCGTATTCGTTGAGCATCGAACCGGAGCAGTAGTCCGCATAGTCGTTCGCCACGCAGGCTCCGTTCGAGCATGCAAGGTAATCGGAGACAATTCCTCCTTCCGAATAACCGGTGGGCGAGCCGTCCGAATCCACCGAAGCCTTCAGGGTGCAATCCTCCACGCTTTCACCGTACCGATAGGCGCAGACGGAGGAATTCTCCTCTACATAAAAATCCCGGAAGGATTTCACGGCGTCTCCCTCGCAGGCGCTGGAGCAATTGTCCTGGCCATCGCAGGAAACCGTTTCGCAGTTGGAGGTTCCATAGACGCAAAGACCGGTCGAACTGACGTAATAATCCCGCTGCTGACTGACCGGATCGTTTCCGCAGCCTTCGGTGTCGCCTCCCCCGTAGTAGCCGTCGCGGTCGTCGCAATCCTTGGTTTCCGTTACGGAATGCGTGCAGACGCCCACCGCGCAGAAATAGTCGCGAAGTTCGGCGGTGGGATCGTTCGTTTCGAAACAGCCGGGACCATCGTCGCCATGATTGTGCCAGCCGTCCTCCAGGTTGCAATCCTCGCAGTTGGCGGCGTAATCGCAGGTTCCGGAACCGTCGCAGAATCCCTGGCAGCGGAAGCCGCCGCCCACGCCGTACGCTCCGTCTCCCGGTCCGGACGAACAGAGATAGTCGTTGTTGCAGGGAGTGTCGTCTCCGAAATGGGAGACGTGACACGCACCGTCGGAACACAAGTGATCCGTACAGACCGTATCCGTTCCGCAGGATTCGGAAATCCACGCGCCGTTGTTGCAGCGGGCGCGGCTTCCGTTGTCGAAGCAGACGGGGGAATACGTTCCGCTATCATAGAAGACGCCTTCGTGCACGCACTGGTCGCCGGTGGTGCACCAGCTTCCCGTGCCGCCTACGTCCTCCTGGCAATGGCCGGATTCGCACTCCTCGTCCGACTCGCATTCGCAACCCGCCGATTTCGTTTCGCCCCATTCCTCGGTATCGCGACAGAACAAGTCGCCGATACGGCCACAGATTTCCACGTCTTCGGCTATGTCGGAATCGTCGTTCGCCGCGCCGTTGCAGTCGTACAGCAAGCCGTCCTGACAGAGCACGGAGTCGGAGCTTTCACCGCTGGGCAGAAGCAGGCCGTTGTAACAGCAGGCCCGATCGGCGCCTTCTTGTTGTTCAAAATCCTCGCCGGGATCGTCGCCGCAGCAACGGTTGCCGAAGATATTGAAGGCCAGCCAATCGAAGCCGCATCCGTCGCCCGTGCAGAAATCGGCCGATTCGTCGGGATCTTCCCAGACGCCGGCTTCGCAAAAGGATTTGCGCACGCTTCCGCCGAAGGAGGAACACGCTCCGGAATCGGCGCAGTTTCCGTCGTGATCCACACAGCTTTCCGCCGTGGAACAGCAGGCCCGGGTATCCGTCCCGCACTGGCCGTTATCCGAACTGTCGCTGCAATTCCGGACGAACTCGGCGGCGTCGTCTCCGCAGCAGGTCGAGGCCCCGATTTCTCCCCCCAGGTTCCAGGAGAGTCCGCAGCCCTGGCAGTAGCTTTCGGCCTCATCCGAACCGTGCGGGCGGTCGAAACAGCCGCCGGCTTCGCAGCCTTTTTCGTGATAGGTGCAACCGTCCGGACCGCTTCCGCAGACGCCCGTACATTCGTTTCGGCCGCAGTCGTTCACCTGCGTGTCGAATCCGCTGTCCGCGCAATAGGCGGGCGAGCCTTTGCAGTCCCATTCGTTTCGGAAAAGGTAGCGGCTTTCGGTGCAGAACAGATCCTCGTAGTTCTGGCAGTCGTAGGCCACCGGCCCGGTCACGCCCGCGCCGTTCGCGCCGTACTCGTTCAGGATCGTTCCCGAACAATAGTCCGCGTGCGTATCGACGGTGCAGCTTCCCTCGGAACAGGCCAGGGAATCGGTCACCACGCCGCCGGTCAGGTAATCGTCGGCTCCGCCATCGGTATCCACGGAGAGGCGCGTTTCGCAGTTGTCCACGGCGGGACCGAAGACGAACGCACAGTCCGGACTGTTGTCCTCCGCGAAATAATCCCGATATTCCCGGATGACGTTTCCGTCGCAGGTGGCCCGGCAGACGTCCTGGGCGTCGCAATCCACCGCCGCGCAGTTCGTGGTGGAATAATCGCAGACGCCTTCTTCCGAGACGTAATAATCTCTTTGGACGGAAGGCGGATCCTCACCGCAGCCTTCGTTGTTTCCTCCGCCGTAGTAATCGTCCTGGGCGTTGCAGAAACGCGTCTCCGCGATGGCGTAGACGCACGCGCCGGTGGAACAGGAATAATCCCTGCGTTCCGCGTCCGGATCGCTCATATTGGAGCAGCCCGGCCCCACGTCCCCCGTGTCGTACCATCCGTCGCCGTTTTCCCCATCCCGGCAATCGCCTCCGTCGTTGGCGGGAAGCGCTTCGCACCGATCCTCGTCCTCGTTGCAGGTGGCGACCTGACATTGGCTCTGCGTCACCGCTGAACTGCAATCCCGGGTTTCTTCCGACGTGCATTGTCCGGAATGGCAGGTGGTGTTGACGGTGCAGAAAAGGCGGTCGTCGCAGATTTCGCCGTCATCCCGGTTGTTCCAGCCGTGATTGTCGAAAAACGGGATGCAGACTTCGCAGTCGTTTTCCGGGTTCTTTCCGTTGAACGTGTAGCAGGCTCCGTCGATGAGGCAGCGATCCGAGCGCACCGCCTGGCCGCATTGGTCGTCCTCGCAGACCGGATCGGTGCATTCCAGAGCGTCGTCGCCGCAGAATACGCAATCCTCGCCGCAGTGCTGCGGGTCGGAATCCGGGAAGCAGAGGCTGTTGCAGCGATGGAAATCGTCCCGACAGATGAAGTCGCAAGCGCCGTCCACGCAGACCGGATCGGAATTTTCCGGCGGAACGCAATTGCTGGTGATGTTTTCGTCCTCGTCGAACTGGCCGTCGCAGTCGTCGTCCTCGCCGTTGCAGATTTCCACACCGCCGTTTTTCAGGTTGCAGGGATACTCGCAATCCTCGGGGTTGCCGTCCAGATCCCAGAAGCCGTCCGGACAGGGCACTCCGCGGCCGGCGAGGGCGTAGTCGGTTTCGTCTGAAACATAGGAATTGGCGAAAATGCGCAACGAGCCCTCGAAGTCCTCCGGATCGGCCTCTTCGCGGCCCTCGGGAAGCGCCGGAACGAACTTGACGTCCACCGCCAGGGAATTCTGCTGATTCGGGAAAAGTTCGAAGGGCAGTTCCTGCGACAGCGGCTCCAGTGTAAAGACATCCTGCCCAAGCACGATCTCCATTCCGGTGACGACCAGATTTCCGGAGATTCCGGAATTGTAGAGCAGTACACGTTCGACGCTGGACGCCTGGAAGTGAATGTCCCCGAAGTTCATGGGCGCCGACGGCGAGAAAAACAGGCGCTGATCGGTGGCCATTCCGCGAAGAGAGATCAGGATCTCCGGGGTTTCGGGATCGTCGCCGCGAACGCGGAGCTGTCCGGTGTCCAGGCCCGGGAACTGCACGGGGGCATAGCTCACCGAAAGTTCCACCATTCCTTCCGGAGCCAGTTCGGGCGTGCCGACATCCACCAGGGAGAATTCCTGCTCCGACGTGTTGAGGATCAGAGCGGCTTCACCGATGTGCAGGGCGTCATCCCCCACGTTTCGCAGTTCGAGAATTCGCTCCAGGGAATGGTTCAGCCGCACTTCGCCGAAATCGAGCCGTGACTCGAAGTTCGGATTGTCCCGCTCGGTGATCTGGATCACGGGGGCGATTCCGGTGGCGTTGACCGGAACGTCTCCCTCGGAGGCCACGGCGTCGTCCGTCGTGAAATGAACGGCGTTATTGAAGTTTCCGCGACTCGCCGGGGCGAAATGAAGGTGCAGGACGTGGCTTTGTCCCGGGTCGAGGGTGACGTTTTCCAGGGTGTCCGTCGCGGCGAACGTCAGGGCGTCCGAAGCCGCGGAAAAGTCGATGGTTTGCAGGGTGACCGCCACTTCGCCGTCGTTGCGGAGCGTCAACTCCCGATCAGCGGACTGGGTGACGCGGACCGAGCCGAAATCGACCTGGGACGGATCGGCCACGATCAGGCCCCCGGCGGCGTTTCCTTCCAGATTGATGATGAAGTTCGGCGATCCGAAGGAATTGTTCTGAAGGCGGATCTGCCCGGAATGGTCGCCGGCTTCGGTCGGATTGTAGCGCACGGGCAGATTGAGAGAATCGCCCTCGCCGAGAACCCGTTCCCCGGAAGCGAAGGCGCTGTCGTCGAAACTGAAGAACGGAGAAGAGCCTTCGATCATTATGGGAGGTTGTACGACCAGGGATCCGCCGCCGGAGTTGCTGACCGTCAGTTGAACGCTTACGTCCGCCTCCACGCGTTGCAGACCGAAATCGAGAAGGTTGCCCTCCTCCAGCGTTTCCACCGACAGAATCGGCTCGACGCCGGTGCAGGCGACCTCCACGGCGTAGGTGCTCTCGTCCGGATCGTTGCTTTCGAACAGAATACGGTCCGTCACCTCTCCCGACACCTGGGGGTGGCAGGATACGGAAATCTCCGATTCCTGGCCTTGGCCGATGTAGAACGGGTTGGGGTAGGTTCCGACTTCGAAAACGACGTTGGACTGGCTTTCCATGTAGATGGAGTTGATGCGAAGGACGGCGTTGTCGTTTTCTTCGCCCCGAATGTTTTTGATAATCAGTGTCCGCAGGCTGGCGGGATCGCCAAGGACGACATCGTGGAAGTCCAGCGGGTTCGGGGTGACGTCGATATCCACCGTTCCCTTGTAGCGGGTCACCAGGGTCACCCGAGCAGGACTTTGGGGATCGTTGGAGGAGATGATGACCTCTCCTTCATCCAGACCGATGTTGGAGGGACTGTAAAGGACATCGAAATTGAAATTGTCCGTGGTGTTGCTCAACGTGACGGGACTGGAAAAGGCGGTGGGGAAACTGAACTCGGTGCTGGAGGATAGGATCTCGATATTCGTGATCTCCAGGGGATAATCCTCGCAAAGATTCGTAATGACGAGACTTTCCAAGCTTCCCGACCCGAAAGGCACGTAACCGAAATCCAGGCTGTTCTGAACGCCCAGCGCGGGACCGTTCTCGCAGGGGTTCGGCGTGTCTTCCCGATCGCCATCGGCGGGATGATCGATTTCCATGTCGCCATCGATGGGGTACATGGATTCGCACTGGCAGAAGTCGTTGCAGAACTGGGCGGCGTCGCAATCGTCATCCAGGGCGCAGGAGCCTTCCGACTGACAGGGCGCCTGGGCTTCCGGGATGCAGTCTCCCTGGTGGCAGACGGTTCCGTCCGGGCATTCGTTGTCGAAACGGCAGTCGGCAGGGGCGTCGCTCCCATCCGAGTCGTTGTCACCGCCCGTCGCTCCCTGCTGGCTGGAACACGCAGAGAAAATCATCAGCGCCAGGAAAAGAAGCTCAAAAAGGGTCAGAGTCGTCCGCGAACCTTTACCAAGTCTCATTGTCATGCTCCGGATGTATGAATTTAAACCTAGAGGACAATACTGCCGCCCCCGTTTTCCCAGGAAAATATATTGGGAGTATTCCCTAATCAGGTTTGATTGTCAATAGGGATGAAAATTCATTAATGGAACGATATAAATTCGTTTTTCTATTGATCGGCAGGCGATTTCCACGGCCAGCCGGCCAGTTGCCGGTCCCGGAAATCCGATTTCGTTCAACGGGAATACGGTTCAAGTTCCAAGTCGCCGAAATGTTTCAGGTATGACGGCGGAATTCCGAAACAGGAAGCGCGTTTCACGCACCGTTCGCAGATGGCGGTTTTGACGCCCAGATCCAGAGAACCTTGATCCAGCGTAAAGGATCCGGTGGGCGTGACCACCAGGGCGTTTTCCTCCAACGGATGCCAGACCAGATGCTCCGATCCCTTGAAAAAGCAATAGGGAATGTAATAGCAGCGAAAGCTTTCGATGTCGAGATCCTTCGTGTTTTCATAGGCTTTCAAGAATGCCCGGGCCGCTTCCTTCATGCGCGGAACCAGTCGTTCATGATTTCTCGCGGCGCGACCTTCCGCCTGCACGAACCAATAATTGAACCGCCGCGCTCCCTGGGAGTGAAAGAAGCGGATTTCGTCCTCAAGCTCCGGCACGGTCCGCAAGGTCAGAATACCGTCCAGTTCCAACACCACGTCGCTCCGTTCGGCCGCGTTCCGCACCGCCCGGACGACTTTTTCGAAAGAGGATGGAACGCCGGTGAGAAGTTCGTGAGTTTGCGCATTGCCTCCCCGGACGGAGATGTTGAACTTGTTTGCTCCTGCGGAGACAAGTTCCTGTAAATACGAGCGATTCTCCAATCGGAAGCCATGCGTCTGCACGGAAATCCGTTCGAATTCCATCTTTTTGGCGTAACGGATCAAATCGGGCAGATCATCCCGTTCGGTGGGTTCTCCGCCGCCGAAACGGATGACCGTGGGACCGTAGGCCATGGCGCGGTCGATTTCCGCCAGGACTTCCTTCGTCGTCAAGGATTTGTCCAGCCATTCTTCTTCCACGGCGCAGAACGTGCATGCGGCCTTGCAGGGATAACCGGGCAGAACGTCCAGCATCCGAATGCGCCAGGGGCGGCCGGTTTCCGGAGAATCTCCGTAATCCCAGAACCCGCGACAAGCGCCGGACCAGGAGCAGGAGCGGCACTTTCCGTTCTGAAAACGCCGGGTTGCAAGATAATCGCCCAGATTGACCTCTTGATTGTTTACGAAAAGCATCCGCCTGGCGGCTTTTCCCACGTCCGGAATGGCGAAACGTTCGTAACCGGGCAGAAAACAGAAGGGCAGGTTGACCACCTGGATGTCGAGTTTCGATTCGTACCGTTGCAGAACGTCCATCAGGACGCCGCCGGTTCGATACGGATCGGGGGCCAGTTCGGGCCGGACTTCTCCAAATGGCGTATAATATTGAAGATTCCAGGTTTTTACTCCGATTTTCACCAGCAGGTTGGCCAGGCGATCCAACCCGTCCAGATTCGGTGTCGTGATCGTGGTGTTGACGCCCAGATTCGGGAAACGGCGGATGGCGTTCAGGACGCCTTTGACGGTCTGCCTAAACGATCCCGGTTGCGTGGTGAGATCGTCCTGCACGGACGCGTCCGCCGCATGCAGGGAAATCAACAGATCGATGGGATAGCGGGCCAGCCGATCGACGAGCGCCGCGTCCGCCAGCATGCGCCCGTTGCTGGTGATCGTGATGCGTTCGAACTTCCTTTCCAGGGCGTGGTCCAAGAGATCGAAAAGCCGGGGGTAAAGGGTGGGTTCGCCGCCGTCGATGTCCAGCAGGCGAATGCCCTCCTCGGCCGCCCGGTCGATATGCGCTTTCTGCACATCGAAATCGCCGTGGGCGATCTCTCGGTCCGCGATGGAGCAGAAACGGCAATGGTTGTTGCATTTGTAGGTGACGTTTATAATCAGCTTTTCTTCGTCCGCCATGGCGTTTTCCTTTTGTGTTCGGAAGAAAAGCCTACCGCCGGAACGCGCCGAAGTCCATGACGTCGGATTTTTCCGGCGCGATCCGTCAGATGCGGATTTTCAGATCCTCCAGCGGATAGGAGACGCAGGCGTGAATGTACCCGTTGGCGCGGTCGGACTCCCGCAGCCCCACCGTGGGGGGCATGTAGACCTGCCCGAGGGCGAGTTGCACCCGGCATTTACTGCATGCTCCCGAGCGGCACACGGCGGGCAGAACCAGGCCGTTGCGCTCCAGCGAATTCATCAGCGGTTCCCCCGCCGGAGCCTGAATGGTGCGCTTCCCGACGATTTCCACATTGAACAGGGTGTCCGCCTTGACACGCTTGGGCCAGTTCGGCTGTTCGGTGACCGGTTCCGGCGGACCGTACAGTTCCCGGCGGATCTTGTGTCGCGGCACGTTCAGTTTCGCCAGTTCGCCCAGAACGAAATCGTACATCGCGTTGGGGCCGCAGATCATGAACGTCTTGCCCTCGATTCCTCCGCAATGGCTCTCGATCAGATCCGCCGTGATGAATCCCCGAACGCCGTCGTAGCCGTCGTACGGTTCCGAAAGCGCCAGGGCGTAATTCAACTCCGGATTGTTCCAGTTCAAGGCGTCGAACTCTTCCCCGAAAATCACCTCGTCCATGGTCCGGCTGCCGTAAATCAAGTGGATCTTCGTCGGCCAGTCCAGTTCCGCGTGGTGGCGGATGAGGCTCATGAAGGGGGTGATCCCGCTGCCTCCCGCCAGAAGAACGAGTTCGCCCCGGTCGATCAGCGGTTCGTAATGGAAGTGCCCCGCCGGACCGCTGGAGACGAATTCATCGCCGGGGCGGGTGGTGTTCAGCAGGTGATTGGAGACGAATCCGCCGGGCTTGGAACGGACCGTCAGATCCAGAAAATCCTTTCCCGGCGCGGAGGACATGCTGTAGGGGCGGCTGGTGCGCACGCCGTCGATGGAAAGAAACAGATTCACGTATTGCCCGGCCCGGAAGGGCGGCAGCGGAGCATCGGTGCGTTCGAAACGAAAGGTCTTCGTCGTGGGCGTTTCCTCGATGACTTCCAGCACGCGAAGGCTCATGCGCTTGGGATGGATGCGGGAAACCGCACGGGCGTTCTGCGCGTGATATTTCTCGTCCGTATAATCCACCCCCGCGCCTTCTTCGCGAAGCTGGGCGCGGTTGCGCCATTCGACGAGGTAACGCCGCAGATCCTGCGCCCAGTAGCCAAATTCGAACGACATGACCTATCCTTTCTTTCCGGAGCTTCGGAGTTTCGCCGCGATCATCTCTCCGGCGATCTGGCCGGAAAGCATGGCGGGGGAGAACCCGCCGCCGGGCTGCACCCAGGCGCCCACGAAGTACAGGCCCTCCAGCGGACCTTTCGCTCCGGGCCGCAGAATGGTGTGGTTGAACGGCGTATTGTTGAATCCGTATATACTTCCGCCCAGAGCGCCCGCATAGCGCATGTTGGTCAACGGCGTGGAAACGTCCACCACTTCCGTATGCTCGCGCAGTCCGGGAAGAACGGTTTCCGCCATGCGGATGATATCGTCCGCGATTTCCGTTTTTTGATCCACGTATTCCTCCGGCGCAACGTGCCGCCAAGGCTCGCCGTACATCAGGGAGGTCAGTACGATCTGACTGGTTCCCGGCGGGGATATGTTCGGCAGGACGCGGTTGTAGCAGGTGACGACGATTTCCCCCGGAGGGTGAATGCCTTTCATGCGTTCGTAATGGTTGTCGAAATCGTAATCGCCGTTCACGAACGTTTCGTGATCGAAGACGCCGAAATCCTCCAGCGACCGGTTGACGCCCATGTAGACATTGAACGAACTGGGCGAGATCGTGGCCGACCGCAGTTTTTTGAAGAAGGATTCCGGGATTCGTTCCACTCCGATGAGATCCCGGCAGGTCGTCACCGGATCGGCGTTGCTGACGACGATATCGGAGACGAATTCCTCTCCGGCGTCCGTGATGATGCCGGTCGTACGGCCGTTTTCCGTGAGAATACGATCCACGCCGGTCTGGAAGCGAACCTCGCCGCCCATTTCCTCGAAGGTCTGAATGAAGGCGTTGGAAAGCGCCTGGGAACGTCCCTGGATGTGGCTCGCGCCGAGCCGGATGTAGGAGGCCAGCGCCAGGGCGAAATAGAAAAAGGAGACTTTCTCGGGCGGAAGCCCGAAATATCCCCAGTACTGGGAGATTACGGCGCGGGCGCGTTCGTCGGCCACATCGCGACTGAGAACCTCTCCCCAGGTGGCGAAGAGATAGCGGGGAACGGCCTTCATGCGAAACGGCAGCGCCGCGATTTTCGGCAGCACCTGCGGGAATCCCGCGTATTGAATCTCGGCCAGTCGATCCACCTCCGAGGCCAGCCGGAAAATGCGTTGGATAAACGTCCTGATGCCGCCGGCCTCGTGGGGAAAAGCCTGGCACAAAGCATCCGTATAATCGTTCCTTCCCTTGGGAAGCGTCAAATCCAGGTCCGGGAAAATGGATCGATAGAGGTCCGGCGTCTGGACGAATTCCACCTTGTCGAAAACGCCGAGATAATCCAGATACTTGGCAAGAACGCCCCGGCGCTCCGGCGTTCCGATGTCCGAGAGTTCATGCAAGGCCACTTCGAATTCGAACCGGCCGCGAACGAAGCTGGTGGCGTATCCTCCGGGGATATTGTGTTTCTCCAGCAGAAGAACGCCGAAACCCTTGCGCGCCAGCAGGGTCGCCACGGAAAGTCCTCCCAGTCCGGCTCCCACTACGATCGCGTCATAATGCCTGCCCATGCCTGCTCCTTCGCCTTGGGGATGGCCCCGATTGTAAAAGCGAGAAACATGATAATGGAACACGGTACCCCGATCAAGGGAAATTCGGGAAGGGAAACCGGCAGGGTTGAAAATGAGAAAAACGCGCTCTTTTCTCTTCCGTTGGTCTTGTCGCCGTTCGGTTTCGTTTCGAGCGTTTTCGGCGGTTCGTCCGGGTGACACGTATTTCGTGCGTATCCCATGGATAATACGAAGAAATCCCGCATTTTTGCGTTCACCCGGACCGGACGCGAAAAAGGACCGTTTCGGCCCCTGATCGTCGTCGAGCATCAACGAAAACGTAAAGACAATTTGTTTTGTAATATCAGCAGGATGGTTTGTGTCATCGACCGATTTGCTCGGGAGTCTGTGTCCTTAAATATAGACACTGTGTCCCGGTCGGGGTTTTCATGAAAATTTGGATGCTTTGAACCCCGGCTCGTTTTACGCATTCACTCCTGGCACGTGAGAAAATGGAGCGTCGGTCACGGAGAGAAAGTGAAATGCTCGGAATGGAACAAACGTCATTATTGCTTTTTGGTGAAGCGATGCGTCAAAATGGTCTTGAAATCCCGTTCGAAATAGGGTAGAGCAGGAGCATGGAAAAGATCCTCGGTGGGCTTTCGGTCCGCGTTTTTTATCTAAAATCTGGAGAAAAGGGATGAAAGAGATCTTCGAACAGTTTTTCCGGCGCGCCCGCGCGTTCTCAACGGAGCATGGCGTCTCCACCGGAGCGAAAGTCGCTCTGAGCCGCGTTTCCCTTCTGGCTCTGGCGGCGACGTTCGAGTTGACCGGAAAGTACACACAGGAAATGAAAGAAGAAATCGCGGACTGGGAAGACGGCCGCCGGGTGGGAATCGGCGTGCTGCCGCAAGGGCCGTACATCACGGTGGAGAAACACGCGGACGGTTTCCGGATTCTCGGCGCGGGGCTTCGGGATCCGCATATTTCCATTCTGTTCAAGAATCTGGATTCGGCCATTCTGATCTTCACCGGCATGCTGGGAGCGCCCATGGCGGTGGCGGAAAACCGGGTCTGCGTGCAGGGCAACAATTATCATGCCATGCAGGTCACCCGGGCCATGGCCATCGTCCAGACTTATTTGTTTCCCGGGATTATCCTGAAAAACACGTTCAAAAGGCCGCCCAGGCTTTCCGCCGGACAACTGGCGATCAAGGCCAAGATCATGGGGCTTCTGACGCCGAAACTGTTGGCCGCCTTGAACAAGTGACGATATCCGAAATTCGATCCATCGAAATCAAGCATAGGAGACGGAAAATGATTCCGAAATACTACGAATTCACCTGCCCGGTAAAGATTCTGAGCGGCCGCAAGGCTCTGGCGAACCTGCCTTACGAACTGACCCAACTCGGCGCGAGCCGCCCGCTGGTCATCACGGACAAAGGCATCGTCTCGGCGGGGCTTCTGGATCCGGTCAAGGCGGCCTTCGCGGATTCCGATCTGGACATCGCGGCGGTCTTCGACGACACGCCGGTGGATTCCAGCAATCACGTCGTCAACCAGGTGGCCGGCCTGTATCGCGAGAACGACTGCGACGCCATCGTGGCCGTGGGCGGCGGCAGCGTGATCGACACCGCCAAGGGTGTCAACATCGTCATTTCCGAGAACACGGACGACCTCCTGAAATACCAGGGCGTGGACCGCATCCAGGCCGTCATGCAGCCCTTCATCGCCATTCCCACAACGGCGGGAACCGGCTCGGAAGTAACCTCCGCGGCGGTGATCGCCAACGTGGACGCCGGGGTGAAGATGGCGCTGGTTTCCACGAAGCTCTATCCCCACGTGGCGATTCTCGACCTGGAGATGACGCGCACTCTGCCGCCTAAAATGACCGCCGCCACGGGGATGGACGCACTGACGCACGCCATCGAAGCCTATACCTGCCTTCAGAAAAATCCCGTGTCCGACGCCTTCGCCGCCGGAGCCATCCGTCTGATTCGGGAATATCTGGTAACGGCCGTGGACGACGGCGCGAACGCCGAGGCGCGTCTGGCCATGGCCAACGCCTCGCTTCTGGCGGGCATCGCCTTTTCCAACTCCATGGTGGGCATGGTGCATGCGCTTTCCCACGCCTGCGGCGGCGTGGCCCACGTCCCCCACGGCATCGCCAACAGCATCCTTCTGCCCTTCGGCATGGACTGGAATATCGAGAAGGTTCCGGAGCTTCTGGCGGACGTGGCGGGGCTCCTGGGCGTGGATGTTTCCGGGCTCAGCCGCCGACAGCAGGCCCTGGCCGCCGGGGAGGCGGTGCGCCGCTTCACCAGCCAGCTCAACCGCATCTGTGGGCTGCCGCTCAGCCTGAAGGACGCGGGAGTGATGGAAAGCCAGCTTCCGAACATCGCCAAGGTGGCCATCAACGACGGCGCGCTGACCTACAACCCGGAGGAGGTCGATTACGAAGACGCCCTGGCCGTCCTGAAGAAAGCCTACTGAACTCCTTTCTCAAAATGCACCTTGCGGGAGCATCCATGACCTACAAGTTGGACCGCGATTGTCGCCTGGAACCCTCGGGGGAAGGGCGCTATTCCGTGGAGATCACGGCGGACTGGAATATCGCCGCTCCGAACGGGGGCTACCTGATGGCGCTGGCCGGAAAGGCGCTGTCCATGGAATCCGAGTTTCCGGTTCCGCTGTCGCTTTCCGCCTTGTTTCATCTGCCGCCGGAAGCGGGGCGGGCGGAACTTTGCGTGGAGGAAATTCACCGGGGCGGCCGGATCCGCTCGGCCATGGTTTCGCTGAACCAGGACGGCCGGGAGCGGGTGCGCTTCATGGGCGTGTTCTCGGTTGAAAACGCCTTTCAGGGCCCGACGTTCATCCGGGGGAACGAAGTTCCGGCCTTTCCCGCTCTTGCGGATTGCGTGGACGTGGATACGGACGCGGTTCCGCTGCCGTTTTTCAGGCAGGTGCGCATGCGGGTGCCGCCGGAGCAATTCGAGTGGATCGGCGGCAAATCATCTGAAAACACCCGTTTTTCCGGCTATTTCGAGTTTCGTGACGGCCGTCCGGTGGATGCCTTGGGCCTGCTGCTGCTGCTGGACGCCAGCCCGCCGCCGGTCATGCGTCGAACCGGGCCGCTGGCCTGGGTGCCCACCATCGAGTTGAGCGAGCAGATTCGGCGGGTTCCCATGGATATTCCGCGTGTGTGTTTTCGCTCCCGGACCCGTTACGCCACGGAAGGCCTGGTAGAAACGGACGCCGAACTCTGGGACGAATCGGGAAATCTTCTCGCGATGAGCCGCCAACTGGCGCTGGTCAAGACGGGTTGAGCGCGGTTGGCGCTCTTCTCCGAAACCGATGGGAATGAACAGGAAAAATGACCGACAATTCCTTCAAGCTCTGCTATCCGTGCAGCCACTACCGCCCCAAGGACGGTGAGAGTCCGCCGGACTGGCCCGATACCGCGCCGATTTTCTGGAGGGAACTGGCCGAGCGTTCCCTGGAGGATGTCGTTTCCCGTTCCGGCGCGGAGATCCTTCCGGAGGGGCGGATCGGACTTTCGGTGCTGAACGAGCGCTGGACGGTGGATCCGGTTCGCCAGGCGATTGAAAAGACGGAAGGAAACGCCTCGAAGAGTTGGAACCGGCAACTTCCCTTTCTAATTCTGGTTTATCTCTCTCGGGCAAAATCTTCGGCGCTCACGGGCGAGATGACGCCGCCCCGGGATCTCTTTCCCGGTATGGAGATTTTCAAGGGACTCTTGGAACTGGAGACGGGCGGCCTGCTTCGCGCCTACGGCAGCCATGGCAACCGTTTTTCCCGAGCCTGCCTCGCCCTGGGAGGACGGCCGCTGGACAAGGCGGACCGCGCTTTCCGTTTCGAACTCTTCCCCAAGTTTCCGGTGGAATTCCTTTTGTGGCTGGAGGACGACGAATTTCCTCCGAACCTCACCATCCTCGTGGATCGCGGCGCGGCGGTTCACCTCCCGCCGGACGCCATGGCGGCGTTAATCAACGGGCTGATTCGAAGACTTTTGGAGAACGGGAAAACAGACGCGGGAGATTGACGCCTCCGGCCGGATACTCCTGCTACAGCGCATCGATGCCCAGGTCCAGCCCCACGGGACAGTGGTCGCTTCCCATGACGTGGGGAAGAATCGTGGCGGATTTCACCTTTTTTATAAATTCCCCGTTCACGCAGAAATAATCGATCCTCCAGCCCACGTTTCTTTCCCGGCTGCGGGCGCGGTAGGACCACCAGCTGTAGTGGTCGGGTTCGTCCGGATGGAAATGCCGGAAGGTGTCCACGTAGCCCGCCTCCAGAAAGGCCGTCATGGCCTCCCGTTCCTCGATGTAATAGCCGGGACTGTCCTCGTTCTGTTTCGGCCGGGCCAGATCGATGGGCTGATGGGCGACGTTGTAATCGCCGCACAACACGATGTTTTTTCCTTTTTTTCGCTCCGCATCGCAGAACGTCAGCATGGCCCGGTTGAAGGCCAGTTTGTAATCCAGGCGCGCCCGCTCCGGCTGGCTGTTCGGGAAATAGGCGTTGATAAGGGAAAAGTCTTTATAGTCGAGGACTTGCACCCGCCCTTCGGCGTCGAATTCCTGGATGCCGAGCGTTCGAACGGCGAGCGGTTCCCGTTTCACGAACGACAGCACGCCCGAATAGCCTTTTTTCTCCGCCGAATGCCAGATCGTGCGGTAACCGGGCGGCTCCACGATTTTTTTGGGAACCTGTTCCCGGTGGGCCTTGGTTTCCTGCACGCTGCAGATGTCCGGCTGTTCCTTCAGCAGCCAATCCGAAAAACCCTTCTTTTCGGCGGCGCGGATTCCATTGACGTTCCAGCATAGAATGCGAATCATTTCGACTCCTTCCACTCGGGCGTGTCAAAGCGGCCCGTCATGTCGATATCGTCGTTTCCCCGTTCGATCCGCCGAGGCTCCGAAGCATCCGCTCTCGGAATTCGGGAAAGCGTCCGCCTTCGATCGAATCGCGGATGCCGCACATAAGCTCCTGATAGAAATGCAGGTTGTGGATCGTATTCAACCTCATGCCCAGGATTTCGTTGGCCAGGAAGAGATGGCGAAGATAGGCCCGGCTGTAATTACGGCAGGCATAACAGGTGCAATCCGGATCCACGGGGCCGAAATCCTCCGCATATTCGGCGTGCTTGATGACGATTTTCCCGCGCCGGGTGAACAGCTGCCCGTTCCTGGCGTTGCGGGTGGGCATGACGCAATCGAACATGTCGATGCCTCGCGCCACGCATTCGATCAGGTTTTCCGGCGTGCCCACGCCCATAAGATAACGGGGCTTGTCTTTGGGGAGAAGAGGCGTGGTGACTTCGGCCATGCGGTACATCGTTTCCGTGGGCTCGCCCACAGATAGCCCGCCGATGGCGAAGCCGTCGAAGGGAAGCGCCGTCAATTGCTCCGCGTGCGCCCGGCGAAGATCCTCGAACACGCCGCCCTGGACGATGCCGAAAAGCGCGGCCCGTTCGCTCGTGCGTGCGGCCAGGCTGCGCGTTTCCCAGCGGGTGGTCAACTCCATGGAGCGGGCCACGTAGTCCCGCTGAGCGTCCGCCGCCGGGCATTCGTCGAAGACCATCATAATGTCGGATCCCAGCGCCTCCTGGATCTCGATGGATTTTTCGGGAGTCAGCAGATGCTTGCGCCCGCCGTCGAGATGGGACTGAAATTCCACCCCTTCTTCCCGAATCTTGCGGATATCGGATAGACTGAAAACCTGAAACCCACCGGAATCCGTAAGGATGAGCCGGTTCCAGTTCATGAAGCGGTGCAGACCGCCGGCCCTGCGGATCGTCTCGTGCCCCGGACGCAGGTACAAGTGATAGGTGTTCCCCAGAATGACCTGGACGCCGGTTTCCGCCAATTCTTCCGGCGACATGGCCTTGACCGTGCCCTTGGTGCCCACGGGCATGAACGCCGGGGTATCGAAGGAACCGCCGGGCAGGCGGACGCGCCCCTTTCTTGCCAGACTCTGCGGATCGGTCGCCGATACTTCCATGGATAGCAGGCTCATGTCATCACTCGATCAGCATGGCGTCGCCGTAGGAGTAAAACCGGTATTCCTCTTTCACCGCCGTTTCGTAGGCTCGTTTCACGAAGGACCATCCGGCGAAGGCGGAAACGAGAATCAGCAGAGAGGATTTCGGAAGATGAAAATTCGTAATCATGGCGTCCACCGCCCGGAACGGTTCGCCGGGACGAAGGAAAAGCTCCGTGCTTCCCGCGTGGGGACGGAAGCCGTCGATCCGGGCCAGGTGTTCCAGCACCCTCACGCTGGTGGTTCCCACCGCCACGACACGGCCGCCGTTGGCCTTCGTTTCGCGAATGGCGGAAAGCGCGTCCTCTCCGATGGCGTAGTCCTCGCTGTGCAAGCGCACCCGGTCCAGGTTTTCCTCGCGCAGGGGCTGAAAGGTTCCCAGGCCGACGTGCAGCGTCACCGCCGTGCGGCGCACTCCTTGTTCGGAAAGCTTGTTGAAGAGTTCTTCCGTGAAATGCAGCCCGGCGGTGGGAGCCGCCACCGCGCCCTCGTGCCGGGCGTACACCGTCTGATAGCGCTCGCGATCCTCCTCCCGACGGTCGCTGACGTCTTCGCGATCGATGTACGGAGGGAGCGGAATGCCGCCCAGACGCCGGGTCAGAGCCTCGACATCCTCCTCGCCCTCGAAACGAACGATCCACAACCCCTTGTCCAGGGGCTCCACCAGCGTCAGCGCGGCATCGTCCAGCCGAATTCGCAGGCCCGGACGCGCCTTTCCGGAAAGCCGCAACAGCGCTTCCCATCGCCGATCTTCCATCTTCCGCGAAAGGAACACCTCCGCGACACCCCCGCTTTCCTTGCGGCCGACCAGGCGGGCCGGAATCACACGGGTATCGTTGACCACCAGCAGATCCCCGTCTTTCAGAAGGGAAGGGAGATCGCGGAATTGTCCGTGCCGAATGCGCTTTTCGGATCGGAGCAGGTGCATCAGGCGGCTTTCGTCCCGCCTGGAGGCGGGCGTCTGAGCGATCCTCTCCCGGGGGAGATCGTAATCATATCCGCTCAGGACGTCCCGACCGTTTTCGTTTCTCGATAGCTGGGATTTCAACGGCACGATTCAGCTCGGGTCCGGAAAATACGTCATGCGACGAAAGCCGCGGTCTACGGTGATACTCGACATGGGAGTTCAGTATTCGGTGATGAAAGAGATATCTCCCTTTCCCTCGCGAATCACCACCGGCGGATCCTGATTGAGATCGATGATGGAAGAGGGATTGGGCAGGATGATTCCGGAATCCACAACGATATCCACGAGATGGCCCAGGCGGGCTTCGATCTCGTAGGGTTCGCTCATGATTTCTTCCTCGGCGCGGCGTACGGAAGCCGTGATGACCGGATGCTCGATTTCCTGCAAAATCGCCAGGGCGACTTTGTTTTCCGGAATGCGCACGCCGATGGTTTTCCGGTTGGTCATCATGATTCTGGGAACCAACTGGGTGGCCTTGAGGATGAACGTATACGGCCCGGGAAGACAGCGTTTCAGCAGTTTGTACGACTGGTTCGAGAGAAAGCCGTACTGACTGACGGCCTTGAGATCAGGACAGATCAGGGACAGCAGCTTGTTTTTCGGCATCCGCTTGATGGCCAGAATCTTTTCCACGGCGCGTTTGTTGTGGATATCGCAGCCGAAACCATACGTGGTATCCGTGGGATAGACGACGATGCCTCCTTTTTTGATGGTATCGACGACCTGTTTGATCCGCCGCCCCTGCGGATACTCCGGGTTGATTTCCAATAACATGATTGATCCTTGTCTACTTGGTACGGACTCCCCCGATTCAAAACGAATTTTCTCGCTGAAACCGGCCCGTGACGGCATTTCCGGTCAGCTTGAAACTTGACATCTTACCCGGTCCGGCAAGAAGAGCAAGTGTTTTCTTATTCTATGAATGATCTCAATTGGTTGGTCAGCATCACAACATGAGATTTCTCTTCTTCTATGATGGCCTGAACCTTGTCCCGTCCCCAATCGGGCGGCATGATTTCCTTCAGGCCCAGGTAGAACAGAATGGCTTCCTTTTCCATGGAAATGGCCAGTCTCAGAATCTGTTCCACGGACTCGGCCCCGGTCAGAAGATTGGCGGGATGATCGTCGAAAACCTTTGTGGCCGCGATGGAACGAACGTAAGCCATGGCCTCGCCTTCCGGGTCGAAACTCGAATCGTCTCCCCGTCCGGCCAGTTCCTTCCGCAAGTTGGCGAAGACCCCGATATGGCCGTCCTCCATCAGGGCCAGTTCGTGCAGCATCTTTTTTCCGGCCGGATTCACGGTGTTTTCGGCCGCTTTGCGATAAAAAGCGCCGCCGTTGATTTCGATCTGTTCCGCCATTTCGAAAATTTCGTGAATGTTGAAGGGGGTGTCACCCATGTCATGCCTCCCGAATTGGAGTGGAAAACGCCGATTTCGAATCTCTTCCGTAGAGCGATTTTAACAGAATTCTATTCCGCCGCGCAAGCGGGCTTTTTCCAGCGCCGGTGCAGCCACAGCCATTGGTCCGGCTGTTTTCGGACGGCTTCTTCCAGGACGCGGTTGTAGGCGTCGGTGGTCCGGCGGATGCATTCTTCCCGGTCCTTTCCATCGGCGAGAGGAACCGGCGGCCGGACTTCCATCCGATGCTTTCCCCTTTTTTCCCGATAAAGAAAGATCGGAACCACCGGAGCCCCGCTTTCCAGGGCGAGACGCGCGAGTCCGGAGGTGGTATAGGCGGGAATTCCGAAGAATTCCGATGGGATGCCCCGACGAGGGGGGATGTATTGATCGATGACGAACCCCACCGTTTCCTTGCAAGACAGGTGCTCCAGCAGGGTGTCCATAACCCCCGTGGCCGGAAGAATGCGAATGCCGCAGCGTTTTCTCGAATCCATCCAGAAGGTGTTCAGCCAGGCCGGTTTGATGGTTTTGGAAAGGATGGTGATCGGATGGCCCATCAGGGACTGGGAGCAGCACAAAAGATCCCAGTTGCCGAAATGGGCGGTCAGCACCAGAACGCCCTTTCCCCGCGCATGGGCGCGCGTATAGTTTTCAAAGGCTTCCCGCCTGATTTTCCCCGTGATATCATCCGGATGCCGAGGGTCCAGGCGAAGAAACTCCACCACGTTCATGCCCAGATTGACGAAAACGCCCCGGCGAATTCGAGCCCGCTCCCGACGGGACGTTTCTTTCCCGAGCGCGGAGGAAAGCTGTCGTTTGACAAGGGATTTTCGAATGGGAATCAAGTCATGCCAGATCAGGCCGAGGGTTTTACCGATGGCCAGCGCCAGGGGCTCCGGAAGAAGTCGAAGAAGAAAAACCGCAAGGAAAAACAAGCCCCTAACCGGCATGCAGAACGTCCCCGATCCGCTCCCACATGGCTTCCTCTCCCTCCAGAATCCGAAGACTGACTTCGACGTAATACAGAGGCAGTTCCGGCAGGCGGTCGCCGCAGATCCGAACGGAATCCTTTTCCGTGGTGATGAAGCCTTTCGCCCCGATCGAGCGGGCTTCGCGATTCAGCAACTGAATGTCCCGCGCCTTGTATCGGTAATGATCCGGAAACGCACGATGATCCTTAATCTGAAAGCCCTGTTCTCGAAGCGTCAGATGAAACGATTCCGGATTGCAGATGCCGCTGAAAGCGTAAAGAGGAATGCTCTCGATCTCCTTGCGATCGATCAGGTTTCCCGTGCGGCATTCGTAGATGCCGGAAGGCTCCAGTCGCGCCGTGACGATGGGCGCCTCGGGGCAGAGCGAACGCAGCCAGTCCAAATCGATTTCGTGGCTTCCGTCCACGTTTACGTGGTTTATCAACACGATATCCGCCCGTTTCAGGGCGTCCATCGGTTCACGTAACGGCCCGGCGGGCAACGGTTTCAGTTCCCTGGGATCCTGCTGTCCGTCCAGGGTAATCATATCGATGTCCCGCTCCAGTTCCACATGCTGAAAGCCGTCATCGAGAACGAACAGGTCGATGGGACGGCGATCCAGCGCCTTGAGTCCGGCGCTGTACCGGTTCGGCCCGACATGAACGGAGGTGCTGGGAAGCCGCCGGGCCAGCAGAACCGGTTCGTCTCCGAAAAACAGCGCCGCGCGATCGTCCAACACGCGCGCCGAGGGGAGCGCCTGATAGGAGCGGGCTCCCTTGCGGCCGTAGCCCCGGCTCAGAATGGCCACCTGGCACCAGCCGGACAGCTTCTGAACGAGATACAAAACGGTGGGCGTTTTTCCCGTCCCGCCGACCGTGAGATTTCCCACCGACAGAACCGGCCGGGGCAGACGTTTCCTGCGCTTGCGACCTTCTTCATAGGCGCGTCTGCGGGCGCGTGCGGCTTCCCGATAGATATCGGCCAGGGGGCTCAGCCAGCGTTTGTATTTGTTGTCGCTATTCCATGGCAAAAGGATCGCCTCCCAGGGCCAGTTTTCTCGCCAGCCTCGCGTTACGTTCCACCGCCCCCAGTTGCTGGGCGATGCGCTGTTGAACCGCCGTCAACGCTCTCAAAACCTCGTTTCTCTCCTCGATCACCACTCCGGTGATCCGAACGATATCGCGGGCGTTTTTCACGACGCTCAAGGCTCCGCCGTCGTCCAGAAAACCGACCCAATCCTTCCAGTTTTCATGATGCGGCCCGATCATGGCCGGAACGCCGTAAAGGACGGGTTCCAGGGGATTGTGGCCGCCTTTCGGCGTCAGGCTTCCTCCGACAAAGGCGATCGAGGCTCTTCGGAGCCAATCGTCCATACGGCCGAAACGATCCTCCACGATCACATCCGCCCAGCGTAGCGCCTCCGGTTCCGCTTCGCCGGCCAGCGCCACGGCGAGCGCACGCCCGGCTACCGATCTCCGCACATCGGGGACGCGGCGCTGGTGCCGGGGAGCGATGGTCAGGGTCAATTCGGGATAAAGATCTCGCAATCGGAGGAAGGCGTCAAGAAGAATTTCCTCTTCCCCGTCGTGCGTGGAGATTCCCAGAAGCATGGGCCAGCGTTCGCGTTTTTCTCCGGAACGGATTTTCCCGGCGAGGATATCGATTTTCATTTCGCCGCTGACCAGCATCCGTTCCAGAGGGACTCCGGCCCGTTGAAGATTCTCCATATCCCGGTCATGCCGCGTGAAATAGGCGGGATGTCGAAGAAATTCCG
Source organism: Myxococcota bacterium (assembly GCA_963668655.2). Classification (GTDB taxonomy): domain Bacteria; phylum Myxococcota_A; class SURF-8; order SURF-8; family SURF-8. The sequence continues at coordinate 113,809 of CAXXPQ010000005.1, forward strand.
TCCACTTGCCTTTCAGCATTTCGAAGGCTCCGGCGCTTCGTTCGCTCATCCTGGCGTTCACGACGACCGTGGGGACGCCGCGTTTGCGGGCCAGACGAAAAAGATTCGGCCACAGTTCCATTTCCACGCAGACGATCAGGGTGGGTTTGAAATCGTTGAACAGTCTCAGAAGGGCGGGGTAGGAGTCGAAGGGGAAGCGGCGTTTGGCGCTCCAGACGGATCCAGCCGCTTTCCAGCCGCTTTGCGTGTTCGTGGTCAATAGAAACGAGGGGCCTTCTCCGGAGGTTTCCCGGTTGGCATACGCGTGGGCGAAAGCCTCCGCCAACCCCACTTCTCCGGCGCTTGCGGCGTGGATCCACACCCTTTGTCGCGCCTCGCCCGTCGTCGGCCGGATGCTTTCGGGCCAGAAACGCCTCAAAAGCCCCGGGCGCAGATCGGGTTTCGCCAGGCAATAGGCGGATAACGGCAGCACGCTCAACGTCGATAATATGGGGTAAAGGCGTTTCATTCTTCGCTTTTTTCCGATTCCTCTCGCGCGTTTTTTCCGGTGTCGGCGTCTTGCAATGCGCCGACGGCGCGCCGGCGCAGGTCGATCAATCGTGTTTCGATGCGTTTCCTCTGACGTTCCAGTTCGTCGTCCTCCGCATCGGGATCGATGAATATCGGCTCCGACTCTACCACCACGACCCGCGTGAACGGCCATGGAATTTCATAGCGATCCCAGGCGTTTTTCAGGATGATGCTTCTTCGAGCAGCCGCCGCGATGGGTATAATACCACCTCCGCTGTCACGCGCAAGGTGAATGATGCCCGGCTTCACTTTCCCGCGGGGCCCGCGGGAGCCATCCACCGCCAGCGCGGCGTGTTCTCCGTCCAGGACGCGTCCGGTCATTTCGTAGAGAGCTTCCATGCCGTTTTTTCCGGGCGAGCCCCGTACGAAATGAAATCCCAGCAGGCGCAGGATTTCGGCCTGCAAATCGCCGTCTCGGGACAAAGACACCATCTGAACCAACGGCCTGGGGGCCGGATAGCCGAAAAGCATCAGTTGATGTCCGTGGAGGAAGGCGTAGAGGACGGGGGTTCCGCTCTCCCGGGCCAGCAGGCTGTGATGGCGATCGACGAAGCGATAGCGCAATGTCGCCGTCAGGGCGCGTATGAAAAGAAAAGCCAGAAATGCAAGCAATGTCCGCCACATGGTCAAGAAATCCGTTCCACGGTCGATGTCATTTTCAATGTAACCGCAACGGCCTGCATTTGAAAAGAAATTCCTTGCAGGCCGCGTCATGGGAGGATGCGGAGTGGGGCGTGAAATGAAGGGGATTTCTTTGGATCTCGCTCCTTCGTATGTTATATATCATGATTAATATCGTCAGGAATTCAGGCAGGTTGTCATGAGCGAAAAATCACCGAAGGACGGCATCGGCAAACCGGGCGCGGTCCCGCCTCCACTTCGACCGAACAAAAGGCAGGATGCGACCAAAAGCCTGTTGTCCACCCTGGCCAGCGAAGTGTTCGACGCTTCGAATCCCGTTTTATCCTCGCCGGACTCGCTGACGGATCTCGATGGCCTGACCATGCTCACCGGCGGAGAGGCCGTTTTGCCGCCGTCGCCGCCGGAGCCGCCTCCGCTGCCTTCCCTGGAGGACGACGAGCCGGAAAAAATGGAAGCGATAACTCCCGAGACGCGTAAAATCGCTCCCGAAAAGGCGGATCGGAAGAAGAAGCCCCTCTTCAAAAAGAAACCCCAGCTCGGCGAAATCCTCATCAGTCATGGGGTAATCAGCAAGGATCAACTGGATTACGCCCTGGCCTATCAGAAGGAGCACGCCCGGGACAAGATGCTGGGCGAAGTGCTGATGAGCCTTCAACTGGTGAAGGACGAAAGCTATCCGATTCTCATAAACGCCGTGATGGCGCAATTGCAGTCGGACTCGATCAATCTCAACGAAGCCGGGCAGTTCATCGATTTCACCCTGTCCGAAAAATTCCAGCTTGCGCACTACGAAAAGGAACTGTTTTTCCCATTGCGCATCGTTGAACATCGGGGCATGCGAACCCTGGATGTCTTCATCGACGACGAGGCCGATCTTTTCAAACTGGACGAACTGGCCGCGATTTTCAGCGTGGCCAAGGTTCGGCCGGTGGGGAAATTCGACAAAGCGCTGCTGAAGAAAATGATCAACAGCATGGAGCGCACCAAGGCGCAGGAGATCCAGCCGGATCAGTCGGACCGGATCACGGTTCTGGCCAACCCGGACGAAGACACCGTGGATCAGGAAGCGCTGGGTCGCGCCAGGGACGATAACTACATTTCCCGCATGGCCAATAAAATCATCTTCGACGGCGTGAAGATGGGGGCCTCGGACATTCATATCGAATGGGGCGAGATTCCCCGCGTCCGCTACCGCATCGACGGCCTGCTTCAGGAGGGAGGCTGGATCAGCACGGAGGATTTCCCGGCCCTGGTTTCCCGCATGAAGATCATGGCCGACCTGGACATCACGGAACGCCGCGTTCCCCAGGACGGCAATATCCGGCTGGGGATCGAGGGGATGGGGGTCATCGATTTTCGCGTGAACACCCTGCCCGTGGGCGGAGGCGGAGAAAAAATCGTGCTTCGCATCCTGGACGGCGGCAAATTGCGGGATCTGAGCCTGGATATGATCGGATGGCCCGAAGATATGCTGGAAAGCTATATCGAGGTGGTCAACAGCACCCAGGGTATGGTGCTGATTACGGGGCCCACCGGAAGCGGAAAATCCACCACGCTGTATTCCTCGCTGTTGTATCTGCTGGATACCCGGGGAAAGGAACTGAACATCTCCACCGCCGAGGATCCCATCGAATACCGGGTGGAGGGTCTCAACCAGTCTCAGATGAACGAAAAGGCCGGATTGACCTTTCCCAAAATCCTGAAAGCCATGCTCCGCCAGGATCCGGACATCATCCTCGTCGGTGAAATCCGTGACCTGGAAACCGGCGGTTTGGCGGTGAAGGCCGCCCAGACCGGTCACTTCGTGCTTTCCACCCTGCACACCAATACCGCCATTTCCACCATCTCCCGTCTGGTCTACATGGGAATCGAGGATTTCCTCGTGGCGGATACCGTTCTGGCCATCATGAACCAGCGACTGGGGCGGCGGATCTGCAAGAACTGCGCGGAGGAATACGAACCCTCCGAAAAACTGCTTCGCATGATTCCGCCGAAAGAGCGCGACGCCTTCACGTTCATCCAGGGGGCGGGGTGCCAGACCTGCAATTACAAAGGCTACAAAGGACGGGTGGGCTATTACGAATACCTGCGGATGAACCGAGCCTTGCGCCGTTTGATTCTGAACAAGGCCAGCGAGGAGGAAATCCTTCTTCAGGCTCGGGAGGACGGCTTCCTCACCATGCGGGAATTCGGCATAGAAAAAGTCCGCCAGGGAGTCACCACGCTGGAAGAAGTCGGCCACCATACCATCGATCAGTCGTTCTGATTCGAAAAGACACGAAAGTCATTGATGATTCAATCTCCCAAATCGCATTTGACCGGCCTCATCGTGCCGGTTTGGCTTGCACTGGTCCTGTCGTTTTTAATGGTCGGTTCGGCTTCCGCCGCCCAGCCGGAACGCGAGGGCATGGTTTTCGGATTGGATCCGGGTCTCGTCCTGATGGATCGGGAAAACGAAGCCTGGCCAAGGCTCTTTCGCTTGAATCTTCGGTTGGCGTACGGCATCCGCCCGTGGGTGCAGGTCGGGGGAGATATTTCCATCGATCTGCTGATGGATCCCGACGGGCTGGAACATTTCCAGAGCCCCTTTCTCATTCAACCCATGGTGACTTTCTTTCCCGTCGCCGGTTTCAACATCCGTATGGGGGGCGGTTTCGATCCGCAAGACACCTATCGCTGGAGCGCGACCGCCGGATTGGGGTACGAGTTTCGCGTGCATCGATACGGCGGATTGGGGTTCGGTCCGGTGTTTACTCAGTATTTTCATACGGATAAACGCCCCGACTGGCGCGTCTACGGCATCATGCTGCAATTTTCCGCCTACAACCTGAACCGCGACTGGTTCAAGGACGACGAAATGCCCGACCCGGATTACGAGGATTTCAGCGGCTCGGACTATTGACGCGCGTTTTCCTTTATCTTGAACAATCCACGCAACTCGGGGGGAAGCAGGAATCCAGCCGTTCGCTCGTTCAAAAGGGCGTCCCGGCGGATTTTCTCCAGGTCCAGTATCGGTTTGCGGGGTCGGCTCCGGGTTTCCGCGTCACGCACGCCGACGAAGTAGCGCGTGCGGAAGTATTCCACCTTCCCCGCGTCATCTCGGATAAACGTCACGGCCATGGGACTGCCGTCGATCTCTGCCATGAAATTGTCCGGCAGGCCGGGTTCGAGCACGGGAGAATAGGCGATTTCGTACTGGTCCAAAAGCGGCATTTCCATTTTCAGCGCATTGCCTTCTTTCGTGACATGGATGGGCCCCACGTTGTTGGGATCGCTGTAGTCGCCCACGAAATCGTCGTAATCGGCGGGATCCACGCTCAGATCCGGCGGGGTGGTGGGCGTCATGGGATCCCGGAGAGAGGTCACGGCGCCGAAGAAACTGTCCATGAAATGCGCGCCGCTGGCATTGGCCAGGGCGATATATCCGATCTCCAGTTCCGGCAGGAAAAAAACGACGCTGGAGGTTCCGGGCAGGTGTCCGTTGTGGAAGACCAGTTTGGTTTTATAGAAATTTTGCCCCAGGTAAAAGCCGTCGTAGACCATCAGGCCGAATCCGTAACCGACGTAATCGAACATCTCCTTGGTGCTGATCTGGGCGCTTTGCATGGCCTGCCGATATTCCTCCGCCAGGAAATCCGGCTTTCCGACCATCAGAAACTTCACGAACTCCGCCATGTCCAGCACGGAAGAAAACGCATAGCCGCACGGGCGCGCCCAGTAATTGTCGTAGGCGTCGGGTGGCATGACGGCCTCCACGCCCGGAAAGAAACCGTTGTTGTATCCGAAAGCGTAATCCGAATCCGCCAGAACGGCCTGGGGATCGAAAACGGTCCGGTTCATTCCGAGCGGGGCGAATACGTCTTCAAGCATGTAATCGTTGTAAAATTTACCACCCGCCTTTTCCAGCACCAGCCCGGCCAGCATGAAATTGGGATTGGAATAATTATAGAATCTTCCGGAAGGCGCCATCTGGTAGGCGCGATCACCGAAATCCCCCGTAAGATAGGTTTCCAGACCTTCGTCCTTGTTGTACGCGGCCTCGCCGTCGATGTCCAGGGTGTCGCTGATTCCCGCGCAGTTGCTGATTAAATGCCGGATTCGGATCTGAGCGGCCACATAATTGTTGTTGGCCAGGCGAAAACCCGTCACATATTCATCCAAGGCGGCGTCCAGGTTCACGTTTCCGGCCTCGACCTGTTGGAGCAATCCCGTCGAGGTCAGCATTTTCGTCACGGAAGCCAGGCGGAAAAGCGTCGTGGGGAGAATGGGAGTTTTGTCTTCGACGTGCTTGTAACCGAATCCCCGGGCGAACGTGACTTCGCCGTTTTCGATCAGCGCCACGGCCACGCCGGGGGCGTTCAATTGACTTTTTTCGGTTTCGATCCAATCCACGAACTCGGAAAAGCGCGGATCGATGACGTCGCTCTCCATTTCCGATTCCCGCTCGACCTCATCATCCCCGTTCGTCTCGTTGTCGGAATCGATCTCCCCGTTGGAATCGTCGTCATCCCCATCGACGAGAATCGGCGGATCGTCGTCGCCGGAAGTATCGCCGTCGATACCGGAATTGTCCGATGCGCCGCATCCCGGCAGAAGAATCAGAAGGGCAAGAAGCAGGATGAAGGGGTGTTTTTTGAATTTCATCGGATCCTCTCCATCGATGTCTACAGGGCCAGCGTCTGGCCGTAATCTTTCAGATGACCAATCAACTTCCGGATATAGTCGCCATCGGGAGCCCCTTCCGTCTGCGGCAGACGAATGGAGACGCCGCTTCCGCTCTGGTAGGAGGTCAACATCCAGGTTCCGGAATCCGAGACCCGCAGAATCAGATCGACTCCCTTCAGGCGGGCGTTCTTGGGCAGGCCGTTTTCTTCCGAACCGGCTTGCATTACCTTGAACTCCTCGAACATACGGGCGTTCTTCATTCCCGTCGCCACGGCTTGAAAAAAGCGTTGCATGATCGCCATGGCGAATCCGACCCGGCGAGCCTCCTCGGGCGTTCGGATCCTCTTCGGGCCGGCGATCATTTTCTTCATGAAATCCTTGCCGGGCAGCACGAAGACCAGCGAGCGGGACACCATCGTCCGGCTTTCCGGAATGGCGCCCTCGATATCCGAATAAAAACGATCCACGTCCGCATAGGCTTTTTCGGCGTTCGGATAGACGTTTCCGTTGAATCGGAAGGTCAGGCGTTTCTGACATCCGGACGCCTGTAAAACAAGGCCCGAAATCAGGAAGATGAAAAGCAGGCTGAGGATGGGAGAACGCATGTCTTGCCTATTGTCCGTGTTTCTCTTTTTTTCCTTCAGTGTCCGCCCGGAGCGTTCCGTTGTCAAGCGTTTCTCCCGGGCAGACGGATTGCAGCGGGCATTCCATGCAAAGCGGTTTGGGGCGGCAGAAATGATGCCCGAGAGCGACGATCTGGGCATGGTAATCGTTGTACAAAGCCACATCTTCGGGAATCGAGCGCATGAACATCCCTTGCAGTTCCTCGTAACCGGCCTTTGGGTCCGAAAATCCCAGTCGGGAGAAGATTCTTCGGGTATAGGCGTCGATGACGAAAAACGGACGCTCGAAAGCGTAAAGGAGAATGGAATCGGCCGTTTCCCGCCCGACGCCGTTCACCTCCAGCAGTTTTTCCCGGAACTCCGCGTCTCCCAGAGCCTCGAAATTCTTGCCATCGTTTCCGCCATGTCCGGACAGAAAAATCAAAAGATTCCGCAGGCGTCCGGCCTTGACATTGTAATAACCGGCGGGACGGATCAACTCCGCGAGCCGATCCGTGGAAAGGGAAAGCAGGCGGTCCCGGTCGATAAGCCCTTCCGCTTTCAGATTCGAAATGGCCTTTTCGACGTTTCCCCAGTTGGTGTTCTGGGTCAGCACCGCTCCGATACAGATTTCCAGCCGACTGTCGCCCGGCCACCAGTTCCGGTGTCCGAAATGCCTGTAAAGCCGCCGATAGATATCGGAAAGCGAAGTCATTCCAGACGGTTACTTGGAAAAAACGTTGCCTCCGCCGCTTTTATATCGGCTGGAGATCTGGCGGATCAATTCAAGAATTTCGGAACGAATCGCCAATTGCTGAAGGCTGGGTTTCGGGACTTTCTTGATATCCTTGTAGAGCGACACCAGCGTATCCTGGGCTTCTTCCGAAAGGTCCGGGGAGAGGTACTGCGCCCATCCCAGCTTGTATTTCGCCAGGTAATAGCGGCTCTGGCTCGGTCCGAAATGGGTCAGCGCCTTTTCGTAATAATCCGCTGCGGTGGTGTGATGGTCGAACGATGTCGGCGTGGAGAATTCGTACTCTCCCAACTGGAACAGCGTTTCCCCGACGTAGGGGCTGTTTTTCATCTTGGCGAGCAATTCCTTGTAAAGATAAACGGCATCCTCGCTGGATCCCGTTTCCATCTTGATGGCGGCCAGAAGGCGGATCACGCGATCCATCTGGGCGTAGGACGGGTATTCCTTGCGGATTTCCTCGCAGGCAGCGATGATCCGATCGAAAATGGACTTGAACTCCTGCAAGGCCATGGTGGAGGGCTTTCCGCCGGCCGGCTTCGCTTCTTCCTTTTCCTTTGTCTTGGCGTCCTTTTTATCTTCGGTCTTGGAGGTTGCCGACTGGGTTTTCAGGACTTCCGGAGGCAGTCCGCGAAGCCCGTACAGTTCCTGGGCGAGAAAGAGCAGGAGATCCGGATCGGATTGTTTTTTCAGATGTTCGGTAGCCAGGAAAATGAACGCGTTTCTCAACTCGTTCCATTCCTTCAGATTGGCGTCGAAACGTCCCTTGAAATCTTCCTTGACCGCGTTCGTCTGGTCTCGGGTTTCGGAGATGCTCAGATCCTCGTTTTGCCGGATGGCGACCAGTTTGGCGTCTCTTTCCTTTTCAAGCTGGGCCTGCCGTTTCGGAAACTCGAGAAGTTTTCCGTGCATCTGATAGAGAGCGGCGTCCGTTTCCTTGAAGCTTTCCGGAAGCTGGATGTAGTCGGGTTTGAAGGCGCTCGAATAGGGAACGCCCGGAGAGGAAACCGCCCACGCGTATCCGCCTGAAAGGAGAAGGAAAGCCATGAAAATACCGCAAAATCTCTCGATCCGCCTCTTCCTGGAAACCCGCATCATGATCCTCCCGAAGAAATCGTTGGATGGAAACGCTTTCGATCGCAAAGCGTATGCCATGCCGGAATAAATCGCAACGTTTTTCCAACCGCCTTCCACCGCACGGCGAAATCCGCCCGTGCGTTCGTCGAATCGTACCCGCTCGATCGTTCGATCTCCGATCGGCGACTCCTGGAGCCCGCTTGAACAGGACTCCTAGCGCGGAATGGCGAGTGTCGAATAGGCGGTGACGAGAGCGTTGATGTTGTTCAGGTTCGTGCCGTTGAACTCGAACAACTGGTCGTAGGTCGTCTCGCCAATCTGCACGGCCTGCAAGGTCGAGTTCGGACCGAAATCCCGGCTTCGATCCTCGATGTCCTGGGGAACATCCAGATCCCATTCATCGAGATCCGGCCCCCAGTAGACCTCCCAGGTCCGTTCCTCGTTCAACGTATCGTCCTCCACGATGAATCGCGCCCGATGGAAGGTGGCGCCTTCGATCGGCTGGGCGGCCATGCGATGGGAGATGGAATTGTAGTGCATGTTGTACATGATTCCCAGGTAGTCGTCCACTTCCATGGCCTCCGAAAGGTCCGAACTTCTGGAAATTCTCCCGCTGATCTCCACCACGCCGTTGGTGGACAGCAGTTTGTTCACGGACGTCGCGAAACTGACGACGACGTAATCGTTTCCCGCGATGGGGCCGTATTGCGGAGCGAAGGCCGCGGAGATGATTCCGTCGCCGTTCAGGCCCACACGGCAGTCCAGGGCCTCGGTTTCATCCACGCTGTCGAGCGCGACGTTCAAACCGAGCGGGACATAGCCGATTCCGGGTTGCAGCGTGGTTACGAGGGTCAGAATGGAGTCCGCGCATTCCGTTTCGGTATCCGCATACTGAGGCAGGTCCGGATAATGAACCTCCAACAGGCCGTTTTGCGGCTGGTCGATGGTCAGTTCCACTTCGTCGAAGGAATCGAAATCCGGGACCAGTTCCGTCGTATTCTGATTACCGTTGATGTCGTCCGTGTCCGTGATGTTGGGGATCGCGGTGAGTTCCAGGCTGGAGATGCTGCCGTGGTAGAAATTTTCCACGTACGGCATGAGCGAGGCCATAATCAAACCCCAGTCCTGGTCTTCAGCCCCTAAAAGGGATCCCAGTTCCAGGATGTTGCCGTAGCCGCCCATGCCCCAGAGCGTCGCCGGACCGGGAGGAGCCTGCGCCATGAAGCGTTCCTTCACCGGCGTTTTTCCGATGTAGAGTTCGAGACCGGCGGGCATGAGATAGTATCCGTCCACGAAAGGTGGAATCCGAATCTGCTGCCGGAACATGGTTCCCATGTAATAAAGGAAATTCAGGTCCGTCAGGCTGCCGCCGTAACTGAATCCACTGAACCCGATACGCACGCCGGCGTCGTGTTCCAGGGGAACGTTCTCCGCGTTCTGATTGCCCCGTACACCCGCGGAAACGCTCGTGTCGCGATGCGGCGTAAGGGGAATGAGCAGGTCGTTCGACTTCAGCCCCAAAACGGAAACGTAGCCGTACCCTTCCTTGAAAACGTGAAGATCGCAGCCCGCTGTGCAGTTGCCACCGAGAAAACCGGCGATGCCGTCCACCGACAGGCCCGTCTGCTCGTTCAAGACGACTTTCGCGCCGTCCACCATCTGCTGCGTGGAGGTATCGAAAAGAACCACCCGCACGGTTCCGTTCGGAACGTCCGCGAAATTCTGATAATCGACGGAAACGGAAAGGAAGGGGCAGAGGCAGCCCAAGGTCGCGGTAATCGTCGCCGTTCCGCTCACCGATTCTCCCCGGATCACGCCTTCTGCATCCACGGAAACGATGGACGGATCGCTGCTTGACCAATGGATGGAGGCGTTTTCCTCCAGCGTAACGGCAATTTCGTTCACATCCAACGCCACAAGCGAGAGAGACAGTGTTTCTCCCTGGCGAATCAGGCCGTCTCCCTCGCCGATCAGCATGTGGGTGACCGTCGGGCAGCCTTCATCCAGATCCATGCATCGCCCCTCCGAACAGGCGTGGCAGGCCGGGCAGTCCGCGTGTTCCTGGCAGGCGATTCGGTAGCAAAGCCGTTCATCTACGGCGCATTCGAACGCTTCGCCGTATTCGCTCTCGCATTGTCCGGCGCTTTCGCATTCCCACTCCCGGCAGATCGATTCTTCCCGGTCGCAGGAGCAGCCGTTTCCGCAATCCTCGTCGCTTTCGCAGGCGCTTCCGGCCTGGCAGGAAAGCGGAGAATCGCGGTCGCCGTCCTCCGTACCGTCGCCATCCGGAGACAAATCGCCATCCGTGCTCTGATCGCCGTCGTTCGGCATGTCGCCATCGGTGGAATCCGTCCCGTCGCTCCCGGAACAGCTTAATATCATTATGGAAAACAGGATCATGATCGCGAATATCGTAAAGCGTCTATGCATGGCGGAACCTCTTTGCCTCTTTCGGTTCGACTTTCATCGAATGTTATTTTTTCTTTGGCGGAACTTCAAGCAAAATAGCTTTTACGATTCGAAATCTCAAGGAAATAGTATGGAGGTCGCCATGTTCCGCCAAACTCCGAGCAAGATGCAGGAAGCCGTTCGTCGAACGCGTCATCAAAAAGCAGTTGACAGATTCGCTTTCCAACGGGATAACAAGGTCAGCAGGTGACGACAGCCAGACATGGAAAACCGACGAATCGCCGGTCGCGGTGAAATATCCGGATTCTTCGGGGCACGGGACGTTCGGTCACCTGCTCCGTAACGGCATGAGATTACTTGGAAAATTTTATATTGCACCATACAATCCGAAGACGGGAGGCGGAGATGAATTTCACCCTGACCGAGGAACAGATCCTGTTCAAGCGGGAAGTGATCCGGTTTGCCAAGAAAGAGATCGTTCCCCGGGTTAGAGAACACGATCTGAAAGCGGAGTTCGATTTCGAATCCTGGAGAAAATTGGGTGAATTCGGGCTGTTGGGGTTGCATTTCCCGGAGGAGTTCGGCGGCTCCGGCGCGGACGTGGTGACTTCCGTCCTGGCTGGAGAGGCCCTGGGCGAGGCCGGGGTGGACGGCGGCCTGACCCTGAGTCTGGGCGCGCACACCTATCTTTGCGCGGACACGATCTATTCCCACGGAAACGACGAGCAGAAAAAAAAGTACGTCCCCAAACTGGCCAGCGGCGAGTGGATCGGCTGCATGGGGCTCACCGAACCCGGGGCCGGGTCCGACGTCGCCAGCCTGAAACTGAAGGCGGAACGCAAGGATGACGGCTGGCTCCTGAACGGAACGAAGATGTTCATCACCAACGGCAGCATCGCCGATGTGGCCGTGATTTATGGAAAAACCAGCCCCGAGGGCGGACACGCGGGGATCTCGGCCTTTCTGGTGGAGAAAGGAACCGAGGGCTTTTCCGTAAGCCGCAACCTGCACAAGATGGGCGTGCGCACCAGCCCGACATCCGAACTGATTTTCGAGGACTGCTGGATTCCGAAGGAAAACCTTCTGGGGTTCGAAGGCGGCGGCTTTCTGATGGCTTTGCAGACCGTGGAGTGGGATCGCAGCGCCCTGGTCGCTCCCTTCGTCGGCTCCATGCAGTACCTTATCGAGAAAAGCGCCCGCTACGCCACGGAACGCCGACAGTTCGGACGGCCCATCTCCGCGTTCCAGGCCACGAAACACAAGCTGGCGGACATGAAGATCTTCATGGAAGCCGCCCGCAGTCTGGTCTACCGCATCGCCTGGGCGAAAGACCAGGGGCGTCCCCTGAACCACCTGGAAGCCGCCGTGGCCAAGCTCTTCGTGGGCGACTGGTCGCTGAAGCCCGTCAACGACGCTATGCTTTTACATGGTGGATACGGATACACCCACGAATACGACGTGGAGCGCGTGTTCCGGGACGGACGTCTCGCACCCATCGGCGGCGGCACCTCGGATATCCAGAAAACCATTATTTCCCGCATGATGTGAGGCCGAACATGAATTTCGAACTGACGAACGCACAGAAGGATTTCACGAAGGCCGTATCGGAGTGTTTTTCCGGGATGGAAACCGGCGGTCTGACGAACATGGAAAACCTGGACGCGGAGGCCCTGGAAAAGGAAACGCGCCGCTGGTACGCCCGCATGGGCGAGGCGGGATTCTTCGAAAAGGACGCGGAGAGCGAGGCTGTGGGCTATGTCGGACGTTGTGCGGCCATGATGGAAACGGCGTCTCATTCGCTTTCCCTGGGCATGGCTCTGCAAACCACCCGGATGTTCGCGTCCATGCTGGAGAAATTCGGCAGCGACGCCATGCGGGAGCTGTGGCTTGACAAACTGCACCGGGGCGAGGTTATCGCGGCTTTAGCACTGTACGACGACGAGGAACAACCCGTTCGGGCGGAAAAAACGGAGGCGGGATACGTTCTTTCCGGCAAAAAGCCCTTTGCCGTGAACGCTCCCCATGCGGACGTTTTCCTCGTTTCCGCGCTTCTGGACGACAAACCGGCCGCGTTCCTGATGAAGCCCGATGACGAGGGATTTTCCCGGAGCGGACGTATCGCCACCATGGGACTGCGGGGGTTGTCTTTGGGCGGAATCACGCTGGAAAACGCGGCGCTGGACGAGAATCGCCGTTTTCCGGGTTACGACGCCGAAATCTTCACCATGCTGGCTTCGCTCTACGATCTCGGCTTGTCGGCGGCGGGCGCGGGCGCTTGTCGTCAGGCGGTGCGCCTGGCCAAGGCCCACGCGGAAAGTCGCCGGAGGAGCGGAAAACCCGTAGGAAAACAACAGGAAGTGCGTTTCCGCCTGGCGGAGATGTTCACCCTGATGCAGACGGCGGAATGGCTGGTGTACCGCGCCGCCTGGATGGCGCAGACGCGGGATTCGGAGGCGTGGACGATGATCCAGGCCGCGAAAGTGTTCGCTTCCGAGAACCTGGAAATCGTGGCGAGCGGAGCCATGCAGATCATGGCGGGCAAGGGCTTTCTGTCCGGCAGCGGAGCGGAAAGCCTTTACCGGGACGCCAAGGCCCTGGGGATCGTAGGAACATCCAGTGAAAACGGGCGGATGCGCATTGCGGACGATCTTCTCGAACGATACGGAGAGTAAGCATGCCTGTCATCGAATCACGAATCGACACCAAGGGCGAGGAATTCAAAAGGAACCGCGAGGCCATGGAGGCGCTCGTGGCGGACCTCCGCGAACAGGTGCGCATCGCCCGGGAGGTGCGCTCGGACAAGGCCAGAAAACGCAACGCGGACCTTGGAAAACTCCCCGTACAACAGCGCCTCGATCGTTTGTTGGACAGGAATTCTCCCTGGCTGGAAATCGCGCCTCTGGCCGGAAAGGACATGTACGACAAAAAGGTCCACGGCGCGGGCATCCGGGCGGGAATCGGCGTCGTCAAGGGCCGCGAGGTGCTGATCCACGCCAACGATCCCATGATAAAAGGAGGCGCAGTCTATCCCATCGGGGTGAAAAAGACCCTGCGATTGCAGACCATCGCCATGGAAAACCGTCTTCCGTCCATCGTGCTGGCGGATTCCGGCGGGGCCTACCTGCCATTGCAATCGGAGATCTTTCCGGACGTGGACGACGGCGGGCGCATTTTCTACAACCAGGCGCTCCTATCGAAAATGAACATCCCCCAGGTGACGGCCGTCATGGGGCTTTGCACCGCCGGGGGCGCGTACGTCCCCGCCATGTCGGACCACGTGGTCCACGTCAAGGGCACCGGCGCGGTCTTTCTGGGAGGTCCGCCCTTGGTGAAGGCCGCCACGGGAGAGGAAGTCACTCCGGAGGATCTGGGCGGGGCCATGGTGCACTGCCAGGAGTCGGGCGTTTCGGACTACATCGCCGAGGACGACGCCGAAGCCATCGATATCGTTCGGGAAATCATCGAATACCTCCCGCCGCTGGAAAAGGCGGTCATCCCTCGTCGCGCCGTCCGGGAGCCGCTTTACGACGCCCTGGAGATCTACGGCCTGGTGCCGGAGAAGCGCTCCACGCCGTACGATGTTCGCGAGTTGATCGCAAGGCTCGTGGACGGTTCCGAGTTTCTGGAGTTCAAGGAACTCTACGGTCCCACGCTCGTCTGCGGCTGGGCCTACATTCACGGCTATCAGGTGGGCATCCTGGGCAACAACGGCGTGCTTTTCTCGGAAAGCGCCCTGAAGGCAACCCAGTTCATTCAACTGTGCGACCGCCAGGGAATTCCGCTGGTTTTCCTACAGAACATCACCGGTTACATCATCGGTCGGGAGTACGAGCGCGGCGGCATCACCAAGGACGGCCACAAGATGGTCAACGCCGTCGCCACGGCCACGGTGCCGAAATTCACCGTGATCGCGGGGGCTTCCTACGGCGCGGGCAACTACGGCATGTGCGGCCGGGCGTACTCGCCGCGCTTTCTCTGGATGTGGCCGAACGCGGGCATCGGCGTCATGGGCGGCGAACAGGCGGCGGACGTGCTCGTGACCGTGAAGAACGACCAGCAGGCCCGGGACGGACAGCCTCCGCTGCCGAAGGAATTCGTGGAGGCCATCCGCCAGCCGATCATCGACAACGCCGAGAAGGAAGGCAACGCCTATTACAGCACCGCCAATCTCTGGGACGACGGCATCCTGGATCCCGCCCGCACCCGGGACGTGCTCGGCCTGGCCATTTCCGCCTCCCTGAACGCGCCGCTGAAAGGCCGCGTCCAGGGCCACGGCACCTTCCGGATGTAAGAGGCGGCCATGGTGAAGAAAATACTCGTGGCCAACCGGGGAGAGATCGCCGTCCGCATCCTCCGGACCGTCCGGGAGATGGAATTGGAAAGCGTGGCCGTCTATTCGGACGCGGACCGAAACGCCCTGCACGTGCTTTCGGCCGACGAGGCCATCCATCTGGGCGCCGCCGAGCCCGCGCAAAGCTATTTGAACATCGAGCGCATTCTGGAAGCGGCGAAACGCACCGGAGCGGACGCCATCCATCCCGGATACGGATTTCTGAGCGAAAACCCGGACTTCGCGCGGGCGGTGACGGACGCCGGGCTGACGTTCATCGGGCCTTCCGCCGAGGTGATGGAGCGCTTGGGCGACAAGACCGGGGCGCGGCGGCTCATGGCGGAAAGCGGCGTGCCGATCACGCCGGGAATGGACGCGGTTTCGGACGACAAGGCGCATCTCGAGGCCGAGGCGGAGCGCATCGGCTTTCCGGTGCTGGTCAAGGCCACGGCGGGCGGCGGCGGCAAGGGCATGCGCGTGGTGCATCGCCCGGAGGAACTGGACGAGGCCGTGGACCTTTCGCAAAGCGAGGCCCGCGCGGCCTTCGGCAACGGCGGTGTCTACCTGGAGAAATACCTGGAACGTCCCCGCCACGTGGAGATCCAGATCCTCGCCGACGGCCACGGAAACGCCGTGCATCTGTTCGAGCGCGAATGCTCCATCCAGCGGCGGCACCAGAAAATTATCGAAGAGACGCCCTCTCCGGCGCTGAACGCGGAACTGCGCGAGCACATGGGAGCGGCGGCCGTACGCGCGGTGAAGGCCGCCGGATACGTCAACGCGGGAACGGTGGAGTTTCTGCTCGACGGAAACGATTTCTATTTTCTGGAGGTCAACACGCGCCTTCAGGTGGAGCATCCCATCACGGAAATGGTCACCGGCCTCGACCTGGTGCGTCGGCAGATCGACATCGCGAACGGAAAAGCGCTGCCGTTTAGCCAGAAGGATCTTCGACAGAGCGGGCACGCCATCGAGTGCCGCATCTATGCCGAGGACGCTTCGAACGGCTTCATGCCGTCGCCGGGGCGGCTGCATCTTATCCGCCATCCCCAGGGGCCGGGCGTACGCTACGACTGCGGCGTGCGCGGCGGCGACGAGGTGCCGGTGAACTATGATCCCATCCTGGGAAAGCTGATCGTCCATGCCGAGACTCGCGAAGCCGCCATCCGGCGGATGATCGAGGCCCTGGCCGAATGCGTGGTTCTGGGCGTGCGCACCTCGGTGGAATACCTGATGGACGTGCTGGATTCGGACGCCTTCCGGAACGGAGACACGCACACCCGTTTCCTGGAGGAACATTTTGCGGACTGGGTCGCCGGGAAGGACGCGAATTCACTCGCCGCGCTGGCCTATGCCCTGAACGAGCGCTACGGAAGGCCGCCGTCGGTGTCCATGGATAACATCGCCGATCCGGAGTCCGAATCCCCCTGGCGCAGACTGGGTAACTGGGACATTTACAAATAAGGTGCCGGATGGAATATCGATTGAAAGTCGAGGAAGAAACGCTTTCGTTGTCGCTCGATGAGAACGAAGGGAACCTTTCCGCCCGTTTCTCCGAGGATGACGACCCCATGACCGCAGAGGATGTCACGCTTCGGCACGGAGAGCTTTCATTTCTGCTGAACGGAAAGCGGGAACGTGCGTTCGTCTCCCGGGGAGACGGCGGGCTGTGGGTCTGGTGGCGGGGCGGCGCGCGTTTCGTGCGGGACGCCGACGAAGCGGAGCGCCGCACGGGCCGAAAGCGCGGAGGCGGGGAGGGCGGGATCGTCACGCCCATGACGCCGGGAGTCGTCGCGCGGGTTCTGGTGGACGCTGGTCAAACGGTGGAGAAAGGGCAGGGACTCGTGGTGATCTCCGCCATGAAGATGGAGTCCACCCTTTCCGCTCCCTACGCCGGAACGGTGACGACCGTTCCTTTCGAGGAAGGCGCGAGCGTGAAACCCGGAGACGTTCTGGTGGAAATCGAAGCAGCCGAGGAGAAAAACGATGAGTGAACCCGCGCTGTTGTTCGAATCCGACGGGCATGTCGCCCGGCTGACGCTCAACCGGCCGGAACGCCGAAACGCCATCGATCCGGAGATGCTGCGGTTGTTCGAGGAATCCCTGGATCGGATCGAAGCGGATCCCGAGATTCGCGTGGTGTTGCTGACCGGCGCGGGCGAGCGCGTGTTCTGCTCCGGCGCGGATCTCATGGCCAGCATGTCCGGCGGCGACCCCATGGCGGCCACGCGCGCCTACGCGGCGCTGCTCAAGCGGCTGGTGCGTTTTCCGAAACCGCTCGTGGCCAGACTGAACGGCCATTGCCTGGCGGGCGGGCTGGGTCTGATGCTGGCCTGCGACATGGTGTACGCCCACGAGGACGTCACCATCGGGACGCCGGAAGTCAAGGCCGGACTCTTCCCCATGATGATCGGCGCATTGATCTTCAAGAACGTTGCACGCAAGAAAGCCATGGAAATGATTTACGGCGCGGAGACCTATCCGGCGCGAGAAGCCATGCAGATGGGTATGATAACCAGGGTGTACGAAAAAGATCGATTGGACGGAGAGGTGGACGCCTGGCTGGACCGAATCGCGGGAAACGCGCCCTTCGCCATTCAGAACGGCCGCCGGGCGCTGGCGGAGGCGGAAAACATGGAACTGGACGGGGCGTTGGATCATCTCTGCACGGCGCTTCAGATCGTCATGACTTCGGAGGACGCCGCCGAAGGCATCTCGGCCTTTTTTCAGAAACGGAAGCCGGAGTGGAAGGGCCGCTGACGGCGCATCGTTGGAATGGACGGATTGTTTTGGGATGGCTTCTAGGAAAGGCGCTCATCCCGAGTGCCGCCAAGAGGGCGGTTTATCGATATCGAGAGACAATCCCCTCGTGGCTCGATACGATTTCGCTTCACGAAATCACTCGCCATGAGCGG
Source organism: Myxococcota bacterium (assembly GCA_963668655.2). Classification (GTDB taxonomy): domain Bacteria; phylum Myxococcota_A; class SURF-8; order SURF-8; family SURF-8. The sequence continues at coordinate 131,770 of CAXXPQ010000005.1, forward strand.
TTGAGCCGGTGAAAATACATAGGACAGCCGAGCTAACGGAAAGAAACGGATCGAACGCACGGGAAAGGGAGACGCCATGTCGTTGTGGAAGAAGGAAAATCAGGATTTCGAACGGACCTGCATGATTACCTGCGCCCTTTCCGGCGTGGTGGCCAATCGCAATCAATGCCCGGCCATTCCCTACACTCCGGAAGAATACGCCGCGGAAGCCAAACGGGCCTATGAAGCCGGAGCCGCCGCCGTTCACATCCACGCCCGAAAACCGGACGGCTCGCCCAGCTACGAGGTGGAGGACTATCGCAATATCTACGACGCCATTACGGATGCCTGTCCCGTCATCACCAATTTTTCCACCGGGGCGATCAACGTCACCACCGAGCAGAAAACGGCTCCCATCACCGAGATCAAACCCGCCATCGGGGCGCTGAACATGGGCTCGATGAACTACGCCAAGTATCACGAGAAGAAGAAACGCTTCGTTTTCGAATTCGTCTTCGCCAATCCCTTCGCGGAAATCGCGGAGATTCTGGGGGCGATGAACGGCGTGGGCACGAAGCCGGAAATGGAATGCTTCGACCTGGGGCACGTGGGCAATTCCATCCCGCTGATCGACATGGGAATTCTCGCGCCCCCGTATCAGTACAGTCTCATCATGGGTGTACTGGGCGGCATTCCTCCCGTCGTGCCGAACCTGGTGCGCATGGTGGAACAGCTTCCCCCCGAAAGCGACTGGGAAGTGATCGGCATCAGCCATCACCAATGGCGTATGCTGGGCGCGGCCATCAGCCTGGGCGGAAACGTCCGCGTGGGTCTGGAAGACAATTTCTATCTGGAACCGGACGTGATGGCGTCTTCCAACGGCGACCTGGTGGCCAAGGCCGCGCGTATGATCCGGGATCAGGGCCGGGAGGTCGCCGGGGTGGATGAATGCCGCAAGCGCCTGCGCCTGCAAAACACCTGATCCGTGTGGTTTTTCACGAAACGGCGCCGGAAACGCCTGAAAAACATGCCCTTTCCGCCCGAATGGCGGGAAATCCTCGAAAGGAACGTACCTTATTACAATGCCCTTGATTCTTCCGACCGGGAGGAATTGCAGGGACACATTCAGGTCTTTCTTTCCGAAAAAACCTTCGAAGGCGCGGGCGGCCTTGAAATGACGGAAGAAATCCGGCTGACCATCGCCGGACAGGCCTGCATTCTGCTGCTTCATCGAGAAACGGATTATTATCCCACGCTCAAGACGATTCTCGTTTATCCGCATCATTACGTCGTCAAGGTCAAAGAACGCCTGCCCGGCGGGATCGTGGAAGAGCGGCTCCAAACCCGCCTCGGCGAATCGTGGTTTCGCGGCGAAGTCGTTTTGTCGTGGGACGATGTTTTGCGTGGCGCGGCGGACGCTCATGACGGTCACAACGTGGTTTTTCACGAGTTTGCCCATCAATTGGACAGCGAAGACGGCTCCAACGATGGCGCTCCGGCCTTGCCGCGCCGTTCGATGTACGTCGCCTGGGCTCGGGTGCTGGGAGAGGAATACCAGCATCTTCTCGATCGCATCGAACACCACCGGCGAACGTTCATCGATCGCTATGGAGCCACCAACCCGGCGGAATTCTTTGCGGTTTTGACCGAAGAGTTCTTCGAGCAGCCCCTGGGGTTGAAGAAACACCATCCCGAGTTGTACGACCAACTGAAACAATTCTACCGGCAGGATCCGATCGTTCAGCACGGCAAAAGCGATACTCGGTGACATCCCTTTCGGGACATGTCTCGTCCGGCGATCGGAGCCGGAAAGATCGAACGGAAAAAATTTACAAGGCCGTAAGTTTTTTGCTGGTGGTAGTACCACCAGCCAGCTGTTAAATGATTTCCCGTCCGATTTTTCCGTTTTGCCCATCCGACAATCATCATGAAAGCGTCTTCAAGTCATGAACCGAGGCATCCCCCGAAACGGCTCGCCGCTTGATATCGGTTTGCGGATGCATTCTCTTGTTTCCCATCCCGCTTTCTGATATAAGCGAGAACGACATTCGGCGAGATCTGCATTCAAGATGCGAGTATGACGAAAAGCTATCGAAACGAAATCCTGCTTGGGGTGTTTTTTTTCCTCGTCCTGGGGCTGCTGATCGGCATGTTTCACGTTCTCGGCGGCGGCGGCATGCGGAATCGGATCTCGATAAGCGCCCGATTCGATTCGGCTTCCGGCCTGGTGGCGGACAATTACGTCATGGTGGCCGGGGTTCCGGTGGGAACGGTGGAACGCATATCGGTGGATCACGACCGCGCGCTTGTGGAAATGCGCATCGATCCCGACGCGGGCATTCGCAGGGACGCTCTTGCGCGGATCCGAGCCAAAAGCCTGCTTGGGGAAAAGTTCGTCGAATTGACGCCGAGAAGTCCGGATGCTCCTCAGTTGAAGGAAGGCGATTGCCTGGAGCAGACTGAAACGCCCATGGAAGTGGACCAGGTTTTCACGGCGTTGCGGCCGTTTTTCGAGAAAATGGAACCCATGGCCCCCAAAATCGATGGATTGCTCGGCGAACTGGAAACGCTGATTTCGCAGTTGAACGAAACCGGCAAAAGCCGCCGCGAAACCCTTTTGAACATTATCGACAACGCCGATCGCCTGCTGGTTCAGTCCAACCGAATTCTATCCGATAACGAAGGACGGATCGGAAGGGCGGCGGACCGAGCGGAAAAACTGACCGAGACGCTTTCCAGGCGGGCGCCCGAACTTCTGGAGAAGGCGGGGACGACGCTGGCTCGTTTGAACGAGGCGGCCAAGGCCGTGCCGGTGGAAACGTTAAGGAAAATCCCGGACGCCTACGCCAAGGCGGACCGGGTGCTGGATCATACGCTCGGCGTGGTGGAACGCATGGATCGATCGGGAAAACGAATCGAACGTATTTTGAAAAACCTGGATATTCTTCTGCAACGGGTCGGAAAGATCGATGAACTGACCATCCGAAAGTTCGTTCAGGAGGAAGGCGTCAATATCAATCTGACCCAGGATGCCGCATCGCGTAAACGCATTGAAGAGCTTGAAAGAGAAGTAAAAACAAGTAAATAGTCGTTTTTTTCGTCTTTGTGCGGTTCGTTCGACAAAAAATATCTTGCACAGAGAATGGAGGGGTGGTATCATTCCACCCCAAGTTGATAGAAAACAACGTCACCGGGCGGCGAGGCGAAAACGAGGGTCGGTTTGCCGTTGGGTTTGAAAAACATTTCTTGACAAACGAATATTTAGTAGTACCCTCATCCCTTCCGAACTTGGGGTTTGCGTTACACACGAATCGGTAGGAACGATTTATTCGGTAACCGGGTATGCGTACCCAAATTCAAAACGGATTTTGAAAGGAGAAGGAACGATGAAGAAAGCCCTGTTTGCCATGCTGATCCTGGCCCTGTGTAGCTTCATGGTCTTCGCTTGCGGCGACGATGAAGAAGATGCCTGCGGCACCGACGGCGGTCCCTGCTGTGACACCGCCAATTCCGAGTGCGCCGGTGGCGAGCCCGCCGAGGGCGAACCCTGCAACGCCTGCAACGCCGGCCTGGCCTGCAACGCCGAGAACGTCTGTATGCCCATCGAAGGCGATGGCGACAATGACGGCGACGAAGACGGCGACGAAGACGGCGACGAAGACGGCGACAGCACCGAGCCCGCCTGCGTCGAAGACGCCGACTGCGGCAACATCGAAGTCTGCTCGGACCCCGACACCGCCGATGCCGTCTGCGAAGTGGTCTGCACCGAAGACACCACCTATCCCTACAACGAAGACTGCGCCTCCGGTTTCTGCACCGAGCGTTACGGCGCTTGCGGCGAAGTGCCCTGCACGGAAGACGCCGACTGCGAAGGTCTGGGCGCCTGCGACGATCCGACGAAGAGCAGCACCAAAGCCTTCATCTGCGACACCGACAACTACTGCGTGCGCGACACCGCGAAGTAATCGCGTCGAGCCTGATGCTAGGGAAAGGGCTCCCCATGAGGGGAGCCCTTTTTTTCTTGCCAACGAATCATGGAAAAGTTTACAAATTAGCAGGAGGTAATCATGATTCGAATCGATATGACGGCGCGGTACGGGAGCCTCGAATGCCCGATAACCCATGCAGCCCTGGAACCGGCCTCGAAAGAAAAACTTGAAAAGGAGATGGGCGAAAGCCTGAGTTCGCGGTCGCAAAATCCGCTCTTCGCGGACGTGACGGAGGTTCTCGCCACGGCGGACCGGCGCTCGATTTATCCCGTCGTGAATGGATTTCCCGTTCTTCTGGCTCCGGAACGGCTGCTTCCGGAATCCGCGGTTTCCGACATCGATTTAAAGGATCAGAAGTATCGCGAAGCCTACGAGGAAATGGCGTTCTACAACGGCGTCGCCAGTCGCCAGGCCGAGGAGATTGTAAGCCATTCTCCGTATTCCGCGCTGTGCGCGATCTTCAAACCCATCATGGAAGCCACGCCGGAACAGCGGGATTCCTTCCCGAATCCGCCCGAGGTCTGGCTGAACTCCGTCTACGACTGCGCCGCCCAGTGGGACATCTATTCCCACATCGCTCCCGTGAGAGGGAAAACCCTGCTCCAGATCGGTGGAACGGGCGTCAACGCCATCAAGATGCTTCTGGCCGGGGCCGAGGAATCCTGGCTGCTGACTCCGATTCTCGGAGAGGCGCTGTGCGGCCTGGCCATGGCCCGCCGTTTCGGTGTGGAAGATCGTTTCCGTTGCGTGCTTGGCGTGGCGGAAGAACTGCCGTTTCGTCCCGAATCGTTCGACGTGATTCACACCCAGGGATGTTTCCACCACATGGTGGTTCACCTGGCCGTGGAAGGTATCGAGCGCGCCTTGAAGCCCAACGGCAAGTTCGCCGCCTCGGAACCCTGGCGCGCGCCGCTGTACAAGATCGGCACGACGATTTTCGGAAAGCGCGAGGAGGACGTACACTGCAAGCCGCTGACCATGAAACGGTTGAAGGCGTTTCGTGAAACGTTTTCCCGAACGGAGATGATTCATCACGGAGCGATCACGCGCTATCCGCTTCTGGCGTTGATGAAACTCGGCCTGAATTCGAATCTCTCTCTCGTATGGAAACTCAACCGGCTGGACGACCGAATCTGTTCCTGCATCCCCGGCGCCCGCAAAATGGGAAGCAGCATTTCCTGTCTGGCCGTAAAGTAAGGAAAAGGGCATGTCGCATGGGGCGATTCCCCCATTGGGCCACGATGTCGATTGATTTACCGAACAGGAGGTGATGGAGGACCGATGTCCGACGGCGACATTCCAAGTATCTTGGCCTTGTTGGCTCTTCTATTTCTTTCCGCTTTCTTTTCCGGATCGGAAACGGCTTTGATCGGCGCCCGCCGCGTTCGTTTGCAGGCGGAAGCCGAGAGAGGCAGCAAGACGGCGGCCCTGGCGCTGAAACTGCTGGAAAAGCCCGGAAGCCTTCTGGGAACCATTCTCGTGGGGAACAACCTGGTGAACGTCGCCGCCGCCGCCATCGGGGCGACGCTCTTGGGCCCCGTGAAGGCGACGCTGGTCATCACGCTGCTTTTGCTGCTGTTCGGCGAAATTCCACCCAAAACCATCGCCGCGCTCTGGCCGGAGAAAATGGTTCGACTGGTGGCCTATCCCGTCTTCATCGCCAAGATCCTTCTCCGGCCTCTGGCCTGGATCACGGAAACCATCTCCGACATCATGATCTATCCGCTCACCCGAAAACTCAAACCCCGGCGCTCGGTGTACTCGGAGGACGAGCTTCAGACCGCCCTGGATCAGAGCCAGCACGCCGGAGAACTGGAGCCGGGCGAGGCCGTGATGGCTCAGGAAATTCTGGACCTGGACGAGACAACCATCCGGGAGATCATGATTCCCCTGGAGGACGCCGCGTTTCTGGAACGCGACTGGTCCCTGGAACGGATCCTGGAAGAGATCCGCAGGACACGGTTCACGCGCTATCCCGTCTATCTTTCCGGGACGCAGCACCCTTGCGGCATCATTCACATCAAGGATCTCATGATCCACAAAAACGTGAAACGCTGGCAGAACCTGATCCGGATTCTTCCTCTACGCCCCGCCACCATGAACGCAGACGACCTTCTGCGCGATATGCAGATCGCCCGTTTTCACATGGCCGCCGTGACGGATCCGGACAAGCGGGTGATCGGCTTCGTGACGATGGAGACGATTCTGGAGGAAATCGTGGGCGAGATCGCAGACGAGCACGACCGGGAAGCAGATCCCATCCGTAACGTGGAACCGGGAATCTACTGTGTGCGTGGGGATTTGGAGGTCGCCGACGTCTCGCGGATTTTAAATGTGGAACTTCCCGCGGAAGATCCGGAGCAGACGATCGAGGATTTCTACCGCGGCTCCATCGGATCCTCTCCCGCCAGCGGCCTTCAGTTGGGAAGAACCCTCATCCGCCACGGGAAAACCGGGTACATCATCACGCTTTTCGAGGAAATGGAAAACGGAAACGGAGACGACCAGACGAACCGGAACTCCGAAGACGCGGTGTAACATCGAGAATGGCTCCGAACCGAAGCGCCGCTATTCCGTTTCGGCCAATCGTGCAATCGTTCTCCATTTTCTTTGATTTCAACCTCTGCGTCCGTATAATGAGGCGTCCGACATCGATGCCTCGGAATTTGCAAGCCAAAGGAAGCGACTTGTCCAAAGAACTGAAAAGAATCCGAAGAAACGCCGTACCCATCGTGAAGGAAGCCCGGAGAATTCTGAGGAAGTACATGGACTCCCTTCCCAGTCAACAACTGCAACCGCTGGTGGAGGGAATCGGCCATTTCGAGCAGGCCCTGGAAAAGCAAGATGCGGAAAAGGCCCGCAGCGCCATCGACGGACTGGATGCCCTTCTGGACGGCGAGTTCGCCTTCGCCAGAAAGAGCGCCCTGCGCGACTGGGCCGAGTCGCTGTTTTTCGCGCTCATGATCGCCCTGTTTCTGCGTACGTTCGTGGTCGAAGCCTTCAAAATCCCCAGCGGATCCATGATTCCCACCCTGCACGTCGGCGATCATATCTTCGTCAGTAAATTCATTTACGGAATCCGCGTTCCCTTTTTGGGGAACTATATCGCGAGCTGGGGCGAACCGGAACGTGGCGAGGTGATCGTGTTCGTGTATCCGAACGATCCCTCCAAGGATTACATCAAACGCGTGATCGGCGTGCCCGGCGACGTGGTGCGCGTGGACGGAACCGAGGTGTACGTCAACGGAAAGCCCATCGTCCACGGCGCGGGGGTTCCGGCGCAATACACGGACGAAACCTCCGGCATGGAACGCACCGCCATGGAGTATCGCTGCGAACACGGCGAGGCCGAGTTCGACGTGCTCTACGAACAGCGCAGGCGTCCGCCTCCCGCCGAATACAAGGTCGAACCCGGACATTTCTTCGTCATGGGTGACAACCGGGACAACAGCGCCGACAGCCGGGTCTGGGGCTTCGTCCCCATGGAAAACGTAAAGGGGAGGGCGTTGATCGTCTGGTGGTCCTCTTCCGAGCGGCAGGGACTGAAGCTTTCGCGCATCGGCCACGTGATCGAATGAGATGCCCTCTCGAAGGCCCGCAAAGGGGCAGTTGAGTTTCCCGTTTTTCAAGAAAAAGAACGGCTCCGAGAGCGAACCGCAACCCGTATCGCCGCAGGCGGAGCCTGTCTCCGATAGCGTTGACGGCAACGATTCCTCGGACTTCGAAAAGCGTTTTCACTCTTTCACCCGGCGCGATTGGCGGATTCGCTGGACAAACAACCGTTCCACCATGATTTCCTTCCGTTCGGATCGCCGTTCTCCGGAGTTACGATTGCATGCCATGTTTCGTCAGGCTCCGGATAAACTGGTCCGGGATATCGCGGATCGGGTGGAAGGGCGGCGAACGACCTGGAGCGTACGCGTCAACACCTTCATCCGGGATCGGATCGAGGACGCGCGAAGGCATGCGCGCCCCCGAAGGCGCGAGGCGCTGAAAGCCGAAGGGCGGGTGTACGACCTGAACCCCATGTTCGACGCGCTGAATCGGATGTATTTTCAGGGGGCGATCCGGGCCGAGTTGGGCTGGAGCCGCCCCAAAAAGAAAATGCCGAAAATCCCTCGACTGGGGAGCTATTCGGTGGAGGATGGTCGGATTCGGCTTCATCCCGTTTTGGATCAGGCCGAGGTACCGCGTTTCGTGGTGGAATCCATCCTTTTTCACGAGATGGCGCATGCGGCGGTGCCGCCCCGGATGGTCCGAGGGCGACGCATCTCCCACGGAAAGGCATTCAAGGAAAAAATGCAGGAATTTCCGCGGCTCGAGGAAGCGGAAGACTGGCTGTACCGCAACCTGGGCCGGATGTTGAGAAAGCGTTCCTGGAGGCGGCCGGGAAATTCGTCGTGAAGTTGACAAGCCGATGCGCCGGGGCTACCATGCCCGGCGGATTTTCTGCGCGAAAACGAGGACAGGAGAAATGCAAACAGACAACACCCCCCGTTTCCTGGTGATCGAAGGGATCGACGGAGCGGGAACGACCACCCAGGCGCGGCAGATCGTGCGGCGCTTCATCGAGTCCGGACGAAGGGCGATATGCACGGCGGAACCCACGGACGGTCCCATCGGCGCGCTGATTCGGGATATTCTGGGGAGCAAGGTGGAGTTGCCGAATCACACGGAAGGGGACGAGAACGGCAACCTGGACGCCATGACGCTGCTTTTTTCGGCGGATCGCCTGGATCATCTTCAGCGGACGGTTCTGCCCGCCCTGGCCGAGGGCGTTACGGTGGTTTCCGACCGTTATTTCTACAGCACGATCGCCTATCAGGGCGTTCGGGGAGATCTGGACTGGATTCGAACGGTGAACGATCGCGCCCTTCGGCCGGACCTGGTTTTTTATCTGAAGGTGGATCCGGAAACGGCGCTCCGGAGGATCGAGGGAAGACCGGAGAAGGAAATCTACGAAAAACTGGAGTTTCAGCGGAAAGTCGTGGCCAACTACGAGCGGATTTTCGCCGACGATCCCTCCGTGATCGTCCTGAACGGCGAATTGGACATGGACCGGCTTTCGGAAGAAATCTGGAGCCGGGCCAAACAGGAATTGAGGGAGCGAGAATGACCAAACGCATCAAGGGAATGTACGACATCCTCCCGCCGGAAAGTCGGATCTGGCGGCGGATGGAGCGAACCTTCGAGGACGTGAGTCGGGAGTTCGGATTCGAACGGGCCGCCACGCCGCTGATCGAGCGGACCGAGTTGTTTTCCCGTTCCATCGGCGAAAGCACGGATATCGTGGAAAAGGAAATGTATACCTTCAAGGACCGGCGGGACCGCAGTCTCTCCCTGCGTCCGGAGGGAACCGCCTCCATGGTGCGCGCCTACGTGGAAAACAAGATCTACGCCGCCGATCCGGTGGCGAAATGGATCTACTCCGGTCCCATGTACCGCTACGAACGCCCCCAGAAAGGACGCAACCGCCAATTCCATCAGCTCGGCGCGGAGGTCTTCGGCATCGAGGGCGCGGAGCAGGACGCGGAACTCATCGCCATGGGGCGGCTGTTTTTCGAGCGGTTGGGACTTGACGGCGTGGAATTGAAGCTCAACTCCCTGGGAGATATGGAGGAACGGCGCACGTACCGGGAAGGGCTGGTGGCCTATCTGGAAGGATCCAGGGACGCCCTGTGCGACGACTGCCGCCGGCGACTTTCCACGAACCCCATGCGTGTTCTGGATTGCAAGGTGCCGGAATGCAAGCAGATCTCCAAAGACGCCCCCCTGATGCTCGACCACCTGGGATCGCAGAGCCGGACGCATTTCGAAACGGTTTGCCGCCTGCTGGAAGCCCTGGAGATTCCCTATGAGATCGACAAACGCATCGTTCGCGGTCTGGATTACTACAATCGCACCGCCTTCGAGTTCAAGTCCGCCGAGTTGGGAGCCCAGGACGCGGTGGGCGGAGGCGGGCGTTACGACAGTCTGGTGAAAACCATGGGAGGGCCGTCCACTCCGGCGGTGGGTTTCGCCCTTGGAGTGGAGCGCATCGCGATTCTCCTGGAAAATCAGGTGGGTGAAGAGAACGGGCTGGATTTTTATTTCGTCGCCATGGGCCGGAATGCCAAAGAAAGAGCCGTCGTGCTGGCTCAGCGCCTGCGACGGGAGGGTTTGCGGGGAGAAGTGGACTTCACCGATCGGCGGCTGAAGCACCTGTTCGCCCGGGCCGAACGGCAAAACGCCCGTTACGCCCTGATTCTGGGAGATGCCGAACTGGAACGGGGAATCGTTCAAGTGCGGGATATGAAAGCGAAAACGCAGCAGGAAATAGCGCTTGACGAACTGGCCGTGAAAACGCTAGAATAACCACGATTTCAAGGACTTTAAGCGAATATCAATAGCGGGAGATGGAATACGGAATGCACGCAGTCCGGTTGCGAATCGTCTGGATCCTGATTTTGCTGGCGTTCGGCGCGTTCTCGAGCCAGGCCGTCGCGGCGCCCAAAGTCCGGGTGAAAGACTCCTACGAGGCTTTCGGCCTGAAGCGTCTGTTTTCGACGGACGGCAAGGAAAAATATGTTTTCACCCAGGATATTCTTGAAAAACGGGACGGAAACTCAAAGCCGTTTCTGCTTTTAAGCTTCAACGCGTCCTGGTGTCAGCCTTGCCGGAAGGAAACCGATGCGCTGATCGCATGGGACGAAAAATACGGGCGGAAGGGACTTTCCATCGTTCTGGTCAATATCGACAAGGAAACGAAGGGCATCGAGAAAGCCAAAGCCGTCTTTACCGCCAAACGTCCGAAGTTCCCCGTGCTTTCCGATCGTTTCAACCTTGTTTCCAAGCGATATTTTGAAGGAGAGGCCAATCTTCCGGCTTCCTTTCTCATCGATCCCGAGGGAAGCGTGGTTCAGGTTTTTTCCGGCGCGGACGAACAATCGCTCTGCCGGATGGAAAACGGCATTCGCGAGGCCCTGAAACTGGAGCCGAATCCCTGCGGCGATAAAACTCCGAAGGAAGTCGAGGCTCCTCCGATCGTGGCGCCTCCGAAGAAAACGTCCATTACGGCTAAAATCTCGAAAACAAAGAAAAAAATCGCCTGGATACCCATCGGATCGAAAAAAGGTGTGAATAAATCCATGCTTTGCCGGTTCAAAACTACAAAGGGAATGGAGGGCAAATGCTCGATTCTCGCAATTATCGGTAAACGAACGCGATTGAAAGCGAGCAAACCTTTGAAAAAAGGGGATTCAGTCATCCTGACTGAAAGATAAAGGGCGGTTTTCACACCATTTTGCGGCATTTGGGGCCGCGGGAGGAATCGAGATATGAAGCGAGTTATTTCCGCGATGATGATCTTGCTGGCGTTTGGCATGTTTTCCGGCTGCAAAGGGGTTCAAACCAAAGGCGACGTGATCGGCCAGCCCTCCAACGCGGCCGTCGCCGCCGGTCAGACCAAAAACCTGGAACGGCTGGCCGTGAAAACCTTGCAGGGAAAAGGGGTGGAAACGGAGGCCGTCGAAACGTTGAGCGAAATCCTTTGCACCCAGATCGGCTATCATCAGAAATTCGACGCTCTCTGCCCGGCGGATATCGTCGCCATGCTTCAGAACTCCCAGGTTTCCGCCCTGATGGGCGCCTGCGAGGATGACAGTTGCACGGAAAACATGGGAAATCTTCTGGAAACGCCGTGGGTGGTTTCCGGTTCCGTGGGCAAGGTAGGGGAGGAATACGTCATCAATCTTACCCTGATGTCCACTTCCGGCCAGCAGGCGAAACGCCGCGTGGTTCACACCGTGGGTTGCAAGGACGACCTGGTTCACGGCATCCGCGAGGCCGCCGACAAATTGATGAAATAGCCGGCTTCACCCGGTCCTTGGGAGGGGCGGTTGAGATTAGCATCCAGTACGCTTGATTTAAAAGCCGTTGAAGAGCTTGGGGGAATCGTAGGCAAGGCCCATGTTTCCGTAAGCCTTCCGGATCGCGTGGTGCATTCCCGCGATATGTGGCCTCGGTCCGTCATGTGGACCCGGCGTGGTTTCTTTCCGCACGTTCCGGACGTGATCGTCAGCCCCGGCAGTACGGAGGAAGCGGCCGAAGTTCTGCGCTGGGCCGTCGCCGCTGACTGTTCCGTGATTCCGTACGGAGCCGGTTCCGGCGTATGCGCGGGAGCCTTGCCCATCCGAGGCGGGCTGATTCTCAGCCTCAAGCGCATGGACCGCATCCGCAACCTGGACAGCGAATCCATGGTGGCCGAGATCGAAGCCGGGATTTACGGGGAAACCCTGGAACGCCGCCTGAATCCCATGGGGTTCACCATGGGGCATTTCCCATCCTCCATCTACTGTTCCACCCTGGGCGGATACCTGGCGGCGCGCTCCGCCGGACAGATGTCCAGCCGTTACGGCAAGATCGAGGATATGGTGGTGGGGCTGGAATTCGTCACTCCGGACGGCGTGATCCACCGGACCCGACCCATGTCCAAGGGCGGCGGTCGTCTGGACTGGAATCAGATCATTCTCGGCTCCGAAGGGACGCTCGCCGTCATCACCGCCGGTTGGATGAAGCTTCACCGCAAACCGGAACACCGTTGTTTCCAGTCCTACCATTTCAACGGGCTGCGCCAGGGGCTGGACGCCATGCGGCGGGTCATGCAGGCGGGCGTGAGGCCGTCCGTACTGCGGTTGTATGACGAATTGGACACCATTATCGCAAGCACGCACGGAGGCATGACCGAAGAAGAAAGTCGGGACGACATCGAGGAGCCCACTTTCCTGCAAAAGCAGGTCAAGGAAACCTTCGAGAGTCTGAAGAGCAAGTCCTTGGCCCACATCCTGAAACGCCCGTCCGTCATCAATCGATTGTCCGACAAGCTTCCGGGGAAATGCCTCCTGGTGGTGCTTACGGAAGGGCGGAAGGATCTGGCCCTGCATGACATGGGACGGGTTCGCGCCATCTGTGAACGAGTGGACGGGCGAGACTCCGGAGAAGGCCCCGCCCGGTACTGGCTGGAGCATCGTTACAGCGTCAGCTACAAGCAATCCAAGATCTTCAACTCCGGCGGTTGGGTGGACACCATGGAAGTGGCCACCACCTGGAGAGATATGGAATCGCTGTATTACGGCGTAAAAAAAGCGGTGGCTCCCCATGCTTTCATCATGGCTCATTTCTCCCACGCCTACCGGGACGGCTGCTGCATTTATTTTTCGTTCGCCTCTTCCTCCGACTCCGACGAAGAGATGGAGGATACTTACGGCCGCGTCTGGCAAGAGGCTCTGAAAGCCGTCCACGATCATGGCGGAACCATCACCCATCATCACGGTGTCGGGCTTTCCAAGGGAGCCATGCTTCCCGTGGAATTCGGGGATCTCTGGCCTGTGTTCCAGGATATCAAGCTGCGGATCGATCCGAAAAACCGGATGAATCCCGGCAAGTTGGGACTGAAATAATGAACGAGTCCTATTCGCTGAAAATCGACGGGTATTCCGGCCTGGCGACGGTTTCCGCCGATCGGACGCCCGATTGGATCGAGCGTGCGCTGAACGAGGAAGGCTTTACCGCCGGACTGTGGACCGTGGGGGATGAAACGCCTCTGGAAAGCTACCTGAATGGCGAATTCATTCTGGAGCCGTACCTCAAATACGGCGATATCCATGATCTCGTCGCCGCTCTTTCCGTCCGTTTGTCGGACGGACGACAGGCCGAAACCTTTCTTTCCCCTCGTTCCGCCGCCGGACCCAACCTTCGGTATTGGCTGATCGGACAAAGACGGGAGAACGTGAAGCCGCTCTCGTCGGTGCTTCGCGTGCGCCCGCTTCCGCAAGCGGCGCAACGTTCGGCCTTTCTGGCCGATTCCGCCGAGGAAGCCTTCGGCGTTCTGCGCGAAGAGGTTCAGGACGGCAATCGGCCCGACCTGATCCGGACCTACGACCCGGATTCGATTCGCCACATGGCCGGGGGAGAAGGCCGGCGGTCGCTGGTTCTTTTCGGATACGAAGGCGATCGGGCCGACGTGGCTTTCCGGATGGAACGCCTGACGACACGATTTCAGGCCATCAGGGGACAGGCGTTGGAAATCGCCTCGGATGCCGGGGCTTTCATGAACGAAGCGACGCCTCCGCCTCTTTTCGGACCCATTCGAAAAGAACAACATCCCGAAGTCCGGGTTCATTCGGCCTTTCGATGGTCTCGGATTCCGCCTCTGATGGAGGATTTCCAGCGCCGGGCCCAGGGTATCTATCCCGTTCAGCTTTCCCTGACGGGGCTGTGGCATGAAGGCGGGTTGATTTCCATGCGGCTTCTGTCGCACGCCGGCGAGCGGGACGGGCGGATCGTCAGCACCGAACTGAACGACCTGCTGGGAATCATGGAGGCGAAGGAGGCGGTTTTTCTGGAAATCAGTCCCTTGCGGGGTAAACTGAGCATCGATCGGGAGCGACTGCTGACCGATCCGGAGACGGAGGCATTTCTGACACCATGACGAACCGTCTGGATGGATACGCGAAGGAACTGGATTTCTGCACGAGCTGCCCGAAGCTTTGCACGTTCGCCTGTCCGGTGTCCAATGCCGAAAAATCAGAGGCGGTGACGCCCTGGGCCAAGATGACGCTGCTCGATCTTTTGCGGAAAGGTCACTTGCCCTTGAACGAGGAAACCGCCGAGCCGCTGTACCACTGCCTGTCCTGCCGCCTCTGCACGACGTACTGCAAGCACGAGATCGAAGTGGGGGAAATTCTGAACCAGGGGCGCGCCTGGCTGGTCGAACGGGGCCGCATCCGTCCCGAACTGGACCGTCTGCGGGAAAACCACGTTTTGCATGGAAACGCGCACGGCCCCGGACTCGAGGCGGCCCTTCGGGAGCTGGTGGAGCCGGAGTGGTTCGAGGAAAACGCCCACGTCGTCTTTTTCCCCGGAAGCGATACCGTAGTGAAATGGCCGGAGGATATCCGTCGGACATTTTCCATCTTTAAAAAACTGGGTATCGATTACGTGGCCTGTTTCGAGGACGGCGGCGCGGATGCCGGGTTGTCGCTCTATCGCGCCGGATTTTTTTCCGAGTTCAAGAATCTGGCCCGCAATCTGGCCCGGCGATTGAGCCGCTACAAGGTCATCGTCACCACCTGTCCGCAGACGGCCTACACCCTCAAGGCGCTGTATCTGGAACAGGGTTTCGATTTCAGCGACAAAGTACGGCTTCTGGCGGAATTTCTGGAGCCTTACTTGAAGAACGCCGTCTTCGAGCGGGAACTGGAGAAACGGGCCGTCTTTTTCGATTCCACTTATCTTTCCAGATATTTGGGGCTTCGAATTCTTCCCCGGGACATCATGAAGCGCCTTTACGAAAGCGAGCCCGCCGAATTGATCTGGAACCGTGACGGCGCCTATGCCTGCGGTTGCACGGGCGTCTATCACCACATGTTTCCAGAGTTTTCGGCCGACATTTCCCGGGAAGTCCTGCGCCAGGCCAGGGAAGTCTGGGCCCAGGTGATCGTAACGGCCTCTCCCGTCTCGGCGGCGTCGCTGCACGCCGTTCGCGAAACGAACGATCCGGAAATCCGAACATTGACGCAACAGATCGATAAATGCCTTTCGGGTGAAAGGTAGGCGAACACCATGTCCGCGGATCGCAAAATCCATATGATCGTCAACCCGAACTCCGCCAACGGCTCCACCCGGTCCGCCTGGCCTTCCATGGAAAGCCGATTGAAGGAAAAACTGGGAACATTCGATTGGGCCTTTACGGAACGTCCCCGAGAAGCGACGCACATGACCCGGAAGGCCATACGGGAAGGCTACGACGCCATCGTGGCCGTGGGAGGCGACGGCACCAACAACGAGGTCATCAACGGATTTTTCGACGGCGAAGACCCTTTGAATCCGGAATGCGCCTTCGGATTCATCTGCCGGGGCACCGGAGGGGATTTCAGAAAAACCTTCGGCTGGAAC
This sequence comes from Myxococcota bacterium, assembly GCA_963668655.2. Taxonomy (GTDB): domain Bacteria; phylum Myxococcota_A; class SURF-8; order SURF-8; family SURF-8. The sequence goes on from CAXXPQ010000005.1 coordinate 147,672, forward strand.
ACGGACCTGGAACCGGCTGTGGAACGGTTGGCGGCCGGAAAAACCCGCCCCATCGACATCGGTCGCATGACGTACAGGGACCACGACGGCCATTCCGCGCTGGCGCACTTCATCAATATCACCAGTTTCGGAATGTCGGGTCTTGTGGATCACTACGTCAACCACACCACCAAGGTTTTCGGCGGCAAGGCCAGTTTTCTGATGGGAACGTTACGCGCCTTGATTCGCTACAAGAATCAGAGCGTCCGTCTGAAGGTGGACGATCGTTTCGACGACATCCTGAAGATCAACGTGGTGGCCGTGGGCAACGGCCGTTTCTTCGGCGGGGGCATGAAAATGACGCCCAAGGCCGAGGTGGACGACGGCCTGTTCGACATCACGGTTCTGGGGGACATGTCGCTTTCCGAGATGATCGCCAACAACAGCGCCATCTACAAGGGCGCTCATATCCATCATCCAAAAGTGCTGACCCTGCGCGGCAGTCACATCGTGGCGGAAAGCGCGGACGGAGAGGACGTGCTGATCGACATGGACGGCGAGCAGCCCGGAAAACTCCCCTGCGTATTCGACGTCCTGCCTGGAGCCGTGAAGCTGCTTTCCTGAACTTCTCGTGTTTTCTGATGCAGTAAAACTCAAGTAAATACAATCGAATATATTGAATTTCTCGTGTAATTTCTTAAGGATCCGTCCGGTCCAAAATCACTCGAATCCATCCTCCGCTCCTTCCTGTCCTTCCGCTGAACCGTGGCTCATGGAATAGAAGAAACGCCGTTCTTGTCCTACCTATGGGACGGCGGGGAACAGCGAAAGGCTTCGGGCATATGACGCCCGGTTATCGAAAGGACGGCATCATGAATCTGACAAAGAACGAAATATCGAAGCTTCTGGAAGACAAGGTCGGCGAACTTTCCGCCGAAGAGCGGGATGAAATCCTGGTTGCGGTGGTGGGAACCGGCTTGGCCGGAGCGGATGAGCGCCGGGTGCGCTCGGATCTTCTGAAACTGGTGTTCGGAAACGATACGGAAGCGTTCAGACTGGACCCGGAATACGACGGAGCGCTTCTGGCCTCTCTGCGGACCCGGCTTTCCGAGGATCCGGATCCGGTCTTTCGTGCGGCGGTTTTCAACACCCTCGTTCGTTTCCGGGATCGCCGAAAACAGGCGAGCCGCTTTCGCGGGCAGTATTACGGAGGCGTCTGGGATGGAGAAATCGGCACGGCCTGACGGATTCGCAAGGCAAGACTCCGCGAAAACCCGGTCCGCGCAGGACCGGGTTTTTCTTTTCCGGAAACTCCATGGAACGTGCTATTCTGTAAAAAGGAAACCGGTCCATGAAATGAAGCGAGGGCCATGATCGACAGCACCAGCCCACTGCTGATTCTTGCAATCGTTCTCGCGGGCGGCGTGATCTGCGGCGCCATCGCCAATCGCATGCATCTTCCTTCCGTAACCGGCCAGATTCTTTATGGAATTCTGATCGGTCCCTCCGCATTGGGATTGTTTCCCATGGGAGCGGTTCACGATCTCCTTCCCATCACGCAGTTCGCTCTCGGTCTGATTGCCGTTTCCGTGGGCAGCCACCTGAACTTCCGCAAACTGGGCAACGCCTATAAAAGATTGGGACTTTTGCTGCTCTTCGAGTCCGTTCTGACGCCGCTTCTTGTCTTTTCCACCCTGATGCTGATTCCCGGAATTTCCTGGACGCTGGCCCTTTTGCTTGGCGTCATGGCCATTTCCACCGCGCCCGCCACCATCCTGGCCATCGTACGGGAGACCCGCGCCAAGGGAATCCTGGTGAAGACGCTCATGGCCGCCGTGGCGCTGAACAATATCGCCTGTATTTTTCTTTTCGAAATCGCCCACGTTTCCGTACGGGCGTATCTGGATCCGGAACTGAGCCACACCGCCCGGGACATGATCCTGGTGCCGTTGGGGCAGCTTTTGGGGTCCATTCTCATCGGAAGCGGAATCGGACTCGTGCTGGTTCTGGTCACGCGCAAGGTGCTGCGCCGGGACAAACTGGCCAGCGCCTCGATCATCGCCATTCTGCTGACCCTCGGCCTCGCCCATCATTTCGGAATCTCTACGCTTTTTTCCTCCCTGATTCTGGGAATGACCCTTGCAAACCTCGCGCCCGACAAGGAAAACATCGGGCACACCGTCTTCGATAACCTGGAAAACGCCCTGTTCGCCATCTTCTTCACAGCGGCTGGAATGGAACTGGATCTGGCCTATGTCCTCACGGGCGGATTGCTGGCCTTGCTGGTGGTAGGGCTCCGAACGGCGGGAAAGGTGGCCTCGGCCGGGATCGCCATGAAGATCGCGGGGGAAACGAAGCGTCTTAGTCGGAACCTGGGTCTGGCGCTGGTTCCCCAGGCGGGCATCGCCGTGGGTCTGATTCTGCTGGTCCAGAAGGATCCGGCCTTCCGGGAGATTCGCGACCTTTTATTGGCGGTGGGCCTGACCTCCGTGCTGCTGAACGAGATCATCGGACCGATTCTCGCGCGGTTCGCTTTGAAGAACACCGGTGAAATCGGCCAGGACCGCGCGCGTCTGATCGACTTCCTGCACGAAGAAAACATTACCACGGCCCTGAATGGAGAGACGAAAGAGGAAGCCATCGCCCAACTGACGGATCTTCTCATTCACTCCAACAATCTGAACATCGATCGGGACCGTTTGATGAATTCCGTATTGAACCGGGAACGGGAGTTCTCCACCTGCATCGGTTCCGGGCTGGCGATTCCTCATGGGTTACTGGAAAAGGGGGATCGGATCTACGGCGCCATGGGCATCAGCCGCAAGGGACTGAATCTGGAGACGCCGGACGGCCAGCCGGTGCACTGCATGGTGCTGCTGGCCACGCCGAAGACCCAGCGAGATCGTCACCTGGAAGTGCTGGCCGCGCTGGCGCGCACCTTCGGCAACAATCACAGCCTGCGAAATCTGCTGTACAACGCGAAAACGCCCTCCCGCGCCTGTTATATTCTCACGGCGGAGGAATTCATCGATATGAACTATTTTCTGGATGAAAACAAGCGGACGCCCCCCTGCGAGACCTGTGGATCGCCGGACGGGAAGGGGCCGAGAAAGCCTTCTCCGCTGAAACCGAAGGAATTTTGAATCGAATTCGCATTTCAACCACGCAACATTCACGTACGGAAGGGAACGGAAATGATTCGTCACGTTGTTTTGATCCGGTTTCGGGATGACTCGCCGGAAACGGCCATTGATGATCTGGTGGCCGGTTTAAAGGCGCTTCCGCCCAAGGTTCCGGAGATCAAGAGCTACGAAGTGGGCGTGGACATCGCTCACGGCCAGAACAGCGCCCAGGTCTGCCTGGTGTCCGATTTCGAGGATATGGACGCCCTGGAACGCTACCGAATCCATCCCGACCATCGTGAGGTGGTGGATCGCCTGATTCTTCCGTACCTGAACGAGATCACGGCGGCGGACTACGAACGCTGAGAATTCGACGTATGTTGGAGTTTTCCGAATAGGCGTTTCGTCCGACAGAGGACCGGCGAAGATGTAGTCGGAATCTGATTATAGATGCACCACCCGGCCCGTTTTGGCGGAAGTTCGGAGCGCGTCCAGCGCGTTCATGTTGCCCACGGCGTCGGAAATAGACCAGCGGGCGGGTTTCTCGCCCCTGCAAGCGGCGACGAAATCCGATACCTGCCAACCGTAGGCGTTCCCTCCCAGCGCGGGAATGATCCGATCCGCTTCTTCATGGCGTTTGAGCACAATGCGTGCTTCCGTTTCTCCGGGATGCCAGGGGTTCTCCAGAACCAGAATGCCGGTTTCGCCATGGATTTCCGCCCGGTGGTGTTCCGCGCTTTCGATTCCCGTCTGGAAGGTCGCCAGCACTCCCGTTGGAAATTGCATTGTTCCCGTCAGGGTTCGATCCACCGTGTCGAAACGGGCGAAGGCCGAAACCGCTACGGGCTCGCATCCGGCGATCATGCGCGAGAAATGAACGCAATAACCGCCCACATCCATCAGGGCTCCGCCTCCCAATCCCGCCGAATCCACGATGGAATCGTCCTCGTCCAACATGAAAGTGAACTGGCTGTGCAAGGTGACGGGCTTGCCGATCAATCCGTCGGCGATACAGGTTTCCAGCCGGGAATAAACCGGATGGTGCCGATACATATACGCTTCCACCACCAGTTTTTTCGTTTTCACCGCCACTTCGGCGACATATTCCGCCTCCTCGCCGTCCAGGGTCAGAGGTTTTTCGCAAAGAACATGATATCCGGCCTCCAGAGCGCGAACGGTCCAGGGGGCGTGCAGACTATTGGGGAGCGGCAGATAAACGCCGTCCACGCATCCCGATTCCAGAAGCGCGTCGTAGCTGGAGAAAAAGCGAGGAATTCCATAACGCTTCGCCCATTCCCGGGCTTTTGCGGCGTCTCGGCTGGCAATCGCCTCCAGGGTGCTTGCGGAATTCTGCAAAATGGCGGGAATCATGGTTTCGCAGATGGAAGCCGTTCCAAGAATACCCCATCGGAAACGTCGAGTCATGGTTCATCCTCCGGGTGGATCGCGTGTTGACTGTGTATCATGAAATCCTGACGGGCGAAAGGAAATCGCTTCGAATTTCCCCGTCAATCGGTTGATGATCCCCGAAATCATCGAAGTTTGCCGGCAAACTGAAGAAAAAACGGGGCATGGCGTTTGGCGTCTCACATGCGCGTCTTTGGTGGTTTTTACTGGAGGATATTCCAACCTTATGATTTCACTTGCCATTCGCTTTGTGTTCGGATAGGATTCAAGATAGGTTGAACCTGGGGACCGAAGCCATCCGGAACGATCCGGATTAGATTTGGAGAATTGTCATGAAACGCTTGATTCAAGGATTTGGGGGAATTCTGGCGGTGTTGCTGCTGGTGGCCTGCGCGGAAGACGACGCGGCGCAATCCATTTCCTGCACCGGAGACTCGGACTGTCCGACCGGACAGTTCTGTGACAACGGAACCTGCGCCCCCGAGGATTCGAATACGGACGGTGACGGATACGTGCCTCCCGACGGCGACGGCGCCGTTCCGGAATGTTACGAAAACTTCGACTGCGACCCGGGATTGATCTGTAAGAACGGAAAATGCGTGATCCCCGGAAGCGGCGACGAAGACGACGATACGGAAGTCCCCACGGACGGCGATGACTCCCCCACCGATGGAGACGACGACGCCATCGACGGAGACGATGATTCCACCGATGAGGACAACGCCCCCCAGCCCTGTCAGAGCAACGCCGATTGTGACGATGGATTTTATTGCAATGGAACGGAGACCTGCGGCCTCGGATCGGTGTGCTCGCCGGGCGTGCCTCCATGCGATGACCAGGTGGCCTGTACGGAGAATCGCTGCGACGAGGACAGCGACACCTGCTTCTACGTGGCGGACCACACGCGCTGCGATAACGGCAACCAATGCGACGGCACGGAAACCTGCGATGAAACGCTGGGCTGTCAGACCGGCGAAGCTCCGGTCTGTGACGATGAAACGGACTGCACGCTGGATCGATGCGATCCGGTAGAGGGCTGCGTCTATCAGCCGGATCACTCCCTATGCGAAGATTCCACGGATTGCAATGAGGATCTCTGCGTCTCCGGCGAAGGCTGCACCCACCCGACGGTAGCCGGGGCCTGCGATGACTCGGTGGACTGCACGGAGGATTCCTGCCTTTCCGGCCAGGGATGCCGCAACATGCCCGTGGATTCCGCCTGCAACGACGATATTCACTGCACGATGGACATCTGCCACCCCACCGCCGGATGCGACAATCAAACCACGCACGCACTCTGCGCGGAAGATGAAATGTGCGATCCCACGTCGGAAAACGCGGATCCGACCACCGGCTGCAAGCTGCGTCCCCAATGCGAAACGGACCCGGATTGCGATGACGGACGCTGGTGCAACGGTGTGGAAACCTGCGTGGATCAGATCTGCATTCCAGGTACATCCATCGATTGCGCCGACACGGTGGACTGCACCAACGACATCTGCAACGACGACCTGGACATCTGTATGAATCTGCCCGACAACGGCTTCTGTTCGGACAGCAATCCCTGCAACGGCGAGGAAGTCTGCCATGCCACGGACGGATGCCAGGCGGGAACACCCATCGACTGCAACGACGGTTTCGATTGCACCTCGGATTCCTGCCAAGATGGCGTTGGCTGCCAGTATATTCCCGACGACGATCTTTGCGCCGGGGATCTGGTCTGCGAGGTAGGGGTCGGATGCACGGACCCGCCGGAATGTTACAACGACAATGACTGCGACGACGGAAACGTCTGCAACGGCATCGAAATCTGTGTGAACGGCGAGTGTGAGCCCGGCCCGGACTATTGCGAACAGTTCCTGACGGGAAATCACGATCGGGTGAACTGCACCACCGAATGCGTATTCTCCTGTGAAAATCAATATGTGGATTGCAACAACGATCTGGGAAATCCCAACGGAAACGGTTGCGAACGGCACATCCCGCCGATGACTTTCGGTCAGAACAATCCGGTCACCGGAAACACCTGCACCGGCGGCGCGAACAACCTGAACGGATATTCGTGCAGCAGTTATCCCAGCCAGATGGGCTACGACATGGTTTACCAGTGGACGGCCACCGCCAGCGACCGCCTCTACGCCGGCGTTGAGGCCACGGGCAGCGGACTGGATCCGGACATCTTCATCCTCACGGACGCCTGCAACCCGAATTCCGCCTTCGCCTGCGACGCCGCCAGCGGGGAAAGCTATACGGATTTCAACGTAACCTCGGGAACCACCTATTATTTCGTGGTCGATGCCCTGGGAAGCGACGAATGCGGGGGATTCCGAATGGGAATCGAATGGTACGACAACGTAAGTTGCGAAACCACGGGAAATCGCCACATGACGACATTCCTGTTCGTCTTCCTGATGATCGCCGGATTCGGCTTGTTGGCGTTTCGCAGGAAAACGAAAGCGTAGCCATTCTTTACCTATCGGGCCGCGGAACGGGAACGATTTCGAAGAAAGAATCGTTTCCGGGCGGCCGGGCCGAGAGCGTGATGCGGCGCGAGAATCCGAATTTGCATAAGCGCCCCTCTTGCTCTATAATCGAAGAGAACGAACCCGCCGCCTTGGCGATTCGTATCTGTAGAACGACCAACGAATAGCTGAAACGAACCCATCCAAGGAACCGGGCGCGGGGCCTTTCCGCAGGATGTGCGTTTTCAAAGACGAGGAAACGGCCTGCCGAGTCCGTCACCCGGCCGAAAAGGGTAGGGCGAGACGGTTCGAAGGCCGTACAACATGGAGGGATGCATGACGATGAACGATCTCATCTCTCCCTACTTGCGGAAGATTGTCAGGCAGGGAGATCTTCCACCGTTTACGGTGGAGAAAATGGTTGGGGACGCCTCCAACCGCGAATATTTTCGTGTGAAACTCGGGGCGGATTCATCGCTGAAGAGCCTGGTCATGATGAAATTCAACCCGGAAAACGCCTATCATTCGGAGGAGGCGTCCGACTCCTCAAGAAAGCCGAAACGATTCGCCTTCACGGACGTTCTTGGTTACCTGGACTCCAACGGCATCCGTGTGCCCCATCTGTACGCTTCCGATGTCCCCAAGGGCGTGCTTTTTCTGGAGGATCTGGGAGACACGCAGATGTTTTCCCTTGTCGATGGGGCCGATCGCGAAGCCCGCCGCTCCTGGTATCGGAACGCGGTGGATACACTGGTGGAATTCCAGCAGACGCGGGGGCGGCGGACGGCGATGGATTGCATCGCTTTCGGCCGGGAATTCGACTACGACCTGCTCATGTGGGAGTTCGAGCACTACACGGAATGGGGCATCGAGCACGATCTCGGCAAGAAGATCGATGAAGAGGACCAGCGCGTAATTCGAGAGAATTTCAATCGAATCACGAGGGAGTTGCTGAGGTTGCCCAAAGTTCTGGTTCATCGGGATTATCAGAGCCGGAACATCATGGTGCAGAACGGTAAAATCGTGCTGATCGACTTCCAGGACGCCCTTTTAGGGCCCTGGCCGTACGATCTCGTAGCGCTTTTGCGGGATTCTTATGTCGTTCTATCCGACGAACTTGTCGATGAGATGATGTCCTATTATCTGGATCGCGTGGAGGAATCCACCGGACATCGCCTGGACCGCGACTATTTCCAACGCGCCTTCCTATTGCAGACCATACAAAGAAAACTTAAGGATTCCGGACGTTTCGTGTTCATCGACCGGGTGAAGAAGAATCCGTCTTTTCTGCCTTACATCCCGGATAGCCTGGCCTATGTACGCTGGGCGTTTTCCCGATTGGAAGGCGTTGAGAAACTGGCCGAACGGCTTGGGAAATACGAAGAAAGGCTGCTCCCATGAAAGCCATGATTCTCGCCGCCGGGAAGGGTACGCGCCTGCTGCCGTTGACGGAGCAGGTTCCGAAACCGTTGTTCCCGGTGGCCAATCTGCCCATCATCCGTTACAATATCGAATTTCTCAGTCACTATGGATTCAAGGATATCGTCATCAACCTCTGCCATCTGCCCAAGAACATCGAGCAGGAACTGGGCGACGGCTCCGTCATGGGCGTCAAAATCACCTACAGCCACGAAACGGAATTGTGGGGCACCGGGGGCGGCTTGAAGCAGGTCGAATCCTTTTTCCGGGACGAAGAATACTTCGTACTGATGAATGCGGATATCCTGATCGATTGCGATCTGGAGGACGCCATTCACTTTCATCGGCGGCGGGACGCGGTAGCGACCATGGTCTTGACCCAGGAAGCCAACACCAATGTTTACGGAGCCGTGGAAATCGACGAGAACTTCGCCATCCGGAACATCGCGGGGCGGATCGAGGATGTCCGGGAAAGCAAGCGGACTCCGGCCGTTTTTACCGGCGTTCACGTTCTGACTCCGAAAGTTTTCGAATACATTCCTCCCAATATTCATTCCTGTATCAATGAATACGCCTACCCGAAAATGATTACCAATCGGGAGACCGTTCTGGGATATCCCATGGAGGGGTTCTGGGCGGACCTGGGGAAGCCGGAAACCTATTACGCCACGAACATGGCTTATCTGGAACGGAAGATCAAGTTCCGGCATTACGATCCGTTGGCTCATTTCACCCTGAAGCCGGACAAGGAAAAGGCCGAGTTGGCCTGCCTGGGCGAAAACGTGGAACTGGGGGCGGAAATCAGATTCCACCCACCGTTCATCGTCGGCCACAACGTACGCCTGGGCGACCGCAGCCAGATCGGTCCCTATGCGATCATCGGAGACGGCTGCCAGATCGGCAAATCGGTGGGCATCTCGGAATCCATCGTGTTCCCCGGTTCGAAAATAGGCAATCGGCATCGGCTGAATCGAACCATTCTTTCCAGAAAGATCCGAGTGAAAATCCCGGACCATGCGACCAATACGCAGATTCTGAGAGCCGGCGATCTTCCGCCCAAACCGGAAAAGTCGAGAAAAAAGAAGGAAAAATAATCCATCCTTTTTCTTCTTTCCCCAAGAATCATTCCGGATCAGGGCCGTAGGCCAGGCCAATCGGACAAAGGGAAAGATATATACGTTTTCTTTGCCCTTCGAAGTCCGAACAAACAGAAGAAATTTGCTTTTTCCCGCAAACTCCTGTAATTACTATGTGTAGAGTGATGATTTCTGTTCCGGGGTTCCGATAACGTTATACACCGTGTCCGGAAAAAGCTGTCCTGACTGAATGAGGACGAGGCAAAGCAGGCGCGGAGGTATCGCGAGCGGGTCCGGAAAAATACCGGGAAATACGAAACAATCAGACAGCAAGAACGGAGCCGATGGCTGTAAGCAATCCGAAATACTGCCTGCATTGCCTTCAGGAAACCGGTCGTCCGGGGGGATGCGGCATCTGCGGCCCCTCCGCCCCCGGCATCGCGGTGGAAACCAATCCCATGTTTCTTCCGCCCGGTTCCGTCCTGGACCAGCGCTTTCTGGTCGGCCGGGTGCTCGGTTACGGATTTCTGGGAATCACCTATCTCTGCCTCGACCTCACCAGTAAACAACGAGTGGCCATCAAGGAGTTCATGCCCCGGGATCTGGCCACCCGGCTCGGCGATGAGTACAGCATTTCTCCGCTTTCCGTCGCGGCGAAACCTCAGTTCGCCTACGGTCTGAAGCGCTTCGCGAAAGAAGCGGAGATGCTTGTAAGTTTTTCCGGCCATCCGAACGTGGTGCGTGTAGAGCATGCTTTTGCGGCCAACGGCACGTATTACATGGTAATGGAGTACCTGGAAGGCCCCAGCCTGGCGGATTTCATCGATCAGCGCGGCGACGGACTGACCCAGGCCGAGGCGGTTCAAATCACGTTGAGAATCCTGGACGGGCTGAAGGTGTTGCACGCCGAGAGCATGCTTCACCTGGATATCCGCCCCAGCAATATCCTCATCACGAAGAGAGGGCAGGTAAAGATCATCGGGATGGGTTTCGTCCGCCACATCATGGGCCACAACAGCGAAGACCCGTCCCGATTCGTGTCCGACGGTTATTCGGCTTACGAACAGTACACGATGAACGGCAACGCGGGCCGATGGACGGACATTTACGCCGTGGGCGCGACGCTCTATCACATGATAACGGGAAACGTTCCGATCTACAGTTCGGTTCGCATTCTCAGCGATGAAATGAATTTCAATCTGGTCACCCAGAACGAGACCGTCAGCCTGGAAATTTCGGACATCATCTCCCGAGCCATGGAGATGGAACCCAATTATCGCTATCAAAACGTGGAGGAATTCTCCGAGGATCTCCTGGCCATGGTGGGAGGCGGAGATTTCGAGGAAGACACGGTGGTCACCGTCGAGCCCGAATCCGCCATCCTCATGCCCTCGACCCCCCAGTTGGACGCCGAGTTGATTTTCGAAGAGGATGAAACCCAGCCGGTGCCCACCTTGTCCACCCTGGACGAGATGCCGGCTCCCCGAAACAAGCCCTCCCGTCCGGAAGCCGCCGTTCCGGAAGTTCCCCCGGAGCCGAAACCTGCGGCTTCTTCCAGGGAGGCCGCCGATCTCCCGTCTTCGGAAAAGAACCAGTCTTCCACGGAAAAAACAGTGCTTCCCAAGGCGACGAATCCCACTTCGAACGCTCGGGAAAGCGGAAATGGCGTCTCATCGACTCCGGAACGCGCAAAAATGATGGAGGAAGAGGAGCCGGAGTGGAAGATTCCGAAGAAGAATCGAACCGGGCTTCTTGTCGGTCTGGCGGTGGTTCTATTCGTCGTGCTCGGCATCCATTTTTCGGGCGTATTGTCCCAGGAAGAATCCACCCGCGCGAAAACTCCCGAAACACCTTCGGCCAAGAAAAACGAAACGCCCGACGCCGCACTTTCCGGCCCTCCCCAACGCGTCCTGCGGCTGCATGGGTCCAACACCATCGGCTCGGAACTGGCTCCGGCCTTGGCGGAAGGCTTTTTGCGGAAGATCGGCGCGACGAACGTCCAGCGCCTGAAAAACGAGAAAGGGCCCGGAAAGATCGTTGCGGGACTCGTTCAAGGCAATCTCTATCACATCGACATCCAGTCCAAGGGAACCGGCACGGCATTCAAGGATTTGAAAACCGATGCCTGCGATATCGGCATGGCTTCCAGGCCCATCACCGCCCCGGAACGGGATGAACTGATGAAAGCCGGGCTGGGAGATTTTCGCAGCTATTCCAGCGAACATGTCCTGGCTCTGGACGGTCTGGCGATTCTCGTGCATCAATCCAATGAAGTCTCGAAGCTCAGCCTTTCCGAACTTGCCGATATATTTTCCGCAAGAACGGCGGACTGGTCCGAGGTGGGAGGAAAGTACGGCAAGTTCAATATCTACCGCCGCGATGAGAAATCCGGCACGTACGATACATTCAAGAAGCGGGTAATGGGCAAGCTGGACATCACCGGGACGGCCAAGTTCTTCCAAAGCAACCGAAAATTGTCGGAGTCCGTTTCCATGGATATTTTCGGAATCGGATTCGCCGGACTTCCTTTTATTGGAAATACCAAAGCCCTGGCGGTATATGACAAGAAATCCGTCCCCTTCTATCCGTCCGTTTTCACGGTCTCGACGGAAGATTACTGCCTGTCACGCCGATTGTTTCTCTATGCACCGGAGAACTCGCACAATCCACTGGTCACGCAGTTCATCGAATATGCCTTGTCCTCCGAGGGACAGAATATCGTCGATAAATCCGGGTTCGTTTCGCTGAATCCCCACCTTGCGGAACGACCATTGCCGAACAACGCCCCCAAGGAATATATGGACCTGATCCGAGAGGCGAAGCGATTGTCCGTCAACTTTCGCTTCAAAGCCGGTTCGTCCGAACTGGACAACAAGGCGCGTCGAGACATCAACCGCGTGGTGGATTTTCTGGTGGATCCGAAATACCGGCACAAAAGCGTGATTCTGGTCGGCTTTACGGACAATTCCTGCAAACCGAAGCAATGCCTGGCTCTATCCCGCAACCGGGCGGAAGTCGTTGCGAAAAAACTTCAAAGCTGGGGGATTCGTTTGACGACTCACGGCTTCGGTCGAGACGTTCCCGTTTCTCCGAATACGTCGCAAACCGGAAGAGAAAAAAACAACCGCGTGGAACTCTGGATTTCCATGAAATCAACCGACTGACCATTGCCGAATCGATAAAATCCGTCCAGCCTGGATGATTCATGAGGATTGTTGCGAGACGCCGAAAATCGAAGAACTTTCATGAAGTTGGAGCGATTTTCACCCGCAGGCATACTCGTAGTCTGTCGAGGATGAAAATCGTGAAACGTGTGAAAGATCGAGCGTTTTCAAGTCGCAGTAGATTCTTCATGAAGAATCCAGGTTAGCCCTTCAATGCATCCCGATAAACGGATTGGTAACGCTCGATTACGTTCGAGCCGTGAAATTCACTAACGGCCGTTCTTCGGGCTCGAATGCCGAATCGAATCGCCTTTTCGGGATCTTTAAGCAAATTCTTGAGATACCCGGCTAACGCACCGATATCGCCGGGATTGAACAAGAAACCGGTCTCGCCGTTTTTCACCAGATCCGGAATGCCGCCGTCCCGGGACGCCAGTACGGGAAGACCGCAGGCCATGGCCTCCATGACCACCTGGCCCAGTCCCTCTTTCTCAGACGGCAACACCAGGACATGGGCTTTTCGGTAAATCCGGGGAAGTTCGGCATTCGGAACGGCGCCCAAAAAAGACACGCGGTTCTCGATTCCGAGATGGCCGGCTCGTTCTTCCAATTTCTTCCTTTGCGGACCATCTCCGACAAACAGAAGCCGTTTTCCGGGAAAAGCCTTACTTACCCTTGTAAAAGCCTCCAGAAGCACGTCCGGCCGTTTCTGAAGGGTGAGATTGCCGACGAACAGAACCGCTCCTTCCATATGAAGATTGTCGGCCGGATGAAAACGATCCGTATCCACTCCGATACAGGGAAGGACGTCGATCCGGGAATCCGGCACCCCGAGATCCCGAATGTACCCGGCCGTGAAGGAACTGTTGCAGACCACCCGGTGGGCTCTCCGGACAACCTGTCGAATCACCGGCCACGCGATAGGATGCCCGGCGAAGCGGGTGACATCCGTACCGTGAATGGAAAGAACGAAGGGGCGGGCAGCCAGAAAAGAGATGAGAGCCGCCGACAAACCCGAAGGCGCGGCCCAGTGGGCATGGATCAGGTCCACCTTTTCCGAACGACAAAGTCGGAACCCTTCCTTCGTTTCGCGAGCGATCAGATGGAAAAGTCGCTTGAGCGGAAATCCCCGAACATCCGCGAGCAGCCTTTCCCGGGAAAAGGGGTTCGCGACTCGAAGAACCCGCCCGAACGGTTCTTCCTCCGAATCCGTGGACCGGGAAAAAACTTTCTCCGTCAGAATGTCCACCCGATGCCCGGCGCAGCCGAGCTTTTGGGCCAGTTCGCGGATGAACCACCCTCGGTTCGATTTCGGCCCGTCCGGATAGGCGTTCGTCACGAACAGGAGATTCAACGGCGGTGTATCATTGGAATTCATGCTGAGTTGTCCCGAATTGCTTTTCCTTGATGTTTATCGATAACATTTTCTTGTCGATGGAAGGCGAACATATCACGAAACGGAAAATCTCGCCAGATCGGATTGTCGAGGAATTTAGTCGGAGAGACGCTCGTCCAGGGAAGAGCGGAACGATGAATGAAACCGATGTGTTGCGAATTAAGTATCAGCTTTTTCTCCTCTTCCGAAGGCCGCTCTCTCATTGGGCGAGATCGGCTTCGGATTCGCTCATTCACGGTGCATGGAAAGGAATAAAAAAACGCTGCAAACCGGAATGATATTGACTTCTTAGGCTCTGATTCATATACTGAGAGACTAATAAATTGTTACCGTTTTGTGCGAAATGATGATGGATGAGGAGTCATTTATCTGGAGTCAGGGAAACGGTTGTGGACAAACCTCTTTCCAAATATCCCATTCCAAAGCAGATATACGAACTGTATTTGCAGCAGGCTACGGGATGCCTGTACGTAAGCGACGGCCTTTTATGGATAAGAAAAGGCATGATATGCAGCACTCATTCAAAATCGACCCGAAAGGAATACTGGTCCATCGCGGTGGATCTGAAATTCACCGATCGCCCCAGCGTGGAACTCGCTCTCGCCACCGCGCAAAACGATCCCAAGGACTCGGGACTGTTTTTGATGGATCGCGGTCTGATATCGGCAGCGCAGCTTACGGAAATCCGGAAGACAGCCATCATGCAGGATGTCGCGGGATTCTGCCATGGCATGGAAAGGGGACGCTTCGCGACCGATGAAAGTCCGAGCGAGGAGTTCTTTCAGGTTCCGGTCAGTCCGTTCTCCGCGCTTCTTTACGCTTTCGAATATTACAGCACGCCTCGCCAGATCGATCTGCTGAAGGAATCGCTTTCCGATGAAATTCTGCTTCCTTCCTCGAACCTGAAGTACATGCTGCCGGCCATGGAACTGCCGGAGACGTTGAATGTGGCTCTTTCCCAGTGGACGACGCCGCGAACATTAAGCGATTTCGGCGCGGTCATGGGAATCGCACCACGAAAATGCCATGCATTGGTGGAAGTGCTTCTGATGGTTCAGGCGCTGGAGAGACGGCCGCGGCCGAAGAAAATGGGTGAAACCGGCCCGAAGGAGCCCATGCCGGAGGCCGGGAAACCGGTTTCCGAAAAGGCGTCTCAAACCGCCTCAAGAATTCGTTCCTCTTCCGGCGACGAAAAGACGAAAGGCAGGAAAGAAATTCCCACGCCGAACAAACCTCTTCCAAGAAAAGAGAATGCCCCCAAAGCCGTTGCGGAACCGCCCGTCCGAAAGGCTTCGTCCTCCCAGCAGCAAACGAAAAAGTCCGGTACGATAACTCCGGAATGGCAGAAAAGAATTCAGGAAATGGAAGGGTTCCTTCGGGTCATAGAGACAAACAATCCCCTGAATATCCTGGGGATTTCAGAAGAAGCCCGGGCTGAGGATGCAAAGAAAGCCTATGCGCAACTGGCGCGACGCTGGCATCCCGATCGGTTGGCCGGAACGCCGCTGGAAAGTAAAACGGCGGAGTGCGCGAAATTGTTTTCAGCCATCGGAAACGCCTATAAGGTTCTGACCGATCCCAAGCAACGCGAGGCTTTCCTGAAGATCAAAGACGATCCCATTCTCAAAGGGGATATGAAGAAAGCCGAACAGAAAAACCGGGCCGCCGCGGAAACCGAAAAAGCCAAAATCATGTATGCCAAGGGAGACTATAAGGCAGTGATTGCAGCGGCCAGAAGATCCCTGGCCATCTTCAAACAGGATCCCTTCGTGCTGGCCCTGCTTGGTTGGGCGATCTTCCTGCTGGACAGGAAAAGCCCGAAGAATCAACAGGAGGCGTTGAAATACCTGGGCCACGCCATCAAGCTGGACCCCGGATCGGACATGGCTCATTTCTATAAAGGGATGACGCACATTCAGGCCAATGAGGTTCGGGAGGGACTGCATCACCTGCGGATGACCCTGGAACTCAACCCCCATCACGCCGAAGCGAAACGCGAACTTCGGCGCATCGAGTAATCGCCGGGAGATAAGAAGAATTCGGAAAAGTTTGTCGGGAGAAGGGCGTTATTGTTCTTCTTCGGGAGGAAACCATGTCGTCAGAATCTCGGAAAGCTGCCGAGCCTGTTTTCCCCCGGAAATGTTGAACTTGCTTTTTTGAATGTAGACGCCGTTCTGCTTGCGATAGCGCTGGATGGAGGCCTTCGGAGAGGCGAACTCTCCGGTTTTCCGATCCAGATCCGCATACTTGAAAACGATGGTCGTCCAACTTCCCCTTGTGAGAACAACCTTATCAAGCTGCTTTTTCAGAACCTGACCTTCTTCTTCATAGTGGATCGAGATATCGTCGATATTGTCCGCCATGGGTTTCCCTTTATCGGTTTTCGGAGAAAAAACGATTTAAAATCTCTTGTTCGTCACGGTCAAGGGAGTCGAAAGCGATGCCCATTCCCGCCGGTTTTCCGTTCGCGTTGTCGTTCGTCATGTTCACCCACGCGACTTTCCCCTTCACGGTAAGTTCTTCCTCGCTTCCGGGAAGGCTGAACACCATGGAGAATTCCGTGCCTTTCTCGAAAAGGAAGTCGCTCACCAGGTAGAAGCCCCCCGGCGATATATCATCGATATCGAACCAAACCTCAGCCTCCAGCTCCTGACCTTTGGCGATCACGCGCACGGGAGCGGAGATTCTATCATGACGTCGTTTATCCATTGCGTCTTTCACCATTTCGTTCATGTGTTGCAACAGGGTAGATTCGACAGGTGATTTTCATATATTTCGATATGAAAATGCAACCTTTTTTTGTGAGATAATTTGTCAGTTCCCTTTGAAATCCGGTTCCTTTTTCTGCATGAAGGATTGAATCGCCTCCATCAGATCCTCGGAGGGGAAAATCGAGGCGTTTCGAGCGGCGACATAATCGAGGGAAGCCGAAAGGCTACGACCCCGCCCCCAATTCAGAACGTCCTTGCCGGTCTGCACCGCCAATGGAGCATTGAGCGCGATCCGCTCCGCCATTTCGTCGGCGGCGGCCCACAAAGCTTCATGGCTATCGAATCCGTCGTTGACCAGCCCGATCCGCTCCGCCCGCTCCAGACCGAAATCCTCCGCCGTATAGGCCAGTTGCCGCGTGTGGCCCTCTCCGATGATGTACGGCAGGCGTTGAAGACTGCCCAGATCCGCCATGATCGCCACCCGAGCTTCGCGAAGTGAAAAGACGACATCCGAGGCCGCCAAGCGGATATCGCAGGCCGCCACGAGATCCAGACCGCCCCCGATACAATGGCCGTGAATGGCGGCGATGACCGGCTTCCGGCAGGTTTCGACCGTCGTGATGGATTCCTGAAAATCCCTGATTATCCGATGGATTTTCGGCTTGTTTCCCGCCGGAGAGGGAATCGCGTTCAAGGAGGGATCCACCATGGCGATGGCCATGAGATCCAGCCCCGCGCAAAAGGATTTCCCTTCCGCCCGCATCACGGCCGCGCGGATTTCATTGTCCTCGTCAACGATTTTCATGGCGTCGCGCAGATCCTGCTGAAAGCGAACGCCCATGGAGTTGCGTTTCTCCGGATTGCAGAGAACGACGTGGGCGATTTTACCGATTTTATCGACGCGAATGACGGGAGCGGACATGTTTTTTTCCTTTATCAAAAAAACGAGAAACCAGTATAGTTTCCGGAATTTCAGGGATCAAGTCTTTTCGAATTTCTTCGCTTGACGTTTGACGCCGGAAGAGGGCGGGGTATAATAAATTTCCAAGTTCGGATCGGAAGGGGAATCCCGATGATTGAAGCCGTATTTTTCGACATGGACAATACACTTGTCAATACCGAGTGGGCGGCCGCCAAGGCCGTGCGGATCGTGGTCGAGAGTTTCGGGAAGACCTACGAAGACGCCGATGAGCAAAACGTCATCGGTTTGCCCTGGAAAACGATCTTCGAGGAAACGGTGACAAAGTATTTTCTTCCCGTGGACCCGGATACGCTGAAACGCCGGATTCTGGGTGAAAAGTGGAAATTGATGGCCAAGGATCCACATATCCTGCCCGGTGCGCGGGAGGCCGTATCGCTTTGCGCCGAGCGCTGGCCGGTGGCGGTCGTGTCCGGTTCCTATGCCGACGAAGTGGAGGATACGCTTCGACAACTGGACCTGCTTAGTCGGATTCGGTTTTTCATCGCGAACGAGGATGTCGATCCGGGCAAGCCCTCGCCGGATCCTTACCTGGAAGCGGCAAGGCGATTGGACGCGTCCCCCTCCGCCTGTCTGGTGTTCGAGGATTCCGTCATGGGAATCCGCTCGGCGACAAGCGCGGGCATGTATTGTGTCGCGGTTGAATTCGCCAATGATTTCAAGCAATCTCTCGGTGAAGCCCACGAGATCATTCCTTCGCTGGAAAACGTGAACGCCGACTGGCTGGCGGAAGTCGAAAAACGAATGGGAGCCCGGTCATGATTCTCCGACACGAAGATTTCACACCGAAACTGGCGGAAAGCGCCCGGATCATGCACGGGGCCGTGGTGATCGGAAACACGGAAATCGGGGAGGATTCCTCCGTCTGGTTCAACAGCGTCATCCGTGGAGACGTGAATTCCATCCGCATCGGTAAACGCACCAACATTCAGGATCTCTGCATGGTGCACTGCACCTATCGGAAATACGCAACGGATATCGGAGATGAGGTCACGGTGGGGCACCGGGCCATCATTCACGGCTCGACCATCGAAAACAACGTCCTGATCGGCATGGGCGCGGTGATTCTGGACGGTGCGACCATTCGGAAGAATACCATCGTCGGGGCGGGCTCCCTGGTTCTGGAACGAGCCGACTTCCCTCCGAACGTGCTGATCGTCGGCTCTCCGGCGCGCGTGAAAAGAGAACTGACGGAAGCGGAGATTCTTTCCATTCAAGCCTCCGCGGTTCATTACGCCGCCATGGCGCGAACCTATCCCGATCCCCCGTCCGAATAATATGAAGCCATCTCAACAATACGTTCGGTCGGCTTTCGGATGCTTTCCGGCCGTCTTCGCCGCCGGGCGCTTCTCGAAAGATTCCCGATATTCCTCGTCGCGCCGCCGACGAATCCGACCGAAAATCCTCTCGAAATCTCTCGGTCAGTATTTTTGAGATGGCTTCATATGGAATGATTTCCATTTTTTCCCGCGTCAGTGTTTTCGTCGCCCTGTTCGCCTTTTTGCCGCTTCTTTCCTCCTGGCGGATTGCGGAAGCGGGAGAGGATTCCCCCGTATTTCTACAGGCCGATGAAATTCTATTGGATTCGGACACCTCGGAAATCGTCGCGAAAGGCCACGTGCGCGTGGAACTCCGGGAAAAACTCCTGGAAGCCGATGAAATCCTGTACCGGCAGGAATCGCGGAATCTTCGGGCCCTGGGAAACGTGCGTTACAGGGAAGGAGACCGGCAGGTTACGGCGGAGCGGCTGGAGACGGTGCTTCGATCGTCCGCCTTTTCGCTTTTCGGAGCGAAGATCGTGATTTTCGCTACGGATCCCGACGATCCGGAGGGCAAAAGCTTCAAGGCGCTGGAAGTGACCGGCGTCCGGATCGAATGCCTTGAAAACGGAAAATGGCGGATTTCGGAAGGAACGGTCACGCCCTGCGATTGCGGCGAGGGCCACAGGCCGAGTTGGAGTCTCTCCTGCAAGGAAGCCCGCATCAGAGAGAAGGATTCCGTTCATCTCACCCATCCCGTTTTCCGGATCAAGGACGTTCCCGTTTTCTGGCTTCCGTCGGCCAGCGTGCCCTTGTCCAAAAGGAAAAGCGGCTTTCTCGCGCCGAGGCTGTCCTTCAGCGAACGCCTGGGCGCCCGATGGGAGCAGGAATATTTCTGGGCCTTCGATCGCAGTTACGACCTGACGTTCGGGCTGGACGGCATGACGGAAAAGGGCGTCCGGCCCTCGGCCGAATTTCGCTATCATCGCGGAAACGTGAAGGGACGTCTCGGCGGCTTTTATCTCTATGACCTGCAAGGGGATCAGCCGGACACGCTCTCCCATCGTTTCGCCGTGAAAACGGGACAGGAATGGCGGGTCAACCGATATCTCCGCGAAAAAGCCGCTCTGAACCTCCTATCGGATACGGCCATTCCCGCCGATTTCGGCCGCTTCTGGAGAGAGCGCTCCCCGGACTATTCGGAAAGCCGGGTCATGTTTCACTCGACGTTGCGGGAAATCTACATGGGAATCGGCGTATCCCGCGCCCAACGGCTTTTCAGCCCTCTGCGGCAAGACGGCTGGTTATGGAGCAGGAAAAACATATCCGAGCTGGAAGCCGTCGGTTCTCTGTTTCTGTCCTTGCCGAACTATTCCCTGCTCGATGGAAAACTGTTGTTCTCTTCCGATGGGCGGCTGGACGTGTTCGTGCATGGAAAATCGCTTCCGGCTTTTCCTCCGGCTGGCACGACGCAGGCCGAGAATATCGGCCAGGCCGACGCTTACCTGAACGACGGATCGGTTCTCCCTTCCACACCATCGGAGCAGCTCGATCCATTATTCGGACGCCTTACCCTCCGGCCTCGCCTGTCTTTTCGCCACGAGTTCGGAAAGGTGCTGCGAGCGAACCTGGGCGCGGGAATGACCCATTGCGGTCTGCTTGGGGGCAAAGGAGATTCCGCACCCGAGATGGAGGGCTATTTCGATCTTTCCACGGCATTGTCCAGCCAGATTCATCGAGTGTTCGAGTTCAAGGACAAAAGCGCGCTGAAACATGAAATAAGTCCCCGGATACAATGGGATTTCGTTCCGCACGATTATGAAAAAGGCGTTTCGACCGGTTTTCGATCGCGTCTGACGCCCGTCGATCAACGCACGATGCCGCACACGCTTTCCTTCGGTCTGGACCAGCGACTGGCCATGAGGCGGGGAGCGTATGGGCGGATTCATCGATTCTTGAAACTGGAGTTGGAGCAGCGGATTTTTCTGGACCGGGAAACTCGCCGACGTTTTCAATCCAGGCTGGACGACGCGCTGGCCCGGCTGTCATTTCGTTACCGGGATGCGGAGTGGATCAACGAACTGGGGATGCGCTGGCGAACCGAAAAGCCGGGGTCGGCCGAAAGTCGCCTTCGGTTCGGCCCGTTTGCGGGCGGCCGGCTTTCCGCCGGTTATCTCTATCTGGCTCCCGGCCTTCCGCGCGGCGAGTGGAGCGGGCAGCGGCGCTCGCGACCGTTCGAAGCCGTGCATCAAGTGGGTGTGAATCCGTCCTGGACGTTCCGGAAGGCGTTGACCCTGTTCTACGGCCTGGACCTGTCGCTGGATCCCGTTCGGCTGATCGAGCAGAATTGGGGACTGTCCTATCGTTCTCCCTGTCGCTGTTGGAAAGGGAGCCTGCTCTTCGTGCACCGGCCGGGCCTCTCGTTTCCGGACGTGTTCCTCACGGTGGATTTAACCGCCTTCTTCGCCGGAAAAAAGTGATTCCGCGATCCGGCCGTCAGACGTGTAGCATTTCCCGTATCGCTTCGAAGATCTCGGCGTCCGCCTTGGATTCGATTTCCTCCTCGACGCCGTCAAGGATCCTCTCGCACACGTTGACATCGTTGGAAACACAGGTAAATCCGAGTTCCGTCGCCTGCCATTTGTCGTGTTCGCCCACTTCCGCAAAGGCGACCGGCTGCCGGTTCTTCACCCGCGCCAGAATGCGTTTGATTTCGGAGCGTTTCTGCTTGAGGCTCATGCATGCATGTAATCGGATCTTGACTTTCAGCGTACCGACGATCATCGTGTCTCCTTGTCGATCGAAAAATTGGCTCAGTATATCCGAATGCATTCCGAATCTATAATTTTATTCGCCGGAAGCGCTCCAAGGGAAGAGGAACTGTCCGCCGATCGAGAAGACCTTGTCGGGAGGCGGTCGGCATTTTTTCCGAAGGAATGACGGATTTCTGCTTGATTGCCGAGCCCGAGACCGCTACCATCACGGGCTGGTGAGAAAAACGGCGGGCGGGAAATGCTTTCTTTCCGATCGATGGAAGGAATCAGGCTTCCGTCCTTATAGCATTTGAACGGACCGAGGCGTTTGATGGAAAATGACTTGTATCCCGATGATTTGGATTTCATTCCCCCTTCGGAGGTTTTGCGCTTCTTTCTGGAGTTTACGGAGGATTGCGCCATGCTTCACGACCTTTCCGGGGAAATCCTCATGGCGAATCCCGCCACACTCAAAACCCTGGGATATACCGATGATGAAATCGTAAAGAAGAATATCGAAGAGATTTACGGACCGGAGTTCCTCGGCCTGGTTCGGAAAGGGCTTTCGAGGAGACCGAGCGGAAAAGAATACGGAAACATCGAGCACTATTGTCTGACTCTGGATGGCGAGATCGTTCCGGCAACCGTGAGTTTCCTCCCGGTTTCTTTCGATGGACGAAACGCGATTCTGAGTCTGGCGAAAACGGCCCGCAAAACGGATGAATCGGAACGGTTCGGGGAGTTGAAAAAAGGCTTGGACGATTTGTTTCACGATGCGGATTGCGGCGTAGTCGTAATGCAAAACGACGAAGTCGTGTATGCCAATTCCGTTGCGGCCGAAGGTCTCGGACTGTCCGTAGACGAATCGAACGGTTACGAATTTTCCTGTCTTCTTCCGGAAGATCGACTGGCGGTGATGCAACTGTTCGAGAATACGGAATCCGGGAAAAGCGGACCGCATGACCTCCGGTTCTGCGGGATGTGTGATGAAGGTGATTTCCAGCACTGGCTTTGCATGAACGGGTTATCCGTTACGTGGCGGGGGCGGCCGGCCGTTCTGGGGATTGTCAGAGATATTACGCATGTCGTGAACGCAGAAACCCAGAGAAATCTTCAAAGAAGAATGGAGGCGGCGGGGCGCGTCGCGGGAAAACTCGCCCATGATTTCAATAACTTCCTGACCGGTATTTTCGGGTATATCGCCATGGCCGGACTAGATATGGATGACGATGATCCCCTGCATGAAATGCTTGGCGAGATCGGAGCGACTGCGGATAAGGTTACGGAAACGATCAAAAAACTGCAACTTCTCGGCGGAAAACAGGAGATCGCTCGGGAACTTCTGGATTTCAATGCCATGATCCGAGAAGTCTGCGATTCTCTCGCCGAGATCGAAGGGGACCGGTATCGCGTAAAATACGATCTTGCCCAAACCATGGAGCCTCTGTCGGTCGATGCCGTCCATATGAAACAGGTGCTGAACGATCTGTTACGAAACGCACTGGAAGCCATGCCGGACGGCGGCGAAATTAGGATCGTCACGGAAACAGTCACCGACGAAAGCGGATCGTCCTTTGACGGCGTGCTGGCCCCCGGTGAGTACGCCTGCCTGAAAATCGAGGACGAAGGAAACGGAATCCGGGAAGACGTGCGGAAAAAGCTGTTCGATCCCTTCTTCACGACGAAGAAGAAAAACGGCTCCCAGGGACTGGGGCTGAGCCTCGCGTTCCATGTCGTTGAGAAACACGGCGGAATGATTCGGGTCGATTCCAGAGAAGGCCGCGGCACGGTTTTCTCCGTCTACCTTCCCCATGGAGAGCCGCAGCGCGAGGAAAACGAAAACACGGACCCGAAAGCCCAAAGAGTTCCATCCGGATCGGAAACCGTATTGCTCGTGGAGGCGGATCCGGAATTCATGGAAATCACGGGGGATTTGCTGGAAAGACTCGGCTATCGCCTGAAAACCGCCTGCACCGGCAAGGAAGCGCTGGAGCAAATCGAGGACGGAAACGATCCGGTTGAATTGGCCATTGTCGATATGGACCTGCCGGACGTGGCCGGGAAAAATCTGGCGGAGGATCTCGTCGCATCGAGAAAGGAACTCCGGATATTGTTCATGATCGATGGAACGGCACAGTCCGACCTGGACGAGACGAGAAGCCGGATCGGAACGCGGCTCATCGCGAAACCTTTCATGCCGCTTGAATTCGCGGGGAAAGTCCGAGAAATTCTGAACACGTAAGGATCACCGAATCCTCCGGCTCCGTTATCCTTCCATTTGCGAAATACCGCATATTTTGATATAGAATTCACGTTTCGTCCCGTCATGTCGTAAGGATTCCTTTTATCGGGGGAGAGCGATTTCATCGTATCCGGTATCATGCAACACAAAACGATAAACCGTTTCCTTGAGGAAATTTCCGGCCTTTCGCCATGGGCGACCATCGGCATGCTCGTCATACTGGCCTTTTTCTCGGCTTCCGGTTCCCAGGCTGCGGAGCGAAACGTTCGGGTGGGCGTCTATCCGAACGAACCCAAGGTTTTCATGAACGCCCGAAACGAGGCGGACGGCTTCTGGGTGGACCTGACAAAACATATCGGAAACAAGGAAAACTGGCGGCTGGAATTCGTGCCGGGCACATGGCCCCAGTGTCTGGAGAGATTGGAACAGGGCAAAATCGACCTTCTCGTCGATATCGCCTATTCCGAGGAACGGACCGAGCGCTTCGATTTCAACCGGGAAAACGTGCTTTCCAACTGGGCCACGCTGTACGTTCCCGAGGAATCCGAGATCCAGTCCATCCTGGATCTGCGAGGGAAACGGATCGCCGTTCTGAAAGGGGACATCTCCTATCAGGAGTTTCGGCAGATCGTTTCCCGTTTTGGCATCCGATGCGAGTTCGAGGAAATGGACGATTTCCTCTCGGTGCTTCACAGTGTCCACCTTAAAGCCGTCGATGCCGGGCTGGTGAGTCGGCTGTTTGGATACCGGCATGAAGACGACTACAACATCCGGCGCAGTACGGTCATCTGCTGTCCTCGGGAACTTCACTTCGCCACTGCGAAGGGAAAAAACGGCGACCTGCTCTCGGCCCTTGACGCCCACATGAAGAAACTCAAACAGGAACCCCACGGTCCCTATCATCGCGCCGTACGAAAATGGATCGGAAGCGCATCGGGTGAGGGAATGCCCAAGCACGCCGTTTACGTGGTCCTGGGGCTTCTGGGAGTCATTCTCGTCACCGGCTTCCTGGTCTTTGTTCTTCGTTCGCAGGTTCGGGCGCGCACGCGCGAGTTGTTCCTGAAAAACAAGGAGTTGCAGGGAGAAATTCTTACCAGGAAAAACACCGAAAACGCGCTTCGTGAAAGCGAGGAACGATACGCCCTGGTTCTGAAGGGCGCGAACGAGGGCCTCTGGGACTGGAATATCCGTACGGGGGATGTTTATTTCTCGAAAAGATGGAAACAGATTCTCGGCTATGAAGAGGATGAAATTCCCAATCGTTTCGACGAGTGGGAACGGCGCATCCACCCGGAGGACAAGGGACGGGCGTTGCGGGTCGTTGACGAGCATCTGGAGGGAAAAACCGATTTTTTCGAGTTGGAACATCGCCTGCGGCACAAGAACGGCTCCTATCGCTGGATTCTTGCCCGCGGAATCTGCATCCGGGACGAGGAGGGACGGCCGGTTCGAATGGCGGGGGCGCACCACGATGTGACCTCCAGAAAAAAAACGGAAGAGGAACTGCTGGAAAGCAAGCGGCAGTTCCAGGCGCTGGCGGAATCCACAACGGCCGTGATTCTGATCGGCAGACACAACGGTTCCCAGAATACGGAACTGGTTTACGCCAATCCGGCCGCCGTGGAGAAAATGGGCCGTTCCCTGGAAGAGTTGAAAGCGGGCGGCTTTATGGAATCCCTCCATCCGGACAGCCTGGCCATGATGGAGCGCTTTTCCCGGGGACAGGAAAAAGGCATTCCGTGGCCGGAGCGCTACGAGATGAAGGTTTTATCTCGGGATGGAGCCGTTCATTGGGTGGAATCCACGTCCGCCATTTATGCGCTGGATGGCGTGGAATACTGGATTTCCACCAGTTTCGACATCACCGAGCGTAAAAAGATGGAAGAGGCGCTCCGGGAGTCGGAAGACAAGTACCGGGCGCTCTTCGAAAACGCGCAGGTTGCGATGTTCCGGCTACGCATGGGCGACGGCAAGGTGCTGGAAGCCAATGAAGTCATGGCGCGGCAGTTCGGCTATGACAGCCGGGAAGATTTCGTCGCCGAATACGTCATGCTGGACAACTGGGTGGTTCCTTCGGAACGGGATCGAATGTACGAGTTGGCCAAGGAAAACAAGGGACACATCGACAATTTCGAAGCCCAGTTCTACGTGCGCGACGGCTCTCCCAAATGGTTTCGTTTCTCCATGCGGATCTTCCCGGAATACGAATACATGGATGGCGTCGGCCTGGAAATCGATACCGAGAAACGGACGGCCAGGGCGCTGGAGGAAAGCGAAAAGCGTTTCCGCACGCTGACGGAATCGACCAGCGCCAGCATCCACATCCACCGGGCGGGGAAAATCATATACGCCAATCGGGCGTTGCTGGAACTGACGGGATATTCCGTGGAGGAACTGAACGAACTGAAGGCGGAAAACGTCATTCACCCGGACAGCATGAAAGACGTGCAGAGGATCGCCGACGCCCTGGAAACGGGAAAACCGCAATCGGAGAAAGTGGAGATGCGAATCTTCACCAAATCCGGGGAAAGCCGCTGGATCGAAATCACCACGGGCGTCTTCGATCTGGAGGGAGAGTTGACGGGAATTCAGACGGCCTTCGACATTACGGAACGAAAGGCGGCGGAAGTCGCTTTGCGCCGGCGGGAAGCCGTATTGAAATCGTTGGCCTACATCAGCGAACGCCTGATCGATTCCAGGGACTGGCGGGAGGAGGTGCAGGAAATTCTTCGCCGGATAGGGGAGGAATTGCAGGTCGATCGCGTCCACGTTCTCCAGGTGGAAGGCAGCCGTCCGGAAGACCGGCATATCAGCGTGCAGGAGGAATGGACGGCGGCCGGGATCGACCGAATCTCGGCGGATCCGAACATGAAGGGAATCACGATCGCCGATACGGGGCTGACCCGCTTCGCCGAGATGCTGGACGAGGGGAAAGTGATTTCCGGACCGACGAAAGCGCTTGCCGAGGAACTGAGGGAATATATCGATCCGAGGAAGGTGCTCTCGGTGGCCGTCGTTCCGGTTTTCAACGGGGATGACTGGTGGGGAGCCCTGAGTTTCGAGGACTGCTCGGAGGAACGGAAATGGTCCGAGGCCGAAATCGACGTGTTGAAAGCCGCCGCCGGAATCTTCGGATCGGCCGTCCGGCGTCAGCATACCGAGAAGGCCTTGGCCGAATCGGAGGATATCTATCGGACGATCTTCGAGACCACGGGAACGGGAACCGTGATTTTCATGGAGGACGGCGTCATTTCCCTGGCCAACGAGGAGTTTTCCGAACTGACGGGCTTCGCCAGAAGCGAGATCGAGAATGTCATGCACTGGAAGGAATTCCTCAAAGGTCGCCGATTGGAGGATGAACATGCGGCCCCGATGGATGTGCCGAAAGATGACGGCAACCGTTTCGAGGCCCGACTGACGGATAAGTCCGGAACCGAACATGAAGGCGTGGTAGTGGTCAACCGTGTCCCGGGAACGACGCTTCACGTGGCTTCGTTTTTCGATCTGACGGATCTGAAGCAGGCCGAAATGCAGATGTTCCGGGCCGATAAAATGGCCGCCCTAGGACAGATCATCGCCGGGGTGGCGCATGAAATCAACAACCCGAACAACTTCATCTACTTCAATCTTCCGATCCTTAAGCGTTACATCGAAGCGGTCCGGCCCTTGCTGGACCGATGCGCCGAGGACGATCCGGATCTTCGCATCCTGAACATGCCGTACCGGGTTTTCCTGGAAGACACCGACAAACTGATCGAAAACATGCAACATGGTTCGGAACGGATTACGGGCATTGTCTCGGAACTGAAAAACTATATCCGCAGCCACGAGGTCGAGGACCGAAAGCCGGAAAGCCTGGACCTGGTGATTCAGCACGTGATGGCGCTGGTGGGCAAACAGGTTCGAAAGATGGTGAAGCGCTTCGATGTCGAAGTGGAAAAGGATCTGCCGCTCGTGCCGATGAACGCCGGGAAGATCGAGCAGGTGCTCATCAATTTGGTCATCAATGCCGGTCAATCGGCCAACAAGGAAAACAGCCGGGTTTCCCTGTCGGCGTTTCGGGATCGAGACGGCGACCCGTTCGTCCATCTTGTGGTGGAGGATAACGGAAGCGGGGTTCCGAGGAATCTGTTGTCGAAAATATTCGATCCTTTCTTCACCACGAAAGGGCGCGATTCCGGCACCGGACTGGGATTGGCCATCTCCCAGCGCATCGTCGAGGAACACGGGGGCAAGATTCGGGTCGAAAGCCGGGAAGGGCAGGGCACGCGTTTCACCATTCGCCTGCCGATTGCATGAAAAGGAATGAAATGAGCACGTCCATTCTGATCGTTGACGATGAAGTCGATTTCCTGGACAGCGTGGCCCGCATGCTTCGGATCGAAGGATACGAAAACGTGACGGCCGTTTCGAATCCAAGGGAGGTGGACGCCCTGCTGAACTTCACCCCGTTCGACATGGCGTTTCTGGATATCACCATGCCGGAGATGGACGGCATCGAACTGCTGGAAGTCATCAAGAAAAAGAGTCCCCAGACCGAATGCGTCATGATTACGGCCAACGAAGGCATCGGCAACGTCATCCGGGCGATCAAACTGGGCGCGTACGATTATCTGCTGAAGCCCGTCATGCCGGAGCAACTGACTCACGCCCTGGAAAAGGCGCTGGAACGCAAGCATCTGCTGGAGTCTCTTCTTCTGAAGAGCCGGGATCGGGTGGAGAAATCCCTGAAAACGCCGGAAGCGTTCCAGGACATCATCACCGGGGATTCCCGCATGTTGAAGCTCATGCACGAATGCGAACTTCACGCCGAATCCTCGATTCCCATTCTGGTCACCGGGGAAACGGGAGTCGGAAAGGAACTCCTGGCCCGGGCCGTTCATCAAGCCAGCCGCCGCGCAGCCGGGCCGTTCGTGGCGGTGAATATGTTGGCGCTGTCGCCGAGTTTGTTCGAATCGGAATTCTTCGGCCACGCCAAGGGAGCCTTCACCGGAGCGGACCGCGACAAGGAAGGATATCTGGGCAAGGCGAGAGGCGGAACGCTGTTCCTTGATGAAATCGGGGACTTGTCCATGGAAATCCAGGGCAAGCTTCTACGCATTCTTCAAGAGGGAGAATACACGCCGGTGGGAAAAACCCGCGCGGAACGGGCGGACATCCGTTTCGTCGCCGCCACCAACCAGGATCTGGAAGCGCGGGTGGAAGAAGGCGTTTTCCGAAAGGATCTATTCTTCCGCTTGCAGTTCGCCCACTTGCGGATCCCCGCCTTGCGCGAGAGAAGAAAGGACATTCCCGCGCTGGCCGCTTCCTTCATCCATTCTTCCATCCGGCCGAACGCAAGGCTTTCCTCCGAGGCGGAAGAAATGCTGGCGCGGCACGAGTGGCCAGGAAACGTTCGCGAATTGCGCGGGATGATGGAGGCCGCCGCCAATCTCGCCGAAAAAGGCACGATCCTCCCGGAGCATCTCCGCCTGCCCGCTTCGGTGACGAATGAAACTCCCGTGGAGATCAAACCGACGGAAGTCGGAGGAATGGAATCTCTGGCGGACGTGGAAAAGCGCCACATCGTTTCCGTGTACGAAGCGCTGAAAAACAATAAAAGCCAAACCGCCCGTGTTCTGGAAATCGGCCTTCAGACGCTTCACCGCAAACTGAAATCCTACGGATTGAAGTAAATGGTTTTCTCCCATCGGACCGGATTCGGAACGCGTCTTTTTTTCTTCCGAATCCGGCGACGATCCGGTTCATTTTCGCGCGTTTTCGACGTTTCGTCCGGGTGACACGTTTTTCGTGCGCATCCTATTGAAATATCTATGTTTTCTCGCATTTTTGCATTCACCCGGCCCGCATGCGAAATTCGGCCGTTTCGGCTGAAATTCCCTCAAGGGCGTTCGGGCGACAGAGAATCAGAATTCATCAATTATTTCAGCAATATACGTAATTTTCTCGGAGCGCATGCCCGCCTGCCTGTGTCCTTCGTTATAGACACTGTGACCGGGTCGGGGTGTTTTTGCTTTCCAGCACGCTTGGATTCTTCGATCCCGCACCCTTCCCAAGTTCACGCGGCCTCTTTTTCATTATTTTGATACATCAGGAATAACCGCAATAATAACAGGTAGATACCTGCTTCCTTATACCATTTTAGCAAAACCTGCCACCTCTTTGTAAACCCATCCCGACAGCCCGCACCTATCCTAACATACTGATAATACACGGATAAAGTCTTCAGGGGCTTTCTGGCACGGCTCTTGCTTTTAAAATGCCGTGTGTTGGATGGATAACAAAGTAGAGCCGTAATCATGAAACAGGAACGCCAGGAGAATCGTTCGAAAATCCATGGAGATGGAAACGAACGAATTCGCGTTCTCGTCGTCGATGACGAGGAAATTCAGGTTCAAAGCATTTGTCGAGGATTGTTCCTTTATGGATATGATTGCAAGGGCGTCACGGACAGCCGGGAAGCCCATCGATTGCTGATCGACGAAGGCGGAGAGGCGTTCGATATTCTCGTGACGGACCTGACCATGCCCGGAAAGTCCGGGTATGAACTGATCGAGCAAGTTCACGGCGTTACGCCACGTTTTCCCATTGTGGTCATCACGGGGCTGACCCCCACCCCCGAAGTGAATCACCTGAAGAAGATCGGAATCACGATTTTACAGAAACCGTTCTGCCCGGACATGCTGGATCGCGTGTTGCGGAATCTTCTGGAATGAGTTTCGTTTCAAAACGATCTTGAAAAAATCCGGTTTTCAGAATACCGGATGACGTGAGCGAAGACGAACCCGGTTTGGGAAGGATTTTCCCGCTGCCGGTCGTTGCCGATGGATGAATGAACCGCAATTTAGGATGATCGTATTCCCCTGCGAACCATTGATCGGCAGTATAGCGGGCGTTCCGAAAAGTCAAGTTCCCCGAACGCTTTGTGCTTGACAGTTCGCCGGGCTTTCCGGATAACAGACTGAGGTCGGCATTCAACATGCATCGGAGAGGGACTGCATGAGACGATGGATTTCTATCATTTTCACCTTCTTGGTTCTGGTCGTGGGTGTGGCCCAGGCGCAGGAGCAGGACCGGACGCCCCAAGCTCCCCCGCCTTCCTCCGGAGAAGCCGCCGCAGAGGCACCGAAAGCGCCCGGAGATTCGAAGGCATCCACCGATCCGGAAGCCTCCGGAAAGATTGAGGAAAAGAAACGTCCGGAAAGTGACGGCGCATCCGCAATGGAGTTCGAAGACGCCGACGCTCCGGCGGAAGCGATGGACGGAAGCGAAGAGGATGGTCTTGCGGACGACGCGCACATGGAAGTCAACTTCAAGGGAAGAGTGGTGGAGAAGGGCACCCGAAAACCCCTGGCGGATCTGACCGTCTATCTGAAAGACACGGAATACGACGCCTCCACCGGCGAAGAGGGATTTTTCGAATTCGAAGGTCTGCCTCCCGGAACGTATGAAGTCGTGATTCCCACCACCGATTACGAAATGTTCAAAACCAAGGAAGAGATCCGCCCGGGAGAGCGAACCGAAGTCACGTATTACCTCGACCCGAAGATTTACAGTTCCCTGGAGGTGATCGTCCGGGGAAAGAAGGTCAAGAAAGAGGTTTCCAGAAAGGTGATCCGCATGGAGGAAGCCCGGGTCATTCCGGGAACGCAGGGCGATGCGGTGAAGGTGGTGGAGAATCTTCCCGGAGTCGCCCAGGGATCGTCCATGGCGACGGGAGGTGTCATCGTTCGCGGCTCCAACGCGGAAGACACGCGCATCCTGTTGGACGGACACGACATTCCGCTGCTGTTCCATTTCGGCGGATATAAATCCGTCTACAACGCCGATCTGCTGGAGGAAGTCAACCTGATAACCGGAGGATTCGGCACGCAATACAACAACGCCACCGGCGGCATCGTGGAACTGAAGAGCCGTACGCCGCGGACGGATCGCTGGGGAGGTTATGTGGACACGTCGTTCATCGACGTGACCGCCCTGGCCGAAGGGCCGCTGACGAAAGACAAGGACATGGGGCTGGCGCTCGGAATCCGCCGATCCACCATCGACCTGATTCTTCCGCTCGTCTTTTCCAGTCAGGACGTCTCATTCACGACCTATCCCGTTTACTACGATTATCAGGCGAAGTATTTTTACAAAATCGACAAGTATCACAGTCTGCACGTGGACGTTTACGGGATCTACGACGCCATCAAACTCACCATGAGCGCCGTCAGCGACCAGGAACCGGAGTTGAACGGACAGTTCGGTTTCGTTACGCAGTCCCACGGCGGATTCATCACCTACAAATACAAAAACGGTCCCTTCGAATCGCGGCTTTCCCCGGGCTACAGCTACATCGGTCTGAAAATCGACGTGGGGCAGAAGTACTACCTGCACAACGACGCCCACGTTGTGGACATCAACGAGGATCTGACCTTCGAACTGAACAAGCACAACACGCTGGGCGTGGGCGTGCATCTCAATCCGCGTTTCGCCACCATCAGCACCAACATCATCCGTCCTCCGAAAGAGGGGGACGTAAATCCCAGTTTCTCGAATTCGGACAGCATCGTCACGTCCCTGTCGGGCGGCGATTTCATCAGCGGTTTCTACGTCAACGACGAAATCCGTTTCGGATCGCTGACGCTGATCCCAGGGGTTTTGGCGGAATACCACGACCGGTTGAACACGTACTCGATCAACCCGAGGGGCACCGTTCGATGGCAGGTGATCGAACCGCTCACGCTGAAAGCGGCCGGCGGCCTGTATCACCGTGTTCCGGATCCGGACGAGATGTGGAAACCCTTCGGAAACGGCGGGCTGGAGATGGAACGTTCGGCCCACGCCGTCGGAGGGCTGGAATGGGACATCACCAAGGTCATCTCCCTGGATGTGCAAGGATACTATAAGTACCAGGACAATCTGGTCACCTCCATTAAAAATCCTGTTCCGGGAGACGACCGCATTTACGACAACAGCGGCAAGGGATACACCTATGGGGCGGAGATCCTTTTGCGGCACAATTGGACGGACAAGTTCTTCGGCTGGATCGCCTATTCGGTCGCCAAGGCCATGCGCAACGACGGTCCCGGCACGCCGTACCGCCCCTTCGATTTCGATCAGCGCCACAACCTGATCGCCGTGGCTTCCTGGCAGTTCTACAAGGGCTGGCGGCTGGGCGGCCGGTTCCAGTTCACCACAGGGGAGCCTTACACCGAAATCACGGGCAGCGTGTTCAACGCCGACAACGGGACCTACGTGCCGCTTTACGACAGCCAGAAGAAAAACAGCGGAAGAAACGGGTATTACCATCAATTGGATATCCGGCTCGATAAGATCTGGGTCTTCGACAAATGGAAACTGAGCGTGTACTGGGATATCCAGAACGTCTACTATCACGCCAACCCCTTCGGCGAAGTCTACAACTACGACTATACCGAAACCCGAACCTTGACGAACATCCCCATCCTGCCGTCCTTCGGTATCCGGGCGGACTTTTAAGATGGAGGAAAACAGCATGTCTATCGCGCGTAAAACAAACGACGGAACGAACCGGAATCTCCACTTCGTTTCCAGGCTTTGGCTCATGGCGATCGTGGCGTTCGCCATGACGGCGTTCGCCTGCGGCCCCGATTTCGACGACCCGAGCATGTCCCGGGTGAGAAAGCCGGAACTGCTTTCCATCGTGCTGGATCCTCCCGAGGCCGCTCCGGGAGATACGGTGACGGCATCCTTCCTCCTGGCGGATCAGTTCGGCCCCGTGGAGGACAAGCTGAATTTCTGGCTGCCCACGGCGCCCGGGAGTTCGGATTTCGCTTCGGACGCGTCCGACAGCGGATCGGTCGTCGATATCGAAAACGTTCTGGCCGATTCCGGACTGGATATGATGGACCTGATCTCTCCGAGACTGGAGTATATCGTTCCCCGAGAGGAAGATTACGCCTTCGACTCCTTCGGCATGTCTCCCCAGATGTTCTCGCTTTTGGTTCAGGTGGGCGAATTGGATCTTTCTCGTCCGGAAGCCTTGATGGAAGACATGGAGAGCCTGATCCGGAACGGCGACGTGAAGATGGCCTACCGGACCTTGATCGTATCGAACCGCGAGTTCCGCAACACCAACCCCCGGGTGACGGAACTGAGGATGAAATTCGGCGGAGAGGAGCAGGACGTTTCGTGGGTTCCTTTCGACGATCCGAGCCCGAGCGCCTCCAGGCGAAAGGCGGCGGGAACGCCGGTCATCGTGAAAGAGTACAGTTCCGTCCTTTTCACGGTGGAAGTGGAAGACGAGAACGAAACCGACCTTGAAAACGCCATTCGGTATCAATGGATTTCCAATGCCGGAGATTTCGGAAGCCGCCGGGAGAAAAAACAGGAATGGATCGCGCCGTTCTACGTTCCCCCCATCGGCGCGGATCAGGATCAGAGCAAGAGCGAGAATCCGGACTTCCGAAAGGATCCCAATCTGCACGCGGCCTGGCTGATCCTGCGCGACAACGGCGTCGAGAACCAGCTGGGGCAAAGTTGGGTCGAGTTCTATATCCGCGTGGTTCGAGCGGATTGATCCTGCACGGAAAAGGGATCGGCGGGGAAAAGCGGGTTCAACGCGAAGCGGACCTGAAAGAGAGAGAACGTTTCCCCGCCCTTTCTACAGATTCGCCAGTTCCCTGCCTTCGATGAACACGTCCGCCCGGACCTCCGGTTGAGCGCCGTCCACGGGATACAGATAGACGGATTCCTTCCGGATTCTTTCCTTCTCATCCAGATTTTCCGAGATGAACCACGCCGTTGAGGCGAAAACCACCGCGAAAATGAACATGATGGCCATCAGCCTGCGAAGAAGGCGGGGCAGGTTGTCTTCGGAATTGTCCAGATCCCGAAAGTCGATCTCTTCTTCTTTCAAAGGCTGAAACAAGTGGGACGGCGACTGGAAAAACCAGTGGGCGGAGTCCTTCGGGTTCGAACCGATCAATGTACGTTGCATGACGTCACCTCCTTTTCCGGATTGTTCATGCCGAAACCGCGACCATTTCAAAGAAAAAGCTATTCTCGATCATAGATACACTAATTATAATATAATTAATGTAAAAAGCAATAAAAAAGTGCAAAACTTTGAAAAAATATTTCTGTGCGTAAAGTCGGGTTCTCGAAATAGGGTCGATTACGAGGAAAGGACGGTTCGATAGCGCGGACAGACAGGCGGAAACGGCGTTGACCGTTATCCGGAATGGTTCCTCTTTCATTCCTACTGAAAGAATCGGTTTTCTTACGGAAAAGATTGCATGTTCGCGGCTCTCGTGATTAAAATAGGCCGTCCGAGCAAAAACTTGCGAAATTCGTATGCTTGAAAGGGAAAATGCATGGACGAGGTTCGTTCGAATGTGCTTGTGATCGGCGGCGGCGTAACGGGTTTCACGGCGGCGAGTTTCCTTGAGGAATCGGGAATGAACGTCGTTCTTGTCGAGCGGCGCGGATCGCTTGGAGGCAGAGCCGCGAACTGGGCCTGCATGGCGACGGATCGATGCGGAAAATGTTCGGTCTGCCTCGTCGAGGACGGCAAAAGGGAACTCCAGGCCAGAGCGGCCGTTCGGGTAGTCACCCACGCGGACGTCCGCTCCGTCGCCGGAGCGAAGGGAGATTTTACGGTGGACCTGGAGCCCGTGAATTCGGCTCCCGAAGAGCCCGGCGATTCGAAGGACCATGCATTGAACGCGGAAATGCGCGTTCATTGTCAGGCCATTTTGCTGGCGTCCGGGTTCGAACCGTACGATCCCGGCGAAAATCCACTTTTGGGATATGGCCGTTTCGAGGAAGTCGTCACGCTGGCGGACGTGGATCATGATTTACTGGAAAACGGACTGGACGCCTTCCTCCCGGAGTCCATGGAGTCGCCGGAAGTCGCTTTCATCCAATGTGTGGGGTCCAGAGACCCGCAGGCGGGCAGGGGATATTGCTCCCAGTTTTGCTGCAAGGCCAGTCTGCGGATGATGAAACGCTTGAAACATCTGCGACCGGATCTGGAGATCACGAATTTCTATATCGACCTGCAAATCATGGGAAAGGAATTCCGCCAATATTTCGCTGAAATGAAGGAGCGATTCACCTTCATCCAGGGAACTCCCGCGGAAGTGTTGCGGCCGCGCAGGATCCTTCCGGAATCGGATGGAGAGAGCGGGACCGAAGAATCCCGAAGAAACGTGCGCCTGGTTTATACCGACCATCGCACGGGAAAGATCGAGGAAAAGCGTTTCGATCGGATCGTGCTGGCCATCGGACAGACTCCCGGAGAATCCACGAAGCAACTGATGGAGCGGCTGGAACTGGAATGTAACGAATTCGGATATCCGGCCGCGAACGGCGACGGTCCGGCGTTGACGAGTTCCCGGCCGGGCGTTTATCTTGCGGGAGCCTGCGCCGGTCCGGCGGACATTCCGCTTTCGCGCCTGCAGGCCATGGCCGCCGCCCATCGGATTCGAGCGGACCTTGCCGGCGGCGAATAACATCGGAAATCCGGAAAATGCCTGAAAACAAGGAAAAACAATGACGGAACGATATGGACTGTTATTGAACGACTATCAAGGACGGATCGCTGGAAAATTAAGCCTCGACGCGTTGGAGAAGGCGTTTCTCGACGGCGAGGATCTCGTCGTCGAGCGCATATCCTCCGTGTCGAGAGATGAAATCCGGAAGCTTGCATTGAAATTTCTGGAGGATCGGAAGGTTCGCGGAGCTGTCGTCTGCGGAATCGACGCCCAGGGACCGGCGGATTCCGATGTTGGCGAGCAAAAAGTCTGCGGGGTGGCTTACTACGAGAATCTTCAGCAGTGCGCGGGTCTTTACTCGGATGCCGATACCGCCACGGCGCAGGCGGAACGGCGCTTGCGGGTCGCACTGGCGCATCTTCGGCTCATGAAACCGGTTGAATTCCGGGATCTTCCCGTGACACGCAAAACGTTGGTTATCGGAGCGGGTCCGGCCGCCATGGATGTCGTGGCGGAACTGGTTTCGGAAAACATCCCCGTGCTGCTTCTTCTGGATGAGAAAACATCGCGCGATGGGGATGCCTGCCGGAATTTTTCCGGGCAGTCTCTCGTGGAAATTCTTGAATCCGCGAAGCTTCGCAATCTGGAAGGGCAGGTCGGACATTTCAAGGCCGCCGTCGAATGCGATGGATCGGTAAGTGATTATATAATCGGAGCGGTGGTCGTCGCGCCGGAGCCGGTTCGCGAGAATGCTTCGTTCCCCGAAGACCTGCCGTCGGAACGGATTCTGGAGTTCTCCCAATACGAAAAGCATTCCGATAAAACCGGAAAATCGGTCGTTTTCTGGCTGGACCGGGAAGGCTCCGAACGAAATCGCATGGCCGAGGATGTCATTCTTCAAGCCTCGGAACGGGCCCGTTCCGGCAAGGCGACCGTTTTATGTCGAAACGTGCCGTTGCGCGGGCTGGATGGACAGAAGAAATTCGACGAAGCCCGAAAGGCGGGCGTGAATTTCATTCGTCTCGGAGACGAAGTTCCGGAAGTCACGAAAAAGGAAGATGGAATCCGGGTATCCGTCGCCGATCCGTCCGTCCCCGACTACCCCTATGAAATCGACGCGGACTGGCTGGTGATTCCGGAAAGGGAACTTCCCGACTCGTTGGCTTCTTTCAACAAAGCCCTTCGTCAGCCCTTGGATCACGAAGGTTACCTGCAACCGGGAAACGTTCGCTGGTACCCGCTGGGCGCCGCCCGCAAGGGGATTTTCCATGTCGGAGCGGGACACACGGATCCCGACGGATTCGATCGCCGGATGGAACCGGCGGTGGCGGTATCCGAAATCCGGAAACTGTTCGCGTCCGAAACGCTGCGCGTGCGGAAGGATGCGGTCCACGTGGACGAAAATCATTGCGCCAGTTGTCTGACCTGCCTGCGCCTCTGCCCGCACGGAGCCATCGAGCAACATCTGGAAAAGGATTCCGTCACGATCCTGGAAGGAGCCTGCGAGGTCTGCGGCATCTGCGCCGGATGCTGCCCCGGCCAGGCCATCGTCTTCAACGATTTCGACCATGAACGGATGGACGCCGTGCTCCGCCTGGCGGCGAAAACAGGAAACGGACCAAAGCCGATTCTGGTCTTCGGTTGCAGCAAGTCGGCCACGCCTTCACTGGAAAAAGCGGCGAACCTGGGACTGAAAGTTCCCGAACGGATTTTCTTCATCGAAGTACCCTGCACCGGCCGTGTGGACGAAACCGCCATGATGAAAGCGTTGAGTTATGGGGCCGAACAGGTTATCGTTGTTGGATGCCACGAAGAGGTCTGCCGTTCGCTGCACGGCAACATCGTGGCGGCAAACCGCGTCTCCAGGGTGCGCGCCATGTTGCGGGAATGGGGGCGCGATCCGGAAAAAATTCGCTGGGAAGGAATCGCCAACAACGAAGCCCATCGACTGGTGCAACTGCTGAAAACGGCCGATTCGATGAAACTGAAATAATCTCCATTCGATCGAGGACAAGCCATGGAACTGACAGCCCCCCTGAAAGCGATGCGTTCCGCCGAACAGTGGCAGGACTTTCTGGACTCCTGGTTCCGGAAAACGCAAATGGCCGCGTCGCTTACCGATCCGGACGGCTCCATCATCCTGAACGCCGGAGACGACCGGCGCTCCCCCGTATGCACGAAGGTAAGGGAGCGGAAGGAAACGCTTTCCTTCGTTTGCAGTCAGACCAATACGGCCATGACCGCCATGCTGAAAACAGCGAAGGAACCGCTGAGCGAAGTCTGCGAGGCCGGCATGCAGCGTAACGCCGTGCCGATTCTTCGGGACGGCGAACTGATCGGGCAGGTGACTCTCTGCGGAAAAACCATCGACCCGGAAGAAGTGGATCCGTTCATGCTGGCGCAAACGCTGGGGATTTCCGAAAAAGAGGCCGAGGCGCTGGCGGAGACGGCGGAAGTCGTTTCGGAAGAAGAATTGGAAAGCCTGATGGAGGAACTGGCGAAGGAATTGTACTCGATCTGAAGGCTGCCCGGGAACCCCTAAACCGGCTCTTCGCCGTCCAGCGTGTTTCGAATGATATTCGCCAGTTCGGAAGGGGAATAGGGCTTCGGCAGGAAATTGGTTCCCTTGTAGAGAATGCCGTGTCGGGAAATGATATCGTCGGTATATCCCGATGCGAATAGAATTTTCAGATCGGATTTAATGGACCGGAGACGATCGGCGAGATCCTTTCCATTCATTTCAGGCATGACGACATCCGTCAGAAGAAGGTCCATCTCATACCCGTTTTCTTCGGCGACACCCAGGGCGTCCTTTCCGTTCTTCGCGACCAGAACGTGATAACCGAATCTCTCCAGCATGCGCGTCGTCATTTCTCGAACGATTTTTTCATCCTCAACCAATAGAATCATCTCGTCTCCGGTGGGAAGATTTTCGTTGGATTGCTTGTCCCGAACGGATTCGGCCGGATCGGTTACGCTGGGAAGGTAAATCTTGAACGTCGTTCCGACATCGACCAGCGAAAATACTTCAATATATCCACGATGCTGCTTGACGATACTATACGTCGTCGCCAAGCCGAGCCCTGTGCCGCGCCCCTTCGGCTTTGTCGTGAAAAACGGCTCGAAGATCTTTCCCTTGATTTCTTCTTCCATACCGCAGCCGGTGTCCCGGATGGACAGCATTACGTAATGGCCGGATTTGGCGCCGGCGTGATTTCTACAGAACTCCTCATCGAATTTGATATCGCTGGTATGGATGGTCAGTTGCCCTCCGCCGGGCATGGCGTCCCGGGCATTCACCGCGATATTCAGAATGATCTGTTCCAGTTGACTGGGATCGGCCTTGATCCGTCCCAGGGGTTTCTTCAGGTCGGTGGCCAGTTTGATATCCTCTCCGATGATCCGAACCAGCATTCGACGAAGATTCTCGATGACATGGTTGATGTTGACGACCCGTTCCGAAACGATCTGCTTCCGGCTGAAGGTCAGCAACTGGCGAGTCAGATCCGCCGCGCGCTCGCTGCTGTCGTAAACTTCCTGAAGAAGTTCGAAGAGCGGGTCGTCCGGATCCACTTCCATGAGCGCCAGGGCGATGTTTCCCGTGATGCCCGTAAGAATGTTGTTGAAATCGTGCGCCACGCCGCCCGCCAGGCGTCCGATGGTTTCCATTTTCTGCGCCTGTGTAAGCTGCTGTTTCAGCGTTCGTTTTTCTTCTTCGACTTTACGCAGGGCGGAAATATCCCGAGCGAAGCTGATAACGGACTCGACGTTTCCTTCCGGGCCGATCTCCGGAAACACCTTCCAATGCGTGGTTGAAAAAGAATTGCCGTCTTCAACCCAAAGATCCAGTATCTCGTCGTGGGTTTCGCCCGTTTCGAAAACGCGCAGGATTTTTTCCTTCCAGGAATCGCCCCAATTCAGCCTTGCACCCAGTTCGTGTACGGATTTTCCCAATATTTCAGACACCGGAAGTCCGATGGCCTGCTCGGCAGTCGCGTTGACATAGGTGTAGCGCAAATCGCTATCCAATCGAGAAATCGAATCGAAGGAGGAATCCCAAAGGCTCTTCAGATTGCGTTCGCGATTTTCCAGCATGTCCGGAACTGGCGAATCTTTTAGGGACTCGCCGGTCCCGCGTTTCTCTATTCGGTCATCCGGCGGTACGTCCAGCGTGATGGTCAGCAGTGGGGGGCGGTCGTTTTCTTCTTCGATCCGTTGCAAGGATAGACGGACGGTTCGGAGCGTGTCGGTTTTATCCCTGACGCTCAGTTCCCCTCTCCATCGCTTGCCGAGCGAAACATCATTGAAGAAATGAGCCAGCATTTCCGAAACCTTATCTTCCGGAAACAGATTGGAGAGGTGATCGATTTCCTTTATCCCGAAATTCAAATCGAGGAACTCGCCGGCCCTCGAGTTGACGAGTTCGACGGTTCCATCGGCCTTGGCAAGCAGAACGGGAGCGTCCACTGAGTCCAGAAATGAAGCGACGTTCCACAAGTTCGATCGGTCTATTGTAATTTTCATACTCATCTGTTTCTTACTTCAGTACGTCCGCTCTCACGAGAAATCAGTCGAGGACTCTCAACGACATAAGAAAGTGTAACACTGGTATTGGCTTTTTTCCACTTTCCTTTCAACCTGTTAAAAATCGGGAACGCGAAAGGCATGCCCAGACATACAATCGGTCGCGGGATGAATTGAAACAGTCTTTTTTTTGAAGTATTTTTCGTTCATGTGAACGAAATGAGCATGTCGGCAAAAAGGCGAGAGGCGGCAGGGAAACCTGCCGCCTTGAAAAGAGAGGGATATTGGGGATTTGGGGGAATCAGAACTCCTTGAAGTCAGGGTCTGAATCCAGGGGTATAATATCCTCGGGACTGAGAACCAGTTGGTTCGAACTCTCCGAGGAACCGTTCTTTTTGCCTCTGTAGACGGGAGCCTTGTCTTTCTTCACGGGAAGGGATGGTTTGACTTTCACCCCACCATGTTTTCTCGACAGTTTGAACAGTCCGACCATGGCCGCCAGTTCCTGGGATTGACTCGAAAGTTCCTCGGATGCGGAGGCCGATTCCTCGGAATTGGCCGCGTTCTGCTGGGTGACTTTGTCCATTTCGGAGACGGCCCGGTTGATCTGTTCGATTCCGCGCGACTGTTCCTGGCTGGCCGTAGCGATTTCCGCAACGATATTCGTCACCTTGGCGATGGATTCCGAGACCTCGCTCAGCTTGGAGTTCACCTCTCCGGAAATCTCCACGCCCCCTTCGGCCAGGTTCACGGACTGATGAATCAACTCTTCGGTCTGTTTTGCCGCTTCCTTCGACCGCAGGGCCAGATTTCGGACTTCCTCCGCGACCACGGCGAATCCGCGTCCCGCTTCTCCCGCGCGGGCGGCTTCGACAGCCGCATTCAGCGCCAGCAAGTTGGTCTGGAAGGCGATCTCGTTGATGTCCTTGATGATTTGCGAGGTTCCTTCCGCCGCGTCCTGAATTTTGCCCATGGCTTCGATCATTTTTTCCATGCTGCCGGAACCGATTTCGGTCGCGTCCTTGGCGGATCGGGCCAGGATATTGGCCTGTTGGGAGTTGTCGGCATTCTGCTTGGTCATGCTGGACATTTCCTCCAGACTGCTCGACGTTTGTTCCAGAGCGCTGGCCTGTTCGCTGGCGCCTTCAGCGACCGCCTGGGAACTGGAGGCGATCTGGTTTCCGGCGGCGGCCACCTGGTCGGAAGCCTCGGCCACCTGGATCATGGCGTCATGCAGCGCCTCGCCGGTCTTGTTCAAGGACATCTTGATCTTGGCGTGGTCGCCTCGGTAATCCCCTTGCATGCGGGCCGTCAGGTCGCGATTGGACAACTTTTCCAGAATATCCGCGGCTTCGTTGATCGGC
This sequence comes from Myxococcota bacterium, assembly GCA_963668655.2. GTDB lineage: Bacteria > Myxococcota_A > SURF-8 > SURF-8 > SURF-8. The sequence continues at coordinate 189,990 of CAXXPQ010000005.1, forward strand.
TCGATGATGGCGTCCAGCGTACTGTTGACTCCCTTGACGATGCTGGAGAAATCACCGTCGTGCTTCGAGGCGTCGGCCCGGTTGTCCAAACGTCCGTCCAGGGCGGACTGGACCAGCAGATTCATGTCGGAAACGAGGCGCTCCACCGCATCGATGCAGGTGTTCAGGCTGTTCTTCGTTTTGTTGAAATCACCATGATATTCTTCGACGATCTTCTCCGGGATGTCGCCGCGCGAAATCCGATCGACGTATTCGGACGTCAGGTTGATCGGCTTCACAAAGGCTTCGATCAGGTCGTTCACGCCTTGGATCAGTTCCTGATAACCGCCGTTGAAGGAGGAGGCGTTTCCCCGTTTGTTCAAAACGCCCAGTTGAACCGAGGAGATCAGGCCGTCCGTTTCGGTAAGCAGACGCTTGATGACGTCCACCATTTCTTTCAGGGAAATGGCCAGAACGTCCTTTCCGGAACGCGGAATGATGGAAACCTTGGTGTCGCCGTTGGATACGGCCTGCGCGGCCTCGACCATCTGCTTCTGCGCCTCGATCATCTTCTGGAAGGATTCGGCCAGTTCTCCCACTTCGTCGCTGCTGGTGACCTCGATATCCTGGTTGATGTCTCCCTCCGCCAGAGCGTTGGCGGCCTCGACCATTTTAACGAGCGGCTTGGAGATGCGGTTCGAGACCAGGACGGCGATGAAACTGGAGAGCAGGAGGAAAAGAACGGCTCCGCCGATTCCCCAGGCGATCATCGAGTTCAGCGAATCGTCCACACGGGCCTTGGCGGCGTGGAAATCATCTTCGTAGGCGCCCGCACCGATAACCCAGTCCCAAGGCTCGAAGTACGTCACCGCGGTCAGTTTCCAGCGAGCTTCGGTATCCCCGGCATTTTTCCATGCATAGCGCTCGAAATCCGTCGATCCGGCTTTCGTGGCCAACGCCTTCTCGACGATGGAGGCGATGAACTCATTCCCGTCCGCATCCTTGGCGCCGAGGATGTTCTCGCCATCCCGCTTGCCTTGGTCCGAGATGATATACGTGCCTTTCAGGTGTCCCTTGGCGCCGATGACGAATACGTAACCGGTTTTTCCGACCACGACATCCAGAATTCCTTTTCGCAGGCTTGTGAAATTCTCCTGTTTGATGGCCGAGACGGTCATTCCGATGATCTTCCCGCTTTTATCCTGAATCGGGCCATAGGCGGTCAGATACATGTGTCCAAGAATGAAATTCGTGCCTTTATAGGTTTGCCCGGAGAGAACGGCCGCGATGACCGGACTGCGGTCGCCATCGCTCTGCACGGCGGGAGCATAGGTTCCGATGGCGCGCGTTCCGTCCGGATTGATGACATTGGTGCTGATTCGCAGCATGTCGCCCGCATCGTTCATTCGCTGGAAGACCGTAATGGTTCCGCCGATCAGTTGCTGAAGATCGTCGATCTCCGGAGCCTTTTCCGACTGCGACTTGACCTGGCCCAGCCACTGGCCGCCGACGAGCATCTTCGGGAGTTCGATATTCGCGGAAGCCTTGCTTTCCTGGTGGGTCGCCGTCCAGGCGACTTTCTCCCAAGACAGCTCTACGCCTTTTTGTGTGAAATCGTTTTGGATGACCTTCAGATTGTTTTCGAGCTGATACTGAAGCGTTTCGTTCGTTGCGCGCGCCATGAGGTAGACATCCTTGGCGATCTTGCTGGTTTCGTTCTTCGCCAGTTGATCCAGTTCCTTGCCGATGTTGCCCTTCAGGGTTCCTTTCTGTGTCAGGATGATAACGACCATGGCCAGTGCGACCAGTGCCACGGCGGACACACTGAGCAGCAAGATTTTCGATTTAACCGATTTCATTTGAAACATCCTCTCCTCCTTGGTTTTGTCTCCCAATGCCCTTAGCTCAAATATTTCTTGAATATTGCCGGTAGATCACTGAAATTCTCATCATTGGCGACCAGATAGCGAGGCCGGAGTCCGTGTCCCTTGGAAATCATTTCGGGATTTCCCTCCGGCAGAATCAAAACCAGGTTGACATTTTCCAGGTGCATGCGCATGGCGACCAGCTTGTTCAGCAAAGCGTGATCCGGCACCATGAGAATCAACACGTTTTTCGGATGAACGGGGCGGCGCAGTCTTCTTTTCAGGCTTTCCAGAGAACAGATGATTTCCAAAGAATCCACGGTAAGTATCCGGTCCACCGCTCGAAGAAGCCGGCTCCCCGCACCTTCCAGTTTGGGGATGAAAACGATGACATCCATTTCTGTATTCACCTGTTGTTGTAGTTCGCTCGTCTTCATGCCCGAAATGAGTAGCAAAAACCGGGCCAACACAGACACAACTTAATATCTCAGTAAATCCAGCATGTTATAGCCAGACTTCTCACGATTCATCCGAAATTCCGTCTCCAATCGTACGCTCTTTCCGGATTTATCCGATTTTTCCGGAAACATCTTTGTCCGTTTTCGAGAAAATCGGGGGGAATGGAATAGAAACCGGTTTCTTGTCGCTTATCCAAGTGGGTGTGATATACTTTGAAGGAAAGAATCGGAGGGATACGTTTACGAAGGGTGGACTGTAAGGCATGGCGAAGAAAAAGATTGCTGTGGAACGGCAAATGGAAATACCGAAAGAATCCGCTCTGAGCGAAGTCGTGGCGGAAGAGGATGGACCGGAAATCGAAGATTTGGGAGAAGACGATCTGGACAAGGACGATCCGGATGGAGAAGATCCGGTCGAATCGGAAATTTTCTCGGAAAAGAGCGGCGTTCCGGCCATCGGGAAGGGAACCGATCTCGTCCGGGCGGGGCCTCTTCAGCAATATCTGGCGGATATCCGAAAGCATCCGCTCATCAGCCGAGAAGAAGAGTACGAGCTAGCGGTTCGCTATACGGAGGAAGGCGACCTGAAAGCGGCGGAAAAACTTGTCACCTCCAATCTGCGTCTGGTTATCAAAATAGCCACCGAATACCAGAAATACTGGATGAACCTTTTGGATTTGATCCAGGAGGGCAATGTCGGCCTGATGCAGGCCGTCAAGCATTACGATCCCTATCGGGGAGTGAAACTGTCCAGCTATTCCTCCTTCTGGATCAAGGCTTACATCCTGAAATTCGTCATCGACAACTGGTCCCTGGTGAAAGTGGGAACGACGCAGGCGCAACGGAAGCTGTTTTTCAACTTGAAGAAGGAAAAGGAAAAATACGCGCTTCTGGGGTACGACCCGCAACCCGAGGATCTTGCCAGGGATCTGAACGTAAAACCGGAACTCGTTGTCGAAATGGATCAACGCATGGCGGGGGGAGATTTTTCCCTGGACCAGCCGGTGGGGAACGACACGGAGGATCGTCACATCGATTTCCTTCCGACGGGAGATGAAGATGTCGATGATACGCTTGCCGAAATGGAAATCAAAAAGCTGTTCCATGAAAGCCTCGTCAAATTCCGATCGAATCTGGAGGACAAGGACGCCTATATTTTCGATCATCGCCTGGTTGCCGAGAATCCGGAGACCCTGAACGAGATCGGGCAGAAATTCGGCGTATCCAGGGAACGAATTCGCCAGATCGAGGAACGACTGGTGGGGAAAATCAGAAACTTCTTCAACGAGGAAGTTCCGGAACTCGCGGACATCGCGATATCCCTGCGGGATTAATCGAGCCCAAGGCCGGATTTTCCTTGCAAGGCCCGCTCGGCGTGCCGATAATAATAGAACGTGAGATTGGAAACGGGGAAGGGAATGTGCCCGCCTTTTTGCCTTTGTTCTCCGGCAGGGCACCTTTTCAGGAAAAAAAATCAATCGGGGAGGCCAGCGAACCATGAATATTCGAACCTTTACCGTCCGTCCGTCCCTGCCGGATCGTCTTTCGCCTCTGATGACGATCGCGCGCAACCTGTTTTTCAGCTGGAATCACTCCGCCGTTCAGCTTTTCCAGAGAATCGATCTGGATCTCTGGGAGTCCAGCTATCATAATCCGGTCCGGGTTCTGAGCGAGACGAATCAGGAACGGTTTACGGAATTATTGAATGATATCAGTTTTCTGGCTCACATGGACGACGTGGCTCTTGAACTGGAAGACTACATGTCCACGACGACATGGTTTTCCGAGAAATATACCGAACACAAGAATGCACGCATCTGTTATTTCTCCATGGAGTTCGGACTGCACGAAAGTCTGCCCGTCTATTCAGGCGGTCTTGGCCTGTTGGCCGGGGATCACCTGAAATCCGCCAGCGACCTGGGAATTCCTCTGACCGGCGTCGGGCTGCTCTACCACAAAGGCTATTTCCGGCAATACCTAAATGCCGAGGGATGGCAGCAGGAAACCTACCCCGAACTGGATTTCGTCAATCTGCCGATCGACCTGATGAAGGATGACCAGGGGCAACCCCTTGTTTTCACGCTGCATTATCCCGGGCGGGACGTGGCTGTTCAGTTCTGGCGCGTTCAGGTGGGAAGAGTCTCTCTGTACTTGCTGGATACGAACTTCGATCAAAATTCCCCGGAGGATCGCCAGATCACTGCGAAGTTGTACGGTGGCGACAATGAAATGCGTGTCAAGCAGGAGGTTCTACTCGGCATCGGCGGCATTCGCGCCCTGAAACTTCTGGAAATCGAACCTACGGTGTGCCACATGAACGAAGGGCATTCCGCGTTTCTGTCTCTGGAGCGGATCAGCAATTACATCACGGAAAAGCATCTTTCCTTCGCCGAGGCGTCGGAAATCGTATCCGCCAGCAACGTTTTCACCACGCACACCCCGGTAGCGGCCGGAAATGATATCTTCCAGCCGGATCTCGTCGAACGGTATCTGAAGCCGTATTACGAACGACTCGGCCTGAATCGGGAACAGTTCTTGGGCCTGGGGCGACAAAACCCCTTCGATAGAGACGAACCGTTCTGCATGACGGTCCTGGCGCTGCGACTGGCCTCTTTCAGCAACGGCGTCAGCGCCCTGCACGGCGTCGTTTCGCGGGAAATGTGGAAAAAAATCTGGCCGGGATTGCAACTGGGAGAAATCCCCATCGATCATATCACCAACGGCGTCCACACGCCGGGTTGGATTTCCGCCGAAATGGCCCAGCTTTTCAATCGCTACCTGGGCCCCCGCTGGCGATACAACGCGGAGGATCCCCGCAGTTGGACGAACATCGACCGGATCCCGGACGCCGAACTGTGGCGCACGCGAGAACGTCGGCGGGAGCGCCTGGTCGCTTTTGCACGCAGCAGACTGATCTCGCAGCTCAAAAACCGGGGTGCTCTGCGGGCGGATATCGAGCGGGCCGGCGAGGTGCTGGACCCGGAGGCGTTGACCATCGGTTTCGCAAGACGCTTCGCAACCTATAAACGGGGAGCTTTGCTCTTTTCCGACCCGGAGCGGCTGGAACGGATCCTGAACGATAAGGGACGGCCCGTTCAGATCATCTTCGCCGGAAAGGCTCATCCGAAGGACAATCTGGGAAAGGAAGTCATCAAGCGCATCATTCAGATGGCCAGGGAGCCGAGGTTCCGCAGCCGTATCGTTTTCCTTGAGGATTACGATATCAACGTCGCCCATTATCTCGTCCAGGGCGTGGATGTCTGGATCAATACGCCGCGCCGCCCCCTGGAGGCCAGCGGAACCAGCGGAATGAAGGTCAGCGTCAACGGCGGTTTGAATGCAAGTATCCTGGACGGATGGTGGGACGAAGCCTTCACCGGCGACAACGGATGGGCCATCGGCAGCGGTGAGGAATACGTCGATCTGGACTACCAGGACGACGTGGAAAGTCGTGCGTTGTACGATATCCTGGAAGGGGAGATCGTTCCCCTGTTCTATCATCGCGGAACCGACGGAATTCCGCGCGGGTGGACCGCCCAGGTCAAGCGCGCGTATACGTCCATCTGCGGGTTCTTCAGTACGAACCGGATGGTCGCCGAATACTTCGAGAAGTTTTATTCGAAAGGCAGCCTGGCCGGAAAGAAACTTCAGGAGGAAAACTGCGGGAAGGCCCGGGAACTGGCCGCCTGGAAACAGCATATCCGAAAACAGTGGCACGAAGTTCGAATCGAGTCGGTGGACGCGGACATCGCCGCCGAACCGAAGGTCGGCAGCGTGCTTCCCGTTCGAGTCAAGGTTCATCTCGGCAGCGTTTCACCGGAAGATGTCCGTGTCGAGGTCTTTCACGGCCGAGTCAACGTCAAGGGAGAACTGACCGAGGGCCAGGCCCTGTCGCTGTCCCTGTCGGATTCGCTGAAAAACGGTTCGTGTCATTTCGGAGGCCAGCTTCCGCTGGAAGCCTCGGGAAGACACGGCTACGGCATTCGCGTGCTTCCACATCATCCCCTGATGACCAGCGAATTCGAGCCGGGATTGATCGTCTGGAGCGACAAGTAAGCCGATCAGATCACGATCCGGATATAGAATTCCGCCCAGGTCTGGCCCTGATAATCGCCGCCCCGGGATCGGAGGATCAGCCAGACCGGGTAGAGATTGACATCCCGGCGAGGCTCGATTCCTTCCGTCCAATACGATTCATGATCGATGGAAATCTGCGTTTCCGTGCATACGGGTGATGTGGCTCCCTTTCTGCCGACACCTTCCGCCTCCTCATCCGAGGGCGAATCGAGATCCGTCCAGAACGTATAGTAAGGCGGCGACCAGCGCGTGCCGTTGTCTTTTTTGGAGATGAAATCGCCTCCGGTGGAGACCCATTGGTATTCCAGGTCGAACGGATTGTCCCCGCTTTCCGGAACCACCGTGAAATAAAGATCCTTTCGGAATTCGATGTTGCAGAAAGAATGAACGTAGGGGCGGTCCGCCGCGATCTGGCGCTTTTCCTCCAAATCTTCCTCGTTGCTGGTGAAGAAAGTGACGGGCTCCTGCGCTCCTTCCGTCCCAAGTTGGACGAATATCCCGGAGATTCCCGGGTTTCTCGACGTGCTCGGAAGATCGGCGACGGTCAGGGTCCGGGTGGCCAGAAGAACCTCGTCGGCAAACAGAAGCGATTCCAGGTCCGGACTGTCCCATGGATTCTGTCCAAGATCCTCGGCGAGATTCTCTGGGAAAATCAACAAGCCGACGGAAGCCCTGAATTCAGAAGAAAACGGAGTTTCGCCGCTTGGCCAGGAAGGAACGTTGAATTGAAACTCGGGACTGTCCGACAGGATGACATCCTGGGATCTGCCGGAAGGATTTGTTTTCGATTCGGCGCTCATTCCGGACGGCATGGGAAAAACCTCGGCGCCTGATGGGGTCAGAATCCAAGCCTGCCCCGATGGCTCCAGGGCGCCGTTTCGATCGGCCAGAAGGTATCGACCCCTCACGGCCTCTCCCACAACGACCGCCGGAGGGTGCAGGGTCACGGAGAGAATTTCCGGAGTTCTGACAAGCGAAATACGGTCATCCTTGATTTCCGGAGGAGAGTCGCAGGCCGATCCGGCGAAGAAACAGAAGAACGACAAGAACGAAAACAGGAGCCGGAGGTTCTGCGAACGGTTGAAGAAATCGGCCATATTAGAACTCCGCTTTCAATCCGAAGGACGGCTGGATGGGAATGGTCGTCAATCGGCTGCTTTCCGAATACTTGTAATTCCACACGACCGAGATCGGGTTTCTGTTGTAATAGACGTTTTGTATGTCTATGTATGTATACAGAATCCAGAGATCGAAAACCCACTTTTTATCCAGACGGATATCCAGACGGTGATACGGGCCGTAACGTTTGTTGTTTCTTTCGTTCGTTCCGTAGGAGGGAAGGTAGGCCCCGTTGTCCGCATTGAACAGCCTGCCTTCGATTTCCGTATAGGGACCGCCCGTAATGTATTGCCAGCGGCCGCCGATCTGCCAGGTTTTGAGAAACCGATAGGAGGCCAGGAAGGTCAGACTGTGGGTATGATCGTCGTCCGAGGGATGATAGCGGGTGCCGGGACCGTCGTTGCGCACGGTGCGATTGAAGGCATAGCTCGCCATCCCGATGAAGTTATTGTGGAAATTGTGTCGAACCATGATTTTCGACCCGATGGAGGATCCTCGGGCGTTGCTTTCGTAACCGTACTCGCTTCCGAACGTCTTTTCCACGGCGATCAGGCGATCAAGATAGCGATAGACGCCTTGCACCTCCAGTTCCAGCCAGGGGGCGATTTTCCAGTCGAATCCGCCTACGGCATGAGCCGACCGTTCGAATTCCAGATTCTCCGCCTCATCGATGAAATCCTTTCCGGCCGGAGTCTGATGGTACAGGCCGCCGGAAAGATTCAAGGAAAAAGTCGGCACGGCCCACCAGGTCAGGTCCAGTCTGGGACTCACGGCGTGGGCGTTGATGTTCTGGCTGTAATCGAAACGAACCCCCGGCGTGATCCGGACGCTGGAGACATCGATCCGGTCGAAAATGTACAACCCGAGATCCAGGTCTTTCCATGTATGCCGGGTCCGGTTCGTTTCGGAATCTCCCAAAAGGAAAATCAGATCCTCGAAACGGGGGGAATGCCGGAAATCGGATTCGATGATCGATATTTTTGGATCGACGGTGATTCCAATCCCGAACGTATTGTGCTTGCCCACGCGGATGCGCAGATCCTCGTTTGTTTCGAAGGAAATGCTGTCCAACCGCGTCCCGAATCCCTGTCCGTAGGAGTACTCCTCCCTCCAGTATCGGATACCGGGGGAAAACTCCGACCACAGTGCTCCCTTCCGGAAATGATAGTGCAGAAACAGGGCATGAAACATCTGGTCGTTGCCCAGGGGGCCGACCAGATCCGGCGTCTCTCCCCCCACAAGGCGGGAAAGAAATTCCGTCCGGTCTCCTCCTCCGTAAAAATCGAGAGACAGGTAGTTGTTGCTGTCCGGCTTGTAGTCGTATTTGGCTTGGTAATCGTAGAAAATCGGTATGACCGTGGTGTTGAAGGAGTTGTCGTCCGGAGTGATGAGCGGAAGGGCCAGATCCAGGGAGCTTCGGCGCGCGGCGATGGCAAAGCCCATTTTATTTCGTATCGGTCCTTCCAAAAGAGCGGAAATATCCAGGAAAGAGGAATCGACGAATCCTCCCCAGCGATCCCGCCGGGGAGCCCGGGTCCGGATTTCCGCGACGCCCCCGATTCCGTTCCCATACTGCGCGCCGAAACCGGCCGGATACAAAGAAAGGGTTGAAATCAACGAAGGGTGGTAGGTGGTTTTGAAGCTGTCGAAATGAAAGAGCGAGGGGATTCGGTGGCCGTCCACCAGAACGGCGGCGCTTTCCGATCCCGTTCCTCGAATGACATTGTTTTTATACTCCGAGACCGCATGGCCCAGGCTGGAAAGGCTTTGTACGTCGTGCGAGCCCTCTCCGTCGCGGTAGCGGTTTTCCGGTTCCGTTTCCGCGAAATCCTCGAAAGGGCACCAGTGTTTTCCGGACGGCTTTCTGAGGAAAAGAAACGCGGAGATCCCGAATTCCTCGGGTTGCAGAAAGAAATCGTTTTCAGTGGCGGAACCGGAGAAAATCTCGATCGTGAATTCCCGGTTTTTATATCCGAGAGCCGAAACGACCAGGCGATATCTTCCCGCGGGCAAATCCAGAAACTCGAAACGTCCCTGTGCATCGGTGCGGGTTTCCTTTTCGATATCCAGGAGAAGGACGGAGGCTCCATCGATTCGGATTCTCGTCCCTTTTTCACGGACGGAGCCCAGAAAGTTGGCGTTGAGACGTTTCTCCATTTTCTGCAAGTCGATGATGACGCGAGAGTCCCAAATCCCCAAATCCTTGTCGTTTTGTTTGCTTTTTCGGGAAGGAGCGTCGGCGGAGAGCGAACGCTCGTCATCATTGGATGCCGGTCTTTCCGATGTTCGGGAATGGGCGAGAGGCTGAAACAGAAGAGAAATCGTGATAAAGAAAACGATGCGCATGACGCAGGAAGGCGGAAGACGCCTTTGGGGAGATGTTTTCAGTTCGTTTTCGACACCCATGTCTCCTCGCCATCGAAACGAAACGGCTTTTCCCACCCTTGGAGAACCGAAATTTCTCCCCTAGCAGTCATTCGATCCGTGTCGGTCCCGTTGATGGATTTCAAATAAAAACGGGATCCATCGATTCCGTGAACGCTCAATCCTCCAGAACGAAGCGAAAAGGAATGGTCAACTTGACGAGAACCGGCTTATCTCCCTGGTAGCCCGGATTGAACTTCGACTGCCGAACGGCGGCGATGGCCGCTTCGTCGCAACCATACCCAAGCGATTTCTTGACCCGGACTTTCAGGACTCTGCCGGTTTCATCGATGATGACTTCCAGTTTGACGACACCTTCGATCTCGTTTCTGCGGGCTTCCGCCGGGTATACGGGATCCGCCCGATCCTTGAAGGATGGAAGCTTGCTCAGTTTGTATGCCGGAACCGGACGCCGCCTCGGCGGGGCCTTGGGTAGCGGCTTGATATCCTTCGGATCGGAATATTTCAGTTCCATATCCTTATTCAGTGTGTTCCCCACCCGCACGGCGACTCCGCTTCCCTGCTTCGAAACGGAATCCTCAGTCACGCCGAAAATCTCTTTCGGAGGTTCCTTCGGCGGTTCGGGGGGCGGAGGCGTTTCCTTGTTCGGCTTGGGCGGCGGGGGCGGTTCTTTCGGTTTGGGCTTCGGGGGCTTGGGTTTCGGTTTCGGGGGCTTGGGTTTTTCCACCTTTTCGGGTTTGGGCGCGGGAGGCTTTTCCTTCTTATCCAGAACCACGTGAATCGGCAGATACTTCTTGGCCGCCTGCTGGAAGAATTCGCTGGAATAGGAATAAAACCCGAAGTGCAAGAATGCGGAAACCACGAGGAGGATCCAGAGGTGATTTTTCTTCTTTTTATGTGGTGTTACAGTCAGCATGTCGTGCTCTGGCGATAATCGGTTATTCCATCGATTGCAGGGAGAGTGAGAACCGGGAAACGAAACGGGCGGCTATTCCGTTTTCTTTTTGTAAAACAAAACGATCGTCAGGCAGTGAAACTCGTTGTCGCTGGATTGGCGGACTTCCCGGTCAACGATGATTTTGCCCGGGTTTCGGGATATCCAGTCCTCGATATCCTGCCCCATGTTCTCGCGATCCTTTGCCTTGGTGGCGCTGAAGACTTTGACTCCCGTGAATTCGACCATACCATCCCTCCTGTCCGATTCGCTCGAGCGGGGAGCGCCCAAACGAACGAGAAGTCCCGGGCTCCCGGAATCCGAGCCACGCCGCCCACTATAATACCAAACCCCGAGAATGCAAGTCATAATCCCGTGAGAAACGAAGCGCCCATTGAGAAAATCGATACGAAAACAATGGGAAAAGCAGGGAAATCAAATTCTTGACGGGTATAGTCAGATGAAGTACATTACAGACGCTTTTCAATGGTAAACAATTGTTTCAGGCATATGGCGATGGCGGACATCTTGATTGAGGGAAACGATTCAGGACAAATCCCGGCCTCGACCCACAATCGAATTCTGATCGTGGACGATGAGGAAATCAATTTAAAAATTCTGCGGATCTACCTGGAAGACAAAGGCTACAAAGTCATCGCGGCCCAGAACGGGGAAGACGCCATCAACCTCCTGAAAAGCGAGGACATCACGGCGTGCATTTGCGATATCCGCATGCCGAAGATATCGGGAATCGACGTTCTCAATTACATCCAGCAGCACAAACCCATCGTACCGGTCATCATGCTGACCGGATTCATCGACATCAACACCGCCGTCTCGGTGATGCGCCAGGGGGCTCGCAATTACCTGACCAAGCCCATCGATTCCGGAGAGTTGATTATCTCCGTGGAGAAAGCGATCGAATATCGTCGGCTGGTCGAGGACAAGCAGCGCCTGGAGAGGGAAAACCTGGAATACCAGCGCGGTCTGGAAAACAAGGTCGAAAAGACCAGCCAGACCTTCCACCAGAGTTCGATGGACATCGTGGTGTCGCTGACGAACCTGATCGGAGAGCGCAGCAAGGGGCTTTTGGGACACAGCAAGCGTGTCGCGCAATATGCATCCATGCTGGGCCGCAAAGTCGGTCTCGACAAAGAGGAACTGAACCGGCTTCATACGGCGGCGATCCTGCACGATCTGGGAAAAACCATCCTTCCGGACGCGGTTCTTTTCAAGAAGGAAGCGCTGAACGACAAGGAACAACTCATCTATACCACCCATGCGGCTCGGGGGGCGGGGCTTCTGGAACCGATGGGATTTCTGGACACCGTGGCCGACGCCGTACGGCATCATCACGAAAGATGGGACGGAAACGGTTTTCCCGGCAATCTTTCCGGAGAGGACATCCCGAAACTGGCGCGCTTCGTTCATCTGGTGGACGCCTTCGACAAATTCACCTCCTCGACCACGGACGACCAGAAACAGCAGATCGAGGACGCAGTGGTCTTCATCGATTCGGAAACGGGAAGAAGTTTCGATCCCGGTCTGGTCGGTCCCTTTATCGAACTCATCCAAAGGATGCTGGAGAAAATCCCGAAAAAGCCCGAACCAACCGTCGGATAGTCCATGAAACTCCGCCTCAGAATGCATAAGAGCACCCTCTTTCTTTTCGTGGGCATCTCGATTGTTCTGGGCGTCGGTTTTTCTTTGACGAAATGGGCCACGGATACGGCCTCCGCGCTTCAGAACGACAACCGCAACCGGGCCAAGGCGGAAGAACTCGTCCAGGTCGAAGGGATGATTCGAAACGCTTTCGACGAACTGGCTTCCAAGCTGAACGCCAGGCACTGGCGGATTCTGAAATTGTGGTCCAAGCTGGAAAACGAGGCGCGGCTGGAGGCTATTTATCAGACGATTCCCGAGGATGTCTGCCTGGGCTTGCATTACGTGAGCCTGAACTATCAGGTACTGGCGGAGTATCCGGTTTCGGGCATCGGCGACACCGAAAAGAAATTCGTCAAGGACATGCCCGGCGGACAACAGATGATTCCGCCGCTTCTCCGATCCATCGATACGGGGGAGAACCAGATTTCGAGCCCGGTCTTCGATCCTGACGCGAACGCCAGAATCGTCAATCTCATCGTACCGCTCATTCCGAAGGAAGATTTGCTGAAGAAAGGAGCCGGAGAAACGAAGAAATCGGAAGTCCGGGACTATCCCCCGTTTCTTGTGGCCGAAATCGATTTTCTGAAACAGTTGGGGCTTGCCGGACTGTTCGATGTTTCCAGTTGGAAGAACCTGCTGATTCTCTCGTCAGACGGAACCATCGTTCTCCATCCGAACCCGAGCCTGATGGGAGCGGACATTCTCACGCGGGACGGCCTTGGGGCAAGTCAAAAGAAATTCCTCCAGGCCGCCTTGGAAAAGGAAACCCATGCCGGAAAGTACAAGCAGACGCTTTTCGGCAAGGAACAGCAATGGGAGGAGTTCGGCGTTTCGCGAAAGGTGAATCTGGGAGATTCCTCTTTAATTCTCATTCTTCCCACGCAGACGGATTTCGCGGGATCCTACCTGACCTTCGCCAATCGCGGCTTTCTCATCAGCCTATTGTTCATCTGCCTGGGTATTCTGGTTCTTGGACAGATCTGGCACTCCATTCGGAAAAGGGAAATCGAATCCGCCATTCGAAAACGGATGTCCAAGGAACTGGAAAAGATGGTGGAGGATCGCACGGTCGAATTGAATTTCGTCACCCGTACGATCAAGGATCTGATCGATTCCATTCCGTCCGCCCTTGTGGTTCTGGATCGGAACCTCAACATTCTCCTGGTCAACCTCAGCTTCTACAGCATTTTCTCCAGTCGGATCGTCAACATCACGGGCAAAAAGATCACGGAGATTTTTTCGGACGACTTCAAGGATCGGCTCCAGGACATCATGCGCACCAAGCAGCCGATCGTCGATCTGGAAATCCGGAAATTCGTGGAGGGGCACGGCGAGAAAGTCTTGCAGATCAACGTGTTGCATCTCTTAGGCAAGAGGGATCGGCTCCTTTTGGTGATCGACGACATCACGGATCGGAAGGTGCTGGAACGGCAGTTGATCCAGGCCGAGAAAATGGCGGGACTGGGAACGCTGATGTCGGGCGTGGCCCATGAAATCAACAATCCCTTAAACGCCATCGCCGGGATGTCGCAGATCATTCTCGCCCGAACGAAGGAAGAATCCACCAAGGAAGATGCCGATCAAATCCAGCAATACGTCAAACGCGTCGCGGAAATCGTCAAGGAACTGTCCCGGTACTCCCGATCCACCAAGGTCACGGACGCGGTGGTGGGGGACATCAATCAGATCATCGAAGGCGCCATCGGAATGGTGTCGCATTCCAGAAAATTGAAGGATGTCGATATCGAACGGGAGTTTTCCGATTCTCTCCCGGAAATCATGGTCAATATCATCGAAATGGAGCAGGTTTTCATCAACCTGATCTCCAATGCCGCCGACGCCCTGGAGGAATCCGCGAAAGTGATGGGCGAGAACTTCGTGAAGCAGCTGCGGATCCGAACCGACCTTTTCGCCGGAGAGAACGTCGAGGTTGTCGTGCAGGACAACGGCGCCGGGATACCGCCTGAAAACATGAAATCGATTTTCGATCCGTTTTTCACCACCAAGGAGCAGGGAAAGGGGACAGGGCTTGGGCTTTCCATTTCTTACAAGATCGTGCAAAGATATGGAGGGATCATTCTGGTGGACAGCCAGCCGGGGTTGGGAACCAAATTCACGGTGCGGATTCCGACGGCGTAATCGATCGGAAAAGAGATGGAATGCCATCCCAGCCATCTGGTCGATGGCGGTTCTGCTCTGTTTCGCCGCCGGATGCGCCCCAAAGATCGTCAAACCCCAGCCCAAACCATCGGAGCATGCAAAAACGGAGGAAACCGCCTCCCGAACGGCGCTTCCCAAACCCACGGAACCGTTCCGGATCGAATCGCCCCCCAACCCATCCTATAACGGGGAAAGCTCCTTTCCGCCGCCGACGGAAGAGGAGCGCTACTACCAGGACATTCTTTTCGATATCTGCCGACAGTCCGGGTGGAAGGATCTCGATTTCGATCCCCTGCTTACGGCGGCAGCCCGGGAACTGAGCCGCTATCTGGCCCAGCGGCAGGCGACGCCTCCGGAAAACCTGCTGGAATTCGTCCTGCAATGGGCGGGCGTCGGAGAAGTCAAGCCGGAATTCCTCTATTTCGGAACCCGGGAAGAAGTGAACGTGGAAAACTACCGCGCCTACGTTACGGAATGGGTGCGATCCATCCGCGAACGAAGACCCTTCAATATCGCCGGGGTCGGCGTGTATCAACTGCCCGTCAAGGGCGGCGGAACCATCAGCTATCTCACGGTTCTCGGCATCGACCGGGAACTGGATCTTGATCCCATCCGTCGCGACGTGCCGGTGGAGAATCGCTTTTACGTAAAAGGAACCTGCCGGGATCCGGGCTGCGAACTCGACTTTTATCTTGAGTTTCTGGGCGAGCATATCCTGGAGGCCGAAGTACCCAAAGGCGGCGAATTTTCCTTCGAAGTCCAGGTGCCCGCTCTGCCCGCGGTCTATCGTCTGGAGATCACCGCTCGCAAAAGGGGAGGGCGGCGGACGATCACCAGCTTTCCCATTTACAACAAGGTTTCTCCTCCCAAGGTGTTCCACTGCGAACCGAACCCGCCCACCTGCGAGGATCCGACCGCCTGCCAGAATCGCCTGCATGAATGGATCAACGCGGAAAGAACCAAGGAGAAGCTGAATGAGTTATGGATCTCGGACGGACTGACGCAAACGGCGGCCGCCCATGCAGGGGAAATGCTGAAGCACCATTACAGTTCCATTCTGGATCGGAAGGGCAGAGACGCCCTGTTGCGGATGAAGGATTTCGGCGTGGAAGCCCTGCAGGCCGGGGAGGTGGTCGATGGCGGCTATTCCATTGAATCGATCATCGAACGTTTTAAAAACAGTCCCAGCCTGGGACGTTTTCTGAACAATCCGGCGTTGACGCACCTGGGATGCGGCGTGGTGCCGGGAAAGGACCGGGACGGCGCGACATACCACGCCGTTTCGTGCATCGTCGCCACGCTGATCGACCCGCGCGAGGGAAAAAACCTGGAGATGGCCGTATTCGCCCAGTTCAATCGACTCCGGGATGAAAGCGCCAAGCCGCCGTTCAACACCAATGCGCGCTTCAAACCGGTGGCCGATCGCGCCCTGGCGGCGCTTGTCAAGGATCCGGACAAATCCAAGCTGATCCAGGAACGGGCCAATATCGAGATCGAAGAGCTGGAAATCAAGAGAAAACGGACGGTTTTCGGCGTTCTCACCGTTTACGATCTGGCTCAACTGGGCTCCAGCAGTTCCGTGGCGCCTGTCATCGAATCCGATCTGACCCACCTGGTCATCAGCGTGCGCAAAATCACGGATCCTCAAAGCCGCTATCGGGGGATTTTCGTGTACTACATCGCCTATCGGTGAATCGACGAATAAAGGATGTCCGGCGGGAAGAACCGGAGACGGGATCGGAAAACCTCATGATAGTCGCAAAACGAATAAATGGAATCGACAGGTTTCATAAGGTGGGAAAAAATTAGCCCTTGACGATATTCGCCAAGAATGCTAATCAAAGTGCGGCTCATCGTGTTTTTGGAGAAATTTCTAGTGTGTATTCGTTTGAGACCGGCCTGAAAACGGCCTCGTCAAGCGCCATTCATACCGTATTGAAGGAGGAAAAGAGGAATGATTAAACCGCACGGATCCGATACCCTGAATCCCTTGTACATCCAGGACGAGGCGAAACGGAACGAACTCATCAAGGAGGCCGAGGGCCTGCCTTCCATCGTGGTCTGCTCCGCGGCCGCCGCGAACGCGGTGATGCTCGGTGGTGGATACTTCAACCCCTTCACCGGTTACATGAAGAAAGCCGACTGCCTGGCCGTGGCGAAGGACATGGAGACCACGGACGGCGTTTTCTGGCCCGTCCCGATCGTCAACATGGTCAAGGACGCCTCCGCCATCAAGGACGCGAAGCGCATCGCCCTGCGTGACCCGAACGTGGACGGCAATCCCGTCATCGCCATCCAGGACGTCGAGGAAATCGCCGAATTCACCGAAGACGAAATGAAGATGATGACCGAAGAAATCTACCGCACCATGGATATGGAACATCCGGGCGTGGCGGCTTTCAACAGCGTCGGCAACATCAATATCGCGGGCCCCATCCAGGTGCTGAACTTCTCCTACTTCGCGAAGGACTTCCCGGGCACCTTCAAGACCGCCTACGAAATCCGCGACATGATCGCCGAGCGCGGATGGGAAACCGTGGTGGCCTTCCAGACCCGCAACCCCATGCACCGCGCCCATGAAGAACTCTGCAAAATGGCCATGGAAGGCGTGAACGCCGACGGTCTGGTCATCCACATGCTGCTCGGCAAGCTGAAGGCCGGCGACATCCCCGCGGACATCCGCGACGCCGCCATCCGCAAGATGGTCGAACTGTACTTCCCGCCGAACAGCGCCGAGATCACCGGTTACGGCTACGACATGCTGTATGCCGGCCCCCGCGAGGCCGTGCTGCACGCCGTCTTCCGTCAGAACATGGGCGCCACCCACCTGATCGTCGGCCGCGACCACGCCGGTGTGGGCTCCTACTACGGCCCCTTCGACGCCCAGACCATCTTCGAAGGCAAGGCCGAAAAGGCCCTGCTGCTGAAGATCTTCGCCGCCGATCACACGGCCTACTCCAAGAAGCTGAACAAGGTCGTCATGATGAAGGACGCCCCCGATCACGCCAAGGAAGATTTCGTGCTGCTGTCCGGCACCAAAGTGCGCGCCATGCTGGCCGCCGGTGAGGATCTGCCGCCCGAGTTCGCGCGTCCCGAAGTCGCCAAGATTCTGATGGGCTACTATCAGAGCGAAGCCAACAAATAAGCTTCGACCGGGCGCACCTCTTGCGCCGCTTTCGTGAATCGACGAGCCCCCACCCATTCGGGTGGGGGCTTTTCATTTCGTGGGTTGAGATCGAAATCGGGAAACGAAAAAAACCCCCGTCATCGACGGAGGCCATTTGCTTGTCCGGTTTTTACGGAAACGGAAGTCCGGCCGCTGTCAGTTCGCGGCGCGGGTTTTCTTGTTGATGACGTGGGTCCGGTCGAGAAGGTCGCCCAGGGTTTTCTTGTTCAGGTGCGCCTTGAATCCCTTGTCTTCCTTGAAACTGCCCGATTTGGACATTCCCTTGGAATGATGATCGTGAATCAGATCCACCAGTCCGCTCCGTCCGCCGTATTTCTCGGATTCCTCCGTGCGTGCGGCCAGCGTCATCAGTTTCTTGGAGGACACTTTGGAAAGGCGCTTCTGGAAATCGCCCTTGGATTCGCCTTCCCGGCGTTCCAGTTTTCCGGCGAGTTGGGAAACCAGGCCGGCTTTGTCTCCGTATTTTTCCTTCACGTTCTGCAAAGGCGTTTTTTTCGCGGGAGCCGTCTTTTTCATCACTTTCGCTTTCTTTGCCATGGGTTCGCTCCATCGTTACAATCACATCACTAAGGACGCGGTTAATTATCACAACGAACGAAAGAACGCAAGAGGTTTTTTCAATAATTAATCTCCGCGTTTACGAATGGTGAATGTCTGGCGCATGATCTCCTCGCCATCCGCCGACAATCGGACGGTCCAAAGACCCGCGGGCCGTTTTTTCCCGGAAACCTTCAGTGAAGTCCAGGACGCGCGGCTATTCGGAGAAGGGGCGAGGACGTCTTCCCGGAAAAGCTCTCCATTCGGTCCAACCCACTGAACTTTCAGGGATATTTTCGGTGCCCGAAGCCACTTCAGATACAGCGTGACCCGTTCCGTTTCATCGAACGTCCTCCGGGGGAGGCCAGGCCCCTCCTTACACACCGATTCGGTAAGAAAAGACTCTCGAATATGGACGGGGCGGGGCGATCCGGAGTCAGACGGAACCAGTTCGTTGTAGAAACCCCGGTTGAGCAGCCGAAATCCCTTCGGTGGGGAGAATTTCTTCCGATTGAAGACTCCCCGGGTGTAAATCTTGCGCTTTCCGCCGTATTTGCGCAGCACGCCCCGGACGACCTTGATGCTCCCCACCCAGGTCGGCAGGTCCAGCCAGGGCCAGCGGCGGCGTAGAAAGTCCGTGTACCAGCGGTCGCGCACACGCAGGACGTTCACCGCCGCAAAGTCCCGACCGACGCCTTTCACGTTCTGGACGTACCAGGTCGAGTAATTGTTCGTGTCCCCGCGTTGCAGCAGGATCGAACCGGGTTCGATGGAGCCGTTCACGGCTTCGGCCATGGCCGGTACGAACGCCTCTATATTTCGGTAGGTTTTTCCGTAGTAATGAACACCCGCTCCGAGAAGTCCCAGGGCCGCCGATACCGGAAGCGCCATCACTGCCAGCCGAAGCCCCGTGCGGGACAGGAGCGCCGGTTTCGCCGCGAAGCGGCTCAGCAGAAAACCGAAGCCCGCGCCGGAAAGCAGCGCGATGACGAAAAACGGCGCGCAAAGGTAGACGCGATAGTCGCCGACGTTGTACCCCATGGCGTGGACCCAGCCCGTCAGAAGGAACAGCCCAAGAAAAATCAGGAAACTCCGGGAGCGTCGCCCAAGGACATAAAGACCCACGGGAAAGAAGATCGCCCCGCCGAATCCGAGTTGCTTCAGGAATATGGCGGGAAAAGCCTGAAGATGTTTCCGAAGCGATTCGACCGACTCGAACAGGTAATGATGATAGTGGGAGCCGCTGACGTGATACCAGAAATGGCCCCATTCGCTCGTACCGCCCCAGGGAAAGCCGCTCGTGGTCCGGTCCGCGATGGGTAAATACAGATAAAGCAGGAGCGTCGCGACGCCGATGCCCAGCCCGAAAGCCATGTGTCGGGTCAGAAGAAATTTCCGGTCCCGAAGCAGGATATAGACCAGCGCGGCGGGAAACAGGTGGGAAATGGTCAGATGATTGGCTAGCCCCAGGCCTATGGGCAGGGCGGCCCAGATCACGTATTTGCGTTCTCCCGTGATTTCGAAGCGCAGAAAGCCATAGAGGGCGGTGGCCACCAGAAAGACGTGCAGCGTGTAAACCTCGGCGATTCTCGCCTGTTCCCAGAAGAGGGGAGACAGTCCGTAAACGAGACCGGCCAGGATTCCCGCCCAGGCGCTTGCCCAAGGGTTGCGCGATTCATGCGGAGAAACGTACTCGGCGAGCTTTTGCGCCAGGAGCGAAAGCATTCCGGCGGAAGCCGCGCCCCAGAAAGCCACCACCAGGTTCAACCGCCGGGCCGGGTCTTCGATGAAAAACAGCAGGCCGGTCAACAGTTTGTTTATCAGGATAAAGAACGGATAGCCGGTGGGATGCATGACGCCCAGAAGGTGGGTGGCCTGGGCGATTTCCGCGCTGTCGCCCCAGGTAATGCCTTCTTCCGCGCTGATCCCGAAAAGAAACAGGCAGAGGATCGCCGTCGTCAGAGGCGCCAGGCGCCCGAATCGATCCTTCCCGGAGATCGCCTGTCGTTTTGTCTTGTGCGAAAGTGGTGGCATTGCCTATAATTCGTCATGAAGGAAGATCCGAACGTGGCGAATTGTAACGGCATTGCTTGAAATTTGCCAGACGAAAAGCTCCGATAAGAACTCGTATTCTTGTAAAGGAAAGCCCATGACTCCGAAGAAACGAACCGCTGTCTTCTGGCTCTTCATCCTGGCCGTTTTGGGACTTGGACTGGCCTCCTGCGGATCGTCCGGAAAAAGCAAGGAATTTCAGGTGACGTTCCAGAAAGAGGAATCCTGCCGGACGATCGACGCCTACACCGTGCTGGCCAAGTCTCCCTACGATACGTCGTTTTCCGCCGCGTTCCAGGGAACGTCCGTCACCCAGGAATGGCCCGAGATGCCGGAAGGCGAAATTCAGCTGGAAATCCGGCTGGATGGAAGCGACGCCTCCATCGGGGCGTTCGCCTATCGGCCCACGATCTCGCGGGATTGGGGAGAAAGCGCCGTATTTTCCCTGCAATGCGACGACGCCAACCCCAAACCCGTCCTGCTTCTCGACATGATGAAAATCGTATCCGTCGTCACGATCCGGCAGGACTGCATCGGCTGGTTCGATAAGGTTTCGCTTTACGAGGAAGTGGTGAATTCCTCGTCCGGGTCCAGCGAAACCGGTCTCGTCCTGTCCGGCTCGGCCGTTCCTCAGCACGCGGAGGACCAGGGACGCAGCCTGTTCTACCTGCGGGAAACGAATTCCGAAACACCGACCTTCCAACTCTGGATGGAAGGCATCGATGGAAAAACGCATAAGTTCAGGTATGTTACGGATTCGTCCTGGGGGCAGGAATACGATTTCACGGTCACCTGCGACCAGGAAACCGAAGCCGTGGATTCGCGCCTTACCGTTGGGGAACACGTACTGACCCCCGGCGGAGAGGACGGCGATATCGACGGCGACGACGACGAAGGTGAAACCGACTCCCCGGATGGAGACGACGACGGAGATACCGATGGGGATTTGCCCGCCGATGGAGATCTCGACCAGCCGACGGACGGGGACGACACGGAGTCGGAGTCTTCGGACGGAGACGCGGAGAGCGAAACCGTGGAAACGGAACCGGATCTTGAGGCGGAGCCCGATACGGCCTGCGGTACGGAGGATCCGGAGTTCGCCCGCAGCCTGGAGGCGGAGACGGCGTTCATCAAGACGGAAAGCCATCCCACGGAGAAGGCGAACGTCATCACCACGGAAAACGCCCAGATTTCCGGCGGCCAGTATGTGCGGTTGGACGCGGAGGAGGTGGGTGGCGAACTGGTCTTCGAGTTCGAGGTTCCGGCCCATTACGAATACCAGCTTTACCTTTATTTCGTGGGAGGCAAGGACTACTACGGCCGGGTTTCCGTTTTCCTGGACGACGGCGCGGACGCGCTTTTACGCTCGAACGGAAGCGCCGTGATCGATCTGGAAGTCCAGAACATCGAGGAATTCGCGTTTCCCATGGAATCGTACCGGTTGACCTGCCTGACGGCGGGGATGCACCGCCTGCGGGTGCGGGTCGTGGACAGCGGCAGCAGCGGCTACAAGGCCGGTCTTGATAAATTCTGGATCAGTTCCGATTTCTAATCCAACAGAAGAAGAAACGTCATTGATATCAGATAGATAAAGCAGAACCCAGAGGTTTTACATGAGTATCGAGAGACGCCTGGAACCGATCTCTTTTCGAAACACTCGCGGCCTGTTGCTGAAGGGCGTCCTTCACGTTCCCGAACATCCGAATGCGGAACGCTGGGTGATCCTCAGCCACGGCATGCTGTCCACGAAAGACAGCCGAAAACACACGCAACTGGCCGAGATGCTTTGTGAAAAAGGATTTCATGCCTTCCGGTTCGACTATTCCGGACAGGGAGAATCCGAGGGAAATCCAGAAATCATCACTTATTCCAACGGGATCGACGATCTTTCCTGCGCCATGGATCTGCTGAAGGCGCGCGGGGCGAAGCGTTTCCTGCTGAACGGATCCAGCATGGGGGCGGGCGTCTCCATGCTCACGGCGGCCCGGCGTCCGGAAGACGTGACGGGGCTTTCTCTGCTCGCCTCGGTGGTCCGGACCAATCTGATTTTCGAGGCCATGAAGCCGGAAGATCGCAAGACCTGGGAGGAAAACGGGATTTTCGACTTCGAGGGACGACGGGTGGCCTTCGAATCGGTGGCCGACGCCGAAAAACACGATCTTCCCGCCGCGCTGGCCTCGCTTTCGGCTCCCGTGCTGTTCGTGCATGGAAAGGCGGACGAGTTGATTCCCTGGAAATGGGTGAAGGCCTTTTCCGACGGCCATTCTGGGCGGACGGAATTCATTCTGCTGGACGGAGCCGATCATCGTTTTTCGGACGAGAACCACCGGAAAGACGCCCTGAATGCGGTCATCGCATGGATCGACGGCTTGAACGCAGGGGATGGAGCCTCGACCGGGAAGGGTTCAAACTAAGCGACAATACTATGGAATTTCCGAAATAATTCTTGACTTCCCGCGATCTATCTTTCTATAATGCCGCCATCCATCGTGGGATGGGGCCGGTCAGGCGGAAAGGTTTGGAATTTCTACGAGAGGCTGATTCGATATGGTCGAAGTGGAAATCTTGGGCGAAACCTATCGATTTTCCACCTCGTACGACAAGAACCATATGGAAGAACTGGCCTCCCGCCTGGATGAAAAAATAACGACGATCAAACGGCAGTCCCGTTCTCGATCCATGAAACAGGTACTTATTCTCGTGGCCATGGATCTTCTGGACGAAACCCTTCGTCTTCGCGAGGAAGAAAAGCGCAATCTGGATCTCACGTTGAAAGATCTGGAGCGAATACGGGACGTGGCCGGACGCATCGTGAAACAAAGCGGAGAGGAGGCATCCTAGCCGCTAGGATCCCCGCCGTCGGGCGGTTTGCATAGATAGGCCAGAGATGGTCGAAGAAACGGGATAAAATCCCCGGAATGGACCCGGTTGAGTATATAAAAAACCGAATCGGTTCGAACCGTGAGAACGGGAGGCCTTTTCTGATACCGATATCGTCTCCATACATCGGCTGAAAGCGGCTTTTCCGGTTTTTCCCTTCGATATCCTGCCCATCTAGCGGAAGCGTACTTCGTAACGCTTTTCGTCAAAGCATTCCTATCGTCCCGGTGGGGGATTGTTGATTGGCATTTTTGCCGCTATAGAGGAGGTATTGCCGTGGAAGCGATAGGAACGATTCTCATGATTTTCGTCGCCCTCGGGGCCGGCGCGGCCGTTGGATATTTCGTCCATCGGGCCATCCAGACCAATCGGCTGGGCGACGTGGAAGAACTCATCGCCTCGAAACGAAAGGAAGGCGAGGAAAAGGCGGAACGGCTGGTTCGGGATGCGGAACTGAAGGCCAAGGAACTGGTGCTTCAGTCCAAGCAGGAAATCGAAAAGGAAGCGGACAAGCGCAAGGAGGAACTCTCCGGTTTCGAGAAGATCCTGTTCCAGAAAGAAGAGAAAATCAACAAGAAGACCGATTATCTCGACCAGCGGGAACAGGACATCCGCGCCTCCGAACGAAAACTGGAAGAGGTTCGCCAGGAACTTGAAAATAAAAAGCAGAAGTTGCAGGAAACCATCGACGAACAGCTTCGCGTATTGCAGCAGGTGGCCGGCATGTCGGTGGAGGAAGCCAAGAATCAACTCTTGGAATCCCTGATAAACGAGGCCAAGCACGACGCGGCCAAGAAAGTCAAACAGATCGAGGACGAGGCCCGGGAAATCGCCGAAACGAAGGCGAAAAACATCATCGCCCTGGCGATCCAACGCTATTCCGGCGATTACGTCACCGAACGCACGGTGTCCGTGGTCGCATTGCCGAACGACGACATGAAAGGGCGCATCATCGGTCGGGAAGGGCGGAATATCCGCGCGTTGCAGGCGGCCACCGGCATCGACTGCATTATCGACGACACGCCCGAGGCGGTGGTTCTTTCCGGCTTCGATCCCATCCGGCGGGAAACGGCCCGCATGGCGCTGGAACGCCTGATCGAGGACGGCCGCATTCATCCGGCGCGGATCGAGGAGATCGTCAAGAAATGTGAACTGGAACTGGAGGAAAAGATCAAAGATTTCGGCCAGCAGGCGGCTTTCGATCTTGGAATTCACGGCCTGAATCAGGAAATCGTGAAGCTTCTCGGGCGCTTGCGCTACCGCACCAGCTACGGCCAGA
Organism: Myxococcota bacterium; assembly: GCA_963668655.2. Taxonomy (GTDB): domain Bacteria; phylum Myxococcota_A; class SURF-8; order SURF-8; family SURF-8. The sequence goes on from CAXXPQ010000005.1 coordinate 214,567, forward strand.
ACGTCTGGAGCCACTCCCTGGAGGTGGGTTTCATCGCGGGCGTCATCGCGGCGGAACTGGGACTTTCGGTGCGCCAGGCCCGGCGCGCGGGTCTGTTGCATGACATCGGCAAGGCCGTCACCCATGAAGTGGAGGGCTCCCACGCCCTCATCGGTGCGAACCTGGCCCGCAAGTACGGAGAATCCCCCAAGATCGTCCAGGCCATCGCCGCCCACCACGAGGAAGAAGAACCCACGCTGCTCGGCGTCATCATCCAGGCGGCCGACGCGCTTTCGGGCGCCCGTCCGGGTGCCCGGCGGGAGATCATGGAATCCTACGTCCAGCGGCTGGCCGAACTGGAGAACATCGCCCAGGGCTTCGACGGCGTGGAAAAATCCTTCGCCATCCAGGCCGGGCGGGAGGTCCGCGTCATGGCCCAGTCCGAAAAAATTTCGGACGAGGACGCCACCGTGCTGGCCAACGACATCGCCAAGAAGATCGAGTCCGAGATGACCTATCCCGGCCAGATCAAGGTCGTGGTCATTCGCGAGACCCGCGCCGTGGGCATCGCAAGCTAGGCGGCTCCCATGCGCATTCTGATGATCGGAGACGTTTTCGGCAAGGCCGGAAGGCGGGCGGTTCGCGAGATGCTGCCCCGGATCGTCCAGGAACGCTCCGTGGATTTCGTCGTAGCCAACGTGGAAAACCTGTGCGGCGGAAAAGGTGTTGACGCCAAACGGCTTCAGGAAATGTGGACCGCCGGCGTCCATGTCGCGACGAGCGGGAACCACATCTGGGACAAGAAGGACGTGTACGATTTCATCGACCGGGAACCCCGGCTGGTGCGTCCCGCCAATTTTCCCGATCCCTGTCCCGGGCGCGGCTTCACCGTGCTGAAATCTCCCGTTTCCGCCGACCTGATCGGCGTCGTCAACCTCGCAGGACGGGCCTTTATGCCGCCCGTGGACTGCCCGTTCCGGAAAATCGATGACATTCTGGACAACATGGGAAGCGGAGTCAAGATCCGGCTGGTGGATTTCCACGCGGAGACCACCAGCGAAAAAGTCGCCTTCTCCTGGAAAATGGACGGCCGCGTCACGGCGGTGCTGGGGACGCACACCCACGTCCAGACGGCGGACGAGCGCATTCTGCCCCGGGGAACGGCCGCGATCTCGGATGTCGGCATGACCGGCCCGCACGATTCCGTCATCGGGATGGAAAAGGAACGGGTGATCCAAAGGCAGGTTACCGGACGCCCGGTGGCGTTTCAGCAGGCGAAAAACGATATTCACCTGCACGCCGTATTGCTGGACGTGGATCCCGGCACGGGGAAGGCAAAGAAAATCGAACGAATTCAAATGGTTTTGGAAGAGGGATCATGATTTCCGTTGATGAACAGCTTAGGCGGTTGAAGCGTGGCGTGGTGGATTTCTACGTGGAGGAAGAGCTGAAAAGCAAACTCCAGAGGGCCGTGAAGGAAAATCGCCCGTTGCGGGTCAAGACCGGTTTCGATCCCACCGCGCCGGATCTTCACCTGGGCCATACGGTGCTTCTCTACAAAATGAGGCAGTTCCAGGAACTGGGGCATACGGTGATTTTCCTCATCGGCGATTTCACCGGCCTGATCGGCGATCCCACCGGGAAAAACGTCACCCGTCCGCCCATGACGCGGGAAGAGATCCTTGAAAACGCGGAAACCTACAAACAGCAGGTTTTTAAAATTCTGGACAAAGACAAGACCGAGGTGCGTTTCAACAGCGAGTGGATGGACGAACTGCCCTCCACGGAAATGATCCGGCTGGCCGCCAGCTACAACGTGGCGCGCATGTTCGAGCGGGACGATTTCCGCACGCGCTTCAAGGAAGGCCGCTCCATCTGCATCCACGAATTTCTCTATCCCCTGGTTCAAGCCTACGACTCCGTGGCCCTGGAAGCGGACGTGGAACTGGGCGGACACGATCAGATCTTCAACCTGCTGGTGGGGCGCGACATTCAGAAGACCTACGGGCAGGAACCCCAGGTGGTGATGACCGTGCCGCTTCTGGAGGGCACCGACGGCGTTCACAAAATGTCGAAATCGTTGAACAATTACATCGGCATCGACGAGGCTCCCCGGGACATCTACGGAAAAACCATGTCGATTTCCGATGACATGATGTGGAAATATTTCGAGCTTTGCTCTTCCCGTTCCCTGGAGGAGATCGCCTCCCTGAAGGCCGAGGTGGAAAAGGGCCGCAACCCCATGGAAGTGAAAATGCTTCTGGCCGAGGAATTCGTGGTCCGCTATCAGGGGGAAGCGCGCCTGGAAGAAGCCCGGGCGGCTTTCCGCAAACCGCAAATAGAGGCGGAGGACATCGAACTCGCCATCGAGGACGAAAGCATCGGCATCGGAAAACTGCTGGCCACGCTGGGCTTCGTGAAGTCCAACAGCGAAGGCCGCCGCATGGTGAAACAGGGCGCGGTGAAGATCGACGGCGAGAAAATCCAGGATCAGGATCTGGAGTTGAAAAAGGGCTTCAAGGGGCTGATCGGCTGCGGAAAACGCAAGTTCGCGCAGGTTTCATTGATTTGACGATACGGATCGTTCCGCACTTTTTTCTAGCCTTGACCGATCTTTCATGTAAAATAACGAGAATCAACGGTAGAAACGCTGGGATCGAAATAGACGGTCGGGAAGTCCCTCCCGGGCCGATGACGTGGGTTTCAGGAAGACATTACAGGAAATGAATCGAGAAAACGAGAGGAGAGCATGATGAAAAAGTTTGTCGTTCTGGCTATTCTGCTGGCCTTCGGCCTGGTGTATTTCGGCTGCGACGAAATCGAGGACGCCCTGGACGAGTACGGCAGCGCCGATCCGAGCACGGCCTGCGGCCGCTACTGCATCAAGTGCGAGGCTTGCGAGGGTGTGGGGGAAGGGATGATCAAGACGCTGATGGACTACACCTGCATAGTGGATGAAATCGGCCGCCTGTGCCAGGAAATCTGCGACAAGGGTTCGGATTTCACGGATCAGCTGGACATCAAGGGCAACATCCAGAGCATCGAGGAAAGCACCGGCAAAAAGATCACGGACGAAGACTTCACCTGCGAGGAATTCGCCCTGGCGGCGTTCACCGGCGTGGACAATACGCCCTGTTTCCGCTTTTGCAGCAAGTGCGTGGAATGCTCCGAGGGCCACGGCCTGACCTCCCTGGCCAGCGAATGCGCCCGCGAAGGCGGCATCCCCTGCGTGGAGGCTTGCGAAAATCTGGGCGCCGACACGTACGTGGAGTCTTTCGAGTCCTATGCTCAGGATAACCTGGAGAACGATCAGGGCCAGCCCGTCAAGGATCTCAGCGAAGTGGACTGCGAAGGCTTCGGACAGGTTCAGGACGCCCTGGAGGAAGAAAGCCCCTTCTAATCCAAGGAGGCCACAGTCGATTCCCTGCCGGGCCTTCGGGTCCGGCTTTTTTACGCCCACTTCACAACGTCCGAAACCGGGGAGAAATCGAAAAATCGTTTTTCGGACAAGGCCCACCATCGAGGAAGGGGGTTCCCTTCCGCCTCCGTCACTCGCCCTCACGTCATCATCGGCTTGTACCGGCGCGTGGACGGCCGTCAAGGCTGAACGTGCTCCGCTCGCTTCCCTCGCTCCGGCCTTGACCGCCGCCCTTTTCCGCCCCGGTTTCTTCGCCTCATGACGCGAAGCGGCTCCGTCGGGGAAGGGAACGAGAAGACATCCCATTTTTTTCAACATACGAAAAATCTCCCCGGAATTGGAAGTTGAGCCAGAGAAAAAAACGTTGAAGTTCGGAAGCATGCGTTCCCATTTTCTTCCGCATTGGAAATGTGCTAGACTTCAATCCCTGAAACGCAGATAGCGAAGAATCAGACCTCCTTGCGGAAAACGAGGACCGGAATGAAACGATATTTACGGAAACAGGGGCTCGGTATTCTGTCGGCGTGCATCGCCATGGCGTTTCTCTTCTTTTCCTGCGGCGAGGACGAGGCGTCTTTCGAGCCGTTGGAAAGCCAGCCCGAGACGGACGCCCTGTCGGTGGCGGCTCGCGGACTCGTGACGCGAAACAGCGCCATTCTGGACGGCGTTTCCGTGGAAGCGGCCAACGCGGACTTTCTGCCGCTGCTGGAGGACGCGAAATCCGAGGCGAACGGGGATTGCGCCTTCTGGCTTCGGGAAGTGGAAGCTCGAAGCGAGGAAAAGTACATCCATCCGATCTGGCTGCAAACCGCCGTCGCCATTCAGAAAGCGGAAATCCGGGACAGGATCTATCTGTTTTACGGCGATTTATCGGACCTGGAAATCGACCAGGAGGCGGGCGCCTTCGTTCCGCATCTGCGGGAAATGATTTCTCCCCTGGGGTACGAACTGGTTGTGGAAACCGAGGCGACCTTCGACAAGTGGCGGGAATCGTTGCTCAAGCGTGACGCCGCCGCCGTGATCTGGCGCGGACACGGAAACATGGAAACCTCGCCCTACGGCAAAAACCGGAAAGCCGTCTCCTCGCGCGTGGTGGCGACTAAAAAACAGTCCGGCTCCCGTCCGCTGATCTGGGCCGACGATTGGGCCGCGTTGCTGCCCGAGGGACTGGTGCATATCGCCGTTGCAAGCTGCATGTCCGACGGCGTTTTCCTGCCGGACGAATGGTCGCTGATCGAGAATCGCCGGGGCGTTTCGCGGGAATCCGCCGACGTAACGACCTTTGAAAGCCTGCTTTCCCATCGCGCCGTCTATTATCGCGGCTATCGCGGAGCTTCGTTTTCCCCGAATCTGGACGGCCTGGGCGAAACGGCCATGGCGCATTTTTTGCCCGACCGCACGAAATCCGGCGCCGAGGCGCGTCCGCCCTGGATGCTGGTTTGGGCACATTTGTATTCTTTCTTCGACAACTGGCGGCGAGAGCGCTTTTCCGATTCGCCGCTTTCCATGGATACCTATTGCGCGCTGGACTGGTTTCGCTGCCTTTTCGAAGGAGCGGGAGAGCGAGCGCCCGCCTGGAATCGGGAGACGGCGTCGGGAAATTGGATCCTCGAAATCCCTTCGGACGAGGGCGAATCCTATCGCTGTCCGCTGAACCGCAAGTTGGAGCTTCAGGTTTCGGAAACGGGGGAAGTCACGCACAACTTGCAGGAGATCCTGGACGCCTATGACGCCAATACCGCCCAATGCACGAGCATCTGAATTCCGTCCTTGAATCGCCTGAAAGTGATTCTTTCATCCATTCGTATTGTTCTTATACGTTTGCTTCCTTATCTCACCTAACGCCGACGCCCTCCTTATTGTCCGGTTGGATTGAACTCCTCTTGCCAACCTCGGTTTTTACCGAAAAGGAACAGGGGAGATCGTTGTAACGTACGGATATCGCACGGGTATTTCTTTCGAATGGCGCGATTTTCGACATCCGTCCGGATGAAACGCGCAAAAACGAGGATTTCGAAGCAGGCCGAAATCCGAATCGATTCGGCCCTAAGATATTGATATCACATCGTTATTTTTCCGAAACACCGAGGAACGAGCGCGTTTTGAAAATGCACGAAAAACGAAAAATGAACGCGTTCCTCCGGGTGAACGCAAAAACGTAGAATTCTACCTAAAATTACAACAACTTAGATAGCGTTACCGCCGCGCCCGGACGCGACGCGGAAAATACACGAAATCGCGGTCGGCCGTTTTCCGTGGAAAATTCGTTCCCCGGCGTTCTCCGGCGACCGTTCGGAAGGTTTGACCGCGCGGCCGAACGCTGCTAAAGTCGTGAGCATTCGGAAATCCGCCCTGCGGATCGGGTCGAACTTCGATAGCGCGAGGTTTCCATGAAGCGATTTTTTCCGCATGTTCTTCTATACGCCCTGATTCTCTCGTCGGCACTGCTTTTCGCCTGCAGCGGCGATGAAAACGAAACCGCTCCCGACGGAGACGGCGAACATGACGACGCATCCGGAGACGGCGATCGGGAGGCGGCCGACGAGGACGGCGAAACCGATGGAGAATCGGAAACGTGCCGGGAGGGAGAATGCCCCTTCGGTCGCTATTGCGACGAAAACGACGGCCTTTGCAAAACCTGCACGGAAGATCTTCACTGCGGCGAACCGGATCCAAGCAGCGGCATCACGCCCGTTTGCCTGAACGGCATATGCGAACGCCTGATCTGCGGATTCCCGCACGAAATTCCAAAGCCTTCCGCCGGGGTGGATCTTCCGCTCACGCCCTTGAGGCCGACCTTCGACTCCCGCCGGATTCTGCATGTCAACGGCGAAGCCATCTTCCCCATCGGCGTGCAGGGCGTGGCCAAGGAGCAATTTCCCGACGCCCGGGACAACGGTTTCAACCTGGTGATCGCCTCCATCGATTGCTGCTCACAGTCCGGAGAGGAGGACGCGCAGAAGGAATTCCTGCAAAGCGCCAAGATCGTCGGAAGCACCAGCCTGTTCGCCGCCGTCGCTCCCGTCCGGCCGCCCGAGCAGATCGAGGAAAATCCCGTGGCGCTGACGAATTCCATCGCCGAGCGCGCCAACAGTCTTTCGCTGCTTTTCTGGATGGGCAGCGACCGCGCGAAGGCCGCCGGTTACCAGAACCGGGTGAAAAGCCTGGCCGATTTCGTCCGTTTCGCGGACGCGACCAAGCCTTTCGCCGTGGCGGAAGTCGCCGAGGAACTGGAGCCCGTCGAAACGGATGCGCAGGTGATCTACATTCCCACTTTCGCCGCGACGAACCTGCATCCGGAGGCGGAGATCGAGCGCATCCTGGAACAGGGCGGCGGCCGGCCCGTCTGGGCGCGCTTCAAAGTGGAATCCGCCGCGGACGCCGAAAATCTTTATTTTACTAGTTTCGCCGCCATCGCGGCCGGGGCCACGGGAATTCTGTTCGAACTGGAGCCCGGTTTCGCGGACGATGACGAAACCTGGCATTCTCTATGGACCGCCGCTCAAACGCTTCGATGGGAAACGGATTTCTGGTTCGCGCCGCGTTCCTCCCAGATCCGCCTGGAGTCCGAATCCAGCGATTGGGCCATGATTTCGGTGCTTTACAACGAGAAAATCGTCATGGCGCAGCTTGCGAAGCTTTCCGGAGGCCCGGGAGAAATCACTCTGAAAATCGCTCCGGAAAGCGTTCCCTTCTGTTTTTACGGCCTTGGAACCAATGAACGAATGGATCTGACGCGTGAGAGCGTTCGTGTGTTCCAAACCGATTTCTCCCCCGTCATCCACATGTTCCAGATGACGGAGCCGGGCATCGTGGGAGATGAAAACGAGCGATAACGGCCGCTTCCGCCGATTCGGCGACGAGCGGCAGCCCCTTTTTCCAGGACAGGCGAAACGACATGAGAAAATGGAAGTGCACGGTCTGCGATTACATTCACGAGGGCGAATCCCCTCCTGCGCGCTGTCCCGTCTGCGGCCATCCTGCGGAAAAGTTCGTGGAAATGACCGGCGACCTCACGTCCGAAAACATCCAGGATTCGACTTCGAAAGACGAAAGTGACTGACATGACAGAGGAAATCATCCAGCTAACCATCGGAGGCGAAACGTGGATCTCCGACCGGGCGGCCATCTGCGCCCCGGAATCGGCCCTGGACAATCAAAGCCACATCCGCCGGATCATGGCGGGGCAGGGCTCTTCGGGCAAGCACACGGCCCACGCCCTGGCCCAGGCGGCCATGGTGCAACATGAGGACGAGGAACTGGAAATCGACTGGCTGGAGGCGGGGCAGGGCATCCGGATCGAAAAAAGCGGCGAGAGCTTCGATTGCGAACGCGGCCTCGCCATGATCTGGACGGGCGAGGGCATTCGAGTCTTCGCCCATCGTGACCTGCCCGTTTCCCGTTTTCTGAAACTCGTTTTCCGTGAGTGCACCCGCTGGATCCGCCTGGACGTTCATTGACGTTCGCAAGCGGTCACACAAGTCCGTGAACGGCTCTTCACCCGTGGTTCGATACGATTGGCTTCGCAAATCACTCGCCATGAGCGAATGAACCATCGCTAAATCCAAATAAGAACAGCCATATTTTGAGGGGGTGTAAAGTTCAGCCCACCAGGTCGCCCAGACCCTCGCCCGTCAGTTGGGCCACGAGAGCCTCGGCCAGAAAGACGGTGGCCTCCGGGTCCAGGTAGTCGAAAACGCCCCGGTCCACCAGTATGGACGCCCGGGCGGGAAAGTCCTCGTCTCCGTCCCAGAAATACAAGAGCAGATCCACGCGGGGAAGGGCATGGAAGTGAAACGCCAGATCGGCGGCTTCGTTGTCAACGGCCCGACCGCCCAATCTTTCCGCCTCCGCCGCCAGATCCGATGCTCGGCCCTCGAAATGCCGGGCGAGCTTTTCCCCCTGCTCCTCGAAGGACTTCGCCTTGCTGATGGTGTTCGGCAACTCGCGAAAGCCCACCCAGGAGCCCGCCGCCGGGTTGCCGTTGGCGCGCGTCAGGTAGATGAACAGGAAAACCTTGACCCAGAGGTTTGGCCTTTCCCCGGCCAGGGCTTCGGCCTCCGTGCGATCGATCTTGTAAGGCTGCCCGAAAAGTTCCAGGCGGATGCTTTCCGGCGGACCGGACAGGTATTCGGCCCCGGCGTTTTTCGCCAGGGAAGCCAGATCGGCCGCGGCCATTTCCTCTCGAAGCCTTGTCAGGGCCTGTTCGTTGTTGGGCGGCATCTTGCCTTCGCCCATGCCGCGTCCCTCGAAAAGTCTGCGCTCCATTTCGTTCATGGCCGCGCCGGTAACCTGCGTGCATTTCCGGATGGGAACCTGATCCAGGTAGACGGCGGTGGCGAACTGAAAACAGCCGGGGCTTCCGCATTCCCCGCAATTGGATTTGGGAAGGTCTTTGTAGATGTCCAGCACTTTATAGCTCATGGTTGCGTTTCTCCCTGGAATACGGTGGCCTGCGTTTGTGTCGAAGAACGGGTGCCCATGAAATGGATGGAAACGCGGTCGGTTTCATTCCTTGATTTTCCCCCTTCGGAAACGGTCTCAAAAACTATTGGATGAAGGCCCAATAGTCTCCGCCGAGAATCTCGACGCCCCCCGCCTCGGCGCGGGCGCGCAGGACGTAGCGATTTCCCCTTTCCAGGTTTTCCAGCCGGAAGACGGCGGGGGTGTCGGCCGAAACGCTTCCCACGTCCAAGGTCTGTCCATAGTCCGGAATCTCCGTTCCGTAATCGATGTGCAGCACGGCGTCGCGGTCGCAGGAGACCGAGAATTCCACCCAGTTTTCTCCCTGCTCCCGAAACGCCAGGGGAGAAAGCGAGGGGCCGGAGGGCAGCGCGACGACAACGGCGTCGAATCGGCTGTCGTCGGTGTTGGACAGAAAAGCGGCGATCTGCCCGGAGGTCGCCACCGTGGCGCCCGCCCAGCCATTCGTTTCCATGTCCGTCCTTATGTTCTCCAGATCCTCCCGAGCGCCCTTCATCCAGGCGGCCAGGTCACCGTCCGCCGAATCGAAGCCGCCCGCGCGACGGGCCCAGAGATAGAGTTTCACGGCCCGCCAGGCCCGGCTGGTCTGGTGCTGATGAACGAGCCGATTCCGCAGATCCGAATAGGCTTCGGTGGAAAGCGCGCTTTCCAGCGTCGGCAGATCGGTCAGGGAAGCGGCGGAGAGCGCCACGGCTTCGCTTGCTTCCTGCCAGATCCGGGCGACCGTCGCCTTGTCCGGGCTCTTCAGACGGTTGTATTCTTCCTCCCAGTCGGCGTCCCACTTCGGCATGTCCCCCCGGTCGGAGAACTGGTCGAACTCGTAATCCGTGGGCAGTTCGCTGCTCTTTTCCAGCGCCCAGACGCCCAGAACGTAGTGGGATTTGCGCCGGACGGGGAAGGTGGTTTTCAGAATGCGCTTCAGGACCGGCTGGGCCGCGTTTTCCGGAGGAAGATCGTAGAAGTCCTGAATGAAGCCGTCCCAGATCGACTCCAGGGGCGTGTCGAAATCCTGCATGAGTTCGGTGATGGCGCGGATGTTCACCTCGTTGGGCGTTCCCAGGGCATGGGCCGAGCCCCGCTGCACGCGGATCACCGCTCCGATGCCCATATGGTTCCAGGCGTGTCGCAGGCGATACCAGTAGTATCCGGGCGCGCAGAAGGGCAGGACGGAACGTCCGAAATATTCCCCCGCCACGTCCAGTTCCAGCACGCCGGGGTGGGGACCGATGTTTCCGATGCACGGATGGTGCGGGTTGTAGGGCTGCCAGTCCTGCACGGGGCCCTTGTGCATGCCGACGAAGGCGACGTTTTCCGCCGTGGCGAGGCCCTCGCTGTGATAGGCGATCTCGCTCGTTTCGTGCACGAAGGTCCGGATGAAAAGTTCCTTGCCCAGTTCGTTGACGATGGTTCCTCCCACGTTCTCGACCACCAGGCGAACGCGTTCCGCTCCCGGCGGCGAGGTCAGGGCGTTGCCCTCGTAATTTTCCTCGCACCAGTCGCAGGTGCAGGCGGTCAGCCACGGAGGCGTGGGCGCGGAGCCGAACATCAGGATCACGCCGTCCACGTCCGGAATCTTCGCCAGGCCGTCGCGATAGGCCTGGGCGCGCGTCTCCCAGATGGGATCGTCCGGGGCGTAGCAGACGGCGATGGTCGTGGGGGAGAACTCGTGCGCCCAGATATAGGCTTTCATGCCGTGCTGATGCGCCAGGGAAATCCCCAGATTCAGGCGCTCCACGCGGGTCCGCGCTTCTTCGTCGTCGGAAAGAATGTCCTCGATGTTCATGATGATGTCGTGGGAGAGCTGGATATGATTCACGCCGTATTCGGCGGCGGCCAAAATGCTTTCCTCGATGGCGTCCGGATCCGGGTCGAGCAAAATCCAGCCGTTGACCGGCGCGTAGTCCTCCCGATCGAATTCCCAGCCGCTCTCCGCGTCGCCGTCCGTTTCGGAGTCTTCCTGCGCGTCTTCCGCATCGAGGTCCGTATCTCCATCCGTGCCTTCAGGATCCGTATCGCCATCGGTGGCGTTGTCGGGATCGGGATCCGTATCCGGGGTGTCCGTATCGCCGTCCGCGGGCGGAGAGTCGCTCGAACCGGAGCAGGCCGAAACACCCAGCAGGAGGAAGACCAGGAAACCGAAAATGATGGCGCGCATTGGATTTGCCTTTTCCTTGAATGAGATTCCCGCAAACTCCAGGCAAATGGACGTATCACAGGAACGCGGAAAGATCAACCCAGGCCAAAGCGCTTTTGAAATTCTAACAATGATGCAGACGAAAAACGCCCGGCGCAAAGCCGGGCGTGGGGAGTTCGGTAAAGAGAACCGATCAGAAGTACATGGTCATGCCCATGTTGAAGAGCAATCCGTGGTGAACCTCGCGGATTGGGTAGAAGTCTCCGGTTTCCCTTCCCTCTGCGTCTTCATAGGTAAATACGACTTCTTGTTCTCCCGAAAAGGAATAGATCATCAGGTAACGCAACTCCAGGGAAAGCCCAAGATTTTCATGCAGGAGATAATCGAAGCCCGTGCTTGCGATGAAGTCGAAGCCGAAATAGGACAGGGAGTTTTTCTTGGGTTTCAAGATCAGATCCTGTTCGGTTTTCTGACGGCAGATGTTGCCGAGACTGTCGTGGGTTTCCGAGATGGGATAGTTGGTTACGGAACATCCCAACTGCTCCGGTTCCAGGATGATGGCGTTGTATCCATATTGACGATGGGCGTTTTCGAAACTGTAGGCATTGTAGGAAACGCCCAGACCCGTGAGGAAGTAGGGCAGGAACAGGCCGGATTTCGGCTGGAAGCGCACGAAGAAATCGATGGGAATGCGATAGGCGAAATAGTCGAAATCCATGATTTCCACTTCGGTGCCGAAAGCTTCCGGCCTTACGGTGTCGCCGTCTTTATTCACATAAGTGTCTTCCTCTAAAAACTCGTATGCGCTTTTCGTCTGGGTATCGTACCTTCCCGCCAGACTGAAGGCGAAACCCGTGGAAAGTCCCACCTGGAGCCAGGAAAGCGGCTGATAGGCGGCGTCCACGTCGATGTGGAAGAAATCGGTAACCAGGTAGGGAATGGTGGCGTCGTTCTTCATTTCGCCGATGGGAATTTCGAAACCGGGGCGCAGGTGAAAGAACATGGTCTTTTCTTTTTCCGCCATATGCAGTTCGCCCAGCAGTTTTTCCGTGATGTCCGGGGCGACGCCCTTTTCCTCCAGCGCCAGGGCCACGGCGGCCGAGCGCAACGCGCCGATCAACTCGTCCCGCTTTCCGATGAGCGTCTGCTTCACGCGCCGTTCGGCCTTCAACGTCTTCGTGTTGATGAGCGAAAGCGATATGATGAAAGTGGATCCCACCTTGCCCAGAGAACCGCTGAGCAGATAAGGCGTGCGCAGGGATTCTCCGATCTTGGCCACGCGCTCGTCGTCCTCCTCGGCTCCCATGAGCTGCTTCTGCTCCTCCACGGAGAGAACCTTGATGATCTCGTCCTGGCTGACGATCTCGAAGCGGTCCAGGCGCTCCACTTCCATGGCCAGAATGCTGGAAAGACTCTGGGTGATTTTCTCGTCCACGCCCGCCGGTTTGAGGCTCAAGACCAGCAGCCGGGGCTTTTCCTGCGCCTGGGCGGCCCCGGAGCAGATCAAAAAGGAAACGGCCAGAAAGGCGGCGAAGATGCGAAGGATGGATACTTTCATTTTCTACCTCTTCGTATGGATTGCGGGCTCATACAAAGGCAAATTCCACGCGGCTTCGGAGACCGCAAAGGGATTGAATTTGACTTGTTACGTCCTACTAGGTTCGATGGAATATACCACAAAATATTTAGAAAATCTAATTTCGAACCTGAAAAATGATTGACACTTTTCGAGGTTTCCATATATATTGCCCCAGTTTCAAAACGTCCGATGCTCGGTTTCAAGGAGGCAAGCGGTGGCAAAAGCGAAGAAACTCGATAAAAAAGAACTGAAACAACCGGATGCGTTCCAGTCCAAGGGTGAAAAAGCCCTGGATCACGTCGTTCAGAACAAAAAACGCTATCTCACCTACATCGCGGCGTTTCTGGGGCTCGTGATTCTGGTTCAAGTAGGGTTTGCCTTCCGGGATTACCGGAACGGGAAAGTCAGCACCGCGTTCTCGGATGCGATGAAAGTCGTGGACGCCGAGGTCATCGAGGACAAGACCCAGGCCGCCGAAGCCAAGGAAATGACCTTCGAAAGCGAGGAAGCCAAGAATCTGGCCATCACCACCCAACTGGGCGAGTTCATCAACAAGCACGCCGACAGCCGCTTCGCAACCCTGGCCCGCATGCACGTCGGCAACGCCTTTTTCGCGCTGAAACGCTACGACAAGGCCCTTGAAAATTATGAAACCTTCCTGAAGGACGGCGATTTCGCGCAGTTCCGTTTCATGGCCCTGAACAACATCGCCCAATGTCAGGAAAACCAGGGAAACACGGATCAGGCCATCGCCACGTACAAGAAGATCATCGACGAAAGCAAAACCGACCTCTGGAAGGACCAGTCGTTTTACGCCCTCGGAGTCCTCTACAAAAAGCAGGGCAACAACGACGAATCCATCAAGTGGTTCGACAAACTGGTGGAAAAATATCCGGAAAGCGGCCTGAAGACCAAAGCCGACAAATTCCTGGCCGTCCTTCGGGGACCGGAGCCGGAAAAGAAAGCCGAGGAAAAAGCCGCCGAACCGGAAGCGGCGGATGAAAAGAAAGGGGAGGGCAACTGATGCGCTTTCCCCGGGTCGAGCGGCTGCTCGTCGCCCTGGCCCTGCTTCTCGTACTCGCCTCCTTCGTCTTTTCCTGCGGCGGCCCCGTCAAGCGGAAAGAAGGATGGAAACGCACGGTTTTTCAACCGGGAAACCTGGGCGTAACCGTCGTCTGGCGTCAGCAGATCACCGAGCGGGATCTTCGCGACTACCTGGAATACGAACCGCTGGAAGACGGCATCCCGGGAGTGGACGACACCTCGGTCTACGTGGGAGGCCGCTCGAAAACCCTTTACAAGCTCGATCGCCATACCGGCGAAATCATTCAGAAAAGACGCATGCTGGAGGAGATCTTCTCCCAGCCCGTTCCCATCGGGGAAAGGCTCTATTTCGGAACGTCCACCGGTTTTCTGTACGCCCTTCAAAAAGACAGCCTGAAGACCGTCTGGAAGTACAACGCCAAGTCCGAAATCGTCACCCCGCCCATCGTTCTGGACGACATGCTGTACTTCATCACCCAGAACGACAAACTGGTGGCCTTGCGTGCCGATGACGGCTCGTTCGCCTGGGAGCACAAGGAAAACTACTGGGGCACCATGTCCATTCGGAAACGCGCCCAGCCGGCGATTTCCGGCGATTTCCTCTATCAGGGCTTCACCAACGGTTTCCTCTGCGCCTTCGATCGCCACAACGGCGAATTGCTCTGGAGGAGAAGCCTGGGGAAGGGCAAACGTTTCGATGACGTGAACGCCACGCCCGTTCTGAGTGACGGCATGCTTTACACCGCCAGTTTCGATAACGGTGCCTATTGCCTGAACGCCGAATCCGGAATCGTCCTCTGGCACACGCCGCTGAAATCGGCCAGCGCGCCGTTTCTTTCCGGAAACATCCTGTACCTTGCCGCCAGCGAAGACGGCTTTTACGCCCTGGACAAGGAAACGGGAAAAATCCGCTGGTTCATGGAACTGGCGCAGATCTTCCACGGCCGGAAGGAGGGAGCGCTTTCTTCCGTCGTTCCCTACATGGGGAACTACCTGGTTTTTTCCGCCTCGGGGACGGGACTGTATTTCATGGATTTCGGAAAGAAAAAGCTGATCGAACGCTTCACGCCAGGCAACGGGATTTCCTGCATGCCGACGGTCAAGGGAAACATGATTTACGTGCTTTCCAACGGAGGCTATGTCTATGCGATTTCCCTGGCAAGAAAAAGCATGATAAAGCAAATTTAGAAGATACGGTTTATTCCATCAATTCCGATAATTTAAGCCCGACTTCCTCAACCATTTCCTTAATGAATTCTCCCAGGGATTGACCGATGTCGCTTTCTTTCAGGAGGAACGTTCCGCCCAGGGAATCTCCGTCCGGAAGGTGAAAGAGCTGCCCGACGACGCAGGCCGTCGCGCCGCCCCGGGCTTGTACTAGACCGGATAGCAGAACCACGTAAACCACGTCGGCTCCGGTTTCCCTGTACAGACGTTCGGCATCCTTTTTTCTCAAACCCTCCAGAAATTTGGGAGTGGGGCTGAAGGTCGTCCGGCCGATATTTTTGCTCACCAGTGCCGGCGGAACGCCGTTCCCGGCATCCACGGCTTTTTTTCTGCCCACCGCGCGGAAAATGGCCAGGTCGCCGTCGCCGATTTTTACGGGAACGGAGCCCTGGAACTTCCTCCGGATCGGATCCGTGTCCAGCACCTGGATGTTGGTGGCGTGTTTCTTCAAAACCGCTTCAAGCGTCTCGGCCATCCACCAGAGAAAATCCGGGTTCTGTTTGCCGGAATCCTCCGTAAGCGAACGATGGGAGGTCCGTCCGTCCGAGTTCGTTATGACCGGCAGGTTGTCCGAGGGAAGAACGGCGAGCGTCTTGAACTCGGCTTCGTCGAAACGATCGTTGGGAGAAAAAGCACGACCCCCAAGAAGTACTCCGCAACCGACGCAAAACAGAAGAAATGTCACCCAGAGAGGACAGATGAGCAACTTCGCATAAGATGCATTATGCATAGTTACAAATCGACCACGATATCCTCTCTTTTCCAGGCGTTTTCCATCGTGATTCCAGTCGGTTCCGTTTCTCGCAACCTTCACGGGGCAGCCCTCCCGAGCGTTATTTCGTGTTGTCCTTGATCTCCAGAGCGGTCTTGATGAGATGATAGAAAAGCTCCGCCGGTCTTTCCAGGTGACTGGTCAGTTCCGGATGAAACTGGCAGGCCATGAAATACGGATGATCCGGCAATTCCATGATCTGCATGATCTCGCCTTCCGAGGCGCGGCCGGAAAAAACCAGGCCGTTTTCTTCCAGCATGGGAACGTATTTCGGATTGATTTCGTAGCGATGACGAAAGCGCCTTCGGATCTGCTTGGATTCATTGAAAATCCTGTGGGCCTTCGTCCCGGGTTTCAGGATGACGTCGTGACCGCCGAGGCGCATGGTGCCGCCTTTGTAAGCGATTTCCTGCTGCTCCGGCAAGAAGCAGACCAGCGGCTCTTTGACCTTGAAGCCGTCGCTTTCGATTTCCTCCGTGCTTGCATCTTCCAGTTTGCAGACGTTTCGGGCATATTCGATCACCGCAAGCTGCATGCCGTAACAGATGCCCAGATACGGAACATTGCGTTCCCGGCAGAATTGAATGATGCGGATTTTTCCCTCGATGCCGCGCGTTCCGAAACCACCCGGGACGATCACGGCGTCCACGCCTTCCATGGCCTTTTCAATGGAAAGCTTACCCTTCTCGATTTTCGTCGTGTCGATCCAGCTCAATTGAACGTTCACGTCGAGATGCGCCTGGGTATGATTGATGGCCTCGATGATGGAAGCATAGCTGTCGTGCAGATCGCAGTACTTTCCTCCGATGGCCAGCCGGATCGGCGTGGCGTCTTTCTTTTCCATCATGCGCTCGACCAGCTTTCCCCAGTTGTCCAGCTGCGGCGGTGAGTATATCCCCAGTTTTTTATGCAAGATCTCCGCCAGACCTTCCTTTTCGAAAAGAAGCGGGATCCTGTAGACGGAATCCACGTCCTTGCCGCTGATGACCGCTTCCTGTTCGATATTGCAGAACAGCGCGATTTTCTGTTTTATTTTCGGTAATAGCGGCGTCTTGCAACGACCGATGATGATGTCCGGATGGATGCCGCGTTCACTGAGCAGCTTCACCGACTGCTGCGTGGGTTTCGACTTCTGCTCCCCGACGCCGGAAGGCACCGGCACATAGGTCAGATGGACGTAAACGATATTCTCGCGCCCCACGTCCTGCCGGAGCTGGCGAACGCTTTCCAGGAACAACTCGTTTTCCATGTCGCCCACCGTGCCGCCGATTTCGATCAGCATGATCTCGGCTTCCTCCTGTCGGGCGATCCGGTGAAAATGCTCCTTTATGGCGTCGGCGACATGGGGAATCAACTGGACGGTCTGGCCCAGAAAATCTCCCCGGCGCTCGCGCTCCAGGATGGACTTGAAGACCTTCCCCATGGTCAGGTTCCACTCGAACTTGCAGTTGATGTCCAGGAAACGTTCGTAGTGGCCGAAATCCATGTCCACTTCGCCGCCGTCGTCCAGAACGAAGACCTCGCCGTGCTCGATGGGATTCATGGTGCCCGGATCCGTGTTGAGATAGCCATCGCATTTGATCGGAACGATTTTCAGCCGATCGTGAAGCAGATGGCCGATGGAGGCGGCCGCGATTCCTTTTCCCAGTCCGGAAAGCACGCCTCCGGTAACGACGATGAATTTCGATCCGTGATACGACATATCCCTGCCCTTGTCTGAAGTGAAAAGTGCCCTACTCTTCTGTGTTATCGGAAAATGGAGACTGTGGAAGGCCGACCAAAACAAGCATACCGCATTATAGTGAAACGAAAACGGAATGCAACCTCTTTTTGTCGTCGTTTCCCAACGGATTCTTCGCTTACAATCCTATATCGGGTAGCTCGTTCCTCGCGTGGTGAAATAAATGCATTGAGGAAAGGTTTGCTTCGAATTCACCGATTCTGCTATACTTCCGCAGCTTGTGTTTTCGCTGTTTCTCGAAAGAAATCCATACCGGTCACGCACCGGGTGAAATAGATCGAAGGAGTACGGTTTGACCACTAGAAATCCCGTCGGCATCGAGGCGATCTCGACCCATATCCCCAGACATTTCATCGACCTCAAAACCCTCGCGAAAGCCAATGGAACGGATCCGGACAAATATTATCACGGACTTGGGGGCCGCCGCATGGCGGTGATTCAGCCGGGCGAAGACCCGCTGACCCTGGCCGTGGAAGCCGCCAGGAAGCTTTTCGATCGGTATTCGGTGAAAAGAAAGGATATCGGCCTGGTCATCGTGGGAACCGAAACGGCCATCGACGCGGCAAAACCCATCGCGGCCTATGTTCATGGAATTCTCGGCTTGCCGGGAGAGTGCCGCACCTTCGACACCAAGCACGCCTGCTACGGCTGTACCGCAGCCCTGAAAACCGCCGCCGACTGGTGCCGGTCCGGCAGCGCCCGGGGGCGCAAGGCCCTTGTCATCGCCACCGATATCGCCCGGTACGACAACGACTCCCCCGGCGAACCCACCCAGGGGGCCGGCGCCGTGGCGATGATCGTCGGCCAGTCCCCCGCCCTTCTGGCGCTGGAGGATTATCCGGAGGCGGTCTTTACGGAAGACGCCATGGATTTCTGGCGGCCGCATTACAGATCCACCGCCGTCGTGGACGGACACGCCTCCATCGACAATTACCTGAAGGCGCTGGAAAGCACGTACCGACGCTTCAAGCATGAAAGCGGACTCGCTTTCGAGGATTACGATTACCTGCTCTTTCACGTTCCGTTCCCGAAAATGGCCTTCAAAGCCTTTCGCCTGCTGTACGAGCGGGAAATGAAATCGGAAAACGGAAACCGTTTCGAGAACATGGAGACCGACTACCGAGCCCGTTCCTGGCCGGCCTTGTGGGCGAACATCGAGATCGGAAACGTGTACGCCGGATCCTTATATATCTCGCTGGCCAGTCTCCTGGAAAAACAGTCCCTGCGGCCACAGTCCCGGCGATTGGGCTTTTTCTCTTACGGGAGCGGGTGTTGCGCGGAATTCTTTTCCGGGCGCGTCGGCCCGGACGCCTCCGCCTGGGAAGGAAAAATCGGCCTTCAAGAAGCCCTGGACAACCGGATCGAACTGGACCATGCCTCCTATCGACGCTTCCGCGCGGAAAGCGAACGGCTGCTGAAAAACGGTTCCTTCCAGGAAGACCTCCGCCTCGACGACATGGGAGAGGCGACGATTCTTTTCTGCGGCATCCGGGATCACCAGCGTGTGTATTCCATTATCCCGGATTCTTCCAGAAGAAGGCGGCACGACGCTGCGGCCAATAAAAACAAGGAGGAAAGGGAACTGTTCACCGTGCGCGTGTACAGTTGATCGACTTTCTTTTCTAAGTTCCCAACCGCACCCAACCTGAACATTCCCCGACATCCCTATCCCAAAGGATACTATACATCCCCATGGGATCCTTCTATCCTTGCCTGGAGTCGTTCGCGACTTTCCGGAATACCCCGATCAGAATACAGCGCATGCCGAAGTTGGAGGCCATTCATGGACAAGGATAAAAGCTCGGGCGGTTTGCAGGGGGCGAGTCAGATTTTAGGAGGAGGCGATATCTCGGGCTGATTCGGAAGATTGTCTGCCTTTGGGCGAATGAGAAAACCAGTCAAAAGCCGCTGAATTTTTATTCCTCGCCTTGTTTCTCTTTCAGCTCGGAGAAATACTGGTCGTATTTCTTCGTCAGAATTCCCATGGTCTGCTTGGCCACATCGATCGCTTCCTTCTCCGCACCGGACGCCTGGAGAATCTTCATGGCTTCGTTGTAACCTTTCGAAACGGCTCCTCGGACCAGTTTCTCGAATCCTTCGTTGATTTCCTCCCTGGAATCGTCTTCGTGGCGCAGAGAATATTCCTTGTAGAACGCGGTGGTAAAGTCGAAGATCCGCTCCGCGGTGGCTTCCGGAGACCATTGATTCAATAATCCGGCCTTGACTTCCGGGTCCAGCCCTTCCAGATCGCCCTTGATTTCCTTTTCCACCTGATCCACGAACGTCTGCTGAACCCAACGAGTCGTGGCTTCCAGACTGAGGGAAACGTTGTCCACGCTGGGCATTTCCTCGGCGGCGCCGAAGGGGTTGCCCTTAACTTTTAATTTGAACAACGATTGAATCGGGGATTGGTACTGCTTTACGGAAGGATTGACCTTCATCTTCGAACCTCCATGTTCGTCACGTATCGTCCCTGATACGGCGTTCCGTTATTCGGCGGAACCGACATTTTTCTTTAGATAAATGCCGAAAAGGCAAAGAGTGAAACGGCCGAACGATGCGAGAAACATGAAATAGTTAGAATTTACAAGCCGTTATGCCTTCCGAAATTTTTCATAAAAAAAGGGGCTTTTTCTTCTTTTATCTTCGTTTTTCATGGCGATCGGGCCACCCGGCCTATCGGCCACGAACGGCGAGGAACGTTGAAGCGTCCTATCCCACCATTCGCGGGGGAAGCCACTCCGGCACCAGAGGCGACAAGGGCATCCAGGAAAAAAGCCAGAGCTGGTGGATGGCGCGAGTCGCCCCGATATGCAGGATTCTGCGACTTTGCGGGTGGTCCGGAAACGTCTCCCGGTCCACGTTCATGAGAATCACGTAATCGAATTCAAGCCCCTTTGTCTGGGCGATATCACAGATTTCCACACCCGGTCCGAAGCTGAAATTCTGCTCCCGCACCAAAGTGGCGGATCGGAGCCCGGTATGCCGGAGGGCCTTGTAAACCTCTTCCGCCTGGTGGAAAAATCGTGTCAGAATGGCGACTCCGGCATTGGATTCTCTTTCCATCAGATCGATCAGGGCCTCGGCAAGAAAGGTCAGGGCCTCCCCGATACCAGCCGAACGGAAAAGCAGCACCGGATCCCCTTTCCTGGGACTCTTCGGAGGGTCGGGCGGCGCCAGCTTTCCAAGAACATGATGGGAAAAGCGAATGATTTCATAGGTGGAACGATAGGAAACTTCCAGAGGCTCGATCTCCACCCCGCCTCCTTCAACCATGCGAAAGACATCCGTCCAGTCTCCTTCCTCCTCGAAATCGGATATTCTTTGAACGGAATCACCCGCGATGGTGATGGAATTATCCCGAACGGTCTGCATCAAAACAAGCAGTTCCAACGGACTGAAATCCTGGGCCTCGTCGATCATGAGGTGATTGTAAAGAAGACTGCGCCTCCCGGATTTTCGGAGAGGTCCGCGAAGAAGCTGGTGCAGATAGAGAAGAATCGGATCGTCCTCGCGGTCATATACGTTCAGTTCCTCGATGATCGGGCCGCTGTCCTCCACGCGTGCGAAATGCTGGTCCGCGCACCACGAGACGATACGGGCGATCTCCCCGTCGCTGAAGGCTTTCGGGGCGTATCGATCCACGCCGTCCCGCATCCACTGGGAATCCGTAAACAGCTCGTCGAACAACACCTCCGGCCGGGCTTTCGGTTGCGAACGAGCGGCGTCCTGAAGCATGGGAATCAGGATACGGTGGGACTTGAAGCGAACCACCTCGGCGGGCGGATGATCGCTGTAGGCTTTCGTAAGCTCCGGGAAATGCTTCCTTCGCACCATGGAAGCCCATTTCTCCAACGTACGGACCTGGACGTTTTCCACCCCCAGGGCGGGCAGAACCCGGGAAGTATAGTTGGCCAAGGCTTCGCTGAAAACGATGACCAGCATTCCCTTGGGACCGAAACGATCCGGATCCGAATAGTTCAGATAGGCGATCCGGTGCAGTCCCACCGTGGTTTTTCCCGACCCGGCGCTGCCCTGCACGACCACCAGCCCCTGTCCCGGCCGGGTAATCAACTTGAACTGCCTTTCGTCCAGAAGCCCCGCGATTTCGGATAGATGCTTATCTCCACGCAGTTCCCTGGGCGCCCCGGAGGATCCCAGAAAAGGCTTCATCGTATCCGGACGGCCCGCCGCTCCCTGGCCGCCGTGAAGCGAAACCGCTTCGTTTCGGATCCGTTCCCAACCGTTTCCGGTTCGATAGTAACCGGCCTCCGGGCAACCCACGCGCAGAAGCCGCCCTTCCCCGATGGTGATGCTACGCCGGGCCGTGACGGTGCCGTCCACCTGCCGTCCGGCGAAAACCTCGTCGAAGTCGTCCCCTTCCCGGTTGTTGTAGTACACGCGGCTGATCGGCGCATTGCGCCAATCCACCACGCGGACCTTGCCTTTGATAAAGGTTTGTTTTCCAAGGACGATATCTTTTTCACGACCTTCGTCATCCGTATATCGCAAATGGGCGAAATACGGATTGTCCGGATCGATTCCATCCGGATCGTATTGAGCGCGCAGCGCCGAAAGCGCCGATATCCGATCCATTTCCTCCATGATGCTCGCCCGGTCGTCCTCCAGCCGTTCTTCCGCGAAACGATCCCGCAGCACCGTGAGTTCTTTCTCGAAATCATGGGGGCGTCTGAGGGTTCGATGCCGCTTCAGCGCCTCCCGCACCTGTTCGAGCAGGTCAAGTTCTTCCCGAACCACGGATGGAACCGAATCTCGCGGACTGTCCTTCGTTTTTTTCATGTCCTATCGCCTCGATGCTTTCCGCAAACGAATCCGCGCCGAAAGAAAAAGGCATTTATCGTATCACCTTGCAACCGATTCCGGAAATGAAAACGTGGATACGGCGTATACGTGGATACGGCGTATACGTGGATACGGCGTATACAAGGGTGTGCACTCCATTTACGAATCCATCGTATCGAAGTGCTTTACGTGCGGAACAGGGTATGGTAAAGTTTTGTAGTGACTCATTTCTGTTTGGCAACAAGTTCGCATCTTTCACCCGCCGTTCCGGAGGTCGCGATGAATATTTTCCGCCTTCTGCTTCCCCTATTCCTGCTGTCCTTCACTCTTTTTTCGGCCTGCAACAGCGGAGTCGCCTTCGACCGGCTGACCGATGGAGACCTGGAAGCCATGGCGGAATCCGATTCGGAACTTCCCGCCGTGGACGGAGACTTGCCTTCCGATGGCGATGAGTCGCCCGACGGCGACATGGAAACCGACGACGAATTCGTGCAGACCTGCGAGGAAGGCGACCACAGTTGCGCCGACGATTCCGTGCTCCTGGTCTGTAACGAATGGGGCGAATGGGTATACTCGGAAACCTGTGAAAGCGGCTATGAGTGCCGGGTGGGCTCCTGCCGGGAAATCGGAACCGTGGATGGAGACGAAGACGGAGATTTCGACCGGGAGACGGACAGCGAATTCGTCTGGCAATGCTCTTCCCATTTCGATTGTCCGTTCGGTTTCGCCTGCGATCCCACCCATCCCGACGCGGACGACGCGGGATGCATCTACGCCAGCAATTGCGAAAAGGACACGGATTGCGATCCCGGCTGGCTCTGCGAGGACGCCGCGAACTGGAAAGAATGCTTCCCCGGAGAAGATGAATGCCGGGTTCATGGAGACTGCGATTACGGCTACGGCTGCTTCATGGGCGATGTGGGCTTGATGGTCTGCCTGGAAGCCAATGAGTGCGAGGTGGACGCGGACTGCGGCGGCGAAATGATCTGCGTCCAGGGAGAATACTGGAACGTCTGCCAGTACGACGGCGACCCCTGCCAATCGCACGAGGACTGCGAGTTCGGCTATCGCTGCAACACGAATCTGGCCTACCCGGTTTGCGAATACGCCAGCGAATGCGTCACGGATGCGGATTGCAGCGCCATCAACGTCTGCGCGACGGTGGAAAACTGGAAGGAATGCCGATTGAACACCAGTCCGGATTTCTGCCAGTCCGACAACGACTGCCCGGAAGGATTTTACTGCGAAACGGTGATCGCCGGATACGGAACCTGTCGCTCCCTGAACGAATGCTTCAGCGACGACGAATGCCCGGAATATTTCGAATGCATCTCCAACGGCGACTATCTGGAATGCGTGGAAACGGTCCCCTGCCAGCGGCACGAAGACTGCGGCTTCGGATATCGCTGCGTCGTCGCGCAGCCCCGAAACGTCTGCGAGTACGCGAACGAATGCGCAACCGACGCCGATTGCGGAAATTTCGAGGAATGCCAGCCCGACGGAAACTGGACGGTCTGCAACTATTCCTTCCCTTCCATGTGCACCAGCGACGACGACTGCCAGCGGGACGAATACTGTGATTTCATTCTCGGCCCCATCGGAAACTGCGTCTCCAGAAACCAGTGCTACACCGACGAGGACTGCGGCGACGGCCTGATCTGCGAAAACAACGGCGAATTCAATGAATGCGTTCCGGCGCAGCAGCAGTCCTGCTGGTTCGATTTCCAGTGTCAGGACGGCTGGCAATGCGCGGACGGGGTGTGCAAGCCGATCTACGCCGGCATGTGCACGGATATCGAAGGAGAGTGGACCGTCTGGATGTCCGATTGCCTGATGCTGACCATGGGACAGGCGTATGAATTCATTCCGGAGGACGGCTGCAACGGTTCGGTTCGCTCCCAATCGCTGTCCATTTCCATCGGATCGTTCGAGGAAACCTCCACGTCCAACTACAATCTGACCCTGGGGTTCATCAGTCAGTGCAGCGCCACGGTCAATCTGGCCACGGTGATGAGCGTCACCTGCAACAGTTGCACGGCGCAGCTCGGCCGATTGTAAAAGGCGTTTCCCGCCATCCCATCTTATCGGAGGGAACATGCTGGAAAGCGTTGTCAGGAAATTCCTGTATCACCCCATCGTTCTGGGAAGAAACGACCCGCTTCCCGCCTATGCGAATGACGCCCGGGAGGTCCGATTCTCCTCGACGGCCGGAGACGAAATTCACGCTCTTTACTGGGAAGCACCAAGAAACCGCCCGACCCTCCTGTATCTGCACGGAAACGCCCAGTCCGTCTTTGAATGGGCGCTGGTTCGGGATGAGTTGCAGCCGATGGATTGCGGCCTATTGCTGATCGATTACCCGGGGTACGGCAAAAGCTCCGGTTCGCCCAGCGAGCAAAGTCTGTATGCCTCCGGGGCCGCCGCGCTCGAATGGCTGAAGAGCGAAGAAGGAATCGCCGAGGAAAACGTCGTCCTTCTGGGCAAATCCCTGGGAGGCGGCGTGGCTTGCGAAATCGCCATGAACAGAAAATTGAAGGGCGTGATCCTGGAATCCACGTTCCGGTCCATTCCCGCCGTGATTCACAACCTGATTCCGATTCTTCCCGGGGACACGCTCTTGAAGACCGAGCGATACGACTCGATATCCAAGCTTCCCCGCATCGTCTCTCCGGTCCTGGTCGTCCATGGAACGAAGGACGAACTGATCCCCGTAGAGGAGGGACAGGCGCTCTTCGAGGCGGTTCGATCTTCCAGGGACATTTACTTGGTCGAAGGAGCCGGACACAACGACGTTTCCCTTTTCGCCGGAATCGAGTATGGAAAGCGACTCCGCCGCTGGCTGAATTCGCTGGAAGCCCCCGCTACGCCATAGATTTCCCGCGATACTTATCGGCTGCGGTAGGGTTTGGCCTTGATGCGATCCTCCGATTCGTCGTACTGGAAGGAAATCATCCGCATCGGCTCTTTCACTTTATAGATTTTATTGTGAATCTTCACGATAACGCCTGGAAATATCTGGCCTTTCGCCACGATCTTCGCGCGTTCGCATTTTTCCTTGTCATGATTCGCAATCCAGAAATCCATCTCCAGAATATTCTTTCGGATTTCCTTCACTTCCGCAAGCAGTTTCTGCATGGTGATTCGCTCGGAATCCGCAATCATTTTGCCGCTTTTTTCTTTCTCGAAAAGAGGCGTAAGCAACGCCAGTTTCTGCATCAGCGAGTCGTGCTGAATCTTTTGTTCCGCAATCACGATATCCAGGCTTTTGCTGAAATCCGCGCAGTATCCGGTGGCCACCAGTGTTTGAATCTGGCTCGAAGCTCCCAGGGTTTTCGCTTCGATACCGTTGGCGCCGTATACCTGTCCCCCCTGGATCGGTCCAAGAGTGATGCTGAGTTTTCCATAGGCTTCCACGCGGGAATGAAAAACCCCCTTCTCGAATTCACAATCCTGTTCGCAGATGATTTTCGCTTGGTTGGCGTATCGGGCCTTGATAAGCCTGCCTGCGGAAACGACGGAT
The DNA here is from genome assembly GCA_963668655.2 of Myxococcota bacterium. GTDB lineage: Bacteria > Myxococcota_A > SURF-8 > SURF-8 > SURF-8. The sequence goes on from CAXXPQ010000005.1 coordinate 240,268, forward strand.
TGCTGGTTGCCGATAATGCCTTCGCGAAGAATGATTTCTCCCTGGGCTTCCAGGCTGGCGCCTTCACAGGTGCCTTGGACCTCGATGTCTTTTCCGGCGGAAATATCGAAATTCTGCAAAACCTTCGGGCCGACTTCCACGGAACCGATGAATTCCAGTCTGCCGCCCTCCCAGTCCGCGATCGTGGAGATTCGGTAGGTATCGATGACATCGACTTCGCTTCCGCGCAGCACCAGATAGCCGGTCGTAACCGCATGGATCGTCCGGTCTTCATGTTCCTCGACGCCACTGCCCAGCTTGAAGGAAATGATTTTTCGTAAAGCCTCCCGCTTCCGGCCGTAGACGTCATAAGTGGTTTTGTATTTCTCCAGTTCGGCTTCGGAAATACGCTTGGCCAGTTTCTGGCCCTTTGAAATATTGATGATGGGAAGTCGCGGCGGAATGCTTTCGGGGCCCATTCGACGCAGCTTGCGCCAATACTCATTCACGGTTTTGGAATTGTCCAGGAAATCGATATCCGGCAGAGGGGCGATTTTCGGATAGAGATCGACCACGAGAAACGGCTCTCGATTCTTGACTCCCTCGACGATACGTTCCGCTTCGGAAAAAGACTCTAGATTGATCTCTTCGTCTATTCCATGTATTTTCAACAGGTTGGAAAGTTCTTTCAGGTTGGGGAGTTTGCTGAACAGCGCGTAGACCTGCAAGGAGTCTTCCGAAAGGTACAAAGTAACACCCAGGAAATCCTGTAATTTCGGATCGACCGGATCGAGTTGTACCAACTTGTCGAGCGGGACCTGGCTCATCGTTGACGGCTCCCGGGACTTTGCCGGTCTCTCGGCAAAAGGTGGAGAAAATACATCCTGGACCAATAGCGATCGCGCCAAGGCTTCGATTCGAGCGAAATCGTATCGATGCCGGAAAGAATTGCACGAAAGAACAACAGGCAGAAAGGGCGACGGAACTTTCTCCTTCCAGAGAATTCGGCAACTTATTCGATATGTTTATTGTTTTCGAAGGGCGTGAAGTTTTTTGCACCACGGAAAAGATCGGCTTTCCCGGAACACGCACGCGATGCATTTTGAGAACGATTCGGAAACCTTTACCAGATGACCGGTTTCTTCCTCTGGGAGTTGCGGATAACTTCATATCCGGCGCGCAATTTATGGAGTAAATCCCGGGAGTCTTGCACCGCCAGCAGATGTCGAAGCAGACGCCTCGGATGCAAATATTGATTTCTGTAAGCCTTTCTGCGCAACCCGGCGATCTTTTTCAAAGGAATTCCCGAAGGAACATGAACGGGAACAGGCGCTCCCATGGCGACATCTTCCCAGATCGTTTCGGCGAGTTGCCCCGTTTCCACACAATGTCGAAAAAGGTCGCTCCCCGGCAACGGAAGCGGCAGACTGAAATCGGCATAAGTGGCATCCAGTTTGCGAGCCATCCGCAAGGTTTCGTTCATTTCCGCAAGACTTTCCGTGGGATGTCCCAGCATGAAAAAGGCCATGGTTTCAACGCCGAATTCCCTGCAATATCGGAAGCTTTCGTAAATGTCGGCTTCATCGAGGTTCTTCATCACGATTTCGTTCCGCACGCGGTTGCTTCCCGCCTCGATCCCAAAACGGATGTTGACACATCCAGCCTGCTTCATGATCCGCACCGTCTTCCGATCGAGACGGTCGGCCCGGGTTTCGCATCCCCAATTCAACCGGATCCCCATGGACAGCAGTCCTTCGCATATCCGCTGGGTTCGTTTGCGATCGGCCGTAAAGGTCGGATCGTGCAGATCGATATATTTGTACCCCTGCCGGAAGACCTGCGCAAAATCTTCCAGGACGCGTCCCACCGCCACGGGCCGATAGGGACGATGGCTGGGCAGGGCGCAAAAATTGCAGCGATTGACGCAGCCCCTGGCCGTGATGAGGTTCGTCATCCGGGATCCCGAAGCGGGCGAATAATATGGATCGATGGGGAGCAAATCTCTTGCAGGCAATGGCAAATCGTCCAGATCGAATTCTATGGCGGGTTTCCGAACGAGCAACTCGCCATTGTCGAGATGGACCAGTCCGGGGATATCCGGAGGAGTCTTGCCATGTCCAAGGGCTTGAATCAGGGCGAGAAAAGAGCGTTCTCCATCGCCGCGTATGGCGTAATCCGCGTTCAGAAACGGTAGGGATTCCGGTCGGTGGGTGATGTGCGGCCCCCCCAGAACCAGCGGAACAGAAAAGATCTCGCGAGCGCTTCCGCAGAAGCTTCTCACCCATCTCAGGTTGAAGGAATTCGTATAGATTCCAATAAGATCCGGAGATAATTCTCGAATCCGTCTTAAGGTTTCCCGCTCGGAAAAATCCAGGGCGTTGGCGTCAAGGATACGTACCTCGATATTCTCCCGGCGGAGCGTCGCGGCCAAGTAAGCCAGTCCCAGAGGAGGATAGCGCTGGGGCCGGATGCGGACGGATTTCCCGGAGCGGTCCACCATTTCCAGCGGAGGATGAACGAGAACGACGTTGCACATCGAAAAAGATCTCTGCCTGAAAAGCGGACTATTCAAGGCCGATTTTGCTTTTGAACGCATCCAGGCCGATTTTTGCAATCCACTTTCCGATACGCATCTTGCCGCCTTCCTTTTCGAAGACGCCGATCACCTTTTCGGCAAGAGCGATGGCTTCGTCGTCATTCAAATCCTTGGCCAACGTCTCGGCCAGGCGCGGAGCGGGTCCGACGTTTCCGCCCACGGTAACTTTCCAGCCCGTGCGAAATCCCATGAAGCCCAGATCCCGAACGGCGTTTTCCCCGCATTGAAACGAACAGCCGGAGAGTCCCATTTTGAATTTGTAGGGCAGTTGTTTCGAATAGAAGCGTTTCTCCAGTTCCTCGGACAAATGGAGCGTATCCTGGGTGCCATATGGGCAAAACCGATTGCCGGGGCAGGTTTTGATGTTTCGAACGCACATGCCGATGGCCATTCCCTTCGGCATGCCCACATCGTTCCAGGCTTCGTCCAGCCGTTCCTCGTCGATCCCGATGACGGCGATCCGCTGGGAGGACGTGACCTTGATCGCGTCCGCATCGTATTTCTCGGCGACATCCGCCAGCATACGAAGCTGTTTCGGCGTAATCAAACCGGCCGGAAGGTGCGGAGCGATGGCGTAGCGTCCGTTATTCTGGTAAATCGCGGCCTTATCAAGGATATTCTTTTTCATGATCCGTGCCTTTCCAAATTGAAACGTGTCGCAAGTGTACGAAAACCGTTGGCCAAAATCAATGGAACAAACCAAATTCGCTTCGTTTTTCATGGACATGGCTTTCCGTTTTCACTACAATTCCCGATGATTCGTCACGTCTGAAGAACCTTTTTAAACGAGGCCTTTGTCATGAGAAAACGTAGCCTTTTCGTTGTCTTGACATTGCTCTGCATGCTGACCGCGATCATGGCGTGCAGTTCTTCTTCCGAAGAAGAGGAAACCGATTCCGACGGAGATCAGAAAAGCGACGGCGATTCAAATCAACCTCCGGATGGAGATCAGGATGGTTCGAATCCCCCCGACGGTGACCGGGATCTCGTCGATCTCCCGGATTGCAAGCCGATCTGCGACTCCTATTGCGACCGGCTGAAACTGTGCCGATCCAACGTCACCGCAGAGGAATGGGCGGAGTGCAAGGAAAGTTGCGAGAAAATCAGAGATAAAGGCACCTATGCAAAGATCATCTCTTGCGGATTGTATGCCGACTGCGACGATTTCATGGCCTGCTACCGCACCAGCGGAGAGGATGATTTCGCCTGCGATCCGGGAGAACCGCACGCTCCGGACGGAGATCGGAATCCCGACGGAGACGACGACATCGACTCGAATCCGGACGGCGATATGGACGTGGACGACACCGAAATCGTGGACCTTCCCGAAGGATATTGCCAGTCCGAGGTTTATTGCCCGCAGGAAACGCACTGCGACCCGGAAACGCACTTCTGCGTACCGGCCTGCGATCCCTATGCCCCCAATTGCCCGGACGATCTGGTTTGCAGGGTGCTCACCCGAGGCGAATTGGCTGGATCCGGCGCGGCGACCTGCGTCGAGGCTTACGAAGGCGCCGCCGTGGGAGAGTCCTGCGGAGGCGATACGGCCTGTCTGCCGGATCTTCTGTGCGGAAACGCCGGACGCTGCGAGACCATTTGCGACCCCGACGCCCGAGGGGAATGTCTGGAAGGACTGGAATGTAAAAAAAGCGACACCTACGGAGTCGGAACCTGCTGGTATTGCTCTCAGGATTACGACTGTTCCGGCAATCTTCGCTGCGTGGATGGATTCTGCAAACTCGGAGCCGCCTGCACGGATTCCGCCGATTGTCCGGCCCAGGAAGCCTGTTTCCACGGGTATTGTCAGCCCGGATGCGAGCAGACGGGATGCGACCAAGGTACATGCGACACCGAAACGGGTTATTGCCGGGCCAATATTTGCGAGAACGCCTGCGAAAACGGCGAATGCTGCAATCGGGACACCTGCGGTCCCTGTTGCCAGGAAAGTTGCGCCGCCCCATCCGTTTGCGATTACGATCCGGGATGCTATCCCGACTCCCACTGCTGCGTGGATCGGATCGACTGCCGCGAGATGCCCTTGGGATACTGTCAGGGAATTCCCTGCGACCCGCTGACGGGAACCTGCCGAGGCGTCTGCCCGCTTTCCTGCCCCTGGGGATATGAATGCGGCAGTTGGACGGATTTCGAATGCCGCCCCGGTCCGGTGGAGTCATGTGAATTCGGGGATACCTGTTCCACTGCCTGTTCGCTTTGCGATTCCAATCCCTTTGGAGGGACCAGCGACCAGTGCGTCGTAACCGCTCAAAACATGTGCGGCCTGGCATGTCTCGATTTCGGACTGGCCTGCACGGCGACCGCAGGCTACCTGGGATGCTGTCCGGGAATGGTCTGCTGCCCGGGGAGCGGGAAAACCGTCTGTTGTCCGCAAAACCATTGCCAGCCCGGCTTGGGATGCGATACGGACGACCCGGACGGCGATGAGGTGGAGCCCTATACCTGTCCGGAATGCAACGACATGGTAGGAACCTGGTGCAAGAACCCGGAAGACACCTGTCCGGTCGAGTATGAAACGCTGATCGTGCAACGGGACAACTACTATCCCTGCTGGTTCATCCTCTATCACGATTCCACATCCTGGCAGAATCTTCTGGAAGAACTGGGAACCTGTGAAAGTCAGATCATCAACCGCCACACCCAGACCGGTTACGACGAGTGCATTCTGTTCTGGGATGGAGAAAACAACCGCTTTGTCTCCAATTGTATGGGCGACAGCCATTGTCAGGCGGAATACGGAACCTCTTTCTGTTCGAAGTAAACGCTTTTCCCGTTAGGAGCAATCGATGTCCGACCGCAAGGAAACCAGAAGATTCTTCCCGTATATCCAGGCGCTTCTGTTTGTCTGCCTGTTGCTTGCGGGATTTGGATGCAGTTCTTCCTCCGATAACGATGACAACAGCCCCGACGGGGACCGCGAGACAGAACAGCCGGACGGCGATTCGGATACCACATCGTCCGTCAACAAAACCGGCGTTGCCTGTTCGGGAGATCCATGCCCCGAAAACAACAATTTCTGTCTGTATCCCAATCCATCCGTCTGCGACGGCTTCTGCCGCGTGATCGGCGGCCAGTCGGCCGGCATCTGCTCAGGGAATTGCTCGGCGGGGAGCGGCTGTCCGGAGGGAACCTATTGCCTGGCCTGCCCGAAGCGCCCCCAGCTTGAAAATTACTGCGTAAATGAATCGGAACGCTGGTGGTTCGACCCCCTTTGCGGAATCGAAGCCGAGGGAGACGGCGACATGGAGCAGGAAGCGGAAACGGACACCCTACCCGACGGAGATACGGACGGAGACGAGGACACCGAACCGGATGCGCCTCCGATTCCCCGTTGCGAATCGGATGACGATTGCGACGAAGGAGAACATTGCGACCTGGTCATGCATCACTGCGGGACCGAATGCAATCCTTACACGCCCGACTGCACGGACGACCAAGTCTGCCACGTGATCGTGGACGGTCCCCTGGCGGGAACGGGCATCGGCGTCTGCGTGGATCAGATCGCCTACGGCAAGGACGTGAACGAACTCTGCGTGGGCGGACAGTTGTGCAAACGCGATCTGGTTTGCTTCCTCAGCGATCATTGCACGAGTCTTTGCGATCCCAACGCCGAGGATTCGGGCTGTTCCGGAAGCAAATTGTGCTATGACGATCCGACCTCGGGAGTCGGCGTGTGCAGCCGATGCTCGGATGTCGTCGCCTGCCCGGGTGAAAACGAAATCTGCAACGATGACGGCGTCTGCGAGGAACAGGTTCCCTGCGACACCTGGCAGGACTGCACCTTGCCGGAAACCTGCATCGGCGGATTCTGCCAGGGCGGCTGCCAGGTGGCGGGTTGTTCGGCAGGTATCTGCAACAGGGAAACCGGCTATTGCGACATTCCCTGCCTGCCCGCCTGTGAGGAAGGAGAATGTTGCAACGGCGGGCAATGCGGCCCTTGCTGCGATCCTCCCTGCATGGGCCTGGACATCTGCGTCTACGATCTGGCCTGCGAGGCCCCGGACGAGCGCGCGCCGCTTCCGGACGGAGATCTTCCGCTCGTGGACGGCGATCAGGATCCGGACGTGGAAATCGAAGCGGAAACCGATGGCGATCCGGACGCGGAGGTTTCCGATATTGCCGAAGAATCCGACATGGCCGAAGCGGATGAGGAAAGCGCCGAAGCGCCTCCGGACGGAGACGAATCGGAGGCGGATCTCGCGGAAATCGACCCGGACATGGAGGCGGATCTCGTTGACACGGTAGATCCGGATGTGGAAGCGGATACGAGCGCGGACGGGGATCTCGAACCGGAGATCGATTCAACCCCGGATGGAGACACGGAAATCGACGGCGGAGATACACCTCTCCCCGGTCCCTGCTGCCTGCCTCGGCCCGACTGCCGCAACGATCCCGACATGTGCGAGGAAGACCAGGTCTGCGACCAGACCACCGGCCAATGCCATGGCGTATGTCCGGCCGAAGGTTGTCAATGGCAGTACTACTGTAGCGATCTGACAAATTATGAGTGTGTCCCACTGCCTCCGGAAGAGTGCCTGTGGCCCTTCCCTTGTACGGATCCCTGTATGTTCTGTCACTTCGATTTGGCATACTGCGTGCCGTCGATCAATTGCACACAGGATGCCTGCGTCCCCGAAGGCGTGGTTTGTGCCCAGGGAGCCGATCAGACCCCTTGCTGCCAGGGATTGAGCTGCCAGGCCCAGACGGGAGGCTATTACACCTGCGAACCGCAATAGGAAAACCTCGGCAACTCGCCGGGGTCGCTACCGTTTTTCCAGTTGCAAGCCGATTCGGACAATCAGAAAAGACGCTCCCAGAGCCAGGGGTAAGGCGAAGGAGAAAGGCGTTAGTTTGCCCGCCAGGCCGATGCCCGCCCCCACGAAGACCGCCACGAACAGTGTTTTCTTTGGAAGCGGCCGTCCCAAAAGCGAGAACAGAATCGGAATCGCCAGCCCGGAGGTGTATACCGTATAGGCCAGCAATAACGAGGCGATGATATCCTCCAGAAACAATCCGAGAACGGCGGCCGAAAGCGAAATCAGAAAAGCCGCGATCCGGATCGGCCGGGCCTGCCCTTCCCTGCCGAGCAGATCCTGGGTAAAAATCGTGGAGGCCGTTAAAAGGCACGTATCCGCGGAACTTAAAACGGCGGAAAGCAGGGCCGCCATCGCCAGCACCCCTCCCGCGTTTCCCCAGATAAGGAAGGGAAGCCGGGTCATGACGCCCTCCCCTCCTTCCGGCATCCACGCCTTGGACAGCATACCGATGGCGACGATCAGAAACGTGGCCAGAAGCATGCCCGCCACCGCGAACGAAAGCGCTCGCAAACGCTCGGAAGCGCTTCTCACCGTCAACAGACGGGAATACATGTCCGGGCCCACGAGAAACGCAAACCCCACGGCAAGGAAAATCCCCACGGCCTGCCCGATCGGCATGGTTTGAAAAGGCGCCGAATCGACGTGGGGGGCCTCCCGTATCGACAGGCTCGCGAAGAGCGCGATCAGAAACAGGGTGAGAAAAGCCAGTTGGAATCGATCCGTACGAATCACGCCGCGCTGCCCGGCGATGGCCACATAAAGTGCGACGACCACGGCGGAAGTCACCAGGGCGACTCCGAACATGTGCGGGAAAACGGCCTGAACGATTTTTCCGATCGCAATATACTGGGCGGCGATGATGCCGATCCAGGCAGGAAGCAGAATCATTGCGGTAAGCAGCCGGAGCGAACCGGAACGGGACGCGCCAAGCATCTGCGGAAGCGTAAAGGCGTTGTTGAAATCGATCCGAGGGACCATCGCTCGAAGCAGAAGCAGCCCCACGGCCCCCGAAGCCAGCCAGAGAGCCGCCATAACGCCATACCGAGCCGCCAGACCGCACAGGCCGATGACGCTGCTGGCCCCAAGAGCCGTCGCCAAAAGACTCGCGGATGCCGACGCAGCGGAAACCGTTCTCCCGGCAAGAACGTAATCCGACGCGGAACCGGATCGACTTCGGAAAATGATCGCTAAAACGGGATGGATGAGCAAAAAACCGAACAAAATCCAGAAACCGATATCTTTAACGTACTCGCTCATTTCGGGCGACTATTCGAACGTTTCAAAGGCTTCGATGATATCCAGGTAAACACCGTCGAAACCCGCCGATTGAATTCGGTCCAGATAGGAATCCGACTGCCCGAGAATGATCTTTTTCCATTCCTCTTCCCAGTAACGCACCTTGTAATTTCCCTTCCACTCCGGATTCTCGTCCTCCAGCCAGGAAGGAGGATCCTGTAACCATTCCGACTTCCAGTAATCGCGATAATCCTCCGCCTCGCCGATGCTCATATAGGAAACGACCAGACGTTTTCCGCCATTTGCCTTCCGTTTCAAGGAATCGACTTCCTCCTTGGACAACATGGAGCCGTCCTTGAAAAAGGCGTCTATAATTAATAAATCGTAATTCGTTTGTGACAGGTCGCTCAGAAATGCGGTCTTGGATGCGTAGCGCTCCGGATTGATAAGGTACAGAAAATTCCGGACATCGGTCAGTTTTTCCACGTCCCGGTCATTCTCGTTGTAAGGCGCGGCGGGAACCGCCGGGATCCGGTCCAGTTCCCGACTGTCCGCCGCGAAAGAGACGTATCCTTCGGCCTCGTTTTTTATATAGGAATCGTTCATTTTTTCCGCATCGGAACAGTAATCCGTCACCAGAATGGAAACGCCGTTTTCCTTGCCGACATCCAGGAGTCCTTGAAGATATGCCGATTCCTTTTCCGGTGTCGCCCGATCGTCCTTTTCGTAACCGTAAAACAGATCTTCCTGTCCGGCTCCGTCGATGGCTTGCACGTACGCCGCCGCCGGCGGACCGCCGGGTTCTCCGTCTTGCGTCAACAGTTCGTGTCCGTTTTGTGGAATCACGATGAAGTCCGGATTTTCCTCGCGCGCATAGGCCGCGATTTCAATGACGAAATCCCGCATTTCCTTACGAAAATCCAGGTCCGGGAGATTCTCGCTCTCTTCGTCCGAACAGGATGAAAAGAGAAGAATCCCCAAAAGCGAAAGCAACCAAGCCCATTTTCGGATTCGCATTGCCGACCTCCCGTTTGACGGAACCGATACTGAATTCAATCCCCTTCATAACACGGCCTCCGGAAAACGGCAATGATCGGAAAATATCATTGATTGCCAAGCCGCGGAAACGATGATATTGCTGGCATCGAAGTCAACGAAGGAGAAATCGATGACGGAAATGAAAATCCGAATTCCCGGACGGAATGACATCGTAGACGCGGCAAAGCGCATCGCCCCATATGCCAAGAAAACCCCCGTACGGACCTGCCGGACGTTGAATGAAATCTGCGAAATGGAACTGTATTTCAAGTGCGAAAATCAGCAGCGCGTGGGAGCTTTTAAATTTCGTGGAGCGTCGAACGCCGTTTTCTCTCTAACCGACGAAGAGGCCGCCAGGGGAGTGGCCACGCATTCCTCCGGCAATCACGCCCAGGCCTTGGCGCTGGCGGCGAAAATCCGAGGCATTCCGGCCTATATCGTCATGCCGGAAAACGCGCCGAACGTCAAGGTGGACGCCGTGAAAGGCTATGGAGCCTCAATCACGTTTTGCGCGCCGACGCTTTCGGCGCGGGAATCCACGCTGGTGGAAGTCGTCCGCGAAACCAGTGCAACCTTCATCCATCCTTACGACAACCCCCGGATCATCGCCGGACAGGCCACGGCCGCCCTGGAACTGCTTCGTGAGGTTCCGAATCTGGATGTCCTCATGACGCCTGTGGGAGGCGGCGGGCTGCTTTCCGGCACGGCGTTGGCCGCGCGCCACTTCAAGCCGGAACTCCGGGTCATCGCGGGAGAACCGGCCAACGCCGACGACGCTCGGCGCTCACTGAAAAGCGGCAAACTCGTTTTTTCCAACAACCCGCGGACCATCGCCGACGGGTTGCGCACGTCGCTATCCGATCGAACGTTTCATATCCTTCGGAACAACGTGGAAGATATTCTGACGGCAAGCGAAAACGCCATCGCCCGAGCCATGCGACTGCTATGGGAACGGGCCAAGATTCTCGTCGAGCCGTCCGCCGCCGTGCCTCTGGGGGCGTTACTTGAAAACGGCGAGAATTACAGAAAATTGCGCATCGGCATGATTCTTTCCGGTGGAAACGTGGATCTCGATCGCCTGCCCTGGTAAGGCCACGTTCCCAGCGTTCGTGGGATAAACGTAAAAACCCCCGTCTCCGAAAAGACGGGGGTTTCGTTTCTTCAGGCGAAAATCGGATTAGCCGCCGAAGTGCATGTTGTAGAGGATCGGGGCGATAACCATGGCCACGACGCTCATGAGCTTGATGAGGATGTTCAGGGACGGGCCGGAGGTGTCCTTGAAGGGATCGCCAACGGTGTCGCCCGTGACGGCCGCTTTGTGGGCTTCGGAGCCCTTGCCGCCGTGGTGGCCTTCTTCGATGTACTTTTTCGCATTGTCCCACGCACCGCCGGCGTTGGACTGGAAGATGGCCATGCAAACGCCGGAAACGGTGACACCGGCCAGCAGACCGCCCAGCGCCATGGGCGAGAATACGCCGACGACCACGGGAACGACGACTGCCATCGTGCCGGGAACGACCATCTTCTTGATGGCGGCGGCGGTGGAGATGTCCACACACTTGGCATGCTGGGCCTTGCCGATACTGGCATCCAGAATTTTATGTTCCTCTTCACTGGGTTCGCGTTTTTCCGTTTCCAGAACCTTCATGACCTTCAGCGCGGCGGCCAGTTCGGGAATGTTCTTAAACTGACGGCGAACTTCCTCGATCATGGCCTGGGCCGCTTCACCGACGGCCGTCATGGCCATACTGGAGAAGAGGAACGGCAGCATGGCGCCCAGGAAGAGACCGGCCATGGTGTAAGGATTCGTCACGTCGATGACGGTGATGGAGCCCTTCATCTTGGAGATGTAGGCGGCGAAGAGCGCCAGAGCCGTCAGGGCGGCGGAACCGATGGCGAAGCCTTTTCCGATGGCGGCGGTGGTGTTTCCAACCGCGTCCAGTTTATCCGTGCGGTTGCGGACTTCCTTGCCCAGTTCGCACATTTCGGCGATACCGCCGGCGTTATCGGAAACGGGACCGTAAGCGTCAACCGCCAGCTGAATGCCGGTGGTGGACAGCATGCCCAGGGCGGAAATGGCGATGCCGTAGAGGCCCGCGAAGTAATAGGCCACGACGACGGCGATGGCGATCAGAATGACGGGAATCGTGGTGGATTTCATACCGACGGCAAGACCCGCGATGATGTTGGTGGCCGGACCCGTCTCGGAAGCCTGACCGATGCCCTTGACTGGTCCGCGGTCGGGAGCGCAGTAGTATTCCGTGGCGATGCCGATGAAGGTGCCCGCGATCAGACCGGAGATCAAGGCCAGCCAGATGCCCCAGCCGTAGAAGACCTTGCCGCCGGCGGCCATGGTGTAGCTCATGCCGCCCAGCATGGCGTTAATCACGAAGTACGTCGCGATGATGACCAGGATGGCCGCGCCGAAGGTGCCCATGTTGAGCGCCGTCTGCGGGTTGCCGCCTTCCTTCGTTTTCACGAAGAAGGTGCCGACGATGGAAAGAATGATGCCTACGCATGCGATGACCAGAGGCAGCAGAACCAGGATGTTGCGGAGATCGGAGACGTTCTCGCCCGCGCCGCCCACGACGACCGCGCCCAGGACCATGGCGCCGATGATGGAACCGACGTAGGACTCGAACAGATCCGCGCCCATACCGGCCACGTCACCCACGTTGTCGCCCACGTTGTCCGCGATGGTGGCGGGGTTGCGGGGATCGTCTTCCGGGATACCGGCTTCGACTTTACCCACCAAGTCCGCGCCGACGTCGGCGGCCTTCGTGTAGATTCCGCCACCCACGCGAGCGAAGAGCGCGATGGAGGAGGCGCCCAGCGAGAAGCCGGACACGATGTTGATGACGCGCAGCAGGCTGTCGGCCTCTGGATTTAGCAATTTAAAGGCGATATAAAGTCCAGATAGGCCAACGACACCCAGGCCGACGACGCTCATGCCCATCACCGTACCGCCGGAGAAGGCCACTTTCAGGCCGTCATTCAGGCTGACGCGTGCTTTGTTGGCGGTACGCACGTTGGCGTTGGTGGCGACCTTCATGCCGAAGTATCCGGCCAAGGCGGAGCAGAACGCGCCGACCACGAAGGAAACGGCGATCATCGGGCTGGAGTCCTCGAGACCCGCGTTGGAAACGGCAAGCAGAATGGCGACGACGACGACGAAAATCGAAAGAACCTTGTATTCACGTCCAAGAAAGGCCATGGCGCCTTCCTGAATGTACCCGGCGATTTCTTTCATCCGATCGGTGCCCATGTCCTGCTTCTTGACCCACATCGCCTTCCATAAGGCGAATAGGAGTGCAACGACTCCCACAACCGGTGCTGCATACAGAAGTTTTTCCATGCTAACTCTCCTCCTTCGTAAATGTGACCCTTCAGTACCTATCCATCTTCACTTGCAGATAACTCTACCCATAACTTTCCGTTAAAAGCATTCGCGGCGCTTGCCGCTCCGTTTTTCAATGTGTGCAACACAGCCTTTGCCCCGGCTTCCACCCAATCATCCACCAGGGGTTTTTCTTTCGCGTAAAACTCCCGAAGTACGTAATCGGCCGGAGATTCGTCGAAAGCCGGTTTGCCGATTCCCATACGAATCCTCGGATAGGAGTTCGTCGATAAGCTCCGGGAGATGGATCGGATTCCCTTGTGGCCGCCGTCCGATCCACCCGTTCGTATTTTCATTCGGCCAAAATCGAGATCGAGATCGTCATGTACAACCAGGATGTCTTCCGATTCGATCTTGAAATAAGCCGATGCGCCTGCGACGGAATCGCCGCTTTTGTTCATGTACGTCAAAGGCTTTAAAAGAAGCAGCTTCTCGCCGTTCCACACGATCCCGGCCGTGTCGGAAAGAAATTTGGACTTTCCGAACCGACCGCCGAGTTTTTCCACCAGCCGGTCGAGAATCATGAAGCCGAGGTTGTGGCGCGTATGCCGATACTCCCCGCCGGGATTTCCCAATCCGACAACCAGTTTCAAATAACGGACCTCCACAAAGAGGCTCGAACCTCAAACGTGAAGGCTTATTCGGCTTTTTCTTCGGAAGCGGCCGCGCCTTCGGCGGTTTCCTCGCCTTCCTCGCCCTCTTCGTCTTCTCCAGTACCGGCGGCGGCACGCGTACTCCGGACAAAGACCAGCGGCGTGTTGTCCCGAAGAAGGTACGTAACGCCGTCCTTTTTCTCAAGATCTCCCACCGTGAATTTGTCGTCCACGTTCATGTCCGTAATATCGATCTTGATGTTCTCCGGCAAATCCTTGGGAGCGCAATTGACCTTCAGCGTACGCCGGGTCTGGTCGAGGACGCCGCCGAGTTTGACGCCGATGCTTTTTCCGACCGTGACGATGGGAATTTCGAAATTCATGGAACGATCCGCATCCACGGTAACGAAATCCACGTGGGTCAGCCGTAAGGAAACGGGTTCCTTCTGGTATTCACGCAAGACGGCTTGCATCGTTTTGCCGTCCACCTCAAGTTCGAAGATCGTATTGCGTCGGTAGGGATTCTCTTCCATCGTCTTCCGCAACACGTCCGGATCGACGCTGATCGAGATCGGTTCGATGTCCCGGCCGTAAATCGTCGCGGGGATGCGTCCCTCGCGGCGGAGCCTTCCGGCGGGGCCTTTTCCCAACTCGGTACGTTTCTGGATATTCAGACTGGTCGTTTGCATTTCGGGCCTCTCTTATCGGTTCTGTGGTCTCATTGTTGTGTCAGGTAAAAAGTTCGCTGATGGATTCGTTCGTAACCAGACGACGAATGACTTCCGCCAGCAACTCGGCAACGGACACGACGACAATTTTCTTCGATTCCCGAGCGTTTTCACGCAAGGGAATCGTATCGGTGACGATCAGGTGTTCGATAGGGCTTTTTTCGATGCGCTCCACCGCGTTTTTGGAGAGCAACGGATGCGTGCAACACGCCCACACGCGCCTGGCTCCCAGTTCTTTAATGGCTTCCGCCCCTTTTGTCAAGGTGCCGGCCGTATCGACCATGTCGTCGAGCATCACGGCATCCTTGCCCTTGACTTTGCCGATGACGTTCATGACGTTCGCCACGTTGGCCTCCGGGCGGCGTTTATCCACGATAGCCATGGAAGCATCGAGTTTCTTTGAAAAGGCCCGGGCGCGTTCGGCGCCGCCCACATCCGGCGACACCATGACGATGTTCGAACGCTGCGTATTCGGGTCGTAGCTCTCCTTCCAGAGCGTCTCCTTCAGATAGCTGACCAGGACGTTCGATCCGAAAATGTTGTCCACCGCGATGTTGAAGAAGCCCTGGATCTGATTGGCGTGAAGATCGATGGATACCATGCGGCGAACACCGGCGACCTGAATCAGATCCGCCACCAGTTTGGCGGAAATCGGCGTGCGCGGGGCGGCTTTCCGATCCTGGCGGGCGTAGCCGTAATAGGGAATGACGGCGGTGATAGAGGCCGCCGAGGCCCTTTTCACGGCATCGATCATAATCAGCAGTTCCATAAGCCGGTCGTTGACCGGCGGACACGTCGGCTGAATGATGAAAACATCACGGTTGCGAATATTGTCTAGGATCTTTACCGTGACCTCGCCGTCCGCGAACCGGCCGACATGCGCCTGCCCAAGCGGCAGGTTGATATACTTGCAGATGTTTTCCGCAAGCTGTCGGTTTCCGTTTCCGGTAAAGACTCTTATGTTTTCAAATGATTTGTACATGTCCTCGATTCACAGAACTCGGTTTCAGTTTGTTGAACGCTTGTCCGGAGATTCATTCTTCTATCGGGTGAATTTCGGCGAAGACAAAAAGATGGCTGGGGTGGCAGGATTCGAACCTGCGAATGCTGGAACCAAAATCCAGTGTCTTACCACTTGACGACACCCCAGTAATTCCGGGGCGACACCCTTACCCCTCGTTCGATCCACTCTCTTCTTTAGACGCCTGGGCCTCCTTCCGGTCACTCCCTTCCGTTGCGCTCAGTCCCCTGGCGACACCTTCCGCGGCATGGGTCTGGTCGCTGGTTTCCTTCCGGTACGCATCGAGGATGACGGATTCCATCGTATCCCGGCATTCGCTGTTCAGGGGGTGTGCGATGTCTCTGAACGTGCCGTCCTTCCTTTTTTTGCTGGGCATGGCGACGAACAGCCCGTTATTGCCATGAATGACCTTAAGATCCCGTACGATGAAACAGTGGTCCATTGTGATCGTGACGTATGCTTTCAGGCGTTCCTCATAAACCGGGAAGACTTTTACTTCTGTAATTTCCATGGAAACCTCTCCTCATCCTCCACAGTGGTATTGGCGAACCACCCACGCGCTCCAGCCTTCCCAACTCTCGCGTACTTCCATCTCCAGGCTTTCGGCGGCTTCACGTCGGTCGAACAAAGCGAATAGCGTCGGACCGCTTCCCGTCATCGAAACTCGCACGGTCGATTTCCGCAAAATGCGAACTTTTTCTTTCAATTCCGGGTATTCCTCGAAGGCGACATCCATCAAATCATTGAAAAACGGATTCGTGCCCTTCATTCCTTCAAAGAAACGCGATTTTTTCCTACCACCATTGATATGCTTTGTCAACCTTTGTGCGGCAATTTTGAAGACCCGCTCCGTTCGAAGCCCGATTCCAGGATTCGCCAATAATATCCAAAAGGCGGGAAGACGGACCGGGGAACCCAGATGTTCGCCTCTTCCCTCGACCCAACACGCACGCCCGGCGAAACAAAACGGCACATCCGAACCGATGGCGACGGATTCCCTGCAAAGGATTTCATCGCTTACGGGAGAGTCAAAGGTCCGTTGAAGCAGACGAAGCGTCGCCGCCGCGTCCGTGCTTCCACCTCCGAGACCGGCCGCGACGGGAATCTTTTTGTCGATGTGAATCGCAAAATTCATTCGATTTTCAGGGATCCTTGCGAAATCTGCGTACCATTTAGCGGTCCGAACGACCAGATTCGCCTTATTTTCCAAATCCCGATATCCGGGACAAATCACTCGGATTCCTCGTTGATCGTTTTGCAGCAGTCCGACCGTATCGAACAGGTCAACGGGAACCATCAGGGATTCGAGGTTATGAAACCCATCGGGACGTTTGTCAAGTATTCTCAAACAGAAATTGAGCTTTGCCGGCGCCTTTTCCCATAAGCCGCTGATATACCGTTTCTTTTCAGGCAATATTCCTCTGGCTTCGTTCCATCGGCATTACCCTCGCGCACCCAACAATCTTTAAATATCACTTTTTCAAGATCGATTCTAATGAATTCTGGCAATCGGGACGGCGACGGATAATTATAACCATTTGGAATACGCCGACTTGCGAGAAGCCCGAATCCCACGGCCGAATCGCGGGAAGTTCCCGCCGACCGGTGAAAAAGGTTGCGGAAGGCCAAGGTCTTCCGATAAGATGAAAACAAGACTCATCACGGCAAACCAAAGCTGAACGGCTCGGTTAAAGGCCAACATATAGCTGGGGAATTCGGAATGATCTCACGATATCAAGGATTTCAGACGTTTTTCATCTTTCTGGCGGTTTCTCTCGCTTCCTTCGGCTGCGGAGGAGGCGGAAACGACGCGGACGGAGATTCGGGCTGCAACTGCGAAACCGGACTGGAATGTATCGAGGGGGATTGCGTCTGCACGGAAGTCGGATGCTGCCTGGACAACTCGGATTGCACGATTCCACACATCTGCGACCTGACCACGCACCGATGCACGAATAACGGCCCGGATGGGGATTTCGAACCATCCGATGGCGATCAGACCGACGGCGACCTTGATTTTCCGGACGGAGACGATGACCGGGAGGAACCGGACGGAGACGGCTGCGAGACGGATTGTCCGGAGGCGGACGGCGATTCTTCCGAAGACGGCGACGCAGACGGAGATAGGGATGGAGAACCGGACGGCGACTCGCCCACGGATGGGGATTACGATCCCGGGGCCTGTCCCGCCGATCCGATCGAGTGGATGTACAAGGCCGAATGCCTTCCCATCTTCGCGAATCAAGCGCTGGTGGAGCATGCCTCCAGTCACGACCTGGACGGAGGCAACGACGATCGCACCAATATTTACCTGTACCTGGACGGCAACGAGCACGTCATCATGCATTCCAAGCGTCCCGGCTGCGTAACCCGCCTGTGGCTTGGAGACGCCCCGCATATCAGCGGCTACCACATCAAGTTTTATCTCGACGGTGCGGAGAGCGCCCAGTACGAGTTTTCGCTTTCCGAACTCTTCGGAGGGACGAATTCTCTTTTCCCGGCTCCCCTGGTGGGAGAATCGGCCGAGAGTTATTACTCCTATGTTCCGATCTGTTACGAATCGGAACTCAAGATCAGTTTGAACACCATCGGAGCGACATCGAAGGGATTCAACATCACCTACGTAACGTTCCCAACGGCGAATGGAATCGAGACGTTTTCCAACGATATCGATCTTTCAACCGTCGTCGATTTCTATGCGAACCATATCGGCGAAGATCCCAAGCCGGAACCGGACGGAGGTTATTACGAGTACCAGATCACGCAGAACCTGATCGCGGCCGGAAATTCGAAAACCGTTTACACGGAAAGCCGGGCGCGGGTCATCGCGGGCATGCGTTTCGATGTCTTCCCCCTTACGGAGGACGTATTGAACAACGTCTATATCCAGATGACCTGGGAGGGGCGCTTCACTCCGGATATTTACGCTCCGCTGGGCATGTTCTTCGGTTCCGGATTCGGCGGCGCGGACTTCTTCAACACGCTGATGTACGGATACGACGAAGATTCCGGCCAATTCTACATGTGGTATCCCATGCCGTTCTGGAGCGAGGCGGAATTCAAGATCGTCAATGAATCCGAAACGAACATCACGTCCTTCAACGGCACGCTTTATCTGATGGAAAACGAATATCCGATGGGGAGCGGCCGCTTCCAGGCGCATTACTCGGAAGAACTCCCCACCACCAGTTCCGTCGATTTTTCCGTCCTGCGAAAAAACGGCAAGGGGCACGTGGTCGGAATTTCATTGGCCGCCGAAAGCACGTTCTACACCCAGGCGTTCATGGACGGAGACGAGCGCATTTATATCGACGGCCTGAATTCCCCGAGCATCCACGGCACGGGGACGGATCATTTCTTCAATGGAGACAACAAGTTCCAGACGGGCACGCCTTCCGAGCCCCTTTTCTCGCTCTGGAAGAACGCGGACAGCATCTACCGCTTCATGGGCCGCAGAAACCTGATGGCTGATCGGATTCCCTTCGATCGCTCCGTCCGTTTCGGCATGGAACACTGGGGAAGCAATGAAACCCTGAACGCGAACTACCGTTCCGTCTCCTATCTTTACTACAACTGTCTGGCCGGCCTGTCCGCAACGGACGCCATCGACATCGGAGACAACTACGACGAAGAGGACCACAGCATGGTTTACGGCCTTCAGACGGCCCATACGTTCGTGTGCGGTTACTATGACGGAGACAATAAAAAGACGAACGAGGTCTGTGACGACCGGGGTTGGGGAATCGGGCGGGCGGGAGCCAATCTCGGCTTCATGGAAATGGACCTCGCCATCGATCCGGCCAACAGCGGCGTACGCCTGATCCGGCAGACGGATTACTCCGTGGCGAATCAGGACGCCGTGGTTTACGTCGATGGCCAGGCCGTGGGGCACTGGTACACGGCCGGACACAACAGCGACCATATCTGGCGCGATTCCATCTTCGACATCCCCGCGTCCTTCACGGAAACCAAATCCTCCATCCGAGTCAAGATCGAATACGCCGGAGGCGTGGAATGGAACGCGTTCTACCTGTGGGCGTATTCCTTCCTTCCGCCCGACGAAACCGGGCAGGGGCCGGGAGTCGTCGATCAGTCCAGTATCAGCGTCACGACGGTAGGGCCGGACGCCACGGTCTGCTGGCCGACACCCCAGGGCGTGCCGCCGGAAAACTATCACGTCTATCTCAACCAGGGCGCATCGCTCTTCGATTGCGACGGCGCGCATTATCAGGGTACGGTCCAGACCAACTGCATCGAGATCCCCGGTCTGACGCCGCTTACGGAGTATTACGTCAAGGTTCAGGCGGAGGACTGTACCGGAACCCGAGGGGCCTGCTCGGCTCCGCATCTGTTCGAAACCGGGCTCGAACCCATCGAATTCGAGGCGGAGGACATTTTCAACGCGGAACTTTCCTGGCCATCCACGGTTGTCGGCCAGGAGATCATCCACGGCGATTTTTCGGGTAACTCGGTCCTTTGTTTCGAGGCGACCAACTCCAATCAGATCGCCATTTTCTCCGGAAACGTGGATGTCGCCAGCACCTACGCCGTGGACGTGACGTTCATGAAGGGGCCGGACATGGGCATCTCCATGCTCCAGATCGGCGGATCGACGTATAGCAGTTACGACGGCTGGGCGAATACCGTGGAAAATTCCGGTCCCCAGCGCATGGGGTCGAATTATCTGACGCAAACGACACACAACTTCTCTTTCCGAGTGACCGGAAAGAATCCCGCGTCCACGGGGTATCGGATCTGTGTCGATAAAATCACTCTGAATCCGATAGAGACGAGGCAATAGTAGCGGATCGTTTTTCGAAGCGATTTGCGTTTACGGATCTTTCGGATACTTGAGTTTGACATATCCTCTGTCCAGAGCCCATTGCAGATCCGCCAGGAATCGTTCGCGGTTTTCGCATTGTGACCAGTGCTTCCCGATCCGAAGCAACATCGCCTGATTTCTGCCGGTTTCTTTCGCACGGTATAGCGCCAAATCCGCCAGATTACGCACCTGCTCCCAGTCCAGCGGTTCCTCCCGGCCGAAGGAAAACGGGTACGAGGCGACCCCGATCGAACAGGTCAGAGAGATCGAGCGGCCGTTGGTAATCCGAAACTTCGTTTTCTCTACGGTTTTCCGTAATCTTTCCGCAAGCTTCAACGCGGCGTGGTCGTTGATTCCGCTGGCCACGATCAGAAATTCCTCGCCGCCCCAGCGACAAACGACATCCCCGGCGCGAAGGCAATCTTCGATCAGGTTTCCCAGTTGCAAGAGAACGCAATCCCCGCTTTCGTGTCCGTAAGTGTCGTTCACTCGTTTGAAGTGATCGATATCCATCATCATCAGACCATAAACCTCGCCGCTCTTCCTCCGTCGGTCTCCTGCGGCGAAGCAGGGTCTCATCCCACGATCGGACATGAATTCATGAATATACCGCCGATTTCGCAAGTTGGTCAGCGGGTCGCGCAAGGTCATCTCGCGAATCTCCTGGGTGCGTGCTTCGACCAGTTTTTCCAGTTCGTTTCTCTGCTTCCGCAAGGCGAACAGACGAAAACGCGTATATCCCATTACGGAAATCAGCCCCGCCACAATCAGGAAAGCGCGAAACCACAACCGCTGCCAGTACGGCGGGACGATCGTCAGTTCCGTTGCGGCATAGCTGTTCGTACAGACATGATCCGGATCGCAGGCCCGAACGGCAAACCGGTAGTTGCCGGGCGGTATTTTCTTGTAGGAAATCTGGCGGATCCCGGTTTCCTTGGACCAAGTGGAATCCGCGCCGAAAAGGCGCGTTTGAAAGGTCAATCCATCCGGGTGCGTGAAATGGCAGGCACGGTACATGAATGTAGCATCGTTCTTGTCGTGTGGAAGCGTGATCCGAAACGTATCGCCGGACCGGATGTACCGATTCAATTCCGGCAAGGGCTGTCCATTCACCTCGATCTGTTGAATGGAGGCCAACGAGATCTTTCGTTTGGCGGGCATTTTGGATGGATGGATACCGGCGATGCCGTTGGGTGTGGCGAACCATACGGTGCCGTCCGTATCGAGATATCCTCCGTTCTGATTGGTTTCCGCGTTCAGCATGCCGTCCGCATAGCCGTAGGAACGAACCTTGCCTTCGGGCGATACACGCGCCACGCCTTCCGATGTACCTATCCATATACCATCTTCGTCGTCGGCGACAACGAGATAGGCATTGTCGTTCGGAAGGCCATCGGCAACGGTGTAAAGGCGGAAAACGTCATGATGCCAGCAGATGGCTCCCCGGCCGGAAGCGAACCAGATACGCCCGCTTCGATCCCGTGCGACTCCCATAAGGCCATTGAGTCGATTGGTTTCGTATTTCTTTATCAGCCGCCCTTTCCTTTCAACCGGATCGAATACAGCGACGCCCAGATCCGAAGCGAAAACGAAGCGCCCTTTGTCGTCCAAGGCCATTTCATACAAAGCCCCCGCGGCCCAATCCTCCTTTCCAAAGGTTTCAAGGCTTCCATCCGGATATTGAATCAACAGTCCGTTTCCCGTTGTCAGAACAAGGCGTCGGCCGTCGGCCGTTTCATACAGATTGTTCACCTGCTTGAAGGCGGGGGATCTTTTGGAAGTCAGCGAATACACGATGCGCAGGTCCGCATCCAGAAGGTACGCTCCTCCGACACCGAACACCCACAGCAGACCGTTCCGGCCTTCCCGCAGCCCCCACATGGAGGGACCGACGCCCTTCGAGGTCAGTTCGACGGTTCGAATCGAGCCGTCCGGATAAAACGACGTCAGGTAATTCCCGCTGGATAAAACATGGAAAACGTTTTCCGCATCCCGCTGGATATCCCAGACAACCTCGGAAGCCAGTCCGTCGGTTGTCGTGATGTTTCGGAATTTCGAGTTGCGGGGATCGACCAGTTGCACCAATCCGCCTCCCAGACCGGATATCAGAAGATTCCCTTCCCGATCCTCGAAAATCGACTCCACCTGGGCAATCGGAAAGCCGTTCGTTTTATTGTGGGATTGTACGATTCCGCCGTTTTCCAGAATAAGAATCCCATCTCCCCAGGTTCCAATGACCTCCCGTCCATCCGATGTGGTAATCATTGCATTGACGACCCGGTTTTCGCCGACCAGATCATGTTCCGGCCGTGCGGAACGAACCTGATCCGAGTCATCGAGTTCAAGCAATCCTTTTCGATATCCCGTGATGAATATCCGTCCGTTCTTGCCTTCAAGCAGTTTCATCGGCTTCGCCATTTCCCGGGACGCCTGCCACAGCATCACCGGTTTTTCGGGGCGAAATCGCCAGACTTTGCCGGATTTCGAGATGCCGAACAATCGTTCTCTCGAATCCTCCATCAGAAATGCGAGGTGAATCTCATCGGACGGAAATTCCTTCATGAATTCACATTGTTGCCAACGTTCATCGACGAATTCGAATACCCCGCGGTCCGTGGCGACCAGGATTTCCCTCGCTTTGGTTTCGATAACGTGATTCGAGGTGGTGAACGAGGCCTCGGAAGTCCGCCGCCATCCCTTGAGACTGTCATATGGCATCCACACCGGCGAAAACTGACTGACCGAGGCCCAGATGCGATTTCGGCTGTCCAACATGACATTGTTCACCGTATTGGACGGCAGCCCCTCCCTCGTCGTGTATCGCTTCGTTTCTTTTCCATCGAACGCAATGACCCCGCCTCCGTCCTGGGCGGCCCAAATCACGCCGTCCGGATCCTGGGCCAGGTTGTAGATGTGAGCGGAGAAGCCCAACCGAGCCCCGAAGGTTCGCATGAGTGGCGTGTCCGCATGGCCGATGGATTCATTGAAAATGCACAGAGAAAGCCATAGAAAACCGGCGCACGACAACAGCAATCCGTACGAACAACGAAAACGGAAAATCGAAATATTCATGAAATTCATCCACTTTTCTCCCAGACCCCACACTACAAATCGTAATATCCGCAGTGAACTTAAAGAAAAAAGGAACGGCCCGGATCGAATCGTCATGTCCTCCGGCAAGGTTAGCCGGAATTGTCAAGTCATTCAAAACAGTTATCGTGTCATCATTTCTGAAAGCACAATCCCGAAGCCGAAAACCGTATGATTTCCGTCATGAGGGCTAAACTTATCCTCCAAACGGCCGATCACCTTTTCGAAATGCATATCGATTAAAACGGAGGACGACAACCATGAGTAAATTCAAGACTTTGTACGTAATTATCATCATTCTGTCCCTTTTGGCGATAGCTTGCGATTCAAGCGACGACGAGGAAAATATCGATGGCGACAGCCCGACCGACGGAGATGAAACTCCGGACGGCGATAATTCTCCTGACGGCGACGATTCTCCGGACGGAGATGACGGCGTGGACGGCGATAATTCCGTGGATGGAGATGACGCCCCGGACGGCGATCAGGAGGATCCGGGGCTGACCGGCGATATTCTGTGGGATCTGGATGCCGAGAACTGGCAGCCGGACGAATTGCAGCTTCTCGATCTCGTCGTTGTCGGACAGGGAGCGATCAATGAAGTAGCGGCCGACGACGAGGCGCTCGCCCTTTTGGAAACGGACAAACGGAACGCCACGGCGGCGGTGCGCAGCGGGTTGGCGGATTGCCGGACATCCGAACTCAACGCCATCAACTCCAGGGTGGAATTGAATTACGACGCCTGCGACAAGGCCAACGGCGATGTACACATCTATCGGGAGGGCGAAGTGGGAAACAAGCACTTCGTGGTGGATTTTCAGGACAACTTCGAATTCCTGGGCGTGGATATCGACGGCCGGATGGAACTGACCCGCCTGGACGGCGTGGAACGGGATTTCAGCCTGCGCATTCAGAAAACGCAGGATCGTCACCTTTCCTTCGGTCGCGAGAAAGACGGCAAGCATTTCAAACTGATGCTGATTCTGGCCGCAACCATGGTCATTCGCCAGAATGAAGTGGAACTGGACGTTCCCCGCAACGATGAAAAGTGCGGCATCATGGGCGACACGGCCTGGACCGACGTGGACGTTCAGCTTGGCGAGCGTTTCTTCGCCCTTTTCTCCCGCGACCAGGGTTCCGGCACCATCCTGTACCCGCGTGACTCGGCAAGCTGTCTCTGTCCGAACGACGGGCCGGTCCGCCTCTACGGCGGGTTCGACAACGTTCCATTCGAACTCGGCGATCGCGCGGACGGCCTTTCCGATGCTCTGGCCCAACGGCAGTTCGCTTCCGAAATCGTGAACGGCTTCAAAGCGTTCAAGTTCGAGTTCGCCCAAAAACACGAGGCGGTGGTCAAAAATCAGTTCTCGGCCACCTGCGGCGATCCGGCCGTGGATCTGGAAGACGTTCCCGTCCTGAAAATTCCGGTGGAGGAAGGCAACACCGTCTGTCCGTTGAATTCCGGAAAAGCGATCATGACGGCGGTAAATACCGTTCTCGATGCGCTCCCCAACCTGAGCGACGGCGAGAAAGTATCCGCACGTGTGGCGATCAATCAATTCCTTCTGGAAAAGGCCGACGAGGACGGCTGCATCGTCATCGACGCGCAACAGGTGGCCGAACGCGTCCAGGAACGGATCCGGGACACGCTGGACTGGTCGCTCTGCGTGCCGGAGGAATAAGGATTCCGAATAGAGTTCATATTTGACGGATCGAGGGGAGAGGCATTGGCCTTTCCCCTCTTTTCGTTACGGAGAGAGTGGAAAAGACTTCGGAGTCAACAGAAGCGCAACGCGCATTCCTGAGTGAAACCGTTTTCCAGGCCGAATTCCTCCAGCCAGTCCATGGCCTGTCGATATTCCTCGGGCAGAATCTCGCGCTCGATGCCCTCCGTCTTCGGAGCCCGATGGGCGGGGAAATACTGGGACATCAGGCTGACGAAAACCTCCGGGGACAGATCCTCGGCGATGAAACGCAAAACCTTCCGGGTTCCCGCCAGTCCGTTCGGCAAGACAAGATGTCGAACCAACAGCCCTCTCGTGGCGATTCCCTCTTCCGTGACGTGCAACGGCCCGACCTGGCGGAACATCTCCGCCACGGCCCCGGTTGCAATTCTCCAATAGTCGGGAGCCCGGCTGATGCGCCGGGCCTGTGCGTCATCGCCGTATTTGATGTCCGGAAGATAGATGTCCACGATCCCTTCCAGAAGTCGCAAGGTCTCCACCGACTCGTAGGCGTTGGAGTTCCAGACCAGGGGAACCGTCAATCCTTTTTCCCTGGCGAGATGCACGGCCTCGATCAATTGCGTCGTGTAATGGGTGGGAGAGACGAAGTTGATGTTGTGGGCGCCGCGTTTCTGAAGGGAAACCATGGACTCGGCCAGTTCTTGCGTCGTAACCGCTTTGCCGTTTCCGTACTGGCTGATCGGGTAGTTCTGACAGAAGGCGCAGGAAAGATTGCAGTGCGCCACGAAGATCGTTCCGGACCCGCCGCTGCCGGTGATGGGCGGCTCCTCCCCGAAGTGCAGATTTCTGGACGCCACCTCCAGCGCTTCCGGCGCTCGGCATTTTCCCGCTTTCTCGCGCCGGTCAGAAAGACATTCGCGCGGACAGATCCGACAGGGACGGAGGCGCTCCCGAAGCTCGCCGAGCCTTTCCGCCCACTCCGTTTCGCCGAGGGAAAGATAGGATGCCGGCATGGCGAACTTAGAAGTCCTCCCGGGCGTAGATTCGCTTGGGATCCACATGGGAATAGCGCTGACACTGCATCCAGCAGCGCTGCAATTCCATAAAATACGAATCAAACTCCGTTTCGCCGTTCTTTATCATTTTCTTGATTTGCTTGGAAAGAAACCCGCCGACTTGCGAAGGATGAACCACCATCCCTTGAAGGAAATGGATTTTGTCCCCTTTTACCAGCAGGTGGGCCTCGAACACCGTTCCCTTGTCGATCCCGGCCAGGCTGCGGCGCTCGGTGACGCCGTACTTGAGCCGATCCACCAGGTCCAGAAGAAGAACCGTGTCCTTCCTAGGCGTGATCTTCCGGACCTCGAACAGGCTGTGCAAGGGATTGCGGAAGGCTTCCAGAGTCTTGCGATCGTCTTCCGTCGCTTCATCGGCGCATTCGTCGGCATACGCTTCGATGGCGGAGGGCCGCTCGCCGAACGGGCGATCGAACAGAAACCACTCCAGGTAACAGGCCACGCGCTGTTCGTAGAAGGAATCGTCGTCGAAGATTTCTCCCGTGCGCTGGAAGAACTCCTTGCGCGCCCGGGCCAGTTCTTCCGGATGCCTGTCGTTGAAATACGTGATGATTTTATCGAACCATTCCTGGTACACGCGGTCTGCCTCCGAAAAAGCCAATGGGAGGCCGATGATACTGAATGGAGTGCCGGTTTGCAAGGGATTTCATTTTATGGTAGAGGCAAGAGGAAAGAAAACGATCGCGTCCTTCATTGGAGGAATCCCGAAATGAGCCCCATCAAACGAATCGAAGATCCGAACCACAAGCAGTATCATATCGAAGTTTCCCAAAATCTCATGGAAGGGGCTCGGGCGGCCGTCATTCCCGGCGCTCCCGAACGAGCGGCGCTCATCGCCCAAAGTCTGGACAATCCGAAAAAAATCGCCTCCCATCGCGGGCTGGACAGTTGGCTCGGGCGTCTGAACGGGAAGCCCGTACTGGTGACCAACACGGGAATGGGCGGACCGACCACGGAAATCGTCACCCAGGAACTGGCCCAACTGGGCGTGGAAATCTTTCTGCGCATCGGAACCACGGGGGCCATTCAGGAGCATATCCCCGTGGGATCGCTGGTGATTTCGGAAGCGGCCATCCGGCTGGACGGCAGTTCGGATCACTATGCACCCTCCTGCTATCCGGCGGTGGCCGACGTGGACATGGTGGTGGCCCTGCGCGATGCCACGAAAAAGGCCGGTCTGCCCACGTTCAGCGGGATCACGGTTTCCTCCGCCACGTTCTATCCCGGCCAGGAACGTTACGACAACGCCGCGGGCTACGTGCAGCGGCGTTTCCGGGAATCCGTGGCGGAATGGCGAGATCTGGGCGCGCTCAACTTCGAGATGGAGAGCGGGACGCTCTTCACCATGTGCCGGACCATGGGCTTGCGGGCCGGATGCATTTGCGCCGTGGTGGCCAACCGGACACAGTCCGAAGCCGTGGTGCGGGAGGAAATCCTGAAAGCGGAAAAGGCGGCCACGGCCGTGGGGCTCGACGCGCTCTCCAGGATCCTGGAAAGCACCGAAACCTGAACGAAAACGGGAGGATCACCCATGAAAAGCCAAACGATTTTCATCGGATTCCTTCTGACTTGTCTATGGCTTTCTCTTCTGCCCGGCTGTCAGCCCGAAGGTTTCCAGTTCGAGGAAAACGCCGTCATCGTGGAAATTCGCGTCACGCCGGAAGAGGCGGCCGCCGGATTGAACAAGGACGTTCGCGCCCCGGACGGCCAGGTTTATACGCTGGTCATCAAGCCCGGCCTGCCGGATAAAACCCCTTTGAAACTGCCGCCGAGCGTGGCCGAGAAATATCCGTATCCCCTGTATTTTCGTATGAATATCCTTGCCAAGGACCGGAACCGGCCGGAGGATCTGCTGAACCGGAAGAAATCGCCCTGAGAAGCGGCGTTCTTTCCGAAGTCATTCGCCTTTCTTCGCCTGCCCCCAGAGTTCTTCCAGTTCCTCCGCCGGAACTTCGCCCAGAACCCGTTCCGCCTCACGAATTTTTTTCTCCATAAACGCGAAACGCCTACGGAATTTTTCCATCGTGGCCAGCAGGGCGTCGTGAGACAGAATGTTCAACTTGCGTCCCACGTTGACGGCGGTAAACAATACGTCGCCCAATTCATCCATCAGGCGTTCGCGCGGTTCCTGTCGATGCACGGCGCGTTTCAACTCGCCGATTTCCTCGTCCAGTTTTTCGAAGACGCCGTTCACGTCCTCCCATTCGAAGCCCACCGCCACGGCGCGTTCCGAGATTCGCAAGGCCTGCAACAACGGCGGCAAACGGCGTGAGATGCCGTCCAGGATGGATTCACGTTTCTTCTTCTTGCTCTTTTCCTGCGCTTTCAACTGCATCCAGCGGCCGGGAACTTCCTCTGCTTCCGTAATGCATTCCTCTCCGAAAACATGGGGATGACGGCGGATCAGCTTATCGTGAATGCTACGGATGGAATCGTGAATCGTGAACCAGCCGCGTTCCTCGGCCAGTCGCGCCAGAAAGCAGACCTCGAACAGCACGTCCCCGAGTTCTTCCATGATTCCAGACGGTTCCCCGCGCTCGATCGCATCCAGGGCTTCGTGGACTTCCTCCAGAAAATAGTCTTTGATGGTGGAGAAATCCTGCATTTTGTCCCAGGGACAGCCGCCTTCACCACGCAGACGCGCCATGATCTCCACGAGTTGATCGAAAGAAACAACGGAATCGTGCGAATCGTTCATGTGGACACCTCCGCGCCTGGACCTATCACAAAATCCCATGGAAACGCAAGTTGGAAGCCGGCCTCTTCCGGGATTTTCTCCCCCCGGGCGTGCATTCGAAAAACACGTTTTTTCTCTTTCCGGACCAAACGATGTCCCGGTCCCGTTTTGCGCCGTTTCGGCGTTTCGTCCGGGTGACACGTTTTCCACGTGTATCTTGTTGATACAAATAAGCTTTCTCTTGTTTTTGCGTTCACCCGGGTCGAACGCAAAATTCGACGGTTTCGGCCGTCGGCGACCGTTGGAACGCCTTGCGACACGCGGAACGAATTCAGAAGCAATCACAATATCTTACGACATATTCTTCAAGCACTTACCCCAGACGCTATGTCTTTCGATATAGACCCTATGCCCCGGTCGGGGTTTTTCGCAAATTCATGGGCTTGAAGCCTCCATCCTCCGTTTGTTTTCTCCCCCGTCTCGCTCCTTCGTGGAAATCGAATCCTTTTCCGAAGCCCAACATTGCCAAAATCGGAAGAGTGCTTTATGATGAACCGGATTTCGCCTGAAAGAACCCGACCCTTACAATCGAGGCACGTCATGAGACCGATTGGAATCCATACCCTGGTTTTACTGCTCGCCCTTGCCGTCATGTTCTCTTGCAGCGAAACCGAGGAACAGCCCGATCCGGATATCTACTGCTCCGGCGACCAGACCTTCGTCTGCGACGGCGACCGGCTGAAAATCTGCGGAGCGAGCGGACGCTGGGCCCTTGAATCCTGCGAGGACATCTGCACCGGAATCGATCTTTTCTACACCGGCCAGTGCGGTCCGGACGCGGAGCGCGGGCACGAATTCTGCGAATGCGTGGAGGAATGCTGCACGAACGGCGAACAGCGCTGCGCCGGAGACGACGTGGAAATCTGCAACGAATGTCAGTGGACCCTTTTGAGCTGCGATACCTACTGCGAGCGTTACGACCGCGCCAGCCTTGGCTGCGACTACAATCCCATCACCTCCGGAGACAGCTGCCAGTGCGAGGGCATGGATACGGGATTGTGCGATAACAGCTACCTGAAATGCGAAGAAGGATACGTCAATATCTGCGATTCCCAGGGCGACTGGAAGGCGGAAAGCTGTCGCGAGAAGTGCGAAGCCCAAGGTTATTACTACGATTATTGCGAGGTGGATATCGACGAGCGCAAGGAGGTCTGCCACTGCACCCAGAAGGAGGAACCGGCGCTGTGCCGCAACACCCGCCCCACCTGCGTGGAAGGCCAGATCAGCGTCTGCGAGAACAACGCCATCACCTTCCTGGACTGCGACGAGGAATGCGCCGCTCTGGGCCTGGTCTCGCAAGGCTGCGAGGAGGACGACGACCGCGGACACGACGCCTGCCTGTGCGTGGAAGCGAACTGATCCGTTGCTCGGAACGAACTCATTACCCGACCAAGCTCCTGTTTTCTTTTCATTTCATCGTATGAGGGGTTCCAATCGATTCGATGGCCTCTTTAAGTTTGGGGTTCCTCTTCTTTTCCGCTCCGGCGCAGAAACTCTTGATAGGCCGCCTCTCCCAGGCAGTCCTTGGCGGCCCTGCACCAGGCGGCGCAACTGGGCAGCGCGTCCTTTTCGATCATGTTTTTGCAATGCGGACAGCGCCGTCGATATTCATCGGAAAACATCTCCACTTCCCGTCCGCAGTGTTCGCAACGGTAAAAGGCCGCCTTCAACTTCCGCATATCCTGTCCCGGACAGATCGACATCGCACGCTCCTTTCCGATGCTCCCAGCGCATCTTCGGTTTTGATTCTATCCGCTTTCCTGACCGGCGACCTTGACAAAAGTCAAGCGATCGTCGATTTTTAGAAAGAAATCGAACGTCGAGACACCGGACGGGTGTCTTTGTTATTCGTAAAATTTATTTGTATTCATTGCAAAAATGTGGACGATAGAACGATTCTCGGATGCCGTTCAGGATCCGTTGGCCAAGTGAAAAACGAAGTGACAACCTGGAGGTCCAGTTCATGACGATGACGAACCGAATCTGGCTGCCGCCCTATTGCGATCCCAACGGATTTCTTCCGAAAATCCAGGAAACTCGAACGCTGTTCTCTCATATGCCCTATTATTTCCCCGATTTCGCGGGACGAGCCATGCGTTTCCTGAAAAGCGATCAGGCCAAAAAGATCGGCTTCGAATATGCGCCGGAACGGACCCTTCCCTGTCGCTGGAAATGCTCGGATGAATCCGTTTTCGGCGCCACCCTGGCCATTTACGCCTATACCGGCCAGTTTCCCTTCGACAAGGGCATCATCGGGGGATACTTCAACGACCACAGCCTGGGAGCGGCCGTCCATCACGGATCGATCAACATCGATTTCGGCGGCTCGCACACGGGCTACGTCCCCGGCCCCGGCGGCGGATCCTTCGGAAAGATCTGGCGGCCGCTGCAAAACGAGATGTCCACGGACTGCGGGCACCTGATGGCGGTCATGGAGCCGTTCCGCAGCGTCTACGAGGACGCCTGTCAGAATATCCGGCTCTTCTCCCCGGACGGAAAGAAAATCCTCGTCAGCGTCCCGAACGAGTTCGTCCAGCCCAACTGGAGCAGCCGGGACGTGAAACTGCTGGTGGATACGGACACCCTGACCACGGGAGACGTGCTGTATAAAGCGGAACTTTCCTATACCCACACCACCATCGGCCGCACCTTGTTTTATCTGCATCCGGACTTCCTGGATTCGCTATCGAAGGAAGAGGCCGAGCGCTATCTCCAGCCGGAAGGTCGGCCCATCGGGCACAATCTGACGCACCGTTATTTCAACATCTTCGATTCGAATCCCGAACTGGACGAACACGGCGCGCCCAAGAATCGCATCAGCCTGTACGCGAAGTACATCCTGTCCGCAAGACGATCGCCCTATCCGCTGAAAGCGGCCGTGGTGAACACCAACCTGGAATACAACAAACTCACCGACGCCGTACGCTCCCCGGCTT
This sequence comes from Myxococcota bacterium, assembly GCA_963668655.2. Classification (GTDB taxonomy): domain Bacteria; phylum Myxococcota_A; class SURF-8; order SURF-8; family SURF-8. Next base: position 272,034 of record CAXXPQ010000005.1, read on the forward strand.
ATAAAAGCTACTGTTTCGCCAGCTTCACGGGAGTTTTCCTGGATCTGTTTTACGAGCCCATCCACAATTACATCAATCTGTTCCAACCGCTGGGAATTTCCATCAAACCGGCCGGGACCACGCAATGCGTGGAGATCGCGCCGGAGGAGATCTTCAGTATTTTCGACAACCTGGAGCCCGTCGAACCGAAGTGCCTGAAATCGCAGATGAGCGCCACGGCGGACTTCGAGAAAATTCAGAAGCTGTTCACCTATACCCCCGGATATTACAACATGGACGAGTAGTCCGACCGATCCCGACTCTGCGCTTTTCCCGGCAAACACCATACCGAGAAAAGAAAAACGCATCGATTTCGTTGAATATTCCCAACCCCTCCCTTCGCGAAACGGTATCCGCGAAGGGAGGGGGAACGGAATTTAAGGCGGGGTGAATCGCGGTCTTCTCACGCGCTCAATCCTGGCAGTAGCCGTTCACGCAATCCCCGTAATAGCAGTAATTCGACACTTCGTACCAGCAGCCGTTGGTATCCTGGTCACAGTAGGTTTCTCCCTGGTAGCCGGAGGAATTGGTCCAGCATTCCCGGAAATCCTCCTCGCATTCGTCCAGGCACACGCATGCATCTTGCAGGCAGCTCTGGTTGGTGGGGCAGTTGACGCGGCTGGTTCCGAATTCCAGGCAGTTGTCGTTGTCGAAATCGCCGCAACGAAAATACCCGATGGGGTCTTCCTCGTCGGAGGCATCGCAACGGATGTCGCCTTCCTGGCAATCGTCGTGACAGGGGGCGATGCACGTATGATCCTTGCCGCAATCCGGATAGGTCAGGCCCGTGCAGTGGTCGTCTTCCAGACACTCCACGCATTCGAATTCTTCCGTGTCGCAATAGCCGGACGGGCAGTCGTCGTCCTCGAAACATTCGACGCACTCGCCGGACTCCGAGTCGCAGCGCCAGCCGTCCAGTCGGCAGTCGTTATCGGATTCGCAAGCGTTGCACAACCAGTCGAACGGATCGCAATAGGTGCCCGGGCACTGGCCGTCCTCGAAGCACTCATAACAGAGTTTGGTGTTTTCCTCGCAGCGGGTGCGACCACTGGCCAGGCAGATGCCGAGAAAGTTTTCGCAGGTGCCGATGCAGGTGTGCGTGAGCGGATCGCATTTTTTCTGATCGAGCAAATCCCACGGGCAGTCGCTGTCGGCGGTGCAGCCGTCTTCCGGAACGTCCTCGCACGTGGCGAGATTGGGATGGCAGTATTCATCGTCCGCGCAATGCTCGTCCTCGGAGCACTCGGCCTCCACGCAGACATCGTTGACGCAGAAGCGTCCGCCGGTGCAGTGCTCATTCAGATAGCATTCCACGCACTCCCCGTTATCCACCGGCTTGCAGACATCGTTTCCGGGACACCAGTTGTCGTCGTCGCAGCCCGGAACGCAGGCCAGCGACAGGCAGAGATTTCCGATACCGCAGTGCTGTTTCTCCAGGCATTCCACGCAATCTCCGTTGGCCGGATTGCAATGAGGCGTATCTCCTTCGCATTCGTTCTCACTGCAATCCACCAGGCAATGGTGGTTCTGGCAGGAGAAATTCGAAGAACAGTGATCGTTCGTCACGCATTCGAAACACATGCCATGCGCGCCTTCCGAAGTGTCGCAATGCAGAGGATTCGCGCAATCCCGATCCTCACGGCAGCCTTCCACGCAGTCGAAATCGTAACAGATGTTTCCCACGCTGCAATGGGCGTCCTGGGTACAGGAAACGCATACGCCGGAGGTATTGTCGCAATACGGCGCGTCTCCGGAGCAATCGTCGTTGCTGTCACAGACGAAGCGGCAGAGGTGGTTCCGGCAGCGTTCGTTGGCGTCGCAGTCTTCGTCTCCCAGACATTCCACGCAGGCCCCGAAAGGCTCGGCGGCCGTATCGCAGACCTTGCCGTCCGTGCAATCGCGGTCGCCCCGGCAGCCTTCCTCGCATGCGTAACCTTCGCAGATGGCGCCGATCTCGCATTGGCTGTCCTGAAGGCACTGGACGCAGTGGCCCGAATCCTCGTCGCAATACGGAGTGTTTCCGGAGCATTCATCGTTGCTGACGCAGAAGAATTCGCAGAGATAATCCACGCAGCGCTGATTGGTTTCGCAATCCTCCGTATCCAGGCATTCCACACAACGCCCGTTGGGAGGAATGGTCTCCACGCAGTACAACTCGGACGGGCAATCCCGCTGCCCCTCGCAGCCTTCCACGCAGTTTCCGTCCAGACAGATGTTTCCCAGATCGCAATCGCCGGATGTCACACACTCGACATCCTCGCCGTCTCCGTCCGTGTCCCCATCCGCATCCGTGTCGCCGTCTCCGTCCGCATCCCCATCGCCATCCGTGTCGCCGTCCGGCGGAGCATCAGCATCTCCATCCTCGGGCTCGTCGGGAATGCAGCCATCGTTCTTGCAGGTGTAGCCGTCCTTGCAGTCGTCGTCGGACTCGCAGCTTTTCCGACAGATTCCGGCGACACAGGTCTGTCCCTCCCCGCAATCCTCGTTTTTCTCGCAGTCCAGAGCCTCTTCCGAATCCGCATCCCCTTCCCCCGGTTCGTCTCCATCCAGCGCATCCCCCAACTCCGAACCGGAACAGGCGGAAAGGCAGAACAGAAGCAGAAAAAGGATAACGCTTTTCGGCGTGGGTCGATCCATTCGTTTCATGACGGGTCTCCCTGTGATTCACAAAAAACAATCGAAGGCCGGAGCAAGGAGAGGGAGGCGTTCATCGAACGGCTTCTTCCTCTACGCAGATGCAATATTCCCTTGCTTCTCCGGCAACTTCCGTCATTCCGCAGCCTGCGGAAACCAGGTTGTATACGACCTCGCAGATTTCATCGCAGTCGTATCGGCGCCAATTCCCGGCCTCGCAGATCAGAACCGATTCCTGTCCGTCGCACCGGGATTCGAAGTCGTCGCATGGGCCCAGTTCCTCGTCCGCATCGCCATCGGGGGAATCGTCTCCATCCGGTTCTTTATCGCCGTCCACCGGGTTGACGGGGATACAGACCTCGCTCCGGCATTCATAGCCCATTTCGCAATCCTTCTGCGTGGCGCACACGGAACGGCAGAATTCATTTGAACAGACCTGCCCGCCGCCGCAGTCGTTGTCGTCCTTGCAGGGGCCGTCCGGTTCGAGTTCGTCGCCGTCGGCGGGTTCGTTCGGAATGCAGGCCCGCTCCAGGCAGGATTCGGTTTCTTTGCAGTCCGAAGCCTCCCGGCAGAAGGTCCGACAGATCTTCTCGGCGCAGATTTCGCCTCCCCGGCAATCGTCGTTTTCCCGGCAGCTTCGCAAGCCCGATTCGTCGCCGTCCGTATCGTCCCCGGTTCCGACATTGGACGTGGAACAGGCGGAGAGAACACCCACGAACAGACAGAAAAGCACGCCGATGATCGTCGATAGACGGGTGGGAGAATGAAACGTCATGGTTACTCCGTAAGTGACATCGAAAATGGATCCCTACTTCCGGCTCCGCAACACCTTTCAGGGCGTACCCGAGCAATAGTGATCCATGCAGACCGCGTTGCCTCCGCAGTGTTCGTCCATTACGCACTGGAAGCAGCCTCCATAGGAGCCTTCGTTCGTGTCGCAGTGATAGTTGTTGTCACAGTCCCGGTCTCCCCGGCATCCGATCTCGCAGACGTTCGACTCGCAGATGGTTCCGATCTGGCAATGGGAATCCTGGGTGCATTCCACGCACAATCCGGCGGTGGGTTCGCAGTGCCAGCCGCCGCCGCAGTCGTTGTCCGTAACGCAGGTGCTGATGCAGAAATTGTCGATGCATTCCTGGTTTCCGCCGCAATCCTCGTTCTTTACGCACTGGACGCACTTGCCGAACGGCGATGCTCCGGTATCGCAGAACTGCGCGTCCGGACAATCCCGGTCGCCGCGACATCCCGAAACGCAGACCGTATCCTCGCAAATGGTGCCGATGGAGCAATGCGAGTCCTGGAGGCACATGACGCAGAGTCCCGAAGCCACATCGCAGACGGAGGTGGGAGAGCCGCAGTCCGCGTTGGATTGGCAGAGAAATACGCAGGTTCCTTCCCGGCATTCCTCCTGGAAGCCGCAATCCGAACTTTCCAGGCAATCCACGCAGGTTCCGTACAGCCCGGCGGAAGGATCGCACATCTTGTCAACGGGGCAGTCCCGATTGCTCTGGCATCCGGGGGTGCAGTAGCCTTCCACGCAGATGTAACCGATATCGCATTGGGCCGAGGTCTCACAAGGAACGGGTTCGGCGCCGTCCTCGTCTCCATCGGTGGGGGATTCGTCTCCGTCCGGGGAGTCATCGCCATCCGGCGTCTCCACCGGCCGGCACAGCTCGTTCTCGCAGGTGAAGTTCTCGCCACAGTCCTCGTCGGATTCGCAGATGGTCAAACATTGCTTGTCCTCGCAGACCTCGCCGCCTTTGCAGTCCGAATCGGACCGGCATCCGTCCGTATCGCCGTCCGACGTATCGCCGTCGCCATCGCTTTCCGAACAGGTGGCCAGAAAGAGGACCAGGAAAAGAACCAGCATTCCTATGGAAAAAATACCACCGCTTGTTTTCATCGCACCGCCTCCAACTCCGTCAACGAATGGCAGATCGAACGTTTTCCTCATAGATGATCGATAGATATGTCCTTGCACCCGTGTTATAGCAGGATGCCGAAATGCAAGGCAATTTTATTCGGTTTCCGTTCGCATTTCAAGCGAAGAATCGTTCCCGGAAAACCTCCATCAAGATCATATCCACGTATTCTCCCTGAACGAAACGATGCTCCTTGTAACGTCCCACCTCCTGAAATCCCAGTTTTTCATAGGCCGCCTTGGCGCGAAGATTATGCCCGAAACAGGAAAGCATCACCTTGCGGAGATTTCTGGAGGTGAATCCGTATTCCAGCAAGAGCCGCATGGCCTCGGTGCCCAACCCCTTGTTCCAACAGGATTTATCCCCGATGAAGATCCCCGTTTGGGCGTGCAGATCCCGGGGATTGATCTGAAACAGGCTGGTGTTTCCGATCAGCCGCTGAGGGGCGTTCAGCCAGATCGCCAGATGAACCTGTTTTTCCCCCGGATCGGCGCTCATTTCCTCTAAAACGCTTTTCTCCCGTTCCACGGTAATGGGAACGTGATACATGAGGAGATCGGCCGTCTCGCGGTCGTTCAGCCAACGGGCATATTGCTCCGCATCCTGCATGCGTACGGGACAGAGCGTTACACGCTTTCCCTTGAGAAAGGGCATGGGAGCTTCGGGAGGTCGGGGTTCGTCCATAAACTTCTCCTCTTTTAACACATCTTTGCACGTCGTCACGATAAGTTGCTCCTATTCGATCGCCGAAGGAAAAATAGCACGAAAAGCGACCGGAAAAAAGCATCCCGGCATGATTTTTCGTTTCAGGACGATAATTCTCCCCGGTTCGTCGTTTTCCGCGAAACGCTGATTCCCCACGTTTCTTTACAATTCGTTCACTGCGGCCAGGACGTGACCGGAAAACCCGTCACGAACTTGTAGGAAACCCTTGTGATACCCCCCTGGAAGTGTTAGGAATAGGCGTTCGGATTCTAAACCACCATGGAGACAAGTCATGAGTTTCGATTATATCATTGAAGACGCCACCATTTACGACGGAACCGGGCGCGTCGCCTATCGGAACGATGTCGGCATCCTGGGCGATCGCATCGGAGCCATCGGCAATCTCTCCGCCGCACAGGCCGCCAAGCGAATTCCCGCCGGAAGCCGGGCGCTCTGCCCGGGTTTCGTGGACATTCACTCTCACGCGGACATGACGCTGCACCGGCCTGACCACCCCAAGTACCTGGAACCGCTGGTGCGCCAGGGCATCACGACGTTCGTCGGCGGCAACTGCGGCGTGAGCCTTGGGCCGATCTCGGACAAAAACGACGAACATCAGTTCACCTTCTACGAGTTCTTCATCGGGGAGGACCAGCGTCCGGTGGTCCGATGGAAGTCCTTCGGAGATCTCCTGGATCATTACGAAAGCCAGGGTTGCCTTTTGAACGCGGCCATGCTGGTGGGTCACGGAATTCTGCGCATGGACGCCATGGGCGACAGCATGCAGCGGGCTCTGCCTCACCACATCGAAACCATGAAAAAGAGCCTTTCGGCGGCGTTGGAGGAAGGCGCGGTGGGGCTCTCCACCGGCTTGCAGTATTTCCCGGGAAACATGAGCGATGACGAAGAGTTGACCGAACTGGCCAAGGTGGTTCACCAGTACAGCGGCGTCTTCACCTCCCATCTGCGCAGCTACAATTCCGACACCATCGGAAAGGCCGCCGACGAGATTATCGGCATCGGACGAAAGGCGGAAGTGCCGGTGCAGATGAGCCACCTTTTCTGGGTGCCCAATTTCCCCGAACCCCTGAATCGGATCAGCAAAGTGGCCATCAAGGGCTTGAGCTATCTTTACAACAAACATCCGTTCCCGCTGCCCATCGACTCCGGCGCTCGCCCGATCCTCGACAAGGTGGGCGACCTAGTGCGGCAGGGCTACCCCATCGGCATCGACGCCATGCCCACCACGGCCGGGTTCACGCATCTGATCGCCTTTTTCCCGCCCTGGTCGCTCACCGGCGGCGGCGACGCCGTGAAACGCCGGGTGGCCGATCCGGTGGAACGACGCAAGATCCGGGAAAGCATCGAGAAAGGCGATTCCGCCTGGCCGCACCGGGGACCGAATTCCTGGTCCATGAATTTCTTCAAGGTCATGGGCTGGGACTGCGCCTTCGTAATGAGCGTAAAGTCCGAGAAGAATCGGCACCTTGTAGGAAAAACCTTCGTAGAGATCGGCGAGATGCAGGGCAAGCATCCCTTCGACGCGGCCTGCGATCTGCTTCTGGAGGAAGACGGAAAAGTGCTGATTTTCGAGACGGCCACCTATCCCGGCGACCCCATGATCGAGCTTTCCCTTTTGGGCACCCTGCTGGATCCCAACGTCAGCGTGGTGACCGACACCATCCTGCTGGGCTACGGCCGTCCGTCGCACCTGTTTTACGACTGTTTCCCGAAGTTTCTGGGGAATTATTCCAGGGAAGGCAGACATATCGATCTGGAAGAGGCCATCCGCAAATGCACTTCGCTGCCTGCGAAGCAGTTGCAGATCAAGGACCGCGGCGTGGTCCGGGAAGGGGCCTACGCCGACCTGGTGCTTTTCGATCCGCGCACCATCCGCACCAATTCCACGGAGTCCGATCCGGCGCATTTCCCAAGCGGCGTGGATTACGTCTTCATCAACGGAAAGGCGGTGCTGGATCCGGAGGGCTTCCATCCCGAACCGCGTCCCGGAAGGATTTTACGAAGAGGAGCCATGTAGGCGAATTCAAAGAAAAAAATCCCACAAGCCGCCCGAGCCCGTGGGATTTTGTCTTTGTTTCCCGATTCTTCTACCGTCGAGACCAAAACGGAAGACATTGCGCGTTGGCGCAGGACATCACCTTCAGACTGGACGTAGTCTCGTCGTAATACGTTATGATCGGCCTTCCGTCCGGGCGTACGGTAACGGCCGGATAGTAGCCCGTGGATCCGACCGTATCCAGTTTGCGCCTGGAAAACGATGAACAATCCGCACTCTGGCAGGCGATAAATCCCAGATCGTTATCGCTGTCGTGATAAACCACCACCGGATTTCCATTCGACCCGTAGGCAATAGCCGTATCGGTTTCCGTAAGCTGATCGGAACCCACTTCGGTCGTGATTTTTGCGCCCTCGCACAAAGCATCCTGGCACATCATGACCGTGGCGTTATTCGTTTCCGGGACGAAAGCCATGATGGGGTATCCGTCCTTGGAGATCGTGGATGAAATGGACGTGACGAGCATGGTTGTGCCGTACTGCCGATTGTAGAACGTCGAGCAAATGACATCCTCGCAGTGATAGATCGCCATTATATAGCCACCTTCGTCCGCCTGGAAGGCGATGATGGGCAGGCCGTCCATGCCGATGGAAATCGTGGAAGAACCATCGGTGGCGAAGCAGGACGTTCCGTCCCAAACCTCCACGGAAATTCCGGTCAAACAGGCCATATCCGTACAGTGTACGACATACTGCTGATTGCTGGAATAGGAGATGATGGGCAGTCCGTCGATACCGATGGCCATGGAAAGGTTGGGCCAGTTGTCCAACAGGCCGCCGATGTGACCGACGGAGGAATCCGTGTGATTTTCGCACGTCATGTCCGTACACTTGATGACGTAGACATCATCCGTACGGTAAGCGACGATGGGCAGGCCGTCCGCACCGATGGCAAGATCCATGGCGTCCGGTGCAATATCAGCGGCGATCCCCGTTGAAGTGAATGTGGTGCAATTCATATCATTGCATTTCACCAGCCTCAGCCTTGTGGTTACGGTCTGCTTGTACGCCAGAATAACCGGCAACCCGTCGGAACCTATTGTAATTTTGCTTTTCTGATGTCCTCCCGTATACAAGACCGTCACCTCGTTTACCCCCGGCACCTGATGCGGCAGGATCCCTTCACCTTCCTTGTCGTCGCTGCATTCCCAGGAGGAGCCGTTGTAGCGTGGGATCTGATCGCCGGAGCAGGAAAGCGCTCCCAGGCTGTCTTCATCCGTATCCATGTCGCAACCCCAGACGCCACTGACGAATTTCGGGATGTACCCTTCCCCGCAACTCAGGGACGCCAAAGTGTCGGTATCCTGATCCGCTTCGCAGTTCCAGCCCATGCCGATGCTGTATTTCGGAATCTCTCCCTCCGAACAGCTAAGACCGGCCAGGGTGTCGCTGTCCGTATCCATGTCGCAACCCCAGACGCCGCTGACGAATTTCGGGATGTACCCTTCCCCGCAACTCAGGGACGCCAAAGTGTCGGTATCCTGATCCGCTTCGCAGTTCCAGCCCATGCCGATGCTGTATTTCGGAATTTCTCCATTTGAACAGCTAAGACCGGCCAGGGTGTCGCTGTCCGTATCCATGTCGCAACCCCAGACGCCGCTGACGAATTTCGGGATGTACCCTTCCCCGCAACTCAGGGACGCCAAAGTATCGCTGTCCTGATCCGTTCCGCAGACCCAGCCGTTGCCATCGTGGGAAAGAATCGCACCCGATCCACAGGAAATGCCCGCCAGGGTATCGGTGTTCTGGTCCGGCTCGCAGTTCCAGCCCATGCCGATGCTGTATTTCGGAATCTCTCCCTCCGAACAGCTAAGGCCGGCCAGGGTGTCGCTGTCCGTATCCATGTCGCAACCCCAGACGCCGCTGACGAATTTCGGGATGTATCCTTCCCCGCAACTCAGGGACGCCAAAGTGTCGCTGTCCTGGTCCGCTTCGCAGTTCCAGCCCGTACCGATGCTGTATTTCGGAATTTCTCCATTTGAACAGCTAAGACCGGCCAGGGTGTCGCTGTCCGTATCCATGTCGCAACCCCAGACGCCGCTGACGAATTTCGGGATGTATCCTTCCCCGCAACTCAGGGACGCCAAAGTGTCGCTGTCCTGGTCCGCTTCGCAGTTCCAGCCCGTACCGATGCTGTATTTCGGAATTTCTCCATTTGAACAGCTAAGACCGGCCAGGGTGTCGCTGTCCGTATCCATGTCGCAACCCCAGACGCCGCTGACGAATTTCGGGATGTACCCTTCCCCGCAACTCAGGGACGCCAAAGTGTCACTGTCCTGGTCCAGATCGCAGTGCCAGACGCCTCCCGAATATTTCACCACCGCGCCCTCGGTGCAGCTTAGCGCCGCCAGGGTATCCCCGTTCAGATCGGTGTCGCAAGCCCAGAGACCGGCAGAGATTTTCGGGATTTCTCCCTCCGCGCAGCTGAGCGCCATCAGCGTGTCATCATTTAAGTCGTCTCCGCATTCCCAGGTTGCTCCGTTGAATTTGGCCACCTGACTGGTGGAACAGGGCAGGCTTCGCAGGTCCGTCTCCTCGCAAGTCCAGATCGAGGAAGCCTCGTTCCAACGGGCGATCTGTCCATCCAGACAACCCAGTTTCGACATCGTGTCCTCATCGACGCTGCACAAAAAGCCGTTGCCGTCGTGTTTGATGATATCGCCGTTCGAGCAACCCAGGTCGCCCAGCGGATCGGTTTCTTCCGCGCACATCCACGTGGAGGCTCCCCGGCGGGCGATCTGGCCGTCCAGGCAACCCAAGTGGGACAAGGTGTCCGCGTCGTCGCCGCACGAGAAGCCGGATCCATCGTGCTTGGGAATCTGGCCGTTGGAGCAACCGAGATTCACGAGCGCGTCGCTTTCGTTCGAGCACATCCATTCGGATGTTCCCCGGCGGATGATCTGACCATCCATGCAACCATTGTCGGCCAGATCCTCGAAGAGCAGCGTGTTGTTCTCCACTTTCAGCGTATTGACGCTGCTTCCGCCCAATTCATCGACACCCACGACCCCCGTGCCCAACTGAAGATTATCGTACGTGCCGGTCACGTCCCCTGCGAAGGAGGTGGAGACGAGCAGGTCGTCCGAGCCGTCCGGATCGCCGGTATTGGTGATGACGCCAGCCGTGATGGATATCCCCGTACCGGCGGTATAGATCGTATCCACATCCGGCTGGCATTCCCACGCTCCCGAAGCCTGGTTCCACTTCAGAACTTCGCCGTCCATACAGCCCGACAGCAGCCCGATCTCCGTGCCGTCGAATTCCAATCCCATATTCACCTTGGCGGAATACGTCGCCCCGGGCGATCCGACGACATCCTCCGCACATTCCCAGTGATCCGTATTATATTTCAGCACCTGATTGTCCAGGCAACTTAGCGCCGCGAAGCTGTCCGTATCCGTGTCCGTATCCACATCCGGTTGACACTCCCACGCTCCGAAAGCCTGGTTCCATTTCAGGACTTCACCGTCCATGCAGCCCGACAGCAGCCCGATCTCCGTGCCATCGAATTCCAATCCCATATTCACCTTGGCGGAATACGTCGCCCCGGGCGATCCGACGACATCCTCCGCACATTCCCAGTGATCCGTATTAAATTTCAGCACCTGATTGTCCAGGCAATTTAGCGCCGCGAAGCTGTCCGTATCCGTGTCCAGATCTTCCTCGCAGCGCCATACGCCGCCGACGAGTTTCGCGATCTGATTTTCCGAACAGCTCAGCGTCCCCAGAGCGTCCGTATTCTCATCCGCCTCGCAGAGCCACATCCCGGCGACCCACTTGAGCACCTGGCCTTCCGAACAGGTCAGAGCCGCCAGCGAGTCCGTGTCCGTATCTACATCCGGTTGACACTCCCACGCTCCGAAAGCCTGGTTCCATTTCAGGATTTCGCCGTCCATGCAGCCCGACAGCAGCCCGATCTCCGTGCCGTCGAATTCCAATCCCATATTCACCTTGGCGGAATACGTCTCCCCAGGTGAACCGACGACATCCTCGGCGCAGATCCAGTGATCCGTGTCGTATTTCAGGATCTGGTTGTCCAGGCAACTTAGCGCCGCGAAGCTGTCCGTATCCGTGTCCAAATCCGCTTCGCAAGTCCATACGCCGCCGACCATTTTCGGAATCTGGCCGTCCGTGCAGGCCAGATCCGCCAGGGCGTCCGTATTCGTGTCCGTGTCCAGGTCTTCCTCGCAAACCCACACGCCGCCCACGAATTTCGGCACCTGGTTTTCCGTACAGCCGAGATCCGCCAGAGTATCGGTGTTTACGGTTTCCTCGTCCGAACATGTCCAGCCGTCGGCATTGCGCCGCAGAATCTGTCCCTCGGTGCATGCCATGGTCAGGGAAATATCGCTTCCCTCGATCTGCAAACCGCTGTCGTTTCCGGCGATCAGGCTGTCTCCCGATGCTCCGACTTCATCCGGCGCGCACTCCCAACGGCTGTCGTTCTGGTTCCACTTGGCCACTTCGCCGCCCGCACAGGCCAGATCCGCCAGGGTGTCGGCGCTTCCTCCGACAACGGAGCATTCCCAGTTGGATCCGTTCCAGAGCAGGCCTTCCCCGGCGTTGCAGCTCGTCACCAGCCCGATGGTCTCGCCGTCGAACTCCAGACCCATTCCGGCGCGCGCCGAATACGTAGTGTCCTGGTCATTCAACACCGTATCCGGGACGTTCGCGATGTCTTCCCAATCGTGCGTATGTTCGGCCTCGGCGAAATCGGCGGCCGAATGTCCTTCCAGAAGGTCCGCGTTCGCGGCCTGCAGGGCGTAGGGAACGGAGGTCAGTTTCAGTTGCGTGGGCAGCACATAAGGCTCTCCGTCCTCGTCCTCCAGGGAGACTTCCAGATAAAGCTCCGTCCCGGTCTGTTCGACCAGCACCACCGCCAGGGCGTCCGGCGTTTCCGTGCCGCTCGTTCCCAGCTCGATGGAAAACCATCCGCCCTCCACCGCGACGTTCTCGAAGATCTCGCTCCAGAGTTCCGCGCTGTCGTCTTCGGCGTCGATCAGCCGGACCGTGATCGGACCTTCATAGGAAAAGGCTTCATCGCCGTCTTCCTCCAGAATCCGCGCGGAAAGCCGCACCGTATCCGGCATGGCGGCAAGAGCGCTTTGCATCGACAGAAGCAAGGCGGCGAGAATGATAAAGATCGAACGCGAACGGGCACATCGGATCATACGCATGGGATTCTCCTGCTTTACGGCTGTTTCAAGCCATCCGAAAACGGGGTCACGGTCAAAACGTGAATCTGTTTGCCTTCCTTTCCAATCGCGGCCGGAAGGGTTCTCGCGGGAAGCATTTTCAAGGGTCCGGACGGAAGGTCCGGATCCGCATCGGGATCGGGATCGGGATCGACATCCTCGTCTCCGTCCGGAATTTCGTCCACCACCTCCACGGCCCAGCTGCGATAAGCTCCCACCCGGCCGGCCGTGGTTTTCAGGGCGTACAGAAACACCAGAAGATCGCCCGCCTCCAGCCCTTCGGTGGCCAGGTGGCCGGTGATGGTCATCGCCCATCCGCTCGCGGCGGCCGATAAAACGCCTCTGATTTCGTAATAGGCGTCGTTGAGGGGAGTGGTCAGGATCGCCGCCACGACCTCTTCGGTGCGCGCGAAATCGGAATACAGCTTTACGGAAAATGCGTCTCCGCGCCGCAGTTGCGACGGCGCCTCGATCTCCTGAATCTGGGGCGCGTCCTCGGATTCGCTGCCCTCCGGACGGCCGCTTTCGTGGAAGGTGTTGTCGTTGCTGACGCTCACCGCGATGATCGGCGACTCGACATCCTGGGGCGTTTCCCGGCTGATCTCGAATCCCACGGGACGATAACGGCCCGTAAGCCCGGCGGAAGTTTGCAGGGCGTATTCCACGTCGAATGCCTTTTCCAACAGGAGCGGGTCGTTCCGCAGCGTACCGGCCAGCACCATCAGTCCATCCACGAGGTAAGCCGGGGAAACGACGATGTACTTTTTCGCTCCGAGGATGTGGATGATGGCCTTGTCCACCTTTTGCTCTTCGGCGTAATCGCTGGTCAGTTCCACGGCGAAATCCGCTCCCAGGCGATATTGCTCCGGCGACTCCACGGAGGAAATCTGCGGCGCGGCGTCCGAATCCGACGCCTTCGGCGGATCGCCTTCCTTGACCGTACCGCCTTCGAAATCCAGGGCGTCGGTCAGACGATCTTCCAGGGATTGGGTAATATCTTCCTTCTTGCTCTTTTTGGAACATCCGGAAAAATGCACGGCGATCAGCGCCAGGAAGAGGAAAAACGCGGAACGAAGGATTGTTCGCATGAGATTCGCCTTTTTCAAACGAAACCGATAAGAGAAGCGCCTTCTCTGTCGAAGTGTTTTTATTATCGGCCTACTATCCTAAATTGTTACAGGGATTACAAGTAATTTCCTGAATCGGTGAGACGGGAAAGGTCAGAACGCGGCCACGGGGCCCAATAAAATACCGAAATCCGTATACAATTGCCCCAGCCAGCGTTGATGGACGCCGAGGCCGGCCTTTAATCCGATATTTTGTGCAAAAAAGTGAACATAGCCCCACTCGACGCCCCAGCCGCCGCCGAGACGCGCCTGCTGATAACGTCCTTTTTCCAGATAGCTCCAGGCCAGGCCGCCCTCCACGCCCACGTACATCCCCCGCCAGAAAATCCAGCCAAGCCGGGGGCCGACGGTGTGGAACGAGGAATGGTAGGACTCCCAGGGGTGAAACTTGGCCCGATAGCCGAGAAGCAGCAGGCCGTTCTCGTGGAAACGCCAACCCAGCGCGGCTCCCAGAAGAAACGCGGTGCTCGTGCCCCCCCTGCTGTGCAACCCTCCGGCGCCCAGCCCCGCGTCCATCCAGAACGGACGCCATTCCGAACCACCGCCCGGCTCCGCCTCGTTCCGTACCGCCACCGGGACTTCGCCTTCCCCCGCCGGAGCGCCGCCAAAGACTCGTCCCATGCCCCAGGGCATGGCAACCAGAAGCAGGACAGCAAATAACATAACGATTTCTTTACTGAATCTCCGTTTCATCCTTCCGGTGTTCCAGCCATTTGCAAAAGGACGGACTACTTTTTCACTGGGCGGGCGCTTTTCTGGCACCGAAACTGTCGTTGAGATCGTCTGCGGCGTACACCTTGATGTAATACGTTCCGCGCGGCAGATCCTCGCTCCAGGAAAGGTCGGCCTGGAAGGATTCGCCATCCAGATTCACTTCCGTATCCGTAATTGTTTTGTCCATGGCGAGGTTCCAGTTTTCCCTTACCGTGGCCGAATCGGGAGAGTCCGGATTCACGGGCGTCAGTTCGTTAAAAATGACCTCGCGCTCGGTTTCCAGCGAGACCAGGGCCTTGCCGCCGTTCAGACCCGGCGCATTTCCCTGGATGTGAAGAGAACCGCTTTCGATGCTGCCTTCCACCTTGTCGAAACGGATGTTGCTGGAAGGAAAGACGATTTTCGCCGCCGGATCGCCGAAAAGATTGTACAGATCCAGGTGTTGAAGGCGGATCGTTCCCTGTTCTTCCTCGGGGACTTCCGCGATGATCGCAAAACCGTCCATCAACTCGCGCATCTCGTCCGTGTGATCCATGGAATAGCGTTTGGATAAAAGAATCGCCTCGCCGATGGTCGCCGGGCGTTCATTCAGAACGGCACGCTGAAGTTCGTACGGCAAGACCGCGTTTCCGTACGGATGCGTGGTTCCCGACCCGGCCATGGACGTGACGGGGCCGTTGGGCAGGCGGATGATGGCCTCGGCGATGGAATCCTCCGATCCGCGATATTCACCGTTGGAACAGGCGAAAAAGAAGGCGAAAGGCAGACGGTGCCGGATGTCGATGGAATCGAGATCCCCGATGGCCAGTCCCTGGGTCCAGCCCGGCGATCCGTGGCCGATGTAGACGGAAAGAAT